>NZ_CP150308.1:0-4800000 GCF_037993015.1 Paenibacillus sp. FSL E2-0151
GTGGACAGCCATACTTCTGATTTATGGCAGCAAATTTTATCAATCATACAAAACAAACTCAGCAAACCCAGCTTTGACACCTGGTTCAAAGCAACCAAAGCCACCAAGCTGAATGACCGTTCAATCGTCATTTCCGCACCAACCACGTTTGCCGTCGAATGGCTGGAGAGCCGTTACACCAAATTGGTTGGCTCGACGGTATACGAGTTGCTTGGCAAGCAAGTCGATGTGAAATTTGTCATCGAAGAGAACAAGCCTGCTGAACCGGACCCGCAACTGCCGGCTCCAACGCCTACAGTTGTACAGGAAGAAGCCGTACTCAGCATGCTGAATCCGAAATATACGTTCGATACATTTGTCATCGGGCCGGGCAACCGTTTTGCCCATGCCGCATCGCTGGCGGTCGCTGAAGCGCCCGCCAAAGCTTACAATCCTCTCTTTCTGTATGGAGGAGTAGGTCTCGGTAAAACTCACTTGATGCATGCGATCGGACATTATGTTCTGGAGCATGATCCGGGCAGCAAAGTCGTTTATTTGTCGTCTGAGAAATTCACGAACGAATTCATTAACTCGATCCGTGACAACCGCGGGGAGAGCTTCCGTAACAAATACCGGAGCGTCGACATTTTGCTCATTGATGATATTCAGTTCTTGGCGGGAAAAGAATCAACACAAGAGGAATTTTTCCATACGTTTAATGCGCTGCATGAGGAACGGAAGCAGATTATCATCTCCAGCGACAGACCACCGAAGGAAATTCCGACATTGGAAGAACGGCTTCGTTCTCGCTTTGAATGGGGGTTAATCACGGATATCCAGCCTCCAGATTTGGAGACAAGGATCGCAATTTTGCGGAAAAAGGCACGTGCGGAAAACCTGGATATTCCGAATGAAGCGATGATGTACATTGCCAACCAGATTGACACCAACATCCGTGAACTGGAGGGCGCCCTGATTCGGGTCGTTGCTTATTCTTCACTGACTAATCAAGATGTAACCACTCATCTGGCAGCTGAAGCACTGAAGGATATTATTCCTTCCAGTCGTCCCAAAATGATCACTATTCATGACATCCAACAAAAGGTCGGCGAGTATTATAGCCTTAAGCTTGAAGATTTCAAAGCACGGAAACGGACCAAGGCAGTTGCTTTTCCAAGACAGATTGCCATGTATCTCTCTCGTGAACTGACAGACTTTTCTCTGCCCAAAATTGGGGAAGCATTCGGAGGACGAGATCACACCACTGTCATACATGCTCACGAAAAAATCTCCCAAGCGATTAAAAACGATCAGGATCTCTATAAAGTTATCAACAACTTAACCGAAAAAATAAAGAATCCAACCTGAACAAGTCCCAAGCCTATGCACAACGTATACACATGTGGATAGGCTTGGGTGTACGGGTTTATACCCACTTATCCACATATTCAGTGCCCCTATTACTATTATTACTAAAAAGATCTTAAAGATATCATCTCCAAAATAGCCATTTCGGAGCTTAGCCTTCGGCCTTTGAAAAACACCTTTTAACACCCCAACACCCAAAAAAACAGCTAGGAGTGAAACCATGAAAATCAGCATAATGAAAAACTACTTAAACGATTCCATACAGCAAGTATCCAAAGCGATCTCGAGCCGTACGACGATTCCGATTCTGAGCGGTATCAAATTCGACGTGAATCATCAAGGTGTAACGTTGACAGCAAGTGACACCGATATATCCATTCAATCCTTCATCCCGCTTGAAGATGGAGATAAAAGCGTAGTTCAGGTAGATCAACCCGGCAGTGTAGTTTTGCCAGCCAAGTTTTTTGTGGAGATCATCAAAAAGCTGCCATCACAGGAAGTGCACATGGAAGTCAAAGAGAACTTCAACACCTTTATCTCCGCAGGTGCTACCGAAATTCAACTGGTAGGTCTGGATCCGGAAGAATTCCCGGTACTGCCAAGCATCGAAGAAAACCAAACCGTCTCCATTCCAGGAGATTTGCTGAAAAATATGATCAAACAAACGGTCTTCTCCATTTCCACACATGAGACTACTCCAATCCTGACAGGTGTACTCTGGAGTTTGGGTGACAACGAATTGAAATTTGTGGCAACAGACCGTCACCGTCTTGCTACTCGATCAGCAATGCTGGATAATGCAGAGGGTATCCGCTTCAACAACGTAGTCATTTCCGGTAAAACGCTGAACGAGCTCAGCAAAATTGTTCCGGATCAAAATACCCTTGTGGATATCGTTGTTGCAGATAACCAGGTCCTGTTCAAAATCGACCGTGTATTGTTCTACTCCCGTATTTTGGACGGAACATATCCGGATACTTCTAGAATTATTCCAACGTCATACAAAACAGAACTTGTTTTAGATACAAAAAAATTAAGTGAATCCATTGACCGGGCTTATTTGCTGTCGCGTGAAGAGAAAACAAACATCGTGCGTATGCAAACGATGGATTCGGGATCCGTTGAAATTTCTTCAAGCTCTTCCGAGCTAGGTAAAGTAAGAGAAGAAATCGAACCTGCCGAGTTTACAGGAGATCCGTTAAAAATCTCGTTCAACTCCAAATACATGCTGGATGTGCTGAAAGTTGTTGAAAGTGAGCAACTGATGATCGCTTTTACAGGAGTCATGAGTCCAATCATCTTGAAACCGCTGGATGACAGTCACAGCCTTTACGTGATATTGCCATATCGGACGACCAACTAACGAAAGGAAGATCATAGTGAACCAAGTTACGATTCGTACGGAATATATTAAGCTTGATCAATTTTTGAAACTGGCTGATTGCATCCCAACTGGAGGTATGGCCAAAGCTCTGCTTCAGGAAGGACTTGTACGTGTGAATAAAGAGCCTGAGGAACGCCGGGGACGTAAGTTATACCCTGGGGATATCGTTGAAGTGGACGGAGAAGGCACATTCGAAGTTGCTGCAGAATAAGAAGACCAGTTCGATCCTGCTGCCTCCTGACGGACGGGATAAAAGGGAGGTTACCGCGTGTTTGTGAACAGCATTGATCTGCAGAATTTCCGCAATTATGAACATCTGAGACTGGATTCTTTTGGTCCCGTAAACTTGTTGATCGGGCAAAATGCCCAAGGCAAGACCAATCTTGCAGAGGCGATTTTTGTACTTGCACTCACCAAGAGCCACCGTACATCCCGTGACAAGGAGTTAATCCGTTTCGGTGAGGAACGTGCCAGACTTGCAGCAGAGGTCGACAAAAAGTACGGATCGGTCAAGCTTGAACTATCTTTGTCGCAACAAGGCAAAAAAGCAAAGATTAACGGCCTGGAGCAGCGCAAGTTAAGTGATTTTGTCGGAGCGCTCAATGTTGTGATGTTTGCGCCGGAGGATCTGGAGATTGTAAAAGGCACACCGGGGGTCCGCCGCCGGTTTCTTGACATGGAGATTGGACAGGTTGCACCAGGTTACCTGTATCACCTGCAGCAATACCAAAAAGTGCTCGTCCAACGAAACAATTTGCTTAAGCAGTTATGGGGAAAAGGGGCATCGGCCCAGACCATGCTTGAGGTGTGGAACGAACAACTGGTCGAGCATGGTGTTAAAATCGTCAAAAAAAGGAAACAATTCATAAAGAAACTACAAAAGTGGGCAGAAACGATTCATCAGGGGATCACCGGAGGCGGAGAAGTCTTGCGGCTGGCCTACCTTCCTTCCTTCAGCGAAGCCGCTGAGGAAGATGAAGCTGTCTTAATGGACCAATTTATGATAAAATTATCACAAATGAAAGAGCAGGAGATTCGCCGAGGCACAACCCTTAGTGGGCCACATCGGGATGACCTGTCCTTTTTCATTAACGATCGGGAAGTACAAACATATGGCTCGCAGGGGCAGCAGCGCACAACGGCGTTGTCCCTTAAACTTGCGGAAATTGAACTGATTCATGAAGAAATCGGAGAATATCCAGTTCTGTTGCTGGATGATGTTCTGTCCGAGCTGGACCCTTTTCGCCAGACGCAGCTGATCGAAACGTTCCAGAGCAAGGTGCAAACCTTTATTACAGCTACGGGGATCGAGAGCCTGAACGTTGACAAGCTCAAAGATGCCAGTATTTATCACGTTCATGCCGGACAGGTTGAACGCTAAGGAGTGAGGGGCTTATGTACATTCATCTGGGCGGTGAGAAGATCATCCGTTCTTCCGAATTGGTCGCTATTTTTGATATATCGATTGAAAAATCCTCAAAGATCTCCAAGCAGTATGTCACGCATGCCGAGCAGGAAAAAACAGTGGAACACATCGGCGAAGAGGAAGCCAAGTCCATTGTGGTGACCAAAAACATTGTGTACTACTCGCCTATTTCCTCAGCCACGCTGAAAAAGCGGGCTCACATTTTTCCGGATCTCTAGCGTTGTGTGGCATAAAATTAGTTAACGCATATTTACGATATTGAATCTATAGAAGTAGGTGAAAGGCATGTCTATGAATCAACCGTCATATGATGCGAATGAAATTCAGGTCCTTGAAGGATTGGAAGCCGTACGGAAGCGTCCGGGCATGTATATCGGTTCCACCAGTTCCAAGGGCCTGCATCATCTGGTCTGGGAAGTAGTGGACAACAGTATTGACGAAGCGCTTGCAGGTTACTGCGACCACATTGAGGTCAGTATCCATGAAGACAATAGCGTGACTGTAGTCGATAACGGACGGGGTATTCCTGTCGGCGAACATACCAAAATGAAACGTCCTGCACTTGAGGTAGTTATGACTGTCCTCCATGCAGGGGGAAAATTTGGCGGCGGCGGATATAAAGTATCCGGTGGTTTGCATGGTGTTGGTGTGTCCGTTGTGAATGCACTCTCTGAAAAAGTGGTTGTAACGGTTAAACGTGAGGGACATATCTATCAACAGGAATATCGCCGTGGAGCTCCACAGTATGACCTGAAAGTGATCGGTACAACCGACGAAACAGGAACAACGGTTAGATTCCATCCAGATCCTGAAATTTTCACGGAAACAAGAGTGTTCGAATATGACATCTTGCTTGCCCGGATTCGTGAGCTGGCATTCCTGAACAAGGGCATCGGTCTTACATTGACGGATGAGCGTACAGGTGCAACCAACTCGTTCATGTACGAAGGCGGCATTATCGAATACGTCTCCTACCTGAACCAGAAGCGCGAAGTCCTGCATGAAAATCCAATTTACGTCGAAGGTTCCAGAGATAACATTCAGGTGGAAGTTGCCCTGCAATACAATGACAACTACACCGAGAATATCTATTCCTTCGCGAACAATATCAACACGCATGAGGGCGGAACGCACGAATCAGGTTTCAAGAGTGCCCTTACACGGATCATCAACGACTATGCTCGTAAGGCGGGTGTAATCAAGGACAGCACGGGGAACCTTTCCGGAGATGACGTGCGTGAAGGCTTGACAGCTATTATTTCGGTCAAGATTCCGGAACCGCAATTTGAAGGACAGACAAAGACCAAGCTGGGCAACAGCGAAGTGCGTGGGATTGTCGAATCCTTGTTTGCCGAGAAGCTGCAGGAGTTCCTGGAAGAGAATCCTTCCGTATCCCGTCGCATTTTGGAAAAAGGTCTGCAAGCAGCACGTGCGCGTGAAGCTGCCCGTAAAGCCCGTGAACTGACACGTCGTAAAGGTGCACTCGAAGTGAGCTCACTTCCAGGTAAACTGGCAGACTGTTCATCCAAGGATGCTTCAATCAGCGAATTGTACATCGTCGAAGGTGACTCTGCAGGCGGATCAGCAAAGCAAGGTCGGGATCGTCATTTCCAAGCGATTTTGCCACTGCGTGGTAAGATTTTGAACGTGGAAAAAGCTCGTCTCGACCGGATATTGGGTAATGCGGAGATTAGAGCAATTATTACGGCAATGGGTACGGGTATTGGTGATGACTTCGATATTGCCAAAGCACGCTATCACAAAATCATTTTGATGACCGATGCCGACGTTGATGGTGCTCATATCCGAACACTATTGCTGACATTCCTGTATCGGTACATGCGTAAAATCATTGAGGCAGGTTATGTATATATTGCACAACCGCCATTGTTCAAGATTGAGCGTAACAAAGTGATTCGTTATGCCGGTTCCGAGAGAGAGCGCGATGAAATTATTGCAACGCTCGGCGAAAATGCGAAATTCAACGTTCAGCGTTACAAAGGTCTTGGCGAGATGAATGCCGGACAATTGTGGGAAACGACGATGGATCCGGAGAGCCGGACCATGATGCAAGTATCGATTAATGATGCCATACTTGCTGATACCATGTTTGACACCCTGATGGGGGATAACGTTGAACCGCGTCGTGACTTTATCCAGGAAAATGCAAAATACGTGAAAAACCTCGACATTTAACATATTCGAAGAGGCGCCTGAGAGGGCGCCTTTTTTATATTAGGGAAGGTATGGAACAGGGAAGGCGTATACTTAGATCTCCATATCCCTTTGTTATCTGCGTACACGTTTTTTGGCAGATGAAGCCTGTGCTTTAGGGGATGGCCGGGAGCTCTTACCCTTTTTGGAGGGCAAACGACCGTACGCAATCGCATAACGTTTGATCTTCCGGTACGCCTCCTTGTCCGGTAATAAGCCAAAGGCATAAATGCCTGGCAGTGTGTTGACTTCAAGAATCCAGGGACGCCCTGCTTCGTCTAGCGCAATATCAATACCAATCTCTTTGAGTCTTGGAAATGATGTTTGCAATTGCACAGCGGTATGAATACCTAAGCGGTACAGCTCAGTGCGAAGTTTTTTGAAGCCATCCTGGTGAAGATGGGGGAGTACGAGTTCTTCAAACGTGGCCAATCGCCCACCACCATGAATGTTAGTGATGATTTTGCCCGGGGCAGCAATACGTCCCAGAACACCTGTTGTTTCCCAGTTGTGTTGCAGATTTTTCTGAGTTAACACACGCAAGTCAAAAGGCAAATTTTCATGCTTCATCAGCGAGATTCCCTGTTGAATGATATATTCACGTTCCTGAATACGATCATTCAGTGCTCGTTCGAGTTCGTCCAGGGAATGAAATGATCTCTCCTCTGTACCGTATTGGAGATGATATGTTGTTGTGAGATAGGTAGCTCTGGAGATAACAGCACTTGCTTCGGGTTCATCAGCCAGGTTTCGATCATTGGTTTCTTCCGAAACCTCTGCATCTGTGGTGGAATCTTCGGAATTAACAACAGGTTCGTATAAACGGGTTGTTCTCACCCGCATAACGCCATTACCGTAAGTGCCACGGTCCGGTTTGATATAGTTGGACTCAAATAATTCAGTCATTCGTTCCAGAGTTTGACGGCTATATTTTCGGGTCACTGGGATATATTCATTCACAATGCGACTGCGTTGTAACACGGCTGTTTTGGCCCATTTGCTGGAGACGCGTTGGATACCCAAGATTCATCAGTCCTTTCATGTTTTGTTCAGTTCTAAAGAGGGACCAGACACGGAGAAATCAAAGGACAAGAGACGATTTCAGTGGTATAATAGAGAAATATGGCGTTTTGTGCGATGAGCTGCACAATTTGCAGTTTGATCGTAGGACGGGAATGGCTTTAGCCTCGGTAGGCACAGTACATATGCCGTTTTTCTAGCATTGTATGTGCAATTGGGGAGGAAGGCAGGGCGTATCCCCAGACACGCAGAAGTTCCCAGAAGAAAGGCTATTGCCCAGCGGACGTTTAATTGTGTAACTTTTGTGAAAGTAATATAATAAAGAGTAGCGTTCTTGCGCGGTTTTAGCCTTGTTAGGCTTTTCACATATAATCAACTTTTTTGCATGACGGAATGGAACGTTTGTTGAAGGACAAGAAGGAGGTCCAGCATGGCGGAAGAAATGAACTCTCAGATTACAGATCGGGATATAGGCGTCGAGATGCGTGAATCGTTTATGGATTATGCGATGAGCATCATCGTTAGCCGTGCCTTACCTGACGTGCGTGATGGATTGAAGCCGGTTCACCGGCGTATTCTGTACGCGATGTCAGAGCTCGGCATGACACCCGATAAACCACATAAAAAATCAGCCAGAATCGTCGGCGAAGTTATCGGTAAGTATCACCCACACGGTGACTCTGCTGTTTACGAGACGATGGTACGGATGGCACAGGATTTCTCCCTGCGTTATATGCATGTAGATGGACACGGTAACTTTGGATCTGTCGATGGTGATATGGCAGCAGCCATGCGTTATACCGAAGCACGTTTGTCCAAGATTGCTATGGAAATGCTCAGAGATATCAACAAGGATACGATTGATTTCCAACCAAACTATGACGGTGAAGAACATGAGCCAATCGTTCTGCCTGCTCGTTTTCCTAACTTGCTTGTCAATGGGGTCGGCGGGATCGCGGTAGGTATGGCTACCAATATTCCTCCTCATAACCTGGGTGAGGTCATTGATGGTGTACAGGCCATGATTCAAAATCCGGACATTACATCCATGGAACTCATGGATTACATTCAAGGACCAGACTTCCCTACGTCCGGCTACATTTTGGGCCGTTCAGGCATTCGCCAGGCGTATCAGACCGGACGTGGTTCAGTAACGATGCGGGCTAAAACCAACATCGAAGAGAACAACAACAAGGCGCGAATTATCGTTACAGAGTTGCCTTATCAGGTAAACAAGGCGAGACTTGTTGAGAAAATCGCCGAGTTGGTACGTGATAAAAAGATTGATGGTATTACTGACCTTCGTGATGAGTCTGACCGTAATGGTATGCGGGTTGTAATTGAACTTCGCAGAGACGTGAATCCGGGGGTTGTCCTGAACAACCTGTACAAACATACATCGATGCAATCCACTTTCGGGATTAACATGCTTGCGATTGTTAATAAAGAACCTAAAATTCTGAACTTGCGTGAAGTGTTGTATCACTATCTGCAGCATCAGATTGAGGTTATTCGCAGACGTACGCAGTTTGAACTGAAAAAGGCTGAAGCTCGTGCACACATTCTAGAAGGTTTACGTATTGCGTTGGATCATATCGACGAGATTATTACGTTGATTCGTTCATCCAGTAATGCGGATGCAGCAAGAGAAGGTTTGATTGAGCGCTTCTCACTCAGTCATGATCAGGCTCAAGCTATTCTCGATATGCGTTTGCAACGCCTCACAGGTCTGGAACGCGAACGTATTGAAAATGAATATAACGAACTGATGGTCAAAATCAGAGAGTATCGCGAAATTCTGGCCAATGAGCATCTGGTGCTTGAGATTATCAGTACGGAGCTGCAAGAGATCCGCGACCGCTTCAGCGATGATCGTCGTACAGAGATCACTGTAGGCGAAGAGAGCATTCTGGATGAGGACCTGATTCCACGTGAAGAGGTTATCATTACGATTACTCATACAGGCTACGTGAAACGTCTGCCGGTATCCACATACCGCAGCCAGAAACGAGGTGGACGTGGGGTCGTGGGTATGGATACAAAAGATACCGACTTTGTCGAGCATCTGTTTGTGACCAACTCCCACAATTACCTCATGTTCTTCACTGACAAAGGTAAAGTGTACCGTCTCAAAGCTTACGAGATTCCAGAGCTTGGACGTACCGCTCGGGGAACGCCGATTATCAACCTGATCCAGATCGAGCAGGGCGAATCGGTCAATGCCGTAATTCCGGTCCAGGAATTCGAAAGTGACAGATATTTGTTCTTTGCTACCCGCCAAGGGGTTGTGAAGAAGACGCCACTTGAGGATTACACCAATATCCGCAAAGGCGGCTTGATCGGTATTTCCTTACGTGATGATGACGTTCTGATCGATGTTAAGCTGACCGATGGATTGCAAGAGATCATCATGGGTACAGCTCACGGAATGTCTATTCGATTCTCGGAAGGTAATGTACGTTCCATGGGACGTAGCGCAACCGGGGTCAAAGGGATTACATTGGATGAACAGGATGCTGTTATCGGCATGGATGTAGTTGATAAAGAGCTTGATGTTCTGATCGTTACAGCCAAAGGTTATGGTAAACGTACACCTGTCAATGATTATCGGATGCAGACTCGTGGCGGTAAAGGGATCAAGACTATTAATGTCACAGAGAAGAACGGCTCAGTAGTCAGTCTCAAAATGGTTAAAACCGAAGAGGATCTGATGATTATCACGTCCAGCGGTACGTTGATCCGGATGAGCATGGAAGGCATATCCACTATGGGTCGATACACGCAGGGTGTGAAGCTGATTCATATTCGTGACGAGGATTCAGTAGCTACAGTCAGCCGAATTGACAAAAATGAAGAGGAACCAGACGATGAGTCACTTGAAGGCTTGGAAGGCGAGGAGTCCCAAGCTCCGGAAGTAAGCTTGGAAGAAGGCACCGTTTCTGACGCTGAGGTTAATGAAGTTGAGGGCGACGACGATTCCGGTTCGGAAGCATAAAATAGAATTTTATAAAGACTGATCTCTTTGAGATTGGAAGAAGATTGCGAGGGCTCCCACCGGGAGCCCTTTTGTTTGTATAAAGGAATCTCTTCTTTTATTCTTCCGATTCTGGGATGTACAGCCTGATTCCTGAGTAATATAATGGAAAATATCATGAAAAACCGGGACTATGGTCTTGTTTGTATTAACATAGAAGAACGATGAGTGAGGGGAATACACATGGGATTAATCACCCTGTCAGAAGTCAAACCAGGACTCAAACTTGGGAGTGATGTGCAAACACTTCGCGGCAACGTTCTGCTTCAGAAGGGAAAAGTCATTTTACCCAAGGATATGGAAGTGCTCAGAGCCTTTATGATTCAACAGGTAGATATTGAACAAGAAAGAACGGTGTCGAGTAGTACAGGAACCAAAGGTGCATCTGTGTCCGCAGGAAGTTCTACGAATGACAACAATGGTGAACGGGCAGGGAAGACAGGGAACGTCACCACATCTCCTGTAGTAACGTCTTTGCAGGATGAGTATGAGAAGATGGTCGGACTAACGAAAAATGCTTTCCTGTCCTCTCTGGCGGCTGAATTACCGGTCTATGAGTTACGTACACAGTTGGAGGCTGTGTTTGCACATCTCAAACAATATAATGTGCTTACCTTCAGTCCACGAGTAATGCAAGAACATGATTATGTATATCACCATGCCGTACTGAGTGCGATCACATCCTATCAACTGGCTCAATGGATCGATCTCCCCTCCAAGGATTGGATGCAAGTGGCTTTTGCAGGCTTGTTCCATGATATTGGTAACAACAAGGTAGATCCGCAGATACTCCATAAACCATCCACATTGACGGCTACAGAGCAGGAAGAGATTCGTCAGCATACGAAATATGGTTATCAGATCCTTAAACAGGCAAAGGCCATTAATGAGGGAGCCAGACTTGCAGCTTTACAGCATCATGAAAAAGTGGATGGTTCAGGCTACCCGTTGCAGCTTAGTGGGACGCAGATTCATATTTATGCCAAGATTGTAGCTATCGCTGATATTTTCCACGCCATGACGCTGGAGAAGATCTACCGCAAGGCACAATCACCATACCTAGTCCTAGAACAGATCCAAAGTGAGGCATTTGGGAAATTGGACCCTGCAATCGTAAGTGTATTTGTTCAACGGTCGACCCAGATCCATAATGGCATCCGAGTAAAACTCAGCAATAACCAGATTGGAGAGATCGTATTCTCTGATCGAGATCATCCTACACGGCCTATGGTGTCAGTAGAAGGAAACATCATTAACCTGATGCAGCAACGGCAGCTTCACATCCAAGAGGTTATCGGATAACAATAGATATTAAAGTAAATTGATGAGAGGGTCTTTCTTTTATAGAGAGGCCTTTTACGTGAGATAAATGTAGAAATGTAGAAAAACCAGAACGATTATATAATTACTTAAAAAAAGACTTGCATTCAATATCTGTACATGGTATATTCTAATTCCGGCCAAGAAAACACAGTTTACACGGTGCGGCAAGCGAATGAAATAAGCTTCAAAAGAAACTTAAAAAAAAGAGCTTGCAAAGTTGGTTCGGATGTGATAAGATATAAAAGTTGCTGAAGAGAACAACATTCGGTAACAAAATAAGTTTGATCTTTGAAAACTGAACAACGAGTGAGTAAACATTCTGCTTGCAGAATGAACGCGAAAGTTTGAGACAAGCCTTGGCTTGGATCGACTGGAGCACAAATGAGATTTTTAATCTCGTCAGATTCAAAATGAGCTTATCGCTCTTTTCAATACTTTATTGGAGAGTTTGATCCTGGCTCAGGACGAACGCTGGCGGCATGCCTAATACATGCAAGTCGAGCGGACTTGAAGAGAAGCTTGCTTCTCGGATGGTTAGCGGCGGACGGGTGAGTAACACGTAGGCAACCTGCCCTCAAGTTTGGGACAACTACCGGAAACGGTAGCTAATACCGAATAATTGTTTTCTTCGCCTGAAGGGAACTGGAAAGACGGAGCAATCTGTCACTTGGGGATGGGCCTGCGGCGCATTAGCTAGTTGGTGAGGTAACGGCTCACCAAGGCGACGATGCGTAGCCGACCTGAGAGGGTGATCGGCCACACTGGGACTGAGACACGGCCCAGACTCCTACGGGAGGCAGCAGTAGGGAATCTTCCGCAATGGGCGAAAGCCTGACGGAGCAATGCCGCGTGAGTGATGAAGGTTTTCGGATCGTAAAGCTCTGTTGCCAGGGAAGAACGCTTGGGAGAGTAACTGCTCTCAAGGTGACGGTACCTGAGAAGAAAGCCCCGGCTAACTACGTGCCAGCAGCCGCGGTAATACGTAGGGGGCAAGCGTTGTCCGGAATTATTGGGCGTAAAGCGCGCGCAGGCGGTCATTTAAGTCTGGTGTTTAATCCCGGGGCTCAACCCCGGATCGCACTGGAAACTGGGTGACTTGAGTGCAGAAGAGGAGAGTGGAATTCCACGTGTAGCGGTGAAATGCGTAGATATGTGGAGGAACACCAGTGGCGAAGGCGACTCTCTGGGCTGTAACTGACGCTGAGGCGCGAAAGCGTGGGGAGCAAACAGGATTAGATACCCTGGTAGTCCACGCCGTAAACGATGAGTGCTAGGTGTTAGGGGTTTCGATACCCTTGGTGCCGAAGTTAACACATTAAGCACTCCGCCTGGGGAGTACGGTCGCAAGACTGAAACTCAAAGGAATTGACGGGGACCCGCACAAGCAGTGGAGTATGTGGTTTAATTCGAAGCAACGCGAAGAACCTTACCAGGTCTTGACATCCCTCTGATCGATGCAGAGATGTATCTTTCCTTCGGGACAGAGGAGACAGGTGGTGCATGGTTGTCGTCAGCTCGTGTCGTGAGATGTTGGGTTAAGTCCCGCAACGAGCGCAACCCTTATATTTAGTTGCCAGCACTTCGGGTGGGCACTCTAGATAGACTGCCGGTGACAAACCGGAGGAAGGTGGGGATGACGTCAAATCATCATGCCCCTTATGACCTGGGCTACACACGTACTACAATGGCCGGTACAACGGGCTGCGAAATCGCGAGATGGAGCCAATCCCAACAAAGCCGGTCTCAGTTCGGATTGCAGGCTGCAACTCGCCTGCATGAAGTCGGAATTGCTAGTAATCGCGGATCAGCATGCCGCGGTGAATACGTTCCCGGGTCTTGTACACACCGCCCGTCACACCACGAGAGTTTATAACACCCGAAGTCGGTGGGGTAACCGCAAGGAGCCAGCCGCCGAAGGTGGGATAGATGATTGGGGTGAAGTCGTAACAAGGTAGCCGTATCGGAAGGTGCGGCTGGATCACCTCCTTTCTATGGAGAATCGTTTCCTGCAACGGAAACATTCAAATAAGCAGCTTAGCTGCAAAACACTCACTCGTTGTTCGGTTTTGAGAGCTCAAACTCTCAAAACAGCTTGCTTTTGCATGGAGCTTGTTCTTTGAAAACTAGATATCGAAACGAAACAAACGCGAATTAGAACATTCCTTTTTAGCTGAACTTGTGTTAAACAAGTTTCAATAAAAACGGTAGATTGCACGTACGATGGTATCGAATGGGAGCGACTTTTGGCTTTGCGCAAGCAAAACAAGGGAAGCGAGCAGTCGAAACCGGAGCACGAGGTTAAGCTACTAAGAGCACACGGAGGATGCCTAGGCGCTAGGAGCCGATGAAGGACGTGGCGAACAACGAAACTGCCTCGGGGAGCTGTAAGCAAGCTTTGATCCGGGGGTGTCCGAATGGGGAAACCCAGCTGGGGTAATTTCCAGTTACTCATAACTGAATACATAGGTTATGCAGAGGCATACCAGGGGAACTGAAACATCTAAGTACCCTGAGGAAGAGAAAACAATAGTGATTCCGTCAGTAGCGGCGAGCGAACGCGGAGAAGCCCAAACCAAAGAGCTTGCTCTTTGGGGTTGTGGGACGTCTCACATGGAGTTACAAAGGAACCGGTTAAGCGAAGAGGTCTGGAAAGGCCCGCCAAAGAAGGTAAAAGCCCTGTAGTTGAAAGTTGGTTCCCTCCGAGACGGATCCCGAGTAGTGCGGGGCACGTGAAACCCCGTATGAATCCGGCAGGACCATCTGCCAAGGCTAAATACTTCCTAGCGACCGATAGTGAAGCAGTACCGTGAGGGAAAGGTGAAAAGCACCCCGGAAGGGGAGTGAAATAGAACCTGAAACCGTGTGCTTACAAAAAGTCAGAGCCCGTTTTAGGGGTGATGGCGTGCCTTTTGTAGAATGAACCGGCGAGTTACGTTCCCGTGCAAGGTTAAGGTGAAGAGCCGGAGCCGCAGCGAAAGCGAGTCTGAATAGGGCGATTTAGTACGTGGACGTAGACCCGAAACCGGGTGATCTACCCCTGTCCAGGGTGAAGGTGCGGTAACACGCACTGGAGGCCCGAACCCACGCATGTTGAAAAATGCGGGGATGAGGTGGGGGTAGCGGAGAAATTCCAATCGAACTCGGAGATAGCTGGTTCTCCCCGAAATAGCTTTAGGGCTAGCCTCGGAAAACAGAGTCGTGGAGGTAGAGCACTGATTGGGTGCGGGGCCCGCAAGGGTTACCAAGCTCAGTCAAACTCCGAATGCCATAGACTTACTTCCGGGAGTCAGACAGTGAGTGCTAAGATCCATTGTCAAAAGGGAAACAGCCCAGACCATCAGCTAAGGTCCCCAAGTGTGTGTTAAGTGGGAAAGGATGTGGAGTTGCACAGACAACCAGGATGTTGGCTTAGAAGCAGCCATCATTGAAAGAGTGCGTAATAGCTCACTGGTCGAGTGACTCTGCGCCGAAAATGTAACGGGGCTAAACACACCACCGAAGCTATGGCTTGATGCTTTGCATCAGGGGTAGGGGAGCGTTGTATAAGGGTTGAAGGTGTACCGTAAGGAGCGCTGGACATTATACAAGTGAGAATGCCGGTATGAGTAACGAAAAGATCAGTGAGAATCTGATCCGCCGAAAGCCTAAGGGTTCCTGAGGAAGGCTCGTCCGCTCAGGGTAAGTCGGGACCTAAGGCGAGGCCGAAAGGCGTAGTCGAAGGACAACAGGTCGA
The DNA here is from genome assembly GCF_037993015.1 of Paenibacillus sp. FSL E2-0151. Lineage (NCBI taxonomy): Bacteria > Bacillati > Bacillota > Bacilli > Caryophanales > Paenibacillaceae > Paenibacillus > Paenibacillus sp. FSL E2-0151. The sequence goes on from NZ_CP150308.1 coordinate 15,482, forward strand.
AATTCCTGTACCACCGTAAGCCGTTATGAGCAATGGGGGGACGCAGTAGGGTAGTGACGCGGACTGATGGATGTCCGTCTAAGCAGTGAGGCTGATGTGTAGGCAAATCCGCACATTGTAAGGCTAAGCTGTGATGGGGAGCGAAAATTATAGTAGCGAAGGTCATGATCTCACACTGCCAAGAAAAGCCTCTAGCCAGGTGATGGTGCCCGTACCGCAAACCGACACAGGTAGGCGAGAAGAGTATTCTAAGGCGCGCGGAAGAACTCTCGTTAAGGAACTCGGCAAAATGACCCCGTAACTTCGGGAGAAGGGGTGCCCCGGTAGTGTGAATAGCACGAGGGGGCCGCAGTGAAAAGGCCCAAGCGACTGTTTAGCAAAAACACAGGTCTGTGCGAAGCCGTAAGGCGAAGTATACGGGCTGACGCCTGCCCGGTGCTGGAAGGTTAAGGGGAGTGGTTAGGAGCAATCCGAAGCTGTGAACCGAAGCCCCAGTAAACGGCGGCCGTAACTATAACGGTCCTAAGGTAGCGAAATTCCTTGTCAGGTAAATTCTGACCCGCACGAATGGCGTAACGACTTGGGCGCTGTCTCAACGAGAGATCCGGTGAAATTTTAATACCTGTGAAGATGCAGGTTACCCGCGACAAGACGGAAAGACCCCATGGAGCTTTACTGCAGCTTGATATTGAATTTGGGTACGATCTGTACAGGATAGGTGGGAGCCTTTGAAACGTGAGCGCCAGCTTGCGTGGAGGCAACGTTGGGATACCACCCTGATCGTATCTAGGTTCTAACCTGGTACCGTAATCCGGTGCGGGGACAGTGTCAGGTGGGCAGTTTGACTGGGGCGGTCGCCTCCTAAAGAGTAACGGAGGCGCCCAAAGGTTCCCTCAGAATGGTTGGAAATCATTCGAAGAGTGCAAAGGCATAAGGGAGCTTGACTGCGAGACCTACAAGTCGAGCAGGGACGAAAGTCGGGCTTAGTGATCCGGTGGTACCGCATGGAAGGGCCATCGCTCAACGGATAAAAGCTACCCTGGGGATAACAGGCTTATCTCCCCCAAGAGTCCACATCGACGGGGAGGTTTGGCACCTCGATGTCGGCTCATCGCATCCTGGGGCTGAAGTAGGTCCCAAGGGTTGGGCTGTTCGCCCATTAAAGCGGTACGCGAGCTGGGTTCAGAACGTCGTGAGACAGTTCGGTCCCTATCTGTCGTGGGCGTAGGAAATTTGAGAGGAGCTGTCCTTAGTACGAGAGGACCGGGATGGACGTACCGCTGGTGTACCAGTTGTTCCGCCAGGAGCACCGCTGGGTAGCTATGTACGGACGGGATAAACGCTGAAAGCATCTAAGCGTGAAGCCCCCCTCAAGATGAGATTTCCCAGTATGTAAGACCCCTTGAAGACGACGAGGTAGATAGGCTGGGGGTGGAAGTGCAGCAATGCATGGAGCTGACCAGTACTAATCGGTCGAGGGCTTATCCAATAGCAAGTGATAATTCGCATGTTTCGTTTCGAATCTAGTTTTCAGAGAATGATCTCTGAAATGTAAGCTACGCGTTTGGTGGCGATGGCGGAGGGGTTCCACACGTACCCATCCCGAACACGACCGTTAAGCCCTCTAGCGCCGATGGTACTTGGACCGCAGGGTCCTGGGAGAGTAGGACGCCGCCAAGCAAAGAACCACTGCCGATGTTATTCGGTGGTGGTTTTTATTTGTTTATAAGGATTAAATATGATAAGTGGAAGCTCTGACATGATCGATACTGGAAGGTAACATTTTTGTTACGGATAACAGCGGCAAAACCAGTATAATAGGACTATGTTAAATATGCTAAAAGTACCTGACCACAGAGCTGGAATGTGCAGCTGTGAAAAGGAGGGTGTGTGTGTTAAGTTGGCGGAGACTTGGACTACAATCATTTCTGTTGCTTTGTCTGACCGTTGTTCTAGCAGGATGCGGTGAAGCTTCAGGATCTGTATGGACTTCATATGAAGGTGCGGTGAACGAGAAGAGTTTTCCGGTGCCGAAAGTAGCGAATAAATCTGACCAGTCTGAAAATAATTCGGATATGGATTATGTTCGATATACGCTATCTGGTATTAGTGAGAGTACTAGCTTGCCTGAGGTATATCTAGACGAGATTAAAAGCTGGGGTTGGACAGAGAGGCAAGCCAAGGGTACATCCAATGAATCCAGTACCTTGCGTGTATTTGCAAAGGAAGGACATACTGTGCATTTAGCAGTACATGATGGTTCCTTTACACTAATGGTTCCTAGAAATGATGCTACTCAAACGACAGTTAAATCATTGGCTGAAGATGATTGAGCTGGTTCAGGTATGGTTTGGTATGATTAATTAACGCTGTGATGTTCCTTATAATATAGTAAAGCTCCCGTGTACATGATCGGGGGCTTTTTGTTTTTTGGCGAAGTAGGCTTTAGTAATGGTGGGAGAAGCTATCGCGTATGGTGGATCAGAGGCCATAAAGGTACAGAAGGAAGGAATGAGTAGTTTCTTTCGTACCATGTATAGGTGGTATGTGTGCTTGAAGCATAGCGGAGTGTAGAGCGCTAAAAGTAGAGGGGGAGAGATATAAGTTGCATAAAAGGTATTGAGGTAATGAATGGCTGATGGAAAGCAGCTAGAGGGCAGATAGAGCTGAGACTGAGTGAGAGATCGCTCAAAGGTGTAAGATCTACGAGATATCTGGGGTTATGAGGATATGGAGCAGCGGGAGGAAAAGAAGAGAAGAATGGAGCCACGAGTGGGGATAACTCATTTAACTATGCCCATGCTGTGGATAAGGGATGAGAAGGGAACAATAGATAAAGGTTATCCACAGTGGATAACCTTTATTTGAGCATGTGAGGCTGAGTCAACTGAACGATACACGATTATGTTTTTGCATCAGATTATTCGAAGGGCTCAGCGGTTATGTATTACAAGTAAGTAAGGTACATTGAGTATTGCATAAATGAGGGAGTGTTATTGCAGATAATATGAGACATCTTGTTCATTCAATTTGATGAGTCCGTCTTTGCGCTCACGGGAGAGTACCATTACAACATACAAGCGAGGACCCAGCAACCACAAATGCCAGAAGATCAGCGAGAGGGTGAAGGACAATGGCGACCATATCAAACATACTGTAATGATACATAGTCCAATCCAGCTCATGTTAAGGTGTACCCGGACAAACATACGGAAGCTGAAATGCTGATCAGGGATATAACCTAACCAGGGCATACGCATATTCCAGCGCCAGCGTTTGGCGTAAGAGGTACGGACCAGAAGTAATATCGTTCTGGCGATGACATAATGAATCCAGATGGTGATTGGACCTGCCAGTACAAAAAAGAAGAGGCCAGTCCAGGAGAATGCGAGTAGATTGAATAAGAGCATGATGACCGGCAGACACAGATAGCTGTAAATGACACTGCGGGCGATAGCCTTTTTTTTCAGAAGCCGGTATTGATAAAATGTTGCTTTATTCTCCGGTTCGGCGATCATACGATTATATATCCTCCTTCGGATTCACTTTTGTGTGGGATAGGTATTCGTTTTCTTACACGAGTAAAAGGGAATAAATCATACATGTATGTATATATGAACCTTGTATCTCACGCCATAACGATTGTACAAGATATTGAGATTCGACGGAGCTTATCTCAGTATACTCCCGAATACACGGACTGTCAGGCTTTGATATCGTTATCATGTATTATATATCGGCTGGGATTCCAAGTTTTTTTAAGGAAATTAAATATAAGTTTGAGTCAGGCCATGGGATACGTGATGTTGAGGTAAATGCGACGGATTGTAGGATTACTGTATATACATAAGCAGGTGAATGTTCTTGTAGGGAGAATGAATGTATTTTTCGGTACAGACACCCAAGAGGGGGTGGGCGAATATATATATTTTATAGAAAGAAAGCACTATGAAAATGTTTAAAATAATAGAAACTGTGCAATACTGATAGTAAACGTAAAACAAGGTGGGATGGTTCATGGAAGAACATGCCGAACACACATGTATTATCTGCGAGCAAAGAAAAAGAGAAGGCATTTTTATTGTATCTGAATTCATATGTGACACTTGTGAAGCAGAAATGGTTCATACCGACGCGCAGGATGCCAAGTACAATTATTTTATTCATCAAATGAAGCAAATTTGGGTACAAAAAAACGCATAATGAATGTTGCTAATAGAAGTAGAAGCGAAACATCACATTGTAACGATGCTGATGTGTATAGAGGCCCAATGGGCCTTTTTCTGTTTTTAAGAGGAGAGATTGTCTTGTATGCCATCTTGGGAAGGCGTATGCTGATATAATGGTATAGATCATTTGCAGTAGAGCGTGTGGAGATGGGGAAGAAGTACGTTCCTTGGATTAGGAAGCATTTTGAAGCGCATAGGGCGCACATTATATATGTACAGGATGGTTATTTCATGGATCATAAAAATAAATCAAGTAGAGTCCCTTTATATGAAGCGTTGCTTGCGTATCGTGATTCGAAGCAGCGTTCTTTTCATGTGCCTGGGCATAAGAATGGACAAGCTTATCGACATTTGGTAGAACAAGCAGAAGCAGGGCAACCTCGAGCTAAGGATATCGTTAATGAGGAACACCAGCACAACGGTGAGATTCAGAATGATGAAGGAAAGAATGTTAACCAGAAGGTAGAGCGTTTCAGTTCGGTGGGTGAACATGGGGCTGATCTGGAGAGTGTGGAACGACTCAGCGTTGAAGGGGCTCACTCGGAATTAGAACTGGTACCGGTGCGTTCATTTCTGGAGATGATGGAGATGGATGTTACGGAGATTACGGGCACCGACGATTTGCATCATCCGGAAGGTGTAATCCAGGAAGCACAGGAGCTTGCGGCAGATTGTTTTGGCGCTGAGGAGAGTTTCTTTCTTGTGGGAGGCAGTACGGCAGGTAATTTGTCTCTATTACTAACTGTGTGTGATGAGCCGGACAGTATTGTGCTGGTGCAACGGAATGTGCACAAATCCGTTATTCACGGGTTAATGCTGGCAGGCGCAAGAGCTGTATTTCTGGAGCCGTGGGTCGATCCTGCGTCTGGACTTGCGGTCATGCCGTCGGTGGAGACGGTTCAGGCTGCTGTCCAGTCCTATCCTGAGGCAAAGGGCGTATTAGTCACGTTGCCCAATTATTACGGCATGGGCGCTGATCTGACGCCCATAGCCGAGGTATGCCACGCCGCTGGCATGCCATTGCTCGTGGATGAAGCGCATGGCGCGCATTATGGGCAGCATCCGGAGCTGCCTGTCTCTGCACTGTCGTGCGGAGCAGACGGTGTAGTGCAGTCGACACATAAGATGCTGACGGCCTTCACCATGGGTGCCATGCTGCACATTCAGGGACCACTGTTAAACCGGTCCCTGTTAAGGCAGCGCCTGGCCATGGTGCAAAGCTCAAGCCCATCATACCCGGTGATGGCTTCGCTTGATCTGGCGCGCCGGCTGCTGCACGTGCAGGGCGCGAACACATTCACGGCGGGGTTCGCCGCCGTGAAAGCCTTTAAGCGCGGCCTCGCGGAGCTGCCGCGCTTTCAGTTGCTGCAGCCTGCACAGCCGCTGCAGCCAGAACCGCCAGCCGGAACAGCGAAGCCGGCTGGCATGCCCGTGTCCGCTGCGCAGCAGACACGGAAGGGCCTGACCGCGGCGGCGATGCCAGCTGCCGCGGGGTATACCGCTCAGGACCCATTCAAGGCCGTCATCTATGACGGCGCAGGGGTGCTGAGCGGTTATAGGCTACAGCAGCAGCTGGAAGCATGCGGCTGTGTGCCTGAGATGAGCGACGAACGGTACGTCGTCTTGCTCTTCAGCCTGGGCTCAACGGTGCAAGATGCCCAGCACCTGTTGCAGGCTTTACACCATATCAGCTCTGCCAATGGGCATGAGCTGAACCAATCCAATACAGAGCCATCGCAACAGATTGCGAAAGGTTCGGCACATTATATTTCCACGTGGAACAATTTACAAGAAACCACTCGCTACTCGGAACCGATCTCCTTTACACTGCAACCAATTGTGGAGACGAATACGATCAATGTGCCGATAGAAGAAAGCGTAGGCTGTCGATCAGCTGAGATGGTAGTCCCGTATCCTCCAGGGATTCCGCTTGTATATCCGGGTGAACGTATTAGTACATCGATGGTGGCTCGTATACAACTCCTGCGGGATGAGGGTGCAAAGTTTCATGGGGTATCCGATGCATCTCTACGGTCATTGAAGGTTATGAAGGAATGAAGGGAACACATGAGGATCTGAATTGCATTCACCAATAGGTAGGCAATATGACCAATACGGATAGCGATACCGGACCCTACACATGTGAGGGTCTCTTGGTCATTAATCTAGTTGCTAGGGTGTGTCTTCAAAATCAGGCATGCAATACGTTGAAGAATGTCAGGGTCCAACAGCTTGAAGTCAAGGATTGCTGATCCTGGCGAATTGTCCAGGCGATTTTCTAAGAAACCGAGGACGTCTTATTTAGCCTTCGAGTCCTCCTTTTATTTTGTAAGGAACCTGAGACACGTTATTAACCATATTGACCTAACAAACACGCTGTAAACGGCTGGTTATTCCAATATACCGTGTTTCAGATTCCTTAGATTGCTGCGGGCGCTTCAAATCGCTGAATAAGACGTCACAGGGTCGTTAGCCCTCCCGCTCCGTGCCCTGCTCCAGACACATTCAGTTTGAAGACACGCTTTAGTTCAACTTATATAGATAGACATAAGAAAGAAGGGAACACTTTGGGTATTCCGCTAAAAAAATATACAGGAATAGTCCTGCAAGTTTTGTTGATGTACGGTTTTTATTGGATTGGCAACTTGATTCAAGCTGTATTACATCTGCCGTTAACAGGTAGTATTGTGGGCATGATGGTATTGTTTGTCACCATTCAACTGGGATGGATCAAAATGAGCTGGGGAGAAGAAGGGTCGACGTGGCTTCAATCTCATCTGCAATTGTTGTTCATCCCGCCAACTGTGGGCATTATTAATCATTTTGATTTTTTTAGAGCGAACACCTTGTTATTGGTTCTGGGTTTAATCGTTAGCACATTAATCACATGTCTGATATCTGCCAAATTAAGTGAGTGGCTCATGACATGGAGATCGTCTCATTCAGGTAAAAAGGAGGCGATCACTTGTCAGCATTCATCCTCGGAATTGGAATGATCGCGCTAACCATCGCTGTATATATTCCAGCCAATCGTCTATATAAAAGGCTGAAATGGCCGATACTTATGCCTGTACTCACAACGACTGCCATACTGATCCTGATTTTGGTGATTTCCGGTATAAAGCTGGATACGTACATGCTGGGTGGCAAATGGATACAGGAGCTCTTGGGTCCAGCAGTTGTATCGCTCGCTTTTCCCTTGTCCAGACATCTGCATGTGCTGAAGCAAAATATCATTCCAATTGTGGGTGGAACAATCGGAGGCAGTATTACAGGTGTCTCCACAGGTGCTTTAATCGCCATTCTGCTTGGTTATCCTCAAGAGATGGTCATCGCTTTATTGCCAAAATCAGTGACAACTCCTGTGGCTATTCAACTCGCTAATCAGGTTGGAGGGAATGCCTCATTTACATCGCTGTTTGTGATGATTGCAGGATTCTCAGGGATATTATTGGGGCCGATGCTCTTGAAATGGGCCAAAGTCCGCAGTAAACATGCCTATGGGATTGGACTGGGTTCAGCATCTCATGCCCTCGGCATGGCAAGGTCTTTTGAATATGGAGAGAATGCGGTAGCCCTCAGTTCAGTTTCCATGATTGTCAGTGCCATTGCCGGATCAATTATGCTTCCATTATGGGTATGGATTATCTACGGTTGAACGCTTTACTTTGTTGTTCATGTTGGAGTAACCGCTGACCTATAGTATGATAGAAAGAAACAAGCTTGTATGATCTTGGTGTTATTAATACGTACCGATATAGCTGTAGCTATACACCTCTGGGCGGGAGATATCATATCTTGTAGCAAGAGGGTCTAAGCATATTCAATTACAGCAGCAATAGATGCAATTATCGACATAGAAAGCAGGGAAGCATATGCAGGGCAGAGGTAAATTCATTACGCTGGAAGGGGGAGAGGGTTCCGGTAAAACAACGATGATCGGTAGAATAGGTTCTTATTTTGAAGAACGGGGTATACCTTACGTAGTTACGCGAGAGCCTGGTGGAATTGAGATTGCGGAGAAAATACGTTCAATTATTCTGGACCCTCTCCATACGGCAATGGATGCTCGAACCGAAGCGCTATTGTATGCAGCTGCACGCAGCCAGCATCTGGCGGAGAAAGTAGAGCCTGCGCTGAGAGCTGGAAAAGCAGTCATCTGTGACCGATTTGTCGATAGCAGTCTGGTCTATCAAGGCTACGCCCGTGGACTCGGGATAGAGAATGTATGGGCCATTAATCGTTTTGCGATTGGTGATCTCATGCCGGATGTGACCTTATATCTGGACATTGAGCCTGAAGTGGGGCTTGCCCGGATCGATGCTCATGATGGCCGCGAAGTAAACCGTCTGGATCTGGAAAATCTGGAGTTTCACCGTAAAGTGCGAGAGGGTTACTTCCTATTAAAAGAGCAGTTCCCGGAACGAATCAGAGTTATCGATGCTTCCATGAAGCAGGAGGATGTCTTGGCAGCAATGATTTTGTCGCTGGAGACAGGGATTTTGAAGGATTTTGACGAGTAATTGTCTAATATATAGACAGGGCATTTGATAAAGGTGCTTATTCTAAAGGAGGTTATGCAGGATGAAACTGATTGTTGCGATTATACAGGATAAAGACAGCAACCGATTATCCAGCGCATTGGTCAAAGCAAACTTTCGGGCAACGAAGCTTGCCAGTACGGGCGGATTTTTGAAGGCAGGCAACACGACGTTTATGATCGGTGTCGATGATGGTCAAGTCGAATCTGTAATGAACGTCATTCGCAGCAGCTGTAAGGTTCGTGAACAGCTCGTGACTCCGGTCACACCGATGAGTGGAACAACCGACTCTTACCTGCCGCTACCTGTTGAAGTTCAAGTAGGCGGAGCTACTGTATTTGTTCTCCCGGTAGATCGCTTCGAACATTTCTAATTAAACCTATTGCATGGATCTCATGAGGGTCCTTCATGATTGATAGCATGTTGGAAACGATGGATGCAAGAAGAGTTAACAGAGTTCGTGCGTGCCACTTACGGAACGCCTTTCTTGATGAGAAGAATCAGCATACTCTTTCCGGATGAGCATTTCCCAGCTGGGGAATGGTTCATTTCGGAAAGAGGTTGACTACAAAGAACAAGTCCTTGATGGTGATGTATATCTACCATTATATATAGAGTGTGATCAGCATATATAAAAGCCTCATTCTCACGCACAGGCGCAACGCGCACTGTGCTGATGGGCGATTGGCTAACTATGATAGAAAGCGGGCGTATCCATGAAAATCAATCCTGGATTCAGACCGATTCAGAGCGGGATCAGTTCTACTGATTCAGGTTCCAAACCGGTTCAATCCAAAAATTTCTCTGATATGATGAATCACCAGGGGGAACGGGCCTCACAAGCTGAACTGAATCGCCGGTTTAGTGAAATCCAGCTTCAGGGAGATCGCTTGGCACGTTCCATGACGATTCGTGAACTGAAGGCGTATAAGCAACTTGTTAAAAGGTTCCTGGAAGAGACCGTTCGTCGCGGTGTATCCATGAAAGAGACAAGGGGTTGGGATCGTCGTGGCAGAGGTAAGCGGTATAAGCTGATTGATGAAATTGACTCCGCTCTGTTATCCATGGCTGATGAATTGCTGGATACAGAAGAAGGAAAAATCTCTCTATTACAACAAGTAGGCGAAATTCGGGGGATGCTTATTAATTTAAGCTTCTGAGGAGGAAGTATGTCCTTTCAACAGATTATGGGTCAACAAGCGGCCAAGAAAATGTTACAAAGCAGTTTGAGACGTAAGGCAATAAGCCATGCGTATTTGTTTAGCGGTCCAGCTGGTAGCGGGCAACGGAAGACGGCAATTACCTTTGCCAAGGCAATATTCTGTACAGAGCTTGAAGATGACGCTTGTGGGCAGTGTCTTGAATGTCGTAAGGTAGATCATGGTAACCATCCGGATCTAACCATGCTTGCACCAGATGGAAACAACATTAAAATAGATCAAATCCGGGATCTGCAACGTATCTTTTCATACCGATCAGAGGCAGGCCATCCCAAAGTATATATTATAGAACAAGCCGAGAAAATGACGGTGCAGGCAGCAAACAGTTTGCTCAAATTTCTGGAGGAACCGCAGGTACCAGCAGTCGGCATCCTGATTACAGATAATGGACAGGCCATGTTGCCAACGATCCGCTCACGCTCCCAATTGGTACCGTTCAGCGCACTGAATCCGGAAGAGATGCTGCAATCACTAATTGAGGAAGGGCATCCTGCCAATCTGGCTCGCTCTGCCGTCCATTTAGCGTCAGGATTGGAAGCATGTAGAGAAATTCTCCAGCAGAATTGGTTTGCAGAAATTAGAAACGTAATGTTACAATTAGGGAAGGAGTCCCTGGGTAGAGGAAGTACATCATTGATCTCTGCACAGCAGAAGCTTTTTAAAACCGGACTCTCTGAACACCTGGACATGCTGCTTAGTTTGTTCCATCTATGGTTTAGGGACATGCTGTATGTTCAGTACGATAGGCATGAACATATCGTTTTTATAGATCAGTTAGACATGTTATCTCAGTTGGCACATACCCGCAGCACAGAGCAGTGGGTCTCCTATATGGATATGGCCGCAGCATGCAGAAAAAAATTGCGTTTCAACGTCAATGGCCAGCTTTGTCTGGAGCAATTTTTGATCGGTTTGGCATAAGACTGGGAGAGGGCAAAGTTAGCTCCAATCATATGCAAACGGTTATAACTTCGGCCGGTTCCCTAAGAAGACGGGGCTTCAGACGAAGTGGGGTTGGCTTACAAGGGGGTTAATTTTTTGTACAGTGTAGTGGGTGTCCGTTTCAAAAAAGCGGGCAAAATTTATTACTTCGATCCCCTGGACCTTCCCATTGAGAAAGAAAACTGCGTTATCGTGGAGACAGCGCGGGGGGTTGAGTACGGTAAGGTTGTCGTAGGTAAGAAGGAAGTGGGCGAGTCCGATGTGGTGTTGCCGCTGAAGAAAGTCATCCGCGTTGCGGGCGATACAGATGCCCGTGTGGTTGATGAGAACAAACGTGCAGCCAAAGAAGCATTCGGTACTTGTTTAAATAAAATCAAAGACCATGGCCTCAAAATGAAGCTGGTCGATGTGGAATTTACGTTTGATCGCAATAAAATTATATTTTATTTTACAGCTGAAGGAAGAGTTGATTTCCGGGAGCTGGTCAAGGATCTGGCAAGCATATTCCGGACACGAATCGAGCTGAGACAGATTGGTGTACGTGATGAAGCGAAGATGCTTGGCGGAATCGGACCTTGCGGCCGTGTGTTGTGTTGTTCTTCCTGGCTGGGAGACTTTGAGCCGGTATCAATCAAGATGGCTAAAGATCAGAGCCTGTCACTGAATCCGACGAAAATTTCAGGGTTGTGCGGAAGACTCATGTGCTGTCTGAAATTTGAGCATGATAACTATGAAAGTGTGAGAGAAGAACTGCCAGCGGTAGGCAAATTGGTCGTCACCTCATTGGGTGAAGGAAAAGTTGTCGGAATTAATGCCGGTAGCCGCACAGTCCATGTTCAACTGTTCGACATCAGTAAAGTCAAAGAACTTCCGCTGGATGACGTCGTTATCAAGTAAACCATAAAGGTTGCTTCGGGGTGGAAACTTGGAAAAGAAAAATCTGTTTACGCACATTCATGAAATGGAAACCCAACTGGGTCAGTTGCACGGTGATTTAGGAGAGTTAAAAATGATTGTGAAGGAGCTGCTTGAGGATAATCAGCGGCTTACCATCGAGAATGAGCAGTTACGCAAACTGCTCAAACGTGAGGCTCCGGCAGATCTGCCGATCTCCTCAGCACTCGCTCCTGTAGCAAGACCAGCAGGTCCGGCTACAGGCGAGGATGTTGTGGGCGAAGGGTATGATAATCTGGCTCGGTTGTATCACGAAGGCTTCCATATCTGCAACGTCTATTATGGACATCTGCGGACGGAAGGCGATTGTCTGTTCTGCCTGTCTTTTTTGAATAAATGAAGTGACCGTAGGGATCCCCTACGGTTTTTTTTCAAGGTTATAAACCTAAACTAAACAAACATGAGATATAGAGTACCGGAGGATGAGCGTAACATATGGAAGAAAATGAAGTTGTGTTACATGAGTCAGAGCGGATTGATGATCTGCTCTCTCATGATCTGAGAATCATTCAAAGTGATGAAGTGTTTAGTTTTTCGATGGATGCCGTATTATTAGCCCGGTTTGCTTCCGTACCTAAACGGGGTCGTATACTTGATTTGTGTACGGGTAACGGGGTGGTTCCCATTTTGCTTACAACGCGTACGCAGGCTAGTCTGGAAGGGATCGAGATTCAGCCACGTTTGGCTGATATGGCGCGTCGCAGTGTGCAATTAAATGCATTGGATGAGTCGATTATGATTCGTGAAGGTGATTTGCGAGAACTCGTGAAAGAAACAGGACATGCTGTATACGATGCAATAACCGTTAATCCTCCATACATGCCTCTGAATGGCAGTGATCTCAAGATGAACACACATCAGGCAATGGCACGTCATGAGATCGGATGTACCCTGGAAGAAGTGATTCAGGCGTGCAGTCGACTTGTACGTAATGGCGGCAAAGTATCAATGGTTCATCGTCCGCAACGCCTTGCAGAGATTATCTCGCTCATGCGCGAATATAAGCTGGAACCAAAACGGATTCGGATGGTACATCCCCGTGCTCATTTGGAAGCCAACATGGTGTTAATTGAAGGAATGAAAGATGGTAAACCGGAAGTTAGGATGCTTCCTCCACTCATTGTCTACAATGAAGAGGGGAAATACTGCGAAGAGATTATGGATATTTACTATGGTCAGCAACATGCTGAGCGTACTACGAAAGGAGGGCTTTAGATGACTTTGCATATTCAAAAAAGCTATGCGGAGCAGCCTGAAGGATCAGGCAAGCTCTATCTGGTTGGAACACCCATTGGTAATCTGGAGGATATGACCTTCCGTGCCATCAAGACATTGCAGAGTTGTGACATCATTGCAGCAGAAGATACACGTCAGACCCGAAAGCTGCTTACCCATTTTGAAATTACACCTTCCATGCTGTTTAGTTATCATGAGCATAATAAGGGGGCGAGTGGACCTGAACTGATACGCTATATAATAGAAGGAAAAAATTTGGCACTCGTCAGCGATGCCGGTTTGCCAGCCATTTCGGACCCTGGTTCTGACCTTGTACAGCTTGCACTGGAAGCCGGAATAACGGTCATTCCCATCCCGGGGCCCAATGCTGCGTTGTCTGCTCTGATCGTGTCCGGATTACCGACGGAGCGTTTTACATTCGGCGGTTTTTTGCCGCGTGAGAAAAAGGACATGCGAAAAGTGCTGGAGGCGTTTGACGAATCCAACGGGACTTTGTTATTTTATGAATCGCCTCACCGTATTCGGAAAACATTAGTCCACCTTGAAGAAATTCTGGGTGATCGCTCGATTGTCCTGGCTCGTGAACTAACCAAGCGTCATGAGGAATTCGCAAGGGGTACTGTGAGGGAATGCATAGACTGGCTTGAAGAACATCCACCTCTTGGCGAGTACTGCTTGCTGGTAGAGGGCATTAAGGAAGAGGAGCGTAAGGCTGAGCGCGAAGCATGGTGGCAGCTCATGTCACTCGCGGATCATGTCAGCCATTATGAGGGTGAAGGACATAACCGCAAAGATGCAATGAAAAAAACGGCTACCGATCGCGGTCTGGCGAAGCGTGATGTATATAATGCATTAATCGAGTAGTAATCTAACCAAATATTTTCTGTTGTGGGGAACATAACCTGAAAAGAAGCTTATATCCAACCTTAGTGGAATATTAAAAAGAGCAGAGTGGCTAAAAAAATTCCGAACAAATTTCATCGTTCTCTCCCAGTTCGCGTGTGACAGAATCATTTTGGGTAATGGAACCCATAACAAGGCAAAAAAATACCTTCCGCGGTGGGGTTCACACCGGGAAGGTCATTAAGGAATATTAAAAAGGTTAGAAATAACAATTTAGATAAGTCCAGTATACCTGGTTTTTCTTATTTTGTCACAGGTGCAGGGATTTCGGAAATACATTCGTTACAAACAATTTTACCTTTGAAGTAAGTAACGTTCTCTGCATTACCACAGAAGATACAAGCAGGCTCGTATTTTTTCAACATGATGCGCTCGCCGTCAACGTAGATTTCCAGAGCATCTTTTTCACCAATACCGAGCGTACGGCGCAATTCAATTGGAATAACTACCCGTCCCAGTTCGTCCACTTTTCTTACAATACCTGTTGATTTCATCATTATAATCAGTGCTCCTCTCAGCTAACTATCTTTGTCATTATTCGACATTATTTTATGTTTTATGATACTCATCATACCAACGATTCCCAAATCAGTCAACCTTAAAATTAGCTTAAAATTAAGGATGTTTTTCACAAGGTTACTGGTGGTAAGGGATTGGAAGCCGTTTTTCGCATTTAAACCTCAATGTCAGCTTTGTCGATTTGGAAAACGACAAAACTACTTCATTCGACAAAGTTCGTCATATGGTGTCGAATCTTAGATGAATCGCAGAGCTCAAAGCGTTAATATAAAAGAAATTAAAGGAGTGAGTCGACATGGAACAACGTTTAACGGAAGAGAAAGTATTCAAAGATCCGGTACATAATTATATCCACGTGCAAGATCCGGTTATATGGCAGTTAATTAACACCCCGGAATTTCAGCGTTTACGCCGGATTCGTCAACTGGGTACTTCTTACCTTACCTTTCACGGAGCAGAGCATAGTCGGTTCTCACATTCACTAGGTGTTTATGAGATCACACGCAAGATCATCTCTCAATTTGAAAGAAGTCATTATTCGGATTGGCCGAAGGAAGAAAAGATTGTAGCTCTGTGTGCAGCTCTACTTCATGATCTCGGGCATGGGCCATTCTCTCACTCCATCGAGGAAGCTTTTGACATGAATCACGAAGATTGGACTTGTCGCATTATTACAGGTGATACCGAAGTAGGGGCGATCTTAAGACGGTATGCTCCTGATTTTCCTGAGAAAGTAGCGTCTGTCATTCAAAAAACGTATGAAAAGCCGATTGTGGTGAACTTGGTGACCAGTCCGCTTGATGCAGACCGAATGGATTATTTGCTCAGGGATGCCTATTTTACAGGTGTAAATTACGGCACGATTGACCTTGATCGTATCCTTCGGATGCTGCGTCCTTATCATGGGCGGATTGTAGTCAAGGAGTCAGGCATGCATGCTGTGGAGGATTACCTAATGTCTCGGTATCAGATGTATTGGCAGATTTACTTCCATCCGGTAACTCGTAGTTCTGAAATTATATTGCGGCAAATATTCAAGCGAGCGAAAACACTCCTACAACATGGTTTTCAATTCCGCTTCATGATTGATCCACTCCCTCAATTATTTGAAGGAGAATTATCCGTGGATGAATATTTGCAGTTGGATGAAGCATTAATTCAGACGGCATTTACGCAGTGGCGCAAGGAGGACGATACTGTTCTGAGTGAGTTATGCGAACGTTTTATGGATCGCAAGTTATATAAGTATGTAGAGCTTGAACAGGTCGACTTGACAATGATGGAAGAGATTCGGGAAGCTTTTGTACAGGCTGGCCTCGATCCCGAATATGATCTTGAAATTGATTTTCCTTCGGATAATCCGTATGATGTGTTTCGTCCGGATGAATCCACAGATAAGCAGATTCTTCTTCTGGATCGACAGGACAATTTACGTGAGTTGTCAGAAGTATCTGACATTGTCCGTTCCATCAGTGGGCTTCACCGAGGGAAACATCATTTGTATTACCCGCAAAACAAGGTGGATGCGATTATTCACGAATTACCGTCACATATACGCCCCTATTTCTTGTAATCGTGTGGGTATAATCCGATGAAGAATTTCGATATCAAAACACTTTCTAAAAGAGCTATTTTCCATGATACAGTAATCTGCTTTAATGGGGAGTATATGTAGATCGACATAATTTTGTAAATGCAAGCAGGCAGAATGAGCACAATTAGCAATATATAGATCAGAATATCCGTATATCTTCTATATATTGTAGTTGTGAAGAAACAAACGTAATGATGTAATACACAGATTACCCAAAATGTTTTATGTATGAGTCAATGAATTATTGAATTTTACAAATTGGATTTTGAAAAAGAAGATAGTCGTTATTTCGACATGAAGGGAGATACAGACATGATGCTGTTCGACACACATACACATCTGGATGCACCACAATTCGACGAGGACCGCGAGGACATGATTCAGCGTGCTGTGGATGCAGGAGTTGGTCGCATGATCAACATTGGCTTTAACCGGGAGACAATTCCAACCACAATGAAACTCGCTGAAACATATGACTTTATATATGCAGCTGTAGGGTGGCATCCCGTAGATGCGATCACAATGCAGGAGGGCGATTTGGAGTGGATTGCATCTTTATGCAAGCATGAAAAAGTGGTTGCGATCGGTGAGATTGGATTGGATTATCACTGGGATACTTCACCAAAAGAAATACAGCATCGCGTATTACGACAACAAATTGCTTTGGCGCGTGAAGTGAACATGCCAATTGTCATCCATAATCGGGATGCGCATGAGGATATCATAAGAATTTTGCGTGAAGAGAAGGCGGGTGAAGTTGGTGGTGTGATGCACTCGTTCTCGGGTAGCTGGGAAACAGCAAAAAGTTGCCTCGATATGGGCTTCCATCTCTCCTTCGGAGGACCGATCACATTCAAAAATGCAAAGCAACCCAAAGAGGTGCTGGAGAAGGTTCCTATGGACCGGTTTTTCATTGAAACAGATGCTCCATATTTGACACCGCACCCTTATCGTGGGAAGCGAAATGAGACAGCGCATGTACGTCTGGTTGCAGAGGCAGCTGCGGAAATTAAAGGCATTTCGGTGGAGGAAATTGCTGCAATAACAACCAAAAATGCCATGGAACGATTTGGGATTCGTTAAAAAAACGAGCAAATGAGGTGAAAAAGGCAGGTAAGCGGAGGTAATTTGCCCTTTGATCCAAATAAATCAAGAATATTACAATATTTTAACCAAATATTCAGAAAAACGTACTTGATCAACGCTTTACAACATGCATCAAAACAGGATATCATCTTTTCAGTGAATTGTTGTGCGGAAAATTGGACAGATGTTCGGGGGATGAACAAAGGGACACTTTCCGATGAAACAACATTACTTTCATGAATCAGTCTCGCTGAGTCTCCGTTATCGGAGAGCGGGGGAACCAATAGGGCTTAAACATCGGTGTATTTGGCCGATGCGCAACGTTCGCTGACCCAAAAGCAGCGAAGGGAACTGCGAAGCCATATTTGATTTCTTCTTTGGGTCTCGGGGTGAATTCAAGGGCGTCCGCCATGAGCGGGTGACCCAAGATAGGGCGGCTCTCTTTCGCCCGAACCCGACAGCTAACCTCGCAAGCGGAAAAAGAGAGGCAACCTCGTGCATGAATTTCCGATATTCAAAATCATTCGGAAGCCACGGAAGAGTTCCTCTTACACTCTTTCTTTGGCTTTTTTGTTTTTGAATAAAAGAAATATTGTCATCATACGGTAGGTATTCAGGAGGATGACATCATGTTGCGAAGATTGATTCATGGTGCAGAATCGGATTATGTTGGTCCAATCTGTGTTCTGTAGAAAATTTGGTATAGTCACGTCAAAGACATCATGCATTACTTTAGACGGCGAGGCTATGAAGGAGGACGGAGAAGTGGGCACATTCCAACCAGAAGAGACCCATGAGTCACGATCATCCAGTAAGTCTTTCGCGTTGCGGTGGAAGCATGAGAACATGCGTCAAATGGCATTGATCGCGATTTTCTCAATTGCGCTTACAATCATGATCTTGTTAGTCGTTTACGGTCAGGCCGGGAAACAAATTTCGCTGGTTATTGATGGCAAAGCTCAGGTGGTAGAGACTCGTACAGGAATGCTTCAGGAAATGCTGGAGGAGCAGTCGATCACAGTCAGCCCTCACGATAAGGTATCCATGTCCATGAATGGGGCGATTACAGATGGAGACCGAATCGTTATTGAGCGGGCCGTTCCAGTTAACATTACGGCAGACGGAGACACCAAGACTCTGTATACAACCGATTCATCGGTAGAAGATGCAATTCAAAAATCAGGTATTCAAGTTGAAAGTAATGATAAAGTGTATCCGGCGCTTGGAACTGCGATCAAAGCGGAGATGAAGATCCGTGTAGTGCGCGTAACAAAGCGTACAGTGGAAGTAGAGCAACCGATCGCTTACAAAGTCATTAAAACGGCTGACCCTAGCTTATACAAAGGGGATAACCGTGTCGTTGTGAACGGCAAAGAAGGCACAATTGTGCAGCATATCGAAAAGGTATTTCAGGATGGAGAATTGGTCTCCAAAAAAATGGTCCGCAAATCTGTCGCGAATAATCGTGTAGATAAAGTGATCGCTGTCGGCACCAAAGCAAAACCGGTCGTGAAAGAACCTGAGATTCAGACCGTATCGGCTCAAACTTCAACAACCAAAAAGGCTACAACAACGAACTCGAAGAAAACATCTGCCTCGGGCAGCAAAGTGATTACCGTATCCGGGACTTCTTTTAAATACTCCAAAGTACTTAAAAATGTATCCATGACTGCCTACTCTTCTGAAGAGCCTGGCATTGGAACTAAAACAGCTTCCGGTACTCGTGTAACGGAAGGGCGTACCATTGCGGTTGATCCCAAAGTCATTCCAATTGGCTGGTGGGTATATATCGAAGGTCTGGGATTCCGTCGTGCGGAAGATACAGGCGGTGCCATTAAAGGCAACAAAATTGATGTGTATTATGACAGTGTGAAGCATGCCCTGAATTTTGGACGTAAGAAAGGCAAGACGGTCTACGTGATCGGTCCGGTGAAGCCGGAAGCGAACTAAAATCGTTTTACTTTGAAATGGGAATGCTATAAAATAGTTGCATGAATGATTCATGCGGAATATGCGGCGGAGGAGTCTGAATTCAGTCTCCCCCGCCGTTTGGCAGAGAAGAGGATATTCCTCTTCTTTTTGCGTTAGAAAGGAAGAAATGGAACATGATAAAAGAAGTCATTGTGGTGGAAGGCCGTGACGATACGGTAGCTATCCGTCGGGCCGTGGAAGCCGATACCATAGAAACAGGTGGATCAGCAATCAACCAACGCATTCTGAAGCGGATTGCGCTTGCTCAGGAGAGACGGGGAGTCATTGTACTGACAGATCCGGATCATGCTGGCGAACGCATTCGAAAAATTATTGCGAACAAGGTGCCAGGCTGCAAACATGCCTTCATTCCGGAAGCCGATGCAACGCGCAAAGGGGACATTGGGGTGGAGAATGCCTCACCAGAGGCGATCCGTCATGCTCTGGCGCGCGTACATACTTCATACGAAGGTGCTCCGAGCCTGATCGATTGGGAGGACCTGATCGCGGCAGGACTTATTGTGCATCCGCAGGCTGCTGCACGTCGCATGGAGATGGGCAATCTGCTGGGCATCGGTTATTGTAACGGGAAGCAGTTCCACAAACGTCTCAGTGTATTTCAGATTACACGGGAAGAATTCTCTACAGCATTAGCGCAAATTGAACGTGAAGGATTGTGAGCATATGAAGAACATGGAAGAGACGATTGAAATTGCAACGCCCAAGCGTACGAAAGAGATTATTCAAAGACACGGATTCTCATTTAAGAAAAGTCTGGGTCAGAACTTTCTGATCGATCAAAATATACTTAACAAAATCGTTAATGCAGCCGATCTGGACGAGTCCAAGGGCGCACTGGAGATCGGGCCGGGTATTGGAGCCCTCACGGAGCGGCTGGCTCGGGTAGCCGGTCCCGTCACAGCCGTAGAGATTGACCAGCGCTTAATCCCAATCCTGGGAGAAGTGATGCAGCCTTATTCAAATGTACGTGTTCATCATGGGGATGTGTTGAAGCTTGATTTGGCTGAGTTGTTTAATACGGATTTTGCATCCGTGGACAAAGTCAGTGTTGTGGCTAACCTGCCTTATTATGTAACGACTCCAATCATGATGAAACTTCTGGAAGAGAAGCTGCCGGTAGACAGCATTGTTGTCATGATCCAAAAAGAAGTGGCTGAACGCATGGCTGCTGCACCGGGATCAAAAGACTACGGTAGTCTAAGCATCGCAGTTCAGTACTACAGTATGCCGGAACTTGTGTGTATTGTGCCTCCTACGGTCTTCATTCCGCAACCTAATGTGGAATCAGCTGTCATTAAGCTGAAAGTGCGTGAGCAGCCGCCAGTGGAGATTCCGGATGAAGCACACTACTTCGAAGTGGTACAGGCTTCTTTTGCCCAGCGGAGAAAAACAATCTCAAACAACTTGAAGGCACGTTTCTTCACAAAGGAGAACCGGGAACAGGCAGACATTCTGCTGGAGCAGGCAGGTATTCAACCGTCCCGGCGTGGAGAGACATTGAGTCTGCAAGAGTATGCCACACTCAGCACCGTAATGTGGGAAGCTGGGGTACGTGCAGCGCTGTAAAATTTGAATGAACCAAACCGGGTCTTTGCCCATACGATGGGGTAGAGGTGATTACGTTGATGAATATCGGAGACTTGGTCGTTCGGAAGTCATACGGCGGCGATGTGACTTTTCGGGTGGAAGGCCTCCAGTTGGATGCTGCGGTCATTAAAGGGACTGAGTTCCGGCTGATTGCCGATTCCCCGGTGGACGATTTGATACAGGTTCCCTACGAACCACAAAGCGCCAAGACCAGACAGGCGCATATTAAAGCACATCAGACCCTGTCCCGTCTGCAGCAGAATCGTATGGAACAGGCTGAGCGGAATCGTGAAGGTCTGGTACAGGATTGGACTGCCCAGCAGGAACCGGCTTATTTTGAAATGCCTGGAAAGGTGCTTCATCTGGATGGAGATCCGAACTATTTGAAAAAAAGTATGGATCTCTATGAGCAACTTCGTGTGCCCGCAGAGGGACAGTATGTCCATGAATCGGCAATGGCAGATACCTTATACCGCTTATTACCCAAAGTACGTCCGGATATCGTAGTTATTACGGGTCATGATGGGGTGTTAAAGACACGTCAGCCCTATGACTTATATAGTCTTGGTAGCTACAAGAACTCGCAAAATTTTGTATCGGCCATTCAGGTGGCCAGACAATATGAACGCCATCTGGACGCCCTCACTATTGTTGCAGGGGCCTGTCAGTCCCATTTTGAGGCACTGCTGCGCGCTGGAGCAAACTTTGCCAGTTCCCCAGGCAGAATTCTCATTCATGCACTTGATCCGGTCTATGTGGCAGCCAAGGCCTCCTTTACTTCTGTGCGCGATACGGTCAACATGAGTGATGTTCTGCACAATACCATCAGTGGTAGCCAGGGTGTGGGTGGTGTCGAGACACGGGGGAGTTACCGGGTAGGTCTGCCTGGGCTGAATGATTTATCTACGCTAAAAGTGAACCCGTCGGCAGTCTGATGTAGGCCATTTAAAGTCCCAATTTGGGGCTTTTTTTGTTTGCAAAAAAATTCATTGACAACAACTTTTTGATGCTGATATAATAATTAGTTTTGATTTGACAATGACTGTAAAATCCGGTATAATGGACAAGAAAAGAGGTGGTCGTCGACAATGGCTAAAAACACGCTGTTGGATATCAAACGCAATCTCGATGCACATATTGGTCAGAAAATTATGTTGCGGGCTAATGGTGGCCGCCGTAAGACCATTGAGCGTACGGGTGTATTGGAAGAAACGTACCCTTCTGTTTTTATTGTTAAGCTTGATGAGGAGCAAGAAACCTTCAAGCGAGTATCTTATAGTTATGCGGATATACTTACGGAATCGGTGGAAGTCATGGTTTATGACCCGGGCAGCCAGACGCATAGCTCCTATATGGAGACGTAAGTATCGATTTACAGGCGATTCGCCCCACAAGGCGGATCGCTTTTTTGTTTTCTTTAAACACCAATTCTCCCTCTAACGTAACCCATACATACTCAGGAATGAGCGAGGAACGGTCGCGGCATACTATATGGACAGGTGAAGGGACAGTTTCTTAAGCAATGTAGGAAACTGAATATGGCCTGGTGACAAAATGTCCAAAACGTGAACGAACAACGAACTCATCACATTATGAAGGATACTTTGGAGGAGGATGGTTCATGAGTCGCAGAAGAAGAAGTGTCATGTCAGAGGATCTGAAGAATGAGCTCGCGAAAGATCTGGGCTTCTATGATACTGTGCAACAGGAAGGCTGGGGCGGAATTAAAGCCAAGGATGCAGGAAACATGGTAAAACGTGCAATTCAACTTGCTGAACAGGCTGCGCGCAAATCTTAATCCGTTTCAAGCAGACTGAAAAGCGGGGAAATCCGTCAGGAACAACCCCGCTTTTTCCCCTTAGATGCGGAATACAAATGACTTGACAGCCCCATTTTGATATAATATGTTAAGTTGTCTTAGGGAAAAGGTGAGGACGGGTGAACGCCTTGAAAATTTACGAAAAAGCGCCTGCTAAAATTAATTTGATGCTGGACGTTTTACATAAAAGAAGCGATGGATTCCATGAAGTTGAAATGATCATGACCATGGTCGATCTGGCTGATCGGCTGGAAATGTCGGAGCTGCCGCGAGATACTATTTTCATCTCCAGTCAGGCGGGTTATATCCCGCTCGACGAGAAGAATCTGGCTTTTCAGGCAGCCAGACTTATTAAGGAGCGCTATAACGTGCGTACGGGTGTCCATATTCATCTGGATAAAAAGATTCCAGTTGCCGCCGGACTTGCCGGCGGCAGTAGTGATGCAGCAGCAACGCTGCGTGGATTGAACCGTCTATGGCGGTTGAATATACCGGATCACGAACTTCAGGAGCTTGGGGCTGAACTTGGGTCGGATGTTCCATTCTGTATCACAGGAGGGACTGCACTCGCTACAGGCCGTGGTGAGAAGTTAACTCCCATTCCTAATCCGCCGCAGTGCTGGGTAATTCTGGCCAAGCCTCCGATTAATGTGTCTACAGCTGATGTGTACGGAAGGTTCCGCAGTGACAAGATTGTTCGTCATCCGAGTGCAACTAAAATGGAGCAGGCTATACGCAATCAATCATTTACGGAAGTCTGTGACCAGATGGGCAATGTGCTTGAAGATGTGACGTTGAAGCTGTATCCGGAAGTTCAGCATCTGAAGGATGCCATGATTCGATTGGGTGCAGACGGCGTGTTAATGTCTGGTAGTGGTCCAACGGTATTTGGTCTGGTTTCCAAAGAATCCAAGGTTGCCCGGATATACAATGGTCTGCGTGGGTTCTGTAAAGAAGTGTATGCTGTACGTATGTTAACGTAAAATTCGCTTTTATAATGTACAAACACGTATAAAGGTGTTATATTCTTAAATAATTATTCGGATTTGGATGTTTCCGTGATCGTGAGGATGGATCTCTGTGAAGAAGTTAAAACGAAGCGCAAGGCTGGTTGAAATGACGCAATACTTATTGTCCAGACCGCATACGGTTATTCCGTTGACCACATTTGCCGAACGTTATGGTGCCGCAAAGTCTTCAATTAGTGAAGATTTAGCGATTATCAAAGAAGTGTTCGAAGAAGGTGGGTCAGGAGAACTGCATACACTGGCTGGAGCAGCCGGGGGAGTAAGATGGATTCCGAAGGTATCCCGAGAACTGGCACTGGCATTTGCGGAGCGGCTCTCGACCCAGCTCGCGCAACCTGATCGGATCTTGCCTGGAGAATACTTGTACATGTCCGACTTGCTTGGTCAGCCCGCATTGATGAATGAAGCCGGCAAGATTTTTGCAACGGCCTTTGGCAATATGAATATTGATGTGGTTATGACGGTAGAAACCAAAGGAATTCCATTGGCTTATGCGACCGGAGCCCAGCTCAACCTGCCTGTCGTGCTCGTACGCAGGGACCATCAGGCTACAGAAGGATCGGCCGTAAGTATCAATTATGTATCCGGGTCCCACAAAAGTCTGCATACCATGTCCCTCTCTCGTAGGGCGATGCGTGAGCATTCCAGAGTACTTATTGTGGATGACTTCATGAAGGCCGGGGGTACGGTGCAAGGAATGATCGATCTTTTGGCCGAGTTTAATGCTACAGTAGCCGGGGTAGGGGTACTGGTGGAATCTGGTTCTGTGGATTCAGAAGAACGCCTGTTAACAGATTACGTATCTCTGGCGAAACTGACAGCGGTTGATGCCAAGAGCAGACAGATTTCCGTCAAGCCTGGCAACTATTTTGACCTGTAGAAAGATGACGAATGTTATGTCGTTAAAAGGTCTTTTCCATCGACCTGGCACTAACGTTGTCGAATTGTGTATTAAATAAAAAAATTCCTGAAATTAGGAAATTTTTGTGGTTATAAAAAGAAGGAGTTCGTATATGCTGTGTGGAATTATACACCAAGTTCTGATGGAAAAAGGTGGTGAACACACACATGCAAATTACGGATGTCAGACTCCGCCGTGTTAACTCGGAGGGGAGAATGAAGGCTATCGCATCCATTACCATCGATAACGAATTCGTCGTTCATGACATTCGTGTCATTGATGGTAACAACGGAATGTTTGTTGCTATGCCGAGCAAACGTACTCCTGATGGAGAGTTCCGTGATATCGCCCACCCGATCTCTTCCGGTACGCGTGAGAAGATTCAGGCAGCAGTTTTGACTGAATACGATCGTGCGGCAACTGAGGAAGAAGTCATTGAAGAAGGTGCCTGAGAACATTATTGGGGTTCGAAGGAAAAGAGAGCCATGTCTTATGGCTCTCTTTTCTTTTTGACCGGAATAAGATATATTCAGTATTGAGTTTATTAGCAGAGAACAAAAAGCGCATCGTGCGCTTGGTGGCAGGGCGGCATCTTAGGAATCATTGGGATTCGGTTAAGCTCGCAGGTACACGGCGTATACATATAGGTCACGATTCGTTGGTGTCCGCGTTGTTACGTGTGATTACAGAGACAGCAGGCGATGAACAGTACCGGCTTGAAGCCGGCTGAACGATACTCATTGGATATAGATCAGCAATGCATTTCAATGGGATTTTCAGAACAGGAGGTCGTTAATTTTGAAACGAATGGCAATCGTTCTTGCCGCAGGGCAAGGAAAACGAATGAAATCAAAATTGTACAAAGTACTGCATCCCGTATGCGGTAAACCTATGGTTGGACATGTGCTGGATGCAGCACTCAGCGCAGGCGTTGAACGCAGTGTAGTTGTAGTCGGTCATGGTGCCGAAGCGGTGCAGTCATTTTTGGGTTCCAGAGCGGAGTATGCACTTCAGGCGGAACAACTGGGTACAGGTCATGCAGTGAAGCAGGTTAAATCCTTGCTTGGCGGTGAAACTGGCTCTACGATTGTGGTCTGCGGAGATACACCACTTGTGACCAGTGAGACGTTGGAAGGTCTGATGAAGTTGCATGAGAGCAGCGGAGCAGCAGCCACAGTTCTTACGGCTCAGTTGGACAATCCCAAAGGTTATGGCCGCGTCATTCGCGGAGAAGATGGATCTGTACAACGGATTGTGGAACAAAAGGATTGCACAGAACAGGAAGATGCTGTGAATGAGATTAACACAGGCACATACTGTTTCGATAATGCAAAATTGTTCGCTGCCTTGGAAAAAGTGACGAACCAGAACGCTCAGGGAGAGTATTATCTCACAGACGTAGTTGGCATTTTCCGCAATGATGGAGAAGTGGTTGAAGCTTACATGTCGGATGACATCGCGGAATCCATCGGGGTTAATGACCGACTTGCACTTTCGCAAGCCGAAGCCTTCATGCGTGAACGTCTTGCCGTACGCCATATGTTGAACGGTGTTACAATTATTGATCCGTCATCGACATATATCGGAGCGGATGTTACGATTGGATCAGATACAGTTCTGTATCCGGGGACGATTCTCAAAGGCACAACTTCCATTGGTGAAGCATGTCATATTGGTCCTCAGGCAGATGTGGAAGACAGCGTTATTCAGGACGGAGTTACAATTAAACATTCGGTAGTATCCAATGCCGAGGTTGGTTCTGATGCAACGGTTGGTCCATATGCTAATTTGCGTCCAGGTACTAAACTGGGCCGCAACGTAAAAATTGGTGACTTTGTTGAAGTGAAAAATGCTACAATTGATGAAGGTTCCAAAGTATCTCATCTCAGCTATATTGGAGATGCCAAAGTAGGGAAAAACGTAAATGTTGGATGCGGGGCAATAACTGTCAATTATGATGGTTATAATAAAGCTGTGACAACGATTGAAGATGATGCTTTTGTAGGCAGCAACGTCAATCTGATTGCACCGATTACGGTAGGAAAAGGCGCTTATGTGGTTGCTGGCTCGACCGTTACCCATTCCGTTCCCGAGAATGATCTGGCCATTGCTCGTCCACGTCAGGAGAATAAACCTGGTTATGCGGAGAAGATTCGCGGACGTGCCAAAGCCAAGAAACAAAATGCCAAACCCCAATAAGGGGTTTTGATAACAAGATTGCCTCCCGAAGATCGGGGAGGTGCCGACATGTCGCAGACGCTTATTGATTCCAATGAACCAGCACGGAGGGTTTTTATTTTATGACTTATTTTGATTCGAAATTAAAAATATTTACTTGCAATTCTAACCCCAAGCTTGCCCATCAAATTGCTGATTATATCGGGATCCCTATGGGTGAATCTCACACAACCAGCTTTAGTGATGGCGAGATTCAAGTGAAACTCTCCGAGAGTGTTCGGGGTTGTCACGTTTACATCGTGCAGTCCACTTGCTTGCCGGTTAATGATAACCTGATGGAAATGCTCGTTATGATTGATGCACTCAAACGGGCATCTGCCAAGACGATTAACGTCGTTATTCCTTACTATGGCTATGCAAGACAGGATCGCAAGGCACGTTCACGTGACCCGATTACAGCGAAACTGGTTGCTAACCTTATTGAAAAAGCGGGTGCAACCCGTGTCATCGCGATGGACTTGCATGCAATGCAGATCCAGGGATTCTTCGACATTCCGGTCGACCATTTGCTTGGCGTGCCAATTCTGGCTCAATATTTCCGGTCGAAACAGATCGAAAATCCGGTTGTTGTGTCGCCTGACCACGGTGGCGTAGTGCGCGCACGTAAACTGGCTGATTTCCTGAATGCACCCCTGGCGATTATCGATAAACGCCGTCCTGAGCCAAATGTGAGCGAAGTGATGAACATTATCGGTAACATCGAGGGTAAAACAGCCATCCTGATCGATGACATTATTGACACGGCGGGAACGATTGTACTGGGAGCCAATGCTCTGATGGAAGGCGGCGTAAAAGAAGTATACGCGTGCTGTACTCACCCGGTATTGTCCGGACCTGCGATGGAACGTTTGGAGAATGCACCATTGAAGGAAGTCATCGTAACGGATACCATTCCAATTACGCATGCTAATCCGACAAGCAAACTCAAAGTGTTGTCTGTAGCGCCTTTGCTCGGAGAAGCGATTATCCGTGTTCATGAGGAGTTGTCAATCAGCAAGCTGTTTGAAATTGAATAAGGATGTCTGCATAAAGTAGTAGAGGGGTTACGTTTTCCGGTTCAATGGAAAATGTAACCCCTGTCGGCGTGCCGTTTTATTAAAAGTGAAACAGACGCTGGTCAGTCCATATAAGTTGAACTACTAATTTACACGATAACGGAGAGGGCAGAAAAGATCTGAAGAAGTGAAGTTTAAAGCTTTCTGAAAGAAAGCTGCTTCGGAAGCATATGCTTCGACTTAACAGCGATCTAAAGATGTTTCTGCACGCGCAGTGATCCAGTGTAAAATGGTTCGTTCATCTTATATGGTTAATATCCGGGGCGGGAGATAAATCGGAAACGACGCCGATGAAAAAGCGTGTCTGCAATTTCGACGAATTGATTATCGAAACGTGTGATTAGACCAATCTCAATATGGGTGTCGCGGTCGTATACCTGTACAGGTACGTGATATTCGAGATGATAGATAAAATCGCTATGTTGAGTCAGTTGTCCATTGTCTTCGCGCAAAACCCGCTCACCTTCCTGGGTCGATAAAATATTAACTGTGAACACTACAGTAAATCGATCTTTACTTTCTTGATATTATATGAAATATAAGATTCGAAGTCTATGCCTCACCTCAGGCTAATTCGAAGGAGGGAACAAGATGAAGTGGATTGTCGGACTTGGAAATCCAGGCTCGAACTATGCCAAAACCCGTCATAATATCGGTTTTATGGCACTGGATCGGTTGGCTGATCGTCATAATATCTCCATTACACAGAATAAATGTAAAGCGCTGATTGGAGAAGGCAATATTGGCGGTGTGAAAACCGTACTGATCAAACCAATGACCTATATGAACTTGTCTGGTGAATCGGTTCGAGCATATATGGACTTTTATAAAGTTAGTCTTGAAGACCTGATTGTAGTGTACGACGACATGGATACAGAGATTGGCAAAGTCAGATTGCGTTACCAAGGTAGTGCAGGCGGACATAATGGAATCAAGTCCATTATTCAGCATACCGGTACACAGCAGTTTAACCGGGTGCGCATGGGAATATCCCGGCCTGAACCAGGACATGCCATTGTTGATTATGTACTGTCGACATTTATGAAGAAAGAAAAGGAAGCCCTTGATCAGACCATTGAGCAAACATGTGATGCCCTGGAGCATAGCTTGACTCATACGTTTGAACAAACAATGGCGAAGTTTAACGGTTAATTTTGTAAGACATACTGGTAAAATGATCATAAAGACGGGTTCGATTCAGCCATACTGGACATACTGGATGTATAAACCATGTTCAGGAGGCATAAACATGTCAGTGAATTACGTATGTAGGCATTGCCGTACCTTTATTGGACGAATCGATTCTGCCCGGATAACGGAAGTAGAGCTCGGCTTTCATTTCTTGACCCCCGACGAGCGGAGGGATATAATAGCGTATAATTCCGGTGGTGACATTACCGTTCGGATTACATGTGATTACTGTAAGGAAGCCCTGGAGCACAATCCAGAGCTTAGCCTGCTCGCGAGTCCGCTTCAGTAGATATCGCCTGTAACAGGATCGAATGACAGTTGAGGGTGGTTGCGTAATAACGCTCCACCTTTTATAGCCTTGGCAGCCTGCTGAGGCTTCTTTTCAGTTGGCATGAAAGCCATCGCTATCTCGAAATCAGGCTCAGCCGCATCAACAGATGTGGCAATGTTGCGAGTAATCCGATATGATGAAACAGGACAAAAAGGAATTTGTATCCATTTTAATAGTGATGCTACGCGTATGCGTGAGATAATCAAGTAAGTTATAAGAGAGGTGCCCCTTTTGTTACAAGCACTTATACAGGCTTTTTCCAAAGATCCGGACTTCGGGTCCATTACAGCCGGAATCAAGTCCGGCATGAAGGAACAATTGGTTTCGGGTTTATCCGGCTCGGCGCGTCAGATTATGCTGGCTGCCTTGCATCAGGAAATGAACCGACCATTGCTCGTAGTAACACATAATATGTTTTCAGCTCAAAAAATTGCAGAAGATTTACAGGAAGCGCTTTCACCTGATCAGGTGTTGATCTATCCTGCCAACGAGCTTGTCGCTGCGGAAGCTGCTGTTTCCAGCCCGGAAACATTGGGTCAGCGTATTGATGTGTTGGTCCGTTGCGCCCAGGGATTCAGGGGCGTTGTTGTTATTCCTTTTTCCGGGGTAAGACGTTATGTTCCGCTTCCGGAAGTGATGGCCAATGCTCGAATTTTGATCAAACAGGGTAACACACTTCAACTGGACTCCTTCCTGCTGGAGATGGTAAAGCTCGGATACGAGCGTGTGGAACGCGTGGAATCTCGTGGTGAGATGAGTGTACGCGGAGGTATCATCGACTTCTATCCGGTTACTTCATCGATCGCATATCGGGTGGAGTTATTTGATGATGAGATCGACTCCATTCGGACATTTGATCCAGCGGATCAGCGTTCGATTGAACGGATTGAAGAAATTACGGTTTTACCATGCAAGGAGTTAATTGCAGATCGTGAACGTATGGAAAAGGCTGCCGATGCGGCTGCTCTTTTGCTGGAGCAACAGCTGGAGAAAATGACGGACCGGCAGGCGAAGCTGCGTCTTCGTGAGGAAATTCACCGGGAGATCGAGCTTTTGCGGGAACACGTGTATTTCTCCGAAATGTATAAATATATTTCTCCGCTCTATCCGGAGAACAAAACGATCTACGACTATATGCCAGAAGATACCCTGCTGGTTCTTGATGAGCCTGCCAGACTATCGGAGACATCGAAACAGCTGGACCGTGATGAATCAGAGTGGAACCTACATTTGATGCAAAACGGAAAAACACTTCCGGATCTTCCATTATCCGCAGACGGTGATGAACTCTTGTATGAGCGTCC
The DNA here is from genome assembly GCF_037993015.1 of Paenibacillus sp. FSL E2-0151. NCBI lineage: Bacteria > Bacillati > Bacillota > Bacilli > Caryophanales > Paenibacillaceae > Paenibacillus > Paenibacillus sp. FSL E2-0151. Next base: position 46,152 of record NZ_CP150308.1, read on the forward strand.
ATTCCAGACGCTGTTTATGTCGATCTTTTTGCGCCAAGTTCCACACACTCAACCACAGAACATTCTGAACTTCATCAGTCGTGGCATGCAGGATTTCCATGGACAGATGAACGTACTGAAGGCAGAGATGGAGCGTTGGCAGAAGGCCGGAGTCAAAGTACTTATGCTGGCGAACGGTGAGGAGCGACTCGAGCGGATGCGCCGGGTACTGATGGACTATGATATTCCAGAACCAGAGATGATGATCGGTAATTTGCAAACGGGATTTGAAATGCCATCCATTCATTTGGCTGTTGTGACCGAGGGCGAGATGTTCTCGCAAAAACAGCGTAAAGTACGAAAACCGATTCGGAATGTAGATAATGCTGAACGGATCAAATCCTATAGCGAGCTAAAAGTGGGCGATTATGTCGTTCACCAGAACCACGGGATTGGTAAGTACCTGGGGATCGGCACCCTCGAAGTTGGCGGTATTCATAAGGACTACATGCATATTCTCTATGCGGGTGGAGACAAACTGTCTGTACCTATTGAGCAGATCGATCTGATTCAGAAATATGTTGGTTCCGAAGAGAAAGAACCGAAAATATACAAGCTGGGCGGCAATGAGTGGACACGGGTTAAAAATAAAGTACGCACATCTGTACAGGATATTGCTGATGATCTAATTAAGCTGTATGCAGAGCGTCAGACCTCCAAAGGGTTTGGATTCGACAAGGATTCTGCGGAGCAGCAGGAGTTTGAGGACATGTTCCCTTACGATGAGACACGTGATCAGGTGCGTGCGATCGAAGAAATCAAAAAGGACATGGAACAAAACCGTCCAATGGATCGTTTATTGTGTGGGGATGTTGGTTACGGCAAAACCGAGGTGGCTATTCGGGCTGCATTTAAAGCAGCTATTGAAGGCAAACAGGTGGCTGTCCTCGTGCCAACAACTATTTTGGCACAGCAGCATTTTGAGACGTTCCGTGAGCGCTTCTCCGGTTATCCGTTCAACATTCATGTGCTTAGCCGGTTCCGCTCCCGTAAAGAGCAGAATGAAACAGCGAAAGGCATCAAGGCAGGTACAGTGGATATTGTCATCGGGACACATCGATTGCTGTCGCAGGATCTGGTGTTCAAGGACCTGGGACTGCTCATTGTTGATGAAGAACAGCGCTTCGGTGTAACCCATAAGGAAAAACTGAAGAAGCTGAAAACCAATGTAGACGTGCTGACACTGACGGCAACGCCGATTCCGCGTACGCTTCATATGTCCATGCTGGGTGTGCGTGATCTGTCCGTTATTGAGACTCCACCAGAGAACCGTTTCCCGGTGCAGACCTATGTGGTTGAACACAGCCAGGCGCTTGTTCGTGAAGCGATTGAGCGTGAGCTTGCCCGTGGTGGGCAAGTGTATTACCTCTACAACCGTGTTCAGGGAATTCAGGAGATGGCTGCCGAAATTTCTGAGCTTGTGCCTGAAGCCAAAGTTGGTGTAGGACATGGTCAGATGTCAGAAACAGAGCTGGAGAAAACGATTCTGGACTTCCTAGACGGTGAATATGACGTGCTTGTGAGCACAAGTATCATCGAGACCGGGGTAGATATTCCGAACGTAAATACACTGATCGTACATGATGCGGATAAAATGGGACTCTCCCAGCTGTATCAGCTGCGCGGACGTGTGGGTCGTTCCAACCGTATTGCGTATGCCTATTTCACGTACCAACGGGATAAAGTGCTTACTGAAGTTGCTGAGAAACGTCTGCAATCAATCAAAGAATTCACCGAACTGGGTTCGGGATTCAAAATCGCCATGCGTGACTTGTCTATTCGTGGTGCGGGAAATCTGCTAGGAGCGGAGCAGCATGGTTTCATCGCTTCCGTCGGGTTTGACCTGTATTCCCAGATGCTTGCGGAGGAGATCAACAAACGCAAAGTTACGATGCTTGGCGAAGAGCCGGTACCTTCAGACCAGTGGAACACAACGCTGGATCTCAGTATCGATGCCTACTTGCCGTCCGATTATATCTATGACAGTATTCAGAAGATTGAGATCTACAAAAAAGTGGCGGTCATTGCATCCTTCGACGATGCGATGGAGTTGGAAGAAGAATTGGTTGACCGATTCGGTGATCTTCCGGAAGCCGTCATTAACTTGCTGGCTGTTGCGCGGATGAAAGTATACGGCAAAATCTACGGTATTGAGTCCATTTCCCAACGTGGTGAGGACATTACCGTGAAGTTCTATGAAGGGCGTGAACATGCCTTTGAACTCTCGAAAATCGCGCACATTGGAAATCAGTTCGAAAGACGTGTACAATTTGAACAAGGACCCCATATGCTGATTCACGCTAAAGGCAAGGGGCTTGGGGATAAGCAACTGATGGAGCTGGTAGAGAAAATTCTGGAGTCCATGAAAACTGCTTTTAAATCAAAGGGGGAACTAAAGGATGTTACCAAAGTATAAAAAAGTAGGAAAAGTACTGTCTGTGAGCATGGTTGCAGTACTATCCTTATCACTGCTTGCTGCATGTGGCAAGAAGGAAGAAGCAAAAACACCTGAATCCACGGATACAAGTGCTGTAGTCGCTACGTATGATGGTGGTACTATTACAGCCAATGAATTCGATATGGAGCAACGTGTCATGAAATTCCTCTATCCGGAGTATGCACAAATGATGGATATGGACGATTTCAAAGAGTATCTGGTAAAACAGGAAGTTGCTTATGAATATCTGAGTGGCAAAGCAAGTGAAGAAGCCAAAACAGCAGGTACAAAAGCGGCAACTGAGCAATTCGATAAAATGAAAGCTTCTGTTCAGGCAGATCAATGGACAGAAATGCTCAAAGCTCAGAAACTGACTGACGACAACATTAAAGACTACATGACTCGGATCATGACAGTAATCAAAGATAAAGAAACAGGCGTTACGGATGATGCAATCAAGGCTGAGTTTGAGAAAAACAAAGATCAGTTCACAACGGCTTCCGTTCGTCACGTGCTGATTAACTTCACAGATCCAAAAACGCAAAAAGAGCGTAAAAAAGAAGATGCACTTAAAATTGCAAAAGAAGTAAAAACCAAGTTGGATGGCGGAGCTGATTTTGCTGAAATTGCAAAAAAATATTCCGAAGATCCAGGTTCTGCTGAAAAGGGTGGACTGTATGAAAATACACCTGTAGGTAGCTGGGTAGAGGCATTTAAGGAAGCTGCAAAAACATTGCCACTGAACAAAATCAGTGATCCAGTAGAGACAGAGTACGGTTACCACGTCATGAAAGTGGAAGCTCGTACAGAAGCTGACTTTGCCAAATTGACGGCTGAACAAAAAGAAAGTCTGAAGAGCCAATTGGCTGCAGCCGAAATCGATACGTTCATGCAAAATGAATTGGACAAAATCGTAAAAGAAGTTAAACTGCCAAAAACAGAAAAAGCTGAAGAAGGTAAGACTGAAGGCACAACTGAAGGCACTACCGGTACAGGAACTGAAGGAGAAAAAACAACCGAACCAAAAACGGATGACTCCACAGGTACGGATACCAAGACTGACCAAGGTACGACTGGAACAGACAAAGATGCAACTACAGATGAAGGTACAAGCAGCAAGTAAGCTGGTAAAATTGCTGTGTTAGCATACGTTCAGGGGTTAAATTCGCCCGAATGAATGCCTTGTACTTCGTAAATATGGACAACCATACAGAGAAGCAAGGGGAGGACTTAGGACCTCCTTCTTGCTTCTTCTTTTATATATTCAAGTCATATGGGTACATGGTCGCCTTCTTCGAAAGTTACACAACTATATTCTCCGAAGCATGTATAAGGAAATGGGAACAGATGAATACTATGGTCAAGATATCACACTAAACGTTCTGGGACTTTCCTCTACCCATTAAGGAACAGTAGTTGAAAAATCTTCTCGAGAAAGTGGGGCAACATGTGAAATGAAAGCTACTGGTATTGTCCGCCGTATAGATGACCTTGGTCGTGTGGTCATTCCAAAAGAAATCCGCCGTACGTTACGTATTCGTGAAGGTGATCCACTGGAAATTTTCGTGGATCGTGATGGAGAAGTTATCCTTAAAAAATATTCGCCAATTGGCGAACTTGGTGATTTTGCCAAAGAATATGCAGAATCCCTGTATGAGAGTACAGGACATGTAACGATGATTTCTGACCGGGATACCATTATCACGGTGGCAGGCGGCTCCAAGAAAGAATATTTGGACAAGCAGGTAGGTCAACTGTTGGAAGGTTGTATGGAAAATAGAAAGACCATTCTGGAAACAAACAATGGTTCTTATGAGCTTAGCAAAGATCATGACGAGACGTTATCCTCTTTTGTTATTGCGCCGATTATTTCAGGTGGTGACCCCATCGGAACGGTTATCCTGTTCAATAAGGACGAATCGGTGAAGATGTCTCAGATGGAAGTGAAGATGTCCGAGACAGCTGCTGGTTTCCTTGGCAAGCAAATGGAACAATAGACCGCAGATCAACTCCTGGTGCCTTGTCTTGGGCATACGGGAGTTTTTGCGTTTTAAGGGACAACGAAGTTAATCCGGATGATTGTGATGGGGGAGGGTTAGTCTGTGTGCCTTCAGGCAGTTATAATAGCAAGGTATGCTTAAAAGGATTACGCGGGAGGGACATATGAAACAGCCGTCTACAGGCTCAAGGCTGCTACAGGGTGCATTTATACTTGGGCTTGCTGCCATTATCTCTAAAATCATTGGTGCTTTTCAAAAGATTCCGCTACAGAATCTGGGGGGAGACGGTGTATTTGGCATCTACAATACGGTGTATCCGTTATATATGCTCATTATCACGCTTGCTGCTGCAGGGCTGCCGCTGGCCGTATCCAAATTCGTAGCAGAACAGAACGCACTCGGAAGACCAGACGAGAGCAGAAGAATTATTCGACTATCTTCCCTACTGCTCGGGGGAATTGGAATTATAATGGCGCTCTTGATGTATGCAGGTGCGCCACTGATCGCTGACATGATTGGCAACCGCCATGTGGTTCCATCGATTCGTGCTGCTTCATGGGCGTTATTGTTCGTACCGGTGATGACAGGGCTGCGGGGATATTTTCAGGGATTACAGCAGATGGTTCCAACAGCGGTATCACAAGTGGTGGAGCAGACGATACGTGTCACCGTCATGATTGTTTTGCTTCTGTGGTTGATGAGACGGGACGCTTCGCTTGAGACTATTGCCGCTGGCGCCATGATGGGCTCCGTTGCTGGTGGAATGGTTGGACTGTTAACCATGTTAGGTTACATGGTCCGTCATCGGCGGAAAGGCAGGGAAGTCGTCACCGAACAATTGGATTCGGAATGGAGCAGTAAAGGCGGGGAGGTTGGATCAGATCGTCATGAACGTCAGGAGAATACACCGGTTACGCCGCTGAAGAAAACGGTGAGTGCTATTAACCCGACTCTGGCAGAAAGATCACGATCCAATGGGGAGTGGATCAAGACGCTACTCATGTATGCCATTCCCGTCTGTCTCGGGTCACTCGCCGTGCCGTTGATGAATCTGGTGGATACCTTCACCGTGCCACGGCTTCTACGAGGAGAAGGGCTGGATGAACTCCAGTCGATGGTTTCCTTCGGCATCTACAACCGTGGATTGCCGCTGGTTCAACTGGTGACGATGCTGGCCACGTCACTGTCTGTGCTCTTTATTCCGGCGATGGCGGAAGCCCGGTTAAAGGGCGGGCCAGAAGCCGTGCGGGAGCAAGCAGGCCTCGCGCTGCGCTGGTTCTGGTTGATCGGCCTGGCGGCATCCGCGGGTCTCGCGGTGTTGGCGGAGCCGATTAACCGCATGCTGTACGGAGATGCCGCAGGCACCGAAGCACTGCGGTACATGGCGCTGACGGCTGCGGGCAGCACCGTCAGCATTATTGCGGCGGCGCTGCTGCAAGGCCTCGGCGCCGTGCGCGCACCCGCGTTCAGCATGCTGGCCGCCGCAGGCGTCAAGGCACTGCTGAACGTCATGCTTGTGCCGGCGCTGGGCATCAGCGGCGCGGCTCTGGCAGGCGCAGTCGCCTACATGCTGGCGGCTGGCCTGAATGTGGCGCTGCTGGCGCGACTTGTCGCCCTGCGCCCTGCCCCTGGCGCCGTCCTGGCGAAGCCGGCGCTGGTGATCGCCGCCATGAGTCTGGCGGCGTTAGGCACGGCCTGGGCCGCCGAAGCCGTGCTCGGCGGCATGGGTGTCGCGGCCGACCGCAGGCTGGCCGCGCTGGGCGTGAGCCTACTGGGCATTGCCGCAGGCTCGGCCGTGTTCTTGCTGGCCGCGGCCCGGACAGGGCTACTGACCGCCGCGGAGCTGGCGGCTGTGCCCAAGTTGGGGCCTCGCCTTGCCAAGCTACTGCGCAGACTGCGTGTGCTGCGCTAGCTCCATGCTCACGGTGCTTCTACACCCAGCACAGCGAATATGCAATTATAGGATATCGAATGATTCTGGTATAATACGTGTAATTAGTCCTGTTCAGGCATGATGAATCATTGAGCCTGGACAGGATAGTCCGGATGGAGGTTTACGTAATGAGTGCAGCTTTAACCGTAGTGGGTCTTGGATCTGGAGATGCAGACCAACTGACCGTAGGTATTATCAAAAAAATGAAACATGCAGCTACGCTGTATGTACGTACCCTGGATCATCCCGTTTTGAATGATCTGAAGCAAGAGGGACTGGTAATGACCTCATTTGATGCCATCTATGAGGCGAAGTCCTCCTTCCCCGAGGTGTATGATGAGATCGCAAACCAACTGATAGAGGCTGCTCGTAAGGGTGAGGCCGGAACCGAAGTTGTGTATGCCGTTCCGGGTCATCCCATGGTGGCAGAAGCAAGTGTGCGCCTACTCAAAGAGCGTTGTCCGCAGATGGGTATTTCACTGCGTGTGATGGGCGGGGAGAGCTTCCTAGATGAAGCTTTTATACGACTTGGATTCGATCCAATCGAAGGTTTTCAACTTCTGGATGCCAGCAGCCTGAACACGGAACTGGTACAACCACAGCTACATACGTTGATCGGACAAGTCTACGATGTGTTCACTGCTTCCGATGTGAAGCTATGCCTGATGGAGGTTTACCCGGATGATTATCCGGTATTTGTGGGTCATGCGTTGGGTGTGGAGGGTCAGGAGGTCATTCACAAGATTCCATTGCACGAACTGGACCGGATCGAAGGGTACGGCAATCTGTCACTGATCTATGTACCGAAGAACACCGATGATGCCTTGCGTCGCAGATCCTTTGCGCGTTTGCATGAGATCGTCAATATTCTTCGCAGTCCGGGTGGCTGTCCATGGGATCAGGAGCAGACGCATCAATCCATTCGCAAAAACCTGATTGAAGAGACCTATGAGGTCATTGAGACGATCGATGAGGATGACCCCGACCATATGAAAGAAGAGCTGGGTGATTTGCTGCTGCAGATTTTATTGCACTCCCAGATGGAAGAAGAAGTGGGTACATTTAATGTGTATGATGTCATCGAAGGTTTGAATGATAAGCTGATCTTCCGCCATCCACATGTGTTTGGCGATAATCAGGCAGAAGATGCGAATGAAGCTCTTCAGAACTGGGAACAGATGAAGGCAGAGGAGAAGAAGCGCAAAGGCCAGGATCAGCAGAAGGTTTCCGTGCTGGATGGTATACCGCGTGACTTGCCTGCATTGATGAAGGGATACAAGTTACAGAAGAAAGCAGCCAAAGTAGGCTTTGACTGGGATGATGTTGAAGGTGTGTTTGCCAAGATCGAGGAAGAACTGGCGGAGTTGAAAGAAGCGGTGCAACAAGGCCAGTCTGCGGAAGAACGGAAGCTCGAACTGGGTGATTTATTATTCGCAGCCGCAAACGTTGCAAGATTCATCGATACGGACCCGGAAGAGGCGCTTGCTGCGACCAACCGCAAGTTCGTTGGGCGGTTCCAGTACATCGAAGAGCGTTTGCGTGAACAGGGAAGAACACCAGCAGATAGCAATGTAGAAGAGATGGAGCAATTCTGGCAGGATGCGAAGAAGGCAGGATTATAACGGGTTCAATTTTCTGGGAAATACCGATAAACCTTATTCCATCATGTTATGCAGTGTGTTATGATATACGAACATGTGTTCATCTGTGTTGACTGGGATAGGTGTTTAGCGACGGATGGTTTCGGGTACTGGTCTTAGACTGTTGCCTGCGGACCATCGACAAAAAGCTAAAAAAAGTCGCGGACTAAGGCAGGATTTCAGATGCCAAGCCAGAATACATGTGTAGTGACCTAACGCGAATCAGCGGCAATCGATGTATTGTCAGGAATCGCAGATACTTTTTTTTCAATTTGGGAGGCTTTTAAAAATGAACAAAACAGATCTGATTAACAACATTTCAACCAAAAGTGGTTTGACTAAAAAAGACGTTGAGTCCGTATTGAACGGCTTTTTGGGAGAAATTACAGATGCACTTGCCAGCGGAGACAAAGTACAATTGATCGGCTTTGGCACTTTTGAGACCCGCAAACGTTCCGGTCGTACCGGACGTAACCCACAAACAGGGAATGAAATCGTGATTCCTGAGTCCACTGTTCCTGCATTCAAAGCAGGCAACAAACTTAAAGAAGCCGTAAAATAATGCGTCTTGATAAATTCCTGAAGGTCTCCCGGCTAATCAAACGCCGCACTGTGGCCAAGGACGTCTCTGAACAGGGACGTGTTCTGGTGAACGGACGTGAAGCTAAGCCCAGCGCCGCTGTCAAAGTGGGCGATGAGCTGACGGTTCAGTTCGGTCAGAAACTGGTCACTGTGAAGGTGGAACGAATTGCCGAGAGTACCAAGAAGGATGAGGCGAGCAGCCTCTACACCTTGGTGAAGGAAGAGCCGATCGCCAAGGATAACGGGATGAACTGGTAACAGTACATCTGGTATTAAATATTCATTCAATGCAAGTTGAATCGAAACGTCCTCCTGTAACAGGGAAGGGCGTTTTTGTTTTTACTGGATGCCGGGTTATTTGTTCAACAACGCTGGTTCTATTCCAACCTCCACACCCATAAGCTAGGTGTAAGAAGGAGGGGTACATGCCATGGTTGAGCACGGTAAGGCCAAACAGCATCATCTGAGCATGCAGAATCGGAAACTGCTGGATCTGACGGGTGTCTCCAACGTGGAGAGCTTCGACAGTGAGGAATTTTTGCTGCAGACTGAACTTGGGCATCTGACCATCCGGGGGCACAATTTACATATCAAAAACCTGAGCCTGGAGGAAGGTCTGTTATCCATTGAAGGCACAGTCAGTTCGCTCCAATATCTGGACCCCGGTTCCCAGTCCAAAAATGGTAAAGGCCTGTTTGGCAAGATGTTCCGATGAGTCCGGATACTCAATGGATCACATTGATGTGGATGCTTACTTCGGGGGTCGTGATGGGAATGGCCTACGACAGTTACCGGGTACTGTCCGGACAGCTGCGGTTTCCGAGATGGAGTATTCACACGCTCGATCTGTTGTACTGGGTTGCTTCCGCGCTGTTCGTTTTTCGGATGCTATACGCCGGAAACCACGGACAGTTGCGGTTTTATGTCTTTTTGGGGCTGATTATAGGGGTTTGCTTCTATTTTTGGCTTTTAAGTGTTACAACCCAGCGTTTTGTGGTAATGTTAATTAAACTCGCAAGAAAGCTGATTCATTGGTGTGGACATATCCTTAACATCCTGATCGTTATGCCGGCTAAAGGAATTTATAAGTTAATTCGCGTATTATTCGGTTTTGTAATTGCGATACTATTATTCCTGGGCAGGCTGGTGCTACAGTGTTTGGTACCTTTCGGCAAGTTGTTCCGCTGGATGTTTAGGCCGCTCCTGAAACATTGGGTAACGCCACGCTTCATGATCCGTGTGGGTACAAGAATTGCAGCGATGTGGAAACGCTGGTTTTAAGGAGGTCCGTAATGGGTAAAACACCTGTGGGCAGATCAAAGGCTCCAACTAACCAAGGAAAATCTGCCGGTGCAAAAAGGCGCCTCATGCTTTGGATGACGTTTATGATTGTATTTGTAATATGGGCAGGATATACATTCCTTGTGCAGAATGCACAAATTTCGGACAAGAGTTCTCATCTGGCCACTCAGCAAGCTTCAAAGGAAGATACGTTGAAGAAGCTGGAACAGTTGAAGTACGAAGTCAGCCGGTTGAATGACCCTGAATACATAGGACAGCTGGCACGGAAAAAAGGATATTATCTTCCTGAGGAAACGCCGATCCAGGTTGAAGAGTCAGGGAACTGATGGAATTCGGTCTATTACCGAGCTAGGTTTGTTATCCGTGTGTCTGAAGCCGTTAAACCGGAAAAAATAGGCTCTCTGATGGGGTAGTGTTCAGTTGACCTTGGTTTATGGCATAAGGTATAATTACATTAGCGCAGCATTGATTTTGGCATTCAAAAAATCGGGTTGTATATTTTTAAGGGAGGATCATTTTATTCTATGGCAATTGAAGTGGGCACCAAGTTAGAGGGCAAGGTGACAGGAATCACGCATTTTGGAGCATTTGTGGATCTGTCAGGAGGTGTCACGGGTCTCGTTCACATCTCGGAAATCGCCGACAATTACGTCAAAGATGTCAACGACCACCTGAAGCTGAATGACCTCGTTACAGTGAAGGTTATCAACGTTGACAAGGATGGCAAGATCGGACTTTCCATTAAGCAAGCTGTTGACAAACCGGTTGAGCAACAAACCCAATCTAGACCCCCGAGAGCTCCTAGACCGGAACGCAGTGGAGGAGATCGCGAACGATTCAGCGGCGGAGGCCCAAGTGGTGGCCAAGGTCGTGGTGGTGGCGGCGGTGGATTTAACCGTGGTGACCGCGGAGGCCGTTCTTTCAAGCCCGCAGCAGGCAAACCTTCATTTGAGGATAAAATGTCACGCTTCCTGAAAGATAGTGAAGAGCGGATCTCTTCGCTTAAGAAGAACACAGAAGGCAAACGCGGAGGCCGTGGAGCCAAGCGTGTGTAATCTGTCACAACCTGATCTAAACATATAAGTAAAACCGTTAGCCCATGGGCTAACGGTTTTTTTGCGTTTCTTTCACAGATAAGTAGTTGAATAGCTTTTTTTGTAAGGTGAAGCTCCATATCCCCAGTTTTTCTGCACGGCAAAATGAAACCATAAGAACATTTGTCGTCTACCATTTTTTACCGACAGGTTTCCGTGGCATTCCACAGTTATCCTGCTCAAATGGTGGCGAGACCAAACCATCTCCGGTTCAAAATCAGACATTCCGATTGTCGGAATCAAGTAGGAGAATGAATGAAACCACAATAAGGCCGGGGGTTTCGCTCCACCGCGCCAGGCTTGTTTCTTTTGTCGTAAACTTTTTGGACCCTGCCCACCTATTCTGACAAACTACGTCTTCTAATCTATCTATAATCAGAACCATCGAGAACGAAACACGAAAATTCAAATTAATCGAATGGGGTGCCTTGAGGATGATGGAAAAGTGGAATGTCATTCAATTTCCGGGAATGAAAGCAGGTAAAGGAGGTACGGAAGCTCGGGAGGAGCTGTCGGTACGTCTGAAACAATGGCTTGGCTCCCGCAAGGCTGTCCAGATGGTTGCTTCCCGCAAATGGGTACTGCTGCTTACGTTTATGGGGTTCCTGCTCGGAAAGGCAATGATCCTGAATGAGTTATCTCCCTTTGCCATTGCTTACTTCGCCGTAATTGCTTTCATGCGCAGGGATTACATCATTCCGGTAGGCGCTGCACTTCTCGCAGGCAGTCTCTTTGCACCGTTTCCGGTACCACTCATTGTTGCATCGGAGATCGCCATCTTTTATCTGCTCTTCCGCGGTCTGGAGTCATATGATCGTGCTGAATTATCTTATGCACCAACGATGGTGTTTACGACTACATTTATGGTCAAGTTATTCGCGGTTGTGATTGGACCATCCTTCAGCTGGTACGCGATGCTGATGCTCACGATGGATTCGGTATTAAGTTTCGTGCTCACCCTTGTTTTTATACAAGCCATACCGATCTTCACCTACCGCAAAAAAAAGTTCAGCCTAAAGAACGAGGAGATCCTCTGCCTGATCATATTGCTCGCTTCCGTTATGACGGGAGCCGTAGGGTGGACCATTCAGTCTTTATCCGTCGAGCATATGCTCTCCCGTTATCTCATATTAATCTTTGCGCTGGTGGGCGGAGCCCCCCTTGGAGCCTCAGTTGGCGTTATTACCGGCTTGATTCTGAGTCTGGCTGACATGTCAGCGGTGTATCAGATGAGCCTGCTTGCTTTTGCCGGGATGCTGGCGGGTATGCTTCGAGAAGGCAAACGTGCGGCGGTTGCACTGGGCATGCTGCTGGGTTCGTCCATTCTATCCATATATCTGGGCGGACCGGGCGATGTGATGAACTCATTATGGGAGACGTGTGCAGCTATCGTACTATTCATGTTAACACCTAAAAGCCTGATGACGGCGATATCCAAATATGTACCGGGTACACAGGATCATACCAAATCGCAGCATGAGTATGCCAAACGGATACGGGATATCACGGCAGAACGGGTAACCCGGTTCTCACAGGTATTCCGTCAATTGTCACGTAGCTTTGATCAGATGTCCGGTGCAGGGGAGCAGGTACAGAAAGAAGGTGGAATGGACCATTTCATGAATGCGGTTGCCGAGGGCACATGTGCAAGCTGCTTCAAGCGTACACAATGCTGGGATGCGAAGTTTATTCAAACCTACAAATATATGACGGACGTGATGAGTACGATTGAAGGAAACCCGGAGATCTCAGGCAAGCAGATTCCAGTGGACTGGAACAGGGTATGTGCGAAACCGGAAGAGGTCCTTGAAGTCATGCGTGCCCAGTATGGACTGCATCAACATAACATGCAATGGAAGCGTCAAATTATCGATAGCCGGCAGCTGGTTGCAGAGCAATTGTCCGGTGTATCTCAGGTCATGGAGGACCTGGCCAAAGAAATTCAGCGGGAAAGTGATGAGATGGTACAGCAGGAGGAGCAGATTCGGGATGCACTGGAGTCACTGGGCTTGTCCATTCACTCCATTGAGATCATCAATCTGGAAGCGGGCAATGTAGAGATTGAGATTGTACATGCATATACACGTGGATTCGATGAGTGCCGGAAAATGATTGCTCCGCTGATCTCGGATGTACTGGACGAGCATATTGCCGTCTTGCATGAGACCATGACCGATCCTCGTCAGGGACTGGCAACCGTTACGTTTGGTTCGGCCAAAACCTTCGAGGTTACCACGGGTGTTGCTGCCGCCGCAAAAGGGGGAGATGTGATGTCAGGCGACAGCTTCAGTACGGTTGAGTTAGGCAACGGTACATTCGCGGTGGCGCTCAGTGATGGAATGGGCAATGGAGAACGGGCACGCATGGAGAGCAGCGCGGCGCTGAACATACTGGAACAGTTGCTACAGTCCGGCATGGACGAGAAACTGGCGATCAAATCCGTGAACTCCGTTCTGATGCTGCGCTCCCCTGAAGAGATGTATGCAACAGTGGATATGGCGCTGATCGATGAATATACGGCAGAGACCACGTTTATGAAAATCGGATCGACGCCAAGTTTTATCAAACGAGGCCAGGAGGTTATTCAGGTTTCGGCCAGCAATTTGCCAATCGGTATTATTAAGGATATTGAAGTGGATCTGGTGACGGTACAGCTTCAGCCGGGGGATATCCTCATTATGATGACGGATGGCATCTATGATGCACCGGGGTATGCGGTGAACAAAGAGTTATGGATGAAACGGCTCATTCAAGAGATTGATACAGATGATCCGCAAGATTTGGCCGATTGCCTGCTTGAAAGTGTCATAAGATATCAGCAACATGAGATTTTGGATGATATGACCGTCGTTGTTGGAAAAGTAGAGCATTTCCGCCCTGAATGGGCCACACTGCGTGTGCCTGGCATCAACCGGATGGAGCGTCCACGGACCGTCAGTTAATTGCATATTCTTCTGTTTGAAGTCTCTTCATTCTGGCAATGCTAGTCATAGAGTTGGAGAGTAACGAATAACGGAGGGATATCGGATGAAGCAAATCTTATTGATCACCGACGGTTGTTCCAATGTAGGACCAAGTCCGGTGCTGGCAGCGGCCGAAGCGCTGGAAGAGGGGATTACGGTTAATGTGGTTGGCGTGATTGATTATGGAACCATTGGTGAGTTGGGTAGCCGGGAGATTGAGGATATTGCCAGAGCCGGAGGTGGAATCAGCCAAATTGTAGGTACACGTCAGCTTGCCCATACGATGCAGATGATGACAAGAAAAACGGTGGTTCAGACCATTCAGCAGGCGGTTAATAGAGAGTTAACACAAATTTTGGGAGAGAAGGAGCCCAAAACGGTAACCGATTTGGAGCCTGCACAACGCGGCAGGGTCGTGGAAGTGATGGATGATATGGCTGAAACTATAGCCTTACAGGTTATATTGTTAATCGACGTTAGTGCCAGCATGAAGCCCAAACTGGCTGCGGTAGAAGAAGGCATTCGCGATTTAATGTTAAGTTTGCAGGCGCGTATAGGTCAAAGCAAGCTTTCCGTATTTCATTTTCCGGGACGACACAGTGGAGAAGATGCGGTAATGGATATTGACTGGACAACGGATCCAGGCCGTGTTCGGTCCTTGTTTGGAAGGTTGCAGATGAAGGGTGCAACGCCGACAGGTCCTGCAATTCAGAAGGTGATTGATTTTTACCGTTATGGTACACTGGAGAAACAGCAGGAAATAGAAGGGAACTATCGCATTGAAAGAGAAGGGATGCTCGGTGACAACGTTGTCTGACGCCTCTTTCCCGCCAGGAACAGTGGTTACAGGGAAATGGAATCGCAGTCGTTACACGATTCGGAAGCTACTGGGCAAAGGAGCTAATGGCATCGTTTTTCTTGTCCAACGGGGTGAAAATGGCAAACACTACGCGTTAAAAATGGGATTTGATCCGGTTGATCTGCAATCGGAAGTCAATGTGCTCAAATCTTTTCAACTACAGCGTAATCATGAGGCCCTTCGGCAGAGCGGCATTCCTTCCTATCTTAAAGATGTGGATGATTATGCCGTTCGTGGCCGGGATATTCCCTTTTATGTGATGCGTTACGTTAGAGGTGAGGCACTTCATCACTTTATTCGGCGTCAGGGGACAGACTGGACACTTCTGGTGGGACTTAGACTCTTGCAGAAGCTGGCACAATTGCATCAGGCGGGATGGGTGTTTGGTGATCTCAAACCTCAGAATGTGTTGGTATCCGACTATGGGCAGGTGGAATTGATCGACTACGGCGGAGTTACGTCGATTGGACGAAGCGTCAAACAGTTCACCGAATGGTATGATCGGGGCTTCTGGAATGCAGGTAGCCGTACGGCAGATGGTACCTATGATGTATTTGCATTTGCATTATTATTGATTCATGTACTTGAAGCAGACGCGCTCAAGGCACTGGCGGCCGAAGGATTACCGCAACTGCGAAGTGTGAATCAGCTCGTAGCGCTGGTGGAGCGCAGTGAACGACTGGGTCCTTTTCGCAATTGGACAACTCAGGCATTACGAGGTCAGTTTCGTGATGCAGGTCATGCGGCACAAGGGTGGAAGGAAATGATGGCACGCCCCACGCCTCTCCGCCGTCGTTCCAAAAGTACAACACCGCGCTGGCTTATGAACGCATTTGCTGTATCTGTGATATTACTTATTGGAGTGCTCATCTATGCACTACTTTTCTGATCTGTGAGAGTGCATATACATAACGCAAGGAATGAGGAACAGGTATGGAGGCTTTACGCTGGAACATGCTGGTAAAGAACGTGCTGGATGCAGCGGAAGAGCATCAGTTATGGGTTCCCGGGGATCGGATTGTCGTCGCAGTATCGGGCGGGCCGGACTCGGTGGCTTTTTTGCATATCATGCACGAGATCAGCAAGCGGCATGTGCCACTTGAATTGATCTGTGCCCACGTGCATCATGGCTTCCGGAGTGAATCTGATGATGAAGCGGAGAAAATGATGGAACTGGCACAACAGCTTGGTATTACATTTGAATGGACCAAGGCCGATGTACCTTCATATATGGAGCTTACGGGTCAAGGACCACAGGAAGCAGCCCGCAACAAGCGATATGCCTTTTTGCACGAAGTGGCTTCCAAATATAATGCGGCAAGCATCGCTTTGGCACATCATGCCGATGATCAGGCGGAGACGGTCATGCTTCATTTGCTTCGTGGAACCGGCTTGTCGGGACTCTCAGGAATGAAGTTTAAAAGACGAGAAAAAAATGTGGAACTTATTCGTCCATGCCTTCGTATAAACAAGACAGACCTTGTAGAAGCTTGTATTACCCAGGGTTTTATGTATTTCAATGATGAGAGCAACGCCCTGCGTAAATATCGGCGTAATGCCATTCGCTTGGATGTGCTTCCTTTTTTGGGGCAGTATAATGGACAACTCACGCCGTCATTGAATCGGCTTGCCGAAATTGTGGGTGATGAAGACGATTTCATGGAGCAGAGTGCATATGACACATACAGGTGTCTAGTGCAGGTGAACGGCGGAAGGCAAACCTTTGAGGTGCCTTCCTTCTTGAAGTTACATGTCGCTTTACAACGAAGGTTGATTAAACTAATATTGAATTATCTGCCTTTGGACAGTGATTTTGTCGACTTTACCCGTATAGAAACCATTCGGCGCAAGGTCATAGAGACCCATGTGACGACCTGGAGCCTGGATATAGGACAGACACTCGCCTGCACTCGGGAGTATAATCTGATTTCTTTTGGCATACGGACGGACGTACAGGATCAATCTTACGAGTACCGTCTTGCGCAATGGAGTGGAACTTATGAGCTTTCACTCACCCCAATTAACCGGTATATTCGGTTGATGACGGTGAGTCCCGAGGACTATCATGTACCGGAATCGGCGGATCAAGCCGCGTTTGATGCGGATCAACTGCTTATGCCGCTGGTTGTGCGTTCACGGTTACCTGGAGATACCATGAAAGTGATGGGATTAAACGGAAGCAAAAAGGTGAAAAATATTTTCATCGATGAGAAAATCCCCCCATCTGTCCGTCCACGTATTCCTGTGGTATGTGATGGAGCAGGTCATATCATCTGGTTACCGGGTGTTCGACGGTCCAGTGTGGCTCCTGTCAGGGAGGGCACTTCCGCAATCCTGTACATGACTGTAGGCGATTCAGCGATTCAGGGGTAGTGGTTATGGTTCAGGTAAGGCTTTCATAGTATAACTTAGGAGGTTCGCACAGTTGCAGAACGACATTCAGGAAGTATTGATCAGTGAAGAAGAAATTCAGAGTAAAGTCAAGGAATTAGGCGCAACACTAAGTGCCGAATATGCAAATCGCAATCCTTTGGTCATTTGTGTGCTCAAGGGTGCGTTTATATTTATGGCTGATTTGGTTAAAAACATAACGGTACCTGTTGAAATGGATTTTATGGCGGTATCCAGTTACGGCGCTTCCACCAAGTCATCAGGTGTTGTCAAAATCATTAAGGATCTGGATGTATCCGTAGAAGGACGGGAAGTTCTGATTGTCGAAGATATTATCGACAGCGGACTTACACTCAGCTATCTGATTGAACTGCTAGAAAACCGCGGTGCCGAGTCGGTGCGAGTGGTTACGCTGTTCGACAAGCCTTCAGGCCGTAAAGTTGAGTTGGAAGCTCATTACACAGGCTTTGACATTCCTGACGCGTTCATCGTTGGTTACGGTTTGGATTTTGCGGAGAAGTACCGGAACCTGCCCTATATCGGGATTTTGAAGCCGGAAGTCTATAGTAGCTAATATCCTGCCCGACCCAAGCCTTGAGCTGTTCTTGGCTTCTGTTGAGAAGCCATGTCGGGCTATGTTAAAATAATTAAAGTGTCTCGAGAGGAGGTAGGGGATGAATCGGTTCATCCGGAATTCTGGTTTTTATTTGATTCTTTTTTTAGTTGTGGTGGGGATAGTCCAGTTCGTCAGCAATGGCGGCGAAGCCACCGATAATCCTAGATATGATCAGTTGCGTGCAGCGATCAAAGCCAACAATGTCTCTGAATTGACGGTTCAATTCAACGGTCAAACGTATCTCGTGACCGGTCAATACAAGAAGGCACCTGATGGCGCCAAATCAGAAAATTTCTCAACGTATATTCCTCCTACGGATGAGGCAATTAGTGAGCTTGTAGCTGCAAGTGAAACTAACAATTTCCAATATCATCAGGAGCCAATGAAAGGTGACAGCATCTGGTTGACGTTGCTGACTTCCTTTATTCCTTTGATCATTATGTTCCTGCTGTTCTTCTTCCTGTTTAATCAGGCTCAAGGCGGCGGCGGTAAAGTAATGAACTTTGGTAAAAGCCGTGCTCGTCTCTACAACGAAGAGAAGAAGCGGGTTACATTTGAAGATGTTGCGGGTGCTGACGAAGAGAAACAGGAACTTGTTGAGGTTGTAGACTTCCTCAAGGACCCTCGTAAATTCGCAGCAGTAGGTGCGCGGATTCCTAAGGGCGTATTGCTCGTAGGGCCTCCAGGTACCGGTAAAACATTGCTCGCTCGTGCCGTAGCCGGTGAAGCGGGTGTACCATTCTTCACTATTTCAGGTTCCGACTTCGTGGAAATGTTTGTCGGTGTCGGTGCATCACGTGTTCGTGATTTGTTTGAAAATGCGAAGAAAAATGCCCCATGTATCATCTTTATCGATGAGATTGATGCTGTAGGACGTCAGCGTGGTGCTGGTCTCGGTGGTGGTCACGATGAACGTGAACAGACACTCAACCAGTTGCTCGTTGAGATGGACGGATTCGGAGTTAATGAAGGTATTATCATCATTGCCGCAACGAACCGTGCAGATATTTTGGACCCTGCCTTGCTGCGTCCAGGACGTTTTGACCGTCAAATTACGGTTGACCGCCCTGATGTAAGAGGTCGTGAAGCTGTCCTGAAAGTACATTCCCGTAATAAACCACTGACCAAAGATGTGAAGATGGATATTATCGCGAAGCGTACAACAGGTTTCTCTGGTGCGGATTTGGAGAATCTCTTGAACGAAGCGGCATTGCTTGCAGCGCGTCGTAACCGTAAAGATATTTCCATGAAGGAAGTTGACGAAGCGATTGACCGTGTCATCGTTGGTACGGAGAAGAAAAGCCGTGTCATCAGTGATCGCGAGAAACGAATCGTTGCTTATCACGAAGCAGGTCATACCATTGTTGGATACTTCCTCGAACATGCTGATATGGTACATAAAGTGACCATTATTCCGCGCGGACGTGCGGGTGGATATGTAATCATGTTGCCAAAAGAAGACCGTATGCTGGTTACCAAGCAGGAATTGCTGGATAAAGTAACCGGACTTCTCGGGGGTCGTGTAGCTGAAGAATTGTTCATCGGAGAAATTGGTACTGGTGCATACAGTGACTTCCAGCAAGCGACAGGTATTGTTCGCAGCATGGTTATGGAATACGGTATGAGTGAGAAATTGGGACCTATGCAATTCGGAAGTTCACAAGGACAGGTATTCCTTGGTCGGGATATCGGTCATGAACAGAATTACTCGGATTCCATTGCTTACGAGATTGATCAGGAAATGCAACGCTTTATCAATGACTGTTATGAGAAGTGTAAGGACTTGCTTGTTAAACATTCAAAAGAGATGCACCTGATCGCTCAAACTTTGCTTGAGGTTGAGACTTTGGAAATGGATCAGATCAAGCAATTGATCGAAACAGGTTCTTTGACTCCAAAAGCAGAGAATGACAATGATGGTGAAGGCACACCAACTGAAGGCGGAGAGCCAATCATCGACACCATCGGTGATGTGCGTGTTCGTATTCAAGGTAAAGATGAAACGCCTGAGCCACCAGCCGGAGATATTCCAAACGAAGCTCCGAATCTGGAAAAGGGTAATAACAATAACCCGGATGATGGCGGAACTAAGCCAACGTCTTAATACACAATACATCTGGCTATGATAGCAGGTGAAATCAAGAGAGCCCTCGAGGCTCTCTTTTTTTATCCATTATTTTAAAAGAGGATAGATAAAGATAAACGGGAGTTAGATGGCGAACCAGTTAGCAAACAGGTGGTTACAGCGCTGTCCCGGGCCTTTTTCATTTATTGACAGAGTCGTGAACGTTGTGTAAATTAGTTGTTAAACCGCTTGTGATTCGTTTCTCAAGCGAAGATAACGACTTAGGTTAGCCCACGAAACAGCGCATGACGCTGTCCCGATAAAGGAGAGGATCACAGGTGGAAGCTCTGGCTTTAGAGCGCAAGGCTGAGATGAACCGCGAGCTGCGTGAGCGGCTTATGGTGTTGAAGAAGGAACGTAATGCCATTATTCTTGCCCATTATTATCAACGTGACGAAGTACAGGAGGTTGCCGACTTCCGTGGAGATTCGTTTCTGTTAGCCCAGAAGGCAGCACAGACAGATGCGGATGTGATCGTTTTCTGTGGTGTTCATTTTATGGGTGAAAGCGCTAAAATTCTTGCGCCAAATAAAACAGTTATTATCCCGGACGAACGTGCGGGCTGCCCAATGGCAGATATGGTGAATGTGGATGGACTACGCAAATTGAAAGCACAACATCCTAATGCCAAGGTGGTTACGTATATCAATTCCTCGGCTGAGATCAAAGCAGAGACTGACATCTGTTGTACATCGGCGAACGCAGTCCGGGTTATTCAATCGGTGGATTCCGACGAAATTATCTGGGTACCGGATAAAAACCTGGGACATTATGTGCAGCAGCATACAGACAAGAAAATGATTATCTGGGAAGGCTACTGCAACACTCACGATATGCTTACAGTCAAAGATGTGGTGGAGATGAGAGCCAAGCATCCCAATGCGGAGTTTGTTGTCCATCCAGAGTGTCGCCCTGAGGTTGTAGAAATGGGTGATTTTGTAGGCAGCACAACAGCTATTCTGGAGTATTGCAAAAATTCATCAGCGAAGGAATTTATCGTAGGTACCGAAGATGGTACAGGATATCAGCTTCGTCTGGATAGTCCGGATAAACAGTTCCACTTTGCTACCAAGTTCCTCGTATGTCCCAACATGAAGGTGAACAACTTGAAGAAACTGGTGAAATGCCTGGAAACGATGAAGCCGCAAATCTACGTGCCACCGGCCGTTGCCGACAAAGCCAGAGAATCACTAGAGCGCATGTTGTTGGTAAAGTAGGATGCGCTACTCTTGCTCCAAGACAGGTGAATAACATGATACCGCAATATTTAGTTGATTTTGATCTGTCTGCGCTACCCATGGTAGAGACGGATGTACTGGTTATAGGCTCAGGGATTGCTGGTTTGTTTACTGCCATTAAGGCAAGTGGACAACAACGTGTATTAATGATCACGAAGAAGTCATTACTTGAAAGTAACACCAGATATGCGCAGGGAGGCATCGCTGCGGTTATTGCTGAGGATGATTCACCTGCTTACCACTTGCAGGATACACTTGTAGCAGGAGCGGGCTTATGCCGCTCCGAAGCGGTAGAGGTATTGGTGAATGAGGGGCCGGACGGAGTGAAGGAACTGATTCGTTTGGGTACTTTATTTGATCTGGAGAACGGCGAGTTGGCGTTGACGCAGGAAGGTGCGCATAGCCACCGCCGTATTTTGCATGCCAACGGAGATGCAACAGGATATGAGATTGTACGTGCGCTTGCTGTTGAAGTGAATGAGCATCCCGGGATTGAAGTTTGGGATGAGCATTTTGTTGTTGACCTGATTACGGATCGAGATCGAGGGGAATGCATTGGCGCTCTGGTTCAGAAGGATGACGGATCGCAAGTGTTCGTGAAGGCACAGGCAACCGTTCTTTGTTCTGGTGGGGCAGGACAACTGTACCGATACACGACGAATCCGGATGTAGCTACTGCCGATGGTGTAGCCATGGCTTACCGGGCTGGGGCTATTGTTCGTGACATGGAATTTATCCAATTCCACCCCACCTCTCTATGTTACCCTGGGGCCCCGCGTTTCCTTGTGTCAGAAGCCGTACGCGGCGAAGGAGCATATTTGCGCAATGTGAAGGGTGAGCGCTTCATGGATCGTTATCATGCCCAGCTTGAACTGGCCCCACGAGATATCGTGGCACGAGCGATTGTTAGTGAGATGGAGTCCACCAACAGTACCTTTGTGTACTTGGACATTACACATGAACAGCCAGAGATGATCAAGCATCGGTTCCCTACCATATATGAGACTTGTATGCGTTATGGATTAGACATGACAACGGACTGGATTCCCGTTGCACCTGCTGCCCATTACATGATGGGTGGAGTGAAAACGGATTTAAGTGGAGAGAGCAGCATCTCCCGATTATTTGCTTGTGGCGAGGTGTCTTCTACAGGAGTGCATGGAGCCAACCGCCTGGCAAGCAATTCTTTATCAGAAGCGATTGTATTTGGGCGGAGAATTGTTGATCGTATTCAATCTCTCCCTCCGCTTGGTTTATTACAAGTAAGAGGGGCTGCGCATTCATCTGTGGACATGAATAACAAGGTCAATAAGATCACGGAAGAGCAAAAGCCGGTATCCGAAAGACGTTTACGATTACAGAAAATGATGGTTCGTCAGGTCGGCTTGCGCCGGAACGGTGAGAACCTGCATAAGGCCATGGACAAGCTGCAACAGGAATTGCAATTTTTTGATCAGACACTTACCCAAAAGGAAGAACTGGAGTATGCCAACCTTCTGACTTGTGCCTGGTTAGTTACTAGCGGAGCATTACACCGCGAGGAGAGTCGGGGGGCTCACTATCGTGAGGATTTCCCGGCGCGTGATGATATCGTGTGGCAGAAGCATAGTCTGCAACAGCGAGAACAAGCGATTGTGGAGGAATTGATGTCATGATACTGAATGGATATAATGAAGGGCTTATCGAATCGATCAAAAACTGGCTTCGTGAAGATGTTGGTGCAGGTGACGTTACAACAAGTGTGACGATCCCGGCAGGCAACCAATCCAAGGCCATTATACACGCCAAAGACAATGGTATTATTGCAGGCATGATCGTAGCTGAACTTGTATTTCAAGTCGTTGATCCTGATCTTGTATTTACACCGAAGGTAACAGACGGAGACCAGGTCACCCATGGCACGATTTTGGCCGAGGTAGAGGGAAGTACACATTCACTGCTTACGGGGGAACGACTGGCACTTAACTTGCTGCAACGTATGTCCGGAATAGCTACGCGTACGCGTGCCTACGTGGATGTGCTGGATGGTCTTGAGACCAGGCTCGTGGATACACGTAAGACAACGCCGGGCCACCGACTACTTGAGAAATACGCGGTGCGCGTGGGTGGCGGAGCGAATCATCGATTTGGACTGTACGATGCCGTTATGATTAAGGATAACCACATCAAGGGTGCAGGCGGAATCACCGAGGCGGTACAGCGTGCGCGAACCGTTATCCCACATACGATGACGATTGAAGTGGAGACTGAAAATCTGGAGCAGGTGAGAGAAGCCTTGCAAGCCGGGGCAGATATCATTATGCTGGATAACATGCATCCAGAGCGGATGCGTGAAGCGGTTGAACTTATTCGTGAACAGGCTCCTCATGTGAAGGTTGAAGCATCCGGTAACGTGTCTCTTCAGACCATTCGTGGTATTGCAGAGAGTGGTGTGGATGTAATTTCGGTTGGCAGGTTAACCTATTCCTTTGAGAGCCTGGATATTAGTCTGGATTTAAATGAAAAGAAAGAGGGGTGAACCTCTTTGATTCTAGTTGTAGACGTGGGGAACAGCAATATGGTGCTCGGCGTATATCAAGGCCGGGAATTGCTGCACCACTTTCGTCTGAGTACATCACGTCAGTCAACAGTGGATGAATACGGCGTATTGATTTATAATTTATTTCATATGTCCGGCATCAGGGCAAGTGACATCGAAGGTGTCATCATCTCATCTGTGGTTCCGCCACTGGTGAATGTAATTGAAGCGATGTGTGAGAAGTATGTAGGCAAAAAAGCTTTGCTCGTTGGGCCTGGTATCAAAACTGGCTTGAATCTGCGATACGAGAACCCTCGTGAAGTGGGTGCAGATCGTATTGTTAATGCAGTGGCAGCCGTTGAGAAGTATGGCGGCCCTCTCGTCGTGGTCGATTTCGGTACCGCAACGACTTTTGACTGTATTGACGAGAAAGGCCACTATCTGGGGGGAGCTATTGTACCTGGCATTCAGATCGCCACTGAAGCGCTCTATGAGCGGGCATCCAAGTTGCCTCGTATAGAGCTGGAGAAACCTAAAAAGGTTATTGGCCGTAATACTATTCATGCCATGCAAGCAGGTATTATATATGGCTATGCAGGGCAGGTAGATGGTATTGTAGAACGTATTCGCGAGGAGATGGGAGCGAAGCCCCGAGTTATCGCGACGGGTGGTCTCGCTACACTTATCGCAGAAGAAACCCGTAGTATAGAGGAAGTTGATCCGCTGCTTACGCTTGAAGGGCTGCGTATTATATATGAGCGGAACCGGGAAAGGTGAGCATAGTGACGGCATACAGCGGGCTGAGATTACAGCTTAAGTGTTGTGCCGTTTTTTCTGTGTTACGACTATTATGGCGATACGCCAAAGGAGGCTGAATGACTTGGAAAACAACAACAAGCATGACCGGTTAATTCGTGGTACAGCAATGAATGGAAAGGTAAGAGCCTTTGCTATCCAGACTACGGAACTGGTTGAGGAACTACGCAGAAGACACGATACGTTTCCCACGGCTACAGCTGCCATGGGGCGTACGGTTACAACAGCAGCCATTATGGGTGCAATGCTTAAAGGTGAAGAGAAGTTAACGGTACAAGTCAACGGTGATGGGCCCATTGGACAGATTGTAGCTGATGCCAATGCGAAAGGCGAAGTACGAGGATATGTTTCTAATCCGCATGTACATTTGCCAAGCAATAGTGTGGGGAAACTGGACGTTGCAGGCGCGGTTGGAACGGAAGGTTTCATCAACATAACGAAGGATTTGGGACTGAAAGAACCATATCGTGGCAGTGTGCCTATTATTTCAGGAGAACTGGGCGAAGACTTCACGTACTACTTTGCGCAATCGGAGCAAACACCTTCTGCTGTAGGCGTTGGTGTGCTCGTTGATACGGATAATTCCGTTATTGTCTCAGGTGGATTCATTATGCAGCTGTTGCCGGGATTGACAGATCCAGAGATCACGGCGATCGAAAACGCCATTAGTACGTTGCCGCCAGTGACGACGTTGCTGGAGCAGGGACTTGAATTGGAAGAGTTGCTTCGCCGATTGTTGCCAGATGTACAAGTGATGGAAGGATTGGATATTCATTTTAGCTGTGAGTGTTCACGTGAGCGGGTAGAGAAGACATTAATCAGCCTGGGCCAAACGGAGATGGAGCAATTAATTGAAGAAGAGGGCCAGGCTGAAGTGGTCTGCCAATTCTGTAATGAAGCCTATGACTTTAACAAAGAACAACTTGAGACCATCCTAGAGCAAGCCAAGAACTGATCTATGCGGGGACGGGATGCGGAATGACAAGACAGGAAAAAGGGTTGTGGACGGCTGTAATTGTCTTGACGCTAGGTATGCTGGTCATGGGTAGTGTGATGGCTATGCATGGTCTCAGACAGGGCAAAGACGAGGCAGATGCATCCCATGATGCTAATACGGAAGAAGGAAGCACCGTAGCGACGATCAACGGAGAAGTTATCACGGACAAAGAGTGGACCGATGCGCTGAAACGACGTTACGGCAGTGAGTTATTACTCCAGATGTTAAACCGTAAAGCAGTATATGCCGAAGCAATCGAACGCAAGCTGATCGTCACTCCCCAAGAGATTGCAAGAGAACTTGCCGCCGCGATGGATGGGTATGATTCAGAGAAATCATATTTTGACGAAATGAAGTCTCAATTGGGTCTGTCGAAACAGGAACTTGAGTTGGAAGCCGGCTACAGGCTGCTGCTTGAGAAAATCGCAACGATCGGCATACAGATCAAGGATGCAGATATTGAGCATTACTGGACTGAACACCGTGAGGATTACGTTTCCCCCGAGAAATATGACTTGTCCATCATCGTAGTGAAGGAAGAAGATGAAGCCAATTCCTTACTGGATGCGTTGGAGAAGGGGGAGGACTTTGAAGAAGCTGCTCGCAAGCAATCGACAGACAGCTTCTCTCGTGATGCTGGTGGGAGGCTGGGATGGATTGAGCAGAATGATCCATTCCAGTCAGAAGAAATCCTTCAACTTGCTGCCGGGCTGGATGTAGGCGATATTGCTGGTCCAGTTCAAGTGGAAGAAGAAGGCTATGTTATTATCAGACTTAATGATAAAGAAGAACGCCAGGTGCAATCGGCCGAAGAAGTCCGTGAGGAGATTCGAATGGAACTGGCTCTGAGTCAGGCTGATCCGTTGCCGCAGGTAGAGCAAATGCTGCGTAACAAGTATGAAGCCGTAATCCTGTCCGAGATTCCTGCCTCCTGAATTCAAAGATTGTATCGTACTGCTGCATCTTGATAAAAATACTCTGTCTGCGGTCTTAGGGCCAAAGGCAGAGTATTTTTTTTGAGTACTCATATTGACAATAAGGGTTAACGTTGATAAGATGAAAATAATAAATACCTACTCGTTTACTCGGATATAAAAGATTTATTTATGAACAAAGAAACTTTCGGAAACCTCCGCCCTGCTAGAAATCTTGGCAGTAAGGGATAGGATCAACAGGATTTCCGCAGTTCTTCTATAACAGCTAGAGGCTACCGGCCGCACAGTATAGGTTAACAGGACTCAAGTTTTATTCATCCACTAAGGAGGGCATTCATATGGCTAAAGTAGTTAATAACGTAACAGAACTCATCGGAGGTACTCCGCTTGTTCGTCTGAACCGTATCGTACCTGAAGGCAGTGCTGAAGTATTCGTGAAGCTGGAGTACCAGAATCCAGGTTCAAGCGTGAAAGACCGTATCGCAATTAGCATTGTGGAAGAAGCGGAAAAAGAAGGCAAGCTAAAACCAGGTGATACCATTATTGAAGCAACAAGTGGTAACACGGGAATTGGACTCGCGATGGTGGCTGCAGCCAAAGGCTACAAGTCCGTTATTGTAATGCCTGAGACGATGAGCTTGGAGCGTCGCAACTTGCTTCGTGCGTATGGTGCTGAGCTTGTGCTTACACCTGGAGCTGAAGGCATGAATGGTGCTGTTAAAAAAGCCGAAGAACTGCTGAAAGAAAACCCTTCCTATTTCATGGCTGAGCAATTTAAAAATAAAGCCAACGTGAAGATCCACCGTGAAACGACTGGCCCTGAGATTGTTGAAGCAATTCAATCTGTAGGCGGTACGTTGGATGCTTTCGTTGCAGGAATCGGTACAGGTGGAACAATTACAGGTGTAGGGGAAGTGCTGAAAGAAGCTTTCTCTGGTATTAAAATTGTTGCAGTTGAGCCAGCAGCTTCGCCAATTCTGGCGGGCGGCAAACCAGGACCACATAAGATCCAGGGGATTGGCGCCAACTTTATCCCTGAGATTCTGGATCAGGAAATCTATGATGAGATCATTCACATTGAGAATGATGATGCATTCGAGACGGCTCGTCAGGTAGCGAAGGAAGAGGGCATTCTGTCCGGTATTTCTTCCGGTGCGGCGATCCGTGCAGGTCTTCAGGTTGCGAAACAGTTGGGTGAAGGCAAGCGCGTTGTCGTAATCGTGCCAAGTAACGGCGAACGTTACCTCAGCACACCTCTTTACAACTTCGAAGGCTAAGTCTACAAATGACAAAACCAATCCTCCTTGCCCGTATGACGGGTATGGAGGATTTTTGGCGTAATGCTTTTAAAAGGAGCGGCGCTTTAGTATACTATCAGACAATAGAACTAGCGACAGATGGAGGGCGGCACACCGCAATGACACACCTGATGACAACATACGCCGACTGGATGGAGTGGGCTGAACAAGGCTGGACCATGATGCCCTATATCACAAAGTCGGATGAGGGACCGTATCATGGCGGTTTACCGTTATCGTGGGAGGCAGCCTGGGAGCAGGCGTCACCATACGCAATTGTGCTGGAGAATGGCAAAGGCGGGAGATATACATTTCTGGGGTTAGACCCCGTATCCGTAATTTCAGGTAAAGGTCAAGAAGCGGTTATTCATGATGTGACGCAAGGGACCACCTCGATGGACAGCGGCAAGCCGCTTGATGTATTGAAGAGATGGACTGTCCCGTATAGCGCACCCAAGGTTAATGGGGCTCCAGACTTTGGGGGTGGATACGCGGGTTATCTCAGCTACGATGTAGCAAGGTCATTGGAGAAGCTTCCAGTCTTGGCTGAAGATAACCCGGCTCTGCCGGATTATTGGTGGATGCGCTTTGAAGAAATATGGGCGTATGACCATGAGCAGCAGGCGCTTTTCTGCATGGTTCATCTGGCTATAGAGCCTAACCGGAACGAAACGGATATCCGTAGCCTATATTCAGCGGCAGAAGCACGAGCGACAGCGATGCAGAAACGTTGGCTTCATATTATGGGGGCTGCACAGGCTGAGGAACAACAACAGGCACTGGAACGCCGCAACAAGCAGGTCAATCGTACCCCGCAGCCTGAAGATGCGGAAAGGGAATCGGAAGGATGGGAAACCTCCTTTCCCCAGGAGGACTTTGAACAAGCTGTGCGTACGGTACAGGAATATATCAGGCAGGGCGATGTGTTCCAGGTGAATCTTTCCTTAAGACAGGAAAAGCGTCTTCATTCGAGCGCTGAGCATATTTATGAATGGCTGCGCCTTGTGAATCCATCACCATATATGGGTATGCTGCGTAGTCCAGACTTTCAACTGGTAAGTGGTTCTCCCGAACTTCTGGTCAAAGTGAAGAATGGAAAAGTCAGTGCACGTCCCATCGCAGGGACCCGAAGAAGGGGCCGGGATGAAGCAGAGGACAAAGCTATGGCGGATGAACTGCTCAGCAGTGAGAAGGAACGGGCGGAGCATATTATGCTCGTTGATCTGGAACGGAATGATATCGGACGGATTGCAGCCTACGGTTCGGTTCATGTGCCTGAATTGATGACCATCGAGAAGTATTCCCATGTCATGCATCTCGTTTCCCAGGTGGAAGGCAGGCTGGCAGAAGGGTTATCCGTATTTGATGTGATCGCTGCGACATTCCCGGGTGGAACGATTACAGGAGCCCCGAAAGTCCGCACCATGGAGATTATCGAGGAACTTGAGCCTGTGCGTCGTGGGCCTTATACGGGTTCCATCGGGTGGATGGATTACAGTGGGAATATGGAATTGAACATCGTCATTCGTACACTTGCCATTAAGGACGGTATTGGTTATGTGCAGGCCGGGGCAGGGATTGTTATTGATTCCGATCCATATCGGGAATACAAGGAATGCCGCAACAAGGCAAGAGCCATGATGAGAGCTGTGAATTACAGCGAAGAGGCGGAAGCAAGCAGAGCTATTGAACAAGAACAAGCGGAGCGAACAGAAGCTGTTATTCAAAAATAAAACGAAGCAACCGTCACTTTCATTGACGGAAGATGAGGAGGAGCAGGCATATGATA
This sequence comes from Paenibacillus sp. FSL E2-0151, assembly GCF_037993015.1. NCBI lineage: Bacteria > Bacillati > Bacillota > Bacilli > Caryophanales > Paenibacillaceae > Paenibacillus > Paenibacillus sp. FSL E2-0151. The sequence continues at coordinate 75,724 of NZ_CP150308.1, forward strand.
TTGGTTATCGATAATTACGATTCTTTCACGTATAACCTGGTTCAATATCTGGGTGAACTGGGCGAGACGGTGGAAGTTCGCCGCAACGACGAGATTGATCTGGCAGGCATAGAGGCACTGGCACCTGATCATATTCTGATCTCTCCGGGCCCGTGTACACCGAATGAAGCGGGCATTAGTCTGGCAGTCATCGATCATTTCAAGGGAAGCATTCCGATCTTTGGTGTGTGCTTGGGGCATCAGTCCATTGGACAAGCGTTTGGTGGCAATGTCATTCGTGCGGAGCGCATGATGCACGGCAAAACATCCGAGATGCACCACAATGGAACATCGGTATTTGCCGGATTGCCATCTCCATTCACAGCTACCCGTTACCACTCCCTGATTGTGGAGCGCAGCAGCTTGCCTGACTGCCTGGAGATTACAGCGGAGACAGCTGAAGGTGAAATTATGGGTCTGCGTCACAAAGAATATGCGATTGAAGGGGTTCAATTCCACCCGGAATCCATTATTACAGACCATGGTCATCAGATGCTTCGTAACTTTTTGTCCCAACAAGTGAAGGTTTAACATGCAATATGCCGCGATAAACGGAGAGCTGGTCAATATGGCGGCGGCCGTGGTTCCTGTAACGGATCACGGCTTTTTGTACGGACTTGGACTGTTTGAGACGTTCCGGACGTATCGAGGTGTCCCATATCTTTTGGAACGGCATCTGGAGCGCATGGCCTCGGGGTGTAAGGAACTTGGCATTCCTTTTACAACGACCGCAGCAGAGGTGACTGATTGGATTCAACGTTTGATGGATGCGAACGGACTTCGGGATGCGTATGTGCGTTATACGGTATCAGCCGGTGAAGCACCGCTAGGCTTGCCTTCTGGTGATTATTCAAAGCCAAATCATATTTTACTGGCAAAAGCATTACCTGAACCTTCTCCTTCTTTATATGAGAGTGGAAAAATGATTCAACGGTTGTCTACACCTCGCAACACGCCCGAAGGAGAAGTTCGGTTCAAGTCGCTACATTACATGAACAGTATTCTGGCGAAACGGGAGCTTAATGGATACGGGCAGCATGTGCAGGGTGCAGAAGGGCTACAATTAACCCGGGATGGTCATATAGCGGAAGGGATCGTCAGCAATGTGTTTTGGGTACGGGAAAATGTTCTCTACACGCCAGCACTCTCAACCGGCATTCTGCCGGGTATCACGAGAGCTGTGGTAATGGAGATTGCCTCGCAGCAAGGAATCCCCTGCATAGAAACGTTAGCTTCCTGGGAGGATTTCCTGCAAGCAGATGAAATATTTCTAACCGGCTCGGTGGCCGAACTGGTTCCGGTTACAACTCTGCGGGATCAGGACGGAGCCGAAACGATAATTAGCAACGGACATATTGGCCCGGTTACAGCAGTCCTTCTGGGTATGTACCGGCAGAAAGCGGGGTATACTTCATGACACTTACACCTGTCATTTATGAACGGAACTATGTATGGGGGCCAGCTGAATTGAAGCTGGGTACAAGAACACAGATTATGGGCATTCTTAACGTCACGCCTGACTCATTCTCGGATGGTGGACGTTATACCAACGTGGAGCGGGCGGTTGCTCATGCCAAACAGATGATGGAGGACGGTGCGGACCTGATTGATATCGGCGGGGAGTCCACCCGGCCAGGTTCAGATATTGTGGGCGCCGATGAAGAGCTTAGCCGGATTATTCCGGTTATTGAAGCATTGCATCAGCAAGCCCCGGACATTCCGATATCGGTAGATACGTATAAAGCCGATGTTGCACGTCAGGCTATTCTGGCAGGTGCCCATATCATTAATGATGTGTGGGGTGCCAAGGCAGATGCAGATATGGCCCGCACGGCAGCAGAGCTGGGGTGTCCCATCATTCTGATGCATAATCGGCAGGAGCGAAACTATACCGATTATCTGGGTGATGTCGTCAGTGATTTGCAGGAGAGTATACAAATTGCGTTAACAGCCGGCGTGAAAGCAGATCAAATTATCCTGGACCCGGGCATTGGTTTTGTGAAGGATCTCGGAGAAAATCTGAAGCTCATGTCATCGCTCGGTTTGCTCAATGAAATGGGGTATCCCGTTCTGCTAGCCACCTCACGCAAAAGATTCATCCAGAACACTCTGGATGTCGGGGCGGATGATGCGTTGGAAGGAACGGCTGCGACCGTTGCATTTGGCATTGCCCAAGGGTGCCAGATGGTTCGGGTTCATGATGTGAAGCCGATTCGGCGGACGGCAGACATGTGTGATGCCATGTTGTATGCTTCTCCGGGTATACGGAGGAAATAATGCTGGCGGGTCCCTGGTGGCCCGTCCAGTGGAAGCGCAGCGTTTTTCAAAGGCGAAGCCAAGGGATAACTTCAAATAGATTAAAATTTCAATATATATAGAGGGTAGGCGGATCGTATGGATAGAATGGTATTGCATCGTATGGAGTATTACGGATATCATGGTGTTTTTGCAGAAGAACGGAAGCTTGGGCAGCGGTACTATATTGATCTGGAGATTGATATGGACCTGGGTGAGGCCGGACGAAACGATGATCTGACCAAAACGATTAATTATGCGGAGATCCATGAGCTGGTAAAACAGATTGTAGAGAATAAGTCATTCCAGTTAATTGAAGCTTTGGGCGAACATATTGCATCTTCTTTACTAGACACTTATACTATTATCAATGCATTGACAGTCAAGGTGACGAAGCCACATCCGCCATTCGATATTCATTTTGAGGGCGTAACGGTAGAGCTTCGCCGCACAAGAAAGTGAGAACCGATCATGATTGCACATTCGACCTCTGAATCTTCAGAGGCTTATATTGCTTTAGGGGCCAATTTGGGTGACCGGGAACAGACGCTGTTTGAAGCATTGTCTTTGCTGGATGAACACCCTCATATATCCGTTCTGCGTTGTTCTGCACTATATGAGACGGAGCCTGTAGGATATGTAGATCAGCCTGCATTTCTGAATATGGCAGTCGCCGTACAGGCGATGCTGACACCTGAGCAGTTGCTCACGGAATTATTGGATATCGAGAATCGGCTTGGCCGTGTTCGTGATATTCGCTGGGGACCGCGCACCGTTGATCTGGATCTGCTCTGGATGCAAGGTGAGACGCGAGATACCGAATTGCTTCAATTGCCTCATCCTCGTATGGGAGAACGGGCTTTTGTGCTGGTCCCACTGTCGGATATCGTACCGGAGGGCGAGATTTCAGGTTTGTATACCTTTGTACACTCATCGTTGTCTGTACTGGATGGAAAGGATGGAATACAGCTTTGGAAAACATGCAATTGGCCAACCGAATCCGGGCATTCCGGAAGCTGAAAGGTTTAACACAACATGAACTTGCGGCCGAGACCGGCATCTCGCTGGCCATTCTGGGAACCATTGAACGGGGAAACCGTAAGGTATCACAGCAAGAGCTCGATCGAATTGCTGGTGTGCTGGCAATCAGTATCGCGGAGTTGCGGGGCAACTAGGACCGTTTCGGTTTCGTCATGTTACAACAACCAAGACACTGATCGAATTTTATATCGTGATATATACAGAATTAAAAAAGGAGTGGAACGACTACCGTGCTTAACATTGGTGGCATTGAAATGAAAAACCAGGTCGTACTTGCGCCGATGGCTGGCGTATGTAATCCGGCTTTTCGTTTGATCGCAAAAGAATTCGGAACAGGCCTCGTATGCGCGGAGATGGTGAGTGGCAAAGCCATTGTCCATGGCAACCAGCGTACGCGTGAGATGTTGTTTGTAGATGAGCGTGAGAAACCGCTGAGCCTTCAGATTTTTGGGGGAGATCGTGATTCCCTTGTAGAAGCAGCCAAAATCGTGGACAAAGAAACCAATGCAGACATCATCGATATTAACATGGGATGCCCTGTGCCAAAGGTAACGAAATGTGATGCAGGTGCACGTTGGTTGCTTGATCCGAACAAAATCTATGAGATGGTATCCGCTGTCGTGGACGCGGTGGAGAAGCCGGTGACCGTCAAGATGCGTATCGGCTGGGATAACGAGCATATCTTCGCGGTGGAGAATGCACTCGCGGTTGAACGAGCTGGTGGACAGGCGGTAAGTGTACACGGCCGTACGCGTGAGCAACTCTATACAGGCACAGCTGACTGGTCACACATCAAAGATGTAAAAGAAGCTGTTTCTATCCCAGTGATCGGCAATGGTGATGTCCATACACCAGAGGATGCACGCCGTATGCTGGATGAAACGGGTTGTGACGGAGTTATGATCGGTCGTGCCGCCCTGGGTAACCCATGGATGCTGTATCGTACCATTCAATACTTAAGCACGGGGGAATTGCTTCCTGACCCGAATGGCGAAGAGAAGATCCGTGTTGCCATCCTGCATATGGATCGCCTGATCGCATTGAAGAATGAGACAGTTGCCGTACGCGAGATGCGTAAACATCTGGCTTGGTATTTGAAAGGCCTGAAAGGATCTGCCCGCATCAAGGATGTTATTATGGAAGGAACCAAGCGGGACGAGATGGTACAGATTCTGGAGAACTTTGTGAGTCAGCTGAAAAGCGAAGGTAATTTGGAGTCAGAACCGGTAATCGCCGGAAATGCATCTTAATTATAAACGCATCTGTAAAACGTTTACACCTATAGGGGACGTAACATTGACTTTTCGAGATCGTTCCCCTATAATTTCTCAGTATAAATTCGCCATGTGCGTTAATAAGGATATAGCATCAGGAGGAATATTCTATTCCTCTGGAGAACTTCATATAGTTTTGAAGATGTATGCGAGCGGAGCTCTGTAACAAGCACTGATTCCGTTGCCGTACAATCAAATTTATTCCCATGACAGGAGAATCGGTTGAGATGAGCGACAAGGAAGTTATCCTTACACCAGAAGGACTCAAGAAGCTGGAAGAAGAATTGGAAACATTGAAATCAGTGAAGCGCCGCGAAGTGGCTGAACGGATTAAGGTAGCCATCGGGTATGGAGATATCAGTGAAAACTCTGAATACGAAGACGCGAAGAATGAGCAAGCTTTCATTGAAGGACGTGTAATCACGTTGGAGAAATTGCTTCGTAACGCGCGGATTATTAACAGCGACGAGATCGATACCGATGCCGTAAGCGTGGGTGCAACCGTCACTGTAGAAGATCTGGAGTTTGGCGACATCACGGAATATACGATTGTAGGTACTGCGGAGGCAGACCCGCTTCAGAACAAGATATCGAACGAGAGCCCTGTAGGTAAAGCGATTCTCGGCAAGAAAAAAGGTACAGTTGTTGATGTAAGTGTGCCTGCTGGCGTAATTCAATATAAAATTATGGACATTAAAAAGCTATAGCAACGAAGCAGTTGGGCGCGGTAAACAAAAGCTTCCTTAGGGAAGCTTTTTCAACATTAGAGGAAAAACGTCCTCTCGCGATGCCTGCAATGTAAATAAGGAGATGAATACAGATCATGACGGATGAAGTCTTGAATCAGGAAACCGAACTTAGCGAGCTTTTACAAATTCGCCGTGACAAATTGGACGAGCTCCGCAAATTGGGAATCGACCCTTTTGGCCAAAAATACGTACGTACCGAAGAAGCCGGCTCCATTCTGAAGAAGTATGAAGAACTGACCAAGGAAGAGCTGGAAGAGAAGCACATCGAAGTCAGTATTGCCGGACGGATTATGGCGAAGCGGGGAATGGGTAAAGCAAGCTTCGCACATATTCAGGACCTGAGCGGCAGAATCCAGATCTATGTTCGTCAGGATAGCGTGCCTGAAGACAAGTATGCGGCATTTAGCCTGCTGGACCTTGGCGATATCGTTGGAATAACAGGTGTGATCTTTAAGACCAAAACAGGTGAAACTTCTGTCAAAGTGAAAGATCTTGAAGTGCTGTCCAAATCGCTCTATCCGCTTCCGGATAAATTCCATGGTCTCACTGACGTAGAGCTGCGTTACCGCCAGCGTTATGTTGACCTGATTATGAGCCCGGACGTACAACAGACCTTTATCGCACGTTCCAAAATCATTCAATCGATGCGTCGTTACCTGGATTCCCTTGGATATCTGGAAGTGGAAACACCTACGTTGCATACGATCGCAGGAGGAGCGGCAGCACGTCCGTTCATCACACATCACAATGCGCTGGATATGGAACTGTACATGCGGATTGCGATTGAACTTCACCTGAAACGTCTGATTGTTGGCGGGCTGGAGAAGGTATATGAGATCGGCCGTGTATATCGGAATGAAGGTATGTCCACACGTCACAATCCGGAGTTCACCATGATTGAATTGTATGAGGCATATGCCGACTACAAGGATATTATGCAATTGACGGAGAACCTGGTTGCTCATATTGCACAGGAAGTACTGGGTACGCAAGTGATCCAGTATGGAGATTATGAAGTAGATCTTACGCCACAGTGGCGCCGTGTTACGATGGTGGATGCAGTTAAGGAAGTTGTAGGCGTAGACTTCTCCGTACACATGACGGATGAGGAAGCACACAACTTGGCGAAGGAACATAAGGTTCCGGTTGAAAAACATATGACATTTGGTCATATTCTGAACGCGTTCTTTGAAGAATTTGTAGAAGAGACGTTGATTCAACCGACATTCATTATGGGACATCCTCTTGAAATCTCACCACTAGCGAAGAAAAATGATGTAGATCCGCGTTTCACGGATCGCTTCGAATTGTTCATCGTTGGACGCGAGCATGCCAATGCCTTCACAGAGCTGAATGATCCAATCGATCAGCGTCAGCGCTTTGAAGCACAGATGCTGGAGAAAGAACATGGGAACGACGAAGCTCATGAGATGGATGACGACTTCATCCGTGCGCTCGAATATGGTATGCCACCAACAGGCGGATTGGGAATCGGGGTTGATCGTCTGATCATGCTGCTTACCAACTCCCCGTCGATTCGTGACGTACTGCTCTTCCCGCACATGCGTCCTCGTACGCAAGATTAAATAAGGAACGTAGGATACGTTCATAATAGAAGAGGAACCTGCCGTTCAGTATCATGCTGGGGCAAGTTCCTCTTTAGGTTTACATAGACGCTAAAAATAAAGTTTGTCAGAAGGCCCTTGCTCACAGCACATCATTAGGGTAACACCGCGTCTTGAAATTGTTAGATTAACCTGTTCGTATTTTTGTTAAAAGAGGTGCCCTTCATGAAGTTCAGGCTTCACTTTGCCAAATTCTTATCTCCTCCGTTAATTCTGGTCGGTGGTTTTCTGCTTATCATTGCGATTGGAACGGTGCTTCTCATGTTGCCAATCTCCAACCAAAGCGGTATGCATTTGGCGTTTATTGACGCGCTCTTTACATCAACCTCTGCCGCATGTGTAACTGGACTTGTCGTTGTGGATGTAGGGACGACCTTTAATTTGTTTGGTCAGATCGTCATTATGGTACTGATGCAGCTTGGTGGACTCGGATTCATGACCATGGCTACCCTCTTTGCGCTTGTATTGGGCAAGCGAATCTCACTCAAGGACAGGTTATTACTCAAAGAAGCCATTAATGCAGACAGTATGGAAGGGATAGTACGCATTATCCGCAAGGTGTTGATTTTCTCCTTTACCATTGAAGGGGTGGCTGCTGTCATACTTGCGCTGCGCTGGGCAACGGAGATGCCATTGGGTCAGGCCGTATACTATGGAATATTTCATTCCGTTTCATTGTTTAATAATGGCGGCTTTGATTTGTTCGGCAACAGCTTTCAATACTACACCGGAGACTGGATATTCAATGTGACTGCTTCTGTGCTCGTTGTCTCTGGTGGACTGGGTTTTGTTGTATTAAATGATCTGTTCGAGTATCGCAAACGCCGCCGTTTGTCTCTTCAGTCCAAACTGGTGCTGTCTGTATCCGGAGCGCTGATCGGTATAGGAGCGATTGTGTTGTTTGTTTTCGAATTCACCAATGGACATACACTGGCTTCACTTACATGGAGCGAGAAGATCTATGCGTCCTTCTTCCAGTCTGTCTCTACACGTTCGTCGGGAACGAGCACAATCGATATCACGGAGATGAGGCAGGCTACCCAATTCTTCTTCATTCTGCTGATGTTTATCGGGGCTTCCCCAGGATCGACCGGGGGCGGAATCAAGACAACTACATTCCTGATCATGATTGGTGCAGTGTATGCCATGATTCGAGGAAATAAGGATATTGTGTTTTTCCGCCAGCGTGTTCCGAAAGAACTGCTGATGAGGGCGTTGACCATTATTATGGTTTCTCTGATCATATTCATGATCGTGGTGATGCTTCTGCTTACGACAGAGGATGCGCCATTCCTTTCACTGATGTTTGAAGCTGCATCCGCAATCGGTACCGTGGGTCTTTCTGTGGGAGTGACTGATGAGTTGACCAATTGGGGAAAAATTATAATTACCTTTACCATGTTTGTAGGTCGGATCGGGCCATTAACCATCGCGTATGCTCTTCGTCCGCGTAAAGAGAAGAAACTGTATCGTCATCCGGAGGGCCGGATCATTATCGGATAAAAAGAAAAACCGTCAGACATTCAGAACTAACTCCTGTTATCGTAACGGGCCTTAGTCACAACGAATGTGCTGCGGTTTTTTTTGGTTTAACGACACAAGGAAGCAAGATGCAAAGTGAGAACATCGTCCATGAGCTTGGCATTCATCTGATCCGGTCTAAGCACGGTGTGTATGCCTAAGCCATCTACCAGTGCATACAATCTCTCGATCTCCAGTTCTTTGTCCAGATCGGGTCTGGAGAGGTCGAGCTTTATCAGGTAGGTGATAACAGAGCCTACAGCTTGTCTGAGTTCATCATATACGGTATTAGCAAGTTCTTTGAGTGTAGGATCGGTTTTCGATCTGGCTGTAAAAGCGTACCACACCTCCATTTCGGCCAGTTTTTCTTCCGTGTTTGGTAAGAATTCAAGCAATAGGCATTTCATATTGTCCATGGGAGAGCCAGTAAAGGACATTTTTTGGACTCGATGAGACACCCGTTCAGATACCAAATTCATGGCATATCGTAGTAGTTCCGATTGAGTAGAAAAGTAGTGACGCATCGAACCGACCGAAACTCCAGCTTCTTCAGCAATATTCCGAACAGAGGCCTGTTCCATGCCATCTCTTCGTATGATACGCCAAGCTGCCTCGGCCACGAGCACGCGCTGTTTATCGTGATCAACAAGTTTAGGCATAGGCATATTATATCACTGTTGATTATTATAGTACACACGTGCTAAATTAAATTTAATACATTTGTATCAAAAAAGGAGAGGCTGAAATGATTGGTTATTTCATTATAGGTTGTGAGATTGCCTTTTGGGTGTTTGTGTTCGCAGGTCTGAGTGTCAGGTATCTCCTTGGCATGAAGCGAATAGGCATCGGTTTGTTAATGGCGACGCCGGTTATCGATCTGTTATTGCTGGTAGCTACAGTTATGGATCTACAGCGAGGAGCTACAGCAAGTATGATTCATGGTATAGCTGCGGTGTATATAGGAGTAAGCATTGCCTATGGTCACCAGATGATCGCTTGGGCGGATCGATATTTCCTATATTGGTTCAAAGGTGGAGAAAACCCTCGTAGTAACAAGTTATATGGTAGAGAACATGCGAGTCGTGAGCGTAGTGGATGGTTTAGACATCTATTGGCTTGGGCTATAGGAAGTGCTTTTTTATTGGCCATGATATGGTGGATTGGAGATGCTGAACGTACAGCTGTCTTCAATAATCTGATCAGAGTGTGGGGAATGATACTCGGTATCGATTTTCTGATAAGTTTTAGTTATAGTTTATGGCCAAGAAAGGTTCCTGCTAGGAATGTTAAACGTTAAAGTAAAAATGGACGTGTGTATGAACTTGCTAAGTTGGGAGAATACCCATATGTACGTCCGTATTAGGTCAAACCGATTGTTAATATAGTTTTAAAAAAAGACTTGCATTCAATATCTGTACATGGTATATTCTAATTCCGGCCAAGAAAACACGGTTTACACGGTGCGGCAAGCAAATGAAATAAGCTTCGAAAGAAACTTAAAAAAAGAGCTTGCAAAGTTGGTTCGGATGTGATAAGATATAAAAGTTGCTGAAGAGAACAACATTCGGTAACAAAATAAGTTTGATCTTTGAAAACTGAACAACGAGTGAGTAAACATTCTGCTTGCAGAATGAACGCGAAAGTTTGAGACAAGCCTTGGCTTGGATCGACTGGAGCACAAATGAGATTTTTAATCTCGTCAGATTCAAAATGAGCTTATCGCTCTTTTCAATACTTTATTGGAGAGTTTGATCCTGGCTCAGGACGAACGCTGGCGGCATGCCTAATACATGCAAGTCGAGCGGACTTGAAGAGAAGCTTGCTTCTCTGATGGTTAGCGGCGGACGGGTGAGTAACACGTAGGCAACCTGCCCTCAAGTTTGGGACAACTACCGGAAACGGTAGCTAATACCGAATAATTGTTTTCTTCGCCTGAAGAGAACTGGAAAGACGGAGCAATCTGTCACTTGGGGATGGGCCTGCGGCGCATTAGCTAGTTGGTGAGGTAACGGCTCACCAAGGCGACGATGCGTAGCCGACCTGAGAGGGTGATCGGCCACACTGGGACTGAGACACGGCCCAGACTCCTACGGGAGGCAGCAGTAGGGAATCTTCCGCAATGGGCGAAAGCCTGACGGAGCAATGCCGCGTGAGTGATGAAGGTTTTCGGATCGTAAAGCTCTGTTGCCAGGGAAGAACGCTTGGGAGAGTAACTGCTCTCAAGGTGACGGTACCTGAGAAGAAAGCCCCGGCTAACTACGTGCCAGCAGCCGCGGTAATACGTAGGGGGCAAGCGTTGTCCGGAATTATTGGGCGTAAAGCGCGCGCAGGCGGTCATTTAAGTCTGGTGTTTAATCCCGGGGCTCAACCCCGGATCGCACTGGAAACTGGGTGACTTGAGTGCAGAAGAGGAGAGTGGAATTCCACGTGTAGCGGTGAAATGCGTAGATATGTGGAGGAACACCAGTGGCGAAGGCGACTCTCTGGGCTGTAACTGACGCTGAGGCGCGAAAGCGTGGGGAGCAAACAGGATTAGATACCCTGGTAGTCCACGCCGTAAACGATGAGTGCTAGGTGTTAGGGGTTTCGATACCCTTGGTGCCGAAGTTAACACATTAAGCACTCCGCCTGGGGAGTACGGTCGCAAGACTGAAACTCAAAGGAATTGACGGGGACCCGCACAAGCAGTGGAGTATGTGGTTTAATTCGAAGCAACGCGAAGAACCTTACCAGGTCTTGACATCTGAATGACCGGTGCAGAGATGTACCTTTTCTTCGGAACATTCAAGACAGGTGGTGCATGGTTGTCGTCAGCTCGTGTCGTGAGATGTTGGGTTAAGTCCCGCAACGAGCGCAACCCTTATATTTAGTTGCCAGCATTTCGGATGGGCACTCTAGATAGACTGCCGGTGACAAACCGGAGGAAGGTGGGGATGACGTCAAATCATCATGCCCCTTATGACCTGGGCTACACACGTACTACAATGGCCGGTACAACGGGCTGCGAAATCGCGAGATGGAGCCAATCCCAACAAAGCCGGTCTCAGTTCGGATTGCAGGCTGCAACTCGCCTGCATGAAGTCGGAATTGCTAGTAATCGCGGATCAGCATGCCGCGGTGAATACGTTCCCGGGTCTTGTACACACCGCCCGTCACACCACGAGAGTTTATAACACCCGAAGTCGGTGGGGTAACCGCAAGGAGCCAGCCGCCGAAGGTGGGATAGATGATTGGGGTGAAGTCGTAACAAGGTAGCCGTATCGGAAGGTGCGGCTGGATCACCTCCTTTCTATGGAGAATCGTTTCCTGCAACGGAAACATTCAAATATGCAGCTTAGCTGCAAAACACTCACTCGTTGCTCAGTTTTGAGAGCTCAAACTCTCAAACAGCTTGCTTTTGCATGGAGCTTGTTCTTTGAAAACTAGATATCGAAACGAAACAAACGCGAATTAGAACATTCCTTTTTAGCTGAACTTGTGTTAAACAAGTTTCAATAAAAACGGTAGATTGCACGTACGATGGTATCGAATGGGAGCGACTTTTGGCTTTGCGCAAGCAAAACAAGGGAAGCGAGCAGTCGAAACCGGAGCACGAGGTTAAGCTACTAAGAGCACACGGAGGATGCCTAGGCGCTAGGAGCCGATGAAGGACGTGGCGAACAACGAAACTGCCTCGGGGAGCTGTAAGCAAGCTTTGATCCGGGGGTGTCCGAATGGGGAAACCCAGCTGGGGTAATTTCCAGTTACTCATAACTGAATACATAGGTTATGTAGAGGCATACCAGGGGAACTGAAACATCTAAGTACCCTGAGGAAGAGAAAACAATAGTGATTCCGTCAGTAGCGGCGAGCGAACGCGGAGAAGCCCAAACCAAAGAGCTTGCTCTTTGGGGTTGTGGGACGTCTCACATGGAGTTACAAAGGAACCGGTTAAGCGAAGAGGTCTGGAAAGGCCCGCCAAAGAAGGTAAAAGCCCTGTAGTTGAAAGTCTGTTCCCTCCGAGACGGATCCCGAGTAGTGCGGGGCACGTGAAACCCCGTATGAATCCGGCAGGACCATCTGCCAAGGCTAAATACTTCCTAGCGACCGATAGTGAAGCAGTACCGTGAGGGAAAGGTGAAAAGCACCCCGGAAGGGGAGTGAAATAGAACCTGAAACCGTGTGCTTACAAAAAGTCAGAGCCCGTTTTAGGGGTGATGGCGTGCCTTTTGTAGAATGAACCGGCGAGTTACGTTCCCGTGCAAGGTTAAGGTGAAGAGCCGGAGCCGCAGCGAAAGCGAGTCTGAATAGGGCGACTTAGTACGTGGACGTAGACCCGAAACCGGGTGATCTACCCCTGTCCAGGGTGAAGGTGCGGTAACACGCACTGGAGGCCCGAACCCACGCATGTTGAAAAATGCGGGGATGAGGTGGGGGTAGCGGAGAAATTCCAATCGAACTCGGAGATAGCTGGTTCTCCCCGAAATAGCTTTAGGGCTAGCCTCGGAAAACAGAGTCGTGGAGGTAGAGCACTGATTGGGTGCGGGGCCCGCAAGGGTTACCAAGCTCAGTCAAACTCCGAATGCCATAGACTTACTTCCGGGAGTCAGACAGTGAGTGCTAAGATCCATTGTCAAAAGGGAAACAGCCCAGACCATCAGCTAAGGTCCCCAAGTGTGTGTTAAGTGGGAAAGGATGTGGAGTTGCACAGACAACCAGGATGTTGGCTTAGAAGCAGCCACCATTGAAAGAGTGCGTAATAGCTCACTGGTCGAGTGACTCTGCGCCGAAAATGTAACGGGGCTAAACACACCACCGAAGCTATGGCTTGATGCTTTGCATCAGGGGTAGGGGAGCGTTGTATAAGGGTTGAAGGTGTACCGTAAGGAGCGCTGGACATTATACAAGTGAGAATGCCGGTATGAGTAACGAAAAGATCAGTGAGAATCTGATCCGCCGAAAGCCTAAGGGTTCCTGAGGAAGGCTCGTCCGCTCAGGGTAAGTCGGGACCTAAGGCGAGGCCGAAAGGCGTAGTCGAAGGACAACAGGTCGAAATTCCTGTACCACCGTAAGCCGTTATGAGCAATGGGGGGACGCAGTAGGGTAGTGACGCGGACTGATGGATGTCCGTCTAAGCAGTAAGGCTGATGTGTAGGCAAATCCGCACATTGTAAGGCTGAGCTGTGATGGGGAGCGAAAATTATAGTAGCGAAGGTCATGATCTCACACTGCCAAGAAAAGCCTCTAGCCAGGTGATGGTGCCCGTACCGCAAACCGACACAGGTAGGCGAGAAGAGTATTCTAAGGCGCGCGGAAGAACTCTCGTTAAGGAACTCGGCAAAATGACCCCGTAACTTCGGGAGAAGGGGTGCCCCGGTAGTGTGAATAGCACGAGGGGGCCGCAGTGAAAAGGCCCAAGCGACTGTTTAGCAAAAACACAGGTCTGTGCGAAGCCGTAAGGCGAAGTATACGGGCTGACGCCTGCCCGGTGCTGGAAGGTTAAGGGGAGTGGTTAGGAGCAATCCGAAGCTGTGAACCGAAGCCCCAGTAAACGGCGGCCGTAACTATAACGGTCCTAAGGTAGCGAAATTCCTTGTCAGGTAAATTCTGACCCGCACGAATGGCGTAACGACTTGGGCGCTGTCTCAACGAGAGATCCGGTGAAATTTTAATACCTGTGAAGATGCAGGTTACCCGCGACAAGACGGAAAGACCCCATGGAGCTTTACTGCAGCTTGATATTGAATTTGGGTACGATCTGTACAGGATAGGTGGGAGCCTTTGAAACGTGAGCGCCAGCTTGCGTGGAGGCAACGTTGGGATACCACCCTGATCGTATCTAGGTTCTAACCTGGTACCGTAATCCGGTGCGGGGACAGTGTCAGGTGGGCAGTTTGACTGGGGCGGTCGCCTCCTAAAGAGTAACGGAGGCGCCCAAAGGTTCCCTCAGAATGGTTGGAAATCATTCGAAGAGTGCAAAGGCATAAGGGAGCTTGACTGCGAGACCTACAAGTCGAGCAGGGACGAAAGTCGGGCTTAGTGATCCGGTGGTACCGCATGGAAGGGCCATCGCTCAACGGATAAAAGCTACCCTGGGGATAACAGGCTTATCTCCCCCAAGAGTCCACATCGACGGGGAGGTTTGGCACCTCGATGTCGGCTCATCGCATCCTGGGGCTGAAGTAGGTCCCAAGGGTTGGGCTGTTCGCCCATTAAAGCGGTACGCGAGCTGGGTTCAGAACGTCGTGAGACAGTTCGGTCCCTATCTGTCGTGGGCGTAGGAAATTTGAGAGGAGCTGTCCTTAGTACGAGAGGACCGGGATGGACGTACCGCTGGTGTACCAGTTGTTCCGCCAGGAGCACCGCTGGGTAGCTATGTACGGACGGGATAAACGCTGAAAGCATCTAAGCGTGAAGCCCCCCTCAAGATGAGATTTCCCAGTATGTAAGACCCCTTGAAGACGACGAGGTAGATAGGCTGGGGGTGGAAGTGCAGCAATGCATGGAGCTGACCAGTACTAATCGGTCGAGGGCTTATCCAATAGCAAGTTGTAATTCGCATGTTTCGTTTCGAATCTAGTTTTCAGAGAACGATCTCTGAAATGTAAGCTAAGCTATGCGTTTGGTGGCGATGGCGGAGGGGTTCCACACGTACCCATCCCGAACACGACCGTTAAGCCCTCTAGCGCCGATGGTACTTGGACCGCAGGGTCCTGGGAGAGTAGGACGCCGCCAAGCAAAGAACCACTGCCGATGTTATTCGGTGGTGGTTTTTATTATATAGTTTTATTATGCAGTATGGGATTAAAATACAGATTGAATTTGGTGATTTCTCAGCACAATAGGATGTATACAGGTAACGTTATTCGATACGAATTGACGTTTTTTTGCGTAATAACTAGACTTGTCCGCTCTGGAAAAACAGTTGTGTTCATCAGGCAATACACCTGATATAACCAAGTACTTTTCCTTGACAGTCTAAATATCGCTTTGCTAAGATGGCAATAATAAATTTTTCAGAAAACGTATTTTCGGCGTAAAATACAGCCTGGAATCTTCGGGTTTTGGACCGTAAAGCTGAGCAAACATAAGGAGGAACACTTGCGTGTGGGAAGATAAATTTGGTAAGGAAGGCCTCACCTTTGATGATGTATTGCTAGTGCCACGGAAATCCGAGACACTGCCTAAAGAAGTAGATGTATCTATTCGTTTGAGTGATACTGTAAAGCTAAATATTCCTTTGATCAGTGCGGGTATGGATACGGTAACTGAAGCGACATTGGCTATTGCCATTGCACGTGAAGGCGGTATCGGTATTATTCATAAAAATATGTCGGTTGAACAACAGGCAGAAGAAGTAGATCGTGTTAAGCGTTCGGAGAGTGGTGTTATTACGAATCCATTCTCACTGACGGCAGATCATCTGGTATCTGATGCGGAAGCAGTAATGGCGAAATATCGGATCTCCGGTGTACCTATTATTGAAGGAGATCAGAAGCTGGTTGGTATTTTGACCAATCGCGATTTGCGTTTTATCCATGATTACGGCATCAAAATTAGCGAAGTCATGACTCATGAGAATCTGGTTACCGCTCCTGTAGGCACTACACTTCAAGAAGCTGAAGGTATCCTTCAGAAGCACAAGATCGAGAAACTTCCATTAGTTGATGAGACAAACACGTTGAAAGGTCTTATCACGATTAAAGATATTGAGAAAGCCATTCAATTCCCTCATGCAGCCAAAGATGCTCAAGGACGTTTGTTGGTTGGTGCAGCGATTGGTATTTCCAAAGATACATTTGAACGTGCAGATGCTTTGGTACAAGCTGGTGTCGACCTGATTACGGTAGACTCGGCTCACGGACACCACATCAATATCATTGAAGCTGTACGTCAGCTTCGTGAACGTTTCCCTAGCCTGACCATCGTTGCAGGTAACGTCGCTACTGGCGCTGCCACTCGTGACCTGATCGAAGCAGGGGCTTCGGTAGTCAAAGTGGGTATTGGTCCAGGTTCGATTTGTACAACACGTGTTATTGCTGGTATTGGTGTACCTCAAGTAACTGCAGTGTACGATTGTGCAACGGTGGCACGTGAATATGGAGTTCCGATTATCGCGGATGGTGGAATTAAATATTCTGGTGAAATTACAAAGGCACTGGCTGCAGGCGCACACGCGGTGATGCTTGGAAGTTTGTTTGCCGGCACAGCAGAAAGCCCGGGAGAAACTGAAATCTTCCAAGGACGTAGCTACAAAGTATACCGCGGTATGGGTTCAATGGCTGCAATGAAACAAGGTAGTAAAGATCGTTATTTCCAAGATGATGACAAGAAACTGGTTCCGGAAGGAATCGAAGGTCGTGTCGCTTACAAAGGACCATTGTCTGATACGATCCACCAACTGATTGGTGGCCTTCGTTCGGGTATGGGATACTGTGGTACAAGTAACTTGGAGCAACTTCGTAACGATACAGGCTTTATCCGAATTACAGGTGCGGGACTGCGCGAAAGTCATCCGCATGATGTACAGATTACAAAAGAAGCACCTAACTACTCGTTGTAATCTGAAGAGAGTTAATCATTTCCAGGACAGGCTCGGTGATTTTCACCGGGTCTGTCTTTTTTTGCAGATATCCCTGTGATAGAATAGAACAAGCGGTGACGATCCATGGGTGGATTAAGGCGTTGCGACGGCTTTTTGACGTGAATCTATGAATATGGTTTTGAAAAGCAAATGCAGTGCCAGAAAAGGCTGCCAGGTAAACAGAAGCGCGGACGTCCTTTTACATAAGCATTTGCAAAATGCGGACTAAGTGACAATCGATAACGAACTTTAGGAGCAATAATATTGCTCGTTCGATACAGCGCATATAGCACACATCTCATACATCAAACACACAGATTAGGGAACAAGAAAATTGCAGCATAAGCTGCACTGAAGCAATTAACAATGCTTTGGATCGAAGGGAGTATTCATCATTGAAAGCCAAACACATGAATAAAAAGAAACGCCAAATGCTCAAAAAGAGCGTAGCCTCGGTAATGCTAATTAACATGCTTTGCATGTCTGCAGTAATGCCGGTCATGGCTGCTGCGGACAACTCCAGTCAGGTTCTGACTGCTACGGCAACAACAACAAAGACGGAAAAAGCCGTAAAGGTGCCTGGGGTAGACTCACTTGGGCTTGAAGTTAGATCTGCAGTGCTTATGGAAGCCTCAACTGGACAGATTCTACTAAATGTTGATGCGGATAAAGCGATGCCACCTGCAAGTATGACCAAGATGATGACAGAGTACATTGTCGCAGAACAGGTCAAACAAGGTAAATTTGGCTGGGACGATATTGTACCTGTTAAAAAGAATGCTGCACAAAGTGTCGGATCACGTATTTTCCTGGCAGAAGGTGACGAGCACACAGTTAAGGATCTCTATATTGCTATGGCTGTTGGCTCTGCCAATGATGCTACGGTTGCTTTAGCTGAGTATGTTGCCGGTTCCGAAGAAGCTTTCGTGAAAATGATGAATGATGAAGCGAAGCGTATGGGCATGAAGGATACCTTCTTTATCAACTCTTCCGGTCTCGATCGAGCAGATATGCCTGCTGATTTCCGCCCAGCTGAAGACAAGGAAACGGTGATGTCCGCTCTGGATGCTGCAATTCTATGCCGATACATCATTATGGATCACCCAGACTACAAAGAATTCACAACGATTCAATCCTACAAGTTCCGTCCCAATGATAAAGCTCCAATTATCAATTACAACTGGATGCTGGAAGCGAATAAAAATATAACCAATTTCAAAAGCTATGCGTATGAAGGTCTGGATGGAATGAAAACAGGCCATACCACGAACGCAGGTAATAACTTTACAGGTACAGCAGAACGTAACGGTATGCGTCTAATTAGTGTTGTTATGGGCACAGATTCGGAATCCGCACGTTTCAGAGAAACTAAAAAGGTATTGGACTATGGATTTAACAACTTTGAAGTGAAACAGGCTGTTGCAGGCAAGACCAAAGTGACGGGCTGGGAAGCGGTACCTTTGAAAAAAGGGAAAGAAACAACCGTTCCTGTTGTAACAGATAATGCGGTAAGTTTTGTTGTACCCAAAGGTACTCAGAACCTGAATGTGACGTTCAAAGCCAACGTAACTGAGGCTGACAAGTTGGTAGCACCACTCAAGGCAGGTACGAAGGTTGGTACGGTAACGTACACGTATAAAGCAGAGGGAATTGAGCCACAGGAAAAAACAGTGAACTTGATCACTGCTGAAGAGGCTGAAAAAGGCGGATGGTTCCGCTTGTTCTTCCGTGCTGTGAAGGATTTCTTTGTGGATCTTTTTGACGGAATCAAAAACCTGTTCTAACCCTTAGCAAACTTTATGGAATGAGTATGATCATGATTTTAATGTCTATCTGGTCATATCATTGACAAAATACAAGTTATTCCGACCGGATGGATTGTATATTTACAATTTTTCCGGTAAAATATCAAGTTAGAATTCACGTATGATGAAGTGAAAAAGTACAATGTTCGTTTACCGTATGCAAGATCGTGGCTGGTAAGAGAAGGGGAATGAGCGTATGAAGATCGGCGTTTTAGCACTTCAAGGAGCTGTCACAGAGCATATTCGAAGTATTGAACGTGCTGGAGCAGAAGGTATAGCTATCAAACAGGTTCAGCAATTGGAGGACTTGGATGGTCTTATCCTTCCTGGCGGGGAAAGCACGACGATTGGTAAACTGATGCGCAAGTATGGGTTTATGGATGCCATTCGGGCGTTTGCTGCTGAGGGTAAACCGGTATTTGGTACCTGTGCTGGCTTGATCGTTATGGCTAAACACATTGCAGGGCAAGAAGAAGCTCATTTGGAGCTAATGGATATGACTGTATCCCGAAATGCATTTGGACGGCAGAGAGAGAGTTTTGAGACGGATTTGCCAGTCAAAGGTATTGAGGAAACGGTAAGGGCTGTGTTTATACGAGCACCCTTGATCGAGAGTGTCGGAGACCAGGTGGAGGTTCTCTCCACATACAAGGATGAGATTGTTACGGCTCGTCAGGGACATTTGTTGGCTTGCTCCTACCATCCGGAATTGACGGATGACTATCGTCTGCATACTTATTTTGTAGACATGGCCAGATCCTACAAACACACGGTAGACTCTAAATAATGCATGATGTACAACCTATGATCTCCCGGTCATCGGATCACTTCACCAGAAGCCGTGTAAGGCCACTGGTTGGCAGTTGCATCTGAACGGATGCCTGATGTTGCCTGTATCTGCTTCATAGCGGGAATCGCAGCGGAGGGTGACAAGGGGGATATAGGTTGTTTTTTGGGTTACAGGTTCCGATAAGTATATAGTAAGGTGTATACAGTAGAGTTTTGAGAATGGATTTAACATAAGGCTTCACGTTGTGAGGTTATTTAGGAGGGGTATATCGTGCTTGATGTGAAAATATTGCGGAATGAGTATGCACGTGTAGAAGAAGCATTGACTAAACGTGGCAAATCGCTGGATCTTATCGCTGGATTTACCGAGATGGATGCCAAGCGTCGGGAGTTGCTTCAAGAGAGTGAAACACTGAAGAGCCGTCGGAATACGGTCTCTGCGGAAGTTGCTAGACTGAAGAAAAATCGTGAGAATGCTGATGATCTGATTGTGGAGATGCGCGAAGTGTCTGATCGAATCAAAGCCATGGACGAGGAAGTTCGGGAACTGGAAGTGAAGATCAATGATCTCACAATGGCGATTCCGAACATTCCTAACGAAAGCGTACCTATTGGAGCTTCTGAAGACGACAATGTTGAGATTCGTCGTTGGGAAGAGCCGAAGTCATTTACTTTTGCACCAAAAGCACACTGGGAAATTGCACAGGATCTCGATATTCTTGATTTTGAAGCGGCTGCCAAAGTAACAGGTTCCCGTTTTACCTTTTATAAAGGTCTAGGCGCACGTCTGGAACGTGCATTGATTAACTTCATGATGGATCTGCACAGCGATCAACATGGATATGAAGAGATTCTGCCTCCATACATCGTTAATCGGGACAGCTTGTTTGGAACAGGTCAACTGCCTAAGTTCGAAGAAGACCTGTTCAAGTTGAAAGATACCGAATATTATCTGATCCCTACTGCTGAAGTTCCGGTAACGAACTATCATCGCGAAGAGATTCTGAATGTAGATCAATTGCCTAAGCACTTTGTGGCATACAGCTCTTGTTTCCGCTCTGAAGCCGGTTCGGCTGGACGGGATACACGCGGCTTGATTCGTCAGCATCAATTCAACAAAGTAGAGCTGCTCAAGCTCTCTACTCCGGAGACTTCGTATGAAGAGCTGGAGCAAATGACTCAAAATGCGGAGCGTGTGCTTCAATTGTTGGGCTTGCCGTATCGCGTCCTGACATTGTGCACGGCAGATATGGGCTTCACTTCAGCTAAAACGTATGATATTGAAGTGTGGTTGCCTGAGAGCGACACTTATCGTGAGATTTCTTCGTGCTCCAACTGTGAGGACTTCCAGGCACGTCGTGCCAATATCCGTTTCCGCAGAGAGCCAAAAGCCAAACCGGAATTTGTTCATACATTGAACGGGTCAGGATTGGCGGTTGGACGGACGGTAGCCGCTATCCTGGAGAACTATCAACAGGAAGATGGTACGGTTGTCATTCCTGAAGCATTACGTCCTTATATGGGCGGTGCAAGTGTGATTGCACGTCGCTCTTAAGTAAGAGTTAGCTAACCATCCTCATCAGGGGAATACAAATTCAATCCGTCATTTTGGAATGGCGGATTGGAGTGTTTTGTATAACTGAGGCAGTTGTCTGATACGGAATTATCAATTTTAATATAAAAAGGTTGCATTATAATGTCGAGATGTGGTATGATACTTTTCGTGGCAAGTTTATAAAAGTTAATTCCCTGGAGAGGTACCGAAGCGGTCATAACGGGGCGGTCTTGAAAACCGTTAGGGGGCAACTCCACGTGGGTTCGAATCCCACCCTCTCCGCCATACTACACTTATAACAAGGATTCGAGCGATAACGCTCGGGTCCTTTTTTGCGTTGTGAGTTTGTCCAGCGTAGTGAGCATACAGGTTGGTGACCGATGTATACGTTGCTCAGTACAACGTTATATTTTGAATAAGGCTAATATGTATAAAAACATCTTCATCGCCGCACTTTATAGGAGTGGAGGTGGTAAGATGAACCGCGAGTTAAACATCGATCAGACAGAGCTTGTAGGGGCTTGGCAAGAACGTTTGCCTCAAGTCCTGAATGTTGGAGACCAGGCTCAGGTAATGGCCGATGAAGCCGATCAGCAGGCGATTCGGATACACATTGCTACAGCAGGGCACGAGATGTACTCTTTTGATTTCAAATGTGCATATGTCGATTCCCGTGAAGTCAGCGTACAGCTGATTGATGTGGAACGGGATGGACAAACGACGGATGAGCGTACAGAACCGATTCAGGAACTGGCTCACGATTATACACGGCACATTCATGAATGCGCCCAGTCGTTACAATCCCAGACGAGATAATAGCCTGAAATCTGAAGGAGTGAACTCAATTGACTAAAGCCAAAGCGGGAGTAGACAAAAACCTGCAAAATGTAGTCGATGATCTGGAGCAGCCTGCCGTAAACAGTCATCATGCCCAGCAAATTCAGCAAGATATTAATGATCGCCGTCATCAGGATGCACTGAATCATGACAAAACGGAAGATAGGGACCCATCCCATTCCTAACAATGATGAGGGGGCAATAATATGAGCAAACCAAAAACAATTCCCGTACCGGAAGCGCAAGCATCCGAACAGCATCGTCATTCATCCAAACGCTCTTCCATGCAGGAACCATTATCCGGTTCCAAAAAAGTAAAAAATCAAAATCATGTGGATCATTTGAATCCTCAAGGTTAATAGAAGAAACAGATTCACGCAAAAGTCCCTTGTTACCTAACAGGGGGCTTTTGCGTATTCATACATATATAAAGACAGGCACATGGTTATTCCCAAAGCTGACATAGGTCTTTGTAGCCATTTTAAAGAGGAAAGATCACATTTTTCCCAAATTAGGTTTCGGTATCTGGTGATATGGTATATCATTGGTATTGAATTACTTTTTTTTGGGGTTATCACGAGAGGAGAGAAACAAATGACTAAACGTATGGGGGCGCTTCTTCTCACGTTGCTGTTGACCGTATCTATGGCATTGACAGCATGTAGCAGCAAGCAGGAACCAAAAGAGGCATTGAAGACGGCTGCAGCCAATGCTTCCAAATTGACTTCGTATGAAATGAGTTCTAATTTCACCATTAATGAATTGAGCTATAAACCTGGGGATGCTTCACAAACTGATCCTACCATGACTCAGTTTATGAGCATGCTGAAGGATGCTCAGTTGAATGTAACAGGTGTATACCAAAGTGAGCCAATGCAGACAGAGATGACTCTTGGCATCGAGCTTAAAGGCGACATGGGTATGACCTTTAACATCCCAATGGTGATGACGGCAGAGAAACTCTATGTGAAAGTGCCGAATATTCCGTTCTTCCCGATTCCGGAGAATGTTGTTAACAAGTTCCTGGAGCTGGACCTGAAAGAACTGGCTGAGCAAGAGGGTACAGAATGGAACCCTGATGCTATGGACGCAGCCAAAACGCAAAAGCTGAGCAACGAAGTCATGGACGCAGTGCTGAGCGAGTACGATCAAGCTAAATTCTTCAAAAATCTAGACACCAAAGATGCAAAACTTCCTGAAGGTGTAGATGCGAAGCAAGTTGTACAATTCTCGGTGAATAATGACAATGTTAAAGAAGCAGTTACTGTACTGGTAACAAAAGCTATGCCTAAAGTATTGGATATTATTTCCAAAGAGGAATATCGTGAAATGCTGCAAATGGATCAGGCTGATATCGACAAAGCTAAAGAAGATCTGAAGATCACTGAAGCAGATCAGGCTGAAATGGCTAAAGACTTGGATAAATTGAAAGATGTTCTGACAATCAACCAATTCAACATCGATTTCGCATTGGACAAAAACGACTTCCCTGTATATCAAAAGATGGTCGCTGATGTGCTGATCAAGCCAGAAGATACAAAAGACGAAGTGAAATTGGCATTTACCGGTTCCAATACGTACACTAAGATTAACGAAAAAGCAGCATTCAAAATCAACATCCCTACTGGCGATGACGTAATTACTATGCAAGAGTTCGAAGAACTGATGAACGCTTCATACGGATACTAATCTCGCTGAGTTCAAACCGTCTGTGATTCAAGTGAAGGATAATCTCCTTCCGCTTGGGTACAGGCGGTTTTTTTAGTTAGACAGCGCAATAGGGGATATCCGCAAAATAATTGATCTTTGAAGTTGAATCGTGGCTGGTGATCTATATAAATAAAACCGCACTCTCTCCTACATAGCTAGGGTAGTGCGGTTTTGTACATTAAATTTGTATATTTTTGAATTGGAATGCAGACGGTTGAGAGGATACGTTTCTTCTTAATTAGTTTGCAAGTTCGTCCAAGTCTTCAGCAAGTACAGCATAGATCTGATGATCCTGATATTTGCCGTTGATCTTGAGGTATTTGCGCGCAGTACCTTCAAACTGGAATCCGTTCTTCTCCAGTACGCGCTGTGAACCTTTGTTGGAGGGCAATACTGCAGCCTGAATCCGATTTAACTTTAGCGCACGGAAGCCATAAGCTACGGCCAGTTTAACCGCTGCTGTCATTCGTCCACCACCCTGATAATCTGGATGGATAAAGTAACCCATATCCGCATAATTGGCAACGCCCAATACGACATTATTGATACTTACTTGTCCAATCAACAGGCTGTCTTTAATGGTATAGATTCCAAATTGATATCCTGTACCTTCTTCTGCTGCTTTGACCCGATCCTCAATCCGCCGAGTCTGAGCATCCAGTGTATAAAAATCATTCTCTCGCACGGGTTCTACAGTCTGGTATGGGACGCGTGTGATCTGAATCAGGTCCAAATAGGACTGTGTATCCTGGGGTGTGAGCAACCGAAGGCTTATGCCATTGGCTGTATCATAGAGTGTTAGTGCCATTACAGCACACTTCCTTTCTAATTGGGATGTTTGTAGTCGGTGACTACTTTAACTTTTGGCGCAGACTTCTGAAAAATTGAGTTAGCATCGTGGAGCATTCAGGTTGGAGAATATCCGCAATAACCTCGGTGCGATGGTTAAAACGCGGCTCCTGTAACAGGTTCATCAGTGTACCTGCACAGCCTGCCTTGGGATCAGCCGTACCATAGATTACGCGGGGGACCCTGGATTGTACAATTGCACCTGCACACATTGGACAAGGTTCCAATGTGACGTACAGAGAACAATCCAACAAACGCCAAGCTCCGATGGTCTCGCTGGCCTGACGAATAGCCACCATCTCTGCATGGGCGGTGGAATCCAGTGTAGTTTCACGCAGATTGTATCCCCGACCAATAATTTGGTTATTTTGTACGATTACAGCTCCAATCGGCACTTCCCCAAGAGCTTCAGCCTTGTAGGCCTCGGCAATGGCCGCTCGCATCCAGTGCTCATGTTGAGCCTCTTCAGATAAATTCCCAAGATCGGGCTGGGGAGAATGGTCATTCATAACTATATAACTCCTTCCAAAATCGTTTATTCAGCGAACAAATATTCGGGTTGTTAACATGTTGTGTATAGAATTGTGGATAACCGTGTAGTTGCTCACATAGTTATAAACAAACTATCCACAAGCCTGTGGGTATGTGGATAAATATAGTGATTAATTTCATTGTAGAGTTCGAAAATGCAAAAAACAACGAATTTCGAGCTTTTCAGTCATTCGGTAACTTTTGGACACAGGTCAATTATCCTTTTCAAAAAGACATACAAGCGTTATGATGGAGATAGGTTTTGCCATATATCGCCAGAGGGTACAAGCCGAGAGGTGAACAAAAAAACTTGTCTATTAAAACGAAATTATCCATGATTATGTCGTGCTCAGTGCTCGTTATTTTAGTGTTGAATATCGCACTGAGTTATTATACTACAGAAGAGAATCTGAGGCAGGACAGTGAAACCAAGATGGTGCTCACTGCAAAGCAGATTGCAATTGCTGTCGAACAGAATCAATACAGTTCGGATTATGTAAAACGGCAGATTGGAAACAATCTGTGGCTTGCTGCTGTCATGGCAGCGGAAGAATTGGACCCGGATATTAATAATATCACAAATGAAGAACTTGTACGCTTGAGCCAAAAGGTCGGCGTCTCACATATTTCGTTAATGGAACAGACGGATGATGACATCGTTGTTAACCGCTCCTCAGATCCGAGAGAAATCGGGCTGTCCACCAAATCCATGACTTATTGGTATCAGGCCTTTAAGCAATTATTTGAAAAACAACAGGTGACGATTCCCCAAGGACAGAAGTTGGAGCATTTCTGGTCAGATGGATTCGAATATTCGACATCCAGTCCTTCGGATATTGATATCTGGGGTTACTACCATGATGGAAAGAGAAACTACATAATCAATCCCTTCTATAATAATACGGAAGTTGATGACTATGTGAAAATCTCTAGTCCGGATGAGATTTTAAATAAAATTCGTGAGGTCAATCCCTCCATTCTGGAGATTACAGGCATCAATCCGTTGACTTTTGGCAGCCCGAACATGGGTGATGACGGAAGAGATTCGAACTTTAGCAAGTTGAATAACAGACCGATTCGTTTTGGTACATACCAGTATGGTTCTACGGATGAGGATCATCGTGCTGTGGTGCGCGCCATTCGAACAGGGCAAAATGTATCTTTTGTCAGTGAAACGCACGAACAGAAGGTACTGAAGAGTTTTATTCCCATTTTCACACCCAATCAGTCTTCCTATGTGATCAGTATTGTCATGGACTATAAGCAAATATCCTCCATGGTATCTGAGCAGTTGGTGAGCCATGCCTCCATATCGTTGGTTTTGCTGGAGATTGTGATCTTTGGCAGCTATTTGCTCGCAGGGTATATTACACGTCCGATCCAATCCATACTGGGCAAAGTGAATGATGTAGCGGATGGGCACTTTGATTTCCGTCTGAAAGTACGGAGGAAGGATGAACTTGGCCAACTGGCCAATCGTATTAATGCCATGATACGTAATCTGGGCCATTATACGAGTCGTCTGAAACAGATGTATGAAGAGAATCGGGCGGTGAAAGAACATCTGGAGTCCATTATCAATCAGACAGCGGACGCCATTCACATTACGGATCTTGAAGGAAAAGTGCTGCGGGTTAACCGCGCATTTGAACAATTATATGGCTTTCGAAGTCGTGAGGTGGAAGGTCGTAATCTGAAGATCATCCCGCCAGAGGCAGAAGAAGAAATGAAACGTCAGCATGCCCAACTCGTTGAGGGGATGTCCATTACGTCCAACGAAACCACCTGGATGAAGAAAGACGGAACCCGAGTAGAGGTCAGTGTCAGTACGGCTCCGGTACGAGACGAGGCTGGAGAGATTACCGCGCTCATTAGTGTCTCCAGGGACATTACAAGCCGTAATCGGATGGAAGAGCTGCTGAGACGTTCTGAGAAGCTAACAACCGTGGGCCAGCTTGCAGCAGGTGTGGCACATGAGATTCGTAATCCACTGACCACGCTGCGCGGATTCCTGCAGTTACAGCAAGAGAGCAACAAGCTGAATCATCGTCATCTGGATCTGATGTTATCGGAGCTGGATCGAATCAACCTTATTGTTGGTGAATTTTTGATTCTGGCGAAACCGCAGGCGGTTCATTTTCAGAATCGGGATATTCGTTTTATTCTTGGCGATGTCATCTCGTTACTGGATAGTCAGGCGCATCTGCATGGTGTAGAATTTGTACTGCGTGCCTCATCCGATTCGGCTATGGTACACTGTGAAGAGAACCAGTTGAAGCAAGTATTCATCAATTTGCTGAAAAATGGTATGGAGGCCATGCCAAATGGAGGAAACATCCACATCAAGCTCAAGCATGACGAGCAATCGAAACGCGTCAGAATTGAGATCAGGGATGAAGGGATCGGTATCCCGGAAGAGATGATGCCCAAGCTTGGGGAGCCTTTCTTTACGAATAAAGAGTCTGGAACAGGGCTTGGCCTGATGGTCAGTCAACGCATTATTCAATCACATAAGGGCATGATGGATATTAAAAGCGTCATGAACAAGGGAACAACGGTTATTATTGAACTGCCTGCATCCGAGCAACAACCGGAAGTTATTGAGGTAGATCAGGTAACAGATGACACACTTACAGATGAAGAGAAATAGATGAGGTGAGATTACCTTTTGCGTATTAATAAATTTATTAGTGAAACAGGTTATTGCTCCCGGCGTGAAGCCGACAAGTTGGTGGATAGTGGTCAGGTAACCATTAATGGAGTTAAGGCTGAACTGGGCAGTCAGGCAGAAGAAGGCGACGATGTACGAATCAATGGCAAGCCAATCAAGGAAAAGAGAAAACACGTATATATCGCGCTGAATAAACCGATCGGGATCACAAGTACAACCGAGCAGCATATTCAGGGCAATATCGTTGATTTTGTCGGGCACGATGAACGTATCTTTCCTATTGGACGTCTGGATAAGGACTCGGAAGGTTTGATCCTGATGACCAATGATGGTGATATCGTTAACCGGATTCTTAGATCAGAAGGGCGCCATGAGAAAGAGTATATCGTTACTGTTGATCGATCTGTAACCCCGAGTTTCCTTAGAGGTATGAGCACTGGGGTGAAGATCCTGGGTGAAATGACCCTGCCTTGTACAGTGACCCGGATGACGGATCGAGTATTCCGTATCATCCTGACTGAAGGAAAGAACCGTCAGATTCGGCGGATGTGTAGTGCCTTTGGTTACGAGGTTCGTAAGTTGAAGCGTATTCGGATCATGAACATCCATCTTGGAGAAATGGCGACAGGTTCATGGAGAGAGCTTACCCCTTCTGAAAAAGCGGAGCTGGGCGGTCTGTTAGACTATTCACTGGAATAGTTGGTTCGAGTTCGACTAATTTAACCGATTAAAGCTCTGCTTTAAGAAAAGGAGCGCAGGGCTTTTTTTCGGAAAGCAGAGTTAATGAAGACTAGTCAATAATACCGAATAGTAAGGAAATATGTAGATGAACCAGGCATAAGCCTTATATAAACCCAAAAGACCGTTCTCCTTGTACCTGGAGAACGGTCTTTGGTTAATGAATCGCTGCAGGCCTCTAGTTTCCTCCGCCAACGGCTTTTACATTTGTATTGTTACTTTGATACTTCCGAATGATAGATACCTCTACACGGCGATTCTGTGCCCGTCCCGTATTGGTGTCATTGCTGGCAATTGGGTGATACTCTCCATAACCACTTGGTGTGAATTTGGAAGGGTCCAATTGCGAGTTCAGCAACAGGATTTTCAGGAAGTTGAGCGCACGATCTGCGCTTAGATCCCAGTTATCCTTATATTGGTTGTTCGAAATGGGAATATTATCGGTATGACCGGATACAACCACTTCATATTCAGGGAACTCCTGCAGCATGCTTGAGATTGCTTTGGCCAGGGATCGTGATTCAGGCTTCACATCTGCTCGGCCTGACGAGAACAGGGCGTTATCACTTATGGTGATCTTCAATTCAGACTGATTCAGCTTGGTGTTCAGCTGGTCCGAAAGTCCGTTCTTCGAGATATATTTGTCGAGTCGCTCTTTGAGTTTCTCCAGGTCTTCTTGTTCTTTCTTAGCCATCTGTGCATCTGTAATCTGAGCTGGTGTTTTCTTGGTGATTTCTGTAGGTTCCTGTTTGTTCTTACCCAAATCAGCACCTGGCGTATCCGGATTCATGGACGAATGGTCCAGAATTCCGGAACCTCCATTTAATGCACTGTTTAGTGCGGAAGCCATCTGCTCGAACTTAGCTGCATCGATTGAACTCATACCGAACAATACAATAAACAGAGCGAGCAACAAGGTCATCAAGTCGGAATAGGGAAGCAACCAGCTCTCGTCTATATGCTCTTCATGTGGTTCGTGCTTCTTAGCCTTTTTCACCTGGTGATCCCTCCTTCTCTTCCAGTTGTTTACGTTCGGAAGGTGTCAGGAATACGGATAACTTTTGGTTGATGGCGATGGTGGAGACACCGGATTGTATGGATAACAGTCCTTCAACCATCATCAGCTTGATCTCCATTTCTTGCTTGGACATCCGTTTCAGCTTGTTAGACATCGGGTGCCATAACACGTAACCACTAAATATACCAAGGAGTGTTGCGATAAATGCTGCCGCAATCGCATGGGAGAGTTTCTCCATGTCACTGAGATCGGCAAGTGCTGCGATGAGACCTACAACGGCCCCGAGAACCCCGAGCGTTGGTGCGTACATCCCCGCCTGAGCGAAGATCAAGGCACTGCCACGGTGGCGCTCTTCTGTAGCATGAATATCTTCCATGAGCACATCACTTACAAATTCCTGATCGTTGCCGTCTATAATCATACGCATACCGCCACGAAGGAACTGATCGTCAATCTCTTCTACTTTTGATTCCAGTGCAAGCAAACCTTCACGACGGGTAGTGGAAGCCCAATCCATAAATGTGCCGATCAGGGATACGCGATCAATAAGTACTTGATTTTTGAAAACAATCCCGAAAAGCTTAGGGATTTTCTTAACTTCAGACATCGGAAATGCGATAAAGATGGTTCCTGCTGTACCAACAAAGATAATAATGTAGGCTGCGGGATTGTTAACCAGGTTGATTAAGGGCGCACCCTTCAAGAACATACCAAATACAAGGGAGACCAGCCCCAAAATTAGTCCAATAATCGTTGAAATGTTCATCATACACCTCATCCATGAGATAAAATTGAATCCTTTCAAGCGGCTGTGTTCGGGCTTCCGGACGAATTTTTGGCCGCAATCCGTTCAATGTTAGGCAATCCTTACGGTTGCTAAAACAGTTAAAACGGTCATATATGTATTTATCGACCAGAAGGCCTTTTTTTTTAAGGGCTATTTTCAGGTATAATAAGATCAAATCCGCTCCTTAGGGGCCGAATAGGAGTGAAAAGCCAATGGGCGTAAAGCATGGACGGGATTATGAAGGAATTTTGACAGATCTGTCAACGGCAATCGGACGCATACCGGATCGGTATGTTTTCTTTGAAATGGACGCGGAAGAGTGGGGGAGACTGGCTGCATCTGACCAACTTGAAGTGGATGAGGCGTTGGCGGAGGATCTGTTCTATGCGCTGGGCGAGGAGTCCGTTATTCCGGTTGGAAGTGGCGTGGTCATCCATGATAAGGAACAGCACCGCATTCATATTTTGATCGGGGAAGAAGAGTTGACATTTGTACCTTTAATTTAGTGTGTTTACATGCATTTTCAGGGGTATGAATGGAACTGGAATTGTCCTCAAAGCCTTATGGTTAGTGGTTCTATGCCATGTAGTTGATTGGATTTTGAAGCTTGTCCGTGGTAAGATGTTAGTCGTGAAATGGGCCAACCGCATGGCGGTGAGCCTGGCCTTTGAGGTTGCTGTTGATAGCGCCGAAGGTGTCGGTGGTTATACGGACTCACGTCTGTAATGTACCATCCTATGGGGAGGAAGATAACGCATGGTTTTTTCGCAAGAGGAAGTCGAAGCTCATCTGGGGAGGCTGGAAGGCTGGGAACTGGAAGAGGGACGGTGGATTGTACGTAAATTCGTGTTCTCCAACTACATGAAAGGGATTGCATTTGTGGATGAGGTCGCTGCGATCTCGGAAGCATTCAATCATCATCCTTTTATTACGATTGATTATACAACGGTTACGCTGCGTCTCACGTCATGGGATGCGGGTGGTATCACATCTGTAGATATCAAGGAAGCAGGGCAATATAACGAAGCTTATGACAAAATGAGGTCGGAATAACGGGTCAGTTATTATCGCGCGGCCAGAAGTGAGTGAACCATACATGTCAGACTATAATCAGAAACAACCTCTTATTGCTGTCGTAGGCAGTCTCAATATGGATCTTGTGGTGAAGACAGACACAATTCCGGAAGAGGGAGAGACGGTGAGCGGTGAGGAGCTGCATTATCTCGCTGGTGGCAAAGGGGCCAACCAGGCTGTTGCCGCTGCGCGTCTGGGTGGACAGACTACGATGATTGGTGCGGTGGGATCGGACGGTTTTGGCGAACGTCTGCTGCACAGTCTGACGGAAAGTGGTGCAGATGCCTCGAAGGTTCGCATATTGGAAGACACGGTTACAGGGACGGCTTCCATCTGGCTCTCTCGGGGAGACAACCGGATTATCGTTATTCCTGGTGCGAATGGGCAAGTGGTACCTGAGATGCTGGAAGAGGCGGATACGGTAAAAAGCCTGACTGCAGCCGCAGCGGTGCTGCTGCAGCTGGAGATCCCGCTGCCAGCGGTTACCCGCGCCGCCCAACTGGCGGCTGAAGGCAGCGCACTGGTGGTGCTCAACCCGGCTCCCGCGGTGCCGGGTCTGCCCCAGGAGCTCCTGCGGTGCGTCGACGTTGTCACGCCAAACCGCAGTGAGCTTGCCGTGCTTACCGGCCGGGATCATCTCCGGCCGGAAGACCTGGATGCGGCGGTCGCAGAGCTCGCCGCATCCCTCGGGGCCGCTGTCGTCACGACGCTCGGCCCCGAGGGGGCTGTGTACGCGGCGGCGCCTGGTGGCCGCGTACAAGCAGGGCGTGCCGGCGCGTGCCGTGCGCCCGGCTACGCCGTAAGCGCCGTGGATACGACCGGCGCTGGCGATTGCTTCAACGGCGCGCTGGCGGTAGCCCTCGCGCGCGGTGAGACTTTGGACGCGGCCGTAGGCTTCGCCATGGGTGCGGCCGCGTTATCCGTGACGAAGCTCGGCGCCCAGTCCGGGATGCCGTCCGCACGTGAAGTTGAGGCCTTTCTGGCTGAGCATGCCGCAGAGGCTTAATAATTGATATAACAAAGAGGCTCTTATTCTCCGAAAAGGGGATTAAGCGCCTCTTTGTTATGCGTGTGCAGAGATTATTTCTTCTCTGACAGCCACATGGCGATATTTGCAATCTCTTCATCCTGCAGTTTGCCCTTGAAGGAAGGCATACCACCTTTACCTTTGACAATCGTAGAATAGATTTTCTCCAGATCATCCTGGCTGCCGATGTTGGCCAGAGCAGGTCCTACGCCACCTTGAAGCTGATCCCCGTGACAGGAGATACAATTGGCTTTGACCAGTGCTTCAGCTTGTCCGGCATCCAATGTTACTTCCGGCATGGTTGGCTTGGCTTCTTCAGCCACTTCTTCTTTCCCTGGAAGCGTAAACATTAAAACAATAGCTAAAGCGCATGCTGCAAAAAATACTCCGCTCATGATCCATTTGTGCATCCCTTATGTCCCCTCCAGAATGAAAGATCATCTAACCTGAAACTATCCATATCATTATAACGGAACCTGTACTGACATCATAGCATTTTGTGGGAATTTTTTGAACTAATCACATAACAAGGGGCAAATTTGGTTGTTTTGCAATGGATTCTAACCGCGAGGCCCTTCATAAACCATACAGTGAAAGGGCTTCAAGCCGGTTGGGGTCTGCCGTTCGTATGTATCCTGGGTGACAAATCCACTCTTCAGATAGACTTGAATGGCACGAGCATTCCAAGTGAGTACTTCCAGATCAATCTCATTCGTGGGATTTCGGCGAATAGCTTCCTGTACAATGGCAGTGACAAAAGCTGTCCCTTGACCCTGACCACACAGCTCTGGATGCATGCCAAGGCCAATTCGGGTTACCCCTTGAAGTGGGAAGTATTGAGTAAACCCACATATACGATCGTTCTGATCCAGGACGATCGCATATTGCTCCTGCCGCAGCTGTGCATCTCCGAATTCCACTTCCAGAGCTTTCATCTGCTCCCATGGGAGCCAGCTGTAGATATTGTAAGGCGGATCATACTGCCAACTGCAGATAAGCTCCGCATGTTCTTCTCGCATGGGTACAACGTGAAACGTCACAGGGGTTTCCTTCATACACCTGCATGCTCCTTTCCTTGAAACAGAACTCTTTGTCCACTCTACAAAAGTGATGTTCATTTAGCAAGTCTTCCTTCCCAAGAAAAAAATGAAACAAAAGTTCCGGTAATTTCGTTTATATTATAACGGGATGGGTAAAAACATCATAAGGGCACGGACGAACGAACGCAAAATGAACCTGTTGATGTCGCAGGATATAACCCGAGTATAACTTGCAACATGAATAAGGATTGAAGCACAAAAAAACCGCCGGATACATTCCTGCGGAGAATGTACCGGGCGGTTCTGTTATGCTTCTTGCTTCGTTCCAGTATGGTTAATGGTTACAGCATCATGTTGCTCAGCTTGTCCCTAGTCAAGGGCCAGTGATTCATATGCGTCCGTGCTCATAATCCGTTTTGCGCCAACATAACGATTGGCCCAATAGTTTTCACTCAATGCACTGATCGTAACGCCTTTGGAAGAAGAGGAGTGTGCGAACTTTCCATCCCCTACAAAGATTCCTACATGGGATACGCCTTTACCTGTTGTATTAAAGAACACCAGATCGCCAGCTCTCATCTCCATGCGGGATACGGAATCGCCCATGTCGAATTGGGAACTGGATTGGCGTGCCAAATCAATACCCAACTTGTCGAATACATACCGTGTAAATCCGGAGCAGTCAAAGCCGTTAAGCGTTGTTCCCCCACTTTTGTATGTAGTTCCCATTGCTGAATCAATTACTGTGTCCATCTTTGAATCTGCGAATGCGCTACCTGCACCAAGCGATAAAGCGAATGTGATGCTAAGTACAGCTGCGGTTAATTTCTTCTTGAACAAGAGATATTCCCCTTCCAACGCCTGCGAGGTTAGCTTAAGGATTCGGTTGAAGGTCCCCTATGATCCCTCTGTAGCAAGATCAATTCACCCATAACTGGTTCCCCCGCTTCCCAGGTGCCAGGAATTTGGCTATGCTAGTTATGCACCTGCGAAATCAAGAAATGACGATTTAATTTTAAGTAGTTACAAATATGAATGTAAATATTACAAAGTTGTTACTAAAAACTCACTGCGATTATTGTAACAGAGGAGTACGGCTTTGGCAACGTTTAGCAACAAATTTAGCAAAAAAAACCTCGACCTTTGACGGGGAAAGGTTGAGGTTTGCCTATTTATAAGTACATATTAGGCCATGAGTTTAACATGTGATGGTAACAATTTTTAAACTATCTGCTCTCACCTTTGGATATTTTGGACTGCCATAATCGGAAATGGCTGCATATTTTCCACAGACTCAATAGACACCTGGCAAGTGGATACGTCTGTTGTAGTATAAGTCCGGTAAGCCCCGTTAATAACCATGAGGCTGTAGTGAATGCCCCAAAGACGAGCAGGTGTACTCCGCCCAGCAGGAGTGCAATGCCGATTACAGCGATGAGATGACGCAGTGCAATCCAGAGTGCTTTGAGGGTACCGTGAGCCCCGCCTTCTCCTTCTGGTGCCGAAACACCGAACTGCATGTAGAGTATGACATGGTGGATGATCCAACCATATACAATCCAGGCAGCAACATAAGGTATACCAGGCAAAAGTAATTGAAGGGAATGAAATCCGTCCATGAGAATCGAGTAGAGCTTCGGTATGAGCCAGTAGGCGGGCAGAAGTATCAATAATGTACGTATGGTGTGGAGCAGCAGCATCGGTTTCCACAGATTTTTGATTCCGCGGACAAAGGGGATGCGCTCTTCTGTAGAATTAAAGTGCTGAAGTGAGTAGAGCAGTCCTGCCTGAATGAGGGGGCTGATCAACATGCGAACCAGCAGCATGCCCCCGAGAATCCATAGATAACGATGAACCTCCGGATGGGTAGACAGGTTAAGTTGACTTTCCATTTTGAACAAAAGTGTACTCAGCTCACCGGCATCAGCATCTGGATAGCGAAGGAGTAGTGGGATGACCGCCGATTGTACCATTCGATAGAAGAAATATCCCCAAATGAGTTGATAAAGAAATAAGAGTGCGGCAATGAACATATGCTGACGGACGAGAAACCAGCCTTCACGTATTTTCGCTTTCACCGTTTCCACCTCACCATGACAGACCTCCGAATATGGCTTCTATTAGTTTGGTTACACTCATGCTCCAGCGGGACTTCGTCTGCTCATCCAGTCCGGATTTCAGAAAATTGTTCATATGGCGGTTCTCCAGCACGATCGAGTACAGGGGATCGGTCATGGCCCAGGATACGGGGGATGTGTGAGTTAATTTATACGTGATGCGCTCTTCTTTGCCATTCCATTGCTTGGTGAGGATATGCCCGTCTTCAAAAGCAATGCGAACAGGAACGGCGCTGTAATCACTACCTTTTTTTGCGATCGTCACGGATGACTCGTACAATGTTTGACCGTCTTTCTGTACGGGCGTAATACGAATCTTCTCTACAGCAAAGTCAGCCATCCCGTTACCATAGACGTATTGATCAAAATAATCAGACCAGGAAGTGCGGGTCACTTGTTCCACAATTTTCTGAAAATCAGATGAAGTGGGATGTTTGAAACGGTACTTCTTCACATAGGTAGAGAGAATACGTTCCATCTTTTTGGCACCGACTTGATGTTCGATACCAAGCAATACAAGCTTGCCACGTGTATAGACATTGGCTGCATACTCATTCTGTGAATCGAACTTCCAGGATTCTTGTGTTAAGGATGAAGGAGACGTAATCAGTCCCGATTGTACCGGCAGATTCGGAATCAATCCGTATTCCTGCTCCATCAGTTTGTCTTCTGCATAAGAGGTGAATCCCTCATCCAGCCAGGCTTCCTCGAATTCGTTGCTGGCAACCATGCCGTAGAAGTACTGGTGTCCGATCTCGTGGACTACGGTTCGTTCCAGGTCATAACCTGGCGTGGTGTCATCGGCTCCAAAGGCTGTAACTAGCGTAGGGTATTCCATACCTCCAGCGCCATTCCCCGCTTTGGGTGGAACTACGATGGATAAGGTAGCATAAGGATATGGGCCAAACCATTTGCTATAATTGGCTAGAGCGGCCTTCGCGGCGTAGAAATAACGTTCTTTCAGATCCTGATGAGCTGGGTCCAGATATAACTTGATTCGTACACCAGGCACATTGGGTGCAGAGAAGGGTTCCTCGGCGTACACAAAATCGGGTGAGGCTGCCCAGGCGAAATCATGCACATCATCGGCATAGAATTGATAGACCTTTTCTCCATTCTTCACCACGGCTTGCTGCGTCGGAAATCCGGTAGCAGCCACTTTGTATGTTTCAGGCACCCGAATACGCACACTATATATACCGAAGTCAGCGTAAAACTCTGAATTGCCATGGTACTGGTGCAGATTCCAGCCTTCCGTTGTTCGTCCACGTCTGCCCACAGGTTCATAGGCACTTAATTTGGGAAACCATTGACCTGCCATGACAAAATGATCAGCAGTTCCCATCCGGGCAAAAATCTTCGGCAGATTCACTTCAAATCGGGTGTGGAGCGTGATGCTTTCCCCGCCTTTGACGGGTTTGGGCAAGCGTACTTTAATGAGGGTGGTGTCCTTGATATTTCCGTCATCTGGTTGCACATACTGCATCCGGTGCAGCAGAGAGAGCCCGTCCTCCGTTTTCATTTCGGTAATGTTCATGGAGCCATAACCATTGGTAGGCATGACATCACCACGAAGCTTTCCACCGGATTCCTTCATAAAGGTGGTGTCAGCAGAAGAGAAGGCGTTGGGATACATATGAAAGTAAAGCTCGCTGACGGTTTTTTTACCTGGATGTGTCCAGGTAATCGTCTGAGTCCCTTCCAGTACATTCCCTTCGACCAGTTTTACATCCATGTGATATTCCACAACACGGTTGCTGTACACTTCGGCAGTAGGGGTCTGTACACTTTCTGGAGGTGCTGGCGTTGGGGCTATTGCCTTAGGCTTGCCCGATTCGGGGGCGAGTACTGGCAATTCGGAATGAGTTGAGCGATTATAACCCAGAGTGATCCATATCCCTCCGGCAAGTACACACAGGGCCAGGGATGCAGTGAGCCAGCTCTTGGCGCGTCGTGGAATCATCGTTAAATACCTCCCGTTGACAAGCATCTACAGCATGTATATGTTTGCAATGGGGCAATTATTAGTTAAAATATTTGTATCAACCCTTGGAGGTTATAAACATGGACCAAAACGAGCAAAACGGCAAAAAACAGATTGCCTTGAATATCGTTAGTGCAAAAAGCAAGCATAAAGGCTTCGGTGCAGGCTCCATTGAGCTGAATAACCTTTCCCCGGTCATTATTGATAATGGCGAAGCCAAAATCGATATCGGTGCGATGCATGCGAAGAGCAAAGTGGAACGCAATATCAAGTTCTCAACCAATCGTGAAGATGTACCCAACGGACGCCAGGTATGGCTGGTATGGGTAGCTGTCGATCGCACGGAGGAAGGACAACTGTATGGTGGAGCAACGGCATGTGAGATGTGGATTGATACGGAAGCAAGACGTGGATGGAAACTGCTGGCGGAACATGTGAATCGCATGGATTATGCCTTGAAGCGTCGCTTCATGTTGGATGAGCTTGGACCTGAAGCTCGAGCTGCACTTAAGACACTGCTGATCTCACACAATGAAGACTGGTGGAATGCTTCTCCAGATGTATTGAAGGAAGCACTCGCCTAAGGCAGATCTTTCAACACAGTCTAAAAGAAAAAAAGCAAAAGGCCCCTTAACCGGAAATTTCGGTTGGGGGTCTTTTGCTTGTGCTTTAATCGTATACATCGATCTGAATAATTATGAGTTTTCATCCGAAGTGAATTTCCAATTGTTCAATATAACCAGGGGATATAGGTGACGCAACTAAGTCATTGCGCATTTACGTCATTCTACCCACCAACGTTTGAAATCTCCCCACCAAGAATGTTTCTCTTCCTGTATGCCTTGTTGATTCTGTACCTGACGAGTCTTCTCATCTTCTCCAGAATCCGAATCATCCGTTGTGCCATGGCATACCTCTGTCGGTTCAGTACCATCAATAAAAACTTCCAATCGTTTCTCTTCACAACCGTTGCCTGCCAGCTTGCCGGATTCCGGATCAATATAGACACTTACGACATGATCAGGCACGGTGAAGATTTTGGGTGGTACGCTCGCAAGGGCCTGTTCTGTGAACTGGGCAAAGATCGGCGCTGCCCGGCGGCCATCCGAAGTGGAGATGGCTTTGCCTTGGTCGTACCCAACCCATACCGCAGTGGAGAGCTCCGGTGTGAATCCAACGAGCCAGGCATCCGTGTTGGTTGTTCCCGTTTTTCCCGCAACCGGGCGTTTGATCGCCTTAGACACCCGGTTGCCCGTTCCTCCATTTTCGAAGACACTTTCCATTAAACGAGTCAGTACATAAGCTGCCGCAGGTTCCACAACGGTCTCAGCCTTCGTCTGAGGCGATTCATAGAGCACACGTCCTGCGGCATCTGTCACTTGTAGAATGGCTACAGGTGGCGTCCGTTGTCCACCAGCAGCAATGACGGAAAAGGCCGATGCCATCTCCAGCGGGCTGACAGGTGACGTTCCCAGTGCAAGAGAAGGTACGGCGCTCAGGTTGCTTGTAATGCCAAGGTTTTTTGCCATACTCACAACCTCCTCAGGACCGATCTGCATAATGGTGTTCACCGCATAAATATTGTCTGAAGCGGCGATCGCCTGTCTTAGATCAATCTCACCCAGATACTTGTCTCCAAAGTTGCCGGGTTTATAGGTTTTGCGGTCATTGTCATAGTGAAAAAGGGTAGGTTCACTGTTA
The DNA here is from genome assembly GCF_037993015.1 of Paenibacillus sp. FSL E2-0151. Classification (NCBI taxonomy): domain Bacteria; kingdom Bacillati; phylum Bacillota; class Bacilli; order Caryophanales; family Paenibacillaceae; genus Paenibacillus; species Paenibacillus sp. FSL E2-0151. The sequence continues at coordinate 115,064 of NZ_CP150308.1, forward strand.
AATATGGATGCACTGGTGAGTTGCTTGGATTCCAGGGCTGCCAGATACATAATCGGTTTAAACGCCGAACCTGGCTGGCGCGTTGTCGCTAGAACATGGTTAATCTGATTGGTACGGTAATTCTTGCCGCCTACCATGGCTTTGATGTAGCCCGTACGAGGGTCGATGGACACGAGGGCCGTCTCCAGCTCACTTTTGGCATCCATACCCTTCGCTATGGCGTCTTCCGCTGCTTTTTGTACACGCAGATCCAGGGTGGTGTAGATATTCAATCCCCCATGATCCAGCATCGCTTCGCTGATTCCCAACTCTTTGATGGCCAGATTCCGGATATAGTCACGGAAATACGGGGCGCTTTCCACCGTTTTACGCTCGCTCTCCGGTTTGAACGAAAGCATTTTCTCATAGGCCTTATCCGCTTCGGCCTGGGTGATCTTGCCGATATCAGCCATGGCATTCAGCACAATCTTCTGTCGGTCTTTGGCATTCTTCATATGGTTATAGGGTGAATAGTAGGTAGGTCCTTTCGGGATTCCTGCCAGCATGGCACTCTCTGCAAGATCCAGCTGTTTCGCTGATTTGCCAAAATACATTCGTGAAGCCGCTTCGATTCCGTACGCACCATGCCCATAATAGATTTCGTTCAGATACATCTGCAAAATTTCATCCTTGCTGTATTTCATCTCCAATTGCGCCGTGTACATGGCTTCCTTGGCTTTGCGAGTCCATGTTTTCTCATGAGATAGATACAGGTTACGCGCAAGCTGTTGAGTCAATGTACTTGCACCTTGCGACATCTGCATATGTTCGAGGTTAACGAGCACAGCCCGTCCCATCCCTTGCACGTCGAACCCGTAGTGATTATAGAATTTGCGGTCCTCTACAGCCAGAGTGGCATGGACCAAATCTGGAGCGATATCCTCCAGTTGAACGGGTACAGAGTCTTTGCCACCTGCGGAGAAGGTAGCGATGACTTCACCCTGACTGTCCAGTAATCTGGAATTCCGATCAGAGTCTGCTAGGGGAAGGCTGGTTGCGTATAGATAGACCAATCCTGCAGCGGTAGCAAGTATGGCGAGCACGGCGAGCAGAGACAGGTTTTTAAACAATTTACGTACACGGAACCCGCGTTTGCGGGTCTTTTGATTTGGCTTGGTCATGGAACGGGCTCCTCTCTTTTCTTCCAGTATGGGACTTGATTGGCAGGGATATTCAATCGGGTGCATAAGCAAACAAAATGTAGCATTTTCGCCTTAAAAACCGTTTTGCAGTATAAACGTCAATCGCGTATAATGCAAAAGGGTAATGAAAAGGTAAGATTCGGCACAAGATACTAAAGCGCGTAAGGACGAACAGACGAATGGTCATTGATTCATTGATTAGTCAGACGCTCTGCACGCTCTGGTCAATTTAATCTATATAAATGAAGTGAACCGCGGACCTTTCCCGCAGGCCAGCAATCATAACACGATATGGCGCCGAACGCTGGACGTGCTTGGGCGAACCGATTATAGTGCACAGCGCTTGGTCGGGTATGGCTGATCATTAACTTTACGGAAAGAAGGTAGAGATTATGGAATTGTGGTTTACGGAGAAACAGACCCCGGTATTCGGGATCACCGCGAAGATTAAGCAGACCTATGTTACAGAGAAAACGGATTTTCAAGATTTGGCCATGGTAGAGACCGAAGAATTCGGTAACATGTTGCTTCTTGATGGCATGGTGATGACAACTGTAAAAGACGAATTCGTATATCACGAAATGGCGGCACACCCTGCGCTGAACACTCACCCGAATCCGAAAAAAGTTCTGGTTGTCGGTGGCGGCGATGGCGGAGTCATTCGTGAAGTCATTAAACATGCTGCTGTAGAAAAAGCAGTTCTCGTCGAAATCGACGGTAAAGTTATTGAATACTCTAAAAAATATTTGCCTGAAATCGCCGGCAAGTTGGATGAGCCTAATGTTGAAGTGCTCGTAAACGACGGCTACATGCATATTATTGAACATAAAAATGAATACGATGTGATCATCGTAGACTCTACGGAGCCTGTCGGCCCGGCTGCGCCATTGTTTGAGCGTGGGTTCTACCAAGGCATCTACGAAGCATTGAAAGAAGACGGAATCTTCGTTGCCCAAACGGACAACCCTTGGTTCAAGGCGGATCTGATCCAGAAGGTGAACAAAGACGTCAAAGAAATCTTCCCGATCGTACATGTGTACGGCTGTAATATTCCAACCTATCCAAGTGGTTTGTGGACATTCACTATGGGTAGCAAGAAACATGACCCGCTCGAAGTGGATGAGACTCAAATCCCGGAGATGGATACCAAGTATTACTCTCCGCGTCTGCACAAAGCAGCATTTGTACTTCCTAAATTCGTGGAAGATTTAACGAAATAAAAGGGGAAATCATTAATGAAACTGGATCAAGCTTATTCAGGAAACGTATTTATTTGCAGCTCTGAGGATTATGAGAACTCCAAAGCGGTTATCTATGGTATGCCGATGGATTACACCGTCAGCTTCCGTCCGGGTTCCCGTTTCGGCCCATCTCATATCCGTCAAGCATCGGTTGGACTTGAAGAGTACAGCCCATATCTCGACAAAAGCATTGTAGACATGACATACTTTGACGCTGGAGACCTGCTCTTGCCTTTCGGTAACGCGGGACGCAGCCTTGAAGTAATTCATGAATACATCGGCAGTCTGCTCGCTGACGACAAATTCCCAGTTGGTCTCGGTGGCGAGCATCTGGTTACTTGGCCAGTCATCCAACAGATGTACAAGAAATACCCGGATCTTATTCTGATTCATATTGATGCACACGCTGACCTTCGTGAAAACTATGAAGGCGAGCCATTGTCACACTCCACACCAGTGCGTAAAGCAGCTGAGTTGATGGGTGGCAAAAACATCTATCAGTTCGGTATCCGTTCCGGTTCCCGTGAGGAGTTCCAGTACGGTCGCGAGAACATCAACTTCTATCCATTTGAAGTGGCAGCTCCGATGAAGGAAGCTCTTCCGAAGATGGGCAACCGTCCGGTGTATGTGACCATCGACATCGATGTGCTTGATCCGTCAGCAGCGCCAGGAACAGGTACAGCAGAAGCGGGCGGCATTACGTCCAAGGAACTGCTGGAAGCCATTCATATGATCGCAGGATCTGATGTAAATGTAGTTGGTTGTGACTTGGTTGAAGTTGCACCAATCTATGATCCAACACAACAGACACAGATTGTAGCTGCGAAGCTGATCCGTGAAATGCTGCTTGGATTCGTGAAATAATCACAGAATAATCGATAAGTATAACGCTCTCTGTCTGCGCGGGTTCAACTTTGCGCAGGGGAGGGCGTTTTGTATTGTTAACTTTTGTACAGAGCTGTGCTATACTGACTACATAAGTATTCAGTAGTATATTAATTGATATATTACATTCGTGAAGTATATGGTGATCGGGTTCGGTCATATACTAAAAAGAGCCTTTACCGCTGCCAACGGTAAAGACTCTTAGGACCCGAAAGGCTGTGGATTGCCACGGCGCGCATGAACTAAATAATGCTATTCAAGCAAAACCCACCGTCAGGCTTCCGACCTTATGAGGTGGGTTTTCGCTTGCTACGAAACTTTTTGCGCAACCAACGGTAAAGCTTTCGCCCACTCAGTACAATACTGAGGATCGCAGCAATCCATCGGATTACATCAAGCAACGCCACAAGTTTGACCAACGACGTCACCCCCTTTTGGGAAGCTGCGCCGTGGTCTGGAAAACATCCACCGATATTCAAAAGTCCATAACATTAATTATAGCACGTACGTTCCCTTGTCTCTACCATTTATTTCATGTGTTAGTATGGACTCTCCTCTTACACAGATATCGTGCCTTGGTATGACTCTATCTTAATATTTGTGTATAATATGGAAATGGAGGAAGGGAAAGGTGAATATGAATGCGTATGATTCGGGCTCAATTGAGTATGTATCCCAGGTGGCTGACTGCAGTTTTTATAGTGTTTGTCATCAATTTTGTATTAGCAGTGACGATATTTCTTAACTTTACGTTGATGGTGGCTGATCTGGCTATGCTTTTTGCTGCATATAGTATTCGGGAATATAAATACAACAAAATATATTTTAGTTTATGCCTTTTATTAAGTATCAGTTTTGTTATCCTTGGTATCAGGACATTTCCCATTTAACTTAGAGTACACAACGTTTAGTAATCAACCACCCTTGCCTGCATGATACCAATCATGGGTAAAGGTGGTTTTTTTCTTGCGAAATTGTCATCAGGGTTAATCAGATTGTTACGTTAGAACCATCAAATTTGGGTAAAACCATAGAAGGAGGTGTTACGATGACAACCAAGAGTACAATGACATGGAAACGGATTGGTGCACTCGCATTATCGTTAACGCTGGCTTGGGGGATGGGTCCGGTACATACGCTATCAGGTGCTAACGCTGCATCTTCACAGGCATGTGGAAAGGGAGATCATGGACTATCTGCTACATTGAAAAAAGGCAGCGGTGTGGAAGAGCAACACCTGCAATTTACTGACATTGATTTTCTTAATGATACGACTGGACGAGCTGGGGGTGAAGGCTTCCTGATCGGTACCTCGAATGCAGGATGTACGTGGCAGTCCATATATACCGGGCAGTGGCAATTCACTCAGCTTGATTTTCCGAATAATGTGAACGGATATGCGCTGGCGCGAGTGAAGGATTCACCTGCAACCTATCTGATCCGTACCCATGATGGGGGATCGCACTGGACGCGGCTCGATACGCCGGGCATTCAATTCAAACGAATTGATTTTCGCAATAAAGATGTAGGTTATGGTTACACCTATAATGGTGCATATCAGACGAAGGATGGCGGGGTAACCTGGAGTAAAATGAATACACCTGCCAACACGCGTGCAGCTGCCTTTGCAACAGAGAAACAAGGGTATGCCGTCGTGGTTGTACCTGGATCGGGATATCATCTGAAGCAAACGAGTGATGGCGGCAAGAACTGGACAACCTCTCTTCGAGTTGTCTCAGACACATGGAGCGGAGCGGATCTGTATGCACATGGCCAACAAGTATGGGCCCTTCTGTATGGTGATGCAGGCATGTCCCAACAATCGTACTCCCTCTATGCAAGCGGTAATCAAGGCAAGAACTGGACCCAAGTATTTGCCCAATCCACAGCAGGGGGAGGTCCTGCACCGGGTACAAACAGTACGGGCAAAGGAAACGGACCAGCCAACCCGGGTGGTCATCCCGGCAACATGGCGTTGATTGGTAATCAGACGGCGTATCTGTCTGCAGGTTCACCCGCAGCTGGCAAAGTGGGTATTGGACGTTCTTATGATACAGGTTCCACGTGGAAAAATATTGACCTGAAAGATCCGGGATACAGTTCCCGTATCTCGTTCCCATCGGCCAAGACGGGTTGGCTCGTAGTCACAAGTGATAACTCTCCTGCGATCTATCAGACTATAGATGGTGGAACGACGTGGACACAAAAAATGTTGTTGCCTTCAGAGCAGGATTAAGTAGCCTGTTATTCTGAAATAATAAACGGGCAAATCCAAATTAGAAATGTATAAAAATCAATTTGGTAAGTCTCTGTATGAATTTCTATAACAAACAAGCCTCTTCCTAATCAATTACACAGGAAGAGGCTTGTTTGTGTAGAAATAAAAACGGTTGAAACCTACTCTAAAACGAGTTATTGTAAGCGATAACAATACATTATATGGAGGTTGAAATCATGGTTGATGTTATTTTAAAGGCAGATTCGGATCAAGGATTAATAAATCGCAATATATATGGTCACTTTTCCGAACACTTGGGACGTTGTATTTATGAGGGGCTGTGGGTAGGAGAAGATTCACCCATTCCGAATACGGATGGGATTCGAAATGATGTATTAACGGCCTTGCAGAAGCTTAATATTCCAGTACTTCGGTGGCCAGGCGGTTGTTTTGCCGATGAATATCACTGGAAAGATGGTGTAGGCCCGAAGAGTGAGCGTGCTCGTATGATCAATACACACTGGGGCGGTGTGGAAGAGAACAATCACTTTGGTACACATGAATTCTTGAGATTATGTGAGTTGCTCGACACGGAGCCATACATCAGTGGCAACCTGGGTAGCGGTACCGTGCAGGAGATGCAGGAATGGGTGGAGTACATCACGTTTGACGGCGAATCCCCGATGGCGAACTGGCGTAAGAGTAATGGTAGGGAAGAACCGTGGAAAATGAAGTATTTTGGCGTGGGAAATGAGAACTGGGGATGCGGCGGCAATATGCGCCCTGAATATTATGCGGATGAATATCGCCGGTATGCTACATATGTACGTAACTATTCCGGAAACGAGATTTATAAAATCGCTTGTGGACCGAACGAAGGTAACTATGAATGGATGGAAGTCCTGATGCGGGAGGCTGCTCGCTTTATGGATGGAATCAGTCTTCATTATTACACTATCCCTACAGGAGAGTGGAATGATAAAGGCGCAGCTACAGGATTTGGTGAGGCTGAATGGTTCACTACCTTGAAAAAGACGCTCCATATGGATGAATTACTGGTGAAGCACTCCGAGATTATGGACAAATATGATCCAGAGGGCAGAGTCGGCATTATTGTGGATGAATGGGGCACGTGGTATAACGTTGAGCCGGGAACCAATCCAGGGTTCCTGTATCAACAGAATACGATGCGGGACGCTGTGCTTGCAGGTGTTAACCTGAATATTTTCAACCAACATAATAAACGGGTACACATGGCAAATCTTGCGCAGATCGTCAATGTGCTTCAATCGCTTGTGCTCACGGAAGGGGACAAAATGCTCCTGACCCCTACGTATCATGTATTTGATATGTATCAGGTTCATATGGATGCACAGCGACTGGATTTGAATTATGAAAGCCCTGGGTATACCTTCGGAGAAGAGACCATTCCGCAGCTCAGCTTATCAGCTTCCCGCAACAAGGATGGGGTCATTCATGTGACAGCTTGTAATCTGAGTCATACCGATGAGTTGGAAGTTGTGTGTCAGCTGGATGCAGCTCAAGCGGCTAAAGTAAACGGGCAGATTCTGCACCATACTGATTTTGGTGCATTCAATACCTTTGAACAGCCGAATCATGTTCAGCCTGTGGCGTGGGATGGAATCACACTGGAGAATAACACACTGCGTTTTGTCCTTCCACCAGCATCGGTTGGGGTGCTCGCTGTAGAGGGTTAATGCATGAAAAGGCAGGAACCTTGCAAGGGCTGTAATGATCAGTACGATGTGAAGATTAGCGATGCCAAAATGGCCAGACTTGTGGAGATTGCCTCACGTTCGCGTCCGACGGTACAGGATGAGGAATATGAACGTCGGCTATCCATCTGCTCTGCTTGTCCGGGATTGCAATATGGCACAACTTGTCGGCATTGTGGTTGTCTCGTACAGGTGCGAGCGAAGCTGAGTGAGTCGACATGTCCTTTTCCTTATGAATCGCAATGGGCCTGATCGGATGAACGAATCTTATTATAATGAAGCAAAAGGGAGTTGCACTTTACAGGTGCAGCTCTTCTTTTTTGGCTTGATGTGGAAAAAACTCTGAATTTGGATTTGAATTGAGCGAGGGAACTGGATATAGTTATACAGTAGAGTGTAGGATAGCGAGCTATCCGGGAATATGAGCGCGTATAGCGACACAACAATACGGGAAGGGCTGTTCTCACCAGCCGTGCCTGATTTTGCGTCGCCTCGAATATAATGGAGGTTAACATTCATGTCGAACATGCGACCGGTACACATCCGGCTGCACAGCCGTTATGAAGGTGAAGATGTGCTGCAGGAAATGCAGGGTGAAGCCGTGTTAAAAGGGTCTGTTCTTTATGTTCGTTATGAAGAACCGCAGGTTGGACCTGAGGGAGGTACAACCCGTACAACATTGAAGCTGGGCGGACAATCCATCAAGATTATACGTCATGGTGAGGTGGAATCGGAGCAGACTTTTGAATTGAATCGGAAGCTTCCTGGTTTCTACCGATCACCATACATGTCGTTTGCCCTGTCCACGCATACACAGAAGCTGGAACTTTCCATTCAGGGATTGAGCGCACGCGCAGCGTGGAGCTACGACTTTTACCGCTTTGATGAAGAATCCGGACATTTCGCGATTAGTTTGCATATACAGGAGGAACCAATTTCATGACACGTAATCCACTAGATACGATTAACGAACGGGTAAGTACGGCCATCGGCAACGCCATTGTGACGGCCGGAATTGTTACGCAGGACGAATTGCCAGCCATCACATTGGAAGTGCCGCGTGAGAAGACACACGGGGACTTGGCGACCAATGCTGCCATGCAGCTGACCAAGATTGCCAAGCGCAATCCGCGTCAGATTGCTGAAGAGATCATTGCCAATTTGAATCTGGCTGAAGCCGGAATCGAGAAGGCTGAGATTGCGGGCCCAGGATTCATTAACTTCAAATTGGACAAGAGTTACCTTTATCCAGTACTTGTGCTTGTGCAGGAGCAGGGTGAAGATTACGGAAGAATTAACATCGGAGAAGGACGCAAAGTCGAAATGGAGTTTGTCAGTGCCAACCCGACAGGCAGTTTGCATCTGGGTCATGCCCGTGGAGCGGCTGTAGGTGATGCGCTATGTAACATCCTTGACTACGCAGGATATGATGTAACCCGTGAATACTACATTAATGATGCAGGTAATCAGGTGTTTAATCTGGCTCGTTCCATTGAAGCTCGTTATCTGCAAGAGCTGGGTCAGGATGCTGAGATGCCTGAAGACGGTTATCACGGTGAAGATATCAAAGGATTCGCCAAGCAGCTTGTTGCTGAAAAGGGTGACGAATTGCTGTCCATGCATCCGGGTGACCGTGCGGCTTATTTCCGTGACTTTGGTCTGGAGAAGGAACTGGACAAGATCAAACGTGACTTGAATCGCTTCCGTGTTAACTTTGACATCTGGTTCAGCGAAACTTCCCTGTACGACAACGGAGAAGTGCTGCGAGTGCTTGATGAATTGCGTGACCGCAATGAGATCTATGAGCAAGATGGAGCAACTTGGTTGAAAACGATGCAGTACGGTGATGACAAAGAACGTGTATTGATCAAGAACGATGGCACGTATACTTACCTGACGCCAGATATTGCTTATCACCGCGACAAATATGCTCGTGGATACGACACGATGATCAACATCTGGGGTGCCGATCACCATGGATATATTCCACGGATGAAAGCCGCGATGCAAGCACTGGGTAATGACCCTGAGAAACTGGTGGTCTTGATTGCACAGATGGTGAGCTTGTTCCAGAACGGTGAAAAAGTGAAGATGTCCAAGCGTACAGGTAAAGCTGTAACGATGGAAGATCTGATGGATGAAGTCGGCATTGATGCCATCCGTTACTTCTTCACAATGCGCAGCATGGACTCCCATCTGGACTTTGACATGGACCTTGCGATTTCGACATCCAATGAGAATCCGGTATTCTACGTACAATACGCGCATGCCCGTGTATGTAGCGTATACCGTCAGGCTGAAGAACAAGGTATTGAACTGTTGCCACTGGCACAGATTGACCTGTCCAAGCTGACAACAGAGCACGAGTATGACCTTCTCCGCAAAATGGGAGAGTTGCCTGAGGAAATCTCGGCAGCAGCAACAGGATATGCGCCTCATCGTATCATCCGTTATGTATACGAGTTGGCATCCCTGTTCCACAGCTACTATCGTGCAGAACGTGTCATTACGGAAGACACGCAGCAAACTCAAGCACGTCTGGCACTGATCGGTGCTGTACGTACCGTTATCGCAACAGCGCTTCGTCTGGTAGGCGTAACCGCTCCTGACAAAATGTAAATTCCAGGCTCGCGGCCTATCCTCGGCTCTGCCTAAGGCAAAAAGTCTCCATGTCCATGTTGAGTGCCTTCAACGTGGTACATGGAGACTTTTTTTGTTCTGTGCCCTAGCTGAAGAAAACGAAATGCCTGACCCATCCAAGGCATACTAGCCTGCTCTGACATCACAGTGGGCGTAACCTAGAGTTTCAGCCGCTACGTAATACTTCCTCGTGCGTACTGCCTGGGCCGGGCTACTGCGTTTCGCTACAAGCCTCAATCAAATTCTGCTGACGGCTGACAGAGCTGGCTCACTCCCCGCCCTCCTGCATTAGCTTCAGGGCATCAATCTCGCCACCACGCACCTTGCTCTTCGCTGTGGTAGTCTTGCGAGCGCGCAACGGGATCGTAGCACGTTTGACGAGTGTCTTGATTTCACTAGGGGATAACCCCGGATGTTTGGAGAGCAGCAAGGCGATAGCGCCACTCACATGGGACGTCGCCATGGATGTGCCGCTCATCTCGTGATGTTTGCCTTGTACCCAAGAGGAGACGATTTTATCACCGGGTGCATAGACATCCACATATGCGCCACGATTGCTGAAGGACGCAATGCGTCTGTTTTTGTCGGTTGCCCCAACAGATATGGTCTGGGGATACCGTGCAGGGTAATCAATACTGCGGCGTTTGCCGTCATTTCCTGACGAAGCAACAATAACGATTCCGGCATGGTACGCACGGTTGACAACATCAAGAAGCGCCTTGCTACGTGTTTTCATGCCAAAGCTCATATTGATGATATCGACCTTGTTGCGTACACACCAGTCGATGCCAAGTACAATGTCGGATACATAAGCCGATCCGTTGTGGTCAAATGCTTTCACCGGATAGATCAGGGAGCGTGGAGCTACACCAATCATTCCTGCGGTGCTGTTAGCTGCGGCGATGGTCCCTGCAATGTGGGTGCCATGTCCGTTATCATCATGAGGAAGCAGGCTGCGGTTTAACAGATTGATTCCACGTGCCAGTGAATAACGAAGATCAGGATGATGATAATCAGCACCTGTATCAATCACACCGATTTTAATCCGGTGTCCGGTAGACACAGACCATACTTTGGGCGCCCGAATCTGCTTCACTCCCCAGGGTATGCCTTGAGCATTGCTTGGTTTGCTGTGGAGTGCAGTGGCATGAAGGGAGATGGGAACGTCTTCTTCAATCGTAATTTCATCCCCATAGCGGTATAGGTCCTCCGGGCGTTGGACTGGAGCGATAATGGAACGAGCCAGTCGCGAGGAACGGACAGCCCCAAGGTCGGTGAATTCATTCCGCATTCGGGACAATTCCACAAGACAGGCCTCGTACTGCTGCGGTTTGGCAAATCGGATCAAATATCGCCCACCCTGTTCTGGTTCAGGGCGTCGCATTCCGTCAATCAATTGATGCAATAAACCAGTATAGTCCATAATGGGCAGCCCCCTTCGGGATGAACATGCTGAGGTATTCTATGAATGCGCTCATCCCGCCGCATGGGGAACTTGCCCTTTTTTTACAAAAACACATTCTCTTCGTGTCAAAACGGGCGCAGGGACATATGATGGATGGAGAGCTAGAGGGCTCTTGCGGGGAACCTGGTGAGGAGTAATCCTCCAAGGGTATACAGTCAGAAGGCGGAGGGGACTCCGTCTTTTTTATTATGGAGTTGTCTCTTTGGCAAAAGAGGATATTCCTGTGGGTTTGATGTCACTTCACGTTTAATATGTGGACATATTGTTGCTGCTCTCCGCATTTGCGTCACATCCGTACATAAAAACTTGCTTTTTAACGCTAAATAGGTTTTACTTAGGTTTGTTAATGGATATGTTATACGTAACAGTCCAGTTCGTAGGGGTTAAAAAGTGAATTTTGTGTGAGAGGAAGTGTCTGCAGTGAGTACCTCGCTCAATTTGAAAATTGATAAAGAAAAGGTAAAAGAGATCCCTTTGGTGGACCTTGCCTTTATGGTGCTGAAAGCGGCTAATACGCCGTATTACTATCGTGACTTAATGAATGAGGTAGCGAAGCAGCGCGGAATGACTGATGAAGAAATCAACGAGTTTATCGCCCAGCTATATACCGAGATTAATATCGATGGCCGTTTTGCTTGCGTCGGTACAAGTCTGTGGGGCTTAAAGCGCTGGTATCCGGTAGCTGGAACAGAAGATTCCATGACGGGTGCGAAGCGTCCGCGTATCATCAACGATGAAGACGATGATCTGGAAGATGAAGACTTCGGTGAAGAAGAAGACAGCTATAGCAGCGATGAAGGCTTCGACAGCACGGATAAAGACGAAGAAGAAGACGAAGAAGAGGAAGAAGAAGACGACATCTTTGACGAAGAAGACAGCGAAGAAGAAGTGCTGGTTGAAGATGACGATCTGGAAGATGAAGACCTCGAAGAAGACGAAGAAGAGTCCGAAAACGAGGATGAATTTGACGACGATTCTGATAATCGATAGTCATTTTTGACGTCTATAATTTACCCGTTTCCCCGGAATAGTCAGCCTTGACAGCAGACGGGGTAACGGGTAAACTATTGCATGGGCTTATGAATGAGCGACAATATATTTATGTTTTTTATAGAAGGTGCCCCGTCCTGCGGGAGTACTTTTTTTTGTATTTTTAGAGGCATAATTTTGCAAAATGATTTTTTTCCGTATGCTCCCGGCCAACATTTCGTGGCCCGTTTTTGTATATCAAAAACACCAAATGGAATGAAGGCCATCGGAATATTTGCACCATTTTTTGCTGTAGAACAACGTGTATTTAAACCGACTTCGCAGAAAGAGCAGTTCGCAGATGCAGGGAATTTCTGCCATTGCTCTTTTTAACGATGATTACCTGGGAAACAGGTTACGATAACACCATATATCGCCTGAATTTCTGTACTTATATTAGGAGGGTAATAACAGTGACAAAGTATATTTTCGTGACGGGCGGAGTTGTGTCCTCCCTGGGCAAAGGGATTACGGCTGCTTCTCTGGGCAGATTGCTGAAAAACAGAGGGCTTAAGGTAACGATCCAGAAATTTGATCCATATATTAACATCGACCCGGGAACAATGAGTCCTTATCAGCACGGTGAGGTTTTTGTAACGGATGATGGCGCGGAAACGGATCTGGACCTTGGCCACTATGAACGTTTTATTGACATCAATCTCTCCAAAAACAGCAACGTCACGACTGGTAAAGTATACTCTTCCGTCATCAGCAAAGAGCGGCGCGGGGAATATCTGGGCGGAACGGTACAAGTTATTCCACACATTACGAACGAGATCAAAGAGCGTGTATTCCGCGCTGGACGTGAAGCGGGTTCGGATGTGGTTATTACGGAAATTGGTGGAACAGTGGGCGACATTGAGAGTTTGCCTTTCCTGGAAGCTATCCGTCAGATCAAGAGTGATGTAGGTCGCGACAATGTGATGTACATCCACGTAACACTTATTCCTTATATCAAAGCAGCTGGTGAAGTGAAAACAAAACCAACGCAACATAGTGTTAAGGAATTACGCAGCATCGGTATTCAACCGAATGTGATTGTATGCCGTACGGAGTATGAATTGTCTAAAGACATGAAAGCCAAGATCGCTCTCTTCTGCGACATTGATGAAAATGCCGTGGTTGAATGTCGTGATGCAGACACGTTGTATCAAGTACCTTTGAACCTGCGTGAAGAAGGCTTGGATGAGATCGTGGTAAATCACCTGAAACTGACTACTCCTGCACCGGATATGAGCGAGTGGGAAGGGCTGGTTGACCGGATCAACAAGTTGGAGCATACAGTTGAGATCGCTATTGTTGGTAAATATGTAGCGTTGCATGATGCATACCTGAGTGTTGTTGAGTCGTTGTCTCATGCAGGATTTGCATCCAATGCTGATGTGAAAATTCGCTGGGTTCCTTCTGAAGATATTACGGATGAGAATGTAGGCGACTTGTTACATGGTATTGGGGGTATCCTTGTTCCTGGTGGATTCGGAGATCGTGGTATTGAAGGTAAAGTATCGGCAATCCGTTATGCTCGTGAGAAACAAATTCCGTTCTTCGGTATTTGCCTGGGTATGCAGGTTTCCGTTATTGAGTATGCACGTTCCATCGTTGGTTTGAATGGTGCGAACAGTTCCGAGATTAATCCAGCTACGGAATTCCCTGTGATCGATCTGTTGCCTGAGCAAAAAGATATCGAGAATCTGGGTGGCACGATGCGTCTGGGTCTGTATCCTTGTAAGCTTCAGGAAGGTTCTTTGGCGATGGCTTGTTATGATGACGAGCTGGTGTATGAGAGACACCGTCACCGGTATGAGTTCAACAATGAATACCGTGAAACGATCGAAAAAGCAGGACTGGTTATCTCGGGTACATCCCCGGATGGACGTCTGGTTGAGATCGTGGAACTTCCAGGACACCCATGGTTCCTAGCGGTACAATTCCATCCGGAATTCACTTCCCGTCCGAACCGTCCGCAACCATTGTTCCGTGATTTTGTAAAAGCTTCTCTGGTGAATGCGCAGAAGTAATAAATTTTTTTGTGTTAACGTAATAGATATTGGGGATGTTCCTGGCAACCATAGCGGATGCCGGAACATCCTCTTTTTTTTCGTAAAAAGTGGGTGGAAATGCTTTTTGTCATTTTGTGAAGGTAGCAGGATTTTAATGGAAGAGGTAGAATACTTATCATGACGACTATGGGATAGTTATCCAGATTCGAAGGTGTGCATGCTTTCCTAATTCTAGGAGGTTACAGAGTGGAAGATAAAAAAGTTTTGATTGTTGATGACCAGAATGGTATTCGAATCCTGTTAATGGAAGTGTTCAGCAGTGAGGGGTATAACACGTTTCAAGCACCCAACGGCAAGGTTGCTCTGGAGATTGTGAATAATGACAAGCCTGACCTGGTATTGCTCGATATGAAGATTCCTGGGATGGACGGTCTGGAAATCCTGAAGCATATTAAAGAAATTGATCCGGGTATCAAGGTGATCATGATGACCGCTTATGGTGAACTGGACATGATTAAGGAAGCCACGGATCTCGGAGCGCTCATGCACTTTACGAAACCGTTTGATATCGACGAGATGCGAGTGGCTGTGAATATGCAACTTCGCAACGGTACCGCCAATAAATGCAGCTGAATCCTGTTGATACAGGATTTTTTTGCGTGTGGAGAACATAGAAGGTACTTGGTGGGAAAATGAGGTATTTCACTCCTTTATCCGGGGAATATTGGAAATGGGGAAGTTATAAAGCGGTGTCTATGAAAACTGTGCTGCAAAGCACAGCATTTTTGCAAATGCTTGTTTAGTATTTGACATGGGATGTGGTATAATAAGCCCGTATGTGATTTCGGCTAAAAACCATAGACACAACCCAAACCCCTAGGAGGATTGAAACCATGCCATTAGTATCTATGACAGACATGTTGAACAAAGCACTTGAAGGAAAATATGCAGTTGGTCAATACAACATCAATAACCTTGAGTGGACTCAAGCGATTCTTGGTGCTGCTGAAGAAGAGAAATCCCCAGTAATCTTGGGTGTATCCGAAGGCGCAGCACGTCACATTGGTGGCTTCTACACTGTAGTTAAAATGGTAGAAGGACTCATTCACGACATGAAAATCACTGTTCCAGTTGCAATTCACCTGGACCACGGTTCAAGCTTCGACAAGTGTAAAGAAGCGATCGACGCTGGATTCACATCCGTAATGATCGACGGTTCCCACCACTCTATCGATGAGAACATCGAAATGACTAAAAAAGTTGTTGAATATGCACACGCTAAAGGCGTTTCTGTAGAAGCTGAAGTAGGTACTGTAGGCGGACAAGAAGACGACGTTATCGGCGGTATCATGTACGCTGACTTGAACGAGTGTATCCGTATCGTTAAAGAAACAGGTATCGATACATTGGCACCAGCTCTTGGTTCCGTACACGGTCCTTACCATGGCGAGCCTAACCTGGGCTTCAAAGAAATGGAAGAAGTTCGTGACGCGGTACAAGTTCCACTCGTATTGCACGGTGGTACAGGTATTCCTAAACACGACATCGACAAAGCCATTTCCCTGGGTACGTCCAAAATCAACGTAAACACAGAGAACCAAATTGCTTTTGCAAGAGTGGTTCGTGAAGTGCTTGCAGCTAAACCAGACGCTTACGATCCACGTACATTCATCGTACCAGGCCGTGAAGCAATTAAAGAAACCGTTAAAGGTAAAATCCGCGAGTTTGGTTCTAACAACAAAGCGTAATTTATCTTTACCAGTTCCATACTGTGAAATGGAAAAACACCGCCTAGCCGGTGTCTTTCCATTTTCACACCTTATTTCTACATCGGAAGCCAACAGCACGTATTGCCGTTCATCGGCTGCAAAACACGTAGGGGGACATTAAGCTTTATGGAAAAATTGATGATTAGTGGCGGACGTCCGTTACAGGGAACTGTAACTATAAGCGGCGCCAAGAACAGCGCCATTGCGCTTATTCCTGCAGCATTGCTTGCCGAGTCAGAAGTCGTGTTGGACAACCTGCCGCTTTTGAGTGACGTGGCGGTTTATGCAGAAATTTTGGAGGAACTCGGAGCACATGTGACTTGGGAAGGCAGTCAGATGAAGATTGACCCTTCTGACATCAAATCCATTCCTATGCCGAATGGTCCCGTGAAGAAGCTTCGTGCTTCGTATTATATGATGGGTGCATTGCTAGGGCGTTTCAAAGAAGCGACCATAGGTTTACCAGGGGGCTGTAATTTTGAGCCTCGTCCAATTGATCAACATATCAAAGGGTTTGAAGCGCTTGGCGCAACCGTAACAAACGAACATGGCTCCATTCATTTGCATGCCAAAGAGCTGCGCGGAGCAAAAATCTATCTTGATGTAAGCAGTGTCGGCGCAACCATTAATATCATGCTGGCGGCTACTCGTGCCAAAGGCTCTACAATTATCGAAAACGCGGCTAAAGAGCCTGAGATTATAGATGTAGCAACACTTCTGAATTCCATGGGTGCCAGCATCAAGGGTGCAGGTACCGAAACGATCCGTATTGAAGGGGTCTCGGAGCTTAAAGGCTGCCGTCATTCCATTATTCCGGACCGTATCCAAGCAGGTACGTATATGATCGCTGCAGCGGCGACGCGCGGAGATGTTCTGATTGACAATGTGATTCCCAAACATCTGGAAGCTTTAACGGCAAAGCTGCTAGAAATGGGTGTTGGCATTGAGGAATTGGATGAAAGTATACGTGTCATTGGTAAACCAAGCTATAACCATGTGGACGTGAAGGCACTTGTATATCCTGGTTTCCCAACGGATCTACAGTCACCAATGACCAGTGTTTTGACACAGGCAACTGGTGTGAGCGTCCTGAGCGACTTTGTATACAGTAATCGATTCAAGCATGTGCCTGAGTTAGTGCGGATGGGTGCAAAGATTCGAGTAGAAGGACGGTCAGCGATTATTGAAGGCAGTGCATTAAACGCGGCTAAAGTAAAAGCATCCGATCTTCGCGCTGGAGCAGCGCTGGTGATTGCAGGTCTCACCGTCAGTGAAGGTGTGACTGAAGTAACGGGGGTCGAATATATCGACCGCGGTTATGATCATCTGGTGACTAATCTGCGCCTGCTCGGTGCAGATGTATGGCGGGAAACTGATTAATAAGAAGCATTATGCATGATTCAGTCCTACACATGTTTATTTTAACTGAACTGCATATCTTTTTGATGATTAGGTAAACCTGTTTTAATAGAGTTCTCAGTCTCTCCGGCATAAGACGAAATGTTTCTGTTTCCTTTACCGGAGGGTCTTTTTTTGAAATAAACTTCATATGGCTTTAAGAACATCATTTCTCATCCCCAACCCCCGGTTTTGTTTGAACTGCGCTCCATAGCCGGTCTACCCGGATTGATCGCCTCAATGCAGCGTTCACTCAATAGCGGATATTGCCGAATGTTGGCCATCCCACCCGGAAACTTACACTCAAAGACAAGTATTTGCATTATAACGGTTACATTCCGTACAATGGACAGAAGGGATTGTGGCAGACGCCGCTCTCTATAGCCGGAACATCTAGCGAAACTATCCATTTCACACGGACTTATTAATTGAATAGGTGGTTATTATATGGATCTACAAATTTCCGATTTGGAAGAAATGAAACTAACGGACCTCTACAAACTGGCCAAAAAATATCAGATACCGTACTATGGTACGTTAAAAAAGAAAGAATTAATCTTTGCTATACTGCGTGCACAAGCTGAACAGAGTGGCCTGATGTTCATGCAAGGCGTACTCGAGATTCTACCTGAAGGTTACGGATTTCTTCGGCCGATCAACTACTTGCCAAGTACGGAAGACATCTACATCTCAGCTTCTCAGATTCGCAAGTTTGATCTAAGAACAGGTGACCTCGTATCAGGTAAGTGTAGAACGCCTAAGGAAAACGAGAGATACTTCGGTTTGTTGCAAGTCAACGCTGTAAATGGTGAGAATCCATCGGCGGCTGCAGAGCGACTTCACTTCCCGGCACTAACCCCACTGTATCCGCAGAAAAAACTGGTTCTCGAAACATCCCCCAACCATTTGTCCACACGAATTATGGATGTGCTCGCCCCGGTAGGATTGGGACAGCGCGGATTGATCGTAGCACCTCCCAAAGCGGGTAAAACGCTTCTCCTCAAAGAAATTGCCAACAGCATCTCAACTAACAATCCTGAAATTGAACTGTTTGTCCTGTTGATTGATGAACGTCCAGAGGAAGTAACGGATATGTCGCGTTCGGTAAAAGGGGAAGTTGTGGCTTCGACATTTGATGAACTGCCTGAGAATCATATCAAGGTGGCGGAATTGGTGCTTGAGCGTGCGCTTCGTCTGGTTGAGGCCAAAAAAGATGTTGTTATCCTGCTGGATAGCATTACGCGTCTCGCCCGTGCATATAACCTGGTTATTCCACCATCCGGTCGTACACTTAGTGGTGGTATTGATCCAGCTGCGTTCCATCGTCCGAAGCGTTTCTTCGGTTCTGCCCGGAATGTGGAGGAAGGCGGAAGCTTGACGATCCTGGCAACGGCATTAATTGATACGGGATCACGTATGGATGACGTCATTTATGAAGAGTTTAAGGGTACAGGTAACATGGAGCTCCATCTGGACCGTCGTCTGGCAGAGCGCCGCATATTCCCGGCGATCGACATTCGTCGTTCGGGTACACGTCGTGAAGAAGTGTTGCTGAGCAAGGAAGAGTTGGATACAATCTGGGCAATTCGTAAAAACATGAATGATTCCCATGACTTTGTTGAAGGATTCCTGAAAAAACTTCGTAACAGTAAGACAAATGCAGAGTTTTTGGCCGCATTTGATTCGGCTGGTAATAGCCCGACAAGCAATTCGGGTACAACAACAACCCGTCGCTCACCTAGACAGACAGCAACGTCAGGTACATCGACTTAAGTGTCGTTCGACCAATAACATACTTTTACAGCGTTGCTGTGAATTTTACAATACACTCGTCGTTAGGTTTAACCCATTAGATGTGAGGAGAACATCATGTATTTAGTATACGCAGATGAAAAAGGTAATGTATTTGATCATCCTTCCCTGTACGGGCTTGCCCGCAGTGGAGATATGATCGTTGAGATTATGGAGGATGAGTTGATTCCTCTGCCAGAAGGTGCAACGTTGGTTGGACTCCCGAGTACCCGGCCCATTGGTATGGACCCGGACACCGGTGAGATGCTGCCAATGCCATCAGACACACAGGCTGTAGGTGCGTTGCTTCCACAGGGATTCACTCGTTTGTGTCTCCCTGGTTATGTGAAGACGGATAAAGAGTATAAATTGCCGTTATTCGGCTATTCCGCAGTAGTTTGGAAAGATGGCGGTTTCTATGTCACCGCTTCGAAGTCGGATAGTCCTGAAAAATGGAATCCACTCAACTGTGATCGTGACGATGTGCGTTCCGGGGTCAAACGATTGACGGAGCAATACCCCGAGAACCGTCTTTACACCCATCTATCCAACTGTGCGCTTGGATATGAATGTCTAACTTCATCAAACACGTTCCTGAATCGTTGGGAAGGTGGAGTGCCGGTATCCTATTCTTGCAATGCGGGCTGTTTCGGGTGTATCTCCGAGCAACCGGATGATAGCGGCTTTGTTTCCCCGCAGACACGTATGAACTTCCGACCACGTGTGGATGAGATTGTGGAGGTTATGCTGGAACACCTGAAGACGCCGGAGTCCATCATTAGCTTTGGACAAGGTTGTGAAGGGGAGCCTTCCACGCAGGCCAAGCTGATTATTGAAGCGATTCGCGAAGTGCGTTCCGTAACGGACATGGGGTATATCAACATTAATACCAATGCCGGTCTGAATGATCACATTAGAGGTATTGTAGATGCTGGATTGGATCTGATGCGCGTAAGTACAATTAGTGCACTGGATGACCATTATAACGCTTACTATAAACCACGTGGTTATACCTTAGCCAATGTTGAGAAGTCGATGAAATACGCAGCGCAGCAGGGTGTATACACGTCCATTAACTATCTGATCTTCCCAGGCGTAACAGATCGTGAAGAAGAGATTGAGGCGATGATTGAGTTTGCAAGAAGAACCGATCTACGCTTGATTCAGATGCGTAATCTCAATATTGATCCAGAGAGCTATCTGGAATTAATTCCTCCTGCTCAAGGTGATATCTTGGGCATGAAGCAGATGATTGAGATCTTTGAAGACGAGTTGCCTGGTGTTGTGATTGGATCGTATACTCATGTTCCACCCGCTGGAATGGCACGTCCAAAACGGTTGATTACCTCTTAACAATAATGGATTGCAACAGGCGCAAGGTCGTGTTATAATCTCAGGGTTGTGCCATTTACTCTGGGTCCGCTTGAGGCTCAGGGCGGAAAGAGGTGAAAGGTAATGAAAGAAGCAATTCATCCTAATTACACGATTGGTCAAGTATCTTGCGCTTGCGGGAATACTTTTGAGACAGGTTCGGTTAAAGACGGACTTCGTGTAGAGATTTGCTCCGCGTGCCACCCGTTCTTCACAGGTAAACAGAAGTTTATCGATGCTGGCGGCCGTGTTGATCGTTTCAAAAAGAAATACGGAATCTAATTGGACAATTCTTGGAGTTGTCTGCTAATTGCATCCAACACACCCCTGCTGATCTGGCAGGGGTTTTTTATATGTTATATGTAAGCAAAGTCGCATTCACGTTCCTCTGGTTGCAATTTGGATAACCTTACGTTATACTATTTCTTACCGTGCTAGATGGGGAGGTAGCGGTGCCCTGTAACTCGCAATCCGCTATAGCGAGGTTGAATTCCTGCTAGAGGTTTTGCCGATGTGAGGTTTGGTCCCTAAACGTGGTGTTGACGGTTGGGTCCTCCGCAATGAGTACTCATGAACCTGGTCAGGTCCGGAAGGAAGCAGCCATAAGTGAGATCACTCTTGTGCCGGAGGGTTGCCTAGCCCGAGCTATTGTTCAGGGGTGCCACTTGGATCGCAAATATCGATAGCAGGTGCACGGCTTACCTTTTAAATGTAGAGACCTTTGCAGTTGTATGTATGCAGAGGTCTTTTTGATATGTCTTAATAAACCACGCATGAATGAGTCAGATAAAGTTTGGATTCACCCTAGAATATAGTATAATAGGGGAACGACAAAGGACTCGAATGCGAAGTGGAAGGAAGGTAACGCATCATGGAGCATATCGCGTTATACCGGGCTTGGCGTCCCCAGTCGTTTCAAGATATGGTGGGGCAACAGCATATTATTCAGACCTTGCAGAACGCGATTCGTGAACAGCGGACTTCCCATGCCTACTTATTTAGCGGGCCCAGAGGAACGGGAAAGACAAGTGCCGCCAAGATTTTGGCCAAAGCTGTGAACTGCGAACGTGGGCCTGCGCCTGAACCTTGTAACGAGTGTGAAGCTTGCCGCAGAATTACGACTGGCGCTGTGATGGATGTGCAGGAGATTGACGCTGCATCCAATCGGGGCGTTGAAGAAATCCGTGATCTTCGGGAAAAGGTTAAATATGCGCCAACCGAGGTCCGGCAGAAAGTCTATATTATTGATGAAGTGCACATGCTGACAACGGAGGCATTCAATGCTTTGCTCAAAACATTGGAAGAGCCACCACCACATGTGATGTTTATTTTGGCAACAACGGAACCGCACCGCCTTCCGGCTACCATTATATCGCGCTGTCAGCGATTTGATTTTCGCCGGGTATCCCTGGAAGAGCAGACAGCAAGACTTACACTGATCTGTGAACAGGAAGGCATGGAAGCTGACCAGGATGCGCTCCAATACATTGCCCGTTTATCGGACGGTGGAATGAGGGATGCACTTAGTGTGCTGGATCAGATCTCTTCATTTACGGATGGACGAGTAACGTACCAGCAGGTCATGGACATGACGGGTGGAATTGCTTCAGAGCAATTTGCCAAATTGGCTGCTTCGCTGCTCAAGGGTGATGTTGGTCATATTTTGCAGATGATTGAAGGTTTCATGCATGAAGGAAAGAGTGCAGACAAGTGCATGGAGAATTTACTGTATTATTTCCGTGATTTGCTTATGATTAAGATGGTACCTGATGCAGATAAACTGACGGACCGGGTACTTAATCCGGAGTCTTTCCGTGATATGGCGGAGTCATTCACCAGGGAACAACTATTCCACATGATTGACACCCTTAATCGGTACCAGAGTGAAATGAAATATGCAGTACAACCACAGACATTATTTGAAGTTGCATTGCTTAAACTGTGTAGTATTCCAGCTCAAGGTGAGGCTTCTGTTCAGGTGGGATCTTCAGCTCATGCAGCACCTGCTGATGGGGGAGAGATCAACCGCTTGAAGCAGCAGCTTGCTGAGTTGGAGAAGAAGTTGGATCGTGCACTGAAAAGTGGTTTGTCTGGTGGAGAAGGTTCATCGAGTGCTCCATCTCGCCCGGCAACAAGAGCGCCGGTATCGAGAGGTAACTCGCCCGCGAAGCTTCCTGCACAGTTGGATCAGTATGTTGCGCGCAAGGGAGCCCCTGAGTTCGCAGAGATCAGCAAAAAATGGAGTCAGATCCTGCAACGAGTGAAGGAAGAGAGGGTTACCGTTCACGCCTGGTTTGTGGATGGTGAGCCGGTATCATTGCTTGAAGACAATGTGTTGGTTGCTTTTAAAAACAACATTCACCGTGAAACAACGGAGAAGCAGGCTAACCGTGAAGTCATTGAGCGGGTGTTGTCCGAACAACTTGGGCGTCCGGCACGATTGGTGACGATGATGCTCAAAGATTGGACCGGGGCAATGGAGGGAGCTTCTGAAGCGCCAAAGGAGGACTTTAAGCTTGAACCTGAGCATGAAGACGGCGGTTCAGGCAACAAACAGCCTTGGATTGATGAAGCGATCCAGCTCTTTGGTGAGGATCTTGTAGTGATCAAAGAATAATGCGCATAGCGCGATAACCATAACAAAGGAGATGAACAATTATGAACAACATGAACCAAATGATGAAACAAGTGAAGAAAATGCAGGAGCAAATGCTGAAAGCACAAGAGGAACTGGCGGACAAAACAGTCCAAGGTACTTCTGGTGGCGGTGTAGTGACGGCTGAAGTTAACGGACACAAGAAATTGCTTGCTATCACGATCAAACCTGAAGCGGTAGATCCGGAAGATGTTGAAATGTTGCAGGATCTCGTTATGACAGCTGTTAATGATGCAATGGCCAAAGCCGATGAGATTGCCAACAAGGATATGGGCAAGTTCACAGGCGGCATGAATATTCCGGGATTATTTTAATTAAAAAATTGATCCTGTCAAAGGAGACACAATCGATTGTATTATCCCGAACCAATAGCCAAGCTGATTGATGCCTTCACCCGGTTGCCGGGTGTGGGTCCCAAGACGGCAGCGCGTTTAGCTTTTCATGTGCTTAACATGAAGGAAGATGACGTTATCGATTTCGCCAAGGCGCTCGTAAGTGTAAAGCGTAATCTTCATTACTGTTCTGTATGTTGTAATATCACTGATACGGACCCATGTCGCATCTGTCAGGATAAGTCCAGGGATGTCTCTGTAATCTGTGTAGTTCAGGATTCGAAAGATCTGGTGGCCATGGAGCGCACCAAGGAATTCGATGGGTACTATCATGTGTTACAGGGCGCGATTTCACCTATGGAGGGAATTGGCCCAGACGATATTCGTTTGAAGGAACTCTTGGTTCGATTAAGTGATGAACGTATAAAAGAGATTATCTTGGCAACGAACCCCAACATTGAGGGTGAGGCTACAGCGATGTATATCTCCCGCTTGGTGCGTCCGTTTGAGATCAGTGTGACTCGTATTGCGCATGGATTGCCTGTAGGTGGCGATCTAGAGTATGCGGATGAAGTGACCCTTTCCAAAGCGTTGGAAGGGCGCAGGGAGATGCGTTAGTGTGATCAATTTGTTTTGCGCAGCGGACTTCCTTGGAAACTTTGGATGCTAAATAAGTTTCGATATGCAAAGAGAGCCTTAGGGCTCTCTTTTTTTATGGAAAAAATGAATGTCCGAGTTCTAAGTTTGTCCTTTCCCTGATAAGTATGAGAATATGCTGTGCTGACCAGGAGGGGGAGAGATTATGTTTTTGTGGCGAAACACACGGAACTCGGTAGAGAAACACAACAGAATGTTGAAGGAACTTGAGGCGGATCAGATCTATGCAGATATTCAAATGGCTAAGCAGGAATGGGAACGGGCTATGAGACAGTTTGAAGATGCACAGGGACAGGATGAGATTGATTATGCCATTTATGTATTGGAGGCAGCTGAGCGGAAGTACCAGATCCACTTGAGAAGAGCAAAGCGAGCCAGAGCTAATGATGATGTTACATCACAGCGAGGGGTTAGTATGTAGAGTCACGTTTACATTAAACACGGAGGTGAAACATGTGAAGAGTATCATACTGGGAAGTGTATTGGTTATATCGTTACTGGGGCTTATCGTTATTTTATTCAGAAAGCGGATAGGGTTATCGTTTTTCACGTCATTTGGAATTCATCTGGTGCTGGCTGCAGTAGGGATATATATCGTGAATTATTCCGGCTGGATTACAGGGACCTACATCCCGCTGAACCCTGCAACGATAGGGACTGTAACTGTTTTGGGATTGCCAGGTGTGGGGCTATTATTAGGGTTGAAAATTTCTTTGTTCGGATAGTTGACTCGCAGGATATTTATATGGTACATTATATCTCGTTGCTTTGCTTGCTTGGTTAGATGCTTTAGATGAAATGAAGGAGTTCATTGCGAACTTCGAAAAAAAATTTCAAAAAAACACTTGACCAAAACAAACGAAGTATGATATATTATAAAAGTCGCCGCTGAGAGAAAATGGTGACGAAAAAACGAGTTTGATCTTTGAAAACTGAACAACGAGTGAGTAAACATTCTGCTTGCAGAATGAACGCGAAAGTTTGAGACAAGCCTTGGCTTGAATCGACTGGAGCACAAATGAGATTTTTAATCTCGTCAGATTCAAAATGAGCTTATCGCTCTTTTCAATACTTTATTGGAGAGTTTGATCCTGGCTCAGGACGAACGCTGGCGGCATGCCTAATACATGCAAGTCGAGCGGAGTTGATAGGAAGCTTGCTTCCTTGATACTTAGCGGCGGACGGGTGAGTAACACGTAGGCAACCTGCCCTCAAGTTTGGGACAACTACCGGAAACGGTAGCTAATACCGAATAATTGTTTTCTTCGCCTGAAGGGAACTGGAAAGACGGAGCAATCTGTCACTTGGGGATGGGCCTGCGGCGCATTAGCTAGTTGGTGAGGTAACGGCTCACCAAGGCGACGATGCGTAGCCGACCTGAGAGGGTGATCGGCCACACTGGGACTGAGACACGGCCCAGACTCCTACGGGAGGCAGCAGTAGGGAATCTTCCGCAATGGGCGAAAGCCTGACGGAGCAATGCCGCGTGAGTGATGAAGGTTTTCGGATCGTAAAGCTCTGTTGCCAGGGAAGAACGCTTGGGAGAGTAACTGCTCTCAAGGTGACGGTACCTGAGAAGAAAGCCCCGGCTAACTACGTGCCAGCAGCCGCGGTAATACGTAGGGGGCAAGCGTTGTCCGGAATTATTGGGCGTAAAGCGCGCGCAGGCGGTCATTTAAGTCTGGTGTTTAATCCCGGGGCTCAACCCCGGATCGCACTGGAAACTGGGTGACTTGAGTGCAGAAGAGGAGAGTGGAATTCCACGTGTAGCGGTGAAATGCGTAGATATGTGGAGGAACACCAGTGGCGAAGGCGACTCTCTGGGCTGTAACTGACGCTGAGGCGCGAAAGCGTGGGGAGCAAACAGGATTAGATACCCTGGTAGTCCACGCCGTAAACGATGAGTGCTAGGTGTTAGGGGTTTCGATACCCTTGGTGCCGAAGTTAACACATTAAGCACTCCGCCTGGGGAGTACGGTCGCAAGACTGAAACTCAAAGGAATTGACGGGGACCCGCACAAGCAGTGGAGTATGTGGTTTAATTCGAAGCAACGCGAAGAACCTTACCAGGTCTTGACATCCCTCTGATCGATGCAGAGATGTATCTTTCCTTCGGGACAGAGGAGACAGGTGGTGCATGGTTGTCGTCAGCTCGTGTCGTGAGATGTTGGGTTAAGTCCCGCAACGAGCGCAACCCTTATATTTAGTTGCCAGCACTTCGGGTGGGCACTCTAGATAGACTGCCGGTGACAAACCGGAGGAAGGTGGGGATGACGTCAAATCATCATGCCCCTTATGACCTGGGCTACACACGTACTACAATGGCCGGTACAACGGGCTGCGAAATCGCGAGATGGAGCCAATCCCAACAAAGCCGGTCTCAGTTCGGATTGCAGGCTGCAACTCGCCTGCATGAAGTCGGAATTGCTAGTAATCGCGGATCAGCATGCCGCGGTGAATACGTTCCCGGGTCTTGTACACACCGCCCGTCACACCACGAGAGTTTATAACACCCGAAGTCGGTGGGGTAACCGCAAGGAGCCAGCCGCCGAAGGTGGGATAGATGATTGGGGTGAAGTCGTAACAAGGTAGCCGTATCGGAAGGTGCGGCTGGATCACCTCCTTTCTATGGAGAATCGTTTCCTGCAACGGAAACATTCAAATAAAAAATCTAGCCAGGTCGGCTAGTTACTCACTCGTTGCTCAGTTTTGAGAGTTCAAACTCTCAAACGTTTGGTGGCGATAGCGAAGGGGTTCCACACGTTCCCATCCCGAACACGACCGTTAAGCCCTTCAGCGTCAATGGTACTTGGACCGCAGGGTCCTGGGAGAGTAGAACGCCGCCAAGCGTAACCCATTTTGGGTTCAAATAGTATATGTAATGTGGGCCCTTAGCTCAGTTGGTTAGAGCGCACCTCTGATAAGGGTGAGGCCGGTGGTTCGAGTCCACCAGGGCCCACCATCTATACCTTTAAACTTTATATGGGGCCATAGCTCAGCTGGGAGAGCGCCTGCCTTGCAAGCAGGAGGTCAGCGGTTCGATCCCGCTTGGCTCCACCAAAAATGTTTTACAAGTTTGTTCTTTGAAAACTAGATATCGAAACGAAACAAACGCGAATTAGAACATTCCTTTAAGCTGAACTTGTGCAAACAAGTCAAGTGTATAAAGGTAGTTAAATTGCTTTTGTGAGGGTATCGGGTGAGAGCGACTTTTGGCTTTGCGCAAGCAAAACAAGGGAAGCGAGCGACCGAAACCGGAACAAAATGGTTAAGCTACTAAGAGCACACGGAGGATGCCTAGGCGCTAGGAGCCGATGAAGGACGTGGCGAACAACGAAACTGCCTCGGGGAGCTGTAAGCAAGCTTTGATCCGGGGGTGTCCGAATGGGGAAACCCAGCTGGGGTAATTTCCAGTTACTCACAACTGAATACATAGGTTGTGTAGAGGCATACCAGGGGAACTGAAACATCTAAGTACCCTGAGGAAGAGAAAACAATAGTGATTCCGTCAGTAGCGGCGAGCGAACGCGGAGAAGCCCAAACCAAAGAGCTTGCTCTTTGGGGTTGTGGGACGTCTCACATGGAGTTACAAAGGAACCGGTTAAGCGAAGAGGTCTGGAAAGGCCCGCCAAAGAAGGTAAAAGCCCTGTAGTTGAAAGTCTGTTCCCTCCGAGACGGATCCCGAGTAGTGCGGGGCACGTGAAACCCCGTATGAATCCGGCAGGACCATCTGCCAAGGCTAAATACTTCCTAGCGACCGATAGTGAAGCAGTACCGTGAGGGAAAGGTGAAAAGCACCCCGGAAGGGGAGTGAAATAGAACCTGAAACCGTGTGCTTACAAAAAGTCAGAGCCCGTTTTAGGGGTGATGGCGTGCCTTTTGTAGAATGAACCGGCGAGTTACGTTCCCGTGCAAGGTTAAGGTGAAGAGCCGGAGCCGCAGCGAAAGCGAGTCTGAATAGGGCGACTTAGTACGTGGACGTAGACCCGAAACCGGGTGATCTACCCCTGTCCAGGGTGAAGGTGCGGTAACACGCACTGGAGGCCCGAACCCACGCATGTTGAAAAATGCGGGGATGAGGTGGGGGTAGCGGAGAAATTCCAATCGAACTCGGAGATAGCTGGTTCTCCCCGAAATAGCTTTAGGGCTAGCCTCGGAAAACAGAGTCGTGGAGGTAGAGCACTGATTGGGTGCGGGGCCCGCAAGGGTTACCAAGCTCAGTCAAACTCCGAATGCCATAGACTTACTTCCGGGAGTCAGACAGTGAGTGCTAAGATCCATTGTCAAAAGGGAAACAGCCCAGACCATCAGCTAAGGTCCCCAAGTGTGTGTTAAGTGGGAAAGGATGTGGAGTTGCACAGACAACCAGGATGTTGGCTTAGAAGCAGCCATCATTGAAAGAGTGCGTAATAGCTCACTGGTCGAGTGACTCTGCGCCGAAAATGTAACGGGGCTAAACACACCACCGAAGCTATGGCTTGATGCTTTGCATCAGGGGTAGGGGAGCGTTGTATAAGGGTTGAAGGTGTACCGTAAGGAGCGCTGGACATTATACAAGTGAGAATGCCGGTATGAGTAACGAAAAGATCAGTGAGAATCTGATCCGCCGAAAGCCTAAGGGTTCCTGAGGAAGGCTCGTCCGCTCAGGGTAAGTCGGGACCTAAGGCGAGGCCGAAAGGCGTAGTCGAAGGACAACAGGTCGAAATTCCTGTACCACCGTAAGCCGTTATGAGCAATGGGGGGACGCAGTAGGGTAGTGACGCGGACTGATGGATGTCCGTCTAAGCAGTAAGGCTGATGTGTAGGCAAATCCGCACATTGTAAGGCTGAGCTGTGATGGGGAGCGAAAATTATAGTAGCGAAGGTCATGATCTCACACTGCCAAGAAAAGCCTCTAGCCAGGTGATGGTGCCCGTACCGCAAACCGACACAGGTAGGCGAGAAGAGTATTCTAAGGCGCGCGGAAGAACTCTCGTTAAGGAACTCGGCAAAATGACCCCGTAACTTCGGGAGAAGGGGTGCCCCGGTAGTGTGAATAGCACGAGGGGGCCGCAGTGAAAAGGCCCAAGCGACTGTTTAGCAAAAACACAGGTCTGTGCGAAGCCGTAAGGCGAAGTATACGGGCTGACGCCTGCCCGGTGCTGGAAGGTTAAGGGGAGTGGTTAGGAGCAATCCGAAGCTGTGAACCGAAGCCCCAGTAAACGGCGGCCGTAACTATAACGGTCCTAAGGTAGCGAAATTCCTTGTCAGGTAAATTCTGACCCGCACGAATGGCGTAACGACTTGGGCGCTGTCTCAACGAGAGATCCGGTGAAATTTTAATACCTGTGAAGATGCAGGTTACCCGCGACAAGACGGAAAGACCCCATGGAGCTTTACTGCAGCTTGATATTGAATTTGGGTACGATCTGTACAGGATAGGTGGGAGCCTTTGAAACGTGAGCGCCAGCTTGCGTGGAGGCAACGTTGGGATACCACCCTGATCGTATCTAGGTT
Source organism: Paenibacillus sp. FSL E2-0151 (assembly GCF_037993015.1). Classification (NCBI taxonomy): domain Bacteria; kingdom Bacillati; phylum Bacillota; class Bacilli; order Caryophanales; family Paenibacillaceae; genus Paenibacillus; species Paenibacillus sp. FSL E2-0151. The sequence goes on from NZ_CP150308.1 coordinate 144,929, forward strand.
CTAACCTGGTACCGTAATCCGGTGCGGGGACAGTGTCAGGTGGGCAGTTTGACTGGGGCGGTCGCCTCCTAAAGAGTAACGGAGGCGCCCAAAGGTTCCCTCAGAATGGTTGGAAATCATTCGAAGAGTGCAAAGGCATAAGGGAGCTTGACTGCGAGACCTACAAGTCGAGCAGGGACGAAAGTCGGGCTTAGTGATCCGGTGGTACCGCATGGAAGGGCCATCGCTCAACGGATAAAAGCTACCCTGGGGATAACAGGCTTATCTCCCCCAAGAGTCCACATCGACGGGGAGGTTTGGCACCTCGATGTCGGCTCATCGCATCCTGGGGCTGAAGTAGGTCCCAAGGGTTGGGCTGTTCGCCCATTAAAGCGGTACGCGAGCTGGGTTCAGAACGTCGTGAGACAGTTCGGTCCCTATCTGTCGTGGGCGTAGGAAATTTGAGAGGAGCTGTCCTTAGTACGAGAGGACCGGGATGGACGTACCGCTGGTGTACCAGTTGTTCCGCCAGGAGCACCGCTGGGTAGCTATGTACGGACGGGATAAACGCTGAAAGCATCTAAGCGTGAAGCCCCCCTCAAGATGAGATTTCCCAGTATGTAAGACCCCTTGAAGACGACGAGGTAGATAGGCTGGGGGTGGAAGTGCAGCAATGCATGGAGCTGACCAGTACTAATCGGTCGAGGGCTTATCCAATAGCAAGTTCTAAATCGCATGTTTCGTTTCGAATCTAGTTTTCAGGGAGCAATCCTTGAATGATGTTGATGATTGTTATTTGGAGAGATACCCAAGTGGCTATAAGGGGACCCTCTGCTAAGGGGTTAGACTGCGTAAGCGGTGCGAGGGTTCGAATCCCTCTCTCTCCGCCATCTTTACCTAAAGATGGACAAGCAATCAAGACACAATTAATATGGCGGTGTAGCTCAGCTGGCTAGAGCGTACGGTTCATACCCGTAAGGTCGGGGGTTCGATCCCCTCCGCCGCTACCATATTACCCAGGAGGCTTAGCTCAGCTGGGAGAGCATCTGCCTTACAAGCAGAGGGTCGGGGGTTCGATCCCCTCAGCCTCCACCATATACGCCGGTGTAGCTCAACTGGTAGAGCAACTGACTTGTAATCAGTAGGTTGGGGGTTCAAGTCCTCTCGCCGGCACCATTAATGCCTGGAACCGTGGTGTAGTTGGCCTAACATGCCTGCCTGTCACGCAGGAGATCGCGGGTTCGAATCCCGTCGGTTCCGCCATTAATCCTAAAAATTAAATATGGCTCGGTAGCTCAGTCGGTAGAGCAGAGGACTGAAAATCCTCGTGTCGGCGGTTCGATTCCGTCCCGAGCCACCTTTAATCCCTGGAGGATTAGCGAAGTGGCCAAACGCATCAGACTGTAAATCTGCTCCCGTACGGGTTCGGTGGTTCGAATCCATCATCCTCCACCAGTTTTATGAGTCATTAGCTCAGTTGGTAGAGCACCTGACTTTTAATCAGGGTGTCGAAGGTTCGAGCCCTTCATGACTCATCTTTAAGAAAAGAGTGATTAATCATTAATTTGATTAGTTGCTCTTTTTTTGTTGTGTAATTTTAGCTCAATATGGATATTTATTAATGCTGGGCAAGATATGATAAACTAATAGAAAACATGCAGAGTGGTGACGTTCATTATATGAAGCTCATACCTGATCTAAAACAGCAAATTGAAGTCATTATAGGCACAAATTTGGACGAATATGAAATTACAATAGAAGAATGGATGCAATCTGTTGCCAATCTAGTTGGTAATCATGAAAATTCAGAGACCTTTGGTGATGAAGGTGAGCGTCAGGAGTTATCTGATCAATCTGCATCTCCAATTTCATCCGATGTGATCAGTTTGAATACGGGAAAGCGTATATTTTTTAAGGTTCGAATGAATGAGCAAGAAGAGACTGTCGTGTGTTGGGGATGCCCTGCAAAATCTATTACCGTGGAGACACGACAATTGATTGAGCTTTTGATCCGCACTAACACGGCTCTACCCGATGAGGTACAGCCTGTTGTATATGAGAATGATAGGGAGCAGTATTTGACTGAATTGGGTCTCTGGCTTAAAGAGCAGATCGAAGAACCAACCAAGCAGGAATCTGAAGCGGTTCCTGATCGCTTTGTGGTGCCCGCAGGATTAAATGCTGAGAAGATTCTGTTCTTGCTGCAAGGCGATACACCGGATGCACATCGTTTACGGTCCAAGGAACTCAACAAGTTGCTTGAGAGTTACTTTGGCGAGGAGATAGTCTTGATTCCTTTGGGGGAGCAAGAGTGGATTTTCATGGGTGATAAGGAAATTGTTACAGAAGAAGCCGAGGAAGATACAACGGAAGCCAAAAAGGATTCGCTGAACGCCTTTTGTCTGGGGTTACATGAATTGGTTGCCAGTGAGTGGGCTGGGGTGTTCCATCTGTCTGCATCTCTGCCATGCATTCCTGCGCAACAACTTGTATCGGTCACAACTCTTCTTAGAGAGAGTGTTCACTTAGGGAGAGCATTCCATGTTACGCAGCATATTCATCTCCCATGGGATCTTCACCTGGAGAGGTTGGTAGCGAGCATTCCAGATGATCAACGTATACGTTTTATAAAGGAAACTGGCAAAGACACGGTAATCTTCAATGACAGTGAGACACTTGCTACGCTGGAGACCTTTTTTAGCCTGGACTGTAATGTCAGCGAGACAGCGAAACGACTTTTCATTCATCGTAATACGTTGGTATACCGTCTGGACAAGATCAAACAGGAGATTGGCTATGATGTGAGGCACTTCGAAAGTGCCGTTCTAGTGCAGTTTTTACTACTAATGTACAAAGTGACGAAAAAGCATTGATATTTTTGTGCAGTTTGCGAATAGTCAAACCTCACGTAGATAGGGTATTATAAAAATACAAATTGTATTCGATTATAAAATGATCTCTGAGGAGGCAACAATCATGGCTGGAGTACGTTTAGAGCATATTTTCAAAAAATACCCGGGTTCTGATAAAGCAACTGTAGTTGACATTAACCTGGACATTAAAGATAAAGAATTTCTGGTACTGGTAGGTCCGTCCGGTTGTGGTAAGTCAACAACACTTCGTATGATCGCAGGCCTTGAGGAAATTTCTGAAGGTAAACTCTATATCGGTGACCGTGTCGTTAATGATGTTGCACCTAAAGACCGCGATATCGCGATGGTATTCCAATCCTATGCCTTGTATCCACATATGAGCGTATATCAAAACATGGCGTTTGGTTTGAAATTGCGTAAGGTTAAAAAAGATGAGATCGACAAACGTGTACGTGAAGCAGCTAAAATCCTGGATATCGAACATTTGCTTGAGCGTAAACCTAAGGCATTGTCCGGTGGTCAACGTCAACGTGTCGCTTTGGGACGTGCGATTGTCCGTGATCCACAAGTGTTCTTGATGGATGAGCCTCTCTCCAACTTGGATGCCAAACTGCGTGGTCAAATGCGTGCTGAGATCACTAAACTTGCGAAACGTTTGGAAACAACTGTTATCTACGTAACGCATGACCAGATCGAAGCTATGACGATGGGTGATCGGATCGTTGTTATGAAGGATGGTATCATCCAACAAGCAGCTTCTCCGGAAGAGTTGTATAACCTGCCGGCTAACCTGTTCGTAGCTGGTTTCATCGGTTCCCCGACAATGAACTTTATCTCGGGTAAACTCGCTGAGCAAGGTACTAGCATGCATTTCATAGCTCCTGGTGTGGATGTTGAAATCCCGCAAGGTAAAGCACAAGTGTTGAAATCTAGAGGATACATTGGTAAAGAAGTGATTCTGGGTGTTCGTCCAGAAGACATTCACGAAGAGCCAGTATTCCTGGAAGCATCCCCGAACTCTGTATTCTCTACACACGTAGATGTTACAGAGAACCTGGGTCACGAAATGCTCCTCTACTTGAGCGGTGTTGGTAATGATACAACGATCGCACGTGTAGACGGACGTTCTAACACTCGTGATGGTTCCACAGTTAAAATGGCCATCGACATGAACAAAGTTCATATCTTTGACAAAGAGACTGAAGTGAACGTACTTCTTCAAGACAAATAATACTGGGATTCCTCGGTGACGATGGAACCTGACAGTTAACGCAATTATACATTGTAATGAGAGCCCCTTCCGTTATTGCTGGAAGGGGCTTTTTTAAGATTAATGAATTTATAAGTTTCGACAGAGTTGAAGGATTAATAATCGTAAGAAAAACACCCCTTAAACTACGAATGTAGTATCCTAGAAGGTGCTTCGATCAGAAGACTTTTCTTACTAATGGTTGTCGGAGGCTGCGATTGCATTCATCCCGGAATTCATTTAAGATTATTTGAAGGTCTGTCTTCATATATTTGAGAGAATCGACTGTTGGAAGGGTATGCATTCTGTACCCCATGTTGTGAATGCGCTAATAATGGAAATAACTGATACACGATCTGATGTACATAGAGGGACAGCTAATGCTGAAAGGAAGAGACAAATGGCGAAAAAAGTGAAAGTATCTGAACTGGTGCAGCAATTTCAGTTGGAGGTTGTTTCTGGATCTCACGGATTGAAAAGAGTCATTACGGTAGATGACCTGAACCGTCCTGGTCTGGAAATGGCCGGTTATTTTGAATACCATCCACAAGAACGGGTACAGCTGCTTGGAAGAACGGAGTTAGCTTTCTTTGCAATGTTACCTGAGCAAGAGCGGCGAGATCGTATGCAACGTCTTTGTACGGAAGAGACGCCTTGTATCGTTGTCACGCGTGGACTGGAAGTTCCGCAAGAGCTGATTGATATCAGTGAAGAGCAGAATCTGGCTGTACTTCGCAGCAACATGGCTACTACGATTCTATCCAGCCGGATCACAGGATTCCTGGAAAAGAAATTGGCACCAACAGCAACCATTCACGGTGTACTTTGTGATGTCTATGGCGTAGGTATGCTGATCACAGGTAGTAGCGGTATTGGTAAGAGTGAAACAGCGCTTGAACTGGTGAAACGTGGACACCGACTGATTGCCGATGATGCGGTAGAGATCCGCCAAACGTCAGATTTTCAGCTGCACGGTACTGCACCTGAATTGATCCGCCACTTGCTCGAGATTCGAGGTGTCGGTATTATCAACGTCATGACATTATTCGGGGCTGGTGCGGTTCGGAATAACAAACGGATTACTTTGGTTGTACGTCTGGAAGCATGGCAGCAGGATAAACAATATGATCGTCTGGGTCTGGATGAAGAGACTACACGTATCATTGATACGGATGTACCTCTCGTTACGATTCCTGTTCGTCCGGGACGGAACTTGGCGGTTATTATTGAAGTGGCAGGTATGAACTATCGCCTGAAACAGATGGGTCTGAATGCTGCACTGCAATTCACGAATAAGCTGACAGCAACCATCTCGGAAGATATGGAAGACATGGATTAAGAAACATTTTATACAAGGAAATGAAGATAAATGGTTGACATGTACTGCTTCTCTTAAGGCGCAGTGTATGCCAACCATTCGTCATGCGTGCGATTGATTGAATAAATAGGAGTGTGAATGAATGGATACATTATTACTGTTGAACCCGATTGCGTTCTCTATTGGAGCGTTAAAGGTTCACTGGTACGGGCTTATTCTTGGTGCCGCGGCACTTATAGGACTCCTGCTCGTGATCCGGGAGGGCAAACGTTACAATATTCCACAGGAAGTGTTCATGGACATGGTCTTGCTGGGCGTGCCTTCTGCCATCATTGGTGCCCGCATCTACTACGTCGCATTTAAGTGGGAAGATTATAAGGATAATTTCTGGGATGTCTTTAAAATATGGAATGGCGGTATAGCCATCTATGGTGCCCTTATTGGTGCTATTATCTGTGCAGTTATTTTCTTCCGTCGTAAAGGATATAACTTCTGGCGTATGGCCGATATCTGTGCGCCTGGACTGCTCGTTGGACAGTTGATCGGACGCTGGGGGAACTTTGTGAATCAGGAAGCCTACGGCGGACCTGTAGAAGAATCATTTTTGAGAGACAAGCTTCATCTGCCGGACTTTATTGTGAATCAAATGAACGTAGAAGGCGTATTCCACCATCCTGCGTTTTTGTATGAATCGATGTGGAGTCTCGTTGGTCTGGTCTTGCTACTGGTTCTGCGTCGTCAGAAGTTTCTGCGTTCAGGTGAACTGTTCATGTCTTATTTCATCTGGTACTCTATCGGTCGCTTCTTTATTGAAGCTTTGCGTACGGATAGTCTGGGCTTCCAGGCTCCGCAGTGGGTTGCTTCATTAGTGAACGGGCTGTGGTCTCCAATGACTGCAATGGGCTTTGAACAAGGATATCTTGATCCTGCTTACGGTAACGTAAGAATCTCGCAACTGCTCGCGATTGGCATCATTATTGTTGCTGTTGTATTCATTGTGGTGAGAAGAGTGACAGGTAAAGCAGATGTTCGATATAGTGATCCGATTGTATCGTCCAAAGTTACCTCAGATGATATGGAGCATACGGGAACAGTTGCTGGCAAAGAGAATAAGTTAACACCTCCAGCCAAAGATGAATCCAAGCAAGTTGATGATAAAAAGGAGTAATGCAACATGATTGACACGGTATTGTTTGATCTGGATGGAACAATTATTGATACCAATGAGTTGATTATCAGCTCATTCCAGCATGTCATGGGGGGATGGGAGCATTCAGCTCCATGGACACGGGAACAGATCATTCCACATATGGGTGGCACACTGGAGCAGCAAATGCGCACTTTCTCTGGCCAGGAGGAAGTCTCCGAGTACGTGAAAGGTTACCGTGCTTATAATGATATCCATCATGAAGCGATGGTTAGACCATTTCCACATGTTATTGAGGTAGTAGAGGCGCTGCATCAGGCGGGCATTGTGATGGGTGTGGTCACAACCAAGATTCGTCCATCTACATTAAAGGTGTTGGAGCGTTTTGACCTATTGAAGTATATGAAGACGATTGTAACAGTGACCGATGTGACGAATCCGAAGCCGCACGCTGAACCGGTACTGAAAGCGATGACGGAACTGGGTGCAGATCCTGCCAAAACGTTAATGGTGGGTGACAGTCCAGTGGATATCCAATCGGCACAGAATGCGGGCGCACTCTCGGCGGGGGTTGCATGGTCTCTTAAAGGAGAAACAATCCTGAACGGATATGGACCCGACTATATGTTGCATGACATGAGAGACTTGTTGAAACTCATCCGTATTGAAACGGGACGTTCATGAGAAAAGTAACCCGCTATCCGGTAGAGGACCAGAATGCACTTTGGCATATCTACAAGACAGTGAGTCCGTGGAAGGGCGTTCGTAATTTTATCTGGATCCAGTTGTCACGTTACTGTCCGATCCTATCGGTGAAGAATTGGATTTACCGCCGAATGCTCGGTATGAAGGTGGGAAAACACACGGCCTTTGGCCTGATGGTGATGGTGGATGTGTTTTTTCCGGAGAAAATAACGGTCGGCGAAAACTCGGTCATCGGTTACAACACAACGATTCTCGCTCATGAGTATCTCATTAAGGAGTACAGACTCGGTGAGGTGATTATCGGGGAAAATGTACTGATTGGTGCTAACACAACGATTCTGCCCGGGGTAACCATAGGGGATGGAGCCGTTGTGGCTGCTGGAGCAGTCGTACATAAGGATGTTGCACCAGGAGCTTTTGTTGGAGGTAATCCACTTCGTGATTTATCCCGCGCGGCAGCTTCTACGGAAGAAACTGTCTTTAACACGGATGATTCTTCTCAGGGTAGTGTGCATTGAGTCAATAAAGTAATGAATGAAGATGAATCAATGAAGATGATTCGAAGTAAAAAGCTGCTGACGGCAGCTTTTTTCGTATATAAATACCGATTGGCGAGCGTTACGGTGTGTATATAAAACGATATGTCGATCCAAGGGCAATCAAGCTTTGGTATTGTTGACGGTAGTGCGGATTTCATGTTATCATATCCCATATCCTTTAGTTTGTTAGCACTTTACCATGTGAAAGTATTCTTGAAGAAATGAAGCATGATAAGGATTGAACTAAACCAATAGTTGAAGGCTTATGCGATAATACTGTGATTCAGGTTTATAAGATAGAATGGGGATTTACACTACATAAATCCTGTTGAAATAGAACGAGTGCAACTCTTAAATTACTGACTCGGGGTGAATATTACCAATGTCCAAACCAAAAGGTTTTGAAAAACCGACCGGATTCCGCGATTATACACCACATGTAGTATCCAAGCTGCGGACGATTGAACGCAATGTACTGGAATGTATGGAACGCTGGGGTTACCGTCAGATCATCACACCAACGATTGAATATTACGACACGGTAGGTGTGGCAAGCTCTACATCAGATCGCAAATTGTTTAAATTATTGAACAGCCGTGGAACCACGCTGGTGCTGAGATCGGATTTAACAGCTCCAATTGCACGCGTCGTTTCATCCATGCTCAAAGATGAGCAGTTGCCGCTGCGTCTGTCCTATCATGCGAACGTATTCCGTTCTATTGAAGAGGAAGCTGGACGTGAAGCTGAATTTTTCCAGACGGGCGTGGAGCTGGTTGGAGACGACTCACCTGAGGCGGATGCAGAAGTTGTTGCGCTTGCGATTGCCTCTTTGCAGGCAGCGGGAGTGTCTTCTTTTAAAATAGCGATGGGTCATATGGGATTCCTGAACGGATTACTGGAGGAAGTGATTCCAGGCCAGACCGCTGAGCAGGAGCAATTGAAGGAAGGGCTGCTCGGACGTGATTATGTCGGCTATCGCCAGTCGATTGAAGCATTGAATCTGGAGCCGAAGTTGAAAGAACAGCTTGAAGCGATCCTTCGTCTGCGTGGTGGCAAGGAAGTATGCACACATGCGGTAGAGCTAAGTTCAAGTGCTGAAGCAGCACAGTCGATTGCACATCTGTGTGCCGTATTCGAAGTGTTGGAAGCGTACGGTGTATCCGAGCATGTGCTGATTGATCTGACGATGATCGGTGATTTCTCCTATTATACGGGCATGACCTTTGAAGGGTATGCAGCCGAACTGGGATCTCCGGTATGTAGCGGCGGACGGTATGATAATCTGTTACAACAGTTTGGTCGTTCATTGCCAGCTACAGGATTTGCACTGAAAACGAACCGTATTATTGATGGTGTTCATGGCATTACGATTGAAGAGAAAAAAACGATACTTATCCAATATACCCCGAAACGTCGGGCTGAGGCACTAACAGAAGCGGCAAGATTACGCAGTATGGGACAAAATGTAGTGACACTCCTTCTTCCTGAAGATGGGGCTGGGGCAAGTGCCGTATCGGTTGAAGCAAGAACCGCTCAGGCTGAGCAGGTTATTACTTACGGATCTGAAGAAGGAGGACGCTGAGATGTCGGATATTCTGAAGGTGGCCATGCCGAAGGGCCGAATCTACAAAAAAGCCTCCAAATTGTTTCGTGAAGCGGGGCTGGATATTCCAGAAGACGTAGACGATACACGCAGATTGGTCATTGAAGTACCGGAAGCGGGAATGGAATTCATTATGGCTAAGCCAGTAGATGTTCCAACATATGTGGAGTACGGTGTTGCCGATATCGGAATTGTTGGTAAAGACGTGCTGCTGGAGGAAGATCGGGATGTGTACGAACTGTTGAATCTGGGAATCGCTCAGTGCCGTATGTCTGTGATCGGACTTCCAGACTGGAAGCCAGGCATCCAGCAACGTGTCGCAACGAAGTATCCGAGGATTGCTTCGCAGTATTTCCGGGAGCAGGGACAGCAGGTCGAGGTGATCAAGCTGAATGGTTCCATTGAGCTGGCACCCCTGATTGGTCTGGCAGACCGGATTGTCGATCTGGTGGAGACTGGTCAGACGCTGCGAGAGAACGGACTGGTGGAGATGACGGGCATTCTGGATATCACGAGCCGTCTTATCGCCAATCGGGTAAGTTATCGGATGAAAAATGCACGAATCCAGGCTTTGTGTGATGCACTTCAGCAGGTCATACCGGCATCGAATGAGATATCGGCGGGAAGCTTTCGGGGATAAATTACTGCGTTGGAAACATAGATGAGAAACATACAAAGCAGAAGCAGAAGCAAAATTAAGAGTAAGAGACAAAATAAAGAAGCAAATCGGCCACATGAAGGCAGGTATACAGAGGATGAGGAGGTTGTACGTATGAAAATTGTACCTGCACGGGAGTTTGATCTGAAGCGGGAAGTGGAGTATGGCACGCCGGAGCAAAATGAAACGGTACGGCGTATTGTCAGCGACATTCGCCGTGAGGGTGATACGGCACTGCTGCGTTACACGGAGCAACTGGACCGCACAAAGCTGACGGCCGCGGAATTGCGCGTGCCGCAGGAAGAGCTACAGGCGGCTTATGCAGCCGTGGAGCCATCCTTTGTGACGGCGATCCGGCAAGCCGCCGCCAACATTCGTGCGTTTCATGAGAAACAGAAACGCAACTCGTGGATGGATTGGCAGCCGGACGGCAGCCTGCTGGGCCAGGTCATCCGACCGCTGAAGCGGGTCGGCGTCTATGTACCTGGCGGCAAAGCAGCGTATCCATCGTCTGTGCTGATGAATGTGATTCCGGCACAGGTGGCAGGCGTGCCGGAGATTGTTCTCGTGACGCCGCCGTCAACGAACGGTGGCGAAGGTATTAACCCGTACATCCTCGTTGCTGCTGCGGAAGCAGGCGTGAGCGAGATGTACCGGGTTGGCGGCGCTCAAGCTATCGCCGCCTTGGCTTACGGCACGGAGAGTATTGCACCGGTCGACAAGATCTGTGGACCGGGCAATATTTACGTGGCGCTCGCGAAGCGCGAGGTGTACGGTGCGGTCGATATCGATAGTATCGCCGGGCCGAGTGAGATTGTGGTGCTCGCCGATGATACGGCGAATCCGGTGTACGTCGCCGCCGACCTATTGTCGCAGGCGGAACATGACGAGATGGCATCGGCCATTCTCGTCACGAATTCGGCCACGCTGGCGGAAGCCGTGCAGGGCGAAGTGCAGCGGCAGCTTGAAGTGCTGCCGCGGCGGGATATCGCTGCTGCTTCCGTGGAGCAGTATGGCGCGATTATTGTGGTCGATTCCATTGATGAAGGGATCGACGTGGTGAACCGGCTTGCACCGGAGCATCTGGAGATCATGGTGCAGGAGCCGATGGCTTACGCTGGCCGGATCGAAAATGCCGGAGCGATCTTCCTCGGCCCGTACAGCTCGGAGCCGGTAGGGGATTATTTTGCCGGACCCAATCACATTATTCCGACCAATGGAACTGCACGATTCAGTTCACCAGTGGACGTGGATGATTTTATCAAGAAATCGAGTCTGATCTATTATAGTAAAGAAGCGCTGCTGCAGAACGGAGCGGCTATTATAGAGTTGGCCCGCCATGAGGGTCTTGAAGGGCATGCCCGTGCAATCGCTGTACGGTTAGAACAGGAAGGAAAGGCGGAATCGGACAATGGATAAGCAAAATAATGGTGTGGAACTTGAAAACAAAGGTGCAGTGCGCCAAGCAGAGGTTGACCGCAAAACAAACGAGACCAATATCCAATTGGCCTTTAATGTAGATGGAACAGGACAATCCACGATTGAAACGGATGTACCTTTCCTGAATCATATGCTGGATCTGTTCACAAAGCACGGACAATTCGACCTGAACGTGCAGGCCCGCGGAGATATTGATATCGACGATCATCACACGGTTGAAGACATCGGAATCTGTCTCGGACAGACGTTGCGAGAAGCGTTGGGTGACAAACGTGGAATTAAGCGTTACGCCAGTGTTTTTGTACCAATGGACGAGGCACTCGCTCAGGTCATTATTGATGTGAGCAACCGACCGCACTTTGAATACCGTGCAGAATACCCTTCCCAACAGGTAGGCAGTTTCTCCACGGAGCTGGTACATGAATTCCTATGGAAATTGGCGCTGGAAGCTCGGATTACGTTACATGTCATTGTGCACTATGGTCAGAACACCCACCACATGATTGAAGCGATCTTTAAAGCATTGGGACGTGCACTGGATGAAGCAACGATGATTGATCCACGTGTAACGGGTGTGCCTTCCACGAAGGGAGTGCTGTAGACGATGGCGATTGCAATTGTCGATTACGGTATGGGTAACCTGCACAGCGTCGGCAAAGCGGTCGAACGTCTTGGCTACGAAGCGCTGGTCACGGGTGACCGGGAAGAGATTCTTGGCGCAGATGGTGTCATTCTGCCAGGCGTAGGTGCTTTTGGTGATGCAATGGTTCATCTGCGGGAGAGTGGACTGGATACGGTGGTGAAGGAAGCCGCTGCCGGGTCCAAGCCACTGCTCGGTATCTGTCTGGGCATGCAATTATTGTTCAGCTCAAGTGAAGAGCATGGCGAGCATGAGGGACTGGATATTTTTCCAGGTAAAGTGGTGCGATTCGAACCAGGAGAGCTGAAAGTTCCTCATATGGGATGGAACCGTTTGGAATTCCTGCACGCGGAAAATCCTCTATTTACGGGGCTTGAAGCAGGTCACGTCTATTTTGTCCATTCCTATCATGCGCTTACTGAAAACAGGGACGATCTGCTGGCGGTAACGGATTACGGACATCCGGTGACAGCCATTGTAGGCAGAGGATCCAACTTCGGCATGCAATTCCACCCGGAGAAAAGTGGAGAGCTTGGTATAAAGCTGCTCGGTAACTTTTTGGCTCTGACAGGAGCACCTGTACAAAGGTAAAACATCATCTCTTCTTAACTATAGAAAGCGTACAAATCTAATTCATATTCAGGAGGCCTTGTATGTCATCTTTTATCCTATATCCGGCGATTGATATCCGGGACGGCAAATGTGTAAGACTGGTGCAGGGAGATTATAATCAGGAGACCGTGTATAACGATGACCCGGTTCAAGTGGCTCTATCCTGGGAGAAGCAAGGCGGTACATACGTTCATCTGGTGGATCTGGATGGTGCGAAAGCAGGGCACCCTGTTAACGATGAGCTGATCGGGCGGATTGCCTCGGCTGTGAACGTACCTGTTCAGGTGGGCGGCGGACTTCGTACGGTAGCGGATGTAGAACGTTTGCTGGGTCTGGGTGTTAGCCGGCTGATCATTGGAACAGCAGCGATTGAGGATCGTGCTTTTACAGAGGAAGTACTGGGACGTTACGGCGACAAAGTGGCAATTGGCATCGACGCTCGTAATGGTTACGTGGCAACCCGCGGATGGCTTGAAACATCGGAAGTACAGGCAGAGGTGCTCGCGAAGGAACTGGCGGCATATGGCGCAGAAACGTTTATCTTTACGGATATATCCCGTGATGGCATGATGCAGGGTCCTAACGTAGAAGCGATTGTGTCTCTAGCCAAGGCAAGCGGACGGACGGTTATTGCTTCTGGCGGTGTAAGTGTAATGGATGATTTGCTTCGTCTGAGTCGCCACGCGGATGATGGTGTTGGTGGAGCAATTGTGGGTAAAGCACTGTATACGGGAAGCATCGATCTGTCTGAAGCAGTACGTGCGGTCAATAAGTAAGGGATATTCGGATAGAGAGGAAGAGGTAGCATGCTGGCAAAAAGAATCATCCCCTGTCTGGACGTGAAGGACGGCCGGGTCGTCAAAGGCGTCAACTTCGTTAATCTCCGCGATGCGGGTGATCCGGTAGAGCTGGCGGCACTATATGACCGCGAGGGCGCGGACGAATTGGTGTTTCTCGATATCTCCGCTTCGGTAGAAGGTCGCGAAACGATGGAAGAAGTCGTACGGCAGACGGCGGGCGAGATCGCTATTCCCTTTACGGTAGGTGGTGGCATCTCCAAGGTGGAGGACATGAAGCGGATTCTCCGTGCAGGTGCGGATAAAATTGCAGTGAATACAGCCGCGGTACTTAATCCGCAGTTGATCGCAGATGGTGCACGTCGCTTTGGCTCGCAGTGCATCGTGGTAGCGATTGATGCCAAGTTTAACGAAGCTTGGGGCGAGTGGGAAGTCTATACCCATGGTGGACGGAAACCCTCCGGGATCAAGGCGTTGGAATGGGTTAAACAGGCTGAGAGCTTGGGCGCGGGAGAGATTCTGCTCACAAGTATGGACGCGGACGGAACAAAAGACGGCTTTGATCTGAAGCTGACGGCAGCAGTATCCGAATCTGTGCGTATTCCAGTCATCGCATCGGGCGGTGCGGGCAAAGAATCTCATTTCTATGATGTATTTACCACAGGCAAAGCGGACGCAGGGCTGGCCGCAACGATTTTCCATTACAAAGAAATCGCCGTACCGGCGTTAAAACAACATTTGAGAGAACAAGGGGTGGAGATCCGTGACTAAAGTGAGCGATGAAATCAAGGAACAGTTATCCTTGGAACAGGTTGTGGAACACATTCGTTGGAGTGACGGTTTGGTTCCTGCCATTGTGCAGGATGTAGATACTCGTGAAGTTTTAATGATGGCTTATATGAATCGCGAATCCCTGAAGTTGTCGCTGGAATCCGGTGAGACCTGGTTCTGGTCACGCTCGCGTCAGGAGTTGTGGCATAAAGGGGCAACATCTGGCAACGTGCAGACGATTACTTCCCTAAAATATGATTGTGACGGCGATACCTTGTTGGTTGAGGTGAAACCGAACGGTCCGGCTTGCCATACAGGGGCGGTAACTTGTTTCCATAATGAAATCATTGGTTTGCCAGAGAAATCGGCAGACAAGGCTTCGGATGAAGCGGGTGCGGCATCTGCTTCTGCAAGTTCCGGTTCCGAAAGTCGCTTTGAGGTATTGGCTGAACTGGAATCCGTTATTGCAGAGCGTGAACGTGAGCGTCCTGAGGGTGCATATACAACGTATCTGTTTGATAAAGGTGTAGACAAAATACTGAAAAAAATCGGTGAAGAAGCGTCCGAGACGATCATCGCCGCCAAAAATAAAGATAATGACGAGCTTCGTCTGGAAGTCAGTGACCTGATGTATCACCTGCTGGTCCTGTTACAAGAGCGCAAGCTACCACTGGACGACATTATGTCAGAGCTGAGCCGCCGTCATGAACGGCCTCGCCGCGATTAGGAGGCGAGTTTCGTGCGTATAGACTATCATACACACCATGAGCGGTGTGGACATGCCGTGGGCAAACTGGAAGAGTACGTGCAGCGTGGTGTGGAGATCGGACTATCCCAGATTGGATTGTCCGATCACATGCCCTTGTTGCATGTCGATCCGGCTCAATATTATCCGGAAATGGCGATGCCTATGGATGAACTGCCGCGTTACGTAGAGGAGTGTTTCTCCCTGAAAGAACGTTACCGTGGGCAGATTGACGTACGTGTTGGTCTGGAAGGTGACTATATCGAAGGCTGGGAAACAGAGATCCGTGCGATCATTGAGCGTTATCCATGGGATTATGTGATTGGCTCTGTGCATTTTCTTGGGGAATGGGACATTACGGATTTCCGCCAGACCCATCACTGGGAGGGCAAAGACATCCTTGAAGTATATCGTCAGTACTACGATGCCGTAAGCAAGGCAGCCGCCACGGGCATGTACGATATTATGGGCCATACGGATGTCATTAAACGCTTCGGTTTTGTTCCTTCAACAGAGCAAACAGAAGAACGTATCTCACTGGAGAACGCAGCGTTGCAGGCTATTGCCAAAAGTGGCTGCGCCATGGAACTGAATGCTTCCGGGTTATCGAAGCCTTGTGCCGAGATGTTCCCTAGTCGCAGAATGTTGACGGAAGCCATTCGCTTGAGTATTCCATTAACCATGGGCTCTGATGCACATGACCCAATGAAGCTGGGCGATTATTTGCCTGAAGCTGAAGCACTTTTACATGAGTTGGGCTGTACGGAAGTCGCTGTTTTTGAAGGCCGTCATCGCTCGTTCATTCCTTTAAATGTATAAGCCATTAGAGTATAATGAGGGTAGGAAATAACCTTTTAGATAAGGGATTATATAGGGATTTCAACCCTCAGGAGGGCATTATGCAGCATTCGTTACGTATTTTTTCCGGTTCATCGAACCCTAAGCTGGCAGAACAGGTATGTGACAAGCTGGGTGTACAACTGGGCAAGATCAAGCTGTCCAGGTTCAAGAGCGGAGAAATATACGTTCATTATGAAGAAACGATCCGTAATTGTGATGTGTTTCTGGTACAGTCGTTGTCTCATCCGATTAATGAGCTGTTTGTCGAGCTGTTGGTGATGATTGATGCCGCAAAGAGGGCTTCAGCGCGCACTGTGAACATCATTGTTCCGTATTACGGCTATGCTCGTCAAGAGCGCAAATCCGCACCTCGGGAACCGATCTCGGCCAAGATGGTAGCAGATGTATTAACTACGGCTGGCGCCAATCGAGTGGTAACGATCGACCTGCACGCAGCGGCCATTCAGGGATTCTTCAACATTCCGGTTGACCATATGACATCACTGGATCTGATTAGTGATTATCTGTTAAGCAAAGGAATCGAGAACCCTGTTGTCGTCTCCCCGGATGCGGGACGAGCATCGATGGCAGAGAAGCTGGCGAACCGTCTGGATTCTCCATTTGCCATTATGATCAAGAAACGTCCAAGCCATAATGAATCGGTGATTACCCATGTCATTGGTGATGTAGAAGGACGGACACCTATTATTATTGAGGATCTGATCGACACTGGAACAACCATTCTGAATGTTGTGGAAGGGTTGAAGGAACGTGGCTCCAAAAATGTATATGTATGTGCAACACACGGATTGTTCTCGGATGGGGCAGTAAGTAAATTGAATCACCCGTCAATTGAAGAGGTGGTCGTTACGGACTCGATCGCACTGCCAGATGACCACCCTGAATGCTTCAAAGTGTTACCTGTTGCGCCAATGCTGGCCCGCGCCGTACGCATTATTGTGGATGGTGGCTCCATGGCCACATTGTTTAAAGATTCTGGCATATAGAGCATCGAGGATATAACGTTGTGTTGCCAGATGAACTGTTCCGTGTCTGAGTTGTTGTCTGCTCAGCACGGTTTTTCGTATTGTCAGGTTAGCCAGTAATTACTGGTTGGCCTTTTTTTGTGGTCGTTTTACGATGGGGGAAGCCGGGAGAACGTGGCGGTTTTAGGGGCTAGGACCTCGTAACAAAAACAGTTCTCCCACGACCTCCAAAAGACCATGTTTGGGCTGGTAGGGGCAGTTGACCCCGTATAACAAGCGAAGCTATGGGTTTGGAACCATCGTGGAAAGGACCGGCGAAACGAAAGATAAGGAGTGAGGGCATGGAACCTGTTGTTGGTGTAGATGTCGCTAAAGGTTCAAGTGTGATACAGGCGTTTCAAAAACGAAATGAGCCCGTTGGTAAAGCTATCGTCATTGAGCATGTTGCGAGTGGATTCGAACAATTCACGGAGATGTTAGGGGCCCTTCAAGCCGAAACGGGTGTTGCTCCAGTGGTTGTTTTGGAGGCGACTGGGCATTACCATCGTGCCTTGGTGTCCTGTCTGAATCGGAGTGGCTACACCTACTACATTGTGAATCCCTTGCAATCCAAGCGAGCGAAGGGAACGCAGTTACGCAAAGTTAAAACAGATGCTGCAGATGCTTGGCATCTGGCAGAGATGTACTATCGCGGCGACGTGAAGCCGCATCGAAATTGGGATGAGACGTTTACAGAGCTACAGCATTTGACTCGGCAGCATGAGTTTGTCACGGGAATCTTTGTGCAGGCGAAGCTGAACAGCAGAGCCTTGCTGGAGCAAGTTTTTCCGACGTATGAGCAGATATTTTACAATGTGTTTTCAACAACATCATTGACGGTGCTGTCTCATTGTTTGGAGGGAAGTGTGACGAATTGGAATGAAGTCATTCAGGGTAATTCGGGACGATCCCATTCCAAGCGATGGACCAATGAAAAAGCGAGAAAACTGGAGGAAGTACTGGATGAATGGAGAGAAATTCGGCGTAGCCCCGCTCAAAGCAAGGCACTGCTCGGAATGGTCTCTTTATTGTTGACGATGATTCGGCAACTGGAGGAACTCGAAAAACAAATGGAGGAACTTGCAGAAAATCTGCCTGAAGTCGGACTGGTGAGAAGTATCCCGGGAATTGGAACGAAACTGGCCGCAGCCATTGTAGCTGAACTAGGTGATGTGAAACAGTTTAGTGATGCGAAGCAACTTGTAGCGTTTGCGGGCCTTGACCCAGGGATTTTCAGTTCAGGAAAGTTCACAGCGACAAGTACACGAATTACGAAACGAGGCTCTAAAAGGCTCAGACGTTCACTATATTTAGCGGTGCAATGTGGAATGCGAAAGAATGCGAATGCAAGAATCCGTTCGTACTACGAGAAAAAAAGAAACGAGGGCAAGCCCTACAAGGTGGCCGTGATCGCCTGCGCAAACAAGCTGTTACATCACATTTTCGCCATCTTGCAGAAAGGCCAGCCCTACCAAGTGTAATCCATATTTAACCAAAACCTCCATACCCGTGGAGGTTATTCGTGTTGGTCGGAAAAAGTATACCACGAAAAGAGAACTCATCCAACCAGAAATGCTTGACAAACATTAGCTGGTTTTTGTTTTTGCTCTTTGAATTCAATTCTTGCTTTGTTGCTCAGAGGCTTGTGCTATAATAACATAAAATCAGTTATGATAGCGTTATCATATAGTATTCAGCCCCTAAGGTGAGATGGATGCTGAACAGTAGAACCACGGCTGAGAACATTGGCATCGTGGAGTGAGGAGTGGGGTCTATTGTCGCGTACTTGGTATTATCGACTGTTGTTTTCGTATTTCCCTATTTTCTTTTTTACCATGACAATCCTTATTTTTATCGCATTTGTTTTCATAAATGACGTCTCTAGGGAAGAGACCAGAAAGGCAGATCGGATCTCCTCCAGTTACTTGGAGTCTACACTGGATCGTACGATCCGGGATATTGAGCTATCTGTGACCGAAACAGTACAGAACACACAAGCTTACAAGCTTTATTTTAATAACACCGTCCAGACGAGCTCGGACACGGTCTATTCAATTGCACAGAATTTGCGCGAACTGTCCAGTTCTTCTTCATGGATTCAATCCATCTATATCTACGACAAGAGAAACGACAGAGTTTTGACAGTAAGTGGCTCCAGAGAATCGGACAGCTTCTCGGATAAGGTGTGGATTGATCGGATTGTTAACGGGCCAATCGGGTCGGGCTGGCAACCAGTCCGGGAAATCGAGGTGGACTTTCAGCAACCCGTACGGGTACTGACAGTGAATAAGGGCATGCCTTTACCTTTTGGCTCCGAGGGTACACTGGTCATTAATATCAAGATGAGCAGTATTGAGCAAAGTGTGGATAGTATGGTTAATGGGCAACTTTCCTTTCTGACGATTACGGATCGTGAGGGCAAGATTGTGTATAATGCCCATTCCGATTATGAAGGCGCAGTAAATGGAAAGGAGCTAAACCATTTACCGCTAGACAGATTGGGCTGGACCCTGTCCAGTGGAATTAAGGCGGGCAACTTGTTTGGCTGGGTATCCGTAGTTTCCTACGTGTGGATTGTAATTGGAATGGTGACTGTTATCTGTGCCATCGTTTATATAGTCTATATTACTCGTCGTAACTATAAGCCTATTCAGATTATCATGAACCGGATTGAAGCTCATCAAATCCGTGCGTTGGAAAACTCAGGCACTCGGACCGATGAGATGAAGATGATTGATGGTGTTCTTGAGAATCTGATCAATCATATGATGGACTATGATAAGAAGAGCAGAGAGAACGCACTTTTACAACGCAGCAGGCTGTTTAATGCCTTACTGCTTGGGGAACATATGGATCAAGTTTCAGAGCAATTGAAGGATCTGTCTCCTTTTGATGAAGTGCATGACTCGTCCCGTTTTGCCGTTGTGGTTGGAGAAATCAACAAGTATGAAAAGGGGTTCCAGGAACGGTTTACGAGAGGTGAACAAAATACGCTGAAGTTTGCTTTGATGAACGTTCTGCAGGAACTATCACGTAATATGGGAGTGCAGTGCTGGGCTGAATGGATCAGCGCAGATCGAGTAGCGATACTCTTTCTGTCCAAAGAAGATAGTGACAGTAACAGCTCGGATATGTCAGGGCAGATTCGCATTGTGGCAGAGGAATGTCAATCTTGGGTGGAACAGAATCTGCGTATTTCCCTTAGCTTTGGTATTGGGCCTATTGCTGAAGGCATAGGATCGATTCGGGATTCCTATGCAGCAGCCGAGACGGTAATGCAACGCAAGCTTTTGATGAATGGTGACGTGGGGCAAGCCGAGTGCGGAGAGCATCAGCATCCTTTGCTGGATACTTACACTTACCTGCAGATGATTGCCGACTTTGTTAAACGATTCCGCATGTCGAGTGTTCAGTGGCGTGATCAACTGGAAGAGATTTTCACAGCATTTGAGCGAAATAAACTGCCAGATGACGAGATTCGCTCTCTCATCCAGGCGATGTTACAGATGCTCAGTAGAGAAGTCGCAATGATGTCAGAGAAGCTGCAAGAAGAGCTGTCAGAAGAGAACATTAACAAGTGGCTCAAGTTGATGGAAGAGGCAGAGACACTTGAGGATATCAAAGGCCTTCTGTTTGATAATCTGACGGATCTGTTCAGAACCTATGTGGCGGTCACTGAAACCAAGAGTTACAAAGCAATGGTTAACGAAATGAAAGCCTATATTGAAGAACAGTTTGCTAATCCAGATCTTTCATTGAAACATCTGAGTGATCGATTTCAGATTACGGGCAAACATGCGAGTTATTTGTTTAAGACCGAATTCAACATGAAGTTTGTTGATTTTGTTACAGAGCTTCGCATGAAGGAGGCCGAACAGCTTCTGTTAAAAACGGATCATTCCTTGCAGGACATTGCTTTGAAAGTAGGATACGCGAACGGGATTACTTTAGGCCGTGTGTTTAAACGGGTGATGGGTATTACACCAGGGGATTATCGTCGTTTGAAACGTGAACACCTTGATCTCGAAGAATGACAAGAATATAGATGTTCATGGCTTAAGTAAATACAGGGTGAGTTTTAGGCAGTCGCTTTTCACTGAGAGAGCGGACAGTCTGGGATTCACCCTGTTTGTATTATTCAGTTATAAACTGAAAGGGAAGTAACTACTTGTGTGCGAGATTACAAGGATATTCCCACTTTTTTCTATTTACGAATATAAGCAGTATGTGAAAATGGTTTATCCGAATATGAGCAGAGTGTTCTGTGTCAGAGGGGGCAGACTAGCACTAAAGCCTTTAGCAGCAAGGGGTTGGAAAATAGTCAGTCTGCGATAATAATCAGAGTGTATAAACCATAATCCGTATGTAAACGCTTACGAAACTAGTTTATTGTAAGAAAGACGAGAGATGTGGAATACTCAGAGCAAGCTTCAAAAACATTCACGCAAAGCCAAAGGGGATGAACGGAATGACAAGAAAAGGGAGTCTAAAGAAGTTGATGGGTTTGGCGCTTACAGCAGTAATGGGCGTCTCACTACTTGCGGGGTGCTCATCTGCTGATAACAAATCAGCAGAAGGTGGGGCATCTGGCGATGGAAAACGCGTCACATTAAAGGTGGAGCTTTTCGACCGTGGTAAAACACCTTCTCAGTACACGATCTCAAATAACTTTATCTCTCAAATGATTCAAAAGAACTTTGGTGATCCGAACAACATTGACGTACAGTTCGTACCTGTTCAACGTTCTGAGGAAGTAACCAAGCTGAATGTCCTGATGGCTAGTGCTTCGGATGTTCCGGATATTGTCTTCGTTTATGACTCCAGCGTGTTTTACCGCTATGCACAACAAGGCGGGTTGACAGATGTAGGTGATCTGATTAATCAGTATGGACCGAATCTGAAAAAGTTTTTGGGCGAAGATACATTAAAGTTTGGTCAAGTGGAGGGACAGCAGTTTGCTATACCGGGTAAACGTGCGATTACAGCGCGGTACAGCTCCTTCATTCGTCAAGATTGGTTAGATAAGCTGGGAATGCCAGCACCTCAAACAACAGATGAGTTGTATAACACAGTGAAAGCTTTTAAAGAAAAAGATCCTGGCAATGTGGGAAGTCAAAACATTCCTATGGGTTTTGCGCTTGCACCAGCTTCCTATGAACCACTCATCTATTCTTTCATTAAGCCAATCGCTGGTGATAAGACTTATGCTCAACGCTATGAACTGCCTCTGCATGAAGGATTCAAAGAATCCATGCAGTTCTTGAACAAGCTATACAACGAAGGATTGATCAGTAAGGATTTCAGCTTGGATAAGGATAAAACCCAGTTAAACAAAGACGTTGCAAATGGAAATACTGGTTTCTTCTCTGAAGATGTGGACTCTATTTTCTGGCCAGATGGATCTTATGATCTGTTGAAAACAAACAAACCGGACAGCAACTTGGCTCCGCTCGATGCATACACCAATGCGAATGCTGATGGAAAACATATCAAGTCTCGTTATGGTTCGAATGGTATGTACATCATGATTCCGAAGAGCAGCGAACGTGCGGCAGAAGCAATTAAATATCTGGATTGGATGGCTTCCGATAAAAACCTCACTGCCATTTATGATGGTGTGGAAGGCGAGAACTATGATCTGGTAGACGGCATTCCGGTTGCTAAAGCAGACGCTACTCAAGAAGCAAAAGATCGTCTGTTCAATGCAGGAGATACCGCAATTATTTCGAACGGTAAAAACCTTGGTGATCAAGCACAAAATGAAAAAGCTTGGATCATGGGATTCCCTCCAGCGAATCAGGAAATTTTGAAAAAAGCACTTGAAGTTGCAAACACAGATACTGTTGGACCAATTGTCTTCAGCAAGCCAATTCAGACAGAGATGAAGTATAGCACAGCACTGACAGATAAATTGGACGTTATTATCGTAAAAACAGCGATGGCAAAACCTGAAGAATTCGATGCTGTATTTGAAAAAGAAATGGCTGACTACATGTCCTTGGGTGGAACAGAGCTGAAAAAAGAATTGGAAGCTGCTGAACAATAAGTTTGAACAAAATGTGTGTAAATTGAAGTGTTTCGATGAAGCCTGTGCCGTCTCTTGGATGGCGGCATAGCGTTTCTTCGTTTGTGAGGAGGAGAGAGAGACATGACCACATACTTGAAGAGATACTGGCAACTGTATGCGCTAATTTCACTACCCCTTATTTATTTTATCATTTTCCGATACGGACCAATGTACGGTGTGCAGATCGCTTTTAAAGACTTTAACCTGTTTCAAGGTATTAACGGTAGTGAATGGATCGGTTTTGATGCTTTTCGCGAGGTATTTGCAATGCCGGACTTCTACACTACGCTACGTAACACATTTATGCTGAATTTTCTTGATCTGATCGTTTCATTCCCTGCTCCAATCATTCTGGCCATTATGCTCTATGAGGTAAGGTTTAAATGGTTTAAGAAAATTTCACAGACCATTTTGTACATTCCTCACTTTATCTCCTGGGTTATCATCGGGGGAATTGTATACCAATTGTTTGGTAATCAATCCGGTATGGTAAACGGTATTCTGGAAAGTATGGGCCTAAATTCAATTCCGTTTTTGACAGAGAAAAACCCTTGGCTTGTTACTTACCTGTTCACAGGTGTGTGGCAAAGTGCTGGGTGGGGAACCATTCTATATCTGGCTGCATTAACCGGCGTTAACAAGGAATTGTTCGAAGCAGCTGAGATTGATGGTGCAACGCGGCTGAAGAGAATCTGGCATATTACACTGCCAAGTATTAAACCAACCATTGTAACCTTGCTTATCCTTAATCTCGGAAATATGGTCAGCATCGGTTTTGACCGGCCTTATGTTATTGGTAATACGGCTGTTCGTGAATATTCCGATGTACTCAGTACCTTTGTATACAGAATGGGTATACAGTCTGGACAGTATACACTTGCAACGGTTGTCGGCTTATTCCAGGCTGTTGTCGGATTGATCTTTGTACTCGGCTCAAACTATATCTCGAAGAAAACAACCGGTGAAGGAATACTATAATTTTAGGGAAATAATAAAATTTGTTACATTTGGTTTGTTGAACGTATAGACCATCAGTAAAGGAGTTGTGCGCAGATGAGTGACCGCACCTCGAACCGGATTTTTGATATTGTCAATGTCTCCTTTATCACCTTATTTGTTATATTCTGTCTTGCTCCGTTTCTGCACACGATTGCGATATCGCTAAGTTCGAACCGGGCCATTACATCAGGTGAAGTAACCATCTTCCCAAAGGAATTTAACTGGGATGCATATGGGCAAGTATTTTCGGATCATTCCATGATCTATTCACTAGGCTTCACCACGGTTCTTACGATAGCTACGACAGCGCTGTGCATGTTGTTTACCATTGCTGCAGCGTACCCGCTCACGAAGAAAAAATTAAAAGGTCGCAAAATGTTTATGTACGTCATCATCATCACCATGTTCTTCAGCGGAGGGATTATTCCCGAATATTTGCTGATTCGTGACCTGCATTTGCTGAATTCCGTTTGGGCTTTGATTCTACCAGGATTAGTGAGTCCGTTTAACTTGATTATCCTGATCTCCTTCTTCCGTGGGATACCGGAGAGCTTAGAAGAATCGGCTGAGATCGACGGAAGCTCACATGTACACACGCTCTTTAAAATTATTCTGCCATTATCCATGCCAGTAATCGCTACACTCAGTTTGTTCTATGCGGTTGGACGCTGGAATGGTTTTCAGGATTCCCTGATGTACATCACGGATCCGAAGCTATATCCACTTCAACTAAAGCTCTATCAAATGGTACAGAACAACATGGTTAGTGAGCTTACATTAATGGAAGGTGCCAACCGGACCAGATTAACTCCAGAGAGTCTTAAGGCTGCAACGGTCGTGTTCGCAACAGTACCTATCCTACTGGTATATCCATGGTTGCAAAAGTATTTCGTCAGCGGTGCGATGCTGGGAGCGGTTAAAGGATAATGTTGGGTGATCCCCGTACACACAAGAACTGATATCAGGGGAAGGAGAAGGAAATGAATATGCAGGGAGAAGACAAGGGCGAATACTCATTCTCGACATGTTGGAACATCAGGAAACATCCCATAGGGGAAGATATGATTCGGGAGATTGCGGATCTCGGCTTTCGTCGGGTGGAGCTCAATTATAATGTGACGAAGGAGATGCTCACGACGATTGAGCCCATGATTGAGCGTGGAGAGATCGGAATTTCTAGTGTCCACAACACCTTTCCACATGACCCTGATCCAGACTACGGTACGGATTCCATCTTGCTCGGCTTCGAAGATGAAGTGAAACGTAAGCGGGCGATCGAATTGCTGGTAGAGTCAGCTGAATATGCCCAACGTTATGGTGGAGAAGCTGTTGTTGTACACCCGGGAGAGGTACCTTTTCCTGAGGATATCAGCAAAGACCTTGGAAAGATCTATAACGAGGAAGGTCCGGACTCACCGAAGTATCGGAGCAAATGGGCTGAATTGATGGAGCGGCGGGAAGCCCTCAGTTCAGGGTATGTGGAGAAAATTATCGCCAGTCTGGATGAGGTATGCAATCGGGCGGCAGCTAAAGGTCTGGATGTTCGTTTTGGCATCGAGACAAGATCCCGACCACAACAGATTCCTACCCTTGCCGAAGCCAAGACCATCATCACGGCCCTCAAAGGGGCTCCGGTTGGTATCTGGTACGATACCGGTCATGCCATAATGATGGACCGAATGGGCCTTTATGACAGTGTGGGAGAAATGCGGGGCCTGATGGATGATATCGTAGGGGTCCATATCCATGAGACGCTTGGTCTCTCGGATCACTGGTGCCCGTATGTACACAGTAAGGATATGAACTTCTATGATGCCTATCTGCCGATGATTCGCCGGGCACAGGTGAAGGTGTATGAGTTGAAGTCTGCCTGTAAGGCAGAAGAGATTCATGAGAGTCATGACTTGCTAATGAAGAAGCTTGGAGTGACAGAGTAGGCGCGGTGATGTGGGAAACAGTTTGCATGTTCACAGCATGTGTTTAACGACTGTTTTCTCAGTGACGGAGACCCATAAATATGTAGTAAAACAAGCACAGGTTTTCTAGCGACTTTTGTAGAAATATGATATATACTGACGAGAAAAATGAACTCACCTACGGGCGGTATGAGTAGGCTTCCGGTCTGAATTGAAGGCACTGAAGCAACATACTCCGCACATCGGGAGAATGCATTGGTATGGAGGGGACTGCACATGTACAAACAACTGGTGGACAGTAATGACAGAGCGGTAGAAAGAGGCATATCCCGGCAGATGCTTGACCCGGAAAGCCGTTACTATGGAGGGACAATTGATCCCTTCACAGGTGTTGCCTGGGTCAACCATACGACTGGAACGCCCACGGATATGTGTTACTGGGGAGCTGCGCTCTCCAATCCGGACTCTATCTATTACCGGGATGAATCGTTGTTAAATCGACTGCTGTTAGCTACGGAATTTGTACTCCGCTTCCAGCATGAAGACGGTTCAATATCGCCTGGCTGGACCAATTACCATTCCCCTCCAGATACTGCATTTGTCGTTGTAGGGTATTCACAGTTGTATCAGCTTCTTCAGCAACAAGAATGGGAGCCGCTTCAACCTGTATTGAACAATATGAGGCTGTTTCTGGAACGGACAATCCCAACCATGCTTACGGGAGGTTGTCATACGCCCAATCATCGCTGGGTGCTATGCGCGGCGCTTGGTTTCCTGCATGAAATATTTGATCTGGAGGAAGCTGTGCAGCGCGCAGAGCAGTGGATGGATGAAGGCATGGATATTACACCTGATGGGGAGTGGACAGAACGGAGCAATGGGATATACAGCGCAGTTAGCGACATCATGTTAATTCATGCTGCGCGCCTGCTCAATCGTCCTGAACTGCTGGAACCAGTGAGGCTTAATCTCCGCATGATGGTGTATCTGGTCCATCCAACGGGTGAAATTGTTACGGATTATTCAGGGCGACAGGATCTGGGCAGTGTTCATGATCTGTCACCTTATTATCTGCCTTATGCCATTTTGGCTCGGCTGGACGGTGATCCACTCTTAGCCGGTATGGCAGCCTGGGCTGGAGATACATTGACAGATCCGGGAGTATGTTCGGTGAATACGCTCATTCGATTAATGCTTGAGCCGGAGCTTCAACAGACCAATGACACACGTGATGCATTACCGGAACAGTATGAGGTCATGCTGAATGAACATTTTGTACGGGGAGAATATCTGGAGCAGATGGACGCAGTAGGGCATCACGGTCGTATTTCGCACAGTCGGATGCATACGGATTTTGGTGCTCCGGTAGCCCGAATTCGGGATGATGCTACAAGTGTGACTGTGATGACAGAAGTTCCTTCTTTCTTCGCGCTTCGTCATGGCAAGGTGCGCCTGCTGGCTGTGCAACTGGCCTCATACTTTAATCCAGGGTATGTACCTATGCAGCAAATGACGAGGCTGTCCGAAGGCTATCGACTAACTGGTGAGCAGAAAAAAGGTTATTACGGCCCAATCCCTGCGAACCTGCTGCCAGAATCGGCTGCATCAGATATAAGTCCATGGTATTTGTTACCTCATCAGAGTCGTCAGCTTACTCATGAGCAGACATTCCGTGTAGGAGCAGAATTACAGCCAACGGAAAACGGATGGAACATGCATCTATCTGGACAGGAACCGGAGGACATTATGATGCAGTTATCCTTTGTATTCGGAAGCGAAGGTGAGCTGACCTGTGAGGACGCGATTGAAACGAGTGAGGGTCACTATTTGTGGAAAGGCGGTACATTACGCTATACCTGCGGAGAAGACTGGCTGGAGATCACTGGGGGCGAACTGGGTCATCTGGCGGCAACGGTACGTGAGGCAAAACTGCCGGACAAGTGTAAGGTTGTGCTGGTCAATTTCATGACGCCGTTTGATAAAACCCTTCATATTTCACTTTCTCCTTCGATGGCGTCGAAAATCTAGATTTATTAGATATTTAAGCCATAATAGTTAGAAGACCGAGCCCAAATGCTCGGTCTTCTTTTTTTACGAACGACTGCAATTAACGTTCTAAAATGATATTCCCACTGTCCAGCTCAGTCCAGTAATGTATGAACTATGATCATTTCAGTTGCTCTAACGCAGTTTCGATTGGTTTAGTGAACAGAGGATCATCTTTGGTTTTGCTCCAGTAAACGATAAAAATATTTCCTTTCTCATATAGAAAAGGGAATGTTGTAAATTGGGCGCTTTCCATGTGTTTATTGAATTCTTTTGTCCCGTTGATGCGATCCTTTTCAGAATTGAAAATATAAAAATGTATAAATTCAGGGCTATATGGTTCTTCTTCTACGGGCACTTCAACGGAGTACACCTCAGGTACAACATCATCTAATTTCAAAGGATACCCGGTTATACCAAAGGACACTAAATCCAGTTCTTGAGACTCGAGCGCTCTCAGTACATCATCTAATGTGAACTTATTTTCTATGTTTTCTATATCTTTTGAACATCCATTCAAAGCAAACAAGCATATTAAGATGAATATAAGTGGTTTTATCTTTGAGATCCTCAATATAACATCCCCTTTAAATATTTATTTTTTATTACATACGCGAAAAAGAGGCTGACCGTCAGAGCTAATATACGTTGTTTGATTTTTTATGGAGATAAACCACTAAAAAGGACAATAAGGATAATAATACCATAGACTACACTCGTATTAGTATAACCGGACCGAATCCAGTTAGATGCCGCGTAACCGACAAGAATAGACTAATGCAATACTGCAAAGAGAGCCTATGGTAAGTGAGTGTAGTAGTCTCTAGGTAAACATGGTTTTCCTTTGAATAAACAACGCTCCAAGGTGATAGGTTTCCGCAAAATGGAATATCACCTTCTTTTGCATTTTTTTCATAAACGACATGAAACTACATATTGAGAAGTGGGCCTTAAGATGTGGTATACTGAAGAGTATGAATGAAATGCAAAGAGGAGGTGCCTTGGAAGATGAAGGGCAAGCTAGTGCGGGCTGAGGGACACCTTGCCAATATTATACCGATTCACTTGGATGCTTCTTTCTTTTTTGAAAGAGCTGTCCGCTCGCTGGACCGAAATCATGTCGACAAGGCATTAAAATATTTTCGCAAAGCTGTTGAATACGAACCGGAAAATCCGGTAAATCATTGTAATATGGCGGGTATATTATCGGAGAAGGGGGATTACGAAGCCTCCAATGCCATTCTGGCTAACGTGCTGGAAGTGGTAGATCCGTCAATGACGGAATGTTATTTTTATATGGCGAACAATTATGCAAATATGGATCGGTTTGAGGAAGCCGAGCAAGCACTTGTTACCTATCTGGAGGAGGACACCCAAGGTCAGTTCATGACGGAAGCCGAAGAGATGATGGAGCTTCTGTACTATGAGCTGGATCGTCCGACCAAACTGAATCGAATCAAATCACGCAAAGGTGTAGTGGAGCACGATCAGGCACGGGAACTGCTGGAAGAAGGAAAATTTGCACAGGCTGCTGAATTGCTCGAAGGCATGTCTTCTGATTATCCTGATTACTTGGCTGCCCGTAACAATCTGGCACTCGCCTACTATTATATGGGTCTGTTTCCCAAAGCAAAAGAGACCATTGCCGAAGTGCTTGAACAGGAACCAGGTAATCTGCATGCACTCTGTAATTTGGCCATTTTCCATCAAAATGAGAACCGGGCTGATCAGGTTTTGCTTCTGATCAAAAAATTGCGGGTCATCGTGCCCTTCCAGCACGAACAAGTCTACAAACTGGCGACAACGATGGGAATTCTGGGCCAACACGATACGGCTTATGTTCACTTCCGGCGTTTGCTCAAGGACGAAGAGACAGCTGCTGATCCGGCACTTGCTCACTATGCAGCAGTGGCGGCTTATAATACAGAACGATATGATGCTGCTGAGCGTTTATGGCATCATGTGTCCAAGCTTGATCCGGGTTCCGAAGTATCCCGGTATTATCTGTCAGGTCTTGAGGCTGTAAAACAAGGCGAGCAAGAGCCAGAGAAGCTAAGTTATCATTATCATCTACCATTTGATGAGCAATTCAGACAGTGGGAGAACTATGGTAGTGGCATACCTGAAGAAATGAAAAATGATCCACTGATTCGCTCATCTTTCTTCTGGGCATTGCGTCATGGTGATCGGGCAACCAAGCTACAGGTGATTCATGCGCTTGGGATGATCGGTGACTATGAGGTGCAGCAGGCTCTGCAATCCTTTATTGAAGAGACTGGAGAAGAAAAGGATCTGCTTGAGGCAGCACAGACTGTACTGAACGGATTGAAATCGGCTGAACATGAGGATCGGAATTCTCAGGTGGTTCGACCCTTTTCTCCTGTAGCCTTGAAGTCTATTGGGAAGGTTCCATCCACATCAGAGCAATCGGACACTGGATCAACCTCCCATTGGCAGGCTGTTGTTGATCGTGCGTTACAGATGTCTGAAGCAAAGGCTGAGTTGCAGCAAGAGATGGAACGGCTCTGGACGGATTATGTATCCCGGGTACATCCGGAGTTTCCGGGTACGAAGCAGATTGAGGGTTGGGCTGCAGGACTTGAATACTTGGCAGCGAAGAATCACAGTCGGCCCGTTACCTATCAAAGCATTGCTGAGCGGTATGGGATATCGGCATCAACGGTTAGCAAGTATGCTAAACAGATTCATTCGGTTTGTAACAGCAAGCCACCACTAGTATAGAAAGTTCGCTTCAACTCGTTTTCAGAAAGACATCAACAGGTGAAGGATACAACAACCGGGAAAACGGGTAAACTTAACGAATGGGCTTCGTAAACGCCTGTAGGATATCATCTTGGCAAGTTCATCGCTAGTACAACACATTCTCACCTTAATTAAGGAGGCTGTATCTATATGTCTAAATACAGAACGATTGTGATCGGAACGGGACCTGCGGGTCTGACAGCAGCGATATATCTGGCTCGTGCTAATCTGAAACCACTGGTTATCGAAGGTCTTCAGCCGGGTGGTCAATTGACGACGACAACGGAAGTTGAGAATTTCCCCGGTTTCCCGCAAGGTATCATGGGTCCGGAACTGATGGACAACATGCGTAAGCAAGCTGAACGTTTTGGAGCGGAATTCAAAAACGGTTGGGTGGAAGAGGTTGATTTCAGCAAACCGCCCTTCAAGGTCAAAGTTGGAGGAATCGGTGAACTGGAAGCTGAATCGATCATTATCTCCACAGGTGCTTCCGCTCGTTACCTCGGTATTCCGGGCGAGCAGGAAAATGTGGGACGTGGTGTAAGTACATGCGCGACATGTGACGGATTTTTCTTCCGAGGCAAAAAAATCGTGGTCGTGGGCGGTGGAGACTCCGCGATGGAGGAAGCGAGTTTCCTGACTCGTTTTGCAACAGACGTGACATTGGTTCACCGCCGGGATGAATTACGTGCATCCAAGATTATGCAGGATCGGGCTCGCAGCAATGAAAAGGTGAAGTGGGCGCTGAACCGTACTCCACTCGAGGTCGTACCAGAAGCTTTGGGTGTCAAAGGGCTGAAAGTGCGCAACAACGAGACGGGGCAGGAAGAGTTGCTTGAAGCAGATGGCGTATTCGTTGCCATTGGTCACACACCGAATACCGGATTCCTGGGTAATGCGATTGCACTGGACGAACATGGCTATGTTGTCGTTAAACCCGGAACAACGGAGACCAATATTCCAGGTGTATTTGCCTGTGGTGATGTTCAGGATACGAAATATCGTCAAGCTATTACGGCTGCAGGATCAGGATGTATGGCCGCGATGGATTGTGAGAAGTTCCTTGAAGGAAGCATTGTCCATGATTGGAGCGAAACGTTGGATAAATAAGCATTACATGCGTGAGGTTAGGCATATGCTGGGAATAAGAGACAACGGGAAGTCTCATGAAATGAGAGAAGCCGGAAGGCTTCTCTTTTTTTGAAACTACAGTGGGCATGAGATCGTATACATATAGGGCATATTAGCTGTGAGGTGAAGATTTTGGGGGAAATGATAAAAGATTGGTTACAGAATGCGACAGTGAGACGATTTTTGATCCTGCTCTTGTTCTGTTTAATTTTGTTCAGTATGGGGAGTATGCTACACATGATTCTGCTGTTGTTCCTGGTGACGTATGTCATGAACAGGTTACAGCATTTCATTACAGGTGGTTTAAATCGGTTGTTTCCAATCAATTATAAAGTTGTTGTCATCCTACTCTATATGATTGTGATTGCAGTCATTGTGCTTGGCATTTCCAGATATTCACCACGGATCGTGGATCAGGTTGTTCAGTTGACGAACGAGATTATGAAATTTCTGGATAGTGCAGACGGTGATAATTTTGCATCCAAAATTGCGGGTTATCTTCAATCATTCGATATTAAAAATTACACCAATGATGCATTGAAATATATTTTCGCTTTGAGCAAATGGCTGGAGTTTATTCTGCTCGTTATCATTCTGAGTCTGTTCTTCTTGTTGCAAAAGCAGGAGATATCCAAGTTCACGTCCAAGTTTAAAACAAGTAAAATCGGATGGTTCTACAATGAAGTTGCTTATCTGGGAGACAAATTCGTATCTTCTTTTGGTAAAGTCATTGAGGCGCAGCTTCTTATTGCGGTGTTTAATACAGTACTGACGATACTGGGCTTATGGATTCTGGGTTTCCCGTATCTGTTCGCTCTGACCATTCTGGTGTTCATGCTCAGTCTGGTTCCCGTTGCGGGGGTTATCATCTCACTTGTACCGCTCTGTCTGATTGGGTATCAGATGGGTGGACTGAAATTAAGCATTATTGTGATCATCATGATTATTGTTATTCATGCTTTGGAGACGTACTTCCTGAATCCAAAACTGATGGCACACAAGACCAAATTGCCAATGTTCTACACCTTTATCGTACTAATTCTGTCGCAACACTTCCTGGGGATCTGGGGACTGATCATTGGTATTCCGATTTTTGTCTTCCTGCTTGATATTCTGGATGTGAACAAGATGGAGAAGACAGAAGAGCCGGTACGTGTGGAAACGAAGTTATAACGTAGAAAAATCAACTGAGTCAGCCCAATTTCTACAATTTCAGATTTTCATAAAAGTAAGGGAGTCTTCCTGTGGATGGAAGGCTCTTTTTTTGTTGGCAATACCGTCATTAGATAGCTTTCTGCGTAAGAATGACAGGTGGCGGGGTGCATAAGACGAGTCACCACTCTGAGGGGGCGAAGATCATCTTTTATGAATGGAACGAGTGAAGATGCAATATCATGAGTTGAGGCTTCCTCTGTTATGGGGAGGAAGGAATAAAGCGTGCGTTTATAAATGAAGGTAATGAGGATGTATACGTATTCAAAAACGGTGCGTGATGTGGTTCACAACCCCGGCGGAGCAGGAGGTACTAGAGGTCTTCTCGTCTTGACCCAGGCGTATCCTTCAATTATAGTTGGTACGTAGGACTTAAACTATTTTAGATAGATAAAGGTGGCTTGCAGCATGTCTGAGAAAATCTACGTTGGGGTCGATCTCGGCGGAACAGCAATCAAGGTCGGTATATGCGATGAACAAGGTCAGCTAATGCATACGTATGAAGGACCGACTGAAGTGGATAAGGGCGTAGACACGGTCATCGCCAACATCGAGAAGTATGTCCGACATATCGTAGCCGAATCACCTTACAGTTGGGAACAGCTTGAGGGTGTAGGTGCTGGAGTGGCCGGTTTCACGAATGTACGCGAGGGAATTATCGTTCATGCCCCTAACATCGGATTTCGGAATGTGGCCATTCGTTCGATTCTGGAAGAACGTCTGGGCAAGCCAATCAAAATAGATAACGATGCAAACGTGGCTGCACTGGGTGAAGTCTGGGCAGGTGCCGGCAAAGGCGTAGACAACTGCGTATGTTATACACTCGGTACGGGTGTTGGCGGAGGTTTGATCCTGAATGGTAACATTTATCAGGGTTTCTCCGGTATGGCGGGAGAACTGGGTCATATCAGTGTTGTACCTGATCTGGAAGCCATCAAATGCGGTTGTGGTAAAATGGGATGTGTAGAAACAGTATCGTCTGCAACGGGTATTATCCGTATGGCAAAGGATGCCGTAGAGCGCGGGGATCATACGTCACTGGCACTCGTCGACAAGATTGCAGCCAAAGAAGTATTTGAAGCTGCCAAGGCAGGCGATGAAGTGGCACAGCGCATTGTGAATCGTGCGGCCTTTTACCTGGGCAAGTCCATGGCTACTGTAGCAGCTGTCATTAACCCGGAGATGTTCATCATCGGTGGCGGCGTATCCAAAGCGGGCAATTTCTTGTTTGATGAAATCCGTACTGTGTTTGCTAAGCTGACGCCAGAACCGTTGCAAGATGGGGTTCAGATTCTGGAAGCTACACTTGGTAATAATGCAGGTATTGTGGGTGCAGCAGGTCTTCTCTTGCGTTCCTAGTATCCTCGTAACAATATATGAAGACAGCAATATGATAAGGAGGGGACATTTATGCTTGAAGGTGAAGGATCACCAGGCACAGGCGCCACGCTCATTATCATTACGGGCATGTCCGGAGCAGGTAAAACCATTGCAGTACAAAGCCTGGAGGATCTGGGTTTCTTCTGTGTGGATAATCTGCCGCCGGTATTGATTCCGAAATTTGCGGAACTAATTGAACAGTCAAACGGCAAGATTGGTAAGGTTGCATTGGTTATCGATCTGCGCGGGCGTGAATTCTTTACGGCTCTGTCCGAGTCTTTGAACTATATTAAAGATCATTTTACCATTCATTGCGAAATTTTATTCCTGGATGCTACAGACTCTGTACTTGTTCAGCGTTACAAAGAAAGCAGGCGCAGACACCCACTGGCTCCTGAGGGCATGCCGCTGGACGGCATCCGACTGGAACGCAAGATGTTGGAGGAACTCAAAAACTCTGCGACTCAGGTACTGAATACAAGTACAATGAAGCCTGCTCAACTGAAAGAACGTATCATATCCCGTTTTTCTCATCTCGAGAGCCAAATGCTGTCGGTGAATATTACGTCGTTTGGATTCAAGTATGGGATTCCGATTGATGCTGATCTGGTGTTTGATGTACGTTTTTTACCGAATCCGCATTATATTGATCATTTGCGACCGAATACGGGACAGAATAGTGATGTGTATGAATATGTTATGAAATGGCCAGAGACACAGGCGTTTCTGACCAAGCTGCTGGATATGCTGCATTTCCTGATTCCGCAATACCGGAAGGAAGGCAAAAGCCAGGTTATTATTGGAATCGGCTGTACCGGAGGCAAGCATCGTTCGGTAGCAATATCGGAATATTTGGGCAAGATGTTGGGAAGCAGTGAGACAGAAGCTGTTACCGTAAGCCATCGCGACGCTGACCGGGACCGTCATTGAAGAGGGTGAAGGGATGAAAGAGGCCGGACCACGAAGAGAACGTCCGAGAATAGTTGTAATGGGCGGCGGAACCGGATTATCCGTGATGCTGCGCGGTTTGAAAGAGAAGCCGCTGGATATCACGGCCATCGTCACAGTTGCAGATGACGGTGGAAGTTCAGGCATCCTGCGCAATGAGCTACAGATGCCGCCTCCGGGCGACATTCGCAACGTGCTTACGGCACTGGCTGATGTAGAACCATTGCTTTCAGATATGTTGAAGTACCGTTTCAATACAGGCGCGGGGCTTGCAGGCCACAGCTTGGGAAATTTGATTTTGGCTGCAATGACGGATATTTCGGGCGACTTTGTGACCGCAGTGCGGGAGCTTAGCCGCGTGTTTGCCGTTCGAGGTGAGGTATTGCCAGCAGCCGGGCAGGCCGTTGTGTTGCATGCGGAGATGGAAGATGGGACAATTATTACAGGTGAGTCCAAAATCCCTGAGGCGGGTGGACGCATCAAACGTGTTTTCCTTGAACCGGATCACGTGGAGCCGTTGCCAGAGGCAGTAGAGGCGATTCGTCAAGCTGATGCTATTCTGATCGGGCCAGGCAGCCTCTATACAAGCATCCTTCCCAATTTACTCGTACCTAAGCTTGCAGAAGCTGTGGTAGAGGCTGATGCGGTGAAGATGTTTATCTGTAATGTGATGACACAGCCGGGAGAAACGGATAACTATACGGTAAGTGACCACCTTAAGGCGGTACACGAGCATATAGGTCATCAGCTCTTCGACTATGTTATCGTAAATAATGGTGACATTCCGCTGCAAGTGCAAAATAAGTATGCGGAAAAAGGAGCAAAACCGGTTGTGCTGGATATGAATGTACTCGAAAGTGCCGGTTATCAGGTGGTTGCAGATACACTTGTTTTGTTCAAAACCTATCTGCGTCATGATGCCGACAAGTTAAGTCATCACATCTACCAACTGGTACAAAATTGGATGTTACGGAAGAGGTGAAGTCCCATGTCGTTTGCAGCACAGACCAAAAAAGAATTAACCATGATCGAGAGCGAACCGTGCTGCGAAAAGGCGGAACTTTCAGCCCTCATCCGTATGCTTGGTGCAGTGCAGTTATCGAATAAAAAAGTGATCTTGGATATTTCGACGGAGAATGCCGCGATTGCAAGACGGGCATACTCTCTGCTTAAAAAGCATTTTCAAGTGCATACGGAATTACTGGTCCGCAAAAAAATGCGGCTGAAAAAGAACAATGTATATATTGTTCGTATTCCAACCATGGTACAGGAGATTCTCAATAGTCTTCATATTGTATCTGAGGGCTTTCTCTTTACCCCAGGGATCAGTACGGAATTGTTTCAGCAAAACTGTTGTAAACGGGCCTATCTTCGCGGTGCATTTCTCGCAGGTGGATCGGTTAATAATCCGGAAGGTTCCTCGTACCATCTGGAGATTGCGTCCATGTATGAAGAGCACTGTCAGGCACTGGTTGACCTGGCCAATGAATTTCATCTGAATGCCCGGTGTATAGAACGGAAAAAAGGATTCATCCTATACATTAAGGAAGGCGAGAAAATCATTGAGCTGCTCAGCATCATTGGTGCTCATCAGGCCTTGTTCAAGTTTGAGGATGTACGAATTATGCGAGATATGCGTAACTCCGTTAACCGGATTGTCAATTGTGAGACCGCCAACCTGAACAAAACGATTGGAGCCGCGGTAAGACAAATCGATAATATCCGGTTGTTACAAAAGGAAGTTGGTTTGGAATCGCTGCCTGAGAAACTTCGCGAGGTGGCGGAGGTTCGACTAGCTCATCCGGATATTAACTTGAAGGAAGTTGGCGAGCTCCTTAAAGGTACAGTCAGCAAGTCGGGAGTGAACCATCGGCTTCGTAAAATTGATGAGCTGGCTGAGAAAGTACGCACAGAACGTTATGGTTAAGACGGAGTAGGGTAAAGTAACAAGGTCGGCTGTTTCTGCTGAACAGAAAGGTCGGGGAAGTCAACCGTTAAGGATCTAGGGGACTTACTTAGGTCATTGGATGCGCTGTGCAAAAGATGAAATAGGGCAAGATAATGCCCGTCAAAGCACCCTGAGTTTTTTCTTCTAGTGTCCTGCACGGGTTAATGGTAT
Source organism: Paenibacillus sp. FSL E2-0151 (assembly GCF_037993015.1). Taxonomy (NCBI): domain Bacteria; kingdom Bacillati; phylum Bacillota; class Bacilli; order Caryophanales; family Paenibacillaceae; genus Paenibacillus; species Paenibacillus sp. FSL E2-0151. The sequence continues at coordinate 182,451 of NZ_CP150308.1, forward strand.
AATGTTGTTTAAATATAATTGTGTATTTAATGTCCAGATTTCATAATAGGGGGTAAGTTTCCATGACAAAGCACCCGGTAGTTGTCCGTTTGAAAACGGGTCTCCATGCCAGACCTGCGGCACTGTTCGTTCAAGAAGCGAATAAGTACTCGTCTGAAGTGTTCGTCGAGAAGGACGACAAAAAAGTTAATGCAAAAAGTATCATGGGGATCATGAGCCTTGCAATTAGCACAGGTACGGAAATCCAGATTAGTGCAGAAGGTGCGGATGCCGAACAGGCTGTAAACGCTTTAGTTAGTCTGGTAAGCAAGGAAGAGCTCGAAAACCAATAAGATATGATCAATCCAATGAAGAAGTCCCGAAAGGGGCTTTTTTGCGTTTTTCACGTTTATGCTATCGTCAAGTGCAACATTATGGAATTTGTCCCGTCTGTTAAGGTATCAAATCGTTTAAAGTTTGAGATGTTAACACATAAGGAGGCTATCGTGATGGGTAAACAATGGATGAAACCGTTTGGTGCGGTGCTGGTGGCAAGTACGTTGCTTTTTGGAGGAACAGCATGGGTTGCACCAGGTAACTATGCTTACGCTGCAGAGGTTCAGGGAGTACAACAGAATGTGATTAATGTTGTGGGTAAAGGTGAGATTCAGGTGAAGCCTGATATCGCGTATCTGTCCATTGGTGTGAACAGTACTGCAGAGACAGCTGCATCTGCTCAAAAAGCGAATGCTGCCAAAGTTCAAAAAGTATCCAATTTGCTGAAGAACACGTGGAAGATCAGTGCAGACGACATTCAAACGAGTCAGTTCTCTGTACAACCCAACTATACGTATAGTGAAAAAGATGGACAACAAATTAAAGGATATACAGCGCATCATACGCTGACAGTCACATATCGTCAGATGGACAAGATTGGCGAGTTGCTCGATGCTGCTTCGGGTGCGGGTGCCAACAATATTGAAAACGTACGCTTTACTGTAGAAAATCCGGAAAGTTATGAATCCCAAGTGATTGAAAAAGCTGTTGCCAATGCAGATGTGAAAGCTGGCGCCATTGCAAAAGCAGTTAAACGTCAACTGGGTGCTGTTCTTTCCGTAAGCCAAGGTGATGCCAATGTGCCTGTATTCTATGCAAGCGAGGCGTTGATGTCCAAAGCACAAGATACAGCAGGTGGTACTGAGATTGAAACAGGCCAGGTTAAAGTAAGTACAATCCTGAATATCACGTATGAAATGAAATAAACAAGAGTGAACTAAGGATTGTAAGCTCAAGTAACCTTTATAAGTGTCATTTGAAGGGTAAAATGAAATAATGACAAAGACTTTGTCCTGTGGACAGAGTCTTTTTTTGTTGGAAAAGCAAACTTTGATGAAGTTAGATAGGAGGGAACTTTATTCGAAGCAACATGAAATGTTGTATATTGGTATCTTTTTTGTATAGTTGTTCGTGACAAAAAGGTCATATCCCCATATATTTTCCTACTGATATTCATCAACATTGTAACTCGAGCTGTAAACCTTTCCGAATTCGGGTTAATTATAATAGAGAGGTGAGCGTATGAGATATGCGATCAGGTCAGGATTACATACGCAATGATCCCTAATTGTGAATTCAGAGAGGAGTTTTATATATGACATCATGGAAAAAATGGACAAGTGCATTGCTCGCAGCAGGAATTATTGTAGGTAGCGGTTCGGTGTGGCAGGACAGTTCGGTTCAGGCGGCATCGGTATCCTCGAAAGTGACAACCACAGCTGAGGTGACCCTGAAGTCGGGTGGAAAAACACTGACTCAAAAAGGACTTCTTCAAGGTGGCTCAACTTGGGTATCTCTTACGGCGGTTAAAGATGTGGCAGGTGGGACTCTGAAATATGATGCGAAAACCAAAGAGTACGCTTTGACAGCAGCCAATAACACGATGACGATCAGCCTATTGGATGGCGAGCCGAGTGTTCGAATTAACAACTATTATCCTCAAGTGGACGCAAAGCTGATCAACGGCAGATTATATATCCCATTCTCGGCAATGAGAGATTATCTGGGTGTACAGGGGAATTGGGATGCCAAAACCAAAACGTTGTCACTCAGCAAGTTGAAACAAAATAACGTTAAAATTAAAGCGGCAACAGTTAATGTCACTGTAAAAAATGCTGAAGTAGATGTTCAATATCCACAGGTGAGTGGACTTGCCAGCAAAGAAGCTGAAGCGGCGATCAATAAAGTGCTGAAAGACGAAGTGGATACTTATGTAGCTGACTTCAAGAAACAGACATCTGAATTCGGCGGTGCAACCGCCAACCGTCCATATGCATTTGAGAGCTCCTATGTAGTGACGTACAACGAAAAAGGCGTGCTGGGACTCATTACACAACGATACGAAGATTATGCTGGCGCTCATGGCATGACATACCGTACGGGCCACACCTTTGCACTGGACACAGGTAAGGAGCTTACGTTAGATGATGTGCTGCAAAATAACAAAACGATGCGCGAGACGTTGAGTAAAAAAGTGGGTGAGCAACTGAAAGCCCGCGGTGGATACCTCGACGGTTATAAAGGTTTGAATAAAGATCAAGATTACTATGTGACACCAACGGGTGTAGTTGTGTTCTTCCAGTTGTATGAGTATACGGCGTACGCAGAAGGCTTCCCTGAAATGCCATTTACGTACAAAGAGCTTCTCCCTAAAGGCACAGAACCTTTCAGTAATGTAAATGGAACCAAATAAAGAATCATTATTATGCACTCTTAAGTTATTTTTCTTATAAAATGAAAAAAGAAGCCCCCATCATAATTATGATGAGGGCTTCTTCTCGTATAGACAACACAATTATATGTTGCTGATTACGTTAGGTGTTGATTATGTTAACGCATAGACCGTGGTCTACGTCACACTTAGATGCCTTGTGATCCTACGTTTTCGATAACTTTATCAATGATACCGTAATCGGCGGCTTCAGCAGCACTCATGAAGTAGTCACGATCTGTATCTTTCTCAATCCGCTCCAGCGGTTGACCTGAACGCTCAGAGATGATGCGGTTCAAGGTATCACGCATTTTCAGGATGCGGCGAGCACGAATTTCGATGTCAGAAGCCTGACCTTGTGCACCACCAAGTGGTTGGTGAATCATAATTTCACTGTTTGGTAATGCAAAACGTTTACCTTTTGCACCGGCATTCAACAGGAATGCACCCATGGAAGCCGCCATACCTACACAGATGGTAGATACATCCGGTTTGATGAATTGCATTGTATCGTAAATCGCCATACCGGCTGTAATCGATCCGCCTGGGCTGTTGATGTATAAGTGAATGTCTTTCTCCGGATCTTCCGCAGCCAGGAACAACATCTGTGCCATAATGGCATTAGCCACTACGTCATTAACATCGCTACCAAGGAAAATAATACGATCCTTCAGCAATCTGGAGTAGATGTCGTAGGCGCGCTCACCCCGGTTGCTCTGTTCAACGACCATTGGAATAAAACTCACGTGAAAAACCTCCTTGGAATGTAAATGTTATTGGTGTTTATACTTAAACTGTTACCGTATTACCCACATAATAAACAATTCCAAACAAAAAGTCAAAGAAAGTCAAACTAACTTGCAAAAAAAAGAAACCTTTCCGGTTTCATTGGTTAAATGGGTTATGAGCTGTTAAATAAAAATGGCGCGCCCGCCAAGAATCGAACTTGGATCTCAGGCTTCGGAGGCCTACGTCATATCCATTGGACCACGGGCGCACATTAATTTGCTACCAATTTATGTAGCTTTCTAAATATATGACAGCAATAATGATTATAGCTCATGAAATATTTAATTGCAAGCAGTTCGTTGTGGTATTGGTTTGGATTAACCTAAAAATGATCATGATGAAGAAGAGTGGATAAAGAGTGCATTTAAGTAAATGCTATTAGAGGTTTTGGACATGCCGTATGAAATGTGATTCTGAGCGATATGTAGATCGAATTCATTTGTTTCTTCTATATATGGTATGCGTGAGCTAGTCCTAGATCATGAAAGTCTAGGATTGTGAAAATAGGCGCGTACAAACGCTGAATGCGTGTCGAAATAACACGTTGAAACACTTGCATGTCACGTCAGTTTTAGGTAGAATAGACGTGGGACTTAAAAAGTTAACCCGGGACGTTTTAGGGCCACGAAAGAGAGCTTAGAACGAGAACTTGCGGGAGTGGAAAGCATGCGAACGATTTTAGAAGTACAAAAGCAGCTTCTGCCTGATCTCATGGATATCTTGAAAAAGAGGTATACGATTCTGCAACAGATCATGTTATCGGATGTGATCGGACGGAGAACGTTAGCTAATTCCATGCAGATGACCGAGCGGGTTCTGAGGGCTGAGACCGATCTGTTAAAGGCTCAGGGACTTATTGAAATTGACAGTGCAGGAATGAAGATCAGCGAGGCAGGGTATGATTTGCTGCAGCAGTTAGAGCCCGTAGCCAAAGAGCTGTTCGGATTATCCGAGCTGGAAGAGCGCATCAAGCAAGCCTACGGTCTGCAAAAGGTAGTTGTGGTTCCTGGTGATTCGGACGTTTCTCCATTTGCCAAAAGGGAACTGGGCAGAGCTGGAGCGAAGGCTCTCGGCAATATCATGAGTGACAACGACGTTGTCGCCGTTACTGGCGGTTCAACAACGGCCGAAGTCGCAGAACAACTAAATCCGCCAACATCGCTCAAAGGTGTCTGGTTCGTACCGGCACGCGGTGGACTTGGAGAAAGCCTTGAAATTCAGGCTAATACGATCGCATCCACAATGGCAAAACGGGTAGGGGCGCAATACAAACTCCTGCATGTACCGGATTTGCTCAGTGATCATGCCTATGAATCATTAATCCAGGACCCTAGTGTTCAGGAGATTCTGCAGCTGATCAGGCAATCACGGATTGTTATTCATGGAATTGGTGATGCCGTAGAGATGGCTAAAAGACGCAAACTTGCGACGGAGATTATAGATGAACTTCAGGAGCAAGGGGCCGTATCTGAATCTTTCGGTTATTACTTTAATGATCAGGGTAAGGTGGTACATACCATGCTTACACTGGGTATGCGACTTCAGGATATTGAACGAACCGATGTTGTGATTGGAATTGCAGGTGGCAAAAGCAAAGCTGCTGCTATACATTCCGTGTTACGATTTGGTCAGGAAGATATTCTGATTATTGATGAGGCTGCTGCCGAAGTCATCGTTGCTGAAATGGAATAAGGTTTTACTTTGCATCACAACTATTGTTGTCTTGACGGACTTCACCGTCTGTCTTGAATATATAAGTTTCATAAAAAATTAATCAAAACTTGGGAGGAACTTACTCATGATTAAAGTAGGTATTAACGGTTTTGGACGTATTGGACGCTTGGCATTCCGCCGTATTCAAAATGTAGCAGGCATCGAGGTAGTAGCAATCAACGACTTGACTGACGCTAAAATGCTCGCTCATTTGCTCAAATATGATACAACTCAAGGTCGCTTCGATGGCGATGTTGAAGTACACGATGGCTTCTTCAAAGTGAACGGCAAAGAAGTTAAAGTATTGGCTAACCGTAATCCAGAAGAACTTCCTTGGGGCGACCTGGGCGTAGATATCGTTCTGGAATGTACTGGTTTCTTCACAACGAAAGAAGCAGCTGAGAAACACTTGAAAGGTGGAGCTAAGAAAGTTGTTATCTCCGCACCAGCTACTGGCGACATGAAAACCATCGTTTACAACGTAAACCATGAAATCCTCGACGGTACTGAAACTGTAATCTCCGGCGCATCTTGCACAACAAACTGCCTGGCACCTATGGCAAAAACACTGCAAGACAAATTCGGAATCGTTCAAGGTTTGATGACTACAATTCACGCTTACACTGGCGACCAAAACACGTTGGATGCTCCACACCCTAAAGGTGACTTCCGTCGTGCTCGCGCAGCAGCTGAAAACATCATCCCTAACACAACTGGTGCTGCTAAAGCAATCGGTCTGGTAATCCCAGAACTGCAAGGCATCCTTGATGGTGCAGCTCAACGTGTACCAGTAGCTACTGGTTCCCTGACTGAGCTCGTAACTGTTCTGAACAAAAAAGTAACTGCTGAAGAAGTTAACGCAGCTATGCAAGAAGCTTCCGATCCAGAAACTTTTGGATACACAGAAGACGAAATCGTATCTTCCGATATCCAAGGAATCACTTTCGGTTCCCTGTTTGATGCAACTCAAACTAAAGTTCTGACTGTTGGCGACCAACAATTGGTTAAAACTGTAGCTTGGTATGACAATGAAATGTCCTACACTGCACAATTGGTTCGCACTTTGGAGCACTTTGCAAAAATGATTAAGTAATATCTGCAATAACATAGAGCGGAAACAGATGCTATATTGTTTCCGCTCTTTATATATCTACATTTTGCAAATTTCTCAAAAACACCAGGATTGACGAGGGATTTTAGCTCTTGATTGGTCCACCAAATACATGGGTGCGGAGGAAATACAGATGAACAAAAAAAGTGTACGCGATATCGAATTGACAGGAAAACGGGCTTTTGTCCGTGTAGATTTCAATGTGCCGCTCGAAGATGGTAAAATTACAGATGACAAACGTATTCGTGCAACGCTTCCTACAATCAACTTCTTGATTGAAAAAGGCGCTAAAGTCATTTTGGCAAGCCACATGGGTCGTCCTAACGGCGAAGTGGTTGAATCTTTGCGTTTGACTCCAGCAGCTGAGCGTTTGTCTGAATTGCTTGGTAAAACAGTTGTTAAAGCTGACGGTTCTGTTGGTGACGCTGTTAAAGCTCAAATCGCTGAACTGAAGAACGGCGACGTATTGTTGCTTGAAAACGTTCGTTTCCACGCAGGCGAAGAGAAAAACGATCCGGAACTGGCAAAACAATTTGCTGAACTGGCTGACGTTTTCGTTAACGATGCGTTTGGCGCGGCTCACAGAGCACACGCTTCGACTGAAGGAATCGCTCACTTGCTTCCAGCAGTGTCCGGTTTGTTGATGGAGAAAGAACTTGAAGTGTTGGGTAAAGCAATCTCCAACCCTGAGCGTCCTTTCACAGCTATCATTGGTGGATCCAAAGTTAAGGACAAAATCGATGTAATCGACAACCTGCTGAACATTGCAGACAACGTAATCATCGGTGGCGGTCTGACTTACACGTTCTTCAAAGCACAAGGACATGAAATTGGACAATCCTTGCTGGATGATTCCAAACTTGATGTTGCTCTCGGTTTTATCGAAAAAGCGAAAAAATTGGGCAAAAACTTCTACCTGCCGGTAGATATCGTAGTATCTGACGATTTCAGTGCGAAAGCAAACACACAAATCGTTGACATCGATGGTATCCCATCAGATTGGGAAGGTATCGACATCGGTCCTAAAACACGTGAGATCTATGCTGATGTAATCAAAAACTCCAAATTGGTTGTGTGGAACGGACCAATGGGCGTATTTGAAATCGAGCCATTCTCCCACGGTACTCGTGCAGTAGCGGAAGCTTGCGCTGAGACAGAAGCTTACACTGTAATTGGTGGCGGTGACTCCGCAGCAGCAGCTGAGAAGTTCAAATTGGCTGACAAAATGAACCACATCTCTACAGGTGGCGGTGCATCGCTCGAGTTCATGGAAGGTAAAGTACTTCCAGGCGTAGTGGCATTGAACGACAAGTAAGTTTTAGTAGTCTATAGCATGAAGGAGTTGAAACCCATGAGAACACCGATTATCGCAGGTAACTGGAAAATGTTCAAAACGGTTTCCGAGTCCAATGACTTCATTCAGGAAGTTAAAGGAAAAGCGGAAGTTGAAGGCGTAGAAACTGTAATCTGCGCACCGTTTACAAATCTGCCATCCCTGGTAGAAGCGGTTAAAGGTACAAACATCAAAATTGGTGCACAAAATCTTCATTTTGAAGATAACGGTGCATTCACAGGTGAAATCAGCGGCGTGATGCTGAAAGACCTGGGTGTGGATTATGTCATTATTGGTCACTCGGAGCGCCGTCAATATTTTGCGGAAACCGATGAGACTGTCAATAAAAAGTTGCATGCAGCATTCCGTCACGGTTTGACTCCAATCTTCTGCCTTGGTGAGACGCTTGAAGAGCGTGAAGCGAACCAAACAAAAGACGTATGCAAAGTGCAAACAGTAGCTGCTTTTGCAGGTCTGTCTGCAGAGCAAGCGGCACAAGTTGTTATTGCTTATGAGCCGATCTGGGCGATTGGTACAGGCAAATCCTCCACTTCCCAAGATGCGAATGAAGTTATTGCTTACATCCGTACGCTGGTGAAGGATCTGTACAACGAGACGGTAGCGAATGCAGTTCGTATTCAATACGGCGGCAGTGTTAAACCGGAGAACGTAACAGAATACCTCGGACAAAGCGACATCGACGGCGCACTTGTTGGCGGTGCCAGCTTGCAGCCGGCTTCGTTCATCGCGCTTGTTGAGGGGGCGAAGTAAGATGACAGCTCCAAAACCTGTAGCACTGATCATCATGGATGGCTTTGGTCTGCGTAACACGGTGGAAGGCAATGCGGTAGCGCAAGCCAAGAAACCGAACTATGACCGTTTCATGAGCCAATTCCCACATACAACACTCACTGCTTGCGGTGAAGCTGTAGGTTTGCCAGAAGGGCAAATGGGAAATTCCGAGGTAGGTCACCTGAATATTGGTGCCGGCCGGATCGTATACCAGGATTTGACCCGTATCTCCAAATCCATTCGTGACGGCGAGTTCTACGACAATGAAACACTTGTCAAAGCTGTTCGCGAAGCAAAACAAAGCGGCAAAAAGCTTCATCTCTACGGTTTGTTGTCCGATGGCGGCGTACATAGTCACATCGACCACCTGTTTGCTATGCTGGATCTGGCCAAAAAAGAAGGAATGAATGATGTTTATATTCATGCTTTCATGGATGGCCGTGATGTTATGCCAGACAGTGGTAAAGACTTCATGCAGAAACTGATCGCTAAGATTGAAGAAGTCGGTGTAGGTAAAATCGCTACGGTTCAAGGTCGCTATTACGCGATGGACCGTGACAAACGTTGGGAACGGGTTGAGAAATCATACCGTGCCATCGTTTATGGAGATGGTCCAAAATACACTGACCCACTCAAAGCGGTTGAAGAATCGTATGAGAAATCCGTATTTGATGAATTCGTTGAACCAACGGTTATCGTCAAAGCGGATGGTGAGCCGGTAGGTTTGGTAGAGAGCGGCGATTCCGTTATCTTCCTCAACTTCCGTCCTGACCGTGCGATCCAGTTGTCGCAAGTATTCACGAACCAGGATTTCCGCGGTTTCGATCGTGGTCCGAAGTTCCCTGTGGGCTTGCACTTTGTATGCTTGACTTTGTTCAGCGAGACGGTTGAAGGTTATGTGGCTTATTCGCCGAAGAACCTCGACAACACCCTGGGTGAAGTTCTGGTACAGAACAATAAAAAACAACTGCGTATTGCAGAAACTGAGAAATACCCGCACGTTACCTTCTTCTTCAGCGGCGGTCGTGATGTGGAGCTTCCGGGCGAAACTCGTGTACTGATCAACTCACCAAAAGTTGCAACGTATGATCTGCAACCAGAGATGAGCGCGTATGAAGTGGCTGACGCATGTGTTCGCGAGATCGAAGCAGACAAACATGACGCCATCATTCTGAACTTTGCTAACCCTGACATGGTTGGACACTCCGGCATGCTGGAGCCTACCATCAAAGCGGTTGAAGTAACAGATGAGTGCATGGGCCGTGTTGTGGATGCAGTACTTGCCAAAGGCGGCGTTGTACTGATCACGGCGGATCATGGTAATGCGGATATGGTGTTCGATGAGAAAGGACGTCCGTTCACAGCTCATACAACGAACCCGGTTCCATTCATCGTTACGGATGCCAATGTAACTTTGCGTGAAGGCGGAATCCTGGCAGATATCGCGCCAACGATCCTTGACCTGATGCAATTGCCTAAACCGGCTGAGATGACAGGTACATCCGTCATCGCTACCCGTAAATAAGTTACGCAACAACATATATAATTGGACGGTTTGGCGTTTGCACATTGAACGAAGGCAGCAGAAATAGTCTGAAGAAGCGAAGCGCTCGCCTTTATCACATGATTTCAACTTATGAAAATAAGTTCAAAGAAATCAGGGGATAACAGCGATTGGAAGACGATTCTGCTGATGTAGTAAAATAAGAGCAAACACAAGTTGGTCCAAAAATTAAATCCCAACTATAAAGGAGATTATCACAAATGACTATTATTTCTGACGTGTACGCTCGCGAAGTCCTCGACTCCCGCGGTAACCCTACAGTAGAAGTTGAAGTATACCTGGAGTCCGGCGCAATCGGACGCGCAATCGTTCCATCTGGTGCATCCACTGGTGCCCACGAAGCAGTTGAGCTTCGCGATGGTGACAAATCCCGTTACCTCGGTAAAGGCGTTCTGCAAGCTGTTAAAAACGTAAACGAAACAATCGCTCCAGAAGTTATCGGTATGGATGCATTGGATCAACTGGGTATCGACAAATTGATGATTACTTTGGATGGTACGCCAAACAAAGGTAAACTGGGCGCTAACGCAATCCTGGCTGTATCCATGGCAGTAGCTCGCGCAGCTGCTGACGCTCTGGACCTGCCGTTGTATGTTTACCTGGGCGGATTCAACGCTAAAGCATTGCCAGTACCAATGATGAACATCATCAACGGTGGTGAGCATGCTGACAACAACATCGACGTTCAAGAGTTCATGGTTCTTCCAGTTGGAGCACCAAGCTTCAAAGAAGCTCTTCGCGTAGGTGCAGAGATCTTCCACAACTTGAAATCCGTATTGAGCTCCAAAGGCTTGAACACAGCTGTAGGTGACGAAGGTGGTTTCGCACCGAACCTTGGTTCGAACGAAGAAGCAATCACTACAATCATCGAAGCAATTGAAAAAGCTGGTTACAAACCAGGCGTTGACGTATTCTTGGGTATGGACGTTGCTTCCACTGAGTTCTACAAAGATGGTAAGTACACACTTGCTGGCGAAGGTAAATCTTACACTTCCGCTGAGTATGTTGACCTTCTGGCTTCATGGGTTGAGAAATACCCAATCATCACAATCGAAGACGGTATGTCCGAAGATGACTGGGATGGTTGGAAATTGCTCACTGAGAAATTGGGAGACAAAGTACAACTCGTTGGTGATGACCTGTTCGTAACAAACACTGAGCGTCTGGGCAGAGGTATCAACGAAGGTATCGGTAACTCCATCCTGATCAAAGTTAACCAAATCGGTACATTGACTGAAACATTTGATGCAATCGAAATGGCTAAACGCGCAGGATACACAGCTGTAATCTCTCACCGTTCCGGTGAGTCCGAAGACAGCACAATTGCTGATATCGCTGTTGCAACTAACGCTGGTCAAATCAAAACGGGTGCTCCTTCCCGTACAGACCGTATCGCGAAGTACAACCAATTGCTCCGCATTGAGGATCAACTGGGTGAACTGGCTCAATACAATGGTCTTAAAGGATTCTACAACCTTAAAAAATAAGCTGGATATCCAGCTTTTACGGGCAAGCCGGGTAACCGGCTTGTCTTTTTTATTGCAACGAAGTAATGGTATAACGTAAGGATCACGCAGATGGTGAAATTTAGGGCATTGTAAAACCTGTACTACTTGTAGTACAACCATAGCTATGTTACAATTAAAGTAACTGTTTTTATGGTGAGATGTATGCCCACATGGGTAGGAGGTGGAAAGAATGGATATTGCTTTGAAATTGCTGCTCGTTGTTTTCTCGATCGGTCTAATCACTGTAGTATTACTGCAGCACGGGAAAAGCGCTGGTTTGGCGGGTGCCATCTCCGGTGGTGCGGAACATCTTTTCGGTAAAACGAAAGCGCGCGGATTGGATCTCTTCCTGCAACGTGCAACGGTGGTACTGGGTGCAGGATTTATGATTTTGTCTATTGTTGTTACGGTGGCTTCCAAGTAAGAATTGGAACTGCTGTTCAATGAATAGCTTAAGCTAATGGCTTAATTGATGAACCTTCGTTTCGTGAAGAAACGGGGGTTTTTTAATAAATTCTTACGCGTCCAAACTTTTCCAAGAATTTAATCTATAGACTCCATGATTTTAGGTCTTCTTCTCACTTCTGTTTGGTTTTCCTTCCTTAACATGCAACACACCCCTATCATGTATGGTATGTCCCTCGCTTATTCGTTACGCGAACTCACTCCCTATAATGAATGTCATGTGTACAGAAAATTTCCGGATGTAGTCCTTTTCCAGATGCGCACAGCACGTGTATCGCATAAAATGTCTGTAGAGATATGTGAAAGCGTGATATTAGAGGAGCGCCCGGCGACCGCGGTTTTTTTGCGTAGTACGGATGGGCCGGATTGAATTCGTGTATACTAGGGTATGAGATAGTATGGTTGTACTACTACACTCTTCACAGCAATGATATTGTATTGCATGAAAAAGGTAAGAATTCCGATACATAAAGAGATGAGACTTGCTTACACTTTTATGTTTCCCGAGGTGAATATATTAATGATAACAGAACAACAATTGCTCGACTTCATGCGGGAAACCGCTTATAAACCTATGACTTATCAGGAGTTGGAACAGCACTTCGCTATTGAAGATGCAGCTGATTTCAAAGCCTTTTTGATTATGCTTAATACGCTGGAGGAATCCGGTAAAGTTTTGCTGACCCGTAACAATCGCTATGGCATGCCAGAGCGCATGGATTTGGTACGTGGACGTTTACAGGCTCACGCCAAAGGTTTCGCTTTCCTTATCCCTGAGGATCGGGAGCACCCGGATGTGTACATTCACGCCAATGATATGAAAAGTGCGATGAATGGTGATACGGTATTGGTTAAAGTCACATCTCAAGGACCTTCAGGCGGTCGCTTGGAGGGTGAGATCGTCCGTATTGTTACTCGTGCTGTGACACAAGTCGTTGGTGTGTTCCAGAGCCATGAGGTGTACGGATTTGTCATTCCGGATGATAAACGGATTAATCGCGATATTTTCATCCCACGTACCAACTTTGCTGGGGCGGTTGATGGACAGAAGGTCGTAGCCAAGATCGTCAGCTATCCGGAGGGCCGTGCGGCTGCCGAAGGTGAAGTGATCGAGATTCTCGGTCATAAGGATGAGCCGGGTATTGATATTTTGTCCGTCATTCGCAAGCATCAGTTGCCTGAAGCTTTCCCTGATGAAGTGGTAGAAGAGGCGGAAAAAGCACCCGACTCCATCACGGATGAAGAGATTGTACAACAGGGTCGCCGTGATCTGCGCGGACTTAACATTGTCACGATTGATGGCGAAGATGCCAAGGATCTGGATGATGCTGTAAATGTAGAGAAACTGCCTAACGGGAACTACCGTCTGGGTGTTCATATTGCCGACGTTGGCTATTATGTGCAGGAGAATTCCAAGCTTGATCAGGAAGCCTACAACCGTGGATGCAGTGTGTATCTGGTGGACAGGGTTATTCCGATGCTGCCACAGCGTCTGTCCAACGGGATTTGTAGTTTGAACCCGCAGGTAGACCGCTTGACACTGTCTTGTGAGATGGAGTTTAACGACCAGATGAAGGTTATAAAACATGACATTTTCACAAGTGTAATCAAAACCAAAGAGCGGATGACGTATTCCAACGTCCGTAAAATCCTTGAAGGTGAAGAGCCGGAATTGCTCGAGCGTTATAAGGATCTGGTAGATGATTTCCATCTGATGAAAGAGATCGCTTTGAAGTTGCGTGCTATGCGTATGCGCCGTGGTGCGGTCGACTTTGATTTTGAAGAATCCAAAATCATTGTGGACGCAGAATGTAAACCGATAGATATCGTGAAACGGGAGCGTTCGATCGCAGAGCAAATCATTGAGGAATTCATGTTGGCAGCGAACGAAACCGTGGCAGAGCATTTCCACTGGTTGAAGGTTCCGTTCATTTATCGTGTGCACGAAGATCCGGATCAGGAAAAACTGCAAAACTTCCTCGCCTTTGCAGCGAATTTTGGACACCAGGTCAAAGGACGTGGCAATGCGATTCATCCACGGGCGCTTCAATCGTTGCTTGAGGATATCAAAGAAACGAAAGAACAAACCGTGATTAGTACGATGATGCTCCGTTCCATGAAACAGGCGAAGTATGATTCTGAAATGTCAGGTCACTTTGGCCTCGCGGCAGAATTCTATAGTCACTTTACGTCTCCAATTCGTCGTTATCCCGATCTTGTCATTCACCGGGTGATTCGCGAAGTCATTGAAAATAATGGTGCTTTGCCGGAGAAACGTCAGGAGTATTTGGCAGCACGTATGTCCGATATTGCGCAACAGTCTTCGGAACGTGAACGTGTGGCGGTAGAAGCTGAGCGGGATACGGAGAAAATGAAAAAAGCCGAGTACATGCTCGACAAAGTAGGCGAAGAGTTCGAAGGCATGATCAGCAGTGTGACCAGCTTTGGTATGTTCATTGAACTGGAGAACACGGTTGAAGGTCTGATTCGCTTGAGCGCGCTCACGGACGACTATTACCATTTTGACGATCAGCATATGGCTCTGATTGGTGAACGTACCTCGAAAGTCTTCCGCATCGGTGATGAAGTGAAGATCCGTGTGGCACGTGTAAGCATGGAAGAGTATACGATTGATTTTGAAATGGTAGATATGAAACCTCGCGGTGAACGTCCTGGCGGCTTCGGTGGTGGACGTGGCGGTAAAGGTGGACGCCCAGCAAGTGGTGGCGGTCGCGGCGGTGCCAAGGGTGGACCGGGTGGTTTCAGCGGTTCACGTGGCGGCAAAGGAGGCTCATCCGCTGCTGGAGCCAGCCGTGGTGGCAGATCAACGGAAGAAAGCAGCAAAGGTGGACGTGGCGGTCGTAGTGGAGCAGCGAGTGCAGGCGCGGGCGCAGGCTCATCTGGTGGCTACGCAGGTAAAGGCGGCGGCAAACCAAAAGGTGAGCGTCGTGCGGGTGATGCTGGTGGATCAACTGGCCGGGGCAAAGGTGCGGTGAGCTTTGGTTTTGGCTCAGGTAAAGGCGGATATAGCTCTACATCGGGTGGATCGGATACTAGTTCAACCGGTGGACAAGGAAGTGGCCTGAACAGCGGCAGCGGTCGCGGTGAAGGAAGCTTTAAGTCCGGCAAGGGCGGCGGTAAAGGTGGCAAAGGCGGAAGTGGGCGCAAAAACACTTCGCCGAGCGGCGTATTTATTGGAGAGAATGCAACTCCTGGTGGCGCTCAGGAAGGCGGAGCACCACGACGCAAGCGGAAGAAGAGCAAAGGTGCAGCTGCTAACGGCACGGCAGCTTTTGTACGGAAAAAGAAAAAATAAAGCTAACGTAACTTGGAGAGATGGATTACAATTCGTTTCTCAGGTTAAGCGTTGGAAAAAATAGTCACTTCAGCCGGTGTGTTGTTTCGCACAGTCTGAAAGTGGTGTAATGAGGAGGGGCGGCAGAGGTCGCCTCTTTCTTGATTTTAACAGCCGTACTTGCTACAATTAAGGTCTGGCACGTGGTACCTTGGTGCAACATCGGGTGCACTGCTATAGAGCATGGTACCGGCTTATTTTACGGAGAAGGAGTGAGGACATGGGCAAGAATGATGGACAGAGTAAAGTGCTCGCACAGAATAAAAAGGCTTCCCATGACTACTTCATTGAAGATACGTATGAAGCGGGCATGGTGCTTACCGGAACGGAGATCAAATCTCTTCGTAACGGCCGTGCGAATATTGGTGATGCATTTGCCACGATTCGGAACGGTGAGATTCATATTCACAATATGCATATTAGTCCTTTTGAACAAGGGAACCGAAATAATCCGCTCGATCCAACACGTACGCGCAAGTTGTTGATGCATAAAGTGCAGATTCACAAGCTACTCGGGCTGTCGAAACAGGATGGGTACAGCATTGTGCCGCTGAAAATCTATATCCGCAATGGTTATGCAAAGCTTTTGCTCGGACTGGGTAAAGGTAAGAAGCAGTATGATAAACGGGAAACTGCAGCCAAGCGGGATGCACAACGTGATATCCAACGGGTACTGCGCGAGAAGCAGAAGGTTGCGCGTTAAGTGGAGCGTTGGGCGTAAATGCTTTACTTTAGGTGTATAAGTTAGTCTTTGTGATGGTGCCAGATTGATGTACGAGTTAAGGAGTCTCAAGGTTTGTCCTGCAATGGGCAAGATTGAGGCTTTTTTTATTTGTATTTGGGGAAGGTGATTTGATGTGAATAGCCGAAGTGTGCAGTTGGCTGATTTTTGTTGTGTGTGACTAAGAAAATTGACAGGAGCATGGAACTAAGTGTGGTGATGAATTTAAATTATCAGCTGTTGCTTAAGTTGACTGAATCGTGGGTAAGATACTTAGGTGCAATTGTTCGTGATCCAATCTGGGTAAACTTTACTTCCGATTGGTGACGCGGTATAATATGTAGACGATTGAGCCTGTTGTATTGGATAACCTTGTACACATGCTCATCCTGCTGGAATGTCTTCCAGCAATCTGTACTATTTCGGTGATGTGTCCTGTGTTATGATTATTCATGTAGCAGACAGGAATGCCGAGTTTGAAAGAAGCATCTTTTTACCTTGGAGGAAAAAGATGTGCAGCACCTTTGCTCCGTATTCACGGATTAATCCTGGAGCCCTTCTTATATGAGGGGGCGTTTATGGATTCGACGGGGATAGTTCGAGCATGGGTAGCGGGTAGTGGGGACGCGTCCGCTTTATCAACGCTAAAGCCTATTAAACGGCAAACAACAAACAAACTACGCTTTCGCAGCCTAAGAAACTGTGTGCGTGCTTCTACCCTGCATCGCCCATGTGACAGGGATAGGGGCTAACTAGTAGTGGGATACGCTGTCACATCTCCGCCTGGGGTGTGCTGAAGAAGACAATCAGGCTGACCCAACGTATAGCCGGTTACGGGGCGATACTCGGGTGACATCAAAACTGTGACTACACCCGTAGAAGCTTATGTGCCGTTATCTTCGGACAGGGGTTCGACTCCCCTCGCCTCCATTAGAGTCAAGTCAAAAGCCATCAACCAGTGTTCTGGTTGGTGGTTTTTCTGTTTATGATATAATAAACAGAAATTTAGATTGGGGGACTCCAGATGTTTGAAAATCGAGAACAGCTCCAAGAAATCTTAAAAAAAGCAAATCAACATGCACGGAAACAAGCTAAAGAATCAGGTGCCTCTATATATTATATAAAGAATAACAAACGCGTTCGTGAGGATGCTGCCGGTAATAAATTCGAAATTATATTTGATGCTACTGGAAAACGCCAGGAGTTTGAATATCATGAGTGAAATTAGACCAGTCATGACTGTGTTTGCTGGAACCAATGGAGCAGGGAAAAGTACACTCAGCATGCAAATGAGAGAGTGGCTTGGTGAACTGGTTGATCCTGATCAGATTGCAAGAGAGTTGAAGCCAGAGAATCCTCGTAGTGCTGATCTGTCTGCTGGCAGGGAAGCTGTAAAAAGAATCCGATCACTCATTAAAAGTGGTGTAAACTTCGCTATTGAAACGACATTGTCCGGATCATTTGTTTTAAAACATATGGAAATAGCAAAAGAAAACAATTATGAAATTGTCGTTTATTATATCGGTCTTGAGGATGTTCAAATGCATATAGATCGTGTAGCCTCTCGTGTTGAACAAGGTGGACATTGGATTGCAGAAGAAGACATTCGTTATCGATATGGCCAGTCATTGAAGAACCTTAAACCGGCTCTAGCCATCGCAGATCAGGTTATCATCATTGATAATACATACGAGCCTTTAATTGTTGCAGAAATCATACAGAGTAAATTGATCTATTGTGTTGAGTCCATACCTGCTTGGGCTAATCCTGTTCTTGTGGGTTACTGATACACGGGACATCACAACAGTGACTATACCCGTAGAAGCTTTTGTGCCGTTATCTTCGGACATGGGTTCGATACCCCCTCACCTCCATTAGAGTAAGCAAAATCCACCAACCATTGTTCTGGTTGGTGGATTTTTATTTTATGATATAATAACCTAAATTATATAAATGGAGGGAATTGAGGTATATATATGTCGAAAAGCTTTAAGAAAGTATATCAGGTACATTTAGGTTCTGAAACGTATATAGGTATCTATAGCCTGCTTTAACTAGACCAAATTATGATAATAGAAAATACATACGGGCCATCCATTGTTATGAGGATTTTTAATAGCTTGTTGATTCTATTTTGTGGAGCCTACGTTGATTTGTGCTCGAATTTAATATTAAGAAATTAGATTAGGTAACATCAATACAGAGACTACTCCCCGCAGATCTTTGGAAGAGGCTTGACTCTCAGGGTCTATTTTATGAAAAACTAATTTTATAGTGTGTAACATTACATAGCATAATGTTGATTCTATAACAGAGTAAAGGAGTAGTTATTTTGGATCCGTATTTATATTTGTTTTTTCATGTTCTATCGCATGCTCTTCTTGGGGCGGTAATTGCACTCTGCTTTTTGCCAAGGGATACATGGAAAAACCTTATGATATGTCTATGTTCGGGTGCATTGTGTGGAATAATCCCTGATATTTTCGGGGATAGAAGTGTAGCTCCGTGGTCCCATTCGGTATTATTTACACCCTTTTTAGTTTTAGGAATAGCCTATTTGACAAAACTGTTCTATAAAAAGACAAGTTTCAAATTAATCTGGGGATCTTCTATTTTGTCTGTCTTGTTTGGACACTTATTTTTAGACTATATGGGACATGATTTACCAGCATTCTATCCCCTTAGCGATAAATCATATATTATGGAAGCCGTTACATTGGGAGATCCATGGATATGGTTTCCGTTAATTATTGGTCTTGGATTGAGTGTTTTTTTGAGGAACAAGCCTAAATTACCTGTAATTACTTCGATACTATTCATATTGGTATATTTAGTTTTTCGAATAATATCAAAAGAAATAATCGAGCACAAAGTTCAAGTTCAACACCTAGTTCCTGAAAAGTCATATATTATAGTGGAGCCCGATAGTCATTATGAATTTCCTTTAGATCCCAGAAAGTGGTTAGAGTTCAGGTTTCGAGTCATCAGTCCTCATTTCTCTAAAGGTGGTGACGCGGGTATACTGGGAGAGAAATCAGACAAACTATTCTGGTACGATTTTTATCCAGTAGCCTTTGAGATTAATTTATCAAGAGGGAAATACGTTTTAATAAATTCACAGAATTCTAAAGTTGTCCTATCTGTTACTAAGGAATGGAAAGAAGCGGGTTCTAACTTTATTCAGGGAAAGTATGATGGAAACATTTTTACCTACAAAGAAACCACCAATGGTCAGTGGGAAGAAGTTATAACGCAATAGTTTTCTACAGTTTCTATCCACCATCAACCAGCGGTCTGGTTGGTGGTTTTTCTGTTTATGATATAATATTTGTAAAAAAAAGCTGATGCAAGCCCGATTTACTCTGTAATCTCCCAAAGGAGGCAAAAAAGCATGAGCGAAACGCAGCAACAGATCCGCGAATTTGTTGCAGGGATACAAGCATATGTCTCGCCAGTAAATGTGATTAATCCTTGGAGCGATTATGTGAGGGGTTATGATATCGGCCCCGAAGCGGTGAAGATTCGTTCGGAACATTTGGTCAGGTATTTGGAACCAAGAATGTCCAAGGCTCGGTATATTTTTATTGCTGAAGCCGTGGGATATCAAGGGGCGAGGTTCTCCGGCGTACCTTTGACGTCTGAGCGAATGGTTACCGGGAATCACTCGCTGGTGAATCACCAGATGGTTTTTTCAGGTGAGCCGGGTGTCCGAACAAGCCTGCCGAATATCGCCAAACCTAACCGCAGTCAGGCACTGTATGGTTTCGCAGAGCCGACAGCATCTATTATATGGGGCGAAGTGTTATCTAGTTCAAGGTGGAAACCAACGGACTTTATATTTTGGAACATCTATCCCTTTCATCCTTATCACTCTTCTGAAAACAGGATGACGAATCGAACGCCGACTTTGGCAGAGTTGGAGGATGGTTTGCCGTTTGCCAGACAGCTTATGCAACTGAATCCTGATGCTCAGATCGTGGCTATTGGCAGAAAGTCAGCAGACACGTTAAGCTCCCATCTCATTAAACATCACCATGTTCCTCATCCTGCAAATGGAAGGGCAGTACAATTCCAAAAAGCAGTAAGGTCAATGATCTATCCCATTTTGAACTGGAGGAGTGTAAGGCTGAGATATGAACTCTTATCGTCTAAGTGTCCGCACATAACGTAGTGCCCTATCATATAAAGATTGGTTGGTGAAGCTAAATGAGTGAAAAATACTGGCTTGTGGTGCAATATCCACTGAAGAGCGCGCAGGGCAGCAAACGAGATCATTGGTTGAGGGAAAAGGTGATGGAATATCTGGAAACCGTTCTAACCCAGGCCGATTTGGGAGAGGTGGATGGATGTGATCTGGGTAGCCGTGTGGCTGATCCTAAGGAATATGTAATGAACATTTTCTGTGTGGTAACGGACGAAGATCGAAGCATAGCGCTAGTTAAAAAAGTGCTGAGAGAGAGTCGGTTGGATTACACCCGCATCCAAATCGCTACGATGCCATATGGCACAGAAGGAAGCTACACGCTGAAATATGCCTCCAAAAAAGGAGTTACCGAATTCTCGCTTTGATCACGATTTGCTGTTTCTTACCATAACGAAGTCTGTACTTGTCCTGCCCAAGGGCGGTTTGCCCCCCAACATTTTCCCCACTTAAATTCATCATACGAGAAGACCATTATTGGACTTCCCAGCCTTAACCACTCGATCAACACTCTGTAAGTAGTAAGATTATGCCCGTAGATATTGTAATCTTGCTCAAAAGTATGCCATATCAAGGTAGACGTTTACCATCTTCTTTTGTGTACTCAGATCCTCCGTCTCTCCCCCGCTTCTCTCTCCACCCGGCACAAACCACAACTTATTATCTGTACCTCCAACATTTTATAAAGCAGTACTTCTTGCGGCTCCAATTAGGGGCCCCTACCCGCGGCATTCACCACGATCAGATCCCCAAAGCCTCATTTCACTTCACTCAGTCAAGCTATATCCAAGCGATAAAAAGAGTTGAGCCTCCTCCATGCACAGTCCTATAATATACAATTGTATAAAATCCGAGAGAGTGGTGGATATCACAACAGGTCATCCGATCACAACCGATAAACCCATCACACATCGGAACCAAAGGAGGGTCACATTGAATCAATGAGCAAAAGATGCAACAACAGATGCAGGAGCAGTAGAAGAAGGAGATGAAAAATAGAAGTGAAAGCAACAGCCCAATCAGATATTAAGATCGATGCAGAAGCAAACGAAAATGCAAAAGCGAACAACAGTGCAATGAAGAAGAAATGGACTCCCCGTTTCAAAGGGTTCATTCAACGCAAGCTCAAGACGCTGGCTTTTAAAATCCCTTTTGCCTACTTTGTCATTATTCTGCTAACTGTGGCGTTCAGTGCGTTGGTGTTGAATCGAATCTCGGAAAGTGATGCGCAGCGAAAGATCAATGAAGCATCACTGCAGACAATTACATCCATTGAGACCAACGTTAATCTGATGATCGAGAACGTGAACAATTATTCGAAAATGATTTTCTCTGATCCCAACTTGCAGAACCTGCTGCGGCAGGGCAATGTGTACTCCAATTTACAGACACAGTCCAAGGTCAGCGCGTATTTGACCAATCTTATGCAAGCGGTTCCAATTATCGATTCAGTATATATTTACGATAATTCGGGGCACCGATTCTCGGTTGGTACACAGGAATGGCCCACGTTTATGGAAGCAAATGTGAAGGAAGCGCCGTGGTACGAACAGGCACTGAAGCATAACGGAAGATATCTGCTCAGGCTGAATGGTGGCAACAACGACAGCGGAGTCTCGGCGACGGGGGAGAATGATGGGCAAGAGGTGGTGTCGTTTATTCGCCTCATTCGGGATTTGGATGATACGTCTCCGCTTGGATTTCTGGTCATGAACATCAAAGGCAAATCAATCGCTCAGGCCTATGCCAACCTGTCTGCACCGGATTCATTTCAGGTGGCCATCCTGGATGAGCATCAGCGGGTTATTGCAACCAACGCTACCGATGGAAAGAAGGCCGTGCCTGCTGTATCCGGCGAATCCATATCTGCGGCTTCTGGACAGGAAGGGATGTACGAGATGTTAGAGGCCAATCGGGCCAAGTTAAAACAAACATTTCAAGAGCAGCCCTCCGGCTTCATCACCTTGCAATCGGGTGGTCAGGAATATGCGGTGACCTATCGTTCGGCTGGTGATGATCAGTGGAAATTCATCAGCATGAGTCCATACCAGGCTACTGATACCCGTAATAAATCCATGGTGCTGCTTGCGCTGATCCTACTGGCGGTAAACGGGACTGTCTTTTTTGTCAGTTCATTCATCATCTCGCGCAGCGTCATTAAGCCGATTCACAAGCTGCTTCGCTCCATGCAGAAAGCACCAAGCGGCAACTTCCGCAAAGTGACGGTTGAGCTGAACAGTTACGAGTTCGCACAGCTATATGGAGGATACAACCAGATGATTGAGCAGATTGACCAGATGCTGAAACGCATCATTCAGGAGCAGCAGACGATCCGCCGAGCAGAGCTGAATACACTTCAGGCGCAGATCAAGCCACATTTTCTATATAACACACTTGATTCTATCACTTCCCTGGCGATGTCGGGTATGAATGATAAGGTATGTGAGCTGTTAGAAGCGCTCGGAAGTTATTATCGGCAGAGTGTCAGCAAAGGCCATGAACTGATCACGGTGCACGAGGAGGTTGAGATTGTACGCAATTATCTGACGATCCAGCAGGTGCGATACCCCGGTGTATTTGAGGTGCAGTACGATATTGCTCCAGATTGTGAGCGAGTGATGATTCCCAAGCTTGTGCTCCAGCCGCTGGTGGAAAATTCGCTATATCATGGCATACGCCCTAAAAGCAGTCCAGGCACGATACGCATTCAAGCTCGTCGATCCAAGGAAGGGGTACTTCTAACGATCACTGACGACGGAGTCGGCATGTCCGAGGAAGAAGTGCAGCAGGTTCAACGCACAGAAATGAACAGGTCTAATCGCTCGAACTCATCTAACCCATCTAACTCTTCTAATACCTCTAATCCTACCTATAACGCTAAACACAATCCAAGCTTTGGCTTATGGGGGACGATGGAGCGGCTCCGCATTTTTTATGACAGAGAAGATGGACTCAAGCTGCAGAGCGAGGTTGGAAAAGGAACAACCATTATCATAACGATCCCGAAGGGAGCCGATGAATCATGGAATTAACTGTGGAACCATTAAAGGTATTGATAGTGGATGATGAGTACCTCATCCGAAATCTGCTGCGTATGCGTATCGATTGGGAGCAGCAAGGCATGAGCATCATTGGCGAGGCCTCCGATGCTGCAGAGGCTTTGGAACAGGTCGAGCTGTTGCGCCCGGACATCGTGTTCACGGACATATACATGCCAAAGATGGACGGTATTGAACTGAGCGGCATCCTCATGGAGCGTTACCCGAACATAAAAATCGTGGTTGTGACGGGACATGATGAATTTGAATATGCTCGTCAGAGTGTGAAGCTGGGCATATCCGATTTTATTTTGAAACCCATCCGTGCTTCTGAATTATTACAGGTTACGACGAAGCTGCGAGTGGCAATCGAGCAGGAGATGGGGCGTGAGTACGAGCTGATGAAGCTGCGGGAGGAGATGAAGCAGAGCCTGCCTTATCTCAGGGAGCGATTTGTAAATCAATGGTTAAGTGATGTGATACCTGAGGATGAACTACAAGAGAAGGCACGATTCTTCGGCATACCTATCTCGTCTGGTGAACCAGGATTACGCATCGCAGTAATGGAGGTGGAGGTTGCTGTACCGCAAGCTAAGATAGCTGCACCAGAGGTATATCCACATCTGTCCGAACCATATCACCAAACACACCAAGCACAACGAGGGCCTCAAAATCAACACGGTCAGCCCCAATTAAGCCAGCATCAGACAGAAGCTCATCCACATACTGCCGAGGAAATACATATTTTGCTGCGAATGGTAGGCATGAAGCAGGTGCAGGCATTTTATCCGCATGATTCGCAAACCATTATCGTCATGGACCCACATAACCGGATAGTTGTGCTCTCGCTTGGTGCGGATACCGAATTTGCCGATCAGGTACAGCAGCTTCAGGAAGAACTTCAACATACACTTAAGCTCGAAGGGTGTGAAGTTGATGTGACCGTAGGGATTGGGCAATGGCAATCAGGATGGGGAAGAGCCTTTGTGGGATACCGGGAAGCTTGTCGTGCACTCGATTATCAGGCGTTTGTGGGGAAAAATCAGGTTATTTGCTTCGAGGATCTGGTCATCGAAGGCGGAAAAAGGCGGTACCACTCGGATGCTCAGCTGCTCCAACAACTGCAATTTTACGTCAGTGTTGGTGCGGGGGAAGAAGCCGTATTGTTGCTGGAGCGTATGCTGTCTGTGCCGTTCTCGGACGTTTCACAGTTTCGGATGGCTGCCATGGATGTGGTTACGGAGTGCCAGCGTGCTGCCATAGAGCAGCAACTTGAGGGAGAACACGCATTGAACAAAGAGGCCGTTGCGGCCATTTTTACAGCAGATCACCTGCCCGAACTAAAAAGCATGTTGAAGCAGCATGTCCGCACGGTATCGGATGTCATACAAGCCAAACGACAGGCCAAGGAAGGCAATCTGATCGACCGGGTGATGGCTTATCTTGAAGAGAACATAGGCAATGCGGAAGTGGGGCTTTCCAGCACCGCGGCTGCTTTTTACGTAAGTTCGGGCCATCTGGGGCGGCTGATGAAAAAAGAGACCGGGCAGACGTTTGTGGAATATATGACGCAGCTTCGTATGAGAAAGGCCGAAACGTTGCTGAAGCAGACCGATTTAAAGGGGTATGAGATCGGGCAACAGGTAGGCATCCCGGACCCACATTATTTCAGCGTCTTGTTTAAAAAACATATCGGTCGGTCCATGAACGAATATCGGAATGTAAAAACCTGAGAAACGAGATGTAAACCCGGGAGTGTAGAGAAGGTGTGAGCGCACCCCCTCTCCAATTCCACATATGTTCGAATATTACAAATCGATGCCTGTTTTCTAAATGGAGAACAACGCATAGTTCACCTAAAATATGGGCTAGAACGAACTAAAACACATAGGGAGGTCCATAGAGATGAAAGCGCTATTAAAAAAATCAGCAAGTCTAATTCTGACTCTGGGAATTGTAAGCAGTCTGGCGGCATGTTCATCCGGTTCGTCCGGTGGTGCACAGGGGGAGAGCGATGGCAAGATCAAGCTGACGCTGTGGGATCAATCGGTCGGCAATACCGATCCTTCGGCCAAGCTGCTGCCCGAGATTGTTGAGAAATGGAACAGCGAGCATCCGGATATTCAGGTTGAACGTACGGGCACGACAGGAGAACAATACAAAACCAAAGTCAAAACATCGATTGCAGCTGGCGAAGCGCCAGACCTGTTCTATGGCATGGGTGGCGGCAGCTTCATGCAGCCGTACATCAAATCCGGCAATGTGCTGGAAATCTCAAGTTACCTGACGGACGATATCAAAGAACGAATGGGCCCGGGAATGGCTGAGGCCATTAATATGGACGGCAAAATCTACACATTGCCCGTGTACACACATATCGCCAATCTTTACGTGAATACAGAACTGTTCGAGCAAGCGGGTGCCAAGGTTCCGACCACCTATAACGAACTGCTGGATGCAGTCACCAAGCTGAAAGCGGCGGGGATCACCCCGGCTGTGATTGGAGAGAAGGATCGCTGGCCAGGCATGTACTGGTACGACATTATTGCGATGCGTCAGGCAGGCAATGCTACGGTGATGGAAGCCTTTAAAGATCCGTCGAAATGGGATTCACCCGACTTTGTAGCCGCTGCGACTAAGATGCAGCAGCTCGCGCAAGCAGGAGCGTTCAACAGCAGCATGTTCAGCATGAGCTATGACGAGATGCTTGGGGCATTTAATGCAGGCAACGGGGCGATGATGTTCCAGGCCAACTGGGTCAATGCAGGAATTGAGGACCCGTCCTCCGCGGTCAAAGGCAAAGTGAAAGTGATTCCGTTCCCGGTATTTGAGGATGGCAAAGGCACAAATACCGAAATCTTCGGCGGAGCCGTCGATGGTTTCTACATCAACCAGAATACCAAACATCCGAAGGAAGCCGTGGAATTCCTCATGTATCTGAGCGAGCAGCTTGGTACACAAGGTTTCCTGGCTGGAGCCGGCCTGCCAAGCTGGAAAACAGATGCACTCGACACATCCAGCCTGTCCTCTCTTGATCTGTCTGCGGCAGATATTATGAAAACGGCGACCTCATTCATCGCGTGGTGGGATAACATTCTGCCAGCGGAGTCTGCCGAAGCGCACAAAAACCTGATTGCCCAGCTGCTTGCCGGTGATGTAACACCGGAGGAGTTCTGCAAACAGATGGCACAGCTCAAACCAACAGAGCTGAGCCTGTAGGTCGCGCAGGCTAATATGCGCGCAGTGCTTACATGTGTACGCTCGTGAGCTTGACAAGCTGAAGCTTGCTAACAATGAAGATGAACCCAAACGAGGCGTGGTCCGGTGTATCCCGGTCACGCCTTTGAGAGGAGAACAACAATGAACTCTGTATTTTCCAATAAAGGCACGATAGCCGTCTTTGTACTGCCCACACTGATTCTCTTCTGCGGAATTGTGCTTATTCCCATCTTTGTCTCAAGTTATTACAGTCTGCTGGACTGGAACGGCGTGGGCAGGGGTACATTTATCGGCTTGGACAACTATGTGGAGATGTTTAAGGATACCCGGGTGCTGAATTCGGTCAAGAACTCCCTGTTATTCGCGGGTGCTTCGGTGTTCATTCAACTGCCGATCTCGCTGGTGCTCGCACTGATTCTGGCGTCCAACGTCAAGGGGGAAGGTTTCTACCGGACCGTGTATTTCATCCCGGTGTTGATCTCGACGGTGGTTATTGCCCAGTTGTGGTCAAAAATCTACAATGCCGATTACGGCCTGCTGAACGTGCTGCTGCAAAGTATCGGTTTATCCAGCCTGGCGCAGGACTGGCTGGGGCAGAAGGACACCGCGCTGGCGGCATCTTTTATTCCAACCTTGTGGCAGTACGTGGGGTATCACATGCTGCTGATGTATGCAGGTGCGAAGTCCGTGTCTCAGGATGTGCTCGAAGCGGCTCGAATGGATGGTGCTTCCCGTATTCGGACGGCGTGGTCCATTATGATCCCGCTGATGAAGCCAATTCTGAAGGTAAGCCTTGTTTTTTCGGTCATTGGTGCATTCAAAGTGTTTGACCTGATCTATGTGCTGACTGGCGGCGGGCCGTTCTACACCACTGAAGTGCCGAGCACGCTGATGTACGCTACCATTTTTGATACGTTCCGGTATGGATATGGCAGTGCGATCTCGGTCTTTATCATTGTGGAATGTCTGGTGTGTACGATCCTCATTAATTCATTGTTCAAAACGGAGTAGAGGGAGGCATAAGGCATGAGTACCGTAGAAGTCATGTTGCAAAAAAAGCCCAAGCCGAGGTCCATCTCCGGACCGATCGGGAAAGTGTTCCTGCAAGCGTTTCTGATCCTCGTTGCGATTGTACAGATCTACCCGCTCATCTGGCTGGCGCTGTTTTCCCTGAAGGATAACAGTGAGATCTTCAGCGGTGATGTGGCCGGGTTACCCAAAACGTTTTTGTGGAGCAACTACACCAAAGCAATGTCCGACGGCCATGTGCTGACCTATTTTATGAATAGTGTGTTGGTTACTGCAGCCTCCATTGTCTTGGTACTGATCTTGTCCTCCATGACGGGATACGCAATCACGAGAATGAATTGGAAGCTCAGCGGGTTGACGATGACAATCATTTTGCTGGGCATGATGGTGCCGATTCATGCGGCGTTGCTGCCATTGTTTATTATTTTGAAGAATCTGAGCCTGCTCAACAGCTACTGGTCTCTGATCATTCCTTATGTGGCATTTGGCATTCCGATGGCTGTATTCATTCTGGGCAGTTTTTTCAAAGGTATCCCAAGAGAGATGGAGGAGTCGGCGGTTATCGACGGCTGCGGCATATACCGGACGTTTTTCTCCATTATCCTGCCTCTGGTAACCCCGGCTATATCAACGGTAGCCATCTTCACATTTCTGTCATGCTGGAATGAGCTGATGTTTGCAGTAACGTTTATCAATAACACGGCTTACCAGACATTGACGGTGGGCATGATGTCGATGGTGGGAACGTACATTACGCAATGGGGTATCATTGGTGCTGGACTGATGATTACGACGGTGCCGACGGTGGTCATCTATCTGCTGCTGAACAAACAGGTGCAAAAGAGTATGATCGCAGGTGCGATCAAAGGTTAGCTGGAGGCTGGGCTGGACTGGAGGGCGTGGCGGTAGAAGGGCTTGCTGCTCGCTCGCTTGTACTCTCTTTCTGGTAGATATCGACTTGATTCGGGATTTCGCAAGGTGTGATCTCTGGACTAGACCGGAGCCTGTGGTCATGGAATAATAAGGGGTATATAGCCAGTCAGTTTCAGAGAGGGGTCATTATAGTATGGTCAATATCGTGATGGTAGAGCAGGAGTCTGTTCGGGAAAAGGTTGTGGCGTTCACGTTTGATGATGGGCCACATCCGGTCTATACACCTCAAGTGCTTGAGATTTTCCGGCGTGCCGGTGGGCAGGCGACGTTTTTCATGATTGGCCAAGAGATAGAGAACCACCCGGAGATTGCGGCGGAGGTGCACCGTGAAGGGCATGAGATCGCCAACCATACGTACACGCATCCGGATCTGACCAAGTTGACGCTGGAGGAAGCCGGAGAGGAGCTGCAACGTGCAGAAAATCTTGTTCAAAAAGTTACGGGGCAACCTGCCCGCTGCTTCCGACCGCCGTATTTTGGCGTAAACGATGATATATTGTCTCTGGCGGCGGAGCGTGGATATCGTACGATTGGTGCGGTGAACGGTGATGCGAGAGATTGGGACAATCCCGGCGTTGAGCACATTCTGGAGCATACCCGGTCTGCGGTGAAACCCGGCAGCGTGCTCATATTCCATGACGGGTACGGGGATCGTTCCCAGACGGTGGAGGCGGTTCGTGTGCTGGTGGATGAACTGGTCGCGGAAGGGTACCGTCTGGTGACGGTGAGTGAGTTGCTGGACATTTCTCGTGATCATGATGCAAAGACGACATAATCAAGTGGACCCATCATTCTTTGAATGACAGGGTCCTTTTTTAATATATATAATACATAGGAAGAACGGAGCGGGAGCACAAACTTTGCTTGCCCTCTCAAACTACTTTATAATAATAGGCTAAACTAGATTATGTCAGGAGGAAACAATGGACTTTATCAGAAATCAACTAGAAGAACTCGGCATGAGTGGACCCTCCATTGGTTATCTTTCAAACATCATTATGATTATTTTTATAGCAGTGATCTCGATATTGGCGAATGTGATTGCCAAGCGAGTGGTACTGAAGACGGTCCATCGTATCGTAAGTAACAACCGTTTCAAGTGGGGCCATATTGTGGTTCAGAAAAATTTATTTCAGAAGCTGTCGCATCTTGTGCCAGCCATTATAATCTATTATTCTGCTTATATTTTCTCGCCCTATCAGGCCATAATTGAAAAATCAGCAATGACCTATATGATTGTTATCATGATTACGGTTCTGAATGCTCTGCTGAATGTGTTCGATGATATCTATCGTACCTATGAGGTGTCGAAGATTCGCCCAATCAAGAGTTACATTCAGGTAGCCAAGATTGTCCTGTTCATTATCGGGGGCATTATCGTCATCTCCAGCCTGATCGGACAGAACCCGCTCATTATCCTTAGTGGACTTGGGGCGTTATCGGCGGTATTAATGCTCGTATTCAAAGACTCGATCCTGGGCCTCGTGGCGGGTGTACAGCTATCGTCGAACGATATGGTGCGCGTTGGTGACTGGATCGAGATGCCAAAGTATAATGCGGACGGTGATGTCATCGACATTACATTGAATACGGTAAAGGTTATGAATTTTGATAAAACCATTACGATGATTCCCAGCTACGCCCTCATTTCGGACTCGTTCCGTAACTGGAGAGGGATGCAGGTGTCCGGTGGCAGAAGGATTAAGCGGAGTATCTATATTGATATCAGCAGTATCCGTTTTTGTACGGAAGAGATGGTGGCTGAATTTGAGAAAATCCACTACCTGACTGATTATGTCACGGAAAAATTAAAGGAAATTCAAGCGTACAACATGGAGCACGAGGTGAATACCGAAAGCAACGTGAACGGCAGACAACTGACAAATGTCGGTGTATTCCGGGAATATATCCATCAATATTTGAGGAATCATCCAAAAATCAATAAAGATATGACGATGATTGTGCGACAATTAGCACCGGAAGATCGCGGGCTGCCTCTGGAAATCTA
This sequence comes from Paenibacillus sp. FSL E2-0151, assembly GCF_037993015.1. Classification (NCBI taxonomy): domain Bacteria; kingdom Bacillati; phylum Bacillota; class Bacilli; order Caryophanales; family Paenibacillaceae; genus Paenibacillus; species Paenibacillus sp. FSL E2-0151. The sequence continues at coordinate 212,976 of NZ_CP150308.1, forward strand.
TGCATTCAGCAATGATATCAACTGGGGTGTATATGAGAACGTTCAGGCGGATATCTTTGACCATATCTTCGCGGTGGCGTCAACATTTGGACTACGGGCCTTCCAGAATCCAACCGGACATGATATCGTGCAACTGAAAGAGGATAAACAATACTCGCGAGAGTATTAAGAGGATTCATCAAAATAGATGTGACGGCCACCATATTGGTGGTCGTTTTTACGTTTGGATGCCCCTCCAATTTGGCCAAGGGTGAGAACACGTCGAGTGTTGGTAAGTTGGCTAATTTTTAAAATCACAGGAACACATCCAAATGTTTTATTTATGAGACTGACGGTCAGTTCATGAGATAGGGTTCAGTGCAAGATAACAAAACAGAATGTCTGCAAAAACAAGTAGACAATATGTATTTATTTACATTATAATATAATTAATTCCATATTTTGAAAGGGGTGATTTGGAGCTTTTTCTGATCAGGCGTGTCTATGAACGAGGGAAAAGCATGAAGTCTCTTTGGCGTGCTAACTTTTCAAAAGAAATGGAGGGAGAATGAAATGAAGAAAACATTGTATTCTGCTATTATGGTGACGCTTTTATCAGGATCGATTGTGGGTACGGCCTTGGCGGATAATTACGAGTCGAATGACACGTTGAGCACCGCGTATAAAATCCCAACGCAAACGGTGGCCACTCCCTACGGTCCGGCTTACTGGGGTGGAAGTGCTTGGTCTTATCTATCATCCCCGACAGATGTAGACTACTTTACATTCAGAGGGCATGGCAAATCTGTCGTGCTGGGTTCTCCTTCCGGCTATGATTACGATCTGTACGCCTATGACAGCGCTGGAAATTTGGTTGCTTCTTCTACGAATACGTCAGGAGCGGATACAATTCTTGTCGACTACAATAATGTATATTTTAAAGTGATAAGCAAAGATGGACGATACAGCGATACCGATGCTTACAGCGTAACCTTTTATAAAAGGGATGTCTGGGTGCCGTGACCAGCTCGTGAGAGTAAAAAACGTTAGGTATCGTAGACTTTAATGCTTCCGTCTCATGAATAGGAACTCTACCGCCTCAATGAGGTAGTAGAGTTTTATTTATTCAAGCCAATGGTCTGGAAGAATGGGTTACCATATCCCCCACTTGAGTGCATTGGAAAATTTAATGGAGGTGAGTGCCGTGGCACGTGTATTAGTTGTGATGATCCCTGCAGAAGGCCATATCAATCCGTCGCTTGGATTAATCAAGGAACTGGTAGAGAACGGTGATGAAGTGGTTTACTGTTGTACCGAAAAATACCGGACGAAGATTGAAGCGTTAGGCGCACAATTTAAGGCCTATTCCTTCAACGAGGCAACCCTACTCAACAACCCTGATATGAAGCCATTTGAACTCAAGCATCCTTACCAATTTTTATATATGATATTGGCAAAAGTTATTCAACGGTTTATTCCAGATGTTCTGAATCTGATCGAACATGAAACCTACGATTATATCATTTTTGACTCTATCATAGGCTGGGGAGGACAAATTCTAGGTGAGAAGCTAGGTATACCAACGGTATGCTCAACCAGCACCTTTGTTTTTGTGGAGCCTCTTGGGTCAGACAATCAACTGAAGGATGATACGGAGGAGGTCAAGGAGCTATATAACAGCATCGTGGAAGTGTCCCAGCAAATAGCTTCCCAGTTCGATGTGGCTGTACCTTCCCTGGCGGAACTTTTAGAGCATTCAGGACAACTGAAGATTGTGTATACAAGTCGTTATTTTCAACCCATGGGGGAGAAGCTGGATGACAGCTTTGTATTCACTGGCCCATCTATTATCCCCCGAAAGGATGCGCCAGGCTTTGCAAACGAATCTCTGTATGCTCTTTACAAACAGGCAGTTTATATTTCGATGGGAACCATTTTAAATAAGGATCTTGATTTTTATAAGCTTTGCTTTACGGCCTTTCGTGATTTGCCTGTGCAGTTTATCTTGTCTTCTGGGAAGGATACCGATATAGAGCCCATTGCTGATCTCATTCCTGACAATTTCATCATAAGACCCTATGTCCCTCAACTGGAAGTGTTGCAGTGTGTAGATGCTTTTCTGACCCATGCAGGCATGAACAGTACCAGCGAAGCTTTGTATTACAATGTACCATTAATAATGCTTCCGTTAACATCGGATCAGCCGCGTGTAGCAGGCCGGGTACAGGAGTTGGGAGCAGGGGTCATCGTGGACAAAAATAACCTTACACCCGATGTGCTTAGAAACGCAGTATTAGAAGTGCTCGGTGATGCCTCCTACAAGGAGCATGCTGAGGTTATTGGGAAAACGTTACGCGATGCTGGCGGGTATAAGCAGGCTGCTATGGCTATTAAGAACTTTATAGGCAATCAACGGTTATCGGCCACGCCCATCTCTTCGTTTGAATGAAAAGGAGACCGTTCTTCATGAGAGCTAGAAGAGGAAGCCGTCACCCGACTAAAATGGAGTGGTGACTTCCAATTGATTCAAGCGCCTATGGAGGGGTAGATAAACGGAGAGGGGCATTATTTTTACCATATTGTTCGTATACCTTTTGCAAAGGAGAGTCTTCAGATGAATCATCAAATTCCGGAATATACATTGAACGATGGCTTGAAAGTGCCTGCAATTGGATTTGGTACCTATAGTTTAAAAGGTGAAGAAGGCGTTAAATCGATCGCGTCCGCAATGGATGCGGGTTATCGATTAATTGATACGGCGTATAACTATGAGAATGAGGCAACGGTGGGCAGAGCAATCAAACAAAGCTCCATCGCCAGAGAAGAACTACTCATTTCCTCGAAGTTGCCGGGGCGTTATCACGCTCATGATAAAGCACTTGTGGCGATCCAGGAATCCCTGTACAGAGCGGATCTGGATTATTACGACCTGTATCTGATTCACTGGCCCAATCCGAAAAAGGACATATATGTCGAGGCATGGCAAGCACTGATCGAAGCCAAAAAACGTGGATATATCCGATCCATTGGAGTCAGCAACTTCCTGCCTGAGCACAATGATCGGCTGATTAAGGAAACGGGGATAGCGCCGAGTCTGAATCAGATTGAGCTGCATCCGTTCTTTGACCAAGCCGATCAGCGGGAACAGGATACAAAGCATGGCATCGTGAACGAATCCTGGAGTCCGATTGGACGTGGCAATGATGCCGTACAGGATATTCTGAAGGATGAGAACATTCTTCGGATTGCGGAAACGCATGGCAAAACGCCAACCCAGATTATTCTGCGCTGGCATGTTCAGCTGGGTTCCATTCCCATTCCGAAAGCCGGCTCCTTGCAGCATCAACAGGAAAATATCGATATATTCGATTTTGAGTTGAGCACAGAAGAGATGCAGGTCATCTCTGCATTTAATCGTCCAGATGGACGTTTGTGGGATCAGGACCCAAGCGAGTACGAAGAATTTTAAAGAACGACAAATGAAGGGCTGCTCTCATGTCAGATATGACAGGTGGCAGCCCTTTATTGCTTTATTGTTGAAGCATATTAAGCAATGTTGCAGTTTTTCATGTTGCGTAATTTCTGTTTACTGTTCAGCAGGGATACGGAAGGTCAGAATCTCATACGGTTTGATATCAAAAGAAATTCGACCATTTTCCACGGCGCATTCCGCTTCGTTATTCTCGAGCAAATCACACGCGTACGCCGTAGCACCTGCTCCCTCAGGCAATTGCAGGGAAGCACGGCTGCGGCGGCCATGTGCTTCGTAGACTCGGATGATCATATCATCGTTGTTCTCGGCTTTTTTGATAACCTCCAGCACGACATTATCCTGATCGACCGATGCAATTGACCATGTTCCCGGCAACGTACCGGTTTGCGGACTTACTTCACGGGCAACCAGCGGACGGTTGAGATCATAAGCAACTTGGATGACACGTCCTTCACGGAAGTCGCCCTGATGCGGATAGAGCGCGTAGGTGAATACGTGCTGCTCTTTGTCGGCATTTTCATTCGGGTACGTTGCGCTCTTGATCAGCGACAGTCGCATCACCGAGTTATGAATATCATATCCGTATTTGCAGTCGTTCAGCAGAGCAGCACCGTACCCGTTCTCCGCCAGATCGGCCCACTTCTGCCCGCACACTTCAAACCGGGCTTGATCCCAGCTGGTATTACGGTGGGTAGCACGCTCAACGTTGCCGTACTGGATTTCGTAGACGGCCTTTTCACTCCAGATATCCAGCGGGAAAGCGGCTTTCAGCAGCAAATGCTCCTGCTTCCAATCCACAAACGTACGGAAATCAATCCGGCGCGTGTGCGCATAGAAGATGATCGTTTGCTCAATGACCGAGTCCAGGAACTGTCGCTTCACTTGAAGCACGGAACGTACCGGCCCACTTTCAACCCACTCCAGCGACTGCAGGTCATTAATCTCCCACATATGCTGTTCATAATAATCGTCAATGTTCCATGCCTCGTATTCCGCAGGTCGATCCTCGAACACTTGCAGCACGTTACCACGCTTGCCAGACTGGAGCAGCTCACGGCCCTCCAGCTTGTCCCATACGGATGTGAACTCGGCACTTTCATTCAGGTGAATATCGTACCAAGGTGTGTGGATATGGCGCCGATCTGCTTCCCACTGTGCAACCGAAACTCCCGCGACAAGCTCGTCTGTTAGATCTGGTGTGATTCGGAAAGATTTATACCCGGATGCAGGCACGTTCTCTGCAAGGAACACGAGGCCTCCCTCGGGAGTCCGCTGGCTTGGTACAGGGCGATCTCCATCATAGACGGTTACTTTTCTCGCAAAAGCAGGCAGTTCAACCACATCCGTCCGTACAAATCCGGTCGTGTTGAATACTACAATGGCTTCGCCATCAGATGTAATTTGGCTTGCAATGCCGTTCAGCGCACTGTCTTTCAGCTCATCCGTGACACGTAGCACTTCTTCATATTGCTCCTTGGAATCCACATATACCTGCTCAATGGAGCTGCCCGGGAGAATATCATGGAACTGGTTCAGCATCGTCAGCTTCCATGCATGCTCCAGTGCATCGGTTGGATAGGCCGCCTGTGCATTCGCCTGACGATGAATCATGGCATACAGCTCGGCATCAGCCAGCGCAAATTCGCTATGACGGTTGTACCGTTTGTTACGCGCCATGGAAGTATAGGTACCCCGGTGATACTCCAGATACAGCTCACCCGACCAGCGAGGAACGGAAGGAACATCAGCCAGATTTTGCTCCAGCTTCTCGAAAAACTCGCGTACAAAGGTGCGTTTCACTGCGGGTACACCCGGCAGTCCAATATCAAGTCGTCTGCCATGCTCCAGCATCTCTTCGGTTGGTCCACCGCCGCCATCTCCGAATCCGAAACATTGCAGGACATCTGCATTGATGTTTTTGTTCTGGTATCGCTGCCACGTACCTTTTACTTGCGAAGCATTAAACCGACCATTATAGGTCGTTTCGAAGCGACGCTGCCTGAAATCAGGGTGTTTGTCATAGTCTGTTGCTGTGATGAAATGGGTCAGGACCTCTGATCCGTCGATTCCTCGCCAGTACATCGTGTCGTTTGGAATCTGGTTTGTATCATTCCAGGCAATTTTGGTTGTCATAAAATAATCAATGCCGCTCTTGCGCATAATCTGCGGCATCGCTGCACTATAACCAAATACATCCGGCAGCCAGAGCACACGGTTCTCTACGCCGAATTCTTCCTTGAAGAAACGTTTCCCGTATATAATCTGACGGATCATGGATTCACCCGAGATCAAGTTACAATCAGCCTCCAGCCACATTGAACCTTCCGCTTCCCAGCGGCCTTCGGCCACCTTTTCCTTAATTTTCTCATATAGGGATGGGTAGTCTGCTTTCAAGTACGCATACAGCTGGGGCTGAGAGGACATGAAGGTATACTCTGGGAACTTGTCCATCAGATACAATACACTCGCGAAGCTACGAATGACCTTCTCCCGAGTCTGATCCAGCGTCCACAGCCATGCCACATCGATATGCGTGTGTCCGATACAGTGCACGGTAGGGATGTGATCACCGGCAGGGCGGATATCACCATAGACATGATCTTGCAGATATCGGCGCGCTTCCAGTACCGATGCATGGAATTCTGAGCTGTTTTCCTGGCGCAAATCCAGCAGATTCACGGCTTTATTCAGATGTTCGACCAACTTCAGGCGCTCCAGATCATCCTCACGCAGTAGATCCGCAGCATCCAGCGCAGCCTTGAGATCGTAATACAAATCGGAGACTTGCTGATGATGCTCGGCGATATATACATTTAGAAAAACATCCGCGGCAGACGTACTGCAATACGCATATAATGCCAGTTCGAATTCATCACCTTTTGCCGCAGCGGGTGTCAGGTCAATTTCCGTATGGTTCACGTCTAGACCGCAGATCAGTTCCCCATTGAGGAATGCTAAGAATTGCGGATTATCGTAATTCCAGATGTCATCAGCACCAGTAACGATGGTACACACGACCTTTTTTCCTTCCAGATGATCCGGAATTCGAATGCGGGTTTTAAAGCAGCTGTGTACATCTTTGCCACCCCAGCCATCACCCTTACGGAATACGTTCCAGGAGGAAGGGTCCTCATGCACCAGTTCCCAGGAGTGGTATCCACTTTCTTTATGATAAAGTTCCGGTATATATGTCTTTGAGGTCAGTCGTGCACGTTCCAAGTGTTTCACAATGGTATGGATTCGAGTATATAAGGAATTCATTTTCATGTTGGTTTCCCACCTTGGTTTGTAGTAAGTACAGGCTGTAGTCGTTGTTGGGGCGAAAATACTGCAAGCGCTAACATATCAACTCTATCATAACAAAAGAGAAATGGGCGAAACTACGTATTGTATGCTGAAAATAACGTCTTTTTATTGCATTTCATGCTAAAATAAAATCATTAGAATCAGGATAGGGGGCATGTCCATGACACCATCGGTTTTGGCATACGAGCAGGGATATGCGATCCATGTGAACCAGCCTGGAGATTCGCTTTTTTATCATCTGGATTATGACGAGCGCTCCCATGAACTGAATATGGAATTTCAGCATTTCCATGATTACTATGAAATCTGTATCCTTCTGGATCGCACAGCTGCGCACATCATTGAAGGCAGTTTATATGAGATCCAGCCTCTGGATATCGTTCTGTTGCAGCCTTCTTTGCTGCATAAAACGCAATATCCGAAGGGTGCCCCGCCGAAACGATTGATGATCACCTTTGCCATGCCACGTAATACACCTGGTCTTGAGAGCGGTTACACAGAGTTGTTCTCGATTTTTGATAAACCGGTCCCTATATTCCGATTTACAGAAGAACGGCGCCAGGCGGTATTGAACCCTTTAAATGAAATCTATGCTCTATCACAGGATCCCTCCGCACTTCATTCAGTCGCGATCCATAGCAAGTTTGTTGAGTTTCTGTGTGCGATCCATCGATACTCGGCTGAGAATAGCTACGTTCGTGAAGAGACAGGTTCGTCTATGTCGCAGCGGATGTATGCCATTGCATCGTATATTCACAGTCATTATCAGAATGAACTGTCGCTCGAAGAGATCTCCAAACGGTTTTTCGTGAGTGCTCATCATCTATCCCGTCAGTTTAACAAAGTCACAGGTTTTACGTTTACCGAGTATATTCAGATGACCCGAATACGTAACGCCCAACAGATGCTCCTGAACTCTAACCAAAAAATCACCGAAATTGCTGCACAGTGTGGCTTCGCCAGCTTCTCTCAATTCAATCGCATTTTCAATAAACTGAATGGCATGTCACCGAGCGCATATCGCCGTAGCAGACATTCACAGAGTAAGCGTGAACTGATATCTTTGGGTAGTCCTGAGCGCTGATTGAAGACAGAGATAATCTGGGGATGTCAGTGGAGATGTGTTGCATAAATCGCGACAGCCAAGAATGTATAGAGGACTAATAAAAAAGGCAAACCCTCTAAGTTACAAGGGAATGCCTTTTTCTTTTTCCTTCTATATAAAGATACGTCTACCTGGAGATGGTCCTCCTGACCAGACTCACTCTCTCACTCATGTCCCCGTATGACGGCTACTCTTAAACTTGATCCTTCGGCGCCAGCTCAATAGCGGAGCGGATGGCAGCCAACATGCTTTTATCATCTGCGATATTTTTGCCAGCGATATCAAAGGCCGTACCGTGGTCAACAGACGTACGGATGATACCGCCTTTCAGACCAACGGTGATGTTTACGCCTTCCTCGATGCCCATTACTTTGATCGGCGCATGGCCTTGGTCGTGGTAGCAGGCTACAACGATATCGAAGTCACCGCGACCAGCGCGGAAGAAGAGTGTGTCCGCCGGGAGTGGACCAACGACGTTAATGCCTTCCTGCTGCGCACGCTCAATGCCGGGCTGCAGTTTCTCTTCTTCTTCACCATTACCGAACAAGCCGTTCTCTCCGGCATGAGGATTGATTCCGCATACGGCAACGCGCGGATTCTCAAAGCCTGCTTTTTTCAACGTATCATGAGCAAGCTTCACGACGGTGTAGGTTCTTTCCGGGTTAATACTCGCAATGGCATCGATCAGACCCATGTGTGTTGTCAGGTGAATAACGCGCAGATTAGGCGTAGTCAGCATCATCGAGAAGTCCTGCGTATCCGTCAGGTCAGCCAGAATCTCGGTGTGCCCCGGATACAGGTGCCCCCCTTGATGGAGAGCTTCTTTATTCAAAGGTGCGGTGCAGATGGAGTGAATCTGCTGTTTTTTGGCAAGATCAATGGCTTTGGCGAGAAACTGGAATGCTGCATCTCCAGCCACGGCAGATACTTTACCATATTCCAGATCCGCAGGAACGAGGTTCAGATCAATCACATCCACTGTACCGAATTCATACTTGGCTTCAGAAGGCTCTTGAATCGCGTTAACGTTCAGACTTGAACCGATGACAGGCAACACACGCTCCAGAATCTTCGCATCACCGATAACGAGTGGATTGCACTGATCGTACATCTCTTGATGACCCAGTGCTTTCATAATAATCTCCGGTCCAATACCTGCTGCGTCGCCCATCGTAATTCCAATTGTAGGTTTCATACGAGAATACCCCCTTTTAATTTTTGAATCGCATGGATAAAGACATCCGGTTTGCCGAATCCGCCTGCTTTGGTAATCACATGCAGATCATCAATCCCGATAAACTTGGAGATCGGCACGCCGATTTCAAGCTCATCCAGCAGCTCGAAGCCGCTAATATTCCATTTCAGACAGAGTTGTTTTGCTGTATCGCCACCGGTCATGGATACCCCTTTGAACAATCCCTCTTCCAGCAGTCTGGCACAGATCTCACCCATCGCAAGTACAATCTCGTTGCTGACTTCCGTGTGATTGAGACCACGAATTTCGCCCGTTGCTCGTGCCAGTTCGATATCCACCTGTTCAGCGGTGGAGTAGAGGACAACATCTTGTCCTTCCAGCGCTTTGTCTCGAACCTCGTTATAGACACGTTCCATCTCTTCCGCGCGGTCTGCGGTCGCGGATACCGCTTTGAAGGAATGGAAGGAGACTGAAGCTACGCGGGACTTGCGCATCAAGCGATGCAGCTGCTCGCGGGAGTTTTTGTTCACGCTGCCAACCACCGTTAGGATTGGACCGGGATTCTCCGGGATATCAAGTGACGCAGCCCTGGATTCCAACTCGTAATGTGCGGGGAGGTAATTGGCAATGCCCGCCGAACCTGCCCAAGTAAAGGTATACTCCAACTCACGAGTCATCTGCAGAATCAGTTCCAGATGTCTTTCTTCGGTGGAGTCCACCATTACATACGGAATGTTATTTGTTTTCAACTGTTCTAGCTTGGTGCGAATATGATTCTGCCCGGCTTCCAGATCGGCGACGGTGATCTCGCCAACTTCGTACTTGGTCTGTTGTTTCAACAAGTCCGGAAGGTAGGAAATCGTTACAGGTGTCTTCGGATCATGGGCAATTTCAGTATCTGCCAGCGGAACGCCGTTCAGGTAATGGATTCCTTCCAATATCGTCCGGTTATTTTTTGGATAACCCGGGGCAATCATCATAAAGTCCGGCTTTACGACATCATATACAGCATCAATCTCGATGCCGATATTACCGCGCATGGTGGAGTCCATTTTTTTGAAAATCGTCTCAAATCCGTTGTTCGTCAGCAATTCAGCAGCCCGATATACACGGTCATACGCTTCCTGCGAGGATATGGAACGACTATCTGTATCAAAGACGACGGCATCGTAACGTGTAAGAGGGCCTTCATCTATATTAAAAAGAACACTGGTCTTCAAGCCATGACGGGCAAGCTGCACCCCGCTGTCATTGGCACCGGTCAAATCATCTGCAATAATGGCTAATTTCATGCAGTCATCCCTCCTTGTAAGCACAATTTAGTAAAAAGTCCGTTCAGATCATCCATTAAGCACAGATCAAGCAAATTAAATCAGGTGATACCCATTTATGTGGTTGGTCGTTGATTGTATTTCTCGACTCCGCCTGATTTCTCCAGTCGTTTGGAGAGGAACCCGATGAAGATCGGCAACAGGATGGCTGTTGTTACAACGCTCGCTGCAATTTGTACCGTAGCAATCTCGGCAATCGGGCCAAATGAAGCATTAGCAGCCACGATGGCAGCAGGTGTACCTACGGCATTCCCGGCTGTTGAACCTTCGGAAGCACCCACGATGGGGTTCCAGCCGATGGCTTTAAAGAGCAGGAAACCGATTCCGCCCGTTAATAACACGGTTAACACACCCAGTAAAATTCCGCTAAGACCACCTTGAATGATGGAGGAGAAGCTAATGTTCATACCCAGAGCAAATGCAAAGAACGGAACAAGTTTGTCACTGCCTTTATGCAGCCATTCCGCCAGATTGCGGTCCAGATTACCAATAATGACACCAACGATGAGCGGAAGCAATACCGCGACAAAGGCCATAGGGGAAAACATACCGTTTGCAAAACCCATCGCACCAAAGATGGAGAGCGCTACCATGGTCAGGAAAGGACCATCACTGAGAGCCAGGAAAGGGTAGGCTGCTTTGTCATCTTCTTTCCCGTATTGGCCGGCGAGAGCAATGTACAAACCGCCATTAGAGTTAGTCATCGCAGCAATAATCGCAAGCGGGGCCAGACCGAGAAATAACCCGTTTGAATCCGCGAACAAAATAGCGATAAAACCAAGGGCTGCACCAATCACCCATTTGAACGTAAGCAAGGTCAAACCTTTGCCGACAGAGGAACCTGCTGTTTTAAACGTAATCTGTGTACCCGCAATGAACAGGAACAGGGCAATCAACGTACTGGCACTGTTAACAAAAAGTGCTTCCGTGAATCCGCCAATGCGCAGGGCATTCGGGAAGAATGTATTAATGGTTGCACCAAGTAACAGGGGAACGACCATCATACCGCCAGGGATGCGATCTAAAGTTGCTTTAATGTTCATAGTAGTAGCTCCTTATGAAGTAATCGTTTTTATGAAGCGCTTGCAGGGATTATATTATCCCATATCGTTTAATATAGCAACAATAAATTATTGTTAAATTTTAAATACGCTGTTAACTGTTTAAAAATGCAACACATAAAAGCGATAAAAAAGACGCAAACTTAAAGTTAATCTTTAAGTTTACGCCATAATGTGGCCCGGTTAATCCCCAGACGCTCTGCGGCCTTTGATTGATTGTTATTTTCCTCCTGAAGCACGAACTGAATAACTTCTTTCTCAATCTCCTTCAGCGTACCGTTCAACTTCATTGGGCTTGAAGAAGGTTGCTGATCCAGCAAGCGGGACAAGGTAGCCGTGGTGATTACATAATCTTGTTCGTTGAGTGCAGCCTGCTTGATCAGATGTTTCAGCTGGTTGACATTCATATGTGTGATCTGATCTTGGATCAGCTGTAGAGCATCTTCTTTGATTCTCACCGCAGTAGTTCCGTATTTGTGGTAGTAATCCGTCAGGAAATGCTGCATCAGTGGAGCCAGATCCTCTGGTCTATCCGCAAGATTTGGCATCATGATTGTATTAAGCTCCAGATCAAGTGACCACTGCGGGTTCATTATCTGTTCCCCGAGTATAAACACCCCAATCTGATTTTGAAGGCAGTTCTGGATAAAGGCGAGCAACTCCGGATCTTCCATACGTGTTTCCATGTGGTTAATCTCTACATTTCTAACCTTGGCGAGTGGTATCTTCTGCAAATGACCGGGCGGAACTTGCGAGAGATCCATCTGTAATAAGAGTCCGCCACCTGAGTACATCTGATGAATATGTTTGACCAGAAAAGATTTACCGGAATCTGCTTCACCCCGCAGATAGATCGGTTCATGATTCTCGTAGAGTGCCCGAATGTTCTGTAATACCGCCTGCATGGCAGGGGATTCGGCAACGATAGGCTCCATCGATGCGTCCGTAAACGTTGTTATGCCGAATTGTGCAAAGGCATAGGGTTGTCCTTTTTCCAGCATATATACCTTGTAGTTCTTGTTGTCCAGGGTCGTTTCATAGGCGTTAACCGTGAGCTGGTAATCGTCCACCATGAACACATTTTGGATCTGGGATTGATGGAACTCCAGACTGGTATTGGTCAGATATATGTGATTATCGGTCAGCGGATTTTTCCCAAAATCGGTCAGGTTCTCGAATACAACTTCATTCCGTTCATTTAAAATAAGTAAATTGGGATGTTCCCGTGTAACCAGGTCATTCAGTATGATCGATATCGCATGATTTTTGCTCAAATAACGGTAGACCAGCTGTGCATCCTCCATCGCTCTAAGGATGGATTCCTGTCCGGATTGGATTAACAACCCCTCCAGACCGTAGGTCTTCGCGGTGTTGACGGTGATCACATCTCCGACAATCTGTCGGTACCCGGAAGCTTTCAACTCCAAGAGTAATCGGGCGACATCTTCCGAGCTATGTATGGTATAGACCTTGAGGGGCAGATCCATCAGATCAATAATCGATTGTGCACCAGAGGTGATGTTGGAGAAGCCAACAATGGCTGTTTGGCCGTTAAACTGGCTTGCCAGGGTAAGTGAACGAATCATATCATAGCCCGATAACTGCACATCAATGACGGGAATGGTCACTGCTTTTTTTATGAGTTGGGCGGTTCCGCCGCGGCTGATGATAATCTCTGCACCGTTTTTCTCAGCTTGAGTTGCTAATTCCACACCGTTTGCCAAGTCGCCCACGTCCGTCTGAATGGTTAACTGGGGAAAGCGAGGAATGCACTCTTGTATAATAGGAATCATCGATTCGTAGGGAGCAATAAAGTGAACCAGTGTACGCATAATTTTCCTGCCTTTATAGAAAAATTTGATCCCCTTATTATAGCCAACTTACGAAGGAATGGCACCTATGGGGGAACCAGCCCTGTTGTGTCTGCAAAATGCCTGTGTGTTATGCCTTCATAACTCTCCGAGTGGAATGTGATGAAGTGCACTGAATCGAATCGTTATGTATTTCAAAATTAATGCATAATTGCACACGATAAGTATAGAGAAATGAGGAGATTTCATATGGGAGACATTCATAAAGTAGCTGAGCCGGATCACATCATTAAGGATGTTGTCGGGAAGTTCCCGTGCAGGGTGCTGTGGAGTGAGGGCCGCCCATGCTTGGAGTATCAGGGGGAAGAGGATGTGGCGTTAATAACCGAATACGTCCGCATTACGTACAACGTTGAGCTACTGGATGTGTTTTTCACAGCTGTGGAGAGCCTTCCGGTCGAGCCATAGTTAGGTAGGGATTTGTGGAATAGGAGCAAAGGACTAAAACCCATAATACCGATCCAAATCGGATCGCAGATGAAAGTATGCAATTCATTAATTAACTGTGATTGAGGAAGAATGATACTGATAATTATGAGTGATTTTTTTGATTATAAGGCGACACTATAAAGTGCTCGTCTTTTCTTATATTACGTTTTATAGTACGTATTTGGATCATAGTAACTCCACTTGCCATCGTGAAATGTGAAACGTATGTGGGCGTATTCATGTATTATAGTATACATATGAACTTTTCGGAGGAGGAACAAGTAATGGGAATCTTATCGAGGTTTAGAGACGTGATGAAGGCCAATGTGAACCACATGTTGTCTCGGGCGGAAGACCCGGAGAAAAGTGTGAATGAATATATGCGCAGCCTGAGCAGTGATCTGGGTCAGGTGAAGGCTGAAACGGCAGCGGTGCTGTCGGATGAGAGCCGGGCGAAGCGAGCATTGGATGAGTGCAGCGCCGAGGTCAACAAGTTACAGCGGTATGCGGAAAAATCGGCGGAGTCGGGAGACGAAGACAAGGCACGTGGTTTTCTGGAGAAGAAAGTGAAGTTGGCTGGCAAATTGAACGAATTACAGGCTGCCTATGAACGTGCTTCAGCCAAAGCCAAGATGATGAAACATATGAATGATAAACTCGTTGCAGATCTGGGGAAATTGGAGGCGCGGCATGCAGAACTGAAAGGTCGCATGGCAGATGCAAAGGCGCAGCAACAGGCCAACGAACGGAATGCATCTGCGGGCAGAGCTGATGCTGCATGGAAGGCCATGGAAGACAAGGCGAACCAGGCGCTGAACGAAGCAGAGGCTTTGGCAGAACTTCGTGCTGGGGCGCAGGAAGATGATTTGGACGAATTAATTGCCCAGTTGGAGAGGGACATGAACGCAGATGCGGGTAATAATGAGAGTGCGTCGCCAAGTGCAGAGGAAGAACTCGCAGCGATTCAGGAAAAGCTGAAGAATAAGTAATACGTTACACCATTTCGTTAACATTGAGGTGAGCAGATGCCGGTTATTGAATATAAGTGTCCAAACTGCGGCAGTGGTATGATCTTTGACAGTGTGTCAGGTGCATTATCCTGTCCCAGCTGCGGCCGCCAGGACAACATAGAGCAGATCCCCGATCCCTTGAAAAGACAAGTATTCACCGAAAACGAGGTCAAAGAATACCACTGTAACAGCTGCGGAGCTGACATTGTGACAGAACCGGAGACCAGTGCGACGACATGTAGTTTCTGCGGTGCAGCGGTTGTACTCAGTGATCGGCTGACGGGCAATCTGGCCCCTGCGATGGTGATTCCCTTTTCGATCAACAAGGATCAAGCCAAGCAGGCTTTCAAAAAGTGGTGCAAAAACGGCCTTTTAACGCCAAGTGGCTTCATGTCCGCCGATCGGATTCAGAGCATTACCGGCATGTACGTGCCGTTCTGGTTGTACGAGTTACATAACAAAATCGAAGTGCATGGTCGTGGCACCAAGGTCAGATCCTACACACAGGGCGACTACCATTACACAGAAACACAGCATTTCGATATATACCGCCGGATTCGGCTGAATTACGTGAATCTGCCCATTGATGCATCGGAGAAAATGAAGGATGAACTGATGGATAAGCTGGAGCCGTTCCCATATAACCAGCTGAAATTGTTCAAGACCCCGTATCTGGCGGGGTACATTGCGGAAAAATACAGTTATACAGATGAGGAACTTTTCCCACGGGCGAAGGATAAAACAAGATCGTACATTGATTCTTATATTGCCTCAACCGTATCCGGTTATAGCAGTGTGAGCTACACGGACAAACAGATTGATACTACGCTCAAAAACGCGGACTATGTGTTGCTCCCGGTTTGGATGGTCAACTATGACTATAATCGGGCACAGTATACCTTTGCCATGAATGGTCAGACAGGTAAAGTGGTCGGTAAACCGCCGATCAGCAAAGCCAAAGTGGCTGGATGGTTCGCAGGGGTATCTGCGGTCTCGTTACTGTCACTGAAGCTGGTTTCCTGGATGATGGGAGGTGGATTCTTATGAGGAAAAGAACCCCTCTGGCCGTGATGGCTACGCTCATTTTACTTATGATAACCCTTGTCGCTCCGTTGATTCCCATGTCATCGGCATCCGCAGCGGAGAGCAAAAATCTCATCTACGATGAGGCCAACCTGCTGAGTGAGCAGGAGATAAGTGAATTGAATCTACTTGCGAATCAGTATGGCGCAGAACGGCAGACGGACTTTGTAATCTATACCTCCAATAACGAGGAGCATAAAAGTGAAAAACTGCTTACCGAAGACTTTTATGACGATCAGGGATTTGGTTACGATAAAACGCATGGAAACGCAGTTATTCTTACAATAGACATGTACAATCGGAAGATGTATCTGGCTGGTTTTTACAAAGGGGAAGAGTACATCGATAATGGCAGAGCCGATAAAATTACGGCCAAAATTGCCCCAGATGTATCGGATGGAAATTATAGATTGGCTTTTGAAAAATATCTGGAGCTCTCCTACGAATATATGGATCTTAAGCCCGGGGTAAACCCGGATAATATCCTCTTCAATACGTGGTTTCAACTTGCTGTATCCGTGGCAATCGGAGGAATTGTAGTTGGTGTAATGACCCATCGTTCTGGCGGGCGAGTTACTGTCAATCGTGCAACATATGAGGATTCCAGTAATTCCAGTGTAATTGATCGTCAGGATCGGTACATTCGTACAACTGTCACCAAACGCAAGATTGAGAAGAACAATAATAACGGTGGCGGAGGCGGCGGTGGAGGAACTACCCGAGGTGGCCATTCCCATAGCGGTAGCAGCCGATCGTTCTAACATCATGGACACTCGTAATAACTTAACGCAGGCATGATGGCACACAATGCTTACTATAGAAGGGATGGGAATTAGTATGGGATTTTTCAGAAATCAGTTTTCGAATGTGGTGGAATGGGAAGAGTTCAGAGATGACATGATATTTTGGAAGTGGAGTAACCGGGAGATCAAGAAGGGGAGTAAACTTATCATCCGTTCGGGTCAGGACGCCATTTTCCTAAATAACGGTAAAGTGGAAGGGATTTTCGAGGACGAAGGATCATTTAATATCGATTCCGAGATCATTCCGTTTCTTTCTACATTAAAAGGATTCAAATTTGGATTCAACAGTGGCATGCGGGTCGAAGTCTTGTTTGTAAATACAAAAGAGTTCACCGTGCGCTGGGGCACACAAAGCCCGGTGTTGATTCCAACACCACAACTCCCTGGCGGGATGCCGATTCGGGCCAACGGAACATTTAATTTCAAAGTGAGTGACTATGTGACCCTGATTGATAAGATTGCAGGCATCAAACAGAGTTATCTGGTCGAGGATGTCAAAATCCGAATCACTTCTGTGCTGGATCAGCTTCTAATGAAGTGGATCAGCCGTGAAGGGAAGGATATGTTCAACCTGCAGGCCAATGCATCGGATATTGCCAAAGGTATTCAGGAAGATCTGGATATGCAGATGATGGACATCGGCATTGGGATTACCGGTTTCCAAGTGATGAGCTTCAACTATCCAAAAGAGATTCAGGATATGATTACAAAGACCGCTTCGCATGAGATGATTGGTAATCTGCAAAAGTATCAACAGGTCAGCATGACAGACGGCATCTCATCCGGTAAAGTACAGGGCGGCGGCGCAGCTTCGGATATGGCGGGTATGATGATTGGTATGAACATGGCCAATGAAATGATGAAGAACATGAACCAGAATCAAGGCCAAAACCAGAACAATAATTCCAATTCGTCTCAGAATCAGAATAACGATCAGAAACCAGCGGGAAATAGCAACGGTGATTCAAATACATCTTCATCTACAGAAGGCAACAAGAAGCCAAACTTCTGCCCGAACTGTGGAGCCAAAAATGAAGGAGCCAACTTCTGTCCGAATTGTGGGCAAAAGCTGGGCTAATCAAATCAATACATGTAGGGCTAGGTTCGTAGTAAGTGAAATTACTGCGGAGCTAGCCCTTTTTACTTTTGATAAAAGAGTTGACAACCGATCACAAATCATTTATCTTTAACTTAAGATATTTAATTTAAATATAAATAACAACCCAAACAAATATCTTTAATCCATTACATGAGGAGAGATCAAGATGATGATCCCAACATTGACCAGAATAAATGAACTTTCAAGAAAAGCTAAAGAGGGCGGATTGACGGAGATGGAAAAAGAGGAACAGGTTCGTCTTCGCCAGGAATATCTGCAAACTTTTCGCGGTTCGGTCAACGACATTCTGCTGAATGCAACCATCTATGATCCAAACGGCGATGACGTGACTCCTGATAAATTGAAACAAAAACAGGCCAATCAAAATAACGACTAGAATACAATTCGCTAGATCATATATCTTAATTTAAAGATAATACAAACTTACTATAAATCAATTAACTAACTCATTTAACTAACTCAAATATCTATAACACCTACTCGATTCAAAACATGCTTACCAAACCAAGGAGGAATTAATCATGACTATTCAAACAGCAGGTATTCACCATATTACAGCTTTCGCAGGAGATCCACAGGCTAACGTAGATTTTTATGCCGGAGTTCTGGGACTTCGTCTGGTGAAAAAAACAATCAACTTCGATGCACCTGATGTATATCATCTGTATTTTGGCGATGAGCACGGAAGCCCAGGTACCATCATTACTTTCTTCCCATCGGCTGGATCACCACGGGGGAAAATTGGTGGAGGTCAGGTCGGCATCACTTCCTATGTCATTCCTCCTGGGTCGATTGGCTTCTGGCAGAATCGGCTGGAACAGTATAACATTGAGGTAACCAAAACAAGTCGCTTCAATGAAGACCTGCTTCAATTCGAAGATGGCGAAGGCCTGCGGCTTGAGCTTGTTGAACGGGAAGAGGGAGCAACCAGCACTTGGGCGCACGAAGGCATTCCAACAGATAAAGCAATCAAAGGCTTCGGTGGTGCTGTCCTGTTCAGTGTTAACCCGCAAAGAACGATGGATGCTCTTGAGAAAATTTTGGGATTTGTCAGAGTGAGTGAAAATGAAGAATATGCTCGTTTCCGGTCCAGCGGGGATATCGGTAATGTCGTAGATGTTCCAGTGACCCGTATACCTCTGGGTATGGGCGGCGCAGGAACCGTGCACCATATTGCATGGCGCGCCAAAGACGATGAGGAGCATGCACAGTGGAGCGAAGCTGTACGTGATTACGGGTACCAACCGACTCCAGTGCGGGATCGTCAGTACTTTAACGGAATCTACTTCAGAGAAGCTGGCGGCATTCTGTTTGAAATTGCTACAGATCCTCCGGGCTTTGCCAAAGATGAACCTGCTGATTCGCTTGGACAAAAATTGATGCTGCCTGAATGGTTTGAGAAATACCGCCCTCAAATTGAGGACAATCTGCAACCGATTGTGGTAAGAACGCTCGTACCTGCTACAGCTGCGAACTAATAAGAGTTCTAGAAAAAACCTGAAAAAGCGAAGCGTTCGCCTAAAAGCTTTCTGAAAGAAAGCTACATCGGAAGCATATGCTATCCCCGGATTTCCCCTTAGGAAAAGGGAATCGAAAAATCTGGGGATAACAGCGATTGGAGGGTTATTCTGTCATCGAAGTGTAGGTGTAAATGAAAAACCTAAAGGAGCAACGAAGGATGATGGAGAAAAAGGTTACCTGGCTGGAGCTGTTTTACGATCTGCTCTTTGTAGCAGCGGTCGCCAAAGCGGGTCATGTCTTGTTACATGCCGAACATGGAGTAATTACGTTTGAATATTTAATGAAGTTTGTGCTTATTTTTATCCCTGTTTGGTGGGCATGGGTCGGTCAGACCTTGTTTATTAACCGCTATGGTCAAGATATCCTAATCCATCGAATATTCCTCATCCTTCAGCTTCTGTCCGTTATGGTCATGACGGCAAGCCTCTCTACCCATTTTGACCAATACTATCTGTCCTTCTTCATTGGATATATCGGCTCACGGGCATTTACGGCGATTCAGTATCTGACGGCTCACAAGTCAAAAGGCGAGCATCAGCAGCAAGCGGCTCGTTACTTGGGTATCTGTTTCCTTATTGGCATATTGATCTCATCAGGTTCATTGTTCTTCGATTCCTGGTTACGCTACGTGATTTTGTATGCGGGGATTGCTGTGGACATCGTGCTTCCGCTGATCGGACGCAAAAATCTGGTGAAGGTACCGGTTCAGACCCATCACTTGTTGGAACGTTTCGCGCTCTTTACACTTATCCTGCTGGGTGAATCGGTGGTAAGCATTATCGCGGTGCTGCAAGCCGATCATTGGGATATGAAATCCATTCTGTTTGCCGCCTTTACATCCATCTTTGTCATTGCGATATGGTGGCAATACTTCGACAATGTGGAGAAAAAGGTCAGCAAAGAGATTCAGACTGCCGGGCAAGCGATCATATACGGCCATC
This sequence comes from Paenibacillus sp. FSL E2-0151, assembly GCF_037993015.1. Lineage (NCBI taxonomy): Bacteria > Bacillati > Bacillota > Bacilli > Caryophanales > Paenibacillaceae > Paenibacillus > Paenibacillus sp. FSL E2-0151. Next base: position 233,224 of record NZ_CP150308.1, read on the forward strand.
TGTTCATCTACATCTCTATGAGTATGATCGCCGCCTCAATTCAGCTGTTATATCAGAACCAGTTAAACTATGTGTTCATGATAGGGTTTGTATTTGGATCAGCGCTGTTGTATTTCTTGTCGACATCACTTGTGTTCCACCGTTACAGACACGCACATCTACGACTCCGGCCACGTCATCTGGCAGTCATGGTGGGGTTACTGGTGGCATTTGTCCTTGTTGATCTGGTCTACCAGGTTCCGGGTTATGTCATCATGGGCGAAGACATGTTATTCTTCCTGGTGTATGCGAAACTTACGACTTAATATATCAAAGGAATTCTATAGCCTTCTAGGTAGCAAAACAAACTAAATAACCGTTTTCCAGTAGTATACCGGAGAACGGTTATTTAGTTTGTACCTGAAATCGATTCCAGATGAGACACCATTAATAGTTATCTGATGATTCAGAGATGTTGATAGCAGTAGAGGCTACTTGTGTATCGGGTCTTAACATTTTTAAGGTCTTAACAATGGGTATGGGTCCTTTTTGACCATCAATGAACGTAGTGCCCGAATTTATTTGTGTTATCGGTTCGATAAGAAACGTTCTTGCTACATATGTTCCTTCCACTATTTTATCTATTCCAAGATGGATGTAAGCATTGTGATACACATCAAATATTAATAGGGCACAATTAATACTATTAACAGGTTGAGTGTAGTAAACGACTTGTGTTGAAGACATAAGTAGCTTGGGAATGAGATGGAAATTAACTAATTTACTTTTTACACTATTGAATCCACCCTTGTTTTTCTTTTTTAAATCTTCAAACGTAATTATACCGTTCATAACACCATTGAAACCTGGCATGCCCTTATATTTTGAAGCTGCGCGTTCCTTCAAAGTTTTATTGACAATACTTTGTAAGCCTACAAGATGACAAAAGTTTTCTTTGTTAAAATCTAAGTGAAGTACGGAGCCGTCTCCCAAGTTGTATGTAAATCGATATGGTAATAGATAGCTGATGTAGTAGTCGAGGAGCAATTTTAGGTTAATCTGATCTATTCTTGGTTTTACATCTAGTGAGTGTAAGTCGTGGACATGTGATATCCTTTCGAGCATATAGGTTCCCTCACAGTTTCTATTTACAAACTAAAAAAGACGCTAGGTAGATAGAACCAGCGCCTTCACAATTATAATATGGTGGCGACTAAAAGCTCTGTTCCGCGTCTTATTTAAAGTCCACCGCGGAGTGGAACTAGGGGTCGCCTTCCCCAGTGACCCTAAGGGTCCAAATATAGTATATTCCGTATTACCGTGTGTTATGCAACTAATTACTCTATTCCGCATCTTATTTAAAGTCCACTGCGGAGTGGAACCAAGGGTTGCAACCCTGGTGAGCACAGTACGCTCCTAATTTGTTGATATCACTAGTATACCACAAAAGCCTTTTAGTTCAACGAAATAGGAGGTATTATCCATACGTTTATCGGAATTAATTCCCTAAATATTATCCTTGAATCATTGTATTCTTAACGAATAATTGATTGAATGAGCGTGTTCTTACATCGTGGAACGGCGTAATTGTGTCTGCAACTTTTGACGTTAGGGTAATTTCTTCTCAAAAGCACAAATCTAATTTAATTTCTTCTATAGAATCTGTTAATATGAGACTATGTACAAGTGAATCTACCAGATCATAGAATATCTTTTATATAAAATGAGCGTAAGAAACAAACATGAAAACGGAGAGGACAGAAATAACCTGAAGAAGCATAAGCGTTCGCCTTTATCAACGGATTTCTCCCTTTAGGAAAAGGGAATCAAGAAATCGGGGGATAAGAGTGATCGAAGGGTTGTTCTGTCCTAGTAGTGGCCGAATGTACGTTTTGTTAGTTCATTTTATATATAGCGATTCGTAGATATGGGGATGACAATCAGGAGGGAAATCATTGAGCACACATCAAATCGGAGTTCCATTGGAAGGGTTTGCAGAGTTTAGTCGTACGGTTGCCGCTGAAGGAGCCGTTTTACTCAGAAATGAAGGCCAAGTGCTTCCACTTCGTGAAAACGAAAACGTTTCAGTTTTTGGACGGATTCAAGTCAATTATTATCGTAGCGGTACAGGTTCAGGCGGTAGTGTACATGTGGCTTATACAACGAATCTATTGGATGGTCTTCGCAGCAAAAAGAATATAACGGTCAATGAAGAGCTGGCAGCTGTCTATGAGAAGTGGATCGAGGAAAATCCATTTGATGATGGCGGAAAAGTATGGGCGGCCGAGCCATGGAATCAGAAAGAAATGCCTTTGACGGATGAACTGGTTGCACAGGCTAGAAGCAAATCCAGCAAAGCCATTATCGTGATTGGACGTACAGCAGGAGAAGACCAGGATAATGCGGATGCGCCAGGAAGTTACCAACTGACAGAAGATGAGAAAGCGATGTTGAAGCAAGTTACTTCGCAGTTTGAACACACAATCGTTGTGCTGAATGTCTCAAATATCATCGACATGAGCTGGTTAAACGAAACGTATCTACATCCGATCCAAGGCGTAATTTACTCCTGGCATGGCGGTATGGAGGGTGGTAATGCGATTGCCGATGTGCTGGCGGGGGACGTTACACCAAGCGGTAAACTGACAGATACGATTGCATATTCCATCGAAGATTACCCTTCGACAAGCAACTACGGCAATGAGTTCAAGAACCTGTATCAGGAAGATATCTATGTAGGTTATCGTTATTTCGAAACGTTTCGACCTGAGCGTGTTCAGTTTGAATTCGGTTACGGCCTGTCTTATACGACGTTTTTGGCTCAGCACGAAGAAGCAAAATCAGTAACCAAAGACGGCGAAACCTACATCGAAGTTCGTGTAAATGTGACCAACTCAGGTACAACATATGCGGGCAAAGAGGTTGTGCAAGTTTATTATGAAGCACCACAAGGCAAACTGGGACAACCGGTGAAGGCGTTGGTGGCTTTTGGTAAAACAGGATTGTTACAGCCGGGTGAGTCAGAAATTCTTACGATCAGCTTCCCGATCCATGCCATGGCATCTTACGATGATGCAGGTGTTACGGGCCATGCTTCCGCATATGTTTTGGAAGAAGGCACATACCGACTGCATGTAGGAACCAGTGTGAAACAAGTGCAGCATATCAGCATTGATGGCCAGGATGGCTATAGTGTTGAATCTCTTCAATTGGTGGAGCAACTGCAAGAAGCGATGGCCCCAACTGAAGATTTTACACGGATGAAACCAGGTTCGCGCAAGGAAGATGGATCTTATGAACTGACTTATGCAGAAGTACCGAAACGTAAGATATCCATGGCAAACCGGATTGAGCAGAATCTCCCGCAAACGCTGGAGCAGACAGGTAACCAGGGCCACAAGCTGAGTGACGTTAAGGCTGGCAAAGTGAGTCTGGAAACCTTCATCGCTCAACTGAGTGATCAGGATCTAGCGGCAATTGTCCGTGGCGAAGGCATGAGCAGTCCGCTCGTTACTTCGGGGACGGCCTCCGCATTTGGTGGTGTCAGCGACAGCCTGTTTAACTACGGTATTCCGGTAGCATGTACGGCAGATGGCCCGTCTGGTATTCGTATGGATAGTGGAGAGAAGGCAACACAGGTATCCATTGGTACGTTGCTTGCGGCCACATGGAACAAGGATCTTGTTGAAGAGTTGTATGTGATGGAAGGACAGGAATTGCTGAGAAATCAGGTGGATACCCTGCTCGGACCTGGACTAAATATCCGCCGGAGCCCGCTCAATGGCCGGAACTTTGAGTACTTCTCCGAAGATCCGCTGATCTCGGGTGTATTTGCCGCAGCATGTACGAAAGGTATCATGAAGGGTGGTTCCAATGCCACACTGAAACACTTTGCCTGCAACAATCAGGAGAAACACCGCAGTAAAGTAGATGCTGTTGTCTCCGAACGTGCACTGCGTGAAATTTACCTGAAAGGGTTCGAAATCGCAGTCAAAGAAGGCGGAGCAAACTCCATCATGACTTCTTACAACCCGGTTAACGGACACTGGGCGGCATCCAACTACGACCTGAACACGACGATTTTGCGTGGCGAATGGAATTTCGAGGGTATCGTCATGACCGACTGGTGGGCAATTATGAACGATGTGACCGAAGGTGGAGAGGCTGATCGCAAATACACCAACTGGATGATTCGTGCGCAGAATGATCTCTACATGGTTGTACCGAACTACGGCGCAGAGATTAATGGCTGGGACGATAATACGATTGAATCTTTGGAAAATGGAACATTGACTCGCGGAGAGCTGCAACGCTCGGCGATCAACATCTGCAAGTTCATCATGAATGCACCGGTGTCAGGTAGAAAACACGAGATCGTGGAGAACGTCGCTTCGTTCCAAGCGAATACATCTCTATCTGCTGCACAGGCCCAGGTTCTGGTTGAGAATGCACAGGTGAAACCTGCGGTAGCTGAATCCGTCTATATGAAAGTGAGCGAGGCCGGCCATTATCGGATTATCGTACAGATCATGTCCCCAGAGCCGGAACTCGCTCAAAGTGCATGTAACCTGCTCCTGAATGACCAGTTGGTGACCACCATTCAAACGAATGGTACGGAAGGCAAATGGATCAGACAGAAACTTGTCAAAGTAGACCTTGAAGCAGGACTGTATGAATTGAAACTGGACTTCACCAAACCAGGACTTCAGATTGACTGGATCGAATTCAAGCAGGTGTAGAAGATAATCGGAAATATCAGGTGATAAGAGCAATCGAAAGGTTGTTCTGTCATCCAAAGCAGAATACGTTGGTATATGACAAAGGACACTGTACGCGGGTGTCCTTTGTTGTAACACAGAATAGCTACTGTTATGATAGTGTTATGAGATTCGTAGTTCTGAACAATGGGGTCAGGGGTGTTGCGAAGAATGAGAAATTATAATTTTTTAAGTCCAATCCTGCTGGTTGTGGTGGCGCTGATTGTAAGAGGCCTGGTGACTAACCTGGGAATTCTTTTCGGATTATCACAAGAAGTGGCGAGTAATATTGCCATGATAGCCATGATTATTGCTGCACTGATTATGTTTAATCGAATGACGAAGGCTCGGCGTAGAAAATAGAAAAAGATCGGATAACCAGAAGGTTATCCAAGACATGAAGACACCCTCCGGGTGTCTTTTTTTGTATTGACGTTCTGATCCTAACGTTTTAGACTATTGCTAATAAATAATAACATTATAAATAACAAAAATAACAAAATGATCAGACGAAGTACATGAAATCCGTTGCGCTCTCTATTTGCTAGCCCATTCCGGCCCCCAAAGGAGAATCCAATCATGAAGATCATTACCGACAAATCATATATCGTTCAGGACGGCCAGCCTTTGCAGATTGTCATCTGGAAGCTGACCGTCTTCAGATAATGATGAAGAAGGACCGCAGGAGCGCTGATGAAGCGTTCAGTCGGTCCTTTATGTCATGGATCAGGCTGTGTGCTGTTCGAGTGATGTCTATCGATACGGGTTAACGGTTCTAGAATAATCTACGATGAAGTGAAGGGAGCGATCCTTATGGAAAGACAGCCTGTATTGGAAGTCATCGCTGTGGATGCGGCAGATGCCAAAGCAGCTGAGGAGGGAGGGGCTGATCGGATTGAGCTGGTGTCTGCGATGTCTGAAGGAGGGCTTACCCCCAGTTATGGTGTCATGAAGCAAGTGCTGTCTCAAGTCTCCATCCCAGTGTATGTCATGATCCGTCCACATAGCCGCTCGTTCCGCTATAGCGCAGATGACATCCACGCTATGACCCGGGATGTACGCGTGGCGAGGGAACTTGGAGCCGCTGGCATCGTGATCGGCGCTCTTACAGGAGATGGTGAAGTCAACCTCATATCCTTGCAATCATGTATGGCCGAAGCACAGGGTTTGGGCGTTACGTTTCATCGGGCAATTGATGTGAGCACAAGCCTGACTGAGGCGCTCAAGGCCATTAACACATTGGGAAACGTGGAGCGTGTGCTTACATCGGGAGGGAAACAAACAGCGCCTGAAGCCATACTGGAACTGAAACAGCTCCAGGACCTGGGGCAAACCTTGAACATCGCTGTCATGGCAGGGTCGGGGGTCACCATAGAGGGAATTCAAACGCTCGTGAGTCAGACGGGGATCACAGAGATACATATGGGATCAGGCGTGAGGTACAAAGGTAGCTTTAATTATCCCATTGATCCACATTTGGTTGAAGAAGCCCAGCAGCAGTTATTGCTTGCATCACAGCCATTCATGGACAGTAGTATACTGAGTAGCGGTCCAAGCAAGGGTGGTCCAATGATATAGGGATGCGCTAAATAAAAGGAGTGATACGCCATGAATTATGAACTGCAACCAGCCGAATGGATTAAGTCCGCAGCACAGGTCAGCCCATCCGAACGCCAGCTGAGATGGCAGGAGATGGAGTTCTACGCGTTTATTCATTTTACGGTAAATACATTTACGGATCAGGAATGGGGCACTGGGGAGGAAGACCCAGCGATTTTCAACCCTTCTGAACTGAGCGCAGCGCAATGGGTGCAGGCGTGCAAGGCTGCCGGGATGAAGGGGCTGATTCTGACATGTAAGCATCATGATGGGTTTTGTTTGTGGCCAAGTCAGTTTACAGCGCATACGGTCGCGGCTAGTCCATGGAGGAACGGTGCGGGGGATTTGGTTCGGGAAGTCGCTGATGCCTGCCGTCAGGGTGGATTGAAGTTTGGCGTGTACCTGTCTCCTTGGGATCGGCATGAAGCCTCTTACGGAGATTCGGAGAGGTATAACGAGTTTTTCCTCCATCAGTTGCGCGAGCTACTCACGAATTATGGCGACATCTTCTGTGTATGGTTCGATGGTGCATGTGGTGAGGGTCCGAATGGCAAAAGGCAGGTCTATGACTGGGACGCCTATTATGCGCTTATTCGTGAACTTCAGCCCGAAGCTGTCATCTCGGTATGTGGCCCGGATGTTCGCTGGTGTGGCAATGAAGCGGGACACACACGGGAATCGGAATGGAGCGTTGTGCCAGCGCATATGCAGGATAATGAGAAGATTCAGGAGCAATCGCAACAGGTGGATGATGGTGAGTTCGCCACAAGGATCAATACGCAGGACGGTGATTTGGGAAGCCGAGAGGTCATTCGTTCCCAAGGTGAGCAACTGATCTGGTACCCTGCCGAGGTGAATACCTCGATTCGCCCAGGATGGTTCTATCATGCCAGTGAAGATGATCAGGTCAAAACACTGGAAGAACTGCTCGCCGTCTATTACGGCGCAGTGGGGGGCAACGCCACCTTTTTACTCAATCTGCCACCGGATATGCGTGGTCTCATTCACGAGCGGGATGTGGAGCGACTACAGGAATTGGGAGATTCACTGCGCACCATTTTTCAGGAAAATTTCGCCTTGCAGGCGCTGGTAAAAGCATCGGGGACGATGGATGAACAACATGCCGTATCGGAAGTGCTCACGGAACGACGGGATACGTATTGGTGTCCTCACGAAGGAACGGAGCAGGCTTGGATCGAGCTGGATTTGCAGGGGGAACGATCGTTTGACCGGGTGGTGCTGATGGAACATATCCAGACAGGCCAACGGATTGAGCGTTTTACGCTGGAGTCGCAGAGGGCAGATGGTGGTTGGGAAGAGTTTTACAAGGGGACGGTGGTGGGGTATAAGCGAATTTGCTGTTTCCCACAGGTTACATCGAGAAAGATGCGTTTAAGCATTCATGAATCCAGATGGTGCCCTACGTTGTCCGGGTTAGGCATATATCTGAGCGAGCGGGGAGGGTTGTAATATGGCCGTGCTAACGTATAAAGGTTCACAATTTATGTATGATGGCGAGCCCATTCAGATTTTGTCGGGTGCCATTCATTATTTCAGAGTGGTCCCCGACTATTGGGAGGATCGGTTACTCAAGCTGAAAGCCTGCGGTTTCAATACGGTGGAAACGTATGTGCCGTGGAATGTTCATGAGCCCCAGCCGGGCCAGTATTGTTTTGAAGGCATGGCTGATCTGGAACGTTTTATTCGCATTGCGGGAGATGTGGGTCTGCATGTGATTGTTCGTCCAAGTCCTTATATATGTGCCGAGTGGGAGTTTGGCGGATTACCTGCCTGGCTGCTTGCCGATGATGAAATTCGTCTGCGGTGTAGTGATGCAAAATTTCTGGAGAATGTGGATCGTTATTATGATGTGCTTTTGCCCAAGTTGAAACCTCTTCTGAGCACCCATGGCGGGCCGATCATTGCAATGCAGATTGAAAATGAGTACGGCAGCTTCGGGAACGACGCGAGTTACCTGCATTATTTACGTGATGGCATGGTAGAGCGCGGTATGGATGTGTTGTTATTTACCTCGGACGGACCGACAGACCACATGCTGCAAGCGGGATCAGTCCCGGGGCATCTGGCTACAGTTAATTTTGGATCAGGAACGGAAGGAGCGTTCGCCAAGTTGCGTGAATATCAGGCGGATGAACCTTTGATGTGCATGGAGTATTGGAACGGCTGGTTCGATCACTGGGGTGAGTCACATCACACCCGAGAAGCCACAGATGTGGCTGGTGTGTTTGAGGAGATGCTTCGAGCAGGAGCCTCGGTTAACTTTTACATGTTCCACGGTGGAACGAACTTTGGATTTTATAACGGGGCGAACTGTCAGCAGAAGGATCAATATGAACCGACGATTACAAGTTACGACTATGATTCACTGCTCAGTGAATCCGGGGAGCCGACAGCGAAGTTCCATGCGGTGAGGGACCTTATTGCTCAGTATAGCGGCGAAGATCTGGGTGAGCTTGTGCTGCCAAAATCGAAGGGGACTATCGCCTATGGGCGAGTGGAGTTGACCCAACAGGCGTCATTACTGGCGCAGATGGACCGGATATCAGTCCCGGTACAACGCACGAATCCAGAACCGATGGAGAAGCTGGGTCAGGATTATGGCTTTATTTGTTATCAAACCCGAATATCCGGGCCCAGGGAGCGACAGGAACTGGTGGTTCAGGAGGTTCGTGACCGTGCGCTTGTGTTTGTTGATGGGCAATTTCAGGGCGTGCTGGAACGGGGGAATACGGCATTATCGGTTTCCTTTGCAGTGCCGCCTGAGGGCGCAGATCTATTGATCCTTGTTGAAAATATGGGGCGAATTAACTATGGTCCGTACCTGAGAGATCCGAAGGGCATCACCGAGGGTGTGCGACATGGCTTTCAATTTTTATATGATTGGACGATTCATTGTCTGCCATTAACTGATCTGTCGGGTTTACAATTTAGTGATGTGATTAGCGAAGCAATTAACGAAGTACAGGGACCAGCATTTTATCGAGGAGAGTTTAATATCACGGATGTAAGAGATACTTTTCTGCGACTGGATAGCTGGACCAAAGGGGTTGTATTTGTAAACGGATTCAATCTGGGTCGCTACTGGAATAAAGGGCCACAAAAAACACTGTATGTACCTGCTCCGCTCCTACATGAAGGTGAGAATGAAATCATGGTATTTGAGCTACATCAGACGGATGATCTGGCGGTAACGTTCGTGGATACACCGGATTTGGGCTAGAAAAAGGAAAATAGGTGAGCCAAACGATTATTGAGAATTGTTGTGTCCGCCAGAAAAAGGTATACGTTGGGTATGGACATTGACTACAAGAGAGGATGAGGAAAAATGAAAGTTGGACTCAGCACCTACAGTCTGCAACAAGCATTGGATCGCAAAGAATTAACCGTACCAGATGCCATTCGTTGGATCGCCGATCAGGGCGGGGAACATGTGGAGATTGTACCGATGGGATTCAGTCTGATCGATAATCCGGAGTTGATTGATGAGATTAAAGCTGTGGCAAAAGAGGTCGGGATCGACATTTCCAATTACGCCATCGGCGCAAACTTCGCTGTTCAGGAGGACGCCGAAGCGTTGGAGCAAGAGATCCAGAATGTGATGCGACATGTGGATGTGGCTGCTGCGTTAGGTCTGAAGCTGATGCGTCATGACGTGGCTTTCCGCCCTGCACCAGAAGGAACCGTAACACAGTTCGAGATCGACCTACCGGTACTGGTGAAAGCCTGTCAGCGGATAGCCGATTATGCAGCGGGTCTTGGAATCACAACAAGCATTGAGAACCATGGATACTATGTGCAGTCGAGTGAACGCATTCAGCGTTTGTTACACGAAACGGCGCGGAGTAACTTCAAGACCACGCTGGATGTCGGCAATTTCCTCTGTGTGGACGAAGATCCGGTGAGTGCCGTAAAAAATAACATTCCGTACGCGTCGATCGTGCACGCCAAAGACTTCTACTGGAGACCTTCCTACCGGAATCCGGGTGAAGGCTGGTTCCAAACCTCGCATGGCAATTACCTGCGCGGTGCCATTGTGGGCCAAGGCGATATCGACATGCCTGAGGTGTTCCGTGTGTTGAAACAATCCGGGTATGACGGATATATCTCGGTTGAATTTGAAGGCATGGAAGATTGCAAAACGGCCTCACGCATTGCCATGGATAACGTCCGCCGCCTATGGGAAGAGGCATAGGGCTGAGTACTTGTTTTAAATGAATAAAAATTGAATCCAATTCTAAAGAAGGCGTGAGTAACAGAGGGGAAGCTTGGAACTGTAGGAGCGTTAGCGACCGCCTTTGTCTGCGGATTTCAACCGCTAGAGCGGTCAATAAAAGAAATTTGCAGACAACAGCGGCCGAAAGTCCAAGCATTCACCGTCGTTACGTTAAGCCAAATATTATAATTTCTTGAGTCAATTCATATGAAAACGATGGAGGAATCAGCACTATGCCCAAATTGAAAGTCGCCGTTATCGGTGCCGGATCCATATCCGATTGCCATTTGCAAGCCTACGCCAGTAACCCGGACGTTGAAATATACGCTATCTGCGACCTGAATGCAGAACGTGCCACAGAAGTGGCGAAGCAATATAATGCACCTCATGTGTTTACCGATTACAAAGAATTGCTCGCACTGCCCGAGATCCATTCCGTCAGCATCTGTACATGGAACGACTCTCATGCCGAGATTAGCATTGCTGCTCTGGACGCAGGCAAAAACGTGTTATGTGAGAAACCACTCTGCCAAACGGTGGAGGATGCCCTCGAAGTAGAGAAGGCGGTTCATCGCAGTGGAAAGCTGCTGCAAGTCGGTTTTGTTCGCCGATATAGCGACAATGCACAAATTCTGAAGAAGTTTATCGACGAGGGTGAGCTGGGCGAGATCTATTATGCCAAAGCCTCCAGTCTTCGTCGTCTGGGCAATCCGGGTGGCTGGTTCTCGGATATCACCCGCTCCGGCGGCGGCCCGCTGATCGATATCGGGGTACATGTGATCGACATATGCTGGTATCTGATGGGCAGACCGAAGGTGAAATCCGTCTCCGCTAACGTATCCAACCGTTTAGGGAACCGCTCGAACATTAACAATCTATCGTTCTACAAAGCAGCGGATTATGATGCAGATCAGAACACCGTTGAGGATATGGCAAATGCCCTGATTCGTTTTGAGAACGGCGCGAGCCTACTCGTGGATGTCAGCTTCACGCTCCATGCCAAAGCGGATGAGACTTCGGTCAAACTATATGGCGACAAAGGCGGTGCCGAGCTGGAGCCGGAAATTTCGATCATCGGTGAGAAATTCAACACCATTTTGAACATGACTCCACAGGTGGATTTCAAATCATTCGACTTTATGGGATCGTTCCGCAATGAAATCAACCATTTTATCGATATCACACAGGGCCGCAAAGAAACACTTAGCCCCGTTGAAGACGGCGTCGAAGTGATGAAAATGCTCTGTGCCATCTACGAATCGGCACGCCAGGGCCGCGAAATCACGCTGTAATTGGGGCCTTGCAATACGGAGATGCTCAAGTTGATACTTTACTACTCCCGTGCATTGAAAGTTATGAGCACTTCGCTCCTTTTCAATGAAAAGCTCCGCTCCGGGCGGGATTTGGAGTCGTCCTCTCCGCTTGCGGTTGGAGCAGAGCATGGAGCGAGCGCTAACGAATCTGAGGCGTCTTATTCAAGGGTTTGGAGCGCTAGCCGAAATCTAAGGAACCTGACACATGCTATATCAGAATAATCAGCAGTTTACAGCGTTTTTACCACCTAATTTCGGGAAATAACGTGTCTGATGTTCATTACAATTTAAAAAGAGGATCAAAAGGCTAAATAAGACGCCCTGTGTTCCTTAGAAAAAACTTTACCCATTCACCAGGATCAGCCGCTTGTATTTCAAAACGTTATAAACGCACTGACATCCATCATCATATATCTTCCCTGAATTTGAAGGCAAACCCTATATAAACTAATCGTTACGCCAAAACGGAGAACACAAAACCAATCCAAAACAACGAATCGCACTCTCTCTGATCTTGTATTCCCTATAGAAACGAGGGAAATAAGGGGTCCATAGTGATTGGAGAGGGCACCGCACTCGAAATAACAGAGTTACTAAGCCCCTTAATAGTCACACTAAAAATGACAGGATTTGCGATGTCCTTCTTAGTTGAATTAAACATTTACACGATAACGGAGAGGGCAGAAGAAATCTGAAGAAGCGAAGCGCTCGCCTTTATCCCCGGATTTCCCCTCTAGGGAAATAATCAAAAAAATCTGGGGATAACAGCGATCGGAAGATTATTCTGACCGCGCAGTGGCCGAGTGTAAACCTATGTGTTCAGCGTTTGACATGAAATCCAGAGGAGATGAAACAGGATGAGCGAAACCAAAGAAACCGTACTGGAGCAGGAAGAGCAGATCGTCGAAGCCGGCGTGCACAACTTTAGCAAAGAGGATGAGTGGATCAAACCGGAAGATCCGCTGCTGAATGAGCGGCTGGAGTGGTTCAAGGACCAGAAGCTGGGGCTGATGATGCACTGGGGACCCTATTCCCAGCTTGGTCTCGTGGAATCCTGGGCGCTGAGCGACGAAGATGGCGATTGGTCGCGCGATGACATCGACTGGACGGATGACATGGAAGACTTCAAGCGGGAATATTTCGATCTGAACAAAACTTTCAATCCGATTCGCTTCCAGCCCGAGGAATGGGCACAGATGGCGGCAGATAACGGGTTCAAATACTTCCTGTTCACCACCAAACACCATGACGGTTTCTGCATGTGGGATACCAAGACGACGGACTACCGGATTACGGGGAAGGACACGCCTTTTCATACCCATAAGTATGCGGACATCTGTCGAGCACTATTTGACGCTTTCCGGGCCAAAGGACTCGGCATCTCAGCGTATTTCTCCAAAGCGGACTGGCATACCCCTTATTACTGGGCACCGGGCATGGAGCGTGGACGTCATATGTGGCGCGGCCCTTCGTATGATCCCCATAAGTATCCGTGGCTGTGGGAGAAATTCGTGGAGTTCACACATGAGCAGATCATGGAGCTGCTGACGAATTACGGGCGAATCGAATGTCTGTGGCTGGATGCTGGATGGGTGCGCGAAGGTCGCCATGGTCAGGATATCAGGCTTGGAGAAGTCGTGGAACGGGCGCGTCAGACCACACAACCTTGGCTCCTGTCCGCAGATCGCACCGTCGGTGGACCGTATGAGAATATCGTTACCCCCGAGCAGACCATACCGGAACATCCGATGAACATTCCATGGGAGAGCTGTATTACGGTGGGGAACTCCTTTGCCTTCGGATTCGATGATCAGTATAAAACGGGAAGACAGCTGGCACATATTCTACTCGAAGTCGTGTCCAAGGGTGGTAACCTGGCGCTGAATGTAGGTCCACAACCCGATGGCCGTCTGCCAAAAGGGGCAATTCGAGGCATCAAGGGCCTCGGTGAATGGCTGAGTACTCATGGAGAAGGCGTCTATGGAACCCGGATCTGCGGGCCATATTTCACGGAAGATTGGGCTTTCACTCAGAAAGAAGAGATCAACACCGTGTATGCCTTCCGTAAATACCGAAACGAGAATGAGACCGTACAACCACAGTTAATCATTCCTTATCTGGAAAAGGTAGAGCGGATCGAACTCGTCGGTAGCGATGACGTACTTTCGTATCAGCAGACAGAAGACGGACTTCTTGTGGATCTGCCCCAATCCGCTACAACCAATGAAGCTCCCATCACACATACGTTCAGATTGGTCACAAGCGCATAGAGGTTGTTCAAAAAGTCCCCAATTGATCACGAAGTAAACCACGAAGCGAACTCGACATCGAATCTTGCGTTCACCTTCGGAGTCCGGTGCTCATGTAGGTTTGCCTACACTCCGCTCCTCCTCCTTCAGGTTCTCGCAACCTTCTCGGTGCTGAATCGTTAACTTTTTGAACTTGCATGTAAGAATACCATGTCAATTCCGGGGGAGATATAACAGCCTCCGGGATTTTTTTATTCATACATAAGGGACACGATTCCCAATAGAAACGGCTCGCAATCGCTTGTCACACAAGGGTTTGTGGAATAAAGAGAAGTCGGAGAAAATTGCAAATTGATGAAAGTTTACTCTTCGATGTACTATCAAATCAAGAAAGCGCTACCTGATATGAATGTTTACATCATGTTTGTTAAACATGGAACTAGGAACAGAAAAAAGGATGTTTAAGGGATGTAAATGTAATGTATTATTACACTTGAGGTGTAGAAGGAGTGACGCAAATGAGTCGAGCTACGGAAAGCATACCCGCCAAGATGGAACTCCAGCAGAGGAAACATGTGGAGCCCAAGCGGCAGCATCCATTCATCAAAAGCCTCAAGAAACACTGGGAACTCTACCTGCTCGTGTTGCCCCCGGTATTGTATCTGTTGATCTTCAAGTACATCCCTATGGTGGGTGTCCAGATCGCCTTCAAGGACTTCAGTGTAGTCAAAGGAATCTGGGGAAGCCCGTGGGTCGGATTCAAACACTTTGAAGCCTTCTTCCAATCTCCAAACTTCTGGCTGTTAATCAAAAACACGATAGGCATCAGCTTTTATTCCTTAATTGCGGGTTTCCCTATTCCCATCCTGCTGGCGCTGGCGCTGAATGAGATTCGAACGGGTTACTTCAAGAAGACCGTGCAGATGGTCACTTACGCTCCGCATTTTATCTCAACGGTTGTCATGGTATCCATTATCATTCTGATGCTCTCCCCGCATGTGGGCGTAGTAGACAAGCTGTTCACACTGCTCGGCTTCCCGATGACCAACTTCATGGGCATTCCGGAATACTTCAAATCGATCTATGTCTGGTCAGGTGTGTGGCAGGGCATGGGATATTCATCAATTATATATATCGCAGCTCTTGCTGGTGTTGATCCATCTCTCTATGAAGCAGCAAAGATGGACGGCGCATCAAGGCTTCGGAAAATATGGCACATCGACCTCCCATCGCTCGTTCCAGTCACCGTTATCATGCTGATTCTGAGTCTGGGCAGCATTATGGGCGTGGGCTTCGAGAAAATATACCTGATGCAGAATCCACTCAACACAAGCGCTTCGGAGGTAATCTCCACGTATGTGTACAAGGTGGGTCTGATCGGGGCGAATTTCAGCTTCTCCTCGGCAGTAGGGTTCTTCAACTCCATTATCAACCTGATCCTGCTGGTTATCGTCAACGGCATATCGCGCAAAGTATCCCAGAACAGCTTGTGGTAAAGGAGGAGTTTATCCATGTTCAACCTGATTAATCGTAACCGGATCAAGGACCCACTCGGTGACCGCATTTTCATGACATTCAACTATATCTTTCTGTTCGCCATACTGCTAACAGTGTTTTATCCGCTTTTGTATATCATCAGTTCTTCGTTCAGCTCTTCACGAGCCGTGACATCCGGTCAGGTGTGGCTGTTCCCGGTAGACTTTAACATCAAGGCGTACATCTCCATTTTCAAAAGCCAACAGCTTATGCTCGGTTTTTATAACACGATCATCTACACCGTGGTGGGCACGTTCATTAACGTGGTGCTGACCGTCATGCTGGCGTATCCTTTGTCACGAAAATCATTCTATGGACGAGGTGCCATCATTATTTTCATGATGATCACGATGTTCTTTGATGGCGGTCTGATTCCCACCTACCTCTTGATGAAGGATTTGCACCTGCTCGATACACGTTGGGCGATGTGGCTGCCCGGGGCGCTCGCAGTATTCCAGGTCATCGTGGCAAGAACTTTCTTCCAATCTTCCATTCCGGAAGAACTCGGGGAGGCCGCGGAAATGGACGGTTGCCGGGATATCCGGTATCTGATCAGCGTAGTTCTTCCCTTATCAAAGCCCATTCTGGCGGTCATGACACTTATGTATGCCGTAGGTCACTGGAATGCGTACTTTGATGCATTGATCTACCTGCGTTCCGAGAAATTGTTCCCTCTACAATACGTGCTTCGCAATCTGCTTATCCTGAACGCGGCTGATCCGGCGATGCTCGCCAATACCAGCCAACAGATGCGGGACCAAGGGTTCGAGCAGGTGTTGAAATATGCACTGATCGTTGTGGCGAGTATTCCAATTCTGATCATGTATCCATTTGTACAGAAGCATTTTGTTAAAGGGGTCATGGTTGGTTCCCTCAAAGGTTAATCTTTGTGAGTTAAGCCTGGTTGCCTCTTGAAAGGAGGTGGAAGGAACACGCCGGCTTCCGGGATCGATTTTATACACGTGCAGTACAAGTCAATAATTTGCCGTTATGAACAAAAAGGAGGAGTCAGATTGAGAAAATCTTGGATTTCGATGTTGTTTCTGGTCTTTGCTTCGATGGCTTTGTTGTCCGCATGCAGTTCATCCGAGGAATCGGGTGGAAGTAGCGACGGTAGCGGGGAGAGCGGCGGTCCTGTAACCATGACCCTCTTTGCTCCGCAAGGCAAAGCGTCCATGGAAGAGAATGAATTCACCCAATTTATCGAAGACAAGTTCGACGTTACCCTAAAATGGGATCTGGCCCCAACGGACGCCTTGCAGGATCGCAGACAATTGCTGCTGGCTAGTGGTGATTATCCGGAAGTATTTCTTCACGGCAAGTTCACCACCTCAGACCTTCAAACCTATGGAAAACAGGGCGTGTTCCTTCCGCTACAAGATCTGATTCAGAAGTATGGTCCGAATCTGACCAAGATTATGGAAGAGAAACCATACTTCAAAGAAGCCATTACGGCACCGGATGGCAACATCTATGCGTTGCCAATCTTCAATGAATGTTACCACTGTACGTATGCACAGAAATACTGGATCAACACGGAGTGGCTCGATAATTTGGGCCTGAAAATGCCAACCACAACTGATGAACTGTATACCGTTCTGAAGGCGTTTAAGACACAAGATCCGAATGGTAACGGGAAAGCGGACGAGATTCCACTTACAGGTGCACCGAACAAGTATGTATGGAATGGCAACATTGATGCCTACCTGATGAATAGCTTTATATACAATGATAACGACAAATACCTGATCGTGAACGATGGCAAGGTGAGTTTTGCCGCCAATCAGGAAGGCTGGAAGAAAGGGCTGGAGTACATGAACAAGCTGTATGCAGACGGCCTGATTGATCCGGCTTCCTTCACACAGAACGATCAGGCGATTGGACAGCTGGGGAACAAGGAAGGCGACGAGGTAGTTGGCTCCATTACAACCGCGCTGGTCAGTTATCTCGTGAATACTTATGACAAAGATATCACCCGTCACCAGCACTGGGAGATCGTTCCTCCATTGAAAGGACCGGATGGAGTGCAGACGACAGGCGCCACGCAGAGCGTAGGTGAGTTTGAGTTTGCCATCACGAACAAAGCGACAGAAGCACAGCAGATTGCCGCCATCAAAATCGTAGACTACATGTTCAGTGAAGAAGGTGCGCTGTACGCGGAGTATGGACCAACTGAAGGCAAGGGCTGGAAGAAGGCGGATGCCGATGAGAAAAACATCAATGGCGAGCCGGCCAAATACAGCTACTACAACCTGCCTGAGCGTGATCCAAACGTTGTTGTGAACGAGAGCTGGTCACAGATCGGAGCACATGACTTGTCCAACACGTTCCGTAATCTGTTTGCAGAAGGACAGAATCCATTAGAAGCAGAGGGTTATGGTACACGTCTGGCTCAAGCAACCAATGTGTATGAACCTTATGCACCCAAAGAAGTATACCCTGCGAACGTGTTTATCCGTCCGGAGGATACGGAATCAGCTGCACAACTGACTACGGCCATTAAGGATTATGTGCAGACGAATATGGCACAGTTCATTATTGGCAGCAAAAGCATTGATAAGGAATGGGATTCGTATGTCAAAGGCTTTGATGGTCTCGGACTGAGTAATTACCTTGAGATCTACCAGCGTGCCATTGAGAAGAATCAATAATTGAAGGATTCAATATAGAGGCTGTCCCGTCTGTCACCCGTGACCGGGACGGTCTTCTCCTATGACAACCCCACGTCATCCGATATAATGTACTGAATATTTATGGAAAATTAGCGATCAGCACAGATGTTTGTCGTCATTCAGCATGAACAGTAATGGTGGGGGGATCTCGGAGATGAACAACAATTGGTTTAGACGTTTGCTGTTATCGTATCTGCCTGTTTTCTTTATTGTGACGACCATTCTATTCTTTATTTTCTTTCAAGTATTCAATGAACAGAACCGTAGAGAAGCGCTTAAGGCCAATGAATTTCTGGCCTCTCAGGTCACGCAATATCTGGACAACTCCCTGCGTTCCATCGACTTCAAGGTACTGCGTGAGATTTTGACCAACCCTAACTTGAAGAATTATTTCTCGGTATCTGGCAGCGATGATGTGTATGCCGGCATTCAGGCGGTCCAGGTGGTTGATGAATTGAAAATAGAGTATCCGCTGATTGATTCGATTTATCTCGTTCGATACGGGGATGGCACGGTCTTCAGTAACGGGAAGGCTGTTCCGATTGAAGAGTTCCCGGATGCAGACTTTATTGCAGATAGCCGGTCAAGGGATGAACAGAAGTGGGCAGGGGCACGAGCGTTCCGGGCTTTTCCATCGCAAGCGACGGAGCAAGTGATTACGATTGTGCGCAGTGTAGGAAACGGCAAAGGACTTGTGGTCACAAACGTGGACCTGAGTACCCTGAGAAAATCCATCATGCAGATGTATGATCCGGAATTTACGTTTGTGAACATCTTCAACCGTTCGGGCGGCAATCTGTGGGATAGCAGCATGCCAGGAGGGGTTGCAGCTTCTACTAAAACCACGTCGGGAGAAGTCTTCTCCGAATTTACGTCGAGTTATAGTGGTTGGAAGGTGCAGACAGGTCTCAACAATGGAAAAATCGTCAAGTGGACGCTGCAATTTTATAATATCTGGTTTGCCTTTGCTGTAGTGGTTGTGTTGATCGGGGTGGTGTGGGTGATCTACGTGACCCGTAGAAACTACAAGCCGATTCAGCAGATTGTCACGTTAATTCAGACCGTCTCTTCGCAGAAGCAATCCGGACTGAACTATGGCAAAGAGAATGAGTTCCGATTCATCCATACAACGCTGGAACGCATGATTGATCAGACGAGACAATATCAGGAGGAGCATGAAGAGAATCTGATTTTGCAGAAAAAAATGTTCTTTCAGGAGTTGCTGGAGGGCACACGAGACTTTACGAGCACGGAGCTGACAGCGGAGATGAAGAAGTTCAAACTGCCTGAGCTGGAGCACCGTTGGGCCGTCATGGTAGTTGAAATGGATCGGTATGCTGCATTTGTGACGGAGTATCATGATCAGGACCAATCCCTCCTGAAATTTGTGTTATCCAGTATCCTGCAGGAGAGTGCGCGTCATGAAGGAACGGAAGTATGGGTTGAATGGATCTCCGATCAGCGTCTTTACGCCATCCTCTGGATTCCGGCAATGGAACAGGCTGAGGAGACCGAGCATCGATTGCTTGCTGGTTATCTGGACAGAATCGATCAGTATCTGAACTTCACCGTGACCATTGGTGTTGGTCGGGTTGCTGTCGATATTCGGGGGCTGAGAGCTTCGTTGAAAGAAGCTGTGCACGCGCTGGAGTACAAGGCTGTACTGGGGATAAACCGTATCATTCCGTGTAGCGATGTGCCGAATTCGACCAATGATGTGTATGAGTTTCTGAAAACCATCTCGCTGCTGGTACAGGCGATGCGCTTGTCGGACGATGTCTGGGAAAAGCATTTTGAGAGACTGTTTGAACAAATCAGTGAGTCCGTTCTGTCCCGTCAGGAGATTATGAATACGATCCAATTGTTATTTCAACATTACAATCGGGAATTCGCCGAACTTCCACGGGAGTATCAGGAGTCATGGGCTGCTATATTCACCCCGCTTCTTCCAAGGCTTGAGGGCTGGGAGACGTTAGACGATCTGCGTGAGCTGTGCTGGGAAGGGTTCAGAGAACTGGCGTTGCAGATGCAGACGCTGCATTGTTCCCGAAAACACAGATCACATATTCTGGAGATTCGCAAATACATCGAAGAGCATTACAACAATCCTGATCTGTCGCTGAACTACCTTAGTGATCTATTCGATATTAATCCGAAGTATCTGAGCAAGCTTTTCAAGGATGAGATTGGAGAGAAGTTTGTGGATCTGCTCATTAGTCATCGCATCGAAAAAGCTAAGCTGCTCATGCAGGAGACGGATAAGGCTATTCAGGAGATCAGTGAGGAAGTGGGTTACACGAACTATAATTCCTTCAACCGGGCTTTCAAAAACGTGGTGGGTGTGGCACCAAGTGACTACCGCAAAGCCATGTGAGTGCACGCGCCTAACTAATTCCGAACGCATAAGGAGAATGTGCATATGGACTATAAAGATGCTTCGCTTCCCATTCAGGAGCGGGTTCAGGATCTGATCGGACGGATGACAACGGCAGAGAAGATTGGACAACTCATTCAGCCGATGGGATGGAAGACGTATGATAAAGCAGCTGATGGTACAGTACAGGTGACGGAAGAGTTCAAAGCGGACATGGAACAGGGCGGTGTCGGTTCTCTGTATGGTGTGCTTCGGGCCGATCCATGGACTGAAGTGACGCTGGAAACGGGGCTTACCCCACGGCAGGGAGCCGTTGCCACGAATGTTATTCAACAGTATGCCATGGAGCATTCCCGGCTGGGCATTCCTATTTTGTTCGGGGAAGAGTGTTCCCACGGGCATATGGCGATCGGGGCGACAGTATTTCCGGTACCGTTAATGGTGGGCAGCACGTGGAATATGGAGTTATACCGCAAGATGTGTGAAGCCATCGCTGTGGAGACCCGGAGCCAGGGGGGAGCGGCAACGTATTCCCCGGTGCTTGATGTGGTACGTGACCCGAGATGGGGACGGACAGAGGAATGTTTTGCCGAAGACCCATACCTAATCGGTGAATTTGCAGTAGAAGCCATGAAGGGACTACAGGGTGATCGGCTCGACTCCAACCAGACGATTGTCGCTACACTTAAGCATTTTGCGGCTTATGGCAGCTCAGAGGGTGGACGTAATGCAGCACCTGTGCATATGGGATTACGTGAATTACATGAAATAGATCTGTTGCCGTTCAAAAAAGCAGTGGAAGCCGGGGCTTGTTCCGTCATGACCGCTTATAACGAGATAGATGGCGTACCGTGCACGTCCAGTACGTATCTGCTGAATGACCTTCTGCGCGAGCAGTGGGGTTTTGATGGATTTGTCATTACTGATTTTGGTGCCATTCAGATGCTGGTCCATGGACATAACACCGCCGAGAACGGGGAACAGGCCGTGGCACAGTCCCTTCAGGCAGGTGTAGACATGGAGATGTCCGGGTACATGTACCGCAAACATCTTGTTCAGGCGCTTGAGCAGGGAATGATCGAAGAGAAGGATCTGGACTTGGCTGTGTGGCGAGTGCTGGAGATGAAATTCAGACTTGGTCTGTTTGAACAACCTTTCGTTGATCCAGAGTTTGCAGAACAGGTCATCGGATGTGAAGACCATACTCAGCTGGCGAGGGAAGTTGCACAAGAGGGGATTGTTTTACTGAAAAATGAAGGAAATACTCTTCCGCTTGCCAAAACAGGTCCAAAGCTAGCTGTCATTGGTCCGAACGCGAACCATATCTATAACCAGCTTGGAGACTATACCTCGCCACAGCCGAGAGAACAGATCGTCACGGTACTGGATGGCATTACGCGCAAGCTTGGTGTGGATTCGGGTCAGGTGCTGTACGCACCCGGCTGCCGGATTAAAGGCGATTCCAGGGAGGGCTTTGCACAAGCGCTCGCCTGTGCGGAACAGGCCGATGTCATCGTGATGGTGATGGGTGGTTCCAGCGCCCGCGATTTTGGTGAAGGTACGGTCGATTTGCGGACAGGTGCGGCCGTGGTAACCGATGATCCATGGAACGATATGGAGTGCGGTGAGGGCATTGACCGGGCGTCTTTGAATCTCATGGGTGTTCAATTGGAGCTGGTGCAGGAGGTACATAAGCTGGGGAAACCCGTTATCGTTGTGTATATTAACGGCCGCCCCATTGCTGAACCTTGGATTGATGAGCATGTCCATGCCATTGTGGAAGCGTGGTACCCCGGACAGGAAGGTGGTAACGCGATTGCGGATATTCTGTTTGGCGACGTGAATCCATCTGGTCGTCTTACCGTCTCCATTCCCAAGCATGTTGGGCAACTTCCGGTCTACTATCATGCCAAACGCACTCGTGGCAAACGGTATCTGGAGATGGATCTGGCGCCGCAGTATCCGTTTGGATACGGACTGAGCTACACCGAATTCAAATATGAGAATGTAAGAGTAATGCCAGAAGTCATCGGCCCGGAAGATGAAGCTCAGGTGATGGTTGAAGTCACGAATACCGGAGCGGTTGCGGGAAGCGAGGTTGTGCAGTTGTACATCACGGATGTGTCGGCTTCGGTTACGCGGGCTGAAATGTCACTTAAGGGTTTTCGTAAAATTCATCTGAAGCCAGGACAGACCCAGACCGTTACATTCCCTGTGCAAAAAGAACATCTCGCACTGATCGACTCCCGTCTCCAGTCTGTCGTAGAACCGGGTGAATTCAGGCTCATGGTTGGCTGCAATTCTATGGATTCGACCGCCTGCAGTCTGCACATTCAGAAGGTGGGGGTGGAGGTATGATTCGAATTCAGCGATTCATCGAAGATCTGAAACAGCGGCAATGGCTGGATACGATCGAGCTTCCAGCGTGGGAGATGCAGAGGGCCAGATACATTCGGCCAGGGGAATACGAGTACGAACAGGCAGAAGTAAATGAAGATGAGCAGTCCCACAAGGCAGTGCAAAACTTGAATCCGCTGAACAGCGTACATGGAACGACGTATTTTCTGAGCAAAATTGTGGAGATTCCTGCGGAATGGCAAGATCAAGCCGTTGGGCTGATCTTCGAGGCCGGAGGAGAAGGGCTGCTTAAGGTGAATGACATGCCTTATCACGGATTGGACCGGAACCACGGGTTCGTACCCCTTCCGAGAAGTCGGGTAGGAAATACACCGCAGTTGGAGATTGAACTCTACGATCCGATTCCAGAGCCGCATGATCCACTCAACCGACAAGCTGTCATTCAGCCGCCTATTCAGGGCATTCGGGCAGCGTTGGTTCATGTTAATCAGCCACTGCAGAGCCTGATGTACAGCGTGACGGTACTCGCCGAGTCGCTCCGGGCATATAACGAGAAGGAGCCCAAGCGGATGGCACTTGTTCAGGCTATTCATCAGGTGATGGATAACATGTACAATGACCCGGAACGCTGGAATGATGCAACCTGGATACAGAACTTCGAATATGTATTAGCACAGTCAGTACAGCAGGAAGACCCGGAGGAATATCGGAGTGGCTTCATGCATCTGGTTGGACAATCCCACATTGATATTGCCTGGCTGTGGCCTGTACGTGAGACGGTTCGCAAGTCCAGTCGCACGTTCTCGACCATGTGCACCTTGATGGATACGTACCCGGATTTTGTGTATTCCCAGAGCCAACCGCAGTTGTACGCCTTCGTGAAGGATCATTACCCGGAGCTGTACGAGCGAGTTAAAGCCCGTATTGCTGAAGGCCGCTGGGAGCTGGTCGGAGGCATGTGGGTCGAGCCGGATCTGAATATTCCGAGTGGCGAGTCGTTAGTTCGGCAGATTCTGTATGGACAGAACTTCTATCAGGCGGAGTTTGGCAAACGCTCCAACATCGAGTGGCTGCCGGATACCTTTGGCTACTGCGCTTCCTTACCGCAGATGCTGAAACTCGCGGGTATTCCTTATTTTATGACCACCAAGCTGAATTGGAATGATACCAATGCGTTTCCGTATGACCTCTTCGACTGGGTAGGCATAGATGGCACTTCCGTGCTGGCATATCTGAATCATGGGGTGAATGAACATACGCGTCCCAAAGATGTGGATGAACATTGGCAATCATTTAAACAAAAGGATGTGCACCCTGAGCAAATGTTGCTTTACGGACATGGCGATGGTGGTGGTGGCGTGACGAATGAGATGGTGGAGTTTGCGGAGCGATCCCATTTGATGGTTGGACAGCCAATCAGTAAATTCAGCACAGCAGGGGCTTTTTTTGAAGACATATCATTAAATAATCCGACGTTGCCGAAATGGCACGGGGACTTGTATCTGGAACTGCATCGCGGAACGTATACAACTCATGCGAGGAACAAACGTAGCAACCGTAAGGCAGAGGTATTATACCGGGAAGCGGAAATCTGGGGGCAATTTGCCGGGGCTTACGGCGCGCACACGAAGAATGATTTGGATGAAGGCTGGAAGTTGATTATGCTCAACCAATTCCATGACATTATTCCGGGAACGTCGATTCCAGAAGTTTAC
The DNA here is from genome assembly GCF_037993015.1 of Paenibacillus sp. FSL E2-0151. NCBI lineage: Bacteria > Bacillati > Bacillota > Bacilli > Caryophanales > Paenibacillaceae > Paenibacillus > Paenibacillus sp. FSL E2-0151. Next base: position 258,010 of record NZ_CP150308.1, read on the forward strand.
GTAACGTCCACCGAGGAGTACACGAAAGTATTTGCACTGGGTACATCCGCACTACGGGAAACGCTGGATATCCTTGCGGAGAACATTGCAACAGATGAAGTCGATGGTCTTCCTTACATTATATTCAACAGCCTTGGCTGGAAACGCGGAGAAAATATCACCATTACAGGGGATGCTCACCTCGCCAGGATGGCAGCATTTGATCGTCAAGGAAATCGTCTGGCCTGTGATCTTGAACAAAAGGAAGACAAGTATACGTTGCTCGTGCATGTTCCGTCGATTCCTGCCTTTGGGTATACAACCATATGGCTGCGCGAAGCATCGGATGTTATCCTTCCAGTAAGAGAAGAAAAATCCTTCCCTTCCACGTGGGAAACCGAATTCTATACCCTTGAGTTCAATGACTTGGGAGAGATCACCCGATGGTATGACAAAACGGTAGGACGTGACTGGCTGAAGCCTGGTGATCGGGCGAATGAGTGGCAGTTTTTCCACGACAAACCGACGTACTGGGATGCATGGGATATCGATCCACGATTTGAATCTCAGCGAGCTGGTGCGGTGCAGTTGATCTCCAGAGAGATTGTACAGCGCGGGGCTACGCGAGATGTACTACGCTTTGTCTGGAAGTTGAATCAATCGGAGATCAGTCAGGATATCATTTTGCATCGTTACCAGCGGCGTGTTGATTTCCGTACAAAAGTGAACTGGAATGAGAGCCATAAACTGCTCAAGGTGGCATTTCCGGTGGACCTGGTGGCAGCCAAAGCGGCTTATGAAATTCCGTTTGGAGCGTTGGAGCGTCCAACTCATAACAACACCAGTTGGGAGCAGGCGCAGTTCGAGGTCTGTGGACATCGTTGGGCGGATATCTCGGAGGGCAACAGCGGTGTGAGTTTGCTGAATGATTGCAAGTACGGGTATGACATCAAGGATCGGACGATCCGCCTGTCTCTGCTTCGTGCTCCGAAATGGCCGGATGAACATGCCGATCAGGGCGATCATGAATTCACGTATTCGATCCTGCCACACCAGGGAGATTGGCGACAAGCTGCCGTCGTTCGCCGGGCGATGGAGCTGAATCATCCGGTCGAAGTTGTGGCAGCGAGTCAGTCTTCCGGTCACTTGCCAGCTGAACATGCTTGGGTTCAGTTCAACAGTGAGCATGTCATTCTGGATGCAATCAAGCCAGCGGAAGACGGTTCCGGAACAGTACTACGTTTCTACGAATCATCCGGAGGTCGGGAAACGGTGCAGGTTCAGTGGGCTGAAAAGGAAATCAAAGCGTCCATCATTAATCTGCTGGAGGATGAGATCCATCCGTTGGCTTGTTCAAACGGCACAATTGAACTGACATTCAAACCGTATGAGATCAAGTCGGTGAAACTTGTTGATATCAGTAATGAGTCGAACCTTACATTTACATGAGAACGTAGAGTTACTCACTCAATCACAGGAGGTATGACATGAAATTAACGAATAAGATTGGTGTCATCGTGGATAGCTTTGGCGTAGGGGGACGGGAAGGGTTGAACAAAGCCAAAGACGTAGGTGCAGAAGGTGTGCAGATCTACGCCGTCAAGGGAGAGATGGACCCTGAAAATTTGTCACCTGCGGCGCGCAAGGAGCTGAAGAGTTACATCGATTCGTTGGGTCTCGAAATTTCAGCATTGGTCGGTGATCTGGGCGGACATGGGTTTCAGGTCAAGGAAGATAATCCGTGGAAAGTAGAGAAGTCGAAGCGGATCGTGGATCTGGCCCTCGATCTAGGCACCAACATTGTCACTACACATATCGGCATTGTTCCACATGACCCTTCATCAGAAGTTTATGCCACACTGCATGCTGCTTGTGAGGAACTGGGCCAATACGCCAAAAGTGTTGGCGCATACTTTGCCATTGAGACAGGACCGGAAACGGCTGCTGACTTGAAAGGATTCCTGGATACGTTATCGACCAACGGAGTATCGGTGAATTTTGATCCGGCGAATATGGTGATGGTGACCGGAGATGATCCGGCGCGGGGCGTTCATCTGCTCAAGGATTACATCGTACATACTCATGTGAAGGATGGTGTGCGGCTGAAGGAAGTTGACCCACGAGACGTATACGGAGCGGTCGGTTATGCCCCTATGGATCACGATAAGATTGCCGAGATGGTCTCTTCCGGGACTTTCTTCCGTGAGGTGCCGCTGGGCGAGGGTGGCGTTGATTTTGATGGATACTTTGCAGCGCTTCAGGAGATTGGTTACACCGGTTATCTGACGATTGAACGTGAAGTAGGCCATCAACCGGAGCAGGACATTCGCAAAGCGGTTCAATTTATCCAACAATATCGATAGGGAGCTGAGCAGATGAAAGTGGGCCTGAGCACGTATAGTTTGTTGAACGATTTGAATTCGGGTGAGATGACGGTGCTGGATGTGATCGACTGGATTGCGGCGAACGGCGGCGAGCATATGGAAATGGTTCCTTACGGTTACACTGTTGAGGATAATCACGATCTGGCGGATGCGATTCGGGAACGGGCAGCGTCTAAGGATATTGAACTGTCCAACTACTCGCTGCCAGCGAACTTCGTGCAGGAGACGGAAGAGGCGTTTGAAGAGGAGATGGCTCGGGTCAAAAGACATGTGGATGTCGTACACCGGATGGGTGTAAAACATCTGCGTCATGACGTCACGGCGTTTACCCTGCCAAAGGAGAAGATGACCATCGCCTGGTTCGAGCAAAATCTGCCGCTGATGGTGCGGGGAAGCCAGATCATTGCGGACTATGCCGCGCAGTTTGGCATCACGACAACCATTGAAAATCACGGCTTCAGCGTGCAGGCGAGTGATCGGGTGCAGCGTGTTCTGCATGCTGTAGATCGTCCGAACTTCAAAACAACACTCGATATTGGAAACTTCATGTGTGTGGATGAGAATCCGATCATTGGTGTCATGAAAAATCTGCCGTACGCTTCTCTGGTCCACTTTAAAGATTTTTACTTCCGTCCTTATGATGAGCATCCAGGTGAGGGTGAATGGTTTACGACGGCCAACGGTAACTTCCTGCGTGGGGCCATCGTTGGACAAGGTGACATTCCAATTCGTAAAATTGTAAAGCTGATCAAAGACTCCGGTTATGATGGCAACATTACGGTGGAGTTCGAAGGCATGGAGGAATGCAAATCCGCATCCAAAATCGCCATGGACAACCTGCGCCGCTTCTGGGAAGAGGCGTAACGAAGCATAACGAGGGAATGGATCAAGGGCCACTTTTCGAAGTGGCTCTTATTGTTGATCATCAGGATTCTGGACTGCCCATCGATCCAGGATCATTTCGATGTAACGCATGGTATCCGTTGTCATACCATATACACGAGCTGACTGATCATCCTCTGGGGTGATATAATCCCAATATTTTTCTGCCAATTCTGCATTCCCTTGAAAAGCCCTTTCAGCATAATCAGAGATTCGAATGGCCAGTAACCGTGAGGCTTCGGAATCCGGAGGTTCCATCTTGCATGTATGGACATCTTTAAGAATATCAGCCCATTCCATGGATATTGAATTGTTCTGATTATTCAGAGGTAACGATTCCATTTCTTCAGGTGTAAAAACATCTTGTCGGAACTTGCCCGGAGGCTGATCCAGTTCACGGATGAAACCCAACATTTCATCCAGACTGATTGTACCAGATGCTCTGATGGCATATATGGTTGAAAAAAGAAGATGCTCGACCTTGCTTAATCTCTCCTGCTGTTCCTTAACGACGGCCAGTTGTTGTTCCAACGTATTATTCCATAAAGTAAGGGTACTCTCTGGTTCAGAGCGAGCAGCATCCTGATTGAGGAATTCTCCAATCTCATTCAATTTAAAATGCATTTTCTTCAGAATGGTAATCTGCTGAAGCCGTAAAATATCCTTTTCACCATATAAGCGATACTGATTGTTCTCATTACGGGCCGGTCGCAATAAACCCAGCTTTTCATAATAATGCAGTGTTCGAATGGATACTCCGGTATGTTTGGATAGTTGCCCAACGGTATACAACTGGCAGATCCCTCCCTCATGATTTATGTATTCTCCACCAGCGCCATGCATTGAGCACCGCCAGAATGATCCCACCGACGAAGATTATCATCATATACAAAATAAATATTTCGGCCAACCCGTTATCTTGCGTGGTATAGCTTAACAATGCCGGTCTATCACCTGGCATAACAACGAATCTGGCTACCTCCAGGTAAGCGATATGAAATCCGATGGAGGCCCATAAAGATCCGGTCAAACTGCGCAGAAGCTGTAACGTAATACCATAGGTCAAGAGCAGGATCATATAATCCAAGGTTATCCGGTTTCCGGCATCCATACCGACGAGCTCTTGCAATAGGCTGACACTCATCGGAACCAGCAGAAAGAGTATGATTTGAGTTACATAAGCGAAAAACACAGGAAGTCGCAGTCTGAAGCGTAATCCATCATAGACCATGCCTCGCATGGATAGTTCCTCTGGCAAAGCTTCGTACAAGAAAGCAATACAACTATTAAGTGCAACAGTAAGCAAGAACTCGGCTGAGAAGTGCCACTCCGTAATCGTAATCCAGTTGTTCATACTGGCTATCGCTAATCCGATGAAGGCCAGAGAAGTGGCAAATAATGCGCCAAAGAGCAAGTGAATTATGCTTTTTCCTGTCAGAGGAAGAAGAACGGACTTCATATGGAAGTGCCTTCGAATGACGAGTAGTACGGGCAATACGATACTAATAATGACAACAGCTTGGATGAGATGAACCATCCATTCACCAGCAACAATAGTGCTGACAAACTCCCCTGCGAGTGTAGCAAAAAACAGACCCAATGTCATCGTCAACCAACTCATTCCAATAATGGCTATTCCACTGCTGCGTCGTTTCTTGGTTACATGTTCAGGTGACATACTCATGCTAATCCCCTTCTGAAGCCAGTATAAACCCTCGAGTTAACGTCAGGGTCAAGCAGGAAATATGCCTATCAGAATATGGTTCTGCGCAAGGATTAAGTTACGAGCAGCACAAGTGTGGTATACTGGATATATTCAGCCTGATAATAACTGGCTATGGATAGGAGATGTCACTGATCTATGCAGGTATTCGAGGACTGGAATCAGAAAGTAAAGAGGACGTTTAATGCTACGAACCCCGAGGTAGTATTGACGGTATCGGAAGCTGGAAGTTTGCTTGGTTTGACCAAAGACCAGATGAAACTGTACGTGGACAAGAACAAACTAACGAAGGTCCCGATCATGAGAAGTGTTCACCGATACCTCTTATTGAAAAGTGAAATAGATAACATCGTTCAAGCTCGATAACTTCATAGGATTGAACACAACCATTTTACCGATAGGATTCGGGAGAGTGGTCTTTTTTTTATCGGAAAGGGGACAGAACGTGCTGAATAAAGTGTCAGGTTGGTTCTATCAGCGGGTGAATTGGAAATGGGTTGCAGCTGCGGTTGTTGTTTTTTCCTGTTTCATTGCATTTATTCTGCCCTGGCAGGCGGCAAAGTCGGATGAGGCCGCCGGTGGAGGGCAGTCCCCGGATTCCTCTTTTCTATACACTGCAAATGATCTTTATCAGATGGCTGAGCATTATGGTGAAGCAGGGCGGAGCGCCTATATTCAGGCACGGTTCACATTTGACCTCATATGGCCCTTGGCCTATCTGTTTCTTTTGGTTGTTCTGTTATCGATACTATATCGCGACCTTCCGGTAAAGAGTAGCTGGCGCTGGGTGAATCTGATTCCGATCTTAGGTTGGGTTATGGACATGCTTGAAAATATAGGTGCATCCCTGATCATGTATCGTTATCCTGAACGTACGCCTGTGCTTGCTGAACTCACTCCGATATTTACCCTGTTGAAATGGTGTCTGATCTATGCCAGTTTTGCAACACTGGTTCCGGGTGTTCTGATCACGGTTCTCTACTATATACGCAGGCGCAAGAAGTAGTGGAGAGAGGGATGGATTAAGAATATGTTGGTAACCCTAATCGTGTGAAGGTCCGCAGGGATGAGTGCAGAAATATACGCTTGTCAAAGAACAATCTGTTCATATATACTCATGTCGCAAGTGGCGTGAATCGTATAATTACAAGAGCCCAAGGAGATGAAGAACGCATGTCGATCAGCTTGAATGTGTATCTGGTTACAGACGGTAATGGACGTGAAGCGGTAGATTTTTATCAAAAGGCATTTGGAGCCGAAGTGCTCGCGCTTCAAACATTTGGCGACGGTCCATCTGACCCGAATCACCCCATCCCGCCAGAAGCAAAAGACCGTATTATGCATGCTTCTTTGCAGATTGGCAGCTCGGTATTAATGTTGTCCGATACATTTCCAGGCATGCCGTACACCATAGGTAATCATGTTAGTATTACTGTGAACACGGATACTGTGGATGAAGCCAAAGCAATTTTCAGCCAACTGGAAGATGGCGGGGTAGTGGAAATGGCGATACAAGAGACGTTTTGGAGTCCAGCCTACGGCACGGTTGTCGACAAATTCGGCGTACATTTTCAGGTTAATGCTACGCCGGGACAAGCTTAAGAGCGTACTCTTCGCTAATATAGCCTACAAATGGCAAAACCTCCGCGATCTGCTTCAGGCAGTCTTGGAGGTTTTTTGTTTTTTTGTAATGACTCGTGATTAATCTTCCTTGATTAGTCTTCCTTCTGAATCTTGGAAGGATTGTTGATTTTATAGGGAACCGGGTTACGTGTCAGCTTCTTCTTGATAATTTTCGCTTCAAACGTGATAACGTCGCCCACTTCCAGTTCCTGTTTCTTAACGGTGGCACTGTGGCTAGACCAGGCTTCCCCAACATCAATGACGTCTGGCTCCGTAATGGTAACTGCTTCATAGATGATGACTTCGTCGTCATTGTCAGAGAAGTGATTCGGTACGGTGGTGAACTCTTTGACAACGGCACTCATCTTCACTTTGCCTTCTGGCAGATCAATTTTGACGCTCTTAGCTTTGCTCGCTGTTTTGGGTTTGGGTTTGGCATCACTTGCTGCCCCAGACTGAGGTCCAACATACTCTTCTACTAGCCCATCCGGATCACCCTTTAGCCCAGAGGAGAATTCATCTGTGTCCGTGTCGTCCGAATCATCCAGATCCGGCGGAATTTCATCCAGGTTAACCAGGGCATCTGGAGTTTGCGTAAGTTCAGCAGGGGTAACTGGTACGACTGTATCCGAAGTTGCCGATTCTGTGCTGCGATCTGATCCGGCTGTGCCTATGCTTCTGGCGCTGTAACTGGACGCTTGCATTTCCTTCAGATAAGACGGGTGAATACAATGTTTTTGTCCATTATCCAATTGAATAACGGCTGCCATGTGATCCACATATCCAATGATGGTGCAGGGCATGTTCAATCCGTTTCCTTTATAATAGAACGTTTTGAGTTTGGTCGCTTTACCAGAAAGCAGGCCCCACTCCTGACATTTCTCAATCAGCTCATCTTCGTTATCCAGCGCAATAAAATCCTGCGGTTCAATCATAAATGCGTATGTCATATGGAATTTCCGCCCTTCCAATCCATTCTTCATGTTCATCGTTTCCAAATTACAACCAGTGTATCACAAATGAGCATTTTGCATAAATCGAAACGCTGAAATCTGTACTCGGAGATGAAGATTATCAACGCCTGCTAACAGAGGCCTATGCTATAATTTGATCAGAATATATGGTGGGAAGTTGTTACTATATATGTTGAACTAAAGATTATTTACACAGACACTACGATGACAGAACAACCTTCCAACCCCTGTTATCCCCAGATTTTTCGATTCCCTTTTCCTAAGGGAAAATCCGGTGATAGCGTATGCTTCCGATGTAGCTTTCTTTCAGAAAGCTTTTAGGCGACCGCTTCGCTTTTTCAGGTTTTTTCTGTCCTCTCCGTTATCGTGTAAATGATTAGTTGAACTTATATAGCATTGATATACATATTTCAGGAAGGGAAGATATGCATGGAGAAGAAGGTAAATCATCAAGCTGTATGGCTTGCTATAGGTGTTGCCATGGGAGTCAGCATTGGTACGGCTACGAAGCAGCTTGGACTCGGGATTGCTTTTGGCTTGGCGCTTGGCATTGTAATTGGTTCGGTGGTTAGCAAACGTGCGGGGTCAGACTCGGAACATATGCTCAGCGAGCATGTCCGGGAATTGCACAAACCAGATGACTGGGAAGACGCGCTGCATTGCTCGCAGGATCATCCGGTGCTTATCCTAAAACACAGCACAACTTGTCCGACCAGTGCGAGAGCGTACAGAGAGTTTATGGCGTTTGTAGGCACCCATGCATCAGATCCCAAACAACCTATGGACTACCGCATCGTCAAAGTGATTGAAAACCGTTCGTTATCCCGCTACATTGCGGAAGAGACCGAGGTTCATCATGAGTCACCACAGGTGCTTCTGCTCGATCAGGGAAAAGTCGTCCATCATACCTCCCATGGCAAAATCACGAAGAAGAGATTATTGCAGTGGGCAGAGAATCCATTTGGATGAAGTGTATGAGATAGGTTTACTTTAAAAATATCAAAAAAAATCATATCTTTGCACACGAACTTCGATTAAAATATAACTTGTCTTCATATTTATGAATCGGAGTGATCTATATGGAACAATATAAGTTCAAGTCGGAACATAGTCAGATGCTTGTTGATGCTATTGTTGAAGGATACCGCGAATATATTGATCACCGTAAAGATCGGAAGAGAAACATGAAGATTAGTTCAGCCTTTGCCTGGACAAAGGGAAATTTTATTGAGAGCAAAATCGCAGATTATTGCGGTGAACAAGGATTCACTCACAAGAAATCCAAAGCAGGTTTAACATGGGATTATCTCCAGTTCACACATGAAGAATCAAAAGTTCTGTTTCTGATAAAGAACGCAGCCTACTTTAATGAGAATAGTTTTTCCAGTGCCAAGCTACCTACGGGCGTTGACAACAAAGGTGCTTTCCGTACCTATTTACACGATCTCTCCAAGATTAATAACGATCTGGAATTTTCTTTGATTCAACCACGCCGTAATGAACATGGTGAGTTGGAGAGGGTTGAGCAACTTTCTTTTCCAATCTCAGAGAGTCAGGTCAGCCGTGTGAAAGAAGAACTTGAACATCTTGCATCTACATATAATGAGTTTCATATACTCACTTATGCTATTGATGATGCATACCAAATTTCGAAGGTTCAGCATTATCTGCCTAATCCGCATGATAATATCGCTTATTTTATAGAAGATTTATCAGACCTCATCTCTGGTGCTGAACTGGATGATAGTGAACGGGAGGCGCTTACGCCTGATGTGGAAGATATCGTTGATCCGGCAGCTTATGATATTGAAATTTTGGAAGGAGAACAGCGGGGGTGATTCCCTGTGTCGTTCAGTAAGGAGGGAGTAGCATGTTCGTTGGTGAAAATTTGACCAATTTGCGGATCATGCATGGGTATTCGAGAAAACAGCTCTCTGAACAATTAGGTGTGACAGAACAAGCAGTCTGGCAATATGAAAATGCTTATACCTCTCCGAAGGTGCCAATTGTGAATGAGTTGAAACGCATTTTCAGTGTAAAAAGCAAGTATTTTTATACGAAAGATATGCTTACACAGCGTAATAACGCAGCCAACATTGATGTTATGAACATTGCCTATCGTTCGAAAGTGATGAATGTGATATCCAAGACACAGACAGAAGCAAAGCATGTAGAATATCTGGACACGTTCATTAATTATATTACCGCTCAGATCAGCCTTCCCACACTGAATATTATCCAATTGCGGGAAGAGGCAATTGAGTATATGAACCATACAGACGATGATCGTACGACCCAGATCCATTATGTTGCCCATCTTGCGAGACAACGGCTGAATATGGAGCCATCCACGAATGAGAACCTGATGTTCCGGATCGAAAAAAGTGGTGTATATGTTTTTGAAAAAGCGATTGGTGAAGAAATTGATGCGTACAGCCTTTGGACACGAAATGATCGTCCGTTTATCATACTGGGCAACATCAAACGTTCTGCGGTTCGTAGGAATTTTGATATTGCACATGAACTTGGTCATTTGTTGCTTCATTATCGTCTTGAATTTGTCAATCTGGACCGAAAAGAACACAAATTGATTGAAAATGAAGCTAATCTGTTTGCGGGTGCATTTTTATTGCCCGAAGAAGAGTTTTCATCGGACATGAATGAAATCACTTATAAGACGAATCCCGATCAATATCTTGATTTGAAAAATAAATGGAAGACTTCCCTACAAGTGCTGGGATACAGAGCAGCACATCTAGGAATGATGGAAGCTAAGGATCATCGTAATTTCTATGCGGCGATGCACCGAAGAGGATATCTGGAAAAGGAGCCTTTCGACAGGGAGATTCCACTTCAAAAGCCGATGCGAATTAAAACCATTATTGATCTGCTTTCCAATAAAGGTCTTGTGGATATCCGCTATATGATTGAGGAGGATTGGAAAGTGGAAACTTCCTTCTTTCATCATATGACAGGAATAAACACCGACTTTTTTAACAAGTACATGACGAACAAGCCTGAAACTAGTATTCAAAATGTTAGGGAAATGCCTACACGTAGCTCTTGAAATGACGGGTAGGTAATAGATTGGCACGTAATGGATTGCTCCGTATAAAATGATGATAGACCCGTTCTTTTCAGCCCATTGCTGAGGAGAGCGGGTCTTTTTTACGTTTTTTTTACACCCATGTAGGCATTTCTTTACCCCTTTTTTACAGCGTTTCATATTACGATTTTACATGTAGCAGGTGCAGAGAACGGTAGAGAGAGGGAGGAAGGGCGCATGGTGAATGATGCCACGATGATTGGATTGGTTGTGCTGCTGTTTGCGGTGTTTTGGGGATTCGTGAAATTCTGCGAGAAGGCTTGAGGGTAGAGAGGGGGATGCCAAATGATCGTCATCGGTATGATTGTGCTCGCACTGGTGATATATCTCGGTTATGTGCTGGTGAAGCCGGAGAAATTCTGATGCTGACAATGTGCGTAATGCACGAACAAGTGAACGTCGAATAGGGAGGAAATGCGGATATGGGTATCGGTGTAGTGCAAGTAGCGGTGACGCTGCTTATCATCCTGCTGCTGGTGAAACCGGTGGGAAAATATATAGTGAACGTGTTTGATGGACAGCGAACGGGGTTGGATCGGATTTTTGGCGGACCGGAGCGACTGCTCTATCGAGTAATGGGAGTACGCGAGAACGAATCCATGGGGTGGAAAAAGTACCTCACGGCTGTTCTCCTCTCCAACTTTGTAATGTTGGTGTTGATGTTTCTGGTGCTACGGCTGCAAAAATATTTACCGCTCAATCCGGATGGCATCGGCAATATGCCAGCGGCGCAGGCATTTAATACGGCCGTATCCTTCATGACCAACACGAACTGGCAGTCGTATACGGGCGAGAACGCCTTGTCGTATCTGTCACAGATGCTGGCCGTGACGTTTCCGATGTTTACGTCGGCAGCAACGGGATTTGCAGTGGCTATTGCGTTCATTCGCGGGCTGATAGGCCGCCGGGATGAACTGGGGAACTTTTACGTCGACCTTGTACGGTCGATTACGAGAATTTTTTTACCGCTGAGCTTCATCGTGGCCTTGTTCCTCGTGTTCCAGGGGGTGCCTCAGACACTCGCGGGAGCGGTGAACGCAACCACGCTGGAAGGCGCGCAGCAGACGATCTCACGTGGACTGGTCGCCTCACTGGAGTCGATCAAACACATCGGAACGAATGGTGGCGGCTGGTTTGGAACCAATGCTGCACATCCATTCGAGAATCCGACGGCCCTGAGCAATCTGGTGCATATTGTCTGTATGATGTTGCTGCCAACGGCACTGGTATACGCCTTCGGTTTGATGGTCAATAACCGGAAGCAGGGTTGGGCATTGTTCGCGGCGATGAGTTTTCTTTTCCTAGTGATGTTGACCACCGTATTTGTCTCCGAATATCGCGGTGTACCCGCGCTGGATGCAGTAGGTCTTCAAGGCAATATGGAGGGGAAAGAGGTTAGGTTCGGCATACCGGAGTCGGCCTTATTCACAGCGGTCACGACGGCGGCTACAACAGGTTCAGTCAACAATATGCACGAGTCGCTCACTCCGCTTGGAGGTCTGGTGTCACTGGCTCAGATGATGCTCAATAACGTGTTTGGGGGAAAAGGGGTAGGGCTGATCAACGGACTGCTGTATGTGATTCTGGCTGTGTTTATCTGTGGATTAATGGTGGGACGGACACCTGAGTTTCTGGGCAAAAAAATCGAGGGCAAAGAAGTGAAGCTCGCATCCATCGCCTTGCTCATTCATCCTTTGATTATTCTGGTGCCAACGGCAATCGCGCTTATGCGGCCTGAAGCTATTGCGTCCATCTCGAACGGGGGCATGCATGGCCTGACTGAAGTTCTCTATGCTTTTGCCTCGGGTGCAGCCAATAATGGATCGGCCTTTGCCGGACTGAATGCCAATACAGACTTTTACAACATCGCAATTGGTATCGTTATGCTGCTGGGAAGGTACGTTTCGATGATCGCCATGCTGGCTATTGCGGGTTCACTGGCCACCAAACGGGTTGTGCCTGTAACTACGGGCACGTTGCGGACACACACACCTCTGTTTGCTGGCATTTTGGTCATGATGATCATTGTAGTCGGTGCACTCACATTCTTCCCGTCGCTTGCTCTTGGACCGATTGCAGAGCATCTGGCGATGATTCAATGAGGGATACGACAGATGGATCAGCACAAGGATGTAACGTATGGAGGTGGCAGTACACGATGAATGCAGTCGAACGAAAGAAGAGGATGCAACACATGGATACAGAAATGTTTAGAACGAAGGGCAATGAGCCAGATAACAACCGCGGTAATATTCAACGTGATCCCGGATCGAAACGGTCGTTAAACAAGGATATGATACTTCAGGCTTCACTCGATGCGTTCAAGAAGCTGAATCCGGTGGTCATGATCAAAAATCCGGTCATGTTTATTGTCGAGGTGGGTACATTCATTACGCTCTTATTATGCATCAACCCCGATCTGTTCACCGCATCCGAGGGTGGGCGCGGGTACAACATTGCCGTGTTTTTCATTTTGTTGTTCACGCTGCTGTTTGCTAACTTCGCGGAGGCACTTGCAGAAGGTAGAGGTAAGGCTCAGGCGGATACGTTACGTAAGACGAAGTCGGACACCCTGGCCAATCTGGTGCAGAAGGATGGAACAATCCGGCAAGTGTCTTCGACCCAGTTGAAAAAAGGTGATATGGTCCGTGTGGAAGTCGGTGAACTGATTCCGACAGACGGTGAGATTATGGAAGGCTTGGCCTCCATTGATGAATCGGCCATTACGGGAGAATCCGCCCCGGTAATCAAGGAGGCAGGAGGCGATTTCTCCTCGGTTACCGGAGGTACCCGCGTCGTGTCCGATTACATCGTCATGCGTGTTCAGACCGATCCGGGTGAGTCATTCCTTGACCGGATGATCTCTCTGGTTGAGGGTGCACAGCGCCAGAAAACACCAAACGAAATAGCGCTGACAACCCTGCTCGCCGTATTAACTCTGATCTTTCTAATAGTCATTCTATCGATGGTTCCGATGGCGAATTACCTGGGTATTCGACTGGATCTGGCGACATTGATCGCACTGCTCGTCTGCTTGATCCCAACCACAATTGGTGGATTGTTATCCGCCATTGGTATTGCCGGGATGGACCGTGTTACACAGTTCAATGTGCTCGCTATGTCAGGTAAAGCGGTGGAAGCAGCTGGGGATATCGACACGCTGATTCTGGACAAAACAGGAACGATCACATACGGAAACCGCATGGCATCTGAGTTTATTCCCGTTCAGGGAATTACTTTGTCAGAGATGACGCAAGCTGCTTTACAGGCTTCTGTGCGAGATGAGACCCCGGAAGGACGTTCTGTTGTGGAACTGGCAGGCAAACAAGGCCAGAGCTGGGCTGAGACGGAGTATGCAAATGCGGAAAATGTGGAGTTCACGGCAGAGACCCGGATGTCCGGTCTGAACCTGAGTAGCGGAATGAAGATCCGCAAAGGTGCGGTAGATGCGATCAAACGTCATATTGCTTCCGAAGGAGGCCGCATACCTGGTGATCTGGATGAGATTGCAAATCGCATTGCGAAGGCCGGGGGCACGCCACTTGCTGTGGCCATCGATGAACGAATCTATGGTGTGATATATCTGAAAGACACTGTGAAGCCAGGGCTGAAAGAGAAGTTCGCTGAGATGCGCGCCATGGGCATTAAGACCATTATGTGTACAGGCGACAATCCGCTGACCGCAGCGACCATAGCGCTGGAAGCGGGTGTGGATGATTTTATTGCCGAAGCGAAGCCCGAGGACAAGATTGCGGCGATCAAAAAAGAGCAGCAGGAGGGCAAGCTCGTCGCCATGACGGGCGACGGTACCAACGATGCTCCTGCTCTTGCGCAGGCCGATGTGGGCCTGGCGATGAATTCGGGCACCATGGCGGCCAAAGAAGCGGCCAACATGATTGACTTGGATTCCGACCCGACCAAGCTATTGTCAGTCGTCTCCATTGGCAAACAGTTGCTGATTACACGCGGCGCACTGACAACCTTTTCGATATCCAATGATATCGCGAAGTATTTTGCGATCATTCCAGCCATGTTCATTCTCGCTATGCCGCAGCTTCAGGCTCTGAACATTATGAATCTGGCTTCACCGCAGTCTGCGATCCTATCGGCGCTCATCTTCAACGCTATTATTATTCCACTACTCATTCCCATCGCGATGAAAGGGGTCAAGTACCGGGCGATGTCTGCCGAAAGGTTGCTTGGTCGCAATGTGTTCATCTATGGCGTAGGCGGCGTGATTGTACCTTTTATTGGCATTAAGTTGATTGACCTGGTTCTGTCGGGAATCCTTTAACGAGATAAAATGCTTATCAAAATGTTTTTTTTATCCTAATGAATTCAGGAAGTGATCTGTATGAACATGTTCTTGCCCGCCATACGGTTATCCGTTGTGCTTATGCTGATATGCGGCCTAATCTATCCCCTCGTAACGACTGGCGTAGCTCAACTTCTCTTTCCTGCGCAGGCGAATGGAAGTTTGATTACGCAAGATGAGAAAATCATCGGCTCGTCCCTGCTGGCGCAGGAAATCCAATCGCCGGGGCTGTTCCAACCCCGGGCATCAAATGCCGATTATGATCCAACGGCTTCAGCCGGTTCGAATCGCGCCGTAGCCTCGGAGGAGTATATCGGCGAGATGAAGGCAAAGATTGCTCAGCTCCAGCAGGAAAACCCGAGTCTGAAGCAGATCCCTGCTGATCTCGTGACGGGTTCAGGCTCTGGACTTGACCCGGATCTCTCTCCCGAAGCCGCTGAGGCACAGATCCCACGCATTAGCGAAGCTACGGGGCTTAGTGAACAGCAGCTTGTGCAACTTGTAAATGAGCATACGGAAGGTCGTCAGATGGGTATATTCGGGGAACCACGTGTGAATGTAACGGCTCTGAATCTGGCGCTGACAGCAGAACTGAACTAACGAACGAACATATTAGCCTGCTCACGATATATCGGGAGGGGCTTTCTCCAATTTTTTTTATCCTATTTTTCAAAGAAAAGGGGGAGAGGGACGGATGGAAGACAGCTTCAAGCGCAAGTCACCGGAAGAGATGCTGAAGATGATTACGAAGCTGCAACAGGGTACGCTCAAAATCTACATCGGCCCAGTCAGTGGATCGGGCAAAACGTATCACATGCTGCGGGAAGGGAACACATTACGCCAACAGGGCATTGATGTGGTCATCTGCGCCGTCTCCACAATGCGCAGACCGGAAACGGTGGAACAGCTTGGCGCACTCGAACGGATTCCAAGCATTCACTGGTTACGCGAGAGTGATGATGTAGAGATGAAGGATCTGAACTTGGATGCACTATTGGCACGTAATCCGGAGGTTGTGCTGGTGGATGGTTTGGCACATCGCAACAGAGAAGGTGCTCGGTATGCTACCCGGCTGGAGGATATTCAGTTTTTGCTCCGAAACAACATCAGTGTCATGACAACGGTGAATGTGTATGAGCTGGAAGGCTATACAGAGCTGGCACGACAACTTACGGGGATCGCAGCAGAATATACGGTGCCTGCCGATACATTGGAGCTTGCGGATGAAGTGAAGCTGATAGACGTCACACCAGAAACCATACTGAGCCGTCTGGCAGAAGGTCATCTGAAGGGGCATGAGGGAGAAGCAGTTTTTCGTCAAGGCAATCTGGGTATTCTGCGCGAACTGGCCCTGAGATTGGTTGCAGAAGGGGTGAATGAATCCCTGCGTGAGCATCGGGAGGAGATGGGAATTACCGTCACAACAGGCATCATGGAACGGATTCTGGTGTCCACGCAATATCATTGGAATGGCTCCATCTATATCCGGCGTGGACAACAGATTGCCAAACGGCTGAATGGTGATCTGTGCGCCGTGGTTTTTCGGAATATGAAGCAGCCATTAACCAAGGAGGCAACCGTATTTCGGGGCAATATGATCAAGTTGGTGGAGAAGTTTGGCGGCCATATGGAGGAACTGTCCGTATTACACCGTCGCAACATCCCGTCTACGCTGGCACGTTACGCCATGGAGCACCAGATTACCCGGATTGTGATGGGACACTCCCGGCGTACACGCTGGCAGGAACTGTGGCAAGGGTCCGTTGTTAACTCGCTGCTACGCAGATTACGTGGTGTCGATCTGTTTCTGGTTGCTGATCGAGCGGCCCGGGAGGGTGAACGTGTGGTTCCGGCTAAAGTTAACGATGTGGAGTCGCTGACATACCGCAGACTAAGCGAGCAGGAAATGAAGGAACAGATTGGCCAGATTCAGCGCGGCACATTCAAAATATATATCGGAGCCGCACCAGGTGTAGGCAAAACCTACATGATGCTGCGGGAAGGCAATGATTTGCTCCGCAAGGGCATCGATGTGCAGATCGGCTTGCTGGAGACACATGGGCGGGCGGAAACCGTGGAGCAGATGGGCCACCTGTCTGTGATCCCTCGCGCGAAGCGCGTTTATCAGGAAACTCGTCTGGAAGAGATGGACACGGAGGCCATTCTGAATCTTTGCCCAGAAGTGGTGCTTGTGGATGAACTGGCACATACGAATGTACCCGGGAGTGTCCGGCAAAAGCGTTATGAAGATGTTCTGCTCCTGCTGAATGCAGGCATCTCGGTGATTACCACAATGAACGTACAGCACCTCGAAAGTCTGAATGATGCCGTTGAACATATTACCGGTGTTCGTGTCCGCGAGACCGTACCCGATCGGATCATTCAGATGGCGGATGAGGTGCAGTTGATTGATGTCGCGCCCCAGGCCTTGCGGCAGCGCATGAGGGAGGGTAAAATCTATGCAACTGCCAAGGTCGAGCAAGCCCTTGCGAATTTCTTCAAAATCGGTAATCTGATTGCCTTGCGAGAACTTGCCCTGCGCGAACTGGCGGACGATGTCGATGAACGGCTTGAAACACAGCAGGCCAAAATTGCACTTCGAGGACCTTGGCGCAGACAGGAAGCGGTCTTTGTATGTGTAAGCAGTGATCGTCATGCCGAGCGGCTGATCCGGCGCGGATTCCGTATGGCTTATCGTCTAAAAGCCATCTGGCATGTACATCATATCCACATCGGTGAGTCCATGAGTGACGAAGTGAAGTGCCATCTGGAAGCGTTGGAGCAGCTGACAATTCGGCTTGGTGGTCAATTTCATATTCATCACAGTCCAAGACTGCGCGATGTACCTGAGATTTTGGCAAGAAAGGCATCGAAGGCAAGAGCAACCCAGCTGGTGGTCGGGCAGGCAAGACGGGTGTGGTGGCTGAATGGCTATCGCGGCTCAGGGTCGGTGGTCAACCGACTTGTACGCTTGTCGCGGCATCTGGATGTATTGATCGTTGCAGATTATGATTATGAACTGAGCGGGATGTGAATGGATATTGTCTGAACACATAAAAAAAGAAACGCGGGCAGCCCATGGGAAAAGGGTTCCGGCATATGCATATGTATGGGTGACCCTCGGGGTGACGCTGCTAACTTTACTGCTTCATGCCATCGGCATGAGTGGTGATTTGGTTAATGTAGCGCTTATATATCTGTTTCCCGTCCTGGTGAGTGCCGTGTATTGGGGAATGGGGCCAGCTGTATATGCCGCGAGTTTTAGCGTCATTATGTTTGACTTCTTTTTTGTCCCGCCATATTTGAGCTTTACGGTTGAGGATTTGAGATATCTCATCTCCTTTGTTGTATATCTTGCGGTGGCGATCCTGACAGCCAGTCTTGCAGGTCGATTGCGTCAACAGTTGGAGAGGGTAAAAGCACGCGAGGCCACGACTAACTCCCTATACGCATTGAGTCGTCAGATGACAGCTATTACGGATCTGAATACATTACTGGTTAACATTGCAACCCAAGTATCGCTTACCATGGGTAAGCCAGTAGCTGTGTATCTTCCGAATGGGCAGGGTGATCTGCTGGTTACAAGCTCTTCTGCACCCGCATCAGAAGGGGAAAAGGATGGCTGGGGAGATGGAGAGTCGGAGATTGCCATTGCCAAATGGGTGTATCATCACGGACAGATCGCTGGTAAAGGATCATCCACATTGCGGGAATCTCTCGGGCTATATGTGCCGCTACGCACAGAGGAGCAGATTCATGGCGTGCTCGCCGTAAGCATGGACGCTGGCGAGATTCATGAGCAGCAAGAAGAGCTTCGTCTGTTGGAGGCATGCGGAGGACTGGCCGCAGGTGCTATTGCCCGAGTGAAGCTGGCGGAAGAGGCCAGATTGGCGCAGATTACTGCTGAATCAGAGCGCATACGCACAGCGCTGCTGGACTCTGTCTCTCATGAATTGCGTACGCCCCTAACCGCCATTATCGGCTCGGCTACAGGATTGTTGGAGAATGATACGCTTTTTACACCCGAGGATCGGAGAGAATTAACAGGCAACATTCGGGATGGAGCCTTGCGTATGAATCGTCTCGTCACAAATCTGTTAGGTATGGTTCGGCTGGAGAGCGGCATGTTGCAACTGAACCGGAAATGGTGTGACGTGGAAGATATAATCAGCGTTGTACTGACACAAGTTCGGGAATTCAGTCCGCATCGTAACATTCAAGTTGAACTTCCTGATGATCCGGTGTTCATTTATGGAGATGAAGTATTGCTGGAGCAGGTGCTGGTCAATATCGTCAGCAACGCCATCAAATATTCGCCCGACGAGACCCAGATTGTCATCATTGTGGCGAGTGATAGAAGTCCGAATCAATTGACGATCATGGTTGCTGATCAAGGCATCGGTATACCGGAAGCAGAAAGAATACGTATATTTGATAAGTTCTATCGCTCAGAGTCGACTCAGCATGTCACTGGGACGGGGCTTGGTCTGGCGATCTGCAAAGGTATTGTGGAAGTCCACGGAGGTACCATTGTGGCAGAGCCGAATCCGGGCGGGGGAACGAGAATGCGCATAGATATCCCCATGGAGGCTCACGGATCACGGTTTCCCTATTCAGAACAAGGAGAGGTTGAAGAATAACATGAACGCACCACTAGGGGCTCGCATACTGGTGATCGATGATGAGCCGCAGATTCGCAAATTGCTCAAGGTCACCCTTCAGGCACACCAATTCGAACTCTACGAGTGTGGGGATGGCGAAGAGGGCGTTATTCAGGCCAGTATTGTACATCCGGATCTGATCATCCTTGATCTTGGTTTGCCGGGCATGTCTGGCATGGAGGTACTTCGCCGGATTCGCGAATGGTCACAGGTACCGATTATTGTGCTGACAGCGAAGGATTAGGAGGGAGACAAAATTGCCGCTCTGGATGGTGGTGCAGATGATTATGTAACTAAACCATTCGGGATGGGTGAGTTGGTCGCCCGTATTCGGGTGGCGCTGCGTCATGTAGCCAAAACGACGGATGAGCCAATACTGCGCTTCGGATCACTAACGTTTGACCTGGCCCAAAGGCAGGTCGAACTGGAGGGGACTTTGGTCAAATTAACCCCGACGGAATATGAGATGCTGAAGGTGCTCGCCTCGAATGCGGGGAAAATCATCACTCAGCGTCAGCTTTTGCAGCAAGTATGGGGAGGGCATCATCATGAGTCTGACAGTCATTACCTCCGGGTATATGTGGGACATCTGCGTAAAAAATTAAAGGAAGATCCGACGAATCCCCGATATATTCAAACGGAGCCTGGCATTGGTTATCGCTTTTTGCTTCCTGCAGAATAAGGTTTAATGGAGCGGTGCGTTTCTTATAAATGATGTGATGTACGCTTCAGCGGGTGAGCGCTATAGAACGAACAATACACCGTCCCCTTTAGCTGCTAAGGAAACGGTGCTTTTGTATTATGACGTATATTTTGGCAACCAGTCGCCGTGAGACTCAATTAACTCATCACACATCGCTACGATGTCATCGATAGACAGCTCCGCAGCCGTATGTGGATCAAGCATGGCGGCGTGATAGATATGTTCTTTTTTTCCAGTGATTGCCGCTTCAATTGTTAGCAGTTGCGTGTTGATGTTTGTCCGGTTCAATGCCGCGAGTTGTGGAGGCAGATCCCCAATGTACGTAGGACTGATTCCTGATCCATCCACCAAACAAGGTACCTCAACACAAGCCTCGCGAGGCAGGTTGGTGATCAGTCCGTTGTTCATAACGTTTCCGCCAATTTTGTACGGGTTATTCGTCTCCATCGCTTCGATAATATGCGATGCGTATTCACGGCTGCGGGTATGTTCAATATTTTCGCTGGCAAACAGCTTGGTACGCATTTCTTTCCAGCCTTCAATCTGGTTCACACAGCGGCGGGGATATTCATCCAGTGGAATATTGAAGCGTTCAATCAGCTCCGGATAATTCCGCTTGATGAAGTAAGGGTGGTACTCGGCATTATGCTCAGAGGATTCCGTTACATAATAGCCAAAACGCTGCATCAGCTCAAAACGAACCATGTCGTCATGCTGTTCCTTCTGTTTTTCCTTCGCCCGACGTTTAATCTCGGGGTACAGATCCTGCCCGTCTTTGGTAACTTCGAGCAGCCACGCCATGTGGTTGATCCCTGCAATCTTAGCCACAACATCTGTCTGATCGATCCCCAGTGCATCAAACAGATGTGGTACACATACCTGAACACTATGACACAATCCTACAGTTTTGATCCCACCATGCACATTCATGACGTTGGTAAGCACGGCCATCGGGTTGGTGTAGTTCAGGAACCACGCATCTGGACATACTTCCTGCATATCTCGGGCGAAATCCAGCATGACCGGAATCGTACGCAGATTACGGAAAATTCCGCCGATACCGAGTGTATCTGCAATCGTTTGACGCAGTCCGTATTTCTTAGGAATCTCGAAGTCCGTAATGGTACATGGATCATATCCACCCACCTGGATGGCGTTGATGACATATTTGGCCCCGCGTAGCGCTTCTTTGCGGTCATGATATACGTTCACAACGCAACGACTTCCGAGTGAACGGGCCAGACTGGTCAGCAAACGCTCTGAATCGCTCAAACGTTCAGCATCGATATCGAACAATGCCAATTCAAAATCTTGCAGTGCTTCGGTCATCATGACATCACCCAATACATTTTTGACAAAGACGGTGCTTCCCGCACCGAGAAATGTAATTTTATTCATTTAAGTTCAGCCTCCCTGAAAAATGTTGTACCCCAACTATAGGCCGATTCGGCACATATAACTATGGCTCAAACCCTTTCAAACATGGCATAATCCCATTTTTGTTCCCGCTTTCAACTAATATGGAAGCACTTTAGCTGTTATAATATAAATAGACTAAATGAAGAGGTAAGCGGAACGAAGTCAGGATGGAGGGCGAAAAATGAGTCGCATTGAGATGAATGTGGTTCCCGCAGGCTGGACACAGATGGAGCTGATGTTGTTGTTTTTCGGGTGGGAGGCATGTGATCCTGCGCATTATTGGGGACCCGGTGTACGTGATTCTTACATTGTTCATTACATCCATGAAGGACGGGGCACCGTGTACATGGGAGATCAGGAATACAAGCTTAGCGAGGGACAGGGTTTTGTCATTCTCCCGGACACACTCATTCATTATGAGGCAGATCCGAAGGAGCCCTGGACGTATTCGTGGTTTGGATTCAAGGGTGTACAAGCCAAAGCATTCATGCAACGTGCCCAATTGAGCCCGGAGCGCCCGATATATGATGCCCATGATACAAATACGATGGAACAGTTGTATACGGAGATGGTCCAGGCTTCTACGCGTCCGGGAGGCGATGTGATGAATCAGAGTCTCTTGTACCGCTTGATGGCAGAATTAATCTCTTCTTCGCCTTTGGAGGAAGAAATAGGGCAGCTTCTTTCGAACAAAGAGACGTACATCCGGCAGGCGGTGCAGTTTATGGAGAACAGGTACAGCCAGCGAACCTCCATTCTGGATATTGCCCAAGCTGTAGGACTGGATCGCACGTATCTGTCGGGATTGTTTAAAGAGCGATATAGCATGTCGCTACAGTCCTTTTTTCTGGAGTACCGTATGAATCGGGCTGCCGAACTTCTTCAGAATCCAGGGCTGTCGGTCAGCGAAGTGGCCCATTCTGTCGGCTATACAGACCCATTACTGTTTTCCAAGATGTTTAAGCGAGTGAAGGGTGTGTCTCCAAAGGGTTCGAGAAATCGAGATTAGACGCACCTAGTGTTTCAAATTTAAAAGAAAAGTTTTGATCATTAAATGTTGTCCCGCGTTACTGATACAGAAGTGTAATTGAATATGTGGAACTTGGTGCTTTGCCCGTCAGGGTGGAAGCTTAATAGGGAAGTCTGGTGTGATACCGGCGCGGTCCCGCCACTGTAACAGAGGAGTCAAGTAGCGATAATCCACTGGTTTAAGCCGGGAAGGAGCTGCAAGTGACGATGATTCCGGAGCCAGGAGACCTGCCAGGTTTAAGAAACACAGTAGTACCCTACGGGAGATAGGAAGGTGTTTAGAGAGCATGATTTTTTCTGAAAATCTGTTTATTTAAGGCGTAGTCATCCAGTAACACGGAGAGGGACGCCTTTTTTGATAGAATTTATAAGTTTTCAGCGGAGCTGTGGACGGAGAAACATCATGGCACATACATAAAGTTTTGGGGAAGGACGTTAGAGCACTTGAGCAGATATATCGTTAAACGATTATTACAACTCGTAGTCGTATTGTTCGGCATCACGTTCCTGACGTTCCTGCTAACCTACCTGTCTCCTGGAGAAAGTCTGTCAGGATAATACGGATGTACGGGTTTTCTTTATAGTCTAAGTAAGGTTATAAAAAGAGAATGATGCAAGAAGGGTTACCCCAGAAGTCCATAGATGACTTTCAGGATAACCCCTTTGTTGTATAACAGGCATGTTGTGTGTAGCTGGGATGTGACACTGGAATAACTTGTGAAAGCTTTATCGTATGTGATTCAGTGCACCTATGTCATTCAGTCCACCATAGTTTTGCGCAGGCTGTATAGTACTTAGTCTGACACTTCATGGCTATTTTATCCTACAATTATTGATTGCTTCATTGGGTGATTATCGCTATAAAGACAGTCAGTCTTATTTTGGAGAGGTACTCCGCATATAGACTCTTCAGTCCACATGTAGTTGGCTACATCTGCTTAGCCAGTCGTACTGACATGAGCGATTCAAACTAGTGAGGTACTTGGGATTGGAAGTCATTCCGGCTAGACTGATCAGCATGGTAAAAGACAATGTCGCCATCCTTCAGTGGCCAGGTTCTACCTTGACTGTTTGTTGGCTTTTTGTTGAAACCTTCCATCTGCCATTGATTCATCAGTGGTGCATGAATGTATTGCAGATGGGGCGCCTCTGTATTTCCATTCCGCAGGCTCTCCATGTTGAAGTTGACTACGATATAACCATTCTTTAGAAAAACATTCGATTTCTCATCCAGTTGATTTTGTCGAGCAAGAGGTTCAAGATCTGTACCTTTTGTTACGGCATATACATCGGCAGGTAAGCTGTACTCCCCGTACCAGCGCTGGATTGATGCATTGGCCCGGTCCACGTTGACCCCGGAAGGAATGTCCGTTTTGGGTCCAATGAGTGTCCGAATTGGAGCAGACAGGATCATCCAGTCATAACGACCTACCCATGTTTTTTGATGAGAAATCTGATCGACCAAGCGAACCATATATTCTGCCAACGTACGCTGATTACGTTCTTCAGCTGACAGTTCATAAGTATACTGGTAACGCGCTGTATCGCCTAACTCTGTGCCGGGTACATTTCGAAGACGTGAGTTCAGGACAACAAAGCGTTTCTCCAGATCCTGCACCGATCCGATACGGATCAGGCGTTCTTGACCGCGATGGTAGTACAGATCCACTTCTTGTCGGGAGGACCCGTCTTTACTTACAAAAGCAAAAGTGGGTGTAATTCGAATACCATCCTGATTGCCAAACATATTGCCCTTGGTCTTCAGATCGAACTTGAAATGGTATCCTGTCTTCACAGTTGCGTTAGCGAATCCCTGCACCGGATGGCTTCCTGGTCGAATAGGCAATACAAATGGAGCCAGATTACCTCGCGGATCACCATCAATGCTATTCATCCCGGTCCAGTAGCTATAGCCCGTTGGTTCGGGACTACCCAACCGCTTGCGAAATACATTTTCCCAGTTGTAATCGGAGATATCAGTGACGTGAAAATCATATAACCTTCCGATGACATCTACCGGTACGGTGTCTGCTGCAACATGATGTGCCAGATTGGTATTGGAATCCTGTTGCTCGGTAAAGTTTGCAGGTGCATTCTCTGCAATATTGCGGAATGCAATGTGGTACTTGCCTTCGTTTACCCATACAGGGAGGTAGAATGTGGTATCCAGTTGATTAACCGGAATATCCACCCATGTCATGGCAGGGATAAACTGACTCCGGTCAGCGTTATAGACATCAAACGGGAATTGCACCTGTTTGATTAGAAAATATTTGGCATAGTCCCGATTTCCATAACCGGGATAACTCGCTGCTTCCAAGTGCTGTCCCGATGTGGGAATTCGCACAATGAACGGACGTTCCAGAATGAGTGCAGCACTGGTTGGGTCTGGTACGGTTTTCTGATTATGCGGCTGATCATCCGATACCCAGGCGTAGTTGACGACAGGGGTGTGTACGGTGACCGTGTTGATGCCGTTAATCGGTAATATTTTATTGGTGCCGCCATTCACGTTACCCGGTAGCAAATCATAATAGATCTCACCAGAGCTTGTGGTGTTTGCTTTATTCAGCAGGGAATTGCTGATCATGTTACCCGGTTTGTACAGCACATCACGCCCAATCGTTGTTGGATTAGGAATATTGGATGGCGTCGGGCCATCTTTGGTTGCTTCCACATCATTCATAATGGTCGTGCTGTTGAATTTCACTAGATCATTATTCACTTTACTTTGAGGCGTGTTGGATTCAGCCATCCCTTTTAACCGTGATGTATCATCAGGCACACTGGGAGGTTGGTTCAAACCACCTGTTAATTTGGGTGGAGTATATGAGATTGAAGTGGTTTGCCCTGGTCGAACATGGCTTTCTACGGATTCATCATTTTTAGACTCTAGTGTTGGTGGTGTGTATCCTGTTGGATTCATCGTAACGGTCTCACCGGGCAAAGCGTAATTATTCATGGTTGCTTTAGCGATCTTGTATACTTCCAGATTGTTAATTTTCCAGTAGGAGTAGTCTCTTGTGATCTGGAAGTTGTATGGCTTGGGTACCGTGTCGTTCGCGGGTACAGGTGGCCCTGGTGTACAACCATCATCATCACATTCCTCTGGTCCAGGTACTGTCCACTCTCTGTCGTACGAGATTGTGACATTACAGTTGTATGTAACTTTACCGCTCATTTTCGCCCAAGCTTGTTTAAACAGATAATTGTCAGCAAAGGCATTTGTGTAGAGTGACTCGGAAGTAGGGATTCCTTTTAACACGTTGAATGTTTCATTATCTCTGTTATATGACTTAATAACACCGTTGGCATTTGGATCAAGATCATTCATGCTCATGATGGTTCCAGCAGAAGGTGGTCCAATC
The DNA here is from genome assembly GCF_037993015.1 of Paenibacillus sp. FSL E2-0151. NCBI lineage: Bacteria > Bacillati > Bacillota > Bacilli > Caryophanales > Paenibacillaceae > Paenibacillus > Paenibacillus sp. FSL E2-0151. The sequence goes on from NZ_CP150308.1 coordinate 284,176, forward strand.
GTTGGCGTGCAACCTCCACCACCGCCCCCGTTACCGTCGCCCTCGCCAGTACCTGGGTTCTCTTCAACACCAATGTTTGTTGTGGTAGTTAACTGAAAATCGTCCTTCTCCCACAATACGGTAATGGTTGTTGTTCCTCTGCTGACGGCTTGGACTACTCCGGAGTTACTAACGGTAGCGACACCAGGATTGGATGATTCCCATGTAGTTGTACCACCGCTTCCAGTGTTTACATTGGTCTCTGCTCCAAAGTTTCCATCTCCATTTTTGGTTTTGACCGTTGCATTCAATTGTTTAGACTGGTTCAAGCTAAGTTGCCCGCCAGCGGTAAGATTGATCTCTTTTGTTATTTCAACAAGACCTTTCCAGTAAAGATCTGTATTGAAGATGTAATCTGCTGACCATTTAGGTGGGTTATATTCTCTAGCGGCTGTTGCATTGATAACGCCGCCTATTTTCATGGTGAACATTGTTCTTCTACCATTGAAGGAGTCAACAGAAACAAGTTTAGGCATATTTAAATCTGCATTGTAATATTGGTTGTCATCCATATAATGAGGTGTTAGGGATACCTCGGTTAATTCTGATCGTGGATAAGGGTCGCTGTTCTTATCCATATATACTGCAGGTTTGTACAATTCTTTATCAAGATCAAGATCAACACAAACTGTCGAAGAAACCGGACGATTTGTTGATGGATCGTTAGCTAGCAAAATATTATCATTAGGCCCACTACATCCGCCATCAACGCTCCATCTTAAATCATCAATTTGATAAATATAAATACCAATATTGGTCATTTTTTGTCCTTCAACAGGTATAACTTTTAGTTGAGATTTAGCTGGTGTTTCAGGTACCATATATTGCGGTTTTATTGCAGGTTTAGTACCAGGTCCGCCACCGGCGTGCACAAATGAATAAGGTGTTAATACAGCGCAGATGGTTAGAAAGGCTATCAGTAATTTACTGATAGCTGGCTTCAACCTCAAATCTTTTATTTTATTTTGTATCGATGACACTAAAGATTGCCCCCTCTTTGGTTTCTAAGGTCACAGCCCTCGTCACAGATTGATTAAAATGTAACATTCCTTGTGCCCAATATATAGGGTTTTTAACCCCAAATACTCCTCTGTTCAAGGTATAATCTCCTGTTTTTGGAGCTTCATATGACAAAAATGATTTTGACTGAGGGGAAGCTAAAGGATTAAAGGTAGCTGAATTAAGGAGACTTCCGGCTTGTGGTTGGTTCATGGAGGCCGATTTAATATTTAAATCAAACTCAACGAAAGAAAAATATCTATCGTTTTGGAGCTTTACTCCTTCATCTACAAAAACGGGATAATAAATGCTACGGTTATTGCTAGCGACATTAGTATCTACAATAATCCAATTCAAAATTTTAAGATCTGCATAATTTGTATCGGTAACAATCTCTTTGTTTCTAACTTTTGAAAAGTCATCGTTCACAACATCATCGTATTTCTGATTGCCTGATAGAATAATTTTTCTTTCAGGTGTTTGTTTGAAAGACTTTGCAATAATACTCAAATTCGTACCCGTCAAACCCACCGCCCGCAGCTCATTTAAACCCTGAAAATCGGCAGGTTTTGTCTTGGAAACTGCTGCATAACGGGCGATCAATACAGCAACTTCCGCCCGAGTGGTGGTACGATCAACGCCAAATGTTTTATCGTTTGCCATACTCATAAGTCCTGTTCCCAGGGCAACGGCTACTGCATTTTTTTGAGCGCTGGCGAGTTTACCTGTGAAATATTCCTTTGCAGGCACAACGGTGTTGGTCACATCAGAGAGTGCTTGTTTGTACTCAGGGTCAACCACGGTTAGTCCTTGCGTCAGCCATGTAGCCATTTCACCTCGTTGAAGAGCGCCCTGTGCATCCAATTTACCCTTGTAATTAGAAGGGCTGATAAAACCTTTTGCAATAGCAGTAGAGACACCACTCTTTGCCCACTCGGGTATGTCCGTGAAATTGTTTTGTTCTTGTGTCGATGCATTAGGCTGGTAGGATAGACGTCCCAGGATACTTGCCATTTCAGCTTTGGTGACCGGTGAGCTGGGTTTAAAAGTCCCGTCGGCATACCCCTTGAAATAACCTTGTTCCACGGCTGAATTAATCGCTGCGGATGCCCAGTGTGTAGCTGGAACGTCCTTGAATGTAGTTGTAGCTTGTGCGGCTTCTACAGAACTCCCAACGCCTCCAAAACCTACGATACCCCCTGTTAATAAAGCTAATGCCGTTACTCCAGAAATCATCATTTTTTTCATGAATCTTACTCCTCTCAATTGTGAATTTCTCTCCTTGATATGTACTTTTCAGGCTACTAGATACTAAATTTGTAATAATAATCAATATTCTACCATGTATAACTAGGCTGTTGGTATGATTTATCAATATATTTCCTCCTCTCCACACAACTGCGACTAATTCTCAAGACCTATATTTCCACAAAAAACACAAAAAAAGGCCACGAATCCGCAGATTCATAGCCTTATGCTTTAAGGTCTCCAACATATGTAATTCCATCAACAATCAATAAATCAAGAATACTCGATTTCCAAACATTTGAAAAGCCCTATTCTTCTTACTCAAAATAAAGTCAGGCTATCGGTGTTCCATTAGGTAATGGACTATCCGGTATGAGCAAGACAACATCGCCTTCACCAGGCACGCCGCCTAGCACAAGTACTTCAGAGACAAAACCGGCAATACGCCGGGGTGGGAAATTAACTACAGCAATGACCTGTTTGCCGATCATCATGTCAGGCGTGTAGCGCTGGGTAATCTGAGCACTGGAACGTTTCAGGCCAAGTGGTCCGAAGTCGATCGTCATTTTAATAGCGGGTATGCGAGCCTTGGGGAAGGGAGCGGCTTCCACCACGGTACCAACCCGGATGTCATGATGCATGAACTCTTCAAAAGTAGCCATAGGGGTAGATCTCCTTTCAACTATTGGGGACTATTATAAATGAAAAATCAACAAAAAATCCAGATTACGCTGTATCGTAACCTGGATTTCTGTTGTGGTGCTTTGCAGCTAATTAAGCCCCATTCCAATTCTCTCCGGTGAGGTATTTCTCAGTGAGGATGGATAACATCTGAATACCTACTTCATTATGTCCGCCTTCTGGAATAATGATATCAGCATACTTTTTGGATGGCTCGATAAAAGCATCGTGCATTGGTTTTACCGTTTCGAGATATTGTTTGTACACGGATTGGATCGTGCGTCCGCGTTCTTCAATGTCCCGCAGTACTCTCCGCAAAATTCGCACATCGGAATCAGTATCAACGAATACTTTGATGTCCATCAGACTGCGAAGATGTTCATCAATCAGCACATGCAGTCCTTCTACAATGACAATATGGTTCGGTGCCAGTTCAACCGTCTCATTGGCAGCACGGTTATCTATGGTGAAGTCATATACGGGGGCATACGCCGCTTGGCCTTTTTTCAACAGGGTGAGATGCTCAATCAACAGATCATTATCGAATGCAAACGGGTGATCGTAATTGGTGAGTCGGCGTTGCTCAGGTGTGAGCTGCGACTGGTCTTTGTAATAATTGTCTTGGGATATAAACGTAACCTTACCTGATCCCAGACGGTCTATAACGGAGCGAGCTACCGTCGTTTTACCGGAGCCGGTTCCTCCGGCGATACCAATGATGAGCATGGTTGTTCCATAAGCCTCCCTAGAATGGCAGCATAATCATGAATAAAGGGCACTGATCCACAATCGATTCAGCACCTTTACCCACATGTCTGTCTGTGAATACACAATTCCTTCATTGTACCACAGCGCTTTGTTTTTTTCATCTGCTTTGCAGAGCCATGTTTCCCTAAGATTGGATGATTGACTTTTTCGAAAACAGCACTATAATAAACTTATATTCATAACACGGACTGTTACTGGGGAAACCAGGCATGACCGAATTCGATTGCTTTACTGTAATCGCTTTCGGTCTTTTTTTATTTTTGTTGGGGGGTGAGAACATTGAAGGTTATCAAGAAGGTAAATAATAACGTAGCCATCGCTATTAATGAACATAACGAAGAGGTTTTTGTCGTAGGCAAGGGTGTAGGATTTCTGAAAACGCCCTATGAGCTGACGGAGACGGACTTGGTGGAGAAAATATTTGTAGCACCAAAGAACATCCGTATGTATGACCTGCTGAACAGTATTCCGATTGAGGATATTTATCTCGCGGAGGAAGTCATCAAGCTGGGCAGTCAGATCCTGAATAAAACATTTAACCCGAATCTGCTTCTCACCCTGTCCGACCATATCAGTTTTGCATTAACCCGAACCAGAGAAGGTATCCGTATCAAAAACCCGCTGGAATGGGAAGTGCGGACACTCTATCCGGACGAGACCCGGGTGGGGGAGGCTGCGCTGAAGCTGATTCAGGAAAAAACGGATATCGCTCTGCCAACAGCCGAAACAACACTGATTGCTCTGCATTTTGTTAATGCACAGGTTGGATCGGGAGAGATGACGGATACCACCAAGGTGACCACAGTTACGGGCGAGATTCTGTCCGTGATCAAATATGCGCTCAAAATTGACTTTCAGGAGGATTCCATCCACTTCATGCGCTTTGCCACACATATCCGGTATTTCATTCTGAGGCAGATGAGCGGTAAATCGCTCAAAGACGAGAATGAATCTCTGTTCCTGATGGTGAAGGAGAAGTTTCCGAAAGAACTGGCTTGTGTGGAGAAGATTGCAGACTTCCTGAAAAATAATTACGGCTGGACCTGTTCGGATGATGAAAAATTATATCTGATTCTGCATATCCAACGATTGATTTCGAATGAACCAACGGAATGAACCTAATGAAAAACTAACCGAATAATCCATATTGGACTGTTACTGATTCGATCAGGCATGACCAAGCGTAGGGAATGACGATTCCCCGGCTTGGTCATTTTTTATATATCCAATTTATTCATGTGGAGGAGAAGGGTCATGAACAACAAAGACTTGGCTAAAAACGTACTTGATCTCGTTGGCGGCGAGCAAAATATATCGGGTCTGACACACTGTGCAACCCGTTTGAGATTCGTATTAAAGGATGATAACAAAGCAGACCTCAAGGCGCTGGATCAGCTCGAAGGCGTGCTCAAGGCACAAAATTCCGGTGGACAGGTCCAGGTTGTTATCGGTGCCAAAGTAGACGCGGTATACAGTGAAGTGAAGAATCTAACTTCTGACAAGATTGGCGAGCTTACGGAGTCTACAGACAGTGGGCCGAAAAAGAGACGTAACCCCGTCAATGTAGTGCTTGAAACCATCGCAGGTATATTCACGCCTGTTCTGCCAGCACTTGTTGGTTGCGGGATGATCAAATGTTTGGCTACCGTTATAACTGCCATGGGTTACCTGGAAGGCTCCGGTTTCCTAACAATCATTAACATGATCGGGGACTGCATTTTCTACTTCATGCCGTTCTTCCTGGCTGTCAGTGCAGCAAACCGTTTCAAAACTAATCCCTACTTAGCAGTAGCTCTTGCTGCGGGACTAATGCATCCAACTATTTTGAACGCTGCGGCTCAGATTGCTGAGACGGGTGTAAACAGTATTGATTTTCTCGGCATGCCGATTCTGTTGATGAAATATTCCTCTTCCGTCATTCCAATCATTTTGGCGGTATGGATTATGAGTTATGTGTATCCAATCGTCAATCGAGTGATTCCCAAGTTTTTGCAGGTCCTGCTTACCCCAATGATTGTTTTGTTCATTATGATTCCAGTGGAACTGATTGTGCTTGGTCCAGTAGGTTCATATATCGGTGATTGGTTGACCAATGGCATTAACTCATTGTTCTCCACTGCAGGTGTTCTTGCTGGTGCGATTCTTGGATTTTTCAAACCGATCATGGTCATGTTTGGTATGCACTATGCGATCATGCCGATTCAGGTTCAACAAGTGGCTACATTAGGTGCAACCGTGCTGTTACCAACGGCACTGGCAGCAAATTTGGCTCAGGCTGGAGCAGCCTTCGGTGTGTTTGTACTGACGAAGAGTAAAACGATGAAATCAGCAGCTGCTTCGAGTGGATTCACCGCGTTGTTCGGGATTACCGAGCCGGCGATCTATGGTGTAACGCTGAAATACAAACGTCCGTTTTTCGCAGGTTGTCTGGCAGGAGGATTAGTTGGTGGATTCTACAGCTTGGTGCATACAACAGCGAATGCAATTTCACTTCCAGGTGTATTGGCAATTGGCACGTATTCATCGGATCGTTACATGTATGTCGTTATTGGTTGTGTTGCCGCAGTTGTACTCGGGTTTGTGTTCACGCTGTTGGCGGGCATCAAGGAAGATACAGATGGAAATAAATCGAAGCAGCAAGCTACGAATAAAGCAAATAGCAATCAGGTAGCAGTTGCCACAGAGGTAACTCCAGCGTCTGTATCATCACAGACATCCACTTCTTCTGACATGCTTATCGTTAGTCCAATGACAGGGGAGATCAAACCGATCTCTGAAGTGGAGGATCAAGCGTTTGCCCAAGAATTGATGGGTAAAGGCATTGCAATCGTTCCGGCAGATGGCAAGGTATACGCTCCATTTGACGGGGTAGTCGAAGCACTTTATCGCACCAAACACGCCATCGGATTGAAGGCCGCGAATGGTGTCGAGATCCTGATTCATATCGGTGTGGATACCGTCAGTTTGAAAGGCAAATATTTTAACGCCCATATAGAGCAAGGACAGACAATCAAGGCAGGGGATTTATTGGTTGATTTTGATCCGGAGGGCATTACGTCAGCAGGTTATAACACCATTACATCGATTGTGGTAACCAACATGCAACAGTATGGAGACGTACTGACTACAGCGACCAGCGGCCCGATCCGGGAGAGCGAAGCGCTAATGAAGCTGATCCCATAAAAACTGAAATAAGACTTAATAACACGTAATAACAGGAGGAAACTAAAATGACAAATTCCAATTTTCCAAAAGATTTTTTGTGGGGCGGTGCACTGTCTGCCTGTCAGGCCGAGGGAGCTTATAATGTGGATGGCAAGAGCCTGACCATTCCTGAAGTGATGAAATTTAACGAGAAGAACGACCGCAAAGTGACCAAGCAGATCAGAGTGAATTGGGAGATGATTGAAGAGGCCAGAAATGACCCGGATACTGTGAAATATCCGAAGCGCCGGGGGATTGATTTTTATCATAACTTCCGTGAGGATATCGCCTTGTTTGCTGAGATGGGCTTCAAAGTATTTCGTTATTCCATTTCATGGGCCAGAGTATTTCCAGGTGGCGACGATGCCGCTCCGAGCGAAAAGGCACTAGAGTTCTATGATCAGGTGATTGATGAATGTCTTAAACAGGGTATGGAGCCCCTGATCACCATCAGTCACTTTGATACGCCAATTGTACTGATGGACAAGTTCGGAGGATGGTATAACCGCAAGCTAATTGATCTGTATGTGAACTATTGTGATGTGTTGTTTAATCGCTACAAGGGCAAAGTGAAATATTGGGTGACATTCAATGAGATTAACATGAGCGTGAAAGCATCGGCCAAAACGCTGGGAATCATTGATTATGATGCTCCGAATTATGAGGAAATGTTGTTCCAGGGGCTTCATCATCAATTTGTAGCTGCGTCCAGAGCAACCAAAATGGCCCATGAGATTGATCCAAACAATCAGATCGGAAGTATGGTGGCATATTTTACAACGTATCCTTACACTTGCAAGCCGGAGGACGCACTTCAGATGCAACAGGATGATCAGATGAAGAATCAATTCTATCTCGATGTGCTCAATAAAGGCGAGTACCCTTACTATAGTAAAACGTATTTCAAAAACAAGGAAATCCAGTTGAACATAGAGGATGGCGATCTGGATAGCATTCGCGCACACACGGCTGATTTTGTGGGGATGTCGTATTACAACTCGATGATTTCCAGTAGTGATACCGAACAACTCGAACTAACGGCAGGTAATGTACACAGCGTATATAAAAACCCGCATCTGCCGGCTAACGAGTGGGGTTGGCAGATTGATCCCATTGGCCTGCGGTATACGCTGAATCTCGTCTATGATCGGTATCAAAAACCTGTCTTTATTCTGGAGAACAGCTCAGGCTTCTACGACAAACTGAATGAGGACGGAACGATCAACGATCCGTACCGGATTGATTTCCTGAGCAAACATATCGAACAGATGGGACTCGCCATTGCTGATGGGGTCGAGGTGTTGGGATACACGATGTGGGGGCCAATCGACATGATCAGTTCAGGGACTTCCGAGATGAGCAAACGATACGGATTTATCTACGTCGATCAGGACGACTATGGCAATGGTACGCTGAAAAGATATCGTAAGGATTCCTTCTTCTGGTATCAGAATGTGATCCGTACCAACGGAGCAGAACTGTAACGCACCATGAACATCCTGGGTCGTGTCAAAAAAATACCCGGCGGCTTGCTGATTGTTCCTATGCTGGCCGCTGCGGTCATCAACACGGTGTTTCCATCGTTTTTTCAGATCGGAGATCCAACGACAGCACTGTTCACATCGAAAGGTACCATGGTGCTGATCGGTATGATTTTACTGATATCAGGAACACAGCTTAACTTGTCACAGCTTCTGGTGACCTTGAAGAGAGCAGGGGTGCTCTGTATTTCACGTATCCTCATCAGCTGTCTGTTCGGCTGGGCGTTTGTGCACTTTTTTGGCATTAGTGGGGTCGGGGGAGTTTCTGCGGTAGCCTTCATTGCCGTTCTGACCAGTTGTAATCCGGGATTATATCTGGCCTTGATGAACACGTACGGAGATGATGTGGATCGTGCTGCGTTTGGTATTCTGAATCTGATCGCCGTACCGGTTATTCCGGTCATGATATTGAATTCGGCAAGCGGTGTCGGTATCGATTATCTCAGTGTACTTGCTACACTAGTACCTTTCTTGATCGGGATACTGCTTGGTAACCTGGATAGCAACATACAGAAGATGTTCGCTCCGGGAACACTGATTCTGCTACCTTTTCTAGGTACAAGCTTTGGGTCCAATATTGATCTGCGTATTGCATTTCAGTCCAGTCTGTCCGGCTTGCTGGTCACAGTGTTATTTTTGCTGATCTGCATGTTGCCGCTCATTGGAATCGATCGCACGATATTAAGACAGCCCGGTTACGCAGCGGCTGCGACATGTTCGGTTGCTGGATTGTCCATGGTCGTGCCATCGATGGCGGCAGAATTCAATCCGGCGTATGCGCCTTATGTTGACACAGCTATCGCTCAGATTGCGTTTGCTGTGGTCCTGACGTCGGTGACCGTGCCTTATATCGTGAAGCGTTTGGCTGGAGGAACAGCAACGCAAGCCTCTGCTTCGACAAATCACTAGAAAAAAACAGCGCGTGTTCTGTCAGATTATGACGGATCACGTGCTGTTTTGCTTTGTACATCTATATGATCTCCTGGGGGAGGAGAGGGATCGATCGGTTTATTTTACAGACCCAGCAGTTGTTTAACACTTTCAGCTACAGCTTTGCTGGATTGCGGATTCTGTCCTGTGACCACGCGGCCATCTGTTGTGACATAGGAACTGAAGGCAGCAACTTTATCATATTGTGCAGCGCGTTCTCTCAATGCATCTTCCAACAGGAAAGGAACATACTCGGTTTGTTGAGCCAATGTTTCTTCTTCATTCGTGAAGCCGGAAACGGTTTTGTCGTTGATCAAAAGCAGGCCGTTGGACAGCTTCACATTCAACAGTGCTGTAACCCCGTGGCACACGCCGGATACAACGCCACCTTTTTCATAGATATCACGAGAAAGCTCTTGAAGTTCGGCATTGTCCGGGAAATCCCACATTGTACCGTGACCTCCTGTGAAGTAGATTGCATCGTAGTCACTCGCGTTTACTTCGCTAGGTTTCAACGTATTTTTCAATTGGTTCATGAACGCTTCGTTCTCGAAATAGGCTTTGGTGCTCTCATCCAGAGAGTCGCCCAGACTTTTCGGATCAAGAGGTACGTTCCCGCCTTTAGGGCTAACCAGATCGATCTGAACATTGTCATTATGGTCAAACTCTTCAATAAAATGAGTTGCTTCGCTCAGCCACAAGCCAGTAGGCTCGTCCTTTGTTGCGTACTTATCTACATTTGTTAGAACAACCAGTATCTTTTTCATATTAAAACCTCCCGTAAAATATATAACATAAATTTATAATAAATATCACAAAATTAAATTGTGTAAAATATATTATTAAATATAACATAACCATTTTCTAAAGTAAAATCATGAGCGTATCGTCGATCTCCAATGTGACTTTCAAGCGTAGGAGTAAAAAACAATCTAGTCGTAGTAAATATGCCTGTAAGAATGCACTTTTACTTATTATGCCCTGCTTAATTTACTCAAATTGTAAGCGGAGGTAGGCGTGTGTAAGGGGAAACGAAATTAATTCAAATTTGAAGTTAATTTGATTGTACAACTAGTTCTTTTGATTTAGAATGGCGGAAGATGCCAACAAAAAACTGGTACAAATTACATATATACTTGGAGGAACATTCATGAAACGTTCAGGCAAATTTTTCGCTTCAACAGTGGTTGCTGCTGTTGCTGCAGTATCCATCGTCTCTTCAGCTTCAGCGAGCACAGTTTCAGTCTCCAACATCTCTGGCGTAACACCTATCAACATTAGCAGTATGGATATCGAAACGGCTTTGATGATGGTTCAGAGCGAACGCGCCAAATTGCTGGATGCGCAATTGCAAACACAAATCCAGGAAGTACAGAACCGTAATCAACAGATCGCGGAGTTGAACTCTCAATTGCAGGTAGCCCAGCAAAACGGGGATGAAGCAGCTGTTCAAAAGCTGAAAGGTCAAATTGATGCTGCAAGCAACTCGCAACAGATGGACATGCTTCGTCTGCAGTCCATGTCCAACAAGCGCAATGAAGCGTTTGATGTCATGACAAACTTTGTCAAAAAAATGCAGGATTCAAGATCATCCATCATCGGTAACATGCGTTAAGAACGGATGATTAACTGCTGCAACAATACAAAAAGAGCGAAGTCGGAATTCAAATTCCGAAACTTCGCTCTTTTTGTGTTTCTCTTTTTTATGATATATATCATCTAATCCAAGTTAGCCCGACCAGTCACGACGCCGAGTGAACAGATCCTGCAACTCGTCCGTCGACAATTCGGTAATCCAGTTCTCAGAGCTTGTGATGATGTTATCGCTGAGCTGCTGTTTGCTCTCCAACATCTCGTCGATCCGCTCCTCTAATGTGCCAAGAGAGATGAACTTATGCACCTGAACATCTTTAGTCTGACCCATCCGATAAGCTCTGTCGGTGGCTTGATTCTCAACAGCAGGGTTCCACCAGCGGTCAAAATGAAAGACATGATTGGCAGCCGTCAGATTCAATCCCACGCCGCCTGCCTTGATGGACAGAATGAAGACGGACGGTTGCTTATCCTCAGGCAATGTACGGGATTGGAATTCCTCAATCATACGATCCCGTGCCGTTTTGGAGGTACCCCCGTGCAGATACAGCACAGGCTCCTGCAACTCCTGACGCAGTACCTGTTGCAGCATCTGTCCCATACCGATGTATTGGGTGAAAATAAGGCATCGCTCGCCTTCGTCCCGCAATTCCCGGACAAGTTCCATCAGTCGTTCCAGTTTTGCGGAGCGACTAATCAGCATCGCCATATCTTGCGGACTGTACACGTCATAAGCAGATGTTAATGCGCCGTCTTCAGGCAGTTCCTCAGGCAAAGCCTCTTTGGTCAACAGCAGAGGGTGGTCACACAGTTGCTTGAGCTGGGTTAACGCCGATAGAATGGCACCTTTGCGCTTGATGCCTTCCAGCTCTTTCATTTTATCCATCAGGGCCTGTACGGACTGGTCATACAATGCACTTTGTTCGCCCGTAAGATGAATGTAAGTCTTCATCTCGTTTTTGTCCGGCAGATCAAGCTGGATATTGGGATCTTTTTTCTTGCGGCGCAACATGAATGGTTTCACCAATTGTTGCAGATCCTGCATGCGCTGCTCATCTTTATCTTTTTCAATGGCACTGATGAAGCGAGTCTGGAATGCCCGGGCGTTGCCCAGATATCCTGGATTGATAAAGTCATAGATCGACCACAGCTCGGACAACCTATTCTCGATCGGCGTACCTGTCATGGCAATGCGGTGTTTCGCCGGGAAACTGCGGACCGCCAAGGACTGTTTGGTCTGGGCGTTTTTGATATTCTGCGCTTCATCGAGACAGATGCATGCCCAGGTGTAGGTTTGTAACATCTCTTGATCCAGTGTAGCCGTAGCAAAGGACGTGATAATAATATCCACCTGCTCGGTCTGCTCCCGGAATTCTTCTCCACTTAATCGGCGTGCGCCATAATGCAGACTGACATTAATGGAGGGTGCGAAGCGGCTAATTTCCTTTTGCCAGTTGCCCAGTACGGAGGTTGGGCAGATCAGAAGAACCGGGGCTTGTCCCGGCTTACGTGGTTCATGATCCTTGATGTGTAACAGATACGTGATGAACTGAATGGTTTTCCCGAGACCCATATCATCGGCAAGACATGCCCCAAGTCCAAATCTGCGCAGGAAACCAAGCCATGCAAAACCTTCCTTCTGATACGATCGCAACTCGGCATGAAGCCCTGTCGGAATGGGCAGGGAAGGTGCGCCGCCTTGTCCGCCCCCGAGTTGTGCAATAACCCGGTTCAGGTGCTCATTCAGTTCTACTTCCAGCCGAATGTTCTGATCATCCTGTGGTGGCTGCTCTTCCTCGGTTTGTTGTCCTTCCTTCCATTTCTGGTTGCGATATTCCCGTTGCTCATTGTGCAGCAGATGCAGGTGCAGAATATCCTGGAATGAGAGTCCCTGTTCCCGATCTACACCGCCCATGGCACGACGTATCTGTTCCAGCAGGTCGGGGTCGAGAGGAACCCATTCTCCACGGAAGCGAACCAGTCGTTCATTACGGGCAACAAGGTCGGCGAATTCATCTTCGCTGAGATCGGTGTCACCAATCGCAATTCGCCAGTCAAAATGAATAATCGAGTCCAGTCCAAAGAACGACTGTCCCCGTTCACTGCCTTCCTCCGGCTGTACCTTAGCACGCAGCTTTGGTTTCTTCTTACGGGCTGCTTCCCACCAACCAGGCAGCAGAACTTGCCAGCCCGCTGCGAGTAACCGCCCGCTATCCTGCGTCAGGAACTGCCAGGCTTCCTGATCTCCCAAAGGATCACTCAGCACATCCCGCCTACCACTAATGGAGCTTCCAAGACGCGGCAGATGTGCACGCAACTGATCCAGCCATCCGGCGGAGCGATCCAGAATGAACGGTGTCCATACCTCTGGCCATTCGCCTTCAAGTCTGCCCCGTGAATCCAGCATGACGGGCACCAATACAGCGGCATCCAGCTTGTTCTGCAACACCAATCGCAGCCGCCAAGATGGCTCATCCTCGTCCGGCTCCTGCAATTGCAGCATGGGTCTGAATGGTGCGGCATCTGCTTTCCAGCCAATGGATACGAGCCAGGACTGAGCATCCATCCCGGCTGTCTTGGGTAGAGTGCCGCGCTCTGGGAACAACTGCGGGAATTCACGCCGCAGATCCGTTGCAGCTTCTTCCGAACTGTACCAGCGCTGGAATACAAAGGCGGAATAGGCCGCCCCAAGTCCTTCGGCATAACTCTCGTCCGTTTGCTGAACCGCTTTGGTAAGCGATGCCCGATCCTGCTTTTTCAAGCTATCCGGGTCCCAGGTCCACTGAAGCTGTCCTGCACGGTATGCCTCGAAGCTAGGTACGTATTTTCGTTTCTCTATGGAGGATGCCAGTGCTGGAGCTAGTCGAATCAGATGTTCCGCTTGCTCGTCCCACTTCCATTCAATATGAAGCAGCGTATGCATCTCGGCAAAAAAGGGAATGACTTCTTCCGCAGGCAGAACAACCAGCTCAATCTCCTCAATCTGCCGAACTTCCAGTTCGGTCCCGTAGAAGGAAGGCGCATGCCAAGCGAACAATCGCTGCTTAAGCGACTGTCCCGGTACAAAGTGGTGTGTGTTGAGTGCTCCGTAAAACAAAGCATCGCCATATCCGGTTAAAGCGACGTGAACCTCAATCGTTTCAGTGTAAGGATGAATTAAGCTCATGAGATCAGTTTACCTTTCCGAAGCTCTTCCTGCAGGGCGCGCAGCCGACTGTTACGAACGGCGAGTGTGGTGATGAATTGCTCCCAGTGCGCTTCTTGCTTCATTTTTTTATAGATTTTGGACAGACGTTTCAACAGCTTCACCGCTGCTTTGTATCCGTCCCTGTTTTTGTGTCCGATATAACGCTCCACTGCCTGATGATAGAAGGGAAGCAGCAGCTCAGGTGCATCTTTTTCGATTGGTTGCAGCATCGCTACGCGGAATTCGAGAGGTTCCGTTCCCGTACTCAGCTGAAAATCAATCCATCTGCGCCACTGTCCACGCGAATGCATAGCATCCTCGTAGGCGGGGCGGGAGTGGGGAAGCATACTGACAAGCGTGTCCCACATACGGTTCTCTGCATCGGGCAGATGTTGAATGGCCGTATCCCATAGATGCATGTAATCATTCAAAGGTGTATTACGCCGATTCGCCAGAAGGGGGCCAAGTTGTACCAACCAATCCCCAAGTCGCTTCCATTCAGCCGAATCTGCGAGTACATGGAGAAAATGCAACAGTTGTTCTGGCGGGAAGCCGTAGGCCGAGCTTCCATGGATGAGTCGCTGCCATGCCTGATCATCTTGCCCCAGATGGAAGTGCATCCAGCTCTGCGCGAGTATGAGTGGTAAAGGCAGTGTTACGGCTTTGCCTGGTCTATCACTACTACTTCCATTATTTTGAGTGCTACCCAAGACACTCCCACCTGACTGGGAAGGTGACGAAGCGGCGGTTATATTGCGTTCTATATCATCTAAGATGGCCTGTTCCGACACTAACATGTCCCGCGACCCTTGCAGCTCAGGTACGATCCAGTTCAACCACAGTTGTCGATAGATCGGAGTGAAAAACATCATGCTGGCTGTCTCAGGCATCATCTGTTTGCGTAAATAAGCCGAGGTTTCAGACAGTCTGTTCCAAAGTTGTTCAAGCTTGTTTCCCTTTAGACCTGACAGGTCTAGCGGATGGTTAAAGATCCGTTCAATGTCTTTCTGAAGTGCATCCACCGCGAGCTGGGCAGGGTAGCTCAAGTACACGGGGGTATGCGTGATGGAGTTACGGGCCGGCGGCACGCAGAATCGGATGAGGTGCAGCTGCACATGTAGTTCAAAAAGTTGGTCCATTGCAGCGGACAGCCTTGGTTTAATGGCATACAGCTCGTCCGTTGCTTCCTGTACGTAGGATGTGCTTGCTGTGCCAGTACCCAGCCGTCTCAGACATGAGTGGAATAGTTCGTGCCATTCCGAGATTTCGAGATCAGCAAGCTCTGTTGCACGTTCCTTGATCTGGCTGTATTGGTTGTCCGGAATGTCCATATCCTGTTGTTCATCGGCATCTGCATAGCTGGATATTCCTGCGGACATGGCCCCGACGGGTTTGGTCGTTTGTTTGAGTGCAGTACTGGAGTGCGCATTCACAATCGCATGCACAGGTCGCTCCAGTTGCTCGGCATAACTCATTAATACAGCCGTCATATGTTTGCATACGGAACTCACCGGGCAGGTACAATGACTTGTAGTCAGGGATTGCATGCTTAGTGTGACCTCGTACTCTTCCGATCCTTGTACAACGGCCGAGATCCCTTGTTGTTCGGAATAGGTTAATGGTCCGACACGTTTCTGTTTATAATATTGGAATCCGCGCATGATCGTCAGGTTATTAAAATGCTCTGCAACCTGCCTGATCAACTGTTGCCACTGCGCATCATCCATCCTCATGTTATTCGGTATGTTCATCATTCCATCTCCTGGGGTAAACATAGGTTCAGTAATCACCACGTCTATGACGTGATGTTGTAAATTTGTTGTATCCATCATATCAGTTATGAGCCAATCCGTGCATGGGTTATGAAGAATTTGAAGTTATTTTAGACCAACTGGAATCAGGATGAACACGTCGGTTCTGCTGGCGGACGGAATGCATGATTGCACCATATTGTGTATGCTTATGGTATGTATTCCTTTCAGGAACGATGCAGGCCGGGGAAACGGCCATATTACACACAACAGGAGAGAGCATATGAAAATACTTACGTTAAACACACACGCTTGGGCGGAAGAGGATCAACTGAACAAGATCAGTCAGCTGGCTGATTTTATTAATACACATCAATTCGATGTGATCTCCATGCAGGAGGTCAACCAATCGATGCAGGAAGTCGCGCTTTCTGAAGAAGAACTGAAGATGTATTATGCTACTGAATCCGACGCTGTGATTAAAAAAGACAACTATGCCTACGTCCTGCTTCAGCAGCTGACAGAGCAATATTACTGGACGTGGATTCCCGCGCATGTTGGGTTTCAAAAATACGATGAAGGATTGGCGATCCTTAGCCGGACGCCGATTAAGCAGGCTTTTGGGGAATACGTGTCCCACATGCGAGATTATAACAACTATCGTACACGCAAGATTGTGGGAATTCAGACGGTCGTCCAAGGTGAAGCAACCTGGTTTGTGAACGGACATTATAACTGGTGGGATGATGCGCAGGAACCTTTCAAGGGACAGTGGGAGTTGACGGAGAGCAAGCTTGCCCCCTACATGGACCAGCCGTTATATATAATGGGTGACTTCAATAATGTCGCGGAAGTGCGTGGTGAAGGCTATGATTATATGATGAGCAAAGGCTGGAATGACCTGTACACCACAGCATTGCAAAAGGATGAAGGAGCAACCGTGGTGAAGGCCATTGCCGGCTGGGCAGATAACAAACGCGATCTTCGGATTGACTATATTTTCTCCAATCGTCCAATTCAGGCTAAATCTTCTACCGTGGTCTTGAACGGTAAAAATGGACCGGTCGTGTCTGACCATTTTGGCGTCGCTGTAGAGATATAACAGCTGTGTGAGCATAAACCGTAAAGGGATATCATCGCAAATACGAAACAAAGCCTCCGCTGACTTCCTGTAAAGGGAAGTGGCCGGAGGCTTTTCACATTCTAAATCATTTGTTATGTACATTTCACATCGTTTGTTCTTTCTGTTGTGGAACTCTATTGTTATTCGAGCGCCAGCATCTGATGTACAAACTTTTTCAGATTCGCGCTTGTCTCACTAAGCTGTTCGATACTTTCCATGAACTCGGTAACAAGCTTGGCCTGATCCACTGTTGCGGTTGTAATCTGACCGATCTCCTGCTCCATATGTTTCATGGAATCTTGTACGCTGCCTAGGGATGATTCGATATCAGCTGCTGCTTGTTTCGTATGATCCGACAGTTTACGTACTTCACTGGCCACCACACCGAAGCCGGCTCCCTGATCGCCCACACGAGCTGCCTCTATCATGGCGTTTAGTCCAAGCAGATTGGTTTGTTCCGATACTTCACGAATGACGTTTGTTACTTTACTTACACTGACCGAGTTCTCTGAAGCTTTTTTGGAGTTGCGCAGAATCTCTTCCGATGTCGCGGAGAGTTCCTCGGAATGTGCAGCAATCTGCTGAATGCCGCCGACGAGCGCATTAATGGTTGTTTCGTTTTCACGGATCAGCGTTTCCAGTGTCATGTGACTATCCAGTGCGTAGTTCACACCCAATATACCCACGACCTGATCGTTCTCTTTAATAGGGATTAGAATGGCATCAAAAGGTCTGCCCTGCAGATCACCAGGCATGCGTGCCACGGTACGGGAATCTCTGTTAGTCAGCATTTTGAAATGTTTATAATCATCATGCAGCTCATCCCCAACCTTCACGCCAATCTCCAGACTTTTTGCTTCGGAAAAATACAATACTTTCTCATGATCATTAATGGATATGGATATGTCGTCACGGAACATTTGGCTAACAAAAGGCATAGCATTTACCAGAGATTCAAGAGTATTCAATGTGCATCTTTCCTTCCCGATACAAAAAGTGGAATTTTTCAATCTATATAAGTTGAACTAAAGATATATTCACACGTACACTCCGATGACAGAATAACCTTCCAATCGCTGTTATCCCCAGATTTTTTTGATTCCCTTTTCTCAAGGGAAAAATCCGGTGATAGCGTATGCTTACGATGCAGCTTTCTTTCAGAAATCTTTTAGGCGAACGCTTCGCTTTTTCAGTTTTTTTCTGTCCTCTACGTTTCTGTGTAAATGATTAGTTCAACATATATAGTTTCTATATCGGTAACATTTTCCGTTTTTTTGAATTAATGTCCCAATGAAGGTGTAATTGGCGAAGGAAAAACCAAATCTTCTGATTTTTTGTAAGCGTAATCAAAAATCTGTAGCCACCACCGAACATGTCAGTTATACTGGGATTATTATTCGGCTATTCAGAAGATAACCAAGGGACATACCTATTTCCCGGTAAGGGGATTACCCACCTGGGTTAAGCGCTATACTTTGTCGGTTTGGTGCTCCAGTGTGGATGGTATGAATGCTACGATATAAGACTTTATTTCAACAGAAGAAGGATGTGTGCCATCGATGACGACCTATTTCAGTGAACCGCAGAGCATGTATTACCGATTTGGAGAAGATCAGGATCAGGTGTTGAAGGTACTGGCCGAGAGGTATATTGGAGCCAATGCGCAGGCTGATTTTGTATATCGGGTATTCCAGAAGTCTGGTATTTTGCAAAATGAAAAAGGGCTTTATGATCTGAATTTAGGTAAACGCTTTCCTGATGCACCTAAAGACCATGTATCCTACGCAGCTGCACTGGTTTGGGGGGACGAGGACCGAAACCTGGATGTACTGGTCCGCTGTTATGGGCCTGTTCGCTTTTATTTCAATGAGCAGATGGTCTATCGCTCTACCGTAATGGATGAGATTAGTCCTGATGCAACGGTGAAGCTCAGCATCGACATCAAGCCTGGTTGGAACACCATTTGGCTGGAAATGAAAAACACGCCTGCCGGCTTCGGTTGCCAGTTCGGATCAGATGAAGGAAAAGTGCGCATTTTGAATGTATATGCTCCATTTCAGGAGAGACAGGGACAAGCCGGATGGGTATTCTCCCAACCGAACCCAGCCACGAGTAAACAACCGGACCTGCTTGGAAAAGAATCAGACTACAGCTTGAACTGGCTGCCTGAGACAGGCTGGTCTGATGAGGATGAGACCAAGCCAGCTCTCGAACGAATATTCGGAAATCTTCCTGGTAAGCATGCTTATGCTTGGACCCATCTGAACAATAACGATTCAACCAGGAATACGGTGCGGTTGTCAGGTCAATCCTCTGGTTCTCTAAGTATATGGATTAGCGGCAAGCCTGTGGTGCAAGTGAAGGAAGCGGGTCCGTTCGAGGTGGATGTACCAGCCTCTTTTGGGCGGAGTAACCTGCTTGTCCGAAGTGAATGCAATGATACGGCGGCGGGACCTTGGCATTTTAATTTGAACGCATCCGTTTCGGGTAAGCCACTTTCACTGGAACTTCCTCAGCGTGTGCACGGTGCTTCCGGAGAGTCTTGGTTATATGTCGGACCTTTTGAGTCGGAGGTTGAACCGGACTTGGCGGATCTGACTCGAACGGACGGAGTGTATCAAACGGGTTTAGAACAGACGTATTGGCGCTTAGATCGACCGGATGCTTGGATCAGACCTTATTATGAGAACGCGATGTTAAGCAACAAATGGACAGTGGGCAGTGTGACCAATTATGGTCGCTGGGATTATCCATTGGGTGTCACTGTATATGGTCTATTACGGACGGGGCGTTATTTGCAAAGACCGGACATTACACGTTATGCGGCTGAGCATGTGCAGGCATGTACCCAGATGTATGAATACTCCTTATGGGATCGGGAGCAGTATGGTTTCCCGGCAGTCAATCAACAATTGGTCATGCTGAAAATGCTGGATAACTGTGGTTCTTTTGGTTCGGCCATGCTAGAAGCGTATTCAGAGTGTCATGAACCAACGTTTCTTCCGATTGCTGAACGGATTGCAGATTTCATGCTTTCCCGCCTGGAACGGCAGGAGGATGGTGCATTTTATCGCACATGTGTAGGGGAGTATGCCGAGAATACCATGTGGGCAGATGACCTCTATATGAGCACGCCGTTTCTCGTTCGTTATGCACGGGTGACAGGCAACTCAGCCGCATTGGATGAAGCCGCCAGACAATTTTCACTGTATCGGAAGTATCTGTTTATGCCTGAGTTCAAGATCATGTCCCATGTGTATGATTTCAAATACGGACAGGCAACGCAGATTCCATGGGGACGGGGAAATGGCTGGACACTGTTTTCCTTGACAGAGGTATTGGAAGCTTTGCCAACAGAGCATCCCGAGCGCCCAGCCTTAATAGATTTCTTCAATGAGCTGTGTGAGGGGTACGCAGCGCTTCAAGGGGAAAGCGGGTTGTGGCATCAGGTGTTGAATGTTCCGCAGACGTATGAAGAAGCCTCCTGCACGGCGATGTTTGCCTATGGTTTTGCGAGAGGTGTACGCTTTGGCTGGTTCAAAGACCCTGAAGTTTACGTCACAGCTGCCGAGCGGGCTTGGAAGGGACTCATCTGCAAAGCCATTGATCGTCAAGGGAATGTGCATGGCGTGTGTAGCGGATCGAGATATGCGTTTACGGCAGAATATTATGATCAGGACTTGCGTACCGTTACCAATGACAATCACGGAATAGGCATTATGATGCTGGCAGGAACTGAAGTGGCAAAAATGAAGAAACATCTGGCTGAACACAGGGTGTCTTCACCTGCGGTCTCACATTCCTGACAGACCAAACCACCGAGGTCTGATTTTCATACTATCGTTCCTTTAAAACAAGTTGTCTTCTGCTCCACGTAATACGGTTGTATATCCGTAATCATATTTGAGACGGGATCATCACCGCCGGGAATATCATTCCTGGTGGTTTTTGATTCCTGTAACTCCTTACTTTTTTGACAGGAAAGCTTACTTTTGTTTATGTCATGTACAGTAATAGACCGATACAATAGGTTTTGTAAGCGATTCCATAAATGCAAGAAGGGGAGGAAATTCATTTATGATGATTACAAAAAAGTGGGTAACCCTGTTCTGTCTGTCCCTGTTATTGTTCGCTACAGCCTGTTCTGGAGGGGCCACCGATACATCTTCTTCTTCTGGGGAAGCAAGTGGAAGTGAAGGAGATTCATCAGGTAAGGTTGAACTGCGCATGACCTGGTGGGGATCACAGACTAGACATGATCTGACGACCAAAGTGATCCAATTGTTTGAAGAGAAACATCCGGGAATCACCATTAAACCTGAATATTCCGGTTGGGATGGTTACTTTGACAAGTTGACTACACAGGTAGCCGGTTCAAATGCACCAGATATCATCCAGATGGATTACGCCTTTTTGACTGACTTTGCCCGGCGTGGTGCCTTGCTTGACCTGACTCCGTTTGCAGAGAGCAAAGAGCTGCGGACAGAGGATCATGATCAGAGCATGATTACAGCCGGTTCGATTGACAATAAATTATATGCAATTACCCTCGGAGTTAACGCACCAGGTGTCATCTATGACGCCACCGTATTTCAGGAATTAGGTATAGAAGAACCACAAGAGAGCTGGACATGGAAGGATTTTGGGGATATTGCAACCAAGATCGCCGCAGCCAAAGGTGAGGGGTTCTACGGATCGGCAGACATTTCCGGTACAACGAACATGTTTGAAGTGTTTATTCGGCAATCCGGGAAAGGATTGTTTGATGGTGGCACAATGACAGCTACCAGCGAGGAGCTTCAACAATGGTTCGATATGTGGAGCGCACTACGCGAGAATGGTGGAGTGACTACAGCGGAGATAACGGCATCCACAACCAATGCGCTGGAGACACGACCGATCTCACTGGGCACAGCCGCCATGGACTTTGCATGGTCCAATCAATTGCTGACATTCCAGCAGGTGAACAAAAACCAGGATCATAAGCTTGGCATACAAGTGCTTCCGCATGGTGTAGGTGAAAAGCAAATCGGTGAATATCTGAAACCAGGCCAGTTCCTCTCCGGTTATGGTAAAACCAAACATCCAAAGGAAGTTGCCATGTTCATTGATTTCATGGTCAATGATCCAGAAGCAACCGCTATTCTTGGTTCTGAACGTGGGGTGCCGGTCAATTCCAGCATTCGTGAACAGATGCAGCCTACGCTGCCGGAAGCGGAGCAAACCATTTTCCAATTTATCGATACTGTATCGAAGAACTCCAGCGAGATTGACCCGCCATACCCGCAAGGATTTGCTGAAGTGGACACAAGTTTCAAGAGCGCAAGCGAGCAGATCGCCTTCGGTCAAGGTAATACCCCAGATGTCATTGCCCAGTTTATTGAAGGAGCCAAGGCTACGCTTGGATCGAGTCAATAATGATTGAAACTGTCTCACACTTCTAATTCTGCGGGGAGGTTGCGAAGATGACGACATCACAGGTCAGTCAAGCCCGAATCGAGCGTGTAACTACCCGGCGGGTCAAACGGAGATATGCGCATAATGGAGCCGCACTTCTGTTTCTCGCCCCATGGCTTGTCGGATTGTTATTCCTTACCCTAGGTCCAATGTTGGTATCGTTATACATCTCGTTCACCGATTACAGTATCCTGGCCGCCCCTTCCTGGGTCGGTCTGGATAACTACACAACGATGTTTACATCGGATAAACTGTTCACTCAGTCGCTCAAAGTCACCTTCACGTATGTCGCTGTATCCGTACCGGTAAAATTGATTTTCGCGTTGCTGGTAGCGATGTTGCTCAACAAAGGGATTCGAGGATTAGGTATTTATCGGACAGTGTATTACATCCCGACATTGCTTGGAGGTAGCGTGGCGATTGCGATGTTGTGGCGTAAAATGCTGGGTGGGGACGGGCTACTCAATAGTGTGCTTGCCATGGTAGGCATTAAAGCGCCCGATTGGGTAGCGAATCCGAAATATGCTCTGTACTCCATCGTGCTGTTATCCGTGTGGCAGTTCGGATCGTCGATGATTATTTTCCTGGCAGGCCTGAAGCAGATTCCACCCGAGTATGATGAAGCCTCAGCGGTAGATGGTGCAGGTCCTCTGCGGAGATTCTTCTATATAACGTTGCCGATTCTGTCACCCGTTATCTTCTTCAATCTTGTCATGCAGCTGATTACATCCTTTCAATCGTTCACGCAGGCTTTTGTTATCAGTAATGGTAGCGGAGGGCCAGTGAACTCAACCTTAATGTACTCTCTGTATCTGTACAAAAAAGGATTTTCATTCTTTCAGATGGGCTATGCTTCTGCGATGGCCTGGGTGCTGGTCATCCTGATTGGCGTATTTACATTGCTCGTATTCCGCAGCAGCAAGCTGTGGGTGCACTATGAGGATGGTGGGAAATCATGATTGGACAACGGAACTCTACAGCATGGGTCGTCAGCAAACATGTGTTGATCTCAGGCATCGCCTTTGTCATGCTCTACCCGATCCTCTGGATGCTGGGCAGCTCATTCAAACCGGGACATATGATCTTTACAGAGACCTGGTTTTGGCCACAGGAATGGAATTGGAAAAATTACATGAATGGCTGGTCGGGAATTCAGGGCAACCCGTTCTCCCGGTTTCTAACTAACTCTGTCGTTCTATCGCTTGGCGCGGTGCTGGGCAATGTGATTTCCTGCTCTATGGCGGCGTATGCCTTCGCCCGACTGAATTTTCGTTTCAAAGCCATTTGCTTTGGCCTGATGCTCATGACGATCATGCTGCCCCATCATGTGACGCTGATCCCGCAGTATATTCTCTTCAACCACCTGGAGTGGGTGAATACGTATCTGCCGCTTGTGGTTCCAAAATGGCTGGCGACAGATGCCTTCTTCATTTTTCTCATGGTACAGTTCTTCCGGGGATTGCCCAAAGAGCTGGATGAGGCGGCCACCATCGATGGATGTGGTCCTGTGAAAATATACACCAAAATCATCATTCCACTGGCTTTCCCAGCATTGGTTACCACGATGATCTTTACGTTCTTATGGACATGGGACGACTTCTTCAGTCAGTTGATCTACCTGAGTGACGTTAGCAAATACACCGTGCCGCTGGGTCTGCGCCTGTTCCTTGATTCCAGTTCTCAATCCGATTGGGGCCCGATGTTTGCCATGTCGGTGTTGTCGCTGGTGCCATGTTTTATCGTATTTATCGTGTGTCAAAAGTACTTCGTGGAAGGAATCGCGACCTCTGGGCTCAAAGGGTAATTCCAAGACGAAACGAGTTGATTTTTCCATGAGGAAAGGAAGATGGTCTTCATTTATTAATCAAAAGCTGCAACAAAGCAAGCTCTCCACGTTGATGGTGACTTGCTTTATTGCGTTTAACCTCCTGCTCGTCTCGGTTGTGGTCTGGCTGGCATATCAGTCTTTCTCAGCAGTCACCTTTGCCGAGATTAGCAAAGCACGCCTGGCTCTTCTGAACGAAAGCACACGTCGGGGATTTGATTTTATCACAGGGGTAACTGGAACCGCTTATGCCTTGGCAAGCAATCGGGAACTGTCCAGTCTGCTCGAAACGGCTGATACGGGCAGGCTTGAACAGATTCACCAGCGGAGAGAGGTCTCTAGAATTCTGGATCATACCATGGTCGTGAGTGAAGGCATCACTTCCATTGAACTGTATACGGATGTCTTTAATGAAGTGACAGTGACTATGGCTGATCGCATATTTCCGGTGGACACCATCGCACACGACTCTTGGTTTGCTACGCTGGAAAAGGCTGATGCGGCTTGGGTTCCGCTGCGTGAGAACGAATCTGGCCAATCCCTGGTCGGATACGCCCAACGGATTTTCGACAGTCGTGGCGGGACGGTTGCCTATGTGCTCATTCGACTGAGTAGAGCCGACATCGTACGCAGGTTTGCTGATGTACCCATGGTGCTTGATGGAAAAGTCCTGTTGGTAGATACGGCTGGTAATGTCGTAATGCAGATGGGGAGAGTTGATCCAACAGGGGAGAATGAACGAGCGGATCGAAGAAATGAAGCGAGTACAGTACAGGAAACGGGGGAAGCTGTAAATTCATCTTCTTCTATTATAGATAGTGCATGGATTCAGGAACATGTCCAGCATGGTGCAGACGGGTACGAAGTAGTTTCCGGCCAACCTGGAGGTGCTCAATTGGTGCTGTACTCCAGGCCAGCCATGCTTCAGTGGCGCCTCGTACAGACTATTCCGGTATATACACTGTTATCTCCTCTCAGACAAGCAGGCTGGCAGGTCCTTGGCATTGCCGTGCTGGGACTATTATGCTCGGCTGTGCTGGCGTACCTGTTTGTAAGGCAGATCATCCGACCTTTGCGACAATTAATCAAGCGAATGAGACAACTGGAGAAAGGGGACTTCGATACCCGGGTCCAACTTTCGTTTACGGAGGAATATGCCCATTTGGCTTATGGCTTTAATCACATGGCTTCGCAACTTACGACGCTGATGGAACAGGTGAAGGATGAGAGCCGGGCCAAGCGTGAAGCCCAGACGGGCTTGCTTGAGGCCCAGATCAAACCCCATTTTTTATACAATACCCTCGACATGATCCACTGGCGCGCACTTGATTATGAAGCCAAGGATATCAGTCGCATGATTGTACAACTCAGTAAGTTATTACGGATCGGACTGAGTGGAGGGAGATTGTTTATACGGGTTCGTGATGAGTTGGAACATGCCCGCTGCTACGTTAACATCCAGTCAGAGCGGCTGCCGTTCTCCATTCAATATCAGGAGCAGATCGATCCGCATATTCGCGGTTGTTACATTCCCAAGATCATTTTGCAGCCCTTCATCGAAAATGCCGTTATGCACGGGCACCCTGAAGAAGGCACACTTCGAATTCAGGTGCATATGCACGAAGAGGTTGGCCCGCATGAGGATATCATCATTCGTATCACGGATAATGGGCGGGGTTTGCCGGAGGGGTGGAAACTCGAAGAGACGTGTGGCATCGGCGTACGGAATGTACATCAGCGCATCCAGCTTTATTGTGGGAAGAGGTATGGTGTTCAACTGAGCGATAGAGAGTCAGGTGGAGTGGAAGTGACCATTACGCTGCCGCGTATTGAGACCGACGAGCAATTAAATCTATGGCTGGACGGTGAAAAATGATGAAGACCATTATGCTTGTTGATGACGATCCTCATATTGTAAAGGCATTAACAGATCATATCGATTGGCCTTCTCTGGGCCTCAGCATTGCAGGCACTGCTTCCAATGGCTTGGATGCGCTGGAGCTGTTTCACCGTATGCATCCAGATGTCGTTATGACTGACGTATATCTACCGGGGATGACCGGGCTTGAGATCACACAGACGTTGCGACGTGATCATCCCCACTTGCCGATCATCATTCTTAGTGGATATGACGAATTCGAGAACGCCCGGGCAGCCATGCGCTGGGGGGTGAATCACTTTTTGCTGAAGCCGGCAGAGGTTGAGGAGATTGAGTCTGTGCTGCGTGAGGTGTTACTGGAACAAGATGTGCGAGAGCGGCATGAGCGACTGGAGCAGACGTACAAGCAGGAGGTCGGACGGGTACTTCCGTATTTGCGCAAACAATTTCTTCACGAACTGCTGACTACGCGATATCGGGCAGACGAGCTTCCCAAAGAACGCATGGACTATATAGGCATTCATATGTCCTCCCAGACACGCGCCATTAGTCTGCAACTGAATCGCCCCGTATTTTTGACACGAATGAAAGAACGGGATTGGCAGCTTCTCCGCTATGGGGCGGCCGATATTATTCAGGAGACGGTGAAGGAGCAAGCGGCGCGCATGAATGGTCAGGTAGAGATTGTTGATTATTCGGATCAGGTATTTGTGTTGCTTCTATTAGGAGATAAAGATCATCTGGAAGAATGCCTGCCATTCGTGGAGAGGATGATCGATCAGATCTTTACGTATCTGAAAATTGAAGTGAGTGCTGGAATCGGAAGATCCAAGAGTCACCCATGTGAGGTGATAGATTCCTATCTCGAGAGCAGGGAAGCGGTGGAAAAAGCAGAGTTTCAAGGTGGAAGTCGTATATACCACTATGAAACATCAAAGGAAACAGAACCAAGTGTGACCGATTATTCATTATTGCTTCGTCAATGGAACGAGGCTTGGGCGGATATTCGACCTGACCTGGCCGAAGAGGTATGGCATCATATTTGCCTTTTGCTGAAAGAGGGGAAATGTGTTGGGATACAGGATGTACAGGTTGTGGCCGTCAGTCTGTTTGACACGTTGATGCATAGCTGGAACCGACTTCACCCTATGTTAACGCCGCCGCTGGCGATGAGTGATTTTCTGCGTGAAATTCAATCGAAATATGCGTTGCATGATTTGGTAAACTGGATGGATCGTATTATCTGCGACTGGCTGGAACAGATACGTAAGGAGATGGGCGAGAAGAAAAGCAATAAACTTATCGAGCAGGTGAAAAAGTATGTAGAGCTTCATTACGCCGAAGAGATTAGTTTTGAAGCGATCGCCAAGGGGCTGTTTGTACATCCGAAGTATCTGAGTCAACTGTTCAAAAGGGTGACCGGTGAGAATTTCGTGAGTTATTTGAACGGGTACCGGATTCAGAGGGCGTTGGAACTGTTGCAGTCGGGACATTACATGGTATATGAGGTGAGCGAGATGACGGGGTTCCGTAATGCGACGTATTTTAGCCAGGTGTTCAAAATGCTTACGGGCAAGAGTCCGTCTGAGGTGGGGTAGAGCGATACAGGTATAGTAATTAAATAAAGTGGAAGAGGAGGTATGGTTCTTATGATGATCGATCAGCAGGAATATTACATTAAAGGCTTATCTTACTCCATTAGATCGGCAGAGGAAAAGGATGCTGAGGCCTTGTCTTCACTACGTGTACAAATCGATGGGGAAACCGAGAACATGGATCGTGAAGAGGGCGAGGCGTATATCGACGCAGCCGGGTTTAGGCGGATCATCCATTTGGACACTGAGAAGTCACGGAATCTGTTCCTTGTTGCTGTAGTAGCGGGTGAGATTGTGGGATACTCCCGATGTGAAGGTACAGAGCTGAAGCGCTTTTGCCATAAAGTTGAGTTCGGCGTGTGTGTAGCCAGAGAGTTCTGGGGGCATGGGATTGGCAAGAACTTGTTAGAGAAGTCGATAGAATGGGCAGACCAGACTGGTGTAGAGAAGATGACGTTGAACGTGCTGGCATCCAATGAAAAGGCAATCGAGTTATACCAAAAGAGTGGCTTCGAGATCGAAGGTATTTTGAAAAAGGATCGTAGACATGCGGATGGACAGTATTACGACACGATAGTGATGGGCAGGTTCAGAGACTTATAATGGTATAAAAAGTGAAAAGCAGTAATGATGTTGAATGGGTCTATTCACAACCTATATTGAGATAGATTAGACCGGTGAGTGTATATAGGATATAGTAAGGGGATATTGCCATTGGAAAAAGAGATTATGAAGAGATTGAATCAAATATATAATAAGTTTTCAGATGGGATATTTTACAAGTAGTAATTGTGTTGTGTATATGATATATTCTATTTCCGGCCAAAAAAACACGAGAAACAAAGTGTCGCAGGCAAAACAAATAAGCTTCGAAAGAAACTTAAAAAAAGAGCTTGCTAAGTTGGTTCGGAAGTGTTATGATATAAAAGTTGCTGAGGAGAACAACGCTCGGTAACGGAAACGAGTTTGATCTTTGAAAACTGAACAACGAGTGAGTAAACATTCTGCTTGCAGAATGAACGCGAAAGTTTGAGACAAGCCTTGGCTTGAATCGGCTGGAGCACAAATGAGATTTTTAATCTCGTCAGATTCAAAATGAGCTTATCGCTCTTTTCAATACTTTATTGGAGAGTTTGATCCTGGCTCAGGACGAACGCTGGCGGCATGCCTAATACATGCAAGTCGAGCGGACTTGAAGAGAAGCTTGCTTCTCTGATAGTTAGCGGCGGACGGGTGAGTAACACGTAGGCAACCTGCCCTCAAGTTTGGGACAACTACCGGAAACGGTAGCTAATACCGAATAATTGTTTTCTTCGCCTGAAGGAAACTGGAAAGACGGAGCAATCTGTCACTTGGGGATGGGCCTGCGGCGCATTAGCTAGTTGGTGAGGTAACGGCTCACCAAGGCGACGATGCGTAGCCGACCTGAGAGGGTGATCGGCCACACTGGGACTGAGACACGGCCCAGACTCCTACGGGAGGCAGCAGTAGGGAATCTTCCGCAATGGGCGAAAGCCTGACGGAGCAATGCCGCGTGAGTGATGAAGGTTTTCGGATCGTAAAGCTCTGTTGCCAGGGAAGAACGCTTGGGAGAGTAACTGCTCTCAAGGTGACGGTACCTGAGAAGAAAGCCCCGGCTAACTACGTGCCAGCAGCCGCGGTAATACGTAGGGGGCAAGCGTTGTCCGGAATTATTGGGCGTAAAGCGCGCGCAGGCGGTCATTTAAGTCTGGTGTTTAATCCCGGGGCTCAACCCCGGATCGCACTGGAAACTGGGTGACTTGAGTGCAGAAGAGGAGAGTGGAATTCCACGTGTAGCGGTGAAATGCGTAGATATGTGGAGGAACACCAGTGGCGAAGGCGACTCTCTGGGCTGTAACTGACGCTGAGGCGCGAAAGCGTGGGGAGCAAACAGGATTAGATACCCTGGTAGTCCACGCCGTAAACGATGAGTGCTAGGTGTTAGGGGTTTCGATACCCTTGGTGCCGAAGTTAACACATTAAGCACTCCGCCTGGGGAGTACGGTCGCAAGACTGAAACTCAAAGGAATTGACGGGGACCCGCACAAGCAGTGGAGTATGTGGTTTAATTCGAAGCAACGCGAAGAACCTTACCAGGTCTTGACATCCCTCTGATCGATGCAGAGATGTATCTTTCCTTCGGGACAGAGGAGACAGGTGGTGCATGGTTGTCGTCAGCTCGTGTCGTGAGATGTTGGGTTAAGTCCCGCAACGAGCGCAACCCTTATATTTAGTTGCCAGCACTTCGGGTGGGCACTCTAGATAGACTGCCGGTGACAAACCGGAGGAAGGTGGGGATGACGTCAAATCATCATGCCCCTTATGACCTGGGCTACACACGTACTACAATGGCCGGTACAACGGGCTGCGAAATCGCGAGATGGAGCCAATCCCAACAAAGCCGGTCTCAGTTCGGATTGCAGGCTGCAACTCGCCTGCATGAAGTCGGAATTGCTAGTAATCGCGGATCAGCATGCCGCGGTGAATACGTTCCCGGGTCTTGTACACACCGCCCGTCACACCACGAGAGTTTATAACACCCGAAGTCGGTGGGGTAACCGCAAGGAGCCAGCCGCCGAAGGTGGGATAGATGATTGGGGTGAAGTCGTAACAAGGTAGCCGTATCGGAAGGTGCGGCTGGATCACCTCCTTTCTATGGAGAATCGTTTCCTGCAACGGAAACATTCAAATATGCAGCTTAGCTGCAAAACACTCACTCGTTGTTCGGTTTTGAGAGCTCAAACTCTCAAACAGCTTGCTTTTGCATGGAGCTTGTTCTTTGAAAACTAGATATCGAAACGAAACAAACGCGAATTAGAACATTCCTTTAAGCTGATCTTGTGTAAACAAGTGAAGTGTTTTTATAAGGTAGATTGCACGTACGATGGTATCGAATGGGAGCGACTTTTGGCTTTGCGCAAGCAAAACAAGGGAAGCGAGCAGTCGAAACCGGAGCACGAGGTTAAGCTACTAAGAGCACACGGAGGATGCCTAGGCGCTAGGAGCCGATGAAGGACGTGGCGAACAACGAAACTGCCTCGGGGAGCTGTAAGCAAGCTTTGATCCGGGGGTGTCCGAATGGGGAAACCCAGCTGGGGTAATTTCCAGTTACTCATAACTGAATACATAGGTTATGTAGAGGCATACCAGGGGAACTGAAACATCTAAGTACCCTGAGGAAGAGAAAACAATAGTGATTCCGTCAGTAGCGGCGAGCGAACGCGGAGAAGCCCAAACCAAAGAGCTTGCTCTTTGGGGTTGTGGGACGTCTCACATGGAGTTACAAAGGAACCGGTTAAGCGAAGAGGTCTGGAAAGGCCCGCCAAAGAAGGTAAAAGCCCTGTAGTTGAAAGTTGGTTCCCTCCGAGACGGATCCCGAGTAGTGCGGGGCACGTGAAACCCCGTATGAATCCGGCAGGACCATCTGCCAAGGCTAAATACTTCCTAGCGACCGATAGTGAAGCAGTACCGTGAGGGAAAGGTGAAAAGCACCCCGGAAGGGGAGTGAAATAGAACCTGAAACCGTGTGCTTACAAAAAGTCAGAGCCCGTTTTAGGGGTGATGGCGTGCCTTTTGTAGAATGAACCGGCGAGTTACGTTCCCGTGCAAGGTTAAGGTGAAGAGCCGGAGCCGCAGCGAAAGCGAGTCTGAATAGGGCGACTGAGTACGTGGACGTAGACCCGAAACCGGGTGATCTACCCCTGTCCAGGGTGAAGGTGCGGTAACACGCACTGGAGGCCCGAACCCACGCATGTTGAAAAATGCGGGGATGAGGTGGGGGTAGCGGAGAAATTCCAATCGAACTCGGAGATAGCTGGTTCTCCCCGAAATAGCTTTAGGGCTAGCCTCGGAAAACAGAGTCGTGGAGGTAGAGCACTGATTGGGTGCGGGGCCCGCAAGGGTTACCAAGCTCAGTCAAACTCCGAATGCCATAGACTTACTTCCGGGAGTCAGACAGTGAGTGCTAAGATCCATTGTCAAAAGGGAAACAGCCCAGACCATCAGCTAAGGTCCCCAAGTGTGTGTTAAGTGGGAAAGGATGTGGAGTTGCACAGACAACCAGGATGTTGGCTTAGAAGCAGCCATCATTGAAAGAGTGCGTAATAGCTCACTGGTCGAGTGACTCTGCGCCGAAAATGTAACGGGGCTAAACACACCACCGAAGCTATGGCTTGATGCTTTGCATCAGGGGTAGGGGAGCGTTGTATAAGGGTTGAAGGTGTACCGTAAGGAGCGCTGGACATTATACAAGTGAGAATGCCGGTATGAGTAACGAAAAGATCAGTGAGAATCTGATCCGCCGAAAGCCTAAGGGTTCCTGAGGAAGGCTCGTCCGCTCAGGGTAAGTCGGGACCTAAGGCGAGGCCGAAAGGCGTAGTCGAAGGACAACAGGTCGAAATTCCTGTACCACCGTAAGCCGTTATGAGCAATGGGGGGACGCAGTAGGGTAGTGACGCGGACTGATGGATGTCCGTCTAAGCAGTGAGGCTGATGTGTAGGCAAATCCGCACATTGTAAGGCTAAGCTGTGATGGGGAGCGAAAATTATAGTAGCGAAGGTCATGATCTCACACTGCCAAGAAAAGCCTCTAGCCAGGTGATGGTGCCCGTACCGCAAACCGACACAGGTAGGCGAGAAGAGTATTCTAAGGCGCGCGGAAGAACTCTCGTTAAGGAACTCGGCAAAATGACCCCGTAACTTCGGGAGAAGGGGTGCCCCGGTAGTGTGAATAGCACGAGGGGGCCGCAGTGAAAAGGCCCAAGCGACTGTTTAGCAAAAACACAGGTCTGTGCGAAGCCGTAAGGCGAAGTATACGGGCTGACGCCTGCCCGGTGCTGGAAGGTTAAGGGGAGTGGTTAGGAGCAATCCGAAGCTGTGAACCGAAGCCCCAGTAAACGGCGGCCGTAACTATAACGGTCCTAAGGTAGCGAAATTCCTTGTCAGGTAAATTCTGACCCGCACGAATGGCGTAACGACTTGGGCGCTGTCTCAACGAGAGATCCGGTGAAATTTTAATACCTGTGAAGATGCAGGTTACCCGCGACAAGACGGAAAGACCCCATGGAGCTTTACTGCAGCTTGATATTGAATTTGGGTACGATCTGTACAGGATAGGTGGGAGCCTTTGAAACGTGAGCGCCAGCTTGCGTGGAGGCAACGTTGGGATACCACCCTGATCGTATCTAGGTTCTAACCTGGTACCGTAATCCGGTGCGGGGACAGTGTCAGGTGGGCAGTTTGACTGGGGCGGTCGCCTCCTAAAGAGTAACGGAGGCGCCCAAAGGTTCCCTCAGAATGGTTGGAAATCATTCGAAGAGTGCAAAGGCATAAGGGAGCTTGACTGCGAGACCTACAAGTCGAGCAGGGACGAAAGTCGGGCTTAGTGATCCGGTGGTACCGCATGGAAGGGCCATCGCTCAACGGATAAAAGCTACCCTGGGGATAACAGGCTTATCTCCCCCAAGAGTCCACATCGACGGGGAGGTTTGGCACCTCGATGTCGGCTCATCGCATCCTGGGGCTGAAGTAGGTCCCAAGGGTTGGGCTGTTCGCCCATTAAAGCGGTACGCGAGCTGGGTTCAGAACGTCGTGAGACAGTTCGGTCCCTATCTGTCGTGGGCGTAGGAAATTTGAGAGGAGCTGTCCTTAGTACGAGAGGACCGGGATGGACGTACCGCTGGTGTACCAGTTGTTCCGCCAGGAGCACCGCTGGGTAGCTATGTACGGACGGGATAAACGCTGAAAGCATCTAAGCGTGAAGCCCCCCTCAAGATGAGATTTCCCAGTATGTAAGACCCCTTGAAGACGACGAGGTAGATAGGCTGGGGGTGGAAGTGCAGCAATGCATGGAGCTGACCAGTACTAATCGGTCGAGGGCTTATCCAATAGCAAGTGATAATTCGCGTGTTTCGTTTCGAATCTAGTTTTCAGAGAACGATCTCTGAATGTAAGCTAAGCTATGCGTTTGGTGGCGATGGCGGAGGGGTTCCACACGTACCCATCCCGAACACGACCGTTAAGCCCTCTAGCGCCGATGGTACTTGGACCGCAGGGTCCTGGGAGAGTAGGACGCCGCCAAGCGAAACCCCATTGGGGTATTTTTTTTCGAAAATTGATAAGGGCCCTTAGCTCAGTTGGTTAGAGCGCACCTCTGATAAGGGTGAGGCCGGTGGTTCGAGTCCACCAGGGCCCATAGCAAGACCACAACAATGAAATACACCAGAGTATGGGGCCATAGCTCAGCTGGGAGAGCGCCTGCCTTGCAAGCAGGAGGTCAGCGGTTCGATCCCGCTTGGCTCCACCATTCCCTGATAGCTCAGTTGGTAGAGCACTCGACTGTTAATCGAGTTGTCACAGGTTCGAGCCCTGTTCGGGGAGCCAGTAAGGCCCGTTGGTCAAGGGGTTAAGACACCTCCCTTTCACGGAGGTAACAGGGGTTCGAATCCCCTACGGGTCATAATATGGAGGCTTAGCTCAGCTGGGAGAGCATCTGCCTTACAAGCAGAGGGTCGGGGGTTCGATCCCCTCAGCCTCCACCATATAAACTTTATAACGACGCGGGGTGGAGCAGCCCGGTAGCTCGTCGGGCTCATAACCCGAAGGCCGCAGGTTCAAATCCTGCCCCCGCAATTATACTTTCCTTTGAGAAAGTGATCTGGAACCGTGGTGTAGTTGGCCTAACATGCCTGCCTGTCACGCAGGAGATCGCGGGTTCGAATCCCGTCGGTTCCGCCATTTTTTTTTAATGTAGTAAGGCTCGGTAGCTCAGTCGGTAGAGCAGAGGACTGAAAATCCTCGTGTCGGCGGTTCGATTCCGTCCCGAGCCACCATTTATAACACCATGTAATACGCCGGTGTAGCTCAACTGGTAGAGCAACTGACTTGTAATCAGTAGGTTGGGGGTTCAAGTCCTCTCGCCGGCACCATGTAATCCTGGAGGATTAGCGAAGCGGCCAAACGCATCAGACTGTAAATCTGCTCCCGTACGGGTTCGGTGGTTCGAATCCATCATCCTCCACCAGTTTTCTATGAGTCATTAGCTCAGTTGGTAGAGCACCTGACTTTTAATCAGGGTGTCGAAGGTTCGAGCCCTTCATGACTCACCATTATATGCGCGTGTGGCGGAATTGGCAGACGCACTAGACTTAGGATCTAGCGTCTTTGACGTGGGGGTTCAAGTCCCTCCACGCGCATCCTTTATTTGCGGAAGTGGCTCAGCGGTAGAGCATCGCCTTGCCAAGGCGAGGGTCGCGGGTTCGATTCCCGTCTTCCGCTCCAATATTTTGCGCCCTTAGCTCAGCTGGATAGAGCGTTTGACTACGAATCAAAAGGCCGGGAGTTCGAATCTCTCAGGGCGCGCCATTATAACTTCATATTTTGCCGGCGTGGCGGAATGGCAGACGCGCTCGACTCAAAATCGAGTGGGAAACCGTGGAGGTTCGAGTCCTCTCGCCGGTATAGATAACGGGATGTAGCTCAGCTTGGTAGAGCACCTGGTTTGGGACCAGGGGGTCGCATGTTCAAATCGTGTCATCCCGATTGTTGTTATGCGGGTGTAGTTCAATGGTAGAACTTTAGCCTTCCAAGCTAATAGCGTGGGTTCGATTCCCATCACCCGCTTTATACTTTGTAACACCTGAAACCCTTGTGGCCCAAGGGTTTTTTCTTTACCCTAAATTCGACAAATGACAGACTATTTTTGTTTATGGGGCAACTCATGGGGCAAATCGCAATCTTTTAGGATCAAACACCTCTAAACGGTCTGCTGCCTCTCTGGAGATCATGTCAGACGAATGGGTGTAAATATCCGCAGTTGTTCCGATCTTCGTATGTCTCAATCGCTCCTGCATAGTTTTAAGGTCGGCTCCGCTTTCTCTAAGCAGCATAGCTGCCGTGTGACGAAGTCCATGCAGTTTAACATGAGGAATACCTTTCTTCTGCAAAAACTTCCTCCAGGTGCTTGTGGGGGTCGTAGGGAAGTACATAATTCCTTTCCCGCCATGAAATACATATGATTTGTTCTCTCCAGCCCAATCTTTACATTGGAATTTCTCTTTCTTCCATACTCGCTCATATTCTTTGAGCTGTGCCATGTACCACTTCGGCATAGCCACCCAGCCCTCAGATTCTTCTGTTTTAACTTCACTCTCAATCTTTTTACCGTCCTTATCGAACGTGATTTGCTTATCGATCCATATGGCATCCCGGTCATAATCCACATCTGGCCATTCCACGGCCAAGTATTCGCCTCTTCTGAAGCCGCCAAGGAGCGAACCAGTGTAATAGAGTCTCCATCTATCTGGAAGATCGTAAAGGGCCAACAGGACCGTTTCTGTCTCCAAACTATTGAATGCCTTCTTAACACCGCGCATAATTTTCTTTTCCTTCTTACTGGTTCGTGGGCGCTGCACGCCATCCATTGGATTCTTCGCGATCAGCTCCCACTCATGAGCAGCATCAAAAACAGATTTGACCGCTTTGTAGATATTCAATTTCGAATTGGTGGCGAACTCTTTACCATTCTCGCGCCGTAACTCTCCAAAGAAGGTGACAAGGTACAGGGTTGTTATTTTACTGATTTTCAGGTGACCAAACTCTGGAACAACATATTTGTTGAGATTGTACAGGTTCACATTCTGTGTGTATTCGCCCATGTTTTGCATAGCATATCCTTTTTCCCATTTTGGGATGAAACCCTCAAACGTAATATCTTCCTGCTTAACTACCTTTCCGCCTATTACTTGTTCACTCCATTTTGCTTCTTCAAGCGCAAGCCAGGATTCTTTCTTCTTATCCGACTTTGAACGTGCGATCTCTTCCGGCATGTAGACAGTAACAGACCTTTTCGGTCTGGATGCCTTTGAGGGATCGCGCTCAACAATTTTATACTTGTTTCCTCCTAGATGTTCACTCCAAGCCATGTCATTCTTCCTTTCTAAGCATTGATATTGGATTTTCATATTTCCAATTACATGAAAAACACCTCCTTGAAGTGAACATATGTTCGGTTTTTGGGTAGTGAAAATTTACGCTATATTTATTTCTACATGTGATTGATCAACTCAAGCGGGATGTGATTACGTCTAAATATTTCATGGATCGACTCTCCACTTGATATGCTATCTTCCGCTGTTAATAAGCTGACGGCAAATTCATTGGCTTGGCGTTCAAACTTTCCAGGATTGAAGAACGAATGCTCTTCGATAAAGAATCGGTTAACTCCTCTATGAAGCCGGTCATGGCCAAGCTCATGGGCACATATGAACCTTTGCCATTCGGGCGACAAATCATTATGTATGATGATGAATCTTCTTTGTAGAGCTTTATGATATATTCCCCGCGTATTTTTCCCGAGATCCGTAAAGCGGATATTAATATTCAGGCAGCGCGCAAGAGAAAATGGATCATTGGTTTTATGCTTACGGATCAACTTTTTAACAATGTCATCCACTAGAACCACCTACCGTTATTCATTGTTGTCTTTATTCTTTTTACGCGCCTGTTTGTTCATTTGCTTGGCTTCCCAGAATAGCCCAGTCAGCATATCTTTAATCCTGTTCTTGTCATTCTCATCGAGTGGGACCCCATCAAACATTAATTCCCCATCGTCTTCTAGCATCTTTTTAAAATCCCTTTTATCTTTGGAAGTCGCCCATTCAGGCACTTGGTTTAGATTTGCTTCATCAGTGAAATAAGTCAGCGGTTTATTAAAGTAATCGGCAATCAATTTAATTGAATCTATTTGAGGGTGCTTCGTTTGTCCTGAAAGTATTTTAGTAACACCTGTGTAAGAGACACCTGTTTCCTTGGCAAGACGGTATTTTGTAACCCCGTTTTCTTTCATTAACTCCAAGATTTTATCTGCTATCTCCACGACAAAGGCCTCCTAATATATCTCTTTAGTGTTATATCTCTATAAAGTTATATTAGAACACAAAAGAGAGATAAGTCAAGCAATTGGAAGAAACCAGAAGGAAACAGATCATTTTATAACACTTTTGGGTTATAACGTTGTTTGATTATGATTCTATAGAGTTATAGTATGGTTTCAGGAGGTGAGCACATGGGATTGGCGATTGAAGTAAACATGCAGAGGCTAATCGATGAGAAAGGTTGGACAATTTACAGACTTGCCAAAGAAAGTGGCGTTACCGTATCTGCATTGTACAACATGGGAAGCAAAAAACAAGGTCCTCACGCTGAAACATTAGTAAAGTTGTCCAAGGCTCTGGGTGTGACACTTGATGAATTGGTTCTGGGGGTGTCCAATGATGCCGTCCACAACTGAATTCATTGAGGTGTTGCGTTCTGAAATAAAGCAGGAACTGCGAGACGAAATCATGGCTGAGCTTAAACCAACCATCGAACAACTTTTATACGCTAATGTATTTGACTTTGCAGAAGCCTGCAGGTATTTGAAAGTGTCGGATTCTACTTTACGACGCATGGTCAAAAACGGCGAAATTCCTTTTATCCGGAACCGAACCCTGATCCACTTCCGTCAAATTTCATTAGACAAATGGCTGGAAGGGAATGAGAAATCAAGTTCAACAGGATAGGAACCAACTTGTAACAATGTATTGGAATGGAGCAACGAATCGGCAACATTGTACTGGAATGAAACGCAAACGTCTGTATAAGGAGAGTGTCTACATGTCACCATTAACAACTACAACTGCAGCACACGCATTTCATTTGCTCAACGTGCTACAAAATCACAATGTTCAGTGTGCAGTAGAAGTCAATGCTGCTCAACCAGATCCATTGATGGGAATTAGCAGGAATCATGTAAAGGTAGATTTCTTCATTGACTGCCCTCCAGAGGAACAAACACTCATAGTCGAACTGGGGGAAGCAGAATTTGCATTTAATACCCCGAATCACGAGTTCTATTATGAAATCTCTCCCTTCCAAATAATTCTGTGTATTAGCAATGAGGATTACGCAGTTTGGTTCAACAGCATAGAGGTAACGAGCGACGCAATAGATTCCGCGAAAGAATACAATCCAGACCTTAATGACCAGGTTCTTCACATGAATATTGGGACTGATGCTTTTGAGGATGCGTTCCAATCTCTGATAACTCTGATCCGTGAAGGAAGAGTCATCAAGAGTGTGAAGGTGCTGGGAGACGGAAA
The DNA here is from genome assembly GCF_037993015.1 of Paenibacillus sp. FSL E2-0151. Taxonomy (NCBI): domain Bacteria; kingdom Bacillati; phylum Bacillota; class Bacilli; order Caryophanales; family Paenibacillaceae; genus Paenibacillus; species Paenibacillus sp. FSL E2-0151. The sequence continues at coordinate 323,155 of NZ_CP150308.1, forward strand.
TCAGGTACTGACGGTTGGCTACGTTGGGATGGTGAGTTCATGACTCTACCAGAACTAGCTAGACTCTGGTTCGGTAATCCCCTTCAACATGCCATTATTGTCCGAAATATTAAAAAACATACAAGAAGGAGCTAAACACTATGAAAATGTCTGAACAAGAAACAGCGTTAATTCAATTTATTCGGACGCTGAGTTTCGAAACACTTCTGGACGCATGTGATGCAATCGGAGATTCTTCCCGTGAATCCAAACGGAATGCCTTAGAAGAGTCCTATGATCGGAATAACGCCGCCAGTGTTGCAGTTTGGTTTGTCCGTCACGATCAATTAAGTAGATTGCAGAAGTTGCTTGGAGCGGCGAACAAAGAATACCAGGAGCGAATCTCTCATGAGTCCAATTGAGATTGAAAGTTTGCTTAATCGCCCTCTGACCTTTGCAGAACGTCAAAAGATAGATTGGATGAATGGATGGGAGCAGGATACTCAGACTGTGGTTATGGGTTTGCTACAAGCGGCGTATAAAGCCGGAGCGAAGGCGGCTCCCGCTCTTGCTCCGGATGTTATTCAGGACTACAAGGAACGCATGGTTAAAGAACTGGATTATCACGGCTTTGTACGTGAAGAGTCCTACACTATTATCGCACATGCAGTCATGAGTACCGAACTTCCCGACAATCAGAAGTTTGAGTATGTTCAAGCGTTGGACGATGTGTACACCGATTTACAAGATAAGGAGGGGAAGCTATGACCCGTTCTAAAACAAAACATCGTGGTATGAGGGAAGAACTTCGGACGATTTACAGTCAAATCCTTGAAACTACGGATGTCGAACTGCAAGCGAATTTGAGAGTGAGAGCCCAGCGGATTTCGAATAAGTTGAAAGATAAAGAAGAAAACAGAAGCATGGAAGAATTCAGGATGGACAGGTATACCGCGGGTTATTGCATGAACTGCGAATATCACGTTCATGTCTGCGATCCGAGGAAAGTTATTGTGAAGGGTTACCTGTATTGCTGTGAAGGTTGTGCGGTTCATGATCAAGAGATGTCAGGGTATAGAAAAATGACCGCGTCTCGCGAACGCAGTCACCCATTTGAGCACTTTTACAATTCATATGCAGTCATCTTACCAAAGTTCATTAAAAAGGACAAGCACATGTATTCTGGTGGTCTTTCATGACATTCGAATATCGGCCTTACACTAAATCGCAACAGACCGGCAGTAAGCGTATCAAGCCCACACAACGACAAATGGGTGACATTCGCAAATCGGTAGACAAGTCACTTAAAAAGCGTTCAGGTGGTGTTTGTGAAGCATGTGCCGAAGCGAGGGCAACGGAACGGGCTCATTTGACTGGCCGTAAGCAGCTAGACCATCGCACCGAGGTTTATGATTTAGCTCATTTATGCAAAGAGTGCCATGTCATGTTGGACGAGACGATCCAAGGGCTAAGGTTTCGACGCATGGCGGCGACGATCATAGCATCAATTTTGAAATAAAGAAAGAGTAGGTGAGACGGGTGACCGACTCTCGCAGGAAGAACGGATATGTAGCCATTGCCAACGAGATATGGGATGAGGTCATTCGTCGGGATTTCACCAAGCGCCAGAAAGATATTTTGTTCTTCATTTGGCGGCTTTCCTACGGCTGTAATCAACAGGTTGCAGTAATCCCGATGCAGAAGGATTTCTCCCTCTGTGGCGTGGGCAAGGGTCACATAGGAGCTGAACTGAAGCATCTGGAAACCTGTAAGGTGATTACACGAACGGACGCCGAGTATTGGTTTAACGAAAATTATGACTTATGGAAAATCGACTCGGTTCGTGGTTGGGAAAAAGAACGCTTTCATGAACTCATACATTTGAACTTAAAAAATAGTCGCTTATCTCGGCAAAAAGTTACTGAAACAGGAACCGAACCACTACCAGATTTGAGCGACAAACCGCCAGATGATGGTTACCGAAACAGTAACTCAGAACCTGTCCCAGAGTTACCAAAACAGGAACCGAAGATAATTCCTAAAGTTACTGAAACGGGAACCAGAATCGGAAATGAGTTACCAAAACAGGGACTCGTGGTTACTGAAACAGGAACTGAGAGTGCCGATGATCCTATACAGGACGCGGCTTCCCAGTCCTCTAAAGACAGTTTAAAGACATTAAAAGATAAAGACAGTAAAGATATGTCTGTTTCGGATTTCGAAACCTTCTGGTCTGCCTATCCAAAAAAGGTTGCGAAAAAAGCAGCATTGAACATGTGGGAGAGAGCAATCAAAGCGAAGGTAAATCCCGCGCTATTGATCCGCTGTTCCGAGAACTATGCAGCACATTGCAAGGTAAGCAGAACGGAAGATAATTTTATCCTTCATGGTTCAACCTTTTTAAACCCAAAAAATGAACGGTATGCCGATTTCGAAGAAACTCCAGAACAAACAACAGTTGCTCCGGTGATTAAAGGCCAAAGCAATTCCCGGTCAGATCGGAACAAGGACATTTTACAAAAGCGGATGGAGGCAGCGCGACTTGAACAATCAAGAGGTACTGAGCATTTTGGCGGTAGTGGTTACAGCCTACCCCATAGTGGAACTTACTGACGAAATGGTCACGCTTTGGGAACGAATGCTTCACGATGTTCCTTTTTCACAAGCGGAACAGAACCTTTCGCATCACATCAAAACATCGCATTTTCCACCAGCAATTTCACAGATATACGGAAATCCAGCAGCTTCGAACATAGACAGGCTTCGCACAGAGACACAGGAGCGCTTTGCTCTTATGGAGTCTTGGGAGAAAAGCGCTGTGCCGCTTCTGAAAGACGGTGAACCGAATGAATAACCTTTACAACCTACAGGCTGAACAGGCGGTAATAGGCAGCCTTCTGCTAGATCGTTCAGGAGATAATACAGCACTTGCTGTAGCTCTACTTACCCCGCAGGACTTTTCTTCACAGCACCGCCTAATTTTTGAATCGGTAATAGTGTTGCATGAATCAGAAAAAGCCGTCGATCTGGTAACACTTTACGCCGATCTGGAGACGCGAGGCGTTACGGAAGATATTGGAGGTATTGAATATCTTGGCAATCTGGTAGATGCAGTACCGACCATAGCCAATGCAAAGGAATACATTTCAATTGTTCAGAGTCTTGGATTGAAGCGGCAGGCATTGCGATTGTTGGAGGAACAACGCCAATCTCTTGAAGAGTCTTCGGACCCGCTCGAGGTGATTGCTGGTATCAAGGCAGGGGCAGAAGAGTTGTCCGGGCGTTCTCCGGTTGAAGGCGGCATGGTCAAGATCAATGACGTTATGACAGACCATGATGATGATTTGGAGACACGTAGTAAATCCAAAGGCATAACAGGCGTTCCTACATGTGGTGTGGATCTGAACCGACTCACGGGCGGCAGACAGAAACAGGATTTAATTATTGTTGCTGCAAGGCCATCGGTGGGGAAAACGGCTTTTATGCTGAACAACTCCAAGGCTGCTGCAAGTCACGGTGTAACCACAGGAATATTCAGTTTGGAAATGCCCGGCAAGAAATTGGGCGAACGATTGATTGCAAACATAGGAAACCTGGATGGCACATTGCTTCGGACTGGTCAACTCGGACCGGAACACTGGTCGGAATACACGATGGCCCGATCTATTTTGAACGAGCTGCCAATCTACATTGACGACACTCCTGGTATCACCATTCAGCAGATAGCAGCCAAGGTGAAGAAACTCAAGAAAGAGCATGAGAACTTGTTTATCCAAATTGATTACCTCCAGTTGATCAGCGCAGGCAAAAAGTTCTCAAGTCGTGAACAGGAAATCGCCTATATCAGTCGTTCCTTGAAGCAAATTGCCCGAGACAATGATTGTCCGGTGGAAGTCCTTTCACAACTCAGCCGGGGTGTTGAGCAACGACAGGACAAGCGTCCAATGATGTCAGATTTGAGGGAGTCCGGTTCTATTGAACAGGATGCAGACGAAATTGATTTCTTGTATCGGGATGACTACTACAACGCCGAGACAGAGAAGAAGAACATCGTAGAAATCATTGTAGCCAAGGGACGGAATACAGGTACCGGACTTGCAGAGATGATCTATCTCAAGAATTTCAGCAAATTCGTAAATATAGAACGCATGCAGTACTGATGAGAAAGGCGGGTTGAAGATGACAAGTTCAGCAGATGAGCTGGAGATCGAAAACAGCGTAAGGCTGATCATGAGATATCAAATCATGTTGGTCAGCCATTTGGAAAATGCGTTGAAAAACGGTCGAATCGACGAACACACATTCACCCGTCTGAAAAGTCAGGGCTGCATTGCTCAAACGCATGACGAAATATTGGATCATTTCGAGGGGATTTTTCAAGAATTACTGGCCTATTACCAGGATCGGTTACGAGAACGGATTGTGAGGGGTGCGGAATTTATTGATTCGCTTTCCCCAACAGATCCACGTCGGGAACCAGCATTATATAAATACGACAGGCTGTGTGAGCAGCTAAGGGGGACAAGACACACATGATCATCACAGGAAATTGCATCGAAGTTATGCCGGATCTCGAGGCGGAGTCATTCCACACATGCGTTACGAGTCCACCGTACTGGGGCCTGCGTGATTACGGTTTGGAGCCATCATATTGGCCGGAAACAACTTACACACCGATGCCAGGACTTTCGCCGATTGCGGTACCTGAGTGGACCGGATGCCTAGGGTTGGAGCCTACGCCAGAAATGTTTGTAGCTCATACGCTGCAGGTTTTCCGGGAGGTATGGCGGTTGCTTCGGCCGGCCGGAACACTATGGATGAATTTTGGTGACAGTTACGCAAAAGCAGGCGTATCGGGATTAGGTGATCCAACAATAGGCGAACGGAACCTTGGTGGAATGAAGGAAATTGATCGAAAGATACCACCAGGACTGAAACCTAAAGACATGGTGGGGATTCCGTGGCGGGTAGCCTTCGCGCTGCAGGCGGACGGCTGGTACCTCAGAATGGACAACATTTGGCATAAGCCGAACCCGATGCCTGAAAGTGTTCGTGACCGTCCGACGAAAGCGCATGAATACTTTTTCTTGCTAAGCAAGTCAGACCGCTACTATTACGATGCTGAGTCAATCTTTGAAGCCGTCTCGCCCAATACCCACGCACGTTTATCGCAAGACGTAATGAATCAGATCGGCAGTGCTCGAGCGAATGGTGGGGCGAAGACGAACGGAAACATGAAGGCTGTGGGTAGAAAACCCAAAGCGTCGAAACCGGGATCCGGAATTAAGTATAACGAAAGTTATGAATCGGCCTTGTCGCTGCCTGTAACTCAACGAAATAAGCGCAGTGTTTGGTCTGTTACAACACAAGGATTTTCAGAAGCTCACTTTGCTACATTCCCGGAAAAATTGATTGAACCTTGCATACTGGCAGGTGCTCCAGTTGGCGGACGTGTACTTGATCCGTTTGGCGGGAGTGGAACAACGCTGAAGGTAGCCCATGAGAATAACCGGGAATGCACGATCATTGAAATGGGACCACATAACGTTGAGATAGCAGAGCGGCGTACAGCCGTGGTACAGCCAACATTGATTTTTTAACAGAGGAATGGAATGCCCACAAAGGAGTGGATGAAGTGTACCGGATCGACATTTACAACAGTGCCGGCAAAATGACGGAAAGCGTCAATCACGCAGAAGGGATGTTGAGCTGCTTGAAAAAGGCACTTGCTCTGCTTGATGTGGGAGACAACAGTGCGGTGGAGATATACAAGGACGGAAAGTGGATCAAAGGATACTGCATATAGGGTTTAGGCCCACCAAAGGAGAGATATACCATGGTTAGCTTAATTACAACAGTCATTGGCAGATTCAAGTTGTTCAAGCAGCCTTACAAGGTCGGGCAAACCATAGAAGTTCGTGGTGAACCTTTGCTTGTATTAGGGATTGAGAATTTCGAAATATTCAGCTCTACGATCCTTATACGGTACACCTGCCAACGGCTCAATAAGATGGATTTTGTGAGTAAAGCGAAGGCATATAGGCAACCTTTCAACGTTGAGATGGTCATTGAAATTCCCCACAAACAGTGGGAAGAAATAGTTCCAGGTATCCGATTAGGTTCTATTCATTCGATCAAGGGAGAAGTATACAAGGTTACAGAATACATGGGCATAGCGTTGAAGAGCACTGATCTGATCATAGACATGATAGCCCGTCCTGTTTACCCGATAGATCGTAAAGAGGCAAAAGCCAAGTTGTTTAGCGAACGGCGGAAAAAACTGAAAATTGAAGTGTTATAAGGAGGTAGAACAACCATGAAGGCAATAACAATTATTCAACCGTGGGCGACACTGATCGCCATTGGAGCAAAACAATATGAGACACGCAGCTGGCCTACCAAGCATCGGGGAGAGATTGCTATCCATGCAGGGAAGAAGATTGACAATGAAGCCTGCAAAGAGCCTGAAATCCGTGCAGCACTGGAACGGTACGGATACACAGTAGACAATCTGCCGACAGGCGCGGTTGTGGCGACAGCTAAATTAACCAACTGCCTTAAATCGCTTGACACATGGACGGATGGGTATGAGCTTGAGGGTAACAGATTGGTTTACTCTCCAGAATACGAATTTGGAGACTTTACACCAGGTCGGTATGCATGGGAAATGTCGGATGTAAAACTTCTGAACGAGCCGATATCAGCTAAAGGGCAGCAAAGGCTTTGGAATTGGAATGAGGAGGAAGGAAATCATGAGTGATGAAAAAGTAACGGCAAATACACATTGGGTATGGACAGAAAAGGCCGCTGCGAAAAACCAGGCACATTCTCGTGTAGGTGAACCGATATGGCCCCATTTCAAAACCGAGGCTCCAAAAGATTGGTTGGAAGAGGGTTTGATCCAAGATGCATCGGAAATTGAACTCGAAGGGCAAACGACTATAGATGATTATATATAAGGGGTGTAAGGAATGGGGGAAACTGGTCAGATGGAGTTATTCCCGTCCCCCAGCCCTTCAGACATCCAACAGACTCGTGAACTGTTGAACAAGTATGTTCGGATGAGGAAGGCAGTTCAGGAAATTGGGACAATGACTAATCCATCAGAAGGATGGAAACAAGTTCAGGTGGAGTATGAGGAGAAAACGGCAAATATTGAAATGGCTGTACGTCTAATCGTTGATGATAATGTAAGGAGAGTCATGGACTTTCGGTTCATCCGAGGTAATCCGAGATGGGGAACTATCAAAAGGTTCAGTAGTGTAACGGATAGGTCGATTGATCGGCAAATTGTTAGAGGAATTGAGTCAGTAGCAGAAACTTTGAAGTTAATTGGTGTATTATAAAAAAACTTAAAGTGAATACAAAAAGAAGAGGGAGCGACCCTCTTCTTTAAGTTCCACAGCTATGTAGTTCGGTCATACTTTCTAAGTAAGAAATACAACAGTATCCAGCACAGCGTAGCCCACACTATTCCGATGGTCGAGGCATAGACCCCTAACATGAAAAGCATGTACTCCAACCAATGTTTGACAGGTTTTTTCCCCATATAATTTCCTCCAACTCAAATTAGGGCAAAGCCCCATTCTGGGGAGAAGCCGACAACCGCTCCCCAGAGTTAAAGGAGATAAGGAAATGTAAATCTACCTGGCAATCAATTGCGTTGTATGGAGAGTGAGGTAGTCAATCAAGCAAAATTACATAAACTGAAGGAGGAATGGGAAAGGAACCTGTCAAGTAACCTTTTACCAATAAGACACAAAATTTTCAACGATCCATGATCACTTGATTAAATGCTATTTAATCAAATAATTATACCAGGACGTTAGTAGTCATTTGTACACCCTTCCGTATATGTATTTTATGTAAGCTTGATTTTCCTCACGTAAATCATTATATTTTCGAATGAAAAAACAATCAAGGGATTATATGGTAATTCTTATTCGTTTTATAGTTTGGCATGTCTGTATAGTGTCTTGTGTAAGACACTAGTAAGACAACATGCTGTCTGGGGTTTGGAACTAAACTAAGGGACATAAGGCAATTGCCTGGGTGTCCCTGCAAACCCGACGAACTATTCGATGCAGGACTCGACCGTACTGTGGGATAAATCCTTAGACGTGGATCGTCAAAGGTGCGGAATGTGGGGAACACGGGTAAGATTCCCGTGATTTATATTATGACCTTGTGGTTTAGACGGGTTCGATTCCTGTCGAGGTTATTATTCGTAGCCTGTTTCTTATAATGTCATCTATAGTGGTGGACTTATTTTTGTGTTTCGAGAATAATGAAATTTCTTTACGGGTTCAAAAGTCTTGATTCAAAAGTCATATTATTTGGTTTGAATTGTAAAAAAATCACGACTAAAGAAGGAATTTGGCGGTTATTGTAGAATTTATCCAGTATTAGGAGGGATAAATTTGCCACAAAAACCAAAACGATTCAACGCTTTTCAGATCGACCTACATTACACTGAGATTACAAACCGAAATCAAACGGATGCAATCATGTGGAACGCCGAAATTGTTAGTGAGATATGGAGTGAAATTCATGCACTAACGCTTGAGCAGCGAACTCGTCGATATAATGATTCATGGTTGATGTACTTGGATTATTTGGATGAAGATGAACATTTCATTTTTGGACGATTTTTGTCAGCCGAATACGGAACCACTGGTGAATTGCTTCATGCTGATCAATTAACCTTACGACCTAATCCTAAGTTGCTTCGTGAGGGGGAGACAGAGGCGACATATTTTTTAATTAAGAAAGTGGATGGGTTGCTTCTTCTGCAGAGTAACAAAAGACTAAATAGACCTCGATTTGATGAATATATTGAAACGTTGGGCAATGAAGTAATCAGACGAAGAAACTTAACATTTATTCAAATTTGTACTCTTGTTCAAAACAACTTTTTTGAGAGTATTCGTCAACTTAATACAATAAACAAGGTTGAGATCGAAGTTTCAAGATCTGAATTACCCGCAGATGAAAATCCCGCAGTCAGAGCTTTGCAAAATGATATTGAAGAGATTTCTGCAACGGATGTTAAACTGGAATTTGAAGCGAAGTACCAACGATCAGGGCTAAGAGGAGCAATACCATTGATTAGTAGATATAAAGACCAACAAGGAGTAACTAAAATCGTAGTTTCCGGTAAATTAGCCGGGGCTGAAAAAGTTATAAACTTGGAAGATTCACAGGAGCAATATAGAAAAAGAGTTGAAGTAGACACAGATAATCAGCCAATGTTAACATCGGTTGAGAATATCTTGAGAGAAGTTGCGAATCAACGAAGAAATTTAAGGGAGTGATTCCAAATGGCCGGAAATATCAAAAAGTTCTTTAAGGCCAATAATTTTCCATGGGTTACTTTTAAAAAGTATTGGAAAAACTCTTCCCGATCAGAACTTATTACTGATGTTTTCCTGCCTTTTTTATTATCTTCAGTCTTGATTTGGTGGACATCTTATTATATTTCTGATTTTAAAGATCTCGTTTCGAAATTCAGAGATCTGAGTGGTCAAGTTATTGCAGCTATTTCGATTCTAGCAGGTTTTAATCTTACGAGTATCACTGTAATTTCAGCTATTGGTGATAATGTGAAAAAATTAAGAAATCAGCAGACATCAAGTGGTAATTCAGTATATGATATTTTAGTTATATTTTTTACGTGGGCTGTTAGTATACAGTTAATTGTAGTGTTCCTGAGCATTCTGCTTTATTATATTGGATCTCTGGTACCTACTAATTTGATAATGGCTATACCTGTCTGGGCTTGGGTTTGTGCTACGGTATGGCTTGCGATCACGGCACACTCTATACTGATTTCAATTCGAAATTTGAAGACACTCTTTCTTTATGTCACATATGACCCAGACAGATAAATAATTATATAGGAGTTATGATGAATATACTTGAGGGCGTAGAAGTAAGTCTTTGGGATATAATTGGTGGGAACAAGTTACTAACCTTAATTATGCTATTTGCTTTTTGGGGATTTATCTGTGCATTGCTTAATAATTTTTTAAGCAAAAAGACAGTAAGTATCGCTGCTGGAGTAGGTAGCATAATACTAATTGGCTATTGGGCTACAAAAACATTTTCTATACATTGAAGCATCCTTCAGGGGTGCTTTTTCTTTTGTAGTATTTTTCACAGGAGGAAATGAGTCGGTGTTTAGTTATGTATCCATAACATAACATTGGAAATATTAGAATTAAGGAAGGAGGGGAAATTATGAGCCAAAGTACAAAGAACTTGAGTCAGGAACTTTCAAACCGTGAAGGTGTTAAAGCTATCTCGGTTGAACCGCATCAGGAATTCAAAATCACAGTAGACCAGCACGAACAAATCTTCACTGGCCCAGCTGTGATTTTAATCAATCAAGATTAGAGTTTTTCGTACGGGTATCGGCCTTTAATATGGGAAGCCAAATAACTTCCGTGTGAAGCCGCAGACATCAAACCGCTATGTTCACTTTGTGGAACACCCGAATAGGAGTACGTGGTTCCATTGTTGAATCTAATATAGAGTGTAGATGAGCCTGAGTCATAAGCAATGGCATCAATGTTGGATGAGGTTACGGATTGCCAGTTCATGGTGATACACCTCCTTTCGTCCTAGTTCTTTCGACACCAAAAGAGGGAAATCCTTCCTATGCGTCGAAATATGACACGGGGAAGGAGGTGTATAAATTGCATAACTACAAAGAGTTTAAAAAAAACTTCAGTCAACCAGTATTCGGTCAGTACTGGAAAATGTTCTCCGCAATTCAAAATAACATAAATGATGATGAAGTGAGGGCATTCTACCCGAAAAATTTCTTTAATGACAGTAAGGAAAAGGAGTTTTATGCTCTTACAGACAAAAACATTTTTCTATTTAAGGAAAGCGATGCGGTAGTCACTATTTCGTATTTTAAAGAAGTTAGAGTTGAGAAATTACAACTTACTCGGCCCTATAATCGATCAGAGGAGTTGCAACTTGAAATAAAACTTTGCTCTGGTGATAAGTTCATTTTCGACTCAATGAAAGATTCAAATGATGATTGGGCTTATCATTACGTTGAATATATTGAAGAAATCTACAAACTACTGAAGTAAGCATCCTTATGGGTGCTTTTTCTATGTCCAAAATGTGAGGTGGTGACATGAAAAAGGTTCAACCGATTCGAGACGAACGGGTTATAGATGGTATGAAGGATTACTTTTGGATACGCAGCTTACGAAATTATTTGTTCTTCTGCATTGGCATCTATAGTGGCCTGCGTGTATCTGACTTATGTAGGCTGAGGGTTATCGATGTGAAAGGAACACACGTTAACCTGATCGAACAAAAAAACAAACATGCCAAGCGCTTTATAATCCATCCGAGTATCCGGCAGGATCTGGACAAGTACATCTCCACCATGAAGGATACGGATTTCCTGTTTCCTAGCCGCCAGGTGAAGACAGTCAGCCGAATGCGGAATCAACCGATAGACCGGACGACAGCATACCGATTCTTGAATAAAGCAGCCAAGGAATTTGGTCTGAAAGAGATCGGTTGTCATACGCTACGGAAGACATGGGCATACCGTCTGTACATGCAGAATCCTGAAAACCTAGCGTTACTAATGGACATGTTCGGGCACAGCGATCCACGGGAAACATTGGACTATATTGGACTGACTCAGGACATGATGGACAGGGCGATTATGCTGTTACGCTAATATTAGTGCATCACAATATGGCGTTCGTTGCACTCATATTACAGAAATGGCTTTTGAATCTGAAATGACGCTGATTGCCAGTTCTAAACCGAGTGAAACACTATTACCTTTATGTTTCAGTCCTGATCCAGAAAATGGTTAATAACGACCCTATTTTGGGTTATTTTTGTGTTGGTTGAAGAAGAAAAACAATTAGAAGTTTGTCTATTTAGACTGATTCTAAGAAAACCGACTCAATTATGGCTGTATAAACGATGAATAAACGCCCCATTTCAGGGCAATAAGCTGGGAAATAATAAAAATCGGCAAAATCGAAAATTCCAGTAACGGCGCGGGTTTTTGGATTTATGCATAAAATGTGTATAATCGCACAATTCAGTTAGACGCCAAAAATCCCGTCAAATCAGGGTTTTCGGCGTGGTTGTGGGAAAGTACATATGTACAAAAGACCGGGTTTTGAACACATGTCTTTGCATAAATATTGCATAAACAATGTCAGGGGTGAGGTGTATTATGTAATGGCGAGAGAGAGAAGCCCGGACCGCAAGAAAGCATTAGCGATGTGGTTCGCCAGTGGCAAGGAAATGAAGCCAGGAGAGATTGCCGAAAAGCTTGGAATCAGTGCCGGACTTGTTCGTAAATGGAAAAGCCTTGATGAATGGGAGAAGCAGCCTGAGCCGCGACCAGGAGCGCCGAAGGGCAATCAGAACGCTGTGGGCAATAGAGGTGGGCACGGTGGGCCATACGGAAATGATAAAGCCGTTAAGCATGGTCTGTTCCGTAAGTTCCTGCCAGATGATGAAGAAACACGGGAGATTTACGACACAACGGCCGAGCTTTCGACGTTGGATATCTTGTGGGAAGGCATTCGAATCCAGCTCACGAACATTATACGTGCTTTGAAGACTCAGCATGTAACGGGCAAGGATGAGATGATTAAGGAAGTCAAAAAGCAGAAATTTGAGATCCATAACACGGGTACCAAGAAGGAACCGAAGCTTGAACAGATCATAACTGAACAGGAATATGAATTCCAGTTTGCTTGGGATCGATCAGCAACCAGCCTGAAAGCCATGGCTGCTGCATGGACGGCGCTGGGTGGTTCCATTAAGAAGTATGAAGATGTCGCGCGGTTGGCTTCCCCCGATGAAGTGAACGAAGTCCAGAAGCAGCGTTTGGAGCAGATCAAGGCCAGTATTGCCGTGATGCGTGGTAAGGTGCCAGATAACAGTAAGCTTGACCTGAACCAGCAAATTACCGCATTGGCTGACTTGATCAACAACCCTGTGCCGGAACGGGTGATAGACGATGACTGACACAGCCCTGATTCCATATGCTCCATTTAATACGAAGCAGTCGGAATATATCCGGCGTTGCCAGAACTCGTGGCTGAATGTAGCTGAGGGCGGCAAGCGTGCAGGCAAGAACATCATTAACCTGATTGCCTATGCCATGTGCTTGGAGGTTCACCCGGACAAGCTTCATTTGGTCGCTGGGGTGAGCATGGCAGCCGCGAAGATGAACGCCATTGACTCGAACGGGTTCGGGTTGCAATGGCTGTTCAAAGGGCGTTGCCGGGAAGGTGAATACAAGGACCGTGCAGCACTCTTCATTCAGACCAAGACAGGCGAGAAGATCGTCATTATTGCAGGCGGTGGTAAGGCAAACAATGCCGCGCTGATCAAGGGTAACTCCTACGGGACGGCCTATGTGACGGAGGTCAACGAGTGTCATCCATCATTTGTTAAAGAGGTGATTGACCGGACGTTGGCGTCCACTAAGCGACAACTGTTCTTTGACCTTAACCCGAAACCCCCAGCGCATTGGTTCTATGCAGACATCTTGGACTTTCAGGATGAGTTGCTCAAGCTTGGGGAGAATCAGGGGTACAATTACGCACACTTTACCGTGTTCGATAACCTGAGTATCACAGACGACCGTCTCAAGGCGCTACTGATCACTTATGACAAGTCTAGTCTTTGGTACAAGTCAGAGATTAAGGGTGAACGAACGGCAGCTACAGGACGGATATACACGGGCTACACCGTTAAGGATGTCATCATTACCAGGGAGCAGATACGGGCCGAACGGTTCATTGAGTTTTCGATTGGCATAGACGTTGGGGGTACTGACGCCACGGTTGCCACGCTCACTGGATTTACGCCGCGATATGGAGCGGTTATGCTGCTGGATGGCTTCTACCACAAGCAGGGCAAGGAGAATGGCTATACACATGACCGTTACGCCAAGGAGATCGTTGAAAAGATAGTCGAGTGGTCGGAAACCTATCCGGCCTTTTTGTCGTGTGCTCATATCTTTGCTGAATCGGCTGACAAGCTGTTCCGGCAGGCGCTGACAAATGAGCTAAGGCGGCGGGGGATACACATTCCGGTTGTGCCTGCTTACAAGAAAGAGGGCATCGTTGACCGGATCAGGTTGACGAACGTTCTGATTAACCAAGGGCGGTACAAGGTTATGGCTCACCTTAAACATTGGATTGAAGCTATAGAGAATGCTACATGGGATGAGACAGAGCGCCAAAAGGGTGAATGGGTGCGGACGGATGACGGAAGTTACCCAGTGGACTGCTTGGATAGTAGCGAATACGCCGTTCAGCCGTTCAAGAAGAGACTGGAGGTATAGAAATGGGGTGGATCAAGAATATGGTCATGAAGATATTAAGGATTCAACCAGCGCCGGAGAACAAGTCATTCATCATCCGTGAGCCGTTCAGCTATCGGACCAGTGTCCTGCGCAACCGGCTCTGGTATCGTGGAGATCCGTCCGAGCTGGAACAGTTCTACAAGCAGTCGGTCACAGATAACGTGAGCCGTTCCCGATTCTGGGCAGCGGTACCGAGTGAGAACCGGCATATCCGGAAGATCCATTCAGGGTTACCGGCTATGATCGTGGAGCGCCTGTCTGACATCGTGGTTTCGGATATGGACCAGATCGAGCTGAAGACACAGGATCAGACAAAGCTGTGGGAGGAAATCGCCAAGGATAACAACTTTGATGAGCTGCTGGGTAGTAGCCTGATTGAGGCGCTGGTAGAGGGGGACGGAGCGTTCAAGGTAACACTGGATACCGACATTACCCCGTACCCCATTATTGAGTTCTACGCAGGCGATAAGGTTCGATATAGACGAGAACGTGGCAGGCTCCAGGAGATCATCTATTACACGGAGTACCGCCATAACGATAAGGATTACCAGCTCGAAGAGACATTTGGCAAAGGGAAGATCAAATACAAGCTGCTGAGTGCGGACGGGAAAGAGGTTCCTCTGGCTATGGTGGCCGAATTGGCTGGCTTGGATGAAACGACATTTACGGGTGACTTCATTTGGGGCGTACCGATGTCTGTGTTCAAATCATCCAAGTGGCCGGATCGAGGTAAGTCCATCTATGAGAGCAAGGCAGATAGCTTTGACGCTTTGGACGAGGTTATCAGTCAGTGGTGGGATGCCATTCGATCCGGGCGAGTGCAGAAGTACATTCCGGAAGACCTGCTTCCTCGGGATCCGAATAACGGAATGCCCATCAAGCCGAATCCATTTGATATGGACTTTATCGCGGCTGGTAGGACAATGGCCGAGGATACCAAGGATCAGATATCCCTGGTGCAGCCGGCAATCCTCTATGAGGCGTTCGTCTCGTCATATGCGTCTGCACTGGACATGTGCTTGCAGGGGATTGTATCGCCATCCACGTTGGGAATTGACTTGAAGAAGACGGATAATGCCGAGGCGCAGCGGGAGAAGGAAAAGGCCACATTGTACACCCGCGGCAAGATCATTGAACGTCTGAACGAAGTCATTCCGGAATTGGTGTCAATTGTGCTGAAGGTGCATGACAACAACCTGCAGCGGACCCCAGGTGAATATGAAGCATCCGTCAAGTTCGGGGAGTATGCCAGTCCTTCCTTCGATGCTGTTGTGGATACGGTAGGTAAGGCACGGACACATGGTGTGATGAGCGTTGAACGTGCGATTGAAGAAATGTATGGCGACACCTGGACCGATGAGGAAAAGGCTGCTGAGGTGCAGCGGCTCAAAGATGAACAGGGAAGCACCTTTGATGAACCGGCATTGAACCGGGACGACCCGCCTGATCCTAAAGACGATGACGACGAAGATGATGAAGCATGAAGAAGAAATATGACATCCGTCAGATCTTCAGCGACATGGAAATGGATCTGATCAAGTCCATGCAGCGTAACCTTCAGCGTCACAAGGATGACGAGGAACGAGAGGGAAAAGAGTGGGAGCAGTGGCAACAACGCAAGCTGGAGGATATCCAGCGTTACCGTAAGGAGACACGCCAGATATCCAAGAAGTATGAGCCGGAAGTAAAGAAGGCAGCCGAGGAAGAGGTTAAAGGTTCCTGGCGGCGTGGGGCAGATCGTGTTGTTAACACGGTCAAGGGCTTGTGGAACAAGATCACGGGCAAAAAGCCGGATGTTGAGCCTGAGGATGGTTCAGATCGTAGCTTCTTCAAGATCAATGAGAAGCGGGTTAACTCTCTCGCAGATGCAGCAGAGAACAATCTGCAATTAGCCCGCCACGCCATGCTGAGGCAAGCGGATGATGTGTATAGACAGACCATCTACAAGTCACAGGTGTATTTGAACAGTGGAGCTGCTTCGCTGAATCAAGCTATCGACAGGGCCACTAAGGATTTTCTTGAAAAGGGCTTCGACTCCATCACATATGCCAATGGTCGAAGGGTGAATGTGGCCAGTTATGCGGAAATGGCGCTGCGTACAGCATCCCAGCGTGCAGTGTTTGCTGGAGAGGGTGCAAAACGGGATCAGCTCGGCATTCGAACCGTGGTCATATCTTCACACGGCAACTGTTCGAAGCTGTGTCTGCCTTATCAGGGCAAGGTGTTCATTGACGATGTGTATTCCGGGGGATCGGCTGCAGATGGGAAGTATCCGCTACTGAGTACCGCCATAGCCGGGGGCTTGTTCCATCCGAACTGTCGTCACAACATGACCACGTTCATTCCAGGTACCAGTTCATTACCAAAGCCTGTTGACGATGAGAAGGCACTATCCAACTATCAGGCCGAACAGAAGCAGCGATACATGGAACGCCAGATACGCAAGTACAAGCGCTTGGAAGCAGGGAGCGTGGATGAAGGAAACCAGGCGAATTACAAGGCCAAGGTTAGACAGTGGCAAGCCCAATTGCGGATACACCTGAAGGAACATGATTACTTACGAAGAGATCCCAAACGGGAAAAGTACAAAGGCACTTGATGGAAGCTAAGAACCTTTGTACTAAGGGTTAAAGTTTATGAGCAGCAATAGTTCTAATAAGTACCGGTATCTTCTTAGCAGTATCTAAGGCGTCGTCGCTAAGATGAAGAAGATCGACTTTTGCGAGTTGGCTTAAGGAGTTAATAGCTGTATCAATGACATCATTTACTTGATTTTTTATAGTTTCTGCATCGTTGCTATGGGATGCGTTTCCTGTAACATAGGACTTTTCAATCTCGTAGGTACCAGATTCAGTTCTAGTGACAGGGCTTGGAGGAGTGGATAATGCATTTAGAGCTCCAGAAACATGCCCTTCATTAAAGTTAAGGCCCTCATCTTTTAGTTTTTGTACGAACTCTTTGCGAATCAATACCCCATTTTGTTTCAAATGCTCCATAGCCTTTTTACGAATATCGCTTGTCGTAGACATTGTTTTTCCTCCTCGAATAATTGAATTTTTGTTTATTTTGTTCATTTTGTTTATTTGTTGATTTTGTTGAACAGTGATTATATTAAATTACTTAATATCGAAAGTCAAGCGTATTTCGTCTTTGGGTTGCTGGCAGACGTTAAAGAACAGCTCATCACCGGACGCGACCGGGTAAAAAGCGAAGATGAATAGGGAGGCAATTGATATGAACAAGGAACAGTTTATTGCATTGGGATTCACAGAGGAACAAGCGGAGAAAGCAGCTACTGCTTCTCAAGATGAGCTGAAGGGGTTTATTCCTAAGACGCGATTTGATGAAGTAAACACAGCAAAGAGTAAAGCGGAGAATGATGTTGCTGATCGAGATAAGCAGATTGCAGAGTTGGGCAAAACTGCGGGACTGTCTGAGGATCTGAAACAACAGATCGAGACGTTGAAAACTGAGAATCAGACAGCCAAGACGCAATATGAATCCGATCTGAAGGAAGTCAAGATCAGCAACGCCATTACGGCTGCATTAACCGGCAAGGTTCATAACGAGAAAGTTGTAACCGGGCTGATCGATAAGACGAAGCTGGTCCTTGGAGACGATGGCAAGATTGTTGGTCTTGATGAGCAGCTGACGGGATTGAAGACGTCGGATGCTTATCTGTTCAAGCCTGAAGAAGGTCAGAGCCAACAACAGCAGCAACCAGGCATTAAAGTAGGCGCTGGCAAAACAGAACCACCTGCAGGCGGACAGCTCTCCCTGGGAGATGCCATTGCCGCACACTTTACAAAATAGAATAGGAGCTGATTTGAATGGCAGTAACATTGGCAGAAGCAAAGAAAAACGTACAGGATGCAATTACACTTGGGGTGATTGACGAATTCCGGAAGAATAACTTCCTGCTGGAAAACCTCACCTTTGATGATGCGGTTTCCCCAACGGGTGGCGGCGCTACACTGACTTACGGTTATACACGTTTGATCACACAGCCTACAGCCCAGTTCCGTGAAGTGAATAAAGAGTACACCCCGCATGAAGTATCCAAACAACGGCACACCGTTGACCTGAAGGTATTCGGGGGAACGTTCCAGATTGACCGAGTTATCGCTAATATGGGCGGTATCGTGAGCGAGGTTACGTTGCAGATGGCGCAGAAGGTTAAAGCAGCTCAGGCGCTGTTCAACGATACCGTAATCAATGGTGATTCAGCGGTGGAGGCATTGGCTTTTGATGGTCTGGACAAAGCTTTGACAGGCTCCAGCACAGAGTATGTCCCTACTGAGGTAATCGACCTTTCTACCTCAGCAGCCATTGATGCTAACTACAAGGTATTCCTGGATCAACTGGATGAATTCCTAATGGGGTTGGATGGACCGCCTTCCGCGATCATGGGTAATTTGAAGATGATTGCGAAGATCCGTGCTGTTGCGCGTCGCTCAGGGGCGTACACCAATACAAGAGACGAGTTCGGTAATCAAGTTGAGAAGTATAACGAGATTCCATTGATCGATCTTGGAGCTAAGTCGGGCTCCAATGCACCAGTAGTTGAGACTGACGCAGGTGGAGAGACAAGCATCTACATCCCTCGTTTGGGTCTGGATGGCTTCCACGGTGTATCCATGGCAGGCGTGGCGCCTGTACAAACATGGTTGCCTGATTACTCTACATCTGGCGCTGTGAAAACAGGTGAGGTCGAGATGGTTGCGGCCGTGGCACTGAAAGCAACCAAGGCAGCTGGCGTAATGCGTAAAATTAAAGTTTCCTAGGGAGGAATAGATCATGGCTAAAGTAATTGCACCAAATAAGGAATACACGGGGCTGTCTGCAGGTGTTGCTTTTGCAAATGGCGTGGGTGAGACAGACAACCCTCATTTGCTGAACTGGTTCGAGTCGAAGGGCTACGAGGTTGAGAAGGATCCCGTAGATCAACCTGATGATGTACCTGTTCTTAATCTGGAGCCTGGTGATATCACAGGTGGTAAAGCAACGGATCTTCCCGCTGATCCGCCTGAAGATAAATCGGCAAAAAGCACTAAAGCCGGAAAGTAGGTGCCATATGCCCTACGCTACACCGGATGAATATGAACTGTATGGAGACGGCGTGATT
Organism: Paenibacillus sp. FSL E2-0151; assembly: GCF_037993015.1. NCBI lineage: Bacteria > Bacillati > Bacillota > Bacilli > Caryophanales > Paenibacillaceae > Paenibacillus > Paenibacillus sp. FSL E2-0151. The sequence goes on from NZ_CP150308.1 coordinate 342,636, forward strand.
CCGGCTGAGGACTTGGACAAGGCTCTTAGTCGGGCATCCGACCAAATAGACAGCCTGACCTATAATCGCATCGTGCAACGTAGCCTGGACGGCCTGACAGCCTTTCAGCGGGGGAATGTGGTTAAGGCAGTATGCCAGCAAGCGGATTTCCAGTTCCAATATGGGGATTACTTGGACTTTCCTCTCTCTGGATACTCCGCGGGCAGCGTCAGCGTATCATTTAAGGCCGTTGATGGCCCCGGAGGGGTTAAGACTACCGAAGGTGTTACAAGTCTGCTGAGAGCCACAGGGTTGATGAATAGGGGGCTGCGCTGATGAGAGGTAAGTTTCCGTTTCCACATTGGATATTGAAGACACCTGTTCAGGTGTTTCGTACCAAACTGTCAGAGGATGGTGAGCCTGTCGAGGATCTAATCTTTGACGGGCTTGCTTGTTATGACGAGAAGATGCGGCAGAAGCTAGATAAGGAACGCCGTTTGGTTACGTTGTCCGGCAAGGTGATTCTTCGTGGCGATATATTGCCTGGAGAACTGATTGAGGGTTTTGTCCGGGTTGGCGGTACTGATCGGATTATATTCAGCGCTTCACGGCCGCAGCATCCAGACGGCAGCGTCTTTTCTACGGAATTGGAGCTGAGCTGATGGTTAAAGTGAAAGTGACGATGGATCCCAGGGCAATGCGTGACATCGCAAATGCACCATTGAAAGCACTGGAGCAAGTCGCCAACGGGAAAGCAGAGAGTATTCTGACCGAGATTGCCAATGCTCAGGTCGTGCCAAAGCAAACAGGTGAGCTGGAACGCAGTGCATGGGTAGATACTACAGGGCTCAAAAAGGGCAAGGTCAAGATTGTGTATGACACGCCATATGCACGCCGCCTTTACTGGCACCCAGAATACAACTTCCGTAGGGATAAGAACGCTAACGCCCAAGGGTTGTGGCTGGAAGCTTGGCAACAGGAACAGAAGGGCTGGATACGTAAGACGTTTGAAAAGCTGGTCAAGAAGTTTGGGGGTGGATTCATCAAATGATGCTTTCCGAAATCCGCGACTGGATGAAAACGCAGATCGATTCCCCAAATTGGTACATTAGCAAGATTGATGGGAAAAAGGAACAGTCCATTGGGATTTACAACCTGAACACTGGACAACCTTACATTGCCATCGGAGGGTTGGATAACACCAGCTATGCCAGCAAGTCCATATCCATCCTGGTTCATTGGAGTAAAAACGCAGATACAGCGGAGCGTAAGGCCCATGAGGTCTATGCTGCGCTATTTGGTCGTTCTGATGGCGAGATAGCAGGGCACCGTGTCATTGCCTTTGAGATGCGGACACCGTGGCCTATTGATGTGGGCACGGATGATGCAGGGATTTACGAGTATGTGATTGAGACAACGATTTATTACGAGAGGTAGGGGAATGGAATGCCGACAACAGGCGTATTTCCGGTTCATAACAATATTTTCAAAGTAGGTATTAAGGGCCGCGTTTCCACAGATTCAGACATGAAAACGATCAAGGATCTGGAGAATTTCGCGCCAGCCATTGATGGTAATACGGAAGAGTGGAGTTCGATGGACCAAGGGGGCTGGACAAGACGGGCGGTAACAGGCAAGTCGTTGTCCTTTAGTTTCAGCGGGAAGCGGAACTATGGCGATCCAGGTAATGACTACGTTGCGGGTCTGATGCTTGGTACAGGTCAACAGGTCGAAACCATCTTCGAATGGACCATGCCATCCGGCGCGAAGCTGACCATGGATTGTGTCATTAACTTGACCACACCAGCAGGTGGTGATTCGACGAACATTGACGGTCTGGAGTTCGAGCTACTATCTGACGGTAAGCCAGAATTTGAACCTGCACCAACCACACCATAATCATAAACCAAGGGGGATTTATCCATGTCAAAAGTTATTAATATCACAGACAAGTTTTCTACAGAACTGCCGTCCATTCAGATCGGTGAAAAGCTGTATCCGGTCAACAACGGTATTTCAGCCATGATGGCGTTTGAAGAAGCGGCAACAGGCGGCTTGACTGGTATTTTGAAAGCCTTGGAAGGCGCATTTGGCAAAAAGGCATATAAGGAAATGGATGTCGAGGGCATGAGCATGGGAAATATCATGGTTTTGGCATCGGCGGTTCTTGCGGCAATGATGAACATTACCTATGAGGAAGCGAATGCGCGATTTCAGCGGGAAGTCCAGTCCTGACGGCTGGTATGACCTGTACGAAGATTGGGAACTGATTGAATCCAGTCTTGCCAAGCAGTACGGCATCCGTATTCGGCAGCAAGGAGATATGCCGTGGGAAGAGTTTTGTACATTGGTCGGGGGCCTTATGCCAGATACACCGCTGGGAAGCATTGTATCGATCCGTGCAGAGCAAGACCCCAAGACCATTAAGGGATTCAACACAGATCAGCGCCGTATCTATAACGAGTGGCGAAAACGGCAGGCAGTCAAACAGTTGGACGACCCTGTTGAGTTGGATCAGCAGATGAAGAATCTGGAAGCCGCAATGGCTCGGGCCTTTGGGGGTGAGTAGATGTCAAGTGCAGGCCACGTAGATTTAGACTTGGGCTTGAACTACGGAGCCTTTCAACAGCAGCTCAACGGTATCTCCAGTACCGCTACCAACCTGGTGGGCGGGGCCTTCAAGAAACTGGGCGGGATCGTTGCCGCAGCCTTTGCTGTCAATAGCTTAAAAGAGTTTGGTAAGGAAGCCATTAACCTGGCATCCGACTTGGCCGAGGTCCAGAACGTGGTTAACGTCACGTTCGGATCAATGACCAATCAAATTAACAACTGGTCATCGAACCTGATCGAATCGTTCGGTCTGTCCGAGTTGTCCGGTAAAAGATATGCATCCACTATGGGTGCCATGCTCAAGTCTTCAGGTATTACAGGAGAAGCCATGAAACAGATGTCTGTCAAGTTGACGGAATTGTCTGCTGACATGGCTTCTTTTTATAACATCACGAATGACGAAGCGTATTACAAAGTGTTCTCCGGTATGGTCGGTGAGACTGAGCCGCTGAAGCAATTGGGCGTAAACATGTCCGTGGTCAATATGGAAGCCTACGCCATGTCACAGGGCATCACAAAGTCCTGGTTGTCCATGACCCAATCTGAACAGGCCATGCTTCGGTATGGCTATTTGTTACAAGTAACGGCCGATGCTCAGGGTGACTTTGCCCGTAACGGTCAGTCATGGGCGAACCAAGTCCGTATGATGTCGGAGCAGTGGAACATCTTCAAGGGCACAATGGGTGCAGGGTTCATTAACATTCTGACGCCGATCCTGAAAGGGCTCAACTGGATCATTGCCAAACTACAAGTTGCGGCGGCTTATTTCAAGGCATTCACGGAGTTGGTGTTTGGGGATGCAGTGAACGCTGGTGGTGCCGGAATGACGGTGGCTACGGATGCCATGGGCGGTATGGGAGATGCAGCAGCGGCCGCAGCTCCTGCGGTAGAAGATACAGGGAAAGCGGCTGAGAAGGCAGGCAAGAAGGCAAAAAAAGCCGGAAAAGACATGAAGGGCAGTCTGGCCGGGTTCGATCAGCTCAATACACTGGCTCAATCCGCGGCGTCCGCTCTGGATGATGCAGGTTCTAAAGCTGTTGGAGCTGGCAAAGGAATAGGCGGGGGTTTGGGCGGTTTGGCTGGGTTTGGTGACTTGGACTTGGGAACACCATCCATTGAGGTGGACCCGATCAAGCAACAAGTGGCTGCCTTCTTGGAAGATGTCAAATCGCGGTTCTCTCAAGCCTGGGCGTATATCTCTTCGGGTTGGGGCGAAATGCGGCCGGCACTGCAACCGTTCATTGACATGATGGTGCCTATACGTCAATCGGTATCAAACATGGGCAAGACGTTTTTGGACCTGAAAGACAAGGTGCTTGTTCCGGTGGCGAAGTACATTTTGGGCGACTTCATTCCGACCATCGTCACAGGCTTTGTTAAGTCGTTCGCTCCAGTGATTGCCAATCAGATCGTATGGACATTTGATTTCTTGGATCGGGCATTCCGGAATTCCACGGATCAATCCATTAAGCTATGGGAAAACGTCTGGTTGCCGAGTTTGGAGAAGGTGAAGAACGCCTTTGTTACCAATATGCCGTTAATCGCGGCAGCCCTGCAAAGCCTACTGGATGGCACATTGAACCCGTTCACGGATTTCATGATGAATGACTTTGCTATCCCGGTATCTACGGTGCTTGCTGAGACGCTGGTACCCATTTTTACAGATACACTGGTCTGGGCAATTGACACATTCACCAAAACGTTCACGAATGCAGTCAACCATATCAACGATCTATGGGACAGCACGCTGAATCCGGCGCTGGAGAAGTTCAGGGATTTGTTCTTGGACATCATTCCGCAGATCGGGAAATCATTTTCTGACTTGCTGAATGGTACGTTAAAGCCGTTTGTGGATTATGCCTTGAATGACTTCATCATCCCGATTGCCGCGAAGATTATTGATACGCTGGTACCCGTATTTACAGATACCTTGGTTTGGGCTTTCAAGGAAGCAGCCAACACGTTTGAATGGGCTGTCAAGCTGATCAATGATATCTATAATACGGTGTTGAAACCCGTCTTTGATTTGATTAAGAAAATCGTACTGGACACGTTGGAGACAATTAAAGGTTTGTGGAACAAATACGGGGCCGAGCTACTTGCGAAGCTGACGGAGTTTATGGAGAACACAAGAAAGCTGTTCCAGAAACTTTGGGACGATATCCTGAAACCGATCATAGAGCCGTTCCTCAAAAAGCTGAATGAAATTTGGGAAGGCACGCTCAAGGGAATCATTAAGCAAGTTGGCGAAGTGGTCATGAAACTGGTTAACGCTGCACTGGACATCTACAACAAGTTCATTGTTCCATTGATCAGTTATGTCATAGACAAACTGGCCCCAGGCTTCACCAAGGGCTTTAACATCATACTGAACATCGTCACAACGGTCATCGAGAGCGTAGGCGGGATCATCAAAGGGCTGCTGAAAACACTTGGCGGCGTCATTGATTTTGTGGCAGGTGCCTTCACAGGTGACTGGAAGAAGGCATGGACCGGAGTTAAGGATATCTTTGGCGGCATATTTGATTCCTTATATAGCTTGGTCAAAGCACCGCTGAACCTGATCATAGATGGCATTAACAAGGTCATCGAAGGATTCAACAGTTTGAGCGTAAGTATTCCTGAGTTTGAGGTCTTTGGTCAGAAGGTCGGCGGGGGTAACATTGGGGTACCACAGATCCCGAAAATTCCGAAGCTGGCAAAAGGCGGTTTAGCCTACGGGCCGACACTTGCCATGGTCGGGGATAACCGGGGCGCTTCCGTTGACCCAGAAGTTGTATCGCCACTGTCCAAGCTGCAAGACATGATTGGCGGGAATAATCAGCCGATGGTGGAAATATTGCTCCTGATTCTGGATGCCATCAAGAACGGAGATAAACAGACCGTCATTCAGCTCAATGGTACGGAGTTGGGGCGTGCTGCAGCGAGAGAGATAAACGATATTACAAGGCGTACAGGCCGTTCGCCATTAACGACATAGGAGGGATGCAGATTGGAAATCAAAATTAATGGTCAAGAGATTGCCGCTTATCCCTCCACGTATCAGGTGACGGTGCTTGACTTGGATGACGCTAATTCATCCGTCCGTACTGCTGATGGGACGCTGAACCGGGACAGGATAGCGGTCAAACGGCAGATAGACATGACTTGGGGGATGCTGACATGGGCAGAAATGTCCTCCATCCTTCAATCCATGTCCAATGTGTTTTTTGATTGTACTTATCCAGATCCCATGACAGGGAAGCATGAAACCAAACGGATGTATGTCGGCAATCGGCCTGCACCGTTTTCCGTAATGAGTGGCGGCGTGATGTACTGGTCCGGGCTCAAATTGACGCTGACAGAGAGGTGATCAAATGTATCCAATATCGCCGCTCTACACGGATTATTTAAGACGGCCGGACCGAGAATTTATCGTCAAGGCTCTGGTACAGTCAGAGGAATATGATAGTAGCAAAATTGTAGATTTCTCCATAGAAAATAGCTTGAGCCTGAACGATGGCTTTGAGATCGGAACGGCTATCCCGAGCAAACTTACGATCAGGTTGCGAACGAATGAAATCATCCCGGCAAATGCGCGAATCGTGCCGTACCTGTCCTTATCTATGGCGGGTATGACTTGGCTACAAGCGCAGTACCCATGGCAGGATATGCATGTGTCTTGGACTGGCGACGGGACGGACTGGCTACCGCTGGGAGAGTTCTTCGTTGATGGCCGGGAGAAGATCAATGACGTATGGACCTTTATCTGTTATGACAAGCTGGTTTTTGCGGATGTGGCTTACATATCATCCTTGACTTATCCGACCACGCAACGTGCTGTGTTCAATGAGATTTGCAACCGGCTTGGATGGACGTATGACAGCAGCGTGGTGATCAATCCAGCGTATCAGATACAGGCAGGGCCAGCGGGGTACAGTATGCGTCAGGTGCTGTCCTATATTGCTTCTGCGAATAGCGCCAGTATTTACATCGACAAGGCGGGTACCGTGAAATTCAAACGGTTCACGGCTGCTGATACTCCTGTATTCGATATGACTACGGCTGATTACGTTCAGGTGAAGCAAACCAATCCAGTCAAGACATACACACGGGTTGTGGTCACCTACAACACCGAAGATGAATTGAAGTATGAAGCCGGGACAGGTGATGATAACCATACGCTGTATGTGGAAAACCCCTTTGCTACACAGACGGTCACAAATGGGCTTCTGGCAGCTTTGAACGGATTCTCCTATCTGCCACTCACAATGGATGCGAGGGGCTTCCCGCAGCTTGAACAGGGTGACGTCATCGGGTTTGAACAGCAGGAAGGCACAACCTGGGACGAGACGGTATCAACATGGCAGGATACGCACATTCCATGGGATGGTATCATGCGATACAAGACGGTAATCCTTCATCAAGTGTTCAACTTTGCTGGTGGTCTACGGATGACGCTGGAAGCACCTTCTGTGTCAGAGCAGCAGAGTGAATTTATGGTAGATGGTACGTTAACAACCGCTGTCAATAAGCTGAACAAGGAAGCTGTGAAGGAAGGCAAATCCTATTACGGGGCAACCATTACCCGTACTGAGGGTCTGACCATTGAACGTGAGGACCATGCCAGTAAGGTGATTCTGAACAGTGATAAGATGTCGTTCCAGGCAGACGGTCAAGATGCAATTTATTTTGACATCCCGAGCAGACGGTATAAGTTTAACGGGACGCTAGAAGCCACGGATGGGGTCTTTACTGGAACACTCCAAGGTGTTGACGGAACGTTTACGGGTAATCTCAGTGCTGCTGGGGGTACATTCAAGGGTAATCTGCAAGCAGCAGGCGGGACCTTTACCGGGACGCTTGTCGGGGTGGATGGTACATTCAGCGGAACTATTGAGGCTGCCATAATAAAGGGTAGTGAAATCAATGGTTCAACCATCATTGGTTCGGTCTTGAAAACAGCTAACAGCGGCAGGCGCATTGAAATTGATTCGGCTGGTTTCCGGTCCTATGATTCCAATGGTCGTAATCGTGTACAGATTTCCACTTCAACCGATTCCTCTGTTGCTGCGGTAGTTTGGAGAGATACCAACGGGTCATCCGTAGGAGAGATCAACTCCTATGAATCTAGTGGGCAGCTGACGGTATTCAGTAATAATCTGTGGCTTGGTTCCAACAGCAACGCAAACCCAATTCGCTTGCAAGGTGCTGTCACATTCGGAGGAAGTGCTACGTTAAGAACGGGGTTTGTATATGGGATTGGCATATCAGACATTTCAGGATTACAATCCCAGCTCACATCACTGCAGACTCAAATTTCAAGTTTGTTATCTTCGTTTAATACTCATAGGCATTCTGTTACCGTTCCAAATCATAATCACGGGAACACTGCTAACCAAACATCTGGAGGCGGAACCTTCCAATCTACTACTCCGTAATGTATCATAATAGGTAAATTGCACCAATATGGAGGTAGTGTTTATGAAAAAAATCGCATACATTGCTGGCGGTATTCTGATTGGTTTTGTTTTTTCGACAACAACGGGGGCTTTTGCCGATCAGATAAAAAGTTTAGTGGGAAAGAAAGTGACAGGTGAGTACACCGTTATAGTTGATGGTAAATCTCTATCAGATAAAGGCGCTATAATTGATAGCAAGGCTAACGTCCCCGTTCGGGCCTTATCTCAAGCGTTAGGAGCTGATGTACAAGTGTCAGGTAAAACGATCACAATTACTTCTACAGATTCTGATACATCTGGATCAGGAACAACAGTTTCGTCTTCTAATACTTATTCAGGTAAGTCTAAGGAATATCTTGAATCGATGAAGAGTGAATACAACAATAAAATTTTGCCTCCATTGTTAGAGGGGCGCGATAAAGTAGCCGCTGCACTTGAAGAAGTCAAAAGCACAGGAAATAAAGATTCAATTGCACAGGCTGAACAAAGACTTGCTGAATATCAAAAATTGGTGGACGATGCACAAGTTGAACTGAAGCTGATCGACGAGGCATTGGCTGCAATTAAATAGCCTATTGGGCGTAAAGCGACAAATAATACCAAAATAACACTTAACACATTCGGTAATGCATGGTACTATATTCCTATAAATTAGGGATATAGTGGGGGTTATGGTGTGAACAAGAAGCCATGGTACAAAAAATGGTGGGTATGGTTAATTATCATTTTCGTTGTAGGTGTTTTTGGATCAAATATGCAAGACGATGAGGCAAAGCCAGTTACTGCTGAAGCAAAGAAGACAGCTTCAACTTCAACAACTGAAAAGAAAGAGGCTGTTAAGGAAGAGCCGAAAGAACTTGCAATTACAGAGATCGGAACAGGTATTCAAACCAAGAATTTTAAGGTTTCTGTCGAAAGTTTGACCAAACCAAAAAGCGATAATATGTTTGTTACTCCTGAAGAAGGAAACGAATTCGTTTCGGTAGGCCTACTAATTGAGAATATTTCTGAAAAAGACTACACGATTAGTTCAATGATCATGTTCGATGCATATCAAGATGGATTTTCTATCAATGAAGACATAACAGGACACGCTTTGAAAGGTTCGGAAAAGACGATGGATGGTGCTTTGGCGGCAGGGAAAAAAATCAGAGGTACTCTGGTTTACCAAGTACCGAAAGATTGGAAAGAACTTGAAGTTAATGTTGATCTCACAAAGCTAAGTTTTAGTACTGATGGTGAGGTTAAAATAGTTTTGCCAAATAAATAAATTCAAATGAGAGTCCATATGCATGGGCTCTTTTTTTGTTGCGCGGAAAGGAGTGAATGTCTTGAAAATTAAGAAAGTGCTTGAACTATCCGTGGATGTGACTGACATTTTCCGTGAGAGTCCATTGGTGATTCGGGCCATGTTGGAGACGTTACCCACGCTGGATTCTCAGGTTGCATTCCTTCGGACGATTCAAACGGACGTTGATACATTACTGAAAGGAGTTGTTACGGATGGCCAACAGGTACACGAACCTAGTCGGATCGAGAAAGATCAGTGAGGATTTTAATAACATCAACATTGGTTTTGACCGTGTTCAGGCTGAGATGGATACCAAAGGAACACCGCAGGATGCACAGACAAAAGCCGATGCCGCCAAACAGGCTGCCATAGATGCGGCTGCCGCTGCCCTGACATCTCATAAGCAACGTGGAGCCGATGAGCATCCCACAGCAAAAGGGAATGCAGCGGGGTTCATGAGTGCGGCTGACAAGCTCAAATCTGATGCCAGCACCAACGCCGCAACCCCCGATACCCTCATGCAACGTGACGCAGCGGGCCGCGCCAAGGTGACGGCTCCAATAGCGGCAGATGACATTGCCCGGAAGGCAGAGACAGACGCCGTACAATCCAATCTGGAAAGCCATGCAGCGGATACGGATATTCACGTTACTGCTGAGGATCATGCCAAGCTGGATGGTATTGCTGAAGGTGCAGAGATTAATCAAAATGCATTTGCCAAGGTGAATGATGTGGAAGCTTCCACGAAGTCCGATACTGTTACTTTTGTGGGTGGTACCGGGATTGCCGTTACAACGAATCCGTCTACTAAACAGGTAACTGTAACTGCAACGGGAACGGCCACTCCTGGTGCCCATGCATCATCTCACGTTACTGGTGGGTCTGACGTGATTCCAGATGCTGTGACAGACGGAGCCAGCGGCCTAATGAGCGGGTCTGATGCCAAGTTTGTCCGAGTGGACGGTGAGAGCAAAACGGGGGCGCAGGCAAAGGTTGATGCTGTTAAAGCTTACGTGGATGGAAGACTGGATACTCCTGATCGATCAGCCATTACACTGCAACCAGGTATCCAAGTTGTTCAGGCAGATCAGGACTCGGCATTCAGACTGGCAGGGCTGCAAGGCCGGACAGTACTTAACTATCAAAGCCAGATTGGTATCTTTGGTGTGCTTAACCCGTACGTGATCCGGTATGGAGCTAATCTGCTGCCGCCGTTTTATGAGTGGGAATCTGGGATTGCAACCGGGGATAGTTTATCCCTTGACAATCCATACAAAGCAACGATTAAAGCAACAACCATCGGCGGAAGTTTCGTGCGGTGCTGGGTGCCTGTCAAACCATTGCAAAAGTACACGGTATCTGTGACCGCTCAAGGATCAAATGCAAGGCCGTATATTTATCTTTGCCGCGCGGATCGATCAAGGATTGATAGTATCAAATTACCTTTTGGAACAGTCACTCCATCTACTGAAACAACTTACTTGGAGATTGTACTAAATACATTGGACAGTGGAAGCAATCCAGCAACAGGTACAGCAGTCTTTACGGATGCTACCATGGTGATCGGTGCAACAGCTTTGCCATTTGTGCCGCGTGATGACGCCATGCTCGCTTTACAAACGGAGCTACACGCCAATCCAGATACCGGAGCTAACCCGGATATGGTGTTTGAGCGAGATGGGCAGTATTTCAAGTTGGCGAAGTGGGGACGTGTTGTATTGGATGGCAATCTTGGTTGGGCGGTTGCATTAAGCCCGTCAGGATTTAAGCAAATCGAAATGAATTCTTACAACTTTCCTGTAACCGGAAATCAAGGCTATACGACCAAATACAATGGAGCTGTTTTACCTAATTTCTCAGGGATTCCTGCATCGGCGAATTTGGGTACAATCAGTCAGGCCACAGGAAGATATTATGTAACAATCGCCAACGCAGACAGCGGATGGGGAGACTCATATACACCGACATTAGAAGAGATTAAGGCGTATTTCATGGGATGGACTATGTTCGATGGATCGGCGGGTACTGGCTCAGGTAATAGTCCTGATAAGCCTGCAAATAACGTATATAATGGCACAGGAATGATGTGGTGGGCACGTCGGACAGATGGAATAACACGTACTTGGGCAGATGCTACTAGCATAGTGCCTACGAATCTAGCGCCAAACTGGACTCCATATCAACTCCTTTACCAGCTTGCTACACCAGTAGTCGAGCCGATTACGTCTGAGGGGCAATTGACGTTTAATGAGGGAGATAATCAGGTGGAAGTGGGTACGGGGATTATGTTGCGGGAAAGCACAAAGCCAACACTTTCCACTCTCTACAATACGTACGAGATAAATTCCGTCAATACAGTGGGGTCGGTAGCCCCAAATCCTCTAAAATACAAAGCTCGGAAAGTGCTGACAATTTATAAGAACAATCGACAGGATAAGTGGTTGAGAATCTCAGACACGAATAGTTACGGATTGGAGCGTGCTTTTTTAGATGCAGCACTGTTTGATCCATCCACATCCTATTCCGCCACATACCTGATGTTGGACAAGTATCCGACTACCAACTTTGATGGAACATATGCCGAGAATGAAAAGGCTCTGCTGCTGGATACAGTTCGAACGCTTCAGGAGAATACGACACGGATATCTGTACTGGAGTCGAAAAAGGCGGAGAAGGACGCTCCTGCATGGATTATGCCGACACTGCTTAACGGATGGAAGAACTATTCAGCATCATATCAGCCTGCTGGTTATTACAAAGATAGCCAAGGTGTAGTCCACTTGCGCGGTTTAATTAGTAGCGGAACAAGTAATACCGGAACATTCATTTTTAATTTGCCTAAAGGATATCGCCCTCAAAAGGCAACTTTATTTAGTGTGCTTACTTCTAATGGCACCGTTCTGGTGGCCGCCACATTGGAAATTGCGTCGAATGGAGTCGTGTACTTAGGCTTTGCAGGCGGTAACACCTGGCTGAGTTTAGAAAACATTTCATTTCTAGCTGAACAATAAAGGAGGGGTCATATGAAAGCCGTACCTAAAGTGAATACAGACGGACTCTATTTAGAGGACGAGTTGGTGGACGATGCCTTTAGTGGTGTCGTCCCTTTTTATACTGAGCTGGAGCCTGTGTTATTTGATCCAGATCAGATCGAGCAGCCGGGAGTACCTGATGAGGATGAGGAAGAAGCGGAACAAGAGATTGCCGGGTATCTGGTCGGCGTGCCGGTTCCTGCTGGCCTGTTTCACCCCCGTTTTGACTTGGTGGCATGGGAAGCATACCAGGACGAACCGCAGGAAACTTTTCCTGACCTGTGGGTGGAAGGGCTAAGCCAGGAAGAGATTGACGAGCTGACCAAGCCGAATTCAGAAGAACCGTCAGAGCTGGAATTGTTAAAGCAACGACTTGCGGAATCAGAAGCGGAGAACAAACGTTTAGCTGAGGAAAGTAACGCTAATCAGCTTGCCCTTATGGAACTGCATATGCTTGTACTCAGCGTGGTACCGCCGGATGAGGGCTAAGATTGCAAGGCTGCTGATCCGTTGGGCTATTAGGCTTATGAGGGGAGGTGAGACAATGCTAGTCGTATACGTGATGATGATCCACAAAGGGCTGATCAAGCTGGAGCAAGTGCCGCCAGGCAGCCGTGATCAAGTGGCCGCTGCTTTGCAAGCCGGAGACATGGACCAAAACGGAAATATCGTGTAACAGGCGTACCAATCGTGGTGCGCTATTTTTACGTCTTCTTTCATGCAATTTAACATTTTAATATCTAAATCGTATAGACCTAATAACAACAAAATGGAGGAATTAATCATGCCTATTGAAACGAATCGTTTAAAACTACCCCTACCTTTGGGGAATGAAAGTGTAAGCCGTGTAGGGATCAATAACATCTTTGAGAAGATCGATGAGGGTGTTGCAACACGAGAAGAAGTAGAAGAACTTCGCCAATCTGTAAGCGAGATGGACATTCCAAACGCATCACTGACTGAAAAAGGTAAAGTGCAGTTATCCAGCAAAACAAACGGCGATAGAGAAGATGTTGCTGCTACGGAGAAAGCAGTCGGACTGGCTTTTCAAGCTGGAGTTGAGCGGAAAGCGGAAGTGGTTGCCGCGCTTAACTCCATAGGTGTATCGGCTTCCACAAGTGAAACCTGGGCATCGCTTACTTCTAAAGTGTCCAAGGTTATCAGGGCGACAGGTAATGCTGTTCCAGCAGATGTTCTGGCTGGAAAAACATTTAGTAATAACAATGGCTCAAATTTAGTTGGTACTTATATTACTCCAGTGAGAACCGCTATTAATGGAATTAATAATGGAAGTATTGATTTAAACGAAAGAGATTACAGCAGAATACTTTTTACAATTCCAGTTTCGAATCGCTATGTAGATGTCTTCGGAGATTCCACAGAACCAGGGGATAAGTGGAGAGCTATCAGGATAGGTATTACAAACACACAAGTTCAATCTGCAATAACTCTTTTTTATCATGCAAGAGACAGAGCGGGCAGATTATTTACATTGGATTTTTACTCAGTCAACCGTGTACCCAACCAGGAGCTTTACTTATCGCTATATAATTTGAGAATTGATAGACAAGCTCGTAGCCTACTATTCAAAGGGGGAACGGGGAATGGAGATTGGACAAGACCTTATCACACTATTCCGAATGATTTTGATTTCAATGGTCCGATAGATGTGGTAGCTGCTTTTCATAAATCTAGCGGTGTTCCGGTAAATTACTCTGTTTACTTAACAGGCCAAATGATAACGACATAGATATAAATATAAGACCCTCTGATTTCAGTGGGTTTTTCATTTTGAATAGATGGGGGATATGGAGTTGGAGAACGTGGGGAAATGGGCTTTGGCAGCAGGTAGCTGGCTAGTGTCTTATTTGTTTGGAGGGTGGTCCGGAGTGTTGGGCGTATTGCTTGTATTCGTGGTTCTGGATTACCTGACTGGTGTTGCTGCTAGTTGGATGTCAGGGGAGCTCAAAAGCAAAATCGGCCTTATCGGCATCGCTCGTAAGGTATTTATTTTTGCCATGGTGGCTGTCGGTCACTTGGTGGATGGCATCCTTGGTGATGGCCACTTATTCAGGGATACGGTGGCGTTTTTCTATATTGCGAATGAGCTGCTGTCCATCACTGAGAATGGCGGGAAAATGGGTGCACCTATCCCAGCAGTAATCAAGCAGGCTATTGAAGTATTGAAAGGCAAAGGCGGCAACGATAACGATAGAGGAGCTGGTACGAATGCTTAAAGTATCAAAAGCGGGAATAGACTTGATTAAATCGTTTGAAGGCTGCAAGCTCACAGCGTACAAGCCTGTTTCAACCGAAACATATTGGACAATCGGTTGGGGTCACTATGGAGCTGACGTCAAGAAGGGCATGACCATCACGCAGGCTCAAGCTGACGCTATGTTGGTTACTGACCTGGTAAAATACGAAGCTTATGTTAACAACTCATCTTATGTGCCAGTGACAGACAAGCTCAACCAGAATCAATTCGATGCTCTTACAAGCTTTTGCTATAACTGTGGTGCCGGTAATCTGAAGCAGCTATGTAATGGCCGCACAGTAGCACAGATTGCCGCAAATATCACCAAGTATAACAAGGCAGGTGGAAATGTATTGAATGGTCTGGTGCGGCGTAGACAGGCCGAGCTTGATCTATTCAACAAGCCAGACGAGACGAAGGAGAACAAGCCGGTGACTCAGGAGCGAAACGTTAACGTACCAAGCACATGGGCTGAGACGACGTGGAAAGAAGTAACGGATAAAGGATTCTTTGACGGTACACGTCCAGGTGCAACTGTAACACGTGAGGAGCTTGGGGCAGTTGTTAGCCGGTTGCTTAAAATGTTCAAGAATTAAAATTGTTTCGCATGATTCTAGAAAGACGGGGTACCTTATTTATTGATTTCTAAATCAAAGAGTGGAGGTATTGCAATGGCAGACAATCAGTCATTAATTGAGTTGGAAAAAGATGGGAGTGTAAAAATATCTAAAGAGATAGTAGATTCGTTTTTAGAAGCTTATAAGGAGTTATCTGGAGATTCAAATGAAGGAGAGGTATCTACAGAGAGTATATTTGGCCGAAAACATACTTATTGTGTGACAACAGGCGACGGCCAAAAACATCAATTCCGTGAATATTCTGTTCTTGCACATGCAAAGTGTGTTCAGCTGGGTCTGGTTTACGGAACTCCAGCTACAATGAAAAAAGGTAGTTGCGACGCTTAATTTTATTTGAATCAAAGAGCCCTGTTAACCTTTAACGGTCAGCAGGGCTCTTTTTGTTTATCTACTCAATTTATACAGGCAGTACTGATTCAATGAAACACTCTCGGCAGCAGCACGTTCAACCAGTTGCCGGTGCAGACTCCGAGGTACCCGAAGATTAAACTTCCCACTGTACTCATCCTCACCGATCGGTTCAGGAATGTCGTCACCGTATTCCAGTTTCACTGCCAGGTATCCCTCCATCGCTTCACGAACACTCTCGTATGCTTCAGCAAAGGTATCTCCGTTGCTTTGGCACCCATCTAATTCCGCAACAGTTGCGAAGAAATAATCACCGCTCTCGTCTTTAACGGGTCTGATTTGTATCGTATACGGGAGGGCCATGTAGTACGCTAAATCCTTCTTTTGGCTATGATTTGCCATTAATAATCGGCTAGGATATGATGAGAATTAAGGAAAGGGGAGGTGCTACTCCCCGATCCGGTCCAGTACGTCTTTGACGTATGCCGCCTTTAGTGGTTGTTCCTTTTTGATGGTTATCAAGTCTCCTGCTTGGTTTCGGAAATGGAAGTGCGAGCCGTTGCTTCTCACTAATCCATAACCGTGATGCCGGAGTACCTTGGCAACTTCATCATATTGGATACCACTGGGGCGGTCTTTCATTTTTTGGACCAATTTTTCTATCCTAGCCATATCTCACCTCCTAAATATATAGTACCATATATAGTACTATATATGCAAGAGGCTTATGATTTTATTTTGGAATAATTCAGCTTTGTTTTATTTTTTGGCAGATGTGTTCCTTCTATTATAAAGGGGCAGTCATGGGGCAGTTGATTGTGTATTCAACGTTTGTACATGCTGCTCATGACTGCCAATAAGATTTAAAAGCGAGAGCTCATCAATCTTTTGACTGTGTAAGACTATCGCGGAATAGGGTGAGAATCAGCCTTCCAAGCTAATAGCGTGGGTTCGATTCCCATCACCCGCTTATATATTGAAAAAGAAAGAGACGGTGAGTACCGTCTCTTTCTTTTTTTTGCATTCACAGGCATATTGACCATGATTGTATACGAAGATCATGGATTATATAGCTGATTAGCATGTACCAACATGTATCCCATCCTCACGATATATTCCCCTCTCTTTTAAGTCTGTCCTTAGTCATTGTGGAAGTGTTCAAATAGAGAAGGTCTAACACATGTTCGAACACAAGAATATCTTTTCTTTATCACAATTTATAAAAACGCTTACAAAAATAGCTTGCGTAAATCATTAACCTGTAATACCATATCAATTAAGCGCTTAACCTTTAGGGGTAAGGCGCTTAAACTTAACGTAGATTAAGCGCTTAACCCATAAAGGAAAGGACGGCGATCAAATTCATGAATACAATTCGACTAACGATGGCTCAGGCACTGCTTCGATACCTGGATCAGCAATATATCTCGGTTGACGGGGTGGAAACCAAGTTTGTGAAGGGAATCATCGGTATTTTTGGACATGGCAATGTAACAGGCATTGGAGAAGCGCTGGAGCGCAGTCCGGGAAGCCTGACGTATATGCAAGGCAAGAACGAACAAGGCATGGTGCATACGGCAGCGGCTTATGCCAAGCAGAAGAACCGTAGACAGATCTATGCATGTACTACATCCATTGGACCTGGTGCTTTGAATATGATTACAGCGGCAGCTACTGCAACGGTGAACCGAATTCCGGTTTTATTGCTTCCTGGAGACAACTTTGCTACACGGGAACCGGACCCGGTACTTCAGCAGTTGGAAGTGAGCAGTGATTATACAATCTCAGCCACTGATCCATTCAAAGCCGTCAGCAAGTACTGGGATCGCATTGTTCGTCCCGAACAGCTGATGATTGCTGTTACACAGGCCATGCGTGTGCTAACCGATCCAGCAGAGACAGGAGCAGTAACGCTCGCATTGCCGCAGGATGTGCAGGCAGAGGCATACGATTATCCAGAATCGTTCTTTGCCCGCAAAGTACATTATCTGGATCGTCGCCCCCCGGTACAGGCAGCCATTGAGCGGGCAACGGAGCAGATTGCCCGAGGCAGAAAGCCGCTGCTCGTTGCAGGCGGCGGTGTGTTGTACTCTGAGGCATCCGCCCAGCTCGTGGAATTCGCCGAGGCATTTGGTATTCCGATCGCCGAGACGCAGGCGGGCAAGAGCACAGTTTCTTGGGACCACCCACTAAATGTGGGGGCAATCGGGGTTACCGGCTCTCTGGCAGCCAATAGGCTGGCGAGAGAAGCAGACGTGGTGATCGGCGTTGGTACGCGGTTCTCGGATTTCACGACGGCGTCCCGCTCTGCTTTTCAACATCCGGAAGCGTCATTCATCAACATCAACCTGAACAGTATGGATGCCGCCAAGTTAGGCGGAGAAGCCATTCTGGCAGATGCTCGCGAAGGATTGCAGGCTTTGCAGAAGGAATTGCAGGAAAGACAATACCGAAGTGCATATGGCGCATCTGAAGTTGCTGATCTCCGCGCTGAGTGGAATGCAGAAGTGGATCGGCTGTATGCAGCTCAACATGAAGCAGGGCTGGCACAGACTACCGCAGTCGGCGTTGTTAACCGGACGATTGATCCATCCTCCGTCATTGTGTGTGCGGCAGGTAGTCTGCCAGGTGATCTACATCGTCTGTGGCGTGCGTCTGAACCAAAGACATACCACATGGAGTATGGGTTCTCCTGTATGGGGTACGAGGTAAGCGGAGCGTTCGGAGCAGCACTTGCCGAGCCGGATCGGGAAGTGTACGCCATGGTAGGAGATGGCAGTTATCTGATGCTGCATTCGGAGTTTGTGACCAGTTTGCAGGAACAGAAGAAGATGACTGTCCTATTATTCAACAACAATGGATTTCAGTGTATTCATAATTTGCAGCGGGAACACGGTAGTGACGGGTTTGGCAATGAGTTCCGTTATCGGGAGTCAGAAAGCGGACGATTGACCGGGGACTACATGCCAATGGACTTCGCAGCTCACGCCCGAAGCATGGGAGCCAAATCCTATAGAGCGGAGACGGCAGAACAGCTGGAACAGGCACTCCGAGATGCGAAGAATGAAACGGTGAGTACATTGATTGAAATTGCGGTCGTGCCTGGAACCAACGCAGGTGGATACGAGTCATGGTGGAATGTGGGTGTACCTGAGGTATCTGCCGAAGAAAAGGTAGTTCATGCTCATCACACGATGCAAGCCAACCGTGCCAAAGCAAGACCGATTTAATCCGGTTTAATATAGTGAACCACAATGTTGAACGACAAAGGAGACGTGGAGCAATGAGCAAGCTGCCATTTCAGCTTGGGATTCATCCGATCAATTGGGTCGGTGAAGATGTGAAAGAGCATGGTGATGCGACAACGTGTGCACAGATTCTGGATGACATTCAGCGTCTTGGGCTGAGAGGTACAGAGATGGGACGTAAATATCCGACTGACCCTGCTATATTGCGTGAGGAATTGAGCAAAAGGAATATCAAGTTGGTCTCTCAGTGGAAATCGGTACTGTTCTCCGATCTGGCGTATCGTCAGTCGGAGCTGGACAGTTATCGCAGACATGCGGAGTTTCTGCAATCCATGGGCAGTAAGGTGATCAGTACGGCGGAGGTAGGCGGGTCACTTCATTTTGATCCAAGACGAACTCCGAATGAAAAAGAAGTGCTCAGACTCAGCGAATCTGAATGGCATATTCTTGCTGAAGGGTTGAACGAAGCAGGAGCTATTGCTCGCGAACATGGGTTGAAGCTTACGTACCATCATCATGGAGGCACAGTGGTAGAGCAACCGGATGAGATTGATCGACTGATGGAGCTGACAGACCCTTCTCTCGTGTATCTGCTCTATGATACTGGTCATGCCTACTATGGCGGAGCCGATCCACTTGAACTGCTACGCAAACATTATGATCGGATCGCCTATATCCATCTGAAAGATATCCGCCCGCATGTGCTGGATGAAGCACGCGCGGAGCAGTCTGACTTTGTCGGTTGTATTCGTAGAGGAGTGTTCACCGTACCAGGAGATGGATGCATTGATTTTGCACCAATTCTGCAAGAACTGATCACACGAGGGTACGATGGCTGGGCGATGCTTGAAGGAGAGCAGGACCCTGCGATTCATAACCCGTACGAGTATGCCAAACGCTCCTTGAACTATATGGAGTCCTTATACCAACACAGCTGATTTGTTCAGCATTGCAGCGGTCAGAGGCCAAACCCATGAAGTGAAAAGGAAGAAGGCCAGCAAGAGTATAAAGTTACAATTGGAAAATAAAACTGACTTACTCTAGCCGTTTACGAGTTCTTACGATGGAATGAGTAACTAGTCTAGATATCCATATAGAACATGGAAAATCCCACTACAGAAAGGGGCTCACATGCAATGACTTACGTATCCTTTCCGGTATCCAGGAAGAAGGATTTCACCGCGATTGGCCGCTTGTGCATCGACTTGAACGCCAATGAGATCAATCGCCCGATGGAAGAGACGATGACGTTCACGAAGTATGTAGGTGGCTCTCCGGCCAATATTACGATTGGCATGTCCAGACTGGGTATGAAGACGGCTTTTATCGGCAAAATCGCAGGTGACCAGATGGGCAGATTCATCCAGAGTTATTTGGAGAAGAACGGCATCGACACATCAAATGTAGTTACAGATGACACCGGAGCGGTGACAGGGCTTGCTTTTACAGAAATCAAAAGCCCAACCGATTGCAGTATCCTGATGTACCGGGACAATGTAGCTGATCTGTTATTACAGGCGCAAGAGGTGCAAGAGCAGTTGATTGCTGACTCCAAAGTGCTGCTAATCTCAGGCACAGCCCTCGCGCAGAGCCCATCCCGTGAAGCCGTATTACAGGCACTAACGTATGCAAAAAAACATGGCACAGTTATTGTGTTTGATCTGGACTATCGCCCATACACTTGGACATCAGATGAAGAGACAGCGGTCTATTACAACCTCGCAGCTGAGAAATGCGATATCATCCTCGGTACACGTGAAGAGTTCGACATGATGGAGACATTCGATCACAATCCGGATCATAGCGATCAGGTGACTGCACAGAAATGGTTTGATTTCTCAGCGAATATTGTAGTAATCAAACACGGGAAGGAAGGATCCATTGCTTATACGCGTGAAGGGCTTTCCCACCGTGCGGACAGCTATCCGGCAAAAGTGGTCAAAACGTTCGGGGCAGGCGATTCCTATGCGGCTGGGTTCCTGTATGGATTGATGCAGGGCTGGACGATTGAGCGCAGTATGGCCTATGGCAGTGGCGCAGCAAGTATCGTCATTTCAAGCCACAGCTGTTCGGATGCGATGCCAACAGTAGAACAGGTGAATGATTACATCGAACGTTGCAATCGGGGCGAGATCACCGTGTCCTGAAGCTCGTTGCAATACTTTGAATAACACACTCATACAGATCAACATCAATGATATAAGTTCAACATAAGGGATCACACATAAGCGAAGGGAGACAGGGCTATGGGAAAAGGAATTTCTGAAGCGTCTGCAACAGCGACAATGGTACAAAACTGGATCGGAGGTGCCTGGGTAACCCCAGCGTCAACTCGTACGGAGCCGGTTGTGAATCCGGCCACGGAAGAAGTTATTGCACATGTGCCACTGTCCGAACAAGCGGACGTGGATCTGGCGGTTCAGACAGCACGAGAAGCGTTCAAATCCTGGAGCAGCACACCGGTTCCACGCCGTGCACGTATTCTGTTCCGCTACCAGCAGTTGCTGGTTGAACATTGGGAAGAGCTCGCTCGCCTGGTGACACTGGAGAACGGTAAAAGTTATGCCGAAGCGTACGGCGAGGTATTACGTGGCATTGAATGCGTCGAGTTCGCGGCAGGTGCCCCGAATCTGATGATGGGCAAACAACTGCCTGATATCGCGACAGGGCTGGAGTCGGGCATGTACCGCTACCCAATCGGCGTAATTGGGGGGATTACCCCATTCAACTTCCCGATGATGGTGCCGTGCTGGATGTTCCCGCTTGCTATTGCGTGTGGTAACACCTTTGTCCTGAAGCCGTCCGAGCGCACACCGCTGCTGGCAGGCCGCCTGGCAGAGCTGTTCAAGGAAGCGGGGCTTCCTGACGGCGTGCTCAACATCGTTCACGGTGCGCATGATGTCGTGAACGGGTTGCTGGAACATAAGGATGTTCAAGCGATCTCCTTTGTCGGATCACAACCTGTAGCTGAATACGTCTACACCACTGCATCCAAGCATGGCAAACGGGTACAGGCACTGGCTGGTGCCAAAAACCACTCCATCGTTATGCCGGACGCCGATCTGGATCTAACCGTGAAAGAGATTACCAGTGCAGCTTTTGGTTCAGCAGGGGAGCGTTGTATGGCATGTGCGGTTGTTGTAGCTGTGGGTGATGTGGCTGACGAACTGGTACAAAAGCTGGTGGAAGCGGCAGACCGCATTACCATTGGTAACGGCATGGATGAGGGCGTGTTCCTTGGTCCTGTCATCCGTGGACCACATAAAGAGCGTACACTCAGTTACATTGAAGCCGGAGAGCAGGAAGGCGCGGCATTGATTCGGGATGGACGTAAGGATCAGGCGACAGGTGAATCCGGTTATTTTGTAGGGCCTACGGTATTCGACCAAGTTGATAGCAATATGAAAATTTGGCAGGATGAGATCTTTGCTCCGGTACTCTCGGTGGCAAGAGTGTCTACGCTGGAGGAAGCCGTTGAGCTTGCGAACCGTTCCGACTTTGCCAACGGGGCGTGTCTGTTCACTCGCAGCGGGGCGAGTATGCGTCAATTCCGTGAAACGATTGATGCGGGCATGTTGGGTATTAACCTGGGCGTACCTGCACCAATGGCATTTTTCCCGTTTTCCGGTTGGAAAAAGTCCTTCTATGGTGATCTACATGCCAATGGTACGGATGGTGTTGAATTCTACACTCGCAAGAAGATGGTAACGGCGCGCTGGTAACAACCAGAGCATCACTCGGGCTAAGGGGAACGCCCAGCCCATATGGACGCACATAGGGAGGATAACGGAATGG
This sequence comes from Paenibacillus sp. FSL E2-0151, assembly GCF_037993015.1. Classification (NCBI taxonomy): domain Bacteria; kingdom Bacillati; phylum Bacillota; class Bacilli; order Caryophanales; family Paenibacillaceae; genus Paenibacillus; species Paenibacillus sp. FSL E2-0151. Next base: position 365,275 of record NZ_CP150308.1, read on the forward strand.
GCAAGGACAAAGTGAGAATTGGCATCATCGGTGCTGGACGGATCGGCAAAATTCATGCAGACAATCTCCTGCGTAACCCGCATGCCGAGATTGTGGGAATCAGTGACTTATTTGCAGGTCCTGAATTGGAGGCTTGGGCCTCCAGTCGTGGCATCCCTGTTGTAACAACGAACAGCAGCGAGTTGATCTCGATGCCTAATGTAGACGCGGTGCTGATCTGTTCTTCAACAGATACACATGTGCCGCTGATCGAACAGGCCGCCCAGGCGGGCAAACATATCTTCTGCGAGAAGCCGGTCAGCATGGATCTGGCACAGACCCAAGCGGCGGTAGCGGCAGTTCAGAAGGCTGGCGTGAAGCTGCAAATTGGATTTAACCGCCGCTTCGATCACAATTTCAGACGGATACGTGCGCATGTGCAGGATGGTACGATTGGTGATCCACATATTATCAAAATTACGTCTCGCGACCCGAGTCCACCGCCTGCGGAGTATATCCGGGTGTCTGGCGGGATCTTCATGGACATGATGATCCACGATTTTGACATGGCCCGTTATCTGTCCGGGAGTGAAGTGGAAGAAGTGTACGCTCAGGGCAACGTGCTGATCAATCCGGTTTTTGCGGAACATGGTGACGTGGATACAGCGATTGTAACGATGACTTTTGCCAATGGAGCGATTGGTGTTATTGATAACAGCCGTCAGGCAGTATACGGATACGATCAGCGTGTTGAAGTATTTGGCTCGAAGGGCAGCGCCGCAGCGGCGAATGATCATCCAAATACGGCTGAGATCAGTACAGCGGCCGGGCTCATGCGCGACAAACCGTTACACTTTTTCCTGGAACGCTACAATGAAGCATATGTACAGGAGACAGCCCTCTTTATCGATGCAATCATTCATGATACACCGGTTATCGTTGATGGCCATGATGCAGTACAGGCAGAACGAATTGCACTGGCAGCAAAAATGTCCATGGAGCGGGGAAGACCTGTGAAGCTGAGTGAAGTCCCTGGGGTGTCACTGGAATCGCAAACGGCAACGCCATAGGTGGATGATTAAAGTCACTTTTTTCTAATAGAGCGTAAGAATGGTCCAAGTTTTTGTTTTTTATAAGTATCAGGTTGTTGTGGACGACTACAGAAAGGAGTGGATGGCAAGATGTCAGAACGTATTGTGAAACCCGTGGTCAACCCGGAGGGAGACGGTACACTTATAAACGTAACACCGGAGTCGGCGGGGTGGGAATATGTTGGCTTTCAGGTAGCGAAGCTGGCGGAGGGGGAGACGCTAACCCGTGAGAGCGGTGATCAGGAACTCTGTGTGGTGCTTCTCAGTGGTTTCGCCAATGTAAGTACCCGGGAGCACACATGGGATAATATCGGAAAAAGAATGAGTGTTTTCGAGAAAATTCCGCCGTATTCGGTCTACGTCTCAACTTCCGATCAAGTGCAGATCACAGCACGTACCGAACTGGAAATCGCTATATGTGTTGCACCCGGTAAAGGCACGTACCCGGCTCGTCTCATTGCACCGGAAGATGTAGGGGTAGAGGCACGAGGATATGGCAATCTGGAACGCCAGATTCACAATATTTTGCCGGAACAAAAAGAAGCGGACAGTCTGCTCGTTGTTGAGGTATTCACGCCAGATGGGCATTGGTCCAGTTACCCGCCACATAAGCATGATCGGGACGCTCTCCCGGATGAATCTTTGCTGGAAGAAACGTATTACTTCCGTGTACAGCCTGAGCAGGGATTTGCCATTCAGCGCATATACACGGACGATCGTTCTGTGGACGAGACGCTAGCAGTGAAAAACGGAGAAGTGGTGCTTGTTCCGGACGGATATCATCCGGTAGGCGCTCCTCCAGGGTATGAGGTCTACTATCTGAACGTGATGGCTGGACCAACCCGGACCTGGAAATTCCATAACGATCCTGACCATGAGTGGTTGATGAAAAAGTAAAACAGTTCATGCTACGCACATTGTGCTGGCTTCAAGTTGCGTATGCAGACTTCCCCCTGCATAATGAGAAGAGAACAATTATCTATGTATAACGAAACTTATATATAGCACAAATGGGGAACAACAATGAAAGCAACCATATACGATATAGCACGCGAGGCGGGTGTATCCATTGCAACCGTCTCGCAGGTCATTAATGGCAAAGGCAAGATCAGCGAGAAGCGGCGCGCTGAGATTATGGAGATCATGGAACGCCTTCACTATCAACCCAGTGCGATCGCAGCTGCACTTACAGGGAAGCAGACGTATACATTGGGGCTGCTCGTACCGGACATCTCAAACCCTTATTTCGCAGAACTCGCAAGAGCCGTGGAGGATCGAAGCCGTCAATTGGGTTACAGCGTGGTCATCTGCAGTACGGATAATAAGGACGAGCGGGTAGAGCGTTACCTGAATCTGCTCCAGCAAAAAAGGGTCGATGGCATGATGATCGGAACCGGGGTCGATAATGCAGAAATTTTGTCACCCCTCTTGCAGCAGTCTATCCCTGTTGCTCTGATTGCCCGTCATATGCCATCCCTGTCGGTACATACGGTCACTATTGACGACATACTTGGCGGAGCACTCGCAGCCGATCATCTGCTTGAACTTGGACACACCCGTGTAGCAGTTCTGTCGGAACCGTCCAAAGTCAGCAGCAGTCAGGAACGTGTACGTGGATTCCGTGAAACACTGATTAAGGCAGGCCATACGCTGGAACCGAATCAAATCCGAGAATCGGCAGCTGACCTGAGCTGGGCCAAAAAAGAGGCGTTACTGCTGCTCGGTGAGAAGGATCACCCGACAGGTTTGTTCTGTTGTAATGACATTCAGGCCATTGGTGCACTTCAGGCAGCCAAAGAGCTGGGGCTACGCGTACCAGAGGATGTGTCGATTATCGGGTTTGATAATACCATTCTGGCTTCGGTGACCAGTCCACCGCTTACGACCGTTGCCCAGCCAATTGAAGAACTGGGACATCGCGCTGTAGATCTGTTGATTGAAGAGTTAAAGGATGAGCGAAAAGAACCGCAGAAGATTGTCCTGAAGCCCGAGCTGGTTATCCGAGAATCAGCAGGTCGTGTATTGAGCTGAAAACAAATAGTTTTCGGCGTACGCTGAACAGACGTGAGGCCAAGTCTACGAGTGTCATATTCATGGCTCGGGATAAGTGTTATCGTCTTACCTCGTTCTGAATAGGTAATAAAACAATATAACAAAGTAACAAACAAGCCGCGTTTACCCTATGGGAGAACGCGGCTTGTTCATTTAAATCTTTAATTTTTAGTGTAGCCCAAAACGTCATCGTAATTGAGGGACCAGAGATAAGAAATGACATTGGAACAGAAGAAGTGAGATGTTATACTGGAATATATCAATAATTACCAATTTATATGTTTTGTGTAGGTATAGAGAGGGGATTGGGATGACTAAACGAATCAAGATGATTATGGGTATCGCCATGATTATTGTTTTTTTAGCTATTGCAGTGCGTATGTATACCTCTGGTCAATATACTAAGTATATCCCCAGCAAACATACGACGTTTCGAGCAGAGGTCACAGATCATATGACGATGCTGGATACATTGGATCGACTGACGATTAGGAAAATTTCAAGTACAGATCCGGATAATGAAGATGATGAAGTGACGATTACAGATCCCAATGAGATTAGAGATATGCTGAAGCTATTAAAGGATGTTGATCTTAAAAGAGTACGGGAATTCGACGTTTCCGAAAGGAATCCGCATTACTATGAGTGGCGACTTACCATTAATAAAGAAGGTCGCTTTACCGATGGATTTGGACTGACGTTTTATAATGAAAAGTCCATCTCAATCTACAGCGAGGCAAAAACGAGAGACAAATTTGAGGACTACGAGATTACCAATGAGTTTAATCTGAATGAGATGGACCGCCTTTTTGAAAAGCTGAAGGAGGAGCAAATATGACCATCATATCCAACTATTATATACGCCCTATTGAAGAACAGGATATCCCTTTCCTGTGGGAGATGTTATACGCATCCCTGCATAGAAGAGAAGGTGATGAAGCTTTTCCAATCGAAAGTATTCATACTCCCGGACTGTCCAAATACGTTGAAGACTGGGGAAGAGAAGGGGATTTCGGGTATGTTGCAGTTGACCAGCAGGGCAAGAGACTAGGTTCAATAACATTAAGATTCTATACGGATCAGAATGCGGGATACGGTTATGTGAATGCAGCTACGCCAGAGATGGGGATGGCTGTAACGGAAGATGCACGTGGAAAAGGAGTAGGTACCTTACTGCTTCAGACCGCATTAGATGAGGTTGAACGGCGGGGAATTGCAGCAGTCTCGCTCAGTGTTGACCCGGATAACCAAGCGATTCGCTTATATAAGCGGTTAGGATTTGTGGAGGAGTCCCTAAATGGTACATCAGTAACGATGGTGCGTGTAAGTAAACTTGAATCTTAAATGATGAGCGGTCGGATCACTGCCAAAACTGAGTAAACCACGTGGAACTGCAAAAGAAGAGGCGTTTCCTCATGGGAACGCCTCTTTCTGTGTGCCATGTACAGCATCGGTATCTCTCTTATTATACTAAGTCCGTAGCACTTCAATATTATTTCAACAAAAATGCCAAAGCCTCGTCATACGTTTCCCATTGGAATTCAGTCTGGTGCGCCGATTCTTTGGAAATCCGATTCAATTGCATTTTGGCGATTGCACCACCTACCGCTACACTGGCTCGTTTCATACCCCAATGTGTCAGTAATTTCTGGTGTTCCACAATTTTTTCTTTGGTATCCTGAGGGAAAGCCTTCATGTTCCGCATATCTACTAGCACATCAAACGAATTTCCCAATTGTTCAGCTATTCTCTGGATTTCTGTATTCGTTTGTTCGACATGTTCAGGAAAAACAATACCTTCCCAGATAATTTCAATAATAGGTTTAGTTGAATCCAAACGTCTAACAGACATGTAGGCAACTCCTCGATAATAAAATAATATGTAATATATGAGACTATAAGCCTATTAATTATACCTTTTTATAGCGATAATGAAAACTGAATTCACAATATAGTGGTTCTTATGGACTACTTATTCCTAGGGGAGTTAAATTCAGGGATTGTTATCATATCGTCATTGGGAGGAAGGTTGAATAGCTAAAAGCCGCCCAGAGAATGAACTCCAGACGGCTTCTATAACTGTAATATGATAAATTGAAAATCCTACGTAAATTAGAAGCCAATCTTCAAACTGTTACCTTCCGTTGCTACACCTTTGGAAAGGGAAATGCTCAGCTTTTGTTCTGCCGAGAAACCAAGTGTTTCCCCGTCATGCAGTGTGACGTCGTTCTCAACCACATACGTTGTGGTCATGAACATCATCTCAAATACATCGCTTAAGGACTCCGACGATTGCATAATCTCCATCTCTTCTTTACCAAAGTTACGTAGTCCGTAAGTGTAAGCTGAAGCGCCTTCGGCATTTTGGAATAATCCGATGAAAATCCAGAGCGAGACTGGCAACTCATCATGTTTGATCCCACGGCTGGTTTCGACATATTGACTGGCTTCAACAACAAGTGGGGCCATGTATATGGCCAGCGCGTGATCCAACTGTAATAAGGCACTCGCTGTTTGAGTGAACAGAACATGTCCATCAATAGCATTTGTTGCGTTCAGAACAGAGACAATAATCTGAGACTGGTGCCGTGAGGTAACTTGCTCCGCTTCTCGCCAAAGGATGTTGAGTTTGGCATTCTCCTCAACTTCACGGTCGGGTACAGGCGCGGCAATATGGGCACATACCACCTGCATTCCATTCACTTCGAAAAAGAGATTGCCCTCCTCTGGGCGTTCTTCAATCTCGATATCCCATTCGTTCTTCATGTTCCTGATGAAGAGGTCAAAATCACAATCATCACGCTCCAGCAGGACAAAACCCACGATGGTTTCACTGTAATTCGTCGATTCGACAGCACCACCTGCAGGTACTTTTTCCTTTTTGCGCCGCCGAAGCTTGTCAAACAATCCCATGACATGTTCTCCTTCCAATTCCAGAACGATTCTGGTCATTGTACACTGCTATCTATTCACTACCTTACCATAAAGGAGTTAACATGAATCGAAGCAATGCACCATTCGACAGAAATTACAGGAACAGAACGAGCAACAACGCAATGATCGCAGGCAAACCTTGTTTGATAATGATCGACCGTGAAGAAGTTGCTCCTCCATAAAGAGCCGCGATAATCACACACGCCAGGAAGAAAATCTGAATATGCTGTCCAACGGCAGCATCCGGATATACGAGTCCCCAGATCAGACCTGCCGCGAGAAATCCATTGTAAAGACCTTGATTGGCCGCGAGAGATTTGGTGGATTTGGCGAATTCCGGCGTGAGATTAAAGGTTTTCATTGTGCGTGGACGAGTCCACATAAACATCTCCATCACCATGATATAGAAGTGTTCGACAGCTACAAGAGCTACAAAAATGATACTAATCAAAGGAAACACCTTGCTTTCTGATATGTAATTTATTTACTTGTCCATCCTAGTATAAATGTTTGCAACAAGAACGGAAAGAGCAAATTTGATTTGTAACAATTTAATTGCGTATTATTTAAATTTTTATTGTTTTCCAGTTGAGTTATGATGTTGAAATTAAAAAATGGTTACAAAGCTAAGCATACGCCGATTGTCGACAATCCATTCATTGGGTAATAATGAACAATAAAGAAGTAATATTGCTCAGGAAAGGGAGGAGATTACTATGGGAACAGTTCAATTCGTCATGTTGGCTGATGATCCATCCACATTTGTGACCCGAGTTGTACCTTTTATCGACATTGAGCTTGCAGGAATTCCGGGTGACCGTCATTATGGTCTGCTTCGTCCGGCGGACTCACGTCAGAAAATCTACAAGCGTGGCACACCGATTGCGAATCGCCGCCAGATCAGTATTGTGTCTGAGGAAGAATGTGCTCTTATTGCTGAGAAAATGAACATTCCTGAAGTGCGTCCAGAGTGGCTTGGTGCCAATATACTGGTTCGTGGCATTGATCGATTGACGGAACTGCCTGCTGGAACGCGGCTCCTATTTCCAAACGGAACAGGGTTAATATGCGAAGGGGAGAACCTTCCCTGTGTACATCCGGGGAAAATGATTGAACAATTCTACGAACAGGACGGTTTGCGCAAAAAATTCGTGCCTGCGGCGCGCAAAAAACGTGGAATCGTGTGCTCGGTTGAACGGGAGGGTGTAATTCATACGGGGGATACCATAGAAGTCATTCACCTGTCCTGATTTTCAGGACAGGTTTCTAATTGATCAGCCCTCGGCGCTCACCATGGGGATGTCTAGAGTGTAAGTATTCCTCTGGTGTACTGCTCATCTCACATTATTTAGGTTCTCTGAACAACAATGCCCGCACAGCAAAGCGGGGTAAAACGAGTTGCCTGCGCCATCTCGAAGGTTGACTGAGGAGGCGATAGAGCCATTCCAGGTTAAGCTTCTGCCATATCGCAGGGGCACGTTTGGTTTTGCCAGCCACGATATCGAGACTGCCTCCAACACCTATGGCTACACGAGCGTTCAACTGGTGGCGATACTTGTTAATCCAGTGTTCCGCATGGGGGGCGCCAAGAGCCACGATAAGAAAGTCTGGTTGAGCAGTACAAATCTCTTCCACAATCTGTTGTTCCTCATCTGCCTGGAAGTAACCATGGTGTCTACCTTTTACGATAACTCCGGGGTAGTGTTGCGCAATAACTTTCACGGCCTCTTCACTGACACTTTCCTCTGCTCCCAACAGGTAGAATGACCAGTGTTTTTGATTGCCTTCCTCTAATAAACGAAACAGCAGATCACAACCGGTTACCCGTTCAGTCAATTGACCGCCCCGAAAACGGGATACCATCACAATGCCAGCACCGTCAGCTGTGACCAACCCGGCTTGATCGACGACTTTCCGAAGAGAGGCATTCTTTTGACAGGACATAACAATCTCGGGATTACCTGTGATGACATGGAATAGTTCAGTACTTTCCTGATCTACGACTTTATCAAGGATCGCAACGGTTTGATCCATCGTTACATTGGGAAAAGGGATGCCCATAATATTCGTTGATTGGCTCATATCTCATTTCCTTTCTGATTCCATCCCATGAGTGAATGGGGAACAAGCTTATGCATGTGAAGTTCATGTATCATACTGTCAATCAGATTATCGAATGCATGTACGTTTGGATCATAGTCGTGTAACAGATACAGTTTGCCCGAACGGCCAATGGCTGTGACTGCGGAATAGTAGTATCCGGTTAATCCAAGACAATAACAATCTTCATTAGCGTATTTCAAGATCGAATGCATCTCTGTGGAACAACGTAGTGTCTCTTCAGCATTCGGAATAAAATGAACTTCATATTCATGCCAGGGGCTTTCAGCCAGCACTTCCCCAGAGATGTGGCTATAGTATTTAAAATATATAATTTCATCTATTCCCCAAAACTCTTCTAGAAACGATCGGGCAGCCGGAAATAAATCTGCGGATGTAGGGCACTGCTCTATGTATGCCGAGATGTCAACGCATCGGTTCTCATACCAACCCGCTTTCTGCAGCAACTGAATCATTTGTTGATAGGGTAACAATGAGGATTGTGACGTTCCAGTCATATTGAACAACTCCTGTTATTTCATTCCAGTTTAGTATATCTGATCTTCTGGGAAAGCACTATATGGGCGCAATCCATTTGGATTATGGTATTACATTCCCGAAAACATAAAGAGCTTATATTTTACCTGTTGTCGCGTTTTTACAATACGGCCTTTGGGGTATAACGATAGGATAGGAGTGCGAGGTTGGCAGATCGCTTATCCAATACATAAAGGGAGTGAGTCCATGGAACTGAAATATGAATTCTATATCAATGCAGGACTGGAAGAGGTGTGGAATGCTTTAATATCACCAGACGGCACTCGGAACAGCTTTTTCGGCAGCGAACTTCGCACCAATTTCCAACCAGGTCAGCCGTTTGCTTATGTAGGACCGGGCAATGATGGTGCGGAGACTGTCCATGTGTATGGAGATATATTGGAATTTGAACCGTTGTCCAGACTTAGTTATCAGGAGCATCCTGGACCGTCGTACCATGCGAATCATGCCGAGCTTCAATCCAGAGTGGTCTTCCAGTTGGAAACGGTAGGTGAGTGTACGAAGCTGACGCTGATCAACGATCAATTTACAGATAACCATCCTTCCATTGCGAATGCACAGAGCAGCTGGTGGATGATTCTAAGCAGCATCAAAACTTGGGTGGAGACGGGGAAAACACTGAATTTTGGCTGGTAGTTGGGAAGAGGTAGTCATTTAAGATTTATTTTCATAAAAAATAAAGGCAATTAATATAAGAACCAGTGCTGTTTCAGCGCTGGTTCTTGTTTTTATACAAAATTAAGACCATTGCTCTACACTTAATGTCTGATAATGTCGAAATATATATCATATGAGCTAAGAGGAGAAATGAGCATGTTTCGTAAACGTACTGAATCGACCAAACACCTTCGTACAGATACTCATCAGAAATTATTGGAGTATAGTCGTAAACTGGTAGCAAACGCAGAAAAGGGCAACTATGACACATGGATCGAAGATGGCATTGAGTTTCAGGATACTGATGAAATAGCTAGTAATATCAAAAAAGCAGTACATATGATGAAAGCTCAAAACGAAGACGTGGAAATGCGCCTTAGAATGCTGAATCAGGCAATGAATGTGGGATTATGGGAATCTGAAATTGTTGCCGGTGATCCACTGGATAACAATAATATCGTTTCATTTTCGAATGAATTCCGCCAAATGTTAGGCTTCCATAATGCCAAGGATTATCCCGATTCATTTGCAAGCTGGGCGAAATCGATCTATCCGGATGACAGACCCCAACTGGTGCAGGAGATTATGAAACATGTGAATGACACAAAAGCAACAACTGCCTATAACGTCATCAGCCGTATGATTACAAAAAGTGGAGAAATTCGCTGGTTCCGATGCCTTGGACAAGTCATCCGAAATCAGGCTGGAGTTCCGGTCAAACTTCTGGGCATCATGTTTGATATTCATGAGGAGAAGAGCAAGTCTGATGAGCTGGAAGCACTCGTCACCCGATATGATCTGGTTAACCGCGCCTTGGTGGAGGCACCGTGGGATATGACCGTTGTGGCTGGAGATGTAGTTAATCCAAACAATGAATTTTGGTGGTCACCCCAGTTCCGTAAAGAGTTAGGGTTTAAAGACGAGCAGGATTTCCCGAATGTGTTCAGCAGCTGGAGCAGCCGACTTCATCCGGAAGACCATGATCGGACGATCAACGAATTTGCCAGACACATGAACGATTACAGTGGTCGTACGCCGTACGATCTGGATTATCGTCTGCAGCGCAAAGACGGGGAGTATCGGTGGTATCACGCGGGTGGGGAGACCATTCGGGATCAGGATGGAGTACCACTCCGTGTAGCTGGAACCATTCGAGATGTTACCCATGAGAAGAATAAGGAACAGATCGTGGAGGCCATGAATCTGAAAACAAAACAATTGTCGGAGTCCATTGGCGAGATGGTACGTGGAATCAACTCGATCACCGATCAGGCACAGGATCTGGTTACTGCACAGGAGTTATCCGCCGATGCGGCCATTCAAGTGAAAAGCAGTGCAGATGATACGAAGAATATCACCGTGTTTATTCGAGAGATTGCCAGTCAGACCAATCTGCTGGGGTTGAATGCAGCCATTGAAGCTGCACGAGCGGGAGAGCTGGGACTGGGATTTGGCGTCGTTGCAGGTGAAGTGCGGAAACTGGCTGATCACAGTTCGGAGGCCACAGTAAATATCGAAGATAGCATGCAGAAAATGAAAACATTGATTGATCAGATTCTTGAGCACATCGGTAATATGTCCACGTTAACGCAAAATCAAGCTGCTCTGACACAACAGGTGAATGCTTCAATGGATGAGATCAACACCATGTCACAGGATCTGGTTAATTACTCGAGGAATCTATAATCTCGAAGCCGTTTGTTGTAACATAACGATCATTGGCAACAACATCAACAAAAAACCACCGGGAAGCATTTCTGCTCCCGGTGGTTTTTTGTATTTCTATTTTATAGCTAAAATGTATAGCTTCAGTTTCAGCTATTGAATTAAACTTGTTGAACTTTGATCAGGTTTGTATTACCGGATTGACCGATTGGAACACCAGCGGACAATACAATGATGTCACCTTTTTCAATGTAACCAGTTTTGATTGCGTTACGCGTAGCCGATTCGAACATTTCATCCGTTGTCGTTACTTTGTCGCCCATAACCGGAATGACACCTGAGAGCAGGCAGATTTTCGCCAATACTTCTTCATGTTGTGTAACTGCGATGATTGGTGCTTTTGGACGATACTTGGAGATCATACGTGCTGTGAATCCACTCTCAGTCGAAGTGATGATTGCTTTTGCATTCAGTACGAGGGAAGAACTTACAGCGCCCTGACTGATAACTTCAGTAATATCAGCGATCTGTTGAGCCGATTTTTGTGCGAATTGCTCTTTGTAGTCGATCATCGTTTCAGCACGGCGAGCAACAGCAGCCATCGTGCGCACAGATTGTACCGGATATTTACCAGCAGCTGATTCACCGGACAACATCACAACGTCAGCACCTTGAAGTACAGCATTGGCCACGTCACTAACTTCGGAACGAGTAGGGCGTGGGTTCACTTGCATGGACTCCAGCATGTGTGTAGCTACGATAACTGGTTTACCAGCGCGGTTACATTTATCGATCATTTCTTTTTGCATCATTGGTACGTCTTCGATCGGAACTTCAACCCCGAGATCTCCACGAGCTACCATGATGCCGTCAGATGCTTCAATAATATCGTCCAGGTTGGTCATACCTTCCTGGTTTTCGATTTTGGAGATGATCTGAACGTGGTCTACACCGCGTTCTTTCAAAATGCTGCGGATTTCACGGATGTCATCACCTTTACGAACAAAGGATGCTGCGATAATTTCGATATCGTTTTCGATCCCAAATCCGATGTGCATAACGTCACGCTCGGTTACACCTGGCAATGTCGTTTTGATTCCTGGCAAGTTAACCCCTTTGCGTGGTTTCAGAATGCCGCCACTGATGATTTTACAATGGATATCGGATCCTTCCACAGACAGTACAGTCAGATCCACAAGGCCATCATCGATGAGGATACGATCGCCAGGTTTCACAACGAGGTTCAGTTCCGGATAGTTTACCGAGATACGCTCAGCGTCACCAAGAATTTCTTCGGTAGTCAGGATCAACTCTTTACCAGCTTGCAGATGGCAGGATGCTTCTTTCAGTTTACCGATACGTACTTCCGGCCCTTTGATGTCCATCATGATCGGTATATAGGTGTTCAGTTCGGAAGCTGCTTTGCGGATATTATTAATCCGTGTAACGTGATCTTCCAGTTCGCCATGAGCCATGTTCAGACGGGCAACGGTCATACCTTCCTGAATCATTACTTTTAACAATTCGATTGAGTCACAAGCAGGTCCCATGGTACAAATAATTTTTGTTTTTAACATGCTAATTTCCTCCTCATATTTAAGCTTATATGTGTATTGTAGCGTTTTCTGTCGAATCAGGGTATGAACTATAGTACAATGATTAGAGTATAGTCCGATAATGAGGTGTGTTATGGTCACTCCACTTGAAGTACGACATATTAATGGTGTCGGTTGGTACGAAGAAGCTGTGCAATCTCAAGAAACTTGGCGGCTTAGCTTGGTTACTTATGGAAAATGTGTATATTGGGTGAACGGTGATAAACAGATCATGGAAAAGGGGGAATTGCTCCTCATTCCAGGTGGTACCCCATATTACGGCAAGAGTATTCCTACAGTAACGCACACACAGATTGTAATTCAATTGCAACGCGACCATACCGAAACTCTGCCTGCACTGGAACGGTATGAGGCTTTGCGGCATAAACCTGGATGTTACGAACTGATCCATCAACGCATGAGCGCTATTTATCAACAATGGCAGGAGCGTCCGTCTTATTATGTCATGATGAGCCAAGCCTTATTGATGGAAGTGTTGATTTATATGAACAGGGAGCTTGATCGTGGAGTTATCCCGCCGGAGAGGCATAATCATGTTGAACGGATGAAGCGATATATTGAGCGGCATTATCGGGAGAAAGTGACGAAGGAAGAACTCGGGGACGAGATCAATAAAACTCCCAATTATGCTGCCGCATTATTCAAAAGCATGACAAATCAGACCATCAGTCAATATGTCCATGATCAACGGATGAAACGAGCCATATATCTGCTCACTGAGTCACAACTCTCCATCCAGGAAATTGCCGAATTTCTCGGCTACCGGGACCTGTCTTATTTTTACCGCATATTCAAACGTATAACCGGAAGTCCACCGTCTGACCTTCTTCATGAACGACCACCTATAGCGTGAAACGCGTAGTCCAACCCAAATAAAGTTCTTCTATATAAGTAGGTTTAATTAAATGAGTACAAAAAAAGAGGGCCTATGCCCTCTTTTGCTGTATAGCAGGATCATCATCCCACCTGTTACATCAATAAATGTCGTTATACATGACTGCTTGGGTTAGAAGCTGTGAGTGGCTGCTTGCCTTTTTTTCGTGCCTGCCCAAGACGAAGAGCAAAGACATGTACAGTCCAATACGCGGCCTCAGCAAACAAAATGCCTCCAGCGATGTCCAGCAAGGAATGCTGTTTTACAAACACCGTTGAAGCAATGATCAACCACAGCCATACCGACCAAGAAATCCGTGCCAAAGGCCTAAAGTTCAAGTGTCTGTTAATCACAATAAACAGCAAATAGCTGGTCAGAACGTGAACACTTGGGAAACAGTTGAAGGGCGCATCATTGGTATAGATAAACTGTACTAACACGCTGCTCAGATCAGTTCCGCCGATCTCCGGGCGCGGGACATGGGTAGGAAACACCGCAAAACAGACATTGGCAGCCATGACACCAACATTATAGGTAATCAACGTACGCCAGAATAGCGACTTGTTCGTCAGACCCAAATAGAGAAATCCAAGATACAGAATGGGCATCCAGCTAATGTACGGATAAATAAATTCTTTGAGAAAAGGAATCTGTGTGTCAATCCAAGCATAATTGTAGAAGACATCACTTCCGGTGTTGCTGCCTAGAAATACGTAAATGGAGCCTTGGAGCGGTATGCACAGAATAGCCAGTAAATGCCCCCAGCGCTGAAAGAATGCTTTCATAGTATCCCCCTGATTTCATTATGCATTGTGAGTCTATCGTTATGGGTACTTCATAGATATAAGACGCTGAAGAGTCGCCACACCCCTGCAACTTTGAACTCTTGTAATACTATAATGGACAGATAAAGGTATAAGCCATACCTGATTTTAGGGGAAAAGAAGTCAGGATAAGTCTCTTTTTTGTTACTTTTATAGTTTTATCCATAATAGGAATATTCAATATACGGATAATGTGATACAACTATATTGGCATATAAGTTCTTATGACAACGGAAAACATAAATGAAACGAGGTAGGCAAATGTATGATTAATCCGCAAGCCAAGCCAAAACATTCCTTTTCCGAGCGGAAACCTGTACTCACCGTTGTGATTATTGAGCTGCTTCTCCTGTTAGCCGTATTTGCAGCAGGGGCCATTGCAACGATAAAACAACTCGACTACACTTCCCCTGTACTCATTTCCTTTACACCCATCGCCATTGTTCTGATGATCTATCTGACGTTAAGGCGCAAGTGGAGAGAGACTGGCTTCCGATCTTTGCGAAGTATCCCAGCTGGCCATGCAAAGTATTATATTCCACTACTCCTTGTACTGGGTACACTTGCCCTGAAAGGATTTGGGGAGCTGAGCTTGTCACGGGTAGCCTTTTTCATCTTTTTTACCTTGCTCGTAGCTTTTGTTGAGGAAACGATCTATCGGGGGCTTATCTTCAAGACCTTGCTTCAAAAAAGTGCAGTGGCCGCAGTTGTGACCTCCAGCATCTTGTTTTCCATTACACATCTATTGAACGCATTGTCTGGTCAGGATATGACGGATACGATCATACAATTGATCTATGCGCTGCTCCTGGGAGCTGTACTGGCGTTATTGATGCTGAAGAACGGAAATATCGTACCGCTTATATTGTTTCATTTCATACATAATCTGATTCAATTTCTAGGGAATGATCTGGAGGACACAGGTACACTCCCTTACGATCTGTTTATACTGGCAGTACTGATTGCTTACTGTGCATGGTTAGTGTGGAGCATTCGAACAAATTCGTCCATTCCATCCAAAGGGAGTGAGCAAGCGAATACGGTTGTTCATTAAGGGTATTGCGGGTATTGCTTGAAAGTAGTTATCATACAGTTTCCCGTCAGCAGTTGGATCATGGTATACTTCAGTCTGACGGGAAGACAGATATGTTCATGATACGAGGTCTGCCTATCCGTACATTAGGTTTAGACAGTAGGTGATATAGTGGAGAAGACAGCACAAGGTGTAGCGGAATGGATGGTACAGGAGATTAAATTCACAGGAACACTTCATCAGGAAGCTGCCATAGAATATGTGAAGACCCATTTTGGCGAAGAGTTTGTTTTTGTGAACGAGAACGGCAATACATCATTGTCCAAGGAAGTGAAGAAGGCTTTCCGAAAGCTTCATCGTGGGCAGATCGCCTGGGATCGGGATGCATTTATGTGGGCATGGACATAGTGTGTTATACTGGAGTAAGATGATTCATTGGTTGTGTTGGATATGCATGTCAGAATATTATATAAAAAATGTATAAGATGGATTAGATCTGCATATCCTTTCATAAGACCGTACGCAAGCGACCAGGCACATAAGCGTGATAAACCCTGGCCCCACGCGTGTTAATAACATGTATTTCCAAAGCTGTTTGAAAAGAAAATACAAAGATTTGCTTTTTGGCTGAAATGGAGTTATAATAAAAACAAGTTGTAGAGAGTGGAAAACCTAATTCATATATTGTAAAGGGCGATCACTTATAGGTTTATGACTGGTACCTTTTTCAATGTGTGAATTTTTATTTGCTTGCTGCAAAGAACAAAGGAACATGTTAATCTTTATTTGGAGGTGTAATTCACATGCAAAACGGAACAGTAAAATGGTTCAACGCTGATAAAGGCTTCGGTTTCATCGAAGTTGAAGGCGGAGAAGATGTATTCGTACACTTCAGCGCTATTACAGGCGAAGGCTTCAAAACGCTGGACGAAGGTCAACGCGTGCAATTTAAAATTGTACAAGGAAACCGTGGTCCTCAAGCAGAAGAAGTTGTAAAACTGTAATTAAAGCATAGCTGCCTTTAACATGTTATAATGGTAAAGGCAGCTTCTTTTTTTTGATCAGTTATATAAAAGTCGGCCCATTAGTTGTCGAGGCAGGAGTCCGGTGGGACGTTAAACTTCCGCTAAGTGTAGTCTTCTGTGAAATAACGTCGGTTAGATGTTTTTCCATAACAAAGGGGGTAGAAGTCATGTATAATCGCAAAAAACCGTTGGAAGAGATTCCACAAGCTGATGCGGCAATCTGGGAATGTACGAGTGATACGTGCAAAGGATGGATGCGGGACAATTTTGCGTTTGATAACGTACCTACTTGTCCGATATGTGCTTCTGAGATGGTCAGCACGACTAGGATGCTACCATTGCTTGAGAATTCGAATAGTAATCTGAAAACGATGCCTAAAGGAAATCGGATTTAACATAGCTTACCCGCCTCTAACGAGGTGTTTTTTTTTAAGGTCAAATAGACACCCTGTGCGAAGGTAAGGGTATTAAATATGAAGTTCCCGGCATTCGTTTTGGCGAATGCCTTTTTTTGTATCATTTTTCAACAGAAAAATATAGTGTAATTGATGTGAATCATATGAAAAAGATAAAGACCCTTTTCGCTATAAGCAAAAAGGGTCTTTGTTATGACTACAATTTTTACAACGATCAGATTGGAATTTAGATGAACAGGAACGGCAGCAGAAACAATGTTGCTACCAGAGCCAGATCGATTCCTGCTCCATAGCCGTAACCCCCACCGTATCCTCCGTAACCATATCGACCGTAGGCCGAAGATTTAACTTTTTTTGTTGCAACAGCGTTTTTCTTGCTGCTTTTTACCAGTTGCTGTTTGGATTTGACTGAACACAGCCGTGGTCCCTCGAAACACCCGTTCAAATAAATTTTGCCATCACGACATTGACTAAGCGTACCATACATATGCTTACCGTCGTTCATAACGAGACAAACGGAACGTCCAACGTGCGGAGAAACCGTTTCTTCACATACCCGATTAATTCTGTACATGCAAATCCTCCTCATTAGATGCGGTTGCCGCTTGAATTCAACGGTTTGTATATCATAGTAAAAAGAAGAGCAATTGGTATGGACGAGTACCCGGAAAAACGAATGGGGAGGAGCCGTTTTTGAGTCTACTCCATACACTGGGAGAAGTGAGGAGGGGATGTCGCGTGGATTATCATGACATGCTGGCTCGGTTAGGGGAGGGAAGTGCCCATCCTGGAGGATTTTTGGCAACATTGAAGTTGCTGGATGGCTTATCTCTGCCTGTGAGTAATCATATTCTTGAGATAGGGTGCGGTACTGGGAGGACTGCGTGTTATCTGGCTAAAGGCGGATATCGGGTAACGGCGATTGATCTTCATCGCAATATGCTGGATAAGGCAGTTCGGCGAGCGAGACGAGAACGGGTGGATGTTCAATTTGTTCAGGCTGATGTAACATCGTTACCTTTTCCGGAAAATCATTTTGACGTGGTATTTGTGGAGTCGGTCACGATCTTCACCCCATGGCGGAGTGCACTTGCTGAGTATAGAAGAGTGTTGAAGCCTGGTGGACTTTTGGTGGATCGGGAGATGGTTCTATCAGGCCAGAAGACCGAATTGATGTGTCGCAGATTAAAGCAATTTTACGGTATACGAACCCTGGTAACGGCCACAGCATGGAGAAAACGCCTCAAGCAGTGTGGTTTCACCAAGGTAGAGGTCAAAGAACATTCGCGATCCATGGCAAAATGGAGCGTTGATCATGATCCACATCGCGAGATCGATATGAATTGGTTTGAGGATGAACGTATGCAGCGTATGAGTCTTACCAATGATCGTTTGCTCGCGAAATACGGCAAAAAGTTGGGATATGCTGTTTTTGCGGCTAGGGCACCGTTGGAGGACAAAAACGAAAAATAGGAAAAAGACAACTCACACAATCGTGTGGGTTGCCTTTGGTTTGTTTCGACAGCACGTACTACAGCATATCGTTGTCGATAATCCGCCAGTGGTGTTTGAGCAGGGCTTCCAGTTGGTTCTTATCTTTGGCTCGAAAAGCACTTAAAATTTGCCGGTGCTCTTCATTGACTTCGAGCAGTACCTTAGATAGCTTTGGTTTATTATCGCTAACATAAGATTGCCGGATGAAACTGTTCTTCAATGTGTTTAACATCTCAATGACTGTTGCATTACCACATCGCTGAATGTACAGATTATGGAACTGATATTGGTTTTTGTTGTAGGCAGCAAGATCAAGCTGGCTGATATCTTCGTCCATTCGAACAACCAGAGTTTCCATCTCCAAAAGTTCAGATGGTCTGAGGTGGTCTGTTGCAAGTGTGGCAGCAAGTGCCTCCAGCACACCGATCGCTTGGGAGAATTCCAGTTTTTTGCCTGCATCAAAAGGAGTGACAATAAATCCCCTGCGTGGGATGTATTGCAGCAGATTGTCTGAAGCCAGCTGGAAAAGCGCCTCCCGAGTAGGCGTGCGACTGATGTCCAGCTTTTTGCATATTTCTGCCTCGTTGATCTTCTGGTTGGGAAGCAACGTCCCGTCTTGAATCTTCTGGGCAATGTAATCGTATACGTGATCTTTCAAGGACCGGTATTTGGGTACCTCCATACCGAATCCTCCTTTCTATGTATAGTGAATAAATAGATGGGTGTGGGGCCGTACTGTACGCGCCGTTCAGGAGTTTCAAGTTTTTATCATCTTAACACCGAGGGGGAAGTTGGGCAAGCAAACTTCATGTTTCAGCCGATGTAAATTCTATGTTATATATATCACATTTTATGGAATTAAAGCGTATAAATGTTTAAATAATGATTGTGATAAACCAGAATGTTTGTTAGTATTACTTACATATAAGTCCATATATTGTCTTATGTATATTGTATACAAACCATTATGTTACTCATTCAAAAAAAAGAATAGGGGTATGATGTGTGAAAAAAGTGCTTTTGCCAATGATGCTGTTGTTAGTGGTTGTATTCATGTCCGCATGTGGGCAGGAAAAAACGACAGGAACCGGATCAGACGCTACTTCGTCTTCGGGCAGTAGCTCTGCGGAAAAGGAAGTCATTGTACTTGGAACCAGTGCGGACTATGCACCCTATGAATTTCATAAGAAAATTGATGGTAAAGATACCATTGTAGGTTTTGACATCGAGATTGCCAAAGCAATTGCGGCTGATCTGGGAGCCGAGCTGAAGATTGAGGACATGGACTTTGATGGCCTTCTTATGGCCCTCGGTACAGATAAGGTTGATTTTGTAATATCAGGCTTAACCCCTACCGAGGAACGAAAGAAGAACGTTGATTTTACGGATATCTACTATTATGCAGAGCAGGCTGTACTTGTTAGAGATGGGGAAGGTACGGCATTAAAGTCTGTGAATGATCTATCAGGCAAGCAGGTTGGTGTACAAAAGAGTTCCATTCAGGAAGGTATTGCTCAGGAAATAGAGGGAGCAAAGCTCACTTCTCTGGCCAAAATACCTGAACTGATTCTGGAGTTGCAGACGGGGCGTGTAGACGCGCTCATCCTGGAGAAGCCGGTGGCTGAACAGTATGTGAAGAACCAAGAGGGGCTTGTTATTGCAGGTGTGGAGGTTGAACAGGCTGAAGACGAGGGTGGTTCGGCCATCGCGGTGAAGAAAGGTAATCAGAAGCTGCTGGATCAGATCAACACTACATTGGAAAAGCTCAAAACGAACGGAGATATTGAACGGTTCGTCGTTGAAGCGAATGAGATGCTCGGCGAATAAACCGGACGAGTGAGGGATATGCCGTGAATTTAGATTTTTCCTTTCTATTAGAACATTGGCAGGATTATGCACGAAGTGCGTGGGTCACGCTTGAACTTTCCTTCTTCGGTGTATTGTTTGGTACGTTGCTGGGTGTAATCATGGCGCTAATACGAATATCCCGAATATGGCCAATTAAATTTGTGGCATCGGCGTATATTGAACTCATTCGAGGAACGCCAATGCTCGTACAGATTCTTATTATTCATTATGGTCTGACGGTTGTAGGTGTGAACTTGCCGGCATTTATGTCGGGGGTGGTAGCTCTGACGATGAATAGCTCGGCTTATATGGCGGAGGTGTTCAGGGCCGGGATTCAAGCGATTGATAAAGGACAGACCGAAGCTTCGCGCTCCCTTGGTATGACAAATGGTATGACACTTCGTTATATTATACTGCCGCAGGCTTTTCGTAACATGCTTCCAGCCATCGGTAATGAATTCATTATTATCATTAAAGATTCTTCGCTTGTCTCCATGATCGGCATAGCCGAGATTATATACACGGCCAGAACGATTCAGGGTGTTACGTTCCAGCCGCTTGCTCCGCTGCTTGTTGCTGCCGGCCTCTATTTTATAATCACATTTACACTGGCTAATTTACTCTCTTGGTTGGAACGTAGACTTTCTACTTCTCGCTAACTATGGATAAAGGATTGGATTCGAGAAAGGCTTGGAGTAGGCTGGAGTGGAAAAAGAGAGATGTAGTCGTAAATGGCCATGGCATCGCATACATTGTTATTGTATTTTGTATACAATATTTTGGAAAGGTGTTGGGTGTGTATGTCAGATTCCAAAATGTTAATTGACTGGTCGGAGCGTTATGCTGCACCTAATTATCATCCGCTCCCTATTGTTATTGAACAGGCGGAAGGGGTATGGGTGGAAGACCCTGAAGGCCGCCGTTATATGGATATGTTAAGTGCATACTCTGCATTGAATCATGGTCATAGACATCCTGTGATCATACAGGCGCTCAAGGATCAGGCAGATCAGGTTACGCTGACATCACGGGCATTCCACAGCAGCTCAGCTTCTCTTTTTTATCAGAAACTCTCACAATTCACGGGGAAATCGAAGATTCTCGCCATGAATACAGGAGCGGAAGCGGTGGAGACTGCGGTGAAGGCGGTACGTAGATGGGCTTATCGTTGCAAAGGTGTACCGGAAAATCAAGCCGAGATTATCGTATGCTCTGGTAACTTTCATGGAAGAACTCTGACGGTTACCTCTTTTTCTTCTTCAGCGGAGTATAAAAAAGATTTTGGGCCGTTCACACCTGGATTCCGGATTATTCCCTATGGAGATATTGAAGCGCTGAAGCAGGCCATTACACCAAATACGGCTGGTTTTCTTGTAGAGCCTATTCAGGGCGAAGCTGGAATCGTTATCCCGCCTGATGGATATTTGGCAGAAGCTTTTGCTCTGTGTAAGAGCCAGCAGGTGTTGACTGTATCTGATGAGATCCAGACCGGATTTGGCAGAACAGGCCGCCGTTTTGCCTCCGACTGGGAAGGGGTTGAACCAGACATCTGGATTATGGGAAAAGCGCTGGGGGGAGGAGTCATGCCCATCTCGGCTATCGCTGCTGATGCGGAGATACTTGATTTGTTTGAGCCGGGGTCTCATGGTTCTACGTTTGGGGGTAACCCACTCGCTTGCGCCGTGGCTATAGCAGCTCTGGATGTTCTTGAAGATGAGAAGCTTGCTGAGCGATCGGAGCGTCTGGGGAACTATTTTATGAAAAGACTTCGAGATATTCGCAGTTCAGCCATACGGGATATTCGGGGGAAAGGTTTATTTATTGGTGTTGAACTGCATGAACCAGCCCGCCCTTATTGTGAGCGGTTGATGTCTACTGGACTGCTGTGTAAAGAAACCCATGAGACAACCATTCGATTTGCCCCACCACTGACGATTAAAGAGTCCGAGATTGACTGGGCACTGGAGAGAATTGAGCAGGTGTTGATCACCAATGAGGGAGCTGACCTACATGAAAAATGATGATGATGTCCATGGTGGAATAAAAGATACTTCTATTAATACAAGTCAAACATCTGTGCGGTGTAATATTGCTATCATTAAGGTTCCTTTTGGACTTGGTGGAGCAAGAGGTGGAGCAGAGTTGGGGCCTGATGAATTGATTACAGCTGGACTGAAGCGGGAGATTGCGAGTCTGGGGTTAGTGCTTTCCAAAGAAGTGCGGGTAGATTGTCCTTCTGAACCTGCTGCCCCTATTGAGCGAAATCGTGTAAAACACTTAAATGAGGTACGTCAGGTCAGTGAGAAGGTGTGTAGTGAAGTATCAGGTGCAGTAGAGGAGGGGGCTTTTCCACTTGTGCTTGGGGGAGATCATAGTGTAGCGATTGGTACTTTTGCCGGGCTAACAGCACATTATTCGAATTTGGGTGTGATCTGGTTTGATGCGCATGCAGACTTGAATACGGAAGAACGCAGCTTGTCCGGTAATATGCATGGGATGAGTGTGGCTGCATCCTTGGGGCATACTGCATTCAATCTGTCGCACATTGCTGGAGCAGGCGCGTTTATTGATCCGTCCAACTTGGTCTATATTGGTCTGCGTGATCTGGATGAGTATGAGAAAGAGCAGATTAAGGGAATGGGAATCCGAGCATTTACGATGCATGATATTGACCGGATGGGAATAAAGCAAGTTATTGAGGAAGCAATAGCTACAGCGGGAAAAGGGACAGATGGTATTCATGTCAGCTTCGACATGGATTGTCTGGATCCGCGGGAAGCTCCGGGTGTGGGCACCCCAGTACCTGGTGGTCTGAATTACCGAGAGGCACATTATGCATTGGAGATACTTGCTTCCACAAATCAAGTTACGTCGATGGAACTGGTTGAGGTGAATCCATTGTTTGATCACAATAGACATACGGCAAGGCTTGGTGTGGAACTGATCGCTTCGTTACTTGGTAAGCGCATATTGTAAGCGCTGAGAAGTGAAGTGGGGTATGTGGGCTGAGCCTAAGGAATATACTTTCTTAGTTATTATAGAAGGAAAGAAAACTGAGATCTCCGAAAACTAGGGCTAGTCACAATCAATTGTCCACTGCAATCGCAGTGGAAGTGGCTTCCCTGGTTATGTTTAATGGATATGTATATTAGAAGCACCGTAATAAGGATGCTGAGAGTTATTTGTATGTACAGGCGTCAGATTACATATTGTGCTGATGATGTGAGTTGATTATCATTATTGAAAAAAAACTTGCAATTGAAATCTGTACATGGTATATTCTAATTCCGGCCAAGAAAACACGGTTTACACGGTGCGGCAAGCGAATAAAATAAGCTTCGAAAGAAACTTAAAAAAAGAGCTTGCAAAGTTGGTTCGGACATGATATTATATAAGAGTTGCTGAAGAGAACAACATTCGGTAACGAAACAAGTTTGATCTTTGAAAACTGAACAACGAGTGAGTAAACATTCTGCTTGCAGAATGAACGCGAAAGTTTGAGACAAGCCTTGGCTTGAATCGGCTGGAGCACAAATGAGATTTTTAATCTCGTCAGATTCAAAATGAGCTTATCGCTCTTTTCAATACTTTATTGGAGAGTTTGATCCTGGCTCAGGACGAACGCTGGCGGCATGCCTAATACATGCAAGTCGAGCGGACTTGAAGAGAAGCTTGCTTCTCTGATAGTTAGCGGCGGACGGGTGAGTAACACGTAGGCAACCTGCCCTCAAGTTTGGGACAACTACCGGAAACGGTAGCTAATACCGAATAATTGTTTTCTTCGCCTGAAGGAAACTGGAAAGACGGAGCAATCTGTCACTTGGGGATGGGCCTGCGGCGCATTAGCTAGTTGGTGAGGTAACGGCTCACCAAGGCGACGATGCGTAGCCGACCTGAGAGGGTGATCGGCCACACTGGGACTGAGACACGGCCCAGACTCCTACGGGAGGCAGCAGTAGGGAATCTTCCGCAATGGGCGAAAGCCTGACGGAGCAATGCCGCGTGAGTGATGAAGGTTTTCGGATCGTAAAGCTCTGTTGCCAGGGAAGAACGCTTGGGAGAGTAACTGCTCTCAAGGTGACGGTACCTGAGAAGAAAGCCCCGGCTAACTACGTGCCAGCAGCCGCGGTAATACGTAGGGGGCAAGCGTTGTCCGGAATTATTGGGCGTAAAGCGCGCGCAGGCGGTCATTTAAGTCTGGTGTTTAATCCCGGGGCTCAACCCCGGATCGCACTGGAAACTGGGTGACTTGAGTGCAGAAGAGGAGAGTGGAATTCCACGTGTAGCGGTGAAATGCGTAGATATGTGGAGGAACACCAGTGGCGAAGGCGACTCTCTGGGCTGTAACTGACGCTGAGGCGCGAAAGCGTGGGGAGCAAACAGGATTAGATACCCTGGTAGTCCACGCCGTAAACGATGAGTGCTAGGTGTTAGGGGTTTCGATACCCTTGGTGCCGAAGTTAACACATTAAGCACTCCGCCTGGGGAGTACGGTCGCAAGACTGAAACTCAAAGGAATTGACGGGGACCCGCACAAGCAGTGGAGTATGTGGTTTAATTCGAAGCAACGCGAAGAACCTTACCAGGTCTTGACATCCCTCTGATCGATGCAGAGATGTATCTTTCCTTCGGGACAGAGGAGACAGGTGGTGCATGGTTGTCGTCAGCTCGTGTCGTGAGATGTTGGGTTAAGTCCCGCAACGAGCGCAACCCTTATATTTAGTTGCCAGCATTTCGGATGGGCACTCTAGATAGACTGCCGGTGACAAACCGGAGGAAGGTGGGGATGACGTCAAATCATCATGCCCCTTATGACCTGGGCTACACACGTACTACAATGGCCGGTACAACGGGCTGCGAAATCGCGAGATGGAGCCAATCCCAACAAAGCCGGTCTCAGTTCGGATTGCAGGCTGCAACTCGCCTGCATGAAGTCGGAATTGCTAGTAATCGCGGATCAGCATGCCGCGGTGAATACGTTCCCGGGTCTTGTACACACCGCCCGTCACACCACGAGAGTTTATAACACCCGAAGTCGGTGGGGTAACCGCAAGGAGCCAGCCGCCGAAGGTGGGATAGATGATTGGGGTGAAGTCGTAACAAGGTAGCCGTATCGGAAGGTGCGGCTGGATCACCTCCTTTCTATGGAGAATCGTTTCCTGCAACGGAAACATTCAAATATGCAGCTTAGCTGCAAAACACTCACTCGTTGTTCGGTTTTGAGAGCTCAAACTCTCAAACAGCTTGCTTTTGCATGGAGCTTGTTCTTTGAAAACTAGATATCGAAACGAAACAAACGCGAATTAGAACATTCCTTTAAGCTGAACTTGTGCAAACAAGTCAAGTGTATAAAGGTAGTTAAATTGCTTTTGTGAGGGTATCGGGTGAGAGCGACTTTTGGCTTTGCGCAAGCAAAACAAGGGAAGCGAGCGACCGAAACCGGAACAAAATGGTTAAGCTACTAAGAGCACACGGAGGATGCCTAGGCGCTAGGAGCCGATGAAGGACGTGGCGAACAACGAAACTGCCTCGGGGAGCTGTAAGCAAGCTTTGATCCGGGGGTGTCCGAATGGGGAAACCCAGCTGGGGTAATTTCCAGTTACACCTAACTGAATACATAGGTTAGTGTGAGGCATACCAGGGGAACTGAAACATCTAAGTACCCTGAGGAAGAGAAAACAATAGTGATTCCGTCAGTAGCGGCGAGCGAACGCGGAGAAGCCCAAACCAAAGAGCTTGCTCTTTGGGGTTGTGGGACGTCTCACATGGAGTTACAAAGGAACCGGTTAAGCGAAGAGGTCTGGAAAGGCCCGCCAAAGAAGGTAAAAGCCCTGTAGTTGAAAGTCTGTTCCCTCCGAGACGGATCCCGAGTAGTGCGGGGCACGTGAAACCCCGTATGAATCCGGCAGGACCATCTGCCAAGGCTAAATACTTCCTAGCGACCGATAGTGAAGCAGTACCGTGAGGGAAAGGTGAAAAGCACCCCGGAAGGGGAGTGAAATAGAACCTGAAACCGTGTGCTTACAAAAAGTCAGAGCCCGTTTTAGGGGTGATGGCGTGCCTTTTGTAGAATGAACCGGCGAGTTACGTTCCCGTGCAAGGTTAAGGTGAAGAGCCGGAGCCGCAGCGAAAGCGAGTCTGAATAGGGCGACTTAGTACGTGGACGTAGACCCGAAACCGGGTGATCTACCCCTGTCCAGGGTGAAGGTGCGGTAACACGCACTGGAGGCCCGAACCCACGCATGTTGAAAAATGCGGGGATGAGGTGGGGGTAGCGGAGAAATTCCAATCGAACTCGGAGATAGCTGGTTCTCCCCGAAATAGCTTTAGGGCTAGCCTCGGAAAACAGAGTCGTGGAGGTAGAGCACTGATTGGGTGCGGGGCCCGCAAGGGTTACCAAGCTCAGTCAAACTCCGAATGCCATAGACTTACTTCCGGGAGTCAGACAGTGAGTGCTAAGATCCATTGTCAAAAGGGAAACAGCCCAGACCATCAGCTAAGGTCCCCAAGTGTGTGTTAAGTGGGAAAGGATGTGGAGTTGCACAGACAACCAGGATGTTGGCTTAGAAGCAGCCACCATTGAAAGAGTGCGTAATAGCTCACTGGTCGAGTGACTCTGCGCCGAAAATGTAACGGGGCTAAACACACCACCGAAGCTATGGCTTGATGCTTTGCATCAGGGGTAGGGGAGCGTTGTATAAGGGTTGAAGGTGTACCGTAAGGAGCGCTGGACATTATACAAGTGAGAATGCCGGTATGAGTAACGAAAAGATCAGTGAGAATCTGATCCGCCGAAAGCCTAAGGGTTCCTGAGGAAGGCTCGTCCGCTCAGGGTAAGTCGGGACCTAAGGCGAGGCCGAAAGGCGTAGTCGAAGGACAACAGGTCGAAATTCCTGTACCACCGTAAGCCGTTATGAGCAATGGGGGGACGCAGTAGGGTAGTGACGCGGACTGATGGATGTCCGTCTAAGCAGTGAGGCTGATGTGTAGGCAAATCCGCACATTGTAAGGCTGAGCTGTGATGGGGAGCGAAAATTGTAGTAGCGAAGGTCATGATCTCACACTGCCAAGAAAAGCCTCTAGCCAGGTGATGGTGCCCGTACCGCAAACCGACACAGGTAGGCGAGAAGAGTATTCTAAGGCGCGCGGAAGAACTCTCGTTAAGGAACTCGGCAAAATGACCCCGTAACTTCGGGAGAAGGGGTGCCCCGGTAGTGTGAATAGCACGAGGGGGCCGCAGTGAAAAGGCCCAAGCGACTGTTTAGCAAAAACACAGGTCTGTGCGAAGCCGTAAGGCGAAGTATACGGGCTGACGCCTGCCCGGTGCTGGAAGGTTAAGGGGAGTGGTTAGGAGCAATCCGAAGCTGTGAACCGAAGCCCCAGTAAACGGCGGCCGTAACTATAACGGTCCTAAGGTAGCGAAATTCCTTGTCAGGTAAATTCTGACCCGCACGAATGGCGTAACGACTTGGGCGCTGTCTCAACGAGAGATCCGGTGAAATTTTAATACCTGTGAAGATGCAGGTTACCCGCGACAAGACGGAAAGACCCCATGGAGCTTTACTGCAGCTTGATATTGAATTTGGGTACGATCTGTACAGGATAGGTGGGAGCCTTTGAAACGTGAGCGCCAGCTTGCGTGGAGGCAACGTTGGGATACCACCCTGATCGTATCTAGGTTCTAACCTGGTACCGTAATCCGGTGCGGGGACAGTGTCAGGTGGGCAGTTTGACTGGGGCGGTCGCCTCCTAAAGAGTAACGGAGGCGCCCAAAGGTTCCCTCAGAATGGTTGGAAATCATTCGAAGAGTGCAAAGGCATAAGGGAGCTTGACTGCGAGACCTACAAGTCGAGCAGGGACGAAAGTCGGGCTTAGTGATCCGGTGGTACCGCATGGAAGGGCCATCGCTCAACGGATAAAAGCTACCCTGGGGATAACAGGCTTATCTCCCCCAAGAGTCCACATCGACGGGGAGGTTTGGCACCTCGATGTCGGCTCATCGCATCCTGGGGCTGAAGTAGGTCCCAAGGGTTGGGCTGTTCGCCCATTAAAGCGGTACGCGAGCTGGGTTCAGAACGTCGTGAGACAGTTCGGTCCCTATCTGTCGTGGGCGTAGGAAATTTGAGAGGAGCTGTCCTTAGTACGAGAGGACCGGGATGGACGTACCGCTGGTGTACCAGTTGTTCCGCCAGGAGCACCGCTGGGTAGCTATGTACGGACGGGATAAACGCTGAAAGCATCTAAGCGTGAAGCCCCCCTCAAGATGAGATTTCCCAGTATGTAAGACCCCTTGAAGACGACGAGGTAGATAGGCTGGGGGTGGAAGTGCAGCAATGCATGGAGCTGACCAGTACTAATCGGTCGAGGGCTTATCCAATAGCAAGTTGTAATTCGCATGTTTCGTTTCGAATCTAGTTTTCAGAGAACAACAACTCTGAAATGTAAGCTACGCGTTTGGTGGCGATGGCGGAGGGGTTCCACACGTACCCATCCCGAACACGACCGTTAAGCCCTCTAGCGCCGATGGTACTTGGACCGCAGGGTCCTGGGAGAGTAGGACGCCGCCAAGCGATTTCCCTTTGGGGTATTTTTTTTGCCCCCCTTGCCAAGGAATAAGGGATATATATTAGGGCCCTTAGCTCAGTTGGTTAGAGCGCACCTCTGATAAGGGTGAGGCCGGTGGTTCGAGTCCACCAGGGCCCATAGCAAGACCACAACAAGAAATACACAGTGTATGGGGCCATAGCTCAGCTGGGAGAGCGCCTGCCTTGCAAGCAGGAGGTCAGCGGTTCGATCCCGCTTGGCTCCACCATTCCCTGATAGCTCAGTTGGTAGAGCACTCGACTGTTAATCGAGTTGTCACAGGTTCGAGCCCTGTTCGGGGAGCCATATGGAGAGGTGTCCGAGCTGGCCGAAGGAGCACGATTGGAAATCGTGTAGGCGTCACAAGCGTCTCGAGGGTTCGAATCCCTCTCTCTCCGCCAGATATTTTTTAGCAAGGCCCGTTGGTCAAGGGGTTAAGACACCTCCCTTTCACGGAGGTAACAGGGGTTCGAATCCCCTACGGGTCATATTATGGAGGCTTAGCTCAGCTGGGAGAGCATCTGCCTTACAAGCAGAGGGTCGGGGGTTCGATCCCCTCAGCCTCCACCATATAAACTTTATAACGACGCGGGGTGGAGCAGCCCGGTAGCTCGTCGGGCTCATAACCCGAAGGCCGCAGGTTCAAATCCTGCCCCCGCAATTATACTTTCCTTTGAGAAAGTGATCTGGAACCGTGGTGTAGTTGGCCTAACATGCCTGCCTGTCACGCAGGAGATCGCGGGTTCGAATCCCGTCGGTTCCGCCATTTTTTAATTAAATATACACCGTGCCGGTGTAGCTCAACTGGTAGAGCAACTGACTTGTAATCAGTAGGTTGGGGGTTCAAGTCCTCTCGCCGGCACCATTTTTAGTATTTACATCTGAATTTGTGATAGAATGTATATTACAAGTAAAATTGTTAATACTAAGATTCTCTTAGTGGATGAATGGCTTACTCTATGGCGGTCGTGGCGAAGTGGTTAACGCACCGGTTTGTGGATCCGGCATTCGGGGGTTCAATTCCCCTCGATCGCCCCATGATTTTTTAATGGGGATTAGCCAAGCGGTAAGGCAACGGACTTTGACTCCGTCATGCATAGGTTCAAATCCTATATCCCCAGCCATTTCATTACGAGTCATTAGCTCAGTTGGTAGAGCACCTGACTTTTAATCAGGGTGTCGAAGGTTCGAGCCCTTCATGACTCACCATTATATTTTGCGGTCGTGGCGGAATTGGCAGACGCGCACGGTTCAGGTCCGTGTGGGCTAACCCCCGTGGAGGTTCGAGTCCTCTCGACCGCACCATATGTTTTGCGGAAGTGGCTCAGCGGTAGAGCATCGCCTTGCCAAGGCGAGGGTCGCGGGTTCGATTCCCGTCTTCCGCTCCAATATTTGCGCCCTTAGCTCAGCTGGATAGAGCGTTTGACTACGAATCAAAAGGCCGGGAGTTCGAATCTCTCAGGGCGCGCCATTATTCTCATAAGTATCGGGATGTAGCTCAGCTTGGTAGAGCACCTGGTTTGGGACCAGGGGGTCGCATGTTCAAATCGTGTCATCCCGATTTTTTTTATTTGCGGGTGTAGTTCAATGGTAGAACTTTAGCCTTCCAAGCTAATAGCGTGGGTTCGATTCCCATCACCCGCTTCCTAGTAACATATAGAAGAGCCTTTGCTTATAGCAAAGGCTTTTTTTGTGTTAAAAAGAATAAGTGTAATTTATTTAAAATAGGGTCAATTGTCATTTGATTAAGGATGGAATCTTTGTTTAAATAAATAGAACAATTCGTATCTGATTAACCGTATTTGTTTATAAAGGAGGACAAACAGTAATGAAAAGAGCTCTGGTCATTGGTGGAAACGGAACATTAGGTAAAGCCGTTGTTGCGAAACTGAAAGATTATTCCGTTGAGGTTATTACAGCAGGTAGACAATCCGGGGATGTTCAGGTGGATATGACGTCGACAGAGAGTATTACTACCCTCTTCGAAACGGTGAGAAATATTGATTACGTCATTGTGGCGGCGGGCCAGACCCATTATGCGAAACTCGAAGAACTGACACCTGAGAACAATATGATTAGTGTGCAGGGTAAACTGCTTGGACAGGTCAATATCGTATTGATTGGACAGCACTATATTAACGACAAGGGGAGTTTCACGCTGGTCAGTGGCATTATACAAGACCACCCTATTGAGCAAGGTGCATCAAGTGCTATGGTCAATGGGGCTATTGATTCGTTTGCCAAAGCGGCAGCGTTTGAGTTACCAAGAGGCATTCGTTTGAATTCGGTTAGTCCTAATCTGTTTGTAGAGTCTGCGGAAAAATATAAGGATTTCTTTATTGGATTTAATCCTGTACCTGTAGAGAAAGTGGCTAATACGTTTATCCAGAGTGCACTTGGGATTGAAACAGCCCAAAATTTTAAAATATATTAAAAGCCGGAAAGTTATATATGATTTTGATGATTACCTATCCCTAATTAATTGCAGGATGAGAAAGGTGTACATGAAATACATTTAGCTGTTAAGCATGTAGAATGATTTTTCATGAAACAGAACTGAATGAGGCCATTTGAAATATTAAAACAAAAGGAGATTCACCGGATTTTCGGTAGATCTCCTTTTGTTTGTTGTGAATGAAACAGAGGTATATTGACTATTATGGGGCAGGTAGTCCAAGAACTTCGAGCATTTCATTACGTTTGAGCGATTCGGCAATGGGGCCGTCAATGAGCCATTTCTTAGCATTGAGGACATAGACATGACCATTTTGGACAGCGGGTAGGCTTTTCCATACTTGGAGTTGCTGGATTTCATTGAGTTCATCTTTTGTTTTTTGCAACGCTTCAGCTGACCCATCTGAGCTAATGGACACGATAAACAGATAGTCTGCTTTGATTTCAGGCAAAAGTTCTACCGAGATACTGGCATTCATCCGATCCGGGTTCTCTGCCTCGAGTTTGGTAACGAGAGCATCGGGAGTGAATCCAACCTCATAACCCGCTCCTACATAACTGGAAGCTGGAAATGGCGTGGATGGAATGGAAGAGAAGAACAAACGCATATCCTTCTCTTCCAGGCGCAGGAATGCAGCTGTAGGTTTGGTCTTGGTGATATCGGCTGCGAGCTTCTGAGCTTCAGTTACTTGGTCTTTATTTTTTTGTAAAAGCTGTTCAGCCCGCTCTTCAATATCCAGCGCAGTAGCTACCTGCACGATAGATTCCTGCCAATTACGGCGATCATAAGTGATCGTAGGCGCGATCTTCTCGAGTTGTTCGAGAATTTTGGCATCCAAACTGGCATTGGCAATAATGAGGTCCGGATTGGCGCTGACTACAGCTTCAAAATTGACACTTTCATTGATGGGTTCGACATCCACGCCTTGAGCTTCAAGTTGCTCATTCAGGTAATCTTGCCGACCAATAGGTGTAGCAAGTACCAGTGGTACCTCCAAGGAGAGGAGAATGTCCTCCATATTAATGGACACAATCCGTTCGGGATGTGCCGGGATTTCTTTGCTGCCACTGGCGCTCTCCACGGTCTTAGTAGCTGATTCAGTGGATGAGTCCCCATCTGTCCCCGCAGCTGATTTTACGCCATCTGCAGATGGCTGCGAAGTGCTTGCAGGTGTCTGCCCACACGCAACAAGTAACATGGCGAGTATGAACAGTATCCCCGTTATTTTGACATAATGCTGTTTGTACATCATAATCCCCCTGTGTTTCTAATGATATTGATTCTCAGTACACTATATATTGTAGCGGTCTCATGTTGGGGGAGACATAGCCTTCTGTGCTATCCGGTCATGGATTAATGTGCTGAGTTCCACCAAAAAGTTTCAGGGTTTCATCGATGATCTGATCATGAGCATACGGTGAATAATCCAACCAAGGCATTTCATCTAGCAGATATACATGTTGGTTCTGCACGGGCATCAATTGTTGCCATAGCTGAGTATGTTGTAGTTTATGCCAACGTTGCTGGGATTCTGAGTCCTGGTCCACAATCAGTAACATGCGATCTCCAACCATTTGAGGCAACTCCTGTTCATCCAATGCACGATAGACTTGCCCTGGAAGCAGATCGTGTGAAGGGGACACGCCCAGGTCGTTATATAGAACAGCGCCCCCATTGCGTCGCCCGTAGATTAACAGATGACCCATCATGATATGAATGATGGAGACCGTATCCTTACCGATGAGATGACTAAGCATTTCTTTGGCATGGGTTACTTTGTCATCATACTGCTCCAACCACTGCTGAGCATCTTGTTGCTGTCCCACAATGGAGGCAACTTGTATGAAGTGTTCCCGCCAGCTCAATCCTTTCCATGGGATAACGATGGTAGGCGCAATTCGCTGCAGCGTTCTTTTTAACGTATGGGCTTCGTACTCATTACAGAGTATGAGGTCAGGGCTCGCTTGCATCAACAACTCAACGTTGGTTTGCCAGATATGAGGATGCATTCGTTTGCTACGTCCCAGATGATAAGGGATATTCGAGAAAAACAGATTCCTGTGTTGATCCCGTCGGTTATCGATCAATGCCGCATGGGGGATGATCTGTAATGCCAGCAGATGGCCAGTGGTTCCGAAGGAGAGAGCCGCAATTTTGCTGCGTTTCTGCCGCTGATAGGTGGAGGGAGACACGCCAACATATTTTTTGAATTTGCGACTAAAGTAAAACTCGTCCTGAAAACCAACCTGTGAGGCGATATGTTTGATGGTTTGGCCGGGGACGAGCAACATCTCTTTGGCTCGGTCCATGCGGATGCTATTCACGTATTCCATGGGACTGATGCCAGTGCGGTTTTTGAATACCCGCGAATAGTGCCATACACTCATGCCTGCCACTCCGGCAAGAACTTCCCGAGAAAGATGCTCAGCATATCCAAGCTCAATAAGTTCAAGCGTTTGATCCAAAGCAGAGGTGTGTTCGGAATCTCCTATTGCACTTTCTTTGGGAGGAGCATACACATGGGTTAACAATTCATGCATCAAAGTCTGAATACGAAATGGACGATTTTCTTGAGGTACAGAGATGCATTCATGGAGCTGTGAGGCAATTCTGGTACATTCCTGAAAAAGTTCATGCGGTAACTCATCGGCATAAGCCGAACGAAGTAACCCTTTTTGGTATACCTCCATTACAGTAGATCCGGAAGTAGCTTTATTGATGTCGGAGAGAGGCTTCAACATATCAAAATATATCGCTATGCCCTGTAAAGGATGAACCTCATCCGGTGTATATTCTATCGCTGTTCCTGGCAGGATCAGATACATTTTGCCGAGTGTGGCATGATTTTGTCTATGCCCAATACGGATATTGCCTTCACCGCCAGTACAGATGAGCAGAAGATGTGAATCCGTTAATACGAATGGGGCAAGAAAAGACGCTTGATCGAGAACTTCGGATGTCTTGAATCTTGCATATAGGTCACGGGTATGGTCACCGTTAGATATCAGTGGAAAGACTTGCAAAGTCACCAGAATCCCTCCTTAACTTACGATAGTAACATTACATATGATGTGTTTGAGAATAATTATCAATTATCGCATATTGTCATACAAATAAGAAGTCCATATGATAATATGAAAATGAAATAGCGAATTCTAATCATTGAACCGCGTAACTCTCCACTATAACTTGAATTGAAATAGGTTACCGAGTTGGAAAATAGCCAATACATAGTTCCCATCATCTAAACCGTTGAGCGAATAATTAATGAAAATCTTAACTGATGTTAATCGTAGAATTACTTAAATAACAGATCATTTAATTCACTACGCAAAAAAAGACAAGCCCCTCTCCTACGATGTCCGCAGGAAGAGGAACTTGTCTTTTTAATTAGAGCTTGCGATTAGTATCTTTCCAGAATCGTCTGTGTCTTCAAGCCATCAGCCGGAATCAGCCAGTTGTTGTTCTCCAGCAACTGCAACAGTTGGGTACGCAGTCCGGATACGGCTACAGTATCATCGGTTTTGAAAGAAACCTCTACGATATTCTCAATACCTGTACCTGCTGCGTCACGGATCGGCCATACTTCGAGTGTAAGCTCTTGACCACTCCATGTACCTTCATATCGTTGGAATGTGATTGGACCATATGCACGGGATTGAGTCAATTGCTGCTTGCCCCAGTTGGAGGCAGACCAGTTTTTCAATTTGCCCGGAAGCTTGTCCAGTAACATGTTCAAGGCTTCTTGCTGGGAAGGAAGTTGGACTCCTGTCGCTTTGGTATCGACTTTTTTGGTGTTGGAGAAGCTCAGCGTCTGTTTGCCGTATCCCCAATCAATTTCAGCCTCGTAGTTATCATCCGATTTATCAAATCCCTCTTGGTTAGCCAGAGTCAGCGCTGCGTTGATATCGCCATTGATCACAGGGTAGCGTTTTTTATAAGTCAATTCGTAGTTATTTTTATCATCCTTTTTGCGAAAACGAACGTTCCATCCTTGTTGATCCAATCCGAGAGCATTGGTGTCGAAGTACTCTACGTTAATATTTCTTGGCGTGGAATTTAGGCCGAGTGTCTGGATCACTTCACTGCGTGGTGTCCCATCTGTATTCAATACAAGTTCCGGCTTGGCCAGAAACTTTACTTCATATGCAGGAACGGCATTGGCAGCAGCTGAAGCCTGGGGTGCTCCCAGAAATGTCATTCCACTTCCCAATGTTACGATGCTCAGCATCAATGAGGCGGTTACCTTTTTCCACTTTTTCAAAACCAATCACTCTCCTAATCTGGATTAACGTACAGATCCCACTTTATCGCCCGAATATATGAAAGCGATTAAAGGGAAGCGCACATTGCGTTAACCCTGCATAGATTTGATGAATGGCAAACGATAGTTTATAGCGGATCAGGGCAATCAGCCATGGAAAATGGGGAAGCCGTGACTCACCTCTCGCAGCACTTCTTTGAATCGGTTTACCTGAACGGAAGGGTGGCGGTCCTTGTTATGTACTGTATAGATATGGCGCGGTGCCTGCTCTCCCGGAATGGGAAGAACTTGAATGAGCCCCTGCTGTTCCTCCCATTGTACCGCCATCCGAGACATGAATGAGACATGCCCTCCGATTAACACGAGCTGTTTGATCGCTTCCAGGGAATCCATCTCCACGGTACTCCGCAAACGAATATCATGTTGCGCAAGCCATTGATTGGTTAGCCGCCGTGTACTGGATTCATTGCCATGTAAGGCAAAAGGAATCTGCGCGATATGATCAGGTGTTAATGCATCCTTCTGGGCCAATCCATGTTGTGGAGAACAGATCAATA
Source organism: Paenibacillus sp. FSL E2-0151 (assembly GCF_037993015.1). NCBI lineage: Bacteria > Bacillati > Bacillota > Bacilli > Caryophanales > Paenibacillaceae > Paenibacillus > Paenibacillus sp. FSL E2-0151. The sequence goes on from NZ_CP150308.1 coordinate 401,300, forward strand.
CTAAATCGTCTTCACACAGCGTCTCAGCTTGCAGGGCAGGGCCAACAAATGGCTCGGAAGAGATCACCCCCAGATCAATCTGATGCCGAATCAGCATCTCGCGAATAACAGGTGATGGTTTGACGGATAAGACAATACGAATGCCCGGGAATTCCTGAGAAAAGGTGTTGAGTATGGTGGGCAGCAAATATGTAGCCGGTACATAGCTTGCTCCAATGTGCAGGGTGCCCCGATAGAGACTGTCATATTCCTTTACGACCCGCCTTGCCTCTTGGGTCAGAGCATTGATTTTGACAGAATAGTGGAGCAAAGCCTGTCCGGCTTCGGTTAAAAAGGTCTTTCCACTACGCGATTCGAATAATCGCACGCCCATCTCTTCCTCCAATGACTTCATATGAAATGTAACGGTGGGTTGCTTGATCCCCAGTAACTCGGCCACGCTTGTCATGTGATGATGCTTGTCGATCAGTTCAACAATTTGCAATTTGATCAGATTCAATGTCCCGACACTCCTCTCACTTCTACTAGCCCCAATATATAAGATGATCTAATGTTTTTCATAAAGACGGAGAGTACAGAACCAATCTGAAGAAGCGAAGCGTTCGCCTTTATCCCCGGATTTCTCCCTTCATAAAGGGAATATAAGAAATCTGGGGATAACAGCGATCGGAAGATGGTGCTGTAATCGAAGCGACAACATGAAAATTAATTTAGTTCACCTAATATAGATTTAATCTATGAACATCAACAGAATTCATCTAAAAAGTTAATTCCAATTTTACATACAAGAGATACAACTCGCGAAAGCGGACGTTAGACTGAGAACAGTGCAAGAGATCAAGTAACAGAAGACAGGCAGGGATGCTTATGAAATTAGAGATGGCAGGAATTCAAAAATCATTTAATCAAACACCCGCACTGCTGCCAACAGATCTAACGCTTGAACATGGAAAGTTCACGACCCTGCTCGGCCCATCCGGCTGTGGCAAAACAACACTGCTGCGCATGTTGGCCGGGCTGGAACAGCCTGACGCGGGGGAGATTCGTGCAGATGGTCAGTGTATCTACTCTGCGGCGAAGCGGATTGACATACCAACACACAAGCGTAATCTGGGCATGGTGTTTCAGGATTTTGCATTATGGCCGCATATGACCGTATACGAAAATGTAGCGTTTGGGCTGAAGGCCGGAAAACAGAAATCCGATCTGCGGCGAAAGGTGAACGAAGCACTTGGCATGGTTCGCCTGGAAGGCATGGAAGATCGATATCCTCATCAGCTGTCTGGTGGACAGCAGCAACGGGTTGCTTTTGCCAGAGCCGTAGCGGTCAGACCTGGTGTGATCCTGTTCGATGAGCCACTAAGTGCACTGGATGCTGTACTCCGGGAAGAGATGCGGATTGAGATGATGTCGCTGGTTCGGGACATGGGATTGACTGCGCTGTACGTCACACATGATCAGATTGAAGCGATGTCGATGTCAGATGAGATTGTGGTGATGCAGAAGGGGCGGATATTGCAAAAGGGAAGCCCGGAAACGATCTACTCGGCGCCAAGTGATCCGTATGTCGCTTCGTTTATCGGAAAGTCCAACTGGCTCACGCCTAATCAATCGATGGTGCGTCCAGAGCATGTCACCTGGAACAAAACAGGTCATGATGATCTGTGTTATCCGGGGACGGTACTTAGTGTCAGCTATGTAGGTGAACGATATGAAGTACGAGTGCAGATGGAAGGGCTGGGCATATGGACAGCCTATATGAACCAAAGGGTGCGCGTAGGGGAGCGGGTGCAGCTCTATGTAACCCCTGAGCGGATATGCCGAATGGACGGTTATGACCACCCGAGTATGAAGCAGAACGAAGCGATCGCAGTGGCATATTAGATTGTTGAACAAGCACGCAGTTGGAAGCAGAAGTACACATTTTATAAGAAACCAGGGGAGATGGACGAATATGTTGGGTATGAACACACGAAAAAAGAGCGCAATGCTGTTATTGACAGCGGTAATGAGTATCAGTTTGTTCGGATGTAGTACAGGGAACTCGACCACAGGCAACGCGGCACAACCCGCGGGCGAAGGAAACACGGCAGCAGCGGCGGAAACAACGAAACCAGCTGGCGGCAAGTTGGTCTTGTACAGTGCTGGCCCACAGAAGCTGGCAGATAACATCGTGAGCGGATTTACAGACAAAACAGGGATCGAAGTTGAGATGTTCCAGGGAACGACAGGAAAAATTCTGGCTCGTATGGAAGCTGAGAAATCCAATCCGGTTGCAGACGTTGTGATCCTGGCCTCTTTACCTTCCGCACAGGCTCTGAAAGCCGATGGACTGACTATGCCATACCCTGAAGCAGCCAATGCAGACAAGCTGAACAAGGATTGGTCGGATGCAGAGGGCAACTATTTTAGCAGCAGTGCTTCCGCACTGGGCATTGTGTATAACACCAAACTGGTATCTACACCACCAACAAGTTGGGCAGAGCTGGCTACGCCTGCGTGGAAAGATGCAGTAAACATTCCCGACCCTACATTATCAGGTTCAGCACTCGACTTCATCACAGGATACCTGAGTGCGAATGGTGAAAAAGGATGGGATCTGTTGAGCGCCTATAAAGCTAATGGTGTAGCGATGGCAGGTGCCAATCAGGAAGCACTTGATCCAGTCATTACGGGTGCCAAAAGCATCGTAGCAGCAGGTGTGGACTACATGGCGTATTCCTCCAAGGCAAAAGGCGAACCACTGGATATCGTATATCCTGAGGAAGGCACGGTAATCAGCCCAAGACCGGCAGCGATTCTGAAATCCAGTCCAAATGTAGAGAACGCCAAAGCGTTCATTGACTACCTGTTGTCCGATGAAGCACAGAAGCTTGTTGCAGATGCTTATCTGATTCCGGGCCGCGAAGACATTGAAGCGACTAACCGTGCCAATGTGAAGGATATTCCACAACTTAAAGTGGATTGGAACTGGATGAGCGAACATGGCGAAGAGACAGCGGCACGTTTTTCCGAGACTTTTAAGTAAGAAGAACAAGTATAGAGACAATTAGGCAAAAGGAATACCTGCTGTCTGTGGAAAGTCATGTGAGGTGAACGTAGTGAAACCTGTTGGAATAGACAACAACCGAATTTTTCGGAGAGTGGGCGTGATTCTGGCCCTCTTTCTGCTGACCATAAGCATTGGCGTACCGCTCTTGCTGATCTTCTGGCAAAGTGTGTATCCGGACGGGCAGTGGGATTGGATGGCTCCGATTCGCACGATTACAGGTCATCATCTATCAGGTGTATTGCTGAATTCCGTCTGGCTTGGCATATGCGTTGTAGCGGTAACTACGCTGCTGGCGCTACCGCTGGCTTGGATGATGGCGAAGACCCGAATGGGCGAGCATCGCTGGGTCGATGTAATCCTGATGATTCCGTTCATGACCCCGCCGTATATCGGTTCGATGGGCTGGATTCTGTTTATGCAAAAAGGGGGATATCTGCAGCAATGGGTGCCCTCATCTGCGGGCTGGAGTGAGCTGTTCTTCAGCTTCTGGGGCATGGTGCTCATCATGAGCTTGCACTTGTTCCCATTCCTGTATCTGTTGCTTCGAGATGCATTGATCCGCATCGGTGGCAATCTCGAAGAAGCGGGAGCTGTGCACGGTGCACGTGCAGGGTACCGTTTCAGACGTATTATTTTACCCTTATTGTTGTCATCTTACGGCATGGGGATCATGCTGGTCTTTGTCAAAACGATTGCGGAATTCGGAACTCCGGCAACCTTCGGGCGCAAGATTGGCTATTATGTCATGACCTCCGAGATCCATAAGTACATCTCCAGTTGGCCGATTGACTTCGGCAAGGCGACTTCGCTGGCATCGGTGCTGTTGTCCGTCTGTCTGGTGATGTGGTATATGCAGTCTGCCATGAGTCGAAAGTTCACGTATCGTCTGATCGGTGGCAAAGGGCAACGTTCGAAGCGATATTCTCTTCGTGGCGGAGCAGGATGGTTGTGTGGGGCGTATCTTGCAATCCTGTTGATCCTGTCGATAGGTATCCCATATTTCTCCATCATCGCCGCTTCGACCATGAAGTTACGGGGATCGGGAATTGCATTTGATAATCTGACCTTGGATCATTACAAAGAGCTGTTATCTTGGGGATCGGTGAGCATGAAGGCCATCGGGAACAGTCTCGGTCTATCCCTTGCGGCTTCAACGGTAGCTGTTATTATCGGAACTGGATTTGCGCTGGCGATCGGCAGATCATCTTCATTCATGCAGCGTGTGATTGACTTGTTCAGTCTGTTGCCTAATACGGTGCCGGGTATCGTGATGGTGGTGGGTTTGATTCTGTTCTGGAACTCACCCTGGATGCCAGTCACGTTGTATAACACCTATGGCATGGTTGTGCTCACGTACGTTGTGCTCTTCTTGCCTTACACCGTGCAGTATGTAAAATCGAGCTTTACCCAGATTGACGGAACGTTGTTCCAAGCTGGGCAAGTGTTTGGCGGGAAGCCGCTGTATATTCTGCGGCGTATCCTGATCCCGCTGATCCTACCCGGCATGTTGGCGGGTTGGATGATGACCTTTACGATTGCTACCCGGGAGCTGGTAGGTTCGTTGTTGATTCTTCCACCGTCGATGCAGACGTCGGCTACGTATATTTTTGCACAGTTTGAACAAGGTCAGGTATCCCTTGGCATGGCAATGGCCGTTGTGACTGTAGGCATGACGGTGCTGATGCTGCTGGGAATTGAACTGCTGAATTCAAAGAGAAAGTGGAATGCAACATGATCAAACTGAACGTATGGGGCGGTGCAGGGGAACACGGACGTTCCGCCTATCTCCTGAGCGGGAGCCAGTTCCACCTTTTGCTGGATTGTGGTGTGAAAAAAGAAGGCATGGGCGAGTATCCGATGATTGACCCGGAGATTGTCCTGCAACTGGATGCGGTCCTGTTGTCCCACGCCCATGAGGATCATTCGGTCGCCATCCCTTTGCTGTACAAAATGGGCTACCAGGGTGAAGTGTGGACGACGAGAGAGACGAGGGCGCAGCTACGTACGTATTTTGCCAACTGGCGAAGGTTTGCAGAACGTGTCGGAGAGAAGCTCCCTTACGATGAAGCAGATGAGCAGGCTATTCGTTATCGGTATCTGGAAGATGAGGTCGTATCCCAAACCTGGTTCCAACCGATTCCCGAAGTAAAAGTGATGTGGGGACGGAGTGGACATCTGGCTGGATCGGTGTGGTTTGGGGTTGAAATGGAAGGTAAGCGGATTTTTTATTCCGGGGACTACACGTCAGAATCGATGCTTTTACAGGAGGATTATCCAGCGGAGGCGTTCTTACGGGAAAACATGATTCGTGAAGATACGTTGTTCGATACTCCGAGCAGTGAACAGAGGGGCGCGGAGGAACTAATTGCTATAAACAGTGGGCAAAAGGCTGGAGAACTCATAACGTCACCAGATCAGACATCTGTTGTATCAGAAGCGTCGTCAAGAACACTTGTATCCATGGAGATACCCATGAAGCAGAGAAATTTCACATCCAATGGAGCAGATGGAGCAGTCAGAGCAGGCAGAGCAAACGTAGCAGACGCTGCGCCAATATCTTCCGTCGGGCTGGTAGATCTGGCGATCGTTGATGCGGCCTACGGTACGGACCAGGATACACAGGCCGACAAACTGGAACAGCTTGAACGAGCCATTCGCCAGACGATTGCTCAAGGTGGAAAGGTGCTCTTACCTATGCCTGTCGTAGGGCGTGGACAGGAGATCATACTGTGGGCACAGCAACAATTCCCGGTTATTCCAATCGTAGTGGAACAAGGGCTGGTGGACGGTATGAAGCAGCTTATGCATGTTCCGTATTGGTTGAGGGAGAAGGGAGAGCATGTCATCGGAAGTTCGTTGAAAGACGAAATCGATTGCTTTCTGACTGGACGGGGATGGGATCTGCCTACTACTACCCAAGAGCGGGAACAACTTTTGGAACATCATGCTGCTTCGCTATGGTTCATTCCGGACGGCATGATGCAGTCCTCGCTTGCCCGTTGGTATTATAGTCAATTATCAGACAAGGAGGAGAATCTGATTCTGCTCACCGGGCATGTTGCTCATGGCACATTTGCTGATAAGTTGCTACGGGTTCCTGACAAGTATGGAGTGTGTGATGTGCGGAAAATACGTTATAAAGTACATCAGGGCTGGAAGGATGTTGAACGGATGCTGCATCAGGTTCCAGCAAGGCATACGGTCCTTGTGCATGCTGACCGGGCAGAGACGGACATATTAAAAGAAGGATTGCTCAGAAATAGCCCGTCACCTAGAACAGTGATACATTCACTGTCTGCTGGTGACGAGCTATATGTGTGAATTGTGCATGAATCGAATTGATGCGTCAGATTGGAACGTCCCTGGGGACGTTCTTTTTCCATTGTTGTCTGATCATTTAGGGTTCGCGATGAATAGGGTGCTCCAGTTCGGCATGCCCCATCAAACTATCAACGGCTTCACCATCCACCAGTATATCCAGACTCTTCACTTCATCAAATTGAAACATCGTTGTTGTTAAAGCTTCCAATGCGAGCAATTCTCCACTGGTACCAAGGTTCGCTTCAGCGGGGATATGAACATCCAAAGTCACCGTACCCTCAGCATATTGGACAGAGAGCAATTCCACCTGCTCCCAGAGGGAAACAAGCTCTGAATCGGTGTTCGTTTGCAACGCTGCAAATGTTTTTTCATATTTTTCGGAGTCATCCTTGTACTCAATTTCCTGCTCTGTTTTCTCTAGCTCAAGTACCTGAGAGTCTGCCAAATATACATCGACAACTTGTGTATTCATTTTGCCCAGATCCACCTCCGTTTCGGATGGGTTTGGTGCCTGCACCTGTCCTCCCTGAACAGCAGGTTCATTCGAACCGGATTGGCTCACTGGCTTCTGGGCACATCCAACTCCGATAAGGACCAAGCATGATAATATAAGTGCACAACCTAGCTTCTTATTCAAAGAATCACTTCCTTTATCTGATTTATTTGATGATTTATAGGCCCAAATACTCCTTGATTCCATCGGCTATCGCTTGAGCGGCTTTCATCTGAACAACTTCGGACGACATCAGTTCTTCATCGATTACATTACTCAAGAATCCTACTTCCAAAAGCACTGCAGGCATGGTCGTGTCTCGGATTACTTCCAAGTTGCCATTCTTCACACCACGATCTCTGAGACCCATGGCTTTCACCAAACGTTGATGAATGATAGTAGCTAATTCCTTGCTGTTACTGCGTTGATAATAATATGTCTCCGTACCTGTGGCTTGGGGGGCGGACTTCACGCTATTGCCATGGATAGATACAAATACATCCGCATTTAATTGATTGGCGAGTTGAACACGCTCAGGGCGGGTCGGATAGGTATCACCTTCACGAGTCATCACCAATTCGATATTGGGTTCATTGAGTAACAGGGCTTGTACTTTGTGAGCCAATGCCAGATTGTATTGCTTTTCGGGTTTGTTCGTGATGCTGATCGTCCCTGGATCACTGCCACCGTGTCCTGGATCGATGACCACAACCTTGCGTCCTGAGTCGCCTACTGGAGTGACTGGAGCAGGTGTGACATTGTCACCTGCAACATTCAGATCAATAATCAGTTTGTCGGCAATGACGTTCTGGCTGTACTGGACATTCTTCACATTATTCAATTCTACGACAATGCGAACTTGTGCCGGTTCTCGTTTGAACAGTGAATATCTCACTTCTGTCACATTGGGATAACCGCTCACATCCAACTTGCCATTGAGTCCTTGATCCAGCGGCTGGGAGATATCACCAAAGGTGGCTCCGGGCAAGTCCACAACCAGACGATCAGGGTACTTGAGGGTCGTTACTATCGGCTGAACGGCCCCATCGGTGGATAAAACGAGCTGATTATTGGCAAATTGGATATCGGTAACCTGAGCGGTAGAGCTTGAATCCCCTTTTCCAGGACTATTTCCTGGTTCAATAGCAGGTTCCTTACTGGTGTTTGTTAAGTATACGATCTTATCTTGATTGTTCCATCTTACCTTAAGCCCCATTTGTTCACTGACAAATCGAATGGGCACCACCAGCGTTTTATTCAAAATCTGCGGTGCTGTGTTCAAAGTGACTTGTTTGTCAGCAACCATGGCTTGCTTTTGGTCCACGGTTAGGGAAAGCGTCTGTTGATCTTGCTGAATTTTTACAGTGCGTGCTTTTTGGTTCCAATCGACTTTGAATTTCAAATTTTCGGCTACGACACGAATCGGGATCATCACGTTTTTATTGATAATCGTTACCTGTACATCACTTGGGAGGACTAATTCCTCTCCATCCATAAAGATTTTCGACGTGCTTGCAGCGGCATTTCCCTGATTAGGGAGCAAAACGAGTAAGAACAGACTCAAAAACAGTAGTAAAATGGTTTTCTTCATTATGCACCTCGACTAATATTAGATCATTTTCTTAATTCCAAAATATCCCTACATAGTATAAACGGTAAAAATGTAAAAATGTTTCTCTTCTGATATCTAATTATCAATTGATGGATGAAAACATGATGTGTGATCGCAAATGGGGTGAATATTTCTCTTTATATTTTTAATGATGTAATTAAATTTCATATAATGTTTGACTTGTGAAATTTAATATCATATACTGGGTGAAATTATGGCAGGATGACGTGTTCATCGGGTCTTGCAGGAGGTTGGAAGTGGATGGATACAGGCAGCTATCCGATGTGGGAGAAGTATCGTTTGAAGCAGGAGCATCTGGTCATCGGACTAATGTCAGGAACGTCACTTGATGGAACTGACGCGGCACTGGTGCGTATTCAAACCGATATGAGCGGGGTATTACAGCAGATCGAGCTGGTTGATTTCGTCTATGTGCCGTATTCGAATGGATTGAGAGACGTACTGATCCGGTTATGTTCACCGGAGACGGCGCGTGTCGACGAGCTGACAGCCGCGCATTTTGGTGTATCGGAGTGGTATGCGCATAGCGTTACGGAACTGATGCAGTCTGCCGGTATCTCAACGCAGCAGGTGGATATGATTAGCATGCATGGGCAGACGGTATGGCATGCTCCTGTAGCATCTGCATTTCCAGGGCCAACGGGAGCAAGTATTGATGTGGTATCGACATTGCAGATCGGTGAATGTGCTGTCGTTCGAGAACGGACAGGACTGCCAGTGATTGGCAACCTGCGGGCAAGGGATATGGCCGCTGGTGGGGAAGGTGCCCCGCTTACGCCTTATGCGGATGCTCTGATGTTCCGTAGCCCGACGGAAGGACGGCTGGTGCAGAATATCGGTGGCATTGGCAATGTGACGGTGCTTCCCTCCGAGTCTTCTACCGAAGGTGTTTCGGCATTTGATACGGGACCAGGGAATATGGTGATGGACGCCATTGTGCGGCAGGCAACGGATGGGCGGCAGCATTATGATCCGAATGGAAGTATTGCCGCACAGGGAAAGGTCGATCAGGGTCTGGTAGACCTGTGTTTGGAGGATGAGTATTTCAAAAGACTTCCACCGAAAAGTACCGGGCGAGAAGTATATGGAGCCGCGTATGCAGTGAGACTGATGGAGATGGCCGCAAAGCGTTCCTTATCTCTTGAAGATACGCTGGCTACTGCCACCTGTCTGACCGCGGAAACCATCGTGCGTGCAGTGAAGGATTTTATCCTGCCCAAGGTGCAAATATCGGCCATGCTCGCTTGCGGTGGTGGCACTTCCAATGCCACGTTGATGGAGATGATCCGTCAGAGACTACCGAAGGATATCCGTTTGGAGCGAACGGCAGATTATGGCATACCCGATGATGCTCGGGAAGCCATTGGATTTGCTTTACTTGGCCATGAGGCACTTATGGGAAGGACCAATACACTCCCGGCAGTAACCGGCGCGAAACACGCCGTAATCTCAGGCATTCTCACACTTTAGTGAGGTATGACTTTAATTGGAGTTCAGTTATGGAAAGGCGAGGAATTCGATTAGACGCGAGTGGAATTATAAGATAAAATGCTTGTACATGAATGCAGTACGGAAAGGAGGAGCGAATGGAAGGCATGAAAGGTGGACTTGTGCGTTTACGCGCATTAATGGATGATTTAACTCCGTCCGAACGGAAGATCGGAGCTTATATTCTCGATCACCCGCAAGAAACTGTTCAATCCTCGGTGGCCCAGTTGTCTGAACGGAGTGGAGGCAGCCCAGCTGCCATTATCCGTCTCTGTAAATCACTGGGTGTAACGGGTTTTCAGGAGCTGAAGCTGAAGATTGCCGGAGATTTGCAGACGAGTGAGCCATATCAATATACGGAGATTCGTCCCCAGGACTCCATGGAGAGCATTATTCAGCATGTGTCCGCAAACAATATTCAGTCGGTGAAGGATACGGTTCATATTCTGGACCCACGTCTGGTAGAAAAAGCCGTGGACGTGCTTCATCAGGCAAACCGGATCTTTTTCTATGGAGTAGGGGCCTCCAACCTGATTGCGCTGGATGCACATTACAAGTTCATGCGAATCAATCGCACAAGCTTTTCGTTCGCCGATCCGCATATGCAGATTTCGTCCGCAACGACGCTTCGTGAGGATGATGCGGTGGTATGTATCTCGTATTCAGGGGAGACGTCGAACGTAATCTCCTGTCTCAAGCATGCTCATGATGGTGGTGCAGCGACAATCAGCATTACCAAGTGGGGCAGCAATACACTCAGTAGTATGGCGGATGTGCCCCTGATGATTACTTCTACCGAAAGTGATATTCGGAGCGGAGCAACTTCGTCACGGATTGCACAGCTGAACGTGATCGATATTTTGTATCTGGCGATTGCCAGTCGGGATTACAACCAGTCGGTGGAATATTTGGAGAAGAGCCGACAGGCTATTCTGGAGCACAAGTGAAGTAAAACCATATGAATCCCTTTCTGTTTATGCAGGAGGGGATTTTTTGACGGATTATATCCGCTTTTAGAATAAAAAAATAAAAAAAAGAGCCCGGACTAATGTCGGGCTCCTCTCTTACCACCTCTAATAATACCCCTTGTACGGCTCAGGAAGGCCCCGCAATGGCGCTACGGACAAAACCGTCAGCCAGATCAAGCCTGTGCTGAGCTTCTGTTACGTCCACGCCTGCCATCAGCATGACGATTGCCGTTTTTACATGACCGTCTGCACCGGTAAAAGCCTCTTCAATATCCGCTTCATTCGCTCCGGTTGCCAGATGTATCATGCGTTTGGCCCGATGGACAAGCTTTTCGTTCGAAGGGTTCAGATCAACCATGAAATTACGGTAAACCTTGCCCAGACGAATCATGGCGGTAGTGGTGAGCATATTCAGAATCATTTTCTGGGCGCTGCCTGCCTTCATACGTGTTGAACCCATGACAACCTCTGGGCCGACAACAGCCTCAATGCTCACATCAGCCAACAGGGTCATCGGCGTGCCTGCATTATTGCTCAGGCTGATCACCGTAGCCCCGATCTCCTTGGCGTGCCTCATCGCACCCAGCACATACGGCGTTCGTCCACTGGCTGCAATGCCAACCACAACATCGTTTTTGTCTAAGCCATGTTCATCAAGGTCGGCAGCTCCCAACTCCTCATTATCTTCAGCACCTTCAACCGGGTCCTTCACTGCCCGGAATCCCCCTGCAATAATACCCTGCACCAAGGATGGCGGGGTTCCGTAGGTAGGCGGGCATTCCGAAGCGTCAAGTATCCCTAATCGTCCACTGGTACCTGCGCCTACATAAAAAAGCCTGCCGCCAGACTGAAATGCCTCCAAGATCCGATCCGCAGCTTGAGCAATGACCGGAATGAGGGGCTGAATGAGCTCCGCAATCCGTTGATCTTCCTTATTAATGAGCTCCATAATTTCTGCCGAAGGCAATTCATCTATATGATCCGTTAGTGGATTGGGTTGTTCTGTTAGTAGTGAATTCAGCATGTGATTCATCCGTATGGCCTCCTTCTCTCTTTTAAAATGATTCATTCAGGGAACGGCGTTGTCTTGCCAGTTGTGCTGCGCCAACCGCTGGAGCGGGGGCATCTTCACGATATACAAAGTCCAACTCTCCATAATATTCAGATAACTTGTGAATAAATGTATTTCGGAAAAGTACAGCGTATCGAAACAGTGATCCGGACAGGACAACCGGAGTGGATGCAAATTCGGGATGACGTGCAATCAGCGCCTTGGCGGTATCCGCCAATTGTGAGGCTTCGTCAATGATCAGTGCGCGGGCGGCCTCATCTCCGAGTTCAGCAGCTTCTATAGCTAAGCGGGCGATGGATGCGGTCTCGGTTTTGCCCCAATCCGTCTGATACACTCGCGTCTTTAGCTCCGATATATCCCGAAGGTTCAGATTCTTTAGAAGAAGAGGGGTTAAGCGGGTTGGAGGAAGAACACCGTCATAACTCTGCATAACCACTTGGAGTGCACGCTGCCCAATACGATAGCCGCTCCCCTCATCTCCGAGCAGATGACCCCAGCCTCCTGCACGGTATCGCTCTCCTTCCCGCGTAAATCCGTACACGATGGACCCTGTTCCAGAGATGCATAATACACCGTGCGTATGTCCAAGAGAGGCCATCAGAGCAATCTCTCCTTCGGATACAACCCAGACTGGACAGTCTTCTGGTGCCTGTTGATTACGAATCTTCATATAGTTATTTACTGCTTCGGCTATAAGTTGCCGTTCTTGGATCGTGTCTACACCTGACATACCAAGGCATATACCCTCACAATTTGTCGATAAATCACTTATTAGATTAAATAGCTGTTCCAGCACTCGTTGCAGTTCGGAAATGGCCTGTTCAGTTGATACGCTGTGAGGATTCGTGGGACCACCGCTGAGTCGGGCGAGAATTTCACCAGATTCAGAAATGATTGCTGCATCAGTATTGGTACCGCCTCCATCTACGCCTACATATACTCGCAAAGTGGCTCACCTCGCTTGCTTGGGTTTTCTTTTTACATAGTATAGTTGCATGAAAAGAAAAAGTAAAATTAAATTTTATAATAAAAAATAATGTTGAATTTTTATTTTACAACTCATATAATGAATTCAATCTACAATTTTGGAAGGAATTAATACTGTTAATGTCAATTAAGTTGACGTTAATATTGCATTTAAGAGATTTAGCTTGCGACTGGCAGGCCCAATCTACAGGGGAGGTGCTTTTCCTTACTGCCGCGTGTATAGGTGGATTGCGTTTGAAGGCCGAACGATCACAAAGGGGTAGCATGGTTAGGCAATGAAAGAATCGGATGATGACATGCAAAGGAGATGAAGGGATGAAAAAGAAGGGTCTGGTATGGGCAATGTTGTTGATGATGGTCTGGGTTACAGCCTGTGGGAATAGCGGAGGTGCTGCTTCGGATGACCCGAATGCCGATGATAGGGTAACGGTATGGACCTATCCTGTACATGGCACATATGAAGATGAACTGAAGGATCTAATCTCTGATTTCAATAAAGAACACCCGAACATTACCGTGAAGACGGAAATGCTTTCCTGGGCGGAAGGGCCCAAAAAATTCGATGTCGCTCTGAACGCAGGTAACCCGCCGGATCTTTACTTTCATAGCGTAGACGGCACATATGTGAATACGGGATTGGCACTTGAGCTGGACAGCTACCTGACACCTGAGATCAAGGACGACTACCTGCCAGGTACGCTTGATTTAGGCCAGATTCAGGGTAAACAGTACGGACTGCCGTTGTATCAATTCCAATGGGCTTGGGGTGGTAACAAACGCATTCTGGAGGAAGCGGGCATTGATTGGAAGTCCATTCAACAAAATGGCTGGACCTGGTCCGAATTCAACGATGCTGCTGCCAAGCTGACCAAAACGCTGGATGGCGGGGCCAAGCAATATGCACTGGTTACCGACGGAACCTCGCTTGACTTCATTGAAATGCTGTCCCGGAATAACGGGATGATCGATGTTCTTGATAAAGACGGCACGTTCCAATGGAATGATGGTCGCATTCTGGATACCCTCTCTTTTATCAAAAACCTGATGGATCAAGGGTATATGCCGAAGGAAACGGCGGCTCTCGCTCCAGCGAAACGGACGGATATGTTCTACGCGGGGGAAACGGCGATCATCTCCAAAGCGATTCCTTATTATGATGTGATGATTCAGAATCGCAACAAGGACATCGATGATGGCAAGGTGCAGGGAGAGAAGATTGATTTTGTCCTGTTGCCTGTACCACATAATGATGATCAACCTGCGGCCACAACGATGGGCGGCGAAGGGTATGTAGCCTTCAAACAGAAAAAGGACAAGGGCGAACAGCATGCCAAAAATACGTTCCTGGTGATGGAGGCGCTTAGTGGTGCCAAAGCAGGGAACTCGGCCAATGAACTGGCGCTTCCATTCGTAAGACAGTCTCAGGTGGATCTGTTTAAAGGAAAAGAGCTTGGTCAACCGGATAATCTGGCTGCTGCAAAAGTCATGGCAGAGAATATCGCGATGCCGGTTGTACTTGAACTGGATATCGACAAAGCATCTCAGCAAAAACAATTCAAGGAACAGGTTGTGAAGCCTAATATTCAGGCGCTGTTCTCGGGTGAAAAATCACCGGAGCAGATCGCAGAAGACTTCAAGAGCAAAGGCCAGCAGATGTTTGGACAATAACTCGGACAATCAAACATAACGTAAAACCACACTGATTAGGAGAGGAGGATTCGCCATGCAGACCGCCCTTGCGCCAAAATCGTCAGTGCCCCGAACTTCCCGGGTTGCCCGATTTTGGCGAGACTACGGGTGGGCGTATTTGTTTATTTTGGCGCCTGTCCTGCTGTTTCTCATTTTCACACTGTATCCCGTTCTGACGGCTCTTGTGATGAGCTTCCAGAAATACAATATTATGAACTCGACGTGGGTTGGATTGGATAACTACGAGCGACTGGTGAAGGATGAGACATTCTGGAAGTCGATTAAAAATACAGTCATCTTCACCGTAGGCACAGTCCCGGTCAATATTCTCATTACATTTGTACTGTCCTATTTCATCTATCAAATGAAAAGCAAATGGCAGACATTTTTCAAAGCTACCATGTATCTGCCTGCGGTAGCCTCCGGGGTGACCATCTCCATTGTATGGCTGGCGATCTTTGACCCGACGGATTCGGGGCTGCTTAACCGTTTCCTCGGTCTGTTCGGCCTGGATCCGGTGATCTGGCTGGGCCAGTCGGGAACGGCACTCTTTTCCCTCATTCTGATGAACTGGCTTGGATCGCACGGAGCGGGCATTATTCTGTATCTGGCAGCCATGGGTGGTATTCCGAAATCGCTGTACGAAGCGGCGGATATTGATCATGCCAGCGGCTGGACCCAGTTCAGCAAGATTACATGGCCGCTGCTCAAACCAACGACGCTGTATCTGCTCGTCACGGGTGTCATTACATCTTTCCAGGTGTTTATCTCGGTATATCTGATGACACAGGGTGGACCAAACTTTGCGACAACAACAATCGCTTATCTGATCTATGAAACGGCATTTAAATTCTATGAGTTCGGATTGGCTTCGGCTCAGTCGTTTGTACTGGCGATTATCATCATTGTCATCTCTGTCATACAGTTCAAATATTTCTCCAGCGATATTGAGTATTAGAGGTAGTTCAAAACACGAACTATTAGAGCACGTCGCATTAAGCATCCGGGGGTGAATGAAATCCATGAAATCAACACAGAAAAAGATTCTGCTCGTTGTTGCATCCATTCTGCTGGTAGTCTGGGCGCTGGTGACGGTCATTCCGATGTATTGGATGCTCGTTGGTTCGGTGCAGGATAGCGCGATGTCGGCTTCGTTTAAACCACAGATGATTCCGGAGCAGTTGTCGTTATCACCATATGAGCGCTTTTTTGCCAAAACCGATGCCTGGCGCTGGTTATACAATTCGCTGCTCATCTCGATTATTCTGACCGTCACAAATGTATTCTTCGTCTCCCTGGCGGGATATGCGTTCGCCAAACTGAAGTTTCCGGGTAGTCAGGCGGTATTCTGGACTTTGCTTGGGACCATGATGATCCCGGCGCAGGTGACACTGATTCCTTTGTACATTCTGATGGTTAACGTGTTTGACTTGGGGGATACGTATACGGCCATTATTCTGCCTGCTGCCGTTAGCGTGGGCAACATTTTCTTGATGAAACAGTTCATGTCTACGCTGCCCACATCGCTGATACATGCGGCACGTATCGATGCATGTAGTGAATTCGGTATCTTCTGGAAAGTCATTCTGCCGATGGCAAAGCCGGGAATTGCGGTGCTGGCGATATTCACGTTTGTGGCTTCGTGGAACGAATTCTTCTGGCCGTTCCTCATTACCAATTCCAACGAGATGCGTACCATTCAGGTGGGGCTGGCTTCATTCGTATTTGCCGAATCAACGGACTTCGGCGCAATGATGGCAGGGGCAACAATAGGTGCGCTGCCCATGATTATTTTGTTCTTCTCACTGCAACGTTATTTCCTACAAGGCATTACGATCGGTGCAGTAAAAGGTTAATTCCAATATATGTTCAACTAAACATTTACACCATAACAGCGATCGGAAGGTTGTTCTGTCATCGGAGTGCCAGTGTAAGGATTCGTTAGTTGAACTTATATAGTTCAGGACAAGCGACAACGTAAAGGGGGATCTACCTATGGCACGCGTGGAGTTTCGCCAAGTGCGCAAAGAATTCAAAGACGATCATAAAGGAACGTTCACGGCTGTGGCCGGCTCGGACTTTGTTATAGAAGATAAGGAATTCGTAGTGTTTGTGGGTCCTTCGGGCTGTGGCAAGACAACGTCACTGCGGATGATAGCCGGACTTGAAAAGCAAACAAGCGGTGATATTGTGATCGGTGACCGGCTAGTTAACGATCTGCATCCGAAGGATCGGGATATCGCGATGGTGTTTCAGGATTATGCACTCTATCCGCATATGACCATCCGTGAGAATCTTTCCTTTGGCCTGAAAAACCTGAAAAAGCCAAAGTCCTACATTGATGAACAGGTGCAGAATGCGGCCTCCATTCTGGGACTGGAAGCGATGCTGGAGCGCAAACCACGCGAGCTGTCTGGTGGTCAGCGCCAGCGTGTTGCGGTGGGACGGGCGATCGTCCGTGATCCGCAGGTGTTTTTATTCGATGAACCACTGTCCAATCTGGATGCCAAGTTGCGGGTACAGATGCGGGTGGAGTTGGGTGAGTTGCATAAACGTCTCGGTGCCACGATTGTGTACGTGACGCATGATCAGGTAGAAGCCATGACACTTGGGGAACGCATCGTGGTCATGAATCATGGAGATATTCAGCAGGTGGCTTCACCGAAAGAATTGTATGCGAGTCCGCGGAATATGTTTGTTGCCGGATTTATCGGTTCCCCGGCGATGAACTTCATCGATGCCCGGATTGAAGGCACGCAGGTTGTCGTGGACGGTGCATCATTCACCTTGCCAGAAGATGTACTCGCTCGTCTTCAGAGTCATCAAGGCAAGCCGGTGATTATGGGTCTGCGTCCAGAGCATATTTTTGGTGATGATGTCGCTCCGAATATCCCGACAGACCACATGCTGCAAGCGCGAGTTCAGGTTGTAGAACATCTGGGCTCCGAGAATTTGGTATATTTCCATTCCGGTGCCCGTACTGTTACGGCCAAGGTCCACCCGGAAACACATGCTTATGTAGGTATGGACAAAAATTTTGTGCTGGACCTACATAAGGCGCACTTTTTTGATCCAGAGACGGAGCTTGCGATTGGACGGGAGTAGGCGGGGCTGAAGTTCGTTACAATTGGCATGCCTCGAAAATCTGCCGTTTAAGGTGCGGTAGATTCGTTAGCAGGTTGCAAGTTTGGTACAACATACTGACCGGTGGTGCGGCCAAGCCAACCGAAATGGGGAGCCCTTTTAAGATAGCCCTTGTGGGCGATCGCTTTGCTTCTCCAGATTTGTTCTGTTTTCTCCGTTATCGTGTAAATGTTTAGTCCAACTTATATAGAAGGGAGAATAAACATGCGTAAGCTGAGTGAAGTATTGATCAAGTCGGGCGCGGAAATCTATCGGGATATTATTCCGGTGGCCTTGTACAGTGTCGTTAGTTCCATCGTATTGGTTCCCATTATGATGTTTGCTCCGCTGCCGATCGCTATACTGCTTCTGGCCTTGATGTATATGCCCATCCTGTTCGGTGTTTGTTATGCCGTGCATCACAGATTGGAACGTACGGAACGGCGCAATGGACTTAAGGATATCTGGGTCGGAACGTTGAAGGGAATAATCCCGGGAGGATCGGTGGGTGTGCTTTTCGCGGTGCTTGGTTTCATTCTATGGTCAACTTGGTGGTATTACGGTGGACAGGGTGGAATTACAGGTACAGCAGTGGGTGTATTCCAGACGTTCTTTGTTCTCATGGCGCTGATGTCACAGTTCTATACCTGGCAGCTTGTTTTACAAAAAAACATGGGCATCGTTCAGGCGATGGGGGAAAGTGTAAAGCTGTTCTTCCGTCACCCGGGGTACACGATGGGCGCTTGTTTTCAGGCCATGTGCCTGACGGCTCTGCTGATGCTGACTGTCGTTGGTTTCGGAGCGCTGTTTGGAGGTATGTTTGCCATCTATCAGCATAAGGTTGCTCTTAATGTGCTGGAGCCTGAAGAAGAGCCTGTCGTAACAGGCGGTAATGATCACCAGCATACAGGCTGGGTCAGCCAGGGGAATGTGTGATGGGTCAGTTGAATGGGACCGAGCAGATCCCGGCTGTAAAAACGGGAGTTGATCTTCTGTCCAGAGGGTTATCGCATCCATGGATAACGGGTAACCGAATCGGTCTAATAACAAACCCGACTGGTATTACAGCGGATTTTGTATCGACAATAGATGTGTGCGCTGGACTGGCTAATACCGAGCTTACAGCGCTCTATGCCTGTGAGCACGGACTGTGTGGAGAGCTTCAGGCGGGTGTCAGATTCGGAGACATGTTTCATCCACGTCTGGACATTCCGGTGTTCAGCCTGTATGGAGATTACAAGAAACCTACGCCTGCAATGCTGGCTGGAGTGGATACGGTGCTGTTCGACATTCAGGATGTGGGTATCCGTTATTACACATATGCCTCAACCTTGTTCCATATGATGGATGCCTGTGCTGAAGCAGGCAAACGTATGCTGATTCTGGACCGTCCGAATCCGCTGGGTGGAAACGATGTGGAAGGCGGTGTGCTGAACGCGGGGTATGAATCACTCGTTGGCGCTTGGCGTGTACCTGTACGTACCGGATTGACGATAGGTGAACTCGCCCTGATGGTCAACAGCGAGATGGATGTACCTTGCGAATTGGACGTGGTTGCCATGGAAGGATGGCAGCGCTCCATGGAGTTTGCGGATTGTGGGCTTCCCTGGATGTTACCCTCTCCCAATATGCCCACGCTGGACAGTGTGCGGGTATATGCGGGTACGTGCCTGTTCGAAGGCACTAATGTATCGGAGGGAAGGGGCACAACCCGCCCATTCGAGTGGATAGGGGCACCCTGGGTTGACGGTGAACGTTTGGCGGAACGATTTCGGGAATACAAGCTGGAAGGTGTGCATGTGCATCCAGTGTACATGTCGCCAACATTCTCCAAACATGCAGGTGAGCTGTGTGGTGGTGTAAGGATTTTTGTAACGGACAGCCGGAAATTTCGGGCGGTAGAGACAGGGTTAGTGCTTTTACATGAACTGGTGTCACTCTATCCGGAGCAATTCTGCTGGCTGGAGCCGCCAGAGCCAGGTTCAAGGTACTTTATCGACCTGCTGGCAGGGGGGAAGGAAGTCAGGGAAACGATTCATGACCGCGCGGAATTCATTCGTTTAATGGACGCGTGGAATGTACAGGCAGCGGAATGGAAGGAGCGGCGAAAGCCGTTTTTGTTATATCAATGAACGGATGTTTGTTAGCGGAGGGAGGCATGAAATGAGTGGGCCAAAAGAGTTATACCAGTCGAAGCTGAAACAGATGACCTTGCGTGAGAAAATCGGGCAAATGCTGCTTTGTGGCTTTCATGGCACCGAAGCTGCTGGCGATGTGGAACCCTTTCTACGAAAGTATCCAATCGGTGGCGTAATCTACTTTGCTCGCAACGTTGAGTCGCCAGAGCAGGTAGAGCGGTTATCGTCAGGGTTACAACAGATTGCCAAAAGCAGCGGTAATGTGCCGCTCTGGATATCCATTGATCAGGAGGGCGGCATGGTTGCTCGAATTACCCAAGGGATAACCTTGATGCCTGGACCAATGGCCATTGCCGCTGCCGGTTCCATTGACGATGCATATCAGGCGGCATATATCAGTGGGTTGGAGCTGAAGGCCATGGGCATTAACATGAACTTTGCTCCGGTATTGGATGTAAACAATAACGCGGCCAATCCGGTCATCGGTGTACGATCATTTGGCGAATCTCCACAATCGGTTGCAGAATATGGGGCCAGAACCATTGCGGGAATACAGGACGCTGGGATTGCAGCGACAGCCAAGCATTTCCCGGGGCATGGGGATACGGATACCGATTCCCATCTGGATCTCCCGATCATCACTCATGATCGGGAACGGGTAGAGCGCCTGGAGTTGATTCCATTCCGAGCGGCTATAGCCGAAGGTGTCGATGCCATGATGTCGGCGCATATTTATTTCCCTGCACTGGAGCCAGAGCGTCTGCCCGTAACGCTATCGCAAACCGTATTAAGCGGTCTGCTTCGCCAGGAACTGGGTTATGAGGGCATGATCGTGACAGATTGCATGGAGATGGATGCCATTGCCGTGAACTATGGCACTGTCGATGCAGCCGTAATGGCGGTAGAGGCCGGGGCAGATCTGGTGTTAATTAGCCATACGGCTAAGCTTCAGGCAGAGGCATTTGATGCTTTGTTAGCAGCTGTGAGGAGCGGGCGGATTAGCGAGAGACGTATTGATGAGTCGGTGAATCGCTTGCTGATGTACAAGGCGAAACGTGGTTTGTTAGAGAGTGAAACGGGTGGTGCAGGTGATGAGGAAGTGTATGGCGTAGTATCGAATGCATCATTGCCAAAGGCATCAAACGCTCCTGCTCTATCCAGTTGGTCGGAGCGCAACAATTCTTTACACCAAGAGGTTGCCCGCCGTATTAGCGAGAACAGTATCACACTGGTGCGCGATCAGCTGAATATGTTGCCCTTGAAGCCGGAACGCACGCTGGTCATAACGGTTGCCACGTCCGTGACGACAATTGCCGACGAACAGTTGACTCAGACGTTCACCTTGGGCTCAGCCTTATCCATGTATGGTCTGGATGTTGTCGATCTGACGGTCACGCCCGAGGAAGTTGCCATTCGTTCCGCCCGTCTGCTTCAGGCAGCGGAAGCAGATGACATTCGGCAGATTGTGGTGGGAACCTACAATGCGGGAAGTCCCTCCGGCGATCCACAGTGCAGGCTGATTGGTTGGATACAGCAATTGGGTAAACCACTGGCTGTTGTGGCATTGCGAAGCCCCTATGATCTGCTGGCGCTCCCGGATGCCGAGGTCTATGTAGCGGCTTACGAGAGCCGGCCACTTGCCATGGATAGCGTCGCTCAGGCGCTGATGGGGCGCATTCCTTTTGCGGGAAAACTTCCTGTAACATTAAAGCAGACAGATGATGAAAGAGCGGATGTCTCCTAGGCAGTAATAAGAATATGAGTAAATCTGCTTTTTGCAGGATGGAGAAGAGATGGATTTTGGGTTGAGCGAAACGGAAGTGTGAGTCGTTAAAATGAGAACATATACAACACAAAGAGACGATCCTTTAAAGGACCGTCTCTTTGCTCATTATAAGCTATAAATTATAGATTATTGCAATTGCAGTGCTTTGGCTGTCTGTGCCTCAACTTCATCCAAAAGTGAAGTCATGTCCATACCTGCGTGGTTGCCAAGCAGGATAATGGTGATATCATCGGACAGATTACGTGAAAAGGCTGTGGCAAACCCGCCACCACTACCGTTGTGGAAGACGGTACGGTTTGCGCCATTCTCTTTAAGAATCCAGGCGTAGCCATAGTTTTTATCAGAATAAGGCTCATACATCTGTTCAATCGTATCCTGGCTTAGAATCTTGTCCGTATACAGCGCACGATCCCATTTCAGCATATCGTCCACCGTGGAATAGATGGTTCCTGATCCTGATTGAGACACATAGTAAGGTGCAGTTACCCATGCGTTATCTTCTTGAACAAAACCACTAATCGTGTGCACTTTACGGGAGGCCTCTCCCGAATTCTTCATACCAAGTGGTTTCAGTATCGTCTGCTGCACGTAGTCGGCATAACTCATGCCAGATACCTGTTCAACGACGTATGCAAGTAAAACATACCCGCTGTTGCTGTACAGATAGGCACTTCCTGGTTCAAACTTCAGCGTTTTGTGGCGAATCTCCTCTACAGTCTCTTCCATAGAAGTTCCTTCACCCCGACCAAATGCAGATGGCAGACCTGAAGTCTGGGATAACAGCATATGCAGCGTGATCTGATCTCCCTTTGGTATACCGGAGATATACTTGGAGATTGGATCTTGCACATTAATCTTACCATCCTCAACCAGACTCAGAATGGACGCGGCCGTGAAGGATTTGCTCAGCGATGCGATTCGAGTCTTCTGATCCGGGCGGTTCAGCGTCTGTTCATCGGCAAGTCCGTAGCCTTGCTTTAGAAGTACTTCACCATCGCGGGCGATCAGAGCCATACCTGGATAGTTGATCTCGCGCAGATACGTATCAACGCTGGCAACCTCGCTGTTCAGCAGGCTGACTTGATCAGTGACCATACTTACACTCATCTGCCCCGTGGCTGTACGTTGGACCTTAATGTCTGCTTTGATTGCATTAGCCATGGCCCGGACAGGTACCATCAACGTACCGTTAACGGTACGTGAATTCACACCTGTAGCTAGATCGACCTTGTTTACTTTAATGGAATCGCTGCCAGCCTGATGGATCAGCTTGTCTCTGCCAACGGTAATGGTAGCCGTCTTCGTGTGATTATCCCATTTCAACGTGCCTTTAACCGATGTGACCACGTCCCGCAGTGGAACAAACGTTGAACCTTTGATGATAAGTGGTGCGTTCTTCCAGGATTGTTGCTCACCATTCACTTCAATGTGAACTGCTTGCGTCGCCTGCGCTGCGGATACCGTAATACCAGCTTGTCCCAGAATCGGGCCTGCACACAGGATAAGCGCTAACAGAATGCGGAATATGGATGAATATACCGTGGAAATACGTTGTCTTTCATTTGCCTTGCGTAAGATTTGAATCCTCTCCTTCCAATCGTTTCATGAATAACCAGCTTATGAGCATTGTAAACGATCTCGCTAAGGGGGTCAAAACGAATAGAAGGATTAGGTGAATCCATCTAAACTGATCGAAAAGATTAAATTTATTCTAATTTAGTATCTATACATAATATTTTTACAGCGATTGTCCGATAAAAGGATGGGTGAAGATTATGATGGGGGATAGTTATATGAAGAAAAGGATTCGAAATTGGTTTACTTTAACCGTAAAAAAACGCCTGATCGCTGCATTGCTCCTGTTCCTGATTGTACCGAGCATTACTGTTGGTTGGTTGTCTTATCAAAAAGCTGCTGACCAGGTTAAAATGGAAATTATTCGTTCCGCACAAGCCAAAACAGAAATGCTTAGTCTGCAGATAAATCAAATGCTGGATATGGAGAAGGATAACGCAGCGCAGATGGCTGCGGGTATTACTTCAAACGATATTATTAATAAATCCCCTGCACTGCAAAGGCAGATGGATCGGATGTCTCAGAATCATAAGGAACTGGGTGTACTCACCGCAGGTGCGGAAGATGGCAGCTGGATGAAATCTCCTGATCCCGGGGAACAGATCTATGACCCACGTGAACGTTCATGGTATACGATGGGCATGTCCCAGGACGAACCTGTAATCTCGGATACGTTCCAATCAGTCACGACAGGTGAATGGGTTGTAACGGCAGCTGCCAAGCTGGCTGATGGCAAAGGGGTATTCGGGGCCAATGTCAGTCTCAATCATCTGAAAGAATCCGTTGATCAGATACGTATTGGTAAAGAAGGCAAACTGTACATGCTAGATAACGGGGGTAAATTCCTGTTCCACTACAATATTGAATCCGGTACACAGTCGGATGAAAGCTACATTAATGAGATGTATACGAAGGAAAGTGGAACGGTGAAGTATACATATGATGGTCACGAAATGGAAGCTGTGTATTTCACCAATCCGGTGACAGGTTGGAAAATTGTTGGCGAGATGGTTCCTTCCGAAGCAAGTGAAGCGGTAATGCCTATTTTGATCCGTGCAATTACAATTGTGGCATCTGCATTGGTTATCGGGTTGATTCTGCTTATATTCATTATCCGCAGCATTCACCGGCCATTGCTGCAATTAACGCAGGCAGCATCCAAAGTAAGCGCTGGGGACCTCACCGTTCGGGTAGGTTTACAGCGCCGGGATGAGTTCGGACAGCTCGGGGAAAGCTTCGACACGATGACGAGTTCACTACGTAGTGTGCTTGGAGAGGTGCATGATACATCCAGCCAGCTGGCGGCATCTTCTGAAGAACTGATGGCGAGTTCCGAGCAGACATCCAAAGCCACAGAACAGGTGGCTGAACTGATGCAGGATGCAGCTGCGGGAACGACTTTGCAGAACAATAGTCTTGCTGCTACAGGTCAACTCGTGGGCGAAATGTCCATTGGAGTCAAAGAGATCTCATCAAGTGCTGAAGATACCGCTCGTATCGCTCTGGATGCATCCACTAAGTCGGAAGCAGGTATGGTTACAGTAGAAGAAGCGGTTACCCATATTCAGCAGGTGAATGATGAGAGCAAAGCCATGTCTGTGGTCATTGAGGATCTGCGCGCGAAAAATGAAGAGATTCTTGTGATTGTGGCCGAGATTACGGCCATTGCCAAGCAGACGAACATTCTTGCATTGAATGCATCCATTGAAGCTTCAAGAGCTGGCGAGCAAGGGCGCGGATTCGCGGTTGTAGCCAACGAAGTGAAGACACTGGCTCACAGTTCAGGCGCTTCAGCCGAGCGGATTAATGAGCTTATGCATGAGATGCAGGAGAAAACCAATGCGGTGCAATCCACTTTTGCCCGTACGGGAGAAGGTATGGTGAAGAGTTCGCAGATGGTTACAGAAGCAGGCGAAGCATTCAATAACATTCGTACTGCGGTACAGTTGGTGGCTGCACAAGCTGGAGAAGTATCCACGGCTTCCCGTCAAATTGATGGGGGCATGAGTCATATCAACAAGGCAGTAAGTGATACCATGGTTCTGTCGGACAGAATTGCCTCTGGAACGGAAGATGGATCAGCGGCGGCTCAAGAGCAGTTGGCTACAATGGAAGAGGTTGCAGCTTCTTCGGCAGCATTGTCACGTATGGCTGAAGATTTGCAAAGCATGATTGAACGGTTTAAGTTGTAACAGAGATTGAAATGAGACTGCAGGGTTGCGACCCTGCGGTCTTTTTTCTGTTGAACAAGGGACATCCGTTATGTCTTTAAACACAGCATTCTTTTCCGTTATATTGACATATAATAAACAAAACTATATTATATCTATAAATAAACAAACATAATTATAAAATATTTGATTAATATACAGTTGGAATGACCATACAATGATAAAAAGGAGCTTTTACATGAAATCATCGGAATCCTGGTTGCAAACAGCTTCATTGGAAGAGATCAAGCGTGGTTATATGGAGGAGGGTCCCGCCTATATATGTGTCTGCTGCGGATACAGGACGGAATCGGGGATTATCTATCCTGAAGAAGGAGTGCTCTATGAGGCAGCCCGTTATATGCGAGTGCATATTGAGAAGGTTCATGGATCGGTATTTGAATATTTGCTGGAGCTGGATAAAAGCGTAACCGGATTGTCTGATGTCCAGCGGGGCTTGTTGTCACAATTCTATGAAGGCAAGAAGGATGCTGAAGTACAGAAGACCCTTGGCATCGGGAGTGCTTCCACGATCCGGAATCATCGGTTTGTATTAAAGGAGAAGGAACGGCAGGCCAAGATATTTCTGGCATTAATGGAGCTTCTCAAGAGTAAAGATACCCAAGCCCCGGCTGAATGGGTGTCGCCGGTGACAAGACATGGGCATACGATCCATCCGAACTCATTTGATATTACAGAACAGGATCTGGAGAAGGTGCTAAACAAGTATTTTCCAGAGGGTACTGGCGGTCGGCTGACGACGTTTCATATGCAGCAAAAGCATAAATATATTGTGCTCATCGAAATTGCCAAACGATTCGAGACAGAGCGCAAATATTCCGAGAAACAGGTCAATGAGCTGCTGAAGGAAGTTCATGATGATTACGTGGAAATACGGAGGTATCTCGTCGACTATGGTTTGCTGGAACGTGAGCCAGACGGCAGTCAGTATTGGCTGGGAAGCCACGCAGATCAACAGAGCGCCGAAGTTGGAAAACCGGAGCGCAAAGCAAAGGGGGAGCAGGAGAAGATGGATCGTCGCAAAGAATTACAGGAACAGGCCAAAGAAGTCAAAACGGAAGCGGGCGTCTACCAGATTCGGAATGAACGTAACGGCAAAGTTTATATCGACAGCACACTTAACCTGAAAACCATTAACGGACAACGATTTATGTTACAGATGGGTAGCCATCTGAATCGAAGATTGCAGGCTGAATGGAATGAATATGGAGAGAATGCGTTTGTGATTGAGGTGCTGGAGACATTGAAACAAGACGATAACCCGTATAACGATCCCAAAGATGCACTCGCCAAATGTCTGAATCGCTGGTTTGAACAGTTAGAGCCCTACGGAGATCAAGGGTACCACGGAGATAAAAAGCAATCTGCTGAATAGGAGGGACATTTCCATTCTGAATTTCTTGGCCCTTCATAACCCAAAAACCCCTTTGCCAATGTGATGGCAAAGGGGTTTTTGGTGTTATAGACTACTTATTATTATATAAGTTGAACTAATCTTTTACACGATAACGGAGAGGACAGAAAAAACCTGAAAAAGCGAAGCGTTCGCCTTTATCCCCGGATTTTCCCCTTTGGAAAAGGGAATCAAAAAATCTGGGGATAACAGCGATTGGAAGGTTATTCTGTCATCGTAGTGTTAGTGTAAACAATCTCTAGTTCAACGACTACAGCTTGAATTGTTCCACCAGCTTCTGCAGCTTGTGAGCCAGATGGGCAAGGGAATCAGCAGAGGATGATATCTCCTGCATGGAAGCGACTTGCTCCTCCGTAGCAGCAGAGATGTTCTCCGTTCCATCGGCATTGGTTTCCGATATGGCGTGGATCTGATCAATGGATTGCACCACTTCGGCTGTACTTGCAGACATCTGTTGGGAGGCGGCTGCAATGTTCTCAAGCTGATGATTGACGACCCCAACAGCCTCACTAATCTGGGCAAAAGCTTCATCTGCAAACTGAACGGCACGAATTCCGTTGCTTACATCCTGTTGCCCGATCTGTACATTTTGATTGGCCACTGAAATCTCCTGTTGAATCGCTCCGACCATCTCTACAATCTTCTGGCCGGACAGGCTCGATTGTTCCGCCAGCTTGCGGACTTCGCTGGCAACAACGGAGAAGCCACGTCCATGCTCACCTGCACGTGCTGCTTCAATAGAAGCATTGAGAGCAAGCAAATTGGTCTGTGCAGCGATATCTGTAATGACAGATACCATCTCACCAATGGATGTGGAATGCTGTCCAAGTCGTCCAGCAGTATCTGCCATACCTTGCACAAAGCGACTGACGGAACTCATCTCAGATACGGCCGTCTGCATGGTTGCATTCCCTTTATCCGCGAGCTCACTTGCTTGCATGGCAGCTTCGGATACTTGCTGTGTGCTGTTCGTTACCTGTCCTACACCTCCAGCAAGCTCATTCATCTGTAGTGCCGTATGTTTCAGGCTGCTTGTTTGTTTCTCAAGTCCAGCTGCGGATTCTTCCGTGATCAGGGCGACTTGCTCTGTTGCTTTGGTTGTCTCCGATGAGTTGACTGCCAATTGTGTGGATGAGGCGGTTAACTCGTCAGCTGTGTGTCGCACGTCCTGAATAACGGTTCGCAAGGATTCGCTCATCTTATTGAAGCTGGTGCTCAGCTTGCCGAATTCATCCTGTCCCAATACAGCAACCTCGATGGTCAAATTACCATTACTAATTTCGTCAGATGCCTTCACCAAACGGTTCAGTGGTTTGGTGATTGATTGCACAATCCAGAAAATAATGACGGAGCTTACCGCAATTGCAATCGCTACAACAATAAGTGTGGTGTATAAAATCGGACGGACAGAAGCCGTCACTTCCCCACTGTCAATGACACCAACCACGGTCCAGCCCGTCGTTTCATTGGTGGAGAAAAAGGCGTGTTCCTGGTTTCCATTTAGTGTATAGGTCAGACTTCCGTTTTTCTGTGCGAAAATATCTTTATAGGGTGCCATGGTTCCTTCGGTCCCCGGTTTTTCGGTAGGATGTACAATGATTTTATTGGCATTATCAATGATATAGATATAACCCTTCTCGCCAATCTTCGTAGAGTTAACCGTTTTCGAGAGGGCTTCAAGCGACAGGCTGACAGAGACGACACCATGGCCATCCGCTGAGGTCTGAGCTACCGAAGCAACAACATTGCCGGTATTGCTTGATAAGTAGGGGGTGATTACGGTAGGGACATCTTTGTTCTGCGTAGCAGCCTGATACCACGGGCGTTCGCGCGGGTCATAACCTTCTTTGTTCACCGCAGTTACAGGGGAGTTAATATACACGCCCTGATCGGTACCGATGGAGGCAAGTTCTACGTCATCATGCGTTTCCTTATACGCGTCGAGCAAGGTACGGATGGTATCTGTTTCGTCACCCTGATTGGGTCCGACATTGCCTGCATCCAGCTGACTTGCCAGGAAATCAACATTTTTGCGTGTTGCACCAATGATCTGGTCAATGGTCTGGTTGAGCACAGTAACACTGCTGATCGCGTTTTCATACATTTTCTCTTCAACCTTGGCATCGGCTGTTTGGAACGAGATAATGCCCAGACTAATGGTTGGAATGAGCAATACAATGGCAAATGACAAAATCAGTTTCTCTCTCATCTGCATTGTTCTTTTGACCCCTTGTTTACGAATTTTTTTCATACACATTCCCCCTCTGTGTAACCCATCCTCATGTCTAGTGGACAAGCCCATCTGGTAAAAGATATTTCATTCCATCCTTTCCAGAAGTTTCTGGTGCTATCGTATGACAAATTTCGAGTTTATTCAACATAATTTATGAGTTTCGCGAAAATATTTTTTGGTTTTGTAGGTATTTAGGATTACATCTGTTCTATAAAAAGTAATCTGTCTCTCCCTTAGTGCACATCTTGTGGTATATTTCTGAATTAATGTGAAGTGAATTCTGCAAAATCTGAAATCCATAGGGCATGTAACTGGTCATGTTGAATACACAAAGAAGTTGTTTTCATGAAGAATGGACCTGGATGGATCTACATCCATATATATCGGTTTATGGGGACCGAAATTGGAGAGGGGTTGTACGGCAGTTGGACCAAAGTACACTACAGATATCTGGACGGGAAAACATGGAAGAGGTCCGGGATCAAGCTACATTCATGCAAGGGGTCAAAGATTGTACCCCAACCCTGCTTGGTTATTTGAGTATTGGCTTTGCGGCGGGTGTCATTGAAATGACCGCAGGTCTGAGTCTGGCGGAAACGGCACTGCTCAGCCTGATTTTATATGCAGGATCGGCTCAGTTCATTGCAGCAGGCATGCTCGCATCGAATGGGTCAGCAGTAGCCATTATGTTCACCATATTTTTTGTGAATCTTCGCCATTTGCTGCTCAGTGCGGCTGTATCACCGTATTTTCGGCATCTGACCCCGCTTAAAAATATGTGGATTGGTTCACTGCTTACCGATGAGTCTTTCGGCGTTGCGATGACACGTGCAATTGGCAGGGAAAGGCTCAGTGAACGCTGGATGCACGGTCTGAATATTACCGCATATCTGAACTGGTTCGTGGCTAATATGGCGGGAGCGTACTTTGGACGCTGGATCACTAACCCGGAACGACTGGGTCTGGATTATGCCCTGCCAGCGATGTTTATTGGACTGGTTGTACTCCAGTTGGTGCATCGCAAAAACAAAAAAATACACATTAATGTGGCTATTATCGCCGTGGTCTGTGTAATCTTCGCCAGCATGGCTTCACTTGGCAGCATGAGTGTCATTGTGGCTGCGGTCATTGCGGCAACGATGGGAGTGTTCATGGAACGATGGAAGTAAGATGGGATGTATTCTGGATTATTATGGGTTCAGCGCTGTTAACATTTATCCCGCGTGTACTGCCACTGATGCTGTTCAGCAAGATACAGATTCCGATGTGGTTGTTACGCTGGCTGGAATATGTACCCGTAGCGGTCATGGCAGCGCTGATTGGTCAGGAACTGTTCATGTCAGACAACCAGTTGGTGCCGATTACGCATAATGCAGCTCTGTGGGCATCCCTGCCTACAATTGCAGTAGCTATCTGGACACGCAGTCTGCTTGGAACCGTATTGGTCGGTATTGTGGCTATGATGATACTGCGATATTGGATCGGATAATTGCTAGGAGAGTCATAAGATGGCGAAACTCAGTTATGAAAACGCTATTTTCTATTGTAGCAGAAAGGGATAAAATGGAGACTGAGGTGTTCAGTGTTTCTATTTTCACAAGAGGAAGGAACGATTTCAATCATGAGTACTAGTCCATCCGTTATATTGTTTCAGGGAGACTCGATTACAGATGGGGGAAGATCACGCAATGATGATCCAAATCATTTTCTCGGACACGGGTATGCGTATCTGATCTCCAGCAAACTGGGTATGGAACTGGCGGGCAAGCAAAAGACCTTCTATAACAGAGGCATCAGCGGGGATCGGGCATCGGACCTGTACGCACGCTGGAATGAGGATACCATTAGTCTAAAACCGGACCTGATCAGCATCCTGATTGGGGTTAATGATGCCTGGCGCACGATGAATGGTGAACCTAGCGGGGTAACGGATCGTTTCGGACGGGCGTATCGCCATTTGCTTGAAGAAACTCGGGAAGTGATGCCGGATACGGGGCTGATTTTGATGGAGCCGTTTATTCTGAGAACCGGAGCAACTGCGGAGAAATGGGAAGCCTGGGAAGAGTATATCGGTCAATATCAGAAACTGGCTCAAGGTCTTGCTGAAGAATTTGGAGCTGTGTGGGTGCCATTGCAGCAGACGTTTAATGATGCTCTGAAACAGGCGGATGCAGCGTACTGGTTATGGGATGGCGTACACCCAACCGCAGCAGGTCATGAGCTGATTGCACGCCAATGGTTGTCTGTTGTACAGAATTCTTCGCTTGCGATTGTGTAATAACAACAGCGGACAGCTACGATATGGGCAGCGGCATTATAGGTATTCAAGATCAGTTGAGGACATAAGATAATTAAGAAGATGAGATAGCCATAAAAAGCCTGTGGTGACAGGCCGAATACAACGGAGGACCTGACGAAGGTTCTTCGTTTTTTTGGTTAGGAAGGAGAAGGGAGTACCGTCGTGGAAAGGGTTCTAATGGATAATTCTTCAAAAGTGCTATCATATCCGGTAAAATGAAATCGATTACATTATAATATGGGTATGACAATCCATTAACGAAGAGTGGTGAATCCAGTGGAAGATTCCATTCACGAAGTCGAAAATGAAAATATAAACCAACGAGGAACTGAGAGCAGAACATTGAGATCCTTAAGTGCCGACAGACTCTTGGAGAAGTTATCCCGGCCTGAATTGGCTACGTTATACACAGACTTGAAGGCTTACGGTGAACGTGGCTTGAAAGAACCCATGCCTTCCTTGTCGTTCCGTCTATATCGACAGTTCAGCGATAGGGGTGAGCGAAAAGCCTATGAAGAGGCTTATTTCGATCGAAGGGGCAGACTTGCTGCTGTGGCGATGCTCGCATTAGACACAGCTAGGCCGGATGCACTGCAGGCGCTGGAAGAAATATTGTGGGACGTGTGTGGTGAGTATACGTGGTGTTTGCCCGCGCATCTGGGTACGGGAGAGGTCAACCAGGTGAATGGGAACATCGATCTGTTCGCCGCAGAGACAGTACATATGCTGGCCGAGATTGTGAACATTTACGCCGAGCGGCTGGATCGCCTTGTCATAGAACGGATCAGGTCTGAAGCAGAACGGCGAATCTTCACTCCGCTTTACCGGGAGCAACGGAAGTTCCACTGGCAGACAGCGGATCACAACTGGTCGGCGGTCTGTGGTGGGTGCTGTGGCATGGCCGCATTGTTGCTGCTCGAGGATGAGTCCACACTACAGGAATCGATCTCCCATACGGTCAGCTGTATGAACGCATTCCTGAGCGGATATGGCGAGGATGGCGGCTGTGCCGAAGGCATTGGATATTGGGTATATGGATTTGGTTATTTCACCTATTATGCCGAGATGCTTCGTGAGTACAGTAAGGGCGAACTAGATCTACTGACGGGTTCCAAAATAACAGCTATCGCAGCCTTCCCACTGCGAGTTCATCTGTCGGGTGGCACATATGTGAATTATTCGGACAGTGCCGAGCAGGAAGAGATCCCTTCCGGATTGCTTTCCCTGCTCGCATCCCGATTTGGGTTGCAGGTGGATTTGCCGCTTCATATTCCACTGCTTACTGATGATCCCTGTCATCGTTGGGCTCATCTGTTGCGGAACGTGATGTGGAGCGATCCGGCAGTGTATGGTGATGAAGGTGCTTCTGGGCAGGCTGAACGGGGATTTATCTTTCAAAATCTGGGCTGGATGATTGCAAAAGGATCGTTCGATTCTCCGGATACAAAACATGCGAACGGCGCACCCCTTCATGTGGCTATTTCCATTAAAGGCGGGCATAACGATGAACCTCACAACCATAATGATCTGGGGCAGTTCATTATCCATTGCGGTGGTGAGAATATTCTGTGTGATCCAGGAGCAGGGTTGTATACCCAAGCGTATTTTGCGCCAGGCAGAGAGCAGTTGTTACACATCTCATCATCCGGGCATAACGTTCCGCTCATTGAAGGCCAGGAGCAAAGCTCGGGCCGGCAAGCGCAAGCCCATGTGTTAGAGGCAAAGCTGGCAGAGGATGGCGGTGAGCTGAATACAACATTGGATCTGACATCCGCATATTCTGGAGCTGTTTCACTGGCTCGTTATACGCGCCAATTTCATTGGAAGAAGGCTTCTGGGGGTAGCAGGAATGGAGCGGAATTGCGTCTCATTGACCGTTTTCAATGGAAGAGCAGGGTGGTGTCTTTGGCTGATCGATCATCTTCGGTGGATAATTCAGATTCACATGCAGAGTTTTCAAGTGTTGTTGAACGATGGATGAGTAGAGTACAGCCTGAAGTGGTGAAGAGCGGTAATCTTCGCTGGCAAGGCGAACATGGAACGGTCCATATGACGTATGATGGGAACCAGTGGCAAGTCCTTACGGAGGCAATAGACACAGTTGATCATGATAATGTTCCAGTCACATTCTATCGGACGTCACTATCATGGACAGGTGCAATTGATGAGACAGATGTTCGGACAGAACGCCCTAATTCGCTTGAAACGGTATGTGAGGTACGCTTCATCATTGAACCGAAAATGGGAGAAACCGAGGTGAGCATGCGTGAGTAAATATACATCTGCGTCCACATATCCATGGAAAGATGAACTCGAACATTACCGTACATTGGCAGAACAAGCGGGCCGCCCTCCGGCAGACGGCTGGAATAGTGAGCGCAAGTTGGCACTTGTTGAAAGTGTTGTTCGCGCTTACACACCATATCAGGACAGCCAGGGGGCAATTATCGACCCGTTCTCGGGTGTGGAGAGATATTATTCTACACCGGCCTATGCGATGGCTGCGGCAGTTCTGGTTGATGCAGGGCGTACAGATTTGCTCCAATCGGCAGCAATAGCCCTGTCACAGAGCATTGATGCCGTGGTCAATGGTAGCGCACCTGACAATCACCCCGATTTTTTTCCGGTTCTCATGATGAGAGCCTATATGTTGTTGAAATCACACCTGCCTGAACATGCACAGATCTGGGCTGAGGCACTCAAGACAATCAGTCCTGAACAAGATTATGTATTTACGATGAGCAAGATGAACAATCCCAATCGCATGATTAACTGGAACGCCATTATGATCTCTGGCGAATATCTGCGGTGGCATGAACAGCTGGCGAATGAGGGTACTGCGTGGATGGATCGATATCTGGAAGCCTATCATCTACCCCGGTTTACGGCCCTTGGCTTGTATCAGGATGGACCGCTGGACCGTCCAAATTGTCCATTTTCCTATGATATTGCCACCCGTTATCACCTTGGGGTGATGCTCGAAGCAGGTTACGAGGGAACCACTGCCGATACGTTACGTGAGCAGCTGCGCCATGGTGCCTTCAGCTCGTTACTAACGCTCTCGCCGCTAGGTGAGATTCCACCGCGTGGTCGCAGCTCCCAACATCAGTGGAATGAAGCTACCGCAGCTTATGTATGTTCTACACATGCAACGCAGGCTCTGGAGGCGGGAGATCCGGTGATGGCGGGTGCTTTTGCACGTGCGGCCAATCGGTGTTTTGCTGCTGTTGAGCGCTGGAAGATGGAAGATGGACGTTTGAAAATCGTGCGCAATGAATACGCGCCAGAAGATCGGCACGGGTATGAAATCTATACCAACCACACCTGTTACAACCTGTGGACGGTAGCAGCGCTGGCCCACGCTTGTCTCAGTGATCCGGGAGACGATGTGGGCGAAGTGTATCTTCCTTCCGAGGTGGGCAGTAGGGTTTTGCAGACCGATGGGTGGTTCGAAACTGTGATTGCTTCCATACCTGGTCAGCAACTGGTATTACACACGGCGATGAATGATCCGTATACGATTTCTGGTTTGGTACGGATTCAGCAGATGGGGTTACCTGGTCTGATTGGTCCGTCCGCTGCCAGCCATGTGCAGGCCGGATTTACGGAGTTTGCCGAAGGGGCGGTCCGTCCGCTCAGCTACTGTCCTGCCTGGAAGACACCAGATGGGGTATGGCACAGTCTTGCAGAGGGGATTCCATCCGGTGGTGCATATGATCGGGATGTTGGATTAGACCCTGCTCAGGGAGGTGGTTCCATTGTGTATGAGAAGGTGGACGATGATACACGGAACCAAGTGGAGCAGCATCTGGAGGAAAGAGCGGCAGAAGATGGCGTGAACGCCTTGGAGAATGCTTTTGCCGTGACATGGGTCGGTCCATTACCCGGAATTAAAACATTGCGTACCCATTATGTACAACAGGCGGATGTGCTGACTATAACGTATGAATTCGAAGGAGAGATCGCGGCAGCAGGGGCACTCATTCCGTTGATGTTCCATGATGGCCGTGAACAGGCGGTAATTACCAATACGGATCATAGCGTGCGAACGGAGTATCGGGGGGCGTATGTAGAATCCACTGCGCTGGATCAGGGAGCCATAATTCATCTGGAGGAACAGGCTGTGGCCTCCCGTAATGGTTTACTGAAGGAAGCCCGGATTGAAGTGAACGGAGCACGTAGGTTGTCATTTGCGATCCGATTGGGCGAGGTTAACTGAAGGTGTTCAGGTTGAGGATCATTAGATCTCGAAACATCTCAAAACAGCTCAAAGCATAGTTAAAAGTGTTATTCGTGGATGATTAGTGATATTTAACGGATAGCTATTGCAGTTACGGCATACGACGCTATAGATAAGTTTGAGCTGGAGCATCAAGCTTAGATGTCTGGTATTGAATCGAGGAGGGATATGTTCATGAACACATCAACGTCGGTAAAATGGCTCGAGGAAGCGTGGCAACAGGGGGCTGCCAAAACAATTCGGAATGCAAAGCGGATCAAGGATACATTTCCACACATTGCCCCGCAAGGGACGTATGATCGGAATGATCCGGAATGGTGGACAGCAGGTTTCTGGCCTGGATTGTTATGGCTGGTCTATGAGGATGCTCCGGAAAGTGAAGCGGTCGCTCCGCTACATCGCATTGCCGAAAGCTGTGAGCGGCAACTGGAAGGTTGTCTGCGTGATCCCGAATCGGTGGATCACGATCTGGGGTTCATCTGGCTGCTTAGTGGCGTAGCCAACTATCGCCAGACGGGCAGCATGGATGGACGGCGGCGTGGAATGCTTGCCGCCAACCTGCTCGCTGCCCGGTTCCACGTGCGCGGTGAGTTCATCCGCGCCTGGAACTTCAGCTCGTCAGCAATGGATACGCGCGGCGTAGCCATCATTGACAGCATGATGAACCTGCCGCTGCTCTATTGGGCATCCGAGCAGAGCGGCGACCCGCGCTTCCGTTGGCTGGCGGAAGCACACGCGGACACCGTGGCGCGCGAATTCATCCGCGCGGACGGGTCCATCTGCCACGTGGTGGAGTTCGATCCACACACGGGGCAGAAGCTGCGAGAGCATGGCGGACAGGGCCATGCTCCAGGTTCCGCCTGGGCGCGGGGGACCGCCTGGGCGTTGCACGGGTTTGCGCTGTCTTTCCGATATACGGGCGAAGCCCGATATCTGGAGACAGCGGAGCGTGCGGCCGATTTCTTCCTCGCCATGCTTGGCGAAGAGATCGTGCCGGTGTGGGATTTCCGCGCACCTGCGGAGCATCAGGTGGCGTGGGACTCGTCCGCTGCGGCGATTGCCGCGAGCGGGTTGCTTGAGCTGGCGAAGCTGTCGCCGCGGGGGGAAACCTATGCTGCCGCTGGAGAACGTATCGTCCGCGGGTTGCATGAGCACTATAGCTCAGGCGACTCGGCTGCGGAAGAAGGTCTGATCATGCAGGGAACGGTGCATTACCCGGAAGGGCGAGGGCTGAATGTGCCGATTATATACGGCGATTATTTCTATATGGAAGCGCTGGCGAAGTTGCGTGGACATGCGGGGTTATTTTAAAAGAAGAATTGAGAACTACGGGCAGGAAGAACCGAAAGTGAGAACGGATTAGTAAGGTCGTCGTGTTATGAGCCTTCGAGTTGTTTCATTAGATTCAACTAGTTAATCAGTTATATATTCAGTATTTATTGTCAGTAGCGTCATTAGCAAACCATCATCACCTGTCCGCATAAGGCTGTCTCCAGGATTAGGAACGATATTCCCTCTACTGGAGAAGGAGTATACCTAAGCTTGAGCTTTGAATAGACAAATCAAGGTGAGCGGACAGGCGGATGGTGTACATAATCGAAGGAAGACAAAAGAATGTCTGGTCTATGAATACTCATTCTTACGGGTCCAGTTGGGGTGCAGACTTAGCTATGCTCTACTGAAAAAATCAATTTTCACTTCGAAGGTGTACGTCTCAGGATGACAAAGTCGGCAGAAGATTGATCTGGATAGCGCTGCGGAATAATCTCATGAACTTTGAAATCAGGATAGTCGAAGAGATACTCGAACAGATTACGGTCCTGGATTGTATCAATCCCCGGGTTGCCGTTTTCTTTCAAACGGGTGTAAAGCACCACCCATGCTGTTGAGGAGTGCAGAATATCATAGAGGGTATTGCGAAAATCTGTTTCATCCGTGATGTGATATAACACATCCAGACAGACCGTCAGATCGGCTTGCAGGAAACCTCGGTTAATCCATAGGCCTGGTGTATACAGCATGAAGCTCTTGGAAGAATCCTTGGCAAATTGGGAAGCACAACGCTTTACTGAAGAAGCCGCTACATCCACGCCCAGGTAGTCCTCATAATTCATGTATTGCAACTGGTTGCCATCCCCACATCCAAACTCAATGACACGATGAATCCCTTCACGTTGAATCAGTCCGTTCACGACCTCGGCCTTGAATTCAGCCAAAACCCCGTATGAACCCCTCCCAGAAGTTTCACCCGAACGATATGTTTCCTCCCAATACCCGATGTAATCAAAAGGCTGATGCATTATGTTTCCTCCAATCCTGTTAAAAGAAGTTCAAGACTGCCAATATACATAGGTATGCGCAATATTCGCAGGTATGATCGGTTGAAACAGGAATAGAAGATAAATTAATTTCCATAGAATTCCCTGAAAATTTCCTGAAAGTCTAAACATCTGGAAAGAACTTGCCGACATAAAACATAAGGAAAAAAATGATGATAATCGGGGGGAAATGATGTTAAAGCCAAGATTGACCAAGTACATGGTGATGATGCTGGTGTTGATGCTGAGTATTTCCAACGTAGGCTTGGCCGCTGCGGCAGACAAAGAACTGTCCAAAATTGTGGTTTCCAAGAATGAGATGTCGCTCGAAGTTGGTGATTCTGGGTCTGTTACGGTGACAGGGGTATATTCAGATAATACTTCGGCTAATGTAACGATTAGTACAACCTGGAGTAGCGAAGATACTTCGATAGCAACTGTATATAATGGTGCAATCACGGCCAAAAAAGAAGGTAAAGCGACGATTACGGCAGCTTACCAGGGTCAGAGTCAGACTGTTCAAGTGAAAGTAACGAAGAAGGTCAAAGCTCTTTCGAAAAACGTGCAAAGTCTGGATTTACGCACGGGAGATACAAAAGAAATTATTTTGACAGCAACGTATAGTGACAATGAAACAAATAATGAAGCAGCAAGTACGGCAGAATGGTCTACCAGTGATGAGAAGGTTGCTACCGTGGTGAATGGTAAAGTAACTGGACAAAGCGCGGGTACAGCTGTGATCACAGCCAAAGTTGGCAGCCAAAGCGTGACGGTGGATGTTAACGTTGAAGTGGTTAAACGTGTAGATGTAGATAAACAGCAAGTTAACTTGCTGTTGAACAAAAGTGAAAGTGTGAAAGTGACGGCTACGTATCCAGATGGTACAACCAAAGATGTAACCGATCTGGCGGAGTGGACATCCAGCAATGAGAAGGTCGCAGATGTTCTCAAAGGCGAAATTACAGGATACTCGGCAGGTTCTGCCAAGATCACAGCCAAATACGGTACGAAATCAGTATCCGTTGACGTGGATGTGGATCTGACGAGCAAACTGAGTGTGGTGAAACAAAGTATTTTCTTCCGTTTGAGTGATACAACCAAAACGGCTAATGTCGTTGTAACGGCTTCTTATCCAAACAGCAGCGATGTGAATGTAACCGATCAGGCAACATGGACATCCAGCAACGAGAAGGTTGCAACGGTATTCAAGGGACAGGTCACAGCGATTAGTGCAGGTTCAACAACGATTAAAGCAACCTACAGTGGCAAAACCGTAGAAGTTGCTGTGGATGTAGATACGGCAAGATATTTGGATATCAAAGATGTGACTGACAAGCTCGCCATGAGTGTTACAGGTGAGAACAAGTCCAAAAAATTGGTAGCCAATGCAGAGTATATTGATGCAAGCACAGAAAATGTAACTTCCAAAGCAACATGGACTTCAAGCAATGCAGATGTTGTATATGTATCAAACGGCGATCTGATTGCATACAAATCCGGTACGGCTACGATTACTGTAGCTTATGGCGGTAAAACGGTTAAATTCACAGTCAATGTAGACGTAGCAGACAAGTATGAGATGGACAAGAAGAAAGCATCAGTAGCCGTTGGTGGAACGACTTCTGCCAAAGTACTGGCGTTGTATGGTGAAACATCCAAAGATGTATCTGAAGATGCAACTTGGAGCAGCAGCAGCGACAAAATCGCTGAGGTAGATAGCAAAGGGGTTATCACAGGTGTTGCTACAGGTAAAGTAACCATTACCGCGAAGATTGAAGGCAAAACACTGACTCTGCCTGTTGAAGTAGGTATGGCTAGTGGACTGGAAGCAGATGTGAACTTCGTTGTTCTGTCTGCCAAAGAAACTCAGACGATCCTTCTAACAGGTACGGATGAGGACGGCAACACGTTGGATGTTACATCCGAAGCAACCTGGAAATCCAGCAATGCACGTGTAGCGGATGTGAAAAAAGGCGTGATTACGGGTAACAGCAGTGGTAAAGCCAATATCACAGCAGAATACGGCTCCAAAAAAGTGACGATCCAAGTTGAAGTGGATGTCATCACACGTATTGAAGCTTCCGAGCCGGTTCTTTCCCTGAAATCAGGCGATACAGCTGATCTGACGGTTACTGCCTTCTTGAGCGACGGTAGCGAGCGTGATGTTACGGACAAAGCTGAATGGAAAACGAACAGCTACAAAGTAGCTCAAGTGACCAAAGGTAAAGTCAAAGCTACAGGTTCAGGTAAAGCCAAAATTACTGCAAAATACGGTAGCAAGTCTGTAACGATTGCTCTAGATGTGGATACACTGAAATATTTGCAGACGGATAAAGTAACGTTGACTATGAAACCTGGTGAAAAGGTAACCGTGGCTGCAACTGCAACGTATGCCGATGGCAGTGAAGCGAATGTATCCAAACCGGCTCTCTGGAAATCTTCCCGTATTGCAACAGCATCGGTGAAAGATGGAATCATTCAGGCGAACGGCAAAGGTAAAGCAACGATTACAGTAACATTTGCAGGTGTGAAAACCAAAGTAACGGTAGTGGTTGAAGCGAAGTAATTGCTTTTCCAAATGTGAGTGTGAAACGCGCAAATAAAACGGTGATGCCAGCTAATAGCTGGCATCACCGTTTTTTGTTTATAAACTAGGCATGTCTTCAAGCTCTAACGAATCTGAAACGTCCTATAAGAACGAATAAGACGTCCTCAGTTCCTTAGAAAATGAAAATAATCTAGCCATTCGCCAACGTCCAGAACCCTCGCATACACCATCCTATTACAGATGTATAACCAAGTGATTCTGTGACGTTCCCTGTATGTTCTACTACTACATCGTGTGAGACAGTACCAGCGCACCATAGGCAAAAGCGATCACGATCAGAATGGCCGGATGCAGCTTGGTTTTGGTCATGACCCAGAGCGAGATGCCTGCAATGATCAACGTCTGCCAGATGCCGATGGAATCAGTGGACAGCTGCCCGAATTCCCATGTGAGCAGAATCATGAGTACAGCGATAACAGGCTGTACGAGTAGAGTCATACCTTTGACTTTTGGTGACGTGCGATGTTTGTTCAACAGACGAAGTAATATAATTAGTGCGGTTGCGGAAGGCACGATTGTGGCAAAACTTGCGATAAATGCCCCAAACCAGCCTGCTACGTGGTACCCGACAAATGCAGCAATTTTGGTTGCAATCGGGCCGGGAAGGGCGTTACCAATCGCCAGTACATCACCGAATTGCTCGGTGGTCATCCATTGGTAGTGGTTCACAATCTCTTCCTGCATAAGCGGGATGGAAGCTGGACCGCCCCCATATCCCAAGATGTTTGCTACGAAAAATCCCCAAAATAATTCCCACCAGGTCTGGAGCATCCTTAGGACACCCCCTTATCGGACTCGCCTTTGGACTTGAAGCGCTGAACCAAATCCAGATGGAAGACACCATATCCAAGGAAAACTGCGATCACAATCCCCGGATGGATATCCAGCAGCTGCAATAGTACAAAGGCAATTACGCCGAATAGGGCGGCAAAAACTTTACCAAGTCCCTTCCAGGCTTTCATGGCAAATTCATAAGCCATCATGCCCAGCATGACAAAAATGACTGGCCTTACGGCGGCTACCATGCCTGCTACCACTTTCGACTCGCGTAGCGCGTACATGGAACCGAGCAGAGCAATAATGGCAATACTTGTCGGCAAAATATGAGCGAGTACAGACACGATCGCGCCCAGCACACCTTTGGTTTTATAACCGAGATATGCGGCCATTTTGGTCGCGATGGGACCCGGCAAGGCGTTGGCGATAGCCAAAATCTCGCCGAACTCCTCATCACTGACCCATTTGTAACGCGTAACGGCTTCGTAACGGATTAACGGGATCACCGAAGGGCCGCCGCCATATCCGAGAATTCCGGTTCGTACCATTCCGATGACGAGACCGTTGTAATCTTTCCAACCCATGCTGATTTCCTCCTAGAGTCTCATGCCCATCCGGCTTTTATAACGTTTCAACAATAGCTGTGATTCCACTTTGACGATACCCGGCATCTTATAGAGCTTCTCCAGCAAGAACTGCTCCATCTCTTCCATATCTGCAAAAATACCATGCATGTGCAGGGTACTCGGGCCTGTCATATGATAAAGGCTGGTGACGGCTGGCTCTTCATCCAGTTTCTCAGCGACTTCATCCAGGAAGGGCGGTTCGACATCGACATTGAAAAAGGCTGAGACCTGAAGCCCAACTTTGCCAGGGTTGATCACAACGGTGAAGCGTTCGATGATTCCTTTTTCGGATAACGCATTAATGCGGGCCTGAACAGCCACACGTGACAACCCGATCTGTGTACCCAGGTCCGTATAGGATATTCGGCTGTTGTGGTGAAGCGCGGCGATGATTTTGCGATCCATCTCGTCCAGATTGTACATTTGTGGAATTTCTCCTCCTTTGGAGGAGCGTTTCTCTGACATGTTGACCATCCTTTTCTCTCGCTATATGAAATGAACAATGAAATTTTACTAAACATACAATATGTATGTGGCATTCATAGTTTAATGACGAATCGTAACTGGAGTCAATCTATTTATCATGATT
The DNA here is from genome assembly GCF_037993015.1 of Paenibacillus sp. FSL E2-0151. Lineage (NCBI taxonomy): Bacteria > Bacillati > Bacillota > Bacilli > Caryophanales > Paenibacillaceae > Paenibacillus > Paenibacillus sp. FSL E2-0151. The sequence goes on from NZ_CP150308.1 coordinate 443,960, forward strand.
ATTGAATTTAACCGATTTTGAGCCTTCATTTTGTCATTTCGACCAATCGGAAATTAAAAAGACCACTCGCACAGTCCAATAGCGAGCAGCCGTTAAATAATAGATAAGCTGGAGTAAAGCACAAAGTGTGATACGAAGCATGTACGGTTATCCCTGTGCTGTCTTGGGCAGTAAAAGGGTAACGGTGGTCCCTTCGCCAGGCTCGGAAGACACTCTTAACGTTCCTCCTGCACCACGGGCACGCTCTTCCATACTGAACAATCCAACGCCATTGCCTGCGGTTGCTTCGCTGAATCCAGCACCTTGGTCTTCAATAATAACCATCGTCATGTTCTCAACGTCTTCTATAGTAACACGTGCCTCGGCAACATCGGCATACTTCGCGACATTGGTTAAGGCTTCCTGAATAATCCGATAGATAGCTATCTCCCGGTTCATCTCCAGTCGTTTGCGCAAATTACATTCCAGATCAACTTCGATCCCGTAGTGACGGGTGTAATTCTCGATATACGTACGAATCGCCGGAACAACACCCAGGTCATCCAGAACGGATGGTCTCAGCTCCCATGCCATACCGCGTACATCTTCCATGATACCCGTGACCTGTTTACGAAGTGCTTCAACCCCGGGGTGAGGCTGGTCTGCTAGCAGGCGATCCATCTGAATCACCAGAGAGAAGAGACTCTGTCCAATCCCGTCATGCAGTTCACGCGAGATCCGGCGTCGTTCCTCTTCCTGAATATTCATCACTTGGGACATCATCTTTTGCAATTCGGCTTCGACGGATTTCAGCTTGGTGACCTCGCTGCGTACAGCTAGGTATTGATATGGCTCCCCGTCGTTATCAAGGAAAGGCACGATGGTGGTGTTGACCCAATAATGACTGCCATCTCTGGCACGATTGAGAATTTCCCCGTTCCATACCTTACCTGAGGATATCGTTTCCCACAGGTTTTTCATAAAGCTTTTGCCATGGTATCCGGAATTAATGATTCGATGATCCTTACCGATCAGTTCCTCGCGCTCATACTGCGAGATTTCACAGAATTTATCATTCACATACTGGATTTTCCCCTTGCGGTCTGTCAGGGCTACAATGGAGGATTCATCCAAGGCAAATTTCAGATCACTCAGTTGATGCAGGGAACCCTTCAACCTGCTGCGAAATTCATTATCGGTAATGTGATCATCGATTTCGTTCAGCAGGAGGCGTACGGGCTGGTCTGCGAGTCCACTTAATCTGTTCTTGCGTGCACTACTCAAAGTTCAGCAACCCCTTTTTCATGGCGAATTTCACCAGTTCCGGTCGTGTACGCAGGCCAAGTTTCTCCATCAGATTGCTTTTGTGGGATTCAACCGTTTTGACACTGATGATCAGATGTTCGGCGATTTCCTTGTTGGCGTAACCCTTGGCAATCCAGGACAAAATCTCTTTCTCCCGCTCGGATAACGTGTCATACGGTCCGGCGTTTTCCTGTTTGGCTTTGTCCAGGTATTCACTCATCAGCCGCTTGGTTGCACTGGGGTACAGATAGGCGCTACCCTCTGCTACGGAACGAATCGCAGCAAGCAATTCTTCATGCGGCGCACTTTTGAGTATATATCCGGATGCTCCCGCGTGGATGGCGCGGAACAGATATTCTTCATCGTCATGCATGGTTAGTATCAAAATGGAGACATCTGGCATCAATTTCTTCAATTCAGCCGTAGCGGTCAGACCGTCTTTGCCTGGCGGCATGCTGAAATCCATCAAGACCACATCTGGTTTCAACTCTTGAGCCTTGGCAATGGCTTCATCGCCATCTGCGGCATCTCCAACGATATGTATATCATTCTTTCCTTCAAGTAAGGCGATCAGCCCGGAACGCACGACAACATGGTCGTCTACAACTAATAGTTGAATCACATGATTTCCCCCTGTCCGCTTCCTTAGTTCTATCTATATCATAACAAAAAAAGAAGCCATTCAGAGCTTTAATCTCCGAATAGCTTCTCTCACGCTCTAGTTCAAACTTTTATCCAAACACCTTCGGCTGAAGATGTAGAGCGATTTGCTCCGTCTGCCGGATCATGTCCGGTGAGAAGGTGCAAGGCAATCTGCTGCCAACGAGCAGCACGGCGCCAGGCACACTTCCTTCCTGGAACACAGGTACCGCTATGGCACATACCAGCCGCTCAGCAAGCATTAACGGGCAACGACCGGGTGTATGCTCCCCGGTGGATTGTGCATCAGATCGGGCTGTGCGTCCAGTCCGAAGGGCTGTGCCCACCAGATCTTGTCCGGCGCGCATTTCCATGCGTTTCACCCGTTCATTACTAGCCCCAGAGGTATACTTCCAGCGTAGCATCGTCCCGTTCAGACAGGCAAGTCCACAGAAGTCGCTGGATGTGTTCAGGCGCAGGCCGTCGATCATCTCCTGAATGCCAGATGGCAGTTCATCATGCATGAGAGGACACTTCCTTTTTCAAAATTATAACGTACGTGACGTGTAATTATTATCATTAACCTTTGAACAGGATCATCTTAAAGTAAGGGTATTACAATGTTAATTCTATTGTAGACCCTTTCTCGTACGTTGTAATTCAGGGAAAACCCCTATTTCCGTTCTATAATCTACTGAACTTGGGCAGTGGAGGGCTCCTGAGTCAGGTGCACCAAGGGATTGAAGAAATGCGAAGGATGAGGCATATCGGTGAAATGTGACTTTTCTCACAGCAAATTCAGGGAGTTTCTCGTTAATGATCAGGTAATCCCCCGATAACCCTCGCGCTACTTTCGCGGTATGATGGATACATAAGGAATCACCGAGGGGGACGAAGGTTATGGGTACAGTATTTGTAGAAAGAACAACCCAAAGAGCAGAGCAGAAACAAACGGAGGCGGGCAAAATGACACGAGAAACAGGCGGAATCCTTTCGTTCGTTACATCTGAGCAATGGGGCCTGATTGAAGCAAAAATGCAGCCCAAACGGGTGAAGTCGGGGTATAGTCTCTTTCTCGAAGGCGATGAAGCCGGATATCTGTACTACATTCGTTCGGGACGAGTGAAAATGACCAAGTCGACGGAGGATGGCAAGGAAATTATTTTATCCATTCAGCAAAGCGGCGATCTCATCGGTGAATTCGGCGGCATCGGCGGATTGAATCATAGCTACAGTGCAGAGATGGCGGAAAAAGGGGAACTGGCCATTATCTCGCTTAGCGATCTGGAAAGTATACTCAGCAAACATGGCGACCTTGCCTTGAAATTCTTGCAATGGATGGCACTGTCGCAGCGGATCACCCAGTCGAGATTCCGTGATTTGCTGCTCTATGGCAAGGCGGGTGCGCTCGCTTCGACACTGATCCGTGCCAGCAATTCGTATGGCAGGGTTACACCGGATGGTATTGTGCTGGACATGAAGCTGAACCATACCGATCTTGCCGAGATGATTGGAGCGACCCGGGAGAGCGTAACGCGGATGCTGGGGGCATGGAAGGAACAAGGTACGCTGGATATGATGGACGGCAAACTGATGATTCGTGACCTGGCAGCCCTGCGCTGTATGTGCGGATGTCCGACATTCCCAAGCTGCCCGGTAGAGCTCTGCCGACTGTAAAATAACTTGTTCCGGTGTTCCGAGTTGAGGGAAGAACAACGGTTGCATCCCTGAGGAACAAATTTGATTTGGATTCCAAATGAGGCTTCAAGGCTTCACCTCCATTGGCGATTGGGGTCGTTACGGAGTAAAAGAAAAGCTGGCGTCCCATATATGGGAGTCAGCTTTTTGTGTTTCTTTGTAATTGTTCACCTGCATATTCCTTTGCAAGAATCGAATAGATCACAGAGTCATGAAAGGAACCTTTGTAGAACCAGTGCTCCCGCAGCAGACCTTCACGCTGCATGCCGATCTTCTTCATGACATTCTCCGAAGCAGTGTTATGCGGACGACATTTGGCGTAAATCCGGTGATTGCCCAGTTCGTTGAAACCGAAGCCTAGTAGAGCACTGGCTGCTTCGGCGGCATAACCTTTCCCTTGGTAAGCGGGGTTAAGGACATAACCGATCTCTGCATTGGTTTTCTCCATCACGTGAATACCGACTCCGCCAAGGAGAGTTCCATCACTTTTCAAACATATTGCAAGTTCAAAGCCCTCTCTTGGATGTGCCTGCTGTGTGTCCAATACAAACTGCACGTATGCTCGTGTATCTTCTTCGGTATTCGGCCCCCACGCTGTATGCTGTGTAACTTCCGGCATGGAAGTATAGGCATGAATCCTCTCCCAATCGGTCTCAAGAATATCCCTAATGATGAGTCGTTCGGTCTCCAGTTGCAACGTTGTTCACTCCTTCACTTTTGAATAACTTTACTGTACATTGTACAACAAAAATAGCCCATAACAGATTCAACGAATGAATCGGTCATGAGCCATAATGTAGATCTATGATGTATGTGGCATGCTATTGTGGTTGTTTACATTGAACTGCGGGATAAGTATAAGCCAGCTTACGGATAATTTCCTTTTGCCATCTCGTATCACCCAGGTTGGTTGCCAGGTTCAGAAGATCCAAATAATCGTCAAGCTGCAGATCAGCCTTTTGCAGAGTTGTATTCATTCGATGTTCGTTCCCCTTTATCTATAAAATCGTAAAATCATATGCAGTAGAAAGTTACAAAGAGACAAGTTCAAGAATGATAATCATTATCATTTTTATATATTCATTATGCAATGAACGTTGGTAAAATGCAATCCCAAGTCCGCATCGAATTTAACTTTTTTCTGAAAATAGGCTCATCCACAGCACATAGGGAATGTATACTCCGAGATATGCAGACGGATACAGGAACCAGCCATTCAACAGGAAATGATGAATCTCGGTGGTGAATGTGGTCATATGAGCATTCGTCGCATACACATCACCAGCAATGACGGTTGCCGCACTATAGAAACAGAGTAGCGCAAGAATATGAAACAATCGTCTAACCATCCGGGAACGAAGAGCAACATAAGCCATAATCAGCGGGACAATCAACAAGAGCAACAAAAATACCAACTTCATCATCGTTTTACTCCTTCGGTAAATGGAATTCTAATGATAATCAGTATGGGCCAATAGACTCAACTTCTAAACTTTTTCATAAACTTTACAAAAAGAAAGAGGAATTCAGCATATGAACAATTAAATTAAAGGAGGATAACCCATTATCAGGTAATTTGGAGGAGGAGAAAGGGAATATGAAGAAGGCGTTATGGCAGCACTGGATCGGGGCATTCCTGGTCTTTATCATGATGGCAACCGCACTGCTGGGGCCGGGTTCGCAAAGTCCGGTACAAGCTGCAGCACCACTTACGATATCTCAGGCCATCGCTGCCCAGAGCGGTGGAGGCACAGCAACGGTTGAAGGAATCATTGTTGGACATGCTACCGGGTCGCTTACCGCGAAGTTTACATCTCCCTATGCCAATGATTTTAATGTTCTGATTGCGGATTCAGCGTCAGAGCGAACCAACGCCAGATTATTGGATGTACAAGTTCCCTCATCTTTCCGTTCGCAATATGGATTGGCGTCCAACCCCAGTCTTGTAGGCAAAAAGATCATCGTAACCGGAACCTTAGGTGCCTACAACAGCTATGCAGGAGTCAAAAACCCAACGTCCATCACACTTTCCTCCGGAACAACCAATCCTGATCCAGAACCAAACCCTGGCACAACACTGCCGGACGGTACCGGCAAGAAAGTATTGTTTGATAATACCCACGCCCAGACAGCAGGTGCTGCCGACTGGATTATTGACGGGGCATTTTCGGATTTTGCCAATGGTTTGCGAAACGCAGGCTTTGCCGTGGATCAGCTGGAACGCAGCATCCCGTATACATTCGGTGAGCAAGCTATCACCTATAATAAATTGAAAGATTACGACGTCTTTGTCATCGGCGAAGCCAACGTGCCGTTCAAAGCGACTGAGCAGGCTGCGCTGGTGCAGTACGTGCAGAACGGAGGAAGTATCTTCTTCATCTCCGACCACTATAATGCAGACCGCAACAAAAACCGCTGGGATTCTTCCGAAGTATTTAACGGCTATCGCCGCGGTGCCTTCCTGAATCCGGCCAAAGGCATGTCCTCGGCTGAAGCCGAATCACCAGCGATGCAGAGCGTGACGAGTTCAGACTGGCTCGCGACGAACTTTGGTGTCCGTTTCCGCTACAATGCCCTTGGAGATGTGAACGCATCGGATATCGTTGCACCTGCACAATCCTTTGGCATTACGACTGGTGTTAATTCTGTAGCCATGCATGCGGGATCGACCATTGCGATTATAGATCCTAACAAGGCCAAAGGCTTGGTGTATGTACCAAGTGGTGTGTCCAAGTGGGGCAATGCCGTGGATCAGGGCGTATACAATGGTGGTGGACGAGCTGAAGGAGCCTATGCTGCCATTGCAAAGGTTGGTGCAGGCAAAGCCGCATTTATCGGTGACTCTTCACCTGTAGAAGACGCGACTCCGAAATATTTGCGTGAAGAGACAGGTGCTACCAAGAAGACCTATGATGGATTCAAAGAAGTGGATGATGCAACGTTCCTTGTGAATACTGTGAAATGGCTCGCGGTCAAAGAGAGCTACACGAGTCTGGCACAAGTGCCAGGACTGACATTGGATACGGCCACAAGCCTGCTTCCTATCGAAGCTCCGGCCGCATCAACCGAGCCACAACTTGAGCCATGGGCTGCACCTGCGGCAGGGTACAAATGGTATGATCCGACTACGTTTAAGGCAGGTTCATACGGAAAAGCACAATAAGTAAAGTAGACAAACACCAAATCATTATGCAAATAGAGTCTGACCGTGGAGTTTTGCGGAGAGGCTCTTTTTTTGCTTGTTATATCAGTTACAATGAAGCTCGTGATTAGCTCCTACAGCCCCGCCATTGCATAAATATGTGCTCCAGAGGGGAAGGTATGGGTACTAATGATGCGGCGTGAAGCCCAACCCAACCAAGGAGGCGGCGAATGATGACCCAGCAAGCAGACTGTGACAGTTCCTCGATGAGGCAGAAGCTTAAGGCAGACCTCCATCGTGTAGCAGAGCGTATGAATCTGACGTTATCCCGATTTGACAATGACAGTGCCTGTCTGCTGGGGCAATTTGCAGAGATTCGAGCGGAGATCAAGCAGATCGAGGTGCTCGCCTCTTCGTTTTATCTGGATTGTTATCTGTCACCCTTTACCGAGAAGTTTGCCGAATTAACATCGAGCGTACAGCATCTATCTGACCGGAGATATGGGGCGTTGATTGTGATTGAACGGGAGATTCCGTTGGAGTCGATCATTCACTCAGGCGTGACTGTGGATGCGAGAGTGACGCATGCGTTGTTGGAATCGCTATTCATTCCTGGTGCGCCATTACATGACGGGGCTGTGTTGATTCGTGGCAATCAGATTGTATCCGCTGGTAATGTGCTGCCGTTGTCGCAAGCGGAAGTGCATGAACGAAAAATAGGCACTCGTCATCGGGCAGCACTGGGACTCAGTGAATTGACGGATGCGGTTGTATTAGTTGTCTCCGAGGAGACAGGACAGGCTTCATTTGCTGTAGATGGCGATTTGCATCCAATCAATGTGGTTGAGACGCTCCCTTAAATGTGAACGATTAATTGGCCTACTCGGGGCGAATAGGTTGATGTAGTTGAGAGAATTGTACCTTTCTCCTGTAAGGGAGAGAGGTTTTTCCATGGATAGACGATAAAATTATAATCTGAAATTCGACAGCTTTGCTCCCGCCATATGAGAAACATCGATCGATGCTTCTCTGACATTGCGATGTGATTTTGCACAAACTGGGTATTCATGGGTACAATAGAGGATGGTCAATGAATAGAGAACAATGCGATTGGATCGCAAAAATGGTTGGAGGAGACGGTTAGCACATGAGTTGGTTTGAAGCAATGGAGCATCACGATTATGAGGAACTGGTTCTGTGCCAGGATCGAAATTCAGGGTTAAAAGCTATTATCGCCATACACGACACAACACTCGGCCCTGCGCTGGGAGGTACGCGGATGTGGACTTACGCTTCAGAAGAAGCAGCCATTGAAGATGCCCTGCGCCTTGCCCGTGGTATGACATATAAGAATGCGGTATCTGGCCTGAATCTGGGCGGTGGCAAAACCGTTATCATCGGAGATCCGCGGCGCGACAAAAACGAAGCGATGTTTCGGGCGTTTGGACGATATATTCAAGGGTTGAACGGACGTTATATCACTGCCGAAGATGTGGGAACAACGGAAGAGGACATGAACCTGATCTATCAGGAAACCGATTATGTGACAGGCATCTCGGCGAGTTATGGTTCATCCGGTAACCCATCGCCTGCAACGGCTTGGGGTGTATATCGGGGGATCAAGGCAGCAGCCAAAGAAGCATTTGGTACCGATCTGCTGGAGGGTAAAACGATAGCGGTCCAAGGTGTCGGCAATGTGGCGATGCATCTGTGCAAATATCTGTATGAGGAAGGTGCACATCTGATCGTTACGGATATCCATAAGGACTCGGTGAAACAGGCTGTGGACCGCTTCGGCGCAACAGCAGTTGATCCCGCAGACATCACGAGTGTGGAGTGTGATATCTATGCACCATGTGCACTGGGCGGCACGATTAATGACGATACGCTCAGAACGCTCAAGGCAAAGGTTGTAGCGGGCTGTGCCAATAATCAGCTGCTGGAGACCCGTCATGGGGATCAGCTGTATGATATGGGCATCGTATATGCGCCTGACTATGTTATCAATGCAGGTGGCGTAATTAACATTGCGGATGAGTTAAACGGTTATAACGCGGATCGGGCGTGGAGCAAGATCGGAGAGATCTATTCCACTCTGGAGAAAATATTCGAAAGCTCACGTACCGAGGGCATCGCAACCTATGTTGCCGCAAATCGTCTGGCTGAGCGACGGATTGAACAGATGAAGAATACGCGCAGTACATTCTTGCAGAATGGTCATCACTCATTGAGTTCCCGGAGATTGCGCAAGTAAACTTAATAGATTCATAAAAAAACTTAAAACGGTCTGTTAGATAACGACAACATCCATTTCCAAGATGGATAGTCGATCTGACAGGCCATTTTTTATGTTGCTATCAGAATTTCAAAAAAGAAAAACAGTGGCAATATCTCCCTAATTGATCAATTTTATTATGGATTTTTCCGATAATGTATGTACATCGTTCAGATGCAGATGGTTCAGGGAAGTGGGGAGAAGGAAATGGGGAAAAGAAAAGGTGTAGGACATAAGATCAAAAATATGTCGCTTAAAATCAAGCTGCCTTTCATGATCAGTGTATTGGTTGTTTTGGTTCTGCTTGGTGCAACGACCACAAGTTATATGATTTCATCTGATGTTGTGGTCAAGAAAAGCAAGGATGAAATGAATGTGATGGCTGACCGCCTTGGGGAAGGGCTTTGGACAGCTATGCAGCTTCAACAACAATTGAGTCATGCGATATCCGTACATAGTACTTTTAAAGAACTCTTAAAGTTGCGTGATACAACTGACATGACGGATGAAGAATTTTTATCGGATGAGAACCCGTATTTCAATAAGGCCAATACGATCTTGACCGACAGTATATCGGAAACGGAAGGAAGTAAGCCAGATCTGTTCGTTTTTGATAAGGAAGGAATCATGGTGGCAGGAACCATGCCAGAAGTCATTGGTCAGTCACGGGGAGATCGGGAATATTTTAAGGAATCTATACAGGGGAAATCCTTCATCAGTGACGCGGTCGTCTCTAAGACTGGCAAGAAGCTCATTATTGTATTCTCGGAGCCTATCACCGATGAAGAGGGGAATAACCTGGGTGTGCTTGCTATGTCGGTGGACAGCAGCTTCTTCCTGGGGCAACTCGGAGACATTAAAATCAATGGTCAAGGCAGAGTTGAAGTACTGAGTCGGAGCGGCATCATTATGTATGATTCACTGGACCCTTCCGTTGTGGGACAAACGCTGGAAGAAGATAAGGACGCGATGGGAATTATCGAGGCTAGAGCCACCGACAAAGTGAAAATCACTTCGATGGATCGAGAAGATACCTACTATCGTATTAATCAGATTCCGGGTGCAGATCTCTCTGTGCTCATTATTGACGATTATGACGATATCAAGCGTCCGATAGAGGATATGCAGCGCCAGATGGTTATCGTGATATTGATCGGGATTGCTCTGGCTATTGGTGTGGGATTGCTGATTTCTCGCAGTATTACAAGACCTATCATACGTCTGAGCGGTCTGTTCCAACAGCTTGCTCAAGGCAATCTGACCGTTAAGGCCAATGGCAAGTATAACAGCGAATTCAAGGATCTGGCGGAGAGCTTCAATGGTATGGTGGAGCAGAACAGGAACCTTATTACCGATATGAACAGTTCGATTCATGTCCTTCAGGCCAGCACTCAGGAGTTGGAGGAGACATCCAGACAGACGGCAAGATCCATTGATGAGACATCGGCAACGTCCATGGGGATTGCCAAAGCCATGGAGGCTCAATCGGAAGATACCGAGCAGATTGCAGGCAAATTCAACAGCTTTGGCGATAAAGTGGCTGCCATGAACAACAGTGCACAGGATGTGAAGGCAAGAGCAGATGAGATCGAAACGGTATTCCACAATGGGAATGAAGTCGTGAATGAACTGATGCGTATCAACGAGGTGAACGAACGGGAAGTGGAGAAAATCTCGGAGATTACCGTCAAACTTCAAACCAGTTCGGGCAGTATTAGTCAGATCACGGAAGCCATCAGCCAGATTGCGAAGCAGACCAATCTGCTTGCATTGAATGCTTCAATTGAAGCATCAAGGGCAGGTGAGCATGGCAGAGGATTTGCGGTTGTGGCCGAAGAGATCCGCAACTTGGCAGAGCAGAGCTCCCGCCAATCCAAGGAAATCTCCAGCATTATCGAGCAGAATCTGGCCGATGTCGCCGAGAACAACCAAAGTGTTGCCGAAATTCACACCATCTCGTCCAGACAGGATGAGCTTGTCTTGCAGACTCGCCAGGCATTTGATGTGATTTTGGAGAAGGTAACGGTCATTAATCAACAGATCGCTACGATGGCAGGACAGATGCAGGAGATGTTACAGAACAAGGATGACGTACTGGAGTCTGCCCATAGTTTGTCGGCTTCAGGAGAGCAGGTATCCGCTTCAGTTGAAGAGGTAACAGCAACCATGATGGAGCAATCTTCAACAGTACAGCAGTTGGCCAACATGGTTGATACGATCGATCAATTGACGCAAAAGCTGGCCGAATCGGCTGCGCGATTCAAGGTGGAGTAAGGGTCTCAGCTTCATTAAAACAAAATAACACGAACAAGGGATGTCCCCTGTCATATTCATGACTTATAGGACATCCCTTTTTTTTTATGCTCTCGATCAATGTGCTCTAGTCCATTTAGTGATCAATGAGATGCAACAGTTGAGGGAGAGGTGTGCGAGGCTTGGGCATAGGCTGATCTTCAGCGTTAAAATACCCCATGTGTAGTGTACCTACTATTTTTTCCTCTGATGTCACACCAATGGCTTCACAGAATAGCGGATTTTCGTTGAAAGGGCTTGTCTTCCATACGACGCCAATGTGTTGTTCCCAGGCCAGCAACTGTATGTTCTGGATCAGTGCCGAGGTTGCAGCAAAAGCCTCTTCCCACGCCTTGGAGGGCAGGTTGGCTGTCATAACCACAACCAGATGCACAGGTGTCTGTGCACAATAGGCCGCTCTGATTTGTTGTCCATACTTTGCTATAAATTCAGGATTGCGTGTACTCAATACAGCGCTTGCGAATGTTTCTCTGCCCTCATTCATAAACAGAATGAAGCGCCAAGGTTCCTTTTTGGAGTGAAAAGGAGCCCATATCGCGTCCTCCAGAATCTCATGAATCGTTTCCAAGGGAATGGGTAGGCCATTAAATTCCTGAATCGTACGTCGTTCGATCACGGTCTGCCTAAGACTTGTTTTGGGTTTCATCATGTCCCTCTATAACTCGAAGGAAGCAGCGATCTCATCAATAATTTTGCTAAGACCGATGGGACCGTATCCTGCAAACCACAGGTTGGCATCACCGATATATACATGATCGTTCTTAACTGCATTCAGATTTGCCCAGATGGATGTATTCATGATGTTATTAAGCACTACCTTGTTTTCTTCCCCTGGACGCAGAATGATAAACAGTCGATCCGGGTTCAGCTCAGGTAGAATTTCCTCGGAAATTGCCACATTCCATGATCCCTCGAAATCTACACTGTCTACTGAAGCAGGGGTTAATCCCAGAGCACCAAACAGAGTGAAGTTATCATCAGGTTTAATCAACTGGAGCTGTTTATCCTGCACACGCATGTAGGCCACCGTTTCGTCTTTGGCTTTTACGGCAAGCTCATCATGGGTTTGGGTCACTTTGGCATCATAGGCATCTTTGACCGCTTGCGCTTCTTTTTCTTTGCCAATAACGGTTGCCGTTTCCATGAATCGCTCCCAGTCTCCTTTTTCTTCATTATCAAAAAGGATCGTTGGAGCAATCTTGGAGAGTTGCTCATAGTTTGCTTCATTTAACGTTTTGGAGGCCAGAATGAGATCCGGCTCAGCCTGGAGCAATGCTTCAAAATTGGGAGACTCGCCGGAACCTACGGCAGTGGTATCTTTCATCTGATCTGCCAGATATTCAGGGAATCCGAGATCGTTATACGTTACCATGGCTGTTGGTTCAATGCCGAGAGCGAGTAACTGGTCAGCAAAGACGTAGAGCATACCCGCAATTTTTTGGGGTTCAGCAGGAATTTCGATATCCCCTTTAATCGTAGAAATGGTGCGTGTATTCTCACTTCCCTGTTCAGCGGTTGATGGCTCTGCCCCACTGGATTCGGGTGAAGGGGAATTCCCACTGTTCTGGGAAGTCCCACAGCCCGCAAGCATGCTGCATAGAACAAGAACGGTTATAAGGAATCGTCCTGATTTGAAAAAGGTAGAGAAGCGTTGGTTATTAGGTAAAGACACGTTGTACACACCCTTTAATTGATTTTGATTATCATTATCAAAATAATTATAGGTCCATTCCAAATCGTAATCCATGGATATTCCTGTTTAATGCATGGACGTTTGGCTCAGGAACAATTGACTAACCCGATTCAGAAACAGATCATGGGCCAAGGAAGTATAACAGGAGTAGGGGGAGGAATCGCCCAATTCATAGACTTGATTCATACGAACCGCCTCCCATTGCTGCCAAATTGAATTTTGCATAAGCGATGCTACAGTGTGCGCACGCTCGTCTGCTTGGCCACTTGTAAACAGAATGAAGTGTTCAATATCCGATTGAACCAGCTGTTCCAGTGACATTATACGGGAATGGGATACGTGGTGTAGGGCTTGGGGTACGGATAACTGCAAATCATCATAGAGTACCGTCCCCAGATTACGGTTGCCGTAGACCCGGAACTGTCCATCTTCGTATTGCGCCACAGCCACAGGGCGGTCATCGATGGCATGCTGTATACTGGAGATTTTTTGTTTGACCGATAGATCATAACGTTCCAGCCATTCTTCACCAGCTGTTATTTTGCCCACGGATTGTGCAATGGAGTACATCTGTTTACGCCAATCTCCTGCAAAAGATACGGTGCAAGTGGAGGCAATATGCCGAAATAATTCGGCTTTTTTGGGCTCTTCATAATCGGTTCCTTCATACCCAATGATCAGTTCCGGGTGTGCATTCATTAATAGTTCCAGATCAGGCTGATCTCTGCCCACTTGAATCACATTTTTGAATTCATATGATGTCCTATGGACCGGATTAATCAGTGCCGCATAAGGCTCAATACCAAGGGCAAGCAGATGCCCCGTATAGGGATGGGCAAGTGAAGCGATACGTGTTACGGAGCGATGCTTTTTAATATAGACCATGGGAGACAATCCGGTGGTTGCTTTGAATTTTCGGCTGAAATAGAATTCATCTTCATACCCGACCTGGCGGGCTGTTTGTTTGATCGTGTTGTCCGAGGCCAGTAGCAGATCACCGGCTTCCCGGATGCGTACAGCGTTCAAATATTCGATAGGGCCTTGTCCAATCATTTTTTTGAACAATCTGGAATAACGGTTGACACTCAGTCCAGCCATTTCAGCCAGTTTTTCGCGTGAGAAGTTATCCTGATAATGTGTATTGATATATTTTTGGCTCTGCTTTACCGCTTCTATTGCTGTATCTTCCTGGAATTTCTGCTTATTCTGCTTCAATAGGACAAGACACAGTTCCTGAAAGAGAATCTGACGTGCTATTCCAGCCCATGGATCTTCCTTCTGCCCACCTCCATGGATTTGAATTGCGAGAACGGGAGCTGAGGGAACAACAGCGGCATTGAATTCAAGATGTGGATCAATAACTCGCTGCATGTTGCCATCCAGTTCTTCGTTGTAGACATTGTAGGTTAAGGTGACACATTCAAAATCAGACTGTACCTCGGTAATTGCGATACAGGTGTGAGAAGGAGGGACGGAAAGGACTTGAGGAGCGCATAAAGAGATGATTTTGTCTTCGACTTTGACGGTTAAGCTCCCTTTGATCACAACAAGCAGCGTATGATGTGGACAGGATGGAAAGGACACTTGTTCAGCATTGTTGTCGACACGCCGGGCATCAATGAGCCTATATAAAAGATTCGTGAGTTTCATCTGATCTTCTCCTGACTGCTGTGAATGTACATACTATACTGCTGCTTATAAAAGTTATCTATATCAAAACGTGATGCACTTCTGGTTCAGCAGCTTCATGAATTGATCCAGCGCACTGCTAACGTACCGATCCTCACCGCGGACAAAGGTTGTCGTGGTATGGGTAAAACGATCTGCCAGATCAAATACGGAGAAATCATCCGGTTTCTTGTGAATAACGTTGCACGGCATAATGGTAAAAGCAATTCCAGACTCCACGCAGCTGAGCAGGTTTTCCATCGTACTCACTTCGATGATATTACGTGCGGACAACCCTTCTTCCTGCAGAAATTCTTCGGTCATTTCACGATATGGGCAGCCCTCGGGGAAAACAACCCATGATACTTGGCACAGACTTTCAGGTGGTGTATCCATCTTCTTGGAGATGATATGAACCGTGTCCTGCATCTCATATTCCACCTTCAGACCTTCTTTCACACAAGCCCCGCTGATAAAAGCACCATCAATCTCATCGTCCTGTATTTTCTTGCGTAGTACTTTGGGTGAAGTGGCGTTGACGAGTGAGATGGACACCTTCGGGTAGGTTATCTGATATTCATTCAGGATCTCCATAAAACGGCTGGATGCCGCCGTTTCTACAATGCCGATTTTCAGCGTGCCAGAAGGCTCACCGGGATCGGTCATATCCTGCTTTAGATCATGCAAAAGGTTGTGAATCTGTGTGGCGTACTGGACGAACTGTTCTCCTTTGGAGGTCAGTACAACACCTTTGGGAAATCGGTTGAACAACTGGATTTGATATTCCTGCTCCAGTTTTTTGATACGTGTAGTGACATTGGATTGCGCGTAATTCAGTTCTTTGGCGGCCTGTGAGATTTTGCCTGAACGCGCCACCGCGAGAACAATATCGATATCGGAAAGTTCCATGCTGTATCCTCCTGAACGTGGATTAACACCAATTAATTCGGCAGATGGTGATGTTAGGTATCTCTCTGAGAGATACAACTATATATTTAAATCATTTTACGATATATCGGAGCCGCCGTACAATATCCTTAATGACAAAGAGAGTAGGGATATGACATGGATAACACGAATACACGTTCAACATTATTAAGCCCGGTAACGATTCATCAGTGGCAATTAAGGAACCGAATTGTGATGGCACCGTTGACCCGGGGATTTGCTGATGATCGGGAGGGGACCGTGACGGATGAGATGGTGGCGTATTATGAGCAGCGTGCGCGAGATGGTGTGGGGCTGATTATTACCGAGGGCATTAACCCCAATCTGGCAGGCAAAGGCACTTACGGCATCCCCGGTTTATATACAGAGGAACAGACGACTTCTTGGAAAAGGGTAACGGATGCTGTCCACAAACATGGCGGCACCATTATTGCTCAACTGTGGCATGTCGGCAGGTTGTCCCACTCCGATCTGATCGGAACCGCTCCACTGGCACCTTCCAGCCTTGCGGCAGAGGGAAGAGTTCATAAGCTGCATAAACCGTATCAGGTTCCTCAAGCGATGAGTGCACAGGATATAGCGGATACAATTCAGCATTTTCAGACGGCCGCCCGCAATGCAGTTCTGGCAGGGTTCGACGGGATCGAGCTGCATGCTGCGCATGGGTATCTGATCGACCAGTTTATCAATGAGAAGACCAACCAAAGAACAGATGAATATGGAGGAGACACAGCAGGCAGATTGCGGTTCTTGCGGGATATTATTGTGGCTGTGAAAAAAGAGATCCCTGTGGATCGCATATCGGTACGATTTTCAGAGAAAAAGGATGATGATGCATCCTATGCATGGGTAAACAAAGCTGGAATGATCGATGCATATCTGAACTTGTTCCGTGAGACGGGAATTACGATCTTGCATCCCTCAACAGACCAATATACAAAAGCGTGGGAAGAGGAGCAGTCCTTTCACGAACGGATTCGAAGTCGGTGGGATGGAATCATTATTGGTATGGGGAATTTGGATGTTCAAACCGCAGAACACGCGATTGGTAAGGGAAGCATAGATCTGGCAGCGTTCGGCAGACCGTTTATCGCCAATCCAGATCTGGTACAGAGATTGCATACGGGTCAGCAATTGATTGAGTATGATGCGAATGCACATTTGCCTGTTTTGGTGTGAAAATAAAGTGGAAAAAAGGGCAGAACAGGCTGCCCTGAGGTTCAGATACTTTTTGAGTGATCCAGCGGTTTCATTTCGTTTCTTCTTGTTGAGCTTTTTTCGATATACCAGAGAATGATCATAGACAACGCATAGAACAGACTGACAGCCAGAATAATGATCCATACACTTTCCATGTCCATGCTTTTGATGAAAATGCCTGTCAAATATGGGCTAAGTGTATAACCCAGGCAACCTATGAATAACAGCAAGCCATTAAACCGGCCCTGATGTGTATCGGGTACACGCGAAGCAATATACAGATTGATATTGGTCTGCACGAGAATCTCTCCAATGGTCCACAGCACCGTGGATAAGGCGACGATGGAAAAGTGGGGGAAGGTTCCGAGCAGGTTCAAGGCTCCAAATCCGATTCCATAGAAGAGTGCGCCTGTGGCTATGGAGTTTAGGGCAGTTAATTTGCGTGTAGCGGACAGGATCACGGTGGTAAGAATAATGACGCTAATGGCATTGATGGTCATGACAGAGCCGTAATATGCTGCTCCGTTCTCGCCAAATGAGTGATTCATCTGGAGTGGGAGGCTGAATGAGTATTGCATATAGATAAAATAGTTAAGAAATGACACAACGATGAAGAAGGCAACAAGTGGATTTTTCAGCAGTAGTCTGAATAACGGCGAAGGTGATTGGCTCGATCGTTGTTGTTCTTGTTGTCCAGCATGTTCGCTGCTTGTTGATGCCAATTCCTTGCGTGTGCCGATCTTAACTTGGTTGATGATGATAAAGGTAGATATCAGAAACACGGTACCGATACTTATAAAGACAATGTTGACATGATCCTTGATGAAAAAACCAGCGATCAGTGGTCCGATGGCTATACCCAGATTGGCCCCCAGATACATGAGGGAAAAGGCGGACTTTCGCTCTTTCTCCTCCGTGCACAGTTGAATAATCAGTGCATTATAAGCAGGCCGGGTAATACTGATGAAAAACATGACTGCAATCAGAAGATAACCAACGGTAAGGGTGCCTGACCAAAAAGAGCAGCTTATAATCATGATGGCAGACAACAGTTGGCCGATGACAATAATTGTTTTTTTGCCCATAACATCGCTTAAATAGCCGCCGAGAAGTACCCCGGGTCCGCTAATCAGGGCTGCCATGGACACAAAGATCCCTGCACTGACCACATTCATGCCCATCTGTAACGTAAGCACCAAGGTAATCAGGGAGAATACAAAATCTCCCGTGCTGTTAATCGTTCTGGCTAAACAGAGATAATAGATATCGCGGCTCAGACCCGCGTAGGTTTTGAATAACGACAATAATTCCAGCCCTCCCCAAGATAACAGTCACTCCAGACCAAAAACGGTGAGGATCATCCGTACATCTTATACAGTTTCAGTTTCAGCAACCGTCACTTCAATCTTGAAACGATCGTACATATCCAGCAGGGTTTGACGCAATTCCTCGAACGAATCACCCTCCACGATAGCATAGCCTGAGCGGGTCATGGTATCGTTGACGTCCCCGGCCCGCTGCCCCACTTGATAGGATACATTGAACTCAATGATGCCAGGGATATCGGCATAATCCTCTATTCCGGATATGTGTTGAATTACCCCTGCACGTGAAGGGAAGCAGATCATGCCTGTGAATTTATGGCGCGTCTCCTGTTGCTTAAATTCATATATTCCAACTTCCAGATCAGTGACGGCTTCGAAGAAATCAACGCCATGGGTGTTCTTGATACAAGGAGGCATAACATGTGATCCCCCGATTCTTGCACCAATTTCTCCAAACACCACTTCTCCTTCCGGAGTCAGAAAAAGTTCGGCATGTGTTACGGATTGATTGATACCCAAGGCAGCAATGACCTGTTCATTGAGTTCTTTGATGTGATGGATAAAATCAGCTTCCGTGCCTTCAGGGAACGTAATACTGGCTGGAGGTTTCTGCTTCGTCGCAATATCCAGGCAGTTATACAGGTATTGGGAAACAGATGCAAATACAACCTTGCCCTTGGACACAATGGAATCACAATGAAACTCCGTACCGTGGATGAATTCCTCCAGCAAATCCTTTTGCTGTGCTTGTCTTGTATGGTGTAGATAATGTACCAGTTCATCCATGCTGGACAATTTGAACGTATTGATACTTCCATATCCGCTGAGTGGTTTCACAATAATCGGGAAGCCGTGTACAGCAGTGAAACGAATATAGTCCTGTTCATGTAGAGCAATTGCAATTTCGGATGTCCGAATTCCGCGTTGATGCAGCATTTGTTTCATGATCCATTTATTGCGAACAGCCTCAGCCTGATTGCGCTGCATACCGGGGATCCCGAACTCGGAACGGAGCTGACCACCGATCTCAATCGCATTCTCACCCGGCGTTAACAGAGCAGAGATGGAATGGGATTCTCGGATCTGCATCATATGCTCCCGGATGGCATCTACGGACTCCAGATGATCGACATATCTAATTTCATCAAAGAAGTCCCTGAGGACCTCATCATGATGCAAATTATGCCGTTCAATAATCAGAATTTTCTTGTGATCAGCCAATTTCTGCAAAGGTTTAACGAAGTTTAATCCAGTTGGAAGCCTGAAATCAGATATGTATACAATGGTTTTCATACGTTCTCGTAAATCCCCTTTCAACAAAATACTAAAAATAGTAAAAATTCATTTCATAACATTATAGCTCAATATTTTCCATTTTGAATACACCTTTTAGTTAAAAATATGAACCAAAATACATATTTATGTTGCGTTAAAGTGTTAATTGACAATAGGAAATTTTTGGTATACGATCTTTAGCGGATTAGAAATAAAAAGGAGGAAATAGAAATAAATGGAGATCGTTAAAGAGAAATATGCCATACTGGGAACACTGGGAGACGATGAAGGATTCCTGACTTGCAGCATGCATATCGCGAAGAAGCTAGGCAACTCGGAACGTATCAAGCCATACCCTGAATTTGAAGCGGCTGCGGAAGACTTGAGATCAGGGATCATATCCTGCTTACTGGTCCCCGGGGCGTATCCCAAGCTCAACAGCTTTATCATGGATTCTGAACTAGCGGTGTCTGAGAGCTTTGTGGAGAAAATTCCTGCGCTGGTTCTATCCGGCTTCCATGCGGTATGTCCCGATCAGATCGATATTATCTATCATCATCCAGCAACCACATACTTGTTATCTGAACTTGATACAACCTATAGAGAGAACAGCACCGTATCGTCCAACCCTGAAGCTTGCAGGAAGGTCATGCACAACATGGAGAAGTCCATTGCGCTCACGAATCAGCTATGCGCTGATCATTACGGGCTTGTGACCTATAAAGTATTGCGTGAGGGAATCAATATGCCATGGGTATGTTTTACACAAAATACACAGAGGGTGAATACATTCATATGAAAAGAATTGCTATTATACTGGATAAAAATTTGGAACCTGGCGCCGCCGCCAATGTGGCTGCCCTGTTAATGGGACAAGCAGCCCTGAATGAGCCGGGGTTATATTCTGATCAACCTGTGCTGGATCATAGCGGCGTTCAGCATGCGGGCATCCGATATAGCACTGTCATTCTGAAGGCCGGGGAGAATCAACTGATCAATCTGGCCAAACTCTGCTCAGACGACAGTGGAGGATTGAGCCATGTTGTTTTTTCACAGACAGGTCAATCGCTCAACAATGCCTTTGAACAATATGCAGTTGAGATTGCTTCGATGGAATTGGAAGCTACCAAAGTGGTAGGTGTCATTGTATGGGGCGAGGATGATCAAGTTAGGGCAGCGACCAAAAAATTCAGTGTCATGAAATAAGGGAAAAGGGCAGAAGCGGATCTTAGAGATCACTCTGCCCTTCTTTATATATGAAAGAATTGTTATAGAGGTTGTTCTCGGTACTGAAAACCGACCTTTTTGAACACGCACTTATAGATGTTTGCTGACAACGGCAGCTTTCTTTTCCGTAAAGTAATACACCAAAGCGAGCAGCGGCATAATCAGGCCAATCAGCGTTGTGAGACTCCAGCCTCCGTTAGCATAAGACCAGCTTCCAAGGGATGAACCTATCGCACCGCCGACAAAAAAGATCGACATGAATATGCCATTCACACGTCCTCTTGCTTCACTTCCTAACGAATAGATGATGCGTTGACCCAGCACCAGATTTCCAGAGACAGCCATATCCAGTGTGATCGCCACGATCACAAGCAGGATCAATGCAAATGTGGAGTGGCTCTGGAACACATAAGCAAGACCGAACGAAGCAACAGCGATCACCATGGCAGCACCCGTCAGAATACGTGTTAGTCCGCGATCAGCAAGTCTCCCGGCAATAGGAGCGGCAATAGCACCTCCGACACCAGCCAGTGCGAACCAGGCAATGCCTTGCTGTGACATGTCAAAATCGTTAGCGAGCCTGAGCGGAACGGTAGTCCAGAACAAGCTGAAAGCACCAAACAGGCTGGCCTGATAGAACGCTCGGCGGCGCAGCAGCGGCATCGTTCTGAACAGTGTGCCCAAGGACACGATTAATTGCCCGTATTTCAAGGTGGGTTCAGGCTGGCGAGCAGGAAGAGCGCGTGATAGGAGCAACATGAGAAGTGTTATGACAATGGCGGAGAATACAAAGACCGTCTGCCATCCGAAGAGGCTGGTGATAAAGCTTGCGACAGGACGAGCCAGCATGATGCCCAGCAACAGACCACTCATTACATTGCCAACAACCCGTCCGCGTTGTTCCTCGGAAGTAAGATATGTCGCATAGGGCACCAGAATTTGAGCGACCACAGAACCTATACCAATGAACAGAGAGGCAGTCAGAAATACAACGGCAGTGGGCGAGAAAGCCGCAGCAATCAGGGCAACAACCAGTACGATGAGGAAAAGAACGACCAAGCGTCGATTCTCGGTAATGTCACTGAGCGGCACGATAAACAGCAAACCAATGACATAACCAATCTGAGTCAACGTTACGATCAATCCGGCAGCGGCAGAAGACAGACCCGTTGTCATGCTGATCGGACCGATAACGGTCTGAGCATAATACAAATTTGCCACGATCAATCCACAAGCTGATGCCAGCAAAAAAATAATCCAGGTGGGTACAGGTGCCTTCTTCACTTGTTGTCTCATATCCATCATAATCATCCTCCACAGTTCTAAATTGGTATTCCCAATAAACAGGTGATATTTAAAAACGTTAATTACTAAACGATGTGTTCACTAATTATAAATATATAATAAACTAAACGTATAGTATTGTAAATAGGCTCTACATATTTTAATGAGAAAGTTAATGAGGATGAAAAGGTGAGCGTAGGATGGAATTGTGTGTACTCATGGCAGTTTAGTATAATGAACGTATCGTTTTTATGAAAAATACTGATGATTAAATATATTTTGTACATCCAGGAGGGTTCAAGATGACTGCCAAAAGAGGACGTCCGCGTAACATGGAAACCCAGAATGCCATTCTTACAGCATCGTATGCGTTGTTGTTGGAGCACGGATTCGGGGCGGTTACAATCGAGAAGATTGCTGAACGTGCACAGGTGAGCAAAGCCACTATCTACAAATGGTGGCCGAATAAAGGCGCTGTCATCATGGACGGATATATGTCTGCTGCAACGGCAAGATTGCCAGTGCCGGATACAGGGTCGGTATTGGAGGATATACGCATACATGCGAGTAATCTGGTTCGTTTTTTGACCAGTCGGGAAGGAAAAGTGATTACACAGATTATTGGAGAAGGGCAGTCGGATGAAGGGCTTGCCGAAGAATACCGTACAAGATACATCCAACCACGTCGACGTGAAGCTCGGGGAATTCTGGAGAAGGGTGTGGAGCGCGGCGAATTGAAGGCAGGGACGGACATTGGATTATACATTGATCTGATCTATGGGCCGGTGTTCTATCGCATGTTAGTGACGGGGGAAGCGATGGATGATGCGTTTGTAGATCTGATGCTCCGTTCATTGTTGGAAGGCATTCAGTCCAAGTAGATATAGGGATAGCCGCGATACAAGTGGGAGGAAGAGGGAAGAGGGCGATTCGTAGGAATCACCCTGGAAGGAGCACATGTATATTATCCGAGGTAGATTGTTAGACCTGGAATATAGGTGAGATGGCTGTGGGCCATGAATCTGTAACATTAGAGGAAAGGAAGGATGAGTGCTGGGTTAACACCGGGGGTTCATTCCATACCGAACTGGGCAGTTCGCGGCGTAATACAGGGGCAACTTCCTTGGCAAAACGCTCCACTTGCTCCAACTGCTCGCTATGCGTCAGTCCATCTACGCTGATACTCAGCACCTGATGTCCGTAAGCGGCATGGTAGTCCAGAATTTTCTCAATGACCTGCTCCGGACTGCCGATTAACACAGGGCCTCGTGCAATGTTATCCTCCAGATCGGTGAAGGGCGACTGGTTATGCTGTGCGGCGGCGGTGGCATGGAACGCTTCATAATATGGCTTATAACGACGAATGGCTTCTTCGCCCGTATCCGCAAGATAGAGACTGCCGGCACCAGAGCCAATCACTGCTTGCTGCGGATCATGACCATAATAATCGAGGCGTTCCCGATAATGATCAATTAACGCTTTGTATTTGGCTTGCGGGTGAAAAGAATTCGACGTAAAGAGCGGCTCGCCATATTTGGCAGCGAGTTCGGTCGAGACTGTGCTCGACGCGCTACCATGCCAGATTGGGATGGATTGCTGAAGCGGCCTGGGCCACGTGGTCACTCCCTCAAGCGGAGGGCGATACGTTCCCTGCCAGGTTACATTCTCTTCAGACCACAGCCGTCTTAGCAGATGGTAGCGTTCATCGAGTGAGTCCCATTGTTCCTCTTCGCGTATGCCAAACAGCGGATAGTGCCGAGGGTCATTGCCTTTCCCGATGATCATCTCCAGCCGTCCGCCCGATAATTGATCCAACGTGGCATAATCCTCGGCAACCCGGACTGGATCAAGTATACTAAGAACAGTGACGGTGGTTAGTAACCGAATGCGTGTGGTTGCTGCGGCTATTGCGGTTAATACGACAGGTGGCGAGGAAGATAGAAAAGGCGCACCGTGTCGTTCACCGATCCCATAGGCATCGAATCCCAGTCGTTCAGCCAGCTTCGCTTGCTCTAATATATTGTGGAATTTCTGCTGAGTTGTCAGAGCTTCCCCGGTTACGGCATTAGGCAGATTCATCATGAGACTAAACAAGGCAAATTTCATCTGACCTTCTCCTCGAACTGAATTGATAGTATCTGCGTCGTATAATCCTATTGAAATAGTAGGATATCTAAGTTGAATTAAATGTATCACGTTCTCACGGATTCTTCTAATGGATTTTTTCTATAAGCAGGAACAGCGAGGCCTCCTTGCATAAATGTGAAGGGAATTGCCACGATTTTTATTGACCGCTGTAAAATTTAGGATTAAAATTGTGCTTATCATATAAATTCAAAATTATGGATTTTCATTGTGGAGGTGGGATACATGGAACCTACAACTACGATACGCTCATATATTGAGGACTACATCAGGAAACAGGGGTACACCCTGCAGTATTTTGCCGATATATCGGGAGTTAACGCTGGAACGCTTAGCGCAATTATTAAGGGGACTCGGCCCATCGCTATGGCGCAACTGGATCTGATTACCCAAGGCATGAAGCTGGAAGAGGGGTATTTCTACGAGATTTATGGGGCTGAATGTTTCGTGGAATCGGCACCTCATTGGAGGAGACTGGAACCATTCCTGCAACGCTGTGCTGAATTGGACAAGCTGGAATGTATTCATAAGGTTATCCAGGAAGTGACGGATGATCGCTCGTATATCTCGGAGTTGTTTGAGATGGCGGAAGGCATGCTTGAACGTGGACAGACGAAGGCTGCACGGATGTTGTACGAATGTGTGGCAGAGTGTGAGAAATATCAACACTCGGAACGTCTGGCTCTG
The DNA here is from genome assembly GCF_037993015.1 of Paenibacillus sp. FSL E2-0151. Taxonomy (NCBI): domain Bacteria; kingdom Bacillati; phylum Bacillota; class Bacilli; order Caryophanales; family Paenibacillaceae; genus Paenibacillus; species Paenibacillus sp. FSL E2-0151. Next base: position 468,763 of record NZ_CP150308.1, read on the forward strand.
TGCCAGTATCGCATCTTCACGTTATCTCTCGGTCAGGACCAGCATGAGAATCTTCGTGCAGCCGTACATTTTGAACCATATATTAATCGGCTGGATGAGGAGAGGCAGCTGGATGCGATTAGGGAGCTGGCTAATACATATAGTGGGTTGTGTTATTGGGATAAGGTATTTCAATTAGCCGGTGAACTGGAACAACGAGTAGAATTTTTAGAACAATACAAAAAAAAGAAAAGGGGTTTGGATCAACAGAGGACTTCCAAACATCCTTTATTCACCTATAAATCTTATGCTTATTTATTGATGTCTAATGTGTGGGGTGAGCGTAGGGATTACCAAAAGGCCTTGGATCAGACCGCTCAATATACGAATTTTGAAATTGAAAAACCTACTTCAGAGGATCTTATATTTATTAAGCGGTTTCAAGGTTGGGCTGAAGTTAATACCTATCTCTATAAATTGATGCTGGGTGATTACGACGCACTAAATACTTATTTAGATTTTATTGAAGATAACGATAATGAAACCTTACTTGGGTTAGTTAAGATTATGGAAGCTGCCAATTTATACAATCTGAATGTAGACCACGCTCTTAGAAGATTCAATCTATATATTAATATGTTATTTGAGGATCATTATGACGAAAGTAGCTATATTACTCAAATTAAGGATGATAGGTACACTAAATTTTGGGCGGAATTAGCTTTTTATCAGTTGTCTAAGGAACGATATGAAGAAGGATTTAGAAGTCTATTAACTTGTTTAACATCTGCTCATAAAATCAAAGATGATTCTACAATAATATATTGTGTGGGTTTATTTGAAGAGTACAGAGCGCAAGCGACCGAATCAGTAATGTTAAAGTACAAAAGTATTATCAAGGAGGTCTATGGTCGATATGCTAAAAAAAGCAATGTTAGTAGTAATGCTTTGTAGTTCATGTCTGTTGTTCTCTGGGATTAATAGCGGTGTGGAATCTATATTAAATTCTTTTTTTAGTCACGGTACGGGTGGATATTAAAAAGATTTTATATGAATAAACGAACTTCGACATATATTGTTATTATCCAATGTTCTATTTCCTTATCTGGAAATAGAACATTTTTTTGTATTTAATGTTTGACGATTGTTAAATAGAGGATTAAAATTACATTTATTGAATTATGAAGATACATATATACAAATATGGGGGTAAAAGAAGTGATCCTTACACCTACGATAAGCTCACATATAGAAGATTACATAGAACAACAGGGTTATAAGCTTCAGCAGTTCGCTAATGTTTGCAGTGTTAATGTTGGCACGATAAGTGCCATTATTAATGGAACCAGACCTATTGCAATGAATCAATTGGATCAGATTACTGCTGGTATGGGGCTCGAAAAGGGATATTTTTATGAAATGTATGCTGTAGAGTTTCTAGTGAAAACAGCACCAGATTGGAGACGTTTGGAACCCTTCCTTTATCGTTGTGCGGAACTAAATAAACTTGATTGTATAAAGAAAGTAGTTATAGAAGTGACTGAAGATCGTACATATACTTCTAAATTGTTTAAAGTAGCTGAAAATATGTATAACAAAGACATGAAGTCAGCGGCTTTCGTTTTATACGGATATGTTGCAGATGGTGAGAAATATCAGCACTCTGAACGCTTGGCTTTATGTCAGTATCGTATGTTTTTGCTCAGCTGCTGCAGTGATCAGAAAGCCTCTGAGCGTGCTGCTGCTCGATTTGAACCCTTTGTTGATCGATTGGAGGAAGAGTATAAGCTTGATGCACTCAAAGATTTAGGGGAGTTATATTCGGCTTTGCATGATTTTGATAGGTTGTACCCGTTAACTCTGAAATTGGAAAAATTATCTAAAGTAATGAAAAGCTATAAAAATCAAGGTGAAATTGATGGTAAAAGAATTTGCAAATATCCTATATATGTATATATAGGATATTCATTGCTTATGAGAGCTTCATGTTATTCTAGAATTGGAAAATATAAAGAAGCTTTGCAGTGTACACGTAATTATTATCAATTGGCGGTGCCTTATCCAACAGAGGAAGATATCTTATTTATAGATAAATTCAAAAAATGGAGTGAATTAAATACGTATTTACTCAAGTTAAAGATGGGGCAAAACAAAGGTCTGCAGAATTACATAGAGTATGTTGAAGGTGATGAGGAAGAACTTGTAATTGCCTTATTTAATATATTTCAGGCTGCAAACCGATTCAAATTTGATATTAATTTTGTGCTTAGGAAATATAAGGATCGATTCGAATCTCTTAATATAGATTCGAATCGTAATTATTCTAAACTAAGTTGGGGTACTATTCTGGTTGGTTTTTTCTATGAACTGGCCGTATATCATTTAAGTAGGAGCAATTATAATTCGGGTATGATTTCATTAATAAGAAGTATAGAAATCTCGAAATTTATCAATAATGACTCGGTTTTAATTAAATGTGTGAGTTTGTTTGGTGAGTACAGAACGTTTGCTTCTGCAGAAATAAGAAAAAAATACAAACACATATTACAATAAAATCCTTATGTGTATTTTTGGGTAACAACAACAAATTGTGTTTTGCTTGCTATATAGAGAATCAATTCAAAAACTTAAATTAGTTTTCCGAAAAATTGATTTTTCGAAATTGCGCAAAAAGGAGTATATTTCTATAAAAGGTTATTATTTAAGTTATTAAATAAAATATGTATTTTCTGTTTTATCAACCATTATTATCGAAAAAACAAATGTCTAGGGTTGGGAATAGATCATTGTTTTGGTATTTCCTGAGAAACAGTAGGAGGATAAATTTAATGAAAAAAATTATTTTGCTAATAGCAATTGTTCTTATAACAACATCTTGTAGCAACAAGGAAAGAACAGAAAATAAAACGATTAAAATTATGTATAGTTCTTATGTTGATTTTAAACGAGACTATGGGAGTGTAATTGATGAGCAATTTAGCAATACCAACATCGAAGTAATAGAATACAAGAGTACCATGGGAGAAGGAATTTGGGATGCTATGAAATATGTTCCCGCTGGAGACCGTGATTGGGATATCAAAAAATACATAGACATTATTAAAACGGAGAATCCAGATATTTTGTTTTTTCCGTCCGAGGCTTTTCCAGAGTTACAAAATGAGAATTTGTTGAAGGAACTCAACGTCTTTCTTACAGAGGAAGAATTCACTGCAGGAATAGATGACAATTTACTCGCACTACTTAACGAAATCGGAGGCGGGAAAATATATGCTTTTCCTCAATCCATGACGGCACAGGCTTTATTTTATAACAAGGATTTATTTGAAAAAAATGGGATAGCTGAACCGTCAGACAGAATGACCTGGCGTGAGTTGTTGTTATTGGCCCAGCGTTTCTCTGGTAACTCTGACCTCAAAGGTCTTTATACTCCCTATTATGATTATGCTGATCTTTTAATCGAAATGGGCAAGGCAGATAAACGTAGGTGGTATGATGCTTCACGGCAAGAAGTCCATTTTGGAACGGATTCTTGGAAAGGCTTGATTGCTGATGTAGTCGCTGCATATTCAAGCGGGGGAATGGATGACAACGGAGGTATCCCAATTGACTTATTCAGTCAAGGAAAAGTCGCGATGATTTTAGAAACGCCTTATTTTATGAAGCAAATCCAGAGTATGAATCCGGAGTTGAATTGGGGTGTTGTAACCGAACCCGTGGGTACGGAGAATTCAGATGTCAGTACCACCATAACATATCCAATCATGAGCGGAATAAGCACCAACTCTCAAGACTATGCTACATCTTCTGAAGTTTGGAAGCAACTGAACAATAAAAGAACTGCAGAAATGCGCTTTAATTCAAACATTGATAAATTCACCACTCCTATAAGAAAACTGAAGCCAGAAACAGATCAAGATGTCTTTTATGTGTTGAATCCAGCAGTCAATATACTTATGGAAAGAGTATCTTTAAATAGGGAATTAAAGCAAAAGACAGATCAGGTTATGAACGATGGCATACAAAGGGCAATTGTAAACCCAGATTCTCTGAATTCGATTATTGATAAAATGCAGGAGGAATTAAGACATGTACTATATACAACAGAACAAAAGTAATATATTTGCTGTGTTATGGATGGGACTAATGCTCAGCATACTGACGGGTTGTGATTTACTTGGTGAGTCTGTCGATAAAAAAAGTGAACCCGTAATGAATAAGGAACTCACTGTCCTTACTCCTCAGAGCGAGGAGACATTTTATCAATACTACGGAAATCATATCATGAGTAAGTTTCCGGGTTTAACCTTTAACGTTGTTTCATCTAACAATGATAACTTATATGAAGACGAAAGCTTTTTTGAAAATAGTCATCCCGACCTTATTATTTCTTATCTGCCAACGTTCCGAGATTTACGTGATTCGGATCGTATAGAGAGCATGAGTCCTTATGTGCAAGATTCCAAAAATATAAAAATTGATGATTATTACGATCAAATGAAGGAGGTATTCTCTAACGAATCAGGAGATCTTATGGGTCTTTCTCCTCAAGTTGTCGTTTCAGGTATTTTTTACAACAAGGATTTATTTGATTCTGTACAAATAGACTATCCAACAGACCAAATGAGTTGGGAAGAGCTTTTGTCCCTTTCCAACCGATTTGCAGATGATGACAGATTCGGATTTGAAGGCGGAGAGGCCGCTCCTCAACATATAATTATGACAATTATTGGAACAAATAAAATTCGGTTACTGGACGATCAAAAAAAAGAACTTATCTTTACTAAGAAAGATTGGCTACCGATGATTGAGCTAGTGATTAATTTGATGAAGCAAGGGAGTTTAATTGAGAGTACTGGAGAAGAATTTTTAGAAGGTGAATCAGCTATGTTATCTTCCAATATCAGTACTATTTCAAAAATACAACAAAAAGGTGATTTTTCATGGGGGCTTATAAGTTATCCGAGTGATCCGCTGAATGCTGATATGAGCTCAGGTTTGCAATTTAATCAGGTGCTTTCCATAAACAAAGAATCAGCAAACAAAGAAGATGTATGGAAGATTATCAGTTACTTAATGAGTGAGGATTCTGTGGAGCATCTTCAATCGCAAGATTTCATAGGGAACACATCAACCCTCAAATCTAGGATAGGAAGTTATGGCGGGATTGATATCAGCAATTTAATCAATAAAAGAGTTGATACAAGAAGAGGCTATTACGATGACCTCTCCCAGGAATTCCAAGGGAAATTTAGCGAAATGCTGAAATCAGTTTTAGAATCCGGTGTGGCTGATGCAAAAAGTGCAGATCAGGTTTATGAAGAAATCGTTACTCAGGGGAGTAATATTTATCGTGAGGAGAGGTTAAAGAATGAGTGATCACAGAAGGTTCCTGAAAAGTTCAACTACCTCTTATGAAGTTGGAGATTACGTCCCTAAGCAAATTCAGCTTTTTCAGAATGAAGTTCCAGTGGACTTGTCTTGGATTTATAAATCCCGTCAGGGTAGTGCTCTCTTTTTTTTAAGTGGTGGTTGCGAAGCTTGTGATATTAACCCTATAAAAAAAACGATAGAGAATTATCCTGATTTTGACTATGCAATTTTTTATGAGGGTCCAACACGGGCAGACGAAGAATATTTTAATGAAAAAAAGGTTCGATATTACTACTGTGATTTAGCCAAAATAGAAAAAGAACTCTTTGTGAAAGTTGCTCCCTTTCAACTCGTAGTAAACAAGATTGGACAGGTTGTCACTGCCGGTGTCTGCAATCACGAAGAGCATATTGGAAATCTCTTGTCACCGCTCTTGCGGGTATCAACCAACAATAAATTATGAAATCATTTTGGGAAATTACAATTGTAACACTTAAGGCCTTCATGAAGCTGATTCGTTTTGATCCCGTTTCCTCCATAATAATTATAGCCATTATTTTATATGGAGCTTTCGAATCATATTTAAGCATATTGATTTCAAAACAAGTAGTGGATCAAATATTTGAAAAAAATAACTCTTATTTCGTTGTTAACATTCTCATTCTGTTGGGGATACAGTTATTAAATCTATATTTACAAGCAATATCCTCTTCTAGAAATAGTAAGCTACAGATAGAATACAGTAATCATACTGATGAGACGTTAATTCATAAAATATCTAAGATGGACTTAACCAGCAAGGAAAACCCAGCATTTAATGCAAATTTTTCTTTTCTAAGATTTGCATCAGGCAGAACATATGAAATGTTCCTTCTTTGCAACCAACTCTTGCTAAGAATTATTACCTTAGTGCTAGGCTTGCACTTTCTTGGATCTACGTTAACTATATTTGCTCTAATTGCGGTAAGTGTTGGTGTAATTAAAGGGTTGCTTTACTACAAAAGTGTGAATAAAAGAACTACATTAAACGAAAAAATAGAGTCTGGTTCAGTAAAGTATCAATATTATTTTAATTTGATTACGGGTGCAGAAGCCCAGAAAGAAATCTCTGCATATAATAGTTACTCCTTTTTGAAAACGAAGTGGAAAGAAGAAAAGGAGTATATAGATAAACAAAAGGTATCGCTAGAAAAGTTAAATGTTACTACAAATCTACGCAGCGAGATGGTTACTGTGGTTAGCACAGCATTGATTATGTTTATGGTCGCCTCACAAATTAGAAACAGTACAATGACTATTGGTGACTACGTAGCCGTAACGATGGCAGTGTCTGTTACGATCATGAATATCTCCCTGTTAATGCAAGATGCTTCTCGTTTGATAGAGAATTATCGTTATATGAATCGTGCAGAAGAGGTGGGTAAGGAACAAGCCAAAGCAGAACTAATTTCTGATGAGAATAATGAAGGTAAGCCCTTTGTTTTTCAGGACAGCATATCTGTAAGGAATATCTCATTTTGTTATCCAAATAGCACCATAAATGCAGTAGATAATCTTAGTATTGAGATAAAAAGAGGAGAAACAATAGCCATTCTTGGAGAGAACGGTTCTGGTAAGTCAACATTTATTAAACTGCTGTTGGGATTATATGAAGCTAATCGGCAACAAGTTTTCTACGATGGTATTCCAATTAGTGAATTGGATATGGATGATTACAGGCAACGCACGGTTGTTGTATTTCAGGATTTTATGAAGTATCACATGACATTAAGAGAAAACGCTGGAATGGGTGATATTCAAAATATGAATAATAACGACCAAAAGATGATAGCAATTTTTAAGAGATTAGGTATTTACGACAAATTCACAAACGGGCTGGATACTAAACTAGGTTACATGGATTCAGATGCAATTAATCTATCAGGTGGTCAGTGGCAACGAGTAGCCCTATCTAGGTTTTATGCAAAAGAAAATGCCGATCTCATTATTTTTGATGAACCAACAGCATCATTGGACCCAATGACAGAATATTTAATATTCAAAGATATTCTAGAACTTTGTAAATCAACTACCTCCATTATTATATCTCACAGAGTGGGGATAGCCAAACACGCCGACAAAATTGTGCTTATGGAGAAGGGAAAAGTCACGGAGTTCGGAACTCATGAGGAGTTAATGCTGCTGAAGAAATCATATTACATGATGTGGAAAACACAAAAAGAATGGTATGAAGATGAGGTGAAACCAAATTATGCGGTCTGATACTCATAAAAAACTTAGGGATCATTTGCAGGATGAATTTTTTTTTAATTGGGATGGATCAGAGTTTAAAATTGCTCCACAAAAGTTAACTGCATATTTTTTTATAACCCTTCATTGTGTTTACTGTATAGATCTGATTCCTTGCCTCAACGAAATTAAAGAAAAATATCCTGCTATCGATATCGTTTTAATCTCTTCGGGTTCACAAGAAGATCACAAGGAAATGGTTGATTATTTTCAGTGGACCTTCCCAGTAGTAGAGATGGAGAAGTTGGAAATGCATAAACACTTTGATGTTACAATGCAGCCTTACATGATGATCGCCGATGCTAACAGAACGATTCACTCTTCTACTGTAGTCTACAACACTGAAGATGTTCTTCGGATTTATAGATCCATAACCTAGAAGTAATATATGTGTCTCATGAAAGGAGGTGAAAAACAATGGCATGTGGATGTTCTAGCGGAACGGCTGCGGGTCTGGTTGATCTGCAAACCTATTGTACTACAGGAAGTTGTCAATCTGGTTCTACCATTTATACCAAAACATTGTATGCAGACAAGAAACAATTCTGCAAACAAAGCAATGGTACAACTACAGAATCAATTTGCACTATTAAAGCGGGCTGCTGCAATTAATCTGAGATTTTTAAAAGAGGGGGATATACATTCACCCTCTTTTTTGCTAGGAGGAATTAATTTGTGGGTTAATATGCTTATTTGTGACAAGATACATATAAATAATAATAAATTTGTTCTGGGGGGGATTATAAACAGGATTGAGGTTCCTACTTATCCATTTATCATCAAATTCTCATGCCTCATAAAGATCGCAGGTCTCCCTGAGTTTAATACTGTGCAGACCGAGCTAAGAATTATCAATTCCGCTCACGAGATTTTAGGAACCACTATGCATATACACAGGAATTATAGGGAACGAAACATGGTTCCAGGTGTAGACCAATATTTTGATTTTAAAATTTTAATGGAGAAAGATGATAATATTTTTATTGAATGTATTGTGGATGGTGAACTGAAATCAAGTTACCCCATTAATATCGATCTCGTTGATATTTCTTGTTAAGAAGGGGGAATCTTACAATGTTTAGATTTATCCTAGATGTCATACTTTCTTTTATTTTCTTTTCCTCTTTTGTAGCCAAGGTCATATCTTTCGGAAATTTTAAATATGAAGTACGCGGATACAAGATAATGAAATTAAGCAATTTTCGACTATTACCCATTCTGATTTTGAGTGCGGAGTTCGCACTCTCTATTCTCTTTTTATTACCAATTAAAATAGAAGTTTTTAAAGAGTGCCTTGGGATTTCTTTTTTAATTGTTCTTACCATATTGACTATCAGAAAAGATGGCTTTTCAAAGGAATGTTCCTGTTATGGAAAGAATCATCTACTCAGTAGTTTTCCAATACAGAGGAATATAATTTTTATCTTGATTGTTACTTTAAGTTCTTTTATTCACAAAGTTTATGTGGTTGATTGGTTCCGTTCTTTTCTAGTTTTTTCCATCGTTCTGTTGGTAACATTAGTGTTAGAAAACATACGTCAATTTCAAGAAGTTAGAAAGGAGGGGTAGTACAGTGTTGATTTTTCTTATAGTGATTTTATTGTGCGCGATCAATTATTATATGATTTTGATCAGTAGACACAAAAAGTATTCTTTTTTTAAAAAGAGTTTTGAGCAAGTAGAGAACAGCGTGTTTGATCAAAAATTAAATGGTTTACTATTCCTAAATACAGCGGACCTTATTAAGATTGAAGACCACATTGCTTCGTTGCCTTTGGACTGGGTGATTATATTTAATGGCCCAGAATGGTTGTATAAGGTTAAGTTTAAGAAATGGAGTGTAAGAGTTTTGCATGCTCCAGTAATCGATATTCCGTCCTTAAGACTCATGAAGGATTCTTTTATTTTGATTCGCGAACCTTCAATGAAGAAAGACAGATATACAATCATATACGAGTTGAGAGAATATATTGATTTTCAATTATTAGGTGAACAGTCAAGTATAATTTCTGTTGCACGATAATGATTATTTCTACAGAAAATATGTAATAAACTGATCGTTAAGCAACTGATCCCCCATAAACTCGATATGTAGGCGAATGAAGAAGTACATATCTACATATTGTAGTTATAGCGATTTTTAAAGGGTTAATGTAACAAGCTTGTTTTATGAAAACCACCTTTGCAAACAATCAATTAGTTCTGCAAAGGAATAAAATATGAATTTTTTGGCAATGTATCCTAAAATGTTATACAAAGAGGGGGGTGCATGCTATGAGTGAACCGAAGCAGATCAAAGATAAAATCGAACGAAATAGGCATGAGTTAAGTCGTTTGGCGGAGAATCATGGCATGCAGGACAACAAAGTCCTCCGACAGTCCATGGTACTGGACGAGCTTATTAATGAATATAATCGATTCAAATATAAAAGCCATCTCAGGAACAGACAACCGATTGCATAATGCAGTCGGTTTTTTTGTCTAATTAGTGTTCTATAGAAATAGCGTAGTCGACTGTAGCGATACAGTCGGCTTTTTGGCGTTCACCCTGAAACCTATGCGGATAACTTGAAATTCCGTACCAATTCCAGGATTGGCAGGATAGCGGATGATCATTAAAACTGGATATGATGACCCCAGTTATATCCAGATTGATCTGTGAAGGGGGCTCATACAATGATCGGGAGAGGGAGGGATGAACGGAAATGATGGACAAGGTACGCATTTTTTTCGGAAAAAACGTAAACCTGCGCACCAAGTTGCTCCTGTTGTTCCTGGCGCTGACGTTGCTGCCGCTAAGTTTGCAGGGATTGATGAACTACAAGCATTTCTCGCAGACGATGGATCGCAAGACCGAACAGTTCACCATTGATATGGTTCGCCAGATTAACGCCAATCTGAATCGATTGCTGAAGGACTTTGAGCGGTTGTCGCTCTTGCCGCTTTACGATCAGATGGTGCTTGGCATTCTGGGCAAATACAATGCTTCAATGGGTTCGGGTACATGGGCGAGGTCTGAGGATTATCTGAAAATGAAGCTTTACACATCGGGTCAAGCTTATGACCGGCCCGAGATTCGGGGAATTCATCTGATTAGCAACAGCGGCATTTTGTTCTCCAATCTCGATTCGCTGGCGGTCAAGCCGGTATGGGACAGCAGGCAGGATGACTGGTTTGCAGAACTTGAAGACTCGGAAGGGACATGGCGCCTGCTTCCTCCGCATGACCCCGGCTATTACACGGGTGGTCAGCAAGAATCGTATATATCGGTGGGCAGAGTGCTTCGAGATCCGGGTACGCTCCAGCGATTGGGGTACATTCTGATTGACATCCGTCTGGAGGCCTTTGGTCAACTGTTATCCAATCTGAATTATGAGCAAGATGCAAGCCTGATGATTGTAGACAGCAAACAGCGTCTTCTGTTCGAACGGACCTCGACCGGAGGAATGTCTGCGTACGACCAGTTGCTAATGCAGGGACAGCTTCAAAGCTATGCAGGAAACCAAAAAGTTGTTCTGGATGGGCAGCCCTATCTCTATGTACAACATCATTCCAGCTATTCCGGGCTTTCGGTGATCAGTCTTACACCTATTGCTGTGATTCAAAAGGAGTCAGGTGAGATGCTCACCTTTACAATATGGTTCGCAGTGTTATGTATGGCGGGTATAGCGATTCTGGCGGTTCTGTTATCCTATCGTATCACCCGGCCGCTGATTCGACTGAAGCACCACATGATTCGGGTGGAGCAGGGAGATTTTAGCCAGCGGGTAGCACACTTCAGCAGTGATGAATTCGGACAGATTAGCCGGGGCTTTAACCGAATGATGGAAGAGATTCATCGACTGTTCAATGAGGTGTTTCTGCTGGGCATTCAAGAGCGGGAGGCAGAGTTGTCAGCGTTGCAAAGCCAGATGAATCCCCATTTTATATACAACACGCTGGAGTCCATTAACATGATGGCCATTCGCCAGAAGCATGCGGAGGTGTCGGACATGGTGACGGCACTTGGCAAGCTGCTGCGTTATACGATTGATAAGGTGGACCGGATGGTTCCACTTGGAGAAGAACTGGCTTTTGTACAATCCTATGTACGCATTCAGCAGGTACGTTACGACGGCAAGTTAGAGATTATCTATGACATCGAAGAAGCAATAACGGAGTATTTGATTCCTAAGCTGGTTCTGCAACCGCTGGTGGAAAATGCAGTCTACCATGGCATTGAAGGGCAGGAAAATGGAGGAGTAATCTGGGTATCTGCCTTGAAATTCGACCATGAGCTACTGATTAGTGTACGAGACAACGGTAAGGGCATGGCTCAGGCAAAGATTGACGAGTTAAATGAATCCATATCAAAACAGCCTTCCAATGAGGCATTACGTTGCCATGCCGGGGACAGTCTGGGGCTTAACAATATCGCTCAGAGGCTTCGCCTCATGTATGGAGAAGGCGGCAGCCTAAGCATTGATGGGAGTCCCGGGCAGGGCCTGGTGGTCACGATATCCATTCAACTTCTACCGAAAGGGGATTGAAGCGCATGTATAAAGTATTGCTTGTAGAGGATGAGACGGTCATCCGTCAGGGACTGAGGGAACTGATCGTACAAGTGTCTTCTCAGTTTCAGGTAACGGGCGAAGCATCGAGCGGTACCGAGGCGCTGGATTTTCTGAGATGTGAGGTGCCGGATGTGTTAATCACGGATATCCGCATGCGTGAAATGGACGGACTAACTTTGGTAAGCAAAGCCAGAGACATGTACCCTGAATTGCTAATGCTCATCATTAGCGGCTACGGTGAGTTTGAATATGCACGCAAAGCGATGGAGTTCGGGGTGTTGAACTACCTGTTGAAACCAATCGATCGTTATGAACTGGCATTATGCATACAAAAGATTCAATTGCTGCTGGATCGCAGATACGGTATTACAACTCTTTCTATCCCTGAGCCATCTGGCAAAACAGAACACGCTGGTGGAGATACACGGAAGATTATCCGAGATGTGAAGGAGCACATCAAGCAACATCCCGATGGAGATCTGCGACTTCAGACGATAGCCGATCTTGTTAACTTGAACCCTACTTATTTAAGCCAATTGTTCAAGAACGAAATAGGCATCAATTATTCCGAATACATCACGGAGGCACGTATGGAGCGGGCCAAGTGGTTGCTGATCAATACGGGTCTCAAAATCTATGATGTGGCACGGTTATCCGGGCATCAGAGCCCCAAACACTTCATGCTGGTGTTCAAGCAGCAGGTGGGATGGACCGCAGGAGAATATCGAGACCGATTCAGTATCTCTTGAAAAACCATACCATTTCTGTAGTTGACGTGATTTAAGGGGGAACGATGCTTTCGTTATACTTTGGTTGCACATGTATACCACGACGTCCATAAGGGGGATTTCCATGAAAAAAGCAGGACTGATACTGGTGTTTATATTCATGATGATGGCTTCAATCGCGTGCACAAGCTCCAATTCCGGCAGTGAATCTGGGAGTGCAAGCGGAGAGAATGGAGAGGTCGAGCTGAAGTTCATGATGTGGGGCAATCAGGCACATATGGATGTGTACAACAAGTTGATTGATGACTTTACAAAGGAAAATCCAGGCATCAAAGTAACGATGGAATCCGTACCTTTCGCAGAATACCAGCAAAAAATCTCGGTGCTTGCTGCCGGAGGCTCTCTTCCCGATCTCGCCTGGGTATCGGAGCGAATGATACCACAATTCAAGTCCAACCACATTCTGGCCGATGTATCTGAGTTTAAAGATGATGCACAGTTTAAGCTGGATGATTATATTCCAAGTACATTGGATTTGTTCCGTGATGGCGATCAACTGCTAGGGCTACCTTTCTCTACACCTCCGGTGGTCATGTTTTACAATAAAACGCTGTTTGACCAAGCCGGTCTGACTGATCCAAACATACTTGCCACCCAAGGAAAATGGACATGGGAACAGTTCGAAGAGTCCGCCAAAGCCATTACCAGTAAGGATGCGACCAACCGAGTCTATGGTGCCAACTTTTTTCGCGACTGGAAGACCTGGGCGGTGCTTTCCTCCTACTCCTGGTCCAATGGAAGCGGTCCATTCGACGAAGGCATGACAACGTTCACCTGGAACGATGCCTATGGCGTACAGACCTTTGAATTGCTGGAACGCATGATGTTCACCGATGAATCACACCCGAAGGCAGGCGAACAGGTCAGCTTTGAAACGGGCAATGTGGGCATGTTCTTTGATAATTACAGCTATGTTTCCAAAGCAAGAGAAATTACGGATTTTGAATGGAGCATCGCTCCTATGCCTTCCGGTTCTCAAGGCAGTGTGCCGATGCTGGGGCAGGCCGGATATGCCATGTTCAACGACAGTAAACATCCAGAGGAAACGAAGAAACTGTTGAAGTATTTTGCCAGTGAGCAGGGGATTCAGGCGACAGCCACCTACTTTGTTCCTCCGCGTACCTCTGTTCTGAACTCAGATGCATTCATTCTTCAGCTAAATAATCCGAGCAAAGAGCATATCGTGCAGGCGGTCATTGATGAAATGCCAAAAGCGCGCTTAATTCCCGGTCATATCCGTTGGCAGGATATCGACAATGCGGTATTGCAGGGATTTGACCGACTGTTTGCAAAGACAGCGACAGCTGAGGATAACCTGAAACAAATGCAGGAAGAGATCCAAAGCGTGTTGCAACCCTAAATAATTTGATTGAAACCGGAGGTGAGAACGATGAGCAAATTCAAAGAATTACTTGAACGGAAACCGCTGTCGCTGGTGGTCAGCCTGCCTGAGAATGATATTGCTTTGGCTCGGGCAGCTATGGAAGAGGGCGCTGATGCACTGAAGGTGCATTATAATGTCGGTCATCGCGCCAGCGGGAATCATTTTGGTCCATTGGACATGTACGCCGAGGTGTTTCGGGCGATCCGCAGTGAGTTTGGTGGTCCACTTGGAATCGTACCTTCTGGCAGTATTGATGGAGCAAGGCGAGAGGATGTGGAGAGGCTTTCCGGGCTGGGTTTTGACTTCTATTCCATCTATGCACATCACTTGCCATCTTTCATGCTGAGTGACTTGGGGCTTGACCCAACGTTTGCGATCAATGAAGAATATGATGCTTCCCTCGTAACACCGGCAGCGCACTTCGGCTTCACCGCTCTGGAGGCATCCATTGTGCCTGGAAAAGAATATGGTGCACCGCTAAACTTCGCGGATGTACTTAAGTATCGCCGTCTGGTCTTGCAAGCCCAGATACCGGTATTGGTTCCTTCCCAGCGAAAGCTGGTGCCGGAGGATGTTCGGGTGCTGCGCGATACCGGGGTAAAAGCGATCATGCTTGGGGCGGTCGTGACAGGCAACACGGAGGAACAGCTGCGAAGGGCTGTGAACGGGTTCCGCAATGCGGTGGACAGTCTGAACCGTTCGGACTATATAAGTTGAACTAAAGAATATTTACACTTGCCACTCCGATGCCAGAACAACCTTCCGATCGCTGTTATCCCCAGATTTTTTTTGAATCCCATATATAAAGGGGAAATCCGGGGATAAAGGCGACCACTTCGCTTCTTCAGGTTTTTTCTGTCCTCTACGTTCTTGTGTAAATGTATAGTTCACCTTATATAGAATCGTCGCAGAGTTCAGCTTCGGAGGAAATTGGATTAAAAGGGGGAGGCCTGATTGACCCATTCACGCAAGCGCAAAAGAGGGGGGCCGCTCGCCAGAGAGGCCCAGATCGCAGGTTGGCTGTTTGTATCGCCGATGGTGCTTGGGTTTACCCTGCTGCTGTTATTTCCCATGGGTCTCGCGTTATACATGAGCCTGACCGATTGGCCACTGCTGGGGGATCATCATTTTATTGGATTGGATAATTACCGGAATATTATGACAGACGCCATGTTCTGGAAAGTGCTCGCCAATACGGTTTATTTCACAGCGGGGCTGGTGCCGCTTAATATTGTGCTCGCCCTGCTGCTCGCGTTGTTGCTGTCCAGAAATCTGCGGGGCATCGGAATTTTCCGAACAGCGATCTTTGTTCCGGTTATGACCTCGTTGATCGTATGGGCCATCGTGTGGAAGCTGATGTATGCGACAGAGTCTGGATTGATTAATCAGCTTCTGTTGATGCTGGGCATCAAAGGTCCGGCCTGGCTTTACAATCAGGATCTGGCAATGCCAGCGGTTATCGTGACAAGTGTGCTGAAAAATGTCGGTCTGAATATGGTGCTGTTCATTGCAGCGATTCAGCAGGTACCGCGTTCACTGCACGAAGCAGCAACATTAGACGGGGCGGGCAAAAGGGGAACCTTCTTTCACGTCACGCTGCCCATGATCACGCCAACCGTGTTTTTGACCGTAGTCATGACCGTGATTGGTTCACTCAAAGTATTCGGGCAGATCTATGTGATGACACAGGGCGGGCCGAGTAACAGCACCAAGGTATTGGTTTATTATATCTGGGAAAAAGCATTCAAATTATTTCAGTTTGGCTATGCTTCTGCTCTCGCATATGTACTGTTCTTTATCGTGCTAATTCTGACGCTGCTGCAATGGCAGCTCCGAAAGAGGTGGGTATTCAATGAAGGCGATGCCTAGTCCTTCGGGGCGGAAGATAGGAAGTACTCTGGGGACGTATTTGTTGCTGACCCTGATTTCCCTCATTATGATTGTGCCATTTATCTGGATGATATCGACATCATTCAAGGAACCCCAGAGCATATTCACCTATCCACCACAGTGGATACCGGAACCATTCCGATTTCAGAACTACATCGATGTCTTTCGATTGATTCCGTTTCACCGTTTTTATTGGAACAGTATCTACATTTCTGCGTTGGTTGTGCTAGGAACAGTATTTTTTGCTTCCCTCGCCGGTTACGCATTCGCCAAAATTCCGTTTAAAGGACGTAATGTGGTATTTCTCATCCTGCTGAGTGCGATGATGATTCCCCATGAGGTGACGGCGATTCCGATGTTTCTGTTCATGCGGCAGCTGGGGTGGATTGATACCCACCTTCCGCTGATATTATTGCCGATCTTTGGCGCGGGTGGTGTGTTTGGCATCTTTGTGATGCGGCAGTTCTTCATTACGGTGCCAACGGAGCTGGAGGAAGCGGCGATGATGGACGGCTGCAACCGATTCCGGATATATGCGCGAATTATGCTGCCCATTGCCAAGCCGGGTATGGCTACGCTGACGATCTTCACGTTTGTGACGATCTGGAATGAGTTTTTTGATCCGTTGATCTTCATTAACTCGCGTGATCTAATGACGCTTCCGCTTGGATTATCCCTGTTTACAGATGAAGTGGGTACAGCCTGGCAATATCTGATGAGCGCCACCGTCATGGCAACCTTGCCACTGTTAATTGTTTTTTTCCTGGCACAACGGCGCTTCATTGAGGGGGTTGCCATGACGGGACTGAAAGAGTAAACCGTGTAATACGTGCAATAGAACGAAGGAGGGACAACATTTGCGTGAACGGATGAGCATGAAAAAGGAAGAAGCAGATGTCGTTATTGTGGGAGGGGGCCCTGCGGGTATAGCGGCAGCCATTGCGGCTGGACGGCAGGGGATACGAACAGTGCTGGTGGAGCGATATGGATTCGTGGGCGGGATGTCAACCGCCGCTATGGTTTATCCTTGGATGACTTTCCATACGGAGCGCGGTGAGCAGGTCATTAAAGGTATTGCGCAGGAGATTGTAGATCGTTTGCAGGTACGTGGCGGCTCCCCGGGGCATCTGCGCGATACGGTTGGATTTGTGCATACCGTCACGCCGTACCGTCCAGCCATCTTTCAGGTGGTTGCGGCAGAGATGTTGCAGGAGGCTGGTGTCCGGCTGTTATTGCACAGCTTTGTGGACGAGGTGGTCGTTGTAGAGGATCGGGTGGAAGCGGTGCGAGTGACCAACAAATCTGGAAGAAAGGAGTTCCAGGCGAATGTATTTGTGGATGCAAGCGGTGATGCGGATCTGGCTTATCTTGCGGGTGCTTCTGTGGCAAAAGGACGAGACGGCGACCATCAGTCACAGCCAATGACCATGAAATTCCGCATGCGTGGTGTCGATCTTGGACGAGTGAAACAATACATGCTGGAGCACCCGGAGGACTTCTATGTGAAAACTCCTTTTGCTGAACTGGACAGCATTCCGTTAACCGGGGTGAGTGGTTTCTACTCCCAGTGGAAAAAAGCAGGTGTGCCGATTAATCGCGACCAGGTATTGTTTTTTACCGGACCGGCAGAAGATGAAGTGCTGATTAATTGTACCCGAGTGCAGGGGCTCGATGCGACGGATGCCGAGGATCTGACCTCTGCGGAACAGGAAGGCCGGAAGCAGGTGCTGATGATCGCTGAGTTTTTGCAGCGTGATGTGCCTGGATTTGAACGGGCTTCGATCTCGGCAGTAGCGCCGCAGATTGGTATCCGTGAATCCAGACGAATCATTGGGCATTATGCCTTAACTCAGGCGGACGTGGTTGCAGGACGGAAATTTGACGATGTGATTGCCAGAAGTGGTTATCCGATTGATATCCATGACCCTTCGGGTCAAGGTGTTGTGGCTGCCTTTATAGAGGGGGATGGGGCGTATGATATTCCGTATCGCTGTCTGATCTCTAGCAATATCCGCAATCTGCTGGCGGCAGGACGCTGCATCTCTACCACACATGAGGCGCATGCAACGACAAGGCTGACTCCAAGCTGCATGGCTACCGGGGAGGCCGCGGGGACAGCGGCTGCACTAACAGTGAAGATGAAGCTGGACCCGGTGAAACTGCCGATCGAGCTGTTACAGGCGAAATTACGTCACAACGGAGCGGCGATCTAGCGGATGAGCTGAGTCTGGGCTAAAATGGGCGAATCGGGCGAATCATTATAGTGGGAGTGGGTGTTTATTTAATTCGCGGTGGCTTAAGTTTTAACGAACCTGAGACGACTAATGTGGGGCTATAAGCTGAAATGAAAAATGTAACGAATCTCAGTGAAGTTATTTTACTCAAAACTCTGAAATAGGGGGTAAAAGTGGGGGGAATCGGAAGAATAGAGCGTCTACGATTCGTTAGATTAGAAACTATCCCAAAAATAGCTAAATAAGCTTCCTTCAGTTCGTTAGAGATTGATGGGGAGCTTGTACATTGATGAGCATAACTGTAGCCCCAAAGACTCCAATTCCACTGCATGGGTGGATTTAGAGTCTTTGGGGCGCTTTCATTTTTTTCATCCATTTGGTTCTTTCCTTCATGCCTAATCATATCTAATCAATCACGGGGTCTCGGTTCCTTCATGTTCCATCATGTGTCGTATTCTTTCATGCCTTATTCTCTCCGATTATCAATTCATCCGTGCCTCAAGTCGTCTTGCGACAATGGATAGCGCGTAGTTGATGGCAAAATACAATACGGCTGCGAGCAGCAGGGCCGGGATAATGTAATCAAAACTTTGACCGCCAAGGATCTGCACGTTGTGCATCAGTTCCGGCAGAGAGATGATGATCGCCAGTGAAGTATCCTTCAGTAGTGAGATGAATTGGCTGACCATCGGCGGGGACATGCGGCGTAGCGCCTGTGGCATGATGATTCCACCGAGGGTCTGCATGTAGCTCAGGCCCGAGGAGCGGGCAGCTTCCACCTGACCGCGCTCAACGGATTTCAGACCGCTACGGACGATCTCGGCGATCATCGCGCCTTCGAACAGACTCAGTCCAACAACTGTGGACCAGAAGACGGACATCTTAATCCCGAGCTGCGGAAGCACCATGTGGATGAAGAAAATGATGAGCAACAGCGGCAGATTCCGGATCGTATCCACGATCACCGCCACGATCTGTGACAGAACAGGGATACGGGTAAACCGGATCGTACCCAGCACAGTGCCAAGCACAAAGCTGAATATAATGGATAGCCCTGCTACCTGCAGGGTAATCAGGAATCCATGAAGCAGGAAACGAAGGTTGGGCCACGCATAGGCCCCGCTAAAGTCCATATTTTATTAGCCTCCTTCTGTATGCAGGAATGGAATATTGAAGATCAATAGATGGAGCATGGACTGTGTATAAAGCAACTCAAGCACCGTAGCAGTGAATTACAATATGCACTGTGACATGATCACCAATGCAAGCAAAACACAGACGATCCAGTACTCATTTAAACCACATGGACAAGCCAATATATCTCCCTAAAAATCTACGCCAGGTACAAGTCGATCTGTTACATGGTAACCTGACCTGCCGGTTTGTTCTTTTTCGGTTTGCCTTTGGTGCTGCGCGCCTCTGCATCGCTCTGTCCAAACCTGCGCTCCATATAATGCACCAGGAAGCTAAGTGGTAGTGTCAGCACCAGATAGAACAGCGCAACAATGGTGTACACACTTAGCGGCTGGAACGTATCCGAGTTAACCAAGTCGGCAAAATACATAAGATCCATACCGGCGACAACGGCAAGAATGGATGAGTTTTTGACCAGATTGATGAACTGGTTGCCGATGGACGGCAATACAATCTTGATGGCCTGGGGCAGAATGATCAGGTTCATGGCCTGTACATAGGACAAGCCGGAAGACCGTGCTGCTTCCAGTTGTCCACGCGGCACCGTCTGAATGCCCGCTCGGATCGCTTCGGCAATGAAAGCGGCGGTGTAGATGGTCAGACCCAGAGTACCGGAGACAAACCCATCCAGCGAAATGCCAAGTGCAGGCAGTCCAAGATAGAAGAAAAACACAACCAACAGCAATGGAATGTTTCGGATAAATTCCACAAAAGCCGTGCCGATCCAATTCAGAGGTTTCACAGGGGATATCCGAAAGATAGCCAGGATCGCGCCAAGGATAAAGCTGCCAATGAGAGCCATGATGCTCACTTGAATCGTATTCAGGAACCCTTCCAGAAAACGATCCGAGTGTCGCATCAGTACGCTGAAATCCAATGTGCCCATATAGGCGAAGCCTCCGTTCTCCAGATGTAGAAACGGCGATTACGTCTGCTCATGCTTTGCATCCAGCAGACGAATTCGCCGCTTACCTATCTTAATTCGGGTTACTCGGGCTTGGAGCCGAGCCATTTCTCATGTAATGTGTCATATTCCCCGCTGTCTTTCATGCTTTTGAGCAGCGTGTTGACTTCCTCCACGAAGGCAGTGTCGCCTTTGCGAATGGCCATACCATAAGGTTCGCTTGTGAAATTGCCACCAACCAATTGGAAGCTGTTATCCGTCTGTTGCATACCGATGAGGATGATGTTATCTGTGGTCAGCGCTTCGCCTTTACCTGCTTTGAGAGCAGTGAATGCATCCTGATAGTTATCGAATTCAAGCACCTCAGCATCCGGGGCTTTCTCGCGAATATTTTGAGCGGATGTGGAGCCTTTCACCGCGAGCACTTTCACCCCGCTGAGGCTTTCCAGGCCGGTAATCGTACTGTCATTTTTCACCAGCAGGGATTGGCCTGCCTCGAAATAAACATCACTGAAATCTACCTGTTCCTTACGCTCATCCGTGATTGTCATCGTGGCGATGATGATGTCGATGTCTCCATTTTGCAACATGGGAATACGTGTCTTGGAAGTGACCTCTTTCAGTTCAACCTTAGTCTCATCTCCAAGGATCTGTTTGGCGAGTGCCTTGGCGATATCAATATCGAACCCTTCAACGTTGCCACTTGCAGGATCTTTCAAGCCAAACAGCTTCGTATCGTATTTCACACCGGCAATGAGCTTGCCACGTTCCTTAATCCGCTCAATCGTGCCTTTCGCCTCGGCGTCACCACCACCGCTCGCTGAAGGTGTATCTGTACCTGTACTACAACCGGACAATACAAGGGAGAGAATGAGGACAAGCATAAATGATGGCCATTTCAATAATTTCTTCATGAATAAAAGACCCCTTTCAAAATGGAATAGTGGATTATTCTCAATGATGAATCAGACGGCTCAGGAATTGCTGTGCTCGTTCTTCTCTGGGGTTGTCAAAAAATTCAGCAGCTTGGGCCTCTTCTACAATTCGGCCTTCGT
Source organism: Paenibacillus sp. FSL E2-0151 (assembly GCF_037993015.1). NCBI lineage: Bacteria > Bacillati > Bacillota > Bacilli > Caryophanales > Paenibacillaceae > Paenibacillus > Paenibacillus sp. FSL E2-0151. The sequence continues at coordinate 490,406 of NZ_CP150308.1, forward strand.
CCATGAAGATGACCCGGTCCGCAACTTCACGGGCGAATCCCATCTCATGGGTAACAACGACCATGGTCATGCCATTATGGGCAAGGGAACGCATGACATCGAGGACTTCCCCGATCATCTCGGGATCGAGAGCAGAGGTTGGTTCGTCAAAAAGCATGATTTTGGGCTCCATGGCGAGTCCTCTGGCGATGGCTACCCGTTGTTGCTGTCCACCGGACAACTGGGAGGGGTAACTGTCTGCTTTGTCGGCAATGCCCACTCGGGTCAGATACTTCATAGCTGTTGCGGCTGCCTGTTCTTTGGGTTGTTTACGCACCTTCATGGGTGCAAGGGTAATGTTATCGATGACTTTTTTGTGAGGATAAAGATTGAAGTGTTGAAATACCATGCCGATGTCACGGCGGAAGAGGTTAATGTCCACCTTTTTCTGATGTAGAGGAATCCCACTGACGACAAGTTCACCTTCGGTAATGGTCTCCAAGCGGTTAATACAGCGGAGTAACGTGCTTTTGCCGGAGCCGGAAGGTCCGATAATGACGACGACTTCTCCTTCTTCAATGTGAAGATGGATATCCTTGAGGACATGAAAATGACCGAAATGTTTCTGGACACCCCTAAATTCAATCAAGAGTACACCCCATCCTTTCTGCAACGTCTGTGTGTAAAAGGAATAATAAGGAATAAATTGAAACTAGTTATTTAATCATACATAGTCATCCTGCTTATGGCAATTGGTTTGTGATAAAACATGACATAAGTAATGGGTTCCCTAGGGCTATAGCCAGAAAATATGTTATATATCTGTCATGTTATTAAATGCCTTGTGACGAATCCTGACAGAAAAATGAATCTATTCTCCTAGTTGATTTCCAACCTTTGGAATAGTTGTATAGAGTATACTGGGAGTGATGTTTGATTTATGACTCTGATTAACAAAACAAATAGCATCAAGTTCCACGTGTACATGGCAAGAAAGCTCAACCCTACACGTCATGCCATTGATATGATGGAGCGAGAGAGCGTCCGTATGAACGTTAAGTAAGGAGAGTAAAAGCGATGTATTGATCCCATAACAATTCCATTACATGTAGAGAGGATGATTCTGCACGATGAATACATATCACTCCCCAATGTCGACAGGAGCAAGTGCCCAGTCCGATGTTCGAGCTTATGAAGCCAATTTGCCTGTCATTCCTGTACAGGATTTTCAGCTTAAAGACTATGGAGCTGTTGGAGACGGCGTAACAGATAATACGGAGATGTTCCGACTTGCCATCGCTTCATGTGCTGAAGCAGGAGGTGGGAGAATCGTAATTCCTGCCGGGGTATGGCTCACAGGCCCGATTGTAATGCGCAGCCGGATCGAACTACATGTGGAAGCAGGGGCACTGGTTACGTTTAGCCGAGATTTTGATCAATACCCATTAATTGCATCAAGCTTCGAAGGATGGCAGGTGGTCCGTTGCCAATCCCCGATCGATGGTGATCAACTGGAGGATATTGCGATTACTGGTGAGGGGATATGGGATGGGGGCGGGGAGGCATGGCGTCCGGTGAAACGCTCCAAAATGACCACTTCACAATGGAACCAATTGGTCGCTTCCGGTGGTGTTGTAGAGCAATCCGGCGGAGATGAAGAAATCTGGTGGCCTACCACAGCTGCACTTGAGGGTGGCACCATCGCGAATCGATTGCATCAGGAGCAGGTGCGTGATGTCGCTGCCTATGAAGAAGTCAGAGACTTTTTACGTCCCAACATGGTCAGTTTACGGAGATGCAAACGGGTACTGCTGGACGGTCCAACGTTTCAGAACTCGCCTGCATGGAATCTGCACCCCTGGGCATCTGAGCATGTCACCATTCGTAACGTGAGTGTGCGGAATCCGTGGTTTTCTCAGAATGGAGATGGGCTGGACGTTGAATCCTGCCGTCATGTGGTGGTGGAGAATAGTGTATTCGATGTCGGTGATGATGCGATCTGTCTGAAATCAGGCAAGGATGCCGAAGGCCGTGAACTGGGTCTTCCATCGGAGTACATCACCATTCGGGATTGCACGGTGTATCACGGTCATGGCGGGTTTGTAATTGGCAGTGAAATGTCCGGTGGAGTGCGGCATGTGCGTGTGTCGGATTGTACGTTTATCGGAACGGACATTGGACTTCGCTTCAAAAGCGCACGTGGGCGCGGCGGAGTGGTTGAGGACATTCAGATTGAGCGCATATATATGAAAGATATCATTATGGAAGCGATCTCGTTTTCCTTTTTCTATGCAAATCAGGAAGGGTCTGCCCGGGGCAGTGATCTATCTCAGGAGATTAGCGAAGAGACGCCAGTGTTCCGAGATATTCGAATATCGGATGTGATCTGTGCGGGTGCCGACACTGCGTTGCTTGTGAGTGGATTGCCGGAACAGCCTTTGGATGGGGTGATCATCCAGCGTTACAACGTGCAAGCTCGCAGTGGTATCCAATGTGCTCATGCAAAACATCTGCATATCGCTGAATTGCAGGCGCAGATCACTGAAGGTCCGCTGGTTCATTTGCACCAGTGCAAAGGGGCAGAATTAGAGAGCATTCAGGGCAAAGGTGCAGATGGCCGACTTCTGATGGTGACCGGACACGAGTCCGCAGGCATTGTATGTCGTGAAGGCGATGCTGACACAGACGGTCGCCAGATCTCTGTGGGTCCCGAGGTACGAAGTGGTGTGATCATTCGCAGGTAAAAGCTATGTAATAAGGTTTATACAAGTTGGTCAAACTCAGCCGCAGTGGCGTAGCCATAGATCCAGTAATCGTGGTGCTTCACGATATAAGGGATGCGTAATCTCTGGAGCAAGGCTACCCACTCGGCTTTTATATGAAGTTATCTGAAGATCTACCGGTGTTCCTTGCGATAGCGTAGCGGTGTTGTACCGGTAACCTGTTTGAATGTTTTGTTAAAATGAGCCGTATGTTCAAATCCTACCTTCTCAGCGATCATCTGGACACGCTCTTGTGTGGACAGTAATCTTCGTTGTGCTTCCCGGACACGAACAACCCGCAAATATTCGCTAAATCGAAACCCGGTAAACCGGCTGAACATTCGGCTCAGATAGGATGGACTGATATAAAAACGATTGGCTGCACCCTCCAATGTAAGTGGTTCGGTATAGTTTTTATTCACATAAGTGACAATTTCACTGATTTTGTCCTGCATCGGATGCAAGGGACCGGGGCATGACTGCCGGATGTCCTCCTCTACCCGATGGATACGGATCAAAAGTTGGGCAAGCAGACTTCTTACGGCGATCTCATAGTGAGGGCGTCGCTCTTTGCATTCTTGCAGCATCTGCCACAATATACGCTCCATCTCGGGCTGTTCCGCTTCAGGCAGGCGAAGGAGTCTTGAACAATTAAAAGGCAGCAGACCACATATGCCAAGTTCCATCCCCGTTGCAAAAGCAGGAGAAAAACCGATTAATATCCGTTCGAAGCCGGGAATACTTCCTTTGGAGGTGGTATGTACATCGTGTGGATTAATCAGAATAAAATCACCCTTGCGGGCGGACAGAATCTGACCATTCATGGAATACACTCGTTCACCTTCAAGTAAGTAATACAGTTCGTAGAATGGATGAGCGTGAGGTTGTGGCATACCATTCCCATCATGTCTGCGCATATGTTCAATGGTAAATGAATGTTCACCGATTCGGTATTTGGGTCCAATCCGGTCCTCTATGAGACTCATGGTACAGCTCCCCTCTGCTTCACGGATTAACAACGATATCCATATCATAACGGAACATCCATCTTTTTGTAAACGCTATCATTGGAAATGAAATATTTCTTTAATCCTATCGTTAAATACCGAGAGAATGAATTTGGCATGGTACTTATGTGCTGTCAAGGTGACAAAACTTGAATGATGTTTTAGAGTAGGGGGAGAGAGGCGAAACTCTGGTTAAGGAGTGCCTTCAATATGATTTGGAAGGAAGGAAACAGGTTATGACGACACATGAATTATCGCCATTGGTTGCTGCGCTCAATATGCAACCTCACGTTGAAGGCGGTTGGTATAAGGAAGAATGGAAGGCGTCTTATCAGATTCCACAGTCCGTTCTGCCGGATACATACTCCGGTCCACGATTCTCGGCAAGTTCCACGTATTTCCTGCTACACGCACATGAAATCTCCGAGTGGCATACGGTTCTGTCCGATGAACTTTGGCTGTGGCACAGCGGCAGTCCAGTTGAACTGAAGCTGGGTGGCAATGGGGAGAACCCGGAGAACGAGGAAGTTCTTGTTCTGGGGATGGATATTGCTGCGGGGCAATCACCACAGGTGCTCGTTCCTGCCGGCGTATGGCAGACAGCGCGTCCGCTGGGCGATGAGCCTGTACTGGTAACTTGCGTAGTAGCGCCAGGTTTCCACTTTGATGATTTCAAGCTGGTATCCAAAAGCGAATAGGTTTTAATATGTGAAAATCCCGATCCGAGATGCTCAGTGCATCCGAATCGGGATTTTTTTGGATCGAGCGTATAAAGTATGCTGAGGTCTATGCCTAGTTCAGGGATAGATCATTCCCTTTTGAATAAGCATCACTTTTGGCAATGACTAATCACTTCGGATTCTCGTTACTCATCCAGCTGTCCACATAAAACTCCTCATGATAATCCGGTTGCTGAGCGAGTTCTTTGAGCTTCTGTTCAGCTTCTTCAGCGGTAAGATATTCTCCAATAACTGCTGTAAACTCACCAGTGGACGTTTTGAGGAAAGAGATGTCCTCATCCGGATAGGATTCTTTAATTATACCCATCGATTCTCCAAAAGGCATTGATTCTGTGCGGAGAGAGTATACCTTCCGAGGTGTGACCGGTTTGCCGTCGGAAGTCAGTTTCACTTCCAGGTATCCAGGGTTCTTGAATTCCGTTACGGCATACTGTACCCCTTCTTTTAAAACAACTACGAATCCGACGGAAGAGTCGTCTAAAATCATGGAACCATAAACATCTTTCACTAAAGGCTGGGTCATGAAGTCGGCTTTGACTTTCTCTATATCCATGTAACGTGCACCGCTAAAAGTGAAGAGGATGCGATTCGGTGCTTCTTTGTGTACCACATTATAATGGGGTGCATCATTAGTCTGATCTTGCTCGTCGGTACTAAAATTGATTTTAAGCGTATTTTCGGTTGCTTCCGATCCCACAGTTACACCATCTGTAACTTTGCCTCCATCGCCAAATTGCAACACCTGAACAATAGATCCAACCACAGGTATTTTGACCATGGCGTTTGCGACAGTAGGAATGTTGACTATGAACAGAAAAGCGGCACATGCTGCCAGAATGGAAGCGTAGCGAATGATACGGGAGGAGCTTTTGCGAGCGGCAGCCTTTTGCTGGGCTTGACGAATAACGTCAGTAAGTTGAGCAGGGATTTCAATATTTTCGTAACGATCTTTTCCTGTCATACGTTCTCAACCTCTCCTTCAATCAAATAAAATTTTAATTTTTTGATAATACGATAGAATTTGGACTTAACTGTATTTTCCGGTATGGAGAGCACTTCAGCCATCTCTCGAAAAGGCAGATTCACAAAGAATTTTAATATAATATAGGCTCTTTCCTCGGGGATAAGCCGGTCCAGTGCGTCATATAGATCCATTTTTTCTTCTAGCGACGCCCCTCGCTCTGGAGCTACAAACTCCTGCACATGATCCTCCATATAGGTCACTCGCTGGTTGCGTCGAATATGGTCTATCGCTGTGTTAATCACAATTCGTGACATCCAGGAATCAAAATAAGTCATGGACTCCATCTTTCCATAAGCGATGAACCCTTTATAGACCGCTTCGGATACGATATCCAGCGCTTCTTGTTCATTTTTAACATAGCAGTATGCCAGTCGATATAATTTATTTTGAATCTCTGTTATTTTTTCGCTGAACTGTTCTTCTTTTGTCTTTCTATGGTTCAGTCTAATCACTCCTGATCCCCCCTGATCAACCTAAATATTCAAGTCACCGCTCGTTCCAGGCCTGGATTCTATAGAAGTGCTTGAGTTCGCTTGACACTCGTTAGACTGGTGAGGAGAAGAAATAGTTCTAAACGGTCAAAAAAACTTTTTTTCTTTTGGCCCTGAATAGGATAACGAGCCTCGCCTCCATTCTTAACATAGAATAGTTTGCCTATAACATCACATACCAAAACACCCGCTCTTCTAAGATCGAAGGCGGGTGTAATCGAATTAATTTGCTTATATTAGAAGTTAAAGTTGTCTGGATCAGAACCAAATCGTTTATTCTCGTTCAGACTGTTAATCTGCTCTATTTCTTCCGAAGTTAACTCAAAATCGTAGAGATCGGCATTCGCGTGAATACGCTCAGGCGTAACGGATTTTGGTATCGTCACGATGCCGTTCTGCAGATCCCAGCGCAGAATTACTTGTGCGGGGGACTTGCTGTATTTGGCGGCGATATCCTTCAGCAACGGATGATCCATCAGATGACCTTGTCCGAGCGGAGACCAGGCTTCGATCTGAATCTGATGTTTGTTGCAGTACTCACGAAGCTCTGACTGAATCAATAGTGGGTGAAGCTCCACCTGATTAACTGCTGGTTTGATCGTGGCATCGATCATCAAGTCTTCCAGATGGTGAATCTGGAAGTTGCTCACACCGATCGCGCGGATGCGTCCTTCTTTATGGAGTTTCTCCAGCGCTCGCCATGTGTCTTTGTACTTGCCCTTAACCGGCCAGTGGATAAGATAGAGATCCAGGTACTCCAGTTCGAGTCGTTCCATGCTTGCTTCGAAGGCAGCCAGCGTGGATTCATATCCCTGATCACTATTCCATACTTTAGTGGTAATGAACAGATCCTCACGAGCTACTCCAGATTCACGAATACCCTGAGCGACACCTGTTTCGTTGTTATACGCTTTGGCAGTGTCGATGCTGCGATAACCAGCTTGAATGGCTGTTTTGACAGCATGAACGACTTCGTCTCCGTCTTTAACTTTGAATACCCCAAAGCCCAGCCATGGCATTTTGACTCCGTTATAGAGCGTGGTTGTGTCCTGCACGTGTTTCATGGTCCGAAATTCCTCCTCTTATTGATTCATTGTTCCAATATGTAATTACCCTGCTGTTCAGCAGCCAATCGATATCGAAGGGCCGTCTTGAATGATTATACTAAAATCTGCCTGGTCTTGGTAAAGGGAGTGATCCATTTTACGAAGTAAACACCGCTATTATCCTTTTCTTCAACCAGAGGTTTGGTTTTGACGCTTGTGGGTGATAAGATGAAGTATACGAAATATGGAAGTCAAGACTTTGTAATTGGAGAGTTTACATAAGCATTTTGCATAAATCCCATGAGCGTCTTCCAATCAGCAAGATATAGATCGAAATGATCCTGTTCGTCTATATCTTGTACCCGTGAGCGTTTAGAATCGAATTATGCAAGATGCCGACATAAGAACAGACGAAGTGCGGAATCGGGTACAGGCCGGGCCGTACGATTAACGATAAAGGAGCAAGAATACAATGGCTAAACCTAAACAAACCAAAAAAGCAGCTGCCTGGTCTCTCGTAGTAATGGGAGCGGGATTTGCTGCATCCTTGCCGTTCCAGGGCGTTCCTGTGGGCAAGTTGCTGGTAGGATCATTTGAAGCTGGACTCGTGGGTGGACTTGCGGACTGGTTCGCAGTTACCGCATTATTCCGTCACCCGCTCGGCATTCCAATTCCGCACACAGCATTGCTGCCGAAGAATCGCGATAAAATGACGGAAGGTCTGGTCTCCGCGGTAGAAAATAACTTGCTCAACAAAGACAGCATTACCGAGAAAATTGCAGATTTCAAAGCAGCAGAGACGGTGCTAGATACGTTGACACGTGAGCTTCACAGTGACGGGATCAAGACGATGATTGATACACTCTGCAAACGAATTCTGGCTGGTCTGCCGTTAGAGCAGATTGCTCCGCTCGTGGCACGTGAGATCAAGTCACAAGCGGGAGCCTTTGATCTGGGTCCGATTCTGGAACGGGCTGCCCACCAGATGACAGAGCGGGGTTACGACGCCAAAGCGCTGGACTACGGACTGAAGCAAGCCGAGGAGTGGCTGGTTAAACCCGAGACGATCATGTTTTTGGGTGAAAGCGGCATGAAAGCCATTAGTGGCATTCAGATGAACGGATTGATGCAGTTTGCGATGAATGCGTTCCTGGGTTATATGAACGAGGAGCGTCTGGGTGGCATTTTGCAAGGATATCTCTTCGATCGGGTAGAGGATATGAAACGTGAAGGCAGTGCTCTAAGATACAAGGTGCTTGATATGGTACGTACCCAGACGGTGCGTTTGGCAATGAGTGAGGCTATGCAAGATGGAATCAACAGTTGGAAGAACAATATGCTGGAGGGCTGGAACGCAGAGGAAACGGTGCTGAACAAACTCACCGAACTGAGAGACAAGGCGCTCGCCGCGATGGAAGATGGACAGTATGTAGATACGTATGCACTGCCTGCCATTGAGCGGGTATTGGTTGATCTGCGGGCAGATGACGCGTTGATGACAGGCATGAATGCCAAGATCGTAAATGGCGTCACAACACTGCTGGAGAAAAATCATTCCAAAATCGGTAAACTGGTACGCGAAAATGTGGACAAAATGGACAATGCCACTTTGGTTTCGATGATTGAGGATAAGGTTGGACAGGATCTGCAATGGATTCGGATCAACGGAGCCGTTACCGGATTTGTTATCGGGATTGCGCTGACTGCGCTACAGATGGCATTAGCATAACCTAAAAGAGCCACCCTTGAAGTAATAGGGCAAGGCTCTTTTTGTTATGCAAATATCAATGGAGATATAGATACGCATCTTTTTCTATTTAGAGGTTAACTGCTTGGCTTGCCCTGGCAGATCGTCCGCTGTGACCTCTTCCCAGTGTGTAACACCACGCAGCGTGGATACATATAGTTTCAGATAGGCCCCATTTTTGAGTAGCTTACTGGTGGAGAAGCTAAGTGTTTTGGATTTTCCTTCGTCTGTATAGCCGATCAGTTCATAAGCATATCTGCCATTGTCATCCTTGTTGACTGTAGTCTGATTCACAGTGGTATAGTAGGTTGTTTTGCCGGCAGGGTTATCGGGAGTCAATTTAGCAGGGTCCATGAAGAAGAGCCACAGGCAAGTCAGAATAACGAGTACCAATGCGAGAATAGTGAATGCTTTTTTCATGTTCTTGTCCTCCTTTAATCTCGGTAAATTTAGGACGATGCGATGTCTTTATATTTCAGGCGGCGGATCGACCAGGTAGCAAACAGAAGGATAAAGAGACTGTTCATGAAAAGAAAAACGATATTCTCCGAGGATGTCAGTCCCTTTTGACTCAGAACGCCCATGCCTATAGTTAACAAGGAGTAGGGGAATAACATGCCGATTTTCAGCACATACATGCCTAGTCCCAGAAAGACTGCACAAAGGCTGATGCCAATTGGCGTCGCAAAGCTTCTTATCCGGATCGACAACCCTAGTTGCAGTGCAGCAATAGAGATAGCGGCAAACCATCCTCGCAGGCTCCATACGACGGTCTCCATCGGGAACGGACCCGGAATGACGAACAGTTTGCCTGCTGCCCAGTACATGAGCATGAAGAAGGCTTGAGCCGAGAAGATCAATATGCCAACAATGACCAACTTGGCAACAAATAGGCTGGTGACTGACACTGGAGAAGCCAGAATCATATTCCAGTTGCGATTGCTGTGTTCCAGGCGGCATACAAAGGCACAACAGATAGCGATCAGGATGGGCAGGAAGAATTCTCCGTAAAACAAACTGACCTGTGTCCACAGGCTGTACCACCCGTTTTGTAAAGCCGCTTGATTAAAATAAAAGTTAAAGCATCCGATAAGCAGACTGATAATAGGCAGAATGGCCAGTACCAGGCTGATCCGGGAATGCCGAAGTTTAAGCCATTCTGCGGAAATGCTCCTCAGCATGTGTTCCCCTCCTCAAATCTCTTGTCTTGAAGCATGAATATTCCCTGCAAAATAGAAGATGGCAGCCATCAACAAGGCGGCTAAGAAAAGACCGACAGGCAGCATACCCGATACATAGGTACCCGAAGATGCGCTGTAAATATAAGTGACTGGATTCAGATCCATGTAGTAAGACCAGATGAAAAGGTGACGTACACCTGCTGGAAACAACCCCGATGTTGTTCCGATGAATCCGCCTAGCATACCCAGACATAACGCAAAAGCCTGATTGCGTACTGTAAGAGACAACCATTGCTGAAGAGCGGTGATGGCGAGTGTAGTTAGCATTGTGCCTATAGCGAACTGCACAAGCAGGGAAAGTGGCAGCGGACCGGAAATATTTTTGGATAAACCGAAACCGACAATGAACACAGCTTGCGCAAGGATACCATAAAGGATCAGGCTGTTCGCACATATGTATTTGGCTGTGTAGACATGATTACGTCCGGTGTTGGTCGTCATTAGCATCTTCCAGGTGTTCCCCTTATGCTCCATATCACAGATGCGGGATACAACGATAGCCGATATAATGGGCAGAAACAGACCGTTCATGGAAGCGATGCTGAAGATCAAGGCTTCCCAGCTCGCATTGGTTGCACTTCGGGAGATGGAGATACTCATGGACATGGAGGCCCAGATCATCTCAGCGGCTAGAAAAAGAGATAGCATGACCCAGATCTTTTTGCGGCGGATTTTAAAATACTCTAGGGATAGAGCTTTCATTACAGGCTCCGCTCCTTTCCGGTCAGATCCAGGAATATACCTTCCAGACTTTTCTTGTATTCCTCGATACGAATCACAGGAATATCGTGTTGTACCAGCACTTTATTCATCTGCGAGACTTCTTCGTCACGAAGGTAGTCGAACACCAGTTGTTTGCCCTGGACTGTAGGCATGTAGCCTTGAGTCAAAAGGATTTTTTCCGCCCTTGCCGTATCCGTCGTCTGAAAACGTATGGTAGCCTTGTTATTGGCCTGAAGACTCTGCATGCTTCCCTGAAACAGAAGTTTGCCATCACTGATAATGCCGACTGAGGTAGCAATCTGTTCGATCTCTGATAACAGGTGGCTGGATAGCAGGACTGTTATGCCGTATTGACCAGGAAGGGACTTGATCAATTCCCTGATCTCACCGATCCCGGACGGATCAAGTCCGTTCGTAGGTTCATCCAGAATAAGCAGGCTTGGGAAGGCAAGCAGGGCCATGGCAATACCGAGTCTTTGCTTCATCCCCAGCGAATACTGATCGGCCTGTTTATGTTTTTGATTTTCAAGTCGAACAATTTTGAGAGCTTCATCAATATTTTTGTTCGGTACGTTCCGTAGTCGCTGCATGACTTTCATATTCTCAAGTCCAGTCAAGTGGCCGTAATAAGATGGAGATTCGATCAGTGAACCTGTCTGATTCAGAATGGAAGGGCGATGTTTATTCAGATCTTTGCCAAACACCTTTACAGTGCCTTCGGTAGGTTTGATCAAACCCAACAGCATTTTTAATGTGGTTGTTTTGCCTGCTCCGTTCGGACCCAGGAAGCCAAAAATCTGTCCCGTCTCAACTGCCAGATTGACCTGATGTACGCGGTTAGTACCGCCATAAGATTTGGACAGGTTATGCGTTTCCACGATGGGGGAACTGTTTATCATTGATCTCAACTCCATTTCACTAATGTCTCTGTTGCTCTAAATATAGATCAGGCTTCTTGCTCGTAGCTGAAGATAACCTTACAATTACCTTAAATGGAAATGGAAAATATCGGATGAATGCCTTTATGATGTATAATAAAAAGGGTGATATCAATGGAATTATTGAAGAATAAGAAAATATTGATCGTAGATGATGAGCCCGAAATACGGGAAATGATTGAACGTTTTTTACGGAAAGAAGGTTTTTTTCGGGTCTATACGGCCGATAACTTCGTGAATGCCTTGGCAGTATGCAGGCTTGAAAAACCGGATGCAGCAATCCTGGACGTGATGCTTCCAGATGGGGATGGGTTCTCTCTGCTCTCTTCGATCCGGTCATTCTCGGACATGCCTGTTCTGTTCCTGTCGGCACGTGGTGAAGATGAGGATCGATTGCTCGGTCTGGGGCTGGGAGCGGATGATTATATGGTCAAGCCCTTTCTGCCAAGAGAGTTGATTCTCAGGCTGATGGCTATTCTGAAGCGGGTATATGCCTCCAATACGGTGGAGAGATTGCCTGTATTCCGTTTAGGTGAACAAACCATTGATCTGGAGAGTGCTGTTGTACAGGGGACAGACAGGGAGCTTCCATTGACAGCTAAGGAGCATTCCATACTGATCAAGTTGTATGAGAATCAAGGCCGGATTGTAACCAGTGATGCCCTGTGTCAAGCCGTATGGGGAGACGAGAGTTATGGTTATGAAAATACACTGATGGTGCATGTTCGGCGAATCCGGGAGAAGATTGAGGAAGACCCATCCAAACCGATATTTTTGCTAACCGTTCGGGGACTTGGTTACAAACTGATGGCTCAGGAGCCTAGGTGATGGATGGCGTTGTTCGAATTCTAAGAAAGTTTGTAGGATCTACCATTCTGGTATCTGTGGTGCTGTTATTGTTCAATCTAATTCTGCTAGGTTCGCTGATCTTCAAGGAAATTCATGAGGGTCCTTCCCCCGGTGCGGTTGTGAAACAGATGGCCAGTGGCCTGAGTAAGGGCGAGCAGGGGGACTATGCGCTAAACAGCGATGGAATGCAACTGCTGGATACATATCAGGCTTGGGCAATGCTGCTCGATCCCCAGGGCAAGGTACAGTGGAGCGAACGGCTTCCGGCTGAAATCCCGCGCTCTTATAATGTGACGGATGTTGCGAAGTTCGCGCGATACTATCTTAAGGAATACCCGGTGTACGTATGGGAACGTGAAGATGGATTATTGGTCGTAGGCTACCCTAAGAATACGTACGGAAAATACCAGTTCGACTTTCTGGCAGAGTGGCTCAAGTCATTGCCTATTCGGATCATACTATTGTTGGTGTGTAATGTGGCTCTTGCTCTACTAGTATCCATACTCATTGGAACGCGGGTGATCCGTAGTATTCGACCGTTAATCCATGGCATTCATGCATTGGCAAAGGAAGAGCCTGTTCACGTCGAAACCAAAGGTATATTTAATGATCTGTCTCAAAGCATCAATTCAACATCCCGTATGCTTCAGGACAAGGATGATGCTCTAAAAGCGAGAGATGAAGCGCGATCCAACTGGATCGCAGGCATTTCTCATGATATACGGACACCCTTGTCCATGATTCTGGGTTACGCGAGTGAGTTGGAGGAGCAATCGGATTTGTCAGCCGAGCACAAACAGCAGGCCTCCATTATTCGTCGCCAGGGTGAACGCCTGCGGTCACTGGTCAGTGATCTAAACCTGGTATCCATGCTGGAGTATGAGATGCAGCCTCTACAGTTGAAGTCGATTCGACTCTCGGTACTAGCAAGGCAGGCTGTGTCGGATTTTTTGAATAATGGACTGGATGAGCGTTATCCAATCTCGCTTCATGTTCAGGACGAGAGTCTTCATGTTATGGGGGATGAACGATTATTGTATCGTGCAGTAACGAATTTGGTACAAAACAGTATCAGGCATAACCCGGATGGATGTGCAATTGTGCTGGAAACGAGCCGTTCAGCGGAGGATTTATGTTGTGAGTTTGTGGTATCTGATGATGGGATAGGAATTCCAAAAGAGTATCTGGACGATGTGGTGGTACTCCCTTATGCCGCAGGACGTGTACGGCCCTCCCGCCAGGGACATGGCTTGGGGCTTCCAATGGTATCAAGGATTGCAAAGGCTCATCGGGGAAGGCTTATTCTCACGAGTGACAGTGGGGAAGGGTTTAGAGCTGTATTGCAGTTGCCTGCTACTTAGAAAAACACCTGCCTTGGACAGGTGTTTAAAACTTTATACATGTAACAACGAACTATCGCAATTTTGTCATCGTCATAGTAAAAGTAATGTTTCTTGTCAAAATGACGCGAAAATCCAAAGAATGGATTTACAAAAAATAGCAAATTGTGCTAGGATGAATATAGGAAATAATTACATAAATTTAATATTTTGGGATTGTAAAGACTTGAATTCAACCTTGGTGTTTAGCTTTTTTTAAGCTATACATATAAAAAAAATTGAATGGAGGTTTTTTCAATGAAAGAATTCAATCTCGAAGCATTGGGAGCAATTGAGGACATCAGTGATGATGAGCTGATGGTCATTACAGGTGCGGTATCTGTAATTGATGTTGAAGCAAGCGGCGGTGTATTCTGTACGGTAAGTCATGAATGTCATTATAATTCGGTTTCACCTTCTTCTTGGCTGACTTGTTGTTAATTTTTACTCTTATCTTCGGGCACATAGCTGATTTCAGTTATGTGCTTGATTTTGTTATATGAGGTTTTGGGCACGAACCATCCAATAGAAGGGGAGATAAAACGATGAACATACAGGAGCGGTTACATGACTCCCGGTGGAGTGATGCACTCTACTTAACGGAGAAATACAAGCAGTTTGTGCAGCGATATGCTGCCCAAGTTCCCAATGATCTCTTATTTAGCGAGGAAATTGCTGTTGATATAAATGAAAAAAATATAACTGCTGACGTTCAGCATGGGGACATGCCTGTGGAGTACACTTCCGAGTCGGAAAGGATGCAGAAATGGCTTGAAAAGTTTTTTCAAGACCAGGAGCTATTGTCCAATCGCTTCCGGGCTGAATCCATGAATATGGAGACGGTGCAGGCTATGTTTAACGATACAGGCTTCATGTACGACTTTGTGCAGATGCCTTGGCATCAGGAACTCTGCAGCACATTTCTGGAGAATGAGCATTTGGAGATCGAATATTTTATTGAGGGGAATACGGAAGAAATCCCGTTCTTTGAGTTTTCTAGACCCTTCCTGCAACGATCCATTCAGATCATGACGGACGGCTTGAATGATGGATATGAATGGCTGGACAAACGACGTGTTACTGGGCTTGTTCTGAAGACCGTCTCGGATAAAGTGTTCCACATGTCTGCCAAGACACTAATCTATGAATTAAATAAAGCGAGATTGCAAGATGAATTGAGAGGTGACGATTCCCGGCAGCGGTATCTGCACTTTGTGAACCAGAACATGCAGTCCAGAGATCAGATTCTCTCCTTACTACTGGAATATCCTGTTCTTGCACGAGGACTTGTCGAGCACACTCTTCGGATCAGTCTGAATATGATGCGTGTTCTGGAGCGGCTGACAAGAGATCGTCGTGAACTGGAATCTTTTTTTGATTTCAAGCTGGATAAGCTGGAGGATATCGTATTTCTCGGGGATTCCCATAACGGTGGAGCTAGTGTATTGCGGTTGGCATTTGCCGAAGGGGTCAATGTCATGTACAAACCTAGGAACATGGCCATCGACACCGCTTTTGCCAGTCTGTTGCAATGGTTTAACGATCAGCGAATAGGATTACCCTTCCGTATTGCCAAATCGCTGGATCGCGCCGAATATGGCTGGCAGCAATTCATTCCCTATGAGGAAGTCACCAGTCTGGAGGGAGCGGAACGCTTTTTTGAACGGCAGGGGCAGTATCTCGCTATTTTGTATGCCGTTAATGCAACAGACATGCATATGGAGAACATTGTTGCTCAGGGCGAGCATCCCTTCTTCGTTGATCTGGAATCACTGTTGCATAATCAACCTTTCAAATATGAGGAGGAGAAGGCACACTATACAGCGCTGGAGAAGACCCTTTCGATATTGAATGATTCCGTGTTAAAAACGAGCATGTTACCAACGTTGGATTCCAACGCTTTGTATCACAGTGATCTGAGCGGACTTGCAGGGGATGTTAATCAGGTACTCAATACGTATGAGATTCATGATAAAAACACCGATACCATGAGAATCCAACGAAGCAAGGTGAGTGTGAGTCGATTTAGTCATTTGCCTTCATATGAACATACACCCATTAAACCTGAGCGATATATCCAAAGTTTGAAGGAGGGTTTCTATCGCATATACAGTGCTATTATGAAGCAAAAGGAGTCATTTATCTCAACAGTCCGCAATGACTTCCATGGTTGTGCTGTACGTACCATTGTTCGTCCGACCGTTACGTATTTTACGCTGATTGAAGCCAGTTCCCATCCGAAATATCTCAGAGACGGGTTGGATAAGAATCTGTTGTTCGACATGATGTGGATGATTGTACGGCAGGATCGTGATCGTGAAAAACTGGTGAGATATGAGTGCCATGATCTATTGCACGGCGATGTACCCATGTTCCAGACGTTTATCGGTGAGCAAATGTTGTTCCACCACTACGACAACCAAGCGATTGACGGCGTGTTTTCCTCTGATATTTTAACGCAGACCGCGGATAAAGTGCGGGCGATGAATCCCAAAGACATGGATATGCAATGGGAGTTTACCGAGCGTACAATTCAGACTAAATATGTCCTGGAACGCTCATTCGCCATGGAGAAAAGCACGGAAAGCGTCCGACCGGAAATATTGAATGAACATCAAATACACATGACCAAAGAAGAATATTTGCAAGAAGCCGTGAGGATTGGGGAGTACATAAAAGATATTGCTATTATGGGAGATGAAGGTCTTTCGGTGTCATGGATCAGTATGGGTATGGATGCAGACGAGAAGCTGATCTACAAATCTTCCGAGTTGGGGTTATATAACGGGGTAACCGGTATTGCCTATTTCTATCTGTATCTGAGTCAGGAGACAGGTGACCACAAATATATGCAGATGGTTAATCTGTGCATTCAGACTGCCTGGGAAATGATTCGCAAAAACATCGACAAAAACATCTCATTGTTCACTGGCTACGGGTCGCTTCTCTATCTGCTGGTGCATAAAGCTAACGTATGTTCCGAGCCGGGGATCAACCCGGATACACTGGAATTACTCGATATCTTGGACGATATGATTGATAGTGATCAGCAATTGGATGTGATCTCAGGTTGTGCGGGCACATTGATGGCATGTGTGGACATGTATACGAGCTTCAAATCGCAAAAAGCGCTGGATGTGGCTGTGCGATGCGCAGACCGATTGCTGGATCTTGCCCAGCCGATGGATCAAGGTATGGCTTGGGTGACGTCAGCGATCAATAAAACGCCACTTAGCGGTATTGCACATGGCAACGCAGGTATCTGTCTGAGTCTGGCTCGTCTATACAGTGCTACAGGCAACAAAGCCTATCTTGAAACTTGTATGGAAGGACTGAAGTATGAGGAAGCCCTCTACAGCCCTGAAGTAAACAATTGGAAAGATCTGCGGTTCACCGATGGCAACATGCCGGAAGAACACTATGTTATGTACTGGTGTAATGGCGCACCCGGTCTAGGGATCGCCCGCGTAGGGATAGCGCAGCAATTGAGGTCATTGGGAGCTATGGATACGATAGAAACAGATATCCGCAGGGCGTTAGCCAAGACGATGGAAGAAGGGTTTACAGAAGTTAGCTATTCGCTCTGCCATGGGGATATGGGCAATCTGGAGCTGTTCCTTCTCGCAGCCGATTACTTGCAGGATGAAGAGTTGAAGGAGTTCTCGGTTCAGATGGCAAATTACATTGTGACACAGGTGAGACGTGATAACCATCATTGGAGATGCGGCATTCCGGGTCGTCAGCAAATCCCAGGACTGATGCTAGGGCTTGCCGGAATTGGATATCAATTGCTCCGACTGTACAATCGTGACCTGCCTTCAGTACTGATGATGGAAGGACCAAAGGGCAAGGGGATAAGGGATATGGCTCAGACATACGCTATGGAAACGGCGTCCGCTCAGCAGCAGATGACTACTATGGAGCAGTCATCCCATATGGGGCAGCATCATGCCTGAACGGCCTGTATTCCGTCTGCGCCGGAAGAGACAACGCAAAATCCCTGTCAAACTGCAAATGAATCAATATGATTGTGGTCCCAGTTGCTTGCACATGTTACTTGCATATCATGGCTATGAAGCTGATTTCACCGATCTGAGGGAACGTTTTGCAATGCTGGGAAACGGCAGGGATGGTAGCTCCATGCTCAAAATGAAAGAGGTTGCTCAGACCTATCACTTGAAAGGGATAGCCAAAAAAGCGCCTGTTGAATCACTTAACAATGATTTTCTGCCAGTCATTTGTTTCTGGGAGGACAATCATTTTGTCGTGCTTGAGCGGATCAAGACGAGTGGGCACTTCATTATTGTTGATCCGGCTTTGGGAAGGCTGGTTATCAGTACGCAGGAGTTTGCGGAGAAATATTCAGGTATTTTTTTGCTCGTATATCCGGATGAGGGCTTTGTACCCTTGTCCGAGAAAAAGATTAGTAAAGTGGCGTACTTCAAGGATTTGATTCGCAGTAACAAAAAATATTTTGGTTGGACCGTTCTACTTGCTCTGGGGCTGCAATTGGTTTCGGTGGCCTTTCCGTTCTTGATGCAGGTTTCGATTGATGCGGCCACTAACGGTGAGGGCTACTCGTTATTTCCTGTCCTGATCACCAGCATTGTGCTGTTAACCCTATTTCAGATCGGTTTCAGTTATATGAAGGATATGTGCATCGTACGGCTTCAGGAATTGTTGGATTCCCAACTGACGACAAACTTTGTCTCTCATATGCTCAAACTGCCTTATCAATATTTTGAAATTCGTTCGCGTGGGGATTTGATGCTGCGGATTAATAGCAATACGACCATTCGAGAGATATTATCCCAGAAGATGATCTCTACGCTGATCAATCTATTTTTAATTGTTGTGACCTTCACGTATATTGTAATCCAGTCCCGTTTGATCGCTTTTACACTGCTTGGTGTTGGACTGGTTCAAATTCTTGTTTTTGTATACACACGTAGCAGATTTAAGAAACTGACACAGACCCAAATTGTTGCCCAAAGTTTGGCTGGATCATTCATGACGGAAGTGTTGGAAGGCATCTCGACCATCAAATCACTTGGGATTGAAGAGCGTACCGGGGAAAAATGGAGAGCACTATTCATGCGTCAGCTCGCAACGGTCAAGGAAAAAGCTATTTTTCAGACAAGAGTAAATACCGTGACGAATACGCTGAGTTTTATGACTCCGATGCTCATTCTGCTGGTGGGACTATATCAGATTATGCAGGGGAATATGACACTTGGTATGCTCGTTTCATTCCAGTCCCTGGCCGCGCTGTTTCTGGGGCCGCTGAACTCGCTTGCTTTGATGCTGAACGAGTTCGTGATGGCGGATGCGCTACTGGATCGAATCTATGATGTCATTCAAGCCGAGGAAAGTAATAAATTCAAGAAGAAAACACCGACCCTCCGAGATGTAAAGCTGAATGGGGATATTACAATTGATCAGGTCAGTTTCAGGTATACCGACTACGGGGAAGATGTGCTGAAAAATATTAATATTACGATTAAAGCAGGGCAAAGGGTCGCTCTGGTTGGCAAATCAGGCTCAGGAAAGAGTACCTTGGCGAAATTGCTGGTAGGGCTGTATACGCCCACACAGGGTAATATCTATTTTGACGGCGTGGTTGTAGAAGAACTGGAGCAGCAGGATATTCGCAGCCAGATCAGTATCGTGCTTCAGGATAACTTTGTGTTTAACAACACCGTGTATGACAACATCAGGCTACATGCAGAGGGTTCAACGCTGGAGGATGTAATGTTCGCAGCGAAGCTGGCGGATATTCATGACGATATTGAGAAGATGCCAATGAAGTATAACACACTGATCTCTGAAGCGGGTTCGAATCTGTCTGGAGGGCAGAAGCAACGTGTCGCTCTCGCGCGAGCATTGGTAAGCAGACCCAAAGTTCTTCTGTTGGATGAGGCAACTAGTGCTTTGGATACTGTTACAGAAGCGACGATTGCCCATAATCTGAATATGTTGAAATGCACCCAGATTATCATTGCTCACAGACTCAGTACCATTCGAAGCGCGGACACCATATATGTACTGGATCAGGGTGTACTCGTGGATGCTGGAACACATGATGAATTGATTGGACGATGTAAATCCTACAATGATCTCGTGTGTGAACAACTGGACGAAACCGGGGCCAGACAGTATGGATGAGGCTAGTGAGGATGATGTTGACGGAAGACAAAAGGCTTTCTTTTCTACACAATATGTGTTGAAGAGAATGCTTTTTTGTTATATATGGAAAATCCGAGAAGCTAAACTGATGCAAAATTCAGGAAATCGGGTAATATACACGCGAACACGCGTATGAATCATATTAGGAAGAAAGATACATAAAAACGATGCTCTCAGCCGATGTGGTCATGTTGATTTTGTACTATGATTCAGTTAACAGAAGCAGAAGGCATGGGTGAATGATCCTGATTCATTGGGTGCACATATACATTGAAATCATAAGAAGAAGGTGATTGGTATGAGGCCAATACAAAAAAAGGTATGTGTATTCTTACTAATTGTGCTATCTATCTTTATTTTGGGAGGCTGTCAGAACATGAAAGAAAGTGAGAAACAGGCACTTTTTCAAGAAGCAGAAGCAAAAGCGGTCAAATATTTCAAAGACAAGTATGAGATGAACGTTGTCATTACAAGCAAGGAGTTGCTACCCGAAATGGCACTGGACTCGATTGCAATGGAAGGGCATGTAGTAGAGCAGGAGGATCAGGAGTTCACTATTTCCTATGACTATAATGATAAAAAAATCAAAAATTTTGGAATGAGCCCTGCCATCAAGGCAGCCATCATTGAGAAAGGCTACGATCCTTTTGCCAAGTAGATTGTATTGAATTTTGGGAGGTGAACATAACATGGGGGATACACCAAGAATTGATGATGAAACATACCGTCTGATGTCGGAACTGGCTTATGAAAATGCCAAAGCAGGTACTGAATATGCGAATCTACCAGGCTGGCAAGTGCTTGAGGATACGCATGGCAACGGTTATTCCGGGTTTGACGCAGTGACTTTTTACAATCCGGAAACGGGGCAGGCGGTCATTTCTTACCGAGGAACAGAAGGAAGTGCCGGATGGGATCGTAAAGGGCCTGATTTTCTGGCGGATGGTCAGATTGCGATCCCCGAACTGGGCAGAAAAATTGAACAATCTACCGATTTCACACCCGATTGGTTATCAGGTGGAATTCAAAAGGTAAAAGACGTCACCGGGCTGACTCATTTGGATAATGCGGTGGGTGAGCTGGATAGACAGATTGATAAAAAGCTGAATCCTTTTCCAAATCAAATGTACGAAGCAGAAGACTACGCGAAGGATATGCAGAACAAATACAAGAATTTGGACTTCTCTCTGACAGGGCATTCATTAGGCGGCGGAAATGCTCAGTATGCAGCAGCGCATACGGGAATGACGGCAGTAACCTTTAGTGCGCCATCTGTAATATCCAGCTTGACTCCATCACTGAAACGCAAGGCAGAAGAGGGTGGATTCGATAATCAGATCGTAAACTTTGGTCACCCGGGTGACTTTGTTGCCAGTGGATTCTTTGGTGGCTATGATCGTCATGTTGGTTCCATGTATTACATCAACTCTAATTACAAGGACATGAATGACAACATGAGCATGGGAGATAAGATGGGTAACACCTTTGGTGGGAAGGAATACCACGACCTGAAGCAGTATCAGTTCGAGAATGGTTATATTTCCAATGATCTATACGACCCTACCACTGGTGAGAAAATCAATAAAACTCCCCGTGAACCTTCCAATATCATGACGGAGCTTGCGGATGTTATGCGTAGCTTTGGTGTGCAGACTAGCAAGATGGTTGCAGGTGTTGGCTCAGTGGGGGGAGCTTCCGGACTAATTCAGGTAACGCCGGAAGAACTGAAAAGTGTCGCTTCACGGTGGAAGCAAAATGCACAACAATGCAATGCGGAGCTGAATCAGGTGCGAACCCGCATGGCCCAATATCTGCATACGAGTCGCAGTCGCAGACTGGAGCCAATTGTCACCCAATTGGACGCATCCATTCATGAACTTGGCACATGGCATATGAAACACACCAGCCAGTTCCTGAACTTTATTGATGAGAAGGCGGATGCTTTCCGGCAGGCTGACGAGAGTCCGGTTCATTTTTAATTAGGATTTCTGGGTGGCTAGCGTTGATATCACGTACATAGGGGAGGGGAACACGAGTGGGTGGACAATTGCTGGTGGAATTGAATGATCTTCGGATTGCGGAAAAAGAACTGACACAGCTGCTTGCCCGTCTGCAAGCCGATGAACAGGAAGCGCGGGCGCTATATAGTCGCTTGAACGATTGGAAAGGCCAGTCCGCAGATCATACAAGACAGCAGATTGAAGAGTTTTTTGCGGGCCTGTCCAGACGTATTCAATCCATTGAACAGCAGAAGAAAAGCTTGCTGCAATACATTGAGATCATGATCCAGACGGATCAGGAACGCTAAAGGGTGGTAAGGCTGATGCCAAATTGCGGATGGTAATCAGCGTGGATAAGAGTGTGACCGTGGAGCGGCATGATTAGTGCCTTAACCACGGATTGTAAAGAACATGGGTAGCCAATCAAAATGATGATAGCTAAAAAGCCTACGGCATATCGGGTTTGAACCCGTATGCCATAGGCTTTTTGTTATCTGAATTTTTCTCAGGTTTTCGTAAAACTGTAAGTTAGTTCTTAACGTTTTTTGCGACGTGTAGCCAACGCAATCCCCAAGAAGGACAAGATCAGGGCCAGAATGGATACGATCAATGTTGCTTGTTGAAGCTTCAGCGTACCCGGGTCTGTATCCGTGTTGTTTGGTTCACCTGTAACGGTGTCATTGAGTGCATCGCCCAGCGTGGTGTCATCGTTTGCTTTGCTATCGTCGGTAGCTGCATTATCTCCAGTGGCGCCTTCTGTACCTGCACTATCATGTCCATCGTTGGCATGACCTCCACCTGCCGCAGCATTACCAGCAACAGCCGGATCTTCGCTAATCGTTGTGATACTGTGCGGGTTGGCATCACTTGGTTGCCCTGTCCATTCTACGATGCTGCCATCGCTGTAGTATTGGAATGCATCCCAAGCTACTTCAGCTTCCGCCTTAGGGTTCTGTGCAACGAAGTTGAACTGCTGGAATTGTCCTGCCAGAATGCCTTCGTTATCGCCGTCAATCTCCCACGTAATTGATGTTACTTCATTGGAATCGTTCTTCTCTGTGGTGATTTTCCAGCCTGCCAGTGGTTGATATTGCTTGAATGCAACACCTTCCGGAACTTTCATGGTGATTTTGGTTGTAGGCAGTTCTTTCTCGGATGGAATCTTAATGGTGTACGTCTGCCATGCACTTGTCTGTGCAACGGATGGGCTAACGGTAACATGAGCGCTAGCGAATCCGGCGAATAACATGAATGCTGCGGTACCTGTTGCGATAGTGGATGTTAGTTTGGAAATCCATGATGTTTTCTTCAAAATAAATAACCCCTCTCAGTTCTTATCATATATGATTCGGCCCATTTTCTTAAATGAGTGTCTACGTTCTGCAAAGGCCGTTTCGGTTACGAATTGTTCTTTCGAGTGATTAAAAGCAGATTACACTTGCTACTTCGATGACAGAATAACCTTCCGATCGCTGTTATCCCCAGATTTTTTGATTCCCTTTTCTTAAAGGGTAAAATCCGGGGATAGCATTTGCTTCCGAAGCAGCTTTCTTTCAGAAAGCTTTTAGGCGAACGCCTCGCTTCTTCACGCTATTTCTGTCCTCTCCGTTCTCGTGTAGATCAGAAAGCTTTTAGCTTCGCTTCTCCAGAA
This sequence comes from Paenibacillus sp. FSL E2-0151, assembly GCF_037993015.1. NCBI lineage: Bacteria > Bacillati > Bacillota > Bacilli > Caryophanales > Paenibacillaceae > Paenibacillus > Paenibacillus sp. FSL E2-0151. The sequence continues at coordinate 514,169 of NZ_CP150308.1, forward strand.
TCAATTTCGTTCCCTTCATTACATTTGCAGTTTGTAGAAACACTAATTTTAGATTGGGTCACTTTTCAATATAAACGTTGTGTAACTATGGCTTGGCGGTGTCGATCTCAAATTCGGCATCCAGTGCATCCAACGTTTTGGTCAGGAGATGAACCCTGATATTCCAACGTCCAGGCATGGAGATGTAATCTTCAGCCTTGTACACACCGGTATCATTTTTCGGAATGGTAATCTCATAGATCCCCATATCCATGTCCAGATGTGTGAGTGACAGTGTGATCTGTTCCAGATCGTTAACGATACTTCCATCTGCCCGTTTCACATCAACTTCGAATTGGTTCTCTCCCGTTATATTGGGACTCACCTGAAGTGTGATCGCCGAGCCGTCTTCTGTAGTTTTTGTCTCCTGATACGGTCCGACCGCAGCGGGTTGTCCTGGAGACAGGTGTGTCAGTACGGCAGCCAGAGCGAGAATCACAGCACCGGTGGCAAGCTCGGCTTTCAGGCTGCCGGATAATCTGCTACCCGTTGCTGCTCTTGCCAATCTAGCATGACGCCAGGCGAAGACAAGCATTAAAATAAGCAGGACGATCTTGCCGATCAGGACAAGGCCATAAGCTGTAGTGAACAAGGAAGTCAGCACAGGTGCTGGTAGAATAATCAGACTGCTGTATATCCCTGTAGCAACCAGAGCGGCTACGGCGCCAATTCCCCAGGCGGTAAACCTGCGAATAGCAACCCAGTAGACCTCTCCTCGCACCTTCGATGGCAGCTTATCCGCCAGTGGAGGCAAACATATCGCCATGGCAGTTAGTGCGCCAATCCAGAAAGCGGCACCGATCAGATGCACGAAGTCCATGGCAATCGCGAGAGCACGTTGATCCGCCGCAGCCGGATGTCCCGTCATGGCATGCGTGAACAGCCATCCAAGCACGAGCACAAGTGAGCCATAGGAAGACCAGATGCGAGCACGGATGGATCGATCGCGATCATATCCGGAGAGAATCGTGACGGCCAGCAACATTACAATGAGTATTTGTAACATCCAGATCTGACCAAAGGATGTCAGCTTGAGCGCACTTCCGATCAGTGCCCAGCTTAGTTCGTTCAGAGCCACACCAGATTCATATAACGTATTCAGTGGCAGGCTGACCAGAGCGGCAAAGGAAGCAGCAGCATAACTGATCCATAACAATCTGTAGCTGCCTGGAACGTCCATAGGTTCTCTTGTCATGGATGCTGGTGCGATTCGCAGCAGTAAGAATGCAAGTGTCCCCAGAATGACAGACAATCCGAGATACTGAATCCAGTCTGTCAGGGATACAATCCATTTCAGCGGCCCACCTGTTGAACCAGAACCGGATGTAAGATCACTCAGTCCGGCAGGAGAACCGGATGGTTCACCGATATGGAAAACATACGCCCCTTGAATTGGGTGTCCATCGGCAGATACAGCTTTCCAGTTAACGGCATAAGTCCCGTTCCCGAGTCCAGCCTGCAGGCCAGTCTCCAGAATATGAGGGCGATCCACATCGATCTTTACATTTCCATCGTCTGCCTGATTGCCGTCAGGTCCGGTAATTTTGATATCATAAAAGGCCGTCTGCAAGGATTCGTTGAACTCCAGCGTCAGCCGCTCGGGAGCAGCTACGAGGATCTCATTTTCTCCTGGCGAAGCCTTAACAATATAAGCATGGGCAGATGCCCACTGTGGCATAACAAGGCAACATACGAGCAACAGACAGGTGACCAATGCCCAGTGCCGTTTGCTCCATTTCAGGGTAAAGCGTGTAAAAATCAAAAAATCATCACCCTCAGGTTATAGATTTGTAGTCATTCATGGTCCTTAAACACAATCTAACCCATTATAACTTTGTCCAAAATGACTGCGTATGACTACATTGGGCTATAAAAAAACGATTTGGTCTACATAATTGTGACAAAAGCATGAATGCTATGTCATTTCTCACCTATGTCGGAAGCATCATTGACTCCGAATTAACAATGTTTATTTGCGAAGTTTACGTCCTGCAAGCCCGCTCTCTAGTGCGTAGCGGGTGAGTTGTACCCGGTTTTCAAGCTGGAGCTTCTGCAAAATGTTTTTGAGATGATTCTTCACCGTCTGGTCTGAAATACCGAGTTGATCGGCAATCTCCCGATTGGTATATCCCGCGGATACCCATTGCAGAATCTCAAGTTCCCGCGCCGTTAGCGGGTTATCTTGCACATCTTCACTGCGTGGTGCGGGGAACTCCTGCAAAATCCGGTAGGCCAGTTCCTTACTGAGCGGTGCGTCGTCACTGACGATGGCGCGCAGGTATTCAAGCCAGGTGGAAGGCGTTAGATTTTTGAGCAAATAGCCTTGAGCGCCTTGTTTCAGTGCTTCGAACAGAAACGTCACATCATCCGATACCGTGACCATAACAACAATAACATAAGGGAATCGCAGCTTGATCTGACGGGTGGCTTCCAGCCCATCCATGCCCGGCATCTGCACGTCCATCAGGATCAGGTCGGGCATCCATTGTCCGGTGAGCTCCAGCGCTTCCTGGCCATTCGAAGCTGTACCAATCACTTCAAACAGGCTGTCCTCGGATAAAATGCTACAGATCGCTTCACGCGCATGCGCATGATCATCAACAACCAATACACGTACATGTTCCATATTAAGCATGCTCCTTTCCTATCGTCATTCGTGTATGACCCGGTCTTGAATCGAGGGTGAAAGACCAACCCATCTCGGCAGCACGCTCCTTCGTAATTCGCAGTCCGTACCGATCCTTCAGATGAAGAGGATCTCCACTTAGTCCATTTCCATTATCCTGAATATAAATGAACCAGGCAATTGGGTTACCTTCCGCGTGAACCTGAACGCGGGTAGCTTGCGCATGTTTGCGTACATTCAGTAGTCCCTCCCGGATACAAGCGAGCAGTTCCACTTGTTCCTTGGCAGAGAACGTTACACCCTTGAGGTCCCAATGAATCTGTGCACCAGGTACCGTTTCCTTGACGAGCACTTCGACCTGCGCATGCAGTGAAATAATTTCTGATGTTACCGTAGAGGAAGGAACAAAACGCAACTGGGCAATGGCTTGCCTTACATATGTATTGACTTCATGCACGGTTTTTTGAATCTCCTGGATCTCATGCTCATGTCCGCTGCCTGCCAGACTACGGCCTGCTTTATTGGTCTTCACTGAGAGCAGGAAAAGAGACTGAGATATGCCGTCGTGAAGTTCTCTTGCCAATTGGTCACGAGCTTCCAGCGCTGCTTTTGCTGCACGTTCCTGCTCCAGAGCAGCCCTGGCACCTTCGAGCATGTGGAACAATCGGCTGAGCAGTGTCACGCTGACGAGATAAACGATGACGGGTGTTAACCAGTTTCCAGCATCCATCGAAAGGTACGGCATCAGAAACTGATGGCGAATGTATTCCCAGATGCCAACCGTGAATGTGGGGATCAGCAGAATCATCCATTTAATTTGTTTATAGGACATGAATGCAGAACTCCTTTGATCTAGGATTAGCTTAATTAGGTACTTTATTTATACAGGGATGGGATCATTATAACCCAAGCTTGTCCAAGACCCTAGTCTGTGTCTTTGGAGAAAGCTGGGGAGGATCAGAGAGTATTTAGAAGGATATCTAAGAATGACAAGGGGTGAAATGTTGTCACGCTAGGTGAGGGTTGGTGTGTCCAGCTGAGGAAGGCTGAGTCCGTTTTCCCTATCGGAGAAGGTCCTCTATACTTAATATAGAACGTGAATTCATTACAAAACATGTTAAGGAGTGACGCAACAACATGAGTCAAGAAGTATTGGAACGTCGCAGTGAATTGCTCAAAAAGAACATTCATCAGATGCTTGTTCAAGACAATCAGCACGGTATCAGTCGCCAAGACAACATGTTTTTGCAGCAGATGATTAAAGAGCTGCATCAGACCTCACATGAGCTGAATACCAAATCTTAATGTAGAATCTGCACGAGAATGAAGTTGTCTGGTGTACGATTCATTCCATGAAAATGAAAATGGCGCTATCTCCGATCAGACCGGGGATAGCGCTTTTACTTTTTCTGGGCTTATAGAAGAAGTTCTGTTTATTTTACTGCAACTGTTGCTGAGCGGTTCTTTTCTCAATATATTGAATGAACAACTCGGCAAGCTCCGGATCGAACTGTGAACCCGAACATGAGCGCAGCTCCCGAATGGCTTCTTCCATGTTCTTGGTTTCCTGATACGGCCGCTCTGTCGTCATGGCATCAAAGGAGTCAATCACGGTCAGCATCCGGCAGAGCCGGGGAATCTCGTTACCCTTCAGGCCGTAAGGATAGCCTTTGCCATCATAGCGCTCGTGGTGAAGTTCAATATACGGAATCAGATCGGCGAAGCGATCGTTCGTGATCACCATTTTTTTGCCCCAGGTGACATGTCCTTTGATCGTTTCCCATTCTTCTGCGGTGAGCTTGTCCTTTTTGTTCAGAATGGACCAAGGAATCTCCAGTTTTCCGATGTCATGAATCAGTGCTCCCAGCACGAAGCGACGTTTTTCCGCATTGTCCAGTGCGAGCAATTCACTGATATCCAGTGCATATTTGTAGACCCGTTTGGAATGTTTAAACGTATCCATATCTTTGTATCTGAACAGATTGAGCTGCTGTTCGATGTCACGAACGTCCTGTACCAGATCAATCTCGTGTTCCATGCCATCATTGCTGCCGTGGCGGTGCACGTTGTTCTTGCCCTGTTTCTTCGCATAATATAGTGCTTTATCCGCCTGATCCACAAGCTGGGATTTGTTATACATATCCACCTGATAGGGCGCGACGCCAGCAGAGAAGGAGAGACAACCGTGTGGAAACACTTCAACGCCTTCAAACGGCGTGTCGTTCAGTTGTTTACGCAGCTTGTTCATGAACCTGTAGGATTCGTCCAACTCCATGCCTGGCATGAGCAAAGTGAACTCTTCTCCTCCATAACGAAAGGCGGTAACAGGTGTGCCTTCCGTCTTTCGCATTAGAAAATCCCCCAGCAGGGCCAGCAGACTGTCACCTTGAAGGTGGCCAAACCGATCGTTATACTTTTTGAAATCATCGATATCAATAAGTCCCAGACAGAGCGGGGTTCCCTGCGTTCGAGCGTTAGTCAGTTCGCTTTCTAACATGCTTTCGAAATAACTATGGTTGAACAGACCTGTACGTTGATCCGTGTTGGCCTTTTCCTCAATCGTCTGATACATCACGAACAACTGCCTGAATGCATGGGAGAGCAGAATGCTAAGACTTAGATACAACAACAGGCCAAGTACGCCATTGTGCACAACCAGAATTGTCAGGACCAGCGCCAGAATCAGCGTACACAGATAAACCAGCAGGGATTCGGTAACGAATGCCCGCTTCATCTGCTGTAATGCATCCTTTGTTGAGAAATGAAAGAATAAGCCAAGTGTGATCGTGTTGATGATGAAGTAGGCTGCGAGCGCTGCAAAATAAGGAATCAGGTTATAGCCGTCCAGAGTTCCCGATTGCCCGCCAGTCCACTCAAACACGGCAGCTGCTCCCGTAATCATGAGACTGTAGATGCTGAAATTAACAATGTGTTTCCACCAGGTTAGTTTACGCTCTTTGATTAACAGGATGATGGAGACAGGAAGCAGTACGGATAAACTGAAAGCTCCGCCAAACATGAATATACAGGCAAGGTATACCGATGAATCCATGGATTGCTGATTGCCTTTGGGTGGAATCTGGAACGTGAAATAATCCAGAATTAACGCCGCACCCAGCATGGTGTAGACCATAACCCAATCCGCCGTGGTTAGATGAAGGTAAGACCACTTGTTCATGTATAGAAAAACACCGATCCCGGTACAACTAAGCAAAATAACATACATACTGCTTCGATCTGCCTTATGGATAAGGTTACGAATAAAGTTCATAAAAAATCTCCTGCTTGAGTTTAGTCTAATCTTGATGTGTATATAGTGGGTGTTCTTCTATAGGGATATACTATATAGATGTATAACATACCAAGTTGCCTGCCAAAAATCCAGACAGAAAAAACAGGCCGCTGGCAGCCTGTTTGTCTTGTTGGGTGGTATGGATACTAGCCGCCCAGCTTGTATCCCGAAGTTAACGCTACAACGACAGAAGCCACGATGATTGCGTTGATGACAATGCGGGAATATTTCACACCTTCAAATTTTTTCATGGAGAAGACCTCCCTTCCTTGGAGTCTACCTGTTTTCTTCAAGCCTGATGAGTTTTAGCAGGTTGCACAGCCTTTTTGTCCCGATTCACCATCATGTATTGAATAAAAAGGAATATGCCAATATTCATGACCACATCACCGATACTGATGACCTGAGTCCGTGGATAAGGGCTGGAGAGTGGGATGATATCACCGAGAAAAGGCAGATTTGTAGATGCATCCATCATAAAATGCTTTGATACGGCGCCGCCTTCCCGGAGCATGTCTACATAGTAGGGTCCCAGTACAGCGGAGGCTTCCACAGAAACAGGCATGCGCCCACCGTTTACAGCCATAACGGCAAAATTGAGAAATACCCCAATCCAGATGAGCATGAAACCGGTATGGTGTCTGTTGAGCCACAGGAAAGTGAGCCCTGTAATGTAGACGGCAGCAAAGAGATACCCATTAATGGATGCCACCCATTCGAATCGTTCCTGGAGATAGAAAATAAAGAACTGGATTAGCAGCAATACAGGGAAAATCCAGCCACTTCGCAGCTTGAGTGCTGCAAACTGGTTGAGCCCATGCCTCAACCCGCCCCGAAAAAATCCAACGATCAAGCCTAGTAGAATACCGTCATATACCATGGAGTAACTCCTGTTCGTGCGGAGATATGCAATATGATTGCGTGTTTGTGTACATAAAGGATTCGACCTTATATTGGTAATTCCTGCATGAGGAAAATGATTTTGTAGAAGAAATTTGCAAAATGCTGAACAAAAAACCGCCTTTACGAATCTAGGGGTCGAAACCCCTGTAAAATTCGGTAAGGACGGCTGCTTATGGTGCCAAAATACGAGCTTTGATTCGGTTGAAGACGGAATTTATTTTATTCAGATCCACCGTTCAGATAGTTGAAGAAAGGCTGGTCCACCCAGAAGTCATACGTCGTAATGTCCGCATCAGGTGCCAGTTTCAGGAAACCTTCCCGAATGGATTTGGCATTCTCTTTCAGAGAGAAGGACTGAGCGTAGTAATTGCCAAGCGCGATCTTATTATTGGAAATGACAGGGTAGTTCGCCAATGCGGTTGGTGAATAATACAGCGGTTGCCACCAGGAGCTGAGAATCAGTGGAGATGTACTGTCACTGTTCTTTTTGGCATATTTCAGCACAATGTCGTTGAAGCGAACTTTGTCTGCCACATTGTTGAACTCGAACTGGATATCATATTCCTTCGCAGAAGCAATATAGTTACCGTTATCGATCTGTGTCACCTTATAATCAGGCGTTTCCTTCGGCTCGCCCCATTCCTTCAAATAAATGAAGGCAGATGTCTTCGGCTGGAATTGCACATCAGCATCAATACCTTCGCTACGCAGCAAACCAACCAACTGTACAGCATGTTGAATATTATCGTGGCCGTAGGTAAGTGTCAGTTCATCGATAAAGTTGGAATCAAAGCGGCTATCCTTCAGATTGTAACCTGTTACGAGATCATCTCGCAGCGCCTGATCCACAATCTTTCTCAGCTCAGGTGATTCGATCAGATCCGCTGTGCGATATGCAGCATACAGTTTGGAATAGATATCCGCATCGCCGGAACGCCCAATCTCATGTTTGTATTTCCCTTGACTGACCAGTACGCGTCCAAGCAAAGTATTAGCGAAATCTTTACTTGCTACGCCACCCTTAAGGAGAGCGGGGTATAGGCTTTCAGGAATCAGGCCTGTATCGATCGCAGCAGCCAGCTCCTGTGCGGCTTGTCCCTGAACACGGTTTGGGCTAATGCCAGCTTTGGCAAGCGCTTTGGCTGTTTTCTCTGCAGGATAAGTATAAGCCAGTTCCTTGAATCCGGCTGCTTTCACCGCGATGAAGACCGCTGCATAAGTGCTCAGTTGATCCTTAGCACGTACTTCTGTACCCGTAAGAACCCCATTATTGTATAAGGATACGGCAGCATCATATGAAGAATCACCAGAAGACAGATCGGTAAAGACAGGAGCTTTGGCTTCACTGTCACTTGCTTGAGTTGCTTCCGTGATGGCTGCAATGGCTTGAATGAAATCACCTTTGGTAATCTGTTGCGGCAATTGAATGTTGTATTTCGCTTGCAAGAATTGAGCAAAATCCGCTGCGCTTTCCGTGTAAGCAACTGGCGCCTGAGCTACCGGTCCTTTGACACTTTGTGAGGTGGTTGGTTTAGCCGGAGTTGCAGATGCTGCAGAAGCAGAAGCGGGCAAGCTAAGGCTGCCGAGTGTTACCGGAGCGGCGAGTAGGGCTGCCAACGTGATCTGGGTGATTTTTTTCAAATGAATAGCCTCCTTAAAATGGGTTGGAAAATAATTAGCTTTGGGTTATAATTCTGACAATTCCTATCAGAATAGAATAATTGGATTGACTTTAGCACGGAGACGCGCTGGATGTCAACGAAAAAAAGCTTGATACAGAACGGTTTCCAAAGCTTGGTAGAAAGCGAATTGTCAATTATATTCTATTTGAGTGTATACGCTCAAAGATTTATTGACAAGGATCGACAGTATCCGCTAGGATAAGAAAAAAGAATGTTGAAAAGGGGTATTTTCAAAATGAAAAGAGGTTTATCGTTCGTCTTATCGATCATCATGTTGGCTATTTTGTTGGCAGCTTGTGGGAATTCGGCTTCCAAAGACGAACAATCCGCCCAAGGCAGTGATTCGGAGAAATCTCTTCGGATGGCCCTCGTACTTCCCGAAAAAATAGGGGTTAACCCTTTCTTTGTACAGATGGATGAAGGTTTCAAAAAAGCAGGCGAAGAATTCAAAGTAGATACCAAGACGATTGAATCGACAGACCCGGCAGCATTTGAACAAAATCTGCGTGCTGCGGTTGCCGAGAATTATGATCTGATTATTACAGCAACTTTCCAGGCAGAAGATGCATTGAAGAAAGTCGCAGCAGAGAATCCGGACAAGTCTTTTGCGATTGTAGATACAACCGTTGATCTTCCTAACGTTCGTAGCGTTGGTTTCCGTGAATATGAAGGGGCGTACCTGCTCGGTGCAGCTGTTGGATTGTCCACCAAAACAGACAAAGTCGGCATGATCGCAGCAATGGATGTACCATTGATCAAGAAATATACGGAAGGTTTCAAAGCTGGATTGGAATCCGTGAATCCGGGTGCAGAATTCCTCGTGAACTATGTAGGTGGATTTAATGACCCGGCCAAAGCAAAAGAATTGGCGCTGGTACAATTCGGCAAAGGCGCTGACTTCATCGCTGGCGCATCCGCTGTAGGGGATCTCGGCGTGTTCGAAGCAGCCAAGGAAAAAGGCTTCTACACTTCCGGTCAGGATACGGATCGTACAGTTGAAGACCCGGAACATATCGTATTGTCTCAATTGAAGTCAACCGATACGGTTGCTTATGAGACTGTGAAAGATTTTGTAGAAGGCAACTTCAAAGCAGGCGCTGTTAACTACGGTTTGAAAGAAGACGGTGTAGGCCTGACGTACGTTACACGTGACAGCGAATCTCCATTGAATGCTTTTGTCGGACAAGAAGTGATCGACAAGGTTAAAGCAATCAAGGATGATATTGTATCCGGCAAAATCGTAGTCAAAGATCCATTGCAACAATAGTTTTGAATGTTCTTTTCAATGAATGAGTGATGGAAATGATCAGCCGGCTGCCCGATCAGGCAGCCGGTTTTGCTGCTATTAAATGACCAGTATATGTTCAACTTATCGTTTACACGATAACGGCGATCGGAAGGTTATTCTGTCATCGTAGTGGCGAGTGTAACCTTTTTAAGTTGAACTGAGAGGAGCGAACGCAAGATATGCTGTTGGAGATGGAGCAGATTACGAAGAAATATGGCGGCTTCACCGCTAACCGGGACATCCGTTTTAATTTGCGTGAGGGAGAGATTCATGCCCTTGTCGGTGAGAACGGGGCCGGTAAAACAACCTTGATGCGTATGCTGTACGGTATGGAACAGCCCACGTCAGGCACTATCAAAGTCCGTGGACGTGAGGTAAGCTTTGCCACGCCGTCCCAGGCGATGGCAAGTGGCATCGGTATGGTGCATCAGCATTTCATGCTGTTCCCTTCCTTTACGGTGGCGGAGAACATCGTGATTGGACGCGAACCGGCTAAGGCAGGCGCATTTGACCGCAAAAAAGCAGCGGCTCAGGTGAACGAGCTTGGCAGACAATATGGCATGCCGGTTGACCCGTGGAAAAAAGTGTCCGAGTGCCCGCTTGGCATGCAGCAGCGTGTTGAAATTCTTAAGGTGCTGCATCAGGGCGCAGACATCATTATATTGGACGAACCTTCGGCGGTACTGACACCGCTTGAAGTGAAGGAACTGCTGGCGAACATGAAATCTCTCGCCAAGCTGGGCAAAACCTTTGTACTGATCACGCATAAGCTGCAAGAAGTCATGGATGTAGCCGACCGGATCACGGTGCTTCGGGATGGTCAGGTGACAGGTACGTTGGAAGCCAAGGATACACATGTGGAGGAGTTATCCCGTCTGATGGTTGGTCGTGAACTTGTGCGTATGGACAAGCAGCCATCGGTACCAGCGGAAGCGGTGCTTCAGGTGGAAGGGGTTAATCTGTCCGGAGCGAAGGATCGTTCGGCGCTCAAGGACATCCATATGGAAGTTCGTAAAGGTGAGGTCGTTGGCATAGCAGGCATCTCAGGTAACGGCCAGTCGGAACTGATTCAGGTCATTGCTGGACTGCGTAAGGCGGATAGTGGTCGCGTTGTGCTCTCCGGGCAGGATACAACCAACTGGCCTGTACGGCGCATAAGGGAGCATGGACTTGCTCATATCCCGGAAGATCGTTATATGTGGGGAGCGGCCAAGGATGCGAGTGTTCGCGAGAACGGGCTGATGGGACACCATCATCGCTTGCAGTCACGCGGTATTATCAAAGCCAAAGCAGCAAGAACAATGGTAGAGAGTTGGATCCAACAGTTCAGCATCAAGACGGGTTCTGCGGAAACGAAGGCACAGTTTCTGTCCGGAGGAAACTTGCAGAAGTTGATTGCTGCCCGTGAATTTGCACAGGATACACCGTTTCTGATTGCAGCCGAACCGACACGTGGTGTGGATATCGGAGCAATGGAGACGATACATGCTGAATTGCAGCGCAAACGTAGCGAGGGCGCGGGTATTCTGCTCATTTCATCGGAGTTGTCCGAAATTTTGCAATTATCTGATCGGATTATTGTCATGTATGAAGGCGAAATTGCCGGAGAACTGAGAGCAGAGGAAGCAACTGAGGAACAGATCAGCTTGTTAATGGCAGGAGGGAAAGAGCGGATATGAATCGGGTAAAAGAAACACTTCGTGGACTCGTCCAGCCGCTGCTTGCCGTATTCATCGGTCTGATTGCAGGGGCTGTGGCGATTCTGATCGTTGGCGGTAATGTGGTGGATACGTATGCGGAGATGTGGAAAGGGGCCTTCGGTAACTTCTACTTCTTCACCAATACGTTGGCTCGTTCCACACCAATCATCTTGGCGGGACTTGGCGTAGCATTGGCATTCCGTGCCGGATTCTTCAATATGGGAGCCGAAGGCCAGATGATTCTTGGCGGGCTTAGTGCCGCGCTCACGGCGCTCTATCTGCCAGGACCAGGCTGGTTTGTGTGTATTGCTGCAATTGTGGCAGGTATTATTGCCGGGGGAATCTGGTCCCTGTTTGCAGGCTGGCTGGATGCACGCTTCGGGATGAACTTGTTGATCACAACCTTACTACTTAACTATATTGCCATTTATTTCGGGGGCTACATGGTCTCCTATCCATTTAAGGACCGCACAGGATCTGCAGCAATGGCTCAGACACCCATGATTGACCAGAGTATCTGGTTGCCGAAGTTGTTCCAGGGCATGGGGCTGCATGCAGGCTTCATTATTGCCATTGTAGCGGCCATTCTGATCTACTGGTTCACGCATAAAACGGTGACCGGTTACGAGATCCGCATGCTCGGCAGCAACCCGTCCTTTGCAACCTACGGTGGTGTTCGCCGCATTCGCATGATGATGCTGTCCATGGTCATCAGTGGTGGACTTGCTGGACTCGCGGGTGCGGGGGAAGTGCTTGGTACACAGTACCGTTTCCTTGATGGCTCATTGTCATCGGCAAGTTACGCATGGAGCGGCATTATGGCAACGCTGCTTGCCCGCTCTCATCCACTTGGTACAGCTGTAGCAGCTATTTTGCTGGCTGCGCTACAGACGGGTGCCATGGGGATGGAACGGAATACGGATGTGCCGCTGGAAGTTGGCAGTGTCATCCAGGCTGTATTGACGTTATTTGTATCAGCTCAGATCGGTTATTCATTCCTGAAGCGGAGAAAGGAGAAAAAGTCCAATGCAACAACTGTTTGATGCAGCCATGTTTGGCTCAACCTTGCGGATTATGACTCCAATCCTGCTTGCAGCGCTCGGTGGGGCTTTATGTTCTCGTGTCGGTCTGTTCAACGTCGGTCTCGAAGGACTGGTGCTGATCGGTGCATTCTCCGCGATTGTCGGCAATTATCTGTTTGGCAATGTACTGCTTGCTGTACTCTTTTCCATTATTATTGTGATGTTATTCTCAGCGCTCTTTGCCTTTATAAGCATTAATCTGAAGGCCAACGCCATCGTGGTCGGGATATCGCTCAACTTCCTGGCTGCGGGGGTGACGACCTTTGCATTGCGTGCGATTTTTGATGTAAAAGGTGCATACTACGACAAAGACATGGTGGGACTTCCCAAGTGGGATATTCCGCTGATTAAGGACATTCCGTGGGTCGGCGATGTAATATCGGGACATAGTCCTCTGGTTTACCTCGGTATTGTGCTCGTGATTGCACTACAATTTTATCTGTTCAAAAGTGTGTCCGGCTTCCGTCTGCGCTCGGTCGGTGAAAACCCGATTGCAGCACAGAGCATCGGGATCAAGGTACGCGGCATCCAGTATGGTGCCGTTCTGATGTGCGGCGTGTTGTGTGCTCTGGCTGGAGCACAGTTGTCACTCGGTCAGGTAACGATGTTTACCGAAGGCATGACTGCTGGTCGTGGTTTTATCGCGCTAGTGGCAACGATGTTAGGACAAGCGAATCCGCTTGGCGTCATGGGCTCCAGTGTGCTGTTTGGCTTCATGGAAGCATTGAGTATTCGTCTGCAAGGATTCTCCCTGCCAACGCATTTCACGTTGATGCTGCCGTATATTGTGACGCTGGTCGCGATGTTCTTTTTCAAAGACCGTACCTATGCACAGGATGCACTGAAAGCGGGCGGAAGCTCGCGTTAATTCCTGAATGTCTATGTTAGAGACAGTAAAAGAAGGAGGAATTCCACTTGCATAACAAGGCTGAACGTTTGAAAAAAAGTAAAACCCCGGCACCCAAAACAGGTAACGATCACGGAGATCGGCTGCCGCCAGGACAGATGCTGACGGAGAAATTCCCGATTCTGCATGAAGGGGAAGTGCCGGAATATGACCTGTCCACCTGGGACTTGAAGGTATTCGGTGAAGTAGAAGAGGAGAAGGTGTTCTCCTTAGCTGAGTTGCAGGCGATGCCACAGGTGAACACGGTGAGTGATATTCACTGTGTTACCCGTTGGTCGAAATTCGATACGCCGTGGGAAGGTATACGCTTTTCCGATTTTGTGAAACTTCTGGGGGTTAAGCCAGAGGCAAAATACGTCATGATCCATGCAGATCATGATTATGAAACAAATGTACCGCTCGAAGAATTGATGCATGATGATGTACTGCTCGCATTCAAATATAACGGTGAGCCACTAACACCCAAGCATGGTTTTCCACTGCGTATGGTTGTGCCACAACTTTACTTCTGGAAGAGTGCCAAGTGGGTACGTGGTCTGGAGTTTATGACAGAAGACCGGAACGGATTCTGGGAAGTGAATGGTTTCCACCATTTTGCCGATCCGTTCAAGGAACAACGCTTCTCGGGTGAAGATCTGCCGATTCCGGAAGACGAGTGGACGAAGAAGGAGTTTGATTGATATGTTGATGCCTATTTTGCAGATTCATTCGGAAGACATGCCGGCATACGCCATCGTCTGTGGTGATCCGGCACGTGCGGAGAAGATTTCCCGTAAGCTGGAGCAGGCGAGAGAACTGGCGTTCAGTCGGGAGTATCGTACATTTGTTGGATTGTATGAAGGGGTACAGATCGCTGTGGTCAGCCATGGTGTAGGTTCACCTGGGGCAGCTGTCTGCTTCGAGGAATTGATTCGGGCGGGTGTAACAACTCTGATTCGTGTAGGTACAGCGGGATCGTATATAGCTGATTATCCGGCAGGCAGTGTGATTGTGAGTACAGCCGCTGTTCGTACAGACGGGTTGACTCGCCAACTGGTACCGGATGGTTTTCCAGCGGTAGCCGACATTGGGGTGACACAAGCGTTGATCGAGGCTGCTCGTGGGCAAGAAAGCACGGATGCTGCAACCTTTGCAGGCAAAGTGGGCGTTGGTATTACCGTAACACTGGATGCGTTCTTTGCAGGCGTGGAAGAGATCCCACATCGCAAATACAAGCAGGCTGGAGCACTTGCAGCCGAGATGGAAATTGCTGCGCTCTACATCGTCAGCACCTTGCGTGGCGCTCGCGCCGGAGCCATTGTTGCGATCGATGGATTCGCGGACAGCGATCTGGCTGCCGAGTATGATCCGCATACGGATGCGGTTGGACAAGCGGTGGAGCGCGAGATTAATGCAGCGCTACGCGCACTAGCCGCGCTTGCTCGCCAAGATCAGGTATAGGTTGGTTAAGGCAAGTATACATTTTTGCTCATTGTTACAAGCAAAACAGTAGATGATGTCCATTTGAGGTGGACAATATAAAAAGGGCGTCCCGTAAGGTCATGAATATGACCTAAGGGGCGTCCTTTCCTTTTTAAGAGGGGGATGCAGGTACAGTAGCGAATTGTATTTGCATGGCATGTCATTAAATTAGGAGAGTGATTAAATATGGGCTGGAGTGAATTACGTGAAATTCCTAATGAATACAGCGATGAGGTACAGCAGATTGATGAGCAACTTTTGAAACTGGTTGCAGCCAGAAAGGACATAACTGGAGCTGTCCAATACCAACCCCCTCAAAATACCATCGATGAATGGGTGAGCTTACTGGATATGAAGGAGGAAGATATCCGATATGTTCTCCGTAGCGTGCAACCGATGCCGCAAAGACACTACTTTCCAAGTGAACCTCTTCAATTGACGAGTGTGGTGCCGATTATGAAGAAAATGATCAAAGATTCGTGTGAGTATATGATCACGCATTCGATGCAATATGAAGGCGAAAGCCTCGTTTATGTGGAGATTCAATATAAGGGGAATGAAGCTGAGCGTATACAAATGGTTCCACATTTGGCTCTGGAAATATTCAGCGAACAGAGACATATCACCATGAGACATGGCAGTCGTGGAGGAGGTGGGGAGACGCAAATTAGTTTCCGAGTGATTCCTGCTCTTCCTTCTTCTCTGGAAAACGTTCGATTCTCCTTGATTCCCTCAATACCAGAGATGGAATACAAAGTAGAGGAAATCATTTTGGATAAACAGGTTGATTTCGATTAACGGGGAACAGGATATATCATGAAAAATGACGTATGGATAATGCGCATGTACTAAGGGCGCAAAATCTATACGTCATTATGTTTATCTGGGTAAATAACACCTTGTTCTTTCTCAAATTCTTCAATATGTTGTTCAATAAGATACTCAATTTGCATTGCAATAGATCGTTTGTTTTTGTCCGCAATCACTTTAATTTTCTCAAAATTCTTTTCTCGCAGCCTAAGTGTAAAGACTCTTTTATCTGTAGCCATGAAATAAAATCTCCTCAAAAAGTAATGTTCATATTGTATCATTACAAAATAATTCAATATACAATCATATTGACATCTAAGTGATGTCACTCTAATATTTATATTCATAGTGACGTCACTTTTTTGGAGGGGAACATGGAGGACTTCGAAGAAATATTTAACCAGTTCAAAGCTCTTCGTATGGAGAGTATCGGAAATCTTGTGATTTATAATTCAAAAGAATATAAAAGATTGAGTCAAGAAAGTGATCGTTTGTTTATGGAGCTATGTGAATATGTTAAGCCAGAGGGGATGGCTTTATTTTTGGACTATTGTAATGTAATAACCCTTCTTCAGGGTACAGCAGAGTCAGTAATGTACGAGCAAGGGTTTAGAGATGGATTTAGCTTAATAAAGTTAATGTTTAATTCAAATAACACATAACTTGGGGGACGGCCTGATCCTCGAAGAGAATGATAATGCAGAAAGTGGGCACGTTATATAAAGGAACATCAACATGAATACGAAAAAAGGGAGGATTCTACGATGACACAGAACAATCAACCTCAGGACGAGGCGGAAATTCGCAACAAGCTGGATGAAGACGGGGATTCCTTGATGGAGAAAAAGAAGATTTTGAGCGGAGTAGACATTGAGCCGCAGGCGGACGAATGGGCAGCGAAGCCATCACCTGTTGCTTTTAATGAAGGAAATACTTCTTCGAAAAAATAAACAACATGAGCATCATATGGGCTAGATGGAATGAAGATAAATTTAGCGAAGCAGGTACCCTTATGGTATCTGCTTTTTGGTTGTATAATAATGTAAAATTCAGTAGACGAAAGAGTGATTGGGATGGGTACAGGTACGATTAACATCCGAAAGGCAGAAATGAGGGACTACTCTGGCGTGTCATTGTTGATGGATGAGCTGCACCAGATGCATGTCGAGGCGCGGCCGGATCTATACAGAGCGTTGGAGACCAGAATGGAGAAAAAGGAGTTCATCGAACTGCTGGAAACGGACAAGCGTTACCTATATGTTGCCGAGTCTTCCGAAACGGGCTTGATTCTGGGTTACGGGAGCGCGCAGTTAAGTGTAATTCAGGATAACCCATTGATGGTGGATCGCAAAATGTTGTACATCCATGAACTTGTAGTGGATAACAAACATCGGGGCCAAGGAACAGGTAAACAGTTACTACAAGCATTCATCGAGTTAGGGAGAGAGCTTCAGGCAGACAGCGTGGAATTATCAGTGTCAACGTTTAACTCTGGGGCACAGGCTTTCTATGAACAGATGGGTCTTGTTGTCCGTAGCAGCAGGATGGAGTATACCTTGTAAGATGCATCGCCCTATTTAATTAGGAAGGATTCATCCATTTTTAATAAAATATCAGAATACTCTTGAATACCCCCATGGGGTATGTTACTCTTAGAAAAGAACGAAAGAAAAGGGGTGTTCATGATGGATCATCAGAGCCATCCCGAGGAACCTTTGCAATCCTCCAAGTCCGATTCAACGGAAGCTTTGGCTACAGTCCAAGAAGCAGTATCCTGTCATGCCGAGGGCAGTGATGGGAAGCATGTGCGCAAGAGTCACCATTCGCAGGAGATGAAGAGTAACCTGGTTTCTCGTTTGAACCGTGTGGAAGGTCAGATTCGCGGGATCAAGGGATTGATCGAGAAGGATACGTACTGTGATGATGTGCTGACGCAGATTGCGGCGGCTCAGTCTGCTCTTAATTCAGTAGGCAAACTTTTGCTTGAAGGCCATATGAAGAGCTGTATCGTTGAGCGTATTCAGGCTGGTGAACATGAGGTTGTGGATGAACTGCTGGTTACGATGCGGAAGTTAATGAAGTAAGCTGAATCAATTCACATATTTAATTTTATCATTTTAATATACCCCAAGGAGGAATTTAGAATGTCTAATGTTACGTTGAACGTTACGGGAATGTCTTGCAATCACTGTGTGAAGTCGGTTGAAGAAGCTGTAAAGAATACCGGTGCGAGTGGTAAGGTTGATCTGGCAGCGGGAACGGTAGCGGTGGAATATGATGAGCAGACGGTGAACGTGGATCAGATCAAAGCTGCCATTGAAGATCAGGGATACGATGTAGTCTAAAGGGATCACAGGCTTAAACCGAACATGCTCATGGGCGAAAAAGAGGTCAGAGTACCTTTTCCCAAGAGTCAGGTTTAAGCCTAATTTTCTGTTTGATATATACCCCTTGGGGGTATAATTGGTGCAACATACAAAAATTGAATCGACATGAAAGGAGCTGACATGATGGATAACTCAACGAATAAACCAATGGATAGATCATCCGAACCAACCCCAATGCCACCTATGGCAGACGCACCAGGACTAAAGACAACACTGCACATCACGGGGATGACCTGTGCTGCATGTTCGACACGAGTGGAGAAGGGATTGTCCCGCATGGAAGGCGTGCAGCAGGCCAATGTGAATCTTGCCATTGAACAGGCGACCGTATCTTATGATCCGAAGACAACCAACGTGAATGCGTTGCGAGATAAGGTGGAAGCATTGGGCTACGGTACGGTGTCAGAATCGGTTGATCTGAACATCACAGGTATGACGTGTGCTGCTTGTTCTGCCCGGATTGAAAAAGGTCTTTCCCGACTACCGGGGGTATCTCAGGCGAATGTGAATCTGGCGCTGGAAACAGGGCATATCGAATATGCCGCTGGTGCATTGAAACCTTCGGATATTACCGCCAAGATCAAGCAGATGGGATACGGTGCTGAACTGCAATTGACACAAGAAGAGACCACATCGGTTCGTGAACGTGAGCTGCAACGCAAAAAGTGGAAATGGATGATATCTGCTTTATTATCGATTCCGTTGCTGTGGGCAATGGTGGGGCATTTCTCGTTCACATCCGGAATCTATGTCCCCGAACTATTCATGAACCCTTGGTTCCAGCTGCTGCTGGCAACGCCGGTACAGTTCGTGATTGGGTGGCAATTCTATGTGGGGGCGTACAAAGCCTTACGTAACCGCAGTGCCAATATGGACGTTCTCGTCGCATTGGGTACCAGTGCAGCGTTTTTCTATAGTTTGTATCTGACGTTATCCAGTGGGTACTTACCTTCTACAACCATGGACCATGGGGCAATGGGAACGAGCACAGCCGCCATGCCCTCGGTAGAACTCTATTATGAGACAAGTGCAATTCTGATTACGTTAATTTTACTGGGGAAATGGTTCGAAGCTGTGGCGAAAGGTCGCTCTTCACAGGCGATCAAAAGCCTGATTGAACTGGCTCCACGTGAAGCCCGTGTCATCCGTGATGGACAGGAAGTGATGGTTCCTGCCGCATATGTTGCGGTTGGCGATCTGATCCTGGTGAAGCCGGGTGATAGCATCCCGGTGGATGGTATCGTTGAAGAAGGGCAATCCTCAGTAGATGAATCCATGCTTAGTGGAGAGAGCCTTCCCGTGGATAAAAAGCCAGGAGATCCCGTTACAGGTGCTACGCTGAACAAAAACGGGGTATTACGACTGCGTGCGACCCGAGTGGGCTCGGACACGGCTTTGTCCCAGATTATTAAAGTAGTCGAGCAAGCTCAGGGCTCCAAAGCACCGATCCAGCGGATCGCAGATGTCATTTCAGGCATTTTTGTTCCGATTGTTGTCGGCATAGCTGCGCTGACATTCCTGATCTGGTATCTGTTTGCAAGTCCGGGTGACTTCGCCGGTTCCCTTGAAAAAGCGATTGCCGTGCTCGTCATTGCTTGTCCATGTGCACTAGGGCTGGCAACGCCGACTTCTGTCATGGCTGGATCAGGACGTGCGGCTGAATATGGCATTCTGTTCAAGGGCGGCGAACATCTGGAGTCGGCACAACAGATTCAGACCGTGGTGCTCGACAAAACAGGTACAGTAACCCAAGGTAAACCGGTCCTTACCGATGTTGTCACGGCTCCGAATTGGACGGAATCTGATCTGCTTGAGCGTGTAGGAGCGGCCGAACAGAGTTCCGAGCATCCGCTGGCAGAGGCGATTGTTGCAGGTATTCGTGGCAAGGGTCTGGAGCTGACCCCAACAGAGAAGTTCGAGAACATACCGGGATATGGCGTGCGAGCCTCATTAAAAGGGCAGGAAATTCTGGTCGGCACGCGTCGTTTACTTGCGGATGCACAGGTGAATGTCTCTGAAGAAACCGTTCAACAGATGAACCGTCTGGAGGAACAAGGGCGTACAGCGATGCTGGTCGCGGTGGATGGTCAGTGGGCAGGGATCGTAGCTGTGGCTGACACCATCAAGGATACTTCCCGTGAAGCCATTGGTCGTCTTCAGGCGATGGGGATCGATGTCATCATGATCACGGGAGACAATGAGCGAACAGCTCGCGCTGTAGCTGAACAGGCAGGGATCGGTAAAGTTCTGGCTGAGGTTCTGCCGGAAGGCAAGGCTGCGGAAGTGAAGAAACTTCAGGAGAGTGGTCTGAAAGTTGCCATGGTAGGTGATGGCATTAATGATGCTCCGGCACTTGCTACTGCTGATATTGGGATGGCCATCGGAACAGGAACGGATGTAGCGATGGAAGCGGCGGATATTACGTTGATGCGTGGTGATCTGAACAGCATTGCAGATGCCATTGAGATGAGCCGGCGCACGATGGGTAACATCAAACAAAACCTGTTCTGGGCACTCGGATATAACGTTATTGGTATTCCCATTGCGGCAGTTGGCTTCTTGGCTCCATGGCTGGCAGGGGCGGCGATGGCGTTCAGTTCCGTGTCGGTTGTCCTGAATTCGCTGCGTCTACAACGCATGAAGCTGAAGAGAAATGACTGACCGACCTTTGTTTGGAGATATATTCAACGCAGCATTGTCAATGAAGTGAGGATGAATAAATACGCGGTTCGCTGCGGCGGACCGTGTTTTTTGTTGAGAAAAATACAGTTGAGTCGCCAGAAAATAAGCCTGAATCGTTGGTATTAGATGTTCTTTTCTACGGAGAAAGGAAAGCATAATGTTCTTTTGTGAAAATGGATCAATTGTATTCATGAATATAGCTTATATTTTCTGAATTTTTCAAAAAATGAGTTGACAATATGGACATATTCACATAAAATTTAAACGATCGTTTGATTCAAACAACTGTTTAAATCAAATTAGAACTATTTGAGTAATGGAGGACACCTTTTATGTTACAGGCTTTACGTACATTGTTTAAAAAACCGCCAGTGATTGTAGGGATCGTAACAGCACTTATGTTCCAAGTGATCTTTAGCGTGATCTGGATGACCGCATATTCTGGAGTAAATGACCGTGCGAAAGAATTGACGGTTGCGATTGTGAACGAGGACGGCGAAATGTCCAAAGGAATTGCAGATTCGCTCGCTGGAACACTGCCTTTCCATACCGTATCCAATCTGAGTGCGGCTGAAGCTTTGGATCAGCTGAATCATCACCAAGTACACATGGTGCTGGATATCCCGGCTGGGTTTAACGAATTGCTTCAGACGGCTGGCTCAACCGCCGAGATTAAATACACCATTAATGAAGCGAACCCGGTTACGATCAAAAGCATGATGCAAAGTGTATCACAAAGTGTGACAAACACGATTAACAAACAAGCTACAGCACAAGGGGTACAGACGGTATTGACCGCTTCAGGTGCACCTGCCGATCAGGCTGCTGAAGCCGCTACAAACCTGACTACCCGAGTGGAAGGAACGACAACGTCCATCAACCCGGTTAACGGGATGAATAATCAGATGGTGCCAATGATGATGGTACTGGCTTCCTATGTAGGTGCCATGATCATGGGGATGAATCTCCAGACAGCCATGGGTATGCTGTCATCCACTTATTCCCGATTGACTTTGTTTGGCGCGAGAGTAGTCATTAATGTGGGTTCCGCATTGGTTGTTTCCTTGCTGGGATCATCACTGATCGTGGCACTGGGAGGACAGATTGCACAAGGATTCGTTGCATTCTGGTTGTTCCAGGCGCTCTTCCTGTGCACGTTCATGTTCTTCTCCCAGTTCTTCCTGATCTGCTTCGGACCAGCGGGAAGTCTGTTCAACATCATCTCACTGTCCTTGCAACTGGTATCCTCCGGTGCAATGGTACCGCGTGAATTACTGAACAGCTTCTATAGCGGCATTGGGCAGTACCTGCCTGCAACATACGCCGTTCAGGGTATTCTGAGCGTACAGTTGGGAGGCCCAGGAGTTCAGTCTGCTGCGGGCTCTATCGTGATTGTACTGTTGGTTGCCGTTGCGTTGTCACTGGTCGTGACGTTGTTGAAAAAACAACGTATGCCAGCTATGGCTCCAAGCCCTGCTCAAGCAAACAACTAATACAGCAGATGTATACCATTGCTTTATAGGATAGGACAAGCACCCCGATGATTTTCATCGGGGTGCTTGGTGTAATATAATAGACAGATGATTCGCTGGCTGCAGTCCTTGAGCTGGAGCGAATGAGATGAACGGACAAGAGGGAGCGGGACGGAATGACGGAACCGGAGTTGGATATCAAAACGAGGATATTGCTTGCAGCCAAGAAGCTTTTTGCACAGCAGGGGTATGACGGGACGAGTGTTCGTCAAATATGTGATGAGGCAGGTGCCAATGTGTCGCTGGTGTCTTATCATTTTGGCGGCAAGGAAAAGGTGTTCGAAGCGTTATTTGAGCATTTCTTCCCTGGGCATATGATGAACGCGCTGGCTGAAGAGTCCATGTCCTCGCCTGTGGAAGGTATCCGACGAATTATTGGTGAAGTTGTGAAGTTCACGATGACGGATCGGGAGATGAGCGATATTGTGCAGCTTGAAATTACACTGCGGACACATCGTACAGCTACCGTATTTCGTTTTCTAGACCCTGTATGGACCCGAGTGAGGGACCTGCTGCAAGAAGGAAAAGACCAGGGATTGTTCCAGGTCGAGTCCGTATCTTATGCGATGCTTCAGGTTATGGGTGTGGCTTTGGCGCACAAACGGGCCAAGAATTCACGATTTGGCTTTGATTATCAGGATATGAATACAGACGAGCTTGCTGAGCAGACAATTGAGTTCGTACTACGAGGATTGGGAGTGAACCAGCATGAATGAAACCATTGATTTGATGATGAAACACCGCTCTGTACGCAAATTCAAGCCAGACCCGGTAAGTGATGAGCAGCTTGCAGCCATTGTATCTGCAGGGCAGATGGCTTCCTCTTCAAGTAGTGTGCAAGCCTATACCGTAATTGCTGTGACTGACTTAGAGCAAAAAGCCAAGCTGGCTGAATTGGCAGGCAACCAGGCCTATGTCAATGAATGTCCGGTGTTTCTCGTATGGTGTGCTGATCTGTATCGGCTGAGTGATGCTGCGAAACGTCATCTTCCTGAAAAGGAATCGTATGCCGATTCAACCGAGAATTTCATGGTAGCCACGATTGATGCTGCACTTGCTTCCCAGAACGCCGCTCTTGCAGCGGAGTCACTAGGGTTCGGAATTGTATATATAGGCGGGCTTCGTACCCGGATTGAGGAAGTAGCCGAGTTATTGGGATTACCGGAAGGGGTATTTCCGGTGTATGGCATGTGTATTGGTGTTGCAGATCAGGAAACGGGAATTCGCCCGCGTCTGCCACTGGATGCAGTTCTGCATCGTAATCGTTATAATGCCGAGCAGAGCATCAAAGGTGTTGAGCAGTATGATGAGACAACGACAGCGTACATGAAAGCACGAACTAACGGTGAACGAACGACTCCATGGTCCGAACTGATGGCGAAGCGCCTGACTGAGCCGACAAGGTTGCAAGTGAGACCGTTCCTGGAAGGCAAAGGATTCTTGAAGCGCTAAGTTGAACTGAAGGTAGTTACACTTGCCACTTCGATGACAGAACAACCTTCCGATCGCTGTTATCCCTAGATTTTTTGATCCCATTTTTGTGAGGGTGAAAATCTGGTTACAGCGTATGCTTCCGAAGTAGCTTTCTTTCAGAAAGCTTTTAGGGGAACGCGTTGCTTCCTCAGGTTATTTCTGTCCTCTACGTTCTTGTGTAAATGGTTAGTTCAACTGATATATATAGTAAATTAGAAGTCAGTCGGTGGCGAAGCCGACTGGCTTCTTTGTGCTGTGCTGGCAGGGCATGCGAGTGTACTTGCTGTTACCTGATTGTACTCAAGTTAAGCCGTAGAAACGCTTTGTGTTCTGATAAAAGAGCCGGGCGGCCCGCTCGGTTCCCATGCCAGTGATCTCACTCCATGCCTGGATGACCTGTCTGGTCATGGCCGGGTGTGTCATTCGTCCCTGAAATGGTCCTTCGAAGGGCCAAGGTCCGTCGGTCTCGGCCATCACTTGTTCCGATGGATATTGCCGGGCGAGTTCGCGAATCTCTTCTTCATACCGAATATCCGGCGTGAAGGAAATGAAATAACCGTTGTCCGCCATGCGCCTTACGGTTTGGCAAGAACCTTTGAACCAGTGGAAATGAGCACGTCGGAACTGATATTGCTCCAGCAGATCACAGACGATATCGGCATCATCGTATACCGCATGAAGGACAAGTGGTTTGTTGTGCTTTTTGGCAAGTTGGATGAAACGTTCAAGCAGCTTGATATACCCGCTCTGATCGAAGTGCTGCCCTGCCTGCTCCGCTTCCTGACGATTGTAATAGGGAAGGCCAACTTCTCCTATGGCTGTGGCTTGTCCCATATGCTTCTCGATCCATTGGAAGAACAGGTCCATTTCTGCAACGGATGGTAGTTCCTGTTCCGGATGGAAACCGAAGGCCGGATAGATGTTGCGTGGATGTTGCTTTGCAAGCTCCAGGTTGGCCTGGGCAGAAGCGAGATTCATGGACACGGCGATGACTGCCTCGACTTGTTGAGACGGGAAAGATAACAGCATCTCGCGTTGTTTGTCAGAGGTATACTGATCGAAGTGAATATGAGCATCAATTAATGGTGCAAAAGCTTGAGAATGCACGCGGGAATTCCTCCTTGTGGTCATTTATATTCTAACTATGTTACGCAGAATTTCTTATGGTGGATCACCCAATAAAGGAAAATAATAACTTAAAAAACCCGCGCTATTATTATAGGCGGGCTTTCTGCTGTTCTTCTCTCATCCACTGAGCAATCTGCCGTTTACGCTCCAGAAAAGCGGATTCCTCCGTAATTTCTTCTCGTCTTGGGCGATCAAAAGGAACATGTACCTCGTGCAACACTGTTGCAGGTCGGTTGGATAATACATAGACCCGATCCGCTAGCAGTAATGCTTCTTCGATATTATGGGTGATGAACAGCACCGAGCGGCGGTTCTGTTCCCAGATATCAAGTAGCCAGCGCTGCATGTCGCTACGTGTCAGTGCATCCAGTGCGCTGAAGGGTTCGTCCAGTAGCATCAGCTCCTGCGGACTGAGCAGGGCGCGCAGAAAAGCAGCACGCTGCTGCATTCCGCCCGACAGCATATGAGGATAGGCCTGCTCAAACCCGGCAAGACCCACGCTGCTTAACCACTTACGAGCTTCCTCAAGTGCTTCGGCCCGAGGGGGAGCACTTGAAGCTACTTCACCAGCAAGCAGTACATTGTCTTCAATGGTACGCCAAGGGAAAAGAGCGGGTTGTTGCGGCATATAACTAATCTTGCCACGCTGTCCCGTTACATTCTGACCGTTCATAAGCACTTGGCCTTCCTGTGGCTTAAGCAGACCGCCGATGATATGGAACAGGGTGCTCTTGCCACAGCCAGAAGGTCCAACGATAGCAACAAACTCGCCTTGCTCCACAGTCAGGGACAGGTCGTTCAGAACCGGTAGCTTGCTACGCCGTTCACGGAATGATGCATGAACATTAACAACGTCCAGTGCAGGTGGAACCGGAGCAGGAGTCGTGTTGGCAGATCGATCAGGCGTAGCCGAGTTAAACTTTTCACCGTGCGTTGGCTCCATTACACTTGCTCCTCGTCCAGGCTGGACTTGTTCATCCTGTTGCAGATTCATATGGTCATCACTTCCTAATATACAGATTACTTCTTTACTACCGCTTTTGTGGCCGCCAGCGCACGAGCAGCTTCTCCAGCAGGGCAATGAACAGGAAGAGCAGCAAGCTGAGCGCGACAATAATCATGATCGCCACGAATAGGCGGTCCGTACGATAAGCCGACTTTTGCAACATCATATAATAACCAATACCCTTGTCTGCACCAATCCATTCGGCGATGATGGCGCCCATCACGCTATAGGTAGCGGCGATTTTGACACCGGAGAACACGGATGGCAGCGCATGGGGAAGCTCCAGCTTCCAGAAGATCTGATGACGTTTCGCACCAGCCATGCGCATATAGTTCATCATCGCCGCGTCAGTACGGGTCAAGCCATCCATCGCCGCCACTGCAACAGGGAAGAAGCAGACGAGGATGATCGTAATCAGCTTGGGCAACAGCCCGAATCCAAACCAGATTAACAGGAGCGGCGCGAGCGCGATGGTTGGGATATTTTGACTAAGAATAAGTAAAGGGTACAGGGCTGACTTGAGAAAAGGGACCAAATGCAGCACCATCGCTATCAGTAATCCGACCGCTGTGCCAGCCGCGAATCCAATCAGCGTTAACTGAATGGTTGCGGAAGCGTGCATGCCAAGCCGCTCGGCCTGGGTTGCGGCTTCGCGGGCGATGTCGGACGGTGCAGGCAGCATCCATTTCTCAATATGGAAGAGGGAGACGGCTCCCTGCCATATCGCTATAAAGAGAATAACCGCCACAATGGGCGGCCATACACTCTTGAAATAGGCATGCATTAGCGATACTTCTCCGTCAGGGTATCCATGCTGAAGCCAGTAGGGCTATGGGCGATTTTGATCTGGGAGATGATGCTTGGGCTGCCAGCCTCCACGAGTACCTCGTGCATTTTACGGACAACCTCCAGCAGTTCCTCCAGTTCCCCCTCCATCGTGGTGTCGAGTGCGTTCACCTGATATTTCAGGCCGGATTGCTGAATAACTTCAATGGCGCGATCTACGTAAGGATAAGAGTTCTCGCCATTTGGCGTTTTGGGAATAACCTGAATGCTAAGTAGTGTGCTTGCCATGAGAGATCACGGCTCCTTTCGTGATATATAAAATGAACTAATGACTGTTACACTTGCCACTTCGATGACAGAATAACCTTCCAATCGCTGTTATCCCCAGATTTTTGATTCCCTTTCTCTAAAGGGAAAATCCGGTGATAAAGGCGACCGCTTCGCTTTTTCACGTTATTTCTGTCCTCTCCGTCCTCATGTAAATATTAAGTTCGTTTTATATGAGAAATTTTATTGGGGTAAAAACTCGTTCGTATATGCCTTGCTCACATCGATCTGTTCATCCAGCAGTTTTTTACTAAACATCCAGTCGGTGTAGTTCTGCCACACTTCCTGCTTTTGCTCACCCCAACGCGGGGCGTCATCTGTGTACTTTGGACTAAGCCATTTCTGGCTTGCCAGTACCAAGTCTTTATCCAGATCCGGTACGGCCTTGATCAGAATGTTTGCTGCGTCTTCCGGATGATCAATTGCGTATTGATACCCTTCGGAGGTGGCTTTCAGGAATGCTTTCACCAACTCAGGGTCGTTTTGGATCGTCTGCTCGTTTGTTACTAGTACAGGCGTGTAGTAATCCAGTGCATCTGAATAATCCTTCACATATAACATGTCGATCGGTTCTCCGCGCAGTTCGGCTTCAATACCTGTCCAGGCGTAGAAAATCCATGCAAAATCAATGTCCCGTTTTACTGCGGTGAAAAAGTCGGCGTCACCCATATTAATGTTTTTCACTTTGGATACATCGGCTCCGTCGCCTTCCATAATGGATTGCATCACGGCTTCTTCGACTGGGGAACCCCAACCGCCATAGGTTTTACCTTCAAAATCTTTCGGTGACTTGATATTCCGATCCGCCGGAGCAGCGAAACCAGATGTATTATGCTGAATAACTGCTGCGATGGAGACCAATGGAACACCCTGTGTGCGGGCTTGAGTTACACTCTCCTGATAACTTACGCCAAAAGGCACTTCATTCGAGGCAACCATTGTATCTGCGCCACCGGCACCTGGTTGTACAATCTCCACGTTCAAGCCTTCGGCCTTATAAAAACCTTGATCTACAGCTGCATACAGGCCGGTATGATTCGTATTTGGTGTCCAGTCGAGCACCACTTTAATATCTTTCAGGGCGGCAGTGTCACCTTCGTTGCTGCTTTCCGTATTTGTGTTGCCGTTCTGCCCAGCTGGGGCAGCTTCTTTGCCACCACATGCGGCTACAGTCACCATAAGCACGCACAAGAGCAACAATCCCATCGTTTTACGCCATTTCATCTGTGGTCTCTCCTTCGGTATGTCCGGCCGATTGGCACGGGGTACTCCTTGGCTTCATATCCAATCATCTTGCATAAATCGACAGATTTATACCAGTTGAGATCTGGATAACGTCACTTTTTTAGCTCTCTGGCTATATAAAAGAACATTAAAAAAGCGTCCCGTATTCCGGGACGCGTGCAGGCGTTAGAGAGGTGGCGTTCAGCCATAGGGCTGTGCCATTTCGATATACTCCGATTCCTACGCTGGCATGATCCAGATCAGGTCTAAGGGTTAGTATCTTGGTGGGATACACTCTCAGCCGGCCAATTCCGACTCCCCTGGGAAACTATGAAGTTACGGGCATTACTAGGTGTAATTATAGGCCAGCAGGTGGAACGTGTCCAGTCAGGAACTGGATGGGGACACGTATGAACTTATCAAACAGGCCGTTATACATATGTATAAGAGCCTGTTTGGATGTGTTATTTTCAATAATTATCGTGGGGAATCATATAAGGCAATCTGACTGAGTGCAAAAGCATCGGATTTTGGGTCATAACCTACCTGTTTCTGAGTGGTTTCCAGATTTAATCGTTTAAACCGATTATTCGAGATCCCATGCAGTATGGTGAAGGGTTCAAGATCGGTAGTTGTAATTGCTTTGAACATCAAATCACACAAGTCAGCCGGACTAATGTACGCGCTCATATCCCTTGCCTCCAGCACGGGTCCGTCCGGTTGAAAATCATCATATGCACCTATACGTACCGCAACACTTTGTAAACCTTCGGTATACGCAAAATAGGAAGCGAGCGATTCTCCAAAACATTTGCTAACCCCGTACAAATTCCGTGGACGTGTTGGCATGTCCGGATAGACTTGAGCATCAATGGGATACCCCTCAATCGTCTGTGCACTGCTTGCAAGAATGACTCTTCGTACACTTTGGTCTTTAGCTGCACGGAATACATTAAATGTACCTTTGATATTGATGTCCAACAACGATTCATAAAATTCGGCATTCGGAGAAGGATCTCCAGCCAGATGTACAACCACATCCATGCCTTCGCAAGCACGCTGACAGGCTTCGGGGTCTGTCACATCCAGTGTCATGATCTCATGGCTGGTCCCTTGATACGTATGCAGTCTGTCGATATTTAAATCCGTTAGTCGCAGGCGAAATGCTTCTGACAAGTGTTGGGACAAGTCACGTCCAATTTTTCCGGCTGCGCCAGTAATTAAAATGTTCATGAAATCAGCTCCAATTCTTAGCGCTGGAAGAACTCAATCCATTCCTTTTCAGGTCCATAGATGAAGAAATAGCGGTAACCGTTAGGCAGTGTGATAATCTCTCCGTCGATAAATTCGGCTTCGGTGGCTTGAATGCGTTTGTACTCAGAATCAAGATCATCCACGTGGATCGCAAAATGGTGCACCGTACCTTCAGAAGGCAGGTTGTCGCTGTATCCTTGAATTAGCTCAATCTCAGTCTCGTTACTTCCATTGAAGCCGAGAAAGGCGAGCTGAATGACGCCGTTAGTATGGGTTACGCGGTCTTTCAATTCAAGACCAACAATCTCCGTATAGAAACGCAGCGTGGTCTCCAGATCACGCACGGCAATGCCGACGTGGTCAATGCGTTTTTGAAAACTCACAATCAAAAACCTCCTTATGTAGTGAATGTTTCTACCATTTTAAGGGATATCATAGAGCTGTACTACATGGTTGTCAAATCCAATTTTAAATTGGAAAAATCATAATTGTTCACAGAATGTTCACTTATGCGGAGGGTTTGGTCATCTCTATAATTACGAAGGTAAACAGAGAGGATGAGAGAATTGCCAACCAGCAAGAAGGAACAAATTATTTTCGGATTAATGATGTGTACAGGAATGGTCTTGGTCATGATGTTCTTCAATCTATGGCACAGTGGGTTACTCGGCAAGATGTCCCCGCTTGAGATACTGCTTCAATTCATATTATGTTTTGTCATCGCGTTTCTGGTGGAGTCTTTCATTGTTGGCCCTGTGGCGAGAAAGATTGCATTCTCCTTGCCCTTTGACAAGTCCAACAAGATTTTGGGTGTGCTCGTCATGTCATTTTTCATGGTGATTGGCATGGTTCTGATCATGTCCATGTATGGAATGATTTCAGCGTATCTTGCAGACCAATTAAGTGGGGGTTCCATATTCCGTACCTATCTTCAGACGATCGCTCGCAACTTCAGCCTGGCGCTTCCATATCAGTTAATCATTCTGGGACCACTCGTGCGATATGTATTCGGTAAATTCATCAAGGATAACGGGCCCGTAATGCCTGTCGTTAACAAAAGTGTGTGATTCGGCTGGCCCTAAGTATTTCCTGGGCAATCTTGTGCAAATGAATAGATATTATTCTCACCTTTAATGAAAGGTGATGAGAGAGGCAAAGATAGGGCACTGCCGCCATATTACAGCGCTAACGAATCAAGAACACCTTATTAGGCCTGTTTTTAGGGAATGAAAAATCTAACGAATCTCAGCGGCGTTATTATGCAAAAAACCTCCAACAAGGCATTTAATTGAAGCTAATTATCTATAATAACGTCTCTAGGATTCGTTAGATTTCAAATATGCAGAAATGGAGGGGAATAGCGTGTGCTAGGTTCGTTAGAACAGAGTAACACTACAAAAAAATGCCCACCGTCAGGTCATGACAGTAGACATTACAATTTCTTTAATAGGTATTTCTAATCCTCAGGACTGGATCAACACAGAACTGTTAAGTCGCAGAATTCACCATATGTTTGTTCTGCCATTGATACGTGATCACGCTAATGACAAGTAGGCCAACTGCAAAGATGGCAAGCATCCATGCAGACTGATTAACCGCCAGATGATCAAGACTCCATCCCGTAGTCAAAGGCAGAATGGCACCGCCAACCCCACCTGAGGCAATCAAAATGCTGGGTGTGGATTCTTCTGTTCCGGGCAGCAGTTTACTGGCGAAGACAAGGGCAATGGAGAATATCCCTGACATCGCAAGTCCAAGCAGTAAGATGATGAGAAATGCAGACCAGATT
Source organism: Paenibacillus sp. FSL E2-0151 (assembly GCF_037993015.1). Classification (NCBI taxonomy): domain Bacteria; kingdom Bacillati; phylum Bacillota; class Bacilli; order Caryophanales; family Paenibacillaceae; genus Paenibacillus; species Paenibacillus sp. FSL E2-0151. The sequence goes on from NZ_CP150308.1 coordinate 545,547, forward strand.
TGGTTTGTAAATGGAAATATCATTAACAAGAGAACAGATGCAAGACAACTGTACAGGACATATACGCGGTATTGGAATTTCTCTGCGATATAACCGGCGAAGAGCCGTCCCACGGACATGGCAATCCAGAAACAGGTGACACTAAGGGCTGCTCCGGCTTCCTTCATGTTCATTTTCTCAATCAGGATCGCCGGCATGAAGTTCGCAAGACTCATCTCTGTGCCAACATAGAGGAAGAAGAACAGGACGAATAATACCAGAAGAGTCCTGTTACGGCCACGATAGGTTGGACTGGATGTACTTGCAGATGCGGGATGCATCTCACCCGATGTCCCAGCAGAGTGCGTATTTACGGAAGCATGATTTGAACTCTGTCGCTCCAGAAACTTATCGAGTTCACCGAATGATCCTTTCGCCCAGAAAACAAAGGTCAGCGCTGCGCAGATCGCAACAACGAGAAAGGAGAGACGCCAGTTTCCGGCAGCAATCAGACCGCTGGCAATGAGCGGCATGACCATCGCCCCAATCCCGAATAACACTTCCAGTCGACTCATAGCAACGGCTGTATTGTCTTTGATTGCAGCGATGATAATGGTGCCAATAACAGCTTCAACCATTCCGAATCCAAAGCCGGCAGCGGGTGCAATGACGAACATCCAGCCCCATGGTGGCAGCAACATGTAGGATAATTCTGCAATACAGAGCAACGCTGTGGCGATTAACAGGCCTCCCCGTTTACCAAAGCGTCTGTTCAGCCATGGAGATAACAATACACCACCCAGGAATCCGGCAAATTGGGCAAAGATCAGCGTTCCGCCTTGGCTATAATCTTTGCCGTAATGTTCAAGTGCAACCGGTAGAATGGAACCGAGCACAACGTGGGCAAGTCCAATCAGGAAATAGGACAGACATCCGATCCAAAGTAATTTTTTCATAGAGAACTCCTTCTACTTATATACATAAATTGAGGATCACAATAAAGCGCAATCTTGAAGACAAAGTCTATCATAACAGGACATGTTAAGTTGTACCATGAATTCCTGATCGATACAGAAGGTTGCAATCTGGTCCGGCGTTCGTATATACTGAGACCAACAATTACAGATCGGACCATGCCGTTGAAGAGCATCCAACTCGGAGGCGTTTTCGCCAGGGGAGCGATATTTCCCCAAGTTAACCGGAACCGCCCGTTATCGCGGACCAAGAGGCTGGAAGCAGGATATCCTGATTCAGCAAGTTGGGTGGCACCGCGAGCAGAGCGCTCCTCGTCCCAAGGGATGAGGGCGCTCTTTGTATTTTTACAGCCAAAGGAGACGGTGACCATGTTAGAAATGAAATGGATTCGGGCACATGCAGAAGAGGTTCAGGCAGCGGCAGACGGGAAAAAAATCAAGATCAACATTCGCACATTGTTAGAGCGGGATGAGGAACGCAGGGCACTTTTGCAGGAATCGGAAGAAGGACGCAGATTGCGCAATACGTTATCCGCGGACATTGGCAGACTCATGCAGGCCGGGAATCGGGAACAGGCCGAGGGTTTGCGGGCTCAGGTGAAACAGATCAATGAACAGTTGGAACAGGTGGAAGCGAGGCTCGCCCCTGTGCAGGAGGAAGTAACCAAGCTACAATGGCTGGTACCCAATATCGTGTCCCCGGATACCCCCAATGGCTTGTCGGACGCAGACAATGTAGAGCTACGACGTGTGGGAGAGGTGCCAACGTTCGAGTATAACACCAAAGATCACGTGGAACTTGGGGAGTTGCATGATCTCATCGATATTCCCCGTGGAGTTAAGATTGGCGGTACGCGAAGCTATGTATTAAAAGGCGCTGGCCTGTTATTACATCGAGCAGTACAGCAACTTGCGCTTGATTTGCTTCTGAAGCACGGCTTCACACCGATGGAGGTTCCGCTGATGGTCAGGGAGGATGCACTGGTGAACACCGGATTCTTCCCAACCGGTCGAGATCAGGTCTATGAACTCGAAGGGGAGAACAAGTGGCTGGTGGGAACTTCTGAAGTGCCGCTGGTCTCGTATTATGCGGATGAGATTGTTGATGTTCAAGAGCCTGTGAAGCTGGCCGCAGTATCGACGTGTTTCCGCAGTGAAGTTGGCTCCGGCGGACGGGATGTACGCGGATTATACCGTGTGCACCAATTTGCCAAAGTTGAGCAGGTCATTCTCTGTGCTCCTGATGCGGAAGAATCGGAGCGCATGTTGCAAGAGATTACAGGACACGCCGAAGAATTGCTGCAATTACTGGAACTGCCGTATCGTGTTGTCGCTGTATGTACCGGGGATATGTCGCAGAAAACGTACAAACAGTATGACATCGAGACCTGGATGCCAAGCCGCGTTGCATATGGAGAAACGCATTCGTCGTCGAATCTGCATGATTTTCAGGCGCGCCGTTCGAATATTCGTTGCCTCGATGCCGAAGGCAAGTTGGCGTATTGTCACACCTTGAATAATACGGCGGTGGCATCGCCGCGTATCCTGATTCCTTTGCTTGAGAATCATCAGCAGGAGGATGGAAGCATTCGCATTCCGGCAGCCCTGCGGCCCTATATGGGCGGGGCCGAGAGCTTGATTTTGCCAGAGCAGGACGAAGTGAAGTAGAGAGGTTAGGTAACGCTTTAGTAATTCAAAAAGGGGATGTTCCACACGTCATGTTGTATGTGACGATGGACATCCCCTTTTCAACTGAAATAGTATTTACATAAACCAAGCTCCTAATATGTTGGACTAGATTCAAAGGTTTTGATAACGATTACACGCTAATCTCATGAATTGTTCCAAAACTCTCACATACGACATTCAACTTTATGCAATTCGTATCCGATATAATATAATAGAAGTAAAATATTGGATTATGGGAGATGGATATAGAAATGAGTAGAATCAAACTGGCGCTTCGAGGCACACTCGCTCTAATTATGGCATTAACAATACTGGTCCCTTCGTTGGCCTTGGCGGCTACCGGTGACGTGAAGTCGATTGAAATAACCAATAGCAGCCCGCAGAAGATGAGTGTTTCCGAAACAGCTGCGCTTCAGGTGATGGCAACGGTAGAAGGTTTTGATAACAAGCAGGATGTTACCGAAGGCGTGACTTGGTCCACCAGTAATGCAGCAGTCGCTACGATGGTGAAAGGCAAAGTCAAGGCTGTGGCCGCGGGCGAAGCAACGATTTTTGCAGAAGTAGACGGGGCTAAAGCCCAGTTGGTTGTCCAAGTGCAGGAGAAGATCAAAAGCATCAAAGCTTCACCGAAATCCTACAGTTTTGTTAAAGGCAGTGAAAGCACCCTTCCGAAAGTAAGCATTACCCGTGCGAATGGTAAGGAAGAGGATGTGACGTCTGAGATTGTGTGGTCCGTATCCACTTCTTCGGCTGTGCTGGAAAACGGTAAAATCAAAGGGGTTACACCCGGCAGAGTATTGCTGCAAGGCAAATACGGAACAACGATTGTGAAAGTCCCTGTTGCTGTGACGGACGAAATTACCAAAGTCGAGGTTACCCCTGCCACAATGCAGCTGAACATCAAGAAGTCCAAAGCGTTGAAGGTTATCGGGACCTACGCGAACGGCAAAACCATTAACCTTTCGAAACAGGTCATATGGACCTCTTCCAATACAAATGTAGCTATCGTGAAAAATGGAGCAGTCAAGACGCTGACTGAGGGACAAGCCACCTTGACAGGAACTTATCAAAATCAGACAATAAAGGCAGAGGTTACCGTTGTACCTTTGCTCAAAAAGCTGATTACAGGCCAGAAAAAACTGGTTTTGTCCCCACAGGGAAGCACAACACTGAGTGTGATGGCCCAGTATGATACGGGCAAGACCACTGTTGTGACCAACAGTGCGGTGTGGAGTAGCACAAAGCCGGGCGTAGCGACAGTGACAAATGGCAAGATCGTGGCTGTAGGCAAAGGTAAAACGTCCATCACGGCCAAGTGGGGCAACAAAAAAGTGACGATCCCCGTTACGGTAAAATAAATCTTCATATAATAAAGCATCTTGCATGATCCAAAAATTGGTTTCAGTACATGACATCGTTAAAATCATCAATATCATCAAGGTAACAGACAACCAAGGGGCGTAGACATACGCTCCTTTTTTGGATATATAGAAATATGTATCTGAAATATCTTCTTTTATCCCTAAGTTCCATACTTACATTTCAACGGAGTACTACGATTAAGCGCATGAAGCAACGCACCTATCAAAAATACAGAGAAGGTTACCATTTAAAATGTCATGGTGAAGAGGAGATACCTGAATGAAAGATCCAATGCAACCGGAAAATTGGCCTGCCTGGGCGACAGAGTCGGTAGAGATTGCTCCGGCCAACCCCAATTGGGATGCGCAGGCTCAGGATGAAATCCGGCAACTCAAACGTTGTCTACAGCAGTTTAATATTCATCAATTCGAACATATCGGAAGCACGTCCATTCCAGGGTTACCCGCCAAGCCCATTATTGATCTGATGGCAGAGGTACAGTCATGGGATGACATGGATCTGATCGTGGATCAGCTGAATCCGTTGGGCTGGAACTACGTTCCGCCTGAACTGGATGGACGGGAGTACAGACGATTCTGGGTCAGGGTTAAGGATGGCAAGAGAGCTGTACACCTGCATCTGATGCGCCCGGGAGAAGAACGCTGGGATCGTCAAATTCGGTTTCGGGATGTGCTGAGAAAACGCCCAGATCTGGTGGAAGCTTACGCCGTCCTGAAGACAAAGCTTGCTGATGAGAACAAGGAAGATAGGGAATCGTATACCGCTGCCAAAACGCAATTTATTTTACAAGTGCTTGATGAAGGCGTGTGATTGATTGAAAAGCGTACTTATCAGAGACAGGCTGATCTATTTCTTCGCAGTCATGATGACCATGGCGGCAGGACTTGCATCCAGATACTTTGGTGAACGATTACCGGATTGGGTGCATGAACATTTCGGAGATGCATGTTGGGCGGGCATGATTTATTTCGGAGTACGCATGGTGTGGCCTCATCGCAGCTTGCTATGGGCAATGTGTTTGAGCTGTTTATTCAGCTGGCTGATTGAGTTCTCGCAGTTGATTCAGACGCCTTGGCTGATTGAGATACGCTCTACCGTATTAGGTGCTCTTATTTTGGGACATGGTTTTCTGGTGATCGATCTGATTCGATATACGGTCGGTATTCTGTGCATGGTTATGATAGATCGTTATTTCCTGAGAAATAAGATGGCTGGATCATGCACTCAGTTTGAGTCATGGAGGTGTTCTGAGTGAATGGAGAGAAACTTTTTGCCGAATCGCCCGAATTCGAAACCCATCGGCTGAAGCTGAGACGCCTTGTGATGGATGATCTTGATGAATATTATGCGTTTGCCTCTGATCCGCGAGTGAGTCAGCAAAGCTTGTGGAACTGCCATGAGACGACGGAGGATTCGATTCAATATATTCAGCGGGTACTGGATAATTATGAACGGAAAACGGTCTATATCTGGGCTTTTATCCTGAAGGAAACAGGGACCTTGATCGGGAGGGGTGGCATTTTTCATCTCAACGAACCCATGCAGAGTGCTGAACTAGGGTACGCGATAGCCAGCAGTCAATGGGGTAAGGGTCTCGCAGCAGAAGCGATGCAACCCATCATGGATTATTGCTTTCGGGAACTGGACTGCAATCGGTTGGAGGGGAAATGTAATGCAGACAACATAGGCTCTGCACGCGTAATGGAGAAGCTGGGCATGTCGTACGAAGGTTTGCTACGCAAACAGTTGAAGATCAAAGGTGTATTCACGGATCAAAAATTGTACTCCCGTATCCGGGATGATCTATAATACTTCCAATGCCACATAGGGTACATCGCAGAAATTGAAGGAGGCGGAACCATGATCTATAGTATTATTTCCCGTTCGTTGTGGGAGCAAGTGTCAAAGGGGACTGAGTATGCACCAGATAGCCTGGAGACAGACGGATTCATTCATTGTTCCACCAAGGAACAGATTCCATGGGTAGCCGGGCAATACTATGCAGGCCGCACGGATCTGTTATTACTTAGTATTGATGAGAAGGCGTTGAAGCCGGAACTGGTGTATGAGGATCTCTACGAATTAAATGAACTATATCCACATATCTATGGAGAGCTGAATCTGGATGCTGTTCGCAAAGTCATTCCATTTGAACCGAATGCAGACGGCACATTCTCATTTCCTGAATAAAGTAACATGTGACGCTTCTGTTTGAACATGATCAGGGGACAACATACTTTTCCGAAGGGTGGTTAAACGGATGGATATGAATCAGGTTTTTCTGGAGACAGCCGAGAAGCAATTTTTGTATTACAAGCAGCTCGGGGAAAAAGCCATGGCACAACTGGATTCCGAGCAATTGTTTCAATCCTGGAATGAAGACGCGAACAGCATTGCGGTGATCGTAAAACATCTATGGGGCAATATGCTGTCCCGTTGGACGGATGTACTGACAACAGATGGTGAGAAACCGTGGCGTGAACGGGACGCCGAGTTCGTGAATGATATTACATCCCGGGAAGAGTTGCTTGCCAAATGGGAGGAAGGCTGGACATGCCTACTCGAAGCCATTCGTTCGTTTACCCCGGAACAATTGTCTCACATCATATACATTCGCAATGAAGGACACACCGTCATGGAGGCAATTATTCGGCAATTGGCGCATTATCCGTATCATGTAGGGCAGATTGTATTTGCCGCGAAAATGCTCAAAGAAACATCTTGGGACAGTCTCTCGATTCCGAGAAACGGTTCAGATCAATATAATGGCGGCAAATTTGCCAAGCCGAAGGCACGCAAACATTTTACAGAAGATGAACTTCATATAGAAAAAGGTGAGGAACAACAATGACTCAAATTGCATTGATTCGCCATGGAAGTACAGCGTGGAATAAGGAAAAACGTTCGCAGGGACAGACGGATAATCCGCTGGATCAGGAGGGCAGGGAACAGGCCGTTTTACTTGCCGCGAGACTGGCCGAGGAATCCTGGGATGCAATCTATTCAAGTGACTTGGAGCGTGCAAGTGAGACAGCTCGCATCATTGGTGATCGCTTGGGCATTCAGGAGATTCATCTGGACCCTAGACTTCGCGAGATGGGCGGAGGACAGGTCGAAGGAACGACGGAAGAGGAACGGTTAGCCAAGTGGGGAGCGGACTGGAGTACTCTGGATCTGGGACGTGAGCTTGTAGATGCAGGGACTGTTCGAGGTAGTGCGGTGCTTGAAGATATTGTACGGCAGCACCCCGATGGAAGAGTGATCGTTGTCAGTCATGGAGCTGTCCTGCGGAATACACTGCGAGGTCTGGTGCCTGAGCTTGATATCAGCGTGAAGCTGTCCAACACATCCATTACCCGGATCGTCAAGAATGAGAATGTGTGGCAATGCGAACTGTACAATTGCAGCGTGCATTTGGATTCGTCAAGGGAGTCTTAATAGATGGATGCCCTGACGTTAAAACAAAAATTACAGCATATTCAGTCGTCTAATCATTCCATTGATCACGAGGAACAGCCTTACGAATTGGCACTGCATATGATGAAGCATATTGGTAGTACTGATCCTGTCCTGCGGGATGAATTGATCTATGTTACGTTTGCAACATGGATTGGACAGGGTGTATTTTCGGAAGATCAGCTAAGGCATATGTTGCAGTTGGCGCTGGACGATCAGCACCTGTTCTATGCGATCGGAGAGCAGGGAACGGATAGTGTGTTTACGCGGACGTTCTCCGTATTGTTACTGCCTCCCATTCTGAATGTGGATCGTCAGCGACCTTTCTTGGACAAAGAGGATATCGCAGGGATTCATCAACGGTTGACTACATATCTGGAACGTGAAAAAGATGTTCGCGGCTACGCCGATAACAAGGGCTGGGCACATGCCCCCGCACATGCGGCGGATGCGGTTGAAGATCTGGCACAGTCGCCATATCTGGAGCGAACGGATCTGCTGGAACTTCTGCACGCACTCGCTGTAAAAATAACGGAATCAAGTGTGGTTTACATCCATGATGAAGATCAGCGAATAGCGCATGCTGTGATTACTATTCTGCGTCGCAATCTGTTGGAGCCAAAGGATATTACGACGTGGATCGATACCCTTCATCAAGGAGACCCGGCGGTGAAAAGATCACTTCTGGAAACCAGTCATAGGAACCTGAATGTGCGTCTGTTTTTGCAGACACTGTATCTTGCGATACGTACAGAGGAAGATGAGCCGTTTCCGGCAGTTTGTTCACTGGTATTGCAGGCATTGGAGAGAGATAAATAACGATACGCTAAACGTTTGGAAAAAGGGGGAGATGGCGCATGACTGAATTGACGTATGCATGGACGGAGGAGATCCTATCTCCGCTGGGTGAGACAGCGGTTATCATCCATTGTGGAGATCAATTGTCTGACGCTGTGCAGCGCAGAGTGATGTCTGTATGTGCTTTGCTGGAAAAAAGCACTTTGCCAGCCATGATCGAATGGGTGCCTTCATATACGTCCGTTACAGTATTTTATGATCCGTTCATCTCCTCTTACCCTCAGTTATGCAAGATTCTACTTCAACAGTTGAATCAAATGAAGGAATCCGTCCAAGACAAACCCAGAACGGTCACGATTCCCGTATATTATGGTGGTGAGTGGGGCCCTGATCTGGACTATGTTGCCAGTGAACATGGACTGACCGCAGAGGACGTTATTGCGATTCATACATCCGGAGATTATCTCGTACATATGATTGGGTTTGCACCGGGTTTTCCGTATCTCGGTGGGTTGTCTGAACAGATTGCTACGCCCAGACGGGCAACGCCAAGGCTTCGGGTTGAGGCGGGCACAGTAGGTATCGGTGGCAAACAGACAGGAATCTATCCAGTGGATACACCCGGGGGATGGCAATGTATTGGACAAACGCCACTCCGGTTGTTTCGGCCGGAAGAGAACGTACCGAGTTTGCTGGTAGCAGGTGATCGGGTTCGATTCAAACAGATTACGATGCAGGACTATCTGGCGTTGAAGCGGAAGGAGGGCGAACGATGAGTATTGAAGTGATTCGCCCTGGTCTGTTATCTACCGTTCAGGATGAAGGCAGAACCGGTTATCGCCGGTATGGTATTCATTCTGGCGGGGTCATGGACACCTTTGCAGCCAGAGCAGCCAATATGCTTGTGGGCAACTCCCGACATGCGGCAGTACTGGAGATGACGATGACGGGGCCAGAGCTTCGATTTCAGGAGAGCCAGCTAGTCTCGTTATGTGGAGCCGATCTGACGGCAACGGTGGATCATCTGCCTGTACCCTTGTGGCGTCCGGTGCTGGTGCGGGCTGGAAGTGTACTGAAGTTTGGTCAATGTCGTCATGGTTTGCGTGGATATCTGGCGATTGCGGGTGGAATAGCTGTGCCTGAAGTGATGGGCAGTCGAAGTACAGACCTCAAGACAGGTCTTGGCGGTGTCGAGGGCCGAGCCTTGCGCGTGGGGGATCTGTTATCCAATGGTGAACTTTCTGTCGAAGCGCAAGGTTGGATGCATCGTATGGAGCAGCAGGTAAAGGAGAGTGAGCGGGCCCACCGAATATTGGCGCCTGCGTGGCTTTTATCTGAACGTGAAAGGCCTGACTATTATGGGCAACCTGTTATTCGTGTGATGGAGAGCAAGGATAGTTTGCTGTTCAGTAAGGCAAGTCTGGGACAATTCTATGCCGAAAAATACGTGATTTCTTCGCAATCCGATCGGATGGGCTATCGCTTGCATGGCTCCATACTGGAGCTGGATCAGCCCCTGGACCGGTTGTCTGAAGCCGTTACCTATGGCACGGTGCAGGTGCCACCGGATGGACAGCCCATCATCTTGATGGCAGACCATCAGACGATAGGGGGTTATCCTGTCATTGCACAAGTAGCTCGGGTGGATATGCCAATCCTGGCTCAGACTAGGCCAGGAACCCAAATTTCTTTTAAAAAGATTACGCATGATCAAGCTGGACAGTTGTATATGGAACAGGAAATCAATATGCAGCTCATGGATAAGTTGATACGCAGAAGAATGGCAGGAATGGGGGGCGCTTAATGAATACCTCGAAAACCTTGGATATCAATTGTGATCTGGGCGAAAGTTATGGTATATATCGGACGCTGTCGGACGAGGCCATTCTACCCTTGATTACATCAGCCAATATTGCCTGCGGATTTCATGCAGGGGACCCGGCTACAATGCGCCTGACGGTGGTGAGGGCATTGGAGCATCAGGTGGCGATTGGAGCCCACCCCGGGTTGCCGGATTTGCAAGGGTTTGGGAGAAGACGTATGGACATTACGCCACGGGAAGCATATGACATGGTGGTGTATCAGATCGGTGCGCTGGATGCATTTGTCCGGGCAAACGGAGGGCGAATGCATCACGTAAAACCACATGGTGCTTTATACAATATGGCCGTAGAAGATGCGAAGCTTGCTGAAGGCATCGCCGAGGCGATCTATCAAGTGCAGCCTGATCTGTATCTGTATGGTCTGGCGGGCAGTGAGCTGATTCATGCCGCGGATAGCATCGGTCTGCGTAGTGTGAGCGAAGTGTTTGGGGATCGAACCTATGGGACGGACGGAAAGTTAACTCCTCGCAGCCAAGCTGGAGCCCTCATTGAAGAATCGGGACAAGCGATTGCTCAAGTGCTTCGGATGGTGAAAGACGAAGTCGTTGTATCCACGGATGGTACATTGGTTCCCATTAAGGCAGAGACTGTCTGTATCCACGGTGACGGTTCGAACGCTCTCGCATTTGCGCAAGAGATTCGTCAGGTACTGGAATCGGAAGGCATTGAGTTATCCGCGCATACAACAGAATGATACGCCTGTTCAGCAGAACAATAGTAGTATCAGGTTGAACGGATTGAACTTTGAAATTTTGGAATGACAAGGAGTGAATGAACAGAATGAAACCCATACGCAACTCGGCAAAGGCTGTCATTGTGCAGGATGGACGATTGCTGGTCATCCGGCTGGAAGACCAATATGGTACCGCTTATGTGTTCCCAGGTGGAGGACAGGAGAAAGGTGAAGAACTCAAGGATGCGGTCGCACGTGAATGTCTGGAGGAGATTGGTCAGGCCGTGAATGTGGGAGAGCTGTTACATATCCGGGAGTATATCGGTAAAAATCATGAATTCGCCGAGTGGGATGGAGATATCCATCAGGTTGAATTTTATTTTGCGTGCAGACTGATAGATCCGGAGGCAACCGTTTTTGAAGGCTCCAATCCAGACGACCACCAAGTCGCCGTGGAATGGATTGCACTTGAAGAGCTGTCCAACATTCGTTTATATCCAAAAACAATTGGCGAATTGCTTCTTAAATCAGGCTCTTCTTCAATCTATCTTGGAGATCTGAATTAAATCAGCCAAGAAGAAATATCGTGCTAACCCCTTTATGTAAACATTTTTATAAAGAACTTTTCCAATTTTGTCACGTTAGCGTATCGGTTCATGGATTCACCATAGGTGAGGTGGGTACACTATAAGTACAGGCTTATAACACCTAACGTAAGTTGACTGTACTTATACACAGCAACGGAGCGGATAAAAACCTAAAGAAACGAAACCTGCAAAGTTAAGTACAGGTTTCTGTTTGAACTTTAGCTTACCCACTCCACAAATTGGAAGAACGGTAGACGTAGTGGAGGGGACGGAATCGATTCTGAGGAAGCAAAGCGTTCGCCTTTATCACCGGATTTTCCCTTTGAGAAAAGGGAATCAAAAAAATCCGGGGATAACAGCGATCCAAAGAACGATCCGTACCCGCAACGGCCTACATAGTCCTTCCAACATTCCCCCAAACCGAAAGGAGCACTTCCCATGAACCAGACTGAATTGGAACAAAATATTGTAAAAGCATTGGAAAACAACCCTTTTTGCAGCTTCTCCACTGTGGAGAATGGTAAACCAAAATCCCGCTATATGGCGCTTTTCAACGATGGACTGAACATTCATCTGGCAACGAACCGCCGTACACACAAAGTAGAGGAACTGGAGAATAATCCGAATGTTAGCCTGCTACTAGGTTATGAGGCTGGTGGTTCCAAGGAAGTAGTTGAGATTGAAGGAACCTGTGAAGTGACAAAGAACGAAGGCTTGCGTGAGCAAGTGTGGAACGATGAACTGAAGGTGTGGTTCGATGGACCTAATGATCCGAACTATGTCATTCTGGACATCACCCCGGCTCGTATCGAATATACAGGGAAAGATCATGAACATCATGTGTGGGAACAATAATCCGAATATGAACATAACCTCTGCAAAGTAGCGTCCTTATGCGAAAATACGCGCAGAGTTTAATCCAACCGTGAAAGCCATTAAGGTTTCACGGTTTTTGGTATGGATGAATAACGCTGAATTGGATATACATGTAAGGCACATGTAATATACGTATTTCAAAGATAATAAGCACTAAATACCTACTAAAATGTTGAAAAAAATGTCGAAATCACGCATGATAATGTAAACTTACCTAGGTATGTGCGGGTAATGTAAAAAATAATGCTTTTCAATGACTGAACATTGCGTTATGATTTGGAATGTAAACGACAAGCACAGACATAAATAGATGTTCATGTGAGATAAACTTACCTGAAATTCCGATGCATGTCATCAGAGCGTCAGTACGCACAACCCATGAAATCTATCTTTTTTCTGCGCTCTTCGTTTGCCTATTAATGCATGATTCAATGTACATAACCGGGAGGGGTTATTTTGAAAATGAGAAAAAAAGTATTATCAAGCCTGACTGCCGCTTTGGTTGCATTAAACGTGCTTGCGGTATTTCCGGTACCTGTGTCGGCTGCGGATGCTGCCAAAGTTAAACTGCGGATCATGGAGACCACAGACATTCATACCAATCTGGTTAACTATGATTATTATTCCGACAAAGAGACAGACCAATATGGACTCGCTAAAACAGCAACATTGATTAAGAAAGCCCGTGACGAAGCGAAGAACAGCCTGCTGTTTGATAACGGGGATCTAATTCAGGGGAATCCGCTGGGAGACTACACTGCCAAAATTGATCCATTGAAAAAGGGTGAGACTCACCCTGTATATAAAGCGATGAATCTGCTCGATTATGATGCAGGTAACATCGGTAACCATGAGTTCAACTATGGTCTGGACTTCCTGGACATGACGCTGGAGGGAGCGAACTTCCCTTACATTAATGCCAATGTTTATGTAGACGATGGTGATGATGATGAGACAAATGACAAGAACTATTTCACACCGTATGAGATTTTGGATAAAAAAGTAACGGATGAGACGGGCAAAGAACATACGATCAAAGTGGGTGTGATCGGATTTGTACCGCCACAAATCATGCAATGGGACAGCGCTAATCTTGAAGGTAAGGTCATCGCCAAAGACATTATTGCTACTGCGAAAAAATTCATTCCTGAAATGAAAGCCAAAGGTGCCGACATTATTGTAGCTATTCCTCACTCCGGATTTGAGGAAATTCCTCAAACGGATCTGATGGAGAACTCCGTTCTGTATCTGAGCCAAGTTGAAGGCATTAATGCTATTCTGTTTGGACATGCCCACAAAGTGTTCCCAAGTGCTGATTTTTCCGGCAAAAAAGGGGTAGACCTGGAGAAGGGCACCATTAACGGCGTTCCTGCTGTAGAGCCAGGATTCTGGGGGGATCACCTGGGGATTATTGATCTGGATCTAGAACAAGTGGATGGCAAATGGAAAGTGGTCGATTCCAAAACGGAAGCACGCCCAATCTATGACACAGCCAACAAAAAACCACTGGTAGAGGCTGATCAGGACATCATTGATGCGGTTCATGAAGAGCATGAAGGTACATTGGAGTATGTTCGTGGTCCGGTGGGCGAAACGACTGCACCTATCAACAGCTTCTTCGCTCTGGTTCAGGATGATCCATCCATTCAGATCGTAACGAATGCACAGAAATGGTATGTCGAAAAACATATGCAAGGTACGGAATATGAGAAAATCCCTGTATTGTCCGCAGGTGCACCGTTCAAAGCCGGTGGACGTTCAGGCGCTTCGTATTACACGAATATTCCTAAAGGCACCATTGCCATCAAAAACGTTGCTGACCTGTACGTGTATCCAAATACGGTACATGCTGTAATGGTTAACGGCGCAGAACTGAAAGAATGGCTGGAATGGTCTGCAGGTCAGTTCAACCAGATCGACCCGGCTAAAGGTGGACAACAACAACTGATCAACAATGACTTCCCAACGTACAACTTCGATGTTATCGATGGTGTAACGTATCAGATTGATGTGACACAACCAGCCAAGTATGACGGCAAAGCAACCGTTGTAAATGCATCGGCAAGCCGGATCAAGGATCTGAGTTTTAACGGTAAACCGATTGACCCAGCGCAAAAATTCATCGTAGCGACAAATAACTACCGTGCTTCTTCGTCCAAGCTGGCTAACCCGGACGGTAAACGTATCGTTCTGGCTGCACCGGATGAGAACCGTCAAGTGATCATCGACTACATCCGTGAGAATAAAACGATTAATCCGGCAGCGGACGGTAACTGGTCCCTGGCACCAATTAAGCCATCTGCTGGGTTAACCGCAGCAGCGCTGAACGATCTTGAAGTTGTGTTTGCTTCTTCCCCGGATGCAAAAGATCTGGTTGAAGCAAACCCGGCGATGTCTTTCATTGGTACAAATGATGATGGTTTTGCTGAATACGGCATGAAATTGACTGGAGAAGCAACAACAACTCCGAAACCAGGTACGGAGCCTGCTCCAACACCTACAAAGCCAACTAAACCTACGGAGCCGACTACTCCAACCAAACCAACGACCAAGCCACAGCCTGAGAAACCAGCGGGCGGCAAAGTGGTATATGTGGTGAAAAAAGGCGATAACTTGTACCGCATAGGTTTGAAATATGGTGTAGACTGGCGCAAGCTTGCGACAGCTAACCAAATCTCAAATGTGCATAACCTGAAAGTTGGACAGAAAATCGTGATTCCCGCTTCTAAAGTTTAATAAGTTGAGGGAGACCGACCTGGTATTATCCCCTTTAAGTAGACACTTGAAAAAACCTTCATGTTATCATGAGGGTTCAAGTGACACTTGGAGGGGATATTTTTATGGCCAAAAAAGGACAAACATTTCACACGTATACCGAAGAATTTAAATTGAATGCTGTTAGATCCTATGTCGAAGGTTCTTCAAGTTACAAGGTGGTCGCTGATCGCGAAGGAATTCGAAACTGTTCACAACTGAAGGTGTGGGTAAAAAAATGGAAAAACGGGGAAGCATTCGATGAGCGAAAAAACAATGTTCCGAATCCACTGAAAGGACGGCCTCGTACTGCCTTTAGCAGTGTAGAAGAGGAACGGGACTACCTTCAAGCACAGGTAGATTATTTAAAAAAGCGGTATCCAAATCTAGTAAAGGAGAAGCACTAAGCCAACGGGAGAACTACGATATCATAGACGAATTGCGTTGCTCGCATGGCATTACACGCCTATTATCGATTACAGGAATACCCCGTTCCAGTTACTACAAATGGCGAGCAACACAGCCACAGCGAGACGCAAGACAAGACCGTGAGCGTGAGATCAAAGAGCACATGATGGCTATTCATTTTGCAAATCGAGAGTTTGGTTATCCTCGCATGACAACGGCGCTCTGGGAGTCTGGTCTGAACGTTAATCACAAGAAAGTATGGCGAATCATGCGGGAACTATCGATCCAATCGGTAATTCGCAAGAAGCGGAAGAAGTCCAGCTATACGCCATCTGTGATTTATCCGAATCGCCTAAAGCGCAAATTTCATGCCACAGCACCTCAGCAAAAAATGGTGACGGATATAACTTATATTTCGGATGGAAACACATTCGTTTACCTGTCTGTGATTCAAGACTTGTTCAACAACGAAATTGTCGCTTGGCAATTATCTAAACGGAACGATGTTCAGCTCGTATTGGATACGGTGGAACAATGGACACAAAAAAGAGACGTTTCGGAAGCCGTGCTCCATTCGGATCAGGGCTTCCAATACACGTCTCAGGTGTACAACTCACGATTAGAAGCATTCGGCGTCAAAGGCAGCCACTCTCGCAAAGCAACCTGCCTGGATAACGCATGCATCGAATCTTTCTTTTCGCATCTCAAAACAGAGAAGCTGTACCTTATCCAGTGTAATTCAGAAGCCGAGATTCGACAAGCCGTGGAAGATTACGTGTACAATTACAACTACCGACGCTTTCAAGCCAAACTCAAACAGCGCGCACCGATTGAATATCGATGCGCGCTGGCAGCATAGCTTTTTTCATCTGTCTACTTGACAGGGGTATGACCAACAGTCATCAGACTGTCGGTCTTTTTTTCTGCAAATTTGAATATATTTGTTCCAAGAACCGTCATACAGGAAGTCATCAAAACAGTAGAGATTAATTTTAAGACCCATGATATAATATTTACAAACTTTGGGTATATACAAGTGAACATTAATGGACATGGAATCTAAATTGGCAAGGGGGGTCCTACATGAATTGCAGTGGCTGCAGTCCAATCTATCCTATAGAGGGCCAAGGTACCTTGTACTTGCGTCCCATTTCCCCCGCTTTGCTGGAAGCGCTACAAACGCCGGGAAGACTTATCGAGACGTCGGATGACATGATGTGGATGGATTTTTCGAATCTTGAGACGGTTCAGAATTTAATAAAAGAGATCGGCGAAATTGATCCGACATTACGTGATTCCCTAACTGTTCAGATTATGCCTATTTACGAACAGGTTAATGAAGAAAGCTGGATTAGTCTAACCATGCAGGAGTCCCGTTTCAAACATGCGGAGCTTGTTTCCATTATTCTGGAGCATCAATTCAGCAGTCATATGCAACCCATCGTTGATGCATCGGAGCAGATTATCGGATATGAGTTTTTGCTTCGTCCTGCTGAGAATGGAAAATCCTTCAGTTCCTATGAATTATTTGAAGTTGCGCGTGAGACCGGACTACATTCTTTTCTGGATCGATTGGCGCGTATTACTGCTATTGAGACCAGTGCCCTTTTTCTGCCGCATGGTGTCAAACGCTTCGTCAATTTCCTGCCTTCCTCCATATACAATCCCGAATATTGTCTGACACATACGTTTGAAGCGATTGAACGCCTTTCGCTGGACCCCAAAGATTTTGTGTTTGAAGTCGTGGAAACAGAGCAGATTCATCATATGCCCATCTTGCAGCAAATATTTGAGGTATATCGTTCCCGTGGAATGTCGGTTGCACTGGATGATGTGGGTGCCGGATATTCGACAATAGAGCTGATGAATCGGTTAGAACCGGATTTTGTCAAAATAGATCGAAGTCTTATTGACCGTTGTGATCAGGATTCGACCAAACAAGAGAAAATTCTTCACATTGTTGAGATGTCGAGTCGATTTGGAGGGCAAGTCCTTGCCGAGGGGATCGAACGGATGGAAGAGTTTGAATTCTGTCGTTCCATAGGTATTGAGCTTGCACAGGGCTACTATTTTGGTAAACCCTCGGCACAACCCCCAGGCGGTCCGTACTCTAATACTTCATCTATTTCATGGAATAATTAGTAACCTGTACCTTGTACAAGTCGCTTCTGATCAGAGGTGGCTTGTTTGGCGTGCCTGCACATTTTTCTCTCAAATAAATACCCTCATTTAGCCGATATATAAGATAAGCCTTTAGATTGATCCATACATACAAAGAAAGAGGGCATTTTTACATTTTGAGGGGGAGAAAGACATGAGTGAAACTCAGGATAATAAACCAATGAAAGCAGCGAAACCTGCCAAACCAAAACATAGTCAAAATAAAAAGAAGAAAAAGAAAGGTTTTGTCTGGAATATAAGGAACAAACTATTGGTCTCCTTCCTGGCCGTTCTACTCCTGCCAAGCTTGGCAGTCGGCTTAATCACACTAACGATGGCTGAAGATGGCGTACAAGGACAATTAGTGGATAGTGCCATGCAAAGTGTGAGCACTGCCAATACCATTGTAGAAAGCCAAGTGAATTACAAGATTCATGACATTAACTATTTCGCGGATGCTCTTGATCCGAGCCTGATCAAAGGGGAGAACGATAGTCCCGAGCTTCAGTTGAAACTGGAGCAATATCTGGGCTTGCATCCCGATGCCATGAATATTTTTGTAGGAACAACAGACGGAGTCATGGTTCGAGGTAAACCAACAGCGAGCAGCACACGGGGAGATGCTTTTGACCCTAGGGAGCGGGAGTGGTACAAACTAGCGATGGAAAAGCCAGGTACAGCTGTTGTATCAGCTGTATCTGTTAATACCGATGGTGTTGCAGTTGTGTTTATCTCCAAAACATTAAAGGATCAATCCGGTGTCATCGGTTTATCTCTGGACCTGACAGACCTGCAAGAGCAGACATCCATTAAGGTGGGCAAAGAAGGCTACGTCATTATTATGGATGCAAACAAAAACTATGTCGTATCCCCTGTAGCAGATGCAGGTACGCCGGAAACGAGTGGCTTGCTGGATGAGATGTATGAAGGTCCAGAAGGTCAATTCGATTACGTGTTCAACGATCAGCCGAAGATGATGATTTTTTCAACAAATGAAGCAACAGGCTGGAAAATTGCAGGCACGATGCTCAAGAGTGAAGTAACTAATGCAAGTAAGGATATTCGCATGGCCACATTTATTGTTATTCTGGCGGCTACGTTCCTTACACTCCTCTTTATTATATGGTTTACACGCTCCATGCTGCGTCCAATTAAACGACTGCAGGAATCTGCCAGAGCCGTGAGTAAAGGTGACTTGACCGTGAAAATGGAAACAGGGCGTAAAGATGAAGTCGGAGAACTGGCGAAGTATTTTGAACGTATGGTCGATAACCTGCGGATGATGATTCTGGGCGTACAGGAAACGACAGAGCAGGTATCTGCTTCTTCTCAAGAGTTGTCTGCCAGTGCAGAACAAACTACCAAAGCGATTGAACATTCAACACTGGCCATTCAGGAACTGGCTGAAGGTGCAGAGCAGCAGGTAAACAGCGTGAAAGACGGATCGGGACAGATGAGCCGAATGGCAGAAGATGTTCGAATGATGTCGGAGCGTGTGCAGTCGATTACGGCGAATATGCGGCATACGTCCGGAGCGGCTTCATCTGGGAATGAGGCAGCAGGACAGGCTGTGGAGCAGATGAACAGTATCCAGGAAACGGTGGAGCAGCTGGGGACGGTGGTTCAATCTCTGAATGCCCGTTCCGTTGAGATTGGTAGCATGGTTGATGTCATTGCATCCATCTCCAAACAAACAAACTTGCTCGCATTAAATGCTTCTATTGAAGCGGCAAGAGCGGGGGATGCGGGTCGTGGGTTTGCAGTTGTAGCCGGTGAGGTACGCAAACTGGCAGAAGAATCCGGAAGTTCGGCAGCGCAGATCGGTGAGGTGGTTCATAATATCCGTCAGGACATGGATGCCGCTCTAATCGCTATGAATGCGGCTCAGACCCGGGTAGGAGAAGGAATTCAGGCCGTGAATACGTCAGGACAATCCTTTGCTCAGATTCGGGAGGCGGTGGAAGATGCTGTTCATACATTGGATGACTTGTCCGCAACAACGAAACAACTGGAGAGCGGTGCATCCCACGTTGCCAAGGCGATGAGTGATATTTCGAATGTGACCCAGGAATCGGCTGCGAATACAGAATCCGTGTCGGCATCTTCGCAAGAACAACTGGCATCGGTAGAAGAGATTGCATCATCCTCGGCACACCTGAATAGCATGGCGGAACAATTACAAGGATTGCTTGGCATGTTCAAGATGGTGGAGGATACACCGAAGGATAAGGGTAAAGAATAAATTCTAAAATTAGGAACACCATAACTTACCACAAATTTTATATTAAAAGAAAATAAAGATAGACAATATTCCTGTTGCCCTGTATAAATATATCGTCTGGTCATTCCGCGCATAGAGCGGTGTAATCTTACAGTATAAGATTGAATTAACGAAATAATATATTGATACAGGGTACAGCAGGAGGCTCTATGGTATACGTAGCAATACTGATTTTTGTAGTAACGATCACCTTGGTGATCTGGCAACCTCGTGGATTGGGTATCGGTTGGACTGCCTCGGGTGGGGCATTGCTTGCTCTGCTATGTGGAGTTGTCAGTTTAAATGATGCCTCGGATGTAGCATCCATTGTATGGAATGCAACGCTAGCCTTTGTTGGCATTATTATGATTTCGCTCATTCTCGACGAGACGGGTTTCTTCGAATGGGCTGCCCTTCATATGGCTAGGCTGGCTGGAGGAGACGGTCGCAGACTGTTCTTCTACTCCATTCTGCTGGGAGCCGCGGTGTCTGCCTTGTTCGCGAATGACGGTGCCGCGCTCATTCTGACGCCAATTGTGCTGGCCATGGTGCGTGCATTGAAGTTTGATGAGCGCATGGTGTTGGCTTTTGTGATGGCGAGTGGGTTTATCGCCGATACCACGTCGTTACCGCTGGTCGTCAGCAATCTGGTTAACATTGTTTCGGCCGATTTCTTTGGCATTACATTTGTGGAGTATGCTGTACGCATGGTTGTGCCCAATCTGTTCTCCATCGTAGCGAGTACGGGGATGTTGTTTTTGTTCTATCGCAAAAGCATACCCCTTCGCTACGACATCTCCGCGGCACGTGACCCCAAGGAAGCGATACGTGATCCACGGATGTTCCGAATCGCCTGGTTCATGCTTGGGCTGTTATTGGTTGCCTATGCATCCAGTGAGTTTCTGCCGATTCCCGTGTCGGTTATCGTTGGCTCCGTTGCGTTGCTGTTCGCTTTGTTGGCACGCAAGAGCGAGGCTGTTGATCTGAAACGGGTAATCAAGGAAGCGCCATGGTCGATTGTGGTGTTCTCGGTGGGCATGTATATCGTCGTATATGGACTGCGTAATGCAGGGTTAACGGATCATCTGAGCCGCTGGCTGGATGCCATAGCAGAGCATGGTCTGCTGGCTGCTTCGCTCGGGATGGGCATTATCGCTGCTGTATTATCATCGGTGATGAACAATCTGCCGACCGTGTTGATTAACCTGCTAGCCATCCAGGGCGCACATACCGAAGGTATTATTCAGGAAGCATTGATCTATGCCAATGTCATTGGTTCCGACCTGGGTCCCAAAATGACCCCAATTGGATCACTTGCCACATTGCTGTGGCTGCATGTGTTGTCCCGCAAAGGTGTAAAGATTACATGGGGTTACTATTTCAAAGCAGGTATCATTCTGACGATTCCGACATTGTTAATTACGTTGGCCGGATTGGCGCTATGGCTATGGATTATAGGTTAGTACAATCGTAATTACATTTGGAACCAGAACAAACCGTTAAGGGCCTAGTGTTTGTAGGGATCGCGTTTATTGTCATGGATGTAGTGGTACTATACAAAAAAACCAACCTTTTTAGAAGGTTGGTTTTTTTGTGTTCTGTTTTCCTTCCCAAACGATTCTTAAATAGAATACTAACTTAGAATTTAAAAAAGTGGGTATCATAAACGAATACACGATCACTTCCTAACTATTAGGAAAGAGTATAGGCTTGGTGGATATAAAGCGCTTGCATTAGTATGTGTGTAAGGAGGAAAGCCAAATGAGAAAACGTTACATTAAGCTATTAGAGCATTTAAAACAATCTGAGCATGATTTTGTGAGTGGAAGCGAATTAGCTAATCTATTTGATGTAACGACTAGAACGATTCGCAATGACATCAAAGAAATGAATGAAAATTATTTAGATAAAGCAATGATTATTGGCAATACTCGCAAAGGATACAAATTAGTCGGGGATTTATCCAGCCTGTATAAAAATGAAGATGATGACGAAGAAAGAGCATTTCATATTATCAAAGCACTGTTATCGCAGACTGATTTTATTACGTATGAGGATCTGGCTAGAACGCTTTATTTTTCGACTCAGACGATCCGTAAAGACGTGCAAAAATTAGTGCAAACGATTCAAGCAGAAAAGCAGAACATTGAAATTGAAGCGATTATTTTCCAAGGTATCCGGCTTAAAGGAAGCGAAGTTGAGAAACGGATTTTGCTCAAAAAACTAGTCACTACCGATTGTCTCAAACACATGCCGATAGACGAAGCACTGCAATACTATTTTGGCGATTGGTTCAATGAATCTTCTATTCATTTTATCTACGCTTGTATTGAAGAAGAGGTTGCCAAGTATAATTTATTGCTAAGTTTTCAAGAATTATTCTCGATCTGTGTGAATGTTTTGATCAGTCTTAAACGAGTAAGTCTGGCACAAAAAATAACTGAACAGGATATGAGGTTGGATCATACAAGCTTTGAAGAATTAAAAATAGCCCAATCTATTCTGATCCGTCTGGCTCAAGAAATGGATATCCCTTTTGATGAATATGAGTATCAGTATTTAGGTTACCTGCTGATTGCATTGCAGATCTTACCTAAAAAGAATGAAGAAATCGGGCATGAACACGTGAATGAAATGGAACAAAAAATCAAATCAGTGATCCAAAAAGTTGGAGAGCAATATGGATTCATCAGCTACAAAAACCAAGAGTTACTTGATCGATTATTAGCTCATATTACCAAATCATTATACCCATTAAAGTATTATTTCCCTGTCGAAAATCCTTTTATTGCTCAAATAAAATCAGAATATACCAATGCTTATAATGTCGCAGTTGTGTTGGCAAAAGAATTGCAATTTTGCTTAAATATCAAAATACCCGAAAATGAAATCGGTTACTTGACGTTACACATTATGGGCATTATTGAGAACTCTCAAGATAACAGAAAACGGATTGCAATTATTTATGGCAAAAATCTATTAGTCGGCAAGTTATTGGAGCGTAAGATTAATCTCTATTTTCCGAATATTAGAATCGATAGTCTATTAGCTAATCATGAAATACATCTTCTTCCCGAAGGAATTGAAACGATTATCACAACGAGCGAGATTGCCGAACAACAGCAGTTAAATGTACAAAATATCATTCTGGTAAGTGAAATGATTACAAGTGATGATATGAAGAATATTTCGATTCAGTTAAATCGTGGACTACTCAAATATTATTTATCACCAGATGATGTTTTTTTCCTAAATGAAGACAATCCAATTGATTTGTTAAAAAAACTTACAGAACTAGGCGATATTCAGCATTTATATACCAGTATTGTGGAAAGAGAAAAAATGTCGAGTACCAATATTGGGAGTTTAGTCGCGATGCCCCATCCATTTGATTGTGGAGATAACAAAAAACTACGTGTACTGGTAGCGATTAATAAGCAGAAAATGCTATGGGGTGATCAGATGGCGCAGATCATTTTTCTGTTTATTCCGCCGAAAAATCAGAAGGTGAATAACACCAAATTTTTCGAAGAAATTTACGATGTGTTTAAACAGACCAATATGACAGAAAAACTACTCCATATCACCAATTACGATGAATTTTTGGAAGTCTGGTCTTCCAAATAAATCTAGGAGGAATTCAAATGTTAATTAATATGAAAGATTTACTTAAAGTAGCGTATGAAAATAAATTTGCAGTCGGATCATTTAATGTAGCCAATAGCGAGTTCGTCAAAGTGGTCATTACAGCCGCAGAGGAGCAGAATTCGCCTGCAATTATGCAGATTCACCCGAATGAAATTGATCTAGTCACTGATGGGTTTATAGCTTATGTGCGAGAAGCGGCATCCAAGTCCAAAGTACCGTTTGTTATTCATCTGGATCATGGAGCGACGATCAAAGATATTACGCGTTCGATTCGCAATGGGTATACATCAGTCATGATGGATGCATCTCATTTACCTTTTGAGGAAAATATTGCGGCAACCAAGGAAGCGGTTGAACTGGCTCATCTGGTCGATGTATCTGTAGAAGGTGAACTAGGTACGATTGGGAGTAATGAAGGCAGCTCGGAAGGTGGGGCTGACGAGATACTGTATACGAATCCAG
Organism: Paenibacillus sp. FSL E2-0151; assembly: GCF_037993015.1. Taxonomy (NCBI): domain Bacteria; kingdom Bacillati; phylum Bacillota; class Bacilli; order Caryophanales; family Paenibacillaceae; genus Paenibacillus; species Paenibacillus sp. FSL E2-0151. Next base: position 569,537 of record NZ_CP150308.1, read on the forward strand.
AAGAAGCGGCGATTTTTGTAGAACAAACAGGTATCGATACACTTGCTGTCGCTGTAGGTACTTCACATGGTATTTATCCTCAATCCAAAGATCATTCGATCAAAATCGATCGTTTGAAACAAATTCATGAAAAAGTAAAAATTCCGTTAGTGCTGCATGGTGGATCAGATAATCCTGATGAAGAGATTAGAGAAGCCGTGAAGCATGGGATAGCGAAGATCAATTTATCAACCGATATGAAGCGAGCATTCTACAACCAATTAAGAGCGACACTCGATGCGAATCCGAAAGCATATGAACCGGATCAACTGATGCCTGAGGCGACCAAAGCGGCAACAGAACTGGTGAAGAAAAAAATGGATCTGTTCGGTTCTACAGGTAAAGCATCCCTTTATAGACTGGGAGAAATTTAAGAGGAGAGATCCATCATGAAGATTTCTAATGTCTTAAAACCAGAAAATATCATATTAGATGTCACCGCTACGACCAAAGCAGAATTAATAGATGAATTGTCGCAAAAGTTAAACGATAACGGCTATTTAAGCGATATTGAGCAATTTAAAAAAGATATCTGGGCACGTGAAGAACAGGTTCCTACAGAAGTGGGATTCGGAATAGCCATTCCACATGCCAAGTCTACTGGAGTACAGTCCCCTGCCATTATTATGGGCAGATCATTAAGCGGTATTGAATATAGTACCGAATCATGTAATTTATTTTTTATGATTGCAGTCGATCAAAGCTCTTCATCAGAGCATTTGCAAACATTATCCAAAATTTCGACCTTTTTGATGGATGAACTATTTAGAGCGAAACTTATCCTTGCTCGAGATCAAGAAGAGATTGTCCGTTTATTTGAACAGGCAGAAGAGCAAGATACGCAGGCGCTTCAACGTCCTAAAAAGTATGCTGGCAAAAAAGTGGTTGGAGTTACAGGCTGTCCTACAGGAATTGCCCATACGTTTATGGCCGCGGAAGCATTGAAAAATGCGGCCAAGGAACTCGGTGTACACATTAAAGTGCAAACCAATGGATCAACAGGTGTTGGAAATCAATTGACTCCTGAAGATATTGCTGAAGCTGATGGTATTATTGTGGCGGCAGATGTCAAAGTCGATATGGATGTTTTTGGCGATCGTCCAGTGATCAAAACCTCTGTCAAAAATGGAGTTCATCATGCACAAGAGTTAATTGAAGATGCGATTGCTGGAAAAGGTGTCGTTTTGAATCAAGGCAACAGTACTCTTAAAGAAGCAAAAGAAAAAACACGTATAAAGCAGCCTAAAATATACAGCCATATTATGAATGGTGTATCCTTTATGATTCCTTTTGTAGTGGCAGGCGGTATATTGATTGCGCTTTCGTTTATGTTTGGTATTCATGCGGCTGACCCAAATAGCCCGGACTATAATTCTTTCGCCGCTTTTTTAAGTACAGCAGGGGGTAGTGCTGCTTTTGCCTTGATGGTTCCTGTATTAGCAGGGTATATTGCGTATAGTATTGCTGACCGTCCAGGATTGGCACCTGGTATGATTGGTGGGATGCTGGCGACTATTGGAGGTTCCGGCTTTTTGGGAGGTATGTTGGCTGGATTTATCGCCGGTTATACGATCATAGCTCTGAAAAAATTAGTCAAAGGCATTCCTGACTCACTGCAAAGCCTGTCACCTGTACTGATCTTGCCATTAGTAGGTTCATTTATAACCGCCTTGATTATGTATTTTGTCATCAACAGTCCAATGGCTTGGATCAATGAGTCGTTACAAGGTTGGCTAAATGGTTTAACAGGTTCTAATGCTATTTTATTAGGAGCACTTCTGGCAGGAATGATGGCATCTGATATGGGAGGGCCGATTAACAAAACAGCATCTGCATTTGGACTGGCGATGTTCGCCAATCAAATCTTTGAACCTTCTGCTGCTCTGATGGTTGGAGGTATGGTTCCGCCACTGGGTATTGCATTAGCTACAACATTATTTAAGAATAAATTTTCAATCGAAGAACGTAATGCAGGTAAAGCCGCTTATATTATGGGTGCGTCGTTTATTACAGAAGCCGCGATTCCGTTTGCCGCAAATGATCCCTTGCGAGTTATTCCATCCAATATTGTAGGTGCAGCGATTGGTGGAGGAATGTGCATGGCTCTAGGTATTTCGTTACAAGCTCCTCACGGTGGAATCTTTGTTATTCCCATTGCGGCAAGTAATCCATTATTGTATATTGTCTGTATTTTAGTTGGTTCCATCATTACAGCTTGTATGATTGGATTGTTAAAGAAACCTGTATATCAACCAAAAAGTAATTCAAGCGACCCGTCAGATAAAAAAGCCTTAACAACTATGAAATCTGCATAAATTCTCTAACCACCTGGTGCCATGCACTGGCTGTGAGGCAGTTGATTGTTCTATATAACGGATTGATTCAATATCTACATTAAGTATTTACACAAGGACAGCCTTTTATAGGGCTGGCCTTTTTTGCCTACTTCCCAGGCAGGAGATTGAAATGCCTGAGATCCAACGAGCGCTGACACAGCGCAGGGAACGGAACGATTGTGGAAAAGCGAAGCGTTCGCCTTTATCCCCGGATGTATTCCTTGAAAAAAGTAAATCATATAAATCCGGGGATAACAGCGATTGAAACAACGTCCGTTCCCGAAGCGGCCACTTCAGCGCAACTTGTCTCAGATGATTTTCAAAATGCTGCCGATATTTTTAACATTGCGTTTACAAAACACTGATTTTAAGATGACATACCGAAACTACAATGAGTAAAGAGTTGATGGTGAACAAACAAATTCACAAAACGCCATCACTACATTGGGGGAGGAAAACAAAACATGTTTAAAAAGTTGCCGTTTATTTTGATGACCTTAACGTTCGTACTGGTTCTCGCAGCATGCGGATCGAAAAATGACGCTGGTACAGAGGGTGCCGCAAGCAATGGATCAGGAGAAGCTGCTACTGAGCTTAGCGGTAACATTCTGGCAGTCGGATCGACAGCATTGCTACCTCTGGTAGAACAAGCTGGACAGAAATTTATGGCAGTTGATGAATATAAGAACGTAACGGTTCAAGTTCAAGGTGGCGGTAGTGGTACTGGTTTGACACAAGTATCTGACGGACAAGCTACAATCGGTAACTCTGATGTATTTGCAGAAGAGAAACTGGAGGACGAAGCCAAAGTAAAAGAACTGGTTGACCATCAAGTAGCAGTAGTAGCTATGGCGCCAGTTAGCAACAAAGATGCAGGTGTAGAAGATTTGACGAAGCAACAACTGGTCGACATCTTCTCCGGTAAAGTAACAAACTGGAAAGACGTTGGCGGCGCGGATAAAGCAATCGTTATTGTAAACCGTCCGAGCAGTTCCGGTACTCGTGCAACTTTTGAGAAGTATGCATTGGGTGCAAAAATGGGTGATATCCAAGGTTCGATTCAAGAAGATTCTTCTGGTAACGTAAAAAAATTGGTAGCTGAAACGCCAGGTGCTATTGGTTACCTCGCCTTGTCTTACTTGGATGACAGCTTGCAAGTGTTGAAATACGAAGGTGTAGAAGCAACAGTTGAGAACGTAGAAGCAGGAACTTATCCAGTGTGGGCTTACGAGCACATGTACACAAAAGGTGAGCCTGATGCAGCAACAAAAGCATTCTTGGATTACATCTTGAGTGACGAAATTCAACAAAACGACGTGACAGAACTTGGATACATTCCAATGTCAGGTATGAAAGTAAAACGCGATGCAGCAGGTAATGTGGTTGAGTAATCTTTGAACTTGCGCATACAGCGAAAGAGGCGGACTAAGGTCCCGCCTCTTTACGCGGTTTGCTCTAAAATAATCCCATATTTTGCATTAATTCTACTATAGAAGGATGGTTGTTATGGAACAGACCGAAGGGGGAACGGTAATGAATAACAAGTTGAAACCGCGCCGGCCCTTAAAAGAGAAACATTATTGGGAAGAGTGGACGGGACGGATCTATACGTCGATTTGTGTCGTTTTCCTGATCGTTGTCATGTTTTCCATTGTTTATTTTGTAGCGTCTAAGGGACTATCCACATTTTTCCAAAATGGAATAAGCATCAGCGAATTCCTTGGTGGAAAGACGTGGAATCCGACCGGAGAACCTGCGTTCTACGGGGCATTACCGTTCATCACAGGTTCTTTCATTACAACCTTGCTTGCAGCATTGATCGCAAGTCCGCTTGGCCTGTGTGCAGCGCTCTTCATGACAGAGATTGTTCCGGGTAAAGGCAAAAAGATCTTGCAGCCTGCGATTGAGCTCTTGTCCGGAATTCCATCCGTTGTATACGGATTTATCGGTCTGAGTGTCATCGTACCTTTGTTGCGCGGTATCTTTGGCGGAACAGGCGTCGGGATTGCAGCCGGATGTCTTGTTCTCGCGGTAATGATTCTTCCTACGGTGACAAGTATTATGGCAGATGCATTGTCCGCATTGCCAAAAGGATTGCGTGAATCCTCCTACGCACTGGGTGCCACTCGCTGGCAAACCATCTACCGTGTCATTATCCCAACGACTTTGCCAGCTTTGTTGACAGGTGTCGTTTTGGGTATGGCCCGTGCTTTTGGTGAGGCACTTGCTGTGCAGATGGTTATCGGTAATGCACCGCATGTTCCAACATCCTTGCTTGAATCAGCTTCAACATTAACAAGTGTAATTACACTCAGCATGGGTAACACCACGATGGGTTCTGTTCATAACAATGCACTGTGGAGTATGGCGCTTGTCCTGTTGGTGATGACATTTGTCTTCGTCATTCTGGTTCGCCTGCTTGAAAGGAGAAACCGGGTATGAAAATGAAGGCAAAGACGGTAGATAAAATTGCAACATCCGTTATCGTTGTACTAGCCCTGTTCATTGTTATTCTATTGCTCGGTCTGCTTGGCTTCATCATGTATAGAGGCATTGGACATATTAGCTGGAACTTCCTTACAAGTGCACCACAGTTGCTTAAGGGTGGCGGCGGGATTGGTCCACAGCTCTTCAACTCCGTATTCTTGCTTGTTCTGACCTTGCTTGTTACCATTCCACTCGGATGGGGCGGCGGGATTTACATGGCGGAATACGCCAAACCAGGCAAGATTACCAGCTTCATTCGTCTGGTCGTTGAAGTATTGTCATCATTCCCATCCATCGTTATCGGTTTGTTTGGTCTCTTGCTGCTAGTAAATCAATTTGGTCTTGGTTTCTCCCTGATCTCGGGTGCCTTGGCTCTGGCGATCTTTAACTTGCCACTGATGGTGCGGACTACGGAGCAGGCCTTCCGTGCCGTTCCGAAGGAACAGAAAGAAGCAGGTCTGGCGCTTGGACTGTCCAAGTGGAAGATTATCACTTCCATTCTACTGCCTGTGGCATTGCCGAGCTTGATTACGGGTACGATCCTGGCATCGGGCCGGATCTTTGGCGAAGCAGCAGCGCTGATGTTCACCGCAGGTATGAGTAGTCCACCATTGGACTTTACAGATTGGAATCCGGCGAGTCCAAGATCACCGCTTAATCCTTTCCGTCCGGCAGAGACACTTGCTGTCCATATCTGGAAAGTGAATAGTGAAGGTATTGGGCCAGATTCCAAAGAAGTGGCAGCAGGGGCATCCGCCGTGCTTGTCATTCTCGTGCTGGCGTTCAATCTAAGTGCACGCTGGATCGGTCGGGTTGTATTCCGCCGCATGACAGCTTCGAAATAAGGAGGAACCAACATGGCCATACCTTTTGGTACGGAACAGTTAAGCATATATTATGGACATTTCCAGGCGGTCAAGCAGATTAGCCTGACGTTTCCTGAAGCAAGCGTAACGGCTCTTATTGGGCCGTCTGGTTGCGGTAAATCCACATTCCTCCGTTCGCTGAATCGGATGAACGACGAGATTGCCGGTTCCCGTACAGAGGGACATATCTGGATGGACGGTAACGATCTGAATGAGCCTGGAACCGATGTAATCAAGCTTCGCCAGAAGATTGGCATGGTGTGGCAGAAGCCAAATCCTTTTCATAAGTCCATCTACAACAATATCGCGTTTGGCCCCCGCTACCGTGGTACGAAGAGTAAGAAGGCACTGGATGAAATTGTGGAAAAAAGCTTGCGTCGTGCTGCGCTCTGGGACGAAGTGAAAGACAGACTGCATGAGTCAGCTCTGTCTCTCTCTGGCGGACAACAGCAGCGCCTGTGTATCGCTCGCGCTTTGTCTGTTGATCCGCAGATTTTGTTGCTCGATGAGCCGGCATCTGCACTTGACCCGGTATCTTCGGGTAAGGTTGAGGAATTGATCACCGAACTCAAGAAGGAGCTGCGGATCGTCATTGTTACCCATAATATGCAGCAGGCGGCACGCATCTCGGATTATACGGCTTATTTCTACCTGGGGAACATGATTGAACACGGGGATACAGAGCATATTTTCACGAACCCGGACAATCGTCTGACGCAAGAATACATTATGGGTCGTTTCGGTTAATTGGATCATGGAGTGTAACATAGAGTAATAGACAAAGAGATTAAGAAATAATAGAGACAAAAGAAAGCACAATGCCTGGACGGTTGTTCGGGGGTTGTGCTTTTTTAATTTATAATTTTAGTGGGATTTTCTGTATGCGGGATAAACATTATGCTACGATATTTAGTGTGGAGAACGTTTACATGACTTCGAAGGAGATGTTGATAATCACTACGGATCAGATGTCTTACGACCATATGGCAGCTCAGATTATACAGAACTACACTATTGAGAAACCTGTCGTTTCATATATTCGTCATAATGAGAATCTGACATATCATGTCGTTGATGAAGCAAGCGGGCAGAAGTATCTGCTACGTATCCATCAAGCCGCATATGCAAGTATGACCGGCATTCAGCATACGCTTCCTGCGCTGGAGGCAGAGATGAACCTGCTTCATGAGTTAAACGCAACGACAGCATTGCGCGTGCAGCATCCGGTACGGAATGTATCGGGTGAATGGGTCACGGTATGGACAAGTGAGGCAGGTAAAGAAATCTGCTGTACAGTACTGGAGTGGATTGAGGGAAGGGACATCCAGCAGGGAGAACGCCTGACAACAGAGCAGATCTATGATCTGGGGGCACAGCTGCAGATGATTCATCAATATGGGCGTGAGCAGAATCAGACAGATCGAACAAAGGTGCGGCCGGCATATGGCAATAGCCATGAGAACTTGGTCATGCTCGGGCAGCTAGAAGAAGGCGTCCGACTGGGGATTTTTACAACGGAAGACTTCGATCTGCTTCGTGAGACGTTTGAGAACATTAATGAGCAGTTAGAAACATACCCGCAGCACGCAGGGACATGGGGGATCATTCATGGGGATATTACTCGCAACAATCTGCTGATAACGGAGCAGGGGATTTCCATGATTGATTTCTGTCTACACGGTTATGGTTATTATCTTTTTGATGCCGGAGGGGCAGCACTTATGTTCAATCGGGAGGAACGTGACATATTTTTATCCGGTTATACCCAACAGATCGCACCACTGACGGATCGTGATATTCGATTGATGGAAGGGTTCATGTTGATCTTTACACTGGGTTATTATGCTTTTCAGATGGCGAATGAGTCGAGGCACGAATGGATGAAAGATCGCATGCCGAAGCTGTGCAGTAAGTATTGTAGACCCTATGTACAGAACGAGAGCATCTTCTATGAGTTATGAGGTGTTTCCTTTTCTAGGAGCTATAACTTAGGATTAAGATTGTGAATATTACCTGGGCGTCCTGAACAATCGGGGTGCTCTTTTTGCATGCATTAGATAACGATCTTAATGGACATTTATGAAGAAAGTATAAACTCTGAGGAGAGTCAACTTTTCTTAGCTACAATATAGTCATGGGAGGATGAAGCAGCGATGAGAGACAGCGAGAATATATTGCTGGTGGAGGATGATCCGGAGATTGCCCGTATTTTGAGAGATCATCTACGTCATGAGGGTTATGGGGTAACTTGGGCATCAAGCGGTTTGGAGAGCTGGGAAGACTTTAGGGAGGGAACCTATCAATTAGTCTTGTTGGATCTGATGCTGCCGGAAATGGATGGGTTCACGGTATGCAAAAACATTAGACTGATCAGCGATGTTCCGCTGCTCATGATGAGTGCTCGAATCGAGGAAGAGAGCAAAGTCAGGGGGCTTGGGCTGGGAGCTGACGATTATATTACGAAGCCCTTCAGTCTAACGGAACTTACAGCTCGCATTAAATCTCATCTGAATAGGTACCGCAGATATCAGGGCGTGGAGCCGGATTCGACAGATAGACAGTATAACGATGGGTTATCGATTGATTATTTGAATCAGCGCGCACAGGTTCATGGAGAACATGTGGCACTAACCAACAAGGAATGGGCTTTGCTCATACTGCTTGCTTCTCATCCGGGCCGGGTGTTTACCAAGGCGGAACTGTATGAACATGTCTGGAGTCAGCCAGAGGCGGGGAACTCGAGTACAGTAACAGTTCATGTGAAGAGCCTTCGGGCCAAGCTTGGTGACGAGCCCCATCATCCACGCTGGATTCAGACGGTGTGGGGCAGTGGTTACCGGTTCGTGGGGGAGCCTGAGGAATGAAGTTGAAGTACTGGTTAATGCTTGCCTTCCTCATTGTAATGCTGCTGCCTGTCGCTGCTGGGTGGGCGCTGTACTCCCTGTATAACTATTACAATGATCAGCGTGCCGTAACGGAATATGTGGAGTTGTCCGGACAATTGGCTCCTATTGAACTGGCTTTATCTGACCCGGGACTGTACCAGCTGCACTCGCCTGATGCTTTCGCTGCACTCTCTGAATTGGAGAATGGTCGGGTGAACTTTGCTCTGTATTTACCAACAGGGATTCGGGTGTACACATCAGAGGGGAGTACATGGTCTGCTGGAGCTTACACCGTTGGGGGGGCGGAGCTGTATCGTAATTTGTACAACTTACAGATTCGTCATCGTACATTCTCGTTGAAGAAACCCGTATGGGAAAAGGGTGAGTTGGTCGGCATTTACGAAATCGTCATGCTGCGTGGAGATTGGCTGGAAGGCATATCCTTGCGGACTACCTGGGTCATGGGTCTCGCTGCTACTTTCTTTATTCTGTTATACGGAACAGTGCTGTGGTTGCTATCCCGAAAGCTCTTTCGGCCGATGAAATATCTCATAGAACGAATGGATGCTTTTGCACGGGGAGAGGCTGCTACGGATGTGGTACCTGTTCGTCATGATGAAATGGGCATCTTGCTCCAACAGTTTGATGCAATGCAAGACAAGATCAGACATACTCAGGCCGATGTGGAGAGGGAGCAAAAAGAAAAAGAGCTCATGATCGCCTCGTTATCCCATGATCTGAAAACACCGTTGATGTCCATTAGTGCCTATACGGAAGTACTTAACGGTGATCGTCAACTGAAACGCCTTGAAAGGCAGGAATATCAGGATGTGCTGCTCGGAAATGTGGAGCGGATGAAACAGATGATTAGTGAACTTGAGATGTATACGGCGTTGGGTTCCAGTGAATCGGAGATGGCCATGGTTAAGGTGGAAGGTGAAGAGTTTTTTGATATGCTGCTTGGGAGCTATGAGGGACTTGCCGAGCGTGGTCAGATTGACGTGAAGATGGATGTCCGCACAGATCAACTGTACCGAGTTCATCCGGAACAACTGATGCGCCTGACAGATAATCTGATAAATAATGCACTACGCCACACAAGGACGAACGGTGTAATGGGACTAGGGGTTATTGCTTCAGATTGGGAGCTTCCTGAATGGATTATTCCTTCGCTTAGAGCTGAATTGGATAACTACAGGGCGGGAGCAACATTGATCATAGTACAAAACGAAGGTCCTGCTATTCCTGAGGAACAGCTCATTCGTATCTTCGAACCCTATGTTCAACACCAGAATCAGGAGGAGAAGACATATGCAGGTGGTTCGGGATTGGGATTGAGTATAGCCAAACGGGTTGCAATAAAGCACGGAGGGGATATGCGCATGTGGTCATACGAAGGATATGGAACGCTGGCAGCATGCCGATTGCCTGAACATGGAGAATGTAAACGCAGAGAGGGTGGATAAGATGATGAAAAAAGGATGGATGATGCTGGGTACTGCTGTGTTGGCAGGCGCCCTGCTTGGAGGTTGCGCGGAGAAGGATATGCTGGCTATGTCAGGAGATGAGATGATTGAGAAGGTTGTCTCAGCAGAAACAGAACCCGCCTCGTATTATGCGGAAGGTGTGATGAAGATATGGGCGGATGACAAGCTGACTAACACGATGCAAATTAAGGAATGGGTAGATGGTGAAACCGGACGAAAGCGCACGGAAACATCAGAGAATGGCAATGTCAGTTACGCAGTTAATGATGGAAAGAAGATCATCATATATGAAAAAGAAACAGGGGCAGCATATTCCATGGATGCATCATCCGTGTCACAACAACCTAATCAAACCCAGAAGCAAATATTGCTCGATCAACTAGAGCGGTTACGTACTACGCATGATGTGAATATGATGGGACAGGAGAAACTTCATGGACAGGACGTCATTCATATTGAATTGACACCAAAAGAAGAAGGCGCATTCTCCATATCTTCAGAGTATTGGGTAGATCCCAAAACGTGGATGATTGTCAAAGTAAACAGCGCGTATGGGGATGGAAAATCAGAAATGGTCTATGATCCGATTCAGTATGACCCTGAATTCACAAAGGATACTTTCGTAATTGACATCCCTGAGGAGGTCGATGTGAAGGACTTGAACGATATGATGCAGAATTCCGAAGTGACCCTAGAGGAAGCGGAAAAAGCGTTGGAACAGCCGTTCCTACAGGACATGAGTGGAGAATTCGAACTATCACGGATCGAAATGTCTACATCGCGCGGTGAGCTGAGCAGAGATGAAGTAACCTTGTATTATGTAAGTAACGACAAGGTAGAAGTCAGCCTGACGGTATTCAAGATGCCGGAAGAAAATGTGGACGATACACTAATACCGGATGAAGCCGAGATTAAGGTTCGTAACACCGAGGGTTCATATATGAAGAGCATTCGGAACATATCATGGAGTGAGAATGGCTTGCGGTACTCCATCATGGGTGAAAACGAAGGATGGACAAAGGCAAAGCTGCAAGCTTGGGCGGAAGAACTGACCTTTTCCAATCCGTCTAGATGAGCTAAAGAATAACAATAAGGTTGCCGCAGAAACGAGCGGCAGCTTTTTTTGTATATTCTCCTTTTGGTGTGGTGGATATCTATTCGATCTCCTTTCAGTCCACTCCAAAAAGGCAAGAGGGCAACTTCACGTTTACAGTTCAATATGCATATTCATAGAAGACAATCTTGATTTGGTGATGGAGGCAGGAGAAAGGGGCATCGCAGGATGGCTGTTTTATCAACAGGGCCAATAGAAAATAATATAGTGGTGGGAAGCGGCGAGCGTCCTACACAGAGAATTACAGTGAAATTAGACAATTGGAGTCTCACTAGTTTCTCTACCGTTCTGGTTCAAGGATATTATTTGAATGGTGTTCGCACACTATACGTTGAGGAATTGTTTAATGTTTTGCCTAACCAGGTTATAACAAATGACTATTATGCAGATTTGGATGCATTTGAGTTTATATTTATCACAGGTGATGATGCGGAGGATGAAGTTCAGATTTCGGTATGGGGGAAAAACGAGAACGGTCAACTGGTAACGGCACATCGTTTGGTGTCTGAGGAATTGTTAGGAGCGAACCCCGGTCTAGTCGGGGTAACGGGTGCGACTGGAGCTACAGGGACAGCAGGGGTTGCGGGAACAACTGGTCCTACAGGGGCTACAGGTGTTACAGGACTGACAGGAGTTACTGGTCCTCCTGGAGGAACTACGGGATCGACGGGAGAGACCGGTGTCACTGGGACCACGGGGGAGACAGGATCTACCGGAGTGACAGGAGTCACGGGCGCTACTGGAAGTACGGGGACCACAGGAGAGACAGGGCTTACCGGAGTGACGGGTGTTACTGGGAGTACAGGAATAACAGGAACGACTGGAGTCACCGGGAGCACAGGGGAGACAGGGTCTACTGGAGCCACGGGGATTACCGGGAGCACGGGAGAAACAGGGTCTACTGGAGCCACGGGGATTACCGGGAGCACGGGAGAGACAGGGTCTACTGGAGTGACGGGGATTACCGGGAGCACGGGAGAGACAGGGTCTACTGGAGTGACGGGGATTACCGGGAGTACGGGAGGGACAGGGTCTACTGGAGTGACGGGAGTTACTGGGAGTACGGGAGAGACAGGGTCTACTGGAGCCACGGGGATTACCGGGAGTACAGGAATAACAGGAACGACAGGGGTCACTGGTGTTACAGGTGCAACAGGCGTAACGGGAGTAGCGGGAACGACCGGAGTCACTGGTGTTACAGGAGCGACAGGACTGACGGGAACAACTGGAGTCACTGGTGTTACAGGAGCAACAGGACTGACGGGAACAACTGGAGTCACTGGTGTTACAGGAGCAACAGGACTGACGGGAACGACCGGAGTCACTGGTGTTACAGGAGCAACAGGACTGACGGGAACGACCGGAGTCACTGGTATTACAGGAACAACAGGAGTGACTGGGGCTACCGGTACGACAGGTGCCACGGGATCAACTGCAGCTTCGGCTCCGGCAGACTCTTCCTTGTTTGCTGATAGCCAGACCACGGCGTTGGGTCTTTCATTAGTAGCTGAAACAACGATTCAGACACTTAATGTACCTGTAGTGGCAGGTCAACGCGTGAAAATCGATAATAGTACACAAGTAGCAATAGTTGTAGGGTCTAACTGGAGTATTGCGTATAACATTAATCTGAGACGTAACGGAGTTTTAATTAATCAATTGCAACTCTCACGAACCGGTAATGCTTCGGGAACGTTGAGGTTTCTTTCCTCCAACACTTACGTGGATACATCCCCGACTACAACGACTAATGCATACACGATAAGTATCCAATTTACGACAACTAGCAACGTCACGAGTGCCTCAGCGGAAGTGAGAAATCTGAATGCTATTCGTTTCAGTTAAAATAGACATCGAACTTATGATAATTACACGTTACTTTTGTTGACATATATGATATTGTACATTACTCTATGGGTATACTTGATCAAAAATTTAGAAATATACCAATTCGAATCGAATTAAGATAATACAGCGGATGATAACGAGCGGGAGAGACCTGGGTTAGCCGAGCCAAATGGCTAGTGTTCAGGCACCGAAGGAGCAAGCTGCTGCGCACCCGGCGCAGTGGTTAATCTCTCAGGTAAATGTACCATCGTTGGACGCAACTCTGGAGAGTGCGCGAACTGCGCCACCCAAGGGGTATATGATCAGTCAGCCCGGTGAACTTGTCTGTAATCGCAGGCAGTGCACCCTTGTCGTGAGACACTGCTGATCATGAAACTCTCAGGTATCGAGGACAGAGAGAGGGCCTAAGGCCTTCTTCTGTCCTTTTTTGATGTCATCATACCTAAATAAGGGACATTGTGGATGAAACTCCTGGATCGAAATGACGAATACATTTTACAAATATGAATCATGATTAATAATGGAGGGTTACAAGGTGCGATTTAAAGATGTTTTCTCAATTATTGGTCCGTCGATGACGGGGCCTTCAAGTTCACATACAGCTGGAGCGGCAAGGTTAGGGAGAATTGCTCGACAGTGGCTAGGATGTACGCCAGATCGTGCCCGGCTGACGCTGTACGGTTCATTTGCAGATACGTATCAGGGGCACGGAACAGATCTGGCACTGATCGGCGGTCTGCTGGATTATGTCACAGACGATCCGCGTATCCCGGATGCAGAGCAATACGCAGAGGAAGCGGGCATGGAGGTTGAGTTTTATACAAGTGGCCTACCTGCTCCTCATCCTAATACGGTCAAAATTGAGTTGTGGCATGGAGAACGTGCCTGCTCCTTAATCGGTGCATCCATTGGTGGTGGAAGCGTATCCGTGCATTCGATGAATGATTTTCGTGTTCAGATTAGTGGTGAGTTTCCAACACTCGTTCTGCGGCATGCGGATAAAGCGGGCGTACTCGCGTCAGTGACGTCCACGATCAGTTCATCCGGGGTTAACATCGGGTATATGCAGGTGGACCGGAAAGCCCGTGATGGCGAAGCGCTTACCGCGATGGAAATGGATGGTGTGCCTAATCCTGATATGCTCAAGCGTCTAAGGGAGCTGGACCATGTATTGGACATTCGTGTTATCGATTTGAAGAGAGGAGTTGATTCGGATGCGGTTTAAACATTTGCACGAACTGAATACGATCTGTACAGCGGAATCCAAAACCATTGCTCAGCTGATGATCGAGGAGCAAGTTCAGGAGACCAATACACCGGAAGCGGATGTTGTGAAGCAGATGTCTGAATATTATCAGGTGATGAAGGAAGCGGTACGCAAAGGGTTAACGGAAGATACGACATCACGCAGTGGATTAACAGGTGGAGACGGCAAAAAAATGGCCGAGTACATTCGCAAGGGTGAGACTTGCTCAGGAGATGCTTCCGCACTTGCCATGGCGTATGCCCTGTGTGTATCTGAAGTGAATGCCTCCATGGGTCGGATCGTGGCTACACCAACAGCCGGTTCCTGCGGCATCATCCCGGGTGTGTTTATCAGTTCACAGGAGCGATTTGGCTGGACGGACGAACATTTGGTGAACGGGTTGTTCTGTGCGGGAGCAATTGGTTATGTTATCGCCAATAATTCATTTATCTCCGGGGCCGAAGGTGGCTGTCAGGCGGAAGTGGGTTCCGCTATCGGCATGGCTGCGGGTGCCATGGTTGAACTGCGTGGAGGTACACCGGAACAGGTTGTTCATGCCGTTGGTTTGGCGTTAAAAAATACACTGGGCCTTATCTGCGATCCGGTCGCAGGCCTTGTTGAAATCCCGTGCATCGTCCGTAATGGACTGGGTGCAGTTACGGCGCTGGCTGCGGCTGACATGGCCCTGGCCGGAGTGCGTAGTGCCATTCCGTCAGACGAAGTCATCGATGTCATGCTGGAAGTAGGCAGTGCAATGCCGAGCCGCCATCGGGAGACAGCCCAAGGTGGACTGGCCCAGACACCAACCGGCCGCAAAATGATGCAGAAGTTGGCTAAACCAAAGGCAAAGCGTGCCGAGCCTGAGCCGGAGTCCCCTGCTGAAAATGACGTAGAAACTAAGGCATAAATCGGATTGATATGAATTAAATCTAACGCTAACTTGTGGAGCCTGCCTTTAGCCTTGATTATTAAAGGTGAAGAAGAGTCCTTACATGATATGAAAAGCCGGTACAAATCTTCCTGGTGAAGAGATGTATCGGCTTTTTTTGTCTTTTTCCAACGAAGAAAAACAAAAACATTGACGATCTATATATCGGTTAGATATATTAATTGTTGTCATATATCAATACGATATATATAGGAGCGAAACAAAATTAAAGGAGATGGATAGAATGAAAGGTATTTTCCAGACGAGTCTGCTGTTTTTGAAAAACGGAGCCACCATTGTAGGTTTAATTACGGCTGTGCTGTTTCAGGTTTTTTTTAACATCATCTGGCTTAGCGGATACGACCAGGTTAACGAAAGAATGACTCAATTGGCTGTCACCATCGTGAATGAAGATGGGGTAGCGGCTGAACCGGTGGCCGAGTCTCTGGCAGCGGGCCTGAATTTCGAGGTCAAAACATCTGAATCGATGCAAGAAGCGAGACAGATGTTAACGGACCGGGATGTGTACATGATTATTGAGATTCCATCAGGTTTCATGCAGCAGGCAGAAGACTTGTCAAAACCGATGACAGTGAAGTATGTGATGAACGAATCAAACGTGGCTACCGTGAAAAGTGTGATGCAGAACGTAGCCGCACAAGTTACAGCGACATTGAACCGTGAAGTACAACAGGAGGTTATTCACGGAGTGCTGAATCAATCCGGTATGACTGCTGATCAGTCCGATGCGCTTGCGGTAGGGTTATCTTCACGCGTGGAGGCAGAGGTGGAGCGACTGAATCCTGTTGATAATTTTGCTTTCTCGATGGTACCGATGTTGATTGTAACGGCTACGTTTACCGGAGCGATGTTGCTAAGCATGAATCTGCAAAAGGTTTCTGGTGAACTGAGTGGCAGGGCAGGGAAATGGGAGCGCTTCTGGGCACGTAACATTATTAATCTGGGTGCGGCATTTATCGTCTCACTCGTTGGATCGGGGATGATGCACATTATGGGGGTATCGTCAGCAGCCAGTTGGTTCATGTTATGGCTGTTCCAGTTGCTGGTCACCATATCTTTTATACTCATGGCTCAGTTGAGCTTGTTGTTGCTTGGCAATGCTGGGGCTTGGTTAAACAGTGCGTTGTTGCCTCTGCTGATGCTGTCCTCGGGATCAACGATTCCGCGAGATGTAATGCCTGACTTCTACCAAGTGATCGGTCATTATCTGCCAGCGACTTATGCCGTAGAAGGGATGATGAACCTTGTGCTCGGAGGAAACGGAATTGGCCGGGATGCGATGTTGCTCGCCGTAATCGGTGGTGTAACACTGACTCTGGGTGCGCTTTGCATCTGGATCAGACGCTCCGGCCCGGTACGTTCTGAAGCTCGTAGGGAGGACCAGCCTGCTGCTGTGCCTGTTGCTCTGAAAGCAACCGTTTCGTCATCTGATCATTGAACAAGGGGTACTGATTGTGATACGTTAAGGGGAATGGAAAGGAGCGGTACACCGATGAACACGCAGCATGTCATCCTCGGAATACTGCACAATCAGCCAAGTTCCGGATACGAGATCAAGCAGTACTTTGAACAATATTTTTCATTTTTCTTTGATGCCAGTTTCGGCACCATATATCCTACACTTGCGAAGATGGAAAAGTCAGGATTGCTGACTAAGGAATCGGTGAAGCAGGAAGGGAAACCTGATAAGAACGTGTATTCATTGACCCCTGAAGGAGCAACGCAATTTCACGCCTATTTAATGAGTCCTTTGGAAGCTGAGGTATTTCGTTCTGATTTTCTGATGCGGTTGTATTTCGGAGAGTTGGCGGATGAAGATACCGTAACGGGTTGGATATCCAGCCAGTTGAAGCGAAAGGAAATGTTATACGCTGAACTTCAGCGCCAGATGGAGGAATTCGGCGAACGTATTTCGCCTGCACAGCGTCTGTGTCTGCAAGTGGGGCTTGTACAATATGAGGCCACCATCCAGTTGCTCAAGGAACAGCTGGTTCGGCCAGAGTAATCCATGGCCATAATGAATAACGTCAAAATCAAATAGGTGCTCCACAGATCAGGAACAGATCTGGGAGCGCCTATTTCGTTTGATATGCCGATGAACTGAACAGACTCCAGTCTTGCATATGAGCAAGTATAGCTTGGTGTTTATATGAGACTAGTACTCAGTACGGCATATCCATACGCGGGCAGTTCAATGGCGAGTATGCCATCTTCCTTGGCAGTACGATGGTTTCCGCCGAATAACTCGGTCCATTCCTCGTCACCAGCCTCCAGCTCGACAATAGCCGTCTCTTCTGATCGATTGAACAGAACCAGAATGCGTTCCTCCTCATTTTGTCGCTCAAATACCAGTTGGCTGCCATCGGGACGAGCCTGCAGGAAACGAACGGTGCCTTCTGCACGCAGGGCAGGATGAGCATGACGTAGGGAGATCAGTTTCTGATAAAAGTTAAACAGCTCTCGGTCCTGCTTTGCTTCATCCCATTCCATGCATTTACGGCAGCCCGGATCATGTTCGCCGTCCATGCCAATCTCGTCTCCGTAATAGATACACGGAGCACCCATATAACTGAACTGGAATAACGCAGCCAGCTTCATCTTGCGCTGGTCACCTTCACACAGCGTGAGCAGCCGCGGGGTATCGTGGCTGTCCAGCAAGTTAAACGCCACTTCGCTGGCCTGAAGCGGATAACGGGATAACTGTCGCCCGATGGAGTTTGCGAACTGTTCGGCGTGCATCGTATTTTTCACCAAGAAAGCATTCACGGCATCGGTAAACGGATAGTTCATGGACGCATCGAACTGGTCACCTTGCAGCCAGGAGGAAGACTCGTTCCATACTTCGCCCAGAATATAGGCCTCCGGATTAGCCGCTTTGACTACACGGCGGAAATCACGCCAGAATGCATCGTCCACTTCGTCTGCCACATCCAGCCGCCATCCGTCCGCACCCACTTCCTTGATCCAGTACTCGGCAACCTCCAGCAGATAGGCCTTAACCTCAGCATTCTCCGTATTCAGCTTTGGCATATGCGCTTCGAATCCGAATGTCTCATACGTTGGAATGCCGTCCTTCACGTCCAGCGGGTATTCATGTACATGGAACCAGTCCTTGTATTTGGATTGTTCTCCGTTCTTCTGCACATCAACAAACGGAGCAAATGTCTTCCCGGAATGGTTGAACACGGCATCCAGCAGTACGCGAATTCCACGTGCGTGGCACAGCTCGACCAGTCGTTTCACGGTATCTGCGTCACCAAAGTGCCGGTCTACCTGCAGGTAGTCTTCGGTATCGTATTTGTGATTGGTGGTGGCTTCAAAGATGGGTGTGAAGTAGATCGCATTAATGCCAAGATCGCTGATGTAATCCAGATGGTCAATCACGCCCTGAAGGTCACCGCCGAAGAAATTGAAAGGTGTCGGCTCACCACCCCACGGCTCTACCTTTTCCGGACTAATATTTGGGTTGCCGTTGGCGAATCGTTCAGGGAAAATCTGATAAAACACCGCGTCCTTAACCCATGCAGGGGGTGTGAATACAGCTCCGGCATGAATATAAGGGAACTGGAACATACGACCCGGATCGTCCGGTTCTTTTTCCTGGAAGTCCGTTTCGGTCATCCAGATCTGTTCGTCTCCGTTTTTGAGCAGAAAAGAGTATTTCAGTCGGTGGTAGGGAGGTTTCACCTCACCCTCGAAGTAATCGAACATGGAGTCAGAGGTGAACTTTGTTAAGGGAACCAGCGCTTTGGTTGCATCCCACGCATATTTATCCCCGGTCAGGGCATGTACCTCGGTCAGATCATTCTTTTTGGCACGCAGGCGCAGATGGATTGTATCTTGGTCATAGGCATAGGCCCAGTTTCGTTTCGGTTGATGATAAATAGCTTCCAGCAACATAATGATTTCCTCCCGTCAGGTGTAGCACTGATATGTACTTGGTAGACTTGATTAATATGACATTCCCCACGTTAATGGATAAGCTATAATTAGCATGTATGGTAACGTAAAGGACTTCAACATTTGCTCAACAAGACATGAATCCATATGATATAGACAGCTTTTATCATGATGATGCTCAGATATATCATTAACCCATTGGGGGCAGAAAGGAAACGAATATTCGGATGAAAACCAAACTGTTATATATTGAAGATGATACGGAAATTGCGACTTGGGTCAGAGCCGATCTGGAGGAGCGCGGTTATGAGGTGGTATGGCTCGGCAGTGGTGAAGGTGCAGCGGAGGCTGCTGTCGGTTGTTCACTCATTATTCTTGATGTCATGCTGCCTGGGCTGGATGGATTTACGGTGGGCCAGCGACTGAAAAAAGAACATCCCGCCGTGCCCATTGTCATGCTCTCGGCCAGAACGTCCATTGACGATAAGTTGCACGGTCTTGATTTTGCCGATGACTATGTGACCAAACCATTTCACCCCGATGAACTGGCTGCCCGGATTGAAGTACAACTGCGTAAGGCAGGAACAGCGGTCTCATCGGATACAGCCCTGAAGCTGGATCATCTCTCCATCTATGAGAAGGACAACCGGATCGTCAATGAGGAGACGGGAGATGAGATTATTTTATCGGGAAAACAGTTCCACATCTTCGCCTACCTGCTACGACATATGGGTATGATTCGAACCAAAGAGCAGATCTATGAAGCCGTCTGGAACGAGCCCTATCTGGATGGGGACAAAACTTTAATGGTACATATTCGACATCTACGCGAAAAGCTGGAGCTTGATCCGGCCAATCCTGTAGTTATTCAGACGGTCCGCGGTGTGGGATATCGTGTGAAGAAGCCATGATTCGGTTGTTCAGAGAACGGAAGATCATGAAGGGAGAACGAAGCATGGAGCAAAAGCAATCCGGGCGGCGCAAGCTTCGCTTTGGGCGGTCCTTGATGTCCAGATACATCCTCCTGATCTTGGCGGCTGTATTATTTGTGCCCGTTGTACTTCCGATCATATCCGTTATATATATTGTTGTAGTGAATAACACGGACACGAATATGAACCGCGCCGCGCCTTACGGTGATGTTACTAAGATCAGTAACCTCTGGTCACATGAAGCGAAGAACCTGGATGGTGCTTCGGATGAAGAGATTAAGGCCCGGTTGGAGCAATTACATGGCTCGTATCCCAAATCTTCCATGTATCGTGTGAGTGTGAGCGGTGAGACCCTCTTTATTCTTGGGGGTGAAGATGTAACGCTTCTGAAATCCACGTCGCCGGACGGGAGGACAGACAAGACATTGAGATGGTCACTGGATTCCGGGCAAACGACAGAGACTCATATTCCAGCCTTATGGAATGTAAACAATACGGTGCAATTCATGAAAGAAGCTTCTTTTCGCGATCCACTGACCGTAGTTGCATATATTGGCGGAGCTGAGCAGGACAAAGGACAGGGATTCATGATCATTGAAGTGCCACGGTCACTTCTGCAAATGAATCAGAGTAACTGGCCGATGGAACTCTTGTATCTTGGTATCGTAATGACCCTCATCTTTCTGATCTTTATCATGATGTCGATTCTCTTCTTCGCACGCATTCGCAAACGACTTATTCGTTTGCAGACAGCCATGATGACCACAGGCAAGGAAGGCCTCCCGCTTCCGGTAGATATCCGCCAGTCAGACGAGATCGGTCAACTGGAAGAAGCCTTCAATCAGATGGTGCATCAACTGTCCGACAGCCGTCACCGTGAACGCGAGGAGGAACAATTGCGCAAACGTCTCATTGCGGGGCTTTCCCACGATCTGCGTACCCCGCTAACGGTGATTCGTGGACATATGCATGCCTTGCACAAGGAAGAGCTGAGCGAGCAAGGTGACCGTTCATTACATCGCATGGAAGCAAAGATGGAGGACCTCGGCGGGCTCATTGACAACATGTTATCCTACAACTTGCTCACGAGCGGGAAATATACACTGAAGCTGGAAGAGAAAGATATACTGCGGATCGTCAGGGAAACGGCGGCGGCCTGGTACCCGGTCTGGGAGAAAGAGCAATTCGAGATTGATATTGACCTCCCGGAGGAACCGCTGATCTGGCATATGGATGAACAGGGCATGCGCCGTGTACTTGATAATTTGTTCCAAAACGTGATCCGTCATGCCGCCAGCGGGAAGTATATTAGCATATCAACCCAGGAGATTCAGGGTGAGACGGCTATTGTTATTCAGGATCAGGGTCCGGGAATGCAGCAGGATTCCGACACAAAAGGCACAGGTCTGGGCTTATCCATTGTAGACCTGTTGATTCGTGAGATGAGTCTGCGCAAGCGGGTAGATAGTTCCGATGCGGGTGTACAGACATATATCTACAGTGGTAAGGGAAATAAGGAAACAACAAACCGCTGAAATAGCTTTTTAAACTAAACTTAAACTAGAGACTACTTTGGCTTTAACCTTGGAAGGTTACGATAGTTCTGAGGTGATCATACAGTGAGTGAAAATATTATTCAAACGGCTAATCTATGGAAAACATACCGGGACCGTGCAGCGGTCCGTGAACTTGATCTGCATATTAAAAAGGGAGATATCTACGGCTTCCTCGGTCCCAACGGCGCCGGCAAAACAACAACGATTCGCATGCTTCTCGGCTTGATTAAACCAACCAAAGGTGTGATCCGTGTCTTCGACAAGGATATCCGCAAGGATCGCATGGATATTTTGCGCCGTGTGGGTTCCTTGGTCGAATACCCGTCCTATTACGGACATCTGAACGCAGTAGAGAATCTGGAAACTTTGCGCCGCATCATCAATGTACCAAAATCAAGAATTGCTGAAGTGCTGTCCATTGTAGATCTGACCAAGGATGCCAAACGTTCGGTGAAGGGGTATTCCCTTGGGATGAAGCAACGTCTGGGTATTGCCAGCGCTTTGCTGGGTGAACCGGAGCTGCTGATTCTGGACGAACCAACAAATGGGCTTGATCCTGCCGGTATTCAGGAGATTCGGGAACTGATCAAACGCATGCCTCTGGAACACGGCATTACCGTTCTGGTTTCCAGCCACTTGCTGAGTGAAGTCGAACAGATGGCAAGTCGTGTTGGTATTATCCGTGAAGGCAAGATGGTGCTTCAGGATACTATCGCAAGTCTGCATAGTCAGACGGGTAGCTCTATCCGGTTAACGGTTTCCGAGCCGGAAGAGGCTATGAAGCTGGCGAGAGAACAGGGACAATTTGGTCAGCAACAAGGTGCTGCATTAACGTTCCCTTATATGGATAACAGTTCAGTGGCACTGCTTGTGCGCCGATTAATTGAACAGGATCATGATGTGTATCGTGTAGAGGAACAGCGTCAGTCGCTGGAAGATCTGTTCATGCGGGTCATTGGCGAGGGGGCTTCCATATGACCGGGCGTGCATTATCGTCAGACTGGCTCAAGATTCGGGGGAAAGGGATCTGGTTTCTTGTCTTTCTGGCCCCTCTTGGATTGACAGCGATGCAGGCGCTTAATTTTGGCTTACGGCTGGACTATCTGAAAGAGCAGTATGCAGATAACCTGTGGGGCGGATTATTGGGCGATGTGGTTGTCTTTGTGCCCTTGTCTCTGATGCTGGGAGCAACCATTCTCAGCTCCATGATCGCTAATGTTGAGCATGAACAGGGATCGTGGAAACAGTTGCTCGCGATGCCCATTCCCAGACCAGCCGTGTATTTAGCCAAGTTCCTGCTTGCCTGTGTGCTGCTGGTGATCTCCTGCCTGCTCTTAACCGCAGGAATTGTAGGTCTGGGTCTGATCCTCGGATTCCATGCCAGCGAAATACCTTGGACACATGCGATCAAGCTGGGGCTATTGCCTTTGGCTGGTGCACTTCCGGTGTTGTCACTGGAGTTGTGGCTCACGATGGTTAACAAAAATCAGGCGCTTCCCGTCACCCTGGGCATCGTTCTCGCGATAACGGGTATGTTCTCACTCAGTATCTCACCAATCTTTCCGCTCGCATGGGCACAGATGGCCTGGAATGGGCCTAATCCATACCTGTATGCAGGCATGGGGGCAGGTCTAGGGTTATTAATCCTGTTGCTGGGTATGATGCATTTTAGCCGGAAGGATGTGGCCTGATATGAGCTTTGCGATAACGTACTTCCGAATCTTGTCCGCTGAACGATTGAAAATGAGCAAATCGCCCATATGGCTCCTGATTCTGCTGAGTCCACTCATTGCGCTGCTCATCGGACTGTTGTCCACGCCATCGGGAAATTGGCAGGTATTGATGACCACGATGGTTTTCCTGCACGGATTGTTATTGTTACCGATGCTGACTGGCGTGTTTACGTCCTTTGTCTGCCGTTTTGAACATGCGGGTGGAGGGTGGAAGCAGATGCTGGTTTTGCCGCTCACACGTTCAGGTGTATATGCAGGTAAACTGACGATTGTACTCATGCTTCTGGCGGGTACGCAAGCATTGTTGCTGATGTCCATTCTGCTGGCAGGCATAATTCATGGCATTACGATGCCAGTACCTTGGGGATTCTTGGTAGGAAAACTGCTGCTTGGGTTGCTGGCCTGTGTACCCTTGGCTGCCCTGCAGATGTTCGTTTCATTAGTGTGGAGCAGCTTCGCCGCACCGCTCGCACTGAATTTTGCACTGACCATACCGAATATTCTCATTGTAAACTCGGCGACATATGGGCCGTATTATCCATGGGCACAACCGATGATTCTGATGACACCCGTGGACGGCGCAGGTTTCGGAGCCTACAATGTTCCACTGATCACAATGCTGGCGGTTGTTGGAGGCAGTGCTGTTATTTTCATTGGAATCGGCATGATGTATTTTGCAAAAAAAGAAATCTGAATAATCTGTTACACCCTTGGTTATCGTAGATCCAAATCCTCTTTAAGCAAAACATGCAAGCTCTATTGTATGTAGGCTTCAGGAGGATTTTTTCTAATGTCTGACCCACCCATCATGAATGATTAGCTCGCTAACGAACCTGAGGAGTCTTAATCATGGATTTGAAGTGTTCTCAACAATCTAAGGAACCTGAGACATGTTATATCCAATGAAACAACCGTTTGCAGTGTGTTTATGACAGGAGATTATGGGGATTAACGTGTCTGATGTTCCTTAAAATATAAAAAGAGCACATGGACGCCAAATAAGATGTCCTGGGTTCTTTAGAAAATCGTTTAGCCATCCGCCAGAATCAGCTGACGTGGAATTGAACTTCAAGGTTGTTAGAGGCTTACATTGATCCTTGTATAAATTGTCTGCCTTTGAAGGCGCCTCCTAAGTAAAATAAAAATTCTAAGTATTACCTCACACATCATGTGAATTGAATCATAGATTGTAAGCAAAATGAGACGAGAATCTGGTAAAATAAAAAAAGCTGTTTCTAGGCAGGCTTACATGGTTATTCGAGGGTAGGCCCATTTTGTAAGGGATAATTAATCCCTGCTGTTAGATGAAGATATTGGCTGAGAAAAGAGGGGTAAGCCTTGGATATTAATAAAATGGAAACCCTGAAGCGCATTATTTCTGAGGGAAGTTCTTACCAATCACTGTTTTTTAACCATCCGGATGCCATTTATGTAATGGACATCCATGGAAACTATATTGATGCTAATCCCTCGGTAGAGCGGATATCTGGGTATACACTGGATGACTTGATTCGTATGAATCAGAGTGAGATCTGTCCTCCGGACAGTGAAAATTCACGCAAACAATACATTAAAGAGGTACTGGCTGGACGTTCAGTCAGTAATCCCATTACTTTTTATCATAAAGATGGTTCCCTGAAACAGGCAGAGATAACGTATGTGCCTATAACGGAGGGAAAAGAAGTTGTAGGAATCTATGGCATTGCCAAAGATGTTACCGATATCCTGGAAGTGCAACGTGAGCTTAAGGAGGCACAGGAGAAATATCAGGTGCTGGCTGACCATGCACAAGATCTGATTACAACTTGTGCTATGGATGGCGAGTTGTTATACGTTTCCCCTTCCGTGTACACCTTACTGGGTTATAAGCCGGAGGAAGTCATAGGTAAGTCCTTCAAGGATTATTGTTATTCGGGAGATTATCCGGACCCTATGGATCTTTCCAAGATCGGCAATGGCTGCAAGATGCGTGTGTTGCACAAGAAGGGACATTATATCTGGATGGAGACATTGGCGAAACCTGTTGCTGGAGAGCGTGGCAAGAGTGTCCAGATTGTAAGCATCAGCAGGGATATTACCCAGCATAAGGATGCGGAAAGACGTCTTCGGGAAAGCCGTCAGCGATACAGATCGTTGTTCGAACATAACCCGGCAGCTGTGTATTCATTGAATCTGGAAGGTAAATACAGCGCAGTGAACAGCAAACTGGTGCAAATGTTGGATATTCCGCGCAATAAGCTTATTGGCCAGTCTTTTTTATCCAATCTGGATAAATGCGAAGTGCAACATGGCAAACATTATTTTGACATGGTGAAGCAAGGCGAACCGCAATATTATGAGACCCGAGTCGTCAATTCAAGTGGTCGGAAGATTGAAGTATCTGTTACGAATGTGCCCATTATTGTGGATAAGGAAATGGTGGGCGTCTATGGGATCGTGTCCGATATTACCGAGCGCAAGGAATACACGGAACGGCTTCAGGAGCTTAGCAAGCAACATGAGCTGATTCTCAACACGGTTACGGAAGGAATATTTGGTTTGGATGCGGATGGAATCACCATGTTTATGAATCCAGCAGCAGCTTCGATGTTCGGTTATGAGGCGAAAGAATTCATTGGCAAAAACTCACATCCCATCATCCATCACACCCGTGCAGACGGAAGTCATTTGCCACAAGAAGAATGCCCGATCCACATGACCGTGTTGGATGGACAGATACGTTCAATCAAGGAAGATGTGTTCTGGCGTAAAGATGGCAGCAGCTTTCTGGTGCAGTATCAGGTGACGCCGATTATTGAACAGGGACAGATTCAGGGCGCGGTGGTTGTATTTAATGATGTGACTGGCGAACGTGAAATTGTACGTGCCAAAGAGACAGCTGAGCTGGCAGCTCAGGCCAAGTCGGAATTTCTGTCGATGGTTAGCCATGAGATCCGGACACCGATGAACGGGATCGTGGGGATGACAGAATTGTTGATCGGTACCGATCTATCGGAAGAACAGCGTGAATATGCCGAGATTATTCGAGACAGCGGTGATGCTCTACTGAACATCCTTAATGATATTTTGGACTTCAGTAAGCTGGAATCCGGGAAAATGGCACTGGCTTATGAACCATTTGCATTACGCAAGATGTTGGAACAGGTTGCCGAACTGTTTAAACCGCTTGCAGATGAGAAACATCTGGAGATCAGATATCGTCTCAATCCGAGCATCCCTGAGTTCATGGTCGGCGATGCCATACGAATCCGGCAGATTCTGGTGAACTTGGTTGGTAATGCACTCAAGTTCACAGATCAGGGAAGCATTGAGGTTGCCGTGGATATTATCAAGGGCAGAAAGCCTGAAGACAGTGTTCTTGATTTTGCGGTGCAAGATACGGGAATTGGCATCCCCGCTGACAAGCTGGATCAGTTGTTTCAGTCCTTCTCTCAACTACACCCGGTGATTAACCGGAAGTATGGTGGTACCGGACTGGGACTGGTCATTTCCAAGCGACTCGTGGAGATCATGGGGGGCAGTATCAGTGTCGAGAGCATAGAAGGGGAAGGCTCAACCTTCCGGTTTGCTGTTCCTGCGGCGAGTGTAGATGCTTCAGCAGAACAGACAGCAAGTCAGTTCCATCATGATCGCACACGTCAAAGTGATAAGGTGGCCATGCGTATTCTGGTGGCGGAGGATCATCCGGTGAACCGGAAGATTTTACGAGAATATCTGGAGAAGCTCGGATACCACGCAGATGTATGTACTAATGGTGTGGAAGCAATTGATGCCATCTCTCAGAATGCTTATGATATTGTCCTGATGGATATTCATATGCCTGTGATGGATGGACTGAAGGCGACAGACCTGTTACACCGCCTAATTCCACAGGATCGCATACCTCCGATCATCGCAGTTACAAGCAATGCCAAACGTGAAGATAAGGAAGCTTGTCTGGAGATTGGTATGCGTGACTTCATTAGCAAACCGGTTATGCTGAGTGAGTTGAAGCGGGTGTTACAACAGTGGGGGCCAAGGGACGAACCTCAACTTGCACCAAATTGAACAACTACTCAAATCAATTATGAAATTGATTCATCTGGCTGTGAAAATAATAAACGCAAACATGCCAATAAGACTCCTCACATGGAATGTTATTGGCATGTTTGTGTTGGCAGACTTTTGAAGTTGAACTGAAGCATACACAGTGGAGTTGTATACGAATGGCTTATACCAATGTCAGACGATTGATGTTACCTGATAGGATTTCACAGGAATTGTTGAATTTCTCACGTTCCGTTGCATCCAGATTCAATTCGATAATCTCTTGAATACCATTGCCACCGATGATTGCAGGAACACCGACGCATACGTTATGTTGCTCGTACTCTCCGTCCAGAATAGCCGATACGGCGATGATCTTGTGTTCGTCATTGAGGATGGAACGAGTGATATGCGCGAGGGCATTGCCGATTCCGAATTGGGTAGAACCTTTACGGGTAAAGATTTCCCAGCCGGCATCCTTTGTTTTGCGTGCAATATCCTCCAGATCCAGATGTTTGAAGCGCTCCTTGTGCTGATCCATGATATGCATAATCGGTTTGCCACCGATGGTCACATGCGACCAGGCCACGAACTGTGATTCTCCATGCTCCCCGAGAGCATAACCATGCACACTGCGTGGATCGATGGAGAAGACTTCAGACAGCAGTGTTTTGAGTCGTGAAGAATCAATGGACGTGCCTGTACCGATGACGTGTTCGCGTGGGAGGCCGGATAATTTCCATACCATATAAGTTACTATGTCAACCGGATTAGCAGCGACGACAAAAATCCCGTTAAATCCACTGTTCATGATCGGGACCACGATGTCTTTGGCAATCGACTCTGCTTCCTCCAGAATATCCAGCCGTGTTTGTCCTGGCTTGGGATTCGCCCCGGCAGTTAAGATAATCACATCCATATTGCCACAATCGGCGTACGTGCCTGCATATACCTTGGTGCGGTTATGTGTGAAGTCCATACAATGGGAAAAATCCAGTGCCTGTGCTACAGCACGGTCATACGTCCGGTCCACCATCATAATTTCCCTGCATATCGATTGATTAATCATGGAATACGCACAACTCGAACCGACAAGACCCGCCCCGATCACCGCTACTTTGCCTGATTTGCCTAACACTGCCGTTCAGCCCCCATTTAGATTGATATTTATCCATTACTAATGCGTCCTATGTTAAGTATAGTCCTTTATTTTATGCTGGAATCCACTTCTACGTTACATAAGATAACACATGAAAAAGCTGTGCAGCAATGATATCCGCTATCGCGGGAGCGTATTGGAGTAACGGAGTTAACAAAAATGACATGATTAATTCATAATCATACGATTTGACGGCGTTTGCACCCGTGTCATTCGACATGACAGCATTCATGCTTGTTGTCGGATTGGGGGTTATTTGTGCGGATCATATACCTGACAAAACTTCTTAGGAATCCGCAGAAACAGAACAAAACCGCCAAAGGGATCTGCCGAGAAGCTGACGAATACATACGGACAAGCAAAAGATAAGCATACTTGATCCATGAGACAGGTTGCCCCGATCCGATGACGGTTCCATAAAGGAACGCTGAAGCCATAATGTTTTTATCCAAGAATCAATTTCATAACTCACTAAGGGTATTATGAAATTGATTCCCAAAAGACTTCATTCCGGGAGGGAATTAATGATGATTGAAGAAGCAGGAGCAACGACGGAAACGGCCAAGAGCCTGGGCATAGGTGCCAGTACTCTTCGTAAATATGCGGCGGCACTGGAAGAACAGGGATACCGGTTCGAACGGTCAGCCAACAAATCCAGACTATTCAAGTCCGACGACATCGAGTGCATTGAACGCCTGATGACTGAACTCAGAGAGCATAATCTACCCCTGGCTGATGCTGTGGTGACTGTATTGGCTCCAGAAGTACCTGTAGCTGTAGTAGAAGTAGATGTCCCGGTGGTGGGAATTGAAGGTCTGTCAGAGACGGAATGTGCAGCGACAGTCATGTCATCTGTACTCCCTGAAGAACCTGAAATAATGGGTAATCTGAGATCCTATGAAGGTCTGGGGCAACTGGTAAGTGAGGTGACTTATGGTGCTGTAGAACAACAGCAGGATGATCGGGTACAGCTGCTGCAACAGCGGGTCGATGAACTGGAGCTGACCCTTCAGCATCTGGCGGAGACACATATGGCGCTTCAGGAACAGATGGAGAAGCAGCGCCTGTGGATGAATGAGAAGCTGGAGGAAGAGCGGGATCGTGAACTCGTAACCAATCTGCGCAGTTTCCAGGGAAGAAAACGCAAACCCAAAGGAGTATCCCTGCGTATGTTGTTCGGGTTCCTGCCCAAGAAGCATAAGGAAGCTTGAGCAACAGGCATTTACCCATCGTGATTTTGCATTATGGGCCTGATATAATAAGCTCCATACAACATGAAGACTGGCAACGAACTGCTCAGTATAGATAAAGACTGAGTGGATCAGGAAGCTGGCGTGGGAGGATCTGTGGAGCTGCGACGAAGTTGGCAAAGATTGCTCGGACTATGGACGGATCGTCCTCGGCGGAAAGGCACGACCATTGCTGAGCGTTATACAATACAGGAATTGCTGGGTATGGGGAGCTATGGGCTGACATACCTGTGTACAGATGACCAGAACGGCAGGGAAGTGGCATTGAAGGAGTCCAAGCCTAGCAAGGGCAGACTCTCTGCGCACCTGTTGGAGCGGGAGGCGGACGTGATGAGACGTCTGCATCATCCAGCGATCCCTGATCTATTGGATGTGTTCACATCCGGGAGACGAAGTTATATCGTTACCGAGTATATTCGTGGACAGACGCTGGAAGATTGCATATTTGAGCAAGGTCTTCGATATACGGAGCGGGAATGTGTGGAATTGGCAGGTCAACTGCTGGCTCCGGTGGCTCATGTGCATGAGCAGGGATATATTCATGGAGATGTGCGGATTCCCAATGTTATTTTACGTGAAGGGACGGTGCATCTGATTGACTTTGGCCTGGCGAGACGCTTGGGGGAGCCGTTGTTGCCGGAGCTGAAGCGACGTATGCGTGAAGTCCCTGAGCCTGAAGATGAACCGGCTACACCGGATCATGATTTGCAGGATATCGGCCACTTTCTTCTCTTTATGCTGTATTCGGCTTATGAGCCAGAGAAGGGCCGTGAACCCGCCAGCTGGCAGGAGGAACTTAAGCTTACGCCGGAATTGCACCAGATGCTGGAGCGACTCCTTGGACTCCGGCCAAGTTATGAGGGTGGGGCGACAGAGTTACAGGCAGAGATTGAGAAAGTGTTGCTGAAATTACAATGAAAATAAGCTCTATAGGCGGATCTATATTTGTTATCCGTGACCTCTTCGTATGATATCTGCAGGGGTCTTTTTCCTTTTTACTGAAAATGCACAACGTATCAAAACAGTGGGTTAAATGATATAATGGATAACAATTACACGTTGAAGGAGGCGATTCATCTTATGCTTAAAAAACTGGAAGGCGATCATGCCGAATTATTCAAAACATGGTTTCATAGCAAAAAAGACACCATTGTGGATATTGAAGGTAAGCATTATTTAATCAAGCCGCTGGAAAACGTGGTTCAGGAAGAAATAGAAAGTGATCTGGAGCTCAAAACTTTAATTATGCAAGCCAAAAAAGATATTTCTTCGGGTAGGGTCTACTCTACAGATGATATAATTGACGCAATTGAAAAAGGGAATTTATAGATGTTGATCCAGTGGACACCTTCAGCAAGAAAGGCTCTCGCTCAAATCAGAAGTGTTCGTTTCACTCAGGAAGAGACAAAGCTCTATAAGATTGAACTAGTTCGAAGAATTGAGATGAAAGTGGCTGTCATGGCGGAATCCATGCCAGCTCAGGAACCATCCTGGCAAGGGACGTACCGGATATTAGTTGATAAATTTAAAGTGTATTATTCGTTCTCCCTGGATAAGCGAATTTGCTATATTGAAGCATTAAGACATCAAAATCAGCAAAATTGATACATACTTATATAGAAACAAATAAAGGGGTGTTCTGCTGGCCGTAAGTACGGCTAGCGAACACCCCTTTATTACATATTCATTTATTGTAGCGTCTAATAAGCTGCTGGCACGATCATTGCTCTTTAAAGCAGTGGTGAAAGCCGCTTAGCTGGAGCTGTATTTTCTGCTTTTGTAATACCCGGAGCCACTACGGCTGTCCCGGTATTTCACATCCGAAGAAGAATAGCGCTTGTAGGAACGCTTGCCTGAGGAGCTGCTGTGACGTTTATATGAGCGCCTGTCCGAGGAGCTGTAACGTTTGCGGTGAGATGAAGATTTGGAATCGATAAGTTTGCCGATAATCTTTTTGAACATGAGCTTTCACCCTTTCGACTTCAACTGTTTTAAGCATATACGTGGTCAGATATGGAGGGGTTTCGATTTTTTCATGGATAATTGTATTCATTGGACAGGAGCTTGGCGTATAATAGGATGTTGCTGATTGCACGGAATTTTTTATTTTGAGTGTTTAGCGTTACAATAGAGGACAGGATAAGATTTTAACGGACAGGAGTAGTTATTATGATTACATTGAAGACCAAAGAACAGATTGAATATATGAAAAAAGCCGGAGAAATTCTCGCCGCATGCCATAGAGAAATTGCAAAGATGATTCGTCCAGGCATTACGACACAGGAGATCGACCAGTTTGCAGAAGCTTTTATGAAGAAAAATGGCGCTACGCCGGAACAAAAGGGATATAACGGATACCAATATGCGACATGTGCGTCGGTTAATGATGTGATCTGTCACGGGTTTCCGGGAAAATATGCACTGAAAGCCGGCGATATCGTTACAATCGACATGGTCGTTAATCTGAATGGCTGGCTGGCGGATTCGGCTTGGTCATATGCCGTAGGTGAAGTGACTCCGGAAGCACAACATCTGCTGGATGTAACGAAAAACTCTCTGTACAAAGGCATTGAACTTGCCGTGGTGGGCAACCGGATCGGAGATATCTCCAATGCGATTCAAGTGTATGCAGAAGGTGAAGGCCTATCGGTTGTGCGTGAGTTTATCGGACACGGCATTGGTGAGAAGATGCATGAGGAACCACAAGTGCCTCACTACGGTCCGCCTCATCGGGGTCCGCGTCTCAAGGAAGGCATGGTTATTACGATCGAACCGATGCTGAATATTGGTACGTTCCGAAGTAAGCTGGATTCAGATGGATGGACTGCTCGTACTTTGGATGGAAGTCTGTCTGCCCAGTATGAACATACGATTGCCATTACGGCGGATGGTCCAGTGATTTTGACAGCACAATAATAGCCAAAAGCAGCTACAATGTGACGATATTTGCATATTTCAAGGCGGCCCACGTTTGTGAACCGCCTGTTTCGGTTTAAACTATTAAGAAGTGATAACACAGAGCCAGTGGTAAGTGATCTCAGCTGACAAGGGTTAACCTTGCGTCCACTTGGCAACAAGGAGGTAATTTTGGTGTCTTTAAATAAACAGATCGTACTTGCTTCTCGTCCCGAAGGTGCCCCATCCAGAGAGAATTTCAAATTCATTGATGCACCTCTTCCTGAACCGGAAGCTGGGCAGGTCCTGGTACGTACATTATATTTGTCGGTTGATCCATACATGCGGGGCCGCATGAAAGATACAAAATCCTATGCTGCACCGTACGCGTTAAATGAAGTGATCAAGGGTGGAGCAATTGGACAGGTTGTGGAATCTTCGGAACCGAATCTGCGCAAAGGTGACCTCGTATCCGGTATGTGGGGCTGGCAGCAATATGCCGCAGTGAATACGGCTGATCTTTCGCTAATTGATACCGAAGAAGCACCAATCACGGCTTACCTGGGTGCGCTGGGCCTGACGGGTCTGACGGCTTATTTTGGTATGGAGGACATCGGCAAACCGAAGGACGGCGAAACGGTTGTTGTATCGGGAGCAGCCGGAGCGGTAGGCATGATTGCAGGTCAGATTGGTAAAATTGTGGGAGCACGCGTGGTTGGCATTGCAGGCTCTGATGAGAAATGCGCTTATTTGAAAGAGAAGCTGGGCTTCGACGTGGTGTTGAACTACAAGAAGGAGCAGGATATGTCAGCGGCCATTGAACGGGCTTGCCCGGATGGTGTAGATGTCTACTTTGACAATGTGGGCGGTGACATCTCGGATGCAGTCTTGCGTCACATCAATCGGAATGCACGTATTCCGTTATGCGGTCAGATCTCGTCTTATAATCTGGAGAAGCCGGATATCGGGATGCGGCCACAGACGTTGCTATTAACAAATACAGCATTAATGAAAGGTTTCCTGCTGGGTGACTATACGAAATCCTTCAAGGAAGGCCGTGCCAAGTTGGCGAAATGGATCAAGGAAGGTCATATCCAGTATGAAGAAAACATTGTGGACGGGTTCGAACAGACGCCGGAAGCATTCATGGGTCTCTTCTCGGGAGATAATCTGGGCAAGCAACTGGTTAAGGTTGCAGATCCTGAATAGATATTGAATGGTTTACATGTACAATTAGGTTGAAAACGAAAAGACACGTTCTGCACACCGAGGGTGCAGCAGAACGTGTCTTTTTTATCTGTAAATCTGTGCGTGGTCTATGTAGGGCGACTAGTGTTCGGCGACCAGCACTTCTTTGTAGTGTTTGTACATATATACACGCCAGCGTACAATCATGCCAAAAGCCAGCAGGAAGAACAATCCGCCTGTTTGCGGAATACTTACATATCGCTGAATGACTTCATGCAGGATCAGGCGTACGGCCAGCAATCCAAGCAAGATAAAAGCAAAGCTGCGAGAACGTGTGGCAAAAATTTCTTCACCTACTCGTTCAAACCGTGTACTGCGAATGAGGGGATAGGAGAAGAGGAACCAGCCCACCAGAAACGCAAAGAATGCCCAGAGTAGAGGAACATGTGTTGCCGGTACAACAAACATGAGAAATCCTGTGCTCATGCCGAGCGGAGGAATAAGGATTTTACGAATGGTCACCGGTCTGTGACTGGCTTTCATGCGGATGAAGATGGCAAGCAGTGCCATGACAAGCATGCCCACGGTTGCTCCGATTTGCAGGTAGTACGGACTGATTTGAGCCACGTAGAACTCCCTCTTTCTGGAATAATATGTTATCCGGAGATCCGGAACCCAATACGAATTGCCGGAATTTTCAGTTCCTATTATATCACAAACGCAGAAAGCCGATAGAAAGCTTAGTGTATCATATACCCGATATGTATTCACAGGGTGTATTTGAAAATTTTGTATTATTGTGCCCGTTGTAAGGCTGTTTATTCGATTAAGGGGAAATCATGCAATGATTGGACAACAATGGATGTATATCAAGCTTATCGGCTCACATCATAGAGGGTGGCTTGTAGGCAATACAGATTGGTTAGTACATGTGGTCAGCCTCATATGTGCAAGTGTACTAGCTTTTTTGCTGGTTATCTACGGTTACATCTTATGGATGAAATATAGCAGTAGGCACAGGGAAAAGGTTAAGACGGTACTGATGCAGGAATTACTTTCCGAAGATTCAGTGTTACAGCAGTATCTGGGCCAAGGAGAAGTGAAAGCTGACTTACTGAACATGAGTGGAGATCAACAGAGTGTTTTGCAGCAGCTGTTATTGCAACGGCTTGCTCAAGGTCCGGAAGAGCACGAGACTCTGCGAATTCGTCTGTTATCCTGGCAAGTCTTTGGAAGTTCATACCGGTCGGTTCTGAAGACGGGAAAGTGGAGTGAACGGGTCAACACGTTGTTATATATTGAACAGTTTCATATGATAGAGCTTCTGCCCAGGTTAGAGGATATGCTGCGGGTTACTTCCTGTACGCCGCTTGAACGCTTCATCATATTGCGCATATATGCCAGAACCGGTTATTTCAGAATCGTGAAGGAATTGATGCGTGAGCAATATGTATGGTCCGATTCACAGTATCTGCAGATTCTGCTGTTGCTTACCGATTCATCCTGGACTCGTCTAAAGGATCATTTCAAGGATGTACCTTACCAGGTCCAGTCTAATATCGTCCATGCCATTCGTATTCGAGATGATCAGACGGAGGGTGCTGTTGTCCTACTGGAGAAGCTCATTCTTGGAGAGGATGCATTGCTCCGTACCCATGCGTATCAGGCATTGGCTCAAGTGAGCAGAGGTCGTGAAGATTTGCTGAAGGGGCTATTGCTGGTATGGAACGAATCTGGTGAGGAGAGGCAACGCTTTGAAAGACTAACAGTGACCCAGCTTATGGGTACTGTTCATGCGGATGCTTTTATTCCTAGACTGAAGGTAATGATGGGTGATCCTTCTTTTCAGATCCGACAGGAAGCGGCGAACTCTCTTGCCCGGTACGAGCAGGGACTTGAAGAACTCCGGGATACGGCTGTAAACCATCCGGATAAATATGCAAGGCAGATAGCGGAGGAAACGCTGGAAAGGATGCAGTATGGACGAAAGATGGATTGAGATGCTGCGGAGTTTTGTTTTGGCATGTTACGAGGGGATATTTATCTATCTTGTGTTAGCGATTGTGATGTGTAGTGTTCTGGTAGTTGCTGCCGCTCGCACATTGATCCGCCAGAGGGATCTGGACCCGCTGCAATATCATGAGATGTTGGATGAAGAACTGGCTCCTGCGGTATCCCTGCTTGTTCCGGTGCGGAATAGCGAGGATACGATCGTACAGCGAATCAGCTGTCTGTTGGATATTCGGTATGCACGTTATGAGGTTATTATCATTAATGATGGATCAGAGGATGAGACCATGCGGCGTCTAAAAGAAACCTATGATCTGATGCCCATTCGGAGTAAAGTTCATTATTAGGGACTCGGTCAGGAGACGGCTCAGATTAAATGTGTCTACCAATCCAGATTACATCATCGTCTGATTGTGATCGACAAGGCGTATGGGGGACGAATGGACTCCCTGAATACAGGTCTGAATATCTCGCAATATCCTTATATCGCCTCTGTTGGACCCTGGACAGTTCTGGAACGGGATGCATTGGTGAAGATTATGAAACCCGTTATGGATGCTCTCCCAGGAGAAGAGGTCGTTGCTTGTAGTGGACGAGTAGATCTCATGGCCTCCAGAAATACGAATCAAACGGATTTAACGGATAACAGCACACGACTTACGGGCAGTACGTTGTATGTAATGCAGACCATTGAATACGTGCGTGCTTTTCTGATTAGCGGCGTGGGACTTGTTCGTTATAATATTAATGTGCTTTTATTTACGTCTGAAGTATTCGGTATATTCAAAAAGAACCGGGTGTTGGAAGTTGGAGGATACAAGCGCGATGACCAGGTCGCTCACATGGAACTGGTGATGCGGTTGCAGAAACATATGAAGCAGATTCGGAAACGTGGCCGTATTATATATATTCCCGATCCGATCTGCAGGGTAGAAGTACCCGGTACATGGCGTCAGCTGTGCAGACAGCGTATCGGTTGGCACATGCAGCTTGCAAGCAGTCTATGGACTCAGCGGAGCATGATCTTCAATCCGGCCTATGGCTGGATGGGGATGGTATCCATCCCTTATTTTATTTTGATCGAATTGTTGGGGCCTGTGTTGGAACTGGGAGCGATCGTGCTGTTCATTGCAGGCATAGGGCTACAGTGGGTGGATATTAACCTATGCATCATTCTCGTTCTGCTACTGACCCTCTATGGTTCCTTGTTGTCCGCAAGTGTGGTGATGTTCGAAATATGGTGTTCACGCAAGGCATATACGTCCCGAGAGGTGACACGTCTGCTGTTGTATGCATGTACGGAGACGTTCTGGTTCAGACCGCTGAATAACATATCCCGTATATATGGCATGTTGCAGGCTATGGGATTGCGGAAGGCAGAGGAAAAGGACAGCAGACATGGATTAGGGTAATCTAACGATCGATCCTGACAATACCTTGGAACAGAGCAAGGAGGAATACGCTTCATGAAAAAAAGTTACAGGCCAGCCACGATGTGGACGTTGGCTTGTTTTACAGTGGTATCGGTGGTGCTGGTTGTCCCCTGGATTATGTGGCAATCCCAGGCCCCGGTTTCACTGAACATCATGATTATTGACAAGAGCAGACCGGACTTGTCCTATCAGGGGCACAAGGGGTTGGTTTGGCTTCTGAATCAACAGAAGATTGTACAGCACACAGGGGAATACTACTCGTATGAAGAGGATTATTACGGCTATGATCTTCAGAACGGGCTTCCACGGATGAAGCAACTGCTGCCTGATGAGGTGACAGATACGGATCTGATCTATCTGACGGCGAATCGGAGTAGTCTGTCTGCACAGAAGAGTGAAGGGAAACAAGGCGGAATCTATGAAGGATTAACGATATATGATGTGCAGAAAATCCGCGAGGCTGCGTATAAAGGGGTAACGATTGTTGCCGAATACAGTGCATTGGCAAATACGGCTTCCAAGATGACAAGAGAGCAACTATACCCCATCTTGGGTGTGAACAGCAGTGGATGGCAAGGGAAATCGGTATCTAATCTGCAAAGTATAGAGGAAGTACCCCGTTGGATTCGGACGAACTATGAGCAGCAGGAGAAGAAGAAATGGTCTTATCAAGGAGCGGGTATGCTGCTGATCCATATGGATGGACAGGTTATGGTACTGGAGAAAGGTCCGGATGTGAAGACAGGCAATATACAGATTGCATTTACACCGGAAGGCAGCGATTGGAGCGGTATAACCCAGGATATACATTACAATGGCTGGTTTGATATCATTGTGCCGCAACAGAAGAATTCCATACTGGCCTGGTATAAGACGGATCTGACGGAGACAGGCGAGCAGAAGCTGGTGGATGCAGGAATTCCGGCGGAATTTGCTGCACTTGTCCGATATGACGACTATAATCGGTCGTATTACATGGCAGGGTCCTTTGGAGAGATGAAGCATTATTCCTTCTGGCGCCGAATCCGGGGATGGGAGGTCGTCCGGTCCAAGCTTACGCCAGATCAGAAAGATATTCCGGACATGTTCTACTGGAAGGTGTACGTGCCCGTGATGAAGCATATTTTGAATGAAGTGCAGGATGGACGGCAGCAATGGCCATAGATAGGCTATCGAGAACCGTTTCAATGGAAAGAGGGAAACCAGCGTCCATTCCACCTTTCGAGAGGAACGGGAGATGTACATATTAGAGAAGTGCGTAGATGTGAAAGGCAAAAGTGCGGTTGAGAGACAGGGCGTATCAAGTAAGGATCAGATTGCCAGGTGAAATGGGACTGGGACTGGGTAGATCGAATATGTTTCAGACTCTTACCGCCCTGAACAATGGGAGTTGTAGCTAGATCCAAAACAAAAATTATCCCGCTGCGGCGTACATGTAGTGTGAGCTATAAAATGATTCGTATTAGGACACGTATTAAAACAGGTACTAAAGTGTGCATCACGAACAGGGTAAGCTCCGTATCTAGAATCGCCCCAATGTGTGTACTGAACTATAGCGTGATCTATACATGAATAGTAATAAAACATGTACTACTATGTGCATTATGATCAAGGTAAGATCCTTATCTAGCCATGTATCCGCATCCGCATGATCAACGCAATTTGGAGCATGAACGCTCCGTATTTAGCTCCATAACACAATGTGTGTCTGGACGTGTGCCGCTATGGCAATGTGATTTGAAGCACCGTACGTAGCACATTCTAACGAACTGAGCACATCTTATTTGTCCTAATTTGGTACGTTGGTAAATGTAACGAATCACAGACAGGTTAAATGACGGAATATACTCATTATTCCTGTCCCGCAGCCAGTTTTCTGCGAAATAGGATGTGTGGAGTTTGTTAGTTGTTGTTATTCGCTCTAATTGCCGCTATAGAGTGTCCTCGGTTCGTTAGATTTTGGTCAGAGGGCACCGATCATGGCATCGTGCAACCGAGGCGCCATTTTTCTCTGTATTAAATGAAATTGTAAAGAAAGAAATTATAAAGAACACAAGCGGATGAAAGATGAATTCAAAGTGGATGTTAATGTGTTAAAAGTCATTGGCGCAACTATAGCATTATTATTGTCAAATCTGTGGGATGTACCAGTATACGGCAATGAAAAAGGACTGCAGATCCTCTGCAGTCCTTTTTCATGATGCAATGCGTGGCTTAACTAGTCCTGGTGAAGATGCCGGAGTCCGTGCAGGAAGGCGGATACGGTCAGACGCAGACTTTCGTCCGGATCAAAGTCCATGCCGAAGCCGCCTTGTGCCTCAATGGAGGCAAATCCATGGCAGAGGCTGCGCAAACCACGAACGGCGTGTAATGCTTCCGCTTCGGTTAGCGGGTAGGGCTGCAAGCTGTGCAGCAGCAACTCCAGCGTGGCTGTGCTGGCCGCGGCGAGCTGTGGCTCCTCGCGGTCCGGGGCATGAAATGAGGCTTCGTACAGCCCGGGGTGCTCGCGGACGAAGCCAATGTATGCCGCAGCGATGGCCTGAATGGCATCATCGCCAGTGTGGTCAGCGATAGCCGCGGTTAATGCGCGGCTAAGCTGTTGTACGGACATCAGCGCCATTTCCTGGCGAAGCCCGGGAAGTCCGCTGATGTGGTTGTAGAGCGACGGCGAGCGCACATCCAGCCGCTGTGCCAACGCGGCCAGTGTCAGCGCCTGAAAACCGTCGCTGTCAGCAAGCTGGGTGGCGGCGCTGAGCAGAGCGCCGCGATCCAGCCCTTGCCGGGGGCTCATAGTTGCCCCCCGGCAAGATCAAACCGCTGCTGTGCATCAGCGGTTGCCGCGCGCATGGCGGCCGCGGGCTGGCGCAGCATCCGTCCGTGGCCTACAGCCAGCACGGACGGTTCCAGCTCCGCCAGGCGCTTCGCGCTGGCCAGAGCCGCTTCGCGGTTCCACGTCGCCAGCGCGGGGAACGGGAAGAGTGGGCGCACGCGGCCGGATACGGCAAGGCCGCCTTGCAGCTGGTACGCGTCGCCAGCGATGAGCACGCGGCTGCGCGTATCCATGAAGGACATATGCCCCGGCGTATGTCCTGGTGAGGCAATGGCGACCAGTGAACCAATCTGGTCACCGTCATCCAACAAGTGGTTTGGCTGGGTGCGCACCGCTTTGGGCTTAGGCACGCCTCCGCGTACCGGGGTTTGAGGCTCACCGGGAAGAAGGGAAGTATCACCCGCCAATAACCGGGCATCTCGTCTGGAGATGAGGACCTCGGCTTGAGGCAGTGCCTCTTTGAGACGATCCAATGCACCAATATGGTCACTATGAGCGTGAGTCAGGATGATCTTGGTAATGGGTTTTCCAAGGGACTGGGCAGTTGCCAAAATCCCCTTAAGACTGACCGGTATTCCGGCATCAATCAGGGTTAAACCATCTTCCTCTTCAACCAGGTATACGTTCACAGGGAAGAGTCTTGGGAAAAACGTAACTTGAACGACATCAAATTCTCGGGTAATACGCATCGTTAAACCCTCCTTAAAACTAATGGTATTAGTATAATAACTAATGGGATTAGTTTTAGCAATACCTGTTGTTTAATTTATTCAAATAAAAAAAATTTAAAATAATGATGCACTTTACAAAAAAAGCGTTTTCAAATTGGGGATTACCGATTATAATAATCACGTAAGCCCTTTCATATGTCTATCTTATTGGAGCCCTTCGCGTAGCGGAAGGCTCACTTTTTTGTTCTTTTTGGATTAAAATGAAGAAAGGATGTTCATCCTAGCTTAATTATGTTGATGAGCTGTAAGTATTGGTATAACAGGAAAAATCACGTTTGATCTCCATGCTGGGTGAAAGTTGACAAACATAACTGTTATTCATATAATGACAGTTATACTTACCTTGAGTTGGAGTTCATCGGTGTTGTAAGCCGGGAAGGAGTAAGTTATGAACAGTGAATTTACCATAGCGGTGCATTGTCTTGTTTTTCTGTCGATGAGAGATGAGTGTATGGCCAATAGTGAAGATTTGTCCCAGAGTGTGGGTACACACCCGGCCAGAGTCCGTAAGGTACTTAGTGTTCTGCGCAAGCATGGTTACCTGACGACCAAGGAAGGTGCTCATGGTGGGTACTTGCTTAGCCGTCCAAGTGAAGAGATCAAGCTGGGAGAATTGTACAGACTGGTAGCTGGTGGTTCACTCGGTCCCAACTGGTGCTCAGGGGAGTCCGGTTCATCATGCGTGGTATCTTCCAATATGCAGGATGTGATGGGGAACATATATAACGGAGGCGAAGAGGCGCTCAGCGCTTATTTTGACCGTATATCCATCCAGGATGTGAAAGAGCGCATAGGTCATGGGGAAGCGATAACCCTGTCGCTGAATGGATTGCCTGCAAAGGAGAAGTCCTGACGGAGTCCACAACGAATGGTCCTTCATGACATGGCCTTGGTTTAGTCAGGCATGGTGGACAAGTTACGGCATGGGCGTATGCTCCGGTGAAAGATCCATTGATGTTCTCAAGCGATTCCGGGCATAACCTGAACACAGATGAGGAGAGATCGTCTGCGCTGATGTTATTTTCGGAAGGAAAATCCCTGGTAGAGTAAACTTCGAGATCACCTTGCGAAAGTAAAAGAAGTATAAACAAACTAGATTCTGGGGAGTGGAACACATGTCAGGCATTGAAAAAAATGAAACACTTCGCGTTATTAGCGAACGCCATGCTGTCAAAAAGTACGAAAAAGGGTTTGAATTGCCTGAAGCTGATCTCAATGCGATTCTGACAGCAGCTGCGGAAGCACCATCTTCATG
This sequence comes from Paenibacillus sp. FSL E2-0151, assembly GCF_037993015.1. Lineage (NCBI taxonomy): Bacteria > Bacillati > Bacillota > Bacilli > Caryophanales > Paenibacillaceae > Paenibacillus > Paenibacillus sp. FSL E2-0151. Next base: position 611,692 of record NZ_CP150308.1, read on the forward strand.
GAACCTGCAACACTGGAGATTCCTCGTGATTGAATCCGAAGCAGACAAAGCGAAATTGCTGCCAGTTGCTTACGGTCAAAGTCAGATCGTGGAAAGTTCGGTTACGATTGCTGTTCTCGGAGATTTGGAAGCAAACCGTAACACCGTAATCTACGATCAAGCTGTTGAAGCAGGCGCACTGACTGCAGAGGTTCGTGACGCATTGGTTGGACAGATCAACGGTGCTTACCAAAGCCCGCAAATCGCTCGCGATGAAGCGATTCGCAATGCATCCTTTGCTTCCCAAAATATTATGATTGCTGCACGCTCCCTGGGTTACGATACATGTCCAATCGGTGGATATAATCCACAAAAACTGATGGAAACATTCAACATTCCTGCACGATTTGTGCCAACGTTGTTGATTACTGTAGGTAAAGCTGCACAGCCAGCTCGCCCGTCAGGACGTTTACCGTTGTCTGAAGTTGTTGTTAAAGGTTCTTTCTAAGTTAGAAAGTTAAATCTGATGATTGCATCAGTGATATAGGTATAATACAAACGGCCGCACTTTCCTGTTGAGGGAAGGTGCGGCTGTTTGGCATATTGGGGTTGTATGGAAAAGGCCATTCATTGGGACCCCAATAGATCGGATTCACCACTCAAGTGAGTTCTTAGCTTCCACCATGAAATGATTACTTCTCAGGTGTCCCCGGGATTTGTGGTGCATGGAACGATTCCATGTACTCGATTGCGTTATACATCATCACTGCTGCTTCGGCGCGAGTAATCGTTTGTTTTGGATTGAAGTTTCCGTCGGCATCCAGTTCATTGATTTTGAGAACGAGTGAACGCTGAATGGCACCTTGATACTCTGGCGTAAGTTCCTTTTCGTCGGTAATGTCCACAGGTTTGATATTAATCATCGGCAGACCGCCTTTGGTCTCTATGCCTTGCATCAGGAACAGTGTGAATTGTTCACGAGTAAGCGGTTTGGACGGATCGATATTCTGTGACATCTGAATGCCATTATATTGTGCGCGGATAAATGCATCACTGTACCATACGCCATCTTTTACAGCAGAGAAGTAGTCACTTGGTACCGGCATTTTGATAAAACGAATCGTGTCCAGATTCAGATTCAGGCCGTCCGCAATCAGTTGAATGCCCTGAGCGGTATTTAACTCCAGTTCAGGTTTGAACAAGCTGTCACTCACACCTTTGATGAATCCATCTTTATGGAGAGATTCGATTTTGTCTGCTCCTGCGATACCTTGAATATCCGTGAATTGGGCCTGCGCAGCGTTGATCGGGCCTGCACTTAGAGACAGCGTGAGCAGAGCTCCCGCAGTTAATGTAGCAAGTATATTTTTTTTCATGATAGGTTCGCCTCACTTTTCTAGGGATGATCCCTTTATATAAAAGTTATTTGCCCTATAGACGACCCTTCTGTTCAAAAGGTTGCTGGAATTTTCCAACTGAATTCATAATCATTCAGATAGGGCTAAGTAAAGGCACTGCCTCTAACCTTTGGATTTATTTCGATAATCGGTGGGTGAACGTCCCATCATTTTGCTGAACAGACGGGAGAAGTAGTACGGGTCCTTGAATCCAAGCTCGGAGCTGATCTGCTTCACGGTCCAATCGGTAAAATCCAGATAGCGGCAGGAATGTTGAATCTTAAGCCGTAGGAAATAATCGATGGGTGAATGCCCCGTAGCTTGCTTGAATAACTGAGAGTAATGAGGGACAGACAGCCGCGCGTGAGCCGCCAGTTCCTTGAGGGTGATTCCATTCTCCAGGTGCTCCAGCATATATTGAACGGATTGTTCGGCCGCACGTTTGCTGCTCACGATCCCACCATCTGTTCCTGTCGTCTCCGGTCCATAAGCGAGCATACCAAGCATATAACCGATAATCTGGGAGGCATACGTCATCGTCTGCATGGAGTAACCCGTCTCAAGTGCGCCGTAACATTCATGGAACAGCTCAAGCCATTTTTGAGCCTTGGCCGGTGGCATGGTAGTAATATGATGAGTTAACAAGGGTTCTATGTAGGATAAAGCGTGTTTCCCGCGCAGATGAATCCAGAAGATGCTCCAAGGTTCAGCTACGTTGGCACCATACACATGAGGGACATGTGCAGGTAATATAACAAGGTTTCCCGGGCTGACATCATAAGTCTTGCTGCCATCCATCGTATACCAGCCTGTGCCTTGGGCACAGTACATCAGAATGTGTGATTCACAACCATCGGGACGATCACGGTAATGATGCTCCGCTTCGTGAAAGTAACCGATATCGGTAACATATAATCCGGACGTGACCGGATAAGCTGCGGTTTCTTGCAGCAGGGAGTCCGGAAGCACAATGAGTTTTTGCATACGAAATCCGTCAGATTTACGCTGTAGGGGTGGTCTATTGTTAGGTCTCATACTTTGTATTATGGTGAGAGGCGATAAGGGAGTCAATGACAGATATGAGAGCGCTCACCGGAGGTGTTCTCGATTTAGAAAGCCACGTTACAGGAAGTGAAGCAGTTGCCCGTGAATTGGGTAAGTACATACCAGTGGGAAGAATCAGAACAGTGAATATACAAGATAAGGGAGAGATTTAGATATGGAACCAGTCAAAAAACAGGAAACGCTTTTCTATACAGGTACGTATGCGTCAGCGGATGAACCCGGAATATTCCTATGTGCGTTGAATGCGGATACAGGAGAGATGCGAATCGTCAATCACATGGATGGTGTGGAAAATCCGTCTTATCTGGCGCTAAGCCCGGATGGAAACTGTCTGTATGTGGCGAGTGAGACGGACGAGGGAGAGGTGTTGGTCTATCGGAGAGATGCGGCAACGAGCGAGCTGCACCTGATGGATCGAAAACAGACCAGAGGGGCTTCTCCATGTTATGTGTCTGTCTCCAAGGATGGTCAGTGGGTGTTCTCATCCAACTATAGCAGCGGCAGTGTAAATGTATTCCCGGTTGGCGATCAGGGGACGCTTGGTGAGATGAGTGCATGGGTGGAGCACACGGGAAGTGGAATCAACGAAGAACGCCAGGAAGGGCCGCATGCACACTCCATTCAACCCGATCCGTCCGGGCAGTATGCTATCGTATGTGACCTCGGTCTGGATCAGATCATTGTGTATCGCTTGGAAGAGGGACGTCTGGTTACCCATCGTGAGACGGATCAGCCACCAGGCGCAGGTCCAAGGCATCTTGTGTTTCATCCCAACTCGAAGTGGGCATATGTAATCAACGAATTGGACAACACGGTTACGGCATTCCTGTACGATGAGCGCAGAGGGGAGTTCACTACGGTGCAGCACATTTCCACACTTCCAGATGGGCATAAAGGAGAGGGTACGGCTGCAGACATCCGTGTATCTCCATGTGGACGTTTCCTGTATGCATCCAATCGGGGAGATGACAGCATCGTGCTCTATCATATTGACCAAGAGAGCGGTAAGTTGGAAGCCGTAGAGTGGACGTCCACGATTGGGCAGACACCGCGTAACTTTAATATTTTGCCAGGTGGGATTCTGGTCGTGGCGAATCAGGACAGCAATAACCTCGTAGGTTTCCAGATCAGTGAAGAAGACGGACGTCTGACGCATAACGGATTCAAGCTGGAACTGCCTCGTCCGGTATGTATTGCGCCTGTGGTATAAAATTGGTCTATAAGCTGTGAAATCATGGAGAAACACATGGTTTTACAGCTTTTTTTAGTCTTTTTATGCGATTAACTTGAAAATAGTGGCAATTATAACATTTTTTTATTGACCATTGTTCGAACGTTCATTATGATCAGAATATATAGGGATAAAACCTAAAATCTGGATGTTGCACGAAGGGTGGTGCTTTCCTTGGAACCTGCAAATTCAATTCGGGAGCAATTAACCCAGTTTATCGATAAGAACAGCATGACGCTCTCCCGATTCTCGGAAGTCTCTGGCATTAATACAGGCACAATTAGTCGTATTATACATGGGAATCGTCCCATATCCGTGAGTCAGTTGATTGCGCTATCATCAGGAATGGGCGTGGCAGCGGATCATTTTTTTACCGACTATGTGGAAGAATGTTTTGCTTATTCCGTATCCATGCGGCGGATCAGACCGTTTATTCTCCGAAGTGCGGAGTTGAATCGGCTGGACTGCATTGAACAGATTCTTTATCGGCTACTGGACGACCTGGATTATGCGACAGAACTATTTGAGATGGCTGAACAATTATTTGAACAAAATCAGCGGTCTGCGGCGGCATTGTTATATAAGAGTGTGAGTGAAGTTGAGAAATATCAGCATTCCGAACGGCTTGCGATGTGTCAGTATCGATTGTTTCTAATTGGACAAGGAGAGAACCTGGAGGAAAATCTAAGGTTGGCTATCTTGTTCGAGCCCTATGTTGACCGGTTGGATGAGGGGTACCAACTTGAAGCCTTCAAAGATCTAATCCATGCTTTTGGCTCGGTAAATAAATGGAGCGAAGTTAAAAATTTCGCTGACAAGATGTTACAGTTAGCCAAAATTCAATATAATACAATTAACATTTCGGAACGACAAAATCAGGAGTGGAAACTAACAGTACGGCCACTTTACTTTTATATACTATATGCTTGGTTGATTCAGTCGACGGTATTTGAGGAGCAGGGAGACTATGACAAAGCATTAGAACTTGTGGGGCTTTATGCAAGTGGACAGAGCTGGGTGCGGGAGGACGATGAGGAGTCTCGACGTGTGCTGAAGCAATTCGAAGAATGGGCAACGGCTAATAAGTATCTCTATCAGATGTTATCTGGGGATATAAATGTTGTTAAAAAATATGCAAATTACATCACACAATACCCGGATGAGATATTTTTGGCATTACGTTACATCATCCAGGCAGCGAATAAGTTTAACTGGAATATTGATGATATTTTAGAGCGTTTCTCGGATTACATTCCTTTACGTACATACAAGACAGAATTTGGACAATACAATTCTTCAATGATGGATCAAAATTATGCAAAACTTCTAGGGGAATTGGCGATATACTATTTAAACCACAATCGCGATGTTGCAATAAGTCGAATTTTAGAAGGATTGAACTTCTCTATCCAAAAAAATAATGATCTCAATTTCATTAAATATGTAATGGCTTTTCTTGAAAAAAGCTTTAGTAGTGAAAATTTTGAAGACAAGGAAAAGCTTAAATTACTAATTAATGAAATGCAGCGAATTAATGCTTAATAGAAGTACTTCAGTTCTGAATCTATTTAGCATATTTAGCATTATGATTAAACTGTAATATACTTAACGCAGTCGAAGGAAAAATCCTTTGGCTTTTTTCCTTTACCACCATCCAATTACTAAATTAGACCTATAGATGGAATTATATGTTTAATTTAAAATAATTATATATTAAAGCGCTTACATAAAAGATGGCGCTACAAGGGCATCGGGCTTACCAAACCAATTGGGGAGGCAATTGTTTATGGGAAATCGTTCATCATTGTGGAAGCGCACATTACGTACAGCGGGAGTATCCCTGCTGAGTTCCGCGTTACTGGTTACTTCGCTTGGATTGGGCAACACACCGGTAACACATGCAGCGGGTGCAAGGCAGATGGAGTATCTGGATCGCGGAGTGGTGGCTGTGAAGACAGGTACAGGTGTGTTTATCAGTTGGCGGCTTCTGGGTACGGAAGGTTCAAATGTATCGTTTAACGTCTATCGGGATGGAACCAAGGTGAACGCATCGCCCATAACAAACAGCACCAACCTTCAGGATGCAAGCGGGACAAGCAGTTCCAAATATACGGTTCGCGCTGTCGTCAGTGGAACGGAGCAGGCTGCTTCAGCGGCAGCGAGCGTGTGGGACAACAACTATCTGTCTGTTCCTCTTAGTGTACCCGCAGGTGGGACAACGCCCGATGGAGTAGCCTACACCTACAGTGCCAATGATGCCAGTGCAGGTGACCTGGATGGTGATGGTGAGTATGAATTGATTGTGAAGTGGGACCCTTCCAACTCTAAGGATAACTCCCAGAGTGGTTATACCGGGGAAGTGTTTATCGATGCCTACAAATTAAACGGAACACGCCTCTGGCGGATTAGTCTGGGCAAAAATATCCGAGCGGGTGCTCACTACACCCAGTTCATGGTGTACGATCTCGACGGTGATGGCAAAGCCGAAGTTGCGATGAAAACAGCCGATGGCACCAAGGATGGCACTGGCGTGGTCATCGGGGATGCAAGCAAGGATTACCGTAATTCTAGCGGTTATGTGTTGTCTGGTCCCGAATTCCTGACGGTTTTCAATGGGCAGACTGGCAAAGCACTCTCCACGGTGAACTACGAACCGGCGCGTGGCAATGTATCCAGTTGGGGGGATAACTACGGTAATCGGGTGGACCGATTCCTTGCCGCCATTGCTTATCTGGATGGAGAGCGCCCAAGTCTGGTCATGGCGCGTGGGTACTACACCCGCACAGTGCTCGTGGCTTATAACTGGCGTAACGGACAGCTGACCAAACAATGGACATTTGATTCCAATACCTCCGGTAACTCGGGTTATGCCGGGCAGGGCAATCATAATCTGAGTGTGGCGGACGTAGACGGAGATGGGAAAGACGAGATCGTTTATGGTGCCATGGCGGTGGATGACAACGGCAAAGGATTGTACACAACAGGACTTCATCATGGCGATGCCATGCATTTGAGTGACCTCGACCCGGACCGCCCTGGACTTGAGGTATTTCAGGTTCATGAGACGCCATCCAATGCCGGAGTGGAATTCCGTGATGCAGGTACAGGCCAGTTAATCTGGGGAGTCAAAACAACGAAGGATATTGGACGTGGCATGGCGGCAGATATCGATCCAAGATATAAAGGTGCCGAAGTATGGGCAGACGGCAGTCTGTACACAGCCAAAGGGCAGAAACTAGGGACAACCCTGCCTTCCTCCACGAATTTTGGCATCTGGTGGGATGGGGATCTGCTCCGTGAACTGCTGGACAGCAACCGAATCGATAAGTGGAACTATGCTAACAGCACAACGATGAACCTGCTCACCGCTTCCGGCGTATCTTCCAATAACGGAACCAAGTCTACGCCGAATCTGCAGGCCGATCTGTTCGGGGACTGGAGAGAGGAAGTGGTATGGCGGACGAATGACAGTTCAGCACTGCGGATCTATACCACAACAGCAGTTACGGACAAACGCATCTATACGCTGATGCATGATCCAGTGTACCGTCTTGGCGTCGCTTGGCAAAATGTAGCCTACAACCAACCGCCACACACCGGTTTTTATCTGGGAGAAGGCATGAGCACACCACCGGTACCCAATATCCGGTATGCGGGCAGATGAGGAATGGACAAGGTGTGGCTGTCCAATTCCGTTTATGTTTACAATAGCCAGCGAAGCATGGGATTCGCTGAAGGGAACAACGGACGCTGGTTCGTTGTTCCTCTTTTTTTTGCCAATAGCCCAGAAATACGGTAAAAATCGGAAAAAACGTTTGACAGGTATATAGACTGCCTTTATTATACGTATATAACTTACTAAACAGGTAGGAATAATAAAAATGAATCTGTTTTCATTGTGAAAACGGTCATTTTACAGACAGATGCAACCATGCAACCTGAACAGAATAACGTTCTCACCGTATAGACGGAGGAACACCGCAGCGCATCCTTTCCAGATGGAGCACGCACGGCCTTAAGCCGGCATGACTTTATGGGGAGAAGTGCGCGGGGGTTCCTCCGTCTTCTTGTTTTTTTACGGGGCGTTTGATCCTGTTCAGCCGGCCTGAGGTAGTCATGCAGATCTATATCGGGGGAGTGTTATTTATGAAAAAGAGAATTCATAAGGGTATTTTGGTTGGTCTGGCACTGGTGTTAACAGGGGTACTGGCAGCATGCGGATCGGATAGCGGCGGGTCCAGTACGGCAGGAACATCGGGGGGAGCGGAAGGCGGCACAGAAGGGGCCAAGGCCATCGAGCTGCTGAATGTTTCCTATGATCCAACGCGGGAACTCTATGAACAATATAACAAAGCGTTTGCGGCGCATTGGTTGAAAGAGAAAGGCCAGGAAGTGACCATCAAGCAGTCCCACGGGGGCTCGGGTAAACAGAGCCGTTCTGTTATTGACGGACTGGATGCAGACGTGGTGACGCTGGCATTGGGATACGATATTGATGCGATTGAAGATAAAGGTCTGATTAACGAAGGTTGGCAGGATAAATACGAGCATAACAGCTCTCCGTATACCTCTACGATTGTATTCCTTGTGCGTAAAGGCAATCCAAAAGGCATCAAGGACTGGGATGATCTGATCAAAGGGGATACCCAAGTCATCACACCGAACCCCAAAACGTCCGGCGGAGCGCGCTGGAACTATCTGGCGGCATGGGGATATGCCCTTAAGCATAATAACAATGATGAAGAGAAGGCGAAGGAATTTGTTGGTGAATTGTTCAAACATGCGCCTGTGCTGGATTCGGGTGCTCGCGGATCTACGACAACGTTTGTTGAACGTGGCATCGGTGATGTGTTGCTTGCTTGGGAAAATGAAGCTTTCCTATCGGTAAAAGAGTTGGGTCCGGACAAATTCGATATTGTCGTGCCTTCGGTTAGTATCTTGGCTGAACCACCAGTTGCGATTGTGGACAAAAATGCAGACAAAAAAGGAAGCCGCGACGTGGCGGATGCCTATCTGAAATATTTGTACAGTGAAGAAGGACAGACGATTGCTGCTGAAAATTATTACCGCCCAACGCTGGACAGCGTGGAGGAAAAATTCAAAGATCAGTTCCCGGCACTTGAGCTGTTCACGTTGAAAGATGTATTTGGCACATGGCGGGATACTCAGGCCAAACATTTCAATGACGGTGGTATCTTCGACCAGATCTATGTTCCAGGCAGCTAAGGTTGCTCTGTTCAATGAACACCTGATCAATCGCGCTGTGAGCGGCCAACCAGCCTTACCGGCTGAAGGCAGAGAGGATGAACGTGCATGAGCAAGGTGATGGTGGCGCGGAGACGCACATTGTCGGGATTTGGATTAACGATGGGTTACAGTGTGTTCTACCTGAGCCTGGTTGTACTTATTCCACTGGCTGCGCTGTTATTTAACTCAACAGGGCTGACGTGGGCAACCATGATTGAGGTTGCGACCAATCCCAGGGTGCTGGCTTCATTCAAGGTCAGCTTCCTGACCGCAGGTGCAGCGGCGCTGATTGATCTCGTGCTGGGGTTACTCCTGGCATGGGTGCTTGTTCGGTATGAATTCCCTGGCAAAAGGCTGTTTGATGCGGTCATTGATCTGCCTTTTGCCTTGCCGACAGCGGTAGCAGGGGTTGCTCTTACGGCGATCTATGCCGGCAATGGCTGGATTGGGCAGTTTGTAGAGCCTTTGGGCATCAAGCTCGCCTATTCACAGGCCGGGATTACGCTGGCGCTGATGTTTATCGGAATTCCGTTTGTAGTTCGCACGGTGCAACCGGTGTTGGAAGAGCTGGAGGCAGAAGTGGAAGAGGCAGCTGCGACACTGGGAGCAGGGAGATGGCGGATATTCCGCACGATTCTGCTGCCAGATCTGATTCCACCGTTGCTGACGGGTTTTGCTCTGGCTTTTGCCCGGGGGATTGGCGAATATGGCTCGGTTGTATTTATCTCAGGCAATATGCCGATGAAAACGGAGATTGCTCCCTTGCTGATCATGGCCAAGCTGGAGCAGTTCGATTATGCAGGCGCTACAGCTGTAGCTTTGCTGCTGCTTCTGGTTTCTTTCATCCTGCTGCTGATCATTAATTCCTTGCAACGTTGGAGCCGGAAGGCGGGCAGAGCATGACGATGAAGCATGATGGAATATGGATACACTCAGATGTCACTCACCCAAACCAAAGGAGGTGCAGCATATGGCGGGTCCTGTCCCACTAAGCCCTGTTCCACCCGTAAAGACCGGGCGTGGAACTAACCGTGCAACAACGGAGGCTCCATGGGTCAAATGGTTGTTAATCGGACTGGCAAGCCTGGTACTCATATGGCTGCTTATTTTGCCACTGGCCATTGTGCTCATGGAGGCGTTGAAGCAGGGTTGGGGTGTGTACATCGCGGCTCTTACCGAACCGGATGCCATGTCTGCACTGAAACTCACGTTATTGGTTGCGGCGATTACCGTACCGCTGAATACGATATTTGGTGTGGCCGCTGCATGGGTCATTACCAAGTTCCAGTTCAAGGGTAAGGGACTTATGATCACCCTGATTGATCTTCCCTTTTCCATCTCGCCTGTGGTGGGCGGGTTGATCTTTGTATTGGTCTTTGGTTCGAATGGGTGGTTAGGGCCGTGGCTGTCCGAACATGATATCAAAATCATTTTTGCGCTGCCAGGCATTGTCATTGCAACGCTGTTTATTACCTTCCCGTTCGTAGCGAGGGAGTTGATTCCACTAATGGAGGACCAGGGAACCCGGGAAGAGGAAGCGGCGGTTACGCTAGGTGCTTCCGGGTGGCGAATCTTCTGGAGTGTAACCTTGCCCAACATCAAATGGGGACTGCTGTACGGTATTATTCTGTGTAATGCCCGCGCTATGGGCGAGTTCGGAGCCGTATCTGTGGTGTCCGGGCATATCCGCGGGGAGACCAATACGTTACCACTTCATGTCGAGATTTTGTATAACGAATATCAATTCTCGGCTTCATTTGCCGTAGCTTCCCTGCTCCTGATTCTGGCTCTCGCCACGTTGCTACTCAAGAGCTGGCTTGGACACAAAGCCGTTTCAGAAAAGTGATTATGAGAAGAAGAAAATACAGATTGACAGCTACTGGAAGCCCTGCTAATGTATAAACCAAGTATATAGGTTGGATAAGAATGATTTATAAATCCGTTGGATGACAGCGTACTTAGGAATATGGCGGGCAATAGCCCGAGAAGAGGAGGCGGCTCTATGGCTAAGCCGTTAAAAGTGGATGAGGTATGGTTGGACCGAATTGCCGGACAGCTGAATGACATGGAGTTTGGTTCATTGCATATCGTGGTGCACGAAGGTCAGATTGTGCAGATGGAGCGGACCGAACGCAAGCGTTTTGAAAACACGCCCTCAGGCAGCGCCTCCAAATCCGGAAGCACGGCACGAAGCAGTTCAGCCCGTTCACTACGCGGATCAAATGCGAGTGCGAAGGGATAGAGAGTGACGTGAAGGAAGCGAAGATAGGTGCATAAAAACACATGTAAAATCCAGAAACTCATGGGAAATGCATGTTCCAAACCATCCTACCTATTGGGCACGACTTGTCTCCATATGCTCTTTATACCAATGATTCGCTTCGAGCAGTACCTGTTGCCCACCTGCATCCATGAATTCTTCCACAAAGGTATCGAAATACCCCACAGGCTGATCGCCAGTGATGATGGAGATGTACGCTCTGTCTCTCATGCGAATCAATTCAGATGAATATTGAATGAGGGCAGGGGTTGCAACCTCCAGGCGATTATAGATACCATTCTCCGTCAACCCTGCAGATGCAGCCCACTGTTCACGTTTATCCGAGGGTGTACCTGGAACCGTCATCCCGATACTTGAGCCGATCATATTAATATAATTCTCCATTCTGTTGTATGGGTAAAGTAAATGGAACGAGTTTGAATCTTCAACGCTCCAATTCCAGTGTTTTCCTGGAAGGCCATACTCCATTTTGATCTGCTCCTCCGGATCGGGGTTGGCACTTACATAATCGAGTATCTCCAAAATTTTCTCCAGTTTTCCCGGCTCCTTCGCAGCCTCAGCACCTATAGCAATAAAATTCATCAGCAGATTGTTCCCTTTTGAACCGCTATGTCCATCAGGACCAATAACAGGAGAACCAAATACAACCTCTGCAGTTGCGTTCTTCTGTAACAGCTCATTAACATTGAACGAGGCCCCCACTGGAGTTTCTTGGCCATTTTCATTAAGGACACTGTAGTCTCCCTCTTGATTCCAATGATAATAGTTGCCCATCGAGGTCATCCCAATTTTTCCATTAATAAAAGCATGGGATAGATGTTTATAGCCGCCTTTATTTTCGCCGGTTATGAACTCAGGGTCGATAATCCCGTCCCGATACCACTTTTGCATATAAGCCAATGCTTTTTTCATCTCAGGCTCCAAAGCACCGATCACAAGTTGGTTGTTTTTTTCATTAAAATACAGTTGCTCGGTGAAAACGGACTGTCCAAAGGCACCAAACACGACATTTAAGCCCTCTCTGGATAGGCCATACGTATCTTGTTTACCATTTCCGTCTGGATCATCTTTGGCAAAAGCATACATAACCGTTTCAAATTCATCTAATGTCTTTGGCACCTCCAGACCAAGCTGCTTAAGCCAGTCCTCTCGGTATACAACAGGGGTTCGATAGATGTTGGTCTGATTAATGGCCGGAATTCCATATAAGCCACCGTTTATTTTTCCATACTCTAGGTAACGTGAATCATAATCGCGAATTCGCTGTACGATATTTGGCGCATATTGTTCAAGAACTTCCGGGGGAATTTCCGCTAAGACCCCTTGCATTTGATACTTAAGCAGATCATGTGGTTGTCTGATCCGGAACAGATCCGGTATTTTCCCTTGAGCAAGCTCCAGATCCAGCAGTTCCTCATACCGCTTGTTCTCAAGGTTCCACACCCCCAGATCGACATCAAACCGATCCTCAATATATGTAATCATCTCGGCGTCTTCAGGAACAGGGATATTTTGATGCATGGTCCAGGATATCGTATACTGCGGTGCTGTCTCCTTCTCAGCGCTTGCCAAATGGCCCTGCTGTTGCACTTGTGATCCTTCCCGGTTTAGAAAGGTACAACCGCTCATCAATCCTATAAGAATAGATGTAGCAATCAATAGATATAGCTTTCTTGAAAGGTTGATGTTCATAGCAGCTCCTTTACTAATTTTAAATTCTATATAGCTTCAATTTAACATTTACACAAAAACGGAGAGGACAGAAAGAACCTGAAGAAGCGAAGCTACAAGTTTTCTGTAAGAAAACTACTTCGAAAGCATACGCTATTCCCGGATTTCCCCTTTTAGAAAAGGGATCGAAGAAATCTGGGAATAACAGCGATCGGAAGGTTGTTCTGTCATCGGAGTGTCCGTGTAAATATTCCTAATTGACCCTATATAGATCCCTGTTCCATTAAATTGCGCATGAAGTTTTTTGGTGTACAGCCGTGGATTTCTTTGAACTTTTTAATGAAATAAGCAGGGGTACGGTAACCAACCGTACTTGCGACCTGCTCAACCGTAATTTCGCGTTGTGTCATGAGTTCCCGTGCGCGTTCCATTCTCTGATTCGTAACATATTCGGAATAAACAATCCCGGTTTCTTCCTTGAAAAGTTTACTCAGATATTTAGGGCTGATGAATACTTGCTCTGAGACATGATCCAGCGTGAGATCGCCTGATAAGTGCTCGTGAATATAGGCTTTGACAGCCGAGATGGTATCCACACTTCGTACCTCGCTTCGCTTCTCCATCTGCATCACAAATTCGGTCACGAGATGAATCATCCATTCCGAATATCGGTTGATATTGTAGAACAATGAAAATTGCTTGTACATATTCAATGAACTCGCCTCGGTGGGTTGCAGGCGCACCTGATTAATACACTCAGCGTAAATAGATACCGTTTTTAATAAGATGATCCGACTGTATTCGGCTGAATAGGGGCCTTCTTTTATTGTCGCGACCAATTCCTGAATGGCCTGAACCGTACCTTGCACATCCCGAGTCTGCAATTTCTTTTCAAAGTTTACGAGGTATGACTCCGGGATCTCCAGACTGCTGGCTTCCCTGTTCAGAAGATCAAGATCCTGAATGGCAGACTGCTCGGGAAAGAAGTAGCTGTATCGAATCAGGGTATTCGCCTGATGATAGCTTGTGTGAATCTTCGTGAAGTGCTCTACCCATCCGCCTAACGATAGTACAAATTCCAGACCAAATCTGCTGCTCGCCTCAGCGTGAATAAAGTCTACAATGTGATCAGAGAGCGGTTCTTCGGGTTGGTTGGTACAGATGATTACGGCTATTTTGTGATCCTGCAATTCCTCTGCCAGCAGTTGAGTTCCATCCATTTCTGCGATCTCCAGTTGCTGGATCATCGTATACAACGTATGCTGCAACTGTCGTGGCTGCAGATCCTTCCACTTCTCATTAACAGGGTCAATGACGATGCAACGGAAGCGAGAGTAGGCCATTGAAATGTGAACAGACTGGAGCTGTTCCGTAAGTTCCTCGGGTGTAAATCGGTTATTTAACATATTGAGCATGATACTATGCTTAATTATTCTGTGATTGGCCTGTAAGGTTTCTTCAAGACTATCAACTTTATTGGACAGACTGTTAAACGTTGTATCGATGAACCGATATTCGTCCTGCTTTAAGCTGGTTGGGCTATCCATCCGGCTCTTGATGTTATTCATGATTCGTTTAAGAGGACTATAGTTGGCCCTGGTAAAGATGGACGACATCGCTATTCCAACGGCAACAGCCAATAAACCGAGAAGAACCGAAATCTCCTTCAAGCTATCCAATTTATAATAGAAGCTTTCATTAGGTGTGGTTGTGTAGATTCTCCATGCATTTCCTTTAAATTGATCTTGGGTAACGACATGAGAGTCATAGTTAAATACAGGTGTGAAGCTCTCATCTGAAGTATGAAAGGTGAGCAGCGACTGCGTCAGATTCTCCTCCGTGGAGCTACCTATCAACGTTTTGTCCGCGGCAGATATGACGGTTCCGTCCTGATCGATGATTAATGTATTTGCATAGTCAGCAGGGAGCATATTTTTAATGATTTGACTGATCGCTGATTCTTTGATATCAATCGCAATCATGGCCTTACTGTCTTGTCCAGACGATTGAAACGGGTAACTATGGACATAGGAAATTAGAGGACTCATCTTGCTTTGTTCCCGTGATTCGATATAGACATCCTGAGGCACCATGCGAGTCTTCATCCATAAGGAGCTTTCTGGAGTCTCTTTCATCGCAGCAATCCAATCCGTCGTATGATCCACACTCGAAGGCGTGTCCTCATAGAGCAATAGCCCATATACAGATGAGACGATGAAGTGGTTCTTCGTATCGTACACATGAATAGCTTCAATGAGATCGGAGTAATTTTGTACCATATTTTTGAGGGACTGTTCGATGTCCAGGATTTTGCTATGGTTTCCTTTTAAGCTATCTAAATCGATACTAGCGGCGTTACCGAGTGCCAGGGACAGATAGACCTGATTCACCTTCTGGATAACGGAGCTCTCAATAGTATTGACAGTGCTTTTCAGTGACAGCTGATTATTGATTCGAATCTCTTTGCTGTATTGATGGGAGAAGAAGAGGTATAGAATGGAGCCGAAAAGAAGCGCAATGACAAGAACAACAGCAAGGTAGGAAAGAACCATCTTGGATCTTACAGTTTGAAATGGCTTATGCATTCTTTTTCCCCCTTCATGTCTCTTTTCTAAACAACTTCATCATTATATAGCAGGCCGAGGACTAGAAATCATGTTGATCGAAATTTAACAAACTCCCACTCCATAATTTACTTTCAGTTAATAAAGCGTTTACAAAAGTAGGTATTTTAATTGATAAATGTAGTATCTAACTCCATTTTTCTTGGCATATAAGCTCCGGAACGTACGATTTTGATATAAAACGGAATTTGTTCTATAGATGCGAAACGCTCCCTAATGCTACAGTAACGGCAGATCAGACATCTGTATAGAGTCTTTCTTACTCATTTGCAGATGCAGAAGCAAAAAAATAATTTACCATAATGGGAGCGTGTATTTGCAAGCCATGAGAAAACCACTTAAAAAGTCACTGGCATTACTTCTAATGTTGTCTATGGTAGGTCCGACATTTGCAGAGAAGAGTTTTGCAGCCGATCAGAAGATTCAGTTCTCTGATATTAAGGGACACTGGGCGGAAGCGAATATTCAAGCATGGGGTGATGAAGGATTAATTCGAGGTTACCTGGATCATTCATTTAAACCAAATACGTATATTACCAGAGCAGAATTTATGAATTTGGTAAACGGTGCCTTTGGATATTCCGGACAAGCTAAAATTACCTTTAACGATGTGTCTGAGAGTGCATGGTATTACGAAGCAATTTCTATTGCAAATGCGAATGGATATATAGATGGATACACCGATGGCACAATGAAGCCGCAAGATCCGATCACCCGTCAAGAAGCAGCTAAAGTGATTGCTGGCATTTTGAATCTGGAGTTAAATGAAACAGCAGCGAATGTATTTAGCGATTCATCGTCTATAGCGGCGTGGAGCAAGGGAGCTGTAGGTGGAGCGGCAGCAGCGAAAATTATCTCTGGTTATGCAGATGGAAGCTTCAAACCGCTTAATTCCATTACTCGTGCCGAAGCAGTGTCTGCGCTCGTTAAGGCTGTGGAAACAGATGCTACTACAGCTGCCAAACCAGCTAAGCCAAAGGGAACGGCAACTGTGCTGAATGTTAATCCCCCAGCAGATGAAGCTCGGTTGTCCGCCGTGAAGCACGGAGCCAATGCCGGAGACGACACCTTGAAAAATATTGCGGAAACCAATCCGTTTATTGATATCTTGGACGGTTTTGATCAAGTATGGTCCATGAACCTAGCGGATTGGAGAGATGGAACAGCGGCAACCAAAATTGGAGCTGACGGGAAAAATGCAAAGTATGGAGATGGACCGACTCCATATTATGACGGCTTTAAGAATGATCCAACCGTAGCTGTTGCTGATCAGAAAACATATGCAAATGAAGAGATCCGAAACAAAGCAACTTGGGAAGCCAATATCAAATATGTAGAAAAGGTCACGCAAAATCGCACAGGTGAAGAGACATTGGCAGCCTATTATGATGACCAAAGAGATAAGATCTATAGCGTGATGGAGGGCTTTGGTCCGTTGGCTAACACGTATGTAGATATCATCAAGCCAAAGACAAACGTTGAACGAACGGTGGACGAAATGAATGTGGTATTGACCGAAGAAACAGTGGAAGATGAAAGCCAAGGCATTGGAGATTGGGAAGCAAAGACGGAACTTTCAGACTTGGTCCATTTAGTTGATCTGGTTCGATTCAAAATTCCTGCCTCATCTAATCCTTCTAAATATTTCTACTCTTCCCCTAGACCATGGAGAATGAATTCCAATGGAGAAGTGAAAGAAGTTGTTGACAGCAAAGGACTGCCTGTATGGGAAACCTTAGGTGAAGGTGAGAAAAAAGAAGTACCTCTGGCTTCAGGCGGAACCAAATCAACAGGAGAAAAACATTACCAGCAATACGAAACCAATGTTAAGCTTATTCCTGCGTTAACTTATGTCAAACGAATCGCTGAGGATGGAAGAGGAAAAGATGGCGCATTTCCGAGCGGACATACCAGTGCAGCTTACTTATCCGTATTTCCTTTGGCATACGCTACACCAGAACGATTCTCTGAATTGTTAACGAGAGCAGCTCAGTTGGGCGAGAATCGAGTCGTTACAGGGATGCACTCACCGCTTGATATTATAGGAGGAAGAATACAGTCGACGGCCATGGCTGCCTATGCACTTAATCAGGCTGAGAACAAAGATGTGTTAGAGAAAGGCTATGAGAATGCAGGAGAAGTATTTGGAGCTGCAGCCAAGGAAAACAATATGAGTCTGTATGAGTATGCACACACCGTAACCGAAGATTACACGTTCAAGAGTGCTTACGATGAACACAAATGGGAAGATCATGATGCCAATAAAGCCTTCTATAGAGAGAAGATGACTTATGGTCTACCACAAACAGGAACCAAAGGGTTGGCTCCCGTTGTACCGCAAGGAGCAGAAGCTCTGTTGGAAACACGTCAACCGTATTTAACAGATGAGCAACGCAGACAAGTATTGTATACAACGTCCATTGACTCTGGATATCCTGTACTGGATGAATCCAAGGGCTGGGGTAGAATTGATCTGGTCACGGCTGCGGATGGATACGGTGCATTCTTGAACAATGTAACTGTGGATATGGATGCTTCCAAAGGACGGTTTAATGCAGAAGATTGGTGGAGAAATGATATCACCGGTAGTGGAATGCTCACGAAAAAGGGAACAGGAACCCTTACATTGACAGGAAAAAATAGCTACACAGGCGGAACCTTACTGCAAGCAGGAACATTGGTAGCCGAATCCGCAACGGCTTTTGGTACGGGTGATCTGTATGTGGAAAATGGAACAGTTGTCGTTGATGTCGACGGAGCACTCAACTTAAATAGGAACTTTACCATGGATAACGGTACGTTGGAATTGGTAGTGACTGACAACAACAGTCAGCTGAATGTCGGCAGAAAGCTCTATATTGATGGAGGAAGTCTCAAACTCGACTTGTCCAACTATAAGATCGAAGGTTCCAAAGATATTACGTTAATCACCGCTAATGGAATTACAGGTGAATTCGACAGTGTAACGGCAGATGGTTATGACGTGACTGTCACGTACGAAAAGGGCCGCGTCATTGCACATGTTGTAGCCAAATAAGTGAAGTAATTATCCATGATATAAAGTGAACTAAAGAATGTCACACATGCCACTTCGATGACAGAATAACTTTCCGATCACTGTTATGCCAGATTCTTTCCTTCTTCAAAGGAAAAAATTCGGGGATAAGCATATGCTTTCGATGGAGCTTTCTTTCCGAAAGGCTTTAGGCGTAGCGAATGCTTTCGAAGTAGTTTTCTTACAGAAAACTTGTAGCTTCGCTTCTTCACGTTATTTCTGCCCTCTCCGTTTTTGTGTAATTATTAAAGTTCGTTTTATATCGTTCAATTCTTCGCAAGAAAAGATTATAGAAAAGGGCTTAAACTACAATGTAGTTTAAGCCCTTTTCGCGTACAGATACGTTGGATATAGGGGATGCTTTAAACACGTGCTGAAAGCCGAAGTGTATCTGAACGTGTCCGGAGTAGGCAAGCGCTAAATACTGAATGTAAGAGCAAGCAATTAGGACGTCGCAAAAGCGATTTTCCTATTTTCCACTACCAATGAGAATTTTCGCTTCGTACGAGAGGGACACGAGGTTTCCTCTCAGTCGCGTTTGGAACAGAGCATGAGCAGGGGTTGAGCGCTAACGAATATGAGGCGTCTTATTTAAGGGTTTGAAGCACCCGCAGAAATCTAAGGAATCTGAGACGCGTTATATCGAAATGTACGGCGTTTTAGAGCGTTTTTATCGAGCGATTTTGGAAAATAACGTGTCTGAGGTTCTTTACAATTTTGAAAGAGGCTGTAGAGGTAATATAAGACGTCCTGTGTTCCTTAGAAAAGCGACTGGCTACTCAATAGGATCAGCCAGACGGGAGCTCGATAATTTTGGGACACTGACATCCATCATCGTATAGCATGCCGAGTAAGGAGACACGACCTGATCGGTGAAAATCCAGCCGAGGGAGGGCCAAGTCTCGTATCATCGAGGTGGGTATCTAAGTTTAATCATAAGGAAGCGGCTGGATGCGTAGGTTATTCGTCGGTGTTGGTACCAGATGTACGACGTGTATTTCCTTCCATCTCCGTAGAGACTTGCTTCGTTGGTTCCAGATCCGTATGTCCTGCGTAGGGGCGCTCACTTCGAGAGCGTGTCCCAGTCAACCCGAAACCCGAAGTGAATATAATCAGCTGTAGTCCCAGTGTATAGGGTGCAGCAACAGGTCCAATCAGATGGAGCAAGGAGCATAGCGCGATCAGCAAGGAGAGCATTTTGGTTACTGTACTTGACCTATCGCGTCGTGGGCTGGCCCAGAGCAGGTAACCATATATTATGGTGATCATCAGGGAAATTGCGCGAATCCATGGCAAGATGCTGTCCCATGAGTCCACAGGCACGTCCAACATCCGCTGACGAAATACCAGATCTATAACCAGAAACCCTGTAGCCGCCAGTGCGGCTGGTTCGGCTACAGGCCGAAGGATGGTCCAGACCGCTGTGCCCCAATGATCTGCATGAGTATCCCGGCTTAGTTCATCCGATAATACGGTGCATTCCCGTTCCAGTGCTCTGTGCATCAGTCCAAGTCGGGCAGGGTCATGATCCTTAATACAGTCACGGATCTGGTCCTGTAGCTGAGGAGATAGGTAAGATGCAGCTTTGCAGGCTAGCATTGCTGTTATCAGATCGTCATGTTCGTGTTCCGATCGTTCATAATTCCGATTTTCCTGGATGGTAAGTTGTCCCAAGAGGGCTGTACTTATGTATAATGTATCTCGTATCCTTCTCATTCGCCTTTCGTGGCTGCGGCGAACTTCAGTGGCAGACCATATGTATATCCCCAGAAGCAAAGCCATGACTCCAAACAGCACAGCCACAGCGCCTGGGCGCGATGTTAGATCTTCAATCCAACGTTGAAACACACTTGTTCCTCCTTTGCACCAACTTCACGTATCATGAAACACGCTTCACGTAAGCTTTCTCTCACTATTACACAGGAAGTAGATGAATTCAAGCAGAAAGGGGCACAATTCATGGATCATGTGAGTATTGAACACACACCACCCGCAGCGGTGGAGTATCTTGCCTTACGGCAGATTTCGGGTCTTAGCCCGATGAGCAGGGAAGGGGCAGAGATTGGATTACGGAATAGCTTGTTTGCAGTATGTCTGCGTGAAGAGGATATGCTGATAGGCATGGGGCGAGTGATTGGAGATGGAGGTTGTTTCTTTCAGGTCGTCGATATTGCTGTACACCCGGATGTTCAAGGAATGGGGTATGGAAAACTGATCATGAGCGAGATTATGAATTATCTGCGTAAAGCAGTACCTGCCCGTGGTTTGGTCAGTCTGCTGGCGGATGTTCCGGCTGATCAACTTTATGCTCAATTTGGATTTGAATACACCAGCCCAAAATCGGAGGGTATGTGGTGGAGGCAGGGAGAAGAAGGACCGACTACCTAGCGGAACGAAAACTGAAATCTTGAGATAAGAATAGATTCTATGTCGTATGAAATTATCTTATTATAGCCGCATTAAGCGGCTTTTTTCATGATTCGTGTTGAGTGCTTGCGGAGAGAGGGGATACTTAAGAGTGTCGGTGCTTCTTCCGCTAGTTGAAGTAAAGATTATTTTTCTACATATAAGCTGTAAGAGATAGGTTTACAAGATGTCACATCCGGTTTAAGATGGCGTGAGCCGTTTAAGGTATATAACAATAGGATTAAGTATTAAAATAACGGTAAGTTGACAAGATGATATCTACAGAAAAGAGGGAATTCATATGAAAGTAGCCATTTTTGGAGCAACCGGAGCGATTGGCAAGATGATACTGTGGGAGCTGATGGATCGTGGGCATGAAGTGACAGCGGTGGTGCGTGACCCTTCGAAGGTTGAGATGGTTCATGAGCGTTTGCGTGTAGAACAGGGAGATCTGCTTAATCCGGATCAGGTGGCTGATTTTGCAGCGGGTCAAGAAGTGGTTGTGAGTGCATATGGACCGAAGTTTGGTGGAGAAGAAGAGATGCTGGAAGTGACACGTTCGTTGATCGAGGGTGTACGCCGGGCAAAAGCAGGACGTCTGGTTGTAGTTGGTGGAGCGGGAAGCTTGCTAACCGATTCCGGTGATATGCTGATGGATACGCCGGGATTCCCGGAAGAAGTCAAACCACTGGCAAAAGCCCATGCAGAAGCATATGACCTGATTGAAGCATCAGGTATTCACTGGACCTACATGAGCCCTGCTGCGACAATCACAACAGGACGTCGAACAGGCCAGTTCCGGGTTGGCATGAACCGTGTGATTACGGATGATATCGGGGAAAGCTCGATTTCCGTTGGCGATTTTGCAGCGGCTTTGGTGGATGAACTGGACGATCCGCAATTTATCCAAGCACGGTTTACGGTAGGTTATTAAGCGTAGACAGGCTTTGGAATGGATGATTTAATCTGAAGGTCTCGTACACGGATCGATAGAGTTTTCGATGATGTATCGAGTGGATTGTGGTAACTGGATGAGGTAAGAGGAAAGATAGCGATACACATATAAGATGCAGAGTTTAGGTGCAAAGTTGCTACTTTTAAGTATGAGATGAGCTTGTCACGGGGAGGGATGAACGTTGTTTATCGTAACCGCTGAACAGATGAGAGCTGTGGACGAGTATACCATTCATAAGCTGGGTATTCCTGCTGCCAGTCTAATGGAGAATGCAGGCCGAGCCATTGCTGAGGAAGTGATCAAGCTGTGCCGGGAAGGGCAGGCAGAAGGCCGGCTTGCGGATTCAGGGCAGCTTGGCTATAGCAGCCAGACCGATGCTAGGCGGGCACACACCGGGCCCGGTGATCGGCAAGGTTATGGTGGCGACATCATCGCCGATCCGGCGCTGGTGATGGAGCGCCCGGGAGATCAGCTGTGGTACATGCTGATCGGCAAGGGCAACAATGGCGGCGATGGGCTGGTGGCCGCGCGCCATTTGGTTGAAGCAGGGCTTGGCGTGACATTGGTCTACGCCGATGCCCCTGATGCACTGCGGGGCGAAGCCGCAGTGCAACGGGATGCCGCCGCGCAGCTTGGCATCCCTGCTCTTGTCCACGGGCGCGAAGCCGTGGACTTCAGCCGGTGCACAGGCATCGTGGATGCGCTGCTGGGCACCGGCTCGCGGGGAGCGCCGCGCGGAGCTTACGCGGCGCTGATTGAGGCGGCGAACGACAGCGGCAAGTCGGTCGTGTCCGCGGATGTGCCGAGCGGGCTGAACGCCGACACCGGAGAGGTGTACAAGCCCTGCATTCAAGCCCGGGTGACCGTATGTCTCGCGCTGCTTAAGCGCGGGCTGGTGCAGTACCCGGGCGCTTCTGCCGCGGGGCGCATTGTGGTGCGCGCCATCGGCATTCCCGCGCAGCTTGCGCCAGAGCATGGCCCCTCGGTCCGTCTGCTGACGGACGAGGTGCTGCGCGGTGCGCTGCGCGTGGATACAGGCCGTCTCCGGGCACCGGACGGCCACAAGGGCACCTACGGCCACGTGTTGCTGGCCGCAGGAAGTCTGCCGATGAGCGGCGCTGGCCTGCTCTCGGCCAAGGCCGCGCTGCGCGCAGGCTGCGGGCTCGCCACATGGGCGCTGCCCGCGGCACTGTTGCCGCATGTCATCGGCACCGTGCCCGAGCTCATGCTTGCCGCCGCCGCCGATGGCGACAGCGGCGAATGGAACGCGGCTTCCGCCGACGCCGTGCTGCGTCTTGCGGAGAGCCGCGACGTGCTCGCGACCGGCCCCGGCCTCGGCCGCTTCAAGGGCGACACAGACTGGCTGCGCCGTCTGTGGCAACATACGGATCGTCCGCTCGTCATCGACGCGGACGCCCTCAACATGCTGGCAGACGCTGGCCCACATGGGCCTCGCGACTGGGGCCAGCGAAGTGCGGCGACAATCCTGACGCCGCACCCTGGCGAGATGGGCCGACTGCTGGGCATGTCGACCCAAGAGGTGCAGCGTGACCGCATTGGGCACGCTGCAAAATACGCCCGCGAGCAGGGCGTGACCCTTGTGCTCAAAGGAGCACGAACGGTCATCGCAACGCCGTCCGGCGAGGCGTACATCAACACCACCGCTCACGCCGGCATGGCGACTGGCGGTGCCGGAGACGTATTGACCGGCATCATCGCCGGTCTGCTTGCCCAAGGGCTCAGCGCGGAGCAAGCCGCCACGTTCGGCGTATATCTCCACGGACAGGCCGCTGAACGTGCAGCACTGCTGCGCGGTGACCCATCGTCCCTGCTGGCCGGAGACATCATCGATGCACTGTGAGGATGGGGCAGGTGTGGGACAAGCTCGCGGTTTTGGTTTACTGTCTATGACTAATCATTTCTAAACTGCAAGTGAACCATCGTCCCTGCTGGCCGGAGACATCATCGACGCACTGTGAGGTTGGGGCAGGTGTGGGACAAGCTCATAGTTTTGGGTTACTGTCTATGACTAATCATTTCTAAACTGTAAGTGACCTATCGTCCCTACTGGTCGGAGACATCATCGATGCACTGTGAGGATGGGACAGGTGTGGGACAAACTCTCGGTTTTGGGTTACTGCCTATGACGATTCGTTTTCAAACTGCAAGTGATCCAACGAAGCAGCGCACCAAAAGTAGATGAGTGAACGTTGTCCATTGTTCATTGCTCAGTACTCAATGAACAATGAACAATGATCAGTACTCATTGCTCAATGCCCAGTGCTTATTGCCCTAACGAACCTGATACACCTTATGCCTCGGTTTACATGGAGGAGCAAAAGCTAACGAATCTCATCCACGTTATCTCTGTGTATTTCAGAGAAAACACCTGAAAAACCGGACTAAATTAGGGAATAGAATGCCTGAGATTCGTTAGATTTTATAATCTGCAATTAATTGCTCAATAAGGTTTGCTCAGTTCGTTAAACGTTTGGATCTGAAATGCTGATGTCTTATTATCTATATAAGTTGAACTAAAGAATTTTACACGGGACACTCCGGTGACAGAACAACCTTCCGATCGCTGTTATCCCCAGTTTTTTATAAATTAGGAAATCCGGGAAAGCGTATGCTTCCGAAGCAGCTTTCTTTCAAAAAGCTTTTAGGCGAAGTATATGCTTCCGTGTCAGCTTTCTTTCAGATAGCTTTTAGCGCCGCTTTTTCAGGTTCTTTCTGTCTTCTCTGTTTTGTGTAAATGTTTAGTTCAATCTATATACTTTCATATCTTTGAAACGAATTAATGGTTAGATGAAACAACGATTAGTTACTGAAAAGGGGAGCCCTGTCATGATGCATGACGGAGGCTCCCCTTTATTTGTTTGTATGTTCATGCTACCTGATCCTGGCTCGGCTATAACCTGCCCATAACATGCCTATAATCTGCATCTAACCTGCATCTAAACGACATCCGAACTACGCCCGGTCCGAATTCTCCCGGCGCCCTGCTTACAGCCGGAATCGCAGCAGTTCCTGATGCATCTCTGCACTAATATCACGCAATGTCTTCACCTTGATACTTGCATCAGCGAAGGAACGTTGTTGTTCCGATGTGGAGGCGGTGATCTCTTCACTGCTGGCAGCCGACTGCTCGGTGATGGCACTGATATTTTCGATGGCCTGTTGCACCTGTGTACTGAGTTCATTGGATTGTTGCATGTCCTCAGCAAGCTGATGGATACCCGTACTGATGCGCTCCACACTTTCACGAATAGCAGAGAAGGATTCGCGAGTCTGGCCAGTGGCTTGTTCCTGTTCGCCGAATAACTGCATGCTTTGTGCTACAGAGTTCTTCACCTTGTCCATGGAGGTTGTGATCTCGCCAACAGCCGCATAGATATGTTTGACCGATTGCGCAGATTGTTCGGCGAGTTTATTCACCTCGCCCGCAACAACAGCGAAGCCACGTCCGGCTTCTCCAGCGCGAGCAGCCTCTATGGAGGCATTTAACGAGAGCATGGTTGTTTGTTTGGCAATCTCCGATACATATGCCGTCATCGTAGTGATTCGAACCGCGCTTTCTTCCAGTTCCCGCACCGTTTGTTCTACCTCGGCCATCGCCGTACGATTCACTTCGGCCAAGCGGAGTTGCTCCGCTACAGCCTTATTACCTTCCTCAACGGTAGTTAATACTTCACGACCATCGATTACCGATTGGGAAGTGGACTCGAGATTGCTATTGAAGGTAGACTGCATTTTGTCCACAACCATCACCGTTTCACTCAGATCCTCGGCAATCTTTTGACTACCAATCGAGAGTTCCTCCGTGGTGCGTGATACTTGCTGCACGATCGCTTGGGCTGTATCATTGCCACGGTCAATATCTTGCGCCATCAGATCGACACGATGACCCGCTTCACCAATCGATTGAATAATGCCGCGGATATTATGAGTCATGATACCGAAGGAGCGACTCAGGTCATCGAGCTCATCTTTGCCCCGAGATTCCGGTAATTGTCCGGTTAGGTCACCGTCCGCAATTTGTCCCGCAGCGTCTTTGAGTGTTCGAATACGCTTGGCGATCTGACGTGAAGTATACATATTAAACAGCATTACGGCGACAAGCAATACGATGGCTCCTACCAGAGCGGTTTGCCACGTTTGCTGAATGTCACGTTCCAAATCGACGGTATATTGATCATAACGATCCCGAGTCATCTCATCCAACGAATAGATATCATTCTGTATGCCCCGAACCCGAGTGCTGTAACGTTTCGCTTCCGCACTGTTCATCGCACTCATCGCTTCGGTGGCTCCCTGTTTGAGAGCTTCTAATTTTGTCTCGATGGACTGAATAAGTTGTAACTGCTGATCTGTTTCGAGCAATCCGTCCGTAAGTTCCTGAATCATCGTTTGACCTTCATCCAGCAAGCGAAGCACGGCGTCCTGGTTTCCTGCTGTCATGGAGAATGAGTAGACATCCAGCGCTTGCTGGGTCTGAATCTGATTGGCGTTCAGTTCACTCACCTTGAGCATGGCGGGTACCAGATTTTGATTTTTGGCATTCATGTTGAGCAATTGCATGATAATATAAGCGACTAGCACAAGGCATAGAAGTAGTGAAATTAGAGCATTAAGTATCAGTTTTCCCTGTAGTTTCATATGCGTACCTCCTCGTATCCGATGGGTTATTGATCAAGCGTAATTTTGATTTGACCGGAAGAGATCTTAGCCTTCAGATCTTCGAAGGTTTGCTGTTGTTCATCACTGAGCGTGATATTATGTAGAGCAGTCAGACCCACGGCGTTCTCCGCCAGCCCCTCCACGATTTCCTTTTGAGGGAAGGTATGATTGTTTTGAACAAACGTGTTAACGGCATTATAGATAGAGACATCCACATTTTTCAGCATGGACGTAAGAATGGATTTTTCCGCCAAAAAGAATTGATCGGTATCTACACCGATGGCGTATTTCCCTAATTTCTGAATCTCCGTCAGTGCACCAACGCCTGTGAGACCAGCAGCAACGTAGATCACGTCAGCGCCCTTTTCCTGAATCATCTCGGCAGCCAGTTGTTCACCCAGCTCGGCATTGCCAAAGTCCCCTGCGTAGACGACATCAACGGTTGCATTCGGCTTGACAGCCAGAACACCTTGTTTAAAACCCAGCTCGAAATTACGAAGGACTGGTATCTCTATTCCACCAAGGAAGCCAACATGATCTTCCGTTGAAGCCATAGCGGCAATAACACCTGCCAGATAACTTCCTTCTTCCGCCCGGAATGAAATGGAGGCAATGTTAGGCAGTTCGGACTGACTGTCAATCATGAGGAACTGCTGGTCAGGATATTTGGCTGCAACTTTCTCCATATCCGCTTGGACAGCATCACTCAGGCCGATAACCAGATCGAATTTGGCTTGCGCAAACTCTTCAAATGCAGCTTCGGCATTGTCGCCCGGTTCACGATAGTCAAAGACAATGCTTTTCTCATTTCTGGCCTGAACCAGTCCATCAAAAGCAGCATCATTAAAAGAACGGTCACCCAGACCCACTTCCGTAAGCACGATCCCAACCTTTGTTCTTGTGTCTGTTGCCGTTGTTGTATTGTTGGGTGAACATGCCCCCAGGATTAGTACCGTCAGGATCATCATTATGGTGAGACCTAGACCTGCGCGTCTGTTCTTGTTTGTTTTCATGTGTGGTACCCTCATTTCTGTAGTCGCATTTTTCTGTTTTGCGTGATTCCTTAGCTCCAGGGAAGTACGTGTGCATGATGACACGTATGGTGAGGATTTCCCTTTATCTATATCGGTCAGAAAGGCACTGTGATTTATGGTATGTAGTGAAAATTTACGAAAAAATAAATATTTTTCATAAATTACACATTATTTTTACATTTATCTTGTTAAAAGGGTACATAAATATCTACAGTATGTTGTTTACTGATGTTATAAGTCGAAAAAAGGCACAACAGAGATGACATGAATCACCTCTCTTGTGCCTTGAAATTTCACCCTATACGAATGATAAGGTGATCATCCTATTATAAAAATGACGCGAGTTTTACCAAGCCGCAATCGAGCCGTCGGCTCGGGTTTCCGTACCCCCGCATAATACGCCATTGTCCGGGTTGCGCCAGATGATCTGACCGCGTCCAAACTGGGATGGATCGAGTGCCACTTGAATATCATGTCCTTTGCGGGCGAGTGCCTGAGCGATATGCTGCGGGAAACCCGGTTCCACGAGAATTGTTTTGCCCTTCGTCCACTGCCAGCGCGGAGAATCCAAGGCGGCCTGTGGGTTCAGGTGATAATCGATCGTATTCATAACCACCTGTACATGACCTTGCGGTTGCATGAAACCGCCCATGACACCGAATGGCCCAACCGCTTCACTGCCGCGGGTGAGGAACCCCGGAATGATCGTGTGATACGTTCGCTTGCCGGGCTCCAGGGCGTTGGCATGATTAGGGTCCAGTGAGAAGTTGTGTCCACGATTCTGCAAAGCAATGCCTGTCCCCGGAACAACCAATCCAGAGCCGAAGCCCATATAGTTACTCTGGATAAACGAAACCATGTTGCCTTCACCGTCCGCCGTAGCCAGATAGACTGTTCCACTTGCACGTGGATCACCTGCCTCAGGTGCTCGTGCGGCATCACCAATGAGTTTGCGCCGTTCTTCCGCGTATGCCTCGGACAGCAGTTCCTCCACCGTCACACCCATTTTGCGTTCTTCAGTAATATATTTCTCCCCATCGGCAAATGCCAGCTTCATGGCTTCAAGTTGCTGATGATATGCCTGAACAGATTCTTTCTCGTCGAACTCGTAACCTTTCAACAGATTAAGCGCCGCGAGAGCAATCAATCCTTGTCCATTCGGCGGAATCTCCCATACATCGTAACCACGATAGGAGACGGAGATGGGATCAACCCACTCCGGCTGAAAAGCCTTCAGATCTTCGCGAGTCAGATAACCACCGTGCTCTGCCATAAAGGAATGAATGCGCTCTGCCAGTTCTCCTTCGTAAAAGTCTCGTGCTTCGCTCTCGCCAATCTGGCGCAAAGTCGCCGCATGATCCGGCGAGCGCCACATCTCTCCAGCTGCGGGAACACGCCCGCCTGGAGCAAATGTCTCAAACCACGCACGCCCTACCTCCGCATCACCCTGGCGTGCATAGATCTCGGCTGCCCTTGCCCAGTGGCGGGCCAGCCCAGGCGCAAGCGGATAACCTTCCTCCGCATAGCGGATGGCCGGTTCCAGCGCTTCCGCCAGCGTGAGTCGCCCAAAACGGCGGCTCAGCTCAGCCCAACCCGCTGGTGCGCCAGGCACCGTCACCGGAACAACCCCAAGCTTCGGCATCTCCGTATAGCCTGCCGCTTGAAGCGCCTCAATGGATATGCCCTGAGGCGCAGGGCCACTGGCATTCAGGCCATGCAGTTTGCCCTCGGTCCAGACGAGGGCAAAAGCATCGCCTCCAATGCCATTGGACGTTGGCTCCAGCACCGTGAGTGCTGCCGCAGTTGCAATGGCGGCATCGATGGCATTGCCGCCTTTTTTCAATACATCCAGACCGGCTTGTGCAGCCAGTGGCTGAGACGTGGCGACCATGCCTTGTTTCGCATACACAGGCACGCGGTAAGAGGGATACGGTTGGTAGAGTGGATCGAAGTTCATCAGGTTGTTCAGCTCCTTGTCGCTAGATGTCAGGTTCCGGTATAACCGGTCATACTCCTAACCCTCTTCGCAACTGGACAACCGATATCCTGCCACACCTGCCAAATCAAACCTGACATCAGTTTATGTCGTTACCATATCGCCGCCATTTACATGAATGCATTCACCTGTGACGTAGGATGAATCGCGGGAAGCGAGATAAACGTAGGCTGCCGCCAGTTCGTAAGGCTGACCAGCTCGACCCATGGGTGTATCTGTTCCAAATACCTGTACATCCTCAGCGGAGAAACTGGCAGGGATGAGCGGCGTCCAGATGGGTCCCGGGGCGACGGAATTCACACGTATTCCCTGTGCAGCGAGCGATTGGGCGAGTACACGAGTCAGCGATACGACGGCTCCTTTGGTAGAAGAGTAGTCGATCAGTTGGGTGTTGCCTTTATATGCTGTAATGGAAGCCGTATTGATAATGGAGGCACCTCTGCACAGATGGGGGAGAGCGGCCTGAATCAGAAAGAAATAGGCGAACACATTGGTCTGAAAGGTGTGATACAGCTGTTCTTCTGTAATATCAACGATGCTTGGCTGCACATACTGTACGCCATGATTGTTGACCAGAATATCGATCTTCCCGTAGGTTTCCATGGTTGTGCGAATGACGGCTTCACAGTTTTTCTTTAAGCGGAGATCAATCTCGATTAAGAGACAGCGCTGTCCCAGTTCTTCGATCCGTTCACGAGTCCTTTCGGCATCTGTCCGTTCATATAGATAAGCAATGACGATATCCGCACCTTCCTTGGCAAAAGCGATGGCGGCCGCCCGGCCGATTCCACTGTCACCCCCCGTAATAATGGCAACTTTACCTTGGAGTTTGCAGCTGCCGATATAAGCAGGATCTTCACTGATCGGTTCAGGCACCATCAGGGTTTCCAGACCGGGTTGCTGGTCCTGATGCTGGGGTGGAAATGCCAGCTTTTGCTCCTTGCATACCGTTTTCTCACCATAAAAAGGATAGACAGGATTCATTCGCTTTACATCCTCCTCGAACGTTCATTGATACGGATAACCTATGCATTCGCCCAGAAGAAGGTGCGAGAGGAGGCAGCAGAGCGGTTGTTTTTTGCGCAGAATATACCATAATAAGGATAGATCCTTAAATCGATGGAGGTGTCAGGAGCCACATGAATATTCAGGGAATTAATCATTTGTGTTTTTCCGTATCCAATCTGGAGCGGGCCATTACCTTTTATGAGCAGGCTCTCGGTGCCCGAATTCAGGTGAAAGGACGCAAACTGGCTTATTTTGAGCTTGCCGGTCTGTGGATTGCCCTGAATCAGGAGGATGTTATTCGCAACTATACGGAACGAACCTATACCCATATTGCATTTACCGTTACAGAAGAGGAGTTCGACGCGTCTGTGCAGCAGCTGCGAGCAGCGGGGGCTGACATTCTTCCTGGAAGGCCCAGAGATCTCCGGGACGCATTATCTGTTTATTTTACCGATCCGGATGGTCATTTGTTTGAACTGCATACAGGTACGATGAAGCAAAGGCTGGATTATTATCGCGAAGACAAAGATCATATGACCTGTTATACGTGAGTGCATGTGCAAGTGGAGGTAAATGGGGATTAACGTGTTTAAAGTCATTGCGATTATCCGTAAAATACGTCTTAGGTTGCCAGGAATCGATGGTGGACTATGCTACCCGATTTAGACATGAGGAGAGATGAGCATGGAGAGTAAA
Source organism: Paenibacillus sp. FSL E2-0151 (assembly GCF_037993015.1). NCBI lineage: Bacteria > Bacillati > Bacillota > Bacilli > Caryophanales > Paenibacillaceae > Paenibacillus > Paenibacillus sp. FSL E2-0151. The sequence goes on from NZ_CP150308.1 coordinate 643,017, forward strand.
GGAAGCAAATTCGTTACAACGGCAAGTGAACTCTGCATGGTTACTATCATGCTTCTACCTTTTATTGCAGGACAGCTTCATGTTTCGGAGGCATATGCAGGATCAGCTAAGTTTAGTGGTCAGCAGGGACATAAGCATGCCGTATCTACGGAAACGCTGCTGGAGCTGAATGATCCTGTACCTGTTCGATGAGCGGTTTAAGATGATCCTATGTCTTGTCACCATGTATTCTCGGAATTAAGGCCTCTGTTGAAGAGACCCTGAACTCCATCATTTTGTTTTCCCGTGTCCTCAGTTGTTAGATGAAGAATGCATCTGTTTTATTTGATCAATGACTTATAGTCGTCGTAGTTCATTTTACGATCCTGAAGGCTTAGCAGAAGAAGTTGTTGGCTGATGTCAGCCTCGCGGTTTGCAGAGATGCGTTTAAGTAGATCGTGACTCATTCTTAGAAAGTAATAACCTTCATTGCTGTTGTTTTTCTCATGAAATACAATACCCAGCAAGCGATACAGTTTGGCACGAAGCATCCCTTCATCTTGCTTATCCAGCAGTTGGAGGGCTTCTTTGATGATGGCCTCTGCCTGTTCTGGCTCACGCTGTTCCAAATAAACTTTACTGATTTCCTCTAATATGGAAGCCTTCTTGTGGGGAAGATTGCGTTTATCGTAAATTCGTGCGCATTCATCCAGCAAGGGGAGGGCTTCTTTTTTTTGCCCCATATGAAGCTGGATCACGGCGAGGTTGTGAAGTGCCAGAACGTAGGATTCGCTGCTCGCCTGTTTATAGGCCTGTACGGATCTCTTGGTCCAGTCATAACTTAACAGCATGTGTCCGTCCTGTTCGGACATGTAATAGGCTTTGCCCAAACCCAGCGTAATCTCGCCATACAGTTCCGGTTGTCCCGCCATCTGGGCTTCCTTCTCCGCTTTGAGATAGTAGTTCAACCCCTCGTTCACATTGCCCAGTCTTAAATGGGTTGTGCCGAGAAAGGTCAGCGATTGAATGTGTTCTTCCTGTAGATGTTTGAGTCTGCTGCTGTACGTATACGCCTGTTCATAATGTTTCCGGGCAGCATGAAACAGCTCTGCATGAAAAGCCGCTCTCCCCATTTCCAGATAATATTCAACAATACGTTCCCTGTCACCTGTTCGAATGACCGTAAATGCTGCAGTTTCCCCCTCATCCAAGGCTTGTCGATAATCCCCAAGTCTGTTGTGACTTCGCAATATGAGCAGGTAGGCTTCAGACTGATCCGATGTATCCTCCGTCAGTGTCAGCACTTTATGAGCTATGCGGATGCAGGCAGAATCATTCTGCTCGGCGTAACAGGCTTTGGCCTTGTCCAGTACAGCCTCACCAATATCCGAATCTGTCGATGCACTTCCTCCCAAAAAAAACTCCATGGGTGTATTGAGCCTTCTGGCAATAATTTTCAACATACGCTGCGAGGGAACGGCCCTGCCTTTTTCGATAAGGCTGATATAAGAACGCGTCATATCCTCACCTGCCAGTTGCTTCTGAGACAGTCCAAGCTGCTCCCGGATTTGCCGGATTTTGGGTCCGAGCATGATCGTTCACCGTCCCTTGAATATAGTTTGATTGGAATGGAGATGTGATTGGTATGTTGGGTCCATCGAACGTGCAGAAGCAGGGGTAAGGAGAGTGAGAGGTTCATTTACCTCCATTTACAGTTTAAATCCAATTTGGGAGATTATAGAATCAGAGTATCCAAGATGAAAGGAGGAGATATGAATGGTCATTAAAGCGACTCCCATTACACTGGAGCAACTGAAGCGTAAAGAAGTTGAAGCAGCACAATTGGAAGCGAATGTACTGGGCGAGGCACGTGAAGTCAGTGCACGCGCGGTATCCGCTCGCGCAGTTGAAGCACGTGCTGTTTCGGCTCGTGCTGTAGCAGCTCGTGCAGCAGCGGCGGCTCGTGCCTGATTTTTCCTACTTACTTATTGCATTACGCTAGATTCATAGATGGGAGCTTCTGCGGAAGCTCTTTATCTCCCTATATTTCAGTGAGATTCGTACGTTAGTGATAACGAGGTGTCTGAAGCCGATGCATATCAAGCAAATATGGTCTTACATTCCGGAGCACATTGTGCCGATCAGGGAACTGAACGAGTTGCTGGGACTCAATAATGCCCAGACGAAGGTACTGGAAAAAATTCATGGTTTGAAACAGGTTCGGCAAGACAGGGATGGAGATCTGGCTTCGTTGCTTGGGCGCGTATTAACCCAGGTGGTAAATAACCCGGAGATCGCTCCCAACTCGATTAAGTATATCATTTATTGCCACACAATTCAGGAAAATTTCCCCTTTCCTATGAAAGTTTTGCAAGCCCTGAAAAGGGCTTACGGGTTGCAGCATGCCATCGCGTTTTCGCTTACGCAGCAGAACTGTGCATCGGGCTTAATTGCCCTGAATGTTGCCGAGACATTGCTGCCTTCATTGGAAGCGGATGATCATATTTTAATTTTGACAGGTGAAAAAACCTTTAGTCCCGTTGTGCAATTGATCCCCAATACCACCGTGATGGGAGAGGCATCAGCCGCCGTGCTGGTGGGTAACAAGGGCAACGGAAGTCGTGTCGTCGGACTCACGAGTGTTACCCTGGGCCAATTCTGTAATGTACTAACGGGAACCCCGCAGATTCTAAGGGAGTTTCAGGAAATCTACACGCCTCGGTTATGTGAAGCCATTGTTGCAGCCGTGGAGCAGGCGGGTCTGACGCTGCAGGATATTCGATACATCGTCCCACACAATGTGAATCTATCCTCGTGGAAGAAGGTGGCTATCCGTTTATCCTATCCCCTTGAACGAATATATACGTCCAACGTACAGGAGATCGGACATTGTTTCTGTTCGGACCCATTTATTAATTTGCAAGCCATTCTAGAGCAGAAGTTGTTGCAACCAGAGGAGTATTATCTGCTTGTTACGGTCGGACTTGGGGTTACATTCAGCGTAGCAGTGATGCAGTATGCAGGAATAGGAGGGGATGGCCTTGACCACCGTATTGACGGATTTTTCGAGCAAGCTCAAGTGGGCGTTAACGGGCCAGCATGACGTTACTTTTATCTATCTGAACAATTTTGAGGTGGAGGAGTACTGGAGTGAAACGGGTATTCTCAAGCTGCCCTCATTAAGCATAGGCTCGGCTGCGGATGTCGTTAATCGGATGGAGGAACTGGGTGTTTTCCTCGCCGGAGAGAACGATATTATCCTGCTCAAGGGGCCGCCGAATCAGGGATTCATGGCAGATGCACAGGCGCTTGGGTTTGGTCGCTCCCGATGCATAACGGTGGAGCACAATGATCCGGCACTGAACATTACCGCGAATCTTCTGAATTGTCCAAGGACAATGGACAAGCTGAGAGAGCTGTCACAGGCTGCTGGAACGAATGTTTATCTGGTTCCCTTTGGAACCTCGGATCAGGAAGAGGAGTTCTCCCGACGGACCGGCATTCCGCTGGCTGTTCCATCTTCATATATCTTCCGCAAGGTGAATGACAAGGGGTATTCCCGCCGTCTCAACGCGGAGCTGGGTATTCGCCAAATTCCAGGCGTTGAATGCACGTCTTTGGATGAACTGGTGTCTGGTTTCGATCAGCTAAAGGCCGTTCTAGAGCAGGGTGGACGCCTTGTGCTGAAGGATTCCATGGGTGTATCAGGCAAGGGAATTACCGTCATCACCGATGAAGCCAGGTTTCACAAATGCATGAGCATGCTGGAGAAACAGGCTAGCAAAAAAGGAATTCGACAAATCAACTACGTGCTTGAACAATGGATTGATAAAATCTGTGACCTGAATTACCAGATTCTCATCGATCGATCCGGTGGAGTTGAGTTTCTTGGCGTAAAGGAATCGTTGGTAGAGCAAGGCGTACATCAAGGGCATCTCATGCCTTCGCGGCTCAACGATGTTCAACTTGAGGTTATTCGTGAAGCGGCCATGCGAATTGGAGCAGCTCTGTATCGAGATGGATACTACGGCATTGCCGGCATGGACGCCATTCTGGACGAGGACGGTACAATCTGGCCCAATCTTGAGATTAATGCCAGGTTTAATATGTCTACCTATCAGACCAACATTCAGTATCAATGGCTGCCCGAAGATCAATGTGGATTGGCGAAAAAATATACGCTCCGGCTCAATCACCTGCTGGAATACGGAGTACTTCGTTCCCGGTTGGGTAAGTTGATGTTCGAACCGGAACGCGGCGAAGGATTATTGATTAATAATTTTGCCACAGTCAATGCGGCATTCAGAAGTGAGGGGACCTTGTTCTCCGGACGTCTGTATGGCGTGATTATTGCGTCCTCCCCTGAACGGCTGGGAGTGATCGACGAAGCGATAGAAGCCGTCCTATCTTCCATTAACGAGGTGATGTGAGTGTCTAAGGAATATCAGATTCAGCAGTTGCCTGTTTCGGACATCGCCGAGAGATTCGGGACCCCGCTGTATGTATATGACGGGGATGTGTTGCAGCAGGTGTATCAGGAGCTTAGGGGATTGCTTACGTCTCAAGTGGAGCTGTTCTATTCATTGAAGGCCAATCCCAATATTTCGATCGTACACATGCTCCGGGAGATGGGAGCACAGGCAGAGGTATGTTCCCTGGCCGAATTGCATACGGCTGTACAGGCTGGAGTAGCAGCAGAAAGCATTATTTTTCTAGGACCGGGAAAAAGCGATGACGAGATTACGGCATGCATACGTCTGGGCATATATGCGATCGTGTGTGAATCGTTTCAGGAGCTGGAGCGCATTGAGAGCATCGCTGCAAGTGAGGGGCGAATCGTGCCGGTGGCGCTGCGAGTGAATCCATCTTTTTCTGTTAAAGGCTCCAGACTAACTATGGGTGGCAAACCACGTCAGTTTGGTATGGATGAACAAAGTGTGCTCCAGGGAAAAGAGCAGTTCGAGAGCTTCTCCCATGTGGAGATCATGGGACTTCACGTGTACATGGGAACCCGCATGTTGGATGTAGAGCCGATCGTTCAGAATACCCGCCATATTCTGGAATTGGCTGATCGAATCGAGAACGAGCTGGATATCACGCTGCGTATGGTCGATGTAGGCGGGGGATTGGGCGTGCCCTACCATGAAGGTGAGCAGTTCCTATCCATAGCCACACTGACAGAACAGTTGAATCCAATGTTCGAATCGTTTCGGCATAGTCATGCCAACACCCGGCTGTTCATGGAGCTTGGGCGATATCTGGTAGGCACCTGCGGTATGTTGGTCAGTCGAGCTCTATACGTCAAGCAATCGTATGGAGAGCACTTCGTCGTAACCGATGGTGGAACGAACTGCCATATGGCGGCGGTGGGCACAGGTTCTTACGTGAAGCGTAACTTTCCGATTGCCTCCCTGACGCGTTATGGGGAGTCCCCTGTAGCCGAATACAATATTACGGGTCCCTTATGTACGCCGAATGATGTTGTTGGGAAGCGGGTATTGCTTCCTCCTGTTGAACGGGGCGATCTAATCGGTGTTTTTCATTCGGGAGCATACGGACCAACGGCTTCTCCCACACACTTTTTGAGTCATGGAAGTCCGGCGGAAGTGCTGATTGTCGCTGGGGAGGCTCACTTGATCCGTGAGCGGGATACTCCGCAGGATCTACTGTCCAAGCAACGTTTGATTCAAGTGTCCCACACAGCAATAACCAATTGATGAGGAGAGATGATGATCATGACAACTGCAGGATTGCTTGAAGAGATCAAGGGTGCCCTTGCTGAAGTGTTGAATACGGAAGCCAGGGAGGATATTCAATTAAGCACATCTTTATTTGACGAACTCTATCTGGATTCGACCTCTGTTCTGGAACTGTTGATGACGCTGGAGGACCGGATTGAAGGTCTGGAGATTGACCCGGATGATCTGGAGCCCGATGTATTTGATACGGTAGGCTCCCTGGCTGCTTATATTGAGAAGCAGCTCATTGCGGCCTGATGGCTTCGCCTGTTGCCATACGGGAGATGGGAGTCAGGCTGTTCTCGGAGAAGAAGCCTCCGTTTGATCATCCGGAACTGCTGCGATTTCATCAGGATATGCTCGCGGGTACTCCGATCAAGTACGACGTTCAACTTTTGCAGGGTCGTAACAACAATGCCTATCACGAGATGAGTGTGGAACTGCTGGAAGAGACGGGACTTGATCGGGTCATGCAGGATGTGGATGTGTTGCTGCTGGCATACAATTTTCCGAATACCCGCCCGGATATATCAATTGTGAATTATTTGATGGATCGTTATGAGGCCCGTTTTATCAGTTTTGCTGTAAATGATCTTGGTTTTGGTGCTCCTTTTGCGGCGCTCCACATGCTTCAGCATTATCTGGGCAGAGAAGGTTACATGAAAGGCATGCTGCTGGTCATGGATCAGACGGCTCTCCCCTATGAAACGATGGAACTTGTTTCACCGCCTGGGCCGGACACGGCTGCAGCCATATACCTTGATCGGATGACAGGAGTAGGACCTTCCCTGCTTGGTGTAGAGATGCGACATGCCGAGCATTCCGTAGCCGATACTGCGGAGATGGTACTGGATCGATTATGTGTCAGGGCATCCATTCACCGGAATCAGATTAACCTGCTCATCCATCCTGATCTGGAGCAGCTGTGCAATCAGGCTGCCTGGTACAGGGAATGTGGATCGAAGAGTTATTATGATCCATCGCGCTGGAGTGCAGCGCCATTCTTCGCATTACAGGAGTTACTGGAAGAGAAGGACGGGGGCGAGTACATATGTCTTATGCATCTGGAGCAGACGGATTCGTTTGTTCACGCCTTGCTGATCCGAACTTGTGAATGGAGTATGGATGGACACTAATCGCAGAAGGAGGGAGAACATTGGGGTTCGGTATTGTGGATATTGGCGTCTATTTGCCTGAACAGATTCAGCAGCCGGAAGAGGTGCTGGCTGCCCTGGAGCTTGGGAAAGGCGAGCTTCAGTTTCTGCGCAAGTACCACCGCCTGAAAGGTGTGCCTGTAACGGAACCGGGCCAGATGCTTGACGATACGATCGCACAGGCTGTGGAACGACTCCAGACCAGACCTGCCCTTTCCGGAATTGACCTTGTTCTCTATGTCCATTCCTTCCAGGTGCAGACACCGAGCGATTACAGGCTTGTGCAGCGTGTCCTCCAGCGCTTCGGGCTGGAACATGTACCGTTCTATGGCATATCGCAAATGAACTGTGCATCGTCGATAGCCGCTCTTCAATGGCTTGAGCGAATCTCGCAAACGCAGCCTCACATTCGGAATGTGTTGTTGATCTGTGCGGATCAATTCAATTTTTTGCCTCCCGAATGGCGCTATCTGCGCAAATCGGCCATTCTGGGTGATTCTGCCGTAGCTGTTCTATTGAGCAGAGAGAGCTGTCAGCATGTCGTTCAGGCGGCGCATGTGCTGCGAGATACCCGGTTTCATACTGGTTATCATGCAACCGCCGATGAGATCTCGGCATTTAACCGATTGTATGTGGACCATATCATTCAAGGGATGGAAGAGCTGCTGTCAACGCAAGGCCTGAGTTTCGAAGATGTGAATCATATTTTTCCCCATAATGTGAACTGGACTACCTGGAAGGAATTCTCGCGACGTACGGGAGTTGGACTTGAACGGATATATCTGGATAACATTCAGCGAATCGGACATACCTTTTCCACCGACCCGTTCATTAACCTGAGTTCGGGATTGGAGCAGGACTGGGTGTGCAGGAAGGGGCGCTCCATCATGGTCAGTATCGGGCTCGGCAGTTTTTTTGGTTTTGCACTGGTGGAGCATGGAGGATGCGAAGAAGAATGAACAGGAGGAATGAAAATGCATGTTATTGAATTCCAGGGCCCAGATGCAAAGCCCGTCGGATCAAAGGCAGCAGGCAACCCCGTTGCTCCGATATCGGAAATGTTGGAGGCAAAAACCTTGCTGGTGAACAATCGTCCAGTGCTTTTGGCAACAGGTCCATACGTGCTCGGGACCGCTCATATCATTGAACAAGATGCTTTACTTTGGCATGAAGAATTAGCTGGGCTGTATCGTTGGAACCAGCTACATGCCGTTCATGTACAGGATCGGATGCTGGAGCCCTCCGGACTACTGTTATACCGGGTACAGCCGAATGAGGGTGAGAAGGCTGAGATATCAGGCGAGAAAGTGACCTCGAATGAGCTGAGAACACGCCTGCTTGAGTTCCGCGTAGAGCTGTGCAAGGCTGGATTGGAGCAGGTTCGCAGGCATTTGTCGGTGCGAATATCGGGCGGGCAATCCACGTTTCAGCACCAGCTCGTGAAAGGCATGGTCGCTGACATCTTGACAACGCTCTACATGGCGGAAACGTTGCCTGAAGACCGCTTCCTCTCAGCAAATCCAGGTCTTCCATCGGTCCGGGTTCATGCGTGGATACATCAGGAATTGGACGAAGCTTTCAGACAGATTCAACGTCTTGGCGGCGGTTTCGGTTTTTTGAGACATGGCGTATCTGCATATACATATGCAGGCCAACTGGTGAAAAACATGCTGTTGCCAGCTAAGGAGGAATATTGATGATTACTCCATCAACAATTGCGATATTCGAGCATGTGATGAAGCAGTATGCTGTGGAGCTTCGTCAGATCGGCCAGACGATTGACCGGGAGCCAGACCGACTCACCGATTTTTTGCACACGTCTGCCCTGCAGGCCATCAATCATATGATGATTCCCCCGGAGTATGGCGGCCAGCCAATTGTAACCATAGGTCAGGATCGATATTATGGACTCTCTTCGCTGGAAAGAGTCATTACGATCGAGCAGTTGTCCGCAGGAGATGCGGGCGTTTTTCTGGGAGGACCTGGGCCTTCCATGTCCAGCATCGTCATGATTGACTTGGGCGATGAGGAACAGAAGGAGCGCTTTTATAGCCACTTTCTGAAAGGTCCGGCCTGGGCTGTTTTTGCCTTGTCAGAGCCGGAGAAGGGTTCAGATGCAACCGAGATCAGCACGCGGATTACGCGACATCCGGATGGGGGAATGGAGCTAACCGGACATAAATTCTACATTGGGAACGGACACCGGGCGAGTATTGGACTGGTATTCGCTCAGACCAATCGTACGCCTCTGGGCATTCAGGTGGCTATAGTTGATCCTTCTCTGCCGGGTTTCACAGCAACGCCGCTGGACACGATGGGGCTTCGCGGTCTGCAACTCAGCCATCTGCAATTCGAGGCTTTCCCACTGGAAGAGAAAGATATTCTGGGTCGTCATTTAAGCCCAACCAAGCGTGGACTGTGGGGAGCACTGCGTACATTCCACCGGATGCGCCCTAGTGTGGCGGCATTGGCGCTTGGTGTTGCACAGGCTGCTTATGATTATGTTGTGGAGCACAGAACGATCTTCACAGAACGTGGAAAGACAGAATTGGAGCGATTGGAGATGCGTCTGCACGCGCTGCGCAGCATGATTCGGAATGCAGCAGCAGAGATTGACCATGATGCGAATAAGGGATATCTGGCTTCCCTCAGTAAAATACGGGCTGCGTCAGTTGCGGAGGAAGCGACGGAATGGGCACTGGAGATGATGGGGCCAGGTTCCATGCTGGAGCATCCTCTGTTGAACAAATGGTATCGCGATGCAAGGGCCTTTGAGTTCATGGAAGGCACAACGTCCATTCAGAAGATTAACGTTTTTCAGGCGTATGCCAACGGGAAGATGCAGCATGTCTGATTCACTTCGTGGTGATATTGGCGCGCCCATCTATGTGGATCATATTTGCTGGCTTACTGCGGAGGATCATCTGTACACGCTGGATTGGCCAACACCGGATGATTATGTTTACGTATCGCCGCACATATACATGGAGGATCACTACTATGGTCGCGTGGGAACGCTGACTCGCTCCCTTATGGCAGACGGGAGCCGGGTGACAGCGGGTGATCTTGCGCTTATGGTGCTGGAGCAGTTGTCCACAAAGCCGCATTGGGATTGGTTGATCCTTGCCCAGACCTGTCCCGAACGACATGCATTGAATGCTCCACTTGCCCGAATGCTTGAAACGGCTCCGTGGCGAGTTGATCATCCACTCGGTATTACCCATATGGGTGCGCTCGCAGGCACCGAGGCCATTCAGGTTGCTCTTTGGAGCATGCTTCCTAACGAACGGACTGCGATTGTTCTGGTGGAGCAGCGAATTCTCCATGACGATGGACAGATTGCATATGGTCAACCATCTGAACCTAAGGGTGATTTGGGCGACATGGCGGTGGCGCTTGAGGTAGGCCTTGGTCAAGGAGCGTTGCAGATACACTATGCGGGAAAACGGATCATTAGATCGGATAAAGCCACGGCTTTTGCATCCGAGGCACTCGGCATGATCCACGAATGGATGGACAGCCATGCAGCCGAACATGTCATTCTTCAGTCGAGACTGGGATTACGTCTCAATGGCAGTTCTGTTCTGCATATTTCCTCTTCCAAGACCATCTGCGTACCACGAACCGATTATCAGAGCGGTGATGTATGGATACAGCTGGCAGATAAGCTAGAGCGGGGGATCATCAGGCCGGATGATCGAGTCATGCTGGTCTCGTGGGATGACGATCGGGTGATATCTGCTTGTTGCGTGCATGTGATACGTCTGCCGATACTCAACAGGCTTACAATAAATCAAGAAATCAAGACTTCATGAATTGTGGAGGTGAACCCCATGCAGGGGATCGATTATACGGCCGGCTCGATCCATCGTTTGTTATTCCGTACGGCCGTTCCGATGCTGCTCGCTTCTCTGGTTAACGTGATTACACAACTGGCCAATGTATTTTTCTTGGGTCATACGAGTCAAAATGTATTATATGTGCTCTCATTGTATATTCCTGTCTCATTTGTCATGATTGCCATCATCGAAGCGATGCAACTGTCTGTTCAGGTAGCGGTAGCGCGCAGTCGTGCCGGGGGCTCTCGTGTATTTACCCAGCTATTCGTGCACATGATGGGCAGTGCAATGCTGCTTGCCATTCTGACCGGGGGAATTGTGATGTTAATGACCCCTGTGCTTTCATGGTTTTACCGTGTGCCTGCCGACATTGGGCCCATGTTTACGCTGTACGTATGGGGCATGATGGCAGTGAGCATCCCGGCCGTCCTGGCGGCAGTGACCAGTGCGGCGTTACGAGGGCTGGGCCGGGCACAGGCAGCGTCGTGGAACGCGGTTGGGATGGCGATGCTAAACATTGCTCTTGTGTATACATTTGTGTCGGTCTTTGGGTTGGATCTGAAGGGCATCATCTATGCCAACCTGATCACTTCCGTCTTGTCCTTGGCCATCTCCCTGCTGATTCTGTTCATTCGTCGGGAAATGATCTTTGAACGCTTTGCTTTTGCCCAAAAACATCTGCTGGCCCTCAGGCATGTCGGTATTCCTGTGTTCATCTCGTACTGCATGATTTTTCTGAGTACATTTTTTTTCAATAAAATTGTCAGTCACTTTGGCGAAGGGGCGGTTGCTGGCTTTGGCGTTGGTTATCGAATTCAGACGATGGCGATCCTGCCGGGTATCGTGATTGGATCGGCCATCGGCATTATCATCAATCATAATTTGCAGTCACCACACCGGCCAAGGGCCTATGCAAGTTATCGCCAAGGTCTGTTGCAATCCTTTGTTCTGTACGTGATCATTGCCGTTGCCGTCTGGATCTGGCGAGATCCGCTTATCGCATTCCTAATCGAAGACGCAGCAACCCGAGCCGAAGCGGCAAGGTATCTGTCCATCGTGGCTCTTTCCTATATTGGCATGGGTCCCATGATGACAACGTTGCTGACGATGGAACAGAGCGGGCGCGGATACCAGGCCATACTCTTGAATGCGGTGTATTTTCTGATTATTATCGCACTTGGCTGGGGACTGACTCGGGCTTTCAATGAGATTACTTACTTCTATGCGGTGATTGCTGGCATGAATGTGGTCGGCATGTCGTCGTTCTTCCTGCCTTTCATGCGAATGCTGAAGCGGGAATATGTGGAGTCGTCTGCGGATAAGGACATCAGTCCAGAAGGTGAAGCAACGTTGCCGAATAAGAGCTATTCCACACAGACTTGACTCTAACTACGTACAGGAGGTTTTTGCATGACAACATCAGAACCTGCTTATCTGGTACGTCGCATTGCAGATACGTGGATCGCTGCGGATGAAACGTTCAGCCAGTTTTATGAGCTGGAACCTGCGAAAGAGCTGGAGCCACAACGCCCCCCGGATTTGCCGGGGGTGGAACCTGCGGAAGCGCCTTTTTTTTTATATGAGCCTCTCATGGGTCATCGGGCTCCTCAACTGGGGATCTTGGGTATCCCTCATTCTGGTGGGACAAGCATGTTAAACTCCTCCGTTGCCGGACTTGCGCATGCGTTACGTGTAGAATCGTGGAAAAAGGTCATCTATCCATCGTTGCAAGAGTCCGGGAATTCGAGCTTGTACGATATTGGAAGTGGGAGACGATTGCTTGAGAGCGTAACCATGCAGGATTGGGGTACTTGTCTTATGAATGAAGCGGAGCCGGATACAGCTGTTCCTTATCAAAAGGGGCTTGCGGCCGCACTGGATCATGCGCTGGATCAACAGGCGCTATTATGCTGCATTGGCGGAGACCATTCTATTACGCATGCTGTGCTTCAGATGATGGCAAAGGCCACGGGCAGTCGAAGGGTGCTGGTACAGTTCGATGCCCATCATGATTGCGGTATCGATGCCATTCATCAGGAGCATCCCAGTCACTCCAATTTTGTAAGACATCTGCTAGAGCAGGGTACGGTTGCTGCTGTAGTACAGATCGGCCTGCGTGGTCTTCGCTCAGCAGATCAGATGTACAACCATCCTGGCTTGATTCAAATATCGGCAGAGCATATGACACCCGAGAGGGTGAGTCATGTTCTGAACGAGGTAAGGCAGAAGTACGACATCGACTCTGCTTATTTAACTTTTGACCTGGATTCCCTTGATCCGGGAAGCTTCCCCTTTGTTGATTTTCCGATTGCGGCAGGACCCACATGGCAGAATATTCGAGACTGTGTTATTGCAGTACTGGAAGTACCGATAGCTTATCAAGGGATGGATGTGGTTGAAGGACAGGGTGTGCAATCGGATCGACACATTCCTGGACAATATGAGCTGGCGCTTCGAATGTTGGTCTATATGATGGATGGTATCGACCGGAATCGTCGGCGGTTTGAATTGTCTTCTAGAACTAGCGCAGCGAGGGAAGGAATGCTGTCGGGAGCGGGAATATCCATGAATCAGGGTATACAGGAGGTGTAAGGATGGAGGATTTTCATACATTATATACGTTACATAAGGAACAGGTCAGGGAGGAGTTGTATAGGGAAAAGACAAACGGAATTCAACTGGGATTCTTCTATGCGCTAATGAATATTGTTAAAGAGCTTGCACCACTTCAACCGGAATCGTCACCAGAGTCGATCTGGATGGATTATCTGGCTTTTTTGCGGACGGTTGACGAACACAAAAAAAGCCCGTACTCCTTTATGGATTGGGATGAAGTCGAGGGGCTTGAACATTTGCAAGCGACTTTGCAGGAAGGTGGGGCTTTGTTGACCTGGCATTATGGATTCGTCAGGCATAATATGATCACCATCGGACAGGAGATTCGCGCAGGCCACATGAAGTCCGGATTACCCTTCTATCTTGTGGCTGAGCAGGGCACCGTAGAGCAGGAACAGAAGCTGTCGTCCTGGAATACCCTACGTCAGTTTGCAGGTGCTGATCTGTTGAATGCCGAGGATGAGATGATTGGCATACGATTATATTCTCATTTGCGGAAGGGAGGTTCATTCAACCTTTTCGTAGATGGTCAGACTGGGTTCAACGCGGATAATCGCGCAGTGGAGCTTCCTTTCCTGAGTTCACGCATCCGGACGAGGAGCGGTATTTTTCGTATTTTAGCCAAGACACGCAAGCCTGTATGCCCCTATTTCATGACATTGACTGAAGATTTTCGTTCCAAAATTGTTTTCTTGCCGCCTTTCATCTTAGAAGGGGATATTCAGGAATCAGCAGGACGTGTATATGAGCCGTTTCGCAATCAACTGCTGAAGCAGCCTGCATTATGGAGATTCTGGGACCGTCACCATCAGCAAGTGATTCACTGGAAAGAGGATGAGACTAATCTTCATTCAGCGGAAGCTGAGAGTCAGGTGGACTGGTTCTCCAAGCCGCTGGAGGGATTCGGTCAGCTTGGACTGAACACCGCGAGTGGCATGATCTACAATTTGGGTTAACCGTCAGATAAGGGGGGAGGCAAGGATGCAGTCTTTCATTACGGAGCAGTACAATCGTCTATCGGTCCATGTGATGCCAACAAGCCAATACGCTAATTGTTATCTCCACCTGGGTATCGTTAACGAACAGGGAAGGATTCCCTCAGCTGTATTTGCAGTCATTGTGCGGCTGCTTTTCAGGCAGGATTCACTCGGCAAAAGAAAGCTACAGCAGCAACTATGGTCCATGTATGCCGATGAGCTAAGATGCGAATTGGAGCAGAAGGGGGAGACTCAACTCGCATCCATCCGGTTGCGTATCCCTGCAGGGTTGCTGCCGGGGACGGAAATGCGGACGCTGGATGCGTTGAAGCTGCTCACAGACATGATGTTCGAACCGAGCCTTAAGGGCGGATTTGATTTTGATGAAGTGCAGATCCAGGAGGAACTTGCTTGGGCAGAACATCATGCTGGCTATGATGTTTCCAATTGGGACAAGGTGGTACAGGGGCGTAGTCTGGAATGGCTTGGGTATGCGGAACGAAGCAGGGATGCCGACGTTGAGCAACTGCAACATTGTGTGCGTGATGGTGAACTTCAGCAATGGTACCGGGAGGTGCTTTGTAGCCCACTACATATTCATGTGATCGGTGATTTCCAGTCGGATGTGATGATAGCTCAGGTCATGGAGACCTTTGTGCCATTGCTTGTCACGGCTGAGGGGGGAGCTATCCCATCTGTGATCGGGCATGGTCAACCTACTGAGCACCGGGAGGAAGGCGAGATGATGCTTGAACTGATGGATGTTCAGCAATGCAAGATTAATGTGACCTTCACCACCGGGGTGACGTATGGATCGTCGGATTATCCTGCCCTGTTTCTTTTTCATTCCCTGTTTGGCGCTACGCCTGCGTCCAGGCTTCAATCCGAGCTTCGTGAACGAAAGCAATGGGTGTATCAGATCTACAGCACGCTGGATGATTATCGGGGAATGCTTCATGTGACAACGGGAACAAACAGTGGATATGTGACAGAGGTCCTTGAAGCGATAGATGCTGAATGGCTGAGGGTATGCAGCGGAGACATTCAGGAAGTGGAGCTGAATAGAGCTATTCAAAATGTGATGCATTATGTGCAAGTGGGATACGATCTGCCTGAGCAGGTAGTCAACCTTCATATCGATCGATTGCTCAACCGGGTCCAGATGACAACTCCGCAATTCCTGGAAGCCATATCCTGCGTTACTGCGGAACAAGTGGCCGAGGTAGCCTCTGGCATGAAAAAGGCTGTCACCTGGATTTTGTATCCTGAGAGTGAATATTCCGCACCAGTGCAGGAGGTGACTCATGAATAGTATTGTGAATATTGCACCTGTCCGCAGGCGCTTGTCCAATGGTCTGTCGGTCCACATTTTCCCCGAACCCCAGTTCCATCATACTTTTGTTTCATGGTCCGTGTCCTATGGCTCAATCCATGATGCAGCCCTGCCTGGCAGAGCACATTTCCTTGAGCATATGATGTTCTACAATCCGGATCAACGGCCCGTCAAGCCGCTATTTCATACTATGGGAGCATCGACATCTGCATTGACGCGTTACGATGTAACGACTTATCAAATGGCCTGCACAGGCGATTTGAAACGAAGTCTGGAGTTGTTCACCGGCATGCTTGCTGCTCCATATTTCACCCCGATGCATCTGGAACAGGAACGGTCCGCCATTCATCAGGAGCTTTCCATGTATGCAGACCAGCCCTCCTGGCGAGCTTTGCAGCAGTTGACCCAGATGATGTATGGCAGCAATCACCCCATCACGATGGATGTTGCAGGCACACCGGATAGTCTGTACCAAATGACAACGGATGAGCTGAAGCATGCCTACAACACTCGCTATGCCACAGGGAACATGGCGATAGCGGTTGCCGGTCCGGTTGAAACGGAGTTCATTACGGATATGCTGGAAAAATTCCCTGCGATGGAACCACTGAATGGTGCCTACCTGTCAGAAGTTACACCCGACTATTTGGGCGAGGACTCCAATAAGCAATATCGGGAGATTGAATGCGGATTGTCCTTGCCGCTTGTAAGGTATGGGTTCCGTGCCAAAGATGGGATGCATTTAAAAGAGCAAGTCGCTTGCATGATTGGCATTGAAGCTTTACTGGGTGAAACTTCCGATTTCCATGCGGAATGTAAGGAGTTGGGTCTGCTTCATAAAGGTGCAGAATGGGACCACTATTATCGTAAGGAATTTGCCTTTTCGAACGCTTGTGGGTATTCAGCTGATCCCGTTTCTTTATATAACCGGGTTGAGGAGATGTGTGAGCATATTCAGAACGGAACGCTGTCCCTATCCAACTTCAACTATGCACGGATGAAGTGGTTAAGCAAGTATTATGCAGACATGGATTCGTTAAAACAGCGATGTATGCATATCTCGGAATATGAGGTGATCGGACTGGATTATATACAGCTTGGCACGTATGCACTTGAATTGACAGAAGAAGAGGTTAGGAGTGGTCTCAGAACTATTGCAACGTCTGCTCGTCTGCGGATGGTTGTTATACGTTAGCATGTAACACCGCATAGGGAGGAGGGCCTTATGGATTTCAGCACCGGAACAATCAGCAGTCTTCTGGCAATGAGGGAACAAGGGAATGATACGTTCACGCCATTTTCAGGAGAACCGGAGGTCCACATTTGGACACAGACTTTACCCATAAGGGAGGATCAACTGCAGACAGCGGCTGCCATGGAATCCGATGCAATGACTTCAGAAGAACATGAACGTATGGTCAGAATCAGCAGAACCTCACGTCTACAGGCTCATTGCTGGATGATTTCAAGGGTTTTCTTGCGACGAGTACTGGCACAGTACATGCAGCTTCAGGCAAGGGATATTCGATTTGAATACGGCACTTCCGGAAAGCCTTATCTCGTGGGAGGTCCGCAATTCAGCCTTTCGCATACGAATGGGCTATGTGTACTGGCGGTTACATCCACTAACAACGAGCTTGGCGTGGATGTGGAATGGGTACGTCCGTTATTGCGAGAGAAAGCCATCATCCAACGATTCCTGACGGAAGAAGAGCGGGATCATGTGCTGGAAGCCATATGTTCCGGGGAGGATTCTTCTTCCCTGCTGTGGAAAGTCCTCACAGGCAAGGAGGCCTGGATCAAGGCTTCCGGTCAATCTTTATGTGGACAGTGGAGAAATCTGAATACGGTACAGGCTATACGTAATCATGAACATGTGCTGGAATGGGGCGGACAGAATTATGTATTGCAGTCTCTGAAAATGGGCAAAAGCTACTCCGCATCATTATGCGTGACAGGGAGGGAGATACCACTCATATGCTGGATGAATATGGATAATAATATACAAAGCTATGAGGGAGTTAGTATTTAAATCTTACATATCTATTGTCTAAACATTGGCATTACCTATAATATGGATAAATGGTACCTTAATTTACCAATGTTAAATTCATTGGTTCAATTCCAAGGAGGTTTGTCATGATTCAGTTTCCTAAACCGGATGTCGAGCAATATTTTCAGACGTACCGTATTTCACATTTTGCCGTATCGGCAGACGAGAAACGTTTGTTCATGGACAGCAATCTGAACGGTCAGCCGAATATTTGGGCGATGGATTTGCCTGGAGGATACCCGTATCCTTTAACGTACTTGAATCAGAGCAGTCAATTTATCAAAGCAGATCCGCAAGGACGTCATCTTCTTACCGCGTTTGATCGGGATGGAGATGAGAACTATCATCTATATGCACTCCCACCCGAGGGTGGTGTTCCACTGCCCGTGGTTCCGGCGGAACCGAATGATCGCTGTTATTTCGCTGAGTTGTCCGAGGATGGACAGCGTCTCTATTATGTCACCAGCGCGGGTAATCCGAATTATCTGAATTCACGCCGCATCGATCTGGAGACAGGGGAAGATGAACTGTTATACAGTGGAGAAGAGGTTACGAGCAGCCTGGTTGCTGTAAGTCCTGACGAGAAGAGTTATGTCATTTTAAAAATGTACTCCAATACGTATCAGACGGCGCATCTATATCGTAACAATGAAGAAATGGTGATTCTGCCAGCTTCAGAACGTCATAGTCAGGTTTCCGATCTGATTTTTGCAGATGACAATCGTCTACTGTTCATTACCAATGATGACTCCGCATACGCCTATGTGGCTGAGTACCGTATCGATACCCGCGAATTCCGGTTATTGTGCAGAATCGAAGGGGAAGATGTGGAGTTCATCCGCTGGCATCAGGCTTCCGAGACCTTATATTTCTGGACACTTACAGGGCCGGAGAATCGTATGTACGTATTGGGCAAAAATGCCGATGAGCCTCGGCGCATAGAGATGCCGCTGGATACGATAGAGCAGGTGAACGTTACAAAGGCTGGCAATGTGTATATCCTCGGACGTGGAGCGATCCAACCGCATAACATTTATCGCAAAATAGCAGGTGCTGAGTCCTGGGAGCCGCTGACTGCCAATCGGGTAACCGGACTGGACCCAAGTGATCTCGTGTACCCTGACGTTATTCAGTATAACTCCTACGACGGACTGGAGATTGAAGCTCTCTTGTTCAAAGCAAAACCAGAGCAGGCCAATGGTTACACCGTATTTTGGCCTCATGGCGGGCCGCAATCTTCCGAAGCAAAGTTTTTTCGGCCGATGTTCCAGATGATGCTCGCTCAGGGCTATCATATCTTTGCACCTAACTTCCGGGGCAGTACCGGGTATGGTGCGGAATTCGTCAAATTGGTTGAGCGGGATTGGGGAGAAGGCCCAAGACTGGACTGTGTTGCCGGCATCAACTGGTTGTTTGATCAGGGAATTACCTCGCCAGAGCGGTTGTTTGTGGTAGGTGGAAGTTATGGGGGATATATGACCCTGTTATTGGCAGGTCGCCATCCGGAACTGTTTCGGGCAGCGGTCGATATTTTTGGGCCAAGTAACTTGTTCACATTCCTGGAATCCGTACCGGAAGACTGGAAACCGATGATGGATAACTGGCTGGGTGATCCAGTCCGTGACCGCGAACGTTTAACGAAGGATTCACCGATTACGTATCTCGATCAGATGGTGAACCCAATGTTGGTCATTCAGGGTGCTAATGATCCAAGGGTCGTGAAGGCCGAATCCGATCAGATCGTGGCCGCGCTCCAGTCGAAGGGACTTGATGTGGAATACATCGTTCTGGATGATGAAGGTCATGGCTTCTCCAGGAAAACAAACGAGATTCTTGTGTACCGCCGGATGCTGGAGTTTTTGCAGAAACATCAGGAGTCACCCGTTGCACAAGCTTAAGTTGAGAGATTCCATCGTTGATCGAAGTATATAGTGGTATGAAGAAAACCGCCGGAGATCGTCCTTGATCTTTGGCGGTTTTATGCGTATACCCGTATGTTGGGCGACATATATGGAATGATACATACGTTAGTTTGGAAGGTCGCTATCCATTGAGCGACCTGTCCAAATCTACTAACTAATCTACTAATCTAACAATGCGACAATCGAATTAATGGACTGCTGCGCCCACTGTGCAAAAGGCAGGTCGGCTGCCCAAGTCACTTGTCCTGTGGCGTTGGCTTCCCCCCACCACAAGATACGTTGATAGAGCAGATGCATGCGGAGACGTGTGCGGAAGTGTTGGCATTTCTCCTCATCTGCTGCACAGACCAGATCCCGGTAGCAGCGAAGGAACTGTGCGGCCAGTTCTGGTTGACCCTCACGAACATACCTGGTGGATATTTTGGTTAGGTCGGCTGTACCGTCTCCGAAATAGGCCGTTGTAAAATCGAACAAACCACTAATCTGCCACCCTGAAGAACGGTCGTCCAGATTTTGTATCAGAATATTCTCGACCTTGAAGTCTCCCATAACAAAACACGGAACAGCCCTGGACCGAAATGCCGGTTCAGCATTCTTGAATTGCTCGTCCACCCACTGAACATCTTCATCCGTAATCACCGAGTACTGTTCAGCATCATGTAACCAGTGACGAATGGTTCCGTACAACCAGTCCAGATAATCGCCTGCAAAGGAAACAATCTGCTGCGCTACAGGATCATATTCCCCGGCATCAGGCACCTTCCAGCGGTGCAGTTCAGCCAAAGTATGGGCAAACATACAGGCGATCTCTTCCTGATCTTGCTGTGACAGTGAAGCCTGGAATGCTGGATCATACAGGTGATTCCCGGGCAGGCGTGGCATTATGGCATAACTCCAGCCTAGCAGATGGGTATCTTCATGTAACAAATATGGATCAGGGACAGGGATGGCCGTATGTTTTGCCAGTTGTTCTACAAAGAACTTTTCTTCCTGTAACTGTCCTGCATATAAAGGATTGCCTTTCAGAATATACTCTCCACGGGAAGAGCGAATGAGCAGTGTCTGACCCATAACCCCTTTATCCGTTCGTTGATAATCTTTAAGGGTTCCCAGGTCAAGCTCATTCAGTGCATCCTGCAATGGAACTGCGGCCACTTCGCCAAGTTGATTGGAACCAAAATATATACGGGTTGTCATATGGCCGGACCCTCCTGGGTTTTAGTCCTCATTCTCTTCGTCAGACAGGTCATACGTATCCTCATCGACCAATCCACGGATGAAAGTTTCAAAATTGGGCGCAAGATATGTAATCTCATAATCATTTTCCTGATCGACATGAACTACACAGGGTTCACCTTCAGGGCCGCAGAAGCGATAATCCAGCATAACAACATCATGACCAGCGGATGGACAATCACAGATCACAATCCCCAGGTCGGGGTATCCCCAATCTTCGATCATGAACCGACTTCCCAGCTCACCAGCGAGTGCGTATATTTTATCGTGTCCAATTCCCATAATGCTTGAAATGGCAATGTGATCCTCAGCCCAGGAAGTAGCTTCTTTGGTGGGAAATACAGTGAGCGCAGGGATACCGCCGTTTTGCGTATTCATCAGTTGAATATAGGAAGCGGGCAGCTTGTAACCCAATTCCTTCTCAATAGTCAAAATCTCTTCTTCATCAAAAGGTTCTGATACATGATTTTCCTGGGCATAATCACTCTGTACCCAGAACGTTGCGGGATCATAAGTCCCTGAAGCTGCTCTTAGATGGTTCTGTATACCGCTCTGCTCGAATGCGGCAAGCTCCTCTTCATGACGCTGGCGATCTTGACGCATCTTGTCCGCTTCGGGACGAATCTCGCGAAGGAATTCAAGGGTAGATTCATCATGGGGCAGAAGTTCATCAGCTCTCTCAAAAGCCAGTAATGCCTGTTCATAACTCGCTATATGACAGTATGCATAACCCAAACGGTATTGCCAGAGCGGGTCGTTTACTCCACGCTCCTGGACAGACAACAAATGTTGAATGGCTTCGCGGTAACGTGCGTCATTGTTATAGGCTCTGGCGAGTTGACCAATCAGATCATAATCCCGCTCTGAGACGGGGATTCGTTCAATATGTTCAATAATGAGACTGAATTGGTCCTGCTCATGCCACAAGTTGATTTGATCCAGCAGTTCTCTTTCCATGAATAGGCCTCACTTCCGTAGGAGGGGTATGAATCTCTTTCATTATATAATAAGTGTGTGTTGGTTGGAGAATGTATAAATCAAGCTCTTTGTAGCATACTGTTTAAGTATACTTTAAGTTTGATCTAAAAAGTTTAATTTGTGTTTAACTTTGTTTAAGTATGATGTTGAAAGTTAAACTTTACTATCCTATACTAGGAGTGTGAGGTGAGATGGATATGGGAATCACAAGAGTTGAGAAAAATATATTTAGTCAGAACACGGATGAGATTGCTTCTGAGTTAGTTCAGAGCTTGAGTAATTCGGATAATAGTATTTTACTGTTCAAAGTGCTGGCACTTGCAGTCAGAAATAATGCTGAATTTGTTCGTAACCTGGATGAATCTATCTTTGAAGATGCTGATATTTTTAGAGAAAAGTATGTTACTCTTCTCAAACATGCGTTAAGTCAAGCAGTGGATGTACCGACAGGAATTACAGACAGTGGTGTTCCTTCTATTCCTTCTATTGAAGTTGTACATTCTTATACTCCTAAAGAATTATCTGTATTTTTTGGAGTGAGTATTACGACGATTTTTAACTGGATTGATCAAGGCCGTTTTATGGGGATTCAAAGAGCCGGGTCCAACAAACATAATCTCATCCCAGACGATACTACATATGTATATGGATCAGGTAAGAGAACGACGATTAAAGAGATTGTGACTATGAGGAAAAAGGAAGAGGCAGAACGCCAATCCACAATAGAAGTCAGTGACCTGGATTACCACACAGGGCAAATTGCCTTATATGAAGATAAATACAAAGGGGAATTCGAACGGACACTCGGAACTAAATTGAACTTAACACCTGAAGAAGAAACCGATGCACAAGTTTGGAAACACCATTTGGGGAGGCAGCGTCTTGGCTTTAAAGATACCGAAAAGTAATTTTCGTTTTATTGAGAATGATTTTTCAGATATTATTATGGAGATTCGAGATGGTGCCCAGGGTCTTCCAAGTAGTGCTAGAACTATTCGTAAAACAATTGTCTTTAATGATTTATCGAAGATGTACTGTGTAGAGGAGATAGATCGAAACGGGGGATTCATCGAGTTATATTGGTATGATTGGTATGATGATCAAAAAGAGTTGATTATGAAATTCCATGCTCATTATCATCCTGATGAAACACCTGCTAATATCACGATGTATGACCCGTTTCATATTCATACGGCAAATGAAAGAAGATTGAATAATGAAAAATTTCAAGAATTATATACGATTCTTGAATTTATTAGATTAAGAAATATCTCTATTAAATTATAATAGTTCAACGCTGATATGATGTTTGTACATACGAATTAAACAACACTCCCTGAACTTAGGCATTATAGCCACAGTTCAGGGAGTGTTTTTTTTTATAATCTATTCTTTATTACAAATCGTCAAATCCATTATCGTCGCCAACTTTACCGTAGTTACGGGATTTAGCTTCGAAGAAGTCTGTTTTGGTTGCATTCAATGCTTCATCGGAGAATGGTTTGATCCAAGGCATGCAGTTTACATCCACACCTTCATATGCTTTTTCCATACCCATCAGACGCAGACGTTTGTTGGCGATATACTTGATGTAATCTTCCAACTCGTTCAGGTCAATACCACGTACGTTGCTGAGTGTGTAATGTGCCCAGTTGGTTTCAAGCTCAACGGCACGATGGATTGTTGTGTATACGTAGTCCATGTTCTCAGGTGTGTTCAGTTCAGGGAAGTCCACCAGCAACTGTTTGTACACTTCAGCGAAGAAGTAACAGTGTTGGTTTTCATCCCGCTGGATATACGAGATCATCTGGCTGGTTGCCATCATTTTCTGGTCACGGGCCAGGTTGTAGAAGAAGGCAAACGTACTATAGAAGAAGATACCTTCGAGTACCAGATCGGCTACCATAGCTTGGAAGAACGTCTGTGGAGACGGCTCGTCACGGAATGTTTGGTAAATGTCTGCGATGAAACGGTTACGGTCAAGCAGGACTGGATCATGTTTCCAGTATTCAAAAATTTCCTTTTGCTCCCGATCAGATACGATCGAAGACAGAACGTAGGAGTACGATTGGTTATGAACGACTTCCTGTTGTCCGATAATGGCCGAGATCGCTTCGAGTGAAGAATCAGTAAAGTAACGTTTTACGTCACCAACAAACATCGTCTGCATGGAATCAAGTACCGCGAGCAGGGAGATGTTGATTTTGAACGTACGTTGTTCTTCCTCGTCCAGTTGAGCAAACTGGGAAGCATCTTTGGACATTGGAATTTCGTCTGCGATCCAGTGGTTGAGCAATAGTACTTTGTACAATTTGTACATATGAGGCATGCGAATGTCGTTCCAGTTCAGGATACCGGAGCATTCACCTTCTATAATACGGGTTGATTGGTTAGGGGCTTCGGTGTTAAAAATTTTCTGTACTTGCATTGTTCCGTTCACTCCTTGAAATTTCATAATGTTCTGCCGACAGAACTTTGGGAAATCATCTATATCAACATCTTGCGATGCTGTGATCGTTTTTTAGGCAAAAAAGAACCAGGGCAACGCCATTTTGCAATCAAAACAGGATGCCCTGGTGGTCACCTCGAATCTAGTAAATCTTCTCTATCATGGATAAAACGTAACTTGCGTAAAAATCAAGATTCTTCAATCGTTAATGCACGGCTACGAACATAATAAGTTGATTTCATGCCGGCTCTCCAGGCGTGCAGATGCAATTCCAGGAATTCTGTTGCTTTGATATCTGGTCGAACGTAGAAGTTGAAACTTTGTCCCTGATCGACGTGGCGCTGACGGGCAGCCGCCATATTAATGGAAGCATGTTGGTCCACCTGGAACGCCGTTTGGTAATAAGGGCTTGTTTTTTCGGACAGATCCGGAGCCGGATTGGCAATTTTGTAAGTTGTTTTCTCTTCATAAGATAACAGCTCATAGAGCGGATCAATACTAGCCGTTGAACCGGCAATAATGGACGTGGAACCGTTAGGTGCAATGGCGAACAACCAAGCATTGCGTACACCGTTTTGTCGTACTTCGGCTTGCAGTTCTTTCCACTGTTCGGTTGTCACGAACTCGCCTACGCGCTCACCTGATGTGTACTCGCGTTGGTCGAAGTAATGACCACTTTCCCAATCGGAACCTTTGAATTTCGGATAATGTCCTTTTTCTTTGGACAGCTCCATACTGGATTTCACGAGTAGGTAGTTAATTTTTTCATACAGATTATCGTTATACGTTACAGCTTCTTCAGACTCCCAATGAATGCCTTCGAGAGCAAGCAGGTGGTGAAGTCCAAACGTTCCCAGACCGACTGCGCGATATTGGCTGTTGGTATATTGGGCTTGCAACACTTCAATGTTGTTAATGTCGATAACGTTGTCCAGCATGCGCACCTGAATTGGAACGAGACGCTCCAATACATTATGAGGTATAGCACGTGCCAGATGGATGGAGTTCAGGTTGCAGACAACAAAGTCGCCAGGCACTTTGGAAATCACGATGCGAGTTTGTCCATCCTTGGTTACGAGTTCTTCCTTTTCAATTACAGTGGCAGACTGGTTCTGCATAATTTCGGTACACAGGTTGGAGGAGTATACCATACCGTGTGCACGGTTAGGATTCGAGCGGTTAACCGTATCCCGGTAGAACATGTATGGCGTACCTGTCTCCAGTTGGGATTTAAGTACACGCTTCATGATGTCAATCGCCTGTACTGTAATCCGGGACAGCAGTGGGTGATTCACTGCTTCTTCGTATTTATCACGGAACGCACCTTCGCCAAAGGACTCATCATAGAAATCTTCCAGTCCGAGTGCACGACCATTCTCGTCCTTCCAGCCCATCACTTTCTTTGTTTCGTGCGGACAGAACAGGCTCCATTCGCCGCGAGTGGATACCCGCTCCATGAACAAGTCAGGCAGACAGATGCCGTGGAATACGTCATGCGCACGCATACGCTCGTCGCCGTTGTTCAGCTTCAGATCGAGGAAGGCCAGAATGTCTTTGTGGAAAACGTCTAGGTACACGGCAATGGCACCTTTACGCGTACCGAGCTGGTCTACGCTGACCGCTGTATTGTTCAGTTGGCGAATCCAAGGGATTACACCGGAACTTGTATTTTGGTGACCACGGATATCCGAACCACGAGCTCTGACTTTGCCGAGGTAAACGCCAATGCCGCCACCCATTTTGCTCAGACGAGCTACATCCGTGTTGGAATCGAAGATACCTTCGAGTGAGTCGTCCACCGTATCAATGAAGCAGCTGGAGAGCTGACCGGCTACTTTTTTACCTGCATTGGACATCGTAGGAGTAGCTGCGGTCATGTACATGTTGCTCATGGCCCAGTATGCTTCCTTGACGAGATCCATGCGTCTCTCGGCAGGCTCTTGGTGCATTAGGAACATGGCGATAACCATGTAACGCTCTTGCGGCAATTCCATTACTTTTCCGTCAAAATCGTGAGCGAGGTAACGTTCTGCCAGTGTGAGCAAGCCGATATAATCGAAGAGCAGATCGTTGCGGTAGTCAATGCACTCAGCAAGTTCGTCGATCTGTTCTTTGGTGTAACATTCCAGTAATTCTTCGCGGTAGATACCTTTCTTCACGAGATCTACAAGAAGAGGGTGAAATGCGCCATAAGGCTCGTCCGGGTAAGACTTGTATCTGCGGTTGGTAGCCGCTTTTTTGTAAAGGGAAGTGAGCAGGGAGCGCGCCGCTGCAAATTTCCAATTAGGCTCCTCTTTAGTTACCAGTTCCAGTGCGCTCATGATAAAAGCGTTGCTGATTTCGTCTCCGGTAACTTCATCACGGCGGAGCTTGCTGTTTACCCCACGTACCAGACGTTCCTTGTCCAACATTTCCAGTCCTTCCAGAGTACGGTCGGCATATACCGAGATGCGCATATCATCAAAGGCAAGCTGGCGGTTGTTCGGCTTGGTCACAACTTGTGGCATGAATATTCCTCGCTTTCGCATGTTAAAGATATAAATTGGAGAAATTCTTTATATAAAGAATTGAGTGTTGTCTTACGGTGAGAAAAAGGTAAAGGTTGCTTTTGGCAGACTGAAACGGCGGTGACAAGTTCATGTCTTAAATCGCTCAACTTGAGGAGCACAAAACAGCACAATGCAGAACATGCTCATATAAAAAGCATTCTCCCGCCTCGCGGCTGAAAATGCCCATGGATGCTCTGGCTTCCTTACTGTCTTAGAAGTTCTGGATATCGACAGAAAAGGGTGCTTATGTAAGCTTTGGTCTATTGCAGATGTGCCGTAGTTTGAGGATACCGGATGCAGTCCAAACAGCCCCGTTAACCTCCATGTCAACTCTGTTTCGAGAAAGCGATTTACACCTACAGGGACGTGCCTTTGGAGGTGATTTCATCCTGTTTTTCGCGAGAATGCAGAAGGTGACTAATAGAAGCGGAGAAATCTAGTGTTACTACATTTTGTAGCTGTCAACATACTGTAACCCAACATATTGTGTTTGTAAAGTGGGCCGATACAGTAAAACGTAATTCCGAGTATACCATTTAAGCCAGGAATCCGCAAAGGAAAAGGACTGGAAGATTTGAAGATTTATCAAAAAAAATTTTTGAACAATTTGAATGACGTCTTCACGTCAGTTTGAATTGTAACGCATTCAACTGGTAGAATAAAAATAGTCAAAAATCGACTAAAATTAGCGGCAGCGGTTGTTCACGGGGCCCAGAGGAGGCGGAGCAAAATGGCAATAGCAGAAGTGACTGTAATTCCAATCGGAACGGGTACAACCAGTCTAAGCAGTTATGTGGCGGACATGCAAAAGGTATTGGAACATCAACGGGGCATTACATATCAGTTAACTTCGATGAGCACCATTATTGAGGGACCGCTTAACGAGATCTTTACAGCAATTGCGGCTCTGCATGAAGCGCCGTTTTTGTCAGGAGCTCAGCGTGTTTCCACATCCGTCAAAATTGACGACCGTCGTGATAAACCGGATGCCTCAAGTATACAGAAGTTACAATCGGTTCAGGATAAACTGACGTCACTTCAGGCAAGACCTAATTAACAATTAATCAATTGTTCTGAAAGAGAAGCAAATTCTTCATATATTAGAAATGGAACTATCGATATTTTTACGATAAAGAAAAACAAAACAATCCTCGTTGAAATTCTCTCACCGAGGATTGTTTTATTTTATTAGACTATTGGATCAAACCAGCTTTTTTTAGATCTCCACGATTCAGAACCAGGGAACCCTGTAATTTTTTGTAGCGGATTGTTTTACCTGAGGGATCCGCCACAACTTTTTCCTCGTTTTCCTTAAGACCATTGGCGTTGACACTAAGGATGGTTTTTAGATTTTTTGAGACGTTGTAAACATCCGCCGAATCTCCTTTTAGAGCAACTTTATATCCATTAGATGCGGATAGATCAATCAGGCTAATCCAATCTGCTTGAGATTGACTCTTCGCAGAAAACTCAATGGAACGGGACGCACTGGTGTAATTAACTTCATAGCCAAGGATCTTGGCAACTTCACGAAGTTGTAAATACGTATTGCCCTTATAAAGCAATTGATCTGACGTAACAGTTTTGGACTGACCGTTAACAATAACTTTAAAGTTTGCCAAAGTTGCTTGAACTTTTTGCGAGGTAGCAGCCACAGCCATTGAAGAAGAACCAACCAACATCCCTATAGATAAAGCAACGATAACCTTTTTCATTTTCACCTTGATCATCAACTCCTATGTAATTGTATTATACCTGAGAATAATACCCTAATTAGGAAGCGTTGACACGGGCGGAAACTATTATTTTTTTGCTTCTTACGACTCAAATTTTGCTGAACCACTGATAATTTGAACAATTAATATGGAATTATAATGAAGATGTAAATTAATACAATCTTTAATCATGAATTTGATCATGAATAGGGGATTAGGCAATAATAGCGAAGACACGCTTAACGAGATCTTTACAGCAATTGCGGCTCTGCATGAAGCGCCGTTTTTGTCAGGAGCTCAGCGCGTTTCCACATCTGTCAAAATTGACGACCGTCGTGATAAACCGGATGTCTCAAGTATACAGAAGTTACAATCGGGATAAACTGACGTCACTTCAGGCAAGACCCAATTAATTCCTAATTTAAATACTCTACATCTCTAAATCGAATGTCAAAAAGACCAGTCTTTTAAAGAGCTGGTCTTTTTGTATACTCATTTAACATTTTAATTAATCTGCAACTACCAATGAGGCTCCAATCAAAGTGGCGTTGGTGTAACCACCGCCAACATTTTCAAAAGAGAAGTTGGTAATTGGCGCACCGATAACCGTGGCATAATCACCATCAAGCAAATCTCCGGTCGTTGCAGGATACAACGCTATAATATCGTTTCCGTTCTCATCCATGACATGAACGATAGAGAAGGTTGCTCCGAGAGAGCTATCTTCTTCAACGGAAATGACTTCCCCGTTAACTTGTACGAAAGTATTGTAATAGTTGGCTACATTTTTATTCAGATGACGGGTCGTCACATTGGTGTCAACGAGATCCTTCGCCTTTTTGCGGAGTTCTGCTGTGCTGGCAGGGAATACATCGCTATGCTTGCCAAAGAAATCATAGGAAGCCTGCTCCATGAAGGCTGTATCTTCCGTAATGTACGGAGTTAACTCATTAAAGAAATCGGCAGCTGATGCTGTGGCAGATGAATTTCCAGTCGTTGCAGTTGGTGCTGTTTGCTCCAGAGAAGCAGTAATGCTTAGGGAATCAAGAATATCTTTGATCTCATCCTGATTATAAGTATCCTTGGCGTAGGTTAACGTCATGGTATAGAGTTCTGTATTGGTCGGAATCAGATACTGCACAAGGATAACATCTGTACCCGAGGAATGCTTATAGGCTCCTTCCAAGACACCAGCGCTATATTCTTTATAAGGCTTGTTTGTGTAGCTGGTTTTTTTATAATCGGAAATGCCGATGCTTGAACCGCTTTGTGTGTAATAATCCACTATATTATTGGCGTATTCTTCAGGATTAATTGAACCGGTTGAGCTGGCCTCAATCGTCAGATTCATATTATCTGCAAATGTGACTGATGAAGATTGGTCTGAAAAAGCAGCTTTAATGGATGGAGCATTCATTTGACTTGTATCTACGCTTTTCCAGGATTCAGGATATGCAAAAGAAAATCCTTCTCCACTATATGTAGTGTATTTCGTAGCTTTTGCTTCTGTTGAGACAGTTTCAGTTGCCTTGGATGCTTCGGTCGTTTGGCTATTGGTTGTTGTGTTTGTTTCTGAATTACCACAAGCAGTAAGCAATGTGGCTAATGCCAAAATCGTAATAAGTTTCTTCATTATGTCTAATTTCTCCTAATGTGCTTCCCATCGGTTGGGATTTTTTCTAAGGTCATCATTTCGTTTGGGATAATCTGGTTTAGGTGGTGGGCATGGAAACTCCTTTCTATTTTATTAGTAAAATAATAACATAAATAAAGATTTCAGTATTCATAATTACTAAAAAGATAATTTATCTGTATTTAACAAGTTAAAAGCTAATAATATACCGTATGGGTATCCATTTTGAGTGATAGTACATACATTTGGTTGATATAACCGTGGGATTTATTTATGAATTAAACATATATGAACATAACATTCCGGCTTAAGAACTAACCCTTTATGTAGGTGCAATTAGCAAATAGTCGGTGGAAAAAAAACAGCCCATTTTCGACCTGAGCCCGGTCCCATGTGTGATTGGTGCATATAGTGAACTGTACCTCAAATCAAAGGAGGGGTTTACATGAGTGGAGTAGTAGGTGGATACGGCGGCGCATGGACATCGACTGGCGCGATCTTGGTTCTCTTTATCTTGTTGGTCATCATCTCTAAAGCATTCTTGATCTAATAAACCGCTTGGACCCTAATATATTTGTAAAGGAGGGTTCTGCATGAGCAACGTAGTTGAAGGCGTAGGATACGGCGGCTGGACATCGACTGGAGCAATCCTGGTTCTGTTCATTCTTCTCGTAATCATCACTAAATCTTTCTGGGTATAATATGGCGAGCTCTGCCGGGCAACCGGTGGGGTTTTTTTTCTAGAGGACAAGCATGGTGGAGAACCAGGGAGATAAGATAGCTTGTGGTTAAACGGAAGAATTGGTGGAATTCAAGAAATGGAAAGATGGCGTATGTTTCGAAAATGGGGAAGGTACCTCATGGCTAAACGCCCATTTTGTCAAAATGAGGGCGATAGCCCGGTCCAGAGGTAGGCTGAATACATAGCTTAGGGGTGTAGGCAAATGTTAAGGAGGAATGAACAATGAGCGAAGTAAAACCGAATTCACCGAACGGACAGGGACACGTATACGGACATATGGGAGGTTATGAGCATATGCAAGGATACCAATACACAGGTCATGAAATGCATGGGTATGGATATGGTTGTGGAACAATGCCAATGGGATATGGCTATGGATACGGACACCATGCCAATCAGGCTCCAATGATGCACGGTTATCAACAGGGTTGTGGAGTATCCTATGGTCATGGCGGCGGAAGCTGGGGTTCCATGGGTACGATCCTTGTACTGTTCATCTTGCTGGTCATCATCTCCAAAACGATGTTTATCTAAGTATTTGTGAGTGCAAGGAGACTTTGCTGATCGTGGATCGTTGTGATAGATGCTCTAAATAAACTCCGAAATCTGAGTTCCATGTTGGGGCATAACGTACCTATGATTCAGAAAGGGACAGCGTAGGATTCCATCCTGCGGTGTCCCTTTTTTATTAGAAGTGAAGGAGCGTTGGGATTACTTTCTTTAACGAACTCCACAGACGCTATTCCATGCATTTTTGCCATTTCACAAGTTTAACGAATCGTAGACGTCTTATTTCCTCAATTTGGGCATGTTTGGAGCTTATATTCATGAAGTGACATGGATTAACGTGGCTGAGATTCGTTAGGTTTTACATAGCACAGAAATCCTCGATATAAGGTGTGCAGGATTCGTTAGCGTCTGGTGAGCGTAAACAGTTGCTTTAGAGGCCGGCGTTATTTGCACAATTGGAGAAGTAAGGAAGTATCCAGGAGTGCAGTCAGTGGGAGAATGGAAAAGTTTTTAAAGCCATATCCGAATTTATCTGATTATCTGATAAGTGGAAGGAAGACTTTTCTCAATGAAGAGGGGAGCAATTGCCTGTAGATGGTGCTAAATTGGATATGTAGACATGGATAAACACCCGGAACCCAATTCCGGGTGCTTTGTGTATGTTTTCAATCTTCTCAAGAATAAGTGATATCCAAAACAACAAAAGCCCTACCTCTCTTTTGTCCTTGCGGCTCCGATGACCGCGCCAGTGTGAATGGGAACATCTTGTGAAACTCTGTACTACCGGGTTATTGTGATTCAGGTTCTTCAATCTTCATAGGTTAATTGTGCTTATAGTTCGCTGCGGTCGCAGCATGAAGAAAATATTCCGGGGTTTAAAGAAGACAGAAATCATATGAGGTTGTTTAATACAACTCTTATAGTATACCACAGGTTGTAATTATCTGCAATAAAAAGGAAAGCGTGACCAGAGCAGCATGTTTTCGGACTGCTTTTAAGTTGGAAAGTGAAAGGTTAGTTTGAAAAGATACAGAAAATTTTTCAAACTATTTCTTCATAGGGGTAATCCTCTTCAAAAGATTCTGCGTAGGTTATAATAAGAGGGAAGAAACAGAAAGGGGCCCTCGCATGACTGAATCGATGGAGGACAGCAGGTTAATGCGGCAGATCGCGGAACGTGATGCCTCCGCACTGGAGCTTTTATATGACCGTTATGAGCGAGCGGTGTATTCTTTTGCCTACCGGATCGTTGGTGATCCCATGACGGCAGAAGAGACCGTTCAGGAACTTTTTATGCGGGTCTGGAATAATGCTGAGCGTTACGATGCCTCACAGGGGAAGCTGACCACATGGATGTTTGCGATTACGCGTAACATTGCAGTGGACATGCTGAGGCGGAAATCAAAAGGGGCAGCGACTACTTCAGTTGAACACGAGACACTGGCGGCCTATGCCGATGAACATACGAACACGGAAGAAGAAGTGCAGCGTAAATGGGAAGGTACCCGGATTAAAGAGGCGTTGTCCCAATTAAACGGTGATCAGCAACAAGTTATAGAATCGATTTATTATGCGGGATTAACCCAGCAGGAAGTATCCAGCCGATTCGGGATTCCGTTGGGTACAGTAAAGAGCCGTGTCAGGCTTGCCATGCGACAGCTCCAAAAGTTGCTGGCCGATGCTGAATTGCATCCGGACGCGGGAAGGGAGGGCATACATCCATGATAGAACGACATGAGGAGTGGTCTGATCTGGCACCGATGTATGTGCTGGGCGGACTGGAAGCAGAGGAAGTGGCGGCGTTTGAAGCGCATATGGCAACTTGCGAACCTTGCCGCCAGGAGGTAAGGGAATTGCAGGAAGTGACTGGCTTCCTGCCACTTGCGGCGGAACCTGTAGCACCGCCGCAAGGCATGCGAGCACGTGTGCTGGGCAACGTGCTCGGACATGCGCAGGAGAGCGCCGAGGCGAAGCCAGCGGCTGCTCCTGCAGAGCCTGAAGCACCCGTGGTGCTTCAGGCGGATCTTGCGCCGCAGCACAAACGTGCGGCGCAGCCCGGGCCAGGCTTGCCGCCGGAGACGGCGGTGCCTGCGGCTCGGGTGGAAGAGGCTGCCCAGGCACAGCCATGGCAGCCACAAGCGCGCGCGCGTGCGCGCAGCAGCAGCGCCTGGCGCATAGCCAGTGCCGGCCTTGCGGCCGCGGCACTGTTGCTGGGCGTGTACACGGCGCAGCTGCGGAGCCAGATCGACTCGCTGACGCAGCAAGCGGCGGGCTCGTCGGCTACGCAAGAGCAACTGGTGCAGGCACAGGCGCAGAATGCACAGCTGCAAGAGCAGCTGGCATCAGCTCTGGAACCTGCACAGGGCATGCAGACTGGCGAGGCAGTGAAGCTGAATCCTGCAACGCAGGACATTGTAGCTCAGGGTCTCGCAACCATCGTTATTGACAGCAAAGGCACTCACCTGGTTGTGCAGGCTGAGAACCTGCCGAACCTGGAAGGCAACGAGGCTTTTCAGGTCTGGTTGATCAAAGGAGATACCCCTCAGAATGCGGGTACTTTCCTTAGTCGTGACGGAACGGGAGCAGTATACTACACATTGGATTCGGCCAACGACTATGATACGGTTGCCATCACGCTTGAACCGGATGCAATGGGAGATGAGCCGCGCGGTACAATGATTCTGGCTGCCAAGATTAAAGGATAAATATAGGATATATCACCAAAGGCTGCTCCGTCGTGGAGCAGCCTTTTTGTGTTTTCCAGTTCTGATGCTCATCCATTGGATTTTATTAATTTTTTTAGTTGGAGCAACCGATAAACAAATAGAAGGCAATACCCTTAATCTCCCTGTATCTCAAGGGAGAACTGGTTGCACATAGAGAGTGAGGGGTTCAGTTGGAAGCATACCGTTCATTTATCTTTCGCCTGATACGCAATTATCTGATCGGTTCACTGGCAGCTGTTTTTGTTGTCGGTACAGTAGTTATGGTATCTACTCTGCAAATACCCAATATTCAATTTGTCCGGCTCATCTTCATTGTACTGATTTCACTCTTGTTCATGCTGGTTGCAGAATTAATTACGCTGTGGATACAGCTTGGCCCCATAAGACAATTTTTCACTTCCGAGCACCACGAGAGAGACGAATTGAACCACATGTATGAGAAAATTCATCGTTTCCCGGGACAGACCATATATCGGATCATGGGTCCGCACATGCTTGGTTTCTCACTTCCGGCAGCCGGATTAACATTATGGATGATATCCACAGGGTGGCTTGAATTTCCTTACTTCTATACTGTCGTGGCCGCTGCGTGTGCCTTTCTGATTGCCATCATGCATGCGCTGATTGAGTATTACTTAACGGTACGGGCGATTAGACCCCTGTTACTTGAGATTCGACATCGAGGCAAAGTCCAATACGGGATGGAACCTTCACTGGGAGGGCGCATCCTGGTATCGATCCAGCGTAAATTTCAGCTAAGTACGGCACTGATTGGCTTATTTCCTCTATTTCTATTTTTCCTGGCTACATATATCAGACTTCAGTATATGGACAGTGAATTTGCGAAAGAGTACATACTGTGGGGGATTCTCATCGTTGTTCTGGGCGCGGGGTTTGCGCTGGTGGGAAGCTGGCTGTTGATTCGTGATGTTCGTGATCCAGTTGCTGAACTGACGCATGAGATGAACCGAATTCAGGGGGGAGATCTTGGCAGACGAGCTCCGGATCTATATGCGGATGAGTTTTCGGCACTGATCTCCGGCTTTAATATGATGATTAATCGGCTGGAGATGAGACAGGAACGCAATCGACAGCTGTTGCAAAGTTATTTTTCTACACTGGCTGCTGCTTTGGACGCCCGAGATAAGTACACGGCAGGACATTCCATGCGTGTGGCAGAGTATTCGCTGATGATTGGTAAGCTGAGCGGAATGAGTGAGGAACAGGCGGATTTATTGTACAAATCAGCCCTGCTTCATGATATCGGGAAAATCGGCATACCTGATGAGGTGCTGCTGAAGGATGGAAAACTAAGCGATGAGGAATTCGCAATTATTCGGACACATCCCGTGCAGGGAGAGAGTATTTTGTTACAGATAGAACCCATTGATGCCATGGCTGACTTTCTGCCTGGTGTACGATCTCACCATGAGAGATATGATGGTAAAGGATACCCGGATGGGATGGCTGGTGATGATATTCCGCTATTTGGCCGCATCATTGCGGTAGCGGATGCCTTTGATGCCATGACGTCTGATCGGCCCTATCGGAATGGGATGAGTCACGAGAAAGCGCTAACGATTTTGGAAGAAGGAAAAGGGACCCAGTGGGACCCCTATTTTGCAGGTTTGTTTATTGATGAATGGAGACGACAACAGCATCTTCAGAAACCATCGAAGTGAGGGATCAGCTGATTCCCTCTGTCCACTTCGATTCTTTTCTGCGTCTCCGGTGTAGAGCGAGGCCAGTTATGATGGTGAGAACACATTCGCCGAGTATGACTGCACCCAAGGCGTCATAGATCACATGTTGTTTGATCATTAGCGTGGATACTATAATAGTTGCTGCCCCGGCGGCTATCAAAATCTTGATGGGTTTACGGATGCTTGGAACCGAAAGAACAGCACGCATAACCAGATAAGAGTGAAGAGAATGAATACTTGGAAAACAATTATAAGGACGATCCTGACTATAGAGCCATCCGAGGACAGATGCTCCCAGGCCTGTACCCGTCAGTTCCGGACGCGGTACCATGGTCTGAAAGTTGAAGTAGATCAGATAACATATCCAGACACAGATATTCATGGATAACAAGACGCGGTAATACGTCAGGCGATCCTTTGCACACAGGTAAGCGAGCACACCGAATACAAACGGGTACCAGCCCAAATATGGAATGGACATGCCAGGCATGTAGGGAATGATCCGGTCGAGCGGCGAATCAAGCACTACGAACCCGCGTTCTGGACTATTAAGAATATCATAGAAGAGCCCCATGACGGCCAAAGACAGCATTAAACTCAATGACAGCCAATAGGATTTACTTTTTAACAATTGCACAACACCTTTTCTCCTTTCATTCATGCTCCCTAGGAGCATGACCCCAGCAAATAACTATATGAGTTGCACTATACATTCATTTACACGAGAACGCAGAGGACAGAAATAACCTGAAGAAGCGGAGCTAAAAGCTTTCTGAAAGAAAGCTGCATCGGAAGCATACGCTTCGCCTTTATCCACGGATTTTCCCTTTGAGAAAAGGGAATCGAAAAAATCTGGGGATAACAGCGATCAGAAGGTTGTTCTGTCATGGGAGTGGCAAGTGTAATTATTCTTTAGTTCAATCTATATAGTAGTTTAAATTTAAACAACAATATATTCTACTACGACCAGCGCACAAATTGAATCCTGATTTGTGTATTTTTGTGTATTTTTTTGACGAAGAAGGAATGCGGAAGTTTCAATGGGCATGATATGATAGAGACACATACGGACGAAGGCAATTTGGCCAGTAAAGTCGGTACAACAGGAGTGAGTGAATGCAATTTTCAAAAATGTTCGTATTGAATATGGGGATGCTTATTACCATTGCATATCTTGCTAGTGTGTTCTATAAATATGTCGTAATACGTACTTCTTCCCGAGTGAAGCAGATCAGTTCCGTGCTTGTCCTTATTTTTGCAGGCTGGATCAGTACGGTTTTTGGGTTTCAACTCACCGATGAAGTGGTCTTTGATCTTCGATATGTTCCTTTAATTGTAGCCGTTCTAACGTATAGACAACCCTATAGCGTAATTATCGTGGGTATTGGAATTGGGCTGTCGAGGCTGACTTTTGGCATCACGGATGCTACATTGGCGGCAGTACTTAACATGTCTATTTTGGGCGTGATATGTGCAGGTCTGAATATATGGATGAGACGCAGCAACTACAGGCTGATTATTAAAGGAATCCTTGTTACAGTTATCGTCAATGTGGTCAATAGTGTAAACATTGCTATCGTTGGTGTGATCCCGGCTACATACTTCTTTTCACATATTATGCCTTATACACTCCCTACAGGTATTTTGCTGAGCCTTATTTTTGCATTTATTTTACGTGATTTTCAGAATGAACAGAATCGTATTTTGCTGATCCAGAGTACAAACCGGCTTTTATCTGTGCAAAAGGAAGAGTTACAGAAAGCCCAGATTGTACTGGAGGATCGAGCGAAACAATTGATGATTGCCTCACAGTACAAATCCGAATTTCTCGCCAATATGTCCCATGAACTGCGTACACCACTGAACAGTGTCATTAACTTTGCCCAGATGATCAGCGAGAATGCCGACACGATGGATCAGGAGGATATTATACGTTTTGCCAATATGATCGACCACTCCGGGCAGGAACTGCTTACGCTCATTAACGATATTCTAGATCTCTCCAAAGTAGAAGCGGGGCGGCTGGATATTGTACTGGAGGATATCAGTGTCGCACAACTTACAGAAGATGCCATGAGCCACTTTCAGCTTGTTGCCGAGAAAAAAGGTATTCAGTTGGTTCTGGACAAAAAACAGGGACTGCCCGAGACGCTCTGGTCTGATCCCCAGCGGGTTCAACAGATTTTGCGGAATCTGATGTCCAATGCCATCAAGTTCACTCACCGGGGGAAGGTCACGCTGACCGTAAGCACCAAGCAGATTAAGAATGCAGGTATTCAGAATCGATGGCTTATTTTCTCCGTTCAGGACACAGGCATTGGTATTTCGGAGGACAAGCATCATTCCATATTTGAAGCATTTCAGCAGGCAGACGGGTCGATTAGTCGAAAATTTGGCGGTACCGGACTAGGCCTGTCGATCAGTCGGGATTTAGCGAGATTACTGGGGGGATCGATTGAACTGGAGAGCGCTGAAGGTAAAGGAAGCACCTTCCATCTCTATCTCCCGTTGGACCGTGAAAAAATGAGTTGACAACCTTCGCGCCGTGAGTAGAATTTGGGATGACAACTAGCATCGACCGGCTTTTGAGACCCGGTCTAAGGAGTGTATCCCCATACAGAAGACGGTCAACGTTAACCCTCCCCCGTTAGCAAGCAAACCACGGCGCAAGGGTTCGACACAACGCACGAATTTATCGATTGCAACATGGGAGGGTGTACCGGCAATTATTCTACAGACCTTGCTGGGAGGCCCATTTTTAACCGGATTTCTGCTGTACCTTGGGGCCGGGTCGAGACATATCGGCTTTGTGCTCGCGATTACGACGTTTGTAAACATTGCCCAGATCGGAGCAGCTTACTGGATGCAGCGTATTCGCAGCCGTAAACGCATGCTGCTGTTATTTGTGGGCACACATCGCATCTTGTGGAGTGCAACGGGACTGATACCGTTCATATTCCCCAAAGAGTGGTGGGTAAGCGTATATATTGGCGTGTATACGGTTGCTTTTATATCAAATACCATCGGCGGTATGATCTGGACTTCACTGATTGGCGATATCGTACCTGCTAAGGTGAGAGGACGTTATTTTGGAATTCGAAATACGATTCTGAATGCTCTTGGAAGCGTATGCTTATTTGCAGGCGGTATTGTTTTGGACCGTTACCCTGGAGAAATGGGCTTTCTGATCCTGTTTATTCCGGTGTGGATCTGTGCTATTGCCAATACAGTCATCTATTTTTTCTATCCGGACGTTCCCTTTGAACGTTCTACCGAAAAGGTTTTCTGGCGCATGTTCATCAAGCCGTTCCAGGATCGTTCTTTCCTGAAAGCAACGCTGTTCCTGGCTTCATGGTTATTGATCCAGACCTTGATTGTTCCGCTTTATTCCTATGTTATGCTCGATTTATTGAACATCAATTATCAGACGGTATCCCTGATCACGGTAGTCCAGACGCTGGTCATGATGGCCGGGTTCTATGTTTGGGGTAATCTGAATGCCAGATTCAGTAACAAAACCCTCCTATTTTGGACATTGCCAGTCATTGCACTCTCCTGTTTGTCGTGGGGGTTAATGTCGTTCATGCCCGTATTGATCGCACTATTTCTATCTCATATTTTCCTTGGGATCGGTGTAGGTGGATTCAACCAGTTGGCATTTAACTTTACGATTGGAGACACACCCAAAAGTGAAAGACCGATGTTTGTCGCGGTGTATTCGGCTCTGACCGGAGTCACTTCGTTTCTCGGGCCGTTGTTGGGTGGCTGGTTGTATGAAAAGATGGAAACCTGGTCCGATGCGCTGGCCTGGATCTCAGCCTATGGATTTCAGATGGGGGTTGGTGTCGTGATGCTGATTCTGACATTTACCCTTGGACGTCGTGTACTGTTAAAATAGATATTGAATATTTACACGGGCACTTCGATGACAGAACAACCTTGTAAATATTTAGGTTGATCATATGTATCTGGTATGACTTCAAAAAAGATGGCGAAGTGGAGGGATGTATTTGAATCGTCTCGAACGGAAAGCCATGGTGATTGGAGCCACGGGGCTTGTAGGCGAATTACTGGTTCATAATCTGCTGGAGCACCCGGCGTACAGCTTGGTTCGCGTTCTGGTTAGACGTCCGCTTGAGCTGCAACATCCCAAACTGGAACAGCATGTGGTGGACTGGGAACAGCTGGAGAGCCAAGACCACTTATTCGATGGAATCGATGACCTGTACTGTTGTTTGGGGACAACGATCAAAAAAGCAGGCAGTCAGGACAATTTCCGTCAGGTGGATTATCATTACCCGGTTCGTGCAGCTACGATTGCGAAGCAACATGGTGTATCACAGATGCTGGTGATCTCCTCCATGGGAGCGAGTGCAGATTCCCGTGTCTTTTACAGTCGGACCAAAGGGGAAATGGAGGATGCATTGTCCGATATCGGTTTTCCGTCACTGCATATCTTCCGCCCTTCCCTAATTCTGGGAGATCGAAACGAGAAGCGGTTTGGTGAGCAGATGGCTGCCTATGCCATGAAGTTTCTGGATCGCTGGATGAAAGGCAGAGCGGACAAATACCGGGCGGTCCACGCCGCAACCATTGCACAGGCCATGACCAATATTGCACTGGTGCAAGCCAAGGGAAACCATGTGTATTCAAATGAAGTCATTCATGTCCTTGGTGTGGACGGGGGCTAAGAAACCTTTGAACGAGCTGTTTACTTCATGTGGCTAGTGAGGAGCGTTTCTCGCTTGAGGTAGATCGTGGTATAATAGGCAACAAAAATGAGTTCGAACCCTGACTCCATGCGGCAGCAGGATAACGAACACAAAGGAGAACTCGTCCATGAAAAAACCAATCTCTACCGATCAGGCGCCAGGCGCCATTGGTCCATACAGTCAAGCCGTTGATGCAGGCGATTTCATCTACACTTCCGGACAGCTTGGTCTGAATCCTCAAACGGGAGAGTTCGGCGCAGATGTACAGGAGCAGACACGTCTGTCCTTGAGCAATGTGAAGGCTATTCTTGAAGCAGCAGGTACAAGTATGGATAAAATCGTGAAAACGACGGTGTTCCTGAAAGACATGAATGACTTCGTTCCTGTGAATGAAGTGTATAGCACGTTCTTCGAAC
Organism: Paenibacillus sp. FSL E2-0151; assembly: GCF_037993015.1. Classification (NCBI taxonomy): domain Bacteria; kingdom Bacillati; phylum Bacillota; class Bacilli; order Caryophanales; family Paenibacillaceae; genus Paenibacillus; species Paenibacillus sp. FSL E2-0151. The sequence goes on from NZ_CP150308.1 coordinate 683,997, forward strand.
AGCCTTATCCTGCACGCAGTGCAGTGGAAGTTGCTCGTTTGCCAAAAGATGCACTGGTGGAGATTGAAGTTATTGCCCTTAAATAGGACAACCTTCATTCGCTCGGGTATACATAAAAAGCCGATTTCAGGTCGAATGACCAGAATCGGCTTTTTGCTTTATGTTTTTTCGTTACATTTAAGCGGTATATAGAAGGGGGAATCTCAATCGCGATCCTGATTACGGGCGAAGAACAACCATACCGCGTAGATGGCCAGTACGATCGCAATGATGATTGCCGTATAATATACGGAAGTGACATCCTTTTGTTTAAGTGCAATGGCGATATACGCCCATGTGAATACAAGAGGGTATATGCTATCGCGATAACGGAAGCTAACGAGTACAGCCAGCACCATACCCACAATCAGCATAATGATCGTCCAGGTCGGTTCGCTGATACCAAAACCATCCCAGCCAATTTTATATAACAGCACCGCTGCATTGACAATGGTTGCCACGCTAATCCATCCAAGATAGATGCTGAATGGCAGCTTCACAAGCCAGATCTCAGCAGTGGTTGGAACAGTAATGGTACGTGTTTTTACATACAGCATGATCAGGCACAACAGAAGCAGTACAATAATCAGTAAAGCGAGACCGGTCTGCAAGTTTTGAAAAGCAAAAATCCAGGCTACGTTGAAAGCGCAGCTTGCCAAGAACCAATACCCGAGACGGGTAATCGAATCCCTTTTCCAGGAAGCGGGCACGAACTGATAGATCACAAACCCTGCCAGCAGCAAGTAGATCAGACCCCATATAGAGAAGGCATAGCCAGAAGGTGTGAGCAGCACAGGGTACATATCCGATACTTCTTTATTGGTCTTGCCTCCGATCGGCAGAGCGTTGGAGAGGTAGTTCACGATAATTACAGCGATAAAACCAATGGCGTTTAACCACTTGTACGGATTGTTACGTGACATTGTGTTTCCTCCTTGGTTTAACGAATGAATGAACCACGGGTCAGTCTACAATGAATATACCCAGTTCTTGCACATTCTAATAACAGCCGCAAAAAATTCACAAGTTGGATCTTTCAGATCCTTGTGCTCTGCCGCTATGTTGGAACGGCACTCTGTCCCAATGTACGCGAAACGAAGCAGAAATATGTCCATGCCCACGATGTCCCACTAGAAGAGGAGAAAGAGAATGCTCACAAGAGAAACGATGGAGAAACAGCAAATCTGGTTCTATGTAGTTGCACTGTTCTTAGGAGCGGCAATAGGGCTGAGTGATCCGGCATGGGGGAATGTTTTACACTACACCGTTTCTCCGGTTCTTGCTGTTCTGTTATACAGCATGTTTGTACAGATTCCCTTTTTACAGTTAAAAGAGTCCTGGTCGAATCTTCGATTTATGGGGGCGCTACTGGTGGCTAATTTTATCGTAGTACCTGTAGTTGTATGGTTGCTCACACTTGTCTTTCCGCAATCACCAGGTGTTCTGATCGGAGTCTATCTGGTACTGTTAACACCCTGTATTGATTACGTCATTGTGTTCACACAACTCGGCAGGGGCAATGAGAAACTGATGCTCGCCGCAACACCTCTTTTATTTGTTATACAAATGATCCTGTTGCCGTTTTATTTATGGCTATTGATGGGTACCGAGGTAGCGCAGATCATGCAGTTAGGGCCGTTTGTAGAGGCTTTTTTGTTCCTGATCGTTATTCCACTGCTGCTCGCTGTTGTTACACAAGTTTTCTCCAGAGGTAAAGCGAGCGGGGAGCGGGTCATAAATGCGACGGCATGGCTCCCGGTTCCGATGATGGCACTCGCGCTGATCGTGGTTGTCGCTTCCCAGATTGACAAAGTCTACAATGATATGGCGATTATCGTAAACGTGATCCCGATCTACATTGCTTTTCTGATCATTATGCCTTGGATATCTCGGATCATTGCTAATGGGTTTGGATTGAATACAAGCGCAGGGCGGGCGTTGATTTTCAGTTCAGCCACACGGAATTCGTTGGTTGTTCTGCCACTGGCGCTGGCACTCCCGCCAGAATGGGCAACTATCGCTGCGGCTGTTATTGTTACACAGACGATGGTGGAGCTTGCAGGGGAGCTAATCTACATTCGACTTGTACCTGCGGTGATTTTGCGGGATCGGTAAGCGTACTACGGTGTGTCTATGTTATGATATATTACAATTAATAAAACCATTTTTGGTAAATAAAAGGGGGAGGTGAGAATCCCTATTTATCGTAAGATTATGTTCTACCTGGATATTGTCCTATTACTGTTCAGCCTCATCTATTTCCCCGTAGTAGCTCATAAGACAGGAAATAATATGGCTTATGGATTTATGGCTGTAATTTTAATAGGTACAATCTCTCGGATCGTATCCTATCTTAGAAAAGAAAGAGTCAACAAATCGTCATGATATAGCTATTTTCTGTAAAAGTAAAATCAAAAAGAGTACTTCCGATGGGTCATGCCGGGAGTACTCTTTTTAATTCGGATCAAATACTCGTTACGTACCCGCCTCCAATAATGTTTTACGATATTCCGCTGGCGTGATGCCTTCCATCTTTTTGAACACTTTGCTGAAATACTTTTCGTCCTGAAATCCAACCATCTCCGAGATTTTGGCGACACGCAGGGAAGGATTTTGCAGTAACAGCTTGGCGTTGTTGATCCGCAGTTTGCCCAGATATTCCGACCAGTTCAGACCAAATTGCTGTTTGAATTTGCGTGAGATATACTCCCGGCTCAGATAGAAACGTGCGGCAATCTGCTGTAAGGACAGGTCCTCCTGATAATGCGCGTCCATATAACGTGCAATCTCACTCATGGGATCAGGATTGGCGTGGTGATGAGCGGTGAGTGCCTTACCGGCCGCAAGCAGTCGTTGTTCCAATGATGAACGAAGCAGGGGGAAGGATAACAGTCCTTCAGCGTCCAAAGGTAACTCGGCAAAGGGAATAGACTGTTCCTCCGTCACTTCTTCCTCATGGAATGACGAACCTGCCGTATCATCAAGCCAGCGGCTCAGCATCCATTCCAGCTCATCGATCCATTGCTGGATCTGCTCAGCACTGACAACCGCAAGATCAGTAATCGGGTCAAGCCACTCGGCGACCGCAGCAGCTACACTGGAAGCCCGGCAACTCATGGCTGCCATACGCAGGGGTTCTTCATGGGCGGTTAAACGCCTGATTTTATTCCCATTTGATGATTCCACCGAGGCATGGATTCGCTGTTTAATTTGCACAGCATTACGTCGCCACAACCTTGAACTTGCTTCCAGATAGGCCGCTGAGATTCCGCCTGGGTAGGACTCACAGGTGGAGATGCCAAAATGAAGCCGGCGCTGAATCGTCTGCTCCAATCCATGATTGACCTTGTCCAGAATATGTTCCAATGAAGTGGATGGACCCCAATGCAGCAGAACAATCTCGTCCGGTTGATCCAACTGGCGAAACATTACGCCTTCCTCTGGTGTGGATAACATCTCGGCACAGATATTGAGTACCGAGAACACAAGCAGGTCCGGTTGACTGCGGTATTTTGCCAGACAATCTGCATCCAGATGGGACAGGCTGGTGACAGCGACACTACAGACAGGGATTAGACAGGGGAGATTTAACTCATCCTGCAATCGCTGCATGTGTGAAGGGCTGCTGCCTCTTCCGACGGCAAGTTCGGTGAGCAGACGATCCTGGTAGTGGGGGCGCATTCGATTAACAACAATGGATTGCCTGGTGGATTGTATCCGAATGGCGTCTTCCTCTTCCCAAGCTGTAACGGCCTTTAATAGAGATGCATTCAGCTCATCTGCTTCCACAGGTTTCAGGAGGTAGTCCATGCCACCATGTCTGATTGCATGCCTCACAAGTTCAAAATCATCATATCCGCTGATAACCAGCACCTTGCTGTGTGGGGCATGAGCCGATATCCATTCAAGCAATGCCATACCGTCCTTGCCCGGCATCCGCATGTCACTGAGTATGATTTGAGGTTGATGTGCCGTGATGGCGGCGATGGCTTCATCCCCGTCTGCTGCTTCAAGTAATGTATCAATGCCAAACTCTTCCCAATGACCAAGCAACCTTATGGCATCGCGGACATGTTTTTCATCATCTACAAGCAGTGCCTTCATGTTGTTCACTCTCCCGCGTATAGTTTAACCGTGATCTTCACACCATTGGGTTCCCGATTGTTGATCTCAAGCCTGGCTGAGTGACCGGGATGTGAGTTCAATTGAAGTCGGCGTATTACATTTCGTAGACCGATGGATTCAGACTCGTCGGATTCTTGTGTGGATAACCCGGTTGTTGTATGACTTGGATGTAGCCATCCGCAGATCTCCAGTAATTTTTCTTCAGGTATGGAGGGACCGTTATTATTCAGTTCGATTTCAATCCAATGATCGTTGATCCGGCGGCTGGATAGGGATATTTGACCTTTGCCAGGCTGAATATCTGCTCCATGTTTGAAATAGTTCTCAATTAAAGGTTGTAACGTCATTCTTGGCATTTCGACAGACAGGGTATCTTCGGCAAAATCCAAATCCACCTCAAGGCGGTCACCAAACCGCTCCTGCTGCAGTTCCAGATATAATCGGGCATGCTCCGCCTCTTCGCGTAAGGTCACGCAGGTCTGATCCCGCATGCTGTAGCGCAGCATTTTGGACAGGCTAGAGAGTAGTGTATACGCCCGTTGTCCTTGCTGTTGAAGGGCAAGTGTACCGATCGATTGCAGTGTATTATACAGAAAATGCGGATGAATCTGCGCTTGCAATGCTTTGAGTTGATTCGTTTTATTGGCGATTTCGAGTCGATATTCCCGCAAAATAAGATTGTTTACCGTATCCATCATATCTCGGAAATGACGAGCGAGTACCCCGAATTCATCTCGGCTGGATAGATGGATATCCACATGCAGACGCCCGGCTTGAATCTGGTTCATATACCGCATGAGTTGCTTGAGCGGACCGGTGATTCGGATGGAGATGAACAAGGTCGCAACAATGACCAATACAAGTGCTGTGATGGCAATCATCGCGTTATTCCACGTAAGTGTGGTGGCTCTGGCATATAACGTCTCATTTGGGATCTGTTTGACGATGGTCCAGTCAGCGTACGTGCTGCCAAGTTGCTGGTATACATACATGGAACGATCCTGTTCAAAATGCCCTGCGACATTCTGGGCTGTACCTGCGCCAGATCGTGCGATATTCAGTTCAATAGCCGTTTCCTCTCGTAGTGCATCCGTATGATTAACCTCGGAACGTCCTTGGTAAATGATCTGATTCTGACCATCCACCACATAGATCTGTTCCTTAGCCGGATCATACAGCCTGCTACAGATTGCTGCAATGGTATTCATATTCAAATCAATGGCGAGTACACCCAGACGCTCAGTGGACGGAATATCCTTGATCACCCGATGCAGGGTAATGACCGTTCTGGCAGGGTCATCGGGGGAGGCAGCCTTGAATCCGTACGTGTGACTCATATGGGCCGATTCCACCCAGATATCCGGGCTGTCACCGCTTGTTTTTCCATGAAGCGAGCCGGAATAGGCCTGTTTGCGTTCCTCCCGCTTCGGAAAGGGGTTCGTAATTAAGGTGGATTGATTGGCGGCAAAAGAGTGCAAATACAGCTGGAATACATCCGGCACAGCCGCGCGTATTGTCTGCAAAGTGGTGTACACCTCGGCAACCGCACGATAATCACCAGGAATTTTTGCCAAGTTACGCAGAAAGTTCGGGTCGTTATACACAGCGAGCGACGCTCTGGCCACGTTATCCACATAGTTATTGAGATTGGTGGACGCTTGGTAGATCAGGCGTTTGTTCTCTTCCACGGCCTGTTCCCGTAGGGCCGTTTTGGTCTGGATAAACGTCATGCTGATCGACGCGAGCAGCGGAAGGGTGGTAGCAATGAGCATAAAGGCAATCAATTTGGTGCGTATACTGTAGAATTTGGACATCGGAACACCCCTTCTGGTTGCAGGTTAAGAGAGGACAATATTTTACCCCCAACTGTTCACAAGGGTCGGTGTTTCCCTCGGCGATAATGGGGTTTAATAGAAAAAGAGACCAATTTCATCCATCTATAGAAGGGGAGAACGATATGAAGCATCGCAAATCTTCACAGCTGTTACAGCAGCTAGTGTTCGTGGGTCCCTCCATCGTGTTTTTTATTCTCATCATCGTGGTCCCTTTCCTGCTTGGCATGGTGTATTCCTTCACGGATTGGAACGGGGTATCCGAGAACATTAATTGGGTAGGGTTTGATAACTTCGTGCATGTGTTTACGAATGATCCCAAGTTCCAAACGGCGTTTTGGTTTACGGTGCGCTTCACCGTGGTTGGTGTGGTACTGACCAATGTGATTGGCTTTTTCCTGGCGTATTTTCTGACCAAACCGCTCAAGACGAGAAACATTCTGCGTACGATCTTTTTTATGCCTAACGTGATCGGTGGGTTGTTGCTCGGCTTTATCTGGCAGTTCATATTTGTGAAAGGGTTTTCAGCAGTAGGCGATGTAACCGGCTGGTCATTCTTCAACCTTCCTTGGCTGGGAGACGAACCAACCGCCTTCTGGGGAATCGTGATCGTGTTTGTATGGCAGACCGCAGGATATCTGATGGTCATCTACATCTCATCTCTGACAAATGTATCCCCTGATCTGCTGGAAGCTGCCGAGATTGATGGCGCAAGTCGCTGGCAGGTACTGCGGAGCATCATTCTTCCGCTCATTATGCCGGGTGTAACGATCTGTCTGTTCCTGGCGATCTCCTGGTCGTTTAAAATGTTCGATCTCAATCTGTCACTGACCAAAGGTGGACCGTTCGGATCAACAGAGTCGGTTGCACTTAATATTTACAATGAAGCCTTTGTGAATAACAGATATGGCATCGGAACCGCCAAAGCGCTCGTGTTCTTCGTAATCGTTGCCATCATCACCATGATTCAGGTACGTCTGACGAAGAGCAAGGAGGTAGAAGCCTAATGGAGACGACGAAAAATTATCGCTTCAGTACCATTGTAACCGAGATTGTCATGGTACTCCTTGGACTTTTATTCCTGGTTCCGTTTTACTTCCTGTTTGTGAATTCGGTCAAAACCTTCGGTGATCTGCTCACCAATTCGGCTGCTTGGCCGGAAGTATTTCAGTGGGGCAACTATGCGAACGCTTGGGAGAAAATTAACTTTCCGTCCGCGCTGATGAACTCGCTTATCGTTACCGTGGTCAGCAATCTGTTGCTTGTGCTGATCAGTTCCATGGCCGCGTACCGAATGGTCCGCAGCGATACCCGGTTCAACCGTATTTTGTTCGGCATGTTCATTGCCGCGATGGTGATTCCGTTCCAGTCTATCATGATTCCACTTGTTACTGTAACCAGTAATCTGGGATTGATCGACAGCCTTGGCGGCCTCATTATCTGTTATCTTGGTTTCGGGGCACCGATGTCGGTCTTCCTGTTCCACGGATTCGTAAAATCCGTCCCACTGGAGATTGAGGAAGCGGCTCGTGTGGATGGAAGCTCGGTCTACGGAGTGTTCTTCCGGATCGTATTTCCACTCATGAAACCGATGTATGTAACCGTCATCATTCTGAACACACTCTGGATCTGGAATGATTATCTGCTCCCATCGCTGATCCTGCAAAGCTCCAACCTGCGTACGATCCCGATTGCGACCTTTGCACTCTTCGGACAATATACGAAGCAATGGGATCTGGCCTTGCCAGCACTTGTGCTCGGTATTATGCCGATCATTATCTTCTTCCTGCTGATGCAGAAGTACATCATTCAGGGGATTACGGCTGGATCAGTTAAAGGGTGAGTGCGAGGGCAGGGTCGCTGCCGGGATCAAGTTGCGCTTTCGGTCGCTGTTGCTCCTCGGTGGCCTGAATGTATTAGGGCAAGGAAGCCACCGAGTATCAAAGGCGAACGCTCCGCTCCTCCATCGCATCCTGATCCCTTTGCTCCCACCTCGCATGGAGGTGTGCAAAGGGAGTCATGCCCGCATAGCTTGGGCATGACTCCTGGGGAAAAGAGCAATAAAGAGAAGAGACCGATAAAGAGAAATGACCAAGAAAGAAGCTTGTATAGCCAGGAACTTCTCCTGCAGAGTGATGGTATGCTCCTTTTTCAAAGCGCTAACGAATCCAACGCATCTTAATAGGTGGATAATCAAGGAATACAAATTGTAACGAATCTCAGCAACGTTATTCGGGTACAAAACGGCGTCAAAGCCTTAAAATTCGACCAAATCGACGAAATAGCGTCTCTGTGATTCGTTAGAATGGGAACCTGTGCAAATAGGTGCGAATAACGTGCGCTCGGTTCGTTAGAATGAAAACACGCTTCAAGGGAAGGTTATTCTGTCATCGGAGTGCCAGTGTAAATATTCATTAGTGGAAAAGTTATACTGAAACTACTATAGGGAGAGTGTATGTATGAAAAGAATGACAAAGTTGACGTTGCTTATGCTGATTGCTTTTTCGGTAATGCTTGCGGGTTGTGGCAACGGGGACAAGAGTGGCAGTCCGGTCAACACGGATGCACAAGGTGGTGGTGAGGCTGCTGCTGGAGATAAAACCATTAAGATCTTCCAATTCAAAGTCGAAATCGCGGAAGCGCTCAATCGTCTCAAAGCGGAATATGAATCCTCCCATCCAGGTGTCAAACTGGACATTCAAACCGTGGGTGGCGGTAGTGACTACGGTGCTGCATTAAAAGCCAAGTTTGCCGCTGGCGAACAACCGGACATTTTCAACGTAGGTGGTTATCGTGAATTGGATACATGGCTTGAATATCTGGAAGATCTGTCTGGAGAATCATGGGCCAAGGATGCACTCGAAGTAGCCAAAGAGCCAATGACCAAAGACGGCAAGCTCTATGGACAGCCGCTCGCGCTGGAGGGTTATGGTTTCATTTATAACAAAGACCTCTTCCAAAAAGCAGGTATTACCGAAATTCCAACGACGCTGGAACAATTGGATCAAGCGGCACAGAAACTTCAAGCCGCAGGCATTACCCCATTCTCTAACGGGTATCAGGAGTGGTGGGTGCTGGGCAATCATAACGTAAACGTCGCATTTGCAAATCAGGCAGATCCGGTGAAATTCATCCAAGGACTCAACGAAAGTACGGAGAAGATTCCTGGCAACCAAGTGTTCGCCGACTGGATCAACTTGCTCGACTTAACGCTGAAATACAGCAACAAAAACCCGCTGACAACCGACTACAATACGCAAGTTACGTTGTTTGCGAGTGGAGAAGCGGCGATGATGCAACAAGGAAACTGGACTCAAGTACAGATCGATGGAATCGATCCAGATCTGAATCTGGGTATCCTCCCAATGCCAATTAACAATGAACCTAATGACAAATTGTTTGTCGGTGTGCCGAACTATTGGGTTGTGAACAAGAACTCTCAAGTGAAACCGGAAGCAAAAGAGTTTTTGGAGTGGCTCGTAACTTCGGATATCGGGAAACAATACATGACGAAAGAATTCAAATTCATCCCGGCGTTCAGTTCCATCACGGCATCCGAAGAGGATCTGGGTGACCTCGCAACAGAGATCATGAAGTATAGCCAGGAAAATAAAACACTCAGCTGGAACTTCAACCGTTTCCCTGAAGGGGTTCCACAAGAGTATGGCAGCACAATTCAGGCTTACGTTGCAGGCAAATCGGATAAAGCCGGATTGCTCGACGCATTGCAACAGAACTGGGATAGTCTGAAAAAATAATCCAGATCATGGACGGTATACTATCTGGTCATATTGATTAAAAAGGATGATCCGACCGAAGCTTCAATTTAGGGTGGTTATCCACATTAACTAGTATCCACAGGTTACCAAAGAAAAAGTTAGTCTATCGAATATATAAGTCAATTGGAAACAGGTTTGCCAGAAATCTTATTCTGGCAAACCTGTTTTTGTTTTCCGAGGAGCCAATAGCGCTCTCTGAAAAGTTCAAAGTCAGCTATATTCCTGAAATGTGGATAACCCAAAAGCAGTTTAACGATCTAATGACATATTTAACACAGAGTTAATACTATATGTGGATATCCTGTGTGTATAACACTCTAAATGTGGACAAGTATGGAGTAGCTGGATTGGGAGGTCCTCTTTTGTTAACAGAAATACTTGTTTTCAACTGATTAGTACTGTATAGTTCTAAATATGACAAATCAAAAAATGAATACGGGACCCGCCAAATCCAAAAGTTCCAATCCGGTGAACCGGACCAAGGCAGTTGAAGTGGCGGCACAATTATTTCTGCGTCAGGGGTACAGCTACGTCAGCATGGATGAAGTCGTGCGCGTGAGTGGGGTATCCAAGTCAAATATTTATTATCATTTTAAAAACAAGGAGGAGCTGCTCCAGGCCGTGGTACAATACTGGATTGCCCAGTATGAGTCGGAGCTGTATCTGCTGCTCAGTCAGCGTGAGCGAGGAGTAGAGGAGCGTATATACTCATTCATGGCATTACTGTCGGCAGGCATTGAGGGCCGAAATTACGAAGGGAGCTGTCCTTTTGTTACGTTATATATGCAGACACCGGACAGTGCACCCCAAGTGAAGGAAAGCATATCCAGATTCTTTCGTGAGCTTAGACCGATGGTGGAGAAGTTGTTTCAGCAAGGTTTGGATCGCGGTGAATTTCGCAAAGAAATTGAGCCGGGACCGGCTGCGTTGTTGTTTATTGCAGCACTGGAAGGTTCGCTAATCCTAGCGGGAACTGCCCGTGATGTTGGGATTATAGAACAATCGGCACGTACGTTTTGTCAGATGCTTCGTTAATCGAAGCTCTTTTTTTGAATATAACTAGTACTGTATAGTACTAAAAAGGAGCCGTAACAGAATGATTGTACATACTAACCGTGTATCCAATGAAGAAAACACAGCAGCAAATTCAACAAATATGAATCAGGTAATAAGCAAGTCTGATATGGCAGACACGACCATTTTTATGACAGGAAGCACAGGTTTTATCGGGAAAGAAACGGTCAAACAACTCACGCAGGGAGAGGCACAATTGCTCTTGCTGGTTCGTTCGGAACAGCGAGCCAGAACTGTGCTGAAGGCTTATGGAGTAAAGGATTTCAAGCGGATTACCTTTATTACAGGTGATTTATCCATGTCGGGTCTTGGCCTTACCGCAGCGGGTCGGGAGCGTGCTCTTGAAGCAAATGTGATCATTCATGCGGGAGGAACGATGGACGTCACTTTGGAACGAAAAGTAGCCGAGCAGATATTCATGAACGGGGCCAGAGAACTGGCACAGCTAGCACAGGAAATCCATCGTACTCATGGATTGAGACACTTTATCCACGTTGTTGGTTATATGAGTCCTTATGGAGAGCGGAATGAACAGGGGAATTATCTACAGGTTGAGCATGTGGATAACAATGAAAGTGCATATGAAGAGATGAAGTTCCATGCCGATCTGCATATTCGCGAGCATGCAGAACAGCATCGCTATCCCTTATCCGTTGTAAATCCGAGTACAGTGGTTGGGCCACGTCCCACAGGTGAAACCGAGCAAACGGGTGGAATTGGACTGCTCATTCAGGCGATTCAGAAAGGACTTATGCCGGTAGTGCCGGGAGGTTCATCCTATTGGTTACCGCTTGTGGAGAATGACATTGTTGCAGAGACACTAGTTTTTCTATCCAGGGAAGCTGCTCCAGTCGGAGGAACTTATCCGCTATTGGCGCGGAGGGAAGACAGTCCCAATATGAAGGAACTGCTGCAACTCTTGGCGCAGCAATTGGACGTACCCAAGCCCAAAGGGGCTGTGCCATTACCGTGGATTCAATGGATCATGAAATCAGGTGGTTCACGCATCAGTGGTGTTCCAGCGGAGTCGGTTGCTTTTATTACCAACAGGTCATTCCCGGTTGAAGAGACGGAGGCTCTGTTCACACGTATGGGGCAATCCTGGCCGGACATCCGGGAACAGCTTCCGCTGGTTACAGCCGATCTGGACTATCGTTTTCGGTATACGCCGTTACCTGAGGGTTTTCCGACAGATTATATTCGGTCTCGAAGTGGAAATATGGCTATGCTTGGTTGGGAGGGTGAGGGAGAGCCTTGGATTATTGTACATGGTTTGCTTCAATCTGCGGATGAGATGTTACCTTTAGGAAAACAGCTTAGGGACCGGACCGGGAACCCGGTATGGTTAATCGATCTCGCTGGATTCGGACGGTCCCCGGTACATCAGGGGGATGAAGCGTTTGAAGGTCAGGTGGATGCACTGCTTACGGCTCTTGGTGAGTTTGAAGGTCCGGTGAAGCTGGTTGGTCATTCGATCGGGGCTGCTATTGTAGCTGCGGCACAGATGCGTAGCGGGCGGACAGACATTCGACTGGGGTTGCTCCAGCCAGTTGCCAACAACTCAAATCCGAATGTCCTAAGATGGGTTTCCCGTTTACCAAGAGGGGTGATACGCTCCCTGCTGCGTGGCAGATCGGAGAAAAGTTGGAATCAAATGTTCAGTTCACATAGCGGCGTAGGCGACAGCAGTGTTATGGCCGAGGCCATGGGCAAGAGAATACGCTCCAGTCTCCAGTCCCCTCGTATTGCAGGAGCACATGCAGACTTGTTGCGCTGGATCCACTCGGGTCAGAGGAAAGGCGCCAGATCAACGTTGTGGGCGAAAATGGAAAGTCAGCATTATGCCAAGAATGTATTAGTTGTGTGGGCCAATCAAGATCAGGAATATCACTATCCCCAGGATATGAACTCACAGGTCAAACGGATAGATGTCCCCTATGGACATTACTTTCCGACGTTTCGGTGTAAGGAAACAGCTGCAATCCTCGCCCAATGGGCCGATACCTTGAGGTGAGTTCGGGTTTGGACATGCAGGAATCCCGTGCTAATTGTCGAAAGGGTCAAGTCGACTTTTGAGAGCTGAACCAAAGACAGGAGAGATGAATGTATGAGCAAGCAACGTGTGGAAATCAGTAAAAATGTGCTAACGGAATGTCTCGGACTGCGCAGTGGAGAGAATCTGGTGGTTGTCGCAGACGATATGAAGCGGGATCTGGCTGAATCCATCTATGAGGCAGGCAAAGCACTTGGTGCAGAGTCGGTCCTGTTAATCATGGAGGAACGCAGCAGATCTGGAGAAGAGCCACCGGCGCCGATTGCAGAGGCCATGATTCGAGCAGATGTAGCCGTGTGTGTAACGCGATATTCATTAACACATACCCAAGCACGCAAAAAAGCCGCTGCTTCAGGGACCCGAGTGGCAACCATGCCTGGCATGACAGAGGATATGTTTGTGAACGGAGCCATTACAGCTGAATATTCGCAAGTAAAGGCGTTGACCGAGAAGGTAACGGCTCTATTAACCGCAGGTCGCCATGTGCGAATAGAGAAGCAGGGCCATAGTCTTTCCTTTTCCATTGAAGATCGTAACGGTGTACCAAGCACAGGTATGTATTTGAACCCTGGTGAATCGGGCAACTTGCCGTCAGGAGAAGCTTATATTGCTCCCGTTGAGGGCAAGGGTGAGGGCAGTATTGTTGTAGATGGTTCCGTTGCTGGAATTGGGGCACTCCGTGAACCGATGTTATTGACCGTTAGTGAAGGACGGTTGGTGTCAGCTGAAGGACCTGATGGGGCTCAATTACTGGAAACGCTGGGTGAGGAGGATGGTCGTTTTCTCGGCGAATTCGGGATCGGTACCAATAACAAGGCACGAATCACGGGTGTGGTGCTGGAAGATGAGAAGGTGTACGGCACAATTCATGTGGCCTTTGGCAGCAATAACACTTTTGGTGGAACGATTGCTGCAGGTGTTCATATTGATGCAGTTGTACAAAAGCCGGACGTGTACATCGATGACAAGCTGATCATGCGTCAGGGTGAATTGGTAGAATAACTACAGCGAAGGAAATTGGGCATGTCCACAACGTGTCCACAGTAATGGATAACTGAAGCGGAAATTCGGATTTTACGTCAGATTTACAAACAAATACACAACATGTCCACATTAAATTAATGAATATCCACATGAAACGCTAAAGATATCCACAGCATGTGCGCAATATGTGCACAACTTATCCACAAATCAGGTATAACTCGTGTTTTCATCCGATAAAACAGTCGTTTTGGAGTAATGAAACAAGTTATCCACAGTAATAACGCTTTTTTGTTCCAAGTATTTGAAAACATAGAAACAGATCCATAATATATGGGGATAAAAAAGACCGAAAATCGGCATAAAGCTGATCTTTGGTCTTTTTTTTGGATATAATTTTTCAATCCGATGTCAGGTTACTTACGCTCAATATTAAAACGACTAACTTCCACCACCCTCCACAGCAGGGCAAATGAACAGAGCGGAGACAGCAACCGTAATGCAACGTCTGTTGAAGTTGGCAAAATTGATCTGAAGCCTAAACATTTGATCAAAAATAACCGATACACCAAAGTAACATCTAATGGGACGAAAGTAGTCTGATTATACGGAATGAGAGGATATGGGATAACTATGGACGAGGGAATGCAATATATTAATTTTTCGGTAGGAGACCAGATCTTTGCACTACGAATTGATGAAGTTCATGAGATCATCAGAATGGTACAGGTAACAACAGTTCCATTTGGAAGCCCGGAGATCCGAGGTTTTGCTTCGCTGTACGGTAAGGTCGTTTCGGTGGTGAGTCTTCGTGTATTGTTAGGCATGCCAGACCAGGAGGATACCACTTCTACACGTATTATTGTGGTGCCTTACAAAGGTGGATTTGTACCGCTTATCGTAGATATGGTCGATTCTGTCGTAAGTTATGATCGTTTCGAGGAACCAGCTGAGGAACACCGCCGTTTCATGCTTGGCGTTTTTGACAAGATCGGGTTCTGTGAAGATCATCGTGCAGGTATTTTGAACCTGGATGTATTGCTGGGCAGCTTGATCAGATCATAGAGTATAACAATCCGTAATTCTTTCAATATTCAGTATTATCCTTCGGTTTACCCAAATGTTCCTCATCCGCTTTTAGGGTGAAGGGACATTTTTTTGTGCCTCTAGGGCGTTTTGAGACACCCCCTAACCATCGAAATAACCACTTTTTATGGGCAAAGGTTTTTAAATCCGGTCATTTTCGTATATGATGGAGAGTAACAATGCGAAGGGATGACGGGAGACTTTAATGATGCAATCGCTGTATGGAGTATGGCTTGGTGACGTATTTTTTTGTTTTTCCGGTGAAACATCGGAACCACGTGTGGATGCATGGAGCCACGTGGTAAGAAGGTTGAATTTTGGCGACGGGGGTCGTCTGTTTCAGCCTGCCGCTCTGCGTCTTGCGGAGCTGCGCTGGCCGAATCCGCTAAGGAACACGGCTGAAGCGAAGAACACGAAGCGGCGTCAACTGCTGGGACGCACATTGGAAGGATTGGCAGTCTCGCCTAAGGATGCCTTCAGGCTGCTGCTGCAATGGGATGACCGTTTGTTAAATGCATCCGGAATTCAGGTTGGAGAAGAGATGCGTTACTGGATCAAGGCGGCGCAGTTCACACAGGAGCTGCTGTTGCGGGGAGCAATTGCTCCATCGGCTGAATTCGCAGCAAAGACCGGAGCACGGCGACGGACCGGGCAAGAGACATTAACAGGCGTATGGCGGCCACGCTTGCAGCAGGAGGAGGACATCGAACGCTTCCGCGATCTTGCTGAAGCGATGCCTCCAATTGGATTGGCTGCTCCTGGAGCTTATACTTCATTGGAACCGGAAACGCGTGAAGAAGCAGGGGCTGCGGTATTATTTTCATTCATGAGTGGCATGATTCATGCTGTAGTGACAAGTGAACTGGAGGGCATGGACAGTGAACTGTCCCGTTACCGCACCCCATATCGACGCGGATCTTCGCCAGTAGCCGAACTCTGGTGGAACAGTCTGATCTCGATGTTCCGTCCTGTGACGGTGCAAGGGCCGACGGACGATATGACAGCGTTTATTCATACGCTGCAAGAAGTTGGTGGAACGTCAATGCCAATCGTGGGAGCAGAAGAGATGGCACCTGCTGAAGGCCAATTGAAGCTGGTGCTCCGCTTGGAGCCACCGCTGGGCGAACATGAAACGATCTGGGGGATCAGCTTTTGGGCGGACAGTGAGCAGGAACCAAGCTTGAGGTTGCCTGCACGGACTATCTGGGCACATCCAGAGCGAGATCTGGACCGGGGGAAGGTATTATATACCTCGGCGGCAGAGCAATTATTGATGGCACTCGGGCAAGCAGCAGAAATGGCACCTGAACTGGAGACAGCGCTGCTTACCGCTCGTCCGGAGGAAATTAAGCTGGAGCAGCAGGGTTTCTTTGAGTTTCTCACGCATGCGGTTCCACGTTTGCAGAAGGCCGGGATAACCGTTCTCATGCCTTCAAGGTGGAGTCGAGCCGGGAAACGTCGTGCGGGACTGCGTCTGCAGATGTTGAATCGGGGAACAGAGCGGTTGCCTGGAGCCACATCGGCACTGGGCATGGAACAATTGGTTGCTTTCAAAGCGGAGCCTATGCTAGATGGTAAACCGGTCACGGCGGAGGAACTGGCAGCATTGGCTGAATCCACAGTTCCGTATGTCATGTTCCGTGGTGAATGGATTGAAGTGGATACAAAAGAGATTCGCCAAGTCCTGCGTTATATGAAAAAAGAAGAAGAACAATATATGCCTCTCTCCGAATGGCTGCATCTGGCAGCAGATGAAGGGGAGGATTCCGCATGGAAGGGCCTTTCCGTCTTTGGTGCCGAATCTGATGGGATGCTTGCTTTCCTGCTCGATGGACAGGTGCTTCGCAGCATTGAGCCTCGTCAGGTTCCGGCAGAATTGCATGGTGAACTCAGACCTTATCAGGAACGAGGCTACCAATGGTTATCCGCGATGCGTGAGCTGGGCTTTGGCGTATGTCTCGCGGACGATATGGGACTTGGGAAGACGATTCAGGTAATTACCTGTCTGCTGGACCACAAACACGAGGAACGCCAGGCGGCTGAAGAGGAAGCCCGTGAGAATGAGCTGTTGAATGGATCAGATGATTCTTTCCCGGCGGATCAGCACACGAATGAGCGGCCTGTTCATCTGCCTGCACTTATTGTGTGTCCTACCTCGCTGCTTGGAAACTGGCAGCGTGAGCTGAAGCGGTTTGCCCCGGATCTGTCGCTGTACATTCATCATGGCGGACAACGGTTGCACGGGAACGAATTCCAGGCAGAAGCGCAGACGCATGACATTGTACTGACGACCTATCATCTGGCAGGCAGAGATGGCCCGGATCTGGCTTCGTTGCACTGGTCCACCATTGTGCTGGATGAGGCACAATATATTAAGAATTACCGTACCAAACAAGCGCAAAGCGTGATGCGACTGTCTACACTTCATCGTATTGCGATGACAGGAACGCCTGTGGAGAACCGACTGAGCGAACTTTGGTCGATTTTCCAGTTTCTCAATCCGGGGTATCTGGGCACAGCTTCATCGTTCCGCCAGCGGTATACAGGACTGGGGCCATCCGAAGAAAATGCAGCATCCTTGCGTGAGCTTCATCGACTGGTATCTCCATTCATGCTGCGTAGGCTGAAAAGCGATCCGGATATTCGCAAGGATCTGCCAGAGAAGCTTGAACTGAAATCCTATTGTTCTCTGACGCCGGAGCAGACGGTGTTGTACCAGCGTGTGGTGGATGATCTGATGGGGGGGCTGGACGGCAGAAATGGCATTGCCCGTAAAGGGATTGTGTTGTCCTCCCTGACCAAGCTCAAGCAGATCTGTGATCATCCGGTGTTGGCGGACAGCAATCGGAAAGACCACGGCAAGGCTGAGGCATCTGGTAAGATGGAACGTTTGCTTGAACTGCTGGACGCCATCCGTGATAACGGGGAATCTGCCTTGATTTTCACGCAGTATGTTGCTATGGGAGATCTGCTGGTATCGAGGTTGAAACAGCGATATGAGGAAGAACCTTATTTCCTGCACGGCGGTGTGTCGAAGGCACAAAGAGATGATATGGTGGAGACTTTCCAAAAAGGAGAGGGGCCGTCCATGTTTGTTCTATCTCTTCGTGCCGGAGGTGTGGGTCTGAATCTGACACGGGCGAGTCATGTTGTTCACTATGATCGGTGGTGGAATCCCGCGGTTGAGAACCAGGCGACGGACCGTGTATTCCGAATCGGGCAGAATCGCAATGTGCAGGTTCACAAGTTGATCTGTCAGGGAACACTGGAGGAACGGATTGATGAGTTGATCGAAAGTAAGAAGGCACTCTCCGAGCAGGTCGTTGGTTCGGGTGAGAATTGGCTGACTGAGATGTCGGATGATGAGCTGCGCGGTCTGATCTCTCTTCAGGGTGAGACGTGGCTGTGACCTTGAACATTCAGAGGAATATAGATGTGGAGAAAGGGGGATTATTGTGAGCGAAAAATGGAAGATCGAGCTGCATATGTCCCCCGGTGGATGGACAGCAGAAGTAAATACAGCAGTGGATGCGGATCAGGAAGTTTCCGTTTCTGCTTCCGCTGCTGAGGGCAAGACCGGATCAGCCGCAGGCATGTTCACGGTCACGGGAACGCCCGCGCGACTGAGCGAAGCCCAGCGCGAGGCTGTGCTGGCTCAGCTGCGCAAGCGCCCGCTGACGCTGTACGCCCTGCTGCGCGGCGGCCCGGCGTCCGAGGAGCTCGCCGGGCTGCTGCCGGCTGCGCAAGCGCCCGAGGGCTCGCCAGGTGCAGCAACGGCCAGCGCGGCCGTGGCGTGCACCTGCGGCCGCCCGGGCTGCGCGCATGCCGCGGCCGCTGAGCGCGCCGTAGCCGCGCGCCTCGCGGCCGAACCGCTGCTGCAGCTGGCGCACGCCGGCCTGCCGCGCGAAGCGCTGCTCGCCGGCGTGCTGGGGGCATGGGCGGAGGAACTCGCCCATGATCCCAGCGGCCCCGGCCGCGCAGCGGAAACGGCTGGCCGCCCGCAAGTGCGCGGCGGCGAAGGCGGCGCTGCCGTCGGCGAGTGGATCGCCGAGGCTGCCGCGGACGGCGCCATGCACCAGCCGGGGCCGGGCTTTGGCGCCGTTGAGGTGCGCCTCGCGCAGCCGGGCAAGCCGCCGGCCTTGCCGGAGCTGACGGCGCTGCTGCCGGGCGTGCCAGCCACCGCAGGGCTGGATTTGATCCGCGAGCGTGTAGCCGCGCGGATGTGGCGGGCTGTCCAGAAGAAGACGGACAGCCCGGCAACCAAATGATGCACCCATCAGAGCGGGGGAGATCTCAGATCACCCCTGCTTGTTTTTATTGCAGCATGTTGCATTATTTGATTTAATTCATTTCCCGGTACAAGATGAATTTTGTCTTTATCCAACAATGCTAATGCTCATTAGTAAAGTGCATCTGGGTATAATCACTTTTTTTGCATATTGGATATATGAAGGCATATTCCCATTTCACTTCTATTGTGTACAGCACGGGGATGTTGCTCTAAAAGTCCAAAAAACGATCATACAGGCTGTACAGCCCGTATATGTTCATTCGGATCTCTTCTAAAGGAGGTCTTTACCGGTGGAGCTTCGCTCCCAATTAAGGTATACTGTCGCAGGGAACATTGCACGCTGAGAACTATATAACATTTATATTATTGCGATAGGAGTTTTTACATGAAATCAACTACAGGAAGACAGCGCCGCATGGTGGTTATGCTGTCCTCATTGATGATATGCGGAGCATTGCTTACCGCGTGCCAGAACGGTTCAGGCACAGAGGAGAGCCAGAATCCGAATGGAACAGGTAACACACAACAGGAGACGGACGGCACTACGGTTCATTTTACGGAGGATAAAGGAACGGATGGAGACAATGCTGGCGGTGATGACACATCATCTTCTGGCAACAATGATGAAGATACAGGCAGTGAGTCAGATAATGCTTCAGCGGGCGGAGAGCAGGGCTCTTCGGACAATGGGAATGGCGCGAAAGCGGAAGATCCATTGCTGGAGAAACGCAGTATCAGCGCACTGCAAACGACGATTGATGCACAATCCGTGGTGACCAATGCCGAGTCTATGACCGTCATTGTGAACAAACAACGGAGTCTGCCTGACGGTTACGAGCCGGACGATCTGGTAGAGCCGAATGTACCGTTCTCCTTCGACGAACCACACGAGAAGCGGCATATGCGCAAGGAAGCTGCGGAGGCACTGGAGAAGTTGTTTGCAGGTGCAAAAGCGGATGGCATTGAGCTTCGTGCGGTATCCGGTTATCGTTCATATCAGCGTCAGGTATCCATCTATAACAATAATGTCAAAACCAAAGGTCAAGAATACACAGATCGTGTGAGTTCTGTGCCAGGCCGAAGCGAACATCAGACCGGTCTTGCCATCGATGTATCGAGTCCGAGTGTGGGCAATGTGCTGGAAGAGGTATTTGGCACATCGAAGGAAGGCCAGTGGTTGGCTGAACATGCTGCAGAATACGGATATGTCATCCGTTATCTGCAAGGTGAAGAAGATACCACAGGTTACGTCTATGAGCCTTGGCATATCCGGTACATCGGTACAGATTTGGCACCGGATGTGGCGAAGAGTGGGTTAACTCTGGAAGAATACTTCGATGAGGCTAATATCAAGTTGTAATTTGGATGTTTCATCCTTAAAGAAAAAGACAAGATACTATTTCTCATAAATCCCCGAATGAACCGTCCTTGATCTAACCAATGGGCAGTCATTCAGGGGATTTTTTTCTGTGCAAAAATGTTAATGGAGTTAAGATAGAATTAAACTTGATTCCATTGTCTGAGATGATGGGGGACTGATATAATTCATGTTTAATCTGAAGAGACAAATACAACCAAAGCGAGGGACGAGAGAATGAGCAGACAGCAGGTTTTTACGGGCTCCCCATGGGAACCGTTAGTGGGATATTGTCGTGCCATCCGTGTAGGGAACCGAATTGAAGTGGCGGGTACAACCGCGATGCAAGATGGTGTAGTTGTTGGGGCAGGTGATCCGTATGCATAGACAAGGTTCGTTTTGCAGACGATCGAGAATGCACTGAAAGAACTGGGGGCTGACATGTCGCATGTGGTGAGAACCCGGATGTTTGTGACCGATATCTCCAGATGGGAGGAAGTTGGCAAGGCACACGGTGAATTTTTTGGACAGATCCAGCCTGTAGCCACCATGGTTGAAGTTAGCGCACTCATTGATCCCTTGTTGATGGTTGAGATTGAAGTGGAAGCGATTGTTGAAGATGAAACCCAAGCCGATTGATTCTGACCGTTATCCAGAAGATATCTAAGGAACACAGGACGTCTTATTTGGCCATCAGGTCCTCTTGCTAAAATGTAAAGAACTTCAGACACGTTATTTCCCAAATTCCTCTGATAAAAATGCTATAAACAGCTATTTATTCAAATTAGCGTGCCTGAGATTCCTTAGATTTCTGCTGGTACTTCAAATTCTTGAATAAGATGCCTCAGATTCGTTAGCGTTAACACCGCTTGCTCTTACATTCAGTATACAACGTATTTCGTATGCAGCGAACATCGCACGTGTCTGCTCCGGACAAGTTTCAGGTACGCTTCAGTTTGAAGCAGTTTGTAGACACACTCTAAAAAACCAGAACCAGAACCAGAACCAGAACAAAACCAAAACAAAAACCAAAACAAAAACTAAAACCAAAACCAAAACCAAAACCAAAACCAAAACAAAAAAAACAACCTTATCCATGCCTGTCAAAAGACAAGCGGATAAGGTTATTTTGAATTGACTTCGCCGCCTGGCCGCACGGCTGAGTTCTTGATGCGCCAAACTCATTACACGGCGCGTCAGGAGCTACATGCGGATGGCTGGTCATTATGATGCTCCACACTCATGACCCCGCGCTAAGCGATGCACACGGTCGTCTGCAACAACATATAACATGTGTTTCAGCCAGACGTTTTTCCAACCGTATTATTTCGCTTCCAGCTCTGCTGCAGGTGTTTCAACAACCACTTTCCAAGCTGTTCCGATTGGAGGCAGGCTGCGTGTCAACATAGGGCTGTAGAACCCAATGACTTTAGCGCCTTTGGTGAGTTCTTCAGCTTTCACCGTTTCACCTTCGTGGTTCACGATCAGCGTGTCTTTAGCAATGTTCAGCACGACATGGTCAGGAGCTGTTTCTGTTAACCGTGTACCTGTAATCTCAATCTGTGAGATGCTGCCTTCAGCTGTTGTTACATTTTCAATCGTACCAGCTGTCCCCAGAACGTCTTTCAATTGTGATTCCGCAGCGTCATCCAACACAGTGACTGTATAGGTCGGCGTTTGTGGTGGCAGGCTGCGGGTGGTGATCAGGGAATGCTCAGCTTCCACGTTCATGCCAATGGCCAGATCAGTCAGTGCAATCTCTTTCCCCTCAACTGAGATGAATTTTGTCTCATCGCTCAGATTGAGCACAATACCATCCGTACCTGCACCACCAATCTGGATGGACTTATATTTATCTTGGTTCGAGATTCTGGTAATTACACCACGTTCAGTAACCGTCTTCACGTCCTCTTCACTAGAGATAGTCACTTGATTGCCCGTTGTGTTCACTTGTCCATGCAGTGCTTTCTCAGCAAAAGAAACTGGTACATACAATTTGCCGCCTGTGATTTCGGGCGCTGTACCCAGCGTGAGCGACATTTTATTCACGGAATATTGATCCTTGCCTGTGATTACCTGTGTCCAGAGAGCACCGCGAGTCAGCTCTGCAGTTTTAGTTTCTTTATTCCATTCCAGTTCAATACCCAGTGCGTCGGTAAGATCACGCAGCGGGACCATGGCTACTTTGCCATCTTTGTTCCAATAACCATCAGAGATGGCTGCACCATTCACGGATACGTTTACTACACTCACTGCGTTACTATCTGCTGAAACGGATGTTTGATGGACTGGTTTTGTGTTGTCCAGTGTTGCTGCATAAGCGGCTCCACCACCCAATGCCATGGATAGGGCCATCAGTGCACTTACTTTTTTCATGTTGTTGTTCATCAATATTCATCCCTTCTAATCTGTGTACTGACGCGGTAAAATCTTCCTTAGGGCCGCGCTTCAAGTTAATAGACGGGACAAAACGTCTAAGTGTTGCAGTTGAAATGCAATGAATGTAAGCGGTAGGTTAGTTTAAATTAGAAATATCGCTTGTATTGCAGGTTATCCGCAGCAGGATCAGGTTAATTTCAGGTAAGTGGCCAAACCTTTGTCCTATTTCACATTCAAGTACGAGGAGGAACGGATTAGATGAGTGATATGTTGGTAGCGCTCTATCGTTTGCCGGAGCAAGAGAGTGGACTGAGAGCGCTGGAGGAATCCTCCATTGTGATTCGAAGAGCCATTGCCCCAGAGAAACAGCTTGTACTGGATTGGGTGAGGTCACACTTTAGTCAGGCTTGGGTGGATGAATGTGAGGTCGCTTTTGCGCGTCAGCCGGTGTCCTGTTATATTGCGGTTGAGCATGGGAAAATGATTGGATTTGCCTGTTACGAAGCGACATGTCGCAACTTCTTCGGACCGACCGGTGTGAGCCAGGATGCACGAGGCAAAGGTGTAGGCACAGCCTTGTTACTGGCCTGTATGCATGCGATGAAGGCGGACGGTTACGGGTATGCGATTATCGGATCAGCGGGACCTGTGGATTTCTATGCCCGGACGCTGGGTGCCGTGAAGATTGAAAATTCAACGCCGGGTATTTACGAAGGTATGCTGCGGGCAGACTAGACGATAATGATGTTGTGGAAGCTGTGGAAAAGGAAGGGAGGACGATGATGAGCACGAAACAAATGTTGCACATCGGAATGATCGGTACAGGATCAATCTCGGATCTTCATATGAGGTGTTATGCCAAAAACGAGGATGCCGTCATCTATGCGATCTGCGATCTGAATGAAGAACGGGCTAAAGCTGCGGCAGAGAAGTATGATGCTCAATCCGTGTACACCGATTATCGGGAGATGCTGGAGGACCCGCATGTGGATGCTGTCAGTATCTGTACCTGGAATAATACACATGCGGAATTTGCCATTGCTGCATTGGAGGCAGGCAAGCATGTGTTGCTGGAGAAACCGGTGGCAACCAATGTGGAGGATGCACTGCGGATTGAAGAAGCGGTGAAGAAGAGTGGACGTACCTTTATCGTTGGATTTGTGCGGCGTTATGATAACAATATGCAGATGATGCGCAGATTCATTGATGCCGGGGAGTTTGGTGAACTGTATTATGCCAAAGCCTCCATTCTGCGGCGTCACGGCAATCCAGGCGGATGGTTTGCTGATAAAAGCCGTTCCGGCGGCGGCCCTCTGATTGATCTCGGCGTACATATTATCGACCAATGTTGGTACCTCATGGGCAGGCCGAAACCTGTTTCGGTCAGTGGTAATACGTATCGGAAGTTGGGCAATCGTGCCCATATCGAACATCTTTCTTTTTACAAAGCAGCCGACTACAGCGCAGCTGTGAATGACGTAGAAGATATGGCGAATGCACTTATTCGATTTGAAAACGGGGCTTCGCTGGCGGTGGATGTGAGCTTTACCCTGCATGCACGCGGAGATGAATCTTCGGTGAAATTATACGGCGAGCGTGGTGGGTTCGAACTGGAACCGGAGACACTGATCGTCACGGAGAAAAATAATACCATCCTGAATATTGAACCCCAGACGGACAATACGGGTCTCCATATTCATAGTGCATTCCAGAACCAGATTGACCACTTTGTGGATTGCTGCCTGAACGGTACAGAGCCGATCAGCCCAATTGCGGATGGTGTGGCTTCCACGCGCATGTTGTGCGGAATCTACGAATCCGCTGAGAAAGGGCAGGAGATTCGTCTGGATTGAGTTCATTTTACATGGCAGTTGTCCTTCGGCATATTAAAAAGCATGCGTCTTCCGCGTAATCTGCGGTTACGCATGCTTTTTGGCATCAGGTCATTTATTCAGTGGTGAATTCTCGTATCCAGGGTCATCATAATCCGTATCCTGCAGCCTTGGAAGCACGTTCATGGTTTCAATTGCCTGCCGGGTATCCGGCGTGCCGTGGTCATACAGAAAGGTGTACAGCAAGGTCATGCCATCCGAAAACTGCTCCGTTGCCTCATCATGGTCTGCCGATTTGTAGGGTACCGGAGCCCGTTGCAATGTATAGGCATCGTCATCCTCCAGCACCTTCATCAGATCTTTCAATCGGCCCAACTGTTCGTCATCCACCAACACCTCAAAGGGTGTAGATTCGTTCTTTGTTTGCTCAATAAGATTATGTGTTACCGATACATACAGATGTTGTTTGCCGTCCTGCATATTCCAACCCCCATTCTGAAATGGAAAAAAGACGCTTCTACTGTTAATAAACAGCAAAAAGCGCCCTGAAACGAGCTACTATGCTCGTATTATTTTATTTCCCAAATCTCCCCGTTACGGGCACCTGGCGGGTGCCGGCCTCCATCGATCCTGAACACAGGGGACAGGCGGGAGGGCCCGAGGATGCCTTCTTGGTTGCTTTTGAAGGCACAGCCGGCTTCTGTCTTAGCCAAGCTTTACAGGTGGATGAACTACACTTCCAGACCGCAACGGTCTCCGTACGCTCAGCATTACCTGAACCTGAAGTGTGCGAATGTGAACTGGAGGAACTTGCAGCTGTTGGACTCAGACCTGTGGTGCTGAATGCCTTATGGTTGCGAATCTCCCCACTACCACGCCGTTCACCGAGGCGATCCTCATCACGTTCGTTGTGGACCTCGTAGTCACGACGGTCACTGTGGCTGATGGCACGACGCTGTGCCGCATCCCGACCTTCTGAACGGGCACCTGAGCCGGACGAGCGGGCATACTGTCCGTTGCCTTTACCATATGAAGCCTGACTGCTCGTCCGGCTCTCCTCACGAGGTTTGCGTTTGTCCGGTACTTCCATGCCGAAGGCTTCAAGCAGGAAACGGGACACATCCGCTGGTTTTCCGTGATGGCTCGCCGGTGAGGTGACATACAAGTACTGCTTGGCCCGTGTGATGGCAACGTAGGCGAGCCTGCGTTCTTCCTCCAGCGCCATGTCCAGTTCGGCATCTGTCTGCTGCATAGCAAGCGCAGCTTTCTGATCCTCGGGAATATCCTGGCGAAGTGCTGTACTGTGAGGCACAATGCCTTCACTGGCTCCAATCCAGTACACACAAGGGAACTCCAATCCTTTGGCCCGGTGGATCGTCATCAGCTGTACCGCGTCACTATCCTGCGCACGACGCAAAGATTCCATCTCACGGTGTCTGCGGGACAGCTCATCCGCGAATTGGATGAACTCTTCTACCGTTTCGAATTTTTTGACAGCAGCTTCGAATTCATCCAGAGTTTCCAGCATCGTTTCCTTATAATGGGTGAAGATGCTGGGATCACCACTTTCCATATACTTGTCGTAGAACTGCCTGCGCATCTCTTGAATGGCGATGATGGGTTTTAGTTTGTGCAGTGATTTGATCAGTTTGATGCGTTCTTTGACCTGTTCCTGCTGAAATGGTTTCAGCTTTTCCCATTTCACCAGATGGATGAGCGGATATTTCTTCGCCTGTTGTTGTTCACAACGCTGTATCCATTCCAGACCCGCATCGCGTGAGACGTAGAGCGGACCCAGTGCACTTGGAAGAGCATCCATGGCTCGTGGGTCAAGGGACAGACGCAGATGATCCATCAGGGGTCTGATGAGAGACTGGTCATAGAACACCGGAGAAGCACCATGCTGTACAAAAGGCACATCTTTCAACACAAGCTGCTCGAATACAGCCCGGCTGCTGCTTGCTGTCCGGTGAAGAATCGCAATATCACGATAGGTGTGTTGTCCTTCTTCAACCTGCTGGCACAGCTGGTTTACAACCCACGCCGCTTCTTCCTCTGCATTGGAAGGTGTAGCGAAGCGAGGCGCATCTCCACGGTTTCCAGCGGCACGTAGCCGTTTGTCACGTCTACGTTTATTGCGAGCGACCAGTTCACTTCCGAGTCCCAGAATGCGTGCATCACTGCGATAATTGATATCCAGCGTCACAATGCGTGCGCCGGGGTATACTTTATCGAATTCCAAAATTGATTCCTGGCGTGCGCCATTAAAGGTATAGATCGTCTGGTCATCGTCTCCCACAACCATCAGATTGCGGTGAGCGGAAGCCAGTTTTTGCACAATTTCATACTGCAGATGGTTGGTATCCTGGAACTCATCCACCATAATGTACTGGAAACGCTTCTGAAGCGGCCCCAGAACAGCAGGATCACGAAGCAGCGCGGCTGCCCGTAGTAAAATATCATCAAAATCCATTTTGCCGCGATCCTGCTTCCAGGCTTCGTAACCAAGCAGGACACGCTTGGCATCGCGTTCTTCCTGTGATTTTTCAGGCAGATCGGTTGTTTCCAATCCTTGCATCTTCCATGCGGACAGCATAGCCAGCAGACTTTCAGGTTGGAAGGCTTCACTCATGCCATTTTGGCGAAGAAGCATCTTCAGCACCGTATGCTGGGCTCGCGAATCGCCAAAGATCTCTTCCTGCACACCGTAATGACGCAATAATGTCAGCGCAAAAGAGTGGAAGGTACGAGCCTGTACGGCTCTCGCGGCTGCCGGACGTATGCCTGGCAATGCGGCGATCCGGTCTTTCATCTCGGTGGCGGCCTTGTTCGTGAACGTCACCAGCAGGATACTGCCTGCATGTACGCCGCTGACCTCTATGAGGTAGCCGGCTCTTGCAGCCAGTACAGTTGTTTTGCCACAACCGGCTCCGGCGAGCGTCAGAATCGGTCCTCTGCCGTGACGGACTGCCGAGATTTGTGGTGCGTTTAACTTGATGCCTGCCTCTTCCAGAGAACGAAAATAAAAGGCATCCTGTTGCTCATTACCCACGAGTTGCCGACTGGTCTCCAGCGGAGCAGACGGGGACTGGGGCAGGGACGCCGCCGGGGTAACCCCGAGCGGACGGGAGTAGAACGTTGAGTTCGGACTTAACATGTTTCATCCACCTCTGTATGCATTCAGGGATAGGACTATCCCGGCTAAAAGTAAACCATTTGCCCTTTTCACAATCGCATTGTAAATTGGTATGATAGAGTTAGTCGCCTAATCAGGCGGTTAAGTATGGTCAAAGCTTCATTATACCCGAACATATGGTCTTGACGAAAGCCCCCGATTTCATCCAGTATCGGTATAAAACGGGCACCTGCACGAGATTACGCAACTTTTTGGCATGATATCGTATAAGTTATATGCCTGAGCATTTTGCATGAAAGATGTAATATGCTAATTTACTACTAAATAGAAATGATAATATTGGTTTTGACGGGACAGAGGAGGAATGGTCATGAAACTGCTTCAGCGCATCAAAGACGGAGCGAACAAAGCAACAGAGCGTGCCCAACACGCCGTTGAGATTGGGAAACTGAACAACCAGATTGTGGGCTTGCAACAGGAACAGGAAGTCCATTTTACAGATATGGGTCGCATCTTCTATGAGGGTTATCGGGCACAGGATATGACGCGTGCGGAAAAAGAAATGGTGGATCTGTCGCAGCTCTGCGACGAATTGCAGGACGAGATTGATGGTCTGCGCAACAAGATTGCACAACTTAAGAACGAACGGTTGTGCGAGTGTGGACACGTCGCTTCCTTGGATGCCAACTTCTGCCCTAAATGCGGACGCAAGTTGGGTGAACTCAAGACAGCAGCGCCTAAAGTAGCAGCAGCAGGAGTTGCAGGAGCGACCACAGCCGCGAGACAGGAGGCAGCTGTAACTCAGACCCCAACTCCAGAGCCGGACTTCTACGATGCGCCACCTGAGTTGGAACTGGAGGAAGACGAGCCGTACCATACGGTCATTCCGTCCATAGCGGATCTGGAAACGGAATCGGAATATAACAGTACGGAATTTACCCAGGAAGAAAAGGAAGCGTTTGATGCTGAGTGGGAACGTCGCAGAGATGAAGAGATGCAACGGGAACGTGAGCGTCAGCAGGAACTGGACGAACGCATCCGCTACTGGAAAGAAAACAACCCGATCGTGAACACGGTGGACGTACAGACCGAAGTATCACGCGAAATGGTGAATTGTCAGATTTGTGCAGCTGAGCTGCCCAAAGGGTCGAAGTGGTGCCCGCGCTGTGGTGCCGAACAGATCTGATCTGATGCAGTAGAAGCACTGCCGCATCATTGTTAGGCAGTGCGGGTTGCTGACAGCATGGGGGGACGGGAATATGGACCAACTGCTGCATCATTTGCGTCATCTCGGATTTACCGAGATGGAATCTAAAATTATGGTGGAACTCGCTCGTCAGGGATCAGCCTCAGGATATGAGGTTGCGAAGCGGCTGGGCGTGTCCCGTTCCAATGTATATGCGACCCTGCAACGGCTGGAGCAGCGTGGGTTCTTGCGGTGTAGTCCGGGGGAACCAGCGAAGTATAGTGTGCTGAAGCCAGAGGAGATGACACGTATGATCTCCGATCAAATGCGTACCTCGCTGGATTATGTTCAGAGCAGCATGCCCAAGAGTGAACCGGAGAAGCCTGTCTTCTATAACGTCGAAGGTGACAAAAATGTGTTTGAGAATCTGAGCCGTGAATTGGCCGAGGCTCAGCATGAGATTGTCGTAGACGTTTGGCGTGAAGAGGCAGAGTTGCTACGTAATGACTTACAGCAGGCTGAAGCTCGGGGTGTGCGGTTGTTATGGTCGTGTGATGGTGGCGAAGGCATGCTTGATCAGCCGGTCCCTTGGCCGGGTTTGCCTATGTATGGTACAGGTAATGGTCGGAAATTTTCCTTGGTGGTGGATCGCCGCTGGTGCATGCTGGGCATGCGCGGTGAATCATGCGCCACACAGGCAGTAGTGACGGAGCATCCGGTAATGACCGGGCTGCTGCTGAATCATTTTGCTCAAGAGCTGGTGTTGTACGAATTGGAACAGGATATGGGGGAGGAACTGGAGTCCCGCTATGGGCACCGGTACGAAGAACTCTCTGCGCGTTATTGGTCTTCTCCTTCAGGAGAGGGTGACCAGAGCTAGACAGATCGGCGACTAATTCACCTCTGATGGAGTGAACATGCCAGCACATAGGTACCTATCTTGACGAAACGAATACGTGTGTACATAAAGCAGGCGCTGCCCAAAGGCAGACGCCTGTTTGTGCTGGTTTGAGAGATGACAGTGATGTTCGTCACAGCATCTGTTCCCAGTCAAGTCGATAGTAAAGGTATGAAGTTATGCTATTTTTGAGAAAATGAAGCTATGAACATTCGATTGAACTAGATCGGGTTGAACAGGATTGTACACGATCACTCTTTGGGCACGTGATACAGAACTTCCAGCACGTCCGTATAATAAGCTGTACCATGGGGTACAAATTCCGTTGCCCGAATCTCGCGAACGATACGTTCCGGCTCATCAGCTGCATGATCACTTAATGGGTCCTTATGACCGATGGAATGTGGCGGTGATGTCAACGGCTGAGTCTGAACTCCGGTAGCTTGAATGACGTCGATCTCATTACGAAACAAAGCGAGTAGATCATCCAGCGGCACTTCATACAGGCTATCCACCTCGCTAGGCTGCAGAACGTAGGCTTCGAGCGGCTGGTTCAGACATAATCCATAGACGGCGCTGAACTCCCGATCTATGAATGGGACACCACGCACCTCTCCTTGGAGCTGCTGTGTAGCCGTGAGTAGATAGGTTAGTGCCTCGAATGGAGTATAAACACCCAGTTCTTCCTCCAGCTCACGACTGGCGTCTTGCAGTTGTTCACCTGCGGTGAGATGACCTGCTGCTGTAATGTCGTAACATCCGGGAAAGGTATCCTTAATATCACGCCGCCGCTGAAAAAGAACCTGTCGCTGCTCGCCTTCGTCACGCACGATCCAGCAGTGGAATGAACGGTGCCAATATCCTTTGGCATGGACCTCGCTGCGTAGTGAAGTGCCGATCCAATTTTGCTGATCGTCATAAATGTCGAAACGTTCTGGGGTCATGAAACGTATCTCCTTATATAGCAGATTTTAAAGTTCAAAATTTCACAAAGTATGTTTTAAACGAAAGGGGAACCATCGTATGGAATGCATTGTACACTTTCAGGTGATTTATCCGCAACCTCAGGAACGTAAAAGTCTTAGAGGACTTATATTTGTAGGGCAAGGTCAGGAACCGGCTAACAGTCAGTTAAGCAGCATGTTTAAGGATATGGGATTTAATGTACGTTTGGAAGATGAGGCCCAGTTGTTGTTCAAGCCAGTGGATGCTTCGGCAAACTTTGAATATATTCGTGTGACAGAACTTGATACTGGGGAAGAAGTTTACAAAGAAGATAAAGATCTGAAGTCGATCCTGGAGCATTTGCTGCCACGCCGTTTCTAATTCATGAGCATGGCCGCAAATGAAATTCATGGGGGAGCATATGTAATACATGTATGATAGGCACAAAAAAGGCCCCACCTTTACGGTGGAACCTTCAAACCTTTAAGCTACGCAACCCATAGTTAATGAAGCCCATATGGCTAGCTTTTCATACATAAACCCTAGCAAGTAAGAGGTTGTCCCCCACATCAGGATTTATCCGTAATTCAACTCGGTGCGTCTTTAAACGTTCATTGTAATTATGCTAGAGCGCCGGTGCCTTCAGCTTCGAGCTCTGAAGTACAGTGCGAGCAGCGGGTAGCTGCGGCTGGAATTTCCGATAGGCAATACTTGCAAGCCTTGGTCGTTTTTTGCGGCTCGGGCTTTTTGTGTTCTTTGCTTTTCAGATAGTTGATGCCCTTCACAAGCATGAAGATACAGAACGCAACGATAAGAAAATCAATCATGACGTTGATGAACTGTCCATAAGCAATCACGGTAGCCCCAGCTTCGTTGGCTTGAGCGAGGGTGGTGATGTCCTGTCCGTTTGCTGTTTTGATATCCCGGTCCAGGTTGATGATTTTCTGACTGAAGTCGATTCCACCCATCAGTTTTCCAACCGGGGGCATGATGATATCATTCACAAGGGATGTGACGATTTTACCAAAAGCAGCCCCAATAATGACACCGACCGCCAGATCGATGACGTTGCCGCGGACGGCAAATTCCTTGAATTCGTTAAGTACGCCTTTCATGTTTACATATCTCCTTTGATCATTCGATTCAAAATCTAGGCCGCGTTTCCATCCATTCTCCGTTCAGATCCGCGCTTCCGTTCTCATATTGTACATAAAAAATAGATTCCAATCACCCCCTGTTTGCAAATTAAGACAAGTTTCCGCAACTTCCATGAAAATACTTCTTTATTTCACGGCGTCGATTCGGTATACTTCTAACATTGTCAGTTATGTTTAACCTTTTACATTCAGGTTCGCGATCATACATTGTAACGAATCATGGAGCCAAAAAATTAAATATGCCGTTACTCGTATATGTGCAGGAATAGGCCTGCATGTCTCTACCTGATCACCGGAATGATCGGACTACGGGAAAGATGTTGCAATGTTTTGTAGGGTTGGCATGAGATCATTCTCAGACAGTTTGACTGAAGAGCAGGTTCAAGTGGCTTTTATCTGTTTCTGATTACACTGTTTAGAGTTTCTCACAACAGGAATGAACTCCTGTCATTCTGTCCATCCAGCACACTTGCAGCATCCATACGGCTTGTCCATATACGTACAAGTCCGTCTTTCCCGTCTTCGGTTATTCCGCAGCGTGTGAAAAGGCGGGCTTTTTGCTTTTTTACCATGCGATTGGAAGAGCATGTGGGATTCTGTGCGGAGGGCATTCAGGGGGAAGAATTACAATGCAATTGTTAAAAGACAAGGTAAGACAGGAAGGTATCGTCCTGTCCGAGCAAGTACTCAAAGTGGATTCATTCCTGAACCACCAGATGGACCCGGTTTTGATGAAGGAAGTAGGTAAAGAATTCATTCGCCGCTTTGAAGGTGAGAATATCACACGTGTGCTGACAATTGAGTCGTCAGGGATCGCACCGGGCATCATGACTGCGTTGGAGCTGAACGTGCCGCTGATCTTTGCACGGAAGCAGAAGTCGCTCACACTGACGGAAGACATTCTGGTGGAGAAGGTCTACTCCTTCACGAAGCAAGAGACCAATGAAATTACCGTTGCCAAGAAGTTCATGAAGCCTGGTGATCGCGTACTGATCATTGATGATTTTCTGGCGAATGGCGAAGCAGCATTTGGTCTGGCTCGCATTGTGGAGCAGGTTGGAGCCGAAGTGGTGGGTATCGGTATTGTTATTGAAAAAGCATTCCAGCCGGGAGGTCGCTTGCTGAAAGAAGCAGGATACCGTGTGGAATCATTGGTTCGCATCGGGGCACTGTCGGATGGACAGGTTACATTTGCGGACGAGGAGGGCACGAACTAATATGGCACGCGAACGTATCTTTCAACGGCATCGGCATCCAATCAAAACGTTCTCCCTCGGACTACAGCATGTGCTTGCGATGTATGCAGGAGCTGTTGTCGTCCCATTAATCGTTAGTAATGCATTGGGTTTTACACAGGAACAACTAACCTATCTCATTGCCATTGACTTGCTCGCATGTGGTGTGGCTACACTGCTTCAGGTATGGGGAAATAAATATTTCGGCGTAGGGCTGCCTGTCATGCTCGGCTGTGCATTTCAGGCTGTGTCTCCGATGATCCTAATCGGGATGAACAGTGGAGTATCTGCCATTTACGGAGCGATTATTGCCTCAGGGCTGTTCGTATTGATCTTCTCCGGAATCTTTGGGAAGCTTATTCGGCTCTTTCCACCAGTGGTTACGGGTTCGGTGGTTACGATCATCGGTTTAACCTTGATTCCCGTTGCTTTCCACGATCTGGGCGGCGGTCAGGGATCAGAAGATTTTGGCAGCGGAGTTAATCTCATGCTCGGTTTTGGCGTGCTGCTCTTTATCATTCTAATGACTCGTTTTACAACCGGTTTTATCCGTTCCATCTCAGTATTGATTGGTCTGCTTGTAGGTACGATTGCGGCAGGGTTTATGGGCGAGGTTAATTTTGCTCCTATCCGCGATGCAAGTTGGTTCCACGTTGTTCAGCCGTTTTACTTCGGCAGACCGACATTTGAGATTGTACCGATCCTGACGATGATTCTGGTGGCGATTGTCAGCGTGGCCGAGTCCACAGGTGTATTTATGGCTCTGGGCAAAATTCTGGACAAGGACCTGTCGTCCAAGGATCTGGCGCGCGGTTATCGCGCAGAGGGTCTAGCCATTGTGTTAGGTGGTATTTTCAACTCATTCCCGTATACAACGTATTCGCAAAATGTAGGACTGGTACAGATGACACGTGTGAAGACACGTGATGTCATTGTAGTAGCTGGTGGAATCCTGGTGGTCATTGGATTTGTACCAAAAATTGCAGCCCTCGCACAGCTCGTTCCAGGGGCAGTACTTGGCGGAGCCATGGTGGCCTTGTTTGGCATGGTGGTATCATCAGGCATTCGGATTATCGGCAGTCAGGTTGATATGAACCGACATGAGAATCTGTTTGTCATCGCTTGTTCTGTAGGTATGGGGCTTGGGGTTACCGTTGTACCTGAGTTGTTCGCAGGAGCACCGGCCTGGGCTCAGATTATGCTCGGTAATGGTATCATTGCAGGCAGCTTCACGGCGATCTTCATGAACCTGCTGTTTAATGGTCTGGGTACCAAGGAAACAGCCGCCAAAATGGCTGAACAACAGGCAGATGCCATCCTTGGAGAGACGGGCAAGTCAGCTTAATTAACCGAATCAGGCCAGGCTTATCATCCAGCAGGATTGTTATGTTAACTGTTATAAATAGACGATTCACAAGATGGATAATGAATCAGGTTAATCATAAAGCTATACAGCATGAATGGTTTATGACATACATCGTTTATGCTATGAATGTTCAAGCGCATGAAAGAAAAAAAGAGACACTTTTACAAGGGAAACACCGAAGATACAGGCTCAGCAGAGTCGTGTTTTCGGTGTTTTTTTGCTTTGTTTATCATCAGCATAGCGTCCAATGTGCTGCTGTACAGGAACAATACAGGAACAAGACCTTATGCCGGATGTAAGAAGTTATTCACCTAATTCGATGGCAAGCCATGTTGTATGAAGGATAGACTGTTATCATGCATGGGGATATACACCAAAGAGATAAGCGATCCAATCGCTTTTTGATTACATAACAATAATTTCACTGGGAGGAACGATGAATTATCAACCTGTATTAAAACAAGATCGAATGAAGTTTCTGGATTTGTTTCGAGGGTTTTCCTTGATAGGCCTACCATTCGTAAATGTATTGGCATTGTGGGTTATGTTGAAGCCGGATACTCGTGTAGATTTTTGGATCCAACGAGCATTATATTTTTTGGTGGAGGCACGTTTTTACGATATCTTCTGTTTTTTATTTGGCCTTGGATTTTATCTTTTTCTAAGCCGGTCAGCTGCCAAAGGTCAAACCAAGCTGTTTCTCTATATCCGCAGGATGCTTATTTTATTAGCGCTGGGATATATTCATCAACAGTATCAGTCTGGAGAAGCTTTATTTCTTTATGCCATCATAGGGTTGGTTGTCATTCCGTTATATTGGGCACCTCGAACTGTGAATTTGGTGCTCGGTGTGGTGGGATTCAGTGCGGCCGCCGCGATAGGTGTCAAAATGCTAACGATTCCTTTTTTAATTATACTGGGATTGTCAGCAGGCCAATATCAACTGA
The DNA here is from genome assembly GCF_037993015.1 of Paenibacillus sp. FSL E2-0151. Classification (NCBI taxonomy): domain Bacteria; kingdom Bacillati; phylum Bacillota; class Bacilli; order Caryophanales; family Paenibacillaceae; genus Paenibacillus; species Paenibacillus sp. FSL E2-0151. Next base: position 719,695 of record NZ_CP150308.1, read on the forward strand.
TGGAGAAGATCCAGAAAGGACTCCCGTATCTGGGCAGAATCTGGTTCATTTCATTCATCGCTTCTACGGTGGGGATCGGTATCATGTGGTGGGTTGCTCCTCCGGATGCGATGAGTCCATTTCTATACGAAGTGATTGGTGCGAGCCTGCCTGCCGCTGAGCAAGTCAATATGGGTGCTGCTTTTCGATTAGAACATATCGGTGTGGCGATTGGTCCGGTGGTATCCATCTTTTATCTAAGTACATTACTGAGATTGAACCAGAACATGACCTTTGCCAAAATGTTAAGTCCCCTGCATGCATTCGGACGAATGGCCCTGACCAATTATATTGCACAGACCATCATTTTGTTAGTGGTGTACCAACTCATATTTGCAGATGCTGCTGTATCGTATATGGTGTCTACCCTTGTGTGCATTGGTATGGTTATTGTACAAGTCATCGCCAGTAATCTGTGGATGCGCTGGTTCCAGTATGGGCCGCTGGAATGGGTATGGAGATGTGGTACCTATCTAAGTTTCATTCCGATCCGTAAAAAGCATTCTGGGCCACGTGTTCATGACACAAGGGCTAGAGGTTGACTCGTTTCCCTCGTTATAATCAAAGACGATCCACATCCGGTTGAACGGAAACGGATCGTCTTTTCTTTTTGGAACACGTATACTTTTTGTTTGAAGTTACAGATGACGCAGCTGTTTTTCTGCAAAATCGCCAACCCACGGCAGTTTTAGCCATTTCCCCTGCAGGCTGGTAACGACCATAATAAGCCAGACCACTACACCAAGCAGGGATAACAGCGATGCCACCAGTGGTCCGAACAACGGAAGGAAAGCCGATAATACATGCCCGACCATAATGATGCCAAAGACCGTTACAGATTGCAGCGCATGAAATAACACGAACCGGCTCCGCTTCTCCACAGCGAGAAAGACAATCCCACCTACAAAGGTAAACAGATAACAAAGCATACCGGCAATATTTTCATCCAGACCGCTAGACGATTTCATGGGGGACATCCGGTCCAGCCTCCTTTGACCTTTTTAACTAGGTTATGAGAGAGGTGGACAGAACTGAACCGATGAATTTATTTGCCTGTGAACGGGTGGGGATGCAACACATAGGAAAAAGCAAACAGGGGCAGAGTAAGCCATTGTACAGCTTACTCTGCCCCTGTTATCGTTTACGATTAAACGTTGCTTTAAACGAAATCGTTATCCGCCCTCGATCTGTCTGCGAGGGTTTGTAATCTTGCCCATTTTATCGGTGTCGTTTTCTTTGGGAACCAACCGCTCATCGGTTCTTCCTTCGTGATGATTATCATATGCATATTCGGTCAGTTTCCATTCCGACTTGCCAAGAACGGGATCAGCCGGGAAATGTTGCCCCCGGTGCAGATGTTCCTCACGTCCGGCTTCGTTGATGTAAACTCCGTCTACTTCCACCTTTTCATGCGAAAGGGGGAGCATATCTTGTTCTTTGCGGTCCATGAGACGACGCCTCCTTTGGATACCAGTAATTTAACTGTATGGGTTGTCCGTGATAATATCCCCCGAATAGTTCAGTGTTATGCTGGATATATTAATTCCGTATAGAATGGTGGCAATCTTAACATATGATTCGGAATTAAACTTTTTGGGCATGAAAACCGTTATATTTATTAGAGGAAATCGTCAAGTCGTAAGATACTTCCGAATATGCTACAATAAGATTATGATTCATTCCGAATCATATCGGGTATTTATAGTGTCAGGTACTTGCTTTCTAGCGAGGTTCCCGACCTAAAGCTTGCTTTAAGCCGCGCACACAACTTCATGGATGGCATTTAAGACTTATTCGGCATTCTCTAAACGGAGCATTCACTTTCAACGTTTTGGGAGGGAATTACAATGGCAACGAAAGGTCACAATGAGGTCAAAGAAAGTTTGAGGGAAATGACTCGGATTTTCCGTCCTAAGGATCCAAAAAAATTCGTGAAGGAGTACGTGAGAAAATACCGGATTACGGGTGGATATGAGGAAGAATTGACTTCTGTGGTTGAGCATGAGCTTGTCAAGATGGATTCTTCCGTGTCCTGAAACAACACACAACTCTGATTATACTGTTCCGATAATGAATAGAACCGTCTCTCGGGCGTTAAGCTCCGGAAGGCGGTTTTTTTTGCGTTCCTGCTGCATATATATGGGAGTACACCTACAGCGGGAAGGATGAATGCATGTGGACCCTATTTTGAAAACCAAAGAAGAGATTGGCTACATGCGGGAAGCAGGAAGAATTTTGTGGAGCTGTCACCAGCATATTGAGCAGTGGATGGTCCCTGGTATCACGACAGTAGCGATTAATGAGCGGGTGGAAGAGTTTCTGGCAGCACGAGGAGCCACACCGGAGCAAAAAGGGTATAAAGGATATCCTTACGCGACGTGTGCCTCTGTTAATGAAGTGGTCTGCCACGGATTTCCTGGGGAAGAGGAGTTGGCGAGCGGGGATGTAGTGACCATCGATATGGTGGTGAACAAAGACGGCTGGCTTGCTGACTCGGCCTGGACATATGGAATTGGTGAAACAAGCAGATCCATTCGCAAGCTGATGAGGCGCACGGAGAAGGCACTTGAGCGGGCGATTGCCCAGGCAGTTCCAGGGAATACACTCGGAGATATTGGAAGTGCCATTGAACGAACAGCCAGACTGTATCGGTACGGGATTGTGAAGCCTCTCATTGGTCATGGGATTGGTCAATATATTCATGAACCCCCAAATGTGTTGCCTTATGGCAAACGCAGAACGGGCACGATGCTCACCGAGGGCATGGTTATTACGATTGAACCAATCTTTACAAAAGGCAGTTCCGGGGCCGTTGTGTGGGATGAAGATGGATGGACGGTAAGGACGGTAGATGGCAGCTGGGGGGTCCAGTATGAGCATACGGTTGCGATTACTGGGAATGGCCCCTTGATTCTGACCGATGGCACGTGAGATGAACTCAGAGAAGAAGAGGACTTGAGTTGAACTTTCTCCGAAATGCTCCATGCTGTTTTGAGCTTTAAGATAGCGGTATGGAGCGATAGGCATGTCTTCTGAATGGATATGGAAGAGGTTTTCCATAAATCCTGATCTTTCTTTTGCATAATAGCACATGTTTTCATTGTGAGAAAAATCACCATTAAATCGAGTTTTATCACCGAAATTTGGCAAAAATTTTCAAATGTAGAGTGTAATACTTTTAACTGAAATCGTTTGCAAATCAAGTTGTAGAGCGGTTTTTTACATAAAGTGAACAATTTGTGAACATGTGTCCAAAGATTGACAAAATCATACCCTCAACTTATATTTAATAAGTGATTGAAGCATATAGAATGAATTGGAAGAATGCGCAGACATGCCCTGAGCAGGAAATCACGGGAGTACTGGAAGCGTTATTTTTCTAAGCGTTCTGTATGATGAAGAGGATTATGCGTATCGTGCTGAAACGTACCTTTTGTTGCCTTTCTACCGAACGACAACGGTAATCTACGAAAACGTAAAAAAGTGGGGTAGATCAATGATGAAACAGTGGCAGGTTGCAAAGCGAATTCTCCCCTTGCTGGCGGTGTTCTCTTTGCTGCTATCCGCATGCGGGCGGGAAGACTTGTCGGTAATGAAACCTCAGGGTCCTGTAGCGCAAGGCCAATATGATCTGATGAAGTTATCCATCGCGATTATGATCGTGGTGCTCATCATTGTATTTGCCATAGCGGCCTATGTTCTGATCCGGTTTCGTAGACGAGCCGGGCAGACTGAGATGCCCGAACAGGTTGAAGGTAATTTCAAGCTGGAAGTAATCTGGACAGCCATTCCGTTATTGCTGGTTATTGTTCTGGCAGTACCGACGGTCCAAACGATTTTTGCCCAAGGCGAAGATCTGTCCAATGACAAAAATGCACTTAAGGTCCAAGTCACCTCGCATCAGTACTGGTGGGAATTCACTTATCCTCAATATGACGTAACCACCGCTCAAGATCTCATCATCCCGACCGGAACAAAAATTGCATTCGAATTAAAAACCGCTGACGTGCTTCACTCCTTCTGGGTGCCGTCACTTGCGGGCAAAATGGACACAAACCCGGATGGAACACTTAACAAGTTCAGTTTCTCTGCACCGAATGAAGGCGTTTACCGTGGTAAATGTGCCGAATTATGTGGCAGATCGCATGCTTTCATGGAGTTTAAGGTAAAAGCAGTGAGTCAGGAATCCTTTGACAGATGGGTGAACCAGATGAAAGCACCCGCAGTCCTTCCTGAAGACACTCAATTGGCTGAAAAGTTCAAAACAAACTGCCTTTCTTGCCACGCTGTTGGTGATCAAGGTGGACCGGTTGCACCTAACCTGACGGGAATCGGCGGCAAGGAATCTGTCGCAGGCATTTTGCTGAATTCTCGCGAGGGACAGGAAGAAGGTAGTCCGGTACTGGATAACATGAAAGAATGGCTCCATGATCCACAATCCGTGAAGCCGGGCAATACCATGCCGAATCCCAAAGATCTTGGGTTGACGGATGAAGAAATCGACGGAATTGCCGAATATCTGGCCAACTACAAATTGGACTATGAATAGAACAGCAAGGACGAAGAAGGGGGTACACAACCTTGGCTCATGCGCATAGCGTCAAGAGGTACAGGGGCTTGATGGATTGGATCACCACCGTCGATCACAAAAAAATTGCCATTCTCTATTTGGTTGCGGGTGGATTTTTCTTTGGAATCGGCGGCATTGAAGCCATTTTGATTCGGATTCAACTGATGAAGCCTATGAATGATTTTGTATCGGCACAGGTCTTCAACGAATTGATTACAATGCATGGAACAACGATGATTTTCCTTGGTGTCATGCCACTTATTTTTGCCATTATGAATGCTGTCGTGCCTTTGCAGATCGGGGCACGGGACGTTGCTTTCCCGTTTCTTAACGCGCTGGGTTTCTGGACATTCCTGTTTGGTGGATTGTTGCTGAACCTGAGCTGGGTTATGGGCGGAGCACCGGATGCGGGCTGGACCTCATATACTCCGCTTTCGGGCAGTGAGTACAGTGGAACGCATGGTGTGGATTTCTACACCATTGGCCTTCAGATCGCGGGTCTGGGAACGCTCATCGGGGGCATTAACTTTCTCGCAACGATTATTACAATGCGTGCTCCAGGCATGTCCTACATGCGGATGCCGATGTTTACATGGACGACATTTATTACATCTGCCATTATCCTTTTTGCTTTTCCTGCCATCACGGTAGGGCTTGTACTTTTGACGTTTGACCGTATACTGGGAGCGAATTTCTTCGATGTAGCAGGTGGCGGTAACCCGGTACTCTGGCAGCACATCTTCTGGATCTTCGGGCACCCGGAAGTATACATTCTGATTCTGCCGGCATTTGGTATTATCTCGGAGGTTATTCCGACCTTCTCGCGTAAACGGTTGTTCGGATACAGCTCCATGGTATTTGCCACCATCCTGATTGCCTTTCTGGGCTTCATGGTATGGGCGCATCACATGTTTACAACAGGTCTGGGTAATGTAGCCAACGCGCTTTTCTCCATCTCCACGATGTTGATTGCCGTACCTACCGGGATCAAAATCTTTAACTGGCTCTTTACGATGTGGGGTGGACAGATCCGCTTTACCGCGGCAAACCTGTTTGCTGTTGGATTCGTCCCAACCTTCGTTATGGGTGGTGTTACAGGCGTTATGCTGGCATCTGCTCCGGCAGACTTCCAGTTCCATGATACGTACTTTGTTGTAGCCCACTTCCACTACGTTATTGTAGGGGGACTCGTACTTGGATTGTTCTCGGGACTGCATTACTGGTGGCCGAAGATGTTCGGACGTATTCTCAGCGAAACACTGGGCAAATGGACGTTCTGGACATTTATGATCGGTTTCCAATTAACGTTCTTTGTACAGCATTTCCTCGGTCTGATGGGGATGCAGCGCCGGATCGTTACATACTTGCCGAATCAGGACTTTGACCTGCTCAATCTGGTCAGCTCCGTCGGTGCGTTTCTAATGGGTGTTGGGGTTATCATGTTCCTCGTGAACATCGTGATCACAATGAAAAAACCGGCTGGCGCGCCAAACGATCCGTGGGAAGACGGCCGTACACTGGAATGGTCTATTCCATCTCCGCCGCCGGAATATAATTTCAAGCAGACGCCGCTGGTACGCGGAATTGATGCATATTGGAAGGAAAAAATGGCAGGACATACGGAGATGACACCGGCAGAACCTGTAGGTTCGATTCATATGCCTTCAGCAACGCCGTTGCCGTTTGTAATGTCAGTAGGTATCTTTATCGCCGGACTTGGCTTGATGTTCAGTAATGATGAATTTGGTAATGCATTTATGAATGTCATTTTCAACAATTATATTGTAGTTATTATTGGTCTCGTAATCACATTTGGTGCAATGGCACTTCGTTCACTTTATGATGATCATGGCTGGCATATTGAACCGGAGGATCAGGATGAGAAGGGGGCTAGAACATGACAACCTCACATGCCGAACCGGTGAACGACAAATTGCCGCATGAACCGGAGAAAGCAACGCTGGAAGGCCGTAACAAGCTTATCGCCTTCTGGTTGTTCCTTGGCGGCGAAACGGTACTGTTCGGTACACTCTTTGCTACCTTCCTGGCTCTTCGTGGCCAAACCAATGATGGACCTACGGCGAATGAACTGTTCCACCTGCCACTTGTGGCCGCTGCAACGTTCATTCTCCTGGTCAGTAGTTTGACGAGTGTATTTGCGATTCAGGCTATGCATAAGGGCAAGCGAGATGCACTAGCGTTGTGGCTTGGCATCACGGTAGTACTGGGTATGGGATTTCTCGCACTGGAAATTTACGAGTTCTACGAGTATGTGAAACATAAAGAGTTTGGCATGACCACGAGTGCATTCAGTTCAGCATTCTATACACTGGTCGGGTTCCACGGAGCCCACGTTGCTTTTGGTATTGTGTGGATCGGAATCATTATCGGTCAGCTGTTCAAAAAAGGATTGACGGTCGTAACCGCACCTAAAGTATACGTCTCCGCAATGTACTGGCACTTTATTGACGTGGTATGGGTGTTCATCTTTACGGTCGTGTACCTGCTCGGAAAGGTGGGGTAGCACATGTCGGCACAGGATAAGACAGATCAACAGCCTGTGAAACACCGTCACCGGACGGAAGGGCCACAGAAACACGTCGTGGTGTTTATCTTCTCCATTATTCTTACGCTGATTGCGTTTGCGGCTGCTTCTGCCGGAGGGGTCAACACAACCTTTATCATTATTATTTTGCTCGTCATGGCTATTCTTCAAGTATTCGTTCAATTGGGTTATTGGATGCACTTGAAGGACAAAGGGCACTTGATGCCGATTCTGTTCATGGCCTTTGGCTTTTTCGTAGCCTTTACGTGCATCATTATGGCACTCTATTGGGTCTGGTGGTAAAAGAGATGGCGGCGGCGCATTGCCGCCGTCTTTTCCCCTTTTTGGCGAATGAATCTTCACAAAGTAATGATGGTAACAACTAAATCAGGTCACGGGGAGGTTTCCCGTATGCTCGGGTTGCAATATTTTAGCTTCAACGATTTATGGAGTCCGCTTATATTGGCTTTATTTCTAATCATTGCTGCGGCTTATCTGGTACTTGTGGGACCGTTAAGCGAGCAAATAAAGGATGCAGAACCTGCGACTGCTGCACAGAAAATCATGTTTATTACAGGACTGTTTGTCCTGTATCTGGCTCAAGCTGGACCATTTAATCTGCTTGGTCACGTGATGTTTAGCTTCCACATGGTAAGTATGGCGTTCTCCTATCTGGTAGCTCCGCCGCTGATGATGAAAGGTTTGCCGATCTGGGTATGGCGCAGAATCGTGCGCTGGTTGCCTACACGACAGCTATCGTTCCTGGCTCATCCGATCGTTGCGGCACTACTCTTTAACGGGCTGTTCTCGCTGTATCACCTACCGATTGTACATGATTACGTCATGCTGAATTTTACCGTTCACCGGTTGTATTATATTGCGCTGTTCATCACCTCGATGCTCATGTGGTGGACATTGCTGAATCCGTTACCAGAAGGCAGACAAGCATCGGGGTTATCCAAGATTGGTTTTATTTTTCTGAATATGGTACTGCTCACGCCTGCGTGTGGATTGATTATTTTTGCGGCCGAGCCGTTGTATCAGACGTACAGCAACCCGGCCGTATGGGCTGAAGCAATGCGGTATTGTGTGTCTGGAGATTCTACGGCATTACTTCGCTCATTCGGTGGGCCTGCGTTCTTCAACTTCCTGTCTTCTGCGAAAGAAGATCAGCAGGTCGGTGGCATTGTCATGAAGTTTATTCAGGAAGGAATCTTTGCCTCGATGCTGGCTTATGTCTTTTTCCAATGGTATCGGAAAGAGAAGCAGGAAGATGATGATGATTCGTATCCTGCAGGGGGCGCAGGAGGGCCGCTCAATCCGGCTGCCAAATAATGAAGTAATGTTCTGACAAGAGGGGGAACACACGATGGATATGTATTTTTGGCTACCAACGATCAGTACTTCTTTCATTGTGATTAGTGCAGTACTGGTGGGGATTGGATGGGTACTGATTATTCGGGGGAAACGTGAGGCTCATCAGTCCGCCATGGTAGCAGGTGCGATTGCAGCTCTAATCTTCTTTGTGATCTATATGTCTCGTACAGTGTTCGTGGGAAATACGGCTTGGGGCGGGGACCCGGATCTGGAGATCTTTTATCGGATATTTCTGATCTTTCATATTATCCTGGCTACCGTGGCAGCGATATTTGGCATCTCCACACTGGTGCTGGGGTTCAAAAAGAAGTTCGGAAAACATCGCCGCTGGGGTAAGTTCACGTCCATGATCTGGTTCGGGTCAGCGCTAACAGGTGTTGTTGTGTATGTTCTTCTATATCTCTTATATCCTGGAGGTCATACACGTCCGGTATGGGAAGTTATCCTCGGCGTATAAAAGTTGAGATATAACCTCCTGTTACTTGGGCGGCGTCACTACTCTCTTCTGAAAATATGAAAATGGACGAATCTAGCAGATCATTCGTCCACGCTTCCTCTCTCATTCATTCATAGAATGAGTTCGAGAGGGGGAAACAAAATGAAAAAAACAGTCAACGTCAGTCAAACGTATCCACGTCTTACCGTGTATTCAGAAGAGAACTACAGAGGGAGAAGCCGCATCTATCGTGGCAACACGGGTCTTCGTAACCTGGACAATATTTTGGATGGGGTGGAGAGCCTGCGCTTTTTCTCAACAAGTTCCAATGCAACACTGGTTGTGTTTACACGTCCTAACTTCCAAGGTGGATTCCGAGTCTTCCGAGGCAACACCAACTTGAGAGATTTGGATGATCTGATCCGTGGCAATGACGTGGAATCCCTGATCTCCACCAATCAACGGTTAACGCTGGCTCAGATTCGCGCAATCCGCAGGGATCGTAGTCTGCCTAGTGGCTATAACCTCGTTTAATCGTAAGGCCTCTTCTTCTAACAGGTGCTAGAGAGCGGCAAAGGGCTGTACCCGAATTGTGTTTACACAATAACGGGTACAGCCCTTCTTTTGTGATTGGAAAATGATGTTTAATCCCCGCCACCCCCACTGTCTCCGCCGCCACTATCCCCACTGCTGTCATTGCTGCTACCACTATCGCTGTTGTGATGAGAATGTGTGTCTGATGAAGAATCCGACTCATGATGTTTGTGATCCGGTGTGTGTTTGGCATGTCGATCGTAGGAGTCATCTCCCATAATGACCGGATATCCCGAAGCAGAGTCGGTATAACCGTTGTTACGGCGGATGCGGTATCTGCCTTTTTTGGCAGAATGACGATGAGGCTCATCCCGAAGGACCAACCAGATTACGACGATAAGGAAAAGGAGGACAAATCCGATCTCTACCAGCCAATCCATAGCTGTAACCTTCCTTTCTATGATTCGTTACTATAATTTATTTTAACGTAAATTCGTACTGTGTCCCATCCCGTCTTCCTGATTCAGGAAAATTAGGGGTTGACGGGATGAGAAATAGGTCTGTATACTGTGTATATTGATATATACAGTAATCACAGTAAGCAACATGAGTGAATGACAGGTGAAAGGCAGGCATGCATATGAACGAATGGAAGCAGGCGTGGTGGTTGACCCGCAGCCAGATGAGTAAGGATAGGCTCCAATGGCTATGGTCTGCATTATTCATGATATACACTGGCGGTATGAGCGGTGTGATGTTTTTAGGACAACAACAGACAGATATTATTAATCCAGTAGTGGATTCCTTCTTTTTAATCATGTTGCCATTTCAAGGGTTTATGTTCTGCAGGCGCTCCTTCCGTTACATACAGGAAGATTCTTATACGCAGATGCTGGCCTACTATCGTAGAATTCCCATCCCTGAACAAGTGGTGATGTGGTCCAGGCTACAGCAGTCTCTGATGGCGTTTACGTACAATGGAATCTTTTTCTACGGATCATTATACGTGGTTAACCTTCATGTCGAAGGATTCCGATGGGATCAGTATCTGGCCTTTAGCCTTACCTGTACAGGTTATGGCCTTTTGGTAACAGGGTTCTATATTTACGGAGAGTTTCTGAACAGTGGCAAGAAATACTTGCTTCTCAGTATGCTTTTTATACCATTCGCCATTGGCATATCCATACTGATTCGAATATCAGGCAGTTACGGATTACGGATTGTAATGGATGGAAGTAAATCATGGGGGCTGCTTTCCCCGATCATGTGGATTTCTCTGGTGGCTGGCGTAGCGGGATTATGGCTGTCTAGTCGTTTTACGCTGAAGAAGCTGGTTCATCGGGATTTGAATTAAAATGAGAATTGAGCTTATGTACGAATACAGGATGAAACCGGCACGGTCAGGTAACAGACTGGAGTGTACCGGAGGGCGAGGTGCAAGATGTGAAAATACCCATTCAAATTAATGAAAATAGCGCTGAACCTTTATACCACCAAATTGAAAATCAGTTAAGATCGTTAATTATTACGGGTCAGTTGGGGGAGGGAACACATTTGCCGTCCATTCGTGAGTTCGCCGGAGCACTGAATTGCAGTGTTATTACGGTTAGACGGGTCTATCAGGATCTGGAGAATGAAGGCTTGCTTCGTACGAAGCAGGGGACAGGTACATTTGTGGCCCAGGTAGAAGCTGGTGACAGAGAAAATTATAGATTAAAGGCCGCACAGGAAGCGATGCAGGCAGCGGTGCAGTCCGGGAAATCGGTAGGCTGTACGGAAGAAGAGATGGAGAGCCTATTCCGGGAAGTCCTGAAGGCTATTTACGTGAAGTAAGGGAGTGATTCATACGTGGAACCCATAGCAATCCAGTTGAACGGCGTATCCAAAATGCGAAAACGCAGAGTTATTGGCCCAATTGATCTGACCGTCCCGGAAGGGTATATAGTGGCTATTCTCGGTCACAATGGTTCAGGCAAAAGCACCCTTCTTAACATGTTACAGCAAGTGGTGCTGCCAGATGCTGGGCAGATTATATGGTTTGGTCAGGAACATGATGGGCCACTTCCCATTGAACTGAGACAACAGATTGGTTTTGTGGCAGATAACGCTGGTTCAGAAGAGAACCGGATAACAGCACAAGAAGCGGCCCATTTCCGGGCGTACTGGTACCCGCGTTGGGATATGAAGTTGTTCGACCAACTGATTCAGGATATGGAAGTACCTGTTGATGTGAAGCTGAACAAGATGTCCAAGGGAGAACGGCGAAAATTTGAGATTGCAGCTGCAATTGCAGCTCGCCCAAGACTATTGCTTTTGGATGAGCCTTCATCAGGATTGGACCCCTTTGCCTGGAAAGTGATGGTTGAGCAGTTCCGTACCTTCATGGCGGGGGGAGACACCACGATTCTGATTGCCACACATATTGCAGACGAAGTCAAAAGGCTTGCGGATTACATCGTATTGATGCACCGTGGTCAGTCACTGGGGATGGCCGAGAAAGATATGGTGCTCGATCAGTGGAAAGAAGTCTGGTATGAAGGAGATTTAAGGCCAGAAAGTATTCCTGGTGTTGTGGAATCTTCTATAGAAGAGGGAGGTCTGGTTCGCGTAATTACAACCCGGGTCAGCGAGGCGCAGGAGAGGCTGGAGCTGTCCAATAACCGGGTATTGAGAATCCGTAACTTGGAATTGGATGAAGTGCTGGCATTCTGGATTGCCGGGTATGCACCCGTACAGTGGAAATAACCGAAGGGAGACGATAAATGATGAACCGATTGGAATTGAAGCAAGTCGTCAAGCAATATGCAGACAAAACAGCCGTTAATGGAGTCACGCTCAATGTAAAAGAGGGGGAGATTTACGGACTGCTCGGAGCCAATGGTGCAGGTAAAACAACCACAATGCGTATGGTGCTCGGACTGATTCACCCGGACGGAGGGAATATCCTGTACAACGGCAAGCCCTATAATACGGAGCTGCAACAGATTATGGGTTATCTTCCGGAAGAGCGCGGATTGTACCCGAAGGTGAAAGTCAGCGAACAGATTAATTATCTGGCACGACTTCGTGGCATGAATGGTAAGGACGCAGATCAGAGCCTCAAGTACTGGCTGAATCGGTTTGAGGTACCTGAGTATTACGATAAGAAGATCGAGGAGTTATCCAAAGGTAATCAGCAGAAAATGGGCTTTATCGCGGCTGTAGTGCATAGACCGCAGATTCTCATTCTGGATGAAGCGTTCAGTGGACTGGATCCTGTGAACGTGGAATTACTCAAGTCCACCGTCAAGGAATTGCGTGATGAAGGCACGGCCATTCTGTTCTCAACACACCGTATGGAGCACGTTGAAGAGTTGTGTCGTCAGATCACCATTCTGCATCGTTCCAACACGGTGGTACAAGGAGAGATCAAGGAGATCAAGAGCCGGTATCCGCGTGAACAGGTATTCCTGGGTACGATTGGTAGTGTGGAAGGACTTGAACAGTTGTCTGGTGTGAAGAAAGTCGAGCGGAATGAGCGTGGGTACCTGATACATATTAGTCAGGTGGAAGCGGCTCAAGAGATTCTGAGAACAGCCATGACTCAGACGACAGTGGAACACTTTGAACTGAAGGAACCAACGCTTAACCAAATCTTTATTCGTGAGGTAGGTGAGTCGAATGAATAAAATGGGAACGATTACGGGTTTTACATTCAAAAACAAAGTTAAAACGAAATCATTCATGGTAACGACCATTGTACTTGCACTTTTAATTTCAATCGGACTCAATGTCCCGTATTTCATTACCTTATTTAATGGGGGTTCCATTGGTGGAGCTTCAAGCAGTAATCCTGTAAATATTGGTCTTTTGAGTACAGGGCAGCCTGAAGTTTCCGAGAAACTGGAGAGCTTCTCTGCGGCTCAAGGAGATCAGGCCTATCGATTCATTGCCAGTGGTGACAAAGATGAGGCTGCTCTTGCGGCGGATGTGGAAGCAGGGCTTACCGATGGTTATCTGAAGTTTGAAGCTGTTTCCGGGCAAGAGTTCCCGCAGCCCATTCTATATTCAGCAGATGACGTATCACCTCAGATCATTGCATCTATTGAAGCGGCATTACAGAGTGTGAAGCTGGATGTGGTTGTGAAGGATGTACTCACAGCGGAGCAGAAGGAACTGATTACAACACCTGTGAAGCTCACCGAGCAAAGTTTGAGTACAGATGAGAGCGGAGCAGGTACTGAGTCTGAAGGTAAAATGAGCCCGATTAACTATATTGTGGTGTACTTGCTGATCATCCTGCTGTTTACCTCAACGATGATGACAGGTAACATGATTGCCTCTGAGATCACAGCTGAGAAGAGCTCACGTATTATGGAGATTCTGATTACGAGTGTATCACCGCTCAGTCAGATGTTTGGTAAAATCATCGGGATTTTCATGGTGGGGATGCTGCAAATCGGGATCTTCGGAGCGGTGGTTGCCGGAAATATCTTGTTGCCGCATAACCGTGCAGTATTAGGTGATTTCAATATGAGTGTAAGTGATGTGAATATTGCGGTTATTGTGTACGGACTCATATTCTACATTCTGGGTTACTTCCTGTATGCCGTGTTGTTTGCTGCCATTGGTTCAATGGTAAGCCGTACTGAAGAACTCGGTCAGGCTGTTCTGCCGATTACGATGTTGTCGCTTGTTTCCTTCTATATTGCGATCTTCAGTATTTCTACGCCGAACATTCTGTTGTTGAAAATCGCAAGCTTCATTCCATTCACGTCGCCGACCGCGATTCTGGTACGAATCGGTGCAGGAGTTGCGCCAACTTGGGAGATTCTAACGTCCTTAGCGATTCTCATCGTATCCATTATCATCTTCGGATGGCTTGCAGCCAAAATCTATCGCACAGGTGTGTTGATGTACGGTAAACGCCCAACCTTTAAGGAATTGTTTAAAGCCATGAAGGCATATAAGATCTAGGTTGAGTGTTTTTTAATAAAATGTGTGTTGTCGCAAATAGAGATATGCGTATTTATCCATAAATACGCATATCTCTATTTTAAATTAGCTTGTAGCCATTGGTGGCCAATTTAATGTTGAACGCGCTACATGTTGTTTAATGGTGTTCGATACAAACAGTCAAGAACGAATAATTACTTAGAAGTTATATTTAATTTGGGATGGTTGATTTTTGTATAAACAAGCTAAATTACATTCCGTAGGTCGAATTGACAATAAGTTAAGTAAATTACCTTTGTTTGTTACTAAATTTATTGAAAGTAAGAAGCATAGACTTTTAATTGGCTGATTACAGAGAAATTTACCACAGTTCAACAAAGAACAGAAATTGAATTATCCATGCTAGAAATATTAACGATATGTGAAAAAGAAAGCTTCCTTTGGAACGATAATCTAAGAAAAATTAAAAGGACATAAGAGGGCTATAATCTATAAAGCTTTATTTTAGGGTTGACAATATATAAAATTTCAAACAAAATACATGCTATAGCATATATTAAATTCATATGCATAAATTTATGAAAGAGGGGTAGATATGTTCATTTTTATCACAGTTTTACAGGTTCTATTAGGTGTTTTTTTCCTTTTTACAGGAAGCAAAATTATTTCCGGTAAAATGGCCAATGAGTTTAAACGTTTTGGACTGCCATCGTTCTTTAATGTTTTGACTGGTTCGTTCGAGATTGTGGGGGCAGCTGGTATGATCGTTGGCATCTGGATGCCTGTCGCAGCAATTTTAGCTGGCTTGCTTCTAGCCGGAACAATGCTTGCTGGAGCGTTTACTTTAATAGTCTTAGCTAAAGATCCGATTCAGAAGGCCATTCCAGCACTCATTTTGTTCATACTTAGCTTGATTGTATCCATGTATCATTTTTTCTAAACGAAATTAACGAATTTTTGACGGATTTCATGTGTAACCTTTGAGAGATCGACTATATTTGATTTAAGAAAATGATAAATGAGGGTACTGCAATGGACTTATATAATATTACCGGCTTCTTGATCCATCGTACAGATGTCAAGCTTACAAACTATTTTACGAAACAATTAAAGCCCTACAAGGTGACACCGGAGCAGTGGAGCATTATCTCCTGTCTTGATATGGATAAAGCTATGACTCAAAAAGAGCTGGCGGAGGCCATCGATCGGGATCAAACAACGGTAGTGAGAATGATACATTCTTTAGAACGCAAGGGCATGGTTCGACGTATTGTTCATGATCAAGATAAGCGCTCACATTATTTATATTTGTCCTCTAAAGGTCAAGAAGTTAAAGGAAAGCTGTTGTTAACAGTTAAAAACGCGCATGACTATGTTACACGAGGTTTGGAACACGATGAATTAAATCAGTTAAAAACGATATTAGATAAACTGTACCGAAATGTGCAAGAAGATTAGTTAGACTCTATACCAGAGGATGAATCATGACAACTACATGCCGAAGCACAAAATTTGTGAGATTCTTTCCGAATGAAGCAGCAAGAATAAGGATCCAGCTTCTACTTACTTTAGAAGGAGCTATCAGAAATATATGGTCGAATATCATCGTTCACTGGATATTTAATTCCATCAATTCGATTATCCCAGCAATATTTTTAGTTGTACTCAAGCTGATAGGAGCTGCTTGATGTTTTCCTGAACATATTACTAGAGAAAGAAGGGGAGGGAAGATCACTGGATTATGATTCTAACTGGTTTTGAGATAGCGGCAATTCACATACGATTAAGTATTTATGTTTCTGTACAAAAATAGAAGACGGAATGATTTTAATTTAAATGAATAAAGTATTCTAAAATGAGACTATTATCTAATACTAGATAGTGGTCTTTTTGCTATGTATAATTAAGATAAAATATCGCAAAAATCCGTATACATTATCATGTATGAAGATGCAAAATGAGTTTTGCGCTTTTTCCTACTTATCATGAAAATATGTCCTGATAGATAAGCTTTATTGATGACTTTTTCTCACTAATTATGATAAGTGGTGTGCTGTGTCGGTGGTCATATTAAATCGAGTTCAGGAGAGGGTCGATGATCATGCAGCAGTTAAAAGGGTTCTATATACAGTTTTTGAGGGAACCTCTGTGGTTTAAAGCATTGATCGATCCTGACTACACTACTACTTTCAAATTGTATTTAGCAGTTCAGCCTTTTCACAGCAGGGCAACTACCAAAGCATCTCTAAATTAGCTATCGCTATTTTCTTCGTCGCATTTGGAGTGAAGCTGTGGGGCAATCCGAAGGTTTCTATAGCATTCTTTTTCCTGGCTCTGATCAGTATCTATTTATCTTGGCATAGCTTGGATTTTGCGAATATCTAGCATTAAACCTATACGACGGTTTCGTTTTTATTGTTTCTTATCTAATGAGAGTAATGAAGGGAGAAAGTGCGCTCCGTTTTGGAGTGGCACCAATTCCCATCTTTAACCGTAGTATCTAAGTATGTCTATTCTATTAAAAATTGGATTGGCAACTATATTCAATAAAGGAGATTACATAATATGAAGAATTGGAAACGCATGCTCTTATCTCTTACCATCTCAGTAGGTTTGCTTGCATCTGCAGTGCCAGCTATGGCTGCTCCACAAGGAACTTCCGTCAAGGTTAATGACCAAGCTGTGAAATATGCTACAGGAGCGCCAATCCTGGAGAAAGGTACAACATTGGTTCCACTGCGGACTACGCTGGATGCTATGGATGTGAAGCTAACAACTGCAACAGATGATACGATCACGGCTGTAGTAAATGGCAAAACGATTACACTCAAAAGCAAGCTTACACGTATCAACGGTGTAACGTATGCGCCAATCCGCATCGTTGGTGATGCAGCAGGTTACGAAGTTCGCTGGGATGTTGCAACGCGCACGGTGCTGTTGGTATCCAAAGGTGGAGCAACCGAAACTGCTCAAACCGGTGGACGCGGATTCATGTGGGAAGTTGAGAGCAATGGCAACACGATCTATCTGGTAGGGTCCATGCATATTGCGGATGAGAGCTTCTATCCACTGCGTCCGGAGTTTGAAGAAGCCTTTGCGGAAGCTGACTATCTCGGGGTAGAGATTGATATTAGCAAAGCCGCTGATGAAGAGCAGCAAAAGCTGGTTCTAAGTCTGGGTTCGTATCAAGATGGAACAACACTGAAAGACCACATCTCCAGTGAAACGTATACTAAGCTGGGTGATGTATTGAAGAAAAATGGTCTGGAGTCTAACGCCTTGGATGCATTTAAGCCTTGGGTAGTAGAGAGCACACTTGCAAGTTTGAAGTCCACAACGGCAGGATACGAAGCGTCAGCAGGAGTGGATCTGTATTTCATCCAGAAAGCGATCGAGCGCAAACTTCCAGTTATTGAGTTGGAGAGTTATCAATCTCAACTTGGCATGTTTAACGACTTTTCCAAAGAAACACAAGAGGAAACACTGAAAGCGACAATCGAAAACTTCGACGTGTTGGATAACAGTGTGAAAGAAATGGCTGAGATGTGGAAAACGGGTAATGACGAGCAACTGCTTGAACTGACAAACAGCTTCTCCACTAACGAGGAATATAACAAAGCAATGCTGGTTGATCGTAACATTGGTATGGCGGACAAAATCGATGGTTACTTGAAAAACGGCAAAGGTGAGGAATATTTCATTGTTGTTGGTGCGGCACACTACTTGGGCGATCACGGCATCGTGAAACTGCTTGAGGATAAAGGATATAAAGTAGAACGTAAATAAATATAGATTACTATAGAAGGTAACCCTTTCGTCTCGAATATAAGAGTTGAGAGGGTTGCCTTCTTATATATAGAAGAAAGACAGATTTAAATAAAGAAGATTAAGCTGCAGGATAATAAAATTGAACCTGAGAGTTCATGGTAGATTGAAGGTCCTTAATATGGTTAGATCGTAGATTTGATAAGTTTTGAAATTAACTCTTTACAAGTGTGTGTTCTACATGGTATATTCTATTTCCGGCCAAAAAAACACGAGATACACGGTGCGG
Organism: Paenibacillus sp. FSL E2-0151; assembly: GCF_037993015.1. Classification (NCBI taxonomy): domain Bacteria; kingdom Bacillati; phylum Bacillota; class Bacilli; order Caryophanales; family Paenibacillaceae; genus Paenibacillus; species Paenibacillus sp. FSL E2-0151. Next base: position 738,185 of record NZ_CP150308.1, read on the forward strand.
CAAGCGATTAAAATAAGCTTCGAAAGAAACTTAAAAAAAGAGCTTGCAAAGTTGGTTCGGACATGATATTATATAAGAGTTGCTGAAGAGAACAACGTTCGGTAACGAAACAAGTTTGATCTTTGAAAACTGAACAACGAGTGAGTAAACATTCTGCTTGCAGAATGAACGCGAAAGTTTGAGACAAGCCTTGGCTTGGATCGACTGGAGCACAAATGAGATTTTTAATCTCGTCAGATTCAAAATGAGCTTATCGCTCTTTTCAATACTTTATTGGAGAGTTTGATCCTGGCTCAGGACGAACGCTGGCGGCATGCCTAATACATGCAAGTCGAGCGGACTTGAAGAGAAGCTTGCTTCTCTGATGGTTAGCGGCGGACGGGTGAGTAACACGTAGGCAACCTGCCCTCAAGTTTGGGACAACTACCGGAAACGGTAGCTAATACCGAATAATTGTTTTCTTCGCCTGAAGGAAACTGGAAAGACGGAGCAATCTGTCACTTGGGGATGGGCCTGCGGCGCATTAGCTAGTTGGTGAGGTAACGGCTCACCAAGGCGACGATGCGTAGCCGACCTGAGAGGGTGATCGGCCACACTGGGACTGAGACACGGCCCAGACTCCTACGGGAGGCAGCAGTAGGGAATCTTCCGCAATGGGCGAAAGCCTGACGGAGCAATGCCGCGTGAGTGATGAAGGTTTTCGGATCGTAAAGCTCTGTTGCCAGGGAAGAACGCTTGGGAGAGTAACTGCTCTCAAGGTGACGGTACCTGAGAAGAAAGCCCCGGCTAACTACGTGCCAGCAGCCGCGGTAATACGTAGGGGGCAAGCGTTGTCCGGAATTATTGGGCGTAAAGCGCGCGCAGGCGGTCATTTAAGTCTGGTGTTTAATCCCGGGGCTCAACCCCGGATCGCACTGGAAACTGGGTGACTTGAGTGCAGAAGAGGAGAGTGGAATTCCACGTGTAGCGGTGAAATGCGTAGATATGTGGAGGAACACCAGTGGCGAAGGCGACTCTCTGGGCTGTAACTGACGCTGAGGCGCGAAAGCGTGGGGAGCAAACAGGATTAGATACCCTGGTAGTCCACGCCGTAAACGATGAGTGCTAGGTGTTAGGGGTTTCGATACCCTTGGTGCCGAAGTTAACACATTAAGCACTCCGCCTGGGGAGTACGGTCGCAAGACTGAAACTCAAAGGAATTGACGGGGACCCGCACAAGCAGTGGAGTATGTGGTTTAATTCGAAGCAACGCGAAGAACCTTACCAGGTCTTGACATCCCTCTGATCGATGCAGAGATGTATCTTTCCTTCGGGACAGAGGAGACAGGTGGTGCATGGTTGTCGTCAGCTCGTGTCGTGAGATGTTGGGTTAAGTCCCGCAACGAGCGCAACCCTTATATTTAGTTGCCAGCACTTCGGGTGGGCACTCTAGATAGACTGCCGGTGACAAACCGGAGGAAGGTGGGGATGACGTCAAATCATCATGCCCCTTATGACCTGGGCTACACACGTACTACAATGGCCGGTACAACGGGCTGCGAAATCGCGAGATGGAGCCAATCCCAACAAAGCCGGTCTCAGTTCGGATTGCAGGCTGCAACTCGCCTGCATGAAGTCGGAATTGCTAGTAATCGCGGATCAGCATGCCGCGGTGAATACGTTCCCGGGTCTTGTACACACCGCCCGTCACACCACGAGAGTTTATAACACCCGAAGTCGGTGGGGTAACCGCAAGGAGCCAGCCGCCGAAGGTGGGATAGATGATTGGGGTGAAGTCGTAACAAGGTAGCCGTATCGGAAGGTGCGGCTGGATCACCTCCTTTCTATGGAGAATCGTTTCCTGCAACGGAAACATTCAAATATGCAGCTTAGCTGCAAAACACTCACTCGTTGCTCAGTTTTGAGAGCTCAAACTCTCAAACAGCTTGCTTTTGCATGGAGCTTGTTCTTTGAAAACTAGATATCGAAACGAAACAAACGCGAATTAGAACATTCCTTTAAGCTGAACTTGTGCAAACAAGTCAAGTGTATAAAGGTAGTTAAATTGCTTTTGTGATGGTATCGGGTGAGAGCGACTTTTGGCTTTGCGCAAGCAAAACAAGGGAAGCGAGCGACCGAAACCGGAACAAAATGGTTAAGCTACTAAGAGCACACGGAGGATGCCTAGGCGCTAGGAGCCGATGAAGGACGTGGCGAACAACGAAACTGCCTCGGGGAGCTGTAAGCAAGCTTTGATCCGGGGGTGTCCGAATGGGGAAACCCAGCTGGGGTAATTTCCAGTTACACCTAACTGAATACATAGGTTAGTGTGAGGCATACCAGGGGAACTGAAACATCTAAGTACCCTGAGGAAGAGAAAACAATAGTGATTCCGTCAGTAGCGGCGAGCGAACGCGGAGAAGCCCAAACCAAAGAGCTTGCTCTTTGGGGTTGTGGGACGTCTCACATGGAGTTACAAAGGAACCGGTTAAGCGAAGAGGTCTGGAAAGGCCCGCCAAAGAAGGTAAAAGCCCTGTAGTTGAAAGTCTGTTCCCTCCGAGACGGATCCCGAGTAGTGCGGGGCACGTGAAACCCCGTATGAATCCGGCAGGACCATCTGCCAAGGCTAAATACTTCCTAGCGACCGATAGTGAAGCAGTACCGTGAGGGAAAGGTGAAAAGCACCCCGGAAGGGGAGTGAAATAGAACCTGAAACCGTGTGCTTACAAAAAGTCAGAGCCCGTTTTAGGGGTGATGGCGTGCCTTTTGTAGAATGAACCGGCGAGTTACGTTCCCGTGCAAGGTTAAGGTGAAGAGCCGGAGCCGCAGCGAAAGCGAGTCTGAATAGGGCGATGTAGTACGTGGACGTAGACCCGAAACCGGGTGATCTACCCCTGTCCAGGGTGAAGGTGCGGTAACACGCACTGGAGGCCCGAACCCACGCATGTTGAAAAATGCGGGGATGAGGTGGGGGTAGCGGAGAAATTCCAATCGAACTCGGAGATAGCTGGTTCTCCCCGAAATAGCTTTAGGGCTAGCCTCGGAAAACAGAGTCGTGGAGGTAGAGCACTGATTGGGTGCGGGGCCCGCAAGGGTTACCAAGCTCAGTCAAACTCCGAATGCCATAGACTTACTTCCGGGAGTCAGACAGTGAGTGCTAAGATCCATTGTCAAAAGGGAAACAGCCCAGACCATCAGCTAAGGTCCCCAAGTGTGTGTTAAGTGGGAAAGGATGTGGAGTTGCACAGACAACCAGGATGTTGGCTTAGAAGCAGCCACCATTGAAAGAGTGCGTAATAGCTCACTGGTCGAGTGACTCTGCGCCGAAAATGTAACGGGGCTAAACACACCACCGAAGCTATGGCTTGATGCTTTGCATCAGGGGTAGGGGAGCGTTGTATAAGGGTTGAAGGTGTACCGTAAGGAGCGCTGGACATTATACAAGTGAGAATGCCGGTATGAGTAACGAAAAGATCAGTGAGAATCTGATCCGCCGAAAGCCTAAGGGTTCCTGAGGAAGGCTCGTCCGCTCAGGGTAAGTCGGGACCTAAGGCGAGGCCGAAAGGCGTAGTCGAAGGACAACAGGTCGAAATTCCTGTACCACCGTAAGCCGTTATGAGCAATGGGGGGACGCAGTAGGGTAGTGACGCGGACTGATGGATGTCCGTCTAAGCAGTAAGGCTGATGTGTAGGCAAATCCGCACATTGTAAGGCTGAGCTGTGATGGGGAGCGAAAATTATAGTAGCGAAGGTCATGATCTCACACTGCCAAGAAAAGCCTCTAGCCAGGTGATGGTGCCCGTACCGCAAACCGACACAGGTAGGCGAGAAGAGTATTCTAAGGCGCGCGGAAGAACTCTCGTTAAGGAACTCGGCAAAATGACCCCGTAACTTCGGGAGAAGGGGTGCCCCGGTAGTGTGAATAGCACGAGGGGGCCGCAGTGAAAAGGCCCAAGCGACTGTTTAGCAAAAACACAGGTCTGTGCGAAGCCGTAAGGCGAAGTATACGGGCTGACGCCTGCCCGGTGCTGGAAGGTTAAGGGGAGTGGTTAGGAGCAATCCGAAGCTGTGAACCGAAGCCCCAGTAAACGGCGGCCGTAACTATAACGGTCCTAAGGTAGCGAAATTCCTTGTCAGGTAAATTCTGACCCGCACGAATGGCGTAACGACTTGGGCGCTGTCTCAACGAGAGATCCGGTGAAATTTTAATACCTGTGAAGATGCAGGTTACCCGCGACAAGACGGAAAGACCCCATGGAGCTTTACTGCAGCTTGATATTGAATTTGGGTACGATCTGTACAGGATAGGTGGGAGCCTTTGAAACGTGAGCGCCAGCTTGCGTGGAGGCAACGTTGGGATACCACCCTGATCGTATCTAGGTTCTAACCTGGTACCGTAATCCGGTGCGGGGACAGTGTCAGGTGGGCAGTTTGACTGGGGCGGTCGCCTCCTAAAGAGTAACGGAGGCGCCCAAAGGTTCCCTCAGAATGGTTGGAAATCATTCGAAGAGTGCAAAGGCATAAGGGAGCTTGACTGCGAGACCTACAAGTCGAGCAGGGACGAAAGTCGGGCTTAGTGATCCGGTGGTACCGCATGGAAGGGCCATCGCTCAACGGATAAAAGCTACCCTGGGGATAACAGGCTTATCTCCCCCAAGAGTCCACATCGACGGGGAGGTTTGGCACCTCGATGTCGGCTCATCGCATCCTGGGGCTGAAGTAGGTCCCAAGGGTTGGGCTGTTCGCCCATTAAAGCGGTACGCGAGCTGGGTTCAGAACGTCGTGAGACAGTTCGGTCCCTATCTGTCGTGGGCGTAGGAAATTTGAGAGGAGCTGTCCTTAGTACGAGAGGACCGGGATGGACGTACCGCTGGTGTACCAGTTGTTCCGCCAGGAGCACCGCTGGGTAGCTATGTACGGACGGGATAAACGCTGAAAGCATCTAAGCGTGAAGCCCCCCTCAAGATGAGATTTCCCAGTATGTAAGACCCCTTGAAGACGACGAGGTAGATAGGCTGGGGGTGGAAGTGCAGCAATGCATGGAGCTGACCAGTACTAATCGGTCGAGGGCTTATCCAATAGCAAGTTGTAATTCGCATGTTTCGTTTCGAATCTAGTTTTCAGAGAACGATCTCTGAAATGTAAGCTAAGCTATGCGTTTGGTGGCGATGGCGGAGGGGTTCCACACGTACCCATCCCGAACACGACCGTTAAGCCCTCTAGCGCCGATGGTACTTGGACCGCAGGGTCCTGGGAGAGTAGGACGCCGCCAAGCAATAGGAAGACACACTTGATGATATCGAGTGTGTCTTTTTGTTTTACTATTTTACACTGGCAAACAACTAACTTACAGATGAGACGAAATTAAGATTCTTCACTTATATGAAGACTTCCAATATTATTGATCAGACTATTAATGCTGATATACATACTTCCATCTGTTCGACTTCTTATTCTTAGCTCGTTCAGCAACCTTTCAGTTGAATTTAACGTACGTTCCAGTGGGATAGGGTATAGTGAAGCCAAGTAAAGAGGGGGAAAACCATAATGAATATATCTTCTACAGCCAGCTCCACTACATCATACATATCGACATCTTCGAGTTCGGACAATTCAAGTAGCTTGGAGAAACAAAAGACGAAGCTCGAAGCACAACTGGAGAAAGTGCAATCTAGCAAGGATGATGAGCAAACCAAGGAGACAAAGACCAAACAGCTTGAACAGCAGATCAAGCAGATTGAGACACAGATTGCACAGCAAAGCTCTCAAGGAGCCGGTACAACTGTTACGAAGGAGGTTCCACCTGCCCAACCACCATCGAATGGAATGGGAGTAGCTACTCCTAAGGAGATTGCAAACGCAACAACAGATAGTAATGGCCGATTTGATATACGCATCTAATTACATCTGATTTAGGATAAAACAATGCCCTGACCGATCTATATTGATCGAGCAGGGCTTTGTATATTAGTTTTTTAGATTATTTTATGAGGTCTACCTGCATTTTATCTACGTTCTATTGATCTTCTATCTGTTACTGTTATTATCTGTTAACGTTATTCAGCCTGCAACGCTTTGATTCGATCCGTAAGGGATCGTTTTCTATAGTGTACGGCTATGGTTGCGAGAACCAGCATTTCGGACAACGGTACGGCAAGCCATACACCCGTGACACCAAAGAAGGAAGGGAGAATCGCAATCAACGCGATCATGATGATCATTTCACGCGCAGCTGTAATCCAGATGGCCATTTTGGCATTACCCACAGATTGGAAATAGGTGCTCATGACAAAGTTAACACCCATAAACACATAGGCAAATGTAAATATACGTAATCCGTAAACGGCATTATCCGTTACGCCACTACTGAAGTTTCCAAAGATTTGCACGAAATAAGGTGCACCGATCTGAACAACAACCAGTAATAATAGACCGCATGCCAGAGCTGTTTTAGTGGCTAAACGTATCGTTTGTTGTACCCGTATAATCTGATTGGCACCGTGATAATAGCTGATCAGAGGTTGGGCAGCGGATGCCAGACCCAGGAAAGCCAACAATACAACACCATGAATATAGTTCAACACGGTAAAGGATGCTACACCATCCGTGCCCGCAATGCGGTCCATCGAGATGTTATGGGAGACAGAGAAGACCGACATGCCAAGTTCAGCCAGAAAGCTGGGGAAACCAATGAGTAGAAGGGAAGCCAGCAGTTTGTTGTTCCATTTGAACCGGGTGAACGTGAGATTATTTGTTTTTTTGAAAAAGTGAGTGAACAGGACAAGTAGGGCAAGAGACGCCGATACAATTGTACCGAGGGCCACACCGCGTACACCCCATTCGAGTACATACAATGTTATATAATTGATGATGATATTGGCTACAGCAAACGTAATCTGAGCGTACATGGACGTGTTGGGGTTCCCATCGTTTCGTACAAAGATAGAGAGTGCATTCTCAATGGTGAAAACAAACCCGAACAATAACATGATATTCATATAGTCTGAAGCAAACGGGAAGGTCTCGGCGTTCGCACCGAGGGAGTATACCAGTTTGTCTTTGAATGTAAATGCAACATATCCAATGGCTACCGTAACTAACATAATGAGCATAATGGATTTGGTGAAAATTTGTTTGGCTGAAGTGATATCTTTTCTACCCATAGCGTTGGAGTACAACGTTGCCCCGCCCATACCAATCCACAGCGACATGGCAACAAAGAGCGTGTAGACAGGTGAGGCAATGCCGATCCCGGCCATTGCGGTAGAACCCAGTTTGTGTCCAACCATAATGCCGTCGATAATAAAATTAAAAGCAACTACCAGCATCCCTAATACAGAAGGCACGAGGTAACTTATAAAAGCTTTACCTACAGATTGCCCTTCCAATGGATGCGTCCAATTCGTATTCATAATGACCTCCGTTAGTAAACTGAATGTTCATTCTGTATATAATAATACTGAACGTTCGTTCTGTATGATAACACGCCATGAATTCTCTTGGCAACTTTTGCGTTTAAATATCGTTTATGTGATAGAGTAGGTGGATATTTATAAGGCGGGAGGAATCTCTTGATGAAACAAAATAAATACGATGAAGCTGAATTTTTCAATAACTACAGTAAGATGGCTCGTTCCGTTCAAGGGCTGGATGCAGCGGGGGAGTGGCATGAACTGCGGACTCTTTTGCCTGATTTGAAGGACAAGCGTGTGCTGGATTTGGGATGTGGTTTTGGGTGGCACTGCCGGTATGCGCGAGAGCAGCAAGCGAGTTCAGTGATCGGTGTAGATCTGTCTGAAAATATGCTTCAGCGTGCTCGTGAAATGACGGACGACCCGCAGATCCAGTACAAGCAGCTGGCAATTGAAGATATTGATTTTGCACCGGGACAATTCGACGTTGTGATCAGTTCACTTGCCTTGCATTATATTGAACGGTTAGACACGGTGTACGCTAAGATCAATGATTTTCTCGTAGAAGGGGGCACATTTGTACTATCTTCCGAACATCCCATCTTTACCGCTCGCGCTGCCCAGGATTGGCATTACGGACCCACAGGTGAGATTCTTCACTGGCCCGTTGATGATTACCACGATGAAGGCAAGCGTGTGGCGAACTTTTTGAATCAGGATGTGGTCAAATATCATCGCACACTGGCAACACATCTCAATGAACTGATTAAGGCGGGGTTTGCTATTCAAAAGGTGGCTGAATCCAAACCATCACCAGAGATGATTGAACAAGTCCCAGGCATGAGAGACGAGAATCGAAGACCGATGTTTCTGATGATTGCTGCTGTGAAAGTATAACGATGAAAATGATATGATAGACCAGAGGGCAGAAAGAAACTGAGGAAGTGGAGCGTTCGCTTAAAAGCTTTCTGATAGAGATTTCTAACTAAGCAAACTTGAAGGAATCAGCGTGTTCAGCGATGTTGAACATGCTGTTTTTTTATTTTGCTACAATAATAAGAAATAATGTCCAAAACAGGGAACCAAATCACATTAGACTGAGTCATATTAAGTGAGGTGAACAACAGTTGGATGATCAATTACTGGCACAGGCTCAGACCATAGACAATTACACACTTAGTAGCATAATGGATGACTACGGAAATGACGTCTGGAATTACGCTTATTTTCTGACCAAAAGTGCCGAACAGGCAGATGAATTGTCACAGGAGGTATTTATTCGGGCGTACTCGGGGATCGCTCATTATCGTGGAGATTGCTCATTGAAAACCTGGCTGTTGACGATTACTAGAAACACCACTTTTACATATCGAAAATCCAGATTTTTTCGTAACAGTCTGTGGGGAGAGACGTTACCCATTGAGACAGAGCATGGGGGTTCGAACCAAAGAGTCATGATTGCAGAGCAGCCTGCACATCCTTCGGCTGAGATGGAAGTGATGCGTAAGGAGCATATCCATGAAATCTGGGATATTGTTCTGGCGTTGCCAAAGAAGTTTCGAGAGATTCTTTTGCTGAATCTGAAGTATGAGCTTACGACGAGTGAGATTGCTGAGATGTTGAAAATCAGCTCAGGTACAGTAAAATCCAGACTATCCCGAGGTAAGGATAAGGTACGGAAACAATGGGAGGAGCGAAGCAAATGACACACAAGGATGAGCAATGGGAGAAGGAAATCCGGAAAGGACCGTTTGCTTCGTCTCCTTTTACAGAGGATCACAAGCGAAAGGTGCTTCAACAGGTGGAGTGGATGAAGAAGTCGGAAGAGGGAAGCAAGGGAGATAGATCAGAGGAGAGTTCCAGGTCATCCAGGCCGTTTAGACCGCAAGTAGGCAACGTGTCACACAAGCGTCGCCCTAGAAGAGGGCCTCTTGTTGCCGGCACAGGTGCGTTGGTTATTGCTGCTGGATTGCTCCTATGGATCTGGGATGATGGACAGCTGGTGAAACCCGTGATCGAGCAGGTCTATCCGATAGCAGCGTTACAGTTATCCGATGGTTTGAACACAAATCTGCTAACCGACAAAATGAAAAGAAATGTTGCGACTACGATGCGAGACGATCTGGGTAAACAGCTGAAGATTACGAATGTGGAAGACTTGCCTGTGTCCGGCAGAATATATGTAGAGGCTGGAAATGAAAGCGAGAAGGAATATGCGCAGATATGGCTCGATGCGACAACAGGAAATCTGCGTGAAGTACAGATGAGACGTGAGATGCAGCCAAGCGAGCTGGAACACCGTTATCTGCGTCAAGTTCCATCGCTTTTGCAAAGTATAGGCAGTACTCCAACGCTTAAACCTGCATCAGTCCAACGTTTTGTGAGTATGAAGCAGGGGGAATCGGAGCCAATATCGCATACGACATTAGCGTTAGAGAATGAGACTGGCGATGGTTATGGGGAGATTGTATGGCAGCAGGATAAGGCTGTTTCGATCACAGGCGACCTTAGTCCTGATCAGGTATCCCAGGCAGCGCTGATCGATGCGGAGGATGCCGTTAATGCAGTATTCGGTGAAACATCTCTAAAACTTAGGGGTGTAAGTCGTTCCAAAGATGATGAAATTAGGAGAGATATAATTAATCTTAGTTTCAATGATCATTACTTGGTTCAAATGACTGTAGGAGAAGAAACTAAGGTTTACTCTATTATTGGGGAGAATTCTTATCGAGATGATTTTGCCAATTGGGATGAAGTAGAGGCGTACCATCAGAAGATTTATGATGTGAAGGAATCTCTCCTTAGGGACGAAGTAGGGCCGATAATTAAAGAAGTATTCAAGGTTAACCTCGATGGATACAGTCTTCATAGGGAAGCTGATAATCCGGGGATTGCCATATTTGAACTAGAGTCGCCGAAAGATGTGATACGGGTTCGCTACAATGAAGATGTAAAAATTACGATGATCACCAGAGGCGAGTTATAGGGCTGATCTTATATGTTACAATTTACTTCATAGATGGAATGTGTATAAGGAGATAACGATGAAATATTTGGTGAGTTCATGTCTGGCAGGGGTAGCTTGCCGTTACAACGGAACAGCGAGTCTGGAAGAGAAGATTCAGGAGCTGGTGGAGCAGGAGCAGGCTAAGATGGTATGTCCGGAGCTGCTTGGCGGATTCTCCACTCCACGGGAACCGGCTGAAATTATCGGTGGCACGGGCAAGGACGTACTGGCAGGCACAGCAAAAGTGATCGAGAAAAGTGGCAAGGACGTCACAGAGTTGTATATTAAGGGAGCCTATCAGACGCTCGAATGGGCGCGAGAATTGAATGTATCGTGTGTGGTACTGAAGGAGTTTAGTCCGTCCTGTGGTACACAGATGATCTATGATGGGAATTTTGCCAATCACAAGGTAACTGGTGAAGGTGTCACATCAGCATTGCTGCGACAAGAAGGATATACCGTCATTTCTGAAAATGAGTGGATGCAGCAACTATAGGTTGCACAGATATCGTTTCATATATTCACAGAAAAGCCGCTGGATTATATCCTGGCGGCTTTTCTGTTGTCTCCCATTACTTTTCTCAATAAAAGAATAAAGTCGATTTTCCTGAAATGCTAACAAACAATATGGATACATACGATATAGATATAAGATATATAAGGCTATCTACTATTTAAAGTGGGGGAATAATCATGTCAATTCAGTCTAAGCCAAAATATAAGAAAGGAAATAAACTCAAAAATATTAAATTAACAACAACGATGGTCATCATGACTGTGATTAGTCTAATCGGCTTGTTTACTGTCTTTCTGATTGGGATTTTCGGAATGAACGAAGCAAAAATGGGACAAGGTATCCTCTACAATGACCGCTTCCAGCATCAAACCAATGTTCTCGAACTGAAAAGTAATTTCTATAATATGCGCGCCAATTATACAAAGGTTCTTGATAATGCAGAGTATACCGACAAACAGTACGATCAGGTTCAGAAAGGTAAGAAGAGTATCACGGATGGTTTGAATGAATTTTCAGCAAGAACATTGGATACCAAGGAAAAAGAGATATTTGCAGATTTGGTAGCAAAGATGGATACATATTATCAGGATATTGAGCAAATCATGGATACCAAGAAGATGTCGGGCACCTACGATAGTGAAGAGAGAGGAAGAATTAACAAAAGCAGTACAGCGATTGTGGAGACGATCACCCTTTTGAGTGCGCATAACGAAGAAGAGTCAGCCAAGCTCTATGCGGATACACAGGAAGTAATTCAGCAGCGAGCATTGGTGCTCGGTTCGGTTCTTTTGTTTTCACTCGCATCACTCATTCTGATTTCATTTGTAGTGATTCGCAGTATACGCCAACGAATGAAAGCTATCACCCGTTATTGTGAAGAAATAACACAAGGCAACTTAACGGCATCCCTAGATCCGCATCTAACACAGGGAAATAATGAGATAAGTGTCATCGCACGAGCTATTCGTACAATGAGCGATTCCACAACAAATGTCATTCGTGGTGTAGTTCAGGAATCTCATCATATCAACCAGGTTAGCGATCTTACCAACCAGAACATGGCTGGTCTGAATGAACGGATTCGTGAAGTATCAGCTACAGTTGAAGAGCTCTCGGCTGCAATGGAAGAGGCTTCAGCCCATACGGAAAATATGAATCATTCGGCAGCTGAGATGCAACAGGGAGCTGAATATATATCGGAACAGACATCTAAACAAGCAGAATCCGCCTATGTGACCAGCACGAAGGCTGAAAAGTTGAAGCAGGAAGCCCGCGAATCGAGCCGAGCAGCCATAGACATGTATGATCATACGAGTAAGAAGATGACAGAAGCGCTGGAACGTGCAACAGCTGTAGATCAGATTGGTATATTATCTCAGTCTATTTTGGATGTTACGGCGCAGACTAATCTGCTTGCACTCAATGCATCCATTGAAGCTGCAAGAGCTGGAGAAGCAGGCAGAGGTTTTGCGGTTGTAGCAAGTGAGATTCGAAAGTTGGCTGATGATTCCAGACAGGCTGCCGATCAAATTCAGCAGGTCACGGAAGAAGTTATGCAGTCTGTAACCAATCTGTCCTCAAATGCCAAAGAGTTGCTATCCTTTATGTTCAATCAGGTTGGCAAAGATTATAAATTATTGGAGGATACAGCTGAACAGTATTATGTCGATTCTCTTGATCATGCCAATGCCGTTAAAGATCTCAATGCAACCTCACAACAAGTGACTGCCAATATTAAAATACTAGTGGGCTCCATTCACGAAATTGCATCAGCCAGTGAACAATCAGCCGCATCCAGTCAGGAAATCGCAGGACACATGGTCGCTTCTGCTACGCAATCTGTGGAAGTAGTTAAACAATCTGATCAAGTGAAGGATAGTGCATTAAATCTGAATAAGCTGGTTCAAGATTTCAAGATTTAAAAGAAAAGAGTTATAGATAATCCACTAGGCATGTAAGTGCCCAGTGGATTATTGCTGTCTTTCATCCAATACTTACTTTTATAAACCAAGAAACAATAATGTGCGTACTTTTAATTTATACACATAGGTCCTAAACTAATACTTGAGATGAAACCACTTTAACATTATTGTTCAACATAAAAAAAATATAAAAGGACGTGGAGCTCCATGGAAGTTACAGCAAAGTCAAAGACAAAGGAAGACATCTTAAAGGCGTATCATTTCCGGCATGCAACAAAGATATTTGATGATACACGCAAAATCTCGGATGAGGATTTCCAATTTATATTGGAAACAGGCAGATTATCTCCAAGTTCCATTGGACTTGAACCGTGGAAGTTTCTAATTGTACAAAATCCGAACCTGCGTAAGCGTCTGTCCGAAGTCTCTTCCGGCGCTCAAAAGCAATTGGCTACAGCAAGCCATTTTGTTGTTATTTTGGCCCGATCAGATGCCAGTTATAATTCTCCCTATGCGGAGTACATGTTGAAGGAAACAAAGGGAATGCCAAATAACGTATTTGAGCTAACAAGTGAGGCTTATGGAAAGTTTCAAAATAACCAGAAGATTCTGGATAATCCACGATCATTATTCGACTGGGCATCTAAACAAACATATATTGCACTCGGCAACATGATGACGGCGGCAGCTCAGATCGAGATTGATTCTTGTCCAATCGAAGGTTTCAGCCGTGAGGGCGTCCACCTTATTATGGAAGAAGAGGGCTTGCTGGAAAATGGCGTATGGGGCGTCTCTATGATGGCAGCCTTCGGTTATCGGGCAGAGGAGCCCCAGCGTGAGAAGTCCCGACAATCCGTTGAGAAAATCACGCAATGGATTAACTGAATTCAGCATGAATCCAACATGAATTCAAAAAACGATTAGCTAAGATCTAACATTATAGATCAGGATCAAAGTAGAATCGAAACAGCCCGATATTTTCCACATGTTAGCAGGATGGAAAGGGCTGTTTTTCTTTTTTATAAAAAGAACTTGAAAATACATAGATGTCTATGTATAATGAGGTCATGCCTAAATACAACGCAATTGCACTGATTGCAAGAATCAGAGACCATGTCAACAAACGGATTGTACACGAATTGGAACAGCATGAGGTAACAGGGATTGTTCCTTCTCATGGAGATGTATTGATGTTCTTGTACCGGGAAGAGACGCTGTCGATCAAGATGTTGGCTGAACGTGTTCAACGCACGCAACCAACGGTAACGGTACTGGTCAACAAGCTGGAGAAGCTTGGCTATGTTGAACGCAGCAAGAGTGCCGAAGATAGCCGAGTGACGATGATTCGCCTAACCGAACAGGGGAAGCGACTCGAACCGATCTTCCATCAGGTGTCAGAGCAGATTAATGACATCATCTATAGTGGTTTGTCCAATGAACAGTCGGAGCAATTGGAGAGCTTGCTATCCATTATTGTCCGAAAGTTATAATGAATGAACTCTTCTGTCTGCAACCCTTCCAGATTTGACTGGGGTGGAGGCAGAGGAGACCAAATATTTTTTTAATCATATACATAGATATCTATGTATATGGAATGTATCAATGTAACCCCATTTTCGCAATCTAACTCAAACCAAACCTGGAGGGATTCACACCATGAAACATCTTATCGTATATGCTCACCCGCACACAGACAGCTTGAATAACGCAATCCTCAATACTGCTGTAGAAGCTCTCGAAGCTCAAGGCCATGAAGTGGTTGTCCGTGACTTGTACAATCTTGGATTCCAACCCGTACTGACTGAAGCTGACACAGCTTCCATGCGTGCAGGAAAGACACCACAGGATATTGCAACAGAGCAACAGTTTGTTACGGATGCAGAAGTTATCACATTCATCTATCCGATCTGGTGGACAGGTCTTCCTGCCATTATGAAAGGATATGTTGACCGTGTATTCGCCTATGGTTTTGCATATGCAGCAGGTGAAGCGGGAATCGAGAAATTGCTGACAGGCAAAAAAGGACTCATCATCAACACACATGGTACACCAAGTGAAATTTATGACCAGATTGGCATGACTGCTGGACTGAAATTAACTTCAGACGTAGGTATCTTCGATTTTGTAGGTATTGAAGCCGTAGATCATCTGCTCTTCGGTAGTATTGGATACCTGGATGCACCCGCATATCAAGCCATGTTGGATCAGGTTAAACAGACGGTAACGACCAAATTCTAAAATAGATGTTGGTTCCCTATAGAGATTCCATATGATACCAGACCGACTCGATCATGAGTCGGTTTGTTTGTTCATGTGTTTGCAAAATGGATGAAAGGGGGTATAATCGTACCCATGGAACCTATACTTATATTTAAAGCATTATCGAACGAGACACGTAGACAAATCCTGTTGTGGCTCAAAAACCCGGAGCAACACTTCCCACCGCTGGAACTATCTCAGCATCCGGATGGTGGCAAGAACGGAATCTGTGTTGGCACGATTCAACTGAAGGCTGGACTGGCTCAGTCGGTTATATCCAGTTATCTGCTGACTATGCTCAAGGCAGGGTTGCTGCTCTCCGAGCGCAGAGGACAATGGACGTATTATCGGCGCAACGAGGAGACGATACGTCAGTTTGCCGAGTACGTACAGAACGAGTTATAAGCCGGATGCCGGAACGGAAGCTAGGATGCATATGCAGGCAGGGATTCCGTCCGGATGTAAACGGCTAGTTTATGAACACATCACCATATCCAGTTGTGATTTAATTAATCTATATATCTGGATATACAAAAATATAATCATCGAGGAGATTAAACGATAATGACTACAGAAAATACGGCTTCATCCCATAAAGAACATATTAATGACGTTAAGCTTTCCATCCTGGATCTGGCTCCCGTCGTTGTGGGTGCAACACCTGCTGATGCTTTGCGCAACAGTCTCGATCTGGCACAGCATGCAGAGCGTTGGGGATATCACCGTTACTGGGTAGCTGAACATCACAACATGCCGGGTATTGCTTCATCCGCAACTTCGGTTGTTATTGGATATCTGGCTGGTGGAACCAAAACGATTCGTCTGGGTTCAGGAGGCATCATGTTGCCCAACCATGCACCGCTTGTCATCGCTGAGCAGTTCGGCACACTGGAATCCTTGTATCCTGGCAGAATTGATCTGGGACTGGGTCGAGCACCAGGTAGTGACCGCCGTACATCGCTTGCACTACGCAAAGATCTGAACAGTGGGGAAGATTTCCCTGAGCTGTTGGCAGAACTTAGAGCATACTTTGATGCTTCGGCGACATCTTATCATGCACCTGTTCGCGCAGTTCCTGGAGAAGGATTGAATATTCCAATTTACCTCTTGGGTTCCAGTGATTTCAGTGCACGTCTGGCAGGTCAGCTGGGATTGCCGTTTGCTTTTGCCAGCCACTTCTCGCCCGATTACACCCGGATTGCACTGGAAACGTATCGAAACAACTTCCAACCATCTGATAGCTTGAAGGAGCCATATGTAATTGTTGGTGTCAACGCTGTTGTTGCGGATACAGACGAGGAAGCAGCATGGCTGGGTACAACGATGCAACAGCAGTTCCTGAACATTATTCGTGGCACAACGGGATTGGTACAGCCTCCGGCAGAGATGGAAGGCAAATGGACGGATCGTGAGAAAGCTGGTGTGGAGCAGACGCTGAAGGCAGCTGTTAATGGTTCACCAGAAACCGTACGTGGACAGTTGGAGTCTTTCATTCGGCAGACGCAGGCAGATGAGCTGATTATTACGTCGATGATCTATGATCATAAGGCACGTCTGCATTCCTATGAGTTAATCGCACAATTGGCGGGAAAAGCTTAATCTTTATTTTCAGCGTTAAAGCTGGCTTAATGGTAGGGTATAGCTACAAATTTACGGTTCGTCTCCCAGTGAGGCGAGCCGTTTTTGAATAGGGAGAATTTGCAAATGATTCGTGTGGGGCAGAAGACTCATTTTGGGGTAAAATGACTTTACCGGTTTAATTTGAAACGGTTAATCAGCACCATACGTATAAATCCAGAGTGTTATACATATGTTGGCTTGTACAAGGTATTTTTTTCGTGTGTGGGCATTTATTTAGCTTTATAGTTTAGTTTTGATTAAGGGTCATAAGAGAGGACGACACGCCTATGGAGCAACCTGAGCAACCCCGCGTTTGGCCGGAGCGGTTCAAGCGATTTTTTCTTAACAACAAATTTGTTCTATTTCTGCTGATTCTGCTGTTGGTGGGACTGAACGTGATGGTTCTGACCAAAGTATCCTTTGTTCTTCATCCGCTCGCAGTACTCATCAAAACCATTGTGCTACCTATTATTCTGTCAGGCATACTCTACTATCTGCTTAATCCGATTGTGGATGTGATGGAGCGGTGGAAAATTAAGCGGGGCTGGTCCATTCTGATCCTGTATCTTGCGATTGGAGGCATTCTGACCGTTGTAGTGCTGGCAGTCATTCCGGTTGTGCGTAACCAGATTGTGGGGCTGATTGAAAATTTCCCAACCTACAGTGAGACGGTAAAACAGCAGTTTGAGGAGCTTACGGGCAGTAAATTGTTCGGTCAGTTCCAGGAAACGGTGAATCTGAATTCGCAGGACTGGTGGGGAACAATCTCCCAAAAGGCTACTGAAATTCTGAACTCGACCTGGACCAAATTGGGCGGATTCCTCGGAGCTTTCACTGAGACCGTGCTGTCTATCGTAACGGTTCCATTCATTCTGTTCTATCTGCTGAAAGACGGCAAGAAGCTGCCAGCGAAAATTCTGTCTTTCCTGCCGATCAAGAGCCGTACGGGTGCAATGCATGTGCTGGAAGACATCAATCACCAGATCAGTTCATTCATTCGTGGACAGATTATCGTCAGCTTCTGCATCGGTATTCTGCTCTACATCGGTTATATGGTCATTGGTCTGGATTATGCACTGATTCTTGCAATTATCGCATCGTTCACAAGTGTTGTTCCGTATCTGGGACCAGCAATTGCGATTACACCTGCGTTGATTGTGGCCCTGGTTACTTCGCCGGTGATGCTGTTGAAGATGGTTGCCGTATGGACAATCGTGCAGTTAATCGAAGGTAAATTCATCTCGCCGCAGATCATGGGTAAAACGCTGAAAATCCATCCTATCACGATTATCTTTGTCATTCTGACTTCGGGTAATCTGTTTGGAGTCGTGGGCATTCTGCTCGCTGTTCCAGGATACGCGGTGCTCAAAGTATGTGTATCACATATCTTCAACTGGTTTAAGGACAGATCGGGCCTGTACGACCCGAACAAGAACAATCTTTTATAACCGAAGTGGCAAGCTCCAAGAGATAGTTAATCAGAAGATTTAGTCACTTTGTATCCTGTATAAAACGGTACCCTTACCAAGAAGAACCCCCGTCCATCGGCATACAGCCGAGAGGCGGGGGTTCTTCTGCATGAACAAGCTTGGCTGCTGCCTAGCTGTGTTTAATATGTTGGAGCGTTTGCAGGAAAATCTGCTCAATATGAGCATCATCCAGAGAGTAGTACACGGTCTTGCCTTCCTTGCGCCGCTTGACAATCCGCATGTTGCGGAGTGAACGCAACTGGTGTGAAATGGCCGACTGTCCCATGTCGAGCAGAACCGTCAGGTCATGAACACATAATTCCTTCTGTAACAGCGCATCAATAATACGTAGACGTGTGGGGTCGCTGAATGCCTTGAACCAATCTGCCATCTCGGAAGACGTCTCCCGATCTATGAGTGAAGTGCGAATCGTCTGCACGTCGGCTTCAGTACCTGAGCAGGCTGCATCACATTCGCTTGGTGCTTTAACCGGTTGTTCCATTTCCTATCACCGCCTATGTTAACAACTATAGCTCTATTATATCCAAAACCCGCCTAAAGCGAAATGATTACTATTAGCATAATCTGTATGAAAAATCAACAACGATTGTTGACACTCATGTTTAGGCGTGCATATAATAGGGGTAACCAAACATATGAATGAGTGCTCATATATTGAATACAATTGAAATATAACATCGTTTTTGTACTGCAAAGGGGAGAATTCACATGGGAACCGGACAGGAACAGGTGAAAAGGGAACTGCTGCTTGATGGACTGGATTGTGCGAACTGCGCATTAAAGATCGAGAATGGGGTCAAAAAAATTAAGGGCATTAACGAATGCTCTGTCAATTTTGTTACCAAAACACTATCGCTACACACCACTTCCGATATGGATGAACAGGTAGTGGAAGAAGCAAAGCGCAAAGTGCTTCGGCTGGAGCCGCATATTCGCATTTCGGAAAAAGGAAAACACGTGAACGGACATGTGCACACCCATACAGGTAGTGCAGGTGGTGCGCATAACCACAGTCATGACCATGCCGGACATAATCATGGACATTCACATTCACATGGCAAACACTCGCATACTCATGATCACTCAGATTCAGAGGGACACACACATGGTCATGTGCATGAGCACGGAGGTCATGCTGGACATGATCACAGCCATACCCATGATGATGCCCATGCAGGCCACTCACATGAACATGGTGCAGGACAGACAAAAGTGTTACTTGCTCGTCTTGCTGCAGGTTCTGTGCTGCTCGCAGCCGCAATCTGGTCGCCGCTGGAGGGCTGGGCACAGTTTACTCTATATGCGCTCGCTTATCTGATTGCCGGGGGAGATATCGTGCTCCAGGCGTCCAAAAACATCATCCGCGGTCAGGTATTCGATGAATACTTCCTGATGTCCGTCGCTACCTTGGGTGCTTTTGCCATTGGAGAGTATCCGGAAGGGGTAGCGGTCATGCTCTTTTATCAGCTCGGGGAGCTGTTTCAGGGCATGGCGGTTAATCGGTCACGTAAGTCGATTCAGTCACTCATGGACATTCGCCCGGACTACGCGAATATCCTGACGGGTTCGGGTGACGAGACCCGTCGTGTATCTCCGGAAGACGTACGGATTGGTGATCGTATTGTCGTGAAAGCAGGAGAGCGAGTACCACTGGATGGTATCGTTAGAGCTGGGCGTTCCATGGTGGACACTTCTGCTCTGACAGGTGAATCCGTACCTCGTGAGCTGGAGCCTGGAAGTGATGTACTGAGTGGATTTGTGAACAAAAATGGTATGTTGACGATTGAAGTAACCAAAACGTTTGGTGAATCAACGGTATCCAAGATTTTGGACCTGGTGCAGAACGCGAGCAGTCGGAAAGCGAAAACAGAACATTTTATTAGTAAATTTGCTCGTTATTACACACCGGTTGTTGTTATCCTTGCAGCCGTGATTGCATTTGTTCCGCCGTTGATACTTAGTGGTGCAACATTTGCTGACTGGATCTATCGTGCATTGGTCTTCCTGGTTATCTCATGCCCTTGTGCGCTCGTGGTCTCTATTCCACTTGGTTTCTTTGGTGGTATCGGAGCAGCTTCACGTAACGGGATTCTTGTCAAAGGCAGTAACTACCTTGAAGCGTTGAACGATGTAAAAGTTGTTGTTTTTGATAAAACGGGTACACTAACCAAAGGTGTATTCAAAGTAACAGCCATTCGTCCCGAAGGTGGACGCACGGAAGAAGAACTGATGGAGCTTGCAGCCATTGCCGAAGCCAATTCCAATCATCCGATTGCCGAATCCATTCGCGCAGCTTGGGCCAAGGCCATTCCCACGCAAGGTGTGGAAGGTTATGACGAAGTTGCCGGACATGGGATTAAGGTGAGCGTCGATGGTCGGGAAGTGCTTGCAGGCAACGCCAAATTAATGAAGCAGGCGGGTATATCCTATACCACACCAGAGACGGCTGGAACGATAGTCCACGTGGCTGAAGCTGGCACGTATGTTGGTCATCTGATCATTGCCGATGAAGTGAAGGATGACGCAGCCGCGGCCATTCAGGCGCTGAAGAAACTCGGCATCCGCAAAACGGTCATGCTGACAGGTGATGCCAAAGCCGTAGGTGAAGCGGTAGGACGTGAGCTGGGTGTGGATGAGATCTACGCTGAATTGTTGCCACAGGATAAAGTCGAGCGGCTGGAGCAACTGGAAGCTGCCAAATCTGCGAAGGAGAAAATGGTGTTTGTCGGTGACGGTATCAACGATACACCTGTGCTGGCACGCGCCGATGTGGGTGTGGCCATGGGTGGACTTGGTTCAGATGCCGCGATTGAAGCAGCAGATGTGGTCATCATGACCGATGAACCGTCGAAACTAGCGAGTGCAATCCGCATTGCTAAGCGTACACGAATGATTGTGTGGCAAAATATCGCGTTTGCTCTGGGAGTTAAAGCGATCTTCCTGTTACTCGGTGTGTTTGGCATAGCTACCATGTGGGAAGCGGTATTCTCCGATGTCGGTGTCACAGTGCTGGCTGTACTGAACGCCATGCGTGTACTTCGAGTGAAGAATATCTAAGTTTACGAAACGATCCAGGCGGCTCTTCGTATATACGTAGAGCCGTTTTTATATTTTTATGTAGATAAGTCTAACTAGACATTTACACGAGAACGGAGAGGACAGAAATAACCTGAAGAAGCGAAGCTACATCGGAAGGTTATTCTGTCATCGGAGTGTCAGTGTGAGCAGGTCTATGGAAGACAACAGTGAAGGGGAGAACGTTTTGGCAGGAGCAGTAGTAGGGATCATCATCGGAGTGTGTTATTTCATTCTGGGGTTCATGGTGTTCAAAAAACCACCGAAAATGATTAACGGAATATATGGTTATCGGACCCCGCGTGCAATGAGTAATCCCGATTTGTGGGATGAAGCGCAAAGTTACAGCGCCAATCTAATGATGCAATTTGGTGTGATTATTACGATATTCGGCATTATCGGTTTCTGGCTTACAGATGTACGAGCTTTGGTGCTGAGTCTGGTTGCTACAGGATTTTATACGTTCAGACTGTTTACCAGAGTTGAAGGCCGGTTGAAGCAAATGCAGCGTGCACAACAGCAACAGAATGAGCAGAACGTTTAAGGTAAAATGAATGAATAGTGTAGAGAGGAAGACTCGCGTGTGAAGCGGGTCTTTTTTTGTTGAAGATAGAGAATGGAAGTCGATGTTCAACTCGCTAAGACTTTATGTGTAAAAATCTAACGTTGACGTTAACGTTAATATTATATATAATTATGTACATAACATTATAGACATATGGAAGAGGTGAAGGAATGAGTTTATATAAAATCGACGACGTAGCCAAGGAATGTGGTTTGACCAAGCGAACCATTCGGTATTATGAAGAGATTGGTGTCATGCCTTCACCTCAGCGGACAGATGGCGGGACGCGGTTGTACACTCGGGAGGATATCGATTATCTGAAAAAGGTGGTTCGCGCCAAAGAGGTACTTGGATTCTCCCTTCAGGAGTTACATACCTATGTGGCAACAGCAGATGCCTTGAACGAACAACGTTTTGACTACCAGCAGACGACCGAAGTAAGAGAACGGATCGAGAAGCTTACCGCGATGGAAACAACGCTGGATGGTCAGTTGCAACTGATTGAGCAGAAACTTCAGAGCATACATGCCGTACAGACTGAACTGGAAGAGCTGCGTGAACGCGTTCGGAGTGGTATTCAGAAGTTACAGGCACATGATCCGCAGGGTGATGAAGACGGCTAACCGAATTAGCATCTATTTTCAAATAAACAAAACTGTATACACATAATCGCTACATAGAGTGAGCACCATAGTACCTGTGGCGATCCTGTACAAACACCGGATGTTTCGGTGTCATTTGTGCCGTTTTGTTACCTCTAATTCTGAAAATGTATAGAATATTTTCATTATTTTCAAGGTCGTTTTCAAATATAAAGCTTAACCACATAAATTATTCACAGGAGGAATTACGTATGAAAAGAGAGCCATCATTACCGGACGAATTGCCGTCATCACGTGGGGGCCTGTTATCCCAGCCGCGAGCGGTATGGGCGGTTGCCTTTGCATGTATCATATCCTTTATGGGTCTGGGTCTGGTTGACCCGATCCTGCCCGCGATTGCAGATCAGCTACATGCTTCGAAAAGCCAGGTGTCGCTGCTATTTACCAGTTATAACGCTGTAACCGGTGTAGCGATGCTGATTACAGGTGTCGTATCCAGCCGGATTGGTGTGAAGTGGACGCTGCTCAGCGGCATATTGTTGATTATTATCTTCTCATTCCTCGGCGGTACCTCAGACACGGTAGGTGCACTGGTCGGTTACCGTGGCGGTTGGGGACTAGGGAATGCCTTGTTCATCGCAACGGCGTTATCTGCCATTGTGGGACTGTCCACGTCAGGGACAGCCAAGGCAATTATTTTGTACGAAGCAGCACTTGGTCTCGGGATTGCGGTTGGTCCACTGCTTGGTGGTGAGCTGGGTTCCATCTCTTGGCGTGGCCCGTTCTACGGCGTGGCTGTTCTGATGGCGATTGCCTTTATAAGCATTACATTTATGTTGCCCAAGATGGCCAAACCGAAAACACGCAGTTCTTTGTCCGATCCGTTCAAAGCATTAAGTTATCCTTCATTGAAAACATTGGCGATTACCGCCTTCCTGTATAACTTTGGTTTCTTTACCTTGATGGCTTATTCACCATATGTCATGAATCTGGATGAGCACGGCTTGGGTTATGTATTCTTTGGCTGGGGACTGATGCTGGCGATTACGTCGGTATTCGTGGCACCAAGATTACAACGCCGATTCGGATCGGTTCCGTCCATGAGTGTCATGCTTACATTGTTCGCGATTGATCTGGTTGTTATGGCAGTAGGTACGGTGATGGGTTCACCAACTACCGTTATTGTGGCAGTCATTGTAGCGGGGATTTTCCTTGGGATTAACAACACGTTAATTACAACGGCTGTTATGGAAGCTGCACCTGTAGAGCGTTCTGTTGCTTCTGCTGCATACAGCTTCGTTCGTTTCCTGGGTGGTGCACTTGCTCCATGGCTTGCGGGTAAATTGTCCGAGTGGTTCCTGCCGGAAACGCCGTTTTATTTTGGTGCATTAATGGTTCTGGTTGGAGTCGTGGTACTGCTGGTGCGCCGTCATCATCTGCGGGATATCGATTCCGCCATTACATCTCATTAATTCACAGGAGGAATTGCAATGTTGAAACGTATATTGGTTGCTGTTGATGGTTCGGATCATGCTCATAAGGCTTTGGAACAAGCTCTGATCCTGGCTGAAGATATGAAACATCCCGCAAGTCTGTTGATCGTGCATGTGAATCCTGCCATTTCGATCAATGAACCTGCATTGGGTGTTGATCTGGAAGCTCGGATTGCCGAAGAAGGGCAACATATTATAGAACCTGTGACTAATCAGTTGTCCGGGCGTGACATTGCATATGAAACACTACTGATTGCAGGTGATCCCGTTAATGAGATCTGCCGTGTGGCGCGTGAACGAGATTGTGGAATGATTGTGATGGGTACAGGCGGGAAAGGCATGCTCGCAGAGATGATCGTGGGCAGTGTCAGTCATGGCGTGTTAAAACATGCAGAATGTCCCGTCCTGACGGTTAAATAGGTTGTGAAATCCTTTATAATGCAATAGCTCAAGATCGCCACAATGGCTCATCAGGTACGTTACAAGCTATGATTGCCGAATACCGTAGTGGGTTGATGGCACGGAAATAGTGTATAAATAGATTATATAAATTAAACTGAACTTTTACATGAGACAGCGATTGGTGGGTTGTTCTGTCATCGAAGTGGCAGTGTAATATTCTTTTCTCTAGTTCAATAGGTTCTAAAAGGATGGAGGATGCAACATATGAAAAAACAACATCTGTTTATCGGTGGCAAACCCACCGAATCCGTAGATTATAAAACACTTCAAGCACCATACTCCGGGGAAACGCTCGCAGAAGTCTCGTCGGCTTCAGCCGAGGAAGCGGAGGCTGCTATTGCAGCTGCCGTTCAGGCTGGGAAGGCAATGCGCCAGATGCCTGCACATCAGCGTGCAGATATTCTGTACAAGTTGTCCTCCATGCTCGAAGAACGCAAGGAAGAAGCAGCGCGAATCATAGCGCTTGAAGCGGCGAAGCCGATTACCGCAGCGCTGGCCGAGGTTGACCGGACGGTGGAAACGTATCGTTTTGCCGCTGAGGAAGCCAAGCGACTGACCGGAGAGACGGTTCCGATGGATGCAGCCAAAGGTGGAGAAGGACGTATCGGTTATACGATGCGGCAACCTCTAGGTGTCATCGGTGCGATTACACCGTTTAATTTTCCAATGAATCTGGTAGCCCACAAGGTAGGTCCAGCGCTGGCAGCGGGCAATACGATTGTTCTCAAACCTGCGGAGCAGACGCCTCTGTCTTCCTATTACATCGCTAATCTGCTTCAGGAAGCCGGATTGCCGGATGGTGCACTGAACGTGGTGAGCGGTGATGGCAAAACCATTGGTGATGTGCTTGTGGAGCACCCCCGTGTTGCTTATATTACGTTTACAGGCAGTCCAGCGGTAGGGACGAGCATTCGTAGCAAAGCAGGACTCAAACGCGTGACACTGGAGCTTGGGTCGAATGCAGCGGTGATTGTGGATAAGGACGCAGATCTGGACAAAGTGGTTCCTCGATGTGTGACCGGTGCTTTCACGTATCAGGGACAGGTATGTATCTCGCTACAGCGAATCTACGTACATCGTGACATCTCGGAAGAATTCATCCGGCGTTTCGCTGAAGCGGCTAAACAAGTGGTGGTCGGAGACCCGCTGAGCCCGGATACGGTGGTCTCTGCGCTGATTACCTCCAAAGATGTACAGCGTACACTCGACTGGATTGAAGAAGCCAAACAGGCAGGGGCTGAGGTGGCAGCAGGCGGTCAAGCTGAAGGAGGCATTCTTCGTCCAACGGTATTGATTAACGTTCCGCGTGATGCCAAGGTATCCTGTCAGGAAGTGTTTGCACCCATCGTTGTGATCAATACGGTAGATTCCGTTGAAGAGGGTATTGAACATGTTAACGATTCGATATACGGGCTTCAGGCAGGCGTATTTACAAACGATATCCATACCGCCCTCCATGCTGTCGATCAGATTGAAGCAGGCGGAGTTATGATTAATGATATTCCGACGTTCCGAGTGGATCACATGCCCTATGGTGGGGTGAAACAGAGTGGTATCGGACGTGAAGGTGTAAAATATGCTGTAGAGGAAATGACGGAATTGAAATTTGTTATGTTTAACAAAGGGTGATTCTCTTCCATTATTTTACTCAATATACCGTATGCCAATGAAAACATAACCACACACTCCTGTGCCAGAATAATGGCACAGGTTTTTTTATATGAAGATCATGGAAAAAGTTTTCAAAAATACATGCGGATTCTTCGCCGACTGCGGGTTCACATCTGATGAGACGGGTATAACATAGTTAACATACCGCAACATAACTGACCAAACGCCGCTCATATCACCGAAGCATGATGTACCCATCCAGAGCACGAGCGGAATGAAGCGGTACAGCATTGCCGAAAGTCTTATATTCTCTCATTATTCAAATACAATGCAGTATGAATTAAGCCTGAACTCTGGAGTTGCAGGACAGGCAGGAGGTGTATTCAAATGGCATATTCCATGGTTGACGTATCGGGAATGTCAGGCGTAAGTCTGAACGAACTGAGCCAGTATGCGGAGACAGGTCTTCTGAATCCGGCTTTTGGGGATATAGATGAGGACATCTATTATGAAAAGCAGGAATTGCTGAGACTCCAGCAAATCCTTTTCTGTAAGGAAGTAGGTATGAAGGAGAATGAGATTGCCCCGATGCTACGGGATAATCCTCAGGATGTCATACGCATCATGAAGCAGCATCGCATTGATATTCTGGAGAAGGCATTGCGTCTGCATGGATTGATTCAGACACTGGACAAAACGATCTCTCATTTGCAAGGTGAACAGGAAATTGATGAACATGATCTTTATATCGGTTTTGTAAATAAGGGGCGTCACCAGTTGCTGAATGAATCGGGTTTTGAAGCTGTAGTCACTAATAATATGAACCATGTGCAGACAGACGGTGCTCAGAGGTCCGACATCCAATCTTCCAATTCATCCACATTACCTGAAAATCAGGAGTTGAAGTCAAAAGAAGATTATCTGGATTCCCAGGCGAAAATTGATCAAGTTCATCTGGACTTGCAACAGGCCATTGAGGACGGATTGGAGCCCGGTAGTGCAAAAGTACAACAGATTATTGGCAGGCATCTTGAATGGATCAAAGGTTATTATACACCCACCGCTGAGATCTATCGGGATTTGGCCAATCTGTATGTAGAGCATAAAAATTTCCGTCAGATGTATGATGGTTACCACCCGAGGCTGGCTGAATTCCTGCGGGATGGGATGATGATTAAAGCGGAACATGATTTATCCTAGATGCATAAAGTAACATGGGCGAGCAAGAACATGGGTGTGAATCATAATGGATAACAAAGAGCGCAGACCTCTGAGAGGACTGCGCTCTTTGTTATTACGGGTTCTTTATCATCGTGTGTGATGAGACTCCGATCACCTTATTCATCATTTCCTAAAGGGGTATGGTTGCCTCCAACTGCTCTGTGAGCAGGCTTACGGCTTTCTCCAGGAAGACGCGGTCTTCGTCGTCAAAACGGTTTTTGATCGGGCTGTCGATATCCAGCACCCCGTACAGTTCGCCGTTTTTGATAATCGGCACGACAATCTCACTGTTGGATGCTGCATCACAGGCAATGTGGCCTGGGAAGGCATGAACATCATCAACGACCAGGGTACGTTTTTCCGTAGCAGATGTGCCGCATACACCACGTCCCAATGGAATTCGGATACAGGCAGGCAGTCCTTGGAATGGCCCAAGGACCAGTTCTTTTCCATCATACAGATAGAAGCCGACCCAATTTGTGTCGGTCATAAATACATTGAGCAGCGCAGCAGCGTTCGCCAGATTGGCAATCGCACTAGGTTCATCGCGGATCAGAGCACTTAACTGTCCCAGGACGGCGGTGTGCTGCTCACTTCGTGTTCCTTCATAGGAAACAGCTTGAAACATGGTAAATCACCCTCCCGAGCAAAATGGTACTTATTTTCAAGATAGTGCAGAGGATGCGGTTAGTCAAGCGGAGGATTTCGGAAAGGGAAGGGAATACCTGAAGAATCCTCCTGTTTCTCAGCTTCTTACGTGGGGTAATTACTTAGCAACCACGGAGGGCTATAACCCGGGAAGGAGCTTGGCTTATGCATGCAGAGGTACAGAATCTTTTTGTACGGATTCATCTACTATATTTCGCGCAAAATCAGGATTTGAACGTTAGCGAGGCACTGCCCCTATTGGAAGAACGGGGATATCGCGTTGGAGAGCGGGAGATCAAGCAGGAGCTTGAACACCTGACACAGGAGAATTTCCTGACCGCCCACGGGGACCAATGGAGCCTGACCGGGACTGGCATCGAAGAATTCAAGGAAATCACGGCTGTGTTTGGCCGGGTTAGCGATGAATTACTGGGGAAGGGCAAGAAAACGTCCAAAGCTTAAAATCATTAGGACAAGCCATGATTCCGTAATTCACTCAAACTTGAATTGTTCCATACGTACAATAAGACCGGGAGCGACATTGGCCCGGTTTTTTGACGTGTGTGCATGACTGAATAGTTGCCATTCGGCGCAGGTTATGATTAGATGACTAGTGAATATTATGGTCTGCGGAGATAGATCGGATCGGAGTGTCTTTATATGTATAAATGCAAAGGAAGAATTCCCGAAATGGAGACTGCGCGGCTTCGTCTGCGTAAAATGCGTCGCCGGGATGCGGCCCAGATGTTCGCATGCTGGTCAGATCGCGAGGTGACCCGTTACATGAATCTTGCACCCATGATTGGGACAAGCGAAGCGGCGGACATGATTGGGCTGCTCAACCAAATGGCAGGAGAAGAGGATGCGATCCGGTGGGGGATCGAACTCAAAGAAACAGGCAAGCTCATCGGCAGCTGTGGATTCAATACATGGCAGCTTGAAGGCGCATTCCGGGGTGAGATTGGTTATGAGCTGGGACGTGATTATTGGCGCTATGGTTATATGACGGAGGCTTTCTCCGCGTTGCTGCCCTTTGGGTATGAGACCATGGGTCTTAATCGAATTGAAGCGCTGGTTGATCCGCGTAATCTGGCTTCCGGCGAGTTCCTGACAAACCGCGGTTTCACGCGAGAAGGGTTGCTGCGACAGGTGCAACATACGTCAACCGGATACAAGGATATGGTGATGTATTCGATGCTGTATGATGAGTTCCTTCGCAAGCGAGGTAAATAAAAGAGACAATATATAATTGCTTTTAAATTTACACGTAAACGAAGAAACAGAACAAAGCTGGAGAAGCGAAGCGATCGCCTTTAAAGCTTTCTGAAAGAAAGCTACATCGGAAGCATACGCTATCACCGGATTTCTCCTTTAGAGAGGAGAAGAAAAAATCTGGGGATAACAGCGATTGGAAGCTTGTTCTGGTTCGTAGTAGAGGTGTAAATTAACGTACCAATTATATAGAGAATGAAGAGAGAAGGGTTTGTGTGAATGCAACTGGAGGTTTGAAGCGCAGTTTCATCTTGACGGGGCTGTTGCTCGCGACATTTCTGTCAGCGATTGAAGGCACCGTAATTGGTCCGGCAGGGCCGACCATTGTCAGTGAACTGGGGAGTGTACAGCTGCTGAGCTGGATTTTCACCGCATACCTGTTGACGATGGCTGTGAGTACGCCCATTTTCGGTAAAATCAGTGACTTGTATGGACGAAAGCCTGTATTTCTGATTGGCTGTGCCTTATTTTTACTGGGTTCACTCTTGTGCTGTCTTTCGCAGAACATGGAGCAATTAATTATTTTTCGTGCAATACAGGGGATTGGTGCGGGTGCGGTAGTTCCTGTTACATTTACGATTATCGGGGACATCTACGCCATTGAAGAACGTGGCAAAATCCAAGGCTGGATTAGCTCCGTGTGGGGTATTTCCTCTCTGGCGGGACCGCTGCTTGGCGGTTATTTTGTAGATAATCTCGGCTGGCAGTGGATCTTTGGTTTTAATGTGCCATTTGGTCTGCTTGCGATGTGGTTTGTATTTCGTTATCTGAAGGAAGATATCTCTCCGCGTACAGCCAAAATTGACTATGTTGGTGCGCTGACCTTCACGGTGGGCATTACCGCATTGTTGTTTGTCCTGTCGGCGGGTGGGCAATATTATGCCTGGAGTTCGCCGTTGATTGTTGTGCTGAGTGTGGTCGCCGCTCTGTTTATCATTTTATTTTTTGTGGTGGAAAAAAGAGCTCAGGCTCCAATGGTTCCACTACATCTGTTCCGAATTCGGGACATCCGTGTGGCGAATATCGCTGGACTGCTGACCAGTACTTTGATGATCGGCCTGACCAGTTATTTGCCGCTCTGGGTGCAGGGGGTTCGGGGAGGTAATGCGACGGAATCCGGGCTGTTGCTCGCACCGATGTCGGTGGGTTGGCTCATTGGTAGTGTGATGGCAGGCCGTCTGTTAATGAAAATTGGATCACGTATGACCGCATTGATTGGGTTAACCGGTATTGCGATTGGATCGGGTGGACTCTTTCTGGTGGGCGGAACATCCCCGCAGGCTGTGCTCTTTATATTGACCTTTATTTATGGTCTTGGTTTCGGTTTTGCGTTTACGATCTTCACCATTATTGCGCAGTCTTCTGTAGGATATAAGGAGCGTGGCTCCTCTACGGCATTGCACACGTTCATGCGTACGTTGGGACAGACGATTGGTGCAGCGGCTTTTGGCACTTGGTTAAACTATCGGATCTCGACGTTATCCAGTGAACAGAATCTGGCGGAGGCTGGAATTTCGGAGAATGATCTGAATGAACTGCTCGCACCACATACGGATGCTGCCCTATCTGATGACAAATGGGCGCTGCTGCGTAACGTTTTGGAAGGAAGCTTGCATTCCCTATTTGTGATTATGTTTGTCATTGCATTGGTGTCGTGGGTAACGACGCTGGCTTTACGCAAACGTTTAATTGTACCCGAAGATGCAGATGCTCCAACGCAGCCACAAGGCTCAAAGTAAAAAGTAGATATATATACGAAAAACCGGATTCGCCGATGTCAGGCAAATCCGGTTATTTTTGTTGATGGCACACGTGCAGTGGACTAGATTACATCTTCAAACTCAGGCAAGTGATATGTTGGGGGTGTCTGGGCCAAAAGCATTTTGAAGTACAGGCTGGCTGATCCTGGTGAATTGTCCAGACGAATTTCTAAGGAACCGAGGACGTCTTATTTGACCTTCTGCTCGTCTTTCTAAATTGTAAGGAACATGAGACACGTTATTTCCCGAAATCACCTGAAAAACACGTTGTAAACGGCTGTTTATCCAAAGATAGCGTGTGTCAGATTCCTTAAAATGCTGCGAGCGCTTCAGACCCCTGAATAAGACGTCACAGGTTCGTTAGCGTTAGCGCTCCCGCTTTCGACAGGTTTTAAGATACGCTCTAGCTGCTCGCTGATAAACGGTCTGCGGAATGTGCAAGTCTTCCCAAGAGTTCGGACAGCAATTCCTTGTCTTCCTCACTTAGTCCACTTACCGCCCGATCAATCTTCAACGCATAACCTGGATAGATGTCATCCATGGTGCGCTGTCCTTCTTCGGTCAGTTCCACAAAGATGATACGTCTGTCTTGCGGACAATGTTTGCGGTGTAACAATCCTTTTTGCTCCAGCTTATCGATCACATAGGTCACATTACCACTTTGCAGCAGAAGTTGTGCGCCAACCTGTTGAATCGGCTGAGCTCCTTTCATATATAACACTTCGAGTACCCCGTACGCGGTGGGGTTGAAGCCATGCACTTTGCTTCCGGATACAGCGTGTTCATTCACGCTCTT
This sequence comes from Paenibacillus sp. FSL E2-0151, assembly GCF_037993015.1. Taxonomy (NCBI): domain Bacteria; kingdom Bacillati; phylum Bacillota; class Bacilli; order Caryophanales; family Paenibacillaceae; genus Paenibacillus; species Paenibacillus sp. FSL E2-0151. The sequence goes on from NZ_CP150308.1 coordinate 769,896, forward strand.
GAATGTCTGGGCCAAGGTGCGGTACAGATGAAGTGAACGTTCGGTTCCGATTTCTTGTAATTCCAGCATGCTGATCCCGCCTTTTCAGATTAGTTTTATAAGTTGAAATGATGAAGAGGGGTCCTCTCCGTTATGCTGTTCATGTAAAAGAGTATTTCAACTTATATGAGTTGGTTAGTTATGTTTGACGATTCAGGTTGTCGCCATGGTTTAATTGTAAACTTCTATTTCTACGAAAAACATGCGATATGTCACAAGATTTGCATTTTTAGCATTTAAAATTTGATCATTCATCATACTGAAAAATCATCCTTCAGATGTCGCTTTTTCTCCGCCTCTGGCAGGAGGTCGAGTCAAGGGTTGCTCTATATAATGAGTTCATACTATGAATTGGAAGATAATGGAGGAGAAGAAGGATGGCAAGTGATATAACGTTTGAAGGACAACGACCGCTGAAGAATAACCGATCTTTTGTAACATTGATGGTGGCACAGGGCATTTCCAATCTGGGTGATTGGCTGCATCTGCTCGCAATTCTGACCCTCGTGGGTATCCGCTGGAATGCAACGCCATGGGAGATTACATTTGTCACACTTTCCGCAGCACTACCCATTCTGTTGACAGGGCCATTCGCAGGCACGCTTGCAGATCGCCTGAACCGAAAATGGCTGATGATTGTAGCTGATGGTGCACGGGTTATCATCGTGGGTGCGTTAATTTTTGCTGATCAGATCTGGCACGTCTACATACTGCTTGTCCTCAAATCCCTGTTTGATGTAATCTTCTCTCCGGCCAAAAACGGAAAGCTGAAGGAAATTGTACCTCGCGAACAGCTTGCCCAAGCTGTATCCATCAGCTCGGTGATCGAACAGATGTCCAAAATTATTGGTCCAGCGCTTGGCGGACTTTTGGTAGCCGCCTTTGGAATTACCTGGTGTTTTGTTCTCGATTCAGCGTCTTTTCTGATCTCCGGCATCATTTTATTGTGGATTCCTGGAACTCGGGTGATCCAAACCGCAATTCATAACGTAACAGAAGTAGAGGAAGAGCCAGCTGGGGATGTTCGCAACCGCTCAAAAGGATCTTTTTGGAAAGAAACACTGGAGGGTATCCGCATGCTTGCATCTCTCCCTCATGTAGGAACGTCTCTGATTTTGCTTGCTTCAGCCATACTTTTTCTGCAATTTGCCGATTCACAGACTGTGGTGTTATTCAGACAACTTCCCGGAATTTCAACTGATCTGCTGGGATGGTGCGTGGCAGCAAGTGGCGCAGGTACATTAATTGCAGCGATGAGTGTACGGAAGTGGAAGCATGCAGGGCATGTTTTGAAAATGGGTCTGGGTACCACACTCATGGGTCTGGTTATCGGCGGAGCCGGAGTTATTGTTGGGATTTGGCCGCACGCCGGGCTAGGTGCCAATCTGTTGTTAGTATCCCTCTTTGCCCTGGCAGGTGTCGGAATTGGGTTTGCAATTGTCCCCTTTCAGATCCTGTTGCAGGAACAGACACCTGAGGCGATGACAGGCAGGGTATTTGGAACGGTAGGCAGCGTGATGACAGCCAGTAATATTATGGGCCCGGTGGTAGGCGGATTTATGGTCACCTCATTTGGTGTAGTGCCGGCTTTTGTCTGTTCAGGCATTTTGCTGACCCTGCTTGGGTTGATTTATTTGATGAAACGTAGCGGGGAAAAAGCCGATCTGAATGGCTCCATTGCAGCCAAGACCATGATTGCAGGTGACTGAAAACAGGCCGGATCTGCTCAGGTTAGAACAGTTAAAATGAAGATTTGAATTTACTTCAAATTTTAAGTTTATGATCGGAAAGCGTTTGAGTAAACGCCTTCACGTTTAATGAGGAACAGGCAGAAATCCCTGTATTGTAATTATTCCTAGGGGAAAACTCATATGACTTGTCCCACCAACGCATTAGCGGAAAGGGGGTGAAGCAACTTGAATGTAAAGTTACCAAAATCGATTGTGCGTCTTGGAAGCATACCACTGGCAATACTTGCCGGGACTTTGATGCTGGGGTTTGGATCGTCACATGTATACGCAGACGAGGCTCAGGTATCTTCTGAAAAACCTTCCAGCGGATTGTCGCTCAGTTTGTTTTCACGTGATTCGGATGGCGGGTTGAACCTGACTCCGTCGGTATCGGTATCCACACCACTGCTGGATGTTGAAGTTCCTTCGATCAAAGCGAATGAATCGACAGGTAAGCTGAGTGTATCTGAGCTAAAAGTAGATACACCGCTTGGATCGGCCGGAACATCAGAGATTGGGATTGATGCGAAGAAGGGAACCGTCGAACTGCCGTCTGTACAGGCGGATACACCGGTGATCAAAGCCGATGTATCAAGCAGTCAGGTGAACCTCAACGAAGGTACAGCTTCCTTGCCTGGTGTTACCGCAGAGGTACCCGATGTGATCAAGGCAGAGATGTCTCCTGTGAAAACAGATCTTCGGCAGGGTAAGGTTGAATTGCCTTCCGTGAAGGTGGATGTACCTGAAGTTACTTCGGTCAATATCTCTTCATCCCGTGTGGATCTGAGTAAGGGAAATGTACAGTTGCCTTCTGTGAAAGCAGAAGTTCCAGTTGTAGACGTATCCGCTGAACTCAATCCTGATCAGGAAAAGGTGGAGATTCCAAGTGTGAAGCTGGAACCGCCTGTAGTCACTCCGGAAAAGCCGACGCTCGTCAAAACACCGAATGTTGAAATTTCCAATACGAGTGCACTCGCAGATCCTGTTTCACCACAGAACAACGAGGAAGGACAGGACGCAATACAGGTTACGGGTAAAGTGATTGAAGTCGCCTCGGAACCAATAGTACGTCCAGAACAACCTGTTGTCCCGCAGGCATTGCCTATGGAAGGAACCGATCTGACGCAGGATTCCGATGTTAATGCAGGTTTGCCTGATAACGAGTTATTCCTCGTAGATCAGATAACTGCTAAACCAGCTGTCACTGAACAAGTGCAGAGTAACAAGGAAGCCGATCTGAAACAAGATAATGCTGATGCAACATCTCCATTGCAACCTCGCACAGAACGACCAACAAGTTGGTCTGTTGCAGCAACTTCTCCCGGAGCAGCTAATGCTTCCGCAGGGACAAACTCCGGTTCGTCCGGTGTAACTGGAGGTGGAGCAACCGCTCCAGCCGCTGCACTTCCGGGAGCAGCAACAGGTCTGGTTACGCCAGATTACGATTTTGCCTTCCGAATGGAACGGCTCGATGGGTTCAGTCAATGGTCACAGGCACCACCTGGGCGGCCGCCGCAATATACCTCTTTCTCTTAGGCAACAATGGCGTTAATTCAACCAAAATTGAGAAGGAGTGTATATAATCATGAAAAAAGTGAATCGTTGGGTAAAATTGTCGGTATTGTCGGGTACGTTGGTGGCTGGATTGCTGGGAGCTTCGCAGGCAACTTACGCAGATAGCTATAGCAGTAACAGCAGTGGTAATCTGGATCTAAATGCAGGTTTGCGCCTGGAGCTGGGATCTCTTCTGTCAGGACACCGTGACACAGGTTACGGTAACCATGGTAGCTACGGAGGTTCATCCAGTGCAACTGGAGCATTGAATCTGGATCTTGGCCTTAATGCCGGCTTATCTTCCGAGAGTATGAACCGTTACAATGATCGTTCTTCTGACCACACAGTTGAGCGTAGCAGTTCTGGCAAGCTGGGCCTTGGCCTCAATGCCAATGTGTCGGGAGAAGGTACAACGATGAGCGACTATTCAAAAGGCGGCGATGATCGGAACGTGAACACCAGCTACGCGAGTGAAAGCCGTGGAGCACTGGGTCTTGGTCTGAACGTGAATGCCGAAGGAGAGAGTGCAGCGATGACTCAATCCGAACGCAACAATAGCGTGAATGACCGTGAGCGTAACGTAAACAGTAGCACTGCGAGCGAAAGCGGTGGCGCACTGGATCTCGGTCTAAATGCAAAAGTCGAAGGAGAGAGTGCAACGATGACTCAATCTGAACGCAATAACAGCGTGAAAGACGGCGAGCGTAATGTGAACAGTAGCTATGCGAGCGAAAGCCGTGGAGCGCTGGATCTGGGTCTGAACGCAAAAGCTGAAGGAGAGAGTGCAACAATGGCTCAATCCGAACGCAACAGCAGCGTGAAAGACAGCGAGCGTAACACTAACAGCAGCTATGCGAGCGAAAGTCGTGGAGCGCTGGGTCTCGGTCTGAACGTGAATGCCGAAGGAGAGAGTGCAACGATGGCTCAATCCGAACGCAACAGTTACGTGAATGACCGTGAGCGTAACGTAAACAGTAGCACTGCGAACGAAAGCCGTGGAGCACTGGATCTAGGTCTTAACGCAAAAGCAGAAGGAGAGAGTGCAACGATGGCTCAATCCGAACGCAACAGTTACGTGAATGACCGTGAGCGTAACGTAAACAGTAGCACTGCGAACGAAAGCCGTGGAGCACTGGATCTGGGTCTGAACGCGAATGCAGAAGGAGAGAGTGCGACTTGGACTCAATCTGAACGCAACAACAGCGTGAAAGACAGCGAGCGTAACGTGAACAGCAGCTATGCGAGCGAAAGCCGCGGCGCACTGGTTCTGGATCTGAACGTGGATGCGGATGCAGAGAGTGAAACTACATCTGTGGTGGAGACAAATCGTTAATATGAGATTTTCACTGTAATATGAAGAAGCAGGGGCTCCGGAACCACTGCTTCTTTTTTTGCATTTCAAAATTCGAAATAATATACAAATTGATAAAAGTTCCACTATAATTGTTATAACAATTAAATAGTATTACTAGAGGTAGTAATGAATGAATAGGGTGAGTAAGATGGAACGAAAAGTAAAGAAATTCGGTAATAGTCTTGGATTAACAATGACAGATGCCTTCAAACAAATTGGTCTTGAGCAAGGCGATATGGTTCAAATCGAGGTAAATCAGTCTAATGGGGAGATTATTATTAAAAAGTCTGCAAAAGTTAATTTGCCTAACGGAATCAGTAGTGATTTTATGGATACATTGGCTGATGTGATGGGTGAATATGATCAAACCTTGAAAGGTCTCAAGGACAGATGATCATGACCCGGTATTTGAGTATTCAAGAGGTTATTGCGATCAACGTCGCTATGATTAAGCGTTACAGTCCTGGAGAGCAGATTGGAGTTAAAGATTCTGGTCTGCTTGAATCTGCTGTGATCTTTCAATCTTTGGGCTAAAACCATCCTTTTCATAATGCTAATAAAAGAACGGCTTTTACCGCATTGGTAATCTTTCTACGTTATAACAATGTGTATCTTAAGATGGATCAAACTTTTGCTGAGGACTTTACTGTTGATATGGTGAACCACAAGTTCACATTTGAACAACTAGTCTCAATTATTCGTACATACTATGTTACTGAAAATGAAATATAATAGTAAGCAATAAGTCATTCATTACTATGATTTATTGCTTTATTTTTTTAAGAAAAGAACAACGTTCAAATAATCAAACACGCATCCCAAAATATATATTTACACGATAACGTAGAGGACAGAAAGAACCTGAAGAAGCGAAGCGTTCGCCTTTATCCCCCGATTTTAACATTTGTGATATTGATTCAAAAAATCGGGGGATAACAGTGATCGGAAGGTTGTTCTGTCATCGGAGTGGCAAGTGTAAATAGTCTTTAGTTCAAGCCCGAATCAGAACAGGAGTGTTCGATATGAAGATAGAGCATGAAGGTACAACTATACAGGAGTCCATATTGGACGTACATATTACAGAGGCAGGATACGAGCCGGGACAATCGACCATACGCAATATTCGAATGAATGTGGCACGAGGAGAGTTGGTAGGTATTATCGGACCCAATGGTGCGGGCAAAAGTACCACAATCAAAACGCTTCTTGGTCTGCTGGAACATGCGAACTATGAAGTGACGATTGGGGGAGATGGTCGTTATGCCTATATCCCGGAGCAACCGGTTTTTTATGAATATATGACCCTATGGGAACATCTTGATCTGGCGGCAGCGGCGTATGAAATGGAGGAAGAAGCTTTTGTTGCAAGAGCGGAGGAACTGTTGGTTCGTTTCGGCATGGACCATGTTCGAAATGATCTTCCGGCCAGTTTCTCAAAGGGCATGCGGCAGAAAATGATGCTGATGATCGGATTTCTGTCTTCACCGGATATCTATATTGTGGACGAGCCGTTCATCGGACTGGACCCTCGTGCAACCAAGGATTTTCTAAAATTACTTGATGATGAACGTCGCCGCGGCGCGGGTGTGCTTATGTCTACGCATGTACTGGATACCGCTGAACGAATCTGCGACCGGTTTATTCTGATTGCTTCGGGCAGATCTGCTGCCGAGGGAACATTGGATGAGATCCGTGAAGTGGCAGGATTGCCGGAAGCCTCTTTGTTTGACTGTTTTGATGTACTGACGTCTTAGATAGAGAGAGGGTGAGAGAGAATGGAGACTTCCCAGCGTTATACCCCACTTCGTTTATACAGACGAAGACGCAAAGAACATTTCAGGGAACAGATGAAAAATCTCAGACTCGTCGTGGATTGGACCGTGTGGGTATATTTGCTTGTTCCGGGTCTGTTCTATCTGATTGGATGGTACACGAGTCTGTGGACCAAACCGCTGCCTGCATGGGCGACAGGATTACCGCTCCCCGTACTGACTGGGCTGATCGACGTGGTTATGCTTACCGGTGGTGTGTTGATATTTGTGGAGGAAGCGGATGTATTGTTTTTGAAATCAAGACCGTTGTGGATGCGAACGCTAATGAGGCAAGGGCTCTACCGGTCCTGTCTGCAACATCTGGGCAAAATGATCCTGATTACAGCGCTGACCGCACCCCTGTGGTCCCGTGTCTATGAGATGTCGAATCTCCAGATAGCACTTATGGCTGTCTGGTTTGGTGCGGTAGCTTCATTCCAAGCCATAACACTACATATGACGAAGGTTCGACATACTGGATGGCGACGCTGGATTCAGATGATCCCTCTCGTCATTGGCATAGGTTACATGACCATTCATGCGACATCATGGATGCATGGACAGACGTGGAAAATCAGTTTTGGAATCGTAATTATCATGCTTCTTCTAATTACAGTTGGACAGATGAGGCTATTGATGAAGGGAACGTTTGAAGGGGATGTGCGGGAGGATCTGCGGAGCAGGCTGCAGCTTACAGCTCTAATGTTAAGCCGGGCGGTGAGCAAGCCGAAAGCCCCACGAACACGGTCCATCATCTTCCGTAAACCGCGTAAACTGTTACGTAATCGTTCCATCGCGAATCGGACAGCGGAGATTGCATTCAAGGCATTTTTCCGAAACTCGGCCACGATGAAATTGTATCTGCAGCTAGGCGGACTATCCATCGCAGCAGTTGCATTACCACCTTTTCCGGTCAATGTCATTGTGTGTGCGTTATTAATCATCATGTTGACGGTGATGTTTTATCGTTCCTGGGATGTTTTTGCCACGTCCGACTATGTTCAGCTTATAACGTATGACACGGAGGCGCTGCATCTTGCAGGTTCAATGATGGTTCGGATGTTGTTTGTCCCGATTGGTATTCTTATGGGATTCACGCTGGGATTGGCTTGGCTCGGCTGGATCGTCGGTATTCTGACAGCTGCAGGTGCGGTGGCCTTCGGACTCTGCGTCTTATCTATTGCCGGATGGGTCCGGCTGACCCGGGGCTAAAGGAATTCCTTTCTAATTCGGAGCATATCGTGCGCTATATCTGCCCATGCTATAGAAGAAGAATCTCATCTATGGATGATGAGAGATTAGCTGTAGCAAGGAGGAAGAGACGATGATGGATAATAGCGAACTACAGGTGCACTTTTCAGACGATTCAGCGTTGAATGCCGCCAGGGCAACCTTGGAGGAATTGGGATATAAGCCGTATCAGTCCGGCCCGCTGGAACTGTACATCCCCACAGATCGCCAAGATCCTCAGTCTGCCGTAGAGATTGTACAATCTCATGGAGGAAGTGCCGTGTTTGCCTCGCAAACGGAAGAACTGGATCAGTTTCAGAATATATCGATTCCGGCTCATCTCGTGAATGAAGACTGGCATGAGGGTTATGCGAGCCAAAACCAGGGAAGCCAGGCTGAGCAAGGCAGACATAACTATAGCGATGACCCGACATACGATGATTCGGCTGATGGATTTTCAGGCAGTGTGAAAGCATAGAAGCATCACAAGCTAAGAGCAGTTCGAGCTAATTTTTCTAAAATGGAACAATGCCCAAAAACCCCGATCGTCCACAATAGTGGATATCGGGGTTTTTGGCATCTGAGCTAATTCATTATCGGGTTAAAAGGTGTAATACCTATTATGATGTAACGTGTTTATATTCAGCTGCATGCATGCCAGCCGTGTATCCTGTGGAGAATGCAGCGGTGATATTATACCCTCCGGTGTAGCCGTGAATATCCAAAACTTCACCGCAAAAGAATAGTCCAGGCAGCAGCTTGGATTCCATTGTTTTTGGGTATATCTCCTTTAAGTGGATTCCTCCCCCAGTAACAAAGGCTTCTTTGAGCGATCTCGTTCCGTCTGCACGGAAGGTAAAAGCTTTCATTAGCCCACACAAGTTGCTTAACATACCTTTGGGGAAATGGTGGAACGTGAGGTCATCGCTGATCTCTGCCCGTTTCATCATTAAGGGAATCATGCGTTCAGGAACCCATGTTTTTAAAATATTTTTGACAGCCTTGCGGGACTCTTGTTCCAATACCTGTTGCACCTGTGCTTCCAATGCACCTGGGGACAGCTCCGGGAACAAATCAATGCTCATAATGACCTGTGGGTTTCCAGACTTCATCTGAACCTTGCGGATAAATTGGCTGCAACGCAGTGCGACGGGTCCGGACACTCCAAAATGCGTGAAGATCATATCCCCGCGATGAGAGATGACTGTTTTTCCTTTGGCATCTACTACGGATAGAGCGATATCCCTTAAAGACAAACCTTGCAGTTCTTTAGACTGAATCCAACTCTCTCCAGACACAATGGGTACTTCGGTCGGATATAACTCCGTTATCGTGTGACCCGCAGCCTCAGCCCAAGGATAACCATCTCCGGTAGATCCCGTTTGGGGTACGGACTTGCCGCCGGTAGCGATGATGACAGAGCGCCCAAGAATGGTTTTACCGGATATCAATTTAACACCTTGTATCTGCTGACCATTCTGAATAATTTCCTTGACCGGTTCTTTGGTGCGAATCTCAACGCCGAGGGAGACAATCTTGCCAACCAGCGCATCCACAACTGTTTTGGCTTTATCGGTTACAGGGAACATTCTGCCGTTGTCTTCTTCTTTCAGGGCAATTCCGAGATTCTCGAAGAAACGCATGATTCCCTGGTTGTCCAAATTTTGAAACGAACTATATAAAAAGCGTCCATTACCCGGAATATGTCGGATGAGTTCATCCGTTTCCTTGGCATTGGTTACATTGCATCGACCTCCGCCAGAGATGCCGAGTTTACGACCCAGTTGATCTCCTTTATCCAGCAGAAGCACGGAGGCTCCATGCTCGGCAGCAGCAACGCAAGCCATCAGGCCCGCAGATCCACCACCAATTACAATGACATCATACATATGTTATTACCCTCTTTTTTCATTGATTTTGTCTGTTTTACGTAAAATGTGTCTACTCCTGGCTTTTTCTGAAATATAATGGAGTTATGAGCAGTTCTATTGTGCAGTCTTAAGGGATATATTGTAATATACTGTCGCCTATGTTTTAATCAGAAATACATGAGGGAATGTGCAGGCAGAGGAGGAGATGGCATTGTGGTTGCGTTAAAGGACATGCTTTTACAAGTACTGCTGGCAGGGTCGGCGGTATTTCTGATTCCCTTATTCCGTCTGGTACTCTCCAAGCGGGCTATTGCTAGAATGGAACATGCCGGAACTGTTCATACCAGTTTTGCTGTGACAAGTGCCCTGAGCATGTTATTGTGTCTGCTGTTTGCGCTCTATGCAAGCCCGGTGGCCGTACCCATATCATTAAGCATCGTACCTGTGATACTTGTTATTTTGTATTGTAAGTCCGCTATAGGCCTAACGCTGTCCATTCTACATATTCTCTTCTATTTTCTTTTTGCGCATCCCTATGATCTGTACGGATTTCTCCTTCATACGGGCATTCTTCTCTATCCTATTGTATGGTTGTCTGCCAAACGATTCAAGCATAATACACCTTCACGCAAAATGGCGATCCTCATCATCCTGATTACAATGGAACTGATTGTAACGAGTCTGTTATGGATCGCATCCCTCCAGAATGAATCCACATACTCTGCGACCTACATGATACTTACAGCACTTGGATATACCGCTGGAGCCATTGTTGCGGGCAGTCTGAGTCTGCTATGGCTGGAACGGATGAAGCACTATCGCGGGCTGGAGCAGCATCTCTCGGAAGTCCACCACCGATACATAGCCGAAACGGAGAAACTTCATCAGATTCTGAACGCAGTGCCTCTCTCCATTGCCACCGTAGATAAACAAGGCACAGTGATATTTGTCAATGAGATGATGGAGCAAACCGCAAGGGAGCAGCTACCATGTACGTCCACGCCTGATCTCATTGGACAGCCTGCCAGTCAATTTGTTGAACAAGGTCAGGCGGATAAGATGGATAAAAGCATTCGCAGAGCCGTCGTTCATGGTGAGATTAGTGGGTTGACCGTTCGTTACGGTGCACACGTATTTCAGTCCCGAACCGTACCGATTTATGCCTTTTCAACAGAGTCTGCGAGAGAAGTTACAGGAGCCATGCTGATTATTCAGGATATCACGGAGCTTGAGATGTTGCGAAGTGAACTGGATAATGTGGATCGTCTCAGTCTGGTGGGGCAGATGGCTGCAAGCATTACGCATGAAGTGCGTAATCCAATGGCGGTTGTACGTGGTTTTCTTCAACTCATGCAGGAGAAGAGTCCAGATTCCCTCGATCATTACTACCGGATCGTCCTGGAAGAATTGGATCGGGCGAATAGTATCATTAATGATTTTCTATCGCTGGCCCAGGATCGGATTGCGGAAAAAGAGGAATCCCAGCTGCATGATATCATTCATGAACTCAGTCCATTGTTGTGGGCCGATGCGAACCTGCGTGGTCAGAGTATTGAACTTATGCTGGACCATAATGTACCGAAGTTGCACCTCAATCCAAAGGAAATCAAACAGGTGGTACTCAATCTGGCCCGTAACGGGATGGAAGCCATGAATGAGAAGGGCGTGCTTACGCTGGAGACGCGGATAGTCGATGACAAAGTGGAACTGTGTGTACGTGACACAGGGCCTGGTCTACCCAGAGTGAAGAAGGAAAAGCTGTTTGAACCTTTCTATACGACAAAAGCCAAGGGAACCGGACTTGGATTGTCCATGTGCCTAAGTATTGTGGAACGACATAATGGAACCATTACTGTGGAATCGGAGGAAGGACAGGGCACGACCTTCAAAGTGGCATTTGAACGTTAGTCATTCAGCATATTTTGCCAGACATTGAGACATAATATTATGGAAGAAGCCTTTCCGCAGGCGGTTTCTGAATCTTGCTTTCATTGCTTATGGATGTATAATAGGAATAGCACATCATTACATCCATAATGTTCGATATGAATGTAACGTTGTTTTGGAGAGTTTATTGGCCTTTAATTTTATCGAGATCATAGAACAACCATTTATAAGGAGTGAAACCGAATGTCGATGTCATTTGATCAATACATGAAAGATATGGTTCAACCGATGCGGGATGATTTAACTCGTCTAGGAATCCAGGAGTTGCGTACTCCTGAAGAAGTGGAAGCAAGTCTTCCGGATGCAAAAGGAACAGCGCTGGTTGTCATTAACTCTGTCTGCGGATGTGCCGCAGGTCAATGTCGCCCAGGTGTGTCCCAAGCACTGCAGCACGATATTACACCGGATCACCTGTACACTGTATTTGCTGGTCAGGACAAAGAAGCAACTGCAAAAGCACGTGAATTCTTTGCACCGTATCCTCCATCTTCACCGTCCATCGCTCTGATGAAAGACGGAGAACTCGTTCACTTTATCGAGCGTCATCAAGTGGAAGACCGTTCTGCAGAGGATATTGCGGCTGATCTCAAAAGTGCATTTGACCGTTACTGCCGTTAATTCCAATAGAACGCCCCGCCCTTCGGATCACCGATGCCGGGGCGTTTCATTTTGGATAGATAAGGTTATTGAACCATTCGGACCTTTCAAGCTGGACATCAAATTTCATTCATTTAGAAACGGGGTGTGTGAACGATGAGTTTGCAACAACAGATCATCGCTGAATTGAAGGTTAAACCAAGCATTAATGAAGAAGAGGAAGTACGCAAGCGTGTTGATTTTCTGAAGACGTATGTGAAAAATGCGGGTGCCAAGGGTTTGCTGATTGCGATCAGCGGCGGTATTGACAGTGCAGTGGCTACGGCGCTTTGCAAAAAAGCGACGGACGAGCTTACGCAAGAGAACAATCAAGAGTACAAAACGCTTGGTGTGTTCCAACCTTATGGTGAACAATCCGATATCGACCACAGCTACGCTGTAGCCAAAGCATACGATCTGAAGCATGTCGTGGAAACCAATATCGAAGATGCAGTGAACGAGATTGCGCTGGAAGTGGAGCAAGGTTTCAAATCCTTGGGTAGCCCACGTCATATGACTCACCAAGGCAAAGGTAATGTCAAAGCGAGAACTCGTATGGTTATGCAATATGCGCTTTCGTTTGAAGAAAACCTGCTCGTTGTAGGTACGGATCACGCTTCTGAAGCCATTACAGGCTTCTATACCAAATGGGGCGACGGTGCTGTGGATATCACACCACTGAGCACCCTGAACAAACGTCAGGTACGCCAGCTGGCAGCATATCTGAACGTGCCACAGGCTGTTTTGGACAAAGCACCATCGGCAGGGCTATGGGAAGGTCAGACGGACGAAGATGAGCTGGGAATTTCGTATGAAGCGAACAGCGACTATCTCGAAGGCAAACAGATCGATCCGGCTGCACAAGAGCGCCTTGAAGCGTTCTATACGCGTACACATCACAAACGCAATGCCATTCCTGGTATCTAATACGGATGAATGAGCATGATTGATATAGGCTGTTAACACCAACATTGAAATAACGTCCCTCTTAGGGAATGCAAAAGAGTCACTGCTCACGCAGTGACTCTTTTGTTATGTGGAGCAAGAAACCGCAAAAATCCAGGTGATTACTATATTAAAGATGAGTTAACTATTCCAGTCTTTGATCTGTTGCAGGGTTTGGGTGATGGCTTGCTCCAGTTGCGGAGTGGTTTCTTTAAATGGATGTACCGTATTAAAGGTGTGATTCCCTTCAGGTACCTGGTGCCATGGGATATCAGGGCGGGCTTGAACCAGTGCGGCAGAACCGTCCCGCAGACGCTGGGGATCTTCTGTTCCCTGAATGAGTGCGACTCGCAAAGTTGAAGAAGCCAAGCGGTCAATGATAGCGTAACGTTTGCTATGCTTGTCCAGGTCTTCCAGAATAGCCACGTCCAGTGGCATCTGCTGGCTTGTTCGTCCGTTAACGACATGGCTACGGCCATGCGTACGCATTTCTTCTTTTTGCTCCGCTGTGAAGAGATCCAGATTGGTTACGCCATTCCAGGAGATGACACCTGCCACCTGCTCGGGATGATCCAGTGCATAGACGAGACTTACGCCCGCACCGCGGCTATGACCAACCAGGTATACAGGAAGTCCAGTGAGTTCAGGTTGTGTAGCCACATGTTCCAATACCAGGGCCAGATCGGCAAGCTCCCGGCTGTAGGTATTCACTGCGAACTTTTCAAGTTCAGAGAATTGCTCCAGATATTCGCCGATACCGTTGTGAGAGAAATTAAAGGTCAGCACATGATGCGTCTGGCTTAGCTGTGAAGCTGCATAGGGGAACATGCCCCAGTCTTTGAAGCCTTTGTATCCGTGAGACAGAACGATAACACCTTGAGCGGGTTGTTGTGCAGGGAAAAAGTCCCCGCGAATGATCGCATCTACGTCAGTGGGCAATTCAAAAGTTATGGGCATTATTCAGACCTCCTAAGAATTTCAGACGATTCCTAATTCATATTTTAGCATATATGGTAATGCGGATAGGTACTCGCTTCTGATCGCCCCTCCTGCTACAATAGAATACGTGTTCGGAGAGTTACGGATCATGTGATTGAATGGAGATCTTTTACAATGCATGTTCAAAAAGAGCGGTTTTCAGTACCAAGAAGATGGGACTTTTTGAATAACCTCTTACAGTATAAAAGATTAAGCGGGTGAAGCGTTGATGATATATGGCATAGGTAATGATGTGCTGGAGATTGGACGTATGCGGAAGCTACTGTCCGGTCGCCATGCGGAAGCTTTTCTGAAACGAATTTTAACGCCAGCAGAGCGGGAGATCGCAGTTCGTCGAGGGAAGCGGATGACGGAGTTTGTATCCGGTCGATTTGCAGCGAAAGAAGCGGTGTCTAAGGCATTTGGCTGCGGTATTGGTGGTGTCATGGGCTTCACTGACATTGAAGTGCTGCCTGATGGGACAGGACGTCCCGTGGCCTCGCTGTCCAGTCAAGCCTGGGAACGTCTGCAGCTGCCATATGATAAGCAATATGACATTCATTTGAGTATTACGCATCAGACGGAATTGGCAGCGGCCTTTGCGATCGTGGAGCAGATGGAAAAGTAGTTAGCTTGGCAATAGGAGAGGACGGAAATATGGGTTTACAGGAACAGAAACAACATTTCAGCGTGAATTTGCTGGACTGGTATATGGTCAACCGACGGGATTTGCCGTGGCGTCGCCACAACAATCCGTATTTCACATGGGTATCGGAGATTATGCTTCAGCAGACTCGGGTCGATACGGTAATTCCGTATTTCAATCGTTTTATCGGGAATTTCCCGACCGTGCAAGCGTTAGCGGAGGCACCCGAAGAGGATGTGTTGAAAAATTGGGAGGGACTCGGTTATTACTCCCGTGCACGTAATCTTCAGGCAGCTGCGAGACAAGTCATGGAGCTGCACGGAGGCGAGATGCCGCAGGACAAGCCGGCTGTCTTTGCATTAAAAGGGGTTGGCCCCTACACGGCCGGGGCCATTCTCAGCATTGCCTTCAACCAGCCGCAACCTGCGGTAGATGGCAATGTCATGCGGGTACTGTCCCGATACTTCCTCATCGATGAGGACATTATGAAGGGCAGCACCCGGGTGTTGATGGAAGAGCTCGCAGGAGAGCTCATTCCGGAAGGGCGGGCGCGTGATTTCAATCAGGCGCTGATGGAGCTTGGCGCGCTGGTGTGTACACCCAAAGCGCCGCACTGCCTGACTTGCCCGGTCATGGAGCAATGTTCCGGCCGCATCGCCGGAAGAGAGCTTACCCTGCCGGTCAAGACCAAGGCGAAGCCGCCGCGCCCTGAGCAGCGGCTGGTCGCGATTGTGGAGGGCCGCGGTGCTCATCGCGGCCAAGTGCTTGTGCGCCAGCGCCCAGACACGGGCCTGCTGGCCCGCATGTGGGAGCTGCCGCATGTGCTCGCGGCGCCCGCCGCAGCCAGCAAGAAGGCGGCGCCGCTGGCGGATGAGCCGGCCATGGCATTGCTGGCCGGCAGTCTGTGGGCGGAAGGCTTCGCTGCCCGCCCGGAAGGGCTGGCTACCCATGCGGAGCATGTGTTCAGCCACATTGTCTGGAGCCTGCAGGTGTACAAGTGTACCGAGCAGGACCAGAGCAGTGAGCTTCCGCTGATCGCAGCGGAAGCCAGAGCCGCCTACGATGCACAGGCGGCAACAAGGGAGGGCACAGCCTCATCATCAGCTGTGTCACCTGAGTCAGACACGACGCATTCATCGGAGCCAGGCACGCCTAATGCGCAGAACATCTCAACATCGCTTAACGATGGAGAGATGTTGATGTCATCATCTGATGTTAGTGACCTAGCGCTGAGCACTCCGACACTGACAGGTAAAGGCGATGGCTTGACCTACCGCTGGATCGGTCCGGAAGATATGGATAAGATGGCATTCCCGAATATCTTCCTGAAGCTGATCAGCAGTTATTTTGCTGGTGCGTATGATCAAGTGAATGATTAAATGGGGGAGCTAACGAACTCCAGAGGTCTTATCATGTGGATATACCACGATTATAAATTCTAACGAACCTGAGTGACGTTATCATAGACAAATCAACCCAAAAGTGCGTATCAAAGCCCGTATCTGGGGAAATAGCTACTCTGAGATTCGTTAGGTTCGCGATACGATGAAATATCGAGCAATAACGTGTCCTGGGTTCGTTAGAAACAAAACACCCATTAACTATAGTGATAGCAAAAAGAGAGCCTGATCACGGTCATGATGACCGAATCAGGCTCTCTTTTATGTTAACTGTTGCATGCTAACAGTCTTATTTTGCAGAAGCGTAACGTTTGTTCACTTCATCCCAGTTGATTACATTCCAGAAAGCGGAGATGTAGTCAGGACGTTTGTTTTGGTAGTTCAGGTAGTAAGCGTGCTCCCATACATCCAGACCCAGAACCGGAGTCAGACCTTCGAAGAGAGGGCTGTCTTGGTTAGGTGTGCTAGTGATGGACAACTTGCCATCTTTACCAACTACGAGCCAAGCCCAGCCGGAACCGAAACGAGTTGTAGCTGCTTTAGCGAAATCTTCTTTGAATTTATCAAAGCCACCCAGTTCGCTATCGATAGCTGCTGCGATATCGCCTGTAGGAGCGCCGCCGCCGTTAGGTCCAATGATTTCCCAGAACAAGCTGTGGTTAGCATGTCCACCACCATTGTTGCGAACCGCTGTGCGGATGCCTTCTGGCACGCTGTCAAGGTTAGCAATCAGATCTTCCAAGCTTTTTTCTTGCAGTTCAGGAGCGCTTTCCAGAGCTGCGTTCAAGTTAGTTACATAAGTATTGTGATGGCGATCGTGGTGGATTTCCATCGTTTTTGCATCGATATGTGGTTCCAGTGCGTCGTTAGCGTAAGGAAGTGCTGGTAATTGAAAAGTCATAATGAAATACCTCCTGAGATTTTAGGTTTTTTTGAAAACAGGTACATATGTAATAATACCCTTGCCACTAATATTAAACCGCATTCGAGCTAATTAAGCAACATTTTTGTTTATTAAGTCCCCCGAGGCGTTGATCTAATGATGGGCCAGAGATAACAAACATATTTTACCCTTTATGCAACTATTTATGTGTTTTCAGGCGTTTAAATAGATGAAAAGATTAATATTCGTATGTAAACGGTTACAATTAAGCGCTTTCAAAAGAAAATGCGTGTTTTATGGAGGAAAGTATGGTTTAATTGACGAAGAAGCGGTATTTTCTCGTTTTTTGTCATTATATGAACATTGGGTTTTTGGTAAAAAGGGATTCCCTTTTTGTAAAAAACCTCATCTAAGCTAACGAAAAGGGAGATTTAAGACATGCACGTTCGTTCCTTTCAGTTGAGTGATGCAAGCCAGATGACGGAGCTTCTCCAGGTTGCACTATCGGAAGAGTGTTATGAGAACACGATGGGCCCGTTTGCCCGTCAATTGTCATGGGATTCTGACCTGATCATGGTTGCGGAAGAAGAGGGAGACCTCGTAGGCGCTTTGATCGGTACGATTGATCACAACCAGGGTTGTATCTACCGTATTGCGGTACATCCAGACTATCGTCGCCGTGGAGTCGGCAAAACACTTGTCGAGGCTATGGAACAGCGGTTCCAGCAGCGTAAAGTCAGCCAAGTATGGGTGGCGGGTGATGAGCACAACAAAGTAGCCATGCCTCTATATGAAGCAATGGGTTACGGTGCCAATCAGATTATGAGCGCTTTCCAGACTCTTAGTATTTTGTCCAAAGCTTAGTTTGCATGTTTAAAAAGAAATAAAAAAAAGATTTTCATTTCATATTAGGCATATCTCTTTAACGTGTAAGAACGTGAGGGATGTGCCTTTCTATTTATATGAGTGTTCTTCACGTCATATTCCTCTGGTTTCCTCATTTTCTAACATACATCGGAGTCTCCGAATTCTATTTAAATTAACGCGATTATCCCGGCTGTATTCACGATAACGAAGGTATTGGTGCTCATAACCAATTGTTTCACTCTCCCAAATGAAGTAGACTGAAAGGGAGTATGGTTACCATGTTACAAGTTTAATTCAACTATTTAATAAATGAGGTGTCCCTTTGAATTCTAATAATCATTCAATGGAACATGTGACTTCCGAGCAACGTAATGAACCGTCAAAGCCTGAACAACCGGGGAAATCATGGGTTGTCGAGCTGTGGGACTGGGTCAAAACGATTGTTGTTGCTTTTGTAATCATGATGCTGCTGAACCTGTTTGTGTTTAATCTGTCAATGGTCAAGGGACAGTCCATGCAGCCGACACTGGTTGAGCAAGATCGTCTTTTCGTCAACAAAATCGTATACCATCTGGGTAATCCTTCCCGATCAGATGTGATCGTACTTCGTGATCCAAGTGAAGGTGTAGAGAAGAAGGATTTTCTGGTGAAACGAATCGTTGGACTTCCGGGAGATACTATTGAAGTTAGGGATCACCATCTATATGTGAACGGCGATCAACAAGCGGAAACGTACACCGATATTGAGGTGCAGGACCCTGATTTTGGCCCAATCACACTAGAGCCGGATCATTTCTTCGTGATGGGGGATAATCGTCATGAAGGCAAAAGTAAGGATAGCCGAGTGTTTGGCAGTATTACATCCGACCAGATTGTAGGCAAGGCTGAATTTATTTTCTGGCCGTTTTCTGAATTGAAGAAATTGTAAAATGCTCACAGGACAACAACTTCAGATTGCATTTTGCGTTAAACCATATAGACTCGTTCCGTTTGAATTCAAGTATGCAAGGCATATATAGAAATTAACGCCTGTCCTCTTACCGTGAGGCGGGCGTTCACTATTTACGGAATAAGTGTCGGAAGAAGAGAGGGAAGAGAAATGACGAGCGTACAGACCGAGGCAGCACAGGATGCCTCCGTATGGGAAAAGTTAAAACAGGAGATCAAGGCAGCTGGCCCCGGACTGGGCATTGATGATATCGGTTTTGCTTCGGCTGATCCCTTTGTTTCCCTGAAGTCGCTACTGGAGCAGTCGCGGGATAAAGGGTATGCTTCAGGTTTTGAAGAGCCGGATATTGAAAAAAGGGTGCACCCCGCCTTAAAAGATGGCGAGCCCGCTTCACTTATTGCAATAGCCGTGGCATACCCATCCAAAATGGTGAATCCGCCGAAATCGGAGCCTGGTGCGTATCGAGGCATTTTTGCCCGTTCGGCTTGGGGTCAGGATTATCATCAGGTCCTGCGTGCAGCGATGGACAAGTTGGTCAATTTTATAAAGGAACGCGTACCTGAAGCCATGATCGAAAGCATGGTAGACACCGGAGCATTGGTGGATCGTGCGGTGTCCCAGCGTGCGGGGATTGGTTTTAGTGCCAAAAACTGTGCCATTATATCACCCAAATTTGGTTCATGGATTTTTCTCGGAGAACTGGTAACGAATATTCCTTTTCAACCAGACACACCTGTGACCGAAGACTGCGGTGAATGTACAAAATGTATTGATGCCTGTCCTACAGGAGCATTGGTGGGGCCGGGGCAGTTGAATGCACAGCGTTGTATTTCTTTTGTAACCCAGACGAAAGGGTTCGTGGATGAAGAATTTATGCTGAAAATAGGCAACCGTCTGTACGGTTGTGATACGTGTCAGATTGTTTGTCCGAAGAACCGGGGCAAGAACTGGGATCACCATCCCGAGTTTCATCCCGATCCGGAGATTGTGAAGCCACTCCTACTGCCGCTGCTGGACATCGGTAACCGGGAATTCAAGGAACGTTTCGGTCAGAGTTCCGCCGCTTGGCGGGGCAAAAAACCGATTCAACGCAACGCCGTTATTGCCTTGGGCAATTTCAAAGACAAAAGTGCTGTACCCAAACTTACAGAAGTATTAAAACGTGATCCGCGCCCCGAGTTGCGGGGAACTGCAGCCTGGGCGTTAAGCAGAATTGGAGGAGAAGACGCCATGAGAGCAATTGGGGAAGCTGCCGCTAACGAACAAGATGGGAACGTACTAAGCATGCTGCAGAAGGCCGAGGAGCGACTGAGTTCGTCCGAGACCTTACCCAAACAGCCACAGGCTGGACAAGTGAGTGAGAAGCAGCCAGAGGAACAGAACAACGAGAACAATGCCTTACGTGCGTTACAACAGGATTTGAAAATGGAAGCTGGGATTGAACCGGGTAGTGAGCAGTCTGCACAGCCTGACAAACCGGAAGCCGCAGCGTGGAAACCTTCAGCCGTTACAGGTCTTCATGGCAAGCCCGTATACTACGATGAGGTACTGACACCGATTGGTACTCTTACGTTATGCGCGACGGATGAAGGGCTGTGTCACATTGATTTTGGCGCCTTTCACGTACGCGAAGCTCATCTGCAACAATGGGCACGCATCTGGATTGGCGAGTATCGATATGAGAAGAATGAAGAGAAGCTCAGCGAAGCTGCAAAGCAGTTAAAGGAGTATTTTGCAGGGGAGAGAAAAACGTTCGACATGCAGCTTGATCGGCTTGGAACACCATTCCAGCTACAAGTATGGCAAGTTCTGTCCGATATATCTTATGGAGAGGCCTCATCACACCAACAGGTTGCGGAAATCATCGGCAGACCCAAGGCTGTTCGTGCAGTTCTGGACGCCATTAGCAAGAATCCGATTCCGATTATTATTCCCTGTCACCGTATCAGTGGTAAAGACGGTACCCTGGTGGGTTATGTAGGCGGTCTGCAAACCAAGGAGCAATTGCTCGCATTGGAGCAGCTATCGTAAGAGCGGGGGACGTTCATGAAGTATGTAAACGTGGAGAGCGTGGAAGCGGGGGAGCTTCTGGGCAAGACGGTATATTCCAGTAACGGCACGGTACTGCTGTCTGCCGGAGTCCAGCTCACCGTATACATGGTCAATACGTTGAAGCGTATTGGCGTGACCATGTTATACATCCAGGATGAAGCGTATAAAGATGTGGATGCAGAAGACATTCTGGATGAAACCACGAAACGGGCAATAATTAATGAAATGAGTGTCACACTCGAATCCATTCGATCCGGGAAAGACTGGAGTCCGAGAAAAGTTGCCCTCAGTATAGAGAAGTTGCTGAATGATGTACTGAACGGGCGTGAAATGCTTGTGCAGCTCACCGATATTCGTACCAAAGACAATGCACAGTATGTTCATGCGATGAATGTATGTTTGTTGTCTTCGGTCATCGGACTGAATATGGGACTCAATTATAATCAACTGAAGGACCTTGCTGTGGGGGCATTATTGCATGATATTGGCAAAGTGGGGGAACCTCCTGGCAGTGGCTCTGCTGCAAATTCTTCGCTGCACCATACATGGCGTGGATTTGAAGTGATTAAGAACAAACGGGAGTTCAGTCTGTTGGTCGCCCATACGGCCCTGCAACATCATGAGCATGTAGATGGTACAGGCATGCCGAGAGGGATCAAGGGGAGTGACATTCATCTGTTTGCGAGAATCGTTAGTGTGGCTAATATCTATGATAATCTCATTAATGGTTTATCCAAGGACAGTTTGATGCCACATGAGGCCTGTGAAGAGATGATGGCGTTGTCTGGTACAAAGCTGGATCGGGACATTCTGATTGAGTTCAACAAGAGTGTATCCGTGTATCCCAATGGTACAGCGGTACGACTGTCCACCAAAGAGACTGGAGTCATTGTGCGTCAACATCGGGGATTGCCCGGCAGACCTGTGATCAGGGTGGCACGCGGAAGTACGCGTTATTCTCTGGATGTGGTTGAAATCGATCTGGCTCAGCATACAACCGTTTTCATTGAAGCTGTCATGACGTAGCTTGTGTGCGGTTCAACTGGAAAATCCGTTTGCTCAAGGCGTGCGGAAATGCTATGATACTTTCAGGAAATCCGCTCTGTGTCAGGTTTGCAACATGTGTGTTGAACATCATGAAGTGACACGGATTATCAGGCTTTTTAGAATGCATACAGAGGTGTCTAAGAGATGGATATTGTTATACCGATTATTACATTGATTGTTGGTCTGGTCGGGGGATTTTTCATCGGGGTGTTCTACTTGCGTAAACAACTTGAGAAAATGCAAAGCAATCCGGACATGCTTCAGAAAATGGCGAAGCAAATGGGCTACAACCTGAATGGTAAGCAAATGCAGCGTGCCCAGCAGATGATGAAGAATCAGCAGCCAGGAGCGAAAATGCCTCAGCCGCAACAGCATCCTGCGCGTAAAAGTTCGGGCCGCCGAAAATAATAGCAGTGAAGTGAATAACTGCTTAAAGTGCGTGTTCAAAAAGTTGGGTTTTCAGTACCGAGAAGATGGGACGAAGCTAGAAATGGAGTAGCGGAGCGTAGTAAACTACGTGAGCAACGGACATTTCGGCTGAATTTCATATTCGACGTTGATGATGCCTTTAGGCATCCATCGTAATCAAAAGCGTACTTTTTGAACAACCTCTTAAAGTATTGTGGTTCGAAAGGAGGCGTTTGGCAGTGGCTGGCGTTAAAGATTATTTGAATTCAAAAGTATCCGACAATCGGGAGAAGATCGAGTATCATGTAGAGCAGATCCTGAAATTGATCGGAGAAGATAGTACACGTGAAGGGCTGCTTGAAACGCCTGCACGTGTGACCCGAATGTATGAAGAAATTTTTGGCGGATATGAAGTAGACCCGCGCGATGTGCTCGGTGTCACGTTTGACGAGAATCATGAAGAACTGGTTATCGTCAAGGATATTGTCTACTACAGTCAGTGTGAGCACCACATGGCGCCGTTCTTCGGCAAGGTGCACATTGGGTATGTACCAAGTGGCAAGATCGTTGGTCTGAGCAAAATGGCTCGTCTGGTCGAAGCAGTAACACGTCGCCTGCAAGTTCAGGAACGTATTACTTCACAGATCGCTGACATTCTGACAGAGGCCGTTGAACCTCATGGAGTTATGGTCGTTGTGGAAGGCGAGCACTTGTGCATGTGTTCCCGCGGCGTGAAGAAACCGGGAAGCAAGACGGTAACGTCTGCTGTACGTGGTTCTTTCCGTGAGAATCCGGCACAACGTGCGGAGTTCTTGTCTTTGATGAAAGATTAAGATCAGGTATGTCCACTCGCTGGACAAGCCTGATGAGTAAGTTCCTTTGGTTTTGGAAGCAGCAGTTTCTAAGCCATAGGATGTGATATAAATAAGCCGTGTTCCCTGGGAACCGGCTTATTTATATATGCCTTGTCATTCCTATATACTGGATACATATGAATTCGTTAAGCCGGAGGTAATGGAACGATGAGTGTACCTTCCCATTCAGATCAACCGGTTCAGCCGGAAAAGGGACTACAGGCAGATCAACAGGCTTCATTGCGTCTGCAAATCTGGGAGACTCCACTCATGCGACAAGGTAGTAGTGTACTCGAAGCTTTTGCTTGGGAAGAAGTTATGTGCAGGCGGGTTGGGGCAGGGCATCTACCTGTTGCACATATATGGAGACACCCAGATGCCTTTGTAGCGGGTCTGCGTGACCGCAGGTTGCCACAGGCTGTAGAAGCGATGGAACAGATTAGAATCCAAGGGACAGCGGTCTGTGTTCGGCCTTCCGGTGGAGCGGCAGTACCCTTGAACCCAGGGGTAGTTAATGTGTCGCTGATTCTGCCTAATCCCGGACATGCCATCAATATTCATGATGATTTCCGGGAGATGGCTTCGATTATTGCCGAGTCGCTAAAGCCGTGGTCGAATCAGGCGCAAACTGGCGAGGTTCAGGGTGCTTTTTGCCCGGGAGATTATGATGTCAGTGTAGGTGGCCTAAAATTCTGTGGTATTGCCCAGCGCAGGCAGGCAAAGGCGTATATCATTACGGCTTTTATCATCGTGGACGGTCAGGGTGATCAATTGGCAGCAGATGTGCGACAATTCTATCAGCATGCAGCAGGCGGGGCGAGTGAAGGATATCCCGATGTTCAGCCTGGCACGATGGCAAGTCTGAAAGAATTGGCAGGTGTACCTTCGGCTGCGGCATATACTGCGGCTTTGGTTCGGACACTGCGAGATCGCTATCCACTTGCGGAGACCAGCAGGGTGCTTAGCGTTGGCTCTGAAGAAGTACGCCTGACAGCTGAGCAGATGAAGCTGCGCTACGATTAACACTTTTTACTAGGGCTTGGAATTGGTTAATAGAGATGATATGATGTGATTTCGGAAGGAGAGTGTTAGGATGGACACATTGAGATATACGTATTTATATGAGGTTGTATCAACAGGCGAAAAATCCGAGTTCAGCCAAATGGCAACAAGCAAGGAAGAGGCTGCTGCACTGATCGTTGCACGTATAGCCGATCTGGAGTTTACAGATGAGTCTGATATCAAGCTTGGCGATCTGATCTCCATTAGCAAACAGGTTGGCGACAACTATGTGGCGTGCGAGGGCTGTGCTTCTTAAGTGAACATTTAGAAATAGGAAGTCTCTCAAAATACAAGCAAGTCTCTTTTTACCGGAGGCTTGCTTTTTTGTCTACACCAAAAGAGATATCTTTCAGTCATTCGGCTGGAGATATCTCTTTTTTCTCTAATCCATCTAAGCTCAAGCTTAATAAGGCGGCCACAACAACTTGCGTGCCGTTTCGTAACGCTCGGCCACAGCGGGCCAGTAGACAACGTTCCACCAATCCTCGATATACTTTTTGCGTTCATTCTGATGTTTCAGATAGTAGGCATGTTCCCACACATCCAGTGGCAGGAGTGGTACGATATCGGACTGGGACAGGTTCTGGTGTTTTTCCGCCTGCAAAATCTCCAAACGATGTGCTCTCGGGCTCCAGACAAGCATCGCCCAGCCACTGCCTTCCACCTTGTTCGCGGCTTCTGTGAATTGATTCTTAAACGCTTCATAACTCCCGAAATCTCGCTTGATCTGCTCTGCGAGCATACCGGAAGGTTTGCCGCCGCCAGCAGGATTCATAATTGTCCAGAAGATCGTATGCAGGTAGTGGCCTGCCCCGTTGAAGGCAAGTTCACGTTCCCAATGTTTGATGAGTTCAAAGTTATTCTTTTTTCGCGATTCCGCCAGCTTCTTCTCTGCTACATTTAGTCCGTCCACATAAGATTGATGGTGTTTGTCATGATGGATACGCATCGTCAGCTCATCAATATGTGGCTCCAGCGCATTGTACGCATAGGGGAGAGGCGGCAGTGTGTGTCCTCCAATGGGAACCGGCTTTTCTTTTACAGGAGGTGCTGTAGAGCTGGGTGTGGCTTGTGTTGTTCCGGTAGAAGGTGGTTGAATGGTTGCGGATTGGATATGAGCTGAACCGGCAGGTGCATTTACATTTCCCTCTGGAGAAGTTGGGGCTTCTGAAGCTTGGCGATGGATGCTTCCTGGCCCTGACGTATGCAGAGCATTTTCCAGAAAAAGTGACGGTTCCGAATCCGTTTCACGCAAGATGCCAGGTTGGCCAAGCGTATCCAATACGCCCAGAAAATACTCCGACTCGCGGATAAAATGCAGAATGAGTACTTTGGCAAGCGGAACAACTTGCACAGCAGCACTTTGCTCCAGAAGAACATACAGCTGTTTGATGAACTCTCTCGATTGCTGCCGAGCTGCCAACACAAGTTGATCGATACAACGAACCATGTAGGGAGCAGGTGGATGGGTTGCGGGCAATAGTTGTTTTAAAAGCTGATTGGCTACTCGCTCACTGTTTGCAAAGATAGCCTCCCATTCCTCCAGTAGCTTGACGTATGGGGGCTCCAGATCAGGAACCAGGGCACGAATGACGAGTGTATGTTCTTTCTCCTGTTCTTTCCAGAAACGGATTTCCTCCAATGTCCGCAGAGGCAGCAGGTGACCATATCCATACCAGTTCATATACGCGAGACCTCCTTTAGAGAAATTCAAAAATGCATAAATAGTTCATATAGGTAACCTAATCCGACAAATGATCTATGCGTTCAGACCATCTGTTCATGCGTCCCAAGAGTATATTCTCCGAGCTTGTTGTCCTATGAGTGCAAAAAAAAAGAGCCCCTGAGGGCTCTGGAAAAAATCCAATGATTGAAATTTGGTTATTGTCCATTATTCGTGTTCTGCACATCGTCACTGCTTGTTTTCGTTACATTACTGAGGAAAGTTGAGACACGGCGCAGATATTCCTTTGGATGCTCCCGGAAGATCAACTCATGATGCGCATCCTGGACAATCCATACATCGGAGTACGGATTGGTCTGGTTGGCGGCGAGTTGCTCCGCAATTGGATAAGGCGCCTTCTCGTCCTCTGTACCATGGATGAAGAAAATCGGGAACGGATAATCTTCCTTTTTCACTTCCTGGTATGGAATCTGTTGTAATCCGGTACCATTCAGAACAGGGAACAACAGTTTCATGATCTCCAGTGTAGGCTGACGCGGGAGATCGATCTGGTTGTGAATATTGTGGTACAGCGTATCTGGCTCCAGCAGGAACGCACTGTCCAGAATCATCGCATCTACTTCCTGCGTAATCAGTCCGGTTTGAAGCGCCGTACCGGCACCCATGGAGAAACCCCAGACAACCAGTTCCTGCGCACCGCGCTGCTTGGCGAACTGGATCGCACCGAGCAATTGCTGTGACTCAGCTTTGCCACCTGTGGCTACAGCTTTGTTCACCTGTGAGGCGAAGCCATAATCGAACATGACCACGTTAAACCCAAGTTGATGGGCATAGTGTGCCAGGTCATACATGGGTACCCATGTTTCTTCACGATTGGCACCATAGCCGTGACTGAAAATAATCGTTTTGCTTGCAGCATTGTCAGCAGGTATATACCATCCCTGCATCGTCCGGCTGCCATCTGCTGCCGGGAACGTGATATCTTCATACTTCATGTTCTTGGCTTGCATCGGATTGGAGAAGACTGGCGCTACCGTTGGATTGGATAATACCCATGCGATATAACCATGCAGTGCAATAAAACAAAACAGTAGAAAAAATACAACGGAGAGCAGCAACGCTACGATAATATGTTTGAACCGAATCAGCCTCGGTGATAGGGAAGAGGGCAGATCGGACACTTTTGTTTGCAGCGGGGCTTCGCTCTGGGATGATTGATACATGAATGCCCCTCCTTTGAAGTTCAGTTGAAGATAACAACGACATGTAAAGAGAATTGCGTCGATTTCAGAGCCTGCTTCAGAGCGATATCTTAATGTAATATATCTTTATCGTATGTTCCAATATAGTCAAAGTCAATTGATTGAGGGCATTTGTTACGCAATTGTTATATAGTTCTTAAGATATATGGGTAACATTACCTTAGTGTGTAAATTACAGGGGATTAAGTCTTATAAAAAGGAAAAATTTACACGTTGGCCTATTTTGATTTTGGCTCTTTTTGGTTTACAGATGAGACCGTTTCTCATATAATTTATGTAACCAAGTTTCATGTGATGAAACATGAGGAGGGCATTATGCCATGGAAGATCGCAAGTTAACCGTCCGGGCTGTGGAACGGGCGCTGGATATATTATTATGTTTTACCACACGCAGTGATCTGGGACTCACCGAAATTGCCAGCCAGATTGGCCTGCACAAAAGTACAGTGCACCGTTTGATGGCTACGCTGGAGGATCGAGGGTTCGTGATCCGCGATGCAGCAACAGAGAAGTACCGACTTGGCATCCGAATCTGGGA
Source organism: Paenibacillus sp. FSL E2-0151 (assembly GCF_037993015.1). Classification (NCBI taxonomy): domain Bacteria; kingdom Bacillati; phylum Bacillota; class Bacilli; order Caryophanales; family Paenibacillaceae; genus Paenibacillus; species Paenibacillus sp. FSL E2-0151. Next base: position 797,643 of record NZ_CP150308.1, read on the forward strand.
GCTGTCAGCTCATATGTCCCGCAGTGATGATCCCGCTATTCTGCTGCTGCCTGCGATGGAGCGACTGAGAGATCGATTGGGGGAGACCGTGAGTCTGTACCTGCGTGACGGCAGTGAACGGATTCGGATTCAGGCTGTGCAAAGTGATCAGGCGATCCGCCGAGTTGCTCCCGTTGGTGTTAGACTCCCGCTGTCTGTGGGGGCTTCCAGCAAAGTCCTGATGGCGTTTGCCACGGACGAGGATCGTGAAGAACTGATGAACGGGCCGGAATGGCCGGTGTTTATTGATCCCGCGGTGTATTTAGCGCAGATGGGAGATATCCGGGATAACGGATATGCCACAAGTTACGAGGAACGTGAGCCGGGAGCTGCCGCGGTATCTGTACCGATTATGGATCGCAGAGGCAATATTGCAGCTGCCCTCTCGGTCTCAGGACCTGTCAGCCGACTTTCGCAGGAGACATTGCATGAATACGCACCTGTGTTGAAGGATGCTGCTACGCAAATGGGGCTCATGTTATCCTGATGTTGAGGTAAGTTTTTTCTCCAATAGAGTTTGATCATTTGGAATATAAAGGTTGTTTTTATGTTCCGGTTGCGCTACTCTGTAATGGACGGCTCAACGGGGCCAGCTTCATTGAATATGAACGGCGGCTTATGTAAGCCGCAACTTATTAACGTTACTGGGGGAGTCCGAATTGTCCGGACTGAGACGGAATCGCATGAGATTCCGGACCCTTTGCACCTGATCTGGATCATACCAGCGTAGGGAAGTAATCGGCGATATGACCACAACCACCACATGATGTGACCCTTGTAGGGCTCCGTTAAGGAGCTGCATAAAGGTGCATTATTGGTGATGGACATAAAAGTCGGTTCCTTCGGGGACCGGCTTTTTTATATACAGGGAACGGGCGATATAGCGCGGATTTTATGGGCCTCTTTTTCGATAACCTGCGGAAGTGGGCTTGGATGAGGAGGGAAGTCTTATAGATCGATGATCTGTGGCAGCCTCCGTCTGTTGTTAACTGTACATGAAAAGTGTCTCCCCTGGTCTGGTGTAGGATCGCTCTTTCTTCTCTGCATTGCGCATGATTTGGGACAGGTACGTAAGCGAGCTAACGATGAAACCAACCAAACAAGCGACGAACACTGAGGAGGAGACAAGCGAACATGAGTACAGGAAATCAAACGGGACAACAAGCGACGGAACAGGGACATAACGATCAGCAGGTGGAAAAAGAAACAGGAGCGGCCGGACGGGTTCAGCCCTTTCCCGGTAGCCGCAAAGTCTACATTCAGGGCTCACGGCCGGACATTGCTGTACCGGAGCGTGAGATAGCCCTTCATGACACGAATACTCCCCAAGGGGTGGAGCATAACGAACCGCTGCGTGTCTACGATACGAGCGGCCCCATGACCGATCCCGAATTTCATGCGGATATCCGTGCAGGTCTGCCAGCCCTGCGCACTCGCTGGATCACAGAGCGTGGCGATGTCGAAGCTTACCAAGGCCGTACAGTTAAACCGGAGGATAACGGACTGAAGCCCGGAGGGAAGAGAGCTGGCGCTGAAGAGTACCCCGGATTACGAGGCAAACCGCTGCGAGCACAGACAGGACGCTGTGTGACTCAGATGCACTACGCGAGACAGGGAGTCATTACGGCAGAGATGGAATTCGCCGCCATTCGTGAAGGCGTGGAACCGGAATTTGTGAGGCAGGAATTGGCAAGTGGACGGGCCATTCTGCCATCCAACATCAATCACCCGGAGAGTGAGCCGATGTTGATCGGTCGTCATTTTCATGTGAAGATCAATGCCAACATAGGTAACTCTGCCGTATCTTCCTCCATTGAGGAAGAGGTCGAGAAGATGACTTGGGCGGTACGATGGGGATCGGATACGGTGATGGATCTGTCCACAGGCAAAAACATTCATACCACCCGGGAATGGATCATCCGTAATTCACCTGTGCCGATTGGTACGGTACCGCTGTATCAGGCGCTGGAGAAGGTGAATGGCGAAGCGGAAGCGCTGACTTGGGAGTTGTACCGTGACACACTCATAGAGCAGGCAGAGCAGGGCGTGGACTACTTTACGATTCATGCAGGTGTACTGCTGCGTTATATCCCGATGACCGCCAAGCGAATGACAGGCATTGTGTCTCGGGGCGGTTCCATTATGGCAGCATGGTGTCTGGCGCATCATCAAGAGAATTTTTTGTACACCCATTTTGAAGAAATCTGCGAGATTATGAAAAGGTATGATGTGGCGTTTTCGCTGGGAGATGGACTTCGTCCAGGCAGTATCTACGATGCCAATGACGAAGCTCAGATGGCGGAACTGGCCACGCTCGGGGAACTGACGCAGATCGCATGGAAGCATGATGTGCAGGTGATGATCGAAGGTCCGGGGCATGTGCCGATGCACAAGATCAAAGAGAATGTGGACTTGCAGATGGAGATCTGTAAAGAAGCACCGTTCTACACACTTGGGCCGCTAACGACCGACATTGCGCCAGGATATGATCACATCACATCCGCCATTGGGGCAGCCATGATTGGTTGGTTCGGCACGTCCATGCTCTGTTATGTTACGCCAAAAGAACATTTGGGCCTGCCCAACAAGGATGATGTGCGGGAAGGGGTTATCGCCTACAAGATCGCAGCTCATGCCGCCGATCTGGCAAAAGGCCATCCACGTGCCCAGCGCCGCGATGATGCATTGTCCAAAGCGCGCTTCGAATTCCGCTGGCGTGACCAGTTCAACCTGTCGCTGGACCCGGAACGTGCGCTGTCCTACCATGATGAGACACTGCCGGCAGAAGGGGCCAAAGAAGCTCATTTCTGCTCCATGTGCGGACCAAAGTTCTGTAGCATGCGCATCACGCAGGACATTCGTGCCTTTGCCGCTGATAAAGGATTATCCGAGAATGAGGCTGTAGCTGCCGGGATGCAGGAAAAGGCCGAGGAATATCGGACACGTTCCTAGGCGCCGGTACAGCGAAAGCTGGGCAATCTGACATCGTTTGAAGGTGAGAATACTGCTATCATGTCGTCTTCTTCATCTTATTGATCAGCGTCCTGATACTTTTTATCAGCATTATGGTTGATTGTCTAGCAGATGTTTAATAAAATGAATGTAAGTAAACACCAATAAGAGTAGCCAGGCCAATGGCTACTCCTGCACAGCATTTGCGGTGGGTATTCCTCCGAGTGCAGCAAGTTCAGATGAAGTGACCCGTCAGGCCGTCAACCTGTGGCGGGTCACTTCTTTTTACGATCGATGTATGTCAGGAGCGCAATAATTAACATCGCGAACACGATTACGTCGTTAAAAGAGAAGTTCATAGGATCACCTCCCACTGGAGGCAAGCCTATTTCCCACCACAAATTGGCTGTACAAAGTGATTATACCATTTGAAATGCTCTTGTTCGAGAGCATTTTTATTTTGCAAAAGGAGTCAATATAGTAGTTTTCACATGTTTTTAGTGATTGTAATACTTCACTCCAAATCAGCCTCTACTGTCGAGCCAGGCCCAAATTCTTCTCCAAATACACCGCAAGCAATGCCAGCGGGCTATGGATTGGAACACCGCGATCTATTGTAACCTGTGCAGCAGCGGGAGCCATAGACAGTTGGGCCGCCACTACCGCTTTACCCGGGTACTGCTCAGCAATCTGCTGTAAGCCTTCTCGTACCGCTTCGAGATACCCTTGCTGATCTCCACGCATAATCAACTCAAATGTCCCAGGGATGCACACCGCTTCCGTCTGAGATGTCTTGGCAACGTGTAGTTGCCCATTCTCATCCTCTTGCTGTAATGTCTGATTCACCCGCGCCATCGTTCCTTCAATGGTTGCCGGGTTGGTGAATGCGATTATGTAATCTCCTGCTACTCGCCGCATCTCCTGCAATAACGGATCATCTATGCCGATCACAGGCACAGGGACCTGTGTGGCTTCCTGCTCCAGTACTGTCGCAAACAGGGTACACGTGACCAGAATGGCATCGGCATGACACTCAGCGATCCATTGGAGCGTCTGGGCTACCTTCTCGCGAACGACAACCTCGGAAAAGTCAGCGTCATGTTTAAGACGGTCCAGACCTGGATCGACGTAATGGACCAATTCAACTTCATAAGGAGCAAGCGTCTCTTCAATTAAGGCGATGTTGGAATAATGAGCGTGAAAACAACCAATGGTGATCATGTGCTAAGTCCCCTTTTACAGTTCGTATATGTCATGGATCTTTTAGATATTTAAACCATTATAGAAACATGCCTGAGAACTGTACAGTCGTTTATTGCTCAACGCCAATAACCGCCCTTCCGCCAAGCTGCGGAAAGACGGTTGATAACCTGACTCGACTAGGGTCGGTCCGGTGTCCATTTTTATCTAAGGGAAGGAGAAGCATTTTTCTTCGCCATTTTTTGTTGCAGAATTTCATGAAAGGATAGACCTTGAGTGTTCTCATTCTCCTTTTTAGGAGCAGTGGTCGCCGTGTTGCGCGGATATTGGTGATGGTACGGGATCATTTGCTGAATAGGCATGCGGATCATCTTGGTTCCTCCTTTGATGCGTTTTTTTGAATTATGTATTTCGACTGGTTACCATGCCAGGTGCGCATATAGGTACATGTGACTTGTTAGACGAAATAAAAGAGTTTAAAGCGTAATTCCAATTGGATTGTAGTGATTTTACCCGGTTTTAAGGAGATGTAAACGTTTTTAGGGAAATTCAGGAGTAAAGGACCTAATATTAAAGGTTTGATATGGGAGGATCGAATCGGTTGTTATGTGAATAGTCCCAATTTTAAGGAAGTCAATGGTACCCGCATATGAGGCATATTATCTGGTTAAATGATGCAAAGCATGCTAACTAACTTGGTACCATGGTCGGGTTGTTTAGGGGATAATGTAGTTCCGGATATAACAAAAAAACTGCCGAGCGAACCCGGCAGCTTGCTTGATTATGAAGAAAGATGCGATGAAACTTTGATTCTGTCTGAGGTGGTATCGTGTTGGTTTTATCTACTTTGGCGAACAGCGATGTATATATCCACTTGTACACTTTCGGGATTCAGGCTGCGTTCATCATATAATTCAAAATCCCCGGTGAACGTACGATCACTTTGTTTATCCCAGGCCCACACGGCTCCCCAGGCTTCGCCAACAACCTCTGCCATCGGTCCTTTTCTGGAAGTGAATACGGCGTAAGTTGCAGGAGGGAGTAAAATGTCGTCCAATCCTTCAGGCAATGATTCGTTCGGACTGACCTCATGCCCTACCAGTATGGTGTATTCTCCGGTTATCCCATCGGTGTAATCCGTGTAACAACCATAGCGAACAACTTCAGGTGCAGGGAGGTGCTCTGAGGCAAAATAATTGTTCCAGAGTCCCTGAATACAGCCTTTGCCACTGATCTCAATGGCGTTGGTTGTGCGGGCGGATACGCCGGCAATACGTTTGCCAGGGAGCGTGACATAACGAACGGGCTGGGCAGAGAACGAATGCTCTGTTGTTACCTGACCAGGATTAGCGGAAGCAGTAGAGTTTTCAGCCAGAGATTCTGTGTGTTGATCCGTTGTATTCGTGCGCCAACGCTTCAAAAAAGGAAGCTGGTTGCGCAGCATCGAACGAGCGGATTCCTCATCCATGCCTTCGTCCTTCAGAATGGCAGTGCACATCTCCGTCATGCCTTCTAGTGACATACCGGGCTGCTCAAACTTGCCCTCTTTGTAACAATAAATACAGTACTCACGGGTTGTGCTTCCATCTGCTTCCGTTCCGAATTGGGCAGGGGTTGTGAGCGGCATTCCGCAGCTTTGACATACAGTAACGTTCATGATTAGTTCCTCCTCATATATGTAGAGATTGAATATATCTGAAGTATACGGGTAGGAACTGGACAGCTGTCTGTCAGGTTTGAGTCGGAGGTATATAATTTTGTACAATTTGCTCCGCGATACGGCAGATTTCATCCCGAATATGCTGAGGTTCCAATACTTCAACGTCCGCGCCGAAGCCCAGAATGAACCCATATAACCAGCCATCCTCGGGAAAAGCAACCTGGCTGATGTAATACCCAGTCCCATCAGGCATGACATTCTCGATCCCAAACCATTCTTCCGCAATATGACGGACGCGAGCATGGAATTTCAAGATTAACCTAGCTTGATTGTCCGGACGGCTCCATTCCTGTTGCCAGGGTCTGTCCTGTGGGTTGATGACTTTACGCTCGAAGTGCTCATTAGCAAGTGTGACATCTTGCATGCGCACAAGCTTGAACATGCGAAATTGATTCCGCTCGTGACAAAAAGCATACAGATACCAGGAATGCTTCTTGAGTACGATGGTATGAGGGTCGGCAGTTCGGTGAGTATGGATACCTTCCGCACTGCAGTAGGTAAAGGTTACGGGGCGTAATTGATCCATACCCTGTTCGATAAGTTCAAGCTTGATTTTCAGCGCTTCGGGATGCGTCCAGGTCGAATAATCCACGATGAATCGATTCGTATTGGCCTGAAAATCGTCATTTTTGGATTCAGGTACGATACTGCTGAGTTTTTCGACCAGAAGCTCACGCGCCGCATTAGCATGGGAAGTGGATACACTGCGCAGTGCAGTGACGATGGAGGCGAGGTCCTTGTCTGTTAATACGTTTCGATCCAGACGGTAACCCTCTGCCAGACCAATCCCACCGCTTGCCCCCTGATATGTCACCACGGGGATGCCTGCTTGACCCAATGTATCGATGTCCCGATAGATGGTCCGGATTGATACTTCGAACATATCTGCCAAGTCTTTGGCTTGTACCCGTCCACGATTGATTAGCAACACCACGATGGCTAATAAACGCTCCAGTTTCATATGTATGGATTCCTTTCATTGGTTTATCTGTTGGATTCAAATATGTTATATTGTTGAGCATCACACATAGGAGTGGAATAAGCAATGAAGCGAATTACGATTCTGATCGCAGACGATGAAGTTGAGATCGCTGATCTGGTTGCTTTACATTTACAAAAAGAAGGATATCATACCATTAAGGCCTTTGATGGGAAGGCGGCGGTTCAAGCTGTTCAGACCCAAGCGATAGATTTGGCGATTCTGGACATTATGATGCCTGGTATGGACGGGTATGAGGTGACCCGTAAAATTCGGGAGCAGCATCATTTACCGATCATTTTCCTAAGTGCCAAAACGTCAGATATGGATAAAATTACGGGACTTGTAATGGGTGCGGACGATTATATGACCAAACCGTTTAATCCGATGGAGCTTGTTGCCCGGGTTAACTCCCAGTTACGTCGTTCTCTCCAATTTAGCCAGTCTGCGCCTGTGCAGAGGTCCATTCTCGAGAAGGGTGGGCTCATCATCACGCCAGATCAACATCGCGTTACACTCTACGGCAAACCAGTGGAACTAACACCGAAGGAGTTTGATATTTTGTATCTGCTCGCGAGCCACCCCAAGCAGGTGTTCAGTGCAGAAAACATTTTTGAACAGGTCTGGGGAGAAGCCTATTACGAGAGTGGGAATACCGTGATGGTCCACATTCGGACCCTGCGCAAAAAACTGGGGGAAGATGTGAATAAGAACAAGTTTATCAAAACCATCTGGGGTGTGGGGTACACGTTTAATGACTAAACGAAGAAGTTTTCGTACAACCATGATTATGTTGCTAGGGTTAAGCATGCTTGCCTCTGGTGCAATTACCTATGGGATTTATAAGCTTATGCAAGCCTATTATTCGGGTGTCCGTGCAGAAGATCAGCTCGCTGAATATCGTCATTTTATGAGAAGTATCGGGGATATCTATTTCTTCCTGATTTTATTTATCCCACTCGCCATTCTATTTTTCTTCTGGTTTACCAAGCCCTACGCGACGTATTTCAAGGATATTTCTACAGGGATCAGGCATTTGGCCAACGGTGACTTTCAGCATCGTGTGCAGATCTCCTCGAAGGACGAGTTAGGTACGATTGCGGAGGATGTGAATTTGGCAAGTGAGAAGCTAAAGGAAGCAGTAGAACGAGGGGATTTTGCTGAAAATAGTAAGGACCAGCTTGTTGTCAATCTGGCGCATGACCTGCGAACACCGCTGACGTCTGTGCTTGGATATTTGGATCTGCTCATGAAGGATGATCAGTTAACGGAGGAGCAGGTACGGCACTTTACGTCGATTGCATTCACCAAATCACAGCGCCTGGAGAAGCTGATTGATGATTTGTTCGAAATTACCCGTATGAATTATGGCATGTTGCCTATAAACAAGACACAGCTGGATCTTAGCGAACTGCTGAAGCAGATGAACGAAGAACTCTATCCTGTATTTGAAAAGAACCAACTAGTCGCCCGACTAAAAATAGACACTGACCTTACGGTCTCCGGTGATGGCGAGCTGCTGGCTCGTGTGTTCGAGAATCTGCTAATTAACGCTGCACGGCATGGCAAGGATGGCATGTACGTAGATATTAATGGATATCGGGATGCAGAACAGGTCATCATTCAGGTGATTAACTATGGCGGACATATTCGTCCGGAGGAATTGCCACATATCTTCGATATGTATTACACCGGAGATCGTGCCAGGACCCCTCAGGAGGGTGGGACAGGCCTTGGACTGTTTATCGCTCGTAATATTGTGGAGCAGCATGACGGTACGATCTCGGCTCAGAGCGACGTGGTACGGACGTTATTCGAGGTTCGTTTGCCCGTCTTCCAATAAGGTTGACGTCAAATTTAAGAAAAACTTTAAAATTGCCCTGCTTTTTCTTTAACTTGTGTTGTCTATCCTTGATGTATGAGGTAAAAGGAGGAACAAGCATGAAAAAGTGGGGCTTTTTGATATGTATCATTTTGATCGGATATATTGTTACGCAATCACCGGGATGGATTCAGCAGAAGGATGAGTTGCCCATCGAGATTCAGAATACGCGTGAAAATCCCGCAGGTTATACCGTATCCGTCACCGGAAACATTCAGGATCAGATATATAAGGGCAATTTGTTACTGGTTGATAAGCAATACCCCGTACACCCGGAAGGAGTTAAATCCGATATTGTATATGTGGCACATGAGGATGATCTGCTTCGTGGATATGGGATACTGGATCAGAAAATCATGTTATCACGACAGGTGGCGCAGGAGTTTCAGAAGATGGTTGAAGCAGCAGGCGAAGAGGGAGTCCGATATTTTCTCGTCAGCAGCGGGTACAGGGACTTTGAAAAGCAGGACGAGTTATATCGGGAAAAGGGTTCAGACTATGCGCTTCCTGCGGGACACAGTGAGCACAATCTTGGGTTATCGCTGGATATCGGCTCGAGCTTGGCTGCGATGAATGAAGCACCAGAGGGTGCCTGGCTGGAAAAGAATGCATGGAAATACGGATTTATTTTACGTTACCCAAAGAATAAAGTGCGCATCACCGGTATTCAGTATGAACCATGGCACTTTCGATATGTAGGGCTGCCGCACAGTGCTGTCATGTATAAGAATAATCTGGTGCTGGAAGAGTATCTCGATATGCTTAAAGAGAAAGAGAACATTACTGTGGAAGTAGAGGGTCAGGAGTATCATATCCGCTATTATCCGGCCACCAGAGACACAACCGTTTACATACCTGAGCAAGGCCAAACTGAAATATCGGGTGATAACATGGGTGGCGTCATCGTCACCGTAAAGAAATAACAGGGCAACACAAGGGAGGCGAAACAACATGAAGCACAACAACCAGAAGAAAAGCAAACATTACATCCTTTGGATTGCCGTTTTCATTATCTATTTATATCTGCTGACTAAGCTGATTCTGTTTAAAGGAAGCCCGGTCGATTTTGGCATCGTGAAGGATCGACTGATGGCGTTCTTGCAACAACCGGATCTGGTCCATACCCGAACCGTCAACCTGACACCATTTCAGGAAATCTCACGAGACTGGAACAGTCTATCGTTACATCGTCCAGGTACAGCAATCCATCTGGTAGGCAATATACTGGCTTTTATCCCGCTGGGCATCTTCATTCCCGTGTTGACGGGTAACAAGTTATTCTCCGGAGTAAAAGTGCTACTGCTGTCTTTGCTGCTCAGTTTGGGTTATGAAGTGACACAGTTAGTGACTGGTATGGGCATATTTGATGTGGATGATTTGATGCTTAATACACTCGGCGGCTTCATTGGATATATTGTTTTCACTATGGCTATGGGTCTGAAAAAGGTGTTGGTGGGAGGAGAATCCCGCGTGACGACGAAAAAGTTAAATTCTAAGGAAAGTCACGTGTAAGGAGGGGAAGAACTTGATTATAATGGCTGTACTATTCATTAGCGCAGGGCTAATATTTCTCGTGTATCCACACAAGGTAACGGATGCTTCGGAAAAACAGATTGCGGAGCGAGTGATCATGTCTAGATGGGTTGGAGGCTCGTTAATTGCTCTGTCGTGTTTATTTCTGATCATGGGCACGATTCAACTGTTAGATCAAGCCTCACATCACATTGGGCATTAAAAGGCAGTTGGCTTTGAAGATTGATTTTTAAACATATCCCAATTATAAAAAGCAAAGCAAGAAAAGCTCCCCGCCACGTGCTGATTGCACGTAATGGGGAGCTTTTTTGTATAACTTCATCACATTAATGATTTATATCATTAAGCTTTTTTCATCATTTGACGCAATACAGTTTGCAGGATACCGCCGTTATGGTAGTAATCCACGTCAACCATGCTGTCCAGACGAGCGATGACAGGAAATTCGAACTGTGTACCGTCTTCACGAGTTACGGTAACTTTCAACTCTTGTCCTGGCTTCACATCATTGCTGAGGCCAGTAATGTCATACGTTTCACGTCCGTTCAGACCAAGGCTGGACCAGCCGTGACCTTCCTGGAATTGCAATGGCATTACGCCCATGCCGACCAGGTTACTACGGTGAATACGCTCGAAGCTTTCTGCGATAACGGCTTTGACGCCGAGCAAGAATGTTCCTTTTGCCGCCCAGTCACGGGAGCTTCCTGTACCATACTCTTTACCTGCGATAACGATCAGGTTCTGTCCTTCATCCTGATACTTCATGGAAGCATCGTAGATGGACATTTCCTCGTCCGTTGGCAGGTACTTCGTGATACCGCCTTCTGTACCAGGAGCTACCTGGTTACGAATACGAATGTTGGCAAACGTACCACGCATCATGACTTCATGGTTACCACGGCGTGAACCGTAGGAGTTGAAGTCTTTGCGCTCTACGCCATGTTCTTTCAGGTACAGTCCAGCCGGGCTGGATGGTGCAATATTACCTGCTGGCGAGATGTGATCCGTTGTTACGGAATCCGCAAGCAATGCCATGACACGTGCAGAACGGATATCTGCGATATCGTTCAACTTGTCGCCAAGCTCTTGGAAGAACGGAGGATTCTGAATGTACGTGGAGTTCGGATCCCACTCGTACAATTCACCTTCCGGTACAGAAATTGAATTCCAACGCTCATTGGCTGTAAATACATTCTCGTACTTGTTGCGGAACATCTGAGCGTTCAGGGAACTTGCGATGGTATCCTTGATTTCCTCGGAAGTAGGCCAGAGGTCTTTCAGGAATACAGGCTCATTGTTCGTATCATAACCGATTGGATCGGTTTCAAAGTCAATATTCACTGTACCCGCAAGTGCATATGCCACAACGAGTGGTGGTGATGCCAGGTAGTTGGCTTTAACCTGTGCATGCACACGGCCTTCGAAGTTACGGTTACCGGACAATACAGCCGCTACGGTCATATCGTTCTCAGCAATAGCTTCGCTCACTTCGTCCGGCAGTGGGCCGGAGTTACCGATACATGTTGCACAACCGTAGCCCGCAACGTTGAATCCGAGTTTGTCGAGATACGTGATCAGGCCTGCTTTTTCCAGGTACTCAGTAACAACCAGGGAACCTGGTGTCAGACTGCTTTTCACATATCCTGGTTTGGTCAAGCCGCGTTCAACTGCTTTTTTCGCCAGTAGTCCCGCTCCAACCATAACACTTGGATTCGAAGTGTTCGTACAACTTGTGATCGCCGCGATCACAACAGCGCCTGCCTTCAGTTCACTGTTGGAACCGTCCGGATGCTTCACAGGTACGGATTGTTCGATTTTCTCATCGCTCAAACCGTAGCCGCCTTTATCTACAGGTGTGCGAATGATGCTGTTGAAGCTTTCTTTCATTTGTGTCAGCTCGATGCGATCTTGTGGACGTTTTGGTCCTGCAAGACTTGGTACAACAGAGCCGAGATCCAGTTCAATCACATCTGTGAATTCAGGATCAACGGTGCTTGAAGTACGGAACATGCCTTGAGCTTTGTAATAAGCTTCAACCAATTCTACCTGCTCGTCAGGACGGCCAGTGTTACGCAGATAGTTCAACGTTTCACTATCAACAGGGAAGAAACCGATCGTTGCGCCATATTCTGGTGCCATGTTGGCTACTGTTGCACGGTCAGCCAGACCGATGTTGGCAAGACCTGGTCCGTAGAATTCTACGAATTTACCAACAACGCCTTTTTTACGAAGCAATTGGGTAACGGTCAGTGCCAGATCCGTTGCTGTTGCGCCTTCACTCAGGCTGCCTGTCAGTTTGAAACCGATAACGTCCGGTGTTACAAAATAAAGCGGTTGGCCCAGCATACCTGCTTCAGCCTCAATACCACCAACACCCCAACCAACAACACCAAGTCCGTTGATCATGGTGGTGTGGGAGTCTGTACCTACGAGGGAATCCGGGAATACAACGGTTTCGCCGTCCACGGTTTTGGTTGCTGCCACGGAAGCCAGATACTCAAGGTTAACCTGGTGAACGATCCCTGTGGATGGTGGAACTGCACGGAAGTTGTTGAATGCCGTTTGCGCCCAACGCAAGAAGCGGTAACGCTCTTCATTACGCTCAAACTCAACTTTGATATTGTAATCAAGTGCATCGTTGGTACCAAAAGCATCAACCATAACGGAGTGGTCGATAACGAGATCGACGGGTACGAGCGGGTTGATCTGTTTTGGATCGCCACCTGCTTTTTTCACAGTATCACGCATTGCAGCGAGGTCAACGACAACCGGTACACCGGTGAAATCCTGCAGAACGATACGTGCAGGGATGAATGGAATTTCCTTGTTATTGTCACGGCCATCTGCCCAGCCGGTCAGTTGTTTTACGTGTTCTTCGGTGATGGCACGTCCGTCGAATTGACGAATTGCTGCTTCAAGCAACACTTTAATGGAGAAAGGAAGCCTGGAAAGATCGCCGTGGCCGTTTTCCTGAAGAGCATCGAGACTGTAGTAGCGGTAAGACTTGCCTCCAACCTCAAGACTGCGAGCGGCGGAGAAATGATTCTTTGCTGACATACATGTACCTCCTTGGGATGTGTCGGTGAGATGAAGAAAACGTTCATTTAGGTGAAGAACAGGCCTTCATCGTTCCGTGTTCTTGTTCGTTAGTTTCATCAGATGAAACGTAATTTCATAATCATAACTTTAGTTTTAAGTATACCGTTTTCACCTCCGTACGTAAAGGTCTTTTTGCCTGATCAAGCAAGCTTTTGGACCGATGAAGGCGTTTTCGTGAAGCGAGCAGGAATAAGATATCTTGTGTACCTGTATTTGCCGAATTTCGGATCTCCCTCCTGAGCCGTGTACATACAACCGAAGACCCTTTCATATGAATAGTAGGAGTTTATATATGCAATGAAATATTCCAGACAGAACTCATGCCAAAGGGGGACACAGGCTTGGAACGGGAATGGAAGAGTGCCTTATATACTTACGTGAACCAGTACAATCGCTGTGAGATCGACTACCGTCCACAGACCAGCGAACGGATCGTTACCGATCCTGACTTCGTGGTGGAACGGGGAGAGCGTATGGCAAGACTGGACGAATGGTATCGTAAGCGGCGCGCCGTGCCTCTTCGCAGCGAGACCAGCGCCAAGCTTGTGCGCACGCTTATGGATGGCCAGGAAGAAGCGGTGGTGGATGTACAATTGTACAGCAGACTGTTCTACGAGAAGAGCGGGATCACCCACCGGGAGGACCGGATTGAGCGGGAGCGGTTAACCTTTCTGCGGCAGAGTGGTGGATGGATCATTGGGCGGGTCGAGCGAGAAGTGCCGGAGCGTCGCCCTGCTGGGGAAGGGCGTCCGTTTCAACAAGCTGATTTTGTACAGGCGATGAATCGGCCGCTGCTGAATCGGGAAGTGTTGGGTCAAGGAAGAAGCTCACGGCAACAGTCATATCGCAGAGATCTGGCGGTTGCCTATGCAGATCGGTGGTGGAATGCGGGGAATCCGGCATTTGAGGAATTTGATGTGGATTGTACCAATTACGTGTCCCAATGTCTCTTTGCAGGGGGCGCACCCATCCACTATACTGGTAGAAGAGAAGCTGGCTGGTGGTATAAAGGGTATGTGAATGGCTCCGAAATGTGGAGTTACAGTTGGGCAGTTTCCAACAGTCTGGAGCGTTATTTGTCAGGCAGCAGCTGGGGGCTGACCGCGACAGAAGTGGAGCGTCCTGAGCAGCTGATGCTCGGCGATGTTATTCTCTACGATTGGGATGGAGATGGACGATTTCAACACAGCACCGTTGTGACCGCGTTTGATGCGGGCGGTATGCCGCTTGTTAACGCACATACGGTTAGCAGCCGTCACCGCTTTTGGGATTACCGGGATTCTTACGCTTGGACAGAGCGGACGGTATACCGGCTTTTCCATATTGCAGATGAGTTTTGATGACGAAAGATTTTCGGGATGCGGTGACGCAGACATCCAGTTCCGTGTAAAATAAGACCAGATAATGCAAGCAGAATAACAAGGGTGCTGAGCATGCAAGCATGACAGCATCAGGCACAGATAATCGGAGGGTACACATGAGTATGGATAAATTAAAAGTAGGCGTCGTGTACGGCGGAAAATCGGGCGAGCATGAGGTGTCGCTGCAAACGGCGTTTGCTGTAACAAACGCATTTGATTATGAAAAGTATGAACTGGTTCCTTTTTATATCTCCAAGCAGGGTACGTGGAAAAAAGGACCTGTCATGCATGCGCCGTTCGCGCAGATTGAAGACTTGAAGCTGGAGCAATCGGCGGGTGGAACGCAGGATGCGCTGAACGCCCTGTTTGGCCGTTTGTATGGCGGAGCAGAAGCGCTGGACGTGATGTTCCCTCTGCTGCATGGTACGTTTGGAGAGGATGGTACCATTCAGGGCATGTTTGAGATGGCGGATATGCCATATGTAGGTGCAGGTGTACTGGCTTCTGCTGGCGGCATGGACAAAGTGGTCATGAAAAAGCTGTTTGCACAGGCTGGCATTGACCAATGTGCCTTTACGTATTTTAACGCGACACAATGGAAGCAGACAGAGCACGAAATGATCGTACAGGTCGAAGATCAGCTGGGGTATCCTTGTTTTATCAAACCGGCAAATCTGGGCTCCAGTGTAGGCATCTCCAAAGCACGTAACCGCGATGAGTTGAAGACAGCTGTCGAGTTTGCACTTCGGTATGACACGAAGGTTGTCATTGAGGAGTTCGTTGAAGCACGCGAGGTTGAAGTCAGCGTCCTCGGCAATGACGAGCCCATGGCTTCCGTTCCAGGTGAGATCGTATCCTCCGGTGAGTATTATGACTATGCAGCCAAGTATATTGATGGTCAATCACAGATGCTGATTCCAGCTCCACTGGACCCAGAGGCCGCAGATCGCATTCGCGAGGCAGCTTTGCAGGCGTTCCGTGCGATTGAAGGTAACGGTATTTCACGTGCCGACTTCTTCATTCGGAAAAATGACGGCGCTTTGCTTATTAATGAAGTCAACACCATGCCTGGTTTCACACCATACAGCATGTATCCACTTCTTTGGCGTGAGACAGGTGTATCGTATGCAGAACTGCTGGATCGCATGATTGAGCTGGCACTGGAGCGTTACAACCGCAAGCAGGCACTGAATTACGAGAACGGCGTACAGGCGTAGCCTGCGACCACAAGATCAGGAGGGATATGCATGGGATTTCAGACTGAATTCAATTCCGTATGCAAGTTCAAGAATGAGCAGGAGCTGTTCGAACTGCTTGAATACGGACGCGGCAAAATGGTCAAACAGGGCTTCCGGGTATTTCCTACCGGCCAGAAAGTGATTGCATACACACCGGATAACGTGGCTGTAGCCATCGTCAAGATCGTGGTTTCCATTGCGGAGATCAACTTCCAGGGGCAAGAGGTAACCGAGGTGGAGATGCAACTCATCCGCAAATTGACTGAGGAAGAATCACGCATTCAGACTGCCCTTGCGGATGAGATGTTCTTTGGGGAGCAAGCACAGGAGTAGTTATTGACTGTAAGTGCGGGTTGGAAGGACGGATTTGCCAGAATACGATTATGGTCACTCTTTTAGGGTAAAACTTGGTTATATACAGTGACGGTACATCCTGACGGCTGAATATGCCGTGCAGGTTCTCCGCCCTAATAGAGAGGAAGAGATTCATGCTCGTACGCTTTGGTTACGTGGCAATGTCCGTGCTTATAGAGAACGCCTCGCCTTCCCGGACCATGACCATGTCGAGTTTTAACAAAATCGATGACAGGGAAGCGGCGATCCGCAAGCTCGAACGGATTGCAGCCGAGAACCTGCACAATACATTACGTTTGCTCAGGCACAACAAGGGTAGCCATATTCATGTATATCGCTTCTCTTCCAAATTGATTCCACTGGCAACACACGAGGACCTGAATGACTGGGACCCGTTCCCGGCGCTGAAGCAGGACTTTGCGGCCATTGGTGATTTTGTGAAGGAAAATCATATGCGTGTGTCCTTTCATCCGGATCATTTTACCGTACTTAGTACCCCCCGCGAGCAAGTTCTGCACAACTCGATTCGCGACCTTCGTCATCATGTTCGGATGCTGGATGCCATGGGGCTGAATGCCACTGCCAAGAACAATATACATATTGGTGGTGCATACGGGGACAAGCCTTCGGCGGCGCTTCGTTTTGAAGAAAACTTTTTGAAGCTGGATCGGGACATTCAGGAGCGGCTCACACTCGAAAATGATGACAAAACGTTCAATGCGCCTGAGACACTTGCCGTGTGCCAGCGCTTGGGATTGCCCATGGTACTTGATATCCATCACCATTGGGTGAACAACGAAGGAGAACAGGCATGGGATCTGTGGCCTGATATTCTAAAGACCTGGCAGTCACCGCTTGCCCAGGCAGATTCACCGGCTGATCAGCCATTGCCACCCAAAATCCATGTCTCCAGTCCAAAGAGTGAGAAGGATCTGCGAGGTCATGCCGATGGTGTGGAGGTAGAGCCTGTGCTCGATTTCTTGCGTCATATCGCAGCAGACACCCCAAGACTTGACGTGATGATTGAGGCCAAACGCAAGGATGAGGCTCTTGTGCAACTGATGCAGAAGCTGGCATTCTATCACGAAGAGGGTGTGGAGTGGGTGGACGAGTCTACCGTCATCATTCATCCGTAGTGCCAAAAGGGGCCTGGGCAACGAGAAACTTTACGACCTGTGGGGCGTATACTTTTAACAAGTATTTCAACTTTTCGTAGATTGATATAGAAAGTAGAGTGAACGCTTTGAATGAGAAGGAAAAGACACCTTATGTCGTGACAAGCAAAAGCTATACTGCCGTTGCCATTAATGCAGCTTCCAAAGCTGGCGAATGGATCAAAAGCCGTCTTGGGACGGTAGCTGAACTTGGCACCAAATATTCACCCCAAGATCTGGTGACCGAAGTGGATAAAGGAGCGGAGCAGATGATCCGCCGCCTGATTCTTACGCATTTTCCCCACCATGCCATTCTGGGTGAAGAGGGCGTCGAACCGGGACCGGAAGCTTCGGCAAAAGCACTGAAAGAGGCTGAGGAAGAAGAGTTCCTGTGGATTGTTGATCCTGTGGATGGAACGACAAACTTTGTACACGGATTTCCGTTTTATTCGGTGTCCATCGCATTGGCTCACAATGGTGAAGTCATTGTCGGCGTGATCTACGACCCTTCCCGTGATGAAATGTTTGTTGCGGAAAAAGGGAAAGGAGCATATGTTCACGGAAACCGGATGCTTGTATCTGGTGAACAAGAACTGGCTCAGAGCCTGATTGCGGTTGGATTCCCGGCAGACACAACCTTTGCGTTGCCACTGAATATGGCCGCTGTGCAGGCGCTTGCTCCGCAAGTTCGTAACTTGCGTGCAGGCGGATCTGCCGCCCTCCATCTGGCATATGTTGCCGCAGGACGTCTCAGCGCCTACACCGAAGTTGGATTGAAACCGTGGGATATTGCCGCAGGTGCGCTGCTGGTTGAAGAATCTGGTGGCAAGGTGACCGATACCATCGGAACGCCTTACCAACTGTCTGTGAATCATGTCGTTGCCAGCAATGGCAAAATCCATGATGCACTGACGGATGTGCTGAAGGAAGCGAAGGCTACCGGCTTGGAATGAAATTCATTATAAGGAGCGAAAACAATGGATGAATCCAAAGAACTGGAACGACGGCTCAGTGATATGCTGACGGAAGGGGACATGGAAGAGTCCGGCGACACCAATCAGCGTGAACGCCAGCTGATTCCTCCCAAATATGAAGTGCGAATCCAGACAGAACGTGATCCAATTGTCGAGGAAACGTTAAAGTACCGGAAGATGGCACGTGAACTGGATGATCGTTATGATCGATATCTGGAGCGAGCTACCGGGAACAAACCGGAGAGCGACAAGGGTCATTTGATTGCTGAAGATTCAGATAAGCCGCAATCTTAATTAATCACAGAACGTCATATCTGAACTTAGTAAATAACAGGCTCCCCTTCAGGGAGTCTGTTATTTCATGTGTGCTCTCAGTAGAGAGGACAACACCTACTTTAAAATGATAGAATAGAGTAACACCAACCTATGTCATTGGAATGACCAATGTACTATATATTAGTGTAATTATAGATTTGCGAGAAGGAGTGCTACCTGAATGAAGCGTAAACGTATATGGGAAAATACAGCTGCCGGTTTAACGGTAAGCATGTTGGCAGGAATGCTGCTCTTTACATCATCTGCATTGCCTGCACACGCGGCTGACACCAAAACCGGTGTATTGCCAGCGGGTACAAACAAGACTTCGCTGACAGCGAAGAAAGATGCAGTAGCCGCAACCAAGGAGTTCCGCATCGTCACATTGGGAGATTCCATAACGGTAGGTTATGAGCCCAACACAAAAGAATTGCCTTATGGTTATGTAGAACGTCTCCAGGAGCAAGGTTTGCTGCATGGACGTACACAGGTGGACAACTACGGGATTGCCGGATTGAAAACCAGTGGTCTGAAAAACTTTACTACTGCAATTAAGGATGGCAAAACGCTGACTTCTGAAGCCATTCAACCAAGTCTTCCTGATCCAAGAGCGGGACAGATCGGAGCCAATACTGCTGCAATCCGTGAGAGTGTAGCACAGGCCAATCTGATTGCAATTACCATTGGGGGAAATGATGTATCTGAGCTTCTCGGTACAGCAGACAAACTGAGTGATCAGGATCTGCAAGCGAAGGTAAAAGAATTACTCGCAACATATACAGCCAATGTAAGTGCAACGATTAATGATATCCATGAAATTAATCCGACAGCTACAATTGTCATCGCCGATCAGTATCAACCGATGCCAGAAGTAGCAGGCAAGGCACTCTATGCCAAACTGATGGAGGCATCTCAAGGTTTCACACAGACCATTGATGGCATTGCAGCACAATTCACTGCTCAGGGTACCGATGTCAAAGTCGCACACGTGGCCAAGGAGTTTGTTGGTGGTGAAGGCACGATGACACATATGATCAAAGATCGTGATTTCCACCCGAACCAATTTGGATATGCGGCCATTGCCGAAGTATTTGCCAAAACAATCTGGGGCGACTACACCAAGCTGACTGCACCTGCGACAGGTGAGCCGATGAACATTATTGTGAGTGGCAAAACATTAAATACTCCGTACAAACCGATTATCCGTAACGGCAAAAACTTTGTGGCGATTCAAGACATCGTAAACGCTGTCGGGGCTACTACGGTGTGGGATAACAAAACTTCAACCGCAACCATTACATATGGAGACCGGAAAGTTGCTGTGAAGATTGGTGCCAATGCTGTGAAGGTAAATGGAGCATCGGTTACTGTGGATACACCTGCATTCCTGAATAAGGTAGGCAAAGAGTCCAAAACATATGTACCACTTGCCATGGTGGCTGAAGGTCTTGGCTTTGATGTGCAGTATGTAGCGAAGCTGAAAACTGTTTTTGTTAACCCGTAAATTGTATTTCATACTTTAACATGATGTTATTCAACAGCCAGAATACCTTGATCTGTTCAAGGTATTCTGGCTGTTTTGTGTTCTTTTTGAGTTGCTGACACAGATGTATACCTTCTCTAATGACCTAAAATGTTGCATAAATATATCTTGTCAGATGACCAATGGATGTGTAAATATGAAAATAACTTACAATAAAACCACTAATGCATAGTATGACAGGCACCCCTCGCAAGCCAAAGGAGCGCTTAGGATGAACAAAATTAAGAACGCTTTCACAACACTGCCGATTCATCACAAAACGATTCTTCTCATCGGACTTTTGATGTTGATCAGCTTTACGTTTTATGCGTCCGTACTCCGATATGTGTTCAGCATCTATGACCGCCAGATCTATGAGAAATCCTCGCAGGTCCTCAATATGTCTTCGGTAGGTATTGAGAATCAACTTCGTGAAATTTCTAATCTCTCCTTCAAGGTGATGTCGGACGAGCCGCTTCAGCAATATCTGCTCCAACTGAAAAAGGCCGAAACGGGTTACGAGAAAAATGGATTGCGTAAAAAAATTACTAACAGGTTAGTCGCATATGCCGGTTCCGAAAAATACGTCTATTCCATGCTATTTATCGATAATGATAATAACGTTATGGCCGCAGGCAATCGGGAGGGAATTTCGGAGTCGAAGCAAAAGGAACTGGTTGCACTGGGACAGCAATACTCGGGCTCCAATGCATGGCATACCAGTGGGGATAAACAGTCCCGACTCTTGTCGGTTCGACAGGTGAAATCCTTTATTGGCGGAGCATTTACATTGGAGGACCTTGGCACACTGATCATCCGCGTCCGGCTGGACCGAATTGTACAGGACCAGATGCAAGAACCGGCTGAGGACTCCCAATTACTCATTACGGATGGAAAAGAAGTGATCTATCCAACAGAATCGTCGGTCAGTGAAGCCGAGATTGAGTCTGAACTGAAGCGTACCCAGCCCTATGGAATTGCCATGTTGGAGCAGGGGAGACACTTTGTAGCTCGTGCTCATTCTTCCTATACGGATTGGACCTATCTGTACACAACCCCGTTTGACCAGATGTTTAAAAAGATCCAGTTTGTCAAACAGTTGGTCACGGTGATCTTCATCATGATTTTTCTGGCGGCGCTTATCATTGGAGCGAGATTCTCTCGCAGTATTACCCATCCGATTGCACAGTTGATCAAAAAGATGCGTAATATCGAAAAAGGCGATTTGGATAAGCTGGAGGAGGCTGCTCTCGGCAATGTTCCGATATCTCCACAGAATGAGGTTGGGCTGCTGCATCGCACATTCAAGATGATGCTTCAACGGATACGTGAATTGATTGATGAGAATTATGCGAAGCAACTGGTGATTCGTGAGACGGAGTTGAAAGCGCTTCAGGCGCAGATTAATCCACATTTTTTATACAACACGCTGGAATCGATTAACTGGCTGGCTAAAGTACAGAAGCAACGACAGATCTCGGAAATGGTTGAGGCTCTCGGATTTCTGCTGCGTAGCTCTGTGAATATGTCCGAGAAGTGGATCACGCTGGAAAGAGAGCTGGACATTGTCCGCAGTTACGTGACGATTCAGCGCACTCGTTTTGAGGAAAGACTGGACTTCGATATGGAGATTGCCCCGGAGGTAGGAACGGCGCGGATACCGAAGTTAACATTACAGCCTCTGGTGGAGAACGCCATACATTATGCACTCGAACCAAGCATTGACCCTTGCCGGATTCGGATTCGGGCGAGAGCAGAGGGAGATAAGGTGATTATTGAAGTTGAGGACGACGGTCCGGGGATGACACCGGAATTCCTGGAACAGCTACACGAAGGACGTATTCAGACAAGAGGACAGGGCATTGGGTTATCTAACATCCAGGAACGAATCAGACTGACCTTCGGTGATGAAGGTGGAATGGTGATGAGCAGCAAGCCCGGATCAGGAACTGTAGTATCGATCAGCATACCTTGGATCAGAGAGGACGATGACGATGTACAAAGTGATGCTCGTAGATGATGAACGTGTCATTCTGGAGGGGATTTCCCAAGTGGTCGATTGGGCCGCGGCAGGTACGGAATTGGTGGGTACAGCGAGGAACGGGATCGAAGCATTGGACAAAATTGGGCAGTCGCGACCCGATATTATTATTACGGATATTTCCATGCCAGGTCTGGATGGTCTCGGACTCATAGAGAAGGCATCTGAAGCATACCCGGGAGTACGTTTCATTATGTTATCCGGCTACAAGGAGTTCGAATATGCCCGCAGAGCGATGCAATATGGTGTGAAGCATTATTTGCTCAAGCCCTGCAACGAGAATCAGATCCATGATGCGTTAACTGAACTGTTACAGGAACATCAGGATGCCCAGGTGAAGGAGCATGTTGCCGGTGAGATGAAACAGCGATTGCAGCGTGTCCTTCCACATGTGAAGGAGCAATTTCTGCTGGAGTTCATGACCAACCGCACCTATGGGCCGGTTGATCTGGAGTATTATCAGGAGCTGTTTGATCTGGAGCTTGAAGAGAACGCAGTTCGGTTACTGCTGTTCCGAATTGTAGACGAACATGATTACAGTCACTTATTTGCGATCAAAAACATTGCCAGTGACCTGCTCCCACATGTCCTGTTAAGCACAACCATTGAAGGCAAACTCCTCATTCTGCTCGCGGATTCAGCTGATCCGGCCGGACTGAAAGAAAGTATTGAAGAGGTTAGGGCTGCATTCACCAGACTATATAAATTGGAAGTGACCGCTGCGCTGAGTGAAGCAGATCGAATGATTCAGTCCCGGCGGTTGTTTCGTGAGGCGTTGCAGTATCTGAACCATCGCTTCTTTATCGGTGAAGGCAAGCTGATTACGAAGAATGATCTGGTACTGGCCGGAGAATGCGACGGATTGCATGTAGAACAGGATGCCGAGCAACTGTGTCAGTTGATCAAATCGGGCAATACCGAGGAAACAGCGGTAGAGGTGGAGCGTCTGTTTGATCTATTATCACGTCAGCAGCTGGAAATCGAGGTGACTCGCTCTTATGTAGTGCAGCTCTACTCGGCGATGGTGCATGTCTGTCCACCTGAGGAGGCAACGGAATTCACCCAGCGTATGGCAGAACTGCCGCATATCGATACGTTATCTGGTTTGAAGTCTTTTGTTGCAAGCAGTACAGCCCGATTAACTTCCGGTTATTACAAAAACCATATCAGTCGCCAGTCTTCTGCCGTGGAGAAGATGATGGATATCGTGGATCGTCATTATGGAGAGGCGGATCTCTCTCTCAATGGAGTTGCCCATCAGATGCTCTATATGAATCCAGATTACCTGGGCAAGATTTTCAAAAAAGTCACAGGAGAGAATTTCTCCAACTACGTGAATCGCCTGCGCATTGAACGCGCATGTGACCATATTCGCAGAGGCGGAGATGTGAAAGTATTCGAGCTTGCTGAATTGTTCGGATTTGGCGGGAATTCACAATATTTCAGTCAGGTGTTCAAAAAGTGGACTGGTATGACACCTACGGAATTCCGCAGAATCGGCATATAACAATGGACTGCCAATCATGTGATTCATGTCTGGGGAGGACGAACAGCGCCGAGAGGGGACTGTTGTCCTCCTCTGTTTTTTGAACCAACAAGACGGTTTTGTGTATTCAACTATGGTCGTACATTTGCGAAAATGACATTAACAAGTTTGTGAAAGCGTTATCAGAAACGAGAAGATAACTCTTTCATACAACCATATCAACATAAAAGGGGAGATTGGCATGGTGAAAAAGGCAATATTCCTGATGATGGCTGCTTTGCTCGTGTTTACAGCGGCATGTAGCTCAGGTGGGGGAAATGAAGGAGCATCTGGAGATGACTCAGTTACCCTGCGGATCGCTTGGTGGGGCTCGGATGCAAGGCATGAATATACACAGAAGGTCATCGACCTGTACAAATCGAAAAACCCGAATGTCAAAATCGACGTGGAATATGCTTCATTTGATGACTACTGGAAAAAGCTCGCACCACAAGCAGCGGCAAATCAGTTGCCTGACATCGTTCAGATGGATATTTCCTACATCAGCCAATATGCACAGAATGGTCAGCTTGAGGATCTAGCGCCTTATCTTGGCAACCAGATCAAAGTGGACGATGTGTCCGAGAATGTTATCAGCACAGGTGTAATTAACGGTAAACAATACGGTGTACCTGCCGGTGTTAACGTTCTGGGCTTCCAATATGATCCGGCATTGCTTAAAAAAGCAGGCGTGGATGCAATCCCTGACAATATGACTTGGGAATCGTACGAAGCACTGGGTAAACAAACCGCAGATAAAGGTCTGTATTTGGATGGAGGGATAGCTCCGGATATTTTCTTCCACTACTTCCTGCGTACCAAAGGATTGTCGCTTTACAATGCGGAAGGAACAGGTCTTGGTTATGATGATGATCAATTGTTTGTGGAGTTCTTCGGACTTATGCGCCGCATGATCGAGCAAGGTGCAGCACCTACGCCGGATGTAGCCAACCAAACCAAAGGCATTATTGAGGAATCAGATCTCGTGAAGGAAAAAGGAATTGGCGTGTGGCAATGGTCCAACCAGTTCGTAGCCTTACAACAGGTAGCGAACCGTCAACTCGAAATCGCCCCAATGCCAGGACCAGATATGGAAAAAGGACTATATATGCAGCCAAGTATGTACTGGGGTGTGACGTCCAACTCCAAAGTGAAGGAAGAAGCGGCTAAATTCATTGATTTCTGGGTGAATGACGTGGAAGCCAACAAACTGATCAAAGGTGAGCGCGGTGTGCCAATTTCAGGAGCAATCAAAGAAGCTATCGCACCTGAGCTGAGTGACGCAACGAAACAAGTCTTTGAATTCGTAGCAGCCATGGAGCCTAAGGCTTCACCAATGAGTTCTCCGCCACCGGTTGGTTCACCTGAAGTAATCTCTTCCCTGGCAGATGTGGTTGAAGAATTGAACTTTGGCAAAATTACACCTGAACAAGCAGCAGAGACATTCCGCAAGAACGCCGAATCTGTACTTGCGAACAATAAATAACAGTTGAATGATGGCTTGCTCGTCCCACTTCAGGGATGGTCGGGAATGGGGCTACTCGCAAATGCGAGGGCCTTTCCCCGTCCAGATGACCGAAGCCAGGATGAGGGAGCAAGCTGATCCATGAAGGAGGTTCGTTCCATTGAGGCAGTATTCGTCGTTACGTAGAAACTTAACTGGATATGCGTTCATAAGCCCGTTTATTATTGGTTTCCTGGGCTTCACACTCATCCCCATGTTTGTGTCCTTATATATGTCGTTCACGAGTTATAACTTGTTCACTTCTCCGCGGTGGATTGGGCTTGATAACTACACCAAAATGTTTTTTGATGACCCGAAATATTGGAACTCGGTCAAAGTGACGTTTCTGTATGTATTCATTGGGGTACCGTTAAGGTTGATCTTTGCCCTCTTCGTAGCGATGGTCCTAAACACTGGCTCTCGTATGATTGGAACGTACCGGACGCTGTATTACCTGCCATCCATAATCGGTGGTAGTGTGGCCGTATCCATTATGTGGCGTAACCTCTTCAGTAATGAGGGTGTTATCAACAGTGCTCTAACGGCAATCGGGATCGGGCCTATAAGCTGGTTTGGTGACCCGAATGCGTCCCTGGTTATGCTCATCTCACTGTCTGTGTGGCAGTTTGGTTCGTCCATGCTGATCTTCCTGGCTGGTCTCAAAAATATCCCTACTGAGATGTACGAGGCAGCAGGTGTGGATGGCGCGAACCCTATACGGAAATTTTTCAGCATCACTTTGCCACTGCTTAGCCCGATCGTCCTGTTCAATATGATTATGCAGACGATTGGAGCATTCATGACGTTTGTACCTGCCTATATTATCTCCAAAGGCGAAGGCGGTCCAATGGACGGTACGATGCTGTACTCTCTATATCTGTTCCGTCAGGCATTTATGTTTAACAACATGGGTTATGCTTCGGCCATGGCTTGGATCATGCTGATCATGATCGGTATACTCACGGTAGCTGTGTTCCTGACATCCAAGTACTGGGTGTTCTACGAATCTGAAGGAGGGAAGTAACGATGGTTTGGAGAAATGTGAAATGGCCCATTTATCACCTGTTCGTTGCAGCTCTTGCCCTCCTAATGTTGTATCCCGTACTTTGGATGCTCTTCAGTTCATTCAAGGAAAGCCGTACGATATTCGTCACAGCGGATACCCTGTTTCCTGCGGAGTGGATCTGGAGCAACTATGTAGATGGCTGGAAAGGCACAGCGGGAAGACCGTTCATGGATTACATCACGAACTCACTTGTAATCGTAGTGATATCTACCATCGGTGCTGTGATATCGTCATCGCTGATCGCTTTTGGTTTTGCCAGACTGAATTTCAAGGGACGCACGTTCTGGTTTTCCTTGATGATGTTAACACTGATGTTGCCACATGACGTGGTATTGGTTCCTCAGTACATCATTTTCACGAAGCTCGGCTGGCTGAATACTATCTTGCCAATCGTTGTACCTACATTCTTCGGAATGCCGTTTTTCATCTTCCTGATGGTACAGTTCATTCGAACGATTCCGAAGGAGCTGGATGAGGCTGCAACCATCGATGGATGTAACAAATTCAGACTGTATATCCAGATTATTATGCCGCTGATCAAGTCTTCTCTGGCGACTGCAGCCATTTTCTCCTTCTACTGGAGATGGGAGGATCTGCTCGGTCCGGTATTGTACCTGAACTCGCCTGATAAATACACCGTGTCGATGGCGCTGAAAATGTTCCTCGATAGCGAATCTGCTTCCAACTGGGGTGCAATGTTCGCCATGTCCATCGTCAGTCTGGTTCCGGTTGTAGCTGTGTTCTTCATCTTCCAGAAACAAATTGTTCAAGGGATGAGCACCAGCGGATTGAAAGGATAAGCCAGATTACTGTATCTTCGTATCTTCGCCCGAATGAACGTTTACGAAAGTTAACCAAGGAGGTTATCGCTTTTGAATAAAGCTCAGGGTAGTCAGGCCGTTGCCATGGAGGCAGCGGCAGAGGGCAAGGCAGTGTCCGTGACCAGCTGGAAGTTTAACTTTGGACCAGACTCGGGAAGAGCAGATGAGACAGGGGATTATCTGAAAGTAACTGCAACAACCGCATATGAGGAACGCGGAGGGTACGGATTCGAGGCAGGATCCCTGGTGTATGAGAAACAACGCATTCGTGATGACGATGTGTCGGATCCCTCGAAACAACATCATAACAATCCGGGGCAGACAACCATGTCTGCCCGATTGCGTTCAGGTTTCTGTATTCCGCTCAAAGCATCGTTCATCGTGGATGTTCCCGACGGAACCTACCAAGTATTACTTGTTGCAGGGGATGAATTGGCTGAGACAGTGACCCGCGTGAAAGCTGGTGAAGGCAGACTTGTACTGCCAACCATTCGCACACTTCCCGGACAATGCGCAGAGGTTAGATTCTCGGTTGTTGTTCGCGGCGGCAGACTTCGTCTGTCATTCTCCGGTCCTGCACCGAGAATTAATGCTTTGGAGATTACTCTTGCAAATCAGACCATGACCGTATTTCTTGCTGGGGATTCAACCGTAACAGATCAGCCGGAAAGTGGATATCCGTATTGCGGTTGGGGCCAGTTATTGCCAGCACAGTTCAAACATGATGTGGCAGTGGATAATCACGCCCAGTCAGGGCGCAGTTCCCGCAGTTTTATTAATGAAGGAAGATTAAGCGCCATTCTGGAGCGAATCAAGCCTGAAGATTTTCTGTTTATTCAATTTGGACATAACGATGAGAAGCCGGACCCTGAACGTGGGACGGACCCATTCACAACATATAAGGAATATTTGAAAAAGTATATCGATGCTGCACGCGAAGCCAAGGCTCGTCCGGTGCTCATCACCCCGGTGCATCGGCGCTATTTCGCGGATGATGGCACATTGACCGATACGCATGGCGATTATATCATCGCAGTGCGTGAGCTGGCAGAAGAGGAAGATGTTCCGCTGATCGATCTGGCTGAGCGCAGCCGTTTTCTGTTCGAGCAGGCGGGCGTTGAAGGCACCAAGGACGACTTCATGTGGGTACTGCCAGGCGAGTATGTGAACTTCCCCTCAGGCGTGGAGGATAACACGCATTTTCAGGAACGAGGCGCCCGCCGCCTTGCCCAGCAGGTAGCAGAAGCCATCCGCGAGTTGCAATTGCAACCGTTGCAGATGTATCTGCGGTAGGTTCATGCCCTTAATAATTAAGCGAGTTAATTAAATAACGAGCCAGCAAAAGTTGCCCAGCGAATAGCGAAGGCAATAAACTTTTAAAAAACAGCGAGCGTAGCAGCGGAGGAGGGCGGAATCGGGTAGAGGGAGCGAAGCGTCCGCCTTTGGAGCGGGATTTCCCCTGCTGAGGGGGAATTGAATAGAAATCCCGAGCCAACAGCGGCCCACAGCCCGATCCGCCCGCCAAAGCGGCTGTCCTGCGAGCTATTCAGGGTTTAAAAGCTGTAGCGAGTTAAACGAAGTAACGAGCCAGCAAAAGTTGCCCAGCGAATAGCGTAGGCAATAAACTTTTAAAAAACAGGCGAGCGTAGCAGCGGAGGAGGGCGGAATCGGGTAGAGGGAGCGAAGCGTCCGCCTTTGGAGCGGGATTTCCCCTGCTGAGGGGGAATTGAATAGAAATCACGAGCCAACAGCGGCCCACAGCCCGATCCGCCCGCCAAAGCGGCTGTCCTGCGAGCTATTCAGGGTTTAAAAGCTGTAGCGAGTTAAACGAAGTAACGAGCCAGCAAAAGTTGCCCAGCGAATAGCGTAGGCAATAAACTTTTAAAAAACAGGCGAGCGTAGCAGCGGAGGAGGGCGGAATCGGGTAGAGGGAGCGAAGCGTCCGCCTTTGGAGCGGGATTTCCCCTGCTGAGGGGGAATTGAATAGAAATCACGAGCCAACAGCGGCCCACAGCCCGATCCGCCCGCCGAAGCGGCTGCCCCGCGAGCCCACAGGTTTTAAGAGTTGCCCCCGCGAATGAGCCCAAGAAATCCCGAGCCAACAGCGGCCCACAGCCCGATCCGCCCGCCAAAGCGGCTGCCCCGCGAGCCCACGCATTTTTAACCTATATTGCACTCGCAAAAAAAAGGAGGATGTATATCAATGACACCTGACCAGACAAAATCAGGCACATCTGCCCGTAAGAATGTTTCAGCAACTACAGGTCACACCTACTGGGTCATTCCGGATGGTTACATTCCCCCGGAGAGCCGGGGCACATTGGAGAGTCATGAGAGCATCTGTGTACTGAACACCAGTGCCACGGATGCGGAGCTGCACATCACGATTTATTTTGAAGACAGAGAACCACTCGAAGGTATGGTCGCCGAAGTGCCAGCGAGAAGGACAAAGCACATTCGCACTGCATCGCTACGATTCGGGGAGCAGTCTATTCCACCGGGCGTGCCTTATGCGATTACGGTTTCGAGCAATATCCCTGTTATCGTCCAGTACAGTCGTTTGGACACGACCCAGCCTGAATTGGCTTTGATGAGTGTCATGGCGTATCCATTAGGATAACTTCCCCAATCGACAGCATGGCTGGAGATGGTAAGAAGCCCCGTAACCTTGCATTCAATGCAGGTACGGGGCTTCTATTTCTTCATTTATTCACTGTATTTATACGTGCTCGCATTCAGGATATCCACGTGAACCTCCACTTTTCCAAGCTTAAAACGTTGGAGTGGATCCGCCCGGTTATAGACTTCCTGTTTCCATAAGGGAAGGTTGTGGCGATATAAGTGTTCCACAAGACCGTATGAATCGATCTTGCGTTCCTTGGTTTTTTCGAACGTATCTCGGATTTGGGATTCGATCTGTTTCTCGGCTTCTTGTTCCATGGCATCTGGAGACCGAGGAGCCCCATGATCTTCGGTGATGGCGCTTTTGACCGTGGTAACCAGATCAAAGGTGATGCCATCACCTTGCTTCTTCGCCTTGATTTTTGTCTTGGGATGATGAAGCAACAAGGTTAAATCAGGAGTTTTTCCACCATTCCCATATACATATAGTGGGTACTGATGTACCCGCTCATAATTTACGTATCGTGTACCATCTGCGTCTGCGCCTGCAACTCTACCCTGACTTGTGCCTTTGGATATCACATAAAATCCATCCATTCTAACAAGGGGGGGCGTTTTATCGCCGTTGAACCAAGTCTCGTTCCTCGTTGACACCGAGGGTAAAAGAACGACAGAAGCGGGTTCCCGTAATCCATCAAGTAGCTGATGGAGCCGGATAGGTTCGTAAGCGGAATGCTGTTTGTATAGTCTCATGGGCTCAAATAATTCAATGGTCTGGGCGGATTGGTTCAACAATGCAGAGGGAGAGAGTACATCCGGAATGTTATGCTCTGTAGCGTAGATCCAGGGTGTATATCTCAATTGGCCTGAATGAAGAAGTGTATTAAAGATATCCTCCAGTCGACCATCCAAGACTCTTTTGGATAAAACAATAGCTTTAACATGAGTCCAGAGTGTTAGCTGCTGTGACGTTTCATACAAGTCGTTAATAGCCATGTTCAGTGTTGTACCCTCGCCCCGTCCAGTCCAGATATCCCTTGTCTCCCGGGAAGTTGGTGTTTCCTGTTTTGCAATACTG
This sequence comes from Paenibacillus sp. FSL E2-0151, assembly GCF_037993015.1. Taxonomy (NCBI): domain Bacteria; kingdom Bacillati; phylum Bacillota; class Bacilli; order Caryophanales; family Paenibacillaceae; genus Paenibacillus; species Paenibacillus sp. FSL E2-0151. The sequence continues at coordinate 828,622 of NZ_CP150308.1, forward strand.
GAGAAGTCAATCAGTTGGGCATACGCAATATACTGGTTGTCTACATAGTCAATTCCTATCGCCGTAATGAAGTTTATACTTTGCACCTCTTTGGAATCCCAGCACCCCGTTAGCAGGATCAAGCAGCTTATAAGAAGGCCACTTATGGATACCCATCGTTTCACGGACGTTTCCTCCGGCGGGTAGAATCCTGTGTATGAAGTGCTTCTGGGCGCTTGGTTCTTTTCATGGAAGGTGGCATGGATACGGCCTGAGTGAAGTCTCCGGGAATGTAGGGAGATACAGGTGACAGATAGGATACGCCATAACACTCCAACGATACGAGGTGCACCAACAAGGCTAATAGTCCGATCATAAAACCGAATAATCCAAGAATGGAAGAGATGAGTAACATCCCGATCCGGATATGGGCAGTAGCCCCGCTTAGCACAGTGTTCACGAGAATATAACTAGAGATGACCGAGATCGCTACCGTGACAATAATGGTAGGGGACGTAATCCCGGCGCGAATGGCAGCATCTCCAATAATAAGCCCGCCGACAACGCTGACCGTTTGCCCCAATGCACGTGGCAACCTACGCCCAGCTTCGTTAAATAGCTCGAACATAAAAATCATCAGGAACGCTTCCAGTGTCACCGGCATGGGCAGGCCCATTCGAGTGCCAGCAATCGTTGCCAGAAGAGGCAGGGGAATCTGTTCCACATTGAAACTGGTCAGGCCGATATAGAAGGCTGGGAAGAAACAGGCAATCAGCAGTCCGGATATACGCAAAATTCGTTCGAAAGTAACGATGAAAAAGGGTGTACTTTCGTCCTCCGGAGACTTCAATTGATTGAAAAGTGTAGTTGGTGCGATGACCGCTACAGGAGAACCTTCAATGAGAACGGCAAAACGTCCGTTTAACAGGGAATCAACGACAAAATCAGGACGCTCGGTATTATCTGTAAGTGGAAAGATACTCCGAATCCCTCCCATGACAGCTCGTTCCATGATTGAGGTACCCAGAATGCCATCAATCTCAATCTGATCCAGATTGTGCCGAGCTTCTTTCAGAATGTCTGGATTGATAATATCTTTTACATATAGAAGTCCAATGGCTGTCTGGGTACGACCGCCTTTGACATATTTCTCATAACACATCGAAGATGTTTTCATTCGTTTGCGTATAAGGGCCACGTTGGTAGTGAGTTCTTCGGTGAATCCATCGCGCGGGCCTTTAACTGATGTTTCAATAGCTGATTCTTCTGGACTGCGTCCCGGGATATCAGCAATATCCACACTGCAGGACTGCACACCATTGCCGAAAATGATCAGTAGTTGTCCACTAAATATCAACATATTAAGCTTGTTAGTATCTGTGAGGTCATCCAGCGGATTCAATGTTAATCCCAGTTCTTTAGGATGTGATTCCTCAATGATCAGAGAGTGCTTTTCCAGACGAGGAATAATAAATTGGTTAATTTGTTTACCGTCGACGAGACCGTCGCAATAAAGCAGAATTACGGGCTGATCCGATTCATCTTTGACAGGAAAGGTCTGAATAACGACATCTGCACATGGATCGAACTGCTCTTTCAAAGAGGCAAGCAGTGTTTCATGGGACGTGGTGTTAATCGCTTGATGCTCCATGATGTTTCCTCCTCTGATGGCGTGAATGGATAAAGGCAACCGTCGTCGCGATAATCGCAAGTCCGCTCAGATATACGAGATTGAACGGGAATATGTATTCGACCAGAAGCTTTTCGAAGGTCATATCATCCAGAGGGTATAACATGATCAGAATAAAGAAAGCACCTAATGAGATACAACTGATGAGTCTTCTGGTGGAGCTCTTAATATTCCATATTTCTACTACAATATACATGGCGAGACTAATACGGGTGAACGAGCCTGCGAGCCACTGGTAGATGGAAAAGAAGTCGGTCTGGGCGATGTATTTGCCCAAGGAGGCGATTCGCCATTCTTCAAAGGCGGGATATCGCATTTTGGCAGCCTCAAAAGGATCAAATTCCACAATCGCCCCGATGAGTGGGCCGACTGTCAGTCCCACAAGAATGAGTGCGAGCATCAGATACTGCCATACACGTATACGTTTGGTGAGGTGAGGCTGGATATACCAGATGAACAGCAGTTCAAACATGCCTGCAAGACTGTAAATCATGCCATTCAGCACTGGATGCCAGCCATGTTCTAACACAGGCAGTAGACGACTGTAATCCTTATATTGAGTGTTCACAATGGCAACATAGAAGCCCAGCAGTACCACCAGTGGAAGGATCAATCCTGCCGTAAATGCCAGTGAACGAATACCTTTATACGCAGCGTAGGCACAGAGAGTCATCAAAGCAATACTGGTTACCAATATTGGCGTTTCTGTCAGGTAATTTGTTTTGGCCCAAGTCGTGGTTTCGTGCAGGGTGAAATAGATTGCGCTCAGAAAAAAGAGACTGTTACCCACTCGAAAGAACAGACCGATAGGCTTGCCGAGACGGGATGTTAACCATTCATGCAGGGTTTGATGCTGGAGGAAACGAGAGACATAGGCGAGCATTAGCGCAAATATCAGAAATGGTCCGGCTGATAACAGGACGGAAATCCAAGAATCCCTTTTGGCCGCAGCCAAAAGGGCAGGAATAATCAGAACATGGCTGATCAAGCCAACGGACAACATGATCAACATCATAGCTTGTAAAAAAGAAGGTTGTGTTCGTTTCATGCTGAGGGGTCCCCTTTTCCCAGTAGACTGTCCTCAGCAGTGTTAACGTGATTGGAGCGCTTCATACCGTCAGTCGAAATAACGAATACCCATGGCTTCTTTTACCTCTAAGATCGTTTCCCGAGCCGCTCTCCAGTCAAAATGCGGGGGTTGGGGAGGATGGGAGCGTATAACTCGTTGAACCGGCGAACCAACTTCCGCGCTGTCTCAATATGGGGAATCATGCTTGTATCCCACTGACCAGCCTATGTTTGCGACCGCTCATATTGGTGCCAAGCACACCGGCGATAATTAACAATGCACCAATATAGTGATGGCTACCCACTGGTTCATGCAATATCCATGCACCTCCTACGATGGAGATGAGCGTGGACAGATTGCTGAATACACTCATTTGCGAAGCCTCCAGATGAGTAAGGGCATAGCTCGCAAGCAGGGTAGAGATCATGGTGGAGAGAATTGCCAGATAAGCGAGTGCACCCAGATAGGATGTATCTCCAAGCGGTTTGATGTAGTCCATCATGGAGCCGTTGGACGCATGTCGGATCAGGGAAGCGGCGTTAAATACAACACAGCCAACCATCAGTGTGACCCAGGTTAATTCCATTGGTTTATACTTCTGGGTTAATGGTCTTGCAAGCACACCATACCCTGCAAAACAGACCGTGGATAGTAGCAATAATGCAATACCCTTCAGGTTACCTATAGACATGCCACTTCCTTGCATTATGAAAATAAAGACCACTCCGGCGACAGACAGTAGCAGGAACAGCTTCTGCATCGTTGATGTACGTTCTTTCAGGAAAACTGAAGCGAGAACGAGTGTGAATACAGGGGCCATAGCCTGAATAATTCCGGCTTCCGATGAGTTGGAAGAGACAAGTCCAAAGGCTTGAAAGGCAAAAAATAAGACGGGAGATAAAAGCCCCAGTGGAATGATGCGCCACATATCACGAAGGCTCAGTCGGATTTTGATCCAGCCAAAAATGACAGGAATGCTGACAACGATCAGCGACAGCGCGAATCGGTGGGCAAGCACATCAATGGGATGTGCAACAGTGACGGTCATTTTAACAAATAAAAAAGATAGACCGATAATAGCTGCGTACAATACAGCTGCGATATAGGCGTATCCCCGAGTGTGTGTTGTGTTCATGAATGCTCCTCCAATACAGTAGTCATAGCGCTTTATCTTTCATTATCCTGAATTATGTCAGGTTCAAGGCATGTGCTGGCCTTATTCAATATACTGCCAGGTGCATCGTGCTACAATAGATAAAAGGTTAAACTGTATCGGTACAGTTGTTGGAGAGGGATGGGTGCATTGAGAAAATACGAAGTGATTGCCGAAGCGTTAAAGCAATGGATTCAGGAACAGATGCAGCAGCAGGATCGTCGCCAGTGGGCTGATAAGGGCATTCGACTGCCAGCAGTTCGAGTTGTAGCAGAACAATATCAATGCAGTGTAAGCACGGCTATTCGTGCATATGAGTGGCTGGAACAGCGGCATTTGGTGTATGCCATACCTCAATCCGGTTATTATGCCGTACAGAACGGGACAGGTGCTCAGGACATGGACTGGCAGGGAACGTTGGACTTTGCTTCAGCTGCTCCCGATCCAAGGGTGTTCCCTTATGCAGACTTTCGTCACTGTGTGGATCAGGCGATGGAGAAGAAGCAGGCAGAGTTATTTATGTATGGCACGGATCAGGGATTACCTTCGCTTATTCTGCTGTTGCAGAAGCAGTTTGCGGATTATCAGGTGTTTGCGAGAACGGAGCAGTTTTTTATCACGTCAGGTGTGCAACAGGCACTGGCTGTACTTGCATTGATGCCTTTCCCCAATGGAAAGAGAAAAGTACTGCTTGAACTACCGACCTATCATAATATGCCCTCCCTACTGAGTGGATTAAATGTGCCGATTGCCGGTGTGAGACGTGCTCTGGACGGGCTGGATTGGGCATCACTTGAACGTCAGTTCGCTGAGGAAGATATCAAGTTTTTCTATGTCATGCCGCGCTTTCACAATCCGATTGGCACATCTTTGACTGTTGCTGAGAAAAAGAAACTAATCCGGCTTGCACAGCGGTACGATGTCTATCTGGTGGAGGACGATTATCTGGCTGATCTGGAGGACAATACGAAACAGGACCCGCTATGGTCCTATGATACCGAAGGCCGGGTCATCTACCTGAAGAGTTACTCCAAAATTTTGTTTCCAGGTCTGCGCATTGGTGTAGCTGTTCTGCCCTCACCACTAATTCAATCTTTTGGGGCTTACAAAAAAATGCTCGATATCGACACTTCTGTTCTGTCTCAAGCTGCTCTGGAGATCTATGTCCACAGCGGAATGTTTGCTCATCACAGGAAAGTGATTCGTAACCGCTATGCTGCCCGGATGCACACGGTGCATGAGCAACTGGACTCATATCCAGACTTTGCTCCATTTATGGACGCTCCTCGAACAGGAGGGGAGCATACCGTATTACCTTTAGCGGGTGATATGCCGCTTCGTGTTCTGCTGTCCCGGCTTCAAAAGCGCGGAGTCATCGCTGATACGACAGAACGGTATTATCCGGAAGGTACATATCAGGTGCATGAGGATCAAATGCTGCGATTGAACATCTCCAATGTGCCGAAGCAGCGAATCGAAGAAGGGATACAGAAGATCCGGGAGGAAATTTTGAAACTTCAGATCAGGCAGAGATAAGGTGAAGAATCGGAGTGTTGTCCGTAAATAACAAAAGGCGTCCACACAAGTTAATCACTTGTTGGACGCCTTTTCCATGAGTTGTTATCCATCTACAATACAAGCTTGTACGCTACATGGTAGATGGAAATAATCTAATTTATTCTTGAGCCATCGCTTTGAAGGAAGCTTCTGCGGCTTCCAATGTAGCCTGAACATCCTCGTCTGTATGAGCCGTGGTCAGGAACCAGGCCTCATATTTGGATGGAGCCAGGTTAATGCCACGGTTCAGCATGTGACGGAAGAAGGAAGCAAAGAGCTCTCCATCCGTGTCTTGAGCATGATCATAATTCGTAACCGGATGGTTACAGAAATGAGTGGAGAACGCACCGCGAATCCGGTTGATCGTCAGTGCAATCCCATGACGGTCAGCAGAAGCTTGCAGACCCGCTGTCAGGTCGATGGCAAGACGTTCCATCTCTTCATATACACCCGCGCCTTGCAGGACCTCCAGACATGCGATACCAGCCGAGATGGATGCAGGGTTACCAGCCATCGTTCCCGCCTGATAAGCCGGCCCAAGCGGAGCAACCTGCTCCATAACGTGTTTGCGTCCGCCGTAAGCACCGATTGGCAGGCCGCCACCAATAATTTTACCAAGAGCCGTCAGATCCGGTTCAATCTCCGCATGGTTATCGAGTCCGGCATATGTCTGTGTAGAACCGTAATGGAAACGGAAAGCCGTAATGACTTCGTCATAGATAACCAGGGAGCCGTTGGCCCGTGTCATGGCACAGAGACCTTCCAGGAAGCCAGGCTCCGGCATAACCATACCGAAGTTCCCAACGATCGGCTCAACCATGACCGCGGCAACATCATCACCCCAGCGCTCCAAAGCATCCTTCAGGGCTTCCAGATCATTGTAGGGCACAGTAATGACTTCTTGTGCAATACTGGCTGGAACTCCCGCACTGTCAGGAATTCCGAGCGTGGACGGGCCTGAACCGGCAGCTACAAGCACCAGATCGGAATGACCATGGTAACATCCGGCGAATTTTACGATCTTGTTGCGTTTGGTGTAGGCACGAGCGACCCGAATCGTAGTCATGACCGCCTCCGTACCGGAGTTTACAAAACGAACTTTATCCATGGAAGGGATAGCTTCCTTCAACATTTTGGCTAGCTTGATCTCAAGTTCAGTCGGGGTACCGTACAGCACGCCATTTGCCGCTGCTTCCGTAATGGCCTGTGTAATATGCGGGTGGGCATGTCCTGTAACAATTGGACCGTAAGCGGCCAGATAATCAATATAACGGTTGTCATCGACATCCCAGAAGTGGGCCCCTTGGGCTTTTTTCATAAATACAGGTGCACCACCACCAACGGCTTTGAACGAGCGTGAAGGGCTGTTAACACCTCCTACAATATGCTCAAGTGCTTCTGCGTATAGAAGTTCGGAACGGGAACGTGATGTATTCATAAGATAACTTCCTTTCGTAATTCAAAATATGATAAAGAAACAAACCACAGAAAGATATGATGATTTTCTCATAATAGTATAGCCGGGCACAACGAGAGGGCAGCGAATGGCTGCCCTCTGCATGTGTAGATTACTGAGCCGGTTGCTCTGACTTCTGATCGTCACCACTGGCTGTTTTATCTTCGGTGCTGGTTGTACTATCATCCGTTGTAGCAGGCGGGTGAATAATATCCTGAATATGCTGCTTCAATTTCTCTTCATTGGTAACCGTCAATACTTGCGCACCGCCTGCTGTACGTTCTTCTTTCAGCAGGTTCATTGGCGGAATCTGCTCACTGCCGTTCATGCTGCTCTGGTATCCGAGTCCACCCAGCTTCCACATATCGGAAAGCGTGAGATTTGTATCTACGTAAGGATTAACCTGTTCCAGAATGGCAGGCAGTTTGGCAATGGTAGTTGTTGACTGCATTTTCGCTGTTACAGCTTTCAGCAACTCACGCTGACGTTCGGACCGAGCGAAATCCGACATGGCATCATGACGGAAACGAACGTACATGAGCGCTGTCTCGCCATCTAGGTGCTGATATCCTTTTTTGAGATCAATATCGTATTCGTTATTGTCTGCTTTACTTGTATAGTGCATGTCTTTCTCCACATCAAAATCAACACCGCCAACGGCATCCACCAATTTGATGAATCCCTGGAAATCCGTATACACATAATACTGTACAGGAATGCCGAGCAGGTCGCCGGCAGCTTGCATCGCTGCATTAGGGCCATGGGTGATAGCGGTGTTGATCCGCTCCTTGCCATATCCGTCAATATTGACGTAAGTGTCGCGCAGAATGGAGAACAGATTGATTTTTTTGGTCAGTGGGTCGAGCGATACAACCATCATGCTGTCGGAGCGAGGAACTTCACCTTTTTTCAATCCACGTGCATCGACACCCATAACGAGAATATTTACCGTTTCTGAGCCTTCCCATTTTGGTGGGTCAGGCGTATTTACTTTCTCCACATTTTCGATGCCTGCAAATGGTGAATCGTCGCCGTCCTTTGCCAAACCGTCCAACTGATTGAGAATAGAACCGAAATAATATGCCGATGCTCCTCCAATAATTAACACGAAGGCGGCAAGAGAAATCCATATGGTTCTCTTCGTCTTTCTGGTCATGCTAGCTCTCCTTTGTATTTGAGATGAAATAAAAAAACGAGTTCGAGTATTCAAGTAAGAACTAGTCGGAGCTTTCCGAACACGTCTTTTCCCAACATAAGGGCAGGACGCGGCTCCAGACTATTTTAAAGCTTGCTGAATTTTGACTGATACCATTATAATTTCTTTTTGGGCTACAAGCAATTTCAACAAAATCCAAGTGAGGTATAATCATGCTGGCGATTGATGTCAAAGATTTGCGCAAGTCGTTTAGCGTCCAGAAAAGCCGAGGTGGGCTGAAGGGCGCGTTTCAGGACCTGTTTGCACGTCAATACCAAGAGGTATTGGCTGTAAATGATATTTCGTTTCAGATTCCGCAGGGTGAAATATGCGGATATATTGGGGAGAACGGTGCCGGTAAATCAACAACGATCAAGATGTTGACCGGCATTTTGGTGCCTACTTCAGGGCAAATATCAGTTGGTGGATATGTTCCGTATCAGGAACGGGAGAAGTTTGTACAGAATATCGGTGTTGTTTTTGGTCAGCGCAGTCAATTGTGGTGGGATATTGGCGTTATCGAATCCTTCCATTTATTGCGCAAAGTATATCGTGTCGGAGAGGTCGATTTCCGCAAACGGCTTGATGAACTGGTTGAGCGGTTGCAGCTTCAGGACCTGCTAAGCCGTCCGGTACGGAAGCTCAGTCTCGGTCAGCGCATGCGCTGCGAGTTAGTGGCAGCCTTGTTGCATAATCCAAGTATTGTTTTCCTGGACGAACCAACTATTGGTTTGGATATTGTGGTGAAGTCGGAAATTCGGGATTTCTTGAAAGACATGAACAAGGAGCATGGAACGACCATACTGCTCACAACCCACGATTTGCAGGACATTGAGGCACTGTGTTCCCGGGTCATCATGCTTGATGCAGGCAACATCATTTATGATGGAGGTCTGGATCATCTCAAGTCCCAGTGGGGTAAGGAGCGGGAGATCCGCTTCAAGTTTGGTTCAGCTCACAACATCAGTCAGATGGAGGAATGGACTGCTGCGTTGCCTGTACGTTGGACGGTTGAGAATGAATTGTCCGCATCCGTATGGATTCCGCTGGAACTGAACGTTTCGGATGTACTCGGACGTGTCGTTGGACAAGCCGATATTACCGATATTCAGATTATCGAGATTAACACGGATGAGATTGTGCGCAGTATTTACCAATCCGGTTCCGCCGAGCGTCCCGAGATTGTGGGAGCAGGGAAAGAAGCGGTGGGTGTATCCTGAGATGAATAGTGCATTTATTGATTTTATGCGCATCCGTTTTCTAACGATGCTGGCATACCGGGTGAATTATTACTCCGGCATTTTGATATATACGCTGAATATCGGCGTGTATTACTTTACCTGGCAAGCCATTTACGGTAGCAGTGGTGAACTCGGCGGCTTCACGGCAGCACAGATGACCACTTACATCGCTGTATCCTGGATGGCACGTGCCTTTTACTTTAACAACCTGGACCGGGAGATTGCCGCAGATATACGGGATGGCTCCATTGCGATTCAATTCATCAGGCCGATCAATTACGTTATGGTCAAAATGATGCAGGGTCTTGGCGAAGGTATTTTCCGCTTCCTGCTGCTCATGATTCCGGGGATGCTCATTGCCATTCTGCTGTTCCCGGTTGAATTGCCTACGGCGCCATCGGCGTGGATTGGCTTTCTCGTCATGCTGTTCTTCAGTTTCCTCATTAATTCCCAGATTAATGTGATAACGGGACTGGCGGCATTCTTTGTGGAAAACAATGAAGGCATGATGCGTATGAAACGCGTCGTGGTTGATTTGTTCTCCGGTCTAATCATCCCGATCAGCCTGTATCCAGGCTGGATGTCTGCGGTGATGAAAGTATTGCCTTTTCAGGCCATTACGTATCTGCCCGGTTCCGTCTTCACTGGAAGAGTGGAAGGTACCGCCATCTGGAGTGTACTCGGTATTCAGGTGTTCTGGTTTGCCGTACTGCTGCTTCCGATGGTATTGATCTGGCGTAAGGCGCGCAAGCGTCTGTTCGTGCAAGGGGGATAACAGATATGTACTATATGGGTCTGATCTGGGAATATTTGAAGAATTACATGAAAACACGACTCACGTACCGTGCTGATTTCTGGGTGGAGATCCTATCGGATCTGCTGTTCCAGGCAACTAACCTGATCTTTATCTTTGTGGTCTTTCGCCATACGGATAACCTGGGCGGCTGGAGTGAGAGTGAAGTGCTCTTTGTTTATGGATATTTTATGGTGCCCTATGGCATCTTCAGTTGTTTTATCAATCTGTGGGGATTCAGTGAGCGGTACATCGTCAAAGGTGAGATGGATCGGATCCTGACACGTCCTGCACATAACCTGTTCCAGATATTGCTTGAAAATGTAGATCCGCCTGCACTCATGGGTTCGTTTATCGGCCTGATCATCATGATCTTCAGTGGCGCAGAGATGGGTCTGATGCTGGAGTGGTGGCATATCCCTGCCTTGATTATTTTGGCACTCAGCTCAGTCATGATCTATGCCGGCATCTACACCACATTGACTTCACTATCCTTTTATTCGGACGCGCCAACAGGTATCCTGCCGTTGATGTATAACATTCAAGGATATGGACGCTACCCGGTAACGATCTATAACCGTGCTATTCAGGTGCTGTTAACCTGGATCATTCCGTTTGCCTTTGTGGGGATCTATCCCGCAGCGTTGTTCCTGGAGAGGTCCGAGATGCATCGCATGGCGCTGCTTACACCTGTGATGGGATTGGTGTTTGGTTCGATGGGCTTGCTGTTGTGGAATTTTGGCGTGAAGCGGTATCGCGGAGCAGGTTCATAATAACGCCCTATAGCATTTCATGGGGGAGATTAGGGAGGAACTGACATGACGTTAAATGTAGGCGAATTGGCACCGGATTTTGAGCTTCCGTCCAGTACGGGAGAATCAGTAAAGCTTTCGGATTACCGCGGACAGCGGGTACTGCTTTATTTTTACCCCAAGGATATGACCTCGTCCTGTACGCAACAAGCTTGTGATTTCCGGGATCGACATGCTGAATTTGAAGGGCTGAACACGGTCATTCTCGGAATCAGCACCGATCCGATGAAACAACATGACAAGTTTATCGCCAAATATGGACTGCCTTTCACCTTGTTGTCGGATGAAGAGCACGTTGTAGCCGAGCAATACGGTGTATGGCAGCTGAAGAAAATGTATGGCAAGGAGTACATGGGTATGGTTCGCTCCACTTTTCTGATTGATGAAGAGGGGATATTGATCAAGGACTGGTCCAAAGTTCGGGTCAAAGGACATATCGAGGCTGCGCTTGAGGCTTTGAAGACATTGTAATTAATGATTTAGACATGTGTGAATAAATACATCTTAACCGTTTCATCATTAAAGGCTGTGCTTCGCGGAATTTACCGTGAACACAGCCTTTTTAGGTGGGCAATCGTTTATGATTGGTTGAATTGTTCTTGCTCTTGCCCGAACGAAGCCGATGCACAAGCAGTAGGAATAGCGGAATAATAAAGCTTACCGTGATATCCCAATCCACCCAAGCGGGCATGATCGTATTGGTGTAGAAAATGACATTGGGAGAAATCAGTACAGCTAACGCGAATAATAACATCGCTGATGGCAGGATGAGAGGTTTATATGTCTTTAACCGAAATAGCTGAGCTGTTCCAACGACAAAGGAGAACATATACAGCAGACTCTTGAAATAGGTAGCAATTAACCAAGCGGTCGCCATGAACGCCTCAATTCGCTCAAAAAAGTTGCCGATATTAATTTTTTGGGACAGGGTATAGGAGATGTAGATGTCATGCTGTGTCAGAAAGGGGCCAAATATCATCAGTGAAATGACCAACAATGTGGTTAGCAACAGCCCTCCACATAAAGTAGCGAGTAACATGTCCCGTTTGATGTGAGGCCCGGACATCACATAAGGAAGAACCATGGTGATCACGATTAGTTCACCAAAGGAAGTGAAAGCCCCTCTAATGACAGACTGCATCAGATGAAGCCAAGGGGTGTCCAAGTAAGGCTGTAGATTTGAACTGTCTACTTTGGGCATCAGCCCCAGAAATAATAGAATCATAAATGCAACAACGATTGGAGTCAGCATTTCACTACTTGCTCCTATTGTATGCAAGCCATGCATAAGCCCCCAGACCAGAGCGCACATAAGGATAATTAGAATGACCCGGATGGGGGTCTGAAGGTAGATCTGTGTGGTCATAAAGTCACCGACTTCACGGATACATATGACAGCGCCTATGGCGAAATAAAATAGATATGCAGCTGCCAAAACAGACCCTGCCCACCGGCCAAGTATTTTTTGGCAGATTTCAATAAGGGAAAGATCAGGGTGCGTCTGATGAAGATTGTATAGCACCCACATGATGAGCATGCCGATCGGTTGACCGATAAGAGAACAGATCCATGCATCCTGTTTACCGGAAGCAGTAACCACGGAGGGGTAGAGTAGAATCATGTCCCCAATCATGACGAGAAAGGTAAGGACTGCAAATTGCCTAATGGTGATTTTCTCCTTAATTAACATAGACACCGTTCTCCTTCTCTATATTCAGCATGGATGACTTTCATGGATGGACTCCATTTTTCCATCTATACCAGGCTCCTTCCCCGAAAAAATTTGTACTCATTTTTGTGAGGAATTGTTTGGAGTAACCGATGATGTTCTGTAAGACTTAAGCAATTGTATCAGCAGGAGACAACCCGGCAGAATGATCCCCAGTGTAGTATCCCAATCTACCCAATATGGAACAATGGTGATCACGATAAAAGTAATGCTTGGTGAGATCAGATTGGCTAATCCGAACACAAGTATGGACGCAGGGAGTACCAGTATCTGATACTGCTTAAGCTTGAACAGTTCCGCACAACCAACAATAAAGGCGTATAAGTATATCATCGCTTTGAAGTACGTAGAGATCAGCCAGGAAGAAGCCATAATCGCTTCAATACGTTCAAAAAAGTTCCCAATACTGATTTTCTGGGACAAAATAAACGAAGCATATATGTTATGTTGCGTAAGAAAGGCACCCAAGACCAGCAACGATATGGTAACGAGTGTTGCCAATACCAAACTACCTAGGCCAGCTGCAATAATTACGTCCCGTGTTCGATGAGCCTGCTTGGCAACATAGGGCAGTATCATCATGATGGGAACGACTTCACCGATTGGATATATAATGCTTACCAGAATGCCTTGCGAGATAGAGACAACACCCGTATCACTTACTGGCTTCAAATTTCTGATATCAATCTGAGGAAGCAGGCAGACTGCAAGAACGACAATAAACACAATAACGACGGGCATCAGTAGTTCACTACTTCGCCCCATCGCCTCTAATCCATGAGACACTCCCCAGGCAATCACGATGACGAACATCAGAATGATGATGCGAAGGGGAGTGTACGGGAAGATTTGAGTGGTCATGAAATCGCCGACTTCTCTCGTATGTGTGGAAGCGCCAATAATGAAAAAGAACAGGTAGAGGCAGGAAAAGAAAGTACCTGGCCAGAACCCTAGAATGCTTCGTGCCATCTGCACCAGATTTTTTTCTGGGTGCATGCTACATAGCTTCAGGAACATGGCCATCAGTGCCATCCCCAGAGGAACGCCTATAAAAGCGCAAATCCAGGAGTCTTGTTTGGCATAGGACGTGATGACCGAGGGGTAGATCAGCATCATATCCCCGACCACCATCATAAAGATGAGCGTGGTCAATTGTCTTGTTCCAAGGCGCCCCTGTTCCAGCATAATGGTCCTCTCCTTTTTCTAGGTTCCCGTCAGATGTGCCAGGAATTGATTAACAGGTTCATAGATCCACATGATGATATAGAGCGGACTGGGGAAATCCCACAGGTTGGCTGCAATCACACTGAACCCTGTGGCTATGACGAGCATTCCGCTGTACACTGCTGTTTCCCTCCATTCCTTGCGACGGATGAGACTTGGAAGATCAACCAAGCCTACAAGGCCCCCTATGACAATGACAGTAATTGTAATTAACATCCGGTCTCACTCCTTCAAATCCTCCTTGAATGAATCATCCAGTGTACCTACACGTTTGATCTGTGCATTGGCTTCATATTTAACATCCAGATTCTCAAAATATTGATCCCAATCCTTCTCAATCTTTTTGAAAAATTTAGGATCGGCATGATAAACTTCCTGACCGAATCCAAAAATGTCAATATGGAACTTTCGCCGCACTGAATTCACGGATTTTTCCATCAGTTCTATCAATCGCTCCTCACTGTCCTTTTCCAACTCTTTGAGTGTTTTCATCGAACCAATTTTGATTCCACACTCTACTGCACCAATGGAAGATACATTTTTAATTTTGATGTGGATCACAGGTTGGTCATCAATGACCTTTGCTTTTCGTTGAGTCTTGGTGCGAAGGGTTTTAAAAGTCACATTTCCTCCTTTTCGGCAAGGCAGGTGACCTATGGTAGATACGACATTGTCGCGGATATAGTTGTACCCTTTGGATTCATCTTCCGTTAACCAGCCAATCAGTTTGTCTTTTTTGAATACACTCAATCCTGTTGAAACTAGACGAGCTTTGGACTTAATCGTCGCAATATTGTCTTTGCTTCCGCTTCTCTCTGAATTTCCAAAAACCTCTACACCAGTGATTACGGGTTGTATTCCGGAAGTAAGCATATATTCCATCAACTGATCACCGGTTACAGTCGTTGTAGGAGACCAGGTCTTGGCAGACACGTCCAGGGAATTAAATAACTTCTCTGCAGGTAAATTCTCTAATGGAGTAAGTGTGTCCAATATCTTGGAAGCTGTAGTATTTCGAGCAACCATAACGTAATAATCGGGCCGGACAGTAGGTTCTCGCATTAATGCTTCCATAACATCGTAGATGCCCTCTTTACGGGCATATTCTTCACTGAACACCAGTACACGGATATGTGCCATGAATATACGGCGTGGGCTTGTCTCGGTCAGCTTTTGAATCGCTTCAAACAGCGTGGGCGCAGATGCTTCGTACAGCGTGACAGGAGTGCCATTGCCTCCCCCTGATTTGGAGGATACTTCATTCGGCACAACGACCTGAGCGCTCACTTTAATCAAATCGCCATCCTTGTCTACACCAAGACCCAGCATAATGCCAAGTTCATTCAGCTCCTGGCGATCCCAGCATCCGGTAAGGAGAGGGAGTAGGAATGCAATGCATACAATTAATCGGAAGCACTTGTTCATACGTTGTTCTCCTTACCGAATTAACGCTTCGTTTTTTTTGTGGTTTGTCTGGTTTTGTTCGGTGTACCCGTAGAGAGTGGCCGTGTTTTCATACGGGACCAGGGTACACGAAACAGCGTATCCTTCAGATCTTTCTGAATGAAAGGTGCAAAGGGGGACATATATGGTACGCCAAAAGAACGCAAGCTGCACAGGTGTGTAACCGTAATGAGCAGAACAATTAGAATACCGTAGAATCCAAAAGCTGCCGCGAGAATCATCAATACAAATCGCAAAATTCGGACAGAGATAGACAGTCCATTCTCTGGAATGACATAACTGGATATGGCCGTTATGGAAACGATAATAACCATTGCTGCGGAGACAACTCCTGCATCTACGGCGGCTTGGCCAATGACCAGTGTTCCGACAATGGAAACGGCCTGACCGACCGTTTTCGGAATACGTATACCTGCTTCTCGCAAAATTTCATAGGTCAGTTCCATCAGTATGGCTTCAATGAAGGCGGGGAAAGGAACGCCTTCACGCTGGGCTGCCAGACTGATGAGCAGGTTGGTCGGCAGCATTTCCTGGTGAAAGGTGGAAATGGCAATATAGAAGGATGGGGCTAGTAAAGCGATAAAAAAGGACAGATAACGAATCAAGCGAATCAATGTGCTGATATCGGCCCGTTGATAGTAATCCTCCGGCGATTGGAAGAAATGCACGAACAAGGCGGGAACCAGCAGCACAAAAGGCGTACCGTCCACGATGATGGCTACTCTACCCTCAAGCAAAGCAGCACAAACCGTATCTGGACGTTCACTATTGTAAACCGTGGGGAATAAAGTTCTGGTTTTGTCTTGTACAAGTTCCTCGATATATCCACTCTCAAGGATACTGTCGATATCGATCTCATCGAGTCTTCGACGCAGTTCTTTTACAATCTCCTGATCCACGATATGTTCCAGATAGAGCACAGCCACTCGGGTTTTGGTAACCTGACCTATTTCTCTTTCTTCGATCCAAAGATGAGGATTACGGATTCGTTTGCGGATCAATGATGTGTTGGTACGTAGGTTTTCGTTGAAGCCTTCCATAGGCCCCCTAACGACGGTTTGGGAGACAGGTTCTCCAACGGATCGATCTTCCCAGCCTGCTGCACCAATCTTCAATCCTCGTACAGATCCTTCAAGCAGTAAGATAGCTGATCCCGAAAGAAGTGCATTCATTACTTCATCCATATCATCAACCAGCAATACATCACTGGCGATCAAGATATCATTCTGGAGGTAGCTGAGATGTTCATCGTCTGCAGAGAATTCAGGGAGATCACGCTTTTGCAATAATGATTCCATAATGGAGTGATTCAGGATCTGCACATCCACTAATCCATCAATGTACAACATGACTGCAGGCCATTTATGTAAACACTGGAGAGGGCGCATCATCAAGTCGTTGCTGTTCCCCATCACTTGCTTGCAGTATTCCATATTTTCGCTTAAATCCGGAGAGATTTGCCTCTGATCTTGGCGTTCCAGCGACGATTCACTCATGCCTTCACCTCCCTATACACCCTATATTTTCAAGTTAGTATGACCTGGATGAATTCGGATTATCACAAAAAAAAGGAGCTGCGATTATTCGCAACTCCTTGCCTGCTTATTATAGATGGACTTTTGTCCGAATTTACTTTTGTCTTTGTCGAACAGGGGCTGGCTTGGATACGGTGGATCTTGCTGCCCATGCTTTGCGGTAACGATAGAACACGGCTGCGATGAGCAATAGGCCGATTCCTCCCACGATATATGCTGCATATTGATGAGCCAGATGGAATACGGCGTTCCACTGGGGGCCAAATATTTTGCCAATGCCCAGAAACAATACAACCCAGAACAGTGCGCCTGAATAGGCGTAGAGAGCGAATTTGCGAAAGGGAACAGCGGCTATGCCCGCGAAATACCCGGTGAAATGCCTTACACCCGGAATGAAATAACCGATGAAGATTAAGGCATTACCATACTTGGCGAACCACTTTTGCGTTTTATCGAGCTTGTCCTGCTTCATCAGAAACCATTTTCCGTATCGTGTTATAAAGGGCAGTCCTGCTTTGGCTCCAATAAAATAAGTGATGGTCATGCCAATCGTTGTTCCCAGAAAAGCCAGTATGGTGAGGATTCCGAAGTCCAGATGCCCCTTGTAGGAGAGAAACCCTGCGTAAGCCATCGTTGTTTCACCAGGAAAGGGAAGTGCGATGAATTCAAGCAACAAGCCAAAAAACAAAACGCTGTATCCGTAGGACCCAAACAGATGTTGGATCTTCTCAAGCAATTCCAATAGATTTCACTCTCCTGAATACGGGGTGGGAGCATGAATACTCTCCAAGGTGTTTTAATGTGTTCTGCCTGTTCATTATGCTACCTAATCTGAAGCGAAGAATCAATCAGGCTACATAGCAAATTGTGAAAAAATATTAAACAAAATCACGTCTTTTTTCAATGTAGCCTCCATATAATTCTAACAAATCTGCTGAAGTCTATCAGCAAATTACTAGAGACGGTGGAGGTCGATTCATAAATGGTACAGAGACCGGAATTCAGAATCAAGGAAAATGGGGGAAACTCTGCAACAACCATACATATGTTTTTAGCTGGACAGTGGTCTGTCATTCTCATGCGTATTGCGATACTGTTATGTGCATTTGCTGTATATGCAGGCACGGCTTATGCATCTGCTGCTTCCGGCTCAGGTGATCCAATCCCGGAAGATAAGAATATTCAAGACAAGGTAGTTTATCTGAGTTTTGACGATGGACCGGGTAACCATACCCGTGAAGTATTGGATATTTTGCGTAAGGAGAAGGTTTTGGCTACATTTTTTGTACTGGGTGAGCAGGCAGAACGTTATCCCGAGTTAATCCGTGGGCTTGTGGAGGATGGACATGCTTTGGGCAATCATACGTTTAATCATCAATATGAAAAGCTGTACAGTGATTTCAAAGTGTTCTGGAAACAGATCAAGCAGACAGAGGAAGTGCTGGAGCGTATAACCGGTTTCCGTCCGAATCTGGTGCGAGCACCAGGCGGTACATATGGACACTTTGACCAGAGTTATTTTGATTTGCTCCAACTGGGTGGATACACCGTCATGGACTGGAACGTCGATAGTGGAGATTCCAAGCGTAAAGGTGTTCCGGCCAAAGAGATCCTCAGCAATTCGACCAAAGTACCTGCGGGAGCACGTTCGGTCGTTGTCCTGATGCATGACGGTGGTGCACATGCTGAAACGGTAAAAGCACTTCCGGGTATTATCAAATATTATCGTGATCATGGATATCGTTTTGACACCATAAAGAGTACGGATCAACCAGTTCAATTCCGTGTACATCCAGATGGTAAGTATAAGGCCCGCAAGGCGCCAGGAAAGGCCTGGATCGCAGAGCATGTAGAAGCGAACGCGACGTTATGGCTTGCAAGCAAGAAGCTGAAGGTAGAGGTGGGCTTGGCTGCAGCTACCTTGCAACCGGGCGAGTTCCGCATGGAGGGGCAGCGAATCATGGTGCCATTGCGTACTTTCATG
Organism: Paenibacillus sp. FSL E2-0151; assembly: GCF_037993015.1. NCBI lineage: Bacteria > Bacillati > Bacillota > Bacilli > Caryophanales > Paenibacillaceae > Paenibacillus > Paenibacillus sp. FSL E2-0151. The sequence goes on from NZ_CP150308.1 coordinate 847,503, forward strand.
AAAAAATTCGGGGGCAGCACTCGCTGGGACTCTGAAACAAGGACGGCCATAGCAGTATGGAAGGAAAGAACGATTCATGCAGACAGTGTGAGTGGAACACTGACTACAACCGGGGCAATTGAAACGGGAGCAGTACAGAGTCAAGGTGGAACCATCTGGGTTCCGTTACGTGAGCTACTGGAGCAGATGGGGTTGAGGGTGAATTCCTTAACCAGTAATGAAGCAGAGTGGACGGTAAAGGCGGGCACTTCCAGATCTATTTCGGCAATGAACAACATATTTAAGTATAAAATGATCTGAAGAAAGTCATTCTTGCAGGACTATTCTCTCTACTTCCGGGCAACACTGAATCATAGATTACTATGGTTCAGGAATGCTGATGAATGGAAGGAGATCAGAGAAATGTCTTATATCCGAATGGAACATGAACATGCTGTTGAATTGTTAAACAGGGTCATGAAGCGTGTTGAGAGTGTGATTATTGGCAAAAAAACAGAGATTCGTTATGTCCTTACCGCAATGCTCAGTGGAGGTCATGTACTTCTGGAAGATGTGCCGGGTACCGGGAAAACGATGCTAGTTCGTGCCGTTGCTTCTGCACTGGACTGCTCCATGGGCCGGATTCAATTCACGTCCGATGTCATGCCGGCAGATGTTACGGGCACTTCAATCTATCATCCACATACAGCTGAATTCAAGTTTCGGCCCGGACCCGTCATGTCCAACGTTGTCCTGGCTGATGAAATAAATCGCGCTTCACCACGCACTCAGTCTGCCCTGCTGGAGGCAATGGAGGAACGACGTATTACGGTTGATGGCACAACCTATGCCTTGCCACGCCCGTTCTTTCTGCTGGCGACACAGAACCCGTTACAGTTTGAGGGTACGTACCGTCTGCCTGAAGCGCAGCTGGATCGATTTATCATGAGAATTGGATTGGGGTATCCCGATCCGGAACAGGAATTGGAATTGTTAACCCGCATGCAAGGTAGAGAAGCGCTTGATGAACTTCGCCCTGTTCTGCTTGCTGAAGAGGTCGTAGCCATGCAGCGTGAAGTCAAACAGGTACATGTTGATCCGGTCGTTAAACAGTATCTGGTGGCCGTTGCTGTAGCCTCTCGCAGCCTTCCGGCGGTCAGATTGGGCATCAGTCCGCGTGGAACACTGGCCTGGATGGCTGCGGCGCAGTCATTTGCCTATCTTCAAGGGCGCAGTTATGTCATTCCGGATGATGTGAAAGAGGTAGCTGTGCCTGTCCTTTCCCACCGTATTCAATTGAAGGCCCAGAATAGAGCGGAGGTTTGGGGGCAAGTGCAGGTCATTGAAGAAGCATTGTCATCGGTCCCGGTACCTGTACAGATGGCATCACAGGGAAGGGGACGGAGGCAATGACTGCGCTGGGACAACGGATTGTGAGTGCTGTCTTGGTGGTGGCTTTTGCTTCCTTGTATCAGTGGCATGGGGGCAAAGCGGCGTTGTTTCTATCCGTTATAGCTTTCTTGATGTTCACAGGAGGTCTGCTTCTCCATTGGTTCAGACCCCGGCGTATTCACATCCATCGGAAAATACACACGAACCGGATTGAGGCAGGTGAGCAGGTACGGGTTCTTGTCGAACTAGAATTCAATTGCCGTATTCCATTGTTATGGATCGTTCTGTGTGAGAACACACCTGCAGGTGTTCATCGCAAATTGATTTTCCCGGGAACACGGCGACAATTTTCCTATCAATATGAATGTTCCGGGTTACGCAGAGGAGTCTACAGATGGGATACGGGCAGATTGTACTGGGGTGATATGTTTGGCTGGAATACCCTCTCCGCAGAGACCGCGGGAGGTACCCCCTTGATTGTTGTTCCTCAAGCAACAGCTTGGGGGAAGGGTGATTCGGTAGAATTCGCAGCGATGATTGAAGGGACTCTGTCAGAGCGAAGAAATAGCCAGGGTAACCGTAGCCCTGAGTTCCGTGAATATCAGCAGGGTGACCCACTGGGACGAGTTCATTGGAAAAGTACAGCCAAAACGGGAAAACTTCAGACCTTTCTGCCTGATACCACGGATCTGGCTTCGCTCGGCATCCTTGTGTATGAAGGCGCGTCAGGTTATGACGTAAAACAACAGGAGAACATGGATGCACCTGCTTTTGAACGAGTGGTTCGTGCAGCTGCCCGCTGGATTCATACCGCTGAACGGGATGACATTCCTTATCATCTGTGGATGGAAGGCGGCGATAAGAACTATGATGCACAAGATCAATGGCAACATGGGCCGTTCCATGCAGATGATGAGAATCATGGACTGGACAAGTTAGCGGGGGCACGAATATCCAAAGCACAATCAGGCTCTGTTTCGCTTCGAACGGAGATGCTGGATGGACTAACGAGCGGGTCGCCAATTGTGGTTCTCACAGGTAAGATGGATCAGGTTCTGGCCGAATGGATCATAACTGCAATCGGGTCGGGTTATCGTGTAGAGGTGCAATTGACTGAAACAAACCAGGACCAATTAGGATCAACGGATAGATTGATGAATGGATTGGGATATGACAGCTTAAGTTTGGAGCGGCTTCGTCACAGCGGGGTGCCGATCCACGCGGTTACAGACGTTGCGTTATCTTCATTGGGAAAGGTGGAGGTAACGGATGTGGGAGCGTAATGGTAACCAGCAACCCAATTCCACTGTGGCCGACTTAGAGTCAACGGACCGTACGAGAATGGAATCGGCCTATTCCGTCTATAAAGCTGTGAACCAGAATTCTGTGACGGACTTAAAGGATGAGGGATATGTTAGCGTACCTGTCCTGTACAAAATTTTTATTTCGGCCATTTTACTTATACTGTCTCTGGAGTGGATATATCCGGTTACATCATCAGATCAGCAGGGCAGTGAACGGTTCTTGTCGGTAATGGCGGGATTAACGGGAGCATTGTTGCTCGCGGGGTTAATTCGTACAGGATGGATCACTGGAGTGCTGATCCGATTATTCATTGCACTCGCTGCTTTATGTCTGATGTACGGAGGAAGTGATCCTGTCCGTTGGGCGGTTGCATACCCGGGAATACTTTCAGCGGATATGGACACGTTTATAAATAACTGGCGATTTCACTCGATTAGTACAGAAACGAGAGGTTTGTTCATGATGTGCGGCTGGAGCATGCTCATGGCTTCTGTGCAATCCCTAGTATTGTTACGTCGAAGCGTTATGCTGTTTGGCAGTGCAACGCTGCTTTATTTGCTTTTGCTTGAATCCTTTGCGGGGCTGGATGTGTATGCTTCTGTAATAAGGTCTGTCCTATGGACTTTTCTTATTCAGGCTCTGCTCCAGCTATTACGTCTCAATGGAGGAGTCACTACTCCGAGTTATCGCGGCAGCCCCTATGGCCGTTGGAGTGCAGTAACTATCGTTGTTTCCGCAGGTATGGTGCTTCTCTCCGCGTTACCTGGCCAGTTTACTTCCATTCCTCAACCGGAACGCATATCTTTGGAGCAGATGGGTGAACGCCTAGCTCGCTGGGCAGGTTATACACAGCACAGTAGTATCCCTGCTGCAACGGCAGTCACGGGATATAGCACAGCGGACGCGCCTATGGGAGCACCGTTAGTGCAGGGCAACTCCATCTTTTTTATAGCGAAGAGTCCAAAAGTGACGTATTGGCGAGGGGAGACCCGTTCATATTATAACGGTAGTACTTGGAGTGATCCGGGTCAAAGCTTCGAAACGGCAAGTCCATCCGGAATGCTGCGTGCTGATGGTTGGGAGAATCCAACCTATTGGAGTCGCATTCGCCAAACCGTCACGATGCAGCGAGAGTGGAAAGGACCAAATCCACTTTTTACCGGGGGCATACCGGTTAACGTATCGTTCCAGGATAAGAACAAGGATAATCAGGAAAACATGTTTTCTTTGCTGTCTAATCGCGATTCGGCAACATTGTGGCTCGCGAGCTCAGGGGACGATAAGATAGTTAAACATTATTCGGCAGATGTCATGATTCCTGTCGCAACACCTGAACAGTTACGTCTGCTTGAGGAAACGAATAAAAGGAAAGATCCGGCAGCCATTCGGAGGGATTATCTGCAATTGCCTTCATCACTCCCTGGTCGAGTGCAGACGCTTGCCAAGGAAATCATTCAAGGCAGTGAGACCCGGTATGACGCTGTGCAGGCCGTCAAGACTTATCTGGCTGCTCATGCCGAGTATACGTTGGATACCCGTATGCCACCGCGTGGAACCGATTTTGTGGACGATTTTTTATTCGTCACCCGGCAGGGGTATTGCAATCATTTCTCCACAGCTATGATTGTGTTGCTGCGTGCAGAGGGCATCCCCGCACGCTGGGTTAAAGGTTTTGGCCCCGGAGTTGCTGACCCGGATGTGCCCAGTCAGTATGTGATTTCACAGGGAGATGCACATTCCTGGGTAGAAGTGTATTTTCCTGGTGCAGGCTGGATGCCGTTTGAGGCCACGCCGGGCTTCACCATGGCGCAAGGCGCGGGCGAAGATGCCACAGCACTCGCCGGGCCGCAGCCTGTTGCGGAGACTCCGCCGTATATGAGCGGCGGATTGGGTTACGCGGGCGCATGGTTGCTCGCCCGCGCACGGGCCATTGCCGCGGAGCCATGGCTCGCGGCAGCCCTTGTGGCAGCGGCCCTGTTGGGCGCCGCTGCTCTGGTCCGCATGCGGCGGCTACGCCCCGCGCTGCGGTTAGGGCTGCTGCTGGCGTGGCCACGCAGCAGCTTTCCAGACCGCGAGCGGCTGCTGCGTGCCGCCGCTCCGGTCTGGTCCGCGCTCGCGCGCCGGTACGGCCCGCGGCCGCCGGGTATGACGCTGCGTGAATATGCAGCGTCACCGGCTTTGGCCGCAGGCGCGGACGGCGCGGACATCGCGCGGTTTGCAGCCGACTGGGAACGGCTGCTGTACGGGCCAGACCGTCCGCTGCGCGCGGACAGTCTGAACTTCCTGCGCCGGGCACTTCGTTTGGCCCGGCGGTTGCAGGCGTTGTAACACCAGGATGTTACAACGTTACACCAAAGATTCGAAGCAGCTGCCATACGGTCGCTATCGCTTTCCAAAAAAGCTTGGCCACTTGGGGGCAGATGAAGATCACCATTGGCTGGCGCATTGTTATCTAAATGCAGCGTTTGGTTTACGCTGCATGCCATACATAAGACGCCTTTCGCGCTGCGCTGCGAACGAGGCGTCTTTCCACGATCATACACTTGAACCAGCATCTTGCTGCCAAGCTTTTCTATTCGGAATTTCATATTTAGAGGCATTTGGTAATCCTGTTTTGATATGTCGAAAAAAGGAGTTTCGCCTTTCCTTGACGGTATGTTTTGTCGTTGCGTATAATTAGTTTCATTGAATTGAGGGAGGCACGGTTATGAATAAACAGAATGAAATTGTAGTTGTCCTTGATTTCGGGGGTCAATACAATCAGTTAATCGCCAGAAGAATCCGGGATCTTGGCGTATACAGCGAGCTTTTGCCGTATAACACACCGGCGGAAAAGATCGCAGAAATAGCACCAAAAGGAATCGTATTTTCGGGTGGTCCGTCCAGCGTATACGCTGAGAATGCTCCACACGTGGACCCAGGTGTCTATGACCTGGGCTTGCCAATCTTTGGTATCTGCTACGGAATGCAGCTTATGGCCCAGCAGCTCGAAGGTAAAGTAGAACGTTCCGAGAAGCGAGAGTACGGTAAAGCAGACCTTGAGTTTGCCGCTGGATCTACATTGGCAAAAGGCATTGAAGGCGAACATACGGTATGGATGAGTCACGGTGACCACGTGGTTACACTTCCTCCAGGTTTCAAACTGGATGCAGGCACGGAAAGTGCGCCAATCGCTGCCATGAGTGACGATGAGCGTAAATTGTATGCTGTTCAGTTCCATCCGGAAGTACGTCACTCTGTTCGCGGTAACGACATGATTCGTAACTTCCTGTTCGAAGTTTGTGGTTGCGAAGGCAACTGGACGATGGAGACATTCATCGATGACACGATCAAAGACATTCGTGAAAAAGTTGGCGACAGTAAAGTACTGTGTGCGCTTAGCGGCGGTGTAGATTCTTCCGTTGTAGCTGCGTTGCTTCACAAAGCCATTGGTGATCAACTGACATGTATGTTTATCGACCACGGTCTGCTGCGCAAAGGCGAAGCAGAAAGTGTAATGGAGACGTTTGTCGGCAAATTCGACATGAAAGTTGTCAAAATTGATGCTCAGGAGCGTTTTATGTCCAAGCTGGCTGGCGTGGATGATCCAGAACAAAAACGTAAAATCATCGGTAACGAGTTTATTTACGTATTTGATGAAGAGTCCAAGCAGTTCGATGATTTTGCATTCCTGGCACAAGGTACACTGTATACGGACATCGTAGAAAGTGGTACAGCGACTGCACAGACCATCAAATCCCACCACAACGTGGGCGGTCTGCCTGAGGACATGAACTTCAAACTGATCGAGCCACTGAGCACGTTGTTCAAGGATGAAGTACGTAAAGTCGGTACCGAGTGTGGCTTGCCGGACGAAATTGTACACCGTCAGCCGTTCCCTGGTCCGGGTCTTGCGATCCGTGTGCTTGGTGAGGTTACCGAAGAGAAACTTACCATCGTTCGTGATTCAGACTACATCCTGCGTGAAGAGATTGCCAAAGCCGGTCTCGACCGCGAAATCTGGCAGTACTTCACAGCCCTGCCTAACATGAAGAGTGTCGGCGTTATGGGTGATGCACGTACGTATTCCTACACTGTAGGTATCCGTGCTGTAACATCCATCGACGGTATGACTGCGGACTGGGCACGTATCCCTTGGGATGTGCTGGAGAAAATCTCCGTACGGATCGTTAACGAAGTTGATAACGTAAACCGTATCGTCTATGACGTAACTTCCAAACCACCTGCAACAATCGAGTGGGAATAGGGTATAGACTCTTAACGATAGATTATAAAAAATGCTCTTTTATCTGCGGTATTTCGCAAATAAAAGGGCGTTTTTTTTCTGGGAAAATGAAGGCCTTAATTAAGGTTAAGATTAGAGAAAGAAATAATGTTCTTCTCCTGTAAAGATTGTGATACGATGTCTGATCATCTGTGTTAGAATTAATTTAATATACACATGAATAAAGTATGTAACTTTTTCGGAGCTATTTATCTTCATAGTATAGAATCTCTACTGAAAAAGATTTGATTTACTTTAATTTAAAATCAAAGGACGGTCATCTCTTTTATGATCATTAATGACAAAAACTTTATTAAGCAAGTCGACATTGCTTTTTGGAATAAGGCTACAAAAAATGTAGCTTTTAAAGACGTTATTAATTATAAAGATATTAAACGTAAGCCCTTTCTAGAAGATATATGTAATCAAATTAATAATTTCGGTTACAATTTTTCTAAACCAAACTATTATTACTTCCCAAAAGAAAAAGGAATATTGAGAAAAGTTAAATCTTATTATATTTCTGATCTGGCTATCTTTTATTATTGTGTGAAGTTAATCCAAGGGGAATTATATGAAAAGGTATCAGAAAATGAGAAAGTATTCGGTGCTTTCAAATTTACCTCTATAAATTCTTCTCATGTAGTATCACATAGTGAAAAGCTTGTTTTTTCTTCTGAAGGATACGAATCATTTCTTGATAAAGAAAGTTTTGTGTTGGAATGGAAAGAATTTCAACAGAACGCCAAGGTGGCGGCAAATAAAAAGTATGACAAGTATGTACATATTGATATTTCACACTTTTATGATGATATTAACCTTGATATTTTAGAAAAGGAAATTAGAAATGTTGTTAATGACCATTCTGATGTAATAGATTTATTATTTTATTTTTTAAAATATTCTGATAAAAGAGACCTTAGATACTCCCCTAACAATGTTGGCATTCCTCAAGAAGAAATAGGTGACATGTCAAGAGTTTTAGCAAACTTTTATTTGGCTACATTTGATACAGAAATTCTCAGTTACCTTCATGATAATTTTCATAAAGCTGACTACGTTTACATGAGATATTCTGATGATATGTGGTTTTGTTTTAATGGGGATGATGCTGATGCATATAATTTAATACAGAAAGTATCTTTATTGTTAGGAAAACTTAAATTGCACGTGAATGATAAAAAAACAAGTATTACAAATAAAAAAGGATTTGTGAAACATTGGTATTTTCTTGATTGGAACAAAATTGAGAAAAATTGGAGTGAGAAAGATTATGTAAAAAATATGTTACATAAGTTATTAAGTGCTAAAGAAAAACATGGAAGATGGGCATCTATAACAAAATATCTTCTGAAAATGGTAACCTCTTCGCCTAAAAAATATCTTCCTTTATATACTCAGGCGGACGCGGAGCAGTTATTAAATTGTTTTATAGAGAATCCTGTACTTGCTGAGAGCTTAGAAAATACTCATAAAAAATTCTTGACCGAATTGCTGAAACAGTATAGTGATTTATTCCAGATGATTACTGATTATCTAAATAGTAAAAGTAATATATATCCTAATTTGGAGTACTTCTTTCTTGAAGTTGTTTCACTGGTACCCAATACAATATCAACACCTACAATAGATTTTATGACAGAGTTTTATTTGAATTCTGCATGTACTAAAGATTGGCATTGGTATTCCAGAGCAATCTGTATTAAATATTTTATGAAGAGAACCTCAAGAAATTGTTTTTCTTCTACACACAAAAATGTGTATAGAAGAATAATAACTAGGATGGGTGAATATTGCTATACTGATAATCAAACCGAACGAAGATATATGATGTATTTCCTGCATATATACGGGAAAGTGAGAGGTAAAAGAATTCTTGAGGATAAATTCACTTACACAGGTGATCTGCAATTTATAAGATACTTAAAAGGAGAGAAATTAAGGTGAAGGGTAGTTGGATATTCTTTTTTTCAATATTAGTAGTTTGTTTTTTATTATCACTAGTTGGGAGCTTTTCTAATTTTTTTGCTTCAATCTCAACAAGTATTATTGCTTCTGTAATTATTATTATTGTTAGTTTTGTTTTTAAAAATTATGGTAAAATCAATCTTTACCTGAGATCCAAATTTATATTAAGGAATAAATATATAAGAGTCTCTATATCATATCTGTTCAGAATTAAAATAGATCAAAAATATTTTTTGGTTAAGGGAAATCGTATATCTCAATATGCTCCTGTTGGAGGTGTTTATAAAAGATATGTAGATTCACTGGGTATTTTCCGTGAATTGGAAGTCCTTGATGATAACCTGATACCAATAGATAAAAGTAGCAAAGACGACTTGCGTGTTAGGGTAAAGGGCAAATACTTAATGGAATTCATTAGCTGGTTTGAAAAGGGGCACAATCGTGAAATATCAGGAGAAAGAGAATTTTATGAAGAATTGATCTTATCAGGAATCTTACCAAAAGAAAAATTCCCCTATATAAATTATAGTCTAATCAAACGTAAGATCGATAGAATACGTTTTGATGAGCATGTCAATAGCGATCAAATATTAATTGCAGATATATATGATTTGAATCTTACTACAGAGCAACTAGAGGCTTTTAGAGGACTGGTAACATCTTCAGACTTATATAGTTTTGAAACTGAGGATAGTATTAATCGCTTAGGTGCAGATAGAAAAAATTTACCTATAGGTAGGCACACAAAGTGGACAATATAAGTGGAGAACGTGAAACGTATCGTCTATCCCATAACATCCAAAACTACCTGTAACGATCGAGTGGGAAGGGTTTGGGAATGATAATGACGTTAGTGACTGGTATGCTGATACATAAGTGATCCAGCGATTGCGTTGCTTATGTTACATATACAACTGCAAAGAGGTCATAAAAACTCTCTTCTATTTGCGTTATTTCGCAGATAAAAGAGAGTTTTTATGATATTAATAATTATTAGAAGGAACACATGACTCAATAGCAAGATAATAACGGATAGAACTGAGTAGTATTTAACAAAAGATATAATACGCTAAAATGTAGGACTATCTAGAAGCTAGGATAAAAAAAGTAAATTCTAATCATTTCCGAGATATTATTGTTCATGTGCGTTATATGCGACTAATCCGAGTAGATTCATCCCATTTATAGTAAAGTCATCTCCTTGAAAAACTTGTAATTCATAATGACTTCTATCTTGAGATAAACGAACTTCTCCAATACCAATGAAAATAACATCCTTGTGCTTAACTATATATTTAGTTATATGATGAAATAATCCTTCAAAGTTAGGGCTATTTGCACGGAAAGCTTCTTCAAATACTACCTTGAGTTGTTTTTTCTTTCTAGAAACAGATATAATAACTTTTTTTCCATCTTCACTTACTTCGTCAACATATCCTGTAACACATCTATGTTTTCCGTTATCTGTTTCTTTTAAAACATCAACATCTCTTTTTAAAACAGGTCGACTTCTGAAACTTACGCCTGATATCTCGTTCTCATCAATTCCATTAACAGTTACAATATTGATTTTTGGTCCACTACTGTCGCTATGGGTTTTCGGACTACTATTATTTCTTGATTTTTTTCTCTTAGCTCGCATGTCTTCAACTTGTTGTTCTGACATACGAGCAAGTTCTAAAGCTTCTTTTAACACTCTTCTCCTTTGTTCATCCTTCATTTCGACATTTACTTCTTCTGCGCTTCTACCTGCTTTAATACCTTGACGTACAAATTCGTAGTCACAACCGCTTATGTGGTCATCAAGTTTCCAAGTTCTGAACTGTGCTGGTTTAGTCTGTACAAAAACTAGCTTCGCTTTGCAATTATTTGTTGGACAATATAAATTAGTTTTATACTTTTCTCTGTAAGAATCAATGTCGATATCGGAAACATATAGTTCTTCGCCTAAAACATCATCATTTTTTCTATAAATAGCAACAGGTATAGACATAATAGTATCCACCTCACAAATATTTATAAATACTTTGCTTTGTTGACGATACCGAACCTAATATTATTTCAATTGATACCTATAACTCATACCATTATAAGCCAAATGTCCTATTTTGACGATACATGTAAAAAATGTTTTTATTTTGAAAGGACTTGTTCTAGTGTTGTTTTAAACATTCCTCATCATGTGATGTATTTGTAATCAAATAAATAATCTGTCCTTAAATATATGACTCATATAAAAAAAGCTTGGGATTGTATAAAACCGGATAGTAAAAGCGCAATTCACTATCAATATTGCATAAGTTTAATTGTGTAAGCTTAGTAAGGATAGAGGACCAGCAGTATCTAAACGAGTACGCCCAATCTCAAAAACTTTGTTGAATTGTAGCGTATTTTCTTGAAGAATATAATTGTGGAGAAAATTTTAGGGTAATTAAAGAGCGCTATTCAGCAGAAAGAGGGAATTGGGATGAGAGCGATTGGTCGTATACATAGAGCCGTTTTGTACAATTTCTATTAAAGACTACTTTACATGAGTATTCAAAATTAATTCCATTTTAAAGTTCACTTCATGATCCTTTCAGGTCGGGTCTGTACAATAAGTACATACTAAGAGCTGTATGGCTACTGAAAGGAGAATTGAATGTATGCGTAAAACCGACTATATGAGCAAATGGAAGATGGGCATTGGAAGTGCGTTTCTGATGGTGATGCTGGCAGGATGCGGTTCAGGTATGCAAGATCTGGCTTCCGGTTCGGGGGACTTTCCATTTGTGAACTTAGAGGCAGCGGATGCTTCTTCCGATCAGTCCAGCAACCATGAGTTATCCTCTGACTCAACAACAAACACAAATCAGGAACAACAAGATATACAGGATACTCCGCAGACAGAGATTTAATTAACATAGGACTGATCCGGTAAAAAGTAGTTCCGGCGTATGTCGCAAGTTGCTCCATATACCTAATGAGTTTAAGTCTTCGGAATACGAGATATCGTTATTCCTTGATCATCATTCACCTGATTGCTAAAACGCATCAGAAATATAAGCTAGCCTGATTAGAGCGCTTCTGCTCTTTGATCAGGCTAGCTTTTTATGTTATCCTGCGGAACTTTCAGTCTGAAAGAATGGACATATCCCATTGAGATCTCATCCAAAAAAGCGTATTTAATTGGGTTGTAAACCGCTGAACTGGTTCAATCTGTTAAATAATACGAACGATATTCTAAAAGGGTGATATTAATATTCGTTTTTCTCATTGACAAAAACATACTGCCCTCCTAAAATAGTGATGGGAAACAAACAAATAGCGCATACTTATTCGTATAATCCTGGGGATTGGCCCGGGAGTCTCTACGAGATCACCCTAATGATCTGGCTACGAAGAGGAGAAGGCTAAGCACATGAATTCTACATGATTGCGGGGACATCACGCACATTAGAATTTTTTTTGTTCTTAGTAAAGGCATCATGCCACTCCTTGTCAGCTGAACCCTGGGTGAAGAATCTTCATCAGGGTCATTTGTCGTTTTTCAATATGGCTTCAACATCTCTAAGGGGGAGTTAGTAATTATGGATCGTTTCTTTAAATTAAAAGAAAACGGAACAAACGTTAGAACGGAGATTGTTGCGGGTCTCACTACGTTTATGACAATGGCTTACATTCTTTTTGTAAATACGTTGTTCTTGGGTCAAGCCGGTGCGGGGATGTCGGATAATGCAGTATTCTTTGCAACAGCCGTCGGCGCCGGATTAATGACTATTATTATGGGATTGTTTGTGAATATTCCGATCGCACTTGCACCAGGTATGGGGCTGAATGCGTACTTCATGACTGTCGTTCTAAGCTCGAATGGAGCGATTACTTGGCAGGCTGCTCTTGGAGCGGTATTCCTTTCCGGTATCGTGTTCATTATTTTGACCGTGACGAAGATTCGTCAAATGCTGCTTGTAGCAGTTCCACAGTCGATCAAAATGGCCATTACGGTGGGTATCGGTCTCTTTATTACCATTATCGGTTTCAAACTTGCTAATCTCGTTGCTGTAACAGTCAATGTTGCACCAGACGCAGATCTGAGTCAGCCGATTCCTGGTAGCAGTTTTAACTTGTCATTGGGCAACTTTATAACACATCACGATGCATTGCTGGCCCTGATTGGTTTGCTCCTTATTGCTATTCTGATGGTCATGCGTGTCAAAGGCGCTCTGCTGATCGGGATCGTAGCAACAACGCTGATTGGTATTCCGATGGGAGTTACGAATCTGAGTGGTCTTTCAGGCGCAAGTTGGTTGCCTAATTTCAGTGATCTGGCGGTTGGACAGCTGGATTTGAAAGGTGCCATCAGTCTCGGATTGTTCGAGATCATCTTCATCTTTACCTTCGTTGAATTGTTCGACACGTTTGGTACGATGGTAGGTACTGCAACACGTATGGGGATTATGAAGGATAAGAAAAAAGGCGAGAAAACGATCGGTAAAGCGATGCTCGTCGATGCAGTTGGTGTCAGCGCAGGTGCTGCACTAGGTACAAGTACCATTACGGCATACGTTGAAAGTGCTTCAGGTGTTGAGGCAGGTGGACGTACAGGACTGACTTCGGTAACGACAGGTTTGTTGTTCATTTTGGCCCTATTTATCGCACCGCTTGCGCTGGTTGTTCCATCCGCTGCGACGGCTCCGGCATTGATCATCGTGGGTGTGCTTATGATGAGTCAAGTGCGCAGCATTGAGTGGGATGATTTCCTGCAAGCTTTCCCTGCATTCCTGACCATTGTATTGATGCCTTTCACAGGTGGAATCGCAAACGGGATCTCCGCAGGTATCGTATCTTATGTGATTCTGGCGGTGTTCAGTAACTTGGTTACAGAGCGTAAAGTGAAAATTCATTGGCTTATGTGGATTTTGGCGCTCATTGTAGTTTGCCGATACGTATTTATTGGCGGGGAGTAAGCGTACATTAGGTTTAATGAAGAATACGGAGATAAGTTTGATACCTTATATATGAAAGAAGCGGAAGCCACGGGATTTAAACCCGGAGCTTTCGCTTTTTTTGTATTCTTTTCTTGAGCAAAATGAATTTCAAAAATGTTTTCCTTCTATATAGAAGGAATGAATATAATGATCTATGATCTGTTGGTTGTTTATCCAATGAAATGATCGGTTAATAAGTTCTATAACGTGATGAGTATGTACTGTATACAACTTGATTTCTCTATAATTGGATTAGGAATAATATGAAAACCCTTTTTGCGTATGTGAGTAAATTACTCCGATCATTAAAGTTAGTGCGCAGATGTATCATTTAGCTGGTTATAAGGAGATACTTGTTAAAAGGTCTATAGGGTACTCATTTTATAATAATTTAATGTTTATCTAAAAAGACTTGCGTTTCATAACTGTACATGGTATATTCTATTTCCGGCCAAAAAAACACGGTTTACACGGTGCGGCAAGCGAATGAAATAAGCTTCGAAAGAAACTTAAAAAAAGAGCTTGCAAAGTTGGTTCGGACATGATATTATATAAGAGTTGCTGAAGAGAACAACATTCGGTAACAAAACGAGTTTGATCTTTGAAAACTGAACAACGAGTGAGTAAACATTCTGCTTGCAGAATGAACGCGAAAGTCTGAAACAAGCCTTGGCTTGAATCGACTGGAGCACAAATGAGATTTTTAATCTCGTCAGATTCAAAATGAGCTTATCGCTCTTTTCAATACTTTATTGGAGAGTTTGATCCTGGCTCAGGACGAACGCTGGCGGCATGCCTAATACATGCAAGTCGAGCGGAGTTGATAGGAAGCTTGCTTCCTTGATACTTAGCGGCGGACGGGTGAGTAACACGTAGGCAACCTGCCCTCAAGTTTGGGACAACTACCGGAAACGGTAGCTAATACCGAATAATTGTTTTCTTCGCCTGAAGGAAACTGGAAAGACGGAGCAATCTGTCACTTGGGGATGGGCCTGCGGCGCATTAGCTAGTTGGTGAGGTAACGGCTCACCAAGGCGACGATGCGTAGCCGACCTGAGAGGGTGATCGGCCACACTGGGACTGAGACACGGCCCAGACTCCTACGGGAGGCAGCAGTAGGGAATCTTCCGCAATGGGCGAAAGCCTGACGGAGCAATGCCGCGTGAGTGATGAAGGTTTTCGGATCGTAAAGCTCTGTTGCCAGGGAAGAACGCTTGGGAGAGTAACTGCTCTCAAGGTGACGGTACCTGAGAAGAAAGCCCCGGCTAACTACGTGCCAGCAGCCGCGGTAATACGTAGGGGGCAAGCGTTGTCCGGAATTATTGGGCGTAAAGCGCGCGCAGGCGGTCATTTAAGTCTGGTGTTTAATCCCGGGGCTCAACCCCGGATCGCACTGGAAACTGGGTGACTTGAGTGCAGAAGAGGAGAGTGGAATTCCACGTGTAGCGGTGAAATGCGTAGATATGTGGAGGAACACCAGTGGCGAAGGCGACTCTCTGGGCTGTAACTGACGCTGAGGCGCGAAAGCGTGGGGAGCAAACAGGATTAGATACCCTGGTAGTCCACGCCGTAAACGATGAGTGCTAGGTGTTAGGGGTTTCGATACCCTTGGTGCCGAAGTTAACACATTAAGCACTCCGCCTGGGGAGTACGGTCGCAAGACTGAAACTCAAAGGAATTGACGGGGACCCGCACAAGCAGTGGAGTATGTGGTTTAATTCGAAGCAACGCGAAGAACCTTACCAGGTCTTGACATCTGAATGACCGGTGCAGAGATGTACCTTTTCTTCGGAACATTCAAGACAGGTGGTGCATGGTTGTCGTCAGCTCGTGTCGTGAGATGTTGGGTTAAGTCCCGCAACGAGCGCAACCCTTATATTTAGTTGCCAGCATTTCGGATGGGCACTCTAGATAGACTGCCGGTGACAAACCGGAGGAAGGTGGGGATGACGTCAAATCATCATGCCCCTTATGACCTGGGCTACACACGTACTACAATGGCCGGTACAACGGGCTGCGAAATCGCGAGATGGAGCCAATCCCAACAAAGCCGGTCTCAGTTCGGATTGCAGGCTGCAACTCGCCTGCATGAAGTCGGAATTGCTAGTAATCGCGGATCAGCATGCCGCGGTGAATACGTTCCCGGGTCTTGTACACACCGCCCGTCACACCACGAGAGTTTATAACACCCGAAGTCGGTGGGGTAACCGCAAGGAGCCAGCCGCCGAAGGTGGGATAGATGATTGGGGTGAAGTCGTAACAAGGTAGCCGTATCGGAAGGTGCGGCTGGATCACCTCCTTTCTATGGAGAATCGTTTCCTGCAACGGAAACATTCAAATATGCAGCTTAGCTGCAAAACACTCACTCGTTGTTCGGTTTTGAGAGCTCAAACTCTCAAACAGCTTGCTTTTGCATGGAGCTTGTTCTTTGAAAACTAGATATCGAAACGAAACAAACGCGAATTAGAACATTCCTTTTTAGCTGAACTTGTGTTAAACAAGTTTCAATAAAAACGGTAGATTGCACGTACGATGGTATCGAATGGGAGCGACTTTTGGCTTTGCGCAAGCAAAACAAGGGAAGCGAGCAGTCGAAACCGGAGCACGAGGTTAAGCTACTAAGAGCACACGGAGGATGCCTAGGCGCTAGGAGCCGATGAAGGACGTGGCGAACAACGAAACTGCCTCGGGGAGCTGTAAGCAAGCTTTGATCCGGGGGTGTCCGAATGGGGAAACCCAGCTGGGGTAATTTCCAGTTACACCTAACTGAATACATAGGTTAGTGTGAGGCATACCAGGGGAACTGAAACATCTAAGTACCCTGAGGAAGAGAAAACAATAGTGATTCCGTCAGTAGCGGCGAGCGAACGCGGAGAAGCCCAAACCAAAGAGCTTGCTCTTTGGGGTTGTGGGACGTCTCACATGGAGTTACAAAGGAACCGGTTAAGCGAAGAGGTCTGGAAAGGCCCGCCAAAGAAGGTAAAAGCCCTGTAGTTGAAAGTTGGTTCCCTCCGAGACGGATCCCGAGTAGTGCGGGGCACGTGAAACCCCGTATGAATCCGGCAGGACCATCTGCCAAGGCTAAATACTTCCTAGCGACCGATAGTGAAGCAGTACCGTGAGGGAAAGGTGAAAAGCACCCCGGAAGGGGAGTGAAATAGAACCTGAAACCGTGTGCTTACAAAAAGTCAGAGCCCGTTTTAGGGGTGATGGCGTGCCTTTTGTAGAATGAACCGGCGAGTTACGTTCCCGTGCAAGGTTAAGGTGAAGAGCCGGAGCCGCAGCGAAAGCGAGTCTGAATAGGGCGACTGAGTACGTGGACGTAGACCCGAAACCGGGTGATCTACCCCTGTCCAGGGTGAAGGTGCGGTAACACGCACTGGAGGCCCGAACCCACGCATGTTGAAAAATGCGGGGATGAGGTGGGGGTAGCGGAGAAATTCCAATCGAACTCGGAGATAGCTGGTTCTCCCCGAAATAGCTTTAGGGCTAGCCTCGGAAAACAGAGTCGTGGAGGTAGAGCACTGATTGGGTGCGGGGCCCGCAAGGGTTACCAAGCTCAGTCAAACTCCGAATGCCATAGACTTACTTCCGGGAGTCAGACAGTGAGTGCTAAGATCCATTGTCAAAAGGGAAACAGCCCAGACCATCAGCTAAGGTCCCCAAGTGTGTGTTAAGTGGGAAAGGATGTGGAGTTGCACAGACAACCAGGATGTTGGCTTAGAAGCAGCCACCATTGAAAGAGTGCGTAATAGCTCACTGGTCGAGTGACTCTGCGCCGAAAATGTAACGGGGCTAAACACACCACCGAAGCTATGGCTTGATGCTTTGCATCAGGGGTAGGGGAGCGTTGTATAAGGGTTGAAGGTGTACCGTAAGGAGCGCTGGACATTATACAAGTGAGAATGCCGGTATGAGTAACGAAAAGATCAGTGAGAATCTGATCCGCCGAAAGCCTAAGGGTTCCTGAGGAAGGCTCGTCCGCTCAGGGTAAGTCGGGACCTAAGGCGAGGCCGAAAGGCGTAGTCGAAGGACAACAGGTCGAAATTCCTGTACCACCGTAAGCCGTTATGAGCAATGGGGGGACGCAGTAGGGTAGTGACGCGGACTGATGGATGTCCGTCTAAGCAGTGAGGCTGATGTGTAGGCAAATCCGCACATTGTAAGGCTGAGCTGTGATGGGGAGCGAAAATTATAGTAGCGAAGGTCATGATCTCACACTGCCAAGAAAAGCCTCTAGCCAGGTGATGGTGCCCGTACCGCAAACCGACACAGGTAGGCGAGAAGAGTATTCTAAGGCGCGCGGAAGAACTCTCGTTAAGGAACTCGGCAAAATGACCCCGTAACTTCGGGAGAAGGGGTGCCCCGGTAGTGTGAATAGCACGAGGGGGCCGCAGTGAAAAGGCCCAAGCGACTGTTTAGCAAAAACACAGGTCTGTGCGAAGCCGTAAGGCGAAGTATACGGGCTGACGCCTGCCCGGTGCTGGAAGGTTAAGGGGAGTGGTTAGGAGCAATCCGAAGCTGTGAACCGAAGCCCCAGTAAACGGCGGCCGTAACTATAACGGTCCTAAGGTAGCGAAATTCCTTGTCAGGTAAATTCTGACCCGCACGAATGGCGTAACGACTTGGGCGCTGTCTCAACGAGAGATCCGGTGAAATTTTAATACCTGTGAAGATGCAGGTTACCCGCGACAAGACGGAAAGACCCCATGGAGCTTTACTGCAGCTTGATATTGAATTTGGGTACGATCTGTACAGGATAGGTGGGAGCCTTTGAAACGTGAGCGCCAGCTTGCGTGGAGGCAACGTTGGGATACCACCCTGATCGTATCTAGGTTCTAACCTGGTACCGTAATCCGGTGCGGGGACAGTGTCAGGTGGGCAGTTTGACTGGGGCGGTCGCCTCCTAAAGAGTAACGGAGGCGCCCAAAGGTTCCCTCAGAATGGTTGGAAATCATTCGAAGAGTGCAAAGGCATAAGGGAGCTTGACTGCGAGACCTACAAGTCGAGCAGGGACGAAAGTCGGGCTTAGTGATCCGGTGGTACCGCATGGAAGGGCCATCGCTCAACGGATAAAAGCTACCCTGGGGATAACAGGCTTATCTCCCCCAAGAGTCCACATCGACGGGGAGGTTTGGCACCTCGATGTCGGCTCATCGCATCCTGGGGCTGAAGTAGGTCCCAAGGGTTGGGCTGTTCGCCCATTAAAGCGGTACGCGAGCTGGGTTCAGAACGTCGTGAGACAGTTCGGTCCCTATCTGTCGTGGGCGTAGGAAATTTGAGAGGAGCTGTCCTTAGTACGAGAGGACCGGGATGGACGTACCGCTGGTGTACCAGTTGTTCCGCCAGGAGCACCGCTGGGTAGCTATGTACGGACGGGATAAACGCTGAAAGCATCTAAGCGTGAAGCCCCCCTCAAGATGAGATTTCCCAGTATGTAAGACCCCTTGAAGACGACGAGGTAGATAGGCTGGGGGTGGAAGTGCAGCAATGCATGGAGCTGACCAGTACTAATCGGTCGAGGGCTTATCCAATAGCAAGTTGTAATTCGCATGTTTCGTTTCGAATCTAGTTTTCAGAGAACAACAACTCTGAAATGTAAGCTACGCGTTTGGTGGCGATGGCGGAGGGGTTCCACACGTACCCATCCCGAACACGACCGTTAAGCCCTCTAGCGCCGATGGTACTTGGACCGCAGGGTCCTGGGAGAGTAGGACGCCGCCAAGCAATAGGAAGACACACTTGATAATATCGAGTGTGTCTTTTTTATTTTAATCCTAAATACTTATATAAACCTTAACAGCCCTGGTAAATAACCAAGGTTGTTTACTATTTCAATATTTATGAGCATGTTAAATAACTTTAAAAGGATCATTTCTTCTCTATCATCGATTTAAGTACAACATCTGTCTATACTTTCATTTGGTTGCAAGCCTCCCCAAGGATTGTAAGGGAGTTCTGCAATGCATGCTGGGTTTCCGAATCAATGATGACGCCTTGTTTGTTCATTTTCAATGTAATATGAGGAATGGTTAAACAGCCCTCCTGTAGAACTTGTGCATTAATCATGTTTAGTGTGAGCAATAAGGAAGCATGGGCTTTGTCACCTCCCATGGGGCTTGGGGAAGCAGCAATGACAATGGTGGGTTTATTGAGCCATTCTCCAGAAGATACAACCCAATCTAGTGCGTTTTTTAAGACCCCAGGAACGCCGTTTCCATACTCTGGCGTGCAGATAAGGACACCGTCCGAATGCTTAAGTTGGGCTCTCAAGTTCTGTACGGACACTGGACCCTCCTCGACATCGAGGTCAGGGTTAAAATGCGGCAGATCATTTAATCCATCATATACTTCAAACTTAAGGTTAGTGTGAGCCAGTTTAATCATGGCGTGCATTAGTAACGTATTGGAGGACTGATTGCGCAGACTTCCGGAAATGGCAAGGATATTTAATTCTTTTTTCATGGATATAGATCAACTCTATTCTTTAGTAATGTAGGGCAATTTGTTTATTTTCCTCCTGTTTGAATGAGCTGTCTATAAAAAACGCATATAATTAAGGCATTCTTCATGTTAGTCAGGGAATATCCACAATTCTTCATCAAAAATGCATGCCATCGTTTGTATTACTCTGGGTAATAGAATGAAGAGATCACTTTAAAATAAACAACTAACGAAAGAATCATAATAAATATTTTATATAATTAGTACCAAGTACTAAGACTTAGTGCTATAATGATAAAAAAACAAGTGAGGTGACTACCGGTATGAATCATCAATCAAAGGCAACCATCACGGCAATGGGGACGTATGTACCGGATCGAATATTAACGAATGCTGATCTGGAGAAATTGGTCGAGACAAGTGACGAATGGATTGTACAGCGTACTGGTATGAGAGAACGGCGAATTGCAGCTGAAGATCAATTTGTATCTGACCTGGCTACGAAGGCTGTAGAAGATATGATACGTCGTTATGATGTAAGTGTAGAAGATGTGGATATGATCCTTGTGGCTACAAGTACACCTGAATATGCTTTCCCAAGTACGGCATCCAGAGTACAGGCTAATCTTAAGATCCCATACACGGGTGTACTGGATTTAAATGCTGCATGCGCAGGTTTTACCTACGGGCTACAGCTAGCTGACAGTCTGGTGACCAGTGGAATGTACCGCAAAGTACTGGTTATTGGAGCAGAGACATTATCCAAAATTACCGATTACACAGACCGCACGACTTGTGTACTGTTTGGTGATGGAGCGGGGGCCTTCTTGGTGGAGAGATCATCGGGTGCTGAAGGTGACTTTGTGGCAGCCATATCAGGTACACATGGAGAAGGCGGTGTACATCTCTATAAGAGTGGTCTGTCTTCGGAGATGAATGGTGTGCCTTTACAGGGCGAAGGTTGTTTAGTTCAGAATGGGCGAGAGATTTATAAGTGGGCTGTACGAACGATTCCAGAGCAGCTGGGTAAACTTATAACGAAAGCTGAATTAAGCCCTGACCAGATTGACTGGTTTGTCCCGCATAGTGCCAACATGAGAATGATTGAAGCTGTTTGCGAACGTGGTCCGGTTCCTTTGGAACGTACTTTAACCAGTGTCGAGTATCGCGGGAACACATCTGCTGCTTCCATTCCGCTTGCTTTACAGCTTGCAGTAGATGAAGGGGAATTGAAAGAAGGACAGAGCGTAGCTCTCTTTGGCTTTGGCGGTGGTCTGACGTACGCAGGTCTGGTGCTGAAATGGAGCGTGCCAGACAAGGTTCAGGAATGAGTAACATACGACGGTATGCAATACAAAAATAAATAGAGAACATAAAAGAGACCACCCAAACTTCATGCAGTCATGAAGAAGGTGGTCTCTTTAGTGGGTTAACTCGTTTCAAAAAAGTGATATGATTGCATCTATTTTTGTGTTAACCGGAATTGCTTAATCCCATAAATATTTTACGGCGTAAGCTTAGGCGCTTGGCGGTGATGAGTTCCTTGTTCGTAACTGTAAGCCAGCTTGATCAAGGTTCCTTCATCAAAGGCTCGACCAAGGAATTCCATGCCTACTGGCAAACCATCAGTTGTGAAACCAGCAGGGACCGTAATCGCCGGGAAGCCGGAGAAAGGACTCAATCGGTTGTTACCACCGGAGTTTTGTCCTTCGCCAATAACACCAGCGGCTTGTGTGGACGTAGGATAGATGATGGCATCCAGGTTGTTGTCTGCCATAACTTTCAGCAGGGACTCACGTGTAACTTGGGTGCGTTTCAGGACGATGTCCTTGTATTCGGTAGTCTCCAACGTTTGGCGTGCATCCCGAGTCTTCATGGATTGCTCCTGAGATTTGTCGAACTCTCCGGAAGCGATGATCTCGGACAGACTGTGATATGGAGCGTCTGCACCCAATGAGTCCAGATAGTCATTCAGTTGGAACTTGAATTCATATCCGCTGAGACTTGGGTATTTGTTGATCTCAGTCAAGTTCGGGATGGAAATGGGAACTGCGGTAGCGCCCAGTGTCTTCAGTTCTTCCACAGCGGTGTTGATCACGTCAGCAACGGCTTTTTCTTCAGCTTTGGTACTTGGGATGAGTTCTGTGGCCACACCGATGCGTGCACCTTTCAGTCCGTTTACATCCAAGAAGTCTGTATAGCTGGATGGAATTTTGCCAACCGCGTAGGCTGTAGCGACATCCTTTTTATCATAGCCGGCTGTAGCATCCAACATGATTGCAGCGTCACTAACCGTACGAGCCATAGGTCCACCTACATCCTGTGTCAAAGCCAGTGGGATAATGCCTTCACGGCTGGACAGTCCGATGGTTGGGCGGATACCCACAAGGCTGTTGAAGCTGGATGGGATTCGGATCGAACCGCCAGTGTCTGTACCCATGCCGGCTGCAGCAAAGTTTGATGCAATGGCTGCACCTGTTCCACCGCTTGATCCACCTGGATAGTGATCCAGGGCGTAAGGGTTCAGTGTTTGTCCACCCAATGAGCTGGATGTCGTGATGCCAAATGCGAATTCATGCAGGTTTGTTTTGCCCAAAATAATGGCGCCAGCTGCTTTGAGTTTCTTCACTTGTTCAGCATCGTGAGCAGGGACGGAATCTTTCAGACAGATACAGCCTGCGGTTGTCGGCATGTCATTGGTATCGAAATTGTCTTTTACCAAAACCGGAACGCCATGCAGAGGCCCGCGGGCACCTTGGGCTGCACGTTCTTCATCCAATTGCTCCGCAATTTGGAGTGCATCCGGGTTCAGGGTTAATACGGCGTTGATGCTTACACCTTGATCATCGTATTTCTCAATGCGGTCCAGATATTTCTGAACCAGCTCTTTTGATGTCAGTTTTCCTTGCGTCATTCCAGTCTGGAGATCCATAATGGTTGCTTCCTCCAGGACAAACGGTTTTATGTAGTTATAAATGCGGTCTTTCAGTATGGAGAGGTCATTCTCGGTAAGTACAGCGTTTGGAAGGAAGAGGGAATCGGTATAACCTTTCATTAGCCCTGCCGTATTCAATGCGCCAACAGCACCTGCGAAAGTGGCTTCATTCGGGACATCCTTGAATGATACGGTAGTCGAATCCAGCTTGAGCCATTGTTGCAAGGCGACCGCAGCATCTTTACGTTGTACGGTTGTGCCGGAGAGCTTGTCCATGGTAAAAGGAACACCTGCAAGTGTAGCCGCTTCTTCCATAGCCTGAACAAATGCTGCCGGAGTTGCTGGCGCTTTTCCTTTGGATACAGCTGCTACTGTTGTTTTACTCGTAGGCGTTACCGTTGCGGCTGATGCCGAAGGAACCGTTCCTCCCCAAGTTGTGGCAACAACAGCTCCCGCCAGTAACAAAGCCCCACTTTTTTTCAATACAGATCCATGATAAGTCATGCATCCACGCTCCCTTCCTGTGTCTCATTGATGTGTGTAGCAGCGATTCTGTTTCTATGCTTTGACACATTGTATAGTTATGTCAGGTAATCTTACAATGTTTATATTTATCCAAAAAAACGTATACATCAATACTTTACAGTGTTAATACTTATTCATGCTTCTGTTTGCATGTACTCAGAAAAACTATTACATATTATAATGTAAAGAAATATAACACGAACTCGATATGTTGATTAAACATGAGGTTACAGGATGCAAGTAGTTAGGAAGTAGAGATGACAGAGCATACCTTTAGTGTGAAATGATATAATGAAAAGATAGGGATAGAAGAGACATAAGGTATTACAGAGAGGAAGAGATATGAAGTGAAGACATTGGTACTCGCAGAAAAACCATCTGTAGCACGCGAAATAGCCAGAGTTATGGGTGCGCGTGATAAACATAAAAGTTATATGGAAGGCCCGAAATATATCGTTACCTGGGCGCTTGGACATCTGGTTGGATTAGCTGAACCCGAGGATTACGACAAAAAGTATGCAACATGGAATCTGGAGGACCTACCCATTCTGCCAGATCGTACGAAATTGAAAGTACTTAAAGAGACCAACCATCAATATAAAGCCGTGCAGCAGTTGATGAAACGTCAGGATGTAGGCGAACTGGTCATTGCGACCGATGCAGCACGTGAGGGAGAATTGCTGGCTCGTTGGATCATGCAGATGGCGGGGTGGAAAAAACCTTTTAAACGCCTGTGGATTTCATCCCAGACAGATAAGGCGATCAAAGACGGATTTGCTTCGCTGAAGCCAGGCAGTCAGTTCGACCGCCTCTATGAATCTGCACGTTGCCGGGCGGAGGCTGACTGGATGATCGGACTTAATGTGACCCGTGCATTAACCGTTCGTTTCAATGCCCAGTTGTCTGCTGGACGTGTACAAACTCCGACCTTGGGCATGATTATGGACAGGGAAAATGAAATTAACGGTTTCCGCTCGCAGGAGTATGAGACGTTAACGGCAGACATGGGAGGTTTTCAGGCTGTGTGGCGGGCAGCTGGAGGAGATTCACGAATTTTCGACCCTCAAGAAACACAAGAATTGAAGAAACGGGTAGATGGGCGCAAGGGCACGATTGCCCAAGTGAAGAAAAGCGAGAAGGTTGAGCCGCATCCACTGGCATATGATCTGACGGAACTACAACGGGATGCCAACCGGAAGTATGGTTTCTCTGCAAAGCAAACATCGAATGTCCTGCAACGTCTGTATGAACAGCACAAGCTTGTGACGTATCCGCGTACGGACAGTCGATACCTCACTTCGGATATGACAGCTACGTTGAAAGAACGGCTGGATAGTGTAGCCATTGGACCTTATGCGTCTTTGGCACGTCCTTTGCTGCGCAAAAATCTGAATATTACCAAACGTATTGTGGATGACAGCAAAGTTACGGATCACCATGCGATTATCCCAACGGAGCAGACGGTGCTTCTGAATCAATTGAATCCAGAGGAACGCAAACTGTACGATCTGATCGTACGTCGTTTTATCAGCCTATTCTATCCGGCAGCGAAGTACGATTCGGTTGCGATCACGGTTCAGGTGGGGAATGACTCCTTCCATGTTAAAGGTACAACGGTGAAAGAAAGTGGATGGCGTGAAGTATACGGCGGCGATTACAGCGATGATGACGATGACCGTACTGATGAAGCAGCAGACCATGAGCGTGCGCTTTTGCCAGATGTGCAGCAAGGGCAGTACGTGACGGTTCAGCGTTGCCATATTAAAAGTGGACGGACGATGCCGCCCAAACGGTATACCGAAGCTGCTTTGCTTTCCCAGATGGAAAAGCATGGACTCGGCACTCCAGCTACACGTGCGGATATTATCGAGAAGTTGGTCAGTTCCGATACAATAGATCGTCAAGGCAACAGCATGCATCCAACCGGTAAAGGAAAACAGTTGATTGAACTGGCTGCCCCGCAGCTTCGTTCACCGGATCTGACTGCCCGCTGGGAAGCTGAACTGGAACGCATCGCTCGTGGACAAGGGAAACCGGGGCCGTTTCTGGATAGTATCCGATCCATGGCGAAAGAGCTGGTGTCTACGGTAAAAGGCAGCAAAGCAGAGTACAAGCCGCATAATGTGTCCAATAGCCATTGTCCGGACTGTAGTGCACGATTGCTGGAGAAGAAGGGCAAGCGCGGCAAGTTTCTTGTATGTCCTACCGAGGACTGCGGGTATCGTCGTTCGGCAGAAAAGAGACTCTCCAATCGTCGTTGTGCGCAGTGCCACAAAAAGATGGAAATCAAAGAAGGTAAGGCGGGGTTATACGTACAATGTCTACCTTGTGGTATTACAGAAACGTTGGATAAGGACAAACAGCATGTGAACAAACGCGATCAGCAAAAGCTGGTGAAACAATATGCGAAGCAGGAGTCCATTGGGTCTAACCTTGGAGATCTGCTGAAGGCGGCTATGGAGAAAAAGGGAGAGTAACACGCTTGAGGGTAGTTGAAGTCGTATAAGATCCTCCGTTTTCAGGCAACGTAAGCCAAGGAGGTGATACCTACATGCCGCATAACAAACCAGAGAAGATCCATAACCAGCAAAACAAAGACAGTATTCGGGAAGAGAGTATCGCTGTGCGCCCGGACAAAGCAGCCAAAAGAGCACCAAGCCTGAACGGTATTCCAAAGCAGGAGTCCTAGGTTAGAGCGAGGTTAGCGTTATTACACAAAATTGCGGTTCCCTATCCGGTGCGTTGAACATGTCTCTGATGAGGACTATAATGGTGACAGGGAGATGTCCCGGGACAGGGGGATCGCTAGAATTATATGCAAACCGGACTTATATTGTGGTTTTTATTTATTAATGTAGTTGGTTATCTGGTGATGTCGGATGATAAGAGGCGTGCACAACAGCGTCGTGACCGTACACCCGAACGGACGTTATTCTTATTAGCATTTATAGGCGGTGCTTTGGGAGTCTGGATCGCGATGTATCGGAAAAGGCATAAGACCAAACATCCCAGCTTCACCATTGGCATTCCATTGTTGTTGTTCTTGAATGCGGTAATCTATGGTTATTTTATTCAATGAACACATGCGTAACCGTTCATACTGTGGTTTCATATGTAAATTCATTCGTATAAATGGTTCATTGTGGCTCTGGAACGTTTAAGGAGTTATATGGTTCTGTTAGTTTATTACATGTCAGACCGAAGCTTGCTTCGCGTGCTCTACATATATAAGGAAGGGACGGGATTCACATGTTATTTTCCAAAATATTAGTGGCTTATGATGGTTCCAAAGCTTCAAATAAAGCACTTGATCGTGCAATTGAGCTAGCTAAAGTGTCCCCAAATGCAGTACTGGATGTCATTCATGCTTTTGATTTCCCGCGTGTATTCATCGGTGAGGGGTTGGCTCCATTGCCACCTTCACTTAATAATGACTATTACAATCTGGCGGTACAGACAACAGATGAAGCGAAAGAACGAATTCAGGCTGCGGGTGTAACGGCCAATGTGGATCTGATTCAAGGAGCGGCAGCGGAAGTGTTGCTTGATTTTGCCAAAGAAAATGATTCTGATATCATTATTATTGGTAGCCGTGGACTGGGTGGTATTCGGGAATTTGTCCTGGGTAGTGTGAGTCACAATGTGGTGCAGCATGCGCAGGTTCCAGTACTGATCGTAAAATAATGGATGAAGTGTGGATGCACTGAAAAGCAGGAAGCCGGTTGTCTTCGAGAGATTGAAGAGGAGCCGGCTTTCTTTTATGGGATGAAATGGATGGATAAGCGAATTCAAAGAAGCAATTCCCGAACATTATATTTGTCAATATGTTAAATGTTCGTCTTTAAGTTGACATTAGCTGTAGGGGATTGTTAGAATGTTAGATGTGTCGATCAGGTAAGAATAAGGTCGAGTAGGAACGAAATATGTAATAAGAGATTGCAAAAATGAACGAAGATAGTTTGATAGATATTTGCTCGTATAACGCCGGGAATAGGGCCCGGAAGTATCTACCCGGGAACCGTAAATTTCCGGACTACGAGGAGATACGGCTGAGAGTCGCATGCAACCAGATGCGGACAGCAAGCCCCCTTTTGGCATGCCCAAATGAGGGATACGTATTTCTTGGAGTCCGGTGTCCGGAGAAAATGTGATGTTTTCGCGGGTAGCGGATTTTTTCATTTCACACGTAATAAGAGTCCCTTAATAGTCAGATGTAATCAAAAAAGCGCAGACGGGAGTTGGATGTATTCATGTCACTGCAAGTCGCTGTAATTATGGGCAGCAAGTCGGATTGGGAAACGATGAAACATGCGTGCGAGGTACTGGACGAGCTGGAGATTGGGTATGAGAAAAAGGTGGTCTCCGCCCATCGTACACCGGATTTGATGTTTGAATACGCAGAGCAAGCAATTGATCGAGGATTCAAGGTGATCATTGCAGGGGCAGGCGGGGCAGCACATCTACCTGGTATGGTTGCCGCCAAAACGATGCTTCCAGTCATTGGCGTACCGGTTCAATCCAAAGCATTGAACGGTCTCGATTCCTTGTTGTCCATTGTTCAGATGCCTGGTGGTATTCCCGTCGCAACTGTGGCGATTGGCAAGGCAGGGGCAACGAATGCAGGATTGCTGGCAGCTCAAATAATCGGTGCTTTTGACCCGGATGTCCAACGTCGCTCTGAAGCTCGCCGAGAGCGCATCAAACAAGAAGTACTCGAAAGCAGTGAAGAACTATGAGTAGCACAGGGAACCAATCCGGTATAACAGGAGAGCTGAAAAAAGTCCTGCTGCCCGGGAAAACAACCATTGGCATTCTTGGAGGCGGACAGCTCGGACGTATGATGACGCTCGCAGGAACGGCAATGGGGTATCGATTCGTTACTCTTGATCCCGCTGTGGATGCACCTTGTGGTCAAGTTGCTCGTCAGATTGAAGCTGGTTATGACGATGCCAAAGCTGCACTTGAACTGGCTCGGCAATGCGATGTCATTACGTATGAGTTTGAAAATGTAGATGCAGAAGTGGCTGGGCTGCTTGAACGTGAGTCTTACGTTCCGCAAGGAAGTGCGTTACTGTACACCACACAACATCGGTTGCGTGAAAAACGTGCGATCGAAGCTGCTGGAGTAAGAGTCGCGCCTTATCGTGAGATCACAAGTGTGGATACGATGCTTGCTGCTGTTAGCGAACTTGGAGTGCCGTGTGTACTGAAGACGGTGACTGGAGGCTACGATGGCAAAGGTCAACGGGTCATCCGGGAAACAAGTCAGGCTGTTGCGGCATACGAAGAACTTGCGGCTTCTGGTGCGGAACTGGTGTTGGAACAATTCATCAAGTTTGAATGCGAGATATCGGTCGTTGTAGCGCGTAGTACAAATGGGGAGATCAAAACGTTCCCGCCAGCGGAGAACATTCATGTGAACAACATTTTGCATGCTTCAATTGTACCGGCTAGAGTTGCCGCAGATATCCAGATTGAAGCGCAAAAGCTGGCAGCAGCGGTGGCAGAATCGATGAAGGCTGTTGGACTGCTGGCTGTGGAACTGTTTGTAGCGGCGGATGGAAGACTGTACGTCAATGAGCTGGCACCAAGACCGCATAATTCTGGTCACTATACGATGGAAGCTTGTGCGACTTCTCAGTTCGAACAACATATCCGTGCCATCTGCGGGTTACCACTTGGGGACACTTCGTTATTGAGTCCGGTTGTTATGGTCAATGTGCTTGGAGAACATCTGGAAGGCATTATCGCCAGAACAGGGCAACCTGATGTAGAAGCGATAGAGCTCGGTGTGATTCCCAAGCTTCACATATATGGTAAAACCGAAGCAAAAACAGGACGTAAGATGGGGCATGTGAATCTGCTCTGTCAGGATGTTGAAGAAGGATTGCAATGGATTGAACAAACTAATCTCTGGAGGAATACAAATTCATGATTGAACGTTATAGCAGACCCGAAATGAGAGCCATCTGGACCGAAGAGAACAAATTCCAATCGTGGCTGGAAGTTGAAATTTGTGCATGTGAGGCGTGGGCCGAACTGGGTGTTATCCCTAAGGAAGAAGCAGCATTGCTTCGTCAGAACGCATCTTTTGACATCGATCGCATCTATGAGATTGAAAAAGAAACACGTCATGACGTTATCGCATTTACACGTACGGTATCTGAAAGTCTGGGTGCGGAGCGGAAATGGGTGCACTACGGACTGACTTCTACGGATGTCGTAGATACGGCTCTAGGTTATGTATTGCGTCAAGCGAATGAGATTCTGGAAAAGGATATCGTGAATTTCATTGAAATTCTTCGTGAAAAAGCATTGGCTTATCAGCACACACCAATGATGGGACGTACGCACGGTGTGCATGCGGAGCCAACGACATTTGGACTGAAAATGGCATTGTGGCATGAAGAGATGAAACGGAACCTGGAGCGTTTCCGCCATGCAGCAGACAATGTACAATACGGCAAAATCTCAGGCGCAGTAGGAACGTACGCGAACATCGATCCGTTTGTTGAAGAGTTTGTCTGCGAGAAGCTGGGCACGAAGCCTGCGCCGATCTCAACTCAAACATTGCAACGTGACCGTCACGCAGAATATATGGCTACACTGGCGTTGATCGCAACGTCCCTGGACAAGTTCGCTACAGAGGTGCGTGCACTGCAGAAGAGTGAATTCCGTGAAGTGGAAGAAGCTTTTGCAAAAGGTCAAAAAGGATCTTCCGCGATGCCGCACAAGCGTAACCCGATCGGTAGTGAAAACATCTCCGGTCTGTCCCGCGTCATTCGCGGACATATGGTATCGGCATACGAGAACGTAACACTTTGGCATGAACGCGACATCTCACATTCTTCCGTAGAACGTATCATTCTGCCGGATGCAACGATGCTGCTGAACTACATGCTGAACCGTTTTGGTAACATCGTGAAGAACCTGACAGTATTCCCTGAAAACATGAAACGCAACATGGAGCGCACCTACGGGGTACCATTCTCCGGTCGTATCATGACAAAGCTGATCGACAAAGGTTTCAGCCGCGAGCAAGCATACGATACCGTTCAACCACGTGCGATGCAAGCATGGGAAGAACAACGTCAGTTCCAGGATATCGTGAAATCCACACTGGAAATCACGGAAGTACTGAACGAAGAAGAAATCGCAGATGCGTTCAATCCATCATGGCACCTGAAGCACGTTGACACCATCTTCAAAAAGCTTGGTTTGAACGACTAATATATAAGTCCCATAAGGCTATAGCGCAGAATGATGGTTCAGCAGGGAACGCAGAGGACAGAAATAAGCTGAAGAAGCAAAGCGCTCGCCTTTATCACCGGATTTCCCCCTTGAGAAAGGGATCAGAAAAATCCGGGGATAACAGCGATCGGAAGGTTATTCTGCATTCGGAGTGGCCCCGCGTGATGAGGGGAATTGGACGTATACTTTACATCTCCTGAAAGAAGGTGAGCCCATGGCACTGTCCACTGCGGCAGATCTCGTTAAAGCACCTCTGTTATATAAAGGAAAAGTACGTGAATTGTACGATCTGGGTGAACATTTTCTGATCGTGGTTACGGACCGTATATCGGCATTTGATTACGTGCTGGACCCGGCGGTTCCCGAGAAAGGAAACGTACTGAATAAACTCAGCAGCTTTTGGTTCGAACTGACAGGTGACATGATGGAGAACCACGTCGTTCATACCGATGTGAATCAACTGGGTGACCTTATCACAGACCCTGAATTGCTCAAAGACCGCATCATGGTAACACGCAAAGCTGAACGCATTGATATTGAGTGTGTTGTGCGTGGATACATCACTGGTGGGGGATGGAGACAATACGAGACGAGTGGTGAAGTGAATGGCATTAAACTGCCTGATGGACTTCGCAAAAACGCCAAGCTCGAAGTTCCCATTTTCACACCGGCAGCCAAAAACGATGTTGGTCACGATGAGGACATCCCAATGGATCGCATGAAAGAACTGGTGGGAGACGCACTCGCAGTGGAGCTTCAGGAAAAAAGCCTGCGACTGTACGAATTCGCCCGTGATTACTGCGATCAGCGTGGCATCATTCTGGCAGACTGCAAATTCGAGTTCGGCATCGTGGATGGCAAGGTCATCCTGATTGACGAAATCTTCACCCCAGACGCTTCACGCTTCTGGGCCAAAGAGAATTATGAACTCGACATCGAGATTGACAGCATGGATAAAGAGCCAGTGCGCACCTACCTTGCCGGAACCGATTGGGACAAGAACAGCAAACCCGATCCACTCCCACAAGAGGTAGTAGAGACAACAACCGCAAGATACGTCGATATTTATAACCGTTTAACGAGATAATAAAGTTTGAGTGAGAGGCTATGGGAAAGTTTGAGGAAGCTAACGTTTGAGCGAGCTATGGGAAAGTTTGGCTTTCGATCGTTGTTGCCCCCGGAATGTTTTGATTGGAATCCTTTTTTCAAAAGGAAACATTCCAGTTGCAAAGGCGAGCACTTCGTTTCTCTAGCTCAAATCTTTCCCTCCGCCAGTGTTCAAACTGGTGGATGAGGCAATTAAGAGCGGTGGCTTCCCACAGGTAGGGGAAGCCTGAGAAATTAAGAGAATTAAATTCACTAATTACTAAAGTAACTTAAAGACCATTCGCCATTCACTGTTTTGAAGGAATGGTCAGGCTAGACCATTACACACCGTGCAACGTAAAAGGTTTAGGCCTTTAAAAAACGTCCCATGGACTAGCGGAGGGGCGGAATTGTTCTTAAAGGAGCGATAGCGTTCGCCTTTGTCCCCGGGTTTTGACCGCACAGCGGGCCAAAACAATCAAAAAACCTGGGGACAACAAGCGACCGGAAAGAACAATCCGCCCCGGAGCAAGCTCCCAAGCCCCACCTTTTAACAGCGTAAAGCATTTATCCCGTTCATTACTGAGGAGGAACATAAGGATCATGATCAAAGCAACCGTATATGT
Organism: Paenibacillus sp. FSL E2-0151; assembly: GCF_037993015.1. Classification (NCBI taxonomy): domain Bacteria; kingdom Bacillati; phylum Bacillota; class Bacilli; order Caryophanales; family Paenibacillaceae; genus Paenibacillus; species Paenibacillus sp. FSL E2-0151. The sequence continues at coordinate 880,245 of NZ_CP150308.1, forward strand.
CACTATTAAGCAAAGCGTACTCGACCCGCAAGGCGTAGCTGTTCAAGGAGCACTGCATTCAATGGGATTCAACGAAGTGGAAAGTGTACGGATCGGTAAAGTCATGGAATTGAACCTGGATACAACAGATCGTGCGGAAGCGGAGAAACGACTGAAAGTCATGTGTGAAAAGCTGCTGGCCAACACCGTTGTTGAAGATTACCGCTACGAATTGGAGGGTTAATCTCATGAAATTTGCAGTTCTTGTGTTCCCTGGCTCCAACTGCGACATCGACTGTTACAAGGCAGTGGAAGATGCGATTGGACAAGAGGTTGATTATGTATGGCACACGGCTACAGATCTTTCGGCTTATGATTGTATTTTAGTTCCGGGTGGTTTCTCTTATGGTGACTACTTGCGTTGCGGAGCGATTTCCCGCTTTGCACCGGTAATGAACGAGGTAGCGAAAGCTGCTGAACAAGGTAAATATATTTTGGGTATTTGCAACGGATTCCAGATCCTGACGGAAGCGGGATTGCTTCCAGGTGCATTGATCCGTAACACTTCCCTGAAATTCCGTTGTCACGATACGGTATTGAAAGTGGCGAACGCAGATACACCATTTACACGTGACTATGCACCCGGCGAAGAGATTATCATCCCGATTGCTCACGGTGAAGGCAACTATTATTGCGACGAGGAGACGCTGGCGAGTCTGCAAGCGAACAACCAGATCGTATTTACGTATGGTACCAACCCGAACGGCTCTCTGGGTGATATTGCAGGAGTCTGTAACGAGGCTGGAAACGTGGTCGGCATGATGCCGCATCCAGAGCGTGCAGTGGATTCACTGTTTGGTTCGGAAGACGGCAAACGTATGTTTACATCTATTTTGAAAGCATGGAGGGATCGGCATGACGCAGCAGCTATCCGCTAAGGAACCAACAGCAGAACAGGTCGCAGAACATAAACTTTACGCACAAATGGGCGTATCTGACAGCGAGTATGAGCTGATCTGTGAGTTCATGGGGCGTAAGCCAAACTACACGGAAATTGGTGTGTTCAGTGTAATGTGGTCCGAGCATTGTGCTTATAAAAACTCCAAGCCATTGCTGCGCCGTTTCCCAACCACTGGACCACGTGTCCTGATGGGACCTGGTGAAGGTGCCGGTATCGTGGATATCGGTGATAACCAGGCCGTTGTATTCAAAATTGAAAGCCATAACCATCCTTCCGCAGTTGAGCCTTATCAAGGTGCGGCAACAGGTGTGGGCGGCATTATCCGTGATATTTTCTCCATGGGTGCAAGACCGGTAGCAATACTGAACTCCCTTCGTTTTGGCAAGCTGGAGAGCGATCGAGTTAAATATTTGTTCGAACATGTGGTAGCAGGTATTGCTGGATACGGTAACTGTATCGGTATTCCTACCGTTGGTGGCGAAGTGATGTTTGATGAGAGTTATGAAGGCAATCCGCTGGTTAACGCCATGTGTGTGGGTCTGATTGATCATGACAAGATTCAGCGCGGCGTAGCTAAAGGTGTAGGTAACCCTGTGTATTATGTTGGTCCGCCAACAGGCCGTGATGGAATTCATGGAGCAACCTTTGCATCGGTTGAATTGACGGAAGAATCCGAGTCCCAACGGACAGCCGTTCAGGTCGGTGACCCGTTTATGGAGAAACTGGTGATGGAATCTTGTCTGGAATTGATCGACACGGGCATCGTGCTCGGAATTCAGGATATGGGTGCTGCGGGTCTGACATGTTCGAGTGCAGAGATGGCAAGTAAAGCGGGTAATGGTCTGGAATTGTATCTGGATCAGGTACCACAGCGTGAAGAAGGCATGACGCCTTACGAGATGATGTTGTCCGAGTCCCAAGAACGGATGTTGTTCGTTGTAGAGCCGAAGGATGAGGCGCAGGCGATGGAGATCTTTGAACGTTGGGGCGTAATCTGTGCCAAAGTTGGTAAAGTAACGGATGATGGTCGTCTGAAATTGATCCACCACGGCGAAGTGGTCGGAGATATGCCGGTAACGGCTTTGGTTGACGAATGTCCAGTGTATGACAAACCTTCTTCTGTACCTGCCTACTACGAGCAAAGTGCTTCCATCGACACGCTTCGTTATGACGAAGTGTCGGATCTCGGCGGAGCGTTGAAACAAGTATTGGCTTCACCAACAGTAGCTAGTAAAAAATGGGTGTATGATCAATATGACTACATGGTGCGTACAAGCACTGCCGTTCGCCCAGGTTCGGATGCAGCCGTAGTTACGATTCGTGGCACACGCAAAGGTCTCGCGATGACAACGGACTGTAATGGACGTTATGTGTACCTTGATCCTGAAGTTGGCGGACGGATTGCCGTAAGTGAAGCAGCGCGTAACATTGTATGTTCCGGTGCTGAGCCACTGGCGATTACGGACAACCTGAACTTCGGTAATCCGGAGAAACCGGATATTTTCTGGCAAATGGAGAAAGCGGTAGACGGTATGGCGGAAGCTTGCCGTGTGCTGGATACGCCGGTCATCGGTGGTAACGTAAGTTTGTATAATGAAAACGCCAAAGGCTCCATCTATCCAACGCCAGTTGTCGGTATGGTAGGTCTCGTTCATGATACGGATCATATCACGACACAAGCATTCAAGTCCGAAGGTGATGTTATCATCCTACTGGGTGAAACAAAAGCTGAACTGGGTGGCAGCGAGCTGCAATACGCGGTTCATGGTCAGACGGAAGGTCGTCCACCAGAACTGAACTTGCAAACAGAAAAAGCGTTGCTCAGCACGGTGCTGGAAGCTATTCAATCCGGTCTCGTTCGCTCGGCACATGACTTGTCTGAAGGCGGCTTGGCTGTTGCACTCGCAGAGTCTTGCATCAGTGGTAACGTAGGAGCACAGGTGAATGTGGAGACTGCATTGCGTGCAGATCACGCCCTATTCAGTGAGAGCCAATCCCGTATCTTGTTGTCGGCTACGCCAGAGCAAGCGGGTAAACTTGAAGCATTTGTACGTGAGCGTGGTGTACCTGTAGCTGTGATTGGACGAGTAGAAGGAAGTAACCTGACGATTGAATTGAACGGAACATCAGCCGTGAGCGAACCTGTAGGAGGTTTGGCTCAGGTCTGGGAGGATGCGATTCCATGTCTCATGAACTGACGACAGGACCGTTGTGGACAGGCGATTATTATAATGAAGGGTCCGGCAAGGAAGGACTCGACAAATTGAAAGAAGAATGCGGTGTGTTCGGGGTGTTCAGACACCCTGACGCGGCTTCGCTCTCCTATTATGGACTGCATGCGCTGCAACATCGGGGCGAAGAAAGTGCAGGCATGTGTGTGAGTGATGGCAGCCAGTTTAACTATCATCGCGGCATGGGTCTGGTGAAGGAAGTATTCACCAAAGACCTGATGCAGACGCTGACCGGGGATATTTCCATTGGACATGTCCGTTATTCAACGAGTGGTGACAGTAAACTGACAAACGCACAGCCATTGGTATTTAAATACCGTGATGGCGATTTGGCGGTAGCGACCAACGGGAACATTGTGAATGCACCAACGATCCGGCGCGAGCTGGAGCAGAGCGGGTCCATTTTCCAAACAACAAGTGATACCGAGGTCATTGCGCATCTAATTGCACGATCCTCCAAAGGGCTTGTGGAAGCGGCAAAAGAGGCGTTCCAGCGCATTGTGGGTGGTTATGCATTTCTGATCATGACCAACGACAAACTGCTCGTGGCTTCCGATCCGCACGGACTTCGTCCGCTGACGATGGGTAAGCTGGGAGATGCATATCTGTTTGCATCTGAGACGTGTGCACTGGAAACAATTGGCGCAGAGTTAATCCGTGACATTGAACCGGGTGAACTACTTGTGTTGGATGCAGATGGTCTACATGAGGATCGCTTTGATCATCACAAACACCGCAAGGCATTATGCGCGATGGAATATATTTATTTTGCTCGTCCGGATAGTGATATGAATGGTACGAACCAGCATGCGGCCCGTAAACGGATGGGAAGCCGGATGGCGATTGAGTCGTTTGTGGATGCGGACTTGGTTACGGGGGTACCAGATTCCAGCATCTCGGCGGCCATTGGATATGCTGAACAGACAGGTATTCCGTATGAGATGGGTATGATCAAGAATAAATACACTGGACGTACGTTTATCCAGCCAAGCCAGGAATTGCGGGAGCAGGGCGTGAAGATGAAGCTGAGCGCTGTGCGTCGCGTTGTGGAAGGCAAACGTGTGGTTATGATTGACGACTCCATCGTACGGGGAACAACTTCCCGACGGATCGTGAACATGCTGCGTGATGCAGGAGCAACGGAAGTACATGTACGGATTACATCACCACCGTTCAAAAACCCGTGTTTCTACGGTATTGATACGCCTGACAGCCGTGAATTAATTGCTTCACAGTTGTCGGTGGAAGAAATTTGCCGTGAAATTAATGCTGACTCCCTAGAGTTCCTCAGTCCGGATGGACTGATTGCATCGATTCAGGGAGATAATCAGGATGATCCGAAGGGCGGACTATGTCTCGCATGTTTTGATCATGATTACCCAACCCGCCTCGATTTTGGCGGCGAGGAAAAATTCGGCTGTAGCTGTTAGCCCTTAAGCCCCGCTTTGCGGAGCAACAGGGGCTAGGCAGCCAGGCGAAGCAGCTGCCCCGGGCCAAGCCCGCGCCCTTAAGCCCCGCCTTGCGGAGCAACAGGGGCTAGGCAGCCGAGCGAAGCAGCTGCCCAGCGGGCTTGCCCGCAGCGTAGCTGAGCGGGGTTCGCCGACCGATGGCTTGCAGCCAACGGAATCGGCGAACAATCCCGCGAGATCACGCACGAACCAACCATAGCAAGATCACACCAGCCACCTCTGCACCGCTTTTTTTGGCGGGTGTCCAGAGGGCCTGCCAAGGTCCTATGGGGTCCTCCCGGGCGGGAGGATTTAGGTGGGGCGAAAAAAAAGGAGATGATTCCACTTGTCCGAAGCATATAAAAAGGCCGGCGTTGATATCGCGGCAGGTAATGAAGCGGTTGAACGGATGAAAAAACACGTGAAGCGTACCTTCCGTCCGGAAGTGATGACAGATCTGGGAGGCTTTGGCGCCCTGTTCGGTTTGAACAAAGATAAATACGATGAGCCGGTGCTTGTATCTGGTACGGATGGCGTAGGCACCAAGCTGAAAATTGCATTTGCCATGGACCGTCACGATACCATCGGAATCGACGCGGTAGCGATGTGTGTGAACGACATTGTGGTACAGGGTGCAGAACCACTCTTCTTCCTCGACTATCTGGCATGTGACAAAGTCATTCCTGAGAAAATTGAAGCTATTGTCGCGGGTATCGCTGAAGGGTGTCATCAATCTGGTTGTGCGTTGATCGGTGGCGAGACGGCGGAGATGCCGGGCATGTACAGTGAAGGCGAATACGATATTGCCGGATTCACGGTGGGGATCGTGGACAAAGCGAAGATCATCAATGGTACAACCATCGTCCCTGGCGACACAGTGATTGGACTTGCTTCCAGCGGTGTGCATAGTAACGGATTCTCGCTGGTACGCAGACTTTTGTTGGAAGATGCGGGACTTGATCTGCATGATGAAGTAGCGGAACTGGGTGGTAAGCTGGGAGATTCACTGTTGGAACCTACAAAGATCTATGTTAAACCTCTGTTGTCCTTGCTGGAAAAGGTAAAAGTAAAAGGTATGGCTCACATTACAGGTGGTGGTTTCATCGAGAATATCCCACGTATGTTGCCTAGCAACGTGAATGTGGATATTGACTACGGCTCTTGGCCGATCCTGCCAATCTTCAACCTGTTACAGGAAAAGGGTGCTGTTTCGAACCGTGACATGTTCACCACATTTAACATGGGTGTCGGGCTTGTACTGGTCGTTAATGAAGCAGATGCATCGGAAGCGCTGCAACAACTGAAAGCATCTGGTGAAGAAGCGTACATCATTGGCCGTGTTACTGAAGGAGATGCGCGAGTAACCTTCACGGGAGCGGATGTTTAATGGCGAACTACCGCATAGCTGTATTTGCCTCGGGTGAAGGGACTAACTTTCAGTCATTGGTCGATGCAGTACGGAATGGTGGGCTGAATGCATCCGTTGATCTGCTCGTGTGTGATAAACCATCTGCACGTGTTGTGCAGCGGGCACAGGACGCAGGCGTGGAATGTCATCTGTTTACTCCGAAAAATTATGCTTCCCGTGAAGCCTATGAGTCAGAGATCGTGGAAGTGCTTGAATCCAAAAAGATCGACCTGGTCGTTCTTGCCGGATATATGAGATTGCTGACTTCCGTTGTGGTGGATCGTTACGCAGGGCGGTTGATTAACATTCATCCGTCCTTGCTACCGGCATTTGCAGGTAAGGATGCGATTGGACAGGCATTGGAATACGGTGTGAAAGTTACGGGTGTGACCGTGCACTTTGTGGACGGAGGCATGGATACCGGACCGATTATTGCCCAGCATCCGGTTCCCATTTTGCCAGAGGATACGCCTGAGTCAATCAGCCGTTCCATTCATGCGGCTGAACAGCAGTTATACCCTGAAGTTGTTTCCTGGTTCGCGCAAGGTCTGGTTCAGTTAGACGGACGTCACGTGACTGTTAACAAACCGGTTTGATATAAGTTGAATTTTTTTACACATTAACGGAGAGGACAGAAAAAACCTGAAAAAGCGAAGCGTTCGCCTAAAAGCTTTCTGAAAGAAAGCTACATCGGAAGCATACGCTATCACCGGATTTTCCCTTTAAGAAAAGGGAATCAAAAAATCTGGGGATAACAGCGATTGAAAGGTTGTTCTGTCATCGGAGTGTCCCGTGTAAACATCTTGGTTCAACTTCTATAACAGAAGTCGAATATTGGTACGCATTTTGTGATATTTCTCGGGAAATAAATCGGCTGTGTTTCGTCAGGAAACGCGAAGCCATGGGACATTAAAGGAGGAGCATATTGTGAGTATCAAAAGAGCGCTGGTTAGCGTATCGGATAAAACGGGCATCGTGGACTTTTGCCGAGAGCTGTCGCAAATGGGTGTGGAGATTATTTCGACAGGAGGTACAAGCAGCCTGTTGTCGAAGGAAGGCGTACCTGTCATCGGAATTTCGGATGTGACCGGATTCCCCGAAATCATGGACGGACGTGTCAAAACATTGCATCCGGCAGTTCATAGTGGGTTGTTGGCTGTGCGTGATAACGAAGAGCACACACGCCAGATGGAAGAACTCGGTCTCGGCTATATCGATCTGGTTGTCGTGAACCTGTATCCATTCCAAGAGACTATTGCGAAACCGGACGTAGCATACGAAGATGCCATCGAGAACATCGATATCGGTGGTCCAACGATGCTTCGCTCGGCATCCAAAAACCATGCCTTTGTCAGTGTCGTTGTAGACGCATCTGATTACAGCCAAGTGCTGGAGGAAGTGCGCAACGATGGAGATACCACTCTCGAAACTCGCAAACGGCTTGCGGCAAAAGTGTTCCGTCATACGGCGGCTTACGATGCACTCATCTCCGACTACCTGTCCAACGTAAATGGCGATCCACTGCCAGAGCGTCTAACGGTTACTTACGAAAAACTCCAAGATTTGCGTTACGGCGAAAATCCACACCAGCAGGCGGCATTCTACCGCAAACCGCTGGCTGCTCAAGATACGTTGACAACAGCCGAGCAATTGCACGGCAAAGAGTTGTCTTATAATAACATCAACGATGCGAACGCAGCATTGCAGATTGTCAAAGAATTTGAAGAACCAGCCGTTGTCGCGGTTAAACATATGAACCCATGTGGCGTGGGCATTGGCGCAAGTATCTATGAAGCTTACAGCAAGGCATATGCTGCGGATCCAACATCTATCTTTGGTGGCATTGTGGCAGCGAACCGCATTATCGACAGCGATACAGCGGGCAAGTTGAGCGAGATTTTCCTGGAAATCGTACTTGCTCCTGATTTTACACAAGAGGCTCTCGATATCCTGACGAAAAAGAAAAACATTCGTTTGCTCAAAACAGGCGAACTGAATGCTGCTCGTAAACGGGAGAGCCAATTCGTGGTAACGTCTATCGACGGTGGCATGATCGTGCAACAGTCCGATGTACACTCCATCGAAGCGAGCGAGTTGAATGTTGTAACCGATCGTGCGCCATCGGAAGAAGAACTGAAACAGCTGTTGTTTGGCTGGAAAGTAGTTAAACATGTGAAATCCAACGCGATTGTACTTGCTGTGAATGACATGACGGTAGGTGTGGGCGCTGGACAAATGAATCGTGTGGGTGCAGCCAAAATTGCGATTGAGCAAGCGGGCGAGCAAGCAAAAGGTGCTATCCTGGCATCCGATGCGTTCTTCCCAATGGGTGATACGTTGGAACTGGCAGCAAAAGCGGGAATTACAGCAGTGATCCAACCTGGTGGTTCGATCAAAGATGAAGAATCCATCAAAGTAGCGAATGAATACGGAATTGCCATGGTCTTCACAGGCGTTCGTCACTTCAAACACTAGAACGAAAAAGGTTTAAATAGGGGTGTCGCCAGTCATACTTATGACTTATGGTACACCCCCTCTTTTTTAGGTTTTTTTAACACGCATTAGCGTAACAAATTCAGTTATGCACGGAGGGGGACAGAACGGATGGATATTCTGGTAGTAGGCGGCGGTGGCCGGGAACATGCAATCATCTGGGCACTGGCGAAGAGTCCAAAGGTAGACAAGATTCACTGTGCACCGGGAAATGCAGGCATTGCTCAGCTGGCTGAGTGTCATGCCATTGCGGTAAATGAATTTGATAAACTAACGGCTCTTGCTGTAGAGCTTAAAGTGGGATTGGTGGTTATTGGTCCGGATGATCCGTTGGCGGATGGAATCGTGGATGCATTTGATTCGACAGGTATTCCGGTATTTGGACCTCGTCGTAATGCAGCAGAGATCGAGGGAAGTAAAACGTTCATGAAGGATCTGCTGCACAAATACAACATTCCAACCGCAGCCTATGAAAAATTCGACAACTACGAACAAGCTCAAGCATACCTAAATGAGCAAGCAATCCCGGTTGTCATCAAGGCAGATGGTTTGGCAGCGGGCAAAGGTGTGACCGTAGCTTATTCGCGTGAAGAGGCTGATCAGGCACTTCGCAGTATCATGGTGGACAAAGTATTTGGTGAAGCAGGAGCCAAAGTAATTATCGAGGAATTCCTCGCAGGGCAGGAAATGTCCATTCTGGCTTTTGTTGATGGGGAGACGGTTCGCCCGATGGCGGCGGCACAGGATCACAAACCTGTATTCGACAACGACCAAGGGCCAAACACAGGCGGTATGGGGACATACTCACCTTTGCCACATATCCCTGCTTCTATTATTGAGGAAGCCGTGGAGACGATCATCAAACCAACTGCCAAAGCAATGGTGTCCGAAGGACGTCCGTTCCAGGGGGTATTATTTGCCGGACTGATGATCTCGCCGGATGGCAAACCCAAAACGATTGAGTTCAACGCACGTTTTGGTGATCCGGAAACACAGGTTGTATTGCCACGTCTGAAGAGCGACTTGTTTGATATCTTCTGGGCAACCGTTCATGGCAAGCTGGCTGATATTGAGATTGAATGGAGTGATGAAGCCGCAGTATGTGTGGTGCTTGCTTCAGGAGGTTATCCGGGTCCTTATGCCAAAGGTGTAGTCATTGATGGTCTGGATCAAGTGCAAGATGCCGTGGTATTCCACGCAGGTACAGCGCGTAATGAAGCAGGAGACTGGGTCACCAATGGTGGACGGATCCTGGGCGTAGTTGGCCTTGGTGCGGATATTGCCGAAGCTAGAAACAAAGCTTATGAACAGGCGGAGCGTATCCATTTTGATGGTAAACATCAGCGAACGGATATTGCTGCCAAAGCACTCGTATAGAATGAATATAAGAGCCCGTAAAGATGTATACCGGAAAGGTATTTGCATCTTGCGGGCTCTTTGCTACGTATATAGATGTATCTTGTGCATACGGCCGGACTTGTTTTATACGGGAAAGAATATGGGGAAGATTCAAAACGGGATTAAATCAGGGAAATCACGCATGTTTAATGCCCTAAAGTAAGGGGTAGTATTTTTATAAATTGGACTATACTAAACATGTGAAGATTATCACATTATGAGGTAATATCAATCATATTATATAAAGTATGTAACATACATAGAGACTAATTTGTGAACATTATACTGTAAGCTTGTGGCAAACCATTACGTGCAACTGGATGGTTGAGCGGGAAACATGGTATACTTTTCGGAAACAGGAATGAGTACAAGGGGAGGTGGATATCTATTGGGTAGGCGATATTGTAAATTGTCCAAATGGCGAATCTAGGTGGAGTTAAGCGAGGAACAATTGACAGCATGAGGGGTAACCCGATTTGAATGAAGAAGTTTCTGCAAGTCATTGACTTCATCTTGAATTCCTGTTTTGTAATTTTACAAGGTCAAACGTAAGACTTATACAAAAGATATCATTGAAATCAATTTTATATAAGGCAGACGTCGTGTTGAAAGACTAACAGTTGATGAATGGTTAACACAGTTAACGGATCACGCTGTAACTATCTCTGGAGGTGAATCCCTGAGAACCGGGGAAATCATTGGACATAATTACCATATTGAATATCGCTTTACTTATTATCTTGATTGCATTGACTGCATTTTTCGTAGCATCGGAGTTCGCTGTAGTCAAAATTCGTACATCAAGAGTGGATCAACTGGTCGCGGAGGGCAATAAAAAGGCCGTATTGGCTAAAAAAGTTGTCTCGGACCTGGATTATTATCTGTCAGCCTGTCAGCTCGGTATTACGGTCACTGCACTGGGACTGGGAGCGCTCGGAAAACCGACGGTTGAGAGATTGTTATATCCGGTATTCAATTATTTAGATGTACCTGCTTCAATCTCGTCGATTGCTTCCTATGCGATCGCCTTTATCCTCGTCACGTTCTTGCACGTGGTTGTTGGTGAGATGGCACCGAAAACGTTGGCGATTCAATTTTCAGAAAAACTGACATTAATGCTCGCCCCATCGCTATACTGGTTTGGTAAAATCATGTATCCGTTCATCTGGGCGCTTAATGGAACATCACGTGTTCTTCTGCGAGGATTCGGTGTAAAGCCTGCCAAACATGATCAAGCCTACTCGGAGGATGAGATCAAAATCATCATGAACCAGAGTTATGAAGGTGACGAGAACAACAAGACCAAGCTTTCGTATCTGGAAAATGTATTTGTGTTCGACGAACGTGATGCCAAGGACATCATGGTACCACGTACGGAACTGGTGACATTAGATCAGGATATGACCTATGACGATATTATTCCTATATTGGATGAACATAACTACTCACGTTACCCTGTCATCGAGGATGGGGACAAGGACCGCATTATCGGCGTTGTGAATGTGAAAAAGATTTTGCCTGACATGGTAGCCGCAAGATCGTATCAACTAAGCGAGTTCGTTCGTGAGATCCCATTTGTTTCCGAAGTTACAAGTATCCAGGATGCAATGATTAAAATGCAGCAGGAACGTGTACACATGGCCGTGGTCGTGGATGAATATGGGGGTACCTCGGGTATCATTACGATGGAGGATATTCTGGAGGAACTTGTCGGTGAGATTCGCGATGAATTCGATGCCGATGAGGTGGCTGATATCCAGGAAACCGGAGAGAATCAATATCTCATTAATGGTCGGGTACTTTTGGATGAAGTGGAGCGGCAGTTCGGACTTAGCTTTGAAGGAAATGAAGAGATGGACACCGTTGCTGGATGGATCCAGTACCAGAAGGGTGTAGGTGTGGAAAAAGGCGACACGGTAGAACACGGCGATTATGTGTGGACCGTTGTGGATACCGAAAACTATCACATCAAGCAAGTTCTTCTGGAACGAGTGAGCGGCGCACAGGTTGAGGAAGCTACTAGCGATCTGGCGTGATCTTGTCCGGAAATCTTTTAAAAATTTAAATATTTTTGCGATAACGGAGAGGACAGAATAGACTGAAGAAGCGAAGCGTCCGCCTTTATCACCGGATTTTCCCCTTTTATATAAGGAATAAAAAAATCTGGTGATAACAGCGGTCGGAAGGTTATTTTGTCATCGGAGTGGTCTGTGCAACCTTAATATAAATTTTATTTGGAGGTGAATCCCTCAACCCGAGGGAAATCATTGGACGGAATAATAGCCTTGAATTTATTTTTAGTAGCCGTATTTATAGGTCTGACAGCCTTTTTCGTTGGAGCCGAATTTGCAATTCTTAAAGTACGGATGTCCCGAATCGATCAATTGATCTCGGAAGGCAACAAAAAGGCAGTACTGGCCAAAAAAGTGGCGCACAACCTGGATTATTATCTGTCGGCATGTCAATTGGGGATCACCATTACGGCGCTGGTATTGGGAGCCTTGGGTGAACCTACTGTTGAGAAAATGCTGCATCCGCTCTTTGAGCGAATGGAAGTACCAGCGGCATTGTCTACCGTGCTTTCCTATGGTATTGCTCTGGCGATCATTACGTTCCTGCACGTGGTTATTGGTGAATTGGCGCCGAAAACCCTGGCGATTCAATTTGCAGAGAGAATGACGCTGTTGCTGGCACCACCACTGTACTGGTTCGGTAAAATCATGAATCCATTCATCTACGCGCTGAATGGAGCTGCTCGTCTGTTACTTGGCATATTTGGTGTAAAACCTGCCGGGCATGATACCGTTCACTCCGAAGAAGAGCTGAAGCTGATTATGGCACAGAGCTACGAGAGTGGCGAGATCAACCAGACGGAGCTGGACTATCTCAAAAACATTTTTGCTTTTGATGAGCGTCTGCTTCAGGAGATCATGATTCCACGAGATAAAATTGTTACTTTGAATAAGGAAATGCCGATTGATCAGATCATTGAAACGCTGAATCGACACGAATACACGAGATACCCTGTTATTGCAAATGGGGATCAGGCTCATTTTGTTGGCTTCATTAACACGAAAGAAATGCTGACGAGTGTAGCAGCAGGCAGAGACTTCAATATGGAGACATTTGTTCACAATACACCGAGTTTCTCCGAGCGTTCTCCAATCAAGGATGTACTGATCCAGATGCAGCAAAGCCGTGTACACATTGCAACCGTGAAAAACGAGGCAGGTGCTACGGTAGGTATGGTTACGATGGAGGATATCCTTGAAGAGATTGTCGGAGATATCAAGGATGAATACGAGCATAAAGATTTGGTGAATCCACCAAAAAGAATGAAACTGGTTTAAGAAGCATTAATACAAAAGTAATACAGGAATACGAAACAAGCTAATCAATCGTTATAACGCTAAGCAGGTTCCCGGAGTGATCGGGGCCTGCTTTTTGTATTAAATCTTAATTTTAAAATAAAAGCTTGCATAATGTAGTCCAATGGATTAATATAAATTTAAAGAATCTTAACTTAAAGATAAATAACGAAAAGCAATAAATAAAAGAAGCAAAATAAGTCGAACTAATAACTTACACGTAACGAAGAGGACAGAAAAAACCTGAAAAAGCGAAGCGTTCGCCTTTATCCCCGGATTTTCCCTTAGGAAAAGAAATCAAAAAAATCTGGGGATAACAGCGATTGGAAGGTTATTCTGTCATCGTAGTGTCTGTGTAAATAAACCAAGGGAGTGGAGATTATGTTCAGAACTTCAGGAATTCATCATATTACAGCTTTTGTTGACGATGCGCAGAAAAACGTTGATTTTTATGCAGCTGTGTTGGCGCTCAGACTGGTGAAAAAAACAATTAACTTTGATGCACCGGATGTGTATCACTTGTATTACGGGAATGAGCAGGGTGCACCGGGCACAATCATTACCTTTTTCCCACAGCAGAATTCAAGAAGAGGTGTCATTGGGTCAGGTCAGACTGGAGTTACCGTATATGCGGTTCCTGTAGGAAGCCTGCCTTTCTGGAAAGAACGTCTTGCTTCCTTCGATATTCCATATGAAAATAAAACCAGATTTGGTGAGCAGTACATTCGTTTCTTCGACAAAGGCGGTCTGTTGCTTGAACTGGTTGAGCGTGAAGGTGGTCAGCCAAGCAACTGGAGTTTCAACGGTGTGACACCGGAGCATGCCATCAAAGGATTTGGCGGAGCCGTATTGTTCAGCCACGTTCCTGAGAAAACCATGGACGTCTTGGTGAGCAAACTGGGTCTGGAGCAAGTCGGTGAAGAGAACGGACTCCTTCGTCTTCAGGCAAGCGGCGATATTGGTCAGATCATTGATATTCAGTCCACAGGTATCCAACGCGGGATTGGCGGAGCCGGAACGGTTCACCATATTGCATGGCGTGCCAAAGATTACGTGGAACATGAACAAATTCAGCAGGATCTTGAACAATCCGGATATCATCCAACGCCAGTCATTGACCGTCAATACTTCAACGCTGTGTACTTCCGGGAGCCGGGTGGTATACTGTTCGAACTGGCCACGGATCCTCCGGGATTTGCACGGGATGAACCAGCAGAGAGCATGGGTGAGAAACTGATGTTGCCTGAGTGGTTTGAACCACAGCGTGAGCAGATTGAACAATTGTTGCCACGAATTGAAGTACGTGAATGGAAAGGAGAGTCCAAATCATGACCACAACCAATACAATGAAACATATCTATAAAGCAGGTGCTCAGCCGGATGCGCCAACAATCCTGTTGCTTCATGGCACAGGCGGAACCGAGAATGATCTGATCGGTCTGGCGGAGATGATCGCACCAGGAGCTGGCATACTTGGGGTGCGGGGTAATGTATCGGAGAACGGGATGCCCCGTTTCTTCCGCCGCCTGGCCGAAGGCATTTTTGATGAAGAAGATCTGATTGCTCGTACGGCAGAGCTGGGATCTTTTGTCGATGCAGCTGCGGTGGAATATGGGTTCGATCGGTCCAACGTGTATGCACTGGGTTACTCTAACGGTGCCAACATTGCGGCAAGCTTGATCTTCCATCAAGCAGATGTATTCAAAGGTGCAATTCTGCATCACCCGATGGTACCGTTGCGCGGACTCGAACTGCCGGATCTGAAAGGTCTGCCTGTGTTCATTGGTGCGGGCGAGAACGATCCGATTGTACCAAGACGTGAAACCGAGGAACTTGCTTCGCTGCTCAGCGGTGCAGGTGCCGATGTAAACACGCATTGGGAGCGTCAGGGTCATCAGTTAACTCGTAGCGAGGCAGAAGCTGCAGCAGCTTGGTTTAAGACACAGGCGTAAATTGGTGGATAGACATCCTCTATTCAAATGATAAATTATTTTAATGTCTCTATAAGAAAAAAACGTTACTCATTTGAGTAACGTTTTTTTCTAGATTTGAAATTTTATTTCTAATTTAGATTACCAGTAACAAAAATAGAACTTTCAGAACCGGTTATGTTGAGAGTTTCAGCTTCGACAGTCAGCTTTTTAGCTGCTCCAATGTCGAATGAAGCAGTTTGAATTTTATCAGATGTACCAATAATAATCTCTTTAAGCAACACATCTCCATCTAAAATTCTAACACTAATATCTGTCTTTACATCAACTGGGAATACAGAAACTTCAAGTTTTTGATATTTTCCTTCGGTAGAAATATTGAAGCCTTTATCAGCACTATTAATTTCCTTTATAACAACTCCAGAGAGATAATCTTTCCCTTGTTGAACAGTGAATTGTTTATCCTTCGTAACATAGGAACTATATTCAGTTACAATTTTCTCGGATGTTATAGGTGTCCTATCTGATTTCTCACCAAGCATAAGAGTTTGGCTACTGCCGTTATAATCTACCGCTACTCCAAGTGCTTCGCCTACTGAACGAACAGGTAGGTATGTCGTGCTGTTATATGTAATTGCAGCTAATTTCTTACCATTTTGATCTACTGGGCTCCATGCTTTACCTGAAATGTTGTAATTGATTCCCCAATTCAGATTGGCCGTGATTTTCTCCAAGATTGGTGCAGCTCCGGCGCCGATAGCCATACCTCCAAGAAGTGTAAAGCTAGATAACGCAATAATAAACTTTTTCTTCACAATTTCTTCCTCCTAAAGTAAATATATGATTTCATTGTAATTATATTACTTTAGACATGGTATGACAATGATTTTAATAGTCTTAAAGTATCAGTCGTCTGAGTTATCAGTAATATAGACCTATAATCGGAATGACTGGTGTTATGTAACCGTTTCTAACCGGGTAAACATTTGAATGTGTGGTAGATAACCTTGTATGCTTAGTGATATAGCTATGCATCAACATCATGAACTGGAGGGGTTAATGTGGAACGTAACATCAAGGAACTGGTACAGCGGATGACACTGGAAGAAAAAGCGGGTATGTGCTCGGGACTGGACTTTTGGCATCTGAAAGGGGTGGAGCGTCTTGGCATTCCATCCATCATGGTGACGGACGGACCTCATGGGCTACGCAAGCAGGATGGGAGTGCAGATCATCTGGGCCTGACGTCGAGCGTGCCTGCAACCTGTTTCCCGTCTGCGGCAGGATTGGCTAGTTCATGGGACAAGGAGCTGGCGCGTCAGGTCGGGGTGGCTTTGGGTGAGGAATGTCAGGCCGAGGATGTAGCGGTATTACTTGGACCGGGTGTAAATATTAAACGTTCCCCATTGGGTGGACGTAATTTTGAATACTTTTCCGAAGATCCGTTGTTATCTACGCAGATGGCTACCGGTCATATTCAGGGTGTGCAGAGCCAGGGTGTGGGTACGTCTCTCAAACACTTTGCAGTTAATAATCAGGAAGAACGGCGCATGTCGATTGATGCGGTGGTGGATGAACGGACACTGCATGAAATCTATCTGGCGAGCTTCGAAGGTGCGGTGAAGGATGGACAGCCGTGGATGGTGATGTGTTCTTACAATAAGGTGAACGGTACGTATGCAGGTGAGAATGAATGGTTGCTTACGGATATCCTGAAAGACGAATGGGGACACGAAGGTCTTGTGGTATCAGACTGGGGTGCGGTCAATGAACGTGCAGATGCCCTTGCAGCAGGACTGGAACTGGAGATGCCAACAAGTGGTGGAATCGGTGAGCGTAAAGTGATCGATGCCGTAGAGAGTGGACAACTGCCGCTGGACAAGCTGGATCGGGCGGTGGAGCGTCTGCTTACGCTGATCTTTAATGCCGTTGATCAAAAGCAAGATGGGGCTACATATAACAAGGATGAGCATCACCAACTTGCGCGTAAGGTGGCAGCCGAGAGTATGGTTTTGCTGAAAAATGAAGAAGGTATCCTGCCGCTTGGGCGTGAAGGCGATGTGGCGATAATCGGGGCATTTGCGCGTAAACCTCGCTTCCAGGGCGGGGGAAGTTCCCACATTAATCCGACCAAAGTGGATGATATTGTGGAAGAGATGCCCCAGGTGGCTGGCGAAGGTGTAACCTTCTCGTATGCCCCAGGTTATCGGATTGAAGCGGATGATGTGGATGAGACGTTAATGCTTGAGGCTGTTCAGACCGCACAGTCGGCTGATACCGCTGTTGTGTTTGTTGGATTGCCGGATCGTTATGAATCCGAAGGGTATGATCGTGCCCATTTGCGTCTACCTGACAATCATATTCGTCTGATTGAAGAGATTGCAAAAGTACAATCACGTGTGGTTGTGGTGCTGAGCAACGGATCTCCAGTGGAGATGCCTTGGTTGCCACAGGTGCAAGCGGTGCTTGAAGCTTATCTTGGTGGACAGGCCGTTGGTGGAGCGATAGCTGATCTGCTGTATGGTGAGGTGAATCCGTCCGGTAAACTGGCGGAGACGTTCCCTGCCAAGCTCAGCCATAATCCATCTTATCTGAATTTCCCGGGCGAAGGGGATCGAGTTGATTACCGGGAAGGCATCTTTGTTGGTTACCGCTATTATGATAAAAAAGAGCTGGAGCCACTGTTTCCGTTTGGTTATGGACTAAGTTATACGACATTTGAATATGCTGACCTGAAGGTAGATCGCACAGAATTGACCGATCAGGATGAGGTGAATGTGCAAGTAAGGGTCACCAATACCGGTGACAGAGCGGGCAAGGAGATTGTACAGTTGTATGTCAGCGATGTAGAGAGCACAGTTATTCGTCCTGTAAGAGAATTGAAAGGATTTGCGAAGGTGGCCCTTGAACCTGGAGAGTCCAAAGTGGTGAGCTTCACACTAAACAAACGTTCATTCGCCTATTACAACGTAGATATGAAGGACTGGCATGTGGAGACCGGAGAGTTCGAGATTCAGGTAGGCAGTTCCTCACGGGGCATTCATGTGCACACACGTGTGAATGTAGAGTCTACAGCGACATTCCTTCCAACCTATACGCGTAATAGTACATTGGGTGATATCCGGCGTGATCCGGCCCATAAACAGCTACTGGACCAGGCTTTGCAACAATTCCAGGAAGCCAGTGGGTTCGGCGGTGATGATGCTGGTGATCATGCAGATATGATGGATGCGATGATGAAATATATGCCGCTGCGAGCACTGGTTGCGTTTAGCGGTGGGGCCATGACGGAAGAAGCGATGAATGAACTTCTGGAGCAGCTGAACAACAAGGATCATGGTATTCGGGGATAAGGGGCTGTGCTCTTAAACCGAGTATTCGTCCATCCTTGGATTAAGCGATTACGATTATGCGATACGTGCAGGAACTGCGCACGAAGCAATAAGAAGGTGTATGTGATAGTCAGCCGCATAGTGGCTAGGACAGTTACCCGATCCGATCATGGATCGGGTTTTCTTTTTGCACAAGGAAAAAGGGGGGGAAGGAACGGTGGGATGTGGGGTGATCCTAGCAACGTGACAGAGGTGACAGGACTGCTCTAACTTGCTGAAGCAACATGGTTGTCGTAAAGGATGGATTAATCTATAATGAAGTAATTGATAATCATTTTCAATTAGATTCGGTGATAGATGATTATGCACGTAATCAGGAGGGGAATATGAATTCTAACCCTAGCTTACATACATTTGGTTCAAGTGCGTTTGTTCAGACCCGCGATGGTCGCAAACTACATTATATGTCCAGGGGAACAGGAGAACTGATGGTTGTATTTGAGTCCGGTATGGGCGCCTCCAGATCAAACTGGGGACTGGTTGCACCAGCCATTGCTGAGCATGCACGTGCTGTCGTGTATGACAGGGCAGGGGCGGGACGAAGTGATGTCGACTCGGCTCCCCGCAGCCTTGAACGCATTGCAGGGGATCTTGGAGAACTGCTGACAGCTCTGGGCCCGGGCCCATTCATTCTGGTTGGACATAGCTGGGGCGGTCCGATTGTACGGGCTGCGGCAGCTGCACATCTATCTCGATTACGTGGCATTATTCTGGTAGATCCATCAGACGAGCATTGCGAAATGTATTTTTCCAAGCTTACTAAAAAGAGCTTTGCCATCAATGGTTTTATTATTCCAATCATGGCGCGGACTGGCTTATATAAGAAACTTGGCAGCAAAGCTGGAAGTGTTCAGCCTGACGATGTGGCAGCGGATCACCTCAAGGAGGATTTCACTGTACGGGCAGCCAGCACGATGCTTGCAGAAGGCAAAACATTTCTGGATGACATGGCAGCGCTGCTGGAACATCCTCCGGCTCTGGGTGATCTGGAAGTTAGCGTGATCTCGGGTACGAAACCGGGCAAGGGAGAGGGGAAAATAAGACCTGCCCTCATTACGGCGCATCGTCAGACGGTGAGCCAGCTGTCCAATGCGAGATGGATTGGGGCCGATCAATCGGGACATATGGTTATGTATACAGACCCTCAGGTCATTATTGATGAAATTGTACGAATGATAAATGACGTGAGCTCAGGCGCAAGAATAGAGCAAAAGTGATACAATACAAAGAAAAGCAGTGCGCGACATTGCTAGATAAGTTGAATTAATGATTTACACGATAACGGAGAGGACAGAAAGAACCTGAAAAAGCGAAGCGTTCGCCTAAAAGCTTTCTGAAAGAAAGCTGCATCGGAAGCATACGCTATCACCGGATTTTTCCCTTGGGAAAAGGGAATCGAAAAAATCCGGGGATAACAGCGATTGGAGGGTTATTCTGTCATCGTAGTGTCAGTGTAAAAATAAACTTTAGTTCAACTTATATAGACCATAAAAGCGGAGTGTGGAGACAACATGAAACCAGTTGAACAAGAACCAACGGGAACCACAAGTCCCGGTCGTGCCAGTGTTGGCATGGAAGATATCGTACGCGCACATCATGTGTTGCGTGAGGTCATTGTAAGAACGCCGTTACAGCGGGATGCTGTATTGTCGGCCAAATATAACTGTAATGTGTATCTGAAAAGGGAAGACCTTCAAGTGGTACGTTCGTTCAAAATTCGGGGCGCCTATAATATGATTCGCAGTCTGACACCAGCCGAAATGGAGAAGGGTATTGTCTGTGCAAGTGCGGGCAACCATGCTCAGGGTGTTGCTTTTAGTTGTAATGCCCTTGGAATTAACGGCAAAATCTTCATGCCGAGTACAACACCGAACCAGAAGGTGAAGCAGGTGCGTCGCTTTGGTGGAAACAACGTTGAAGTGGTGCTGATCGGGGATACGTATGATGACGCTTATGCTGAAGCGATGCGTGCATGTGACGAACAGGGCATGACGTTTATCCATCCTTTTGATCAACCGAAGATTATTGCAGGTAATGGTACGGTAGCGATGGAAATCATGGAAAGTCTCGATGAGAATGCCGACTATGTGTTCGTGACAATTGGTGGCGGAGGGTTGGCAGCCGGCGTGGGAACCTACATGAAGACCGTGAGTCCAGAGACACGCATCATTGGAGTTGAGCCACTTGGGGCAGCTTCCATGAGTGAGGCGATGTTCCGCAAACAGGTTGTGACGTTGGATGATATTGATAAATTCGTGGATGGTGCAGCGGTGAAACGTGTTGGCGATCTCACCTTTGATATCTGCAATAGTATACTTGATGACATTGTGAAAGTGCCGGAAGGCAAAGCCTGCACAACTATTCTGGAACTATATAATGAAAATGCGATCGTTGTCGAGCCTGCCGGTTCCTTGGCTGTTGCGGCGCTTGAGCAATATCGTGAGCAAATCGTGGGCAAGACGGTGGTCTGTGTTATTAGTGGCGGGAACAACGATATCGACCGGATGCAGGAGATCAAGGAACGTTCCCTGATCTATGAAGGTCTGAAGTATTATTTCATGGTTAATTTCCCGCAGCGTGCAGGAGCTTTACGTGAATTCCTGGAGGAAGTTCTAGGGAAGAATGATGATATCACCCGGTTTGAATATACGAAAAAGCATGATAAGGAAAATGGCCCTGCCTTGGTGGGCATCGAGCTGATGTACAAGGAAGATTACCACCCGCTCATTGAACGCATGAACCGCAAAGGTATCGCCTATACCGAACTGAACAAAAATCTAAATCTGTTCAACATGTTAATCTGATGAATAATTCCAAAATGCAATTAGATCACCAAGAAACATCTCCTCTGATCAGACCTGCACGCATAGAAGATGCTGATCAGGTCATTCCGTTACTGTATCAGGCGATAGGGGATATAGCTTACTCGCTTGCGGGTGAGGCGGATCATGAGAAGGCGATGCAGATTTTGCAGGAGTTTTATGTGCAGGAAAACAACCGGATTAGCTATCGTCATGTGACAGTGATGGAGCGGGATGGGCTGATTGCGGGGATTCTGGTAGCCTATGATGGCGGAGACGCAGATCGTCTGGACCAGCCGATTTTGAACCGCCCTGGACGAAGCCAGGAAGAGAAGTATGCATTGGTCAAAGAAACCCGTCCGGGGGAGTATTATCTGGATACTCTCTCGGTAAGTGAAGCTTATCAGGGGCAGGGCATCGGCCGGGCACTGATGGCTGCTTTTGAGCAGCAGGGCAGAGATCTGGGTCACTCGCAGGTATCCTTGATTGTAGAACGGGACAACGGCCGTGCGCTAATGCTGTACGAACGGCAGGGATATGTCAAAGACGATGTGATTGTCATAGCAGGACATGAGTATAATCATATGGTCAAACCGATTCAATAGTGCAGGGAGCTCACGGATTAAGTCAGTTTTGACTATAGAAGCAAAAAGAAACCGCAACAGGAGCAAACCCTGTCGCGGTTTTTGTTGTGGTTATCTGTTGGGATTTAGCCTGAATTCGAACAGGATATTAACCATGGAAGCGGATTAACTCAATAATTCGTGTAGTCGCTGACCGGCACATTCTGCTCCAGCCATTTCTCGACAGCAGTCGTTTTCTCGAATTTGGCTTCGGTTACGATGTCCATGAACTTTTCGAGTTTGGTCAGGAAGGCACTGTCTTCGGTTGAGTTACGTTGTAAGACAGCTTTGTAACCTTTCTGGGCATTGGCTGTCATTTTGTTCGTTTCATAGTCAAATAAAGGCGTATTATTCAGGCCATAAAAGGTATACAAGGTATAGTTATTCATCAGGTTCTTCACCTGTTGTACCCGATTGGACTTCGGATATTCGTTCAGGAATCGTTCCTGATTCAGAGCGCGATTGAGTATCTCCTTATAGCCAATGACCAGTGCACCATCATCGGCGGCAAGGTTGCTGGTTTCAACTGCCATAATATTAATGTATTGTTTGATGTCTGGTTTCACGTATGAGATATATTTCTGAAAAGCCATATAGTTCATGATCGGATAGAGGGAACCTTCCAGCATAACCAGGCGATAACCGCTATCCCGTGCCTGCTGGAGCAACGCACGCAGACTGGTGTCGTTGGTGCGGCTCATCAGTTGGGTGAAGCTATCATTCCACTTGTAGGCTTTGATCATCTTGTCTTGAACATTAGGCACCAGTAGACGGTCCGTCATGGCTGTTAACGCCTTGTTGCGGGCATTCTCCAGTTGTAAGGCCATCAGAGTTGCATGATAAGTGGTGACTTGATTGATATGAGATTCGAGATAAGTATCCGCGGCAGGCAAGCCGTTCTTTTTGTAGAGCATGGACTGAAATGTTTTATATATCGTTGTTGAACTGGCAGTCGTGACTTTGGTATCTGTACTGGAAGGTGCGGCTGCAGCGACTCCGGATAAGGGAGCGACAGCCGTTTGGAGCAGCATGAGGATGGCGGTGGCTGTAATGAAGGTGCGCATGCCTTTACGTTTGGCAGATTGGAACGATGATGTCATAGATATGAACCTCCCGTAGTTGAGAAAATGATAGGTGTTGTTCACTAGTCACTATACATTAACCCAATTGGTGCAGGATGTGGTTGCGGAATGGTGACAAATTCTTCTGTTATTTTTAACTTTTGGAGGGTGGAAGATAGAGGAAGTTTTCTGAGAAAATATTTTTTGTACAACTGGAAACTTTTGAGCCGATCGGAACGTCTTAGTTGTGCATAGGTAAATACAGGAATTAATGAAAAGAACAGCGAATCTATTTCGATGTTAACTAAATGCGAGAATGGGGATATGGGATATGAGGAAAGCGGGAGGAAAACAAGTGAAGAAGGTAATGTCAGCGCTGGCTGTATCGGCCATGCTGATGTCCGCACTTCCAACGTCGGTTATGG
The DNA here is from genome assembly GCF_037993015.1 of Paenibacillus sp. FSL E2-0151. NCBI lineage: Bacteria > Bacillati > Bacillota > Bacilli > Caryophanales > Paenibacillaceae > Paenibacillus > Paenibacillus sp. FSL E2-0151. Next base: position 903,764 of record NZ_CP150308.1, read on the forward strand.
ATGCAGCCGCGAGGATCAGCATATATATTAATGATGCAGAGTTATCATCTGCTCAGGCACCTGTGATGAAAGGTGGACGTGTACTGGTTCCGCTGCGTTCGATTTTTGAAGGATTGGATGCGAAGGTACAGTACACGAACAGAACCAAAACGATTGTTGCAACTCGCGACGATCAGGAAGTTACATTGACACTCGGTTCCAAAACGGCATACATCAACGGGGAAGCGATATCGCTGGATGTACCTGCAAACACGATTAAGGGCAACACGATGGTTCCAATTCGTTTTGTCAGTGAAGCTTTTGGAGAGAAAGTATTCTGGAACTCACGCAATCAGCGTGTAGATATCAAGACAACGGCCACACCTCCAGTGGATGAGACACAATATGCTGCATGGAACATCTATGGTTCGGTATCCGGAAGTAACGGAGATGGTCGTGACTTGACCGTGAGCTTCACACGTCCAACTTCAGAGAAGGCGGTATCTGCTTACCGGATTATGCTGGTAAAAACTCGCGATGTGAATAGCTTCACGGAGTCCTCAGCCACTGCCGTACCTTCTGCGAACTACACATCTGTTACACCAAATGGCAGCAACCCGAAACTGACACTTAATGCACAGACACGTGACGTAAACGGGGATTTGCTTAACAGCAATGAAACGTATCGCCTGTATGTACTGACTGTTGGTAACAGCAGCAATAATTATAAAAATGCATTGAACTGGTCTTCCCAAGCCTTGAAGCTCAATAATGTGAAATCCACGGTACAGGCAGTTACAAGTCTGCGTGCCGCAGATATTAGTGACTATGGCGATGGTCGCGATCTGGAGATTAACTTCACGCAGCCGAGCACAACATCGAACATTACGTATTATCGTGCTTTTGTTGTTAAAGCGAAGGATTCTTCTGCGTTCAATCTGGCTGCAGCGAACAAAGTGTCCAGTGCCAACTCAACGATCATATACAAAGGAAACAGTACCGCAGTGAAAAGCCAGCTGACTTCTTCGACACGGGATACGTCCGGCGAATTGATCAAAAGCGGTACAGCATATGTAGTTTACATCTTGTCGGTAAGCACTAATACAACAACAGACAGCAAGCTGTCCGCAGCAACATCTTCACTTACGCTGTCCGTGAACACAGCAACCTCTCCAGTAATTACGCAGGTGAAGGATAACTCGGATTATGGAGATGGTCGTGATATTCAGGTGAGCTTCAACCGTTCATCAGATGAGTCCAAGGTGGCGAATTATCGCGTCTTTGTGGTGCGCAACTCGGTTGCCAGCAGCTTTAATCTGACAACGGCGAGTAACCTGTCCTCCAGTCTGTACTATACGGTGAATAAAACAGGTAACAACATTACAACGACTTTGCCTTCATCCATGAAGGACACAAGTGGTTATAACGTAACGAATCTGCAAGATTATCGCATCTTTGTGATGGCGGTGGGCAATCAGCAAAATGGATACACCAATGCGCTGTCAGCTTCCTCCACAGCTCTGAGACTGACAACGACCGGTAACGCGGGAGTTATTAGCAACCTGTCTGTTGCGGATATTAGTGACTACGGTGATGGGCGTGATCTGCGGGTTTCTTTCAACAAAGCTGCGGATGAATCCAGAATCTCTGCCTACCGAGTATATGTAGTTCGTTCCGCTAATGTGGGCAGCTTCACACTAAGCGCAGCTAATGCGTCAAACAACTATACGCAGGTGAACAAAACGGGTGGTAACCTGTCCGTTACGCTTCCAAACTATGCGGTAGATACCAATGGTTATACCATTAGCAATAATGTTGCTTATCGGGTATTCGTTCTGTCGGTGAACAACAACGGAAACTCCAGTCAAAATGCTTTGTCTGGTTACTCTTCCCAGATTACATTGTCGGCAAACGCGGCTGTAACAGCTCCGAGCAATGTGGTTGCAACTGATATTGGGGATACTGGAGATGGACGTGATCTGCGTGTGACGTTCACTAAATCCGCAGATGAGACAAATGTGAATCATTATCGGGTGTTTGTAGTGAAAAATGCAAATGCAGGCAGCTTCAATCTGAACGTAGCCAATACAGTGAATAGCTCGAATTATACGTATGTAAGTAGAACTGGAAGCAACCAGACGATTACTTTGTCTAATGGTTCGAGATCAGTGGATGGTGACTTGATCCGTAATGATGTAGGCTATCGAGTGTACGTGATGGCTGTTAATAATAACACGTCTTTAGTGAATGCAATATCGTCAGCCTCTGGTATAGTGACACTGACTTCAAATTCCGCTGTAGCAGTGGCGAGTAATGTGAATGCAACCGTTAAAGATCAAGGACAGTCTGGAACGCCTTCGGATGTAACAATAACCTTCAATAAGGCAACTAACGAGACCAATATCTCCAATTATCGTATCCTGATTGTGCCTGCTAACCAAGTGAGTGGATTCAATACAAGTTCTGCTCTTGGAATTAATTCTTTTATTGAAATTAACAAAAACAATGCAGGCAGTCCGGTAGTACTAAACGGTGGACATCGAGATATTAATGGTAGTGCCCTTGTAGCTGGACAGAAATACAGAGTGTTTGTCTTGTCCGTTTCGGACAGTACATCACGTGCTTCCAATCTGTCCCTTGCTTCCAATGAGTTTAATATCTTTACACAAGCAAATGTGGTTCAAACTGCTACTATTACAGGCCTTCAAAATACAAGTACTGTAACCGAAGCGAGTTATAAGCTTACCTTTACTAAACCAACTGCTGAAACGGGGATTTCTGCATACCGAATCTTTATTGTTAAAGGAACAGATAATTTGGATATTACTACAGCAAGCTCTAACACTAGCTACCCAATTGGAAATCCTGCAGCGGTTGAAGTTACTTTAACGAAATCAGCTATAGATTCAACTGGAGCCAATCTGGTGGAAGGAGGCGAGTATAAGGTGTATATTCTTTCAGTTGCTGCAAATACAACAACGAATAAACATACACTTTCAGGCCCATCGGATACATTCAAGCTTGAAAAAGCTCAGCCTACGCCTACACAGGAGCAGACGTCTATTACCAATCCACCAGCCTCAAATGAGGGGTAAACACCTCCAAAGGGCTGAATGTAAAAATCTACACTGAAACAAACTCGAACACCCTTTCCATCCGGAAAGGGTGTTTTCATTATGTATGAACGACAATCGTCTGGCGTGAATTTCAGACTCGCTTTTTGAAAATCTTGTCGTCAAAAAGGTTCCTAAGACCATTGTTACATCGGGAACAAATAATGGATAATAAAGGGAAGTTGGCTATATAGATTGAACTAAATATTTACATGAAACGGACAGTGTAAATATCTTTAGTTCACCTTATGTAGGAGCCTATGAGCCGAAAGGAATGATGGAATGCTTGCGTTTCGTTTGACGGGCCTGCCGGATTCCCGGTTGCCGCTGTACCTGTATTGTGTGGGGACGCAGGAAGAGAAAGTTCTGCATAGACCGGATGGATTTCCGGTGTATCAGTTGTTTTTGTCACGCGGTGGTGAAGGGCAGTTCAAGATAATGGGAAAAGGGACATGGACGATGGGAGCAGGGCAGTTATTCATCGTGGAACCCGAGGTTGCGCATGAGTATGTGCCTCATTCCAAATCCAAAGGAGAACTGGGTTATATCGGTATTGGCGGTACATCGGCTGAATCGGTACTACAATCCACGGGTTTGCTTCAGAACGAACCGTGCCATATCTCCGGTTTTGAAATCATCTGGTTACGCATGACCAATCTCTGGCACACGTTGGATCAAGGAGCAACGGAGATGTGGAACACATCAGCCCTCATCTACCAGCTTATTTTGGATATAGCAAAATCGAAAATTCCATCTGATGTCGGCATCGGAGGTATTGGATCATCGATGGCACAGGACGGCACTGTAACACGTTCTAATCGGGAGCCCGATCCGAGCAAGGATGCACTCGTCCGAGCAGTAGCATTGATGCATACGCACTACCAGGATGACCTGTTATTGAAGCATGTCGCTGACGCAGTGGGTTATTCGGTTCAGCATCTCAATCGATTATTTCATCATCATTATGGCGTGACAGGACATCAATATATGCAAAGATTACGTTTGCAGAAGGCTTCGGACTGGATGGACAAGCATCCACGAGCAAGTGTGCGAGAGGTGGCAGAGACCGTAGGAATGGAAGTGAACTATTTTATCCGGATGTTCAAGCGGGAGTTTGGAGAAACACCGGGTAAAGGAATCAAACATCGGAACCAGCTCCAAATGGAAAAAGACCTCACGAGTTCGTGAAGCGTTCCCGTGCCCATGTCACATGTACCTAATATCAGAAGGATTTAGATTCGTCAGAACATGAAAAAGGGACCCTCAAGGCCCCTTAATCGATTATATACGTGTTATGCTGTTTTCTTTTGTCCAAATAAAGGCCTTACCGTTGCAAGTCCCACAACTCCGATCACTGCACTCACCCACGGAGCCAGTGCAAATACCGGAAGTTTATCACGCAGTGGATACCCTACAAAGAGCACAAGGACCACGATGACGATGTAAATGATGATTCCCTTAAGGTTAACCTTAGGTACGGTGTTCTTGTCCGCTCCTTCATCGTCCGGTCGTTCAGCAAGACGGCGAAGCATCTCCACCAATGCGATACCGCCAACTGCCGCAACGATCAGAGAGAACAGACTGATGTGTTGGAACGGCTCCGTATCTCCGCCAGTCCAACCCACGAACAATCCCACACATCCTTGAATCAACATGACAAAAGACAAAGCCGCCCAAGCGATCATGGCATACCACTTTGGTGTCCGTTTCACAGGCTCTGGATTCTCAGTTGGCTGTGGTTCTACAGCGTTGGCATTCTTTTTCGATGAAGCTGTTGAACTATTATCACGGGTTGGGCTGGATTTACCCATCTCAACGACAGCCGTCTTCTCCGGTGCTGTATTTGTAATCCCGAGCTGTGCATGGATGTCTTGTTCCAGATCAGGTCCGTATAACTCGCGAGCGGGTTTGTTATCCCGCTGAGCCTGTACGATTGCTTTTCCTGCGGAGAGTATCCACTCTTCCTGTGTTCTCTCGTCCGCTGGCGCATGACGCGCAATTGTGCTGATCTCGTCATACAGTTTCACATGTTCAGGTGTCATTCGACTCATCTCTGTTATTTGCCGATTCTGTATTTCTTTAAGCTTCTTATAGGAAATCCCCAATGATTGCTCCCCCTGTCTACACACGTTCTGATCTTCCAATGGACTGAAGACCCTGACGGTATTTTAGTATAAGGGAAGGGCTCTCGTTTCGCAAAGTCATTCCTTATAAAAAAGCTGCTCATGGTGGACCCATATCCATACACAGGCCAGTATAACACAGGTGCATAACAGCACCAGTTTACCGTGATGTTGAATCCATTCCAGTAGATGTTCCATGAATTCATTCCTTTCGGCAGAAGGATTCCGAGGCAGATGCTGCCTATGTTTGTTCGTTTATTTTCCCCTGTTCATGTGAAAAAATACCCTCACGCATCCCAGATCTAACGATTGTGTGAAGTATGCATAAAGAGCAGCCGATTCCATCACAATAGTAGCATTTCCAACAGAAATCCAAGATTGGAGTGTGCTTGTTATGGATAAACAAACAGAATTGACGCGGAAGCTGCTACTGAACAGCAACTCCCGTGGAGTCGTGGACGAGGTTGTATCCTTTGAAGAGAACCTGGAGGATACGGAGTATGCAGAAGAACTGACAGATGGTAATTTGAAGGGCAGAAGTTTCTGGGACAATAGTGATTCGGGTCATGAGCATGAGTGGAATGGACGGGTGGAGACCCACGAGATGTTCCGTAGTAGCTACGAATAACGATCCTGCAACACTTGGTTTGAATTCCAAATGATATCCGGGCCAGCTGTCATCAGCGTGGCTCATTTTTTTGCGCTTATTATCCGATAAAATGTAGATTGGTAGTCGACGCAGAAAGGGTTCTTACTTACGTTGACTTGAAGGTTACGGGATGATAATATATGAATAACATCTTAATACACACTAAACTTATCGGATTATATATATTTAATAAATGGAAGTTAACAGGCTAAGGGTGGAAAGGGGAAATCGGTATGGAACGTCAGATCAGTATCCGTCATGGACAGGAAGAATTAACAGCCACGATTCATTATCCGGTTGTGAAAGATATCAAGGAGGAGAAGAGTCAGCAGCGAGTCCCTCTTGCGGTCATCTGCCACGGCTTCGTTGGTAGCCGGATCGGCGTGGATCGTTTGTTTGTAAAGACTGCACGGGAGCTGGCTGAAGACGGTTATCTGGTCTTGCGTTTCGATTATATCGGTTGCGGAGAGAGCAGTGGGGAGTACGGAGCGGAGGGACTGGAGTCCATGGTGCTGCAGACCCGTTCGGTGCTGGACTACGCGGTGAATTGCAGTGATGTAGATCCTACGCGTGTTACGCTGATTGGTCATAGTCTGGGTGGTGCCGTTGCATTACTAACTGCTGTACGTGACAAACGTGTCAAAAACCTGGTTATGTGGTCCTCCGTGGGTTATCCATTCAATGATATCGTGAAGATTACGGGACGGGAAGTATATGATGAAGGCGTGAAACTGGGTGCGGCTGATTATCTCGGATACAAATTCACACCGCCGTTCTTCGAGTCTCTTGCTGAACAACAGCCATTCCAGGAAGCAGTTAAGTTTAGCGGCGATGTTCTAGTCGTGCACGGCACGTCAGATGAGATTATCCCTGTAGACTATGCATTCCTGTATCAAAAGGTATTCTGGATGCGCCAGGAAGGCCGTTGCGACAAGGAGATCATCTTCCAGGGTGATCACACCTTCTCTTCAGGTAAAGAGCGGGAACAGCTGATTACGCGTACCAGAGAGTGGCTGGGCGAACGTCAGAAGATCGAGCAGGATTGGCAACACTGGATGATATAAGTGGCAGGATTACAACTGTTTGGGGATGTCAGCTTGGAAAAGCGCCTTCTTAAGGGTAAAATAGAGGAGTAAGCATTCTATCCGTGTCTGGAGGTTGGCAGCAATGACATTACCCGCACTTTTCATTGCGCATGGTTCTCCCGCTCTGGCGGTGGAGAGCAATGACTACACTCACTTCTTGAACCAGCTTGGAGACAGGCTGCCGGCTCCGAAAGCCATTGTCGTATTTACGGCGCATTGGGATTGTCCTAAGCCGTCCGTGACGATGGATGATACACATCAGACCTTGCATGATTTTTACGGATTTCCTTCTACGATGTATACGATGGAATACCCTGCATCTGGGCAGCCAGATTTAGCGAACGAGATATGTGCTTTGTTCACCCGCAGCAATCTGGCACATCAGCCGATTCGAGGCCGAGGGCTGGATCATGGCGTATGGGTACCGTTGCTCCATATGTATCCCGAGGCTAACATACCTGTGATTGCTGTATCTGTAGACTCGCTGCGTACGCCGCAGGAACAGTATGATATTGGCCGAATGCTGGAACAGCTACGTCATGATGATGTGTTAATCATTGGCAGCGGTGGAACGGTTCACAATTTGCGATTGCTGGGCAATACGGATGAACCGCAAGAGTGGGCGGTTGAATTTGATAACTGGATTGGGGAGCGCTTGCAGCAGTGGAACACAAGAGAACTGTTTCAATATGAGAAAAAAGCCCCTCATGCACGTACGGCGGTTCCGTCGTATGGTACAGAACACATTGCACCTTTGTTCTATGCCATGGGTACAGCGGATATGTCCCGATCAGCGAAGCGTCTATTCCAGTCTTACCCTTATGGAACGCTCAGTTTAAACTGCTGGCAGTTTGGAGACGGCGTGTAACTTGGAACAGACAACAGCCTGATTATGGTGCTTGAAGCCAGTTTCGTACGGATAACGTGTATTAATGCATACAATTACAATATATAAACAAAAGAAGGTTACTGTACACCCTTGAAGGGCTACAGTAACCTTTTTTTAATACGAGGACTTATTCATGCAATAGATCTTTATTTGCGGATTTCGAACAATTCACAGTCTGTACGCGAATGATAAGCGAGCTCACTGACACTGGATTGTACTACTACGGTGTTGCTGTCAAAACGGATAATGATGCCACCGGAGTCAATCTGGTGATTATCTTTAAAAACTCGAACCTTATACTTCATATTCATGGCTTCCTGGAAGTCCGCATCGGTCTCGAGACGTCGCTGGGTCGGCATATCGTGTACTCCTTTGAAGTTCAACTTTATTTCATCATAATACGATTTTCTGTGGATGGGCAAGTCAGTCAGGCATTCGGGCTGATTTTGAAAAGTAAAAAGCCCTGCTCTCCAGGGGGATTGGGAGCAGGGCCGAGAATTCTATGAATGATTGCTTAAGCTGTTTTTTGAGTAGGGCTAATCGTTGGTGTGTCTTTAGGAAGATTTCCTTTGGTGTTACGAGTGAACAATCCGCGAAGGTAAGGCAGTACCCAGTGATCCAGACCGATTTTACCTGCATTTGCACCAGCAACGACAAGGAAGATTTCCATTACAACCAGTTGAGCATTCGTGCTTACTGTTCCCGAGAAGAGGAACGCGAAGTTCATGACCATAGCCATCAGTGCTGCTAGTGTAGTGAAGCAACCGAGGATGAGACCCAAACCTACAAGGAATTCACCCAATGGGATAACGAAGTCGAACAGTCCTGCGTTTGGTACTGCGAATTTCTCAAGGAACGTTGCCCACCATGCTTGAACTGCTGGATGATCACCTGTTGCTTTTTCTACCGCACCGGCCAAGAACCCGCCAGCTTGGAATCCGCCAGTCAATTTGCTCCATCCGTGAGTCATCCAATCATAACCGATATACACCCGAAGTACTGTCAAAATCCACATTGCTACTTTGTTTTCTCTAAGCCATTGGTTTGTGCTGAACATATGAACCACTCCTTCATGGAATCTAGTGTGTGTTGTTTTTGTTTTTCTAAGTGATCACCTTTGATGTCTTTATTGTATAGTTCAAAAGTTGTTTTGTTTGTGATTAAAATCACAATCTAGTTCAAATTTTAAGTAAGGTTTGAGAAGTTCACATTTAGGACATATTTTTCTGGCTATATGCTGTTTCAAATGTGAATTTCAAGCTGTATCAAGGCCTTCTAGGCGCAGACAAATCGGATGGGGTGTGATTAAATGGAAAGAAATACGTGAAATGGTTGCCCACATGAGACATATATCACAACTTAGAACCAGGCCATATCGTTCAGGAGGTCCTATATTGAAGCTTTTTAAATGGAACAAAGCAGCATGGGCTGCATCTCTGTTTATTCTCTCATTAAGTCTTGTTGCTTGCCAAAACCAGGAGGTGGCGCAGATGCCACTTCAGCCAGAACCGACACCTGCACCTGTACAAGAAGAACACGTGGAGGAAACCAACACGTCTCTCTATACAGCACCTCTGACGGGTCTGCCTGTAGATGAAGCGATTACGCGTCGACCACTCGCCGTAATGATTAATAATGCACCCGCAGCTCGGCCCCAATCGGGTCTAAGTTCAGCCGATATCATTCTTGAAGTTCTCGCTGAGGGAGGCATTACCCGTTTCATAGCCATCTTCCAGAGTGAAGGCGGTGCGGAGACGGTTGGACCCGTTCGCAGTATACGTCCATATCTAATTGAGCTTGGCGAGAGTTATGATGGGGTACTTGTTCACGCCGGAGGCAGTCCGGAGGCGTATTCCATTTTGCAAAGGCAGCAGAAACAGCATATGGATGAAATCTCGAATGGTGGACCTTACTTCTGGCGTTCCTCGGATCGTAAAGCCCCACATAATCTGTATACTTCAGCGGACAAGCTGAGAGAAGGGTCAGACATCAAGGGTTACAGCCATGATTTCAAGTCGCCGGTATACAATTATAACGAAGAAGGCGCGACATCCGTAGGAGAGGCAGTGAAGCAATTTGATATCCATTATTTATTGGATAGTTACCGGGTGACGTATGATTATGATGAAGTTAGCGGACGATATATGAGAATGGTGAATGGCAAGGCAGATCAGGATCTGGATAATGGGACTCAACTTGGTGCAGCAAACATCATTGTGGCAGGTGCAGATCACAAGGTGCTCGATAATGTAGGTCGGTTGTCCGTTAATTTGGAACAGGGCGGGGAAGCCATGCTTTTTCAGAAGGGCAAGATGATTCGTGGGCAGTGGGTGAAGAAGCAGGGGGATATTATACGGTTTGTTCAAGGTGGCAGTGAAGTTGCTCTTGTACCGGGTAAAACCTTTATCAGCATTGTTCCCAATCAACCGGAATTTTCCAGTCATGTGAAGCTGGCTGCGCAGCAATAAAAGGATGTAATGAAAGAAAACAATGAAACATGTATTCATTTTGTTGTCGAAAAGGCATTATATTTGTCCTTAGCGTGAAAAGTAGAATCGTGTCGATTTTGAATTTTGATGTCGAATTGTAAACGCAGTGTAAAATCTTGACTTGAATTTACCATTATTCCAAATAATTAAGATTCATTTCAGATTAATGTGATAAGAATATAAAAAAGGATCACACCTTTTGTACAAACCATGAAACAAATATGATAAGATATCAAAGGTTGTCATTTCATGTTTCATCGGTTGTCGGCAATTTTTCTCGTAAAGGGGATAGAGCTATGAAGCTTAAGAAGAAGAAGGATATATTTTTTGAGACACTGGAGAATATGGCAGATACGGTTGTTCAAGCGGCAGATTATTTCTCCCAGCATGTTTCCAACCTTCAGGATGTGACTCTTTTTGCTAATGAAATGAAGAAGTACGAGTCGAAATGTGATGATTACGTGCATACGATCATTACAGAACTCAACAAAACATTTATCACGCCGATCGAACGCGATGATATTATGGAGCTGACAACAACACTTGATGACGTATTGGACGGACTCGAAGCAACGGCTTCCCGTTTCTATATGTACCAACTGACAGATCCAGATGATGAGTTCGTCATACAGTTTGCTGAAATTTTGCGCCAATCGGCTTACGAAATTCAGAAGGCGATCCATCTGCTGTCCCAGAAAAAATTGCTCGCGATCCGTGAGTATACCATTCGTTTGAATGATCTGGAAAACCAAGGCGACGAAGTGCTGCGCATGTGTATCAAACATCTCTTCGCTACCGTGTCTGATCCGATTGAACTGATCAAGCGTAAGGAAATTTACGAACGTCTTGAGACAACAACGGATGCTTGTGAAGACGTGGCGAACGTGCTTGAATCCATCATTATGCGTAATTCTTAAGGAGCCAGAGAATAATGGAAACAACGATTTGGGTATTGGGTATAGTCGTCTTCCTTGCACTGGCGTTTGACTTCATCAACGGTTTTCACGACACGGCCAATGCCATTGCGACTTCGGTCTCAACCCGAGCACTGACGCCGCGTCGAGCTATTCTTATGGCAGCGGTGATGAACTTTGTCGGTGCGATGATGTTCACAGGCGTTGCGAAGACGATTGGGGGGAGTGTGACCGACCCCACCACGCTGGATAACGGGATAGAGGTCGTCATAGTCACCTTGATATCAGCGATTATCTGGAACCTGGTTACATGGTGGTTTGGTATTCCGTCTTCCTCATCACATGCACTTATTGGAGCCCTTGCAGGTGCCGTACTCGTTGGCGCAGGATCTGATAAAGTGAAATGGAGCGGATTCATTGATATCGTTGGAGGTTTGTTATTATCACCTCTGATCGCATTTGCCATCGGTTATGTGGTCATGACGATTCTCAAATATATTTTCGCCAAACGCAGTCCGCATAACGTGAACAAAGGTTTCCGTACGGTACAGATTTTCACGGCAGCACTGCAAGCATTCACGCATGGTACGAATGATGCACAGAAAGCGATGGGTATTATTACGTTTGCTTTGGTTGCAGCAGGTGTGCAGGATAATCTGGATGTTCCGCTGTGGGTTAAAATCTCAGCAGCAACTGCGATGGCTCTGGGTACATCCATTGGTGGTTGGAAAATCATCAAAACGATGGGTACCAAAATCTTTAAAATTGAACCGATCAACGGATTTGCCGCCGATCTGTCAGCTGCATCCGTTATTTTCACAGCAACGTTGCTTCACCTTCCAGTGAGTACAACGCACGCGATCACATCAGCAATTCTGGGTGTGGGTTCCGCGAAACGTTTCTCTGCTGTGAAATGGGGACTTGCTGGACGTATTATTATTACGTGGTTCATTACGATTCCGATTACTGGGGCACTGGCAGGGTTATTGTACTGGATTATTTTCTAAAAAGAGAAGTTATCCCGAACAAATTCGGAGTTACCAGACAATCTGTTCATAACTGTGTGAATATCGGGATATGTGGATAAATATACAACCAAAATCAAGAGACGCCTGTGCATGAACGTGTGGACAGGCTGGATATGTGGATAGCCATCCGTGGAATGATAAACCAAAAGAAGATATTCCTGTGGATACAGGGAACTGTGGATAGGGAAATGAGAGAAGCCAACAGGGTTGGCTTTTTTTGTTGTCGAGTTTAAATGCGTCTGTGGATATTTTGGACACGTGGGAGACGTACCTATGGTTAAAGTTGTACAATGACGTAAAGATACAGGACAAGGACGTGGTCTAATTTATGATTCGTACACTCGCCATTACACGAGAACATCAAGTCTCCGTTAACGTACCACTTACACAGCTGGATCTGAACGATTATGCCTGGGTATGGGCAGATTTTAACCAGCCTACGGAAGAGGAAAGCCGTTTGCTGGATACATATTTTCATTTTCACCCTTTAGCTATTGAGGACTGTCTGCATGTATTGCAGCGGCCTAAGCTCGATTATTATGATAATCTTCAGTTTCTTGTGCTCCATGCACTGAACCCGTCCACACTGGAAGCCGAGGAGGTTGACTTGTTTCTCGGATCAAACTTCCTAGTGTCTTTTCATCATGGCGTATTGGAGGAAGTGGATGAAGCGTGGGAACGCTTGTTGCACCATGCACATGAACGAACCATCTGGGCGCGAGGTCCGGTGGCAGCAGCCTATACGGTGATGGACAAGTTGGTCGATCATTATTTTCCGTCTCTATTTGCCATTGAGGATGAACTGGCCGAACTGGAGAACCGGGGTGGACAGGAGTCAGTTGAAGACTTGATGAACCAGGTGTTTGATCTGCGGACTCGATTGCTGAAGCTTAGAAGAACCGTAGTACCGATGCGGGATCTGCTCTATCGGGTGGTGAACTCCCAGCATGTGCAGCGAACAGGTGAACATACGGCTTATTTTACCGATATCTATGACCATTTATTGAAGCTGACGGACATGATTGAAGCCGATCGGGAGATGACTGCTGACCTGCGCGATAGTTATATTTCCCTGAACTCCAACCGGATGAATCAGATCATGAAGACACTCACGGTGATTACGACTGTATTTATGCCGCTCACACTGATCGCGGGTATTTATGGCATGAACTTTGCCTATATGCCTGAGCTTCAATGGAAGTTTGGGTATGGGGCTGTGTTGCTGTTGATGTTTGTGCTTGGTGGAAGCATGGTGGCCTGGTTTGTAAAACGGGGCTGGTTTAAGTGAGAACGAGTGTAATCAGATGTTAGTAACATAAACTTGTAATAACGTGTATCCACAGGTAAAATATAACGATATGTGAATAGATTCTGGATGAATTATCCATACATATCATTGTGGAAGGATGGGATACGATGAGATTGGCAGAGGCTCTTGTACTGCGTGCAGATGAGCAGAAGAAGATAGCTCAGCTCAAGCAACGTCTGGAACGCGTAGTTAAAGTTCAGGAAGGTGAACAGCCAGCAGAGGACCCACAGTTGCTTATGATTGACCTGGAGAATACGATCCGGAGCCTGACGGTATTGGTTAAGAAAATTAATAAGACCAATGCACAGACTGACTTCACAGCTGGAGTTACGCTTGCAGATGCCCTTGCAGAGCGGGATGGAATCATGCAAGAAAGAGCATCGTTTAACGAGGTTTTGCAGAATGCGTCCATTCGCCAGGATCGGTACAGTCGTTCTGAAGTGAAGTATGAGCGAACCGTGAACATAGCAGATATTCAACAAAAAGTGGATAGCCTTTCGAAATCCTACCGGGAACTGGATTTTAAAATTCAGGAGAAGAACTGGACCATAGACTTAATCGAGGAATAAAACTGCGTCGGTAACCCTATCCAAATGAAGCGAGCATAACCCACCAACGGGAAGTTGGAAACCTGGTAGACGCTGGGCCATGTCTAACCCATATCATCATTTAGCCCAATATTGTTACAAGAATGCGCAGCATGGATGTATCGTGTATCTTTCTAATTGTTACGACCATATGCAGGTCTTTGGATAGCGGTGAGGGTGGGTAAGGGGAATTGCAGTTTGAACTACATATGAAGAAGGCCACTGGGCCATGATCTCGGGCAGTAATAAATGTCGGGAGATGATGTTTGCCAGGTGGCCTTTCTGATTCTTCTATTAGAAGTTTTGAAAAAAATGTATCCACATGTGAATAACTATTCCGCTTCAACAAGCTGTGTATAACTTATGATGACTTCCTTTTACTCCATTTCAAGAACAAAAGAAGTTGTAGCTGCTTCTTTGCCATTCACAAGAATGGTAAGCGTATGCAGACCGGCATAATATTTTCTCGTTGTGATGACTTTGAACGATTGTTTAGTGGCTACCTTGGTTCTGCCTGTCGGGTACATTTTATCGGAGCATTTGAACCGTTTGGGGGCCTGCTTGCCATTTGCCTTCATATAACCCATCTCATATTCAATTCGCAGCATCTGGGACTCGCCGCTCTCGTTAACGACATCAAACGAAAAATGAAGATCCTCGCCAATGCTAATCGTATCCTGGACAAGCTGAAGCTGCTCAATGTGAATCGAATCCTGCTCGTTATAACCAAAAAGACTCAGTGCTTTGCGATGTCCTTTCTTCAGTAATGACCTGCTGGCATGCCGGACAATCCAGTCTGTGTGTGCATGTTGTCCGTACCAGGTCGTGGCCAGATCCATAACCAGTTCAGGGTGGTCCTTGGAGATGTCATTCAGATGATTGGCGACACTTTTGCGAACATAGAGGGACTCGTCCTGTTTCAATGCATGCAGAATCGGAAGTACAGGTGTTGGATCAGTGATAAAGTTCTGGAGTTTCGCACCCCATGGCAAACGTGGCCGGCTGCCCTCACTGGCAAGTCTGCGGATATGCTCGTTGTTGCTCTCTGCCCACGCCATCATATGTTTCATCGTTTGGATTGGATAATGTTCAATAAACGGGCGTACCGCGAACTCCGAGCTGGAATAAGGTGTGAAGAGGGTCAGATACTTCATGGATAACTCGTAATCCTCTGGGTCAAGTCCGTTCACTTCGATAAAATCCGGTACAAACAGATATTCAACGCCTCTCATCGTCGGGGCGGCTTGTTCGATAATATGTAATGCTTCCTCATAATTGTCCGGCAGTACCTGGGTCAAAGCCAGTGTGATTCTGCGAATGCGCGCTTTGAATTCCAACTGTTCCCAGCCTTCGGCGAAAACCAATTCATGAAATTGCTGTGTATCCAGCTTAGGGTAGAATTGACGCATCTGTTCGCCGGTCCGATCGATTAATGCGGGAGTGTATTTATCTTTGATAAGTTCCATGGTCCGCCTCCTTTAGTTACTATCCAGTATACCTCAAATTACAGAAATAAGAACGTAAGTTCCTGGAATTTATTTGTATACGGATGGACGGTGTTAAGGCACCCGCCTTCTGTAAGGGGGTGCCTTAATCTTCTTAACCTTTGTGACTTTTGGGACGGCGCTTCGTGGAATTGGATTTGCGACGGGTTGGAGTCGTATTACGGCGACGTGGAACATTCGTTGCTTTGTTCCGACGTTTGTTTTTGCGTTTGCGGGACGGCTTATATTCTTCATAGTCTGCATCGGCCGCGCTGCTATCCGTTTTTCCTTTTCCAAAAGGCAGAATGCCCATAACAAGTTTCATCATCGGAGCCATCTGCTGGATACCACCGACGACCTTTTGCATTTTGCCTATTCCAGTCATGATTCCATCAATACCGCCGAAGCGGTCGATCATTCCTTTTAACTCACCGATGTTGGCTAATGAAAAGCCGGAACTGCCAGTAGCAGGCGCCGGTACCGGAGCTGGGGGAAGAACCTGAGCTGCACCTCCATAAAAGTTCCCGCCAGCCACACCTTGCCCATAGGGTACGACTGCAGAAGCTTCGACTTCACCAAAGCCCGGGTAATGGGGCTCTACTCCAGGATACATCGGTTGAATCTGAGTTTCATTTAAAGACCTCGGAACCACACCGGGCGGCATATAGGCAGAAGTATGTGCCTGCCGATGAGCATGAGAAGACGGACGCTGCCCTGGTGCTGGCTGGCGGTGATAATAATGCTGTGGCATGAACAATCACGTTCCTTCTATTGGATTTCGGAATTGCGTTCCATGAGTTGCATGACAGATGTACATCATAGACCCTTGTGGAACTCCCTTTTGTTATACTGTATGTCATTCGCGGAGAGACGGCGTAGGCGGGTATCCCGGAAAACGGGATATTTGCGGATTTGGGCGCATGTAAGATGGCAGGTTCACGAAGAGTAAAATGAAGTTTAGACACAAAATTGTAACATTTAGGAGGATTGAAATCCTACATAAGTAATCGGATATATACAGGTGAAAACTGGGAAAAAGCGCGGAAATTTCGCCCGATGTACACGAGGGGAGGACAATAGTACCTTTTGTAAGCGGTAACATGTATTTTTATTCTGTAGTGCGTGAAATCGGTAACGCTTGAAATACCAACTCAGGGTGAGTACAATGTAGGTACACAGTAACCGCTAGGGGATGATGATGAAATGCAGCTGAAAAAGCTAAATGATAAAAGCATTGAACAACTATTCGAGGCTATTTTGACGCTAAAAGATATTGAAGAGTGTTATGTTTTCTTTGATGACCTCTGCACAGTTAACGAGATCCAATCCATGTCCCAGCGGCTGGAAGTGGCTCGTATGTTGGGTAAAGGCAATACGTATAACCAGATTGAAGCAGAGACAGGTGCGAGTACAGCTACAATTTCACGTGTGAAACGCTGCCTGAATTACGGTAATGATGGTTATAAAATGACGCTGGAACGCCTGGGACGCTAACATGAAGAAGCCGGGTGTACTCATCATCAGTCACGGTTCACAGGAGCAGACCTGGGTGGAATCCGTCGATGACGCGATCTCCCGGTTGAATCTGCCTGTTCCATTACCGGTTGAAGCCGGTTTTCTTGAACTTGTGGAAGGACGCCTGATCCAGGACGGTATCGACCGACTGGAAGCACAAGGCGTAACCGATATTCTGGTCGTACCTCTATTTGTTTCGTCCGGCAGTACACATGTGGATGAAATTGAATATGCCATTGGTGCAAAGGAAACACCTGATCGCGAAACGGATCTGGAACCGTTCGATGTGAAGGCTCGGGTTCACTTCGGTTATCCGGTGGATAACGATCCGGATATTGCCGTGATGGTGTGGGACAAAGTCCGAGTACTGTCGCAGCAACCGGAGGAAGAAACGATTCTGCTGGTTGGCCATGGGAGTATTCATGATGGTTTTCGCGAGCGTTGGGAAGCCGGAATTTCTTCCCTTGCAGAGCGTGTGCAGGAAGTTAGTGATGTAGCCCATACGGATTATGCATTGCTGAATCCGGAGAGTGTGTACGACAAAGTGAAGTATTGGAGCGAAGAGCGGGGGAACCAAGTCATTGTGGCGCCGCTGTTTTTGAGTGCCGGTTATTTCACGAGGAACGTTATCCCGGGTCGGTTGCAAGAACTGAACTATGTGTACAGCGGTGAGACACTGTTGCCACATCCATTGCTTGGGCAGTGGCTGGAGCGCCAGATCCAGATTTTGCTGGAGAGATGTAATGAAGTTAAAGCTTCTTCTTGAAGTGATCGCTTTGGCATAGGTGTGTGATCGCATCGCTCGTAGTAATGCAGTATCAATTGATTTGAACTCCATAGCTTCATAAACAATCAAACCACGTCGAAGGACGTGGTTTTTGTTTGTTGTAGATCACTTGAAAGAGATTGGGTTATCCATTAATGGGTGCGTGCAATTGCAGATGTAGCTCCAGTAAATTTATTAATTGGTCAACGATCTCCTCGGCCGGATATGGCATGGAATTCATAATCCACCACTCCAGGAGGCCCACAGCAGCGGAAGCAAGAAACTGTATGGTGATCTCTTTTTTCATACCTTCCTGGATGCCACAGGCATCCATCTGTTCCTCCACTCCCTGGACCAACAATGTCATCAACTTACTACGGAACGCTGGAATACCTTTTTTAGTTAGAAGTGTGGTATAGGTAGAGGCATGCTGTTCCAGATAACTGAAGGTTCGGAGCAACGCATCCTTGGCCGTAACGGGTGTTGTAGTAGGGCTTTCGATCATACAGGCATCCAACAACCGCTGCAAATAGGTCTCAATGCATTGATCCAACAGGTCGAACTTGTCAGCGTAATGCAAATAGATGGTTCCTCGGTTTACATTAGCCCGATCAGCAATATCGTTTATCGTAATTTGCTCAAAATCCTGTTCCTCCAGTAACCCCACAAAAGCTTCAATTATTGCCTTTCGTGTCTTGAGTACTCGTCTGTCCATGGCCCCTCCTATGATGGTTTTCAACAATAAGGAATCATTCGTTGATTATTCAACAAAAACGGATATTTTAACGATTGAAGCACAGTAGGTGCTTTGTTACTCTTATTTTATCAACAAATGTTGATAAAACAACGATTATTTATAAAATATGAAATTGAGGGATAACCAATGAAGATATTAGTGTATGGTGCGGGGGTTTTGGGCAGTCAACTGGCACAAGTTCTGGTACGTGGCGGGAATGATGTTACTATTCTGGCTAGAGGGAAGCGGGCAGAGGAGCTGGAGAAGGATGGAATCGTCATCCGGCATATTTTTCAATTCAAAACGACAGTTGATCAGGTTCGGGTAGCCAGAACGTTGGAAGTGGATGACCAATATGATCTGATTTTTGTTGTCATGAAATATAACGATTTTCCTTCAGTGTTACCTATCCTGGCAGACAATCAGAGCAGCAATATTGTGATTGTGGGAAACAACGCAGATGCACGAAGCATGCAAAACTTTTTGGAGGAAAACAGCAGGGTAGCAAAACAGGTCGCGTTTGGATTCCATGTGAGTGCAGGGAAGCGGGAAAAGGACCGCATGTTATCGGTCGGTGGAGGCAGCGGACAAATGGTAATTGGAAGTCTGGACGGTGAAATAGGCTTTAAACCTTTGCTGGATCAAGCTTTCCAACATGTGAAATACAAGTTAAATGTTCTGAGCGATATTGATGCCTGGCTGAAAAGCCATATCATCCCCATTCTGATGCTTAATGCGGTGAGCTTTAATGAGAAGCGTGAGTTGATCAAGTTGGACGGGAACAGAAAGCAAATCCAACATATGATTAGGGCGATGGATGAAGGCTTTAGCGTACTTGAGGCTATGGGCATAACGATTATACCGGAGATTCAGGCTAAAATGATCCGCAAGCATCAACGGATGTTGTACCTTCTGTTGAAGATCTATAGCATGCTTCCGGTTCATAAGCTGGTCGCGGGTTCTTTTGGAGAGATTGAGGCGTTAAATAATGCATTTACCGATTGGAAAAAGACAACAGGCATCCCGACTCCCCATTGGGACGTACTGAAAAGAGATTTTACTTCCCTTAAATGAAGTGTTGCTCATTAACCCAATACCGACTACAATAAAACCAACTAATAAAATGGGGATAAGGAGATATACAGATGCGGGAAGTGCCCATGCGTTATGTGAAAGCAAATCAGGTCGGTATTGTATTGTTTGTTTTACTCTCGTTTGTGTTCAATCCAATTGTAGTTCTGGGAGCGCTCTGGAGCATTCAGGTGGTTGGTCTGGCTTCCAGTGGCAAGCTTAATCTGTTTGTGCAGATTGGGAAAGCTGTGTTGACTGGTAAAGGTACAGAGACGCAGGCGGTGGAGCTACAGCGATTCAACAATATTCTGGCCGTGCTCTTCCTGTCTTTGGCACTCATCTCGTTCTCGCTTGGTTGGGTAGGCGCAGGTTATGTATTCTCCGTCATGCTTCTCGCGGCTGCAAGCGCGGCACTGCTGGGTTATTGTGTAGGCTGTACCGTCTATTTCTGGTATAAACAGCTGCGTGCAGGCAGAAAAATCGGATTTTGAGGTTATCTGATGAGCGATACGATGACAGAATAACTTATTCTTCGAGTAAGGATAAAGACGAGTCATGTTCCGAGGAGCTTTCTTGCGGCAAGCTTTTAGCTGGACCTATATGGCGATCGGGATACGATCGCATTATAATGAAATCCCCCTCAAGTGAGCTGCCACTTGAAGGGGATTTTTTTTATCTGAACCAGGCCTTATTTAAATTGTTGGTAAAATTGTTATCGTTGAAAGGCACGTTGGCGCTACCGAAGTTTGTCGTGTTGAGTGCATTTCGTGCCGCAGAAGTCAGATCGTCCCATCCGATTAAAGGCTGAGTTCCGCCAACAGCATTAGTAACGCCAAGCTCATGGTTCAGCGGCCAGGTACTATTATAGGAAATCAACGGATGGTTACCTTGTGTATTGTTATTGCTCGGTGTAACTTTTGTAAACTGGCCGTGACCGGAATATGCGATAGAGAGGATTTTGGAATTGGGAGCTGCCGGATTATCGACCCACACGACGATTCCTTCCCAATCATGACGATGGCCGAGTCCAGAGGAAGGGGAGTCTTTGGGGAAATACCACGAATACATGATAGCCCACACCCCATTGTGCCATGCGGAGCGGGAGTAGATCTGCCCTGTGTTTGAGCTACAGTTCCCATTCGATGACCCGGACGTATTCAAGCCAGCGCTGGTATTGCCCTGTTGATCCACTGCGGGAAAAGGTACACAACCATGATAGACTTTTAGAAATGGCTGAAAACGCTTGGCTGCTTGTTGCATTACGGTGACTGGGGAGACTTCCTGAAATCCGACAACCTGATCATGATTAATTTCTGCTGCTTCAACAACGGTGACCCAAGGAATACATGCCATAAGAAAGACCAGGAGCATTAACACGATTTTTTTCATTTACAATTCTCCTTCAAGGGTATGATGTGGTGTTAAATTGAGGTTGCACTAAAACTATATTGGAAAAAGGTTTATGTTATTTATCTTTTCATCTTAAGATTTGTAAATTTGTAGCATATCTATGTCATAATCATATGTAGATCATCGAAATCGAAGACTAATTCCTGTCCAAGCGGGCAGAATGGTTGATTAATGAGACTATTTTACATAAAAGGTAGTGGGGAAGATTCAGGAGCAGTGCGTGAGGTTTATTGGGTAATAGGCAGATTAGTGGGTACGGATATGTTAAAATATACTTATGGATTACAGGCTAGGACATCTTTACATTTGATGATATGATAGGAGTTAAAGGCTTTGGAATGAGACGGAATTCCTGATGCATAGATATAGGTAAGACGAAAGATTAGAGCAACATTAACGGAAGTTCATTATTGTGTAAAAAATATGCCCTTTTGTGGACTGATGCAACGTAAGAATATGAGGTCGTTTAGACTCATGGATAATGTGGAATAGGTGGCGTATGAGATGAAAAAAGCTCGCTTAATATATAATCCGACC
This sequence comes from Paenibacillus sp. FSL E2-0151, assembly GCF_037993015.1. NCBI lineage: Bacteria > Bacillati > Bacillota > Bacilli > Caryophanales > Paenibacillaceae > Paenibacillus > Paenibacillus sp. FSL E2-0151. Next base: position 925,448 of record NZ_CP150308.1, read on the forward strand.
TCAGGCCGGGAAGAAATGAAGAAACGTCTGGCTGATATTTTGCAGCGTTTGGATCAAGGTGGTATTGAAGCTTCATGTCACGCAACAACGGGTGAAGGTGACGCAACCCGGGAAGCTGAACTGGCAATTGAACGCGGATATGACATGATTATTGCTGCTGGTGGCGATGGCACGTTGTATGAAGTGATTAACGGTATGGCTGAGCGGGAGAACCGTCCTCCGCTGGGTGTGTTTCCTTTGGGAACAACGAATGATTTTGCACGTGCACTCGGCATTCCGAGACAGTGGGAAGATTACGTGGATCTGGTCATTAACCAGCAACTTCGTCCGCTCGATCTGGGCAAAGCGAATGATAAATATTTTATCAACATCGCTGGTGGCGGATCACTGACTGAACTGACCTATGAAGTACCGAGTCGTCTGAAAACGATGATTGGGCAACTGGCCTATTACATGAAGGGTATTGAGAAAATGGCGAGCCTGTCTCCTCAGGAGCTGATTATTCGCGCCGACGGTCAGGAAGAGATCCATGATGAATTCATGTTATTCCTCATCGCCAATACCAATTCGGTCGGGGGATTTGAGAAGTTGGCTCCAGGTGCAACCATCGATGATGGTCTGTTCGATGTGATCGGTGTCCGCAAATGTAATCTGGCCGATATGATTCGCCTCGTAACGCTCGCGCTGCGTGGGGAGCATCTGAACGACAAGAAAGTGGTTCATTTCCAGACGAGTCATATGGAAGTTACGTCCCCGGGATATGTACAATTGAACCTCGATGGAGAGTTGGGCGGTACATTGCCAGCTACCTTTACGAATTTGCGTCATCATCTGATGTTGTATCGTTAAACTTGGCACTTGGCGGAGAATGTGGTCGCTTGCGGAAAGCGTTAATGCCGCAGTGGTTGTTGTATAGCATCGCACAAGTGGTGAGGAGAGTTGGATTCAGCTCTGCCGTAAGGCGAGATGGAAGTGCATTTTCCAGTTGCTGTGTGCAGTGGGATCGCGTATAATCTCATGTGGTCACCATGCTTTGAGCTGATACAGGGCATATTGTGGTGATTGAGTGAACGTGAACATTGAACGGTGAATAATGAACAGTGAAGGTTAAGAGTGCTGGTCTAGTTCGATGGTACTGCGATGTGGTACATCGTGCTGAATGTAACAGTTTGGTCGAGTGCCGACTGGCGGCTAACGAACTCAGAAAACCTTAATGTGGCGAAATTGCCGAAGCTGCGAATCTAACGAATCTCAGTGTCGTTAGTTTGGAGAAAATGACCGAAAAAGGTCGGAAAACACCATCCGAGGATGATATAACGTTTCTGAAGTTCATTAGAAATTCGGAACGTTATTTTTTGATGTGATACCATATAAGAAGAAAGAAGTGAATGTACGTTGTCTAATACGAACCGCAGCGGTCGTGGAAAAAACCGCCGGAATTCGGCTGCCTCTCAGGGGCAAGGGAACGCTTCAGCGTCCCGTCAGCCAAGTCAATCATCTCGTCCATCTACACGTCAGCAGGGAAAAGAGGTGCGGCCACAAGGCGCATCTCTTTCTGCCGTTCGTCCAAAAGGGAGAGCGCGTGAATCTGCACCAATCGAAGGACTGCCCGTTACCAAAAATGAAGAGACCGTCATCGACATCATTGGCATGAACCATGACGGTGAGGGTGTAGGTCGTGCGAATGGATACACGCTCTTTGTGCAGGGTGCGCTTCAAGGTGAAACCGTGCGTGTGCGCGTGATGAAAACCAAGAAGCAGTACGGCTACGCCAAATTGCTGGAGATCGTGAAAGCAAGTTCAGATCGAGTATCCGCGCCATGCCCGATCTATGATCAGTGCGGCGGCTGCCAAATCCAGCATATGAGCTATGCCGGACAGCTTGCGTGGAAACGCCAGTTGGTGGTCGATAATTTGCAGCGGATTGGCAAGTTGAACGTGATGGTGGAGGATGCGGAGACGTTGGCATCCAACGCGCAAGATGACGCCTCAGTTGATGAGGCTAAGTTGGTGGAACGGTTGGAAGATGATGCGAATCAGACAACTGAACCTGGACAAGCATCTTCTGAAGCGCAAATGATTGGAAGTAATCGTATTCGTTTTCGTCTCGAAGGTGTCATGAACGAAGAAGATACAGAACACGCGATTCGCGTACTGCCTACGATGGGTATGGACGAGCCGTGGCGATATCGGAACAAGGCACAGGTGCCAATTGGAGCTGCCGAGGGTGGTCTGGTAGGTGGTTTTTACGCTAAAGGAAGTCACCGGATCATCGATATGGAGAGCTGCCTCATTCAGCATGAACACAATGACGAAGTGGTCGCGAAGGTGAAGGAGATTGGCAGTCATTTTGGAATTAGCGCCTATAACGAAGAGACAGGTCGCGGATTGCTGCGTCACGTTGTCGTCAAGAAAGCGTTCCGTACAGGCGAGATGATGCTTGTTCTGGTTACGAATGGTCGAGACATTCCGTACAAAGACGAATGGATTGGCAGTATCCGTGAAGCCATTCCGCATGTGGCGAGCATCTGCCAGAACGTGAACAAAAAACAGACCAACGTCATCTTTGGCGATGAAACCCGCGTCCTGTGGGGCCGTGATGTAATCTATGATTATATCGGTGATGTGCAGTTTGCCATCTCGGCACGTTCGTTCTATCAGGTGAATCCGGTGCAAACGGAAGTACTGTATGGCAAAACGGTAGAGTACGCTGGACTGAGCGGCAAAGAGACGGTAATTGATGCCTATTGCGGCATCGGTACGATTTCTCTTTTCCTCGCGCAACATGCGGATCAGGTGTATGGTGTTGAGATCGTGCCCGAAGCAATTGAGGATGCTCGCAGCAATGCGCTCTTGAACGAGATGCGTAATGTGAAGTTCGAAGTTGGTGCCTCAGAGGACGTTATTCCACGCTGGAAAGAACAAGGCATCGAAGCAGATGTGATCGTTGTTGATCCGCCGCGGAAGGGCTGTGATCCACGTTTGCTGGAAACGATCCTGGAGATGAAGCCGGAACGCGTGGTTTACGTGAGTTGTAATCCGAGTACGCTGGCACGTGATCTTCGTGTGTTGGAAGATGGCGGCTATCGCACCGTGGAGGTAACGCCGGTGGATATGTTCCCGCATACGGTGCATGTGGAATCGGTGGCGATGCTAAAATGGAAGGGGCAGGATTAATTCCTACGCCTCTCGTTGTTCCAACTTCCTTATGGATTGAGGACGGGAAATATGTAATGTATGGCTTTGATTGAACCGTCTCTAATAACTTCAATTTTTTGAATAAGTCTTTGAAGTGCCTGCTTAAAGACTTGTTGACCTTCAATTTGAAGTTCGGTGAAGCGGGATAATTGCTTTATATAGGCACGGAGTTGTTCTTCCGTGTCTTTTTTTGTACCTGTAATAATGAAGTAATTACTGATTTTGTACACACCCTAATCCTAATACAGATAGAGGTGAAATTTCTTGAACTATAGGGGCATAGATCTCATCAAGTAGAAGCTTCTTATCATCACGCTTGTAGCCAAATGTGGGTAGAGAAGCCTTGTAGGGCGGTTCGTGAAAATATCATCTTCATGTGGCTCGCCGCTGGCCAACAGCCAGACTTTCGTACCAGTAACCTCTTTCTTTCCGAACGGATGAAAGAGGTTACTGGAAACCGTGTTTACCCATGTGCTAGAGTTATAACTGATTTCGATTGGACGTCAAAGCGAGGCAAAACTTCATTAACTCAGCTTTGGACGCTGATACACGTGGTTCTGTATCGTGTTCATGAGCGATTCCAGTTTGAAGTCGAGCCGTTCTCCTTATCAATATCTCCGCTCGTCTGTTTCCTCGTAAGCTTAACAGTCCCTAGACGAAAACACTTCGACATTGTGGTTATGAAGCATTCTGACAATGTTTATTGTATTGGGCGTATTCTTTATGACTGGAATGGCTGCGTTAACTATATTTTCCCTTTACCATACACATTTTGAAACAATCGCAAATGAGAGAAACAACCAGATGACGAATGGAATTCCAGAGGGCATCAACGGGCTTTTTCAAAACTGTTGACAATTGGTATATTTGTAATTATATTAAATATATCGGGCGCTTGGTGCTGTAAATCTACTAGTGTAAACGCTACCAAGAAAAACTTTACGCAGTATAGTTCGATCCCGTCGAGGAAGAAAATGGAGAGTTGATTGGGGACTTACTCCCAGTTTTATATACACTCTGTCCATTTACGAGTGACATTCATCGTAGTTTTGTAGAGCATTTTCAGCAACGCTTCATTGCTTGGGAAAATGCTTTTTTTTAGGCTTTGCGATGTTGACGAGGGAACCCTCAAGTATTTCCGTCGTTGTACTCTTCGCGTCAAGCTTTTTATGTCCTGCACCGTGTCATATTCCACCTCCAACATGAATTGCAGCATCTCTGCAAACAACTCTTTCAGTGCAAATTCACCTTGTCTATATTTATGAACTTATTCTTCTTCAAAATCACTTTCACTTGCTCATCACGTATACTATCCTCTTTAATCAGCCTTTCTAAAGATTATCTAACGGGGGAATATGATGTCTAAATCAATAGAATCTATCTTGAGAGATGAAATTTTTGCTGAGCTGGACATCGAGTATCCGGAAGGCCACGATACCCGTTTGTTGGACCAAGGGATCGATTCAGTAGGCTTCATCAAGCTTATTGTTCTAATGGAATCGAAGTTTAACATCTCGATCCCTGATGAAGATCTGTTATTTGAGAAGTTCTCCACGGCTGGATTAATCCTTAATTATTTGACTGTGAAAACGCTATGATGACTATCATTCAGCGTCTATTTCTGGAGGCCTCTGATCGCCAAGATCATATTATCCTTGAAGATCTAAAGCAGCAATGGACTTACGCAGAGGTGATGACAGAAGCTTATTTGATTGCTCTATATATCCACAAGAATTTTGAGCTTGAGTCCGGAAGCCATCTTGCATTATACACAAATAATGAGCCCTTGTTCATTTTTGCGGCGCTGGGCATTCAATTCTGCGGTTATGTGTTAGTACCGGTTCCTTATTCGGCGTCCAATACTGAAATTGAAAATATTTTAATTGCCAGTGACGCCAAATTGGTTATCAGCAAATCTGCACAGCCAGCGCATTTAAATTGCGACATACCTTGGGTTACCGCTCAGGATTTATCGCAAGAACCAATGCCTTCGTTCGAATCGATCTCGTTAACCAATCAGTCCGATCCCAATCAATGTGCGATTCTCCTTCCTACATCGGGCACAACCGGAAAATCTAAAATCGTTATGTTATCCCATTGGAATGTATTAACGAATGCGTTGGCACATGGCGGAAAGGTGGGGTATACAGAACAAGATTCGTTTCTTGTAACGATGCCCGTTCATTTCAGTTCTACGATTGTCACGCAATTGATTTCTTGTATGTTATATGGAACCCGAATTAAACTTATCAGCTTGCCCTTTCTGCCGCGCACCGCGTTTAAACTGTTTCAGAATAAGGCGGTCACGGCATTCTCAGCGGTGCCTACGCAATTGATGCACTTTGTTTCCGATTTCCATCAGACAAAGAACTGGAGTGCCTTTGATTCCATTGAATTTATTGTAATTAGCGGTGCGGCGATTCCCGCGAAATTAGTAGACCATCTTCAGACTGTATTTCCTCACGCGGACATTATTCAAACCTATGGATTGACCGAAGCTTCTCCGCGGGTGACCATGATGGAACGGGGAGAGCACTGCCTATCCTGTGGATCACCCATAAATGACGTTTCTATTCGTCTTGTTGACGAAGAAGAGAATGAGGTTGAAGGAGCGGCTATCGGAGAAATTTGGGTCAAGGGCCCGAATGTGATGCTCGGTTATTACAAAAACCCGGAGTTAACGAACGCTACCATTGTTGAGGGTTGGTTAAAGACAGGAGATTTGGGATATTGGAATGAATCAGGGTGTCTTATACTCACAGGCCGAAAGAAGAATATCATTATATCCGGCGGTATCAATATCTATCCGGAAGAAATCGAGGAATTTTTGTACGGCTTGAAAGAAGTGGAGGAGGTCATGGTTGTTGGTGTACACGATGATCTGTTAGGCGAAGTGCCTATCGCATTTCTGAAAGTTTTTAATGAATGCCTGATCGATATAGAGGCACTGACACGACATTGCAACTTGCATTTGTCAACGTATAAAGTGCCTAGACAATGGAGGATTATCGATAACATTCCAAAAACAAAAACAGGAAAACTGGACAGGGCAAGCACGAAGCGCTTATTGCTAAATGAGATATACTGATTCGAAATCCTTAAGCTATTTAACCAGATAACGAGGGGTGAACGAAAGGTTGAAGAATTCAACTCAAACGTTAGGCAGAAAAATATTGCCGGTCAGTTATCCGATGATTACAACCTATACGCAACATGCTCATCTCTTGTCCATACTTACCCATTACGAGTGCGCACACCCATGGATATTTAGCAATTATATTCAATTATTTATTAACAAAGATTATAAACATCATTGGGGAGATTTTTATTTCCCTCTGACTTATGAGCTGCGGCCTTCGGATGCGTGCAAATGGATTACTACTCAAAAGATACATAGAGATACTGTAACAACTAAATGGGACTCTGTTATTCATTTTATTGTAGAAAATATTAATGCTAATAACTATGTCCACACCATGATCAATTATTTCTACGTGCCCCTAAGCGATCGCTACAATAAACTTCAATTGCATCATGACATATTTGTTTACGGCTATGATTTGGATAGAGAGATGTTGTATGTTTCCGATTTTTTTAAGAACGGGGTGTATAGTCAGGCTGAGATATCATTTACTGATTTCAATCTTGCGTTCGACACAAATCATCTAACAACCAATCATGATTACCTTAGAGAAATGGTTTATCTGTATACATTCAATGATCAAAATCAGGATAAATTCAGTGCAGATACCCTAGTGAATTCGATAAGAAATTATTTCACTAAGCAAACGCCGGAGTATTGGGATATGTTCAACTACGGGGGTGACAAGGATAATCTTGACTTCGGCATGCAAATATACACAACTCTATTAAATTATGCGAAAGAGACATTGGAACATAAGGTTATGTTTGATATAAGACCCTTTCATTTACTTTATGATCATAAGAAGATAATGACGCTAAGATTCAAGTACTTGTACGATAATCAGCATTTAATTGAATTAAATCAAGAGCATATAGATGAATTCACAGCTATTGAACTTAAAGCAAAAATCCTTGTGAATCTAGCGATTAAATATAATTTGACAAAGGATACGAGTATTTCCGAAAGTTTACAAACGCTGATTACGAATATAGAAAATGAAGAATCCATATTCCTTGAACGATGGCTGAAGAAGGTAGCTATTCAGTAATGTTGAGGGAGCAGATGATGTCAGTTGTGGATATCTCTTCTTGCACCCGAATAGAAGCCTTAGCGCGAAGCCCGTGGTGATCCGGGCATATTTATGGAAGGAGTGATGCCGGGATTATAATCGTTGGGAGACAGCGTGTTGAGTAAGCCAAACCGTTGCTCTTGTATTAAAACAAACGTTTGCTGACAGCCTATTGCCTTCTTGTCTTTCAACGATCCGCATTGCTTCAAGCGCTTTTTCCGGCACAACCACAACGGATCCACTCACCTCAAGAATCTCTCCTAGTATTTAACCCAACATCTTGTGACTCATGCATAGAACCAAGCCTGTTTCGATTGAATTAATAGTGGTTTCACAGTCCTTAAGCAAGGGGGAGGATCATAATATTCATTGTATTAACAGGAGTCGCAGGCTTCATCGGTTCCAACCTCGCCGAGAGGCTGCTGCGGGAAGGCCATACCGTTATCGGCGTCGATAATTTTCTGACCGGGTCTACTGTAAACATAGACAATCTCTTACGGTCGCCAAATTTCAAGTTTATCGAGCATGACGTCATTTATCCGCTCGCAATTGAAGGCCCTGTCGATTGGGTGATGCATTTTGCCAGTCCTGCCAGTCCGCCCAAATATCTGTCCTATCCGATCGAAACGATGAGGGTCAACAGCGAAGGGACGATGCATCTGCTGTATCTGGCCAAAGAAAAGCAGGCTGCGTTCTTCTTGGCTTCAACAAGCGAGATTTACGGTAACCCCACTGTTCACCCTCAGCCGGAAAGCTACTATGGCAACGTGAATTCGGTTGGAGCAAGAAGCTGCTACAACGAAGCGAAGCGGTATGCAGAGGCGATCACCTACTGGATGAACAGGAAATACGGTATACCGGTAAGGGTCATTCGGATCTTCAATACATTCGGTCCGAAGATGGATTTACATGACGGACGCGTGATTACCAATTTCATTAATGAAATCATGTCCAAGCAAAACCTTACGATTTATGGCGACGGCAGACAGACGAGGAGCTTTCAGTATATCGACGATTTGCTGGAAGGGATTGTGAGACTGCTGGGCACCACGTATGAACAGCCAATCAATTTGGGGAATCCGGAGGAAGTCACCATACTTGAAGTCGCCCAAATATTGAAGGAGCTAATGAAGTCCAACGCGCAGTTAGAGTTTCTCCCGCTGCCGGAAGACGATCCAAGGAGAAGGAAGCCGGATATTACCATTTCAAGGACGATTATGGACTGGGAACCGGCGATCAGTTTGCATGATGCACTCGCTAGAACGATCCATTATTACCAGGGTCAATAATCCATTAAACGGGAGGTACCTATGCAAGAACAGATCATAGCGATGATATGCGAAATCAAGGAAGACGCCCAACTGGTAAACAGTTTGAACGAGCATTCGAACATCATGGAAGACGGGGGATTGGACTCTTTACAGCTAATTACTTTTGTACTACAGGTGGAAGAGCGTTTCGGTATTGAAATCGATTTTGAACAATTCGACTTCAATCTTATGGAGTCGGTAACGACCTTCTGCAATTATATCTCGGAGCTGCAGAAAACAGCGCCTGTATGAACGATAGACGCAAGTTCGAGCTCATTATCGGGACATTTGACGCGGAACGCTTCTGGCGCGACCCTAATCTAGCCAAACTGCCGTCGTTTCACGATCCTGAAATGGAGAATATCGTGATGGCCATGGATGAGCTGCTCTTCCCATTTTGCGAGGCGCAGGATAAGCTCATTACTCGCTATCGAATGAACGTTTGCCATAAAGAGTATTTGCATGAGATCGGATTTAAATTTCTTTCCAATTCAACCGATCTCGAGAGTCCTGATGTAGGAAGCGTAGGCAGAACCGCCAATATATTCGACCTGCTCACATCAGCCGATCGAATGGGTGACATGGATCTCTACTTGCTGGACGGCGCCCGGTTGTCGCCCTTTGCCGTCATTCCGGGGGTGGATCGTACTGCAGCGCGTTACGGGCTGGAACAGGATTTTCCAGCTATCGAAACGGTTCAGACTGTCAATTCGAAGCTGTATTCAACCGAATTGAACCGTCGCCTTGATCTTCGATGTGACAGCCAGACGGTCTATACTCCCGAAGAGCTGCTGGCAAACGGCTTGACTTTGCTGAATCAAGGACCCTTCCTAATCAAAGATGAGTTTGGGGTATCCGGGAAAGGGAATTTGCTGATCGAGTCGGAAGCGATTTTGCAGCGAGTCACATCCTATGTCGCCGATCAGTGCAGCAAGGGAAAAACGGTTCGGTTTATTATTGAGCCGTTCCTCCGCAAGGAATTGGATTTTTCTTGCCAATTCCACATCGATTCGGACGGTACTTACCGACATATCTCAGTGCAGCAGTTGGTCAATCACAATTTCGCTTACCAAGGCTCCTATACAGCAGACGATAGGTTGCTTCATATGCTGCAGGAAGCGAAGTATTTTGATGTAATGAAACGGGCGGCCCGCGAGCTTTATCGGTCGGGTTATCACGGCGACGTATGCGTCGATTCTATGCTGTTGACGGACAGCCGCATCGTTCCGATTGTTGAGGTGAATGCAAGAAGATCGATGAGTCTGATCAAGCATTACGTTGACCGCTACCTGAAGAAGCACGACACGGCAGGGAGCATGACGCATGCGACTTTACAGTTTGCATGCGATGTATCATTCGATCAATTGCTTGAATCGCTGGACCGCGAGGGTGTTCTATATAAGCCTGATCGAGGATTCGGTATTTTACCGTTAAGCGCGAATACGCTCCTTATTAACAAAGTCGTCAGCGAGTGCAAGGGGATCCGGAATAAGCAGGTGAAAGGCAGATTATATTATTCGTTGATCCAAGGGGAATGGGATAACGAACGATTGACCGCTAAGGTTAAGGAGGTGCTGTCGTCGTTATCCTTCAAGATCGCCCGCTGATGCAGTCCGAAGCGCTTGAAGCCATGAATGGAGGAAGAAATTTTATGGGTAAGCGGAAAGTGACGATTCTATGCTCGGGTTTCGGTCTGGGTTTCTATATTCCCGGTCTGTTAGCTGCAAGTGATTTCGAGAAAAGGGATATCGCGACGGAAGTGCTCGTGTTCGAAAGCTATTTGGAGCAAGACAAGATGGATCATATTGTAGACAGCAGAAAGGCTTACCACAATAATTTCGCACTTGCCAATTTATCGGCCCGAATGCCGATGGATATACGCAACAGCATTGATTATGCCCAGGTCGAGCTATTGCTGGAGGCGTGGAAAGCGGAAGACCGGTACGAATTCATATCGTTATCCGGACACTGGATCTATATTCTGGATTTGTATAGGGAGAAGATGCTGCCGAATCAAATTCATGTAGACCTGCTCTACGTCGATTCAGATCTGGCCCCGTCTTGGAAGAGCTTGAAGAAGTTTCATTCTCGCTATGACGAGTATTATTACAATGCTTGTCTCTATGACACTGACAAGATGGAGATTCGATGCGAAATCCCAGTTCTTCATCGTACGGCACTGCCCTTCGACTCAAGGAAGCGGCGGCTTGTTGTTCATGGTGGCGGCTGGGGGATGGGCACTTATCAAAGTACAATTCCAGAGCTTGTCGGCCATAACTATGGGCTTGATATCGTAGCTTACGATTGGAAGGAAGCGAAGCCCGATCCCGATCACCGATATTGGATGAATGATCCGGAATGGTGTGCATGGGTGAAGAGTGCGAACGGCCTGCACGAGTTTCCGCCATACATCGAAATAACGGGAGAAGACACGAAGTCATACGCCGCTGAGGTTGATCATCATTGGTTATTCGATATCGCTTCGGAGGCGATGGCTATCGTGGCCAAGCCGGGAGCGGGCACATTAATCGACTCGCTTGCATCCGAAACCCCTCTTATTCTGCTGGAGCCGTTCGGAAGTCACGAGCTTAGCAATTTGGAATTGTGGGAATCACTGGGGTTCGGAATACGCTACGAGAAGTGGCGGGAGATGGATTTTTCCGTAGAGGTCCTTAGGGAGATGCATCAAGCGATCATGAACAGACCCGGAGAACGGACGAATTATGTGGATCATTATTGTGCGAGAGTCGCGTTAACGAAGGGGTAAGATTTCAATGGCAGAAGGGGTTATGCGATGAGCGTAAACAAATTGAGTGTCGTCCAAGATAAGACAAAGACAAGCTATCCGAGATGGATCGTCATGCAGCTGTTGGAGGAGTGTAATTTACGATGCAAGATGTGCTATGAGTGGGGACTCGAAGGGCCCTACAAAAGCAAAAAAACGTTAGCGCATCTGGATCCGGATCTCATTAAAAAGATCATCGTCGAGTGCAGCCCGGGCAAGCCGTATTACGATTTCTTCGGCGGCGAGCCGCTGATGTACCCTTGGCTGAGCGATATTCTCGACATGATCAATCACTATGGAAGCATAGCGGACTTCCCCACGAACGGCACATTGCTTGAGCAGCATGCCGAGATGCTTGTCGAGACTGCTCCAAATAAGATCTGGATGTCGCTCGACGGCCCTGAGGAAATCAACGATAGGCAGAGAGGCAAAGGCGTATTCAAGAAAGTAATCAAGGGGATCGAGAAGCTTTATGAGCTTCGGGAAAGCAAGGGCAAGCAATTTCCGAAAATGGGTGTATCCTTTATCATTACGCCCTTGAACTATATGTACGTTGAGGAATTTTTCTTTAAGCATATCGACTTGTCGATGTTGGACCATATCAGCATGGAAGTGCAGCTCTATGCAACGGAAGAGCAGTATGCCCAATATGTGGAGGTTCTTAGTGACAAATTCGACGTGCATGAAGCTCCTTATGCCAAGGGGATGGTCTGGCGGGACACCAGTTCGTTCAGCCAGATCGATATTCCGGAATTGACGAGACAGCTCAATAATGTTAAAGCGTATTGCTTGAAAAACCGCATCCATGTGATCACCTATCCGAAGACGATAGATGAACAAAATTTGAGTAACTATTTCTCGGGGCAATTCCATCAGATGGCTGATAAACGAAATCGGTGCTCCCTTCCATGGGTTTATGCGGAGATTACGGCAAGGGGCGACGTTTCGCCCTGCCATGCCTTCTATGATTTGACCTTCGGCAACGTGAACGAAGAGAGTTTGCTGGATATCTGGAGTAGTGACAAGTACAAAGATTATCGCGCGTATATGAAAAAAAATATGCTTCCGATTTGTACGGCTTGTTCAAGGTATTATATCTATTGATTCATGTGAATGACCTAATAAGTTTAAGAAGGGTGTGTTGATATGAATCCAAAATCAGAGATTAAACATTCCCCAAAGGATTTGCAAATATTGAAACGTACTATCAAGAATACGGTGGAAACTAAGCGGAACATGGAGAAAATAGCGGGTTACGCGACACCGTTGCCAGAGTCGGTCGGGATTAAACTGACGAACCAATGCAACTTGCGCTGCAAGCATTGCTATCAATGGAACGACACCGGCTACCATCACTTTATGACACCGGAGCAGCAGCGGGAACAGCTCGACTACGGGCTGCTGGAGAAGCTGATCCTTGAGACGGAACCAGCCAAGTCGAGACTCTATATCTGGGGCGGCGAGCCGCTCGTATACAGCCATTTCGACCGTTTGGCCGATTTGCTTGAAGCCCATCCTCGCGAGACGACGATCTGCACGAACGCGATGCTGATCGAGCGAAAGCTGGATGCCTTGCTGAGAATCTCCGACAATCTGGAGCTGCTCATTGCACTTGATGGATTCGAAGAAGAGAATGATGCGCTTCGCGGCAAAGGGGTATTCAACAAGGCGATAGATGCTATTCGGATGCTAGTCGAGCTGCGCAAGGAAAACCGATTCAGGGGCAAAATTACGATCCATACCGTCGTTAACGATGCTATGACCGACAAGCTTTACGATCTGCTGGAATTTCTGGAGGACGTCGGTGTAGATATGGTCATGGTCTGCTTCCCGTGGTACATCTCGGAGGAATGCACGCAGGGAATGGACGATTACTTTGACCAGAAGTTCGACTTCCTTCCGGCGAGCGAGCACAAGGGCGAACGAAGCTGGCACGCCTTTAACTACAAGCTCGATCCGGAGCGTATCCCTGCTTTGATGAGCGAGTTGGACCGGGTGAATAATCGGGTCTGGAAAATGCGTTTACGCTACCAGCCGAATCTGGATTATGACCAGATCGAAGATTTCGTGCTCGGCAAAGAGGTGAAGAGTAAAGGCACGATGAACAAGAAGTGCCTGGCTCTCTCGAACCGGATGGATATTACGCCCGATGGAACGATTGTTGCATGCAAATTTTTCAAGGAGTTCGAGATCGGCAAATTAAATGAAGCGTCCGTACAGGAATTATGGCACGGGATGACCTACAGAAGGATAAGGGAAATGATGGATGAACGACTGACACCGGCATGTTCCAAGTGCAGTGTCTTGCATTTGCACGGTGTTTAACTATTCTACATGAGCATAAATGAGGTGAACCAGTGAGCATTATCCAAGTGGAACGCTTATCCAAAAGCTTCAATTACTACGAAAAAGAATTGGGTTTCAAAAAATCGCTAAAAAATTTAGTGAAGCGGAAATCACTGATCAAAGAAGCGGTTAGCGAGATATCACTTGTAATCGAGCAAGGCGAGATGGTCGGGTTCTTAGGCCCGAACGGTTCCGGCAAAACAACTACGCTTAAGATGCTGTCCGGCATCTTGTATCCGACAAGCGGGCAAGCGACGGTATTAGGCTATGTCCCTTGGGAGCGAAAAAAAGAATTCAAGATGCAGTTCTCGATCGTGATGGGGCAGAAATCGCAGTTGTGGTGGGATTTACCGGCGAACGAATCGTTGTACCTGAACAAATGCATTTATGAGGTCGAGGATAAGCCCTACAACCTTGTCCTGGATGAGCTTACGGAGATGCTTGATGTTAAAGATCTGCTCAATATTCAGGTACGTAGGCTTTCGCTGGGGGAACGGATGAAGATGGAGTTAATTGCGTCGCTCATCCACCGGCCTAAGGTGATTTTTCTGGATGAGCCTACAATCGGACTCGATCTGATTTCGCAGAAGCGCATTCGGGAGTTCCTGAAGTATTATAACCAGCAGACGAAAGCAACGGTCATTCTGACAAGTCACTATATGGCGGATATTGAGGATTTATGCAAACGAACAATCATCATCAATCAAGGGAAGATCGTATACGACGGCGATCTTCGGCGTGTGAACGAGCTGTTTCATGCAAAAAAGATCATCAAGCTGCAATTTACGGACGAAGTGCCAAGGCAAGCGCTAAGCGACTATGGCGCTATCATGCAACATGACGGCATGAATGCCGTCATGGAGATCGATAAGCATGACCTTCAGCGGCTTTCCAAGATGATGCTGGACCGGTTCCCGATCCTCGATTTCACAGTTGAAGATATACCTGTCGAGCGAGGCATCGAAAGCTTGTATCAGAAAGATGGGGTCAGACATGAAAGCCTTACAGAAGTATAAAAGGACGTACATCCTTGCGCTTCAGAATGCGATGGAGTATCGGACCGATTTCTTTATGAGTATCATCAGCGGCGGCTTCATCATTCTCGTCCAATGCTTCCTCTGGACGGCCGTGTTTCGCAGTTCGCCGCAAGAGATTATTAATGGCTATACTTATTCACAGATCATCATTTATTCCGTGTTGTCCGGCGTCGTCTCCAAGCTGGTTTCTGCCGGCTTCGAAGGGGAAATCGCGAATGATATCAAGACGGGTGGACTGAGCAAATTTATCGCTCAGCCCATTCATTATTTCAGCTATCGGATATGCAATTTTTTCGGTGGGAAAACGGTTCAGATCGGGGTCGTCCTTGTCTTATTCGTCATACTGATGATCGTTTTTACTCAGATTTGGGGGTTTCAGCTTAGAGGGGTGCAGATCGTTATGTTCCTGGTCAGCATTCTGTTCGGACTGCTCATCAACTTCCTGCTTTTTTATTCGATTAGTGCTCTCGCGTTCATCATTACCGAGGTTTGGGGCGTTTATATCGCGTTCAATCAAGGCGTCTATCTGCTAAGTGGTGCCATCTTTCCGCTTAATATTTTCGGAGATACGTTTGCCAGAATCTCCAGCTATTTACCGTTTCAATATGTCGTATTCTTCCCGGTTAACATCATCAATGGCAGCATGGCGATTCATGAAATCGTGCGCGGACTCCTCTTACAAGCGGTCTGGGTAATTGTTCTTATGATGATTTCGAAGTTGTCGTGGGATTCCGGGATGAGGAAATATGTAGCCGTTGGAGGTTAGATCTGTGAGTATCAGCTTGACGGAGTTTCGGAAGCATGTACGTATGTTCTTTATTTTCGCAAAGAACAGCTTGGTCGGTTACATGGAATACAAAGCGAATTTCTACTCCGGTTTGATCATGGAGACCGTATTTCTGTTTTCCAAGCTGATCTATATCTTGTTCGTTTTCCAGCTCGGGATCGAAATCAATGGCATTTCTCCTGACCAGATGTTGATCTTCACGGGGACCTATACGATTATGATCGCAATCTATACAGGACTGTTTATGGATAACTTTTATAGATTCGCCGGCCATATCCGCAACGGGACGCTGGACTTGTATATGACGAAGCCGCTTTCGCTGCAGTTCATGATTTCATTCCGGCACGTTAACTTCGCGTTTCCGATCCCGAACCTGATCGCCGGGATCACGATGATCGTACTGGCTTGGCGGCGTCTTGACATCGAGCCAAGCTTGATCCACGTGGCCGGATATATCGGCGTGATCTTGAGTAGCACGATCGTGACCTATTCGGTGCTTCTACTTCCGCAAATCCTTGCCTTCTGGACGGTGAAGTCCGGTTCGATCTTCGAAATACTCGACAAATGTTGGGATTTAAACAATATGCCGATGTACATATACCCCAAATGGCTGCGGAGAATAGGGCTGTATGTTGTGCCGATCTTGTTCATCACCAACATGCCGTCGGTTTATTTGATCGATCGATTGGACTTGTTCCTTGGGATATGGATTTTTGTAGCTCCCGTTATATCGCTTCTAGTGGTCAGGCTGTTCTGGAAGCTGGCCGTCAAACGCTATGAAAGCGCCAGCAGTTAGAGAAATGCCCTACAAACAAATTGTTGAGAAGGTGAATTGAATGAGCAAGACGGAGCATGAGCGTCATCCATTGCAGACAGAGGCCATTACAAAGAAACGGCTGCACAACGGGATTGAAATCTATCAAAACAACGAAGGAGAGACCGAGTTTCTCTACAACGAGATTTTCCACAAGGAGATGTATTTCAAGCACGGTATTACGCTTCCGGATCATGGCACGGTCCTGGACGTCGGGGCTAATATCGGCATGTTCAGCCTATATGTCAGCAGCAAGAGCGACTGCAGGGTGTATGCCTTTGAGCCACTGCCTCCGACGTTTAAACTCTTGAAGATGAATACGAGTTCGCTGCCTCGCGTAACGACGGTTAACGTCGGGCTTTCCAATGAGATCAAGGAAGCGGAGTTTGCCTATTTTCCTACGATGTCCACGGACTCTGTCCAGATCAAATACAGGGAGAACCACGATCAGGATCTCCGATACGGGTTAATCAACCATTACGAAGATAATTTCGCTGACCGGCGAATGCTAAACCGCTTTGTCGATCATCTTATGTCGCCGAAGCTTCTGAATGAACAAATCTATCGTTGCAAGCTAACTACGATCTCCGAAATGATCCGTTTTTATGATCTGAACCAAATTGATCTTCTCAAAATCGACGTGGAAAAAAGTGAGTTCGAGGTGCTGGAAGGAATCGAACCGGAAGATTGGGGCAAAATCAGGCAAATTGTAATGGAGGTACACGGACTGGACGGAGAGCAGATCAGCAGGCTCGAGAACATCTTCCAAACCAACGGCTTTTATGCCGTGATCGATTACTATGAAGATTTGAATATCCCAAATTACTATAATGTGTACGCGTTGAATCAAATGCATACGTCGGCTGGGTGATAGTCATGCTACAACATCTACATGCAAGGTTGGTATGCTCCAGCTGCAAGGGCGTGCTGGTCCAGTCGGAGGCATTGCTGCAATGCTGCAGCTGCGATGCGGTATATACGAACGATGACCGTTATGTATCGATGCTCGACCGGCGTGAGCAGTTTGTCCACCCTTCCGAATGGAATCGGAAAGAGGCTGAAATTCGGGATTATAGCGAGATTTCGCACTCTCTTGCGCTGTCCGGTATAGGCCGATTCGCCACCTTCTTAAATTATGGTTACGTCCCGCACGGGAATGAGCAACATGCGGTGATCGAGCCCGACGATGCATGGAATAGAAACTCGGTCAAGCTGCTGCTTGAGACAGTGGGCAGGACGGCGATTCGGGAGCGGCAGGTGATCGACATCGGATGCGGCAGGGGAGGGAACATAGCAGCTCTGTCTAAATATTTCAAGCCGCTGTCTATTGTCGGTCTCGACATCTGCCCGGCGAATATTGCCTATTGCAATGCCAAATCCCGAGGGGGTGAATCTTTGTATCTCGTCGGCGATGCGGAGAATATACCGTTTGCAGACGAGAGCTTCGATGTGGTGTTAAATATAGAATCCGCACATGCCTATCCGAACCGATCACGATTCTATGAAGAGGTGTACCGGATAATGAGAGTTGGCGGCGTATTTCTGTATACGGAGCTGATGCTGGGAGATCAGGTAGCGCAGAACATCAGGCTGTTAGAGGAAGCAGGCCTGTCTGTAATCCGCAATCAGGATGTGACTTCGAATGTTCTTCTATCATGTGATGAGAGTGCGAAGCAGCGTACTGGCACACAAGGGATTGCGAGCAACGCCAAAGCGAGCACGAATATTGGAGATATCAATGAATTCATCGCATTGCCCGGCTCGAAGAAATATGAAGAGATGAAGGTTGGAACGCGGCAATACCGTATGATGAACCTTGTTAAGAGGTAATATAGCCGTAATATCAACAATAATTTTAGTATAGGAGAAATATTTTATGGAAGAAATTATTTCCCTGGACACCTTTCAGCCCTTCGACGGCATGACAAAAATGTATCCTCATCATAATTTTCCTTATTTTAATTGCGGCTACAATTTGTTGTTAACGCTTGCCAGATATTTTAAAAAAGATGAGTTGCCGATTTTGAATAATGTTATTAGTATTTATAGATTTGATAAACAAAAAATACAAACAAGAGGATATTTCAAGTTAGAGGTGTTGGATCTTGAGGAGGGAGATCAGATCCTTGAGGAAATGGGGATCTCTATTCGTAAAAAATCCCCTGAACTAGATACGTTACAAGATGAGATCATAAACTCTATTTCAAGTGGTCATCCGATTTCCATATTTATTGATTTATTTTATCAACGCGGGAGAGACTTTTACTATAACCAAAAACATGGACTGCACCCTGTTTTTGTCTATGGCTTCAATCTTACGAACGAGGAAATATATACGGTTGATGATATTACAGAATACAGACAATATTCTCTGCCATTTTCAGAATTTAAATGGTCATGTATGACTTCGGAACACGTAAAGATGCCAGACTACTTTTGGGAATATGCGCTAGTGCCCCCCGGTAATCATGAGATCTTGAACAATAAGAATTTAGCACACACAACCATCAATACATTCGTAGAAAATATGTGCAGGTATCAAAATGAAATAACGGAAAGTTTGAATAATATACTGTTGTTGGCAGAAAATTACGAGCTCATTATAAAAAATGAAACGATTATAGAAACACTGAGCAGTACTATTTATAGAAAATGTTCTGAGAAATACAGGTTAAATACTCTCTATAAGTACAACATTGATCATATCAATGCAAAACATACGCTTGACCCGTTATTGGACCAAATTATTCATGACTGGAAGGCAGTAAGGATCTATTCGAATAAAGCCATCATGTCCCAAAAGCTCACTGGGGAAATCATAGACAAGTGCATTGGTTTATTTACAAAAATATATACGAATGAAGTACATTTTAATAATCAATTATTCTTAATGTTAAAGGCTTTCAGGTAAAATCACATCTAATATTGCTAGAAATGAGCCGCATCAACAGGCATACTGTGCATGTGTCTTTTCATCGTATGAAAACCGCCGCCGCTGTCTGCATCAACACTTTAATCACAAACGGCTGAGATGCCGTTTTTTTGTTTTGATTTTGTTACAGCACACTAGTCATGTGGAGTGTTACTCACTGTTGGTCAGGAAAGACTAATAGTTGAGATGTATTGGCGGAAATAGCAAAGAGGGGCAATTAACCCCTCTTTTTCTTTTTCCCTCTGAACTACCGTGTCCCGTTTGTTCAACGAGGCCGTCTTATCTTTCATTTATGACAGGTGATGATCTTGTAAAGATCTATGATTAATTCGGACAGAGGTTTTTTGAGCAAAATGTAAGGACTTTTCTTCAAATAATCCATATCATAAAGAAATGAAAAGCAATTCACAGCGTGTGTGGGCTCCAAATATAGGAGGGTCACAACGCAGAACACATTGGTTTTATGAAAGAGTAAGTGGAGAATATCTCATCGAACAGGCGTATCTGACAAAAACAGAAAAACTAAATTTCAGCTCGAAAATCCGAAAACTCAACTCATTGAAAAAACCTCTCTATCTAAGAGTGAAAATTCTTGGCTTAAAAAGCCAGATGTTGTATCCAAGGTGGCGCAGTATAGCTTTGCTTCTTTCGCAGATTACATCACAGAGTGGAACGATCTCTCTTTTCCTGGCGCAACATGCGGATCAGGTATACGGGGTGGAGATCGTGCCCGAAGCGATTGAAGATGCTCGCAGCAATGCGTTCTTGAACGAGATGCGTAACGTGAAGTTCGAAGTTGGCGCATCCGAGGAAGGTATTCCATGCTAGAAAGAACAAGGTATTGAAGCTGATGTGATCGTAGTTGATCCACCGCGGAAGGGCTGTGATCCACGTTTGCTGGAAACGATCCTGGAGATGAAGCCGGAGCGAGTGGTGTATGTGAGTTGTAATCCGAGTACGTTGGCACGTGATCTTCTTGTGCTGGAGGATGGTGGATATCGCACGGTTGAGGTAACGCCGGTGGATATGTTCCCACATACGGTGCATGTGGATAGTGTAGCGATGTTGGTTAGGGTGTAGTGTTTTGAAGCTACATTTACCTGTTTTAATAAATTACTTTGCCCGAAGCTTCTAAAGCTCGGGCTATAGTTGTTATAACCATTAGTAGAGTTGATGTTGGTCTGAACAATATCAAGTTTTCCAGTTTATCCTTTTTCAATAGCTTTGTGTTGTTGCTCAGTGTTTGCAAATGCCGCAGTAAGACGTGGTGAAGGTATACCTAACTTTTTTGCTTCTCTCACAACTTCAAGTACTGCAAAACCGGCTTTACTATTGTTGTATTCAATGAAAAGTCGCGGTAAGCTGCCCTTTGCAAAAATAACCTTGTTAAACAGCGTGCTGAGAAGTGCTGATGGAATTTTGGTCAACAGTAGAGTAATCGCGTCCATCTTTGCGCCTCTTGCTTTAAGTACAGGTGCCATTTCCCGCATATTCTTACCAACATTTGCGAATGAGTCACGATGATTCATAAGTGCTGGAAAACTTCCCCGTTTTAACACCTCGGTCTCCATCGCCGCATTCACGGCAAAGTGATTCCATAGCCAGCTTTGCATATCCTTTATCCAATTGATTTTAAAATGGGCGCTTTCAAATAGTTCTTTGACCTTGTTGTTTATCTGTTCCGTGCCTACACGTGGTTTTTCCAGAAATATCGTTTTTAAGAAGCCGCCCCTAAGCTTATTGTCCTCAATGCCGCCTCCTGCTCCTGGGAAACCAAAGACAACATTGTTCATAGACAAGGGCAAGATCGATGATTTTAAATCCTGCCAAATATTATTGAAAATAAGGATCGGGGTGTTACCCGCAGTAGTCGATAGTAATTGTGCTGCTTCGGGAAGTTGTTTCGTGTTGACACTCGCAATAATAAGATCGTAATTTGGGCTTATCTCCTCATGCAGCTTGACTTTCCATTTTTCCTTGATTAACCGTTTCGCTCTTCGTGCGTCCCACATTTCAAGCGCTATATGACTTCCGAAGGTTTCTTTTCTCCCTTTTCTAACGTAAAACTCAACGGTGTGGCCTGCCTTTTCGAAAGCCCACGCGTATTGGGTCGATATTACACCTCTACCGAAAAATAAAATTCTCATCTTAGCCTCCTAATAATCAATATTCATCCTTGTTGATGATCCAACAACGTGTTGTATAATATTATTGTATTGATTCACTATACGGTCATCAACCATCAGATTTTTAATATCTGTCGGATAATTGATCGAACAGCAAACGGAGGAAAATAATGAAAAAGCAACCTGAAATTACGGATAAAACAAGGCAGACATTCATAAATGTATTCTGCGATTTATATAGCCAAAAACCCATCGAAAAAATATCTATTCAAGAGATTGCTAACCAATCAGGATATAATCGGAGTACATTTTATCAATACTTTACAGATATCTATGAGTTGTTGGACTGCGTTGAGGAGCGTATTTTGAAATCCATTAAGGAGGAAATGGCAGGCAGAGAGTTTTCTACACATACTATTCAAGATGCACTTCAATGCTTAGAAAATGCAGAGGAGATTTCAGTTCTTAAAGCTATATTGGGCGACTATGGTTCTGTTCATTTTGTGGAACGCTTGAAAAGAGAAATTCCCTTTGAGCGATTGATTGTGGATTTTCCAACAGATGATGTCTTGGCACCATATATCATTGAGTTTTACATTTCAACATTAATATCTATGTTTCGTCTTTGGATACGCAACGACAAAGATCTATCGTCGGAGGAATTGATCAAACTGATCGATAGTCTATTTTCAAAGGGGATAACACCGTATCATATCTTTGGCACGGTCAATCCGCAGCGTTCTGGAGTGTAGCGATGATGGTTAGAAAGCTAAACATAAACAGAAGGGGTTCGAGAATTTATACATAATTCTCGAACCCCTTCTTGTCTTTGTTTCAATACCATCCATTAATTATAGTAGTATAAAACTCCCATCATCCCAGGCGGTAATTAATATACCTTCACGTCCGTTCCAAGCACGGATTTGTTTTGTACGGAATTACCGGATAGATATACCTTTTGCAGATTAGGCAGCTGGCTTAGGGTCTCGATATTGGAAATGGCGTTGTTCTCGAGATGAAGCTCTTCTATGGCCTTCCATTTACTCATAAATTCGAGAGAAGCCAAATTGCTGTCTTGCAGAGTGAAGGAACGCAGAGCGGACATGTTGGCAAAGTAAGGCATCATTTGATCAATTTCAGTAACAGAGGTATTGTTCATACTAAAATATGACTGGTTTAAGGTCAAATGTTCAAGTACGCTGTTCTCCGCGGCCGCCTTTTGTTCAAAGTTCAGCCTGCACTCGGAGCACACCAAAGATTTCACCTGCTTCAAACGAAATAAGGCGTCGCTTTCCTTGAACAGTGACGAGTCGTAAATGTTTAAGGTCTCTAGGCGGGACAAGCCGTCCAGGGCGGCAAGACGGGTTATTTCATCGATCTCCCAGAGCGAGAGTTGCTCCAGTTTCGGGAATTTCCCCAGCGCAGCCAAGTTCAATTCCCCACTTCCGCCACGGAGCGTCAGACTGGTTGTAACCGGGGCCTTTAGCCCGGGGAGAAAGGAGCTTGGAATTTCCACTCGCTCTACTTTAGGCAGTTTCAGCGCTTCTGCATTTTCGTAGTAGCCGGACAACGTTAATTCC
Source organism: Paenibacillus sp. FSL E2-0151 (assembly GCF_037993015.1). Taxonomy (NCBI): domain Bacteria; kingdom Bacillati; phylum Bacillota; class Bacilli; order Caryophanales; family Paenibacillaceae; genus Paenibacillus; species Paenibacillus sp. FSL E2-0151. The sequence continues at coordinate 948,577 of NZ_CP150308.1, forward strand.
CGCAAAGAGGGCAGACTGTTTATGGCCTTTACCGAGCCAAGCTCACTTAGAGAAGCCAGGCGTAGTGTGGTAATAGAGTTTTTGCCGGTCAAGCGCTCCAGACTGGAGAAGTTTACATTTTCAATATCTAACGTTTGTAGAGCAGGCATATTTTGCACAAAGTTGATGGACTTTACATTCGTTAAATAGGACAACTGAAGCTCCTGAAGCTGGGTCAAGGCATACAGCGGCTGCAGGTCTGTGGTTTCACTGTACTGTATAGACAAGGATGATAACCCGGTCATGGACGACAACCATCCGAGTTCATCGACAAAGGTGAGCGACAGGGACTTGATTGGCAATTGGTTTAACAAGTGAAAATCTGTTACGGACTCATCCACATAGGTAATGGATAAAGAGTTCAGATTGGGGAATTCCAGCAACATAGCCAATTCCTGATTGCTGCGAAGCTGAGTGGTAAGCTCCGTAATTTTAGACTTGTCGCCAAAGTAGCCCGAAAATGTACTAAAGGATTCGTTAAAAGCGCCACCATAACTTTTTAATCCGGGCATATGGGCCAAAGTGGTTTGGTCCGTCTGGGATATTTCATAGGTATTCGTCAGATCCAATGCCGTCAGTCCCTTAAAAGCTTCAAAATCTCGCTGATCAATCCGCTGGCTATTCAGTTTCTTATCCTGAGTAATATAAGTGATCTTCTCGGCCTGTTCATCGCTGAAGGGATCGGAGAGGCTATATGTAAACTTCCACTGATCATTCTCCGAATGCTCTACGGTTAAATAGCGAATACGAGCCAATTCCTCCTCTGTTGGCAAGGCGGACCCTTTATCAAAGATATCTCGCAAAAATGAGAGCAGAACCTCGCTTTCAGGCATCTTTCGTACAGGCAGATTGGCTTCTGTTTTTGGATAGGTGGAGCTGTTGCTATAATAAAAATATGTACCGATCGCGCCAGTTAGGACTAACATCAGTATCAGCATTACCTTTACGGAGGCAGTCTGCTTCGGTGGTACTTTAGGGGGCGTTCCATGGTAATGATTAATAGTCTGGTCTACGTAATAGACATGATTTTGCTTCAATAAAAGCTCTGTTTCACAATAGGGACACTTTAAAACCTCATCCTTCTTGTATTCGATTTTTCCGTTGCAATTGGGGCAGTTTAGCGGGATAAACGCCACGAATGTCCCCTCCTTCATTATGATGGTCATAAGATCATGCTGAACGGTCATCTGATTTCATTATACCTTGTGAATTTACGTTTGATGAGAGAAAGAAGTTTCACATAACGAAGGAGCAGGGAAATCCTGCTCCTTTTTGATCTTTTTTAAGTATGGTCTGGTGGTAGGTCTTATTAAATAAATCATCAAGCAATAGATGTAATCGGATGTTTAACGTGCAGAGGGTAGAGATGTTCACCATGGGTTCTTACAAATAAACCTTCATTGGTGATCGAACTTTTTAGAACGATATCATCTGTTGCATCTGGAGTGAAATGAAAGGTTATTTTCTCCGTACCTTCATCTGCAATCTTATCCAAGATATATTTCATATTCATTTCGTTTAAGCTAACAACGTCGAAGAGCTCAATATGATTGTCTTCTTTCTGATAAATAACAATGACGTTTTCGTTTTCCAAGTAATAAATGTCATCACTAAAGACATTCAGGCAATAAAACATGAGTATTCCTTGAGCATGATGGGTTGCGAAATGCTGAGAAACAGGCAATCTTTCCGATGCCAATTTTTGAATAAGACGTAAATCCTCCGCGTTAGTTACATTTAGTTTTCGGATGTCCGCAGGCTCAGGTGATTTTTTTGCCGTATAATTCATTGAAAAAAGATGCTCTTCCACAGGCTTAAACCCAAACTTGTGGTAAAAATCAAGCACCGATTCATTGGCGAAAAGGTACATGTAATCGTACTTGTTCTCGTATTCCTCTAAAACTTTGTTCATTAAACGTGTAGAGAGTCCTTTCCCCCGATAATCAGGATGTGTCATCACCGTGCCGATTTGAATCGCTTTTTTCTTCTCACCGTGAATGATGAGCTCAAGGATGTTAACAGAAACGTTGGCAATAACCTGGTCTCCATCGACATATGAATAAGGGATGTAACGCTCGCCCCAGTATCCTTGTTGATACCAATCTTCAAAATTGATCTCAAACGTGTTGACAGCAAGCTCGAAAAAACTCTTGCGCAGCACTTCATTGTTTTTATAATTCTTCATAAATATTAATTCTTGCATGGTATTACCCCCTTAATCCTCAAAAATGACTGTTTGTAAAGTGGTACGATCCCGTATTTAACTATGTAAAGTATGATTACAGGTGAAATTCTGCTTATAAGTTGTTGTTGGTTAAGCAGGAGTTTTAATAAGAGAAAATGGAGTTTGATATGGAAAGAGACGCGAGCGAATTCGCGTCTTCTTTTTTGCATGCTTTATAGGATATGTTTAAATGCAATTGCGTCAGTGAACTGTTTTTCACTATTGAAAATCTTGGTCCATTAATTTACGGCAAAATGCACGATTGCACTATATAACATCTTGTTGCGAAAAGGGTCAAACGTTACTTGATGCTGAACTTGCTTCACGCGCAGCATTAATGCTTTGTTCATTCCGATTCGCTCTTCGATCGCTCGTTCCAGTTCACGGAAGTCATAAGCCTGCAAGCATTCGACTTTGTCTTTGATCATATCCAGTGAAATTTCCATATATCATTCAGGCCTCCTTAAAATCTCGATTTGCAGGTTAAAAGCCTGTCGAGCTTCATTTTAGAGGAGCTTTTCCAGTTCGGCAAGAGCAATCGGGCTGAAAATCTAATAAAGACGTGATAAAATCGGAAAAGGGCAATTTTGAGATCATCGAACTTCCATTAATCTGAAGATCTAATGGAAGAATAACAGATACTGCTGTTTGAACAAAGTTACATTTGCATGGTATAAGTGAAGAAGCAAGGACAGCATAATGTGAATTGCAACGAAACTGCGAATGATCATGTAAATGATAGCAAGCAGATGTATGAGTTACGAGTTTTACTATTTTAACTATTAATGAGGACAGAGACTGTCCTGGAAGGTATAGAGGAGCTTTTGAGATGACAAAGGAAAACTTTTGGCGTGAATTGCCACGACCATTTTTTATACTGGCACCCATGGAAGATGTGACGGATGTTGTGTTTCGGCATGTCGTAGGTGAAGCGGGCAGACCGGATGTGTTTTTTACGGAGTTTGCGAACACAGAGAGTTATTGTCACCCGGAGGGGCACCATAGTGTGCGCGGACGGTTAACTTTTACAGCGGACGAACAGCCGATTGTGGCTCATATCTGGGGAGATAAACCTGAATTCTTTCGTGAGATGAGTATCGGTATGGCGAAAGAAGGCTTTAAAGGCATCGATATCAATATGGGTTGTCCGGTAGCGAATGTAGCCGAGAATGGAAAAGGAAGTGGATTGATCTGCCGGCCAGCCCTTGCGGCGGAGATTATTCAGGCAGCGAAAGCCGGGGGGCTACCGGTCAGTGTAAAAACGCGTCTCGGATTTACTGAGGTCGATGAATGGCGCGACTGGTTGACCCATATTTTGCAACAGGACATTGTGAACCTGTCCATTCATCTGCGGACGAGAGAAGAAATGAGCAAAGTAGATGCTCACTGGGAACTGATTCCGGAGATTAAAAAACTTCGTGATGAGATAGCGCCTAATACACTGCTGACGATTAATGGGGATATTCCTGACCGTGAAACAGGCCTCAGGCTCGTGGAGCAATATGGTGTGGATGGTATTATGATTGGACGCGGTATTTTCCAGAATCCGTTTGCTTTTGAGAAGGAGCCGAAGGAACACAGCAGTAAGGAATTGCTTGATCTGCTACGGCTGCATCTGGATCTCCATGATCAATATTCTGAGCTTGAACCGCGTTCGTTCAGCCCGCTGGCCCGTTTTTTCAAAATCTATGTTCGAGGCTTCCGCGGTGCTAGTGAGCTCAGAAACAGCTTGATGAACGCCAAAACCACTTCTAAAGTACGCGAATTGCTCATTGAGTTTGAAAGTAATGAACAGGTGGAGTAGAGTAAGACGTAATCATGGATACGGAGTATGATCCAGGTAGATTAAATAGAAAAAAAGAAGCGGTAACTTTTCCGCTTCTTTTTTTTGCTTTACTGTTTAACGCGTATACTCTGGCTTCTCTATAGTGACCGGCTGAGGATTGGCAAGCACCCATAATACCGCCAACTCGGATAATCTGGCAGGCGCATCAAAATCGTATCCATTATGAAGCCTGCTGGCCAAGTCTGCTGCCTCTTGGAGAAGTGCGGGGGCGAGTGGCGCTCCAGTGCCCAGATAACGAATTAGCGCATCTAGCATCTTGCGATACTCCGCATCCCAGTTTCCTCCGCCATTATCTAATACTTCATGGGACACACGTCCTGTGATGCGAATGACCTCTCCCTGCACCGTTTGAGCGTGGCCCTGAGCAGGGATGAGATATTCCCACAGCTCTTGGTGCTGCTTGGGCCAGGTGGTTGCCTTTACCTGAATGGGTGCAGTTCCATCGTGCATGATCCGATTCGCTACAGGCTCGACATCAAATAGACGGTACAGTTTGATCAGCGCGTCTGAAACTCCATCGACCTTGTCCTTATTGAACTTCTCACGGACGAATTCAAAATCCTTACCGATCCGCTTCACAGACTCTTTCATTTCCGAGGTGACTGCTGCACCAGCATCCAGCAGAATTGCTGAAATTTTCGACATACTGACTATATCGCTATTCCTGCAATTGGCTAACCCCTTAGCTAATGGCGTATTTCCCTGTTTATTTTCTACGTTAATCGTAGCGCCTTGGTTTACCAACTCTTGAACCACTTTGGTTCGATACCCATTGACCGCTGCATGTAACGGTGTTTCATTTTGGTAATCCACAGCGTCCAGATCCGCACCTAATTCAAGGAACAGGGGTACATTTCCTGACCAGTGTGAGGCATGGGCATGTAAAGGCGTGCGTTGATATTTGTCGCGTGCATTAATGTCTGCTCCTTGCGCTACCAGCCAGCGGACCAATTCATCCGAAATATGCCGAAAGCTGAGGGCCGTACCTTTGCTATAACCCCCACGTGCATCCCATTCGCATTGCTCGAAAATTTCTTTTACGGTAGCGATATCATTATCTTTAACGAGTTTTTCCATATGAGCAGGTAAGGTTGCTTCCTTCGTAGCCATTACACTCTTCCTCTCCTTTGTGAATAACAACGTATGTTCCAATGGTAGGCTATGACGATTTAATAGTAAGTAGATAATTTTCTGCAATTTTATCACATAGGGGATTTTAAAACCAATAACTGGGTTTCTTCCATCATCCATTTGGTTTGCTATGTTATAATTTAGATGAATGTTGATACTGGAGACGGATTGGAAAATATTTGAAATGATCACCGCAATTCATGCGGTAGGCTTTTGATAATAGGAGGATCTATGTCCTGGAGTAAATTGAAGCAACAACTGGAGAGTTTTCTTAGTCCTGCGTTAGTTGGAAGGGCGGAGTACCGTGCCACCAGCTATAGCTATTCACCTGATAAATCAGGCAATTGTTATATTACTGTAGATAAAAAGAATGTACTCAACATGAGTGATACTACAACCCCAATTCGATGGTATCAGTCAGAGCAGGAGATCAAGAGCGACCCGGAAATCATGATTCCTGTGAGCGATGAAGAGATTGAAGCTATCAGAAAAGATTCCAAAGGACCCATTCCCGAGGATCGTCTTCAAGTCATGGCAAGAAGTAGAAAAATCTCCGTACTTGCCAAAGAGCTTTTGTTGGCTCAGACCGCACTTAGTAAATCGAATTTTACCGTTGCAGCTACGACGTATTTATCCACTTCTATAGAGGATAATCTGGAGAGCAAGGATATCTTGTTTAATATTCTGGCTTTAATGGACAGACGAGTTGGCAAAAAGAGAATTCTAAATATGTCGGAGCAGGTCAAATTAAAGCATCCAGCCGTTCAGTATTTTTATGAACTGCGTCGTCGTACGGTGTGAAATTGAATAACGTTCACGGATAGAGGTACACTGTGTCGGTGACGGTTTCACTGAAATCTGTATAATAAGTGGATATAGCTTTTAACTATAACCAGTTATGGTTTTTTAGTATCCCTTCTAACTGCTCTCAGCATGATATGATCATTGTATACAACGAGGGGGTTTTTTACATGACTGATAAGTTCCAGATCGTAGGAAGTTTATTGCGGCCGGATGAGCTGCTGAAATATAAAACGCAAATTGAACATAATGATGATATCCAATATCCGTTCTATGAAAACTACGAAGGATATGAGAAGTGTGAGACAGAGGCAATCAAACAAGTTGTCGCTAAGGAAATCGAACATAACTTGTCCGTGGTTACCGATGGCGAATTCTCCAAATCGATGTGGCATCTGGACTTTGTATGGGGATTTGGCGGAGTGAAGCGTTACATCGCGGATCACGGCTATTTTTTCAGAGATGTGGACGGAACTTCGAAATATGAAACACGCAAAGATATTGGACTGCGCATCACTGATAAATTGAGTGGAAAGAACCATCATTTCATTCAACTGTTCCAACAACTGCAAGACACGGCTGGCGAGCAACAAACGAAACTTTGCGTACCGTCTCCTTCCCATATTTTTGGTGAGCTTTCCTGGTCAGATAACATTGGTGGTACGGATGCTGTATATCAAAACATACAGGAGCTCAAAGAGGGTCTTGTGATCGCGTATAAGGAATTCGTGGAGGAATTCGCTGCAGTGGGCGGAAAAATTCTGCAATTCGATGATTGCTTGTGGGAACTGTTTGCAGACGACAACCCGAACTCTCCGTTTACAGGGGAAAATATTAATCAAGATGAAGTAAAGGGACTTGCTACCGAATTCATTGATATTAATAATACCGTGATTGACTTTGGTCATAGCCTTGGCTTGAAAATGTGGACACATAACTGCCGCGGCAATTATGATTCCCGCAACATGGGTGGTGGATCGTATGCCAAAATTGCGAATCTGTTCCTGAAGCAATTGAAGTATGACCGTTTCTTCCTGGAGTGGGATGATGATCGTGCGGGTTCAATTGAAGCTCTGGAAGTGTTCAAGGACAGACCTGAAACGGAAATTGTACTGGGTCTGTTGTCATCCAAAACGAGTACACTCGATGATGAAGCACGTGTTGTCCGTTTGCTGGACGAAGCATCCAAAATCATCGATAAGGATCGGCTGCTGTTGTCTCACCAATGCGGATTTGCATCCTGCGATGGTGGAAACGAATTAAGCGAAGCTCAGCAATGGGCGAAGATCGATCAAGGGCAGAAGATTGCAAAGCAATATTGGGGCAGCACCGTCTAGGATTCAAGCTGAATGTATTGTGACCTTATAAACACATTGCTCGATCAATTGTGTTCTGTGCAATAATGAAACGGCGACTTTTCCTCTGGAATCTATCCAGGGAGAAGCCGCCGTATTTGTTGTGGAACGTACGTATGGGTACGTTCTCATTTCTATAACTTTTTTAAACTAATGATGGGGCTTGTCATTCTTTATTTCTGAGATTCACGCTGTGCCAGCCATTCCTTTTTCAACAAAGCATATTGATACGTATTCTCGTATTTCGGTGTGCCGTCCTCATTTTTGACAAATGAAATGAACTCCAAAAAAAGACCTTCCCGACGCATGCCCAGCTTCTCACACAGTTTCTGAGAACGGAAGTTATCATCCTCGACATAAGCGTACAATCTTCTTATTCCCTGTTCCATAAAGAGATTTTCGATGAAAGCATTGGCGCTCTCACTGGCGTACCCTTTCCCTTCAAATCTGCCATTAAAATTCCAACCTATACTATACGTATCTGAATTCGAATCTTTATCCGTATCGGAATCCCGATCTTCCCTCATACCAAACAGCTCACCGATCAACTCGTTACTGTCTTTCAGACAGACTGCGATGTGGGAATCGTCACTGCTTCTTTTTGCGACCTCTGCCGCAGCGTCTTCCAACGTTGAAATTCGTTGATCCATAAAACAATTCACTCTGGGATTTGCTGTGTATTCCAACAGTCCGGCTGCGTCCGTTTCGGTGAAATTTCTCAGGATTAATCGATTGGTTTTAAGTATTTGCATAAGATGATATACCTCCGGTTTTCATATCAATAGATTGGCTTTGTTCATGTTGTATCTCTTTTTATTTTACGAGACTCCCTATTCGTACTATAACTGGGTATAGCCTTGGGTTTGGCTTTGGCTTTGGTACTGTCTGACCGGGAGAACAATCCCACCAATTTCTCCCTATAGATATAACCGAGTACAAACCCGATTACAGCGATAACAGAAATAATAATGGCGATTGTGTATTGTTGCATATGAATCGTGGACCCTACAACGGTAGATGCGATGATCCATGGCAGACGACCGACGATAAGGATCGTGAAGAATCTATACGAACTAATCGATGTAAGTGCGGCGACAAATACAAGCATGTCTTTGGGCAAGCCGGGAATTACGAAAAAGATGAATAAAAAAGCGGAGAACTTCTTCTCATCATGAATTAACGACATCCACTTATTATTTTTCTTTTGCATTAGCCGTGAAATATAAGCGCGACCGATAAAACGAGTGAAATAAAAAGCAATCGCTGAGCCTATAATCAAACCTATTGTAGTATACAAGGACCCAAGTGTAACCCCATAGATATAACCGCCTGCAATCTGTACCACTTCTCCTGGAATAGGTGCAACCACGATCTGAAGAATCTGGAATAAAATAAACATGACCGGACCCCAATGGCCTGTTGAGTGAATATACGCTCTGAAGTTGTCCATGGAAGACATGATTTTAATAAGGGCAGGAGAATAATACACCAGTAGACCAATGGACAACATGATGAACAGACCCAACAATATGTTAATCATTACTTTTTTCGAAGGTTGTGGCATACCTGACGACCCCTTTGTCTAATAACTTCTACATATTTACAGTATAAGACGAAATTATTAAGAGATACCTACATAACTTCTGAAGAATTCTTAAGTCGATTGTATTTGCTGGTAGTCGCTAATAGCGCATATTATACTGAAATTAGACGGAGGGATCAGATGAGCAAGAAAATTCTAATTGCTGATGATAACAGTGAAATTCGTGAAATTGTAAGGATTCTGTTAGAGAGTGAGAATTATGAAGTGATTGAAGCGATAGATGGTCAAGATGCGATTGATAAAGTGAACGAAGAGACGGATCTCATTATTTTGGATATGATGATGCCCAATAAATCGGGGCTGAAGGCTTGTCTGGAGATTCGTGAAAAAACAAGCGCACCGATCCTGTTTCTCACGGCGAAAACGCAGGATTCTGACAAACAATTGGCCTTTTCCTCAGGCAGTGATGACTTTTTGTCCAAACCCTTTTCCTATACAGAACTTGTTTCGCGGGTGAAGGCTTTACTGCGGAGGTATTATGTATATCGGGGCAAGGAGAAGACCGAAGAAAAGGACCAGATTATCGTTAAGGATCTTACCGTCCATCAGGATTCAAAAACCGTGTTTGTTGGAGAGAAGGAGATTGCTCTAACTGAAATTGAATACCAGATATTGCTGCTGTTGGCTAAGAAGCGACGAAAGGTATTCTCGGCAGAAAATATATATGAGAGTGTTTGGGGGCAACCCTACTTTTATACGTGTAATAACACAGTGATGGTTCATATTCGTAACTTGAGAGGCAAACTGGAGGATGACCCGCAGAACCCTAAATATGTGAAGACCGTTTGGGGGAAGGGGTACAAAATTGAATAGATTATTAATCGGAAAAAAGCTGAAGATTAAACTGGTTCTGGCGGTTGTCATTTCTTTGGTCATTTCCATAAGTGCACTCGTTATTTTACAAGTTGTTGGCGAGACTGTATTGGATAGTTATTTAAGCAAATCCACTTTTGTAGAGAACAGGCAGCAAGATGCGCTTGATCGATTCGAAGCATTTGTGGATAACCAGAACGTGTCAACCCGTGATCATGAGCAATTGTCTGCTTGGATAAGACATGAGCGCTACTTAAATCTGTATATTTTTGCAAAAGACAAATTGATATTTTCCTCCAACACGGAGATTGATCCTGCCATCAATGAAGAGTTGTTAACTCAATTCGTGCCATCGAAAATACCCATCACCACCATCCATTTTGCGGATCAGGATGCCCAGATATACTTGGTTAGCTTTTATGAGTATCAATATTACAACCTCATTCTGATTATTGGTGTTTTCATAGCGGCCATTGTGTTCATTGTTTCCTTTCTACTGATGATTAATAAGAAAACATCTTATATTGGCGTGCTTGAACAAGAGATCAAAATACTCGAAGGTGGAAATTTGGATTATTCGATTACGATATCGGGAAAGGATGAACTGTCATCTCTGGCCCAGAGTATTGATGAGATGAGAAAATCATTTGTGGAGCGGCTGGACAGCGAGGAGAGGGTCAGGATGGCCAACCGTGAATTGATCACGGCGATTTCCCATGATTTGCGAACACCACTCACGATTCTATTAGGATATATGGATATCATAGAGCTCAACAAATATAAGACACATGAGGATCTATTGCAGTATATTCATAATAGCCGGGAGAAGGCTTATCAGATCAAAGTGTTGTCGGACAAACTATTTGAATATTTTACGGTATCCGCCGCTGAAGAAGAGGAAGTAGAATTTGAAGTGTATGTGGGCAGAGCGCTTATCGATCAACTCATAGATGAGCAACTAGTGGTTCTGGACGATATAGATGTGCAGGTTCAGACAGATGCACATCATGAGGAGTTTTTGCTGGAAATCAATCTGGTCGCCATGCGTCGCGTAATGGATAATATATTTTCAAATATTCGAAAATACGCCGATCCAGGGCATCCCGTTCATATCCAGATTTCTTTGAGGCAACAATGGGTCATTCTTGGGGTGGAGAATAAGATTAAACGTGTTGGCAAAAAGAATGATAGCAACGAAATTGGGCTCGTTAGTTGTCAGAAAATGATCCAGCAGCATAACGGGACGTTGACGGTATCGCAGGAAAAGGATATCTTTTCACTACAGATTACGCTACCTGTCATCTTCAACAAACCAACACAGACTCATATTTAACGGATCTCTTGAAATGATGCTGAATGTTCGTGGGATTCCTTTGGCTGCCTGATTGTTACCTTAGGCTTCTGTAGTGGGGCAACTTGCTAAATAGGCATGGGCGAATGAACATCGCTCTACCATTCACACTATACAAAAAGAGCCATGCGACAGCATGGCTCTTACATATATCGTGAGAGGGCAAACCTCATGTTTTAAACAACAGGTGCATTCTGTTTCTTGAAATATTGTTCAATTAGAAACGCGAGCATCGGTCCAGACTCAGCCTGCTGTAATTGAGCCTGATCGCCAAATTCCATGAGATACGGCTGTTCTGTAGTACAAGGAGTCCAATGAGGCATCAGCTTTCCGGTGGAGTCCGAACCGTTTGGGTCACCTGTAGCAATAAAGTTGGATAAGTAATTACACATCTGGCGAGCCAGATCATAATGCTTGCCTGTGAAAGGCCGCCAGCATTTGGCAAGTGTTTCGAAGAAAAACCACAGATCAACGGAGTGAAAAGTGCCTGGCTGGTCCCAGCCCGGAATCTCGGCGTCGAAGTTATAATAGTAGAGAGGCGTTTCAGACGGATGACCGCTGTTCGCGCGGATGGCGAGCAGAATGGCATGTTGGATCATGCGGACCGATGCTTGTTGCAGAGCATGTTCGATTTGGCCGGAATCAGCCTCACATAGTTGCAAAAAGGCAGGAGCATCCTCGCCAAAGAGCTCCACAACCATCTGCTTCAGTTCTTCCAGATTGGTTGCGGCGGGCCGGGTCCAAAATTCGGAAGACGTATGCCCCAGCATTACGGGTATCGCCTCGCGCTCCTGCTGAAGAAAACGAGTAAACGGATCGCCTGCGCAGAATTGTTCGTCGATGACGGTTCCCCAGAAGCTTTTGTATTCGAGTGCTTTGTCACGGAGATATTCAGCATCCAGTTGTCTCGCCTCAGCCAGGGAAGATACGCCCAGGAAGCCGAAAAATTCAACCCCTGCTTGCTCTGCATCCCTTAGTGTGGAGCGGACAGAAGGCACGCGGACCTTCGGGTACAACTCGGTAGCTATACCGCTCATGATGACGGCTCGCTGGAACAAGCCTTTATTTTGAGGAGAGGTCATCTGGCTGAGTACACTTCCTCCGCCTGCCGACTGTCCGCCGATGGTGATCTGTTCTGGATCACCGCCAAAGGCGGCAATGTTACGTTTGACCCACTGGGTACCTGCTTGCTGATCAAGATGACCAAAGTTGGCGGGTGCATGTGGGGATTCGGCACTAATCTCAGGATGGCACAGGAAGCCAAAGGCATTCAGCCGATAATTAATCGTCACAACGACAATACCTCTACGAGCGATTCGCTCGCCATCAAATTCCATTTCGGCCGTATGGCCGACTTGCAGGCCCCCGCCAAAATACCAGACAAAAACAGGCAACTTCACGTCCGTACGCTTGGCGGGTGTCCAGACATTCAGATACAGACAATCCTCGTCCATGGGCAGGTCGGGATCAACGGCCCATTCGCGGGTATAGATATTGTTATCATCGATGACTGTTGGGGCTTGCATGGAGATGGGGGCAAAATCAAAAGCTTGCAGTACACCTTCCCAGTTCGACTGCGGCTGCGGAGCGCGCCAGCGGTTCTCACCTACAGGAGGTGCGGCAAAAGGAATTCCCTTGAAGCTGGTAATCCGCGGGTCCGCCGCGGGCAGTCCTTGCACTTGTCCATGTTCTACCGTAACCATTCTAAGCATACAACATTCTCCTCTCTGGATTTAGCATGTAAGCGTTACCGAGCATCTGATCAACGATATATAAGATAAACCTAACGCCAGAACAGGGCGCCTTAGAAAGGGGGAATCGTGGTTGAATCCGATTTGGCATGAGAGCAGTAGAGCCAGTAATTTGTATTTTATCAGCGGTGGTCACAAGCCAGCTAACCCTCACCAATGGGGGCCAGGCGTGCGTGACGTTTATGCGCTGCACTATATTATCCGCGGCCAAGGGACGCTGGAGACGGGCGGCCGCGTTTTTCGGCTCGTTACGGGGGAAAGCTTTATCATATTTCCGCAAAAGGAGATTTACTATTATCCAGACCCGCAAGATCCATGGGAGTACGTCTGGGTGGAGTTTAGCGGTGAGGATGCCGGGCGGTTGCTGGGGCTGACACAGCTCTCAGAGGTACAACCCGTGGTGACGGTCTCGCCGGAGACATTGCAGCCTTTTTTCCACCTTGCCTGGAACGCGGGTGCATCATCTTATGAATTACTGCGGGCGGATGCACGTTTGCGTCTGCTGCTCTCCTACTATATGGAGCATTATCCGAAAGAGCCGCAGGTGGACGCCAAGGATTATGTCTGGCTGGCGAGAAAGTACATCGAGCAGAACTACTGGAAGCCAACATTGACTGTCACGGAGATCGTAAAGGCAGTTAATCTGGAGCGCAGTTATTTGTTTCGTCTGTTTAAGGCAGCAACCGGCAAGTCTGTTTTGGAGTATATTACACACTGTCGAATCGAGCGCGCCTGTGAACTGCTGAAGACGTCGGGCCTGCCAATTCAATCGGTAGCTTATTCTGTTGGTTACAATGATCCGTTATATTTTTCCAAAGTATTCAAGAAATCAACTTCACACACGCCAACAGAGTACATTACGCTGCACCGGACGAAGGTATAAAGTTAACGGAACAGGGCGCAGTTCCCGGACTCTCGGAAATAACGGATCAGCTTCTCAATAGGCTCACGTCCACAGTTCAGCTTCACTCCTATACAATCAATGCACAGAAATTGCTGAGCAGAGCGCGAGATCAATTTGAGGTAGATGCCCACATCGTCTGAAGAGAGCGGGACCTGACAGGAGGTGCACAGGCGATGTTGAGCCATCTATTTAACCAGTTTGGCCCGGACGACGAGGCAATCATGTGCTGCGACAACGGGAGCGAAGCGTTCACGGAATACGCCAAGCTCTTGATGTTCCCAGCAGTCATACAGGGACAGGGCATAACCGGCAGCATAAGGCAGACCCATATCCCAAAATTGCAAAGACAATTCCCGCTGGCTGTCGCTCAGGTTGAAGAAACCAATAGCTAGATCACCATCTGTGAGTACCTTCACCAGCATAAATACATCGTCTGTGTGAAACCATTGCGGTTCTGGTTTAATGCGGTAAGCTCCGCGCGCTTCTACATCCTGATTGATAGCGATCAGGTCAGGATTCAGGAGAATATCCTTTGTAATCTGGTTAGCCTTGCGCACGTCACATCCGATCATTAATGGGGACCCCATCATGGACCAGAGTGAGAAGTGGGTTTTATATTCGATGTCGTTGCATCCACCGATGCTGCCAATATAATCATTGTTGCTTCCACCGTACATACCTACAATCAGCATATCCATGTCGTTATGGCAGAAGGAGCCGGTGTAGCTTTGTTTTCCCAATTGAGACAGGGCAAGTTCCTTCACTGAATCCCAATTGTCACGGATATCGCCGGTGGAGCGGTACATATGAGCGCCCGATTCCCGAATCCAATCGTATACGTCGTCGGCTCCCCAGTTGCAGGCGGAGAACAGGATATCGCGTCCGCAGTTTTTGAGCGCAAGGCTCATCCGTTTGTATAGCAACTCTCCTGAGATATGGCGCGGCTTGAAGCAGTAATCATACTTCAAATAATCAACGCCCCATTCGGCAAAAAGGGCAGCATCCTGGAATTCATGCTCGAAGCTACCTGGATACCCGGCACATGTATGTGTACCCACGCATGAATACATGCCGAACTTCAGTCCTTTGCTATGGATATAATCAGAAAGCGCTCTCATTCCACTCGGGAATTTATCCGGGTCAGCCACCAGATTGCCGTTTGCATCCCGTTCCTTCAGGCTCCAGCAATCATCAATGACAATATACTCGTAACCAGCGGCCAGATAACCTTCCGATACAAACACATCAGCGACATCCCGAATTAATTGTTCGTTAATATCCCACGTAAAGGTGTTCCACGAATTCCAGCCCAGGGCAGGGGCAAAGCCTAACACTTGATTGTTGCTCATGCTCTCGCATCCTTCCTCATCTCGGTTTTGTTAACAACACTAAACTGAACATAAACGATGAGTGACGTATCCTGCCATAGCTTAACGTTGCTTGGACATGGACATATGTTGCTCTGCTTGTGCTGGGGGAATTCCCTCTTCCAATCAGGCTCTGGGCAGGTATTCAGAAGTTGCCGGTAGAAGCATAAGAAAGGAAAAATGTCTGTCTGCGAAGAAGTTATATCTATCTTTTCAGGGATCTGTGCGAAACGCTGGTATAGATGTTATGATCGGTGATAATGCTCGAACAGGTTGTCAGAGCCACAGGGAAATTTGAATAGAATTCAGTTTTTTCAGGAAAAATACCCCAGTGGGGAATCCCTCATACGTAAGGTAGTAATCTCGTCGGAATGATTATG
This sequence comes from Paenibacillus sp. FSL E2-0151, assembly GCF_037993015.1. Taxonomy (NCBI): domain Bacteria; kingdom Bacillati; phylum Bacillota; class Bacilli; order Caryophanales; family Paenibacillaceae; genus Paenibacillus; species Paenibacillus sp. FSL E2-0151. The sequence continues at coordinate 964,142 of NZ_CP150308.1, forward strand.
CAAATGGCGGAATAGTTCGAATGGGATAATGTGCGATTTCCCCATCGGTTTTTCGTTAAACATAAGTGTCTGTTTGATTTGATTAGATATATAATTTATAGGATGGGGAGTGTCGCGAAATGAATCTAGATGAAGTGATGCAAGAGCTAGAAGCGCTGGGTAAAGAACGAACGAAAAAAATCTATATCTCTAACGGTGCGCATGAACCGCTATTTGGCGTGGCAACCGGAGCGATGAAACCAATGGCGAAGCGGATCAAAAAGGATCAACCTTTGGCAGAGCAACTATACGCGACGGGGAATTATGATGCGATGTACTTTGCGGGCGTGATTGCCGATCCTCAAGCAATGACGGAAGCTGATTTTGACCGTTGGATTGACGCTGCTTATTTTTACATGATCTCTGACTTCATCGTTGCCGTCACGTTGGCAGAGACGGATATTGCTCAAGAAGTTTCGGATAAGTGGATCGCGAGTGGGGATGAACTGAGAATGTCAGCGGGATGGAGCTGTTACTGTTGGTTGCTCGGCAGTCGAAAGGATGCTGAGTTTTCGGAGAATAAACTGATGGAGATGCTGGAACAGGTGAAAAAGACGATTCACGAATCTCCGGAACGAACGAAATATTCGATGAACAATTTCCTGTATACCGTTGCAACATCCTATCAACCGTTGCACGATCAGGCAGTGGAGATAGCCAAGGCTGTGGGACCTGTCGAAGTGAACAAGGACAAGCCCAAGAGCAAGCTGCTGAATGCCTCTGAGAATATCCAAAAGGCAGTGGATAAAGGTCGGACGGGGTTCAAGCGTAAATATGTAAGATGCTGAAATTTTCGCCGTATCGTCAGTTTTAACATACGGAACATATGGAGATCGTGGGATTGAAATCCACAATCTCCATGTTATAATGAGGACAGAAACAGCTTATAATGCAAAGAGAGCCGTGCGCTAACACGACTCTCTGATGCAATAGCCGCTTTTAAGGGCGGTGGGCTTAACAAGAGGATACACGATCAAGTAGACCGCAACCTTTGCAAGGGTGGGCGGTCTACTTGTGTTTATTGGACAGCAGCGCTACAATCAGCAAACCGAAGGTAAGCATTAGCATAATTGCTTCAAATACTGTCACAAGGCATCACCTCCCTTCCGGGAGATTAGCCGACCGCCCATATAAGCCTTTCCATTGCTCTGTGAGTATACCATATTTTTCTTGGACCTAATAGATGAACAATAATTCGTTTTTATAAAAGTTTGGGAATGTTAATGACCCCGTGCTTTGAATGCGAAAAGAGCGTTACGGTGGCTAGTATGGAATTTATTTAGTTGCAGACAGATAAGAAAAACACGCCATTTATAGGCGTTTTTTTTGTTGACAGCTAGATAATAAGCATATAGCAACATCGAGGCTACATATCGTTCCTTTTAACCATTTCTTTGGCTTGCTGTCTGCCTGCCGAGAGAAAGCTGTCGCTAAGCTCAGGATCACTAACAGAGCGTGCAAGTACAAGCGAGCCAACCATTGTACTGAACAGTGCACGACCTCTGGACACATCAATCTCAGCCAGATTGGAGATAAAAGCGATCATCCGCTCCAATTCATGGGTAAATACCTGCCGAACCTCTTCGGACGAACGGGATATTTCGCTGGAAAGGGCGGGGAAAATACAGCTCATTTCCGTTTGGTCGCGGTGATACGGACTCAAATAATAATCGATTACTTTATTAATTTTGGAATTCTGCTCTTCCTGATCAGCCACGTTCTTTAGAAGTGTAATGGTATCACTAATGGCATATTCGCAGGCTTCGGCAACCAATTGTTCCTTGTTGTCAAAGTGTGAATAGAACCCTCCGTGAGTTAATCCAGCTCCCTTCATAATAAACGGGACACTCACTTCCTGGATACCATTGGTGCGAAAAGCTCGAGCCGCACTTTCAACAATTTTACCTCGTACTTTTATCTTATGTCCTTTAGGATAGGGCATGATCATTCACTCCATAGTTTCATCATTATGCTTTTTAAAATATTATAGTCATCATAATAAAGCCTGTCAATTTGCTAACTGGATGTCTGTTCATTTTCAAAAGGGCCAAATACGATTGTTGACGGTCTTAAAATATGATGGTTATAATATATTATGGTCATCATATTTTAAATCAACTTCAAATCGGGAGGTATCAGAATATGGGCAAGCTTGAATCTGTGGATACGTTAGTTATTGGATCAGGTCCAGGGGGATATGTGGCGGCGCTTCGTTCTTCGCAGTTGGGGATGAAGATGGCAATTGTTGAACGTAAACAGCTTGGCGGGGTCTGTACACATGTGGGTTGCATACCATCCAAAGCCTTAATTGCGGAATCGCATCGTTATGATTGGTTCAGACAGTTTAATCAAGCTGACGCGGCAGCGACATTTAAGAATGCTCAGGATTTTAAACAGGGGGTTGTGAATAAACAGGCAGGTGGTGTCCACTATTTGTTAAAGACTGCGGGTGTGACCATTCTTGAAGGCGAGGCCAGTCTGTTGGATGAGCACACAGCCATGATCCAGCAAACTGGACAGGAGCAAAGCATTTCTTTTAAAAATCTCATATTGGCAACGGGGTCTCGTCCAATTGAGCTGCCAGCATTTCCAGTTGGAGGTCGCATCTTATCTTCCACTGAAGCATTATCTCTACAGGAGGTTCCGAGTAGTCTGATTGTGATCGGCGGAGGTTATATTGGGGTGGAGCTCGGACAGATGTATGCCAAATTCGGAACCAAGGTAACGATTCTGGAGGGAGGCGCACAAGTATTGCCTGGATTCGAGGCGGAACTTGCAGCCCCTGTAGTCAAACAATTAAAGGCGGACGGCATCCAGATCGTAACCGGAGCGATTGCCGAAAAGGTGGAGCACAAGGCGGATTCCATTACACTTCATTATTCAAAAAATCAGGAGCAGCATCAGGTTACAGCGGAATATGTATTGGTCACAATCGGCAGGAAACCCAATACAGACGGCCAGTTAGGACTGGAACGCATAGGCTTGCCCGTAACAAACAAAGGACTGGTTGAGACGGATGCACAGTGCAGAACGGTTATCCCGCACATTTATGCCATTGGAGATATTACAGCCGGTCCGGCACTTGCTCACAAGGCCTCCTATGAAGCTAAAGTAGCTGCAGAGGCCATTGCGGGTCTCACCTCCAAAGTGGATTACAAGGTGATTCCGCTTGTTGTCTTTTCTAATCCGGAGCTATCCAGTGTTGGGGTAAGTGAGACGGAAGCCAAAGCGCAGGCCATTCCGGTGGTTATCGGAAAATCTTCTTTTGGAATCAACGGAAGAGCATTGGCGTTAAGGGAAACCGAAGGTTTTGTGAAAATAGTGGCTGACCCGACTTCAGGAATTGTCATTGGTGCGCAAATCGTCGGAGTGGAGGCATCCACACTGATATCGGAGCTTGCACTTGCGGTCGAGATGGGCGCAACCGTGGAAGATCTGGCCATGACGATTCACCCTCATCCCACTTTGGGAGAAGTGATCATGGAGGCAGCCGAGAACGCGGTCATCAAAATGAAAAAGCAAAAATAGTCAGCAAATTTAACCATACACGAGGATTGGGAATGGGAGAGATAAAAAGATGAAGTTAAAAGCAGGTTTGTATATCGGAATTGCGATGGTGTTCATTGTTGGAGGTTCACTTCTGGCTGTTAAAGGAAAGGATGCTGTAAGTCAGGCCGAGAGCAGTAAACAAGGCATACTTGAGGCAGAGCAAACGACATTATTTTATCAGAATAGTCCCGGGACGATTGCAGAGGTTGGTGTGTCTGCAGGTGACTCCGTGAAAGAGGGAGAGGTACTTTTCAAAGTGAAATCAGCGGGGGAGGGAGATAAGGAGGTACTTGCACCGTATGACGGGTTGGTTGACCGAGTTGCTGTAATACAGGGAGATCAAGTCCAAGCAGGAGTCCCGCTAGCAGTTGTGCAAAAGAATACGTATTACACCGACCTTTACATACAGGAAAGTGAAATTCAACAGCTTGAAGTGAATCAAAGCATTGATGTTCATTTCCCTTATTTGGATCAGCCAACGCAGGTGAAAGGGAGTATTATTTCCATCTCAACTGCTCCTCAGTTTGCGAACTTGCGTATGTCGCGGGAAAAAGGGCAAGCCGATTTGAGCATGTTTCTGGTCCGAATATCGATGGATTCGAATACCGATTTGCTTCCGGGGATGACAGCAGAGGTGAAACTTGATGAAATCACTGATTGACGAATGGAAGTACGTCGCGGACAGTAAGTATATACGGCTAATTTTTATTGGGCCAATGATTGCAGCCCTATTTTTTGGATTAATGTTCTCGCAGAATCAACTTAATAAATCACCAGTTGTGGTTATTGATGAGGATCATAGCGAATATTCACGGCAATTGATCTCCAAGATAAATGCGTCACAATATATGAGCGTCAAAAGCGTATATGCGAGCCGAATGAGTCCTGAAACATTGCTTGCCAACGAGCAGGCTGTAGCGGTCATTATGCTTCCCAATCAGTTGGGTTTGCGTCAACAACAAGGGAAATCGACGAATATCGGCATCTTGATGGATAACACGATGCCCTCGGGGTTAACAGGTATTCGCACTGCGATTCAGGAAATCATACTGACAGAGAATATGACCCTTTCCATGACACGTCTGATCCAAAAAGGGATGGATGCCGAGACAGCTAAAGGAATCGTGTCACCGTTATCCCTTCAGCAGCGGATGCTGTTTAATCCAACCTCCAGTTATGTCGGTTTTATGGTGCTTGGATTTGTGAATATCGTAGTATTGATGATTACAACAAGTGCAGCGGGCTCAATTGTACCCCGGCTTCGTCAGGAAGGGAAACTGTTTGCAAACGGAAAGTCACCTTTCCAGATATGGGTTCGGAGTGTACCTTACGCTGTGTTGAGTTCCCTTTCGCTGCTTCTAACCTATGGATTATTAAAGCAGGTGGGGGGAATGCGGTTTGAAGCAGAGGCTTATCTTTTTATCATTCCGTTAGTTGTTTATGCTTTTGCCTTGTCACTCATGGGTATGCTGATTGGATACACTGCCAAAGATATGTCGAAAGTAAGCCTACGAACCAGTTTTGTATTGTATCCCTCCTTTTTGGCTACGGGAATTCAATTAACGCCGCTGGCGTTCCCAGAACCGTTCCAAATGTTCGCATGGGCATTACCCATGAACTGGCTTAACCGTCTGATTCGTGGAATGGCGTTTAGGGACGGGGCGCTGACAGCCTACAGTCAGGAGTTGGGGGCATTGCTGATTATTATTGGCGGAGTGTCCTTGTTCATGGGATTACTGTTTCTGCGGGAAACAAGGAAAGTTTCTTCCAGCAGAGCACCCCTGTTGAATATGGATATATTGCCGAGCAGTAATTAATTTTTTAAGAATCGTTAAACAACGAAAAAAGACGCACGGGAGTCATTCCTGTTGCGTCTTTCTGTTTTCTTTTAAATCTCATTCGTGCTCCCATACGGCGAGCTATTTTCCATATTCAAAAATGGATCGTGATAAAGAGGGAAATACCATAGATTGTTTCTCATTAATCGTCATCATTATATGATATAATTTCTCACTGAGAGTACAGAAATGGAGAGCAAGAACGGCTTGATCCAGCTACTCCATAGCTGCGCCCATTTGTGACCTACTGCTCAGATGAAAACTTCCAAGGGAGCACTGGCTTTTAGGATATAGAGCTGCACGCAGATAAAATTATATATTGTGGGAGTTGTCTAACGAATCATGAATAAAAAAGAAGTCGCGCATATACGCAAGCAGTTTAAACTCGATCACGATCTACTGAATATTTACGATATTCTCAACGTGTATATTACGAAGGAAACGAATGAGGTCTATCACTGGGAGCGTCACCCGTTCGAACTGGTGGACAGAGAGAAGCAGGAGCTGTACATGGGCAATTTCAAAAAATTGCTGACAGGTGATTTGGATCAGAAGTTATTCGAATTGAAGTTCCAGGAAGCGGCGGAGGACCCGGCACAGGTACTGCTTCACCAGGCTCTGGTCACAGGTGATCCGGATGAATGGCAGGATCTGATGCTACTGCTCGTGGATCGAATGTTGGTGGATACGAAGTTTGAGCGGGATATGGTAGCTACGTTTGTGCGTGGACAATATTATCTGCCGACCAAGGCTAGAAACGAAGCTACGGAAGAGAGTGAGAAGAATGAGGTGTTCGCTCATCCGTTCATTCTGTGCAGCGTGAATTCCACGGAGAAACAGCGGAAAACACTCTTGTTTGACTACGTGGAGAGAGAATTCAAATACAACATCATTGTAGATCCGATTATCAAATTAAGCACGCCAGAGCAAGGATTCCTGTACCCTAGCGTGACGGACAACTACTCCGATGTGAATCGTGTACTCTATTGTACAGGGAAATCCAATTTCCCGGATCCGCATTTTGTTGAAAATGTATTGAATGGAGAAAGATCCGTTACCGCACTGGAAGAACGGGCGATCTTCGAAGATATCGTCAAGGAAGTGGCCGGTGAACAGTTCGATTCAGCCACCATTGCACATGTATACGAGGAGATCAACCGAGTCATCGAGATTAACGAAGAGTCCCATGAGGAAGAACCTCCGAAGCTGGATTATAAAGATCTGGAACGTGTACTGACCGCGAGCGGTATAGAGGATCTGACAACGGAGAAAGTAGAACGTGCCTTTGAAACGATCGTTGATAACAAGAACTATGAGATGAAGGCAACCAGTGTTATGCCGAAGTTTACGTCCAAGTCCATTAAGATTGAGACCAAGGTTGCTACGATTTCGGTTAGCCCGCAAGACCTGAGATATGTGAAGCAGGTGAATTATCAAGGCAGACGTTGCATCATGATTGAAGTGGACGAAGATGTAGTGATTGAAGGCTTTACCCTTAATACAGAAAAACTCATAAATGAGTAATTGATTCTAGACAATGATGATGTAAAATCATCAGTTATGGACGAATAAACGTCCATTTATTGCAAAAAGCCCAAGCCAAAAGCAACACTGAACTGCTCCCTGTCATAGTAGACCGCAGAAGACTACGATGGGAGCAGTTCGTTATCGCCAAGGCATGGGCTTTTTTTGCTGTTTCATGACTGTCGCAACAGTTGTTTGATATCCGCTGCCGGACTGGAGCCAAGCTCCTCTTTGAGCAATTCCTCCAGCACCAGATACTGTCGCTGCGCTTCGGTTCTTCGTCCAAGCGACAGATACAACAGGATGATCTCGCGATGAATATCTTCCCGAATCGAATCAATCTGGAGGATACGTTCAAAATAATACAGCGCCCGTAACGGCTCGCCTGCCTTCGCGTGATAGTGGGCCGCAGTTTCCATCGTCATGATGAAATCCAGTTCCAGCTGTCTGGACCACGCAAAAGCCCACTCATAATGCCTTCCTTTCAGAAGTTCACCCGTATACAACGTATCCATCCGCTCGAAGAGCTCGGGGCGATGTGCCGAGGCCTGACGCATCTGCCGGAACAAAGTCTCGAACTCGTACAGATCACAGTTAATCGCTTCCCGGTCGATACGGATACCGTTTCTGTCCTTGAGAATGATAGGCACGTCACTGTTATCACCGATGGCACGTCGCACGTAGTACAGTGTGGAATTGATGTTGGTCCAGGCTTTCTGCGGACTGAGGTCCTTCCACAACGTATCGGCCAAGGCATCGCGGGTGGTTGATTTGGTATACAGCAAGAATGCAAGTAACTCTTCGGTTTTGGGCGTTCTAAGCTTGATGGGACTGTCTGCTCCGGCACCGCCAAACACGGTGAATTCACCGAACAGACGAACGTTCAGTTTGGGTCCAGGCACCGCTGGTTCAGGTGTTGTCACGGACTTGTGAAGCTTTTCCTGCAACCGTTTGATGCTGCGGTTCAGTCGCTCAGCCGTGACCGGCTTGATGACGTAATCAATCACCTCTTTGTCAAAGGCCTGCACCGCATATTCCTCATATCCAGTCACCAGCACAATGGGAAGCGAAGGATGATGTTTACGCAATTCACCAATGAGTTGCATACCCGAGATGCGAGGCATCGTAATGTCCAGAAATGCCGCATCGAAGCTATTCTCTGCCGCATATTCACAGGCTTCCTCCGGGTCATGGAATGCGCGAGACACCTCAACTTCTCCGCTTTCTGTCAAAATGCGATTCAGTCGCTTCAGCGACAAATCCTCATCGTCCACGATGATGACTTTTATCTTCATGTTTCATAACCCCCGTTCCCATCTGTGCTTAGACGTTGATTTGGAAGATCAAAGGTAATCCGCGTTCCCTCGCCGTCCAGACTTTCCATCTGAAGGTGTCTGCCATACAGCAGGTTCAACCGGCTGGAAATATTCCATAGTCCAACACCGTTACTGCCGTCCGTGGATTGCCGAATCTCGTCCATCCGTTGCTTGGTTATGCCGATTCCGTTGTCCTCGATGGTGAACCGTGTTTCCGTATCATTCAGATTGCGGATAGACAACATGACCCGACCACCGCGAATGCTGGACATCAGCCCATGCCGAATTGCGTTTTCGATCAGGGGCTGTAACGTGAGCGGTGGAATGTCCATGTTCCGGTTCACATCAGCATCCACATCGATAATGACCTCCAACCTTGAGCCAAAGCGGGCTTGCTCAATCGCTACGTATGCCTCGATCATCTCCAGTTCGTTCATTAGGCTAGTTTTTGAGTCCAGATGTTTAAAGTGCACACTCCGTCGTAAGTAACTCGATAATTGCAAAATCAATTGTTCTGCCCGATTTGGCGCATCCACACACAATTCGGCAATGGCGTTCAGGGCGTTGTACAGAAAGTGCGGGTTCATCTGTGACCGCAAAAAAGATATTTCTGCATCTCGTGCAGCTTGGACGGATGTTTTCATCCGAGTCAAACCGCCGATCCGTGCCAGCAGTTCCTCCGATTCGAACGGCTTGGATACAAAATCATTGGCACCTTTCTCCAAGGCCAGCTTCAATTGATTGGCTTTATTACTCGCCGTTAGCATGAGTACAGGCAACTCGGAAGGAGAGAAGCGCTCCCTGATCCGTTCCAGCAATTCGTAACCCGACATGTCAGGCATCATGATATCAGCAATGACGAGATGCACGGCAGGTAGTTTGTCCAGCAACTCCAGTACGGAAGGGGAGCGTGAAGTGACCGCATAACTGTAACCTTCCAGCTTCAAGAGATTCACTATTGTCTGCAAATTAGCCGAGTCGTCATCCACAACGATGATCCATTCGTCTTTATTCCCTTGTACAATCGTTGGTTCTTCGAACCGGAGTAGCCGATTACCAGGACCTGTAGGAGCGATGGTAAGTGGCATGACGTTGGAACGTTTCTCTCCTTTATTCTCTGCCAGCGGAAAGGTCAGGATGAACGTAGCACCCATGCCGGGTGCTGATTCCGCATGAATGGTTCCGCCATGCAGCTCGACCAGCTTGCGTGTAATGCTTAGTCCTAGACCGGTGCCTCCAGCAACGACTGGCCCCGTATCCGCTTCCTGCTCGAACGGCAGGAAGATATGTTCCAGCTTGTCCGTACCGATACCACGGCCGGTATCCACAATGCGTATTTCCGCTTTGCCTTGCACGACCGTAGCTTTGATGCTTACCGTGCCACGTTCCGTGAACTTAACGGCATTGCCGATCAGATTATGCAAAATCTGAATCAGTCGATTGCCGTCTGCATAGATCGGCGGGAAATGCGCCGGGATGCGGTTGATAAGCTCCACCTTTTTCGCGCCAAGCAGGAAGGAGTGCATACGCATGACCGATTCGACAAACGAGTACAGATCGGTCGAAGACCGGTGGAGCGGGATGTCGCCATGTTTCATTTTCGAATAATCCAGCAATTCATCGACCAGATAGGTTAATCGTCTGCCACTTCCCGTCACGATCGCCAGATTGTGCGCTTGCTCATCGGTAAGGGGACCTTCTGCGCCTTTAAGCAGGCTTTCACTGATGTTAACAATCGCGTTCAGCGGTGTTTTGAGCTCATGCGAAGTATTGGACAGGAAGTCGTCCTTCACCTTGTCCAGCAATAGCAACTGATCTTTGAGGGTGCGGACCGTACGATAGGCCTCGAAGAACCGAAGCACCGCCAGAAACAGCATCAGGATGCTGAACAGGACAATGGAAGCCTGCCCGATATTCATATTTTCCTTGAGCGAGATCGAGAAGAGATTAATGTCCAGACAGTACAGCATGATGCTTAAGAGGGCTGCGTACCACAGAAAAGTAGACAGCCGTTCGCCTTTCTCACTGGTTAGGAACTGTTTTGCACATTGATAGAGCAACCAGAGCAGCATCAACGTGTACATAACGACGACGTAAGGTGCAGCCAGCCCGTAGATGGAAATAGGCAGGAGCGTGACCATACATAAGTAAGCTCCGAAGATGATCAGGATCAACGCCGTGAGCATACCGGACAGGATGCCTGTTTTGAATCGGTAGAAGTAAAAGGTTAACAGACCCAGACATGCCACAGAGCAGAAATCTTTTAATTTATAGAGCGTGCTAAAGGAGATTTCCGTGCCCGCCATCGATAACACACGTTCGCTGATCATGCCGTTATAGAGTGCATACTGGAGACAGATTAGACCAATCAGCAGCAGGGAGTCGTCCCTGTTTCGGTAGAGTGCAGACCCCAGGTAACTGACGAGGAATATGATCGAAATGGTAGCCAGTACAGCAAGCGTGCCGAATTCGATAGCTGTGTTGAATTGATGTTTTTTCAGCATGGCTGCTTGTTCGCCGAAAAAGAGTGGACCCGGAATGCCAGAGTCCGTGTAATCGTAATTAGCCACCCGGATCAAAATCTCAATGTCACCGCCATGATAGGGGAAAAAGCCAATCTGGGGGGAGTTGCCTGGTCGGTAACCTGCGGATTTTGCCACGGCATGCCCGTCTTCCAGCAGCTTGTTGCCATTAATGTAGATCTCGCTGGCAAAACGAATGTTCATTTTTTTGATCGCCAGTGTTCCCTCAACAGGTGCATTACGCAGTACCAGTCGATACGTGGCGAAGCCGTGGGTTGGCAGTCGTTCACCATCCACTTTAAGTCGATTCCAGGAGCCGGGAACGGTTGCATAGGTGTCGGGTGCTTTCGTTGGACCAGCCTGATTCGATGTTGCAGATTCGTCAGGAAGCAATCGCTCCCAGTAAAATTCCCACTCCCCGTCCAGCTTGATCCGCTCGTCTTGTTCAGGGTCCCAGGCCGAGAGGTCCAGAACACCTTGACGGGCATGAAGCGCAGCAGATTGTGGTTCTCTGATCGTTGACAGCAGCAGTACGGTAATAGCGAGTACAACAGTCAGGACAACGCCTGAAATTTTTAATAACACGAAATGCTGCTCCTTTAGAGATTGTTCAATCCTTTGGTAGCTTCGGACAAAATCTCTTGTATTCTATCGGCATTGTAGCGAATATCTCCGGGGGGCGCAATCATATTTCGACAAATTCCTTCATACCCACCCCGTGAATTCTAATATCGACGCTTTTGCAGACTGTGCTTCTGTAAGAGCCCCTTTGCGCCAGGATTTGGGGGATTCTCCCATCAGTTTGGCGAAGCAGCGGTTAAAGCTGGAGATGGAGCGGAAGCCAACTTGCTCAGAGATGGATAGAATGGAGGCCTCGGTGCTTTTTAATCGTTTACATGCCTCTTCAATCCGGGTACTGTTCAGAAAATCAAGCGGCGTGGTTCCCATAATTTCATGGAACTTGCGGCGAAAATGCGTTGTACTCAGATGACACAGATCAGCGAGGTAATCGATGGTCACAGGCATCATATAGTTTTTGGTGATAAACTCCAGCACGGGTGAGATGACCAAGTCACCTTGGAGGTCTCTTTCCCGTTCGTGATCCTGAGATGACAAGCGTTCGCTGCTCGCATGAATTCGAAGCAGTTCGATATATAGAGACATCAACAAGCCGTACGCGCTCTCCCGATAGTAGGGGGACTGCTGCTTCATTTCTTCAACGATTGAAGTTGCGAGCATATGAATTTTGGGATGCTGTTCCTTATTCAGAATGCAATTGGTTCCCTGAATCGCCCATAGATTCGGTTCAATGTGAGTTTGTGCTGTTTTGAGCGAATGACGGAAGAGTTCTTCCGGTGAAAAAAAGATATAAGCCCACAGGCTGGCGTTATTAGGTGAACTGTATGTGGTATGCGGAAGATATCGGGGAATGAACGTGACGTCGCCTGCACGAAAAGGTACAGATTCCCCCTTAATCTCCATGATGCCTCCATCTGAATAACAGATGCCAATCTCCATGTGGTTATGGAAATGAAGATGCTCACTCTTGATATCGGATATTCTCCAGCGGTCTCCACTGAGTAACAGGACAGGGAAATCAATGGGCAGGCTATAGTGGCGATATTCAATGACCGGTTTCTTCGGTTTGGGCATTTTCGAGGACTCCTATGTATAAATGATTGAAATTGCGCAGTTTTGTTATGAATATGCTTAGATTGAGACTATTTTACTGCGTACAATGGAATAAGTAAAGCGTTTACAAAAATGGACGGACACCTCTCAGGGCGCACTTGGGGGCGTGTGCGCAGGGAGAGGGGAATAACAATGCTTCAAGTGAAATATGACAGGGAACAGATTCTACACGTAATCGAGAACGTTACCAAGAAAACACTGGATATGGATCTGACATGGGATTGGCCAGGCGGGGTGGCTTATTATGGTGTATCCAGAGCCTATCAAACGACAGGCAACCAAGAGATTCTGGACAGGCTGGTGAAATGGGCAGACGAATATATCGAGCTGGGGTTGCCAAGTTGGACGGTAAATACATGTGCTATGGGCCATGTGCTCATCACTTTATATGAAGAAACCGGGGATCAGAAATATTGGGATATTGTCCTCAGCAAGGTCGATTATCTCCAGAACCATGCACTTCGCTTTGGAGACAATGTGCTTCAGCATACGGTATCCGTTTCCAATGATTTTCCGGAACAGGCTTGGGCGGACACCTTGTTTATGGCGGCATTTTTCCTGCTCCGCGTAGGTAGCAAATTAAAAGATGAGGCCATGATTCAGGATGCGCTGAATCAGTATTACTGGCATATCAAATATCTTCAAGATCCGACCAGCAGTCTTTGGTACCACGGTTATAACAATATTAACAAGGACCACATGTCCGGATTTTACTGGGGAAGAGCAAACGCTTGGGGAGCCTATACGATGTCTCAAGTAAAACCGCAATTGAACGACTGGTATTTGTATCCGCAATGTATGGATGTAGAGTGTGCCCTTCGCGATCAGTTGGCGGCTCTCAAGCTGGTGCAGACCGAAAACGGCTTGTGGCGTACGGTTCTGGATGACGAAGATTCGTATGAAGAGGTGTCCGCTTCCGCGGGTATTGCAGCAGCCATGATCAATAACGGCAATCCACTGCATACCAAATACGTGCAAAAAGCACTGGAAGGCATCCTGAACAACATTAGCGAAGATGGACGCGTGCTTGGTGTATCTGGCGGTACGGCGGTAATGAAGGATCGGGAGGGCTATCGCAATATTCCAAAAGACTGGATTCAGGGCTGGGGTCAGGGCCTGGCACTCGCTTTTCTGTCCGATATGTTGAGATAGGGAGGGAACCCAATTGTCCAAATTAACCAAAGGCTCCTTTACACTACCGGGAGAATCCGGTTATGAAGCACTGACGCTTGAACTTGCCAACCGCTGGGGTGCCGATGTGATCCGTGACAGTGACGGTACAAAATTGTCCGATGAGATTATCAATGCCGGATACGGCATCTATTCAACCATTTGCATTATTCGGGATCATAATGAGTGGGCATCCCGTAATCTGGATAAGCTGCAGCAATGTTTTCTCATTACGAATCCTAAGGTTGCTGTGCAAGATTATGTATCCATCTATCTGATGGAGGACTTCTTCGCTGAACAATTCAGGGTGAATGATTCCAAAGAAGCGTTTAAATATTGGCAGGTGTACGACCGAACGACTGGGGAAGAGGTACCTAGAGGACAGTGGAATTATGAAAGGGAATCTGGCAATGTTGTCATTACCGGCGTTGCTCCTTGGCATAAATACACGGTGAGTTTCATGGTCTATCGGATCTGGGAAGAGATTTCCATGTACAACCATACGACGAATAACTGGGACAAAGAGCATCTGATGCAGATTGACCCGATCTATACAGACACACAAACCTATTTACTGGATTGGATGGAAAAGTGGTGCCAAGACCACCCGGAAACAACGGTTGTACGTTTTACGTCCCTATTTTATAACTTCGCCTGGATCTGGGGCAGTGATGAGCGGAATCGCCATCTGTTCTCGGATTGGGGTTCATACGATTTCACGGTAAGTTCGAGAGCGCTGGATATGTTTGCTCAAAAATATGGGTATTCACTCTCCGCCGAGGACTTTGTAAATGGCGGTAAATATCAGGTCACTCATATGCCTGCGGATCAGCGCAAACTGGACTGGATGGCATTTATCAATGATTTTGTCATTGAATTCGGTAAAAAGTTAATTGATATTGTACACAAACATGACAAGCTGGCGTATGTCTTCTATGATGACAGCTGGGTGGGCATGGAGCCGTATAATGATCGCTTTGAGGAATTTGGATTCGACGGCATGATCAAATGTGTGTTCTCCGGTTACGAGGCAAGAATGTGCTCCGGCGTTAAGGCTGATACTCATGAGATTCGCTTGCATCCCTACTTGTTCCCAGTTGGCTTAGGCGGGCTTCCTACCTTCAAAGAGGGAGGAGACCCTACCCTGGATGCGAAGAAATACTGGATTAATATCCGGCGTGCGCTGCTGCGTGAGTCGATTGACCGGATTGGACTGGGTGGATATTTGCATCTGGTTGAGCCTTACCCGGACTTTGTGGATTATATCGAGAAGATTGCCCATGAATTCAGGGAAATGAAAGAGCTGCATCAGTCTGGAAAACCATATCAGATCAAGACAAAGGTAGCTGTGCTGCATAGCTGGGGCAAGTTAAGATCGTGGACCTTGTCCGGTCATTTTCATGAAACGCATATGCATCATCTGATTCATGTGAATGAGGCATTAGCCGGGTTGCCTGTTGACGTGCAGTTTATTGATTTTGATGATATTTGTCAGGGCGCATTGAAGGATGTAGATGTCGTCATCAATGCCGGCTCTGCAGGTTCAGCATGGAGCGGTGGAGAGCATTGGAGTGACCACAAGTCTGTGGACGTATTGACCCAATGGGTGTATGAGGGTGGTACCTTTATTGGCATTAACCAGCCTTCGGCAATGGACGGGTACGACAGCTATTTTAGAATGGCTCATGTGCTTGGGGTAGATGAGGATACAGGCGCCAGAGTTGTTCATGGAAAATGGTCGTATGAGGTTAATGATCAGTATGGTTTGGTGCCTGAGGGGGCCAGCATACTTCCGAAAAATAATATTTATCTTACGGATGGATCAGCAGCTGTAGTGAGTGAAACGGATGGTCGGATCACACTGTCCACACATGCTTTTGGAAAAGGAAAAGGGATCTACCTGCCTTCCTTCGAATTCAGCTGGGAAAATACAAGACTACTTCTGAATTTGATTCGATTTGCGGGCAATGAATTCCATGAAACAAAGTACATCACGAATAACTTGTATACCGAGTGCGCTTACTATCCTGAGAGCAACATATTGGTTGTGATCAATAATAGCGATCAGGTTCAGTCCACGACGATCAATACAGAGCATGGAAAACAGACCGTGGAATTGGAGCCGTATGATACGGTGATCACCAAAATTGGTTTAACAAAATCGGTATCCCCATAGAATGATGACTCGATAGACCGTATTCCTTAACCAGGGAGCGGTCTATTTTAGTTATTAGGACGTGTCTGAAAACTCTGAAGAAAGCAGAATTTATCGTACGGATATTACTTTATAGTGTTAACACTATTTAGTAGAATATTTAAATAAGGATAGGGATCATGAGCCCTAATATTTTATTGTTTTCATCTTTTTAAAGGAGAGAGTGCCCTAATGTACAGTTATAAAATGTTGGACACAATAAGCATGGAGACACTTCACGAGGCGTTTGTGGGTGCGTTCTCCGACTATCAGGTTAAAATGGATTTGCCTTTTTGGAAGTTTCAACAAATGCTCCAACGAAGGGGTTATCACCCCGAAATATCTATGGGAGCCTTTAAGGATGAGAGAATGGTCGGATTTGTTATCAATGGGCTTCGAAGCTGGAATGGAAAGACAACTGCATATGATCTTGGGACAGGCGTTGTAAAAGATTGCAGGCGGCAAGGCATTACAAGCGATCTGCTCTTGAATATTCAAAAGCTGTTAAAAGGAAAAAATGTAGAGCAATATTTGCTGGAAGTTATCCAATCCAACGAATCTGCAGTTCAGCTGTACAGTAAACAAAACTTCAAAATTCAAAGGGAATTTTCATGTTTCCAGTTGCAAAAAGATCAATTCATACCGCAAACGACCTGCATGGTCGAATGTGTGGAGAGAATCGATTTGGAGCAGTTCAAGGAATTTTGGGATGTGGAGCCCTCCTGGCAAAATTCAATTGATTCCATCTACGCTTTACCGGAAGCTTTTATCTATGTGGTTGCACGTCAGGATCAAAGCATTGTTGGCTATGGCATTATAGATCAAAAAACAGGTGATGTTCCACAGCTTGCAGTGAACCAAAATTACCGGGGCAAAGGTATTGCAAGCAGCATCCTGACAGAGATGGTCCAACGCACAGAATCTCCTAGAATCAGTGTCCTCAATGTGGAGTCTCATCTGAAACCGATGGAAGATTTCCTCCTGGTCAAATCAGGTTTTGCATATCATGTGGGCCAGTACGAAATGCTCTTGAAATTATAACGAGATACCCGTTTCGACTTAAGATCAGATCGGGTTCATACGAAAATATGTGGGGTGTTAGTGTCTGTCTTGTTGGGCCAGTTGAACGGGAGGTTGATTAAAGGCTTCCCGGAAATCCTGGATTGCAGTATCCAACCCTTCCTGTACTCGTTATAATAATGTTGATATATAACATGGTTAGAGGAGACAAAGACATAACATGAGCCGAAAGATATACTGTAAGCGCATTCAGTTTCTGGATGATTGGAGTCTCAAAACCAAGTTGTACATATTGTTCATTTTTTGTGTGCTGGTCCCGGTCCTGGTCACAAATACCGTGTTTTACCAAAGCATCAAAGGTAACATTGAAGAGAAGGAGCATAGCCGATTCAATGAAATGCAGCAAAGGATCAAGTTCAACCTGCGGAACAGTATAGACAATAGCTTGTATGTGTCCAATTTTCTCTATACCGATGGAACACTGAACCGGTTCATGGAGTTCAAGTATCGCGATCAGGAAGACTATTACTCTGCCTACTATGATATGCTTAGCAACAACAATCTGGTCAGGTACTACTACAGCTACCAGCAGGTGAATCAAATTACGTTTTATGTTGGCAATGATACCTTCGTCAATGGAGGAAACTTCATTAAGCTGGATGAAGAGGTGAAGAAAAGTGATTGGTATCAAGCGCTGATGAAAACGAGCGACCATATCATGATCTATTCGTATTTTGACAAACAACAGGCGGAGATGTCGCAAAGTCAGGGAGGACGCAAAGTAAGCATTATTCGTAAGCTGGATTACTTTGGGGAGCAACAGGTTGAAAAGGTGTTAAAGGTTGATCTGGACTACGCTTTCATCAACAAATCGCTTAAAAATGAGGGAGCCAATGGGAAAGTGTATGTCGTTTCGGATGGCAGGGTCATTTTCTCGAACGATTCAAAAATGAATCAGATGCGCAAGCCATTTAATCTGATTGCAAACAGTCAAATTGACCCTGTTCAATCCATGCAATCGATTCCCGTCGTATCCGAGGATTGGCAGATTGTCGTCAGCACGGAGAAATTGGACGTTCTGTCGGAGATTGTTAATTCCAAGCTTAATTTGACTTTACTAATCATTCTTAATCTGTTGGTGCCGACACTGCTAATCTGGTTGATATCCAGATCACTGGTCATCAGAGTTGATCGGATAGCGAAACACCTGGATCAAGTGAAGCATGAGAAATTTGAGGTGATATCGGGACCTGTGGGCAAAGACGAGATCGGCAGCCTGACCCATAGTTATAACATGATGGTCATCAAGATCAAGAACCTGATTGAGATTGTGTTTAAGGGCCAGGTGGAGCGGCAAGCCCTTGAGCTCTCCAAAAAGCAGGCGGAGCTGAAAGCCCTTCAGAGTCAGGTGAATCCCCATTTCATGTTCAACACGCTTGAAACGATCCGTATGCGGAGTTTGATCAAGGACGAGCTTGAAACCTCCGATGTCATTCATAAACTGGCACTGCTGTTACGTCAGACGATCAATTGGGGCGATGATCTGATTACAATTGCAGAGGAAATCAATTTTGTGGAGAGTTATCTGAGTATCCAGCAGTATCGCTTTGGTGAAAAGTTGCAATTTGCAATCCGGATCACAGACGAATCCATTGCTGCCATGATGATACCCAAGCTAACCGTTCTCACCTTTGTGGAGAATGCTTGTATCCATGGCATTGAGGGGACTTCGAATGATGGGGTCGTGGAGGTATTATTCGAAATTCGAAGTAATGAACTGTACATTTCCATTCGAGATACCGGAGTCGGTATGGATCAGGACAAGCTGGCCTCGCTCCGCAAAATGATGCAAGACCCGAGTATGGATCGGATGAGCGAGCTTAGCAGCATTGGTATGATGAATGCATATATTCGGCTGCGGATGTATTTTAATGATTTCGTTCAGGTGCACATATTCAGTGAAAAGGGGAAGGGAACAACGATTGGCATTCAAATTCCTCTTATGCAGGCATCTCAAGAATAAGGAGCGAGGATATGATCAACGTGCTGATTGTGGACGATGAGCCATTTATTCGCCAAGGACTTCTATTGTTAATTGATTGGGAGTCTTACGGATTTCAGATTTGCGGTCAGGCCTCCAATGGTATGCAGGCATTGGAGTGCATACGCGCTATGCAGCCCGATCTGGTGATTTCCGACATTAAGATGCCGGAAATGGACGGAATGCAGCTTGCCAAAACCTTGTACGAGCAATATAACGGTGACATCAAGCTGATTCTTCTAAGTGGATTCTATGAGTTCGGATATGCCAAGCAGGCGATTAAATACCAGGTGGATGACTACATTCTCAAGCCTATTGTGAAGACCGAACTGGTTCAGGTGCTTGAGGAGTTCAGGGTCGCATTTAATGCGCGGACGGAAGAGAAGCGATATCAGCAAAAAAAAGATCGGATTATTATGGCTCAGCATATGCAGTCAATCTTGCTTGGGGTGGCTGAGGAGGATGCTGTTACGAGTCTGCAGCCCCACTATCAAGATGTCGGCATACTGCGTTGCATCCTGATTGAGGCGGAAGCCGGTCCAGAACAGGGAACGGATTGGTGCGCTCGGGTTGAGGCATGGGTGGGCAAGCCCTTGCCGGGACAAATTTTGAAGCCCTTCACAGGTGATAAAAATGCGGTTCTGCTCATGGTTACGGACCTGATGGTGAACCGTGAGGCAGTGACCTTGGAGCAATATTTGACCCGATTACATGCCTATCTGAGCCATGGTCAAGAGGCGGCTATTGCTTGTTATGTCGGGAAGGAAGTACATGAGTTGGAGGCGCTGCACGAGTCTTATCAATCCTGCGGCATAATGAAAAGCTTACGTTTCTTCACCACTTGCAGGCCCATTTATTACTTCGAACTTATGGATACGACCTTATTTGTTAATCGGCCGGGACAGTTCGAAAAACAATTATTTGATGGGCTAGTCAAGTCTATTGAGGAACAGCAGACGGATGAGTTATACAGTCATGCAAAGGCCATTTTTCAATTTTTTCTGGATGAGCGAATCGAGCCTGGTATTGTCCGCATCCACTTGCATTATTTGGCATACACATTGCTGGATCTCGTGAATAACGATACGGTTACTCCAGATTCGGGGTTGATGGAATCGACTTTTCTGAAGGTGAACTACGCGATGTTATCCATGGAGGAAAACATTGAACATTTATGCGAATTCTCGCTCATGTGCGCAGAGAAACTGAAGGAGCAGCAAAAGTCAAATGCGATGGGCGTATTAGCCAAAATTGAGGCCTTCATTCACGAGCATTACAGAGAAAATATCAGCCTGAAATTGCTCGGGGAGCAGTTTTACATGAATAGTGCATATCTGGGTCAGATTTTCAAAAAGCATTTCTCGATCAGCTTCAGTGATTATTTGAATCAATTGCGTATTGAGGAAGCCGCCCGGCTGTTGCGCAGAACAGATCAAAGAGTATACGAAATCGCAACAATGGTGGGATATCGGGATTCCGATTACTTTATTAGCCGGTTCGAGAAACTCATGGGGGAGACTCCTGCACAATATCGTAAAAGTGCCCATGCTGCGTACTCTCTTGATTAACATCCTGCACTCCTTGACGGAGCGGCGGGATATTTTTTTTCGCAGATGCTGGAATTAGTGGGATTCCATCTATAGTTTATCCCGTTGAGAGGGGCATGGAAGCATGATAATTTTAAGTCAGCCTTTGGAAAGCGCTTTCCAAAAAGCTTCTGTCAATATAATCGATGGAGGGGTCATGATGAAAAAGGATGTTAGAAAAAGAATCAAGTATAGTGCTCTGCTCGCTTTAATACTGGTCATCGCACTCACTGGATGTACACCGGGATCGTCCTCGAAAGGGGAAAAGACAGCAGATGGAAGGGAATTGAAACAATTTTCCGCATTTTTTGCCGTACCGGGAAAAATTGCGCCTGACGATAATCGGGTGTTAAAGGCTATTGAGGAGAAAACAGGCGCCAGAGTCACGATGGACTGGCTTACAGGCCAAACAGCCAAAGAGCGGATTGGTGTACTCATTGCAGGCGGCGAATATCCCGATTTTATCGATGGGAGTGATGGTACTCAGCAACTGGTAGCAGCAGGAGCGTTAGTACCTCTTGAGGATTACATCGATAAATATCCAAACATCAAAAATTACCTGGGCGAAGACTGGAAGAAGATGAAAAATACGACGGATGGACATATCTACTTCATTCCTCAATTCGGCAATATACAAGAAAAGTCGATGAAAGTATCCCATGACGGAGAAGCGTTCTGGATTCAGAAGGCCGTACTGGAGTGGGATAATTATCCGACAATCAAAACGCTTGACCAATACTTCGACTTGATTGAACGGTATAAAGCAGCTCACCCGACCGTTGATGGTCAGCCCACAATTGGGTTTGAAATTATCTCCTATGACTGGCGTTATTTCGCACTGGAGAACCCTCCGCTCTTCATGGCTGGTTATCCTAACGAAGGCGCAGCCATCGTTGATAAAGAAACGCTGACGGCCAAAAACTACAATACCATTCCGGAAGCGAAGGCATATTTCAAGAAGATCAATGAGGTATATCATCAAGGTTTGGTCGATAACGAAACCTTTACAGCAAACTATGATCAATATATCTCCAAAATTTCAACCGGACGTGTGCTGGGCATGGTGGATCAAGGATGGCAGTTCCTTGACGCCGAGGCATCACTCGTGAAGCAAAAATTGTATGACAAAACCTATGTACCGTTGTCCATTACACTCTCCGAGGATGTTAAAGGGCGTTATCAGAACAATCCAATCCTTAACGTGAATGGTGGCCTGGCCATTACAAAGAGCTGCGAGGATATCGAGGGAGCACTTCAATATATTAATGATTTGCTGGACCCTGAGATGGAGGTATTGAGAACCTGGGGACAGGAAGGCGTGGATTACCAAGTAGATGACAAAGGCGTGTTCTCCAGGAATGAAGAGCAACGTGCGAATTCCAAAGATCCGGACTGGGTGCTGGCGAACACGGGAAGCCCGTTGGTCTATTTCCCGCATCATGAAGGCATGACCGCTGACGGGAAGAATGCCCTTGACCCTAAGGAGCAGCCGGAGGAGTACCTTGCCACTTTGAATGACATCGACAAAAAAGTGCTGAAGGCTTACGGATATACGAAGTTTACCGACTTCCTGGAGCCTGCGGAGGAAAATGAACCGTGGTTCCCAATCTATACCTATAATTTTGAACCGAATAAACCGGAGACCATCGCCAGACAGAAAATGGACGATGTAAAACGCAAATGGCTGCCAAAAGTGATTATGACTTCACCAGCCGAATTTGATAAGGCTTGGGAAGAATATCAAGCCACGCTCAAGGAAAGTGCAGATATTAAAGCGTATGAAGATGCGCTGACGGAAGAAGTCCGCAGACGTATGGAACTGTGGGGATAAAGGCCTGTCACACAGAAAGGCTATGGGGAACCCCGTAGCCTTTCTTACACGCTAGATTGGGAGATTGGATAGGAATGGAATCGATTCACCCAGACTGGGTGATATAGATAAACTCGTAAGCAAGGAGAGAAAAACATGGCCAAAAAGGAGTTGCAGCCTTCGTTAAAAACCAGCCATATCCCAGCGGGAACAAGCTGGATCGGGTACAACCTGTCCAGAATGAAAAGTCAGCGACAATTAATGTGGATGTCATTTCCGTTTATTGCGTTTATCGCTATTTTTGCGTATGGACCATTATGGGGCTGGTTGATGGCGTTTCAGAATTATAGACCGGGCATTGGTTTTATGGAGCAGGATTGGGTTGGGGTGGATCATTTTCGAACGTTATTCACGGACCCTACATTTTTACGTGTCATTCGCAATACGCTGGCGATGAGCCTGATCAGTCTGTTTCTGGGATTTGTCGGCTCGATTGGTCTGGCGCTCTTATTGAATGAACTGCGAATGGTATTGTTCAAACGCGTGGTACAGACGGTTTCCTACCTTCCGCATTTCCTGTCATGGATCATCGTAACAGGTATTGTTGCGAATGTATTGTCAACGGAAACAGGAATAGTGAATGTGCTATTGACGAAATTGGGCCTGATTGCTGCACCGATCAATTTTTTTGCCGAACCAAAGTACTTCTGGGGGATTGTAGGTCTGTCCAGCATGTGGAAGGAAATTGGCTGGGGCACGATTATTTATCTGGCGGCCATGGCGTCGATTAATCCGAGCTTGTACGAGGCAGCTTCCATCGACGGAGCTGGACGGTTTCGTAAAATGTTCAATGTCACGCTTCCAAGCATCAAACCAACGATTATTATCCTGCTTATCATCAACGTTGGTAACGTACTGAACGCGGGTTTTGAGATTCAATACTTGCTGGGGAACGGACTTGTGCAGGATGTATCCGAGACGATCGACATTTTTGTTTTGAAATACGGGATTAATCTCGGCAACTACTCACTTGCCACCGCAGCAGGCATTTTCAAAAGTGTGGTCAGTCTGGTGCTCATATTTATCGCCAACGGGATTGCCAAGTCTCTTGGTGAAGAGCGATTGATATGATAAGGGGGCAGAGCTGTGAAACGATTTAGTAGAAACCGAAGCTTGGGAGACTCTATTTTTTCTATCACCAATGGCATATTTATGTTGCTTGTCATGGTTGTTACGTTATATCCTTTTTTAAACACCATTGCCGTATCTTTCAATAACGGGCTGGATACGATCCGCGGGGGGATCTATCTCTGGCCGAGGGAATGGACGCTGCAAAATTACGTTTCCGTATTCCAAAACCCGAATCTGACACAAGCCGCATTTGTTTCGGTCGCCAGAACCGTGGTGGGAACGGTTGTACAGCTGTTCTGTACAGCCATGCTGGCCTATGTGCTGAGCCGCAAGGAGTATATGTTTAACAAATTGGTCACAACGCTGTTTGTCATGACGATGTATTTCAGCGGCGGCTTAATTCCGGGATACATGCTGATCAAACAAGTGGGGCTGCTGAACAGCTTCTGGGTATACATTATTCCCGGGTTGATAGGGGTGTTCAACATGATCGTCATTCGTACCTACATTCAGGGACTATCGGAGGGATTGATTGAATCCGCGAAGATGGATGGAGCCGGAGATTTTCGGATTTTCATGCGTATCGTGCTTCCCCTATCCAAGCCGGTTCTGGCTACGGTTGCACTGTTTATTGCTGTAGGTCAGTGGAACTCCTGGTTTGACTCTATGTTGTACACGGCGGGAAATCGGAATTTGACCACCTTGCAGTATGAGCTGATGAAATTGTTGTCCTCTGCGACCTCACAGGGGGGAACGGTCAACGTGGATTCATTCAAAAATGTAACCAACATGGTGACGCCTGTATCCATTCGGGCAGCCATCACGGTTGTGACGGCAATGCCGATTGTTTTACTGTATCCGTTCTTGCAAAAATACTTTGTGACTGGACTAACCATTGGAGGGGTAAAAGAATGAAGAATGTAAATCAAAGCGAACAATGCACGTTTAACAATCCGATTATGCCCGGATTTTATCCAGATCCGTCCGTATGCCGGGTGGGTGAAGATTTTTATCTGGTGACATCAACATTTGCCTATTTTCCTGGCGTTCCGATCTTTCAGAGCCGTGATCTAGTGAATTGGAAACAGATTGGCAATGTGCTGGACCGCCCTTCACAGTTAAATCTTCAGGGAGCAGGCCATTCACAGGGGATATTCGCACCAACGCTCCGGTATCATGAAGGCACCTTCTATATGATTACAACCAATGTATCACATGGCGGCAATTTTGTTGTAACCGCTACCGACCCGGCTGGGCCATGGTCTGATCCTTATTTTATTGAAGGCGCAGAAGGCATAGACCCTACAATTTTCTTCGATGATGGCAAAGCGTATTACCTTGGTACACGTCCTTGCTCCGAGGGAGTTCGTTACAATGGGAACTGGGAAGTGTGGCTGCGGGAGTTGGATCTGGGCAGTATGAAGCTGGTGGGAGACAGTTACGTTCTGTGGCGTGGGGCGATGGTGGATGTCATATGGCCGGAAGGCCCGCACCTGTATAAGATCGATGAATATTACTATTTATTGATTGCAGAGGGAGGCACAGGGCCAAACCATGCGGTGACCATTGCTCGTAGTAAAAATTTGACTGAAGGATACGTCGGGAATCCGAATAATCCAATCATTACACATCGCCATTTGGGTAAACGTTACCCTGTTGTTAATGTAGGACATGCCGACTTGGTGCAGGCTGCGAACGGTCAATGGTTCATGGTCATGCTTGCTTCGCGTCCATATGGAGGGAGCTTTAGCAATCTGGGGCGGGAGACGTTCCTTGCTTCTGTCGTTTGGGAGGACGGATGGCCTGTTGTTAATGAGGGCCGCGGAATCCTGGAGGAGCAGGGCACGTTGGATTTGAAGCCTGTTCCGGTAGAGCCGCAACTGCGTTTTGACCATTTTGACAGTGATAAACTGGGCTTGCAATGGATGTTCCTGCGCAATCCTCAGGAGGATCTCTATTCATTAACCGAACGAAAAGGATACTTGCGACTGAAGCTGAAACCGCAAACATTGAAGGAAAAAGAAAATTCCAGTTTTGTTTGTCTGCGTCAAAGGCATATGGATTATGTCGCAGCTACAGCGATGGAATTTGTGCCCGGGAATGCCAACGAAACGGCTGGTCTTGTCGTCATTCAGAACGATCTGTATCACGTACGGATTGAGCGTGCTCTGGCGGATAAACAGCAGGTGCTGCGTGTGGTGACCGTTATAGATGGTCAGGATAGCCACATTGCGCAAATCGCGCTGGAGGGTGATGTATCGCGGGTGTATATCAAACTGGCCGCAACAGGTCAGCAACTAAACTTCTATTACAGCACAGATGGAAGTCAGTATCATCTGGTGGCGGAACAGGTGGATACAAGCAGCCTGAGCACCGAAGTAGCTGGCGGCTTTGTTGGCTGTTGTATCGGAATGTTTAGCAGTAGCAACGGTACTTCTTCCGATCAGGTAGCGGACTTTGACTGGTTTGAATATGGTTCATATAAATAATATTTAGATGACAGAATAACAGCAAGAAAGCTCAATCCGGTGGCGGTAGTCCAGGGATTGAGCTTTTTTTCGTTCTTTTTGCGAAAGGGCTATGGGGAGGCATTACAGTCTATTGTCTAGCTTCATGTGCTGAGCTTTTTATGATGTTAACTATTTTACGCTGCGCATCCCTGGCTTCCGGAATCGGATAGAGGACAAAGACATGGTTCATTTTGGGGTAAACGTACGTTTGATGATCGATTCTTTGATCCGTCAGTAGTTTGTCGAGCTTCATATTATCAGGAAACAAACCCTCGTGGGTTCCGATAAAGATGCTGATTTTGCCCAAACCGGTGAAATCTCCGTAGATTGGACTGATTAACGGATCGTTCAACGGTTTGTCAGCTGCCCAGATCCGCCGGATGACATCATACCCTTCGACAGCGAGCATAGGGTCGCGGGTCTCATAATCAAATATGACTGGATTGTCCAGCAACATATCCACACAAGGTGATAACAAGATGATATCTTTGGGCTGCGGGAGATCATGCATCTTCAGATAATGGGCCAAGGCTAGGGATATGTTCCCGCCTGCGGAATCCCCCATAATGGTGAGTTGTGCCGGGTCGTCTACGGAGGCAAGCAGATCCCTGTATAGATTGAGAAGTTTCGGATACGTGTGCTGATAATTAAAATGCGGAACCTTTGGATAGATGGGAGCAACAACTTTGGCATTCAGAGCCTGAGCCATGCGGTCCATGAATTTCCAGTGTAAAGACAGCGGCTGGTGTGTATGCGCCCCGCCATGAATGTAGAGAATGACCCTCTGTTCACGGGAATGCTGATCGTTTAAGGTGAACACCTGCATGTCTTCATGGGAGCGCTCTTTGATGGAAGATGACAGTTTTGTTTTACCCAAGATATAAGGTTTAATGTTTTCCAAGCCCATATGATCCAGGTGTTTGCGGGTAAGCTCGCGTGTTGAAAAAATTTTCTTGGTATCTAACGTTCCGATATATTTCTCGAATAGAAAGCTCGTCAACGAGCGTTTGTGATTATGGATATACATGTTCATTGAGGAATCACCCTTCCTGATGGAGTTCAGATATACGGTCTGTGGAGACTATAAGTGAAGTATAAAGGTTGAAGTGTACTTCAAGGTCAATCTTAATTTTTCCATCAAACCGTTATGGTTAGAGTAAAGCATGGTACCCGTTCTATGTTATGATATTTGCATCTTCAAAAGTTCGATTGAAGGGGCATAGCGTATGAATCAGAGCATACAACAGTTTAAAGCGGATTTTTTCAAAGCGTTGGCACACCCGATGCGGATTCAGATTCTGGAGCTGCTGAGTGAAGGAGCCAAAAACGTTAATGAACTGCAAAGCATTCTGGGATCGGAAGGCTCTGCCGTTTCACAGCAACTGGCTGTATTGCGCAGCAAAAACGTTGTCCACGGAATCAAAGAAGGGACAACCGTCACCTATTCGCTGCGTGATCCGCTGATTAAGGACCTGCTGGCAGTCACCAAACAGATTTTTGACAATCATCTGGTTGATGCCATTTCCATGCTGGAAGATATTCGTAAAGAGTCCTGACACAATAAACAAGAGCAACTGGGTGTAAGCTCCGGAGGTTCTTGTTTTTTTGTGTTAAGTTCCTGCTGAGATTGTGCGTAATCCGATTGACAGGACGTATGCAGGGGAGTAGTCTTTTAAATATATTCAAATATTCAAATATATGAAGAAAAGAAGGTTTTTGTACATGAAATGGATGGGGAGATATGCAGGGTACAATGCTGCCGCTTTTCGCAAGGATCTGTTATCAGGACTGATTGTAGGTATCATTGCGATTCCACTCGGTATGGCCTTTGCCATCGCTTCCGGGGTCAAACCGGAGTATGGATTATATACCACAGTAATCGCAGGGATTCTCATTTCCTTGCTGGGTGGGTCCAAGTTCCAGATTGGCGGGCCAACGGGGGCATTCATTCCGATCCTATTTGCCATTGTGATGCAGTATGGATATGAGAATCTGCTGATCGCCGGAATGATGGCCGGTTTGATGCTTGTACTAATGGGCGTATTCAAGCTCGGGGCATTAATTAAGTTTATTCCAAAGCCGGTGACTATCGGTTTTACGGCAGGGATCGCCGTCATTATTTTTAGCGGACAAATAACGAACTTTCTAGGACTTCGAGGCATCGAGAAACACGAGGATTTCTGGTCCAATATGAAAGAAATCGGGATGCATATCTCGACGATTAATATATACAGTGTGCTTACAGCTGGAATCTGTCTGGCTGTTCTTCTGCTTGTGCCCAAGTTTGCACCAAAGGTGCCTGCATCACTGGTGGGGCTGGTTCTTTCGACGGTAGTCGCGGCGTTCTTTTTTGAAGGGCAGGTGGCTACAATTGGTTCGTCCTTTGGCGCCATACCTAACTCCTTGCCTCAGTTTCATGTGCCAGAGATCACTTGGGAGCGTATCGTGAACTTGCTGCAACCCGCTTTTGTCATCGCCATGCTGGGTGGAATTGAATCGCTGTTATCCGCAGTTGTTGCCGATGGCATGACCGGAAGTCGGCATAACAGCAATCGAGAGTTGATTGGGCAGGGGATTGCTAATATGGTGACGCCGTTTTTTGGTGGTATTCCTGCAACAGGAGCGATTGCACGTACAGCAACAAATATCAAATCCGGCGCAGTATCGCCATGGTCTGGCGTGATTCACGGTGTGGTGGTTTTGCTGGTACTTGTTCTCTTTGCGCCATATGCGTCCCACATTCCTCTTGCCAGTATGGCTCCTGTTCTCATGCTGGTTGCCTGGAATATGAGTGAACGGAGAACCTTCGTACATGTTATGAAAACCAAAACGAGCGATTCACTCGTTCTGCTGATTACCTTTTTGCTGACCGTATTTACAAGTTTAACAACGGCTGTAGAGGTTGGGTTGATTCTGGCTGTTCTTTTATTTGTTAAACGCATGAGTGAGATGTTGAAGGTTGCCAAAGTACTGCCCGATCCCGATCATAAACATGAGAAAGTCATGGCCCACATGGTTCGGGAAGGACATGACTGTCCGCAAATAAGCCTGTATACAATTGAAGGGCCACTTTTTTTCGGCGCAGCGGATATGTTCGAGAAGTCGGTCATGGATTCGATTCATCGGCGACCAGGCACTCTGCTGTTGCGTATGGGCAAGGTGCCTTTTATGGATACAACAGGTGAATCCAATCTGGCCCGTGTTGTCAAACATATGGAGAGATCCGGGGGCAGGGTTTTACTTTCAGGCATTCAGGCGCAACCGCTGGAAATGTTGAAGAGAACAGCTTTGATTGAACGGATTGGTCCCGATCATATGTTTGAGCACACGGGTGAAGCCATCAATTATGCATTATTGCATCTGGATGTTCAGAAATGCAGGGGGTGCAAACACTTTGCCTTTCGTGAATGTGGTGCATTGTCGAGTGCTGGCACCGACCCAGAGTGTAATAACCTGCTGAAACCTGGAAAGCGAGTCAATGTAAATAGCCCTATCTAACCTGCTGATGAGAGAAATGGAGCTATAGAAGTCTAAAGAGTATTTGTTTATCAAAATATATATTCTGGAAAATAAACGAAAAATATACTATGTTATAGGTTGATAGGTGAAAGGATTACATCGTCTATTAGATGAGAAATAATCATATTAAACCGAAGGAGCAACCATATGTCCATTCAACCGACTGCTTTACGTTCAGTGCTTAACCCCAGGTACCTGGAGTCTGCATTGAGGAATCACTATGACATTGGAACATGGGAAGAATGTTTGTTTTGGCTTAGAGGATTGAATGATACTTACCGGGTTCGCACGTCCAGTGGCATGTACATTCTCCGTATCTACCGCACTGAAATCACGGAGGCAGATGTTCAGTATGAGCTTTCATTATTGTCTCAACTGAAGAACGTTCTAGGTTCTGCGGAACATACCGACATTGGAGAATACATCGAGAAGAAAGATCATACGGGATATACGGTGTTGGAGGCTGCGGAAGGCAAGCGGGTTGCTGTAATGTTTCGGTATATTGAGGGTACGGAGAACAACCTGGAGGATGAGGAGTCTTGTTACGCCTTTGGTCAATCTGCAGCTGAATTGCATGAGGCTATGGATCAGGTGAACATGGAGCTGCCACGATATGAGCTGGATCTGAAGTTACTTATTGACGAACCCCTTGAGCGAATTATCCACTACATCGGTGAGAACAATGAAGCAGCAGCATTTCTCCATACGTTTGCCACGACGTTAAAAGAACGCATCGTTGCCACTTCCAGACAAGACCTGGACTTTGGTCTGTGCCATGGCGATATGCATGGGAATAACAATGTGTTTCAACAGGAACATCAGTTCATCCATTATGACTTCGAGTGGGCAGCCAAAGGCTGGCGTGCCTATGATTTAGCTCAAGTGAAAGTTCGAAAAAGACAGTCTGATGAGCGAAAGGCTGTATTATGGGATGCGCTCATGGCAGGATATCGTTCAGTCAGAAGTTTCTCTGCCGAAGATGAGCAGGCGGTTGATCTCTTTATTGTTGCTCGCCGATTCTGGGTGATGGGACTAGATGTTGCTTTTATTGAGAGTGATATGGGTGCGCTGGACTATGGTTCGGATTGGCTGGATAGTTTCGTGGAAGAGTTCCGGGAAGCAGATATCGTTAGTTAATCATTCAATGAAAAAGAGAATATAGTCACCATCATCATGCCGCCATTCTGGCGGCTTTTTTAGTTTGAATGAACGTACATACCTGTGTGCTGTAATACGTTTACTCTGCGAATTCAACAGGCTTATCATTGAATTTGTACCCGACACCCCGAATTGTACGGATATAGTGTGGCTTGGCCGGATTTTGTTCCAGCTTCTTCCGCAGATTATAGATATGCACCATAACTGTATGCGTATCGCCCATATGCACATCATCCCAGAGCAGCGAGAAAAGCTGTTCATTTTTGTATACGCGGTTAGGGTTCTTCGCAAGATGGAACAATAATTTGAATTCCTTGGCCGACAAAGCAATGGGTTTGTCACCGACGAGTACACGATGGGTGGCTGGGTCGATGAGTAGTTGATCAAATACCAGCGTTTCATCCACCTGCTCCTCTTGTTTCTGTGGCATGTTGTTTCTCCGAATATGAGCCTTGACTCGTGCAATCAGCTCAATTGGACTAAATGGTTTGGAGATAAAGTCGTCCCCTCCCAGCCCAAGTCCGATGACTTTGTCTGTGGCTTCATCCTTACAACTTACGAACAAAATAGGCACATTACTCGTTTTACGAATCTCGCTACAGATTTGAAAACCATCCATCCCAGGCAACAGCACATCCAGGAGTACAAGATCAGGTGAATGCTCCTGTGCAGCTCGAAGTGCCTCCACGCCAGTGTATGCAGATATAGTCTGAAAACCTTCCCGTTTCAAAGACATCGTTAACAATTCATTGATTTCATGATCATCATCGACGATCAAAATCGTGTTTTTCAAAGACATAGGGCTTTCATTCTCCTTATGTATATCGCTTTGGTCAAAGTCCGTATCCTTCCAATCGTTCATCGAAAGTCCTCGATGTATTCTGTTTCAAGTATCGCATGTGGACCGGGATAAGTCGATTGGATACATAAAATTTGATATGAAATTGAGGTTAACTTGAATTTCAATTTATGGTCTTGATGATTAGGCTCCTTCTATAATTAATGATATTAAAACTTGGGCGTTCCAGGTTTGAGCTCTGGAGGGAGATAGGTCTAGTGAATGGAAGTGGGGGGAATCGCCTGAAATGGGTGTTGTGGAGTGTGGTACTGCTTGGTGCACTGGTAATCAGTGGGTGTTCATCTGACACTGCGCCAGACCAGATCAGAGAAAAGACGCTTGGAAGCTCATCAAATGAAGTCATCGTGGGAGCTGTATGGCCTTTTGAAAAGCAGAATGAACAATTCCGTGAAGGACTTCAGTTGGCGCTGGAGCAGATTAACAAAGAGGGTGTTCTGGGAGGGAAAAAAATTAAATTGCTGGAGATGGACGATGGCGCTTCCACGACAAAGGGCATGGCCATTGCGCAGCAATTTGCCGATAATCCCTCCGTCAGCGCGGTCATTGGACATCGGGGTTCTTCCGTAACCGTACCGGCTTCACGTATATATGCCAATGCGGGCATTGTACTGTTGTCTCCGGCATCGACCTCGCCCAAACTGACCGATGTGAGCAGTCCTTATATTTTTAGAAATATACCGAATGATAATCAGATCGGGCAATCTCTTGCCCTGTATGCTGCGGGCACGAAACATGAGAATATCGCAATCTACTATACCGATGACGAGTATGGTAGAGGGCTCGCGAATGCATTTGAACGTCAGGCTACCCTATCCGGACAGAATGTGGTTGACCGCGTATCCGGTTATAAGGACGGAGCCGACATGATGCGGATTGCGAATAAATGGGAAACACTGGACACGGATCTGATCATGGTAGCGACTAGGGCTAACGAAGGCATTACGTTTGTCAAAGCAATCCGTGCGGCGGGTATGGATACCCCTATCATTGGGGGAGATGCGCTTGATTCGGCTGAGTTTGCACAAGGCGGCGGGTCCGTAGAAGGCACAATCGTCGCTTCCGTATACGATGATCAGGGACAATCGACCGTCAATCAAGATTTTCGATCAACCTATATTAAACACTATGGTAAGGCACCGGACAAATGGGCAGCACAGGCATATGATTCACTGAAATTACTCGCTGCGGGTATAGAAGAAGCAGGTTCACGAAGTCCGAAAGCGATAGCAGAAGCTTTGTCCGACCTTACATCTTGGGAGGGGGTTACGGGTGAACACTTTTTTGATACCCAGGGTGATGTTCAGGGAATGAGCATTGTAATGAAGAAGTTACAGCAGGGCAAATTTCAGACCCTGAATGAGACGCCCGTTTCAGATTCATCACGAGATTCAGCGAAAGGGGGAGGTCAGGATGAATAAACAGGTTTTTCGAAAAGTAGCCCTTGAGCGGCTGTCTTCTCCTGAACAGCTGGATAATCTGGTACGTGTCACCTCTCCCCGCGGCTGGTTGATGCTCATCGGAGCAGGTTTAATTCTGGCAGCTGCACTGTATTGGGGAGTATTTGGCACCATGACCACGAGGGCAGAAGGACAGGGTGTATTGATTCGGCCGGGCGGCCTAAAAACGGTACACACCTCTTCAGAAGGCGCAATCTCCGATATTGCAGTGGTGGAGAATGATACGGTTCAGCAAGGAGAGGTGATTGGTCGGATCGAGCAACCGGCATTGCTTGACCAGATCAGGCAAACGAAGCTTGTTATCACCAATCTGCAAAGTGCCTCATCTCAAGGCAAGTCAGGACGTGTTGCGGAGCTGGGCAAGTTAAAACAGCAGCAGGAGCAGCAGTTACTGAACTATGAGTACCAGACTCAAGTGGTCAGTCCTTACACAGGAAAGGTCACCGAGGTGTTAGTTAAGAATGGAATGTATGTGGGTGAAGGAACGGAGATGTTCCGGATGGAGACCTACGGGTCTCAGACGGATGAATTAATAGGGGTTATGTATGTGCCCGTAAATCAAGGCAAGCAGTTACTTCCGGGCATGGAAGTCCGTGTCTCGCCAAGTACCGTTAATCGTGAAGAATATGGCTCCATGATCGGGCAGGTCGTTTCGGTATCTGAATTCCCCGTAACGGTACAAGAGTTACAGTCTACATTAGGTAACGAGGGTCTTGTAGAGCAGATGGCCTCACAAGGTCTCTCGCTGGAAGTACGCGTGAATCTCTCACCTAACTCGGAGTTGTCGAGTGGATATAACTGGACAACGAAACAAGGTCCGCCTGTGCGTCTGAATAGCGGAATGACGATGGATGGAACCATTACGGTTCATTCGCAGCGACCGATTGCAACCGTCATTCCCTATTTCAAATGAGGAGTCAATATAGTCGAACAGGCATAGGGAGGATGATGGAGTAGTGGCCCCAAGAAGAGTGAAAACGCCGACGGTATTACAAATGGAAGCTGTAGAATGCGGAGCTGCCTCACTGTCGATCGTACTTTCCAATTACAAAAGTTTCATTCCACTGGAGGAGCTTCGGATATCCTGTGGCGTGTCCCGTGATGGCAGTAAAGCGAACAATATTCTCAAGGCAGCAAGGCAATATGGAATGGAAGCCAAAGGGTACCGTAAAAATCCCGAGGATCTGAGAAACATGCCATGGCCGGTCATCATCCACTGGAACTTCAATCACTTTCTAGTATTGGAGGGCATTCAGAAGGATCGAGTGTTCCTCAATGATCCGGTTACGGGCCCGCGGGAGATTACCTTTGAGGAATTGGATCAGTCGTTCACGGGTGTTGTACTGACGATGAAGCCTGCGGAGGGTTATGTCCCACAAGGCAAAACGGCAAGTCTGCTTAGCTCTCTCTCCAGTCGAATCAAAGGTTCGGAGAAGGCACTGGTCTATGCGATTATAGCAGGATTGTTTCTGGTTCTGCCCGGTCTGGTCATTCCGGTGTTCAGCAAAATTTTCATTGATCAGGTCTTACTTGGACATCTGAACAATTGGTTATTCCCGCTTCTGGTTGGTATGGGAATAACGGCGCTGCTGCGTGCATTGCTGATTTGGCTGCAGCGCTACTACTTGCTCAGACTGGAGATGAAACTGGCTTTAAGCTCATCCAGTCGTTTTTTCTGGCATGTACTCCGGTTGCCGATTGAATTTTTTTCCCAACGGCATAGCGGAGACATCGCATCAAGGGTGGCCATCAATGATCGGGTCGCGCAGCTGTTGTCTGGACAGCTGGCAGTCGCTGCTCTGAATTGTGTCATGATCCTGTTTTATCTGCTCCTGATGTTGCAGTACAGTGTATTGCTAGCTGTAGTTACGGTAGGGGTATCCCTGCTTAATGTTATATTCATGCAATTCATCACGCGTAAGCGCAACGATCAGAATCTGCGCCTGTTGCAGGAAAGCGGCAAGATGCAGGGTGTCTCCATGAATGGACTTCAGGTTATTGAGACGTTGAAGTCCAATAGCTCTGAGTCTGATTTTTTCGTCAAATGGTCAGGTTATCAGGCAAAACTGTTGCAATCCAATCAGCAATTTGGCGTATCCAATCAGTTTCTGATGTCTGTTCCCACACTGTTGACCAGTCTGGGGGCTGTTGCCGTGTTATTTTTTGGCGGTTTTCAAGTCATGGACGGGGCGTTGACCATCGGTTCGTTGGTTGCTTTTCAAAGTCTTGCGGCAAGCTTCAGTCAGCCTGTGAATGAGATGGTCATGCTGGCAGGAACGATTCAGGAAGCAGGAGGAAGCATGAAACGTCTGGATGACGTGTTGCAATATCCGGTGGATCGTCAGATTCAATCGGATCTGGATGAAGCAGACGAACAGAAGGACAGTGCCAAGTTATCCGGTCAGGTACAGATCAGTAATCTGACATACGGATACAGCAAGCTGGAGGCACCGTTAATTGATCAGTTTAATCTGTCTATTCAGCCAGGCATGAAGGTGGCTCTGGTTGGCGGTTCGGGCAGCGGAAAATCCACGATTGCAAAGCTGATTGCCGGAATATATGAACCGTGGGAAGGTGAGATTCGATTTGATGATCTGCGTCGGGATGAGATCTCCAGGCATCGGATGGGCAATTCCCTGGCCGTTGTGGATCAGGAGATTGTGCTGCTTGAAGGCACGATCAAGGAAAATATTACATTCTGGGATGCAACGATTCCAGAGACGGATGTCGTTCGTGCAGCCAAAGACGCCGTCATTCATGACCATATCGCAGAACGTAGCGGTGGGTATGACCACATGATTTCGGAGAATGGCGGTAACTTCAGCGGAGGACAGAGACAGCGGCTGGAAATAGCCAGAGCCCTTTCAGGCAACCCGTCGATTCTGATCCTGGATGAGGCGACGAGTGCACTTGATCCGGCAACAGAGAAATTGGTCGATGACAGTCTTCGGCGCAGAGGTCTGACCTGTATTACGGTGGCTCATCGTTTGAGCACCATCCGGGATGCCGATGAGATCATTGTACTGGAACGCGGGAAGATAATTGAACGGGGAACGCATACGTTTTTGATGGAGCAAAACGGATATTACACCCGTCTTATTCAGAGTCAGTAACAGGGGTGCAGAAGGGGGTGAAAGCGTGGCAGAGCCGATCAGGCCGAAAATGGAGTCATTTTTTACAAAGGTTGGAACGATTCATGATGTGGAAGGAAATAACCCTATTCTGATCACGGATGAGAACAGTGTATGGTACGTGGCTTCCGGTTACGTGGATGTATTCGCTGTAGTCATGGAAGGAGAGAACGCCGGAACAAGACATAAACGCCGTTATGTGTTCAGTCTGGATGAGGGAGCGCTCTTGTTCGGCTTTGACAATGGTCAGATGGTGGAGCGAATGGGCTTGTTGTTAACAGCGTCTGTCGGTACCAAAGTATTCCGGATAGATAAGGAGTTACTCCTGAACCGAAGAGTAAACGACCAGTGGGATAACGAGTGGCTGGCATCCAGGGTAGATCAGTGGGTTGGTAGTTGGTCGGCAGCACTGAATGTACGGAATTCACCACTTGAATTTACACTGTTGGAACCTGGGGAAGATCAGAATCTGATACCTGATCAGACCTGGAGGCCGATGCGTACCGTATGGATTAAAGTACAGGATGGCATGGTACTCTGGGGGAAAGAACATCCCGTTACTACAGAAGATGCTTGGTACATACCCGTAACGTCCTCGGGCTGGCTGGAAACGCAACAAGCGGCTGTGGTCGATGTAAAAGTAACACAGTCCTGGTTACCCACAGACCCGTCACTTCACGGGTTATATGCCTTCCATCGATTAGTCGCCAACAGGCTTGCGGTCGTGGTTGCCAAGGAACGCTTGCAGGAACAGGAACGCTTGCAACAGCGTACGGAGCATGATGATTCCTTAATGGACCATGCGCTCAAAAAACTGATTGCCGTTACCGGGCCGGATGAGCAGCAAGTTGTCTCTTTTTATTCTACTGATCCGCTTTACCCCGTAGGCAAGATCGTTGGGGACTATGCTGGTATCGTGATGAAGCCTGTTACACGAAAATTAAAAAGCCAATCGAAGCGTTCACCTGTCCAGGAGATGGCGGAAGCTTCCGGTGTGCGTTCCCGCCAGGTCGCACTTAAAGGGGAATGGTGGGAAGCGGACAATGGACCGCTTGTTGGATACCTGGAGACATCAGGCGAGCCAATTGCATTAATCCCGGCAGGGGCCAATTCTTATCGCTGGGAGAATCCATTGCACGGGGAAAATGGGTTCGTTAATGATGAAATGGCGGCTACCATACAGCCGATGGCGTACATGTTTTACCGGCCTTTTCCCGCGCGCGAGCTTGGCATCAAAGACCTGCTTCAGTATGGTGCTCACCACTCGGTTCGTCGGGATCTCGTGATGGTGATTCTGATGGGGGCACTGGCTGGATTACTGGGCATTATGGTCCCGCTCGCCAGCGGTATTCTGGTGGATACCATTATACCGGAGTCTTATCGAGGGCCGTTGGTACAGATGGCCTTTATCCTCATCGCGGTCGTGTTATCGATTGCCTTGTTCCGACTCGCAGGTTCACTTGCCGCGCTGCGTATGGAAGGACGCGTGGAGAATGCGGTTCAGGCTGCCATCTGGGATCGATTGCTGAATCTGCCGGTTTCGTTCTTCCGAAACTATTCAGCCGGGGATTTGGCTTCCAGAGCGGGAAGCATCAATGCGATTCGGCAGCTGTTATCCGGTGCAGTAATCAGTTCGCTGCTAACAGGTGTGTTCTCCATTTTTCAATTTGCATTATTGTTCCGGTATAGTCCTGTTCTTGCCTTGGTGGCGGGTGGTCTTGTCCTCATCTCCATGTCATTTACCTTTGCGATTGGCCTGCTACAGGTACGTTACCAGCGCCGATTGTTGGAGCTTCAGGGACAGATTGCCGGAACAGTACTTCAGCTATTGAACGGAATGAGCAAATTTCGGATGGCAGCAGCCGAGAACCGGGCTTTCTTCTTGTGGGCCAGAGCATTTGCGGAGCAGAAAAAGTGGTCCTATAAAGTTCGGATGCTGGATAGCTTCTCCAGTGTATTTCAAGCCTTTTTCCCATTGCTGACATCAATGGTGTTGTTCTATCTGGTGGTCTCTACCCGTTCAGAAATGTCGGCAGGACAGTTTATCGCCTTTTTCGCTGCATTTACCAGCTTCCTTATGGCCATGCTCGGTATGGCTACAGCACTATTATCCGTGGTGAACATTGTTCCATTATATGAACGAGCCAAACCCATTCTCAAAGCGTTACCTGAAATCCATGATCAGTTGGAAGATCCGGGTGAGGTGAGTGGAGCGATCGAGATTCGCCATATCCAGTTCCGGTATGAAGAGGATCAGGCACTTGTGTTGAACGACCTGTCGATGGATATCAAATCAGGACAATATGTAGCCTTTGTCGGGGCATCAGGCTGTGGAAAGTCTACCTTGATGCGACTGTTACTTGGTTTCGAACAACCTCAGAGCGGCTCTATTTATTTCGATGGTCAGGATCTTCGTTCGCTTGATATCAGCTTGCTTCGGAGTCAGTTCGGCGTGGTGTTGCAAAATAGCAAATTGATGTCCGGTGATATCTTCACGAATATCACAGGAACGTCGGATCTGACGATTCAGGATGCTTGGGAGGCCGCAGCCATGGCTGGATTCGATGATGACATCCGCAGCATGCCGATGGGCATGCATACCGTAATTTCCGAAGGTGGAGGTACACTATCCGGTGGACAACGGCAGCGTTTAATGATTGCCAGAGCCATTGCCAAACGGCCGAAGATTCTCTTTTTTGACGAGGCAACAAGTGCATTGGACAACCGGACACAGCGTATTGTCAGCCAAAGCCTCAGCAAGCTTCAGGTGACAAGGATTGTGATTGCACACCGGCTCAGTACGATTACGCAGGCGGATCATATCTATGTATTTGATAAAGGGAGAATCATTCAGTCCGGCACCTATCAGGAGCTGATGGAGCAGAATGGGCTCTTCGCGGAACTGGCCAGCCGTCAGCTGGCCTAAGATTTGAACTAAACTTGAAGTAACCTTGAGCGTTGCTTGAAACTGGGCTGTTATGCTGAATAAGGTAAGAAACCAAATCGATCTATTGGAGGAATCATTACATGAGTTGGACAGAAGAGCAGATTCAAGAAACGGTAAACGCAGTTATGGCTAAGGCAAGTTCGGATGTGGCATTCCGCGCATTGGCTGTAAGCGACATCTACGCAGCAATTCAGCAAGAAACGGGTCAAGAAGTACCACGTGAGTTCAAAATCAATGTAGTAGATGGAACAGGTTACCACGCAACGATTGTATTGCCAGAAGCACGCGGCGAGGCGGATGAGTTGACAGAAACCGAGCTGGAATCTGTGGCTGGTGGTAGCAAAGACGGCGCAACTGATTTCTTCAATGGCGTGGGTAGTATTGCCGAGGATGCAGCAAGAGCAGCCATCCGTGTTGGAGAGAATTACGGTAACGCACAAGCCAAGTAGTCTTCCTTATATACTTCATACTTATATTAAAAAGCATGGAATGAATTGGAGTGTGATCCCCTACCCAGGTAGGATCGCACTCCAAATTGCTTAACACGAGCCGAAAAGTCCGCTGTCTGAACAGGAATTCAGTGCAGCAGTCACCATGGCTACAATGACGAACAAGAGGTGCCTGCGTGTCAAGGAAGACAGCTTTCTCATTGAAATGGATCAAATCATTCTGGATGATTGTGCTCTGTATGGTATCTGGAATTGCGGCAGG
The DNA here is from genome assembly GCF_037993015.1 of Paenibacillus sp. FSL E2-0151. Classification (NCBI taxonomy): domain Bacteria; kingdom Bacillati; phylum Bacillota; class Bacilli; order Caryophanales; family Paenibacillaceae; genus Paenibacillus; species Paenibacillus sp. FSL E2-0151. Next base: position 1,003,866 of record NZ_CP150308.1, read on the forward strand.
ATTATACGTTCCTGAGTTGGCTCATGCCGTATCACGTTTTGGCGATCTGTATCTGTCCTTTTTGAAGATGTGTGTCATTCCCATTATGATGACCGCCATCATCTCCAGCATCGGCAGTCTGTTTATCCAGAGCGGAGCGATGAAGATGATCGTTCGCATGTGCATGGTATATACCATAGCGTTGATATTCTGTGGTCTGTTGGGTCTCAGTCTTGGTGGAATCGCTCGTCCGGGTGCAGGGCTGCCAGAAGAATCCAAACATGTACTTGGGGCTATTGTATACGATCTGAGCGCCGATAACAGTGCCCTGTCCATCGAAGAGAAGCCGCAGGGGATATTTTCGTTTTTGCTTAACATGATTCCATCCAATATATTCACAGCGCTGACGGAAAACAATACGCTGCAAATCTTGTTTTTTTCCGTGATCGTTGGGGTGGCAGTCGGCATGATGCGGACACCGCAGGGAGATGACGTGCTGAAGATTGCTGATGTATTGTTTGGAGCGTTTCAAAAGGTGATCTCCTGGTCCATGTACGCATTGCCTTTTGCACTCTTCTGTATGATGGCAGGGCAATTCGCGACACTGAATTTGGATATTCTACCTGCCATGATGAAGTTGATCATGATGTTTTACATTTCCAGCGTGATTCTGATTGGGCTATCTATTGTGATCATGGCTGTAACATTGCGGAAGCCTGTCCGGGTAGTCCTGTCTGCATTGAAGGATACGTTAATTCTGGCATTCGGTACACGGAATAGTATCGCCACCGTTCCAACCTGTATGGAGGCACTGAGTATGAAGCTTCAGCAAGATCCGCGTATCGTTCAATTGGTCGTACCCCTGGGCATTATCATGTGCCGTTACAGTATGGTGCTTGTGTATACGCTTGGCATCACCTTTACCGTTCAATTGTATGATTTTGACTTTACGTTGTCGCAGTGGATCGCGGTGCTTGCAGGGGCTGTGGTGATATCGATTGCTGGTGCAGGCTCCCCGGGTGTTGTCTCTATTGGCATGATAGCGGTTATTGCGGAGATGCTGGGTCTGCCTTCCGAGGTCACCATCATTCTGCTTTTGGCTATGAATCCAATTATTGATCCTATCATTACGGCTGCGAATGTATCCATACAATGTCTAACCACTTCACTATTGTCAGCCAGAAAGGATAACTATGATCACTATCAAACGGCTAACACTCCAGGACAGGTTGAAGTATAAATCGTTCATGTTTCAGTGGTTATACAAACAAGTGGAACAGAGCTTGAATGATCCAATGGAATCTGAACGGTTCATGTTAATCGGAGCAGAATCGCAAGGTGTCCCCGTGGGCCTGCTTGTGCTTGAGCAGCGGGGTGGATACGGGCATGCAGTCTTACAGTGTATCTTCGTATCGAAGCCATGGCGCAGGCAAAAAATCGCTACATCGTTGCTCCAGGAAGCACGAATTTTATGTATGGAGAAAGAAATGGCTACGCTCTCTCTGAGCTATTACTCTGACAAGTCTTCGACGGATACGATCGAAGCTTTATTGCATAAGGAAGGCTGGATACAGCCGCAATGTGAATCAGTCGTTTTCCATATCCATCTTGGAAGCGGAATTGCTGAGGCCACCTGGTTAAGGGAACGAGCTATCCCCAATGGGCTGGAGTTATTTCTATGGGCAGATCAGGAAGAGGGGCAACTTAGACAATCCATTGAAACAGGAGAGCTTGATTTCCCTTCATTTTTGTCTCCGTTCAAAACCTTTGCTCCCCTGGAACCAAGCAACAGCTTTGGTATTCAATCCACACAGGGAGTTCAGGGGTGGTCGATGACGTATCGACTGGACGAGGATAGGATCTTGTATGATGCACTGTATATTGCGCCGGAATATCAACAGTTCGGTCTGGCTTTTCAGATGCTGGGCAGATCCATCCGGGTTCAAACGGAGGCAGGCATCCCCCACGCGATGTTCACAGTTAACCAAAGTACACCAATCATGATGAAGCTTTCCCGGCAGTGGCTTGCACCGTATTCTTGGAAGACGAGTGAGAAGCGAAGCAGTTATATCCGATTGGGATAAGGAGAGGAGGGCGAATATGAGCGACAGAGAGAATACCAACACGAAGGATCGTATCGTGATTACAGGCATGGGCGTATTATGCGCACTTGGCGATCACCCGCAGATGGTATATGAGCGTATGCTTGCTGCGGAGACCGGAATTCGGGAAGTCACCCGCTTCAATACAGATAAGTTACAGAGTTCACTTGCAGGCCAGTTGGAGGATTCCATCCGAGAGGCGGTACTCTCAGGCACAGCGGAGCTATCCATGGACTTATGTGCACGGTATGCCATCGCTGCTGCGAGGAAAGCGTTAATCGATAGTGGTCTTTCAATAGCACATGCGGATAACATGAAGCATCATGACAGGGCAAAAGGAACAGGTGGAAAGCCATCCGTTTTTCCTGCGCGGATCGGACTTACGCTGGGTACGTGTAACGGTGGGGTTCTATCTTTGGAAGAACAGTGGAACCTGTCTGAGTTGGACGTTGATCATACGTCCCGGTACCCATTTTATCAGCAGGGCGATGATGCAGCGCGAGTTCTGGGTGTGGCAGGTCCGGTCGCAACGTTAAATACGGCATGTGCTGCGAGTGGTAATGCCATAGGCTATGCAAGTGATCTCATTCGCTGGGGGTATGCCGATGTGATGCTCGCTGGTGGATCTGATCCATTGTCGCATAGTGTATATGCCGGATTTAATGTACTCCGTGCACTTAATTCCCGTCCCTCTTCACCCTTCAGCACCCAATACGGATTGAATCTGGGAGAAGGTGCTGCTTTTGTGGTTCTGGAGAGACTGGACGCCGCACTTGAACGTGGTGCTACGATCTATGCTGAATTATGTGCCTATGGATTAAGCAACGATGCCCATCATATGACGGCTTCTCACCCGGAAGGTGCAGGCATACAACGAGCAGTGGAGATGGCGATCAGCCTTGCTGGAGTATCCAAAACGGATATTGAATACGTAAACGCACACGGGACTGGAACACAGGCAAATGATCGTGCTGAAATTAGTGGTCTGCAGGGTAGTTTCGGGCCTAATCTGTCGATTCCTATCAGCTCAAGCAAAGCCTATTTTGGTCATACATTAGGTACTTCGGCTGCATTGGAGCTGGTTACCTCGCTCTACGCTATCAGGCAAGGATACGTTCCCGCTACGCTTCATTTTGAAGAAGCTCGCGAAGGATGCGAGGATGTTGATATCATTCAACATTCGATGCGTCCGATGCGCCCGGAATATATGATCTGCAACAATTCTGGCTTCGGAGGACACAATGTTTCGCTTGTGCTGCGTACAAATGGAATCGAAGAAGAGCGGTATTCAAGCTTGCAGAATCCTGAACGTGAGAATTCACTTGCAGGGCATCCGGGCGAGGCAGTCCCCCGACGACGTGTTGTCATTACTGGAGTGGGTGCCGTCAGCAAAGGGGATATCCGTAAGGGAAATGTACTCGGGGCTTTCGGTAAGGATACCAAACAGGTAACGGAAACGTCCTTCTTCTCCTTAAAAGATTACGATAAGAGCAAATATGAGCGCAGAATGAACCAGCTCACACAGAATACGATAGGTGCAGTCCTTGCAGCGCTGGAGGATGCAGCGCTGGGCGAGTCTCAGCGGGAACATACGGGTTTTATCTACGGTACAGCACGAGGAAGCACGAGCAGTATTTCGAACTTTCTGGAATCTGTATTTGTCAAAGGCCCGGAGTATGCAAGTACGATCTATTTCCCGCATACGGTCATTAATTCCATTGCTGGACAGACGGCTGAAAAATTACAATTTAAGGGATTCAATAGCTCCTTCAGCACAGGAGGCAACGAGGGATTGACTGCGGCATTGTATGCAACGGGCAAGATACGAGAGGGAGCCCTGAGGTCTTGTCTGATTGGTGCTGGAGATGAACGATCCCAGCTTGCGGAGGATATCGACAGGGCCAAAGGATTGCAGGACAGCCGTTACGAGATGACGGAAGGCAGTGTCTGTATGGTCCTCAGTGACCTGGAAGAAGCTGATCATACGCGATCCGGGATCTATGCGGAATTGAGTGGACTCGGTGTTGCTTCTGGCGCAGTACAGGACGCTTCAAGACAGAGCGAGGCGTTGATCCGGGCAGTTACCGATGCACTCCATGAAGCTGAAACCAGCATGGGGCAAATGGATCTGATTTTGCTCAACTCAGTGGGACGTCCCGGTGAATTGGAGTTAGAACAGAGAGCCATATCTTCGATGGGGAAAGGTGAGGTCGCACAATTCGTGCCGATCATGACCCTTAATGAGTGCACTGGTTATGGAGAATCGTACAGTTCGATGTTACATCTCGCGGCGGCTGCAGAGCTTGTAAGCCCGGGAGCCATGCACGAACTTGCCAAAGGTACCTACGCCCATCTGGGCCTGCCTGAGCGATCTTCTGCATACCGCCATATTTTGACCATCAGTTCTACCGTTAATGGCAGTTATTCTGCGGCAATCGTCAGTAGCGTCGCTGAGTGAACCGTGTTAATTGAAAAAAATTATAGGAGGCTTACACATATGACAGTGAATTACGAGGTAGAGATGGATGAGATCAAACAGACAATCAAACAAACGTTGTTAATTGATCGGCTCAAACTGGAGGACATCACCGCAGAGGAAATTACGGATGACATGATTTTGTTCGGTGAAGAACTGGGACTGGACTCTGTGGAGGCGTTTGAGGTTATGGTTGGTATGGAAGAAGTATACGGCGTGATGGTCGAGGACCTTCCCGCGACAGAGTTGCAGATTCATCTGAAAAATGTGCAATCTATTGCCGAACTGATTATGGCCAGAAAGACCAAAGGAACGCGAGGCCAATGACCTTTCGTGATCACGTCGTTGTGGTTACGGGGGTAACACGGGGCATAGGGCGGGCCATAGCGATGAGATTCATTGCAGAGGGAGCCATTGTGGCAGGCATTTATGTCAGGGATGACGCTGCAGCGGACCAGCTAACAGAAGAGGTGAGTGCAGCAGGCGGACGGATGCAGTTGTTCAAGGGCTCTGTTGCGGACCATGCTTTTGTAGCGGATGTGATGAAAGAGGTATTTGATACATTTGGTCGTGTGGATGTCCTGATCAATAATGCCGGAAGATCGAGCGACCAGATGGCACTGCGGATGGAAGAGCAACAGTGGAATGAGGTGCTGGACACCAATTATGTTGGTGCCTGTTATTGCTCACAGGAAGCGGTCAGCTACATGGTTCTTCAGGACAGTGGAAGCATTATCAACCTGGTGTCGGTGAGCGGTATATACGGCCGGGAAGGGCAGTGTAATTATGCAGCTTCCAAAGGCGCTTTGATGGGGCTGACGAAGTTATATGCCCGCCTGTATGCATCACACAACATTCAGGTCAGTGCCGTCGCACCAGGTATGATTGATACCGAGATGACGGGGGAGGTGTCGCAAGAGAAGCTGAATGATTTTCTGCGCCACACCCTCACCGGAAGGCAAGGGTCTGCGGAAGAGGTAGCTGAGGCGGTAATATACCTCGCAGGACCTGCGGCACGTTATCATACCGGACAGACATTAAAACTGGATGGCGGCTTTTTGCGTTAAGGGCAAACTTGAATTGGAATCAGAGGGAGGGAAGCTAATGAAAACGGCGTATGTGCATCATGCAGAAAGTACAGCTATGCAGATGATGGTTGTATATTTGTTACATCGTGGCTTGCAGATTACAGCAAGCTTCGCCACATCAGAACAAGCAGAGCAGTTTCATTCCGATCTGTCTGTGCACGACCAGAAGAACTGCCGGACTATCGTTGCGCTGGACCTGGCAATGAAGGGAATTGAATCCGTACTGTCAGCATCTGCCGAGCATATGCAGGGGCTCGACTTCTATATTCATGGCAGTAGCTGGGTGGATGAACTGTCTAAGCTCCAAAGTGATCCGGCGGCTTTTGCTCTAACCAGCCATCGTCAGTTAAGTGAACTCTTTCTATATACCCGTGCAGCAGGTCATTTTATGGCGCGTAAACAGAGTGGACAGATGATCGTACCCATACTGGCAGATATGATGCACTATAGTGGATTTCCTTCTTCTCCGGTGTATAACCAGGGTGCCCAGGCATATGTCAAAAGCTTTGCCAAAGAGATGACGCCTTTTCGAGTCTCGGTCAATACGTTAACGTTTGGTTACTACCGTATGGAGAACCATATAAATGCCGGACGAAGTCGCAGGAAGATCTATGATATGTTCACCTTAAAACCTTCTGTCCCTGAATTGGAAGAGCTTGTACAAGGTCTAGGCCTGTTACTTGATTATGGTCAGGGCATGAGTGGTCAAAATATAACGTGGGGTTACGGTATTCCGTCTGTTCTCTGATATGATCTGAGACAATACGGCTTCAGTAATCTTCGAAAGAGGCAGAAGATGGGATATCAACAGAATGGAAACGATGCGGAGCAGGAGAACCGCCAGTCCGATGAACTGCTGGAAGAAGAACTGGAAGAGGTTGTCGGTGGACTGGCAACTGTTTCAATTGCGCGTTGCAAAGTCTGCCACATTCGAATTGCAGTGTACGAGATGAGCGTATGTGCAGCTTGTTTTCGAAAAACGCAGCTTCCACTTGCAGGAGAAGGGGGCTAACCATGATCAGAAGTTACGGCCGGCTGTGCATCTTGCTGTTGTTCATGTTAACTATAGGACTTATCCTCTCATCCTGTACAAGCGTATCCCGAGACGCTGTATCAACCATAGCAAGTCCGCAGACTGAAACGGCTCAGTCTCGTGTAGCAGAAACGGACATCACAGCAGCTAAGGCAGCTAAGGAAAGTGAGCCAAGAGTTTATACTGTGGAAGAATTAGAAGGATATCCGCAAGATATTCGGGATATTTTGAGCAGGGGCAAGCTGAGGATTGGATTGAAGGTAGAGGACCGTTATCCTTTCTTTTACACCGATGAAGAAGGGTTACTGCGCGGGAGCGATGTTGAGCTTGCCAACGACATCGCTCTTAAACTTGGAGTTAAACCGGAGTATATCCGAACAGCGGATTCTTTCGATGAAGTGATTGATCAGGTGTCTTCCGGGGAGGTGGATGTCGGCATATCCAAATTGAGTATCACCCTGGAGCGTGCGAAGCGAGTACTGTTCTCTAATGCGTATCTGCATTTCAAACAAGCACTGCTGATTAACCGCCTTCAACTTGCGGAGCTCGGCAAAAAAAACGAATTTCCCGATGTGCTAACGCTGCTTCAGCAACGTGGAACACAGATCGGCATTGTTCAAGGGACGTCTTACGTAGGCTTCACACGTGAGCTTTTCCCCACGCAAAAACAGATTGCCTACAAGAATACTTCCGAATTGTTTGATCGTGTGCGGCAAGGCGAAGTGATCGCTGCAGTCTATGATGCTTTTGAAATTTCACGTTATTTGGATCAGAATCCTGCCTACTCCCTTGACCTTCAATATGTGCAGCTGGAGGATCAGGATGACGATATTGCCATCGCCGTTGATCCGCGCCGCATGCATCTCCACCAGTGGATCAATACGTATCTTCACATGCAGGAGAAGAACATTCAGCGCCGGCTTGAAAACTATGGCATCTGAACAATAGGGTTGTGCTATGATACAGGCATGAACCCGGTGGTTCGGTTTTTTATTCAGTTAAAAGAGGGGACACAGTGGTGGGAATCTCATGAATAAACGTACTTCTTTCCTGTATTACATCATCCCTGTTATGCTATTTTTTCTGATTTTTACGGTACTGATCTTGATTGAATTACCTTCTAATCAGATGAATGCAGAAGTTCAGGATGGGCGTTTAACGATTACCAGTGAAGCTCTGTCCTCTGGAGAAGGAAGTCGGTTAGATGGCGAATGGGCATTCTATTGGAAACAATTGCTGGAGCCCAAGGATTTTGCCAGTGAACGAACGGGTCCGGTAAGTTACGTTAATGTTCCAGAATCTTGGGGGAATTATGAAATTAGTGGGCATAGGCTGGATAATACGGGATTCGCCACGTATCGTCTGGTGGTGGATTTACCTGAGCAAGATATAGAGCTGGGATTACTAACCTCAGGGATAACTTCCGCACACCGATTGTGGATTAATGGCAAACTTGTATCCGAAAGTGGGATTGTCGGACGAACGTTAAAGGAATCTTCTTCATATAAGGTGCCTGCTCTAATCCGAATGGAGGCAGGGCAGACTCAAGCTGATATTATCATTCAAGTTTCGAACTATACACATCGAAAAGCGGGTCTGTTTGGCTCTCTAACGATCGGTGAATATAATCAATTGAATCAATCCATGAAATACAAAATGGTATCCGAGAGCATGATAATTGGCTGCATGTTGATTATGGGACTCTACCATATCCTGTTGTATGCATTGTTGCGCAAAAATCGGGAGTCTCTGTATTTTGGTCTGATCTGCATTCTGCTGGCCATGAAGAACAGCTCTGATTCCCAGTACATTTTATCAGAGCTTATTCCGGGAATGAGCGGTGATACGTTCCTTAAAATTGAGTATTTAGGCTTCTTGGGCAGCTCTCCACTTGCTCTACTTTTTTGTTACTCCATTTTCCCCAACGAGATGTCCAAACGATTACGTATATTTTGGATTCCAGGGTTGCTATTCACTGTATTTATCCTGTTCACACCTACTCAGGTATATACGAAGTTTGCGTTGTTCATGCAGGCATACGCGATTCTGATCGGGATTGTGATCATTCAAAATGTGGTCCGAGCTGCCATGAAAAAACTTGGTGGGGCACACTGGATGCTGGCAGGTACCATCGTATTCTTCATTACTGTAGTGAATGATATTTTAATGAATAACGGTATAATTCAAACAGGAATCTATTTCTCATATGGTCTTCTCTTTCTCATTCTTTGTCTGTCGATTATTGTATCCACCAAATTTTCCAATGCCATGAAAACCAATGAACGTTTATCTTCGCGCCTGCTTGAATTGGATCGGGTAAAAGATGAGTTTCTGGCCAATACCTCCCACGAGCTTCGTACACCGCTCAACGGAATTATCGGGCTTACGCAGTCGTTGCTACACAGCATGGATGACCGGTTGGAAGATAACCAGCGAATGCATCTGAACATGATCGTCTCAAGTGGTCAACGTATGTCTTTTCTGATTAACGATATTCTGGATTATGCACTTCTTAAAAATAACGATGTACGTCTGAATCGAACCAAAATAAATCTGCACCAATTAGTTCAGGTAGTCCTCACCGTGGTTAAACCGCTCATTACTGGTAGGGATCTTCTATTACATAATCGAATTGATCCCCATTTTCCACCGATCGAAGCAGATGAGAATCGAATGCAGCAAATTTTGTTTAATCTGGTCGGCAATGCGATCAAGTACACACCATCGGGTCATATCGTGATTCGTGCACGGATTGTGCAGGGTGATATAGAAATTCAGGTAGAGGATACAGGGATTGGCATACCGGAGGATAAATTTTCAATGATTTTCAATCCATTCGAAAAGCTGGAATCCATTGATAACACGGGTACCGGACTTGGACTGAAAATCACCAAGCAACTTGTCGAGCTGCATGGAGGAGAGATTAAAGTACAGTCGAAAGTGAATCAGGGCTCCCTTTTCTCGTTCACCATCAGGCAGCATAAGAAGAATGTTCCAACTGCGCTACCGGATAAGCAAAACAATGAATCCATTCAGAACGGCGTAAGCACCCTTCGTTCTGTTGCAGAAGTTAAGACAGCAAGTTCACATGCTCTTAATAAGGAAGTCAGTTCCGCGAAAGAATCGGAGATCCAACTTTATCGTGTATTAATTGTGGACGATGAGCCCGTTAACCTGCAGGTGGTGATTCAGCAGCTTGCACCACTGGCCTGTGTGTTTGAAATTGCGAACAGTGGCACTGAAGCACTCGTGCGTATCAATGAGTTGCAGAATTTTGATCTGGTGATCACGGATATGATGATGGTCGGCATGTCTGGATATGAACTATGCGGATTGATCAGGGAGCGTTACAGTCTGATTGAGTTACCTATTCTAATTATGACAGCAAGTAATCGAGATGATACAATTACAGCCTGTTTTGCCGCTGGAGCTAATGATTATATATCAAAACCTATTGGACGTAATGAACTCATAAGCCGTGTACGCACACTGTTGTTGTTAAAAAGGTCTGCTCAGGAGCTGAGTCTGAACGCACAGCAGCTTGAAGAGTTGAATCAGCAGTTATCCGAGTTAAATACCAACCTGGAGCATCGTATTCAGGATCGTACAGTAGAGCTGGAGCAAAAAAATAAAGATATGGGCCGTCTGGAATTGTCACGCAGACGATTGCTGAGCGATATATCGCATGAACTGCGCACACCGATGACTGCGATTCAGGGCTATGTGGAGGCAATTGTATCCGGATTGGTGGATAATGAAGAGGATCAAAAAGTATATCTGCAAATGGTCTTAGTGAAGGCGCTGGGGCTAAACCGTCTCATTCACGATCTATTCGAGTTGTCCCGACTGGAGTCGGGCAAGTCTGAAATGATCTTTATCATGATGAGCTTGCAGGAGTTAATGGATACCATTCAGGACAAATTCAGGCTGGACATCGCACGTGCTGACATGAGCTACGAATTTCAGATGAACATTACGACTGCTCAGCGAAGTGAATATCAAGTCGTGATTGATATGGATCGGATTACTCAGGTGTTGACCAATCTGGTGTTTAACGCGATTCAGCATACAGGTGCAGGTGGAATGATTCGTCTTCATTGTTCCATTGAGGAATGGGAAAATGACGGTGAATCTCCAGGACGACTTACCATCCGTGTGGAGGACAATGGAGCGGGTATTATGGAAGAGTCACTGCCATTTGTATTTGATCGCTTTTTCCGTGAGAAACATGATCGGCATGTGGTTCAGGGCAGTGGAATTGGACTTGCGATTGCGAAGGAAATTATTCAGTATCATGATGGAAACATACACGTAGAAAGTGAAGTCGGAAAAGGGAGTTCTTTTTATTTCACGTTGCCTCTGTATGTTCTGGATTAGGGAAAGACAAGCATCTCGATGATTAAGTCGGAAATGATTGAGTTCCATAGGAAAACGAGTACTCAGGGTTCACCCCGGTACTCGTCTTTTTATTATGCTTGGAACAATTTGGGAGTCAGTTCTAAGTGTCAATTCGATGATGATGAAGAAGCAGCAGCCGATGCTGCGGCAGTTGCGGCCATGGCTGCTTGTTGAGCGATGATAATATTTGTGATACTGGTTGAGATTGCTGTCGTCAGCACACCGTTCCGCAGATTCTCCACATGTTGAATGGCTACCAGAGCAGACGAGAACAGGAGCAACTCCTGTTTGTCGATTGACCAGGCACCGAAGCCTTTTTGAGTCCGTAACCAGTCATTTGTTTCCGCGACTTCATCCACTAATGAGTCTCTGTCCGAAGGCAGTAGAGAAAGTATTCCAAGAGAGGCTAACGTATAGGTTTTGTCCATTCGAAGATTCCTTTTGCGAAAAGCTTCATTTAACGCAATCACACGAGCACCTGCATCCGGGGGATCATCTCCAAGAACCAGGACCTGTGTTAACGCCTGCACACTGTTTCTGGAAGAGAACTCTGTTTTTAATTCCCCGTATAGTTGTTCCATACGTGCCACACCAGTATCCACCTCGAGATCGGAAAGGGCTAACATGGCAGCGAAAATGTAGTCGTCCTGTCCAGTGAGGAAACGATGCTCTGCTTTCATGCCGTCATAAAATGATTTGGCCCGCTCCACCGTAGGTTGAAACTGGTCAGGTGATGTCTGAGTAGCGATCTGATAGGCGGCAATAACCAGATAATCGGAGTTGCGAAATTTGATCTCTTTCATCAAGTCATAGACATGCAAGGTGTCTGCCAGTCTCGTCTCTTCATCCGTTGTAAGGGAGAGCATGGCAGCAATGCTAATGGCCGAATTACCTCTGAATGCAGAGAAGAGTTTTGTGTTTTGCTTAATCAACTCATGGCTTTGAAGAATAGCTTCCCCATCCGCTGTTTTATTCTCCGCTGCATAGAGCAGGGCAACCAGACGTTGCATCATCGCATGTTGCCATTTGAACGACTTCTTGATGATCTGGGTATTGGAAACAAATAATTCAACTCGTTCTGCATGATGCTGCTGCATAGGCACACCTCCATATTCACTGTTATTCAACAATACCCTTCCAGCTTCCTTCATCCCGTCGATGTAAACAGATTAGATGATTAGGAATATCAAATGAACTAAAGCAATTATTCCCATAGGGTAGATCAATGATCTGGAGAACCCGTTTTTAAATTCATTTCTAGGATGTTTTTCGAAAAAGAAGTGTAATACGGTATGTATGATGAAAAAGATATCCAACACCCAAAATGTAACGGTCTGATATGAGCTAAAAAGAAGAGAGAGGATGATGGTATACATTGGCAGGTGAATCCAAGTGAAATACCTATAGGCTTTATCATCTTCCATATCTTTTAACACCATAAACAATTTCCACTCGGACCGCCTGATGGCATCCATTTCGTGAAGCAGAAAGAGAGACAGGTTAAACAAAAATAAAACCAGTAAAAAGTCAGGCATGTAAAGTCTCCTTTTCCTATTCAATCTGCTCCTATCTTACTAAAGGTCATTTGATTTGGCAAAATATGAAAAAAAGGTTCACGCTCCGTTCATACGTGCTTGATATGCTCTCGAAAGAAAGCGTAAGGAACAGGTATTAAAAAATATACGGAGTGGTGGGGGCAAGTTATGTCATCGTTGATAAGAAAGCTTTTTGGGAAAATGATTTTACTGGTGTTATTGTTAGGCATGATATCAGGGGCGACTGGATTAGGGACCATGCCACTATCGGCATCAGTATCCAATCCGGGATTAAATTCGGGCAAATTGGAGCAAGGAGTCGTAGCTAATCTGGAGGATACTGATCAGTTAACGGCATTCATGGATGGGATGATGGATGTGCAAATGCGATCTTTACAGATTCCAGGCGCAGTCATTTCGATTGTGAAGGATGGGAAGATCCTGCTCTCCAAAGGATACGGACATTCCAACATCGAAGAAAATAAACCCGTTGATCCCGAAACCAGCTTATTTCGAATTGCTTCAACAACAAAGCTGTTCACATGGACCGCCGTGATGCAATTGGTTGAGGCGGGCAAGCTTGATCTTGATACAGACGTCAACACTTATCTGAAAACGGTGAAAATACCGAGAACCTATGAGGTTCCGATTACGTTGCGCCATCTCATGACCCATACCGCAGGCTTTGAGGAAGGCGGTGTAGGTTATCAGATCACTACCGATCCGGGGAAACTTCCCGTCTCTATTACTGAAACGATGGCGAAACATATGCCTGCACGGGTTAAGCCACCAGGCGAGATGCTGTCGTATTCCAATTATGGCGCTTCACTCGCGGGACTTATCGTCGAAGAAGTGAGCGGTGTTGCCTACAATGACTATATACAGAAAAATATATTTGATCCGCTGGGCATGAATTATGCTACGGTAGAGGAGCCTGTTCCAGCGTCTCTGGAACCTTATGCCGCCCTTGGATACGCCCGAGCTAACGGCGAGTTTGTAACCAAACGGCCAACGTATGAGGGAGGATTTCGTCCTGCGGGATCAGCGAGCGTGTCGGCGAACGATATGGCTCATTTTATGATTGCCCATCTTCAAGACGGGCGATATGAAGATAAACAAATACTCAAGCCGGAAACAGCCAAACTCATGCATTCTCCGGCATTCCAGTTTGATGAACGTTTACCCGCCATGGATCTGGGCTTTTATGAGTTGAATATGAATGGGCTGCGTGTGATCTCTCATGGAGGGGCCGATGAGCTGTTTAATACAGCGCTTTATCTTGTACCGGACAAAAAAGTGGGCATCTTTGTTTCCTATAGTGGAGGGGAAGGCGGAACGGCAGCAGAAGGGTTGGCGCAAGCCTTTTTTGACCGATACTATCCTGTACATGCAACGGAGCAGCCTAATGAAACTTCTATCGAATTCGGGGAGTCTCTGGAAAAATATGCAGGCTCTTATCAATTTACACGCCGTAATCACACGAAGATCGATAAGTTTTTCAGTTTTCTGACTCAAATCAATATTGAGTTTTCGGATAACCGACTGTTTATTGGAAGTGGTGCAGATCAGCAAGTGTATACTCCGATTGGCGTGAATTTATTCCAGGAGGTCGGAGGGACACATCAGATGGGGTTCCGCACCGATGCAGAGGGCAAGGTCACGTATCTGTTTCTGGATATATTAAACCCAATGCCGCTGGAACCTGCACCGTTAATGAACCAATCGAAGTTCTGGCTCCTCTTGCTCGGCATTTCGGTTGTTCTATTCATCACTGTATTGCATGGATTTGTTTATCGCAGACGCGAAATCAGAGTGATGCCAAAAGCACAGAAATGGGCAGTTCGACTGTCAGCCGTTACGTCCGTGTGGGCATTGCTAACCTTGGGTGCAACACTTCTGGTGATGAACATGGATTTGATTGATCGGCTTAGCCATATTCCACTATCTTTACGTCTCTATCTGTTTATGCCGATTATCCTTGTAGGGTTGACTGCGGCAATATTCATCATGGGCGTCCTGGCATGGAAAAACCAATATTGGACGTTATTGAAGCGTGTGCACTATACGTTCGTAATGGTAGCAGCAGTGATCTTGAGTTTATTTTTCTATCATTGGAACCTGCTGGGATGGTATTTTGGTTGAAAACCTGCGCCCAGATAGGAAGAACAAGATAGATATCGGAGGCATACATTTCATATGACCAAAATCCTAGTTGTGGATGACAATGTGCATATTCGTGAGCTGATTACCTTGTTTTTGCGGAATGAAGGATTCGAGATTGTGGTAGCCAAGGACGGTGCGGAAGCACTGGAGATTGTGGGGAAATCCCCAATTGATCTGGTTATCCTTGATATTATGATGCCGCGATTGGATGGTTGGGAATTATGCAGGGAGATCCGGCGTATGGATCTGAATATGCCATTGCTAATGGTCACGGTAAAAGGGGAATCGGCCCAGAAAGTAAAGGGATTTCAGTTGGGAACAGATGATTATTTAACGAAGCCCTTTGATCCGCTGGAACTTGTGATGCGAGTAAAAGCTTTGCTGAAACGTTACTTGATTGTCTCCTCCCAGACCATTCAACTAGGGGGCATTATGCTGAATCGACGCAGCTTTCAAGTGATTCGTGGAGAGGAAACAATCAATTTGCCTTTAAAAGAGTTTGAATTGCTGTTCATGCTGGCAAACCAGCCTGGGCAGATATTTACCCGAGAACAGTTAATCATCAAGATCTGGGGGAGTGACTACGAAGGGGATGACCGGACGGTTGATGTTCACATTAAGCGACTAAGG
Source organism: Paenibacillus sp. FSL E2-0151 (assembly GCF_037993015.1). Taxonomy (NCBI): domain Bacteria; kingdom Bacillati; phylum Bacillota; class Bacilli; order Caryophanales; family Paenibacillaceae; genus Paenibacillus; species Paenibacillus sp. FSL E2-0151. Next base: position 1,019,270 of record NZ_CP150308.1, read on the forward strand.
GAAAAATTCGCTGGTGATGCACACCATTTTCAGATTGAAACGGCTCGCAGTCTGGGCTACCGGTTAGTCATCACATGATCAAAACCTTATATGTTCGTATTATTTGCACGTTTCTAGTCGTCATTGTTTTCAGCTTGCTGACCTCTTTCTTCGTGGGGATCTTCCTTTTCAAAAAAGAAGTAAATCATATCGGTCAGAATGACATGATTTCTGTAGGGGAGGAACTGATCCGTCTATATGAGCAAACGCAACCTGAGGACAGGGATGCTTTCATCAAAAGTATGGTTAAAGTGTCCACCTATCCCATTCATCTATATGACGTTTCGGGTAACGTAACCTTTTATGACTTAGACCATACAGAGACCGTTGAAATTGCACCAGAAGTGGTTCAAATGGTGTTGCAGGGTCAGATCTATCGTTCTCCCGGAGAAGTGGAGCAGACGTTCATAGGTCTTCCTTTTCCATACAAAGGGGAACCACAAGCCATGTTTATGCAGTATTCTCCGCAGAATGAAAATATCATTAATCGGATGGTTTTGCTGGTATTATTGCTTGCACTGTTGATCGGAAGTTTTTGTATCCTTATTGCTGCAAGGTATTTGGTGAAGCCGATTCAGGTATTGACGCGGGCAACCAAACGACTGGCGAAGGGTGATTTTAATGTGGAAATCCAAACAAAACGTGTGGACGAAATGGGAGCATTGACGCAGAGTTTCAATGAAATGGCGAGTGAGCTTAAACAGCTGGAACAGATGAGACAGGATTTTGTTTCCAATGTATCTCACGAGATTCAAACGCCGCTGACCTCTATTTCCGGTTTTGCCATGGCTTTGAAAAACAGTAGCCTGGTTGCGGAGGCTGATCGTAACTATTATCTCGATATCATTATTACGGAGAGTGGACGACTATCCAGACTAAGTGATAATCTGCTGGAGCTTGCGTCTCTGGATTCCGATCATCATCCGTTCGAGACAACTACCTATAATCTTGATGAACAAATCAGGCAAGTGGTGGTGACTTGCGAGCCTCAATGGTCAGCCAAAGGCATTCCAATTCACTTAGAATTGGCGGACGGTATCAAAATCAGGGCAGATCAGGACCAGCTTAACCAAGTGTGGATGAATTTACTAGGCAACAGCATTAAGTTTACTCCCGTGGGCGGGCGTATCGAAATACGCACGAGCCAGTCTGTCGATGGAATCTTTTTCACGATAACCGATTCGGGCATTGGAATAGCGCCGGAGCAACTGGATTATGTTTTCGAACGGTTTTATAAAACAGACCTGTCACGCGATCGTAGCATTAGTGGTAACGGTCTGGGCCTCGCCATCGTCAAAAAAATCGTGATGCTTCATCACGGAACTGTCGAAATGAAAAGTCAGGTGGGCGTGGGGACAACGGTGATGGTTCATTTGCCTTCCGGATGATTACAAAAATGGATGTTGAGCTGCCAAAGATATTTTTCTGGTAGCTCTTTTTTGTGAGTTTTCAGATTCGTTTATCATCACGAGTTATCAGGGTAGGATTGATTACGCAACAGTTCTGGCAAAGCATGTAGCACTTGCATACGTTCCAGCGCACCCTCCATATTCCAATGCTGCCCTACGTGATACACTTTGCCGTTACACACCGCAGGAAGATCACGCCAATAGGGGCTTTCCATCCAACTCACGTCGCGCTCATAAGAAGTAGGGTCAGTGACGTCCCCATCTCTAGTTGCAGAAATCATAAAAATACGATCCCCTACATAACGCTCAAAATCGCTTTCCTCGATCTTAACAAAAGCCTCGCCTTGCTCTATTAATGTCGCTACTTCATGAGGAGGTCTGAATCCATTGGCATGGTACAGTGTGTTTGTGAGACCTTGAGAGGCCATGACATAGAGTTTGCCATCATTACTGTCGACAAGAACTGTGGCAGTTTCACCGGGTACGAATGCGTCTTTGCATACATTCCACATATATTCGGCGATAGCGTCATAGCGGATCAGCCAACGCTCCGCTTCTTTTTCTTTGCCGAAAATTTGGCCCAAGGTCCGCAAGCGGTTATCCAATGTTTGCTCACGATCCAACACAATGGTTGGAGCAATGGTATTCATTTCATCCAGAGAAATGCCATAGTAGTTGGCGACGAGAATAAGATCGGGCTTCAGCTTTCGGATCTCCTCAGGCTTGGGGGAAAGCTGATTTCAGTTGTGTTTTGCATTGGAGCGGTATCGATGAATTGGCCTAATAGACTCTTGGGACTACCGACTGGGAACAAATCCAGGGCCATCAAGTCACTTGTTGTATTGCGATCCAGATATACGATACGTGATTTGTCCTTGGGGAGTTCTAATAGCCTTCCTGTAGAGTCACGGAAAAGAATGTCCTTGTCCCTGTCGCTTTGCTTATACATCGCTGCATACTCTCTAGGAGGCAACCCGGTCTTCTGACGAAAACGTCTGACAAAGTAATAATGATCATTGAATCCAACCTGATGGGCGATGGACTCAATGGTTTCTTCTGTCTGTAAAAGCAATTCCTTGGCTCGATTCAAACGAATCTCGGTTAGATATTCAATCGGGGTTTTGTCTGTCAGTGAGCGAAACAGCTCATTGTATTGCCATAAGGAGACACCGGATATATCGGATAGTTCCTGCACTTTAATTTTCTCGGCGTAGTGTTCCTGCAAATAGATAAGGGTGCGTTTAACGGCATCTCTGGTATTTTCCAAAGAGTGAGCTTTCGTATTCTGTTCAGAGAGAGACAGCATCAGCATATGGAACATAGGTTGATAGGCATTGCTTTCTGCTTTGTTGATATAGGGGCGTTGACGAGTCATATCCTGAATAATGGTGTGCACGCTGGAATAGGAACGATCGGATCGCAACGTACTTCCATCAAAGGCAGGAATTGTGTCAAACCAGACGGACGAAGCCTGAACTTTAATTACATGAAAAGAAAACATATAGACAGCGAACGGCTCATGATCCTGCCTGGTTAGTACAATGTTGCCTCCGGGTCGAATATAAAAACACTGTTCTTCAATGGCAGTAAGGGGCTCTTCCCCCAGATCCAACCTGAAGTTTCCCGAAACGACAATGAGGAGACGATGCTCTTGCGAAGGCAGTATGCTGACGGGTTCCTCCATAAAATCAATCTCGCTAAGCGAATAGATTCCATGTACCTGATCGGTATGTAATAGAAGCTTCATGCCACAATCCCCTTACTAATTGATAACGATTCTCATGGAATAGCATAGTGTAAATGCGCTCTTTTTTCAACCAATTGATAGGCGAGATAGAACATAACTTGGTGTTACACCTGCTAAGTATTGTCTGAAAAGCCCTGGAATTGTCCATTGATGCGCCTATGCGGGATCGTTACTATAGGTAGAAGATAGTGATAATGATTATCATTAAAACAGAGTGAATGGGGAGAACGTCATGTATAGTGTGAGACGATGGGGATGGTCTATTGGTGCGGTTCTGGTGCTGAGTATCGGCCTGAGTGCTTGCAGTAGCAATGAAGGTGCGTCGGTAAATGACGGAACAACGCAGCAGACAACCGTCAAAGAAAAGGAACCCGCTGCGGAGAAACCGGAAACCAAAGAGTACGTGGATTATCTGGGACGTAAGGTAGAGATTCCAACTGATCCACAGAGGATCGTCTATTATGATAATAAAACCTTCGGGGACATGCTGGTACTTGGAGCAGATGCAGTCGGTCAGGATAGCCGATTCGAATCAATATATCAGGATCAAGTCAAGGACATTGAAGATCTTGGTGCGCCGTTGAATCTGGAAAAGCTGGTTGAGCTTGAGCCAGATCTGATCATCACAGGTCTTCACGCTCAAGGGGAGGAGTTGGATCAGATTGCGAAAGTGGCGCCGACGGTCGGAATCGATGTAGATGCTCCATTGGAGCAGCGCCTGCCTATACTTGGTCTTCTGGTGAATAGGGAGGCAGAGGCACAGCAGTGGCTGGCCGATTATGATGCGAAATCGGAGCAAGCCTGGAATGCGTTCAAACAGAGTGCGAACATCGGTCCGGATGAGACGGCAACGATATTTTTAAACACAAATCGTACGCTGTATGTTATGACGACAGGGTTAGCTGCAGATTTATACTCACCTTATGGACTGGATATACCTGATGAGGTGAAAAAGGTAACGATTGATGAAGAAATGCCATGGGCTCAAATATCACTTGAGAGTCTGCCATCATTTGCCGGGGATCACGTATTCCTGATGGCAGCTGGGGCAGGGGAAGATTCCGCTGAGAATGACGAACTGATGAAGTCAGCCATATGGAAGGACCTTCCTGCGGTTAAGAACGGTCACGTGTATGTAGTGGAGCAAAAGTGGAATAAACGTGATGCCTACACGATGCATGAATTTTTGAATGAACTGCCTGCCATGATGAAGCAGCAATAGTTCGGTAATAAGTAGTAGAGTTGAGAGAGCCTCCTGTTGAAGGGGGTTCTTTTTGTATTTTTTGTACTATCGTTCTACTCCACACTTTGAAATGGGCTCAGCTTGTACAATCAGACTTCACCTTATCTGTCTGCCATATTCATTAAGCGGTTATCCTATACCTATATGTGTAGTGAATCCGTTTCCTCACATTCCTTGTTGTATTTCTGCGGCACATCTCGTACAATTTGGTGGAGTAATTCTGCATTGCGTTAATGTGAATGTGAAAATTAAAGATTACATCAGGAATCTGTACACAAGAAAAGGGGAGAATCGTTTGGAATCAAAGCAACTATCTAGAGGGCTAAAGCCCCGCCATGTAGAGCTGATTGCACTCGGAGGTACAATCGGCGTTGGTTTGTTCATGGGATCGGCGAGTACGATCAAATGGGCAGGGCCATCCGTGTTGCTGGCCTATTTACTGGCCGGTATCGTTATCTTTTTTGTCATGCGTATTATGGGTGAAATGTTGATTCAGGAGCCGGTCACGGGTTCGTTTGCAACATTTGCTCACAAATATATTAGTCCGCTTGCCGGATTTCTGACCGCCTGGAGCTACTGGTTCCTATGGGTTACGGTTGGTATGGCGGAAGTTACGGCGATTGGTATCTATGTCGGGTATTGGTTCCCGGATATTCCACAGTGGCTGCCTGCACTTGCTGGGGTGCTCATCATTGCGGCGGCAAATCTGGCGGCTGTGAAGTTCTATGGAGAATTTGAATTCTGGTTTGCGATGATCAAAGTGACGGCTATTGTGGCGATGATCGTGATCGGAACAGGACTCATTTTCTTCGGCTGGGGGAATGGGGGTCAGGCCATTGGTCTGTCGAATCTGTTCAGCCATGGTGGCTTCTTCCCTGGGGGCATCAAAGGTTTCCTCTTCGCGCTGTGTATCGTAACGGCTGCGTATCAGGGAGTTGAAATGGTCGGTATTACAGCAGGCGAAGCGGAGAATCCGAAACACACTTTGCGTAAAGCGATCAAAAATATCGTGTGGCGTATTCTTATTTTCTACGTTGGTGCCATATTTGTTATCGTAACCCTGTACCCTTGGAACGAAGTGGGCGAGACGGGCAGCCCGTTTGTGCTCACCTTTGCCAAAGTTGGTATTGTTGCTGCAGCGGGGATCATTAACTTTGTGGTGCTCACGGCGGCCATGTCGGGATGTAACAGCGGGATCTACAGTGCAGGACGGATGTTATACACACTGGCTGAGAATGGGCAGGCACCTGCCTTTTTCAAAAAGCTGTCCAAAGGCGGGGTTCCCCGCAACAGTATCGTCATTACAATCTCCTTGCTGCTGATTGGGGTTGTGCTGAACTACCTGATGCCGGACTCCAAGCTGTTCCTGTACATCTACAGTGCAAGTGTTCTTCCGGGCATGGTTCCATGGTTCGCGCTGGCGTTCAGCCAGTTCCGCTTCAGAAAGCGTTGGGGCAATGAGATGGCGGATCATAACTTCAAGTCCAAATGGTTCCCGATCAGCAATTACATTATTATTGTGTATCTGATCCTGGTCATTATCGGTATGGCGTTTAACCCGGATACGCGCTTGCCTCTGGTTGTTGGAGCTACGTTCATGGCAATCGTGGTGGCAGGATATTTCGCATTTGGCATCGGAAAAAGACAACGGATAGATGGCGGCGAAGATCGCTAGTCTAATATTCAAAAATCAACTTATATCGTAATTTCATACGTGCATTCCTTGAATACAATGGAGAACCTGCGGGTGATTCAGCGTCATTCAAGGAGTGCATTTTTTTATCCGCAAAATTCATGCTTGAATCTCCTGTAACTGGAGGTTTTAAGATTGGAGTTATAAAGATTGCACTAAAGCCTATTTACACTTGCCACTTCGATGACAGAACAACCTTCTGATCGCTGTTATCCCCTGATTTTTTTGATTTAATTTTACAAAGGTGAAAATCTGGGGATAAAGGCGAACGCATCCGCTTCTTCAGGTTATTTCTGTCCTCTACGTTCTCGTGTAAATGTTTAGTTCAATTTATATAATAGCTGCTGCGCAATAATATCATTCCGATTTAATCCGTGGCAGAATGGGAGGCTTTAAGTATATGAGGACAATAGAATGGATTTATCTTATTTTCAACCTGCTTATGTTCGTGGGGGTAATCGGGATTGGGAGACAGAGTCAACATTTTCGGAAAATGGTATGGGGTGGATTCGTCATATCGGGTGTGCTGTTGATCATCCATGGTGTGGTCGAAGGACTACGTTGGCCGATGATTCCGGCGTATCTGCTCACGTTGGTTCCACTGGTTGTGTTATTTACAAAGGCAAGACGCCAGCAACAGTCAGGTGTAACCTCGCTGAACAGCAAAGGTTCCGGGGCATCTGCTTCGAAATCACCTGTGGCGGGGAAATTCGGACGTGTTCGAATCATCGCAACGTCTTTCCTGGTGTTGCTATACGCTGTTGTGAGCATTGGCTTGCCGCTGCTGTTCCCGGTGTTTTCGTTTGCCAAGCCAGCAGGTCCTTATGGAATCGGAACGGTATCCTACGATTGGACAGATAGCAGTCGGGATGAACTTCTGACGAGTACTACCGGTGACCAAAGGGAGCTGATGGTACAGATCTGGTATCCAACGAATCCAGAGGCAGAGGGTGCAACAGCTCCTTATGTTAGTAAGCCGGATATCTATGCGACAGCCTTCAATGAAGTGCTGGAACTGCCAAAGCTTTTATTTTCCAGTCTGAGTCAGGTCAAAACACATGCGATTCAGGAAGCTCAATTATCAGATGCCGAAGCCAAGTATCCGGTTGTTCTGTTCTCTCATGGTCTACATGGCTATGAAAATCAGAATACGTTCCAGGTCGAGCAACTGGTCAGTCAAGGTTACATTGTTGTAGGCATTAATCACACGTATAGCAGTCTGGTGTCCGTATTCCCGGATGGACGTGTGGCGCAATTTGAATCCGAAGGAAAAGAAGGCTTTGAACAGCTGCAATTCAGTTACATGGACAAGTTGAATGAGACATGGGTGAAGGATGCACAGTTTGTACTGGATGAGGTAGAGAAGTTGGCTGCGGGAGATCCGAGTGGACGCTTTACAGGACATATGGATCTGGACAACATCGGCATGTTTGGGCATTCATTTGGCGGAGCAACGACAGTACAGATGTTAATGGATGATCCACGTGTGAAAGCAGGCATGAATATGGACGGTGTATTGTTTGGCGAGAAACGTATCCCTGCGGAAGGCGTGGGCAAGCCGTTCCTGATGATGAGTGCAGACTCAACCGTTGCAGGTACAAGTGTGATGAGTGACGAAGAGATTGCTGCGATGGGCACGACCCGTCGGGAAGCCGAGAAATATTACGAGGAAGTGTACGAGCGCTATGAGCCGGTAACCGCAGGAGGTAACTTCTGGATGGAGCTGACCAACACCAAACATCTGAGTTTCTCCGACCTCTACCTGATCTCTCCACTGCTCGAATGGACACAGGGTGTAGAAGCGCGGGGGACACAACAATTGGTTAACGATACAACGATTGATTTCTTCAACCACTACTTGAAAGGGCAACCGCTCCATATGGACAAGGAAGTGGGAGAACATGAATCCTTTTTTTTGAAAAAAGGCTAAACGTAAAAATGGAAGGAGACTGGAGTTCAGTCTTCTTCCATTTGTTTTAATCGTAACCGCATGCCCTCCTGCAACAAGTTAATGCCATCTACAATCTGGCTCCAATCGGGATTCATCACCTTGCATAGCTTGTTAAAACGCAGAATGCGATCCGTCACAGAGTCCAGCATATATCGGGCCTGTTTACTAAAAAATACTTCAGGTGTTTCGGCATGCTCGACACTTGCATACATCAACACAAAGTCCCACACCATGCTTTGCACAGCAGGGCTATCGATTGCCCAACGCTTGTCCAGCGCTTCGGTAGTGCGAATGCGAATAGCCTCCATTTTTTTCACCCAGACGTCCGCTTCGACTTGTGGCTGATTCGCCATAATGAAGAATGGAACCTCCAGCCGAGCCAGATCAGCCCAATAGGCCGGATCATTGATCAGTTCCTGAATTTCCTTCCAAGCCAGTGTTTGCTGAGCCGTCAGTTTGGTATCTTTCATCATGTATTTATCGAAAAAGTGCAGAAACGAGACTCTCCAGTCCTGCGGAATGCTATCCAGCAGATGGGATTCATCCACCTTGGCAGCAACGAATTGTTTTCGCCTGCTCGCATTGGCCGTCAGGGATTCTACCAGACTGGAGATATACGTGAGAGACTGTTCCGAATGCAGTGAAGTGTCTTCTTCATGCTGCTTCGCTTGCTGCAAAATGGAGAGCATGGAATTCATCGTGCCGATCTGGGTTTCCAAGGCTTCAATCTGTAGATCCAGTGCCTGTGCTACCGCCAGTTCACCCGACATGAGCTTTCGAATATCCGGTATGCTGAAATTCAGATAACGAAGCGTTGTAATGAGTTCGAGTTGCCACAGGTCTTGCGTTGTATAAAGTCGATGCCCGCCTTCCGTATGATTGGAGGGTTGTAACAGTTCAATCTCATCGTAATAACGGATCGTTTTCACCGTGGAGCCGATCAGTTTGGCTGCTTCACCGATGGAATAGGGTTCTTTGTTTGCATTCAACGAGATCACCTCATGTTCTATTATACAATCTCCAGTTAGAGGAGATTCAATGCTAGACAGTCGTTAGGGAATTCGGGCGGGCTTAGTTTAAATTCCACCTATCTCGGTTACAAAGGAAAGAGTGCAACTTTTACGCAAATTAAATTCACAACAAATAAAAAAATACGTTTATACGATGGGTATCGTGTAACTAACCAAGGAGGAAATTGAACATGGCTAATCAAGACCAGCACAACATGCAAGATCCAACGACACAATATCCGAAGGCTACACCGGAGTGGAAACAGCAACAGGATGAGCCGGGGCTCCAGCGTGAGATGACCCCTGTTCCCGATGCGGGTGAGAAAAGTTATAAAGGCAGCGGACGTTTAACAGGACGCAAAGCAGTTGTGACAGGGGCCGACAGCGGAATAGGCCGGGCGGCAGCGATTGCGTTTGCTCGTGAAGGCGCGGATGTCGTTCTTGCCTATCTGCCGGAAGAGGAAGCAGATGCGCAGGAAGTTGTGAAGCTGATTGAGGAAGCCGGTCGCAAAGCAATTACGATGCCAGGTGACCTGAAGGATGAGAAATACTGTGAAGAACTCATTGAATCTGCGGTAAAAGAGCTTGGCGGGATTGATATCCTTGCTAACGTGGCAGGTAAACAGCAGTTTGTGGAGCAGATTGCGGATCTGACCACCGAGCAGTTCGATGCAACGTTCAAAACAAATGTCTATTCCATGTTCTGGCTCTGCAAAGCAGCTGTGAAACACATGAAGCCGGGCAGCTCCATTATCAACACATCATCGATTCAGGCATACAAACCTTCGCCAATCCTGCTGGATTATGCAACAACGAAGGCATCCATTAACACGTTCAGCAAAGCATTGGCCCAACAGGTGGGGAGCAAAGGGATTCGTGTCAACGTTGTTGCACCAGGCCCAGTATGGACACCGCTCCAGGTCGTGGGTGGACAACCGGTCGAGAAGCTAGCCGATTTTGGCTCCAACACACCGCTTGGTCGAGCAGGACAACCTGCCGAGATGGCTCCGGCATTTGTGTTCCTGGCAAGCCAGGAATCCAGTTATGTAAGCGGGGAGACATTGAATGCAAATGGTGGTACGGTTAGTCCGTAAATAGTTTCAGGTAATCCGATCAGGGTATCAGAGGATACGGTCTCCATATTGGGGGCGGTATCCTCTTTTTTGTCATTAAGATGAGAGAAATAAAATATTTTTATATATGAAAGCGTTCTTATATAAAACAGGAAAGGTACATGGTAATATATTCAAGAACATCATCTTCGCTCCCAGCTCTGAGAGTGCGTTGCTTATACAATGAATCTGTTCAGATCAATACACTATGCCTAGGAATCGAAGGAGGAATTCTGTAATGGCCAAGAATGTACTTAAACTAGGTGACCCTGTCATAAGCACGTACACATCATATGGGACATTAACATCCGTTATGCACGAAGATTTATGGCCATGGATTTTCAATAACTTTATACAAATCAGGTATGCACATGGATGGGGAATTTTTTCGTTTGATTCTCATCAGTTTCTGCTAAGTACCTGTCCGGGAATTTCCTTTTACAACCTGCCACAAGAAATTGTGATTAGCAAATGGGGAACATCACTTAAACAAGTGATTACGGAAGCGATAGATATGGGATATTATCTATATATTTATGCAGATAGATACTACATTGCGTGTACAGACTATTATCAAAAAGAACATCTCATGCATGAATTATTAGTGTATGGGTATGACCTGGATCAAAATTTGATATACATTGCTGATAATCTTGATGATGGTAAATTCATACAAAGCGTATGTAGTCTGGATGAACTTGAGAAAGGCTACTGGACCATGTCTAATGAGTACAGTTTTTGGACAGAAGTGAGATTCCTCAAGCCAATTCAGAATATCAATTATGCAATTCATGTGGAGCAGATTATAACGGCGATGGAAAACTATCTTAACTCAAGCGAGACATATGACTTAGTGCGAGATCAGAAATACGATTTTGGAATGCAAGCCATTCAACGCATCTTTACCGACATTGAGCAGGCAGCCCTAGTTGGAGAAACATTGGATTCACGGGTCTTTCATCTTTTGTATGAACATAAGCTACTAATGGAGTTACGTTTATCTTATTTAATGGAGAAATCAATCATTGAGCCAGATGCAACTTTTATGGAATTAAGCACTGTTCTGAAACAGGACTACTTTAAATTGAGAAATATAGTTCTGAAGTACAATATAACGCGTGATACAAGTACACTCAGTAAAATAAGTGAGAGATTACAAGAGAATCTCATGAAAGAGAAAGCATTTATTTCTTCTTTTATTACCAGATTACAACAGGTTAAATCAATGGTTTGAAGTCATCTAACAATAGACAAAAAATCCCCTTTGCTTGTTAGAAAGCAAAGGGGATTCCTGTGTAACTAAGTTACTTCTGCTCTGGTTTCGGGTCCAGAATGGCATAACTGCCTAGCGTGGCACAGGTGAGAGGGGAGGGGATAAGTCCTGTAGAACAATAGAACAGTTGTAATTCCGTAGCGGGGGGACCATGTTAAAATACAAGAGTTACTACATATATATATATCAGAATAATTTGAGGAGGGGCTCAGATGACAGCAGAACAGATTGTCAGAACCTTTTTTGAAGAGGTCCGATCAGGGCGGAATCCCGATTATGCAAGCAGAGTGATGGCGGAACAAGTGCTGGCTCATCAAGTGATATCTGAAGAAGAGGTCACGGTCACCCGAACCCCTTCCGATTATGTGGATCATGTGCGAGAGATGATTGAAGCATACGGGGAGTTTTTACTCGAAATTCAGGAGTTACTGGCCCAAGGTGATAAAGTTTATGTGCGCTGGAGACAAGCGGGTACCCATATCGGCGAAGTGAACGGATACAGCCCAACCAACCTCCCGGTGATTGAAATTGCCAGTGCGGTATACCGAGTGGAAAACGAACAAATTGCAGAGTATTGGATACAGATCGACAGGTTGGGCATCGAGAAACAATTGGAACGTAATCGGAGCTGAGTTTCTCAGCTCTTTTTTAGATTTCAGTTCTTTGTAAGCGTTCCCGTGTTATAATGGACTAAGTTGTATACAAGTTACCTAAAACGTTTTCTGTCTTTTAACTCCATAATCTGAAAGTGAGGTTCAGTGATGATTAAAGCAACGGAAGATAATCAATATGTTGAACTAACAAGCCCGACAAGTTTACCGAAGGCATCCGGATTCCTTTGGAATGAAAAGATGATGATTCATGTGAATTGCCGGGGGTACGCGGTGGCCCAATTCATGCAGCCCGAACCTGCTAAATACTCGTATGCGCCCAACCTGGAAGCCAAGACGTTTATGCAACCGGAGCAGCCATACTATGCCCACCATCCGGGACGGTTTGTCTACATTAAAGATGAAATAAGTGGCGAAATTTTCTCAGCCCCGTATGAACCGGTTCGCAAGCAGGCGGATAGCTATACGTTCGCTGTTGGTAAACACGATATTCATTGGAAGGTGGTTCAGGACGACATTTGCATCGAGATGTCCCTGCGTTTGCCGAAGGAAGATGTCATGGAGCTGTGGCGTGTGAAGGTAACCAATCTGTCTTCGAGAAAACGCAAGCTGAGTATCTACCCGTATTATACGGTCGGTTATATGTCCTGGATGAACCAGTCCGGTAGATATGTGGAAGATTTGCAGGGCATTGTCTGCTCGGCGATTACGCCGTATCAGAAATATCAGGATTATAGCAAAATCAAAAACTATAGTGACAAAACCTATCTGCTTGCAGATCACCAGCCGACCGCGTGGGAAGTGAATCATGAGACTTTTGAAGGCGAAGGTGGACTACATAATCCTTCGGCCCTGCAGTCGGAGACACTGGCTGGTGGAGATGCACGGTACGAGACACCTGTAGCTGTATTGCAATATAGAGTCGAACTGGAAGCGGGAGCGGAGCAGGCGTATAGATTTATCTTTGGTCCGGCTCATGATGAGACAGAGATTGAGGGCATTCGTCAGCATTATTTTGTGAAGCAGAATAAGGATGGACAGGATGGTTTCGTCGCAGCCGAACAGGAATATGCTGAGTATATTGCGGAAGGGCAAGGGAACATCCAGATTGAGACACCGGACAGCTGGTTAGATAATGTCGTGAATCACTGGCTGCCTCGCCAGATGTACTATCATGGCAAAACGAATCGTCTTACAACTGATCCGCAGACGCGGAATTATTTGCAGGACAACATGGGCATGAGTTACATTCAGCCGCAGATTGCGCGGGCTGCGTTCTTGACCGCTCTCTCTCAGCAGCATATAAGCGGCGCGATGCCAGACGGCATTATTTTGCACCCGGACGCAGAACTGAAATATATTAACCAGGTTCCTCATACCGATCACTGTATCTGGCTTCCAGTCTGTATGAAGACCTATTTGGATGAAACGAATGACTATAGCATTTTGGAGGAACAAGTTGCTTTTACAGACAGTGAACAAAAGGTTTCCGTACTGGAGCATATGAATCTTGCAATGCGCTGGTTGATCCATGAGCGTGATGCGCGTGGGTTGAACTATATCAATCAGGGTGACTGGTGTGATCCGATGAACATGGTGGGGTACAAAGGCAAAGGGGTATCCGGCTGGTTAACCATTGCGTCGGCATATGCGTTCAATGTGTGGGCAGATATTGGTGAACAGGCAGGGCATGGCGAGGTTGCAGCGGAATTCCGTCAGGAAGCCACTCAGACAAATGCGGTAGCCAATGAGTATCTGTGGGATGGGGACTGGTATGCCCGCGGAATTACGGATGATAACGTAGTGTTTGGTGTAAGCAAAGACGTGGAAGGGCGCATCTATATCAATCCTCAGAGCTGGGCACTTATGAGCGGTGCTGCGGATCAAGATAAACAGGAGAAGTTAATTCGTGCGGTAGAGGAGCAATTGGAGACGCCATATGGTGTCGAGAAACTCGCGCCGTCTTTCACCGCCATGCGGGAGGATGTAGGTCGTGTCACGCAGAAACATCCGGGAAGTGCAGAGAATGGTGCTGTGTACAATCACGCGGCGGCGTTCTATATTTATGCGTTGTACCTGGTGGGCGAGAAGGAGAAGGCGTATCGTCTGTTGCGTAAAATGATTCCGGGCCCTAATGGCGAGGATATTCTCCAGCGAGGTCAGCTACCCGTATTTATCCCGAATTATTATCGCGGAGCTTATCGGCAATTCCCACGTACAGCTGGGCGCTCCAGTCATCTGTTCAACACGGGCACGGTGCCTTGGGTGTATCGTTGTCTGATCGACGGATTGTTTGGACTGCAAGGTCATGCACAAGGACTTCAAGTGCGGCCGCAGTTACCAGAAGATTGGAACGAGGCATCAGTTACGCGGTTGTTCCGCGGGGCTGAGCTGAATGTAAACATGAAGAAGGATGCAACTGTCCGGACAATTGAGGTACATGTTGACGGTCAACGGATTGCAGGCGACATCATCAAGAATATACAGGCTGGCGTGAAATATGAGGTGCTGGTGAAACTGCCTTTGTAGAAAGAGTACGGAGTAGCTGATAAACGGTGTGAAGAGTTTGGAAAATTACGAAGAAAAATTAAAAACTGCCTTTCCTTCATAGGAGGAGGGCAGTTTTGCTTTCAAGATGTTGTTTTGAATTAATCTGTTTGTCAGACTGAATATGATAAAAGAATCCACAAGCTAAGCTTGATTAGCAAACACTCTATTCTTTGACTCTGTACCAATAGCTATAAATCTCTGAATAACCCAGCTTGGCGTAAAGCTTCAAGGCAGGTGCATTATTCGCAACGACTTGCAGATAACTAGACGTAGCGCCATTCCTTTTTGCCCAATGCAGGAGATGCAAGATCATCTGTTCAGCAAGTCCCCGATTCCGGAAGTTAGCGTCTGTTATGATGTCATATAATCCAATGTAGCCGCGTTCGATGACACCAAACCCACAAGCGACGACTTGCCCATCGATCAACAGCGAGATGAAACCTACCTGTGTGCGGATATTGTTCAACATAAGTTCCGTCGTTTCCCGTTGCAGATCATTCACCTGATTTAACCTGCAAAAATGATCCAGCCACGCTGTGGTCAACTGTTCGTCGATCTGTACAGCCTGGTGTGCAGGCTCTTTGATCTCTTCCAGGCTCCTGATCTGGATACGAGTCAGATCCACAACAGTATACCCTTTGTCTTGCAAAAGTTGGTCGAGATGATCCGGCTGAATAAACGGTGTGATTTTAAATATGGTACTTAACTGATTGGAGGCATAGATGCGCTCACATTCCTCAATCTTTTTATGCACATCCAGAGTGGAGTCGTAGATAGGTTGAACGGAGTTGGCACGTTTGGTATATCCTTTGGCAAAACGCAGTACCCAGCCGTCATATAATAAGGTGGACAAGGGTTGCCAGTGGTTAAGCGATAGTTCTTCAATGGTTTTATGTTCTGAATCTATGGTATGTGTCATATCCAACCTCCGATTTTATGATTAGATAATAATACATAATTGTGTATAAAAATACAATACAAACATATATATCGCCGAACAGTATGCATTATAGCCGGAGATGGTATACAATTTGATTTGATTGAATGATTAACTTCAGGAGCGGAGCGCATTATGTTAACTATAGAATTAAATAATCACAGCATTAACTGTCATATCCAATACGGCAAACGGAAGAAAGTTTCCATCACGATGGACTTGCCTTATATGGTAACAATCAAAGCACCCAATGGTACCAGTGAAGACATGATCCGGCAACTTGTAGAGCAGCACGGGGATGTAATTTTGAAGAAATCCGCACTGATGCAGCGGGCGCTCGAAGGTCCTCAAGCCAAGGAATACGAAGATGAGGGCAAGGGGAAGTTCCTGCTTTTTGGCAAGGAGCATGCATTGCATGACTTAATCCCTGTAGAGGGTCTGACAGAAGAAGAGCTGCGAGCGAATCTGAAGAAGTTTTATTTTGCCGAGTGTAAACGTATGATTGGGGAGCGCATCGGTCGCTATCAGCAGGAGTTGAAGGTGAAGCCGAAGTCAGTAGAGATCGTAGATTCTCCCACCAAGTGGGGCAGTTGTAGCTGGGACAAAAAACTTACGTTCAATTATCGTCTGGCGATGGCGCCACTGGAAGTGATGGATTATGTCATCATTCATGAACTGTGCCATATTCACCACATGAATCATGATCGTTCCTTCTGGCGGCGGATCGGTAGCATCATGCCGGATTACAAAACAAAAGAAGATTACCTGATGCGAAATGGTCGGGCTATGACACTATAATTCCAGACCCAAGTTTGTACTTGATACGATAGATCCCTCCATTATAATTCGTAAAATCCGCGATGGTCCCACTGTTGCAGTGAGTGGCTTCGCGGACTTTTGTTGTCTCTGGATCAGGAACGGGTTACTTGAACGCCGTATTGTTTGAAAAAATGAGTAACCGCATCCATGTCCATTCGATCATCAAACAGATGCTCAGGATAATAGATGCCTGGAGCCATAGACTTGTCCGTTGGCATCATCAGTATCTTCTCGGCTTGCACCGCAGCGCCGAGTGCAGTCATATGAGTTTGACCGAGTGGGTCAGAGACTGTCATCGTTCGTTTAACGTCGTTTCCTTTTGCATCCAGCCCTTTCAATTGAATGACCAGATGATGTGCACTCCCAGTTCCTGGATTATAGAGCAACTTTTGGCGGAATGGCTTGAAACGTTCACCGCTGATCATCTTCCATACTCCGGTTTTGACCAATCCGGCGAGTGCATAGGTAGATACTTTACTGTCGAATGAAATACGGAAACTGGCGGAATCGATATGGCTGGTATGAGGCAAAGTGACGTGATCGGGTGTGTCCAGTCTATAACATGGGGTCGTATACCCGTTCGGGAAATGAACTTTGATCGGATCTGTCATGGGATAGACGAGTCGATGTGTATTGGATTCGGTTATCTGAAAAGGAATACTCATCCGGTCCATGAAGGCTGCCGAATCAGGGCCGGCCTTATCCCGCAGCGACCATAGGGCATGAATGTTTACTTCGACATGTTGCAGCGAGTTAGAGAGTATCATGGCAAATAGAGAAGCTGTTCCTGCCATCCATCCAGAGGACAGCACTACCGGAGCATGAAGCTCTTCCTGCTCTACTGTACGGATCGCTTGATTGAACACCTCAGTCCAGCGTGTTATATCGATGAGGGGAATTTTTCTCCGTACGGCCGACACCAGTAACCGATCATCCAGATCGTTCACTGCATTAATGATAAATGATATATTTTCACCTGCGTGAATCAGTGGATCGTCTGCATTGGTATCAACAACAACCGTTTGGACACGATTGGATGGAAAAGGTGCTGCTTTACCCGCAGAACGGCCTCCCAGTACCAATTCCAGATCAGGATGCCTGTCATGCAAAATGCGGGCAAGCTGTGCACCTACAGCACCATAACCTCCAGCGATAAGAACTCTTTTTCTAATCATTCTATATACCTCCGTTGATATGTTTATGTACTTATATGTTTAAACTATTGAACATATAAGAGTGAAGAAAAGGAATGCAGTACACCAGCGCGGTATGCGCTAGCTCTGACATTCCACTTCCACGAGATGAACGAGCTGTTTGAGTAATTCGATCGCATCGTTGAACTCCAGCTTGTAATACATCTCTGTACCTTTTTTCTGAACCGATAACAGCCCGGATTGACGCAATATTTTCAAGTGATGAGAGACCGTAGGGCGTGACATGGGGACATGCTCTGCAATCTGCGATACGTTCATGCTCTCTTGATCAATGAGCAGCGATATGATTCGCTGGCGAACGGGGTCTCCCAAACCTTGAAGATAAGGACTTAGATTCTCGAAAATATCAATAACTTTTTGGTTACCCATCGACTCGTTCATGGCTCACTCCGTTATAATGTTTAATTGTTTAAACATATTATAAGGCTTAGTTCACTTAAAAATCAAATTTAACATTCCAAGTTGCAGGAAAATAGCTGTTCCGCTTGTCCATTTGAAGTACAATATAAACAAATATGCCCGTACCACGAATCCATTGATGTATCCGTGGTGGAAGGAGTCCAAGATGGCTGAGAGTAACCATTATTCGGTGCTGGTAGATGAATATATCTCAGAATTTGCACCTGATGTACAGGTGAGATTACAGGCAATAAGACAGATTATTCGTGAAGCGGCTCCGAACGCCGAAGAGAAGATCAGTTACCAGATGCCTACGTATGCACAGCATGGGAATTTGGTTCATTTTGCCGCTTACCAGCATCATATTGGGTTTTACCCTGCTCCCAGGGGAATTCAAGCTTTCCAGGAGGAACTCTCCAAGTATAAAGGGGGAAAGGGGTCTGTCCAGTTTCCGCTGGATCAGCCATTGCCCGAGGATCTCATTCGCCGGATTGTGGAGTATCGCGTGAAAGAAAATGTGGAGATCGCGTTGGAAAAGAAACGCAAAAAGGGAGCACCGAAGTAATTAAAGCTCCTATCACAAAAGCTCATATCATAAACTATAAAAAACAGTCGGATGCCTATGCATTCCGACTGTTTTTATTTTTAGATTTTAAGTTTAACGTTGCTCGTTACTTCATTTTACTTTGTTCGATTCCTATGCTCTTGCTCACTTCTATTCAAAGAAATACGTTACGTTTGAATTACTTGCTGTAGGAATCAAATACATAAAGCTTGGGTCCACTTGCAAGTAGATCGTCAGGTCGGAAACGCCCAGATTAGGAACAGTCAGACTGAACCGACCGTTAGCATCCAGCTTCACCGTTTCCGTGCGAATATGTTTTTCGTCAGGTGAAGGACCGTGGATCTGGAATGAGAATGTTTTACCTGCATAAGCAGTGAGTGTTCCCCGTACTTTCAGCGTACGATCCGCTGTATATTCGAACTGCATCAGATGATTATCCAAGTAATCCTCGTTCACGGGTTCCGGTTCTTGTGGCTCTGTTCCAGGGTCTTGTGGTTCTGTCCCAGGATTCTGTGGATCGGTTACAGGTTCTTGTGAAGGATTGCTAACCGAGAAGAAACGTGTCTGATATGAAATTTCTGCTTTGGACCCGTCTTTCTTTTTCAAACCGGTAATGCGAACGTTGAATGTATCGCCTGCCTTCAGGGACTTCAAGTTATCCGGGCGGAAAATGACAGCGTAGTTATATCCATAACCATCGGTATTTACATTGAAAAAGGCCTTTGCAGGATCACTGCTAACCGGTGTTTTTGCTCCCAGTACCCAAGTTTTCTGATCGGATGAACGGACGATCTCCACCTGTACTTCGGAGTTGGAAGGCTTCGCAAAGATGTCCGGATTCAATTGTGCAGACCAGGCTTGTGACACATTGAATGCTTCAATCGGGAATGCCCCTTTATTCGGATACAAGTTGTAATTGTAATTGAGTTTTCCTGAACGGCTCGTATCCATAACTTGCATGGTGCTAAAATGGCTTGCATAGTTTTTGTTGTCCCGGGATGCAATTCCGAATCCGACCTTTTTCAGTTGCGAACTCAAAATCCAGCGGCGATGGCCGAGTGCAGCAATGTTACTTGCGTCCGAATCATCCATATAGGCTTTAACACTTTGGACTGCAAGATTTCCTTGTGTACCATAGGAAGCGTACAGATTGGAGCTTGAAGCCGATTTGGCTCCCAGATCAAAAAAGTCTTTTGGCATATCTGCAGGACGAGTTGGGAAATGAGTCAATTCTCCGGTAGAGACAACAACTGCTCCATGCTGGACTTGACGATTAAGCGCAGGGTCCAGAACGAGATCTCCATCCAAACCGGAGAGATAACGATAGAAGTTGGCTGCACCTAGAGCCTGCTCTAATGTGGTGTTACTTACTACACCAGCGACGTAAGGTGCCTTGGTAGAGGGTTTCTGAGTGAACGTTGCAGTTTGGTTCTTGCCACTCATCCATTGTGTCCATTTCTGGCTGATTTCTTGTTCACTTCGCTCAGGCAGCAGACTGTCGACAGGGGCCGCAGCGATCTGCTGAGTTCCGAGCAGCATAAACAATAGACCTGCGAGAGGAAGAGAGAGTAACGAGCGGATGTACCTTTTTTGAATAAACATGTTCTAATCTCCTTCTAGTAAAAAAATATTATTATGTATTCGATGTATTTTATCGACATTAAAGGTATAATTCGTTAGTTTAATGAATGCAATTGTTTATTCGAATTCAGCGATTTTTCAGCCAGAGCCATTATAATACTCACGGAATCCTGTAATCGAAAAGGAGTTTTCGCATGTCTAAGGTGCTGCATAAGTCGTTTTATCTCATTTTGCTCGTGTTTGTTGCGGTGTTTATTGCCTCGTCCTTGTTGGTTCGGGCACAGTATAACTACGCCTTATATGGGGACAATCCCATTTTGGGCATGCAGCAGTGGAGTGTTTTTCTCCCGGTCATTCTTTTGCTTCTTGGTTCAGGTGTCGGGTTATATGCTCTGTGTCTGAAACTGAACAAATACAGCCCGAAGGTTGTCATTCCGATAGTGCTGTTATGTTCTCTGGTCATTCAGATCATCATCATTTTTGTATTTCCGAGAGTACCCACCGATGATTCACAGACCGTTCTCTCACTCGCCATGAACATGCTGTATGACCAAGACTACTCTTCGTTTGAAACGGGTGGTTATCTGCACATGTTCCCGTTTAACTACTCGATCGTCTTGTACCTGAAGACATTGCTGTACCTGTTCCCGGACAACTATCTGGTCATCAAATTCTTCAATATTTTGTTTTCAACGTTAACAACATTCATGATTTATCTTATTTATAAACAAGTGAATGACAGATCTACGGAGCGTGATTACGGTGTGTTGATCTTTGCAGCCACGTACCTACCGTCCTTGTTCCTGAACAACCTGATCTATAACGATCTGATTGCCACAGCATTTCTGACATCTTGTATATACTTTGTTATTCGTTTTGTACGTGAAAAGTCTTGGAAAACAATCGTCATTGCCGCCGTTTTTCTCGCAATGGGCAATTACTTCCGAAGCATTGGCGTGATCGTGCTAATCGCTGCCATCGTATATATTCTGCTGAATATGCGGAGCATGGGAATGAAGAAAGTCATCATTTCCATTGGTGTGCTGGCTATGTTGTTTAATGTACCAACCTGGACTCAGAATGCGGTTCTTCAATCCTCCGGTGCTGTGAGCGAACCTGTTGGAGAGAATGCTGCACCGGTCTATATGTGGCTGAATATGGGGATTAATCTGGCGCGTTTTGGCTTCTGGGACAATATGGAGAGTTATCAGATCTACCAGAGGCAGGCCAACTACAGTAAGGCTGAGAGCGCAGCATTGTTCAAACAAGAGATCAGCAACAAGCTTTCTGAAGCAAGTGCGAGTGAGTTGGTGCAGATGTATTACAAAAAGATCATATGGACCTGGACCGAAGGGACATACCAGATGGACCGCTACGGAATCGGCAATGAAAGTTCCATGGGTGCCGGAAGAGGAAGGGGAGGCGGAATCGCGGGCTCCTACAGTTACACCAATGCGATAACAGAACTGTTACAAGGGGATTCGGCTTATCGGACAGGTTTGCTCTGGATTGTATATGTGATGAATTTCTTGATGTACTGTTTTATTTCCATCCGGTTGGTTGGTGGAATTCGTCGTAAACGGTATGATGAAGTCTCCTTAATCCTGGTCATTCTCGGATTCATCGGATTTTATATTCTGTGGGAGATTAAGTCGAGATACATCTACCCTGTATATCCGGTGTTGGTTGTGCTGTCCTATATGGGTTTCAAAGATACGTATGACTTCATATTTCATCGTAAAGGTACCTTGGAGAGATATTCCCTGAGAAAAAGGTGATCATATGCGAAAAAATAAATATTTTACATCGGTTACGCTACTCCTACTGCTGGGATGTTCGGTT
The DNA here is from genome assembly GCF_037993015.1 of Paenibacillus sp. FSL E2-0151. Classification (NCBI taxonomy): domain Bacteria; kingdom Bacillati; phylum Bacillota; class Bacilli; order Caryophanales; family Paenibacillaceae; genus Paenibacillus; species Paenibacillus sp. FSL E2-0151. The sequence continues at coordinate 1,041,265 of NZ_CP150308.1, forward strand.
ATGCTTACGGCCTGTGATGTGATAACCGCCCAGAATATTACCAAGACCAGTTCTGTGCAAGGCATGAACGGTGGCGGTATGCCGAATGGTGGCGGACTGGGCATGAATGGAGGAACACCGAGAGGTGGAAGAGGCACCGCGGGCATGAATGATCGAACAGGCAGTCCTGGCATGACGCAGGGGATGATGAATGCCGACATTACTGGTAGAGTCATCTCCGTGAATGGGAACACAGTGACGCTGGCGTTACTTGAGGTGCAGGACAACTCATCCCCAAGCAGGGAATGGAAGGATACCGGAATGGAGATGAAATTGAATATAAGTGATGATGTTGCTATCACTGAAGGCATGGGGACGCCGGGCTCGGACAATTCCAGCCCACGTGCGAATTCGTCCATTCAAGTGTCTGATCTTCAGAAAGAAAACATCGTGATGGTGTGGTATAAGGACAACACCGAGACGGTGGAACGGGTGATGGTTGTCCAGTAAAAAATGATGGGATTATCGTCATTTTGTAATTGCTTACATTTGGCTTATCGGCTATTATGGTAACAACTGGTTTTTTGAAGGGAGTGAGCGTCATGAAACGACGGTCTAAGATGGTATGTTCCATTACTACAATGAAGGTAAGCATAAACTGAATAATTCCGGCAGACCATTCAGATGCAGGGTGGAAACATCCAGTTTCCCAGTCCGGTCTGAGATCTGTCGATATATAGGGATGTAACTGCTCATTTTTTCTGGCGTATGCGAGGTTTATTTGCTTGTGCAAATTTCTCATACACTCAGAATTTTTAAAAAGCCGCAGGCATAGCCTGCGGCTTTTTGCGCGCAAAAATAGGCATTCGGTGGTTACAAGTAATGCACCTAAAACGATCAAAAAGGAGAACTGCCCATGTTAAAATTAAAATATTTATTTCAACATAATGATCTTGCCGAGATGATTTTAAAGAATTGGAACTATGATCCTGAGTCGCTGGATATGTTTCAGTATTATCGTATATCCTCCAATGCCGTGTATCCGTTCAGAGATCAGGGGGAAGTGAGATTACTTCGATTTGCTCCGGTAGAGGAAAAAAATCAAGTCAACCTTAGCGCTGAACTGGAGTTCCTGCGTTATCTTCAAACGAATCATTATGGAGCCATGGAGACGGTACCTTCCCATTCAGGGACAGAACTCATAGAGGCTCACACCCCATGGGGAGTGTACTATGCTTCCGTATTCAAGCGAGTACCTGGATCGCAGTTAGGAAGCATTGATTTGAATGACTCCATCCTGTACAGCTATGGTCAGGCGTTGGGTGAGATGCATCATTTATCACGTACATTCATGCCTGAGCAAAAGGAGAAACGCTGGACCTACACGGATGTTTTGGATTGGATGCAGGAGATCCTGAAGGGTTTTCCTGGTGAAACGGCTGCTTTGAATGAGGTGGAGTTTCTTCGAACGTATTTTGCGACTTTACCGATGACCCAGCAAAATTTCGGTCTCATCCACTACGATTTTGAACTGGACAATGTTTTCTATGACGAAGGTAGCCAGTCTTGTTATGCCATTGATTTTGATGATTCGATGTATCATTGGTACGCAATGGACGTGGAACAGAGTCTGGATAGTTTACGTGAGGAGATCGAGCCTGAACAATGGGAGCAGAAGAAACAATTGTTCCTGAACGGGTACTGGTCCGAGGCAGGAGAACGTTATGATCTGGAGAGTATGTTCCCCGCTTGTCGCCGTTTTGCCAACTTGTACGGTTATGTGCGTATGCTTCGATCTGTTGCAGAGCAGTGGTCATATGAGCCGGAGTGGATGAGCGGACTAAGAGCGAGGTTAGCGAGGATAATGACAGAAAAGGCAGAGCAATTCGGTCATCCGCTTTAATTTCTAGTGCAGCCGACGCTTCTCCAATTCCATAAAAATATGTCATGTTCACACCAGAAATAATATGTTTCGAGAAAAAAACCAGCTGGGAATTCAATGTAGAATTCCTAAGCTGGTTTTTTACATGTTACTCGGTATAATCACTTATCGCAGTATGCCCCGCTTCTACACTGATCCAGTAGGAATAATCTTCGCGCACGTCCACATAGAGGTTAAGTTCCTTTGCATCAAGGTTACTTAGCGTTAGTTTAAAATTGCCATAGGCATCTGTTGTAACCTGTTGCGTCTGGATGTGCTCTACAGCAGGCGAAGGACCATGGATTTTGATCGGCATCGTCTGGTTGGCATACGCCGGGAACGTACCTTGAAGGACCAGTATGTGATCGGAAGAATATACTGCTTTCATGGTCTGATCCGGTAGTCCGCCGTTCTTTTCATTCCCGGTAGCTTCAGTGGCATTCTTCGGCCTGCTCCATAGTTCGAAGTCTTTTTCCTTCAGGTTCTGGAGAAAAACAATGGCCTCTGCCCGGGTCAAGGATTCTTGTCCCGCATAACCTTGCACCGTAGCTGCGGTTTTGCCTGAAGAGTATCCCATGTTCAGCAGATACCGGATGGCATCGTCGTCCTGGGTATAATTTTTACCGCCAAGCCCCGCCACGATTAAGGCTACTTCTGTTCGGTTCAAGGCACGATTGCGCAGCTTCGGATTCTGTTTGCTGGCATCCAGTTTCAGATTCAACGCGGAAGCATAGGTGTAGTAACGATCACTCCAGATGTTTCCTTTAATAGCTTGTCCCTCTGCAGCATCTATGCTCTGAATGACATGGGAATTCGCATACAGCTTGAACAACATAGAGAGGAATTCGGCTTCACTCACCTGATTGTTGGGTTTGAACGTTCCATCCTCGTATCCACTGACCATCTCCTGTTGAACGGCCCATTGAATGGCATCTTTCGCCCAATGTGTACGGACATCAGTTAATTGGGGAATTCCCGTTACCGTAACAGAGACAACCGCCTCTTTCCCTTCAAAACGAATCCGAATTTCGGCTTTACCAGCCTGAAGTCCAATGATTTTTCCATCCTTGATGGCAATGCGATCTGACGTCGTGGTGAAGGAAACGTTAGACTGTGGAACATAGGATGTTCCGTTATCATTCACGGCAGTGATTGAAGGCAGATCAATCTGTTCTCCTGCTCGGACTTTCAGGTTTGGTTGTCCTGGCGTTATGCGGGTAAGCGTTGTATCTTGAACACCGTCCACATGGAAGAAACGTGTGGAGTATGAGATTTCCGCTGCTGTACCGTTTTTCTTTTGCAGACCTGTAATTCGAATGTTGAACGTATCGCCGTTCTTTAACAATTGCACATCGTCGGGACGGAATATGATGGCGTAACCATATCCATATCCACCTGTCTCTACATTGAAATAGGCTTGATTAAACCATTGTTTATCCGCAGGGTCCACGTTGTAATAACCGGTTGGAAAGCCACTGTTCTGATTCTTTGCATTAAAGGTCCATGTACGTTGATCGGAAGTCCGAGTCATCTCGATCTGTACCTCAGATTGTGATGGTTTCGCAAATACATCTGTATTCAGTTGAACAGACCAGGCCTGTGTACTGCCAAAAGCTTCGATTGGAAAAGCTCCCTGATTCGGGAACAGGCTGTAGTTGAACGAAGTTCCCCCCGTTCTGCTTTTATCAAATACCTGCATGGCACTATAGTACTGATCATATGTCTTGCCTGCTTCACTACGAGTGGCGAGTCCAAATCCGATTCGTTGCAGTTGTGGACTCAAAATCCAGCGCCTGTGACCCAATCGATCAATATTGGAGGCATCCGAATCATTCATATAGGCCTGAATGCTGTTTGTCAGGACGTTATTCTTTGCACTGCTGGTAACGTACAGATTGGAGCTGCTGGCAGACTTTGAACCGGTGTCAAAGAAATCCTTTGGCATATCTCCTGGCTGTTTTGGAGAATGGGACAGGTATCCACCCGTGGAGACCACAACAGCCCCATGCTGGGCTTGACGATTCAATGCCGGATCAAGAACAAGATCGCCCTGTAGCCCCGTGATAAAACGATAAAAGTTGGCTGCATTCAGCCCTTGTTCCAGATAGGCGTCACTTACCACACCAGCAGAGTAGGGAGCACTTGTCGAAGGTGTCTTTGTATACAGGGGAGATGTATCATTGCCATTCATCCACTGGTTCCACTTTTGGACAATCTCCTGCTGACTTCGCTCAGGTAACAAACTGTCGACCTGTTCCGCATGTGCCGCTTGAGCACCCCATAACAGAAACAGTAAACCTGCCAAGGGCAGGGTGAACAGTGAAAGCATTTTATTTTTCCGGTAAACCATGTTTCCAACCCCTCTCATATCTGAACGTACGAAGAACATATGCATATACAGCATTATGGTATATTCATCGACATTACAGCTTGTTTTGCTTAGAGCCAGGCATGAGAGCATAAGGCCGAGCATGTGAAGGAGGATATTTTAATTAGGGAGTTGGTGGTTCATTTGTTAAAAAAAGAGCACAGGCCACCCCGCTGATTGGGGACAGCTTATGCTCTTTCTACATATGTATCTACTTTTTAGTCGAGACTCAGGTCGAAATCAGGCTCACACATATAATCTAATGGGTACAGATCATCTCGTGCCGAGATTAATGCACGGAAATGCAGATAAAGATTATTGGGCTGTACCACAATGCCACCAACACGATGGGGCATAAGTTCAGCCACGACGAAGACATCCTCGGCATTGTTACATTTAAAAAGAACATTTTTCGGATGAATGACTTCCTCCAGGTAACTGTACGTCATCACGTGAAATGTTTGTCCGCGCCAGTTTGTCTTGATTACTTTATAGGACTGTGTGCGAACCAGATCCAAATAACGTTCCAGCTGGAACGTATGTTCAAATTGCGTAATATAACCTTTTTTATCTACATCAATGGTAAATTCGACATCATAGCTCACATGCATTTCATCTTTATAAGTTCCGTTCATGACCTTCATGGCGTCAAAGTGTGATCCAAATTCCGGATTTTCCACATAGGGAATGGTAACGAGTTCAGGATCAATATGATCTGTGATCTTACTGTTACTGGAAGGTGGGGTGTAATACTTCGATGGCTGAAGATCAATCGATCCAATCATGCTTCCAGGAAAACCGGGGCTGCAAGTTATTCGCATAGTCATCTCCTTAGTTGTTGGTCAGTAGTTAGACGAACGACTAGGGAGAAAGTTGCACCAGAATAAGGAAATGAAGGACGGGAAGAACCCAGTATGTCTATCTCCCAACATCGAGCAGGAACGAATGATAGGTAAATATTCTTTTAAGTCATGAATCGCACGTCTACTTCTGTTCCTGCTACTTTCATATGACCAGTAGCACCGGTGCTATTTCCAATCGTTCTGCTCTTTTGATAAAGTATCTGTAGGACATAACGGAGATACATATCAACTATGAGACAACATGAATGGGTCATGGAGAACCGTGCCCCGTATCGCTCTCGGAGAGGAGTCCATCTAATGAATGTGAATGAACATGTGATCGAACAACAGTCCCTTACCTTTGTGGGCATCAAACGAACGTTCTCTTGTGTGGGTGGAGAGAATTTAAGAGAAATTCCTAAGATGTGGCAGGATGCTTTGGCAGACGGCATTGAGGAACTTTTAAACGGGTTCAATAACGGAGCTATTCCCGGTCTGGTGGGCATCTGTGTAGATCAGAGAGAGCTGAAGGATAATCAAATGGAGTATTGGATTGCTACCTCTTACTCAGGTGAAGTGCCTGAAGGTTTGGTGTCCATCGAACTTCCTGCGTCCCATTGGGTCGTATTTGAAGCTGATGAACTAGAGCCGGAAGCGATACAACGGTTGTGGCACTATATTATGACAGAGTGGTTTCCTTCCACTTCATATCAGCATGCAGGGATTCCGGAACTTGAAGTGTATAGAGGTCACGGCACACCTCCCCAAGTCTGGATACCTGTAAAATCTGTGTGAGCAAAATTGAATTAGGAGGTCTGCGATGTTATCCAATAAAGTGATTGATCATTGCCAGGAGCAAGGCTGGTGGCATGAAGATGTTCCAGCAGCCTACGAAGAAGCATTGCGGAAGCTTGGAATTGATCTTCAATCGGATTTTGCACAATTTTATTTACATGCAGAGGATGGACCAACTTTCTACAGCAGGCATCAGGAGTTGTATCAGATCTGCTGGTTTATGGAGAACACCGTGTATATGGAAGACATGAATGTAGCACAGCTTACACTGGGACTTCCCGAGGCGTATATTCCACTGGACAGTTTTGAAGGTGAAGGTGGATTTTTCTACAACCGTCAGACGGGAGAAGTGGTGCTGGTGGAACTGGGCGAATCGATTGAACGGTTTCTTAATGGTGAGAGTGAGCCGCAGTGGGCTGATTTCAATGCTTTTCTGGAGTGGTATTTCGTTCTAGAGGAGGATACGGTGCAATGAAAGATCTAACACCGGAACATGTCGAACTGGAGCGACAAATTGTAGAAACGGTAGAAGCCGGTAATATGCTGGATGAGACGCAGCAGCATGAACAAGCACTTATCTATTATGATCAGGCATGGGGCATGTTGCCCGAGCCGAAGATGGAATGGGAGATTGCAAGCTGGATTGCATCCTGTCATGCGAATGCACATATCGATCTGAAGCAGTATGGACTGGCGAAGCCGTGGGCTGAGATATCGTTAAGTACGCGGAGTTCGGATAGAAATACAAGTCCGTTGATCGACCTCGGCATGATCTGCATGAGACTTGAACAGCATGACGAGGCGTATTCGTATTTGCATCAGGCGTATGAGTTCGGCAGAGAGCGTGCATTTCAGGGAAGTCCGAGGGACGTGTTGAGTTATTACATTGATGAGCGGGCTAAGCGCAAGTAGAATGATTCCGACCAGACCATGAAACAAAAAGGGTACCCCGGTTTGGCCAAAACATGACCACAGGAGTACCCTTTCGAGTTGAATATTCGTTTATTACAGGATGTTTGACTTCATTTAATCCGAAATGTTACGCGTATAGTATTCAATAATATCCTTACGACGGATAATACCGAGGAAGACACGATCGACATCCACCACGGGCACAAAATTTTGGTCTGCTGCAAGTGTCAGCATATCCTCCATTTCAGCCTCAATGAATACACATTCATTATATACCCGATTGTTAATCTCATGGACTTGAACCTGATCCATCGTATCAAAAGTCAATCCGGGTGTATTTCGCATTTTCCATAACAAATCGCCTTCGGACAGGGTAGCAACATATTTTCCATCCTGGTCAATCACGGGAACGGCGGTGTAGTGTTGCGATTCCAATTGCTCAATAGCATCTTTCATGGAAGCGGTAGACTTGATATAGGCCACTTCGGCTTTGGGGAGTAAAAAATAGCTGATTTCCATCATCGGGCTCCTTTTCAGCCTTTTGCATAGCAAAAAAGCTTTAGTATGTAATCTCACTCTCCTTATTTAAACATATTATGTGAGCTTTCGGCTATTTTTAATGATAAATTCGTCAGATTTGTTTCATTGTTTAAATGGCTCTGGAAATCTATAGTGTATATTAGAGGTGATGTAACCATGAAATCAAAACGTAAATTAATGTACGGACTGCTGCCCATCTTGTTTGCAGGTGGAATCGGAATGTATCTATACATGCAGAATAACAAAGAAGCAGAGGCTAAGCCCCAGACTACCGTGAATCAATACATAGAGCATCTGCAAAAAAAAGAATTTGACCAGTTGTACACCTTGATGACACCTGCTTCGCTGCAAGAGTCGGGCATGAACAAGGAACAATTTGTTGAGAAATACAATGCGATCTATTCGGGTATGGAAGTATCCACCGTCAAGGCGGAGGTTAAACCTGTGGAGGTTGCCGAAACGACTTCCGATGGCAGTAAGACCGATGCAGAGAAACAAAACCCGGATACGTATGAGGTGGATTACAACCTGCAACTGACAACTTTTTTGGGTGAAGTCAGTGAGACGCATACATTAAAACTGGTCCGGCACGAGCTTGAGGACGGGGGCAAAAACTGGCAAATTAACTGGCAGCCTTCGCTGATCCTGAATGACATGGCTAAGGGCAGTAAGGTACGAGTGAGGACACTGTTCCCCGATCGTGGAGACATTGTGGATCGTGATGGTTTGCCGCTCGCTACCAAGGGGACGATGAATGAATGGGGCATTGTACCTGAGAAACTTGGTGATAACCCGGACCAGATGATTACCCGAATCGCGAGCCATTATCAGGTTTCGGAAGATGCCATTCACAAGGCGCTTGCGCAGACATGGGTGAAGCCGGAGTATTTTGTCCCGATTGGTTCAACGGAGGAGTTTGACGTGCCAGAATCTTTAAGCGGGGTTACGATGCAAAGCAAGGAAATCCGCTATTATCCACTCGGCGAGGCGGCTGCGCACCTGATTGGTTACGTGCGCAAAGCCACCAAGGAAGATCTGGATAAGGATACGGAAGGGTATTATCGCGCAGAAGATTGGATCGGCAAAGCGGGTTTGGAGCAGTCCATGGAGAAGCAGCTGCGTGGTGAACGTGGTGGTCTGATCGAAATCACCGATGAATCCGGTAACTCTCGTTCTGAGCTTATTCGCAAGGATGCTGTAGATGGACAGAATGTACAACTGACGATTAGCTCCAAACAACAAAAGAAATTGTATGAGACATTATCCAGTGGTGGAGATGCCGGTGCAATGGTTCTAATGAATCCGACGGACGGCAACCTGCTGGCGTTGGTCAGTGCGCCTTCCTATAACCCGAACAAAATGGTCACAGGACTTACTCAGGCAGAATGGGATGCTTATTCGGCGAATGAGAAGCTTCCTTTTATCAACAGAGTCACTACCCGGTATGCACCAGGATCAACCTTCAAAGCGATTACAGCCGCAGCGGGACTGGTGGAGAAGGTGACCACAGCAGACAAAACCCATGATATCTCTGGCTTGCAATGGCGTAAAGACGATAGTTGGGGCGGTTATTATGTTAAGCGTGTGAAGAGTTTATCCCCGGTTAACATGGTCGATGCTCTGGTGTACTCGGACAATATTTACTTTGCCATGGAAGCGATCGAGATGGGCAGCGCCAAGTTTATTGATGGGATCCAGAAATTTGGTTTTGGCGATAACTTTGGACTGAATGAACTGTATCTGAAGCCAAGCCAATATGCCAACGAAGCACATCTGGATCTGTCGTCTGAGGTGTTACTCGCTGATACGTCCTACGGGCAAGGGGAGATGTTAATGTCCCCGATTCATCTGGCATCGTCATTTACACCTTTTATTAATGAAGGGAAGCTGGTGAAACCTGTTCTGATCGAGGGAAAAGAAAGCACTGACCCTGAGGTAATTATTACTCCGGAAGCCGCAAATACGGTTAAGGATGCTTTGGAAGAAGTTGTTTCCCGGCAGGGAGGTACGGCCCACACCTTGAATTCAATTCCTGGAGGACTCGCGGGCAAGACGGGAACAGCGGAGCTGAAAGCAAAAAAGGGAGAGAAGGGACAGGAAAACGGATTTTTCGTAGTGTTTGATACCGACTCTCCGACCTTCCTGTTATCCGCTGTAATTGAAGAGGTGAACGGCCGAGGGGGAAGCCACTATGTCGTGGATAAATTAAAGCCTTTTTTGGAAAAGTTGGAGATTACGCAGTAAATCCGATTTAATATATAGCCTCGCAAACATCATAAAAAGACCCGGTCACCATGTTATAGTTCTCACATGTGACCGGGTCTTTTTTATTTCATTTTATTCAATATGGGATCATTTATTTCCTTGCAGTGATCATGAAGCGTGCCGAGTTGGTATGAATGCCCTTCTCGTCGCGATGTTCATTCACAAACTGCTGGAATCGCTCGAAGTCAGTGTCTACCTTTCCGAAATCAGGAATGATGGGTGCATGGGTTAGGAGAAACATCAAATCTTCAGGTGTAGCGTAATGCTCCACCACATTATATTCACGGGCCTGAATGTCATGGAAACCTGCTATTTGAAGTTCATGCTTGTATCGTTCCATCAATGTGCCAGGTTGAATGCCAAGGCTCTGTCCACGGCCAAAAGCTTCTGAAATGTTGGATTTATCATGTTCGCTGACCTGCTGGGTTAGAAATATCCCACCCTGAGCAAGAACTCTAAATACTTCTGAAGCAGAGAACCTAGAGTGTCTGGAAGATACCACATTAAAGAAGTAATCTGGAAAAGCCAGTTTTTCTGCGTCCATATGAAGAAAGCGTACATTGGAATGACCGTCCGTAGCCTGAAGGTTATGCTGTGCGGTCTCAATCATTCCTTGAGCGAGATCAATTCCCACCAGTAATAAGGCATCTTCCGCAATGGACAGAATAGCTTCTCCACCACCTGTTCCAATATCCAGCAACAGATCGGACGATCGCGTATGGCGAACAACTTCCTCATAGAAGTTCCATCCGATGTTCTCCGAGACAACGTTCATGGAGCTGAAGTTCCAGCCATTCGTCCGGCCTACGCGTTCATAAAAGTCAGCGTAATCTATTTTGTTTTTCATTTTCATATTCCTCCAATGTGAGTTTGTTTGAACAGGACAAGAGAGTTGTGCCCAATCGTTCTAATGTAAATGGTCGAATAGGATCAAATGGACAGACGTATCCCTTGATAGCTGGTACGCGTTTTGACCCAGCCCGACGACTAATTACTTCGAACAATACGGAGCAACATCCGTGTCACCTCACAAGTTGGAATGTCTTCATTATATTCAATTGACAGCGTATACGCGAGGTGTTATTTTGAGGTGGAATGTATTCTATGAGTTCGAGGTGATCGATGGTGGCTATTCGTGCTAAGCAGATTTTTGTCAATTTACCTGTTCAAGATTTGAAGAAATCCGTTGAGTTTTTTACTAAGGTGGGATTTGAGTTTGACGCCAATTTTACGGACGAGTCTGCTACTTGTATGATCATCGGGGATAATATTTATGCCATGCTTCTGGTGGAGGAACGTTTCCAATCCTTCATTTCAAAAAAAATCTCCAATGCCGCCGATACAACCGAAGTCATTGTTGCCCTGTCTGTAGATAGCCGTGAGCAGGTAGATGTGATTGTACAAGCTGCCCTCGATGCAGGAGGGAAGCCATCCAACGAACCACAGGATCACGGATTTATGTACGGATGGAGTTTTCAGGATCTGGATGATCACCTGTGGGAAGTTTCCTATATGGATCTCAGCGCTTTTCCTTCGGAGTAATAAAATGAAAATAACTAGAGCCTTCCTAGATTAATAGGAAGGTTCTTTTGCATCCAGTATGACTCGTTTAAACATGATATCTACAGAACATATGGTGTAATATTCCTTTTTGCTATATGATAATTATCGATTCATGTTGGTGTTTTTTAGCAATTGATGCGATAGGCGAACCCCGGGAAAGCGAAGTATACATATGTTCTTAAGTGGAGGGATCAGGGTGTATTGTCATGTATGTGGGACCAAAAACAGTCCGGCGGATAACACGTGCAGAAAGTGTAGAACCAAATTGAAAGAAACAAGCTCTACAGAGGAACAGATCTGGGCAGAAACAGCCATTGACTTGGATAAAGGAACGCAAAAAGCAATTGATTCGTTGTCCCGTCAGCAGCAACCAGCTTCCAAACAGGGAAATACGGGTCAAGGCCTTGCATTTAGCTGGATTATTCCCATACTTCTGGCAGTAGTTGTAGGAGCTTTGCTAACGTATTATTACAAGCAGGAAACAGGTATAAATGCAGAGGTTAAATCACTGCACCAACAGGCGGAACAGGCTGCACTAGAGGGAAAATATAAAGAGGCTCTCCAACTGCTAGACAGCGCTCTAACGAAACGACCGAACTATGATGCACTTATACAGGATCGGCAAATTACGGCGAAGGCGTTCAACTTGATGAATCAGTTGGATGAGGCGTCCACAAGTCTGAAGACAGGAAAGCTGTCCGCAGGAGACAAGACCATTCAGGCTGTAGCCAAAGCGTTGATGGAGCGGGAAGAACCTGTTTTTACCAAAGTGCGTGCCGCATTCAACAACAGAAAGGTAACACTGGCCGTATTGAAGGTGAAAAAGGAAATCGACAGTTTGACAACAATTGAGGCACTAGCCGAGAAGTTGGACACCATATCAGACTTGAAAGGCAAGGAAGCTGAGACAGTAGAGAAGCAAATTGTCGACAAGCTCGCAAGCATAAGTTATAAAGAGGCGGAACAGCAAGTAAAGCAAAAGAATTTCACAATTGCGTTACAAACGGTCGACCAGGGATTGTCCTATGCGCCGGAAAATGAAAAACTGACTTCGTATCGTGAACGGGTGCTCAGTGAAAAAAAGGCATTTGAAAAAGCGGAAGCGGATCGGATTCAACTGGCGGAGCAACAGGCTGCAGAAGAAGATCTGATGAATCGAACGGCGGCAGTAAGTGTCGTGAACGTTGATGCGACGCTTGATATGTACGGGGATCTTTATATTAGCGGTTCATTGATCAATAATGCAACTCGTCCGATCTCTTCCATTACAGTGTTGATTGATATTTATAATATAGACGGTATATATCTGGGCCAAACTTATGCAGATGTGTATCCAAGCTGGCTGGATGTGGGGGAAGAAGGTTTTTTTGAAACCTATTATTATGGTGTGTACGAGGAAGCGGAAATCTCTGTTGTGAATGCAACGTGGTATCTCGAATAGGAGGACAGGTTGGAATGACCAAACGAACATGGAGTATGATCATATCCAGTGCTATTATCATTGGTGCTGGAGCAGGGGGCGTGTTCTGGATACACCAGCATTCAGCAGATCAGTTGCAGGATGGGCCCAGACTGGCAGTTGTTGCCGCGAAGGAAACGGAAAATGCGGCAGCCACGACTGCCTCCAAGCAACCTGTGAAGAAGACACGCAAACAGATTATAGAAGAAAGCCAGAAGAAAGTTGTAACGATCGAGAGTAGCAGCGGATTGGGCTCCGGTTTTCTCTACAATGATCAGGGAGATGTCGTGACCAATGCCCATGTAGTGGAGGGGGCGAATGAAGTAACTATTCGGACCTTGAACCATGAGGAATATAAGGGGACGGTTATTGGTATTGGTGATGAAACAGACGTAGCTGTAGTCAGAGTTCCTGATTTGAAAAAAGTTAAGCCGTTAATCATCGCCAAATCCAAAGCTGAGACCGGAGACGAGATTCTGGCATTGGGTAGTCCACTTGGGCTAGAGAACACCGTAACAACCGGAATCATCAGTGGGTTGGGGCGTAGCTTTGAAATAGCGCCTTACATCTATAGTAACCTCTATCAGATCTCGGCACCAATAACCCATGGCAACAGTGGTGGACCACTCATTAGTGCGGAGACTGGTGAAGTGATCGGCATTAATTCGGCGGTCGTGGAACAGGAGGGGGGAATAGGATTCAGTATTCCTATGACTAGTGTGCTCAAGCAGGTTCAGGCATGGTCCAAAAATCCTTCTGGCACAACGTCGGTGCGGACGGCTGGAGATACTCACTTGGGTTCAGCCACTAAGACATTGCAAGCAGAAGGAATTGTAACGGACTTTTATGCAAGTCTTAATCTGAGTGATTATGTCACCGCTTATGCACTGCTCGGAAGCGAGTGGCAGAGTGCTACAACATATGCCAAGTTCAGAGAAGGATATCTAAATACAAGTGAGGTGACCATCAGTGAGGTATCCTCAGTCAATAAAGGCGATGACGAGATGGAAGTGAAGGCAATGATTACAGCAAATGAACGCAAAGATGGGGAATATATACTATCGCAATATCGGGTCGAGTATCAGTTGGGTTATGAGAATGGTCAACTGAAAATATTGCATGGTAAAGGTAAAAAAGTGAAATGATTGTTGAGGGAGAGTAGGCATGCGTGCCAATTCTCCTTTTTCATTGCTTATATTGGGTGCATCTGTTAAAATACAGAACGAATGTTCAGTATGGATGGGACGGAGTGAAATGGAATGAATATGAATAAAAAACAACTACAGACTGAGCAGACCAAGAAAAAACTTGCGGATGCTTCCAAAGCCCTTTTTGTACAAAAAGGTTATAAAGCAACGTCCATTGAGGATATTGTAGCTGCGACGGGCAGCAGCAAAGGCAATATATATTACCATTTTAAAAGTAAGGAAGGTCTGTTCCTCTATCTAATCGATGAGTGGGACCGGGAGTGGGAAGAGAGTTGGGCGGCCAAAGAACATCTCTATCGCACCTCCACGGAGAAAATTTATGGTTTGGCGGAGCAATTAGTTCTGGACGATATGAATCACCCGCTGACGAAGGCAGCTGATGAGTTCTTCACAGGGGAGAAGAAAGAAAATGATATTGAGGAGCGGATCTCCTTAATGTTTGAGCGGCATATTCAATTTAATAAACAAATGATAGAGCAAGGCATTGAGAGCGGTGAGTTCAAAGCAGACAATGTAGATAATCTCGCGCTCATATTGGAAAGTACCATTATTGGCCTTAGTCAGATGTCACGGGGGATGGAGCCTGATCAGGCTCTTGCGTTATACCGCCAGGCCGCTAGTGTATTCTTACACGGGATTGCAAAAGATAAAGCTTAAGCAACATTTTGACAACTACGGAGGATGGAATCATGGCATTACTAACACGGAACAGGGGCGCATTGCTGCTGTTAATGTTTAATATTTTTCTCGTTTTTACAGGTATTGGTCTGGTTGTGCCGATCATGCCTGCGTATATGGATCTACTGCATATCACCGGATTCACGGTTGGATTGCTGGTAGCGGCATTTTCCTTCACCCAGTTTCTGTTCTCCCCGCTTGCGGGTCGTTGGTCGGATACATGGGGACGTAAAAAAATTATCGTTGGCGGCATGCTGATCTTTGCCGTATCGGAGTTTATGTTTGGTGCGGTCAATGCACCAGTCTTGCTCTTTGCAGCCCGCATGTTAGGCGGTATTGGTGCGGCGATGATCTTCCCGGCGGTTATGGCTTATACCGCAGATATTACAACAGAGGAAGAACGCGGTAAAGGTATGGGCTTGATTAATGCAGCGATTACAACCGGATTTATCATCGGTCCGGGAATTGGTGGATACATTGCGGACTTTGGCATTCGAATTCCATTCTACGCCGCTGGGGTTGCCGGTTTGCTGGCATCCATCATTACATTGATTATTTTGCCGGAATCTGCACGAAGTACAGGAGAACAAAGTAAACCTATCCCTGGTTTAACAAAGGCCAAAGCTCCGGGTATGGTATCCCAATTGCTCAATTCATACCGTGAACCGTACTTTTTCAGTTTGATCATCGTGTTTGTTATGGCATTTGGTCTGGCGAACTATGAGACGGTATTTTCACTATTTGTGGATCACAAGTTTGGCTTCACGACCAAAGACATTGCATTTATTATTACATTTGGCTCCATCGCGGGTGCGGTTGTGCAAGTATCCTTGATCGGTTGGTTGCTCAATCGATTTGGTGAAAAGATGGTCATTTCAGTCTGTCTGTTATTTGTAGCCGTATTTGTACTGTTGACCTTGTTTGTAAGTACGTACTGGATGATTCTCGTCGTAACGTTTATCGTCTTTCTGGGTATGGATATTTTACGTCCGGCGATCAGTACACAGATGTCCAAACTGGCACAAGAACAACAGGGCTTTGTGGCCGGACTGAACTCGGCGTATACCAGTTTGGGGAATATCGCAGGTCCAATCGTAGCTGGAGCACTGTTCGATGTGAATATTAACTATCCTTATGTTTCAGCAGCTGCCGTTCTGGCGATCTGTTTCCTGTTATCCCTACGAGTACTCAGAGGGGCCAAAGCGGTAAAACAACCGAAGGCTGAAATGTAATTTTATAATTGGAAAATAAAGCTTCCATATCAATGCATCAACACCAAAAAAGTCGACTACACATGTTTCATGTGCAGTCGACTTTTTTATTAGTGCGTGTATTAACGAATTTCTCCATTCGTTTCAATCAGTTTTTGATACCAGTGGAAACTCTGTTTGCGGATACGTCTCAATTCCTTGATATCGAATTCCTCACGATCCACATAGATGAATCCATAACGTTTGCTCGACCCTTGATGTGTGCTGACCAGATCGATCGCAGACCAAGGGCAGAAGCCAAATACATCCACGCCGTCCGTAATCGCCAGTTGAATCTGTTCGATATGTTTATTGAAGAATTCAATACGATATGGATCGTTAACCACGTCGCCTTCCTCCAGTTTATCAAAGGCACCCAGACCATTTTCCGTAACAATCAATGGCAGGTGATAACGGGAGTAGATCTGGCGCAGGGTAGAGCGGAAGCCCACGGGATCAATTTCCCAGCCAAACTCCGTTTTTTGCAGATTGGGATTCACAGATCCTCTATATGCGCCCGGTTCACCTACGATTTCATGCTGGTCTCCTGTATGGGAGAAGTCATTACCATCGTTCAGGCTTTCACCAACCGTTTGGGAAGTATAATAGTTAAACGCAATAAAGTCAGGGTTTCCTTGAGCCAGGATGTCCATATCTCCGTCTTCAATGACAGGCGTATATCCTTTCTCTTCGAGATAACTCCAGGCAATATGGTTATAACGTCCATATACCGCCATATCGAGATAGAGCCAGTTACGAATGGCAGCATAGTTATCAGCCGCGAGTGTGTCTTCTGGTTTGGAACTCGCCGGGTAAATTACACCGATATTGGGAGCTGGGCCAATCTTGGCTTCAGGCAGCATTTCATGACACAGGACCATGGCTTTAGCTTGAGCAACCAGCATGTGGTGATTTTGCTGATACAGTGTTTTTTGCGGATCAACAAGTGTTGTATCCAGTGTACCCAGAGAGCCAGGATGCAGGATTAGCATATTTTGTTCGTTGATGGTCAGCCAATATTTAACCCGATCTCCGTAGTTCTCATATAGGGTCTTGGCATATTGTTCAAAAGCATCAATCGTTGCTCGGTTGGACCAGCCGCCTTTTTCTTCAAGCGCATAAGGAAGATCGAAGTGATACATCGTCACAATGGGTTCGATACCGTATTTAATTAACTCATTAATGAGAGAATCGTAAAAGGCGAGTCCCTTCGGATTTACCTCACCCGCTCCTTGCGGATAGATGCGTGTCCATGCGATGGAGAAACGGTAGGCTTTGAAGCCCATTTCGGCGAGCAACGCCACATCTTCTTTGTACATATGATAATGATCACTGGTTACCTTGAAGTCGGTTACGCCTTCCACATGATTCCCCATGTCGATGACAGAAGGGCCTTTACCATCTTCATTCCAGGCTCCCTCAATCTGATAGGCAGAGGTTGAACCTCCCCAGAAAAAATCTTTAGGAAATGGTTTCAGTTGAGTATGTTTCATAGTTAGTTCCTCCTAAGTTGAATTCGTATAAGATAAGTTGGGTCAGACAACGAGAGTCAGCAGGACATCATTTTTCTGTACCTGTTCCTGAGTTGTTTCGAACACATCTACTTCTTGCAGCGTTAGGGTCACAATGACAGGGGTTACGGTTTCGTATCCGGCTTCCTTGATCTTATCGATGTCAAACTGGATCAACAGATCGCCCTGTCTGACGATATCACCTTCCTGAACAACTGGAGAGAAGTGTTTTCCCTTTAGCGCTACTGTATTGATGCCGATATGAATCAGGATTTCCGTTCCTGCGTTGGTTGTTAATCCAATGGCATGTCCAGTTGGGAAGAGGGAAGTGACAACGCCATCTACGGGAGCGACAACTTCGCCAATCTCAGGGACAATCGCCAAACCTTTGCCCATAGCACCAGTCGAAAAGGCGGGGTCGTTAATGGTATTCAGTGCTACGGATTTACCAGTAAGTGGGCTATAAATTTGTTCTTTCTTGATCTCCGTTGTTTTGGTCTCAGGTACGACAGGAAGTTCTGCCGGCGTACTTTCAACTGACGTGTGGGGGACAGATTCATTGGTCGCGGAAACTTTGTCTTTGGTTTTGCTTTCATAACCAAACATCACCGTTAATACCGCGGCTACCGCAAAGGAGCAGGCAATCGCAATTACGTAGACAACCGTTGGTGTATAGACAGGAATGGCAAATATATTGTGGAACACATAAGCAGTCATTTTAACACCAAAGTGACCATTGATGGCACCGCCGATCGCACCTGCGATAACCACAATAGGAATCACACGTTTATAACGCAGGATCAAACCGTATACAATTGGTTCAGTGACTCCTGCGAGTAAACCTGTAAGGCTGGTTGAGCCAGCAAGAGTGCGCAGGGTTTTGTTCTTTTTGGCTTTCAGGAAAATACCGAAGGCTACACCGATTTGTGCAAATACAGCTGCAGCAGCCATGGCTTCAATCGGATCGCCGCCAACCCCGATGTTCTGTATCGTGATTGGAGTGAAGCCCCAGTGGAGTCCGAACACAACCATGAAGGTCATGAAACCACCCAGTACAACCCCTGATAATATACCGCTGACACCAATGAGCCAAGTTACGCCGGAAGAGATCCAGTCACCTACCGTGGTACCGAATGGTCCAAAGGCCATTGCGGACAGCGGAACCATAATCATCAAAGCAATCATTGGTACAAGGAACAATTGCAGGTCTTTCAAAATGATTTTCTTGAGTAACTTATCGAGAACAGCGTAGATACTAATCGATATGAAGATTGGGAATACGCTGGCTGAATAATTCATCATCACAACCGGTATACCCAGGAACGATACATCTGAGCCCTTATCCATCAGCCCAGTGAAACTAGGTTCCATTAGAGCGGCACCAATTACGCCAGCTACATAAGGATTGGCTTTCAGCTTCATACCCAGTGTGATGCCAAGGAAGATGGGCAAAAAATAAAATACAGCGTTGCCGGCAGCGGATAAAATCAAGTATGTGTCACTTGTATCCGACATCCATCCGAGCATGGTCAGGACAGTCAGCAAAGCTTTTAGCATACCTGATCCTGCCATAGCCGGGATTAACGGTGAGAAACTTCCGGATATGATTTCAAAAACTTTGGATAATAGCGAGGTTTTTTCCCCTATGGACTCAGCTGATGAGGAGGAATCTCCTCCGAAATCTCGGTTTTTCATGATCTCCGCATATACATGAGCCACGTTACTACCGATGACAACCTGGAACTGGCCGCCGCTTTCGACAACGGTAATAATGCCGTCATGCTTTTCAAGCGTTTCGCGTTCGGCTTTTTTGGAATCTTTCAGGTCGAATCTCAGCCGGGTTGCACAGTGGACAAGACCATTGATATTGGCTTCTCCGCCGACGAGACGAACGATGTCATCCCCCATTTTTTTATGATCCATGTTCATTCTCCTTTGTTGTTAAGATTGCCTGAAAACAAAAAAATACCTAAACGAATGGCTATGATCATCGGAAAGATGACCTGTTGCCAATCATTTAGGTATCGCCTGCTTGAGCAGTAACAATCCTTGTCGTTAAGTTGTGAGACCTACTATATATGACGCCGAAATCGTTTGCAAGCTTTTTTTATTCCGCGTCCAGCAACTCGTTACGGGAAGTGACACGCTGAATATGGATCGTCAAATACACCTTTTCATCAATGGACATGGCACTTTCAAACTTGTCTTCGAGGTACTGATTGATCCGTTGTGTGCATTCAAATGCCTTGCTATATTTGTCCTTCACCTGCTCATACAGAAAGTTATCTCCTGAAGCAAATTGCTCCTGTTCATTACTCAACATTCTCTGCACAAAGTATTGCAGATGGGTAATAAACCGGGAATAATTAAATGAATTCTCATCCAGGGCGATGTGGTAATGGTTGGTCACAATGTTGAAGATATCATCAATTACTTCAGTGATTTCAACGGTTTGTTTCATGCCTTGAGCATCTTGACGAGCGTTAACAAAATGCATCGCAATAAAGCTGGCCTCATGTTCATCCATCTGGATGCCGAATTGTTCCTGGATCAGCTCCACAGCGTTCATACCAATCCCAAACTCTTTCTTGTAAAACTTCTTGATCTGCCACAAAAGGGAATTTTTCAGCCCGACGGATTTACGGTACCGGGTAATGGCAAACTGAATATGATCGATCAATGAAATATAGATATTATCACTAAAAATATCGCCCATTTCCTTTTTGGCATGGCCTACAATTTCGTCCGCTAACTTCAAATATTCAACCGATGTTTCCCCAATCAGATCGATTAATTTTTGTGGTATTTTATCCGATTTCAGCACAAAGGTTTTTTCGATTTTATCCTCATCCACAGGCTGTCCATTTTTCTTTTTGAAGCCAAGACCGTTGCCAATGACAACAAATTCGTGACCAACCTGGTTCTCAGCCCGGATGACATTGTTGTTAAAAATCTGACGGATGATCATATATGTGTTTCACCTCAATTGGTCGTAATAAAAACAAAAAACCCAAACTAAGGCTTAATAGACAGCCTTGGTTTGGGTATCGCCTGCTTACCAGTAACAATCCCGAAGAAGACGCAGCTTCCTCTTTCAATTATGTCCACTATACCGCTTTCATAACAGAATAACAATACAATGATTTATGGAAATGGACGTAAAGACGTGGATTTTTGGTATAATAAGAAATGCTGGAAGTGAATTAGATGGGCTGGGTTGCATAATAAGTTACCGAGGACGGTCATTTTTAAGCATATACAGGATTATTGGAGTGATAACATGAGCAATGCAAAAGGAAAAGGCGGCACCGGCCGTGGTACGGGTAAAAAAGGCTGGAACCGTTGGCAAGCCGCTGCTAACCGGGCGAAAAGTGCACCGAAGCCTTATAAAAGTAAAGGCACAAAGAAGAAGGACGATACCGAACCTTCAAGTGGCAAGCCCGAGTAAGTATGGCTTGACGATGCCAGAGGAGAGAGCTGCCTGACTAACGGGTGGGTCTCTTTTTGCTTGAAAAGATAAAAAATTAAATTGACAGTAATGTAAATATGGTAATAATATAGAGCTTACGCAAATTAGATGGTAGTGCTACTATGTAGAGAAAGGAGCAACAGCATGCCTGTTAATATGGATGAAAATCCACTTGGACTGATTCTGTCACGGACGTATCTGGCATACAAAAAAACAACAACCAGAAATCTGAGTGAACAGGATATTACTCCGGAACAATTTGCAGTCTTGAATGAATTGAGCAAGGCTGGAAGTCATATATCACAGAAAAAACTGGCTGAATTAACCGTGCGGGACCAGACAACGGTAGGCAAAATTATAGACAAGTTGATTCGCAAAGGTTTGGTGACAAGAGAAGAAGATCCACAGGATCGCAGAGCGGTTTTGCTTTGTTTGACGGCGGAAGGACTGGAAATGAATAACGTTCTGACACCAAAGGCAAAACAGCAAGAGCAAGAGGCACTCGCCGAATGTTCTCCTGAAGAGCTTGAAGCATTCATGAATGTGATGAATCGTATCTATGAAAAGATGAAATAAATTTTTTTGAGCAATTATGTGCATGTGCATATATATGTAGTGCAATTATTTTAATTTTAACTAATGGGAGTCGTGAACGAATGAGAAGCTTCAAAGATTTTCTTAAAGTGCCACAGACAAAAATAGGATTGGTTTTTGCATTGATTGTTCCGCTGTTATTTGTTGTGATCTGGATGACGGGTTATCATCAAGCCACGGAGAGAGTGGATCAACTTCAAGTTGCTCTGGTGAACGAAGACGGGACACAGGGAAAAGAGGTGCAGAAGCAGATTGAAACGCTCGCGCCTTTCCATGTCAATGTTCTGGGATCTGCCGAGGAAGCTGAGCAACAGATGAATGCAGGTAACTATGCGATGGTTATTATTATTCCGGAAGGATTCACTGACCAGATTGCAGGAGGCACAGAGGCGAGCTTGTCCTTTTATATCAATCAGGGAAATGCCGATGTAGCCAAATCCATTGTGGAACACGCGGCGACTGGAATGACTGCACAAATGGGACAAGGGATTCTGGAATCCAAGGTTCAAGTGACCCTTAACCAGGATAGTACCAACAACGATGAGTTGAGTGCAGCTATTGGACAAGCGATGGCAAAGATGAATGAAGGGCCTGTAAAGGCTGAAATTAATAAAACGAACAGTGTGAGTGATTTTGCTACATCGATGCTTCCCATGATTCTGGGTTTTATCACCTACATTGCTGCGATGACAATGAACATTCAGTTTAATATTACGTCGAATATGATGAAGCGTACCCATTCCAAATGGGAAATCTTCTGGGGACGGCAAATGCTGTTATTGTGTATAGCAGTGATCGTTCCTCTAATAGTGGATACAGTTGCTCTTCTGTTCACGGATGTGGCGAGCTCCTTCGGCGCGTTGTATCTGTATCATGTGCTGGTGAGTCTGGCTTGTATCTGTTTTACACAAATGAGTTTTGCCCTGTTTGGCAATGCAGGTCCTCTATTTAATGTAGCGATGGTTCCGCTCCAGTTGATGACAGCAGGAAATATAATTCCAGCCGAGATGCTGGCGCCATTCTACCGTTATATCGGAAACTTTCTGCCCGCTTCCAATGGGGTACAGGGATTTATGCGTTTGATCTACAGTGGAGAAGCAGTGGGGGGATACATGGTTCATCTTCTGTTGATCTCGATTATTACGTGGGGAATTACGTTGCTGCGAGTTGGTATGCAAAAAGCAGGTAATGGACAAATGACGATGACGCCTCCAGCATCAGCACAGGCACAACATTAAGAGTTTCCTTCTATATATAATGTAATAACACACACAAGAAAGTGGTTCACGTATAGTTATATGCGTGCATCACTTTCTTTGTGTATCTTCTATAATACTTCTACTTATACTCGTGGTAACTTACAGTGCCCCCCAGTAATCTTGCATGACCTTGATAAAAGGACAACCTAAATTGAGCATATTAATGAAGCTAAAATATATGAGAGGAGATGTAGGCTAATAAGTTTAAAATAAATTGGACATGTATTGCGATGTATGAATGGAAAAAATGTCATTTAAGCTATAATAAACTTTACACTGGGATAGAGGAGAGCAACACAGTAAAGGTAGTTGATTTGTAGTAAATGAATTTTATTAAATTAAGTATTGTAATTAATATCTATACGTGATATATTATTAATCCGGCCAAGAAAACACGGTTTAACACTGGTGCGGCAAGCAAATGAAATAAGCTTCGAAAGAAACTTAAAAAAAGAGCTTGCAAAGTTGGTTCGGACATGATATTATATAAGAGTTGCTGAAGAGAACAACATTCGGTAACAAAACAAGTTTGATCTTTGAAAACTGAACAACGAGTGAGTAAAACATTCTGCTTGCAGAATGAACGCGAAAGTTTGAGACAAGCCTTGGCTTGGATCGACTGGAGCACAAATGAGATTTTTAATCTCGTCAGATTCAAAATGAGCTTATCGCTCTTTTCAATACTTTATTGGAGAGTTTGATCCTGGCTCAGGACGAACGCTGGCGGCATGCCTAATACATGCAAGTCGAGCGGACTTGAAGAGAAGCTTGCTTCTCGGATGGTTAGCGGCGGACGGGTGAGTAACACGTAGGCAACCTGCCCTCAAGTTTGGGACAACTACCGGAAACGGTAGCTAATACCGAATAATTGTTTTCTTCGCCTGAAGGAAACTGGAAAGACGGAGCAATCTGTCACTTGGGGATGGGCCTGCGGCGCATTAGCTAGTTGGTGAGGTAACGGCTCACCAAGGCGACGATGCGTAGCCGACCTGAGAGGGTGATCGGCCACACTGGGACTGAGACACGGCCCAGACTCCTACGGGAGGCAGCAGTAGGGAATCTTCCGCAATGGGCGAAAGCCTGACGGAGCAATGCCGCGTGAGTGATGAAGGTTTTCGGATCGTAAAGCTCTGTTGCCAGGGAAGAACGCTTGGGAGAGTAACTGCTCTCAAGGTGACGGTACCTGAGAAGAAAGCCCCGGCTAACTACGTGCCAGCAGCCGCGGTAATACGTAGGGGGCAAGCGTTGTCCGGAATTATTGGGCGTAAAGCGCGCGCAGGCGGTCATTTAAGTCTGGTGTTTAATCCCGGGGCTCAACCCCGGATCGCACTGGAAACTGGGTGACTTGAGTGCAGAAGAGGAGAGTGGAATTCCACGTGTAGCGGTGAAATGCGTAGATATGTGGAGGAACACCAGTGGCGAAGGCGACTCTCTGGGCTGTAACTGACGCTGAGGCGCGAAAGCGTGGGGAGCAAACAGGATTAGATACCCTGGTAGTCCACGCCGTAAACGATGAGTGCTAGGTGTTAGGGGTTTCGATACCCTTGGTGCCGAAGTTAACACATTAAGCACTCCGCCTGGGGAGTACGGTCGCAAGACTGAAACTCAAAGGAATTGACGGGGACCCGCACAAGCAGTGGAGTATGTGGTTTAATTCGAAGCAACGCGAAGAACCTTACCAGGTCTTGACATCCCTCTGATCGATGCAGAGATGTATCTTTCCTTCGGGACAGAGGAGACAGGTGGTGCATGGTTGTCGTCAGCTCGTGTCGTGAGATGTTGGGTTAAGTCCCGCAACGAGCGCAACCCTTATATTTAGTTGCCAGCACTTCGGGTGGGCACTCTAGATAGACTGCCGGTGACAAACCGGAGGAAGGTGGGGATGACGTCAAATCATCATGCCCCTTATGACCTGGGCTACACACGTACTACAATGGCCGGTACAACGGGCTGCGAAATCGCGAGATGGAGCCAATCCCAACAAAGCCGGTCTCAGTTCGGATTGCAGGCTGCAACTCGCCTGCATGAAGTCGGAATTGCTAGTAATCGCGGATCAGCATGCCGCGGTGAATACGTTCCCGGGTCTTGTACACACCGCCCGTCACACCACGAGAGTTTATAACACCCGAAGTCGGTGGGGTAACCGCAAGGAGCCAGCCGCCGAAGGTGGGATAGATGATTGGGGTGAAGTCGTAACAAGGTAGCCGTATCGGAAGGTGCGGCTGGATCACCTCCTTTCTATGGAGAATCGTTTCCTGCAACGGAAACATTCAAATAAGCAGCTTAGCTGCAAAACACTCACTCGTTGTTCGGTTTTGAGAGCTCAAACTCTCAAAACAGCTTGCTTTTGCATGGAGCTTGTTCTTTGAAAACTAGATATCGAAACGAAACAAACGCGAATTAGAACATTCCTTTTTAGCTGAACTTGTGTTAAACAAGTTTCAATAAAAACGGTAGATTGCACGTACGATGGTATCGAATGGGAGCGACTTTTGGCTTTGCGCAAGCAAAACAAGGGAAGCGAGCAGTCGAAACCGGAGCACGAGGTTAAGCTACTAAGAGCACACGGAGGATGCCTAGGCGCTAGGAGCCGATGAAGGACGTGGCGAACAACGAAACTGCCTCGGGGAGCTGTAAGCAAGCTTTGATCCGGGGGTGTCCGAATGGGGAAACCCAGCTGGGGTAATTTCCAGTTACTCATAACTGAATACATAGGTTATGCAGAGGCATACCAGGGGAACTGAAACATCTAAGTACCCTGAGGAAGAGAAAACAATAGTGATTCCGTCAGTAGCGGCGAGCGAACGCGGAGAAGCCCAAACCAAAGAGCTTGCTCTTTGGGGTTGTGGGACGTCTCACATGGAGTTACAAAGGAACCGGTTAAGCGAAGAGGTCTGGAAAGGCCCGCCAAAGAAGGTAAAAGCCCTGTAGTTGAAAGTTGGTTCCCTCCGAGACGGATCCCGAGTAGTGCGGGGCACGTGAAACCCCGTATGAATCCGGCAGGACCATCTGCCAAGGCTAAATACTTCCTAGCGACCGATAGTGAAGCAGTACCGTGAGGGAAAGGTGAAAAGCACCCCGGAAGGGGAGTGAAATAGAACCTGAAACCGTGTGCTTACAAAAAGTCAGAGCCCGTTTTAGGGGTGATGGCGTGCCTTTTGTAGAATGAACCGGCGAGTTACGTTCCCGTGCAAGGTTAAGGTGAAGAGCCGGAGCCGCAGCGAAAGCGAGTCTGAATAGGGCGATTTAGTACGTGGACGTAGACCCGAAACCGGGTGATCTACCCCTGTCCAGGGTGAAGGTGCGGTAACACGCACTGGAGGCCCGAACCCACGCATGTTGAAAAATGCGGGGATGAGGTGGGGGTAGCGGAGAAATTCCAATCGAACTCGGAGATAGCTGGTTCTCCCCGAAATAGCTTTAGGGCTAGCCTCGGAAAACAGAGTCGTGGAGGTAGAGCACTGATTGGGTGCGGGGCCCGCAAGGGTTACCAAGCTCAGTCAAACTCCGAATGCCATAGACTTACTTCCGGGAGTCAGACAGTGAGTGCTAAGATCCATTGTCAAAAGGGAAACAGCCCAGACCATCAGCTAAGGTCCCCAAGTGTGTGTTAAGTGGGAAAGGATGTGGAGTTGCACAGACAACCAGGATGTTGGCTTAGAAGCAGCCATCATTGAAAGAGTGCGTAATAGCTCACTGGTCGAGTGACTCTGCGCCGAAAATGTAACGGGGCTAAACACACCACCGAAGCTATGGCTTGATGCTTTGCATCAGGGGTAGGGGAGCGTTGTATAAGGGTTGAAGGTGTACCGTAAGGAGCGCTGGACATTATACAAGTGAGAATGCCGGTATGAGTAACGAAAAGATCAGTGAGAATCTGATCCGCCGAAAGCCTAAGGGTTCCTGAGGAAGGCTCGTCCGCTCAGGGTAAGTCGGGACCTAAGGCGAGGCCGAAAGGCGTAGTCGAAGGACAACAGGTCGAAATTCCTGTACCACCGTAAGCCGTTATGAGCAATGGGGGGACGCAGTAGGGTAGTGACGCGGACTGATGGATGTCCGTCTAAGCAGTGAGGCTGATGTGTAGGCAAATCCGCACATTGTAAGGCTAAGCTGTGATGGGGAGCGAAAATTATAGTAGCGAAGGTCATGATCTCACACTGCCAAGAAAAGCCTCTAGCCAGGTGATGGTGCCCGTACCGCAAACCGACACAGGTAGGCGAGAAGAGTATTCTAAGGCGCGCGGAAGAACTCTCGTTAAGGAACTCGGCAAAATGACCCCGTAACTTCGGGAGAAGGGGTGCCCCGGTAGTGTGAATAGCACGAGGGGGCCGCAGTGAAAAGGCCCAAGCGACTGTTTAGCAAAAACACAGGTCTGTGCGAAGCCGTAAGGCGAAGTATACGGGCTGACGCCTGCCCGGTGCTGGAAGGTTAAGGGGAGTGGTTAGGAGCAATCCGAAGCTGTGAACCGAAGCCCCAGTAAACGGCGGCCGTAACTATAACGGTCCTAAGGTAGCGAAATTCCTTGTCAGGTAAATTCTGACCCGCACGAATGGCGTAACGACTTGGGCGCTGTCTCAACGAGAGATCCGGTGAAATTTTAATACCTGTGAAGATGCAGGTTACCCGCGACAAGACGGAAAGACCCCATGGAGCTTTACTGCAGCTTGATATTGAATTTGGGTACGATCTGTACAGGATAGGTGGGAGCCTTTGAAACGTGAGCGCCAGCTTGCGTGGAGGCAACGTTGGGATACCACCCTGATCGTATCTAGGTTCTAACCTGGTACCGTAATCCGGTGCGGGGACAGTGTCAGGTGGGCAGTTTGACTGGGGCGGTCGCCTCCTAAAGAGTAACGGAGGCGCCCAAAGGTTCCCTCAGAATGGTTGGAAATCATTCGAAGAGTGCAAAGGCATAAGGGAGCTTGACTGCGAGACCTACAAGTCGAGCAGGGACGAAAGTCGGGCTTAGTGATCCGGTGGTACCGCATGGAAGGGCCATCGCTCAACGGATAAAAGCTACCCTGGGGATAACAGGCTTATCTCCCCCAAGAGTCCACATCGACGGGGAGGTTTGGCACCTCGATGTCGGCTCATCGCATCCTGGGGCTGAAGTAGGTCCCAAGGGTTGGGCTGTTCGCCCATTAAAGCGGTACGCGAGCTGGGTTCAGAACGTCGTGAGACAGTTCGGTCCCTATCTGTCGTGGGCGTAGGAAATTTGAGAGGAGCTGTCCTTAGTACGAGAGGACCGGGATGGACGTACCGCTGGTGTACCAGTTGTTCCGCCAGGAGCACCGCTGGGTAGCTATGTACGGACGGGATAAACGCTGAAAGCATCTAAGCGTGAAGCCCCCCTCAAGATGAGATTTCCCAGTATGTAAGACCCCTTGAAGACGACGAGGTAGATAGGCTGGGGGTGGAAGTGCAGCAATGCATGGAGCTGACCAGTACTAATCGGTCGAGGGCTTATCCAATAGCAAGTTGTAATTCGCGTGTTTCGTTTCGAATCTAGTTTTCAGAGAACGATCTCTGAAATGAAAATTGGTACATCACAGAGCGTGTGTATAATTTTCAGTTCCATATCTGATTTTAAGAAGCTATGCTTCGACAAATCGCGTTTGGTGGCGATGGCGGAGGGGTTCCACACGTACCCATCCCGAACACGACCGTTAAGCCCTCTAGCGCCGATGGTACTTGGACCGCAGGGTCCTGGGAGAGTAGGACGCCGCCAAGCAATCTAAAGACACACTTGATGATATCGAGTGTGTCTTTTTTATTTTAATGTAATTCATAAGTTCCGATTTGACTTGTTATATACATAAAATACTGGCGTTCCAATCCTTAAAGCTGTGATACAATAGGTGAGGTCTATATAGAAAACGGAAACACGCATAAGTACGAGGAGGAACAGTGAACACGATGAAATCAGCCCCGTTTATTGCCGTGGAAGGTCCGATCGGAGCGGGGAAAACAACGCTGGCAACGATGCTTTCCCATGAATTGAATCTTCCGTTAGTTAAAGAAATCGTAGAAGAGAATCCATTTCTGGCTTCCTTTTATCAGGATATCGACGAGTGGAGTTTCCAATTGGAAATGTTTTTTCTGTGTAATCGGTTTAAACAACTTGAAGACACGGGCGTTCATTATGTAGAGCAGAATACCCCAGTCATTTCAGACTATCATATCTATAAAAATATGATTTTTGCCGATCGTACCTTAAAGGGAACGAAACGGGATAAATATCGTCAAATCTATCATCTGTTAACAGATGATCTGCCAAAGCCCAACCTGGTGCTCTATATTGAAGCTGAACTGGATACGCTGATGTACCGCATTAACAAGCGTGGACGCTCATTTGAGCAGGATATGGACCCGGCATATATGGAACAACTGATCGCCGATTACAAAACAGGCATGGATTATCTGGCAAATAGCACAAATCCGCCAGTAATCATTAAGGTCAATGCAGAGCAACTCGACTTTGTGGAACATCCTGAACACTTCAGGCAAATTGTTAATCAGGTAAAGGAGTATATCATATGAATAACTATGGCATTTCAACGAATGCATTAATTACGGTAGCAGGTACGGTTGGAGTGGGTAAATCCACGTTAACGGCTGCGCTTGCACAGCGTTTAAATTTCAAGACTTCTCTGGAACAAGTTGATCATAATCCATATTTGGAGAAGTTCTATCATGACTTTGAGCGTTGGAGCTTCCATCTGCAGATTTATTTCCTTGCAGAGCGCTTCAAGGAACAGAAAAAGATTTTTGAACTAGGTGGGGGATTCGTACAGGATCGTTCCATCTATGAAGATACGGGCATTTTTGCACAAATGCATGCAGATCAAGGAACCATGTCTGCTACAGATTTCGAGACATACAGCAGTTTATTTGAAGCAATGGTAATGACACCGTATTTCCCACATCCAGACGTGCTGATCTATCTGGAAGGCAGTCTGCCTTCGATTTTAAACCGTATTACGGAACGCGGACGCGAGATGGAGATTCAGACGGACCGTTCGTACTGGGAACACATGCACGAGCGCTATTCCGTGTGGATTGATCAGTTTACAGCTTGCCCTGTGCTGCGTCTGAACATTGATGAGTATGATGTGCATGATCCGGCATCGGTGGATGCCATTTTGGCACAGATTGCAGCTGTCATTCAGCCTTCCAAGGAAGTGCAAAGGTAAGATAGAGAGAGCTTTTCAATGTAGTTTTCTCGGTTACATTGGTTATATCTATGATACAGATATGGACAACATCCCTTCTACGGCTATTATGCTGTTGGAGGGGTGTTTTTTTATGTGCCAAGGGAATGATTATGAGAGGTTTGTGGACAAAACTAAAATGATATCCGAGCGAATAAGGAAATGGATGCTTAATATATCTTTTCTATTATGTAAATACATGGAACCAAAAGTAGAAAAATGTTGAATAATAAGTCTTTTTGTGGTTTCATAGGAAAGGTGAATTCTGGAAAAGAAGCATATGCATGACTCAGGAGGGAAAGACAACGTGGAAGAGAAACAAGGAGTTAAAATCGGTATGCCGATCATTGGTGGCTTAATTGCAGCCATTCTGGGAGGCATCGTATGGGCAGCTATTGCTGCAATGACCGATTATGAGGTGGGATTAATTGCGATTCTGATTGGAGCGCTCACAGGTTACGCAGTTGTGTTGTTCTCCAATAAACAAATTGCGACGGTACATAAGATTATTGCCGTACTGTTTGCACTTGTCGGCATTTTGTTGGGGAAATATCTGACGGTGGTTTATTTTACTTCCGAACTGTTTGGTGATGTAGGCGTGATGGAACTTGTGTTTGATAGCGAGATGATCAGTGCGTTTGTGGAAACCTTCCAGGACTATTTCAGTCAACCGATTGATTTGTTATTCATTGTGCTTGCGATTGTGTCTGCATGGCAGATTCCTGGCCGGATGGCGAGAACCAGTCAAGCTACGGATGCATCTTCATCGGATCACGCGCCAAGAGCTTAATCGGATAGACGGTAGACGCTTGGCAGCAAAATGAAGAACGTTTGACAGAAGAAACTTAATGCTCATCATCCTAAGCACTTGTGAAAAGGTTATATCGAAGGAATGGGAGCAGAAGAAAAACGTAGTAAAGAGCATCTACTTTAAAAGATATTTATAAAGTACTCAGAGTGAGCAGCAGTTAGGCTTGTTCACATTGCGGCTGAGTTACTTCCATACACAAAAGGGACGTGACGCCTGAGAGGGCGAACGTCCCTTTTGTGTATCTACTGGGCAGGTAGGCGGGATATCCGCTCATAATGGCTGTAGTAACTCCGGATCGATCCAATTTATTTACAACGTAACCCTAGTATATATTCAGCATCTTCAAAAGGTAATTACAAGAAGGACGGTCACCACAGGAGGAAGGTTCAAATGTCCTGATGTCATGTACAGCGATATAGCTGATGACGAGAGATTACTTTTACCACTACGGACAGAGGTTTAATTTCCAGACTATCGTTTATAATCTACATCTGATGGTAATGAGAGTTGAATAAACTGTATGTGGTTGAATACAGGGTTATATTATTTGTTTTGGTCAGCAAATACAGCCATAGCATCTCTCATAAATACAGCCAAACCATCGCCAAACTGATCAATATTACGCGTGAAGCGTTCATCGTCCACGTACATCTGACCAAGTCCTCTAAAGGCTTCAGGTGAGTAGCTTCCCATTTGGTTTAGCCAAGTGAACCACTCTTTGATGCCTGCCTGTGCCTCCTCAGATGCTGGTTCTATGTGACGAAGTGAAGCCAGATGTTTGTAGATTTCGTTCATTTGATCGGATAGAGCCTTCTGATCTGTGGTTGATTTACTGTGCAGCTTCTGATTTGCGTGATCGACGGCATGGTCTCCCCAACGTTCCCGCGCTTCTTGTTCATACGGATTCTGGCTAAAATCAAATCCTTCGAATTGTTCTTTGGCTGTCATTTTAATTTCTCCTCTCACGTGTAAAACCGTTCTATCAATGGTAGCAATCATCTGGTCCAAGCGTTGGCGCTTCTCCAGCAGTATAAGTCGATGCATTTTAAGTGCTTCTTCCGGATTGAAGGAGGGGTTGGTTATAATGTTTTTGATCTCCTTCAGAGAGAAGTCGAGTTCCTTGAAAAACAATATTTGCTGCAACCGTTCCAGGTTGGCATCTGAATATAATCGATATCCGGCAGAAGTTACTTCGTCCGGTGTTAACAATCCGATCTCATCATAGTGATGCAGTGTGCGCACACTGATCGAGGCAAGTTCGGCAACTTCTTTTACCTTCATGGCCATGTGTGAAACCTCCTTACAACACCGATTGTACAGTGTCACGTTACGTGAGAGTCAACCGTTGAAAATGAAAAAACAAGATGCGAGCATGGAAGCTGCATCTTGATCATGGATTGGTGAATAGATGTGAATATATAATTTGAACTAAAGATTATTTATACTGACACTACGACGACAGAATAATCTTCCAATCGCTGTTATCCCCAGATTTTTTCGCTTCCCCTTTCTCAAGGGAAAATCCGGGGATAAAGGCGAACGCTTCGCTTTTTCAGGTTTTTTCTGTCCTCTCCGTTATCGTGTAAATGATTAGTTCAACTTATATAGATTATTGTATCATCCAGTCACTGCAGGGGGGAGCGGATGCGCTTCTATGTCGAAGACATGGGTTGCTGCCGCGCCGCGGGGGTGTTTTGAGGCTCCTCTGTTATGGAGAGGAGCGTGAGCAGTTGTGGGCTGCACCATGTATGCGGTGCAGTCCACGGAGTTAGCAGTGCAGGGAGAGCAGGGCTACGCCTGCATCCCGCGCACTGCCGCAGCGAACTGCGCAGCCGCTGCGCGCACGTCGGCCGCGCCCGCGATGGCGGAGATGACGGCTACGCCGTCGGCTCCAGCCGCCATCACGGCGGCCGTGGTATCGGGCGTAATGCCGCCGATACCCACAATCGGAACTGCGATGCCTGCGGCGCGCAGTTCCGCCACCCCTGCGGGGCCCAGCACAGCGTGGGCATCCGCTTTGGAGCGCGTCGGATACATGGGCCCGACGCCAAGGTAGTCGGCGCCCGCCTGCAACGCACGGCGCGCCTCATCCACAGAGTGGGCGGATACGCCAAGCATCCGCCCATCTCCAATGCGGGCGCGTACTAGCGCCGCGTCCGCATCATCCTGGCCGACATGCATGCCGTCGGCCTCCACCGCTACAGCCAGCTCCACATCATCGTTCACGATGAACGGGACCCCGTGCTGGCTGCACACCTCGCGAAGCCGCATTGCAAGCGTGATGCAAGCTTCGCCGACCAGGGCGCCAGTTCCCTTTTCACGGAACTGGAACAGCGTAATGCCGCCAGCAATGGCCTGGCGCAGCACTTCCACAGGGTCTTGCTTTGTATTGACGCTGCCCATCACTAAATATACCTGCATCGCGCGTCGTACCGCTTCTGCATCCCAAGGGCGCATCACTGCTCACCCCGCTGTCTGCGCTGATACGCAAAATGATTTGTCGGCCCATGTCCGGCCCCAATCCCCAGCTCATCTTCGATGGCTGCCTGAATGAATGCTCGCGCGGTCGTAACGGCAGCCAGAACAGGTGAACCCTTGGCTAACTCTGCGGTGATGGCAGCAGAGTATGTGCACCCCGTTCCGTGTGTATGACGGGTTACCACACGAACATTCTCCAGATAATGAAAAGACTGCCCATCGTAGAGCACATCCACGATCATGCCACTTCCTTCATCATGACCACCTTTGACCAAAGCATACGTTGAGCCCATCTGTACAATCCGTCTTGCGGCTTCTTCCCGCTGGCTCAGATTGGTGATAGACATCCCGGTAAGCAGTTCCGCTTCCGGGATATTGGGTGTTGTGATCAGGGCATGGGGCAACAGATCCGTAACCAACGCCTTTACAGCTTCCTGCTGGAGAAGGGGGGCGCCACCTTTGGCTACCATCACAGGGTCGATGACCAGATTAGCCCAACGGTATTGCTGCCATTTCTCAGCGACTAGACGAATAATCTCGGCACTATATAACATGCCGGTCTTCGTTGCGGTTGGTTGAAAGTCTTCGCCGGTCGAGTCCAATTGCTGGGCAATGCCATCGTAAGGGATGGGAAAAACGCCCTGCACACCAGTTGTATTTTGGGCAGCAATAGCGGTGATAACGGTCATGCCGTATACACCAAGTTCTTGGAATGTTTTCAGATCGGCCTGAATGCCTGCGCCGCCCCCGTTATCGGAGCCTGCAATGGTTAGCGCTTGAGCAATACTCATACTGCACCTCCACGGATCTGACGGATCTGTGCGCGTTCTGCCAAGAGGTCTGGTGTTACTTGTGCCAGTTGATTCAACAATTCAATCTGGAAGCTACCCGGCCCCTGATGAGCTGTCCGCTCTGCCGCCAGTTCAGCTGCTACACCATAAAACGCTAGCGCTTCAACAACACTGCCTAGAAGATCGGCTCCTGATTCCGCTATGGCTGTAAAAGCGCCAATCACTGAACTGAGCAGACAGCCAGCACCTGTGACCTGAGTGAGCAGGGCATGACCATTACTCGTGAGGAATGTGGATTGTCCATCAGTAATAATATCTTCTTTTCCGGTAATGACCACGACACAGCCAAGTTTATGCGCTGCCCGCTCCGCAATGCCGATTCGGTCGCCCTCACCTGATCCTGCGTCCACACCTTTAATACTCCAACTCTCACCGATGACATTAGCGACCTCTGCCACATTGCCGCGCAGTACCGTGAGACGAAGTTCACGAATGAGCATCTGCACGGTTTCCGTGCGATAGGTGGTTGCGCCAGCTCCAACCGGATCAAGCACCACAGGCACGTGATGCGCATTAGCCGATTGGCCTGCCAGACGGATTGCCTGAACGACTTTGTCATCGAGTGTACCGATGTTGAGTACCACGGCTCCTGACATCTTGGCGACATCAGCGACCTCTTCATGAGCATAGGCCATAAAAGGGGACGCACCGAGTGCAAGCAGACCATTGGCTGTGAAGGGAGCCACGACAAGGTTAGTGATATTGTGTACCAGCGGATTTTGCGTACGAACACGTTCCAGATAAGACATATAATTTCCTCCTTGTTTTGAAGTAACCCGATCGGCGGAAGTCCGATATCTGGAGTCACTCAACAGAATAATTGGATATGAGTTCCCTTGTTGAGTTGGGGCGCAGAGTCTAACAACAGCCAGATGCATTAATGCGGGAAAAGCAGAAACGTAAAATCTAAATCAATTTCATAACTCACTAAAATGGATTTTTGGAACTGGATATAGACAAATTGAATCATTCTGATCGATATCTAGCGAAACAGTAAAAAACGAAACGATACAAAATACAGAAAGTGAACCCAGGGTATTTCTCCAAACTCAGGCAAGCAATACTGTGATGGATGTTAGCATCCAACCAGTGTCTTGAAGTCCAGGCTGGTCGATACCCAACTGATTGGGGCACGATCGATCGGGGCACGACTGGTCAGACGATGTTTCTAAAGAACACAGGACGTCTTATTTGGCTGTCAGGTCCTCCTTTTGAAATGTAAGGAACATCAGACACGTTATTCCCAGAATCTCCTGACCAAAACGCTGCAAACAGCTATTTATTCTGATATAACATGTTTCAGGTTCTTTAGATTTCTGCAACCGCTCCAAATCCCTGAATAGGACGCCTCAGATTCGTTAGCGGTCGTAGCATGCTCTGTTTCGATCAAGTTAAGGAGCGTTTCAGCTCCCAGTAGGCTTGAAGATAAGCGCTAATTACATTACCAAATACATATCAACAAGCCACCCAAACGCATATCAATCTGCCCAGATGCACATCAAGCCACTTAGGATTGTTATAAATTCTGATCCTCCGATGCTTGCTTCAGGCCAATTCCATTTCGCAAAACTTCATGCATTCGATCCTACGTTTTGCTAACTTTGCTTTTAATCACATTGCTTTCATTCCCTTTATGTTCAATCACTTTTCCTTTATTCGCGTTGCTCTCCTTTATTTACTCTCCTTGCAGAGTAATAAAAGTATCCTCGGCTTTCACCGATTCAGGAATCAAATCCTGTTCAACGAGCCATGTACGTACATTTTCCCACGATTCCATTTCCTGCCGACCAAATGGTTGGCCTTCTTCATTCATGAGTGGTAGCAGAATTGCCAGGCTTTTGGTTTCGATCTCCGGGTCAAGCGGTGATGTTTCATTCTCATGAGCGAGCAGAATACTCAAGGCTTCTTCTGGATGCTCAGTCACATATTTCTGTCCTTCCTGGACCGCTTTGACGAACCGGGTAAGTTGGTCTTTTTTTGCTTCAATGCCAGCTTCACTTGCAGTCAGGACCAATTCATAATAATCAGGCACACCATAATCGACGGGGTTAATCGATTTCATGGCATGTCCTTCTTTCTCCAAAATCAATTGTTCATGGTTAATAAAACCACCCATAATCGCATCCGCTTGTCCGGAAGCCAGCGAAGGAATCAGATCGAACCCAACGTCGACCAGATTTATGTTGTCGGGATTGCCGCCATCCTTACTGATCATCGTGCGTACCATCGCTTCGTACAGAGGAATGGAGGAATAACCAACAGTCTTTTCTTCAAGATCTTTGGGTGAACTTACGTTGCCATTCGCTTCGGTCAACAGATGCACAAGCGGGTGCCGAACAACAGCAGCAATGGAACGTACAGGAATGTTCTCGCCACGCGCGAGCAAGATTTGGGGCTGGTAACTTAGGGCCAGATCAATTTTTCCGGCAGCAACAAGTTTGAGCGAATCATTGGTATCCGCAGGCATCTGAATATCGAGATCCAGACCTTGGTCTGCAAAGTATCCTTTTTCCTGAGCCACATAGATGAAGGAGTGTACTGCATTCGGGTACCAGTCGAGCATGATAGACAGTTTATCTTTGGCGTCTGATGCAGGTTCGGTTGCAGACGGATCTGTTTGCTGTGTATTGGTTGCCGAATCTGTTGTTGGCGTATTTTGGCTATTGTCTGTGGTGCTGCATCCGCTAACGATCAGCAAAAGGCTAATGAGTATGATGGGAAGCAGGGAGTATATACCTTTGTTATTCATAAATGAAGTTCCTCATTTCATCGTTTTGATTTGTAGAAAATGGGCAACAGCATGTTAACGATAATGTGACAATGAACTGATTGAAGATGTTGCTGAAATTGTGCATAAGATATGTTTTGTTTTGAAGATTGTAACTACTGTATTTACATCTAATTTCTGTCTAAGTATTATCCAACCTTTCTTTTGCCTCCATGACGATGACGCCGTATGCTAAACCGTTTCTCCAGCCAGGTAATCAGTACAAACAAAACGATCCCAAGCAGGGATAACAGCAAAATGGCGGCAAACATCGCATCCGTGTTCATGTTGCTGGACATACGACGGCTGAAGTACCCTAGACCTTTGCTACCACCGAGCCATTCGCCAATCGTTGCCCCAACCACGCAGTACACCACAGACATCTTTAGCCCCGAGAAAAAAGAGGGAAGTGCCAGCGGAACCTGGAGTTTGCAAAAAATATCCCACTTGCTGGCGCCCATGGTGAGCAACAGTTCACGCTGCTCTGGATCGCCTTGGCGGAGTCCATCGTAGGTACTGACCACAATGGGGAAGAATGCGATTAAAAATACCACGGCGACTTTGCTCCACAACGTGTAACCAAACCACAGGATAAATACGGGGGACAAGGCAATCAACGGTATGGTCTGACTGATCACGATGAAGGGATACAATGCCCTTTCAATCGATCGGTTCATATGCATGCCTGTTGCCAGCGTAATTCCAGTCACTATGGACAAGACAAAACCAACAACAACCTCCATAAAGGTAGCAGGCAGATGGATGGTCAACAGCAGACGGCGATGCTCAACCAGTGAGCTTACGATGGCCGTGGGTGCAGGAATGATGAAGGAGGGCACCCATCCCATACGCACAATCACTTCCCAGATCGCCAGTAATAAGAACATGAGCATAATGAACAGACCATATTGGGAAAACGACCTCGAGAGCCACTTTAAACACCACGTCCAGACGCTAACCTCAGCTCTATCGTGCATGCAATTGTTCCTCCAGTTGTTGCCTCATCTGCACGAGAGCCGGTTCGTAGATCATGTCCGAATGCCTTGGGCGTGGTAAAGGAACCGTCATCTCCTGCAACTGCTGACCTTGCCCTCCTGGAGTTAACAGAATGATACGGTCACTTAACAGCAGGGCTTCTTCGATGTCATGTGTAATGAACATCACGGTTTGGCCAAAGCTCTCCCACAGCTCCAGCAACCAGCGATGCATTTCTCGTTTGGTTAATGCGTCGAGTGCACCGAAGGGTTCATCCAGCAACATGAGCTGCCCGCCTGTAAGCAAGGTACGAAGCAATGCCACCCGCTGCCGCATGCCGCCGGATAACTCATCCGGATAGGAATGTTCATAACCGGACAAGCCGAACCTTGCCAATCCTGCGATGATATCGGCTCGTAGTTTGTCCTTATCCTGTCGGCCTGGTGCAAGCTCGGCAGGTAGCATGCAGTTCTCCATGACGGTACGCCAGGATAACAGCAGATCTTTCTGCGGCATATAGGCGACTCGTCCGAGCCGTTGTCCTTGCGGGACATCAGCTATATCGATGGTGCCAACGGTTGGTTCATGCAAGCCTGCGAGCAGCTTGAAGAGCGTGCTTTTACCTGATCCGCTGGAGCCGATGAGCGAGACAAATTCTCCTTGTTGAACCTGAAGCGACACATTGGAGAGCACAGGGGAACCCTTTTTTTCGGGAAAAGCAAAGCTTACGTTGTGAATGGTTACATGGTTATCCATCTGATCCTCACCCCCTTGATGTCAGACTACTGCAATAACAACGGCATCCTATACTCTGCAAAAGGAACAAAAAAGACCCACCCATTTCCGGAGAAATGAGTGGGTCTGTAAGTTAAATCCGCAATTTATCTTCACATACATGAAAAAATTCCGCTTACTAAAAGGCCGCTCCACTTCCCTCCGCTGGTATGATCCAGATCAGGTTCAAAGGGTCCGAATAGTCATATTCGTCTCAGCCGCAAGGCTCCCCTAGTGCAAAAGTTCAAGATATGCAGTTGTGTGTTCAGCATATATCAATCGAACATGAACTGTAAAGAGGCAGCATGATAGAATTCTTGAGATGAACTTGGAGTCATACCCGAACAACTGAACAATTTACCTGGGCTCCCTAACCCGATATAATAGTGGTGGCGCATATTGGC
This sequence comes from Paenibacillus sp. FSL E2-0151, assembly GCF_037993015.1. Classification (NCBI taxonomy): domain Bacteria; kingdom Bacillati; phylum Bacillota; class Bacilli; order Caryophanales; family Paenibacillaceae; genus Paenibacillus; species Paenibacillus sp. FSL E2-0151. The sequence continues at coordinate 1,080,149 of NZ_CP150308.1, forward strand.
CGGATCACAAATGCAGGTGGGATTGTTCTCCCTCCTAGGCAGAATGGGGACCCGAGTTGAAAACGTTCAAAAAAGTATATATTGAGATCACGAGTATCTGCAATCTGGCATGCAGCTTCTGTCCGCAGACACAGCGTGCCAAAGGATTCATTGACCCTGAAGTCTTCAACAATATACTGGATCAAGTTAAACCACACACCAATCATATTTACTTACATGTCAAAGGTGAACCCTTGTTGCATCCCAAAATAGATCTGTTGCTCGATTCCGCACATGAGAAGGGACTCAAGGTGAACATTACAACGAATGGTACACTGCTGCCCAAGACTCAGCATAAATTGCTTGGCAAACCGGCGCTGCGGCAGATGAATTTCTCCCTGCACAGCTTCGATGGGCATGAAGGTTCAACAGATCGTGACGGGTATCTGCGTCATATTTTGTCCTTTGTACACGAGGCCGTTAAGCACAATGTCATCATTTCATTCCGGTTGTGGAATCTGACACAGGATAACTTCACAAATGCTCAGATGAATCGAAATCGGGAGACCCTTGAAGTATTGGAACGTGAGTTTAATCTGGACTTCCGCATTGAGGAAAAAGTAGTTCCAGGCAGCGGGGTCAAAATTGCCCCGAATGTATACCTGAATCAGGACCATGAGTTCCAGTGGCCAAGTCTGGATGCACCTGAAGATGACGGTAAAGGCTTTTGCCATGCACTTCGCGGTCAGGCAGCTGTGCTTGTAGATGGAACGGTGGTTCCATGCTGTCTCGATGGCGAGGGTGTGATTAACCTTGGTAATGTGCACGAGAAGTCATTCTCGGAGATTATTGAGGGTGAGCGAGCGAACAATCTGGTATATGGCTTCTCCAAACGCGAAGCTGTAGAAGAGTTGTGTAGAAAGTGCGGTTATCGTCAGAGATTTGGAGCCTGATATCTTATATCAGCAAGCCAGAAGCCATTCAAGATCACACATTTGGAGACAAATGCAGTGGTCTTTCTTTGTTATCGGGGATTAAGTGAGGGGTATATACGTTACAAATGAGCATACCAGAGGTTGATATGAGCATATTGCTTGAGAGACCTAGCATGCAAAAAATGCCGATATGACAGGGATTGTACGATGTCATGATATATCTGATCTAATGATTATTCTAGTTACCTCCCTTATTTGGTAAGATTAGGTTGTAGATCGGACAGAGGTGCACCTCTGAAGATCTTCCAGTACAAGCCCAGGCTGTACACTACCAAAAAACGAGAGAATAAGGGAGGAATAAAGTTATGAAAAAAATGTTGACGTTGTTACTGTCCGCTGGTTTGGTTGCTTCTATATTTGGTGCAGTTCCGGCTGCGGCTGCGCCTACGGTTGTAAATTCAACCATTGTGGTTCCAAAGGGCACGACCTATGACGGCCAAGGTAAAACATTTGTAGCCAATCCTTCCACACTGGGCGACGGATCTCAAGCAGAAAATCAGAAGCCAGTCTTCCGTCTGGAGGCAGGGGCCACGCTCAAAAACGTAAACATTGGATCACCAGCTGCTGATGGTGTTCACTGTTATGGCAACTGTAATATATCGAATGTGGTCTGGCAGGACGTGGGCGAGGATGCACTGACATTGAAGTCTGCCGGAACGGTTAACATTACCGGTGGGGCAGCGTATAAGGCTTATGATAAAGTGTTCCAGATGAATGCAGCTGGAACAATTAACATCAAAAATTTCCGTGCAGATGATATTGGCAAACTGGTTCGCCAAAATGGTGGAACTTCCTTTGCAGTTAACATGACGCTGGATAACTCCAACATTTCCAATGTGAAAGATTCGATTATGCGTACAGACAGCAGCACATCACAAGGGAAAATTACGAATACCCGTTATTCCAAAGTGCCAACCCTATTCAAGGGATTTGCTTCAGGTAAGACCAGTCAATCCGGCAATACGCAATATTAAACAGGAGATTGAATCGCTGGAGTTGGTAAAAGTTAAGCTCCACTTGTGATTTGAAGTTAAAATATAACGCCAAAAAGAGCGTCCCAAGGTCATTGCCACAATGACTTTGAGGGCGCTCTTTGTAATGCAGATGTGATAATTTCTGCTGAGCAATGTCTTATAGAGGATGCTCAGACTATTTCTCTCCCGGAACTTCAACGATGACTTTGCCTTTCTCGGGGACAACAGAACCGGTATCAATAGAGCCCAATTTGTTCATGATCTCGTAAGAGGTTTCTTCAAGCATGCGAGAGTACTTGAATGATACGAGTGTTTGACCTGTTACGGAAGGACGAGTCCCTGCTTCAGCAACGGCTTTGTTTTTAATAAAGAACAGGTCACCGATGGTTCCGGCATTTTTGCTGATGTTAGCCTGCCATTGTAACAGTGCACTTCCATTTTTAAGGATATAATAACTGATCAGATCGTTATCCTCAACAACGAAAAAACGATCTTTTTTACCTTGCTCAAAGATGTATTCAATGGATGAATCCACCGGACCCAAAGGATTGCGAATGTCCAGACGTGCTTGTCCCAGTTCAGAGAAGCGTGGCAGATGCAGTGCGGCTTCACGCGTCACAGTCAGATCGGAACTGTTATATTCTTTTACAATCGTAGCATCGGTAGTGTAAATATAGGCTTCCTTGGCCTTCTGGTTCCACTGCACCTTGGCACCAAAAGCTTCACCGATGGCACGGAGCGGAAGCATCGCTTTACCATTCACCAGAATCGGCGCTGAGGATAATGTCGCATTCTGACCGTTTTTCTTCATTGTTTTGCTGTTAGGTGTAAGGACATACTTATCGCTGCCTGTGCTAATGCTGATCTCTTTTGTTTTGTTATTGTAACCAAACGTATAGTTGCCGAGGAATTGAAGCTCCGTCAATGCCACGTACGTAATACCCTGCCGTATGACAACATCATATTGAGCTTGAACATTGTTAATATAAGCTGTCGGTTTAGGTTTAGTTGCTGCGGCTTCCGCCACAGTGGATGAGAGTAAGGCAGGTGCCGTGCCTGCGGTGAGTATCGAAGCGGCAAGGACCATTTTCCATGTTTTAAGCTGCCAAATAGAATTGTAATCTTTCATCACTATCAATCTCCCTTCTAATGTTTAAGACGGACCACATAACCTAAATGTTTCATATTATGGAAAGTGAACCATCAGATTATTTCCCCTATTACCCCAAATGAAGCATGATGATTTTTCTAGGGATTGCCACAAATACCCATCTGATGTACATTAGAAGCAATGAAATAAGTGAACCGGGAGCTCAATGAAGTTGGGCTGAGAGAGTGGCCTTGTGCCGCTGACCGTACATCTGATCTGGGTAATGCCAGCGTAGAGAACATGGATTTGCGATATGTAAGGGTGAATTGTGGGAATGAACGTGGATGAACAACAGACCTCTTTGAACTGTGGTGGTGTATCTGCCATGACGGAGGGGGGCTGGTTGATATTCCGTATTTTCGACATCCATCCAATACATCATTGTGAAGATTGTCCACTGTGCGTGAGGCCTGCCCGGAACCGGGGAGGCTTTTTCGTTTATTTTGATAACCCTCACAGGGAACAAAGGAAGGACGTAGAGAACATGGCAACAACAGCAGGCAACAAGCGATTGAAACTAACGGATATTCTGGTAACCATCGTGATCGCAGTAGTGTTTGGGGTGATATACAAGATATGGGGACCTACATATGACTTGATGAAACCATTTGGTGTTCATGCGGAGCAGATGATCTACGGCATGTGGTTTATGGCGGGCACGTTTGCTTTTGTTATCATTCGTAAACCAGGCGTGGCTATTCTTGCCGAAGTTGCGGCTTCAACGGTAAGTGCTTTCTTGGGTAGTGAATGGGGCATGTCCACACTGGTGTATGGCCTGTTGCAAGGATTGGGAGCTGAGATATTCTTCGCCGCATTTTTGTATCGCAAAACCAATCTGTTTGTCACCTGTCTTGCAGCCATAGGAGCTGCAGCGGCTTCGCTTTTGCTGGATTACCAATACGGGTATATTGATTCACTCTCGGCGTGGAATTATACGCTATTTATCGGATTCCGCTTCATTGGAAGTATTCTGATTGCTGGAGTGTTCGCTTATTATCTTGCCAAAGCATTGGAACTAACCGGTGTAACGCGTTCGCTCAGACCGGTATCCAAACAAGATTATGAGGCGCTGGATTAGATGAACGGGGAAGGGAATTCGCAAGCGGTAAGTGTCACCAATCTAAGATGCAAGTTCCCGGGAGAGAAAGCCTTGGTATTTCAAGGCTTGTCTCTTTCTGTGCGTCAAGGAGAGAAAGTGCTTCTGCTTGGTCCAAGTGGCTCCGGTAAATCGACGTTATTGCAAATTTTGAGCGGTCTGATACCACGTTCGGTTGAGATTCCGATGAAATGTGATGATATTCAGGTTCCCGCCAAAGCAGGAGTGGTCTTTCAAGATCCGGATACCCAGTTCTGTATGTCCTTTACGGATGAAGAGATCGCATTTGTTCTGGAAAACCGAAATATTCCGCGTGAAGAGATGCCTGCTCTGATTGAATATTATCTGAAACAAGTGGGGTTATCCTTTGAACAGAATCGTGTATTGATCCAGTCCATGTCTCAGGGGATGAAGCAGCGTCTTGCGATTGCTTCGATGCTTGCCATGGACCCGGAGGTATTGTTTTTGGATGAACCCACTGCACTGCTGGATGATGAGGGGACTTCCCAGGTATGGGATACCGTCAAACGGATCGCCAGTGACAAAACGATCATCATCGTTGAACACAAAATAAACAAGATTGTGGATATGGTCGACCGCATCATTGTGTTATCACCTGAAGGAAAGATTGTGGCGGATGGGCTAGCACAGCAGGTATTTACAGATGAACGGGGCAAGCTGAAGGCTTATGGAATCTGGTATCCGGGTGTGTGGGATGAGCACGAGCAGGCAGCTAAGGAAGAAGAGGGAAGTACTTCTGGAGAGCTTCAAGTGTGTGTGGATCACGGCATCTCAAGTTTGGAAGCACAGCAATCGTCTGGCTTATCCGATACACCGGGTATATCCCCCATATCTCACGTCTCACCCTTATCGCCTGTATCACCCGGCTATCAGCCTGCACTGGACTTGCAGCAGTTCACCGGATGGCGTGGGAAAACACCCTTCATTCAGTTAGAACAGGCCAAAGTATGGCATGGGGATTGGATTGGTATTGTCGGAACTAATGGAGCTGGCAAGAGTTCATTGTTGTTATCTCTGATGAATATCCTGAAAACAACAGGTCATTATGAGGTGGACGGTCAGCCTTCTGGCAAAACGGAGCAGCTTGCAGATCAAATCGCGTTTGTATTTCAGAACCCGGAGTTTCAATTTGTGACCAACACCGTCGCGGAAGAAGTGGAATTCTCATTGCTAGGGGGCAGGCTGACAACGGAAGAAAGACTTGTCAGGACTGATCATATGTTGAATCAATTTGGATTAATCGACCTGTCCGAGCGCCATCCCTACCAATTATCGATGGGGCAGAAACGACGCTTGAGCGTTGCCTCTGCACTGGTGAGAGAGCAGCGAATACTGCTGTTGGATGAACCTACTTTTGGACAGGATGCCCGCAATACGTTTGCCATGTTAGCACAACTGGAGCAATTGCGGAGAGAGGGAACAGCTATTGTTATGGTTACCCATGATCGTGAAATTGTAAAAAGATATTGCACCCGAATCTGGACGGTAGATGAGGGGAGGTTAACTGATGCAACTGTCGTTTCCTCACCGTGAAACCTGGCTTCATAACGTCAATCCGGGATTAAAGATGATCATTCTGACGATGATGTTTGTCATCGTTATCCTCATTCACAATCTGAATGTAATGGCCAACGTTGCGGTGGCGATGATGTTATTACTGTGCTGGACAGGTCATCCGTGGTACAGATTGATACTGTACGCATCACCATTCATTCTGGTTTTTATCTCCACGTCTACAGGTATGATGATGTTTGGTAAGGGCGAGACCACATGGTATAACTGGGGATTGATCCATATAACCGAAGAGAGTTTCTATCGCGGTCTGCACTTGGGTTTTCGCTCGCTGACTATGGCCGCGGCTGGGTTGCTTTTTGGTCTTACGACAAAACCAGTACGGCTGTTTTATTCCCTGATGCAGCAATGGAAGCTTCCTGCAAAATATGCCTATAGCTTTCTGGCCGCGATGCGCATGATCCCCATTTTGCTGGATGAATTCCAGACGCTCCGTTATGCGATTCGTATTCGTGGAACACAGCAACGCGGCTCTCGCTGGAATGTGTATGGTACACTCAAGCGTTACGCTATTCCGCTGCTGGCACAGAGCATTCGTCGTGCACAGCGAATGGCGGTAGCGATGGAAGCGAAAGGGTTCACAGATGGCGCGAGCCGAACGTATTACATTCAGATTGGCTATTCGCGAGCTGATCTGTGGTTTGTATTTTATTATATGCTCACCTTAACGGCTGCTTATTACATCGGGGTTACCTTTCCTTATCATGCTACGATGGTGGATGTAAGGTAATACGGGCAGATAGATAGAAATATATTGAGGTAAACGGTAACTTTTTCCTTTTTACTGCGTCTCTATTGGAAATAACTTCTAATGAATGGGGATGAACGAGAGTGAAGACGGGTCCTGACTGGCAGAGAACGGGGTACAAATGGATTACCATGACTGGATTATCAGCTGTGCTGTTGACGGGCTGGATGCTGCTGGATTCCAAAATGGTCGCCCTTGAAGGACAAGCTTCGGCTACAACGCCACAAGCATTGGGGGCAAGTTCCCAAGTCTTAACTGCAAAGTTAGCTCACAAACAAGGAGACACCGTTACGCTTATTAATGACATCCCTCTGTTCAAAAACAGAAGGGACGGCAGGGTGGCTGCTGACCAGCTGGGGATTGAATACTATACAACAAAAAACGAAAAGTATACGTTGGCCACAGTTCGAGGTGAGTGGGTGCAGCTTAAGTCAACCGATCATGGAGACTTTTGGCTGCCAAGTTGGTATGCACTGAAGGAGAGCAGAAGCATGACGGAAACAGCTCCCCAAAGCTTCACACTCCAATCAGGCAGCAAGTTGTATCTGGTTCCAGATAGTTCTACAACTTGGTCTAGTGAGAAAGCGCTAACAGATAAGGCTGTTATTGTTGCAAAGTGGAAAGGCTGGTATGGGGTCTCCATTGCCCCACGAGTCTGGAATAAAGAATCTTTCACGTATCGGCCAGGACTCTTCTGGATCAAGGCACAGGCTATAGAACAGCGGATGAATGTGGCTGATGGCTGGTTCATTCAGGAGGCATCGCTGCCAACTTCGGTTATACGCCATCTGACAGATATGAAGCTGAACAATGCAATCACCTCCAAACAAGTGGCTGGGTGGTTAGGCGAACCGGATTGGAAAGAGAGTTCAAGCAATTTGAATGATACTGGTTATGCAATGAGTATTGGGCAGACCTGGAGATATGAGCGGGAAGATGCACAATTTCTGGTCACATTCAACAAGAATGGCAAGGTGGTCAGGACACGCTGGAATCTACCACAGGATGAACGAAATGTTGTGGTTTCTGATTGGAACATCAGTCGGGCCGATGAATATGGGTTCACGACAAAAATGTATGGCACAACACTGCCAACGACAATCCCTTGGAAACCGGTATGGACCAACCAGGGGGATATTAACTACACTTTTTTACAAGCAGCCACGGATGACGTGCTCCTGATGAAAGGCGATGACGGTGGATTTAGCGGAGGTTACTACGAAGGTTCCATATATGCCCTTGACCGACATTCCGGCCAGCAATTATGGGGGATTAACGGGGGTTTTGGAAGACAGCAGGCAGAGGTGGATGCAGAGCGCAAATACGTTACAATCTACACCGATTATGACCCTGATAAGAAAAAATACGTGGATCGTATTCGTCATCTGAACTTGAAGAACGGAAAGGTCATGTGGACGTACACTCCTAAGCAAAATTTTAGACTAAATGGCATCACCGCTGCTAAGAACGTTGTGGTTGTGGATAACCCGGTTGTTGAGAGCTCAAGCAACAGTTGGTTAACGGTTCTGGACAGTGCAAACGGAAAAACATTGTGGACGCGAAAACTGGCTACAGGTTATGAATTATTGAACAAGAGTGCAGATGACCCCTATGTGTTGTATTGGGAAAAGAATAAGCTGGTTGCAGCCGATCCGCAATCAGGGCGAACCGTATGGAGCTTAAAGGGCAAACGATCCACCATAGAACAATTTTGGAATGATCCATATACTGGTGGAATTGAACGTCTTGATCCCTTTGCAACCACGAATGCTGAAAGATGGCTATCACTAGATAATCAGTGGCTTCTGCTTGATCTGAACACGGGGAAAAAGCTTGCCCAATTCCCTGCTCGGGTAGGACAGAGATTTGAGGAGCTGAATGATGGCATGTTGTTGATCCGTGAGAACAAGAATGGCAATCATTACGGAGAATATGAAGATTTTACAACCACCCTGTATGATGCCAAGACAGGCATAACACGCTGGACGCACAAGGGCAAGATTGAACGAGGACTGGTGGAAGAGGATCAGTTGTATGTGATTAAGAACGGCTACCCGGCGGCTGTGGATTATAAAACGGGGGAGACGCGTTGGAATGCCAAAGATACGATTGCAACACTAAGGCATCCGACGAATCAGGGAAGTTATCTGGTCATTGATGATCAGTTGCTGTTGCCCATGGACGAGAATCTGCTCGTAATGAACAAAAAGAATGGAGCACTGTTAGGTCGTGTACATGACGTTGTGATGGGAAACCCGGAGCACCGGGACCGGGATGCGAAGAATGGAATGATTAACCGGATCGGTAATGAAGTGTATGTGGGTTCGTCCAACGGACGTTTTCGTGTATATGAAGCCAGCCGCCTGCAGGAGGCAATCTCACCTTAAAAGCTTGTCTCGTAAGGGATGTTGATTTATTATAAATGAACAGGCTTGCTCGCGCTCCGGTTATCGGCTGTGCGGGCTTTCTTCATGTGTTCTTGAAGAACCATGCATGATCATTCACGGGAGGACTCTCCATGATCTCATTATATGGTGTAAGCAAACGTTATAACGAGCGCGGTTCCCGTGCAGATCAGGGATTCGAAGCATTAAGCTCGGTGTCCCTCGAAGTGGGACAAGGAGAAATACATGGCATCATCGGATCAAGTGGTGCAGGCAAATCCACGCTTCTGCGGATGCTCAACGGATTGGAAAAGCCGGATGATGGTGAAGTTGTTGTGAATGGGCAGCACTTGACCCAGATGAATGAACAGAGTCTGCGTCAGGCACGAAGATCCATTGGCATGATCTTTCAACACTTCAATCTTGTCAGTAACCGAACGGTGAGTGGCAATGTCTGCATGCCATTGGAGCTTGCGGGTATGCCCCGTGCGCAGCGAGTTGAACGTGGACTTGAGGTGCTGCGGTTTGTTGGACTGGAAGACAAGGCGGGTCAATATCCTGCTCAGCTTAGCGGAGGACAGAAGCAACGTGTGGCGATTGCACGAGCGCTGGCCAGTCGTCCGGATGTGCTGCTCTGTGATGAACCGACCTCTTCGCTTGATCCACAGACCACGAACGGTATCCTGGATGTGCTGCGTCATATCAATGAAACGCTGGGCGTGACCATTGTTGTAGTAACGCATGAGATGGAAGTGGCTCGCAGACTATGTCACAGGATATCCGTCATGAAGGATGGGCGACTCGTTCGTACGTTGTCTAAAGCGGAAGTGAGCAGTATCCCTGCTCCGCAGCCTGATCTGTTGACCTCCTTGCTTGCGGGTGACGAATACGGGATGACAGGTTCGTCTCTGTTCCGTCAGGCAGAACAGGAGGACAAGTCATGAGGTTACCTGAGTCTGTGCTGAAATATCAGCATGAGATATGGCAGGCGATCGGAGAGACTTTTGTTATGGTGGGCATCTCCATTGCGGCAGCTGTTCTGATCGGGTTACCTCTGGGTACACTGCTGTACTTATTCCGGAGAGGACAACGGTATCAGAATCAAACGCTGTCCTTTGTACTCGGCAGTGTCGTTAACATCGTTCGTTCGTTTCCGTTCTTACTGCTGGTTGTATTCATGATTCCATTCACACGGATTGTTGTGGGAACGTCCATAGGTACGTTGGCGGCAACCGTGCCACTCTCGGTCATTGCAATTGCCTACTACGCCAGACTGGTGGAACAAGCGTTGCTGGATGTACCGAGGGGAGTGGTTGAAGCTGCTGCTTCCATGGGGGCATCGACGATGCAACTTGTGGTGAAGTTTTTGTACGTGGAGGCACGATCTGGTCTTGTACTGGGACTCACGACAGCTACGATTAGCTTCATCTCGTACTCGACGGTGATGGGTATTGTAGGTGGCGGCGGGGTTGGTGATTTTGCCATTCGCTACGGTTATCAGCGCTTCGAAACGGAGATTATGGTATTTACGATCATCATTATGATTATCCTGGTACAGATGATCCAATTCACAGGTAGCAGACTGTCCCACTGGCTGGATCGCAGATCCTGAACGGTTGGATCGTGCATTATTACGAAAACCAATACAGATTATACGATGAGGGGTAGACATGAAATGAAAGTGAAAATGATGCTTATGTTGCTTGCAGTAATGCTGGTTGTCGCTGCTTGTGGCAAAAAAGAAGAAACACCTGCGGCTGAAGGAACAAAAGAAGATACACAAGCTGCACAAGAAGTTACGCTAAAAGTAGCCACGTTGATTCCACCGATGACAGACGTACTGGATATTGTTAAACCGCTTTTGAAGGAAGATGGCGTCAACCTGGAAGTTGTTGTGCTGTCAGATAACGTTCAACCAAATACGGCACTCGCGAATAAGGAAGTGGATGCAAACTTCTTCCAACACGTGCCTTACATGACCCAGTATAATGAAGCGAACAATGCCAATCTGGTGGCTGTACAGCCTATCTATAATGCCATCTATGGCGGCTACTCCAAAAAGTACAAAACGATTGAGGAATTGCCCGAAGGTGCAACGATTGCAATTGCAAACGATCCTTCCAACATTGGTCGCTCTCTTGTGATGCTGGAGCAGAACGGGTTGATTAAGCTGAAAGAGGGCGTAGGTTTTAACGCCACACAGGCAGACATCACCGAGAATACAAAGAACTTCAAGTTTGAGGAAGTGGACTTGTTGATGCTGGCTCGGATGATGGATGATGCTGATCTGGTAGCCATGACACCGGCATATGCCAGTCCGCTCGGTCTTACACCGAAGAAGGATGCACTGTTAACCGAGAAGGATGATTCCCATTTTGCAATTACCATGGTTGCCCGTGAGGATAACAAGGACTCCGAAGCGATCCAGAAGCTGGCTAAACGCATGGCGGGTCCAGAGGTCAAAGCCTTCTTCGAAGAGAAATATGCAGATATTGCGATCCCGGCATTTAAATAGAGAATACGTTGGTCCAATGTAAATAACCTTTAGATCTGAGCGATAACGCTTGGATCTTTTTTTTTGTCGTCCGCTCGCTTATTAACAAGTATTTAGAAAGTTAACAATTTGGTCATATCCCCGGAACACTTTATTTAATAGTTTTTTCGTATAATTTGTTTGAAAATAGTTCTTTTGGATTATAAATTAAGAGATTTGTTCGAGTTTTGTAGTGTAAAGAGTGTTTTTCACAAGAAGTGAGACCTAGTTTTTTGAAAAGATGGTTTACAATCTATGAGAGCTATACAAGAGCTATATAAGTTGTATGAATCATTCAGCAATTGGCGGTTGTTCTGTCATCGGAGTGGCAAGTGTAAATAATCACTAGTTCAACTTATAAGTAGATCAAGTAAAACTAAAATTTATCTGGAAGAGGTAGAGAAATTTGTCCCGAAAAAATAGCAAATCGACCTGGTTCAACAAGATGCATAAGAACTTTAAGACCAAGCTGGTGGTGTCCTTTATTGCTTTCCTGGCCATACCTTCGTTAAGTATTGGAGTTTTATCGTATAACAGTGCAAAAGATGAAGTGGAGAAGCAAATTTTACATAGTGCGATGGAAAATGTGAACCTTGCCAGTGCAACGATAGATCTTTCAGTCAATGCCAAGCGGAACCACATTGAATATTATGCGAGTACACTCGCGGAGCAATTGCGTCAAGAAGATGCCGAGGTTCGGGTTGTGAACGAATTGAAGGGGTATGCCGCACAGAACAAAGATATCATCACCATAGGTGTAGGCACAGAGGCAGGTGTGTATCTGATGTCCTCTGATGCGGAGATGCCTGAAGATTACGATCCGCGAACAAGACCATGGTACACAGAAGCGATGGGTACTCCACAGCAGGTCATTGTTACAGACCCTTATATTTCTGCCGAGACAAAAGAGATTACCATTACGATTGCGAAGGCACTGGAAGACCAATCTGGTGTGGTCCAACTGGATCTCAATCTGGCGGACATTAGTCAATTAGTTAGCGGAATTAAAGTTGGAGAAAAGGGACATCTGATTCTGCTGGATGCCAGCGAAAAGTATATCTATCATCCGACGATGCAACCTGGAACAGATGCAACAGAAGATTTTTGGACACAAGTGTATACGAATGAATCCGGTAATTTCAACTATACCTTTGATCAGGTTGATAAGGTCATGTATTACGCCACGAATGCATCCACGGGATGGAAGGTCGCTGGCACCATGTTCTCCTCTGAAGTTGAGGATGCCGCTGCACCTATTCTGAATCGAACGATTATGGTCATCGTTTCTTGTCTTGTCATCGGAATTTTGATCATCTGGCTGGTGATGCGATCGATTGTTAAACCGATCCGTCAGTTGAAGGATCAGGCGATTCAGGTGAGCGAAGGGGATCTAACCCAGACCATAATAAGTACAAGCCATGATGAAATAGGTGAACTGAGTGAGGCTTTTGGCAAAATGCAGCACAATCTGCGTGTGTTGATTCAAAATGTGGAGAACAGCGCCAGTCAGGTAGTCATCTCATCGGATGAAATGGCTCAGAGTGCGGAATCAACCAGTGCAGCCAGTGAGCAGGTAGCGCGAGCCATTCAAGAAATTGCGAGTGGTGCGGAGAAACAGACCGAAGGTATTGAACATAACCATCAGGCCATGAATGAAATTACGATTGGTATTACAAGAATCGCCGAACGTTCCATACATGTCGCTGATTTGGCGAAACATACAACCGTACAAGCAGAAGAAGGCGGCAACACCGTCAAGCAGACGGTGAGTCAGATGCAATCGATTCAAGAGACGGTAGCACAGACAAACCAATTGATTCAAGCGTTATATGAACGATCACACCAAATTTCAGCGATCACGGAGTTAATCGGAAATATAGCCAAACAGACAAACCTGCTCGCGCTGAACGCATCCATTGAAGCTGCTCGTGCAGGTACACATGGCAATGGATTCGCTGTTGTAGCAGCAGAGGTTCGCAAGTTGGCAGAGCAATCCGGGCAGTCCGTCAATGAAATCACCGTGCTGACTACGGCGGTACAGGAAGATATGGCTGCTTCCGTTCGCATGATGGAGAAGGTGACTTCAGAGGTTGGAGAGGGCATGGACATCTCTACAGAAGCGATTCGGAAGTTTGAACGTATTCTGGATAGCATGCGGGAAACGACACCTCAGATTGAAGAGATTGCTGCCACGTCGCAAGAGATCACAGCAGGTGTACAGGAAGTATCTGCTGTATCCAATGAGTTGGCAGGCATTGCGTCAGGCAACGCCGCAACTTCCGAAGAAGTGGCCGCTTCCTCAGAGGAGCAACTGGCAGCGATGGAGCAGATTTCTTCCTCGGCTCGTGGCTTGTCTACCCTGGCTGAAGAGCTGCAGCGCCTGATTAGACAGTTTAAGTATTAAACGGGATCGTAGAAGAGATTATCACACAGGGACAGCATCACATCATGTTTCATTAGAGGGAGTGGACAACCATGCAACTGGAACTCAAAGCCTTCTTACTGCTGACGGATGCGGTCATGATTACAGATGAGGAGGGTGTGATTCTGGATGTGAATTCCGTTTATGTAACCAAAACAGGATTCTCACGGGAGAGCACCATAGGTAAGCCTGCCCGATTGCTAATGGATACCCACTGGAGAGGAAATCAGACCTGGTCCGGCGTAGCCAAACTGATGAAGGCTGATCAGGAAGTGTGGGAAGCCCAAGTTACGATTACATCGGTTCATTTGGATGATTCTCTTTTTTATATCAGCATATTTAATGATGAATTTTCATGAAAAAAAACGTTGTTTGGTGATAAGGGGATGTTAGCTGAAAGCAGTAATTATTTTCAAAAAAATGGTCAATATCGTCAATTGAATAAGGGAGCACGGCATACTATGATTTGTGTACTGAGGAACTGCGACCATGAATCTGACAACATTCATTGAATGCATGAAATCCTGAAGTCGTAATGTGGACGGTGACCATTTGCTACGCGATCTTGTATTAAATTTCACGCTAATTTTGATCTTTGTTTTCCTAATTCATCACTATTTGAACCATACAAATGCTACCCGTTCAACATCCATCACGACTCGAATCATTATTGGTATTACGCTGAGCATGTTGGGCACGGCGCTCTATTATTTCTCTATTGTGCTTGAGGATGGTACATTGTTGAATTTCCGGGCCATTGTGTATCTGCTTGCTGCTTATTTTGGTGGGAGTGGCTCTGCTTTCGTTACTTTTGCATTCATGTGGATGTTTCGGATTAATATGGGGCGTAATCCCTTGTTGGAGAACTGGCAGTATGCGTTGACAGAGTTGTTATTTGTCGTAGCCATATGTCTGATCTTTAAGTATATCAGGGGATTTATACAGAAGTGGTTGTCCGGAGCGTTGCTGTTGATTACTGTGTATGAGTTTTCTGCACTAAAGACCAATTCCCCTTCTCTGCTAATGATGGGGCAGATTCTCTTTTTTCAATGTATCTGCCTGCTGTCCGTCATATTATTCCTGTATTATCTGAACCAAAATCATCGATATAGGAGATTGGTCATTCAGAGGGATCAGGAAATGCTGGAGATGCTTCGTATGCAGCCGGGTTTTACTTTTAAAATTCATAAACAGAATGGGAAATTCGAATATCTTCTGCTTGAAGGGCAGATGCTCTCTCAACTGGGACTAGATATGAGTAGTTTGAAGCAAGATTACACGTTGGGTACGTTGAACATTCTACCTCAGGAGAAGATAGAGTTCCTTCGGAAGCAGTTCGACCGGGCATGGAAAGGGGAGTCTTTCTTTTACGAGATTGAGCATGGAGGTTACTATTCACTGGTGAAGCTTCGTCCGCTGCGAGAAGAAGGTATGGTCAAGTATGTCATAGGATATGGACTTGATATTACGGAACACAGAGCGGTTAAACGAAGGATTCAAGAAAGTGAAGAGCGATATCAAACACTTGAGCGGGTGTCGGCAGACTGGCTTGTCGGCTTGGATAACAACAGATGTATTGTGTCAGTGAATCAGAAATTTCTGGATGTTCTCGGTCTCGCCAGGCAGGAAGTGATTGGGCGTCAGCTTGAAGAATTGTTGTTCATTAAGCAGCTGGAGAACTGGTTGTTCGTTTTCCAAAAAGCCTTACATCACAATATAACACAGGATACGGAACTGAGTTTCATTGTTGGAGAAGGTCATGAGCAGCATGTTCGGGTTCACCTATCCCCTGTTAAAGTATTAAACTCGAGTGAGAAAATCAAGGCAGTCATTCATGACATTTCGGATCACTATAGACGTGTTAAGGCCGACAAAGCAAGCCAGGCGAAGAGTGAGTTTCTCGCATTCATGAGCCACGAGATTCGTACCCCACTGAGCGGTATTATCAACTTTTCGTTGTTGCTTCAACGGACAGATATATCTCCACAACAAAAGGATTATTTGAGTAAAATCAATGCGTCTTCACAAACCCTGCTTACTCTGGTGAATGATATTCTTGATTTTTCGAAAATAGAGGCAGGCAAGCTGATTTTGGAGAAGGTCTCTTTTTCACCAGAGGATGTGATCAAACGTGTGGCAGATCAGATCGGTGTGGCCATCGGGCACAAAGATATCGAAGTGATTTTTACAACCGATCCCGATCTGCCATTAACGGTGATTGGTGATCCGTTCCGACTTGAACAGGTGTTATTGAATCTGCTCAGTAATGCGATTAAATTTACGGAGCATGGATATGTAACGTTGCAGGCAGAGGTTCTTTCATTGGAGGCGGAGCGAGTTCATGTCCGTTTTGAGGTACAGGACACGGGAATCGGAATGTCACCCGAACAATTGGAACGGCTCTTTGTCCCGTTTACTCAAGCGGAACCCTCGACGTATCGAACATATGGTGGCTCTGGTCTTGGGCTGGTCATCTGTTACCTTCTGGTCACCTCTTTGGGAGGAAGCTTGCGGGTGGATAGTGTTTTGGGAGAGTACAGTCTGTTTTCATTCGACTTGATATTTGAACTTGCAGATTCGGAAGAAGAAGAGAGTTTCTCCCTGCAGACACACCCTCTCCTATATGGTGCGAATGATGTGGTTATCATTGAAGATGATGAACGGATGGGCGCAAATCTGAAGCAGCTGCTCTATTCATTCGGGATGAATCCGACGCTGTATACTTCCTTGAACCATATGATGGAAAGTGATTGGTATGTCCATCATGTAGATGGGGCAAGTTCCATGATCATGATGATGGATATGGATGCAGAGGAGACCGTCAACGGATCGTCATGGGACAGTTTCATGAAGCGAATGAATCAAACCAAATTTCAAATGGTGGGTTATACCCATGCTTTTAGTGAAAATGCCCTGTGGAGTGAGGAGAGATCCTTTCGCCCGGATCTCATGATGATCAAACCGATTACACGTCTGGGATTGTTCGAAGTATTACTTGCACTTCAGGGTGAAGGGCCATTGGAGAAAAAGCGGATGATAGAAGGTGATGAATCCTACTTGCTTAAATCCAAAGGGCACATTCTGATCGCTGAAGATCATGAAATCAATCAACTAGTCATTCGGGCCATGCTGGAACATACCGGATTCAAGGTGACACTGGCAGACAGTGGCACAGAGGTTATGAAGAAATTGGATGAACAAACATGGGAACTGATTCTGATGGATCTCTATATGCCAGATATGAACGGAATTGATGCAGCGCGACACATTCGCAAGATGAGGAAATATGATCGTACACCTATTATTGCGCTTACAGCGAATAGTTTAAAAAGCGACCATGAATTATATCTTGAAGCAGGCATGAATGCCATACTGACTAAGCCCATACATGAACAGCAGCTCGCAGACATTTTGGAGATATGGATTGATCTAAAAGGCATGAGAGAAATCAATGGAATTGATGCAGATAAGGCGATTAGACAGATGGACGGCAAGCCACATATTCTGCAATATGCGCTCACGAAATTCAGAATGGAGTATGGCTCGTTTCAGAAAAAACTGGCGATTCAGCTTCAGCAACAGCAGATTGCTGATGTAATTCGTAGTGTTCATTCTCTTCGAGGCGTAGCTGCGAATCTGCATGCAGTGGACCTGATGTGTGCGGTTCTCCAATTGGAATCGCTCTTGTTCCGTCCGTTGTTCAAAGAAGAGGAACTGCGTTTGGAATTGGAGAAGGTACAACAGGAAATTGATAAAATTACCGAGTCCCTGCCATGGTGATCGGAATGAAGCTGTGTTGTTTTAAGGTGTGAACTTATATCCGACCCCCCAGATGGTTTGAATGTATTGGGGGTTTTTTGGATTGACCTCAATTTTTTTGCGAAGTTTGGTAATGTGCACATCGATGGTGCGATCATTAATGTAGGCATCAATACCACGAATGGCTTCAATTAGGGCATACCGACTGTAGACTTTGCCAGGATTGAGAATAAACAGCTTCATGATCTCAAATTCGGAGAACGTCATCTCCACGCGCTGGTTATTTAACAGAACAGTTCTTCGGGCCAGATCGAGAGATATTCCGGATTCCTGTTCAGTGACAACAGAGCTGTTCAATATAGAGTAACGACGCAATACGGCCTCAATACGTGCCTTCAGCTCCTGCATGCTGAAAGGCTTACATACATAGTCATCAGCCCCGTCTGTTAATGATCGAATCCGCTCAGAAACCTCGGTTAAAGAAGAGATGACAATGATGGGGATTGCCGTATGTTGGCGCATGAGAGAACTAGGATTCTTATTACCCGAATCAGGGAGCATCAAGTCAAGAAGCAGGATATCAGGCCGCGCTTGAAGCTGTAGAAGACCATCTCTTGCGTTATCGACACGGATAACATCATACCCTTCACCTTGCAAATACAAGGATAATGTATCGCCTAACATGTTGTCGTCCTCTATGATAAGCACTTTCGTCATGATATTCCTTTCTGAACCCCCTTCTTGTAGAAGGACTAAGATCCATGGATTACTTAATATACCTGATATTTAAAACATGCAACATGAGGATGTCAAGACTCTAACATGACTCCAAGAAGGTGAGAGACTCCGATTTAATGTTTGCCAAGATGTGAATCGGTTTCACGCTCGATCAGGCGCATCAGTTTGCGCTCGGTAGCGCTCTCTGGCGCAGGGGTGTAGACACTGCATCGCAGATCGGAACTACCCTGAACCTGCAACGAAGTCAGATCAAACAACATTTTGCCTGCTTTGGAATGCCTGAACTCGATTAATACGTCCGGGGCACTGCTGACGCTGCTTTGTTTCCAAAGGGTATGAAAATCGGGATGTCTGTTCATCATGTCATCCAAAAATAAATTATACCATTCATCATCAACATACTGGCCATAGTAAGCACGAAAAATTGCCAGAAATCCGCTAACAAAATCCTCCCAGTTCACCGCGAGCCTGCGAAACTCCTTTCGATCAAATAACAGACTGATCATATTCCGTTGTTCGGGGGCAATCTGTTCAAAATCCATAAAAACATGCCGGGCTGCATCATTCCAGCCGACAATGTAACAACGCCGATCCGAGATCACGGTAGGACAGTGATGAAGTTCTTGCAAAATTTTCTGCAAGGAAGGGTGAAGTTGAACCGGTTCTTCTTCCAGTGTGGGCAGCTCCGTATGATGCTCCATGGCGAGCGAAAACAGATATTTTCGTTCATCTGTAGTAAGCCTCAGTGCCGAAGCAATGTTATCCAACACGGAATGGGATACCTGAATATCCCGACCTTGTTCAAGCCAGGTATACCATGTTGTACTCACTCCTGCCAGTTGGGAAACCTCTTCTCTCCTCAGCCCAGGCGTTCTTCTCCGACTTCCAGTGGGTAAACCGACCGATTCGGGGGAAATTTTGGAACGCTGTGTTTTCAGAAAAGTGGACAATGCCTGTAACCTGACATCGTAGTTCAATCCATCACCTTCAATCCTCGTTATCATGGTAGTCATTATACTATTATAATTGACAACTTGTAATAGGATATTCAAAAGTGCACTATTAGTGGCAGAGCGTAAGAGTAAGGTAGACAACAGCGCTGAAGGAGGATGGACATGGAACGAGTCGTGATTACAGGAATGGGAGTTATCTCTCCTTTGGGAAATGATGTAGATACATTCTGGAATGGATTAATTGAGGGTAGATCAGGTGTATCACCTATAGAACATTTTGATACAGCTTCGTACAAAACCAGAATCGCAGGAGTGGTCCGTGATTTTGATGGTGAAGAGCGTTTTGGACGCAAGGAAGCAAGGCGTATGGATCGATTCGTTCAATTTGCTGTTGCTGCTGCGGATCAGGCTGTATCACAATCGGGTCTTGTGATGGATGAACTGGACCGTGAACGGGTAGGTGTATATATTGGTTCAGGCATAGGCGGCATCCAGACATTAATGGAACAAGGCAAGGTCCTGTCAGATCGGGGACCTGCGCGAGTCAGCCCAACACTGGTACCGATGATGATCTCCAATATGGCGGCAGCTATGGTCAGTATGAGGTTTGGTTGCTGGGGACCGACATTATCGCCAGTAACAGCTTGTTCCATTGGAAATACAGCCATTGGAGAAGCTTTCCGGTTAATTCGTCATGGCGGAGCCGATGTCATTATTGCTGGAGGGACAGAAGCGGCTGTAACCGAAGTGTCACTGGCAAGCTTCGGTAATGCGACAGCGTTGTCTACACGAAATGAAGCGTTCCAAGCAGCCAGCCGTCCATTTGATGCAGGGAGAGACGGTTTTGTCATGGCGGAGGGTGCTGGAATTCTGGTTGTGGAATCACTGTCTCATGCTCTAGCAAGAGGGGCGAATATTCTTGCCGAAGTGATTGGATATGGTGCCAGTTCAGATGCGTATCATATGGTAGCTACCCACCCGGAAGGACGGGGTGCATATCTGGCGATGAAAGCATCACTGAAAGAAGCTCAGATTGGACCTGAGGACATTGATGTAATTAACGCTCATGCCACCAGTACGGAAGCAGGTGATCTGTCTGAGACAAGAGCGATTAAGCAACTTTTCGGGACAGGTGCCTATGATATTCCGGTCACAGCGAATAAGTCCATGACGGGACATATGCTTGGTGCAGCAGGTGGAGCAGAGGCGATCTCACTTATTCAAAGTCTGCGGCATGGCATCATTCCTCCAACCATCAATCAGGAGCAGAGGGACCCCGAATGTGATCTGGATTATGTACCAAATGAGGCAAGAAAAGCAGAGTTGCGGATTGGGATGTCTAATTCCTTTGGTTTTGGCGGTCATAATGCGGTTATTGTTCTTCAAAAATATTCTTCTTAAGCAGAAAGAAAGCCGTAAGCAAAGAACAGCGCTGCCTGATGGGGCTACGCTGTTCTTTGCTTACTTCGACTTCGGGATCATCCACATACACCGTACCATTGGTTAACGGCCAAGTGGTTGTACGCCTCAGGAAGAGAGGGATGTTGATTCCGCCATGCCTTTGCTGCCCCGATTCAACCAGCTCACACGCCAGCGGGATTGCATGAAGAGAACCAGGAACAGGGAAGCTGCTGCAATCAGGCTAAGAATGACAAAACCTGGTGTATAAGATTGATAGCTGCTGTACAGTTGACCGAGAATCAGTGGCAGTGCATACCCGCCCAATCCGCCAGCGGCACCTACAATACCTGTCATCAGGCCAATTTCATTGCCGAAACGTTGGGGAACCAGTTGGAACACGGAGCCATTTCCGGCTCCCAGACACATCATACCGAGGAACAACATGACTACTACAACAGGAAGCGGTGGCATGAAGGATACTCCGATTAACATGATGCAGGCTCCTGTGTACAGGAAAGTCAACATACGGGTTCCGCCAATTTTGTCCGCGAGATACCCCCCTACAGGCCTGAAGAAACTGCCTGCGATTACACAGAAGGTGGTAATGTCAGCGGCACGAACTGGAGAGAGCCCATACTGGGTGTTGAAGAAGATGGTGAGATAGTTACATAATCCAACGAAGCCACCAAAGGTCACACAATAGAAGGCACAGAATACCCAAGCATCTTTTTGTTTAAGCAGACTTCCATATTGGGACAATTTCTTGGGTTCAGGCCGGTTAGGGCTATTCTTGGCAAAGATAGAAAAGAGGATGAATACAATAACGATCGGTATAATAGCAAGTCCGAACACAACTTCCCAGCTGCCAAAATGCGTAGCCAAGCGATTGGCAAACAACGTCGCAAGTACGGTTCCGCTGTTACCCGCCCCGGCAATACCCATGGCCAGACCCTGATGCTCCTTGCCATACCATTGGCCTGCCAGAGGTAGCGCAGCAGCAAAGGAGGCGCCTGCGACACCAAGCAAGAGTGCCACCACGTACAGTTGGCTTAAGGAGTCAACCCATAACCAGCCGAGTAATAAAGGAACTAAGGTGACGAGCATCCCGATCTGTGCGGTCAGTTTCGGACCAATATAATCAGACATGAAGCCAAGCACAAGTCGCAAGATGGAGCCGCCGAGAATAGGCAATGCGACCAGATTGGCCTTTTCCAGCGGAGTCATCGGATAATCCAACGCTATGACAACTGCGAGTGGACCAAGCATCCCCCATATCATAAAACTGATGTCAAAATACATAAACGCCCCGAAGAGGGTGGGCTTATGCCCGCTTTTCCAAAAACTTTTGCTCTCCATCATCCATCATCGCTCCTCATCCAATTGAGATCTTCGTGATTTGTCTATGTGCTTGTTGAGGCAGAAAAAGGCCGCAAATCGTCCAGATCTGAACGATTTGCGGCCCCGTTGCCGACAGGCGGTACACGTCATTGTGTTCCCGCATCTGAGTTGATCACAGCACTGTGATTTTGATTCAAATTATAATCAAGTGAAAATGTATATGTCAATAAAAATTACATGGGATTTTAAATAATTCATTTTTTAATCGTTATTCGCAATTTTAATGTTAATTTAGTTGACATTAGATTCGGATTCCCTTAATCTGAATCTAATATGAATCCACACAAAGGCGTGTGGATTCCGGAGGCAACGGTGCCCTTTTCCGAATCATGGAGAAGGGATTTTTCTGTTTATTTTCAGGTGAGAGAGATAGGGGGCAGCCCATGAGTAGAAGCAAACTGGTGATTATCGGGAATGGCATGGCTGGAGTGAAGTGTGTCGAAGAGATTATCGCACTGGAGCCTGATACGTATGAGATTGTAATCTACGGCAATGAACCCCGTCCCAACTACAATCGGATCATGTTATCAAAAGTATTGCAGGGTGAGCATTCGTTACAAGATATCATTATCAATGATTGGACTTGGTATGCCGAGCATCATATACGGCTATGTACAGGTGAAACGGTACACCGCATTGATACCCGTGGAAAATATATAGAGACTGAATCCGGACTAAAAGAAACTTATGATGTCCTGATTCTGGCGACAGGGTCTTCACCTTTTATCCCACCGATTCCGGGAATTGATAAAGAGCGGGTCATGTCCTTCCGAACGATTGATGATTGTACGCGCATGTCTGATTATTCCAAAACATATCGCAAGGCCGCCGTCATTGGTGGTGGATTGCTTGGGCTGGAGGCTGCACGCGGGTTGCTGCATCTGGGCATGGAAGCTGTGGTGGTCCATAACGCACCTTACATTATGAACCGGCAGTTGGATCAGAAGGCTGCCTCGATGCTTCAACAGGAACTTGAAGGGCAGGGTATGTCCTTTCTTTTGGCCAAAAATACGCAGAAAATTACCGGGCGATCACAGGTTCAGGGCCTTCAGTTCACAGATGGTTCCAAGCTTGAAGCACAGGTTGTCATTGTCGCTGTAGGAATTCGGCCAAATGTGGACCTGGCCAGACGAAGTGGAATCGCCACCAATCGGGCAATTTTGGTCGATGACTATATGCGCACCAGTGTACCGGATATCTACGCAGTTGGGGAATGTGCCGAACATCGGGGAATCAGTTATGGTCTGGTGGCCCCCTTATACGAACAGGGGAAGGTGCTCGCACGTACGCTCTGTGGGCAGGAAACACCTGAATACAAAGGATCTATTCCCTACTCACAGTTGAAGGTATCGGGGGTTGATGTTTTCTCGGCAGGCGAGATCAGTGGGGAAGGCATGCAGACCGCAATTCAACATCTGGATGGCATTCAAGGCACATATAAAAAAGTACTGATGCAGGCTGGCAAAGTGCGCGGAGCCATTTTATTTGGAGATACAACCGAAGGAACGGCATTGCTTGGACTTGTGCAACGAGGCGAAGATGTGGCGGAATTGGCTCCGCGTGAAGGGGCTCCGGACCCGGCTGAGATGGCTGCTGCGGCATTACCGGCTCAGGAGACCGTATGTGCCTGCAACAATGTGACCAAGGCTGCCATTATGAAAGCTATTCAGGAACAGGGTCTCGAGACGGCAGATCAGGTGAAGGAGCAGACCAAGGCTTCTGGTTCATGCGGTGGCTGTCGCCCGATGGTGGCTGCTCTGTTGAAACATACGCATAACCTGAAAAATAACGGGGGTACTGGCGTGGTAGCCACACCAGATAAACCTGCTCCAATGCCTGTGTGCAGTTGTACGGCGCTTGGGCATGCAGAACTGAAGGAAATACTGGCTGACATCGATGTTTTGGAGACAGGGCTACAAGACTTATCTTTGATCTTGCAGAAGCTGGGTTGGGGTTCGGAGCTTGGTTGCTCGGTATGTCGTCCCGTAATTCATTATTACTTACAGGTATCCGGTGGAACGATGGTTGTTCGAGAGATCGAAGCTCACTCAGAGGTTCAGGTGCGCTGGGATGATCAGATCCCGCTTTCATCCTATGCAATAGATGCCAAGGGGTTGGCTGCACAACTTCGTGAGAGTTGGATCGGCGCTGTGATGCCGTCGCCGGTGAATATGGGAGTTGCACCAGGGCCCGGTTCGTTGGTGAGCGCACTGGTGCAGGATATTGGCTTGCTGGCTTCACCAGCTGGGTGGGAGATCTATGCAGGCGGTCATGCAGAGCATCCGGTCAAACAAGGTGGCTTGCTCGGCGTGGCTGAAACAGAGGTGCAAGCGGCCACACTTGCATCAGCCTGTCTTCAATGGTATCGCCAAACCGCTTGGTATGATGAGCCGTTATGGGCATGGACGGAACGATTGGGATTCATGTCGATTCGGGAAACGCTGCTGGATGACCAGTTACAGAAGGAACTTGCAGCTACACTTCAAGCTGATATATAGATGAAAGGCGGGGATGGAACGATGGGATTATCCGTGAGTTCAGAACCAGCAGCCTCCAAGCTGTATGTAAAGGAGATCCAGTGTCCGTATTGCAGTGTGCAGTGCAAGATGACTGTTGAAGAACTGGCTGCACCTGTTGCAGGCCAGCGTCGTGGTGAGTATACGGTTCAGGGTGTCCCGAATGAAGCCTCTCAGGGCAGGTTGTGTGTGAAGGGTATGAATGCTCATCAACATGCGCTCAGTGGTCAACGATTAATGAATCCATTCATTCGTCGTAATGGTGAGCTTGAACCCTGTTCCTGGAAGGAGGCCATTCAGACCATCGCAGAGCGGTTTCAGGACTTGAGGGATTTATACGGAGCAGATACGGTCGGAGTATACGGAGGCGGATCTCTGACAAATGAAACAGCCTATCTGCTCGGTAAGTTCGCCAGAGTTGCATTGGGGACAAAATATATCGACTATAATGGACGGTTCTGTATGTCAGCTGCGGCTTCAGCTGGAAGTAAAGTGTTCGGGATGGATCGTGGGTTGACGTTCCGACTGTCTGATATTCCCAAGGCGGGCTGTATTGTACTCGCAGGCACCAATATTGCAGAATGCCAACCTACCCTGTTGCCCTACTTCAATCAGGCCAAGGAGAACGGGGCGTTCATTATCGTTATTGATCCACGCAAGACGGCAACCGCTGCCATTGCCGACCTTCATTTGCAGGTGAAGCCTGGCATGGATGCTCTGCTGGCGGATAGCATGTTGAAGGTGATTATGGATGCCGGATTGATAGATCCTCACTTTATTGGTGAACGAACGCATGGTTACGATCAATTGATACAAGGGTTGGCTGATCTGCAACTCGAACAGGCGGCACAAGCGTGCGGGGTTGATCTGGGGCTGATTCGTCAGGCGGCGATGGCATACGGTGAGGCAGAGACAGGCATGATCATGACAGCACGTGGTGTGGAGCAGCAGACGGATGGACATATGGCAGTGAGGCACTTTTTGAACCTGGTGCTCGCGACTGGCAAAATTGGCCGAGAAGGCTGCGGATATGGTGCCATCACAGGTCAAGGCAATGGGCAGGGCGGACGGGAGCATGGGCAGAAGGCTGACCAGCTGCCGGGCTATCGATCCATTGAAAATGAAGCCGATCGTGCCTATGTGGCATCCGTCTGGGGTGTAGACCCTGCAAGTTTGCCAGGCAAAGGGGTATCTGCCTACGAGATGATGGAGAAGGTCCACGATCAGGAGATTCGGGCGTTGCTTGTAATGGGCTCCAACCCGGTCGTATCCAACCCCAATGTGCGTTTGGTGGAAGAAGGTCTGCGCAAGCTGGACTTTCTGATCGTGGCAGACATGTTTCTGTCCGAGACAGCGCGAATGGCTGATCTGGTTCTGCCGGTTACATCTTATATGGAGAATGAAGGTACATTGACCAATCTGGAGGGGCGTGTTCTGCTCCGTGAACAGGGGCGGCCTGCGCCGGGAGAAACGCTCGATGATTGGGATATATTATGCCGGATTGCCGCGCAACTGGGTAGAGCTTCTTATTTTGAATATGACACTGCTGAGGATATCTTTAATGAGCTTCGGGTGGCGAGTCGTGGCGGAGTGGCTGATTACTATGGCATTACCTATGAGCGTTTGCGTAACGAGAAAGGGGTATACTGGCCGTGTTCTGCCCTCGAAGATCAGGGAGAAGGACTGCTGTTTGGTGAACGATTCGCTCACCCGGACGGCAAAGCGGCATTTACATTTGAATCCAGCCCGGGCTGGAATGATATATCTTCGGAGTTCCCCTTAATTCTCACCAATGGGCGTGTGCTGCCTCATTATCTTACAGGGGTGCAGACACATCGCAGTCCGGCACTGGCAGCTCGTGAATTGGAGAACTTTGTTGAACTTCACCCGGCTACCGCTGCCCGTTATCGCATTCACGATGGAGAGTGGGTAGAGATTCAATCGACGTACGGAAGCTTCACGGTTCGTTCGCGCATCAAGGATTCCATTCGGGAGGATACCTTGTTCGTGCCGATGCATTGGGGCGGCATTCAGAATGTGAATCGGGCCACCAGACCAGAGCTAGATCCGTTCTGTCGGATGCCTGGCTTCAAGACAGCAGCTGTAACCATTCGACCGTTGCGTCTGGCGAGATGACTCATAAAATTACAGGTTACCGGCGACATAAACTGTTCTAATAGTAGCTTAGCGGCTGTGCAGTCCATATTTATATGACACTGTGCGGCTTTTTTTGCGTATATGTACGCAAGTAGGCCCTAGTTCCGTGGTTCCACGTAAACATGAGGATTGGCTCATGAATATGGATTGAATTTTAGTTATGATGTTCATTAGGGGTACATATGTACGTATTTTATATTTTATTTAGAGACTGATAATCATTTCGAGTTTAGGTTATTCCGCATCGTGGTATAGATATCGGGGCTTATGGAAGCTTCTTCAAATAGAGCAGGATAAGGGAGGGAATGCAGTGAACGTATGGATAACGGTAAAAAGTCTGGGCAAGCGCAAGCCGGTACTTGCCAAGCAAGCTGCCGAACTTCCGGAAACAACTCATACGTTAAGGCAGCTCATTGAGAACATGGTGGCTGTACAAGTAAAAGCGCTTCAGGAAAAGAAACAACAGGCAGAATTGTTCGCCTACCTGATGCCGGATGATATTGACGCGCAAGGAGCGGTGGGGAAAGTCGGGTTTGGCGCAGTATACAATGAGGGTGTTCCTGATCTGGAAGTTGCGATGGAGACAGCTATAACCGCATATGAGGATGGG
Organism: Paenibacillus sp. FSL E2-0151; assembly: GCF_037993015.1. Classification (NCBI taxonomy): domain Bacteria; kingdom Bacillati; phylum Bacillota; class Bacilli; order Caryophanales; family Paenibacillaceae; genus Paenibacillus; species Paenibacillus sp. FSL E2-0151. The sequence continues at coordinate 1,107,555 of NZ_CP150308.1, forward strand.
TTGTACAAAGTGTTTCTCAACGATGAAGAATTGCAGGAACTGGATGAGTCACTTGTTGTAAAAGACGGAGATAACGTGGTGTTTATTCGTTTTACAATGCTAGCCGGACGTCTGTGGTAGAGAACGATGAAGGAGGAGAACAGGATGAATCAGGAAGAGCAAGTACAGGTGTATATGGATGGATTGCAGGAAAGAGCCAAGTCGTTAACAGGGGTACAGCTTGAGCTGGCAGGCTATGTTGTGGAGATCGCCGGGTCTACGTATTTACGTGGAGACGAAAAGATGTTTTTGAATACTGATAAGTTGCTTGAAAGGTTGGCTGCAGAAACGCAGAAACCATTATTCGAGCCACTACTGGATGTGCTCCAGCATCTGGCGAGCGAGTCATTGGTTGCACGATTCCGTTATATCGCAGAGCGTGCGACTCGTTTCCCATACAGTAACAACTATGAACGCCGCCCTTTCCGCACATCCGATCCGGAGCAGCATGTAGAACAAGTCATCCGTAAACTGATGGGATTGTTCCGTATGGAAATGAAAAATTTCTCGCTGGAAGAATATGTGTCACTTCGTGAGTACAAGCTGGATTATTTGCATGAGATCCGTTGGGTCCTGGCGGATTGTATCGCTTATGAACTGGATCATCAGGGCGGAGATATGAAGCAGGCGCTACATGATATTATCTATGGTGACAATCAGACGGCGTTGTTAACCCATGAAATGATCAAAGGTATATTCATGAGCGATCAGGCGGATGCCTATCAGATGGTGGGTGAGCTGCTCGTTGCAGCAAGGTTGCAAGAAGGGCTGCGCCAAAGCATTGTGGAGCGGATGGATGAAGGGACACTTGAAGCCTATATTTACATATTAAAAATCATTATCGACAACAACCTGATTCGTTTCAGTTCCGTGGTAAGAGCGCTTGCCGTATGGACGGGGATCGGTATAGAAGCAGCCAACCAGCGTGTTGCCGCACAGTTGATTGAACAGGCCTATCAGGCGCTTGTGCAACCAGAAGTACGCGAGGCCTGGCAGCAGGAAGCTAACGCCAACAAACTCTTTATCAGTCTGTGGGCGACAGCGGTCATTGAAGAAAATGAATTGAAGAGCAAGATAATCGAAATTATGGAACAAGGTCAGTTATATCAGAAGATTGTTGCCCAATATGTACTGGCTAACAGCCAGAACAGGGAGCTTCGTTTGGACATTGCACGTCGTTATCTGGAGGCGCAGGATACCGAGTTGATGCACTGGATTGTGACCAACTATGATGCGATGTATATGTACAACTGGAGTTTCGAGAATGGAGAGAATCAGCGTAGCGTCTACGTGTGGCCATTGCCTGCTCTTGGAGATAAGGGCTTGCGGCGTCAGGATTTTGATCGGTTCAAACAGATGCTGGCTGCCATTCCAAAAGGAGGGTCAGGTGGACCATCGGGTGTACTTGAGTATGTTCACTACCGGATTGATACGGATGATGTAGTCAAGAAAATGTTATATTTGGCCGCTTATGATATGGACCCGGAATGGATCGGGGAGGTCATCGCAATCAAGGACCGTTTAAGCCCGGAACTGCGCGGAGAACTGTTGTCCCAGTTTGTTCAGCATCCCGATAATGAGGTGCAAAGACAGTTTGTGTTTGAGAGTTTGTCTGATAAAAGCATCAGTAATCGGGAGAGTGCACTCGCCAAAGCGAAGCTGCTCACGTTGACGGTGGATGAGATGAAACAGATGGAGGCGTTGATGAAGCTCAAAACAGGCTCACTTCGTCAGAAGGTCATTCATGTATTGTTACTGCAACCCGTGGACCAATTGGAGGTCTCGCTGAAGCGACTTTTGCAGGCCAAGAGTGAGCTGCAGCGCTTGGGTGCGCTAGAATTATTGACCGAGATTGCGGCAGATCCAGAGCGGATAGATCAGCAGGAGCAATTGCAGCCATTGGCGCAGCTGATTGAGACACCCACTGCCAAGGAACAGAAACTACTGGATAAGCTGACTGATCAGGGGAGACGTTACACAGTTTCTAATGGATTTGGTCTATTTGATCCGAAGCGACGTGAGCCATTGCTGGATGAGAAGCGTGATCTCAAGGGCCATAATCCGAAGGATATCTTTACACTCTCTCTGGATAAGACCAGACCATTTCTGGAGGGACTTAGTGAATTAGTGCATGAACACAGGGATTATGAGTATCAAGTGGAATACTACGCTGGCTATAAAGACACATTGTTAGTCGGAGCGAGTCTTCGCTCCAAGGTTCCATATGGAGAGCGGAATGAAATGAAGCAGATGGAACAGTTCCCGCTTCATGACGTATGGGAGAACTATATTCAACATGCCGAGTTCAACAGTGTGGAACTGATGCAGCTATACATGGCTATACAGCTCGGGGAGTTCAATGGCAATTTGAGCGACCATTACAGTTATTTCCGTGAGCAGTATGACTATGACGAATTGCAGAAGATTCCGTTATTGGAAGGCTGGCGCAAGTCGTTTGCCGAACGGATCTATCCTCTGGATGACATCGAAAAGCTGCAGCAGATGCTGGATTCGTTAACGTATAAGGATCAGGTAGTGGCACTGATATCGGCGGCATTTCAGGATAGCGATCCGATCGACACGTTTGAAATAGCTGAGAAAACCTGGGCCTCCATCATCGCAAGTATGCCTGCTGATCGACTCGAAAAAGAGTCAGGCATGCTTCATATTCTGACTGGACCTTGGAATTATGTAGTTCGTGGCAAAATCCATGACGATAACAGCTTCAAACGTTTCTTCCAGACAGCTTACCAGTTCACCAGTCTTGTAGAGAGTAGTCAACCGCTGTCTTTGCTGTCACTTGAAGATTTCCTGCGTGCGTACCAGTTGAACCTGATTGATGATCAAGAGATATATCGACAGGTGCTGGTCGGTGGGAATCGTCTGTTGTTTATTCGGGACTTAACATCCACTCGTACAGAAATGATCGAAAGTGATCCGAAGCTTGTTCAATTGCGAGATGCGGTGGTCGATCGCATTCTGGAGATTGAGCTGACCCGGGGAGAACTCTCTACAGAAGTAAGCACACTTGCCATGAAATTGGATCGAATTGAAGGCATGGAACACTGGGTACATCTGGTCTCGGCGATGGATCAGGATACATTTGTCCGTGGATATATCTATAGTTATGGAGACAACACAACACGTAAAGAGACGTTTAGCTATTTAATTCAGAATTGTCATCCACGGGATGGAGAAGATGAGAAGCGTCTTGGGGAGTTGCTCCATAAGTATCCGGTGAATGAGAAAAAATTGCTGGAAGCAGCCATGTACGCCCCGCAGTGGATGGAGATTGTAGCGAAACATCTGGGATGGGAAGGTCTACGCAGTGCAGCCTGGTACTTCCATGCCCATATTAATGAACGCTTTACTGCCGAGAAAGAAACCATCGTGGCCCACTATTCTCCAATCTCACCACAGGACTTTAATGAAGGTGCGTTTGATATCGCATGGTTTGAAGAAGCCTATGCTGCTGTCGGAGAGGAACGATTCAATCTGTTATACGATTGTGCCAAGTACATTTCCGGGGGATCTAACCACCGCAGATCCCAATTGTTCGCAGATGCTGCACTGGGCAAGCTTCGATTGGACGATATGCGTGAGTCCGTGTCAGACAAGCGAAACAAGGATCATTTGTTAACCTACAGTTTGATTCCATTCGCTGTAAATCGTGAACAGGATCTGCGTGAGCGATACGACTTCATTCAGAAGTTTCTGATGCAGAGCAAACAATTCGGAGCGCAACGCCGTGCCAGTGAAGGTGTGGCATCGCAGATTGCACTGGGCAATCTTGCTCGTAATGCAGGTTATGCCGATGTTACGCGGCTGATGTGGGACATGGAAGCACGTAAGTTGGATGAGATGAAATCCTTCTTTGAACCTCATGCATTGGATGCTGACACGACGGCACAATTGGTCATTGATGAGGAAGGCCAACCCGAGATGGTTATCGTTAGTAAAGGTAAGACACTCAAATCTGTACCTGCCCGGTTCAAAAAAGATGGATATATCGCTGAACTGAAAGAGCTGAAATCGGATCTGGTGGATCAGTATCGCCGGGCACGACAGGAGCTGGAACGTTCGATGACTGCTGGAACATCCTTTACACGTCAGGAAATTGCCAGTCTGATGCAAAATCCGGTTATACAACCGCTGGTAAGAACACTTGTATTCCAGTCAGGTGACAAGACGGGAAGATTCGATGTATTATCCAATGGTTTGGTTGCACCAGGACCGGAGGGTACGGTCCATGCACTAGCGGAACAGGATCAACTGTTGATTGCTCATCCGCTTCATCTGTATCAGAGCGGAAGCTGGAGTGAATTCCAGCGGGATCTGTTCACCCGTCAGGAGCGTCAGCCGTTCAAGCAGGTATTCCGTGAGCTGTATCTTCCTAACGAGGACGAATTGGCTAATGGTACGGTGTCCCGCCGATATGCGGGGTATCAGATTCAACCGAAAAAAGCAGTAGCTCTGCTTAAAGGACGCCAATGGACTGTCAGTTATGAGGAAGGTCTGCAGAAGGTAAGCTATGAGCATAATCTGATCGCGAATCTCTATGCCATGGCAGATTGGTTCTCACCAGCAGATACCGAAGCACCTACCTTGGAGACGGTGCAGTTCTACGATCGCAAGAGCTACAAACCTGTAGCGCTGCAAGATGTGCCGCTGACGTTCTTCTCGGAAGTTATGCGTGATATCGATCTGGTGGTCAGCGTTGCACATGTGGGAGGCGTAGATCCGGAAGCCAGCCTGACAACCATCGAGATGCGTCACGTCATTGTGAACGAGTCGTTGCGTCTGCTGAAGATCGACAATGTACGTCTGGACGGGAATTACGCACGAATTGATGGTGAATTGGGTGAGTATGCTGTTCATCTGGGGAGTGGTAATGTGTTTAAACAAGCCACAGGTGCACTTCATATTGTTCCGGTGCACAGTCAGCATCGGGGTCGAATCTTCCTGCCATTCCTCGATGAAGATCCGAGAACAGCTGAGATTCTGTCCAAGGTGATGTTGCTCGCCGAAGATAAAAAGATCAAGGACCCGCAGATTCTTGCACAGTTACAGAATTAGAAGTGAACGAACTAGAATTGAACCGCCCCGTGGGGCGGTTTTTTTATTTGTTACTCCGATTTTCAAAGTAACTTCAAATCTCAATATAACGAGTGTAGAACAAGAATCATGGACGGAGTGAACAATATGGAGCAATTCCAACATAAAGGCAGCTGAAGAACCTGTTAAAAGGGACCTCAGTTGCTTTTATATTTTTGGATATTTCAATGGACCGGATTAATTCCGTTTTCAAATAGACTTAGGACCCAGAGTGTGTCGACATATTCCTTAATCTGATAATTAATTGCATTAATTGGTTGATCGGGAGTGGGTCGAACCGACTGTTTTTAAAAGTAAAGAATTTGTTCGAAAGTAGTTACGGAAATGTAAATAATTCGTTTTCTTGTTTTGTTATCTGAATTATTGATATGGTGATTCCAAAGAACTAGGCTTATTCTAAACGGTCATTTACCAAATTTAAGGGGATGTAATTCATGATCATGTCGGCTATCGTTAGGAAGCGAAATCTGCTGACTTGCTTGCAGGCTGCAGTTTCAGAAGCCATGTGCAGGACGACCTGAATGCTTGAAAGACTGGGATCAAGCCAGTTCGCATTCCCTTGTATACATGTATTCAACATGTGCACAAGAAAAATGATCAAGAGAGAAGGAGAACTTACAACATGAACAGAAGACTCAATCTGATTTTCCTCAAACGATGGTTTATGTTATTAATCATCGTGGCGGTTGCGGCTATGCCGCTGCACGCCTTCGCCGCGGAGGCGGAATCTGGGGTCAATCGGCCTTGGATGAACAAATCCTTGTCTGCGGAGGAACGTACTGAGCTGCTGCTCAAGGAGATGACGCTGGAGGAGAAAGTTGGATTCGTAACCGGTAAAGTAAATAACTATTATGGTTTCTATAATGATGGATTGGAGCGCCTCGGCATTCCGGCATTACAGATGGCAGATGGACCCGCAGGAGTACGTGTGGCTAACCCGGATGTGCAGGACAAAAAGTCCACGGCATTGCCTGCACCCATCGCGCTTGCCGCTTCCTGGGATACCAATCTGGCCAAGAAATATGGCGATCTGATCGGTCAGGAAGCACATGATACAACACATAATGTAGTGCTCGGCCCTGGGCTGGATATTGCACGTACACCATGGGGTTCCCGGAACTTCGAATCTCTCGGGGAAGATCCGCTACTGGCTTCCGGCATGGGTGCAGCGTATGTGAACGGGATTCAAAGTAATCCAGTTATCGCTACAGCGAAACACTATATCCTGAACAACCAGGAGACGGAACGTTTCACGACCAATGCAACAGCCAGCGAACGTGCCATTCAGGAAGTCTATGCACGTCCGTTCCAGGCGATGGTTGAAAAAGCGGATCTTGGTTCAGCAATGTGTTCATTTAACCAGGTGAACGGTACATATGCTTGTGAGAACAAGGAGATGCTGACCAATGTCCTTCGGGATCAGTTTGGCTTCGAAGGGTTTGTCATGAGTGACTACGGTGCAAACTTCAGCACAGCCAAGTCCGCCAATGCGGGTCTGGATCTGGAGACACCGGGAGAGCCTTACGGCAAATGGGGAGACAAATTGCTGAAAGCCGTGAACAATGGCGAAGTCAGCGAGCAAACCATTGATGAGAAGGTTAGACGCATTTTGCTTCAAATGTTCGATAAAGGGCTGTTCGATAACCCTGTAACGAATACACAAATCAATGCCAAGAAAGACGGCAAACAGGCACGTAAAATTGCAGAAGAGAGCATGGTTCTTTTGCAAAACAACGATAATGTGCTGCCGCTGTCCAAGAAAAACGTGAAATCCATCGCTGTCATCGGACCGGATGCAGATAACGCATCTGCTGCTGGTGGAGGTAGCAGTCTGGTTAATCCGACGTATACCGTAAGTCCGCTGCAAGGCATTCGTAACAGAGCTGGTAACGGTGTGGATGTAAAATATGCTGCCGGAACTGATCCTATCTCCGCAGGAGATGCATTTAATGGACCGTCCGCCGTACCTTCTACTCTTTTATCACCAGCGGATGTTCAGGAAAGTGAAAGAGACTATGGTACAGATCGTGCGGAATACGGTCTGCGTGCTGAATACTGGACGAATAAAGATATGGAGGGTAACCCTTCTCTGGTCCGTACAGATAATCAGGTCAACATGAATCTTGGATTCTACAACTATGAAGGTTTTAACGCACAATCTTCCAAGCTTCCAGTGACACCAACGAAGTTCAATGCCAAAATGTCCGCTCGTTGGACAGGAGCAATTACGGCGCCTCAAACGGGTGAATATAAACTGTCCCTGACCAGTCTCGGTTCTGCGAAACTGTATGTGGATGATGAGTTACTCGTAGACAATCAAGGTGAAACATTGAGTACAACAAAGAAAGAAATCACATTCAAAGAAGGCGAGTCCCACAATATTCGAATTGAGTATCGTACGGATTTCCCGGTACAGACCAATCATGATATGGGTGCACAGGTTCGTTTTGGCTGGGAAGCTCCAGAAGACGCTGTGGATATCAAAATGCAAAAAGCAGTTGATCTGGCGAAAAAATCCGATGTTGCCGTCGTGGTAACTCGTACGTATGACAGTGAAGGTTACGTCGACCGTTCCGACCTGGAGCTGCCGAATAACCAGGAGCAGCTGATCCGCAAGGTAGCAGCAGCCAATCCAAAAACGATCGTGGTGCAAATGAGTGGTCGTGCTGTTGAAATGGATTCCTGGCAAAAAGAAGTGCCATCCATCGTTCAGGCTTGGTATGCAGGTCAGGAACAAGGTAATGCAGTGGCACGTGTGCTGTTCGGCGATGTGAATCCATCCGGTAAGTTGCCGGTGACGTTCCCATCAGATGATTCCCAAACTCCGGTATCCACTGCGGAACAATTCCCGGGTGTGAATGGGGTGGGCAACTACTCCGAAGGTATCTTTGTAGGGTATAAAGGATATGACAAAGAAGGCATGACACCGGCGTTTGCCTTTGGACACGGACTGTCGTATACCGATTTTAATTATCGTAATCTGCATGTGAAAAACACAGGCAAAGGCGACAAAGCAACCGTAGAAGTATCCCTGAACTTACGTAACACCGGTAAAGTTTCCGGTGCAGAAGTGGTACAGGTCTATGTTGGCAATCTGCCAACTAAAGTTGAAACTCCGGAGAAACAACTTGCTGGCTGGGCGAAGGTTGATCTGAAAGCAGGCAAGCAACAACGGGTCAACATTCAACTGGATCGCAGCGCATTGTCCTACTGGGATGAAACATCCCATGAATGGGTAATGCCTAAGGGTAAAGTCCAAGTGTATGTTGGCAGTGCATCGGATGATATCCGTCTGACAGGCAGTGTGAATATCGGAAGCAAGTCCGGTAAATAAAAGTTCAATAAGGGAGATTGGAAGGTTGTTCTCCCAGTGAAGTTATTTCGTTAAATGCAGTTTGTTCTACTTCATATAGATTAGGAAAATGAGTCGTGGCCTAGTGGCCGCGGCTTTTTCCACAATGGAAGGAGAGTGAAGCATGATAAACATAGGTTGGCGAGAATATCTCAAACGATGGATGATCCTGTTGATCGCTGCTGTTTGTTTTGTCGGTGTAGGAATCTGGCTTATCTTCAACCGAAGTGAACAACCCGCTCCGCCACCGGTTGTGGACAAACAGAGAACGGCCGAAGTCTGGTTAACCACGGGAGATCAGCACAATCTGCTTGCACGACAGAAGCCCATTCCAATTACTGATCACCATGATGCAGACACAAGTTCTTCAGTTTCTTCAACGCAGGGGCCAGACATTTCTTCGTCGGCGTTCACCATACAGATTGACCCGGACAAGACGTATCAGACCATGGATGGTTTTGGCGCAGCGATGACGGGTTCATCGGCACATCTGATCAACGAGCTCCCAGAGGAACAACAAGAGCAACTGCTGAAGGAACTGTTTACAACAGAAGGGCTGAACATGGATATGGTGCGTCATACGATTGGTGCCTCCGATTATTCGGTAGATGAAACAGGTGTGGCTTCGAGTTATACCTATGATGATATCGAGTCTGGCAAGGACTATGACATGGAATCCTTTTCGATCGAAAAGGATCAGGAAGTTGTGAACATGCTGGAGCGTGTAGCTGATTTGAAACCGGATCTTAACGTACTGGGCACACCGTGGACGGCTCCGGCCTGGATGAAGTATGGGGAGAAGACCACGAACGGTTGGTATCTGGATTACAACGATCCTCAGGTGTATGAAGCGTACGCGAGATATTTTGTGAAATATATCAAAGCTTATCAGACAAAGGGCATTCCCATCTACGGGATCACGTTGCAAAATGAACCGGAGTTCACCTCGGACAAATATCCGAGTATGAGTATGGGAGCTGAAGAACAAGCGATGTTCATTCAGGATTATCTCGGCCCGGCTCTACAGGATGCGGGACTGGACACGCGAATCATTGCGTATGATCATAACTGGGATCAGGCAGTTGAATATACCAACAAGGTGCTTGGTGATGAGCAGGCTGCTGCTTATATCGATGGATCTGCTTTCCACTGTTATGCAGGTGATCCATCTGCCATGTCGGAAGTGCATGAGCGCTTCCCAGACAAAAATATCTATTTTACCGAATGTAGTGGTGGGGAGTGGAGTCCTGATTTTGGCGAGAATCTGAGCTGGCAGATGTCCAATCTCATCATTGGTGCACCTCGCAACTGGGCAAAAAATGTGCTGCTCTGGAACATCGCACTCGATCCGCAAGGTGGACCTACGAATGGTGGCTGTGAGAACTGTCGTGGGGTTGTGACGATTGACCCGGACAGTGATGAAATCACTAGAAACGTCGAGTATTATGTGTTAGGCCACATCAGCCGTTATGTACGTCCGGGAGCTGTGAGAGTTGCTTCCACGCAAGAACAGGGCAAGATCGAGAACGTAACCTTCCGCAATCCGGATGGAACGATGGTGCTGGTTGCAGCTAACACGGGTGAGGCAGAAGTTTCCTTTGATGTAGTCATGAGCGGAGATTCGTTTCGATATATACTGCCTTCCCAATCGGCAGCAACCTTCCGTTGGAAGCCAAAAACGGGGGTAGAACGTTGACTCAAGCTTGGAAATTATGGGTACAGATTGAATGATGAACATGATAAAATAAACGTAGAGTTATTTCAAATTTGATGTATTAAACAAGTCCGATCCCAGGATCGGGCTTTTACATAACCTTTTACTTTTAATAGAGAAGGAGCATACGTCGGACATGTTAGTCGTTGAATATCGGGAACAGGATCATGACAAGTTGGTCGAGATCTGGGAGAGTGCTGTTCGGGCAACACATTGGTTAACCACGGGATATAATGACCAGGATGAGGAGTGTGCAGGATGACACAGATCAAGGTGACACCGGAACAACTGGAGACGGTCAGTGGGCAGTTCGCTCAGGCACATCAGCAATTATCGGGCTTCATGTCCACATTGGACGGTAAGATGAGTGTCATGCGCAGCAACTGGGATGGCATGGAGCGTGAGCGTTTTTATAACGATTATTCAACGGCTCAAGGCACGATGAAATCTGTTCTGGAACTGGTTCTGTCCATTCAGTCGGAGCTTAAGAAGATTGCCGAGCGTTTCCGCACGACAGATGAAGAGGCGGTGAGCCAGGCAATCATGACGGCGCTGACCGCAGCGCGGGCGCTATCAACCATGGGCAAAAATAAAGGCGATGATCTGGACAAAACGCCAGGTCCACCAAAGAACATGGATGAATGGGATGAGAAGGATGCCGAGAAATACCAGAACTATGAGGAAATGCTGAAGAAAGCCAAAGAGATGGGTGACGAAGAACTGGCGCAGCAGATTCAGGCCAGTATGAACATCATTCGGCTTCAGTATGAAGATGTAATCTATCAGACTGACCCCAATACTGGCAAGACGGTAAAAATAACCGAGGATTCCATCGTAGGTACGTATCAGGTGAAAAGCGACAAGGGCGAAACGACCACCATCAGTCTGGATAAACAGGGCAATGTGGTGGACTATAGCAAGGATACGGAAAAATATAGGTATTCGGAGCAAACGCACACGACCAGTCAAGGCGAGCATCTCTTTGGCAAAGCAGCACAAACGGCTACAGCCTACGGGATTGGTCTGCTGCTCACAAGCAAGACGGGCTCTGCCTTTACAGAACATGCCACTGGACTTGGTTCTTCCTTCGTTGCGGACAAGTTCCTGTTCTCTGTGCCGGAAGAAGGCGAGACACGTACGATGATCTACCGTACCAATAAGGATACGGGCAAAATAGAGAATATGATCGTGGTCACGCGCGGCGACAACGATATTGAATATACTCCGTGGCGGGAGTACTTCTAAGCCACGGATGGGGTTGGCAAGCGGGCAACACAGGGCTACCTGATTGCGGCCTGCTTGCTGACCCACCGCATGGAGCCATGTGGTTGTGTATCACATGGCTATGCGTGTGGAGGGTAGGCGGCTTATCCGTGAGCCTGCCTATAGAGAAACACCCCGGCAACCTTTTCCCTGAGATGGGAAGGTTGCCGGGGTGTTTTGGTTTTTCCTTACCGATTAGCCAAGGTCGAAGGACAGGGCCGGAAGGGAGTCTTTTTTTGCCAGAGATTAATGCGTCTCTTCATCCAGAAACGGTTTGTTCACCGCATAATACATGAAGCCCATCAGCAACACACCGCCCACGAGATTACCCAAAGTCACGGGAACCAGGTTGTGGATCACACCTTCAATTGAGATCGTCCCCGGATGGTTCAGCACGAGTGCAATCGCGAACGTACACATATTGGCGATGCTGTGCTCGTATCCCGAGATGAAGAAGCAGAACACAAAGAGCATCATGGCAAACATTTTGGCTCCATTCTCCTTCATGAACATCGGAACAAAGAACGCCATACACACAAGCCAGTTACACAGGATTCCCCGGAAAAAGAGCTGCATGGTTGGAACTTCCATCTTGTGTTCTACCACGCTTAATAGAAAACCATTCACCTGAGACGAATCGAACAATCCGGTCAGGTAGATTAACAAGGCAAACACGGCTGCACCCATCAGGTTACCGCTATAACTCGCAATCCACAGTTTGATCACTTCGAACCAGCGCAGTTTCTTGCGCAGCGCCGCATACGTGTAATAAAACGTATTGCCCGTGAACAGGTCACCCCCGCCATAGGCGATCAGAATGATGGCCGCGCCAAACGTAATTGCCGCCATCGGATAGGTAAACGGGGACTGCTCCATATAAAAGAAGTTACCTGTCTTAAACGCCACGATGACGCCGAATCCGATAAACATACTGGCCAGCATGGAGCGTGCAAGGTACCTGATTAAACTTTGTTTGTAAATCTTGTGTTTCTTCAGAGCTAGTTGTTCCACGTTGCGTAAAGCTTCCGTTTCCATAATTCTCCTCCAATAGCATGGTGTCTTGCTTACCATTATAACGAAATTATGGAAATTGGGGAGGGTAAACTTGGTTTATTGATTATTACTTCCTTGTTTCGAATGCAGTACCCGCATTGCAGAAGAGCCAAAATCAGGGTCGGATTGAAGCGCTTCTAACGCAGATGCTGCACCACTAACTTGTTGATGTGCAACAAGAATAGCAAAGGCCGCTCCTCTGACTAATATGTTTTCTTCACCACTGATTTCGTTAAAATCAGGGTGTTCATTGTTGTTATTATGATTGATTCATATCAGACATGTCAGACATATCCTACCGTTCACCTCCAGAGTTATATTATGGCTTGGGCGGAAGCAGGATGGGACGGGCAGCCAAGGCTTCTTCCACAATCTGTTCAGGTTTCAGGTCTCCATCATCCCAGAAAATCAGATTACTGATCTCTGCATGTGGAACCTGCTGCTGTAGCTCCGTCAACATGTCATCCAACTCGGCTTCCGTTCCTTCAGAGTCCATCAGTTTGCGAACCAATTCGACCAAATGTAATGGATTGTCCATATCGATACCTCCTGAATGATTCATAGCGTGAACAAACTAGTCTTTCATGGGCTGATTCAATGGATCATACGTAATGAGCGCCGGAAAAAAATTGGGCTCAAGCATCAGACTAATGCGTTGTTCGTCTTGATCAGTATAAGAAATGATATAGTTTCCGAAATGAGACTCGTAGATGAAGTCTTGGAATTGAAAGGAATGTTCGGGATACTTTATCTTCACATATAACGTAGTAACTCCTCGGGCTAAGGTTTCTTTTAACATAGGAATTTGGGCCACAATGATAATAGCAATAAGGACAATTAGTATACGTTTAGCGAGACGGGTCAGATGGATTCACCCCATTATCTAAATCAAGTTTCAACAATTCATGAAGGCCCATCTTAAAATAGATATCACTCCATAAGGATAGCCAGATTACCAAATTGCTCGCCTTTTTCCATACGTTCGAACGCTTTCGCTGCGTCCTGTAACGGATATACGCCATCAATTACAGGGTGTATGTCATGTTGCTCCATCCATTGCAGCATCTGGATAAACTCCTCACGGCTGCCCATAGAGGTGCCGATCAGACTGATCTGCGGGAAGAAGATAGAGCGAATGGGTAGGGTCAGATCATCCCCCGAACTTGCACCATACATCACGATACGTCCACCTGGTCTGATTATATCAAAATATTTTGGGAACATGGCTTGTCCGATGCTATCCAAGATGATGTCCACAGGTTCCAGATCGTTCTGCGTACTCCAATCGGCATGACTATCCAATGCATGGGTAGCACCCAAGCGCAGTGCCTCATTTCTTTTGGCTTCACTTCTGGAGGTGACGGTCACCGTGGCACCAGCCGCTACTGCCATGAGCAGGGCATAGGTTGCAACACCACCGCCAATACCGGGAATGAGCACATGTTCACCTTTCTTCAATACACCGCGAGTGAATAAGGCGCGATAGGCCGTCAGCGCTGAAAGGGGCAATACGCCTGCTTCCTCCCAGGATAGGTGGGCTGGCTTAGGCAGGGCATTTTCAGCAGGCAACGTTATATATTGAGCCAGTGTTCCATCCGTAGGGCCACCAACAATATCGGGTACGGTCGGCACTTCAGATGCATGTTCCCAACCGAGTGTAGGATGGATAATGACTTCATCTCCTATCGCGAACCCTCTTACGCTTTCGCCAATCGCTACGACAATACCTGCTCCATCGGAACCGGGAACGAGCGGGGTGTCCTGGGTTCCTCGTCCTGCCATGATGAATAGATCCCGATGGTTGATTCCAGCGGATTTTAATTGAATCTGCACTTCCCGGGCTTCTGGTGCCCGAGAGATTGACTCTGTATATTGAAGACCTGCAAGGCCGCTCTGGGCCGAATGGACAATAGCTTTCATGTTCAATATTCCTCCTGTCTGTGTAGCTAGATTTCACTACTGAGCCTCATTGTACAGACGGAGCAGATTCACGTAAAATGAACAAAAATGATTGTCAGTATCATTAAAAATAATAGATAAGCACTTTGCATGAATCGGATGATGCAGAATGCTGATATAACGACGAGCAGGTGATCAGGGTATGGATGCAGGTGATTTGAAAATATTTCAGGCGGTTGCCCGCGAAGGTAGTATCAGTAAAGCTGCGCTCTCACTTAATTATGTGCAGTCCAATGTAACAGCACGGATTAAACAGTTGGAGAACCAACTGCAAGTACCGCTATTTCATCGTTCCAATCGGGGGATGTCGCTTACATCAGCAGGAGAGAACCTGCTTGGGTATGCGGATAGAATATTGGAATTATTATATGAAGCAGAGCAGGCCACGCAAGTGGGTAACCCACCAGCGGGCATGCTTCGTCTGGGTGCCATAGAGACAGCAGCTTCTACTTTTCTGACGCCGCTCCTGGCTGAATATACTTCATGCTACCCGGAAGTACAACATTCGCTTGTCACGGGTGGGACCCATGAACTGAACCAGAAGGTCATCCAACATGAATTGCATGGAGCCTTAATATATGGCCCAATTGATCATCCTGAGCTGAATTATATGAAGATGTATGACGAGGAATTGGTGTTGATCGCTGAATCTGGAGTACATGAGATGTACACGTTATTGTCTAGGCCGATGTTGTTTTTTGAGATCGGATGCACTCATCGCACTCAGGCGGAATCCTTTTTGAACGATCAGGGTATCCACACGCTTAACATCATGGAATATGGAACACTGGACACGATTCTGAATGGTGTATCTGCCGGGCTCGGCGTATCATTGCTGCCACGCTCTTCGGTTACCAAAGCAGAATTAAGAGGTGAGATCGCGGTGATGTCTTTGCCTGATCCCTATTGTCGGTTGGAAGTAGGATTTGTGTATTCCCGTGGTGAACATATATCTAGTGCACTCAGCGCTTTGGTTGAGATTATTACAGAACCAGACCTATAAGAGGTTGTTCAAAAGTCCGTTTATGAACATGCACTATAAAGGAGTGAGTGATCTTGAAAGAAACTGCGTTAACGTTGGGTGATGCATTTAATCAGGCAGACTTTATTGTAGGTGGTCATGGCAGTCGCCAAGTGAAGGTACTTCAGAATGTACTGGACCAGATCGATGGGGAGTTGTTCAGTGACCACTACGGGAACGGCCCCCTCATTGAAGAATTTCAGGAACAGATGGCTGACGTTCTTGGCAAGGAATCGGCGGTATTTTTTCCAAGTGGAACGATGGCGCAGCAGATAGCATTACGAATCTGGTGTGACCGCAAAGGTGTAAAACGAGTAGCTTATCACCCTCTGTGTCATCTGGAAATCCATGAGGAAGACGGACTGAAAGAGTTGCATCAGATTGAATCAATTTTACTTGCGGACAAGGATCGCTTGATTTGTTTGGAAGATGTACAAGCGCTTGATCAGGACATTGCCTGTCTGCTGTTGGAACTTCCGCAACGTGAGATTGGTGGGCAATTGCCAGCGTATGAAGAGTTGGAAGCGATCTCGGCCTATTGCCGTGAACGCGGGATTAAGCTGCATCTGGACGGGGCACGCCTGTTTGAGATTACTCCGTATTATGAGAAAACGCCTGCGGAGATTTGCAGTCTGTTTGATACGGTGTATGTTTCCTTTTATAAAGGCATTGGAGGTATTGCGGGGGCTATATTGGCGGGTGATCCGGATGTGATGCAAGAATCAAAAGTATGGAAACGTCGGCACGGCGGAGATCTGATCGGCCTGTATCCGTATATTCTGAGTTCCCAGTATTATTTTAATGAACGGATTGGCAAAATGGAGTTGTATTACGAGCAGGCTCAAGAACTCGCCTCCCTATTGAATGTGTGTCACGGGATACATACCTTACCCGAGGTACCTGTATCGAATATGTTCCATGTGAACTTTGCGCTCGCTGCTGCGGAAGTTGAACCCATTCTTGTGCAAATGGCTCAGCAGTATGGGATAGGAATGACTTCAT
The DNA here is from genome assembly GCF_037993015.1 of Paenibacillus sp. FSL E2-0151. Lineage (NCBI taxonomy): Bacteria > Bacillati > Bacillota > Bacilli > Caryophanales > Paenibacillaceae > Paenibacillus > Paenibacillus sp. FSL E2-0151. Next base: position 1,124,073 of record NZ_CP150308.1, read on the forward strand.
ATCTGAACAAGACAAGTGGGAACAGCTGTGCCTTTGAATTGTCTACGGGTGATCGTTATGAGAAAATTCCCCAGGATAAGCTGCGTGCAGCACTGGAATGGTTGGATCAAGAGTTGCGTAAACAGGTGAGATAAGAAGTTGATTTTAATGCTCGACTCTTGTTTGGGTAAGGTGTTGCGCTTCAAGGAGAACTATTGAATTCACAACGGCTTATCAGTGGAGAAAAGTACCTTAAGGGGGAGTTCAAGTGACGTCGATAGAATTGGAACCGATTCGTGATCTTTTGGTGAAGGCCTACGATACAACAATGGGAGATGGATGTACTCCTGAGAAACAACAGAGCATTGAGGATTTTGAGCAAAAGCATAATGTAAAACTGCCCGCAGCGTATCGCGCACTTTTACTTGAGTTCGGTGCATGTAATTTCGGCGACCCTGCCTTGTATTCGGTGAAAGAACTAAGCTGGGCATATCCGGATTTTTTGGAAGTATACCGTGAATATGAGAAAGAATACGAGCTGCCAGCTGACCTCCAACCTTTCCCGATTGGTGGATTTGGTGAAGGAAGTACGGCTATACTGGATCAAAATTCAGGCAAGGTGCTGATGTTGATCCACGATGCAGGGGAAACTCCTCTGCGGGAAATTGCTGTGGACTTTAATGAATTGATGACTATGCTGGCTGAGTCGGCAATCTGGGTTCAGGAACAGATGAATTAACAAGGTAGACGGAAGGATGCGCAATCGGCTTATGGATATTCGGAAGTTAAGATACTTTATCACGGTGGCAGAAGAACTTCATTTCCACCGTGCAGCGGAAAAATTAAATATGACGCAACCACCGCTGAGCCAGCAGATTCAGAATTTAGAGGATGAGCTTGGCGTGAAGCTGTTGGAGCGCACCAGAAAAATGGTTCGTCTCACCCCGGCAGGTGCGGTATTTCTGGAACAGGCCAGGCTAATCATGGCCCAGCTCGAACGATCCATTCAGCTTACGCAAAAAGCAGATCAGGGCATCATCGGGCATATAACCATAGCCTTTGTGGATTCGGCTTCGGGGAGCATTATGGTGGATGTTCTTAGGAAATTTCGCGCTGCATATCCGCAGATTGAATTGACGCTGCGTGAGATGACTTCGTCCCAACAATTGCAGGCACTGGAAGACGGACAAATCCATATTGGATTTTTGAGATATCAGGAAGATACTCGTCATGTTTCGTTCCGCCCCTGTCAGATGGAAACGTTGATTGCCGTATTGCCAGATCATCACCCGTTGGCTTCTCAGACTCAAGTTTCAATTCGAGAACTGGCGGATGAAGATTTTATTTTATTCCCAAGGCATCTGGGTTCTCCGTTCCATCGTCTCGTTCTGGATTATTGCAGGGAGCATGGCGTAGACCCTCGAATTACACAGGAAGCGATCCAGATGTATACGATTGTGAATCTCGTTGCGGCGGGCATGGGCATTTCCATTGTTCCGTCCTCGGTGGATGTGTTCCAGCGTAAGGGTGTAGTCTTTCTCCCATTAGAAGAAAATCCGCCCTCCGTACCGTTGTACACGGCATGGCGGACGGATATGAATCAGGAAGTGGTATCACGTTTTATGAACTTTGTTGATGAATGTGTTTAACCCGTCTTGGCTGGATCACGCTCAATCCATGGATTCAATATTTCATCAATACGAGTCATGATCGCAGGGTCCAGTTTCACACCAGAAGCTTTTACATTTTCAAGTACCTGCTCTGGCCGGGATGCACCGATAATGACGGAACTGACATACGTATGCTGAAGAACCCACGCCACAGCGAGTTGGGGGAGAGTTAGACCAATCTCTTTAGCGAGTGGAACAAGTTGTTGCACAGCGGTAAGAACATCTTCACGTAACCACTGACCAGCCAGTTTATTGAAAAAGGGTGCTCCTGCCTCAGCAGCTGCACGTGATCCGGTGGGCAATGCTGCGTTAGGCGCATATTTGCCTGATAGTATACCCTGAGCAAGAGGAGACCATGTGATCTGTCCCAGCCCTGCTTGATCGCTTGCAGGTACGACTTCTTGCTCAATCACACGCCACAACATCGAATATTGCGGCTGACTTGCAATGAAGGGGACATGAAGTTCCCGCGCCAAAGCGGCTCCTCTTGCAATCTGATCTGCGTTCCATTCACTTACGCCAATGTAATGGACTTTGCCCTGACGCACCAAATCGGAGAATGCCAGAAACGTCTCTTCCAGCGGAGTGTTGTAATCATAACGGTGAGCGTAATAGACATCGATATAATCCGTCTGTAGCCGCCGTAATGAACCATTGCAGGCTTCCATGATGTGTTTACGTGAAAGTCCGCGGTCATTATGACCTGTGCCGGTTGGGTGACAGACTTTGGTGCATAGTTCAATACTTTCTCTTCGTATATCCTTAAGAGCCTGTCCTAACACGGATTCAGCCTTGGTATTTGAGTATACGTCTGCGGTATCAAATGTGGTAATACCTGCATCCAATGCGGTTCGCACACAAGCTTCTGCTATTCCATCCTCGACTTGCGCTCCATGCGTAATCCAGTTGCCCAGTGAAATCTCACTGACGGTTAATCCACTGTTTCCTAATTTGCGATATTCCATTCATGTCGCCTCCCTAAGTCATCTGGACTCCATTGTAACAATGGCAGATTAATAGGTGAAATATCTTTTAACCTCATCTTTGATACGAAAAAAGTATCAGTGAATCTACATTTTCTCCTGGAGGTATTTGCGATAGAGAGCAGGCGTAATTTCCTCGAACTTTTTGAATATTTTGATAAAATATCCCGATTCATTAAATCCCAGCTCATCACTGATCTGTGAGACAGGCATGTCGGTGACCTCCAGCAATTGTTTGGCCCACTTAATTTTGAGTTTAGCCAGGTAGGTTGTGAAGTTTTCACCCGTTTCCTTGGCAAACAGTCTGCTGAAATAACTCGGACTCAGGTGGCATAGATCGGCCATTTGTTTGAGTGAAACTTGTTCACTTTTGTGACTGTGAATGTATTCAAAAGCAGGCTGGAGCACCGGACTGGAGCTTTCCGTGTCACTTGGGCTATTTTTGAGATAAGCATCCGCTATCGCATTAGTCATCTCTTTTTTGATCGACTCGATATTACGAATGGAGTAACCCGGCAGAATGGTGGAGAGGTTTAGAGTCTCCTGATTGCCTGAAGCTTTCTCGAACATTTCAACTAACAGATTTTTGTTTAGTGCTTCTTCCACAATGTAGTTGCAGAGCAGGGATAACATGTTGGAGATTTTCACAATCTCTTCATAGGTCATCACAGGTAGCTGGGCGTAATCATCCTTTAATTCCTCCAGCTTGGCTGCATGCATGGGTACGTTTTTGGACGTGACAATTTGCTCCAAGTCGCTACCCTTTTCCGGATCGGCGAGTTTCACTTGTCCTGCCATGACGGCGCCGATATATTTGCCATCAATCGTGATCGGAATCGCGATATCTATAATATTGAAATGGCATAAATACACATAAGGTTCATTCAATCGAACGGCTTCCAGACCACCGCGTGAATCACATTTTTGACAGTAGGGGAGAAGCTCCGGGTCTTTACGGACATTCTGGCAGAAAGCCTGACAGCTGCTGTGACTGGTTACGGGAATGCCTTTATAATCAACGGTGAGGATCGCCAGTTTGGTTACTGTTGCGAGAGAATCTTGTAGACGCTTCCATTTATTAAGGTCCAGAATTTTATTGATATGCAGATATTCTTTGATCATTGGTGCAACCTCCATAGGCTAACCAGATTCATAATTTAGGCCGTTAAAAGTTAGCAAGTTGTACATATTAAGATGTAATGATGACGGGTAATGTATAATGGGAGGTCAAAATTCAACCATCTCATGACAATAAGATACCATGATTTTGCCAAAAAGCAAAAAATTACGATTGTAAATTATAATAATTTGTTATCAAAGTCCACTGTAAACCTGTTGCTCATGCGTTATATTAAGGTCAATTGTAAGAAATTAAAATTTGATGTAATCACTAAACCAATTCATATCAATAGGAGGCATATAATATTATGAGAAAAGCATTTATCAGCCCAACCAAATATGTACAAGGCGAAGACGAGTTGTTGAACCTGGGGTACTTTGTTAAATCTTTTGGAGAATCTGCCTTGCTTATTGCACATCCGGATGATGTACAGCGTGTCAAAGCAAAGCTGGATGCAACAGCCGAGAAATTTAATATTACGTTTGTTGAAAGCGGTTTTAAAGGGGAATGTTCCCGTGAGGAAGTTGCTCGTCTGCAAGCGATCGCGAAGGAAAAAGGATGTGACTCTACCATCGGTCTTGGTGGTGGTAAAGCCATTGATGCGGCCAAATGTGTAGCAGAAGGCGAAGCACTGATCATCTGCCCAACGATTGCGGCAACAGACGCACCGACAAGTCACTCCGCTGTATTGTACACACCGGATGGTTCTTTCGATGACTATGCTTACTTCAAACAAAGCCCAAGTGTGGTACTCGTTGATACAACGGTAATTGCTAATGCACCAACACGTTTCCTCGTATCCGGTATGGGAGATGCGCTCTCTACATACTTCGAAGCAAGAGCAACAGCGAAATCTTATTCCCGTGTAAACGCAAGTCTGCCAATGGGTTCCCGCGAAGGATATACCCCATCTGCAGTAGGTACGAATGCGGCACTTGCATTGGCAAAATTGTGTTATGAAATGCTGCTGACTGATGGTGCAAAAGCGAAAGTAGCGAGTGACAGCAACGTTGTGACACAAGCCTTGGAAAACATCGTTGAGACAAACATTCTGCTGTCAGGTCTTGGATTCGAAAGTGGCGGACTGGCCGCAGCACATGCAATTCACAACGGTTTGACTGTTCTGGAAGGCACACATCATTTCTTCCACGGTGAAAAAGTATCCTTCGGTACAATCGCACAGCTCGTCCTTGAAAATGCACCAACCGAAGAGCTCCATGAAGTCATGGACTTCTGTCTCGAAGTGGGACTGCCGATCAGCTTGGCGGATATCGGTGTAGATACGATTAGTCAGGAAGAGTTGTTGAAAGTGGCAGAGATCGCTTGTATTCCAGAAGAATCCATTCACGCGATGCCATTCCCAATCACCGTTCCTGAAGTGGCTGCTGCCATTGCAGCGGCTGATCGCATGGGCCGTGAGTACAAAGCAGCTCACAGGGAGGTAAAATAATGAAGAAAATTATTAACCAGGCCGAACATGTTGTTATGGAAATGTGCAACGGGATTGCGCTTGCCCACCCGGAGCTTGAATTTCTGAAAAAATATAAAGTCATCAAACGCAGAGAGATCCAGGCGGATAAAGTCAGCCTGATCAGTGGCGGCGGCAGTGGACATGAACCGGCTCACGCTGGTTATGTGGGGAAAGGCATGCTGGATGCAGCGGTATGTGGGGATGTATTCGCATCTCCTTCCCAAATCCAGGTGTATCAAGCGATCAAGGCAACAGCCAGCAACAAGGGCACACTCTTGATCATCAAGAACTACAGCGGCGACATGATGAACTTCAAGAATGCAGCGCATCTGGCAGAAGAGGATGGCATCGACGTACAATATGTGCGCGTAGAGGATGACATCGCTGTGCAAGACAGTTTGTATACCGTTGGACGTCGCGGCGTTGCCGGAACTGTACTGGTTCACAAGATCGCCGGAGCAGCAGCCGAAGAAGGCCGCAGTCTGGCTGATGTGAAATCCGTTGCTGAGAAGGCAGCTCAGAACGTGCGCAGTATTGGTTTTGGATTCACATCCTGTACGGTGCCCGCCAAAGGCACGCCTACATTCGAAATTGCTGAAGATGAGATGGAATTCGGCGTAGGGATTCATGGTGAGCCAGGGATTCGCCGGGAGAAAATCGTATCGGCTGATGAATTGGCAGGACGTATGGTCGAAGCATTGCTCGCAGACATGAAGCTGGATAAGGATGCATCCGCTGAGATTGCGGTGCTCGTGAATGGTTTTGGTGCAACGCCACTGCAAGAACTGTATCTGCTCAACAATTCCGTTCAGCGTGAGCTTGCTGGACATGCAGGTCTGAAGGTCGCTACTACGTTTGTAGGCAACTACATGACAAGTATCGATATGGCGGGGGCATCGGTTACGATCCTGAAACTGGATGAGGAACTAAAAACGCTGTTGTTCAAGGAAAGTGATACACCTGCATTTAAAGTATCCGGCCCTCCAGCAGCACAAGTGGCGTATTCCGAAGCGCTGGAAGCTGTTGTGGGTGAAGACGCTCCTGTATCTTACGAAGTGGAGACGGATGCATCAGCTGCGGTCATCAAAGGCAATCAATTTTCACTGGACAATGTCGTCTATCTGATCGATAAAATGGGCGAGATCATCATCAAGAATGAAGTACCATTCTGTGAATTGGATTCCCATGCTGGTGATGGCGATTTCGGTATGAGTGTGGCAAAAGGCTTCCGCCAGTTGAAACGCGAATGGAATCACATCATTAACGAAGATAAAAAAGACATCGGATCATTCCTCGATGCATGTTCCTTGGTCATCATGGAATATTGTGGCGGCGCATCCGGCCCAATCTGGGGTTCGGCATTCCGTGCGGCTGGCAAAGCTGTAGGGGATAAACAGCAATTAAACGTCGCTGAATTTGCTGAGATGATCCATGCAGCCGTGCAAGGGATTCAGTCTACAGGAGAACGTTCCTTCGGACGTGGTGCTGTTGTAGGTGATAAAACCTTGATCGATGCACTCGTTCCGTGTGCCGATTCCTGGACACAAAGTGCGGAGTCTGGCGATGACTTCAAAACAGCATTTGCCAAAGGTGCAGCAGCAGCCGTTGAAGGTGCGAAGAAAACGGAAGACATCGTGGCACGTATGGGACGTGCAGGTGCCGTCGGCGATCGTAGTCTGGGCTACCCGGATGCTGGCGCGTATGCGCTGGGTGTTATTTTCACAGAATTATCTGAGTCGATGAAATAAGAATGTTGGTGAAAAATCAGATCATTTCGATGAGAAATATAAATGTATAAAGTGTTCTTACCGCAAAAGAAGTATCACACAGTGATGCTTCTTTTTTTGTATTGAAATGTCGATTTTTATGCATATAAATACATACAATAGAATATTTGGTTCATAATTTCGCCATGAATTAAAACAATTAGGTTGTTGAAAATGCCTTCTAACTTGTTATAATATAACCTATTGATATTGATAATCACTATCATTTGTTGTTTTGTTACTCAGCACTACAGTGAAAAGGGGTTAAGTTTATTCTCTAAATTTACGTCTGAGGAGGTATATGATACTGAGTTTATCCAACACAGTACGCTGCGTGGGAATCCAAATTTTCTAAATCTAGGGGGATATAAATTAAATGGGAAAGTCTAATTCTTCAAAATTAATGTTTATCATGGTTGCAGCTTTAACTTTGGTATTGGCAGCTTGTTCAAGTAATGAACCTGCTACGACGGATACTGCTAATACAGAGGCTACAACTTCCGATGCTGCTACTACAGCTACAGCCACAACAGTTGAAATTACGGATGCTCATGGAACGGTAACCGTGCCTGTAAATCCAACGAAGGTTGTTGCTCTGGATAACAGAACATTTGAGACTCTGTCCACTTGGGGCGTCAAATTAGCAGCAGCGCCGAAGGATGTAATGCCTGCGGATTCACCATATGTGGCGGATGAATCGGTACAAAATATTGGGAATCACCGCGAACCAAACCTTGAACTATTGGCATCAATACAGCCTGACCTTGTCATTGTTGGTCAACGGTTTGCTAGCTACTATGAAGACATCAAAAAATTAGTACCTAATGCAGCAGTGATCGACCTTAATATTGAGCTTGAAGAAACAGCATCACCTGGAGAAAACTTTGTTAATGGACTTAAAGATGCAACAACCAATTTGGGAAAAGTTTTCCAGAAGCAAGAAGAAGCTGCCCAACTGATTGCTGATTTTGATAAAGCTATTGAAGAAGCTAAGGCCGCTTATAATGGTGAAGATAAAATTATGAGTGTTGTCGTTTCTGGTGGAAACATCGGTTTTTCGGCTCCTCTTACTGGACGTGTGTGGGGACCATTGTATGACATTTTCGGCTGGGTTCCGGCACTAGAAGTGGACAAATCTTCTTCTGATCATCAAGGTGATGATATTTCTGTTGAAGCGATTGCCCAAAGCAATCCGGATTGGATTTTCGTACTGGACCGGGATGCAGCCGTATCTGCTGAAGAAGGTGCCGTTCCGGCTCAAGATGTTATTGATAACTCACCTGCGCTGAAAAATACCACTGCTATTACTCAAAAACAAATCGTTTATGCTCCAAACGATACGTACACCAATGAATCCATCGAAACGTTCTTGGAGTTGATTAACAACCTTACGAAAGCTTTAGCTAAACAGTAAAAAAGGAGTATGCTGCAGTGCAGAAAAATTTAATACCAAAATTAGCTGGGGTTGAGAATTCTCAACCCCAGCGTCATAATCCGAAAAAGCTATGGACCATACCTTTTATCATTGCGATTATAGCCACTATTATTTTAGGCATTACATCACTGCTTATTGGAGTCTATGACATACGAGGACAAGCGGATGGAATGGAGATGTTCTTCATTACTCGTGTCCCAAGAACTATTGCATTAATGCTTACCGGTGCCGCCATGGCAATGGCAGGACTGGTCATGCAGCTTATTACACAGAATCGCTTGGTGGAACCTACGACAACAGGAACAATGGAATGGTCAGGTCTGGGGATCATGTTTATTTATCTGGTCTTTCCTGCTCCGAGCTTAACGCTAAGAATGACTGGTGCAATCATTTTTTCTTTTATAGGAACGATGATTTTTTTTATGTTTCTAAAGAAAGTTAAACTCCGTTCCTCTTTGGTTGTCCCCATAATTGGGATGATGCTTGGAGCAGTCATTTCTGCATTTTCAACTTTCGTGGGGCTTGTGTTCCAAATGACTCAAAATATCGAAAGCTGGTTTGCAGGCTCCTTCTCATCTGTGCAAATTGGCAGGTATGAATATTTATGGCTTATTGTATTGGTGACTATTCTTATATTTGTTTTTGCTGATCGGCTGACACTAGCCGGACTAGGGGAAGATGTCGCTACCAGTCTTGGCGTAAATTATGACAGGATCATTCTTTTGGGTACTGCGCTTATTTCACTGGCCGTTGGAATCGTTGCAGCTGTCATTGGGAACTTGCCTTTTCTGGGGTTAATTGTCCCCAATATCGTTTCCATGTTTAGGGGTGACGATCTCAGGAGCAATTTGCCATGGGTGTGCTTATTAGGGATGGGCAGCATCATTGTGTGTGATATCCTGTCTCGTGTCATCATCATGCCTTTTGAAATACCTGTCTCGATGATCCTTGGAACAGTGGGAGCCGTCGTATTTATTGTCATTTTGTTAAGACAAAGGCGGTCAACAAGGAGGGTAAGATGAGCGACTTAGCAAGTAGAAATCCACTAAATATCGAAATCGATTCTAGCCGTCGTCCTAAAAAAAGATCAGCTAGAGCCTTCCGTACCAAGAAAGAAGAAAAGCGTTATTGGATTTTGCTGATAACATTAATTGTTCTGGGCGTTTTTGCATCAGTTGGGCTACTGATTTATAACAATCCGGTCCCGGTGTCTTCGCCTTCTTTCATACCTGTTGTTAAAAGAAGGGTAGTTGCTCTGGTTTCAATGCTGATTGCTGCAATTTGCCAAAGTTTATCTACGGTTGCTTTTCAATCGATTACGAATAACAGAATTATAACTCCGTCTCTTTTAGGTTTTGATGCTATATATTCAACCATTCATACGAGTACTATATTTTTCCTTGGTGCTACGGTATTTGTGAATTTTAGCGGTGTTGATTCCTTTTTATATCAAGTTGTTGCAATGGTCATCATGTGTTTAATCCTTTATGGATGGCTGCTTTCCGGAAAATACGGAAATTTACAACTTCTGCTTCTAGTCGGTATTATCATTGGGACCGGGCTGAGATCCGTATCTTCATTTATGAGAAGACTTCTTGCACCGTCTGAGTTTGATATTTTGCAGGCAAGAATGTTTGCTTCCGTGAATAATGCGGATTCTGCCTATTTCCCGATTGCGATTCCTATCGTCATCATTGCAGCAATTCTGCTGCTTGCTAATGCCAAGAGGTTAAATGTATTGTCGCTGGGTAAGGATGTCTCGACTTCCTTGGGAACTAAACATCAAAGTAGTGTGATTTATACGCTGGTCCTGGTTTCCATTTTGATGGCCATTTCGACGGCTTTGGTTGGACCACTTACATTCTATGGATTTTTAGTTGCGATTTTGAGTTATCAGGCCGCGCAAACCTATGATCACAGATATGTTTTCCCAATGGCTCTTGCGATAGGTTTTGTGATCTTAACCGGTGCATACTTTATTATGAATCATGTTTTCAATGCCCAAGGTGTTGTTTCCATCATTATAGAATTGGTTGGCGGACTAACATTTTTAATTGTGATTTTAAGGAAGGGTTCTTTATGATACAGATCAATAATGTCAAAAAGTCCTATGCAGCCGAGGTAGAGATAGGCCCTTTGAATATTCATATACCCAAAGCTGGTCTTACTTCTTTAATTGGACCCAACGGTGCGGGGAAATCTACGACACTTCTGATGATCGGAAGACTTTTGGATTTGGACGAAGGTCAGATCAAGGTTGCCAATATGGATGTTTCCACATCCAAATCAAGGGATCTGGCCAAGATTGTAACGGTTTTACGACAAGAAAATCATTTTGTTACAAGGCTTACCGTCAGACAACTTGCCGGATTTGGACGTTTTCCTTATTCTAAGGGAAGATTAACGGATGTGGATGAAGCTATTATTTCTAAATATATTGATTTTCTAGACTTAACTGATCTGGAAAATAGATATTTAGATGAGCTTTCTGGTGGTCAGAGGCAAAGAGCTTATGTCGCAATGGTTTTGTGTCAGGAGACGGAATATGTACTTTTGGACGAGCCTTTGAACAATCTGGATGTTGCGCGTTCTGTTCGGATGATGGAGCATTTGAGATATGCCGCTAATGAATTTGGAAGAACCATTCTGACGGTTATGCATGATATCAATTTTGCCGCCAAATATTCGGATCGAATATGTGCCATGAAAGATGGTCAAATCGCCGCTTTTGGAACCGTAGATGAAGTGATGGACCCCGAAATTTTAACAGATATTTTTGAAACAAAAATTGAAATTATCGATGGTCCGTATGGACCGATAGCGATCTATTAGCTACAAGATTTAATGAAAAGTTGTTTGTTAAAATGGTTTTCAGAAAGTAGAGTGATTATTCACTCTGCTTTTTTTTATTAAAGTCGAACAAGACAGTTTGAATGTTTATCTTAAAAACATCATAGAACGATAAGCCTTTACCAGAAGCATCTTCCTGCAAACGTTCCTTTTTCGATTAATAGCTATTTTCGCTCACAGAGTAATCTTTTGGATAGAAAAAGGGGATACTCTATGCCATAAATTGGCTTGAGGGTTCCAGATAGTGTAATCTGGAGATTATGAAAACCCATTTGAACGAGAAGGGATCGGGATGATTCAATGACGCAAAAAATCTATTATGACTCTGCTTATACAAGAGAGTGGCATACAACGATTACAGGCAGAGTGGACAAGGAAGACGGCGTATATGTCACGCTGGCGGAGACTGCTTTTTACCCGCATGGAGGCGGACAACCTTGTGATCTGGGGCAAATTGGCGGAATCGCTGTTCTGGATGTGAACATCGAAGATGGTGAAGTATGGCATAAGCTGGAACGCTTCCCTGAACAGACTGAGGTACATTGTGAGATTGACTGGGAACGCAGATTCGATCATATGCAGCAGCATACGGGTCAGCATTTGTTATCGGCAATCACGCTAAAGCTTACTGAAGCGATGACCCTCAGTTTCCATCTTGGTACGGAGTATGACACGATTGATGTGGCTGCGGCCGAACTGGGAGCGAATCAATTGACTGCCATTGAACAAGAAGTGAATCGTCAGATCTATCGTAACGCTCGCATCAACACGTCCTGGGTAACAACAGAAGAGGCGGCACAATTGCCACTGGTGAAGCAGCCTACGGTAACAGAGGACATTCGCATCGTTGAGATCGAGGGTGTGGAGTATAACGCCTGCGGTGGAACTCATGTGTCGGCGACTGGTGAGATTGGGATCATCAAACTGTTGAAAACTGAAAAAGTGAAGGGCGGCACCCGCATTTATTTCAAATGTGGAACAAGAGCCCTGAATGAATTCACAGCTACACAAAACGTGCTCAATAGCATCATGGTTAAATTAAAGACCAGCAAGGACGAATTATTGGAGCGCATTGAGAAAATGGAGCTGGAGCAAAAGCAGCTGCAAACCGAGCTGAATGCAGTGAAAACAACGAATGATGCTTACTATGCGGATGAACTTCTGGCCGCTCGGCAAGGGCTAGTGATTGCTCAGGTCTTTGAAGACAAATCGCTCAAGGATATGCAGAGCCTGGCTACCAAGCTGACGGCAGACCATGAGGGGCTTGTACTCTTTGTGAGCATCTCGGAGGCCAAAGTAGTTCTGGCACAGAACGGCCAACCGCCTGAATGGGCTTGTGGACCTTTCTTTAAAGGTAATCTTGGAGCATACCAAGGCAAAGGTGGAGGCAGTGAAAAGATGGCTCAAGCAGGCTTTGCCAGCAGTGAAGATGCGCTCGCCTTTTATGAATTCACCAAGGACCAATTGGGACATCACTGATTCGCATTTTCCTTTAGAGACACGCAGGCATTTAAATATGGAGTAAGGGACAAGCACGTCACATTGTGGCGTGTTTTCCATTGCCAATAGTTGAAGGAGGTTGGAATATGACAGAACGAATTCCGTGTATACGGGAAGGGTGTGCAAATACCATTTTACCAGCAACAGCGTTGAAAACGGGTGGTTATTGCATGCCTTGCAAGCAAGAGATGGAACGCGAGGAGCGCCAGAGATACATTGAAGCGAATCGACGTGACGTGAACTTGTATGCAGGTATCACAGACCCGGTCGAAATTTTGAAAATCATGCACAAACCCCAGGTTCGCGATCCACTAATTCGTTATACGCCCTATGAACAATCCGAGGAACAAGTATATCTATCCTTGTCTGTAGAGCAACAAGATCAGATGAAGGATTACGCGATGCAACGGATTCGTACAGGTGATGAAGATACGGGCAAAGACATTCTGGTATATCTGGTCTGCTACCATGATATATCGTTGAGTGAGGAAATTCCTGAGCTGCTGGAACAGGAGATCTATTATCCTGCCATTTTGTATAAAAGTGCCTCGGGGGAGGTTCGTGATCGTCTCTTGCAGCAGGTGAACACCGATGATGAAAATCGGAATCACATATTGCTCATGCTGGCCCATATCGGGGATGATGTTGTCGTGCAGCAGTTCCGACAATGGAGACAGTCTCCGCCATCTTGGGCGAGTGAATTGTACGTGGCACCTGAGCATTACACCACTGAAGCTGGTTGGGAGCTTACAAAAGACGGGCAGCGCAGAGAATTATTCACCACCCCAAGTTATTCACTCTATAAAGTAAAAGAGAATGAAGGGCCTAACGTGGAGTCAACCGGAAATTCACTCTCGATGCTGAACCCTAGCAAGAATGGCTGTCCATGGTGTGGCAATGCGTTAACCACCTTAATTAGTCTGAATGTTAAACATCCCGCTCTGAAGGACGTGTCTTGGCATGCCCAGAGACTTCAGATACAGACTTGCGTGATATGCAGCAGTTACGGTGTGGTTTACATGGAGCTGGACGCAGCAGGGGAACCGTTATGGAGTTCACATAATGTCATGCCTACGGGAATGGACGAGATTGACCTAGACGACTATGGTAAATTTGCACCGGATGTTGGCCGGCAGTTTCGGATTGCGAATGCCTCGCGTCATGCATTCCATGCCAGTGAGTGGGCGATGGAGCCATCGCTATCTCAGATTGGAGGCCATCCGGGTTGGGTTCAGGATGCGGATTATCCACCATGTCCACGCTGTTCCGCGAAAATGAAGGCTGTCGCACAACTGGATTGGGGCGAGGTTGAGGAATATGGTGAGGGTATGTATTACATGTTCATATGTGAGCCGTGCCAGATGACCGCCGTATCGTATCAGCAATCTTGATGGTGGAAGCTAGTATAAAACATTATAAGCAATTATAAGCAGTCATCTTATTAATAATATTACACCGCTGTTAAGGTTGGAATGACAGTAGTAGACAGACTATAACCAAGGGGCATCCCGAAGTTCTTGGAACTTCATGGGATGCCCCTTTGCCCTGCGCAGGATGGATGTGAGATATCTTTGCTACAGCCAGTCGTTTATGCTATTTATTTAGCCGCCAGAGTGAGAATGGGTTGTTTTTTCTACGTGCAGAGGCCGCTTGTCGTACTCACACAGTCTAAAGAACCTAGCACGTCTTATTGGGTGAATTTGCAGCAGTATAGAATTCTAACGAATCATAGCCACTCTATTTCTCCAATTGTCATGGTTTTTCGAAGAAAATCGAAGGGGGTTTCTGTAATAAGACTGCTGAGATTCGTTAGAATTTCATATGTTTTTAAAACTGCGATATAAGGTGTGTCCGATTCGTTAGCGCTTGGCCCAAACCCAAACTCACCCCATATACTCCAACCGCACATTACTACCTAAGTTACTACTTCGGCGTATGTGCCTCTTCACTACACCCGTCTACAATTCCGCAGATGCCTGCTTTAACAAACCAGCCAACCATTCATAGTCCGGCGTATCTTTTTCCTTGAGTTTGATCGTTTTTCGCTCTTCTGGGCCTTCAAATATCCCATCGGGTAGATCGAGTCCAGTTGCATTGAAGATGGTGAAAGACATGGCTTGTTTGGAAGGTGAAATGACCGCAGCATACTTTCCGTTTTTCAAAAAATGAGGTTTCTTGTATTGTACGCGTTCTTGTACGTCAGGGATGGTATCATGCACCAACTGGCGCAATTGTTCAGCGACTTGTACTTGCCAGGGGATCTGAATCTGTTCAATAAACTCGGTGACTTCTGCATTCTTGGTCATGCTTGTTCACCCTCCGTATGGATATGATTGTGTATTTCCCATTCTGGTCTTAGGATTCCCATCATCAAGCGGTCATAACGCTTACCATCACGATATACAGCGGAGCGTGCCCGACCTTCCAACTGAAAACCAACCTTCTCATAGGAACGGATTGCTTTGGCATTGTAGGCGATGACATCGAGACCAACCCTGTCCAGATTCATCTCATGGAACGCATATCGTAAAATAAGATTCAACGCTTCCGTGCCATATCCCTTGTTGCGATGTTTGGCAAGTCCGATGCCAATGGCAAGCTGTCCGCAGCGGTTGTTCCATTCAATGCCATGAATGACGACAAAACCAATCAGCGTATCCTCTTCATGCGTGCGAAGTCTGAAGTAAACTTCCTTGTTCTTCGTTTCGCCCTCATCCTCCAACTGTTTCTCCGAATAGGGAATGGCCAGGTCAGTATCCACATTCCGAAGGTACTCCGGGTCTTCGTTCCATTGCAGCATGGTCTGCACGTCTTCAGAGCGTGGTGGCGTCATCTTTAATCGTTTGCTATAAAACAGGTTATCCGTAGTGAGTGTCATAGGGTTCTCCTTTAAATTAAGTTAAGCTTGATTCACCTTAGTTCCACGTTTAACTCTATGTATATTTCGCAATAGACCTCGCCCCTTTGGCATCTGATAGCCTCATCATACTGGAAATTATAGGTGAATCACAATAGCGTATTTCAGTGGATATAAGTAACCTCTTGTCATAAAACCTAACACGGTAGTAAGATGAAATGATTGATATACATTCAGTGATAAAACCAATAAAAATGTCGGCGGGAGTGGTAGGTTATGGAGATCAAAGTGGATGATTTGAGTGGAGTCCAAGTTAAGGCTTTAATTGCGGAGCACTTGCAAGGGATGGCGGCAGATTCGCCTCCAGAAAGTATTCATGCGTTGAATCTGGACGGACTCAAGGAGCCCGAAATTACTTTCTGGTGTGCTTGGGAAGGGGACGACTTGCTCGGTTGCGGGGCTATCAAAGAACTTGATCCAGAGCATGCAGAGTTGAAGTCGATGCGTACCGCTTCGGCTCATCTGAGAAAAGGCGTAGCGAGAAAAATTTTGGCACATATTATGGAGGTTGCCACAGACCGTGGTTATAAGCGAATCAGTCTGGAGACGGGTTCAATGGATTCATTTATCCCGGCAAGGAAGATGTACGAAGATTTCGGATTTGAATATTGCGAACCATTCGCAGATTATGTATTGGACCCGAACAGCACGTTTATGACGAAAAAAATCTAAATGAATTCACATGACAAACCAGTATTCTGTTTTTTTACAGGACGCTGGTTTTTTAATTTTGCAACATATCGTACATTTTAAGAGATGGAAAAAGAGTAGAATAAACTCAATAATACGCATTAAAACAACGTGGCCTTGTGACGAAGAATGTGGAGGGAGTCGTACATGATTTACTGGTGGTTCGATCATATGAATCCGCTGTTTGCTGTCTTGGTGTTATGTCCCATCATTGCTGTGATGCTTGGAGTATGCAGTTATTTTGCCAATTGGTTTAGACTCTGGGTAGCGCTGGTTATATCTTTTATGCTGCCTTTGTTGTATATCGCGAGTGATCTTTCAACATGGGGTAGTAACATAGGCGCTTGGTTCATCTATGGGGCAGGGTACATTTTGCTAACCTGGATTGTACACAGATTGCTTCGTGCCATTGTGGGGTATAAAACATAGGTTATGTCCATATATGTTTGGGATGAATTGGCCATGAGGAACTTCTGGGCTGATTGATGGACAATAGGGTATACTGGACATTATGTCTATGAAACAAGACAGCATTACAGACGTTTTTTACATCAGGAGGACTTGAATTGGCTCAGACAGAAGGAACACTACAAAAGAAGCTTAAACCAAGACACATCAGTTTTATGGCTATGGGTGGTGTCATTGGAACGGGAATTTTCAAAGGCAGTGCAGAGACGATTGGACTCGCGGGTCCGGGCGTTATTGTCACGTACATTTTTGCCGGATTATTGCTGCTGGTTGTTATGGCCGCGATGGCGGAGATGGCTACGGTGTACAAGAACAAAAATATGAAAGACTTCGTGCAGGAGGCATTTGGTAGCAGAGTATCCTTTGTTATGGGATGGATGTACTGCTTTCTATGGTTATCGGTGTGTGTCATTGAGGTGATTGCCGCCGGGAGCTTTTTGCAGTATTGGTTCAGTGAAGTACCGCTGTGGATGCTGAGTCTGGCATGTGCGGCGTTCATTATACTGGTTAATCTGTTAAGTGTAGGTGTGTTCGGGGAATTTGAGTTTTGGCTGGCCGGGATCAAAATTGCCATGATCATTATTTTTATCTTCCTGGGTGCAGGATTGATCTTTGGCATTATCCCAAGTGATAACACCCCTTATCTGCAAAATTATACGCAAGCAGGCGGGTTCTTCCCGAACGGATGGTCATCGATCTTCTCGGCACTGCTTGTGGTTATGTTCTCTTATGGGGGATCGGAGCTGATTGGTCTGACGCTGACCGAGACGGAAAATGCAGAAAAAGTGATGCCAAAAATCGTGGGCAATTTCATGCTCAGAATTATTCTGTTCTTCACCTTGCCGATTCTCATCATCTGTGGTCTCATCCCATGGAATGAGATTGGGCCGGAGAGCAGTCCGTTTGTACAGGTGCTTGCCTCCACAGGACTGCCGGGAGCAGCACACATAATGAACTTTATTTTGGTGACGGCAGTTCTTTCTGCTGCGAATTCAGGGATCTATGGTGCATCCCGGATGATGCACTCCATGGCAGTGGGCGGGGAAGCTCCGAAGGCATTGTCAAAGACGAATCGCAACGGTAGCCCTGTTAACACACTTCTGGTGTGCTCAGTAGTTTTGCTCGGAGGTTCCTTGCTTGGCCTGTTCGCGCAGGATCAACTGTTCCGCGTATTGCTCGCAGTTCCAGGGTTTGTCGTAATCCTTGTGTGGATCTGTATTGCCTCATCACAGTTGAAACTGCGGAAGAGATATCCGGTTCAACCGACCTTCAAAGTTTGGGGATTCCCTTATATAACTGGAGTCGTGGTACTATGTCTCAGTGTGATTGCGGTGATGTTTGTGTTTGATGAGGGTAATCGGTTCAGCATTAGCATCTGTCTTGCCGTGCTTGCGTTGCTGATTATCTGGTCCCTGATTCGATTTAGGAAGACGAATAAACAAACAGTTTAGTATTTTTTACATTCAAATGTAGAACACATCAACATCTCGGCGCTTGAGCCGGGATGTTTTTTTCTATCATTTTTCACTGCAAAGAACCTAAACAAATCCTCCAAAATTATGCCTAGATGCAGCTCTAATGAACAAAGGTACCACGGCCATGATAGCGTTTTTATGTAAACCCAATATTTTCTTGCCTAATTCGACATATTCGTTTACTATTTTCCCATACATAGTGCTTCAAGCATGTGTTTTTTGGGTAGCGCCTAGTCAAAAAGGCTTGGGTTCACGGGAGAGGAAGAGGAGCGGATGATTGGTTTTTTTAGAAAACGTTTGGTTGTGCGCATTGTTGCAGTAGTCACACTGGTCATTACGATTATAGCCGTTGGAAGCATGCTGTTACAGGTGGCCAATATGAAACTAGCTGCGCAGGAGGCCATTTCGAGTTACAACATCCAGATTGCTCAGAGTTATGTGAATC
The DNA here is from genome assembly GCF_037993015.1 of Paenibacillus sp. FSL E2-0151. Taxonomy (NCBI): domain Bacteria; kingdom Bacillati; phylum Bacillota; class Bacilli; order Caryophanales; family Paenibacillaceae; genus Paenibacillus; species Paenibacillus sp. FSL E2-0151. The sequence goes on from NZ_CP150308.1 coordinate 1,142,842, forward strand.
AGCTGGATACAGCATCTTATGCCGAGTTTGCCAAGGACCCCAAGGAGAATGACGAATTCTTGAAGATTCGTGATGAACTGGATGACTTTCGCGTAAGCATTGGTGCAATGTATGTGTATTTCGTCAAAATAGATGACAAAGGTACGCCACTTATTATGGTGGACGGTATGAAGGATGCAGATAAAGCCTCACCGATTAATGAAGTTACGGATGTCCCTCAGGAGGCTGTGCAGAAGCTGTTGCAGGGGCAAACAGCCAGTTCTTCGATCATTAACAATGAGGAGTACGGCGACTATATTTCCTCTTACGCTCCCATGCTGGATAGTAATGGCGCTGTAACAGGTGTAATTGGTATCGATACGGCGGTATCGGTGATCGGAAGCATTGAGTCAGATATAATGAAATCGAGTATTCCCTTCTATGCCTTATTGCTACTGATTACACTTATAGGCATTGCTGTTGTCACGTGGTTTATCGTAAGAGGACTGCGACCACTTCAACCGCTGAAGGCGAGTGTGGAAAAAATGGCACAGGGTGAGCTTGCAGAAGCGAATCAAATTTTGACGTCGTATCGTTTGCGCAGCCAAGATGAGATTGGAACAACATATCAAGCGATGATACATATGTCCGGGAACTTGAATAAGATTGTGAGTAACATGGTTGAAGGCGTAGCAGTAACCACAGATATTTTATCGGAATCAACGAAGGAATTTAATCGCAGTACCGAAGAGATGCTTGAGATGGGCAAGACGGTTGATCAATCTGTCGAACAGATTAGGCAGGGTGCACATACGCAGAAGCAGGGTGCAAGCGATAGCGCGCATGCGATGGAAGAGATCGCAAAAGGCATAACGGATATATCCGAATCCTCGATGGTTGTATCGGATGCGGCATCAAGTGCGCTTTCTACGGCGGAGTCCGGTAAACAGAGCATGACACTGATGAAAACACAGATGGAGAGCATCTCAAATGTCTCAAGTGAAGTTGTAGCGATGGTTCAGGTGCTGAACAACTACTCCCAGGAAATTGGTGGTGCCCTGCACACGGTTCGTGACTTTGCGAGTCAGACGAAGCTACTTGCGCTTAATGCATCCATAGAGGCAGCACATGCAGGAGAACACGGCAAAGGTTTTGCGGTTGTGGCGGATGAAGTTCGGAAGCTTGCTGAGGCCTCAAGCACATCCATGGAACGGATCTCCGACTTGCTGCTTCGTATTCAACAAGAATCACAGCAGATTGGCTCACAGATGGGGGTTACTGCAACCGAGATTGGACAAGGGGTTACAATTACTGCAGAAGCGGAGCAAGCTTTCGCTCATGTCGTTGACGCGTTCCAACTGGTAACCAGTCGCATTCAGGAAGTCTCCGCTGCGGCAGAGGAAATCTCGGCAGGTTCGGAAGAGGCCGCAGCCTCCGTCAATACGATCTCGCAGATCTCAGCCGGGGTGTCGGATCATTCGGATGAAATCTATCGCTTAATGCGTGAACAGTCGGCCATGTTCAACAGGGTGGCGCAGACCTCCACAATGTTGGAGCAGCAGACGAACGAGATGAGTGAAGCCGTACGAAAAGTTAAAGTATAGTTTGAGTAAGGTGTAGTAATAGTAACGCAAGAGATAGTCAGAAAAGTGTTCCGCTTTTGGAGAAGTTGGTGTTCATCCCAAACTTCCTTCAAAGGGTGGAGCACTTTTTTAGATTTAAACTTTTAAATGATCCAGCTCTATCGCCTGTCTGAAGCGTTGGGCGAATCGTTCTACAGCTACGGCGGACTCCTTGGACTCCGTCTGCACGAAGCCAATCTGCATTTTCGGTTGATCGATTCCAGCGATCTCTACCATCTTCACCAGACCTTCTTTCCATAAGGGATTTTGGTGAAAGGAAAAGTCGTGACCAATCGTGGCGGCAATATCGTTTCTTAACACCATGTTGATCGCTTCTGAATTATTTGTTTTGAACAGAATGGACAGAGGTCCATGATCATAAGTGAATTCCTTGATGAAGTCTTCGATGAAACCATCTCGATAGAGTGCCAGCTTGTGTTCTTTTAATTGATCCGGTGTAACACGGCTGTGCTTGGCAAGTTCAGACAGGTGATGAGTACCAACTACCAGCTTGCCCGAATACATGGGACTGAAGTGAAGTCCATCGAATTCCCGCAATTGTTTGGCATAGATCGCGATAAAGCCCAGATGGGTTTTGTTGTTGCGAATATCTTCAATAATTTCCATGGACCCTTTCTCTTCAATGGAGATATTAAGTTGCGGGTGCTCACGCTTCATATCCGCAGCAGACTGGACAAGATAGGGCATAACACTTGGAAAAGTAGCCACATGAAGCTCTCCGCTAAGAGAGGAGGCTTCTGCGTTCAGGGATTTCAATTCATCAATCCGCTGTAAAATATCCAGTGCCTTGGCAATGAATTGTTTGCCTTCGGGAGTGGGATGAGTTCCCTGCCGCGAGCGTTCGAACAGGATGATACCCAATTCTTTCTCCAGACGATGAACCGATTGGCTGATCGCCGATTGTGTGACATGTAGATGCTCCGAGGCGGCTGAGAATGATTTCGTTTTCGCAATTTCAACGACATATTCGAGCTGTTCCAGATTCATGATTTCATCTCCGTTTAGCATTAATACAACTAATGTTAACATTAGTATCTATAAATATGAATAATACATGAACAGCGATATAATATATAGACAATCATACAAAGGGGATGAACTTCATGAAAGCAGCAGTATGGTACGGCCATAAAGACGTTCGTGTAGAAGAACGAGAAGTTCCGGTCGCTCAAGCGGGTCAAGTCAAAATCAAAGTGGAATATGCAGGGATCTGCGGCAGTGACTTGCATGCCTATCATCATGGTGTGGGAATTCAAGAAGGCGAGAATCATCCGCTCTCAGGACAGAAAGCACCGTTGACATTAGGTCATGAATTTGCAGGAACCGTGAGTGAATTGGGAAGTAATGTAAGCGGTATCAGTGTAGGGGATCGAGTTGTGGTAGAGCCGTTGTACCATTGCGGAAAATGTGAGTACTGTATTCAGGGACGTTACAACCAGTGTACTCAATTTGGATTCGTTGGACTGAATGGTGATGGTGGTTTTGCGGAGTATGTTGTTGTTGAAGCATACATGGTTCATCCCATCCCGGATAACGTATCTTTCGAAGAAGGTGCACTTGTAGAGCCTACAGCCGTAGCCTTTCACGCGGTTCGTCACAGCAAGCTGAAAGTGGGGAACAAGGTAGCCGTATACGGAGCAGGTCCAATTGGATTACTGACCATTCTGTCTGCCAAAGCTGCAGGAGCCTCTGAGATCTATGCAGTCGATGTATTTGAGGAACGTCTGGACCTGGCAGCCAAACTGGGTGCGATTCCGGTGAACAGTGCCAAAGTCAATGCAACAGAGGTGATCTTGCAACAATCGGGTGGCATCGATGTGGCCTATGAAGCAGCAGGTGTACAACCAACGATGGATAGCGCCATTGCGGTTGTCAAAAAAGGCGGAGAAGTTGTTGTCATCGCAGCGATTCCAAATCCGCTTCAAGTGAACTTCTTCGATCTTCTGGTCAAAGAAGCGAATCTAACGGCAACACTGGCATATCGCCACATTTTCCCTGAAGTAATTTCATTGATTGCGGAAGGATCGCTCGATGTGAAACAGGTCATCACCAAGAAAATCAAACTGGACGACATCGTGCAGGAAGGACTGGAGCTGTTGATGAGCGACAAGAGCCATGCGAAGATTTTGGTAGAGATTGGCGGCTAAAAAATCAATAGCGATGTATTATTTCAAATGTTATATAAGTTGAACTAAAATTTATTTACACTGACACTACGATGACAGAATAACCTTCCAATCGCTGTTATCCCCAGATTTTTTTCCATTCCCTTTTCTCGAGGGGAAATCCGGGGATAAAGGCGAACGCTTCGCTTTTTCAGGTTTTTTCTGTCCTCTCCGTTATCGTGTAAATGATTAGTGCAACTTATATAGTTGACATTTATAAACGTAAAACAGACCGTCATGAAGATGATCGGTCTGTTTTACGTTTCATTCTCTGTTCGCAGATCCCGTGTTGTTGTTACCCTCCACTAGGAATCATAACGGTAACAGATCGCCTTGCCTCCGTCACTCTCGGAGCTGAATTCCTTATCCTCTGTAAATCCAAAACGCTCATATAAACGGATGGCATTAACCATCTGACCGCCCGTATATAAGTACACCGTATTTTTGCCCATCTCTTTGGCAGAATCTACGCATTGCTGGAGCAATACTCTGGCAATCCCGTGACCTCTCCATTTTGGATCAACACCCAGCAGCCGAATAAACGGATAATCGATTGGCAATTCAAAGGTTGGATAAGCGTTGCGTGCTGTTTCGAATAATTGGACTGTACCGACAATCTGATCATCAATCTTCGCGATCCATAATTGCGTCAGGTACGGATTAACCACAGACTCTCGAATATCTTTTAGGTAGGCATCCCATCGTTCATTTTGCTCAAAAGTCTCCCGATACTCGGCATAACTTGCAATAAGGATATCTACAATCTCTGGATGGTCTGCTTCTGTGGCAGGGTGAATCGTAACGGCAGCCGTTGTCATCTTATAATTCCTCTTCTCTTATGGGTTAAGTATGGAATATAGTTTTCTTGCATTTTACCATAACGGATTCAATCCGATTCATTCAAATTTTCTATAGTTAACTCAGTCATTTCTATAGATCAAAGCGCATCAGCGATTGAGCTGTGTGGAATACAGATGATTGCGATATTCGGTTGGCGTATTGCCTTCGTATTGTTTGAACATGCGCAGGAACAGCTTGTAGTCGGAAAAGCCGCACTGTCCGGCAATTTCTTTTACACTGGCATTGGTGTTCAGCAGCAATTGTTTTGCCCGGCGAATACGTTCTGTGAGGATATAGGTTTTGAGACCAGTACCTTTCTCGCGTTTCACCATTTTGGAGATATAGTCTTTGTTAAAATTAAAATTTTCTGCAATCTGACTCACCGTGATGTTTGTATGCAGATGAATATCGACCCACTTGCAGATATGGTCCACAATTGCATTGTGCGGGCGATAATCCGCCTCTATATTGCGCTCCAGCTCCTTGAACAACAGTAACAAAGCAGCGTCGGCTTCTTCTGGTGAGAAGGATGACACATGCAGCAACTGCTTGAATAACTGATTGGCCATGGAAGGCACCTGAATGGTGGCATGTGTCCTAAACTGGTTGAATTCTGCCGAAATGGCATCATAGTGAACCCAGTAAAAGCTGACGGGTGTGTCGCTAATCTGGTAGCCGTAATGGGTGCGACCGGCGCGCAGAAACAACAGATCGTTGGCACGAACTACATATTGTTCCTCTTCCTCGGCGATGTACATCTCACCTTCCAGCATCAAAATGATCTCATGCACAGGCATGCTTCGTCTCATGTGGCTCCAGTTGCCTTCGGATATGAACTTGCCGCACAGGTAATGTTCCAGTGGCTTTTGCATAGGACGGATTTATCCACCTTTTCTTGGATTATGAGTCTGATGTAATTGTATTTTATTTGATAGTATGGGGATATTCAAGCTCTACAGTAGATTGATGAGTATTAGTCTTATGGAACAGAACACGGATTTTACCCCTTAAGAATGAATGGATATCTATTACATCCCGAGAAGGAGTGAGTGTCATGATTGATACGAAAAAAGGATTTCTGGGACCGGAACATGTAGATCTGTTAAATGGTGTGTTCCAAACATCACAAGAGGTGGGGGAGCGTTACCTGTTATCGCTGGATATTGATCGATTCCTGGCTCCATGCTTCGAAGCGCATGGTTTACCTGCCCGAAAAGAGCGCTACGCGGGTTGGGAGGCACGTACCATCAGCGGACATTCTCTCGGACATTATCTGTCTGCCCTGGCTGTGACGTATCAGGCAACCGGGAATATCACGTTAAAAGAAAGACTGGATTATGCGGTCACCGAACTGGCGAGAATCCAGCAGACCACGGGGAGCGGGTATATCGGTGGTTTGTCCGAAGAACCTTTCCACATGGCTTTTCGAGCAGAGAATATCGGTGGATTCAATATCGGTGAATACTGGGTTCCCTGGTACAGTGTGCACAAAATCTATCGCGGCCTGATTGACGCCCATAAACTCACTGGCAACGGACAGGCACTTGATGTAGTTACTCGATTTGCAGACTGGGCGGTCGAAGGATTGCTCCCGATGACAGAAGAACAGATGCAGACGATGCTTCAAAGTGAACACGGGGGCATGAATGAAGTATTTGCACACTTGTATGGGATTACCGGTAAAGCCTTATATCTTGAGATCGCTAATAAGTTCACCCATCAATTGATCCTGAGACCCTTGGAGCACAAGCAGGACGATCTTCAAGGCAAACACGCCAATACGCAGATTCCCAAAGTGATCGGTGCAGCCGAAATCTACAATCAGGACCATACTCATGAGAGTTATCGGACAGCGGCAGAGTTTTTCTGGAACACCACGGTGCATCATCGTTCTTATGTATTTGGTGCGACGAGCATTTCGGAGCATTACGAAGCAAAGGGTATGGAGAGTCTTGGCATCAAAACAGGAGAGAGCTGTTGTACTCACAACATGTTACATCTAACGAAGCAACTCTTTGCCTGGAATCACGATAGCGCCTACATGGACTATTATGAAAACGCCATCTATAATCACATCCTCGGCACGCAGGACCCCGATACGGGGAACAAAACGTATTTTGCATCAACGCTACAAGGCCACTACAAAATCTATGGTACTCACGATACCGCTTGGTGGTGCTGCACAGGATCAGGCATGGAGAATCCGGGCAAATATGCCGAGGCCATCTATTTTGAGGATGAACAGGACCTGTACGTCAACCTGTATATCGCTTCCCAACTGGATTGGGCGTCACAGGGATTATCCCTGAAGCTTGAAACCGACTTTCCTTATTCGGAAAAGGTAACCCTGACGATCACCGGAGGCAACGCCTCGGCTCATCTAAGATTACGTGTGCCCTCATGGCTGCAACAGCCAATGACGGCAACAGTTAACGGGGATACGGAACATCCGTATACACAGATGGAACCCGGCTATCTTTCCATCGAGCGCACATGGACAACGGGCGATGTCATCACAATCACACTGCCGATGTCACTCCGCCAGTACACTGCCCGGGATGATTCCCACAAAGTGGCATTCCTGTACGGCCCGATAGTACTCGCTGGTGCACTAGGAAACGAGGGTCTTCCGGAGGATACGATTGTGGACGAAACAGCGCTGAATCCCAAGACTGCACCTGTACCTGTGATCTGGACGGAGCAGGATGATGTACGAGAGTGGATCAAGGTTGTGGATGCAGACACGTTAACATTTGAACTTAGCAAAGATGTTACTTCCATAGGCGAAGCCGTGAAGCTCATTCCGTTCTATGATGTGCATCACGAATTTTATACCGTGTACTGGCCGTTTAACGATGAAGGGGATGCGCTGGAGAAAGAGTTGAACGATATCACGATCGACAGGGTTCAGGCTGACGGTCAGCAGGATGAGATCGGACATCAACTGGATAGTAATTGCCGTGGGGAGCATCATAATGGTTCTACCACGGATGGCCGTAAGAAGTTGCATATGTGGCGAGAGGCTTTTGGCGTCAGTGGAGCTTACTTCAGTTACCAACTGGCGGTGGATCGTAAAGCAACCAATTATCTATGTGTGGCCTATTGGGGCGGAGATCATTCCGCGTTTAAACGGGAAGGTAAGTTATATGACAGACAATTCGCTATTACCGTGGATGGAACACTCATTGGCGAGCAGAGAATTCACATGAATAAAATTGGCGACGTGTTCTATGTGACCTACGATATTCCTGAGGCCGTAACATCAGGCAAAAACAGCGTTACAGTAATGTTCCAGGCGAAGGGAGACAATGGTTGTGCCGGGAAAGTTGTAGAGGTGCGCACCACGCGAAGTAAACGGGAATCCATCTTTTCATAATAAGAGGCATGGTGTGAAAAGGCGCAAACACAATGTTATAATGAAAATAAATTACGGTTAGTGAAAGAGGAGGTTGGAAGTGTGGCAAAACCCGATAATAAAGGTACTTATAACTTTCAGGATTGGTTAACTTGGGAGGGGGCATGGGAATTAATTAACGGCAAAGCTTTTAATATGTCCCCAGCACCCACTTCATTGCACCAGTTTATTGTGGGTGAGCTGCACTTCTCTTTACGGACTTTTTTTCAGAATCGGAAATGTTTCGTGTTTGTTGCCCCTTTTGATGTGTATTTTAGCGAAAATGAACAATATGACCTACCAGATCAAGCCTGATTTATCGGTAGTGTGCTCCAAAGACCAGATATCCAAAAGTGGCTGTCACGGTGCGCCTTCTTTAATTATCGAGGTGTTATCACCTTCGACTGCGTTAAAGGATTTTAACGAAAAATTTAACTTGTATCAGAAATATGGCGTGAACGAATACTGGATTGTTGACCCCGGCAATCAAACCGTCCATGTGTACACGCTGGAGGATGGCAGTTACCAGACCCGTCATCTATATACAGAGCAGGAAACGATTCAATCGGTTATATATCCTGAACTGGTAATCCCGATGGATTCGCTGTTCAAGTTCAGGTAGTGCGAAGTGTCATTCTGTTCGCTGCAGACGAAGCAATAAGGCGGCCATTTTTTTATTCTAACGAACCGTACACGTCTTATATGGGCAATATTGATGTGGTGGAAAATGTAACGAATCTCAGCGATGCTATTTCATTCGAAATAGGCGATAAACAACGTCTTTACACCTAATACACGAACATAACGTGTCTCAGATTCGTTACATTTTCAAATGAGTTGAAATACACCAAATAGCATCACCTCAGTTCGTTAGCTGTAGAATAAGGCATCAAAATTTTAATAAGAACACGAAAAATAATGAACCAACGCATAAGGGACGAAACCGGATGATCTCCGATTCGTCCTTTTTGTATTACTTTTTTTTCAGACAAGTCTTATATAAAAAATGACACGCATAGCTATTTTCCACGTATTACCTGATAACATTTCTTCTCCACAATCTGCTGTCTCGTAAAGCTCACTTTTTATGGATTGACCACAAAATTTCCTGCCAAGTTCCACGTTGTCCCTGAAAATATGAAATGGGATAAGCCCAAACCACGTATATTATGAGTATTCAAATATCCAATCATATCCACCTGAGAGCGTTAACATCATGTACAATAAGAATAAGTTGAACAGGAAAATTACGACATGAAGCACCAATATATAACATGAAAGGAGGTCGGATGATTGAACATGATCAAGTACATAAAATTGTTGGGATTAATCCTCGGTATTGTGGCTGTGAATGTTCTCGCATTCTCACCCGGCTTTATCGGGCTGAATTTCGAGGAGGGTGCATTCACAACTGCGCTATCCGTTACCCTTCTGTTCGGTAGTGCAATGGCACTCCTATATGGGAGTTATGCCCTGCTGTTCAGACAACCGGTAGTGCTGCCCGTGAAGCATATTGAAACGCATGAAGATTATGTGGAAGCACTATCTTTTTATAGACGCATCAAAGTCCTCGAAGAAGATATTACGCTGGGGCTGTCCCAACTTAGTCGAATGAAAAAGAAAAAAGAAACCCTCCTGAATGTGCTTCATCAACGCTTTGATCCAGGGGAACTGAGCTACAAGAAATTCGCTTCGGTCACATTGGAAGTGGAGAAGCTGTTGTACCTGAACATCCGCAGTGTGCTGAACCGGTTGAATGTATTCGATGAAGCCGACTATGCCAACATGATGAAATCCAAATCCTCCACACTTCCCCAGAAACTTTTTCAAGAAAAAACCAAGGTATACAACGATTATCTGTCTTATGTGAGGAATGCACTCCACACCAATGAGGAGATTTTGCTCAAGCTGGATCAGTTGTTACTGGAGATTTCACGCCTCGACAGCTTTGATGCCGGAGATATTGAACAGATGCCTTGTATGCAGGAGATTGATCAGTTAATCAAGCACACCAAATTATACAGACAGTGAGGGGTTGTTCGTATGGCCAAGAAGGGAAAGTTTTTTTTCATATCGATTGTAATGCTGGTGCTCGTATTTGGTCTGGTCTATGCAGGGATTACACTGACGTCGAACTTTGGCAAGTCGACTACACAGGTGAGCACAGAGAATGCAGGTAAGGAACTGGGAAAACTGTACGCGGACATTGCGCCAGCGACGGCGGAACCGGTCAAAGGACAGATTGATCTCGACCCGGTCGATGTGGCAGAATCACTGCCGGATATCTCCAAATTTGCAATTGCCGTAGAGAATACAACAAATGATTACGTCGAAATCTTCTCTTCCCCAGAGAAGTCGGGCAGCGGGGTAGACGGCTGGTTAACCGAAGTGGGCGAGGAGTTCAACAAAGCTAATATTACCGTTGGTGGGAAACAGGTATCGGTCAAAATCCGCAATATTGCCTCCGGTACGGCCACCGATTATATCAAGTCTGGTAAGTATATGCCGGATGCATTCACACCTTCCAATGAACTATGGGGCGAGATGGTTGAGGCCAGTGGGGTGAAGACAGAGATGGTATCCGAGCGATTGGTCGGGAACGTTCCGGGTATTGTTATTTCCAAAGCGAAATATGATGCACTGGTTGATACGTACGGCTCCGTTAATGTAAAAACCGTAACCGAAGCCATTGCTAACAATGAACTCGCGATGGGATATACCGATCCATTTGCCAGCTCCACAGGACTGAATTTCCTGGTGACTGCACTGAATACGTATGACAGCGCCAACCCGCTTGGCGAGAAGGCTATTGAAGGGTTCGAAAAGTTCCAGACGAATGTACCGTTTACAGCGTCAACAACGATTCAGATGCGGGAAGCTGCCAAGTCAGGCAGACTGGATGCCTTTGTACTCGAATACCAGACGTATGTGAATACCGCTGATCTGAAGAGTGGATACGTCTTTACACCGTTTGGTGTGAGACATGATAGCCCGCTGTATGCATTGGGACAATTGCCACAGAACAAACAGGAAATCATCCAAAAGTTTGCGGAATTCGTAACCCAGGCGAAGTACCAACAATCGGCGGAGGAGTTCGGTTTCAACGGGCTACAGGATTACAAATCCGAACTGGCTACCGTGGATGGCGGCACGTTGCTGTCCGCACAGAAAGTATGGAAAGAGAAGAAGAACGGCAGCAAACCCATTGCCGCCGTGTTCGTGACAGACGTGTCCGGAAGCATGGACGGCGAACCGCTTAACCGACTGAAGGAATCCCTGCGCAAAGGTCAGAAGTATCTGGGCACAGACAACAGTATTGGCCTGGTCTCTTACTCCAGCGGGGTAACCGTGAATCTGCCGATTGCCAAGTATGATACGAACCAGCAGTCCATGTTTGTCGGAACAGTTGATAGTCTGCAAGCTGGCGGTGGTACGGCGACCTTTGACGGGATCGTGGTGGCGATGAAGATGCTGGAAGATTATATGGCTGCTGATCCAAACGTGAAGCCGCTGATCTTTGTCCTGAGTGATGGCGAGACCAACGAAGGCCATACCCTGAAGGATATTCGTGATCTGGTCGAAACGTACAAAGTGCCAATCTATACGATTGGATACAACGCGGACATCAAGGCTTTGGAGAGCATCTCCAGCATTAACGAGGCTGCAAGCATCAATGCCGATACTGACGATGTCGTGTACAAGATCGGAAACCTGTTTAACGTACAGATGTAATCAAAAGGGGGAACTGTAGATGTCATTTTCAATGGAAATACCGAGCCAGAAGGAAATTCAGAAGGTGATCGAAGAAGAGGTGAAACCCGTGCCCGCCGAGGTCGCGGAGCTTCAACAAGTGGCAAATGCCAACGTAGAGATGATCATGACACTGGATCTCGAATCCCTGGAGAAGCGCAAAGAGATTTTGCAATCCATTGACGGCTTTGGCATGAACACGATGAGATCCTCTTCTGAGAAAAACGCCTTGCTTCAAGTCTCCGTTGGACATCTGTCCAAGACAGGAGACGAGGGCGGTCAGGTCGCCAAAGGCTTGACCGAGCTGCATATGCAACTGAAGGATCTCGACCCGAGTGTGGTCGACTTTGCCAAGACCGGTTTCCTTGGGAAATTGTTCAATCCGCTTCGCGCCTATTTCCTGAAATACCAGAAGGCTGACGCAGTCATCGCTGACATCGTAACCTCTTTGGATAAAGGCAGATCCACCCTGCGTAACGATAATACAACGCTGGAGATCGAACAACAGAACCTGCGAGAACTCACAAAGCGATTGCAAAAGGAAATCCAGCTTGGCATGCTCATGGATGAGTCCATCGACGCGCAGATTGAAGCCGCCAAGGTCCGTAATGAAGACCCTGAGAAAGTCCGCTTTATTACGGAAGAAGTGCTGTTTCCGCTCCGTCAGCGGGTGATGGATCTGCAGCAGATGTTAGTCGTGAACCAGCAGGGTATCATGGCGATTGAAGTAGTCATCCGCAATAATAAGGAACTGATCCGAGGCGTAGACCGTGCGAAGAATGTAACCATCTCTGCATTGAAAATTGCCGTAACTGTAGCGAGTGCTTTGTATAATCAGAAGATTGTATTGCAGAAAATTGAGTTGCTGAACCAGACGACCAATGATCTGATCGCCGGAACATCCAAGATGCTCAAGGATCAGGGGATTGCCATCCAGAAGCAGGCGTATGAAGCCAGCATCTCCGTGGATACGATGAAACAGGCGTTCACCGATGTGTTGTCAGCACTGGATTCGATCAGTCTTTATAAGCAGGAAGCTCTGCCAAGAATGCGCGAGACGATTAACCAGTTCCGTGAACTTGCGGATACCGGAGAGCAGCAGATTCAGCGGTTGGAGAAAGGGCAGAAGCTGGGGCTGTGATCAGAAGAGTGCAATAAATTTTACGTATTAGATTGTTATCATAATTCATAATTAGAAAAAGCGACCGTTCCTCATTAAATATGAGGAACGGTCGCTTTTTGGGCTTCTATGAAGATTGGTACTAACTGTCATACCCCAAGCTTCTTGCATAGGCGTATAACTGTTGTTCGCATTGATCCATTAGAACACTAGCGGTGTTTACTTTGGCATTACCCTGTTTTAGTAACGTGTAATTCACTTTGTTCTTGGATACTGCCTTTTGGTACAACAGGTACCCTTCGAGCTGAGTGTAACTTGCCTTGATAAATGTGGCGTGGATTTTCTTGATTTGCGGGTTGGCAGGCTTGATTTGTTTTGCCTTGGATACCAATTTCGTATAATTGGGGATCACCGTATTCGTAAGTTTAAGGTACATGGACTTGCGATTGGTTGAAGTTACCTGGGTGTCGATACTTTCCAAAGCGGTAAAGGCTTTGGCCTCATAAGTTTCAAGAGCAAATAACTGATTAGTGTACTCTTTAAATTCTGCATAACTCTGATCTGAATCTGAATATGTAGAGTTTACTACTTTGGCTGTATCAGCAGAAGCGGGTGGAGAAAGAAGCATCCCACCAAGCAAAACAAAACTGGTAATCAATGATATAATCCACGACTTCTTCAAATGTAATCTCATCCTCCTTTTGTTTGTATTCCATTGGATAACCTAACATATCATTACCAGAAATTACAGGAATACATTTACATAATTTTGGTGGGAAGCTTTCTTGAAATTAATCTCAATCACCCTACTAAAGGGAAGTAAGACGATTCAAAAAATCTCAGTTTTTTAACACGACATTATCCGGCTTGTAATGGATGATCTTGAACAACTCCTCGGCCATGTAGGCGGGGCTATGATTGAAATCCTGTCTGATCCACTCCATGATCATGCCAAATATCGCATGAGATTGGTAGCTTGCCAATATTTCATGGTTGATGTGCGGAGGGAAGATATGATTCAGATCCTGTAAAGCGAGATCCCGAAGAACATCACAGATCATGCGCTGGAAGTTGGAGGAGGCCTCAGATTTCACAACCAGTGTGTAGAATTGTGCGTGTTGGTGTACATGCTCAAATATAGTGATCGCCGAAGAGGGCATCAGATTGACTTCGAACTCTTCCTCATCCTGATAAGGTTTGCGGAAAGAAGTTACCAGATCCTGAATCACATCATCGATAATTTCGTTGAACAGGTCTTCTTTGTACTGATAATGCCTGTAGAAAGTTCCCCGATTCAGGTCGGCTCGCTGCACAATATCCGTAATCGATATTTCTTTAAAGGGATGTTTTTGCATCAAATGGATGAGTGCATCCTTCAGTGCAACCTTTGATTTCTTGATTCTTCGGTCCATCGAATTCATAGTTTCAGACATCTATTTCCTCCTCGCTATATAAGTTGAACTAAAGAATATTTACACTGGCCACTTCGATGACAGAACAACCTTCCGATCGCTGTTATCCCCAGATTTTTTGATTCCTATTATAAATGGTAAATCCGGGGATAGCATATGCTTCCGATGCAGCTTTCTTCCAGAAAGCTTTTAGGCGAACGCTTACGCTTCTTCAGGTTATTTCTGTCCTCTCCGTTTTGTGTAAATGTTTAGTTCAATTTATATCGTTCACTTTAAAGTACATTCGGGCTTATAAGTGTTGTTTAACGTACAACTGGACAAGCTTTTACTGATTGAAGTGAAACGCTATGACTTATTATACTAAGGATAGGAGTTAATGAACATTTGTTTGTTAACTTATTGTAAACGAATACACAAAGGAGGATACATGGAATGAAACTTCAAGATAAAGTTGCAGTTGTTACAGGTGCTGGTTCAGGTATGGGGAAAGCAATTGCCACGTTGTATGCTCAAGAAGGCGCGAAAGTCGTTGTATCGGATATTAACGAAGAATCGGCACAAGCGGTAGTGAATGATATTAAGGCACAGGGCGGAGAAGCGATTGTCGTTCTGGCCAATGTAGCCAAAGAAGAAGATGTGCAAAATCTGATCGATACGACGGTGAGCACATACGGTACAGTAGATATTCTAATTAACAATGCGGGAATTATGGATGGCATGGAGCCTGCAGCTGATATAACGGATGAGAAGTGGGAGAGATTGTTTGCTGTGAACACAACCAGTGTGATGCGGACAACACGTAAAGTATTGCCGATTTTCCTGGAAAAACAAAAAGGTGTCATCGTGAACATTGCTTCGGCAGGTGGATTGCACGGTGGACGTGCGGGAGCAGCTTATACGGCGTCCAAACATGCGGTCGTGGGCTTCACCAAAAATACAGGGTATATGTATGCTGAGCAAGGCATTCGCTGTAACGCGATCGCTCCAGGCGCTGTGGCAACCAATATCAGCTCCTCCATGGCAGGTATTAGCCATTTCGGTGCAGGGCGGCAACAGCTTGGGATGACAATCAACCCACGCATTGGAACGAGTGAAGAGATTGCCAAAGTGGCTCTGTTCCTCGGATCTGACGAGTCCAGCTTCGTGAACGGAACTGTCGTTACAGCTGATGCAGGCTGGAGCTCTTATTAATCCATTGAAGTGCAGCCAAGCATGGAGTACGGAAATAGTGTGTGAATTAAGGAAGCCGCATGAGTATATGCGGCTTCTTTTTTTGCACCTATGCACCTACGTACAGTGGATAACAGCATCATATTCCGGGTAGGACAAACGTTTGCATTACTACACGGATACCCGAAATGAATCAATCTGAGGATGGCTTTGGCTTGGAAAAGAGTGAGGATTCACGCACGATCAGACGATGGGGGATAATGACCGGATTATGAAGCTGTGGTTCCCCACTAAGAATTTTTAACAATACCTGAACGGCTGTATAACCAAGCTGATAAGTCCCGATGTCGATAGAGCTTAGGGGTGGAGAAGCCAGTTCCGATAATGCAATATTGTTAAAACTGACCACACTGATATCTTCAGGCACCAGATAATGAAGCTCGGCAAGAGCTCTCAATACCCCAAAGGCCACGTTGTCATCGATGACAACAATTGCGGTGGGTCTGTCCGGCAAGGACATGAACAGCGACATCGCTCTGAATCCACTTTCCTGCAGAAATTCACCTTCCACAATCCAATCACTATCCGCATCCAGCCCGGCTTGGGCAAGCGCTTTTTGGTATCCTAACATGCGATCATGCGATAACGTAATGTCCGGAGGACCGCTGACAAATCCGATTCGAGTATGTCCCTGGGCGATCAGATGATGCGTCGCATCATAAGCGGTCTGCACATTATCGTTATCCACCATGGGGGCATTTGGATGAGCTTCACTGCGACCGATTAACACAAAAGGAAACTTTTCCGCTTCCAAAAATGAAATGATGGGATCATCTCGTTTGGACCCAAGCAACAGAATACCATCAACTCTACGGCCATGCACAAGGCGGGATATCGCATGCAGTTCATTGTCTGATGATGTTTCGGTTGTTAGCAGCAATTCATAATTCATACGGGTGGCATGTGTAATAATACCTCGCAGCAGTTCCCCGAAAAAGTAATTCTGAAACAACTCTTCTGCAGGACGCGGAAGCATAATCCCAAGGGTATGTGTTGTTTTGGAAACCAGGCTCTTCGCGATGATGTTGGGATGGTAGTTCAGTTCTTTCATGATTTGCTTCACTTTGAGAGACGTCTTGGTGCTGATTCTGGGATGGTTGGAAATCACCCGTGACACTGTAGAAGGGGAAACACCCGCCAATTTGGCAATATCCTTGATCGTAATCATGTGAAAAAATCCCTTCTGAACAATCGTATAAATATTCTCCTATGGTAATCCAAAGGATACGAGAAATCAATTGCTAACTGCCGAGTAAGGGATGCACGCGAAGTGAAATTAAGGAAGAAAGAGTCAGAACAAGGAAACAGGAAATTACTGTAGGTAGAAGAACGAAATTGGATAAAATTGAGCAAATATGGCTTGTGCAAACGTTTGTGCAAATAAAGATCGTTATTGTATGATGTGATTGTTATTATAGCGCTTACATCATTGGATTTACATACTTCTTGACTTGTTTACCCCTACATATTGAACGGAGAGGTCATCTTGTCTCTCATTTGAGCAAACGTTTGTACAAATGAGGATATGGGATGCAAAACCTGACAACATACGCAGACAAAAGGGTGAAAAGCGCGAACTTTGTTGGACCAAGCAGAGGGAAGGGGACATTTTACATGAGAAAATGGCAAGGGGCAACATTGTCCGTCATGATGGCTTTTACACTGGCTGCGTGCTCTACGGGAGGCGGAAGTCCATCTCCAACTACGGCAGGTGAGAATCCGGAGGAAGTTGTAGAGCTGACATCCGAGAACCTTCAACCGGAAGAAGGGGCAACGCTGGTGATCTGGGAGGATAAAAATCAAAGCAGCTTTATTGAGCAAAGAGCCAAAAAATTCGAAGAAAAATATGGGGTAACGGTCAAAATGGAGGAATTACCTCCAACCGATCAGGTAACCAAGCTGACGACGGATGGCCCAGCGGGTCTGGCGGCAGATGTGGTTGTTTTCCCGCATGATAAGATTGGTAGCGCTTCAGAGGCGGGACTTATTCTGCCCAATGACATATTCGAAGCAGAGACCGCGGAGAACACCAGCGACAACGCACTGAAGGCAGTAACGTTCAAGGATATCCTGTACGGCTATCCGTACAGCGTGGAGACCTACGCCCTTTTCTATAACAAGGCACTCTATCCAGAAGCTCCGAAAAACTTTGATGAGATTATCAGTTTCGCCAAGACGTTCAATAATGTGAAGTCCAATCAGTATGCGCTGATGTGGGAATTGCAGCAATTTTACTATAACTATGCATTCCTGGCTTCACAGGGCGGTTATATTTTTGGAGACAACGGGATGGATAGCGCGGATCTCGGTCTGAATAACGAAGGTGCGCAGAAGGGTGGACAGTTCTTACAGACGCTGAAGTCGGAAGTGCTACCGCTCAAGATGGGTGATGTGAACTATGATATCAAAAAAGGATTATTCTCCAGCGGCAAGCTGGCTATGGACATTAACGGTCCGTGGACCATTGCCGATTATCGCAATGCAGGTATTGATTTTGGCGTTGCTCCGCTTCCAGCAATCGATGGCAAACCGATGACCTCCTTCTCAGGTGTTAAGGCCTATTATGTGAATGCATTTACGCAGTACCCGAATGCATCGAAGCTCTTGGCAGCTTTCCTTTCCAATGAAGAAGCTCAGATGGAGAACTTTGACCTGAACGGTACACTTCCTGCGAACAAAAACGTGGCTGCTGATCCGAAGTTGCAGGAGGACCCGATCAATAAGGCGTTCCTGGAACAGTTCAATAACTCAACACCGATGCCTTCGCTTCCTGCCATGGACAGCGTATGGGGACCAATCACTTCGGCCATTACGGATATATGGGATACCGATAAGGACGTGAAGGCATCGCTGGACAATGCCGTGAAACAGATCCAGGAAAGCCTTGCAACCGTCCAATAAGAACGAACGACGAATTCGAAGATTTGCATAAGAGCTGCATAAATTGAACTTCATATTTACACCAAAACGGAGAGGACAGAAGGAAGCTGAAGAAGTGAAACTAAAAGCTTTCTGAAAGAAAGCTACTTCGGAAGCATAGGCTCGCCTTTATCACCGATCGGAAGCTTGTTCTGTCATCGGAGTGGTCAGTGTAAGTACACTTTTGTTCAATGTATACAGGTTAGCAATAGGCGGGGAGGAGAGAGCGAATGCAACAGCAGCATGTCCCGGTGCCTGTTGGACCGAACAGGGAAAGACAGCACCGGATGACAGCGGCCATATGTTCCATCATACTGCAAGGTCTTGGACAGCTGTACAATCGACAATGGATTAAGGGAATTTGTCTACTGTTACTGGAGGGAGCGGGGCTTGCGTACCTGCTTCCTCGCCTGTCACAGGCCGTATGGGGCATATGGACACTGGGGGAAAATACACAGCGTTTTGTCAAAGTGAATGGATCCACCGTACTTCAAAGGGGAGACCATTCCATCTTTTTGCTGCTTGATGGCATTATCGTACTGCTGGTGTTTTTTGTGTTTATTCTGATCTACATCCTGAATATTCGGGATGCGTACGTCACGGGACTTGCGAGGGAAGAAGGCAAGCAGACTTTGGGCGCAGCGGCTTCGCTTCGAAACATGATGGACAAAAACTTCCCGTATCTGTTCCTGTCCATCCCGGCGCTGGGCATTCTTTTCTTCACCGTTATGCCCATCCTGTTTACGATCACGATCGCGTTTACCAACTATTCGGCTCCAGATCATATTCCGCCAGCCAAACTCGTGGACTGGGTAGGCTTCAAGACGTTCAGTGATCTGATCCAGCTGAAATCCTGGAGCCAGACATTCTACGGTGTGCTGACCTGGACAGTCATCTGGGCCATTCTGGCTACAGTCACCACCTATTTTGGCGGCGTGTTAGTAGCACTGTTGATTGAACAGCGGGGCATACGCTTCAAGAAGCTGTGGCGGACCATTTTTATTCTGCCTTATGCCATCCCGCAGATCATCTCCTTGCTGCTCATGCGTAATCTGTTCAATGGTCAGTTTGGTCCAATCAATACGTACATGAGAGCGTTTGGACTGGAGGGATTACCCTGGCTGACAGATCCGTTCTGGGCCAAGGTTACCGTCATTGTTGTCAACATGTGGATCGGTATTCCGGTCAGTATGGTGCTGATTCTGGGTGTACTGACGGCCATCCCTCGTGATCTCTACGAGGCTGCCGAAGTGGACGGAGCATCTGCGTTTCAAAAATTCAGGATCATTACGATGCCGTTCATTCTTTTTGCCACAACCCCGGTACTCATCATGCAGTTCGCCGGAAACTTCAACAACTTCAATGTCATCTTCCTGCTGACCAACGGAAATCCATTGCGGGGAGACTACCAGTACGCAGGGGCAACGGACCTGCTGGTGACCTGGCTCTACAAGCTCACACTCGACAATAACAAATTCAATATGGCTTCAGCGGTAGGTATCATCATTTTCCTCATTATCGCTTCATTCTCTATCTGGAACTTCCGCCGCTCCAAATCATTCAAGGAGGAGGACATGATTCAATGAAGACACGTAATAATCCGCTGCGTCTGGCTCTGAGTTATGTGCTGTTGCTGATCATCGCCGTTGTCTCCATCTATCCGGTGCTCTGGATCGTTCTCTCTTCCCTGAGACCCGGCGCGGCATTGTTCAGTGAACGGTTATGGCCGGAAGCATTCACGTTGACCCATTACGGGGAGCTGTTCAATAACCCGTCTTTTATGTACGGCAGATGGTATATGAATACGCTGAAAATTGCCTTTTTCACGATGATCTTCTCCACGTTGATGGTGACACTTGGGATGTATGCCTTGTCCCGTTTCCGCTTCCGTGGACGTAAAACGATCCTCTCCACCATGCTGATCCTCGGGATGTTCCCGAGTTTCATGAGCATGATTGCAATCTATATCATTTTGCTGCAAATTAAATTGCTCGACACCCATGCTGCGCTCATCCTGGTCTATTCTTCAGGGGCGGTACTGGGCGGATTTATCGTCAAAGGTTTCTTTGATACGATTCCCCGCAGTCTGGACGAAGCAGCCCGCATGGATGGTGCAAGTCACCTGCGTGTATTCACCAGCATCATCCTGCCTTTATCCAAGCCGATGCTGACTTATGTGGCACTAACCAGTTTCACCGGTGCGTGGATGGACTTTATCTTCGCCCGGCTGGTGCTGCGGACGAAAGAGAACTGGACGCTTGCGGTGGGTATGTGGGATCTGGTCAACCGTTATCAGGACAGTAACTTTACGATGTTTGCTGCGGGGGCGGTACTGATCGCTATTCCAATTACACTGCTGTTTGTTTTCCTGCAACGATTCCTGGTTCAGGGTCTGACAGCAGGAGCTTCCAAAGGGTAAACGCAGACTCAGCAAGAAACATTATAGGTCTAGAAACAATATCATCAGCTAAGCTAACGACGGCATGATTAATCTCGATAGCGTAACACTCACTTAACTCAGGCACTTCCGTGATGTCATGTCTTTGTCGACTGACAGAGCTACGGAAGTGCCTGATTCTGCATGGGCTCTAATGATGATAAGGGAGGAACGTGATGTATGGGCATGAACTCGTCCAGTGAGCCCGAGATTATCGGATACCAAGATGGACAAGCTGCATTGCATAATACTAAAGCTCCGCCAACACTTTGGCGTAATGTTACCTTTCGCAGGATATTGTACGGCTACGGCATCTCGGTCTTTGGGGATTGCTTCAATGGGATTGCGATTAGCCTGTGGGTGTTACAGACCACAGGCAGTGCAAAGAGCATGGCGGCTGTACAGATCTGCAATATGGCCGTCAGTTTTCTATTTGGATCGGTGGCGGGTACGGTTGCAGACCGATTGGATCGCAGGAAGCTGATGCTGGCCTCGGATGTATTCCGCGGTGTGATGGCTGTGCTGATTGCGATTAGCCTGTTCGGCTGGCATGCTCCGTTTCCGGTAGTGCTGCTGTTGCTCTCACTCTCCATGTTTTCAAGTCTGTTTCAGGCCCCTGCATTCCACGCCTCTGTAGCAAGTATGGTCGGCAGAGAACATATTCAACAAGCGACGGGAACCATTCATATGGTGGATAATCTTGCCCGAATCAGTGGACTAGCCGCTGCGGGAGTGGCTGTTGCTGCATTTGGCGGATTTGTTGCCATATTAATTACAGGGGCAACCTTCCTGTTGTCCGCAGTCTGTGTGCTGATGGCGGGCCGCTTTCCTGAGGTACAGCGATCCGTTAGTCAGCAGACCACGTTTGCTCAGGAATGGCGTAGTTCGTTTGCCTACATCTATCGGAATCGTCTGATCCGTTCCATCGTATTGCTCAATCCCGTACTGATATTATTTTTCATGTCAGCCATGATGCTGGTTCAAGTGATGGCGGTCAAGGTATGGGAGGCGAATCCGGTGCAGTTTGGATTAATTGAAACCTGTATTCCACTCGGATACATGATTGGCTCTGCATTGTTGATTGCTTCGGGAAAACGATTGAAGCGAAGAGGGAGATGGGTGTTTATCGGTCTGATTGTATTAGGTCCGATTTATATTTTTTTGGCGAATGTATCCTCTCCAATCATGGTGTTGCCGTTCATCGTGGGCGGAGGTGCGATGTTCGCCTGCTGCACAATGCTCACCCAAATTATGCTGAGGACGGCGG
This sequence comes from Paenibacillus sp. FSL E2-0151, assembly GCF_037993015.1. Lineage (NCBI taxonomy): Bacteria > Bacillati > Bacillota > Bacilli > Caryophanales > Paenibacillaceae > Paenibacillus > Paenibacillus sp. FSL E2-0151. Next base: position 1,164,998 of record NZ_CP150308.1, read on the forward strand.
TTCCGGACGAGCTGCAAGGAAGGGTCTATGGTGTGGTTGGAACAATCACCAGTACAGCGCCTATTCTGGGATTGACGGTTGTCTCCGTATTGGCTGATCAGTGGGGGGCAGCTTCTGTGCTGCAAGGCGTGGGCATATTACTGCTGGCGACAGGTATTCTGGCCGCTACAACATTGAAGTCGATTCGAACCTATCATTAGAAATGTGAGATATAGATCCAATCTATGTTAGTTGAACTATAAACATTTACACGATCATTTGTTCAATTTATATAGCATAATCCAATAGCAAAACCCGGAGCATACGCTGCGTTAGCGTAACTCCGGGTTACCTTGTGGACTGAATGTTCTATTGCCAGTTTACATTGACTGTGGCTGTACCGCTGGTTGGTGTGGTGAACGTGTGGTTGGAACCACCTTCCCATGTAATGGTTGCACCATTTTTCTTGAAGAATTTGAACTCCAGTTGTTTCCCGGCTGGCACGCTCACATCATAGTACCAAGTTGGGTAGGCGTGGATGACCTGATTGAAAGCAGGGCCAATAGCTGTTGTACCCGTGCTCCAGTTGCCCAGTTCTGCCATGTTACCTGTCAGATAGATGTTCTGACCCAGTGTGGTGGAAGCATTATTAATGACAAATCGTACAGTGACCTGATCACCCGTAAGGATGGTGAAGTTGTTATACGCATTGCTGTTAACTCCGTTCGCAGCTACTTTCACAGCATAATTGCCTGCGGCAACAGCTGGGATCGTCACTTTGATCTGTGTATCTTCCCACGATGTGATCGCAGCACCGGTAACGGCTGTTGTACCGAAGTATACGGTACCTTTGGTGGCACCGAATCCACGTCCGCTAATGGTAACGACATTACCCGGTTTGCCCATGACAGGACCTACATGTCCGACCGTTGGTGTTGTTTCGCTCGTTGTATACTGCCAGACCGCGGTTGCTCCGGCTGCCAGTGTGAAGGAAGAGACGTTGCCATTGGTGGAAGTGATGTTATTACCATTCAGTGCGCCGCCCAATACATCGGTGTAGTTGCCTGTTGGCAGTGAAGTGCTTAGATTCGCAATGCTTGCTGGTGTGGAGAGATTACGGTTCACCGCAACAACAGCTACACTTTTGCCAAATTTGCGTTCATAAACGTACACATCATTATTGATCCAGCGTTGCTGAGTAGAGCCATAGGCGATTGCTGGATTGGATTTGCGCAGAGGGGCCAGTTTGCTGATCACGTTGAAAGCAGTGGTTGTTTTGGAGAAGGAAGGCATTTTGGCCCGATTATCAGGGTCTCCGTTACCCGTCAGATACTGCTCGGTACCATAATAGATGGCAGGTACGCCGCGGGAAGTCAGCGTGAAGGCCAGCGCTTGTTCCAGACGACGGTTGTTCACGGCACTTGTTTTGAACCGATCCATATCATGGTTGTCGATGAACGTGACTTGGTCATTCACCTGATTGTAATCTGCCGCTGTGCCTGTAATCATCGAATCCAGAGCATACATGTTGGATGTGTTATCCCGGAAGACGTCACGCACGGCAGAGTTAAAGCGAAAATCGAGCAGGCTCATCCCGGATTCATTGGCAAATTCCGTGTTATCCGCATCCGATGCAGCGGATCCCAGGAACCATTCACCAAAGGTGAATACAGGTTTATGTGCATAGATGGAAGACATCCAGCTCTTTTGCCAGCCGAGAGGCATATGTTTCACCGCATCAACACGAATGCCATCCACGCCCATATCGAGCCATAGCTTGATTGCATCTTTGAAATATTGATCAATGGTACTGTTATTGTGATTCAGGTCAGCGAGGTCATAGAGGTTTTTGTAGATACCATTCTCCAGGGAGGAAAAATCGGAGCCGCCGTTGTGATGGAAATATCCATTTGTATCATTTGTGTATCCGCCAACAAGATTACCGTTATCGTACAACTTGCCATTCTCAGCAAAGGATGTATCGGTTTCCATGGCAGGAGACGTATGGTTCGGTGCAAAGTCAATGACGATCTTGATGCCTTTGGCATGAGCGGTTGTAATCAGATTTTGAAAGTCAGCCATCGTTCCGAAATACGGATTGGTCTTCTTGAAATCACGTGCCCAGTAACCATGATACGCTGTGTTGATCACGCCGCCGTAGTTGATGGTAGCGAAGATATTTTCGACCGGTTGGGAGATCCACAATGCCGTAACGCCCAGATCGCTAAAATAGTTATCGTTGATTTTGTTGATCAAACCCTGCCAGTCGCCTCCGCAATACAACTTCAGGTTGCTACAAGTGGCATCGTAGGCAGCTCCGGTAGGATTGTTGGAAGGATTGCCGTCCAGGAATCGGTCCGTAAAGATCTGATAGATGACGTCTGTACTAAAGTTCTGCTTGTTGGTAACCGCGGTATCCGCATCGGCATAGATCGCTGAAGCAGGCAGATAGGGAAGTGCGCCCCCTGCAAGTAAACTGAGTGTCAGTGTTGTGCTGAGGAGTACACGTTTGGCCATTTGAAACATAGTAATCCACCCTTCTCGTGAATGTAGTAGTTTAGATAAACAACCAACCCGACTCTTAAATAATAGCGCTTTCAATACAGCGAAGTGTTACCAGTGGATTGAAGACGTCCCTCCTTTTGACACGCCAACAACCCCGGCATCTCCTTCGGGAGTTACCGGGGTTGTCCTAAACCGCTCAGGTTTAAAAGCATGGCCCTCGAGTTATGATCACAACGTTATCGTAAGAAATATTGGATCTTATGTCAATAACTTTTTTGGGAGCATTTATTTTCTATTTTTATGTTTACAAAAGCACGTCCGGGGATTTAAACTATTCGCAGATTCACAATATAAGGGCTATGTATCCCGGGACACTTACGTGTTTTCTAGGACAACCCCGTCTCTTCTGAGGCGGGGTTATTTGTATTATGCAGTCGAATTGGGAGAAGAGAGGCGGTTGATGATCGTTGAGTACCCATTCTGTCATCGAATGTTTGGAAGGCATTCAGGCGTCGCGGCTGGGCAATATCCGCAACATTTATGTGTACCTCCCGCCCGGTTACCATGAGCAGGCAACTCGGCATTATCCGGTTCTGTACGTTCATGCGGGGCAGCGGGCTTTTGGTCCATCCGGGCCAGGCAGTGAAACATGGAATATGGACCAGGCAGCAGACGGTCTTATTTCCTCCGGGCAGATTGAATCACTGATTATTGTCGGCATTACGCATGTCCGTCCAGTCACGCACAACGAATTCTATCACTTCGACGCTCCGGAGAGAGAGGCCGTGAGTGTGGGGTGCTCAGGCATCGCCTATGAACATTTCATCATTCATGAGCTCAAACCGCTCATTGATCATCGTTATCGGACGTTCCCGGACAAGCATAATACCGGGCTGTTAGGTTCATCTGCCGCGGCGCTTTGTACATTGCACATGGGGATGCGAAATCCGGATGTTTTCGGAAAACTGATCATGATGTCGCCATTTTATGTGGATGTGCAGCTGGACGAAACATCGGAGAGCGGGCTGTTGGAAGAAAACATGTATCACTTGCCAGAGGAGGTACCCGCCGTTCGAATATGGATGGATATTGGAGATACGGAAGGTCTGTTTCTGCCTTCTCAGGTCAGAAGGGTAGCTCATCAATTACTTGAACGCGGAGTAGGATCGTGTGAGGAATTGGCATTTCTGGAACAGCAGGGTGCCTGCCATCAGGAAGGTGACTGGGGAGCACGCGTTCACCTCCCGTTACTGTACATGTTCGGCCACGTGGGTAAGCCCTCCTCGCTCGAACTGCTTGGAAGGGATGTCATCGGACTAGAGGGTGGAATGACCGTGTGTATCAATGCACAAATGCACTACGAGAGTGGGTTGGTTCAGAGTCTGCTGCATGGGAATTATACTTCGAGTGACCCGAATGTGCTTCAGGTTCATGCGAGTGGAGAGTTGGTTCCTGTCGGTATTGGAAGTGCATCCATCACGCTGACTGTGGGGGAACTGTCTGCTACACGCATCTATACCGTCGTTTCTGAATTGTCAACTCACGTAGAGGTCTGCATTCGTGCAGAGGTAGCTCCCGACGAAGACTCGGAGGAAACGATATATGGTGGGATGGGTATGAAGCTTGTCCGTTCTGGTAAAGGTCGATATGAAGGTAGTTACCGAGTCCCGCGAGATAGTGGGTTCTCCTTCCGGTTTACACGTGGTTTCCGCCGTTTCGAGACCGATGTGGATGGCAAACCTATTGCCAATCGGGTATTTCGAGCGACAGATGATATGTCTGTGCATTACCTAATCCAATCCTGGGGCAGTACGTCAGCCAAAACGGGAACAGGAGGCCCAAAATGATCATTCCTTCATTCGCTCCAGTGCTGGACATTCCTTATTATTATCCCTGCAATTTTCCTCTGATTCATGAAGTGCTCCATCGACAAGGATCCATCACAAGTCTTGCACTGCTGGCGGCAAGTCGGTTGTACAGCCTTCCTTCGTGCGGGGATAACGGACTGGTGAAGCCTTATTTTCACAAACTGGATTATGTAGAGCCGATCTGGGAGATGTATGGTCAGCGACAGCTGGACAGCTTCGAGGAAGGCAAGACGCAGATCCGGCAGCATATTGGCGAAGGTGGGCTTTTTTTGGCTACAGGAACCAGTTATCATCTGCCTTACTGTGAGGATTATCAGAATCCCGAGTACATTCGCAAACATGTGAAGCAGGGCTCCCGACTACATCTGGTAGACCATTGGATTGCCGTATATGGTTTGGAAGATGAGCATGTTCACGTCTACGATCCCGTGCCCTCCAAGTATAAGGGAAAGGTTACTCAAAGGGCCTTTCATGACTTCTGGAAAGGTAACCAAAGTATACCTGAGCTTGCGCAGGCCAAACGCAAAGAAGAACTCCGAACGTATGGAACCATGGACATTCGGGCGACTGTGAAGCTGGACTCAGACGGTTCCCGAGACATGTTGATCCAGGCGTTAACAACGCAGATTGAAGAATTTCTGACAGGCCGGACGATTACACAAGGAGAGCGCAATTATCATTTTGGACATGCGGTGTCTCTGCGACTCTTAGATGCACTGCATGGGGCGAATGAAGGGGATCAGGCCAATGAAATGTTAATATCGAGTCTGCTGTTTGATATGCGATGGAGTCGATATTTTCTTCGAGATCTTCTTCAGGAGTCTGCCTTATGGCTCGGTTTTCCACTTGATCAATATGCGAGAGAATTCAGCGAGATCATTGTACGTTGGGAGAAGGCCTACAATATGCTTCAGGTCAGTCGGATAAAGCAGCGTGAGCAGTGGAAAGTACAGCTAACAAGTGTAATTAAAATGTTGGTCACGGATGAATGGCAATGGTATGAGTCACTTCGACAGTCCATACCTCAGGTAGATTGCTTCCCGCGCCAGGCTGTGTCGATGATTGGACAAGAACACAGGGAGGATTTGCTCCGTATCGTATTGGATAGTTGCCGGGAGTTAAACGCGTACCATAATACAACGATTTCACTTGGTGAGGGTGGTAACGCTCCACTGTACGGACGAAGTGGGCAACTGGATTCGCTGGAACTCGTGTCATTGCTTGCAGTGGTAGAGCAGGGAATCGAAGATCGATGGGGAACGGGGATGGGAGCCGCACTGGCGGAGATGGCTGCTGCTTCCATGCCGGAAAGCCCATATCAGACCGTGGGTTCACTTGTTGATTATCTCGCACAGCAATGGGCGTCTGCCGGTGAGGAGGATGCAAGATGTTGAACCAATTCTTGCTTGAACGATTCGCGGAACAGGGACAGCAACCTGCGCTGATCTGGAAAGATCAGGAGTACAGCTATCAGTGGCTGCTGAAACAGGTTGGCATCATGAGTAAGTGGATTACAGCAGAAGGGCTGACTGGGCAACTTGTAACGCTGGAGGAAGATTATTCTCCCTATGCAGCGGCAGCATTGGTTGCTTTGCTCGGACAAGGGTGTATCGTGCTCCCCATGGATAGGAACCTGGTTGAAGCCAAACGAGAGGAATATATCCAGCTGGCACAGGTGAAGTGGCGTTTGGACGTTGAAGGAGGCAAGTTGTGTATTCGGCAAACGTGTGAATCCTCCGGAGAGGTTCCTGTGTTGTTATCCTCGCTGGCCCAGGAGGGCGTAGGCGGACTGGTACTCTTTTCATCTGGATCAACCGGAGTAAGCAAAGCGACTGTCCATCGTGCAGATCGGCTGTTACATCATTTTCGGCGGCAGGTTCGGCCCTTGCGGACGATTCCTTTCATGATGTTTGATCATATTGGCGGTGTGAATACCATGTTGCAATCTCTGTCCAGTGGGGGTTGTCTCTGTATCATTGCGGATCGATCTCCCGAAGAAGTGTGCCGAACGATTGAGAAGTTTCGTGTGCAGGCGTTGCCTGTCTCTCCAACATTCATGAATCTGTTGCTGCTGGGTAGAAATGATGAGGGGTATGATCTGTCGAGTCTCGAAGTTGTATCATACGGATCGGAAGTGATGCCCGAATCCGTACTGGCAGCCTGGAACCGGAGATTTCCACAACTAAGGACAATACAAGCCTATGGCATGTCTGAACTTGGCATTCTGCCAACCCGCTCCAAAGAGCCAGGCTCGTTGCTGTTTTCCATTCAAGATGAAGGGGTCAAGTACCGGGTGGTGGAAGGAGAATTGCAGATCCATACCGAAACTGCGATGATCGGATATTTGAATGCACCTTCACCTTTTACAGAGGACGGGTGGCTACGTACTGGGGATGAAGCTGTGCTGGAGCAGGGTTACATTCGTATTCTGGGACGTCGTTCCGAGATCATTAACGTAGGGGGACGGAAAGTGTATCCTGCCGAGGTCGAGGGTGTTCTGGAAGAGATGGAATGTATTGAAGCGGCCGTAGTTTCGGGAGAACAGAGTGGTATCACGGGTCAGAGGGTGAAGGTGACTATCCGGCTGGCTACAGAATGTACTCTCACCGATCTGCGGCGATCCATCTGGGAGTATTGTCAGGACAAGCTGCCTTCATACAAGATTCCGCAGAAAATCGTAATTACACAGGGAGCGCTTGTAAGCTCAAGAATGAAGAAAATACGAAAACCGATGACTTCGACACCCTTCGCCTCGGCTGGAAAATAGGTCGCTGCTTCGAAGAGTTTCACCTTGCTTGAATCGGTATCGCTAACGAACCTCAAACATCGTATTGAGGGGATAATCAAGAAAAGTAAAACCTAACGAATCTCAGTAACGTTAATGCTTCAAAAATACGGCCTCTACTTGCGAAAATCGACGTATTGGACGAAATAAGATCTCTCTGATTCGTTAGGTATTTAGCCCGCGTATAATGAAGCAAATAACGTGTGCTGGGTTCGTTAGGATATGACGTATAAGATACAGAAGAGGTTGTCCTTGGTCTGAAATGCTACCCATACAGTAACAGGATTTTATTATTTTATCTGTCTACTTTATGGGGAGCATATCACCTAGGGGACAGCCTCTTTGAAGTTATTTTCCCTTGTTAGCTGTATTTATCTCAGGCCTCAGCTGGCTGTTTAACCTCAAGTTGCATCAGGGAGAATCCGTATGCTTCCAGATCGAGGGTCAGTTTATTTTGCCGAGCTTCCACGGTGTTTGATGTGAACAGATTTCGCCAGATGTTACGATCTCCCAAGGGGAGTTCAAGGGTGCATGGTTCATCACCCGCATTAAGAACAAGAAGCATACGCTCTCCCGCCTGCGAATCCAATCGTTCGATGGCAAGACAAGGGTCTCCGGCTTTTGCATATACAATCTTCAGTTCTGTGCTGCGCAGGGCAGGGTGCTGTTTGCGAAGGGCAATCGTACGGGTGAAGAATTCCAGAAGCTCGCGATTCTGCTTGGTCTCATCCCACTCCATACACTTGCGGCAACCCGGATCATATCCTCCATCAAGTCCCACTTCGTCTCCATAATAGATACATGGCACACCTGGATACGTAAGCAGTAACGTAACGGCAAGTTTCATCTTGCGCTCGTCTCCATCACATAAGGTCAGCAGTCTGGGGGTATCATGACTTCCGAGCAGATTGAAGGACGCTTCGGTCACAGGCTGTGAATAGGCTGCGAGCAGTTTGCCGATCTCATTGGCAAATGCGAGTCCGTCGAGCTTGCCGTGCACCGTATAGTCCAATACCGAGTTGGTAAACGGATAATTCATCACGGCATCGAACTGGTCTCCCTGAAGCCACATGAGCGAATCATGCCAGATCTCACCGAGCAGATAGGCGTCAGGCTTAATGGCTTTTACCGTCTGACGGAATTCGCGCCAGAACTGATGATCCACCTCATTCGCCACATCAAGCCTCCAGCCGTCAATGTCCATCTCCTCAATCCAGAAACGTCCTACCTCTAATAGGTATGCCTTCACTTCAGGGTGTTCCGTGTTCAGTTTCGGCATGAGCGGTTCAAAAGCAAAGGTATCATAAGTTGGTATGCCATCCTCCACACGCGGCGGCCAGTCCTTGATATAGAACCAATCTGCGTAGGGGGAAGAGGGACCATTCTTCATGACATCGACAAAAGGAGGGAACTCTCTGCCGGAATGATTGAATACCGCATCCAGAACAACGCGTATGCCGCGCTGATGACAGGCGTCCACGAACGCCTTGAACTGTTCATTGGTTCCAAAGTGAGGATCAACCTTCATGTAATCGCCTGTATTGTATTTGTGATTCGTCGTGGCTTCGAACAGCGGACAGAAGTAGATGGCATTGATGCCAAGCTGACTTATATGATCCAGATGATCAAGCACACCTTGGAGATCGCCGCCGAAGAAGTTCACCGGTGTAGGTTCTCCTCCCCAGGGTTCAGCATTTTTGGGGCTGAGGGATGGATCGCCATTGGCATAACGTTCAGGGAAAATCTGATAAAACACAGCGTCCTTAACCCAGGCAGGCGGTTCAAAAATGTCGACTGGATTCATAAATGGAAAATCAAAGAATTCGAGCGGATGATCAGGCAGGGCCTGCTCGAATCCACGCTCCGTCATCCAGACCGATTCCTCTCCCTGAATCAGTTGGAAACCATACCGTAATCGGCGATAGGGAGGTGAAGTCTCGGCTTCCCAATAATCGAACATTTCATCCCGGGCAAAGATGTGCATAGGGATGTGTGTGATCGTCCGATCCCAGGCATATTTGTCTCCCGTAATGGCAATCACCGCATCCAGGTCCCCGCGTTTGGACCGAAGTCGCAGGTGCATGGTCGAACGGTCATAAGCATAGGACCAATTGAGTTTGGGGCGATGATAAACGGCTTCAAGAATCATGTAAATCACTCCTCGTCAGATGATGAAATTCAGATAAAAGTGGCCATTAAACGCAAAAAAAGGCACAACCTCAATTGTTCACGAGGTTGTACCTTTCGGCAGCATAGCCTTTTGATTATAGTGCTATTATACGAACTAACTCAGCAAAAGAAAACACTTTTTTCCTTAAATTTCAAATTGTTTTATTCGAAATGTAGGACGCGTATCTGCAATTACTGTTTTTTATAAATCAAATCCAAGTTTATTGGCGTATGCAGAGAATTCTTTGTGAAACTTCTCGATATTTTTCTTCCCGGCAGCAATTTTGGCATTGGATTGTTTCAGGACAGCACTGTTTACCGTTGTTTTGGAGACCGCTTTTTTAGCGAGTTGGAATCCTTCCAGCTGTGTATAGCTACCTTTGATCAAGTTGGCATGGATTTTTTGCAATTCCGCATTTTGCGGTTTGATCATCTTCAGCTTGGATACATATTTGGTGTAGTTAGGAATCGCTGTATTGGTCAGTTTCAGGAAAACGGACTTGCGATTGGATGATGTGATGTAAAATCCACCTCCCAAAGCATTGAAGGCTCTCTCCTCATATACCGATGCCATATCCAACTGATCAAGGTAGCCCAGGAAATCTTCTTCTTCGACTGTAGGGATCGGTTCTTGTTCTGACGTGTCAATTTCTTCATAGTATTCGTCTTCCGAATATGTAGTGGTTGAGTCATCCGCAGCAGCGGCATAGGACCCTACAGGTGCGAACACCCCGCCGAGCAAGACAAAACTCATAATGATTGATAGTACCCATGATTTCTTCACGTGTTAATATCCCCTATCTATAGATGTGATTTTATTCCAATGGATAATCTAACATAGTACGACAAGAAATTACAGGAATTGTTTTACAATAAATTCATCAGTCAGGCACATATGAATGAATAATGATTCACCAGCAAAAAGGACATGTATTAGATGAAGCTAAAAGTAAGAAGAGAGATTTGTATATTTAGCAGGTAAGAAAAAAATTACATATATGGTTTATGTGGAGGCGTATTGTATCGATATATATTGTATTGGTTTAGTTAATTTATCTTTATTTAATGTTGTTTTATGAAGTTACAGAGTTCGACAGGGAGTGAGAAGTTTTTCCAAATAAAATGCTTGTATAATGATTTCATCTCCATTACAATACAATTGATAATGAGATTCAATATCATTTAGATAAAAAAGGGGAGACGGATTTCATGTATAAAGTAAAGAAAAATCTATACATTTATGCAGCACTTATTCTGATGATTTCATTACTTGCTGGTTGTGCTTCGGGTGGAAGTGCCGAGACAACGAATACGTCCAGCCAAGCTGCAAGCAGCAATGAGAGCAATAATGAAAGTGATACAACTGCCAGTGCGACTGAAGATCAGACCCGAGTGATCAAACATGCCATGGGCGAAACCACAATCAAGGGAACCCCGCAAAAGATCGTGACACTGTTCCAGGGTGCGAATGATGTCGTTGTTGCACTTGGCGTGAAACCGACAGGCGTGGTGGAATCCTGGGTTCAGCAGCCAGTCTATGAATATCTGAGAGCAGATCTGGACGGAGTTCCACAAGTAGGACAGGAATCGCAACCCAATCTGGAAGAGATCAACAAGTTGAAACCCGACTTGATTATTGCTACGAAGATCAGACATGAAGAGATCTATGAGCAACTGTCGCAGATCGCACCAACGGTAGTGACGGAGACGCTTTTTGACTGGAAAGAAACGGTGAAAACTGTTGGGGAAGCGATGAATAGGGTTGAGCAATCGGATAAATTGTTGTCTGATTGGGATGGCCGTGTAGCTGATTTCAAAGAGAAAATGGGGGATCGTCTGCCAATTGAAGCAACCATCACGAACTTTAGAGCCGATCAGGTTCGTATCTTCTACATGGGATATGCAGGTAAGATTCTGAATGAACTTGGGTTCACCAGACCTGCTGGACATGATGCAGACACATGGGGAGTTGAATTGACTTCCAAAGAAAACATTCCGGATATGAATGCAGACATGATCTTCAACTTCAATTCAGGCACAGAAACAGATGCCATTCAGAAAAATTATGATGATTGGACCAGCAGTCCACTGTGGAAAAACCTTGATGCAGTCAAGAACAACCAACTGGTTCAGGTCGATGAAGTGGCCTGGAACATGGCAGGCGGATACACATCGGCCAACATGATGCTGGACGATCTATATAAGCAGTTCAACCTGAATTAACTAACAGGAGCAGGACCTGCCATGCACCAGAACATTCGTTAACGAAGTGTATGGGCAGGCAGGTCTTTTATCATTTTACAGATGAAAGAGTGAGAGTATGTTTCCCCTTTTTACAAAGGCAAGCACCAAGAGCTATGGACTGGTTGGTTTATTCATATTACTTCTACTTGCTTGCCTAGCCAGTATGATTCTGGGACGTACGCATATCACGTTTCAGATGGTATGGGAAGCACTGCAATTCTATGACGAAAGTTCTGTGGAACATGTGGTTCTGCTGACGGAACGGTTGCCACGTACGGTTATTGCTGCTGTTGTAGGAGCAAGTTTGGCCGTGGCGGGTGGGCTGATGCAGGCATTGACACGTAACCCGCTGGCATCACCAAGTGTGTTCGGGATCAATTCTGGTGCGATCTTTTTTATTGTTATTGCCATTGTTGTATTGTCCGTATCTTCGCTCACTACCATGATGTGGTTTGGTTTTGCAGGGGCTGCTGTAGCCGCGGCAATTGTATATGGGCTAGGTTCCCTCGGTCGTGATGGCCTGACACCGATCAAAATTGTACTGGCGGGTACGGCAATCTCCGCGTTATTTGCCTCGTTCACACAGGCCATTCTGGTGCTGGATGGAACCGGATTGCAGGATGTACTGTTCTGGCTTGCCGGTTCAGTAAGTGGTCGGACATTGGATATGTTATATCCTGTTCTGCCGTACATGACAGCCGCAGCTATTGTCTCTTTGTTCATGGGCAGAGCCATCAATCTGCTCTTGACGGGTGATGATATCGCCAAAGGCATGGGACAGAATGTACTTCTAGTCAAGGTGCTCATGGGAATTGTTACGGTATTGCTGGCGGGTGGTTCGGTTGCAGTAGCCGGTTCGATCGGTCTCGTCGGTCTGGTTGTCCCGCATATCATGCGTGCACTTGTAGGAAACGATTACCGCTGGCTCGTTCCTTACTCTATTGTGGGGGGAGCGATTCTGCTGTTGTCTGCGGATGTGGTGGCAAGGCTGGTGATTATGCCGCAGGAAGTTCCACTTGGTGTCATGACTGCACTGATTGGCGGACCCTTCTTCGTGTACATTGCCCGTAAGGGGGTGACGAAGATATGAGGAAACTGTTGACTTTCCGCAACAAAAAAGACACCGTTTCGGTGCAAATGGAACGAAAATCATTGGTTTTCATCGGCATATGTATCCTGCTGTTCCTGGTGGCAGGGGTTGTTGGTACCAGTGTAGGCAGTGACTTTATTTCTCCGCTGGATGTGCTTCGAACGATATTTGGTCTGAATGCAGGGGAGCATGACTTCGTCGTGCTGACCTTAAGACTGCCACGGGTGTTATTATCTCTGCTCGTAGGAGCAGCCCTCGGTATGTCAGGCGCACTTTTGCAAGGCATTATCCGTAATCCGCTGGCCTCACCGGATGTCATCGGCATCACCGGCGGCGCGGCCGTTGCAGCTGTAGGTTTTGTTACGCTGTTAGGTGGAGCGGTAAGTATCAAGTTGTTGCCATTGTTCGCCATCGCTGGTGCAATTGTGACGGCTTTGATAATCTACGTGCTTGCCTGGAAAAAGGGAGTCAGTCCGATCCGTCTGGTGCTGATCGGGATTGGAGTGTCAGCCATTACCGGAGCTGGAACGACCTTTATGCTGATCCTGAGTCCGTTCTACACGGCAGGTCAAGCCTATATCTGGCTGACAGGAAGTATATACGGAGCATCGTGGACCGATGTCCAAACGATTTTGCCAGTTATCGTAATTGTTATACCGCTGGCGATCTGGTTCGCCCGTAGCCTGAATGCACAGGAGTTCGGGGATGATCTGGCCACAGGGCTGGGTGTAACTGTACAGCGACATCGTTCAGCGTTGTTGTTATGCAGTGTACTGCTGGCGGGAATCGCCGTTGCGGTTGCCGGAACCATTGGTTTTGTAGGCCTGATCGCTCCACATATTGCCCGAAAGCTGGTTGGACGGATGTTTGGCAGTATGCTGATTGTGTCTGGACTGGTTGGTGCTCTGCTTGTATTTGCGGCAGATCTGATTGCCCGCACTGCCTTTCTACCGCTGGATGTTCCCGCAGGGGTATTCACCGCAGGCGTAGGCGCACCGTTTTTCCTGTATCTATTGTTCAAGAATCGAAATCAGTTTTGAGGAGGAGAGAGCTGTGAGTATTCTGGAAGCCAAGGAGCTTACGATCTCCTATGGAGCAGATCCCATTATTGAAAATTTAAACCTGACCATTCCCAAGGGACAGATTACCGTCCTGATTGGCAGCAACGGCTGTGGTAAATCTACGCTGCTGCGTACGATGGCCCGGTTGCTGAAATCCAGCTCCGGTTCGGTGCTACTGGATGGCGAAGAGATTGCAAAGTTGCCGACCAAGGAAATTTCAAGACGCATGTCCATCCTGCCACAGGGCCCGACCGCTCCGGAAGGCTTGACGGTGAACCAACTGGTTAAGCAAGGACGTTATCCACATCAAACATGGCTGAAGCAATGGTCTCGTGAGGATGAGCGTATGGTCAAGCTGGCACTGGAGTCCACACATCTGACAGAACTCGCGGATCGGCCTGTGGATGCACTGTCTGGTGGACAGCGTCAGCGTGCCTGGATTGCAATGACGCTCGCGCAGGGTACCGAAACGCTGCTTCTGGATGAACCTACTACCTATCTGGATATGACACATCAGATTGATATCCTCGATCTGTTGTTTGAGTTGAACGAACGGGAAGGACGCACGATTGTTATGGTACTTCATGATCTGAATCTGGCATGTCGTTATGCGCATCACATTGTGGCTGTTCACAACAAGTCCATCTACGCAGAAGGTAAACCGGAAGATATTGTTACACAGGAGATGGTCCGTAAAGTCTTCCAGATGGAGTGTGAGATTTCGGTTGATCCACTGTTCGGCACACCAACCTGTATCCCGCATGGAAGGGGAAGGAAGCTGAATGGAGAACAGCGTTATACACAACTGGCTTGAGGATCAAAAAGTCCGTTTTTGATTCGATTAATAGTTATTCAATACTCCACATCAACTCCATTGTATGATTATGCAGATGACAAATTAGGCAAGCCATTGGTAAAACCATGTCCCAGGCTTGCCCGGTTTGTTGTGCCTATTATTCGATAAAAGCATACCTGCATCGACTTAAACCCACACTAAATTCAATCTTATTTTTCCTTAAAAGTTTATTATTGACAATATAACTCGAATTGCCATAAAATAGATTTTATATGATATTGATAATCATTATCAATATTAAACTACAATAAAAATTGATGAACGTATGAGCAATATAAGTTGAATTAATCATTTACATGCAACGGAGAGGACAGAAAAAACCTGAAAAAGCGAAGCGTTCGCCTTTATCCCCGGATTTTTCCCTTGAGAAAAGGGAATCAAAAAAATCTGGGGATAACAGCGATTGGAAGGTTGTTCTGTCATCGTAGTGTCAGCGTAAATAATCTTTAATTCAACTTATATAGGAGCGAGTACCTTCATTCGATCGAGGAGGATTTTCAGTGTTTCCGAAAGGGATTCATAATCTGCAAAACCGACTCATTATAAGCAAAGCGAGAGAAATGGGCATCACCTGTGAGCCACTTCTTGAGGGATGCGAAGATTTTCTGAAGCTGTCTGTAGGGGACAAAGAGATCATCATTAACAAAACCAGATCTCATCGTCTGCCGTTAATCGCTGGACTGCTCGCCAAGAACAAGCAGGCATG
The DNA here is from genome assembly GCF_037993015.1 of Paenibacillus sp. FSL E2-0151. Classification (NCBI taxonomy): domain Bacteria; kingdom Bacillati; phylum Bacillota; class Bacilli; order Caryophanales; family Paenibacillaceae; genus Paenibacillus; species Paenibacillus sp. FSL E2-0151. The sequence continues at coordinate 1,180,261 of NZ_CP150308.1, forward strand.
TAATATGTTATTGCATGAACAGGGAATGCCTGTACCGTCATTTATCGTGATCCCGGAGATGGGAAGCGAAGCAATAGCTTTTCTGAATAGATACGGCTCTATTGTAGTGAAACCACTGGATGCGAGCAGTAGCATGGGCGTGACGCTGGATGTGCGTACTGAAGAAGAACTGGAGACAGCCATTCATCTTGCGAGTGTCCACGGCAGCAGCATTATGATACAGCAATATGTGACCGGGATCGATTACAGAGTGCTGATCATTAACGGTGAAGTGGCGGCTGTGAACCAGTATCGACCTGTCTATGTCGAGGGAGACGGAACTTCAACTGTTGGGGCATTGATCGAGCAGTTGAATCAGGAACGAATCGAGATGACGCACATTGGGGAGTATGAAGCATTTCCCGAGGTTAATGCAGAAACGGAACGACTGCTGGAGGTATTACATGCACAAGGGACAACACTGGATGAAGTTCCTGCCGCGGGAAAAGAAATCGAGTTATACAATCTCCGCAATTCTGCCGCCGGAAAAATCAGTGAATTCTACAAGGATTGTACCGGAATCATTCATCCCGAAAATGCCCGAATGATCATTCAGGCGGCAAAGACTCTTCAGATCGATGTAGCAGGAGTCGATGTTCGTTGTCGTGATATCCGCACCCCGATCTCCAGAGATCAGGGAGGCATCCTGGAAGTGAACGCCTTGCCAGATCTGACACACCACGTCTTTCCCCATGGTGGAACAACTCGTGATGTGGTTCGGTTATACCTGGAATACCTGTGTCAGGAGCAACTTGAATATAAGATATATAGCTTATAACAACGTATAGATGACAATATATGACGGATGACAGATAACGGATACCATCATTTAATTCGGACCTCACCATGATTTTGAACCAATACCAGGTCATATGCAAAATGTAGAACAAGAATCACAGGCAGCAGGTTCAGCCTGAATCGATTATAAGGAGCGTTAGAGGGCTATGTCAGTAGAGGTGCAGACGGAATATCTGAAGATGCAAAATGAGAAGGAATCCAATGCAAGATCGTACCCGAGACATTTCCCACTTGTCATTAACAAGGCCCATGGGGTGAAGATTACCGATACGGAAGGCCGCGTATTCTACGACTGCCTGGCTGGGGCAGGAACATTGGCGCTGGGGCATAACCATGACACGGTGGTCAACGCCATTCGTGATGTCCTGGATCAGCAGATTCCGCTTCATACACTGGATTTGGCAACACCGCTGAAGCTTGCATATATGCAAGAACTGTTCTCCATTCTTCCGGCAGAGATGCGAGATAAAGCCAAAATCCAGTTCTGTGGTCCAACCGGAGCGGATGCAGTAGAAGCAGCCATTAAGCTGGTCAAACATGCCACAGGTGGCAAGTCTATTCTTGCCTTTCAGGGAGGTTATCACGGTTCAACCCAAGCGACAATGTCGATGAGTGGCAACCTGAGCAAGAAACAACATCTGCAAAGCCTGTTACCCGATGTTCATTTCCTGCCTTTCCCTTATGAATACCGCTGCCCATTTGGTGTTGGTGAGGGCATGACGGCCCGGTTAAGTTCACAGTATATCGAGAACTTGCTCGATGATTGCGAGAGCGGTATTGCCGCACCGTGTGGGGTCATTGTGGAAACGGTGCAGGGTGAAGGTGGAGCCATTCCTGCAGATATCGAATGGCTGAGGGAGCTGCGCCGAATTACGGCAGAGCGGAGCATTCCGCTCATCATCGACGAAGTGCAGACAGGCATTGGACGGACAGGGCGAATGTTTTCATTTGAACATGCCGGAATCATACCTGATGTAATTATCTGCTCCAAAGCAGTTGGCGGAAGTCTTCCCATGTCTGTCGTCATCTACAAAGAAGAGCTGGATCAATGGCAGCCCGGAGCGCACACAGGCACGTTCCGTGGCAATCAACTCGCCATGGCTGCGGGACTTGCGACACTTCGTTATATTCGGGAGCAGGATGTTCTGCACAACGTGCATCTGCGCAGCGAGCAGTTCATGAATCAACTGAATGCATTAAAAGAGCGATATGCAGAGATTGGTGATGTACGAGGCAGAGGGTTGATGATTGGCGTTGAGGTGGTTGATCCAACAGGACGCAAGGATCGTCTGGGACATTATCTGCCAAACGGAGTGCTGGCCGAGTCTATTCAACGTGAATGCTTTAAGAATGGCTTGATTGTAGAACTGGGTGGGCGTCATTCAGCTGTTGTTCGTTTTCTGCCGCCATTGAATATTACAGAGCAGGAATCGAGCGCGATCCTGGCGATCTTTGAGAAATCAATAGCTGAAGCCATTGCCTTAGCAACGGCGGCATGTTGAAGCTGTCACTAATGAAGAGGCATGCAGTATTATTCGCGATTCTGCTCGGTGCCTTTTCGCTGGTACTGACCAACAGTGCATTTAACCTGCTGCTGCCTTATTTTGTGCAATATTATCAGATCTCTACGACAGCAGGCGGGTGGATTATCGCGCTGTACATGCTGGCTATGACGTTAACGATGCCGCTGGCTTCCCTGATTGTGGACCGACTGGGGCGTAAGCAGACGTATATGTTGGGGATCAGTATCTATGGACTGTTCTCGGTAGCAGGTGCGTTGTTTTATCACTCTATTGAGGTACTGTTGCTGGTTCGTTTCATGCATGGCGTTGCCGCGGGGCTGATGATTCCGTTATCACTTGTGTTGCTGTTTGATGTATACGGACCGGAGGTACGAGGGCGAATTACCGGAGCGTGGGGCTTGCTGCTTATGTTGGCTCCGGCTGCCGGGCCTACGCTGGGTGGATTCATCATTCAGTATGGACGGCTTGAAATGCTGTTCTGGCTCAATGTGCCACTGGCTATATTCTCGTTGATTGGCTGCGGTCGAGTCATTCAGACCTATATCCCTGCCCGCAGGAAAAAATGGCATCCAACCAGTGTCATGCTGCTCATCTGCGCGGTAGGTGCCCTTAGTCTGGGGGTACAGTTGTACGCAAGTCCTGTCGTGGCAGTATGGGTACCATGGATGCTGATTGCGCTCGGTGTGTTGCTGCTCATTCGTTTTGTCCAGACCGAGAACGGTCGCAAGGAACCACTGATCCGGTACCAGTTGCTGCGGCGTAATGCCGTCTTTCCGCTGACTGTACTGATCTCGACGATTCAGGATTGTGTCATGTTTGGCGTGATCTTTGCATTGCCGTTATTGTTCCAGGACGTCTTCCACCTGTCGCCGGCCTTGTCCGGTGCGTTGTTCATTCCCTTGTCGATCTGTACAAGTCTGTTCATGTGGATTGGCGGCAGCTTGCTGGATCGCGGTCGGTCCATACATTTTATCGCATGGGGGACGTTGCTGGTGTCCATATCGATCTTGTCGTTTGCAGTTCTGCCCATGGGAGCATCGATCTGGATCATCGGTATACTCATGGCTTGTCGTGGAATTGGCGTTGGTCTGTCAGGCATGAGTATCTCTGCAATTGGCCTGCAAGCATTACCGGACGAAGACATGCACGAAGGGTCGGTGTTATCAACCACAATTGAGCGGCTGGCTTCTTCGTTTGCGGTGATGGGAATGACCCTGTATTACGATATGCGTTGGCAATGGCTTGCCGGGGCAGGAACGTCCATGGAGATGGCAAAATGGGGAGCACTCAAAGAGATCTGTATCGGACTTGGCTGCGCCATACTGCTTACACTTCCCCTGGTCTTACTTATAACCCGAAAGAAGGTTGGCATCATTGTTCGAGATGGAAAACAAGCTCCGGTCTGAAGCTGAGCAGCAGGCTCATGAACATTCGTGCAAGCTGCTGTTGAACTGTTACATCCGTGAGCTTGCGCTAGAGAAGGAAAGCGATATTTGGATCAATCCAAATACGCTGACGTACACTGTTACTTTTCAAGCTAGTAGGGTGAAGGTGACAGGACACTTGTCTTATTACTCTGCCATAGGGGAGCATGAATACCTCAGCATGGAATCTGGCGGGGAAGCGGTGCATTATAGCGATCTGGTTCATTGGATCACATCTGAGCTAAGCGGGAATGGGGAACAGGGGGCGAGTTCGGATCAACATGGAATGAAGAAAAGTGTGATGGAAATGAAGCGTTCACTTGAGGTGGATATTGCACATCCAAAGGGCGAGAATACGAATCGTGTAGATGCGACGTATGCCAAAGATTTTGCACAAAAGGTAGATAACAGTGTCGGTAACCTTACGTTGTATATCGAACAAGCAGCCGGTCTCGACATCCATGACTATCGCACATCTGAACAGTCACTGTTGTATGGTCATCCGTTCCATCCGTTTCCGAAGAACTCCAAAGGCTTCAGCGAGGATGATGTGCAGAAGTACAGTCCGGAGTTACGGACATCATTTCAACTCTGTTATATCGCCGTGAGGCAGGATGTCTACGTGCAGGAATGGGTCGATGACGAGGCGGCAATGGATTTGCAGGACCTCCTGTGGAGCCATGTGGAGCCTATTTTAAAAGAAAAGAGTGAAATGTATGGGCTGCTGCCTGTCCATCCATGGCAATACGCATACATATCACGATTGTCCGAGGTACAGCACTATATTCGAGATGAAAAATTAATCCTACTCGGTAGTGCGGGGCCTATCGTCTATCCAACTTCTTCGGTCCGTACGGTCTATGTTCCCGAATGGAACTGTAATATCAAGCTGTCACTGAATATGCAGATCACGAACATGATTCGCACCAACAGTGCTGAGCAGATGCACAGAACATTAGATGCCTCCAGATACGTCAGGCAGCATGACTGCTTCGGTGCTGAACCGAACACACATATTGCGTATGAGACGGGTGTAGCGACTTGTGCTTTTGAAGATGAAGAGTTAACCAGTCTGTTTACGATAGCTTATCGGCCCATTGAGTTTGATGTTGAGAATACGTATGTCTTATCCAGTCTGGTTGAAGCACCACTTCCCGGGATGCGATCTAGGTTGATGACGATGCTGGGTGGTGGACGTGACATTGCCGAGCGTTGGCTGGAACGATATCTGGCATGTTCGCTGCTGCCGATTGTAAGGGCGGCGGGAGAGAAAGGTATTCATTTTGAAGCCCATTTGCAGAATACCCTTGTGACCTTAAAGGATGGGTTGCCTGTGGATTTTATCGTCCGCGATCTGGAAGGGGTCAGTGTGGATGAGGAACTTATCCGTGAGCAGGATGGTGCTGCGTCCGATTTATTATTTTATTCGCGAGAGAAAGCCTGGGCGCGGACATCGTATTATTTTATCGTCAATCATCTGGGGTCTCTGATTCATGCAATGGCGCGAGATGTGAACGTCCCGGAGGAGCATTTCTGGAAGCAGGTACGTGAGGTCCTTGTGGAGGAACTGGAGCGAACGGGCAATGCATATGTGCAATATCTGCTGACAACGGATGCATTTCTGGCCAAACAAAACTTGGTGAGTTGTCTAAGGGGGATCAGCCAGACCCCGGCCTACGTGCCGGTGAGCAATGTAATGAAACGAATGGGGAGTGAAGTGCGTGGGAGTCGTGGGATACAGGGCTGAAGCAGGCGGCAGGACAGAAGCAGTTTACGTGGCTGTACAGGAACGGATCATGCGGCAGACGCTGGAGGCGATGTGGTTCGAAGGCATTCTAGACAGTCATGTAATTGGGAGCGAATGGCGAACCGAGGGACTTACATCTTCCGGTCATTCTGTGGCGTACACGTGTGAAGCGGAGCGAAAGTTTTCGTTCGGCCGGGTGAAGGTGAAGAAGGATTCGATTCAAAGAGAGGGCGTATCCTGCACCGATCTGGATCTGTTTTTGGAGGAGATCGTACTGAACGCGTTGAAGGGTGCAAACGTCACGGCTTTTATCCAGGAACTACTCGAAACGATGGCAAAGGACAGCCAGTGCCAAGCTATATTGCCCTTGAACATTCCAAATGAAGATCGGCATTATGATGCGCTCGAAAGTCACATGACCGACGGTCATCTGTACCACCCGAGTTATAAGTCGAGGCTGGGATTTTCTTTGAAAGACAATCTGGCCTATGGCCCTGAATTTAACTCGGAGGTTTCATTAGTCTGGGTTGCTGTGAAAAAAGATTTGGCTCAGACCGCTGTATCCGTAGGGTATAGCTCGGAAGAACTGGTGGGACAACATCTGACCGCAGTGGACGTACAGCGACTTCAACAGATCCTGCAACAACAAGGTTTTACGGACACGGGTGAGAACGTCAACGCATATGCGGCGAGTGCAGATCAGCTTGGGAGCAGTGCCGAAGTTGGTGAGAGCGTTGGAGAGACAATCCAAGCGAAGCTTCATGGGGGAGTTCGTGAAAAAGGCGAAACAGTCCGTAGCTCGGGTAGGGAAGACGGCAAGGTTGGCATAGGAATAGGTTCTGACATTGGTGATCGATATGTATTCATTCCGGTTCATCCATGGCAGTGGGAGCACCAGTTGGAATCGGTATATGCCCGTCAACTGATGGATGGAGACATCGTGTATCTTGGTCCATCGTCTTCGCCCTATCGTGCGCAGCAGTCGATCCGTTCGCTGTCGAATCGGGTGAATCCGGAAGCCCCTTACATCAAGCTGGCACTTAGCATCACCAACACGTCGAGCACACGTATTCTGGCACAGCATACGACCCAGAACGCGCCACTGATCAGCGATTGGCTGGATGAACTTGTTCGTGAAGATGAATTGTTGCAGCAGGTGCAGTTTGGCATTTTGAAAGAAATTATGGGACTGTCGTTCCGTTATGAACAGTTGCCTGCAACCCAGTATGGACGGGCCTACGGTACACTTGGTGCCATCTGGCGAGAGAATGTATCGGTTCACCTGAAGCAAGGTGAGACGGCATGGCCGCTGAATGCATTGATGTTGGTGCAGCCGGATGGTGTTCCATTTATCCAGGATGCTGTAGAACGACATAGGGTGGAAAAGTGGAGCGAGGCCCTTGTTCGCACGGTTACATTGCCGATTATCCATCTGCTCTATGCATACGGAATTGCGCTGGAATCACATGCTCAGAATATCATTTTGGTACTGGAAGATGATCTACCGAAACGAATCATTATCAAGGATCTGCATGATGGTGTTCGTTATGTACCGGATCAACTGATGTATCCGGAACGGGCACCGAAGCTGAATCCCGAGCCGGAAACTCATCGCAAGTTCAATCGGTATTCCTTCATCTATGCGGGAGATGTGTCGGAAGTCCGGGACTATACGTATGATGCGTTCTTTTTTATATGCATGACGGATATTGCGCTGGCTTTGGAGAAGTTTGGTCTGTCGGAGGAAGCGTTCTGGCAGCTGTGCGCAGGTGTAATTGTGGATTATCAGCGAGAGCACCCGGAGTACACGGATCGATTCGTTGCATTTGACCTTTTTGCCGAAGATGCACTGATCGAAGAGATGACCAAGCGCCGTCTGTATGGGGATGGAGAGTTATATTTCCGCAAAGCGAGCAATCCGCTCAAGATATCAAAGGATGTACTTGAATCAAAGAGAACGCCCGAATTAAAGGGAATCGTCGAATGAGAATTAACACGCTGAAGGAAAAAATTGCACGCAAACAGCCCGTATACGGCCTTTTTGTATCCATACCACACCCGGTGATCGTCGAGATGATCGGACATGCGGAATATGATTTTGTCATTATTGATCTGGAACATGCCGCAACATCGATGGAATCGGTGGAAGAGTTGATCAGGGCGGCGGAACTGGTCGGCCTAACCCCGTTGGTACGTATCTCGAAGGTGGAGCGAGCGGAGATTCTTAAAGTGCTGGACTGTGGCGCACAAGGCATCGTCATTCCGCATGTCGAGCAACTGGAGCAGGTGGAAGAAGCGGTTCATCACGCCTACTACCATCCGGTTGGCACGCGGAGCTTGAATAGTGGTCGTCCCAGTGTATTTGGGAAATATCCGCTCACAGGATACATTGAAGAAGCGAACCAACAGGTGATGGTTGTACCCATGATCGAAAGTGTGGAGGGCGTGCGGCAAAGTGAACAGATTCTGTCTCACCCACAGGTGAGTTTTGTATTGGAAGGAGCGGCTGATCTGTCGCAATCCCTCGGCGTGCCATGGCAGACAGAGCACCCGGACGTGAGACGTGCGCTGGATGAATTGCATGCTAGTGCCCAGCAGTGCGAAGTACCTTATGCAACGGTCACCAGAGGTGTGGAGGATATGTCTCTCTGGGCTGAGCGGGGAGTACATATATACGTGCTTGGTGATGATCGGAATACGGCGTTTCGGGCGTATGCCCAAAAACGGAATGACTACAAGAATGCGGGTGGGCAGATATGAAAGCTAGTGTATGGCATGCGATAGATGAACTGCAACGAGGGATGGAAGATCCGGTATGTGCGTATGTATACGATCTGGCTGGCATTCAGCAACAGGTACGTCAGATGTTAGGCTGTATGCCCGGAAACACAGGATTGTTCTACGCCATCAAGGCGAATCCAGATCTGCGCATCATTGAGGCGTTGCTTCCATTGGTGAAGGGATTTGAAGTGGCTTCGATTGGAGAGCTACTCAAGGTTAGAGCGGTAAGTCGCGAGGTTCCGATTCTGTTTGGAGGTCCGGGTAAAAAGGAGAGCGAACTGAGGCTAGCCATCGAGAATGGCGTGAGTTACATTCATGTGGAAAGTTTGCTGGAGCTGCGGCGCATTATTGCGATTGCGAAAGAGAGAGCGATGGAGCAGGAGCAGGTGCAGGGGAGCAGGCAGAAGCAAGAGTGGGAACTGAAGCCGGAGCAGAGATATACGCAAGCATACGGCGAGGAACTGATGCAAGAGCAGAAGCAAAAACAGGATCAAGGACAGAAGCAGGAACATGAGCCGAAACATAAACAACAACAGGGTCTAGCGCAGGAGGTTCGCATTCTTCTTCGAATCAATCTGCGGAGCAGTACGTTACCTCGGACGAAGATTGTCATGGGCGGTGGGCCGAGTCCTTTTGGAATCGATGAAGAGGTGGTGGAAGAAGCCATTGAACTCATTCGTGTGGAAGGCGCGGGTGTGGTTCGGTTAAGCGGGTTCCATTTTCACTCCTTGTCCAACAATATGGATGCAAGGCTGCACGCCGAGATGATCGAGTTGTATTTGCAAAAGGTGGAACAGTGGCAGCAACAGTATGATCTTCCTGTGGAAGTGGTGAATGCAGGAGGTGGGTTCGGTGTTACGTATGATGGCAGCCCCGGATTTGACTGGCCATTATTCACTTCCCTGTTGGAGCAAAGTGAAGCCAGACAGCGCCTTGTTTCACGCGGAGGCCAGCTGTATTTTGAATCGGGTCGACTGCTGGTGGCAGACCACGGGTATTACGCAGCAGAGGTTACGGATATCAAAACTTCTCATGATCAGTATTTTGCCGTGTTAAGGGGAGGTACGCACCACAATCGTCTGCCTGCTTCATGGGGGCATAACCACCCGTTTCAGATTATGGCAACGGATCGTTGGAAACACTCGTTTGCCCGGCCAGAGGTAAGAGATCGTCGAGTCCATATCGTAGGTGAGCTATGCACACCCAAGGATCGCATGCATTCTGATGCGGAGGTAGCACTGCTGCGCGTGGGAGATATTGTTTTGTTTGAAAAGTCAGGGGCTTATTGCTGGACCATCTCGCATCATGATTTTCTGGGGCATCCGCACCCGGCATTCCATTATCTAACGGAGGACAATAATCATGTCAACAATGATGAAGCGTTCCAGTCTGCAAGCCGCTGAACGCCGGATTATGGCGGATCTGATGAATTCTTTCTTGGCGGAGCAATTGCTTCCAATGAAGGATCACCCATTCATTGATTTTGCCGAAGCACCTGCACCGTTCCGTCGATTGTACAAGGGATATGACAGCGAAGAGCATAATCAGAATGTAGCTTCTCGCTATAGATTGCACACTCAAGGCGTGCTGTGTCTGGTTGAAACAGGAGTAAGACAGGGGACTCAGTGGGTTCAGGGTTCACCGATCTACGAGGAGAAAACTGATGGAAGCTGGGTTCTCCTTGATACTCCGACAGAAGTTGGACGTGCGGTGTTACAGAGGGCTTTGTCGGATAAGGCCTATGCGCAGCCTGGGGTGGCGGAATTCCTGGTTAGTCTGGACATTGCTGTGGAGCAGTATGCTTTGGGCTGGGAACAAGTCCAGTATCTGTCCGCTAATGTCCCGGCTTCTGCGTATGAATGGTTTATCAAAGGTGAGCGCGTTGCGGCATTGCGGGATCGTCCATTTCACCCATCGTCCAAAGCCAAGGTGGGATTCAACGCAGAAGATGTAACTCGGTATGCAGCAGAATTCGGGAAGGCGATTTCGCTGCGCTGGGTGGCTATACGGCTGGATGCCGTGCAGCAAGGGTGTGAAGATGGATTGTCCATTTTGGATGTGTTAGACGATGTTCAGCGCGGAGTGATGGAAGCCGAGTTTGCCCGAAAAGGGATTACGTTGTACGAATATCTGCCGATGCCTGTTCATCCATGGCAATTGCAGCATGTGATTCTGCCTCGCTTCACGGGAGAGATCGAAGAGGGTAGCATTATCGTATTGGACATAGAAGTGGGCGACGTACAGGCCACATCCTCTCTGCGCTCGATGGCTCCGTCAACTGAATCCACCCTAATGCTCAAGCTACCGGTTAGTGTGCTGTCGTTGGGGGCTGCTCGTTATCTTCCGGTGGTCAAACTTCTGAATGGTCTTGCTGGTGAACGGATGCTACGACAGGCCGTTGCTTGTGACGAGACGTTGAAGGACAAGGTGTATATGTGCGAAGAGCAGAACTGGTGGGGCTTCATGCCGGAATCCATGGGACTGTTCGATGATCATCCCCGCCATCTGGCTGCACAGATTCGTGTGTATCCCACTGAATTGCTTAATGAAGCCTACAGAGTCATTCCAATGGCCGCACTCGGTGTGAATCTGGAAGGGCATCATCTATTAAAGGACATTCTGGGGGATCATCTGAGCAGCACGAATGTTCTCGACTTTTATGCCGGCATAGCTACGACGTTTTATGACATCGTGATGCGTCTGTTCAAGGTGGGCGTTGTACCCGAGATTCATGGTCAGAACTGCTGTCTGGTGTTGAAGGATAATGAGGTAAAAGGTCTATTGTTCCGCGATCATGATTCGGTGCGTTTGCATCAGCCTTATCTGGACAAACATGGCATTGCAGACCCTGCCTACCAGATTCGACCTGGCTACTCGAACAGCCTGTATAACGAGACGATCCAGAAGCTGATCTTTTATGTGCAGTCTTTGGGGACGCAGGTGAATCTGGCTGCGATCATGGATGCACTTAGCGAGGTGTATCACATTCCCGAAACGAAGTTATGGGAGATCACGGAGCAGGCTTGGAAGGAAGCGCTGCAACATGTGCAGCTTCCCGAATCCGACCGGGCCGCGCTCGCTCATGCGATATTCGAGAGCAGGGAGTGGCCCGTGAAGTTAGTTGTCCGTCCGCTGCTTGAAGCAGACGGAGTGCCTGGCGCGATGCCATCGGGCAAAGGCATAGGGTGGAACCCTTTTTACAAGGGATAGAGATTTAGGTGAGTTTAAAGGTGCATAAGACATATTCAAAGAAGAGGTGACTTGAGATAATTCAAGTCACCTTTTAGATTTGGTTAACAATAATCATGCAGTTCGAAGTGTAATAAATTACTGAACTATATACAGTCTTCATGCAGGGAATGTCATTTCCATGCCGAAACTTCTAATTAAGTTAGAAATAAGCAAGTTATGGAGGAACTTATGAGTAAAAATAATTGGTTCATTAGAGCCGGTGAGAGTGCCTACCTCTTTGAAGAGTTTAAAGAAACACAAGTGATAGCTATTGGTTGGAATGAAGTAGGTTCATTGACACAAGTAAGACATACCGACGATGTAAAGAAAAGACTTCGTAACGAGTATCCTGATTATAAGGATGGTAAAGTAAATATTACAGCAGGTCAGTTATTCAGATTTGCTAATGATATGAAAGTAGGAGATCTGGTAGTTACATATGACCCTCAAACACGCGAGTATCTAATTGGAGAAATCATTTCCGATTATCAGTACGGTGAAGGTATGATCTCAGACAAAAAACATTATAGAAAGGTGACGTGGACGGGACAAGTAGATCGGGATGTTTTAACTGCAAATACACGCAGTACCTTAGGATCGAAGATTACACTTTTTGCATTACAGCCTGAAACAGTGAAGGAACTTACTCACTTTTTGAAATCCAAAAGATCTGAACCCCTTGATCTACATCCAGAAGAAACAGAAAAAGAGCAGGCGGAACTAGACGCGATTAAAGAGGATGTAATTGAGAGAGCACATGAATTTATAAAGGACAAATTCAATCATTTAGATTGGGAAGAAATGCAGAGTCTGGTAGCTGGTGTCTTAAGAGGCATGGGATACAAAACAAGAATATCTGTAAAAGGACCTGATCGCGGAAGAGATATTATTGCATCACCAGATGGTTTGGGGCTGCAACAGCCTAGAATTATGGTGGAAGTTAAACATAGGAAAAACGCGATGGGATCCAATGAGATTCGAAGTTTTATCGGAGGGTTAAGACCCGGTGATCAAGGAGTTTATGTTTCAACTGGGGGATTCACCAGAGAGGCTAAGTATGAAGCAGAACGTTCTAACATTCCAGTTTCTTTGGTAGATGCAGATCTTCTGGTAGAGCTGATTAATCAGCATTATGATGCATTTGATTCAGAGGCTAAATCATTAATGCCCCTAAAGAAGATATATTGGCCTTTATAGAACAGAGAAGGTGACCCGGTTGACGGGTTGCCTTTTTGGCTTGTTGTCATCGAAAGTTACAATGCTTGGAGGGAATAAAACGTTCATCATTATGGCTAAAAATCTTATGAAAAGGAGTTACAGGAAAGAGACTGATGGTATAATCGGGTTATGTGTTATAGTCATACTTGTGTATTACCGAAAAGGTTTTCGGAGAAAGCGACATTTACTGTTGTAATCGCAATCATAATTTACTTCAAGAAAGTGAGAAACTAACATGAATCAGAAGAGACTATTTAATGATGGATGGCAATTTGCGAAAAGCAAGCTGGACGTTACGGAACCTGAGGGTCTGGTGTATGAACCTGTGGAGCTTCCCCATGATTGGCTGATATATAATACGCTTGAACTGTATGAGGACAGCATTGGATGGTACCGCAAGACGTTCCATTACACGAAGGATGAGCAGCAACTTTTGCTTTGTTTTGATGGCGTATACATGGACTCTTCGGTGTATGTGAACGGGCAGCTGGTTGGGGAGTGGAAGTATGGATATTCTGCTTTTGAACATGAGATCACGAATGCACTGGTGGAAGGCGACAATGAGATTGTGGTCAAAGTGGTGCATCAGAGCCCGAACAGCAGATGGTATTCCGGGGCCGGAATCTATCGCCATGTGTGGCTGAAAAAAAGAGACCGCAACCATATTGTTACGGATGGGATCTATGTATCCATCAAGCAACAGACGGATGGCTGGCAGGTGGAAGTGGATACGGAGCTGAACCTGGAACAGAATCAGCAAGCAGAACTGATGCATACGATCCGGTATGAAGGTCAGGTGGTGGCATCCAGCCAAGCGAATGTTACGGCTTCGGTGGATGAGAATGCGGCCGCATCGACAGATAGCCAACAGATCATAGTGGAGAATCCAAACCTGTGGAGCCCAGATGCACCGCATCTGTATGAACTGGTGACAGAGTTGCGATTGATCTCGGATGATCAGGAACATAGGACAGTTGAATCGGTATCACAGGGTATTGGATTCCGGGATATCAAGCTGGATGCCAATGAAGGGTTCCACCTGAACGGGGTCAAGATGAAGCTGAACGGTGTGTGTGAACACCATGATCTCGGGGCGCTGGGGGCTGCGTTTAACCTGACGGCACTGCGCAGAAGATTCGTTTTGCTCAAAGAAATGGGCGTTAACGCTATCCGCACCGCGCATAATATGCCTGCCAAAGAGTTCATGGAACTCGCGGATGAGATGGGTATGCTGGTTGTGTCTGAAGCCTTTGATATGTGGGAACGTGCCAAAACGCCATACGATTATGCGAGATTTTTCCCGGAGTGGGTGCATACGGATGTGAAGAGTTGGGTGAAGCGTGACCGTAACCATGCCAGTCTGATCATGTGGAGTATCGGGAACGAAATTTACGATACCCATGCGGATGAGCGTGGACAGGAAGTAACTCGCATGTTAATGGACTATGTGCTGGAATTTGATCCAAAAGGTAATGCTGGCGTGACGATTGGTTCGAACTATATGCCTTGGGAAAATGCACAAAAATGCGCAGATATCGTGAAACTGGCAGGTTACAACTACGCGGAAAAATATTACGACAAACATCATGAAGAACATCCGGACTGGATCATCTATGGTAGTGAGACGTCTTCTGTGGTGCAGAGTCGGGGCATTTATCACTTCCCGTTCGAACAGCCGATTCTGGCAGATGACGACGAGCAGTGCTCGGCTTTGGGTAACAGTACGACCAGCTGGGGCGCGAAGTCGGCAGAATACTGCATCTTGGCAGAACGGGATACACCGTATTCACTGGGACAGTTCCTGTGGACTGGATTCGATTATATTGGAGAACCGACACCGTATCATACGAAGAATTCGTATTTTGGACAGTTGGATACGGCAACGTTCCCGAAAGACTCTTATTATATCTACCAAGCGGCTTGGACGGATTATAAGAAAAGTCCGATGGTTCACCTGTTCCCTTACTGGGATTTCAGCCCGGGGCAAATCATTGATGTACGCGTGTGCAGCAACGCGCCGAAGATTGAGCTGCAACTTAATGGTAAAACCATTGGTACGTACGATATTGATCATGCCAATGGAACACAGTTGTCGGGCTGGTGGAAAGTGCCTTATGAAGAGGGCGAGCTGAAAGCGATCGCTTACGATGAGAACGGTCAAATCATTGCAACCGATGCACAAAGATCCTATACGGATGCGAAGAAAATTCGTCTTCAAGCGGATCGGGAGCAGTTACAAGCGAATGGCACAGACCTGATTTTTGTAGAAATTGATGTTGAAGATGAAACGGGTAATCCAGTTCACAATGCAAACAACCGCGTACAAGTTCAGGTGACGGGTGCAGGAAGATTGCTGGGTCTGGATAACGGGGACAGCACGGACTATGATCCATACAAAGGATTGAGCAGAAGACTGTTCAGCGGTAAACTGATGGCCATCATCGGAGCGACAAATGAAGCTGGAACGGTACGGATTGAAGTTTCTTCCGAAGGGTTGGAAGGAGCAACGGCTGAATTTGAATCTCTAGTTGTGACGGCTGAACTTAATGACGTGAAACAAGTACAACCTGTCTTCATGAACAATGAAGAACGTCCGGTGCTTACGGGAAATGCTCAGGAGATTCCTTTGCGGAAAATCGAGATCATCAGTAGTGCAGGACAGTTGCTCGATCCGTCCAACCCGGAGCTGGTCGTAACCGCCAAGCTGTATCCGGAGAACACCTCCTACCGCGACATAGAGTGGGCTGTTGTGAACGATGCAGGAATTGAATCCAACATTGCCAAAGTGGAAGCTGTTCAAGCAGAAACGGGCGATAACGGTGAGCATCAACATGCGGTGAAGGTATCGGCTATAGGTGACGGGGAGTTCCGGCTTCGCGCAACCAGTACCAATGGTACGGATAAAACGAAACTCATCTCCCAGCTGGAGTTCAAGGCGGACGGTCTCGGCACAGCCTACAAAGATCCATACGGCTTCATCACGGGCGGACTGTACGATTACACCAAAGGTGAGGTAGGTAACGGTAATGAGCGCGGGGTAGCGACAAGTCGGGATGGAGAGACGCATGTAGGCTTCCGTAATATTGACTTCGGACCGTACGGCTCCGATACCATAACGATTCCTATTTTCACGCTATCCACTGAGGACTACTTCATTCAGATCTGGGAAGGTATGCCGGATGAAGAAGGAAGTACGATGATCGCAGATGTGGTTTATGACAAAGAGTCCATTTGGAATGTGTACCAGGAAGAGACGTACCAATTATCCAAACGTCTTAGCGGGATCACGTCGATCTGTTTTGTGCTGAAGCAGAAGATTCATATTAAAGGATTTTCCTTCGAACGTCAGAGTCGGGCCTTTGAACAGAATGCGGCTGCATCCTGTGATCATCTCTACGGAGATACGTTCAAAATTGAGGGCGACAGAGTAGAAGGTATCGGGAACAATGTATCGCTGGAGTTTGAAAACATGGACTTTACGGCAGAAGGCACATCCAAGCTCGTGATCTACGGTCATTCGCCGATTGATAAAAATACCATTCATATTCGTTTTGCAGGTGCGGACGGACAGAGCAACCAGTTGGTTGAGTTCACCCAGTCGGGTGGATATGAGGAGCGGGTGTTTGAGCTTGAACAGGTGAAAGGTGAGCAGAAAGTAAGCTTTATCTTCCTGCCAGGCAGTCAGTTTGACTTTGGCTGGTTCCGATTCGAGAAATAAATGTGATGGAAATATAAAACCCTTCAAGCAGGCATCGGTTCATGGGAACGTGGATCTGAATCGCTTGCGTGAAGGGTTTTTCTTGTATGTAGGTGTGAGAGTACGTTCGGGACAACGAGGGAGTTACAGATAAATGACAAATTAAGCATAATCATGCAACAAAGGATAAGATTGAAGCGTTTCATACATGAGGTGATGGAATGAGAAAAAGTATGCTTATCCTATCGTTAGCTTTAATGCTGTTAACTGCCTGTCAGGCAAATGATCCAACAACGGATTCTCCAGTAATCACGAAATCATTCCCAGAAATTATTGAGCCTCATAATCCAGAGCAAGCGGAGCAAAGCGGCGATGTGGTTGTGCTTCATGGAGGCATACGGAACGAAGATAAGTGGGACACATTTATGAAAAATGTGAAGAAAAAACAGCAGGATCAGGTTCGTGTAACGATGTATACCATTGAAGGTGGGCCCATTATCCAGGAATTGATCTATGATGGTACAGCTATTCAATCGACTTACGATAACTCAAGGGATGCCTATGGCTCCAAACAGGGAATGAAGACAGACACCTGCAAAGGGATCGGTACGATGAAGAGTGAGCAGGGACATATTTTTTACGTGTTAACCGGGTGTGAGAAGGAAGAGAACCCCTTTTGGTTGCCTAAGTTGTAAATGAGATGTATCCACATGCAAATTCTTAATAAAAACTGTGAAGCCGAGGCTGGCTATGCAGGTTTTTGTTGCTATTTGAAAGGTGAAAAATCGAGATTTTATCTGTACAAAGCATTGACTGTCCACCACCCTGAATCTCATAACCCAAGTGCACTTCATGATCTGTATAGGTTAGTTTGCATTACGCAGTGAGATGGTAAGCTCATCTACGGTTTTGGTTTGAAGTGGGATGTTAGAATCGGGAAGTGTGGATTCTTCTTTATTAGTTACAGAAAAATAAAGCACAAGTTGAAGTATCAATATGATAAGAGCAATAATGATAAAGATGATGATATTCCTTTTGTTCAATGTGCATCTTCCTTTCAGCGAATAGATTTTTTAATGAAGTGAATTTAATAGTTAATAACCAATTATATCATATTTTGGGTGGTTATATAAATGAAGAGGCTTTGGGTGTTATGTATTTTGATACTCCTATTAACAGGATGTAGTCAGAACAATAGAGAGAAGGCCATTGATTATCTAACGCAAAATCAACGAAATGATGCATCACTCATTGTATTTACCGACCGACCTTCGGAGCGACCATTTATTGTTGAGTTACAGACGCAATTAAATGAAGTGAATAACGAGAATTTGAGGGCAGAAGGCCCAATAACTAACGTAACCTTTTATAATTTCCGTGATGAGAATAAGTTTAATTATGAGAAGATTTTTGGTCTGAAATCATATCCGTACATGATCCTATTCGAGAAAGGCCAGATTACATTGGAGACGCAGGAACCGAAAGAGATCGTTCAGCATTTTAAGGAGAGGTAAGAGTCTACTGAAAAAAAGTTTGATCCTGATGGATCGTCTGAGTTAAACATAAAATATGATCTGTGAGGTCCTACTGAGGAGACAATGAAGCCGTGCTGGCAAGGCAAAGGACAACTATAGCAGGACTCTTGTCTTTTTTATTGGGCTTCCCTCATAGTTATTCGCACACTCTCCGAATGTGCTAAGGACATAGTATAGGGCATATATACTGTGTGCCTTGGCCTAAGGAGATGACCATTTTGAAGTATCTGAACAAGAGGACAGCCACCCTCAACAAATTAAGGCCCAGTCGTTCTACGTCGAAATGCAGAAACAAACACTTGGGAAAACGAAAGAGATGCCATATTATCCGTAGGTCTTATCGGAAAAAGCGCTGCTCACCGAAGCGTCCATTAAGATCACAGAAAATGGCCCGTGACAAAAAAGTCATTGCATTACCGAGAGGGGGAGGCAGCAACCCGGTATGTTGTGAGCCCGGCCCCCTGCTCGCTCCGTTGAGACAACATGAATTGGGGACTGTGAGTCTCCCTGGAACGCAAGGTGTGGCAGGTGTCCAAGGCCCCGCCGGATCTCACGGCGAGCCGGGTCAAACGGGGGTTCCCGGAGCGCAAGGCCCGGTTGGTCCTCAGGGTGAACCGGGTCAAGTGGGGCTTCCCGGAGCGCAGGGTCCTGCAGGCCCTCAGGGTGAGCTGGGTCAATCGGGGGTTCCCGGAGCGCAGGGTCCTGTTGGTCCTCACGGCGGGCTGGGTCAACCGGGAGTTCGGGGAGCGCAAGGCCCGGCAGGTCCTCAGGGTGAATCGGGTCAACGGGGAGTTCCCGGAGCGCAAGGCCCCGCAGGCCCTCAAGGTGAATCGGGTCAACCCGGAGTTCCCGGGGCGCAAGGTCCCGCAGGGCCTCAAGGTGAACCGGGTCAAGCAGGACTTCCCGGAGCGCAGGGTCCCGCAGGTCCTCAGGGTGAGCCAGGTCAACCGGGAACTCCCGGAGTCCAAGGACCAACGGGTCCCCCAGGCGAGCAAGGTCCGCCGGGCACCGTACCCGGAATTGAAATCATTCCTACGGCAAACCGTTACTTCTATTTTCCGGACACCGATCTGGATTTGTCGGCATCGGTTGTAATTCCTGCCACAGAATTCACAAATGACGATGGCGACAGCATAACCGAATTTGCCGGGGTTGGACTTACTAGTTTCAACAATCTTTATATAAACGGGATTGTCCAACCAGGAAACTCATACAGTGTAAGTGCAGAGAGGTTGTTTTTTTCGTCACAAAACGGTGTGATCTTTGCAGGGACACCTATCACTATCGAGATAATTATAATAACAGCCAATATTATAAATGGTTAAAATTGGATTTAGTTGCTGGTTCCTTTGCCTTCACTACTCCCAAACCTACCACATATACTATGTTAGGTAGGAGGTGAGAAACATGCCACTTGTGACACCATTTCAGAACAGTTTAAGATTTGTTGCAACCATTGGTGATGGGACCGGCACTGGGGCAACGTTTGCCATTGCTGCGACTGCTTTTACAAACGACGCTGGTGTAGCTGCAACCGCATTTCCAGGCACCTACAACTACTACAATCTTTATATTAATGGCCTTATGCAAACAGCAGATACATCCTCGGCTACGACGACTACAATTACAATTCCCGGAGGAGATGCATTAAATGATGGGACTCCAATTGTCGTACAATTTGTAGTGTCTTAAAGAAGATTTAATCATGCTGTATTGTTATCTTGTGCGACTTCTATCTGTAATAGAAGTCGTTCTTTTTGTACAAGATACCCAGTCGACTCAACGGCATTCATCCATGCATTAATGTGCAAAAATAGTTACCCAAGGATGTTGCCCAACTACCGGATAACCTCTGAGGAAATGATCCTTCCGTTTGATTCCAATCTTCCTTCCCACTTGTTAAAATTTAGGTACATAAACTAAGGTCAGGTTGGCGGGTGATAAGGAAATGCAGCGAATCGAGGTACATCCCGATCTATTAGAGGAAAAGGCCCGGTTGGTCCAACAGAAGAAACAGGAACTGGAGCGAATGGTCTGGGAACTGGAAAAATCGATCTATATGTTGCAGTCCGATTGGTCTGGTGTGACAGGAGAGCGATTCTTTTGGGATTTTATGCAGGTGAAAGAAGTGTTCCCGACTACACTCGGACTGTTGGACGAAATCCAGAAAGAGTTTACGTTTATAGCAATGAACTTCAGAACAACAGACGGCTCAGGTGAGGTTGCACTGTACATTCCAGAAGAACTAAAGCGAAATTTCGCTGTAGGGCTGCTTGATAAATCAGTAGGAGAAACAGTAACGGGAATGGGCCAGACGGCAGAAGCTCTCTTCGATAACCCGTTCAGTACATTAAGCAGTGTGGCATATGCCATGACAGTGGGCAAAGTTGTAGACGTTGGGCGTGGCATTCAGTTTGCATGGGATACCGCTTGGGGTACGGGAACGGCGAGGTCAGATATAGAGCAATTTGTAGAAGAACAGAAGAAGCAGATCGATGAGAATGGTGCAGGGTATTACGGTGGGGCGATGACGGGACAGGCCCTGGCGTATGTTTTGTTTGGCAAAGCATTTCGTTCAAAGGACGACATTGGGTCGGGCGGAGGCAAGCCTGAGTCGAATAAGGAGAAAGGAAACGACAGGACGGGTAGAACTCATTATTTAGAATCTGTTAATAAGTTTGAGGATCAAATTCGAAATAAACCCTTGGAACACGGGCAATTTTTTGATAAGAATGGTAATTTAATAGGAGAAACGGTTGTTGGTACTGAAAAGTCTATAAATATAAGTAACCATAAAGATGTAGCTAAAGATACGGTATTTACTCATAACCATCCAACTAACGGGCCTTTCAGTCTTGAAGATATAGCCACTGCAATAGATTTTAATATGGCTGAGATAAGAGCTGTTTCTCCAAATGGTACTAATTTGAGTATGAAACGAGGGGCAGAAGGTTGGAAAGAAAATGCAGAAGACATAGGAATTATATTCGCTAATATTCAAAAAGAGCTAAGAAGTGATCTAAAAGCACAAGAATATTTCAAAACTGGTAATAAAGATGCAGTGTGGGATATGCTATTTGACAGAGTTGCTAAAAAAATAGGTGGGGAATATAAAAAACATTAAAAGGTAGGTTAAACAATGAATAAAGATTTTCTTTACACTAAGCCCTATGTTCCCGGGATAATAGACGATACACCAGTGGACCTCGAATCGTGGTTTCTAGATGATTCAAGAGAGAGGATGGAAGAGAAATTAAGAAATATTTCTCTGAATGACCTAATCATTGAGTTAATTAATATATTTAAAGACGGAGACCCGAATTATCAAGTTCTCTTAGGGTTATTAGGAGAAAAAGTGGTTAAGGAGGCTAGAGAAGACAAGATTGTCTATTGTCTAGGTGATATTTTGCGTGCTGATGACGATATAAAGAGAATTGAGATTGAAACTGATGATGAGGGTCTGAATATAAAGAAAATGAACATTTTTGTTATTCCAGCCGCGCTTTTGGTACTTCAAAAGGAGATAACTAGCCTTTGTGCTGATATTCAAACTCAAAAAACAAGCGATTACTTATCAATCTTTATTAAAGATAAGATGATAACCTTATTTTCAATTTAAGAGAGAAGACTGTCATACTAACTTATAATTCTAAGTGATACAGTGAAAAGATGATATGAGTTGCGCACATCTATGCACGATTTAAAGTCATATCATTAAGCACTTCTACCAGACCACAGGTAAAGGTGCTTTTTCCTATGAAATCAAACAACTAATGAAATCTTCCACAGATTGGTCGATAATATAGAAGAAGCAACTTTCAGCTAACATATACATAGAGAACTATCCACAAATCCTAACTCTCGCGAGGTACATTCATGAAACAAGGCATATATGAACAGCTTATCAACACCATCACCAGACAGGAGATTTCGGCGCTGGACCCGGATGTGTATAACATTGGGACCGAGAAGTTGAATGCAGAGGAAGCGCGCAAGCTGCTGTCCACGTATTTGGCGGCGGTAACCCGGCGAGCGCTCAAGATTGTGCGGGAACAGACGGAAGATAAAACGGCAGTATTGGCGCAGATTCGAACGTGTAATGAGATTATTGCTACCTTGAAAGGTACGCTGGGGGAAGAAGAGTACAATGAATTGCAACTGGATGAGCAGGGGGAAGTGTTGACCCATGTGTATTCCAAGCTGAACAGCATTCGTGCAGTCCGGGATACCAAAATCGTTCGTCCAGATACGCCCATCTCCCAAAGTTCTTTATTCACAGGTGCAAAGTCCGAGCCGAGTATGTTATTGGAGTTGCAAAAGGAGATCGTGACAGCCGATCGGATCGACTGGTTGGTGTCATTTATCAAATTCAGCGGACTTCGCCTGCTGCTGGAACAGCTTCAACAGTTCACGGCTAGTGGCGGGAAGCTGCGGATCATCACGACCACCTATATGGAGGCAACCGACCTAAAGGCCATCACTGAACTCAGCAAATTACCTAACACAGAGATCCAGATTTCGTATGATACCAAAGTGACCCGGCTGCACGCCAAAACGTATATTTTCCACCGCGATACCGGGTTCACAACAGCCTATGTCGGCTCCTCTAACCTATCCAACCCAGCGCTGACCAGTGGTATGGAGTGGAACCTCAAGGTGACGGAGAAAGATTCACTCGATGTGCTGCGCAAGATTGAAGCGACCTTCGAGAGTTACTGGAATGACCGTGAATTCACGCGATATGTAGCTGAGGATGAAGGGCATGAGGCACAGTTGAAGGCGGCTCTGAATCGTAAAAAAGATCAGTCCAACCACTTTCACCTCGACATCCAGCCTTACGATTACCAAAAAGAAGTGCTGGAACAGCTGAACGCCGAGCGTACGTTGTATGGACGAACCCGCAACCTGATCGTCGCCGCCACAGGCGTTGGCAAAACGGTCATCTCTGCCTTCGACTACAAGCGATTCCGGGCAAGCCATACGGGAGCAAAGCTGCTTTTTGTTGCCCATCGGGAAGAAATCTTGAAGCAAAGTCGGGACACGTTCCGGTATATCCTGAAGGATATGAACCTTGGTGAGCTGCATGTCGGGAATTACCGAGCAGAGGCGCTGGATCACTTGTTTGTTAGTATTCAGAGTCTTAACTCCATGAAGCTGACGGAGATCACTAGCCCAGACTATTACGATTACATCATTGTGGATGAATTCCATCATGCGGCTGCACCTTCATACCAGAAGCTGTTGTCCCATTACGAACCGAAGATTTTGCTGGGACTCACCGCGACGCCTGAACGGATGGATGGCAAAGACATTACCGCCTACTTCGATCATACGATTGCCGCCGAGATCCGTCTAACCGATGCAATTGACCGCAAGCTCCTGAGCCCTTTTCAATATTTTGGCGTCACCGATACTGTCGATCTATCTCAGGTGAAGTGGTCGCGTAAAGGCTACGATCTGAACGAACTGGAGAAGCTCTACACTCATAACAAAATCCGTGCCAACCAGATCATCCAAAGTCTGAACAAATACGTAACCGATCTGGACGATGTGAAGGGGCTTGGTTTCTGCGTAGGGGTGGATCATGCAATGTATATGGCAAAAATATTTAACGAAGCCGGCATTCCATCCATGGCCCTGCATGGCGGGTCGAGCGAACAGGAACGTCATTCTGCGAAAGGACAGCTGGTGAACGGGGAACTGCGCATGATCTTTGTCGTTGATCTGTACAATGAGGGCGTGGATATCCCTGAGGTGAACACCATCCTGTTCCTGCGTCCTACCGAGAGTCTGACCGTATTCCTGCAACAGTTGGGACGTGGACTACGGATGGCGGATGGTAAAGAGTGCCTGACCGTGCTCGACTTCATCGGGCAAGCGCATCAGGAGTACAGGTTCCAGGATAAATTCCGCGCCCTGATTGGCGCTACCAAACATTCCATCTCGTACTACGTCGAGAACGGCTTTTCGAACCTGCCTCGCGGCACGTTCATTCAATTGGAAAAACAAGCGAAGGAATACGTCATGCGCAACCTCAAGCAGATGAGTCGTAATCGCAGAGCGTTGATCCAGAAGCTGCAAACGTTCCAGCAAGACACCGGACTACCGCTGACCTTGGCTCATTTTGTTGAACATCACGGGATGACACTAGTTGAATTGTATGGTGGACGTACGGGCAAAAGGTATTTCCGCGGCATGTTGGCCGAAGCCGGATTAACAGCACCCATCGAAGATGAATACGAGGAGTACATCCGCAGACTGCCGTCTGTGCTTACGATTAACTCCCGAAGCTGGCTGACGTTCCTGATCGACTTTATTGAAAAAGGCAAAGAAGCAACCACCGCCGATGAACGGCGCATGTTGATTATGTTCTATTACACCTTCCATCGAGCTGCGCCCGAGAAGCTAGGACTGACCAGCATCGAAGAGGGTGTGCAGCGTGTGCTGTCTTGTGAAGCATACCGAGCAGAACTTGTGGATATTTTTAAATATAATCTGGCTCATCTGCGATTTGTGGATAAAAGCAATTCGTTCCCGTACACTTGTCCACTGGATATCCACTGTCTGTACTCTATTGACCAAGTACTTGCCGCCTTCGGTTACTGGAATGCCCAGCAATCACCTGCCTTCCGTGAAGGCGTGAAGTATTTTGCAGATGAACAGACCGATATTTTCTTCATTACGTTGAACAAATCGGACAAAGATTTCTCACCCTCCACATTGTACGAGGATTATGCGATTAACGAGCGTCTATTCCACTGGCAGACACAGAGCAGGGTGTCGGAGCATACAGCTACCGCGCAGCGGTATATTCATCACCGCCAGACAGGCCACCGGATCGTGCTGTTCGTGCGGGAGTATAAGGAGGAGCATAACTATACCTCTCCATTTGTTTTCCTGGGCGAAGCAGATTATGTGAGTCATGAGGGGAACAAACCGATGAGCTTTGTATGGCGACTGCGGGAAGAGATGCCTGCGAAGATGGTGGCGGTGGCGAATAAGTGTATTGTTTGAAGATTATTTGAAAATATAAGTTATATTATAAGTTGGAATGGAGCTGTAAGAAAGTGTGGAGTCAAATTGCGGAATGGTCAATAATATCAAAAATTAGTGGTCTGGGCAGTATAATTGTTTTCATTGGAACTTTAGTTGCTTTTATAAGAAAAAATCAAATAATAACTACTGTAACGTCTACTAAAATCGAGCAATTATTCTTCACTAAAGAAAAGAAGTTATATGTTAGAATGTTTAAATTTTTCATGAATTTTATTTTTTCTGTTTTGTGTAGTTGCCTTATAATTATTTTCTTTTACGAAATTAAAATTAGTTCGTCCATTGTCTACTATATTCTATGGGGAACTATTACTAGTTATGTTGTTCTAATTTATGTATCTTATTTTAAGATAGATGTTTTTGATAGATTACTTCCAAAAGCCAATAAATTTATTGTGGTATCCATAATCTTTATTTTTCATATTGGATGTTTGTTCTCATTTATACCTGGTTTTTTAGTTGCGACAATTTTAGAAAGTCAATTATCTATAAACTTTAATATAATTGAACAGTTGTTAGGTTCTATTATAGCTATTCTTTTAACCATTACCTTCGTGAATATTTGTTTTGTTGCTTTGACAATTCAGACAGCAACGCAACTATTGAAGAAATACAATAAATACTCTGAGGAGTGTTTTTACATTAAGGCTAAGGACAATATAAAATGGTATATCTATTATCCTATTGATAATGAGTATTTTTTACTTGGTAATGAGTTACATATTGAGGAAGCGACAGTATTCCGCACAAAACAACGATCAGAGATACTCTCTGAAAAAATTTATTTTTTAAGATTATTGAGAAACGGAGAAGAATCAATAGATTATCACATATAAAAATCAGATGAATTAATTCAATTACAGGCGGCGCATCATGATTATCTACAGCAGTAACGCATTAGCTTTCCGGGAATCAGTTGATAACAACCAAATTACAGTTCAGATTGAAGAAGCATTCATTAAAGGCATGGGAAAAAGACCTAATCAAGGGGAAGTACGAGCTTGGAACAACTCTATGCAGTTTATGGAGAAAATTATCCGTAATTCGAAGGTAGCAGATGACTGCGGAATATTGATTGAATATAATATTCCTTCTACAAGTAAGCGGATAGATTTTATCATTGCAGGTCAGGATGAACAGAAGAATGATAACTTTGTGATCGTTGAGTTAAAACAATGGGATTCAGTAGAGGCTATGGATCGAGAAGATGTAGTAAGGGCTTTTATAGGAGGTAGGACAAGAGAGACACCGCATCCTTCGTATCAAGCTTGGTCATACAAACAATATTTGAGTGATATGAATGAGGCTGTATACTCTAAAGATATTAACGGATACTCATGTGCATATCTACATAATTACAGAAAAGTTCAGCCTGACCCTCTCCAATATAATCAATATCAGGATATCATCCGTGAAGCTCCTTTGTTTCTAGCTGATGATGCATCTAAACTTCAAGATTTTCTGAAAAGGCATGTAGGTGAAGGAAATGGAGTTAATTTACTTTATTTAATTGAGAACGGTAAGATTCGTCCTTCCAAGAAGCTAATCGATCATATCGATGGATTATTTCAAGGGAACTCTGATTTTGTTTTACTTGATGAGCAGAAGGTTGCATACGAGGCCATTATGAGCCTTGCCAAGCAAACAGATGTAAAACGCACAATCATTGTGCAAGGTGGGCCTGGAACAGGTAAATCAGTGATATCTATGAATGCCCTTGGTGGATTACTTAAAAATAAGTTGAATGTTAAATTCATTGCCCCGAATGCTTCATTCCGGACGGTTATGGTAGAGACCTTGACTCAGCGACAAGCTAGAAACAAAACTAGGACAAAGATGTTATTTACGGGATCAAGTCAGTTTTACAAAGAGCCAGCTGATATGTTCGACGTACTTGTAGTGGATGAGGCGCATCGTTTAAAAGGTAAAGGAGCATATCAATATCTTGGGGAGAATCAGATCGAGGATATCATAAAAGCATCTAAAGTGAATGTGTTTTTCATAGATGACTTTCAACGTATTCGTCCTGAAGATATAGGTTCTATAGACGAGATTAAACGTTTAGCTGCCCTATATGATTCGGAAGTGCATGAATATTCACTAGCAGCACAGTTCCGTTGTTCTGGAGCAGAAGGATTTTTGAATTGGGTTGATGATGCTTTACAGATTCGTCCCACCGCTAATTTCGATGGTTGGGATCAAGATTCTTTTGAATTCAAATTAGTAGATACGCCTAACGAAGTATACGATCTAATCAAAAGTAAAAACGATCAGGGATATAAGGCGAGGATGTTAGCAGGATTTGCTTGGAATTGGACAGCTGATAAAGAAGGTAATCGCAATGGGGAAATTCCGGATGTCACTATTGAAGAACATCGTTTTGCTATGCCTTGGAATGCACGTTCTATATCAAGCACCTGGGCAATTCATGAGAGTGGTATAGATCAGATCGGGTGCGTTCATACATCTCAAGGTCTTGAATTTGATTATGTAGGCGTAATTATAGGGAATGATCTTAAATTCGATTCGGAGAAAATGGAACTTTATTCAGATTATGATGAGTACAAAGATAGAATGGGAAAACGAGGGCTTAAATTTAAGAATGAGGAACTAACAAAACTTATCAAAAATATTTATAAAATTTTGATGTCTCGGGGTATGAAAGGTTGTTATGTTTACTGTCGGGATCAAGAATTGATGAATTATTTATGTAGCAGAGCAAATTCAAAATGATGTGTACCATGGACTGTGCAAAGTAGAGAGAAACCCTATCCGTCCATAAATGGACGGATAGGGTTCGTGCTTTCACATCAATATTCCTTTAATAACATTTTTGGCTACTCGAATATTATCAGGAGAAGAATCTCTTAGCAGTTGTACAATTTCTTTGATTTGTTTCTCATCTTCAGTTACTTCAAACTCTTCTTCTATATAAGCAAATAATTGAATCAAATTAACATCCAAAGATTCAGCGATCTTTGCGAGGTTTACCAAAGAAACATTCTTTTCTCCACGTTCGATCTGTCCTATGTATGAAAAATGAAATCCACCTTTTTCTCCGAGGGATTCCTGTGAATACCCTCTTTCTTTGCGTAGTGCGCGAATTCTGGCTCCGACCAGCTTCAGAACTTCTCTGTCCTCGTTCATGGTATTCACCTCTCTATGTTCAAAAGTGTAGACAAGTTTCCTCAAGGTAAACACCAAACGAAGAATACAAATAATCTAATTGATTACTATATGTATCATTTTATTGTATAATACTGGTATTAACTCTTTGGAGGGATGACAATGGCAAGAAATTGGTCCATAACCGTAGCACATTGTAATCACCAAGTAGATTTTACCCCACGTTTGCAAGACCATGATATCTCCACACAACCTAGTTCCAAACATACTCCTGCTTACCACATGCTACGTACCACAATAATGGCCTACCACCAACATGCTAAGTATCATCTCAAACTTTCCGCCATCATGTGTAATCACAATCAGTTTAAAGCCTGCCTAATTCTATGTGATTGGGCTCTAGCTTCCATGATTAAGGCGCTTTATATCCATAAGTATCATTCAGTTCATCCCCCCAAAGAACTCACCATGAATGAAATCTTGCCTTTAGTGCATACGGACACTGAACTCGGATTGGATATTGCATTGTTCATCGGCACGATGCAACATATGTCATCTTTGGAGGATTGTCCACACGATCAACCACTAAAACTAAACAACATCGAAAGTCTTATTCAACGAACGGAAGAGATATTGGATGATCTATCTGCACGTTTGATGAAGGATTCATCAGAGTAAGATGTTTTTTTAATTGATCATTTGGGTTAAATGTTTGATTTATCTATGTTACGCTTACAAGATGACATCATCCAAATAAAGGATATATGATGCAGAGAATACAAAGGATGCTCTTTGCTTTGCGTCTAGAAAGTAGGTGTACATTTTGAAAAGAGTGATTGCTATCGTGTTTTTCATATTATCTATATTGGAATTGGTTACTCTAATCCTAATTGGTAAAAGCATGATGACTGGATACATGGAACCGAGTACGTTTAGAGGGATAATTTCATTCCCACTAGGCGCTACGTACCTCTCGATCTGGATGTTCTTTTCACGGCAAGAGTTTACCGGAGGACGAGTCGCGGCACAGATCAGTTTTACAGCGGCATTGTTAACGGCGTGCCCGTTGGTGTGTTTGTTAATTATTTTCTGTTAAATCAAGAGATTAAGAAGATTTCCTTTGAATTAGGACCTACGAAGTACGTTGTTGGAAATATTGTTATGGTGAGAAAGGAAAGATTAGGATGTTAGAAGGATGTATATACATCAAGCTTCTGCTAACATGGTAAAATCCTATTTCAAACGCGGAGAATGATATGAGTACAATTAAAGTGACACCAGAGCAACTGTTGTATGTATCCAGACAGATCGAGCAGGGTAGGCAGCAGTTGGAGGGTATACGTAATGACCTGACCGCACGGATCGGATTCATCCAGTCTCAGTGGGCGGGAGCAACACAAGAACGATTTTTCTATGATTTTCAGCAGTCACGTTCAGTACTTGATCGAGCACTGGAAAGTATGGTTAAGTCATCCCAAGATCTGTTCGCGATTGCTGAGAGATTCGAACAAGCAGATCAGGAACAGGTGAGCTTGGGAGCCGTTGCTGGACAGATTGCTGTCCATACAATGATGAACCATAATATAAGTAACACAGAAGAACAACGACGAATGGTATATAACCCTTTGTTTGGAGTTAACATGCCTGCCAGTGAAGCAGAGGATGGGATGCCAGGGCAAAAGGAGTTTGTTAAGTATTGGGAACAGGGTGGTACCTATGAGGAAATGAGGGCTGGGCCTAAGCAACCGGTGTCTAGTGGGGGAGATATATATGATGAACAGATCAGCGCATTTAAGGAAGGTCATCATCCCGTAACTGGAGAATCCATACCTGCATGGCAAGCAGCAGTTTCTATTGGAGGTTTACAGACTGCTAAGCTCGTGTTGGCTTTTACAGGAACGTATAATAGGGGTTATAAGGTTCCGAAAGATGGATCAGTTCTATCAAAATCTAGGTTAGATGGTGTGAGAGAGAGGACTTCTTCTAATAAAAGTCCCACGCCTGAACATGGAACTAAATTAACCAAGGAATCGACTACTGTAATAGGGAATTCGGCGGTTCTAAATACGATGGAATCGAAGTCGAAATTTTACAAAAAAGAGCTAGCGTACGATTGTTCGGAAATTGCAGATGATTTAGCTCATGCGGCAGGTGGGAGAGGCGAGATTTTCACGATTAAATCGAGGACAGAATTAAAGGATATCCAAGTTAAAGAGTATGGGGAGATGAAATCATACGTTTACCATACTGTATATTCTGATGGCAAATATATATATGATCCTCGTCTGACTAGTGATCCCGTTCCTGTAAAGGAATACATGGATACAGTGAGTAGACAGAACAATGGTGATATTGTAGTAAGTAAACGTACTCTCAAATGAGGTGGATAAAGTGTCAAAAAGTATTTACATGAAAAGTAAAGAAGAGGTGCTTATGCCGGAACTTATGGCGTATACCTTGGCCAAATTAGGTTCGTATGAATGGAATAGAACAGAGATGTATAATCCGAATCGGATATATGAGAAACCTGCGGGTTTTTATTTTAGATTCCATAACGCTGATCAGCTTTACGAGGAATTAAAGCATTGTATTCAGCACTTTAAGGGAAACCTTGAGTGGATGATCTATGTAAGTCCTTTAACCAAAAATCAAAATTATGTCATTGAGCCAGCGGATGTGCACCATGCTAAACAAACTGAGGCATATCAAGTGAATTTGGAACTTGAGGAAGTGCTTCAAGATTCATATAAAGAAATCTGTGAGCAAGCCATTCAAGACATTCCATTGTTATGTAATCATATTGAGCAATGGTTTGGGTTGGAACATAAGCAACTACATGCGCCTACAATACCGAATTAATGTGATATGAAGAATTACCTGATGTAAGAGGGTCTGTATTGTGCAAAGTTTAGAAATCATTTTAATTGATTTTAACAAAAATAATCTGGATCGATTCATTAAGAATGATTTGAACATTCAGGCGGATCAGATCAAAAGTTCTCACTTTTATGATAACCGTAGTGAAAACGATATTGAATTTCAGCAAATAGAGAGCCTTGAAGAGATTCTTTCTCCTAAGGGAACGGGAAATGTATTGTTGTCTCAGCTTAACCGGGGTCATACCTTTAACGACGTGATGATTGTATTCTCATTTGATGAGGAATTTGGAGATATTGTAATTAACTTTCCTGAAGAGGAATTGTTCAGCGGAGAAAATTCAGAGACAACGTTAAAAGCTCAGAAGTTAATAGAGTATATTCTTGATATTAAGAACAAGTATGCAATTGAGAAGGTTAGAATCGGTTATGAACCAGCTATGGATGATGACACTTGCTTGGTCGAGATTGATAAAGAAACAACGAATATTAATGCTATTATCGCAAAACTGTTGGCTTAGAATCCTTCTTAACCAGAGTTTGATGCAGAACAATTAGACTTTAATTGGCAGAAAGCCCATTTCAACTCGAATACGAGTAGTCATGGGTTATTCTCATCTCCTCAATCGAATCTACTGCACTACAAAATCAATCCTTCCCTTACCACGGCAAATGGTATAATGGCAAAAAGGGAGATTCTAGCGCGAGGCTCGAAGGCTCTCACAGCAGAAAGGATGTTATACCACATGCCTACATACAACAAATTGGTGCGGGACAAGATCCCGCATATTATCACATCCAGCGGTAAGGAATGCCGCACACGCATTCTGGACCCGGAGGAGTATAAGCAAGAATTAAGAACGAAGTTGCAAGAAGAATCGGATGAGTACGTAAATGCAGCGAGTGATCAGGAAGCCCTAGAAGAACTAGCCGACATGCTGGAGGTCATCCGGGCGTTGGCGGAGGTACACGGGGCGAATGCGGCCCAGTTGGATAAGCTTCGAGCAGACAAAGCCGAGGAGCGTGGTGGATTCCAGGAACGGGTGTATCTGATCGATGTCGACGAAGCTTAACGTTAAACTCATTACAGATAACTTGGCAGACGAACTGATTGCCCGGATGCAACATGCATCCGGGATTTATATTATGACGTCCTTTATTATGCAGTCTGGTGTGAAGCTGCTGGCCCCGCACTTAAAGCGGGCGGCGGAGCGTGGGACCGAGGTGCGGATGCTCGCGGGAGATTATCTGTACATAACACAGCCAGAAGGATTGCGGGCGCTGTGTGAGGTTCATCCCCGAATTGAGACACGGCTGTGGCGAAGTATGGGCACTTCTTTTCACCCGAAAGCGTATCTGTTCGATCATGACAACGGGGAAGGACTGCTGATTGTCGGCTCGTCTAACTTTTCGTTCACGGCGCTCAAGACGGGGTATGAATGGAATCTGGCGATGAATGCGGAAGCGGAGCCGTATACGTTCCAGATGGCTTTGGACAAATTCATGCAGAGCTTCTACCACGAGACAACCTTGCCAGTGAACCCGGATTCGATTGCGCTGTATGAGGAAGAGTACCGCAAATATCACCAGAAGAACCCGGAGATGATCCAGCGGATCATGGAGATGGAAGAAGCAGAGTTCGAGACGGGGCTACCTGAGGACAAAGAGGAAGAAGCCGCCGAGCTGTCGCTTGCCCCGATTCAGCCGCGTTTGGCGCAGTTGGATGCGCTTGAAGCACTCCAGGGCACGATGGAGGAGCAGTACGACAAAGCGATGGTCGTCATGGCGACCGGGCTTGGCAAAACGTATCTGGCGGGTTTCTTCGCCCAGCGGTTCCAGCGGGTGCTGTTTGTGGCGCACCGGGAAGAGATTTTGTTCCAGGCGAAGAAGTCTTTTCAGCGGATCATGCCGGAGCGCAGTCATGGGATCTATAACGGACAGTACAAGGATGGGGCGGCGGATTGTGTGTATGCTTCGATCTTTACGCTGAGTATGCAGAAGCACCGGGATGGATTTGCGGTGGATGCCTTTGATCTGATTGTGGTGGATGAGTTTCATCATGCGGCGGCGAAGACGTACATGTCAGTGATTGAGCATTTTCAGCCTAAGTTCCTTCTGGGCATTACGGCTACCCCGGATCGGCTGGATGGCAAGGATGTGTATGCGCTCTGTGATGGGAATGTGGCTTACCAGATGCATTTTATTGAAGCGATCCGGCGAGGTTGGCTGGCGCCATTTCAATATTACGGGGTATTCGACGATACGGACTATTCGCAGATTCGCTGGATCGGGACAAAGTATGATGAAGAACAGCTCATGGCCGTTCAATTGCAAGAGGAGCATGTAGAGACGATCTATGCAGCCTGGGTCCGACACAAGCAGACGAGAACGATTGGTTTTTGCTCGTCGATCCGTCAGGCGGATTATTTGGCTGCGTATTTTCGCAGTCAGGGGGTGAAGGTGCTCAGTCTTCATTCGCGAACATCGGAAATGTCGCGGGAGGAAGCGATTCGGCAGCTTGATGCGGGTGAGTTGGAGGTTGTGTTAACGGTGGACCTGTTCAATGAAGGTACGGATATTCCGAGTGTAGACACGCTACTCTTTGTGCGTCCAACGGAGTCGCTTACGGTGTTCACTCAGCAGGTAGGTCGCGGTTTGCGGCTGGCGGAAGGCAAATCACATTGCGTCATCATTGACCTGATCGGGAATTACCGCAATGCGGATGTAAAGTTGAGTCTGCTGGATGTGCGCGGGGAGCTGGAGGGAACCGCGAAAGACCGGGATTCGGCTGTACCGGAAGTTCCAGACAACTGCGGGATTCATCTGGAGACCCGAGTGGTGAATCTGCTTCAGGAGCTAAGCCGCAAACGGCTGCCGCGCCGCGAGAAGCTGCATCAGGATTTTTTGGATGTGAAGCGAGAGCTGGGGCGTATTCCGACTTATCTGGAGTTGCATCTGATGGGGCGTTCGAAGAGTATCGGATATCGAAGCGATTTTGGTTCCTATGTTGGATTTCTCTATTGGGCGGAGCTGCTGTCCCCTGCTGAGGGAGAGGTGTACGTCCGGCATGAGGCGTGGCTGCGTGATGTGGAGAAGACACTCATGAACAAAAGCTACAAAATGATCGTGCTGCTGTACATGCTGGAGCGAGGCGAAGCGCACTGGATGGACCCGATCACGCCGGGGGAGATGGCGAGTTTTTTCCATACGTACCTGACGGAGAAGGAATATCGGAAACGGAAAGACTTTTCGGACAAAGGCAAACTTGCGCTATGGGAATGGAATGAGAAGACGGCAACGGAGATTGAAAAGTTGATTATCGACATGCCAATGTCCAAGTGGAGCGGGGCGAAGAGTAGTATGACCCGTTTCGAGAATGGCGTGTTCTCGCTGAATGTAAAAGTGCATGATAGGGAGGAACAGGCAGTGTTATATCGCTGGACACGGGAAATATGTCTGTATCGGCTGCATACGTATTTTGAGCGAGGAAGTTATTGATAAGTAGCGAGAAGAAGTTCTTATACAGTCAGTCAAATTGAAATTTTACTTGGCAAATAAAAATTTACCAAGAAGAGAAAGCAAAAAGCGTACCAATGGAGTAGTGGTACGCTTTTTGCTTACTTGAAATTAACTTTTTGTAGTTCACTTATATTATTCGAATAGGGGGAACTGTCTAATAATTGCAGAGAGATCGAACAACAAATATATCAACTTAAAAAAGATTAGACATTATTAATATTAAAAGAGGGTTTTATTATAATTTATTGAATAATATATAATATATGGAAGTGGTATCGTCATAAGGAGGTGAACTATTTAGATCTATTTTTTATTAAAAAGTAGATTGTGCCAGAAACTAGTCCAGCTAAGATAAGAAGGCTAACAACGAGAATAAGTATATTATTCCACACAATGTGCATTGTCGAAACCCCTTTCATAATAATTTTTAGGAGGTATTTAAAGTGAAGAAGATCAGTATGTTATTGACATTATTCTTGGTTTCAATATCCATTTCCGTTCTTTTTACTAATTCAGCCCACGCAAGTACAGGTGAGGATGATACAGCCTTAAAAATACAAAATATACTAGATAAGTATGAAGTTAACGAACCATTTTCTGACGAAGATACACAATATTTAAAAGAAAACTCAGCTTTAAACAATAATATAACATATATTCAAAATAAAGGGGACGTATCAGTCTTTTCGGTCTCAAAGAAATTTTTCACAGGTAACAATAAAACATTAGCTTTAACTGGT
Source organism: Paenibacillus sp. FSL E2-0151 (assembly GCF_037993015.1). Taxonomy (NCBI): domain Bacteria; kingdom Bacillati; phylum Bacillota; class Bacilli; order Caryophanales; family Paenibacillaceae; genus Paenibacillus; species Paenibacillus sp. FSL E2-0151. The sequence goes on from NZ_CP150308.1 coordinate 1,215,568, forward strand.
TATGTAGAATACGATAACGGATTCGGTAAAAATAGTTGGAATTTCTATATGGACGCATGGGACACAGCTGGCATAAAAAGAAACATCCGAGCAGAAGTTAAAATTGATTGTGTAGGTATTGTAAATTTTGAAACTGGAGCAATAGGTAAGATCTATAACAATACAGTAAGCCAGACATCGTCCGGCAAAGTGGATTTCCTTACCTTAAATAAGTCTGATTCATTCACAGGCCTACCTATGTTTGTTTATTATTATCCAAAGGCTACATTTGACGGAGTTGATTTAGCCGGTGAGTTCAGATAAAAACATTTCTCGAAATTAAAATATCAATCTAATAAACCCATGGCTAAGGTGCTCTAGCCATGGGTTTATTAGATTGATCATTTACATAATGGGGCGTTTAATTGATATTACCATTGTTCCGTGTTTTTTCAGTGCGTTCTTTTGGAGGTCACCTAAAATCTTTCACACCTGATACCTCCCCACCCTCCACATAAACCATAATCGCTTGATACAAAAACCTCAAAAAGTCCTCATCGCCAAACTGATCGAAATAACCCACATAGCGACGATCTGTCGTATAGGCTTCCGCGATACATCTCAGAATCTCATCATCACAGCTCATAAATTGTTCCAAGCAACTCTTCCATTCACGCACTAACGCTTGCACCTCACCAGAAGCAGGGGACAGATCCTGATGCTTCGCCAAATCCCGAAAAACCTGCTCCATGTTGACCGAGAACTGCTGGTAGGCTTTTTCTTGCTCTTCCGCAGACAGCTCGCTCACATTTGCTTCAAATTCCTGATACTTCTCGGTATTTCCATATACAAACTTCGCCTCGGATTCATATTGTTCTTGAATGGAAAGGATGGAAGAGTCGTCAAACAGATGAAGATGAGAGATATCCGTCCCATCCACATACTCGTCCAACTGGTCGATGATGGTTTCAAGCTTTTGTTTGCGTTGAACGAGTGTACTGCGATGCTCTCTCAGGATATCTTTCTGTTCTTCTTTGGAAAGTTGCACCATGGCTGTAATGTCTTTCAATGAGAAATTCATTTCTTTGAACAACAGAATCATTTGCAGATTCCCCAGTGCCTCTTGATCATAATACCGATAGCCATTGTCCTCGACTTTGCTCGGTTTCAATAGATCCGTTTTATCGTAATAATGTAATGCGCGTTTGGTGATGCCAGTGATCTGAATGATATCTTTAACGGTGAAATAAGGTGTCTTCATTCCAAAATTCCTTTGTTTCCGCAAGGATGACACTTGCCGGAGTGATGGTCGCTTCGGTAATCGGTGTACCTGTTTTGTTGAGATAATATTGAATCAAGTGATAACCGCAGGCATAGCCAGCTGCATAGGGCATACCCACGGGCGTGAAATTTTGCATAATGGCAAGTTCATCGCCGTATAGATACGGATTAATCTGGTCAAAACCGGTGACATGCAGCTGGTCTTTCATCTTTGGTTTGATAACTTTATTCAATGTTTCCATATCCGTCTTGGCTACCCAGGGGCCTAACAATTCTTCTCCATACAGGGATGTGGCAAAGCTCTCGGCCAGCCCCTCGCTAACAACCATCTCGCCAAGCGTAATCTGCGGACTCCACTGGATATATTGATATCTCACGTTATGATTGCATTCATGGGCTAACACGGATTGCATACGAGGTAGAGTATACCCATTGGGGATCAGGTTCGCAATAATATAACCGGGGATTCCACCATCTCCGCTGATACCTTCGTTCATGGTGAGTGAAGGACTGTTCTTATCGCCTAATAAAATCGTGTATAGATATTCGGGGACCGATAGCTCAATCCCGTGATCTGTAAAGGTAGATAGACTCCTACGGACAGCTTCATGACACTGTTGCCAAAATGCTTCAGACGAAATCGCTGCTAACGATTCGTTAATTTCAGGTGTAATATCTGCTGGAGCGATATTCATAAAGTTATTCATCATGATCACATCGAAGCCATTAGGGTCGCTTGATCGAAACGGGATCTGTTGAATGTTCCATTTGTTCATGAATGGACTCATCATAAGATCGCGGTATAACTCCAATTTCTTATCGGGTGCAGCCTGGATGATCTCCTCATAGATTTGATCTGAACGTAACGCGGTAATCTTCATCTTTAATCTCTCCTTCATGTAAGCTTGAGATCATTATCAAGTATGACCTAACGTAACAGTCAAGCGTTGAAGTTACGCTGCTGGCTCTCTGAACGGTTCTTCATCTTCATAGTGAACACCAGACCAGACAGGATATAGATCAGGCTTAACAAGAGGTAAGGGAGTTGCAGCGAGAATACGCGATCAAATGTCGTTTCACTAACCCGCACCAATAATCCGCCGAGAAGCGTACCAATGGCACTGATCCCAAAGGACAAAAAGCGAAACACACTTCCGACCCGGCCAAGCATTTCATTAGGAACGGAACGTTGCAGGATGGAGGAACGGGTAACATTGTAGACAATAATGAAAAATGCAGCACAGAAATACAGGCCGCCTACCATATATGCATTTGTAGTAAGACCCACCACACCGTAGATGATTCCCATGCACAGAATGGAGGAAATAATCAATTGTTTTGTACTCCATTTCTTACGCATATATGCAACAGCCTGGCTCCCTACAATGCTGCCGATTGTTGCAATGGAGATGAGAATACCGAATGCAAAAGCATCCAACTGAAGCACATCTCGTACAAAAAAGATCTGAGTAGCCAAGATAATCGAATACATCAGCGTAATGGTGACAGATAGAATGGCTAATCCGCGGAGAAAACGATCATGATAGACATATTGAATACCGGACCACATCTCACGTTTCCAATTTTTCATCGGGCGAACTTCCTTCTTGGTTGTTTCCGTATCCCCTGGGTAGAAGTTTCCCTTCAAACTGATTAAAAAAAGCAGAGCAACTACAGCCGTTACGGCGTCTATGGCAAAAGGAAAAACAATATGCAGGGTGATAATGAACCCTCCCAGGGCAACGCCCAGAATATCACTTGTGATTAACTGTCCGGCGGTGAACTGCCCATTCGCTTTTTCCAATTTACTCTCATCTACCAGTTGAGGGATGACCGTCTGCACCGTGCTGTCGAATACAACTCGGCTCAGGCCAATACCAAACATGAACAGAGCCAGAATCGGAATGCTCACCCATCCTCCCCAGATGCATAACGTCAGTCCAAGCAGAAGGAGCATTCGAGTAAAACCTGCGCCAATCAGCATATGTTTGCGTGAGTAACGGTCGATGAGGACACCTACAGGAAGACTGAATAGTAGCCAGGGTAAACGAAGTGCCGTCATGGTGACAGAAGCATACAGCGTATCGCTTGTAAGGGTTGATATGAGCCAAGGAACCGCAGCCAGTGTAAGTCCATCACCCAAAAATGTAAGCGAAAATGCACCGAATAACTTGGTATAGTTTGACTTGATTTTCATCGTTCCCTCCACCAATAAGATGTTAAGCATAGCAACTCCGAGGTTGGAAAATAATGTGTTTTCACTTATACCAAATTTAAGTTATTACAAAATGGTTTTCAATCCTATTTTTACATTAAATAACTTCACAAAACGCTTACAAACTTTCAATTCTACCCTACCTTTTCCGCTACGAAGCTGAGATAATGGGAGAGGAATAAGGTATGAAACAGACGCGACAACCATGTTTACCAACAGTCTAAAAATAAAAGCTGCATATCCATAGGAGGATTATTAATGACGACACAACCATTGAATCTGATCCAATCCACGGAGGGCCAAGCGTTGCTTGCCCAAATGTATGGACAATCACAAGTAGAGGAACAGATCGCACGTTACACGAAGCTGAACGCAACGTTTGAAGAGTACTTTGGCGCACAAGAAGGAAGCAAGTTGTTCAGCGCATCAGGACGCAGCGAGATTGGCGGCAATCATACGGATCATAACCATGGTAAAGTGCTGGCGGGCAGCATTACGCTGGATACGATTGCAGTGGCTGCACCAACTGCGGATTCCGTTATTACGTTTTACTCAGAAGGCTATGACAAGAAATATGTAATCGATCTCACGAATCTTAAACCAAATACGGAAGACGATGGCACAACAGCATTGATTCGCGGTATGGCTGCAGGATTTGGAGAATTCGGATATAAGGTAGGCGGCTTCCAGGCGTACCTCTCAAGTAATGTGTTCTCAGCATCTGGGGTGAGTTCCTCGGCGTCATTTGAGATGCTGATCTGTACGATTTTGAATCATTTCTATAACGATGGAGCACTGGATGTTGTGACCTTGGCCAAAATCGGTCAGTATGCGGAGAATCACTATTGGAACAAACCTTCGGGTCTGCTGGATCAGATGGCTTGTGCGTACGGCGGACTCATTGCTATTGATTTTGAAAATCCTGCACAGCCGGTCATCGAGCCTGTTCAGTGGGATTTCCAACAAAACGGCTACTCATTGGTCATTGTGAATACGGGCGGTAACCACGCCGATCTGACGGAAGATTACGCTGCTGTGCCATATGAGATGAGAGCGGTTGCTCAGGCGCTCGGCAGTGAGTATGTTCGGGAAATTACAGCTGACGCAATCTACGCCAACCTCAAGAAGGTTCGTGAAGCTGCTGGGGATCGTGCCGTGCTGCGTGCACTTCATTTCCTGGAGGAAAATAATCGTGTCGATGGTCAGGTTCAGGCGTTGCGTGATGGACGTTTTGCTGATTTCTTGAAACTGATTACGGCGTCCGGGAACTCATCATGGAAGTGGCTGCAGAATGTATATCAGAGTGGTGCTGTGAAGGAACAGGAGATTGGCATCGCGCTGGCACTGACCGAGAATTATCTGCAAAACCTGGGTGATGGCGCTTGTCGTATTCATGGTGGTGGATTCGCAGGGGTTATTCTGACGATCCTTCCAAACGAAAAAGTAGAAGAGTATATGTCATGGATGCACGACATGTTGGATACGCCGATTATCGTCGTTAATGTGCGTGCACAGGGTGCGGTATGCTTGAATGCATTGATCGCTAACGCGAGCTAAATAGCACTCAGTTAAATAGTTCTAACATGATTCTACGAAGTCTGGGCTATGCCCGGGCTTTTTGGATTGTCCATTTTTTTTTAAAACTTCAAACCTTGAAGGTCTGTAATGTGTTATTTAAGTAGTGGCTATATCTCAATAATGTTCTTATGAGAGGAAGGGTTAGATGAGTACACCTACAGTGGCTGGGCAGGAAGAGGCTCAATTATACGAGGAGTTGCGGCATGCGATCGATGAATTCGAAGAGGGCGAGCAGCGGCAAATAGTTCTGAATCAAATGATCAGACGGCTCAAGTTTGCCAAGTGGCGTAAAGATCGGATGCGCAAGGTCGATGCATACTGTCAAAAGATCAAGCCCGCGACACTTTGGATCATATTAGCCACAGGCGCACTTGCACCAGTCTTGCTGTTTAGCATGTTCATCTGGGTATCGTTGTGGGTGGAATGAAGCTGTAGAGAAGAGTGTACATTATGAAGTTAATAAAAAAGAACCGTTAACCATCGGATTATCGTATTCCGACTGTAACGATTCTCTGAACTATCTTTAGGGTTAGTGGGACATTTGCGTAGACTTACCGTCTAAAGATTGCACTTGTCCCTGGATATACTGGTGGTAATCGCGGAAGCTGCTGATGTGATGCAAGGAATCGGAATTCTCGGACTGAATTTTAATTTTGCCGTCCTGAGGCAGATTTTTCATCTCAGCAATGACGGATTTGGAACCTTGGATATCGCCGGACATGTCCTGGATTCGCTGTAATAATGCCGGATGTCCTTCATGTTGGAGCATTTCGGCGAGCGGTCTCATTTCCTCCAACTTTTGACTCGACCGTTCAAGTGTGGTCATCACTTTGTCTCCATCTGTACTTGCGCTAAGCGAAACCATTCGGTGGATGTGATCTTTCTCCATGCGCTCAAGCGCTTCAAGATGGGAAGCTTCCAGTCGTTTGGGATCGCTCCAACTCTCCGATCGAACGGTGTCATTCTGTTGCTGGGAAGCATTATTCGCAGTGCCATTGCCACAGCCCCATAACAGAGTTGAGCAGGTTAACACGGCTCCAACGGCGATGATACTTTTTAACCTCATGCTGTCACTCCTTCAATAATTTCCTGAAGGTAGTATGAGCAATAATATCCAATATCATGCTTCATCTTTTCATTTCTTTCCCATAATAACCTTTAAAAATGGAGCGTACATACTTTTGGCTACGGATAATCAAAGTGATAGTAATGTAGCAAATGACCCCAATAAGTGAAGTTACAATTGCAACGTTATGTAATGAGGTGAGAAGCTTTATGAATCTTTATACTAATAACATATGGCGCTGGACCATCAATCTTCTGTATCCTGCCATTATCTTTGTCTTCCAGAGTTGGGGACCGATATTGGATTCTTGGGCGGGGCCTATTTTGTTCGTCGCGGTGTTCTGCTTTCTATGGAGCGATGTAAAAGACATGTTCGTTTCGACAGGATTGACATGGTTTATTGCCATCCCGTGTTGGTGGTATTGGATTGAGCGTCCGAAACCATCGTTTGGTGCGGAGAATTTTGCCGCACATCTATGGTTAATTGTACTTATGTATATTGTCTTTGTGCTCATTCCCCAGACTTTAATTCTGACTACTCGGTTGCGGGTAATGCATTATTATAAGAAGTGAAAGTCAATTTAGAATAGGCAAACGTACAAGGATTAGGGGGAAGCAAATATGAGTCTCTTAAAAAGGATCAACAAGCCATACTTCATCTTCCTCATCTGGAACGTACTCATGATCGGCGCTGTACGTGGATTAACCTTCCAGCACGAACCCGGCAGAGGGGTGTCTGGCAACGGTAACCTGGGACTTCTAGTGTTAGCTCCATCTCTTCTGACCTTCCCGATTCTATGTATTTGGACGACAACTTTGTCCAAATGGTGGTTATATGATCAGCGTCAGCGCTGGGGAGGAAAGGTGCATGTCTGTGTACCCTTGATTGCTCTCCTACTGTGTGTGTTGTCAGTCTTTCTGGAGTTACGTATTATCGATGACTTACGAATGCAACTCAATGGATTTACGAATGATCCGAATTCGGCAGTGTACCGTTTTGGCTGGCTGAACCAATACACGAACACACTGTTTTACAACATGCCGATCCTGCTGTTCGGCCTATCTTTCTCCATATTGATAGGCTGGCTGATGGAATGGAAACTTCGCAGTAACAGATCCGCATGATTCGAATTGCAAACGAACGACATCATAAACTTAAAACCCCTTATCCGGCTCCAGACGGACAAGGGGTGTTTTACGCGTTTCCTACACTTTCCGTTTATATTTCCCTGTATAAGGAATCGTGAGATGGATTTTCAGATCCTGAATCGAGTCTTCCGTAAGCATCATCTTGCTCCCGTTGTTGGATAACTTACGCCAGAGCTTTGGATTTTTGCGATACAGCTTCTCCTGAAGACCGTAAATATCCACACCACGCTCAAGGCCGTGACGATAGGTCTGCATGATCTGCTCCCGCAACTTCACTTCACTGATCTGGATCATCTCTTCATAAGAAGTGGGCACCAGGTATTCGTACAGGGCAGTTAGGTAGTGGGCATCAATGTTGAACGTAACGTCTTCACCCTGAATGACAGGTTTAATTTTGATCTTTGGCAACCCTACACTGAGCGCCCCGTAGATCGTTCCATCCTTCTGGACTAGTAAGGGGGCACGCCGCATGTCCTTAATTAGCCAGTGATAACCGGGAAGCTGACTGCGTGGAAAGTATTCAAAGTCATAGCCAGTCTTCTCGAAAAAGGCCCCTTCCACCAGAAACAAATCATGTTTCTTCTCATTCTCAGCCCACTGGGTATTGTTCAATGCAAGACTCGGCAGATACGTCGTGGTAGCCGGATCATTATGTGTTGCAATGAGCTTAAAGCTAAGCACAGGCGGGTACAACGATTCTTCCATGTACGTGGGGAGCGGGTTGTGAAGAATGCTGTCCAGTGGCGACATATTATAGATGGACGTTGCACTCAGGATTTTCTCCAGAGGCTCTCGTGTTCCGTACACCCAGGTTGTATAACGGGATTCTGGAAATCGTCCCAGCATGTCGAACACTTCTTTGATGTGTTTGCTGGTCAGCACACCTTCAGCCATAACGATGGCTGTCACATGCCCCCAAGCCATGTGTAATTGAGCCGTACGGAACAGTTCGTTCAGCGCCAGACTCATGGTCTTCCCTTCGGCATGTCCGACCCATACAGGCGGTGTATCTGCACTTTTGGTTGAACTTTCACTTTTGGCGACACTGGCAAAATCCAGCGTTTGTACATACAGGTGATACATGCCGTCCTTATAATCAATCCCAAATGCTTTGGCGTAGTCTACCTGTTGAATCTCAAAGGCACTCCAGCACCCACTCGTCATCACGCACATCGATAGGCTTAACAGACCCAGCAAACATCGCTGTAACAAGTGTTTCATCGTCCGTTTCCTTTCTTACGCGGTTCTTGAGTCTCAAGATAGACGGGTCTTCGTTTACCTAACCCCTTTGGCAGTTTGAATAATGAAGCTATCGCTTGTTTGAAATGAAGCGGTGTTAGCGGCGTGAGATACGGAATGCCAAATGATTTGAGATCGGTCAAGTAGATGAGGAACAGAATCAACGACAGGATGAACCCATAGATGCCGAGGGATGCCCCCAAGACAAAACAAAGGAACCGCAGGATCAGCACAGAACTGGTCATGACCTGATTCACAATGGTTGCTCCAGCTACGACGGTAACTGCGATGATGACAATCATGAGGGGAGAGACCATGCCGGCTCGAATGGCGGAATCACCGATAATCAGACCTCCAACGACGGTTAATGTCTGGCCGATGGCACTTGGCAAACGTACCCCTGCCTCACGGAACAGCTCCATCAGCAGCATAATGAGAAACATCTCCATTCCCGATTCCATCGGAAGTCCCATGCGTCCAACCGAGATCGTCGCGACTAGAGGAAAGGGGATCTGATCCATATGAAAGGATGTCAGCGCAATATAGAATCCGGGCAGGAACACGGTGATCATCAGGCCAAGAAAGCGCAGCATCCGTCCTACGTTCACAGGCAAGAAGGGAAAGCTGGCATCCTCCGGGGATTTGAGCAAAAGAAACAAATTGACTGGCCCAATAATGGCGCTGGGATTGCCGTCGACAATGAGGATAAAACGTCCGTTCAGGAGACATTCTGCAGCAAAGTCAGGCCTGCCCGTATAATGGGTGACGGGAAACAAAGTAATTTTCGAAGGTGACAGCAACTCTTCCAGTTCATTGGCGGTCAAGATGCGTTCGGTCTCAATCTTACGCAACCGATCCTGAACGTCCTCGATCAGCTCCGGATTGGCGATATTTTTGATATACATCAAAGCCACCTTGGTTGCAGAACGTGTACCGATCAGTTCGATATTGCAGGCAAGTTGGTTCGTACGCAGACGGGTGCGTATCAAGGCAACATTGACGGCAAGTGGTTCAATGAACCCATCTCTTGCCCCGCGGATCGAAACTTCGGTGGTCGATTCCTCCGGTGTCCGAGTAGGGATGTTAGATATATCAATACTCCACATGGTTTGCAGGGAAGGAATACAGATTAACATATGGCCTTCAAAAACACGGAGAGACATCAGTTCAGTTCCAAATGCCGGATCTTCCAGATCCATTCGGGTCCAATCCAGGCTGATGCACTTTTCAATGTCGGATGTACGGATAAAGTGTGTATTTTCATATGTTCGTTTGAGTTCCGGGAGAATAATATGGTAGATCGCTTCACTATCTACCATACCGCTGCAATAGGTCATAAGGATTTGCATCGGAGGTTCTCCGATCATATGACTATTGATGATGACATCATCAGATCCGGCAAAAAAGGTATTCAGGTTATGCTCGTTCATTCGGAACGGTTCAACGTCAGGATTATTCTTGGGTTGGGTTGAGATCGGCACGTTTGGGAGCCTCCTTGTCCTTTTTGTGGATTAATGAAGCAATGGTCAATATTACGGTAACGATGGATACATAAGCGAGCATGACCGGGAACTGAATATGGTCCACATAATAATCCACGTAATCAATGCGCCACCATTGCATCGCCATGAAGCTCATGATGACGGTAATGGTGAGAATCGCGATATATCGTTTCTTCGGTCTGCGGAAATTCAGCAGATCCACGATGAGATACATGGATATGGCCACCCTTGCAAAGGAACCACTAAGCCACTGATAGATGGATAGAAAATCAACGTGCTGCAGCAGCTTGCCTATATTCACAAGTTTCCATTGCTCATAGGGACTGTTTCGTTGTTTGGCTGCTTCTTCTGGGCCAAACTCCACGATGGCTCCGATCGTGGGACCGATCGCCATACTGAGCATAAACACGCCAAGGATCAGAACATGCCACCAACGAATTTTGCCTTTGACTTCATGTTGGAACAACATAATAATCCAGATTTCCATAAGCCCGGCAAGAGAGTAGATCATGCCCCGCCACACGGGACCCATGCCGTTCTCCATAATCGGGAACAATAGACTGTAGTCTTTGTATTTCATATTGGCGGACATTACAAAATAACCAAGCAAAATGACAAAGGGCAGCAGCAGACTGGAAGTCATCGCAATGGAGCGTATGCCTTTAGCCGCTGCCCACGCAGCAACCAGTGCTCCGCCACCTGCCAGAACATAAGGAGGTGTGAATTGAAGATACGTGGATACGGTCCAGTTGGTTGTCTCATACAACGTATGTGTGCCAAGCGTGAATAACAGAATGGAAGCGGAGATTCGGAAGATCCAGGAAGGGACCGCCCCGAATTCTCGCGTAATCCAATCTGTTAATCGCTGTCCACGTACTCGCCGAATGATGATATACATCATGCATAGAAACAACATGAAAAAAGGGCCAGCCGCTACGACAGACAACCATCCATCCCTGCCTGCTGCTTCGAGAATTCCTGGAATGGACAAGACATGGCAGACCAGTCCGGCACTTAATAAAATGATGGAAAAGGACAACCAAATGGTAATTTGACCTTTTTCACGACTCATGCGAATCCTCCTTTCCAATGAAGGAAGTTTCCGTTAGGTTGTACAGCATACAGGAAGTTGATTCCTTTTTCAGATTTTTTCACAGAAAGCTGCAAGCGATATGGACGGACTACGCAGAAAGCTTTAACATACAGATATAGGAATGTCGAAGACAAGCACTGAGCGAAGCATAGAGAAATAGGGAGGAAACCTGCGATGACAAATACAACGAAGGCACCTGGAGAGACAAAAGTTGGCTTTATTGGTACAGGCGTGATGGGTAAAAGCATGGCTGGGCACATCCAGCAAGCGGGATATCCGCTGCATGTGTACACGCGAACTGCTGCCAAAGCGGAAGCATTGGTGAAGGAAGGTGCCGTATGGCATGACACACCAGGCAAACTGGCTGCCGCGTGTGATGTCATCATCACAATGGTGGGGTATCCGAAAGATGTAGAGGAGATTTATCTCGGTGAGGATGGTCTCGTAGCCAATGCCAAACCGGGTTCATATCTGATTGATATGACAACATCCAGTCCGTTACTGGCTGCACGAATCTTTGAAGCTGCGGAAGCCAAAGGACTGCATGCACTGGACGCGCCTGTATCGGGCGGTGATATCGGAGCGCAGAACGCGAAGTTGTCCATTATGGTTGGTGGTAGTTCGGAGGCCTTTGAAGCTGTGCGTCCGCTGTTTGAGCAGATGGGCACCAACATTGTGTTGCAAGGCAAGGCGGGAGCCGGGCAGCATACCAAAATGTGCAACCAGATTGCCATTGCCTCTGGCATGATGGGCGTATGCGAAGCACTTGCCTATGCCAAGACGTCTGGTCTGGACGCGGAGACCGTGCTGAAGAGCATTGCTACCGGTGCAGCCGGAAGCTGGTCGCTCAGCAATCTCGGTCCGCGCATGATCGCAGGCGATTATGAGCCTGGATTCTATGTGAAACATTTTATCAAAGATATGGGAATTGCACTGGAGTCTGCAAAAGCGATGGGCATGAAAACGCCTGGGTTGGCTTTGGCCGAATCTCTGTATCAGGAAATAGCGAATAATGGTCTGGAAGAGAAGGGTACTCAGGTGCTCTACACCTATTATCTTCAGGCTTAACAACCAAGAGAACAGCAGCGTATTCTTTTTCTATTCAGGAAAGGGTTGCGCTGTTTTTTTCAATTTTGCGGTTTATTTATGCGTCTAAAGTCACGAAATTGGTTAAATGTTCATATGTACTTTACGTCTTGGAGAGATTTTGATCGTTTTCCCTTTATTTTTACCCCGCTTTATCCGACATAAGTAATAGAAGTTTACATAATGAATGTGTCAAAGGATGTTATTCCTCCTGTAATGGTCACCCGTAACCCACACTATAATAGAACGGAGCTTGCCCATGTTCAAGAAAATCCTGTCTCTGTTCAAGACACAACCAGAGCTTGCGAACCAGATTACAGCCTCCGCTTCAGCGTTACCATCAACGACAACCATTCCCCCGCGTATGGTCCGAAGTAAGCGCAAGAAAAAAGCGGAAGGGGATTGGACACGTCAGCCGGAGGAGCCTAGTACAGCAGATCAGCTGATAGGTCTTCCAAGTCAATATAAAGTGCTGAACGACCTGCTCGTTACCAATCCGAAGTCACGCTCCGGTTATTCGCAGATTGATCATGTTGTGATCGGCCCTCGGGCAATCTTTGTGATCGAAACCAGAAATCTGACGACAGGTGAGATTCGCGGTGGAAGAAGAGAGGCCAATTGGTCGGTCAGCAGCAGCCGGGTCAAAATGTACAATCCACTTATGCAGCATCGTGCACATGTGGAAGCCATCCATGCACACCTTGGAGACTACAAAAGAGTACGTCTCGTCTCTATGGTGACCTTCACCAACCGATGCCGCATCAGTGTTGATCCTGCTGTGAGGTATGTGAATTCGGATGAACTGATCATCTACGATCATGAATTGGTGGAAACGATTCAGCGCAAGACGGAACGACTTGAGACTGAGGTTCCCGAAACCGTATTTCAAGAGAAAGATATCCAGGCGATCTACGCTCTGTTATCATCGGTTAATTCCACCGATCCTCAGATTCGGTCAGAGCATATGGAGAAGGCTAAAGGGATCAAATAATTACGCTTCACAAACACTGTTGTCCATATGGGCGGCAGTGTTTTTGCGTTGCGGTGGTAGTTAATGCGCGCCTAGTAAAAGGCTTTAGACACAGGTATATCGTCGTATACAACCGGTTTTTAACTTATGATAGAATGTAGACCATATCCAATTGTGTGAATCAAGCATGTTATATGAAAGGATATTTTTGTAAGTAAGTGTTCAAGTCTTGGAGCAGAGGTTAATGGTTCTCAGGAATATACATACGATAGGGGAAGATTATACGATGAAATGGAATTATACGATAAAGACGTTCACAGTTATGCTTGGTTTGGCAGCGATTCTGACAGCTTGTGGTGGCGGAGCGAAAGAGACGTCATCGCCGGAGTCTGCTTCCGGTACAGAAGTTGCTTCATCAGAAACAAGCAGCTCGAATGCTGCCGTAACAGAAACCACAGCAACCGGTTCGAATGGGAGTGATGAGATAGGTTCAGCTACAGAAGAAGCTTCTTCAGCTGACGACGGCAAGATTGGAAAGGACTCCACATTGGAAGAGTTGAAGCAGCAGTATGCGGATAAACTTGGTTATATCCGTGTCCCTCTGAATGATTATCCGGTGCGTCGGGTCAGTGAGGCAGGTTCCAAAAATATTAATGTAGCCAATTATAGCGATGCCGTTGTGGACATGAATGCAGGGGTGCCGATTCATTCCGATTCGCAGCGGTTAATTGATGATGCCTTTCCATTTTTCACAACCGTACAAGCACCTGACGAATCTTATATAACTTGGGAAGAAGCAACCAATCTGGAGCGTGCCATGGTGAAAACACTGTTTATCGCCCGTGAAGGTCTACTGATCACTGAAGATGCGATGAAAAATAAGGATTATAGCAGTACATCGTTCCAGGATTCCAAGGATTTCTTCAGGGTCACAGCGAAATTTGAATCCATGGCACCTGTTGCACAGCATCCGCGTGACATTACGTTGAGTACGCTATACGACAAAGCACGCACGTCATGGGGCAAGCTTGCTGCGATGGACCCGGAGCAGGATGAAGCGGCGTTTGCTGAGATGTACAAGACGACGAGAACCGATGCCAATAATGCCATGGGGTTGCTTAATGTTCTGTTGTCTACGAATGAGGAAGAACGGATCAAAGAGATTTACGGGGAATAAAAATGCCGTGATCCAGAGTTAATCTGGATCATCCCGGTAACATGTCTGGATCACATGCCTTCAAACTCTGACTACCGATTGAAGCGGGGTCAGGGTTTTTCTGGTTTTTTCCAATAGGTGTATGATATGTTTTTAGGAGTAAGACATGTCCGGAATATAGGTGAGGTGTGGGAAAGATGTGGTGGATGAACTTTTGTAAACGCTTTAAATTTAAAACGAAGCTAATCTTGTTTTTATCTACCGCAACGGTCTTAATCTCCGGAATCACAGGGTTGATCACCTATCGCATCCATATCGACCTGTTCAATGAAGAGGTCAGTCGCCAGTATAGTCTTACCGCAGAGCAGATTCTTGCACGTCTGGATTCCAGGGTACACGACATGTATAAAGTCACCGATTATATCACACTGAATCCCTCCGTAAAAAATGCCATCAAAGCACAGACCTCTGGCATCTCGTCCTATGATCAGATGAAGCTAGAAGATGAACTGGATGATCAGTTGTATCAGGTAAGGCTGGATGCACCGGAGATCATGGGGCTCCGCATATATGACCTGAAGGAAAACATATTTAATCTCGGTGCCTTTGCTGGCTCATTTCAACAGATGGATCCTTCCTATCTGGCAGAGATGGTTCATAGACTGGAAGGAACGGGCGGCGAATATGGTTGGAATCGTTTGGGGCCGGATGCCTTCTTGCAGGAGGAACAATCCAATTGGATTCTGGCGGGACGATTAATGCGGTCTGTTGATCTGGAGACCTATGGCGTCATGTTAATTCTGTTTAACACCTCGTTGTTCGAATCGTATCTCAAAGATCTGCGACTGAACGAGGAAGTTGCTGTCTACTTGTTTGACGCAGATGGTGAGCTTCTATATGCCTTTCATAATCAGGATGCGGATCCACCACCACTTACCGAGCTAAGCCTAGGGGCGACGGAGATCAGGGACGAGCAGGGAACAACCCAATTGTATACGAAGCAAACGTCAGACAAAGCGGGCTTCACCCTGGTCAGCAAGGTCTCACTGGCTCAGATTCAGAACAAGGGAAAGATTATTGTAAAAGTTGCTGTGTTCTCTGCAGTAGCCAGCATATTATGCTCCTGGTTCATCATTACCGTAATTAGCGGCAGACTGTTGCGTCCACTTGCGAGTCTAGTCAACGCGATGAAAAGAGTGCGTGATGGACAGTTCGATACACGGGTACGGATCGAGACACGGGATGAGCTCGGTTTCATCGGTGAACGATTCAATGCAATGGCTTCCCGGATTGATACGCTTATACATGAAGTGTACGAGCGCGAACTCAGTGAAAAAGAGGCTGAACTCAAAGCTATTCAGGCCCAGCTGAATCCCCATTTTCTGTATAACACGCTGAGCATGTTTTTCTGGAAGTTCTATATGCTTGGTGATGAGAAATCGGCTCGCCTGGTCACTGCCTTGTCCGAGATGCTGCAGTATACGCTGGAACCCGTGCAGCAACTGACGACCGTTCAGGATGAGATGAAGCAAATAGATCACTACCTGCAGATTCAGCAGGCCCGGTATCAGGAAGCCTTGTCGATTGAAATTGCCGTTCCTGCTGAATTGCTTCGCTGTCAGGTGATCCGGCTGTTGCTTCAGCCCATCGTGGAGAATGTTTTTGTTCATGCCTTCTCGGACAAAAGGAACAACCGCCATCTGGAGATTCGTGGCTCGCGGCAAAACGGGCATGAAGGAGAGCCGGATCTGCTCATCATCGAAATTTCAGATAACGGCTGCGGCATGCACGCATCGGTCATTGAACGCATTATGAAGCCAGTGGCACATGCCGATGAGGAACGTCAGCACATTGGCATGCGGAGTGTACTTCGAAGAATTGAGTTGATTCACGGTGAACCCTACGGTGTACAGATCGAGTCGACTGTGGGAGAGGGTACGCTAGTACGTCTTTGTTTGCCTTATCAGATCGGTGAGGACTTATGCCGGGAAATTCAGGTGACTGAGAGGAGTAGGTTCTGTTGAATGGACGTATGCTTGTAGTGGATGATGAAGCATTATTTCGTCAGGGTCTGATTCATCTGGTTCGCAATAACCCCCTCGGTTGGGAGGTTGTTGGGGAAGCGGCCGATGGAGAAGAAGCGATACAGGCTGTACACAGCTGCACACCTGATCTAATCATTACGGACATCAACATGCCTGTGATGGATGGTCTAGATTTGGCTGAACGCATACACGAGAGTGGACTGGACATTATGATTATCATTTTGACAGGTTATCGAGAGTTCGAATATGCACAGCGTGCCATCCGATATGGAGCAATTGAATTTTTGTTAAAGCCGTTCTCGCTCGATGAAGCATGCCAGGTGTTACAAAAGGCACATGAACGATATCGCCGAAAACAGTCCGACATTCGGATCAGGGAACAATACAGCCAGGTGGACCGTACCGAGAGACTGCGAGAGGAACTGACTTTGTTGCTGCTCCACCATCAATTCGGATCGATAATGAATCGGATCGAGATGTTGCTAGAAGAAGCGTCCGGGATGAGCTTGTCACAAGGCAAAGCGGAGATTCATATGCTTATGAAGGTCATGACGGACTTACGGGTACAACAGCTTCAGCCTCAGGAATCCAGTGGTATGGACTCAACTGCCCCAGATCCACTACTCTGGATTCATACCATACCTGAAGTCATCGCTTGGGCCAGATGCAAGAGCGAAGAGTGGGTGGATATGATAATGCGGCTAACTCAGGAACAGCAGGATCATGTCGTTACACGAGTTATACAGTATATTGAAATGAACTATTCCAGCACATGTACGTTGCAGGCCGTGGCTGCCCATGTTCATGTGACTCCCAACTACTTAAGCCATTTGTTCAAAAAAGAGACAGGACAAGGCTTCAGCCAATATGTCAGCAAGCGCCGAATTGATAAGGCGAAGCTGCTGCTGCACAGCACTCGGCAGAGTATGGCAGATATCGCGGAACTGACCGGGTTCGATAACTCCAGTTATTTTACAACCGTATTCAAACAGATGACGGGGGTATCACCCCGCGAATATCGCAAGCAAGTAGCCAAGTGAAGTGCCCGGTAGCAATCCCCCTCGAACTGCTGCAGGGTCTCAAATTAAAGAGAAGCCTTCTCTTAATATCTGTTCGTTTCCAAGGTCAACCCCACCATGTGGGGTTATTTTTGCGTAGAAAATTATAAAAGGATCGTTAAATAACAAATGTTTACGCTTACATTTTTATCTAAAATACAACTATAGTACATCAACAGCAGAGAGGAGTGATGGATGTGAAGGGAGAACTGACCGCAGGTCCGCCGTCTGGATTACAACCGCCGGACAGTGAGATGAAGCAGCGGCTTCGGCAGCAGCGGCTTCGACGATTCAAGATGAATATTCCGTTAATCTTGATGTTTGTTCCGGTGATTATGTTCTACCTTACCTTTCGTTATGCACCCATCGGAGGGCTGGTCATGGCCTTTAAGGATTACAACTTCTATGATGGGCTGTGGAACAGTCCATGGGTGGGCTTTCAGCATTTTCAGACGCTGTTCAGTGATCCGCGCACGGTGGAGATTATTCGCAACACCTTGTTCCTCAGTCTGTTAAGCATCATTATCGGGTTTCCCATTCCGATCATTCTGGCCATTATGCTGAATGAAGTGCGAAACATGGCCTTTAAGCGAACGGTGCAGACGGTGGTCTATATGCCACACTTCTTTTCCTGGGTCATCATTGCGATGATGATCATGACGGTTTTCTCTTTGGAAAATGGGATCGTCAACCGCTGGGTCGAGGCCTGGACGGGAGCACCTTATCCGTTCATGTACAACAAGGGTTCGTGGGTAGCGGTGTTTGTTGGCTCAGGGATATGGAAGGACATGGGCTTTAATGCCATCATTTTTCTCGCGGCACTAACGACCATTGATCCGAGTCAATACGAGGCTGCACAGATGGATGGGGCCAGCAAAATGCGCCAGATCTGGCATGTCACCCTTCCGGGTATACGCTCTACCATTATTCTCCTGCTGATTTTGTCGATGGGGCGGGTGATGGAGGTCGGATTCGACCAGGTGTATATGCTTCAGAATTCCAATGTCAATGAGATAGCAGATGTAATCAGTACCTATATCTACCGCACCGGTCTACAGGGAGCACAGTTCAGCCTGACAACAGCGATGGGATTGTTCGAATCACTGGTTGCATTTATCCTCATTTTCAGTGCAAATTATATCGCGCGTCGATTTAACGAAGGTTTGTGGTAGGGAGGGAGAACAGCATGAGAAAAACCAAAGGAGAAAAAGTCTTTTATCAAATCAATTATGTATTGTTGTCATTGGTTGCCGTCAGCTGTATCCTGCCCTTACTGAACATTGTTGCTTTGTCATTTAGTGATGCGAGAGCGGTTGTTTCAGGTCAAGTGGGGTTATGGCCCGTCGATTTCACCTGGTTCTCCTATCACAGCCTAATTACGGGAACGCCGATTCTGAATGCATTCTGGAACAGTGTGGAGATCACATTGATCGGTACAGGGCTCAGCATGGCGGTGACGATTATGGCGGCATATCCGCTGTCACGTAGACATTTTTACCACCGGCGCTTCTTTACGATGGCGATGGTGTTCACGATGATTTTTAACGGTGGACTCATCCCGACTTATTTGGTTGTGCAAAATCTCGGTCTTGTGAACAGTTACGGCGCGCTTTGGCTACCGGGTCTGGTAAGCACTTACAACATGCTGATTATGCGATCTTATTTTGAAAATCTGCCGGGGGAAGTGGACGAGGCTGCGCGCATCGATGGTTGTGGTGAACTGGGGCTTTTGTTCCGAATCGTGTTGCCATTATCCAAACCTTTGCTGGCGACTATTGCTCTCTTTTACGGCGTGGGTTACTGGAATTCGTTCATGAGTGTGATGATTTATATCAATGATACGTCCAAATACAACATGACCGTGCTCGTCCAAAATATGATTATGTCCAATCTGAATGTACAGGATTTTACTGATCCAACGATGATATCGAATCTGACCCCGGAAGGCATCCGGGCAGCAGCTGTCATTGTGATGGTCATACCCATTTTGGCAGTGTATCCGTTCTTGCAGAAGTACTTCGTTAAAGGGGTCATGCTTGGATCAATTAAAGGTTAAAGCAGGCTGTGGGTTAACCCGCATGGGTTCATATTACAGGAGAGAAAGAGGGTCTTATCTATGGCGTTAACGATGAAGGCATGGATGAAGTCGGGTCTCGTTCTGGGCTTGATCGGTGGTTTGCTGGCGGGATGTACAGGAGGTAAAGGTAGCGAACAGGCGGAAGGCGAAGGCAACAGGGGGAACATTACGTCAACGATCTATGATCGGGGCGCGGTCCCAAGCGGCATGGGTACGATCGAAGATAATATGTGGTCCAAGTGGATTAACGAGAATGGCCCGGCTAATGTAAAATATACAGCAGTTCCCCGCTGGGAATCTCAGTCGAAACTTAACGTATTATTCGCTTCTGGCAGTGCACCGGATATCATTTTTGAATTCGGTACGCCCATCCGTAACACTCTGTTTAATCAAAAACAGCTGATGCCACTGGATGAGTTGATCGAGAACTCGAGTGTGGAATACAAAGCCTTGATGGAGAAATATCCCCAGCTCAAGAAGGCTGGCATCAAAAGCGATGGTAAGCTCTATGAAGTGGGACGTATGAACGAGGTGTTTCCACTAACGAGCTTTTTTATTCGGGAAGACTGGTTGGAAAAGTTGAATCTGGAGGTACCGACCAATGAGGAAGAGATGCTGGCGGTAGCCAAGGCATTCACGGAGAATGATCCCGATGGAAACGGAGCTAAGGATACATACGGCATCGGTGGATTTCAGTTCGGCGATACAGCGGGTCTGTTCCGCTATATGTACAACGCCAACTGGGTGAATGTGGAGGACGGGGAGATGGTGGTTGGTCCCAACAACATGAAAGAAGCCACGGCATTCAAACGTGCATTATATGAAGCAGGAGTGGTGGATAAGGACTTATTGACCGACAAGGACGGGGCCAAGGCAAAGCAGGATTTCCTGAATGGCAAAATCGGTATGTACGCGGCCATGACTTCGGATTATACCGGGTTTGCAGCGAAGGAACTGGATACACTGATGCAGAATGTTCCTGAAGCCAAATTAAAGGTTATCGCTCTGCCAACCACGTCCGTAGGACAGCACACGATGGTGTGGAATAACCCGGTTCAGATGACTGCAGCTGTGAATTCACGAGCCAAAAATCCGGAAGCAGTTATGCAATATATCGATTTTCTGACCAAAACAGAGTCAGGTCGAACCTTCAAAAATGGATTTGAAAACACGCATTATACGCTGAACGATCAAGGCTGTCCGCGCATCTCGGATCAGGAGAAATATAAGCAGGAGATCAGCTGGGCAGGCGATTACGCCATGTTGTACAGCCGTCTGGAGGAAGGCAAATGCGGGTACACAGAAATGCTGTTCAGCGAAGAGATCCCATCGCAGAAGGAAGGACTTCGACTATTCAAGGAAGCGCGTGAGGTATACATGACGGATCTTCCTGTAGGAGAGGGTGTTACCCATTCAGAACATATGCCGCAGCTACCCAAGGAGCTTCAGGTGAAGTTGACCAATGTGACAACAGCGATCAACGATATCTTTACCCGCTCCATCATTGGCGGAAGCAAATATACAGTCGAACAGGCTGCAACGGAAGCACAGCAGAAGTGGGAGCAAGGCGGGGGCCCGGAGATTGAAGCATGGTACAAAGACTGGTGGAGCAAGGAAAAGGATAATGTACTAGTCTGGGACGACTTCTATGAAATCTATGAACAACAACAGGCTGATTTTGAAAAATCGGAATAAATTCACGGATTCAAATCATTCATGAAATTTATAATTTTGGTGTTGATAGAAATAAGCGCTCTGATCCCCTGATCAGAGCCTTTTTATGTTTGGGCTTCAAATAGGGGAATATTTGACTGAAAAATGAAGTGAAGAGAAAGTTCTCGCATCTCGCTTGAAACTATATCCAGAACGATGCGTATCATAAGGTATTAATTGTTTTTTAATGTAGAAAATTGCCGTATTTCAGAGTATAGTTAAGGAATAATTTAACTTATATTCAACATGATGTAGACATGAAAGTTACTGAAAAATCTTGAAAAGAATGTACGGAACACCAGGTTGAAACTATTGGAGGTTGAGTATGAGTTCATTTAAAAGCTGGTTAAATTCAACAAAACAAGGACTTGAAGAGCAAGTCAAAAAGTTTAAAAATAAAGATTTTATGGATGCCGTGGTTGCAGGTTGTGCACTGGTTGCTTTTGCAGATGGTTCCATTGACGAAGCGGAAAAGAACAAGATGGCCGGTTATATCAACCTGAGTCAGGAATTGAAAGTATTTGATATGGCTGAAGTGATTACACGCTTTAATCATTATGTCGCGAACTTTGAGTTCTCTCCAGAGATCGGGAAGCAGGAAGCGCTGAAAGCCATTGGGAAATTCAAAGCCAAGCCGGATGTAGGACGCGTTATTGTGGGTGTATGCAGTGCGATTGGTTCAGCTGACGGCAACTTTGATGATCAGGAGAAAAGAGTCGTTGCCGAGATATGCATCGTACTTGGACTGAACCCGAGTGAATTCAATCTCTAAGTAGCTATTTTACATATGAAGGGAGGTGAAAATCAGTGGCAAGCATTAATTTGGTCAAAGGACAAAAGATTGATTTAACCAAAGGCAATGCAGGACTTACTGAGGTGATTGCTGGTCTCGGTTGGGACCCGGTAACTGCCAAAGGTTTCTTTGGAAGAAAAAAACAAGCGGATATCGATTGTGATGCATCGGCGATCATGTTGAATGAGGAAGGCAAGTTGGTCAAGGACTCCAACCTGGTTTGCTTCCACAACAAGCAAAGTGCATGTCGTTCGGTTATCCATTCAGGTGACAATCTAACAGGACAGGGAGACGGTGACGACGAACAGATCAAAATGGATCTGTCCCGTATTCCTGCTGATGTTCATAAAGTATTAATCGTTGTTAATATCTACGATTGTGTCAATCGCAAGCAAGATTTTGGCATGATTGAGAAGGCTTATATTCGTATTCTGGATGGTAAAAATTCCAGTGAGCTCGTGAAGTTCAATCTATCCGAAAACTACACAGGTTCAACAGCGTTGATCTGTGGTGAATTGTATCGTCATGGAGGCGAATGGAAATTCTCGGCAATTGGAGAGGGTTCCC
Source organism: Paenibacillus sp. FSL E2-0151 (assembly GCF_037993015.1). Lineage (NCBI taxonomy): Bacteria > Bacillati > Bacillota > Bacilli > Caryophanales > Paenibacillaceae > Paenibacillus > Paenibacillus sp. FSL E2-0151. Next base: position 1,238,134 of record NZ_CP150308.1, read on the forward strand.
ATGCGGTACATATCAATGAACTCGCTCGCAGGTACTCCTAAGTACAAGATTTAACCTAAATCGACAATAACCCTGATATTCATATGTCACGATAACTACAATACACTTAAATAAGCGAGGATGATCATACGATGGCAATTAATCTCTCTAAAGGTCAAAAAATCGATCTGACTAAAACGAACCCAGGTTTGACAAAAATCACAGTAGGCTTGGGCTGGGATACCAATAAGTATGATGGCGGAAAAGACTTTGACCTGGATGTATCGGTATTCTGTGCCAATGCAAACGGTAAAGTAGAAGGCGAGAAAAACTTCATCTTCTTCAACAATCCACAAAATGAAAATGGTTCTGTTGTTCACACCGGTGACAACCGTACAGGAGATGGCGATGGTGATGATGAGCAGATCAATATCGACCTGCCTAACGTACCCGCGAATGTAGAGAAAATTGCATTCTCCATTACAATCTACGAAGCTACAGAACGTAGCCAGAACTTCGGACAAGTCTCCCGTGCTTATGTGCGAATCGTCAACGAAGCAAACAGCGAAGAACTGATTCGTTTCGACCTGGGAGAAGACTTCTCCATCGAAACAGGTGTAGTTGTTGGTGAATTGTATCGTCATAGCGGCGAGTGGAAGTTCAGTGCCATCGGTAGTGGTTACCAAGATGGATTGGTTGGATTGACACGCGACTACGGTTTGCAATAGGACGTACAGTACGACTTACAGGATGGGAAGAACCGTCTCCTGGACGGTTCTCCTTTTCATTTAATCACATATTTGGAAAGGTGGAAAAACAAATGACGATCAGTCTTGCCAAAGGACAACGTATTGACCTGACTAAGACGAATCCGGGCCTTACCCGTGTGGTGGTTGGTTTGGGTTGGGATACAAACAAATATAGTGGTGGAGTCGACTTTGACCTGGACGCTTCGGCTTTTTTGTTGTACGAAGATGGAAAAGCCAAAGGTACGGATGACTTTGTTTTTTACAACAATCCAAGCGGCGGTGCGGGTTCAGTGACACATACCGGTGACAATCGTACGGGTGAGGGTGACGGCGATGATGAACAAGTTGTTGTTGACTTCAGCAAAATCCCTGCGCACATTCACCGGATCGGTATTACGGTAACCATCTATGATGGAGATGGACGAGGGCAGAATTTTGGACAAGTCTCCAATGCTTTTGTTCGTGTTGTAGATGCTGCAAGTGATCGGGAAGTGCTTCGTTTCGACCTCGGAGAGGACTATTCCACAGAAACAGCTGTGGTGTTCTGTGAGTTCTACCGTGCAGGTGCGGACTGGAAATTCCAGGCGGTAGGCAGCGGCTTCACCGGTGGACTATCTGCTTTATGCAAAAATTACGGGCTGGATGCACAATAACATAACTTGGCATAGAAAGGTGATTCTGCTATGGCGTTTTCTGTCGTGAAAGGCCAGAAGAGTGATCTGACCAAAACCAATCCGGGCTTGTCCCGTCTAACGGTAGGCATTGGTTGGGAGGCAGCCTCGGGTGTAGAGCTGGACACATCAGCATTCCTTCTGGGTTCAGACAATAAAGTGGCTGGAGATGAGGATTTTATCTTTTATAATCAACCCTCTACCTCGTTCATCACGTACATGGATGGTGGACAGGTTGGTGGCGAGAAGAAACAATTCGCCATTGATCTTGGCAAAATCCCTGCCCGAATTGAGAAAATCGCCTTCAGCCTGACGATTCATGACGGTGAAGCACGACGCCATCATTTTGGACAGGTTCAGCATGGTTTTCTACGGTTTGCCAATGCAGCTACAGGTCAGGAAGTAATGAGATATGATCTGGGAAGCGGTTTTACAGTGGAGACCGCGATTGTCATCGGTGAATTGTATCGTCATAACGGAGAATGGAAGTTCAATGCAATAGGATCGGGTTTTGCAGGCGGATTGAATGCACTCTGTGCTAACTTTGGTGTGGATGTGGATGGTGGAGCGGACCCTGCACCAACGACTTCAACCGTTCCTCCGACAGCTGTACCGACTCCACCACCCCCGGTGCCCGCACCAGAACCGACGCCTTCTCCTGTGAATTCGATCAATTTCAGCAAAATTGAATTGAAGAAGAAGGGCGACACCATTAACCTCAAGAAAAATGCGGGTGGACTTGGTGAAATCCTGATTAATCTGAACTGGAATCAACAGGGTAGCAAAGGGTTGTTTGGTCGCAGCAAGAGTGTGGATCTGGACTTGGGCTGTCTGTTCGAGATGAAGGATGGTACACGAGATGTGATTCAGGCATTGGGACAAACGTTTGGTTCACTGAATCGTTTCCCTTATATTGCACTAGATGGGGATGACCGGACGGGATCGGTTAAGACGGGAGAGAATCTGCGGATTAATGGTGCCCGTATCTCGGAAATTGAGCGCATCTTGGTATTTACCTATATTTATGGTGGTGTGGCCAACTGGTCTCAAGTAGACGGTGTGGTAACTATCCAGCAGAAGGATGGCCCGGATATCATTGTCCGAATGAATGAATACGGGAGCCCGCTTGGCATGTGTGGCATCGCGATGTTACGCAATGTGAACAATGAGACATTCAGTATTGAACGAATCGTGCAGTTCTATAATGGCCATCAGGCGTTGGACGAGGCTCATGATTGGGGAATGCAGTGGGTTGCGGGAAGAAAGTAATCATTTGAATTTAATCAATATATAAACGCTGTATCGGTCAGCGCCATTGCAAGGATACTGTTGACCAACGTTATCCTCGATAATAGACCATCAATCCCTCCAGACTAAGGAGGGATTGGTTTTTATGCCCCGACAGCTGGAATCAACTATTGCAGATTGGCTATTGCCAAAGGTGCGAGGAGGAGACAACCCTGAAATATTTTAACTTTTTGAGTCTGGAAGAAGAAGATACTTTATTTTTCTCTTCACCCGTCTCGTTCAATCACCGGACTTCCAAAGATCTACTGGCATATGCTGTTGGGGCTGCTTTATATATGCCCGCGACGCGCACACATATCGCGGACGACATTATGAATGGTAAACATGAAGGTCTGACGACCATTATTATTGATCTGGAGGACGCTGTGGGTGACGACCAAGTAGAGTTTGCCGAGCAGTGTCTGGTACAGCATCTAACTCAACTGATGACTTATATGGAGACAGGCATGCTGAGTCAGGATCAAATGCCTCTTCTGTTTGCTCGTGTACGTTCACCACAACAGTTGGAACGTCTCATTGATACGTTGGGAGAATTGGTGTCCATGCTGACAGGCGTGGCATTGCCCAAGTTTTGTGTGGGCAATGGAAGAGCCTATTTCGACCAGATCCGCAGTTATAATCAACGGAAACCGGATCATTATCCCGTTCTCTATGGAATGCCTATATTGGAAACGGCTTCAATTATATATCGGGAGACACGTTGGGAGACCTTACTGGGCCTTCGAAACATCCTCGATGAAAATGTTGAATATGTGCTCAATGTACGCATAGGTGCGACCGATTTCTCCAGCCTGTTTGGACTACGCCGAAGCCCGGAATTGACCATATACGATATCGCCACGATCCGTGACTGCATCTCGGATATTATCAATCTGTTTGGACGAATGGACAAGCCGTATGTGATCTCAGGTCCTGTCTGGGAATATTTCAGTCAGCGGGAGCGCGTGTTCAAACCTCAATTACGACAGACTCCATTCGAAGAAACCCTGGGCAAATCAGGGCTGCATCTGAGAATGAAATATATTACGAACACAATGGATGGATTGATGCGTGAAGTCATGATGGACAAGGAAAATGGAATTGTAGGCAAAACGATCATTCATCCTTCTCATATTAAGCCCGTACAAGCGATGTACGTTGTTACACATGAGGAATATTCCGATGCCCAAGACATCATTGCCCGTAATGACGGTAGCCTGGGTGTGTTCAAAAGTAATTACTATAACAAAATGAATGAGATTAAACCACACTTGAGCTGGGCGAATCGAATTCTAATCCGATCACAAATATATGGGGTGTTACATGAACAGCAGCATTTTGTCGGGCTCTTGCCCAAGCACGAACAACAACACAACTACGTTCCCAATTCTTGATCAATTCAGCCTGAACGTTCAGGTTACACATAACCCGCTGCAACTTCCACTAGAATCTCTATTTTCCATGGCTGCACGCATCAATAAGAAACGTTCATTTCTGTTTGTAAGCAGACTGCTGGGCAAGCACATCCCAGTTAATCCGTATACCTCGCTTCTGAGTGGCGCGGCATTGGCTGTTCTGTTATATGAGCACCTGACTGAAAAGACGGAAGAGACGAAAGTTCAGATCACCGAGTGGAAACGGGCAATGGTCGAGGGGCTGATTGATCCCCAACAAGCCCGGCAAGTGTATAACATGCTGTTGCAAGAAAGCTTGAGTTTGCCGGAAACGATTCGTTTTGTTGGTTTTGCGGAGACCGCTACAGCGCTGGGCCATAGCATGTACGAGATGTTTGCTGATCATGCTTCTTACATTCACACCACTCGCGAATATGTTCCAGCGATGCATCCGGATATTCAATTTGAAGAAGAACACTCCCACGCGATGGCTCATCGTTGTTATGCGTTGGATCATGAAGCCTTTGCAGGAGAGGGTCCGATTGTTCTGGTGGACGACGAGATTACGACGGGCAAAACGACGTTGAATATCATTCGGGATATTCAGGCCAGATATCCTAGGAAGCAATATGTGATTGCTTCGCTGTTGGACTGGCGTACGGAAGCGGATGAGAATCGATTTGCCGAGCTGGAAGCTGAACTTGGAATTACTATTACACCGTTAAGCCTGTTGAAGGGCCGTATTGAAGTAGTGGGTACTCCACAGATGGAAGCAACACAGCAAGATGAGCAGCTATCCCGTCCTGCCGTAACGCTTCAAACCTCTACCGTTGCTGATGCCTTCGATCAGCTGCACGCTACTTCGGAGGATGGTGAAGGTAAACGTAGCACAGCGAGCTACGTCCAGCATACGGGCAGGTTTGGTATGCAATCCCGTCATAATGGCGAATTGCGCCAGGAGATTAGCCGGATTGCAGAACGGCTTCGGACGCAGCGTACGGGAGAACGGACTTTGGTGATGGGAACAGGGGAGTTCATGTACATTCCGATGCGTATTGCTGCCGAGATGGGAGAAGGCGTGTTGTATCAATCCACTACCCGCAGTCCAATCCATACACATCCGGCTCCAGGATATGCTGTTCGTAGTGGTGCCGGATATGCCTCACCGGAAGACGCATCTGTTCGTAACTTTATCTATAACATCGCCCCGGGACAGTATGACGAGATTTTTGTTCTGCTGGAGAGACAGATGTCCGAAGAACGAATGGAACCGATGTTGAAGGTACTGGGGCAGTTGGGGTGTGGACACATTCATATTGTATATTGCGGCTTGCCAGAGAAGACAGGGGACAACGAGCAATGAACTTAACTAAACTGGAGCTAATCAGACAACGTGAGATTCCGTCTCCCGAACCGATGGGCAGTTATGCTGCATCGGACGTTGTTTTCCTACTGAAGGATATCAGCCATGTGGATCTGGAAAAGGGAACGGGTGAACGGGAGCAGGCGATCCAATCCGGGATTCATTATTCGGAGATGCTGCCCGTGGAATACCAGCCCACAGCAGAATACATCGAGCTGTTCCATCAGACACTGGAACAATCCGCTGCAAGAATCGCACGTCATACCGCCATTGTGGCTGAGAAGATTGTAGAGCGCAGGGGACTGAATCTTGTGCTGGTATCTCTGGCTCGAGCCGGAACACCTGTGGGCATCCTGATCAAACGTTATATTGAATTGAAATACAAAGTGACGATTCCGCATTATAGCATTTCAATTATTCGTGGCAAGGGTATGGACGAGAACGCAATTTTATATATTTTACAGCAGCATGGTCTGGAAACAGCTATTCAGTTTGTAGACGGTTGGACAGGCAAAGGGGCTATTCGCAAAGTGCTGAAAGAGTCCTGTGACCACATGGAACGGACTTATGGCGTAAGTCTTGATGATGATCTTGCTGTGTTGGCTGATCCGGGGCAATGTTCAGGAACTTTTGGGACAAGGGAAGATTATCTTATTCCTAGTGCTTGTCTGAATTCCACCGTCTCGGGACTCGTGAGCCGTACAGTACTTCGGGATGATCTGATTGGGCCGGCAGATTTTCACGGGGCCAAATGGTATCGTGAATGGTCCTCTGCGGATGTGTCGACCGAATACGTGGATACTATTGCTCAGCATTTTCCGGAGATGATGGACCTGACGGAGATTCAAACGGAGGACAATGCTACTGGTACTTCGGAAATCACCTGGAAAGGCTGGCAGGATATCGAGTCCATCCAGCAATCCTTTGGCATTGCGAACATCAATCTGATCAAACCTGGAATCGGAGAAACAACCCGGGTGTTACTGCGCCGTGTCCCTTGGAAGATTCTTGTGGACCGTCTGGATAATCCGGATTTGCAACATATCATGATGCTCGCCAGAGACAGAAATGTGCCGGTTGAGGTATATCCGGGATTAACCTATTCCTGTTGCGGCATTATTCAATCCCTGGGAGGTGGAGGAGAATGATGATCTACGCAAGTGATCTGGACCAGACGCTGGTGTACTCCCGTCGTGCGCTCCGTATTCCCGAAGATACACCGGGACTTGTTCCCGCAGAGTGGATTAACGGCAAGTTGTCCGCTTTTATGTCGGCATATGCACTGGAGCGACTGCAGTCTTTGCCACAAGACATTGTATTCATGCCTGTAACTACACGTACAGTTGAGCAGTATAGGCGCATTCATATTTTTCAGAGCGAATGTATTCCGAAATATGCGGTGACGAGTAATGGTGGCAACATCATTGTTGACGGTCAGGTAGACGATGAATGGAATCTGCATATTCGTTCTTTGCTTCGTCAGCAGGCAGCTACTCCCGAAGAGATCCTGAATTTATTTGACGATGTGCTGAGCCCGGAGTGGGTAATTAATCAGCGATTGTGTGATGAGCTGTTCTTTGCATTGCTGATCGAACGTGACAAGCTTCCAATGGAGCATATTGCGGAAAAGATTCGGGTGTTAGAGACGCTGGGATGGGAGAGTTCGATTCAGGGGCGGAAGCTCTATCTGGTGCCTTCGGCCGTGAACAAACGAGCTGCAGTGGAGCATATTAGGCAACGCATTGGCGATGTGCCTGTGATTGCTTCGGGTGATTCCTTGCTGGATCGTTGTTTGCTGGACTTTGCGCACTACGCCATTGCTCCGTCTCACGGAGAGTTACATGTGGAGAGACAGCGTGTACCTGAGCAGGTACCGTATCAATTTACGGAACAATTCGGTGCTTTTGCAGCAGATGAGATTCTCGATTACGTTCACCGTATTCATAACGATCAACAGACCCAGATAGACCATGCCGAGATAAGGGAGACCGTATAAATGAAAAAAATGAAGATTTACTTCAACCGTTGGTTCTCTGTAACGTATCATTATATGAATGCGATTCGGGACAATGAGGACGGTATGGAATTTGAGATCTACGGTACTCATCCTGATCCTGGACATATGGCATTACAGGGCTGTGATGTTGCAGAAGTTGAACCGCGTCTAACGGGCCGGGAGTATGTTGATTTTTGCCTCGACTTTTGCCGTCGTCATCAGATTGATGTGTTTATTCCACGCTGGAACATGCTGGACATCAGCAGACATATCTCCCTGTTCGAAGAGATCGGTACACGGGTTATCGTATGCTCGGACACGGAATTGCTGGAACAATTGATGGAGAAAGACCGGTTCTATGAATCGGTGCGTGAGAAGGGCATTATGGAGATTCCGGATTATTTCACGGTCAGTAATGCTGCACAATTCCAGCAAGCCTATGAGGCGCTACGTGCACGTGGACACGATGTATGCTTCAAACCATGTAATGGTGAGGGTGGTATGGGATTCCGAGTGATTAATAATGAACGTGATCCGTTGCAGGAGTTGTTCGGATACGCGCTTAACTCCATTTCGTATGAAGATGCCCTGCGTGCGTTCTCTTCTGCTCCGTCCTTTCAAAATGTCATGGTGATGGAGGTACTGGAAGGATATGAATACAGCATTGATTGTCTTTCGGATCGCAATGGGAAACTTATAACGGCTATCCCGCGTAGAAAAGAAAGAGGACGTTTGCGCTTGCTTGAAGAAAACGAGGAATTGCTGGCGATTGCCCGCAATGTGGCAGAAGTATATCGGATTCCTTATAATTTTAATATACAGATGAAATATCGCAAGGATACACCGAAGCTGCTGGAGATCAATCCGCGTATGTCGGGTGGGTTGCACATGTCTTGTCTGTCGGGCGTGAACTTCCCGTATCTGGCGGTCAAGTCTGCACTTGGCCATGATATTGGACCACTTCATCCGAAGTTTGGCATACTGGGAAGTCATATCGAACAACCATTTATAATCGACGTTCAGAAGGTAAGCGGAGTACACCACGTCTAGCTGAGAATTTCCCTCAACATTGACACCTTCTGGATGGTTTTTTTACAATACGGATGAGAGGTTATTCAAAAAGTCCATCTTCTCGGTACTGAAAATCAGACTTTTTGAATATGCACTGTATGTGTTGTTAAGGCAGGAGGACAAGTAATGTTACGGAAAACGAAGATAGGTATAGGCGCATTGGTCGGTTATGGTCTCGCGGCGATCACGAGTCCCTTTCTACCGGATGTCATCACGTGGGCAATTCCGGCACTGGCAACTGTGGTCGGAGGATTGATTCCTTCACGTTCCACGCCACGTACACAGGTCCAGGGTTCGTCATCAGCCCCTGTACCCATTACAGATATCGGAAATGAACCATCCCGCTTGAATGGTGGACAAGCACCGAGCACAGTGCCAACAGGGGCACGAGAAGCTTCTCTGGCAGAGCCCCAACCGAGCTCCACTCCCGCACAGCATGCGGGCACAGAACAAGCGAAGCCTTCCCGCACCGAACCAGATCCTGTATTTGATCCGGTGATTGAGTACCTGGAAGTTCTGGAGGACATGATCATCTCCGAAGGTCAGAAGAACGAGCTGGATAATGAGATCGTGGAGAAATCATTGGCGTTGTTTGCCCGTTTGCAGCGTGTGATTCCTTCCCTTCAGGAACTAAATAACGGAGATATCAACCATACGGTGCGCAGACTTATTTTGAAAGACCTGAACGGTTTTATTAATCCATTTTTACGTTTAAGTGGAGAAGCCAAACGCAACAATCGGCGTATGCTGCTGAATGGTCTTCGAGACGTGGATTCCAAGATATCGGATATTGTATCAACGATTGAACATAAAGACTTAATGGAGCTCCAGAACAAAGCGGAACTAATACATCAACGGTATAACAGCTCTGAATTATAGGAGGGATTGGCATGGCAACGGAATGGGCTCAGTTGAAGCAGGAAGATGAGCAACGGATTAACCAGGAAGCAACACAGCTTATTCAGAAAGTGTCCCAAAGTGATCCGGCTCATCTGGATACCTTAATGGATGATATCGGCAAGTTGGGCGTGAAAACACAAGAGAGAGCAGGACAGACTCTCAAGTTGCTTGATCGCCCAGTCAATGAATTGATGTCCGGGAACCGGGCAGAGGTATCAAACATGATCCTGAAGCTCCGTGATGAATGTGAGAGTTTGCAGCAGAGTAAAAATGTGAGTTTTGTCGGGAAGTTGTTACGTAAAAGCCCGCTGAAAAACTATGTATACCGTTATCAATCTGTTCGCACGAACATTGATGCGATCATTAACGGGTTGCGGGACGGCAAGGACAACCTGGAAGAAAGCATCGTAAATATGCGCCAATTGAAACGTTCGTCCATTCAGGAGATCTACAATCTGCAGACCAAAATCTCTTTTGGTAATCAATTGAAAGCATTGTTCGAAACCGAGATTGCCAAGCCTGAGAACGAGAATCGTAAAGCACATCTGGAGCGTGGGTTGCGCAAAGTGGTAACACGTACCCAATCCATGACAGAGATGATCATGCTGTACAATCAGGCAATCGCAGCTACCGACATCATTAATGATAACAATGACAAGCTGATTGATTCCGTTAATAATGCCATTGATAAAACAGCGAATCTGATCACCGTTTCGGCCATGATTGCGATGGCTCTTAATGATCAGGAGAAGGTCATTTCTGCTGTGGAAGCGACGAATAAGACGATTGAAGATCAATTCAAGGAGAACGCCAGATTGTTGAAGACAACAACAGAGAAAACAAATGAACTGTTGTCCAAACCTGCGATGTCCCTTGAAGCGGTCAATCAGGCGATGGGTGATCTGATGTCTGCACTGGATCTGTCCGAGCAGTCCAATCGCCGGATCATCGAGAGCTGTAATGACTATACCAACAAGATGACAACCCTTAACGCTAAAATGAGCGATCGACTGGGTCTGGAAGGGCCGAAGGCTGCTGCCATTCCGGAGAAAAACAAACCGGATTCCAGTGCATTAGGATCTTTCCTGGATTAGGGTAGGACTCGCTGCATATCGTATCGAGATTGCTACATGGTTTTATTTTCTACGAGGGACGCCGAGTGCGTCTCTTTGTTTCATTTATTTGATAGAATGAAGGTAAAATCTGGGGTTGTGCGAAGGAGCTTGCTGAACATGCTGGACTTTTCATTCGAGATTATTGATGAGACCAAGATTAATATTCAATACAAATATGGCAGTGAGTTCTTTAACTTTAACCTGTATTATGCAAACGGGGAGTGGACGCTGCATCCTTTTGACGGCATACTGATCCAAAACCGTGAAATGTGCAGTCTGATTGTATCGGAGCTACTCCGTAACAAAGATTTTCATGTCATGTTGGCTAAAGAGAAAATCATCTTATCCCAATTACGCACCAGTGTTAACCTCCAGTCCAATGAGCCGGATGAATGGGTAGCAGATCGGAGAAACGCGGATTATTCCAGTCCTGATGATGAGTTGATGGATTACATAGGGAACCACAGTTTCGAAGACATATTACAGCTTGAGCAAGAACAGATTGAGGCCAAAGTGCAATTCTTCCAACAGATCATTCAGAGAATGTTTATGGAGGGGCTTGGACCGGAAGATGCTGATTTCATCAAAGTTCAGGCCGTGATTCGGATATATAAGGAGACATACGATCGTCTTGGTGAGTTGAATGATCATAATAGGGGTGATCGTGGACGCAGAAGATGGTAGGATGTAAAGGTGAAAAAAAGGTTCATCAGCCATAGGCAGATGAACCTTTTTGTTCTTCTGATATTCAAGGGAGATGAATGGTTTGGATATGATCGGTATGCATAATTAAAGAAGTCCCATCCGCTTCTACCAACGCAAGCAAGTGGCTGTCTGCACTCTTCAATAACCCTGCTCGGTAAGGCTTGCAACCGAGGTTGAGTACAACAAGTTCACCTATCATTTTATGAAGTTGCTGATCGAGTGTACGGGAGAGTGACATGGACGAAGGTTGCATAGGGAAATGTTGCTTACTAAGGGAATAGGGTGTGCTGTTAGTAGGGGAAGGAATAATATACTTCAGATGATTAATGGAAACATAGATAGAATGATATAACGGAGAGTAGAACATAAAGTAGTCATTCATAATATTTGTAATATAACCATGCAGTGTTTTCCCTCCGATGGATATTTCACTGAAACGTCCACGGGCGTTCATCAGCATTTTGCGGTAAGAGATGTTGGTGTGATCCATCTCGGGGTCAGGTGTTGGCACAATCATACTTGTATCATCTGCTGAGTGGACATGCATGGTTTGAACATGATGAAGTGGAATATAAACAAATCGCTGGTTTCCGTAGACTACAATCAGATCCTGGCCTACATCAATGATCTCACCCTGGATCGGTAGTTTACAGCCAGACAGCTCCAATTCGACGGATTTACCCAGCCAATGAGTAAGAAGTTCCACAGTATTCCTCCTCTCAATAGAGAATAGATGTCCAAATATATAGTGAAATTAGGCTAACAATTAGACTTATTGGTATCACAATAAAGGTAACTTTCATATACTGTTTCCAGGAGATTCGAATATGATGGGTCTTTAATATATACATCCAAATTAACGTTGCCAAGGTGCCAATAGGCGTCAGCAAGGCTCCGATATCACTTCCCAGAATGTTGGCAAGATACGCAAGATGCAGTTGAGATTCACTTAGTGGAAGATCTGTAACAGCAAAGGTCCCAATCATGACGGAGGGCAAATTGTTGAATAGATTGGAAAGCAGAGTGAGCATTAACCCCGACACAGCAATGATGCTGGCATTTCCTCCTTCTATTATAGGTTTCATCCACTGAATGATCGATGCGGTCATGCCTGCTCGGTGAAGACTATCCACAATAACATAAATGCTGAAGGCAAAGAGTAGAATGTGCCAGGGCGTTTGTGTTATCACATCTTTGAGTCCAGTCCGGGTGCGATACCAACGCACAGCGAGCATGAGAATAACACCAGTGATTGCAACTACCTCCATACGTATACCGACTTGCTCAGCTAGAAAATATCCTGCACGGATAAATACAACGATACCAATACAGACACGGAACAGCCACCAGTCTACTTTATTCTCGGATTCAGTTGTCTGCAGCGGATGATATCCTGAACCTGATGAAGACTGCAGGGATACAGGGAAATGATGAATAACTTTGGGAATACTTCTACGAAAATAATAGAACAGTAGTACAGTCATCACCATGATCGCAAGCATGGATGGCACAAACATCATCTGAGTATAAGTATTCAGATTTAAGCCAACCATTTGCAAAGCAATCAGATTAGCCAGATTACTAAGTCCAATTGGCGCACTGGAAGCCGTGGCGATTAGAGCACCGGAGATCAGGTAGGGTAACTGTTGATGCATTTTCAGACGAAGTATAGAACAGATTCGAATAATGATCGGAGTTGTGATCAGAATACTGCCATCATTGTTGAAGAAGATGGTCATGAGAAAACAAAGTAATAGAATTAGCCAGAACAATCGAAAGCCAGAACCTCTTGCTTTCTCAATCATATTCAAAGCGATCCAGCGAAAAAAACCGATGCTATCTAAAATAATCGACATGACAATGGTAGAGAGGATTGTTACGGCTGCACCAGATACGATCCCGAAGATTCCAACAATGTGAGCATAGCTGCTCACTCCAGTTAAAATAAGAAGAAGGGCGCCAAGCGAGGTGGGTATAGATTCATTCAATCCGCCAGGACGCCACATCAGGAAAATGACAGTGATGATAAAGACCCCGAAGGTTAACCACAACTGGTAGTCAGGCATTTACTGTGATTCACCTCCCAGGGGGAGAAGTCCTGACGAAGCCTGAAGCAGATGTTCATGGGATGGAGTGGGCCTTCCGGGTGTAACGATCCAGTAAAAAGGCACACCAATCAAGACTAATGCGACGAAGATCAACATGATAATTCCCCCCTTTAAGCTGGTAGATAACTTAAGTTGTCAGTTTATTTCAGTTACTTCTTTTTACCGCCGGATTTGTTGCCACGGGACTGGTTGCCTTGATTGCCTCGCGACTTGTTACCACCTGATTTATTGCCTTGGGATTGGTTGCCTTGAACTCGTTGCCCCTGAGAACGATTGCCTTGGTTGTTCCGTGACTTGTTGCCGCCGGACTTATTACCCTGGGATTGGTTCCCTTGAGCTGCTTGGTTCCCTTGACTTGTATTACTACTGTTGTTGTTGTTGTTGTTCCCACCACCACGTACGAGGGATACAGATTTCACATGTTGCATCGGAATACGAACAATCTCCTGATTTTTCAAAGTCATGATCAATTGGTTCTGGTTGGCATCGGCCAGGATGCCTTCCACTTTTTCAGGTCCTCCCCGGTTAATCTGGACACGGCGGAAGCGGAGTGCTTGCATAACGCCCAAAAACGTGTTGGAAGGAATAGGATTCCCCATGGCTGCATTTCGGTTACCACCGGAACGGCCTGTATCTGTTATGCTTTTGACATGTGATTCATTAACGTAGACAATCCCTTCTTTGCAGTTCATCGCCATATAGTCCCAGCGTACGTCCGTGAGTGTACCTTGTACTGAATCAGGTCCTCCCCGGTTAATCTTAATCTCTCTTCCCAACAAACCTCTCATTCCTTGACCATTCATAGACATTGTGTTTGACCCCTTCCATGATATAAGTTCAGATGGACAAAAATGGTGGATGTAATTATGATCCCTTCCATTCGTCATTCGTGTCTGTCTGTAGTTTAAGCATATGTGACATGCTTCTTGGAGGGACTAGCCAGTTAACTATTTTTATACCATTTCAGCTATAATCTATGAAAATGATGTAAATTTATAGATTAATAACTCGGTTATTCCGCATTATGACAAGTGAATTGGGATGTGATAAGTATCAGGACTGTGCATTCGCCCGTACGACTTTCTGTGCATCTGCATAGGATGATGTAAGAGCCTACGGGCGAATCTTACAGGTACTCGAAAGGCGGATGGAAATGGCTCTACCTGTCTACCATATCAGCTTGTCTCCAACCGAATATCAACAGTTAACGTCCAATATATGGTCAGAGACGTTTGTGAACAGCACGATGCAGATGGACGGTAAGCCGTTTCCGATCCGGCTTCGATACCGTGGAGGACATACACGCGGTTATCCCAAAAAATCATTTGAGATTCGTACATCCAGCCGAACGTATCATTTTAATGCGGAGTATGATGATCCTTCGTTGTTGCGCAATGCACTTTCTTTTCGTTTTTTTGAGTCGATTCGTGTACCCGCACCGTCTACACAACACTGCGTACTCTATCTGAACGGGCAGCTTCTGGGTGTATACCTGAGGATCGAAGGAGTGAAATCCTTCTTTTTTCGCCAACGGAAAATCCCTGTGCGCAGTATCTTCTATGCGGTGAATGATCATGCTGGTTTTATGATAAATTCGAATTCCTCTTCAACAAGTACCGACTTATTGTCAGGGTACAGCTTAATTCGTGGTAAAGATGTGGATCGCACAAGGCTACGTAACTTTATTCAGCAGTTGAACATAAAGTCCAGGCTGGAATTGTTTCGTTTTTTACAGTCGAGGGTGGATACAGACAATTATTTACGCTGGTTAAGTGGAGCTGTGCTTACAGGGAACTTCGACGGATTTCATCAGAATTACACATGGTATGAGAAAATCAAAAGCGGAAAATATGGCATCCTGCCTTGGGATTATGAGGGTACTTGGGGGAGGAATTGTTATGGAACACGAGTTGACCCCAATCTTGTTCGTATTCAGGGGTATAACAGACTTACCGGACGATTGCTGGCATTCCGCAGTTTCCGTCAACAATATAAAAAGCTGATGCGGCAGCATCTGATGAATGCTTTTACAGAGAAGCGAATTATGCCTCTAGTCCATCGATTGCACAATGAGATTCGGGAAGATGTCAACAAAGATCCTTACATGAAATGGCCCATGGACGTATTTGCAGGTGAACCGGAAAGAATTCGCGAATATGTGCTGAAACGTCGGGAGTATCTAAGTGAAAAACTACGTCAGCTGTAAGCACTTAACTAGTGTGAGGAAGGGAGACCTTCCTTTTTTTATTGCCAAAATGATGAGAAGTTTATTGTATTGGGAAAAGTAGGGTAATAAGAATAGAAGCGGCATTGTAAAATACGCTATAATAACCATATGTGTACATAGAAATGATTACATATTGGACGCTGTGGAGAAAACAACATGTCTAATGGAGGCTCTGAGCTGGAACGTGTTATCGGTTTAGGGTGCTCCGAGCCGGAGGAATGCTTATGATCAAGCTGTTGTACTACTTGAAGAAGTACCGAGTTGCCGCGATTGCAGCCCTGGTCATGATGTTAATTGAGCTTGCGGTGGAGCTGGCTCAGCCTTATCTGATCTCCAAGATCATTGATAACGGGATTCAGCAGGGAGACCTTTCTGTCGTCTGGTTGTGGGGCGGTGTGCTGGTTGGCAGTGCTGTTGTGGCTTTTGCTGCCGGAATTGCGAGTTCGTTCTTTGCATCCCATGCAAGTCTGGGGTTCGGATACGATCTGCGGGAGAAGTTGTATGAGAAAGTGCAAACGTTCTCTTATGCCGTCTTTAACCGGTTCGCGACGTCGTCCCTGATTACCCGATTAACGGGGGACGTGACCCAGGTTCAGGACACCGTCTTCATGAGTCTGCGATTCATGACACGTGTGCCCCTGGTGGTGATTGGTAGCATGATTATGGCAGTAATCGTGAACCCGAGGTTGGGTCTGCTGCTGGTTGTCATGGTGCCTGTACTGCTCATTGTTGTAGTGTGGATGATCAAAAAGGCAGCGCTGCTGTTCCGCAATGTGCAGCGCAGACTGGATGCCGTCAATGGAGTCATCCAGGAGAATCTGACAGGCATTCGGCTGATCCGTGTCTTCGTACGGATGAGCCATGAGATCGAACGCTTTGCCGGATTCAGCGGCAAGCTGATGAAAGGCACCATTTCCGCGCTGCGCCTGACGGAGACCACGATGCCGTTCATGCTGCTTATGATGAACGTTTGTATCATCGCCGTGTTATGGTTTGGACGAGTCGACATTGCCTCCGGTAATGCAACCGTGGGTGAAGTGGTCGCCGTCATTAACTACCTGCTTCGCACAATTGGTGCCATGTCTGCGTTGTCATGGATTCTGGTGACGTTCTCCAGAGCAAGCGCTTCGGCGCAACGGCTGAATGAAGTGTTTAATACGGAGGATACATCGGAGACTGAACAGCATAAGGCAGTATCAGCGTCTGTACCATCTGCTGGATCTATGAAATCTTCGCATTTTCCGCAATCTGTATACCCAGCGAAGAAACAGCGCGCTGTGCAGGGAGCGGTTGAATTCCGCAGTGTAGGCTTCAGTTATCCCAATAGTGAAATTACAGTACTGGATAACATCACATTCACGGCAAAAGCGGGGGAGCGCATTGCCATTATGGGGGCAACAGGCTCGGGCAAATCCTCGCTGGTACAGCTCATTCCGCGTTTATACACAGAGGATCAAGGAAAGGTACGGATTGATGGTGCCGATGCATCAGAGCTGGATCTGTCCATGCTGCGTGGTGCGATTGGTTATGTGCCTCAAGAGGTTGTCCTGTTTACCGGTTCCATACGGGAGAATATTGCCTGGGGTCAGGAAGATGCTACCTTGGATGAGATCGTGGAAGCCGCAAAGCGTGCGCAGATCCATGAAACGATTGAGAATTTACCAAACGGTTATGATACATTGCTGGGTCAACGGGGAGTGAATCTCTCCGGTGGACAGAAGCAGCGACTTTCCATTGCACGAGCACTGGTACGCAGACCAAGAATTCTGATTCTGGACGATAGCACAAGTGCGCTGGATGTAGCTACAGAAGGCAGACTACTCGATGCGCTGGAGGAATTGTCGTGTACCACGTTTATCATCACCCAGAAGATCAGTTCAACCACTTCGGCGGACCTTATTCTGCTGCTTGATGATGGACAACTCATTGGGCAAGGAAAACATGAAGACCTGATGGAGTCGTCAGAGCTGTATCGTCGAATTCATGAATCACAATACGGGGAGGGTGCACAGCATGTTCAAAGCATTCATTGAGCCTTTCCGTCAGCCACCGCCTCCGATTGATCCGGAGACGTTACGATCAGGTGGTGGTCGCAAACCCAAGGCACGGGCGAAGAACTGGTCAGGTACGCTAGGTCGTATCTGGACCTATCTGGCACGTCGCAAGGTTAAGCTGTCCATGGTACTGTTGATGGTGTTTGCCAGTTCCGCACTCGCTTTGCTTGGCCCTTACATGGTAGGGGTGGCCGTGGATGATTTCATCGCGGGGGAAGCCGGGGCAAGCTGGACTCAGTTTCTGATTGGATTAACCGCAGTGTATGTCTTGTTCTCTCTTACATCCTGGTTACAAAATATATGGATGATCGAAATTGCACAGGAAACCGTGTTCCGCATGCGGTATGATCTGTTCTCCCATCTGCACAAATTACCGATTCCATTCTTCGGTAAACGCCAGCAGGGGGAGATTATGAGCCGGGTGACCAATGATATCGAGAATGTCAGCGGTACGTTGAACAGCTCGGCGATCCAGATTTTCTCAAGTGTATTAACACTGCTCGGAACGTTTGGGGTTATGCTCTGGCTCAGCCCGTTACTGACCCTGCTTACCTTTATCGTTGTGCCTCTGATGGCCATTGGCATGCGTTGGATTACGCGCAGAACGGGACCGCTCTTCAAGGAGCGGCAGCGCAATCTCGGTGAACTTAACGGTTACATCGAAGAGACTTTATCCGGGCAGCGGATCATTAAGGCATTCTCCCAAGAGGAGCGAGTGATTCGCGGTTTTGAGGAACGAAATACCCGCATCCGGATTTCCGGTTTCTGGGCACAGACGATCTCTGGTTTTATCCCGAAACTGATGAATGGATTGAACAACCTGAGCTTTGCGATTGTGGCGGGCATCGGTGGTATTCTGGCGATTCAGGGTTCGGTTACGGTCGGGGTGATTATTATCTTTGTGGAATATGCCCGTCAATTCACCCGTCCGCTGAATGATCTGGCGAACCAGTGGAATACGTTATTGTCCGCGATTGCGGGGGCCGAGCGCGTATTCGAGGTGCTGGACGAAGATGAGGAAGCGAAGGATGAAGGGGCAGCGATATCTCTGGACAAGGTAGAGGGAGCCGTTCGCTTTGACAAAGTATCCTTTGGATACGATGAAGGACGTAACATTTTGCATGACATCAGCTTTGAAGCCAAACCGGGTGAGATGATTGCCCTTGTGGGTCCGACCGGAGCGGGGAAAACAACATTAATTCAGCTGTTATCCCGTTTCTATGATCCAACAGGTGGCACATTAACGGTAGATGGTCGCGATATGACCACCATTCGGCGTGAGAATCTGCGGTCACATATGGCATTTGTGCTTCAGGATTCATTTCTGTTTCAGGGCACGATTCGAGAAAATATTCGATTTGGCCGTCTGGACGCAACGGATGAAGAGGTGGAAGCAGCCTCCCGGCTGGCGAATGCCCACTCCTTCATTGTGCGAATGAAGGATGGATACGACAAAGTGCTCCAGGCCGATGGGAGCGGCATTAGTCAGGGGCAGAAGCAACTACTCGCCATTGCCCGGGCAATCTTGGCAGATCCATCGATACTCGTACTGGACGAAGCGACGAGCAGTATTGATACTGTTACGGAGATTAAAATCCAGGAAGGGCTGCAACGCCTGATGCAAGGCCGTACCAGCTTTGTTATTGCCCACAGGCTGAACACGATCCGTCAGGCCGACCGGATTCTGGTGCTGAAGGATGGGCAACTACTGGAGCAAGGCTCGCATGATGCATTGCTGGAACAAGGCGGTTTCTACAGCGAGCTGTATTACAGTCAGCTGCGTAAAAAGGCGCAATAGTCATTTTGGATAATATGGGACATGTATTAGAGAACTTGTAGGTATGTAAAAAGAGCAGGGATGAGGGCACGATGCTCCTCACTTCTGCTCTTTTTGCATATTTTATTGAATAAACGTGGGAAATGGAACTGCGATTGTATGTTAAAATAAGGATATATTGGAATAGGTCCGTTTTTGGACGGTTGCCAGCGGTTTTGAAGCATGAGAATGAATTTTTACACGTATGCCTGTAGTCAGTCATGTGATGCATTAGAAGAGAGGAGGGCAATGCGGAATGGAATTCAAATTTGGGAATGCTGCTCTTCTTTTTCCCCCTTTACACATTACGATTATCGCAATCATTATTATTTTCATTCTAGTAAGGTGGAGCAAGCAGTTAGAAACAAGACGTTTTACGGTTTTCTTTTACTTTTTGATTAGTACGTTCATTACGCCAATTTATTCTCAAAGTACAACAAATGGTGTCTTTGAGCTATGGATCCCCGCAGGGTTTATTTTGGTTTTCTTTTATTTGATTCGCAGCGAAAGATATCATCCATCTAAAATGAAAGCGAGTATCTTAGGATTTTCAATAGCATTATATCAGTTAATCCTTCAATATGTCGGATGAAGGGACAGGACAGGATAGGATAATTCAACAAGAACAAGTAAGCAATAGGTTGAAAACAAAAGAGCAGATCCTGATCACAGGACCTGCTCTTTCTCATTTAACTTCCGATAACTTTCCAGTTATTAGCCTGCTCCACCGTTAACGGCTGGTGTCTGCGGATGTAATCTTCCACCAGTGCGGCCATGTCCGTGGCACCTTCGTGCAGTACCTTTTTGCCCGGATACATTGCATAATCCCCGCCGCCAGCAGCGCGGTAGCTGTTCATCACCACAGAGTACATGCCATTCATGTCCATTGGCTTGCCTTCATGTTCCAACTTCACAACTCGACTGCCAACAGGTTGGGAGATATCTAGCTCGTATTCCATGCCAGCCCACATATCGTAATTATAATGTTGAGGTTTGGGTTCCATATAAGCCGGATTAACTGCCACCTCACCAGAAGCATTCACTTCAAAGTAACGTGCCGTTTGTTCCAGTGCCTCCCGGATATCCTGACCACTCAACTCCAGCACCGTCAGAGTATTAGGATAGATGAAGTTGGATAACACGTCCCGAACGGTGATGTGACTCCCGAAACCGCGAGCTTCTTCACTCAGCATGGCGGTATTGGAGAGCTGCGCTCCAGTCGCTTCCATCTGCACTTGATGTACAAAAGCAATGAATGGATGTGCCTTGAGTCGCAGAGCCGTAGCATTGGTGATGGATAAATCCCCAGCCACCTCGCCAATGGGTTGATCAAGCCATGATTGTGCCTCAGTTTCCAGCTCTTCCGTCAGTTTCATGACGGTTGCATCAGGTTCAACCTCATGATGTTCATCCAGAAGTAACAACCGAGCCTGCTTATCTGTAATCTGCCACTTGCCGCCCGATGATTGTTCCAACTGAACGGTTACATGCCCCGCACCATTTCCACTGAAGCCCGGCTGAATGACGGTTACACCATGAATATTAGCGGTAAGCTGACGATGCTGATGTCCGGTAAGCAGCACATCGATGCCTTCGATGTCCCGACAGATGGCATAGCCTTGATTTTCTCCAGTTAACCGTTCTGCGGGCTCGCCTGTCTCCAGATCACTCTCAAATCCGCCGTGATAACTGACGACCATTACATCTGGTTGTTCATGCTCATGGATATAGCTGACCCATGTACGAATCGTCTCCAAGGCATCAAGGAACTGTAAACCCTCAATATTTTTCGGGTGCTCCCAGTTCGGTATGTAGTGCGTAGTTGCGCCCAAGAGGGCTACTTTGACACCCGTAGACAAGGTTTTGATTAGATACGGAGGACCGAAGGTAGGTACATCTGGTTGCTCATCTTTTACAATATTGGCAGACAGCCAAGGGAAATTGGAAGCTTCAACGGCTCCGCGCAACAGATTCTGACCATAGTTAAACTCGTGATTGCCCATCACCGCTGCATCATAACCGAGTTCATTCAGTACTGTAATGAATGGATGCACTTCGTTTGTGGGAACCTGTGAAGCTGCATAGGAGGCCAAGGGTGATCCTTGCAGCAGATCCCCGTTATCCACCAGCATCAATTCAGGTGAACGTTCACGTTCCTTACGAATCAGGGAAGCCAGCAGGGCAAGCCCAGCCGGGCGGTAGGCATTGGTGTTGTAATGAATGGGACGAATCGCCCCGTGCAGATCACTGGTATACAGAATATCAAAGCTTGCCGTATGGTTTGTGGATGTCATTTTACAATCTCCTCTAATATATAAGTTCAGATATATGGAATTACTATAAAACGGAGAAGAATGAATAGCCTGAAGAACCGAAGTATACGCCGATATCTCCGATGTTCTTCTTATATCTTCAACCATAATGAGCCTATTCTAACAGATACAAGTCCCGCTGACAGCCTGACAGGAAACTTTACAAAACTCCAAATTTCGTTTCACATCGCGCTAATATTTGGCAACTATAGTAGATAAGTACTGAAAAATAGAAACTCTTTGGAGGGTGTTCGTTTGAAGAAGTCTGCTTTATTTTTACCATTGTTGATTTTGGTTCTGTTTCTGAGTGCTTGTGGGTCTAGTAGTAGTACAACAGGTTCGGCTAACGGGGATAATGCGAGTTCGAATGCATCCGGTACGTCTACGGCAGAGACAGAGAAAGTTGTCGAAGGTTATGTGCCAACTGAATTGACGGTTCAATTCGTTCCTTCCCAGAATGCAGATACGCTTGAAGCCAAAGCGAAACCGCTGGAGAAGCTGCTTGGTGACAAACTGGGCATTCCGGTAAAAGTCAGCGTATCCACCGACTACAACACAATTATTGAAGCAATGGCTTCCAACAAAGTAGACGTAGGTTTCTTGCCTCCGACAGCTTATGTACTGGCTAAAGAAAAAGGCGCTGCGCAGGTTATCTTGCAAGCACAACGTTTCGGTGTAAATGATGAGACAGGTGCTCCAACCGAAGAGTTGGCGGATTCCTATAAATCCATGTTCATTGTGAAAAAAGATTCGCCGATTCAATCCATCGAGGACCTTAAAGGTAAAAAAGTCGCTTACCAAAACGTAACGTCTTCCGCAGGTTATGTATGGCCAGCAGGTCTGTTGCTAGACAGAGGCATTGATCCATTAAAAGATGTAACACCTGTAACGTTGAAAGGTCATGACCAAGGTGTTATCGCTGTATTAAACGGTGACGTTGATGCAGCAGCTATTTTCCAAGATGCCCGCAACACGGTAGCTAAAGACTATCCGACTGTATTTGAAGATACACGAGTACTGGCGTTCACTGAGCCTATTCCTAACGATACCATTGCCGTTCGTACAGACATGAATGCAGATTGGACTGCGAAGATCAAACAAGCCTTCATCGATATCGGTAAAGATACTGAAGGTCACCAGATCATCAAAGAAATCTATACGCATGAAGGTTATGTAGAGTCCGATGATAGCAAGTTTGAGATCGTTCGTCAGTATGGCGAAAAAGTGAAAGGTGAATAATTTTGATCCAAAAGTAGTTCGGGATCTGTTCACATTGTAGTAGCTTTCTTGGATGGGAACAGCTTAATCGTAGCAATGGACAGGCCAGTTCAGCGTGATCTACGCTGCGCTGGCTTGTGCCATTATAGCAAGGACTCATGTATGGTTGATCATTATGAATGAAAGAAGGATATTGTCATGATTGAGCTTCATAACGTTACCAAAACTTACGCTAACGGCACCAAGGGCCTGGATAATATTAATCTGAAATTTGAGCAGGGTGAATTCATTGCTGTAGTGGGTCTGTCCGGTGCGGGTAAATCAACGCTCTTACGCTCCATTAACCGACTGCACGACATTAGTGAGGGCGAGATTCTGATTAACGGAAGTTCCATCACGAAGGCACAAGGCAAACGGCTGCGCATGATCAGACGTGACATCGGCATGATTTTTCAGAGCTTCAATCTGGTAAAACGGTCCAGTGTACTACGTAACGTACTCGCTGGACGGGTTGGATATCATTCCACTATGCGTACCATTATGGGTCGTTTTCCAAAAGAGGATATTGAACTGGCATTCACTGCGCTGGATCGTGTGAATATTTCGGAGAAAGCTTATTCCCGTGCAGATCAGTTGTCTGGTGGACAACAACAGCGTGTGGCTATTGCCCGTGTATTGGCACAGGAAGCAAAAATCATTCTGGCCGACGAACCGGTTGCTTCACTTGACCCACTTACAACAAAACAGGTCATGGATGACCTGAAACGCATCAA
Organism: Paenibacillus sp. FSL E2-0151; assembly: GCF_037993015.1. Classification (NCBI taxonomy): domain Bacteria; kingdom Bacillati; phylum Bacillota; class Bacilli; order Caryophanales; family Paenibacillaceae; genus Paenibacillus; species Paenibacillus sp. FSL E2-0151. The sequence continues at coordinate 1,261,872 of NZ_CP150308.1, forward strand.
TCAAGACCTTGGGATTACGACCATCGTCAATCTTCACTTTATTGATCTGGCGAGAGAGTATGCGACCCGTATTGTCGGATTGCGAGCAGGCGAGGTCGTATTCGATGGTCCGGTGGAAGAGGCAACGGATGAGCGCTTTGCAGAAATATACGGCAGACCGATTCTGGCTGACGAATTGTTGGACAAGCAGGCTGTGCATGAGCAGGGAGAAGTTGTGGTATGAAGGGGCAGTCCAACGTTCCAATTCAGAATTCAGGCGGAGTGGGGAAGGAACCAGGTTCCAGCCCGGCTCAGGTTGTGAATCGCCCAAAACCGCCTGGGCGTACGAAACATTTGCTCACCTTAGTGATCATACTGCTCCTTCTGTGGGCCAGTGCCAAACAGACGGATGCCAGCTTCACGGAGTTGTTTGAAGGTTTTCCCAACATGCTGGATCTGCTGAAGGAGATGTTCCCGCCCCGGTGGAGTTACTTTGATAATATCGTGCAAGGCATGCTTGAAACGATTCGAATGGCCCTGATTGGGACAACCATTGGTGCGATTATTGCAATTCCAGTCTCGATTATCTGTGCCGGTAACCTGATGCCAAGTCGCTGGATCTACTATCCGGCGCGCTTTCTGTTGAACCTGATTCGGACCGTGCCGGATCTGTTGCTTGCTGCTTTGTTCGTTGCTGTGTTTGGTTTGGGGCCAATCCCCGGAATCTTGGCACTGGCTGTGTTCTCGATAGGTCTGATCGCGAAGCTGACGTATGAGACGCTGGAAACCATTGATCAGGGGCCGCTGGAAGCGATGACGGCTGTTGGTATGAACCGGATTCAGCTCATTGTATATGGCGTGGTGCCGCAACTGGCTGCCCAGTTCACATCCTATGTGCTGTATGCCTTCGAAATTAATATACGTGCTGCTGCCATTCTGGGACTGGTGGGAGCCGGAGGGATTGGACTCTACTATGAGGCAACACTTGGGTTCCTGGAGTATGACAAGACCAGCGTAATCATTCTGTTTACCCTCGTCATTGTTCTGGTCATTGATTATGTAAGTACTAAGCTGCGGGAGAAATTGCTATGATGAAAAATGAAACAAGCCGCATCCGGCCTAAACCACGGAAGAACCCGCTACGCTGGGTCATTGTGTTACTGTTAATCCTTATGTATGCCTGGGCGCTTGCCGGTGTACCGTTTACTGGTTTCAAGGAAACTGCCGCTCAGATTATGAAAGCCATTGTAGCCGGGATTTTCTCACCGGACTGGGAGTTTGTATATTTGCCTGAGGGAGAAGACCTGCTGCGCGGACTTCTAGACACGTTGGCAATCTCCGTACTAGGTACTGTAATCTCGGCCGTGCTCTGTATCCCGTTTGCCTTCTGGTCTGCCCGTAACATGAGTGGGCATCGTTCCATCTCGGGTGCAGGTAAAATGGTACTCAGCTTTATCCGCACGTTCCCTGAGATTATCATGGCCTTGTTATTCATTAAGGCAGTAGGTCCCGGATCGTTTGCAGGGGTACTCGCCCTTGGATTACACTCCATCGGCATGTTAGGCAAATTATACGCGGATGAAGTTGAAAATATCGACTATGGCCCATCTGAGGCGCTGCTTGCCTCCGGAGCCAATCGTATGCAGCAGTTGTGGTTTGCCATCCTGCCGCAGGTTATGCCTGGATTCCTGAACTATACGTTGTATCGTTTTGAGATCAATGTACGTTCCGCGACTATACTGGGTGTAATCGGAGCAGGGGGAATTGGTACACCACTGATCTTTGCATTGAGCACCCGGAACTGGCCGCGAGTCGGTATAATCCTGCTGGGTATTATCGTGATGATCACGATTATCGACCTGATCTCGGGGTATATTCGTAAGAAGCTGGTGTAGAATTAAAGTGGCGCTACGAATATATTAGATGATAAATTAAGATAAGTTGATAGCGTAAGAAGAGAGGGCTATTCGGTGCCAAAATATTGGCAAGGATAGTCTTTTTTTGTGTGTCAGACAATAAACAAAGTAGCGTTCTTGATGGTCTGCTAACGGCTGAGGAATAAGAGTATTCCAAGAATTGTATAATAATGATTGAATAATTTTCCAATTACATATAAGATTAATATGTTTCTATATAAAGGGAATTAAGGATATTAATTAATACTCTTTATAGATACCGATACAAGAAGTGAGCTTTAAAAGGAAGGTGACCTATGGAAGTATTTTATTTTATATGGATTGGGTTTATGGTACTCCTATTACTCTACAGAATGTTCTTTCAGAAGTTTAAAAAGCATAACATAGAGAATATTGGACTCAGTGCAATCCTGATCGTTTTCACGGGGAGAAGTTATCCGTATCCCCACATAAACTGGATTTTTGTCATCAGTGTTATCGCCGTGGCTGTTTATGCTGCTGTATGGAACAGTATTCTAGGTTGGAAGAAATGGAATGAGCTGGAACGTTTGAAATGAACCTAAAAAACCGAAACCATGTTACCCTGTGAATCAGGCAATGTTGGTTTCGGTTTTTTAGTTGCTTGGTTAAACGTTAGGCTTCTTTACTGAGACTTAACTAGCCAAAGGCAAAGCTTTAGTAACTTGAACCGTAATTGTCTCGGTGCTGGTTACGCCTGCAGCGTTGATCAGCTCAGCACGGTACGTGTACGTTCCGTTAGCGCGACCCGACAATTCAGTTGTAGCACTTTGGGAAGCTGGTGTTGCTGCGTTCAACGCTTGTGTATCAATCAATACATCATTCTCATAGAGACGATATTCGGTTGCATTTGTACCCCACCAGAGGTTCATGGATACGTTGTAGTTGCCGTCACCATCCCAGTTGTTTTGGGACAACGTAGCTTTGCCCGGAGCAGCATTGGTTACTTGTACCGTCAGCACGTCACTGCGTGTTGTGCCTTTGTCATTGGTCAGCTCAGCTACATAAGTATACGTGCCGTTGGCTTTGCCTGTAATGGCGGTTTTGGAGGACTGAGCCGATGGCGAAGCCGCAGTCAACTTCTGCGTATCGATCAGAACGCCATTCTCATACAGTTTGTACTCAGAACCGTTTTCACCCCACCAGAGGTTCATGCTTACGTTGTACGAACCTTCGAACAGGCCAGTGGTATATCCATTATCAGAAGAAAGCACCGGTTTACCCGGTGCTCCTGCAGCTGGAGTGGAAGGCACTTCGCCGCCACCTTGCTCTTCAGCAGGTACAAAATCATTCAAACTTCTAGGTTTCAATTGATATACATCTTTGAAAATAGCGGAAACGCCTGTGATATCGATTTTGTCACCAGCAGCATAAGGGAAGGAAGTCTCCGTCACACCTGTACGGGTGTCTACACGGATGTGTGTGCTCGTTCCATCTGCTGCTACCGCGTCGAATTCAAAAGATCCAACTGGTGTAGCACTGATGATATTCTCAATCGTTACATTTTTCAATTGAACCAGTTGACCTTGGTTCGCATCTGTAATTGCAGTAACCTCGATTGGAGTAGGTACGGAAGCCGTACCTGTTTTCTCAATCGCAACGATATCGGTAAGCTCGAACTCGCTGTTATAGATGGTTGTTGCTGCTGTTACTTTCACCTTGTCACCAGCATGGAAGCCGCTAGTGTGCTGGAATACGTAGATTCCGGCAGTTTCATCTTGAAGATAGAAGGCTTGTCCACCGAATGCACCAGGCTCTGTCGTCACAACACCTTCGATGGTTACGGTAGTGCCAGCAGCTTTGGTACGTGCTTCAGCAACTGTGATAGCTGCTGGAATCGGTCCTTCTTCTTCCGGAAGCTGTTCTGCTGGCACATTGCCAACAGTCACGGCATTGGTGATCAGGTTGCTACCATTCAGACGCAGACGCAAGCTGGCAGCGCCAGTTGTACCTGGTTTGATCCGGACGTCCAGATCTTTGATCCCGCGACCTTGGCTGTCCGAGGTTACACTGAATGTGGAGCTATACCCGTACGAAGTTGGCCAAGTACCACTTTCATTCTGGATCATGGCGACCTGTGTTCCGCCAGTCAGATAGATACCGGCACTATAACCGGATACGGTTGTGTTCGGAGCCATGTTCTCCACAACTACACGAATCTGGAAGTCTTCTGCATTCGGAAGAGTATCCTGTTTCACGAAGCTGTATGCAGCGTTCGCACTGGATGCAGGGCCACCGTAAGAACCAGCCTTGAACGTGGAACGATCGTACCACTTATATCCGGCAGCAGGTGCGGACCAAGGTTCAGCCTGTGGTTCTGTGGAAGCAGCCGGCTCTTCGAATGGCAACAGCGCTGTAGCTGTGTCCAGTTCAAGTCCGTTCACTTCAGTCAGGCTTGTGTAGTTCTCTTGTGTAGCAAGCCAGTTTACGGTGTTCACGAGCAACACGGCATCATCGGCTTCTTTAAAACCGTCATAAGTTGTTTTGCGTGTGCCTGTCTCTTCACGCAAGTATTTTGGTGATGCATCTTCTACTGGAGAGGAGTCACCGATGAAGGCAGCTTTACCTGCGCCCAGCTTGGATACAGCCACGTAAGGACCTTCTTCAATCCCGCCGCCGTTGTAGACACCTTGGTCTACCGCGTTATTCCATTTTGCGTTGGTTTTTGGCAGGTACACAATACCTTTTGCCTTTTCCGGATCGGTGATTGCAAGTGTTGAACCGGCGTGCATGGCTACAGCCGATAAGCCTTCTGTGATGCCGAAGGCTTGATCTGCCGGTACAACGATATTGGCGTTGATATCGCCAAGTGCGTTATAGCGGAAACGTACGCCGAAGTTATCGGACAACCAGTCCGAGCCGGTTACATTTTGCATCGCTTCAGAATTACGCTCATCGGTGCTCATACCTTTGGCCGGATCTTCGAATGCTCCCCGACGATAGCCGTTGATGACTTCAGAGCCATCCCAGCGGTTTTTATTACGGTCTGCATTATAGTGATCTCCAACAAAGAAGATGCTGCCGCCCGTTTCAACATATTGTTTGAGTGCTGCTTGTTCGGATGTTTTGAAAGGAATTTGAGGCTCTGCAATAACGAATACGTTATACTCTTTCAGATCATCATAGGTAAATGGAGTTGTCTTGCGAAGTTCTTTGACATAGTAACCATCATTCGCGAGTGCATTCCCGAAGTCGGAGAAACCTCCATCAATGACCCAGTCTGCAGCTCCAGCCGTTTGGCCGTGAGAGTTGTCGAACAATACTTTTTTACCTGCATTTTGGTTCACAACCTTTGCCTGGATGAACGGTGCCGGGTCTGTCGGTCCTTCCGCATGAACCGATGCATCTCCGTTCCATAATCCGACCTGAAGCGGCAAAGCCATGGACAATGCCAGGAGTGATTTTAAAAATACTCCTCGCATACCTGTTAATTTACCCAACCAAATCCCTCCCAAATATTAGTTGATTCATGAGTTCGTCCATATTCTACCACATGAAAATCTCACATAGTCATAACAATTTGTAAAAATTAACTCGATATTTGTAAAATTGGGTCTTTTGACATATCCATAGGTATTTCGGTCCCGTCATAATCCATCCAATTCTGCGTACATATTGATTTTACGCAAATAAAAAGCCATCTCTTATGAGATGACTTTGGCCCGAATTCGATTGACGGCATGGAAGACAGAGGATTTAATCATGCCTTCACTGCGATTCACCAGCTCTGCCGTTTCCTTAATGGAGTATCCATGGATGAGGCGAAGTTCTAATATTTTACGATGTTCGGTGTTGTTAATATGGGAAACAAGATCATGAACACCTTCGCTAATTTCAAGGTGGGAAGTATCGACGTGGTGGGTAGGTACCTCCAGACGGCTGTCTCGTCTGAGTGTACGGGTCCGCCTGCGGAAGCTGTCCATCGCCAGGTTACGGGCAATGCGTTTGAGATAATAGAGAATGCGATCTTCAGGGATATCCACGGTAACGTTCATTAGTCGAATGAAACAATCCTGTGCCAGATCTTCTGCATCTTGCGGTTGTTTGACAATATGGGATAGATACCTTGTGATTTCTGATTTATAGTTGATATAAGCATCATTAATTTGTGTGCTGTTCATATGATGTGAATCCCCCTTGGATACAGATCAGGCTTGGGTCCGGTCTGGTATGAGTCTCTTTATTATCCAAGTATATCGGGTGGTTGTTTCCAAAAGGTTCAGAGTTGTATCGGAGTTGTAACATTTCGTGCTTCCCTCTATTCAAGCATACCGCTTGGGATACAAAATAAAGGCAGATGAAGGAAATTCATAGAGCAGGGAGATTACGAAAGTATCATGAGACAAAAAGAGATTTTAATTATTGAGGACGAGGAGTCCATTCGCGATATTTTGTCCTATTCGTTACGTAAGGAAGGATTTGAGATCAAGGAAGCAGCTACGGGAAAAGAGGGTCTGGATCTGCTTCGGGATTCGAAGCCGGATCTGATCCTGCTGGATCTGATGCTGCCAGATATGAGCGGTTTTGATGTGTGCAGGCAACTATCTGTGAACTCCAAGATACCTGTCATCATGATCACTGCGAAGTCGGACATGCTGGACAAGGTACTTGGCATGGAGCTTGGGGCGGATGATTATATCACGAAGCCTTTTGATATCCGTGAAGTGGTTGCACGCATTCGGGCGATCTTTCGCCGGATTGATCTGATCAGCGAGACACTGGAGAATCAGTCCTATGAGGTGGTAAGGCTTGGCAAGCATATTGAGATCCGCAAGGATGAACGGGAAGTGTGGAAAGACGGGGAACGGGCAGGACTTACGAATAAGGAATATGATCTATTGTTATTTCTCGTGACCCATCATCGTAAGGTTCATACACGTTCTGAACTGCTGGACAAGGTATGGGGATTTGATTTTGCAGGGGATACCCGAACGGTGGACATTCATGTGCAACGGATTCGCAAGAAACTGGATAGTGGTGTGCAAGGCATTTCGATGATTGAAACGGTATTCGGTGTGGGGTACAAGCTGAATATTCAGGTACAGACATGAAGTGGACGATCCAGTTCAAAATGGTGGTGTTATTCTCGGTCATTGTATTTATCGGATTCTCCGTCCTGCTGATTCTGTCCAATAAGGTAGCCCAGGAGAATATGTACCGGGAAGTGCATGAGGATATGGTGCAATCCAAAAGAAATCTGGACATTGCGCTGAATCAGTACTTTCTGATACATAACAAACGCATGAGCAGAGACTCGCTCGAAGCAGGGAGTCGCGAGCTCGCGGAGCAGATTGGATCAGCCGTTGGTGGGGAGATTATAGTATATCGCCCCGATGCTTCGCCATACGAATCTGTTGGCAGCGAGGTTAACGTTGCTAAGCGGTCTGACCATCCTGATGTGGAGGAAGCCGTACATTCCCGGATTGCTTACACCACAGTTGTGGATAAGGGTCGGGTCACAGCCAGTCTGTCCTTCCCTCTCCAGATGGATCAACAATTGATTGGAATCGTACAGATGAAGAAGGATTACACGGAATTGTTCAAACGCAACCTTCGTTTTCAAAATACAATCAAGTTTTTTGCAGCAGTTATTTTCGTATTTGTATTTATCGCATCCATCTTTATTTCCCGGAAAATTACACAACCCATCCGTGTACTCACGAAACGTTCTGCGGAAGTGGCCCAAGGAAGTCTGAATGCGGACATTCAGATTACAACCAAGGATGAGATCGGTGAACTGGCTTCAAGCTTCACCGTCATGATTGATCGGGTTCGGGAGCAGATTGATGTGATTGAGCGAGAGCGGGACGAAGTGAAGCAAGTACAGGCCAGAAGCAAAGTCTTTTTTGACAATGTGACACATGAATTGAAGACACCCTTAACGACGATTCTGGGATACGCCCAGATTTTACGGGATAACGGATTTACCGACCAGGACTTTTTTGACAAGGGCATGAATTATATCATCAAGGAAAGCCAGCGTCTCAACACGATGGTTGCGGATATTCTGGAGGTCTCGGTCTCCTCTGCGGTCATTCAGGCATACCGGTTCGAACGTATCGATATATCAGATATTATTCGTGAAGCTTGTGAGGACATGTCGATTAAGGCGAGCAAGTACAATATAGGCATTCACTATGAGCTGGAGGAACATCAGTATGTGCAGGGAGATCGGGATAAGTTGAAGGAGGTCTTCCTCAACATCCTGGATAATTCGGTCAAGTACAGTGATGTGAACTCCATTATCGAAGTACAATCCTTCAGGTTAGGTGATTCCATTGCTATTGTGATCCGTGATCAGGGGGAAGGAATCGGTGCAGAAGCGCTCCAACATGTATTTGAACCCTTTTACCAGGATAAAGGAATCAACAGGGCCGAGAAAGGCAGTGCCGGGCTGGGTTTATCTATTGTGAAGAACATCGTTGAGCGTCATGGAGGAACAGTGGAGATGAAGAGCATCATGCGGGAAGGGACACAAGTGAATATCAGTCTTCCGGGGGAAATGAACGCATGAGACATCCTGGATTTTGGCGTAAAAATCGTGACAGATTGATGCTGTCAGGGTTGTTGATCGCATTTGTCAGCGGGATTTTTGGGATTGGGAGCCTGTTCAGTCTCGGAAATCTCAAACCAAGAACGGTGATTTTGCCAAGTGAGCAGTTCAACAGCCGTCTGGCACCACCACCGAGCAGTACGATTCAGATCGAGTCGGCTACCAAGATTCCAAATGACTTTGCGATCTTTGATTTTGAAGTGTTAGACCGGAATACGATTATATTTAATCAGCCGGAATTTTCCTATTCAGGGCTCAAGCTGTCTCTTCTGCATCTGGATGATAAGGAAGTGAAGAACATTGCGGCTAATACGGATTACGGTGTAACGATCAGCCCGGATCACAAGAAAATCATTTACTCCCAGTATCGGGCAGGTCAGACGCAGAAGACAACGTATGAGTATATAATACAGAGCGGGGAACGTCGCAAGCTTCCGTACGACAACTCGTATTATCGAGTGTTTGTAGGGAACGAATCCTACATCGGTCAGGATGATCTGTTATTTAAACAAGTTGATTTGAGCCAGGGGACGAGTCATGTCATCTACACGTATGAAGAGCTGATGAGCATGTTCACAGGACCAAAACAAGGGAAAGGTTCGAGTGATACGTTTATCGTTATGGATGTGTTGCAGGTCAGTGAGGATCACCAACAGTTTTATATACTGGTGATGCTGAAAGACAAGTATGCTATCTATCGTGTATCGCTTGAGGATGAGCATGAAGTGAAGGCGTATGCTGCAATGGAAGACATCCAACAGTACAAGTTGCTGAAAAATGGTGACATGCTCATCCAGGGAACGATGAATAAGGTACAGGGGCTGTATCGGTATCACGCAGCAGAGGAGCAGTATGATCTGTTATTACAAGGTTCGATCTGGAGCTTCGATCTGGATGCAGATGAATCCCGAATAGCTTACTTTTTCCCGATGGACAGTCAGAATCAGAAAAATGAGTTGCATGTTGCCTACCTGAATGACAGCAAGATTTCGTCGGATACGGTGATCTATCGCAATATTGATAACTTCATCAGTCTGAAATGGAATGACGATGAATTATTTGCTGTAAGCAGCTCAGTGGATAAAAGTGAAATGTACCGCTTTAGTTTCAGAGCCTGGTAAGCTGCGGAAGGTATACGAATATAAGGCCTTGGTCTGATGGAGCGATAGCTGCTCTGTGGACAAGGTCTTTTTGTTATGACATGTTACAAGTTGGATACAACTCCGGCCAGCCCGGATACATCTCCACCCTATAATGATAAGGGAATGTGCTACACGAATCTATACATACAAGTTCAAAAAAACTGGTTTTCAGTACCGAGAAGATGGGATGAAGCTAGAAATGGAGTAGCAGAGCGTAGGGAAAACTACGTGAGCAACGGACATTTCGGCTGAATTCTATATTCGATGTTGATGATGTCATTAGACATCCTTCGTAATCAAAAGCGGGTTTTTTTGAACAACCTCTGTACATATTTAGCAAGTAGAAAGGAAGACATGTAGCAATGCTTCAAGTTGAACAATTATCCCACTCGTTCCGCAATGGCCAGGGAACTGTGCCGGTGCTTCAGGATATCAACCTGACGATTGGAGAAGGCAAGATGGTAGCCCTGCTGGGCAGTTCTGGTTCGGGTAAATCCACACTGCTGAATCTGATGGCGGGGCTGATGAAACCGGATCAGGGCAAGATTCTAATTGCGGGACAAGATATTGTACGTTTCAGTGAAAATCGCCTGGCTGAGTTCAGGCGCAGTCATATCGGGTTTATTTTTCAATCCTATGAACTGCTGTCCAATCTTACGATCCGGGAAAATGTAGAGTTACCCTTGGTGTTTATGGGGATAAGCCCTTCGAAACGCAAAGCAAAAGCATTGAAGTTGCTGGAACAAGTGGGACTGGGTGAAAAGGCAAGCTTGTTCCCGTCACAGTTGTCGGGCGGTCAACAACAACGTGTCAGTATTGCACGTTCGCTCATTACAGAGCCCTCGGTGATCTTTGCAGATGAGCCTACCGGGAATCTGGATACCGAGACGGAGGAAGAGATCATTGCGATTTTGCAGCAGCTTAACCGGGATATGAATACAACCTTTGTCATTGTGACACATGAAGCAGAGGTCGCGGAGCAGATGCAAGTTGTGCTTACACTGCAACATGGAATACTGGTCGAAGAAGCTGTAAGGGAAGTTTGAGGCAAAAGGAGAGGAAAAGTGAGAATACGGGATGTAGCACGTATGGCCTGGGGACAGATCATTCGCAGAAAAATGGTCACGCTGCTTTGTATGATGGGGCTGTCCATCGGTTCTGCCGCCATGATCATTGCACTTAGTGTGGGGCAGTCCGTACAGACCTATAGCGAGAAAACATTGAACGACAATTACAAGATGGATGAAATCACGATTACGCCCAATGAAGGCATACGTACTGGGAACGGCAAGGGGAATGGTCAGACATCGAAGTTTGAACGGGGAGCATTGACGTTGGAAAAGATTCAGATTATCCAAAGACTTCCTCATGTGGTTGCCGTGGCTCCCATGTTAAAGCTGGATTCGCTGGAAATGGTGCTTCCGGATGGTCGCAGCACGTATGTTGAGGTCATTGGTACCCAGCTGGAGACCCTGGGCGGGTTTGGATACAAGTATGCTGAGGGACGTGGGGCAGAGGATGGTCGTATGGCGGTAACCAGTTATGGGGCTGCATTTGGACTCGTGGACCCCAAAGTAACTCAGAAGTTATTCGAGCAGTTGAATGCTGATCCATATAACAACGAGCTTTTGGAGCAGTTTACGGAAATGTCAGCGAAGCAGGATCAGTTGGTTCAGCAGCTGGTTCAGTTCCGATATGAAGATTATGCGAATGCGAGCAAAACCAAAATGAGTGGTTCTATACGTGTGTCTGGAGAGTTGACGAAGCCTTCCAACATGGATGAGATGAGCGCTCAAAACGATAAAAAAGTATATCTGCCGCTCGATACAGCTCGTGCATTGCAGGATGAGCTTGGATTACAGCAGGCCGACAGCAGTGCGGCCAAGCATCTTAACTCGGCTCTGGTCAAGGTTGAGGATAAACGTTATGTATCCCAGGTGGAAGAACAGATTAAAAAGCTGACGTTAAACACACAGAGTAATCTGTTCCAGGAGGAAGCGATGGCAGGTCAATTGGCGATGTACCAAAAAGCGGCATTGGGGATCGGTGGTTTTATCATGTTACTGGCCTCATTATCCATTATTGTAGCGATGATTATGTCTACGCATCAGCGTCGTAAACAGATTGGTGTGATGAAGGTGCTGGGCGCAAATCTGTGGCAGATCCGTCAGATGTTTATTACGGAAGCAGCGATGCTTGGATTAATGGGCGGCGTGGCTGGTGTGGGGATCGCCTTTGCTGCCCTCGGCGGGGTGAACAGTCTGCTGGCGAGTCAGATGGCAGATCAGATGAATGGTCCAATGACCGTCGTTATTCAGCAGTCGGCTCTGCCACTTGGCATCGTTTTTGCTGTTCTGGTTGGCATTGTATCGGGTATATATCCGGCAATCAGCGCATCTCGGACCAATGCATTAACTGTGATCAAATCAATGTAATTTTATCAGCGAAAGGGAAATTGGGCACATGAAGAAATGGATTAAAATTATCATCACCATTGTACTTTTGGCAGGTGCAGGGTACTGGCTGTATGAAAAGTACAAGCCAAAACCGGAGGCACCTATAGAGATTCCGCCCCCGATTACCTTTGATGTGACACAGGAAACGATGACGCAAACGATACAGGTGAAGGGGAAATCCGTATACACCGATCAGACGGATATCTTTGCTCCGTATGCTTCCAACATCAAGCAGTGGCATGTGAAAAGTGGTGAGCAGGTGAGCAAAGGTGATATCCTGTTTACCCTCGATACTTCCACGTTACAAACGGAAGTAGAACAGTTGCAGAGTGATCTGGAGAAAGCTCAGCTGGAAAACAAGATGAATCAGGTTACCCTGGATCAGGCGAATATGAGTGAGTCCCTTGGCGTGACGGAAGAGGAGCGCAAGAAGGCATTTGCAGATCGGGAAGGTAAACGCCTGACGAATGAATTGAATCAAAAAGCGCTGGTCCTCAAGGAGAAGGAGATACAGAAAAAGCAGGCAGTTATAAGTAAGTCTGTTGTGTATGCTTCCGCTTCCGGTATATTTCAGATGAATGAAGAGGATAGCAAGACACGTGCGGTGACGGAAGGACAGCTGATCGGGTCCATTACAAACATCAGCAAACTGAAATTTATGACGATTGTTGGTGAGGAAGAAATGTTCAGGCTCAAGGTGGGCATGCCGGTTAAGGTGCGAATGACAGCGCAGAAAGACCTGCAATTCACCGGGAAGGTAAGTAAGGTGTCCAAATTCGCCCGCAAGAGTACCGATACGGACCTCAAGCAAGCTTCACAGTTTGACGTGGTCATTGATCTGAAGCCGGACGCCAGAATGTATGGAGGCGTGAGTCTGGAAGGCGATATCGAGACGATGCGGAAGGATAAAGTGACGGTAGTGTCCAGTCTCGCGATCATGCGGGATCAGACCGAGCCTTACGTACTGTTAGACAAGGGCAATGGACAGACAGAGCCGCTGACGATCCAGGCTGGAATGGAATCGGGGGACAAGACGGAAGTAGTTAGCGGGTTGAAACCGGGAGACATTGTCGTTTTGCCCTAGATGTAGGAATATAAGAACGAGACATTATATGTAGTGACTAGCTAGACGAGAGGGTTAATTCGGCATTGTAAAACACGAGGTTCATTGTGGCAGATTGCCAGGATGGACCTCGTGTGTCTTTTGGAGCAAGGGATGTCCAGATTCCTGCCTGAATTATGGAAAAAAATATAATTAAATTTATATAATTCAATTTACAGTAAAATTTACATGTCGTATAATCAGAACATAAGGAGGTGACACCGAACATCATGTTTGTAGATGAATAGGAGAAGGCCTTTTTTTTAACCGTTTGAAGAAAGCGCTTACCCAATTTAGGATTCAGACATCCCATAAGTCGTTTTTCACACTTCTTCATGTTTAACACACGTTCAACCACACCCACCATATTATACTCATTCACATGATTCGCCCTCACACACCATTTGTTTGCTCAAGATTACAGTGATACAACCATTTCTTTAGGAGGTGATACAACCAACTCATCCGAACGTTCTCTTCGTGCTAAGCATCATAATGACACAGAGGATCAGACATGAGTACAACCCAATCTAACTAAAGGAAAGGTGGAACTATGAAGACTAAATTGAAAACCAAATCGAGAGGTAAGAAGATCCTGCGCAAAGGTGTAAAGCAAATGTTGGCAGCAACGCTGCTCGCGGCGGGGATTTTCCCTGGACTGTCTCCAGGCTTGGCTCAGGCGGCTGAAGCACATGTGGATAATCCATTTGTAGGGGCAACGGCCTATCTGAATCAGGACTATTCAGCTCTCGTGGATACATCCATTGCACTGACCAACGATGCGTCGTTGAAGGCCAAGATGGAGACCATCAAATCGTATCCAACCGCAGTATGGGTTGACCGGATTGCTGCAATCTATGGCGGTACGGACAACGCTGGTCGCAAAAGTGTAGAGCAACATCTTGATGCCGTTCTCGCTCAAAAGAAACCGGGTACACCAATAACGGCTTCATTTGTTATTTACAATCTGCCCGGACGAGATTGTCATGCACTTGCATCGAATGGTGAGCTTCCACTAACACAGGCGGCACTGCAGACCTATAAAACGGATTATATTGATGTGCTCGCAGATATCTTCGCAGATCCGAAGTATCAGGATATTCGTATTATTGCTGTCATTGAACCGGACAGTCTGCCTAACCTTGTGACCAACCTGAGTACACCAGCTTGTGGTCAAGCCAGCTCAACAGGTATCTATGAGGCGGGTGTGAAGTATGCATTGGACAAGCTGCACGCCATTCCAAATGTGTACAACTATCTGGATATCGGCCACTCCGGCTGGCTTGGATGGGATAACAACCGTTCTGCAGCAGTCGCGCTGTATACAAGTGTTGTGCAAGGGACAGCCGCAGGTCTGAGCAGTGCAGATGGCTTCATTACAAACACAGCGAACACTACACCGCTGGGGGAGCCGAACCTGTCTAACCCTGATCTCAATATCGGTGGACAACCGATTAAATCTGCCAAGTTTTATGAGTGGAATCCTTATTTTGACGAAACCGATTTCACCGCTGCCCTGTATGCTGATTTCGTACAAGCTGGCTGGCCAAGCAGCACAGGTTTCCTGATTGATACTAGCCGGAATGGGTGGGGCGGGGTAGACCGTCCAGCATCTGCTACGGGCAGCAACATCAACGATTATGTGAATTCTGGACGTGTAGATCGTCGGGAGCATCGGGGGAACTGGTGTAATGCCAGTGGTGCAGGTATTGGTGAAGCACCTAAGGCTGCACCAGGACCAGCGCATCTGGATGCTTATGTATGGGTGAAACCTCCGGGTGAATCCGATGGCTCCAGCTCCGAAATTCCGAATAACGAAGGCAAAGGTTTTGACCGGATGTGTGATCCAACCTTCACAACTCGGGATGGTGTATTAACAGGTGCATTGCCTAATGCTCCGGTATCGGGTCACTGGTTCCATGATCAATTCGTGGCACTGGTGAAAAACGCATTCCCTGTACTTCCTGCAAGTAACGGTGGAGGTAATCCTCCGGGCGGAACAACAGCTCCGGCAGCACCAGCAGCATTGACAGCTTCTGCCGGTAACGCTCAGGTCTCCTTGACGTGGACTGCTTCCACAGGGGCTACAAGTTATAGTGTGAAGCGGGCACTGAGTGCATCAGGTCCATTCACAACAGTTGCAGCTAATGTAAGTGGAACATCTTACAGCAACACCGGTCTGATCAATGGTACAACCTATTATTATGTGGTAACGGCAACAAATGCAGTAGGTGAAAGTGTTAACTCTGCAACAGCAACAGCTACACCTGTTGCAGGTGTTACGGCGCCAGCTGCACCGACTGCTCTCACAGCAACTGCAGGCAATGCACAGGTGAGCCTAACGTGGACCGCTTCTACAGGTGCAACAAGTTATGATGTGAAACGCGCGCTGAGTGCAACAGGTCCGTTCACAACGATCGCGGCGAATGTGAGTGGTACGTCCTACACGAACACTGCCCTGACGAACGGCACAACGTATCATTATGTGGTAAGTGCAGTGAATGCAGCAGGGCAAAGTGCCAATTCCGCTGTAGCTTCCGCGACACCTCAAAGTGTCGTTGTACCAACGAGTGATCTTGTCGTGCAATATCGTGCTGGAGATACCAATGCTCAAGATAGCCAGATCAAACCGTATTTCAACATCAAAAACTTGGGCAGTACTGCTGTGAATCTGAGTGATCTGAAGATCCGTTATTACTTCTCCAAAGAAGGCTCGGCTACGATGGATTCGGCCATCGATTACGCTCAAGTTGGCGGAGCCAATATCCAGCGGACCTTCACAGACTCGTATGTAGAGCTGAGCTTCACATCTGGCGCTGGCAGCATTCAGGCTGGTGGACAGACTGGAGACATCCAGCTTCGTATGTACAAAACGGACTGGTCCAACTTTGACGAGACTAATGACTATTCCTTCGATCCAACGAAAACATCCTATCAGGATTGGAACAAGGTAACACTCCACCAAGGTGGAAACCTGGTATGGGGCATGGAGCCTTAAACTTTACTTGTAACTGTCTTAACCGCGATCCTCAGTGTGTTAGAGGATCGCGGTTTTTTGCTATGCATTACAAGAGTCATTCTAGATTGAAGTTCTTGATCAACTGAGAAACGTAGTGGAGGGGACGAAATCGATTCTGAAGAAGCGAAGCGTTCGCCTTTATCAACGGATTTTTCCCTTGGAAAGGGGATGGAAGAAAATCCGGGGATAACAGCGATCATAAGAACGATTCGTAACCGGAACGGATAACCCTCAGAGTTGCAAGTACTTATTTCCTAATGACTCCTAAAAACACTGATTATTAATCGTTTTGGACGGATATTTGCCTAGGGTCTGGCAGACAGGATGTCTATAATAGAACCCGATGGGCGGGATCACCTCGCTCGGATTGGAAAGAGAATGGAAGGGGGACCGCACTCTGGTAGTCGGGCAAGCTGATTTCTCTTTTTTAATTTTGTAAGCGTAATCATTGCGGGTTGAAACCTTCTTTCGAAGAAGGTCTGTGTGGATTATCGAACGTCTAATCATCATCGATGTGTACAAGCGTTACCCATTCTGTCTCAAGGAGCGTGAAGGTGGATGAACTCAGAAACAACAGCGCCGGTACATAAGGGATCGGTGTCAGGTCAGCAATCCGGTCGCAGGAAGGCTCGTATGCCACTTGCAGCCAAGGTGCTCTCTTCGGCACTCAGCGTAGCTTTGCTCATTGGAGGAACAGCTGGGATTACCGGAGCGGAAGCTTCGAACGGTAATGGGGCGACGGAGGCTGGCCTGCAATCACATAAGGGGGGCAGTCACGTGAAAGAGATTCAACTGGAATATCTGGATCGGGGACTGGTGGCTGCATCGACATCTGAAGGTGTTTTTCTCAGTTGGAGATTGCTTGGTGACGAGGCCACAGGGTATAGCGACAAAGGGCTGACAGGTACGGACTTTAACGTCTATCGTGATGGCAAAAAGATCGCTACCGTCACCGACAGCACCAACTATGTAGATGCCGCGGGCAAATCTTCTTCCCGTTATGAAGTGGCAGCGGTGAACAAGAAGGGCAAGGAGAGCAAACGCAGTGCATCAGTCAAACCTTGGGCGAACGGGTATGTGGACATTCGACTGCAAAAACCCGCCGATGGTGTGACGCCTGCGGGAGAAGCTTATACGTATTCCGCCAATGACATGAGCGTGGGTGATGTGGATGGGGATGGTCAATATGAGTTTTTCGTCAAATGGGACCCTTCCAACGCCAAGGACGTATCGCAAAAAGGATACACAGGTAAAACCTACATTGATGCTTACACCTTGGACGGTCAGTTGTTGTACCGGATCGATCTTGGGGTCAATATCCGTGCAGGTGCTCATTATACACAGATGCTAGTTTACGATTTTGACGGAGATGGCAAGGCCGAGATGATGTTCAAGACCGCTCCGGGCACGAAGATTATCAAATATAACAAAAAAGGAAAAGTAACCTCCGAGAAGTACATCACGCTTCCGAAGCAGGATCGCAAGGCAGGGTACTCGAACGAAGATGATTATCGTTTAAGTGCGGATGGTTACTATGATCACGTGGTGGATATGTTCAAAAACTGGCATAAACACGATGAGGTTGTGAAGGGGAACTGGCCTGCGACATTGGAAGAGGCTTTTGGAATGGAGAAAAAATATAACTACCCATTATCTCAGCAGGATGCTGAGAGCCTGGCCGACTATTTCATTGATGTGTACGCAGTAGAACGCAGTAACCGCAATGAGCTGCGCAAGTTCGAAGGTTTTATTGTGGATGGACCGGAGTATGTTACGGTATTTGAAGGTAAATCAGGCAAAGAGCTGGAGACCATTCCATATGAACCCGAGCGTCATGATGATGGTCTGATGTGGGGCGATTATGCCATGGCACGGATTGAACCGGGGAATCGGGTGGACCGTTTCCTGGCAGGCGTGGCGTATCTGGACGGCAAGAAACCGTCTGCAATCTTTGCACGCGGATACTATACACGTTCAACGATGGTTGCCTACAATTGGGACGGCAAGAAGCTGAAAAAGGAATGGAAAGTGGACAGCGGCTGGACGCCAATGAAGAACCCATTCAATGACGGACCGCATGGTGTGGATGGCACAGATCCGCAGTATGGTTCCATCACCACTCAAGGTGCACACTATTTCAGTGTGGCGGATGTGGATGGAGACGGCAAACAGGAGATTATCTATGGCTCCGCTACAATTGATCATGACGGCAGCGTGCTGTACAGCTCCACAGACCTGATGCCAGCCGAGAGTGCTGCACCGGGAACGATTGCCCGTCTGGGTCATGGGGACGCACTTCATGTGGCAGATATTGACCCGGATCGTCCGGGACTTGAGATTTTTATGGTACACGAGGGTGGGCCTTGGGCGCCATATGGTTATTCCCTGCGTGATGCGAAGACCGGAGAAGTAATCTATGGTGGGTACACGGGGAAAGATACCGGTCGCGGCATGGTGGGTGATGTTGATCCGACTCGGCGTGGACTTGAGACATGGGCTGTAGGTTTGTGGACAGCTAAGGGTGAGAAAATCAGTGATCAGATGCCGGGAACGAATATGAATATTCGTTGGTCTGCCGATATGACGACACAGATCGTTGAAGGTGCCATCGACGTCACACCTACAATCAAAGATTGGAATCGTGGCACGTTGCTGACGGCAACAGGCACACTGACCAACAATCACACCAAAGGTACACCTTCTCTCGTAGCTGATATCTTCGGGGATTGGAGAGAAGAGATGCTGGTGAGAACCACCGACAGTTCAGCGATTCGTATCTATCTGAGTACCGAGAAGACAGACCGCAAGCTGTACACGCTGATGCATGATGCGATGTATCGTGTGGGCATTGCCGGACAGAACAGTGGATACAACCAGCCGTCCTATCCGTCCTTCTACATGGCATCGGATATGGACTGGTCCAAAGTAACGCTGCCTAAGTTCTACACGCCAGGTAAGGGCGGAAAGTAAGCAGGCCGGAGTAATAATAGCTAACAATAGCAACATAATATGTGTTCATGATCAGGATGTAACGTAACGCAGCGTCGTTAGTTTTAAGTGTTGGCATCGAAGCTTGGAAGCTCTGGAATTCCCATGTGTCTCGTCACATGGAGGTTTCAGAGCTTTTTTTACATTAGGATCTGCGGGTAGAGGTTGGCGTGATTCAATCCATCCGTGTTACATCATTCTTTTTCATATGTTAAGTCTAAATAAGTTGAACTAATCATTTACACGATAACGGAGAGGACAGAAAAAACCTGAAAAAGCGAAGCGTTCGCCTTTATCCCCGGATTTTCCCTTTAGTAAAAGAATCAATAAATCTGGGGATAACAGCGATTGGAAGGTTGTTCTGTCATCGTAGTGTCAGTGTAAATAATCTTTATTTCAACTTATATAGATGCACGGTATAAGCGAACGCTTTAATAGTGTAGTTACCTTGATCATGGATCAAGGTGGTGATGGAGCACTCGGGAATAAGTTGGTTCTGCATAGCTATAAAATCGGAATGCCAGACGTTAAGCTCGCCCTCGGTAAAGGTTTGCACCAGAAAATCAGTAATGAGTCCACCATGTGCAACCACAATAATGTTACTGTTCTCTGGCTCTTCATTAGCTAATTCGGTTAGGAGGGAGGCCAGCCGTTCACCAGCCTGTTTGGCCGAGTCACCCACGGGTGGAATGTAATCTGGGTCAGACGTACATCGATCCCACATCGCAATGAATTCTTCGAATGACTGATCCGGGCAATCGCCCCAATTGGCACGTTCGCGCCGGCGAGGATCTTCGGTTATATGGGAATGGGTGTGGCGGGCAATCATGTTGGCGGTTTCTTGGGCTCGTCGAAGTGGGCTGGTAAGGATTTTAGTAACGGGAAAGGTAGCTCTGGCAAAATGAAGTGCTGTGGCTTCGGCTTGTAAAACCCCTTCGGAAGTGAGGGAGACATCACCGATTCTTCGTTCTTTGAGACCATGTCTCACCAAATGAAAGGTGGTACTCATGATTGGAAACCTCCTTAGTTATAGACAGTTCACATAAATGATTAGATGATAAACTAATTATATATTCATCTAATTAAATATTGCAATGAGGCTTTTAAGCAAGACAGTTTATATTCAACCTATAGAATTGTTACAATGGTGAAAAGTGAGGATCGATCGTTGAAGGAATGGAGGTATCGACATGAGCATCACAAAGCCTTGGACAGGAAGCCTGTATCAGGAGGGTTTGCGAACAGAGGATTGCGGGCCGCGATTTTACGCGTACTACTACAAGCAATGGGACAACTATCGTATGTCCTATCACAATCATGATTCGACAGAGATCATGTATATTATTTCGGGAATGTGCCGGGTGGATGTGCAGATGTCGGATGGGAGTTCGGAGCAGGCGATTTTGAAAAAAGGGCAGTTCATTATGCTAGATGCAGGTGTCCCGCACCGTTTACTGGTGGAAGATGGCGTTCCTTGCCGGATGCTTAATGTGGAGTTTGCATTCTCAAACTCGCCTCCTGGACAGCTATCCATTCGCCAACTCGCGCTGGAAGAGGAAGAAGTCCACACTCTACTCACTAATGCTTCGCCATATCTGGTACTGCCTGACCCGGAAGAGGTGTATCACATTATGAAAAGTCTGGTGCTGGAACTCGATCAGCGTGGTCTGCTGGAGCAAGGAAGATCGAACGTGCCGATGAAGATCATTCCGCCAGAAGAAAGGTTGCATCACCGCGAGGCCCGAAATCTAACGTCTCCAGAACAGGGCATGCTGGTGCGTACATTGTTCATCCAGTTGCTGGTCCGTGTTGCACGTCTGCGTGGAGAAATGAGCCGGAGTGCGCCAGATCAGGCGGAACTGTACGTCAAACGAACCATTGAATTCATGCATCACAATATGGATCGCAACATTCAGATGAAGGATATTGCGGCAGCAGTTAATCTGCATCCAGGCTATTTACATCGTATTTTTCGTCAGCACACGCAGCACACACCTACCGACTACCTGACGATGCTTCGCATGGAGAAGGCCAAGATGCTGCTTCAGCAGACGAATATTCCGATTTCGGAAATCTCCGACTATGTTGGAGTAGGCAGTCGTCAGTATTTTCATATGTTATTCAAGAAGACGACGGGCATGACTCCGGTCGAATTTCGCTCCTCTATGGAACGACATGTTAGTCAGTACCCGTCGGATGAATGAGCCGATTGCAGTTATTTTCGAAGACGTATCGATTAGTGGGACTGGCGCGTAAAAGTTAGGATTTTTGACAACAAGATCTTGAACAGGTCATGATTTTGATAACGCTTCCCTATTTGCGGTTGGTACAATGATTTCATGAAGAGGGTCATTAACCGAAGCGAAAGATTCGGATTTAGGGGAGGACATAGGCATGTCGTTTAAAGTGGCGTTTATCGGGGCAGGAAGTATCGGATTTACACGGGGTTTGTTAAGGGATTTGCTGACGGTACCAGAGTTTAACAACATCGAGATTGCGTTTTGCGATATTAACCAGCACAATCTGGACATGGTGACTGAGCTGTGTCAGCGGGATATCCGTGAGAATGGATTGAATATTCAGATTCAGCCAACAACGGATCGGAAAGAAGCGTTGAAAGATGCGAAGTATGTACTGTGTACGATTCGTGTTGGGGGACTGGAAGCATTTGCAACGGATGTGGATATTCCACTGAAATATGGTGTTGATCAATGTGTCGGCGATACGCTGTGTGCAGGCGGCATTATGTATGGACAACGCGGAATCGCCGAGATGTTGGACATCTGTAAAGATATTCGTGAACAGAGTGCACCCGACGTACTGCTCTTGAACTATTCCAATCCGATGGCGATGCTGACATGGGCTTGCAACAAGTACGGCGGTGTGCGGACGATCGGACTGTGTCATGGTGTACAGCATGGTCATCATCAGATTGCGGAAGCTTTTGGATTGAAAAAGAGTGAAGTGGATATTGTCTGTGCCGGCATCAACCATCAGACCTGGTATATCCAGGCTTCTCATGAAGGTAAGGATCTTACAGGTGATCTGCTCGAAGCCTTCGAAAAACATCCCGAGTACAGCCGCACCGAGAAAGTGCGGATCGATATGCTGCGCCGCTTCGGTTACTACAGCACGGAATCAAATGGTCATCTGAGTGAATATGTGCCGTGGTACCGCAAACGTCCGGAAGAGATTAACGAATGGATCGACCTGGGCAACTGGATCAACGGAGAGACGGGTGGATATTTGCGGGTGTGTACCGAGGGGCGCAACTGGTTTGAGACTGATTTTCCTAACTGGATGAAGGATGAACCGATGCAATTCATTCCGGAAAAACGGGGCGAGGAGCACGGTTCGTATATTATCGAGGGACTGGAAACGGGACGTGTCTATCGTGGACATTTCAATACCGTTAATAATGGAGTCATCTCGAACCTGCCGGATGATGCAATCATAGAAGCACCGGGATATGTGGACCGTAACGGTATCTCTATGCCACATGTAGGGGATCTTCCACTTGGACCGGCTGCCGTGTGTAACGTGAGCATCTCCGTGCAACGGCTCGCGGTTGAAGCCGCGGTGAACGGAGATGACAAATTACTTCGTCAGGCGTTCATGATGGACCCGCTCGTGGGTGCCGTATGTAATCCAAAAGAAATCTGGCAGATGGTCGACGAGATGCTGGTTGCACAGGCCGAGTGGTTGCCGCAGTACGGAGATGCGATTGCAGCTGCAGAAGCAAGACTTGCTGCAGGTGACTTGATTCCAACAAAGGAATATGAAGGTGCAGCACGTCTTAAGGTGAAAACGGTGGAAGAAATGAAACAGGATCGCGATGCTGCGAACAAAAACGCGGGTGAATCCGATAAAGGGAAAGATCGCGAGAAAGTGCAGCAATAGATAAAAATGCGTAAGGGCCTCTCCAAAATTGGAGGGGCCCTGTTTATTTCTATTTTTTTTCGAAACCACGGATAACAAAGGCAAAAGAGGTATCACCCAAGGAAACCTGCGAATTTTGAGAGGAAATCCAGCGGGCAAAGGCTCCATAATAATGAGTACCTTTTTCCTGCGCTAACTGGAATGAACCTTCTCGCAAAGAGTTGAGGGTGAGGCAGTTTTGTTTGCAACATGACTTGGAGTAGGATTACAGCCGGATAATATCAGCAAAGTTGAAAGAAATACCAATGTGGTCAATGTTCTTATCGTATTAAAGAATTTTATTTGCAAGAGAGGAATGTTGCTAGTGTTACTCTTGCGATGCATATTTACCATGTGATACATATTACCTTTACAGACATAGTAATGTGTCTTATAGTATACACAGGACGGAAGAAAGTCGGTGAAACTCGTAGATGGATGTGCAAGTGATTAACAGTGATCTGATTCGGGGCAATATTGACCCCATCATTCTGAGTGTACTTATACCCGCAGATAACTATGGCTACAGCATTATTAAGGAGATCTATCGTAAGAGCGGAGAGCAGTTTGAATTGAAGGAACCTACGCTTTATTCCAGTTTGAAGAGGCTGGAGAAGAGTGGATATGTGGAGTCCTACTGGGGGGAAGAGACGCAGGGAGGACGACGCAAATATTACCGAATTACAACGCAAGGCCTTGAAGCCTATAGAGAGCAGATTCATGCTTGGCAAGCAGCCAAGGCACTGATTGATTGCATGATTGTCACTGGAGAAAAAGGAGATGAAGACCTATGAGATTGGAAGCTCGCATCACTCGCCATGTGAATCGTTTGTTCGCTCACGCACAAGATACATTAGACAATCGAGAATTAAAAGAAGAGATTCACAGCAATCTCGCTGCGCGGATTGACGATTATATCTCGCAGGGTATGAGTGAAGAGAAGGCGTTCCAGACCGCCATTCAGCATATCGCTGGTATGGATGAAGTGATGAGTGACCATCGAAGGGTACAACGTGTTCCTTACTGGACAGCGTTGTTGCAGTCTGCTCTGATTTATAGCCTCATAGCCTGGATCATTACCATTCCAATGAGAGTGCTGATGCAAGGCTCCGCCATAAACAATCTGTTTATGATCGTGAGTCTCATTGTTGGTGGAATGTATGTATTGTATCTGTTGATCAACAAGACGAGCGATTCTGCAACTTCCGTGAAAACCACGGTTATTCGAATCCCTGCCTTAGTGCAGTGGAATCGCAGGATATGGTGGTTGTGGGCAGCATTAATACTCGTACTATGGGGAACGCAGGCAGCGTTGCGATTCGGAAGCAACATCTGGTTTAATCGACCCATTCAGGTGGATGGACCCTATCAGTTTGCAGTGATCGTCATTGCCTTTGCCATCCCATTACTAAGTGTTATTATTCCTTTGGTTGTGCATCGGGCGTATCGGATCGTTAGTAAGTATGAAGTGAGTGATGCGTTATGAGAATTAGAAACATATGGATTATAACACTTGTTGTGTTGGGCATCATTGGCTTGGTGATTGTTGAAGGCTTCGTTAATCCGAAGATCGAGGCGAAACAGGCTCGGTACGAGGAAGAGCAGCAGAATCCGCTGACACATGATTTTGCCGCTTTAGCCAAATATCGCAGTCCCTACATGGGTGATAATTCAAACCTTAGTCATCTGAATCAGGCTTTACCTTTACGTGAAAGATTGAATGGTTACCAACTGTACCCGGAGACGTTCACGGTCCAAGTGAATTATAGCTTGGATACGCGTGAGATGGATGCAGAGGAACTTGAGCGGATACTTGTATATAATGCGGTTGCGAACTTTGTTATGATTGATAATCTGGAGCAGATCGTCTACCAGTTTGAGAATACCAGCCATACCTTACGTCGTGAATCTGCCCAACAATGGACAGGTACGGAATTAAAGGAGCTTCAGAACCCGGAGCTATGGAATTCGACTGTACGCGAGAAGCTGGTAGAACCGGCACAAGTGAAAAAGGCTTTTTCACAGATTGTTTACAATTAAGCTGCATGAAATAGAAGGAAATAGGCAAGAGACTCGACTCTTCTCCCATGCTATGTTATTATAAATCTCTGATAACGTGGTAACGAACTAAAGCGTTTGGGTTTTGGTTATAGACATGGAGGGGTTCGAGAGATGAGAAAAAAAGCGATTTTACTATTATTCATTAGTATATGTGTATTGATTGTGGCTGGTTGTTCCAGTTCCGCAAGCAAAGACGATAACACGATTGTTGTAGGAATTGATGATAAGTTTGCTCCAATGGGTTTCCGGGACGAGCAGAATGAAATTGTAGGTTTTGATATTGATTACGCAAGAGCTGCAGCGGAGAAAATGGGTAAAGAAATCACATTCCAGCCGATCGACTGGTCTTCCAAAGAGTCAGAGCTGAACAGTGGCCGGATCGACATGATCTGGAACGGGTACACCATTACGGATGAGCGTAAAGAGAAAGTGCTCTTCACGAAGCCGTATCTGGAAAACAGCCAAGTAGCTATTACCTTGGCAGACTCACCAATTACAAAGCTGGATGAACTCGATGGCAAAAATGTTGGATTGCAGGCACTATCCTCCGCGGCAGATGCATTAGCAGCAAGTCCCCTGAAGGATAAAGTGAAAGCTTCCGAATTTAAGGATAACGTGCTTGCACTGACGGATCTGAAGACAAAACGTCTGGATGCGGTCATCATTGATGAAGTGGTAGCTAGATACTACATGTCCAAAGAAGAGGGAACATTCAAACTGCTGGATGAATCTCTTGCACCGGAACAATATGGCATTGGTATCAAAAAAGGCAATGAAGAGCTTCTGAATCAACTGCAAGAAGCGCTGGATGAGCTGAATGCAGATGGAACAGCAGCTAAAATTTCCACCCAATGGTTGGGTGAAGATAAGGTTCTGAAATAGGCAGGTTACACACCTGATATATAGTTAGAAACAAAACGGACCCCGTATTCCATGCTGGAGCGATTTATGCTCCAGAGGAATGCGGGGTTAACAGATTAGAGGAGACAAAACAATGAGTTGGGATTATATATTGACGATTTTAAAACCTATGCTGGAGGGTGCCCAGACAACGATCATTATGTTTTTGGTAGCCATCGTATTGTCTGTGCCACTTGGATTTGCCGTAACGCTCGCCATGAGAAGTCAGTTTAAACCATTGGCATGGATTGCACACACATACGTCTATGTGATGCGTGGAACACCATTACTTCTGCAGGTGTTTTTCTTCTGTTTTGGTCTTCCTTTGCTTCCCGTAATTGGTGAGCATTTGGTGTTTGATCGCTTTGTTGCAGCGGCGATTGCGTTCATTTTGAACTATGCGGCGTACTTCGCTGAAATCTTCAGGGGCGGACTGCTTTCCATTGATAAAGGGCAACATGAGGCAGCGAAGGTACTAGGATTAACGAAGTGGCAGACAATGACCAAAGTCATCATTCCTCAGATGGTCCGAGTAGTACTTCCGGCAACAGCGAATGAATCCATTACGTTGGTCAAGGATACAGCATTATTGTATGCCGTTGCTGTACCTGAGTTACTTTCTTACGCTCAAGGGATAGTGAATAGAGATGCCAAGTTGTTTCCTTTTTTCTTAGCAGCTATTATGTATCTGCTTATAACATTGGTGCTTACTTTGCTGTTCAAGGCATTGGAGAAGCGTTTTTCATATGAATAAATTAAATCTGATCAATCAAAGGACTGTCTGCATATGACACATATAATAGAAGTAAATCAATTGAGAAAATCATTCGGTACACTTGAGGTGCTGAAGCAGGTATCTTTCAACGTGGAACCAGGCGAAGTAATTGCCGTGATTGGACCTTCCGGTTCGGGGAAAAGTACGATGCTGCGCAGCCTGATTCATCTGGAGGATATTTCGGGCGGAACGATTCGCATTCAGGATCAGACGTTGGTTGATAATGGCCGTTACGCAGGTGCCGCAGATATTCGCAAGATGACGGATCGTATGGGTATGGTATTCCAGCATTTTAACTTGTTCCCGCATCTGACCGTACAGGCTAATCTGGAACTCGCGCCGAAGGCTTTGAAAAAAGAAAGTTCAAGCGTCATCAGGCATCGCAGTCTTGAATTACTCGGCAAAGTAGGGCTGTCGGACAAGGCTGATGTCTATCCGGCCAATCTGTCCGGTGGACAGAAACAGCGTGTTGCCATTGCTCGTGCACTGATGATGCAACCAGACATTCTACTGTTCGATGAGCCGACATCGGCACTCGATCCCGAACTGACGGGAGAAGTGCTGCGTGTCATCAAACAGCTTGCGCAGGAGAACATGACCATGATGATTGTCACGCATGAGATGGGCTTCGCCCGTGACGTTGCGGATCGTGTATTTTTCATGGATAACGGGGAGATCGCAGAGGCGGGGCCTCCAGAACAGATCTTCGGCAATCCAAAGCTTGCACGTACCCGGACGTTTTTGCAGCGGGTGGAAGTGCAAGAGGAGTCTCGTTGAATTAATTTAAGAAATGTATTATATGTGAAAATAACCTGTACGCGACGAATACATCCCAGGGTGGTGTGTTCATCGCGTTTTTTGGTGAAAAAAAATAAATGAATTCAATCTTCATCTTCATTTTACAAAAAGTGAAGTAAATGAGTTTGGTATAAATCAGCTGAATTGATTAATTATCAACTAATTTTATAGTTGAAACCTCCTAATTGCATAGGTATAAAGTATGTTATTTAGGATAAAATCCACTATTTGTTACTTTTTATAAATATTTATGATATGGTTTAAGAATTATTTATAAGAGGAGGAATATTATGAGATACGGTTCATTATTGAAACTATGTATGGTTTCTATTTTTTTTATTACGTCTTTTGCTTTTGGTTCGTCTTCTTCAGCTCTATCTGATGATGTGACCTACGATGAGGAAAAGTACGAGATTGTCAAAGGATCTTCTAACCTACACCAAGAGAGTGATGAAGCTAATAAAAATTATGCAACAAGCAAAATCTCTAATAGTCTTATATCTTTGGGAGAAGTTAAGTTAACTGATACAGAAACTGGTGAAACAAGCCTTGGTCTAATTGAAAATGTAGAAATTGAGAAACTCTATGACCTTGTAGATAAACAAACTGGCGAAGAAGCTGTACATTATAAAGCAGAAATTATGGCTTCAACAGAAAACCAAGCAAGTGATAATGGAATTGATAAATCTGGAGGATTAAAATACTTTCAAACAATTTATTATACGGCAACAACAAATGTTGTCGATTATATAAATATTAATAAAATTGATTACAGATTTGAAAGGCAAGAACCACAGTATGTAGTAACTCAAAAGAAAATGCTCATCAATCAAAAGGGCACAGGGATTAATGATAATAAGTACAAAGATCAATTTATTACAGTTGATTTAAATAGCTCAGGAACGATATTGGTTAGAGATTTCGGATGGGTCGCTACTCGATTTGATCATCTAATAACTAGATTAGGAACTAAAACAACTGCTTTAGTTACAAGAGGGTCGAATTCGTGGGAATTCTCATTTAGTATGAATCCGAGGTAAGAAAAAATAATGAAAGGTGGAATAATTTTGAGAAAACCGAGATTTTCAAGAATAATATTATCCGTTCTATTACTCATTTCATTGGGAAATACTTCTGTTCTTGCACAGGAAAACGAACATTCATTTGATACTGAAAAGTATACTATTAAAAGAAGTTATGCTGACACTCATAAACAGAGTATATTAAATGAAAAAGAGTTAGAGTCAAGTCTTCTTGGGCATACATCTAGTTCTCAAATAGAGATAGCAATGGATAACGATGTAACTGGTGAGAAAATAATAGGGTCTGTAGAAGAATTACAAACCAAAAAACTGTATGACCTCATTGATAAAAAAACTGGAGAAGAAGCAGTTCAGTACAAAACTGAAATTAGAGCAGCATCAGAGCATCAAACAAAAGGTAATGAATCTGACTCCAATAACGGTATGATTTTTTATGAGACAATTTACTATACTGTAAATTTGGACAATCCCGGATTTAGTTATATAAACATAAACAAAATTGACTATCGATTAGAAATACAAGACTCACTGTACAAAGTAACCGATAAAAAAATGGAGATTCAACAAAATGGTATGGGGATTAACGGTAAGGCAGTGAGTAACCAAACAAAGATTATAAATTTGAATGGTTCTGGTACAATCCTTCCAAGGGATTATGGATGGACTTCAGTAAATGTCCCTTCTGCTGGTGCAAGAGTTGGTACAAAAACTACAGCGAAAATTGAAGTGAAAGGATCAACGTGGAATTTTTTGTTTTCCTTGAATCCGAGGTAAAACATAAATGATTTTGATAAAAATATTAGTGAGTTGTGCTAAGTAAACAGAGTTATCTAATACTAAAAAAAGCAAAGGCGTACTTTGACTCACACCTCTTGTTGTCCAGAAGAGGGGGGCTTAGGTACACGCCTTTGCTTTTTAATTTACGAATTTACAGGTGAAGTGCGACTTCACTGCTGACGTTTGCGTTCTCCGTGGTGCGATGCATCAGGAAATACGTTAAGGTTCCTCCAAGCCCAATCACGGCGAATATGCACAGAATACCAATTTGATCCCAGGCTACACCGAACTGTCCACTTGAGATGACTGCTTTATAACCCGTTACCGAATAGGTCATAGGCAGCCATGGATTAAACACTTTCAGCCAATTTGGAATTAATTCGAGCGGGAAGGTGCCCGCGCTGGTAGTAAGTTGGAAGATCAGCATCAGAATCGCGAGGAAACGACCCGGATTCTCCAGCCAAGTCACCAGTGCCTGAATGATGTACATGAAGCTTAGGCTGGTAACAAAGCTGAACAAGAGGAACAATGGAACGCTCTGAACATCCAGACCCAAGCCGTATAAGACCAGCCATGAAGCAAGCAGGGACTGCACTGCACTCATGAGTGTGAAAGCCAGCGTTTTACTCATAAAACGATTCCAGCCACTTGCTTCGCTAACCGTGCTGCCGCGTGTGGGTACAACCAGTGTGGCAATCAATGCGCCGACAAAGAGCCCAAGTGACAGGAAGTATGGCGAGAATCCTGTACCATAGTTGGGTACCTCGTTATATTTATGCTCATCGACCTGAACAGGCTCTGCATACATGGTTACGAGTTCATCGGTCTTTTTTACACTACCCGTCTGCTCAGCCGCTTCATTCAACTTGGTGGCAAGTTCGCCAGAGCCGTCTGTTAGCTTAAGGGTACCTTCTTTTAACTGACCAGCACCTTCATCCAGCTTATGTGAGCCATCTGCAAGGGTTGAGATTCCATCAGTGAACTGGCTTACACCCGCAACCAACTTGCCTGCACCAGCATTCAATTGACCTGAACCATCCGCAAGTTTGGCTCCTCCAGCGGCTGCTTCGGATAATTTGGAATTGAACTGTTGTAAACCAGTCGCAAGCTTTTCTTGTCCGGCGGATAACTGCGTGGCACCTTGTACCAGTTGTTGTTCACCCTGCACTAACTGACTGCTGCCTTGATGCAGTTGCTGTTGTGCAGCGTACAAGTTTTGACTGCCTGCGACCAATTGCTGCCCGCCCTGATACACCTGTTCGCTGCCAGTGGCTACAGCCTGACTTACTGCCAGGAGCTGCTGCACAGCTGGACTTGCGGCCAGTTCTGGACTCGCTTCGGCTAATTGGGCAAGACCTTGCGCAACCGCTTTGGCGCCCTCGCTAACTTGGCCGCTACCCTCAACAGAACTTTGCAGCCCAGCAGTCAGCTTTGCACTACCTTCCTCGGAAGCTGTCAGTCCTGCATCCAGCTTGGCTGCACCTTCTTGAGCGGATTGAATTCCTGCCTGTAACTGTTTTCCACCCGCTTCAGCCTGGGTTGCTCCATCACCCAGCTTCTTGCCTGCTGCTGCCAATTGGGACAATCCATTGGACAGGGCACTCGCGCCAGTATGAAGATCATCTGTGCCTTGGGCGAGAGTGGACGTACCTTCTTTTAATGTAACTACGCCCGTTTCGAGCTTATCGGTTCCTGCGGCCAGTTTGGACAGGTTCTCTTTTAATGTAGCAGCACCCTTATCCAGCTTGATCGCGCCATCACGGATCTGACCTGCGCCATCCCCGGCATCCGCCAAACCGCCGGAGATTTTTTCGACCTGATCCAATAACGTTTCGGTATACGATTCTGTGACTTTGGCAGCGACTTTGGAGCGAATTTGTTTGACCGCCGTGCCGCCAATCTGACCTGCGAGGAAGTTGTATCCTTCATTGGGTTCGTAGATCAGGTCTGCCGGCTCAGGGTGCTTATCCATCAGGGTTGTTGCTTTGGTGGAAAAGTCCTCCGGAATCACAATCGTCATATAATACGTGTTGTCTTGCATACCTTGTTCTGCTTGTTCACGAGTCACGAATTGCCAGTCGAAATCATCACTTTTTTTCAATTCATCGACCAGATTCTGACCGACCTCGAGGGATTTGTCGTTGTAGACTGCCCCCTGATCCGTGTTGACCACAGCCACAGGTAACTCGTTCATTTTGCCATAAGGGTCCCAGAATGCGTTCAGGAACAGGCCACTATACAATACCGGAATGAACAGTACAACGAGGATCGGAATAAATACTTTTGGTTTCTTGAAGGCGGACTTCAGATCCTGCCCAAATACGTGGAATGATTTCATCATGTTCTCTCCCTATCCTTACGCTTTCCGTTTGTTCTATCTCTATTATGTTTTGAATCAAGTGATACACCTTTCTCTATGTGGTGGGGGATAAGCCATTCTTGAGAAAGAGGCCCACAAAATCCTTGATCTGATCCTTATGCAGCGTAGGATGCGCTTTGTTCCAATCCGAGGTTAAGGTGACATACAGCTTCAGCAGGACAAAAGAAACCAGCTTGGGATCATCTCTGCGAATCTGCTCTAATTCCATGGCACGGCTCACCTGACGCTCCAGATATTCAAGAATGGCTGTCTCCACTTTCTGCAAACCTTCCTTGGCTTGCGGTGTACCGAACTCGTTGACCTCCTGAAAGAGTTTGATCAACAGCTCATGTTCCTCCCGATACTCCAGCAAAGAATCCATACTCATATGCACGTTATCCAGAAAGGAGTTCTCTTCCTTCACAGTCTGCTCTGTAATCTGTCTCATATCCGCAATGATCGAGCGCAGAATCTCGCTAAACAGTTCTTCTTTATTTTCGAAAAAAGTATAGATCGTTCCCTTGCCCACATTGGCAAGTCTCGCAACCTGCTCCATCGTTGTGGCCTTGTAGCCAAACAGGGCAAAGGATTTCTCGGCAGAATCCATCACCTGTTGCCTTCGATCTATCGTTTTCATCGCATATGCACCTCCTTATATGTTGAAAGGTAATGGGTAAGGTAAGTTATCTAATGACCAATTTACTATTTCGGTCATCTGGTCGTTAACAACTGTAGCACTTGAACGGGGAAGGTGGATGTGATCTTTGTCATAATGTGGGCTGGGGGATGAAAACAATAAATGAGTAGAGGAAGTACGGATGAGGAGTACGTATAAAACACGTTTTATGGACGATCTATCTTGGATTACTTGGCACAGCATCACTCTCGTATCTTATTAAAGGAAAGTATAAGTCGAAACTTAGCAAAATCGATTTTGTCGTATCCGTTATTACATGGATAGGGTTGCTAGGATATGTAACGGAAACAGCTATTTTAAATCCTTCTTTGTGGAAATTTATTACTGTGGCAGCGTTGTTATGGGATGTATTATTCGCAATGCTTTTAAAGGATAACGAAGGGGAAGAGATTTTGGATGGATTACCAATTATGACGAGGAGAGTTTGGATGTTGATAACTTTAGTTATCGCGATTGGACCTCTATACTATGGGCTGTTTAGATATGCTTTCTCTTAAGCGGAGAACTTCTTTTATATTTTATTAACAATGTAACTTAATGGTACAATTCTGCGTCCAAAATCTAAGAGCCAAATTATATATTAGAATGAGAGGAGGTCTACCTTGAAATATTTCTCCTACATCCTGATGATGTGTCTTGTCCTACTCGGTTGTTCCGATTCATCATTGGAAAGCAACGATACAGCAGACCGGATTCAAAGAGAGGGACAGACGATGACGGCAACCAGACAATTGGGTGATTATGAACTCCGATTAAGTGTCCAACAATCTGGTGATCACGACTTCACTTTTCAACCGGGAATAAGGTATAGAGGACAAGATGTCAACCACGAGATTTTCCATTCGAAACAGCTTTTTGATATCGATCTGCAAATGGATGGCAAGACGCTTCTCCCGCCGAGGTCGAGTACCAGCGAAGAATTGGTAACGAAATTAACGAAAGATAGCTGGTATTCAGAAAAAGTTGAAATAACCCTTACACCGGAGCAGGTTCAATATATATCGAATAGTGAGGCCGATCTTATTCTTAATGCTGGATTTCGATCCGAACAATCCGGCTACAATGATGAGAAAAAGATCATGATAAGAGCAGAAGAAATACTGTCTGTTAAATGATACCGGGAAGTATAGAACTAGAACCTACCCACCTACCCTGGTAACAACAAAAAACCAAGGCTTTGAGTGTAGTCACTCATGAGCCTTGGTTTTTACTGTGTCGTATTCTTGTTCTCTATATCCTATTAATTCTATTCTGCACGTACTTTAAAGAATGAGATCAGTTCTTGCAGTTGTTCGGATACAACCGAGAGCTCATCGGAGGCACTCACAATGGCTGCCATGGAGGCTTCCTGCTCATCAATTGACTGCTCAATTTGTTTACTGCTGCTTGCTGCTTTGCTGACATTGGCAGAGAGTTCATCTGCCGTGGCAGACATTTCCTGTGTGCTTGCCGAGATCTCTTCAGTAGAACTGGAGATATCCTGAATCTGGTTTGCAACTTTATTCGTAGCAGTCAGAATATTCTCGAAGAATACACCAGTTTCTTGGGTAACTTCCAAGCCTTTGGTAACTTCCTTGGAACCCAACTGCATCGCTTCGGAAGACTGCATAATATCCCGTTGAATTTCTTCAATTAACTGTCGAATTTGCTTCGCTGATTCCTGCGATTGCTCTGCCAGATTACGTACCTCACCTGCAACCACCGCAAAACCTCTTCCTTCTTCACCTGCGCGGGCTGCCTCAATTGAAGCGTTAAGTGCAAGCAAGTTGGTTTGTCCAGCAATCTCCGTAATCACGTTAACAATGTTGCTAATCTGGTTCGAGTTATTTTCCAAAGACTGAATCGAATTTGACGTATTTTGGACCGCACCCGAGATCAGGCGCATCTGCTCAATGACTTGTTGCATCACCACATTACCTGTGCTGGAGCGCTGCTCCATGCTGAGTGCTTCATCTGCCACATCGGCTGAGCTGCTGGCGATCGTCTGAACTACCGTTGACATCTCTGTCATGGCGCGTGCGTTCTCCACAGTGGCTTTGTCTTGTGACACCAGTCCAGTAGATATTTCTCGAATATTGGTGCTGATGGATTGAATGTTCACATTATTTTTCTCGGAAATGCCCAGTAGTTGTTTGGAAGATTCCGAGAGGTGATGTGAAGCATTCTGTACTTTATAGATGGTTGTATTGAAGCGATGGATCATCGCATTAAACTTCTCGTTGATGATACCCAGATCATCTCGCCCGGTATCGATGGTTACGTCCAGATTACCCGTGCTGACTTCTTCGATACCTTTCATCAGATTGCGGATCGGAAGCAACGTTCTTTTCAGCAAAATGAATTGCAATACCATGAACAGGATCAGGAAACCGATCAGGAACATCAAACCGTACGTAAGCAGTTTGTTCAGGCCTTTTGGAACGGCACTTGCATCTACATCGAAGTAAAGAGCAGCATACATGGAGCCGTCTGCGTTATTAATCGGATAGATCAGAGTGGTCCAGGTTCCGTACTCATCCGTGTAGAAATCACTGAAGGCAGGTTTTCCGTCCTTTTTCATCTGTTCCAGCACTACGACGTTATTCTGAGGCAGCGGGTACATGGCACCCGCGGGTAGATTACCTTCCTCGAATGGTTCCAACAGATTCGTTGGAATCGCGATGATGGACGTTCCGTTTCCTTGCTCAAGTTCTGAACCAAAAATGTACGCTTGCGCGATGTTTGGATAGAATTCATGGATGGAATCGAGATAAGTTTTCATTTCCAGCTGTACAGGACCGGAGTAGCTTTTTTCCTTAGCCGCTTCTGCCACTTTGGCAGTGTCGAGATCATCGTACCATTTCTGGGTGATGACGGTAGCCTGGTCGTGCAACTGTTCAACCAAGATATTTTTTTGCAATTGATACGCGGCAGTAATCAGGATTACACCGATCAACATGATGCTGCCGAATGAAATCACCAAATTTTTGATAAAGAAAGGCATGGTACTCCAGCGAAGCTTATTAAACAAGATGGTTCACTCCTTCTACGATTGTGACGAAGGACTTACCCTGGGTGTTGTACACGCTATGTAATTGTTGACTTAAAAACTGTGAAATCGTCCCTTAATATCCTGTCTGATCAAATTCTCTTTTGTTTCTAAAAGTTTTTCGTAATGGGTTTTGCTATTCACGTATATGAACTCCAGGTAAGTTCTACTCTTCAGATATATCGTTATATAGGCATATTAATATTAGATATTTGCAACAAAATAGGACTTATGAACCGGTTCCAAGGTTATAATTGCGCTTTTTTTCATTATATTTCTTGTATATCCATGAAAATTTCATAGTGATACATATCATTTTTGATCGCGTTTAAGATTCACTAAAGGTTCGTCCCCTACCATGGTTACATAAGCCTCAGTTGCTTAACAGAAATCCAAGAAGGAGGATTCATCATTTGAATATTTTATTACGAAAAGTTGCAGTAACGGCATTGTCCGTGACGATGGTAACGACATCTTTTGGTCTGATTGCAAGTCCGAATGCGGCATATGCTGCAGAGAGTACAGCGACAACCACAAGTGCAGGTGTGACGCAAGCTTATGAATCGTTGTTTCAGACGGATAACGTTATTGATGTGAATGTAACGATTGATGATGCAGACTGGAAGAGCATGCTCGAAAGCCCTCTGGATAAAGATTATAAGAGTGTTAGTGTGGAAGTGGACGGCAACAAGCTGGACAACGTCGGTTTCTCAACCAAGGGGAACCTCACCTTGAAAGCTGTAGCTTCGATGGAGGATTCAGACCGTTACAGCTTCAGACTGAAGTTTGATAAATACGACAAAACGCAAACGCTACTTGGATTGGACAAAATGGTACTGAACAACAACTACGCTGATCCATCGTATATGCGTGAAGTTCTTCACTATGAAGCACTGCGCAGCATTGGCATGGATGTACCGATGACGAACTATGTTAATCTGTATGTTAATGGCGAGCTGGTGGGTTTCTATACTGGTGTTGAAGCAGTGGATGATAGTTATCTGGAGCGCAACTACGGTGAGGATTACGAAGAAGGCGTCCTCTATGATACGGATGAGAAGAGTTATCTTCAATATGAAGAGGGCAGTGACTACAGTACAATCACCAAAGACTTGGGTACGGATAAGGATAAAGCCAAACTCAAAACCTTCATCCAAACGTTGAACGAGATGCCAGAAGGTGAAAAAGGCGATATTGAAAGTGTACTGGACGTAGATTCAGCGCTTCAATATATTGCAGGCAACATGGTTTTTGGCAACTATGACAGCTATAACGGCGACAAAGGACACAACTACATGCTCTACAGTGATGCCGCTGGCAAGTTCACCGTTGTTCCTTGGGACTTTAACATGTCCTTCAACGGGTACTCGGGTGGAGGTGGACGTGGCACAACGACCGGATCAACCACGACCAACGCCAACGCAACAAACGTATCTGTGGACGAGCCCGTACTGGGCATTAACATGGAAAATGTACCGATGATTAACAACCTGCTTGCTGTGCCAGAGTATAAGGAAAAATATTTGAGCTACGTCAATGAACTGACGGACTACATGGAAGGCATTCAGGATCGTATTACTGGCCTTGCCGATGAGATTCGTCCTTACGTAGAAGCAGATCCAACGAAATTTTATACGACAGAACAGTTTGAATCCAACATAGCTTATTCTGCAAATGCAGACGCGGCTGTTGGTATGGGCGGTACACCACCAGCAGGATTTGAAGCCATGACCCCACCCGAAGGCATGGAAGGAATGACTCCGCCTGAAGGTTTCGAAGGAATGACACCTCCAACTCAGCCGGGTGCCGCAACTGGAAACGGTACAACAGATGCAACAACGGGTAGAGATAATACCCAGACACGCCCTGGTGGTAACTTTGGCGGCGGTGGGGGCGGAGGCATGGGCTCCATGGCAGCCGGATCACTGACGACATTTGCAATGAACCGTCTTGCGAATCTGCAAGAGCAACTCGGACGTGAAGTAACGCCTTTGCCTGAGACTCCAGAAGAGACAGGTTCGAATACCTCATCCGGAACAACTGACAAAACCATTACCGTAACTCTCGATGGTAAATTGATCACATTCCCGGATCAGGACCCGTTGCAGCAAAGTGGCCGAGTGATGGTGCCTGTGAACGCAATCCTCGAAGCAATGGGTGCAGAAGTGACTTGGGACAAAACGGCGAAGACGGTAACAGCTGTTCTGAATGATCAGACCCTTGTGCTCAAGATCGGGAGCAGCACCGCAACCGTAAATGGAGATACACTCGAAATTGATGCACCAGCGATCATTCAAAACAGTCGCACACTTGTGCCTGTACGCTTCATCTCAGAAGGACTGGGACTTACCGTGGACTGGGATCAAACCGCTGCACAAGTAAGCCTTACATCCAAATAAGAAATATCTCCTGCAGATCAACGTTATTGTATGGAGAACGAGAAAAGGGATTCGATGGTCAGATCGAATCCCTTTTTGTTCTGCTTTTCAGGTTAGACGGAGCGAACATCCAGCAAAATCCGGCCTCGTCCATGTCTGGCCTCACTTTTGGCATGCGCTTGATTTGCTTCACTCAAAGGGAAGATGGAATCAATCTCTGAGCGGAGGGAACCGTTAGCGATTAGCTGAGCGATTGTGTACAGATCCTCTGATGTCGGGAATTTGGAATTAAACTTGGCTGTAACACCATACTGCGCTGCTTTTTCGGCAGAAGGCAGTTGAGTTAACGATACCAGTCGGCCCCCAGGTTTCAGAACACCCCATGAGCGATCTTCGATCTCTCCACCAACAGCTTCAACAACCAGATCTACATTGCTTACCAGCTCTTCAAACAAGGTTGTCTTGTAATCAATCACTTGATCGGCACCCAATGAAGTAACAAAATCAACATTGGCACCAGACGCGGTAGCAATAACATGAGCGCCTTTCCATTTTGCCAGTTGCACTGCGAATTGTCCGACACCGCCCGCAGCAGCGTGGATCAGAACGGTTTGCCCGGCTTCCAACTCACCTTCGGTGAACAGTGCTTTCCATGCAGCTTCAGCTCCGCCTTTAATGGTCGCAGCATCCTCAAAACTCAGGTCGTCTGGCATATGCACCAAATCCTGAGCAGGAGCCATACCATACTCGGCATAACTACCCTTCACATTACCAAAAACACGATCTCCCGACTGAAAGGTATCAACACCTTCTCCCACGATTTCAACGATGCCAGACATGGCCGTTCCGGGTGTATAAGGCAGCTCTTTGACAAACACGTCCTGCAACCAGCCGTTACGAATCTTCCAGTCCAGTGGAATGGCTCCAGCATACTGAATGCGTACCAGAACTTCGCCGGCAGCTGGCTGGGGCTTATGGACTTCCTGTTCGAACTGTAATGTATCGGGTCCTCCGTATTGATGAATCTGAATAGCTTTCATTTTAGATGTATGCATTGTGCACACGCTCCATTCGTTAAGCAAATTTAGGATAGGGATGAATCAATCTGTGCAGCAATTTTCTGTGAAAGAGATAACAGTAAGTTCTTTTCTTCCTCGGAGAGGCCAGCTGTGGTGATCTGCTCCACTTGGCGCCAGGCGTTATTCACTTGCTCCTCCAGTGCGCGTCCGGCTTCTGTTAGGGATACAATGGTCACCCGTCCATCTGTTTTGGAACGACTCCGAGTAACGAGACCGGCATCTTCCAGACGGCGAACAGACTTGGCTACGGTTGAATGATCCAGGCGAAGTGTGCGACCCAATGAGTTTTGGGATTGATGGTCTTGTGCATATAACTGCATCAGCATAATCTCTTGACCGGGAAAAAGCCCGGTATCCCGAATCAACTGCGCAGCAAGACCCTTGTGAGAGCGTGCCAGAGCAAAAATGCTAAAGCTGATGGGATACTGCGCTACTGCACTGAATTCCTCATTATTTAATTCCTGGAGATTATCAGGCTTTTTGAAATCATCTTTGGCTGTCATCATGTACCTCAACTTTCTTGATTATGTTGTCGGCAACATAAATATAACACTTGGATATGTGGTTGGCAACATAAATTGAACTAAACACTTCTACATGAAACGTAGAGGACAGAAAGAACCTGAAGAAGCGGAGCGTTCGCCTAAAAGCTTTCTGAAATAAAACTTCATTGAAAGGTTGTTCTGTCATCGGAGTATCCAGTGTATATATTCTTTAGTTCAACTTATATAACTCCTCTAAATTTCCAGACAGCAGATCATTCTCACATAATTACGGAGAAAGCGGAAAAACTTTGATTTTTAATTTTGATTACCGTGATAAAAGTCACTGAAATATTATAAATATTGTGAACACTCCTACCGATAAGACTATAGTGATATTCGAAACGGAATCGAAATTGGCTTGAATATCCCCACAATTACATAGGGAAAAGGGTGGCTCACACACATGCGAAGCATGAGCATCGGTACCAAAATCAGTTTGATCGTTATCAGTATATTTATCGTCTTCTCTTCAGCCGTGGCGGTAAGTGTAATCATGGAGATGAAGCAGGGGATCACGACATTTGCTACAGAGAAGGCAAAGCGAGATTTGGAGATGGCGAATAGTATCATTACATATAAGCATCCAGGAGATTGGGCCATTAAGAACGGACAATTATTCAAGGGAGATACCGCGCTGGAAGGCAATTTCGAACTGGTGGATGAGATTGGACAAGCGTCTGGGGACACAGTGACGATCTTCCGAGGTGACGAACGTGTTGCAACAAATGTCATGGTGGACGGAAAGCGTGCTGTCGGCACGAAGGTATCGGACGAGGTCGCCCAGACCGTTTTGCAGCAAGGGGAAAAATACTTCGGTGAAGCCGTGGTTGTGGGTCAGAAATATCAGACGGCCTATGAACCAATCAAGAACGCATCCGGAGAGATTATCGGAATTTTCTATGTTGGCGCTTCTCAATCGTTAATTGATGTGATTATCTCCTCGTTCCTCAAGACATTCCTGATCGTATTCCTGCTTGCAATGTTAGTCGCAATTACCCTGATCCTGCTGTACGTTCGCAGGGTGAGAGTAAGAATCGAACGGGTATCCGTAGCGATTAAACGTGCGGGTACGGGCGATTTCACACAGCCAGTTGTGGACAACGTCCAAGACGAGATTGGCATGCTGGGCATGGGATACAATGAGATGAGAAGTAATCTCCAGGTCATCATTCAAGGAGGACTTCAAGCTGCGGAGAAAGCAGAGCATTCGACTGGGCTGCTACTGAAGATTGCGGACCAAACGTCCAAAGAATCGGCGCAGATTGCATCCTCCGTTGAACAAGTCGCACAAGGAGCCGAGAGTCAGACAATTAGTACAGAAGAAAATCTGCAGGCCATGGAAGAAGTGGCGATAGCCGTACAACGCATGGCGGACAAGGCCTCCAGCATCTCGGATTCTGCTTTGTATTCACGCAAACAGGCTGAAACCGGAGGTGAAGCGGTGCAACTTACCGTTCAGCAGATGTCTACCATTGAATCTTCCGTTACCACAACGGATGAAGTCATTCGTATGCTGGAAGGGAAGTCGGCACAGATTAGCCAGATGGTTTCCGCCATTCATGAGATTGCAAATCAAACGAATCTGCTTGCCCTCAATGCATCCATTGAAGCAGCAAGAGCAGGGGAGCATGGCAGAGGATTTGCCGTCGTATCTACCGAGGTTCGTAAACTGGCTGAACAAGCCGGAGACTCTTCAGATCGTATTGAAGAACTGGTCGAAGCCATGGAACAAGATATGCAGCAATCGCTATCGGCCATGTCGAGAGTGAAGGACGAAGTACAGGAAGGACTGCGCTTGACCCGGGAAACGGAGCAAAACTTCAGCCTGATCCGGGATACAAACCTGCGTATGGCTACAGAGATTGAGGACATGG
Source organism: Paenibacillus sp. FSL E2-0151 (assembly GCF_037993015.1). NCBI lineage: Bacteria > Bacillati > Bacillota > Bacilli > Caryophanales > Paenibacillaceae > Paenibacillus > Paenibacillus sp. FSL E2-0151. Next base: position 1,303,277 of record NZ_CP150308.1, read on the forward strand.
CTGCGACAAGTGAAGAGATGTCCGCAGGCGTGGAACAGATCGTGGCTTCTGTGCATGAGATCGCTCGTCATGCGCAGACGGCCAGTACCAATTCACAACAGGCTGCCGATTCTGTCCATGAACAGCTCAAGTCGGTAGAGCAGATCAAGGCATCTGCGGCTATTTTGTCTGATGTGTCGACAGAGTTGCAGACCTCACTTAGTCCGTTTAAGATTTAAGATCTGTTACAATAGGGAAAAGGAGGGACTACAATATGGCCCCTGATAAAACAAAACTTTTCCCGAATGAGAATATCCGTACGGTATGTTACATTCAAAACCTGCCGCCGCGTTCCAACGTGGACATCGGTGATTATACGTATTATAGTGACAACACAAATCCGCCAGAGCAATTCTATGACCGGATACAGCATCATTATGACTTTATTGGTGATCGCCTGGTCATTGGCAATTTCTGTGCAATTGCGGAAGGTGTGACATTCATTATGAATGGCGCGAATCATCGGATGGAGGGTATGACCACGTATCCGTTCAACATTTTTGGTGGAGGATGGGAGCGTGTGACACCTACACTGGAACAACTTCCATATAAGGGTGACACGGTACTGGGGAACGATGTATGGCTTGGACAAAATGTTACGATCATGCCTGGTATCACGATTGGAGACGGGGCAATCGTTGCCTCCAATTCAACCGTTGTTAAGGACATTGAACCCTATACGATTGTTGGTGGTAATCCAGCCAAGACTGTTAAAAAGCGTTTTGACGAAGAGACGATTGCACTGCTGCTGGAATTGAAGTGGTGGGATCAGGATGAGGAATGGCTGGATACGCATTTGGAACGTCTTGTCTCTACATATGATCTACAGATCTTGCGCGAACTTCTGAACAGCAAATAGGATGGATGTGCATTGTGCTTAAAAGACAAAAAAAGCTGGTTCCTGATGGAGCCGGCTTCCAAGCAAATCAGGCCCTGGACCGTTTTGAGCGGATCAGGGCCTCTTGTTGTCCAAGATGAAATGTTAATTTAACGGGTGGGTGGTCGTAGGGTACAATCAGACTTTGTTGATGGGGGCTTCAAATGAGTGTGATTTTCTGTATGATCCGAGTTTGTCTGTTTGCCTGAATAAAAGTTAATGATATCATCAACGGTAGTAAACACGACATTTAAATCCATATTATCATTGTGTGTTTGAATAAAAACCTCTTTTCAATAAGTTGTTGCGTTGTTTAATTTAAAGCTTCTTTCATGCTTAAGCCTGCTGTGAATACAGGAACTTTACCTGCAGGTAGTTGAATTTCTTTGCCTGTTTTCCGACTTCTTCCCGTTCTTGCCTCACGCTTCTGCACTTCAAATTTCCCGAATCCGACCAGTTGAACTTCTTTGCCTTCTTTGAGAGCTTCGAGAATCGAGTCCAGTACAACGGTTACAGCTTTTTCAGCATTCTTCTTGGAGAAACCGCCAGCCTTAGCTACTTCTGTGATCAATTGTTCTTTATCCATGGGGAATACCTCGCTTTCAATCTTGGGATGTGGAAACTTTGCTGTGACACATATGTGTAAATAAAAAGCTGCCTTATTAATAAGGCAGCTTTCATATAATTAAAGTTTAGTAACGTTCTCAGCTTGTGGTCCACGGTTACCTTGAGTTACTTCAAATTGAACGCGTTGACCTTCGTCCAAAGATTTGTAACCTTCACCTTGAATTGCACTGAAATGAACGAATACATCTGTTCCTTCTTCAGTTTCGATAAAGCCGAATCCTTTATCCGCGTTGAACCATTTCACTGTACCTGTTTGCATGTGATTCCTCCAAAAAATAAGTTTTTAGCCGATCATTATGACGAGTATAATTTAAAATTGACACTCACCTGGTGCATTTAAACCACGAACTTGATGTCCGCTAATGTATCGATTAATATGATAATACCATGTCCGCTAATATAAGTCAAGATTTGGAGGTATTTTCTAATGAATCAGTCATCAGGGGTTTCGGTGCAGCGGGAACCGACAGTAGAGGAATTCATACATATGCTTGCTAATGAGGGTGAATTGCATCCCAAAACCGTGAAGGAATATACAAGTGATCTGAAACATTTTATCGAATGGTACAAGGAAAGCACCATGCTCAGCGAAGAGTTCTCACTGCAAATTGAAGATGTGGATACATCCACTTTAGTCAGTTATCGTGAAGATGCTCACCAAGTTATGTTATTGAAACCAGCTACCATTAACCGGAGATTGATAACGCTGAAGCGTTTTTTCAAATGGGCTGTCTTGGAATCCAGGCTCAGTCATGACCCTTCCAAACCATTAAAATTCATTCCGGAAGACAAAGTAAGTCCACGTCGAATGACATTGGAAGAAGAGCAGGCATTCCTCGCGGCAGTGGAGTATGGTAATTCCCTTCGTGATCAGACCATCCTCACCCTTATGTTTCACACAGGCTTGCGAACGATGGAGGTATGCAACCTCAAGCCTCATGATATCGAACTTGGTAGACGAAGCGGTCACCTGACAGTGAGCGCCGATAAACGCAACGTGCAACGTAAGATCCCTTTGAATATGCAGTGTGTTGTCATGTTGAATCAGTACTTATCTGATCTTGCTCCCGATCGTGCGTATCTTTTTCCTTCAGAGAAGACAAATGATCGTTTAACGGAGAGAGCACTGCGCCACCTGATTAAAAAAGTAATGATAACAGCAGGGCTGGAAGGACTGAGTTCACACGACCTGCGTCATCGTTTTGGCTACGCCATGGCTGAGCATACGCCACTGCACCGTTTGGCCGAGATAATGGGACACACCAACCCAGATACAACAATGATTTATTTTAAAGCATTAAGTACGAATCATCGTAAAGAACAAGAATGAATTCTGAATTATAGTCAGAATCAAAACACCTCTTAATTAGAAGTACTTCGAAATTTTCCGTGTTTGTATTACTTTAACCTACCTTTAGCATTCATATACGATCCTTCACATTTCACTTAGGCACTGCCCGACAGGGTTGCCTTACCTCTAACAAAGAAAGCGATTACATATCCCTGATAATATTGTATATTATGATGGCAACCTTGGAACAGATCAACATGATCCTGTGCATTTTGCTTCAATTCGGTGACAGAAAGAAATCAAATGATTCACAATGCTACATATATATTCGTTGATAGGGCATAAGGCCGTCATCAAAAGGGAGGAATCCAAACGTGTACCGGGTACTGCTGGTGGATGATGAAGAAGATGTGCGTGAAGGACTTGTTGTAGAGGTCGATTGGGAAGCGCTCGATCTGCGGATTGTCGGTTTGGCTGAGAATGGGCGGGAAGCATTGGAGATGGCGGAGCGGGTGGAGCCGGACATTGTGGTGACGGATATCAGCATGCCATTCATGAATGGTCTGGAACTCGCACAAAGATTGAGGAAACGTAATCCACTCGTGAAGGTGGTCATTTTGACTGGATATGATGAATTTGATTATGCGAGGCAAGCCATCTCGTTAAGTGTGGATGAATATCTGCTGAAGCCGTTCTCGGCAGGGCATCTCACCGAACTGCTCACAAGACTGCGCGCCCAGATGGCGGCTGAAGTGGCTGAGCGTGAAGATGTACAGCAGCTGCGTGAGCACTATCATACCAGTTTGCCTTTATTACAGGCAGATCTGATGGCGACCTTGCTCCATCGGCAGAAATCCTCAACATATATTCATAGTAAAGCCAAACAATGCGGATTGGATCTGACAGGAGAACGTTATGGGGTGTCCGTATTGACACTGCATATGGATGGAGATGTGCAGAAGGAGAAGTCTGAGGGAGTATTCAGCGAGCCTTCACAGCGACATAACCCAACAACATCCGAGGTAGCGGACCAGTCTGAGATATTTGTTCCCGGAGGTTCCTTGCGTCAATCTGAGGATGCTGAGCTGAAACGCTTTGCGGCACTTAACATTGCGGCAGAAGTTTGGGCGGAGCATGGGGCTGGTCATGCCTTTATGCATCAGGAGACGATTGTTCTGCTCTATGTGGATCGTACGGGCGGTACAGATGGAGCGAAGCGACAACAGAAGGCATTGGAAAATGTGATGCGCAGCATCAACCACTATTTACGTATCCCGGCTACGGTGGGCTCTGGTCAGATTGTGGATACACTCGCGGATGTGAATCATGCCTATGAAGATGCCCTGCTGGCATTGGATTATCGGCTTGTGCCCGGGACAGATTCAATCATATACATTGCGGACGTCGAGCGACAGACGGCGGGCAAGTTGCGTTTTGATGAGTTGAAACAGCAGACGCTGACACGATGCCTGAAGGCAGGTACACAAGCAGAGCTGGAGGAAGCACTGGCGATCATTTTCCGGGAAATTACAGTGGAACACGGGCGAAGTGATATTCAGCTCTATTTAATTGAAGTATTAACAACAGTATGGAAGGCAGCACAGGCATCAGGAGAAGCGATGGAAGACATCTTTGGTGCAGGGTTCCAGTTGTATGCGGATTTGTTCCGACTGCCGGGACTTACTGAGGCACAGAAGAAGGTACAGGAGGTCTGTCTACTCGTGCAACATCGCATTGCGAGCGGACGCCAGCATGTATACAAAGATATTGTCGAGCAGGCGTTAGTCTTCACGAAAGAGCATTATGCCGACCCGGACCTGTCCATTCAGAAGGTGTGCGGGCATTTGCATATCAGCTCCGGTTATTTTTGTGGCATTTTCAAAAAAGAAGTACAACTTACCTTCCTGCAGTACCTGATGCAGATCCGAATGGAGGCAGCGCGTGAACTGCTTCGCTCGACCGAGCTGAAGTCGTTTGAAATTGCGGAGCAGGTTGGCTTTGCCGAACCCAACTACTTCAGTTTTTGTTTCAAAAAACATATTGGCGTCTCGCCCAAAGAATATCGTAAACAGGCTTCCCAGGCGGCAAGTGAAGGTTCGATCCGATGAAGTTCTTGTCCAGATGGGTGAAGTCCATGGGAGTTCAATTACGCTCTCGTCTGCGTTCGTCCAGAGTCAGCAGTATCCGGTTTATTATTACATGGTCCTTTTCCGTCTTCATCGTCTTGGTGCTAACCATCATGGCGATGCTTCTGCATGACAAGTTCACGCAGGCTGCCGAGCGAAGTGCGGAACTCACGACGAGACAGATTGTGGACCAGGTCAGTTATAACCTGGAGGATTACGTCCGTAGTATGTCTCATCTGTACCGTGCCATTGAGGAACACATGCTGCGTGACGGGACATGGGAAGGGGAACTGGTGGACAAACAGCTTGACACACTGCTCAGCAGTCGTGAAGATATCATCTCGATTACTCTGCTTGATTCCACGGGGAAATTGCTCAAGAACCGACCTACAGCCGAATTAAAAACCAGCGCCCATGTGACACAGCAAGGGTGGTTTCAGTCTGCGCTTCGTGTGCCGGATCACCTGAGTTTCTCGTTACCTCATATTCAGAACATGTACACAGGCCCATATAAATGGGTCGTTTCCATGAGCAAAGGCATAACGATACGGCAAAATGGTCAGGATCGGCAGGTTATTTTGCTGGTCGATATCAATTTCAAACAGATGGATGAACTGAGCCGTCGGGTCAGTCTGGGGCAACGAGGATACGTGTATATCATTGATGAGAGTGCGGGCAATATCGTGTACCATCCGCAGCAACAATTGATGTATATGGGACTCAAAAGCGAGAATATCGAACAGGCTTTGGTGGCTTCCGGCAGTTACGAAGATGAAGCAGATGGGCAGAAAAGGCTGAATACCGTGAAGTCCGTTGCCAATATCGGGTGGAAAATCGTCGGTGTTGCTTATCTGGATGAGATTATGACAACGCGTCAGGAAGTGAACGGATATCTCATTCGTGTATTGGTCGTTGTACTGGTACTGGTCATTCTCGTATCCCTGTTTCTTTCCTCCAGTCTGACTCGTCCGATCCGGCGAATGGAACGTAAGATGAAGGCCGTGGAGCGCGGGGATTTCAACGTGGAGTTGCCTATTGAAGGGCCGCTGGAGGTGGAACGACTATCCCGTCGCTTCAACCTGATGGTCAATAAAATCCGAACCTTGATGGATGAGATCATCCATGAACAGGAGCAGAAGCGGCGTCTGGAGCTGGAAGCCTTGCAGGCCCAGATCAATCCACATTTTCTATATAATACTCTGAATTCAGTGGTGCGCATGGTAGGCATGAGCCGCAATGAGGAAGTGATTACGATGATCACGTCTCTCTCTCGCCTGTTCCGCATCAGTCTCAGTCAAGGCAAAACGATTATCACGATCAGGGAAGAGCTGGAGCATGCGCAGCATTATTTGACGATTCAACAGATGAGGTTCAAGCGCAAATTCAACTTTACGATTAAGGCAGATGATACGCTTCTGGATTGCCTGACATTAAAGCTGGTGCTTCAACCCCTAATTGAGAACGCCATTGTTCATGGCATCGAGTACCACATGGACGAAGGAAGTATTGAGGTCGATGTTTATCGTGAGGACAACAAGCTGGTGTTTCGCATTACAGATAATGGGGTCGGCATGACGGAAGCACAGATGTCGGGATTATTAAGTGGTCGTCCTGTGGTCAAAAGTGGTGCAGGCTCCGGCGTAGCGGTACGCAACGTCCATGACCGAATCCGGCTCTATTATGGGGAGGGCTTCGGACTTGAATTTGCAAGTGAGTTGGAAGAAGGAACCACGGTCTGGGTTCGGATTCCCATTCAATCTCAGCAGAAGGAGGGCGAGCCTAATGACAGACAATAAGGAGAATAGGGGCGATATCCACAGCCACAGAGTTGTAGGGTCATACATTCGTACGTTTTGGAAAAAGGTTGCTGCGATCTTTCCTGGAATCCGGAAACGTCGGTTAGTAACCCAGACAGCTGCATGCTGCTGTCTGCTCATATGCAGCGCCTGTGGCTTATCGAGTCCCGATGCTACGGCAGTGCCGCCACGTATCGCGCTGATTACGCCAGCTGGGACAGGGGAACTTGCGGAAGCTATCCGGCTTGGCGCCGAAGCGGCTGCCAAAGAGAACGGAGCCGAACTGATTACTGTGGAAGCATACCCTTCCGATGGTGATGTGTACACGCCTGCCATTCTGGACTCTGCTGGAAGTCAGATGCAGGTTAAGCAGGCCAATGCAGGCCGTGGAACGTTGTCTCGCAGTGCGCGAGAGCAGGCTCAAGTGGAGGCCGCAGCATCGGCTCTGAAGCAGGGGGCATCAGCTCTATTGGTTGATCCCCTAAGTGAGAAGGCCCTTAGTGACATCATTCAGGAGGCACAGACAACAAATTCCGATGGAACCATTGTTCCTGTCATTGTGCTTAACGATGAATTTCCCGTGAAAGGCATCACCAGTTTCATCTCGATGGATAATGTTGAGGCGGGAAGACAGGCCGGCCAGGCTATGGCGGAGCTTCTGGAAGGGAAAGGGCATGTGGCTTTATTGGGCCCCGATCCTCTTAATTCTGGTCTTATTCAGAGAGAGCAGGGAGTTATGGAAGCCTTGGTACAGTATCCTGATATTCAAGCGGAACCCAAATCGATATGTAATACACGGGATGGATGTTGGCAGACTGCGAAGCAATTGCTGGACCAGCAGGAGGTGGATGGCTTCATTACTCTTCAGGAACCTGCTTCTCTGGGAGCAGCCGATGAACTGAATCGACGCAAATCGGCGGAAAAGGTAAGGATTGTTGGGTTTGGCAGTGAACAACAGCAACTGGAGCAATTGCAAGAAGGGGTCTTTGATCATCTCATCGTCCAGAATGGATACAGTGCAGGTTATCTGGGATTGAATCAAGCCGTTGCGCGGCTGAACAATCAACAGGTGCAAGCGAGAGTGTTACTTGAGACCAAGCTGGTTAGTACAGACAATATGTTCTGGATGGATAACCAGAAGCTGTTGTTTCCTTTTGTACAATGAACCAATGCTGGAACGAGTGCCGGAACGAATACTGAATGACGAAATTAAGGTGTTTGTTAATTTGAGGAAGATTTCGATAGAACAGGTGAAGATATTGTATTCGAATTTAATGTAAACCCTTTCATAATAAAGACATCGGTGAAGCCGAATGAACTTGGGGGAGGTCATTAGGATATGAAGAATATGAAGAAAACGTGGATGACACTGTTGATTACGGCATGTATGGTTGTGGCGGCGGGGTGTAGTAGCGGCGGAGACAGCGCAGGTGGAAATACGGGAACAGATACAGGAGGCCAGACAGCAGCCGGTACGGAAACGCCAAAGATTGGTGTTGCCATCTACAAATTTGACGATACATTCATGACGGGTGTACGTAATGCCATGACCGCAGCAGCGGAAGGCGTTGCGACTCTGGATATCGTGGATAGCCAGAATGCACAGCCGACCCAGAATGAGAAAGTCGATCTGTTTGTATCCAAGAAATATAATGCAATGGCCGTGAACCCGGTGGACCGGACGGCGGCAGGTGTCATTATTGACAAGGCCAAGGCAGCGAACATTCCGGTGGTATTCCTCAACCGTGAGCCAGTAGCTGAGGATATGAACAAGTGGGATAAAGTGTACTACGTAGGAGCCAAAGCGGAGGAGTCCGGTACGATCTCCGGTCAGCTGATTGTGGATTACTGGAAAGCACATCCGGAAGCGGACAAAAACGGTGATGGCAAACTGCAATACGTCATGCTGAAAGGGGAACCGGGTCACCAGGATGCAGAGCTTCGGACCAAATATTCGGTTCAGGCGATCCAGGATGCCGGTATCGAAGTGGAAGCACTGGCGGAAGACACGGCGATGTGGGATCGGGTAAAAGGTCAGGAGAAAATGCAGGCGTTCCTGGCTTCCCATGGTGACAAGATTGAAGCTGTTCTCGCGAACAATGATGACATGGCCTTGGGAGCCATTGAGGCATTGAAAGCAGCCGGATACTTCAAGGATGGCAAATCCATGCCGGTGGTAGGTGTGGATGCAACAGCTCCAGCCATTCAGGCTCTACAGGATGGCACAATGCTGGGCACGGTGCTTAATGATGCCAAGAATCAGGGTGCAGCTACGGTGGCACTGGCTTCCGTTCTTGCTAAAGGTGAGACACCAACAAAGGAAAATACCAAATACGACATTACAGATGGTAAATACGTCTGGATTGCATACAAAAAGATTACAAAAGACAACATCGCCGACGCCCAATAACAGCACGAGACAGGGACGTCCGACATTCGGGTAGCGTCCCTTTTTTGCCGGTCATATGGAAGGGAGGAACCAAGATGGAGTCACCTTACCTGCTGGAGATGAATGGAGTTTCCAAAGCATTTCCGGGTGTGCAGGCACTAAGTCAGGTCACATTGAAAGTGAAACCGGGGACGGTTCACGCCTTGATGGGAGAGAATGGAGCGGGGAAATCCACACTTATGAAATGTCTGTTCGGCATGTATCACCCGGATGAAGGAACGATACGTATCGAAGGAAAGAGTGTGGATATTCCGAATTCCAAAGCGGCCCTACAGCAAGGCATATCCATGATTCATCAGGAGCTGAACCCGGTCCCGCATCGTCCGGTGATGGAGAATATATGGCTGGGTCGTTTTCCGATGAGGGGAATACTGGTGGACGAGAAACGGATGTATACTGATACGCTGGCGCTGTTCAAAGACTTGAACTTGGATATTGACCCGAAGGCTCAGGCTGGAACACTGTCTGTCTCCAAAATTCAATCCATGGAAATTGCCAAGGCGGTCTCTTTTCAATCCAAAGTCATCGTCATGGATGAGCCAACTTCTTCCCTGACAGGCAAGGAAGTGGATCAGCTCTTTACCATTATTAATGAACTGCGCAGTCGCGGCGTATCCATTATCTATATTTCACACAAGATGGAGGAGATCTTGACGATCTCGGATGAAGTGACGATCATGCGTGATGGCTTCGTTGTCGGGACATGGGATGCTGCGGATTTAACGACAGATCTGATCATTACGCGTATGGTTGGCCGTGATCTGGACGAACGTTTCCCGGAACGGACGAATGTACCTGGTGAAGTGATATTAAAAGCCGAGGGTCTGACATCAAGCCAGTCCAAATCGTTTTGTGATGTATCCTTTGAGCTGCGAAAAGGTGAAGTGCTTGGCATTGGCGGCCTAGTTGGAGCACAGCGGACAGAACTGATTGAGTCCTTGTTCGGACTACGCGGACTCGCTTCAGGTACGATTTCGATTCATGGGCGCAAGGTGAAGATTAACTCCCCCGCAGCAGCGAAGCGTCATAACATCGCGTTACTCACCGAAGAACGAAGAGTCACAGGAATCTTCCCGGTGTTGTCGGTGTATGAGAACACGATCATTGCCAGTCTGGGGCGCTACCGAAATCGCGTGGGCTTGCTGGACGAGAAGAAGGGCCGCGAAGAGGCACGTGAGCAGACGCAGAAGTTCAGAACCAAAACGCCTTCAGTTAACACTTTGATTCGCAACCTGTCTGGCGGTAATCAACAGAAGGTTTTGCTGGCCCGCTGGTTGCTGACCGACCCAGAGATACTGCTGCTGGATGAACCGACACGTGGAATCGATGTAGGGGCCAAGTTCGAGATTTACACCATTATTACGGAACTGGCTCGTCAGGGCAAAAGCATTATCATGATTAGCTCGGAGATGCCCGAACTGTTGGGTATGTCGGATCGCATTATGGTGATGAGCGAAGGGCGTCTCACAGGAATCGTGGACGGAGCCGAGGCAACCGAGCAGGATATTATGAGGCTGGCCGCGCAGCAGCGGATGGCTTAGTCAGGAGGGAAACAGATGAACACACAGATGATCAATCAAGTGAAACAATATGTAACACAACGCGCCATCTTTATCGTACTGATCCTGCTCATTATAGGTATTGCGATTGCCGATCCGAATTTTCTGGCCTTCTCCACACTGCGGGACATCTTGCAGCAGTCCTCCACACGGGCCATTATTGCGCTCGGTGCAGCCTTTATCCTTGTCACGGGTGGGGTCGATCTGTCCGCTGGACGGGTGGTTGGTCTGACGGCGGTTGTATCGGCATCGATGCTGCAAATTGACGAGTATGCCAATCGCTTCTTCCCCGATCTGCCTCAGTTGTGGGTGGGTCTGCCGATCCTTGTCGGGATTACCGCGGGTCTATTCGTGGGATTGGTAAATGGACTCATTGTCGCCAAATTACATGTGCCACCTTTTATCGCAACGTTGGGTACGATGGTTGCCGTGTACGGACTGAACTCCATTTATTTTGATACGGAACCCAACCAGTCACAGCCGATCGGAGGATTGCGACCCGATTTTACCGTTATTGGCTCTGGATACATTGATCTAGGCGGAGGTTATTCCATACCGTATATTGTCCTGATTGCGATTGCGGTGGCATTAATCTGTTGGGTGATCTTCAACAAAACACGTCTCGGCAAAAATATGTACGCGATCGGTGGCAACATTCAGGCAGCGCATGTATCCGGGATTCATGTGGCTCGCAACCTGGTTGCGCTGTATGCCATTGCGGGTGCGTTGTATGGCCTGGGTGGTGTGCTTGAGGCAGCACGCACAGGTGGAGCAACAAACAATTACGGTAACATGTATGAGCTGGATGCAATTGCCGCATGTGTGGTAGGCGGCGTATCAACGGCAGGAGGTATTGGAACGGTACCCGGGGTTATGGCGGGTGTGTTGATCTTCGGGGTCATCAACTATGGTCTAACGTTTATCGGTGTAAGTCCATACTGGCAGTTGATTATCAAAGGATTGATCATTGTTGCTGCGGTGGCTTTTGATATCCGTAAGTATATGGCGAAGAAATAAGATGAGCCTCAAGAGGTTACACCAGTCACTCCGATGACAGAACAACCTTCTGATCGCTGTTATCCCCAGATTTTTTGATTCCCTTCTAAAGAAGTGAAAATCCGGGGATAGCATATGCTTCCGATGCAGCTTTCTTTCAGAAAGCTTTTAGGCGAACGCTCCGCTTCTTCAGGTTATTTCTGTCCTCTACGTTATCGTGTAAACAATTTGTTCATCTTATATGGTAAAGCAGCAAAGAAGCCAGCCCTCGGGATATAGAGAGCTGGCTTTAATTGTTTAACCATTGACCATCCAATCGATAACGGGGATAACTGGTCCAATGATGCATAAGAGCAACATAAATCCGGCGACGTTATAAGATACACTTGTGCCATAATGTGAACGATTTTTTTTGGCGATCAAGAAGGCTGGAATCCAGAAGAGGGCTGCTACTACAAAAGGAATGTGAAGTCCTTGAGTTCCGTTGCTATAAATCGGTATATTTATTAAGTTAAAAAGATAATGACTGATCATAAAATTTGTTGTGCCCCATTGAAAATTAAAGGCGAGACCCATCAAGAGTACGAGTAGAGAGAGCGTTCCGAGGCCCAGTGGTTTTCGTTGTGTTGTCATGTGATATCCTCCATTACCAAGTATTTATCCTAAATTAATCCATTAATGTATTGTACCACAATATTGATCTATGCGAAGAGGAATTGTTTCACTTTTGTTGATTACAATTACATCATATGTCCTATTGCCTTCATAATTTATACATTCGTGCGAATTTGGCGAGCCTCCACTAATCGACAACATCAGCTAATCATAATCGATATAATACATGTACATAAGTTATTTGATGTGAGTTTTATGTCAAAGGGGGCGAGGCTGTTTGCTTAGTTACACGATGAAAATGGTGATATTCCCGCTAGGTTGTCTGCTTGTCATTCTGTCCTCTTATGTTCTCAGGCTTACCCCTAATATGGCAATAATGTCACTTTCGGCGACATTATTGGTAGCAAGTATTTATGGGGAGAGACGATATCCTGTGTTGCGAAAATTTCAGTGGATTTTTCTAGGGATATTCCACTATTTCAGTGAACTGAACTGGTGCAACATGCTGTATTATATGCTCATTATTTCAATGATCCAGGACAAACCAAGGTTGGCGCAGACCTTGCCGATTTCGTTGCTGCTTATGTTGCAATATACGTTGATTCGGCTTTCGTATGTGCCTGTAGATACATATGCTTTGCTGGTTTCGTTATTTGACCTGTTAACCTCGGTTGTTATCATTTTTTTGTATCATACCTTAATCAACAGTGAGGTCGAGAAGCGCAGGCTTCGGGAAAAAAATCGGTTCTTGACCCTGCATGATCCGCTTACCGGACTGTTGAATTACGAAGGTTACATGGAGGTGTTACATAAGACAGTAGAAGAGCAACGGTCTTTTTTGCTTGTCCTTTTGAACGTCAATAACTTTAGCGGCTTTAAAAAAGAGTCAGAAGATCCTTGGTGTACGGTAATCACAGGTACAGGCCAGATGATCAGCAATCATTTCACCGAGGCCTATGGCATATCCCGGTATGCAGGAGACCGATTTGCGGTCGTTTTGCCAGAGATACAGGATGTGGAAGAACGAATGTCGTCACTGTTATCCGTGCAGCTTCAAGGACTCCAGGTAAGCTATAGCATCTCCCTGTACCCGGAAATGTCGGATTCGTTGCAGCACTTTATGACGGTTGCCGAAGATAGGCTTCTTCAACAACAGCGTAGCAAATGGCTGAAAAATGAAGAAGAAGTATTTCGTTCCGAAAGACTAAGGGCTGTGGGTGAACTGGCCGCAGGTATGGCTCACGAAATTCGAAATCCGCTTACCGCAATTCGGGGATTCCTGCAGTTGTCACGTGGACAAGCGTTTAATATCGCGCCATGGTATGAAGTGATTATGGGTGAGGTGACGAGAGTAACCGATCTGACAGCTGAATTTTTGCAGTTTTCCAAACCACATGCCAATCACATGAAGCCTGAACATTTGGGTCACTGCCTTGAACGAGTGATGTCTTTGACCGAGTCAGATGCGGCATCCCGAGGGCATCAAATTACGCTTGAAATGACTAATGAGCCAGTTGTGATCATCATGGATCGAGATAAAATTGTGCAGGTATTGATCAATCTGATTCGTAACGCTTTTGAAGCAATGACAGACCCTGGTGAGGTCCATATGGATTTGTTGCAGGACGGAGACGCAGTACTCATTTCAATTACAGATACAGGAAGCGGCATTCCGGAAAATTCGCTATCCACAATCTTTAATCCATTTTATACAACCAAAGAAGAAGGTACGGGACTGGGACTTGCGCTCTGCCAGAAAATCGTTCAGGATCACAATGGTAAAATTACCGTCCATAGTGAAATGGGGGTTGGTTCCACCTTCACGCTTCATCTGCCAATGGAGACATAAATCATATAACTGACCCAGAGATAGCAATTAAATAGTCATTAGACAAAAACATAAAAACGCCGCATGGGTCCAGAAGAACCCCGTGCGGCGTTTAATATTTCGATTAGCTAATGTGTGGAGTCCACATCGGTTCCGATCATTTTAGCTATATAAGAGTGTGACTTCAAATTCAAGTAAGCGATATGATGATAGAGGTCAGCGTATAAAAGTCTGAAGTTCAAGCCGGTTGATCTTGGCGAATGGGTAGTCGATTTTCTAAGGAACATAGGACGTCTTATTTAGCCTTCAAGTCCTTACTTTAATTTGTAAGAAACTTCAGACACGTTATTTCCCAACAACCCATGAAAAAACGCTGAAAATGGCTGTTTATTTGGATATAACGTGTCTCAGGTTCTTTAGATTTCTGAGGGAGCTTCAAAAGCTTGAATAAGGCGCCTCAGATTCGTTAGTTTACGCTCTTGCTCTGTTCCAACCGCGAGCTGGACGATGTCCTCAAGCCCGGCACGGAGTGGAGCTTTTCATTTGGAATAGAGAAAATCCACTTTTGTGGCATATTGATCGCTTGTTCGCACGCGAAGGACATGTTCTCCCACATTCAGGATACAACGCAATTACTTGCTCCATACGCGCTAAGGTCCGCTTCGGCATGGAGTAACTTTGCAGAGTCGCTTTAGTTCGACTTATTGAGCTGTCCCTGATGTAACTGATAGTAGAATCCTTGTTGCTTCATCAACTCATCATGGTTGCCCCGTTCAGCGATCTGTCCATCATCAATGACGAGAATCTGATCGGCTTCACGAATCGTGCTCAGCCTGTGGGCGATGACAAAGCTGGTGCGGTCTTTCATTAAAGTGCGCATCGCTTCCTGGATCTTCATCTCTGTACGCGTATCAATGCTGCTTGTTGCTTCATCCAGAATAAGAATGGCCGGATCAGCCAGAATTGCCCGGGCAATGGTCAGCAGTTGTCGTTGTCCCTGACTCAGGTTGCTTCCCCCGGAAATGATGGGGGTGTCGTAACCTTGTGACAGTTTGCGGATGAACGAATGTGCATTCGCCAGCTCAGCCGC
Organism: Paenibacillus sp. FSL E2-0151; assembly: GCF_037993015.1. Lineage (NCBI taxonomy): Bacteria > Bacillati > Bacillota > Bacilli > Caryophanales > Paenibacillaceae > Paenibacillus > Paenibacillus sp. FSL E2-0151. The sequence goes on from NZ_CP150308.1 coordinate 1,318,570, forward strand.
TTGCCTGATCTGTTCATCGGTTGCGTCGGGCTTGCCGTAGGCGAGATTGTCGCGAATGGTACCCGAGAACAGGTAGGCATCCTGAAGTACAATGCCGAGTTGCCGACGGAGTTGATCCTTCTCCAGTTCCGAGATGTTACATCCATCGATGGTAATCCGTCCGCCTGTAATCTCGTAGAAACGGGGTAACAGGTTGATAATGGTCGTTTTGCCTGCGCCGGTGGGTCCAACAAGTGCAATCATCTCACCAGGTTTTGCAGTAAAACTGACCTTCTTCAAAATGTCTCGCTCCGCACTGTATCCGAAAGAGACGTCTTCAAATACCACTTTACCTTGAATCTGGTCCAGTTGTTTCTTCTGTTCCTCTACGTATTCGCTAGGTGTATCCATAATGTGGAACACACGTTCAGCACCTGCGATTGCAGCCTGAATCAGATTGTACTGATTGGCCAGATCGTTGAGCGGCCGCTCAATCTGGCGGGAGTAAGCGAGAAAGCTGACGATCAGTCCGATGGACGTCATTTCATGATAAGCCATCCATCCACCTACAGAAGCGAGTATGGCAAACCCGATATTATTCATCACGTTCATCGTAGGTCCAACCAAACCCGAAACGGTCTGGGCCTGTGTGCTGGATGTGCGCAGTTTCTCGTTCAAATTCTCAAAATGTTGATGTGCCTGATCCTGACGGTTATAAGCCGCTACGACTTTTTGTCCAGCAATGGTTTCCTGAGCATACCCATTAAGCTCACCAAGCAATTTCTGCTGGGCGGTGAAGTGTTTACGTGTTCTTGACGCGATCAGGCGAGTGGCGATGGTAATCAACGGTACAGTCACCAGACTGAGCAGGGTAAGCCGTACATCAAGTGCAAACATGATTGATAAGGAACCAACGAGCAGGATGGCACTGGACATCAATTGGGTTACGCTTTGGTTCAGCGTTGTAGATACGTTATCGATATCATTGGTCGCCCGGCTCATGAGATCCCCGCTTTGATTTTTATCAAAAAAATGGACAGGCAGCTCTTGTAGTCGGGAGAACAATGCATGTCGCAGATCCTTAACGGTCAGTTGGGACACACCAATCATGACATAGGATTGAGCCCACATCAGGAGTGAGCCAAGGACATACACACTCAGCAAAAGAAGACATTCCTTCAGCAAACCCGCTGTTACTTTGGGCACAATATGTTCGTTTACGGCGCGGCCGAGAAGGTAAGGTCCTGCCAGATTGAGCAGTGTTCCAAGAGCCGTCAGCACTAATGCAGCGATAACTCCTTTGCGATGACGTCCCATGTACGACCATACCCGAATCAGGGCGTGGCGAGCATTTTTGGCTCTGACTTTGGGAACAGGTCCTCTGCCCGCTGGTCCGGGTCTTCCGATGGGAGGCACGACCGTTTGTTGTATGGAGGAAGATGCAGGTTTAGCCAAATTGAACATCCTCCTTCCGTTGCTGCGAATAATAGATGGCTTGATAGTGTGATGAATGAGCCATAAGGTCATCATGTGTGCCTCTGGCAACGATCTGTCCTTCATCAATGACATATATACAGTCTGCATCCTTCACGGAGGAGATCCGCTGTGCAATCAAAAAGGTCGTGCTGTCTTTCATCAAGGACTGCAAAGCCTTCTGAATGCTCGCTTCCGTACGCAGATCAACAGCACTGGTGCTATCATCCAGAATCAGTACTTCCGGTCGCATGAGCAGGGCGCGTGCAATGGATATCCGCTGTTTTTGTCCACCGGACAGATTGACCCCGCGTTGACCCAGCTCCGTGTCATAACCATCTTTCAGTTTCATAATAAAATCATCCGCTGCCGCAGCTTGTGCCGCAGCACGCAATTCAGCATCCGTTGCACCGGGCCGGCCGAAACAAATGTTATCCCGGATGCTGCCGCTGAACAGGATGGATTCCTGTAGCACAATGGACACACGACTACGAAGATCCTGAAGATCCCAGTGGCGAACGTTCACTCCATTCACGAGCACTTCACCCTGCGAAGCATCGTATAGACGGGGAATCAGCTGCACCAGCGAGGTTTTGCCTGAACCTGTTGAACCGATCAGGGCCACTTTCTCACCCGGGCGAGCCTTCAGGTTAATGTCAGTGAGTGCATGGTCTCCGTCATAACGGAAAGATACGTCTCTGAACTCCACTTGACCGCCTGTGTGGGAGGGAAGAGAAGACGTTTGGTTTCGGGACTGATCACGAGTAGACGGGGATGACTGTACATTCCGGGAGTTATCGGTTCCCGATTGAATATCCGGCTGTGTATGTAACACCTCGTTGATCCGTGCAGCTGATACCTTGGCGCGGGAGAAACTCATCATCATCATGCCGATCGACGTGAGGGACGAGAGTACAACCGTGACATAGTTGATAAAAGCAATCAGATCCCCGGCAGCAATATCGCCTCCCACTACCTGGAAACCTCCAAACCACAGCACCGCTACAATGGTAGCGTTCAGCATCAGGCTGAGTACGGGTGCATTCAGTGTGACAATACGCCAGGCTTTGACGGCAGTTGAGGTGTAATCTTCATTGGATTGTTTGAACCGCTTTTTCTCCAGACGCGCACGTGCAAACGCCTTGACGACACGAATGCCGGCAAGATTCTCCTGAAGCACAGCGTTGACCTGATCAAGCTTGCTCTGCACACTGGCGAACAGCGGATAGGAAGCTTTTATCAGGATAAATAAAATAATAAACAGCACCGGTACAGTCGCAATAAGAATCAAAGCCAGCTTCACACTGATCGTAAACGCCATGATGATACTACCGATGATCAGCATCGGCGAACGGATAAACATCCGTAGCAGCATCTGCACAAAGGTCTGCATCTGGGTAATGTCACTCGTCAGACGAGTGATCAGAGATCCTTCCTGAAACGTATCCAGATTGCGGAAAGAGAAGGTTTGAATATGGTCAAACAGTTCCTGGCGCAGATCTGTGCCGTATCCAACGGCAGCTTTGCTTGAATAGAGTGTACAGCCTGCGCCGCCGATCCAGCCGATTAACGCAACAAGTAGCATGATCAGACCTGTAGTCACGATATGGGGCAGATTCCCTGCAAGTACACCATCATCTACAATGCTGGACATCAGCTTGGGCTGGAGCAGGTCCATGGTAACCTCAAGTACCATGAGCAGCGGGGCGACGATTGCCGCCGACTTATATGGGGTCAAGAATCGTTTTAACGTCCACAATAGGGAATCACCTCAATCTTCATAGCATAAGTGAATCAATTTCATAATACCTTTAGCTGCTTCAATCGCGAATCTGCATCACCTCAGGATTCACGCAGGTTTTGAAGCATACGCTGTGCAAGTGCAGACATGATCTTGGATTCTTCCGGTGTAAAATCTTTCTGGGCTTGCTGTTCCAACTCCTGAATCACTTCTCTCAATTCTTGTAGCGCGGAGCGCCCCTGATCCGTCAGGTATACCCGCAGACTGCGCAGATCCTTCGGGTCTGCTTCACGTCTCACATAACCGGATGATTCCATACGCTTGAGCATGACGGTTACCGTTGCGGGACTGCGCTGAAGTTGTTCGGCCAGGTTTTTCTGGGATTGGCCATCTTCCCGTTCAAGCTGGAACAGCAAAGGGGGCTGCCCCGGGTATAACTCGGGGTGGTTCACAAGTTTCTCATGAACCTTGTAGCGTTTCAGTTTCACCAGTTCGGATAGCTGGCCCATTAACCGATCATTTTGGACTGGGTTCATATCATCTACTCCATTTCTACCTTCGTTCCATCTTCTCGGTACAGAAAACCAGACTTTTTGAACATGCACATTTAGTTAGTCGACTAACTAAATTTTAAGTTTGATTTGATATATCGTCAAGTGAATGCAAGTCGTTAATTTTGGATTTAAGGTATTTCCAGGTCGATTGGCTGGAAAGTAAACAAGTAAAATAGATAAGAAAAAAACAAAAACCTCTACTTTGAGCGAAAGAGAGCATGATAACTAACTCTGTTCCGGTCTCTAAGAGAGGTTTTTTGGTATTGTCACACGTTAAGTGTGGAGTGTAAGAAAATTATTTTTTGGAGAACATTTCTTTGGCTTCATCCATGGCCATTTTATTACCGATAGATGAGTAATCCAGCCAAGGCTGTGCACCAATCGGGTAGACGTGACCGGCTTTGACTGCTTTCAGACCTTGCCAGATCGGATTGTTTTGCAGCTCCTTGAACATGGTTTGGGCTTCATCATCCGAATTCACAACCACAAAGATCGCATCTGCATCATAGTCCGGCAATATTTCACGGGAGACGACTTGATACGGTTTAGTCGAATCGATATCAGTGATCCCTTTGGCAGGAGTCAGACCGAGATCCTCATACAAAATGGGACCCATGGGACGGCGTGTACTGAATACACGCAATTCTTTGGCAGTAACACGAATCGCCATCACAGTCCCATCACCAATCGTATCATGAATTAGAGATTTCACTTCTTCCGTTTCGGTTGCGTAGTCCTGAATGTATTGCTCGGCTTCCTTCTCGCGATTCACGAGTTTGCCAATGTCTTTCAGATGGTCGCGCCATGTACCGTCATCCAGATTAAAGACATGCACCGGAGCAATTTTTTCGAATTTGGCAAGATCACCACCGGAAAATTCTTCGTCCAGATAGATCACATCGGGTTTCAGGGCAAGCAAAGCTTCCATATCCGGGTCTTTAACCGGACCAAGTGGCGTTGTATTTTGAAGTTGATCAGCAACATGGGACAGGAAATCTTTGGCTTCGCCACCGATAACGGAACCAACCGGAGTAATGCCGAGAGACAGCAGATCATTGGTCAGATGGATCGACATGGAGGCAATACGTTGCTCTCCTGAACTTGCACTGTTGTCCTGATTTTTGGTTGAAGTATCCGTGGACGAACCACCAGAAGCAGATGATGAATTATTGGTCGTTCCACAGGCTACAAGCACAAGCACCAGACAGATACTCATGACAAGCATAAGATTTTTCTTTAACATGGGTAATCACATTCTCCTTGAACATCTCTTGGATGTCTTTATTGTTTTTTTGAAAAAAAGATCACTTGCTTCGTACTAAAAGGTACAAAAAGTAAGGTGCACCAATCGCAGCAACCACCACGCCTGCCGGAATGGCATTAGGCTGAAAGATCGTTCGCCCGATTGTATCGGCGCTCACCAGAATAACCATACCGATAAGCCCGGCGGCTGGAATCAGATGCCGATGCATCGGACCGACAAGCCTACGCGCCAGATGTGGTGCCGCCAGACCGATAAAGCCGATTCCACCAGCCATTGATACACTAACGGCAGACAAAGCCACGGCACAGAGCAGCAAAATAATACGCTGGGATCGGACAGGCGTTCCGATACTGGTTGCGGCAGCATCTCCAAGATTGAAGGCATCGAGCGTTTTGGATCGACTCCAGATGTACGATATACATAACACCACCCAAGGAAGCAACGCTTGCACATGAATCCAATCCCGGCCCCAGACGCTTCCTGCCAACCAGCGAGCGGCAAAGGAATAGGTGTCTTCATCCAGACGCAGGGATAGGTAGAGTGTCAAGGCATGGAACCCGGCCGCTACCGCGATTCCCACCAGAATCAGCTTAATGGGTGATACGCCGTTATGGCGATCATAAGATAACAGCATGATGATCAGGGCAGCGGCCACACTGCCTGCAAAAGCAAACAACGGGATCAGCAAGGCCACAGAGCCATCCATCGTAAAGGAGAGACTAACAAACACCATTAGTCCAAATGCAGCCCCTGCATGTAATCCCAGAATGCCCGGGTCCGCCAATGGATTGCGGGTGATCCCTTGCAAGGCTGCTCCGGCAATACCAAGTCCTGCTCCGGCCAGTACAGTTACCAGGATGCGAGGCAGTCGGTAATCAAACAGTACAATCTGATCATCCGAACTGCCATTACCAAACAAAGTCTGTAACACAGCCGCTGGGGAGAGACGAATGGTTCCCGTGTTCAGGCTGATCACAATAACGGCAATCGCGATGCAGAGCAGCGTGATACTGACAACTATCGAACGTTTACCTCGTGAAGGTGTATTAAAATTCATCGCTACAAGGCCCTCCTTTCTTTACGGGCCAGATAGAGGAAGAACGGTACACCGACAAAAGCGACCATAATGCCTACCGCGAGCTCCTCGGGCGGGTTCACGATGCGTGAGCCCAGATCGGCGAGCACCAGTAATATCGCTCCAAGTAGAGAAGACATCGGAATGATGAGTCGATAATCCACACCCACCAGTTTGCGTGAGATATGGGGGATGACAAGTCCGACAAATCCAATCGAGCCTACTGCCGACACGGACACACCAGCCAGCACAACAACTGCTGCGAGGGCGAGAAACCTCGTCCAACGCAGGTTAATCCCGAGATTAATCGCCACTTCTTCACCGAGTGACATAAGGGATACACGCCGGGCGAGTGGCATGATCAGCACGAGCGTCATGAGCAGCACGGGAAGAATCAACTTCAGATGCCGCCATTCAATTCCGCCAAAACCACCCGCATACCAGAAGGCCAGATCCTGACTCAGGTCAAAATAAATGGCAATGCCTGTGCTGAGCGAGGTTAACATGGCTGCAATAACGGCTCCGGCAACGGTCAGTCTGATGGAATTCAGACCACCAGGTGCTGCCATTCCAAGCAGGAAGATAAGCAGTGTGCCCAGAACAGCCCCCACGAATGATAAAAACATAATCCAGCCGTATGGCAGTCCGGGCCAAAAGGCAAAGCTCAATGCTACGACAAAAGTGGCTCCAGCATTGATGCCCAGAATGCCCGTGTCTGCCAGCGGATTACGCGTAATACCTTGCATTAAAGCTCCTGCAACGGCAAAGGCAGCGCCGATAATAACCGCGGCAAGGACACGAGGCAGCCGCAGTTCATGAATAATCTGATGTGGTGTCAAAGCTGGGTTGTACTGAAATATGGCAGCCCATACGGTTTCCAGCGTTAGCCCTTTGGCACCTAAAGAGATTGCGACAAACATACTTAGCAGCAGTATGGCTATGGCAGACAAAAACGTCAGCCCAACGGTCACTGCAGATTTTCTTGAATTAGATGGACGATGTGGCAGTCCCGGATGTTGAATACGGGTCACTCCTTTGGTACCAACAACGTATTTCATTGTTATTGATTATCATTATCAATTAGTGATCATTATAGAATCTTAATTCAGGCCCGTACATGGCATAAATTAAGATTCTGGAGATGGACATTTTTTAGATTACAAAAGTGAAGGTTTGTTCGTCAACATAGAGAGCGCTTCATCGAGCTGGATGTTGATGGAATATGGAGCATATACGACCCACGAGTTCCAGTCGATGAGATGTACACGTCCGTTTTTTACCGCAGTATGGCTGTTCCACAGTGGATTCGAAGCCATCTCTTTCAACAGTGTTGCCTTTTCATGCATAGAATTAATCGCCAGTACCAGCACATCTGCCTCCAGTCCGTCCCATTCTCCTGGTGTGAAGGGCAGCCAGTTGAATCCAACGCCGGGAGATTTGCCAGCCAGTTCGGTCTGAATGCGCTGAGGAGCGGCCAATTGCAAGGTTCGATAAAAGACATGTCCAAAGTTCCGATGGCTGTACATCCGTGGACCTTTAGGTGTTAACGTGCCAACGGCAACGGTGATGTCCCCGACGAATTCCTTGATTTTTTTGCGTGCACGCTCTGCCTTGCGTTCATGTCGATCCAGCCAATCTGTGGCTGCTTGGGTACGATCCACAATGGATGCAATCTGATGCAGATGACCAAAGACGTCTGTCTGGTTCCAGGGAATCGTGATGATGGGCGCGACATCGCCAATATGCTCCATCGCTTTGGTAGCTGCATTGTCCTTGGTCAGAATCAATTCAGGATTCACATCCAGGAAAGCCTGACGTCCCTGTTCCCAAGGTTCATAGGCGTGGAAGGGCAGCGTCAGCGATTTGGGCATATGAGGAAGATGGCCTTGGATCTGAGCTGCGCATGGCGTGATACCAAGTGTCATCAGGTGGTCCGTGTATGGATAGGAGAGCGACACGATATTTCGGTGGACCTGCTTCGAATAGGAAGTTGGCGCATAACCAGCATGGTTTCGGAAACGTCGGCTGAAATAAAATTCGTCACGGTAACCCACTTCACGAGCTACATCACGGATACGCAGATCTGAAGTAAGCAGCAATTCCTTGGCTCGGTTCATACGCAGATGAGTGATGTACTCAATCGGATTTTTCTGCATGCGGCTCTTGAATAGCTGCGAGTAATAGGACGGGTGCATGTCAGCCAGTTCAGCCAGCTTCTCCAGCTTGATCTCGTGCATATAGTTTTCGCGCATGTATTGCAGGGTGGACCTGAGCCACTGTTCGGGTTCATCCTGCCCAGCCCCCACGTCAGTCTGGTCTTCTTGAGGCCAGAGCATATGTAACAGTTCCGTCAGGAAGAGCTGTGCTTTCAAGCCCCTTTCCAAACCTTCATTGCTTAATTGTGTAAGCTGTGCGGCAATGCGCTGTATACCGTAAAATGGGCCCTGAATCCAGCCTGTAACAGGTGAACTGAGCTCACGTTCGTAGATTCGTCTGGCTTTTGTTTTCTCCGTAGCCCGATACATATCAAAGTGAATGATATAAAGTTCAATATCATGGTCTTCATCTCCGATCAGTTCAATCGCAGTTCCTGGTAGGGACAGACAAGCTGATTTGCGAACCACGTGAGATTTGATTCCATTCATGATCAGTTGGCCTGTGAATTTGTGCATGTATATGAAGGTATGATGAGCTAGCTCAGCTGTGGACCAGCGCCATTTCCCACGGGTTATAATATGTTCTGCCTGACGAAGTTCGATCAGGGTATCATTCAGGAAGGCATCCAGGCCTGCCCGGGTTGAGGATTCCTTTTCTGCGTTGGGACTTGTCTGCTGATGCAACGTGTGTGGATTCATGCCGCTGTGGGCAGTACCGGGGATGGTAGTCATGGTGCTGTGCAACCTCCTCTCTTATGAACAGTTTAGCTAATAATTGAATCTGGAACGTACCATATTTTCTCGGACCTGAAGGTCTTTCTTAAACGTCTATTGATGTGTTTGGCATGATGTAGTGAATACTGGCTGCCTTGTCAAAAGCACGTTTGCAGTATAGCCAGATGTTTTATGAATAGCACAGGGTATATGATCCCGTTATCAGATGTGATCGATAGTTTAACCAGATTGTCGCTAGTTACAAGTATGTTTACGGACAAGACTTCTTGGCCCTAGTCTGCTGATAATCTTAGCAAATCTACTGGAGAATTGAAATGTACACAGATATGTTCGAGGCCCTGATGAGCTTGAAGTCTATTGAAAGCACATAATCGAAATCGTTTTCTGACGTAAGCGTTTCTTTTTGGTAAAATAAAGGGGATAACATGTTGGCCTGATCTGAATCATGAACCTTTTCAACTCAAATTGCAGTAGGGAGGCTTTAATATGACAGAAGTAGTGGGACGGGACAAAGTACGCTGGGGCATTATGGGCACGGGATGGATTGCATCCCAGTTTGCAAGGGATCTGGAGCATGCGGGAAACGCTGTGAAAGCAGCGGTAGGTTCACGGACAGCGGGAAGTGCGGAGAAGTTTGCAGCTGAATATGGTTTTGCACGCGCTTACGGTTCTTATGATGAAATGCTACAAGATCCTGAGGTAGATATTATCTATGTGGCAACACCTCATCCTGTGCATAAGGAAAATGTAATGGCTTGTCTGGAGGCAGGCAAGGCGGTGCTCTGTGAAAAGCCGTTTACGATGAACGCGCGTCAGTTGGAGCAACTGGTGGAGACGGCACGGGAGCGTAACCTTTTCCTGATGGAAGGGATGTGGACACGCTTTTTGCCACCGATCGCTCAAGCCAGAGCATGGATTGCAGAAGGACGAATTGGTGAAGTGCGTTTGCTCCAGGCAGACTTTGGATTCCGTGTCGGCTGGGAGCCGGAAGGTAGGTTGCTTAATCCGGATCTGGGTGGAGGCGCATTGTTGGATGCAGGGGTGTACCCGATCTCATTCGCATCGATGATCTTTGGTGAACAGCCCCAGCATGTATGGAGTACGGCCAATATCGGTGAGACGGGTGTGGACGAGCAATTTTCCGTGTTGTTGTCCTATTCCGAGGGACGTTCTGCATCACTGAGTGCTGCCATTCGTCTGAACCTTAGCAATGAAGCGGTCATATACGGTACGGAAGGCAAGATTCGTCTTCCTTTATTCTTGGCGGGTAAAGAAGCCTATCTGCATGTGAATGGTCAGGACGAGCCGGAGAAGTTCACGGATGATCGAACATGTATTGGTTATGCTTTTGAGGCAGAAGAAGCGGGACGTTGTATCCTCGAAGGTCGGACGGAGAGTAACACCATTAAACTGGACGAATCCTTGGAAATCATGAAGCTGATGGACACGATTCGGGGCCAGTGGGGATTACGTTACAAATCGGAGTAAACAGACAGGAGCTGACGTGTGATGGTGAAGATTCTGATATCCGGGTTTGAACCTTTTGGCGGGGATGCGGTGAATCCGACGGGGGCGTTAATGGAGGCTCTTGCAAACGAAATGATCGAGGGTGCTGAGCTAAAAACAGTACTGTTGCCCGTGCACTTCGATGAATGTGCAGACCTGCTGATCGCAGAGATGGGAGCCTATCGGCCAGATGTCGTCATCGCCTGTGGGCTGGCCAAGGGCAGAACATCCATCACACCGGAGCGGATCGCCGTGAATGTCAAAGATATTCCGCCAGGCTCCTACGCGGATAACCAAGGACAGCGTCCTGTGGACGAGCCAATTGTAGATGGCATCCCAGATGGATTGTTCTCCACCTTGCCCATACGTGCCATGGTGAATGACATGTCCGCAGCAGGTATTCCTGCTACCGTGTCCAATACAGCAGGTACATATATCTGCAACAACACAATGTACCGGGTGCTGGATCACATTCGAGTAGGGCAACTCCCGATCCGTGCCGGATTTGTACACTTTCCCGCCTCCACAGAGATGGCTGTGTTGCAGCCTTCCGTCCCTTCGCTGCCTATTCCCATGATGCTGGATGCGCTGCGGATCATGATCCGCACGGTTGTGGCTGATTCGTAGGGGATGGTTGCGATCGTTCGGCTGCGGTTGCAGGAGAACGTAGGCGAGGGTTAGATTCGTAGACCGCAGTTGTGAGAGGGAGAGCAGTGGGGTGGATGATGGAGTACAGTAGGGTTCAAGATGACGTGGAGAGCGTGTAGTTGCATGGTTTTTGTCTGCTTCGATCTTGGGTTGAGCAGAGTGTTAGATATGAGTATAAATATGAAGTTGAATAGAGAGTAAAAAAAGAGCTGTCCCATCGTCATAAGTCTGACGTTAGGGGACAGCTCTTTCTATTTCGTGTGTCATGTGTCATGGGTAGTGTAGTCCAACATGGTTAGTGAGGTCACTAGTTTGCAGCAAAGAATCTTGATGAAAGTTTTTTGCCTAGTTAAAAATTAGACTCTAAAACCGCAAACCGCAAACCGCAAACCTCAAATCCGAAACCCATTAAGGCTTATACAACTGTTGTTGGAAAGTAGGAATTCAGCAAAACAGGTACGGGGCAGTTAAAGGACAGACTCCGATTCGTGCCCTCCTGAATGCGACCTTTACTAACCCTAAGTAACTAAGCTCTTAAGAAACAAGACGCAAGGACACCACCATCACCCTGGCTAGCTAAGTGGTTTGTATCCACGAAAACCCCGAATAGACTTCTACGAAGCTTACTCCTCAGAACACCTTGGAACGGACTCAAACGAACCGAGCACACGCTATTCTAGGAAAATCTGCACATACCAATTTCTAACGAATCGTAGGATCGTTATTGGGTGGAATGAAGCGAATTTGTTGGTGATATGACCGATTTCTAACTGAATAGAGTGTCTGGGATTCGTTAGAATTTTCGTAGCATGATATTTGGCTAAATAAGGTGCACTGGGTTCGTAAGAGAAAAAAACTGCGAATTTGTAGCACCCTAAGTCTACTTTTACAAACCACTTAAATTTCGAATCCCCGAATAGGCGCTTCTACGAAGCTTGCTCCTCAGAACACCTTGGAACGGACTCAAACGAACCGAGCACACGCTATTCTAGGAAAATCTGCACATACCAATTTCTAACGAATCGTAGGATCGTTGTTGTGCGAAATTATGCGAGTTTGTCGGTGATATGAACGAGATTTAGCCGAATACGGTGTCTGAGATTCTTTAGAATTCTCATACCACGTTATTCGGCTAAATAAGATGTGCTGTGTTCTTTAGATATAGAGCGAAGTGAAACTAACTCAAATTAAATCAAAGTTAGATTCGCAACAGATCAAGGTCGAACTCGGGAACGAGTCCTTCTTTCATGGCGCGGCCAAGCAGTGCAGTGATTGCACCGTAACCATCATCACCCAGGTTGGCGCTGAACTCGTTAACGTACAGGCCGATATGTTGTGCAGCTACGTCAGGGTCCATTTCTTGGGCATGTTCCATAACGTATGCTCTCGACTCATCCGGGTGCGCCCATGCATATTCAACGGAGGCGCGTGCCCATCCGGCGAGGGTAAGAGCGTCCATGTTGCGACGTGCGATGATCGCTCCAAGCGGGATCGGAAGGCCTGTGTCGCTTTCCCACCAGTTCCCGAGATCTGTCATTAGTTTGAGATCATAATTCTGGTACGTGAAGCGTGCTTCATGGATGACAAGTCCGGCATCGATCTTGCCGTCACGAACAGCAGGCATGATCTGGTCGAATGGCATGACAACAATCTCGCCTATACCGTCAGAAACATTTTGCGCTGCCCACAGACGGAATAATAGATATGCTGTCGAGCGTTCACTTGGCACAGCAACCCGTCGTCCAGACAGATATGCTGGATCGGTCGTGCCATTTGCGGTCAGAACCAAAGGACCACAGCCTCTGCCAAGTGCGCCTCCAGCAGGAAGCAGAGCATAGTCAGATAACACGTATGGCAGTGCTGCATAAGATATTTTCATCACTTCAGGTGTGTCGGGTCCATCCGGATTTGCTGCCAGACCATTGGTAATATCAATATCAGCATAACGGACATCCAGCTTAGGTGCGCCCGGGATTAACCCGTGCACCCACGCGTGAAAGATAAATGTATCGTTTGGACAAGGGGAAAATGCAATTTTCATGATGTAATAACCTCCCGTAAAATGGAACTTGCGGCCTGGAGCGCATCGAGGGCGTCCTTGATGCGCCAAGCGTCGCGGTCGCGTGGACCGACCGCGTTGGATATGGCCCGCAGTTCGAGTGCTGGCACGCCGAACTGCTGGGCAGCTGTTGCCACGCCGAAGCCTTCCATGCCTTCGGCGGCGGCATCGGGCACGCGGCGCAATAGCTCCGCGGCCGTCTCCGCTGTTCCGGTCGCCGTGGACACGGTGACCGCAGTGCCTCCGCTGACAGCGAGCCCGGCCCGCTGCAGTTCATGGCGCAGGCGAGCGGCAAGCTCCGCGTCCGCCGCCACAATGGACGAGCCGAATCCAAGCTCGTCCACACTAAGGAAGCCGTCTGGCGTCTGCGAGCCCAGATCGGCAGCAACCATGGCGTCGGCTACCACGAGGGAGCCGACGTCTGCCCGGCCGGGGAACCCGCCGCCGATGCCGGCACTGATCACCAGCATGTAGGCTGGTGATCCGGCTCCGGCAAGGGGGCCCGGCCTTGAAGATGTGGCAGATGCCTGTGCCACATCGGATGGGCTTGGCGCGGTGGAACCCTGCGCCAACGCCCTAGTGCTCGCAGCCGCTACGGCATATGCCAATGTAGCGGCTGTTCCTGCTGCGGCCGAGGCTGGGCCAACGCCAGCAGCGATGACGTCAAATCGTTCCGCGGCCATGTCTCCCAAACCACGGAGGACCGCATCTTTCTCCGCATCAACCGCGGTTACAATTAACACACGTTGTGATGAATTTGCTTGTACCGGACTAGTATCTGAAGTCGTTGTTGCCTCGCTTAATTCTCCCTGTTGGTCACTAGTCTCGAATGAGGCGTTCGCTTTATTATTCTGATCTTTATCCTGTCTATGTTCATTCATCTCGGATTCTCCTTATGAGGTATTAGAAGTGTAACATATGCCTCCATAGTATCTTTCTTACAGCAAGTTTCTAGTTACACTTCTTAGGGTTACTACTTACTTCTATATTTTCGTGTAAATGTATAGTTCAGCTTATATAAATGGAATTCGGGCATATATTTGTCCACTACAAAAGGACATTTATCTTGATTTTGTCTTTCAAAGAGTGGACACTTTTTCTAAAAAGATACTATATCCATCCATGAATATGAAACACTACATATAGATGTTTTCAGATATAAAATTAAAAATAATCTATATGTAGAATATCAATTCCGAGGTGCTTTCTCATGTCCGTGTCCACCCTTTGAAAGACATATCTACAATATGTATGCTCAGTGCGGACAGCACGAGTTGGCCCTCCAAACGAACAGATAAACGATTCAAAAGGCTGGAGTCTGCCCGACCCATCCAACGCGAATCATATATAGCCTTAGGATTTTAGACCAACAAGCCAAATGAATAACGGTCCAGTCTACACTCGACCACTGCATAGTAGCTTATTTGTGCAAACCCGAATTTTAAGCAAATACACAGTTTTGCTAACTCTGATATAGCTGCCCACTTTACGGCCTACCGTTTGTGCAGACAATAGATCTATAACGCGAGACAACACAACACAAAACAACACAACTAACGCATAACAGACCTAACAATCAATCAGATTAAACGCGCACAAAAAAGTAACAAAGATACAGTGATTATTGAACAATATTTCATCTCCATCATAACGGAAGGGGAAAGATCTGAACAACCTTTGCATGTAATTCTGTCAAAAGCGGTCAAGCAAAGGTTGCGGGTAGCCGTATCACTTCAAGTAGCCACATCTAGCCACATCGCTTCAGATAGTGGTTTTGCTTCACTTCATGTGAACGCCACCCTGATCGAGCCCCGTCGTAAGCCAGAATGAACCTGCTTCCCCAAATTATATATGTCATTTAAACCATATAACCTATCTTTATTAACGTACTCCCAATAAAACAAGAAGTCAAAGTCAACGGTTGACAATTCGATTTAACTGTATTAATAATAGTAATACAGTTAATACACCTAAGAGTTGAATACGTACAGCTGTACAGCTTAGGTAATGCCTTTTTACACCCAGATAACTACACATACACCTCAGATACAGTCATATTTAAAACCCATAGGTTATTTCACACATTTACAGAAAGGAGGTGCGGGATGTTCGAATTAGATGTACGCAGCCGTAAGGCGATCTACGAGCAACTAGTGGACAAAGTCAAAGAAATGATCGTATACGGTATTCTAAAGCCCGACGAGCAGCTTCCTTCCGTTCGTGCGTTATCCACGCAGCTGACCGTGAATCCAAATACGATTCAGAAAGCGTATCGTGAGCTTGAACGTGAAGGTTACATTTATTCTTTGCAGGGAAAAGGGAGCTTCGTATCATCGTCAGTGGAACATCCGAATGAAGCCATGAGAGATGAGATCAGAGAGTCTCTGGTGAAGTTGATTGCAGAAGCTTCGTATTCCGGTTTGACCAAAGCGGATATGACGCTTTTGTTTGAGGAAGCGATGGCCCGTATAGAGAAGGAGGAGCCTCATGATTGAGCTGAATCAAGTCGTCAAAGCATTTGAACAGGAAAAGGCAGTGGATGGCGTAACGATGCACATACATAAGGGGTCGATCTATGGTTTGCTCGGTTCCAACGGGGCAGGCAAGACATCGCTGCTCAAAATGATGGCTGGTATTTACCGTCAGGACAGCGGAACTGTTCGTATCGAAGATAATGAGATTTATGAAAATATGGATCTCAAAGGCCGCACAATTTTTATGGCCGATTCGCCATACTTTTTCCCGCAATCTTCAATAACTCAGATGGCTGCATTTTATCGTTCGGTATATCCGCGCTGGAATGAGGAACGGTTCAAGCAACTGGCCACCGTGTTCAAACTGGATGTAAAACGCAAGCTGCATCGTATGTCCAAAGGCATGCGCCGTCAGGCAGCCGTATGGCTGGGACTTAGCTGCATGCCTGAAGTGCTGCTGATGGATGAGCCTATTGACGGCCTTGACCCGGTCATGCGCCAGCAGATCAAAAACTTGCTGTTCCAGGAAGCAGCTGAGCGTCAGGTAACCATTGTCATCTCGTCGCACAACTTGCGTGAGATCGAAGATTTGTGTGACCATGTGGCGATTATGCACAAAGGCCGAATTATTGTAGAGAAGGATCTCGATGATCTGAAGGCGGATACGCATAAAATCCAGGTTGCTTTCCGCCACCCGGACCATGCCAAAGCCATGGATGAGCAGATTGATATTTTGCATGAAGAGAAACGGGGAAGTGTATCCCTGTACATTGTCAAAGGCAGCCGACAACAGGTAACGGATAAATTCCGTATACATGATCCATATCTGCTGGATGTACTGCCTTTGACGCTCGAAGAAATCTTTATCTATGAAATGGAGGACGCAGGATATGATATTCAACCGATTGTTCTGTAACCGGGGCATCCTGATCCAAAATTTCAGACAGCATGGATGGATAGGCATTTTATATCTCATCACATTGTTGTTCTCACTTCCGTTATATATCGCTACCGAGTACAGGGATGTGCCACAGCAGATTATAAGTTTGTTTCAGGCCAATGGTGAAGTGCAGATTCTGTTCGCTATCACACTGCCCGTAGCAGCTGGTATTTTTCTTTTTCGGTATATTCAGTCTGGTGCACCTTCGGATCTGTTCCATAGTTTGCCGTTACGTCGTAAACATCTATTAACGGTGAATCTGTTGACCGGATTTGTCATGATCCTGATTCCAATCTGGATTACAACTGCGATTACCGGCTGGGTATGGGCGGTACTGGATCAACCTGCGTTTCTGTTCGATGGCAGTACAATCTGGATGTGGGGCTTGAGCATGAGTATCTACTCGCTGTTTATGTTCATGCTAACTGTGGCGGTGGGCATGTGTATTGGTCAATCTGTATTGCAGGGACTCACCGTGTACGCACTCGTCTTGTTACCTGTTGTCGTATGGTTCATTATGTCACTTCATCTCCAGCATTATTTGCTCGGATATGCTTTTGAAGAAGTGGGCTTTAATGCGGAGAAACTCTCACTTGTCCTGCGTGTGGGTTCGATCAGTAACCTCCCTGTAATCCGTCAGGAGTTAATTATCTATGCGATATTTGCAATCCTGTTTATTCCTCTAACCTATGTACTTTATGCGAAAAGACAGGTTGAATCTGCTACCCAAGCAGTTACGTTTAAGCTTATAAAACCTATATTTCGCTTTGGATTGATGTTTACATTGGTTCTGATTGGCGGAGGTTACTTTACAATGATTGCTCCAAGAGGATCAGCTGGATGGGGAATCTTCGGATATATCCTCGGCGGAATTGTAGGTTATATCGTTGCCGAGATGATTATTCGCAAAACATGGCTGATCTGGAGCAGCAGGCTGCTACCCAAGCTGATTCTATATGGTATCATCGCTGGTCTGATACTGTACGTACCTATTGCCGACTGGAATGGATACGCCGCTCGAGTGCCTGAAATGAGCAAGGTGAACAGTATCAAGCTTGGTGGGGAGAGTTATACCTACAGTAACGGTGTCAGTCAGAAAAAGGACGATGCTCACCTCTATTCTAATGATCCGGAATACATGGGGGCAGTTATCGCTCTTCATCAAAAAATTGTGAATTCCGATCTTCCTTTACTGGATGATCCGATTAATACAGGTATGCGTAATGATGAGTCTATATTAATTAACTACAAGCTGGATAACGGCAAAGTGATGAAACGTAAATACTACATTCCAGAAGCCGAATTCCATCAGGAATTAAAGGCTCTGAAACAGTCCCAGGATTACAAAAGAGTCGCCTTTGAAACGTATAAGCTGGATGAAGATGCGTTAAGTTTCGGTATTCGTTCTGCCATAAGTTCATACCGGAAGGTTTATATTAGCAATCCGGAGCAAGTCCGTGAGTTCAAAGCATTGTTGAAACAGGACATTTTTGATCAGACCTATGAAGAACAGCGCTCCCCGTGGCAGTCGTTTGCTTACGCGGAGATGAATCAGGACTCTACTTCGAAAGATCCATTTCAACCGAGGGAGATGTGGAATTTTGAGATCAAACCTAGCTATGATCGGGTATTGGCTTGGCTGAAGGAGAACAAGTTATACGACCAGTTGCTTGTCCAGGCAGATGAGATTGTCTCCGCTCAGTTTGCGAAGCAGGAGATTAACAGTCCGGGTTCGCTTCAGTGGACTACTCCGCAGCCAGAATATATCGATGGAAATCTAAGTGGTAACAAACAGATAGCGACTAAAAACAAAGAAATCATTAGTGATTTGCTCAAACGTCAACGGTCTGGTTATCTAACAGAGAAAGATACCATTTATCAGATCAAGTTGAATGTAACTCGTGGCGAGAACATCTATATGATACTGAAAGAAGAGGATCTGACCGAGGAAATGAAAGCTATTTTGGTCAATCAATAAGCTGGGCTGTATCAGTTGTTAACTATAAGCGGGAAGGGTTCTCCCGTTGATCGAAAGTTTTATTCAACCAGTGAAACCAGATTTACTTGACCAGACACAGTGAATGGAATATATTAGAAAAAGGAAAAGTTCGAGTGACTCGTTCAATCGAATCTCATATGGAACGGCTTATGAGGGAAGCACCCGTAAGAGCAGGCAAATGCCTGACTTGCGGGTGCTTTTTTGTTGTTCGTTGATTTCGTTGGCTATTCTGCTAAATATTTTAGAAGAAAGGGTGTAGAGACGCATGCAAACAGAAGCATGGAAGGAAACGATAAATGAACAGGAGGCCATGGTATGTTGTTCCCTATTGGAACGATCAAGCTCTCATAACTTCATAGAACATCACGGTTTAGTAGAAGAGAAGAAGGGGCGACAGCATATCGAAGATATATCTACAGAAGAAATAGCTTTAATGGAGACGAGTGACATACTATTCCCTTCTCCAGTAGCAGGTAGCCATAGTCACATGAAGGAACAAAGTAACGTCCGGCGTCGTCAATTGCCATTGTTGACTCATCTTATTTTCGGATCACGCCTGCTTATAGGGCTTGTGATTCTGTTCAGCGCAGGCACGATGTATTTTGCTTCTTCAGTAGAGGCTGCTGGCATAGATCTTGGCGTAACAGCGCAAAAAGCATGGGATTCCGTTTTGAACAAAGCCGACGCACAAACCAAGTTAACGTTGAAGCAAGCGTACGATAAAGTGGGAAACTGGAAGACACAAGAGCAGGCTTGGGAACAAAAAATAAAGACACTTCATGCCGCCAATACCGCGCAATTGGAGCGATTACGTGTAGAAATAAGACAAATCGATGATGCGAAGGTCGCAGCTCTAGCTGAAAAGGTGAAGCAAACACAAGCCCGATATGAACCACTATTCGCCCTCTATAGTTCAGTGAATAGACAGTTGGATGCAGCCAAAGCCATCAAAAATAAGGAATGGAGTGCAGCAATCCGCACTCAGGCAGAGACGTTGAGACCCGTTGTGAAACTTGCCAGAGAAGCCATCCGGATCAAGAAAAAGGAACTTGCTGAAGCACGTAAACGGAAGAGCGCTGAAATAAAACGTTTACGAGCTATGCTAGCAGGGGCCGACTCCGCGAAGAAACAGATTCAAACGGCTAAAAAACAGGCGAGTCTGGCAAAAGAACGATATTCCAACGCTCTACAACAGTTCAAACAGAGTACAAAGCAAAGCCAAACGTCACGTGTACTCAGCTCATTGAACGCCTTGGCGTCTGCAGCAGAGAAGTGGGCAGGCACAAAACAAAATATCTACACACTGGAGCAAAAAGTGTCCACTACATATGTGAAAGTCAGACAGGAAATCGCCAAGAGACCCAAATAAGAGGAAACCCGGTCCTCTCTGCAACGTACACAACTTTAGATGTAAAGACGCTTCGATGATGATGGAACGAGGTGGAGCTATTGCAGTCCAAGTTGGAAACGAAACGTACGGGGGCAAAAGGTTTTAAACGTAAACGTTACTGGATTCCCAGCGTTGTACTAATTTTGATCATAGGTTTTATTGGGATTGGTACACAATGGACACCCAAAATAACGGTATTTTTATTACAATCATTAATTGAAACTGCTAATCCAGACACAAATAGCAAGGACACTACGCTCTCGGATGGGATAACTCGTGTTGCGGATGTACCCTATGCAGACGAAGGGCGTAATGACAGTACGCTGGATATCTATTATCCTTCCGTAACATCGGAACCTTTGCCTGTTGTGTTGTGGGTTCATGGTGGTGGATGGGTCTTGGGTGACAAAAAGGATATCGCAGATTATGCCGTACAATTAGCCAAACAGGGTTACGTTGTGGTCAGTATGAATTATGCGCTCGCACCGGATACGAAATATCCCATTCCCGTGATCCAGACGAATCAGGCTTTGACTTACGTGAAGAACCATGTCAGTGAGTATCAGGGTGACCCGGAAAACATATTTCTCGCAGGCAATTCGGCAGGTGCCCAGATTGCAAGTCAGACTGCGGCAGTGGTGACCAATCCATCTCTGGCTAAACTGATGAATATAACGCCAGCCGCCCAGCCGGAAGAGTTGCGTGGGGTTCTGCTATTCTGTGGTCCATACAATCTAAGCACGGTAGCCAATACAGGCTTTCCACTCATACGGACATTTCTCTGGTCATATACGGGAGTCAAAACATTCGAAGACTATCCACGTCTGCATGAAATGTCGACCGTGCTTCAGGCTACAGCAGCGTACCCGCCTGCATTTATTACCTCAGGCAATGATGACCCGTTGACCAGTCAATCGATTGAGCTGGCACAAGTATTGAAGCGCCTTGATGTTGAGGTGGAAACCTTGTTTTTCTCGAACTCATCAGAGAAGCTGGGACATGATTATCAATTTAATCTGGAGAGTGACGCTGGACAACAGGCGATACATTCGGCAGTACGATTCATGCAACAGTATAGTCGATGAGCAGACAAGTCTGTGGTACACTCGAAGCAAATGAGGGCGCAGGAGGAGAAGTATGGCAGATAAAGAAGATTTGACCCGGTTCGGGGTGGCTTTTCCTACACCTCTAATTGAGCAGTTTGACCAGTATATTGAGGAACAGGGATACAAAAACCGATCGGAGGCTTTCCGTGATCTTGTTCGCAAAACATTACTTCAACCTTCTGTATTACAATCCGACCAGGATGTGGCAGGCACCATTGTGATGGTCTACGATCACCATATCAGTGATCTTCCCATTCGTTTGATGGAGCTCCAGCATGAGGCGCATCATGACATCATTTCCAATATGCACGTGCACCTGAACCATGACCAGTGCCTGGAGGTAATTGCCGTACGGGGTAACCTGGGACGATTGCGTCATTTGCATCAACAGATCCAGGTACAAAAAGGTGTTTTGTATGCGGAGCTGTCCGTGACTTATGTAGATGAACTCAACAAACTGGCTCATGCTCAGAGTCGTCAGGAGGGCAATCCGGATCAAAGTCTGGATCACAATCAAGGTGCGGGTCAGCATGGTCACAGCCATCATCATCGCTCTACGGAGTAAGACAAATACGAATACGAGTGTAATTTCTATGAAAATATAACAAATCTAAAAAACAGACTATTGGTTAGATGCCAACTGTCTGTTTTTTTTGTTTGTTATAATACCTGACTTTATAGAGCGCTACAAATGCTCGGTTATACAACTTTTTATTTATTAATTCTGAAATATGAAAAAATATGGATTACGAAGTTAACTTTGTTGACATATGTTTTGTATTTTGTGCTACAATTTCTCTAAAAAGTAACACGATAAAAGGGAGTGCAGCACATATTTAGAGGGGGGACGACCAGAATGGGCAGATTTTTATGGAGATGGGGAAAACGAAAAGGTAGAACAGGATTAGGCATCTTACTTGTATGTTCCATTGGTTTATCTGGTTGTGCACAGAGCACAGCGCCAACAGCTTCATCAGCAGAGAATGGAGAATCAGGTACAGCCTTAACCAAAGACGAATTGGTGCTGGCGGTTGGCACCGAGCCGGAAGGTGGGTTTGATCCAACAACCGGATGGGGGCAATATGGGTCACCGCTTTTCCAAAGTACCCTGCTGAAGAGGGATGCCAAGTTACAACTGGTTAACGATCTAGCTACCGCATATTCAGTTAGTGAAGATGGGCTGACCTGGACGGTTACGCTTCGGAACGATGTGAAATTCTCTGATGGGGAACCCCTGACGGCTGAGGATGTAAAATTTACGTTTGAAACAGCTGCCAAGAGTGGGTCCGTGATTGATCTGACCAATATGGCTGATGTACAGGCACCTGATGATAGCACGGTCTTATTTACACTGAAGTCGCCGCAGTCTACATTCATCAGTCTGCTGACGACACTTGGCATTGTGCCTGAACACGCCTATGGTGCCGATTATGCAGAACATCCGGTCGGATCAGGACCGTACAAGCTGGTTCAGTGGGACAAAGGACAACAGGCCATCGTAGAAGCCAATGAAGAATATTACGGTAACAAGTCTGTATTCCACAAACTCACCTTCCTCTATCTGGATGAAGATGCAGCCTACGCCGCTGCGCAGGCAGGTACGGTGGATATCGCTGCTATCCCGGCAGCGTTTAGCAAACAACAGGTGAATGGCATGACATTAGAGGCCGTGAAAACCGTAGATAACCGTGGCATCATGTTCCCGATGCAGCCTGCTGGTGCCAAGTCGGGCGATGGTCTTCCCGCAGGGAATGATGTGACATCCGATTTGGCGATTCGCCAAGCGGTGAATGTCGTGATTGATCGTAAGGCTTTGGTTGAGGGTGTACTGGAAGGGTACGGTCGTCCAGCGTATTCCGTCAGCGATGACCTGCCTTGGAGCAATGCGGAAGCTGTATTTACGGATGCCAATCTCGAAGAAGCAAAGCAGATTCTGGCCGCTGGTGGCTGGGTAGATGCGGACGGTGACGGTATCGTCGAGAAAAACGGCGTCAAGGCCGAATTCAATCTGCTTTATTTTGCAGGTGATTTAACAAGACAATCTCTGGCACTGGCTGCTGCGGATATGGTAGCCCAGGCGGGAATCAAAATCAATGTTGAAGGCAAAAGCCGTGAAGAGACAAAAAAGATGGCTTACTCCAACGCTGTATTATTTGGTTGGGGCAGTCATGACCCTTTGGAAACCTATAACCTCTATAGCAGTACTCATAAAGGAGAAGGGTATTACAATGTGGGGCTGTACAGTAATCCTGTCGTGGATTCTTGGATGGACAAAGCCCTTCAGGCAACAAGTGAAGAAGAGGCATTGCCGTTCTGGCAGAAAGCGGAATGGGATGGAACAACAGGTTTCAGTTATCAGGGTGATGCGCCATGGGCGTGGCTTGTGAACATAGATCACCTGTATCTGGTTACGAATGGCCTGAACATTGGTGAGCAGCAGATCCACCCCCATGGTCACGGCTGGCCGGTGACAACCAATCTGGAGGAATGGTCCTGGGATAACAGTACAAAGTAGGAAACGTACCGGTAGCTTTAGCCTGAATTGGGGAGAGATTGGATGACAGGCAGGAATGGATGGGCCAGATTTGTTGGTTTTAAAATGTTGCGACTTGTATCTCTATTGGTTGGAGTCAGTGTGTTGTCTTTTATATTAATGCAATTCTCTCCTGTTGATCCGATCGAAGCTTACATTGGTGGAGACATGATCAGGGTAAGCGCCGAACAGCGCAGTTTAATCGAAGAACGTTGGGGATTGAATGAATCTCCCGTGGAACGATTACTAACCTGGGGACAAACGCTGATTCAGGGAGATCTGGGGACATCAATGATCTACAGACAACCTGTAGCGGATATTATCCAGGAACGATTCATGAATTCTGTCGCACTTATGGCTGTAGCTTGGATATTATCTGGCATCATTGGTTTCACTCTTGGTGTAGTTGCCGCCATGAGACGGGATTCGAAGCTGGATCGCCTGATCTGTTGGTATTGTTATACGCTGGCTTCCACGCCAGTATTCTGGATTGCGCTGTTGTTGCTGATGGTATTTGGTGTGTGGCTTGGATGGCTTCCGGTTGGGCTTGGAGTACCCGCCGGGATGTCAGCTGATCAGGTTACATGGGGAGATCGGGTTATTCATATGATTTTGCCAGCGTTGACTCTCAGCCTGACCGGGGTAGCCTCTATTGCTTTGCATACCCGGCAGAAGCTCACAGATGTGCTCGAGTCAGATTATATTCTGTTTGCGAGAGCGCGAGGTGAGCGTGGATTTCAGCTGTTCCGTCGACATGGGTTCAGACATGTTGTTTTGCCAGCCATCACGCTGCAGTTTGCTTCGTTCAGTGAACTGTTTGGCGGGGCTGTGCTTGCAGAGCAGGTATTTTCATACCCTGGCCTTGGTCAGGCGACGGTTCAGGCGGGGTTGCGTGGAGATGTTCCACTGCTGCTTGGACTTGTGATGTGCAGTGCGATTTTTGTTTTCACAGGTAATATGGTTGCCGACATTCTGTATCGCTTGATTGATCCACGGATGAAGGAGGAGCTGATGTCATGAAGCAGACGGTAGAACGCTCCTCCGAGCAGACGACAGAAACAGCCAAAATACAGAAAGTGAAAACTGCGAATCAAGAGGTACGGTACAACATTAATACCGGGTCTCTACAAGCTGGGAATGGAACAGGAACATCACGCCCATCGAGAAAAGATTATACGGCTGCCAGAGACCAAAATTTCCGCAACCCTCGCCAAAGAGCGGTGATCTGGGGAAGCCTCGCGGTGATCTGGATTGCCGTTGTGTGGTTGACGGGCAGACTGCTTCCCACTGGTTCTACGCTGACTTCACTAATGGATCGGAATTTGGCTCCAACCTGGGCGCATCCATTTGGCACAGATTGGCTCGGAAGAGATATGTTCATGCGTACGTTAAAAGGATTGGCAACCAGCATTCAAGTGGGATTGCTTGCTGCATGTGGTGGCGGATTGATCGCACTGCTGTTGGGTTTGACTGCCGCTTCAAGCAAGGCTGCTGACCGGGTAATCTCATGGATTATCGACCTGTTCCTGAGTGTACCTCATCTGGTATCGCTAGTTATGCTGGCCTTTGTATTCGGTGGAGGTTTGGCAGGAGTTGCGGCAGCGATTGCACTCACTCACTGGCCGAATCTGGCTCGGATTGTAAGAGC
This sequence comes from Paenibacillus sp. FSL E2-0151, assembly GCF_037993015.1. NCBI lineage: Bacteria > Bacillati > Bacillota > Bacilli > Caryophanales > Paenibacillaceae > Paenibacillus > Paenibacillus sp. FSL E2-0151. Next base: position 1,343,850 of record NZ_CP150308.1, read on the forward strand.
GGAGATGATTCAACTGAAATCCGCAGAATATATTCAGATTTCACACAAGTTAGGCCAATCGCGGTTACGAATTGCAGTGCAGCATATGCTGCCACACCTGGTTCCACAGCTGTTCGTGGGCGTACTGCTAATCTTTCCCCATGCAATTCTGCATGAGGCAGCTATTACGTTTCTGGGGCTGGGGTTGTCCCCGCAACAACCGGCAATCGGAATTATTTTGTCCGAGTCGATGAGATATTTATCTGCTGGCATGTGGTGGCTCGCCTTTTTCCCGGGACTGGCATTGTTGTTGGTTGTTCGTGCGTTTGATGTATTGGGCAATAGTCTGAAGACGTTGACGGGTACAGGTAGTTCGAGGGAGGTGAGGTAAATATGGCTCTTCTTGATATTGAGGGAGTGTCGGTGTCATTTCGGCGCGCTCACGGCTGGTTTGGGTACGAACAGACTTATGTCATTCAGAATCTGGATCTTTCCATAAACGAGGGCGAGATCGTGGCTGTTGTAGGCGCAAGCGGATCGGGTAAAAGTGTGCTGGCGCAGGCCATCATGGGCATTCTGCCTGCCAATGCCAGGTTGGAGGGGCGTATTAGCTATGGTGGCGAGCCTTTGACCCCAGACCGACAGCTTCATCTGCGTGGTGATGAACTGATGTTGATTCCACAATCCGTCAGTTATTTGGACCCGTTGATGAAGGTGGGGAGGCAAGTTGAACCGGTAACCCGAAATTCGGGACGAAAACGCGGGTTTGTAACTCGATCCCATATGAAAAAGACGGAGCAGGAGCTGACCGAGCGGTATCATCTTCCTCAAGGAACAGCCGGGAAATACCCGTTTGAGTTGTCCGGAGGAATGGCAAGGCGGGTGTTAATGGCTACAGCGACCTCAGGTCAGCCCAAGCTGATCATTGCGGATGAGCCAACACCAGGAATCCATCCCGAAGTGTTGGCCGAGACGATGAAGCAATTTCGCAAGCTTGCAAATGAAGGCGTAGGTATCCTATGGATTACGCATGATGTTACGACAGCGCTGACGGCTGCCGATCGCATCGCTGTATTTCACGCGGGGACCAATGTAGAGGCGGCGCAGGTGGATGATTTTAAAGGGAATGGAGAACGTCTGCGTCATCCATATACAAAAGCGCTCTGGAATGCGTTGCCGCAGAACGGATTTCAGCCACTCCCAGGCTCCCAGCCGTTGGCAGGTCAAGAGATCACCACAGGCTGTTCATTTGCTCCCCGATGTAGCGTAGCAACCGTTGCATGTACCCGCGAACGTCCAGAGCTTCGTAAGGTACGGGGCGGAGAAGTGAGGTGTTTCCATGTCACTTGAAGCACGGGACGTGAGTTACCGTTACGATCCGAAATCGTGGGTGTTCCAGCAGATGAATATGCAGGTGAAACAAGGCGAAGTCGTGGGCTTGTGGGGACCAAGTGGCTGTGGAAAAACAAGCCTTGGACGCATCCTTGCAGGATATGCCGAACCTGTAGCAGGACAAGTACTTCTGGATGGGAATCCACTCCCACGTACAGGAGTATGTCCGGTTCAGCTGGTATTCCAGCATCCGGAGAAAGCTGTGAATCCACGCTGGCGAATGCGTCGTGTACTTCAGGAGGCGTCTGTGCAGGATGAACAGTTGCTCGAAGCATTGGGTATTCAGCAGACCTGGTTGGACCGCAGACCGGGTGAATTATCCGGTGGAGAACTGCAACGTTTCTGTGTGGCGCGAGCGCTTGGTACAGCGACACGTTACGTGATCGCAGATGAGATGACAACGATGCTGGATGCGATCACTCAGGCACAGATCTGGCATACCGTGATGGAAGTGGCTCGCCAGCGTGATCTGGGATTACTGATCATAAGCCATGATCGGGATTTGCTGAACAGGTTGTGCGACAGAATTACACCGATGCCGATATCGATGTCACTGTCACTGTAATTTTAATTATATTCGAATAAATAAATGGATCGAATACAAAAGGGATGCCCCTTGTGCAGTCATTGACCATGAATATGAGTCATGGACTTGACTACGGGGCACCCTTTTTTCTATTTTGACAAATATTCACCATTTAACAAACAGTACACGTTTTGTTCGCAACGTACATAGATGTAACTGACAGCTTATTTGCCCGACACATTGCTTAACAACACAGATAACCTGCGCATCGCCTCTTCAACCGTGGAACGTGGACAGGCTACATTAATGCGCATGAACCCTGTACCCTCCGTTCCAAAGAAGCTCCCGTCATTGAAAGCAAGCCCTGCTTCATGAAGCAGCATATTGCATAGTTGTGCATGTGGGATATTCAGCTCCCGGAAATCCATCCATAACAGATAGGTCGCTTCGGGCAAATGCATTTTGATCTGTGGCATATGTTCCGCAACATATTGCTGTACATACTCCATATTTCCACGGATATAGGCAAGGCACTCATCCAGCCATTCCTCGGCATCATTGTAAGCAGCTTCGGTTGCAGCAGCCCCCAATGTGCTGATATTGGCAAGTCCCATCGTTTTTACACCCTGCGCGAACGATTCCCGCAACTTGGCATTGGGGATGATGATATTGGATGTGCAGAGGCCAGGAATGTTGAACGTTTTGCTTGGAGCCGTACAGATGATGCTTAGATCAGAGACGGCGTCCGAGATCAGGGTCAGTGGTGTATGAGTTCCGCGCTGATGAACAAGATCGGCATGGATTTCATCTGAAACCATCAGTACGTTGTATTGCAGACACAATGACGTAAGCCCTTCAAGCTCTTCACGAGTCCATACCCGTCCAACCGGGTTATGAGGACTGCACAGAATCAGCATTTTGACCCGACCGGTCTGTAAGCTGGATTCCAGTTGTTCCAGATCCAGCGTGTAATGACCGTTATTCTCTACCAAAGGATTGGTGATCAGTTCACGGCCCTGACCACGTACTACTTCATAGAAGGGCGCATACACCGGAGTTTGGATGACTACAGCATCTCCAGGATCGGTGAATCGTTGTACAGCAATGCTGAGTGCAGGCACAATACCTGGAGTGAATACGATCCAGTCATCGTTAATTTTCCAGTTGTGGCGCCGTTCCATCCAGCCTGCAACAGCTGCATGATACGCCTCAGTCCGCACTGTATAACCAAAAATCCCGTGTTCCATCCGTGTTTGCAGGGCCTGAATGACGGATGGTGGAGCAGCAAAATCCATATCGGCCACCCACATCGGAAGCGCATCAGCGGCTCCGAAGATATCCTCAAGCGCATCCCATTTTTCTGATCCGGTAGAGATCCGGTTAATAGGTTGGTCAAATGTACTGTTATTGTTGTTCATCGTATTTAATCCCCCTTAAGTTCCGTTCCTTCGACCACAAATCGACAAATAATTATCTAATACATTGGTTAATTTCGCAACTATTGTGCGTGTATGATTAGCTTCATATGTATGGTCTGGAATTCAGGACTTTATTCATATAAGAACAACTTAACGAGCGAGAGTACAGCGGGAATACGACAAAGACTATTTTTGTACGCCCTTGGTCCTGTTTTGTCCGTTTATCGTTTACAACCTCTTGTCAGATGCTATTATATTGCTAACATTTGGTGGAACAACGGGCTGTTATCCGAATAAGCTCGTACCCATACATGATGAGCATAATTACATGAGTCTTTCGCGTACATCGAGCGATCGCTTGAATCGTATTATGCATAAGGCTGACATTTGAACTCAGGAGGCGTTTAGAGATGAAAAGCAAAAAGTGGTTGGTTGCTGCGGGTGTGTTTGGCATGGTGTTAACCGGATCGGCAGGTGTATATGCAGGTACACAACTGGAGACAATCAAAGCTTATCTGAACCATGGGCTCGCCATCGAAGTGAACGGACAGAAATTTACACCGACAGGTGACCAGGGCAAAAAGCTTGCGCCAATTACATATCAAGGCAGTACATATCTTCCCGTTCGTTCGATTGCAGATGCGTTGAAGACCGAAGTGAAGTATGATTCCCAAAACAATAAAGTAAGCATCGGTTCTTCAAGCTCTTCTGGTGGGTCAACATCCACAGGCAACAGTGGATCGACATCGCCCTCAACAGGTACAAACACACAGGCGGCAGGAGTGAAGTCCAAGTATCTTCCGGCTGATTTCCCATTACCTAAGGATGCGAAGGCAACAAGTCTCATTGAGAACATAATGGATGGTGACAAAAAAGTAGTGCTCACCTACACAACCAAAGAAACGTTGCTAACCGTTGGAACATCCTACAAAGACTACTACCAGACCAAAAACTTGAGTCAGAACACTCAGGATATCCAGGCAGACGGCTTCAGCATCGTGGGGCGTGAAGATGGCAAATATGCCGTAACCATCACAGGTTCGGTGTCTGCAACCAACAAGGATCTGAATGAAATCACCGTAGTGTGGGGCGAAGAGTAATCTTTCCTTCCATAAAAGGTGAACAGCCAAAGCCGCCCGTTGAAATCATAACAGATTTCATTGGACGGCTTTTAGGGTTGTATCCATATCTGGTTCTATAATCTGAACTAATAGTCTAAATATTAGTCCGTTACAGGTACTCGTTGAACCATCCGGCAATATGCTCCAGACGGCGTACCCTCAGATGAGGATGACCTCCACGGGACAACTCGTGGTTTGCCCCTGGGAAACGAACAAGTCTTGTGGTCTGCTTGCGCCGTTTTAATGCAATGAACAACTGCTCGGCTTGTTCAATTGGACACCGCAGATCCTGTTCGCCATGCAAAATGAGCAGCGGAGTACTGACGTTTCCGACATAAGCGAGCGGGGAATGTTTCCATAGTTTTTCCGTGTCATCCCACGCGTTACCGCCAATCTGGTCTTCCGTGAAGAAATATCCAATGTCACTTACACCGTAGAAGGATAGCCAATTGGAGATGGAACGCTGGGTAACAGCCGCCTTAAAGCGGTCCGTGTGTCCTACAATCCAGTTGGTCATGAAGCCACCATAACTGCCCCCGGTTACGCCCAATCGTGATTCATCGATAAACTCATACTGGGACAGGGCATAATCCACACTCTCCATGAGATCGCGATAATCGCCACCGCCATAATCTCCGCGACAGGCGTCTACAAACTGCTGCCCGTATCCGAGGCCACCGCGTGGATTGATATACACAACAGCGTAGCCTTGTGCGGCGAGAATTTGGAACTCGTGCATAAACGTAAAACCATACATCATGTGCGGGCCGCCATGAATCTCCAGAATGGTCGGGATTTTGACCCCGTCAACCATGCCATGAGGTTTTATAATCCATCCTTGCAGCCGCAGGCCATCTGAGGAATTAAACCAGAAGGTTTCTGGTGTACTAAGGTGGATCTCATCCTCAAGCTGTGGATTGCTGCGGGTGAGCTGAATCGGTTCTACCTCAGGATCTTCTGGTTGTTCATATATATATAGATCACCAGGATTTAGTGTATCGGCTACAGCGGCAACGATCTGCCCGTTTTCCAACTCGGCAAATTGATAAATCTCCCGTTCGTCAGGCCATATATAGTCGGCACTGCTGCCGTCTCGAGCGAATTTGGCGATGCGTACACTACCATGGATGGTCGCCAGACAGAAGATTGAAGAACCATCCCTGCTGAATACTGGCCCCGTGGTTGTCAGATGTGAACGCATGTCGCCAACAATGCTGTGATTCAACTGTACGTCCCAATCCGTGCTCAGACATACGAGTTCACCACCTGATATCTGAAGGGTGTACAACTTCACAAGCGTGGCATTTCCATAGGAACGGTCACTGGCGAGCAGTGCAAGAGATTGTCCATCCGGTGCAAAGGCCAGTCGGCTGAACGTATACCCTTCCGGGGTCAACTGTTGCACATCCGATCCGTCTGCTTTGGCAAGGTACACATGATTAGTCAGGGTGTAATCATTATGGTCCTCGCCTTCTTCAGGCATCTGCGCAATCCAAGCGATGGATGTTCCGTCCGGGGACCAGGCGTAGTCTCCGACGTCATAATGACCTGTAGTTACAGGAATTGCTTCCGCATCGATCGGTGCGAGAGCGAAAAGGTGGGAACGTCGACCGTTCCACAATCCACTGGCATCTGACTTCATGCGAATCCGGTCTACGACATGTTCTTGCAGCAGTTTGGGTTTATCGTCTATAGGATCTGTATGTTCTGATTCTTCATTTCCGCTCATATCCACGGATGATTTCACAAGCAAAGTATGACCATCTGGTGACCAGAGTAGGGAACTGACGCCATGTTTCAGGTGACTGATTTGCTGTGCTTCCCCGCCATCTGATGCGATAATCCACACTTGGGATTTCCCATCAACCTCTCTTAAAAAGGCAAGCTGAGACCCATCGGGCGACCAGGCAGGGGAATGATCCTTCTCACCAGAGGTAAAGGGCCTGTCCTTCTGACTCCCCAGATGCAGCAGTCTTAGGTGAGAACAATAACCGTCACGTGCTTCATTCGTTTTCCGGCTTACATATACCAGTTGTCCGCCTTGAGGGGACGGAGTTGGATCATTAACCCATGTAATCTGATAAAGATCTTCCGATGTTATGCCGCGCTGACTCATCATTGTTTGTCCTCCCACCATGAATTAGAATTGGTTAATTTCCTAACCTTTCCATTTATATTAACGGAAAGCAAGGGACAGGACAATAAGTGTAATGAGGGAGGGGGAAGACATTTAACAATGTATATTCATTGAATTAAATATTTGCACGTAACGTAGAGGACAGAAATAACCTGAAGAAGCGGAGCGTTCGCCTAAAAGCTTTCTGAAAGAAAGCTGCATCGGAAGCATAGGCTATCCCCGGATTTTCACTTTGAAAAAGTGGAATCGAAAAATCTGGGGATAACAGCGATCGGAAGGTTGTTCTGTCATCGGAGTGGCCGGTGCAAACATTCTTTAGTTCAATTCATATAGGTGTGTTAAAAGGATTTGCTCGAAGGATGACGAATCCTAATGTTGAATAAGCGCAGAAATGACGAAAAACGGTCTAATTTTAATGTTTAACATTGGTGAATTTGGTTTAATGTACAATGCAATTCCTGTTCTACATTTCAGGTATTTGGTTCTTAGCCATTCGTTTATATAGAACTCGTATGATTCAGTCGCAATGGAGGAGGAACGTCACGTTGAGCACATCCTATGAGCAACATGTGGAATATCCAAACCGGAAACGAATGGCGTGGCTTACGGCAGGGGCGGCACTCTTTGTGGCAGCCGGATTTTTTTTGATTTTTGATCGTTCTTCAGTTACGAATGATTCCATCCTTTCGGATGTGATTGGACTTCTATCCATTTTGTTTTTCGGGCTATGTTTCTGTTACAGTCTGGTAAAGATGATTAAGAAGGAACCTTCTTTTGTAATCGATGAGGATGGGTTTGTGGATGCATCTTCTTATACCGCAGGAGGAGCAGTGGCCTGGAGAGACGTTGAGAATATTTTTATGTATGAATTGATGGGACAGAAAATGATCGGGGTCAAGTTGCGGGACGAGAAAGCCTTTCTGGATCGCCAGAACGGGATGAAACGCAAATTGATGACGGTCAACAGTAATATGGTCGATGCAACCATCAGCGTTGCCCAGAGTAGCCTCACAGTTTCGCTGGATCAATTGTATATCATGATGATGAGCCACTGGAGACATGTGAGTGATAACATGATTTATGATTCGTATAATCGTCGTTAGAGAGGTCAGAATGTCCATAAGTCTTCAGAATGGAGGAATATAGATGATGCATGGTAATCAAACACGCACGATTCTACTTCCGGATGGAACTGCACTGCCTGCGATAGGACAAGGCACATGGAACATGGGAGAGAAACAATCCAGCCAGCAAGAAGAAGTACGGGCACTGCGTTCCGGTATTGAACAGGGAATGACCGTGATTGATACGGCGGAGATGTATGCAGAAGGTGGGGCAGAGGTTATTACGGGAAAGGCCATCTCGGGCCATCGTGACGAAGTTTTTCTCGTATCCAAAGTGTATCCCCATCATGCGGATCACAAGCAGATGATTGCCGCTTGTGAGCGTAGTCTCACGCGTCTTGGTACAGATCGTCTGGATCTGTATTTGCTTCACTGGCGTGGAGGAGTACCGCTCGAAGAGACGGTTGAGGCTTTGGAACAATTGAAGCAATCCGGTAAAATCATTCGCTGGGGTGTATCAAACCTGGATACAAGGGATATGCAGGAGTTATGGAGTCTGCCGGAGGGGTCTCAGTGCATGGTGAATCAGGTGCTGTACCATGCAGCATCGCGAGGTATTGAACATGATCTGCTTCCCTGGATGCGGGAACGGAGCGTTCCTGTAATGGCGTATTGTCCACTGGCACAGGGTGGCAGACTTCGAAGTGAATTGTTGGAGCATCCCGTCATTCAGGAGATTGCACAGGGTCGAGGAGTTACAACTTCGCAGATCGCATTAGCCTGGGTGATCAGGGATGGAGATGTGCTGGCGATTCCCAAGGCGGTGCAGCTGAATCATGTGGCAGACAATGCAGCAGCAGTGAATATCGTTTTGACACAAGAGGAACTCGCCCGTTTGGATGAGGCATTCCCTGCACCTAAAGGCAAAGTACCTCTAGATATCGTGTAGCTGGCTCTTTTTTATTGGATAAGCATATGAATAAGATAACAATACGATTAATAAAGTTATGCAGAGCAGATCTTCACGATCTGCTCTTTTTTTTGTATGGATATCGATAGCAGAAACTTGCCCATCAATTGAGCGAATATATATTTAAACAAATGGGCTTTACAACACTATTTCACTAGTGTACTATGTAACTAACACACCAGTACAGAGAGGAGCGAGAGCTTTGTGACTATAGAATTTGATAACAATTTACCAATCTATCTGCAGATCATGCAGTACATCAAGAGACAGATTGTAACCGGGACACTTCAGGCAGGTGACAAAATTCCTTCGGTTCGTGAACTGGCGGCTGAACTACAGATCAATCCAAATACAGTACAACGGACATTTCAGGAGCTTGAGCGGGAAGAAGTGGTCGAAACCAAACGGGGCTTGGGCAGATATGTGACCAGTGAGGAGCGGAAGATTATGACGATCAAAAAAGAGATGGCCGGTGAATTGCTGGAACGCTTTCTGACCGGAATGCAGGAACTGGGGATCGAAGAGCAGGATATCTTATCCATCGTAGCCGATGCCGTTGCGGAAGGAAAGGGAGGAACAACGCATGAGTAACATCCTTGAACTGAACCAGATCAATAAGACATATGGCAATAAGAAAGCGCTCAGTAATATTACATTGGATATTGCTCCAGGACGAATCGTAGGTCTGCTGGGTAGCAACGGTAGTGGAAAAAGTACGCTCATGAAGCTGGTTGCAGGGTTGTTACATCCGAGCAGCGGAACGATTCAAGTCACAGGTAAGCCTGTTGGGCTGGAGACAAAGGCGCTGGTTTCATTTATGCCGGATCGTCCATTAACCGAGAAGTGGATGAGAGTGCGGGATGCGATTGCGTATTATCGCGATTTCTATGCTGATTTTGATGAGGAGAAGGCGCGGGAGATGCTTGACTTCATGAACCTTGTCGAGAGTGACCGGGTACGACATCTGTCAAAAGGTATGAATGAACGACTACAACTAACACTGGCACTTTCTCGTAAGGCTCGTCTGTATTTGCTGGATGAACCGATTGGCGGAGTAGATCCGGTTGCGCGTGGCAAGATTCTGGATGCGATCGTCAAATTCTATGATGAAGAGAGCAGTCTGATCATCTCCACGCATCTTGTGAATGATATCGAACGGATTTTTGATGAAGTTGTCTTTATTCGCGAGGGTGAGTTGGTGATGCGGGAAGAAGTGGAAACGCTCCGTCTGAAATATGGGAAAAGTGTGGATGAGATGTTCAAGGAGGTCTATGCGGAATGATGACATTATTGAAATATGACTTTAGAAGGAACTGGAATACACTGTTGGCGGGGCTAGTTATTTTGATTATCGCGCAAGTGGGACTTTCCCTTTTCGTGTCTGAGGTCACAGGGATTGTGCTTGGCATTATGGGATATGTTGGAGTAGGTGTGGCTATTTATGTGAAAATGATCAAAACATACACGTCCAATATACGTTCTTATAATCGCCGCCTTTTACCCGTAACGGGCCTGTCACATGTGTTGTCTCCCTTGATCTTTGGAGCCCTTTGCGGGTTGGGGTTAGTCATTATATTCGCGACTCATGCCTACATCTATATCTCAATGAAGCTACGAATGAACATGGCTACCAATATTGATCTTTCGGGTCTGCATGTCTCGGATTATATTAGTTTGTTGCTGTTTAGCGCATGGGTTATGGTATTCATGACCGTCATTATCTTCCTTTCGATCTCGATTGCAGGCAGCTTCCGTTGGAGAACGGGGCCATGGATTGGAATCGTTGCATTCTTTGTCCTCGTTAATCTGCTTGGCTGGTTGGAAAATATCATTACGACAGGACGTTTTAGTCCAAATGAGATGTTCCGGTATACGGAAGAAAGTACAGGTATTGCAATCACAGCCAATGGTGTACTATGGTCGGACGGCATGTGGGGAAGCATTGTATTTGAAGTCATTGTGGCGGTCATCTTGGTGTGGGCTACCATTTACCTGAACAACAAAAAAGTCGAAGTCTGATGACAGGATAATTTGAACGTGATGCGAGCAACCAGGGTTGCTCGTTTTTTTACATCCAGTAATAATCCACTTTTTGAATCCATTACCATTAATTATACGTATATATAAATATATTGTGTGCTTGAGGCGAGAATAGGTTAAAGAGAACAAAAGGATATGTAAGCGAAAGGAGGAAGCGTTATGGAACTATACTTCAGGGATAACTTTTTTAACGCGGGTTACACCGAGATTATGAATCCGAATCAGGAACAGGCCGGGCATCTGGATTTGAAAAGTGTCTTTGGTTCTTCGCTCGATGTATCGGATAACACGGGATTGGTCTGCAGCGGCAAATTTCGCATGTTAACGAATCGTTGGGATATCACTGCAGCAGATGGGAGACATCTGGGTGTGTTGCGGGCGAGATTCAGTTTTTTTAGTAAAAAGTATGAATATGACGCAGGATCACGCGGTACATATGATGTGTCTGCTCCAGCATTTTCGCAGGAATATGATATAAGTGGCAGTGGTGGCCGCATCGTGGCCAGTTTCCGTCGCACCAGCGGCTGGTTTAGTTCAGGGGCATTTGTATTAGATAACCAGTCGGAACAACTGGACACGTATGAATTAATTGCAGTGGTCATGGGCGTGCACGCGATTAACAAAAGACGGAACTCGGCTGCCAGCAGTGGTGGAACCTAGTTTAGGCGCATGTATAGCAAAAAGGTTTGGATGAGATCATCCAGACCTTTTTTTTCGTATATGGATATGGATATGGATATGGATTTGGCTTTTGAGCAATAGTTATGGTTAACCCACTCTTACAAAATCATTGACCATCGGCTTTCGCAAGAGAGCCTTCCTCGCGTTGGGGGTGCTGAACTTCATTGGAGTGTTTGGGATGCATATCAGGATCTTTTTCTATATAACGGGCCAATGCCTTGGCAGCTGTTTCGGACATTCGCTCCCGCAGTACTGTGTGGTCAGCAATTCGAACCCGTTTGCCGAGAAAACGCATTTTGGATAAGACGTAATCCATCTCATTGCGCGGAACGGTCAGCTCGATCCGATATGTCTGCTTGGCTTCCAGGTACTCGACCTGTTTTTCGAAGCAGGAGAAGGCATAGAGGATTCGGGACAGCTCCTGATTGAACTCGGGCAGTACCTCGATGGTGATGGTCGTTTTACGCTTCTCTGTTATCGCAGCAATTCGGGCAGTGTAACCCGAGGCGGTATCCGGTTCAACCGGTTGGGCTTCCACGGTAACGATGCTGTGCAGCTTGGTCGACATGAGTTTGTCGAAGCGAGGAGCATACCAGAGCACGTACCATTCTTTTTTGACCATGGAATACTCCAGTTTATACGGGAAGCCGAATTCATCATGGCTCGTGCGTCCATTGCGGACGCGACCCGTCATGCGAAATCCCTGATGATGCAGAATGATTAGCCGTAACTGTCGAAGTAGTGGGTGAGAGACACTGTTTTCTTCGCTTTTGGCTTTTTCGGTCAGGTAATCTTGAAGGTTCAGGTCCTGCTCACTATTCAACATATTGTGCATTTTATCCAACGTTACAGGGCTCAGCGCTTCTCTCGTAGCAGGGTGATTCAGCATCATGCGAAGCCAGGCCCGTTCCTGTGAGGTCCAGGTGAACAGTCCGGTTTCATTCAGTCGTGTCATCATCTGATAGTTGAACATCTTCTCGAACAGGTTCATAATATTCCGCAATCTCCTTCCATTCCTTGATCATCTCTTGGCGTAGTCTCTGAGGTGCGATTACTTCACAGCTTGAGCCAAAACTCCGCAACCACGGTTTGATCTCAGTGGTACCGTTGACCTGGATTTCGTAGAGAAAGGTATGATCCGTTTCGGGTATAATTTTGCCCCATTGACCTTGCAGACGAACCCGATCCAGAATAAAGTTGCGCTGACCACGCTCCGGGTGGAAAAAGCGAGCTTGAACCGTCACGGTATTTCCCGTATCCACGAGCCAACTGTAGCGACTAATGTCGGTCCACTGCTGCTTCAGTTTGAGCATGTATTGCTCTTCTACTGAATCCTGTTCCTCCAACTGTGTTATGCCTTCCATGCGGAATTTCACAAAGCCGCGCCGGCCCTGATATCCAATTACATACCAACGACCATACTGATGGTCATAGATCACTTCAAGGGGCACGATCCGGTTGGATCGACCACCTGCTTCCCGTTCAAAGCGCGGATTCGTATTCTGTGAACTGTAGCTGGATGGTTTTTTCGGTGAATAGTATAGGAACTGCACACGTTTACGCTGACGAATCGCACTAAGCAGCGTGTAGAGATGAGCTTCGTCCAGGATACGAGAATAATAGTGATACTTATAGATATAGGGCTCGGTAGCTTCTTCTTGCGGGAAACTTGCCGTAATGGCTTTTTTTAAACTGTCGCGCAATAAGTACCCCTGTACGGAAGGAACCTGGGTGTTCGCCATCATATCCACAAAATCATACAACTCCAGCTGTTCCTCCACTGTTAATTGGGTAAGGACGTCCTGTTGTAAGGCATATTGATATGGCCTGCCACCCGGCTCTTTTCGAATAACCCCAACCTCTTCCAGATACTTTAGATCGGAACGAATGGTTTTCTCGTCAGGTAACGCCAGATCCTCCGGCAGATCAGCACAGCAGGCGTCCAGCAGTTCCATCGCGGTCAGGGTTTTATGTTGTAAGGTATGCAAAAGGACAGAAAGCCGCTGAACTTCAGTCTCTTTCATCGACTTGGCGCGGAAGAGGAAGAGCAACATAGGCTCTGCCGACTCCCCGTATTGGAAGCGGACGAGATCTGCCATTTCCCGGCCTGCTTCGGCACTTGAGCGTTGGTCGGCGACGGTCTGCATGATTTCTTTTAATCTGCGATTGGTTTTATCAAAGGTATGTACGGATATGCCAAGCCGCTCGGCATATTGTTTGCGGTTATATGCACCGCTTGTTAGGGATAACATGCGTAAGAACTGAATTTCTTTGTCAAAACTCTCTCTTGCCATGAACATTCACTCCTTGTTATCCCTTCATTGTAGCAGGATGAGTGGCAGGTTTCATTTTAAACTTATGATGGTCGCCATACTTTCGCCATGTTCGCGTGCAGATGTGTGAGGCATAATAAGGTTGTGAAGCGGGGCAGCAACAAACGCTGCGGATCAAGGTTCCGAGGCGCCAGGGAGGGTTACTTCGACTGTTAATCGACCAGGTCGTTGGTTCGAATCCAATCGCCGCCGTACATGGCGGTGTAGCTCAGCGGTAGAGCGGGTATTATACCTTCCCACCTTTTTCCTCGGAACATTTTATTATGGAATATCAGTAAATAGACTCACACCGGGAGGTCATGAGTGATGAGCAGAGCGAAACAATTATTTAATCAACCTCAGCCAACGACACGTAATCATGGGGGCTACGGAGCCTATGAGCGATTGGTGGAGGAACAATATATACAGATGTTGATGACCAATACTTTGAACAATACGTTCTATGCAGATACCCAGCAACTGATGGACGATGCGATGGTCAGTCATCAGGAGATGGCTGAGGTCGATGCAGGGTTTATGGCGCGGGCGCTGGTCTATGCTCGTAATGAAGGTTTGATGCGGTTACAGCCTCTATACGGGCTGGCACTGCTGTCCAAAGTGGATGTGGATCATTTTGCAAAGGTGTTCTCCCAAGTCGTACAGACACCGGCTGATTTGGCTGATTTTCTGACCATTCTGAGAGGATTGGGTCGGGGGCAGGGCGGCCGAGCGGTGAAGCGTCAGGTGAGTCAATTTTTGAACGGCATTACTGAATATTGGGCGATCAAATACAACGGGCGTGGGCGTGGATACAGTCTGGGCGATATGATCGCTACAGCACATCCCAAGCCGATAGATACGAAGCAAAAAGCCTTATTCCGTTATTTGCGCGGGCATGAGGTGGATCTTACGGAACTTCCGCAGTTGCAGGCGCTTGAAAAGCTGAAAGCTACCCCAAACCCGGCAAGCCGGATGCATCTGATCGAGAAAGGTAAACTCCCGTATTCGGTGGTCACCTCGATCATGCAACCGACACGTACGGTGTGGGAGGCGTTAATGTCACAAATGCCGACTTTTGCGTTGCTGCGCCATCTGAATGCAATGGATCGTGCGGGTGTTTTTGAGAAATCGAAAAATATCGATTACGTAACAGGTCGTCTAACGGATGCAGAAGCCCTGCGTAAGTCGCGCATCTTACCTTTCCGATTCGCCAGTGCGTATGAAATGATTGCGAGGGAAGAACTGCGGGATGCTTTGCGACAAGCGGTAGAGCTATCCATTGGCAACCTACCAACGCTGCCGGGAAGAACGGCTATTTTCCTGGATCGTTCCGGTTCCATGCAAGGGGATTATTTACGGATTGGTTCGGTGCTGGCACTGGCGCTTTATAAACAAACAAGAGGTAACGCACTGTTCTGGTTATTCGACCATATGGTTGAGGATGCTCGTCCCAAGATGGATGAGAGCATCCTTTCCCAAGCTCACCTTATTCGCGCACAAGGTGGAACAGACACCGGTCGACCGGTGCGGGAACTTCGGGATATCGGAGAAAAAGTGGATCAGATCATTATGATCACCGATGAACAGCAGAATGAAGGCAGCCCGTTATATGCTGAGCTTGAGCGATATCGCCGGATGATGAATCCGGAGCTGAAGGTATTTATTGTGGATATAGCACCTTATCAGCAGGCAATGGTACCGCCACGGGATGGCAAAACCTTTTACATCTACGGTTGGAGTGAAACGGTATTGACGTATATTGCCGAGACTGTGGCAGGATATGATACACTCGCGAACCGGGTGAGAGAGATAGAGATTTAAATTGGGGAATTTGGAGGGGACGGACCATGACCTACGTTCATGAAGAAATGAGAGATACGATTAGACAACAGCTGAAGCAGATTGAACAGGAGGAGCAGGTAAGGATCATCTATGCCTGTGAATCTGGCAGTCGGGCGTGGGGGTTTCCTTCACAGGATAGTGATTATGATGTTCGTTTCTTGTATGTAAGACCGCTGGAGTGGTACTTGTCGATTGAGGATAAAAGGGATGTTATCGAACGCCCCATCAGTGATCAGCTCGATATTAATGGTTGGGATCTGCGTAAGGCTTTGAAGCTGTTTCGCAAATCAAATCCACCGTTACTGGAGTGGCTGCAATCCCCCATTCAGTATGATGAACAGTATAACGTGGCACAGCATATCCGTGCACTGTCGCCTTTGACCTTCTCGCCCAAGTCCTGCATGTATCATTATCTCAATATGGCAAAGGGGAACTTCCGCGATTATTTACAAGGTGAGCAGGTGAAGATCAAAAAGTATTTCTATGTTCTAAGTCCATTGCTCGCTTGTGGCTGGATTGAACGTTATGATGCGATGCCACCGATGGCATTTGAAGAGCTTGTGCAAGAACTTGTACCTGCGACTACGCCGCTATATATGGAGATTCATGAATTGCTGCGCCGGAAAAAGGCGGGCGAGGAACTGGATCTGGAGCCGCAACTGCCCGCAATACAGGCTTTTTTGGCGGAGAAGATTGAGCATTTTGAACAACTGGCCGGCCAGATGGAGAATGAGCGGATTATTCAATTTGAAGAATTGGACCGGATTTTCCGTTTGGCACTGCAAGAAGTATGGGGGAACAATTAGGACGTTTCTTCTCACCCAGGCAAGCGATTCGATGATGAATGTCCGCGTCCGAATGTTTTATAGTCCAGGTCGGCTGGCTGATTGTGACGAATTGCAATTGCTAGGGAGAGTATGTTCTAAGGAACACAGGACGTCTTATATGGCCTCCAGGGTGCCTTTTTAAAATGTAAGGAACATGGGACACGTTATTGTCCGAAAAAGTCGGATAAAAGGCTGGAAAATGGCGGTTTAGCCCCATATAGCGTGACTTGGGTTCGTTAGGTTTCAAGGGGGCTTCTCATCATGAAATAAGACGCCAGCGATTCGTTAGCGCTCCATCATGCACTTGTGCTGCTTTGGCTCAGGGACGTTTAAGTACGCTTGGGCTTTCAGCAGGTTTGCAAGAAACGCACTAGTGCGTGACGACATTTTTCATATATAAGGAGGAGAACTGATGCATCTGATCTTGAAAGCAAGCGGCGCTGACGCGGGGGTTGTATCCCATTTATTAGCGAAGAATCCGCTGAATATATATGACCGCGTAGACAAAGGTGTGCGTGTAAGAATGGTGTACACTGCGGCTACAGAGAACGAAACAGAAGTACTAATTCATGCCGAGCCTGATCCTGTGGATCTGGTCAGAGGTACACCTGATGGGTATGACATTACGCAATATATCAATGATCGTGAGTTCGTGACCAGCAGCTTGTTCTGCTCCTACATACGTGGGGCGCTAGGGACGGCCTTGAATGGTAAGCCCAAGGAAGACTATGTGCAATGGGTAGGTCATGCTTTTGAGTTGGAACTGACCTTTGGACCAGTGGCTTCCGATCTGCCGGATCGAGTTGTGGAAGAATTATTCTCGCCATTAGGATACGCCGTTTCGGTGGAGCGTGGAGAACTATCGTATTCATTTGATCTGAAAAATAAAAGCACGGTTCGCCATATCATCCTGCGTGGACGTAATACGGTACAACATGCACTGCGTCAGCTTTTTCTACTGATTCCAGTGCTGGATAATTACAAACATTATTTCATCAGTGAAGATGAGATCGATAAAATCAAACGGTATGGTGAAGGGTGGCTGGATGCTCACCCACTGAAAGAACTCATAGTGAAGCGTACGCTACGTTTTACCGAACTGATTCGGCAGTATGAGCGTCAAGAGGGTGCTTTGACTGTGTCCTTTGGACAGGACAGAGGAATAGGCCACACCTCGGAAGCGATTATTCAGGAGAATAAAGCAGGACATCAGGAAGAAGGAGAACAAGAGCACCTGGGGTCCGAGTCCGATAGCGATGAGAAGCAACTGAATGCAGATTCTAGAGGTCCAGGTGAAGGTACGGATGCAGATACAGAGATAGAAGATGGTGATGCAAAGATTGCTGATGTAGATACAGGTACAGCTGGAGGAGATGGCGGGCAATCTGAACAATCTGAACCTCCTGTGCGGTTAAACGAGTTGCGTTATCGTGCGATTACAGATGTGGTTGCAGCGTTGCCAGTCAAACGGCGCATTGTTGATATGGGAGCGGGTGAAGGCAAGCTTTCTGCCCGTTTGGCGTACATTCCCGGTGTGGAGGCAATTCTGGCCGTTGAACCTTCCGGTCAGTCGCGGCTCCGGGCCATGGAGCGCTTTGCTAAGTTGGAGGGTCGTTCAGGAGTGGTGGCTATGCCGGAACCAATCATCGGTTCACTGTTTTATTTTGACGAGCAGATGCAAAACCAGGACGTCATGATCCTGTGCGAAGTGATTGAGCATATTGAGGAATATCGTCTAAACGGAATTATGGATACAATCATGAACGAATATCAGCCAGAAGTGCTGCTGGTCACTACACCAAACAAGGAATATAACGAAGTGTATGCTATGGAGCAGGAAAGCTTTCGCCACCATGATCATCGCTTTGAGTGGACCCGTGCGGAGCTGGTTTCCCGGTGTGAGGAATGGACGCAACAAGGGAACTATGCCTATGAAATTAAAGGTATCGGTGAGCATGCAGAAGGTTATGGAAAACCTACCCAACTGGTCATTTTTGAGCGGAGAAAGGAGAGCCAATCATGAGGAGAATAATAACACCGAACGAAATCTCGGATGTAGGCAGAGGGCAGCAGGATAGGGAAAGTGGGACGGAGGAAAGACAGCGTGAGATTCATCTACCCAACGCAGGCATTGTCGTTCTTGTCGGCCCGTCCAACAGTGGCAAAAGTACGTTGCTGGATCGTCTTGTTGCAGAAAGCGTCATTCGCCGCACGGAAGCCGTCTCATCCGATCAATTCCGCATGCTGGTTGGAGATGATGAGTATGTGGATTGGAAACACCGTCCCCGCAGTGAAGCGGATGTGATCTATGCGGAGTATCAGCAAGTATCGGCCAAAGCATTTGAAGCGATGGAGGCGATTCTGGCAACCCGCTGCCGCCTGAACAAGCTGACCTGGGTGGATGCGACACATCTGTATCCCGAGGATCGCGAGCGCCTGATTCAGGTGGCGAGAAAGGCTCATGTGCCTGTGATTGCTGTCGTGTTGGATATTCCGGAAAAAGAACTACTGGAACGTGATGCCCAGCGGGAGTATCCGCGTGGCCGTCAACGGGTGAAACAACAGGTGCAGCAGTTCAAGCGCACATTACGCTCGATCCGTGAGGATGGCTTTGATGCCAGTTATGTGCTGAAGCGGCCAGATGAGATTACGTTTGTCCGCACATCCAATCCGCTGGTGACTGACATGGGTACAGGTATTGATATCATCGGAGATATTCACGGTTGTTATGATGAAATGATGGAATTAATCGTGCGCCTCGGATATGTGGACAAGGACGGAAGTGGCCTGTACCGTCACCCTGAAGGACGCAAATTGGTCTCCGTTGGTGACGTAACGAGCCGTGGACCTGAATCGTTAAAATGTCTGTTGTTCTGGCAACGTCATTGTGCCGCCGAGCTCGCCTACATGATTGACAGTAATCACGGCTGGAAGATCGCACGTTATCTGGATGGTCGAGACGTTACGCTGAGTCATGGTGACGAACGGGTGGAGATGGAACTGCTACAGTTTGAGCAGGAGCACGGCCAAGAGACAGCAAAGCGAGTACGTGCAGAGCTTAGGACCTTTCTGCTTGATGCACCATCTCATCTGGTCTTTTCCCGAAATGGGGTAAGACAGGTGGTTGTGGCACACGCAGGGATACGAGATCATTTTATCGGAAAACAGTCCAAACGTATTCAGGATTACTGCCGGTATGGCGATGTGGAAGGTACGGATGAGCAGGGTCGGCCAGTGCGCAAGGATTGGTATGTGGATCACAATTCGGGTGAATGCATCGTCTGGGGACATGATCCCCGTCCATATCCTACGATTGTGAATGATACGGTCAACATTGATCAAGGTGTCGTTTTTGGTGGCATGCTCACTGCTTGGCGAATGCCAGAACGTGAGGCAGTCAGTGTTCCGGCGAAGCAGGATTATTCTGGAGATCCGGATAGTCCATTAAAGCGCTGGGAACAGCGGCGTTTTGCTCCGCCAAACATACGTAAGTTCAAGGAGGGTTTCACAGTTCAGACAGCATCCAAACTCGACGTGTCTGTGCACGGTGAGGTGGCGAAGACGGCGATTGATACGTTTTCCCATTATACTGTGCCGCTGGAAGAACTGCTCTACATCCCGCCTACGATGAGTCCGCCCCCGGGTGTCTGTTCTGTAGAGGGGTATCAGGAGCATCCACAGGATGCGTTCCAGTATTATCGCTCACAGGGCGTTACCCGTATGGTTGCCGAGAAGAAACACATGGGCAGCCGGGCCATTTTACTTCTTTTCCGCGATGAGCAAGCTGCGGTGCAGCGAGTGGGCCGACCTATGCTGGGGAACATTGTGACACGGACAGGCCGATCCTTTTTTGACCCTTCAACAGAGCAAGATGTGCTGTCAAGGTTACATACGGACTTGACTGCAGATGGGTATTTTGATCGTCATCAGACGGAGTTCGTACTGCTCGATGCAGAGATTGTACCTTGGAATCTGAAGGCGCGTGAGCTGATTGCTTCACAATATGCACATGTGGCCGAAGCTTCGCTCATGGATCGCTCTACGGTGCTGGACAAACTGCGCGAAGCTGAAGCGGCAGGTCGTAATGTAGATGACTGGTTGCAGGAGACAGCAGGTAAACTCGCTAATGCGGAGACATTTCGCGATGTATTCCAGAAATACTGCTGGGATGTGGATGATATCGGAGATATTCGGATTGCGCCGTTCCACACACTGGCACATAGCTCAGGAGCATTTTGGGAGCAAACGCATGAATGGCACATGGAACAAAACCGTGAGTTTGCCCGGATATCAAAATTGATGATGAAGACGGAATATCGCGTGATTGCAAGTGAGGCAGATGAAGCGGATGTCATTCGTTGGTGGGATGAGATTACGGCGGAAGGACATGAGGGGATTGTGATCAAACCCGAAACATTCCGCGCCTGGAATAGCAACAAAATCATCCAGCCTGCGATAAAAGTACGAGGACGTGCATATTTGCACATCATCTATGGTATGGATTACCTGGCACCCGACAATCTGTCCCGGCTTCGTAAACGCAAAACGTCCAAAAAAGAACGTCACGCCTTAATGGAGAGTGCTTTGGGCATGGAGGGGATCGAGCGCTTTATACGCAGAGAGCCAGTGGAACGAATTCATGAATGCGTGCTGGCGACGCTTTCGCTAGAATCAGAGCGAGTAGACCCGCGTTTGTAAACTGTTATGTGAAAATAAATTTTGTTATTAACCTATATTGTATGGGTAATTATGGTATGATACTCTGGCCAAACTAATTGCTGGAGGTTATCCGTATGCGTATCAAATTAATAAGCAGTTTGCTTGCCATTTTTATGATTTTTGCTACTGTTGCATCTGCCCATCCGGGAAGAACAGATGCAAATGGGGGACATACCTGTCGAACCAACTGTGCAAAATGGGGGCTGAAACAAGGGGAATATCATTATCACAACGGAGGTTCTTCTTCGAGTTCCAAATCTTCCTCTTCAAGTTCATCCAGTTCAGGAAGTACCAAGAAAAGTAATAAGTCTTCAACGGCAACCCAAAAGAAAGCCACTCCTAAACCAGAATATATCAAGTCTGCTATTCAGGTGAAGGTGAATGGTTCCAAGGTTATTTTCACCGAGTCTCCAATTATAATGAATAACACAAATCTCGTACCTCTGCGTGAGATGGCCAAAGCAATGAAAGCCAAAACGTCTTGGGACAGTAAGACTCAGACCATTACCGTTACCAAAGACAAGTACAAGCTAATCTTTACCTTGGGCAGTAAAAAGGTGAAGGTGAACGGAAAAGAAGTCACCCTACAGGCAGCACCCAAGGAAATTAAGGGAACGACGTACATTCCCCTCAGAGTTTTGGTAGAAGGGCTTGGGGCATCCCTCACTTCATCTGGTAATACGCTGACGGTGAAAGTCAAATAATAAGAATAAGAATTCATAAAGAAGCAGGTTAGGAGTTTATCCGGCCCTGCTTCTTTTTTTGTATATGAACTTCGTTAAAGCGAAACCTTATCAGGCCATTTTACTTGGCGCTGCAACTTTTGACATGACCTGGATCAGTCGGTATGAGCAACGGCGCGAATCTCAATCAGTTGATGAGGGAAGGCCAGACCCGATGTCCCAACCATCGTAACAGCCGGACGATGAGTACCAATATACTCTTTATACACAGCAACACATGGCTCAAGATGCTCCTGCGGGTGAACCAAAAAAATCTCCAGTTCAGCAATGTTCGACTTGGTCACGTTAAATCCTGCGAGCACGCGATCCAAGTTATTCAATGTCTGGCGAACCTGTGCTTCAATATCATCGACACCAATAAACGTTCCCTGCATATCATGCGAAAATTGTCCTGCAATGTAGATCGTACCGTTAATGCTGTATCCCTGAGCAACGCTAAATGCTTCTTCCCACGGGACACCGTGGCTATATATTTGAGCTGTAGTCATAAGTTTCTCTCCTTTGGGAATTCAAGATAAGGTTAGTATAAACGGAGAAAAACGACTTGGGCAGTACGCACTTTCATGACAGTGACTATCCATTAGGATAGTGTAAACACGGTGTTTGTGAGCCTAACGACTCATTCCAGAGAATCTTTATATCAGGATATTTAATTTAGGTATAACTAACTTAAGTCCTATATCCTTCCACTAGAATCTGGGTAATAATTATAGTAGGCAAGTGATTAATGGAATCTCATAACGTAACGATAGGGGGTAACCTGTATGGCATCTGTGATTCTGCTGGTGAAACAGACGGAGGACGATGAGAAGGTTATTTATCGCTTCGGACCGAATGAGCGAAAGATGGGGCTCATTGAGATGAATAAGATTAAGGAAAGTGTGAAGGAACTGGAACCTGTCCAGGTGGATGGGGTAAGCCCGAGTTTTTTCTTTAACCGAGCCGCGCAGCGACTGGTACGATGTTTATTCAGGGAAGGCGGCAAGTTCCCGGAACGAACGACGTTTGAAACATAGTTTTAGCACCGCAAAAATAAGTCCACAACCCTGCTCATGGGTCATGGACTTATTTTTCGTTTCAGAACGTTTTGGCATAAGAGATAAGTGCCGTAATTGTGATGATGTTAAGCAACGTTGAGATTAGTACTGTCTGGGCTGCAAAGTCGGGTTCGTTATCGTATTCTTCTGCGAGAATGGATGCGTTGACACCCGTCGGCATACCGGAAGCGATAATAAGTGCCTGTGCAGCGATACCTTCCAACCCAAGCAGTAGCACAATTGAAATCCCGATAGCCGGGCCAATCAGAAGACGCAAAAATGTGCTAATATACACATCAAGGCGATACAGTTGAATTGGATATTTTACAATCTGTGCCCCGAGTGTCAGAAGCGCCACGGCAACCATACTTTGCTGCGCATAGGTCAGCGGCATGGACAGGAACGTAGGCAAGGGAACCTTCCACATGTGTAACAGAATCCCCAGCAAGAGTGCATACGGAACGGGCATTTTAAGAAATCCAATAATCACCGCACGGTAATTACCTTTGAGCTTCGCGCCCTGAATGGACAACACGCCATAGGTAAATGTCAGTAATGCCTGCAAAGACATGACCAGTGCCTGAATGGAAGAGGCGAGTGGATCGCCGCGGAATACCAGTGCATTGATGGGCAGTCCATAGTTGCCTGCGTTATCCAGCATAATACTGTTGTTGAAAGCAGCCTTCATGCCTTTATTCATCTTAAGTGAACGCGCAAATACAGAACCTACAATATAGAGAATCAATACATATATCGCGTAAAAGAGTGTCACGGTCCCAAGCAGTTCGCCCGACATATCCGAGTGGTACATGCTCATAAAGACGGCTGCGGGGGTAATACAATAGAAATTGATTTTGGCGAGTGTGTACAAGTCCAGCTTGAACACCTTTTGCATCCAGGACCCGACGGCGATCAGGAGAAAGACGGGCAGGACGACTTCAAGCATGATGTCTGCAATCATTAGTTCAGCTTCCTTTTTCATGAAAATTTCAATCCGATTTCGAAAATACTTTGATTATTATATCATTTTATACACACACGAAAGATGTAATTAGTTAAAAAAGATAAGGGGGCTTCCCATCATGATTCCAGATCATCTGGATGTTGGTTTATCGATATTGTTTATCGGCTTCAATCCGAGCATTACGTCTGGAGAGACAGGTCATCATTATGCTTACAAAGGAAACCGGTTCTGGCGCATCCTTGAAAGGTCGGGATTAACCCCGCGTTTATATGATGCACAAGAGGATGGAGAGTTGCTGAAGCTGGGGTACGGATTCACGAATATCGTCGCCCGGCCCACCAGAGGTATGGAGGATATTACGAAGGAAGAGTATGCAGAAGGACGCCAGATTTTACGGCAAAAGCTGGAGGACTACCGACCGGACATCGCCTGTTTTGTCGGGAAAGGTGTCTACACCCAGTACAGCAAACGTGCCAAAGTGCAATGGGGATTTCAGGACGACCCGGTCGTCAAGGAGATTCAGGAATTCGTCGCTCCGTCGTCCAGTGGACTCGTGCGCATGTCGATGGATGAGATTGTGGCGATCTATTCCCAGCTTGCTGATTTTGTTGCGGAGAAGAACAGGGAAGATTAAGAGGCGAGTAAGGCAGGAAAGGTAAGATAGCAGGAAGAGGCTACCACGGAATGTGTGATTCGGGTTGCCATAAAGTTCACCACCAAACCTGTAGAGAATGTGCAGCGGCAATTACAGAATGTTGGTACGCAGAGTTCACCCAGTCGGCTTTGGCGATAAGGGCGAATTCTTTTTTTTGGATAAAGTGAGAGGTTTCGGGAACGGCTTCCGTCTATATAGTACAGAACCATGCATGGAAGCTGTGGAGAAGGGGGATTACATGAATCAACAGATACCGGAGGAGGAGCTTATTCAGCGTATTGTTGCAGGGGATAAGCAGTTGTTCTCCGTGCTAGTGGATCGATATAAAAATAAAGTCTACGGCATCATGCGCGGAATGGGCGCGAGTCATCCGGATGCACAGGATCTCGCTCAGGATACGTTTATTCGCATCTATCGTTATCTCCCTTCGCGGCGGGAGGGAAGCAGTTTCTCGTCGTGGGTGTATACCATTGCGGTGAATCGGATGCGGGATTTTATACGGGAAAAGAAACCCGTCATGTTCCCGGTCAATCAGGGGATCGAACCTGTCAGTAATGAAACACCTGAAAAGCGTGTGCTGCATAAAGAGATGCAGCGTGAAATATATCGACAGCTCGAACAGTTACCTGAATCGTATCGCCTGGTGTTATTACTGAAGTACACAAACGAGTTGAGCTATGAAGAGATTGCAGACATTACAGGCATGAGTTCAACCAAAGTGCGCAACGCCCTTTATCGCGGGAAAAAAACGCTGAGGAAGCAAATGGAACGCAAAGGAGGTTTAGCTACGTATGAAGCCTATTTCAAAGGATGAAGATCGGTTGTGGGAAGAGCACCTGTTCCGTGAGGAGCCGGATGCGGATTTCACGCTTAAGGTCATGCAGAAGCTGGATGGCGTGTCCATGGAAAGTGTGGAAGAAAAAAGTCCATTCGTGAAAAAATCTATGAGAGCACATTGGATGCGCCGGACTGGAATCGCCGCAGCGGCAGTTGTGATTCTTGCCGGAGGGGCCTGGTATGCTTTTGATCACACAGCAGAGCCAGCGCAACCCGCGGTAAATGCTGTAGATCGTCTGCCATTGCCTAACATACCTGTGCCTGAAGCATTGAAATATTCCTATTTTGCGGATGATTATAAACGTCTTAAACCTCTTGGACTTGTGGTTAATCCGGATATCAATATCAATGACCAGGGCTACACGCTTAAAATTGAAGACGTGCTTGTAGACCGATCTCATATGGTAATGACCATGCAACAAACAACACCTGATGGATTAGGGGTATCACGGTTTCTGCCTGAGTTGGGGAGAATTCATGTTACGGATGAAGAGGGGCGACAGGTTGCCACTCTTGCAAGAGATGCAAGAACAAAGGGCCCTCTAACTGAACGATTGTTATTCCAGTTTCATGATGAAATTCCGGATCAAGTGGTCGTGCGGGGTGAACTGCGTAATTTAAATGTGGGTAGATATTATGATTACGAGAAGAAATCCTACGAAGATAGAGATGTTACGGTGGATTGGAGCTTCAAATTCAAGATCGATATGACCAAAGCCAAATCATTGGCTGTTGAAAATTCTATGGATAACATATATACGACGCCAGAAGGACTAAAGCTTGATATGACACAGCTTGTACGCACGCCAAACGGAACTCGGCTTGACCTGAATGTGAGTCTGGATGATGAACTTCGTGCCAAAGTTGATGAGAATTGGGCGAGCTATATGAGTATCATCTACCATCTTGAGATTCCTGAAACAAATGAATATCGAATTTTCAATGGAATAAGACCAGATGCCCGTCAAGCCAAGTTCCAGCTCCAAGATCAGAGTGACTTAAGGAACGGTGGGCCGTTGAAGTTGTCAGAGACATGGGACCCTGCGTTGGTAACGGTAGATGCGAAGAACATTCGCTTTGTTCTGGATGGTTACACCCTGCCGGTGAAAGAAGAGAAATCAGTGGAAGTTGACCTGAATAAGAGGCGTAAGGACACGAATTTTTATACTTTTGCACAATTTGAACAGCTTGGAGATAAAATATTATTCTATGATTTTGAGTACGAGCCACTGATGGAATCGTATGATCCTCCGAAGATTGATGTACAGGAAGGGTATTCACTAGTTCTGAAGGGGAGTGGGACGTTCCGAAATGCTTTCATGGGTGATCGCTGGGTTGCAGTAGATTCGGATGGAAAAGAGTATCCTGTTGAAGTGAACGGTTATCCGGATCAACCTAATAATAACGGTGAATACGTTGAAGATGATCTGCAATTAAAAATTCGGGGGTTTAACGAAGAAAAGGGTACAAAATTCACTTTGAAAAGAACCGTAGTCAATAGAGAGTATCGTGATGTGAATTGGGAAGTGGATCTTCCGTCGTACGATAGCCTGCCTTGGCTGAAATAACCACTAGTACAATTCCTCAGACATGAAGTAAATGAAGCTTCGAATGGATGATATAAGGATGGGTGGATGGATCATCAGATTTAAGTGTGAATGTACAGGAATATAAGGATATAAGCCTAATATACGAAAAAGGCCCTGCATAATATGCGGGGCCTCTTTTGTATGCACCAGACTTATGGGACAGCAAGTACCTAACGAATTCATCTTCAGAAAAGAGCAGTACCTTTTCCGAATTATGCCGATTCCCTTGGAATCAACGTAGTCGATAACATAACCGTCTCTTTCGGCGTTCCCGGGCGTTCGATCCGGCGTTGTAAAGCTTCAACGGCACGCTGTCCGAGTTCCTCTTTGCACAGGTTAACCGTGGTCAGGGGCGGGGAGGACGTAACGGCAGAATGTACATTGTCGATACCGATGACAAGACAATCTTTAGGCGTGGAGATGCCCATCTCCTTTAATTTGTGCATCCACTGCAAGGCGATATCATCATTAACACCAATCCAGGCATCAGGGCGCTCGTCCTCTGGCATGTTTTGAATGGTGGTAGCCAATTGGTTAACCCATTCCCCGTTCTCATACGGAATGTTCCATTCTCTGAAGCTGGTCGTATGACTGGTGTCCACATGGAAATGATTCAAAGCCAACTCAATCCCGATTTTCCGCTGGGCGAAGCTCGCAGCACGACCATCATCTGTGATGAGGCCGATCCGTCGGCAATTCAGAGACATTAGATATCTAGCCACGGTGATGCCAGCTTCCAGATTATCATGGCTGATCGTATCACAATTCAGCAGGGGTTCCTGATGATCTACCAAAATAATAGGCCGACCCGTCTGAGAGAGTCGTTGCAGAACCGTATGCGGGAAAGCTCCCATGACAATAATCCCGGCACAACGTTCCCAGTCCAAGTGAGGAGCAATAGCTTTTTCGGGTGAGGTGTTCTCGTCCGTCACTCCGAGTGAGGGAGATACAATGGCATGATGCCAACCACGCTCATTACAGGCGGAGATCATGCCTGACAGAACACGTTGCCAGTAGTGGGGTTCACCGCGGTTGAGCTGATTCATGCAAATGAGAACAAACGGTGGATCGGACGGATCTGCATGGTTTGCAGTAGCAGAACTATTGCTAGTACCTGGAGTACTTTGGCGATACCCCAGTGCCCGAGCGAGTTCCAGAACCCGTGCGCGTGTTGCTTCACTGACACCCGTCTTGCCACTGAGTGCGCGGGAGACGGCATATTTGGATAATCCCAGCTGGTCAGCCAGCGTCTGAATGGATACTTTGCGTGACATATCATTACTCCTTCATTTGACGATCATCTTCTGACACAGTACACTTACAAATAATAATGTTATTATAATTTATCATAACAAAAATAACAATATAATTAGAGTGTTAGCTCCAATCTATATATGTTCAACTGAATATTTACACGATAACGGAGAGGGCAGAAATAACCTGAAGAAGCGAAGTGTGCGCCTTTATCACCGGATTTCCCCTTGAGAAAGGGGATCGAAAAATCTGGGGATAACAGCGATCAGAAGGTTATTCTGCAATCGGAGTGCTGGTGTAAAAAATTATTAGCTGAACTTAAATAAACCAATTCAAAGGAGACAACATCTATGGAACAGTTCAGATTACCGAAAATCCCTATGCCGCATCTGGAATTGCCGCAAGCTGTGCAGGATATTCTGACTGAGGCGGACGAGCGTTTGCAACATCGACCGAGATTGCTGACTCAGTTTCGCAATTGTTTTCCGAATACACTGGAAACGACCACGAAGCTACTGGAGGATGGGACAACCTTTGTGATTACAGGGGATATTCCCGCTATGTGGTTACGGGATTCCGTAGAGCAGGTCATGCATTATGTTCCACTTGCGAAGGATGATGAGAAGTTGCAGCGTATTATCGGAGGCCTGATCAAACGGCATACGTTCTACGCTGATCAGGATATCTATGCCAATGCGTTCAATGAAACAGCGAATGGATGGCATTGGGATGCCAATGATGAGACGGAGATGTCACCTTGGGTGTGGGAACGGAAGTTTGAATTGGATTCTCTTTGTTTCTCCATGAAGCTGGCTTATACATATTGGCGGGAGACGGAACTTACGGATATATTCGATGAGCGCTTCAAGAAAGTGATGGAGAATATCGTACAACTATGGGAGACGGAGCAGCATCACGAAGAGCAATCACCTTACCGGTTCATGCGGCGCAATTGTCCTGCCCATGATACGCTACGTAATGAAGGATTGGGTATGCCGGTGAATTATACGGGGATGATCTGGTCCGGATTTCGTCCGAGTGATGATGCCTGTGATTTTCATTATAATATTCCGGCGAACATGTTCGCTGCGGTAACCTTGCGCCAGATGGGGGAGATCGCGAAGTGGGTGTTCCGAGATGAACAACTGGTAAGCCGGATGGCTCGTTTGGAAGAAGAAATACGACATGGTATTGCCCTGTACGGTACTTACCGTCATCCAGAGTATGGGCAGATTTATGCCTATGAGACGGACGGTTACGGCAACTTTTGTCTGATGGATGATGCGGGCACACCTGGACTGATGTCTATACCGTATATGGAGTATGCTTCGATTGAAGACAGGGTGTATCAGAACACACGGCGATTCATTTTAAGTAAGGAAAATCCGTTTTATTATGAAGGGCGGGTAGCCAAAGGTATTGGTAGCCCTCATACCCCTCCGGGATATATCTGGCACATGGCGCTATCCATGCAGGGTCTGACTGCAGACAATGACGAGGAAATACTGGCGATGATTGAATTGCTGGAGAACACGGATGCGGGTACTGGATATATGCATGAGGGTTTCCACGCCGATGATCCAAACACGTTCACCAGACCATGGTTTGCCTGGTCCAACAGCCTGTTCTCGCAGTTGGTGTATAAGGCAATGAAAAAAGGAATTCTATAAAATGATGAAAGTTCAAAAAAAACTCTCTGCTCGCGAAGCAGCCGTTCCGGTTACGAATCGTTCTTTTGATCGCTGTTATCCCCGGATTTCCTGATCGACTTTTGTAAAGTCGAAATCCGGTGATAAGCGTATGCTTCCGATGCAGCTTTCTTTCAGAAAGCTTTTAGGCGAACACTTTGCTTCTTCAGAATCGATTTCGTCCCCTACACTACTTTTACTATCGAGCGCGACTGTTTTTGAACGATATCATTTTTAGAATAGGGGAGTAGGTAAAAAAAACAAGAAAGCCCAAACTGCTGAACTTTGCAGTTGGGCTTTGTTTAATATGAAAAACACAGGCGCTTTGCTATGTGTTTTTCAGTAGATCGGCGATGAACACTTTCTGGCCTGTGCGGGCGCTTTCCAGGGAAGCGAGGACCATGGCCATGCTGAACTGGTTATCACTGCAATCGGTCTCAGGCAGTCGGCCGGATTCCAGTGCTGCGAACATGTCTTCGAGACAGCCGTGATGACCTGTTTTGTCCATGACAGGCAGTTCCGCTTCAATCCGCTCACTTGGCTGGAAAAAGGATGGTTTGCCGTCAGCATCCAGGCTTTGCGCAGTAACTACTTCAGCATAGATGTCATCATGACCATCCCAGATGGCGGTTCCTTTTTCACCGATTACGCGCCAGCTTGCTTCCCATGATGTGGGTACACCTTCTGCGCACCAAGATCCGCGATAGTTGAATACGGACCCGTCAGACATCTCAAATATACATAACGCCATCGCATTGCCCCGATACCAGGAACCTGGAGGGTTGAACTCATGGCAGTACACCGATACTGGGTTGGCTCCGAGAATATACCGTGCCTGATCAAACGTATGTATCGCCATATCGAGCAGCAGCGGACTATCCATCAGATCACGGAATCCGCCGAAGTGTGGCCCGAGGAAAAAGTCGGCTCCTGCGTAACCTACCTGCCCTATAGCTCCACCGGAAATGAGGTGCTGGTAGGCGCGGATACGCGGATCAAAACGGCGATTCTGCATGACGGCTTGAATGTGTCCTGTGCTGCGAGCGGTTTGCACAATATCTGTGCAATCGGAGAAGGACTCTGCCAGTGGCTTCTCGCCAAATACGTGACATCCTTCCTTCAGCGCCGTCATGGCAATGCCGTAATGACTCGCCGGAATCGTGACATCAAATACGATATTTGCACCAGTCGTTTGAATGGCTTCACGGATATCGGTGAACGTGGGGCAGGTGAGGCCATATCTTGTAGCAAAAGCAAGGGCTGTCTGTTCATACAGATCGACCAGTCCGACGATTACTGTATCTGGCCTTTGCAAGGCATAGTCCGCCCACGTGTTTGCCATGGCACCGCAGCCAGCAATAATTACCCGATAAGGATGAGTCATGTTCTCATCTCCTTTGCATGGATTGTGTTATACAGCTCGCATGGTTTTCTATACCGGATTTGGCACGAAATCGCCACCGCGGCATTGTTTCAAATATCGCAATGCATGCACCTGTCCGGTCATTTCGAGTTCGTCTTTGTAGACGGGATCATGCCAGCCTTCAATATCAATCGTGCCTTGATAACCGTTCTGGCGCAGAATGGTGATAATGTCTGCCCAGTTGTTATCCCCGAAGCCGGGTGTGCGGTGCCAGACAAATTCACGTGGGCCATGCACACCGTATTCCTTGACAATATCCCAGGCAATCGTGGCATCTTTGCCATGTACGTGGAAGACTTTGTGAGCCCATTTGCGTAGCTGTGGAATAGGATCGATCAGGCTGGACATTTGATGGCAAGGCTCCCACTCCAGGCCTACATTTTCATCCGGAACAGCATCGAACATCATCTCCCAGGCCGTTGGATTATGTGCGATGTTCCAGTCGCCTGTCTGCCAGGTGCCTCCCATATCACAGTTTTCAAAAGCAATCCGTACACCCCGGTCTGCTGCCCGGCGTGCCAGTTCACCAAATACTTGCTTGAACCGGGGGATGGACTCATTAATGGGTTGATCGGTCAGACGTCCGGTGAACCCGGAGACGATATCTGCACCAAAGAGCTGTGCATGATCGATAACTCGCTCCCAACTTGCCAATGTATCGGCGTTGTCTCCGGCTCCTGTGAGCGGGTTACCAAATACACTCACCGCGGAGATGACAATACCTTGTTCGTCCACGATTTCACGGACACGTTTGGCTGTCTCAGCCAGGTCCAGGTCACCAGTTGTTTGCCAGAAGGTCAGGTTAAATGATTCGAAGCCATGTTGCATGATCTGCGGGATAACGCGGACGGCGTCCTGCCCGCCTACAAGGGTACCGATGCGTAATGATTTATTCATGGTTGTATTTCACTCCAATATTGGCTTATAGTACTTCGTGACACACTCATTATAGCCGTGGATTAAAGGGATGGCTCTAAACAATCTTGTGTAATAATAGTCGGATCTTGTGAAGAGGGGGGGAGAAGTCGTGCTGGATCTGAAAGCGCTTCACGAAAATACCCGAATTGACCATAAATCACATCCATTTCAGCTGTTCCAAAATCGGTGTTCAGATATGAAAGCGGAAGAATGCATTCTGTATTTGCATTGGCATGAACATTTTGAACTGATTATTATGCGTAAGGGCAGTGCGCTGTTTCATATTGATAGCAAACCTTATGTGGTTCGAGCAGGTGAGGTCATCATCATTCCTGGAGGTACATTGCATGTCGGATATGCTCTGGATGAGGGGGATGTGCATTATGATTCCGTTGTGGTCAACCGTGCACTGTTCCATGATTTCACCCATGATCCTGTGCATGAGCAATATGTCGCGCCGTACTTGGAAGGAAGGGTGAGGTTTCCGGTCAAACCGGCAGAGGAAAACACAGCCTGCACAGAGTATTATTCTTTGCTGAATGAAGCTGTGGAGGAAATGGCGTTACAGCCCCCGGCTTATCAGCTCGTGGTGAAGTCCAAACTGCATGCCTTGTTCACCCTGCTTGCGCGAACCTTTATGCCGCAGCAGCTACCGGATAGATCGGTCGGATCGTATTTTCCAAACCGCGAACGTTTCAAACAGTTGATTGCACAGATTGAAGCGGACCCCACAGGTAAGATGTCTGTTACGGAAGCGGCAAGTCATGTGGGATTGAATGCGTATCACTTCTGCAAAATGTTTAAAAAGCTGACCGGACGTACCTTTGTTGAATACGTGAACGGGTGCAGGATGAGTGAGGCAGAGCAGCTGCTGCAAGGCAGCAGTCTGACCATTACGGAGATCGCCGCCAGAGTTGGCTGCGACAACGCCAACTATTTTACGAAGTTATATAAACAGTACAAGGGCATGACCCCCTCACAGGGGCGGGGGAGAAAAGAAGGTTGAGTACGGCCAGTTTACCAGTAGTCTCGAATAAAATGTCTATAACGAAGGTAGTAGCCATATGCAACTCGCAATCACAAATGTGAGCAGAAGCAGAAATAGAAGTAGAAGTAGAAGTAGAAGTAGAGCGCACAACAGTGATTACCTTTACAATAATCATGCGCATACGCACATATACAAAGAATAACCCGGATAAAGGCCTCTTCAAGGCTGTTATCCGGGTGGTTTTGATTCAATCATATCAAGACAATCATCTATGTGTACAACGTGCTTATTTCATAAATCTGGAGAACAGACGATTGGCTTTCTTGGCGAGGTCGTCCATTTTGACGTTGGCATGATCGAACTGATTGTATCCCCATTTGATCGTTTGCAACATGCGTGGAGATATGGGCGTTCCTTTGATCCGTGGATAGATGTTGTGATAGGCCCAGACAAGATGCTCCCAGCGATTGTCATTGCCGTCCTGAATATATTCGGATACGTCAATCACTTTCCCGCGTCCGTTCTGGAGAATTACATTTTTCAGATGAATGTCGCGAGGGTTCAACCCGCGACTGCGAACGGCTTCTCGCGCTGCTTCCACATCGAGCATCACCTGCTCGGGGACGGGGATTCCTTTTTCCAAACATTCCAGCAAGGTATCCCCGGGTTCAAAACTGATCACAAGTACATTCCGGCCACTGCCGTAATAGGTAGGGAAGTATGGCAGGCCTTTGAGCTGCTCGTATACCTGTTTTTCATTTTCGAGTTTGTCCAAGGCATGATCCGAGTACATTTTGAAGGCATACTGCGGCAAGCCGTCATACGTAAATACAGCCGCATCCGTACCTGTGCCAATGCAATTCAATCCTTCTACATCGCCGATGATGTTCACGAGCTCATTCCGGTCGCTTCCGATGACTTGGATCTGTTGTAGTGCTTCTTCCGCCTGGAACCAATCCGGTCGATTCATGGGTGGTGCCTCCTTTTAGGATATGCCTGTACAATTTTTTTTCATATAATCATTTTCTAACGAACCGAGTAAGTCTTATTTCACGTAAATCGCCAGATCTGAAAATGTAACGAATCAGAGACAAGCTATTGGCTCATTTGCTCGCAGTAAACATGTTCTCCAACCGAAATAAGACTAATTAGCTTGTCTGGGGTTCGTTAGATTCCGTAAAACCTCGTGATCCACGTGATAAGGTGTGTGAGATTCGTTAGCGCCGGGCCCGCACTGGCCTCGGGCTAGACCGTACTAACATCCCGGTCCCGGATTCGCTGCCCTCTATAGAGTATATTATGCGTTCTGCTCCGCAATTTCATCTTTTGGTGATGTTACTATATAAACGATACGGATCGAATCGGAAACGGTTGCGTCAGAAGAAAATAACGGAAGCACGCTTGCGGCAATGTTGCCCGGGCTTTATACTGTGAGCATTAAGGGATCTCATGCAGATCCGGCATACAGAAAGGCAGATTACTTATGGCACAATACCCGCAGTGGTCTTATTCGCAGTCGCGGGCGAGTATGTTCGATGAGTGCCTGCGCAAATATTATTATCATTATTACGGTGCCCATAACGGTTGGAAGACAGACTCTGCTGATGAGATGCAGGTTCGTCTGTACCGTCTGAAGCAGCTCAGCAATCTGTATCTTGTCTTCGGGGATCTCGCGCATCGGATGTGTGAGTCGGCGGTACGCAGCAGGGAAGAGGGCAAAGATAAACCGCGTGAACACTTCCTGGAACAGACGATACGCAAGCTGCTGAATCAGGCGTATGTGGAATCCATGGACGCGGATCAGTGGCGGCTGAACCCCAAGAATCGCACGATGCTGTCGGAGATTTATTACGGGGATGACACGTTAAATGACCGGATTGCCACGATTAAGGAACGGGCTTCGGCCTGTGTCGGTAACCTGTACCAGACGCTTACGTGGGAGGACTTGTCCCGAGCAAGTACGGACATTCTGGAGATCGAGAAATGGGATACCATGATGCTGCACGATACGCGTGTGTATGTGAAGATGGATTTATTGTATCGACGCAGTAACGGCAATATTGTTATTGTGGACTGGAAGACGGGCAAGGAAGATGACTTCTCCGATCAGCTAATGCTGTACGCATCCTATGTGAGAGAACACTACCGAATCCCTTTGGAGCAGATTGAGCTGCGAGTGGAGTACCTGTTAACCGGAAAACACCGAGAGTTTACAGCGACAGAAGAGGATATCCGGAAGGTGGAGGAGAACGTGGGTCGTTACATTGAGGAGATGCGATCCTGCGTGGAGGATGAGTATTACAACCGTCCCAAGGACGTCACCTACTTCACAGCGATGCCATCGCGCCGGTCCTGCCGGGATTGCAACTTCCGCGAAGTATGCAGTGAGCGAGCAGTCTGAAGCCCCAAAACCGGAACAACCTAAAGGCCTTATACCAACCAACAAGCTATCTATGTGAAAAAAATCAAGAAGCGCAAGCCGGGAACATCATCTACCCGACTTGCGCTTCTATTGCGTTCCACAGGCCTGGCGACAAGGCGCCGGGCCTGTGGAACGATCATATCAAGATTACTGGACAGCGGCGGTATTCTCCAGCGCCTGACCTGCAGGAACATAGGCATGCCCGAGATCCCGGGCAACCGCCTCATACGTGATATGTCCATTTAGAGCATTGACCGCGCTGCGAATGGACGAACTGCCGCGAATCGCGGCGGCTGCACCGTGGTTGGCCAGCTGCAGCGCATAAGGCATGGTGGCGTTGGTCAGCGCCACCGTGGACGTACGCGGTACGGCCCCTGGCATGTTTGCCACCGCGTAATGCACGACGCCATGTTTCACATAGGTAGGTTCATCGTGGGTTGTGATATGATCAATGGTCTCAACGATCCCACCTTGATCAATCGCCACATCCACAATGACCGAACCCGGTGCCATCGTCTTCACCACTTGCTCGCTGACAAGTGTTGGCGCCTTGGCGCCCGGAATCAGCACCGCACAGATCAACAGATCTGCCGCCGCAACAGCTGTTGCGATGTTGGACGGGCTGGATACTAGCGTGTGGATCTGATTGCCAAAGATATCATCCAACTGCCGCAGACGATTCAGATTCAGGTCAAGGATGGTCACATCGGCGCCAAGACCAATAGCAATTTTGGCTGCATTTGTTCCCACCGTTCCGCCACCAATAATGACCACTTTCCCCCGACTGACGCCGGGTACACCGGACAACAGAATGCCCTTGCCACCTTCTGTTTTCTCCAGTAGCTGTGCTCCGATCTGGGAGGCCATGCGGCCTGCAACTTCACTCATAGGGGTGAGCAGGGGTAGGGTACTGTTGACCTCCAACGTCTCATACGCAATAGCCGTTACCCGACTTTTAATAAGGGCTTTGGCAAGCTCCGGTTCCGCTGCGAGGTGCAGGTATGTGAACAGAATCAGTCCCGGACGAAAATATCCATATTCACTGGCAAGCGGTTCTTTCACCTTGATGATCATATCGGCTTCGGTCCACACGGACTTGGCATCCATCCGAATCTCGGCGCCCGCAGTTTGATATTCATGATCCGTGAATCCACTGCCGATCCCCGCGCCTTGTTCGATCAGTACCTGGTGACCGGCTCTGATGAAATCAGCAGCCCCGGCCGGAGTCATTGCTACACGATTCTCATTGTTCTTGATTTCTTTGGGAATTCCGATTCTCATCACCATGCACCTCGTCCATTTATTGGTTGTTAGCTTATACTACAAGTTTATGACTTGGATAATCGTTTTGCACCTTACTTGATGTCTAATCTTTAGAAATTGAACTCAACATATTGTCGAAAAAGACTGTTCAGGACATTTGTCCATGGATTATAATGTAAGAAAAAATAACACGAAGAGGGATCGCCATTGCGAAATGACCGTGTGTTTACGATCAAAGATATCCTTGCACGTCCGGTATTTGGCCGAGCACGACTAGCGGCAGGGAAGGATGGAGTGAACCGTCAGGTTGGCTGGGTTCATGTATTGGAGATTACCAATGTATCTCCATTCGTAAGCCCCCATGATCTTATTTTATCCACTGGACTGTGGCTTCAATCGGAAGAAGGGCGCGGAGAGTATCTGCTTCAGCTCATTGGCAGTGAGGCAGCCGGGCTGTGTGTGGAGTTTGGTACCAGCATATACGGAATCCCGGAAGAACTGATTGAACTGGCGGACAGACACCAGTTTCCGCTGATCGTATTTGAGCAACCGGTCCGTTTTGTCGAGATTACACAGGATATTCACTCTCTGCTCATTAATCATCAGCACCAACTGTTGAAAAGTCTGGAAGCCTACTCCCGCCAGCTTCAGCAACGAACATTACAGAGTACGGATATGTCTGCTGTGCTGAACCTGCTGCATGAGTACGCTGCCAAACCGGTGGTGTACATCTCGTCTATGGAGCCGGGTAGCTTTGTGCCCGAACTTGCTCCGGAGATGGAGCAAGCAATCTATACCTGGTATGAACAGGAGGTAGAACATCTGGATCTGAACGATTCGGATACTGAATTATGGTTCCATATGGATGAAGAGAAAGTTCTGCTTTGCCATCCGGTCGTCTGTTTCGGACAGGTGTTCTCTGCTGTAGGCATGATTGTGCATCCGTCCGCTCCGGTGGAGTATCTCAAGCTGTTACTCGACTATACGGCGAAGGCGGCCGCAGCGCTCACGCTTCGATCCCAGTTTCTTGAAGAGAAGATGGTTCGCAATCAGAATGAACTGATCCAGGATCTGATGAATGGCAACATCCATCAGGAGGAACAGGCTCAGACTCGAATGGGGCTTCGTTTGCTGGTGAAGGGACAGTACTGGTTTGCAGGAGGAGTCATCGAGATTGAGCATCGATTGAAGGGTACAGGCCGGGAGCGAATGGAAGCGAATCATCAGGATGTTCTTGTCCTGCTGCGTTCCCTGCTCAAGAAGAACAATCTGCCTAGCCTGATTATGCTGAAGAACAACCAGGTATATCTGTGCTGTGCGAAGGAAGTGGTATCGGCTGCTGCACGTCATCAACTGCTGCGATTGCTGGAAGGAATCGCTCTGGACGTGAAGCAGTTTGCGAGCCGCAACTTGAAGCAGGTCATGATTCATGTGGGATTTGGCAAGTTTCGCAGCCGTTTGACCGGTCTACCGGAGAGCCTTCAGGAGGCCTATCAGGTGATCGAAGTTTCGAGATCGGTAGATTCGATGGAACATGTTCACTTTTACGAACGTATGGGTATATATCAAATGTTAAAAGCATTACCCCAATCCTTCCTGCAACCCTTTGTCCAGGATCACCTGGGTATGTTGATTGAACATGACCAAACGCATCACCTGCGATTGGTAGAGACGTTGGATGCTTACCTGCAGAACTTTGGTTCCAAACGGGATGCGGCCGCCCAGTTATTTATTCATCGGCAAACGTTGTACAACAGACTGGAGAAGCTGGAAGAACTGATGGGTCCAGGTTACATGGATCAAGGGAGAAGAATCTGTCTGGAGATGGCGCTGCTCGCGCACGCGATGATTGAGAATGGGCAGTGGCACTCCTCTTGATGAGGTGAAAGGGATGCAAGACAGACTGTGCACCCATCTTACACTACCTTGAGCACAGTCTAGCAGTTTCTACTAATCCGCCGGGTATGTTGTAATGAAGCAGGCAGGCGTTGCAGAGTGGAAGTGGAGCGTCGGCCCCGATAAAGCTTCATTTGACCGGAGGATGGTGCCAGTGATAAGGAAGAAGGCGCAGCCAGCCGATACGGGGGGGATGACCGGTCAGGGAGTCCTTCCGGTTCTGCGACGTTGTCCTCCATTGAAATGCCACTTTGGTGCAGCCATTCATTAAGTCGTTTAGGATTGATTCCAAGTTGTCCGCTCAGATTACAGATATCGAGGTTTATTCTCACACAAATCCGCCTTTCCTGGAATATCGGGCTGGTAGTAGGGTATGAAAGGGAAGCATGAATTCGAGATCGGTAAATGCTCATGTACATGTTGGCTGTGCTTGATTGGCGGAATGATCCATTATGTTAAGAAGTAGCGCGGAGGGGTCTATGTATACCTTGTAAAAACGTTTCCATGTCCGCTGTTTTGAATATTTACTATAAATTGGCTTTTAACAAGATTCTATCACTTCACATGCAATTGCGCGTCTCAATATAGTCTCAATTTTGTGAGAGAAAAAAGTATATTAAAAGTACCAGTATCTAGTACGGAGGACATATATGGGAAACAGTAGTGAGGCTCAATACGACAAATATGTTGAGGATGGCAAACGTTTCATTGGTCGAACCAAGGAACTGACGACACTGGAGCGGTGGTTCAATCATCCGGAAGCGCCACTGACCATATTTTCAATTACGGGTATGGGAGGCATCGGTAAATCTTCCTTGCTTTCAGAGATGTTATCCGTATCTCGTGATCAAGGTGCGACGGCAATATGGATGGATGGCCGATCATGCGGCGCAACGCCTTCCGTTTTTATGGAATATTTGTCCTCTACTTTGGAGTTGGAAACACTGGATAATGACGGATATCCGCGACCACTGAGCTTGCTGAAAGACACTTCGGTCGAGAAGCGATTGGTTCTGGCAGTGGATAATTATGAAGAACTCGCACTGCTGGAAAGTTGGTTCATGGAAGTCTTCATATCCAAACTTCCGTTAAGAGGGATACTTGTCATTCTGGCATCACGCCCAGAACTTGCATCCGCCTGGCGGACACATCCCCGATTGCATCAGCGGTTTGTACAGATGCAGCTTCAACATTTTACCGTCGAAGAGATTTCGGAGTATATCTCGGTTGCGGGCTCTCTGAATCAGGGGATGGCAGGTACTATTACGAGAATGACCGATGGACATCCGCTGGGTTTGGCGCTTGCTGTGGAAGCTGCGGATCAGAGACGGAATCTTCCCCATGCCGAATGGGCTGAACTGTCGCATATGATTAGTGCCCGATTGCTGTTGGAACTGACGATTCCTCGTCTGCATCCCATGGTGGAGGTGTTAACCCTGCTTGGAACAGCAAATCAGGAATTGTTATCATCTGTACTGGATATGACTGTGACCCAAGAAGAGTACCACATGCTGAGACAGATGTCGTTTATTCGTTCCGGCCCGGATGGTCTTGCCCTGCATGACATGGGCAGGGTGCATCTGCTACGGGATTTGCGCCAACGTGAGCCGCATCGGTTGCAGACGATGCGTATCCAAATCGCGAAGTTGCTTAAACCGCTACATGAACAGGCAGGTTCGCATGAGCGCCGCCAGATTGCCCGGAAGATGTTGTTGCTCTGTCAGGAGTCCATGCTTCAATTCCGCAAGTACGCGGATGTGTCCCGTGATTCCTTGTTCTCCCCTCTTGAAACGATGAAACAAGAGGATCTGCCTTCGCTGCACAGGCTGTTACAACAATGGTGTGAGTACAGCGTGGCACCAGATCAGGCCGTGTTCTATGGCCCGTTCCTGAATGAGCTGGCGCACCGTTATCCCGAAGGGATCGTATTGATGCGTGACCAGCTTGGAGAGCCGATCGCCATGTTCATTACAGTGCTAGTACATAGGGAAAGTAGCGGGTTGCTACTGAAGTATTTTCCAAATGAGATGAATGAATGCTTCACACCACAGGAGCTTGGCAATGATCCGGATCAAAGTGATACTCACTTTGCTTTGCTGGCTGCGGCAAGAGATGACGTGCCTGGTTACACACGAGAAGAACTGGTGGGGTATATGGCACTGGACCGACTGTCTCTGTTGGGTGATGGTGCGAGAGTGATATTGATTGCAACGAATCCTCATCTGAAGTTGTTCCTGCTGAGTATTGGCTTTCAGATGCGGAGAACCCGAACCCGTGCTTGTGACAGATATGAGGACCCGGCAGATGTGCTTGATTTGGATTTGCGTAGTGGGCAATTCGGAGCGTGGGTTATGTCCCTGCTTGATCCTGAATGGCAAGATGATCGGATACAGCCAGGAACAACGGTGCGGGAGCGGACATCCTGGTCGGAACAGGATGTTCGCAAGATGCTAGGGCACCTTCGTTCTCCAGGAGAATTGCATGAATATGCTGGCAGGGTTGCAGGAGCCAGGGATGGCATCCAATTACAGCTGTATGTCATGGATCTGTTGGAAGGCAGAGTGCATGGTTTATCTCCACAGGATCAGATGCTGTTATACGCGGCCTACTGGACGCATGCTGGCAATCCAACTGCCGCAGCCCAGACGTGTTCCATGAGTCGGGCGACATTCTATCGCCATCTCAGAACAGCGCTGACTCGCTTGGCGCGGATTTTGTAGGGTTCTATTCATTCATATACCAATAATAACGACATGAAGAGGCTGGTCATAGACCAAGCCTCTTCATGCGATTATAGAGCGTTGCCCTGGAGATGCCAAGTTGCTTGGCGAGGGTTCGTTTGTTACCACTTGCTGCTTTCAGATATTGAATTAGAAGTTGCGCCTCATAGGTGTCCAATTTTTGCTGGTAGGTAACACCGGAGACAAGTTCGGAATCATCCGAGGTATCTGATTCATCCACATTTGCAACTGTTCGAGGTTCTTGTTCTGCTCCTGCCGAATCCTGACGTTGCTGATATTCGTTGCTCTCATGTGAATGAATTCCGGATGTCAGTTGAATTTCGGACTGTTCTTGTATGGTGAGGGAAGTGAGGGTATCGGGCAGATATTCCTGCTTCACCTCACCATCTGTCGTCAGAATGGTCAGGCGTTCGATCACATTTCGTAATTCACGCACATTGCCTGGCCAATCATATTGGAACAGCAACTTGAACACTTCAGGTGGAACCAACTCAATATGACGGTTATAGAGCAATGAGAATTCTTGAAGGAACGTCTGGGTTAATTCATATATATCTTCCTTGCGCATACGCAGAGGAGGGATGACAAGGTTAATGACATTCAGCCGATAGTAGAGATCTTCTCGGAATTGATTACGGGCAATCATACTCAGTAGATTCTGGTTGGTTGCTGCGATAATCCGGCAGTCGGCCTGCTTCATACGCGTTCCCCCCACAGGAAAGTAACTCTTCTCCTGCAACACCCGAAGCAGTTTCACTTGCAATTCCAATGGCATCTCACCGATCTCATCCAGAAAAAGAGTACCCCCTTCGGCAAGCTCAATCTTGCCCTTTTTGCCTTTGGGATCCGCTCCGGAGAAGGCGCCTTTTTCGTAGCCGAATAATTCACTTTCGAACAAGGAAGCAGGGATTGCCCCACAGTTAATAGCGATGAACGGTGCAGTCTGCAATTCACGGAGATCATGAATGGCTTTGGCGAATAACTCCTTGCCTGTGCCGCTCTCCCCGAGAATAAGTACGGTTGCTGAGGTGGTACTGATCTTGCGAATGGTCTCCATGCATTGCTTGATGACCGGGCTGCTGCCCTTGATTCTGGCAAATGGATCTAATTCGGGACGTAGCCGAGCAACGGCTTTCTCCAGGTGCTGGACTTTGGAGGTCATATGTAATAGTTCCTGATGTAATCGGATTTCGGTTGTTATATCCACTTCGGCAGCAACTGCACCCACAATATGTCCATCCAGTTGGACAGGACGAGCATTAATCAGGGCGAAGAGGTCGGGCCGTGGCTGATGCTGTTTGCGATAGACCGTTTCGCCGGTATACAACGTCTTGAGAGACTGTAGCCGATCTGGAGGAAAAAAGTCCGCCGCGGGTTGTCC
This sequence comes from Paenibacillus sp. FSL E2-0151, assembly GCF_037993015.1. Classification (NCBI taxonomy): domain Bacteria; kingdom Bacillati; phylum Bacillota; class Bacilli; order Caryophanales; family Paenibacillaceae; genus Paenibacillus; species Paenibacillus sp. FSL E2-0151. The sequence goes on from NZ_CP150308.1 coordinate 1,386,677, forward strand.
GATAATATCATTTTTGCTGATCGAAAAAACATGCTCCGCGCCAGTTGTCCAGTAGGCCACTTTGGCATCTTCATTAATTAATGTCAGAGCTGAACCCGCTGTCTCCAGTGTGGTCTCAAAATAAGCTTCTATTAGGCGATGCGCATGCATCATGGCATGCAAAACATCGGATACGGCGATATATCCCAATAGAGGGCCATCATCCTGAATGAATAAATAAGAAGATGTGTCGAATAAGCAGAAGGCATCTACCAACGATGTTGATGACGGAATGGTAAGTGTGGGGAGGTCTGTATCCAGAACATCCATATCCGTACGCAATAAAGACATTAATTCTGGAAGTAAATGTTTCATCGATATCACCTCAGTTAGAACATAACTTTTGGAAACGACTTCTTTTACACGAGTTACTTACAAAGTGATCTACATATGAAATGACTGGAGAATGATGGTTACCCATATTATAACTTTCCAAATGAGGTGTGTATATATTTTTTGACATGAAGCATACATGTTGTCGGCACAGAAGAGATCAATGTTGAATTTTCATTTCTGATATTTCCTTTTACTATTATTTTAAGGAATTAATGCTAGTTTTTATGAGCGACTCAGTAATTTAAAGTGAGGGTTGAGTTATTAAAAATGACATTTGAGTTACCTTATTAAGCTGTTATTTCTCAATATGTTACACGGGCAGTTGAAGTGATTATTCGTATAGAACATGAATTGTCCACACCATTATGAAACTTCTGAATAATGCTATATGAAGGCTATCCGCATGAAGAAGAACCAAAGGAGGGTGATGAAATGGCCATTCTATCAACTGGGCCCATTGAGAATAATATTTCAGGAATAACGGGGATCCGACCAACTCAATCCGTTACGGTCAAAATCGATAACCGGAATGCGACAGATGTGTTCACGGTGCTTCTTCGGGGCTATTACCTTAATGGAGTCAGAACATTATATGTAGAAGAACTGCTCAATGTATCACCTAATCAGGTCATAACCAAAGTTTATAATGGGAATTTTGATGCTTTTGAGTTTGTATTTTCAACCTCAGACACGGCTGCTCCAGAAGCACAAATATCCGTATGGGGTAAAAATGCCGCAGGCGAATTAGTCGCGGCTCACCGATTGGTATCCCAGGAGTTATTGGGAGAAACGCTGAGCACAACGGGTGTAACTGGAGCCACGGGTATTACGGGAGTAACAGGAGGCACCGGAGCTACTGGAGTGACAGGAGCTACGGGAGTAACGGGAGGCACTGGGACCACCGGAGTGACAGGAGCCACGGGCGTAACGGGAGCAACGGGAAGCACCGGAGCTACTGGATTGACAGGAGCCACAGGCATCACAGGAGTTACGGGTGCGACAGGGACCACCGGAATAACAGGAGCCACAGGCGTTACGGGAGCAACGGGAAGTACCGGAGCTACTGGAGTGACAGGAGCCACGGGCATTACGGGAGCAACGGGAAGCACCGGAGCTACTGGATTGACAGGAGCCACAGGCATCACAGGAGTTACGGGTGCGACAGGGACCACCGGAATAACAGGAGCCACAGGCGTTACGGGAGCAACGGGAAGTACCGGAGCTACTGGAGTGACAGGAGCCACGGGCATTACGGGAGCAACGGGAAGTACCGGAGCTACTGGAGTGACAGGAGCCACGGGCATTACGGGAGCAACGGGAAGTACCGGAGCTACTGGAGTGACAGGAGCCACGGGCATTACGGGAGCAACGGGAAGTACCGGAGCTACTGGAGTGACAGGAGCCACGGGCATTACGGGAGCAACGGGAAGTACCGGAGCTACTGGAGTGACAGGAGCCACGGGCATTACGGGAGCAACGGGAAGTACTGGAGCTACCGGAGTAACAGGAACCACTGGCGTTACAGGAGTAACAGGAGGCACAGGGGCCACCGGAGTGACAGGAGCCACGGGCGTTACGGGAGCAACGGGAAGCACCGGGGCCACCGGAGTGACAGGAGCCACGGGCGATACGGGAGTAACGGGAAGCACCGGGGCCACCGGAGTGACAGGAGCCACGGGCGATACGGGAGTAACGGGAAGCACCGGGGCCACCGGAGTGACAGGAGCCACGGGCGTTACGGGAGCAACGGGAAGCACCGGGGCCACCGGAGTGACAGGAGCCACGGGCGTTACGGGAGCAACGGGAAGCACCGGGGCCACCGGAGTGACAGGAGCCACGGGCATTACGGGAGCAACGGGAAGTACCGGAGCTACCGGAGTAACAGGAGCCACGGGCGTTACGGGAGTAACGGGAAGCACTGGAGCTACTGGAGCAACGGGAAGTACCGGGGCTACCGGAGTAACAGGAGCCACGGGTATTACGGGAGTAACAGGAAGCACTGGGGTTACCGGAACAACAGGTGTCACTGGAGCAACCGGTACAGCAGGGCAAGGGTTGTCCTCGTACGCCTATATTTTTAATACTTCAGCTCAAACTGTAGCTATTGAAGCGGATGTAATCTTCGACAGCAACCAAAATCTTACTAATATTACTCATGCGCCCAATACCGCTGCGATTATTATTGGTAATGCTGGGGACTATGCGGTGTTTTTCAACGTTGCAGGTGTGCAGGCAAACCAATTCACCCTTTATCAAAACGGAGCCCCTGTAGGTGGCAGTGTCTATGGTTCAGGAGCTGGGACTCAACCGAATCCAGGCATGGTCATTATTACGGCTGCTCCCGGTGATGTGCTGACATTACGAAATCATTCCAGCGCATCAGCTGTTGGTCTGCAAACACTAGCAGGTGGAACACAGACCAATGCTAATGCTTCTATTCTTATTCAACAGTTAAGCAGTTAAACTTTTCGAGCGTATAATTTTGATTAATAAATGGATGTGTCCAAAAAAATAGACATTTAAAATTGGGGATGCTAATTTTTTAGACATTAAGAGAAGAACCGGAGAAAAGGAAAGTTGGATGCTCTGCTAAAGTGTTCGTACAGAAAAAAACCATGTGCCCAGAAAAAAAGAGGCAACATGGTTTTCTTTTGTCTTTTTTCATATATATTGATCCAGTTGGAGAATAACTATCGGAACATATTCTTAACGACCATCCAGAGATTAGCCGGTTTTTCGGCCAAACGGCGGGTATAGTACGGATACCACATGGTGCCATAAGGTACGTAACAGCGAATGCGATAGCCTTCTTTGGCGAGACGTTCCTGTTCGCTCATGCGCAGACCATATAACATCTGAAATTCAAAGGCATCCGTCGAGATCCCCCGATCCTTGGCGTATTGTTTCGTCCAGTTAATGATGTGATCATCATGCGAGGCAACCGCAGTGTACACACCCTGATCGAGGTGATTACGAATCATCGTTTTGAATTGATGAATGACTTCAGAAGTATTCTGATAGGCGACTGATCCAGGTTCTTTGTAAGCACCTTTAACCAGCCGAAGCCGAATACCTTCCCGAATTATATCACGTGTATCTTCTTCGGTGCGATGCAGGTAGGCTTGCAATACTGTGCCTGTATTATGCAGTCCTTCCGAGTGCAGTCTTCGGACAATATCCAGCGTCGCTTGAGTAAATGGACTATCCTCCATATCAATTCGGACAAATAGATCATGCAATTTGGCTTGTGTGGCAACGGTACGGATATTTCGATAACCCTCTTCCGGGTCAAGTGCGAGGCCCATCTGGGTTGGTTTTAGCGAGACGTTGGAGTCTACGCCTTCACGTGCAATGCCTTCTACCAGGCGTACATACTCATCCCTGTACAATGCCGCTTCGCTCAGGCGAGTGATGCCTTCGCCCAGATGATCGAGTGTAGCCATAATGCCTTTATTATTGAGTATGTGGATCTCTTCGAGAGCTTCTTCCAAGGTGTTTCCTGCAATAAACTTGCCTGCCAGCTTCTTACCATATCTAATGGACAGGTTCTCTACAGCTTTGTTGCCTGCCACGGTTAATAAGGTTTTGCGATATATTTCCGTTCCCACACTCATTTTCGTTTCCTCCCTCAGCATTGTGCATCTTTAATTCAAGCAAGAAACGTGCCAGATTTGGTGATGTCTACTATTTTTCATGAAAATTAAATTGAACTAAACATTTACACAAAACGGAGAGGACAGAAAGAACCTGAAGAAGTGGAGCGCTCGCCTTTATCCCCGGATTTTCCCTCTATAAAAAGGAAATAAAAAAATCTGGGGATAACAGCGATCGGAAGGTTATTCTGTCATCGGAGTGGCCCGTGTGAATTTTCTTTAGTTAAATTTAACGAGAAAAATATTTCAGTCTCAACCGGAGTTGGCACGGATTTTGCTACATATATTTGGTGATGAGTAACATGCAAAATAATTCAGGCGAGCAGCCAGCGAATCCCACATCCTGAAGGAGGAATCATTGATGAATATCCCTTTTGTTAACGAACCATTCACACCCTTTGCAGTCCAGGCGAACCAGGAAGCATTTGAAGACGCACTTCGTCAGGTAGAAGCTGAACTTGGGCAGGAATACCCGATTATTATTGGTGGGCAAAAAATAACAAGCAGCCGCACGTTAACTTCCGTGAACCCCGCAGCCAAGAATCAAGTTGTCGGAACGATCCATCAGGCAGATCAGGAATTGGCCGAAAAGGCCATTCAGACAGCAGCGGAGACATTCCACACATGGAAACATACTGACCCGAATGAACGGGCTCGTTATCTATACAAAGCAGCTGCCATTATGCGCCGTCGCAAGCATGAGTTCTCTGCATGGATGGTTTATGAAGCCGGCAAGACTTGGCCTGAAGCCGATGCGGATACAGCAGAAGCCATTGATTTTATGGAATTCTATGCACGGGATATGCAGCGACTGAGTGAACCGCAGCCCCTCGTGCGGATTGCAGGGGAAGATAATGAGCTGAGCTATATTCCGCTGGGTGTTGGTGTTGTTATTCCACCTTGGAACTTCCCGCTGGCGATTATGGCAGGCATGACTTCGGCTGCACTGGTATCTGGCAACACAGTGGTCTTGAAGCCTGCCAGCACAACTCCGGTGATTGCCGCCAAGTTTATGGAGCTGCTCGCAGAAGTTGGTCTGCCGGATGGCGTTGTGAATTTTTTACCAGGACCAGGCAGTGAAGTGGGTGATTATCTCGTGGATCATGCGCTCACCCGGTTTATCAGCTTCACCGGTTCCCGAGATGTGGGACTGCGAATTAATGAACGTGCAGCACGAACAGCTCCAGGTCAGAAGTGGATCAAACGGGTTATTGCAGAGATGGGCGGCAAGGATTCTATCGTAGTAGACAGTGACAGTGATCTGGAACTCGCGGCAGAGTCCATTACCGCTTCGGCATTTGGTTTCTCAGGCCAGAAATGTTCGGCGTGTTCCCGTGCCATTATTCATAAGGATGTATATGATGAAGTATTGCAAAAAGTGATTGAACGGACACAGAAACTGACGATGGGTAGTCCTCTTGAAGTTGGCAGTCAAGTTGGGCCGGTTATCGATGACAAGGCATATGCAAAGATCACGGAATATATTGAAATCGGCAAGGGTGAGGGGCGTCTTGTGCACGGTGGCGGTACAGGGAACGTTGAAGGTTATTTCATTGAACCAACCATAATTGCCGATGTGGACCCAAAAGCCCGGATTGCTCAGGATGAAATTTTTGGACCTGTGCTTGCGTTCATCAAAGCAGAATCTTTCCAGGATGCATTGGATATCGCCAATAATACAGACTATGGTCTGACCGGCGCGGTGATCTCACGTAATCGTGAACATCTGGAACAGGCAAGACGCGAATACTTTGCGGGTAATCTGTATTTCAACCGGAAATGTACCGGAGCACTGGTAGGCACACATCCATTTGGCGGATTTAACATGTCAGGCACGGATTCCAAGGCAGGTGGAAGAGACTATCTGCTGTTGTTTACCCAGGCGAAGCTGGTGTCGGAGAAATACTAGACAGAAACTCATAATCCAACTAAAAACTTCTTACATTCGCTTGAATAGTATGCTATTATCCCTGCAAATCCTTTTGTTCGTATAAGAAACACAGATGCTTATTGCCGAAGGCATAAGGAGGGTAACGGATGTTAGGTGTTCAGTTGGTACAGGAACAACGTATTCGGCTGTCCATCACGCCGGAGATGAAACAATCCTTTCATTTGCTAACCATGTCTGGCCAGGATCTGACTCGTTACTTGCTGGACGCAGCGGAGGAAAATCCGGTGCTTGAACTGGAAGAACAAGCTGTGCCCCTTGCCCGGATTCCGCGGCGAATGGATCAGCGCAGGTATGATTCCTATGATCCGTTGCTTCAGGCTAAAGGTGCCGAACCTACTCTGGAACAATTGCTGATTGCGCAAATTCGAGTGATGACAATTTCAGACGAATTGGAAAATATGGCCGTATATTTGGCAGGGTGCGTTAATGATGATGGTTATCTGACGGTTGAACTGGCAGAGGTGCAAGCAACACTTGAGCTTCCGATGAGCAAGATTGCAGCGGGACTGGAGCTTCTCCAATCGCTGGACCCTGCTGGTGTAGGGGCGCGGAATCTGCAAGAATGTCTGTTGCTCCAGATTAGACGTGATCCATCAGCAGCGCTGAATGCGGAGTGGATGGTGGAAGCGGGATTGGAAGCACTGGTTCCTTTTCACCCAGGTAGAACAGGGAGACGATTAGGCATGACTTCGCAGGAAGCTCAGATTGCCTATGACTATATTACACGTCTCGATCCCAAGCCCTGTCGATCGATCGGATGTATAGAACGGCCACATTACATTATTCCGGATGCCATTGTTGGGGTGCGTAACGGTGAGGTCCATTATAGTTTGCATACAGCAGGTAACCCTCGGGTATCGATGAATGAAGCGTGCTTCCGCTGGATCAGGGAAGAGGCTCCGGACACAATCTGGTCTACCCGTGTGGCAGAGGCGAGGGCTATCATTCGGAGTGTACACTTGCGGCGCAGGACTTTAGTGCGTGTGCTGGCGGCAGTGATGGAAGAGCAGAAGCACTTTTTGGTCAAAGGCCCATCCGCGCTAAAACCACTTAATCTGGCTGTTATTGCAGAGAAGATTGGCATGCATGAATCAACGGTAAGTCGGGCGGTGAACGGTAAATACATTGAGACACCACATGGTGTATATGAACTCAGGGCTTTTTTTGCCTCGGGAATCAGTACAACGTCAGGGGATAAAACATCAGCATCAGCGGTAAAACGAAGATTAAAAGAAATCATTCGCATGGAGCAGGCTCAGCGTCCATACTCGGATAGTCATTTGGCCACACTGCTCGCCGAGGAGGGGATTGTCATCTCCCGCAGAACGGTTGCCAAGTACAGGGAGGAACTTCAGATTCTGCCTTCCCTTGAGCGTAAACGGTGGGCTTAATCGAATAGCTGGCGTCTTATCATCTCTGAATACAAGAACCCCCGCAAACCGGATAAACGGTCTGTGGGGGTTCTTGTTAATTAGTTCGTGTTTGGATTGCTGCACCAGTTTTCCTGATTACCTACAATCGTTCCATATTACGCAGGAAGTGTTCTCCGGCAATCCCTGGTGTAGTCATCTGTTCCGGATGAAGAATCTCTTCCAGTTCTTCCGGTGTCAGCAATCCGCGTTCCAAAATAATCTCTTGTAAGGAAAGTCCAGTCTTGAGCGCTTCCTTCACGATGGAAGCTGCCACATTATAACCCAAGTGCGGGTTCAATGCCGTAACCATACTGAAACTTTGGTTCATGATTAATTCGCAGCGCTCACGGTTAGCTTCCATCTCTTCAACTGCATAACGCGTGAAAACATCGATGCCGTTATTCATAATTTTCAGCGATTGCAGCAAGTTGAACGCAATAACTGGGCCCATGACATTCAGCTCGAATTGACCGGCTTCACACGCCATACAGATCGTATGATCGTTCCCCATCACCTGGAAGGATACCTGGTTAATGACTTCCGCCATAACGGGGTTGACTTTGCCCGGCATAATGGACGAACCTGGCTGACGCGGTGGCAGGCGCAATTCATTGAATCCTGCACGCGGGCCTGAAGCCATCAAGCGAATGTCATTACAGATTTTGGAAAGGCTAACCGCACATACCTTCAGCGCCGCTGAAAGTTCCAGATAGGCATCTGTGTTCTGGGTTGCATCCACGAGATCCTCAGCTGTTTGTAGTGGTAGTCCGGTAACAGCTGACAGGTGCTCTGTAACTTTGACGATATATTCGGGTTTTGCATTGAGTCCTGTACCTACCGCAGTTGCACCCATGTTAATGGTAAGCAAGCGGCGATTGGCGAATTCAAGACGCTCAATATCCCGTCCGATTACACGGGCATAAGCTCCGAATTCTTGTCCAAGGCGAATAGGTACGGCATCCTGAAGATGGGTACGGCCAACCTTGACCACATCGTTGAATTCCACTTCTTTTTTACGGAACGCATCCTGTAGTCTTCTCATGGTAGCGAGTAACGTCTCCGACAGTTGGTACGCCGCAATGCGCAGTGCTGTAGGAACCACGTCATTAGTAGATTGGGACATGTTCACATGATTATTGGGATTGCAATGGAAGTAGTCTCCCTTGCTTTTGGTTAACAGTTCCAGCCCGCGGTTGGCCAAAATTTCATTCATATTCATATTCATGGAGGTGCCTGCACCGCCCTGAATGGAGTCTACAATAAAATGATCCAGATGATGGCCTTTCATCATTTCTTCAGCCGCCATGACGATTACATCGCCAATCTTGCTCGGCAGCATCTTCAACTCCATGTTGGTAATCGCTGCTGCCTTCTTCACCGCAGCCAGAGCCGTGATCAGCTCCCGGTGTACCGGAACGCCGGTAATCGGGAAGTTTTCCACGGCCCGTACCGTCTGAATTCCGTAATAAGCATAAGCCGGGATTTCTTTTTCACCGATAAAATCTTTCTCCGTCCGTGTGGACATAGTAGACATCTCGTTCGCCTCCAGTGGCATCAATAAAAATAGTTCGGCTCCAGCGTTGCTGAAGCGCACTCAGTATATCATTTAAGCAAAATGGATGCCAATCTAAATCATTTGGCCTCTTGTGCCGATAATAAATAAAATTAGGGATTTTAAATGGAATATTATTCAATTTTTAAGAAAGGGAGGGGCGGCCAAGCTTGTCTTATACATTATGCGCTTTATGGTAGAGAAGTCATGCATGAACGGCAAGTATGGGGGGAATAGAACGGTTTCAGTGATGTATATCACATGAAATTTGGTACATGATTGGTAAAATAGGAAAAAAGGACTACGGGGTGTGCACATGAAATGGACTTTAGGAGCAAAGACTGTCGCAGGTCTGGTACTGATTTCGATTATTACCTACGGAACTAGCGGCTTTTTTATATTTTTTGTCAAAGACTGGATTACGTTAGATATTCCGAATTGGGTATACATATCGATTATCCTGATCATGGGAGTATGCTGGAACGGGATTCTGGGATGGTTTGCCTCACGCTGGCTGACTCGTCCAATCGTTCACCTGTCCCGGGCTGCACAGCAGGTATCAGCGGGAGATCTGACAACCGAGATTCCGCAGCGACGCACGCAGGATGAACTTACTGTATTATATGATGCTTTTCGCGCAATGGTTTCTAACCTTCGAAGCATTGTAAATGATATTGCAGACAGTACAAGAACGACTTCACAGAACGCACAGTCTCTGAGTGAAGCGATTACCCAGGCCGCTGAACAGATCGAGATGATGTCGGATGCGGTAGATCATATTGCAGTAGGCGTAGAAGAACAGAAGGTCACTTCCCATCAATCTTTGATCACTGCGGATGAGATGCTGAACGATTTCCAACGTATGCATAGCCAGTCAATGGACATGACAGAGATGTCCGGTCAGATGGAACGATCGGTGGATCATACAAAACAGACTTTCTCATCGTTGATGAAAGGGATGGACGAGCTGGCCGAGTCGCACAATCGTTCCCGCGATATTATGCTGTTGCTGGAGAAGGAAGCCTCCGATATCGAGGTAATTACCCAGTCTGTCAAAAACATCGCAGAGGAAACTGGGTTACTTGCCTTGAATGCTTCCATTGAGGCTGCACGAGCTGGCGAAGAGGGTTCTGGTTTTGCAGTCGTGGCGCAGCAGATCCGCAAGCTGGCAGACGAAAGTAAGGAATCGGTACACCGTATTAATGAGCTGATTAGTCGTGTGCAAGAGCGGATCAGGGAGACAGCCCAACTGTCTCATGAGCAGCATGGTCTCGTGGTTAATGAATCGGAGCGGACCGTCTCTGTGGATCAGACGTTGCATGAACTGACAGGAACAGTGGAAGTATTTATGAAGGGTGCGCATGATATCGGTTCCAAGATTGCAGAACAGACCGGTCGCGTGGAGCAAACGCACGGTCATGTGAAGAAGATCCAGGGGAAAGCCGGATCGTTCTCGGATGAGGCGAGACGAATTATGGATGCCGCACACGAAGAGACAGCCATCATGGAGGAGATTTCATCCTCGGCTGAAGAACTGAGACAATTAACCGATCGGTTATTGGACAAAACCAAAGCATTCCGGATGCAGCCTTAAGCTGTGTTCGGGATTTTTTTTGTTTTTGGAGAACAGTTTTGGCATGATAATTTGCTTATTCTGGTTAAAGCCGAACGTTCTTTCGTGAAAACGAAAATTTGTAAAGATTATTTTATGAAAGATTAACAAATTCGCAACTTGCAGGCGATAAATGAAGATATAATAGGATTATCACAACAGATAAAGGAGCCCAGTATATTGAAAACTTGGACAGGTATCCTGCTGATGATTATTTTGGCGGTAGCTACGATTAGTACAACTTCGGCTGCCAGAACCATGAATGAATCGCAAAAACAGCTTAACATAGATGATCAATCCAGCCAGACCGAAGTGGTCGAGGCTTCCAATATAGATAAAATGCATGACACAGCGAAGACAACACAGGAATCCATCCCCGTGAAAGAGGAATACATTTCGATAGCTCCAGAGAATGAGAAGGTCAGATTATACCCTATGAAAGTTGAGGGTTCAGGATATATATATAACGGAATGATTTTGGAAGTGGACGGCAAAGTGCAAGAATTTAGTGATTGGCAGGGAGAAGGCGGGTCTTACAAACCCGAAGTGCACGAGTTGGATCTGAATGGAGACGGCCAGAAAGAAATTATCGTTTTGTACACGGAAGGTCATGGAACAGGTATTTATTTGGGACAAGCACGTATCATTAATCCGGTAACGCTGGAAGAGATGAAGATGCAATCTCTGGATGAGATTGCGAAACAACATGTGAAGTCAAAAGTTACGGTTAGATCAGACCGTGTGGATGTTGATGTCGCCGTTGATGGCGTTCAAGCAGAACCTTTACGGATCGAGGAAGATACGAGTGGCGGCGTATATAACGAAGAGTTGGGGTTCGGTGGAGTTACCTATTACAGTGTAGAGGATGGCCAGCTTGTCGTATCAGCAGCAGGATCTTACGGTGCGGCTTTGTATGCGGGTGATCTGACATTTGCTTATGAGTATCAAGATGGCGAGTGGAAGGCCGTAGATTTGAAGTACAGCATGGAAGTGTATGAAGAAGAATATTATGAATCTTTTGATTGATATCATCCTGTTGATATCATAGTGCAGTGGGAATTAAAAGTTCTCGATTGTGGAGTTAAGTGAACAACTGACAAGAATATCTTCCTTTCTCCGTATACGGACAATGGGAAACAGGGCGAGGCTGAAAAAAATGGGGACATACAGCCTCGTTTTGTGCTGCCCGGAAATAGGCACTGTGTACTAAAAACGTAGGAAACAATTGACATTATCACTTTAGTCGTTTAAATGTATAAAGGACAAATCATTTTAACATTCAGGAGGGATTTTGATGAAGAAAAAAGTTGTACTGGGTTTGATGGTAGGCACACTAACGCTTGGGATCGGAACAGGTGCACTCGCAGCAACAGGGTTGGAGCAGATTAAAGCCTATCTAAACAGCAAGATTACGCTAAAAATGGATGGTGCCACGGTGACAGCCAAAGATGCCAATGGTAAAACAGTGTTGCCTATCACTTACAACGGAACGACTTATTTGCCTGTGCGTGCTGTGGGATCTTTGCTTGGGACAGAGATCACTTATGACAGTGCAACTTCATCCGTCCTGATTGGTGGAAAGAATGGATCTGCGCCCGTAACCAACGGAAAAGTAACGCTGAGTGCACTTGGAACATCCGTACTGGGATCTACCGCTTGGCACACCAAAGATCCTAAGGATACCACATATAAAGGCAAGGATTACAAGGATGTTTATCTGCATAATGATCCTACGAAACAGGGGGATGATATCCAGATTAATACGGGTAAAAAGTATTCTTCTCTGCACTTGGAACTTGCCGCGCTGAAAGGAAATCAGGAGATTCATATCTATGATCAGGATCTCGCGACACTCAAAAAGTTCAATATCACTCCAGAAAGCGGTATGATGAGTCTAGATGTGGATGTTAAAGGTACAGACGCTGTCTATGTAGAGATTGTATCTGAAGATCCGGGTTCGGCTCTGTTTGTACCGCTCACAACATCGTATCTGACGAAGTAAAACACAATCTGCAAGTTTGCGACCTTACAGAAGGGGCAAGGCAAGCATAAACATAAAAAAAACGATGATTCACTAGGCGATTCCTGAACCGTATCCGGTATTCAGAGTTGCCTGGTGAACATCGTTTTTTATTTTCTTTTTGTTACGAATATTAACGAATGACGGTATCCAGCGGTTTAAGATTGGCTTCAATCTCGGCGCGGCGACCTTCAAGGAATGGAGGCAAAGCAAGCGATTCACCCAGATGCTCCAATTCTTCGTCTGTATCAAATCCCGGACCATCGGTTGCAAGTTCGAATAGAATACCGTTTGCTTCACGGAAGTACAGGGAGCGGAAGTAGAAGCGATCTACAAAACCGGAGTTAGGGAATTGGAAGTTACGAACCCGTTCCACCCACTGTTTCAGTTCTTGTTCGTTATCCACACGGAACGCAACATGATGTACGCTGCCACGTCCAGGACGCTCTTGGGCAAGGTCATTCCGTTCCTCAACATGCACCTCGGAGCCGCTACCACCTTCACCGGATTCAAAAACGAGTACATCAGGTTGACCTGGAGTAAAGGCAGGGTAACTTCCTTTAGCTCTGAAACCGAGCAGTTCGGTAAGAACCGGAGCGGTAAGGGAAGCATCTTTTACCGTAAGATGGATAGGGCCTAGGCCTACAATGCCATACTCGGCAGGCACAGGGCTCTGATCCCATGGTTTACCACCAGCGACACCTGTATTATTTTCATCCGAGACCAGAATCAGACGTTGTCCTTCAAAGTCTGTGAACGAGAGCGTGGCACGACCACCCCGTTCAACAATCTCTCCATGTGGGACTTCGAATTCGTCAAAACGCTGCTGCCAGTAAGTCAGTGCTGCATCACTTGGAACGCGCAGTGACGTGCCAGATATACTGTTCACACCTTCACGTGTCTGTCCGGCCATCGGAATCTCGAAGAAGGTAAGTTCGGTACCCGGATTGCCTTTTTCATCGCCATAGAAGAGATGGTAGACGGACACGTCGTCCTGATTGACCGTTTTTTTAATGAGGCGCAAACCCATGATGTTGGTGTAGAAACGATAGTTCTGATCGGCATGTGCTGTTAGAGCGGATACGTGGTGAAGTCCTTTGATTTGCATAATAATTCCTCCTAGGTGAAATGGGATAGTGTAAATGTTCAGTTGAACGTTTGTTAAGTACGGTATATTTTATTTCGATTAAGAAAGTTACTAACTTTTAGTTTGTTTTGTTTCTGAATTTATCTTAACATAAAGATATTTAAATTACAATGCTTATTTAGAATTCCAACTGGACAGCTCTTTCATTCAATGGCAAAATGAAAAAGTTAACATTAAAGAGAGATAATGTTGGTGAGATTCTTGTAAAGGAGAGAAGAGATGCATGGCGTATCCACCATGGCTGGACCCTTATGATGCAGAGCCGTTTATCCTGTTCTCCACTTCACATATCGTTTCAATTAGCGTAATTACAGCATTGATTGTACTGATGTTTTTGCTTCGACACCATCTTCGATCATGGTCAGAGAGGGCACGCCGCATACTGCGGATTGTTCTGGCTTGTATCATGTTTGCCTCCGAAATCGTGCTGCAGCTCTGGTATGTGTATGGAGGGATATGGAGCCTGCAGACGTCACTGCCACTCGAACTATGCAGTCTGTCTCTGCTATTATCGGCGTTGTTACTACTGACACGCAGTCGACTGTTGCATACTGCACTGCTGTTTGCAGGCATTGCCGGAGCCCTTATGGCGATCCTGACTCCTAATCTGGGTTATGGTTATGCACATTTTCGATTTATTCAATTTTTCGTTGCTCATGCCTGCATTATTCTGGCTTTACTCTACATGACCTGGGTAGAACAGCTGCGACCTAGCTGGAGATCTGTAGCAGGTTCGATGATATTTGTGAATGTGGCAGCACTAATTGTATACATTGTAGATGTCATGCTTGACGCGAATTATATGTTTTTGAGACACAAGCCGAGTACACCCTCGGTGCTGGATATGCTAGGTCCGTATCCCATGTACATCCTTGGGGAAGAGATACTTGCGCTAGTTTTGTTCTCGCTAATGTACATTTTGCTCTTTGCCATTCCAGATCGGTTGAAGCATCGTGTGAAAAAAGGTAAAAGCTCCGCGGTATAGGGATAATCCTTGTAGTTGCGTCTGCGCCGCATTATAAACTCTTTATATAAAACATCCCGCAGTAACCTGACTGGATCAGGTCGCTTGCGGGATGTTTGGGCGTTGTCCCTGAATGGGGCCAGCTTTTATATTTTTAACCACGGAGCAGAGATTCCGCACCATCCACATAGATTCGTGTACCTGTAACATGAGAGGCTTCATCGGAAGCGAGGAACAGAACGAGGTTCGCCACTTGCTTCGACGTTCCAGGTTCGCCCTTGAGCGGATGTTCGTGACCCTCAGGGAATTCAACGGGAATCTGTACTTCTTTCAGATCATCCGACGGGTAGGTGTTATCATCAATGTTGGTATCGATGGCTCCTGGGCAGACGGCGTTAACACGTATCTTATAACGAGCCAACTCCAGCGCAGCCATCTTGGTAAACGCAGTTTGTCCCGCTTTGCTGGAAGCGTATGCAGAGAAACCGATCCCTGAGAAGACCCGGTTACCATTGATGGAACTGGTAATAATGATGCTGCCGCCATGTTCTTTCAGATGAGGAATGGCATATTTGACGGTTGCGAAGGTTCCTCGCATATTGATCTCCATCGTCTGGTCCCAGTCCTCAATTTCCATCGTTTCAATCGGGGCCATCGTTCCGTTAATGCCTGCATTTGCAAATATGATATCCAGTTTACCCGCTTCAGCCGCAGCCTGATTGATTGCCTTCTGCACATTATCCGGTTTGGAGATATCACATTCGATCACATACGCTTCTCCGCCAGCCTTTTCAATCGTCTGCTTTGTTTCCTCCGCATTTTCGGGTGTGCGATCGAGCATATATACTTTGGCCCCATGCTCGGCGAAACGAATAGCGGTAGCCTGACCAATACCCGATCCACCTCCGGTTACAATCGCGACTTTGCCTTCCAAACGTTGTTCTGTCATCTCTGATCCCTCCATAAGTTAGATTATCGTTGTACGCTCTACTTCTAACATACCCGGCTCAAGATGCGTGAATCATATGTGTATATATCAAAAAGAACAGGACCGCAATGCGGCCCTGTTCTGGAACAGATCAACTTCATCATCTGTCTGCTGTGAACTTATTTTGGCATGTGAATGGTGGGAAACTCATTCAAGTCATGCCCGATACTTACTTATGTTTCTTCCAGTCCATTGCACTGTTATTGAGCAAATATTCGAAGTCGTTATCCCGGCGCTTCTGCTCCGCTTGGCGAGCTTCTTCTGCTTGCTGACGTTCCTGCTCTTTAAGAGCCGCTTCGGCAGCCTTGGCTTCATCCGCCTGAGCTTTCAGCTTCTCCAGCACATCACTGCTAAGCAGATCCTTCAGTGTTGTGGGTTTATCCTGTGCTACTGCTGCTTTGGGAGCAGGAGTGCGTTTTTTGGATTTTGCCATAGGAAAATCTCCTTTCCAAACATGAATCAGGTTCCATTTATCGTACAGTAGTCATAGTATATCAGGTTCCCGTAAAGCATTCCATGAATCTGCGGAACAAAAGCAGGAAAACGAGGGTTGCGTGACGAATGAAAACGGGTATAAAATCATATACTATTACCGATACTGCGACTATTCCCTGGAGAAAGGAGTCGTTGTTCGTGGAAGTAAACCGTGGTTTACTGAAAGGGCTTGCATGGGGCGTTGCCTTTAGCTGCCCGTTATGGATTGCGATTATCGGCTGGTTACGTTTGATGGGATGGATGTATTGAGGATGATGCCGGAAGAGGTCATTTTTTATAAAGTCATATATGTAACCGCTATCATTAAAATCAAAAAATAAAGCTCTGCCTTGCGAGATTCGCAAAGGACAGAGCTTTTGTTTGTTTAGAGTTCATTAACTCATTAACGAGATATAAAAATGAGGTTTCATCTGTTTGGCTAAGCTGCTGATTAAGGCACTTTTACCGGCTCTGGATACTCCAGACCGTGGGTGTCTACCGTAACTTTTTTCATAACTTGATCCGTAACGGGTTTGTCACCTTCACCTATTTCCTGAGCTGCAATGTTATCAACAACTTCCATACCTTCGGTCACTTTTCCAAAAGTAGCATAGGCATTATCCAAATGATCCGCGTCAGCTAACATGATGAAGAATTGGGAGCCTGCGGAATCCAGATCTCCATCTTTTCGTGCCATGGAAATAACTCCGCGAGTATGATTCAGGTGGTTTTTGTGACCGTTGGATGTAAATTCGCCCTTAATCGTGTATCCCGGGCCGCCCGAACCGTTACCATTTGGGTCACCACTTTGAACCATAAAGCCCGGAATGACCCGGTGAAAGATCAGGCCGTCATAGAACCCTTTATTCGCAAGGGAGATGAAATTATACACCGTGTTGGGCGCAATCTCGGGATAGAGCTCAATAACGATCTTTTGACCATCCTGCATCTCAATGGTAGCAACCGGGTTTGGACCTTCAGGTGCGGCCGGGACCGGCGCTTGCTCGGCACTGGTTGCAGGGCGTCCGCAACCACTAATGACGATAAGCAGCATCGCAAGAACGAGCGATACTGCGGTTGTTTTTTTCCACCGTAAAGACATGAAAACGTTCCTCCTTGCATCTCTGCATTATATATTTTCTCCAAATCATATTTGGATATTTACCCAACTATCATACCGTTTTTGTGGACAGGATGGCAATGTAATACATGTGTTTGTGGTGAACAAGGGATGGTCTTCGTGGAATGATGGGTGTAAAATAAGGAAAATGCTTCCGCATCGGGACGTACGGGTCTGTTCCGTCCGCTCCAATACAGGGCAGTCCCGTCGTCAGTAACGGAAAGGGCGTGCGGGTATATGAACTTCTCGTGGAAGCGCAATCTGGTCATATTGTGGATTGGTGTATTTTTTTGCAGCACCGCGTATTCGATCTCGATTCCATTTCTGCCCCTGTTTCTAAGTGCTGACTTGGGGGTTCGTGATCACCTGGAGTTATGGTCTGGACTGGCATTTGGCATTACGTTTCTTGCGAGTGCACTCGTGTCTCCGTTCTGGGGATCACTGGCTGACAAATACGGACGCAAGCCCATGCTGATCCGGTCGGGATACAGCCTTGCCGTCTTGTATTTAATTAATTATTTCGTGCAGGACCCGTATTCGCTGATTGTTGTTCGATTGTTCCAGGGTCTGCTTGCAGGGTTTGTTCCAGCAGCGATTGCCCTGGTAGGCACAAATACACCTGAAGAGAAGACTGGTTATGCACTTGGTATTATGTCCACTGCAGGAGCCACTGGTGGTATTATCGGACCGTTAATTGGTGGCGTGGTGAGTCATTATTATGGCAACCGGAATGCATTTTTGTTTTCGGCTATTGTTGTGTTAGTCTCCGCGATCATCGCAACCTTCTGGGTAAAAGAAGAGAACTTCAACCGGAACAAAGCGCGTTCCCACGTCATGGATGACATTCGTGAAGCAAGAGCGAATCGTTTGTTTATGACGGTGCTTGGCATGATGGGCATATGTACATTCTCCGTCATGATTCTGGAGCCACTATTGACGGTCTATGTGATGGAGATGGGCGTTCAGCCGGATCGTGCCTCACTCAGCTCGGGTATTATTTTCTCAGCGGTGGGGGTAGCAACAGTTATTATGGCGCCGCGTTGGGGCAAGATTGGTTCAAGGATTGGATACGGTAAAGTGTTGATCATTGGACTGGTTGGTGGGGCTGTAGGGAATCTTCTGCAGTTCTTTACAACAGGTTATATCGCTTTCGGCATTTTACGATTTGTGTATGGTTTATTCTTTGCGGCTGTATTTCCAGCAATTAACGCCATGATTGTGCAGGCTACCGCATCGAGTTTCCGGGGCAGGGCTTTTAGTCTGAATCAATCCGCTGCCCAGATCGGGACGATGGCGGGACCGATTATTGGTGGTGTACTTGGGGGCTGGCTGCCGATACGCTGGATATTTATTATTAATGGAGTGGCATTGATCATCACTGCGATTGTAGCGAAGTGGTCAGGATTGGATCACAAACTGCCCGTGGCAAGTAAGGTTTCCGCTAAGCGTTGATGCCGAATTGCAAAGAGAAAGTGAACTTACAGGTAACAAAAAAGATGACGCTGTGAAATTACAGACGTCATCTTTTTTAAGTCTACTACGGATCTATATAAGTTAGTCATCCGAAGAGGGCTTACGAGAAGCCTTCTCTTTGGGAATGGCATGTTCGACCGCATCACGTTGATCCTCATCCTCAAGTGCTTCGGGAAAGGAGTCCTCAGTGAACAGTCCGAAGTCCGGGTCAATATCCCGTTCGGTCACGAGATTATCCGGTTCATGCACCTGCTTTTGGCGATCTTCCTTCATCGTGTATGCACCTCCTCATTCAGGATGTCATAACAGCTGTTAATGTCGTGGTGGAATGTCGTTCTCTGGTTTGGCATCTGCACCAGCACCATTAAGCAGATCGGTACCATGCAGCGCATCCGGATCGGGTGCAGCAGGATCAACCGGACTGTTCGGTTGCAGAAGGTCTGCATCCGGTACAGATTCCAGCGGTGTCTCAGCCAAACGTGAATCCAATTCCGGCTCATCCACAGCGGTTGCGGCTACGGGTGCCAGATCCGAATCTTCCGTTACAATCCGTCTGCCGGAAACTTCATCAAAGGTATCCATATCGCCTTCCGGGACTTCCGTCTCTGGTGGAATATCGCGGGACCTCTGATAACGGTCATAATAGCGGTCGCTCTCTTCGTTACTAATTGGTTTGTCAGACATGAGTAACACTTCCTTTCATTGTCGGTTGTCCAAATGCTTCTTACCCCGTAGTTACCCAAAGCGCTAGTATTGTAATCTTGCACAGGTTATTATCTCCGGGTGTTCGCTACGATATGAATGCCTTAGAATTTGGGGAATACATATTTAACCAAGAAGTATAAGAATCCGAAAAAGATAATGATATATGCGGCATATTTAATAAATGTGGAAGCGACCATACTTGAATCCGATTTATGCTGAACATCCTTATGTTCTACCTCAACCGTACGATGGGGCTCATTCATTGTAATCATCTCCTTAGCGTGTTTGTTTGCTTTGAGAAACCATTACACCCGGAGCAAAGGATTGAATCGCAGCCACCGTTTTTACAGCTTTTCCTGTTTTGCCTATGTTATGATGAAGCTTGAATATGTAAGGGAGGGATTCATGTGGACTGGTATACACTGGGTAATATGATCACACGCATCCGTATCGGGCAAAAGGCGTCCACACCCGGGTTCTCCCGTACCGTCATCCGTCGTCCGGATGGTTTGTTTTGGGTAGGCGGTATATGGTCCGGGCAAGTTGTCCAGTTACGGGATTTCCTTTTTTCCGACATATGGACCATCTATGATGATGAGGAGACAGAGCAGTGGCTTGAATTTCGCAGTCAAGTTGAACAGAAAGAACGGGAAATGATAGTGAACCAGTTCGAAGACCTGCGTGATTAATTGAATAACTTTAACAATAAAATGGAAATAAGACTATAAATCGACTTAAATGTGAAATTTCATTTTATCTCAAGAAGGTGACGTGACAAACGGTGGCGAATGATAAATGAGAGAATCTAAGATAGGGAAAATTAGAACTTTGAGGTGCTGTGAATGAAAAATGTGCCCAAAGCTATCGTCATCTTATGGATGAGTGTATTGATTATTCTAGGCATGCCACATGGGATAGTCTTTGCAACTACAGGAGCGGTTCAGCAACCTGTATCCATTACAGGATGGGAAGTAAAATGGGGGAACGTTGACGATCAAGGGTTCATCAGTGAGGTTAAGGGAGCAGACGAGATATGGGAAAAGCAGGGCAGCGATAAATTAGAGTATAGCAATACGGATCGATCGAATTCTTTATGGACTCGCCTGACCATTCCTGAGTTGAGTGAGGAAAGTTCAGCCATTCGATTTGAGAACGTTAAAGGCAATCATATTGTTGTTTATCTGGAAGACCGCAAGGTCTACGAGAACTATCATTACAATTATGATAATAATGCTGTGTTGCTGCCCTTATCCAGCGAAAATTCAGGTGACACGCTCTATGTATGGTCGCAAAATGAAAAAGGCCGTCTGGGGATACAAGGTATTGTTCAGGTTGGACCTTATGCCGCGTTACAGGAGAAATATATTCATAACGGACTTATTGATGTAATTTTGGGCGCGACCTTTGTGTTCACAGCGATTACGATGCTGAGTTGTACATTCTTCCTTGGCAAATTCCATAAGGGATTATGGATCTCGCTATGCATCGTGATGGGTTCCATCGGCACAATGATCATCACGTACTCGCAATTTTTGTATACGTTCTATCAGGTATATGGTGACCTGTATTCCGTAGTCTTTGATCTGGCGATGCTGCTGGGTATGCCAGCGCTATGTTATTTTTTTGAACAGATTATCGGGCCAGGACTGCATGGAATCTTCACCAAACTGCGAAAAATACTATTCATATATTCAGTTATCGCGGTGTTATCTCTATTTATCTATGTTACTTCAGGTGGGCAATGGGAGATCCTCTACAATCTGCTCGTACA
This sequence comes from Paenibacillus sp. FSL E2-0151, assembly GCF_037993015.1. Taxonomy (NCBI): domain Bacteria; kingdom Bacillati; phylum Bacillota; class Bacilli; order Caryophanales; family Paenibacillaceae; genus Paenibacillus; species Paenibacillus sp. FSL E2-0151. The sequence continues at coordinate 1,407,894 of NZ_CP150308.1, forward strand.
GCGTGTGGTTGGCATTGTGTTGGTCATTCTGCTGACAATCCTGTTGGTTGGTACCATCGCCAAAGCGCTGCAACGAAATCGGGAAGCTATGCTGCTTGCGACAGGATTTGGTACATTTGCCTTGATCAGTGTGGCTGAACTGTTGTGGTATTATCAGCGGAGTGGGACGTATCATCTGTTATGGTGGAAATGGTCCATGGTTGCATTTGTGATCTCGTTGATTGCCATTCTCGGAAGTCGTTTTGCCGAAAAACATACTAAAGTTCTAGAGTATTCCAAGGAACTGGAGCTGTTCAACAATGAGTTGCAGCGATCCGAAAAGATGGAGATTATTAGTGAATTGGCCGCTTCCGTTGCCCATGAAGTACGTAATCCACTTCAGGTGACAAGAGGGTTCTTGCAACTTATGACGGAACAGGAAGACAACAAAAATAAGGGGTATGTGCGAATTGCACTGGAAGAACTTGATCGGGCTTCGGGCATCATAACGGATTTTCTTACCTTTGCCAAACCTGAGTTTGATCATATTATCTCGCTCAATATCTCGGATGAGTTCAATCATATTGAAGGCATTCTTGTACCGATGGCTAATCTGGAAGGTGGTAAAATCACCACCGACATTCCGCCAGATCTATATATTCGAGGCAATTCCTCGAAGTTTAAGCAGGCTTTTATCAATATTATTAAGAACAGTATTGAAGCTCTGCAGGGACAAGGCCAGATTGATATCTGGGCGTACAAGCAGGACGGAATGATTAAGGTGCATGTCAGGGATAACGGAGAAGGAATGGACGAGGAAGCACTCTCCCGGTTGGGCGAGCCTTATTTCTCCAATAAAATCAAAGGCACAGGCCTCGGCATGATGGTGACATTCCGTATTGTTGAAGCGATGCAAGGACAGATCAGCTTTACAAGCACCAAAGGGGTAGGAACAGAAGCGGTTGTATCTTTTGTCGAGTTCGTCGATTGACGAACTCACAGAAGGATACAGCGGCTTTTTTTGTTCCTACCCCAGATTTCTTACACTACAAGATTAGCTCACCCGAATTAACTTCTCCAAGGTCCGCAATTCACATCATAATTTACTTTGGAAGGATTGGGAGGTATGACAAGTACATAGTTATTCTGCTGCTCCTCAACAGTACGTACCTGAATGTGCTCCGGAATTACGATGCCAAACGCTTCACGAAGCGCCTGCTTCGGATTGGAGTGCAATTGTTGTCTGAAGTGCTCGTCAGTCCAAGCCTTTTCAATAATATCCTCATGCAACGTTTTCTCTGATACCATCATCGTCAACATTCCCTTCATATTTAAAATTAAACTGAATCAGCTTAGTCCTTATGCTCAGAATCCCAACTGTTGCTCGCTAATCCAGTGATGAAACCCGCCTTGGAGAAGCTGTTTCTTCCGTTGTGTAATGTCCTGAACAGCTTGTACTAAAGTGCTGCATAAATAAGAATCAAACGCCTCAAGATGCGATATTCCTAAGTTAGACGATGTTAGTGTACGATTATAGTGATAAGCAATGTCTACGTAAGAGTTCATGAGTTGTGTATTGTATACATTGTCATGTATACGTTCGCTTAGAGGTTGAACTGGATAGTTGTGATTCAGTGCTGCGGATATGTGGGAGAGGTAGCTGTTGTAGTTTCCATGCACAGCATCTTGTTGCGTGTCTGTGAAGTCATCGGTCATCTGAAGTGTCATGAGTGTGATGTTGATGGCAGAACACACCGGGATGATCCGGTCGGACTGATTCAGCAGAAGCAGTGCACCAGTAGCTCCAATGAGGAGAGGGGCAGCCTTTTGCGCAATCAACAAGGGATTCTGTTGGAAATAATCAATGGAATGCTCACCCGTAACACTCACGGCCCAATCCACTACATATTGTCTGAAATAGACCCAGAACGTGGAGGAAGGATTGAATAATACCGAGTAAGATTGAAGTGCATCCATGTAATATAGATTACCCAGGGATAACTTCAATGTGGCATTCTCCGGTTGTTCATCCATCACGTCGTCCTGATTCAGAAAATATAACATATGGATGAGACAGGCTGTACTTAATTGGTGTGCTTTCTCTGGGGGTAGTTTATCTGAGTGTTGCATCCAAAGTGGAGTGATGTACCCGATGTAGCTGTGTCCCGAATCTCGTAACAGCGGATTAACCGAACGAAGCTGCTCTAATGCATGTCCTGACAAGGGTTCGGGATATTCCCGTACGAGTTGTTCCGCTGAAGCAAACACGACCTCCAGATCGGATCTAAACGGATCTAACCAATCTTTCCGCATTATTACATATCGTCCTTCCTGCGATAAGGTGACTAAGGACTGTTCGACTAGATCATGAAGTTACATTTAGTATAGCGGAAATAAACTGAAAAAAATAGGATTTTTTGTGATCAATTGTGAGAAAAATGATGACTTTTTGTATTTTATGGCATAAAAAAGTGGATTTTAGGCCCAAACTAGGAAGGCACAGGATTTCGACATCGGAAAGGCGGCAGAAAAATGAATTTGAAGTGGAAAACATGGATGGCAGCCGGATTGGCAGCCGTAGTTATAACAGCAGCAACAGGACATGTGGCATTTGCTGATCCAGCCGTTCGTGCTGAGCAACATGACGATGCGTCAAAAGCTTCTTCCTCCGGCAAACCAGCGAAGCCATGCATGCAGGCAGGACACGGTCTGTTCATGATTGGTGAGACGGCAGACTTGCTTGGGATTGGACTTCGGGATCTGAAAGAACAGATGGAACTTGGCAAGACGTTGTCCCAGATTGCGAAAGAGCGTAAGGGACTTAGTGAGGAGCAGTTATTGCAGAAGTTGAAGCCTACACTGGCACAGCGTTTGGATCAAGCTGTGGAAGAAGGTTGTCTCACCAAGGAACAAGCTGCAGCCACGAAGGCAGACATGGATACCAAGTTGAAAAAGGTCATTAATACACCGCTGCGTGATTTGCGGCGTGAATTTGCCCACCATGGCAAACGTTCCATGGTAGATAAGGGCGAAATTGCCCGGTTTATTGGAGTCACCCCTGCTCAACTGCACGAGCAGCTTCAGGGAGGGAAATCCCTGGCTGAGATTGCTCAGGCAAAAGGCATTAGTGAAACGCAGCTGGTGGACAAGCTGAAGGAACAATTAACGGGTGATCTGAAGAGATTTGTGAATCAGAAGGGCAATGTACATCCAGCCCCGGGTCCCCAGGAACCTGTTCCTGGACGATCAACTTCGAGCGAAGTAAATTAAAGAAGAGCGTCTCCGTGAGGGGACGCTCTTCTTTATTCTAAAACGGCTCACTCGTTCCCGGACTGCGAGTTGAGCCGGGTGACGGAGTTCGCTCAGGTGAATTTCTTTTGTCCACAGCAGCTGATGGATTGGGAGTTAAACGTGGTTTGCGCATTAACCCTACGGTGAAACGTGAGCCAGGAAGCTTGGACAGCGCCCAACTGATTGCAAGAGCAATACCAACGGTTACAAGGAACGATAGCAACGTTACAGGCAGATGCCATCCACTGAGTTGAAGCGGTCTGGTGACATAAGCGATCGCGTAGATCACCAGTGCATGAACCAGATATCCACCAAATGAATAGCGGCCAATCCAGGCTAAGAGGCGCTGAAACCGTGTATCTTTGCCCCGCATCAGTACAAGGAAACCATACATCATAAACATCTGAGCCATAATGATCAGAAATGTGGTTGGTTTCAGATAGGTGGAGATATTCAGATTAACAACATCCCCGGACCCACGCAGCACTTCGTAACCAAGCCATATATACATCCCTATAAACAGACAGATCGTCCAAGGCAGGATCTTCGTGGTCCAACTCCTCCAGCTATCCACTGACCAGGCACATACGGCACCCAGTAAAAAGTAAAACCAGTACATCACCCATGAATAGGAGCGATATTGCAGCAACGTTGACCAAGGCTCAGACATGGATTCTGTCCAGCCCCCCATATTATAGTAGGACCATTGCATAAGCAGGGCATATAGTGCTGCTGCAAAGAGAATTAGTCCGATAATGACTTGCATGGGCGTGAAACGTGAGGTGTTCTGGATACGTCTCTGAATGGCTTTTGCTCCTGTCCAGAACAGGGGGAACAGAATATAGAACTGAAACACCATAATAACAAACCAGAGATGATATCCCGTCTGTGGTATAAACAGTTCACGAATCAGACTGCGAAAATCCGGTATGCCTGCAAGCCAGAACGCGGGGGTGAAGATACGGACAGAAAGCCAGTAGATCAGTGTCCATACGACAAACGGCATATAAATATCGCCAAATCGCTTTCGAATGAAGCGAGGATATTCCGGTTTGGTGTTACGATGATGGTAAAACAACATTACACCCGATAGAAATACAAACGTTGGCGTACCAAATCGGGTCAGATGATAAATCATGGTCAGCATAATGGAATCCGGTTGTTCAATATCAGCGCGGTAGATATACTCAGCGATACTATGCTGCATGACGATTGCCAGAAAGGCAATGCCCCGCAGTTCGGTCCATTCCGCTATTCGCGGTTTTTTCACATTGTAATCCTCCCTCCAGGAACCGGAGTTCATCACATAAGGGTACCCGTTAAACATTAAGACTGCATTAAATGGAGAAAATAGGTACTAAAAAAGACGGCTTTGGCCGTCTTTTCTATTGATATATCTCATGCTTGTTTTAGTTCTGTTCCTCTGATGATGGAGTCTCTGAGGACTCGGCATCTTCTTCAAACAGTTTCTGAATGTAGGACTGGAGTTTGGTTACATCAACACCCAGCACCTGAGCTGAGCCGACCAGTTCATTGGTGAGTAGCTTGTTTGGTGGAATCTGCTGCTGATCGATTTCGTTCACATGGATATCGAAGCCAAGTGATGCGAGTTTTAACATCTGGGTTGGACTAAGATCTGTCTCGATATAGGGAGCGATGGCTTCCAGGATATCCGGGATTTTGAAAAGCGACGTAGTGCTCTGCATTTTCTTGGCCAGCTCGGTCATGAAGATCCGCTGCCGTTCGGTACGGGTGAAATCCGATGTGGCATCATGCCGGAACCGAACATATTGCAGGGCGGTCTTGCCGTCCATATGCTGCAATCCTTTTTTTAAGTCAATGTCGTACATATGTTTATCTGCTTTACTGGTGTAATACATGTCTTTCTCCACGTCGATTTCAATGCCACCTACCGCATCAACGAGTGCCATGAAACCTGTAAAGTCTGTGTAGACATAATGCTGAATGGGAATACCGAGCAGATCACTGACGGTTTGTTTGGTCAGCTCCGCACCCCCGTAGGAAAAGGCTGCATTAAGTCTGCTTTTTCCATGCCCGGGAATGGCGACATAGGTATCACGCAGTACGGAGAATAGATGGGCTTTCTTGGTGACCGGATCAATGGAAGCGACCATGACCGAGTCCGAGCGTCCTGCATCGTCGCCTCTTGAGTCTCCACCAAGGAGCAGAATGTTCACCCGTTCTTGGCCCTCCCATCTGGGAATCGTTGTTGTTGGTGTGTCTGAATCGTTGTCTGTGCCGGAAGAGGACGAGTTGGATGAAGTCCCGGAAGCCGTGGAGATGCTATTGGCAAAATGAACAATCGAATATCCGTAATATACAACGACACCTGTAATCGCAAGTGCCAGGGTCAGGGCTGTACCCCATAACCATTTTTTAAGCATAATCTTCACCTTTCTATGATTGAACTGATATGTAACCCAAACTAGTTTAACAAAAAGAAAGCAAAATGTCCTCTTTGATTTCGTAACTTCGGTCAATGTGAGGAATGTTTGACAAATAGTTAGTGTATATTTATTATGTAAAAAATAATCTTGTTTTGTGTAATGGGGGTATTAAAAGCCAGTTATGAATCAATCACTATTTAATTGGATTAATCAGTTTGCAGACCAAATACCGTTTCTGGACTGGTTTATGATCACATCATCCGAGTATGCGGTTTGGGTCATGATTGCACTGCTCGTTATCGTATGGTTTCTCGGCGATCCATCGAAACAACGAATTGTTTTTTATGCCTGTGTGGCTTCCATTGTAGCGCTAGTTCTGGCCAAATGGGGGATATCACCAGCGGTCGGTCACCCAAGACCTTTTGTAGAAGGGACTGTGCATCAGCTGGTTGCCCATGTACCTGATCCTTCTTTTCCAAGTAAACATGCTTCCTTTGTATTTGCTCTAGCGGCTGCTTCATTCTTTATTGGACGTCGCTTCGGGTCATGGATGTTGTTACTCGCTGTGTTGACAGGGGTGTCGCGTGTATATGTTGGTGTGCATTATCCAGGAGATATTCTGGGAGGATTCATTCTCGGAAGTCTGCTTAGTGTGGTTCTGATTACAACCCGCAATTATACCAAGTCGATTCCCGACTTCTTCATTAACATACACCGACGTGTTTTTCGTTAGCTTTTGAAAGCAATGTCTAGTGAAGTTTTGGTAGTTTAGTTTATTGAAAGAAGTCTCTTATCTCTGGTTCTGCCAAAGATGGGAGACTTTTTTTGTGTTATGTTCGAAGTTACATGAAATTTACAGAAATTGAATTCTAACATATACAATTCACGACGATAGGTGACGATATATTATAAATATGTATTATTTTGAGGAGTGGGACACATGGAAGACACGCGGGGGAATAAGTTGGGGATATTGAAGTTAACGATTCGAGGCAAGTTACTGACTGGTTTTCTCATAGTCGTGGCTCTGTTGATTGTTGTAAGCGTTTATGCGTTAATACAGATCCATAATATGTCTGGTAAAGCCAATGATGTGGATCAGACCTGGATGCCGAGTGTAAGCCTGCTAGGTATGATGAATGGTGATGTTTCGGATGTAGAGCGGTTGGCGCTGGCCATTATCGTTGAACAGGACGAAGACGAAAACGTCAAGTTAAATGAAGCGTTACAGCTGCTTCTTACCAAGATTGAAGATGAGCGCAAACAGTTGCAAACGTACTTTGTAGGCAACGAAGCAGCGCTTAAGCTGTATAATGAAGATTTCAGTACGAACTATGATGCATATCTGGCTAAAATGCCCGCATTCATCGAAATGGGTCTGAAAAACGATTATGCGGGAGCAAGCAGACTTCATACTGAGGCCTACCCAATGTGGTATACAGCAAACGACACCCTTGCCAAGTTAATTACCTTGGGCAATGAAGGATCGGATGCAGCAACGAATGATTCTGTCGAGTTGGCGGAGAATACATTTAATGTGATTTTGGCAGTGACGATTTTTGCATTCCTGATCGCCGTGTTCATTGCATTCTTCATTGCAAGCATCATCTCACGTCCAATCAAAAAGATGAATGAAGCGGCCATGGCTATTGCCAATGGTGATCTGACGGGTGAGACGATTGTGCTCAAGAACAAAGACGAATTGGGAACGCTCGCGGCTTCCTTCAATACCATGAGTGGTAATTTGCGCTCCATGATTGAATCGGTATCGATGACTTCCGAACAGGTAGCAGCTTCATCGGAAGAGCTTCTTGCAAGTGCAGAGCAGAATACTCAAGCCTCGGAACAGATTTCCGAAACGGTTGAGGAACTGGCCGTGGGCACGTCAGATCAAGTTGATATTGTGAAGCGCTCTTCACAGGCGATGAATGAGATGGCTCTCGGATCAGAGCAGATTGCCGAGCTTGCTCAGAGTGTATCCGTATCTGCTGTAGATGCGGCGAATCAATCTTCCGAAGGAAATATGATTATTCAGCAAGCGGTTGAACAGATGGGTTCTGTTCGAAATTCCATTGCTTCGCTTACTGAATTGGTTACAGGGCTGGGGGAACGTTCAGCAGAGATTGGAACCATTACCGAGGTAATCAACAACATTGCCCGGCAGACCAATCTGCTTGCACTGAATGCAGCCATTGAAGCCGCACGAGCAGGAGAGCACGGACGTGGTTTCGCCGTAGTTGCGGGAGAAGTGCGTAAGTTGGCTGAGGAATCTTCTACATCTGCGCAAAGAATTACGGATCTCGTTCAATTGATTCAGAAAGATACGGATCATGCTGTTCAGGCAGTGAAAGTGAACAGCAGTGAGACAGAAGCAGGAATCGAGATGGTTACTGCGGCAGGACAAGCCTTCGAGCAGATCTCGGATGCGGTCAACAAAGTAGCGGGTGAAATCCAGGAAGTATCTGCAGGTTCAGAGGAAATGTCGGCCAGTACAACTGAGGTTGTAGGATATGTAAGTCAAATCTCCAACATTGCCGGAGAGGCAGCGGGCGGGGTTCATAATGTATCTGCCGCAACTCAGCAGCAGTTGGCTTCGATGGAAGAGATTGCATCATCCGCAGGTTCATTATCCAAAATGGCCGAAGAACTGCAGGAGCAGATTAACAAGTTCAAAGTGTAACTAAGAGATGTTCTGTGATATCTAGGGTGTACAGAAACATACTGACAGGATGGTCAGAATGCCATTCGATTTGTACTGCTGATGATAACAAGGGCGAGAAGCTGTTTCTCTAACGCGCATATGCGTTAGAGAAACAGCTTTTTTTGTCACATGACGCAGAGCAGGTCACAACAATGTTATTTCAGAAGTCACCAACGCTTATATAGCTGGTGAAACAAACGGCTATAATGGTAATTAATGGTGGAACTTACACTGAAATACACCATGGGAAGGAGCGATATAAACTTGCAGTCCAGAGTAATGCATACGGAATATTGATGAAGAGGAGATGAATAGTTGAACATGAAGGGGAGCTGGTGGAGACGAGTCGCTATGATCGCGTTATCGGCAGGATTACTGGCAGGGAGTTTATCGATGGGCACAGGAATTCGTAAGGCGGATGCGGCCGCTGGAAATCAGAACTATGCTGAAGCACTGCAAAAGGCCATTTACTTCTATGAGGCACAGCGCTCGGGTCCGTTGCCAGCGAGTAATCGGGTCGAATGGCGTGGTAATTCGGGCATGCAGGATGGAGCTGATGTAGGTGTTGATCTGACCGGAGGATGGTATGATGCCGGAGATCACGTGAAGTTTGGTTTTCCGATGGCTGCTTCCGCAACGATGCTCGCCTGGTCTGTCGTGGAATACAGTGACGGATATGAACAGGCCGGACAACTGGAGGAGATCAAGGATAATATCCGATGGGCGACCGACTATTTTATGAAAGCGCATACGAAACCAAATGAATTATGGGGACAAGTGGGGGCAGGTAATACCGACCATGCCTGGTGGGGACCCGCAGAAGTCATGCAGATGAACCGTCCTTCGTTCAAGATTGATGCTTCATGCCCGGGCAGTGATCTGGCGGCAGAAACGGCTGCAGCGCTGGCAGCGTCATCGATTGTATTTGCAGATGATGATCCGGCATATTCGGCCAGACTGCTTCAACATGCGAAAGAGCTGTACAACTTCGCAGATACATATCGGGGGGAATACACCGATTGTATCACTGATGCTGCAGCGTTTTATAATTCGTGGACAGGATACGAAGACGAGTTGGCATGGGGTGGCGCATGGCTTTATTTAGCTACTAATGATAGCGCTTACTTGTCCAAAGCCATTGCAGCTACGGACCGGTGGTCTTCTAGCGGAGGCTCAGCCAATTGGCCTTATACCTGGACACAAGGTTGGGACAGTAAACATTATGGTGCCCAGATTCTGCTTGCCCGTATTACGTCCAGTTTGAACATGCCGGAGGCGACAAGATTTATTCAGTCGACTGAGCGCAATCTGGATTATTGGACGGTTGGAGTCAATGGGACACGAGTCAAGTATACGCCAGGAGGTCTGGCGTGGCTGGATCAGTGGGGATCGCTCCGATATGCAGCGAATGCATCCTTTATTTCTTTTGTATACTCCGACTGGGTCAGTGATCCTGTGAAAAAGTCAAGATATCAGGATTTTGCTGTCTCACAGATGAATTATATTCTGGGCGATAATCCGCGTCAGAGCAGTTATGTGGTCGGATATGGGCAAAATGCACCTCAACATCCGCATCATCGGACCGCTCACAGTTCATGGCTGAATAACGAAGATATCCCGGCTAACCATCGCCACATTCTGTATGGTGCCATGGTCGGTGGCCCGAATGCATCGGATGGATATACCGATGATATCGGGGATTACGTGAGCAATGAGGTCGCAACCGATTACAATGCTGGTTTTACCGGCGCACTGGCAAAGATGAATTTGCTATTTGGTCAGAATCATCAGCCCCTGGCGAACTTCCCTGCACCTGAGGTGAAGGGAGATGAGTTCTTTGTGGAGGCTGCGATCAAATCATCAGGTGCCAATTATACGGAAATCAGAGCACAGCTTAATAATCGTTCCGCTTGGCCTGCCCGAATGGGAGATCAACTTTCTTTTAAGTATTTCCTGGATCTGAGTGAAGTGTATGCTGCCGGACGTACGGTATCGGACGTGCAAGTGACAACCTCCTATACGGAGGGGGCGACGGTATCCCAACCAGTTGTGGTGAATGCAGCCCAGCATATCTATGCCATTACGGCGAACTTCGGTAATACCAAGATCTATCCAGGTGGGGAAGGAAATTATCGTAAAGAAGTACAGTTCCGCATTACAGGCCCACAGGGTGCATGGAATGCCAGCAATGATCATTCGTTCCAGACGCTGACCACAGGCACTCCTGTGAAGAGCATATACCTTCCAGTCTATGATGCAGGTGTGAAGGTGTATGGACAGGAGCCTGGTGTTACACCAGTCACTGTCCCAGCCGCACCCGCTGGCGTGCAGGCTGTAGCGGGAAGCAGTCAGGTTAACCTGACCTGGGCCGCTGTATCCGGGGCCGAATCGTATACGGTGAAGCGCTCCGAGGTGAGTGGAGGACCATATACAACTGTTGCAACAGGGGTTAATGGATTGACCTACACAAACACGGGACTGACCAACGGGACGGCTTATTATTATGTAGTGACTGCTGTGAATTCAGCAGGGGAATCATCGGGTTCTGTACAGGTGTCGGCTACCCCGCAAGCAGCTTCGACGGTGCCGGGAGCACTGACTTTAAGTGGGGCAGCTGGTAATGCGCAGTCGGTCCTGACATGGACAGCAGCCTCGGGCGCGTCTAGCTATAAGGTACAACGTTCGGTGGCAGGTGGGGCATATGCAGATGTGGCAACCGGATTGTCCGTGTTGACTTACACCGATACAACAGCGCTGAATGGCACCACGTACAATTACCGGATTGCAGCCGTGAATGCGAACGGACAGACACTGTCCAATGTCCTGGCACTAACGCCTTCTGCACCTCCGGTGACGACCGGTACACTCGAAGTGCAGTACCGCAGCGGAGGGTCAGGGAATTCAAGTAATGCGGCGACTCCGCAGTTCAACGTGAAGAATACCGGAACACAGGCGATTGATCTCAGTACCGTGAAGATCCGATATTATTTCACCAAGGATGGTGCGGATCAAATGACCTTCTGGTGTGATTATGCCGAGATGGGCACGGCCAATGTTGAAGGTACATTTGTCGCAGTGAATCCGGCGAAGGGTACCGCAGATACGTATCTGGAGATTAGCTTCAAGTCCGGAGCAGGCAGTTTGGCCGCTGGAGCAGAGACCGGCGTGATTCAAGCACGCTTTTCCAAAAATAACTGGAGCAATTTCGATCTAAGTAATGATTATTCCTATGATGCTTCCAAGACGGCTTTTGCCGCATGGAACAAGGTAACCGGGTATCAGGGAAACACCAAAGTATGGGGCTTGGAGCCGTAACTGGCTGAATCATAAGCAGAAGAGCAGCATGGACAGACCAACAGCAATTATATTCAATTTCCACTATTCCAGGGAGGTATATATTAATGTTGAAATCAGCTGCGAAAAAAAGTTTAACAGCCATGCTGGCGGGAACCGTCATGTTGACCGGATACACCGGACTCTGGGCAGGGCCGCAAACAGCACATGCCGCAGATCAGGCCATCGAGATTCAGGCAGACAGCATTAATGAAGCCCGGTTTTTGCAATTATATGATCAGTTGAAAGATCCGGCGAACGGATATTTTTCGCCAGAGGGTCTACCGTATCATTCCATTGAGACCCTGTTGAGTGAGGCCCCGGATTATGGTCATATGACGACGTCAGAGGCATACAGTTACTGGCTGTGGTTGGAAACTATGTATGGCCACTACACGGGAGACTGGTCCCAACTGGAAGCAGCTTGGGACAGTATGGAGAAATACATTATCCCGGTCAACGAAGGTGACGGCAAGGAAGAGCAGCCTACGATGAGCTCATACAACCCGAACAGCCCTGCTACGTATGCAGCGGAAAAACCTTTTCCTGATCAATATCCATCGCCACTTAATGGTCAATATGCAGCGGGTAAAGACCCGATTGATGCTGAACTTAAGGCGACCTATGGTAACAATCAGACCTATCTCATGCACTGGCTGGTCGATGTGGATGACTGGTATGGATATGGAAACCTGTTGAATCCATCACATACGGCTACCTATGTGAACACGTTCCAGCGTGGGGAGCAGGAGTCTGTGTGGGAAGCCATTCCGCATCCATCTCAGGATGATAAATCTTTTGGTAAGGCAAACGAAGGCTTCATGAGCTTGTTCACAAAGGAAACTCAGGTACCGTCAGCGCAATGGCGTTACACAAACGCAACGGATGCCGATGCACGTGCAGTACAGGTGCTGTATTGGGCGAAGGAGATGGGATACAACAATCCGGAATATCTGGATAAAGCGAAGAAGATGGGGGACTATCTGCGCTACGGCATGTATGATAAATACTTCCAGAAAATTGGGAGTGCAAAGAACGGTACACCAACTCCGGGTACAGGCAAGGATTCCAACATGTATCTCATGGCTTGGTATACGTCTTGGGGAGGTGGCTTGGGTCAAGGTGGGGATTGGGCTTGGCGCATTGGAGCGAGCCATACCCATCAGGCTTATCAAAACCCGGTTGCAGCGTATGCTTTGTCTGATCCGGCTGGCGGCTTGATTCCGGAATCAGCAACAGCGAAGGCAGATTGGAATGCGACGTTGAAACGTCAGTTGGAATTCTACACTTGGCTACAATCCCATGAAGGAGCCATCGGCGGGGGAGCAACGAACAGTCTGGATGGTTCATACAAAGCCTATCCGGCAGGCGTAAGTACATTCTATGACATGGCTTATCAGGAGGCACCTGTATATCGTGATCCGGATTCCAACACCTGGTTTGGATTCCAGGCATGGCCGCTGGAGCGTGTAGCCGAGATGTATTATATTCTTGCGGAGAGCGGGGACTTGACCTCTGAGAACTTCCAGATGGCCAAGAAGGTAATCACGAAGTGGATCGACTGGAGTAAGGATTATGTATTTGTAGGTGAGCGTCCGGTGACGGATGCGCAAGGGTATTATCTGAATTCGGCTGGACAGCGCATTTTGGGAGGAACTAATGTTCAGGTAGCAACAACGCCGGCGCCGGGAGAGTTCTGGATTCCGGGTGGTCAGGAATGGCAGGGTCAACCGGACAAGTGGAATGGATTCAGTTCGTTTACGGAAAATCCGAACTTCCGTGTAACGACCAAAGATCCAGTGCAGGACACAGGAGTTCTGGGAAGTTACGTTAAAGCTCTGACCTTCTTCGCAGCCGGAACACAGGCAGAGAACGGTACACTTAGCGCGGAAGGCCAAGAAGCCAAGGATCTGGCTGAGGCTCTGTTGAATACAGCTTGGGATTACAATGATGGTGTGGGGATTGTTACAGAAGAAGAACGTAAAGACTACTTCCGCTTCTTTGCCAAAGAGATCTATATCCCGGCGAACTGGTCTGGAACCTTTGGTCAAGGCAATACAATTCCAGGTACAGCAGGTGTACCTTCCGATCCGGCAAAAGGTGGCAATGGCGTATACATTGGATACTCCGATCTGCGTCCAGCTATCAAGCAAGATCCGGCATGGGCTTACCTGGATAATATGTACAAAACGTCATATAACACAACCACGAAACAGTGGGAAAACGGTGCACCTACCTTTACGTATCACCGGTTCTGGTCACAGGTGGATATGGCTACAGCGTACGGCGAGTATGATCGTCTCCTCGGAGATTCGAATAGTCCGGAAGTGGAAGTACCCGCTGCTCCTGCTGGCGTAACAGCAACTGGAGGAAGTGAGCAAGTGGTTCTGAATTGGAACGCAGCCGCTGGTGCAGCCTCGTATACTGTGAAACGTGCAGCGGTGAATGGTGGTCCTTATACGTCTGTAGCGACAGGGGTTACAGGATCAACATTCACGGATACAGGCTTGACCAACGGCACAACGTATTATTATGTCATCACTGCGGTGAATGCCGTAGGTGAGTCTGCACCGTCGACACAGGCATCTGCAACGCCACTCGCAGGTACCGTTGTGCCAGGCGTATTCAACCTCACTGGAACGGCTGGCGATGCCCAGGCGATACTGACATGGACCGCATCAACTGGAGCAGCGAGTTATAAGGTACAACGTTCGGTAGGCACCGGAGCATATGCTGATCTGGCAACAGGTTTGACCGCACTGACGTATACCGACGCTACAGCGGTGAATGGTACGGCTTATAATTATAGAGTCGTAGCCATTAATACGAGTGGTCAGACGAATTCAAATGTATTGGTGTTGACCCCATTGGCACCTCCAGTTACAACGGGAACACTTGAAGTACAATACCGTAATGGAAGTTCAGGGGCTTCGGTCAATGCGATTACTCCACAATTTAATGTGAAGAATACAGGTACAACTGCTGTGGACTTGAGCAAAGTGAAGGTCCGGTATTATTTCACCAAGGATAGTGCCGCTGATCTGAGCTTCTGGTGTGATTATGCGCAGATTGGCAGTGGTAACGTGGAAGGGCATTTTGTTTCGATAGATCCGGCCAAGGGCACGGCAGATACGTATCTGGAGATTGGATTCAAAGCGGGTGCCGGCAGTTTGGCCGCGGGTGCCGAAACCGGAATCATCCAGGGACGTTTCTCGAAAAACAACTGGACGAATTTTGATCAAACGAATGATTATTCCTTTGATTCTACCCAATCGGCCTTCAGTGCCTGGACAAAAGTGACGGCTTATCAGGATGGCGCCAAGGTATGGGGAATTGAACCTTAAATGAGTTGATCGACCGATTGTAGAGTGATGTTACTCATCATACAGGTTAAGCCGGGGAGGAATCCCTGGCTTTTCTTGTTTTATGGAAAGCAAAAATGAAATTCGAAATAATCACCGGAAACTGCTGATAAATCGATCCGTATTGAGTCTGGAGGCAAAAATGTGAATTCGGTGAACGGTAATCGGCAAATGAATCATAGTAATGTTTACCATATTTGCGATTTTAATCATTAAAATATAGGTCATATGGCATATACCCTGAATGAGAAACGACCTAACTCTTTTATCGCGGTAAAATGAAGCATATCAAATAGTTACAATAATTTAACCTTTCAAAAAGAAGGGATCAGCAGTGAATTTTTCCAGCAGATTATGGACACACCCTGATACTTAGTGCTCAAGTTCGCCTATATCAATACAGGACTTTCGACTGATGAACGTTATGGATAGCCCGTTTACAATGGGGCAAGCCCGGGAGAACCAAGCCAGGTTAAAATTCTGTAACATCAGGGGGAACTCGACATCATGAACTGGAAAAAAACGATTATTACGGCAAGTGTCACAGCAACGATGCTGATGGGAAGTCTGACGACAGGAGCACTAACGGCACAGGTATCGGCAGCTGCTGTTAACAATTCACAAGTAAAAGTAATTTGGGGCGTAAACCTACGCACAACACCTTCTTCTTCTGCGAAGATTGTTCGCTTGGTCGCTAAAGGGGAAACGGTAACGGTGCTTCAGCAATCCGGTTCGGATTGGTATAAGATTAAGGATTCTGCTAACCGGACAGGCTACATATCTTCTTCATCCAAATACACACAAGCGATTAGTGGCGGCACAAGCGGATCGGGTTCGAATAGTGGTACATCGGTGACCGGCAATGCATCTGTAGAAAAAGTGATTGCAGCCGGAATGAAATATTTGGGAACACCTTATGAGTTCGGAGCCAGTCGTAACAGCACAGCTACTTTTGACTGTTCCAGCTTTGTACGCCAGGCCTTCATTGATGCACTGGGCATCAAGCTTCCAGCGGATTCCCGCAAACAGGGAGACTATGTAAAAGCCAAGGGTACAGTTCAGACGAACTGGAAAAACCTGAAACGCGGTGATCTGATGTATTTCATGTCGTATAAAGGCAGCTCTGCATCATCGTATTCGGGCGTGAATAAATCTAGCGCAACCATTACGCACACAGGGATTTACCTGGGCAACGGCAAGGTATTACATACGTATTCCAACGCTGGCGGTGGTGTAACAACTAGTGATATCTCCGGCAAACACTGGGAGTATCGCTTCCTGTTTGGTGGCAGTGCGCTGTAAGTTAGAACAAGAACTTTCTTAAATAATCTACGCATGTTCATATGCATACAAAACACCTCCCATTCTGCCTTTGACAGGCGACTGGGAGGTGTTTTGGTGTTATTTATTATTTTGAAGAACTCAATCGTGGTAGTACAGCCGGAACAGGATATCCTGATTGTAGTTGCCGAATCCCTCGCCATATAAGGTAAGCCCGCCCACATGCTGAGCATCTTCCTCCACCGAAAGACGAAGAGTCCATTGGTTGCGTTCGACCGGGATATCTGCGAGTGTAATGTCGGATAGATGTTGTCCATCAATAAACGTACCCTCATTGGTAATTCGCAGTACCTTGAGCATGCCGTACTGATTGACACTGTCACTCCACCATTCAGGGGTGAACATGCCACGTCCGTTGCCTGAATCTCCAGGACTTGTCCATTCCCCCAATCGGATGCCATTCAGCATGAATGTAATATCCGAGGGCCAATTCGGATTAACCGAAGGTGCTTCTGATCCGATCTCAAGGGACAATTCAATCGCATTGATCTGTTGTCCGGATAAAATATAGTTTGGAATTTTGTACTCCACAAATCCACGGCCAAACCACAGAATATGCGCATGCATCCGCTCGGGGTCGAGAAAATAACGAGGGTCATCATACTGTCCGATAACATGATTGGATGTAGCCAGACCACATGTCGGATAGACGTCAAAGTGGGTGTAGTGTCCCACAGGGACGGAAACCTCGTGAAGCTTGCGGGCTGTCCCGCTTTCCTGTGGCATTGAGATGCCAATCCAGTCTACAGCAAGGCTGTTCATTTTATGTGTGCCGCCGTCTTTGCGTATCATTTTGGACTGAATAATGCCCACATCCTGAAGTTTGCGGACATGCATGGTCACGATGGCACTACTCAGACCCAGTGAAGCAGCAAGGTCTTTCACATTCATCGGAGTCTCTGCAACAAGGCGGATGATCTGTAGACGGACTTCACTGGCAAGTGCTTCATATAGGGGTAGCCATTCGGCATCGGTATTTGCTCTGATCACAGTTGTTCCTCCATTTTATCTGTATAGAATTAAGTTAAACATAAATTCAGTAAAAAGAATAACATTTTGCAAAATTCAGGTTGAAATTAAGGCTATAATCGATTTTAATATAAATATGAACGTTGATCCATAGAATATCAATTAATTTTTATATTAATCTTAGGGAGTTGAAATTCATTATGGAAAAAGCAAAAATGACGGTTGATAAAGATTTTACTATTGGTGTAGTGGATAAGCGCTTGTACGGATCATTTATTGAGCATCTGGGACGTGCCGTCTATGGCGGGATTTATGAGCCAGGGCATCCATCAGCGAACGAACAGGGTTTCCGCACGGATGTGCTGGAGATGGTCAAGGAGTTGAATGTACCGATTGTACGTTATCCTGGAGGTAATTTTGTATCCGGTTACAATTGGGAAGATTCGGTTGGACCTGTGTCAGAACGCAAACGCAGACTGGAACTGGCCTGGAGAACGATTGAGACGAATGAATTTGGCTTCAACGAATTCGTGGACTGGGCAAAACAGGCTAATTCTGAAGTGATGATGGCGGTCAATCTGGGAACACGGGGTACGGATGCAGCTCGCAACATTGTGGAGTACAGCAACCATCCGGAAGGTTCGTACTATAGTGATCTTCGCATCAAGCATGGATACAAGCAGCCACATGCGATCAAAACATGGTGTCTGGGCAACGAGATGGATGGTCCTTGGCAGATTGGTCACAAAACGGCAGATGAGTATGGACGGTTAGCTGTTGAAGCGGCAAAAGTCATGAAGTGGACGGACCCGACGATTGAGCTGGTAGCCTGCGGAAGTTCGAATCTGAATATGCCATCGTTCCCGGAATGGGAAGCAACGGTGCTGGATCATACGTATGATCACGTCGAGTATCTGTCCTTGCATCAATACTACGGCAATCAAGAGCAAGATACGCCAACGTTCCTGGCACGCTCGCTTGAAATGGATCGTTTTATCGATACCGTGAAGGCGACTTGTGATTATATCAAAGCGAAGAAACGTAGCAAAAAGACGATGTATCTGTCCTTTGATGAGTGGAATGTATGGTATCACTCCAATGAAAATGATTCGAAGATGGACCCTTGGCAGATTGCTCCGCCACAGCTTGAGGATATCTACAATCATGAGGATGCACTGCTTGTTGGATGTATGTTGATCAGTATGCTCAAACATGCGGATCGGGTTAAAATGGCTTGTCTGGCACAACTGGTTAACGTGATTGCGCCGATCATGACAGATACGGGCGGTGGTTCATGGAGACAGACGATTTTCTATCCATTCATGCATACGTCCCTCTTCGGACGTGGAACAGCATTGGTACCATTGATCCAGTCTCCAAAATACGATACAAAACAAATCACAGATGTTCCTTATCTGGAAGCTATTGCGGTTCATAACGAAGAGCAGGGTGAAGTGACTGTATTTGCAGTCAACCGTCATCTGGAAGAATCCCTTCCGCTCGAAGTGGACCTGCGCAGCTTCGGGAAGTGTACCGTGATCGAGCATATCGTGCTGGAAAGTGATGATCTCAAAGCATCTAATACGGCGGCACAACCAAACCGCGTTGCTCCTCATAATCGCGGGGGTGCAGTTGTATCTGATACTCTGATTACGGCGAGTTTGGCGAAAGCATCATGGAACGTAATCCGTTTGAAAGTCCAGTAATGGATTAGCATAAAGGGATGGGACACGTGGGAGCGCAATGGCAGGTATGATGCCTGAGAGGGAAGCCAGTGAACAGCGGATTAGCGTGTTCCTTCAATTAAAAAAGCTGGGTGCGAGTTCATCGCATCCAGCTTTTTTTCGTTGTATTTTATAGGGAAAGGGAAGGCATGGGGGACATGAGTGATGATGTGGCAGACAAGATAGCATATGAGTTAGGTAATGGTGTGTGTTGAAAATGAAGTGCACAGTCCTGTCATACGCATACGCGCTAACGAGCCTGGGACACCTTATTGTGCCGATTATCGTTATAGTAGATATTTAACGAATCTGAGACACGGTATCCTGGCAAAATGATGGATGAATCTCGGTAAAATCATGCCCAAAGCGGAAAAAACGTGTCTAGGATTCGTTAGAAAATTAGAGTAGCCAAAAACAGACTAATAACTTGTGCTGAGTTCGTTACAATCCCACCCACCTGTGTGAAAAGTTTATTTCTGTTCCGCTTTGATTCAGCGTAGCTTCCGCTCCAATTCAAAACTCAAAACTTTCGCCGTCACGTGGGATGAGCACCTGACCATCCATCTGCTCGGATGCCAGATAAGTCGCAAGATCCGTACGAGACATCACACAATGGTTAATCGCATCCATGTGCACAGCGATGACATGAGCAGATGGCGCATGGCGCTTCACGGCGACAACGTCAGGCCCATCCATTGTAATGGGATCACCCTCCACGAAGCGTGCACCTCCGGCATTCACGACAATGACTTCAGGCGTATATTGGCGGATGGTCTCAGCAGGTTCTTCACACCAGATGGTATCCCCCGCAATATAGGTGACAGGTTCTCCATCTGCTTCAAGTACGAAACCGGACACCTTGCCCATACGTTCGCCGATTTCACCTGTGCCATGATGCCCGGATGTACGGGCGAATCGGACAGAGTGATGCTCATGTTTTTCATCTACAGCTGTTACATTCGTGAATCCAGCCTCCAGAAATACGTTCTCGTCCCCAGGCTGGCAGATCAGAGGAATGTCTTTGCCAAGTTGTTTCGCCGCGGCTTCATCCCAGTGGTCCACATGGGTGTGTGTCACAATCAACAGATCCGGATTCAGATAATCCGTTTCGGTTTCGGGCAAACTCACTCTTGGATTACGTAGCTCATTGGGTGTGTTCGGGAATGCAGGCATGACTTCGGCGTCCATCAACATCGGATCAACGAGAATGTTCAGTCCTCCGTATTCCAGCCACAGTGTAGCATTGCGAATCAGTTGAATTTTCATTATATTTGCACTCCTTCGAGTTGTTTAATAGTATTACCCTATATGGTATACAACCCGTTTAACGGCGTACATAACATGATGAATGGAATTAGGCCACACTAATTTCACCGTGAAAGGATTGCTGAAGCAAGATGAATGAAATGGTAGATGACACAGATATACGTATTTTGCAGATTCTGATTCAAGATGCCAAACGTTCTCACAAAGAGATCGGTGAAGCGGTTCATCTCACAGGACAGGCCGTTGGTGCAAGAGTGCGCAAGCTGCAAGATCTGGGTGTAATTGAAGGGTATACGGTAAAATGGAACCCGGAACGCCTTGGCCTCGGCCTACAGGCATTTGTCACGGTTTTTTTGAACTCAGGCGACAGACACGCTGCCTTTCGTACATTCATTGTTGATCGTAAGGACATCGTTGAAGTCCATCGCGTTAGCGGAGAAGGCTGTTATCTGATGAGAGTGCAGACCGGCACCACAGAGCAGCTGGGTCAACTGCTTGAAGCATTACTGCCCTACGGCAATTACAAAGTCAGCCTGTCCATAGGTGTAGAGAAATCACAGTGATGTGTGGGGAGCTTGTCCTCATCCATCCCGGTACTCAACGATCTTGTTTCTGTTCCTGCAAAGTCTCCTGAAGTAAGGACACCGCCTGGTTCAGCTCTTTTTTGCTCAGCAGATGATCTGTCTGAATATGAGACCGTGTGCCGTCCTTTAAGTACAGGACAAACATGGGAGAAGCAGACAGGAGCCACTTGTTGCGGGCAGGTGAGGCGAGTTCAACTTTGCGAATCTTGCTCCATGGAATCTTCCGTTTGCCCGTGCTCAACGCATCATCATCCCAGGATAACAACATGGCAGGGGTTCTGGTTAGTCGTGACACAAACATGAAGAATAGCGGTCCGATCAACCACATACCCAGCACGGCTGCAATGGAATAGTATATGGTCTCCAGTCTTTCGGCTTGTCCGTCCACGATGATCCATAATAAGCTCACGCACAAGAGAAGGAAAAGGAAGCATAGACTTCCCTTCCATAGAGCTGTGCTGCGTTGGTAACGAATCTGCTGATGGTCACGCTTGGGTGTTTCGGGTTGTTGCATAGATGTTCCTCCTAATTAACAATGCTGATCGATATGCCAAACGTGCCGCCTGCATAAGCAGAGCGGCATGTTCAACGTTCTGTATTTACTATAACTCAGGTTCATTACCCTGATATAGCTGAATTTTTACCTGCATCACGCGCGTGGGTGTACAAGTCTGCATATACACCTTTGGCTGCGATTAGTTCCTGGTGTGGTCCTTCCTCCACAATCTCGCCATTCTCCATCACCAGAATTCGATCGGCATGCATCACTGTGGACAGGCGATGAGCAATGACAATGGTGGTGCGTCCCTGGGATACCGATTCCAACGCCTGCTGAACAAGCTGTTCCGTGTGTGAGTCCAGATTGGCGGTTGCCTCATCCAGGATGAGTACTCGGGGCTGGAACACCACGATCCGGGCAAATGAAATCAACTGCCGCTCCCCAGCGGATAGTCCGCTTCCGCGTTCGGATAGATGTGTATCATATCCGTGAGGCAAACGTGAAATCATCGCATGTGCTCCGACAAACCGGCAGGCCTCAATCGCCTGCTCTCGCGTAATATCCTCACGAAACATCCTCACATTATCAATAATGGAACCGGAGAACAGGAAAGGTTCCTGTTGAATCAGACCCACGATCCGATGAAGCTTAGCCTGCGGCAGATGCCGGATATCGGTACCGTCAATCTCGATACTGCCCTTGTCTACATCATAGAAGCGATTGAGCAGGGAGATCAGTGTGCTTTTGCCAGCGCCTGTTGTGCCTACAATACCTACCATTTCACCCGGATAGAGGTGCAGGTTCATCTGTTGGATCAAGGGCCGGTCTGCCCGATAACCAAACGACACATCATTAAAATCAATCTGGCCCATCACATTTTGTGGTTCCAGCGAGGAGGCCATCACGGGTTTGGGATCGGCAACTTCAGGCCGTGTATTCAGAATGTTCCAGATGCGATCCATTGATACGGTCGTGGACTGGAATGTATTCCATTGCATCGTAATCTGGTTAATCGGTTGAAAGAACTGACGAATATAGCTGATAAACGCATACAATACCCCGACTTGCAGGGACTCACCCAGTACGGCGCGACCTCCAAGCCAGACCATCATAACCAGTGCCGCATTACCAAGGATATCAAACGTCCGGTTGAAGATAACATTGGAGCGGGCTTGAGCAATGTTGGCTTTCAGGTGAAGTGCGTTCTGTTCCGAGAAACGTTTCTTCTGTTCTTCCTCTTGGTGAAAAGCTTGAATCAGAAACATACCGGACAGGTTCTCCGCCGTAAATGCGATCAGACGGGAAAGACGCGTACGGGCATTTTGATAAGCTTTTCGCAGTCGACTACGGAATAATACCGCAACCACCGCAATGACAGGCAGAACGATCAGTGAGTAACTCGCCAGCACAGGATCAAGTTGGAACATAAAGACGATAATGAGCACCAGCATCATACCATCCCGAATCAGACTGAGCAGTACTTGAGTGAAAAAGCTGCTGATGGTCTCCGTATCACTGGATACGTTTGTGACCAGACTGCCGATATGAAAACGGTCAAAGAAGGACATGGACATCTTGGAGATATGCTTGAACAGGTCCTTTCTGATCCGGGATACAATGTTCTGACCCACATGCTGCAACAGATTATTCTGGATATAGGTAAAAATAAAACTGATGACAGCCAACCCAAGAAAGATGGCTGCGAGTTGAACGAGAAAGCCCACACTGGTCTGGCCTACGGCCAGATGATCATCGATGGCGATCTTCACCAGATATGGTTGTAACAAATCTGCCGATATGCCAAGCAGTGAGCAGAAGAAGATACCGGCAAAAGCCCATTTATGAGGTTTGGCGTATGCCATCATTGCTTTAAACGAAGTTCGTTTACTCTGATCGGCTTCTGCATCTGGGTGAAGTTCAGGGTTAGCGTTAGACATGATGTAATCCCTCCTCCTGCAAACGGTAGGTGGCCGCATATAACCCTTTGGCAGCCATCAACTGCGCATGTGTTCCCTGCTCAGCGACTCGCCCTTCATCCAGAACGATAATATCGTCCGCATGACGGACCGCGCTGATGCGATGAGAGATGATTAATGTAGTCTTGCCCTTGCCGATCTCACGCAAACTGCGCAGAATACCACTCTCGGTGACAGCATCAACCGCGCTCATACTGTCATCCAGAATAAGTAACTGTGCTTGTTTGATCAGTCCTCTTGCAAGGCTGGTTCGCTGACGTTGTCCACCAGACAGGGTGAGTCCACGTTCGCCAAGCAGTGTATCGAAGCGATCAGGAAAACGGACAATATTGTCATAGATCATGGCTTGCCGTGCACTATGTTCCACTGTATCCAGCGATACTTCCCGGTCGCTAAATGCGATGTTATCCCGGATGGTGGTACTAAACAGGAATCCATCCTGAGGGACATAAGCGATGCGCGATCTTAGACTTTCCAGCGACAGCTGCCGAATATCGGTACCATTGATGCGAATTGTTCCTTCAGGTGGTTCATATGTACGCAGCAATAGCTTAACGAGGGTACTTTTACCCGAGCCGGTCTTGCCTACAATACCGACCGTTCGCCCGGCACGGATATGGAGTTGAATGTTTTTGAGAGCAGGAGATGAACTGCCAGGATAGGAGAAGGTTAGATTCTCCATGGTGATATCTTGTACGGTTTGGAGCGATGTGGCTTCAGGAAGTTCACGCACATCCGCTACTTCGCTGAGCAGGTCATTCACCCGCTCCAGTGATGCGCCTGAGCGCTGAACGGTATTAATAACATTGCCGATCTGTTGAAGCGGTCCCATAATAATGCGCAGATATAAGGTTAAGGCGACAAAACTCCCGAGTGTAATAGAATTCTGCATGGTCATAATACCTCCGACAAGCAGAGAAACGACCAATGAGATGGCTCCCAGCAGCGGGAGCAAAGCCTGAAACAACGAAGACAGACGAACCAGACGAAGCTGCTTGCTCTTGATTGCATCGACGGTAGTTCCAAAGCGCGCACGAGCACTGTCTTCGATTGCAAATGTCTTGGTTACGCGAATGCCACCCAGCTGCTCTTCCGCAGATTCCGTCATGGTAGCAAGAGCTTCCTGCACGTCGCGAGAGCGCTTGCGAATCCGCGGACCAAAAAACACGACCAGAAATGGAATCGCCAGCAAAGGAACAACACTAATTAGAATGAGCGTCAACGGAATCCCGCTAAGCAGCATCATGACAATGCAGGACAACAGCAGGAAGGTGGCGTTGGTCATGAGTGTCACACCATTGGATATCGCTTCACGTACGGAAGTCACGTCATTCATGACATAACTGAGCAGTTTTCCGTTCCCCTGTTTGGAGAAATAATGTTCGCTAAGTTCGGAAAACTTACTGAATATACGCTCACGCGTCATGAATTCGAAGCGTCGACCGAGCTTCATAATCATGAATTGCCCAGTACCGAACAGCAGATTATACCCGATGGCAATAGCCAGAAGGGACAGGCTGTACCTTACGACCGTCTGCATCTGAAGAGAGTTCTGCATCAACTGATCCGTGAAGCTGCCGAGTATGCGGGGCAGGGATGCTTGCCCGACATTGGAGGCAATAATCAGAAGAACAGCAACCAGATAAACAGGCCAGTTCGACACAACATAACCGCGAAGTAATCCTTTCTTGGACATAAGCGTTGTTCTCCTTTTGTTATAGGTGAAGTCAGTTCAGGCAGGTGGAGTCAAGAAAAGGGCCGACACCTGTTATTAGCGCGTCGTGCCCTCTTACTGTATGCGATCCAGTTCGTTGTTTATCCGTCATCCGATAGATTTCTCTATTCTTATTTTTGCGCTAATCCGATGGGATGTCAACGAAGCCAGTTAGCAATAGCAGGTGGCCCCGATTAGTGACAGCGGAGAAGAGTTCTATGTCGTGTTCTCCTGTTGTATTCACCAGATGTCGAAATTACTGAAACATTTTCTAGGGATGCCCCGTCTGTAGGAATGAAGAGGTTAAAAATAGGCTTTACTAATCATATGGAGGTGCCAGGAAATGAAACATAAAAAAGGATTGGCTGCAACACTTGCGCTCTGCGTTTCTTTGACAGCAGGAGGTGCATCGGTACTTGCTTTCACAGATGTGAAGGATGAAGGTCAGAAGTCGGTTGTGGATTCATTGAAATCAAAAGGCATTGTTAACGGAGTAACAGCGGATCTGTTCCGTCCAGATCTTGCATTGTCCGAGCCACAGGGTGTTCAACTGATTGTGAATGCATTTGGTCTGAAAAATGAATTTGCGGAAGCATCCGCTCAGAATAAAATCAGTCCGGATACGTGGTATGCCGATGCGGTGCAGGCCGCTACTCAGAATGGACTGTCCATTCCGGTTGAAGTGAACCCGCAGGGCAAGTTGACGCGTGAACTGTTTGTCATTTTGCTGAATGAAGGGATTAACACAACCGGGAATTATCCGGTCATCATGAAGTATAATCTTGTTAAGGACGAAAATAAAATCGGTAAGGACGCCATATCTGCAGTCCAGAACCTGCTGAACATGAACATCATTGAACTGGATAAGGACGGGAATTTCCGTCCAGATCAGTCGCTTACCCGTATGGAGGCTGCAAGCATGATCTTTAATGCACTTGAATTTGTGGATAAACACGGCAATGGCGGCTCGACAGAGCCAGCTCCAACCAATCCAGGTGAAGGCCAACAAGCGATTGTACCTGAAGTAACAACGACAAAGGTTGATGACAAAACAACCAAAGTTAAACTCAGTGCTGAAATGCCGCACCCTGGTTATGGATTGAAGATTGATGATGTGAAATTGGAGAAGGATGGACGCGCCATCGTGCTCTATTCCATTATTCAACCTGATCCAGACATGATGTATCCGATGGTTATCACAAATGTGACTGCAGAAACGGATATCCCAACAGGGTATACGGCAGAAGCTCAACCTTCTGGTAAGTAAATTATTCTTTGAGATATCAAACTTGCGCTAAGCACAACGTCAATGAACAGAATATAGCTTAACTTAAAAACTCACCCTTCATGCGTGCATGGAGGGTGAGTTTTTAAGTTGCTGGAGAGGCGACACCAATTACCAGCATTCAACTAATGCAAGGTGAGATACGCTAACGAACTCAGCGCACCTTATTTGGACGTTTATAGTGGTTATGCAATTCTAACGAACTTGAGACGCGTTATTCCCGCAAATAAGACTGGAAACAACATATAAAGCATCTAACAGGCAGGAATAACGCATCTACGATTCGTTAAAAATCCCAATCAGTGAAATAGCGTCGAATAACGTGTGCTGGGTTCGTTAGACTTTCCAGATTCACGACGCTTCTGCGAAAGGTAAATTAGTGAGAGGTTGCATAGTTACAAACCTGATCGAAAGGTATTGGATCTTGCGGTTTGATTATTCGTCCAGAGGTTCATAGTCAAACCAATCGAAACTTGCAGGCGTACACTCCCCCGATGGAGCATAAGCGTAGATGGCGATCATCACACCTGTGAAACCACTTGCCACTTCGGTAGATAACAGATGTGTTTCTCCAGAACCCACTTCGATGGCATCGGATGAACCTTGCTGATAGAGGAACGTGAAGTGATTACGGTCAGCCTTGATTTGTAATACAACCGGCCCCGTGTCACAGTCAAGCACCTGTTCGGTTCGCAGAGAGCCGACGGTTCGCCGCAATACGATTTTCTTCTGACCGTCGATCTGTGTTACAGCCAAGTCGTAATGATATTTATCATTCATAAATAAGGTTAGTCCAGCTTCCTCACCGTTCGCATTTGGCTCATAACGCAGCTCGGTTGCCATTTTGCATAAGAAATGGCTCAAGCGACGTCCGACAAAGGCTGGATTTCCTCCATCATCGAGTGAAACCGGCTGACCCCGCAGGATGAGTTGCCCGGGATTTTCTGTGAGTGTCCAACTATTCGGAGCCGGGTTCCGTAAGAAGATCCAGTTCATGCCTAATGATGGTTCGTCAAAATCATCCCGAATAGCCTGAGGTGACCAAGGGTGCTCAGTCAACAAAGGCCCAGTCATCTCCTGCTCAATATGTCCGTTCACACCGATTATCGGCCAACCGTCATCCGTCCACGTGACAGGTGCCAGGAACGTTTCACGTCCCAGATGGTGCCGCATGGGGTAACCTGCCGGGCGAATACCAAGAGATACGGCCCACCAGCTTCCATCCTGGATCTGGACAAGGTCTGCATGACCGGTTGCATGAATGCTGGATTTCATGCTCCGATTGGACAGAATCGGATTATGAGGACACGGATCAAATGGTCCGTATGGCTCTGCGCTCCGAGCGATGGTTTCCATATGGCCATACTCGGTTCCACCTTCGGCGATCATCAGATAATAGAGGCCGTTTATTTTATACATGTGGGGAGCTTCGGGGGCTGCTCCTCCGGTTCCAGTCCAGATCAATCGACTATCGGTTAGTCTGGCTCCGGTCGTGGTGTCTATCTCGCACTGATAGATGCCTTCGCCTTCATCGCCGTTACAGGCCGTTTGAAAATACACACGTCCATCTTCATCAAAGAGAAAAGAGGGATCAATGCCGCCCTGATCAATAAAAATCGGAGCAGACCATGGTCCCTCGGGCAGGGCACTACGCACATAAAAATTTCCGCCGCCGCTGACATTGGTTGTTGTCATGTAGAACCAGCCATCATGGTACCGGAGTGTTGGGGCAAAAATACCGCCAGAGCTGCCTGCGTTCGCTAAAGGGAGTTGTTCAGCTGTTGTGAGGACATGGCCGATCTGTCGCCAGTTCACAAGGTCTTTGCTGTGGAGGATGGGCACACCAGGGAAATATTCAAAGGTACTGGTTACCAGATAATAGTCTTCATCTAGACGGCAGATACTTGGATCTGGATAAAACCCCGGAATGACCGGATTGGTATATTTCATCATTTATGCTCCTATTCATTGTGAGAGTTTAGTATGAATCTGGACACATTGAAAATCCCTGCTACAAGGCGAATTATAACGCTTATAAGTATATGGAACCTTGATTTTTCGGTCTTGGAATAGCATGATATAGACATTCAACCCAACTATGTTCGAGGAGGGGTGCTTTTGAGTAATGCATATTTGAGATGGTTTACCTCGGACCATCAACAATTTCCGTTTTTTATTCAGTACGGTGGACATGTTGAGGACATGGAGCTTCATAATCATATGGATTTTACGGAACTTGTGATTGTTCTGAATGGTCATGCAACCCATGTGGTGAACACCGAGGAATTTTTTATTAAAAAAGGGAACGCATTTGTGATTAATGGCGACACCCATCATGCGTATAAAGACCCTCATGATTTTAGGATCTGTAACATTATGTTCAGTCCCGAGATGCTTGCTTCGGCTGGGCCCGATCTGAGAAAATCTAACGGCTTCCAGGCGCTGTTTGTTTTGGAACCGTTTTATCGTAATATTCACTCCTTTCCGAGTAAATTGGCGTTATCCATTTCCAGTCTGGAGTATGTAGAATCACTGATATCGTTCATGATTGAAGAGTATCAGAGTAAACAGCAAGGGTATCAGACGATGTTGATCTCACGTCTTACGGAGATGGTTGTTTATTTGTCGAGGCAATATGATACGCAGGAGAAAGGGATCGAAGGTAATAATCTGATGCATCTGGCAAATGCCATTTCATTTATTGAAGATCATTATCTGGAGCCACTGTCGCTAGAGGATATTGCGGGGAAGTCGAATATCTCAATAAGGCATCTGAATCGGATTTTTCGATCCTATTATCAGATGACCCCGATCTCTTATCTGCAAAAGTTGCGTCTGGAGAAGGCATGTCATTTGTTGAAAAACGGGAATCTGTCCATCACGGAAATTTCGTATGAATGTGGATTTAACGACAGTAATTATTTCACCCGCCAGTTTAAGAAAGCTTTTGGCAAGTCTCCAAAAACATACAGGCAGACTCATTAATACATGACCGAATATAAAACACCAAAACAGGGCCTCCTCATATGGAGGTCCTGTCTGCTGTCTCAGGGAAAAGGGGGAGTTCAATAGTTCAAGAGCCGTCCGTTGTCATGCCACTGACCGTACATTTTATTTTCCTTTGTGTTGGTTATGAACTTATTCAATCTGCTCTGGAATAATGCTGGCTGATTCTTAACACTTTGGATCGTATCGATCCGAACGTTTTGATACAGGGTAGGAAAGGACATGAAATTTGCATAAACCTGATGATCTTATTTCAGCCTCTGTTCGATCACACCATCAATTATGAAAGCATTTGGCTCCATAACAGGAAGAACCTTTCTACCCTCGTCATGCATGAAGCCCAACTTTTCAAGACGACGGACACGTTCCTTGTTCAATTCAGTCCATGAGCTGCGTTTACTTCTAGGAGATAATCTCTGTGCTAATTGAGTCTCGGATATTTTCTTTTTGACTCCATCGATCCAGCCAAAGCACAGCGACTCCTCAACCACGTCCAAATACAGCAGGGTATTTGGCACGGGTTTTATGCTTATCATTACCCAGCAAGATTTCTCGACTTTTCCACGCGTATGCAACCAATTTCTCAATTCATCCCTCGACGTCATGGGGATACAATTTACATTTTCCATCCGATTGTCAACTATACTTGAGCCGGTTCCTGATACCAAAAGAGTGAATAGTCATTCATGATGGAGGCATACCCCAATTGACGCAGCATGGTAGAAACATTGCCTCGATGATAGGTTCCGTGGTTAACTACATGGATTACGATGTCCGATAAGCTGGTTTCGCGAACTCCTGCAAATGGATTATCGAGTAGAATGGTTTGCTCCAGATCAGCTTGGCCTCGTAACCACTCACTGTATTGTGCCGACAGGTCGGTAAAACATTGGATGTACTCATCCACAGAACCGTGAATTTCACTATTGAGTGGTATGCATGCTTGCAGTGCCTCGGGCATCCCGGTGCCAGTTAACACCAGATACCACATCTTATCCACTGTATAGATATGGCTGAGTGCGTGAGCAATGGTTGGATATGAACTGTTCACTTCCTGACTCAGGACAGAGGAGGGCAGTTCCTTGATTCTGCCCAGGATGGTTTGATTGGCCCATGCGTGGTAGTTATACATTTGTTCCGGATGATTCATTGATGATCGTCTCCTTTAATTTGGCGATGGATTAGATGAACTTACTGAGATGATTATAAAAAAAGAAGTATGACAACAGCGTGTCATACTTCTTCATAGAGCTTAAGTGCGTTTCGAAGTTGTTCTTTCAGAATGTCTCTTAATTCAATCGGTTCAAGTACCTCGGCGCCACTGCCTAAACTAAGTAGAAACGACCATAACCACTTGGCTTGTAACGGTTGATGAACCGAGATACGCATTGTCATACTTCCATCCTCGTGAAATTGCTTATCTGCCTGTTGAAAATGATCCATGGCTTCCGCGAGCGCTTCCGGGTTCACCCGAAATACCACATCACTTACCTGATCTTGCCATGATGGATCTGAGACAACCGTCTCTTGGGGAAGCTCAAGGTGGGGTTGGAAGTGTTCCGATGTCAGTTGCACGTTCATCATCCGGGACAGTCGGAACTCGCGATAATCCTGCCGTGTCTGGCAAAATCCATATATATACCAATTACGATATTTAAAATGAAGTCTTACCGGTTCCAGATGGCGGGGGGTATGTTCATTTTTCGTATTGATGTAGTCAAAACGGACAACCTGATGATCCGTAATACCTTTACGCAGATGAGGAAGGGCATCAGGTTCTGTTCGACGTGTCTCCAGATCCACCGAGAGACTTGAGGTTTGATGCTCCGGTCCAATCGTTTGCAGACGTTCAATCGTGCCTTGTGCACGTGCATCTTCGAATACTGTGGACAGACTGCTCAGGACCGTGATCAGGGAATCCACATCATAAGAACCAAGCAAGCTTTTATCCATCTTGTATCCGTCCATCATGCCATAGCCGCCTTTGAGTCCCTGATGGGAGACGACCGGGAAGCCGGCGGCACAGATTACATCAATATCCCGATAGATCGTTCTTGGGGACACCTGAAACTCTTCAGCCAAGGTGGAAGCAGACAATACTTCGTGGTTCAGTAGTTTATATATGATTGAGATTAATCGCTCCAATTTCAAAAGGTATCCCCGCCCGTTATTCCATTTTGTCTTTATAGGCCATTATTATATCACGCCAGGGTAAACAACATGGAGGATTACAGAGGGGCTATAGGAGTCATATCATCCAGTATGTTTTGTTCCAACATGATAGGACAAGTTCTTAGGCGAGAGCAAACAAAAAAGAGTGCTGGATAGCACCCTTTCGAAGACACATGATTGTTGTTGTGTTGAACAGTTACGTTAGCAGATCGGTCGAACTTAATTAATATCGAGTGAATAGTCAGAGCCGGCTCTACTCTTCTTGCACGTTATAGAGAACCCGAGCGAGCAGATTCTGTCCATAGTTTCCGAAGTTTTTACCAAAGATCGTTAAGCCCCGTTTGTTCAAAGGTTCGTCCGTAACCGCAATGCGGAAGTGAATATCGCTTTTGTAATCCAGCCTAATCTGGTCCAACGTCACGTCCGAGATGCGGCATCCGTCGATATAGCTGCCTTCCTGTGTAATCCGGATCAGCTTCAGCATGCCGTACTGATTCAAGTGCGGAGGCCACCATTCCGGATTAAAGGTACCGCGTGTATTGCCAAAATCCCCCGGACTTGTCCAGCAGCCAATCTCAATCCCATTGACATAGAAGTAAATATCCGAAGGGTAATTGTCACAAAAGCCAGGGGCCTCCGATCCCAGTTCCATCGACAACTGAATTTCGCTAAAGGACTGATTGGGTTTGAGATAGTTTGGAATCCGATATTCCAGATAACCTTCAGCCAGCCAGATCATCTCCGCATCAATTCGCAGTGGATCAGCAAAGTACCGCGGATCATCGAACTCTCCAACAATGCTGTCCCGGGTAGCGAGACCACATGTAGGTGCGGCCTGATAATCGCTATAATGACCGACCTGAATTTCCACCTCATAACGATTGTTAATCTCTTGTGAACGCAGATCAACCATCAATTTTTCCTCATTGAGATAACATATCTTCTGAATTCCATGTTTGCCAACGGCGGTGTTGATCTCGATCAATCCGCTCTCTTCAAGCTTCTTGATATGCATCGTGATGGCGCCATTGCTCAGTCCCAGCTTGGTTGCAAGATCATTGAGATTAAGACTTTGGTTCTTGGCCAGCAGCTCGATGATCTGAATCCGGATTTCCGAACTGAGCGCTTTGAAGATATTCACACCCGACATCAGATCTTTAATATAAATCATAGGTGGATTTCCTTTCCCCGTTCTGAACAAAGTCTTCGACACAGACATTTGCACATTTATATGTTTTATTTCAGATAATTATAAATCATTCCCTCATGGAAGGGAAGGGTGGAGAAATAGAAGCCAAAACCCTTGTATATAGCGCAAATACGAAAATATAATCTATATTTTGTCCACTAATCCGGTTAAAATAAGTGTTAATCAGTTCACATATATTTGAAATATACCATTGAAATGTCATGTAACCGCTTTTATAATCCTATTATACCTAAATTGATTCAATACTTCATGAACCTAATTAACCATTTGAACAGGAAAGGTGGAGTTCAGTTTGGAAAAGTTAAGCAATGTGAAGAGGTTTAAGTGGAAACGGTTGGCGTTACCGGCATTACTTGTGATGGTATTACTGCTGGCAGGTCAGTCAAAAGCTTTGGCGGCATTCTGGAATCTGACCGGAGATACCGCTGTTCATGATCCGTCGATTATCAAAGAGGGCAATTCCTGGTACACCTTTTCAACCGGCCCGGGCATTCAAGTATTGAAATCCGATAATGGATCGTCCTGGTATCGTGTTCCACAGATCTTCTTAAGTAAGCCATCCTGGTGGGCTTCTGCCGTTCCGGGACAAAGCGGATTGGATGTATGGGCACCGGATGTAGAGCAGTATAACGGAAAAGTATGGCTCTATTATTCAATCTCCACCTTTGGCTCCAATCGGTCTGCGATTGGTCTTGCGTCTGCGAATAGCATTGGAGCAGGGCAGTGGAAGGACGAAGGATTGGTGCTTCAAACCACGACCGCCAATAATTATAATGCCATTGATCCAAATCTGGTCATTGATGCTTCAGGCAATCCATGGCTGGCCTTTGGTTCTTTCTGGAGTGGCCTGAAGATTGTCAAGCTGGACAAAAACACGATGAAACCGACGGGAAGTATAACTTCCATTGCTGCGCGCCCGAATAACGGAGGTGCTATTGAAGGACCAAGTATTGTATATCGTGGCGGCTACTATTACCTGTTTGCTTCCATCGATTCTTGCTGCCAAGGGGTGAACAGTACCTACAAAATGGTCTATGGACGTTCGACCAGTATAACAGGCCCTTATGTGGACAAAAACGGAGTTAATATGCTGAATGGTGGCGGAACGATATTGGATACAGGCAATGTAAAATGGAAAGGTCCAGGTGGTCAGGACGTGTACAACGGCAATGTCATCGCAAGACATGCCTATGATGCAGAGGATAATGGCAATCCGAAATTGCTGATTAATGACTTGCTTTGGGACTCGAGTGGCTGGCCGAAATATTGATTTATTTTATATAAATATAAAATGTTTTATAAAAGTGTTGACTAAAGTGATCTGGATTTGATAAATTTAACAACAGAAATCTTATTTCATCCAATTGAATACGGTTACAAGTCCAGATCAGGAGGGGTTCAGATGGTAAAGAAAAAGAATTGGGTCACATTTATGCTTCTTATGCTGGTAAGTGCGCTGGTACTCGCAGGTTGCGGAGGAAGCAGCGGTGCAAGTGGGGACAAGGAGTTAACGTTTATGTTCCGCGGCGGTACTGATGAGCAGAAAGCATACCAAGCGGTGGTCAAGAAATTCGAAGAAGATCATCCGGGTGTGAAAGTCAAAATTATCGTAACGGCTGCGGATCAATATGCAACCAAGCTAAGAGCGGCAATTACAGGCAACAGCTTGCCTGACGTATTTTATATCAATCCGGGTGACGTGAAAGCGTATGTGAACAGCAATGTGCTGATGAACCTCACTTCGTATATTGAAAACAATCCGGATGTTGATCTCGATAATATCTGGAAATACGGCGTGGACCTGTATCGTTATGACGGCCAAATGGCAGGTCAAGGTGATATCTACGGTATGCCGAAGGATCTGGGGCCATTTGCACTGGGCTACAACAAAACGTTGTTTGAAAAAGAGGGCATCCCACTCCCTGACAAGGATAAACCATACACATGGGAAGAGTTCATCAAGGTGAACCAGCAAGCGACCAAGGATACCAATGGAGATGGTAAACCGGATGTATACGGTACTGGATTCAACGTACAGTGGGCACTGCAATCCTTTGTATGGAGTAACGGTGGGGATTGGTTGGATGAGACCAAAACAAAAGTAACGATTGATGATCCAAAATTCGCTGAAGCACTGCAATTCTTCGCGGATATGCAGAACGTATACAAAATTACACCTTCCATTGAGGAAGCGCAAACATTGGATACGTATCAACGCTGGATGAAAGGTGAAATGGCTTTCTTCCCTGTAGGCCCATGGGATATGAGTACATTTGAGAAATTGCCTTTCGATTATGATTTGCTGCCATTCCCTGCGGGATCAACTGGCAAATCGGCAACGTGGATCGGATCTCTGGGAATCGGAGTATCCGCGAAAACGAAACATCCAGAAGAAGCAGCAGCATTGGTGAACTACCTTACGGCTTCGAAGGAAGGCATGCAACAACTGGTAGATGCCAAGGTACAAATTCCGAACTTGCTTGATATGGCAGACGAGTGGGCCAAAGATACATCCACGAAACCAGCCAACAAACAGGAATTCATTGATATTGTTGAAGATTACGGCCGGGCTCTGCCAGGTAACTACACGTACAATGCGGAATGGTATGACCTGTTCTTCACGGACATCCAGCCGGTATTGGATGGCAAGATTACAGCCGCAGACTATGTGAAGCAGCAACAACCGAAAATGCAAAAACTGCTCGACAAAGCGGTAGAACAAGAAAAGAAATCTCAGAAATAGTAGATAGGAAAGGGTGATGCCGGCAGCCTGCAATCATGCTGCTGGCATCATTCGTATTGGAACTTATTGGATTCCATACGGGCATGTGGCATTCGTTGATCGACAAGGTTCAATCGAAGAATGCCACATGCTGATACTAGAAACAGGGGTGAACGCCGTGATTACGAAATCGAGTTTGTATCGCAAAGAGATGCTGTACGGATATCTGTTTATTTTACCTCCGATTCTTGGATTGCTGATCTTTGTCATGTTCCCGTTCCTCTACTCCCTTTATGGTTCCTTTACGGATTGGGACGGACTGGGACAGATGAACTTTATCGGTTTGGCCAACTTCAAGGATTTGCTCACGGATGACCTCTTTTACAAAGCGATGTTTAATACATTCTTCCTGATGCTTGGTATTCCAATTGGATTGTTGCTCGCATTATTGCTGGCAATGGGTCTGAATCGTAAAATTCCCGGCACGACGACATTCCGTGTGATCTATTACATTCCGGTTATTTCTTCCCTCGCTGCGGTGTCCATCATGTGGAACTGGGCGTACAACGGGGATTACGGTCTGGTGAACCAGTTCCTTGACCTGTTTGGGATTAAAGGTCCTAACTGGCTAGCGAACAAAGACACGGTTAAACCGGCTTTGATTATTATGACGGTGTGGAAAGGCTTGGGATACACGATGTTGTTGTACCTGGCAGCACTGCAAAGTGTATCACGTACATACTACGAGGCGGCTGAGCTGGATGGAGCGAACGGGTTCCAAATCTTCCGCAATATCACCTGGCCTATGGTGAAGCCAGTTACCTTTTTCCTCATTGTTACAAATATCATTGGCGGTTCCCAGATCTTCACCGAGATGAACATTATGACACCTACGGGTGGTCCTGAATACTCTTCGGCATCAATCGTTTTCTACATCTGGCAGAAAGCCTTCAGTAACTTGCAGATGGGTTATGCCTCAGCGATGGCCATGATTCTTGGTATTTTCATTTTTGTCATTACCCTGGTGCAATTCAAAATGAACGAAAAATCAGCCTATGATGGGGATTGATTGTCAAGGAAAGGAGTGAACCGGAGATGTCTTACAGTCAAAAGAGGAAATTAACAAACTCGATCATCTTTATCGTACTCGCGATTGGGGCGATTGCGATGATTGCACCACTGATCTGGATGTTGTCCACTTCATTGAAGGAGAAGCAGGATGTGTTCGCGCTTCCGCCTGTATGGATACCTGAAGTATTCCAATTTGGAAAGTATAAAGAAATCTGGGAAGCCGGTCCCCTACTCAGCGGGATCAAAAACAGCCTCATCGTTGCGGTAAGTGTAACGGTGGT
Source organism: Paenibacillus sp. FSL E2-0151 (assembly GCF_037993015.1). Lineage (NCBI taxonomy): Bacteria > Bacillati > Bacillota > Bacilli > Caryophanales > Paenibacillaceae > Paenibacillus > Paenibacillus sp. FSL E2-0151. Next base: position 1,444,788 of record NZ_CP150308.1, read on the forward strand.
GGGTACGTTTACGTCCAGTATCGCTGCCTTTGCTTTTGCCAAATTAAGATTCCCGCACAAAAACAAACTGTTTCTCGCGTTGCTGGCATCCATGATGATTCCTTATCCAACAGTCATGATCCCGCAATTCATCATGTTTGCAAAGCTGGGCTGGGTGGATACGCTGTTACCACTGATTGTTCCTGGCCTGTTCGGTAACGTAATCATGATCTTCTTCCTGCGCCAGTACCTGCTTAGTGTACCTGATGCAATTATTGAGGCGGCCAAAATCGATGGAAGTTCCTACTTCCGGCTGTACTCCAGTATTACGTTTCCGCTTATCAAACCGGCGATTGCTGCACAGCTGATTCTCTGGTTCATGGGCATCTGGAACGATTATCTGGCACCGATTATTTATCTGAATTCACCAGAGAAGCAGACGTTACAGCTCGTTATAGCAAACTTTAATGCCACGTATGCGATTCAAACCGATTACCCGCTTATTATGGCGGCGTCGATTGTGGCTCTGTTACCTGTATTAATCATCTTCCTGATCTTCCAGAAACAGATTATTGAATCGGTTGCCATTTCGGGAGTGAAGGGATGAACCAGCGGAAGAAATTCCGACGGTGGTCGAATTCAGGAAAAGGAGTGGTTGCTTCCATGTTGTTATTGTTGGTTGTTGGAGCTACTGGTTGTTCTGGAGCAGGAGAAACGGTGTCCCGTCCCGTCTTTCCTGAAGCTCCTCAAGATACTCAGCTGTATGACACTTCCATTTTGGACGATGAATCACGCTGGACGGTTAACAATGCGCATGATCCGGCCATTATCAAAACAGACCAGGGATACTACGTCTATTCCACAGACGTTCGTGTAGCAGGAGAAGCGAAACCCGGTGTCATGGTACGCAAATCAGATGATCTGATCCACTGGACATGGGTAGGTCAGGCTCTGCCCGGGATTCCGCAAGAAGCGCTGGATTGGACAGGTGCAGTCAATCTGTGGGCACCGGATGTGATTCAGGCTGGTGATACCTATCGGATGTATTATTCGGCTTCTTCTTTTGGCAGTACCCAGTCAGCTATTGGTCTTCAGACATCCTCATCTCCCGAAGGTCCATGGACAGATGAAGGGCTGGTTGTGAAAACCTCTGCGAATGAACAGGACAAGTTAAATGCCATTGATGCTAATCCCATCGTAGATGCTGAGGGCAATTCGTGGATGGTATACGGTTCATTCTTTGACGGCATCTATATTGCGCCACTTGATCCCGACACCGGGAAATTCAAGGACGAGGGTTACGGTACTTGCATTGCTGCTCGGGATCGTGCAACTGAAGAGGGCGCAGTGGAAGGTCCATACATTGTGTATAACCCGGAGTTCAAAAAGTATTATCTGTTCGTCTCCTATGATTCCTTATTCGAAGATTATAACGTGCGGGTTGCGCGTGCTGATTCGATCACAGGACCGTACACGGACATGAATGGCATGAACATGCTGGATACGGATCATCTGCCGCAATATGAGATCGGCACCAAAATTCTCGGCGGTTATCGCTTCACAGAAGGCGAGGGCTGGGTTGCGCCCGGACATAACTCGGTTCTGAAGGACGGAGACGATTATTACATCGTGCATCATGCACGGGGCGAGACGGATAAAAACTGGCCATATCTGCATGTACGCAAAATGTTATGGACCAAGGATGGCTGGCCTGTGGTTTCACCTGAACGTTACGCAGGTGAGACTGCACAGGATATTCCGAAATCCATGATTGCCGGGGAGTGGGAAGGCATGGCGCTTGATCCGTCCGTGGACGGGCAGATTCAAGCCGTGCCTTATACCCTAACAAGCAACGGTAAAATTAAAAGCGAAAAAGGTTCAGGAACCTGGACATTTGATGACAAACAAACACTGACGTTGAAGTGGAAAGAAAGCCCATGGGGCGGAGCTTCCACGGAAGAGCTGCAACTGCTGCCGTCCTGGGACTGGGAACGAAGCCAGCCCGCGCTGGTGGTGACAGGCCTCGATGACCACGGCATGGCGGTCTGGGGCAAGCAGATCAGCGCAGCTGAGGAATAAGGAGCGAGCTGCGAGAGAGAAAAGAGACGAGCTGCTGCGCCAAGGTGCACAAGCAGAGAGCGCCAAGGCCCTACCACCCCCGAACGTCCGCTGTGTATGACAAAGTTGGCCAATAGCTCTGCGGCCAGCCCTGCATTACATGGGGAGAGTTGACCCTGCGAAGCGGTCAACCCCATAAGACCGAGCCACAAAAAAGGCTCGAAGTTGAGTTGTAACCCAGCGAGCGCGGTGAGAGCGAGCTGCTGCTCCGATGGTGCACAAGCAGTGAGGGGGAGGAAGGAGCCGCAGGAGCGAGTTTGGCATCCGATTTCAACCGCCAGGAGCGGTGGAAAGAGAAATCGGAGGACAAGAGAGCACCAAGGCCCTGCCACCCCCGAACGTCCGCTGTGCACCACCTCAAAAGGGTTTTCGCTTTTTCGCAATTGGGTTACATCCCCAAACTACGAGTCAAACAACATTTGAAAGGGGAGCATTCCCATGACTGATTCCATTACATTTACTAATCCTATCCTGGAGCAACGTGCTGATCCGTGGGTGTACCGTCATACAGACGGTTACTATTATTTCTCCGCTTCCGTGCCAGCCTTTGACCGGATTGAAATCCGAAGAGCAGAGACGTTGGAAGAGTTAAGAGATGCTGAGCCGGTAACGGCTTGGACGAAGCGTGACACAGGGCCAATGAGTGCCAACATTTGGGCACCGGAGATTCATTTTATCGATGGCAAATGGTACATACACTACGCTGCCGCTCACACCAGTGAGACCAACGAAGGTCTGTTCGATCATCGGATGTATGTCCTGGAGAACGATTCCGCGAATCCACTCGAAGGAGAGTGGGTAGAGAAAGGGCAGATTCACACCCGGTGGGAATCATTCGCGCTGGATGCAACGACCTTTGAACATAAGGGAATCCGCTATCTGGTCTGGGCACAGAAAGATCCCGATATTGTGGGCAACTCCAACCTGTACATTGCCGAAATGGAGAACCCATGGACGCTACGCGGCGAACAGGTTATGATCTCTACGCCAGAGTATGATTGGGAGATCATCGGCTTTAAGGTCAATGAAGGAGCAGCCGTGATGCATCGGAATGGGCGTTTGTTCATCGGCTACTCGGCCAGCGCGACTGATTACAATTATTGTATGGGTCTGCTCACTGCAGATGAAAATGCCGACTTGCTTGATCCGGCCAGCTGGGTGAAATCACCCAAGCCGGTATTCCAGACTTGTGAAGCGAACGGCCAATACGGCCCGGGTCATAATAGCTTTACGGTGTCACCGGATGGCAAGACCGATATTCTGATTTATCATGCGCGTAATTACAAAGACATCGAGGGTGATCCCTTGTATGATCCGAACCGCCATGCCCGTGCTCAAGTGATTCATTGGCGTGAAGATGGCACACCTGATTTCGGTGTTCCGGTCCCAGATGGCAGCGCAGTAGCAGAAGCAAAATAAGAGGTAATGAAACCTTAATATGAGAGCCCTTAGTTAGCGAGTGATGCTGATTAAGGGCTCTTCTGGGTGTGAACGATAAGATAGAGTGGCCTGAACATATGTGTCCTGGACACAAAACAAAGCAACCACAACGATGATTTCTGCGTATGAGAGAGATACAGATTACGATGCAGAACCTATTAGGAGGATCACATATGGATTCACGCGAGACGTTGGACAAGGAACTTGAACAGATTTTGAAATGGGAGAAACAACAGAAAGACTTGTTTATTTGGGATAAAATCGGGCGTTTGCCCTTTGCGATGTTGGATAAAGTGATGCCTAAAGCGCTGAAACAGAAGATCGGAGATTCCCTGAACGACGTGGGTCAGTATGTGCAGAATGGGGGCAAGTTTCTCGTACAGAAGAAAAAAGTAGCCAAGCTGTTGCAAGAGGAAGCCGGGAGGTCCGGTTATTCCATGATGGATACGACCTATCGTCTGGAGCAGGAATCTGAAGCGGAGGGGACAGCAAAGATTCATAGTGTAGAGAATCTGCCACTTCAGGTGCTGGACCAGGTGGCTGATAACATTACCGAGAGTCGAACGAAGTTTGCCGCGGCTCAGGGAGCAGCTACAGGGTTTGGTGGCATTGTAACCATTGCTGCAGATATTCCGATGGTGATGGGGCTTTCCTTGAAGGTACTGCAAGAGATGGCTCTATGTTATGGTTATGATCCAGATGAACCGCTGGAGCGTATCTTCATTGTCAAATGTCTGCAATTCTCTTCCGCTGATATTGTAGGCAAGAAAGCGATCATTGAAGAACTGGCCGCTTATGATGATCCCGACAAACCCATTGAAGTAGTATCGCAGATGCAGGGATGGCGGGAAGTGTTTAACTCCTACAGTGAATCTTTTGGCTGGAAGAAGCTGTTCCAACTTGTGCCGATTGCAGGCATGGTGTTTGGTTCGGTGAGCAACAAAAATACAATTCGAGATGTCGCCGAAGCAGGCAAAATGTTGTACAAAAAACGGCTGATCCTTCAGCGTTTGAAGTAATATTACAGAAGAAGTCATATTATAGAAGAATATTTATATTGAAAGAGATGAATTTGATATGTTAAACAAACAGGGTTTCTATGATCTTTTAGATCGCAATAATATCGTTTACAAAAGTATTGAACATCCCGCAGTATACACGATGGAGGAAATATTCTCTTATCAGATTCCACATACAGAACGTATCGTTAAAAATCTGTTTCTGCGTGATGATAAGAAGCGCAACTATTATCTGGTGACGATTGCTGGGACGAAGTCCGTTGATTTGAGAAGTTTAAGCGAAAAGATACCTAGCCGCAAATTAAGTTTTGCCAGTGAAAAGGATTTGTTGGAATTCCTCGGATTGGAAAAAGGGCACGTCAACCCTATGGGGGTTCTCAATAATATTCAGAAAAACGTGACCGTAGTTTTTGACAAGGATTTAGTTGGTCAGAAAATTGGAATTCATCCCATGGAAAATACGGCGACGGTATTCCTTGAATTTGAAGATGTGAAGGAACTGATAACGGCTCAAGGTAGCAACGTTGTCATGTGTGACGTGGAATAAACGGTTGAAGCTAAATACGAGAACAACAAATATAAAAAAGGGTTCCTGCCAGTCTGTGAATACAGAGTTGGCAAGAACCCTTTTGTTATGGTTCAAACATTTTATATAGACTGCAAATGTAGGTGACTAAAGTGAAATCTAACGAACTCAGCAGACGCTACTGGGCGATATTTCACTAATCCCGATTTCTAAAGAATCTCAGACACGTTATTTCTGCATTTCACACGCACATTCCAAGGTTTTCGGCCTTTTTCTCGGGAATAGCGTTCCTCAGATTCTTTAGATTGCGAAATCGGCAGTATTCGTTCAAATAAGTGCTGTCAGGTTCGTTAGCGCAAGATAACGTCTTATAAGGGCAATGCTGCACGTAAGGATTGGATCTAATATAGAATAAAAAGTGGGCACCTATTGATGTATTTTTTACTCTTCACTACCGTTTTCTTTCGCCCAGATATTGAGTAATTTATCGGATGGAAGCAGGAACGTGAAGATCCCGAGCAGGGGCAGGAAGCTGCACATCTGCATTACGGGTGATACACCGAAAACGTCAATCCAGTTGCCCAGCACGAGTGCGCCCAGACCTCCCATACCAAATGCCAGACCAGTAATTAGACCGGAAACCGTTCCGATTTTGCCCGGAATCAGCATCTGTGCGTACACAACCGTAACCGAGAAGCTGGATAACATAATAAAACCAATAATGGTTAGCAGTACGCCTGTCCAGAACAGATTCGCATAGGGCAACAACAGAGCCAGAGGAGCAGCTCCAGCCATGGACAGGAAGATCAGGTTACGTTTGCCGAATCGGTCCGCAAGAGGTCCTCCGAAGAATGTACCAAGTGCTCCAGCAGCCAGGAACAAGAAGATATAGATCTGCGCGTCCTCTGTGGACAATCCAAAAGTATCTTTCAGATTAAACGCATAAAAGCTGCCGATGGAAGCGATATACCAGGAACGAACAAAGACGAGCAAGATCAATAGCGTGATGGCGGCAGTAATCTTTTTACGTAAAGCAGGATTGGGTGCACGACGGGCAGCAGCTTGTCTACGCAGGTATCCTCCCGATTGCAGCATGCGTCCATACCAACGGGCGATGTAGATCTGAACCGCAATCCCCATGGCAGCAATGCCTGTAAATCCAATGGCACCGAACAGTCCAAACGGGATAAAGATCCAGCGTGTAAGCAATGGGGCAAGGGATTGCCCTGCGTTACCACCGACTTGGAAGATGGATTGTGCCAGCCCGCGGCGCTGACCAGCAGCCATATGCGATACCCGTGAACCCTCCGGATGGAAAGCGGCAGAACCCAGACCCACAAAAATAACGGAAATTAGGACAGCCATGTAACTGTCAGCGAAAGCCAACAGCAACATGCCGGTAAATGTAAAACCCATGCCAATGGGCAGAATGGATGGCGTCGGTTTTTTATCTGCAAACCAGCCTACGACAGGCTGCATAATGGATGCGGTAAAGTTAATAGCAAAGGAGATCCATCCGATCTGAGTATACGTGAGATGCATAGAATCTTTCAGAATCGGAAAAATGGCTGGAATAACCGACTGGATCGAATCATTGAAGAGATGAACCAAACTAATGGCAATGAGTATCCGGTAAACGGTGCTTTGGGCATCCGATCCGGGTGGGGCTTTCGAACGCGCTGCGGCGTCCTTGGTTAAAGTGGATTGAGTAGACATGTACAATTCTCCTTTGGTCGCGGTCACGAGGGATCAGCGCCTGATGTTGTAATATATGCGTGTAAGCATATTGTTACATAATAGGATAGATTGATTGGACCGACAAGGGGAACATGAGAAAACGTACATTTACAAAAGAAACGTATTACTTTAGCGTATACTGTAAGAAGACCCATATTTATGTGTAAGAAGGATAGAGGAGGGATGGATATGAAATCCTTATCACCTTATGAATCCGCCAAACGTGAGTTGGTGATGACTATTTTGTATATGGCTGTAATAACGTTTCAGGCTATATATGTTTCCCCAGCATCTTTGTCTGTGGCTATCGTCATATTTATCATTTTTCAATCGATTGGTGTGATGATGTTGAGACATTACATTAAAAAAATCAAAGCACTAAAGGAAGATCAGTCTACTTGAATGCGCTGCGATCCAATTGCGTTGAGACACTTAGTCTCATACAGGTGTATACTAACCAAAGAAAAAGCCGGATCTCTTCAGGTTTTGAAGAGTTCGGCTTTTCTGTGTCCTATAATTTATTTTAGTTATAGCAGAGTTTATTTACCCGCCAGTTTAACGATTATCAATCGTCTCCGGATACATATCATGGTTCATCATGCGGTGGTCGGCCATCTGCTCGTACTTTGTTCCCGGCTTACCATAGTTCGTATACGGGTCAATGGAAATGCCGCCGCGCGGTGTGAATTTGCCCCATACTTCAATGAAGCGCGGGTCCATCAGCTTGATCAGGTCGTTCATGATAATATTCACACAATCCTCGTGGAAATCACCATGGTTGCGGAAGCTGAATAGGTATAGTTTGAGCGATTTGCTCTCCACCATTTTGATATCAGGAATGTAGCTGATATAGATCGTCGCAAAGTCCGGCTGACCCGTAATCGGGCATAGGCTAGTGAACTCCGGACAGTTGAATTTCACAAAATAATCACGGTACGGATGTTTGTTATCAAAGTTCTCCAAGATTCCCGGATCATATTCAAACGTATATTTTACGTTCTGGTTGCCCAGCAACGTCACATCTTGCATCTCATCAGGTTGTCTCATCGGTTATTAAACGCTCCTTGTTTCCGTCAAAGCCCAAAGCCTCGCGGTATATATGAATAGGCAATTTCGCCTGTTTAATTCTCTTGTTTTCTAAGGACATTTCGTCCTCATCCTTACATCATGCCGCCCATTCCACCCATACTACCCATCACACGCCGCGTTTGTTGCCCCATACCAACGTATGAAGCTGTGGAAGCACACGAACGTTGTTGAGGTCATCGGATGCACTAACTTGGTCGATCAGCCACTCATAGCGAGCAAGCAGTGAGGACGCCAGATCTGGCGTATCAGCGGAAGTCACATCCGGGTTCCCGGTTTGCAAAAATAAATCCGTGCCCGGATACCGTGCATGCACACGGCGGGCATAGTCCAAGTCTGTCTCATCGAAGATCACGATCTTCAGACTGTGACTTCGTTCTACCGGGCCAGCGGCCAACCGTTCGATCAGATCATCCAGCACGGCCCAATCGGTGTCCATGCCGGAGCTGGGTGGCTTGGGCGAGACGGTGACTTCGTCAATGTTCGCCAGCCAAGGCTGCCAGCGGGAGCCCTGTGTCTCCACCGCAGTGCGGATGCCGTTCTCCCGCAGCAGGGCAACCAATCCGCCCAGCGAAGCGAGCAGGGCGGGATTACCGCCAGAGATAGTGACATGGGAGAAACGGGTGCCGCCAACGCGGCGCAATTCTTCCCATACATCCTCTGGCGTAATCATGCGAATCTGGTCCTTGCCGCTGCCGTCCCAGGTAAAGGCCGAGTCGCACCAGGAGCAGCGATAATCGCAGCCCGCGGTGCGAACAAACATCGTTTTTTGCCCGATCACCATGCCTTCGCCTTGAACTGTCGGTCCAAAAATCTCCATCACGGGAATACGAGCCTCTTTGCGAGATCCCGTCTCATTCACCTGTTGTGTCACACTACTCATCGATCATCCACTCCCGTCTCGCTTCCGCGTAACTGGTTGGTGTCTCGAAGAGTCGGACAAACTCCGTCCGTCCACCGTCCGTTAGCCCGGCATAGGGCTCCGTTTGTAACGCATTTTCCATCTGTTCGAATAGCCAAACGACCATATTTTCAGCCGTTGTATTCATTAAAGGAAGCGTCTCGTTGAGGTACTGATGATCCAGATATCCCTCAATCTGAGTTTTCCATATATCTTTGATATGTCCAAAATCAACCGTCAGCCCGGTTTCACCTGGATAACCGCTGATGCCAAAAATAACTTTATACGTATGACCGTGCAAGTTCTTGCACTTGCCTTCATAACAATGTAGATGATGTGCCGCGTCAAAAGTAAACTCTTTGCTGACGAGCACACGTTTGCGGTGATAGCGCAGCTGGGTGGGCAGAATATCTTCTCCGATGCGTTGCAGATGCTCTACAATACGGAATGTTCCAGGCTCTCTCATCGTACATCCACTCCCGTAGATCCGGCAGCACGTTGCTGTACATAACGATCCAGTCCGGCTTTGCGCAGTTTGCAAGCAGGGCATTCTCCGCATCCATCGCCGATCACGCCGTTATAGCAGGTTAAGGTACGCTCGCGTACATAATCAAAGGCGCCGAGATCATCCGCCATCTTCCACGTTTGGGCTTTGTCCAGCCACATGAGCGGCGTATGAATGACAAATGGATAGTCCATCGACAGGTTAAGCGTCACATTCATCGACTTCACAAATGAATCACGGCAATCCGGGTATCCGCTGAAATCCGTCTCACATACACCTGTAACCAGGTGACGTGCTCCTTTTTGCTTGGCCATAATGGCCGCAAAACTGAGGAACAGCAAATTTCGTCCATCTACAAATGTACTCGGCAGTTCGCCTTCTTCATGTGTAATCTCCACATCCGTGCGAGTGAGCGCATTGGGGGCAAGCTGATTTAACAGGCTCATATCGAGTACCGTTTGCTGTACGCCCAGATCACGAGCGATCTCGGCTGCACATTCAATCTCCAGCTTGTGGCGCTGACCATAATCAAACGTAACAACCTCGACTTCGGCAAACTGTTGTTTGGCCCAGAACAGACACGTGGTACTATCCTGACCGCCGCTGAATACAACGACTGCTTTTTCTTCGTTCAACATAAAAAAACCTCTCCATCTTCTTGAGATCAAACCATGCACATAGGCATAGAGTGTCGGAAGAACAGAGAAGTTCATGAACTGGCATCCATCAAAAAACACACCTTCTCGATAACCGCTTCAAAAAAGCAGGCAAGAGTAAGTGTCCTTAGTTTTTTACGTACATGATTGCATGGTGACCGCAATGTGTACGCAAGACTTATACTGACCATCACATGGTCAAGTCTTATAGAGGGAGTTCGCGAACCTCTCCCATGCCACAGGCATGGATTTTCTTCTTCAATTGTCTGAACCATTATAACATGAAACGGTGTGGTGACCACCCCACTGGAGCATAGTGGAAGCTAATTGGTCGGCTCCATCAACTAACAGCTTATTTGATCAATACATTGCCGAAAGGGATCACTTCTTTCAGAATTCGTTTTAACAGTCCCTCATCGTTAAGATCCTGTTCCAAGCGGTGATTCTCACGTCCCGCCTGAAAGAGTACAGATCCATGTCCTGTCATCTTCCAATGATAATTCATATGCTGACTGGCAAGGTTGTTACCATATACGGTGAGTTCCAGATGTGCATTTTCGGGATAGGCAATAATGCTACCAGCATCCACATAGAGCGGCGCTGTTGGGTGAAGTTCCTGTTGGCAGACCTGACCTTGAGTGAGCAATCCGATTTTGCCTTTGCCGGAAAATTTCATTTTCACTGCATCACGGGTGATCAGCATGTTTTTGATTTTCTGAATTTTGGTATGCATGGTTACACCATCAGAGTAGAAGAACAGGTGGCGGAAGTCATAGAGCAGATCACTGTCCTCCGTGAGCTCCACTTCCTTCATCGTGAATCCGGGAGGCAGGGCAGCCACAAATTGGCAAGGTCCGGTGATTTCGGATTTAATCAGCTTTTTTTTGCGATATATGCCCGTGATATTCATGAATTTATCATTGCGACTCCCACTTGGACCGCGGAAGGCCACAATCTGCTGCGGATGCAAAATATGAAGGCGGTCATCTTTAATCAGTGAAAATGTGACGACTTGTCCTGCTCCGCTTGCTTCAGCATTGTTCAGGTGTATGTTCATGCAGTTGCTCCTGTTCTTTTATACTCGGCCCGAACGGCGACGCATTCCCCAGCGCATCACACGAATCAGAACAAAGTAACCCAATATGAGAGAAACGACAGTGATGATCGTCGTCTGAATTCGTTTGGTGGTAGCTGCTTTGGCATTCTGGTCGTCCTGTAATTTACTTACCATTTCAGTTAGTTTCTGGTTCTGAGCCAGTAGTTGTTCGTTCTGGGTCTTAAATGCTTCGACATTGGCCTGGGCTTGTCCCAACTGAGCAGACGTTTGATTTAATTGCTCCATCGTTTGCTTATAACTTTCCTGCAGAGCGTTCACTTCTCCGGGCAGTTCGGAGACTCGCTCCCATCCGCTGTATATATCCGTAAAAATATTGGCACTGGCTGCACTTACTGTCGAAGCGATCGAAACGGTAAATAGAATGCATGTGGTGAATAACACCCGAATGAAATAACCCTGAATGGATTTTGGCATCGTTAACACCTCTTTCTTCGGTTAGATAGATCAATCGCCGAATTCGTCGTCTATTGTTGAAATACGGCTCTTACATTATACGTCAAAACCGGGACGATGGGTTCAAGATGATATCGTTTTATTACCCGAAATATATAAAATTATTTAGGAACAGGGCTGTTTAGCTTACAAATCTGCGGGGTAATAGAACGATAGGCAAGCATACCGGACCGTTTTACAGATCTTTTACTTCAGTTCCGGGTGCATGCTATTCACAAATGCGCAATTTAATGAACGATACCAATATATCCGATTGAATATAAGATCGTGAACATGAAGGAGTAGAAACATATGTATACAGCAGATCAGAACACATCAACCAAAACAATTATGATCACTGTTAATGGAGAGCCAGTAGGGCGTAAGCTGGTCATTGACAGTGTCACCTATGCACCGGTAAACGAAGCAGATAGTGTACAATATTTACACAAAATGGGAATCGATCATCCTACTGTTTAATTTGGGACTTGTCATAGATAAGTGATTGATAAGCTTGGCATAATGCCAGGCTTTTTCGTCGTTTATTGTCGTATTGAGACGGATTTAGGGATATAAAACTAATATATTGGAAAAATTTAATGAGAACATGTGTTCCGTGACAATATAGTGTCCATTCACCCTGATAACTTAGAAGATAATACACATAAATCGGGGGAGAGACTACCAGTGAACTCAGTCTTTGAAGTATCTTATTCGTGGAATAAAGAGGCCATACCGACAGGGGGAGCCGACCCCGTATATATGATGGTAGAGTGGCGTAACGGTGCCCCTGCCAAAAGACTTAGGAAAATAGCACCCAAAATTGTATCAAGAGATTTGGAACTTTTGCTCAAACCGGAATATGGAGTACAGCTAAAAGGCATTTATGGATGTCGTTCCAAAGAAACGGATATTGGCTGGTTATTGAGGCTTGGGGATATGTACAAGGGAGAAAGTAAACAAATTTTGCTTGAATTCGTCATGGGACCCCGTGTATCAGGAAAAGCTGCCGTATGTTCAGCCTACTGGAGCACAAGGAAGTTGAAGCAAAGTCAACGTGTATTGTTACGAAGAGAACAGTTGTATATTCAGTACACCAGTCATCTGGGCATGCTGCGACAGCCAGAAGATCCCAAGGTGGAAAAGACGATCAAATTAAGTGAAACGGTACCCTTGATCAAACAAGCCCTGCGCGCCTACGAAAGAGGCCGGGTTCAAGAAGGAAGTAATATGTTACGTCGTCATGCTGATGCCTTGTTAATTGAAGCTGCGCGGAAGCAAGATCTGGACTATTACGCGGAAGCCGAGATCGTTGAAAAGTTGCGTTATCACTATGAGATCACGTTTACAACAGGATATCATGATCGTGAAAAAAAGATATTAGGGGAATAGGGTTGATTTCAGGTGGTAACGGTATAGAGAGAGTCTACATATTTGAAGGTGAAGTTTAGGAGAAGGTCGAATGTATGTATCAATATCATATTAAACAATGGATGGAGTTGTATCAAATTTATTGAAACAACATCGTGGAGGGTCCGGCAAAATGACAGACCGACTAATCCGATTAATGCGCATTATAACGCTGGTGCAGGCGAAGCCAGGCATACTGGCACGTGAGCTCGCCCAGCGATGCGAGACGACGGAAAGGACGATATACCGCGACATGGAGGCCCTCAGTGCAATGCATATCCCGATCGCCAATATGGGACACGGGCAAGGGTACATGTTTATCAGCCAATTTGCCATGTATCCGCTAAATTGGTCTGATGAAGAAGCCCAAGCCTTCATGCATCTTGCTGAAGTTATGGAGAATATTCGTCCTTTGCTGAAACCTGCTTTTGAGAGCGCTTATGAGAAAGTGGTTGCTGCGAGTCAGAAAAACAAAACAGAACGAGTGGAATGGTCGGAGCAAATTAGTGGATTGTTCAAAGCGGGATTGCCCGCATGGCAAAATGAAAACAACGATTCGCAGAATCAATCCATGATTACCCTGCTTCAGGCTGGCATTTCACAGAACACCATTGAAGGGGAGTATCTGTCTCAAGGTAAAAAAGGGATCGTACGTATAGATCCTTACTGTCTTATCCCTCGTGAATACAGATTTGAGCTGTTAGGGTATTGTCACCTGTCGGAGAAACTTCGAATATTTCAGGTGAGCCGGCTGCAAAAGATACGAATATTGCCACGCACGTTTCGCAAAGAGGATTATCTGATGCAATCGCACTTCCGCATTCCTTGGGCATACGAGGGAAGTACGGAGTGGACTGCGTTCAAAATTCGATTTGCACCCCATGCTGTGGAGCGTGTGATGCAGGAGCAATTTTTTTTACGACCCATCCTAACCATTGAACCGGAAGGTAGCCTGTTATTTGAAGCCATATTAAGTGATGTTGACGAATTTCTTGTATGGATATCTAAATATGGACCTGATGCGGAAATTCTCGAACCGGAGATCTGCCGCATCAAGATGAAAGAACGTCTAAACTATTGGCAACAAATGTACAATAAAAGTTGAGATTAGAATGCCACCTATCCTAAGCCAAAACACGATTAAGTACTGTGCTGTGGACGGTTACTCTTTGGTTTTGAAAAGGCTTGCCAGATTGCCAAATGGGGATTCTTTTTCTTCATCTTCTGTGGAGCTGGAATAAACAACCTTGGATGTAATGCCCTCATCATCGGCTGCACAGTTGTTTTCCAGAGTGAAACGGTCAAATTGATGCATAAACACCTTGGCTGTATTGATGGCATCATCCAAGGCACGATGCTGGGTACCATCAAATTCAATTCCGCAGATTTCAAGAGCCTGAGCGAGTCCGAGTTGACGGAACTTACCTTCTTTACGAACGGTGCGGGACCATTGTTGCTGGAGATCGTTATGATTGGTGATCCAGGCCACATCAAGTTGATGGGTGCGACAATGAGAGATCAGTTTGCTGCGGTCATCGGGTCCCCAGGAACACATGTAATAGGGGTCACTTCCCATCCAGGCGATGAATTGATTCAGTGCTGCCGGAAAAAGAGGGGCTGCATCAATATCTTTCTGTGTGATACCTGTAAACTGAATCGTGTCAGTGGAAAGAACAGACTTATTGGAAGGACGAACATACGTATGGAACGTATCCGTTACGACCAATCCATCCGCACTTTCCGTAACTTTAACGGCACCGATATCAATAATTTCAGAAGAATAGCGAGTATTGCGGCTTACCGTGAATTCAAGATCATATATGATATATGGCATAGGACAAGCTCCTTTATCGATTAATACCTGTGATAGATTTCTATTCCTCTATATTACAGGGAACGTGCTGCCATGTCAGCCATCGCCAGAGAATTCATTGTAGTCAGGATGAACGGACAGTCTGAGTGTTTAATGGTCTTTCTAATGCATTTCCGGTTTTGGTAAGTCTTTACTTCGCCAAAAGTGGTCGTTATAATGAGGAAAGTTAGGGACTTTTCCTATGTTTTGTTTGTATTTATGGCAACATAAAAGTAGAATTTTACGTCTTATTATCAGAACTTCCTAACACCGTTTGAAGTGTTGGGGAGTTTTTTATTATTTATAGCATACTCATGTAGGAAAGGAGAAAAAGTTAGTCGGTTGTTGGTATAACATAGGAAAACTACTTCACGAGTTAGTATTATTGAATTTCAAGTACATATGGAGGTTTGTTTCTTTGATTAGTAGAAAATTGAAAATAACAACAATTATAGCCAGTGTGTTTATTGTTTTAATGAGCGCTGCATATGGTGCATTCTATATTTGGAACAAGAATTATAAATTTAATAATAATTATGTATGGCAGCCTTTGGAGGACGTGCAATCTACACTAAACCTGAAAGATTCCTATAACGTTATTGTAGCTGGAACGGATCCGGAAGGTATTACTGCTGCCTTATCAGCTGCTCGTAATGGGATGCGTGTATTGCTGGTGGAAGCAAGAGATCGCAACATGTTGGGAGGATTGTTGACCGAGGGAGGTCTTAATACGCTGGATCTAAATTATTCCCCTGAACAACCGCAGTTATTGAGTAGTTTGCGGCAGCCTGACTTTTTGAACAAAGGTATCTTCCAGGAATGGTTTGACCAGATCGAGGGTAGTTCATTTGATACCAATACAGCGGCTAACATTTTCTATCGGATGGTTCGTTCTGAACCTAATATTGACCTGTTGATGAATGTTAAGGAATTAGTCCCACTTACTGAACAATCTACGGGAGATCACACGACAATAACGGGTATGAGCATAACTAAAGAAGATGGAACAACTGTTCAGATCTCAACCCGCTCTATCATTGATGCAACGCAAGATGCGGATATTGCAGCCGCTGCAGGAGTTCCATACTCCATAGGTAGACAAGATATTGGAGATGGTAAATCGAAAATGGTGTCTACGCTTGTATTCAAGTTAAGCGGTGTTACTGATGAGGTATGGCAAAAGTTTAGGGAAAGAGAGGGAACCGGGGTTGATAAGATGAGTGCTTGGGGGTACGGTGATGCTCGAAAATATGAATCCTCCAATCCACAACATATTAAGATTCGCAGTCTGAATATCGGAAGACAAAATGATGATACAATCTTGATTAATACGATGCAAATCTTTGGGGTAGATCCGTTAGATCCGATATCTGTGAAAAAAGGTCTGGAAATCGGGCGTAAAGAAGCCCCACTAATTGTTGATTTTCTGAAGGAAAATTATGATGAATTTGCAGGGCTACAATATGCTGGAACAGCGAACGAACTTTACGTGAGGGAATCACGTCATATCTATGGCGAGTACCGATTAACATTAGCTGATGTCATGGAAAATCGTGATCATTGGGATGCCATTGGATACGGCTCATACGATATTGATATTCAGAGCACGAGTGTTGGAAATCCCGGCACGATTATGTTGAGTCCGATTCAATATGGTGTACCCTTTCGCTCGCTTGTACCGCTAAAGGTTGATGGTTTGCTCGTCGTTGGACGTGCAGCAAGTTTTGATACAATCCCACACGGTAGTGCAAGAGTTGTCCCACTGGGAATGGCAGAGGGAGAAGCAGCAGGAGCGGCGGTCAAGCTGGCATATATCCATAAGGAGTCCTTCCGCGAACTCTCAACTTCCGAAGAGCGAGCATCTGAATTACGTAAGATGCTGGAGAATCAGGGGATGGATCTGAAAGTACATCGTTTCGAACAGCCTGATTATATGGAGCATAAGGATTACAAGGGATTGCTGGCTGCAGCGAGTATGTATATGACTTCAGGCAATTATAATAACGATGGTTGGGAACTGGATAAAGGAATGAATCCAGAACGATTTTTAAGTAAATTGAAAAGAATGCAAGCGATGTTTCCAGAAGCCTACACAGGCAGTGCCGACCAAGCTCTAGCAAATATGGAGAATGCCGTAACCCTACCTTTAACGTTGGATCAGGCTGCGTATATGTTATGTCTGGCAATGGGATCTTCAGAAACGGAAACTTCACTTGAACAGGCACTTGCTCATTTGCAAACACAAAACTTTATAAGTGCCGACACGCTTGCTGGCATTGCTGACAAGAACAATCTTACAAATGGGGATGCGTTTATGCTCATTCGTGATGTAGTGGAGTATTATTCAGGAGTTGTATTCGACTAATTGGTTGACAATTACTTGTAAATGAACTAATGTGGTCAAAAATGATAACAGCGTTATAACGAGGACATGATTGTGCAAGCCAGCTTCAACAGAGAGGGAACAGTGTGGTGCAAGGTTCCTGTAGCTGCTTCATAAATTCCTACCTCGCGAGCTGCGGAAGAGAATGCCCCTACAGGGTTGCAACCTCCGCCGGCAGGGCCCGTTATGCCCCGTAGGACTGCATGTTACAGATCGCAAAGGTTGCGAACGGATTAATTTGCAGTTAAATAAGGGTGGTACCACGACACATTCGTCCCTTGACGGATGTGTCTTTTTGCTGTTTATGCGCCGTATTTAATAACAAAAAGGAAGATTAGGAGTGTGTTATGATGCGTCAAAGTGAAATGCTTGTCCCAACATTACGTGAAGCGCCAGCGGAGGCAGATGCAGCGGGACATCGCTGGTTACTGCGTTCCGGTATGATTCGCCAACTGGCAGCAGGGATATACAGTTACTTGCCCCTCGGACGGCGTATATTGTTAAATGTTGAACGGATCGTTCGTGAAGAGATGGATCGTGCTGGATGTCAGGAAGTGTTGCTGCCGATTATGCAGCCAGCCGAACTGTGGGAAGAGTCCGGAAGGTACACACAGTATGGTCCTGAATTAATGCGTCTGAAGGATCGTCATGCACGGGAATTTGCTCTTGGACCAACACATGAGGAAGTCGTAACCGCTTTAGCGCGGGACGAGGTGAGTTCGTATCGTAAGCTGCCATTCACCCTTTACCAGATCGGAACCAAGTTCCGGGATGAACGCCGTCCTCGATTTGGATTGCTGCGTGGACGTGAGTTCATCATGAAGGATGCGTACTCTTTTGCTTCGGACTGGGAAGAGCTTGATCGGACTTATCAGGCTATGAACACGGCGTATAGTCGCATTCTGGAGCGTTGTGGTCTGGACTATATCCGTGTTGAGGCTGACGCAGGAACGATTGGCGGCCAAGGGGAAACACATGAGTTCATGGCTCTTGCTGATGTGGGTGAGGACACAATTGTAACCTGCAAACATTGTGGATATGCTGCAAATCTGGAGAAAGCGGGTTATCAGACTTCTGGAGATATTCAGAAAAAAGAAGGAAGCTTGGAAGTTCCAGCCGACTCTTCGAGTGCAGACTCCGCGCTTCAAACGGTTGAACATTCAGGAGCGGAAAACCTAGTACGTATCTCGACACCTGGCGTTCGTACGATCGCAGAGTTAACTGCTTTTGTGGGCAAAGGTGCTGAACATATGATCAAAACGCTGCTTTATGTGGCGGATGGTCAGCTCGTCGCTGCCCTTGTGCGTGGAGATCATGAATTGAATGACATCGCATTGAAACAGGTGTTGGGGGCAGAGGAACTGATCCTTGCAGACGATGCAGCCATTGCGGCACATCCAAATCTGAAGGTAGGATTCCTGGGTCCGATTGGACTAAATCTGCCGATGGTGGTGGACGCTGACGTGGCAGTGATGAAGAGTGCAATTACAGGAGCCAATGAAGTGGATGTGCATGTTTCCGGTGTACGCCCAGGGATTGATTTTGCATTGGAGCGAGTAGAACGAATCCGCTTTGCTGCGGAGGGGGATGCTTGTCCAACATGTGGATCACCACTTGTGTTTACCAAAGGTATTGAGGTTGGACACATATTCAAATTGGGAACGAAATATAGTGATGCCATGGGTGCTTCATTCCTGGATCGTAATGGTCGCCAGTGTGCGCCAGTCATGGGATGTTACGGCATTGGCGTATCCCGCCTGATGGCTGCGATAGCTGAGCAGTATGCAGGAGATGAAGGCATAAGATGGCCTGCCGCTGTTGCGCCTTATGATGTGCATCTGGTTACAGTAAGTTGGAAGGATGAGCAGCAGCGTCAGCTCACCCTCGAACTGGAACAACAATTGATCGATGGCGGTTACACAGTATTGGTTGATGACCGGGATGAACGTCCAGGTGTGAAATTCAAGGATGCGGAGCTGATCGGATTGCCTGTGCAGATCGTTATTGGCCGAGGAGCAGCCGAAGGACAGGTCGAACTGGGATCACACGCACTTGCAGCAACAGGTGAATCGAAACGAATCGGGTTGACGGCACAGGAAGCTGTACGTTATGTGAAGGAACAGCTCACTTCCTAAATTCAGGGATTCGTTAATTATATGAGTTCATATAATAGTACCGAATATGATGCGGTAGCTGATTTTGATTGCTGAAATTCCAATGTGAGCATGAAAAAGAGGGCTATAGGCATGCAATTTGGTAGGATTTTATGAGTGATATCATACGAAATAACTATATTTGGATAGTTGTATTTAGTATACAAATGATTTTATGATTAAGGATTTGAAGATGATCATACGCAGGCGGATTTATGTGCAAGTATGCAATTTTGAGAAGATAGAGATGTCGAAATTAAATGTACAATAAACGCATGAACACGGTCATTCCGGAGAGTTCTTATATAGTTCGGTGTCGAAGGCACATGATAAAGTTGGTCCGTAAAGGCCAGGCTGGGATTTATTTTTGCCTCAGATGATTGTCAGGATCAGCAGGATATGTCCACAGGAAATGTTCAAGTATCTGATGTGGATTGATGTTTAAGAATGGAGATACAAAAGGGTGTCCCTTTAACCAGTAATCTGGCTTTGGGGACACCCTTTTAGTTATGACAAGATAGATCGGTATGCTGATGCACTATAAGCGGTCATGCCTATATGCACTTTGCTTTGCTGAGCTTAAGAAGCTGCAGGCAATTTCAATTGTTGACCTGGATAAATCCAGTGTGGATTTTTGATATTGTTCAGCTTTTGCAATGCCTGCCAAGTTGTGCCGTATTGTTTGGAGATAGAGTACAGGGAATCTCCGGATTTCACAACATGCAGTTTGGCTGGAGCAGGTTTACTTGGTGTTGGTTTAGACGGTTTTTCCGGTTTTGGTGTTTCTGGTTTTGGCTTGGTTGGAACTGGTGTTTCTGTTGCCGGAGTTTCCGGCTCTACTGCAGGTTTTACCGCTTCACTGATCCGACCATCTGTTTTGATGTCTACAGCGCCAAGCTTCTGCATGTAATTGATCAATGCTTCGTCCAGCGCGCCGTACATACCCGTAGTCGGATATTTGGCAAACATGGTGTATTCGTCACCACCAACAGCTGTGAAATCATTGGTTGCCAGTGTATACGTTGCTTCCGGATCAAGGGCTTTATCGCCCACGGTTACGGAATGTACACGGCTACCTTCTGCAGCGGAAGTGTCGATTTTGAACTTGATACCAGATACTTGCGGGAATCCACCGCTTGGTTCCGGGTAGGAAGCTACACCGACTTCAAGGGCTGCCAGAATATCGGACCCTTTCACTTCAAGAGTTACCACTTGATTACCAAAAGGAAGCACTGTGATGATATCACCTTTGGTTACGATCCCTTTTTCAATGGAAGAACGGATACCACCACCGTTAGTCAGTGCAATATCGGCTTTGCTGACATCACGAATGGCATCTGCAAGCAGGTCACCCAGGTTAGTTTCTCCTGCACGTACCTGTTCACGTTTACCATCCAGCAGAATAGCTGTATTGGCTACTTCTTCTTTCAGGATAGGTTCTTGTTCTTTTTGAATGGAGTTCACGAGAGTCGCGACTTTCTCATTTGGTTTGATGTCTTTTGCTTCCGTTTCATCAATTAATGTTGCTTGTTTCTTTGTTACTTTACCACCATCTACCCATAGATCAATGACACCTACGTAGTTAGTGTATTCTCCTGCACTTGCAATCAATGTTCCGTTATCGGATACAAGGCCATCTTGCAGTACAGTGTGGCTGTGACCATCGATGAATACATCGATGCCAGGAACTTCTTTAACAACTTTAAAGCTAGTATCGGTGCTGGACGCGTCTTGTCCAAGGTGTCCCAGAACAACAACAACATCTACTTTGCTGCGGATTTCGTTCACCAGAACTTTGGCTTCCGCAGATGGATCTGTAATATCAAGACCTTCTACGTTTTTTGGATTCGTTTTGTACAACGTTTCCGGTGTAGTCAAAGCGATGATACCAATTTTAACGCCATCCACCTCTTTAATGAGGTAAGGATCGAAGAGACGTGTTCCGTCTTTTTTCTTCACGTTGGCACTCAGCATGGGGAAGTTCATCATGTCCGCCAGTTCGATCAGGCGATCTGAACCATAGTTGAATTCGTGGTTACCCGGTACGATGGCTTGGTATCCCATTTCATTCATGACTTTCACGATGCTCTCACCATTCACGAGAGTGGCAAATGTTGTACCATGCACAGCATCTCCAGCATCGAGCAAGAGTGTGTTCGGGTTTTCGCTACGATATTTGTCAGCGATTCCAGCTACTTTGGCAAAACCCATAGCAGGTGAAGACTCAACTGCACGGGCATGCGTATCATTCGTATGTAGAATGGTAATGTGTTTACCTGTGCCCGGAGTGGTATCCGTTGCAGCTGCGGCAATACCTACACTGCCAAACAGCAAACAGACCGTTAGCAGAAGTGAAACGTAATTCTTCCAGATTTTCATATGAATCCGAAACCTCCCAAAATAATAATCTACTTGAGCATTTACACAGCTCAAATAGTATTTTAACAGACTATTATTAGGAAATCTCGCGAATTACGTAAAAATAAGTAACCTGAAAGTGACATGTAAATCTGCTGTTGGAAAATATAATCTTCGGAAAGAACGTATGTTCTTAAAGAGTGTAAAAAAAATGCTGCGCTTCACGTGGCAGTCCGGTACGCAAACAAAATTTCTCCAAAGATTCATCCGGTTCAGGCATCACTCCGGAGGTCAGCAATTGAATGGCAAAACGGTTAGCCTGTCTTTCCAGCTTGCCTGGAGCAAAATAGGAATGTTCCTCCAGAAAGAATCGATTAATCCCTTTATGAAGTCGGTCGTGTCCAAGCTCATGGGCGCACACAAACCGTTGCCACTCCGGCGGCAAATCATTGTGTATGACGATAAACCTGCGCCGGAGCTTGCGAAAGTACAGTCCCTTGGTGGACTTCCCCAAATTGGTGAAACGAATCTGTATTCCAACCGCGCGGGCAATGCTGAACGGGCAGTTGGTCCGGTGTTTTCGAATCAGCTTTGTTACGATGTCATCCATATGATCTCACCTGCTGCCTCATTAAATTCAGTGGGTCATGCCTCATGGGCGATTGTCCGATTCGTCTGTCTTTTTGCGTTTGTTCATCTGTTTGGCTTCCCAGAACAGACCTGTCAGCACATCCTTGATTCGTTTCTTGTCCTCTTCATCGAGTGGAATACCGTCAAACATCAGATCATCATCGTCCTCCAGCATCTTTTTGAAATCACGACGGTCTTTGTATGTAGCCCATTCCGGTACGTCCTGAAGTTCAGCAGCACTCCCTGGTTCAATATAACCGGCCTGCTTCATCATCTCTGTATAGGGCACCGAGAGTGCATCTGAAATCTTGCGGATGGTCGCTGGTTTCGGGACACCCCGGACCCCATTCTCAATACGTGAAATCTGTGAGTTGCTTATTCCGGCTGCTTCGGCGAGCTGATTGATGCTGTATCCTTGTTGCTCGCGCAGTTGTTTCATATAAGGACCAAAAGCGTGCTCCACAATTATGCCAACTCCTTTGATTCGTACAAGTGCTTGAGTTATAAAGAAGGCAGTTGGATGGGGGAGGTAGGTGTGCGTTCAATGCCCGTTTCGGATTCGGATCGTTCTTTTGATCGCTGTTATCCCCAGATTTCCTATTTCCCTCTCTAAAGGGAGAAATCCGGGGATAAAGGCGAACGCTTCGCTTCTTCAGAATCGATTCCGTCTCCTTCACTGCGTATGCGCGTGATACACACCTAAGTCCCTTCCCTAAAAATCAGTGGCTTCTTTATAAAAATCAAATGACTTGTACGGAAGTTCATTAATTAAACAGTACTATATCGTATATATACCATTAGGTAAAGAGATATGAAACAATTATGCCAAAAGGCATAGGAAATGAGAGCGAAGGTTTTATTTTATCGTCAAAACGAACCAAAATGAAGGTTTACTCCGATCTCCAGAAAGTGGTATCCTCAAATAGAAATACGAACACTATACGAACAAAATGTAAAGTTGAGGCGGAGCGTGTGTTTTGTAATCACCTTCTGAAAAGTGGAATTCCCCGGATTATAGCGGTTTGGAGTGATTCCAAAAGGCAACAGGGGGAAATTTAAAAAATGTCGTTACTTTTTTAGGAAACTGGACAACTCTATGAATAAGAGCGTTTTGTCATCGAGCAAATAACGATTGCAAAACAATTTCATGTGAACCATTGAATGAGTGATATGAGTTGAGAAATGAAAGTGCTAAAGATGAAGTGGTTGCATGTTTAACTAGGTTGTTCTGTCATCGGAGTGATCATGCGAAACTATTAGAAATTTATTTTATAAAGAATACTAAAGGAGGAAGATAAATATGGAATTGATGCTGCCCGAATTGGACCGACGCAAAACGCAAACAGCTGTTGAAGCTGCGCTGGAAAAATACCGAATCTATAAAACCATTGCATTTGAAGAACGAGAGGTCATGGTGACGGCAAGTTATGCCGAGCGTTTCCACGGTGCAACCAATGTAACGGGGGATTCCACGGCGAGAACGGCAATTTACAATGTGGACGTGCAGCGCGCGCGTCAGGCATATTGCGATACGATTGATTTTGTTGTGTCCCGGCTGAGTGAAAAGGAACGTGTACTCGTCTGTGAACGATATCTGAAAGACGATGATGTGTTTGACTATAAAGTGTATAACCATGTGTTTGACCCGCCTGTCAGCAAGGATACGTATACGAAGATTCGTACACGTGCTTTCTACAAAATGGCGCTGGCTCTGTCAGATCGAGGTCTGATTAATATGGAGCCTTTGTCTGTGTCCCGCAAAGAGCGACAGAAGCTGGGCTGAGTGAGTGAGTGATTGAAGAAGTTGATCCTTTAATATCCAAGGTGGATTGGTTACAATAGTTGAACAAACCACAGTTGGTACAGCCAAAGGAGAGAAGTCTGCGATGTCGGAAGAAGTCGGAATGCAGGAAATGGTCACGTTGAAGACAATCGCGGAAACGCTCAATACGTCCAATAATCTGAACTTAATGCTGGATACCGTGGTCGGGAAATTACTGGAGTTGACCGGATTAACGGCAGGCTGGATGTTTCTGATTAATGAACGTGGAGACTATACCTGTGTTTCGGATTACAATCTGCCCCCGGCATTACTGCGTGAAGATAAAGAGCCCATGCGAACGGGTACCTGCTGGTGTGTGAACCGCTTTAAGGACGGTCAACTCAATCATGCGGTCAACATCATTAACTGTAAACGGCTGGAGGATGCGGTGGAATTCCAATGGGGAGATACCCATGATATTACCCACCATGCAACCGTCCCGTTAAGGTCAGGTGAGAAGATGCTCGGCCTGCTCAACGTGGCTGCGCCAGCCAAGGAACATTTCAGCGACAGTGAACTGGCGCTGTTACAGGGCGTGGCATACCAGATTGGTAGTGCGGTAGAGCGGATGAGATTGTATCGCACGGAGCAGCGACGAGCTGATCTGTATGCCAAGCTGGGGGAGTTCAGCACGGCCTTGGGTCTTGCAGTGAACGAATGCACCAATTCTGATGCTTTTTGTTTAAAAGTTGTACAGCTGCTTGGGCAGCATTATGATTGGCCTTTTGCTACAATCATTCAGCAGAAAAGCGGAATGTTCGTTTTGCAGGCAGCCTATGCAAATGATACGGTTCGAACGTTATCAGGTACTCCGTTATCTTCCGAAGTGACGAGCCACATTAACCATGTAATCAATAGTCATCGTGTAACATCTCTGTCTGGGACAGAGATCGCTGAAATATTTACCCTGTGCAAGCCTGACCAGACTACGAATTCCATTGCCTCGGGAATTGCTGCTCCACTTCCGTACCATACGCCGGGAGAAACGGGAATTCTGGTGATCGGAATAGGAACATCAGGTCCTGCACAGGCGGACCGTGAAGTGCTGGAGGCATTGGCCGAACATATTGCGGCCTCATGGGAGAGTCTGAAGCTGGCGGAGAATCGCCGCGAACTTGCACGAATGGAAGAGAGAAACCGGTTGGCTCGCGATCTGCATGATTCGGTTAATCAGATTTTATTTTCACTATCGTTAACGGCTAAAGGCGCGGAAAGTATGTTATCCGGCTCCGAGCAGTTGCTCCCGGCAACGGAAGCGTTGAAGGATATTCGGGCTTTGTCTCAGGAGGCTCTCAAGGAAATGCGCGCATTGATTATGCAGCTCCGTCCCGCGGGACTGGAAGCAGGGCTGCTCCATGCACTACAGGAATACGGCACAAGCCAGGGGCTTCAAGTGGTGACGAATCGGACGGGAATGCGGTCTTTACCACGTAATATAGAAGAAGCATTGTGGCGAATCGGACAGGAAGCGCTGAATAATGTACGGAAACACGCGGATGTTCCTTCTGCTGAGGTCACCCTCAAGTTAAGTAATCATGAAGTGGTGCTCACTGTCACAGATCAGGGAAAAGGTGGTGCGAACAGGCCAAAAGCGTCGTCTGGAAGCTCCCTTGGCCTGTCCATTATGAAGGAACGGGCTCAATCGCTCGGAGGCAGCTTAGAAATAGTGAGTTCTTCCCGTAAGGGAACGACAGTAACGGCAGTCATTCCACTTCCGTTCGAATCTGTATAAAGTCAGGGGGAAGAAGAGATGCCGATTACGATTTTGCTCGCAGATGATCATGCGATGGTGAGACGGGGGCTGCACGTTTTTTTGACGACACAGCAAGACATGAAGGTTGTGGGCGAAGCATCGAACGGACAGGAAGCATTGGCTCAGGCGGAAGCGTTAAAACCTGACGTGGTATTAATGGATCTGCATATGCCGGTCATGGACGGAATCGAAACAGCCAGAAGGCTGCGCACGTTATTGCCAGCAACGCGAATCATTGTGCTCACCTCGTTTTCGGATCAGGATCATGTCGTTCCTGCTGTTCGCGCAGGAGTTAAAGGATATCTACTCAAGGATATTGAACCGGAGGATCTGGCTGTAGCCATTCGCAATGTGCATGCAGGTCAGGTGGAATTGCATCCTGACGCAGCAGGTCAATTGATGCATGTGATGGCTTCATCCGATTGGTCCATAAATGAACAGCAACCACAGCATATACTGACAGATCGGTCAGCAGACAATCAACATCAGGAGCCAAAGCAGAAGGGGAAATCAACTGAAGCGTCTCTTGGCGGACTGGATATGCTCACTCGCCGTGAACAAGAAGTCTTGGGGCTGATTGCTCAAGGATTGAGCAACAAGGAAATTGCAGTTCAATTGGTCATCACCGAAAAAACGGTCAAAACCCATGTCAGTCATCTGCTCGACAAACTGGGACTGGCAGATCGGACGCAAGCGGCTCTTCATGCCGTAAGAAATGGCTGGGTCGTGTGACCAATTCCGACATATGTTCATACTTAAGTCGTATAAACTCAACCTAAAGGTTGAGTTTTTTGGTATTTCAAGTTAAGTCTATCTGCTGACGATTTGGATGCAAAAGAAAGGTAAGATAAGAGTAGAAATAACAGATCGGTTGAAACATGAGAGTTTGAATTATTAAAAAACCAAGGAGAGTGACATGAATGAATATTGTTATTTTGGCAGGAAGCAATCGGAACAATGCAACCAGTACACGTCTGGGAGAGTATGCTGTGGAGATTATTCGCGGTCAGGGACATCAGGCCAGCCTGTTTGATCTGTATCAGACACCACTCCCATTCTACGCACCAGATGAAAAACAAGCGGATCATGAACATCTGGCAGACCTGAATACACGTATGCTCGCGGCTGATGCGATCATCCTGTCTACACCAGAGTATCACGGCAGTATTAGCGGTGTGCTCAAAAATGCACTGGATCACCTGAGTCAGGCTCATTTCAGCGGCAAGACCGTCCTGTCCATCAGCTCCTCTGGCGGAGCGGTGGGGGTAAGTTCGCTTTTACAACTGCAAGCGATTGTTCGCAATCTGCATGGCATCAATGCCCAGGAGTGGATATCCATTGGTGGTGCGCAGCGCAGACGATTCGAAGCGACATTTGACGGATATGAAGAGTACGAAGGCAGTCAGGATATAGAGGACCGGGTGCAGCGGGTTATTGGATCGTTTTTAAATCTGGCACAGACGTTAACGAATGCGCGGAATTCAACCATGAGTTGAGAACCAAGGAAGATGAAAAATCGGAAAAGGAAAAGAGGTTGAGCATTATGATTACTGGCATATTTGAAACACATCTAAACGTGACGGATCTGGAGAGATCCCATCATTTCTATGAAACGGTCCTTGGTTTACCTCATGCCTACGGGCAGAAAGAACGTGGGAACTCCTTCTACTGGATTGGTGGAAAAGGCAAAGCCATGCTGGGATTGTGGCAAAAGGAATCTTCCGAGGTGAAACGTCAGCACTTTGCTTTTCATGTATCTCTGGAGGATATGAAACACGCGGTGGCTCACTTGGAGAACAAAGGGATCAAGACACAGAACTTCCTGAATGATGATATCGGTGAACTGTACGTCTTCGGCTGGATGCCTGCGGTATCTGTATATTTTAAGGATCCAGATGGTCATTTGCTTGAATTCATCGCCATGCTCCCGGATGAAGCGAAGCCTGAACTCGGCATGGTGCCGTGGAGTCAGTGGGAGGAGATGCAGGAGAAGACCGTATGATGATTGAAGAATTACAGTTATATACAACACGGATGGAGGACCTCAAGCATTTTTATCGTGATACGTTGGGAATGGAGGTGTCCAATACGACGGATCAGGCCTTCAATCTGCAGGTTGGAAGGACAAAGATGATTTTCAAACCGTGTGAAACAGATCGTGAGCCCTTTTATCATGTGGCCTGGTCGATTCCGACGAATCGGTTCAAGGAAGCGAAGCAGTGGGCTGCATCACGTGTTGTTTTAAGCAGGGAGGAAAATCGGGATGAGACATACTCTGCTAATTGGGACTCTCATTCTCTCTATTTCGAAGATCCAGCAGGCAATATTATCGAGCTGATTGCTCATCATCGTATTCAGAACGAGAGTGACCATGACTTCTCGACTCAAGATATATTACAGGTGTGTGAAGTTGGACTGGTGACGGAGGATGTTCTGTCTACGGTGAATGAGCTTCAGCAGATTGGACTCACGCGATGGGGTGAGGTTAGTGATACCTTTGCTCCTGTAGGAGATGTACATGGTTTATTTATTGTGGTGAAGAAGGATCGAACATGGTTTTTCTCCAAGCAAAAAGCAAAGATCTATCCCCTGGAAGTATCCATCCGTGGCGTGGGCAAGCTTCGAATTGGCTAAACTTTGTATTCCGGGGCAAAACGGGCATATGTGGAGCATTTCCATCATGTTATAGAAGTAAACGCTTTATTTATTAATTAGGATATATAAGTTGAACTAAATTTACAAGATAACGGAGAGGACAGATCTTAGTTCAACTTATATAGTTTCTCTGATGGCTTACAGATGATGAAGGGTGGTGGCAAGCTTGGATCGACGTTTGTTGGAAGATGGACTAGCGATTATCGTTTCCAGTCGGGAACGTACAGGAGATCTGTGGCACGCACATTATGGGGCGGGTGCGATTGCGGCATATTTTTGGTTGCGGGAAAATCGTCTCACTGCCCTTGCCGCCGGCAGTGTTACCGCCGAAGCAAAAGCCATGCTTCGCCAGCATGGAATCAGCCCTGGTCAGACCTCTCCGATTGGTGAGATGATGCCCAGGGAAGATGCCGAGGCGTGTATTACGGACGCATTGGATCGAACGATTGGAGAACTGCACTGGGTTGGACACCAGGCCATCTACGGGGCAATCAGTCTGAAAGCTATTCGCGAACTGGATGGATGGGGTACTGCGGAGGATATTGGTCGGCTGGTTGAACTGATCGATTCATTCGATCGAACCATCCCGGGAAGATCCTGGATGAACACAACGATGAAAGAAATTCGCAGTCTGAAGCCGGAAAACGGCGATGGTTTCCCCGAGATCGAAGATCCAACGCAGTTGTCACGCCTGATTCTGGATGAGCTTGGTGCGTTCCAGACTATCTATCACGCGGAAGCGCATCATGATCTGATCGGTCATATGCTGACCTATGGACATGCGCTTAACATATTATATGAATTGGGTTATCCGGCATTATTCCACAAAGGCATTCCGCCTTTCCTTACCATGGTGAAGGCACTACGCTTAAGCCGAGATGTGGATATTGAACAGGAGATGCCGACATTGCAATCACCCGTAGACCTGCTGCCACTAGAACGGGCGGAACGATCAGTGGCGCTCCCTCATGAACTGGAATATTGGCTCACCGACAGACGTTCCCGTGACTGGAACGGAGGTCATGTATTCAAATTCCCGTTCAGTTTCTATCATCATGCGAAGAACGGGGAGCCCGTACCGGAAACGTGGGAGAACTTTCGTTATATCATCGCGTGAGATAAAACATACATTTCAGAAGGGGTGTCCGACATGACGGACACCCCTTCTAGGCATTATTCTGGTCTACCGAATTGTAGGGTAGGCATCCTGTACCTTTTTAACGGGGCCAAATTTCAAGGATAAAAAGGATCAGCATGACTCTGGACACCAGCATGTATGGTGATTTTCGTATGGGCTGACGCGCTGCCCATATTCCCCAGGAACTCATAAGTGCAATACTCCCCCAGAACATCCATAAGGAGATGCCTTCGGGTGTAAATAGAAAGGACAGCTTGGGCAGTCCCCTGTTGCCAGCCCCAAGAAGAACAGTGGTCATATAGACGAGGATAAGGAAAAACAACTCGAAGAGCAGGGTTTGCAGCCAGAAATAATAGATGTTGAACACTCGTAGCATGATGACTGTGATCAGGATAAACAGGATACCAACGGATAAGAATGTTGCCGCGGTCCATCCAATGAGAGATGTTGTTACAACATCTGTTTCCTGATATAAGATGTACATCGCCAACGCATACATAGCGGGACCCGCCATATAACTGGTGACAGCAATCCAAAGATAGAATAAATACCTCTTTTTCATGGTTATATCCATCCTTTATTGTTCGTAGGATTTGAAAGCTACTTATGTCATATAAACATCATCAGGATGGGTTTGGTTGGACTATCAATAGGAGTTTTCTCCAAGAAATCGGCATTTAACCGCCATAGAGACAACTACATTCATGCGTATTTCATCCCGATTACCATCAGCGCGAGTGGGAAAAGGCAGTAAAATGGTATTATCGGATCAGCAGCAAGGAAGACAACCGACAGCTCATACGCTAAAGTACAGCCGGCCATGGGGCCGGTTTTTTAATTCGGTGATTGCATCCTTGCCCTGATCGGGTATTAAAGACTAGATATATAAGTTGAACTAACGATTTACACGAGAACGAAGAGGACAGAAATAACCTGAAGAAGCGGAGCTAAAAGCTTTCTACAAGAAAGCTACTTCGGAAGCATACACTGCGCCTTTATCCACGGATTTCTACCTTTATATAAGTGGATCAAGAAAATCCGGGGATAACAGCGATCGGAAGGTTGTTCTGTCATCGAAGTGGCAAGTGTAAATATTCTGTAGTTCAACTTATATAGATAACAGGAGGCTACGTGATATGAAAACAGTATTGTATGTTCCACTGGATGATCGTCCAGCGAATCTGGATGATGTGATTGTGCAAGGGAAAGCAGCCGGTATCCATATCGTTACACCGAACCTGAGTGATATTAAGAATCGTCTCGACTCGGAGAAAACCGTAGATGGCACAACGCTGCTCGGCACCTCCACGCCGGTTTATGGCAAACCGTCCAAGATTCACGACTTTATTCTGAAACATGCTGCCAAGGTCGACGGATTTATTATTTCATCCGATATGCTCGCCTATGGCGGTCTGATTGGCAGTCGTCAGCTCCGCGAAGATGGAGGAGGCACCTATCCTGAGTACGATGAGGAAACCACTCGTTTGCTGGATGTGATCCGCGTGATCAAGCAGAAATACCCACGCAAACCCGTATTTGTAATGGACACCATCATGCGTTTGGCTACGACCTCGTTTGCAGATGGCTTGGCGCTTGATGCATATAATGAGTCCCGTGCATTGATGCAGCAGCCACGTCAGACATACACTGAGTTTGAGGATATTATCGAAGGTTATAACCTGTCTCCGGATGGAGTGGAATATGGGACAACGACCTATTTTGATAAAGAACAGTATTACAATACAAGACAGCATAAATTCAAAACAAATCTGTACATTCTGGATCAGCTGGCTCGCACAGGTTATATCGATTTCCTCGCAGTTGGAGTCGACGATGCTAACACGCAGGGTGTTCAGATCAATGAAATCAAATATGTAGAAGCGCGGATCAATGAATGGCTGGGTGGAACCAATGGGCAAAATCCGGATCGTGCTATTATCTTGCCGGATGCAGATGGTCTGGGGCACGCTTTGGTTGCTCGCATGGCTAACCAGTTGTTCCGAGGCGGGGCGAGGGCACGTTACGCAGTGAAATATTTTGGTCCTCACGGCAATACCATCATTAACACGTATGAATACATGGATGTACACGAGAATGTGGTTCGTCATGTGGATATTGTAGGTGGTGTGCTTGTAGCGGATTCGGCATATCCTGAACCGGAAGTGGTGACGGATGTGGGTGCTGGCTTGGAAAATGAACAGCTAGTGGCTGTAGCAGCCGATCAAGTTGTCCCGTTTGACATGACCTCCGAACTGGATCGTATGACGAAGGGTCACCCAGGTAATTCCGGGGAGAACACGGGCATCGACATTGAGATTATCGCCATTACGGCTCTGGATCAGGTGCAGGCTGCGTTGGAGCAATTGACGCTGAATAGTGAGCAAGGTCTACCTTCGGTGTTGATTGATTTTGTGGGTAAAGGGCCAGCCAATGTTGATGTTGCCGAAGCATTGCTCAACAGTCCATATACCGGACGGGTTCTGGGTTATAGTGCATGGAATACACCAGGTAACAAGATCGGTATTGCTGTAGGTATGGGGCAGTCGAGGTACGCATTGATCACAACAGAGAAGCATGAGCATAAGTTGCGAGATGCTATGAATGCGCATGGCTCGCTGTTGTTTAAGCGTTTCCTGAAGGATTATTACTACAAAGCGGTAGCGATTGCGGACATCCGCACGTATTCCCGAGCCCATGCGTTGTATACCAACGTGGCTACCCTTTCAGACCAAAATATGTTGCTGTTCAACTCAGAGGAAGACTATGCCCATTTGCAAACATTGCTCCGTGATTTGATGCAGACTTATACCACGGCGCTTGCGAATAAAACAGCCTTCCAGACAGGCAATGTGGCGATTAAGCAGATCTGTGATGACGAATTGTCTTATGCGACGTATAGCAGTGCGCTGCTGGAATATGGGAATCCTGATTTCATCTGGGGCCGTGCATTTGAGATTACGTTGAACCCGCAGGTTAATTTTAATATTGTGTAAAAGATTGCCTCCGATATGCAGCCTATAAGCCATGACCGCTTCCTTTAAACGTTGACTTAGGCCAGCACTGGAATAAGGTATGGTGTGGAATGGATCGGAACCAGTTAAGGGGATCGGATCAGTTGATCATTACGATCCCCTTAACATTACGTTTAACTTGCAACGCTACCCTATTGCACTAGCTAACTTATCAAGTGCAAGGTACTCCTTATTCGAAAGCTCTTCAATCATTGAAGTTAGTTTGGGTATATTGAGAGAGTGTTCGTTGATTATCATTTGTTTAAGCGTATTGTTTCGAAGAGAACGAGCCTTTAGTTCAATATCCTCAAATAGGTTATAAAACAGACTGCCATCAATTAATCCAAGTTTATGTAAATAATGAATTCGCTTGGTCATTAACGTCTTATGCTCAGATAACATATGTAATGCTCTTATATATTGATGATCGGCACGAACAGATTCAATTAATTTGTTATAAATGTGGATACCAAATACAGGGTCCAGACTGCCGTGCAGACATTGCTCTTCTGCTGGAGTGCCTTCAATGACTTCAAAGTATGCAGCACTATTCGTAGAATTAAGATAATGTTTCAGTGAGATTTTGAAAAACTCCAAATTGAAACGATAGGACTTGAACGAATTCATGGAGATAAGTTGTATACCAAATACATTATCCCAGCAGTCCTCTTTATAGTTGATATGTTCATTGACTGCTTGCTCAATCTCATAAAAGGATCCCTTTGTTTTCTTATAATTGGGCAACGGGTCAGGAAAAAAATCTGCGATATTAAATTCTTGATTATCCCGATCATAACCGTATATGAATAAATCATGAGGTGCACTTTCTTCAGTTCTATAGGCTTTAATATGTTGTTTATCGATAAGAACATAAATGTAGTTACCATTATTAATTGACTCTATGAAGAAATCGGTAACATTTAACTTGAGCAATTGGATCATTTCTTTTTGCATACTGTGAATATTTAACAACGGATGGTACTCTCTCATTAATGGCTGGTAGAACTCCAAGTGGAAAGTATCCGGTTGGTAGAAATCAAACCTTAGTTGCATGTGATTCGTAAATAACCATTCATGGTAGGAAGGGTGATTGGGAAGAATAGAGTGCATATTAGCATGAATCGGATAACCTTGAATTACAGGTGAATGCATAATAAGTTCTTTTTTCATGATCAATATCTCACTCTCTACATGGGATAGTTAACTTTTAGCGCACCACAAACGCCTTTCTTAATGCTTCACACTTCGTCTAATTACGTACAGCCTATATACGAAGGATATTACACCTGCAATAAAATGTAAATAAATAACATTGTTTTGATATCGATATAAAAGTGATTGCTGTGTTGGGAAATTAGAACAGGTGTCGTCTTTTTTCCACCCGAACGTCTCCCTTAATCGCACCGAAGTCGTACGGAACACCATCCGCGCTAGGAATGAAAGGGTGTAAGATTGTATTATCGGATCAATAACAAGGGACGCACCGAAAGCACATACGCTAATGTACAGACCGGCCAGGTGGCCGGTCTTTTTGATGCGGTGAATGTAGTCCCGTTACTGGTTCGATAGCAATACAGACTCTGAGTTAAAAGGGGGAGTCTACTGCTGCTACATTGTCGCTGCACGGTGTGGGCAGATCTCAAACTTGCAGCTAAAGGGGGCGAAATGAATGTGTCTATGAGAAATGAGATTAGCACTGCCATGAGCACCAGTAAAATGAGTAAGCTCATTAAAAAAACGCTGAAACAGAAGCTTGCGGTACTTGTTCCAGATTGGAACGGTCGTGTGCTGGATGTACCTGCGTCAGGCGAAGTTTTGGCCGGGCCTTGTGCAGTGGTTGCGTTTGCCGAAGAAGTGCCGAAGTCTGCATGGGCGGGATATCGAAGGATTATTAAAATCTCACCATACACTCGTCCGGAAGATGGTGGCGCTGAACAAGTGGAAGCTTGGTCATCCCTTCTAATTGATGGGTTACACCAGGTAAGACTGATTGACGAAGAAGGCGGAGCCTTCACTTGCATCTATCTGGGTTCTTCAGATAGTGACCGGGTGGAGGCAGGGTCTGGAATGCTTACGCGCAGTCTGCGGTTCGGAGTGTATGTTCCAGAAGACTCGGGAGCTGTCCTCGCTGAAACAGGCGACGCGTGGTTAGCTGCGCTTCAAGGCTGGACACAGTCGGAACTTGGTTCGGGCTGGTCGGTATATGGGGATGTCTGGCCCGGTGGATACGATATGCCGTCTGTGTTATGGCGATTGGCTGGATGCAGCACGTCTGTGGCGGGGACTTCAGCATTGGAGGTTCGACAACAGTGGACTGGGCATGTGCTCACCGATCATTCGGTACTAACACGCCAGACCGTTACTCGGTTGGTCCAGCAACTTGCAGTGCAATCTCGTCTTGCCGTCACTGAAACGGGTGGCGAAGAGCACGAAGGTAACACGCGATATATCACAGTGGATGAAGTCACAGCAGATCTGCAGACCGATGCGTATCTGAACGGACAGATTCGCCTGACGTTGCAACAGCGGATTCGTCGTCCGGGTACAAATGTACCTTTCATTCGTGAGATTCACCATAGCAAAGGTATGGAGTAAACGTTAGTCGAGAGGAACCTTCTATTAGAGGTTGTTCAAAAAGTCCGCTTTTGATTACAAAGGATGCCTAACGGCATCATCAGCATCGAATATGGAATTCAGCCGAATAAGCATAAGCTTACGAAGTATGTTTCCTTTGGAAACATTGTAGTTGCTCACGTAGTTTTCCCTACGCTCTGCTACTCCATTTCTAACTTCATCCCATCTTCTCGGTACTGAAAACCGATCTTTTTGAACATGCACTTTTAAGAGTGGTTCCAGATTATAGCTTTGAAATGATAGATGTGGCTTCAATATTATAGCTTCATATTCATAGGATCAAAAATTCATAGATCAAGCTTAAAGATCATCGTTTCACGAAATTAGTAGTCCAACAAATGAGGTGAGATGGCAATGGCAAGCTCAGTGAAAAAAAGCAAACAGACAGCCCCGCGGTATACACGGGCAGAACTGATGAATCATGCAGAAGCCCTCTTTGCCGTTAAGGCAGAGGTGCTGTACGGTGCGCTGTACGAAGCGGCGCAAGAGACGTTTTCCATTGAAGAAACGCAAGAACGAATTAACCAATTTATGAAAGCGAAGGTGAAGGGATAATGGCAGGTGGAACTTGGGAGCAAACAAATCGTCCGGTCCTTCCGGGCTTATATATGAATTTTCAGGCGGCAGCATCTTCGGCCATTCAAGCGGGTACGCGGGGAACGGTCGTTGTGCCAGTCAAGGCCAACTGGGGTCCTGTGGGGACTTTTGTTGAAGTAGGGAGCGAAGCGGCGATTGAACGTATCTATGCGGCGAATGTGCTGGACAACGGTACGGCTTATACGTCCTTGAAGCTCGCCCTGTTGGGTGGGCCGAAGAAGTTGCTCGCTTATCGGGTAGCAAGTGCCGCGGCCAAAGTAGCCACGCTTACCTTGAAGGACAGCAGTGATGCCAATGTGCTGCAACTGGACGCGAAGTATCCGGGGGATCGTGCAAATGGATTCTACGTCACCATCCAGCCAGGTGTGATTGATAATACGAAACATGAAGTGCGTCTCTTCGAAGGTAACCGGATGTTGTATGCGCTCCTGACAGCGGATATTACAGCAGCTTCTCTGGCAAAAGAGATTAACGCGGATGAACAAAATGTCTGGGTAACGGCGCATGCGATTGGCGATGGTGCAGGTGTAGTTGCAACAATTGCGGGTGCGGCATTCAAAGGTGGCGTAAGTGGCAACGATGACCTGACCAATGCAGAATACATTGCTGTACAGGGTGCGCTGGAAGGGGAGCAATTCGACGTCTTGGCTTTGGATCAGGCGGCAGATGCACCTCTGCTTGCGAGTTTTGCGGCATGGGTGAAACGTGTACGTAGTGAAGGTAAACCGGTGGTGGCTGTATTTGGCGGTTCCGCAGTGGATGACACTTCTGCTACAGCAGCACAAAAAGCAGCAGCACGTTCGCTTGCGCTCAACCATGAAGGTGTGATTAATGTTGGTACAGGCGTTCGCCTTGGAGATACATTTTACAGCTCGGCGGAAACGTCCGCCTATGTTGCGGGACTGATTGCCGGACAACGTCTGAACCAATCCACAACCTATGCAGCTACTCCGTTCGATGATGTGACACGTCGCTGGACGCGTGCAGAACAGGAACAGGCGGTACACAATGGCGTATTTATTTTCTTCCATGATGGACGTCAGGTGAAAGCACTTCGCGGTGTAAACACACTGGTAACGCCAGCGGCTGGACAGAATAATGCGTGGAAAAAAATCCGTTCCATTCGTGTGTTGGATGCTATTAACACGGATCTGCAACGTTCCGCAGAAGATACGTATATCGGTAAAGTAAACAATACCGAAGAGGGCCGTCAAGCACTGATTAGTGCCATGAAGGCCTATTTGGCGCTGCTCGCACAGAGCAATGTGATTGAAGCCGACGGTTATGATGTCATTCTTGACCCGGCATATTATGGTGCTGCACCAGTTCTCAAACCGGAAGCGGATCAGGTATTCCTGCAATGGAATGTGAAGCTGACGGATGTAATGGAGCAGTTGTTTGGTACATTTTACGTGCAATAAGGTTGTGTGAAAGGAAAGAACCGTTTTCTAGGATAATTACTATACGTTGAACTGATGCTTTACACGATAACAGCGATCGGAAGATTGTTCTGACTGCGGAGTTATACCGTGTAATATTTATTAGTTCAACGAACCCAAGGAGGAAAATATATGTTGGATGCATCAAGAGTAATTCTCGGTACCCATGGTCAGCTGCATATCGATGGTGTGTGGCAGACAAACATTAACAAGTTGGAAGCGAGTGTGGAGATTGAAAAGCGTGAGCTGAACCTGGTCGGTAACGACTGGAAAGTGCACAAAAACGGCGCAAAAAAAGGAACAGGCACGATGACCGGCTACAAAGTCACTTCCGATATGATCCAGCGCGGCTTCACCAAATTCGAGATTATTTCCAAGCTGAACGACCCAGAATCGTATGGACATGAGAGTGTATTGCTGAGAGGTTGCATGGTGGACAAAATCCAGCTTGCCAACTGGACAGCGGGTGAGGAAGTACCTGAGGAAACGGGCTTTACGTTTGAAGGATTTGAATTGCTGAATCCGATTGTGGCGAACTAAAAAGGACTTTAATGGAGGCCGAGATGATCTCGGTCTCTTTGTTGTCTACTTAAAGCAAATTTAGTATCTACACGATAACGGAGAGGACAGAAATAACGTGAAGAAGCGGAGCGTTCGCCTTTATCCCCGGATTTTCCCTTGAAGAGGGGAATCAAAAAAATCTGGGGATAACAGCGATCGGAAGGTTATTCTGTCATCGGAGTGGCTAGTGTACCATTATGATTGCCAAATGTGAGCAAGAAGGAGATAACGCCCAATGAGTATGAATGAAAATATGTCCGAAGAACAGATTTTGGATCAGTTGTTTGAAGCAGCAGAACGTTTGCCAGAGGAGAATGTGCGCATTCAGCGTCTGGATCTGTTGTTGACCTTGCGTGGACTGACGTCTTCCAAAGTGGATCATATTCGTGAACGTTGTACCATTCGAAAAACGACCAAAGGCCGCACCGAGGAAAAGGTGGACACCGAAACGTTTAACGCGCTGCTCATTTCTGAAGCAACCGTGAAATTAAAAGTCCGCAGCCTGGAATTGTCCGGCTGGGGGGACACCCGCATTACAGGCCGCATGAAGCTATCCGGTGGCGAACAGGCGGTACGTCGTATGTTGCTGGCTGGTGAATTGGATGCTGTAGGTGATAAAGTGCTGGAGCTGTCCGGCTTTGGTGTGGAGATTGAAGACCTAAAAAACTGATTCACTCCGGCGGAATGACCACGTTCCTATATCATATGTGGGTACGTCATCATCTCCGGCCCGGAGAGTTCTGGTCTTTGCCACGCGGGGAGCGCTCGCTGTTGATTGCGTTCTCGGAAGAAGAGATGGCAGCAATAACCTCGCAAATGAATCGATAACGAAATAGGGCAGGAGGTGAAGAAATGGCAGAAATGATTGTAGGTTTATCCAAATCGAATGCGGAAATGCGGACAACCCTCCGATACCTGGATCAGATCCAACGCTCAACCGAACGTCTGGGCAGAGTTCGTTATCAGAGTCTGATTAAGGTGAACAATGAACTGAGAACGACCGGACGCAGGTTGGAGCATATTTATAGTATGGCTGTGCGAATCAGCAGGCTGCGTATTACACCGACGGTTGATCTGGTTGACCGTGCTACTCCGGCATTGAATGGTTTGTTGAGAAAAATGAAGCAAATCCGATCTAAGATGTTGAATGCTACAGCTAGTGTGCAGCTCAAAGTCAGCCACCAGATTTCAGGTGTATCCGTTAATGTGAATTCACAGCCACTGATCGATGCTTTGAATATAAATACCCAATCTATTAATATGCTGAGTACCAAGCTAGACTCTATCAATATTGGAGCGGCACCAGCGGCCGAAGCGAAACCTAAAACTTTTTTGCAGAAGATGAAAGGTATGTTTGATCGTGGGAAATCAATCTCATCTGGTGTGGGGAAAGTCTTTGATGCAAGAAATAGTGGGAAGAAGCTATGGAAAGAAATCACAACACCTGCCACACCGGGGAATAAATTGAAAAAGGCGTTCAAGGTTACAAAACGTGGGGCAAAGTTTGTGAATGATTTCTCGTCCGCAGGGTCCGATTTGATCGGTGGATTCGATGGATTGTGGGGCGATGTAAAAGGTCTCTTTGGTGGAGGTGGAAGCGGAAGTGGGGCAGGAGGCAGTGGTGGGTCTGGCATCATAAGCAAACTTGGTGGCAACCTCGTTAAAGGAGCGGGAAAATTGTTCGCACCACTCCGTATGTATAACAATATTAAAGAACTTGCAAGCGCCCCACCTGAGGATCGTGCTCGTGCGGTGGGTTCGGTTGCTGGTAATGCAGTAGGAACAGCTATTGGTACCGTACTTGGCAGTGTAATTCCAATTCCGGTGGTTGGGAACATGCTGGGCGGTTCAATAGGCGGTTGGCTGGGTGAAAAGGCAGGCGGTTGGCTGGGTGACAAGGTAGGTGGATTCCTAAAAAACAACGCGGAAGACATCTCAAAAGTAGCAAAATTTGCTTCTGAGGGAGCGAGTTACGTGGCGGAGAAAACGACGAATTTGTTCAATGGGGTTGCAGGTTTTTTTGGTTTCGGTTCTAAAAAGGAAGAGCAGACCGCCCCAGCCGCAGCGGTCATAACGTCACCCTCAACACCTGTAGCAACGCAGACACCACCCCCTCCACCGATAGCACCTCAGATGCCGCCTCCATACAGGCCGGCAGTTCTATCGATCACCGGTCCAGAAGCCTACATGAACAATCGATTTGGTTCACCGACGGCTGCGGGTCTTATGGGAACAAGTGTGATGCAATCCCAAGCGGTAGCAATGAATAACGCGGGTCAACCCAATGAGAAAGCTTCGCCGCTCACAGTGCGTATTTCCGAAGAACAGATGAGCAGTCTTGCAGGTTACCTTAAGGATTTCAAAACGGAAACGACGAACCAAATTGCTGTGAATATTGCACCGGGTACGGTACAAGTGACCGTTCGGGAGAACGCTATTGATTATGACGCAGTTTCTCATCAGGTGGGGCAACGTATCTCTGATGAGTTCCGCCGCGCGATGCAAAATCGCAAAACAATTATGGCCTAAGCAGAAAGGAGGCCGCAGATATGTCTGTACTTGAAGATAAAGTTGGTCCTAACAAAATGTCATTTACGTTGAAGGATGGCAATACTCCATTTCAATTTCCGGTAAACCCTGAAGAAGTTAATATTTCCAGATCTAAGGGATATGAAACGGTCAATATGTTGGAGCATGGCGAGTTTGATTTTGCACAAGGGGAGAAGGTGAAGGAGATCACCTTCTCTTCTTTTTTTCCGAAACGATATGATCCGTCCTATTGCATGGATGAAAAATATTTTCTGGATCCACGCGTGGCGATGAATGTGTTGAACACTTTTCTCATCTCCAAAAAGCCGCTGCGTTTCATCATTTCAGAGACGGGCGTGAACGTGCCTGTTTTTATTGTTTCGCTTAATTCGAGCTTTCGTGGGGGGGAGACAGGGGATATTTATTTCGACCTGACCCTACGCACATGGCGGGATTCCAAGGTGGAGAAGGTGGGCTCTGCGGCATCCGCGAGCAAGTCAGGTTCGCGTACCGATTTGAAAAAGAACAGCAAGACCTACACCGTCAAATCTGGCGACTCCCTGTCCAAAATAGCAAAGCTTGAGCTGGGTAGCAGTTCCAAATGGAACGAGATCTACAAGCTCAACGCAAAGATCATCGGGAGTGATCCGAACCGGATCAAACCCGGACAAAAGCTGGTGATGCCATGACCTACAAGGTCATTGTCGACGACAAATACGACATCACCAAGTTGGTGGAGACGATTACGCTGAAGGACTCGCTTGACCAGATTGCCTATCAGGCTAACATCCGGCTGGCGGTGTCTGCATCTTCCGGTCTGCCTTCGATCTCACCGGGCATGGCGGTGCGGATTAGCGGGGTTCCTTTTGGCGAAAAATCCATGGTTCATCTGTTGCATCCTGCGGTCATCTGGGAGGTGGAAAGCTCGAACAGCGGCACCAAGCGGCTGTCTCTCACGGTGTACGACCGGATGATTTATCTGGAAAAATCGGAGGACGAGTTCCTGTTGCCTAAGGATCAGACCGCTACGCAACGACTCAAAACCTACGCCAAAGAGTGGAAGATTCCATACGCTACATTGCCAGAAACCAAGATAAAGCTGGGAAAAGCCGTGTATCGGTCACAGACGATCTTTTCGATGATGTTTGCTGATCTGAAAGAAACGGCGAAGTCCGGCGGGGAAATGTACCATCCACGGATGACACCCGGCGGGTTGCAACTCTTCCAGGTCGGCAGTAATGCAAAGGTGTATGAACTTGATCGACTGATTGATCTGACCCAGATGCGTACGCTCGAAGGGGCGGTTACCAAAGTGAAAGTCATGGCGGCGTCGGAGTCACCGAGTGGCAAAGAAGTTCCTTCCAAAGTGCTTGCGATTGAGCAGGATCGTGTGGAAGAACTGGGCACATTACAAAAGCTGGTAGAGGACGATCAGGTGAAATCGACAACCGCCGCGAAAAAACTGGCGAAAAGTCATCTGACGGGTATTCAGGAGACCTTTACGATATCCGCACCGGATGTGAATACGATCCGCGCTGGGGACGCAGTGTTGTTAAAAGGACTGAAGCTAATCGTCATGTCGGTTAGCCGTGATCTGTCTGCCGGACCTGGAATGATGACGTTGGAACTGGGGACAGCCGAGCTGGTGAAAAGGAGGTATTACCTTGAATAAAGATGATCCGTATGGGCATTTTGCCGACGTCATGCGGGGTGCGATGAGTACACATTCCCGTCAGGCCGTGAGCGGGCTGGGCGCGGTACTGGGTACGATGACCTCATCCGGCGTGAAGCTGGATGATTTCAAGCACGAAGTGCAGGATTATCTCGTGGCCGAGTTGCCGGGCACGCTTGGACTGCCGGAGCGCGAGGCTGCTGGCGCGATTTCCGGTATACCTGACGTGGCAAACGGCGGAACGACGGGCACGGGACGGTTTCTTTTGCAAGAAGAGGAAGTGGAAGAAACGGTGTTGTCTCTTGGCAAAGGTCTGAAAGCGGGAGATCGTGTGCTGGCGATGCGCGTGAATGGCGGTAACGACATTGTGGTGCTGTGTAAGGTGGTGAGTGCGCATGCCTAGTTTGTTCCCGGAAACGGGTGTGGTCTGGGGAGATGAGGAGGGTCTGTCGGGGGCGGCTTCGGAAGAGGTACGCTTTGGACGGAGCTGGCGATTCGATTACGATGCAGGGGATTTTGTGCTGACCCCAAGTGGTAAAGTCGCTGCGGCTGGTGGGCATGAAGCCTGGGTACAGTGGTGCATTAAGGCCGTGAAAACGCCAAGATACAGACATGTGATCTATTCCCGAAACTATGGTTCGGAGCTGGAGGATCTGGTGGGTCAGGGTGACAGCCGGGGTGTGATGGAAAGTGAGATTACCCGGATGGTGACTGAGACGTTGCTGGCTGATCCACGCACGGATTCGGTAGACCAGTTTACGTTTGATTGGAATCGGGAGCAGTGTATGTTCTCGTGCCGAGTGGCGAGTGTGCAGGAAGAGATGTTTATTCTGGAAAGTGAGGTGATCTGACGGGATGGCTGAGATTCCGCGTTATTTGGAGGACCAGACGGAGGAACAGATTATGCAGCGCATGCTGGATCGTCTGCCCGCGGATCTGGATAAGTCGGAAGGATCGTTTCTGTGGGATGCGGAGGCTCCGGTTGCGTTTATGCTGTCTGAAGCGGCATTGTGGGCGCAGGAATTACTTCGGCGAGGGTTTGCTAGTACTGCGGCGAGCAGTGATCCGAATTTTCGTTCGGAAGAGCTGGATCTGCGGGCGGGAGAGCACGGCATCACACGGCGAGCTGCGGTAGTTGCACAAGGTTCGGTTAGATTCGTGGGTACGCCGGGCAAGGTGATTCCTGCGGGTACGGTTGTGGCTACGCTCGCGGATGAAGTATCTGCTGAAGCTTCGCTCGAATATGAGACAGTGGGACGTTTGGAACTGGATGCAGATGGTTCTGGGGTGGTAGGCGTGCGAGCCCTTGTTGCCGGAAAAGAGAGTAATGTGCCTGCAGGCACGGTAACTGTGCTCTCTACACCTGTAAGTGGCGTGACTTCTGTCACGAACGTTGATGTGATCAAAGGCGGTGCGGATATTGAGGCCGATACGGCATTGTTGGAACGCTTTTATGCCAAAGTCCGCAACCAAGGGACAAGCGGCAACAAAGCACAATATGTGCAATGGGCCAGTGAAGTGCCAGGTGTTGGTGCAACGCGTGTTATTTCTTTATGGCAAGGGCCAGGCACGGTGGGATTGTATCTGCTGGACACGGAAAAGCGCGCTGCGGGCACCGATCTGGTGACGGCGGTACAGAAGTATGTTGACCCCA
Organism: Paenibacillus sp. FSL E2-0151; assembly: GCF_037993015.1. NCBI lineage: Bacteria > Bacillati > Bacillota > Bacilli > Caryophanales > Paenibacillaceae > Paenibacillus > Paenibacillus sp. FSL E2-0151. Next base: position 1,488,555 of record NZ_CP150308.1, read on the forward strand.
CGCAGGATGGACAGGGTGAAGGCGTTGCACCGGCGGGGCCAGTGGTGTCCGTGATGCCAGCCGAGGAAGTGCCGATGAACATTCAGGTGAAGCTGACTCTTGCTAGTGATGCAACGTTGGCCGATGTACGAGCATTGATCGAACGCGGGGTGACCGCGTATCTGAAGCAGTTGGCTTTTGCCGATCCACTCGTTCGTTACACCCGCATTGCCGCGATTCTGCTGGACATTCCGCCGATTATCGACTATTCGGAGCTGACCGTGAACGGTGTAAGTGACCAGAATATCGAGATGATCGCGAGTCAGGTGGCGGTGCTGGGGACGGTGGATGTGTATGAGTAGTGTTGGGCAGATGGTGGGCGAGGAAGTAGTTTTGGAGTGTGGAGACCAAGAAAGATTGGGAGAGGTACGCCGATCTGAGTTGAAGCTGGTGAGCGAGACGCTCCATGTGGATGTGCAAGGAAGGGAGGGGACAGGGCATGAGTGCTCCTTCTATTGTAGATGTTGGACTGACGAGTGAGAGAGGGCGGGAGTTGTTCTCGTATTTACCAAGGTATTATGAGACATCACGCGTGATGCAGGCCGATATGCAGGCCAAAGGCAACGAGATGGATCTACTGTACCAGGCGCTGGATGAGACGTTGGAGCAGTTTTTTGTCCGTACAGCGACGTGGGGGCTGGACTTCTGGGAAGAAGAGCTTGGCATTGAGACGGATCGTCTCAAACCCGTGGAACAAAGGCGTGCGGTGGTCGAGTCGAAGCTGCGCGGGGCAGGAAAGTTTTCTGGCAGGCTGGTGGCGAACGTGGCTGAGGCGTATGCCGGGGGCAAGGTGGATGTAACTTTTCAGCCGGAAGCGTGGAGTTTTACGGTGAGTTTTGTGGATACGATGGGCATCCCGCCCAATATTGATGATCTTAAACGGGCAATTGAGGAATTAAAACCGGCCCATATGGCCGTGGAGTATGAGTATCGCTATCTGGTGTGGGATGATCTGGACAAGAAGCAGAAAACATGGGACGAACTCGATGCCGCGTCCTTGACGTGGAATGAACTGGAGGTGTGGGCGTAATGCCAAAAGAAACCGATCGACTGAAATTACCTCTTCCCTTGGGGAACGAGAATGTAACCCGAGAGAGTATTAACAGGATTTTTGAAAAGATTGACGCAGGCGTTGCAACACGTGAATCCATCCTTATACCTGCGGAATCTGATCTTAATAGCTATATTACAGAAGGGGAATATTATTGTCCTGCTAATGCTACTGTAGAAACCTTGCTTAATTCCCCAACAGGAGAGGCGTTTCACTTGACTGTAGAGCCTCATGCGGGAGTGTTGCAAACCCTGACCACCTTCCAGCCTGGCAACTTAGAGGTTTTTCAAAGAAACTACTATTTTGGTTGGGGTCCATGGAATAAAGTACCTACTAGAGACGAACTTGAAGTGATACTGCCCCAGGCTGACGAGAATGCTCAGGCGGCTGTTAACGTCGCTGTTAAACCTATAATTGAAAGTTATTCGCCCAACCTCGTGAAGAATTCCGCCGCATTATTCGGTTTAGATTTTTGGGAGAACACCGGGAGTCAGCTCACTTGGACGACTAGCAAAGGTGCTAAAACATTAAAATATTTTGTGATGTCATCAACCGTACAACAAGGATCAACAGCCCTTTTGCATTCGGAAAGTATAAGCGTCAATCCAGGCGCACACAGGTTTCAGGGTGTTTTTTACACGTTAGGCATGACAACAGATTCCTTGCGTTTAGATGTGATGGACCCAAGAACAGATGATGTAATACGGACACTTATACCAGAGCGAAACACGGATTGGCACCGCAAGTCATCGGTGGTTACAATTCCAGCCGGGCTGTTCAGCGTTAAAATACGGCTGACCGTTAGCGGCATGGGCGGAGCTGTGACAAACTCAGCTAAAGGAATCACTAGAATCAAACTTTCGGAAGGTTCAGCCGATGTGCCTTACAGCGCCGAGGGTGATGATTTGGCACTGTACGAGTCAAGCAAACAAAAAACTCCATGGGGGGCGCTATAGATGGCAGATACAGCAGTTAAATTATTTGGCGGCACACTCCCGACTACGCCGACAGTTGCTTACACCGGAAAAGCGAATACGACATGCATCCTTAAATCAATAGTGATTTGTAATTTTAGTAGCGTGACCAATTATGTTTCTATACGACTAAGTGGCAATCGATATTTGGTTGGCGGGAGACCTTTAAAACCGTATGAAACTTTAGTTGTACCAGTAACCGACCTCGTTATTAACCCATCGGAAACGTTCGAAATATGGAGCGGTGTAAATAGTGGATTCGTAAATGCTAGGATATCCGCTATTGAACGAGACGGGTCCCCTGCAACTTTGGGGTTAAGTCCCAGTCGCGTAACATTGAATACAGGCATTACATCAATAACTACGTCCGCCTCCGCTAAAAGGCTGGTAAAATCCTTTGTGATTACCAATTATGACGGGGGAACAAGAACTGTAACTGTCCGGTTTGGCGCTTCTGGGGATGCCAACAACCTAATAGGAAACTACAAGATATCCGGGTACGATACTGTTTTAATACCGTTTGCTGACATCATACTCACTTCTGGTGAATGGGTAGAAGGTTTTGCTGATAGCTCAAGTGTGGTTGTTGTCCACGCCGTTACTCAGGTGGTGACATAATGCCGACACTTGATAATTTCTCACTGAGCAATCAGGGGTTGGGTGGTCCTTCGCTTGAACTCGAATCAACGTTAAATGGGACGTTGAACATCGTAGCTGAAGACGGCACTGCGAGGAATTCGCCTTCAAACAGTTATACAAAGATTAAAGCTATTCAAGTAGGATACAAGGGGAAGTACAGGATAACAACCAATACAAGCGCAAGCACTTCGATAACTGGTTGTAAGATCGCTATTTTTGTAAATGGGGTTTATCAAGGGGTTAGTTTTGATGTTCCGATAGGTTCAGGAGGTCAAACCTTTGAGGTGACGGTAAACGCCGGGGATTCCATAGAAGTGTGGGTGTATCATACAGGCGGAAACTCGTTTAATGTAAGCCGTGTTACTCTTTATTCTTCTTTAGCGCCTGTAGGGAAAGTCACGCTTTCTTGATCTTAAAAGGAAAGCACAAGCGAGTGGAACGGTAGAGAGATAGCAGGGGGAAAGGGTGTGACGTTGTGAGCCGGGAAAGCTTATACTGTTGTCTGTTAAAACCCGAATAAATATATTCAGGAAAGGAAGTGAAAATACAATGCAAACAGGAATGAGAATTATATATATGATCAATACGGTGAAATTGTAGCTTCAATTTGGCAAGGTGACGGCTCGACACGAAACGAGATTACGAAATTGGAACACATTGATCTGGAATATGATGAGACGCCTTAACATTTATCGAATTGTGAAAATTGATCCTTAAACAAAACTGCCAGTGCTGGAAAGGATTCATACCGAACTGACAGTGGAAGAGAACATAAAAGAATTGGAAGACCCAATTTTGCTCATGGCTAATGAAAATACAGGAGCGATTTTGTAATGGTTAACCAAGTGGTTGTAAGGAATGCAACGGAAAAAATCTTGGACAAAGGACTTTATCCAAAAACGGGTCAGGTGTACTTGTTGGATGACATCACCAATGCTGATTATCGGCAAACAGTCGAGGATTACATTTTAGAACAAACTGAAGGGAATTAATGAGCGTACCTAAGTGGTGCGCTATTTTTAAGCTCTAGAGCCGTCAGGGGCTTTCATATTGAATTCAGGGGGAGTTGATCTGGAGACAAGTAGGTAAATGTATTTTGGCAGCAGGTAGCTCAGCGGCTTCATATATAGGACACGAAAAATCGGATGCCAGTCCGGTGTCATATAGAAACGATACCTTTTGTAAAAATATTCAACCCCAAAGGAGGTGAACCATGAGCATAAACCACTTAACCGACTCTATCTCTACAACACTAACTCAGCACTTCCCGAACATCCCGATCCTCCCCCAAACGGGCACTGGTCCCACCCCGGGCATATCCTACCGTCTGCAGTCCGCTCAACTCACCAGGGAACGAAGCGATCGCTTCGTGCAATCTTATGCCTTTGAAATCCGCTGGCTTGACGCAGACAATATCCCGGCAACACTGCCGGACGAGTTGTTTGAAGCATTGGAAACCATCAACGTGGAGGGCACACCCTATCGCGCAACGGAACTGCGTTGGGAGACGGAGAATGACACACCGCGAATGCTGGTGTACTATACCATGCGAACCACCAAAGTGTCGGAGTCCGCCGCTACTATGCAACAACTGGAACAGCGGCCTTCCGTACTTAAAGCTACGAGAGAATAATGATATGAGTTCAACGTAACGATGTTTATCCTGTCCTTGGAGTAGTCAGTATAGCTTGAACTTAATTAACCAAATGAGGGGATCAGTATGAAAGGAATAGGAGGCGCATTGGCGATGTTTACGAAAAAAGAACCGGATCCTAAAACACCGGAAGCTCAACAGAAAAACAATCAAAAATACAGCAAAGCACAGTTCGCCGAATCGAGGCAACTTAGCTGGATTGAGAAAGACATTTTGGCAGCAGTTCTGCTGGAAAAACAAACATACACTTTGCAAGAAGCACAGCAACACATCCAACAATTTATGAATGGGGAGGCACAATAATGGCTGGAGGAACATGGACGACACAAAACAAGGTACGCCCCGGCGTATATATGAATTTTGCATCAGAGGGCTCATTGCCGGGTACGGTAGGGGAGCGGGGAACGGTCGCATTGGCACTTCCATTGTCATGGGGGCAAACAGGCACAATCCTGACGGTACAAGCAGGTGAAGATGTACAAGCCAAATTGGGCTATGACTGGACAGCACCGCAATTGCTGCTGATCCGCGAGGCATTGAAACGGGCGCAGACCTTACTTCTTTATCGACTCAATGCAGGTACCAAAGCCAAGGCAACCTTGGATAAACTGACAGTCACAGCCCAACACGGCGGTGTACGTGGTAACGATTTGGCTGTTGTAATCTCCGCGAATATCAATGAACCGGAACAATTGGATGTCTCCACTTTGCTTGCGGGTAAAGAAGTAGACAAACAAACTTCATCCACCATCGAAGCTCTGGAATCCAACGCATACGTTACATTTACTGGTGAAGGGGCACTCACAGCTACAGCGTCACTTCCACTAACAGGTGGATTGGATGGCGCAGCAACGAACCAGGAGCATTCCGATTTCCTCACCAAGCTGGAAGTACTGGATTTTAACACGGTCGGCCTGATTTCAGATGATGCCACACTCAAGTCAGTCTACACAGCTTACATCAAGCGTTTGCGTGATACCGAGGGCAAGAAGGTACAGCTGGTTCTGTCCGATTATCCGGCTGCAGATCATGAAGGCATTATCAGTGTCAAAAATGGTGTTGTGCTCGCAGACGGTACCATTCTTACGCCGAAACAAACCGTAGCATGGACTGCCGGTGCAACAGCGGGTGCTAACCTGAATGAATCCCTGACGTTCCGTGCGTATGACGATGCCGTGGATGTGAACGGACGACTGACACATAGCGAGACAGAAGCGGCATTGCGTAATGGAGAGTTTGTATTCACGGCGAGCAGCAACCGTGCGGTGGTGGAGCAGGATGTAAATACGTTCCGTTCGGTGACACCGGATAAGGCACGTCATTTTGCCAAAAACCGTGTGGTGCGTGTACTCGATGGCATCGCTAACGATATGAAACGGATTTTCGAGTCCTATTATATCGGTAAAGTGAACAACAACGAAGATGGGCGCAGCCTGTTCCGTTCCCAATGTGTTACTTACCTCAAGCAACTTCAGGATATTGGGGCGATTCAAAATTTTGATTCGAAAACAGATATTACCGTTACTCCGGGAAATGAGACTGACAGTATTCTGATCGAGATTCAGGTCCAACCTGTGGATTCCGTTGAAAAAGTATATATGAAAGTGAAGGTGGTTTAAGATGGCATTTTTGAAAGCAAGTGACACAATCTCCGGCCAAGAAGGCCGCGCATACGCAACGATTAACGGACAGACGGAAGAGATGTATTATGTGAAGACGCTGGAAGCAACAGTGGAGAAACAAAAAGCAGAGGTAAAAACGTTGGGCCGCCGCGGTGTACAGCACAAAGCAACTGGTTGGTCCGGTTCGGGTTCCATGACAATTTTCTATACCACTTCCCGTTTCCGCGAGCTGATGCTCCAGTACATGCAAAATGGTGTGGACACGTATTTCGACATTGAAGTGACCAACGAAGATCCTTCCTCTACAATTGGCAAACAGACCGTGACCCTCAAAGGTGTCAACCTCGACAGTGTGATCATGGCATCCCTGGATACCGAGGCGGAGGCTTTGGAGGAAGAAGTGAGCTTTACCTTTGAAGATGTCGATATGCCTGTATCGTTCAATCTGCCGAAGTAATGTAACGTGGAAAGCATAATGATTTGAGATTTATAAAGAGTATAAATTTACAGCGGGTTTGTAAAAGAAACCTGTTCAACTTGCCTGTGTTACGGGCTATTTGGCGTGTCAAAATATTGTTCTTCGCCGCTTCGTGCGGCGGGGGACCTAACTTTAGAGGAGGAACAATACATGAGTGGACTGAGTATGTTTTTTGCCCAAAATGCAGCAACAGATACAACGGAGGAGTTTACCGTATCCCCCCGATTTAAAGATGAGAAAGGTGAGCCCGTTGCCTGGAAACTGCGCAGCATGACTGAGGACGAAAACCAGGAATGCCGCAAGGCAGCTACCCGCAAAATTAAGGGCAAGAACGGTGTCTACACACCCGACATCGATGCGAATGATTACATGGCTCGTCTGATGACGGCAAGTGTCGTTTATCCCGATTTGAAAAACGCAGAACTCCAACGTTCATATGGCGTGATGGGGGCGGAATCGCTTTTGCGGAAAATGCTGTTGCCTGGGGAATTTGCTTCGCTTGGTGAACAGGTCCAGAAGCTGAACGGCTTCAATCAGGATATGAACGAACTGGTGGATGACGTAAAAAACTAATTATAGAGGGCGATTCTGAAGCCAATCTGGCTTATTACGCTCTCCATGAATTAAACATTTTGCCGCATCAGCTAATGGCCTTCTCCATGCGAGAACGAGCAGCGATCTATGCAATGATCTCCATCCGGGTGGAGGAAGAGAAGAAAGAACGGGCCAAAAATCGCACCCGGAAGAAATAAAAAGGAAAGGAGGGAGAAATGAATGTATGCCATGTTTGCAAGACTGTACCTTACTTCAACACGTATAGTAACGCAATTTCAACAATTACCTGCTGCTATAAGTACCATGTTTAATTCTGCTCGACTGAACAGTATTGCAATGGCATCCAAATTGCTACAGGGCGTATCCGAGGAACAAGCCAAAGTGAACGCCGCTTTTGCAGAAGGAGCCGGGCGTGTAAGAGCCTGGATCAGCATGATGAAATCAGCAGGACAAGCGGTTCTTGTTCCAGCAGCACAAGAAGAGGATCTGAAGCATCGCTATATGGCTGCTACGGGTGACGATGCTCAGGGGGAGATGATCTTCAATCGCTACCGTGCGGAAGCTTTCAAGAGCGGACAGAATGTTACGGATGCTTTGAAAGGCACACTATCTCTTATTCCGTATGCACAGAATACCGACCAAGTTGATCAACTGAGGGATATGACTAAACGGTTGAGCTTGCTTTCTCCAGATGGAAAAAGTATGTCAGATGCATCCAGTGCCTTGGTTGCTGCCATGAACGGAAACAATGGTGAACTCGCCAATTCTTTTAACATTCCTGTTGGAGCACTAAGCGGAGCGGGTCTGCAGCAAACTATCGATTCATCCAATTTGGATGAGTTTATACAAAAGCTTGATGTCATTTTGCAAAAGCAAGGCTATACCCAACAGGCTTTTGACACCATGCTGGATTCACCCTTGCAGAAGTGGAATGCACTGGTGAATCAGTTTAATGGGGTTCTCGGCCAGATTGGACAGGTAGCTCTTGTTGCCTTGACGCCTCTACTAGATCGATTAAATGAGGCATTTGCCAATGGTGAATTCACTGGCATTATTGAATGGCTTAGCAATGCATTTACGGTTGCGGCAAACGCGCTGACGATGCTGGTAAATGGCATTCTGTATATAGCAAGTGTGATCCAACAAAACTGGGATATTATTCAGCCGATCCTTATGGCGCTTGCGCTTGTGGCTCTGGCTTTGGTCATTATCCAAGTTTACAGTTTGGTTACAGCCTGGTTATTACTGAATTTGCCTATTCTGCTCGTCATTGCTGCCATCGCAGCTGTTATCGGTATTTTAAGCATGATGGGAATATCGGGAACTGAGATTTTGGGAGCAATTATCGGTACATTTATGCTGCTTGGAGAAATGGTAAGGGTTGTGATTGCCACGATGTGGAATCGATTTGCTATATTCGCAGAGTTCATAGCCAATGTCTTCAAAGACCCATTCTATGCATTCCAAAAATTGCTTTACGATTTGGGAATGTTCGGGATGCAGATATTTTACAATCTTATTGTAGGAATTGAGGACTTTCTGGGCAAAGCGATGGGGGCAATTGGGAAGGTAGCTTCCTTTATTAATGATATCTTTGGTACAAATTTAGCTGTCATGTCCGAAGCCGATATCAACATTGCTAGTAAAAACGTCAAGGGTTGGATGGATACATTGAAATCATTTGAGCCACAGAGTGACAAAGATGTATTCCACATGAATCGAATGGACGGAGAATTCGATCCAAAGGTTTCTGACAAGGGACAAGATGCAGCAAAAAAACTATTATCAAAAATACCTTCTCTGCCTGATCCAAATTCCAAAGAAACAAAATTACCCGGAAACTTCGGCGGCTCAACTCCAAAAACACCTTCCATGCCATCGATGCCAACTGCACCTGCTCCCACCGTTGTTCCCAACAGCAACATGAGTAACATTAACAAAATTAACAATATCGGACAGGTGGACAAGATCGGTGACGTGGATGGCACAGTGGATGTAACCAGCGAGGACTTGAAACTGATGCGTGAGCTTGCTGAGATGCAGGCGATTCAGCGATTTGTCAGCCTTACTCCAACCGTTCAGGTCACCACAGGGGATATCAACAGCGGACATGACGTGGACAGCATCATCAGCAAAATCACCGATGGACTGAACAGTCAGATCGTCTCCAGTGCGCAGGGGGTGTATGGATAAGTGGAATATTATATTCAACTAAGCTTCAATAACCGCTCTGAATACATGTTTTTCCCGGTGACACCTGAGAGCATTGAGTTTTCGGATTCGGGAGACGGTAGTACGTTTAATGTGAGCGCTTTGGGTGAAATTAACGTGATCAAATCGCCGAAGCTGCGTGAAGTCAGTTTCAGCGGGATTTTTCCGGCAGACTACAGCCCGTATCATCTGAACTACGATGCAAGACATCCGGCAATTCAGAAGCAGTTTTACCGTGATCCTTATGAATATGTGAAAAAGATCATCCGTTGGATGCAGACGGGTAGACCCGTCAGGCTGTTCTTTTCCAGTGCAAGGTACACCATTAATATGGCGGTTTCCATTGAGAGCTTCGACTGGAAGGAGACAGCGGGTACGGTGGGGGATATCCAGTATGATATCAAGCTGAAGCAGTTCATTTTTTATGCCGCCAAAAAAGTAGTGCCACTCAAGGACAGCAAGGATACGGCTGCTTCGAAAACAAAAACCAAAGCCTCCCGGCCCAATGAAAAAATCCAGCCCAAGACTGTCACACTCAAAGCCGGAGACTCCTTGTGGTCTGTAGCTAAAGCCCATCTGGGAGATGGATCTCGCTGGAAAGAGTTGCAAAAGCTGAATAGCATCAAAGATGCACAACTGAAGAAGCTGCCGATTGGACTTGTGATCAAGCTTCCGTGAAAGGAGAGGGAATATGCAAGAGCAGATCAGGCTGGATGATAAGCTGGCAAACATGAAGGAACGGTTATTGCTGGATGACAAGCAGGGCAACATCTGGGACATTAGCGAAATTGCCGGTGACATTACGTACAAAACCTCCCGCATCGGCAAGCCTTCCTCTCTGGAATTCACGTTGATCAAGGGCAGTCTGTACCAAAATAAGAAATTTACCTATGAGAATGGATATGTCGTGAAATATATCAGCAACGAGGTAGGCATATTTTACGGATATATCTTCTCGGTGGATAGCGGTAAGGACGAAAGTGTCAAAATCAAAGCCTACGACCAGATGCGTTATCTGACTGCGAATCAGACGTACAAGTTCGTTAATGCTACTGCTGCGGATGTAATTAAACGAATTGCAAAGGATTTCCTGTTGAAGACTGGTGATCTGATTCAGCCCAAATATGTTATTCCACGCATGTTATTTGATAACAAAAAGCTGATTGACATGATCTGTGAGGCGTTGGACCGAACGCTGATCTATGGCGGCAAAAACTACATCTTCTACGATGATTTCGGCAAGCTTGTGCTTCGGGATGTGGAAGAGATGCCTTACGGCTTTGTCATTGGGGATAACAGTCTGCTCACGGATTACAGCTATACGCGGTCGATTGACGACCAGACGTATAACAAGATCAAGCTGTATCGGGATAACAAGGATACGGGAAAAAGAGAAGTGTTTGTTCATCAGGATTCAGGCAGCATCCGTCAATGGGGGCTGCTTTTTTTGTACCAAAAAGCGGATGATGGCCTGAACGAAGGACAGATTGATGACATGCTGAAAACTCTGATGACCCTTCGCAATCGTGAGACGCAGACATTGAAAGTGGATGCACTTGGTGATTTCAAGGTGAGGGCAGGCAGTTTTGTCAACATCCAGATCGATGAACTGAAGATTAATCAATATTTTCTGGTAGACGAATGTACGCATAAGGTACAGGGAGGCGTGCACACGATGTCGCTGGATTTGAAGGTGGTGTAACGATAAATGATGCTGGACGTGATTAAAAAGGCGGCGGTGGCCGCTGTAGATGCCAAGTCTCCCGTTCAGGTAATGTACGGAAGCGTGACAAACACTCAGCCTCTGGAGATCACCGTTGAACAACGGCTGGCATTGGCTGAGCCTTTTCTGGTACTGCCGGAATCCGTAGTGAACAAAACTTGGACCGTGGGTGACCATGTTTTGTTGTTACGTGTTCAAGGTGGAGACAGCTTTGTTGTGCTGGATCGGCTGGTGAATCCATGATTCCACAGGGTGCGCAGATTAGCGCAGAAGATCAGGAAGAAGCTACTGTGCTTCCGAGTCTAACTTATGTATTTCAAGCTTCGGGACAACGAATTGGAAGATTGCAACTGGATGGAAAAGATGCGGTAAAACAGGCGGTGTATAAAGCGTTGTCCACACGCCGCTACGAGCATCTAATCTATTCCTCGGATTATGGTATGGAATGGTCCTGGGAAGGAATGGCCGGGAGATCCATGGTTGAATCGGAACTGGAACGCTGGATTCGCGAAGCGTTGCTTCCAGATGATCGCATTTCGGATGTAACCGAGTTCGATTTTGTCCACGAGGCTGACGGGGTACGAGTTTCGTTTACCGTGGAAACGGATTTTGGAAGCTTCAGGGAGGAGACGGAGGTGAACATGGATGTATGAAGAGCAGACGTTTGAAGTTATTTTAAACCGAATGCTGGATAGGGTACCAGATGGTGTGGATAAACGTGAAGGCAGCATTATCTATGATGCACTTGCGCCAGCGGCAGTGGAAATGGCTCAGATGTATATCGAGCTGGATGTGAACGCCAATCTGAAGTTTGCAGATACAGCCTCTGGAGAGTACTTGGATCGCGCGGTGGCTTGGTCTGGTATTAGTCGGAAAGCGGCCACGAAGGCACGTTGGGTTGGGAGTTTTCGGGATAACGAAGGTAAGCCTGTTGAAGTTCCTTTGGAGAGTCGTTTTTCTACGGGGGATCGGGTGTACGTTATTGTGGAGCGCATCGCGGCAGGACGATATGTGTTGGAGTGTGAAGTCGCGGGAGCGGAAGGTAATGAATATACGGGGGCGCTGCTGCCCATCGATTATATTGCTGGCCTGACGACAGCTGAATTGACACAGTTGCTGGTTCCTGGCGAAGACGAGGAAACGGATCAGGCCTTATATGATCGCTATCAGGACAAAGTTTCCCGTCCGGTCACGAGTGCGAACAAATATCAGTATGAGTTATGGGCACGGGAAAACTCCGGTGTGGGCAAAGCAAAGGCTTTTCCACTGTGGGCCGGGCCGGGTACAGTCAAAGTGGCATTGTTGAATAATGAAATGCAAACACCTGCTGAGGCGGTCATTGAGGCGGTGCAGGAATATATCGATCCAACTCAGGATGGAATGGGTGAAGGTGCTGCTCCAATCGGACCCGTGGTCACAGTAGTGGGAGCGCAAGAGACACCTATTGATGTTGAGGTGCAGGTCACGCTTGCTTCTGGTTCAACGTACGAGGGAGTGAAGACACTGATTGAAACGGGAGTTACGGCGTATCTGAAAGAACTGGCTTTTGCGGATCCGTTGGTTCGTTGGACACGTATTGCCAATGTCATTCTGGATATCCCGCCCGTGATCGATTATAGCGATCTGCTGGTGAATGGTGGTATGTCCAATCTGGAGATCGCTCCCGGCGCAGTAGCTGTTCTTGGGACGGTGAAGGTGACATGAGTAAAACAGAGGTGTTAATGACTCTTTTGCCCCCATTGTATGAAAATGTGCTTGAGATGCAGCTTCTCACGGAGACCGAAGGTGTAGAGCTGGACAAGCTTACGGTGGGTTTGGAAAGTGTGCTGGATCAATTCTACCCAGAGTCTGCGACCTGGGCACTGGAACGTTATGAGCGAGATTTGCAGATTCCGACGAATCAAGCCAAGCCAGATGACCAGCGGAGATCCGTAATCATTTCCAAAATGCGCGGTAGCGGCAAAGTCGCTGGCTCCATGCTCAAGAACGTGGCGCAGGCCTACGAAAGTGGCGGAATTGATGTATCCGTTTTGCCCGAGGAATACTTGATCCGAATTCGCTTCATCGACACATGGGGCTTGCCACCCAATCTGGATGATCTGAAGGCAGCGATTGAGGATATCAAACCGGCACATATGACCGTGGACTACCGTCTGCGGTATTTGACGATTGCGGAAGTTGAAAGCATGACGCTGGAGGAGATCGAACAGACAGGGCAGGATAAATTTGCAGGAGGTGGAGCATAGATGAATGAACCAAAAACACCAAACTTGGGATTGAATAAGATTGACCGTTCCACGCCATCGACGACCTATTTTGATCTGGATAAATATTTGGATCAGAACTGGGAGAAGGTTGATGAGGGTGTAGCGACTAAGCAAGATTTAGAGGAACTTCGTGAAGCGATAGAGGAGATAGATGTTCCTGATGCGTCTTTGACGCAGAAAGGGAAGGTTCAGTTGTCTAGTAAGACGGATGGCACGTCCGAGACGGTGGCGGCAACGGAGAAGGCGGTTAGGGATGCGAGGATTGCTACAAATTATGCAATTGATGTTCATGCCGACTCAATAGTTAATAGTTCGGAAACGCATGGCTTGCGAATCAAAGCTGGAAAGATGGAATATTATAATGGAATCATATGGACTCCAGTGGCTGCAGGTCCAACGACATCTACTGAAAACTTGACATATTATGTTAATTCTAGTACAGGATATGATGGTAATACAGGCTTATCTCCTGCCCAGGCTTTCAAAACTATAGCTAAGGCTATTTCAATCCTACCTGAAGTTATAAACCACAGAGTTTATGTAAGAGTGAATAAAGGAAACTATCCGGAGCAGATTATAATATCTGGAAAGTCAGGTATAGGTAGAATTTATTTGAACGCTTCCAACGAAGTGACAATAGGCAGCTGCTATTTAAATAATTGCTCAGTCGAAGTCGAGATATACGGATTTGATGTAATCAACACTCGAGGCACTTCTTTTCAAATTGAACTATGTAAATATGTACGGTTGAGCAATTGTAAATTTGAACAGGCAACTAGTGATACTGGTATTGGTGTTTTCATACGCAGTGCTTCTAATGTAGCCCTTATTGAAAATAAAATTAGCAACAAATATTATGCGCTATATGTGGATTTAATTAGCCATGTGTATGCTGAGAAAAACACAGGTAGTAATAACTATCTAGCTTTGTATGTCGTTGGTGGATCCGTAGTATCAAAATCAGATTCACAGCTACAAGGTTCGGAACTTACTTTTGGTGGTGGGGTAATTCGATGAAGTTTTTAAGTAGTTCAATTTCAGTTTCAATATTGGTTTCGAATTGTGACAGAGAGGAAAAACATAATTATGTATTAGGAAGTAGAAACCTTTTTTAGGGATTATTTATAAGTTAATTTTTGTATTGTAAAGTTGATAGATTATATTATACTTAACTTTTATTTTGAACAGGGAAGTACTGTTTGGGTTGTTTAATTGGAAACTTTGCTTGTTACGTTTGAGAGAAGAAGAATACTAAAGAAACTTAAAGATTAATTGAGGTGAAACCATGGAACGATGGGATACCCTATGGAAATGGGGAATTGCACTCATGAGCAGCTCGGTAACCTACTTCTTCGGAGGCTGGACAGGCGTGCTCGGTGTATTACTCGTATTCGTCATCCTCGACTACCTAACTGGTATCGCGGCGGCGGGTATGAGTGGGAAATTAGAAAGTAACGTAGGCATGTTCGGCATCGCACGAAAGGTATTTATATTTGCAATGGTATCGGTGGCTCATTTGGTGGACGGTGTTCTGGGAGACGGACATTTGTTCAGGGATGCGGTCGCCTTTTTTTATATCGCAAATGAGTTATTGTCCATTATCGAAAACGGGGGCAAGTTGGGCGCTCCGATTCCGCCTGTGATTAGACAGGCAATTGAAGTGCTCAAGGGCAAAGGGGGAACCGGGGAACTCCCCGGTAACTTCTCACCGAGGGACAAAGACTCTTTTTCACAGGTAGATCCGGACGACATCGATTCACGGACTGGAGATAGTAAGAAGTAATGCGACTATAGCAAGCTAGCACTTGAAAATACACATAACTCAACCCATCAGGGACACGCACACAAGCAACCCCTTATCCAACCGCATTAACTATAGGAGCATTTTGCATCAATCCAGAGAGTGACATCCAATCAGCAATGTATAGATCAGAATGCTCTAATCTGTCTATACTTGTACCCGGGAACGCTTGAATCGAATGATGTAAAATGCTGATACAAACGGCAATTTGCCGCATAAAGGGTGTGAGAAACATGCAAACGAGGAGTTCAGGCAACACACAGGGCATTGACGTCTCCCGATACCAGGGGAATATTGACTGGTCCCAAGTAAAGACAAGTGGCATGACATTTGTATTCATCAAGGCAACCGAGGGACAGACATATACCGATCCGAATTATCAGAAAAATGTAACCGGTGCACTTGCTGCGGGTATGCTGGTCGGAACGTATCATTTCTTCCGTGCGACATCTACCGATGGTGCCAAGGCAGAAGCGGCACATTACGCCAATACACTTAACAAAGTTGGAGGCGCGAAAGCGTTACAACTTCCACCCGTCATGGACTACGAGAACAACCCTGGCAACCTGAGCAAAGCGCAGATGAATACAGTTGCCAAAGCTTTTTTAACTGAATTACAACGTCTGACAGGTGTAAAACCGATCATATACACGGGCAATTCATTTGCCGGTAATTTTGACACATCACTCAGCTCATACGATCTGTGGATCGCGCGTTACAGCAACACCCGTGTACCGGACGACCAGCTGGCATGGAAGCGTTGGACGTTCTGGCAGTATACGGATTCGGGCAAAGTGAATGGCATTAGTGGGAACGTGGATATGAATGAATTCGAGGGAACAGCGGCACAGCTCAGAGCAAGATACGCAGCAGTAACTCCAAAACCACCGGAGCCATCCAATCCGACGAATCCAAGTCATCCGAATCCACCAACCGAACCACCGAAAGGGGGCGAACCGATGACAGCCGAAGAGAAAGCAGCGTTTGATGCGCTCAAATCCCAGGTCGACAAACTGCAGGCGCGTCAGCAGATGGAAGTTCCAGTATGGGCGAAGGCAGCTGTGGATGCAGCACTAGCATATGACACCAAAAATCCATTGTTCAGCATCGATAATGGGGCAAGTTATGATTTTTACCGTTTTATTACCGTAATGCATCGCAGAGGTTTGTTTAAAAAGTGAGCTGATTCTTAGCAAATTAAAATGTTGATCTGATCTGAATGTGGATTGAGTGGAGAAGGAACACGAGACGCTTTTTGTCGAACTGTGTTCCTTTTTTGTGTTTTGTGTAAGTGATATTAACGCATATAATAAAGTTGAATACTTATGTCTGTAAATCGCTTGTCTAATTGATTAATGTGATGTAAAGTAAGTTACACGAAATTGTTTTTCACCACAGTTTATTTACACAATCCTCCTCATCATGACAAAACCATAACATATGAAGTTATTGTAATGTCTCCCTGTTGTACAATCCAACATCTCAAGACGACTCGTTCATACATTTTACACATCCAATCTGCAAGAGAAAGCCACCGATTTAAACAACTTACACGATTCATCAAACAACCTAGCCTATGTTGAGTTTCTTTCATCCGTATTGCTAACAATACCTAATTGGGTTCCCACACTCCATGCCCAAGACGACACGCTCAAGGAACAGACTTTATTGCGTAGCCAGCAGCGTAGTATCCATATGCCCATCAGTATTTTTAATCTACCAACTTAAACTTGCTCTTACCAGTCCATAACCATTCACTGTTTCTTATTGACCTTAGTTCAAATAAAACGCAACAATCTTATTCAATATCATAGATTCATCTCATAGGATACGTTGTTGAACGGTCTCTTTTTCTATAAAAGTAATCAACCGACGTCCTTAATCCTGTGCACGGTGATCTGATATTCACCTGTATTCTATGGGTATCCCATGCTGTTTTTACAGTTCATATACATGCCTTACTTTTCCCAGAACATTAATTCAGGTATCGCAGGCATCTAAAGCCTTTTATATGATACAGAGCACCAAACCGATTGCCAACATTGGAGATCTTTCATGCCAGCATCACACACATTATGAGACAGGGAAGGGTGTTGCACGTATGCGAATGAGAAAAAAATGGATGTCCGGTGTTCTAACGATGGCCTTGAGTACCGTATTGGTGTTGTCCGGTTGCTCCAGTAACGAGAGTGGAGAGAATACGCCTGCTCCGGCGGAAGGAACCGACCCTCCAACCGAAACGGTAGCACAGGATACGATGATTATGGGCCGTGGTGGGGATTCCGTAGCACTGGACCCGGCGATTGTAACAGATGGGGAGTCGCTGAAGATTGGGCATCAGGTGTTTGATTCATTGCTGGACTACAAGGAAGGCGGAACAGAGGTCGTTCCTGGATTAGCAGAGAGCTGGGAGATTTCGGCGGATGGGCTCAAGTATGTGTTTAAGCTGAAGTCCGGTGTGAAATTCCATGATGGAACGGACCTCAACGCAGAGGCTGTTGTGTTCAACTTCAACCGCTGGGGCGATCCGGCGAGTGAATATAAATTTGAAGGAGATTCCTTCGATTATTACGATTCCATGTTTGGTCCAGAGGACGGACGTGTGATCAAGGAAGTGAAGGCGACGGACGAGACTACGGTGGAGTTCACATTGAACCAACCACAAGCGCCTTTCCTGCAAAATATTGCGATGACGCCATTTGGCATTGCCAGCCCAACCGCGATTCAGGAGAAAAAAGAAAACTTTAAGAGTGAGCCTGTGGGCACCGGCCCATTTGTATTCAAAGAGTGGAAGCGTAACGACTCCATCACCCTGGAGAAAAACGCGGATTATTGGAAAGAAGGACTGCCAAAGCTGAACAAAGTAATCGTGCGTTCTATTCCGGATAATACCGCTCGCTTCAATGCCCTGCAAAACGGCGAGATTGATGTCATGGAAGACCTGAACCCGGACGATCTGTCCATTCTTGAGGGCAACAGCGAGTTACAGAAGATCGAGCGTCCACCGTTCAACGTGGCGTATATCGGCTTTAATTTTAAGAAGAAACCATTTGATAATGTCAAAGTCAGACAAGCCCTCAACCATGCGGTGAACAAGCAGGCCCTTATTGATGCGTTCTTTGCTGGACAAGCTGAACCTGCTGTGAACCCGATGCCGCCAACGCTGTGGGGATACAACGATACCATTGAGGATTACCCATATGATCTGGAAAAAGCAAAAGCTTTACTGGCCGAAGCTGGCTTCCCTGACGGATTGCCTGATCCGGTAACCTTCTATGCGATGCCGGTATCCCGCCCGTATATGCCTGATGGCAAGAAGGTAGCGGAAGCGATCCAGGCCGATTTTGAGAAAATCGGAGTGACCGTCACCATCGAATCACCGGAGTGGGCAACGTATCTCGAAGATACAAAGGCCGGGGAGAAGGACGACATTTACATGCTCGGCTGGACAGGTGACAATGGTGACCCAGATAACTTCCTGTATACACTGCTGGATAAAGATGCCATTCCAAGCAACAACCGCAGTTATTATGTAAACGAAGAATTACACACATTGCTGACGGGTGCACAGACAGAAACCGATCAAGACAAACGTGCGGAACTTTACAAACAGGCACAGGTCATTATCAAGGAAGACGCACCATGGATTCCTCTGGTACACACGACGCCAATTCTGGCGGGTAAATCAAACTTGAAAGGTTTCGTTCCTTCTCCACTGGGCACCGAATCCTATGCCGGTGCTTATTTCGAGTAAGCTGTAAGCTGAACTTATCCATTTCAGGATAACTGCGATCTGAAGATGGCACTACAGTTCGGAGTGATTACGTTTTAATTCTTTCTATCAAAGCGCTGGTGAGACGAAATGCTTGGCAGAACCCACATCCGGACGTAACTATCCAAAGCATGCGTTTTTGCCGGCGCTTTTTATTTTGCACGATATGTCGAAGGCAGGTGAACAGGATTGAACAGCTATATTGTCAAACGTGTGCTTGTGTTGCTGCCTGTACTTCTGGGCATGACCCTGATTGTCTTTTCCATCATCCACGCCATCCCGGGTGACCCGGCCGAGACCATACTTGGGCAAAAGGCAACCGAACAATCCAAGCAGGCCCTCCGTGACCAACTCGGTCTGGATAAACCCTGGTTCCAGCAATATTTCGCCTACTTGGGCGATTTGCTCAAAGGCGACCTTGGAACATCCATCCGCACCAAGGTGCCTATTGCCCAGGAAATTGTGCCTTATCTGACAGCAACCCTTGAATTAACGATGGCAAGTATGTTGTTTGCTGTCATTATTGGGGTGAATGCCGGGATTGTCAGTGCATGGAAGCACAACTCCTGGTTTGATTATTGCTGTATGGTCATTGCTTTGGTGGGTGTATCCATGCCGATCTTCTGGCTCGGTCTGATGGAACAATGGCTGTTTGCGAACAAGTTACAGTGGCTGCCGTCCATTGGGCGCATGAATGCGCGTGATCCGGTGGATGCCATTACGGGCTTGTATGTGCTGGATACGATGATTGCTGGACAATGGAATCAGTTGTGGACCGTAACAAAACATTTGATTCTGCCAAGTGTTGCACTGGGAACGATTCCAATGGCTGTTATTGCCCGGATGACGCGTTCCAGCATGCTGGAAGTGATGAGTTCCGATTACATTCGTACAGCAAAGGCGAAGGGACTGGGTCCGTTTTTTGTCGTATATGGACATGCGCTCAAAAATGCGTTTATTCCCGTCCTCACGGTTATCGGCATCCAGACCGGATCGTTGCTCGGGGGGGCGGTGTTGACCGAGACGATCTTTGCTTGGCCTGGCGTGGGACGTTATATATATGAAGCAATTAGTTCGCGGGACTATCCGGTGATCCAGAGTGGCATTCTGATCGTGGCGTTCTTTTTCGTGGTGATCAACTTGATTGTGGACTTGCTTTACGCTGTGTTTGATCCACGGATTAGTTATAAATAGGGCTCCATCAAGAACCAATCTGCAGAAGCGAAGCTAAAAACTTTCTAAAAGAAAGCTACATCGGAAGCATAGCTGCGCATGTCTCGCCGGATTTTCACCTTTAAATAGGTGGATCAATATAATCTGGGGATAACAGCGATCAGAAGATGGTAATGCAATCGTAGTGCTTGAGTGTAATAGAACGCGTTGATCTTTTGTTATATTCATGTTCAAGAAAGGAGACACCGCATGGCCAAATTATCGACCAATACCGGACCATCCATTGACGCTGCGTCGGCGAGCACATCCGGTCCATGGCGGGAAGCGTGGAGAACGTTTCGGAGAAATCGGCTTGCGCTTGCGGGTCTGATTATTATCGTATTTTTTATCCTGTTGGCCTTCCTCGCGCCATACATCGCACCTTACGATTACAAGGAACAGGTGTTGGTGGATCGGCTTCAGGCCCCTTCGGCAGAGCATTGGTTTGGTACCGATGATCTGGGGCGTGACGTGTTTTCCAGAGTGCTGCATGGGGCGCGTATTTCCTTGTGGGTGGGCTTTTTCTCCGTCATTGGTTCCATTATTGCGGGCACGCTGCTGGGGCTGATTGCCGGATTTTATGGAAAATGGGCGGACATGCTTATCTCGCGTCTATTTGATATTTTGCTCGCCTTTCCGGGGATATTGCTAGCCATCGCCATTGTGGCGATATTGGGCCCGTCTTTGCAAAATGCACTGCTCGCCATTGCCATCGTGAACATTCCAACCTACGGAAGATTGGTGCGTTCACGGGTACTCAGCTTGAGACAGGAGGAATTCATTACGTCGGCACGGACACTTGGAGCGGGCAATGGGCGAATCTTGTTTCGCCACATCTTGCCCAACAGCCTTACTCCTCTGATCGTGCAAGGTACACTCGGAATTGGGACTGCGATCATCGAAGCTGCTGCACTCGGATTTCTAGGCATGGGTGCACAACCACCCGACCCCGAATGGGGTAAAATGCTGTCGGACTCCCGTCAGTTTATACAAAAAGCACCGTGGACACTGATCTTCCCCGGCGTTTCCATTATGTTGACCGTTCTCGGCTTCAACCTAATGGGCGATGGACTGCGTGATACCCTTGATCCGAAAATGGCCAAAAAGTAGAATTATCAAACTCAAACTCAAACCGTAACTCTGACCGTGACCGTGACCGTGACCGTGACCGTGACCGTGACCGTAACTTGTAACCCAAGCTCGAACTCAGACTGCAATTTTGATTGAAACTCTAGCTCTGCAAGCCTAACTTCTTCTGTAACGCAGCATGCGTGCCAAAGGCAACGTTAACACTAACCGTAAGCACTAATTTTTATCACAATCCTATCTGAAGCTGTAACGCCAACACTTGCTTCAACTCTAAAGAACCCGGGAGCCCTTATTTTACGATTTCCAGCCAATTTCCCAGTCTAACGAACCTCACACGCGTTATTTTGCGAAAACCTGCGGAAAGTCTCAAAAGGTTGGCTAAAGTCGAGAAATACCATGTCTACGATTCGTTAGATTATGAAGTCATCCCAAAAAGGCCAATTAACGTCTCTGAGATTCGTTAGCGCGTGACTGTCATACTGCTCAAGACATTCAAGCAACCACAATACCAAGATACCAAAATACCAAAATACCCATACAACATACATCAATCTCATCACAGTAAGGCCGAGGATACTCTAAGGTACATTAGATGGATATGTTTTAACGCTATCTACTACAGCAAGAGACACATCACAATCTTTGACCATGCCGGTTCGAACTTTGGTTCGAGGCGGCTTTTGTTTTACCTGCGGGATTACTGTAAAATAATTGGTGATGTGCAAAAGTTAAAGAGTTATTCGATCTTTTAGTTAAAATAACCGCCTACGTATTGACACCCAATTTTCCCATATGTTATATAAAAGGAAGGGTTTAGCACTCCGATCATTAGAGTGCTAACAGATGATGTTTTTACTATAAGCTTACATATGGAATGATTCTGTTTTTGAAAATAGATATTGAACCTGAGTAGAGCATGCGAAGCCAAGGTATGCAACAGACTTGAAGCTGCATTCCACGTCTAAGAAATATCACTTCATTGATATTCTCTATCCTAAAAAATTAGTCGCTGATCAAATGCAAAAGTAGTTCAGGGGACGAAATCGATTTGGAGGAAGCGAAGCGTTCGCCTTTATCACCGGATTTCTCCCTTTTCAAAAGGGAATCAAAGAAATATGGGGATAACAGCGATCCGAAAAACGATTCGTAACCGGAACGGCTACATTGCAGAACGTCGTGCACTTATTTTTACAATGAGCCAGTTAGAAGTGAATCACAATAACTGTGGACTAGAGCGATCAAAGGTTTTTGAGTCTACTAATGGCCGCAGGATTATCTCAGTTACTTTCTATTGTCAGTCAAATCATTCGATATCCCAATTTGAAAGGAGTCCAACCACTCATGGCTAAAAAAGAATTCCAGGCAGAATCCAAACGTTTGCTGGATATGATGATCAACTCCATTTACACCCAAAGAGAAATCTTTTTGAGAGAATTGATCTCCAACTCCAGTGACGCCATTGATAAAATTTATTACAGAGCACTTACCGACGATTCGCTCGTTTTCAACAAAGAGGACTACTTCATCAAGCTCACGATTGACAAAGAAAACCGCACGCTCACACTGACAGATACCGGAATTGGGATGACGCAGGAAGAGCTGGAGAACAACTTGGGGGTTATCGCGAAGAGTGGTTCCCTGGCGTTCAAGAAAGAAAATGAAGCCAAAGACGGCCACAACATCATCGGACAATTCGGGGTTGGTTTCTACTCGGCATTTATGGTGGCGGACAAGCTGACCGTAACGAGTAAAACGCTTGGCAGCGACGAGGCTTGGAAATGGGAGTCCGAAGGCGCGGATGGTTACACAATCACACCAGCAGAGAAAGATTCCGTAGGTACGGAAATCGTCCTGACGATCAAAGAAAATACCGAAGAAGATTCGTATGACGAATTTTTGGAAGAGTATCGCCTGAGATCCATCATCAAGAAATACTCCGACTTCATTCGCTACCCGATCAAGATGGATGTAACGGGTCAACGTCCAAAAGAGGGCACGGAGAACGAATTCGAGGAATACCAAGAAGAACAAACCGTGAACAGCATGGTGCCGATCTGGCGTAAAAATAAAAGCGAATTGACTGAAGAAGACTACACGAACTTCTATATGGAAAAACGTTACGGTTTTGACAAACCGCTCAAACACCTGCATATCAGCGCAGATGGCGCTGTGGTATATAATGCAATCCTGTTTATCCCGGAAAATACGCCGTTTGATTACTATACCAAAGAGTATGAAAAAGGCCTTGAACTCTACTCCAACGGTGTATTGATCATGGATAAATGCGGGGATCTGTTGCCAGATTACTTTGGATTTGTTAAAGGTATGGTGGATTCGGAAGACCTGTCCCTGAACATTTCGCGTGAGATGTTGCAACATGACCGTCAGCTTAGCCTGATCGCGAAGAACATTAAGAACAAAATCAAGAGCCAACTGCAAAGCCTGCTGAAGGACGAGCGAGAGAACTACGAGAAGTTCTACCAAGCGTTTGGCCGTCAATTGAAATATGGTGTATACAGCGACTATGGTGTGAACAAGGATACTTTGCAGGATCTGCTGTTGTTCACGTCTTCCAAAGAGAGCAAACTCGTGAGCCTGGACGAATACGTCTCCAGAATGCCGGAAGATCAGAAGTACATCTACTATGCATCTGGTGAGTCCATTAGCCGTATTGAGAAGCTGCCACAGATCGAGGGTGTTCTTGAGAAAGGGTACGAAGTATTGTACTTTACCGATGACATCGACGAGTTTGCAATCAAGATGATCACGAACTACAAGGAGAAAGAATTCAAATCCATCTCCAGTGGTGATCTGGGTATCGAAGATAGCGCGGACACAGAAGAAACGGACGCTCAAGACAACGACAACAAAGAGTTGTTTGAAGCAATGCAAGCTCAATTGGCGGGTAAAGTCAAAGCGGTTAAAGCTTCCAAACGTCTCAGAAGCCACCCGGTATGTTTGTCCACTGAAGGTGAGCTGACGATTGAAATGGAGAAAATCTTGAAAGCTATGCCGAACAGCGAAAACGTACAAGCCGACAAAGTACTTGAAATCAACGTGAATCACGATGTCTTCAAATCGTTGAAAGACGCTTTCGCACAGGATCAGGAAAAGCTGAACCTCTACACTAGCCTCCTGTACCACCAAGCATTGCTGATCGAGGGGTTGCCAATTCAAGATCCAGTAGAGTTCACTAACGATATCTGTAAGGTTATGGTGTAAACTTCTGCGATATCGCAGTGATGTAAGGACGATGCACTGAATCAAAGTGATGGAATGTTCCATGCGGTTTCCGGGTGAAAGGCTCAGAGCTTATATAGCCTGGAAACTATAAAATACCTTTTAATTTACGATATCCACCCCGACAGGGCGTTTCAGTCCTGTCGGTTTTTTTGTTTTTACCCACAACGGGCAGGGGGCGGGGGAGGCAGACTATCATTGCAGCGATGGATGAACATCGTAATGAAATTCTTTAGCTTTTCAAAGTTTTGAAGAATTCCCCCTTATAGGGATTGTGATGTCATTTAGATTTGGTGTGAAAACAGCAAAAAGTAGTGAAGGGGACGGAATCGATTCTGAAGAAGCGAAGCGTTCGCCTTTATTCCCGAATTTCTCCCTTTTTAATGGGAATCAAAGAAATTTGGGAATAACAGCGATCATAAGAACGATCCGTAACCGGAACGGCCACGCAAACTGTATAAGTCACTTTTTTCATCATTAGTCACGATAGTGTAAAACTCAATATTAATCATTGTCATTTAGATGCACGGATGATAGTCTGGCAGGGTATAATAAGAGAAGATGACTGTTCATTACAAGTTGATGTAAGAAGAGATGACAATCGCAGACAGGTTTTACTTTTCGAAACCACAGATGTTGTGTATAATCACTCAAAATAGAGACAGTCGGCTAGGAGTGATCCCCATGCAATGGAACGATCTGAGAGAACATAGACAATATCCTGAATTAACCAAATTGGATGGATCTCGTGCAGCGTATGAACGGGACTATTCGAGACTCATTCATTCACCGACCTTCCGTCGGTTACAGGGCAAATCGCAGGTGTTTGGCGCAGGAACGGGTGATTATTATCGTACTCGTTTGACCCATTCCCTGGAGGTGGCACAGATTGCACGAGAGGCTGCCCGAAGTCTGATTCGCCGTTTTCCCGAGGTAGACTGGGACCGCGCGGACAACCCAGGTCTTATTATTGATTCAGAGGTGGTGGAGTGCGCTGCAATCGCACATGATTTTGGTCACCCGCCGTTTGGGCATAAAGGTGAAGAAGTATTGGATGGTATTCTGGATGACCTCATCAACACCGAGGCTAAGAAAATCATGAAAAAAAGCCGCAGCGCCAAAGTTCCCAAGGTCGAGTCTGAAGTACGTGCTGAGTTAAAACGGAAATACGAGCATTTTGAAGGCAATGCGCACAACTTCCGTCTCATTATGCACTTGGAGAAACGTGAAGATATTGATGGACTGAATCTGTCTGATGCGGTATTACTAGGGATAAACAAGTATCCGTACCCTGGGACAGAGAGCAAAAAAGGCATGTATCATCATGAGTGGCAATATATTCGGGAGATCCGTGATCGCTGGAACGTGCCGGCAGGCAAGAAGACGCTGGAAGCACAGCTGATGGACCTTTGCGACGATATTGCGTACTCCTCACATGACCTGGAGGATGGCATCAAAGCAGGTAAAATTGAAGTACATGAGCATTTCCTGCAAGATCCGCATGTGAATCGACTGATTGTGGATAAGATTACAACGCTGGAGGATCTGTTCTGGAACGGATGGACCCGTGAAGCGATTGGGCAAAAGGTAGAAGAGGTTCTCGCTTCGTTCCTGCGCATCTGGAATGAAAAGATGCCGTTCTGCGAGCACGATTACTCGCGTACCCGTCGTGAGGTGAAGGCCTATTGGGTGAGCTTTTTTGTAGGCAGCCTGGGCGTTATTGACGACGGTGACTGGAAGAAGGTAACTTTTGTCCGTGAAGGGGCTGAAGACCTTGATATGCTGCGTACGGTGAGTGTGCTCAAGAGTTTTGCCTGGGTAACCATGATTCGTGACCTGCGTGTGCAGCGGCTACAGAAGCGCAGTGAGTGGATGATTAAGCGATTATGGGATGCATTCCTCGATCCGGAAACGTCCAAATCCATTATTCCATCCGACTGGCTGCAGCGGTATGAGAAGGATCAAGCCAAAGCCCAGCCGATCTGGACTTGGGAACACATGGTGATCGATTATATCGCAGGAATGACGGATGCATTTGCCGAGAAAATATATAATGAACTCTACGGTCTGAAGGTGGGTTCGATCTACGATCTGGATTAAAATAAACCGATATAAAGGGAGATGAGACGCGTGGCTAAGCGAATGAGTGAGACGTTCAGTCTGGGCGTACTTGACCTTGTTCCAAGGTTAAACGATGCCACAGCGGAACAGGCGCTTCAACAATCGGTGACACTTGCGCAACATGCCGAGGCTTGGGGATACGCCCGATACTGGACGTCAGAGCATCATGATATGGCTGAACTGGCATCGGCCTCTCCCGAAGTACTTTTATCGCACATCGGAGCAAGGACAACAACGATCCAACTTGGCTCAGGTGCGGTCTTGTTGCCGCATTATAGCCCGCTCAAGGTTGCGGAGTCGTTCCGCCTGCTGGCTGCGCTCTATCCGGGGCGCATTGAGCTTGGGCTCGGACGTGCTCCTGGCGGTGGACCTCATGCCACGATGGCACTCAGTGGCAATTACTTGCAGCATGTGTCCAAGCTACCTGAATCACTCGCAGCACTCACAGAACTGCTCGAAGACCGTTACATGTACGAGGATCATTCCGTGACAGCTCGTCCGATTCCCGAGCTCCCGTTATCACTCTGGATGTTGGGAACTAACGTGAAGAGTGCAGAATTTGCGGCACGGTTTGGCATGGGATATGTCTTTGGTCAATTCATGAGTGATGCCGATGGTACAGAGGCTGTAAGGCGATACCGAGAAGGATTTATGCCTAGTGCAACGATGAAGGAGCCTGAGGTTATGGTGGCAGTAAGCGTATTGTGTGCCGAGTCAGAGACGGATGCTTTGGACTGGAGTCGTGACATGGAGGAGAGGCGCAAGCTGGATGGGAAAGAACATTCAACTGAGCCGAATTCAAGTGGTACCGCGGTCTCTAATACGAATGATGAAGCCGTTAGTGATCAAAATGAATCGGTACGGCACTATGCAGGTACACCTGAGCAGGTATGGGCTCGATTAAAAGAGGTGAGTCGAAGGCTGGATACGGAAAGTTTGCTTCTGGTTACGGCAGGACCAGATTATGAGCGCAGGTTGGATTCATATCGATTGCTGGCTGAGCATAAGACGGCAATACTGAACTAGGCTGATCATTTTATGATGTTAGCCGTTGAAATCCGAACAAACCGAAGAGCTGCAGATCGGGACTTTACCGTATGCTGCAGCTCTTCGGTTTGGACTTTGTCAAGATTCAACAATTTTTTACAAAACCAAGCATCTTAATGACAAAATAATGTTATAATACTTTACGTCTATTTTCCTATCGATATAATATAGAGAAGTTCTTTTGACAAGAGGTCAAAAGAAGGGGAAAACAATGACATAAGCACCTGAATTCGGGATGACCGAAGAGGTCAAGGGGGAAATCATATGTTCAGCAGATTCAAGATCAAGAGTATCGGTCTGCGTATCAGCATCGCGTTCTACTTGTTAATCCTCTGTTTAATTATTTTGAGTGTCACGATTGTCACCCGGATGAATTCAATTGAAACCAACACGAACGAAATTACGAACAATTGGATGCCATCAATCCAGCAAATTAACCGGTTAAATTATACCACAGAACATGTTCTGTCACTAAGTTATCGTCACTTTGACGCGGATGAAACAGACAAGGCATTTTTGTCAGAAGAGCGTACCAAGTATATTCGTGAAACGACGCAGGCGATTAAAATCTATGATCAGCAGGAGAAGTCTGCGGAAGAGCTCGAACACTGGAATGCGTTCAAGAACAAATGGGAAGCGTATCTCAAGATTAATACGCAATCGATCAAGCTGAGTGATGAGGGTCAGACACAGCTGGCGAAGGAAGTGGCTGATAAAGGTGCTGATTCCTTTGACACCATGCAAGTCGATCTTGATTATCTTGTGGAATACAATCAGGAACAGTCCAATCTTGCGGCGGCCCAAACGATTAGATCGGTACAGGATGGTAGATTAATCATCATTATCGGTGTTCTTGTCATGATTGCCATTACAGCGGTCAGCATTCCGATTATTCGTTCACAGGTCGTGAAACCACTGCTACGTGTTATTAGTGCGGTGAAACTGATTGCAGAAGGACAATTGAATGTTCAGGACATACATACCAAACATGAGGATGAAGTTGGTGTTCTGGCCAAAGCGGTGAATGACATGAAAGGTAACCTGACTTCCATGGTTCTGAGCGTCAGACGAATTGCGGAAGCTGTTAATCTACAAAGTGGGGAACTGGCAATATCCTCAGAAGAGGTTAAGATTGGTAGTCGCCAGATTGCTGTGACCATGGAAGAGTCAGCCAAGGCCACAGAGAGCCAGGCAGAGACAGCCGTGGAATCAGCCCGTACGGTTGAAGTGTTGAATGATCACATTCAGAGTCATACGGAACAAGGCAGCCAGCTGCGCGTCATGTCGGATCGTGTACTGGAACAAGGGCTGAATGGTCGCAAGGTGATGGAACAATCCGTGCAGCAGATGCAACAGATTTCCGGTTCGGTCTCTGCTTCCATGAACAAGATGGAACGATTGAATCGTAAAAATGAAGATATTTCCAAGCTGGTTCAAGTCATTCATGACATTGCACGCCAAACCAATCTGCTGGCATTAAATGCCTCCATTGAGGCAGCGCGTGCGGGAGAGAGTGGACGCGGATTCGCCGTAGTGGCATCAGAAGTGAGGAAGTTATCTGAGGCTGTGCAGACTTCGGTTGAAGAGATCACGGCGATTACCGAGGATATTCAGCAGGAGTCACAAGGGGTGGTTGCGGAATTACGTACGAACGTTCAGGAGACCGAACTGGGTCAGGAACATGTGCTTACCTCAGGTCAACTCTTCCGTACAATTAATGAATCGGTGGAAGGCATGGTTGGTGTCATCGGCACTATGACAGATGGTCTCGCAGGCATGCAGGAAGCAAGCGGAAGAATGAATGATTTCAGTCAGCAGATTTCCGCTGTTTCGGAACAATCGGCAGCGAGTGTGGAAGAAGTTTCTGCATCGGCGGAAGAGCAAGTAAGTTCTATGGAAACGATTAGCGGCAACATTCAAAGTCTGAAAGAATTATCCGAAGATTTGCTTACATCCATTGAAAAA
This sequence comes from Paenibacillus sp. FSL E2-0151, assembly GCF_037993015.1. Taxonomy (NCBI): domain Bacteria; kingdom Bacillati; phylum Bacillota; class Bacilli; order Caryophanales; family Paenibacillaceae; genus Paenibacillus; species Paenibacillus sp. FSL E2-0151. Next base: position 1,518,015 of record NZ_CP150308.1, read on the forward strand.
TTAAAAATATAACCTTGTTCTTATAATAGAAGAAGCTGGAATCACGCAGGCGGCTAATGGTGAGAAATCAGTATGATATATGAGCTGTTGGCCTATAACGTTTACTGGCAAGAACGATTAGATTTCCAATGTTATAATCTCAAAATAAAATAAGGCGTTCCTCAACAATGGGAACACCTTATTTTTTTTCTGTCCAAATAGATACGCGCAAGGAAATGGGTAGTTGTCTAGGAGCCTAACATTGTATACAATGACTACCTGAAAGCAAACGTATGAGTCGTATTTGATATGTCTTCAATGAGCTTACTATTTATATAGAAGAAACATGATTAATGAAGGAAGGAGAGGGGAATTTTGCCTGATGAGACACTTGGTATGTACGCTACTTCTGGGAAACACCTCTACACCTTTGCTTGCCACGAGAACGAGCAAGAATTATGCATGCTGGAGTTGACTACGCTGCTTGAACCGAGTTCGGAGATCCGTATGGATATGGGGTCGTATGTGTGGTCTGAACGATGTATTCCACCTGGACGCAGTCCTTTTATCCACGGCAGACTAGACGTGATCGGCGAAGGGGAGACTGTGATGGATCTGCTTCCTCTTGCCAAAAATATTCACCTGTTGCCAGATGAGACATTCAAGGTAGTTTGTCTAAAAGAAGGGGATCAAGCCCCTGATTATGCACAGTCTCGTCAACTGGAAAAAGAAGTTGGCATGTGCATTAAAGGCAAGGCACAGATGAAACAACCTAAGGTGACTTTCGGCCTAATCCGAACAGGAGAAAAATGGATCTTGGGCCAGTGGACAGAAGCGGATCGATCATGGCAGATTCATCGGCAGAAGCCGCAAAATTACTCAACTGGATTTGGCATCACGCTTGCGAGAGCGCTGGTTAACATTGCTGTTCCGAGAGTAGAAAACCATCGGTTGCTTGATCCATGCTGTGGTATGGGAACGGTTGTGATTGAGGCTTTATCCATGGGAATTGATGCAAAAGGTAACGATCTCAATCCGCTGGCTGTCCGAGGTGCGCGAATCAATCTGCCGCATTATGGATATGATTCAGATCGAATCACACTGGGGGATATGAATGAACTGCAAGATTTGTATGATGCGGCAATTCTGGACATGCCCTATAATCTCTGCTCTGTACTTCCGGATGCTGAGCAACGAGCCATGCTGGAGAGTTTGCGCAGATTGGCAAAACGGGCGGTGATTGTTTCCACAGAGTGGGTAGAAGAGCACTTGTTGGAAGCGGGATGGACTGTAAAAGAGTACCGAACAGTACACAAAGGCACGTTTATACGTCATATTTGGCTGTGTATGTAAGCGTGAAAAAACAAAAACTCTACCTCTGAGGAAATTTCCAGAGGTAGAGTTTTTTACTGTGTACATATCCATTGATATCGTTGATCTGATTTGCACAATATTGCATGGGAACGGGTGTTTGTGTTAATATTTATGACTATAATCCACAAGGTTCACCGGCAGGGTATCGCCAGCGACGTAAGCTTCCAGATTTTTGACGAAAATATCAACTGCTCGATCCGCGTATTGCTCTGTACTTCCTGCGATATGAGGCGTAATTAACACGTTATCCATGCTCCATAGCGGGTGGTCTGCAGGAAGAGGTTCTTCTTCGAACACGTCCAGTGCGGCGAAGGCAACTTGGCCGTTTTGGAGTGCATTCAGCAAGGCTTCCGTTTTCACACTGGGGCCACGGCCGACATTGACGAAGCAGGCACCGGATCGGAACTGCTCAAATGCAGTTTGATCATATATATGTTTGGTTTCATCAGTTAGCGGTAAAATGTTAATTACATAATCGCCCTGGTTCAAGGCTTCATGTAAACCGGTCATGTCGTACATTTGGTCCACATTGGGGACATCCTTACCTGAGCGACGAACTCCGATTGTGTGCATGCCGAGTGCTTTGAGAATACGGGCTGTTTCCGTACCGATCTCACCTACACCAACGATGACCGCTGTTTTGCCATGCAGTTCCGGCAGTGGTTTGGCAGGAGCTTTCCATTCGGACTGCTGTTGATGCAGCATAGCTTGTCTCAGCCAGCGACTGTGGGATAACATCATGCCCAGAATAATTTCGGTGATTGGAATCGCGTGAACTCCATTTGCACTGGTGACCTGGACGTTCTTTTGTTGCAAATCTGCGAAGGGGAGATTGTCCACACCAGCAGACCAGACCTGAACCCACTTCAACAGGCTGTCCTGTTTCAATGCATGTTCTGTGACGAGTGGGGACCAGCCGAGAATAATCTCAGCTTCTTTCAACTCAGCGGGGTCCAATTCCTTGGCTTTTCCGAATTTCAGGGTGTATTCTGGTGCAGCATTCTGAATGCGTTGTTGCTGTTCTTCGGATAGAGATGGAAAACATACAATTTTACCCATAATGTGTGGTCCTCCTGAGATAAATAGTTTGATGAGTTTGATAATTAAAGTGTATCAGATTTGGTGTTGGATGTGCATTAAGGTGGGAAATGCAGGAATCTAGCCTTATTTGCAAATGGTTATATTTGTGTCACTCTATACTTACCCAACTTGAAACGATATGTATAGTTATGAAATAATAGAGCGAACTTTAGAGAGGTGTATGCAATGAATAACCAATCACATCAGGATCATTCATCCCGACGGGAAAGATTGTTTGTAGCCATTCGTCTTCCTGTTGCTGTTCAGCAGTCTCTTCAGATGGATTCGAGGCTTGTACAGAATAAGCTAGATTTTCGTAAATGGACAGATCATAGAGATTATCATATAACCTTGCAATTTCTGGGGGATACATTAGTTAGTGACATCGGGCACCTGCGAAAAGCATTGCGCTCAGCAGCAAGCGGATTTCAGCCGTTTGAACTTCAGCTTTCCGACTGGGGCACATTTGGACTTGAAGAAGCACCTAAGGTACTTTGGAAGGGTGTTAGCGGAGAGATAGAGCACTTGTTTTCATTGCAAAAACAAATCGTGCAGGCGACTTCGCCCCTGGGGTATGAAGCTGAATTAAGACCTTATGCTCCCCACATTACCATTGCCAGAAAATATCTGGGACAGCTTCCAGGTAATGAAAATAAAGGGATATCTGGAGTGCTTCCGGAACATTCCACAGGTGTTAATTCATGGATGGTGGAGGACATTGTACTTTATGTGACAAGGCTGGGACAATTGCCAATGTATGAGGTCGTGGATACGTTCACTTTTTCCTGATAATCATTTTTATGCCATAAAATCACATTGACATAACGTTTATCCCTATGTAATATTAGCCATCGTTATTCAAATTCTTTTTTTTGGGTTACTTAGTTAAGGGAATTGTTTCGACAGGAGGAATCTTCGAATGAACATTATAAGCAAAAATCGTTGGGTAGCACCGATGTTATCAGTGCTGCTTGTATGTATAGTGGGGGTAAATGTCGTTCAGGCGACGGGGAAGTGGAATGAAGCTAGTGATAGTAAACAGATGACCGAACTTACGGCTTCTGTGCAAAATAACCAAACATCTACGCAAGAAGAGAGGCGCATGATGGAAGATGGGACAAGTCTGTCCTCTAATCTGTCTGCCCAAACCGTAGCGTGGACTGAATCTCTGCCAGCGAAGAACTGGCTTACGACTGCTCAAGAAGAGCAGGAATTGCAAGAAGCCAAGGCCAAGAACAAAGCTAGAGCGGTAGCTGCGGCCAAAGCCAAAAAAGAAGCTGCACTGAAATTGGCCAAAGTGAAACGTGCCAAAGAAGTCGCTGCTGTAACAACTCCCCCCCAAAAACTATACTTTACACGGACCAAACTTCTGAACCAGGAAGACTCGAAACTTGCAACCTGGTCATACAGTGTGTCCGATAAAGAACTGCATCTGCTGCAAAAAATCGTCATGGCAGAAGCGGAAGGTGAACCGTACGAAGGCAAAGTGGCAGTTGCCAATGTTGTCTTAAACCGGCTGCGGTCAGCCAATTTTCCCGATACCATTTACAAGGTCATCTATCAGAAATCCCAGTTTAGTCCTGTAGCGAACGGACGTATGAAACGTGTGGTTCCCAACGAGGACAGCATCAAAGCAGTGAATGCTGCGTTGAACGGGAAGAAGGAAGTTGCCGATGATACGTATTATTTCTTATCATTGACGCTTGCTGACGATCTGACAGTTGCTCGCTCGCAGAAAAAAGTAAAAACGATCGGTCATCATACTTTTTACAAGTAATCGACCCGTAAATTCTGCAAACAGGCAGGGTAGTTAACTGTGTGTGCTTCACACGGCCCTTGAAAAAGCCTGAATCGTAGTTTTATTTCGTTATTTAAAAATATCGTTATACTCTAAATTACCCTTTTTTCTGCCAAATCATACGGTGGAATTAGTGAAAATAAAAGAAGGTTCCCTTCCAAAAATTCGGAAGGGAACCTTCTTTGTATATCGTGAGCAATTGTCTTGTCCCCTATAACACCTCGTGAGAGCTGTTCTATAGGTCCATAGAGGCGTCAGAATGGTATTCTGGTACCTGACAAGGACGTGGCAGTAATTCCGGCTGTGAAGCGCTCCACGGAGGTTGTTGTGACTTCGGCTGTCGTCGGAAACAATAAGTCATGAACAGCTTGAGCACAGCACTTCGGATCATAGACCGAATGGTTACCTGAATGATGCGCTACGTTCAGCGGGCTTTCAGTTTGAGTAGATGCCTGCTCCACTAGTTGTCTGAAACGATTGGTGATCACGTCGGCAGAGTGAATGACGTGGCCGTATCCGGCTTGTACAAAGTATTCACAGTTCTCTTCCTCTTGACCTGCAATCGGAGGAATGAACAACATCGGTAGACCCTTGGCCAACGCTTCAGTGCATGTCATGCCACCTGGCTTCGTAATCAGCACATCGGATACATCCATCAGTTTGCTTACTTCCCGTGTATATCCCAGAATACGAATATTCGGGTGCTGGAAGCAAGGCATTTCCTTCATTTTTGCGATCATTTTTTCATTGCTTCCTAGACAGAAGACCAATTGAACACGATCTGCCCAAGACGTGAGAGCTTTCATATGATCCTCATCAAACGAAAGTCCCCATCCACCACCCATAAGTAGCGCTGTAGGCATGTTCTGAAGCCCCATCTCTTCCCGTAGCTTCACTTTATCTCCAGCTTCCCAGAAGTCTGGATGCACAGGGATTCCCGTGATCTGAATATGGGAGGGATCTACACCCCGGATTTCAAGCAATGCTTTGACCTGAGGGGTAGAGACCAGATATTTGTTCACTTCCGGATTAATCCATGTTCCGTGCACGTCATAATCCGTCACGACCGTATAGAGCGGGATATTCAGACCCTGGCGTTTGAGCCGGGAGATGACAGCATTCGGAAAAGGATGGGTACAGATCACCGCATCGGGTTTCAGTTGGGATACGACCTGTGCCGTCTGTGTATAGAAAATTCGGTGCAACGCCAGCTTGGTAAAACCATTTAATGATTTATTGTACTGTGTGCGGTACAACAGGCTGACCAGTTTGGGTTGAACCGATAGTGTCTTTCGATATGCAGAGAAAATTAGTGGAGCTACCGTTGGGTTCAAAAATTTGCCTAGTTCAATGACACGACTGTGAACATGTGGACTGACTTTTTTGATGCCATGTGCCAGCGCATGAGCGGCCTGAGTGTGACCGGTACCGAAACCTTCCGATAATAAGAGCACTCTTGGTTTTCGCATGAGTTCACCTTTATTCATAAGTTTTAATTCAAAATGAAGATATTCATTGTTTATTCTAGCTATGGAATGCGTTACTACATGAATATACATTGAAGCACAAAATCATGTTTCTTCTATGAATATTTACACCATATATCATACAATGAGACAACTTAAACTTCATTATATACACGTATTATCTGAGTCATCTTACACTATAGACGACGACAGAAGGAGTTTCCACTGCATTTAGGTTAAAAAATATTAACACAATTTTTAAAATGTTAGGGTTGCAATCTGTTTTCGAAGGTGGTATTGTAGTTTTTGACCGAATGACTGAATTGTATTTCTGGTCATTTATGTAGAGCGATTGAACAATGAATGTGATTAAAGGAGGGATTAGATGGCTCCGATTGACAGGAGACAGCAGGTTATTCATGCAGCAGCCCAGTCGTTTGCCATGTTTGGATACAAAGCAACGACGATGGATCAGGTCGCCAAGATTGCGAACGTTGGCAAAGGAACGATCTATACGTTTTTCACCAATAAGGAACAATTGTTTGATCAGATCCTGGTAGAAGTGATTCAGGAAATGAAGAACATCGCGCATCGTGAAGTACATCAGGAAAGTGCATTTTTCGATAATCTGTTTCGGGTACTGGATGCCTTGTTAGAGTTTCGTCGTGATCACGATCTGCTCGTTAAGTTATCTCAGGAGCTGAAGGACTTTGGAACACTGCAGGCCAAGGAAGGCTTGGACAAGGTGGAGAAAGTAATCTCCGACTTTCTGGCTAAGGAGCTTGAGAAAGCAAAAGACAATGGAGAGATTCGAGATTGTGATCCGCAAGTCGTCGCATTTATGATGATTCGCCTGTATATTGCACTCACCTCAGACTGGAGCAAACAACATCAACCGCTGAGCAAAGAGGAAATTAAGACTTACTTTCGCCTTTTCTTAATGGAAGGAATTGCTGCTGTAACGTAATCCGAATTTAATCTACTATAATATAAGGATTTTCACGCGTATCAAGCAGGGAGGCTTGTCGGAAGACAGGTTGTTTTTTTGTCCTAAAGTGACCGTTTGAGGAAAGTGGTCACTTCGTGTTTCAGTATGTTTTCTGGAATGCGACATTGTATTTCATTATGGTTATTCCTGCTCATGGAGCAGAGAGATTAAGGGGAGAAAATGACATGAAATCTTTATCCGTGTTTTTCAAGGATGTGGGATCGGCCGTGAGAAACCCGAAGGTGTTGATCCCTGTTATTGCAATTATGTTTATACCGATCCTGTATAGTGGCATCTATCTGGCAGCCTATTGGGACCCGTATGGTCATGTGGATGAGATGCCGGTTGCCGTTGTTAATCTGGATAAAGGTGCTGAGCTGGAGGGCAAATCCCTCCATGTAGGTAGTGATCTGGTGGATGAGCTGAAGAAAAATGCCGATTTTAAATGGGATTTTGTCAGTGCCAGTCAAGCCAAAGAAGGCATGAGTAATGACAAATATTATATGCAAATTACGATTCCGGAGAACTTCTCATCTCAGGCAACAACATTGCTGGATGACAAGCCGGAGCCGGCTGATCTGATCTATGAACCGAATGGCAATTACAGTTTTGTTGGTGCACAGATCGGTAAGACCGCTATTAAGGACCTGAAAGCAAAAGTCTCAGCCAAAGTAACGGAATCCTATGCAGAAACATTGCTCGACAAGTTCTCCGAAGTATCGGATGGCTTGGCTGAAGCAGGAGATGGGGCGGGTGAACTGAATACCGGCGCAGGCAAACTGGATGATGGTGCTGTTAAGCTCAAGGATAACCTGGCGAAGCTTGCATCCGGAACGCTTGAACTTCAGGAAGGACTTTCTCCATTAAGTGATGGTGTTAACGCGCTGCACACAGGGGCAACCAAACTTGAAAGTGGAACATCAAATCTTGTATCCGGTCTGCAACAGCTTCAGGCAGCTGCTTCGAGCCAGCTTCAGAGCGGAGCAGATCAGTTGAAGGATGGTAGCGCCAAGTTGGAAACTGGACTCCAGTCTTCACTGGATGGCACAAGTAAGTTGCAGGCTGGTCTGAAATCATCAGAACAGGGCAGTGCGAAGCTGTCGGATGGTCTGCAAAGTGCTGTTCAGGGCAGTGGCACTCTGGCAACAGGCCTGCAATCGGCTGTAGATGGCAGCTCCAAGGTTGCTGATGGTGCACAGGGTGTAGCCGCCGGATTGAAACAGCTTGCTGCATCGAACCCCGAACTGGCTGAAAATGCGGATGTACAGAAGCTGCTTGCAGCAAGTGAAGCTGTTGCTGATGGCAGTGCACAACTGCATGAGAGCGAGCAGAAGCTGGCACAAGGTGCAGATCAGCTGCATCAGGGCAACCAGCAACTGGCTGCGGGTGCAACCGAGCTTCATGGAGGTCAGGAGCAACTTCTTGCTGGTGCGAACCAGCTGGTGGATGGTCAGAAACAATTGCTGGCTGGTGCAGGGCAGCTTAGTCAAGGAGGAGCGAAACTCTCCGATGGTCTGAAGCAGTTCAGCGGCAAATTGGGTGATGCTGCAAGTGGCGGTACATTGCTTGCAGATGGTGCCAAGCAGCTGGGCTCAGGAACAACAGCTTTGCAAACGGGTGTAGGTAAACTCAGTGGTGGCGTTAGTTCACTAACCGATGGTTCCAAGCAATTGGGTGATGGCGCGGGCAAACTGGCTGACGGCCTTACTGAGCTAAAAGATGGCTCGAGTGAATTGGAAACCAAGCTGAATGATGCCGCACAGAAAACATCCGAAGTTAAGAAAACGGATGATGTAGTGAACATGTTCGCTGAACCGGTAAACTCCTCGGAGAATACAGCAGAGAACGTGAGTAATTATGGTACAGGATTGACACCGTTCTTCCTGTCGATCGGTCTATTTGTGGGATCGTTGATTTCCACGATTGTATTGAAAATGCGGGAAACGTCCGTACCTGGTGCAACAGGCTGGAATCGTTTTGTCAGCCGGACACTGGTATTTGGGTCCGTGAGTATTTTCCAATCGGTTATCGTGGCAAGTTTCATGTTATATGGTCTTGGACTGGAGACGCACAGCGTAGGGTTGTTCTACCTGTTTACCATTATTACGGGGCTGACCTTCATGTTGATTGTTCAGGCACTTGTAACCTGGCTGGATCTGCCTGGACGTTATGTTGTCATTCTGCTGCTGGTCTTCCAGCTTGCGGCTAGTGCAGGGACCTTCCCGGTAGAACTGATTCCATCATGGCTTCAGGCATTTAGCCCTTGGTTGCCAATGACACACAGCATTATGGGCTTTAAAGCCGTGGTATCGAGTGGTAATCTGGATGTGATGTGGCATCAGGCAGGTATTCTTAGCATCTATGCAGGTGTATCCATTCTGCTGACGCTTGCTTACTTCCTCTGGAATGGCAGACGTCCGAAAAAAAAAGTCGAACAGGCTGATTCTGGTCAAGTTGTGACGGCATAAGTCGAACCTGATCTTCAGCAGGGTCATATTATTGAAAAAAACTTTATTTTCTTGTAGTGAAATTATGCAATATAGTAGTCAAATAGTGCAAATAGCCTGTGACCCCAAAAAGGGGTTGCAGGCTATTTTGTATACAAATGCATAGAGAAGTAAAGTTTCGCTGGCTTAAGCAGTGAAAATTTAGTGGAATTATGGATAAACGTAGGCGGCACATGGAACGATTTTCTTCTGTCAGCAATTTAATTCAGTTGTACTCTGGCTTAAAAAGTGTATAATTATTCGAAAAAGAGATGAATTTAAACGTCACTACTGTAAAGCTGTACTGCAAAACATTTCTTATCAGAGGTATTAAAAAGTTTAAATTGCGCTGATGTTAGGTCGGTGTTAAAATAATAGAACTATATCAAAAAAACGTCGCTCCATTTCAGTAGCCGTGCCAGCGGTTGCGTGTTGATTTATACAGGCTGTTTGCCGGATCGTCCGGATCAGCTCATCTCATTTAATGGCTTCTGCCCAATAGCAGGCATTATTTTTGACAGTCTCATGCTGTCACCTCTTCTATCTAGCAGGCTCTATCGCAAGCGAAAGGCCAGCTCCTCCCGTTTCATTGTTGCCTGTTGCCTATGTTCTTGATCTTTCCGAAATACTTCATTATAGAAAGGTTGCGTTCCATGAGACACATCGGATTACCTCCAAAACAGGGTCTGTATGACCCGCAGTTCGAAAAAGACGCATGCGGAATGGGTTTTGTTGCCAACATCAAAGGAGTACCTTCACACGATATCGTTAGTCAGGCACTGACTATGCTTAGTAACATGGAGCACCGTGGAGGACAGGGAAGTGAACCGAATTCCGGTGACGGAGCAGGTATCCTGATTCAGATTCCACATCGCTTTTTTGCACAGGAAGCGGAACGTCTTGGTTTTGCATTGCCTGAACAGGGATTCTATGGCGTAGGGATGTTGTTCCTTTCCCAGGACCCTGCCATTCGCAGTGCGCATGAAGAGAGCCTTAAAAAGATTATTGAAGAAGAAGGTCAGACGTTCCTGGGTTTCCGGGATGTTCCTACTTTTGATGAAATGCTTGGCCGTTCTGCGCTTGCAGCAAAACCTTATGTACGTCAGGTGTTTATTGGAAGATCCGAAGATGTGAAGGATGAGCTTGGATTCGAGCGTAAGCTGTATGTTATTCGCAGACGCGCTGAGCTGGCTATTCGTTATTCGGCAGATGAAGCAGAAGGTGGTTCGTTCTACCTTCCGAGCATGTCTTGTCGCAAAATTGTATATAAAGGCATGCTGACAACTGAACAAGTTGGCGGGTTCTATCTGGATCTGCAGGAAGAACTCGTGGAATCGGCCATTGGACTTGTGCATTCCCGTTTCAGTACCAACACCTTCCCAAGCTGGGAACGTGCCCACCCGTATCGTTTCATGATCCACAACGGTGAGATCAATACGATGCGTGGTAACGTGAACTGGATGCATGCACGGCAATCCTTGTTCGAGAGCGAGTTGTTTGGTAACGACATCGCGAAAGTAAAACCGGTTATCAATCCGGACGGTTCGGATACAGCTATGTTTGATAACACGCTGGAGTTCCTGTATCTGAGTGGTCGTTCCCTGCCACACGTGGCGATGATGATGGTTCCTGAACCTTGGAGCACAGATGAGGACATGGACCCTGCCAAAAAAGCATTTTATGAATATCACAGCACGATGATGGAGCCTTGGGATGGACCAGCAGCAATGGCCTTTACAGATGGTTTGCAAATTGGTGCAACACTTGACCGTAATGGATTGCGTCCAGCTCGTTATTATATAACCAAGGATGACCGTATTATCCTGTCCTCCGAAGTTGGGGTACTTGATATTGCGCCGGAAGAGATCCTGTACAAAGATCGTCTGCGTCCAGGTCGGATGTTGCTTGTGGATACACAAGAAGGCCGCATCATCGCGGATGAGGAAGTAAAAGCAATCATTGCAGCCGAGAATCCGTATCAGGATTGGCTTGATGAGCATTTGATGGATCTGAGCGAGTTGCCGGACGCACCGGAACTTCCTGATCCAAAACATGATAACGTGACCCAGCTTCAGCTCGCTTATGGTTATACATTTGAAGAACTACGTAAAATCCTGGAGCCGATGGCAACAACAGGTATGGAGGCTACGGGTTCGATGGGTTATGATGCACCACTGGCTGTGCTGTCGGATCGTCCGCAGCGTCTGTACAACTACTTTAAACAGATGTTCGCCCAGGTAACCAACCCGCCAATCGATGCAATCCGTGAAGAGATTGTAACGTCTACGGCAACAACCATTGGTCCTGAGCGCAACTTGCTGAATCCGGAACCGGAGAGCTGTCGCCAGATCCGTCTGGATACACCGGTATTGTCCAATGAAGACTTTGCGAAGATTCGCCATGTGCGTCGCCCAGGCTTCCGCTCCATGACGATTCCAATCTTCTTCACCGCTGCGGAAGGAGCAGAAGGACTTCGCAAAGCGATGGATTTGCTCTTCGAAGCTGCCGATCGTGTCATCGACAAAGGTCATAACATTCTGATCCTGTCTGACCGCGGTGTGGATGCAGAGAATGCTGCCATTCCTGCATTGCTTGCTGTAGCAGGTCTGCATCACCATCTGATTCGCCAGGGAACCAGAACCAAAGTCAGCATTATGCTTGAATCGGCAGAACCGCGTGATATTCACCACTACGCGTTGCTGCTGGGTTACGGTGTAAGTGCGGTGAACCCTTATCTGGCTTTCGAAACGCTGGATGACATGATTCAGCAAGGGTTGTTGCGTGGTATCTCGCATGAGAAAGCAGTGAAAAACTACATTAAAGCAGCTACCAAAGGCGTTACTAAAGTGTTGTCCAAAATGGGGATTTCTACGATTCAATCGTATCGTGGAGCTCAAATCTTCGAAGCGGTGGGTCTGAAATCAGACTTCGTTGACCGTTACTTTACCTGGACACCTTCCCGTATCGGTGGAATTGGGTTGGAAGAAGTGGCAGCCGAAGCGTTGACACATCATAACCGTGCCTTTACGGAAAAAGACGGTAACGATAAAGTATTGGATTCTGGTGGGGATTATCAATGGCGTAACGACGGAGAAGAGCATCTGTTCAATCCGCAAACCATTCATACCCTGCAACACGCGGTACGCACTGGGGATTACAAGCTGTATAAAAAATATTCCAAACTTGTGCAAGGTGAGAATGATCAATTGTTGACCATTCGTTCCATGCTGAAGCTGAAACCGGTGGGAGCTTCCATTCCACTCGAAGAAGTTGAATCCGTAGAAGATATCATGCGTCGTTTCAAAACAGGTGCAATGTCCTTCGGTTCGATCAGTAAAGAAGCGCATGAAGATCTTGCCATCGCAATGAACCGTGTTGGAGGTAAATCCAATACCGGTGAAGGTGGAGAAGATCCGGCTCGCTTCATTAAAGATAGCAACGGGGATTCCCGTCGCAGTGCGATTAAACAGGTAGCATCCGGACGTTTTGGTGTTACATCCAACTATTTGGTTAATGCCGATGAGATTCAGATTAAAATGGCTCAGGGAGCTAAACCAGGTGAAGGCGGACAGCTGCCAGGACGTAAAGTGTATCCTTGGGTTGCTGAAGTCCGTGGTTCAACACCAGGTGTAGGTCTGATCTCGCCACCACCGCATCACGATATCTACTCGATCGAAGATCTGGCAGAGCTGATCTATGACTTGAAAAATGCCAATCCGCGTGCTGAGATTAACGTGAAGCTGGTATCGGAAGTGGGCGTGGGTACCATCGCAGCTGGTGTAGCCAAAGGCCGTGCCGACATTATCCTCGTCAGCGGTTATGACGGTGGTACAGGTGCATCACCGCAAGGTTCGATTCGCCACGCAGGTATGCCTTGGGAACTAGGTCTTGCAGAGACACATCAAACGTTGATGTTGAACAATCTGCGTGACCGTGTTGTCCTCGAAACAGATGGCAAAATGCTTAACGGCCGTGACCTGGCGATTGCTGCCTTGCTTGGAGCAGAAGAGTATGGATTCTCTACGGCACCGCTCGTTGCACTTGGCTGTATCATGATGCGTGTCTGTCAGATGGATACCTGTCCGGTTGGTGTAGCGACACAGAATCCGGAATTGCGTAAAAATTATATGGGTGATCCAGCTCATGTGGTTAACTTCATGCGATTTGTTGCTGAAGATGTGCGTGAGATCATGGCTGATCTTGGTTTCCGTACGATTCAGGAGATGGTCGGACGTACAGATTGCCTCGAAACGGTAGAAGCCGTAGATCACTGGAAGAAAAAAGGTGTGGATCTGTCTGTATTGCTGCACGTGCCTGAAATGCCGGAAGGTTCTGCACGTTACCGTACACAGCATCAGAATCACCAATTGGAAGAAACGCTGGATATGCAACAATTGTTGCCACTGGCACAGTCTGCTATTGAATCCAGTCAACCGGTTGAAGCGGTGCTTCCAATTACAAACGTTAACCGTGCAGTAGGTACCATTTTGGGTAGTGAGATCACACGCAAATATGGACTCGCAGGATTGCCTGAAGATACGGTTAAATTCAAGTTTGTCGGCTCTGCCGGACAAAGCTTTGGGGCCTTTGTACCTAAAGGTATGACCTTGACCGTTGAAGGGGATTCCAATGACTACGTAGGTAAAGGACTGTCCGGAGGTAAACTGATCGTGATGCCTTCTCCGAAAGCAACGTTTGAGGCGGAAGATAACATCATTATCGGTAATACGGCTCTCTACGGAGCAACAAGCGGTGAAGCGTATATCCGTGGTATTGCGGGTGAGAGATTTGCTGTACGTAACTCGGGCGCCAAAGTAGTCGTTGAAGGTGTAGGCGACCATGGTTGTGAGTATATGACAGGTGGACGTGTCGTTGTACTGGGCGATACAGGTCGTAACTTTGCAGCAGGGATGTCCGGAGGTATTGCCTATGTGTATGATCCGGAAGGCACATTCCTGAAACGTTGTAATCTGGAAATGGTTCTTTTGGAACGTATCGAAGATGTGGCCGAAAGTGCAGATCTGCGAGGCATGATTCAACGTCATGTTGCCAACACAGGAAGTGCTGTCGGTCAGCGCGTTCTGGATAACTGGCAAGATGCGCTGAATCAGTTCGTTCGGGTTATTCCGAAGGACTTCAAACGTATGACAGAACAGATCGAACGGATTCAGGCAACAGGTTTGACTGGAGAAGCAGCGCTGCTTGCAGCGTTTGAAGCGAATATGCGTGAACTTGCACGTGCTGGAGGTTAATAACTTCCTTGTTCCAAGGTGTAAGTGCATGAACAGGTTGTATTAAGAATAATAGGAGCAATATGGTTGCCATTCCGGCACCATATTGCTCCTATTTTGCTTTCGACAAAATTAGAACCCCATCAAAAAACGTTATCGCCATGAGACGACAACATCGAGGAACTTTCTCAAGTATAATAAGGCTAGTTTTGGAGGGCAGGGAAAGTATAAAGATAAGAGAGGTTAGCGGAATGAATATGAAGCATCCAAACAGGGACGATCGTAGGCCGACAGGTAAACAAGTCGAAGCAACCCAGATGGACATCATGAAGGTGTTACTGCAATGCGGAATCGACCCGGAGCGTTGGAACCATTTCGTATCCTCCGTCAACAACAAGCGTCCTTGACACAATAGACAAGCATGGAATGAAAGGGAATTAAGACACAAAAAAAGCCCAGAAGCCAGAGAGGTTATCTCTCGGGAACTGGGTCCTCTTTTCGGGTTTAGTCCATGCTGCGTTCCATTCGGACAAATGCAATAAAACGACGTGCCTCTTCTTCTGTTAAAGACTTCCCATCAATCATCAGATCGAAGCGTTCTAACACTTCTTTGTCCGATAACTCCAAGGTATCCACGAAATCACGTACGTCTTCATCCATCACGACATCACTTTGCTTTGTACGTCCTATAAGATAATCGATAGACACATCAAAGATGTCAGCAAGTCTCGTTAACACTTCGAAATCCGGTTTACGTCGATTCTTCTCGTAGTGGGAGAGAGCAGCTCTTGTAATATGAATGGAGCTCGCAAGTTCTTCTTGAGTAAGTCCCCGCTGTTCCCGTAATTCCGCAATGCGATTTCCGTAGCTCATAAGCTATTTCCCCCTGAACGACATCAAATATATATTGAAACAATCCTGAGCCAAGTGTTTGATCAGGGCAGCTTTCCTGCAAAAGAGTAACTCCTCATGTGTTTCCTTTAACCCATTTCCATTTGTAAATAGGTCTGTCTAAGGACATCTCAAATTGTCGTAAATCAAAAGAACCATGTCCAAATACCGCTTGACATGATACGTATTGTATCGTAAATTGGACGTATGGAGTTACAAAATGTATCATTTGGGATATTTTAAGTATCTCCTGGTTGCCTGGACCATATACCTGTGAGAAGGAAGTAGAGGCAGTCCATGTAGGCTAATCCATTCTAAAGGAATGAAACCATGTATTCAATAATTCAGGAATGGGCTGATATGAAATTAAATGTCCATATGTACATTCAGGAGTTTCACGGGAAAATGGTAGACCGCAAAAGACGCCCTGTTCTGTTACTTGGAATGGACACTCAAGCAATCACCTTTCTGAGCGACCTGAACTTGCCGGTATCATCAGAAATGCTCATTGGTTTGGATGTTGAAGATCAACATGTATGTGTACGACTTCACGCAAGGTTGCAATGGAAACAGCCCTTCGGAGAGCTCACAATGTATCATTCAAACTTGCATATTCAGCACGAACAGAAACTATATATAACTGGACAGTTAAACACAATGCTTACTGAAGTTCAGTTTCCCACGGTTTCCCGTTTTCAGTATGAAAAGGCAACAGAACAAAAGGCTCTGCAAGAACCCTATCATTACATTGATTTCACCATATAATTCCAAGTCGATTCTTAACATTTTCTGAACAAAACATGTACTTAACGCCATTTTACTATATTTCATAGCGTTATGCATTAGTTCTTTAACACCAAAAGCATTTGCGCAATGAATAAAGGGGCGAGGGGGCTCATACTATTTCAGGAAGTTTGGATATGGTTGAAATGCACTGCCACATATTATCCGGCCTAGATGATGGTCCTGTTCGAATGGAGCAGTCCGTTGCGATGGCTGAGAAGGCGGCAGCCTCAGGAATTACCTCCATTATTGCTACTCCGCATCACCTGAACGGGCAATACAACAATGAACCGATGGTGGTCAATCAGGCCGTGAACCTGCTTCATGCAGAACTTCGCAAACGCAACATTCGCCTGGAGATCCGTCCCGGACAGGAGATCAGGGTGCATGACAACCTGATTGGAGACTTATATGCAGGAAAGTGCTGCACACTCGCCGGAAGTCGTTACATGTTGCTGGAACTTCCCTTTGGTCATATTCCCTCACAGTTCCCCAGGATACTGCATGAATTACGAATAGCGGGAATTACCCCTATTATTGCTCATCCGGAACGTAATCGCGTCATTTTGAAGAAGCCAAGGTTGTTGGCTGATTACTTGAGTCAAGGCGGACTATGTCAGCTTACAGCTCAATCTTTCACTGGGCTTTTCGGACGGAAAGTTCGGCAGTGGTGTTTTCATTTTTGCAAAGAAAACGGGTTTCATTTCATTTCATCAGATGCACATGATACGTGCAAAAGGACATTTGCCATAAGTGAAGGAGAGCGGGCCATCGAGCGTCGATTTGGAGCTGAAGCCGTTAAGCGGCTGGCAGAGAATGCGTCGCATATTCTATCTAATTCGTGTCTGGTCACAGAACGCTGGAAACCTCGCAAATGGCTACTGTCCATCTGGTAGTTACATAGGATAGATCACAACGTATAGGAGGAATGAAAGTGGAACTGAAAGGATATTTTCGACTCTTACAAAAGAAACTGTGGTTGATTGTTGCAATTGCTTTGATAGCCGGTGTTGGTGCAGGGGTCAAAAGCATTTTCTTCACCCAGCCCATCTATGAGGCAAGTTCCAAACTGATCGTGAACCAGACCTCTAACGTTCAAGGCCAGGCGATGATGGACTTCAGCATGATCCAAACCAATATCAAACTCATTAACTCATACAGAGAAATTATTAAATCTTCCGCCATTATGGATAAAGTCGCTACCACGTATCCGGACCTAGGCTTAACCTCTGCTCAGCTCATGAATAGCACTACCGTCTCTACAGCCAGCGAATCCCAAGTGATGAGCATAACTGTACAAGGGACTACCTACGAAAAAGCCGCAAAAACGGTCAATGCCATCTCCAACGTGTTCCAATCTCAAATCCCCCTAATCATGAAAATCGATAATGTGGCTATCCTCAGTGAAGCAAAAGTGGATAGTAACGCATCTCCAATCAATATGAAAACCACATTAAGCATCATTGTCAGTCTGTTCGCAGGTCTTGTGCTCGCGATTGCACTTGTATTCCTGATGGATTATCTGGATGACACATTCAAATCCGAAGCTGAACTTGAAAAAGAGCTGGGTCTGCCTGTGCTTACCGTGATATCCAAAATGAAAAAAGACGATCTGAAAAATACGAAAAATTACGTATCTCAACAGAAAGTGGGGGATGGCAAATATGTCGCGGCTAACCAATGAAAATAACAGTCTGGTGACCTATTTTAACTCCAAATCTCAGATCTCGGAGGGATACCGTAAATTACGGACGAACATCCAGTTCTCCTCAATCGACAGTCATATCAAAAAAATCATGGTGGCTTCCGCTGAATCCGGCGAAGGCAAGACCACAACGATTAGCAACCTGGCGGTAACCTATGCCCAGGAAGGCAAGAAAGTTCTGCTGATCGATGCGGATCTGCGTAATCCTTCTTTGCACCAGGTGTTTTCTGTACCGAATCATATCGGTCTTAGTAGTGTGCTGTCTAATCAGTACAGTGTGGAAGACGTGCTTAGAGAGAGTTACATCGACAATCTCCAATTGTTCACTTCTGGCCCAATTCCGCCGAACCCTTCCGAGATGATTGGTTCCAACCGGATGAAAAGGCTGATCGAGAAGTTAGAGGATCAATATGATGTCATCATGTTTGATACACCGCCGGTGCTTGCGGTAACGGATGCACTCATTGTGAGTTCGCTGTGTGATGGTGTGCTACTGGTCGTGAACTCGGGCAAGGTCAAGAAGGAACTGGTGAAGAAGACCAAGGCTGCTCTGGAGCATGTGAATGCACGAATTCTGGGCGCAATCCTGAACAATATCAAAAACGCTGCAGTTCCGGTGGGCTACGGAGAGAAGTAAACCTTCCATCCAATGCTCCCAAGTAAACAGGTAATGTCTACTGCACCTTTATCACTGTAGGCACTCGGTCATGCTGTGGGTTCAATGAACCTTAGACGTTAATCGTCGAAGGTATGACGTGAGGACGGGTTAGATGCCCTGGTTCAACTTTTATCAAACTAAAAAAAAAGAGGATAGGGTGGTATTTATGAAAAAAGTGAGAAAAGCAATCATTCCTGCAGCTGGACTAGGTACACGATTTTTGCCAGCCACAAAAGCGATGCCCAAAGAAATGCTCCCTATTGTGGACAAACCAACCATACAGTATATCGTTGAGGAAGCCATTGCCTCTGGAATCGAAGACATCATCATCGTAACGGGTAAAGGGAAACGGGCAATTGAAGATCATTTCGACAACGCTTTTGAATTGGAACATAACTTGCTGGAAAAAGGGAAGCTGGGCCTGCTTGAAGAGGTTCGCAAATCCTCTAACGTGGATATCCACTACATAAGACAAAAAGAGGCCAAAGGACTTGGTCATGCTGTCTGGTGTGCACGTAACTTTATCGGTGACGAACCTTTTGCCGTGTTGCTCGGAGATGACATCGTCGTATCGGAAGTTCCATGCACCAAACAATTGATCGATCAATATGATCAGGTTCAACATTCCATTGTTGGCGTACAAACCGTACTGGCTGAACAAACAGACAGATACGGCATTGTGGACCCGCTTCAATCGGATGGCCGTTTGACAGAGGTTCTCAGGTTCGTAGAGAAACCTGCCCAAGGCACAGCGCCTTCCAACCTGGCGATTATGGGGAGATACGTACTGAGTCCAGAGATTTTCGAACATCTGGAGCAACAAGAGATTGGTCAAGGGGGAGAGATTCAATTAACAGATGCGATTCAGCGCTTAAATGAGACACAAGGAGTGTATGCTTACGATTTCGAGGGAGTACGTTATGACGTGGGCGAGAAACTGGGATTCATTTTGACAACCATCGACTTCGCTCTGCAAAAACAGGAACTTAGAATTCCAATGCTGCAAGCTCTGCAACAGATTCTGGAAAAAGAGTCGGTAGAACATGTAGCCGGGGGGGAGTTTGAATGAGTCCATCTCCCCAAACGAAGGAAGCGGAGATTGTTATGGACCCAAGTCTGGGGTACAATGCATCAACGATGTCAGGACAAAATGCGGATAAAGTGTATCTATTTATGAAAAGAATGCTCGATTTGCTGGGTTCTTTCATAGGTTTGATCATTTTGTGCCCCTTGTTTGCGGTCATCGGATTACTGATCAAAATCGAGGCCCCGCAGGGGTCTGTTTTTTTTCGTCAGGTACGAGTAGGACAGAATGGGAAAGAGTTTCATATGTACAAATTCAGGTCGATGGTTGCGAATGCAGAAGATCTGCTGGAACAGCTGATTGATCAGAATGAAGTGAACGGGAATATGTTCAAAATGAAAAATGATCCCCGCATTACCCGGATTGGCAAGTTCATTCGGAAAACCAGTCTGGATGAGCTGCCACAGTTGTGGAACGTGTTCAGAGGAGAGATGAGTCTCGTTGGACCCAGACCGGCTCTGCCCAGAGAAGTGCAGAACTACACTTCCTATGACAGACAACGTCTTCAGATGATCCCGGGATGTACGGGATTATGGCAAGTCAGCGGTCGAAATAGTGTTGGTTTTGAGGAAATGGTGGAGCTGGATCTGACGTATGCCCGTGAGCGCAGCATGATGGTGGATATCAAAATTATCTTCAGAACGTTCAAGGTGCTGGTAGGTTCGAAGGATGCGTTTTGAAACACGATTCTGGCTTTGAGGTGGCATAGTAGATATGCAAAAGACCGGTATACTTGCTGCATTAAATATGAAGTCGTTTAATATCATTCTTTTTTCGCTGGTAATTGTTTTCGCAGCAATCTATCTTCCGCTAGTCTCGGTTGTTGCACTCATAGCTGTGATTCTGCTGGGCGTTTATATTAAACAGCCCAGCTGGATTTTTATGATTCTCATCGTAAGTTTTTCATTATCCATTGATAAAATATTTAGCATTCATCTGGCAGGACTGGATTCGCTGTCCTTCTACAAGCTGGCGATTCTGGGTTTTGTCGTCTCTCTTTTTCTACGCTTTGGTATTCGCAAAGAGTTGATATATCCTGCACTGGCGATTGGTTTTTTATTTGTGGAGAGTTATTTTCTATCTGATCTGCCCAGTAAGGTTAGTCCGCTCGATCCATTCAAGGCCTTTCTGGGAGTCATTGTTCCTTTTTTGTTGCTGATGCCCCATTTTTCAAGAGAGATCAGTCAACGAATTATACGTGTACTCGCATGGTTGCCGCTGTTCAGTCTGGCTGGTGGTTATATTCTGCAACTCGCCGGCATATTGTCCATTACTAACCTGGAGATGTCGGGAGTAACCCGGTTACAGGGTGCCAACATCGCCGCGCATCTGGCCATGTTGTGTTTTATCTCGATCTGCGTCTGTCTGATTCAGATCAAGCAAGGCCATCAGGTTGTTCTGTATTACATGCTTACCTTGACACATCTGGTCATTCTGGTCCAGACGGGAACAAGGGGGCCACTTATTGCGCTTATACCGATTATTCTGGTCTATCTTTTTGATCAACTAAAAGCCTTCATCAAAGGCAGAGTCAGTGCCATTATTCCTCTCATTCTGTTTGTTGTCGCTGTGGCCTATATGGTGATTGCACAGTGGGACAATTATGAGATGAGGTCAGAGAGCAAAGGCTTGTCGGGAAGGGATGTAGCCTGGAATTATTTTATTGGCAAAGCAAATGAGTATCCGATATTTGGACGTGGACTCGGCTCAACTCTTGTAGCGAATGATGGAAGTATCTTTTCCGGCTTCGTTGTTCCGCATAATGAATACATTCGTTTTTATTATGATGGCGGGTTAGTTGGAGCCATCCTGTTGTTTCTATCGCTGCTGCTGGTGTTTCGGGCTGTTTACTTCCGATTGGGCGGCATGATCCGGTTGTATTTTGCCGGTATGATTATCGGTTTCCTGACCTATTCCTTTTTTGACAATACCCTGTCCACGGTTCATCTGATTGCTCCATTCTGTATCTTCCTGAACGCGTTATATGCTACGGGAAATGGAGTCCATTCCAAGTCAGGGGCTGAAGCAGAAGTGGATATACAGATACAGCGAGCCAAGGACGTATCCTTTTCAAAGGAGATTAGAACATGAAGGTCTGTTTGATCAGTTCTACAGGCGGCCATTTTGATGAATTAACCAAAATTATTCCTGCGGTTGAAGAACATGATTATTTCCTGATTACCGAGAAAAATAAAAGCAGAAAAGTAGAATCGTCTCAGGGCAAAGTATACTTCTTAATGCAGCAAGAGCGTAAAAATGCGATGTTCTTGCTAATCTTTGTGGCTAATATTATCAAATCGTTCTTTCTATATCTGCTTGAGCGTCCAAAGGTGATCATTACAACAGGGGCGGGAGCCACATACCCTTTTTGCCTCATCGGTAAAATTTTCGGTGCCAAGCTGATTTATATCGAAAGTTATGCCAAAATCTATTCCTCCAGCGCAACCGGGAGATTGATGTACAAAATCTCGGATGAGTTCTTCATTCAATGGGAAACGTTGCAGGATAGCTATCCCAATGCGAAGTACAGGGGGGCTTTATTTTGATATTTGCTATCGTTGGAACCCAGCGTTTTCCCTTCAATCGGATGTTTGAGCTTATTGATGAGGCGATTGAGGCAGGAATTATTGAAGAAGAGGTTGTTGCCCAATCCGGATATACCGAGTATCAGCCGCGGAATTTCACTGTAATTCCTTTCCTCACGCAGGAAGAGATGAATGAATATGTGGAGCGCAGCAGATGCATTATTTCTCATGCGGGTGTTGGCTCCATTACAAATTGTCTTGAACGCGGCAAGCCCGTTATTGTCATTCCACGCCGGAAAGAATGGGGCGAACATGTGGATGACCATCAGCTTGAAATCTCCAAGGTTTTTCAGGATAACGGCTATGTGGCCGTCGCGGAGAGTCAGGCTGAATTACAAAAACTGGTTCCTTACATAGAGGAGCTGACGTTCCAGCCTTATGTGAGAAAACAGTCTGATCTGATCTCATCCATTAAAAATTACGTGAATAGTCTGTAAGAGGTATGAAGATTAACGATGAAAAAAAGGAGTCTATCATGAAACCAAAAGTATTGGTTGTTGGATCATCCTTGAAGGATATGGGCGGAATTGTGAGTGTCATCAAAAACATTGAGGATTCCTCCATCTCGGAAATGTATGCTATGCAGCGAGTCGAAACGTATATCACGGGCAGCGTGTTCTCACGGCTGCTTATTTTTATACGGGGATTCATGCAATTCTGGATGAAGTTGTACACGTTCAAGCCGGATATCGTGCATATTCATATGGCGAACAATGGGAGCTTTTATCGGAAGTCTCTATTTCTGCTAACCGCACGAAAGTTGTTTCGAAAGTCAGTAATTCTGCATATTCATGCGGCCAGCTTTGATGATTTCTACAATCAATTTGCTCTGCAGCGCAAGTATTGTCACTACATTCTGAATCAGGCAGACAAGTTGATTGTCTTGTCCCAGACATGGAAAGAATACTTTGCTACGATTGTGCCGGAGACAGCGATTGAGGTTCTTTATAACGGGGTCTTTGTCAAAGAACCGTTTGTAAGAGAACAACAAACAGCCGTTAATGCTCTCTTCATGGGCAGACTGGGTGAGCGAAAAGGAGTCTACGATCTGCTTCAGTCCATTCAGCAATTAAAGGCGCTGGGCGTTACAGCCACCTTTAATCTGGCAGGGGATGGTGAAGTCGAAGAAGTCAAAGCAATCGTGCAGCAGTATGGAATAGAGGATCGTGTCAATGTACTCGGCTGGATTAACGGAGAGCAAAAGGAAAAGCTGATGCGGGAAGCGGATCTACTGGTCCTGCCTTCTTATCATGAGGGATTACCTATGGCCATACTTGAAGCAATGAATTGTGGCTTGCCCATTATATCGACCACCGTCGGAGGCATCCCCGAAGTGATTACATCCGGTCATAATGGGCTGTTAATCGAGCCGGGAGATGTGCACGGGCTGACATCAGCGCTGGAATATCTCATCACGGATGAAGAGGTTAGAGCAAGAATGGGTTCACATAACAGAGAGATTATATCGGATAAGTTCGATATGAATCTTCTCGTGGGCAGATTATCAGGAATATATGATGCACTTCAAGTGAAGGTATCCTAGTGAACAGGAAAAGGTGATGAAATGAACCCCTTGGTATCTTGCATCATTACGACCCATAACCGGGCCGAGTTATTGAAAAATGCGTTGAGAAGTGTACGTGAGCAAACACATCCGTATCTGGAGATTTTCATTGTGGATGATGGTTCAGAAGATCAGACGCCAGAGATCTGTCAGGCTTGGACCCGGGAAGATTCACGGATTCGGTACATCCGGGTTCCATATCCCAAAGGAGCCAACCATGCACGGAATGTAGGGATATCCCAAGCCAATGGCAAGTACATTGCCTTCCTGGATGATGATGATGAATGGATGCCTGACAAAATAAAAACCCAGGCGGAAGTGTTGGAGCGTTCACAGGAATCATTCACCTTTTGCAGCAAGTATCTCGCATACACGAATGAGCAGCATCAGGTGGTCAAACGGAAATTGTCAGTGGAACCTCGCGATGTTATCCGGTATGAGGATCTGCTTACATTCAACTGGATTGGGGAAACGTCCAAAATCATGGTACTTACCTCACTGGCCCGTGAAGTTCGATTCGATGAAAATCTGACATCCGCTCAGGATTATGATTTTTATCTGCGTATATTGAAACGAGGCTACATCGCCGTGAATGTGAAAGAACCGCTGGTGGATATCAACATCCATAGTGGTCCACGAATTTCAACCTCTACAACGGCCAAGTACAAGGGCCAACGCAAGATTATTTTGAAATACTACAATGACATGTCCAAGGAACAGAAGCGCCGTCAGTTACACCATTATCGAATGCTCGAATGGTCGAGAAATACACTTCGCAATAACGTTTATTTGAAAAAAGCACTGTCGCTGTACCCTTGGTGGAAAGATTGGGTGCTGCTCAAGCGTAATACCAAAATTATGATGCAAGGATTTCTAATGAGATTTCATGCAAGGCGCGCAGTTGGTACGTATACAGAGGAACCTGTGCGAATGAAACTAAAGTAAGAGGTGCCTGGATGGAAAATCCGACGGTGTATATGCTGCCCAAGATGATTGAGAACAATAAATTCAATGAGCTGTTATCCGATTCCATTGAGAACAAGGGATGGGAAGTGAAACAGTTTACCAAAAGGGATCTAATCAAACTGAAAAAAAATGATGTGCTGCATTTTCATTGGCCCAGCTTCTATTACAGAGGTTCATCCGTGCTGACAACAGTGATCAAATCGATTCTATATGTATTGATGATTTGTTTTGCACGCTTGCGCGGGGCAAAATTGTTCTGGACGGTGCACAACATCTGGCCACACAACAGCGGCAAGACACGGTTCGATTATTGGATGAGAAAAATACTGGTCCAAAATTGCTCCAAGCTGATTGTCATGGGCAAACCCTTGATCTCTGAGATCTGTTCGACGTTTGGGATTGATTCCAGCCGGATCGAGGTTATTCCGCATGGACATTACAAGGGAGTGTATCAGGGTAAAGGCGTGAATATCCGCTCCCGGTTTGGCATCCCGGAGGATAGTTATGTGTATGCGTTCTTCGGTCAGGTGTCGCCGTACAAGGGCGTGGATGATTTGCTGGAGGCATTCAAGGATCTGGATTCCGAACAAGCCCATCTGTTGATTGCCGGCAAAAAGGTAAAGGATTATGACCTTGGAGATGAATTTCTCAAGAGTGGACATATTCATACCCATTTTCATTTCATAGAAGATGATGAATATTCGGACTATTTTGATGCAGTCGATTCGATCATTCTTCCATACAAGCAAATTGCTACTTCAGGCAGTGCAATTCTGGCATTGACCTTCTGTAAACCGGTGGTGGCACCACGGATTGGCTTATTGGAGGAATACCTGCCCGAAGATTGTGCGGTACTCTATGAACCTTCCGATCCGGATGGATTGCTCAAGGCAATGAATATGATCCGGTTAAAACAATCGGAGTTTCAGGAAGGCAGTGGTTTTGTCAAAGCGTTGGAGCGGCTGGATTGGCCAGTGATTGCCCAAAGGACACTTACCCTGTACTCCAGTTAGTGCAGATGAACGGGTGGACCTAATTGAAAAATATGGGGATGAAATGATGAAGGTAACCGTCGCGATCTGTACGTATAACCGTGCACAGGATGCGGTAGAGGCCATACGAAGTGCAATACAACAGAATTACGCAAGCAGCAACTATGAGATCATACTCATTGATAACAATTCAAAAGACAACACACGGGAAGTCGTGCTTCAAACCATCTTGCAGCATGAGAACCATTCGATCCGTTATGTGTTGGAAGAAAAGCAAGGCTTGTCTGTCGCCCGTAACCGGGCCATTCACGAGGCGCGCGGCGAGTATATCCTGTTCCTTGACGATGATGCCTTTGCTTGCAGGGACTGGATTCACCAGATCGTTAGTGTGTTTGAGATGAATGAAAATATCGGTTGTGTTGGTGGCAAGATTGATCCGATCTGGGAAGTACCTGAGCCAATGTGGATTCCACCGGAGAACAGGTCGCTATTCACCATTCTGGATTTTGCAGATGAAGTCACTGAAATGAAAAGTCCTTATATTCCATTTGGTGCAAATGTGGCTTTTCGTTTATCTGTCTTTGATCAACTGGCTCCCTTCCGTGAAGATCTTGGAAGAGTGGGGAATAATCTTCTCTCCAGTGAAGAGAGTGAGTTAATTGCAAGAATACGGACAAAGTTCAAGGTATATTACACGCCATACGGCGCGGTACAACATAAAGTAGCCAAAGAGCGAACGACAAAGAACTGGTTTCTGCGCCGAATCTATTGGCAAGGTGTGAGTGATGCCATTCGTGATCAGGATCGTGGTGTTGTGCGTACGGCCAAACATGGCATCAAGCTTGCACAGGGGATCACAACCTCACTGATCTACATTTATAATGCAGATCGGTTCACACGTCAGCTTGCCAAAGTATGTTACCGAAACGGCATGATTGTTGGGTCGCTTCGTCAAAACAGTAAGGGATGAGGATCGCTATGGCGCAAGTTGCACTTCGCAAAGTATTCAGAGGAAACGGCTTAATGAGTGCCATATTTCAGACAAGTGGAACCAATCTGCTGGTCATGACACTGACGATGTTGTCTTCCATTTTGACGTCACGCATGTTCGGCGTAGAGGGAAAGGGTGCATTCTCGGCCATCCTGTTCTGGCCAGCGCTCTTAACCGGATTGGTCGGATTTGGACTACCAACTTCTATCATTTATAACATCAAACAGAGCGCAACCGAGAAGAGTGCGCAGTATGTTCGGTTAAGTTTTCTTTTTCAAGTTCCGGTGTGCATCATTATTGGTATTGTGGCCTGGTTTGGATTGCCTTTCTGGCTCTCCAGCTTTCCGCCGGAGGTCGTGCATATATCCAGATGGTATACGATTGCAACCGTTCCTGTACTTATTGTCATCAATCTCATATCAGCGCTCTCGCAGAGTCGGGAGAAATTCGCTGTATATAATGGTATCCGGTTAATGATCCCCCTGTTTAATGTAGGCGGGCTTTTTGTGTTATGGGGCCTGGGCATGCTGAGCATTCAGCTCGCGGCAGCGATCTATTTTGTAACCAGCTTCTCAGTGGTGGCGTGGGCTATCTATGCGAACCGTAATGAATTAAGACTGAGATGGTTCAAGGATCGGGTGGACCAGAGTTCGGCCAAGAAACTTTTTGGTTATGGCAGCAAGGTGTATGGCGTTGAATTGTTAGGAACGCTGTATACCCAGTTTGATAAAATCATTATTTTGGCTTTGCTCACCCCGCGTGATTTTGGACTGTATTCCGTCGTATTTGCGTTATCCCGAATCTACAATGCGGTTCAGACGGCGATTAGCAATGTTGTTTTTCCAAAAGTGACTGGATTGCCCCAAGAGCAGATTATTCGAACAGTTGGCAGAGCCTTCCGCATCTCGCTCATGGTCATGATGATCATTGTAATACCCACTATGTTTGTGGGGAACTACCTGATGGGTCTTCTGTTTGGTTCCGAATTTTTGGAAGCGAGCGTTGCATTTTATATTTTGGCTGTGGAATGCATCATTGGTGGAGGCTCCTGGATTCTGGCATCCGCATTTAATGCACTTGGTCGGCCAGGACTTGTAATGATCAGACAGCTCATTGCACTCTCGGTGACGGTGGCTTTGTTCTTTGTATTCACCCCGCTGTGGGGGCTCAACGGAATTGCGATTGCCTTATTGATCGGATCCATTGTACGAATGGTGGTTACTGTCGCCGCGATGAAGATTGTATTTAAGGTGAAGTTTGCCGCCATGTTCTATGACAAGGAAGATATACCGTTTCTCTATGAACGGTTAAACAAAAAAAGAAGAAGAGTCACCCAAGGAGGAGATGGAGATGCTGGGCACTAACAATATTCATCCAATGGAAGAGTTGAAGGGACATTTACGTCAGATTTTGAAGGTCATTCCACCGCGTACCGAAATCTATTATTTGGATTACCCGGTGCATAGCAATGGTGGCGACTTGTTGATTATGAAAGGTACTGAGGCTTTCTTCCGGGACAATGATATTCATGTACGTGCCAGATACAGCATTCTGGATTGCCCTTTGTCCCTCAAGGTACCGGAAGGTATCACGATTGTGTTGCACGGGGGAGGTAACTTTGGTGATCTGTACCCTGCCCATCAGAAATTGAGAGAGCGCATGATTGCCCAGCATCCGAATCACCGGATTGTCATTCTGCCACAGACGATGTTTTATAAGAGTGATATTGAATTGAAAAAGACAGCCCAAGTATTCAATCGTCATAAGGATGTACACTTTTTTGTCCGGGATACCTTATCTTATGAGATAGCCAGTAAAGAATTTCAACAAACCAATGTGTATCTATCTCCGGATATGGCGCATCAGTTATGGCCTCTTAAGTCCAAGAGCAAGCCTACTGCAGAGATGTTGTATTTCTTTCGTAAAGACATTGAGAAAACTCAGAATCAGGTGCATTACGAATCCGTCAGTGGACCCAAGGCCACGTTTAAAGACTGGGAGACATTGTACAACCGGGTAGACCGGAAGATCATTCGCATGATTACATCCCGGTTAAAGTCAGGGAAAGGCAGCTCTTTTGCCCGCTGGTTGTGGTACAAATACTCTGATCGGATGGTACATACGGCCATTAAGGAATTCAATCAATACCAAACCATCACGACATCCCGTCTGCATGGACATATTCTGGCCTGTCTCCTGGATCAACCGAACATCCTGCTGGATAATTCATACGGCAAGAACTCGAATTATTATGCAGCTTGGACCAAGAGCAATCCGGCAGGCAGACTGGAATCCAATCAGACCAGCACATATAACAAACCAACCGAGACCGGCAAGGGAGCAAGTACGGTTGTGTTATCGGATGGTGCAGCCCTATGAGAAGTATTCTGTTATCCGGCGGTTCTGGCAAGCGTCTCTGGCCGTTATCCAACGATTCCAGATCCAAGCAATTTCTTAAAGTTCTTCATGGGCCAGAGGGAAATCCGGAATCCATGGTACAGCGGGTATGGGGACAGCTGAATCATGCCGGACTTGCATCAGAGGCGCTTATTGCGACCAGTTTGCCACAGGTGGAGATTCTGACTTCTCAGCTGGGAGACGATGTGAGACTGGTTGTGGAGCCCGAGCGCAGAGATACGTTTCCTGCGATTGCGCTGGCAGCCTCCTATCTGTATTCCGTAGAGAGTGTGAGTCTGAATGAGACGATTGCAGTGTTGCCTGTAGATCCCTTTGTTGAGAAAGAATTCTTCGAAGTGCTGGCAACCTTACCGGAGATGCTTGATAAGTCTGGTGCTGATCTGGCCTTAATGGGAGTTGTGCCCACATACCCGTCAGAGAAGTACGGATACATCATTCCGCAATCCCAATCTTCCAGTGAAAATAACAATGAATACGTGAATGTAGCGAAGTTCCAGGAGAAACCCTGCGAATCCGATGCGGTCCTCATGATTGAGCAGGCCGCATTATGGAATTGCGGGGTTTTTGCTTTTAAACTTGGTTATTTGATTAATCTGCTCATTGAGATGGAACTGCCGATCCAGTATGACGAGATGCTGAAGCAATACGGAAGATTGAACAAGATCAGTTTTGATTACCAGGTTGTCGAGAAGGCAAATCAGATTATTGCTATTCCGTATAACGGCTTCTGGAAAGATCTAGGCACGTGGAACACACTCACGGAAGAGATGGGAAGCTCGGTTGTAGGAAAAGGGTGGATTACGGGAGATTCCCTGAATACCCACCTGGTCAATGAATTGAACATTCCGGTTGCCATATTGGGCTTGTCGGATGTGGTGGTCGCCGTGAGTCCGGATGGCATTCTGGTTAGCGACAAAGAAGCCAGCCCACGGATCAAGGAAATCTTGAAGAACGAGGATCAACGCCCCATGTATGAGGAGCGCAGGTGGGGTTGCTACCGGGTTCTGGATTACACAAGAAACGAAGCTGGCGGCGAGGTTCTCACCAAACGAATCTGCATCAGTGCCGGGAAAAACCTGAGTTATCAATACCATTTGCTTCGCAATGAGGTATGGACGGTTGTATCGGGAACTGGAGAATTGATTCTGAATGGGCAGAGCCGAATGATCGGGCAAGGAGATACGGTGATCATTGACCGGAGTATGCTTCATTCCGTCAGAGCCGTTACGGAACTGGAGATCATTGAGGTACAGATCGGCAGTCAGCTGATTGAGGAAGATATCGTTAGAGTGTCTACCGAATGGCAGGACATTGTTCAGACATATGTGAAGCACGCGTAACCAACACATTAGGACATGGGGGAGATTATGGAATGAATATTACGGTGATTGGCACAGGGTATGTGGGTTTGGTATCGGGCGTATGTTTTTCGGAACTGGGAAATAACGTGATCTGTGTCGACAACAATGTGGAAAAAGTGAATATGTTAATGGACGGTCATGTTCCGATCTATGAACCGGGTCTGAAGGATATCATGAATGCCAATATGAAAGCAGGAAGGCTGTCCTTCACCACCAACATTCAGGATGCTATCAGTCGTTCGGATATCATCATTATCGCGGTGGGTACGCCATCCCTGCCTAATGGCGAAGCAAATCTGAGCTTTATTGAGCTTGTCGCGCGAGAAATAGGTTCTTATATGGATAATTATAAAATAATAATGACTAAAAGCACTGTTCCTGTCGGAACCAACGATCGTATTCAGGAATGGATCAGCAGTTTGACGAATCATCCATTCGACATGGCATCGGTACCGGAGTTCCTGCGAGAAGGTACCGCTGTCCAGGATACGCTCTATCCTGACCGGATAGTCATTGGGACACATAGTGAGCGGGCAGTCGCCACGTTGAAAGAGCTGCATCAGCCATTAACCGATCAGATTATTGTTACGGATATTCGCTCGGCGGAAATGATTAAATATGCATCCAACGCTTTCCTGGCAACCAAGATCTCATTTATCAACGAAATCTCTAACATCTGTGAAAAAGTAGGAGCAGATGTCAGCCGCGTTGCCGAAGGCATGGGCTATGACAGACGAATCGGTGCCTCCTTTCTCAAAGCAGGCATTGGTTACGGAGGTTCCTGTTTCCCTAAGGATACACAAGCTCTGATTCAAATTGCAGGTAATGTGGATTATGACTTCAAACTGCTGAAGTCCGTGGTGGAAGTGAACAAAGATCAACGCTTTAACGTCATTCGTAAACTGGAAGACGCACTAGGCTCACTCGAAGGGAAGGAGATTGCCATCTGGGGGCTCGCTTTCAAACCGGATACCGATGACGTTCGTGATGCTCCGGCGATTGAGATCATTCAACGTTTGCTTGAGCAGGGAGCAGTGATTCGGGCATATGACCCCATCGCTACCGAGAACTTCCGCAAAGAGGTGGATTCCCCATCCATTACGTGGGAAGAGCGTGCCATGAAAGCGGCGGAAGGTGCTGATGCACTCTGTGTTCTGACGGAATGGAAAGAGTTCATGGAGGTTAATTTGACTGATTTGGCAGCGCATATGAATCAACCCATCCTGATTGATGGAAGAAACATCTACGGAGAAGATCAGATTAAAGATACGTCCTTTCAATACTACTCCGTTGGTCGTCCAGGTCTAACCAATATCGATGGAAGAAAAACGGCAGTCATCTGACGGAGGCCATAACATGAGACGCGGGATCAAAATAACATTAGGTGCCATTTCCCTTGTTGCAGTTGTCATGATTGGATATTCTGTGTATCTGTATTCGCATGTTAAATCAGCGGCGGATCAAATGTATGAACCACGGGAACCCATCAAGCAGGTATCTATTGTAGACCAGCGGGGTGGGGGAGATTTCCCTGTGGACATGGAGAATGAAGAACCTTTTAATGCTTTGATTCTGGGTGTGGATGAACGTTCCAATGATCGGGGGCGCTCCGACACCATGATTGTATTAAGTGTTAATCCTGCGAAAAAATCCGCACTTATGTTTAACATTCCCCGAGATACCAGAACAAATATTGTTGGTCACGGCACGGAGGATAAGATCAACCATGCCTATGCTTTTGGGGGCGTTAACATGTCTGTGCAGACCGTGGAACAATTGCTCAACGTTCCCATACATTACTACATGAAAGTGAATATGGAGGGCTTTGCACAAGTCATCGACATGGTGGGTGGAGTGGATGTGAATAACCCGTTTGCATTTGACTATGAGGGTTACCGGTTCGAGCAAGGGAATATTCATCTGGATGGTGAAGCTGCTTTGGGATTTTCGCGGATGCGTTATGATGATCCGAAGGGAGATCTCGGGCGGAATGACCGCCAGCGGGAGATCATCAAACAAGTGCTGAAGAATACGGTCCAGGTATCCAACGTATTGCAACTGGAGACATTGCTGGACGAAGTCAGTGCTCACGTCAGAACCGACGTTACCTTTGATGAGATGAAGCAGATGTTCTCCAATTATCGTTCGGTACTGGATCATATTGAATCCGTTGAGATTAAAGGCACGGGCAAGAAAATAGACGGAGTGTATTACTATATCGTGGAACAATCGGAACGAGACAGGATACATCAGATGATTGAAGAACATTCAAAATGATCGGATAGGGCGGTGAACCAGATGCGTATCTCCAGGCTAATGAAATTGTCCCTGATTGTGCTACTAATGTATATGCTCATGATACCGGCAAGTACAAATTATGTTCAATCAGCTCAAAACTATCAATGGAATAATATACCTATTGGTGGTGGGGGGTACGTTACAGGGGTGGTTATTCATCCGACTGAGCCTGATCTGGTTTACGCTCGAACTGACGTTGGAGGAGTATATCGGTTGGATACAGCTTCAGGAGATTGGGTTCCACTACTGGATCATTTCGGAGATGAGGACAGCAATCTGTACGGCGTGGATGGAATTGCGCTGGATCAGCAAAACCCTAATGTCGTGTATATCGCTGCTGGGAAGTACGGTAACGTGGGGCCGAGTGATATTCTGAAATCTACAGATCGGGGAGAGACCTGGATTCGAACCGGACTTAATCTTCGGAATGAATCGAATGGAAATATCCATCGAGCCATGGGAGAGAGCATCGCGGTTAATCCCACGAACTCCAATTACCTGCATGTGGGTACACGATATGATGGATTGTACACTTCCAGTGATGGTGCAGCCACGTGGAGCAAAGTATGGGATGTACCTAGCGGGCTGCCCGGTGAGGGAATTCGGAGTGTAGCTTATGGATTGAATCCCGTGACGAAGCAAGGTCAAGTTGTGTATGCGGGGGTTCGCGGCATTGGTGTGTATAGCAAAGCACCAAGAAGCAACGGGCAGACCACTTGGCAACTTACCGGGAGAAGTCCCGAATATCCTGCACGTATGACTGTGGCGAAGAACGGGACGTTGTATGTGACCACGGATAATCAGGGCGTCTACAAGTTCAATGGTGTGCAGTGGACAAATATAACACCCAGCTCCAGTTACTCATCTTATTATGGAATCACGATTGATCCCAATAATGATAATCACATCCTGGCAGCCGTTCGAACAGGCGGAGATAATCTGCCACTGTATCGTTCCGTTAATGGCGGACAGAGTTGGACAACAGTGAGCAAAACGCTGGTATCCAAACCGTCCTGGTGGACACCCAACATGTTTTTCTCAGCGACATCCAGTATCAAGTTTGATCCGCATAATCCGGGCACCGTATACGCTACAGACTGGTTTGGCGTGTACAAGACGGAAAATATCAATGGTACCAATGGATTGACTGGAAATACAGCGAGTACTTGGGAAGCCATTACTGATGGTCATGAAGAAGTCGTCGCACTCACGGCATCCACACCACCTCAGGGTGTTTCATTCTTTAGTGGTTTAACGGATCAAGTCGGATTTAGACATGAAAATGTAACCGATGTTCCTCTTAATAAAATCCCGCTCGCAGGTATGCGAGAAATTGTGAGTATTGACTATCACGAGGCAAATCCGAATTACATGATATTTCTGGGAAGCAGTGACTGGTATGGTACCACCACACGTTTATTTGTCTCTTCCAATAACGGAGTTACGGTAACTCCAATGAATGTTCCGGCTGGCTCCAAACTGGGGAGAGTCGCCTATTCAGCCATTAATCCAAATGTAATTGTTTATTACCCCCAGACCGGTAATCCGGTCAGAAGCACGAATCGTGGCGCAACATGGCAAAATATGAATGGTGCCCCTTTTCAGGCCATCGGGGGGAATATGGTCTTTGCCTATAATCATCCACTGGCTGCGGATCGCATCAATGGATATAAATTTTATATGTATGCTGCTGGTTATCTGTATCGGTCTACGGATGCAGGTGCCAACTGGTCCAAAGCGAATACGGTTCGCCTTCCGATTAATACGGATATCAATACAAGCTTCATTAAAGTCGAGGCTGCACCTGGCGTGGCGAATAATGTATGGGTGAGTCTGGGAACCGATGGATTATATGCATCAACGAACTCGGGAAATACATTTTCCAAGATCCAGGGTGTTCAGAATTCCAAATTATTTGCCTTTGGTAAAGCTCAGCCCGGCAGATTGGTTCCAGCTGTCTATGTATATGGCACCGTAAATAACGTGCGTGGATTCTTCCGTTCCGATGATATGGGGGTAACCTGGAATAATATAGGTCCTTTAGGTAATGGAATCGGGCTGGGCAATGAACCGCAAATTATGGCGGCAGACCGTCAAATCTATGGTCAGGTATATGTAGGTACAAATGGCAGAGGCATGTATGTTGGATCAATAGAATAACGAGAGAGATATGAAAGTGGTGAAGATCAAAATGATGGAGGAGGGCTCCGGGCGCACGAGACAAAAGCATGTACGAAGAACGTACGGATTTCTCATTGCTCTGCTGTTGATTGTGATCTGGATTCTGGTCATCTGGTCCATGTCCACGCAATCCTCTCAACAGCAAGACATTCAGCCTTGGCTTCATAAATGGTCTCAAAAATTGCACATCGGTTTTACACTTCCCGATGTGCAATTCACTTACGGGGAGTATGAGTATTCGCTGAAGCAGCGGCCGTATGATTTTGCAGAGTTCATCTTTCGCAAGAGTGCGCACTTATTTGTATACGCTGTGCTCGCCGTGCTTGTGTACGGCGGGATGCGGTACAGAAGAACCTCCCTTGTGACCAGTATCGTTTCTGCTCTGGCTGTGGTGTTTGTTATAGCCTCCATTGATGAGTATATTCAGAAGTTCAGCCCGGATCGGACAAGCTCGATACGTGATGTTGGAGTAGACTTGCTCGGCGGCTGCTGTGGGATTGCCATATATGCAGGACTTCAGTCCATGATCCGAAGGATCAGAAAAGGAAAGCGTACTTCTATTCACAGCGAGTGATTTCCCAGGAAATTAGATGTATCGTTCAACTTCTACTTGTCTGCCATCCATCATAAGTATGGAGTAGGACAAGGAGGACTGGACATGCTGCGAAGAAGGAACCGGAATGCTTTGCTCAAAAAGATCGGGTTCATCGCGATCATTGTATTATTGCTGTGGTTGATTGCCAGAACCATTCCGTATTTGTTTCAGGCAGATACATCGGATGAAGCTGCTGCTGTTGCCGAAGAGTTTTACAAATATGAGCAGACGGGTGACTTCGGCAGTTCATGGGAACTTTTTCATCCCCTGATGAAAGAGCGGTTTCCCAAGAGTGCTTACGTACAGAACAGAGCACATATATTTATGCAGCATTTTGGCGTGGAAACGTTTGAGCTGGAGATGGAAAAGCCGGAGCGCGAGTTCGATGTAACCGTGATCGATGGCGTTAAGCCATTTTCTGAAGCCTACAGAATCCGGGTCACCCAGAAGTACTCAGGTACCTTTGGCCAATTCGATATTGTGCAGACCTGTTATCTGGTAGAGGATGGCGATGAGTGGACCTTACTTTGGTATTATCCAAATCAGAAAAACGAGGATACCTCGAAGGTCGACAATAGTGACTGATCAGGAAATAGTATTAACCCATACATTGAACCGAATTGTATCATTTACCTAACATAAGGCTCCAAAAATGCGAGACTTTTGTCGCATTTTTGGAGCTTTTTTTGTTTTTTGCTTGTTTTTATAGCTTTAAAGCCTTGACATTAGTCCCGGTGTCAAGTAAATTACGAGATAGATACAAAATGTATCAATTTTCAGCGTCTAACGACAAATAACAAGGACTTCTAAGCTCCTTGTGAGGGGAAGGAATATCATTGATCGAAACGGGCCGCTTTTACTGTGTCAGTTGTGGGATGATTGTGTCGGTCACTAGAAGCTCTGTCGAAATGAAGGAAGAGGGCAATGGAGGCAATCACGTATTTCGCACCGGATTCTACCGGAGTGAAATGCCGCTTGGATGCTGTGAAGCGTGTGTAGTTGAAGCGAAACGTCAGGGGAAATCCCAGTTTGCGGGACAATATACTAAAGATTATGATACACTATGTGCATATGAGAAACGGGCATGAATGATGTGCTCGTCCATGAAGGAGGGGATTGAATGCAGCAGGAGCCGGTCGTCCGGATTCAGGGCGTCAGCAAGATCATATCCTCCCGATCATTGGTCAGCGACCTGACTCTGGATATTTCTCCGGGGCAGGTTTTTGGTTTTTTAGGACCTAATGGCGCGGGAAAAACAACGACGATTCGAATGATGGTTGGACTGATGTCCATCAGTAAAGGTGATATTTTCATTTCGGGACACAGTGTAAAGAACGAGTTTGAGCAGGCGGTAGCGCAGGTAGGAGCTATTGTGGAGAATCCGGAAATGTACAAGTTTCTGACCGGGTACCAGAACCTCGTTCACTTTGCCCGCATGTCGCCGGGAGTTACGAAGGAACGTATTGCGGAAACAATTGAGCGTGTGGGGCTTGCGGCCCGTATACACGATAAGGTCAAAACCTATTCACTGGGCATGCGCCAGCGTCTGGGTGTCGCGCAAGCGATATTACATAAACCGAAGCTGCTTGTACTGGATGAGCCGACCAATGGTTTGGACCCACAGGGTATACGGGAACTGAGAGATTATTTGCGTCAGCTCACCCAAGAGGAAGGCATTACGGTCTTTGTATCCAGTCATTTGTTGTCGGAGATGGAGCTGATGTGTGATACAGTTGCCATCATCCAGAATGGCAAGTTGATCGATGTAAGAAACCTTCGGGCTGAAGCAGGTTCGGATGCATTAATCGAAGTTGCTTTTGAGCTGAATGATGCAGATCGTGCCGCGGATCTGATTCAGGGTGCTGTCGTACAGGGCAATGTCCTGGTGATGCGGGTGTCTCGTGAGCAGATTCCGGATATCAATGCCAAGCTGGTTAGCGAAGGGTTTCAGGTATACGGTATTCGTAACGTGACTCACACCCTGGAAGAACAATTTTTGCAAGTCACTGGGGGTGGAGGCATTGGGTAGTTTTGGTAATCTGATATTGAACGAGAATATGAAAATTTTCCGTCGTCCCCGTACCTGGATCATGTTATCGATTCTGGCGCTGATCTCGCTATTAATGCCAGTGTTACTGCGAGAAGGCATGGGGTCCAATGAAGTTTTGTACTGGGAAGCGGCTGTAACGACCATCCAGATTACGTTTTTCCTGAACACGATCTTCTGTGTCGTGATTGCAGCGGAATCGGTTGCGGGCGAATTTACCTGGGGAACCATTAAGCTGTTGCTGATCCGTCCATGGTCACGAAGCAAAGTTCTTGCTTCCAAATATCTGACCGTCGTTGGCTTCAGTATTGTCAGTACATTGCTGATCATCGCGATGGCCATGCTAACGTCTTATATCCTTTTCTCGCATGATGCTCCGGGAGGAAGCGGTAGTCCGGCTACGAATGCTCTGATGTTATGGGGATATTTGTACGTTGATCTGTTCATTACGCTTGCGATTGCCTTTATGGTGTCCTCCGTATTTCGTTCAGGTGCACTTGCGATTGGATTATCTCTGTTCATTATGTTCTCACAGAGTATCTTCTCACTCATATTCAATCCGGTCCGTTATGAGTGGGCCAAGTATGTTCTATTCAACAACATGGATCTTAGCAAATACATGACCTCCGGGGCAGATTTTGCGCTAATGGGTGGTCCAAGTGCAGGAATGACACTGGGTTTCTCCATTGCAGTTCTGGCGGTGTATTACGTTATTTTCATGGTGATTTCCTGGGTTGTATTCAGCAAAAGAGATGTGGCAGGCTAACGCCTGCTTCTTTTTTTTGCTCCAATGTTTGTTTTGGAAAGAAAATAAGTGTATATTCAGCATCGCCTGTGGCATGACTGTCATTTAAGGGTACTTAGTATCATAAGTAAATGACTAGATATACATATGAACGCCGCAGTCACTTTGGCAGAGCAGCGCATGGAGGGATCACGTTTCTTGATAAATAACAAGTTCTACCGCATATGTACAGCGATTATTCTGCTGCTGCTCATCGTGTATCTGGGGGAAAAAGTGAACTTTATTTTCAGCCCCCTGACCTCACTGATTCACATCATCATCATTCCGCTGCTGATTGCTGGTTTCTTCTATTATCTGCTGCGCCCGCTTGTCGATTATATGGAAAGGCATAAGATCAAACGTGCATTATCAGTTCTGATTATTTATGTCGTAATTGCACTAATACTTGCAGGTTTTAGTGTGCTTGTATGGCCTTCCCTGCGTGAACAATTGATGAATTTCGTGGAGAATGCTCCAGCGTTGGTTACTTCACTCAGCGATCAGTTGAATGCACTTGAAAAGAGCAATGTTGTATCCAGATACCTGCCTGATGATTCCAATCTATTCTCACGATTATCCGATGTTCTGAGCCAAGGGATCACTCAGGTAACCAATTATGTCTCCGGGTTATTCTCCGTGGTATCCAATCTGGTTATTATTCTGGCAACGTTCCCGATTATGTTGTACTACATGCTCAAGGAAGGTAGCAAGTTTGGAACGAATCTGACCTTATTGTTGCCAAGATATTATCGGAAGGATGGGGAAGAAACCGTCCATGAGATCGATGAAGCATTAAGCAACTATATTGTTGGCCGGGTTATTGTTAATGTAGCCTTGGGGATTCTGATGTACATCGGTTTTCTCATTTTAGGTTTGCCTTACGCATTGCTGCTGACTGTTGTATCCATTATTCTGAACTTCATCCCTTATGTGGGTGCTTTGCTGGCAGCTATTCCAGTTGTCATTGTTGCGTTTATCGAATCACCTTCGATGGCGATCTGGTCACTGGTCATCATTGTAATCGCACAGCAAATTCAGGATAACCTGATCTCACCTTACGTCTATGGCAAGCAGCTCGATATTCATCCACTGACTACTGTTATCCTTTTGCTCGTGGGTGCTGACCTGGGAAATATCTTGGGTATGATCATCGTAATTCCCCTATATATGATTCTGAAAATTATAGTTCGCAAAATCCATTATCGGATTGTCGAAGATAAGACTGAAACTTAAATGGAATTTGAAATACAACGCTGTCACATCGATAAGCTCAACAGGATAAGCCGCATATCAATGGTGAAGGGGCAGGTAAGTTTGCCCTCGCCATTGGTATGCGGCTTTTTTTCATACATATTGCTCACTCGTGTTATACCTGTTATACTTGATATATAACAGAAAACAAAAGAAGGTGAACCCTTGATTATTCAACTGGATATGCAATCCGAACTTCCCATCTATTCGCAACTTGTTTATCAAATTATTGAAGGTATTGCTAGTGGTGAGTTACAGCTAGGTGAGGCGTTACCTTCGGTTCGGAATTTGGCCGCAGATATCGGGGTTAACCTTCACACCGTCAATAAGGCTTATACACTACTCAAGCAAGATGGATACATTCTGGTTCATAGACAAAAGGGAGTTGTAGTGAACCCTGATGGAATGCCTGGTTTAACGGATGATTTTTTGAAAAAGCAGCAAAGAGAATTAAGACCGATTATTGCGGAAGCGATCTGTCGAGGAATGACCAAAGAAGAATTATCTGCGGTGTTAGACCAAATGTATGATGATGTGAAGATGGGTCACAACAAAGAGTAAAGAATCAAGGGAGTGTGTTATGTATGCAGCTATTTAGTATATTACCTATCATTTTAATCTTTGCTCCATTAGCCTTACTTCTATCTTTTACACCATATCTGACAAGGGAAACCATTAGCTTTGGGGTTACGGTAAGTCAATATAATTACTATACACCCATCTTACGTAAGCTAAGAAGTACGTTTGCTACAGTAAGTCTGATCGGAAACGGGATGATTATACTTGTTTGTCTGTATTTTCTCCGATCTGCTAATGAAGATGCTACCGCAATGATTACCGGTGTTAGCACAATGATATTTATTGTGTACTGGACAGCGCTACACATCTTATTTCATTTCAAGATGAAAAAGATAAAAGGAACACTTACAACTGTAGAAGCACCTCAAAGAGTTAAAATCGATACCACCTTCCGCCAAAATAAACTCACCTATTCCAACTATTGGTTTCTCATTCACATTGCTATTATTGTTGCCATTGCGATCATTTCGATCCTGAATTATAAGGCACTACCTAACGTCATTCCAATAAAATATGATCTTCAAGGCCATGTCACTTCCAGTGTGCCTAAAACTTACCTCTCGGTACTGGCTATTAATCTTGTACAGCTAGGAATCATTGCACTTATGATGTTGGTTAACTGGAGTATTAAATCAAGCAAACAACAGCTTACTACGTCTAATCCGGGCCAATTTGCTGCTGAAAATATTCAATTCCGCCGTAAATGGTCCCTATTTACGCTTGTAACAGGATTACTTCTTACCATTTTATTTGCCTTTATTCAGATCAATATGTTCGTCCCTAATCTGGTCTTGTTAACAGCTATTAGCTTCATCACTCCTGTGGTGATCGTGTTAGGTGTTGTATGGCTGTCTCTCACAGGCAGACAAGGCGGTGGCAAAATTCGTAATCAACAAGAGGATCACGAACGATCTAAGGAGCAGCCTGTGAATGACGATGATCATTGGAAGCTTGGGTTTATTTACTTCAATGCCAATGATCCTTCTTTAACCATAGAAAAGCGTTATGGAATAGGCTGGACAATTAACTTCGCTCGTCCACTATCTTGGGTCCTGTTGTTATTCATCATTGCTATTGTTGTTATAAGCATAGTCCTGAGCCAATAAATGCTCATAATGCTATGCATATAATAGATGAAATTAATTATTAGGAGGAGTTATTACAATGAACAATTGGAAAAAGCTATTACTTTCTCTTACTTTCGTAGGTCTCATCCTTCCGGTAACATCCATCTCAGAAGCTGCTGAAAAATCTGCTGGTAGTGAAAATCTTGTTCCTATTCGTGAGATTGCAGAAAAGAATGGGGCAGAGGTATCTTGGCAACAAAAGACAGGAGAAATCACAATACGAAAAAGTGAGCTTACGATTGTAGTTAAGGTAGGAGAGAAACAGGCGATGGTGAATGGGCAAGCCATATCCTTAGACAATCCTGTTCAGTTAACGAAAGGAACTACCTATATGGATGGGGCATTTCTTTCCGAGACGCTGAAGGCAGCACCTGAGGATATATTCATTTCCCTTATTCGTGAGGGCGATGGCAAGGAGGCTGCCAAGTATGTTCATACCTCTGTGAGTGGAGTGTTGTCACCCACGTTGTTGAGTCAGCTGTGGGGAGCTTTAGAAGGACAAAATGGCAATATTACAAGTGAAGCCATAGCTAAGCATGTAGAAAATAATACAGTGCATCGCAATGTTACCTATACGTTCAAAACAGAGCTAACTCGTTTAAATATTACGGTCAGAATGAA
Source organism: Paenibacillus sp. FSL E2-0151 (assembly GCF_037993015.1). NCBI lineage: Bacteria > Bacillati > Bacillota > Bacilli > Caryophanales > Paenibacillaceae > Paenibacillus > Paenibacillus sp. FSL E2-0151. Next base: position 1,559,898 of record NZ_CP150308.1, read on the forward strand.
TCATAACGGACTTGTGGATGATTTGCATATTGCCGCCGCTACGCCAGATGTGTATCAAAAACCAAGCTACGACGACCCATCTACCTATACAGAACAAGACATTATGGTTGGTCAGGGTGATTTAGCTTTGCCAGGGACATTAACTTTGCCCAAGGGAGAGGGACCTTTCCCGGTTGTCATTCTGGTACACGGATCTGGGCCTAGCAATCAAGATGCTGCCATTGGTGGTGCAAAGCCGTTTCGCGATCTTGCGGTAGGTTTAGCTTCACAAGGAGTTGCTGTATTAAGATACGATAAAGTTACGTATGAGCATACCTATAAGGTGGCTTCACAGCCTAAATTCACATTAAAACAAGAGAGCGTAGATCAGGTAAACGATGCAGTGGAATTGCTTAAAAAGAATGCACATATTGATTCTACAGCGATTTTTGTAGCTGGACATAGTCAAGGCGGGTTTGCAATGCCATTAATCATTGCTGAGGATAAACAACATGATATTGCAGGAAGTATTCTACTTGCTGCACCAAGTAGTAGCTTTGCGGATGTGCTTACCGAGCAGCAGGACGAATTGGTAGAGCGGATGAAGCTGCTTGGTTTAGACACGGATGTCATTCAAGGGCAAGCTGATTTTTATAAAAATGTGGCTGCGATGGTTAAAGATCCAAAATATTCTGTAGATCATCTTCCTGAGGCGTTTCCACTTCAACCTGCTTATTGGTGGTTTGAGCAGAGAGATTATGTGCCTGCGGAACTGGCTAAAACACAAAATACACCTATGCTTGTTATACAAGGCGAAAACGATGTGCAAGTGTCTATGAATCAATTCCAAACCTGGAAATCGTCTCTCCAAGGTCAATCCAATGTAACGTACAATAGCTATCCAAAGGTAAATCATCTTTTATCCAGCTATGATGGACTTTCGATCGGTCAAGAGTACGCTGAGCCATCTAATGTCTCCAAAGCCATTATCGATGATATTGCGAAGTGGGTATTAAAATCAAACTAAAAACGGGAGTTCCATTCTTGGTTGAATGATTACATGGAGAAGTGACGGATGGGGCGAGATATAAGTAAGAAGAGCACTTACTGATTTAGGTGAGTGCTCTTTTTTTACAAATTTGCTTTATTTAGCCAAATTAGGCCTTTTCTCGTCTTCATCGGTATAATCAGACATGGTCAGTGGTTCCTTGGGAACAACGGCCACTTTGTAGAACCGATTTTTGTCTTTTTCCAGCAAAACAAAGATTAGATTCTCGAACTCATATTCTTCCTGTTCGTTCATCTCGGGACGATGGCTGTAGAGCCATCCACCAATGGTGTCCCACTCATCTGCATCCAGGCTGGACATAAACATGTCGTTCACCTTCGATAAGGAAACCTTGCCATCCATAATGACATAGTTCTCATTGATGACTTGAATATCTTCCACTTCGTCTGCGTCGAACTCGTCACGAATCTCACCAACAATCTGCTCAAGCACATCCTCGATGGTTACAATTCCGGAAGTTCCTCCATATTCGTCGACAAGTACGGCGATATGTACGCCATCTTTCTGCATTTTCTTGAGCAAGTCCTTCACAGGAGTTGTTTCGTGAACAGCCGATACAGGCTGAATCAGGGAGGATAGATCAACAGGTTCATCGTTTCCGTAAAGTTCCAGGAAGAATTGTTTCGTATTAATGATACCGATGATATCGTCTTTACTCTCATTCACTACTGGAAAACGTGTATATTGTTCTTCACGAATGATCTCCAGGTTTTCCTCATTTGTTCTATTCACATAAAGGCAGACCATATCGGTCCGGGGTACCATGATTTCTTTGGCTAACATCTCATCAAAAGCAAAGATCCGGCTTACATAACCGAATTCGGCTTGGTTGATTTTACCACTTTCAAAGCTTTCATTAATGATGATCTGCAACTCTTCTTCGGAGTGTGCATCTTCATGTTCAGAAGCAGGTTTGATTCCGAACAGTTTCACCAGTTGGTTCGCTGAGCCGTTTAACAGCCAGATAAAAGGATACATAATTCGGTTAAACCAGATGATAGGTGTAGACGTTAGCAGTGCAACAGTCTCGGCTTTCCGGATTGCAATCGTTTTTGGAGCGAGTTCACCAACCACAACATGCAGATACGTGATGGAAGCAAACGCGATAACAAACGATAAGAATGAAGAAACCGCCTCAGGAATTTGCAAGCTTTCGAACACAGGGTGGAGAATCTTCTCTACCGTTGGTTCACCCAGCCAGCCCAGTCCCAGAGATGTGATCGTGATTCCAAGCTGGCAGGCAGACAAATATCCGTCCAGATTGGCAACGGCTTGTTTAACAGCCAGCGCACGCTTGTTTCCTTCTGCAATCATTTGATCGATCCGGCTCGGACGAACCCGTACCAGAGCGAATTCCACTGCAACAAAAAACGCCGAAAGTCCTATCAAAATCGCAACCAATACTAAATTTAACGCATACCTCTCACTGTCCATTCACTACTGTTCTCCTTTAGGTAATAAGTTTTTAACGATTATTATATCTAATTTTACGTAAGAAGACCACCTCCAGACAAAGAAATGAGGAAGAGTCTGGAAGGTGAAATGAGCAGATTGGCGTCACAATGCGAATCTGCTCCATCATTAAACTGATATGTAGAAGGTAACACAGTCAGAATATACAATGAACGAAGTACAAATTTGAATTTCCAGAATCAAGTATGCCGTCTGCTTATGTAAAGTTTTATCTAAGCAAACGTTACGAATAGGGGGTACATTGGGTATCTATGATTAGCTGTATACATAATCGTCAAAGATGTGTAGGTGAGAGAAAGGCAAGGCCATGAAGCTTGCCACTTGAGGAGGAAGCCGAATGTTCTGGCTGGTCATTATATTACTCGTATTTATTTTCCAGGCAGCCACAATTCTTTTGCTGGAATTTCGTAATCCGGCTAAAGCTGTGGCTTGGCTGTTTATTTTGTTCTGCGTGCCTTTGATCGGTTTTGTAGTGTACTATTTCGTGGCGCAGGATTATAACAAACGAAAAAAACTCCGTAAGGGTGGATCGCGCATCTTCCGTGAAATGAAGGAAACGATCTGGGAACAAGCCCACATCATTGGAGATGTCGAACAGATGCCTGGCGATCGTTTCAGCCACCAGCATCGATTGTTTAACCTGTTATCCCATCTGTCGGAGAGCCCGATTACAGGTTGTAACCACAGTACGGTGCTCACAAATGGTGAAGAGGCATTTGCGGCAATGCTGAGGGAAATGGAAAAAGCAAAGCACCATCTGCATGTGGAATTTTACATTTTTCGTGATGATGTCATCAGCACCAAGTTTCAGGATGTCATGATTCGCAAGGCACAGGAGGGCGTGAAGGTTCGGTTTATTTGTGACGGTCTCGGAAGTCACAAGATGAGCTGGAGTTTTATCCGCAAACTGCAAGATGCAGGTGTGGAATTCCATTATTTTCTACCGCCACTGATTGCCACGATTGACCGAAGAGTCAACTACCGGAATCACCGTAAAATTGTTGTTGTGGATGGACAGGTTGGTTTCGTAGGTGGCATCAATGTAGGCGATGATTATCTTGGACAATATCCGGAGATTGGTTTCTGGCGGGATACACATGTGCAGATTGAGGGAGATGCCGTATATTTCCTCCAAAGTACATTCCTGAACGACTGGAAATTGGCTTCCGGTGAGCGAATTACCGAACCCCAGCTTGCGGAATTATTTCCACCCCATATCTGTAGCGGGGAAGAACGAATTCAGATTCTGGCCAGTGGGCCGGATCAGGACTGGGATGCCATTCAGGAAATGTGTTTTGGGGCCATTTCGGTAGCTTGTGAACGGATATACATTACCACACCTTATTTTATCCCTGATCCTGCCCTGTATGAGGCACTCAAAACAGCTGCTGTCAGTGGCGTTGATGTGAAAATTATCATTCCATATCAATCCGATTCAAAGCTTGTTCATTTGGCATCCCTTTCATATGTAGAGGAACTTCTGCGAGCAGGTGTTGAGTTCTTCCAATATCGCAAAGGTTTTGTACATGCCAAAGTGATGATTGTGGATGAGTTGCTTGCAACGGTAGGCACGGCCAATATGGATATGCGCAGTTTTTTTTGCAATTTTGAGTTAACGGCTGTCCTGTTCGAGTCCTCTCCGATTCGTCGTTTGATCACTGACTTTGAACGTGATCTCGGGGAATGCAGTCAGATCGATGGGGAGTTATTTCAGAAGCGTTCACGACGGCAAAAAGCCGCAGAAATGCTTTCTCGGATGCTTTCACCGCTTCTTTAGCCGATTTAGGGCAGATTTCTGAAGATAAGTTCACTTTTTGTGAATTTATCTTCTTTTTGCTAAGTATTTTGCGCAAATTTGATCTTTTATGATATAATAGATATATAAATCATGTCTTGGCGAAGGAGGGGAGTCTGCGGGAAAACAGGCTCCCTTTTGCTCTCTTTTGAAAGTGCAAACCGGGATGAATAACATTTTGAATCCATTTTATATCGCCTTTAGATGCTTGCGCTGTATAGCCGGGGCACATATAGAACGCAGTTTGCTGTTCTCCATATGTAGATTCACCCTGAGTATTTAAATGATTTATAAAATGGATTCACACACTGATTTAACGGGGGGGATACCATGTCCAATGTAACGGTGAAAGAACTAACAGCCAAGCAAGCTGACCGCGGGGTCAAAAGCTCGGTGTTTACATTAAAGCTGCTGCAACGTATTGTGATGATTCTGATCGGTGCTGCACTAATGGCTGTATCGCTTGAAGTGTTTCTCGTACCGAATGGTGTTATTGATGGTGGGATTACGGGGATTTCAATTATGGTGTCAGAACTTACACATCTGCCACTCGGAGTGTTCCTGACCTTGCTCAACTTGCCTTTCCTGATTCTGGGTTACAAGCAGATTGGTAAAACATTTGCGTTATCCACGCTGCTGGGGATCGTGGTCATGTCCATCGGGACATCATTATTGCACCATGTGCCTGCATTAACACCAGGGGAGCCTTTGCTCGGAGCTGTATTTGGCGGATTGATCCTGGGTGTGGGTGTTGGACTTGTCATTCGGTCTGGCGGTTCACTGGATGGTACGGAGATTGTGGCGATCTTGCTTAGTGAGAAGTCACCTTTGTCTGTAGGACAGATCGTATTGTTCATTAACGTGTTTATTTTTGCAGGTGCAGGATTTGTATTCGGCTGGCCGAATGCCCTGTATTCCATGATTGCATATTATATTGCGATGAAGATGATTGATATTGTGAATGAAGGACTTGACCAGTCCAAATCGGTATGGATCATTAGTGAGAAATATCGTGATATCGGTTCAGCCCTGACAGACCGTCTTGGTCGTGGTGTAACTTTCCTGGATGGAGAGGGCGGATTCAGCGGCGACGAGAAAAAGATCATTTTTGTCGTGATTACCCGTTTGGAAGAAGCGAAGCTGAAGACCATCGTTGAAGATTGGGACCCGCAAGCCTTTGTGGCTATCGGTAACATTCATGACGTGAAGGGCGGACGTTTCAAGAAAAAAGGTATCCATTAGCGATTGATATATACATGAATGATAATAGCCGACACCCTTGTGATGAGGGAGTCGGCTATTTTTTCTTCAAATGTTTGAGAATGAGCTCTACCGGTTGGGGTTCAACAGCTGCGATTAAATCACCGGTTTGGTTCAAACGTTCAATAATGTTCATCAGATGGTAATCCTGGATGGAGACGTTACTTCTAACCTCATCCCAGGTAAGGGGTGTAGAGACAGTGGCGCCAGATTTGGCACGTGGTGTATAGGGAGCGGCAAGGGTTTTGCCTCCATAATGCTGGAGATAGTCAAAATAAATGCGGTCTCCACGGTCCTTTTTAAGTCGTTCCAGTGTGAACAGATCCGGGTGCTTCTGAGTGACATATTTGCCGACAAAATAACCAACCTCTCTCAATTCATCAAAGGTTACACCTTGCACAATGGGAACGATGATCTGAACTCCTGTTGCGCCCGAAGTTTTGGGAATGGACCTCAGACCAAGGGAAGTCAGGGTTTCGCCAACGATGAGTGCAGCTTGCATGATCCGGGGTTCATGTTCCTGAGAAGGGTCCAGATCAATCATCCATTCACTGGGCAGATGGCTTCCCACAGTATGCAGAGAAGGATGAAATTCAAGTGCAGCCAGATTACCAAGCCATAACAATTCGGGAAGTCCATTCATGACCACATAGCGGATGCCGTCGTGAACTTCAGTGCGCACATAATCTGGTACGGGCTCAGGGGCATTCTTTTGATAGAAAAATGTTCCTCCAGCGCCGTGGGGATATCTTATCGTGGTGAGAAGTCGATTGCTCGTATACGTGAGCAGATAAGGAGCCAGAGCGGCCAGCTTTTGCAAATAGATGGCTTTGGTAACACCCGCTTCCGGCCATAAGAGCTTGTCCGGGTTGGTGACCGTCAGCTCAGTGCCTTCTATTATGATGGTTCCCTGGATCTTGGGGGCCATATGGAATACCTCCTATATGCTTAATGAATTATTGAAACATGGGCCGAAACACGAGTGCAGCGAACTCTTCATCATGGAAGAAGCTGGTTCGCCAGGCAATCTTCGCGGGTTACATCCGCGAAGGTTTGAATACTGGGATGGCGTAGAGTGTTATGATGAGTCAGCTCCATATATTGCACTTTGACTCCTATTCGCGGTTCCACCCAGGTGGTCTCCGCACTGCGCTCGGGTACATTATGGAACGGTCTGTCCTGCCTGATCAGAGGCTCGACTTGATGTGTGAGTTCCCGCCACGTATTGGAGTTCAATTTGCCAGTCCCGACATGACCAATATAGACAAAATCAGGCCCATCATATACACCGACCGCGACGGCATTCACAATACCGCTCCGGTACGTGACTCCCCCGATCATGGCATATACGTCATGCATGATTTTGACCTTCTGCCAGCGCTGGTCCTTGCCCTGTATGCCATAACTGCTGGTGAGATCCTTGCAGACGATGCCTTCCATCTGATGTTGTCTCATGACCGTAAGCAGGGAAGCGGCATCAAGTGTATTGGTGACCTCCTGAACATGGGGAGCGGTGTTAAGCACCTCGTGCAACAGGCGCTGTCGATCTGCCAAAGGCTGATCCGTCACCCATTTCCCCTCATAGAACAGGATATCAAATACCATATATGTGACCGGAATCTGATGTATGGCTTGGGCGATACCTTCGGGTCTGCTCATCCGATCCCGCCGCAGAACGTGATAAAACGAAGGTTTTCCGGTATCCGGGTCCAGCGCAATAACTTCTCCATCCAAGATATAGGAGGAGCCTGAACACAGATTGCGTGGTGTTACCAGTTCGGGATACTGTGCGGTTCGATCATGTAATCTGCGATTCACCAGGCGCAGCTCATGCCCATCCTCATAGGCAAGCATGCGGACTCCATCCCACTTGACCTGGGCAATCCATTGCGGCCCTGTGGGCAAAGTATCTCTGGATATGGGTTCGAACGGAATCAGCGGTTTGAACATGGGGAACTCCTCTCTCGTACACCAATTAGCTCAGGTTAATTGGGAATTTTACTATATTTTTTGAAGCGGGACTTCATATGATGCACCAGAATGAGCAGTAATGGAAGTGCTATACCACAGGTCAGATCCCAATCAATCCAATAGGGAATAACGACCTTGAGATAAAAGCTCTCGTTTGGAGAGATTAGAATTGACATGGCGAGAATAAGCATGGCACCCGGCAGGATCAGAGAACGGTGACTGGACAAGCGAAACAGATGAGCGATGCCCAGGACAAAACCGTAGAAGAACAGAGCGGCTTTGAAGAAAACAGCAATAATCCAGACCGATGCTATGAAAGCTTCGATGCGTTGCATAAAGTTTCCGATATTGATCTTCTGTGAAAGGTTGAATGAAGCGAACCAGTGATGCTGGGTCATCCATGGTCCCATAACGAGCAGACACATACTTAGCGTCAGTGTGAGTAACAATCCGCCAATCATCCCTGCTAACAGAATGTCCTTCTCCAGATGGGGCTCATTTTTAGTGTAGGGAAAAAACATCATGAAGATGCATAGCTCACAGTAGGGATAGGTGAGTACAGCAACAAAACCTTTGAATGGATCAAGAAACCCTTGTGCCAGCACAGGTTGGATGTTGGACAAACGTACATGGGGGATTAGACACACCGTCAGAATAAGCAGAAACAACACGATCAGAGGAAGAAAGACCTCAGCAGTTTTACCAATGCTCTCCAGACCCGACAGAAGCCCCCAGACAAGCGCACACATAAAAACCAAATGCAGAATCAGTAATGGAGATTCCGGCAAGATCTGAGTAGACATAAAATCGCCAATCTCCCTAATGAACGTTGAGGTACTGATCAGGAAATAAAAGAGATAAAAAGAGCCAAACAAGGTTCCGATCCAGGGTCCCAGTGTTCGAAGAGCATTTTGAATCAGATTTAACCGGGGATGCAGTTTGTAGGCAACTAGCATAATGAAGAGTATTCCCAAGCCCCCTACGACTCCCAATAAGGCTGATAACCAGGCATCCTGATGAGCGTAGGATGTGATCATGGAAGGGAAGACCAGAATCTGCTCCCCAATTGTGCACAGGAACATGAGTGAAGCGAGCTGTCTAACAGTCAAACGTCCCTTTTCGATCATGAGGTATCTCCTTAACATATCTTGTCTATGTATTGGTTAGAATGCACCAATTGTGCCAGTTTTATAAAAGCCAACTCAAAAAGCCCGGGTAACTGATCTCTCTGTGATGTAGAGAAATCAGTTACCCGGGCTTATTAAAATGAGGTTAAGCAAACATAGTGTAACGCCTAAACAAAATCAGTTCGCAGTTGTCAGACGTATACGAATATTTTGTGGGTCTACCGTAAACCAGGTACCCTCCACTTGGGTAACGACTGCAACGGATTGACGCAATTGCTCAAGTGCCTGATCCAATTGTTCCTGTGTGGCGTACACAATGGTGAAGTAGTCAATTCCTGTAGCGTTATCTGGATTAACAGGTGCGTTCACTCCCGCCCAGATATTAAGTCCCAGATGATGATGATAGCCACCTGCGGATACAAATAGTGCTGACATGTTGGCGAAGTTACCCACGATATCAAAACCGAGTATGCCAGTGTAATAGTTGCGAGCTTCTTCCAGGCTACGGACGTGGAAATGTACATGACCAATAACGGTGCCAGTAGGCAGACCCTGCCAAGGTTCATTCTCCGAGATGGCAAACAGGCTTTCCACATCAACAGGATCACTTGCCATCACGTAGTTATTGTCGCTATCCCGTTTCCAGGTATCACGTGCACGGTCCGCATAGATCTCAATCCCGTTCTGATCGGGATCGGAGATATAGAAGGCTTCGCTGACCAAGTGATCGCCTTGGCCGATATCGATACCGGATGCAGCCAGATTACGAAGAGCAAGACCCAGGGACTTGCGGTCAGGCAGCAGGATGGCGAAATGATACAAGCCAGCGTGTGAGCGTTCCGGCAGGGTAATTCCATCCGTGAGCTCTTCCAATCGCAGCAGGGACTGTTTTCCGTCGGCTGTCAACGTGGCCACTTTGCCACTACGCTCCAGTAATTTTAATCCAACCACTTCGGTATAGAACTTAATTGAACGGTCTAGGTTCATAATTCGCAGACTCACTTCACCCAGATGGGTTGTGGCAGGGATTTGATACGTTGTATTCATGATGGTTTCCTCCTGATTATGTGATTATAGATAATAGGGCTTAGCGTTTGGTTGCTTGTATGCGTTGAAAACGGATTATGAAATTGCATATTGTTGAAGCAGAATTACAGCGTGACTGTATATTTATAAATAAGTTACTTTTCATAAGTTAATATAAAATATAAATCAGCTTTCGTCAATTGTATTTTACGATTAAAACTGGAGTTTTGTTGACAAGAACTGCTTCAATAGTTCTGTAAAAAAAAAAGTCCGACTGTGAAGCCGGATCGGAGTAAACCTCATTACATGAGTTATAAAACGGAATCGTTCTTGCCTGAGCGACATTCAAACTTTTGGTTTGGGTGTGGCCTTTTTTCTTTTGGCTGGTGCAGAAGGTGTATCCGATTCTCCTCCGGCAACCGCTTGCGCAGGCGTTTTGCGCGGTGCACGTTTCTTAGGCTTGGCCGTTGTTGTCCCAGGGTCAGCCGGAATAGGCTTCACGGCCTCGATACTTGCCTGCAAGGCAGCCATCAAATCCATCACATTAGCTTCAGGTTTGGCTGGAGCAATCTTGATTTCTTCGCCTGCCACTTTGTGCTGGATGAGGTCCAGCAGTTTGCTGCGATAGTCATCGGTATATTTACCGGGTTCAAAAGGTGTGGACAATTGATCAATCAGCAACTTTGCCATCGTGAGTTCCTTTTCATTCACGTTCTGCACTTCCGGCAAGTTGGGCACCTGGGAGACAGGACGAATCTCGTCCGGATAGAAAATCGTCTCCATGGAGAGGCAATCTTCCAGCACACGTATTGCAGCCAGACTGCTTTTCGAGCGAATGGAGATTTTGGCGATGCCAATTTTGCCGGTATCCCGCATGGCGTTCATCAACAGTTGGTAGGCATTTCCACCAGCCTGATCGGGCGATAGGTAATATGTTTTCTGAAAATAAATCGGATCAATCTCAGTCAAGTCGACAAAATCCAGTATGGTAATGGTTTTACTGGTGGAGTCGTTTAACGCTTCCAATTCATCTTTCTCGAAGAGAACAAACTTTCCTTTTTCATATTCATAGCCTTTGGTGATCTCTTCCCACTTCACGTCCACTTCACAGGAGGGACATTGACGAACATAAGCGAGCGGGCTGCCGCAGACTTTATGGATATAGCGCATCGAGATGTCTTTGTCTTCGGTAGCCGAGAACATTTTGACAGGGACATGCACAAGGCCAAAACTGATTGCGCCTTTCCAGACGGTATGCATAGATCGGCTCCTTTCAAAAGGTTGTTCAAAAATTTCCGCTTTTGATTACGAATCTCCGGACTTTTTGAACACGGATTTATATTTAATAGTATGGGCATCTGGCGCGAGGGATAATCGTCTTGTAGACGAACGAATTCGTATGGTTCGGCGAGACTCGGGGATGATAACAGAAACATGCTTCGGATTCCAACAGGAAGATGAGCATGGGATAAGTAAAGTAGTTTATTCTCGCAGCACATATGCCGGGAGGTGCAATATTGAAGAACAGACGTGATGAGGAAGAAGCTCACAAGCATGCATTTTCTCCGTATCCTCTTGCCAAAGCCGAAAGTGCTGAAGAATTCTATACACCTGCTACAGCTGTAAACTGGGAAGCGGTCACTTCAGAAGAATTGCCCCTTGATCGGGAGTCGTTCATGCTCGACATTGACCGGATGGTGAACGAAGGGTTAGGCGGGGGACAGGTTACGGAAGATAACGGTTATATTGGTGAAAGTACAACAGATAGCATGGTTCGAGAGTCACATGATGATCCGGAAGGGGAGTATGAATAAGATGATGGATGCAAAGCGCGCCAAAGCGATCTATGATTCGAAGGATACCATTGCCGTTACGCTGGAGGGAGATCCAGTCTGGATCGAGAATGTGGATGAAGCCAATGGTATGGCAACCGTTCAGGTTGGCAGCAGACCGGGAAATACCCAGACGGTTCGTGTGGATCGCTTGGAGGAGTAGATACAAGTAGCATATCGTTATAGAGGAATTAGAGAATGAATAAACGCAGAAATATATGCATAACACGGCCGGTACCGAGAGGTGCCGGTTTTTGGTTTTTCCTAATAGGAGTCTGAAACTTCGAAGGAAGCGAGTTTTGAGACACGTCTAATAATGCATGTTATATTTCCGCTTGCCTCCTTGGATGTTGCGGGGGAAGAAAGGGACCGATATAATAAGGTTCAAAGTGAACTCAGGCGGCTGGACCGCCAAAGGTGGGGCGAATATTGAATCAGACGCACGAGCAGTGGGTGTATCAATCCCATGGCATTGCAGATACAGAAGCACTCGCTTCCGCACTCGCCAGACAGGCAAACGCCGGCATGGTGATTGCTTTGGATGGTGATCTGGGCGCGGGAAAAACGGCATTTTCACAGAAATTTGCCTGGCATTTGGGTGTACGTGATGTGGTAAGCAGTCCCACATTCACACTAATTAAGGAGTACGAAGGGCGTCTGCCTTTATATCACATGGATGTATATCGCATATCGCTGGAAGAAGCGGATGAGCTTGGACTTGATGAATATTTCTATGGAGCCGGAGTCAGTCTAGTGGAGTGGTCGAGTATCATTCCCGAATTGCTGCCGCAAGAGCATTTGCATGTGCAGATTGACACAACGGGCCTGGAAGATCGAACGATTACGCTGGATGGGTACGGCGAGACTTATGCAGCCATGTGCCGACAGTTCAGACAGAATGGAGTCAAATGATGATGGAAGATTTACAAAAAGAGCCGCGTCAGCGGTTTTTGGCGTTGGATACATCCACCGCAGTGATGGCAGCTGCGATGATGGAAGATCATGCGCTTCTGGAAGAACGCAATGAACGGGCTGAGCGTAACCATTCGGTACACGTCGTACCGGTGATGGAGCAGCTGCTGGCCGCCAGCAACACACAGCCTGGGCAACTTGACGGCATTGCCGTTGGCGTTGGCCCAGGCTCGTACACGGGCATCCGCATTGCGGTGACCGCGGCGAAGACACTGGCCTGGGCGTGGGACATCCCCGTAGCCGGGGTGTCCAGCCTTCAGGCCATCGCCTGGGGCGGCTGGCACAGCGGCCTCGCCGCCAAGGCAGAAGCTGCGGCAGAAGATGCCGCAGCAGGGGCTGGCGGAACGCCATCCGCGGACCAGGGCAGCACAGGTGCTGCCCCTGTCCACTGGATCGTTCCGCTTGTGGATGCACGGCGCGGTCAAGCGTGCACCGCGCTGTTTGCCTCCGCCGGGAGCGATGCGCCCCGGCGTCTGGCGCCTGATGCCATCCGCAAGATGGACGGATGGCTGGAAGCCCTCGCCGCCCGCATGGCGGAGGCGGCGCCGGAAGAGCGGCCCGTAGCCGTCTGGATCGTCGGCGAGACGGGCCCTCATGCTGCGGCAGCGGCGGAGCTTCGCTGCCCCGCAGGAACGGCGATCCAGCTCGTACCTTATGAGCTGGAAGGCCGCTGGGTTGGGCGCCTTGGCGCCGCCGCGCTGCTTGCAGGTCAGCGTGATGACGTGCATGCGCTGGTGCCAAACTACACCCAGCTGTCTGAAGCGGAAGCCAATCTGCTGCGCAAAGGCTAAAGGGGGAGGGGAAGCAGATGGACAATGTGGCGAATAATAAGCAGGAAGCAACGCTTCAGTTCAGGTTCATGACACTCGCGGATATTCCCGATGTGATGGAGATTGAACATGAGGCCTTTACCCTGCCCTGGACGGAAGAAGCATTTCAAAATGAATTGACACACAATCATTTTGCTAAATATATGGTGATGGAATTAGATGGAAAGGCCATTGGCTATGCAGGTATGTGGACAATCATGGATGAAGCCCATATTACCAATATTGCAGTCAGAGGCGCGTATCGTGGACGCAAGCTTGGTGAAAAGTTACTGGATGAATTAATGAGCACAGCGGCTTATCTCGGGATGGAACGAATGACGCTGGAGGTCAGAGTCTCGAACAGCATTGCTCAGCGTTTATATCAGAAAAAAGGGTTTGAATCGGCGGGTCTTCGTAAAGGATATTACTCCGATAATGGGGAAGATGCGATGATTATGTGGGCGAACTTGCCGTCTGCAGGCCGGAGCGGCGAAGAGGAAGGAAGCGTACTGGATTCATGAACGAACTTAATGAAAAAATAAATTCTGCACCATCCTACATTTTGGCGGTGGAGACAAGCTGTGATGAAACATCGGTAGCAGTAGTCAAAGATGGACGGGAAGTGCTGTCCAATCTGATCTCAAGTCAGATCGAGACCCATAAGGCATTTGGTGGTGTTGTACCTGAAGTGGCTTCACGCAAACACGTTGAAGTCATTACGTTGATGCTGGAACAGGCGATCGAACAGTCCGGCATTCGTCCACGTGATCTAAGTGCAATCGCCGTGACGCAAGGTCCGGGGCTGGTCGGAGCACTGCTGGTGGGTATCGTTGCGGCCAAAACGATGGCGATGGCACTGGGCAAACCGCTCATTGGCACACATCATATTGCCGGGCATATCTATGCCAACCGACTTACTCATGAACTGCAATATCCAGCGATGGCACTGGTCGTATCTGGTGGACATACAGAACTCGTGCATATGGAATCCGAGGGTAAGTTCAAACTGATTGGTCGTACACGTGATGATGCCGTAGGCGAAGCGTATGACAAAGTAGCACGTGCACTGGGTTGTCCTTATCCGGGAGGCCCGCATGTGGACCGGATGGCGTCTGAAGCGGAGGATGTAGTGCCATTACCACGGGTATGGCTGGAAGCAGGTTCGTACGATTTCAGTCTCAGTGGTCTGAAGTCTGCTGTACTGAATGTGCTCAACCAGGCCAAAATGCGCGGAGAAACCTTGGAGCCGTCTGCGGTTGCACGTGGTTTCCAGGAAGCTGTTGTTGAAGTGTTGGTGGAGAAAGCCGTTAGAGCAGTTCGTGAATATGGTTCACGTCAACTGTTATTATGTGGTGGTGTTGCAGCTAACCGGGGGTTACGCTCGGCATTACAGGAGCGATGCACGAAGGAAGGGCTTGAACTGTTGATCCCGCCAATGGAGTATTGTACAGATAATGCGGCCATGATTGGAGCGGCTGCGTATCTGAAATGGCAGCGGGGAGAAATTGCTGAATTTGATGCGAAGGCAGATCCAGGACTTTCTCTGGAGGAATGGTCCGTTCAGTCCTTATAGAGGTTGTTCAAAAAGCCCGCTTTTGATTACGAATGATGCCTAGCGGCATCATCAGCATCGAATATGGGATTCAGCCGAAATGTCCGTTGCTCACGTAGTTTTGACTACGCTCCGCTACTCCATTTCTAGCTTCATCCCATCTTCTCGGTACTGAAAACCGATCTTTTTGAACACGCACTTATAGTTTATATAAACAGGCAGTTTGAGATTAAGAGTTGACAGCAGGGATGTAAAGAATGTATATTTAGTTACAAATTTAAACAGGAATTCAGATTCCTGAACTGATAAACGCGATGAACAGGAATAGTAAGGTCATTCCCGGTCTTAGAGAGCTGCGGTATGGTGCAACGCAGTCGAAGGAAACCTGAAACTCACCTGGAAGCGGAACGATGGAACACGGTGACTCCCTGGGAGAATCCGAAGGCCGATCATGGCCCAAAGTACATGGTTACGGGTTGCCTCCGTGAATGGGCCGTTGTCGGTAGGACCGTTATTACAAGGATCAACTGACGATAACTGAGGGGGCTTTCAGGCTGCTTCAAGTGATCCGGATATGCGAAAGCATTCAGGGGTTGTCTTGAATGAACAGGAAGGAAGTCAACAAGAGTGGTACCGCGAAGGTGAACAGCCTGTCGTCTCTTGCATTATTGCATGAGGTGGCAGGTTTTTTTGATTTTCAAAATAAGGATGAATGAAGTTAGGTCATATTATAAATGTGATGAACGGGAGTAGTAGAACGATAAAGCGCTCAGAGAGCTGCGGGGTGGTGCGACGCAGTGGCTGGAATCATTCGAATCTCGCCCGGGAACGGAGTTGTGGAAGCGTGGGGACGATATCAATCGCCCAGTTGTCCTGATGGACAACAACATGTGTTACACAGCAACGGTTAACCCCCGTTATAGGGTGTTTCTCCGAATGCGAGTAGTGTCGTGCGTGCACGCACATCCAGCGGATTTCGGAGACGACGAGGTGGATGGAGTCCGGCGCAAGCCTGGCCCATCAAGCGAGAGTGGTACCGCGGAGGGGATAATAACCCGCCGTCTCTTATATGAGATGGCGGGTTATTTGTGTTTGCTGCCGGCAGCAGGGTGGGCATGGGAAGAACCATATGGGGATTGAAAAGTCAGAGGATCAGGGTGTAAGTCGACGTACACTCTGTCATGAAGGTAAGCAGGATATACAACGAACGAGTAACGAACATTGAACAACAAGTATAGGCACGAAACATTCAACAGGTATTACTGATCACCAAGGACTAAGCTACAAACAACATACGCGTTTACAAACAAAATATATAACAACAGGGACGGCGATTAGCGGGTGTTCTGTGGCACGTGGATCGTAACGAAAATATTTATAAAAATTTGATGGAGGTTGATGGATATGACAACAACTAATAACAAACGCATGATTGAAATTTTTGATACAACGCTGCGTGATGGAGAACAGGCACCGGGAGCAAGTCTGCAGCCCGAGCAAAAGATTGAACTGGCACACCAACTGGCTTCTCTGGGTATCGACGTCATTGAGCCTGGATTCCCGATCTCCAGTCCAGGTGAGTTCGCGGCGGTTCAGGCGATTTCGAGACAGTTGCAGAACGTGGAGATCTGTGGATTCGCGCGTGCGGTCAAAGGTGATATCGATGCAGCAGTTCAAGCAACAGCGGATGCAGCACGTCGCCGAATTCACCTGTTTATCTCTTCTTCGGATATTCATATTGAGCATCAACTACGCCGTCCGCGCAGTGAAGTGGTGGCTACCGCTCGTGAGATGGTATCTTATGCACGCCAGTTCACGGACATCGTAGAGTTCACAGCGATGGACGCTGCCCGTACCAAGATGGACGATCTGATTGAAATGGTTGAAGTCGCCATTGAAGCTGGAGCGACCATTATTAATCTGCCGGATACGGTCGGATATGCCCTGCCACATGAGTATGGCGAGATGTTCCGCCGGGTGCGTGAGGGTGCAAGAGGTGGCGATCAGGTTCGTTATAGTGCTCACTGTCACAATGATCTGGGCCTGGCCGTAGCCAATAGCTTGGCTGCGATTGCCAATGGTGCTTCTCAGATTGAAGTGACCATTAATGGTATCGGAGAACGGACAGGGAACTGTGCACTGGAAGAGCTGATTATGGCGCTGGAGACTCGGGGAGACGCAATTGGTGCAACGACGAACATTAAGCTGAATCAGCTGTATGAGACTTCACGTCAGATTAGCCGTGCGATGCACTTCCCGATTGCGTACAACAAACCAGTGGTGGGACGTAATGCATTCCAGCATGAATCCGGCATCCATCAGGATGGTCTGCTGAAGAATCGGAGCACCTATGAAATTATGGACCCGGAAGCGCTGGGTATTCCGCGCAGCATGATTATTTTGGGCAAACACTCCGGTCGTCACGCCCTGAAGGATCGGGTTCGCAAATACGGTTTTGAGCCGGATGAGCAACAGATGGAGCAATTGTATGAGGTGTTCAAAGAAACCGCAGACCAGCAAAAAGTGGTCAGTGACGATCAGTTATTACAGATGGTTAGCCAGACCATGAATATTCCTGCACAGGACTATGAACTGGTTGAATTGCAGGTGACGGCCGGCAGCATGACGGATCGAATGGCCGCCGTTCGCATTCGCACAAGCGCTGGAGAACAATCTTACTCCGCTGTTGGCGGTGGACCCGTGGATGCAACCATCCGTGCGATTGGTCAGAGCATTTCCGATGATATTGCATTTGTTGATATGGAGATGCATGCCTTGAGTGGTGGAGAGGGTGCAAGTGCAGAAGCTGTAGTTACCGTGGAGCGTGCAGGACGTGAGTTCCGGGGAACAGCAACACATAATGATATCGTCATGGCTGCCGGTTTGGCTTATGTAGCGGCTTGTAATGCTGCTGGGCTGAAGGCCGAGTCTTCCGAACCTCATGAACAAGAAGCACATGCGTAAAACATCTATTGCCAGATCGCATCTACAGCGGCAATAGTAGCAATTGCAATTCGTTGTAAATATGCATGGCATATAGTAAATAAATGACGGGCAGGCCTTGAACGACAAAGGTCTGCTTTTGTCTTATTATGGAGGTACATTGAGGAGTGGAATGATGCATTTGTCAAGGTGTTATTATAGTTATCCACATATCCAGTGTAATTTGTGGGTAACTATCCCAAAGCCAAACCAGCATAGTTTTCGAAACGAAAAGGGTTTAGGGGATAGAATGACTCCTTACTATCCACAAAGTTGTGGATAAAGTGGATAACTTGGTGGATAAATATGGTTTTTGTGTGCAAAAGGCTATTCTACCGCTGTATAATTAAGCTTATTAATGTGCTTGCTATCTTGCTTTATTGTGGATAAGTGTAAGGGACAGGGGGATAAAAATATTTCTCTTCATTCGAGTAAATTTGACAAAAGTCAAAACAGCTCCCCTAAGTAGAGTTCAATCTCAAGGAACATAAAGAAGATAGGGTGCTTAGCTTCAATACGCATCCTCAACAAACAAAAAGCTGATCCCAATAAGGAATCAGCCGGTGGTACTACTATAATTGTATGACGCGATCAAGCCATGGGCTGAGTCTGTACTATTCGTACTATTCCATAGCTAGTTCTTCCCAGTCCTCGTATGCTTTGGTGAGTTCTGCTTTGTGTTCCTCCGATTGTTGCTGGAGTTCTTGCAGCTTCATATAATCCTGATAGATTTCAGGCAGAGCCATCTGTGCCTCAAGTTCGGTAATCTTTGTTTCCAACTCTGCAATCTGTTGTTCCAGAGCTTCCTGCTTGCGTTGTCGGTTGCGCTCTTCACGCTTCGCCTGTTTTTCCGCTTCGAATGAAGCCGCTCCGGATTTTTCGGTTGTGGCTGTGTTCAGATCGGATTTGGACGAGTTCTTGGACGAAGCCTGACGTGCCTCAGCAGCTTCACGTGCGATGTCCTCAAGCTCCTGTTTTTTCTCCACATAATCATCGTAATTACCGAGATATTGTTCTGTGCCGCCTGGATGAAGCTCAACAATGCGTTCAGCCATTTTGTTGAGGAAATACCGGTCATGGGAGATGAATAGCAGGGTGCCTTCATAATCCATTAAAGCCGCTTCCAACACTTCTTTGGCAAACAGGTCGAGATGGTTCGTAGGCTCATCCAGAATGAGCATGTTGGCTTCCTTCAGCATCAGCTTGGAGAGAGACACACGTGCCTTCTCACCGCCGCTGAGGGAGGAGATTTTCTTGAGCACATCGTCACCGCTGAACAAAAAGTTCCCCAGTACGGTCCGAATGCGTGCTTCTTCCATCCCGGGATAGGCACTCCACAGTTCTTCCAGAACCGTGTTGGACGGATTGAGCCCAGTCTGTTCCTGATCATAATAGCCAATCTGCACTTTTGTTCCCCATTGGATCTCCCCGCTTACCGGACGTAAACTTCCCGTAAGACACTTCAGCATGGTGGATTTACCAATACCGTTTGGTCCAATCAGAGCAACCGTTTCCCCGCGTCGCAGATCGAAGGATACGTTGCGGAACAATGGAGAAGCCTCGTCATAAGCGACAGACAGCTGATCCACTCGAAGCACTTCCTTGCCTGACATAACGGCGGTTTCGAAGGAAAAATGGGCTTTTTTCAAATCTCCCATTGGTTTATCAAGCCGCTCCATTTTGTCGAGGGCTTTGCGCCGGCTTTGCGCCCGTTTGGTCGTCGAAGCACGTACAATGTTTTTCTGGACAAAATCTTCCATCTTGGAGATTTCGCCTTGCTGTTTCTCATATTGCTTCATCTGAGTTTCATATTCGGCAGCTTTGAGCTCCATATAACGGCTGTAATTTCCCGTATATTTTTTGGAGCGGTGACGTTCGATCTCAACGATGGTTGTTACGAGTCGATCAAGGAAGTACCGGTCATGGGATACCACGAGCAGTGCGCCTGAATAACCTCTCAGATAATCTTCCAACCAAGTAAGGGTGGCGATATCGAGATAGTTGGTAGGCTCGTCCAGCATGAGCAGATCAGGTGCCTGAAGCAAAATACGAGCAAGCGCAAGGCGTGTCTTCTGCCCGCCGCTCAGAGTAGCAATGGGAGTGTCTGGCGAAAATTCGCCGAATCCCATCCCGTGCAGTACGCTGCGAATGCGGGTTTCCATCTCATAACCGCCATGGTCCTTGAACCAGTCGGAGCGTTTCGCATAACGTTCCAGCAGGTCAGCATACTTTTTCTCGTCTTCCATCTGGGCAGGGTCGGCAATATCGCGTTCCATCTGACGCAAATCAGCTTCAGCCTGTGTCAGGTGAGCGAAGACGTTCATCATTTCTTCCCAGATGTTACGGTCGGATTGTAGCCCGCTGTTCTGAGCCAGGTAACCGAGCGTCGTTTCTTTGGACTTGAAAATCTGTCCTCCGTCATAGGACATTTCACCGGCTACAATTTTGAGCAAAGTGGATTTCCCTGCACCGTTTACACCAACGAGGCCGATGCGCTCGCGTTCTAATATTTGTAAGTTCACGCCGTCCAGGATTGGATCGACACCAAAACGTTTGATAATTCCGGATACTTGCAGCAGCATAAAATTAAGTTCCTCCATAGGTCCAGTTCTTGATATGACAACTATATCCCAGTTTACATGAAATACAGAGCAATTGCACCGATTGGGAACGCATGGGGCATGTAGTCTTTTTGATCAATCAATGATAAACTGAAAGAAGGCATGTTATTACATGAGGATTTTGCAGAAAATGAATCATTTTAACCATTTCAACAAGATGACAACTGGTCATAACATATAAATTGTTTTTAATGAGAGCTTTTTTCTACCTTCCCTATCAACAGGAGGTTATTCAAGGATATGCAGGATCATGCGGAACTGAAAAGTCAGCTTCGATCCAGACTGAGACAGAGCCGTGATCTGATGGATGCAAACATGCGTCAGCAGGCAATGACTAAGATTAACGCTGGAGTGAAGCGGGAGCTGGAGCGCCTTAGACAGGCCAAGAGCAAGGTTGTGAACAAACCACTCGTTATATTCAGTTATTTGTCCTATGGAGGCGAAGCGTCCACAGCTTTTCTGTTTCAAGAGGGCTGGAATCATGGAGATGTGATGTTTGCACCAAAAGTGTTGGCGAATCCACCTCGAATGGAGCTACGGCGAGTGACTGGAGAACAAGATCTGGAGCCAGGCATATGGGGGATACCGGAACCCAAGGATTCCTGTGAAGTCCTGACGCCTGATGATTGGCCGGATATCGATCTCATATTGGTACCGGGGCTTGGTTATGATCTCCATGGCGGGCGTATTGGTTATGGTGGCGGTTATTATGATCGTTTTGCCGAGACGCTTGCAGCAACATGTGTGATGACGGGCAAGAAACCGTTGATGGCTGCGATGGTATTGCCGGGTCAGCTACAGGAGGAGATCCCGATGGACCTGCTCGATCTGCGGATTGATCTGTTGATAACAACCGAAGGTATATTACATATCGAATAAAGGGTTGTGATGTGATTGAGTTCAGAAGTGAACAACGGCCAGGCTTCCGGTGGTAAACTGACCCATTTTAATGAACAGGGGCGGGCCCGGATGGTTGATATCTCAGGTAAGGAAATTACCGTACGTACGGCTGTGGCTGTAACCAAAGTGACGATGAATCCAGATACACTGGAAGCGATTCGGGAGGGCCGAATCGGCAAAGGTGATGTTCTGGCTGTGGCTCAGATTGCCGGGATTCAAGGCGCGAAGAAAACGTCGGACTGGATTCCGATGTGCCATCCGCTGGCACTGACGGGTGTGGATATTCGTTTTCATGATAACGGAGTGGATGAATTACACATTGAAGTTACTGTCAAAACCGAAGGCAAAACGGGTGTTGAGATGGAGGCGCTCACGGCTGCCTCAGCTGCAGCACTGACGGTCTATGACATGTGCAAGGCCATGCAAAAAGATATGATTATCGGTCCAACCATGTTGAATTCCAAGAGTGGTGGCAAAAACGGTGATTATAGCCGATAGGCAATATTTATTTTCATAGAGGAGAAGGGTGATCTTTATGGTGTGGAGAACAGCAATCCTGACAGCCAGTGACAAAGGAGCCCGCGGGGAACGTGAGGATACGAGTGCACAAGTCATTCGGGAGCTGGTGGAAGAAGAGCTGGGTGGTCAAATCGTGGAGTACCGTATCGTTCCGGATGAACCCGATGAGATTATTGCGGCTTTGATTGAGATGACGGATTATTTTCACGCCGATCTGGTGCTGACTACCGGTGGCACGGAGCTGGCCATTCGTGATATTACTCCGGAAGCGACCCGGCGCGTAATTGAGCGGGAAGTTCCCGGGATGGCAGAGGCCATGCGGTACAGTGTAATGAGCAAAAACCGTTCTGCAATGCTGTTCCGCGGGGTATGTGGCATTCGAGGGCGCACGCTGATTGTTAATCTGCCAGGTACACCAAAGGGTGTGCATGAACATCTGGCTGCCATTATGGATCAGCTTCCGGAAGCGCTGCTGATGGTTACGGGTCAGTTCAAGCAATAATCGAGCACGGACTCTGGGGCAAGATATCCGATTAGCCATGAACCGGTGTTAGATTGTTCTAGTGACATCTCTTATCTTATTTGTGAATTTTGCGGGTTATGTAAGTGGTTACATCTATGGTATGATGGGCTTAAATTAAGAACGCAGCAGAGACATCTATGAACATCTGGCCGAGTATGCGCATCTTCGAAGCTTGAGACGAGGAGGAATATCAATGTTTAGTTCCATTGGACCAACGGGCTTTATTTTGCTGGCCGTGATTGCATTGTTGTTGTTTGGACCCAACAAACTTCCGGAACTGGGACGTGCAGTTGGGCGTACCTTCCGTGAATTCAAAGAGGGCGCTCGCGAGATTATCTCTGAGGATGACTCGTCCAATCGCAAAGAGCAGGAGAAGGCGAAACCGCTGGCGGCTGAGAGCACACCTGCAGACAAGCCTGCTGATAAACGCCTGCCGGAATAATCTTGACGGCAATGAAAGAGAAATCCCTTCCTGCCGGAAGGGTTTTGTATTTTAAGCTGGCAATAATGGGGGGCAGGCATGACGCAGCAAATGGAAGAAATGTCGATTACGGAACATCTGAGCGAGCTGCGGAAGCGGCTGATCTACGTATTAAGTATTTTTGTGCTGGGACTGATTGCAGGATTTTTTGTGGCGGACCCGGTATACCAATATCTGACCAAGGCAGAGTCGGCAAAAGGTTTTGTATTACATGCCTTCTCGTTCTGGGACGGGATTGGCATCTATATGAAGATTGCAGGGTTGTTCTCACTTATTATTACACTGCCGTTTACGGTGTATCAGATCTGGAAGTTTGTTAGTCCAGGGCTAAAGCCGCGCGAACGAAAAGCGACGCTGAAGTATGTGCCCTATGTGTTTCTTTTATTTCTGACAGGTATGGCTTTCTCGTATTATGTTATTTTTCCGATGGCACTTGCCTTCACAACAGCGATAACGGAGAAGATGGGGCTTGTGGAGACCTATGGGATGAAACAGTATTTCAGCTTCCTGTTTGGCATTGTGCTGCCTGTGTCCCTGTTATTTGAACTTCCTTTACTTATTATGTTTCTGACAGGACTGCGGATTCTGAATCCAATTCGTCTTCGCAAGATGCGCAGAGTCTCTTACTTTGTTCTGATCTTCATTGCAGTGGTCATTACACCTCCAGACTTTATTTCCGACCTTCTGGTGATGATTCCCTTGCTCTTGTTATATGAGATCAGTGTGTTATTATCCGCAATCGTATATCGCAAGCAGCTTGCAGCCGATGAAGAGATCGAATCCCGCTACGTTCGTGCCGAGGATAAGAAACATGCGGGCTGAATGAGGATAAGCTGTAATGTGCCCGGAAAAGACGGTATGTTCTTATCCGGGCTATTTCTGTAGACTGCCGACAACACGACAGGACAAGCAGGCATATTATGTTCAACAATGGATACAATGGGGAAGGGACTGTCTGTTAACGTTGCAGAAGGGTTAAACAATTTCGTAGAATAAGATTAGTGAATTGCAACATAGAACCAGGCACAGCGGGTGTAAATTGGCTATGTTTGTGTAAATTCAACGTAAATTCTCGCAGGAATTCGTCAAAAGGACTTGAAATCATGCTTCAAGTTGAGTATCATAAAGTTGGTTGTTAGCACTGAACACTGTCGAGTGCTAATACATATGGCTACAACCTACAATGTAACGTTATATAATTTCAAAAGGAGGCTATTTTTCATGATCAGACCTTTAGGTGAACGCGTATTGGTAGAACCACTGGAGCAAGAACAAACAACTTCTTTCGGGATCGTACTCCCGGACTCCGCCAAAGAAAAACCGCAAGAGGGTAGAATCATTGCAGTTGGTGCTGGAGTATTGAAAGACGGCGTACGTGTAGCTCTGGAAGTGAAAGAAGGAGATCGCGTTATTTTCTCCAAATATGCCGGTACAGAAATCAAATTCGAAGGTAAAGAATATTTGATTATGAAAGAGAGCGATATTCACGCGATTCTCGACTAATTCAAATTTAATCGGATAACCGAACCATATAGCACGACCATTTTCCAACAAAAACTAGGGAGGTTTTCTTAACATGGCTAAAGACATTAAATTCAGTGAAGACGCTCGTCGCTCCATGCTTCGTGGTGTGGACGCATTGGCTAATGCAGTAAAAGTAACACTCGGTCCTAAAGGCCGCAACGTGGTTCTGGAGAAAAAATTCGGAAGCCCGCTCATCACTAACGATGGTGTAACCATTGCTAAAGAAATCGAACTGGAAGATGCATTCGAGAACATGGGTGCACAACTGGTTAAAGAAGTAGCAACAAAAACCAACGATGTTGCCGGTGACGGTACTACAACAGCAACTGTATTGGCGCAAGCGCTGATCACAGAAGGTCTGAAAAATGTAACTGCAGGCGCTAGCCCAATCGGTATCCGTAAAGGGATCGACAAAGCGGTTAAAGCTGCGGTTGCTGAATTGCAATCCATCTCCAAACCAATTGATTCCAAACAATCCATCGCACAAGTTGCAGCAATCTCTGCAGCTGACGAAGAAGTAGGCGAACTGATCGCTGAAGCTATGGAAAAAGTGGGTAAAGATGGCGTTATCACTGTAGAAGAATCCAAAGGATTCGCTACAGAGCTTGAAGTGGTTGAAGGTATGCAATTCGACCGTGGATACATCTCTCCTTACATGATCACTGATACGGACAAAATGGAAGCTGTTTTGGACAATCCGTACATCTTGATCACAGACAAAAAAATCTCCAGCACGCAAGACATCTTGCCATTGCTTGAGAAAATCGTTCAACAAGGCAAACCGCTGGTATTGATCGCTGAAGATATCGAAGGCGAAGCACTGGCTATGCTGGTTGTGAACAAATTGCGTGGTACATTCAATGCTGTAGCTGTTAAAGCTCCAGGATTTGGTGACCGTCGTAAAGCAATGCTGCAAGACATCGCTGCCCTCACTGGTGGCCAATTGATCACGGAAGAACTGGGTCTGGACCTGAAATCCGCTGTTGTGGAACAACTGGGTACAGCTCGTCAAATCCGCGTAACTAAAGAAAACACAATCATCGTTGACGGTGCTGGTAACAAATCCGATATCGATGCACGTGTTAGCCAAATCCGTACACAATTGGAAGAAACAACTTCCGAGTTCGACAAAGAGAAACTGCAAGAGCGTCTGGCTAAATTGTCCGGCGGTGTAGCAGTAATCAAAGTTGGTGCGGCTACTGAAACAGAATTGAAAGAACGCAAACTTCGCATCGAAGATGCCCTGAACGCAACTCGCGCTGCGGTTGAAGAAGGTATCGTATCCGGTGGTGGTACAGCGCTCATGAACGTATATAGCGCGGTTGCGGCTGTAGCTCTGTCCGGTGACGAGCAAACAGGCGTAAACATCGTCCTGCGTGCTCTGGAAGCACCAATCCGTACAATCGCAGCTAACGCTGGCGAAGAAGGTTCCGTAATCGTGGAACGTCTGAAAAAAGAACAAACAGGCATCGGCTTCAACGCTGCAACTGGCGAGTGGGTTAACATGATCGAAGCTGGTATCGTTGACCCTGCGAAAGTAACTCGTTATGCATTGCAAAACGCGGCTTCCGTAGCAGCAATGTTCTTGACTACTGAAGCAGTTATCGCTGACAAACCAGAACCAGCAGGTGCTGGTGGCGGAATGCCTGACATGGGCGGTATGGGTGGAATGGGCGGCATGATGTAATAAAGGTGTAAAAACCTTTAAAGCATCATGTGCCTGGCAGAGTGAATTCTCGTTACGATGTGACAAGAATTTGTGAAGCAGTCACTGTTACAAATTATAAACAATACAAAAACCACTTCTTAATTAAGGAGTGGTTTTTGTATTGTTGAGTATTTTTATAATCAAAGTTAGTATCAAGAGATATGGAGGGCATATATCATGAAACATATTAGAAAAATGATAGTGGCAGGTTTAGTGTCTGCTGCTGTTATCATCTTAATCTATAATTTCACTTCTGATTCCGAACGAAAATTTGTAAAAGTAAATGAAGCTAGTGATACTCCATTAACTACATTCACAGTAATTAATAATGAGGATTTCGCAGGCACTACAAATACGCATCAGTTTGATATTCCAACAGGGTTTAGTTATGTGAAAGTGAGTTTTAAAAACACGGGTTCGAAACACTTCACGTTCACGATCAATGAAGGATCACCTAGTGGAACTGAAATATTGTATGGCAGGGTCCCGGCAGACGGAAAAGAGCATACATATTATAGTGACAAAGCATTGTCGACGGGTTCGTATTATGTAAGTACCTCTTCTGCGCAAGGGATGTCGGGCATATTGGATGTTTCTCTTGGAACTGATGTTATTTAAAGATTCGGTAATTCGCTCTAAATGTAGATTTGAAGCCCTGTGATTGAAACCTCGTTCCTATGGTTTCGTATGTACTGTGATACATAGAGAGCTTATCAGTAACGACTTGAGGAGGAAATGATTTGAGAAAGGGTACAAAGTGGACATTATGGATTCTGGGCTTGATGCTCGCTGCAATTTTTATTAACTTCTATATGAATCTATATAGCTTCGCTTATGCGCTAATTACCGTGCTGTTGCTTGCTTTTATGGGGTGGGGTTTCTTAGCGAAATTAAAGAACGACGTTCGTCAGCATGAAGATTACCATAGAAGAGAGCATCAGTATGCGAACGATGACATCGATAGATACACCAGGTAGAATTCAACCAACCTATCATACTTAGCACGTAGCATACATGAGAAGTTATAAGAAACTTGCCCTGAAATGATTAAAGGCTCCCGTGAGGGAGCTTTTTTAATGGATAATCTTGTAAAAGGAAGTAGTGATGTTTTTCTATTGCTAAACAGACAGTTGTTAAGTAAAATAAACATATGAACAAGTGCTCATATATTAAAACATAAAACGATATTGGGGATGATACATATGTACGATGTATTGGTTATCGGAGCTGGGCAGGCAGGCTTGGCAGCAGGTTACTATCTTCAACAGTCGGGGTTAACCTTTTTAATCGTTGATGCTGCCTCATCTATCGGGGAATCTTGGCGTAAACGGTACGATTCCTTGCGTCTTTTTACCCCACGAATGTATGATGGGTTACCGGGAATGCCGCTTAATGGAAATGAAAATAGCCTGCCAAGCAAAGATGAAATTGCAGATTATTTTGAAAACTATGCTAAACAAATGGAGCTTCCAATAAAGTTAAACTGTAAAATCTCCCGTCTCTCGAAGCAAGATGAGGTGTACTATGCTGAAACCAATGATGGAACGATTGAAGCGCGCAATATTATCGTTGCCACGGGGCCTTTCCAGACCAAAAATGTTCCTCATTTTGCTAAAGCATTATCCGAGCATGTGATTCAGCTTCACTCATCAGA
Organism: Paenibacillus sp. FSL E2-0151; assembly: GCF_037993015.1. Lineage (NCBI taxonomy): Bacteria > Bacillati > Bacillota > Bacilli > Caryophanales > Paenibacillaceae > Paenibacillus > Paenibacillus sp. FSL E2-0151. Next base: position 1,587,675 of record NZ_CP150308.1, read on the forward strand.
ATATAAAAATATCTCTCAATTGCTTCCTGGATCAACAGTAGTTGTAGGCGGAGGGAATTCAGGTGCCCAAATCGCCGTAGAGTTGACATCAGATGATAAGCAAACCGTATACATATCCATAGCTCGAAATATTACCTTTAGGCCTTTGCATATTATGAGACGAAGTATATTCTGGTATTTTGAAAAGCTCGGAATATTACGTGCAAGTGCAGATCGTATGGTTGGAAAATGGTTGAGAAATCAGCCTGAGTACGTATATGGCTATGAGTTAAAAGAATTGATGACCCAGGGAAAAGTTAACCTGCGCCCACGTGCCATTAATGCAATAGATGACCGCATCCTATATGAGGATGGTAGTGAGACACGAATAGACAATATTATCTGGGCGACTGGGTTTAAGCGAAATGATAGTTGGATCGATATCAATACTGCTTTTGATGCCCAAGGTGTAATTATACACGAGAGAGGCGTATCACCGGTTGCTGGATTGTACTTTGTAGGGCTACCTTGGCAAACATCACGGGGTTCAGCACTGTTGGGATGGGTTAAATACGATGCTCAGAAAATCGTTAATCATATCATTCAAAGGTAAGACACATTAAACTATATAAATTGAGCTAATCATTTACACGATAACGGAGAGGACAGAAAAAACCTGAAAAAGCAAAGCGTTCGCCTTTATCCCCGGATTTTCCCCTTCGGAAAAGGAATCAAAAAAATCTGGGGATAACAGCGATTGGAAGGTTATTCTGTCATCGTAGTGTCTGTGTAAATAACTTTAGTTCAACTTATATAGATTAGATATCAGGAATGATTAGCAAATATCATAACTCACATTTTTGGGTATATTCCTAAAAGGAGGGATATTATGAAATTATTTAAACTGCCAATGATTCTTTGTGTTATAGTGCTTGTATCTATTGTCTCAGCTTGTGGTGCGGATGATAGACTACACGGAAAGAGCGATAACTGGGATGTTTCTCTACAGAGATCAACAGGGAGCTATAGTATTACTTATATAGGTGATGAAAAGCGCATAAAGGATTTTGTGTTTGACCTTACCGGCAATAATATAAAACAACAGGGGAAAGCGCTTGAGGAACAAGGAGTACCGTTCAGTATGTCGGGAACGGTTACTGAGGCGGAGAAAACGAAAGACCCGATTACCTTTAAAATGAGTTGGAACAATCAAAGCGAGATTGTAACTTTTGAGTAACTCTCGTATGCGGGAGGTGTTCATCATTGGACTTATGGCAACTATTAATCGCCTGGATATGCATTGTTTGTTGGATTGTCACATACAAAGATAAGATCAGTAAATGGATATTGTACCCTGTATCGCTTTTTTGTATCGTGATTACTTTGATATTAGGGCTCTTTAATTCCTAAAAAGAAGAGATCACAAGTAAAATTATATAGTACATACCATACGTTAGGCCGTTCCTTCATGGAGCGGCCTTTTTACCTTTTTACACAATGGGGTCTCATTTCGCAACAGTTATTTCAAAAGTAGAGTGCTCAGAATCCTGTACGCTGAAGCGATATTCCAATCCGTTGCGAACTGTCGCCCCATCAAAATCAGACTGATTCACATCACGATCCAATAGACCGATATCCTGGATGACATCTTGTGCATCGTTATACGTGTAATCACTATTGGTTGTGAGAATGAGTGTGGCGATAGCAGTCATATAAATTCCACCTGTTGGTTTACGCGTATCACCAGTTGCGTATAACCTGACTTCCTGAATGCTCTTATCTGCATTCACTGCACCAACCAAACGCAACTCGTCATTGAATACATACTCGAAAGTGCCAGTGCCCTGCTCGGAAGAGTCTTGTATATTCAAGCGGGTAATACTCAAACCATTCAGTCGGTATTTGCCTACGGCGCCATTAAACTTGTTTTTAAATTCATCGGTAGTCATGTGGAGGCCCGAAAGTTCAATCTGGGGTGAAGGGGTCTGATCTATTTCAGACTGAGTAGAGTTCGAAGATAAATTCAGCATCCCATACAAACCTATTGAAGCAATCGCAAAACAGGCCGTTGTTAGAAAAATATATCTGATTGGCAACCTATTACCTTTGCGAATAGATAAGATCATCCCAACAACAAATCCCAAAAAAGCGATAAATCCAAGAATGAAGAGAGTGGTAAACAGATATTGCAAATTCTCACCTCGTAATAGAGTAATAGCTGGTACGAATCTTTCTTGCACCTCATTCATTATAATGTTCCCATGACAAAGTTCAAACTCCCACTATTCACTGCCCCAACAAAAAAAGCACTGCCGGCAGGCTGCCAGCAGTGCTTGCTTGATGTTATACAGGTCTTACCGTAAAGGTGAAGTGATACGCGCGGTTGGCTGGCAAGGTGTATTCGACATGGGTACGTGCGCTCCAGCTGTCATCTCCGCCAACACCCATTTGTTTGTAATTGATGCGTGCGATAGTCTGTGTGCTCTGAGGTAATTTGTACACATGGTCGTTTGCTTCCAGTTCCTCCGGTGTCCACGGCAACGCATTGATTTCAAATGGTATAGTGGCTTCAACATGAAGGCCAAGCTGACCATCCGCTGATGTAATTTCAGCGAAGCGTACATCCGTTTTGTTACCACACTCTTGTGGTTTCAGATAAGGGACGAATTGATCTCGAACCGCACCTGTGTAATAACCGAGACGTGCACTGGTTAGACGGTCTGCATAATTGTCATGCGGTCCTCTGCCGTACCAAGAGATTGTATCCAAGCGGTTATTCAGTTGCAACAGCATACCGAATTCCGGTAGATCAGGTAAGCCTATGCCTGGAATAAGGGTTTGACTGATTTCCAATACACCATCCGCATCAATTCGGTATGTGATGGACAGCGTACATCCCGGATGTTGATCCCACGTATAATCGGTCGTTACGAGAATGCCTTGCTCGTCTGCATGGTGCTCAAAGCGAATTAATCTGCTGGTAGCGTGAGCATCTCTCCAGAACGCAGAACGCTCATTCAGGTGGTTCCCCATATCGTTGTCTGTCATGGCTCTCCAGAAATTCGGCCGGACAGGTGCGAGCAATTGCTCCTGATTGTTAATCTGATAGGATGTTAAAGCGCCAGTGGCTGGATTGAAGTTCAACGTGACTTGGCCTGTAGTCACTTTCAATTCATCTTGCAGATCCTGTACCTGCGGCGCATTGTCTTGTCCTTGACGTATCGGTTGGATTGGACGCAATCTCGGAGATACCACGAACTGATCCCAGGCAATCTCATGACCTACTCCTGCCCATTTGGTTGCCACTTTGGTAACCAGAGATACAGTCAGCACCGCTTCCTGGAACAGATCGGAAGATGGCGTATAAGGGATTCGGACTTCAACCGATTCGCCAGGAGGTACCGCGATATCCAACGTACCGTTCTCTACAGATTTGCCATCGTGAGTTACTGTCCATACGAGCGAATATTCGCTCAGATCCGTGAACAGGAACTGGTTTTTGATGCGCAGCAAGCCGTCTTTGACATCAACGGTTTCCATACGAACGTTCTGATAACATTTCTTCACTTCTTCCAGCTTCGGTGTAACCGTCTTATCCGCCAGAATCAATCCGTTCCCGCAGAAATTGCCATCATGAGGAGATTCACCGAAATCGCCACCATAAGCAAAATATTCTACACCGTCTGCCGTAGTGGTACGAATGGACTGATCAACCCAGTCCCAGATGAATGCACCCTGCAACACATCATATTTATCGAACAACTCCCAATACAGATGCAGACCTCCACAAGAATTACCCATGGCATGGCTGTATTCACAGATGATGTAAGGCTTCTTAGGTCCCTTCATGCGCGCGTATTGCTCCACATCTTGTGGGCTGATATACATTGTCGATTCAATATCACTTGCCGAATCAGAAGGGCGATAATGGAAGGTGCCTTCATAATGAATAAGACGTGTTGGATCGACTTGTTTCAGATAATCGTACATGGCGATGAAGTTATCGCCGCCGAAGGATTCATTACCCAGAGACCATATAATAACGGACGGATGGTTTTTGTCCCGTTGGAACATCGAGTTACAGCGATCTATTACGTTATTACGCCATTCCGGCTTGCTCGCGGGAATATTGTTTTCATTCATTTCCTTTTGCCCATATTCCCAGGTACCGTGAGTTTCCAGATTCGTTTCGTCAATGACATAGAGGCCATATTCATCACACAGTTCGTACCAGAGTGACTGATTCGGATAATGGGATGTACGCACCGCGTTAACGTTATAGGACTTCATCAACTCGATGTCACGAATCATGTCTTCCCGTCCAATGGCTCGACCCTTATCCGGGGAAAATTCATGACGATTCACGCCTTTGAACACAATGCGTTTGCCATTGATTTGCATCAGGCCGTCCTTCAGTTCAAACTTGCGGAATCCGATCCGGCTGCGGACCGCTTCCAGTGTTTCGCCTGATTCGTCCTGAATGGATAGCACAAGTGTATACAGGTTAGGGGACTCAGCGCTCCATAGAAGCGGCTTCATAACCTCTGCTGACAACTGGAATGAAAGTTCATCCTCACCCTGGAAAGTAACGGCCGCAGTAAGTGGCTGCTTCAGTACAGTTTGCTGTTGTGCATCATAGAGCTGTGCCTGAACGGACAATCCGGTAGGGGTCTGAGCGGCATTATGATTAAATAACTTCAAATCCAGCAGTAGCTCCGCATCCTGATACGCGTCATCCAGTTCGGTACGAACAAAGAAGTCGGCGATCTGAACCGGTGAAGGTGAATGCAAATATACACCACGGAAGATTCCGCTTAACCGCCAGAAATCCTGATTCTCCAGCCAGCTCGCATCACACCAGCGATATACCTCCACAGCGAGCTTGTTCTCACCTTCCGTTAGATACGAAGTGATATCAAATTCTGCGGGCGTGAACGTGTCTTCACTATAACCGACGAGTTCCCCGTTGACCCATACATAAAAGGCGGATTCAACACCCTCGAAGTGCAGCAGGACAGGACGGTCTTTCCAGTCAGCAGGAACAGTAAACGTGCGGATGTACGAACCCACGGGATTATAAGTTGTTGGTGCAAATGGTGGCTTCAATTCAGGTTCACGCTCGACCCACGGATACGTCATATTTGTATAGTGGGGATAATCGTAACCTTGCAGCTGCCAGTTGGAAGGAACGGCGATCTCGTCCCAGTCACTGGCATCATAGTTGTTCTCATAAAAGGATGTAATCCGTTGCTCCGGTGTCTCCGCAAAGGCAAACTTCCATTGACCATTCAGTGATTCGTACCATGGCGATGCGCTGGAATCATTGGACAATGCTTCTGTTATAGATGGAAACGCTACCATAGAAGCATGTGCGGGTAGACGGTTTACTTGAAAAGTCTCGGGATTATTGTTCCATTCCGGGTATCCATTTGCCGGAGGGGTGTGTACCAGTTTCTTTCGCATAACAGCAACTCCTTCTGAAATGTTATAATATTGTCATTATAGAATTGAATGATGACTTAGAGAATAAAGAATATTGCCCATATATATCACAATATGAAACTAACGATGAAGAAAGTGGTGTACTGGATGGATACCCGGATTTTTTTTGGTAAAACAGAAGAAGCTGCTCGCCTGCCGATCTATATGACCACGGTTGGTTACTGGGAACATCAATATGAAACTGAGCGTCCAGAGGGGTTCCCGGATTATCAGATCCACCAGATTATTCATGGTCAGGGGAGACTGATTATACAAGAGGACGAGTATATCGTCGGACCGGGTGACGTTTTCTTTCTGTATCCCGATGTTCCGCATCGATATATGCCCATCAGTGACCGTTGGGAACTGGCTTGGGTCTCGTTTCAGGGGAGAGAGGCTAGCCAGTTATTATCTTATGCGGGGATTACCGGTTCACGCGTATGCAGACTCAGGACAGCCACGCTGCTGCGTGGCCTGGAGCAACTTCTGGTTAGAGGAGAGAATGACGGTGATACGGATTACGCAGATTACGATGTGGAGTGTTCCAAACAATTATATGCCCTGCTGCTGGATCTGAAGCCACTGCTCATCGCATCCGCCAATTATAATGATGAACTGGAGCGCTTGAAGCCTGTGCTGCGTTATATCGCAGAGCATCTGGATCGTTCACTGTCGCTGAAGGAACTGGCCGATGTGGCTGTGGTATCTCCCCAATATTTGTGCAGGCTGTTTCAGAGGGCACTCCATACCAGACCTGTATTTTACGTGAACCAAGAACGGATCAATCGAAGCAAACAACTCATGTTCAGTGAGAGAGAGCTTCGAATATATGAAGTGGCTGATCGGGTGGGTTACGAGAACGCCAGTTATTTCTGTGCGATGTTCAAAAGGCATACAGGCATGAGTCCAGAGCGTTTTCGCAAACTGCACGGACTGAATTGATGGAGTTACAATTTTAGTGCTCCACTCGCGGTAGGAGCAACAGAGTACACTTCACTTAAATGACATGCCAGATACACCTTCATCCAACCCTCGGAATCGTTCAGATCAACACCTAGAATCTCCTCTATTTTGCGCAGGCGCAGATACAACGTATTGGTATGAATATGCAGACGTTCGGCTGTGGCTTGCACAGATCGATTCGCGGCAATGTAGGTTTTGAGTGTGAGTTCAAGCTCTCCTGATTTTTGCTGTTGAAGAGGGGACAGAATTTCGTGAATGTAGTTCTCGATATCGGAAGGTTCCTGATTAAGAAACAACCGATTGATCCCCATCTCTTCGTAGAGCATCAGGCCCGCTTTGTTTTGTTTCAGCAAAAAGGACAATGAGCGTGTAGCCTCGTCATTGCTTTTGCACACATACTCAAGCCCTTGATACAGTCCACCGATGCCGATAGATAGGGCAGGAGTCTTGGAGGTGGTCCATTTCTCCACAGCCGTTTCCAGCCTGCTGATGATCCAGTGTCTGACCTTGGGCTCGGATGCCGCAGCCAAAATCGTAATTTTGTGATGTGCACTGAACAATAGATGTTCGCGGGTGCCCAGCTCCTTTTCGATAAATCCGATCAACTTGCGCACCCAATTTTCAGTTGTTTTCATGTCGGGATGTTCCCCATAGAGCTGCAATTGAGCGACGAACAAGGACTGATGGGCTGGCAACTGAAAGCTGGAAAGTCGTGCCTCCAACTGCTGTGGTTCTCTATATTGCACGAGATCGCTGAAGAAATCATGGTTTTTCCGATAGGACATCTCGGTGAGTGAGTAGGTATTCACCATCTCCAGCATCACAATAGCTCCGCCTTGTTCCAAAATCACATGATCCAACTGACCTAACGGATGATCTATTTGGATGGCAAAACAGCCAAGCACCAGAGATCCGTTCACAATGGGATAGAGGTAATAATCGCTATGATCCGTTCCACCGGATAAGGTGATGGGGTTAAACTGACTGTCCAGAGCGGTATAGATATCGAGCTCACTTAGCAAGACACTTTCCGGGATGAGCGGGTACCAGTCATTTCTCGCCATGTCCACATAATAGGTGGGAAGTTTCAGCATCGACCCAACCGTCTCAATGATATGTCCGAGGCTCACATGTTCAATGGAAAGTGCCGTGAATTGATTATGAATTTCATTGCGGCTAACGAGATATCGGTTCGTCTCCAGCAGTTCTGAATACATGGTGGCGTTGGAGATGGCAATGGCTGCCTGATCCGCAAATCCCTGCATCACATTCAGATCATGTGGGGCAAATCGTCTGTTTTGTTCAAATTGGTATACCAGCATTACACCGATTTTGTGAGTATTCATTGTCACGGGAACGGCGATAAGTCCTTTTGCCATAATACCGTCAGGCAGTGAACTTACAATGATATCCGCATTCTCCTGACTAACATTGCCCATATCTTTAAAGGCATCATCCGGTGTGCTATACATTCGGCCAATGCCTTCCTCGTATACTTTTCCCGTAATGCCCTCATCCAGCTCGCCCTGATATTGATACACGCTATCCTGAAAACCGACTTTGGCTCTAGGAATCATCTTGCCAGAGTCCGGATCAACCATCATGAACAGTCCGCAGGAAAGGGAGGGGATGACATGGAGCGCATTCTCCATGATTTTGAGTAACAAATCGTTCAGCTCCAGGGAACAGGTCAGCTCCCGCAGTCCGGTCAACCATCGATCATTGTGTGCACGTTCCTTCTCAATCTGTTGCTTCAGCAGTCCTTCCCGAATCAAAGACTCCAGACGTTCACTCTGTAGCAGGGTAAGTTGTTTCTGGGTATCGATAACCACACGAATGTTGATGTTAGACAAAAAAACAAACGTGTACCTGAGAATCTTCCAGGATGACTCAATCTGTTCTTGATCTGTATATTCAGGTAGCTCTCCTTCACGTAGCCAGTTATTCCACTGGAAATCATATTCATCCTTGATCCAGATTCCGTACGGAACAGACCCAAAGACTTGAACCATAAATGAACGAACCGCTTCATGAATCATAGCAAACGTACTCCTTTTGTGTTCACATGGCAAAATGCTTACATATATAACATGATCTTCACTATGCTGTGTGATTTATATTTTGTATTGTGTATATCACCATAATTAATATTAGAATGCTGTTGCTATCAACAATGACATTATACATATGCAACTTATATAATGTCATTAACTTTAACACGATACAATTTCATTGTAGTACAACAGTAGAGCTGTAAATAGTTGAACTTACAACCAAGTCTGAAAATGAGGTGGAGTACAGATGAGTCAAATTACTGCTTTTGTAGGTGCATTGTTGATTGATGGACAAGGTGGAGAGCCTGTTTCCGATAGTGTGGTCCTGGTTGAGAACGGGAAATTCATAGCTGCGGGTGCAAAAGCAACCGTTCCAATTCCGGAATATGCCGATCTTGTTGATGTAACAGGCAAAACGGTGATGCCAGGATTAATCGATGCCCATGTCCATGTACACGGGGCCAAAAATCTGAATATGGCTGCGGTGGCGCTGGAAGCCAATGAACTCCAGATGGGGAGAGCACTCCAGGATCTGCCGAAGCTGATCAACGCAGGATTCACAACCGTCAGGGATGTCGGTAGCCATGTTGCTGTATACATTCGCGATCTGATCAAGGAAGGTGTGGTGAAGGGGCCGCGGATTAAAACTTCCCGTCATATGCTCTCTCAGACGGGTGGGCATGCAGACATCCATATGATTCCAACGGAACTGAATATCTTCACCGTGTGTGACGGCGTTCCCGAAGTCATTAAGGCAACACGCACGCAGTTCCGTGAAGGGGCGGATTTCATTAAAGTGTGTTCCACAGGCGGGGTACTTTCGGAGAAAGATGACCCTCGCTGGTCGCAATTCCGCATGGATGAGCTGAAGGCGATCGTGTATGAAGCGGAAGCGGTACAGTCTTATGTGGCTGCACATGCGCAAGGTGCACAGGGGATCAAAAATGCGTTGGAAGCGGGCGTACGCACCATTGAACACGGAATCTACATTGATGAAGAAGGCATTGGCATGATGCTGGATCAAAAGGCGGTTCTGGTTCCAACGCTGGCCATTGTACATCGGATCATCAAAGAAGGGCATAAATACGGTGTTCCCGAATTTGGTATCCGCAAAGCCAAAAGTGTATATCAGGAGCATATTGAGAACATGATTATCGCGCGTAAGGCAGGCGTAACCATTGCAGTAGGGACAGACTTCTGCACGTGTGCACCTGTTGAGCATGGCGGGAATGCACTAGAACTTCGATTGCTTGTTGATGATGTTGGATTTACGCCGATGGAAGCGATCGTAGCCGCAACAAGAGATGCGGCGAGAGCGATGCAGATGGAAGCGGAGATCGGTACGATTGAGCCTGGCAAAGCTGCTGATCTGCTGGTATTGAATGTGAATCCGTTGACGGATATTGGACTGCTCGAAAACACAGAGAATATCGAACAGGTCTATTTATCAGGTGAACGCTTGAAATAAGAAAGATGGTTCTACGTGAACTGAACTGAACTGCACTGACAACATAGAGAATGGGGAGAAGTCACCATGTTTAGTCAACCGATATATATCGCCACAGTATTGCTTGTTATTTTAGCTATAGGGGAACTGGTTTCGATCTGGTCCAAAGCGCGAATTCCTTCCTTGCTTGTTATTCTGATCGGATATTTGCTGCTGAACTGGGCGGGGTTATTTCCTAAAGGAGTGGTATCCAGCTCTGCTCTGACGGCGTTCGGGGCTCTCATGGTGGCTCCGCTGATTGTACACATGGGGACATTAATACCGCTGAAATTAATACGTTCCCAATATAAAGCAATACTGATCTCATTGTTCGCATCACTCACGGCGACAGGTCTTATCCTGTTAATCGTATCACCGTTCTATGGTTATCCTACGGCTGTTGCCGGATCAAGTCCGGTTGTTGGTGGCATTATCTCTTATCTGATCACAACCACGAAGTTGCAGGAGATGAATCTGGGTCATCTGATTACAATTCCGGCTGTTATTCTGGGTATTCATTCCCTCGTGGGGATGCCGATTGCAACCAATATGTTGCGCAGATATGCGTTAAAACTGCAGAAGCAGGGCGCTTTTGAGAACAAGGTTGCAGGGGAAGGCCACGTGAACATTAAAGAAGTGAATGCCAAAACATTCCTTCCGCAGCGATTCCAGACCGCACCTATTCTGCTGTTGCTCTTGTTCATAATGGGTAGTCTCTCCATTTATCTAGGTAATGTAACCGGACTTAGCTACAGTATCTGGGCTCTGTTGCTGGGGGTTCTCGGGCATCTGATCGGACTGTTCCCATCTCGTATTCTGGATAAAGCAAGTACATCGGGAATTGCCATGATAGGTCTGATCGTAGTCGTTATGACAAGTATGGAGTCGATCACTTTTGATGCGGTGGTTAGTTCCATTATTCCAGTGTTGTTCATTATCGCAATCGGTGTAATTGGGGTGCTGATCGGTGGATTTGTTGGCTCCAAGCTGTTCAAATGGGACCCACTCAAAGGTCTGCCTGTGGCACTGACTGCACTATTCGGTTTTCCGGGGGACTACATTATCTGTGAGGAAGTAAGCCGTTCAGTTGGACGTGATGAAAATGAACGCAAAGCCATCCTCGATGAGATTTTAACACCAATGCTGGTAGGTGGATTCACAACGGTCACAACAGCATCCGTGTTAATTGCGTCCATACTGATCAAGACACTTTAAGAGGTTGTCAAAAACGATCTTTTTGAACACGCACTATAAGAAAAATTGATGTTCTTTTCATCCCAATTTCAGTTTCCATTAAGGTTGGGAAGGTAAGATAAGTCTTGTAAACCCCTTCTCGTGTTAAATAGATGTGTGACTGGCCCTATCGGATTGTCCTCCGGTAGGGCACTTTTTTTCTTCATTTCTGCGGTTGGTGGTATGATAGATGAATACATAATGTGTAACCAACTCTAGTGACCGGAGGATGGAATTGTGGATCACAGTTTGCACCCGTTGTTTAAGCCTATTCAGATGAATGGAACGTACCCTAACAGTTATTATGTTGAGAAAGTACCTGCTACTGGTCTGATGGCTTATGTGGCCTGTTATTGGGAATCAGGATCTCTTCCGAACACACATGCGGATGTTGCTAAGAGAGAAGGTCCAGAGCGATCGATGATGACGGTACCTGCCCGGGTATTACCGGATGGTTGCACGGACATGCTGATTACATACGACCCGGTCTGTTCAAAGCACTCCTATGCTTACTGTGGCAATTATACAAAGCCGTTCGCTGTACCTGAGCCATCCGATGATGGTTCCCCTGCTGGAGACTACACCTTTGGTGTCCGGTTCTTCCCGGGTGGAGCGCATGTCTTCCATGGCATGCCTCTGGAGTGGTTTACGGATAAGCGAATTGCCCTTCAGGAATGTTGGCCGGAGAAGCTGAACGGGCTTCAGGAACGGATGGCCGAAACGAATCATTTTGCAGAGCGAGTAGAGGTTATGAATGCGTACTTGAGTCCGTTGCCCGTGCAGGCAAGCACATCGGAGAACAATGTGATGAAAAACGTGCTGCACCGCATCTTTATCGATGGGGGACGTATGAGTGTCCAAGAGCTGGCGATGCGTGAAGTGATCAGTGAGCGGCAGCTGCATCGAAAGTTCTCGGAGTGGGTCGGAATCAGTCCCAAACGGTTCAGTGAGGTGGTTCGTTTTCATCGTGTGCTGAGCGATATTCATCAAGGGAACACGGCAGACTGGGCAATGCTTGCCCAGAATCATGGATTTTTTGACCAAGCCCATCTAATTCGGCAATTTCGCAAGTTTTATGGAGAGACTCCGTTGACGGCAGCCAGGGAGCATGGCAGAATGTTGTCCGATTTGTACAATAGATCTGTAGCACCTTCGGTTATACTGAAGTCGTGAGAATAAAAGATAAGGGAGACATCATATATGAATGGAACATTGCAGATTCGGGATCACTTGTTAAATGAATTGGAAACAGGCGTACGGACGGGGGCTTCGTTAATTCGCTTGATCCGTTCGGAGGATTGGTCGTATCGTCCACAGGAGAATATGCGTTCATTGGTGGAGCTAGTGCATCACTTTATCCAAATCACGGCATCGGATCTTGCCATTATGCAGGAAAAAGGTGAAGCTGAGGTTGGGCTGGTGGAGAATAGCCTGTCGGGGATTGAGGATATCGAGAAGCTTGAAGCAACATTATGGAGCAATTTCGAATCCTACAAAGCTTATATCACGGGATTGAGCGAAGACGACTTTTTGAATCGTTCAACAAAAGCTTTTTATATGGAACATGGTCACTTGCAGGTTCAATGGCAGATTGAAACGGTAACACACGTATTCCATCACCGTTCGCAGCTGTATAACTATCTCAAGCAGCAGGGCCATGAACTGAACTTTTTCATGCTGTATGCGTAATTAAACCTGTAATATTAAAGTAAGCTTAGTTGGCTCCACCGGATGGTCCGGTGGGGCTTTTTTTGCGTACATTCGTCTATCAATCTATGAAGTCTATCAAAATTGGACATTATGACCCTGGTAATTCACCGTTGCTTTAATAGATTTCAAGCATAGAATACCGTATCAAAGCAAAAAGGAGGTGAATTCAATGGCCATCCTTTTACCGATACAAAATTACAACCTTCCTGCCGGAGTAGGCAAGTCCTACTACGAAAATTTGGCTGGAGGCACAAATGCCAGCGCTACAGTGAACAACTTTGGACCTTTTCCGGTATCTCTCGTGATTACACGTGTTAATGCACCAGTAGTCACTTACGTTGTTCCTGTAAACAGCAGCCTTACCATTTCTGCAGGTGGAGTTCTGGTGTTTGCTTTGTTAGCTAACCTTGGAGGCGCAGCTTCCGGAACAATTCAATTTGCCGTAGGTGATTTGTAATTGGTGTAGACTGGAATGGAATGACCTCTGTCGGACATCTTGTCGGCAGGGGTTTTTCTTTTTTATGTGGAAGCTTCTGGATTGAAAGTGATATTATACTAGAGTCTTATTATTTGATTAATAGGTTGTTATAAGAATGAATTTCTTATACAGCGAGAGAAAGGGAGATTTGATGTTTAGAAAGATGTTCATCTATATTATGGGGGTAAGCTTAGGATTGTCCGTAATTCTGTTACCACATGTTGTTCAGGCTGCGAGTGAGTTGGCTACTCTGGAGTATGGCAACGGGGCTACATATTATGGAGAGATCAAAAATGGAAAACCTCACGGGAATGGAACCATGACCTGGGGGAAAACCAAAACTTACAAAGGAAGCTGGGCACAGGGAAAACGTTCGGGACATGGTGTTTATAAAGTTATAACACGCAGTGAGGACAGAATTACAGAGTCCAAGTATGATGGGAACTGGAAGAATGACAAGAAAGATGGTAAAGGTAAACTTCATGTTAACGAAATAGCTTTGACTGGATATATGCTGGAATCGCGAATCCAAACAGGGACATTTGCAAAAGATCAGTGGATTGCAGGCTATGATGTACGAAATGGGGAATATGATCCGCCATATTCGTTTCTTTACAAAGATTCGAAATTGAGACTAGAAATTTGGGGAGATGTCGGAAATATTTTGAATGGATTAAAGAATAACTATTTCTTCTCGTTTACATATCAAAAGGGAAAAGTATATAAAAGTGTTGGTGTTGGAGATGAGTATAATCCCAAGCAATTTAGTTCCTTCATAAAAAGTGTAGAGAAAGAGATCAAGCCTCATATCAATCAATTTGAGAATTTGGCTAAGCAATTATAAGTGCCATTACAAGGAATGAACATGTACACAGATTATAAATGTTGTTTATCCTGACGTTCATTCGATTAATTTAAGGTATAAGCTGCACGCAGATTGGTGTTGGCATACAGGAGGTTAGTGGATGATGAATAGAACAATCTTATTTGAAACCGAACGGTTGGAATGTGCGACTTGGAACGAAGGAGATCGTGCGCTGGCGTTTGCATTGTGGGGCGATCATGAGGTTGCCAAATGGATTAGCAGCAAGGGATTTCTGAGCGAGGATGAAGTAGAAGCGCGATTGACACAGGAGATTCAAAGGCAGAAGGAAGCGGGGGTGCAATATTGGCCCCTTTTTGAGAAAGAGTCGGAGGTGTTTGTGGGCTGTTGTGGCCTGCGTCCGTATTCTCCTGAAGAGGAGATCTATGAATTGGGATTTCATCTAACCCAGGATCATTGGGGGAAAGGGTATGCACAGGAAGCGGCACGGGCGGTAATTGGTTATGCCTTTGACACAATGAATGTGAATGCACTGTTTGCCGGGCATCATCCGGATAATGAAGTATCACGTCACATCTTGATCAAGCTGGGATTTGAGTATACAGGTGATGAACGTTATGAACCGACAGGAAAGATGCATCCATCGTATGTGCTGCGAAAATAAGAAACCCCCGACCAATGAAGGACAGGGATTGAGGGCATCCGGTTTCCTCTTTCTTATAGAACAAGTTCATTCGAAACAATCCGATGTGCGGTGACGATTTGCCCGGTGCTGTCTTTTCCCCACACTGAAATTTCAGTTGATGCAGCTGCGCTTCCACCCGTTGTGAATACATATTCGTATCCATCCAGGTTGGCATAGTAGGTTTGAGAGAAGACTTGCCCGGGGGTCAGATTAACGGATTGCAGCACATATAAGGTCCTCGTTCCATTCAGGAAATAACCTTCAATGAGTACATTGGACGTATTGATGGAATCGGTGTTGACCATTTTGATGGTGACTTGTTGTGTAGGCCTGCTGCCACCGGAGAGGTTGTTCTCGATCGGGCCTGTAGAAAGGACTGCCATAGGTCCATCTCCTTTTTTTATGAATGACTTTTTCTGAGAAAAGCTAGAATAGCATATGTTAGAATCGACAAAAGCGTTTGGACAGAGAGAGATATGTACTGAATGAAAAGGAGGAACTGAATCTTCTGGCCAAAGGGGATATATGTTTTCATGCTTTTTTTATTTCGCTTTCAGCTTCTATTAAGGTAGCAGAGGTAAGATAAGTCTTGTAAACCCCTTCTCGTGTTAAATAGATGTGTGACTGACCCCGCCGGGCGCCGGTGGGGTATTTTTTTGTTTTATTTTCAAATAAACAAAACTAAACAAAGAAAAATAAAAGGTTAATTCTGTGTTTGTTATTGACTATCAAATATAAACAAAGGTATAATGAATGTGAAATAAGGAACTTACTATGTACGTGGCAAGCCATTTGATTTTCAATATAAGGAGAGATTGATCATGAACGTGACCCTTAGCAATGAAACAACGCAGGCTGCAGGTTTCCATATCCCATTTGTCCGTGAGATGGCTGAGATTACACAACATATGTGGAAAAATGGCTGGGATGAGCGCAATGGCGGTAATGTCAGCTATCTGCTGGAGGAAGAGGAAGTTGCCCAATATATCGATATCCATCATGTGATTCGCAAGATCAAACCGGCATTTTCGGTGCATGAGCTGGCAGGCAAGTATTTTATCGTGACCGCATCGGGCAAATATTTCAAAAATGTACTCGCTGATCCGGAGAGCAATCTAGGATTGCTGCGTGTATCGCAGGATGGACAGGAGCTGGAAGTGCTCTGGGGATTGAAGTCGGGAGCGAATCCAACAAGTGAGTTGCCTACACATTTCATGAGCCATATCGAACGTTTGAAATTGGATCCGAACCACCGGGTTGTCATGCACAACCATGCCACTCATGTATTGGCTATGACGTTTATCCACGATTTGGATGAAGCAAAATTCACGAAGACGCTGTGGCAGATGTGCACGGAGTGTGTGGTTGTATTCCCGGATGGGATCGGTATTATTCCATGGATGATTCCTGGATCGAACGAGATTGGACGCGAAACGGCTGAGAAAATGAAAGAATACCACGCAGTCATCTGGCCGCAACATGGCATCTTTGGAACAGGAGCAACGATTGACGAGGCATTTGGTCTGATTGAGACCATCGAGAAGGCAGCCCAAGTGTATATGCTGGTTGCTGGTCACGAGATCCGGCAGAGAATTACGGATGAGCAGCTGACCACACTGGCACAAGCGTTTGGTGTTACTCCTCGTCCCGGAATTCTGGGCAGTTAAAATAGTTAACGCATAGATCAAGGAAGTGGTCTTTGGTTCATTGAACCAAAGGCCATTTCCTTTTTTTTGACGAACAATCGTCATTTTGGTTCAAAAAAGTTCAAATTGCTGAACAAGAATGGCTTTGTTATCGATTATTGAATCGTAGAATGCATTATCACGCGCTGGCGAAATTCGGGTGAAATGACGTATTGTCAACGGCTCTGCGATTTTGCATAATAACAATGCTTCACAGATGAGAGACGGAAGGAAGTTATGATCATGCTTGGCAAAATGAAGAGAATCTTAATAGGCAAGCCAATGAAATCGGCTGAACTGGATGGAGAAAAATTGGGGAAATGGAAGGCACTCGCCATCCTGTCCTCGGATGCCCTATCGTCCGTTGCCTACGGTACGGAACAGATCTTGCTGGTGCTCGTTGCGGCCGGATTCGCCGCCCTGTGGTATTCTGTTCCGATTTCCATCGCCGTGCTGGGATTACTCGTCATTTTAATTTTTTCCTATCGCCAGACGATATTTGCTTATCCAACAGGAGGCGGCGCTTATATCGTAGCCAAGGATAACCTGGGTACAACATCCAGTCTGATTGCCGGAGGATCTCTGCTGGTCGATTATATTTTGACCGTTGCGGTAAGTTCGTCGGCAGGGACGGATGCGATTACGTCGGCTTTTCCTATGCTGCATGACTACAGTGTTGTGATTGCTCTGATTATGATTGTTTTTCTAACCATTATGAATTTGCGGGGAGTGACGGAGTCAGCGTCTGTGCTGGCGATCCCCATTTATCTATTTATCTTTTCGATTGCGGTTCTGATTATCTCGGGTGGAATCAAATTTCTTGCCGGGGGGATGGAAGCAGCTGCACCAGAATTCGGAACTAGTCTATCCCATGTGAGTATGTTTCTGTTATTAAAAGCATTCAGCTCCGGTTGTTCGGCCTTGACTGGCGTGGAAGCGGTAAGTAACGCGATCCCAAACTTCAAGCAGCCTGCTGAGAAAAATGCCGCGGGTACATTACTGCTCATGGGTTGTATTTTGGGAGCCATGTTCATCGGTATCACCTTACTGGCTTATGGGTACGGAGTGAAGCCTGATCCCAAAGCAACGGTCATCTCCCAGATTGCTGAAGCGACGTTTGGCAGGGGCACGATGTATTTTATCATCCAGGGTGTAACGGCACTGATCCTGTTCCTCGCAGCCAACACAGCTTATTCGGCTTTTCCGCTGTTATCCTTCATGATGGCAAAGGATAAATACATGCCGCATGCATTTATGGTCAGAGGAGACCGCCTTGGTTTCTCAAACGGGATCATTTTCCTCAGTGTGATGTCTGCGCTGCTGGTGGTCGGGTTCAAAGGGAATACGGAAAGCCTGATTCCGCTCTATGCGGTTGGGGTGTTCATTCCATTTACCCTGTCACAGCTCGGTATGATGATTCGCTGGATCAAAGTCAAGCCGTCTGGCTGGCAGATGAAGTTGCTGGTCAATACCGTCGGTATGCTGACTACACTATCGATTACCCTGATTTTTATTTTCACCAAGTTCACGCAGACATGGGTCATCTTTATCTTTTTGCCGTTCGTTGTGTATGTGTTCATGCGTATTCACCGTCACTATTGCAACATTGCAGATGAGCTACGGATTGATATTCAGGTTGATAAGCCAGCCAAAAAAGGCAATACGATAGTCATTCCTGTTGCGGGCATTACCCGGGTCGTTATGAATACGATCAGTTACGCCCAGACGATGTCGGATCACGTCGTCGCGCTGTACATTGGATTTGATGATGAGGCGATACGCAAGATGGAGCAGAAGTGGGAAGAGTGGAATCCAGGCGTTCGTCTGGTTGTAATCAAATCGAGATACCGTAGCATTATGGGGCCGCTGAAGAAATTCATTGATACTGTAGAGTGGAAAACGGCCGAGACCGATCACATCACTATATTAATCCCGCAATTCATCACCAAGCACTGGTGGCAAAATGTACTGCACAACCAGACCAGCTTCATGATCCGAGCCTATCTGATCAATTACAAAGACGTGATTGTCACCACGGTGCCATATCATCTTAATCGTTAACTCGAACGGTTAATCGCTTTACCTCGTTTGGAAGATTTTCAGATTATTGTAAAATGAGTCGCTTTTATTAATAAGCAAACGTTCATATTCCATTTACACATCAAACCGCAGGGACATCTCCAAACAGGGGAGTTCTTGCGGTTTTTTGTCATGAAATCCGGTTTGGATACCGCTTTCGAATGGATGCACATTTCCGTAAAGTCCCTTGTCCATGATTAACGTTACGTTGATTCAGAATGAATTTTGCTGTGACATTCGACTCTTACACTAGATAACGTGGTGCTGAAGTTGATCTAACATTTCACACACACTGAATGCGTGAAACAAGGGGGAAGAAAATCCGATGAGTGAGCTTGATAACCGGATCAGCTTGCCCGCCGCCAAACGGCGCGTATCCGGTACGAGTGAGCGCCGGACTGCCTCGCTGCGTGTGCAACGAATGCGGGAGAATCTGCTGGCCTATGGTTTCCTGGCACCATCGCTGCTTTTGTTTGCAGTGTTTCTGTTTTACCCGATGTTTAAGTCCGTGTACCTGAGTCTGCATTCCACAGATCCGACGGGGCAGATTGCGGCTTATGTAGGACTGGATAACTTCAAGGCCGTGTTCCAATCAGGACTGTTTATGCAAGGGATGAAAGTGACATTACTATTTGTCCTGTTTACAGTGCCTACGGGCATGCTGGCTGCTCTGATTCTGGCTGCACTGACCCACAACCGGTTCAAGGGAATGCGTGTGTTCCAATTTGTATTCTCTCTGCCCGTGGTGTTATCCGTCGGTTCGTCAGCGGTGATCTGGAAGTTTCTATTCCACCCGACCCTGGGCATGCTGAATTATCTGCTTGGCAAAGTAGGTATGGATCCAATTCCCTGGCTCACCAGCCCGGATTGGGCATTGATCTCAATTTCCATCATGACAATCTGGATGAACCTTGGATTCAACTACATTATTCTATCCAGTGGTTTGGCGGGCATCCCGGATGAGATCTACGAGAGCGCCAAGATTGACGGTGCAGGACCATTGCTGACGTTTCGCAAAATTTCGATGCCGCTACTGTCACCAACGTTGTTCTTTGTCACGGTTGTATCAATCATTGGTGCTTTTCAATCGTTCGGTCAGATCAACATTCTAACCCGGGGTGGTCCGATGGACAGTACAAATGTTTTTGTATATTCCATCTATCAGGAAGCCTTCGTTAATTTCCGCTTTGGTACAGGTAGTGCACAGGCACTGATCCTGTTCGTGGTGATTATGTTGCTGACCCTGATCCAGTTCAAATGGGTAGAAAGGAAAGTGCATTACCAATGAGTGCGACATGGACCAAAACGCTGTTGTATGTATTACTGACGATCTGTGCAGCGCTTGTGCTGTATCCGGTGATGTACACCTTTTTCATGGCCGTGATGACGCCGGAAGATGCGAGTGCTTATCCGCCGCATATCATTCCAAATTCAATCGATCTGTCCAACTTTAGCGAAGTATTTGATATTGTTCCGATCGGTCGATTTATCGGCAATACCTTTCTTGTCGCAGGACTGACAACGCTTGGTCAATTGATTACAGCGAGTATGGCAGCCTATGCTTTTGCGAAAATGCAGTTCAAAGGCAAAAACGTCATCTTCAGCATGTTTGTCGCAACGATGATGATTCCATGGGAAGTGACGATGATCCCCAACTACCTGACGGTTCGCAGTTGGGGCTGGCTAGATAGTTACCAGGGGCTTACCGTGCCGTTTCTTGCAACGGCGTTTGGTACATTCCTGCTAAGACAGTTCTTCATGCAGCTACCCAAGGAATTGTTCGAGGCGGCGAGGATCGATGGTTGTGGTCATATTCGCTATTTCATATCGCATGTCTTGCCTTTGTCCCGTCCGGCACTTGGAACACTGGCAATCTATTCATTCCTTAGCATGTACAATTCGTATCTCTGGCCGCTGCTGGTGACAAACACACCGGAAATGAGAACCGCACAGATCGGAATCTCGATGCTGGAGTTCCAGGAATCCACAGCGTGGAATCTTGTATTTGCCGGAACAGCCATGGTCATTCTACCATCCTTACTGCTATTGATTTTCGGGTTGAAACAGCTTGTCCGCGGAATTGCCGCAGGCGCGCTGAAAGGGTAGGCAATGAAAGTTTTACAACTATTTAGTTGAATTGAAGTGGAAACTCTGAAGGTTTTGATCTAAAGATTTTAATTTAGAGGTTTTGAATTAAACCATGTATCTTCGTACAAGGCCCACGGTTTGGATACCAGGAGCGAATAAAATGATGCTCGTGCTTCAAATAAAATGTTGAAATGAACGACGGTAGTAGTGGAGGGGACGAAATCGATTCTGAAGAAGCAAAGCGTTCGCCTTTATCCCCGGATTTCCCCCTTTGAAAGGGAATGAAAAGAAATCCGGGGATAACAGCGATCAAAAGAACGATTCGTAACCGTAACGGCCACACCGCGTCATCCCCAAGATTTTATTGTACGCGAGCCATATAAAAGGAGAGCGATTTCGTTTGAAAAAAAGAGGAACATTCGCATTAATGCTGTCTGCACTCATGTTGGTCATCTCCGCTTGCGGAACAAAAGCTGAAACAAGCAGCCCGGCAAGTGGAGCTCAAGCAGAAGCTGCCGCAGCTGAAACGACACAATTGACGTGGTGGCATTCCATGTCTGGCGCTGGGGAGAAAGCCATTAACCAACTCGCTTCCGATTTTAACGCTAGCCATCCGGACATTCAGGTGAAACCCATCTATCAAGGGAAGTACGATGAAAGTCTGAACAAACTCAAAGCATCCATGGGCTCAGACAGCGGTCCAGACATTATCCAGGTCTACGAGATCGGTAGCAAGTTCATGATCGATTCGGGCATGATTACGCCAGTACAACAGTTCATCGACAAGGATCAGTTCGACCTGTCCCAACTGGAGCCAAACATCATCCGATACTACACCATCGATGGCAAATTGAACGCCATGCCGTTTAACACATCCAACCCGATCCTGTATTACAACAAGGATATGTTCAAAGCAGCAGGTCTGGACCCGGAGAACCCGCCGAAGACGTATGAAGAGTTTGAGCAAGCAGCAAAAGCACTGGCGAAAGACGGTAAGCCAGGTGCATCCATGGCGATCTACGGCTGGTTTATGGAACAGTTCTTTGCAAACCAGAATGCAGATTATGTAAACAATGGAAACGGAAGAAATGAAGCGGCTACAGAGTCTCTGCTGAACTCCGAAGCTGGAGTGAAGACTTTAACGTGGTGGAAAAAGATGATTGATGAGAAGACCCTCTCCAATCTGGGACGTAGCACAGACGATACAACAGCAGCATTTACCGCTCAGCAAATCGGTATGACTCTTGATTCCACAGCTGGCCTGCGTAAAATCGTAGAAGGTTCAGGTGGCAAGTTTGAACTGGGAACAGGCTTCCTGCCTCGTCCAGCCGATGCCAAAGAAGGCGGCGTTGTAGTGGGTGGAGCGAGCTTGTACATCATGAACAACAAATCGGAAGCGCAACAACAAGCGGCATGGGAATTCATCAAGTACTTGACTACACCAGAGGTACAAGCGAACTGGAGTGTTGCGACAGGATACTTCCCTATTACGACAGCAGCCTACAATGAGCAAGTATTAAAGGATAATATGGCGAAGTATCCGCAATTCCAGACAGCAGTCGATCAATTGCACGCTTCCGCAGATTCGACAGCAACATCCGGGGCATTAATGGGTGTATTCCCGGAAGCCAGACAACTTGTCGAAGGAGCGATTGAAACGGTCCTGAATGGACAAGGTACACCACAGGAAGCACTGGATGCAGCAGCTAAACAAATTACAGACAAGATTGCGCAATATAACAGCACGGTGAAGAAATAATTAAATTCATATCCATGTTGAATGCAGTGATTAAGCTGCATTCAATTTTTTTGTTTTACTAAAAAGAAAGACTAACATTTTTTGTTAATGATTCCGAAAATAGAATAGGAAGCTGAAAGGGGTATCCCAATACATGGATTCATGAAAAGCAATGGACAATATTAAAAATAAGAAGGAGTACAAGTGAATGAAAAGAGTAACGGTTCTAATGATGGCATTTATGTTGTTGTTTGTTTCAAGTGTTTATGCGGAGGAACTTAAAGTTAAAAATATTGAACTCATCCCTAATACTACAGTTTCGGTCGGTTCTAAGATTAATCTTAATATAGTTGTTGTGTATGATGACGAAAATTCAATACATAGCGATAACGATCCATACTACAGAAGAAATACAGGTCTTACAAAAACAGATTATACGATCAGTGAACCTCATATACTTCAAGTGCTGAGCACTGGGATGGTAAAGGTAATAGGTGTAGGTTCTTCAACAATTACTGTTAAAGTCGAAAATGTTGAAAGATCAGTTACTATTTCAGGTAGTTTGGATGAAGCAATTGATGGAGGATACATAAAAAATGGTGTGACTCTTGTTCCGATGAAAGAGGTATTCAAGGCACTGGGAGGGAGTGTTAGTTACATTGCTCAACAGGACGCCTTCGAGATTAAAGTTGGTTCTACCAAACTAACTCTCCCGAAAACGGGAACAAAAGCAACGTTAAATGGAGAGCCATTAACTCTCAAGTCCCCGCTGCTTGTTCAAAATGGCGTAACTTTGTTTCCTGCTTCAGTTCTCTCAGATGCTCTGGATGGAACTGTGACTTATAACTCTAAAGCTAAGCAGATGCAAGTATCTATTGGTAAAGGTAAAATGACTATTAATATTGAACAACCTCAAAAACAAAACAGTGTAACAGGAACAACTCCAACAAAAGGGAAACTTTATGCTGTGCCAGCTACTGGAGATATGAAAGGGTGGAGCATTCTCAAGGGTCATCCTTACGAAAAAAGCATCCGTGTGTACTTCAAAATCAATGGGTCAAATGTACAAATATATACTAAGGATATAAGGAAGGTAGATCTGAATAAAAAAGTAACATGGACCGATTTAGAGGGGAAAAAACACACGAATACGGTAAAACAGTTATATACTGTTTTTGGGGAATTAAGTAATGAATATACTAGTGACATACTATATAAAATGTTTGGAAAAACATATTCAGACTGGATCGGGTCAACTTCACTGAATGCAGATCGATACGTTGACCAATACTTGGAGCAACAAGGATTAATTGAACCCTATGGAAGTAATATTACTTTGACACCAGACACAGAAGTGTATTGAAAACCGTCTGTAACATTTCGAAAAAGTGAAATTAGTATCATTTTTCATATTTTATATTATCCCACAAGAAAGTCTCTGAGAGTAATTGGAGATGTTCTTGTGGTTTTTTTTTAACATTCTATTAACTCATACTGATTTTGCGCTTAATAGTTCTCTTTTATACTCAGTTAATGTGGTGATCTAAAGTGATCCGTACATATCGTTTTATCATGTGAAAATGCATGTCTCAAGACTCAGGTTTTAGTGGGTTTAAAGAAATGAGTACTGTTACTAAATGTCGAATTCGTATATATATTCAGTATAAATGTCAATTTAATTGACGTTAAGTAACCGTATATCTAACATTTATATAACTTTAATAGGCTTAATAACGTGTTTTTAGTTAAAAGTTAGTGCTATTTATTCATTATTATAGAGGTTAGTTTAGAAAATGTGATATGAGTGTTCTATTTTCTTTCATAACGAAGAAATATTGTTTACACAAGTCTGTTATTCAGTTATCTTATATTTGAACTAATGTACAAGCTGGCTGAACAAATGATTGCCAAGTTGAAAACATGGGGGTAGGACGAATGAACAACAAGCAAGTGAAACGTTGGGCACAAGGGTTTCTGGTTTTCGTTCTTGTCGTTACAGGTGCGGCACCAATAGGTGGATTAAGTAGCACCGCATATGCTGATGAGGAAAGTGTAGTAACGGAAGAGCCGCACACAAGTGATCAGGAGACTTCCATACCGAATACTGTCCCAACTGAAGAATCGTCAGACCTGGAGGGGACAGAGTCACCAACTAACGAAGATGGTGATTTTGATGGAACTGAAAGTGAAGAACCAGACGGGACTGGAATCATATCCATTGCTGATGCGAGAGTCCTTGCACCAAATACAAATGTAGCCGTTTCAGGTGTCGTAACGTACAGTGAACTCTCCGGAGAATTCACGAATTATTATATTCAAGACGAAGAAGCTGGCATTGTAGTCCGAGCGAAGAATCAGGTTGATGTGGGGGATCGCATTGAAGTGTATGGTCCAATTACCCACTACAGCGGACTCGTCCAGATCGAGAAGGATAAGTCAGGTTTTACCGAAGGATACATGAAGGTCACTGAGCAAAATGTGACACTCCCCGGACCCAAAAATATGGTGTCCACAGACTTTGTCAGACCAGCAGACCAAAGTAACAAAGGTCCGGGCGAAAAGTATGAGGGAATGTTTGTCGAAGTAAGAGATATTCAGGTAACACGGGGCAGTAGTTCGACGTTTTACGCTACGGATAGTCATGGTGCTGAGATGACGATTTATGCCAAAAACTCTCCTACCGCGCTAACTGTTGGCAAAACCTACGAATATGTGCAGGGTGTTCTGACATTCAACAGTAATTACGGATTAGAGATTTTGCCTAGAACAGCCGCAGATGTTGTAGAAAATAGCCTGTCTGTGATGGCAAGTGTTCCATCTGGCGGGATTCCCCGGAACAATGAAGTCACATTAACCTCTCCAGCCAAGAGTGCAGTTGTACATTACACGACGGATAATACAGAGCCTACTTCTTCTTCCGCCGTGTATAGTAGTCCAATAGTGATTGATCAAGACATCGTAATCAAGGCTGTTGCCATTCTTAATGGACAATCCAGTGCAGTGTACACCTTTACGTATCAAATACTTCCTGATAAAGAAAACGTGCGTATCCATGATATTCAGGGCGCAGGACATACTTCTGTTTTTAACGGATACGATGTTAAGGATATTGAAGGTATTGTTACCTCTGTCAGTACAAGCAGTTTTTACATGCAAGAGCTTCCGGGCGAGATGGACGATGATAACCGGACATCCGAAGCCATTCAGGTTTATAAACCAAGTCATGGAGTTATCGTTGGCAATCAGGTGAAGGTATCTGGGAAAGTTACGGAATATGGGGCGGTTAACGAATTAACCACCACGCAAATTACGGCGAGTACGATTGTAAAAGTAATAAATAAGGTAGATCTACCTGCACCTGTGAAGTTGGGTGTCAATGGACGTGTAATTCCAACCGTCATTGACTCAGACTCTTTTGCAGAATTTAATCCCGAGATGGATGCTATAGACTTTTTTGAAAGTTTGGAAGGCATGCGTGTTGAACTGGAAAAGCCTGAAATTATAGGTCCTTACTCCAGTCAACCGGGTCTGGCCGTTGTTGTGGATAATGGTGAGAATAATCCACTTCGCACACCTAACGGTGGTGTTATTCTGACCGATAACAAGAAAGATATGAATGAGAGTGATCTCAATCCGCAGCGTCTATTTATCGGCAAGAAACCTTCCAAAGCAGTAAAAACAGGCGATAAGTTGGATGGGAATGTAGTCGGAGTAATGACCTACTCTAGTGGAAATTTCAAGGTGAGTCCTGAAGGGAATTTACCAGCAGTTATCCCTGGAGAAACGAAACAAGCGACTACTTCCATTGAACAAGCGGCAGATAAACTGACCATTGCTACGTTTAATGTGGAGAACTTCAGCAAAAAAGATTCAACACGAGCCAATAAAATCGGTAAAATCATCGTGGATAATCTGAACACGCCAGACATCATTGGCATCATGGAAGTTCAGGATAACGATGGCGATGCCGACACGGGCACAACAGCGTCCAATGAGAGTTTTCAGACGCTAATTGATGCAATCAAAACGAACAACGGACCAACATATCGATATAGTGAGATTTCTCCGGAAAATAACAAGGATGGCGGGGCACCTGGTGCCAATATTCGTGTAGGGTTCCTTTATCAGCCGAACCGTGTATCGTTGGCTAATGGTATCGGAAAAGGAAATGCTACGACAGCGATCACAGTCAAAGCTGACGGCAGTCTCTCCAATAATCCGGGTCGTATTGCACCAGGGGATGAGGCGTTCGCCAGCTCCCGCAAGCCGCTTGCCGCTGAATTCGAATTCAATGGTGAACGTGTGGTGGTGATTGCCAATCACTTCAATTCGAAAGGTGGAGACCTGAAACCTTTCGGAAATATACAGCCTGCCACTCGAAGCAGTGAAGTTCAACGGGCGAAACAAGCTGCATTGGTGAATGGTTTTGTGAAAGAGTTACTGAACAAAGACCATGAGGTAAATGTCGCTGTTCTTGGTGATTTTAATGATTTCCAATTCTCGAATACTTTGAACATTGTTGAAGGTAATGAACTGGACAATCTGGTAAACGAACTGCCAGAAAATCAGCGGTATTCCTACATCTATGATGGAAACTCCCAGACACTGGATCACATTTTGGTGAGTGAAAATCTGACTGAGACGGCAGCCATCGAAGTGGTACATGTGAATGCCGATTTTGAGACAGCAGATGGACGAGTGAGCGACCATGATCCACTGCTCGCACAATTGAGTATTGGAGATCCAGTGGAAGAGGGGGGCTTTAACCTTCGCGTGTTGCACACAAACGACACGCATGCGCATCTGGATAACATCCCTCGCCGAGTAACTGCAATTAAGGAAGCACGCAATGATAATACCCTAGTGCTGGATGCTGGGGACGTGTTCTCGGGTACATTGTACTTCAATCTGTTTAACGGTCTGGCTGATCTGGAATTCATGAACATGATCGGATATGATGCCATGACCTTTGGTAATCATGAGTTTGATAAAGGTCCAAGCGTACTGAAAGCATTTATTGAAAAAGCAGAGTTCCCGTTTGTAAGTGCTAATATTGATTATTCAAAGGATGCGAGCTTGAGTGGTTTGTACAACAATAACATCGGTGATCCGGGTGAGAAAGCTGAAATCTATCCGGCGATTATTACGGAAGTGAATGGTGAGCGAGTCGGTATTTTCGGACTGACAACACCTGACACGGTATCTCTTTCTTCACCAGGAGATGACTTGAAGTTTGCAGATTACAAGGCAAGTGCACAAGCAACTGTACAAATGCTGCAAAATGAAGGCATCAATAAAATCATTGCTTTGACTCACCTGGGCTACTCAGAGGATCTCAAATTGGCTGAAGCCGTAGAAGGAATCGACATTGTGGTTGGTGGTCATTCACACACCATTCTGAACGCACCAGTTTTGGTGGATACCCATGCGGACCCAACTTTGGTTGTGCAGACTGGGGAATATGATGTTTCTCTTGGTCAATTGGATGTTACGTTTGATGAAGCAGGCGTATTGAAAAAGTGGAACGGCAAATTGCTGAGTCTGGATGCCAAAGATGCAAACGGCCAATTCGTCTATGCTGATGATGTGGAAGCCGCAAACAAGCTGAAAGAATATGCGCCTCAGCTGGAACAATTCAAGAAAAAAGTTATTGGTAAAACGAATGTCTTCCTGGATGGAGAACGTGGCACTGTGCGGAAACAGGAAACCAATTTAGGAAACCTGATGACAGACGGTATGCTGGAGAAAGTGAAATCCATTGTGCAGGAAAATGACGTCAAAGGATACGTGGCGATCCAGAACGGCGGTGGCATTCGAGCTTCATTCCAGACAGGGGATATTACGCTGGGCAATCTCCTGTCTGTGATGCCATTCGGTAATAATCTGTCTGCTTTGAAAATGACAGGTAAAGAAATCACAGCCGCGCTGGAAAATGGCGTTAGTGGTGTGGAAACGGGAGAAGGGCGCTTCCCGCAAGTGGCAGGCATGCGGTTCTACTACGATTCCACGAAACCAGGCGAGAAAATTGATGCAACAACCAACACCGTAACCCAAGTTGGTCAACGTGTAGTCAAAGTTCAGATTAAGAATGCAGATGGTACGTACACGGATATCGATCCGAATGGGTATTATATCGTCGCTACCAATTCATTCATGGCTAACGGTGGAGACTTCTATCGTGCTATGAGAACGGCAAAAGATGATAATCGATTCTACGAATTAAATCTGGTCGATTATGAAATCTTCCATGAACATCTAGACCGTGTAGGTAATGTGAATCAAGTGACGGAAGGACGCAGCACGGATCTGAAAGGTACGCCACTTCCGGGGGACGGAAATGGAAGCAATCCTGGTAATGGTGGCGGCAATAATGGAAGTAATCCGGGCAGTGGTAACAGTAGTGGAGGGTCTACAACACCTACTCCGCCTGTAACTCCAACCACACCAACCAATCCTACAAACCCAACTACGCCAACTGTTCCGGGTAATGGAGGAAACCCTAATCCAACTACTCCGGTCGTAGACCTGAAGGACATCGGAAATCACTGGGCAGCTGCTGCCATTGAGCAGGCCATTTCCCGGGGAATTGTGAACGGATATCAGGATGGTAATTTCCGTCCAAATGCACCAGCGACACGCGCCGAATTCATTGTGATGTTGGGAAGAGCATTTGAACTTCCAGCCAGCAACAAGGCATTGACGTTTAAGGATGCTGCTGGGATACCTGCATGGGCGCTATCCTTTATTGCACAGGCAGTGGATCAAGGCATCATTAGTGGGTACACGGATGATACGTTTCGTTCATCGGGTAAAGTATCGCGGGTAGAGATGACGGTTATGCTCGTCAGAGCACTCGGCCTTCCAGTGGAGTCCGATCCGGCACTGAGTTTCGCGGATGCAGATAAAGTACCTGCATGGGCCGTTCCATATATCGCTGCTGCATATGATGCAGGACTGGTGAAGGGAACAGGCAAAAATATGTTTAACCCCCTCGCTGAAGCAACACGTGCTGAAGTGGTAACCTTGTTATTGTCAGCAAGCGAGTTGCAAAAGCAATAAAACGCATGATACAGACGGTTTAGAACAGCTTGTAGACTTCCATCTACAAGCTGTTTTTTTTACTAATTAATGCCTGTTAATTTTCACCAAGTGAAGGTATAGTAGACAGGATTATATTGAAGGAGTGTTGACGTAATGCAAGATCAACCCGTTTTAATCGCACTATTTGCCATAGCGGCAGGAATTTTTAGTTTGCTCGGTGGTATCAACAACTGGGACTGGTTTATGAAGAGTTTTAGAGCAGGGATTTTTGTAAAGACCATTGGACGGCAGGGCGCAAGAGTGGTATATGGTATTCTCGGTGTAGTCATGATTGTCATTGGTGTATTACTGTTACTGATCGGATAGTTATTGGGAAATAAACGAACTAACCAAGTATCATCTACATACGATGTTCATGAGCGAAGGCAAAATAAGAGGATATGTGAGAAGAGTCAAATGAAAAAAGCGTTTGAATGCTTAAAGCAGCAGTATGCAGTAACACCAGCATACAATATCTAATCAAATAGCATGCCTGAAAAAAACATAGCCATAACAAAAAGACCACCGAAATTTTTCGGTGGTCTTTTACCAAATTCAGGTTTATCCATCTCAATCTGGTTTAATTATCTTTTAAGTCTTCAACAGAGTTGATATCCATGTACGTTGGAACAACCAGACCTTGTTTGACTCCTGTCATGCTGACAGCGATATCTTCAATCTTGTCTCCATATGTCTCCCAGTAGTCCCCATGTGTAAGCGGGAGCCATACGGCTGGAGAAGCATCGATATCACCTGCCGCCAAGCCTGCCCACATGGGGCCAGCTTCGACTTGCAGTGCTTTGACTGTGTAACCCAGATCCGTCTCAAGCACATACTTCATCAGGTTGGTACTCGCAATTTCAGAGTCCCATGCAACATAACCGAGACGTAAATTGTCACCTTTAACCGGGGTTAACCCCTTGGTCCATTCTTCAATTTGGTCCGGATGTTTTTCCGCATAAGTCTTGGCAGCTTCTTCAGGCGAAACGCCCTTTTGAATGTCTACCATGATTTCACTCATTTGATCTGCAGTCCAATTAAAACGAGAGAAGAACTCATAGGCAACGGGATGATCTTCTTTGATTCCCTTACGTCCAACCGTGTGAACTTCCTCTGCATCGCCGAAAATTAAGTCGGGATCATCCAAATACTTCAGATCATACTGATTGAACATCCAGTGCGGAGTCCAACCCGTAACGATGATGGGTTCTTCATTTTTATAAGCTTTGTCCAATGATGCAGTCATTGCTGCTCCAGAACCTTCAATCAGATTCCAGTTAGACAATTCATAATGTTTAATGGCGTTTGCTGTGGCCTTCATCAGACCTGCACCTGGATCAATACCAACAATCTGGTGATTAACCTCTTCGCCCACATTAGCACTTGCCGATGGAGTGGAAGAAGCTGCACCTGTCTCCAGATCTGCAATCGAATTGACTTCAGTCATGTACTTAGGAACCACGAGGCCTGTACGTACACCTGTCATATTAGCCCCCAGATCGTCCACCTGGTCTTTGTAACGTTCCCAGTAGTCTGCGTGTGTCAATGGCAGCCAAGCTGCTGGAGAGGCATCTACGTCGCCTGAGGCAACACCCGTCCACATTGGTCCGGCTTCGACTTGCAGAGCGTTAACTTTATAACCCAATTTGTTTTCCATCACATATTTTAGCAAGTTCGTACTTGCGATTTCGGAATCCCAAGCCACATAGCTGAGTTTGAATGCATCACCGTTCACTGGAGTTAGACCTTTGGTCCACTCAGCAATCTGATCGGCATGTTTCTCAGCATAAGCTTTAGCTGCTTCTTCTGCAGATGTGCCATCTTGGATAGCAGTCATCATTTCACCCATTTCATCCGATGTCCATTGGAAACGGGACAGGAATTCAAACGCAACAGGGTGATCTTTTTTCAGACCTTTACGGGCGATGGTATGAATTTCTTCAGCATCACCGAAAGATTTTTCTGGATCTTCCAGATATTTCAGATCATATTTGTTGAACATCCAGTGTGGAGTCCAACCTGTAATGATGATTGGATCTTCATTTTTGATGGCTTTGTCCAGCGTAGCCGTCATGGCTGCACCAGAGCCTTCAATCAGAGTCCAGTCAGTCAATTTATAGTCTTCGATCGCTTTTGCAGCGGACTTCATGATACCAGCCCCTGGATCGATACCAATAATCTGATAGTTCACTTCTTGACCTACAGCATTGGCTGCTGAGTTGTTGCCACCAGCCGAAGTTGTGCCACCAACGAAGTATTGTGAGAAACCAGCTACAAGCACAAGGAATGTTGCCGCAGCAGTGATCCATGCTTTTTGCTTGGCTGTAATGCGTGAGGTTTTTTTGCGACCTGGCATAAATACATTTTGTGTAAAACGGTCCAGAACAATCGCGAGTACAACAACGGCCAGACCGGCTTCGAAACCTTTACCGATTTGAAGCTGTGTTACAGCACGATAGACTTCCGCACCAATACCTTGCGCACCGATCATGGATGCAATAACAACCAT
The DNA here is from genome assembly GCF_037993015.1 of Paenibacillus sp. FSL E2-0151. Taxonomy (NCBI): domain Bacteria; kingdom Bacillati; phylum Bacillota; class Bacilli; order Caryophanales; family Paenibacillaceae; genus Paenibacillus; species Paenibacillus sp. FSL E2-0151. The sequence continues at coordinate 1,619,746 of NZ_CP150308.1, forward strand.
GGACAGTGATAGCATGATGGTCTGGTTAATACCGGACATCACGGTAGGCAAAGCGAGTGGAAGCTGTACTTTGAACAACTTTTGCATGGAAGTTGAGCCGAATGCATCAGCTGCTTCAACCAATTCGCCAGATACCTGTCTGATACCCAGGTGAGTCAGACGAATCGTTGGCGGAATCGCAAATATAACAGAAGCGATAACACCTGGAACGACACCTAGACTAAAGAATGTGACCGCAGGCAACAAGTAGACAAATGCAGGCATCGTCTGCATGAAGTCAAGCAGCGGTGTAATGATACGCGCCGCAGTTTTACTGTATGCAAGCCAGATTCCGACAGGTACACCAAGCAGGATCGAAACCAATCCTGAAGTGATAACCAGGCCGAGTGTGTCCATCGATTGGGACCAGTATCCCAAGTTATCTACGAGCAAGAACCCGATAACCGTAAATAGTGTCAGTGGGAGTCGTCCTACGAGGAACGCAAGAACACCCAATATGGCAATGAACAGGAGTGGATGGGGCAGCATGAACAGCCCGGAGAAGAATCCAACTACTGCCTGAATAACAATAGAGATTACATTAAACAATCCGGAGAGCGAGGAGCTCATCCAGTCAACGATGGATTCAATCCACGATGCTAGTGGTATTTTGGGAATCATTCTCAAGTTCCTCCTTTACTGCAACTTCACCGCTAAGTGCACCCAGCAGGGCACCGCGGACGATAACACCTTGCAGACGGCCATTCTCACCAACAACAGCGAGTGGCACATGGGCAGAACTTACAATCTCGAACAATTCATGGATCAGGGTCTCAGGCGACACCGTCGGCCCGTCCGTGATCAGAATGTCGTTCAATAATTTGTTTTCGCGCATAGCACGAGTTGCATCTTCAGCTGTAATAACACCCAGCAGTTTGATCGAACGGTCAATGACAAACAGGTTGGAAATACCACGTTCGCGCATTAATTCGAGGGCAACACGAGGACCACGATCAAGCGTAATTGTTTCAGGACGACGCATTACGTGAGATGCTGTAAGGACCTTGGACAGATCCACGTCTTCGACGAAGCGGGCCACGTATGAGTTGGCCGGTTGAATCATGATTTCTTCCGGTGTACCGATCTGCACAACTGCGCCGTCTTTCATGAGGGCAATACGATCGCCGATGCGCAGCGCTTCGTCCAAGTCATGGGTAATGAAAATAATGGTCTTTTTCATTTTATCCTGAAGCTCGATCAACTCATCTTGCATATCACGGCGAATCAATGGATCAAGTGCACTGAAGGCTTCATCCATCAGTAGTACTTCCGGGTCATTGGCAAGTGCACGCGCCAAGCCGACACGTTGCTGCATCCCGCCACTAAGTTCATCTGGCATTTTGTCTTCCCAGCCTTTAAGGCCAACCAGCTCAAGTGAGGTTTTTGCCTTCTCCCGGCGTACTTCCTTATCTACTTTTTGTATTTCCAATCCATACTCCACATTATCAAGAACGGTACGGTGCGGGAACAACGCAAACTTTTGGAAGACCATGCTAATTGTTTTCCGGCGCACTTCGCGCAATTGTTCTTTGTTCATCTTGCGTAGATCCTTACCATGGACCAGAATTTCTCCGGATGTTGGTTCAATCAGACGATTGAACATCCGAACCAGTGTGGATTTACCACTCCCGGACAGTCCCATAATAACGAAAATCTCGCCTTCCTTAATGTCCATGTTGACCCGGTTGACACCAACCGTTATCTGTTTTTCTTTGGCCAACTTTTCTTTACCCCAACCTTGCTCCAGTAATTGCAGACCTTGCTCGGTTTGGGGTCCAAACAATTTACTTACGTTTTTCACTTCAAGTATGGTCATGTTTTCACCCCTTCTGATGTGTTGTGCACTTCGAACGGCTTTCAGCATCCATAAGCCCATACACTTATGCGCCCAGCCACGAAATCCGGTAATTGTTGCTTCGCTTCCCGTCTTTCTGGGTAACGTTTTTAAGTCTAACAATACTTAACCAGTATATCAACCGAATAAACAGTACATAATGTTTGTACAGTAAAAACTGTACAAAGTTTTTCGTCCAAATACTCCGTCATTCTCCTTATTCTGGCTAATAAGGCAGCTTTACATTTGACATTGCTTTTCCTACAATAGAAAATGAGCTGAATTGAAGCTGAATTTTTTGGTTAAAAGATAGTCATAGGCAATTGTAGCCTGGTAAAGTTCCCATTTTCATACATTGGGTGAATGAAAGCCCTCTGGCATATATGATGTCCGGCCGAGTGCTTTCCCATGTAAGCAGGACTTTTAAAGTGTTGCAATTATTTCGCCAAAGACTGTGGAATGTTCAGAATGGAGGTTGCAAGCATGGGCTTGGACCATTTACAAGAGGAACAGCAGGCAACCGTGCTGAAGATTCGTAAGCGCGTCATTGAAGCCATTGGACGTAATATGGATCTTTACGGCGTTACGCTGTCGACGGGACACTTATATGGATTGCTATTTTTTGCAGACAAACCAATGACCCTTGACGATATGGGACGGGAAATGGAAATGAGCAAAACGAGTATGAGTACAGGTGTACGAACACTGCTGGATTTGAAAATGGTAAATAAAGTGTGGAGCAAGGGCTCCAGAAAAGACCTATATGAAGTGGAATACGACTGGCATCAGACGTTTACGGATTATTTTGCGATTAAATGGAGAAAAGCCGTGGAGAGTAACCTTCAGATTCTACGCAAATCAATTGAAGAACTGAATCGGTTAGTCGAAGGTCTGGATGAGCAGGCAGACGCTGAACTTATCCACATTCTGATGGAAGACAAACACAAAGTTTTGCAAGCGGAAGCATATTACAAATGGTTGGATCGGTTGATTGATACCATGGAAAATGAAGAGATATACAAGCTGGTTCCGAAGGAAGAGATTAAGGAACATTCATAATTACATGCAAAGGGCCCTTTCCGTTATAGGAGAGGGCCCTTTGGCCTGTGCAATATCTTACTGAATTATAATGAAGGAACACGATGAAAAGATAATCTTGCCCATCGTATCGACCTATGTTCACATCTAATGTCCGATCAGACCCGCCTGAGGAAAGACTACAGACTGCTGAGTAATCTGTTCCAGTTCGTTCAGAATCTGCAACCGGCCACCTGGGGTCCAGCATAACCGTTGCCAGTTCGAAATATCGTGAACGTTACCAGACAATACAGCAGGGGATCGATTCCACGATGCCGTTTGTTTCATGCGTCGGAACACCTTTTCACTGGCAGGTTGAAGCGAAGCACGATGAATTAACAGGTAATCCGTGTCCAGCACGGGAATACTATCCGCTACATACTCATTTCTGGAACTTTGGGGAGATACAAGCTGAGCAGGCTGAAGTCCCAATTCAGCATACAACAAGTGATTTAATGGATGCTCGCCAGTCCCTTGTAAGCGAATGGATTGATTCGTAACCTCCATCAGAGCCAACCGTTTTTGTCCGAAATAGGGTTGCAGGTTTAGGCTTGCTTCAAGCTTGCGAAACTCAAGTTCTTTGAAATTCAGCAACGCTTGTTTCTCACGTCCGACCAGTTCGGCTATGCGAATATGGTTCTCTTTCCAGTCATTAGTGGACTCCAAGATGATGGTGGGTGCAATACTTTTCAGGCGATCATAATAGGGCTTGTGGTAAAAGTCACCGATGATCAAGTCTGGCTTCGCCTGCCGAAGTTGATCGAATTGTCTGGTTAATCGGCGTTCTTGTTCATATTCATCCGATTCTCGGTCAAATACACCTTCACCTTCCAGCACAGCTACCGGGAGCAGTCCAAGCGAGGCCAAGTTCTCATGGAATCTCATAATGGATGCCGTAGCTACGCGAAGTTGATCTCTTTTCATATATACGCTGGGAGCAATCCCCAAGGTTTGTTTGAATTTGCGGCTAAAATAATACTCATTGCCATACCCGACAGATACCGCGACGTCTTTGAGGACACAGGATTCCTCTGTCAGCTGTTTTTTTGCTTCGTTTATACGTAAACGATTCAGGTAATCGGTCGGTGACATGCCTTTGGCCTTCTTGAAACTGCGTGAATAAGAGCTGGGGGTGAGTCCAGCAATCTTGGCAAGCTGATCCATGCTGATTCCTTCACTCATGTAACGTCGCATATACATAATACTGCGTTCCAAGGCAGGGTCCACTTTCTCATGATTGGCTTCCAGCCGGTTCTCTGAGAGAAATTGCAACAGTTCATGCAGCTGGCTATGTATGCTGATAAAGTGATCGGGTTGAAGGCCGCGATAGGTTTCATACAGTTGTTCCAAACGTAATACAGCCTGCTGCTCATGACGAACCAGCAACCTGCCTGTATGCCAATCCAGCGGGAAGGCAGGTGAAGAGGTCATTTTCCATTCACCGCGCACTTGTTGCAAACAAACCGTATCCATGCTTAGCAATATACATTCGGTCATATTCGAGCGTGCAGCGGCCTCGATGGTTGTTCCTGGCTTCAGTACAAACAAGCTGCCCGCTTGCGCCGTGTAGACTGTATCATTCAGGACCAGAACACCGTCTCCTTGCAAAATAAGACAGAGCATGGGCCGTGACACCGTCTTGCCTTGCACACGGAAATTCTCCCCACGACGCACACGGCACATGGAGGAGAGGAGCGGTAGAGATGAGGTTTCAGCAATGAAGGGAAACTGTTCAGTCATACGGACCATCCTTTTGTCTTATTTTTCTTAATGATAACAATTATCATTCTCATATGGAAGATGTTTTTGAAAAATAGTTTTCGACAACCAAAAAAGGACTACCAAGAGCCGTTATGGCTGCATGGTAATCCTTTTTGTTATGGACAAGTCCGTTGAATGGGCTATACGCCTGAATCAATATGAGATGTTAGTACGGTGTCACCAATAGAATATTGTCGAGGAAAACGTCGCTCATTACTTTTTTCCCTGTTCTACCCGTTTGCACGTGATACAAGCGATATTGATCTTTGGCATTGATGTAGAAGAGGCCCGCAACATCATCTCTGATATGGAATGCATCCCATTCGTCCCCGGTAAGTTTCGTTACTTTGAGAGCTGTATTAACCGAATAGAGCCCGTTGTTGCCCGAGATGTATGCAGCCGTAGATGTACCATTGGTCAATTGATTCGCCACATACGTTACATTTGTCAGGTTCAGGTTGGCAGACTTGGTCACTTTGTTGCCCGAGACCGTTTTGGCATAAGCCTTTTTGTCTGCATCAATAAGGACAACCTTGTCTGTACCTAAGGCACTTACTTCACGAACGCTTTTGTTATGAAGCTGAAGTGTTTTGGCTGAAGTTGTTAACGCAAACGCTTTGCCTTTGGCATAATTGTAATCCTTATTACTGTCGAGAACGATTCCTTTGTTATACACGTAAAGATTGTTTCCCCAACCACCGGAATATACAGCATTCACATCCAGTTTGGCTTTGGGATTAACAGCGGTCGCTTTGCCAGTGTTGTAATTAACCTTATACATGACAACAGCATTGGTGGAGTAAAACTCCTCGTAGGGGTCTGTATTTACCATCAGTTGCAGTTCGTTTTTGGCTTGATTCGTAAAATAACGTCCTTCCACTGCGCCTGCGGCAATCCGCTGCACAGCTCCAGCACCGTTGGACGTTTTGGACACGATCCACGTGTTTCCATTAACCAACGCATTATAGTAGGCACGCCCTTTGGTTACCAGGAGGAATGGGAAGTCGGTATCAGCCTTGTCAGCAATCTTGGTGACAGATGAAGCGTCACTATTGCCATTCGCACGATAAATGGTACCTGTAGCATCCAGATAATAGATGAATCCGTTATCCGTGTAATAGCTGAGTACATCTGTAGCAAATGTCTCCGCCGCATCGCTGGACCCGTCATTCGGAACCCGAAGCAAGGTTGTGGAAGAAGAAGTCTGCGTATAGTAGAGGTAAGAGCCTGCCGCGAGCAAGTCCACCCCTTGGAAATCAATTAATACTTCTGTTGTATTGCTGCCATCCGCGGATACTTTGTACAAAACTCCGTCGGACTCATAATACACTGTGGATTGGCTAAGTGAAGCTGCCTGGGCTGCGGTTCCACCTCCCAATGTCACTGCTGCAATGAGTGCAAATAACAGCAATGTACAAATGGTGCGTTGTACGTATGTATACCCTGTTTTCATTCGATTATCGTCTCCTTCGTTCTTCTATATGTATGTCGTTAATTCATTCTGTTATATCGGTAAACTATGGAAGATATGTTAGATCTCAAACATGAAAAAAAGAAGAGAATGAAATTGAATTTCATAGTCATTCAAACCTGAAATCGAATTGTGCATGATGCTGCCAATCCCGTCCCAAAGCATTCTCCGCCTGACTTGATCGTGATAACATTACACTCAACCAGAGCAGAGGAGTGAGCGATCATGGTAATGAATGTGGCGATCATCGGATTTGGGAATGCAGTGGTGAATTATCATTTGCCTTATCTGGACAAAAAAGAAAACATCAAGGTGAAGACGATATACCGTCGCGAGGAAGATCGGGTTGGCGACACAGAGCGTGAATCACTTTATCCCGAGATTACTTTTACGACGAATATCGAAGACATATTGCAGGATAATGAGATTGAATTGATTGTTGTTGCCACCCTTGTGGATAGCCATGTAGAGTACGCCAAGCTGGCATTGGAACACGGGAAACATGTGCTCGTGGAGAAACCTTTTGCCTCCACTTCTGCGGAAGCCAAAGATATCTTTGAACTAGCCAATCGTAAAAATCTCATCGCCATGGCAAATCAAAATCGCAGATTTGATGGTGATTTCCTGACATTGAAGAAAGTGATTGAGAGCGGCAAACTGGGGAATATTGTTGAAATCCAGTCCCACTATGATTATTTTCACCCACAGTACACCAGAAGTGGATTTGGATTGCTGCATGGCTTGGCCGTGCATACGATCGATCAGTTAATCTCCATCTATGGTGTAGCTGACCGAATTGATTATGATGTTCGGAGTTTGATCGCGCCGGGGGAATCCGATGATTATATCGATATTGATTTTCGTTATGGACGAATGAAGGCCACGATTAAGTGCAGTCTGCTTGTGAAGATCGAACATCCAAAATTCATTGTACACGGGGATCGAGGGAGCTTTGTTAAATATAGCAGTGGGCATCAAACGAAAAATGGAGATGGACGAACCAGGGTATCCATTGAAGCTGAACCGGAGAATAACTGGGGTACGATTAGTTATGTGGACGATGAGGGAACATCACATACGGAGAAAGTTCCTTCTGAAGCGACAGACTATGGCGTTTTATATGATCAACTGTTTCAAGCCATTCGACATAACGGTGATAAACCGGTCAAGGATGAAGAGGTTTTATATGTATTGGATATTTTACATGACGGAATCGAAGCAGCGAAGAGAGCCAACTGACAAACAACCAACGACAGGAGCGAAACGATATGATGAATATAGCAACGATTGGTACAGGGTCCATTGTAGATGCCATTTTATCTGCGATCAATGAGCTGGAAGATGTTACGTGTACAGCGATGTACTCCCGGAAGAGAGAGACAGCACAGGAGCTTGCGGGGAAGTATGAGGTCGATACAATCTATACGGACCTGGAATCCCTATTTTCAGATACAAATGTAGATCTGGTATATGTTGCTTCACCAAACAGCATGCACTACGAACAGGCCTATCAGGCACTTCAACATGGCAAACATGTCGTCTGCGAAAAACCGTTCACGTCCACGCTTCAGGAAGCAGAAACGCTGATTGCACTTGCAAAAGAAAAGAATCTGTTGCTGTTTGAAGCCATCTCCAACATTCATCTGCCCAATATTAAAGTCATACAGGAGCAACTACCAAAGCTTGGTCCGATCAAACTCATCCAGTGTAACTACAGTCAATACTCGCGCAAATACAATGATCTGCTTGCAGGGGAAACGCCGAACGTATTCAATCCACATTTCTCTGGTGGCGCGCTGATGGATATCAATATTTATAATCTGCATCTGGTCATGAATCTGTTTGGCAGTCCGAATACCGTATCGTATACCGCGAACCAGCATGCTAACGGCATTGATACGTCAGGTGTAGTGGTTCTTAAGTATCCGGAGTTTATTGCGGAATGTGTAGGTGCCAAAGACACAAACGGCATGAACTTTGTGCTTATTCAGGGCGAGAAAGGTTATCTTCAGGTTGTAGGAGGAGCTAACGGTTGCCGGGAGATCAAGCTTCAGATCGGGAATGAGCCTGCTGAAGAGTATAATGCGCAGACCAAATCCAATTGGCTGTACTATGAGTGGGAAGCGTTCAGGGACATCCATGCAAGTGGTGATCACAAACGGTGTCACGAACTGCTCGAACACAGCCGGTCTGTGATGAGTGTACTTATGAGTGCACGTCAGGATGCCGGGATTGTATTTACAGCAGACCAGCGTTAATACGTATCGCTAATGCTCCCCATGTACAACATGTCGAAAATGTAGAGTACCGAGACCATCGAAGACATTTTGGACAGTCTTAACTGTTCATTGTATCCGTAAGCCAGCAGCGTTTCATCACAATGTCTGGACAGGGTTGAATGGTTGTTGCCCGTGACCGCGATGACTTTCATCTGTTTGTTGCTCAGCACTTTGGCGGCTTCAATCATGGATTGGTTCTCACCTGTGTGTGAGATAACAAAAGACAGCGTCAGGCTATTGGGATTCATCGTGTTCAAATAATGCATGTTGGGACTATTGTGAGCAATCGCAGATGTGCCGAGTTCATTCCACTTGGCACAAGCCTGTTGAGCCAGATAATAATTCATATCACTGCCATAGACATCAATGCGTCCGGATTCTTTGACCCAGCTAGCGATTCGTAGCAAAACAGGAGCGTTTAACATCCGGCGGGTATCATCCAGCGCTTGCTGATACAGGTAAGGAACCGAGTCGATGGCAGCCAGCACGTTGCCTTGTTCTGCAATTACATGATCCTGCGTCTGCAACGCGGAAGGTATCTGTTGATATTCAAGAGCAAGTTTTAACTGAAAGTCTGGGTACCCCTTGGTACCCAGCTTTTTGCATAAGCGAACAATGGTGGATGAGCTTGTATAGGTCTGCTGAGCCAGTTCATGGGCTGTAGAATCAAATACAACTTCGGGATTGCTTAGGATATAGTCCACAATATGCTTCTCCTGTGCCGTTAATTGTGAAGCATATTTTAATTTTTGAAGTAGTTTGGATTCCATACAGTTGTTCCATTCCTCTCTATAAATCATCCCATAGCATATATCTCCACATCATAACCTGCACTTATTTATTTCTCAATCTGTATAGCGGAGCGACAGTGTAGTTTGTTGATTTTCGTCGCTACACTCCACATCATTCAGATCTGACTTTCCGCCAGTTGCTGACGACTATTCCACGACGTGACCAGACGGAGAAGAACCAAACTTATGAGCAGGAGCACTGCTCCAATTATGAGTAACATCCAAGGACCAATCAGCAGCATGCCACTGGCTTGTCCAGCGACTAAGGCGATGAGGGGAAGGACAATTAATCCGCCGAGCTGATAGGCTTCCTGGAACCCACGGACCTTGGCCGAGATCAGGACGTTTAATAAAATGACCATAAGACTGCAAGCGGGAACAACCCACACGACAAGTATGATCCAGTTCAGATTGGGAAACATCAACGTTCCAAACATGGGGTACATCAGAATATTGGCAATGATTCCGTAGATCAGGAAAGTAACCCAGGATAATAGAATGGAAGGGATCAGGGCAGCTAGCACTTTACCTTTAAAAAGAGTGTCCATACTGATCGGTGTGAACAACAATCCTTCCAGCGTCTTACGTTCCTTCTCACCAGCGAAACTATTGGCCGTCAGAATACTGGAGGCCATCACCGGAATGATGAGAAACAAGGGAGCGAACATATACATGGCCAAGTAATAGACAATACGATGATTATCTGTAGGCATGGAAGCAAGCTGTGGAATCTGTCCACCATGGGTTAACGCATCCAATGATTCGAGCAGAAAGCTGATGTTGCCCACAGAACGAAGTTCCATTCTGGAGGCCGCCCACAGGAGGGCGGAGGGCATAATGATTCCAATAATCAGTGGAACGATCAACATGGGCAACCAGAGCTGAATGCTGGCTGTGACGGACCGGATATCTTTACGTACCAGTGCACGTATGGCTTGGCGGTTATTCATGGTGGTGTGCCTCCCTTATGGCAAAATAGATACTTTCCAGATCACTGCCCGTGATGCGGGCCTGATAGACTTGACCATGCTCCGTTAATTGCCTTAGCAGTAATGGAATATCTTCACGCGATGTAAGCTGAAATACTGCTTGATGTGCGGAGGTTATTTCAGGCGTAAAGTCGGTTGCCGTGTGCCATCCTTCGGGCATGTCGGCTTCTACTTCGAGCTTCGGAGTGGACAGGTACCGGCTAACAATCTCCTGTTCCGTGCCTTCCTCAACGATGCGCCCCTTTTCCATGAAAATATAATGATCACAGACGGCTGACAGCTGGGACAGCACGTGGGATGAGACCAGGATTGTCATCTTTTCTTCCTTATTTAACTGACGGATAATGCGCAGCACCATCTGAATTCCATCCGGATCAAGGCCATTGGTGGGCTCATCCAGAAACAGGATGGAAGGACGGTGCAAGAGTACTCGTGCAAGGCCCAAGCGTTTCTTCATGCCTGTGCTATAGGTGCCGACTTTTCGATGCTGATAATCCTGCAACTCGAACAGAGTTACAAGCTCGTCGATGCGTTTCTTGGCATGCTTCAGGCCAAAAACATCTGCGAAGAAAGTCAGATTGTCACGCCCGCTCATATTTTCATATAATCCACTTTGCTCGGTAAGGGTGCCACACATGGCCAGTACTTTCTCCGCCTCACAAGCGGCGTCCAATCCGTTAATGGTTACCTGTCCACCGGAAGCGCCCAAGACCCCATTCATGATGCGGATCAGTGTGGTTTTGCCCGAACCGTTGGGCCCAATCAACCCGGTGACACTGCCTGGTTTAACTGTGAAACTGACATCATGCAGCGCTTGATGCACCTTGAATTGCTTGGATATATTACGTACTTCAATCATGTATATTCACCGTCCGATCTGAGTTTGGAGATTATACGTGTGGTAGGCTGATATCGTTCAAATGGACGACAAAAAAGATATTTTCCTCCTTCAATAGTCCCGAATGTAGGATGCACATTTACCCTGAAGTCTGCCTGAAATCGGGTCTCAGGTTTGTTTTCTCTCTGCCTTGTAACATGTATCCTTATTTTAGGGTAGAACATCCGTTTCATCGCTATTCATAACGTGGTAATGAAAGATAAGGCCTTACGTCTCATGAATGCCTGAAATATGCATATAACGCCGGTCTTGGTTATTCAGGGCCGGCTTGACGTGATGTTTTGTCGTGCCTGTCACGGGGAACGTCTGTTTCTAACGATTACATAATGAATTCGTCTAACACATCCATATGAATACATCGTATGGGTACATATTGTGTATTGGACGTAGAGGAAGGTGAGTGAGTCATGACAGCATCCAATGAATATCGTTTTCAAGTGAACCTGAGCGGGATGATCCAGATTTTATCCAACCATCTATATAGCAGTCCTAAAGTGTTCTTGCGAGAACTGATGCAGAATGCGACGGATGCGATTACCGCACGAACGGAGGCGGAGCCAGGGTATCAGGGTGAAGTGCGAGTTGAACTGACAGGAACAGGTGAGCAATTGACCATGATGGTGGAGGACAACGGCATCGGCTTGACTGAAGCTGACATCCATGAATTCCTGGCCATGATTGGACAATCCTCGAAGAGGGGGCAGCAAGCGCTGCTGGATGGAGAGACTTCGTTTATCGGGCGTTTCGGGATTGGGTTGTTATCCTGTTTCATGGTGAGTCACGAAATTGTCATGCTGACGCAATCCGCGAAGGGCGGCCCTTCGATGGAGTGGCGGGGCAAGCCGGATGGCACCTATACGATTCGACAGTTGGATACACAGCTGTCCCCGGGCACGAAAGTATATCTGCGCTGCACACCAGACGCGGCTCACTACTTTGAAGCAGATTATGTGAAAGAGGCCCTGTTCTATTATGGAGCGTTATTGCCGTATCCGGTCACGCTGTATCATGACGGCGCGCAACATGTGGTGAATAGCGAGACACCGATCTGGCTGATGGACCCTGCACTCGCACGTTCACGCAGAGCGGAGGTATTGGCATTTGGTGAACGTCTGCTTGGTGAGCAGTTCCAAGACTTCATTCCGTTGACAACGGCTTCAGGCCGTACCGGGGGTATTGCTTTTGTACTGCCACACGCGGTTAATCTGAACGCCAAGCGTTCTCACCGGGTTTACTTGAAGCGAATGCTGATTTCGGAGAAGGCCGAGAACATTTTGCCAGAGTGGGCTTTCTTTGTGAAATGCCTGATCTGGACAGATGAGCTTCAACCGACGGCATCACGGGAACATTTCTATGAAAATGAGAAGCTGGAGGAAGTTCGCTCCGAACTCGGAGACGCACTTCGCAAGGGACTGGCCGACATGGCTGAGAGCCAGACGGAACGGCTTCAGAAGCTGATTCGTCTGCATGCTCTGTCCATGAAGGCATTGGCTGTGCAGGATCAAGCATTCTACGCGATGATTCATCGCTGGTTGCCATTTGAGAGTACGAGGGGTCACCGTGAATTGGGTGAGTTAATTGATGAAGGAGAGACATTGTATTTCACGTCCTCTGTTGATGAGTACCGTCAGATTCATCATGTAGCTTCCGCACAATCGATGCTGGTAATTAACGGTGGTTATATCTATGACAGCGATTTGATGGCGACACTGCCGATGACCGTGCACAACGTACACACGGAGCGGCTACAGCCGGATCAGGTCTCGATGAGTTTCACCGATGTGCCACCCGCTGAGCGTAATCAGTATTATGATGCGTTGCGACTGGCCGATTCTGCCTTACAGCGCTTCCGTTGTCGGGCTGAGGTGAAAGGTTTTAAGCCATCGGATCTGCCAGTGTTGTTCACGCTGTCTCAGGAATCCTCAACACTTCGTGCGCTTGAAAAAGCAAGCGAGGAGAGCACGGAATTGTTCTCGTCTGTTCTGGGTTCATTGTCTTCTGGCATGAGTTCAGCAGGGTACTCAACCTTGTATTTGAACGTGAGTAATCCGATCATTCAGCGGGTACTGACATCACCGGATGACCAGATGACACCGATTGCCATCGAAATGTTATACGTCAATGCACTGATGATGGGGCATTATGCCATGAGCAAGCAGGAGCTTGAAGTGTTAAATCAGGGCATTGTTCGTTTTATTGATTGGGGTTTGCGTGCCAATACAGATCGTAAGGGGGAAGCCTGATGAAGACAGAGATGGATTTTGAAGAACTGATGGACGAGGCCTATGGTTTGCCCAATGGTCCGGCGAAGCTTGGTATGCTGGAGGAAGCGGCAAGAGTTGCCGATGTGAACGGCATGGAGGAAGAGGCATATGAAGCAAGATCGGAGATTGTGGAGACAGCAACATTCTGTGGTTATCCGATGAAAGCACTGATTGCTTTTTCCTGGCAGCTGGGCAAGTTCGACCAACAGCCCGAAGAATATGATGAAGAAACGTTAATGTGGTCGTACAAATGGATATTGGGCAAGATGCCCGACTTCCCGGAAATATCACGCGAGAAGATCCTAGAGCTGTTGGAGGATTTCGGACGGCGCTTCAAGTCCTACGGTTACAGCGAACGCTCCTACTGGTATTATCGGTTCCGGATCTTTATGGATTTTGGGGAGCTGGAGGAAGCGGGACGTAGTTATGATCGATTCAGAACGATGGATCGTGACTTTATGAGTGACTGCGAAGCCTGTGAGCAGGATGAGATTATGCGATATTTCTTGTTAAAAGGAGACGATGAGAAGGTGTTGGAGGCGGCACAGCCTATCCTGAAAGGGCGTATGAGCTGTGCAGAGATTCCGCATCTGACTTTGTCTGAAATTTTGATGCCGCTATATCGGTTGGGACGGACTGCGGAAGCAGATAAACATCAGACCAAGGGATATCGCCTGATTAAAGGCCAGAACGATTTTGTGCAGAGTTTTGCGGAGCAGATGGATTATCTCACACGTACGAATCCGGCAAAAGGCATTGATGTGCTGGAGGAAACACTGGTGTTCGCTGCTGATCATGAAGATCCTTACGCTAAAATGTTGTTTTATGCCAGAGCGGCATCGTTGCTTCGCCGCTGGGTGGAAGAATCTCCAGAATACCGATTGCGTTTGCCAGCATCCTTCCCGTATGAAGGTAACCCGGGCGACCTGCTCAAGCTGGCCGATTACTTTGCGGAGCATGCTCAGACCGCTGCAGCCAAGTTTGATCAGCGCAACGGGAACCTCCATGTATCTTCGTTGATCGAATAGAGACGGATATAACTGAGTAACAGATCGCTATAATAAGTTAGGAAAAGTAACGAAACAGGCTTGTTCGAGAAGGATCGTACCCTTCTGAACAAGCCTGTTTTTTTGCATCATGAGCATGATAAATCTAATCGGTATGAAGATGTTTTATTTTATTGTGCTGAAGTAGCAGAAGGGACAGGCGCTGGTACTGGAACCGGTGCAGTTTCAGATGTCTCCTCTGCAGCTTCGGCTTCTTCAGCAGGTTCTGCTTGCGGCTGCCTAGCAGCCATCAGTTCAGCGACGATTTGATCTGTTGGTTGTGTAAGCAGCGCATACATGATCGCAGCCTCTTCCTGACGAATCAGAGGTTTGCGGGAAAGGAAATCAACAGAACCATCCTCCATTACCTTCACCTCGGGTCCATGGATACCAAGCTTCGCCATCATCTGAATGGCTGGTACAGCCCATGCATCTGTGTGCCCCGCAAGTTTCACATCATTGAACAGTTCGCTAGGATATTGTAGTTGCATAATTCTCCACATCATGACCATGGCTTCCTGTCGGATAATCACTTGATCCGGCTTAAATTGCTGTTCGTCCGTGCCAGTAATCATACCCAACTCATATCCGAGTTGAATATATCCGGCTGCTGCATGATCTGCCCAGTCGGTGCCAGCAGGAGGCGTAGTTTTGCTGGGCTTCAATCCACTCAGTTTAAGGGTGTTCTCAATAAATTCAGCTCGTGTCACACCTGTTTTTGGTTGGAAAGACTTGTTGCCATCATTCTCATAATATCCAAGAGATTGTATGGCATAGATGGCTTCGGCATAAGGACTGTTCTCACGAACATCCCGGAAGCCCATAGGCTTTTGACCTTTTTTCTCATAACCCATAGGGTTGAGGTAAGGTTCTTTCATGTATGTGGTTCCATCTGCATATTCTTTGAATGCTGTGAATTGACCAGTCAATTCATCTTTGAAGAGATTATCTTCCACCTGAATCAGGTTGCGTTGACCCAGGAATACATCGTTAATGCTCAGTTGTCCTGGCTTATCCCCGCCACCTTTCAAGGAACTTACAATCGTGCTAAGTCGAAGATCTGCGTACAATCCGGTGAAGCGTTGCAGCTCAGCTGCGGATTGCGGCGTGTATTCCTTGAACTGTACAGGCTCTGCATATTCCGGGAAGAAGCTCTGGATGAATGCAGGGTAGAACAGGTTACGAAGTGCTCCATTTTGATTATACGTCAGGAAAACGCCTGTATTTTGCTCGGGAATAAGGAAGAGATAAGAGCTGAATCCGGTCAGGTCGCCTCCTTTTGTAATAACTTTTGGACTACTTCCTGCTCCGGGAAGCTGAAATGCAGCTTCGAATCCATACGTCGTGTTTGGTAACAGTGGATGAATGGAAGAACGGTACTGTTCCATACTTTTTACCGTGGATTCCTTGAAAATTCGCTTGTTGTCCTTCACGCCATCATTCAGGAACGCAATCATGAACTTCCCGATGTCCTCAGCGGTAGACAACATGCCACCTTGAGGCATTGGTGTTGGAGAGATGGTGTAAAGATCAAGCGGATTGTGTGCCGCATCATAGCCCGTGGCCAGCTGCTTTTGGAACTTTTTGTCCAGCATGAAACTGCTATTATCCATTCCTAGCGGTTTGAAGATATGTTGTTGCATGTAGGATTCAAAGGGCTCGCCGCTTACATTCTCAACAATCATGCCAAGCAGCAAAAACGAGAAATTATCGTACATATAGGCGCTACCAGGCTCGCGAACGACAGGAGGCATGTGTTGCTTAGCGTAATCCTCCATCGCTATGTACTTGTCGAAATCAGTATGGATGTCTTCCTGCTGCGGATCACGAATCTCGAATCCGGTCGTGTGTGTGAGCAGGTTCTCCACAGTTACAGGTTTGTCAAAAGGATTATCGAATTCGAGCCCTTTCACATAGGTCTGAAAATCAGCTTGCAGATCAACCTTGCCTTGCTCCACTAGCTGCATTACAGCAGCTGACGTGAACGTTTTGGATACAGAGGCTACACGGAAGGCCGTATTTTTCGGATCGATCGCTGTTTTACTCTCCACATCGGAGAAGCCATATCCTTTTTCCGCCAGAACTTTGCCATCCTTCACAACAACAACGGAGGCTCCCACATAATGGGGTTTTGCCTCAGGTGAATCGAAGAATGAATCCAGAAAAGCTGTAGCCGATTCAGTTGTCAGCGCTTTCGTCTTTCCTTGTTCAGCAGCTACTGGAGTCGCGGTCTCCGCCTGAACTGCGGGTACCCACAGACTGAGAGACAGAACCGCAGCCATAAAAGCTCCTGTTAGGGAGGTGAACCTGAAACGGGTCTTTCGTTTGGATAAATGCATGCAAACACTCCTTTATGAAAATATTTACAAAATAGTTACCTACTCATGTATTACTGATTACTCGCACGATAGGTTTCACGATAATAGATTCCAATGTTGGCAATCCAGATCACAGAGAGCATCACAATTGGGAATGGAGCAAAGGTAAAGAGCATCGAATATAGAACCATAGAGACCATTCCAACCCCAAGAAGTACATTCATCATCTGAAAAGAACGATAGGCTGCGCGATAGACAATCCATTTCTCGCCTTCATCCAGCTTCTCAAAATGATCTTTCTTCATATTGCGCGAGTTCAGATCCAGAGTGCGCTCAGGATAATAACGGTTGTATCGCTTCACAGTCAGAGTTTGCACGACCACAACGATGATAATAGAGATACATGAAGCAACAAAATTCAAGAGGTTGAACAGTTCTGGAGAATTCGGCATGGTTCGGTTGGATGCATACAAGGATAAAGCAAGTGCTGCCCAGGTAAACGTAAGAATAACGCTGAATCCGCTGAGTATCATCGCTTTTCCGAGGGAGCGCTCTGCGGGAGAGATGAGTGAATCGGAATCTCCATAAGCATCATTTTCCATGGGAGGGACAGATGGCGTGCGGGAGAGACTGAAGATGTTCCACACCGTCATAACTACCACAAGAGCCGCCAGGATTGCGAATAAAAGATCATAGTCATAATACACGGACAGCGTCCAGTTCAAGTCAGAAGGGAGTTTACTGACTCCGCTAGCGCCGAGAAAACCAACTACAGCGCCACCGGCTGCATACAAGGGAAGACGCAACCGCTTTTTAATGGACGAGGATGATGAATTTTTCATTTTAATCTCCACCTTTCAGTTCAAAGATTTTTTCGACAGGTTCATGAAATACATGTGCTATTTTTAGTGCCAGAACGACCGACGGAGAGTAATCTCCACGCTCAATCAGGGCAATGGTTTGACGGGATGCACCAATGAGTTTGGCCAGTTCTGCTTGGGATATCCGGTCTCTGGCTCGTAACTCCCGAACGTGATTGTGTAATTCTTCCACTTGCTCACCTCCATGAACCCAATGTACATGATATTTGACTAAATGTAAACTATAATATACAAAATGTTAAAGATCATTTACTTATAAACGTTGATAGTGGACATGAAAAAGAGAGCCAGTTGGGCTCCCTAGGATAATTATTTTGTTTTCGGAAAAGTTGCCAGAAAAGTGAAATCAAGATGCATCTGCACACGGCAGATGTTGATTCTGTTCCTCTGCCTTCCGAAGTAACATTCGGAAAAAGATGAGCGCTCCAAGCCCCATCAAGATATACAGACCAGCCATCGCATAGGAGGGCAGAAAGGCTCCAATGGTTAACCCGAGACTGCCGAGAAGGGCAGCGGCGTTGTAACTCAACCCGTCAGCAGCCATATAGGCAGCACGGTCCGAATCTGGAATTATGCCCGCGAGCATGACCTGACGAACAGGGGCGTACATCAATTCTCCAATCGTTAGCAATATAGCGGATGAGATGAGTAACCAGGCCCAGTTGCTGAAAGCAAGTACGGTGAAACCTGCGGTATAGAGGAGCATACCAACAGTCATAATAGATCGGGACTGGAAGCGACCTATCCATCTGGAGAATGGAATGGCAACCAAAGCGACCATAACGGTGTTAATGACCATGATCAGGCTGAACATATGCAGACCTGAGACATCTGAGCCGAACAGTTGGGCGGTGAATTCATTTTTTAGACGAACAGCGATGTATTTATCCAACTGAAATTCCAGGGAGACTGCAAGTACAGTAGCCGTGAAAAATATCATGAAACGTTTGTCCTGAAAGACCGCCCAGTACGTTTTCAGTATGTTCCTCTGGATGGGAGTATCGCCATAACCAAATACACGTTTATCCATTGTTTCACGAATCATAAAGATCAAAATAAACAGGGTAGCTAGGCTTTCAAGGCATACCAGACTGAACAATAGGAAACGAAATGATTCGAAAAATAGCCCGCCCATCAGTGCACCAAAAGTTACAGCAACGTTTGTTGTCCAATATTGCAATCCATATACATAATGACGTTCATGTTCACTGCTCACGTCGACAATCATGGCATTAGCAATCGGCACGGTGATCCCTGAACTGAGACTGCTGAGCAGAAACATGAGACAAGTGACAATGATCGAATCCATCCACGGCGAATTGGCGATGGCCAAACAAAGTAGAGCCACTACCTGCAGAGTTTGTGCAACCACCATTAACTTCTTCCGTCCAATTCGATCAGACCAATATCCTGCCCACAATCCCACAATCATGGAAGCGACAATATTGACCGTAAGCAATAACCCCGCCAAACCTGCACCAATCTGAATACTCAGATAGATCGCCATGAATGGAATGATGGACTTTTGGGTCAGATCGGTGAAAAAATCAGTAATGATACGTATCCTGATGTTCGGGTGCAAATCGGCGTATTTCATAAGTTGTTTTTCTTCCTTCCCACTGGTCGTGTTGATGTTACTGAGTATAATGGAGGAAAACCTGAAGAAAAACTGTAGAAGCATCCGGATGGATTTCGTATTTTAGCAGAAGGTAGGGCATATATGGACGTATCAGAACATTACATTCAACTGCGATTAAACTTTCCACATGTACATGATGAACAAGAAGTGCATACAACCGTAGGTGAACTCGCCGATCTATTATGTTGTACCATGCGCAATATGAACCTCATTATGAACAAATTCAAGGAGAACGGATGGGTCAGGTGGAACCCGCAACGCGGAAGAGGCAAAAAATCGATGCTGGTATTTTGTGTTCCGTTGCTTGAAGTGGCGCGTGAACGATTTGAACATCTCCTGGATGGGAACAGGATGGAGGACGCCTATGAACTGGCCGCCACCTTACCAATTACAATGAGAGAACATCTGATGCAGCAAATGCAGCATCAATTTGGTCTGCGTTCGAATGGAGGGGACAGAGGACGAGTGGATACATTGCGGATTCCACGGAATATCCCTTTTAAGACATTGGATCCCACGCAGACGGCCATGTGGGGAGAAGTTTTTATTGTTGCGGAGGTTTTTGATCGTTTGGTTCGTTATAATGCTGAACACCAGGTCTGTGAACCGAGTCTGGCTGTAGCATGGGAGAGTCATTCAGAGGGGAGCGAATGGACCTTTTATCTGCACAAAGGTATACCCTTTCATCATGGCAGAATATTGGATTCAGAGGACGTGAAGTTTACCTTTGATCGCATTATCTCTGACAATAGTAACCCGTGCAGGCCTCTGTTTGGATCTATTGAGCGCATAGAGACGTTGGACGAATTGACTGTACGTTTTGTGTTAAACAAGCCTAACTTCATGTTCCCGGATCTGATGAGTAGTATGTCTGCATCGATCTTGCCGAGAGATGTGGAGATGAATCCGCTCCATCCGATTGGAACAGGACCTTATCGGTTGACACGTCATGATTCCAAGCTGCTTGTGTTGGAAGTATTTCCTTCCTACTTCCGAGGCCGAGCCTATATTGACCGCGTTGAAATATGGCAACTTCCCCATTCTGGGAGGGTGGAGTCCGTCATCAAGCATAATATATTTCCGGATGCGGAGCCTCGTGCCGTGCAACATGAGATGCTGGGTGGCATGTATATGACGTTTAATATGCAAAAGGAAGGGCCGCAGCATGATTTGAATTTTCGCCGGGCTGTTCAACAGCTATTGAATGCGCAGGAGTTGTCGCAAGCGCTCGGAAGCACGAACACGCAGGCTGCCTATAGTCTGATTCGAGGACGAGAACAGCAACCTTTAAAGGTGGGTTCAGATCAAGGGGAGCCATGGAAACAGCAATCGGAACAAATAGAATGTTCGGTCACACCTGTTCCTGACCTTTTCGTGGAGACCTCACTGGCGCGGGCCTCAGCATTATTGCGTCATAGCTCTTACCAAGGGCAGAGTTTAAGTCTGTGGGTGGAAGAAGGCGAGAAGATGGAGATGGATATGGTCTGGTTTGCAGAGAGATGTAAACAGATTGGCCTACATATCAACATTATGCCGGGAGATCCGATCCATGCAGTCTATCAAGATGGGTTCGGGGATTGTGATCTGATCTATACAGGAGAAATCTTCAATGATCATGTCGTGCTGAGTCTCGTGACGATGTACACCTTCCAGAACACGTTATTCCTGATTGCGATGAATGATTACTGGAGACATGAACTGGAACAGGAATGTGGACGAGTGGTCATGATCCAGGAACCTGCGGAGCGGTTGAATAGATTGATTCGGCTAGAAGATCGACTGATTCAGGAGGCATTGCTTCTGCCCACATACAGCTTCAAGGAAGAACACACCCATCATGATTCGCTGAGAGATTATCGTCTTGCGGGGTATGGTCTGCCTGATCTGCGCAGATTGTGGGTGAAGAGAAGCCCTGGGGCCGCTGAAGAGGATACGAGTTATCCGGTGTATATTCCGTTGTGGTAGGATTAGCTGCCACAACGGAAATGAATCAGGCGTTTTCTATATAAATTGAACTAAACATTTATACAAAACGGAGAGGACAGAAATAACCTGAGGAAGCAGAGCGTTCGCCTTTATCCCCGGATTTTCACTTTATGAAAAGAAATCAAAAAAATCTGGGGATAACAGCGATCAGAAGGTTGTTCTGTCATCGGAGTGACCAGTGTAAATATATTCATTAGTTCAATTTATATAGTTTCAGATCATTTACGAAACCCTGATGAATTCAATAGGCTTTGTACCCGGTTCAAGCAACAAAGGAATGGAGATGGATTGAGCAACTTCTGAAGATTCATTGAGGGTAAACGTATACGTGATCTTCAGACCGAATAACACAAATTCGACGGAAAACGTATCTTTCCCGGTGTATTCCATGGGCATTTCAATGGCGTTAAAGGTTGCTTGCAACCCGTCCGTTGTCTCTTGAATCGACATCTCGCCATAACCAGGATGCGTGTAAATACCCGCATAAGCGGTGTAAGGGCGATCACAAGGTATGATGTGAGGTTCTTCAATATTTTCCTCAACGGCAGTGTCTGCTTGAATAGGCACTTCCAGAGGATTCTCCGGATTAGCCTCCGTTTCTGTTGATTCTTTCCCCATTAATTTTCTCAATTTGAAACTCCAATTGACGGGTTCTAATCCAAGCAGTCGGTCCATGATACGAAAAGCAACCGTATAGGGAATTATACTTCCGTTGGTATTACTCAGAACCACGATTCCAATCTGCTCCTCTGGCAAAAAGGCAACTTGTGATGCAAAGCCATCAATAGCCCCACCATGATGAATCATGGCATGTCCACGATAAGGCTCAATCATCCAACCCAGACCATATGTACTCATAGGCAGTTCTTGGCTTATAAACGGCGAATCACTGGGCATCTGAGGACTATGCATAATCTTCATCTGTTCCTTAGATATCAATGACGTTCCTTCCCATTGACCTTGATGCAACTGGAATTGAAGCCATGCAATCATATCGATTAGATTGCTGTTAATGGAACCAGCAGGTCCTATGGCATCAATGGCTCGAAAAGGTATTCTCGTATTCTGACCATCCTTCTCCATATAAGGGTAAGCATAGTTAGGCTGAAGTTGCATTTTTTCAACAGAGAACAGACTTGAGTTCATACCCAGCGGATTAAATAGAGTCTTCTGAACCATCTGCTCCCACGAAGTTTCATTGAGCTGTCCAACCAGATAACCTGCCGTCATGTACATCAGGTTCTGATACTGCCATTTGTTTCGGAAATCCTGATTTGGCTCCAGATACTGTAATGTTCGAACAAGTTCTTCTCTTGTACGCGGGGAGTTGTACCATACCAACTCATGCCTTGGAAGACCCGAACGATGACACAGCATGTCGCGAATAGTTATACGTTCTGTTGCGACCGGATCAAACATCTGGAAGTCTTTCATATACGACTTCACAGGGGTATCCCAGTCCAGTATCCCCTGATCCACAAGCAGAGCAGCAGTTGCTGCGGTAAAGGCTTTGGTACTTGAACCGATGGCAAACAACGTATTAGGGGTAACTTCAAGTTTGGACTCCAGGTCACGATAACCGTAGCCTTTTTGCCAGACGACTTTATCCTTATGGACCACCGCCACCGCTGTGCCGACACCATTCCATAATTGAAGCTGCTCGTCGATGAATTCATCCAGTCCTTCCAGTGATGTGCGAAGCTTTGTTGTCGTCATACCTTTTCCTCCTAATATTCAATAAAACGAATAATCTCCTACAATTCACTATGCCTTTTCTGGATAAAGTTAACATCCTCCCTGAGACTGATTTTGCGTAGCAATGCCGTATTAACGGACTTCACCGATTGCTTGTCAAACTAGTCCGCATATATCGAACAAGTCCCTCATAACATGTACTAATCAAGTAGGGATTCTGCTGCAAGCACAATCCTGAAGTGAAAACATGTGCTAAAGGGGATGATGTCATGCGCCGAATATCATGGATGCTTGCCATGGTATTGGTCTTATCGGCCTTACTTGCCGCCTGCGGGAAGAAGGATGCGGCAGCTGTGGTCAAAGATCTGAACGAAGTCGTAGGAGAGATGGAAAGTTACCAGGGGGCAGGCGTGATGACGCTGCATACCGGAGATACGCCGCAGCAGTACAAGGTCGAGGTATGGCATCAGAAGCCTTCCTATTATCGTATTGCGTTAACGAATGCCAAAAAGGATGTAACACAGATTGTACTGCGTAACGATGAAGGCGTGTTTGTTTTGACACCGAGCCAGAACAAAAGCTTCCGTTTTCAGAGCAATTGGCCAGATAATCAAGGACAGGTATATCTCTATGAAACATTGATTCGGAGCATTACGGGGGATACAACCCGTCAGTTTGCGGATGAGAAGGAGAGCTATGTTTTTGATGTAGCTGCCAATTATAATACACATGCACTCGTCAGACAGAAGATCTGGCTGAACAAAAGTGATTACGCACCGAAACAGGTTGAGGTATCCGACTCCAATGCCAATGTGGTCGTGGATGTGAAGTTCGATTCCTTCAAATTTGGTGCTGCATTTGAGAAAGACGCCTTTGACATGCAACGTAACATGACAGCAGCTACAAAAGAGGGCGGCCAAACAGGAACGGATTCTGGTGTAACTCCTGCGGAGCAAACAGGTGAGGGCGGTAAAGAACCTGCCAATCCTCAGACTGCGCCGGAACCTGATGGAGCCGTTACTGATGGACAGTCGGGTGTAGGTGGTGACACAGAGCAGCAAGGTACAGAAGGTGCTGCAACAGGTCAGGAAGGCGAAGAGCCAACACTTGCAGAACCGGAAGGGGCAGACAGCTTCGGCGTGATTCAGCCGACCTATGCGCCGGAAGGCGTGCAGCTCAAGGACGATCAGATTCTGGAAGAAGCGGGAGACTATTCGGTTATGCTTCGTTATGAAGGAACATATAATTACACGATATTCGAAGCCAGACCACAGGATCGAGCTGTATCACTTGCTCCATCCAGTGTAGTAGATCTTGGATTCACACTGGGGATGATCAGCGGAGATGCATTGAAGACTCTGACATGGATGACAGATGGCATAGAATATCGGATCACCAGTGCCGACCTGCCTCAGAACGAAATGGCACGCATTGCAACATCGATGCAGGAAGAGTCAGGCAAATGATTTTTGAACAAATGAACGAATAGTAGCATAAACATAAGGAATGCTAAGAAGCATCGGAGACCTGTTCTCCGGTGCTTTGCTTTGATGTAAGAAAGGTATTCATTTAGCGCTGTTTTTCTTACCCGATACACTCAATAAAGCAAAATGCGCTTCTACGCAGAGGGAACCGGGTAAATAATCGATATAAGCAGATTTTGCTTGGGTGAAAAGTGGGATTTTGCCCTGCTAATCTCGCTTATCGGTCTTCTTCTGTGTTCGCATTTGTTCTTCAAAAGGCACACCTTACATCTGTTTTTGGATGCGAAACTTCGGTTCATTTGACAGTCACATGCTGGAGCATTACGATGGAGTCTGACGTGAGCCGGATTAAGATGATTAGAGAAGGTGACTTAACGTGCAAGGACAATATCGGCCGACCCAAGCGGAGATCAATTTGGATCATTTGTGTACTAACGTAGAAGCTTTCCGCGAGGCATTGCCTCAGGGCATGAAATTCCTCGCCTGTGTGAAGGCCAATGCCTATGGACATGGAGCGGTGGAGACGGCTAGGGAACTGGAACGAGTGGGTGTGGATTACTTAAGTGTGGCTTTTCTTGACGAAGCTCTAGAACTGCGACAACATGGGATTACGATTCCAATCCTGGTACTGGGATATACGCCGCCTGAAGGAATCGCTGTTGCATGGCAACATGATGTGACCGTCACATTGTTCAGCAGGGAAGTGCTTGACGCCATTCGACATCTGGATGCGAGCACATTCGCTAACCAACTGAAGGTTCATATTAAAATCGACAGCGGCATGGGCCGATTAGGTCTGTTGCCTGGCGATGAGGCATTGGCTTTCATTCAGGAAGTAGCTTCGCTCAATCAGGTGATGCTGGAAGGTATGTTTACCCATTTTGCCAGAGCAGATGAAGAAGACAAAACCTATACACTGGAGCAGTATAGACGGTTCCAAAGCGTAGTTCGTGCGCTCAGGGATCAGGGATGTTCCATCCCGATTATACATACGGCGAACAGCGCCGCTGCCATTGATACACCGGAATTGTCCTATGACATGGTACGTGTGGGAATAAGCCTGTACGGACTGTATCCTTCGGCTGAGGTGAATCATCAGGTGGTGAAGCTGTCCCCGGTATTGACGCTGAAGACAAAAGCGGTTCTGGTCAAAACACTGCCACCCCATTGGGGGATCAGTTACGGAACCCGTTATTTTACGCAAGGTTACGAACGAATAGCGACCCTGCCGATCGGATATGCAGACGGATTCTCCAGAATGCTGACAGGTAAAGCAGAAGTGCTTGTACGCGGACGCCGCGTCCCTGTCGTCGGTACAATCTGCATGGATCAGTGTATGGTGTCGTTACAATCTTTCGCGGAAGAGGCGGAAGAAATTCAAGTCGGCGAAGAGGTTGTCCTCATCGGTCATCAGTCTGGTGGCGTAATAACCGCAGACGAGGTGGCATCTCAGCTCGGTACGATTGCTTATGAAGTGATCTGCATGATGGCGCACCGCATTCCGCGGGTATATACCCGCGGGGGAGCAGTAGTCGCCAGAATCAATCCACTTTTGACATCCTGACAGGTAAACTGGACGTCATTCCCAATAAACTTTTTTTCAGAACAGAAGGAAAACTGTCGGAGCATCTCGAATTATGTATGACGGTAAGGATTTAATTCCTGAATTGAGATGTTTGGTCTGTACGAATATTGTTCCCCGTGTTTATAATGGAGTACAGCATACTTGATATACTCGGGGCATATATATTCCTTTGTATAAAAGTTCTGGAAAAACGTAATACTGGTTCACAATGGCGAAAGGTTTGTGGGGGTGGAAGAAAGGTGGCCAACTTGCAGAACACCAAGCGGATCATGATCAGTTTACCTGATTATCTTTTGCAGGAAGTGGATGGCATCGTAGCGCTGGAGAATTCCAACCGCAGCGAATTGATTAGGCAGGCTATGAAGCTGTATTTAACGGAGCGTAAGAAACGTTACATCCGTGAAACGATGCAGCGAGGGTACATGGAGATGGCAAAAATTAATCTGACCATGGCATCCGAAGCCTTTCATGCGGAGGAAGATGCGGACAGCACTCTGGACCGCTTAGTTAGCGGGGTGTAGACATTGATCGTAAAACGTGGTGACGTTTTTTTTGCGGATCTTTCTCCCGTTGTCGGTTCCGAGCAAGGTGGAGTCAGGCCGGTTCTGGTGATCCAGAATGATATCGGCAACCGGTTCAGTCCAACTTGTATTGTGGCGGCTATCACCGCCCAAATCCAGAAGGCAAAGCTGCCAACGCATGTTGAAATTGATGCGGCGGCACACGGCTTTGACCGGGACTCGGTTATTTTGCTCGAACAAATACGGACGATTGATAAACAGAGGCTGACTGACAAGATTACCCATCTGGACGAGGAGACCATGAAATTGGTCAACGAAGCCTTACAGATCAGCCTTGGTTTAATCGATTTTTAAGGCAACAACCAGCGTCTTGTACGCTGCACTGCCGTCCGTTGGCAATGGATGTTCCCGTAAGGGAACACACTGAATTCAGACTGTAACCAAAAGAGCGTATGACATCCTTCGGGCTGTTATGCGCTCTTTTGATTAAAGCTTGATGAAAGCGTAGAACATTGGCGATCTTTTCGCTATAATGAAACCTGAGAAACCGTTTACCCGAAAGACCTATATATAGAGGTGGAGGAGACATATGAGCATTTACATCAATCAGGAGAAACTTCAGTTTCATTTACAGACCCGCGAGGCCAGTTACGTATTTCAGGTACTGCCTTCAGGATATTTGGTGCATTTGTATTATGGCAAAAAATTACGCGACACCGATCTGAGCTGGTTGCATGTTCGTACAGAACGAGCATCTTTCAGTCCGAACCCGGTACCAGAGGACCGTACAATTTCATTTGATACATTGGCAGTGGAACTACCCGTGTATGGCACAAGTGATTTCCGTAATCCGGCTATCCAACTGGAACTTGAGAATGGCTCGACGGTTTCGGAGTTTACGTATACAGGCCATCGATTGGTCAAAGGAAAGACAGCGCTTACTGGTTTGCCAGCAACGTATGTTGAATCCGATGAAGAAGCAGAGACGCTGGTTATTGAGTTGGAAGACCGCGTTGCGGGTATCAAAATCGAGCTTTCCTATACAGCCTTTACGGCATTTAATGCGATTACACGCTCCATGCGTATCGTTAATGAGAGCGCTACCTCAGTGAATGTGGCGCGTGCGCTCAGTTCATCTGTTGATTTTCCGCATGCAGATTATGAATTGTTGCAGTTGTCAGGGGCATGGACACGGGAACGTGATATTGTTCGCAGACCGCTTGCGTCAGGCCTGCAAGGGATTGAGAGCCGTCGCGGTTCAAGCAGTCACCAGCAGAATCCTTTTATTGCACTGATGACACCAGGCACGGATGAAGACCAAGGTGAAGTTTATGGATTCAGTCTCGTCTATAGTGGTAGCTTCACTGCACAGGCTGAAGTGGATCAGTTCCACACCACCCGTGTGTCACTCGGAATCAATCCGTTCGAGTTCAGCTGGAAGCTGGAGCCGCAAGAAACGTTCCAGACACCTGAGACGGTTATGGTGTACTCGGCTGCAGGTTTGGACGGCATGTCACAGTCCTACCACGAATTGTATCGGGAGCGTCTTGCGCGTGGTAAGTTCCGTAATGCGGAACGTCCGGTTCTGGTCAATAACTGGGAAGCAACCTACTTTGGATTCAATGCAGACAAGATTGAGCAGATCGCTCGCGCCGGACAGAAGCTGGGTATTGAGCTGTTTGTCTTGGATGATGGCTGGTTTGGACATCGGGACAGTGACAACTCCTCGCTGGGCGACTGGATTGTAGATAAGAACAAATTGCCACAGGGATTGGATGATCTGGCTAACCGCGTAACAGGTCTGGATATGCAGTTCGGATTGTGGTTTGAGCCTGAGATGATCTCACCAGACAGTGAGCTGTACCGAGCGCATCCGGACTGGTGTCTGCATGTGCCTGATCGTCGCCGCACAGAAGGACGTCAACAACTGGTACTCGACTTCTCTCGTCAGGATGTACGTGATGAGATTGTGCGGATGTTAACAGACGTACTTGGTTCTGCACCAATCACTTATGTGAAATGGGACATGAACCGCAATATGACGGAAGTGGGTTCTGCATTGCTTCCGGCAGATAGACAGCGTGAGACAGCGCATCGTTACATGCTCGGACTGTATGACGTTATGGAACGAATCACTTCGGCGTTCCCGAACATTCTCTTTGAAAGCTGTTCAGGTGGTGGTGGCCGCTTCGATCCAGGTATGCTGTATTACATGCCACAGACGTGGACAAGTGATAACACGGATGCTATATCCCGCCTGCGGATTCAATACGGTACGAGTCTTGTATACCCGGTAAGTTCGATGGGATCGCATATCTCAGCGGTACCGAATCATCAGGTCAACCGGATCACTTCTCTTGAGATTCGGGGACATGTTGCGATGTCGGGCAACTTTGGGTACGAGCTGGACCTGACAAAATTCACGGAGGAAGAGAACGACATCGTGAAAGCCCAGGTTGAGCTGTACAAAGAGATTCGTGGAACGGTTCAATATGGAACATTCCGTCGCTTGCTCAGTCCGTTTGAAGGCAATGAGACGGCGTGGATGTTTATTGCACCGGACGGAAGCGAAGCTGTTGTATTCTACTTCCGTGTGCTCTCTGAGCCCAATGCGCCACTTCAGCGCCTGAAGCTGAAAGGATTGGACCCTAATGCGGATTACCGTCTGAAAGGCGGATCGGAGACCTTTACCGGCGATGCCCTCATGTATGGCGGTATTTCGGTAGGCAGCACATCAGGAGACTATCTGAGCGAGATGTTCCGGTTCGAGCGCGTCTAGATTGCTATTTTATTTAAAGCTTTAAAAAAAGGGAGGACCGAGGAGCGTCGTGATGACGATTTTCGGTCTTTTTTTGACGTAATGGGGAAGGCTGGAGGATGACATCATTCTGTCAGAACTTGTATGCTTGCGGATTGATGGAAATCTGGACGTGATTCTGTGATAATATAGGGTAGAGTGGAAGAAACAAATGGTTCAACTATACTGTAATTACAGCAGCAAAGCTGCCCTGAAATGATTGTAACGAACGATTCAGGAAGGAAAGAGGGATTTATTTTGTCTGAACAGGAAACGGTTCTGGAACCCAATGAAGAAACAATAAAGGCAGAACGCCATGAACGAATCATCAAACAGGTAGCCAAGGAACTGTCACTGTCCTTGAAGCAGGTCCGCACAACGTCGGAGCTTCTGGACGAAGGCAATACGATTCCATTTATCGCCCGCTACCGTAAAGAAATGACTGGAGAGCTGGATGAGAACCAGCTGCGATCGATTGAAGAACGCATTGTTTATCTGCGCAATCTTGAGGATCGCAAATTGGAAGTCATCCGTATTATAGAGGAACAGGGCAAACTGACCGGAGAACTGAAGCAATCCATTACGCAAGCTGTGAAGCTGCAGGAAGTGGAAGATCTGTATCGACCTTACCGTCAGAAGCGGAAAACGCGTGCCAGTGTGGCCAAGGAAAAAGGTCTTGAGCCCCTTGCTGTATGGATCTGGGGTCAACCGAAACAAGGAGATGTACTCCAGGAAGCTGCGAAATATATCAATGCTGAACTGGGTGTAGAAGATGCGGAGTCGGCGCTTCAGGGAGCCAAAGATATTCTCGCAGAGAACATCGCAGATGATGCTGCCATTCGTGCCTGGATTCGTCGATACACCTTGGATCACGGGATGCTGACTTCCGAAGCGAAGGATGCTCAAGAGGAGTCCGTGTACGAGAATTATTATGATTACCGCGAATTGGCCAAAAAGATGCCTCCACACCGTATTCTCGCGATTAATCGCGGTGAACGTGAGAGTATTCTGAAAGTCGGCCTGGACGTACAGGCAGAACCGGCCCATCGCCATATGGAAGGACAGATCATTCGTGGTGCTTCTGCCGTGCAGGATATCCTGCGTGATGTGATTGAAGATGCATACAAGCGGCTGATTGCGCCTTCCATCGAGCGTGAAGTTCGTGGAGAGCTCACGGAAAAGGGTGAAAATCAGGCCATATCGGTATTCTCGGCCAATCTGCGTAACCTGTTACTTCAACCGCCGATTCATGGCAAACGTGTGCTGGGTGTCGATCCGGCCTATCGTACCGGTTGTAAACTGGCTGTAGTAGATGATACGGGCAAACTGCTGGAAGTGGCTGTGACCTACCCAACGCCACCACACAACAAGAAACGTGAAGCTGCCGAAGTATTCCATCGCATGATCAAGCAATATGATATCGGACTGATCGTCATTGGTAATGGTACCGGATCACGTGAGACGGAGCAGTTTGTTGCCGAGATCATTCAGGAGAACGGTGATGAAAGTCTTGTGTATCTGATTGTTAACGAAGCAGGCGCGAGTGTATATTCTGCATCCAAACTGGCCCAGGAAGAGTTCCCGGATCTGGATGTTGCGGAGCGCAGTGCAGCTTCCATTGCACGTCGTGTACAAGACCCGCTGGCGGAGTTGGTTAAGATTGATCCAAAAGCCATTGGCGTGGGTCAATATCAGCATGACGTCTCCCAGAAGATTCTCGAAGAAAGCCTGAAGGCTGTCGTGGAATCCGCAGTTAACCATGTGGGTGTGGATGTGAATACAGCATCACCTTCGTTACTGTCATATGTTGCCGGAGTTAATGCTACGATTGCCAAAAACATCGTGAAGTACCGTGAAGAAAATGGCCGGTTTACAAACCGCCGTCAGCTTCAGAAGGTGCCACGTCTGGGTGCCAAAACCTATGAACAGTGCGTAGGATTTATGCGTATTGGTGAGGGAGAGAACCCGCTGGACCGTACACCTATTCACCCTGAGTCTTACAAGGTAGTGGATCAGCTGTTCAAGGAGCTTCAGGTTGCACTGGACAAGCTGGGCAGCAAGGAACTGTCGGTATTACTGTCGGAGCAACAGCCAGAGCAATTGGCTGTGAAACTGGACGTAGGTGTGCCTACATTGCGTGACATTCTGGACAGCTTGCAGCGTCCGGGGCGTGACCCGCGTGAAGAAATGCCGTTGCCAATCTTCCGTACAGATGTATTGAAAATTGAGGATCTGGTGGAAGGCATGGAGCTGCAAGGTACGGTTCGGAACGTTATTGATTTTGGTGCCTTTGTTGATATTGGGATCAAGAGTGATGGGCTTGTCCATATTTCACAGCTCAGCAACGGGTATGTTAAACATCCGATGGACGTTGTGTCTGTCGGGGATAATGTAACGGTCTGGGTTATGAGTGTGGATACCAAAAAAGGCCGTGTCGGCCTGACGATGAAGAAGCCTGCTTCTGCGCAACAGTCTTCTTAAATAGTAGGATTGGAGAATAGCCTTCCCTAACCAGGAAGGCTGTTTGTTGTCGACAGTAATAGTCCCGTTATCCGTTCTAATTCCTCTAGTAAGTACGGTGGGCAATATGTGCATTTTCTTAAAGTGCGTGTTCAAAGGGCCATCCTTCGTAATCCAATGCAGACTCTTATGAACAACCTCTTAAAGTTCGTTCTCCGCGCTGCGTGGTGTGCCATTTGCTGGTTTGTTACGATAAAAGAACCAGCATTCGTTCAGCAACTTGATCTGCCGGCTGTCCTTTTTGTGAAATGCACGCATCAGTTGATTGCAAAGCCATTGAGGCAAGGGTATCTCCTCCTCTTGCATAATTCATCTGTACGTTAGCATATGTGGCAATAGCCTGGACTGTGCGGGATAAGTGGAGGCCTCCGGCAAATCAATCTGGTTCAATCAAAAAAAAGCACAAATCCCAATTCAGGGAAATGTGCTTTTCGTTCTCATCATTATAAAATGATACCAGCGGTGAATTAGAGGGCTTCCATCTCTTCTTCATACCATTGTTCCAGTTGGGCCTGAAGAGCCCGAATCTCGGTAAGGAGAGAAATCAAAGGATAATGGCTTTCACGTAATACTGCAAAAGATTCTTCAAGCGCATTGATATAATCAAGGCCACCGATGATAGTAAGATTTTCGTTTAGGAGATCGAGGCTGTCACATTCGGCGATCGCCCAAGGCAGGACAGGGACATCTGCTGCAGTGAGTTTATCAATTTCCTTGTGCAGGCGCAGGTTGAGCGCACTGAGTTGATAGGCGTAATCTGCGGGCATTTCCACGAACTGCAAGTGTTGTTCCTGCTGCAGGATGACATAGCGCATTGTAGGCATAACGAGTAATAATCTCCCCTCATACATTCTACTTGACAGTGTAGCCTACGAAACGGTTAAAATTCAAGTATTATACCGGAAAAACAAATGCTCCGAGGGGGTGCAAGGAGAGGATATCGATGGAAAATGAGGAATTGCAACAATGGATTGAACAGGTATCCCTGGATCATTTCGGAGTGCCGTTCACCCATGAAGCGTTGTTTAACAGTCGCCTGACCACGACGGGTGGGCGTTATATGCTCAAAAGTCACCGGATTGAGATCAATCCGCATCAACTCGAAGCCTATGGGCGAGATGAGGTTGAGAAAATCATCAAGCATGAGCTGTGTCACTATCATCTGCATATTCGTGGGCGCGGCTATCAGCATCGTGACCCGGAATTCAAGGCTTTATTGCAGAAGGTTGGCGGCTCGCGTTACTGCCAATCACTTCCTGACGGCAAAGGCAGAAAGCCGCTGCCATATCGTTATAAGCTGGTGTGCAAGAGCTGTGGTACGGAATATTTGCGCAAGCGGAAAATAGATCCGAAGCGTTACCGTTGTGGCCGCTGCGCGGGAAAACTGGGGCTTCAGAATATCTGATGTGCGTTTCGTTCAATGTATTAAAGAAAGTGATGGAAGGGATGTTGACTTGGATTATTAATCATGGTAGATTAATCTTATTCAAGTTAATTTTCCCTGATAGCTCAGTTGGTAGAGCACTCGACTGTTAATCGAGTTGTCACAGGTTCGAGCCCTGTTCGGGGAGCCATTTCTTGGAGAGATACCCAAGTGGCTATAAGGGGACCCTCTGCTAAGGGGTTAGACTGCGTAAGCGGTGCGAGGGTTCGAATCCCTCTCTCTCCGTTCTGAATTAAACTTCTCTGCAAAGGGATGAGAACCCTAAAGGTTCGTCGGAGCATAAGCTTCGTTAGCAATACTTCGCAGTCTCGAACGAAGTGAGAGTACTCCTCTTTCTCCGTTCTGATTGCACAAAGAATCCTCTTCACATTAGACCGGTTAACGGTCAGTGTGAAGGGGATTTTTTGCGTTTACTGATCTTTGCTTATCCTTGGTGTACGCCTCAGCCTAAAGTGAAATGCTCAACATCTCGTATAAACCTTTCTTGCCTGCTTCCGTTACTTCGACAGAGCGACTTCCTGTTTTTTGACGAATCCAGTCCAGTTCCGCTAACCGATGTCTGAGTTGTTCCCCAAGCATACCTGAGAGATGATGACGGCGTTCGCTCCAATCCAGACATTTGCGAGCGATGGCACGGCGTGATCCCGGCTTCATCTGAAGTTCAATTCCGAACGTAGTGAACCACTGTATTCCTTTCTCTGTAACTTGATAATCCTTGCTGTGTGCCTCTTCGGGGTCTGAAAGATACCCCTTTTGTACTAAGGCTTCACAGAGCGAGATTCCCAATTTCCCGGCCAGATGACCATAACAGGTCCGTGCATGACTCAGTTGTTGAAGCTGATCGGATTGTTTGAGAGAGCGGATCTGTACAGGCGGAGCAATACTGGCCATGCTTTCAATCAGATTAGCAATTTCTTTGTTTGCAAGACGGTAGTATCGGTGGCGCCCTTGTTGTTCAACTTCGAGTAATCCTCCCTCTACGAGTTTAGCTAGATGGCTGCTTGCCGTCTGGGGAGTGACACTTGCCATATGAGCAAGCTCTCCTGCGGGCAACGCACGGCCATCCAGTAAGGATGATAGAAAAATAGCGCGGCTTGGATCAGCGATTAACGACGCAATAACAGTAATATTCGGATATACATTCATACTTCGATCATACCTGAACTATTACTGTATTACAATCGAGTTGTATCGTCCCATATGGGTCAGATTAAGCTTATAAATCATTGGAATCGGAACAGGAGAGGTACAGGATGAAAAAGATAACGAAACAGGACTTCGCTACAGAGCAGTTGTCCGCGAGTCCAGAAGTGATTCAACATGAGACGATTAATCCCAGTATTTTATATTATGGTACGCCTGTAGTGCTGCTAAGCACATTAAATGAGGATGGATCAACCAACCTGTCACCATTATCCTCGTCTTGGGCACTGGGGGATTGTCTGGTTCTCGGTCTGGGTACACAGGGCAAAGCCTATGAAAATCTGAGTCGACATCCGGAGTGTGTGATTAATTTACCAGATGAAGCAATGTGGAGACAAGTTGAGGCATTGGGTCGTTATACGGGAGTCACACCGGTTCCTGAGGAGAAAAGGAAGATGGGCTATGAATATTGTCATGATAAATTCACTGTAGCTGGACTGACATCTGAATGCTCGGTTCAGGTGGCGCCAGATAAAATAGTTGAATGTCCGCTCCAGATTGAAGCGGCTGTACAACACATACGTATTCCCGAACATACACCGTTCATGGCGATTGTGGAAGTGAAAGCGTTGAAGGTGCACGCGCACACAAGACTAATATCTGGACCGAACAAAATTAATCCAGAGGAATGGCATCCGCTGATATATAATTTCAGACATTATTTCGGATTGGGCAAGAGACAAGGGGAAAATTTCCGGGCAGAGAATTGACCTGAGTAGAAGTTCTTTATTAGTCATGTAAAGATTGGGTAATAGTAAAGATAGACTCATGTAAGCATATACATAATGAAAGAGGTGATGTGCATGGAAGTGGAATATTTGATGCGTGTACTCATAGCTGGAATATGTGGTGTGCTAATCGGATATGAGCGCAAGAATCGAATGAAAGAAGCGGGAATCCGTACTCATTTTGTGGTCGCCGTTGGTGCTGCCCTGATGATGATTGTATCGAAATACGGATTCCAGGATCAGGCTGGCTGGGACAATCTGTCCCTTGACCCTTCAAGGATCGCTGCACAAGTCGTTAGCGGTGTGGGGTTCATTGGAGCGGGCATGATCTTCACACAGCGTCACACGGTCAGGGGATTGACCACAGCGGCTGGCATATGGGCTACGGCAGGCATGGGACTTGCTGTGGGTTCAGGTCTGTATTGGACGGGTGCGGGCGTGACACTGCTTATTGTCGTGGCACAGATGTTACTGCATAGACCTACACGCTGGCTGGTATCCGCTCGAACAGAGACGTTAACCATCCATCTGCAAAATGAGGGAGAGGCCCTGAAGACTGTTTTGGCACTGCTGGGACAGGAGAAGATCTCGGTCATCGGATTTAAGACAGAAGAGCAAACAAGCACAGACTCCGTGGAAGAGACTGCGCTTGAGTTCACATTGCAACTGCCGGGTTCATACCGGGGCGAGCAACTGATTATTTTGTTACAGGATGTGCCTCACGTTCGATCTGCTGAGTTAAAATGAAGAGAACCTGCATGGATCAACAGGTGATCATGCAGGTTCAGTACTTAATTCAGTATGGGTTCAATTACTGACCTTCTCCGACAGTCGTTTCTGGGCGGGATACCGGTTTACCTTCAAGCAGGCACTCGATGGCATGGGCAACACCGTGCTCCACATTGGTCAGCGTTATGGCTTTGGCTAATGCCTGGATTTCGGGTTCGCCATTACCCATGGCGATGCCGAGTCCTGCCATTTTTAACATGGAGACATCATTGAAGTTATCGCCGATCGCTACTGTATCTTCCATGGAGATGTTCAGGTGAGCCGCCAGTTTGGTGAGGGCATTACCTTTGGATACGTCCGGGTGCTGCATTTCGAAGTTATGCTCAAAGGATACAACCATGGCGACATCAGATCGGGAAGCGAAGTATTCTCGTCCTGTCTTTACTTTGTCCGGATTCATGGAGAAGGCCATAATATTATAGATGTAGGCTTCTGCCGGAATTTCGAGATGGCTGTTTACGCGGTGGTAGTCTTTTTTGTCATAGTGTTTCTTGATGGAGCGAATCATGCGTGCAATGTCCTCACCAGGGTTTGAACCAAGAACACGTTCCATTTCGGCGAGCAAGGTCTCATGACTGCTACGCGGGGCATAGATGCCTTGTTGTGTTGAAGCCTCATAATAGACATCATGATCTTCCAGCCACTGCATGACGGAAGCTGCTGTGTCACGATCGAGCGGAAGATGGAATAAACGTTCACCGTCTGCATCATGAATTGTCGCTCCGTTGGAGCCGATAATCGGGGTTTTGATTCCACCTTCGCGGCTGATGGTCACAACATCGGAATAGACACGTCCTGTTGCAATGGTAACTTTCATACCGGATTGCTGGGCCTTTTGGATGGCTGCGGCATTCTCCGGGCTAATCTGGCTATCTATGTTCAACAAAGTTCCATCTAAATCTGTGGCAAATAATTTCATATATTTACAACTCCTTATCATCTGTAGGTTCAGGAATGAGAATCTCAACCTGTTGTTCGGCTAGAAAAACAAGCCATTCTTTGGTTGGCCATTGATCCGTAATCAACACATCCACCAATGACCAGTCGGCAAAACGATAACCATAACGTCTATCAAACTTGGATTGATCTGCAAGAACAACAACTTTCTTGGCAGCTTTCATCATTTGGTGTTTAATTTTCCCTTCCTCTTCGGAAGCACTGAAGCCATCCATGGTGATACCGCCAATTCCGATAAAGGCTTTATCTACATAATAGTGGGAGAGGGTCTCGATAACAGAAGTACCGTAGACATAACGTTGTTCCTTATCTACTTTGCCTCCGAGCAAACGAATCTGGACAGCAGTGTGATTGGAGAGAAGATCAGCGGAATGAATCGAATTAGTAATGACAGTACAGGATTTGCCGTTTAAGTTCTCGGCACAGGCCTGTACAGTCGTGGAAGAGTCTAGAATAATGATCTCGCCTTCCCTTACAATGGCCGCAGCGAGTTTGCCAATGGCCCTCTTTTCCTCAGATACATCGAGTAAACGGTCTTTGTAGGATCTGAATTCTTGCGGAGGAGGGGGGAGAATCGCGCCGCCACGTGTTCGGATAATGGCATCCTGTTCCTCAAGCTTAATCAGATCCCTGCGTGCAGTATCCCGTGATACATCAAACAAGGCGACAATATCATCGGCTGAGATGCGATTGTGTTTGCGTAGATATTCAACAATGAGCTGCATTCGTTCTTCTTGAAACAAACATGTCACCTCCGAGTGTATGGATGACCGTACTTATACTGATACTTTAATTATAAGTATTCTTAATGTGATTTGCAATATTATAAGTGAACGTAAGTTTTTATAAGTGTTTTGATGGATGGTTTACATTATTCCTGCACGGGGATGACATTGGCATGAACGGGAGGTGGCTAATAACGGGGCTCTGAAGAACAGTATGCAATGGACAAAAAGGCTTGAAAAATAAATTTTAAAAAAAGTATTGCAAGTTCAAATTGTCCTGTGGTATACTCATTCTTGTCGCCAAGAAAGACAACTTGTTATTAAGGCCCGTTGGTCAAGGGGTTAAGACACCTCCCTTTCACGGAGGTAACAGGGGTTCGAATCCCCTACGGGTCATATCTTCACCACCTCATGAGATCTACATTTTCGATGAGTAATCGTCAAAGTCATTGCTCTTATAGACAAGAATGAAGCATGGCACATCCGGTGAAGTTTACAGCAAGAGCCATTAGCTCAGTTGGTAGAGCACCTGACTTTTAATCAGGGTGTCGAAGGTTCGAGCCCTTCATGGCTCACCATTTTTACAATTGAATATGCGGTCGTGGTGGAATGGCAGACACGCTATCTTGAGGGGGTAGTGGGTGTATACCCGTGGAGGTTCGAGTCCTCTCGACCGCATCACAGCAACAATATAAGATAGACTTCTATGATCATTCATGGGAGTCTATCTTTGTGTTATACGATATACCTCATCCTGTTTCAGGCATATAAAGGCTGAGCATTCAGGAATAATGTGGTATAATTCAAGCAGATGAGTTGATTATTACGGTTGGAAGGCGGTTCTTGTATGCAGTCGATCTATGAGCGAATTGAACACCTGATTGCCGAACGAGGAATGACCAAGAAGGCTTTCTGCCAACAGCTGAAGATTAGCACAGGCAATCTGGGTGATTGGAAACGTGGCAAGTCTATTCCGAGTACGAATAAATTAATTGAGATTG
The DNA here is from genome assembly GCF_037993015.1 of Paenibacillus sp. FSL E2-0151. NCBI lineage: Bacteria > Bacillati > Bacillota > Bacilli > Caryophanales > Paenibacillaceae > Paenibacillus > Paenibacillus sp. FSL E2-0151. The sequence goes on from NZ_CP150308.1 coordinate 1,658,468, forward strand.
CTTCGTTTTTTGATGTGAGCCTCGACTGGCTCATGATTGGACGTCCATCGAAGGAAGCGATGGTTCGGGAAAAACGGGAGGATTATTTTTTTGACGTTTTGCGGCAATTGAATTGCCAAGAAAGTGAATTATCGACTGTGGAACAGTCTTTTATCAGCGAATATATTGAGTTCACCCGTTACCGTAAATCCAAGGAAAGTAAGGATGCTGGCGACTATCGCTATAAACCTGAGAACAAATCAGAGAACGATTCTGAGGAAAACGAAGCGTAAGTGATATGAGCAGCATCCATAGACTGAATGTACAAAAACCTCTGGACTAATCCGAACACACTCGGAGACAGTTCAGAGGTTTTTTGGTGTTAACTATGCTTGATGCCCTTATTTACGAAAAACAAGAGTTTCTTTGCCCAGCAGATGTGGGCGGAGTGTGTTCCAGATCTGAAGACACTGCTCCTGAAGTTCCCAAGCTGCCATGCCAAGGAGTCGAACGCCGATGCCTCCGGTTGCCAGCAAACTTGCACCTGCGAGCATTCGCCCATCTGGTGGCAGCGCAGATCTGACTTGCTCCAACTCCGCAGTACCAAGACCTGGGGCAATCATCCATAACGCAGCGGTATGTGTGTAGTGAAGGAGAGACGCTGAGTGTTTGGGATCATCGGTATCCGGTTCGAGTCCGAATCGATCCCAGACAGCCAGTTGTTCACCTTGCCATATCTCCGTCAAGCTGCGGTAACGCTCGAATTGGAACGCTTCTCCCCGATGAATCCGTCCTGCAGACCAGATATCTGCATAGGCCAGGATTGCCCTTTCTTCCAGCTCAAAGGTTACAGCGAGCGCAGAAGAACTTCCCTTGAAAGGAATGACGCATTCAGGGAAGTATTCCAGCGTGGCCCCTTTTCCCAACCGAAAGTGATGATTAACGGATGAGGGAATGGAAGGTGTAGGATGAAGTCTGGTAGCAGATGTGCTGCTCAGCATGACATGGGTGCCTTCACCTAATTCCCACTCGGAATGATAATGATCCCCGTTAAGGACTCCGGGAGAGACGTCTGACGTGTACACACATAATTCGGTTCCGCCTCCGGGAGGTCGAAAAGATCGGCTAAACCGGAGTGGTGCGCTGTAATAACGATCAGTCATGACCGTCCGGTCGCCTTGAAAGGCAAAGGTGGCCCGAAGCTCGCTGCGGCGTGTGACGGGTGCACCTGCACTTTCATTCCTATTTATCTCTGTTCCCGTGGGGACAGAAGATGAATTAATGCGAGTGGGTGCCATGTTCATGGCTGTGTGAATGCAGATGTGCAGCGGAAGCATCGTCATCCATATATTGATGTTCAAGCCAGTGGACAATCTCGGATACACCTTCACCGCTCATTAGATTAGACATGACATAAGGGCGGCCTTCGCGTACCCGTTCGGTATCATTTTTCATAACTTCCAGACTTGCGCCAACGTAAGGGGCGAGGTCGGTTTTGTTGATTAACAACAGATCTGAACGCGTGATACCGGGACCGCCTTTGCGAGGGAGTTTCTCTCCTTGGGCAACGTCGATAATGTATATGAACACATCAGCGAGTTCCGGACTGAATGCAGCGGAGAGATTGTCGCCGCCGCTCTCGATGAAGATCAGTTGCAGATCTGGGAAACGTTCAATTAACTCATCAACCGCTTCGAAATTCATGGAGGCGTCCTCGCGAATAGCGGTGTGCGGGCATCCGCCTGTCTCGACGCCGATAATACGCTCTGGTGCCAGGGCGTTCTGACGCAGCAAAATCTCGGCATCTTCCTTGGTATAAATGTCATTGGTGATGACAGCAAGGCTATAACGTGTACGCAGTGCCTTGGACAGCTTCTCCACAAGGGCTGTTTTACCTGAACCTACCGGTCCACCAATTCCAATTCGCATCGGACGACTCCGATCAAATGCCTTACGTTCCCACTCCGGATGATGCGTATGATTAGCTCCTCCACACATAACAATTCCTCCTTGGTTAGATAAAAGTTGTAGTTAAGACATAAACAGCCGCGCGGGTAAGGTCTCATGCCGCATGGCGTAGATTTCCTGGGCGATTCCGAAGCTGTGCATATCTTCGGGGTCATTGTCTCGAATGAGAGCCCATTCCGCTTCGATATCATCAAGCAGTTTCTGAATCAACATCTGCGCTTCGGTTTGTCCGATGGGCAGCAGGCGAAGTGCGCTGTTCACATAAGCGTTCACCGAGGTATACAGATGCCCGGTAACGGCTTCATCCAATTCAATCTCCAATTGATAGTTGATATAACCGTGAATGGTCGTGATGCCACAATAAGCACCGTATTCCCGTATGGCCTCATCAATCAGGGAAAAGTCCATCCATGGATAGAGTGAACGGGCCAGCTTGAGCAGTCTCTTTCCCATCTTGTGGCCGCTTTCCCTGAGTTCCCGAGGGGAGCGCTGGGCGTGGACGCGTTTATCATACAGGGCAAGTAGAGCTCCATCTTGCTGTTTTATCGCCTGATAGACTCCTTTGATGGCAAGACCATCTAGTCGTACAAGGCTGGAGTGAAGCTGGCTGCGAATAAACTGTTCAAGCTGCGCGATATTTTGCACGGTGCCATCATGCGTGTAAGCTTCCAGACCGAAGGAATGGGAGAAACCACCGATGGGCAGGGCCGAATCCAGCAGCTGAACGTAACGGAGTAGCTTCGTGCCACTGTTCATCATGAGTGCCCCCTTATCAGCTAATCCGTATTCCTATCAAAACATAAAGTACCGCTGTGCCATAGGCAGCTCGTCTGCGGGTTCACAGGTGAGAAGCTCGCCGTCGGCGCGTACCTCGTAGGTTTCGGGATCGACTTCAATGACAGGGGTGACGTCGTTATGAATCATGTCTTTTTTGCTGACTGAGCGACAGCCTTTAACGGGTTCAACCCGCTTTTTCAGGCCCAATGACTCTTTGATCCCTGCTTCTGCTGCGGCTTGGGAGACAAATGTGATCGATCCGCTGGCAATGGCGCTACCATAGGCTCCGAACATCGGTCTGCCAAATACCGGCTGAGGTGTCGGGATGGACGCATTGGGATCACCCATCTGGGCAAATGTGATCATGCCACCCTTAATGACAATCTCGGGTTTAACACCGAAGTAAGCCGGTTTCCATATGATTAGATCTGCCAGCTTGCCAACTTCCACCGAACCGACGAGATGACCGATTCCGTGAGCGATAGCTGGATTGATAGTGTACTTGGCGACATATCGCTTGATCCGATCGTTATCGGAGGGAGAATTCGGGTTGAGCTCAAGTTTGCCGCGCTGTTTTTTCATTTTGTCGGCTGTCTGCCAGGTGCGGATAATGACTTCGCCCACTCGGCCCATGGCTTGAGAATCGGAACTGATGATGCTGAACACGCCAAGATCATGCAAAATGTCTTCGGCTGCGATTGTTTCGGGACGAATCCGCGAATCCGCAAAAGCGACATCTTCCGGGATGGAAGGGTCCAGGTGATGACACACCATCAACATATCGAGATGCTCTTCTACAGTGTTGCGTGTGTACGGTCGTGTTGGGTTGGTTGATGAGGGGATAACGTAGGACTCCCCAGCGGCCCGGATAATATCCGGTGCGTGTCCGCCACCAGCGCCTTCCGTATGGTACGTGTGGATCGTCCGGCCGTTGATTGCAGCCAGGGTGTTTTCGAGAAATCCGGTTTCGTTCAATGTATCGGTATGGATAGCCACTTGAACATCATGTTCCCCGGCGGCAGTCAGACAAGCGTCGATAGCGCTCGGGGTAGTGCCCCAATCTTCATGTAGCTTCAGGCCGATTACCCCAGCTTCAATCTGTTCAATTAAAGGTGCGGTACTGGAACTGTTGCCTTTGCCAAGGTAACCGATGTTCATGGGAAAAGCTTCTGCGGACTCTAGCATCCGGTGGATGTGCCAGGCTCCTGGTGTGCAGGTGGTGGCTTTGGTTCCTGTTGCTGGTCCTGTTCCCCCGCCGATCATGGTCGTGACCCCGGAGGATAACGCAGTCTGAATCTGCTGTGGGCAGATGAAATGAATATGGGTATCAATGCCGCCAGCGGTTACAATCATGCCTTCACCGGCGATGATTTCGGTGGAAGCACCGATGACCAGTGCGGGATGAACACCATCCATTGTATCCGGGTTACCGGATTTGCCAATGGCGCAGATATGACCATCTCGAATGCCGATATCCGCTTTTACAATGCCCCAATGATCGATAATGATAGCGTTGGTGATAACAGTATCAGGAGTGCCATCGCTTCGCAGAGCAGTGGTGGACTGGCCCATTCCGTCGCGGATAACCTTACCACCTCCGAACTTGCTCTCATCTCCGTATACCGCATAATCATGTTCAATCTCTGCCCATAGTTCGGTATCCGCAAGTCTTACGGCATCGCCGGTTGTTGGTCCAAACATGGACGCGTATTGTTCGCGGCTCATTCGTTTCATGAAGGTTCACCTCCATCTTGTATGGGAGGGGAGAACGTCTTCAGGAATGCCTCCAGTTTCACTGGATCAGGAGCTTGATCCGCAGAGCCTTCGGTTAATCCATTGAACCCGTGAATCTGGCGTTTGCCGCCAAAGGTTGTGAGTTCAACCGGTTTCTCTTCACCGGGTTCGAAGCGAACTGCGGTGCCTGCCGGAATGTGCAGACGATGTCCAAAAGCTGACGTGCGATCAAAGTCCAGTGCTGCATTAACTTCATAGAAGTGAACGTGAGAGCCGACCTGGACGGGGCGGTCGCCGCGGTTAAGGACAAGGAGTCGTAGGGTTAAACGATCTGGATGACAGATGATGTCGTCATCTGGCTTCAAACGGTATTCACCAGGAATCATGGTTTCTCCTGCCTTTCTCAGCGTATAGGTTCATGTACAGTAACCAGTTTTGTACCGTCAGGAAATGTGGCTTCTACCTGTACTTCAGGAATCATATCGGGAACACCATCCATACAGTCTTCACGTGTCAGGATGGTGCCTCCGTATCTCATTAATTCGGCAACACTCATTCCATCCCGTGCTCGTTCCATCAGTTCGGAGGTCAACAAGGCGATGGCTTCGGGAACATTCAACTTGAGTCCGCGTGCTCTTCGTTCACGGGAGAGGTTAGCGGCCACGGTAATCAGGAGTTTTTCCTTTTCCTGCTCAGTCCAGTGCAAGGCAATCCGACCTTTCGCTTATAATGTCTGATATGTTCATGGATCATATTGTATGTTAAATATACTCACACAGGGTGATTTCTTTGTCAATAAGCTTCAAGGCATATTAGCAGTATGCATGAAACGAGTAGGCATGAAATAAAATTATGTAAGCTATATTGACATGAAGAGAGTAACCCTCCATAATTTGGATCAACGAACATTTCGGACGCAAATGACCTTAATGTTCGTCAATAGACTAAAAAAAGGGAGTGTAGGCTATTGAAGAAGAGGTCGGTCAAGTTATGGAGTATTTTGCTGGGTGCGGTCATTGTGATGACAGGATGTGTGGAGGGCACTGCGCCGCCTGAAGCTTCGGGTTCAGGTGGTACAGGAGAGCCGGCTGCATCTGGTGAACCGATTAAAGTTGGTATTCTTCACTCTCTCAGCGGAACGATGGCGATCAGTGAAGTATCTGTTAAAGATGCGGAGATACTTGCCATTGAAGAGATCAACGCCGCGGGCGGAGTTTTGGGTAAACAGATCGAACCTGTAATTGAGGATGGCGCTTCGGATTGGCCTACTTTTGCAGAGAAGGCTGGGAAGTTACTGCAACAGGATAAGGTCGCTGCTGTATTTGGTGGATGGACCTCTGCAAGTCGGAAGGCTATGCTCCCGGTGTTTGAACAGAACAAGGGTTTATTGTTTTACCCGGTGCAATATGAGGGATTGGAATCGTCGCCAAATATTTTTTATACAGGAGCAACAACCAATCAGCAGATCGTTCCATCCGTAACCTGGTTACTGGAGAACAGGGGCAAGACGTTTTATCTGCTCGGTTCAGATTATGTATTCCCAAAAACGGCCAATCAGGTCATTAAGGCACAACTCGCAGCAGAAGGCGGCGAAGTAGTGGGTGAAGAATACACACCGCTGGGTCATACCGATTACAGTACCATCATTAGCAAAATCAAAGCTGCGAAGCCGGATATTGTATACAATACGCTGAACGGAGATAGCAATGTGGCCTTTTTCAAACAATTGAAGGATGCCGGAATCTCCTCGGATCAGATGACGACCCTCTCGGTAAGTGTGGCGGAGGAAGAAATCCGTGGTATTGGCGCAGACGTATTGAAGGGGCATCTGGCTTCGTGGAATTATTATCAGACAACGGATACACCTGAGAATGCAACATTTGTTGCCAAGTATAAAGAAAAATACGGTGCTGATCGAGTGACAGCTGATCCGATTGAAGCGGGATATGTGGCGGTTTATCTCTGGAAGGCGGCGGTGGAAAAAGCAGGATCAACCGACGTGGAGAAGGTGAAGGCAGCTGCCAAGGGTCTGGAGTTTGATGCCCCGGAAGGTAAGGTAACCGTGGATGGAGAGAATCAGCATATCTACAAAACCGTACGGATCGGTGAGGTGCAGGAGGATGGGCAGTTCAAGGAATTGTGGAATTCTGGTGAGCCTGTCAAGCCGGATCCTTATCTGAAAACGTATGAATGGGGAGCAACCCTCAGCGCTAAATAACATAGAAACCTCGCGATAAAACAGGCAACTCGCTTCAAAGCAGCCGAAACATAAACGAGGGTGTGACAACACATCCTCTTACCGTATCGCGGTAAAGCGTTACTGTGATGTGAAAAATGTTACTGCCGCTAATTGAATTCATGTGAAATATCGAGAGTCACGGTATGGAGGAGGGGATAGCGATGGATATGTTTATCCTGCAGATGTTCAATGGTCTGAGTATCAGTTCAATTCTGTTGTTGATTGCATTGGGGCTTGCAGTAACGTTTGGGCTGATGAATGTCATCAATATGGCTCACGGTGAACTGATCATGATCGGTGCATATGCAACATATGTAACACAAAATCTGTTCTTGTCCTATGCTCCAGCGGCGTGGTTTGGTGCCTACTTTGTTGTGGCTCTGCCGATTGCGTTCATTGTAGCGGCTCTGATTGGCTGGTTGCTTGAAGTGGTGCTGATCCGGCATCTATATGGCAGGCCGCTGGACAGTCTGCTGGCGACATGGGGTGTAGGCATGATGCTGCAACAACTGGCCCGTACGATATTCGGAGCGCCCAATGTGGGAGTATCCAGTCCGGCTTGGCTCAATGGGGGATTGGCGATCTCGGATGGTATTGTATTTCCGTATAAACGAATTTTCATTATCGCACTGGTTGCGGTTGTGCTGCTGTGTATGTATCTCTATATCTATCGAACATCTTCCGGAAGACGAATGAGGGCTGTGATGCAGAATCGGAGCATGGCGGGGTGTCTTGGGATTTCGACCCGGCGGGTGGATGGCATGACCTTTGCGATTGGTTCGGGCATTGCCGGAATTGCTGGCTGTGCATTAACGCTCATTGGTCCGATTGGTCCTTCGCTTGGTACGTATTATATTGTGGATGCGTTCATGGTCGTTGTTCTGGGTGGGGTGGGAAAATTGGTTGGAACCGTGTGTGGTGCACTGGGGATTGGTATGTTCAACACGCTGTTCGAAACCTATACCTCGGCCTCCATTGGCAAGGTGCTTGTGTTTGTATGTATCGTTGCTTTCCTGCAATGGAAACCACGTGGCTTGGTCGCGATGCGCACACGGAGTCTCGATTAACGTGAAGAAGGGGGTTAGTTCATGTCCGCTTTACTCAAGACTGGCAGTCTGAAAATGAGAATCATCTGGGCGGTTGTACTGATCATGATGTGTCTTGCTCCACTAATCTCCACGGAGTTTCGTCTGAGTCTGTTAGCCAAGTTTTTGGCGTTGGCAATCCTGGCCATTGGTCTCGATCTGATCTGGGGTTATGGGGGTGTGCTGAGTCTTGGGCATGGGGTGTTCTTTGGTCTGGGTGGATACGCGATGGCGATGTATCTGAAGCTTCAGGCCAGTGGAGCAACACTTCCTGATTTCATGGGATGGAGTGGTCTCAGTGGTCTACCGTGGTTCTGGGAACCGTTTCGCTCTTTCCCGGTGGCGTTGTTATTGGGGATAGCCCTTCCGGCATTGCTTGCCTTTGCCCTGGGGTGGTTTACGTTCCGTAACCGGATCACCGGTGTTTATTTTACCATCCTGACTCAAGCCTTGGTTCTTATTACGGTAACACTCTTTGTTGGTAAACAGGAATGGACGGGTGGGACAAATGGCATCACCGGATATAATTCAATCTTTGGTTTTACACTTCATTCCGCTGGAACGACGATTGCTCTCTACTATATAACGCTTGCTGTTCTGGTGATCGCTTATATGCTCTGTCGTCGGATGGTGAACAGCCGGTTCGGTCAAGTGCTCGAAGCTGCGCGTGATGGAGAGAATCGGGTGCGATTCCTCGGATATGATCCGGCAGGATATAAAACGCTGGCTTTTGCTTTTTCCGGTGCGCTTGCAGGCATCGCGGGCATGTTGTTTGTTCTTCAGGTGGGTATTATCTCGCCATCGATGATGGGGATTGTACCCTCCATTGAGATGGTCCTGTGGGTTGCATTGGGTGGTCGCGGTACGCTTATTGGAGCGGTCATCGGAGCAGTGGTGCTGAATGCAGCCAAAACAGGCATAAGTGAGGCTTATCCCGAAGGGTGGCTGTTTGTCATTGGTGGGCTCTTTGTAACGGTCGTTTTGTTCATGCCAAACGGTATTGTAGGTGTATATCGTCATGTCGTTCGCTTGCTGAAGCGGAGAGGAGAGAGTGCGCATGTCCAAGTCACTCGGGAAAAACCTAAAGTCTACTGAGGAATCAGCGGTGTTGGTAGCCGAGGATATTACGGTGGCCTTTGGTGGGTTCGTTGCTGTCAAAGGCATGAATCTGAAGCTGCATGAACATGACCTGCATTTTCTAATCGGACCCAATGGTGCAGGGAAAACAACGATGCTGGATGTGATATGTGGCAAAACAAAACCCATGTCCGGTTCGGTGAAGATGGGGGATGGCACGGAATTAACGCGACTGAAGGAGCACCAGATTGTTCGCAAAGGTGTGGGACGCAAATTCCAGGCGCCATCGATCTTTGCAGGTCTGACGGTACAGGAGAATCTGACGCTGGCAGCGGAGACTCGCCGTTCCCCTTTGCAAGCCATCGGTATTCGTCGATATGGGAAAATGAGTGCTGCCATGGAGCATGTTACCCTCCAGATTGGTCTGCAAGACCGCGTTGATGCTCGTGCAGGAGCGTTATCACATGGGGAGAAGCAGTGGCTAGAGATTGGCATGTTGCTTCTGCAGGAGCCACGGGTGTTGTTGCTGGACGAACCAGCCGCAGGCATGACGGATGAAGAAACACACAAGACCGGGCGACTTCTGCAAGAGATTGCGCGTGAGCGCTCGGTTGTGGTGGTGGAGCATGATATGGAGTTTGTGCGAGAGTTCGCAGCCAAGGTAACGGTGATGCATGAAGGGAAACTGCTGAAGGAAGGTACGATGGCGGAGGTACAGGCAGACCCGAAAGTGGCAGAAGTGTATTTGGGCAAAAGGAGGGATGAACATGCTGTCGCTGCAACGAATTGAATCCGGCTACGGGGAAAGCAATGTGCTTCGTGGTGTGAACCTGGATGTACAGCCCGGACAGGTGGTGTGTCTGATGGGCCGTAACGGTGTAGGGAAAACAACGTTGATGAAAACATTAATGGGGCTGCTCAAAACACGCAAGGGCAGTATTCAGTGGCAAAATCAGGAGTTATCCACCTTGGACACAGCCAAGCGGGCAAGGGCAGGGATTGGTTATGTACCGCAGGGGCGGGAGATTTTCCCGCAGCTTACGGTGAAAGAAAACTTATTGCTCGGTCTGGAGACAAGTGCACCGGGAGTAAAAACGTTCCCGGAGGATGTACTGGCGATGTTCCCAGTGCTTGCTACGATGTATGGACGGCAGGGCGGGGATCTGAGTGGTGGACAGCAGCAGCAGTTGGCATTCGCCCGGGCATTGGCTTCGCGTCCAGGGTTGTTGCTACTGGATGAGCCGACAGAAGGCATCCAGCCTTCTATCGTGGAGGACATTCGGCAGGTAATTTTGCAGCTCAAGGCAAAGGGGAACCTCTCGGTTTTGCTGGTAGAGCAGAGTATTGATTTTGTGCGAAGTGCCGCAGATTACATCTATATCATGGACAAAGGAACCATAACCCTGCATGGGACACCGCAAGAACTGGATATGTCGCAGTTTGAACATCATCTCTCCGTATAGTTGTAGTTAGTCGGCGAGTGGAGAGAGGTTTCAGGAACGCTTGTCCAGGATATTCGAGTATTTCGGATATAACCGCCGGATGCATTCCGGACAGATGTCATGGGTGAATTCGGCGTGGGTATGCTTCTCCAGATAACTCTCAACGGAGTTCCAGTGTTCCTCTTCGTCCTTGATTTGTTTGCAGACGGCGCAAATAGGCAGCAGTCCGCGCAATGTGCGTACTTCAGACAATGCTTTCTTCAATTGGTGTTCTGTCTTTCTCTGTTCGGTAATATCCATGTGTGCAATTAAAGCGAGATCGGTATCCAGAATTGAATTTGAGTAAGATAGAGGGGTGAGTTCTACACGAAACCACCTCTTTTCGTTGTATACAGTATACACGCAGATGTCATATGTATGATTTCGATTAAAGGGTATTCCGCGTTCTTTCAGATTCTGTGCGACAAGTGCCATGTTAGCGTTCTTGCCTCGTTTTGCCCAGGCTTCCGTCAGGTGCAGGTAGTGTCTATGACTACTGTGTATATCCGGGTTTGGTGAGCATTGACCAAGTCCCTGTTGCCAGGCACGGTTACAACTTTGGATAATCCAATTGTCATCAATGATGATGAGCTGGTGACGTATGGACTGGAACGACAGCCTCTCCAGATCGGATGTAACATGTCTCATGGATGAGACCCTCCTTTGGCAGAAATCTTATCTCAGTTCATCTGGAATATCCAAAATATCAGCGACCAGGTGCCTGAATCGGGTTGCTTTGCGTGTGCCGTGAATAAGATTGGATAAACGATAGGGTGGGATGCCATGCTGTTCACAAAAGGTCTTCTGGTCCACTTGAAGTTCGGTTAGCCGTCGTTTGATGGCCCATCCGAACGGAGTAACTGGTTTTTTCTTGTTCAAAAGGGTTCACCCCTGGTTAGAATGTAGTATTCAGCCGCTCTTTCTTCATGTAGAATATATAGAAATGCGAGCTGTATGTTTCATTATATACGTAAATTCGTCATCTAACAATTAAAAAAGACGGAAAAAAGTGTATTTTGTGATTATAAATGGCGTAAATACGTAAATAAAACAAATAAAATGAAAAAAAACACGTCGGCAAGGAGGTTGCCGCGTGTTTTTTAGTTTGTTTGAATGAAGGGGAGCGGGTATGAGGAGGAAGAGGATTAGGCCCTGTAGGCATGAAGTCCAGCTCCAAGCATATGGAAACTGGGGAAAAATGATTTCATGGACATCGAGGTTGGCTGTGCCAGTCCATCCGCAGCCGAGGCGCTGACGGTCTTCCATTCATTCTCCAGATCTATGGCCAGGCGGACCATCAGATCCTTGGTTGTATCGTTGTTCAGGGGAATGACTTTGGAGGCTTCGGTTATGCAGGCATTCATGGCTGAATGCAGGTAACCAAGGACCGCCTCCTCGACAGGGATGTCGAGGAGGTGGTTAATCCAGGCGTGAACAGTGGATAGGCAGCCAACCGAATCGTATTTGGCAAAGATCTGTTCGAGCTGGCTGAAATCAATCCAGGGGTGCAGAGCGCGTGCGAGTCTGATCAATCGTTTACCCATGGCGGCAGCTTGTTCTCTGAGATCTCCAGGGGTTCGCTGAACATGGACGAGCTTGTCGATTAGAGCTATCCGCCATGTATCCTTGTGATCTGCTGCGGTATAGATGCCTTTGATGGCCATACCTTCAAGACGAACGATGCTGGGATGCAACTGACAACGCATGAATGATTCGAGATCTTCAGCATTACGAATGGTACCCTCCCTGATATGGATATCCATGCCGAAGGAATGGGTGAACCCTCCAACTTGAATAGAGGAATCAAGCAGTTTGACATAATCGAGCAGCTTATTCCCACGGTTCACAATCATTCGCCTCCTGTGTTCGTTAAATGTCACTTAAAGTGACATTTATATTCCTTTTTGTTTGCTTTATGTTTAAAAATCCGAATTATATGATAGTTATCATCCCATAAATGTCCGCTTTTTGTCAATAGTATCCGTGAAAATTAATGGATTAAATCTGGAATTTAATACTTGTGTTATTTTATATAACTTATTGTGTTATTTATGTGGTGAAGTTCATGGAGGACTATATATAAGGAAGGACTATATATAAATGAATCAACAAGATCGGCTCTTACCGAAAAAGAGGGGATCAAATCTAATCATATGCAGTTCATGGGTAAAGATGACGAGATTATGCGATTTTTGATGAAAATGCCTAGCTGAAAAAGAAGTATTAAAAAATACTTTACTTTTAGTTCTGAACCCGGTATAATCAATTCTGTTGCCGATTATTTACGACATGCGGTCGTGGTGGAATGGCAGACACGCTATCTTGAGGGGGTAGTGGGCGTATGCCCGTGGAGGTTCGAGTCCTCTCGACCGCATCATATGAACGATTAAAAAGAAGCTTTCCATTAATGGGAAGCTTCTTTTTTTTGTCTTTTTCGAACAGTATGACATCTGGGTTGAAAAAAGGCCATCCATTACCGGAGGAATGTTGCTCTACCTTCCGGCTACGGGTGGCCTGTGTATTATTTTTGCAGCAAATTCTTGATATCTTCTTCAATCTTGTCCGGTGTTGTTTTGGGAGCATAACGTTTAATGACCTGTCCGTTCTGATCCACGAGGAATTTGGTGAAATTCCATTTGATTGCTTTGGAGCCGAGCAGGCCAGGAGCTTCTGTGCTCAGGTGTTGGAAAAGAGGGTGAGCGCTTGAGCCGTTCACATCAATTTTCTCAAACATGGGGAAGCTCACGCCATAATTCATCTGACAGAACTCGGCAATATCGTCGGAAGATCCTTTTTCCTGTGCAAACTGGTTACTTGGGAAACCAAGCACTTCAAATGGAGCATCTTGAAATTTGTCTTGCAATTCTTGCAGACCTTTGAATTGAGGGGTAAGGCCGCATGAGCTTGCCGTATTCACAATCAGGAGCACTTTGTCACGGTAGTCGGACATTTCAACTTCTTGACCGCGAAGGGTATTCACTTTGTAATCGTAGACTGTCATCTAAATCGCCTCCATTTATTTACTCTTATATCTTCTATTATATTGGTTGCAATTAAATATTGCAAAACTAATATGGTGTTAAAAGAATCAAAACAGGCAAGTTGTGCAGAATACGTGAATGAATTGCGAAGTGATTTACGCCAGAGTGAGAATTAGATAGCCTTGAAGAGATAGATAGAGTATAACTTTGTTGTAAGCGTTATTATGGATAGGAATTGGCAAAAATCTGCCGATTTGGTGATCTGGGCGGACTTTACACCGACATGGCACGGGTGTATGATTCATAGCGTAATTTCAATTTAAACTAAATTGTACTTGAAAAACGAAACAAACGATAATATCGCTCGATCTTACCTTAAGATATACGAACGATGTTTTAATCGCTGAGTTTCCATTCATTAATGAATGGGAAACGGGGGAACCAACGGAATGTGCTGTCCAGGACAGTGGGCATTCATGGGGTGAATTTTCCGGTGACAGCCGGAAATAGGGCGACTCTCGCGCCCGAATCCGTCAGCTAACCTCGTAAGCGTTAAAGGGAGAGGCAACAAGCCGTACGCTGGTTCATGGTGTTTTCGCCATGGGTTATTTAAGAAGCGTTCGGGAGGCCTTGGTCCCCCACGCTTCTTTTTTGTTGTCTTTTCACGCCAAGGGAGGAACGAATGATGGATACTGAGATGATCTTAGTGACTGCTCCAAATGAAGCAGGACGTAAATTTATCAAATTGCTGATGTACAAAAAAATGCCGTTTGCCGTTCTAACCAACAGTGCAGGGGAAGAGCGAAGACTCCGTAGAATCGGAGTAGAACATGTCATTCGCATGAATACGGCTGCAGCTCAAAAATGGTTTTTGCCGCAGGGCAGCGTAGGCAATGTGTTTATTTTCGAGAACAGCCTGAATCTGACCTGTCGTTATTTACAGATCTGCCGTTCATGGACATCGAAATCCCTGTGCGTCATTACGGAGCAGAGTCATCCTAAGGGCATCTATCGGGGCATGGGCGCAGACCGGATTGTATATTCGCTCAATGGGGAAGTTGGCTTTCTCCTCAATGGTTAATGCCATAGCTTGTGATTGCTCAGGTGTAAGGTGCCTGTTATAATTGAATGTATTAGAATCAATTTCAGAATTTACTCAAGGTATTATGAAATTGATTCATCGATAAACGGAAGTTTGAGGAGACTCATGCAGGATGGTGAGTCTTCTTTTTTATGCTTACAAGGAGGAATTGGCGTGCCGGATGTAGGTGGATTGAAATGGTTGTTTTTTGATGTTGGAGATACGCTGGTGGATGAATGGGAGCCGGTTGATGATATTATCGGACAGTTTGTCCGTGAAGCTTGTGCTTTGGGGTATCCGGTGACAATTGAGGCGGTACGCGAACTGTTCGCGAGCTGTTACCGAAAATATGAGCAATGGCCTATGAGAGTGGCGATTCGCACATTTGTTGAAGACGAGGGGCATCAAAAACAGATTCAGGACAAGCTGAAGTTTCAAAAAGATCTTGAACGTCCTTTTCCTTCAGCAGATTTTGTTCTTCAGCAGTTGTCACGGCATTATCGCATTGGCATTATTGCCAATCAGAGTCCTGGAACGGAAGAGAGACTGGAGAGTTACGGCTTGCGGAAGTATGTTGATGTTCTGGCATGTTCAGCTGAAGAAGGAGTGTCCAAGCCAGACCCTGAGTTATACGCTGTGGCCTTGAAGCAGGCAGGTTGTGAACCGGAGGAAGCCGTCATGATCGGAGATCGGATCGATAACGACATTATACCTGCTCGGAATCTGGGCATGCGTACGATTCGAATTATGCAGGGTTACGGAAGATTCCAGCCAGATCTATCGGATGACAAACGTGCGGATTGGACTGTTGAATCATTGGATCAACTCTTGCCGTTACTGATGCCAAATCAGGATTAGATTCAGATGGTTGTTTATTGGATTGCAACAATAAAGGCTGATCAACTGGGTATAAAATACCGGAGTTGATCAGCCTTTTTAGTATTTAGCCAATTAAAATGAGATTAGAACAACCGGATCGTCTGAATGATCAGATATACATTCAGCACAACGATAATCGCGGCAATGACCCATGAGATGATTTTGAGCCACAATTTGTTGGCGAATGCACCCATGCTTTTTTTATCACTTGTGAACATCACCAGGGGAATTACAGCAAAGGGCAATTGAAGCGACAGCACGACCTGGCTCAAAATGAGCAGTTCTTCTGTGCCATGTTCTCCTGCAATGGCTGTCACAATTACCGCCGGGATGATGGCGATCAGACGTGTGACCAGTCTGCGTAGCCAAGCCGGAATTCGAATGTTCAGGAAACCTTCCATAACGATCTGCCCAGCGAGTGTACCTGTAAGGGTAGAGTTCTGACCTGATGCTAACAGCGCCACACCGAACAGGATACTTGCGACCGTAGTACCCAATAGAGGTGTCAGCAGATGATAGGCATCAGCGATCTCAGCAACCTGCGTCATACCAGCACTGTGAAATACAGCGGCAGATACAATCAGGATGGCTGCATTGATGAACAGGGCCAGTGTCAGCGCAATCGTAGAATCCATGGTCGAGTACCGAATGGCTTCTTTTTTGCCCTGTGGTGTCTGTTCGATCTGACGGGTCTGCACAATGGAAGAATGCAGGTACAGATTATGCGGCATCACGGTTGCTCCGATAATACCAATGGCAATATAGAGCATAGCCGGGTTTTGCAGGATCTCAACATTTGGTACAAAACCATGGAGAACACCGCCCATATCCGGTTTTGCCAGAAACAGATCAATCCCGAAGCAGAGGGCAATTGTTGCCATCAGCACAATGACGAGAGTTTCCAAAGCGCGGAAGCCTTTGTTTTGCAGAACAAGAATCAGGAGTACATCAACTGCGGTGATGATAACGCCGTATAACATGGGGATGTTAAATAACAGTTTTAATGCGATGGCAGAACCAATGACTTCAGCCAGATCGGTAGCTGCAATGGCAAGCTCACACAGAATCCATAACATCATAACAACAGGCATGCTGAATCGTTCACGACAGGCTTGAGCCAGATCCCGTCCAGTGACGATACCGAGCTTGCCAGCCAGCGACTGAAGGACAACGGCCATCAGGTTCGATAACAGGATAACGGATAACAAGGTATACCCGAACTGCGAGCCGCCTGCGATATCTGTTGCCCAGTTCCCCGGGTCCATGTAACCTACGGCAACGAGGTATCCTGGGCCTACAAAGGCGAGGAATTTCTTCCACCATGCAGCATTCTGCGGAACTTTCATGGAACTATGTGCTTCTCCAAGGGAAGGGGCCATGCCCGCAGTAGATAATGATTCTCTTGAAGGAGCGTTGAACGGATTTTTTTTACTCATACGATAATCACCTGACTTTGAATTATTGATTTGGAGATATTGATGCGGTACAAACCGCTCATGATATATCTAAATTTTTATGTTTATTGTTACATTGTACTCCTTCAATTATTTTTGTCTAGTGCAACTTTTATGTATCAGCACAAAATTTCGGTTGTAGCTTGAATATGCCCCTTCGTATATTACCCAACCTTAGGGAAAATACAGCCATGGCATTGAAATGCATGAAAATAATAAAGTTGTAAAAGCTGATAAAGATACAAAATTGCGTTTCAAAATGAGCCAGAAGTTTAAATTGAAAGGAAGGCAGTAAAAAACTATATGGATAAGGGAGAGATTCTGAATGGAAGCTTTATATACAGCAGTAGCGACAGTTAAAGGTGGACGTACAGGTTCGGTGACTTCTTCGGATGGCGTGCTTAAGCATGATCTGAAAATGCCAAAAGAGCTTGGTGGCTCCGGTGGTGAAGGTACTAACCCTGAGCAACTTTTTGCCGCTGGATATGGAGCATGTTATGAAAGTGCCCTTGCCAATGTAGCACGCAAAGCAGGTGTGAAATTGGAGGATGTGGTCGTTACAAGTAACGTATCCATTGGTAAAGACCCTGCGGATGACGGTTTTCAGCTGTCTGTTCGTCTGGACGTTAGCATGCCTGGTGTAGATCACAGTCAAGCAGAGGAACTGGCCCGCAAGGCGCATGATTTCTGTCCATATTCCAAAGCAACACGCGGCAACATTGATGTTGTATTAAACGTAGTTTAAGATTTGACTCCTGGTAAGTAAAGGGAACATATAGAGCAGGTTATCCCAGATACCTGATGTTCGACTACAAAGCCCTGCTGGCAATCGGCAGGGTTTTGTGTTGATTATCATATAAGGACATGATGCAGGAGATTAGATGCCAGATCGCGTACTATTTTACATAATTGCACTCTCACTTCATGCTACACATTCCATAAAGGGGGAACGAAGATGAGTATTGAAGAGATGATCGAGCGGCGATTTGTGTGTACAAAATGCAGGGGCACGGATTGTAACATTAAGGAAGTTTCCATGTCAGGAGCAGGCCTGAGTAAGATGTTTGATATACAGCATAATCACTACCTGTTCGTGGCTTGTGCTTCCTGCGGGTATGTTGAAGTATTTGATCCGGATGTCTTGAAAGGGAAAAAACAGGGACAGGTAGGGACGATTCTGGATATTCTGTTTGGCGGGTAGACATGCGCGAGTTGACATTGATCTGAATTTTCTTTAATATAACTTAGTACTGAGTAGTGTCATTGCATGAACCAAATTTGAATTAAACAGGTGATATCCATGTCTTATAGACCGCGTATTGCAGATTTAGAATTAGCTTATGGTAACAAGGAAGACGGATTGTATGAATTCAAAATGAATTTGGTAGACGGTACAAAATGCCGTGTATTCTACACCCGTTCACCGGAATGGAAGATGACCAATATCAGCCGTCTGCAGAAAACCCCTTGTCCAGTATGTCGCAAAGATTTCATTTGCAAATGTATGGACCAGTGGGCAAGTGACCTGCATCAACAGATGATCGATGACCAATGGATGGAAAAGGCAGTTACGGAATAATTGTCGGACAGATACGAGCGTGGGCACAATGCCTGCGCTCTTTTTCTTTATATTTCCCATTTATGCGTGTTCAAAAAGAGCGGTGTTCAGTCTTTTTGAACTACCTCTAGAAATAAATTTAGAATTAGTGAACAAGAAGGCCCAGATTGGGTAAGTTACTCTAACCGCAACAATAGGAGGCAGCCAATATGACAGCAAATCAAACAGATGTGCATCAGGGACATCCGATCGTACTGGTGGATGGTGTCTGTCACTTCTGCCAGGGCTTAACCAAATGGATTATCAAGCGTGACCCGGAAGGAAAATATCATTTTGCATCGCTTCAATCGGATGTAGCCAAGGAATTGCTGAAGAAAGGCAATTTGTCGACAGATAGTATGGACACCTTTGTGCTGATTGAAAATGGAAAATACTATACACGTTCAACCGCCGCACTGCGATTGGCTAAGGGTCTAAAGTTTCCTTATCCGTTGTTATATGTGTTCATCATGATACCGAAATTTATTCGTAATGCAGTCTATAACTGGGTTGCTCGCAACCGTTATCGCTGGTTTGGCAAGGATGAAGCGTGTATGTTGCCTACACCGGAGATCAAAGATCGATTTCTGTGAAAAAGTCTCGTGCGACACATTGTATCCAAATTTGATGATTAATAGCGGAAATAATTGGGTAATGACTACAGATCATATCTATTTTGGGAGGAAAACAACTTGAAGAAGTGGACTACATTAATTATCGGGGCATTATTAGCAGTAAGCTTGGCAGCATGCGGAAACGACACAGACAACACGGCAACGCCGCCAGCGACCAACAATGAAACATCTAACGAGGGTAATACACCTGCGGAGCAGGAAACAAAGATCCCTACCCTGGATGAGTTGATTACCAAAACGAATGCAGCAACCAAAGAAATGAAAAGCTTCACAACTGAAGCAAACATTGATCAGAATCTGAAACTGGATGCTGGTGAACAGTCACAGGATCAACAGGTTAAAACATCGCTCAAAATGGATATCATCAAAGATCCAATGATGATCTATCAAGAGATGAAAATGGAAATGTCTGGGCAGGAAGCGCAGAATGTAAAGCAATACATCACTTCAGATACGATCTATTCACAAGTGGGAGAACAATGGGTTAAAATTCCTGAAGCTCAAACCAAAGAATTGGTGGAGCAGATGAAAGCAAGCATGAATCCAGAAGGTGAATTGGATCAGTTCAAAAAGATTGAGGAAGACACCGAAGTTACAGAAGATGGCGACAATTATGTCATTAACGCTAATGTATCCGGTGATAACGTAAAGGAACTGGCCAAAGCCGTGATGGAGCAAAACGGATCGAATGCCCAGACCCAAGCGATGCTTGAACAAATGAATATTACAAGCATGAAGATGAAATATATGATTAACAAGGAAACCTATCTGCCTGCAGGTACGGATGTAAACATGGTCATGGAGATGGAACAGAATGGACAGAAAATGACGATGGACATGAAGATGAACAGTACATTTTCTAACCACGATCAAGTGGAAGAGATCAAGATTCCACAAGAAGCATTGGATAGCGCTAAATAATTTGGTTATGCCAAATGTGCTGAAGATGATTTAATGCGGTAAGCGAGCATCAATGTATGCCGTTTGTAGGGCACCTCTGAACTAGATTTGTGTGAGCCGAGAGGTTTACCGGATTAGAATCAGGGGTGTTTTTCTGTTTAGCGGAGATTATGGTCAGGGTTGAAGGTGTTATAGTATAGTCATATTGAAGTAGAGAGGGGAGATATAAGATGATTGAATATGCACACATTCACCATGTTAGTCTGGCTGTACGTGATCTGGAAATCGCGAAAAAATTCTATTCGGGGTTACTGGGCATGCAGGAGATTGAACGTCCTCCTTTCCGCTCCACAGGTACATGGTATGCTATCGGAAGTCAGCAGCTTCATCTGCTTCAGCACCCGGAGGGTCACACGTTACGCGAAGCGGGTATTGATACTACAGACGGTCACTTTGCGATCTGGGTCACCAGTTATTCAGGGACTATAGCCTGGTTGGAGCAGCAGGGAATTGAGTATGAAGCAAGACCTGACAGTGTGGCTGGATTCGCGCAGATTTTTGTGCTTGATCCGGACCGTAACATTATTGAGTTCGATTCACCGTACAACTCTTAAGGGAAAAAGGGTTAGAATAAATCCCTTGCTCCCCCAGAAATTGTATGCTATATTATCCATACATTCATAGCACGTGACGGAAGCACCGTCCAAATATCGCATACTCATGCGGTTATTGGACGGTGCTTTTTTGTGCTTTTTGACAGGGAGGGAAGGAAAAGTTGATTGTACTGAAGGTTGTTCTGGTTTCAAAAGATAGAGATTACATTAGCGCCTGGCTTGATTATGTACAGGGAAATTCATCTGGTCTTCATGTGCGTTTCACAGCATTCTCCCAAGGGGATTCGTTCAAGGATCACATGAAAGAGCAAGAAGGTAGAGAATTACCGGATCTGGTTATTGCGGAACCGGAGTTTCTGAATGACTGGCTGAATAACGGGGGAGAAGTATCAGGTGTACCTTGGCTAATGCTTAGTGAAGGGATGGAGGAGGTGGATGAGGCTAAGCGGCTGATGAAATATCAACCCTTGCCTGCTTTGCTGGATGCTGTGATGCATGCTTGCCGGCAGCCGCGCCGTAAGAAGGTTCACCATCCAGGGCAAGAGACTCTCTCCATCGGTGTAGTATCCGCTTCGGGTGGAAGTGGCAAAACGGCAGTGGCCCTGCATATGGCGAAGCAATTGGGACTTGCAGGATATGCTGTTCTCTATCTTAATCTGGAGACGCTGGACAGTACGCTCCCGTTTCTGGAAAAGGGACTTACTAGAAGTGGGCAGCGTCACCCGGATACGGAGACGGGATTGTCACGCCTGTTATACGATCTGAAGGTGGGCAGAAAAGAATCCGGCAAGCAGTTACAGTTACAATCGAAGGGCGTAGACGGATATGTGGTCCGGCATGAAGCGCTGAAATCCGATGTGTTCTGGCCATTATCGAATCGGAAAGAACTGTTGCAAATGACTCGTGAGGATACGTCGAATCTGCTTCGTTATTTAACAGATTGTGGACAGTATGACGTGCTGATTCTGGATGGGGATTCCAGTTGGGATGGGCGCAGTGAAGGGGTGCTGGATACTGCAGATGCATTTGTCTGGCTGGTTGAGGATGATATATCTGCCATGCATCGTTGGGGACAATGGTTACAGCATGCTGAGCGTACGAAGCCAGATTTGTATGAAAGTATGCTCGAGCGTTCACGCTTTGTGGTTAACAAATATCGGGACAATGTCGTCAATGCACTTCCACGCCCTGATCTGCATCTGGATGCAGTGTTGCCCTATATCCCTTCTTGGAAGCAACTCAGTCAGGAGGAAGTCATGCTTAGTTCTCCGATCTTCCAACGTGAAGTGAAGAGATTATGTGCCATGCTGGTACAAGATGGCGAAGAAGAATTGAAGCAGACCGGACGAATTCAGAAGCAGGATCGGTGGGCGTTATGACGGATTCATCCAATAGAATACTGGATCGTGAAGAACAGTTTCAGATGATGCGTAGGGAAGTCAGGGCTGGCCTCGATTTAACCTCTTCCGCAGGAGATGATGAACTGTGGCAGGGGATAGAACGCAAAGTTCTCACCGACCCGAAGCTGGATGATCTGACCTCAGGAGAGCGTCATACGCTGGTACAGCGATTGTTTGATTCCTTTCGTGGATTGGATATTTTGCAGCCACTTGTGGATCATCCCGATATTACGGAAATTATGATCAATAGTCACAAGGAGATTTTTGTGGAGCAGGAAGGTGAAGTCAGCCAGATCACCCTTGAATTTGAGTCCAGGGAACGGCTCGAGGATATCATCCAGATGATTGTGTCCGGGGTAAACCGGATTGTGAATGAGTCTTCTCCAATCGTAGATGCCCGTTTAAAGGATGGTTCGCGGGTCAATATCGTGTTGCCTCCTATTGCCTTGAAAGGACCCACGATGACGATTCGTAAATTCCCCAGTGAACCGATGAAGATGTCTGATCTGATTGAAAAGGGAGCCCTGCATGAAGAAGCGGCAGAATTATTGCAGCAGTTGGTACGGAGCAAATACAACATCTTCATTGGAGGTGGGACCGGATCGGGAAAAACGACCTTTCTGAACGCATTATCACAGTTCATCCCTGCCGATGAGCGGATTATTACCATTGAGGATTCGGCTGAGTTACAGATTGTTACGGTACCCAATCTGGTATCACTGGAAACGCGGAATGCAAACACCGAAGGCAAGGGACAGATATCTATTCGGGATCTGATCAAATCTTCCTTACGGATGCGTCCGAACCGGATTGTGATTGGGGAAGTCAGGGGCGCAGAAGCGCTGGATATGTTACAGGCCATGAACACAGGACATGATGGAAGTCCATATAGTACATAATGGTAGTCAATTAAACTTAATCTCCTCAATGTCGGCATTGAAAAATTTGTTCTTAACACCCTTAACATTTGTTTCTGGCGTATTCAAAACAATTTTCTCGAACACTTCATAGACCATCGTCTTCTTCTCTTCATCGTCCATATGCTTCCACAACGTTTGCAGGTCTTCCAGCACGGCAGTATCTGGCATAACCGAAAGTGAATTCTTCACGCTTGCCAGCTTCTTACGAGCCGCTTCCTCAGCTGCATCTTCCTCGGCAATCTTTTTACGGATCGCATCTTTCCCGATCAGCCCTTCAACGAACATGTACTGCCATTTCTCCCGGCGTTCAGTGATCCGATTAATCTCCCGGCGAGCTTCTGCGGCTTCATCCTGTTTATCGGCTACCGCTTGTTCCATTCCTGCGGCGATCTCCCCAGCCGTCTTCATGTCCCATTTAATCTTGCTAATATACTCCATGACCAAATGCTCTACGTGTACCTGGCGGAACATAGGCATGTCACAAGATTTATTCGAGTGCTTGTTGGAACAAATATAGTAAGGGGTGCGAACTTTACCGTTAGTCGTTGAACGCGCTGTCGTCATGCGCCCAAACATAGCAGCTCCACAGCGTCCGCATCGTAGCACGCCGCTGAACCAATATGTTTGTACACGACTGAAACCGCCATGGGACTTGCGCTCCATGAATTCTTTAAGCTGCTCATACTCCACTCTGGTAAATATAGGATCATGTGATCCATCACCATACAGACACTTCACCCGTCTGTCCCGATTACCATTAACATAGTTACCGTCTGATGTTTTTGATCCCAACCGCAGTATCCCTGCATAGTAAGGGTTCTCCAATGTATAGGCTGCTGTAGCTGATGTCCATTCTTGCCCGCGGCGTAGCTTGCCTTCGCGGTTTAACTTCATAGCAATTCCTTTGTATCCCAAACCACCCATGTAGAGGTCTCTCGCATACCGAATGAGGGCAGCTTCCTCCGGGATTAGTTCCTCGCTCTGGGTGTAACCATATGGAATCACTCCACCTGGGCGACGCCCTTCGATGATCATTTGCTCCACGCCGAACCGGACACGCTCTGAGATCGTCTCACGTTCCCACTCAGCCATTGCACCAACGAGCGTGATAAAGAATCTACCCATGGCCGTGGTTGTCTCAAACACCTCTGTAGAGCTTTTAAACTTGACACCGAATTGATCAAAGCGTTTCAGTAGTCCGTGAAGATCCGCAACGGAACGAGTGAGCCGGTCCAATTTGTACACTACGATAACTTCAAACTGCTTCGCTTCCATATCCTGAAGCATACGCTGCATCTCAGGCCGATTGAGATCCTTAGCGGATTTACCTTCATCTATATAGTAATCATGCACAGACCAGTCCTGAGACTGTATGAAGCTTTCCAAACGTATACGTTGTCCTTCTATAGAGAATCCGTCCTCAGCCTGCATGTCAGTAGATACCCGGATGTATATAGCCGCTTTCATTATGTGTCCTCCCGTGAACATTGATAGTAAAATTGTAATCGAAGTGATAGAAAAAAGCACCCAGAAGGGTGGCGTTACTGTCCCCAACTTTGGGGTGAGTGGATGTACTGTCCAGTCATCCTTCATTCAATCCAAATTTGGATTGAACTAAAGTCAAATTAACTCTACTTGGAACTGATCGTCAATTTGACGATTCGTCAGAGTGTGAAATTCACACCTCGTTAACTGTCCTCAATCTGATGATAGTTCAACTGTCGTGAATTTCACGATGGTTAAGAAGATGGAATTTCCATCTCGTTGTAACCGATCCAACTTTGGATTCGTTGAACAAGTCATCAATTTGAGGAATCGTCAAAACTCAGATTTGAGTTCTGATATTATGAGAACGGAATTTTCCGTTTTCAAAAAAAGAAAGTGACTCCGCCGTCCACGGAGGCATCTATATATGTATTGTAAATTATTTCCTTGGATTTCCCTAGTATATTGTATCGCCAAAATTCAACAATTCGTGCTATATTTAACTTGAGTTGATGGAGGTGCATACTAAAAGTTACGTTAATTCGGAACTTTTTCCCGAGAGCAGCGGAAACGCCACTCTGCTACCGTACTTCCCATTTCCACAGATCATCAACTTTGCATTCAAGATAATAGGCAATGAGTACAGCTCGTTTTATCGAGATATTGGTGCTTCGAAGGTTCACAATTTCCGACATACGCGACTTACTCATTCCTACCTTGTCTGCAAGCCATTGCTGTTTCTTTCCAATCCTCTCAAGATGTTCGGGAATACGACAGCGGACGGGGATAGGTTCCATCGCACTGCCACCTTATTCGCTTTTTTTTACCTAAAAAACAGAACATACGTTCTAATACTATGCGTCTATGGTATTATTAAAACAACAAACACACGATGTCATAAAACACTAAAGGGGTTGTATCGTATGGACGAGCAGTTGTTGAAATCAGCAAGACTCATTATAGAGAGAACGAATGTGTCTGATGATGAGAATAATCTAATTAATCTTTTGGCTGAGAAGCTTTCTTCATCCTTGCAAGATTATTTATCAAATCACGAACAGCATCCTCAACAACTGGATCGTCGCGAAGACTAACCCCGTAATGAGCTTCAGCTTCTCTTATAACTTTAGAAACAACCTCTTCTGGGAGGGTGTACTCGCCCTCTTTTTCATCCCTGCCATTCAACCAATCTAATGAAACTTCATATAAATTAGCAAGATTTTTAAGAGTATCTGTGTCGGGATCTCTGTATCCTCTTTCATAACCGGATATAGCACCATTCGATACACCTAACTTATCGGCGACCTGCTGCTGCGTGAGTCTCTTGTTTTCTCTTGCTTTCTTCAATTTCGATCCCAAGTCACTCAATTTACATCCTCCTTTTCATCTATAAATATAACAACATTAAGCGCTCCGCATAACAAATTAAGCGATAAGCTAAATAAAGTATTGACTAAGCGAAACGCTTAGTGTATATTTGGTTCATCAGGTAAGCGAAACGCTTAATCAACGGGAGGTGATCACATGAACCCGGTTGTAAGGAACATCGAAAGTCTTCGTAAACAAAAACGAATGACAATGAAAGAAATTTCTGATCATTGCGGTAAAACCATTCCTTGGTATGCAGATATTGCAAAAGGTAGACGCAGAATTTACCTTGACGACATGCTGCTTATCGCAGAAGCTATGAAAGAGGATCCATCCATTTTTTTTGCTCAACAACTAAGCGTTACGCTTAACCCTAAAAAAACAGCTTAAAAAGGAGAGATAGTCATGACAATTAAAATTGAGAACTGGAACGGATTCGGCATCCGCTTTGTAGAGATTAGTCCTGATGAATGGTGGGCGGTAGCAAAAGATGTTGCGGAAGCCCTTGGATATCGAATGGCATCGGACATGACACGCTCTTTGGATAGTGAAGAACATGGTACGCATAAAGTGCGTATGGGTAAATTTACCAGAAAAGTTTTGCTTATATCCGAGTTTGGAGTCTACGAAGCTGCATTTAACAGTGAACGACCAGAAGCTAAAGACTTCAAGCGCTGGGTGAAAGAATTGATTCGCAATCTACGTAAAGCATCCGGTTTTGAAGGATTTCAAATCTTTCGAATGTTGGACAAGGAACATCAGAAAGAAGCAATGAGTTTATTGAACCGGAACAAAGAGAACGCAGGACGCCCGGACTTCATTAAGGCAAATACGATCGCGAACAAAGCAGTGTCCAGTAAATTTGGACATCCCAAAATGATTAAAAAAGAACAAATGACTCCACAAATGCTTGTTGAAAGACAGCGCATTTTAGAAGACACCGTGACACTGATTACTACAAAAGAGAATTTTGGGTTGGATTTGTCAGTCTCTGAAATGATCTACAACAAATACCTTCAATAAAGGAGTTTTGACCAATGATCTACATCAAAAAGGAATTAAACGGCAAGCAACATGAAATTGAAATTTACGGTGACGAAATTTACACCCGCTGCTTCCAATGCGGGAATGAATTCCAACTGGATGAAGAATTACTGTTAGATATTTTGGCTGGATCAGGTTCATTCAGTGGTACAAGGATCAGCTGTGGATGTAAGTCTAAGTAAACACAACATGCAGATATGTATGTAAAGACAAGCCCTATATATTGTACACAAAATATCGGAAGGTGGCGACAGTATGAACGGATACAATCCTGGCATGTCAGACAAAGCGTGGCGGAAGGTGCATGAGATGGCTATCCTGCTGAACCGGAAGTACTGGAAAGAGATCCAAGAAGAACGTGAGAAGGAGCTGAAAAAGAATGCGTAACTTAAAACTTGCAGTTGATAACAACATGACACGCGGCAACGTGGTCACATTCAAAGATCCCAAGCCGAAACCAGCACCAATTGGTCCAACATGCGGGTGCTGTGGTGGGGAAGCAGACTACATGGTATTTGACCAACCTCACTGTCAGAAACACATGTTGGAAGCCATCGATTGTAAGGAAGGCGGCATGGTACGCCCGATCGGAGGAGGAGGGTATGACGATGCCAGCTGAGGGACTTCGAAGCAACGTAGATCCAATGACGACCTATATCGTGTCCACGCAAGGTGGCAGAGTGTTGGAACGTCAGGCCTTCGACTACAACGACCTGATCCGTGACCTGTACAACAACCAGCATGTACCTGTGAAGATCTGGACGCAATCAGAATACGATGCGGAGATAGAGGGATTGAAGCAGGAAATCAAGGAGGAACTGAAGACAGCGTGAGTAATGAAGAAACTTTTAAAAGCGTGGATGACATATTGAAGCATTACAAGAAGCAAGAAGTGATATTGTTCAAACGAACCGAGGATGTCATTGAATACTTCGGGTGGGGAAGACCAATCAACTTAGTGGAGGTGAGGAAGGATGAAAGTTCCGCCAACAGACCGAAAACACTTCGAACAGCTGGAGCAGATCGCAAGCCAGAGAGGGACGCTGACTGAGACGTTGAAACGGGTGTACCAGATGAACAGTGCCATTGCCCTTAGACGAGAAAAGGCCGCCGTAGCATCGGCAGCCTTAGAAAGACGATTTGCAAATTGAATTACAACCAATATACCACAACGAAAGGAAGAATGGAATGCCCACACAATACAGATACATCCCACAGCATAAAGACGGCCACTTCGCAGATCTGTATGCGCAACCGGTTGAGGATTATATGAAGGCAGTCCGCTTCAACCGTGAAGATGACTTAGAAGTCTGGCTCACCGGACGATATGGTCCAGATGATCCGCATAACTTCCGCACACGGAAGATGAGAGTGAACTATGAACTGGAGGTTGAGGTCGATGAGCGAACAACAGACGCTTAACCTTTACCAGAAGATTGTCCAGGTACGGAAGGTTGCAGAAGGATTTTCTAAAGACAAGTCAAGCTATGGTTACTCGTATGTGTCCGGCAACCAAGTTCTATCCAAGATCAAGGACAAGATGAATGAACTCAATCTGCTGCTGATTCCTTCAACCAAAGTCGGAGAGCACCACACACACGAGTACAAAACGGCTAAGGGCAAGGACGTGTTGGACTTCGTCGTGAAAGGCGAAATGACATACACCTGGATCAATGGAGATAAGCCAGACGAAAGAGAGACTATCTCATGGGCTTACTACGGGCAACAAGATGAGATATCCAAGGCGTACGGTTCCGGACTGACATACAGTGAGCGCTACTTCCTTCTGAAATGTCTGGGATTGCCGACAGATGAAGATGATCCTGACGCCAAACAAAAAGAGGGGTCCGCACCAGCAAGTAAAGCCAACAACAATACCATAAATACATCTAACAACAATAATACGAAATCTAATACGAATACAGGCGGTGGGACGCTTGCCAGTGAAGGCCAGACCAGAATGCTGTATGCCAAGCACAAAGCAACCGGTTGGCCTGGATTCGATGCAATCAACACATTCCTTGGCTACACGATTACCAAATTCGCGGAGGTTCAGGCAGCAGACGTGACCAAGCTGGCACAGCACCTGGACAAGCATAAAGCCGCATGAGATACCACGACACCCTATTCTACGACGACGGCAGCCACATACCAGATCCGGGCGAAGGCCCATTTACCGAGGTGACTTATGTTAGCGAAAAAGAAGAAGACCGTACAGCCGTGGAGACTCAACATCCTGTCTCACCACAACCGGAAAGAGCAGCCTAAAGCCAAGAGAGAGCGCAACACGGACCCAGAGTACATGACCAAAGAAAAGGTACGGCAGGCGGTAATCGAGCGTGAGGGAGGAAACTGGTGCGTCCTGAGTGGCGTGCCGGGACCCGGACTTGAGTTGCATCGCATCGTGTACGGATCGCAAGGCGGCAAGTATGAGACGGACAACTGCATCCTACTGAGCGCGGATATGCATCGGCTGGTACACAGTAGCAAGAAAACGTGGATGCCCATCCTACAGGACCATGTTCACTGCATGAAGCTTGGCATGCCTGAGAAGTCACCAATACAACGCATACCCCACAGGGAGGAATAGAACGTGGATAACAATGCTTACATGGGAGCCAACATTGAAGTGTATACACCCTCCGGACGGCTGTTTCGTAAAGGAAAAGTTTTCAACGTGAAAGGTGACGCCGTTTGCTTTGTGATCGAGGGAACGGACATTGAAACAGCGGTTTACCTCAGCCAAGGCGTAAGGATTGAGATTGTAGATTAACCCACCAATAAACCATCTAAGGGAGAGATAGAACATGAGAGTAAAAGAATTAATTGCTAAATTGCAGGAACAGAATCCAGAAGCTTTGGTTATCACGATCACTATCGTTAGCCACAACGATTGGGAGTATACGTCTGAGCCGGTGATAAAAAAAACAGGCAATTCCTACGGCGAAAAAGTTTGGATTCAGTAATTTTAAACCATCTAAGGGAGGATACACCCACTGGGGATAACAGAGGAAGGGAGACAAGACACACATGATCAACCAGATCATCAACGCGGACTGCTTCGATGTCTTCCCGGATATACCTGACGGCAGCATAGACATGATCCTCTGTGATTTACCATACGGGACCACACAAAGCCCATGGGACTCTGTTCTCCCGTTTGATAGACTGTGGCCCGAATACGAACGGATGATCAAAGACAACGGAGCAATCGTCCTGTTCGCCAAAGCGCCGTTTGATAAGGCACTGGCAGCAAGCAACATGAAACTGTTCAGGTACGAATGGATCTGGGAGAAGAACAAGGCAACCGGACATTTAAATAGATCGCTGATGCCCTTGCAGGCTCATGAGAACATATTAGTTTTCTACAAACGCCCTCCCGTCTACTATCCACAGATGTCACAGGGTCACAAGCCGATGAACGCGGCGACCAACAACCACAAATCGCCTGTCTATGGCGGCGGTGTGCCCTGGTCAAACGAAGCAGGATCAACCGAACGGTACCCACGTAGCGTGCTGTATTACCCGGTGGTTAACAATGACGACCCAGAACGTATTCACCCAAACCAGAAGCCCGTGGAGCTGTGCGAATACCTGATTCGGACTTATACGGCTGAGGGCGAGATGGTGCTTGATAACTGCGGTGGTAGCTGCACAACAGCGGTAGCTGCAGCGCGGACCGGACGGAAGTACATCGTAATCGAGAAGGACCCGGAATATGCTGCAGGCGGACAACGGCGAATCAATGAGATGCAATTAACACTTTTTTAACAGAGGAAGGGAATACCCTCCCTTCCCGCCACACAAAGGAGCGGAGACACAAATGGAATTGGAAGAGATTGTTTTGCGCAGAAGAACGGAAAAATCCATGTCACAACGACAGTTGGCTAAGTTAGTATCTGTAGATTTTACCATGATCAGCAAGATCGAAAACGGAGAATATGTGCCGTCTGAGAATGTGATTGTTAAATTGGCACTAGCATTAGACGTTAATAGACATGATCTGATCCTATCTGCAAACAGGATACCTAGTGATTTTGCGATAGAAATAAAATCAAATCCAGACCTGCAAGACACACTGAAAAAATTAGTTGCGAGTTACCCAATTCCAAATATTTGAGAACATATCTGGGCTAGGCCCACCAAAGGAGAGATAACACACATGGATAAACAAGCGATTTTGAACGTGTTGAACAGTTTGGAAGTTGAAGAAAAGAACGGCGGAGACGATGCTTACATCTTGGTGAACCAAACACCTGATACAGTGGCGAAACTAAACGAGTTGGGAGTTTCACAAGACATTATCTCTAAATACGGCGATGGTGAAACATTTTGCATCCTTGCGCTAGCGTTTAACGAAGGATATGCAAACTTCTGGCACAAGGGAGTTTTGGTAAATTGGCCGCAGGAAGCAGTCGATTTGATTGAGGAAATGGAGTCTGCTTTACGATCATGAGGCTCCGGCCTCTAACCAAGGAGGGATATACATGGAATTTGAAATTGACCAAGTGGTTACCTTTAAAAATAAAACATATGCCGTACATGCTGACATGGAAACTTATATCTGGCTAATTGATGATAAAGGTGAATTGCTTAGGGTTGATGCATGGGGCAAACAAGCAATTAAAATGAGTGACATTGAAGCAACTTTCGATCACATCAACGGTTACATGGTTCCTGTTTTTAATTAGATGGCAGGCATACCGATCAAGAGACGTCTGGCCCGATTCTATCGTCATGTTGAGGACGGAGACGAGGTGTTTGCCATCGCTGAGTGACGGGATGGGAATGTGTACTACCAGCATATGGACGGCTGGGGCGAGTTGGAGAAGATGCTATCCCAGCAATTTTATATGGAGTATGAGTGGATTCAAGATTAGGGAGGGATTGCCGATGAGTAATCAGGAAAATGGAGTTTTATATGTTGAGTGGGAAATGTCAATTGGCTTCCCCGGTGCTCGTAGACAAGGAACCGTTGATATAGATTTGTCGGAATTAGAGGGCAAGACAGCAGAAGAACGTGAGGCAATCATTCATGAAGCTATTTGGGAAGATGCCATGAACTTTGTTGATGTGTATCCTACGAATCTGAGCGGGGAGGAAGAACAGTCATGAAAACTATCTTGGATGTTAAACGGAGACTGGCAGCGGCAAGATGTCCGTACCCAGTGTCACTGATGGATGATCTGGAGGAAGCATATGAGGAAAACGAGCGGCTCCGCAAGGAGCTTGCCTTGAAAGATGCGACTATTGCCGACTTGAATCATAATCGTGGATTACTCTCCAAGGAGCTTGAAGAGGCACGTAAGATCAAATTCCCACGGCAGCCGGGTGGTAAATACGGCTGGACAATAGACTTTTCTTTATTGAGAAAGATTCAACAGCTCAAAAGTGAGTATCCATGCAACTCAACTTTGGAGGAAATAGAAAGCGTGTTGCTTGTGCTTGAAACATTTTGGGGTCAGGAAGGAGAGGGGAACCAACGCACGATAGAGGTCACTCTCACCAACGCCGGATACAAACCGCACCAAATTAATTGGGATAACGAGGAATGAGGTCCTTTGGGCCTCTCCCTACTAAGGAGGATATGACATGCCAGTCATTCATAAATACCCGATACAGCCATCCGATCAGATTCAGCACATAACAGTCCCGACCGGCAGTAAAATCGTCTCCTGCGGCGTGCAGGACGGGCAGATGGTTATGTGGGTGATGAAGCTTGAGGATACATTTCATCCTGATAAAACGGATTTTCTACGATACATGGTGGTTGGTACAGGTTGGCACATTGATGGGAGAGAATACTTCCCCGATTTCAAAGGAACCGTTCAGATAGACGGATATGTGTGGCATGTACTTGAAATGCAAAAATACGAGTGGGTTAGGGAGGATATATAGATGACACAAACAGCGTTGACCAGGGAGCAAGTGTTGATGGCAAAGCCTGGCGATCACCTTGATTTGTTGGTTGCCATTAACGTAATGGGCTTCGAACCAAGCAACCAACGTAGCGGCTGGGTAAGGATCGGAGCGCTAGCGACATATCCAAAGAGATACAGCACAGATATTTCGGCAGCATGGGAAGTCTTAAACAAAATGATTTATTTCGGCATGGAAGTAAACGTTGGATTCTATGAGAAGTGGGATTGTGCGTTGGACTACAACGGAACGAACTGGTGTGAACAAGCAGAGACGGCACCTGAAGCAATATGCAAAGCCGCGTTATTGGCTGTACTGGACTTATAACATAGGAGGGATAGACGGATGAAAGTTACTAAGGGAATTATCAACACCTTTGAGCAATACATGAAGGCGAAGGAGAGAGAACATCAGCTTTTGGCGGCGCTATATGATTGGATGAATGCCCAAGGAATCGACACTATGGATAATGAGTTTGCAGACGCTATTGCTGTAAGGATCGGGAATAACGAGTTTAATTCATCGGAACACTTTTTCAGTGATTTGCAGCGGTTTATTGATGGCGAACAGGTAGGCTACGGTTGATGCGCAGTACGGATGCATAAGGCCGGAGGCCATCGATATCGACCGAAATACTAAGCGAAGCGAGGCCGGATAAGGGTTTCTGGTCTCCCCAAATAGGAGGATATACAAACCATGAAAAAACAATTCGGAACATATGCAGCACATCAACCAGGATACGAAGGATTCAAACAACTCGGAAAGTTGGACGATTACGTGTATCAATCCTTGTCTCATTTAGGAGATGCTTCACATAAGCTTTCCTGGAGTCTGACCGTTCTTGAGAATACGGATGTACCAAAAGAGCTGCAAGAGGAAATTAAACAGGTTCTACAAGCGGTTGGAGATATCAAACAAAAACTTAGAGCCCATCAGGGATAGGAGGATATACAAGATGATTGATGAAACAGAAATCCGTGAACGTTGGTTCCATAATCACCAAGCAACCTATACCGACCATGGTGTGATTAAAGAGTTGATCTGGCGGCGTCCTGAATCTATAGCATACTACGTGAGATTCGTGTTTGACGGTAGAAATATGTATGTAACAGGCGATTTGGGAGAAGCATTGTTCTGCTTCACAGAGACGGCGGACGTACACACTTTCAATGACTATGGAAATGAATACTTTATCGAGAAGCTGAGAGCCTACCATGAAGACAAATACTATTTCGATTCTGATATTGCAGTAGGTAGCCTACGAGAATGGCTGAACGATCTGAAAACGAATGGTGTCAATTATGATCACGATGAAATGAGGGAGTTATTCGAATCTGCTAGATCTATTGATAGGATGGATGAATGGTCAGATGTAATCAATGATGCAGAATGGTTACATGACATTGATCCCTACTACTGGGAATGGATTTATAGCATCGGAAAACAGATTCAGCCACGTCTCAGATCATACTTGGTAGCACTAAAAATGGCATCTGAGCAGCTGTTGGCTCCCAAGGAAGGAGCGGAACATGAATAAGAAACGTAAAGCCATTTACGACAAAACAGGTGGACGGTGCTTTTACTGCGGTTGTCAGCTCGGGGAAAAGGGATGGCACGCGGATCATGTCGAGGCTATCCAGCGTAATTGGTGGGACGGTACGTGCATGAATCCACACTTGGATACAGAGGAAAACAAGGTTCCTGCCTGCGCCTCCTGCAATCTCCAAAAAGGGCCGTTGACCATTGAACAGTTTCGGGAAAAAATAGCTGGGTTCGTAAACAGTTTAAACAGCTACCATAACCAATACATTGTGGCAAAACGGTACGGATTGGTTCAGGAGACAATTGTTGCAACACCAGTATTTTGGTTTGAGAGGGTTGAGGAAGGAGCGGATAAGCATGAGTAAACAAGTAGTGTTCAATGCATCAAAAGAATTTATCAGTGCTGCAGCGGATGGAATGAACAAAGAGGATCGGTTAACGGTGATTGCTCCATTAGCTGGTAATGCCAGTGTACACGCACCATCAAGGAGCGGAAAGCACAAGGGATACCACCGCATTAAGTGTGAAATATGGATTCCCGAGGACGCTATAAAGGGCGAGGATGCGTTAACTGACTTCGGGGCATTCATGGTACTCAGCTTGCCTAAAAACCGCGTACAACCGCATATGGGTGGGGAAGGAGCGGATACAGAATGATACCTTGGCGTAAATACGAACCAACAGACCGGAGTATCCCAAGTCATGTAGACCACATCGTCACTAATGGACGAAATACATTGATTGCGCAGCATGCAAGCATTCCTGGCACCGGTAAGTATGGCTGGAGAATCAACAATGCTTTAATACCGTGGGTAACGCACTGGTCGCCCATCAATAAGCCCGGGGAGGAAGAAGCATGAGAGAGATACAAGAATTCGTGGAGCATGTGAAAGGCATTGTGGAATATTGGTCGCAGCAGCCATGGCAAACGGATTATGAAAAGTGCGATGGTGTTGCATTTAGCATACTGAACCTTCTGGACGGATACAGTGGTGGAATGCCACCTTACGAGGTTAGGCCATTAGACGAAGAAGGTAAAGCCGGCGAAGACATCGGAGGAAGCTTACACGAAGCGTACAGCGCACTTGGAATGGTAGAGGGTAGGGAGTCTATACCCAAGGAGGATACAAAGGATGGCATCTAACAACGATCTGAAGATACTCGAATTAGCGTTGTGGGAAGCGACGATGGAACAGGCGGCAATAAATTTTGAGCACGCGAAGACGTTTGATGACTATGGCGCGATGGAGTTTAACGAAGAGTTGATCAGGTGGGCACGGATCAAGATAGCGGAGATCGAGGATTACTTGGATATACAAAAAGGAGCTTAGGTGGTGCGATTATGGACGGTTGGATACGGCTACACAGAAAGATCATCGAGAGCGCTATTTGGGACAAGCCGCCCCTTTACCTCAAGGTATGGATGTTTCTGCTCATATCTGCGCAGCACTCTCAATACAAAGGGTTGCAGCGTGGGCAGATGAGCCTATCCTTACCGGACATAATTGAGGGCTGCAAATGGCGCGTCGGGGCAAGGACAGTAAGGCCTACAAAGGACCAGGTGTATCAAGTTATTGACTGGCTACGAAAACCCAATGAAAGGGGTCACGAAAGCAACGCGAAAGCAACGATGATCACGACTACGAAAGCAACGCATGGGATGTTGATTGAAGTCGTTAACTACGCGGTTTATCAGGATTCTGAATATGACGAAAGCAACGACGAAAGCAATGACGAAACTGGTGCGAAGCCTACGCGAAAGCAACGACGACCCAACAATATAAACAAGAATGTTAATAATGACAACAATGATAAGAATGAAAAAAAGAAAGAGAGTATCCCAAAAATTCAATTTGCTGAATTCGTTTCAATGACTCAAGCAGAATACGACAAGCTGATTGATGGTCATGGTGAACAACAGGTTAAACGGATGATTGAAATACTGGACAACTACAAAGGCGCCAACAAGAAAAAATACGCCAGTGATTACCGAGCCATTTTAAACTGGGTTGTTAATCGGGTCCAAGAAGAGGAACGGAAGCTAAAAGTCATACAAGGAGGCGGTCAAGGTGGACGTGGGCGGATCAATGAAAGGACTACTGGCTCGGATCGAGCATCTCAGAAGCCAACAGAATACATCGGAACTCCAGGGAGTCGGAGAGTCATTGTTCCGGACGACTTCGAACAGCAGCTCCGGAACTTCGAATGAGGGATGTCCCAAGTGCCACCACACTGGAACGATAACCAATCTGCGCTGGGTGGAGGAGGAAGGATATAAACGGGCAGATGGTAAGCCCATGAAACGACAGACGACAACGGTAGAGCTGTGTGACTGCTATTACGAGCGACAGTTCAAGAATTACAACCCTACAGATGGACTTGCTCCAGATGAAAAAGAGTACACCTTCAAAACGGCTGTGATCGACAAAGAAAATGAAACGCAACTCAAGCTGGCGATGGACTTTGTACGAAACATCAAGGACCACATGGAGAAGGGGAGCTGGATGTACATCTTCGGTGACGATCACCGGGCAAAGGAAAAGAATGTATCAGCATTCGGAACGGGCAAGACGTATCTGATGGTGTGTATCGCCAATGCGCTGGCACATCGAAAGATACCAGGCATCTACGTGACGGAGGAAGACATGTTCTCCGCTATCAAGGAGACGTACAACAAAAAAACAGACGAAACGGAGTCAGAGGTGCTGGAGAGATTCCGCAAGGTTCCGATTCTGATGATCGACGATATCTTTTCGGCACAGTACAAGGATTGGGCAGATGACAAACTGTTCAGCATCCTGAATGGCCGGGAGCGCGAAGGCAAGGTAACCATTATGACAAGCAACTACGAGTTAAACCGGATACCCTCCCGGCTGCAGATCAACGGAGCGAAGCTGGTCAGTCGGATTAAGGGCCGGATCGGTGAACGGGAGATCGAGATGATCGGCAGAGACCGCAGGCCAGAGCAGCACAACCAATCAGCATAAGGGAGAGGGACAGGGTGAAACAACCAATCGACGACTACGACCTGATGGATATGGACTGGGATGAATTTATGCGCAGGGGCCAAGAGGCCTTTGCAGACGACACTGAGGAGGAAGCGGCATGAAGAAGAAACATTGGGCATCCGGCGGACAGATCAAGGAGCAGAAGCAGACGAAGAAACCGATGGGCAGGCAACAGGGAGAGCAATACAAAGGTTATGTGAAGACGAGGAAGGAGCCAGAGGCAGATAAATTAATGGCGAGTTTGGATATCCCACTTTCGCCAGAACAGTCAGACATGATTATCGAGCTCTACGATTATGGCTGGCTGAGGTCAGACATCGCTAAGGAAGTCGGCGTACCCAAGACACGGGTTAACCATGAGCTGATTGTAAAACGGAGAGGAGGTGGTGCAGCTTGATTGAATTTACCGTGGACATCGCTCCAATGGGTGCGGTCCGCATGACACAGAACGGGAAATGGACAAGTGCAACGGCTCAACGCTATCTCAGCTACAAGAAGTTCATCGGCATACACGCAAGGAAGTATTGCTCAGAACCGCTCAGACGGCCTGTACAAGCCGAGATACACTTTTACTACCCAATTCCTGCGAGTTGGAGCAAAAAGCGCCAGGAGGCTGCTAGAGTCGGCGAGACGATGCCTGTAGTAAAGCCCGACATAGACAATTGCGTAAAAGGTGTTTTCGATGCTCTAAACAAGATTGCATGGAACGATGACAACCAAGTCGTTTCGCTGGTGACGCAAAAACATTATTCGGACAAGCCAAGAATCGTCATCAAACTTAGGGAGGTCGTGGCAGCATGATTGGACGGTACGTACACGTGGGAGACGGATGGGTGCTTCTGGACGAATCTGGGGCGTGTAGAGGGCGTTTACTAGGGTTGGACAGACAAATACTAGGATCAACACAAAAACGTCTCTATGAGCCAACAGGGTGGTTTAAATTGGATGGTTGGAAAGTGAGCAAACCGGAAGCGAGATCCGAAATTGCATGAACGAAAAAGTCAAATGTGACATGTTGCAGATAAACCACAAAATATTGTGTAAAACGGCGAAAAAAGTACTTAATAACCACAAAATGTGCTATAATAAGATATATCATTATTACTATCGGAAAACGGGGTGTATGTAGGTGGAAAAGCAAGAACGTATTGGACAATTACGGTATGAGTTGAACAGCGAAAGACAACGTGGTGCAATGGCAGATGCGGGTAAGATCGTAGATATCGAGGAAGAAATCGCATACCTGGAGCAACAAAACGTGGAAGAATCTCAACAAGAGGTCGCCTACATCATGGACAATATGGATCTGGACGGCGTGACCATGCGTGACATGTTTAAAAACGACACACCGGAGTCAGCAGAATCGTCTTATCAAGTGGTTCGCATCGTGGTACAGAACACCTTGCTGCAGCGGGACGAGCACTGGATGGTTCAGATCAAAGATTTGCAGGAACGACTTGCAGCAGAAACAGCCGCGAAAGATGTGGCACAGGCGAAAGCGGATGAAGCAGGTGAAGCAAACGCCAAGTTGGTAACAGAACTGCGTGATGTCCGGTCTGAATTGCTGGATGCGGAAAGCAAACGTGATGCAGCTGTTGCGCAACTGGAAGAAGTTAAGGCTGAGGTGAGACAGAAAGAAAGTCATATCGACGATCTGCGCCAACAAATTGCAGTGGGTGCGGTACAAGCGACCAAGGTTATCGACGTTGGTGACGCCATGGCAGCTTGGAAAGAACAGAAGAAACGCGAGGAAGAAGCCAAGCCAGCAATCTATGATGTCGAGTGGGCAAATGACAAGCGTTCCACATACACGGCTAAACTGGCCGCAACTGACAAAGTGATCACCTTCAACTACCTCGAAAAAGGGAAGTACCGGGAGGTGAGCGCCGAAGAGGCGCCGCAATTTCGAATCAGCTTCGAAGAACCCGAACGTGTTGATGAGGATCTGGCACGGACTAACGACGTGGAAGAAAGCGGCGAACTAACGCCTCCCTGGGGCTATCCCGAAGAAGACACGGCGGAAATCACAACCAACGGACTGGCTGAAGAGCAGTTGGCAGGAAGTAGTGCTGAGGAAACAGAGGGAACAGTTACGCGAGCAGAATTTGAGGAACTCAAAAGACGCGTGAGTGCACTGGAGTTGCCGCAATCGGAGGTGGCGTAATGAACGAGGCAATGATTGCTGTGATTCATGACCACATGACAAAACTGTTTGAACCAGAAGACGAGTGCTTCACGTACGATCTAAGCACTACTGACGCAACCGAGCTTTTCACATCCATGATCCAAGCAGAGGCGTTTCTGTTCAATGAATTAACTAAACAAAAGAAAACATTTCTGGAGTACACACATATGGCGAATCAATTAGTCGTGCAGGACTTGATAGAGAACAAGGGTACATGATATACCACCGCAAAGCAGAAACCGTGAGGGCGATCCGTTTAACGGATTACTCTCCGGCTTTAATAGAGCAGATACAGCAGTTTACAGGCGGTCTGGTACAAAAGGGCCGAGTAGTGCAGAAAGTGCAACAGCCGTACCTTAGCGTCGTTGTAGAGAAGAATTACTTCAAGGTGCTGGAAGGCAGTTGGATCGTACATTCACCTGAAAAGGGATGGAGGGTATACCGGCATCATGAATTTATCCAAGAGTATGAGGAGGGAGAACATGGACAAGAACAAGGTGATAGAGCTGCTGACGGATTATAACTCGTACAAGTACGCGGTAAGTTGTGCCAACCCATCTGGCGGTGGACCGTTGATGCCAAGGAGTATGACGAATAACAGATTGCTGCCAGCGAATGCATGGGACAATGCACGATATACCCGGATCGTAAATGTCATTACAGGAGCCATCAACGAAGTCTTGAGCGATAATGAGTGCCTGGTAATCAAGCGAAAGTACTTTGATCGGAATAAGAATTCGCTTAGTGAGATTGCTTCTGATCTGAACCGAGACCGTGGCACAATAACCAAATGGCATACAGAAGCGCTCAAAAAGCTCTGCAAGGCATTGGAGCCGTTGGACGTAGAATACACTCTTATCAGCAACATTGATCACATGTGGGACCGGGACTGGAAGTACGAAGAACCCGCATAAAACCCGCATTTTTCCCGCAAAAGAATCACACAAAACCCACAGTTAATGTGATAAATTAGTAACATAGGGAACGGATGATAAGCGCCGATAGCTGTATGCGCAGTCGTCGTTTACAACGTTCCTTCCTTGCATGCCAAAACTGAATGCGACCGTAACGCACGGGACTCGCTCCCCGCACGATTGAGTGCAACATTACGGATAGAGAGTGACGGTCAAGCGCCGTTGCTCTTTTTGTTTTATAACAACGAGGAGGTTAATTAATGGACTTTGGATCTGCGTTTGCTCAGGTTAAAACAGGTAAAGGTATGAGATTACCGCAATGGCAACCGGATGTTGTGATTCGCGCACAGTATCCAGATGAACACAGTAAGATGACGGCTCCATATTTGTACGTGGAAAGCCGCTTTGGGCGAGTGCCTTGGAAAGAAACAATGATTGAACTGTTTGCAGAGAATTGGGAAGTTGTAGAGTAGTATGCGCCTGCGGGCGCTTTTGCATTTGCGGCATAGCCGCCATCGAGACGACCGCATTACCCAGCGAAGCGAGGGCCGTATAGGGTTGGGTCATTAAGAGGAGGGATAACACATATGAAACTACACAAAGACGGAACATTAGAGGGTACACCACAGGAGATAGCGGAGTATAACGGGTTAGCGGTTGGAGAGAGTGAACGATGCCGACTAATCAATAAACTACACGAACTTAACAAAAGAGCATGCGCAGCTACAAGTAGCACACAACATGAAGAAATCATGCGTGAAGCGAACGAGGTAAGAAATAGGATGAAGTCTCTGGAAGAAAAATCTGCAATAGAAGGCGTGTATGAAGAGATTGGGAATCCATTTTTGGGCGCATTGAAACGTGCACAGACCCTAGCAGGAGTGAAGGTTACATCGAATGAATGGGGAGAAGTAGTACCTGTACAAGAGAAAACATTGGCCGAACATAATAAAAGAACAACAACAGCCTTGTATAAAGTGTTTTTGTTTAACGATGATTTTTATGACATTCGTCTTTGCCCTTCAGATGCTGAGAAGAGAGAAGAAGGAATATGCGTTGTCACTCTTCGAGATCAAGAAGATGCATATAAGGTATGTAATGCATTGAACGCAGAGTTGATCAGGGGAGGGAAGGTAAACGATATGGAATTGAGTCAATACAGCACAATGGAACTATCAGAGGAACTGAGTCGTCGTGAAGGAGTAAGAGTAGTCAACTTTGAGCCGCACGAGCCATTCAGAGTATGGGACGATACAAACAATGAAGGAATCAAGTGTACAGGACCAGCAACCATACTGATCAACCAAGACTAACAGGGGAGTAGAGAGGAAGGTGATACCCATGGATGCTCATCAATGTAATGGGTTGAAAGATGCAGTATTTGTTCAGGGTATCGCG
Organism: Paenibacillus sp. FSL E2-0151; assembly: GCF_037993015.1. NCBI lineage: Bacteria > Bacillati > Bacillota > Bacilli > Caryophanales > Paenibacillaceae > Paenibacillus > Paenibacillus sp. FSL E2-0151. Next base: position 1,700,132 of record NZ_CP150308.1, read on the forward strand.
CATGATATTGATAAAGATGGGTCAGATGAATGGAGCATGAATATTGAGAATGAGTATTTCGAAACCATCTCATTTTGTCCGTTCTGTGGCACCAAGTTGGAATAGAGAGGAGATGAGACCATGGCAGACTTGAGACCGCAGATCATGCTGTTTGTGACTGAGTACATCAAGAACGGCGGCAATGGAACGGCTGCTGCTATTGCTGCTGGATATAGTGAGAAGTCAGCATACAGCCAAGCGAGTAGATTGCTAAAAAGTGTTGAAGTTCAACAATATCTTAACAATACTCAACAAAGTATTAACAAGGACTTGCGTTTAATGTTCGCTGAGGACGCTGTTAAGGCATATAACGTGCTGCTAGAGATCATGCAGAGTCCGAACGCGGTGGACAAGGATAGGCTGGTTGCGGCAAGGGATTTGCTGGACCGTGCAGGATACAAACCAATTGATCGAGTACAGGCAGATGTACAAGGTGAGGTGAACCATCAACATGAGTACATTGTCGAGCAAACCATCACGACAGACCCAGAAAGCGCCGAGCTTCTTAAACAACTCTGGAAGCGACAAACCAGTACCGCTCAGTAGGCAGTTTGAGATCCTAGCCAAGCATGACTTCAGCTTCTTCATGGACTTCGACAGCGATGGACGGGACGCAGACGGAAAGCATCTGGACGTACTGGACAGAGCACTGATGGATGTATCTGAGGGCAAGATCAAGCGTCTGATCGTAACAATGCCACCACGTCATGGGAAGTCCGAGCGAGTGAGCAAGAAGTTCCCTGTGTGGCATATAGGGAGAAATCCAAACGATGAGATCATACTGGCGTCATATGCATTATCACTCAGCCGGGACAACAATAGGATTGCACGAGACACGTTCATGGACCGATCGGGTCTATTTGGCGTTTCTATATCTGGTGCCAGGCAATCCGCAGAGTCATGGGGCATAGAAGGCTACCGTGGCGGAGTAAATGCTGCTGGTGTGGGTGGTCCAATCACAGGTAAGGGTGCACGGATAGCGATCATTGATGACCCGTTGAAGAATGCTGAGGAAGCCAATAGTGAGGTTGTACGTGAGAGTTTATGGAGTTGGTACACATCAACACTGTACACGCGGTTAACGCCAGATGGACGCATTATCGTGGTTATGACGCGATGGCATGAGGACGACTTGGTGGGGCGGTTGTTGAAAAAGGAAGCCGACGAGATTAAAGCAGGAACACATGAGGGCGAGCGTTGGACGGTAATCAACTTCCCAGCAGTAGCTGAAGAGGATGATTACTTGGGTCGTAAACCTGGAGAGGCGCTATGGCCGGAGTTTGGTTTTGATGTCCAGCGTCTGAGACAGATTAAGTCCGACGTTGGCTCATATGTATTCAATGCGTTGTACCAGCAGAGGCCTACAGCTGCTGAGGGTGCGATGATTAAACGTCACTGGTGGCAGTACTACGAAACTGATCCCGAGTACATGCAGTTCGATGAGATCATTCAATCTTGGGACTGCACATTCAAGGATTCAGACGGAAGTGACTTCGTGGTTGGTCAGGTATGGGGCTGCAAGGGAGCAGACAAGTACTTGCTTGATCAGATCCGTGACCGGATGGACATCAACCAAACGATGGATGCCATTCGTAATATGACGAACAAGTGGCCCAAAGCGCGCTTGAAGCTGATCGAGGACAAGGCGAATGGGCCAGCAATCATCCAGATGATGAACAAGAAGATCGGCGGTCTGGTGCCGATCAGCCCACGAGACAGCAAGATTGCACGTGTATCCACCATTGTGCCAGATATCGAAGCTGGTAATGCGTATCTGCCAGCCAATAAGCCATGGGTGCAGGACTTCGTGGAAGAGTGTGCTTCGTTCCCTAAAGGTGCGAATGACGACATGGTTGACTCCATGAGCCAAGCGCTGAACAGATGGGCACTCAAGACGGTACATGGTAAGAGCGAGAAACCGCAGGGTCACTACTACGGTTCAGAGCTGGAAGACATGGGATACAAATCTACCGGGATACGGAAGGTGAAATGATATGGAGAAATGTCCAATGTGCAAAAGCACATCCATTAAACGTGCGCGTAACGACAGCGGGTTCTTCAAGGCTGACGGAATTAAGCCGATTCGAACATACAACTACCGCTGTGATACATGCGGATTTGTAGCTGCTTATGCGAAGGAGGAAGCGAAATGATGTATGCAGGGGTGCTACTGGTCGGCATGGTGTGCGGATACCTGATGTGTTACTTGGCGCAGCGTCCACGTCCTCCTGAACGAGTGCAACATGAGGATAAAGAGATTGTGGTCAAACGGAACAAACCAAGCATGAGAAGCCCGTTACGTACGACTCAGGTGAAATATGACAAGTACAAGACGCGTGACAGTGGGCTGTATGCACCGGTTAAGCCGAAGGTGAGTCGCAAGGATGAATTCGAGGTTGGGAGGTGAGTAGATGGCTGAACTAAAAGACGGAGCGTTTAAACTTAACACGGACAAGGAAGACCGCCGAACCGATGTGATGGATGAAGCGGAGTGTAAGCTGGCAGATAAGTTGTTGGGATGGTACCGCAGTGCCTGGAACGACAAGGACAACCGTGGACTGTTCGATAAGTGGGAAACCATTGATCTGTACTGGGAAGGCGACGCTAACGAGCCGGAGAGCGACACAGACCCAGCCAGTAACACGAACATCATCAACCCGAACGTTGAGGGACAGGTTGCCTACCTGATCGAGCAGAACATATCTGTGCAGACCAAGGGACGAGGACCAAGTGACGTTCCGTTTGCAGACATGGCACGGATCGTGCTGGAGTTCGTGAAGGATCAGAACAAGATGCGCCGCAAGCTAGACGTGCATGAGCGCAGACGACAGAAGTTTGGTACGGGTATCTTCCGGGTGCTGTTCGATCCTGACAAACTAGATGGTATGGGCCTACCATGTGTGGAGCCTTGCAACCCTGCATACGTGTTCCCTGACCCGAACATCACAGATATATACAAGACCAACGAGGGGCGCTTTATGATCGAGGTCATGAACAAGTCCATCAGTTGGGCTCGTGAGTCTGGAATGTACGATGAGAACCGTGTAGGTGCCATTGACCCAGGGTACGAGCCGATGGAAACAGGCATGATCTTTGGTGAGGATGAGGGAGACACAGACACCGTAAGTCATGACCACTACCTACACATGCTGGTGTGGTTCAGGGACAAGGTGAAAGTGAAGTCAGAGGATGAAGACGAGGATAGCAAGGAATACGAATGGCGCATGCGACTGGTGGAGATGTCCGGTTGCGGCGTCATTTTGCGTGATACGAAGGAAGATGAAGATTATTTCGTCATTCCGGGCAATCGCTATCCATACTTCTTCACACCAGACATGTACCGTGAAGGCACTGTATGGGCCAAGGGTACAGCCGAAATGTTGATTGATACACAAGACTTGGTCAACGACATTGATGACCAGATTCGAATCAACGCACGCCTGACGGGTAACCCGCAGCGTTGGGTCAATACAGCAAGCCGTGTAGACCCAGACAAGGTAACGAACGAAGGTGGATTGGTCATACCGACAGACACTCCAGGTGGAGAAGCTATGGGGTTCTTCCAACCACCGGGCATGCCTAACTACATCATCGAGCGCAGAAACTTGTCTCTAACCACCGAACGACAGCTTGTAACGCGATTTGGTGACCAGCAGACGGGCGTTAAGCAACAAGGTGTAGACACGGCTACCGAAGCCCTTGCGATCCAACAGGGAGCCAATGCGGGCGTCACACACAAGAAGATGTTACTGGAAGAGACGCTGAGTGACATGTTCGAGTACATTCTAGAATTGTGCATGGAGTACTGGGACGAGGAACAAGCTTTCCGGGTGACGGAGCGAGAAGATGATTTCGAATTCTTCCGCCCGTCTGAACTCAAAGAGGTTCCGGTTATGATGCCTGCAACACCTCAGTATCAGACAAATTTCATGAGACACCTGGAAGACATGGGACTTCCTGCGGAAGCTGGACCGCGTTACATGCCATTGATGGATGAAACGGGAAATAACAAGCAAACCAAGAAGGCCGCCTTTGACGTGTCTATCACCGTGGGTGCTGGATTGCCAAGCAACAAAGGATTCGTATACACGCTGATCAACGAGGCACACACCAAAGGCGTGTTGTCAAACGCCACGTATGCCAAACTACTGCGCGAGTATGCAGGTTTGCCAATATCAGATGACGACATCCAAGCGCTTCAGCCGCCACCACCTCAGCCAGGAATGGCAGATGGAGGACAACAGATGGGCAATCCGCTGATTCAAGGACTTGGTCCAGGCGGAGCACCAATGCAACCAGGTAACAGCGTACCAACAGGAGGGATGGCAATATGATTATACGTAGCGTAGGCATAGACCAGTTTAAACAACATGCCGCATCTCACCCGATGATCGGTAGGCACGGTGGGGCTAACTCACACGTGCAACATCCAGTGTGCCCAGCATGCGAGAAGATTGCGCTCAGGGACAAGGGATGGTCGCAGAATCGTAAGGCACGGTGTCCGGCATGTGGTTGGACCGGACGTGCCACGAAGCTGCTGAATGAATACATCGAGGATCAAATGTATCGGAGGTGATGACATGGACCACATGAGAACAACGAAATGCTGCAATCATATATTTACTGCGAAGGACATCAAACCACCGCTGATGAAGCAACAACAGGCGCTGGGTACGAATGATCCACATATCTACGGTGGGAACGCCAAGGTGTTCGCCGCTGCTGAGTGCCCGGAGTGTAACGAGCAGTACATACTCTGGATGAAGCAACAGTCACCCAATTACAAGGTGCTGACCATCAGCAAATCGCAAATGGAACTGGATTTAACAACCAAATCAAAACGAAGCTCTGCCAAATAAGGTAGGGCTTTTCTTATACCCATCTGTAGGGCAGCTACAGGATTCGGTGAGAGCACACCGCCCAAAAAACTTGTGTTATCGGTTCACACGAAAAACCGCATACTCGTGGGCGACACGCTTAAAACGCAGGAGGAACGAACATGAATCACCTGAAAAAGCAATACACAATGGACTTGCAACTTTTTGCTGAGCAGTCCGCTACGGTAGATGGCGAAGAATGGACCATCGATGACGATAGAGAACCTGACTACGCCTCTCTTGACGGGGAGTACGAGGCAGATGAAGAAGGTATCACGATCCCGGATGACGAGGAAGAACAACCTGATCCGGACGATACCGATTCAGATGAAGACCAAGAGGAATCCGACGAGGAGCAGGAGGAATCCGAACCGGATGAACCAGCTACCAAGGGCAAAGGCAAGTCCTCTACAGCCAGTGCAGTAATCGCCGAACGCCGTAAATGGCAAGAGCGCGTGAAGGCAATGGAACGCAAGGCTAACTTGGCTGACAAGATCATGAAGACGTCCGGCGCCGCCTCGGTTGAGGACTTGGAACGCCAGATGGACGGACTCGTGGCACAAAGCTACATTGACCGCGGGTACGACGAACAAACCGCAAGTATGCTGGCCAGTCAACAACGCCGTATGGATGAAATGGAACGCGACATGCGTCAGAAGAGTTTCGACGCAGAGGTTGCATCGCTCAAGTCAGATCCATTCTTCGCGGATATCGAAGACTGGCGTGATGAGTTCGAGCCAATGGCGATCAATACCGGGCAATCGCTGAAAGATGTTTACATGATGCAGCGTGGCCGGGAGCGCATGAAAGAGCACGAGCGAGAGATTGAGCAGCGTATGATTGCCAACCGCACCAAAAAGAGTAAGTCCAAGGTGGATACCACATCTGGTGGAGGCACGCCGAAGAAGCCAACCGGCCCGAAACTTACGCCAGATCAATTGGCTATCGCCAAAGCTGCTGGTGTTAAGCCGGCAGAGTACTACAAATACATGAAAAAGTGAGGGATAACCCATGGCACAACGTGGAGTTTATAAAGGTTCGCTCGATGGTAGCGCACCGATTTACAAGGAAGTTCCCGTCAACGCAAGCCAAAACATCCTGAAAGGATCTGTAGTCGTTAAGGCAACAGGTAAGGCGTCCGTAGCGGCGGCGGCAGCGGCGGCAGGAACCGTATGGGGCGTTGCTGCTCAAGATGTAGCGACAGGAGCAAGCGTAACTGCTGCTGACCTGATCAAGATCGACGTTAACCCGATGAGCGTCTATGAGTTTCCGCATAACACAACCGGAACAAAGACAACCATTGACAAGGCTGATGTTGGTAAGGTGTTTGACTTGGGCGCTAACGCCTTTACGGTCAACCTGGACGACACCACAGGTGGATACTTCGAACTGGTGAACACTGTATCAAACAAACCGAGCCGTGGCGACTTTCTAATCAAGAACCGCATCCAAGTGGTATAAGGGGGAAAATAGACAATGAAACTGACAAGAGATAATTTCCAAGAGCTGCTGACGCCAATCCATAAGAAAATCATTGCTGATGAATACGGGAAGCTTGAACCGCAGTTCGAAAAAGTATTTAAAGTACACGACATGAAGAAGAAGGATGAGTCGTACCCACACATCGGTGCATTCGGCCTGTGGGGCGAGAACACTGAGGGTAACACGATCAATGAAGATGAGATCAACCAAGGTGAGACAGCTCGTTTGGAAGCTCGTCGTTTTGACAAAGGGTATTCAGTTACATGGGAGCTTACGCGTGACGATCTGTATGGTGTACTTGACGGACGTGGTAAAGACGGATCTGCTCGTATGTTGGCACGTGGTTTACGGGCTACTATTGAGACGGATGCAGCGAATGTAATCAATAACGGCTTCACACAGATCGGTTATGACGGAGTGCCATTATTCTCTGCTGCACACACGTTGACTGACTCAGCGATCTTGGGAGACAACCTCATCACTGGTGCGCTCACCCCAGAGAACCTGAAACTGGGACTCACGAAGATGCGGAACCAAGTCAACGAAGCTGGCGTGAAGATCCAATCACGTGCACAACAACTGGTTGCTGGACCTGACAACGAATACACCGCTCGTGAAATCTTGAGATCCACAAACCAAGCGTTCGAAATGTCTAACACCATCAACTCCATTGAAGGTATCACGCCGATTATCTTGGATTACATTGATGGTTCAGCATGGTTCCTGCGTGACCCGTCGTTTGACAACTTGGTATTCGGCTGGCGCGACCGCACGTTCTATGACTCTATGAAGCTGCCTAAGACGGTCGACTTCTTCATGTATGGGTTCGCTCGCTGGGACTGCACACACGTTGACTGGCGCGGTCTGGTTGGAAGCACAGGAGAATAAGGAGGGTTCATATGCCTAAGTTAATCCTAAGTGATGGCAAAACATTGTTCTCGAAGATGGTTGATGACATCCGGGCTACAGTGGATTTTGCCAGTGTCGCTACAGGTGCAGGTGCTACATCCAATAACATTACAGTCCCCGGCGCAATGCTTGGGGATTTTGTGTTGGTGGCACCGTTGATTGATACGCAAGGATTGCAGCTGTTCGGCTGGGTCACTGAAGCAGATAAGGTGAAGATTCGGGTCGTGAACAACACGGGAGCCGATGTGGATCTTGCCAGTGCCCAGTACAATATCAAAGTGGTTAGGGGCTGAGTAGGATGAGGGAAGTCAGATCGCGGTCTGTTGCAGATAGCGCTTCTAAGTCGTCCAAATCGCGCCGGAAGCAACTACCTTATGTGTCGGAGGCTAAGATGCAATCGGACTACACGGACTCTCAGAAGAGATTCTCAGAGACGTTTAATCAGATGCGGGAACGGCTACTGGAAACTGGGGAAATGCAGCAGAAGTAAAGCGGGAGGGTTCGCCCTCCCCTTTTTATTTATGGAGGTGAGACAATGCCAACAACCAGCGAATTAATGAGTCAGAACAATACAAATGCAATGATGAACTACCGTTTGTGGGGTAGCCTCACATATGTAGTTTCAGCATATGACATCTTTCCTGATGGAACAGATGTAACAAATAAACTTCAGGCTTTGGTCAATCTTGCTAACTCCGAAGGACGTAAAGCGATATTTTTCCCGCCAGGAGAATACTTTGTGACATCCATCGTAAACGGGATCAATATAAATTACTTTGGCGACAATGCATCATTTGTTGGTGGTTATGATAGAGTGATTGCACAACTCGGAGAAGGATCAGCCCCTCCAGTAGATCCTGTGTTTGTTGATATTGCAACTTTAGGTGCTGTGGGAGATGGATCTACCGACAATACCAGTATTATACAAGGTGCGATAAATTCAGCTTCATACGGTACGGTCATTTGGATCCCAGTCGGATCGTTCAAAGTATACCAACTTGATATCATAAACAAGCAAGGTATCTGCATTACTGGGTACGGAGAATTAAAAGGCAGTGCGAACACAGCTACAGTTAGTCTAAAAGGCGTCATCAATATCACCGGTTCATCCGACATTACAATTGAAAATATCAACATTAGTGGAGTGTATTCAGGTGCTGATGATCGAGGTATTTGGATTGCTGATTCGCACAACGTAAACGTGCGACAAAACAGGATAACAAATTTCAGCCAAGAGGCAATGTATATTTGGGGCGCTAATGATAGCGTTCAGTCGACGAACCATATTTATGATAACTACATCTACAGCAACAATTTCGGGATAAAGATGGCGATCAATGCGGAGTATTACCACATCCACCGCAACAAAATTATCAATAATACATGGGGCATATATGGGGCTTTTGGTAACTGCAGATTCGATAACAACCAAGTCATCATGAATGGTTATGGTGTGTTCTTGGACGGCAGTTTAGGGTCTAACCCTGACCATACATCCATCAGTGGTAACGTAATAAATCATAACAAAAACATCGGTCTGTACATGGCTAATCTAGTCAATGGTATGCAAGTCGTAGACAATCAGATTCTATCAACTGTTGGCGGATCATGGCCGACCACGGGGTTGTCTCACAGTTTGGTTATGATCAATGTAAAAGACGTCCAAATGGTGGGGAATCGCATCGATGCAGCGACCGGAAGTTATATTTACGTGAATGGACATGTAGAGTGCAGATACGTAGACAACACATTCCATGGCGGGGATTTCCGAGAGATTGCTGCAGGTGGAATTAATACGTATATTGCCAACCGTTATTTGTCTCCATCAACACTCACTTTGCACGCATCAACACCAAAGCCTATCAGACTCGGAGAGATCGAGCAGGGCGTGAGTGTCACAGATATATCTGCATCAGTGGTACCAACGACACTTACCAAACAAAATGGATGGGTTGACGATGCAAGCTACCAACCGCTCATTGCTTGGAAAGGCCCTGACGGCATTGTCCATATTCAAGGGACTGTTACTGGCGGTACAGCCGGAAGCGTTATAGCCCAACTGCCAACAGCATTAAGGCCAACAAAAGCTATTGATTTATCGGGATCAGCAAGCAATGCAGGTACATTTTCGTCAATTCGCGTGTATTCTAATGGCAATGTGCAGCAATTGAGCGGCGGTACAACACTGCTTTCAATCTGTGCATCATTTAGGCCATAGGAGGGAATGAGATGCCAACACTTCAAAAACTACTCAATTCCGTAGACGCCACATATAGAAACTCTTATGCTGTCTCACAAAAAGTGGAATGGATGGACACGACTCAGAAACAAATATTTCAGACGGTTCGCCATGAAGCTCTGCCATATTCGATATCGTTGAGCGCGAATTTCGCATACTACCCGCTTCCTCCCGATTGTGATCCTATGGGGATTAAGCAAGTGGTTATGGAAACCAAAGCGGGAAGAGAGAGATATGATGATCTGAAGTTTGTATCCATAGAATCAAATGAGGATGTGGGCGAATCGTCGAGATTTTACAGCATTGCGTCCAATCAAAACATATTCATCAACCCGTTGCCGAAGTTGGAGGATGAGGGACGAAAGGTGTTTGTGTATTACAACCGGCGCCCTGCTGAACTGACAGCATCCCAACTGGACCGCATTCCTGATCTTGAAGAGGACTTTCAAGAATTACTGGTACTTGGTTGTCTTGAGCGCATCGCCCGGGCTCGTGGTGAATACGACGACAAGAATACATTCGCAGCCGATTACCTTGCCCTACTGAGGGACTATAAGAGTCTTTATCGCACACCGTACCCTGAATACACCAAGCCGCAAGACAAGCTACCCCGCAGACGCGGTCATGTGGCTACCAAGTATGGATATGGGCGGCGCAATGCGGTGTATCCGTGGGGTGAGTAGATGACAATAACCAGAGGAAGACAAACGAAGAAACGTGCCGAAAACAACTTCAGTGGCGGTATCAATCAAGCTATGGATGCATTCGCAATTGGAGACACACAGTCATCGGATGAAATGGGATTCGACACACTGGATACACCATTCGCATCGACAGCGCTCAGTCATCAATCCTATGGCGCTGCCGGTTCAGGGGAAACGCACTTGCTCACCAACTTTGGGAATACCCATCTGGTGAGGATCACAGGAACAACAATGCAGTACAATAGCGCAGGCACAAATTGGACGAACATAGCTGGAACATTCCTGAGCACGAGCTGGGATGCTACAAACTTCGAAGTCGCTGGAGCGCCAGCATTGATTATGACGGATGGCGGCAATGCGCCCCGTTATTGGAACGGTTCAACGCTGGGCACTTTGGGAGGATCTCCGCCAAACGGACGATTCGTCACCAATGATACTGTGCGGGTATGGATGGCAAGGGAAGACATGCTGTACTTCTCTAAATTTCAGGACGCTCAAAACTGGACAGCCACCGAGGATTCCGGGTTCATCCAGTACTACACCGAGCGCGGGGGAGACATTACAGCGCTTAAAAACTTCTATGGCGACAAGTATGTTTGGAAACGTGACTCCATGGCTGTGGTCCAAGGGACGAACTATTATAACTACCGGCTCAAAGAGATATCCAACGATGTTGGATGTATCTGCTTCAAGACGATCCAGGAAGTTGGCGACACCTTAGTCTGGCTGGGTGAAGTGGATGTGTACACCTTCCAAGGTGGTTTCCCGGTGCCAATCGGTGACCCTGTTCGCAAATACTTGAAACGCATCAACCAAAATTACTTGGAAAGATGCAGCGCAGTACATGATGGGGAGCGCTATTACCTCAACCTTGTTTTGGACTCAGCAACCCAGCCGAACATCCGGTTAGTCTACGATACGAGATACAAGATATGGCGTGTGTGCAGCCCGGATGAGCAAATCACATACGGAGTCCGGTTCAAAACAGACACCTACATTGGTAACGCATCAGGTCAGACGTTCAAACTGAACGCCCTGCCTTTGTCTCAATCGTGGTATCTGGTGACTAAACCATTTGATGAAGGTATTGCAGAGGCGGAAAAAGAGTACAAAGAGTTGCACATACAGGGTTACTTCCCGCCAGGAACTACACTGCAAATAAGTTACTCCACATCTGACCGGGTTGATATATTTACAGAGATAACGTTTAATCCGCTAGACAGCAATTCAACATCTGCACAAAATCGAAACCTGATCATTCCACTAGACACCACGCCGTTAACCAACTGGATTCGGTTCAGAATATCCGGCACAGGACAGGCCACTATCTACAACGTTCAACGTTATTTCCGAGTCTGCCGGGTTCAACACTAAGGAGGATAAATATGCCGATACCACAGATCCCACCACTTAACCAAGACGCTGACCTGGAGCAAATCAAAACGTATGTCATTCGTCTGGAGCGCACCCTGAACTTCCTTCTGGAGAATGGGTTGGACAGCGAGAATATGTTTGAAGTAGGCGGTTGGCGCGTCAAGAACGACACATTAGCTTCTAAAGACGGCGATGTGGGCATGACGACTTCGGGTAGCAATCCCGATGACATTCGCCTGTGGGCTGGATCTACCGATCCTGACAACGCACCATGGCGAGTGACGAAAGAAGGCAAGATGTATACGACGGGTGCTGTGATCCAAAGCTCTGATGGGTATCCGCGGGTGGAGATGAATCCAGATGAAAATCTGTTCGGGGCGTACTCAGCCGCGAATAACTATCTCACCATTCAGGCGCTACCGGGTACAGCACAGTCGCCGCAACTTATCATTGCAGGTCCAAGTAGTAACCTAACTATCTTTGTATCTGGACTGGCAGCCTATGTAGGCGCTACTGGAGCTGATGTTAATATAACTACTGATAAGAATATAAGACTTGTCCCAGGAGCCAATATATACGATGTAATTACGCCATTCGATCAATTTAAAGACTCTTCAACGAATCAAACATTACATGTGAAACTGATGGATAAAGCAAACAAAGGATCGCAAACAGGGCCGTCTGGAGCGGCTAATGGAGGAATTGCTCCTGGTACTGTTCTTAGAAAAGCCGATGGTGGAACTGTCACTTGGATGGGGCTTTCTGATCATACACATACCCAAAACTAGCAGCAAATGCTATAATGTTGGCAAAATCTAACACAAGGGTGTGTGCTTGATGAAGAAGATAGTAAAGAACATTAGCTTGGTTCTGGGCGGCGTGGTGCTTGGTGTGGCAATCTCGTTCTCAGGAGAGATTAGTGCAGCAACATCGAAGCTTCTCGGCGGTAAAGTAGGCAAGGTCATGACAGTGACGTTGGACAATAAAAGGATCGGGGAAGCGCCTGTGATTGGTGGTACAAGCTATGTGCCTGTGCGTACCGCGGCGAATGAACTGGGACTGGAGGTTAAGGTGAGCGGTGATGAAATCAAACTGACCACGCCGGAGGAAGTGAGCGAACCGGTAGTGACTACGCCCGTTGAGCAACCAGCAGTAGAAACAGATTCTACTCAGAAGCAGGAATTGAACAACAAGATCGAGGAAGCGAAGCGTAGCATTACTAGTAAAGAGAAATCATTGGAGTTTAAGAGACAACAACTCGTTGACTTCAAAACAGCAGCTGAAGCAGATCCATCAGGCAAAACGCCACTATGGACGATGGTAACTGAAATGCAGAAAGATGTGGACGCTGGACAGAAGTCAGTGGATACACTCAAGGCAGAACTCGCAGATCTCGAAGCTCAACTGGCTGCGTTGAAATAAAAGCGGATTGCGTTACAACGGATTACTCAAAAATGGTACACTGCATATGATAATTGAGAAGAGGACCCCTCAGTTTTGAGGAGTCCTTTTTTGATCAGCTTTTTATTCAGCTTTAGCGGTTTTTAAAAAAGTAGTCTTAATGCCTACTCATCAGTTTTTTTTAAATCCCCTTTTGGGATCGGTTCGTAATTATGGAAAGGAACGTTTCTAATTATTTCTTCTAATCTTGTTTGAAGGCGAAGTCTTTTTTCTATGTGGGTACCTAGAAGTTCATTCAAGCTAGCAAGAATGATTTCGTGTGTCTGTTCACGATAAGCAGGATCGAATATCTGTTTTTGACCAGCATGTATGAGTTCACTAAGTCTATTTATCTCTCGTTTAAGTTCACTTATTTGTCTGGTTTCGGATGTTACACCTATCATGAAATCAACTGACTCACCAAGAAGTGAAGGGAATGAAGCTAGGACTTCTAGGTTGGGTTCGCGATCTCCTTTTTCTATTTTACCGTAGCCCTGTGGGGACATGCCTACATGGTCGGCTACTTGTTTCTGTGTCAAACCAGCTTTCTCTCTTAACCATTTTAGACGCGCGGGAAAAATCTTCAAAATAATTCTCCTCCAGATATTGACTTTGAAACATTTTGGATATATATTGATCTTAAAGGTATCCATAAAAGATACTTTGAAGGGGTGTGAGAAAACAGAATGGCTATTCCGAAAACTAAGCTAGAGATGATTCGAAGACAAAACTTTCTCAGCCAAAAGGAAGTTGCTGAACAGTTGAACATGACTTCGGTAAACTACTCCAAGATTGAACGTGGAGAGCGCAGGCTTACGGTCGATGTTGCCAAGCAGTTGGTCAAGGTATTCAACCTCAACTACATTGATGATCTACTCGATGATGCTAAAGCAAGCTAACCAAACTATCCATTTTGTTTCATTTTACATCGGTAAATTATTTTTTACAAGAAGGAAGGTAGTTACATGGGAGATGTAGTTGCATTGAACAAGGTAGAATCAAAATCGCATTATCAATATGAAAAGATAGAAAGGGTAGAAGGTGTAGACATATCGGAAGATGTAATAGGCAGCTTCACTGATCAGTTGTTTGATTACTTCGGGGTAGATACGAAGGAAGCTATCCGAATCATTGATCTGCTTAAGGAACAACTTGAGGGACTTCACGCAGCTGAACAAAACGGTGAATTGGCAAAATTCCAAGAGAAGTTATCGAAGGGAGAATGAACATGGATAATACGGAACTGTTAGTTGAAAGCAAAACAATGAGGGAGAGTGTAATATCAAGGGTTGAAATTCTTGATAAGGTTAAAAAGTTACACCTTCTTCCTGATGATATCCACTTAACTATTGAATTAGGAGCTAATTACTATGAGGTTCACAAAGATGCCATCGAGAAGGTTATTCGTGAGCACCGAAGAGAACTTGAAGCCGATGGATTGAAATTGATAAGCGGTGAAGCACTTTCCGCCTATAAGGCGGAGACAGGATTTTCCATAAGGGCTGGAAAAGTTATTATTTTCCCTAAAAGGGCATTACTCAGAATTGGAATGCTGTTAAGACACAGTGAGGTTGCAAGACAAGTCAGAACCTACCTTCTAGATAACGGAGTCACTGCTGTTCAGTCTAACATTGTTCAAATACCAACTGAACTAAACCTGCTCGGTCAAATATCAACGGCGATCCAACAATCATACAAAGCAATGGTAGATATGGAACAGCGGATAGTAGAGGCTACCAAAGAGATTAAAGAAACGAAAGAAGAAAACAAGCAGCTCAAATCAGAAATTGATGATGTTAGAAACGGTCTGGTTGATATTAATCTCCCGCTACGAACTCAATTCAACGATGCTGTTAAAGAGTACAAGGGAAAATGCCAGTTGGATTGGAATATCGCCTACAATAACATTTACAAACTACTCGGGAAACAAAATCACGTAAATATTAAGCAAAGAGCAGAAAATCAAGGTAAAAAGCCGATTGAAATTATTGAAGAGTTGAATCTCCTCGTGCCAGCAATTAGATTAGCAAAGACGTTGAGCGGAGTAGCTAGTTAATTACTTTATTGCAAAGCGAAAAAAACGCGCAAATTAATTTGTATATATGAAGCAAAAAAAGTTCCAGTCCAATTATGTTGAGTTATAGTTAAATAAAAGATAAAGTAGATAGACACAGGGAAATAATTGCCACGAATTATTACCGCAGAAATTAAAACCTGTGCTACCATGTATATTACATGAGAGGAGGAAACACGTTGAAATGCAAAAAGAGCAAATAAAAAGAGCCGCTTATAAAAGCGACTCAGCTGTATTGTCACCTAATCATCTTGGCGGGCGATAGGTGACGCAAAATCCGGGGTGTTGCACAATACGTGTAAAAGTTATACGTAAGAACACACATAAATTACACGTGTTGACTATAGTCAACGCAAGTATAACATATACAGCGTATATGCGACTACCCCTCAAAACTGGGGGAAAACATGGAAAGAATAACCTTCACCATGACTCAAGAGAGCATATGTGAAGTGTTGGGAGTAACAAACTCGGAGGGTTTGGACAAACTCATGGACCGTTTATCCCCGCATGACGTAACGCTTGAGGACTTCATATCTACTATTAATAACTTAATCAAGGTTTAACCTAAGGGTGCCCACACGGGTACCCTTTTCTATTACCCAAAGGAGGTGCAACATGGCAGTATATGAGACAACAGGAACCGTGGTTCAGCCTGGCGCAACGGGAGCAAGTGGAGTGGCAAGGCCTCAGAGTACCTCGCCATCGTCAACACAGAACATCATCCAACAATCTCAGCAAGTGCAAAACCCGGTTAACAATAGTCCTTCCAGCGTATACAACATTGGAGTACGTAACGCCTTAAATGGTATGGGCGTGGACAACAACCGGATCGGATTTACCAATGGATATGTGACAATTGACGGGCAGAACGTTATACGTCCTCAAGTGAACGCTGGCGGGAATACGTACACGTCACAAGCAAATCTTAACTCGGTACAGGGACAGGTGAACCAGCTTAACCAATCTAACAGCATTTTGAACCGAGTGATGAACCCACAAGCTACAGTAAACCCGTTTGACACTAGGATTTCGGATGTTCTGACACAGCTCACACAAGGAATCAACAATCCTGCTGCATATGATCCGTATGGGTCTGCAGAGTATGCGGCATACGAAGCACAGGCCCAGCGGAATGCACAGCAGGGTATACGCACCGCGCAAGAGTCGCTTGGCGCATCTGGATTGGGACGTTCATCCATTCTTTCAGACCGCGCGCAGGGTATTCAGAACGATGCGAATGAGTACATGCAGCTACAGGTCATACCTCAATTGATCGCGGCCAATCAAGCGGCAGAACAGCAGAAACTAAGCAATCTATCAAACCTGATGGGCTTAATGTCCAATCAGCAAGCGACGTATGATACACGAGATCAGAATAACTTCAACAATTCATTCAATGCGCTGGGTTATCTTGCAGAACAGAACCAATTGAAACTGGATAATGCCCGGGCTGATGCTGGACTGACAGGTAATTACCTGACTCCGGAAGCCAGAGAGTTGATGAACAGCCTACTTGGACTGAAACAACAAGCTGAGACGAAGGGAATTACGAAGGATGCGCGTGCGGGACTGAGCAGTCAGGCCGATGGTATCCGGGATCAATTGAGTATGTTGGGCGTTGACACATCGCAACTGGGTGCCAATACTTCATATGCAAATGCCAGCAAATCTGGTATTGGTCGAACGATTCAAGGGCAACAGTTGGATTCGCAGAAGCAAGGACAACAGTTCGATCAGGGAATGCAGACAAGACAACAAAACTTCAATGAAGGACAAACTGGGGTGGAGAACCAATTCCGGGATCGGCAGCAGACGTTCAATGAAAATCAAACTGGTGTTGAAAATCAATTCCGTGATAGACAACAGACGTTTAATGAGGGACAAACACAGTGGGAGAATAGCTTTAATAGTACACAGCAAGCATGGGAGAACTCATTCAATCAGGCTAAGTTTGATGAAGACAAACGCCAATATGGCCTCAATCATGCCATTGATGAGGCAGCTCAAAAACTTCGTGAAGATCAGTTCACGTACGATAAAAACACGGATAAGCAGACTAAAAAGGATCTGGAATCAGCATACAAGGGTGAGTTGGCAGACATGATTCTTTCGCAGAACTTGTCAGATGATGAGACGAAGAAGATGCTCAAGAAATATGGGATTACTGATGCAATGATCCAAGAGTACATGGGTAACCCGGGAAACCTGTAAGCCCCACATCCTTCAAGAACGGGACTGGTGGGGCTTATAACAACTACTACAAAGCTGAAAAAGATGCTAAAGCGAATCCTCAAAACTTCTCTATCGCTAGTAATGCTGTGACTAAAGCAATAAAAGAACTTGGATATCCTGAAAGTTGGATACAGCCGGCACTCGAACTGGTTGCCAGGGAATCCAGTTTCAACTCGAATGCGAAGAACGCTAAGTCTACCGCAGCCGGGTTATTTCAGTTTCTGGACAGTACCCGAAAGAATTACGGTGGCAGCTCAGTGAATTGGAATGATCCATACCAGCAATCGGTACAAGGCTTGAAATATGTAAAAGACCGCTACGGCGACCCGGTTAAAGCCCTGCAATTCTGGGATAAAAACAAGTGGTATTAAGATGATGGAGGTGAGGGAATGTCTCTCTATGATGAATATCGGAAGCAAAGAAATCTGAGCAGCAAGTTCCCTTCAAGTACAGGGAGCACTGACACCAAAGAGGTAAGTGTCTACGATCAATATCGGATGGCTAAGGGATATAAGACAGACATGAACAAACTGAAGTCATCTTTACCACCAGCCCTTACACAGCAGGGTCCAGATAGATATATGAATTCCACATTGGGTCGCGCTTTGTCAGGCGATCCTCAAGACGTGGATTTATATCAGCGTGCATCCGGGCTCAAAGTAGATCCTATCCCGTACCAACCAACACAGTATGAGATCAACAAAGAAAAGATTGCCAAAGATGCAGCCACCAGTTCTTTTGCCTCTTCAGTGGCTCCATTTGCAAATTTTATGAACAAAACATTTTATGATAATCCAGTTGGTAATTTCATCACCCGCTTGGGTGGTGCTGCTGGACAAGTAGCTACTGGTACACCAAGTATGGCCCCGGGTGACACCGGGAGTCGTGCTGCTAATGTTACTGCCGATCTAATTGGCGGTGCGTTTGGCGCCCTTACGAATCCATCAACCATTGGTGCACCGGGCATGGGAATGCTTTCAAGCTCCTATAGAACATCCGATGGCCTGTTGAATACCCAACTGGGCATGAAAGCAATTGATAAGATTTCTAAGGCTCCAGGGAAGATTATGAGTGCTGACAAAGCAAG
Source organism: Paenibacillus sp. FSL E2-0151 (assembly GCF_037993015.1). Taxonomy (NCBI): domain Bacteria; kingdom Bacillati; phylum Bacillota; class Bacilli; order Caryophanales; family Paenibacillaceae; genus Paenibacillus; species Paenibacillus sp. FSL E2-0151. The sequence continues at coordinate 1,718,592 of NZ_CP150308.1, forward strand.
AAGTTTGACGCAGGGAGTGGCTAGGGAATCCATAGCTGGTGCTTTCCAGGGTGGAACCGGATCACTTGCAAGGGGCGAGGATTTCAAAGGCGTTTTAACAGACACTGCTCTCGGAGCTGGCTTGGGTGGTGCGGGGGATCTTGTCTTACGTGGACTTGGGGCAGGTTTTAAAGGTTTAAACTCAACATTACGTAATAAAACAGGGTCCCTTACTGGATCAATCAGAGAAGTAGGCGAAGCTGCACAACCAGGGATGGGTGCATCTGGTCTCGGGAGGAACAGAGATCCTTATGCAGCTGCTGCACTGACTGATACAAAGAGTCAGATCCGCTCCAGAAATAGCGTTGAACTTGGTTCGCCAGGAGGTCTTGCTAACCGTGCTTATACGGCCTTGGTGGATGATCTCAATCCATTGAGACAGTTTGACCGACTCACTGAAAAGGTGCTTGGGCGTAGCCTCAAGGCATCTGAAAGCCCGTATACACTGGCCCTAGGGTCGCGCGGTGCTGATATGACATCCCGACAAATTGTAACAGAAAATCTAGTGGATAGTGCAGGGAATACGATCGGTTCTTCTCTTAAGGACATCATGGGAAAACTGCCGAAAGGAAAGTTCCTGGAGTTTGAGGATTACCTCATTAATAAGCACGCCATTACCCGTTTTGGTCGGGGCGAGAAAGTATTTAGGGATGATCTGAAATGGACGCCTGAAGTGGGAGAAGCGAAGATTTCAAGATACGATGCCGAGAACCCTGAGTTTAAGCAACTTGCTGATGAAATGTATGAATTCAACAATAACATGGTGCAGAAATGGCTTGTTGATACAGGGATTATTTCTCCAGATCAAGCTAAAGCCTGGTCAGAGGTTAACCCGTATTACGTACCGAACAAGCGATATTTTAATGAGCTAGAGAAGACGGGGAAACAGATCGGCGGAGCCAAGGGCAAGGGCTTCAGCGGTAAAAATCCAGTTAAGGGATATCAGAAGGGCGGTTCCCAGAGACCAATCATTAGTCCGATTGAAGCAACAATTGAGAACGTAGATTCTTACGTTAAATCTGCTAAGCGTAATCAGGTTATGCAGCAGTTCGTGAATAACATTCGGCAGTCACCGGATGACTTCCGACCGTTTGCTGAGATCGTGGAGCAACCAGGGAAAATTGATGACATCACAAAACAGTTGCTTGATAACGAAGGTATGGAAGAAGTATTATCACGATTCAGCGATGACTTTAATAAGGCCATTCAGAACACCAAGCTGGATAAGGACAACATTGTTCGGGTGCTGGTAAACGGCGAACCGGTTCATGTGAAAATCAATGATAAGAGTTTATTGCAAGCTGTCACTGCTCTCGGCCCTGATAGTGGCGGATTGTTGCTTGATGCCATTGGATGGGTCACTAATAAAATGAAAATGTTGACCACCGGAGCAAATCCAATTTTTAATATCACAAGGAACTTGTTTAGAGACATACCTCAGGCTTACGTGACCAGTAAGTCTACGAATAACCCTATTCGTTTTGTTGGGGATCTGGCAACGGCTTCTTTGGAAGTGTTCGGAAACAAGGAATTGTACCGTCAGTATACAGCTATGGGTGGTGGTCACTCTTCAGCAGTAGCGGCAAACCGTAACTTATTGGCTCAGAGCAAACGGAGAATACTCCCTCAGGCTCCGCTCAAGAATGCAATTCCAAGAGCGTGGGATGCATTAGAAAACTTTCAGAACATCCTCGAGACAGCCCCGCGTTTGGCTGAGTACAAACGGTTGTCCAATAACGGAACCGGATCACGTGACGATATCTTGAAGGCTCTTTACGAGGCGCAGGATCTGACCACTAATTTCAAGCGAAAAGGTTCGGTGGTCCGTGAACTCGACAAGGTGTTCCCATACATGAATGCAGCCATTCAAGGTATGGATCGATTCGTCCGGATGTATAAAGATAACTGGAAGGCAGCCGGGATCAAATCTATTCTGGCCATAACGATACCGTCTCTTGTGGCGTATGCGGTAAACCATGATGATCCCAATTATCAGAAGCTCAGTAACCGCATCAAGGACCAATTTATTTTAATCCCTAAGGGTGATGGAACCTTTATCCGTATCGCGAAGCCTCAAGAACTGGGTGTGCTGTTTGCTGATATCCCTGAGCGTCTGATGCGTAAGCTACAAGACGAAGATCCAGCGGCGTTCCGTGACTTTGCAGACACCTTGCGGAATAACTTCATGCCACCGGGCCTTCAGTCGTTAACCAAAAAAGGAGCGAGTTTCCCAGACAGAGTCTTGGGTGATACAATCTTCGGTCCGATGACACAGGTAGCTGGTAATAGTAACTATGCAGGAGCACCAATTGTTCCAGGATATCTGTCCAGACTATCGCCTGAATTGCAATCCGATGCACGTACAAGTTCTTTGGCGAAGAACATTGGTGAGATGACGGGCCAATCGCCAAAAGAACTGGATTATATCATGCGGCAGTACACGGGTGTTCTTGGTCAGGTAGGATTGCCTGCAATGTCACCATCCAACCAAGGTGATAACATTTTACAGTCTCTTGGTAACTCATTTGTGCAGAACATGACAGCAGATCCGGTGTATAGCAACGACATCTCAAAAGAGTTCTACAACTATAAGGATCAACTTGACCAGGCGAACTACGACAAAGAATATCGGGATTTCCCAGCTTGGTACAATGATGATTTGCGCAAACAATTCAACCGTATTAATAAAGACATGGGAGCCTTGCGTAAAGAAATGCGGGCACTAGAAGCCAACACAACACTGAATAAGAAGCAAAAGCGTGAGCAGCTACGCACCATGCAACAACAGCTTAATACACTGGCTCAGCAAGGTGTTGATCAAGCAAAAGGAACTGTCCCATATAAGTGATTTTGTGGTAAAATATAATAGTATTGCGGAAGCACCGCATACACCCTAAAAAGGACTCTGGGAAGGCATCCCGGGTCCTTTTACTATTTGAGGTGACCCCTATGATAGAAATGGATGAGGATGAGTATCAGGAATCCGTCGTATCTGACGACACCCTGCACCTCGTATCAATATTTTGCGGCCCGGAAGTAAGAGATAAACTGCTCTATCGGAGAGTGGACGATGTACGACTTCATAGTGGATTTGATTCACACATTATTCAAGAACGGCCTCACCCTATCGAGTTTAGGGGCGGTCGTTTTTTTGATCCTAAAACAGCGGAAAATGAAGGCTCAGCTAAGGAAATTCCTGCCCTGGATGTTCCAGGATGACAACGAAATCAAGGCGTACATGGCGAACCAAATCGTCATCATGCGTAACCAAGAAATCATTATGAAGGGACTGGGGTTGGAACCATGTGTGATCACTTTGAACGAAAAACCGCAGGCTTCAGTAAAGAACTTAAGCAATATTTACTCATCATCTTGGGCGACTATTACTTATGCCCACATTGCAAGAAAATTACCGAGACGGAGGAGATACGCGATGGCAGAAAAGCTAGTAGTTCTTGATCCTGGACACGGTGGTAAAGATCCGGGCGCTTCTGGTCCAACGAAGAAGAGGGAGAAAGACTTCGTACTGACGATGGCATTGAAGGTTGAGGACATCCTGAAAAACGTTCCGAATATAACTGTGTCACTCACAAGACGAACGGATGTATATCTCGAACTTAGTGATCGGGCAAAAGTGGCCAATCGTATGAAGGCTGATTTCTTTGTCTCCATTCACGCAAATTCATTCCTGAGCACGTCACACGGATCGGAAACCTTCTATAAGAAGGACAACAGTAAATCAGCAGCGCAGGTGCTCAACAAAGCAATGGTGGGTGCATCCGGTTTATATGATCGTGGTGTGAAATACGGAAACTTTGCTGTGATCAGAGAAACCACAATGCCATCAGTGCTATTGGAGGTAGGCTTCATATCTAATCCGGAGGAAGAGAAGCTACTGTTTGATACTGCATTCCAGGACCGTGTAGCGCTAGCAATAGCCAAGAGTATCTGTGATTACATGGGTGTGAAGTTCGTGGTTCAACCTGCTCCAACGCCAGGCAAACCAGTACCCGTGTCATATCCAATCATGGAAGTCACAGTACACGCCGAACCGGCACAGAAGTTTGAAGGAATCAATGTAAGTGGTACAACATGGTTGCCATCACGGCCTATTGGAGAGTACCTGGGTGGGAAGATCGGATACAAAAAGGGTCAGGTGACCATCAACGGCACTGCTGTGGAGACGATGAACATTGGTGGAACGGGTTATGTTACGGCTCGTGCGCTTGCTGAGAATGTAGGAGCTCGCCCATTCTGGGACAAAGAGAATCCGACAAAAGTAGATATCTATCCTAAGGAGGCGGTTTAGTATGTGGGAATCCATCTGGACAGCATTTATTGATAAGATTGCGGTGGATCTGGTGACAGTGATTGTGAGTGTGCTGCTTGTGCTGTATGCGATGATTAAAACCAGAGTGTTTTCATGGATTAAAAACGAAATGATCCGTAAGGCAGCCGAAGAAGGGTTTGCGCTGGTTGAACAAAGATTTAAAGATGCTTATCAGGAAGATAAATTTGATCGTGCGTATGCATATACTAGCGAGAAGCTGACCCGTTGGAAGATTAAAGTACCACAGAATGAGATTGAAGCAGCCATTGAAAAAGCTGTAGTGGATTACAACGCACAAAAGGCTGGTGGAAAGATTGCCAGCTAAGAGGAGAGGCCCTGCTATGACGGCAGGGTCTTTTTGCTTTATAATTAACCCTGGAGGTGAAAATATGAGGAATATTGTTGCTCAGTACATATATTTTGATGGTCCAATGAAAGTTGAGAAGGTCATCGGAATTCAGACCGAATTGACCGATGATAAAGAGGTTGAGAAGTTGCTAGAACAGGAAGCGGAGAAAATTGCGAAGACAACAGTTAAGATTACAAATATTCGCGAAGCATAACCAGAATGCACCCACCAATTGGTTGGGTGTTTTTTTGTTATGACTACCATATTGTCTAAGATGGAAGCTTATCAACTGGGCACGCCAATACCATCTCGGACATGATCAGCAGACTCGAAACGATGGTGCTTAGCGGTGCGGATCTTCCTATTGCGGTTGTAAGGCAGCAGATTAGTTCAGCAATCGATATTTTTGTACATCTGTCCCGGCTACGAGACCGCTCACGGCGGGTGACAGAGATTAGTGAAGTGATTGGCATGCAGGACGGTGAGGTTATGCTGAATCCACTGTTTCGTTTCCAGGAACAAGAAGAGCGTGAAGGCAAAATTATTGGCGGGTTAGTGCAGGTTGGAAAGTTGAATCAGGTGGATAAAATTCAGATGGCTGGGCTCGGGGAATGGCTGGATGAATACATAGAACAATATAGTGTTGGAATAGATTCATCAGATAACAACATGAATTAAAGCCATTGGAAGGTGATTACTGTTGGGTGAAGCCAGACAGATGTTGACGGATTACACCGTATATACGCTTTCCCGGAGACAACGAATGGTCTGTATGCTGATTAGTGGTCTGCTGTTTTTTGGCATCGGAATTCTGTTCTACCATCACTGGTTGGCTGGAGCGATCCTGGCTGCGGGTTGCATATGGGTACCAAAACATTGGACTAAAGTGCTGTTGGAACGAAGAAGAATGACACTCAGTTTACATTTTAAGCAAGCGTTATATGCATTATCTTCGGCACTGGCCGCAGGAAAATCGGTGGAAAATGGATTCAAGGAATCCGTGGAGGATCTGCGGATGTTGAACCCGGAAGCGGATACCGATCTGATTCGTGAGTTCACGATATTGCGGACACGGATGGAGTATGGACAACCAATTGAAGAGGCACTACAGGATTTTTCGGATCGGGCGCAGATTGAAGATATTACGAACTTTGCAGATGTGTTCATTACGTGCAAACGAACTGGCGGGGATCTGGTTGAGGTTGTGCGTCGTACCTCTGCGGTGATTGGTGAGAAGCTGGATATTCAGCAGGATATTATGGTCGCGGTATCGCAGAAAAAGTTCGAATCAAAGGTGATGTTTGCCGCTCCATTTATTTTTCTGATATTCCTCAATCTGACCGCCAAGGACTTTATGGAGCCGTTATATAGCGGGATGGGGTACCTCATCTCTAGTGGAGCATTGGTAGTACTCGCCTGCTGTTATATGTGGATTAATCGCATTATGGATATCAAAGTATAAGGAGCTGAAACGATGCTGCTTCCCGTTATAGTCGCAGGGATGCTCGGAGCGGGATGGCTGGTGCTGGATCGAACCCGGGGGCAGACCTACCGGCATCTGCGCAAGCTGGATATGGAAGGATTACGACTGAAAAAATTGCATGGTCCCTTCCTGTTTATATTGGACAAGTTCGAGATTGGACGCAGATTGCCAGTGCTCATGTTTCGAATGCAACATGCCATTCAGAAAATGTACGGCATACAGCACAGTGGAGAGAAAACGATGCTGTATTGCGCCGAGATGTTGACCTACACGTGGCTCATGCTGCTGGTGGGCTGCCTGTTATCACTCGTTGGAGATATGGGCATCGGAGGTATGGTGGGTGGGCTCGCGCTCGGTGCAGCGTTGCCTTTTGCGCTCTACAAAGACCTCAATACAAAGGTGCAGCGAAGAGACCAGGATATTCTTATGGAACTGCCTGAGCTACTGAACCGAATTGTACTGCTGGTTGGCGCAGGGGAAACCGTGCAACGTGCCATCGTTCACTGTGTGACAAGCCAGGGGGAACGGAATCATCCGTTGTACAACGAACTCAGAAAGACGGTGGGGGATTGGAATAATGGTTACTCTTTTCAACAATCATTTGAACAGTTCAGTCGTCGCTGCGGCGTACAGGAAGTGACGATTTTTACGACAACAGTGCTGCTGAATTTCCGACGTGGGGGAGGTGACTTTGTATTGGCGCTGCGGGATCTGTCACATGTGTTGTGGGAGAAACGCAAGGCTGTCAGTCGGGCGAAGGGAGAACAGGCTTCTTCCAAACTGGTGTTTCCAATGGTACTGATCTTTTTTACGATTGTGGTCATGATCGGGGCACCTGCTTTTATGATGATGAATATGTAGGAGGAATTGGGATGATGGAAGTGTTAAAAAACAAGGTAAGCGCATTTTGGAAAGAAGAGGACGGACTCGGCACGTTGGAACTGATTCTGATTATCGGGGTTATTATCATTATTGCTTTGATTTTTAAAAACCAAATTAAGACGTTGGTAGAGAGACTGTTAACTAATGTGAGTAATAAAAGTAATGAATTTTTCGAATAACAAGTTCAAAAAGGAAGAAGGGAGCTTCACCGTTGAAGCTTCCCTGATCTTCCCTGTTGTGCTGTTTATTCTTGTGTTATTGCTTTTTTTCACCATGTACATGTATCAAAAGACATTCTTGAATCAACATGCTTATGCAGCTTCGGAACGTGCAGCCTATAGCTGGGACAACAGCCACAAACAGGCGATGACGGGTGAATATGGTGTTGGAGAACATGACAATCTGTACTGGAGACTGACGGACGATCGTATGCTTGGAGCACTGTTTGGCTGGGCGGGAGCGGATAATCAGGTTAGCGTCTCTATACCTGGTGGTGAAGGTGGCAATCTCTCGGAACAGAAATTAGCACAAGCGGTGCAACATATGCCCTCAGCTATGAAAGGAACGATTGAGTATCAGAATTCTCTGATTCAGCGGAAAGTAACAACCAAGCTGGAACAAGTAATTTCTTTGCCTCTTCCTTCTTTTTTGTTCGATTCAGGTAACCGTGTCCTCACTCAAGGATCGTCCGCAGTTGTTGAACCGGTTGAATTCATTCGAACGGTAGATTTAATCCGGTATTATGCAGCCAAGTTTAAAGGGAAAGGCGGTGCGGCGACCAGTACAGCGGCAGAAGCCGGACTGGTTGTGCAGCATTTTGGCAAAAGCAAAAAGTGAGAAAAGGAGGAGGGCGGAGCTGTTTAGAAAAAAAGACGGTGAGTCGGGAGCCGTAACCCTTTTTTTAATATTAATATTGGCCGGAGTTTATATGTTTGTCGCAATATTTATTGATTACGCTCGTATAGCGGCATTCAAGGTGCAGACCGAACGCATGACTCATGCTGCGATGAGATCCGTCATGTCAGCCTATGACACATCACTCCGGGAGTATGGTCTATTCGGGTATGGCGACAGCAGTGGGGATGCAATTATGGCTAAAGTGTTGAATGATAGCGTGAAGCCTTCAGCTGTAAAAGATGGATTCCCCATTCTGGATATCCAGTGGGATACAACTTCGCTGAGCATGGAGCGTGAACTGGGCAGATACGATATATTTAATCGCCAGATTCAGGAGGATATGAAGTATCGGGCTCCGGTTGATTTTACCCTTGAAGTGATCAATCGGTTCAAACCGATATCAGACGAGATGAAGGAAGCCGCGCACACGGTAGACTTGCTGAAAAAATTACAGAAGTTATATGACAAACGTGAAGAATTACTGGATGAAGCCATTGCCAATCAGACAGAATCCGCGGAGAAACTGAAGAATCTTCCAAAGTTGATCATGGACCCGCCTTCACAGGCCATCTATGAAGAGATGCTGGAAGATACACCAGAGACAGCTGCCGAGGCAGCGGCACGTTATGCAGATTATCTGAACAAGAAACAGGCGGATGAGGGACTGCCATTCAGAGAGCAACAATACATATTGGAACTGGCTCGTTATCGGACTGGTGTTGGTAATGTGGTGACAGGCATCAGCATGATCATACAGCCCGCGTTACAGGCCCATCAAACAAAGCTGGAGGAAGCACAGTCCAAAATCGAAGAAGCGCGCAAAGTTAATGAGGAAATGAAACGTGTGATCGCGGAGGGGGAGAACCGTTCGCAGAATGCGAGCTATGACAACGTGGGCAACTCGAGTTTGCCTGGAACGAGTCCTGCATCTACTGGATCAGGCAGTGAAGCTAAAAGCACGCGTTCTCTTGCTTCGGAGCTTGTGAGGGCAGATAGCCTATTTGATCAATTGAAGGCACGGGTTGTTTCCCAGAATTCGGACTTCTCTAACGTCAGAAGAGACAACATGGAATTGAATACACAGCTTCGCAGTGTCACGGCCATGAGCGGTGTTCCGATTAAACCGGCGGTCAGACAGGCAAGTCAGGTTACGGAACGATATATTGACACCTATGTACGTAGCGGTCCTTCCAATCTCATCCAACAGAGTAAACAGCAGCTGGAGAGTGGTCGTGGGTCGGATGCCCAGCGCAAAGCAAATGACAAAGAATCCAAAGGGAAATTGAAGGAAGTCAAACGAATCTTGTCGCAGATTCAGAATGGAAGCTCGGGTTCCATGGACGCTTTCAAACAGTTGGAGGAATATTACAACGCTAATATTGCTTTTAACGAGGCTAGTCGTGAGGAAGCCAAAAAGGCAGAGATTGCTGGAGATCCCTATGACTCTGGTGGCGATGCCATGAAAGGGATGGACAGTTTGTTTGGCGGGATGTCCGGTCTGCTGGACAGTCTTGGCGACGAATTGTTTCAGAATGAATATGCTTTAGCCTATTTCAACTCCATGGATTTTGGTCAGTTATTTACCTGGACTGAAGGTAGTGGAGATGCTGGTGATGTTTTCAAACTGGAGAATCAGGAACTGGAGTATATCGTTTACGGGTTTCATAATCCTTCGGGTAACATCGCTGCGGCATATGCGGAGATATTTGGTATGCGGCTGGCTATTCGGACGGCAGAAGGGTTAATTGAGCACAGCAAGCTTGGGAATCCACTTCTGGTTTTATCGGCGGCAATCTTATACGGGATTACAAACGCCATCGCGGATATGGTGAAACTAGCAAAAGAGGGCAGTGTGGAATTGTCCAAGTATATCAAAGTCAAACTGACGTACAGGGACCATCTCCGATTGTTCCTATTGATGCATAGCAACAATGAACGCAAAATGTCCAGAATGCTGGCGCTAATTCGAATGAATACCGGTGTGAATCCAGATGAGAAACAGACGTATGCTTCGGGTAACATGCGTAGTAGCATCAAGCTGTGGTTTTTACCAGGGGTGGTTAGAAGCATCGGTGCAGTTATGGGTAGTGCGGACCAAGTTGAAGATGGACGATTTTTCATTGAGCGGAAGGCGGATTATTCCTATTGAATGATCAGGATCGTTTCGGTGGAGGGATTATGGATAAGCAGCAACATTATGAAAAAGAAAGCGCACAAAAGCAGATTCGTTTAACACGAATAATCAGATTGCAGCGTTTGAAGTCTCTCAAAAAGCAGATATGTTCTCAAAAAAAGGAACAGGGTAGCATGGTTCTGGAAGCTTCACTGGTGTTACCTGTCTTTATATTCTTTATCATGTTTCTCATCTTCATAGTGCAAATGACTCTAATCTCCACAGCGTTACAGAGCACGGCGGGTGAAGCGGTGAAGCAATTGTCAACGAAAATATATCCCGTTTCCCTTGCATTCACACCTTCTGATTCTGCTGGCGGAGAAGGTTCAGGAGGGGGTTGGAAGATACCAGAGTTATCACTGACGGAATGGGCAGAAGGTTATGCTTCTTCTCTACCCGAGCCTTTAAGTGATTGGGTACGTTCAGCGGCGGCCAGTGGTGAACAGCCACTACAGGAGATCAAAACATCCGTCTTGGAAACCGTACTTGATCCCACGGTAAAACCGCTGCTTCGACCTTTTATCGAGCCAACGCTGCTTAATATGGAACGTGTTCATGTGAATGGTATTTCGATACCTGATCTCAAAAACAAAACAAATCCATATTTCCGACTTGAACTGAGTTATGAATTGCCTATAAAAGTCCCCTTTCTCAGTAAACGGCTTCGGATTCAGGCTGCTGCGGCAGAACGGGTATGGATTGGAGATACCGGAGAAGGATCAGATGGCAGCGCAGGAGACGGGGATACTGCGGGTTCAGCAACGGTACTGTCGAAGCCTGACCCGGCATACATAGGCAACAATGCAACGATTAAGGTGAAGGTAGAACCAGGAGCGACAGCCAACTTAACGATATTTTACAAGTCAGGTGAAAGTTCTGCGAAGCACATCGGCTGGGCCACCGCAGATGAGAATGGAATTATTGAATGGAATTGGTTTGTTGGTACTCGGACAACAGAAGGAACATGGAGTTTTGTTGTCGAGACAGGGGACGGTGCCAAGACGGAGACTACGTTTACCGTGGCCTCCAGAAAATAAGTGAGGAGATGATGGAGGTGGAGTGGTTTTACATTGCCTGTGGCATATACATCATTGCAGCTTTTATTACAGATATTCGTTCAATGAAAATTCCAAATCGATTGACTTTACCCGTGACTGTTGCAGGCGTATTGGCCCACATCATATGGGGAGGTTGGGATGGTTTCTTGTTCTCAGCCGCTGGATTTGCAGCAGGTTTTGGCATTTTGTTTCTGATGTATGCGATTGGAGCCGTAGGGGCAGGAGATGTGAAATTGTTTGGTGGGATTGGCGCATGGACGGGACTTGCTTTTGGCATTCATGTCATTATTTACTCCGTTTTGTACGCGGGCGCAATTGGTCTAGTAATACTTCTATTCCGTAAAGATTCAGCGAAACGAATTCGAGGCATGGCAGGTAGTCTTGCAGGTTTTTTCATGCTCGGTTCGCTCAAGCTGGTAAACAAAGAGAAGACATTGAAGTTTCCGTTTATGCTGGCGGTGTTACCTGGATTTATCACGGTCCTTGTCTCAGGACTTTTCCCTTAAGTGAAGAAGTAGAGAAATTTGAGAATAACAATGGAAAGAGAGGATTGGCATGTATGGATTAACGAGAGATTTTATTCGTAACGGCGGAGCGTTCATGGTTTTGGAGAAAGCAGACGGGTTACGAATGGAGGAATTGAGCCGTGTACAGATGGGGATGTTGTCCTCCAATCAGATTCCGCGACTTCTTCCTGTTCATATTCGGGAAGTCGATCGAAATGTAACTTTGCAGTACGACATATCAGGGTACAAGATGTTATCTCAGATGTTAAAGTCAAGCAAAATCAAATTGCGTGTTCTGTATGGTTTGTTGTTCCAACTAGCCGATGCCTTCACGGAATGCCGACAGTATATGTTGGAGCCTCGTAAATTATTGATCCAGGAAGAGTCTTTGTTCATTAACGGTTCATTCGAACAGGGTGAACTTGGAATGGTATATGTGCCAATCATGGATACAGTTGAAGTTGATCCAACACCTCAGCAATTCCGTGAACTAGTGATCAGATTGATGGCACATGTACAGGAACTGCAGGGAGAAGGTATTCAGCGTGTTCTGCAGTTATGTGACAACGAACGCTGGGATATCAGACAGTTGCGCGAGCTTCTGCTGGAGTTATACGCTGACGAGCAAGAGAATGGAGGAGGCGCAGCATTTCTCTCGTCCAGAACTTTGGACACACCCAATGATCCAAGAGGTGATCTTCATTCGTCGATTTCTGAGCGAGATAGCAGGCTAGCCACTGGTACTTCTCGGCCATATCAACCCGGTCCTCCCGTTCAAAATGTTGGTGTAGGGCCGCAACTAAATTTCCGTCAGCCGCAGAAAACAAGTGAATTCGAGGTTGAAGACATTCCGGTGAGATCTCGAACCTTTCCAGGCAGGCGCTCACCTGAGCAAGTTCCATTAGAGAGTTCAAACGGTATGGATAAGAAAGGAAGTAACTCGTATGATTCGCTAGAGCGTGTTGATATGGAAGTGGAGGAAAAGCCTGGATCTTCCAAAGTAACTTATATCATATTGGGCTGTATGGTTGCCATGGCATTGGTATGGAGATTTATTTACATGGAGCAACCGGGACAGACGCAGATGATCCTGTGTATGGTACTCAGCCTTGGCTTGCTTGGTGTAGCAGGATGGACGTGGAAGCGTAAGGGAAGCCCTCATAATGCCTCAGAGAATAAGCGGTCTTTTTCATTCAATTTAGGTAAGAACAAAGGTAAGCAGACGGATGATGAAGAGGAGCAATTTCAGGAGAGTTGGCGCTGGAATGCAGCTGAAAGGCCAGTGGAACGCATAAACCAAACGGTTGCATCCGCCTCAGAAGGTGGTAGCGAGCATTCCCGTTTTCAAAATTTGCATATGGCATCTGAACACTCCGAACCACCGTTCGTTCAACGCCATGTGGAAACGGTAGCTTCAACTTCAGAGCTAATTCGACAGGATGCAGTTGCAGAGGCAACCGTGAATTTGCAGAATCTGAGTGGAAGTAATGTTACAGGGGTAGGCCCGGTGATGGCGTTTTATTATCTTGAACGAAGATCGGGAAGCAGTGACCAACATGAACGGATGGATGTGCAAGGAGCATCTTTTGTCATCGGAAGATCAGCAGACATGGTTCAGTGGGTGGACAAAGCGACCGGGGTGTCCCGTGCTCATGTGGAATTGAGCCGGAACAAATCGGGCTATGTGATTAAGGATCTGGGTTCCGTCAATGGAACCATTCTTCAGGGCAATATTCTTGCTCCGTATAAGGAGTATCCATTGGCGGATGGAGACACATTTACACTTGCGGAATCAGTCTACACTTATCGGTCGGTTGGATAAGACATAGTTCAATCAGTCAGATAAGCCGCGGTGTTTCAGATCTTCCAGTGCCTGGGTTAAGGTTGGGAAGGTGAACTGGAATCCGTGGTCGAGAGCTTTTTGCGGAATGACTCTCTGCCCTTGAAGCACGACAACGGATAGTTCTCCGACCAAGGTTTTAATCAGGAAGCTGGGTACGGGGAACCAGTGAGGGCGATGATACACTTTACCGACCGTACGACCGAATTCATCATTGGTAACAGGGTTCGGTGAGGAAGCATTGACCGGACCTGACACTTGTTTATTTTGAATGCTAAAATCAATGAGTCTTACGATATCCATAATGTGAATCCAGCTAGTCCATTGCTTGCCACTGCCGATCTTGCCACCAACACCTAGCATATAAGGAAGTTTCATCAATGGAAAAGCACCTCTTTTATGTCCAAGCACCAGACTCACCCGGATTTTAACGAGTCTTACATCTTTGATAGCATCTGCAGCAACTTCCCATTGTTCCGAGACCCGGGAGGGGAAATTCATTGATTTTTGCGGACTGCTCTCGTCAAAGGTTTCGTTAGGAGAGGTTCCATAGATGGCCATGGCAGAAGCCTGAACGACCACTTCCGGCTTTTGTTCAAGGGATTCTACCAATCGGGCTACCCGCGCTACGGTCGTGACTCTGGATTCAACAATTTCCAGCTTCGCCTTGGTTGTCCAACGTTGATTCAGCGTTTCTCCGGCAAGGTTAACGAGAGCGTCCATACCTTCCAGCAAGTGAGGTTGTTCTTCGACTTGTTCCCACGATATATATGTAAGATTTTTACTTGGATTATGCAAGTCAGGCAGTTTTCGTGTAATAACTTTCACATGGTGCCCGGCTTGCAACCAGTAATCTACAAGTGCTCCTCCTACAAATCCGGTACCTCCACAAATGGCAATTTTCATATCAAACATCCTCTCTGTATTTTCACTGCGCTGATACATACCGTTGGATCGACAAACAGCCCCGTACGGTAAGCAATGCCTGTTGGGAACAACTTACCTGACGGAGCATATCTGTATCTAATTAACCAAATCTATATGCCACTTAACTCATCTTTTATTTTATTTAATCAAATGTTGATAAGGGGAATAATCGATTTTGTTTTTCTCCAAAAATTTTACCAAAAACTTATTGTCCCGCTTCGGTGTGGCAATAATGTATCCTTTGATGCAATGATCTCTCGATACTTCCGTGGCATTGTCTTCGACTGCAATCTTACCGATCTCTGCAGCAATGGAATGTTTGGCGATGTCACGAAATGGCCCGGGCACAGGCTCCACTAGTTGATCCAAAAAAGCTTTGGCTTCATCTGTCCATAAGTGACGGCTGGCTTCAACCCAATAATTCTGCCAATCCAGTTTGGACTTTCCGTCTGCTTTTGGTAGCACTTTCAAAAACTTGCGCATCATGAAAAATCCACCGATACACATGCTGCCTAGCAATAAAAAAGTCCAGAATGCGATCGTATTCATAAACCAATTGCTGGGGGAATAGCTGTTCAGTATTATCGCGTAGGAGTCGAAAATCATTGCGGAGTCACCTCGGTTCATTGATTTTCACGGAAAGACGGATTCCGCCTACCCATGTTCCACATATTAGCTGTAAAAAATAGCCTCTATCCCGAATTATAGCGCATTTCTAGATTTATTTCGATAATCGCGTTAGAATAAGGG
Source organism: Paenibacillus sp. FSL E2-0151 (assembly GCF_037993015.1). Classification (NCBI taxonomy): domain Bacteria; kingdom Bacillati; phylum Bacillota; class Bacilli; order Caryophanales; family Paenibacillaceae; genus Paenibacillus; species Paenibacillus sp. FSL E2-0151. Next base: position 1,733,826 of record NZ_CP150308.1, read on the forward strand.
ATAATTCAGAATAAGGGGGATCAATAATGCTGAAAATCGGCTCCCACGTGTCCTTTTCGGACAAGGGATTATTGAGTGCAACGAAGGAAGCGTCCTCGTACGGTTCCAGTTCGTTTATGATATATACGGGTGCACCACAGAATACACGTCGCAAGCCAATTGAGTCCATGTATATTGAAGAAGGCAAGGTTGCCATGCAAGAGGGTGGAATGGAAGATATCGTTGTCCATGCACCGTACATTGTTAATCTTGGCTCATACAAAGATAATACGTTTAGACTGGCTGTAGATTTCCTTCAGGAAGAGATTCGTCGGACACATGCTATTGGTGTGAAGAACATCGTATTACATCCCGGCGCATTTACAGACAAAGATGCCCACTATGGGATCGGACGGATCGCAGAAGGATTGAATGAAGTGCTGGAGGGTGTGAAAGACACGGATGTGAACATCGCTCTGGAGACCATGGCTGGCAAAGGTACGGAGATGGGTCGCAGTTTCGAAGAGATCGCTCAGATTATCGAGAAAGTAACATATAACGAGCGCCTGACTGTGTGTATGGATACATGTCACATTCATGATGCCGGATATGATATCGTTAATGATTTTGACGGTGTACTGGAACAATTCGATCGTACGGTAGGACTTGACCGCATTGCCGTAATGCATATTAATGATAGTAAGAATGCTGTGGGTGCGCACAAGGACCGTCATACACCAATTGGCTCTGGCTGGATCGGGTTTGAAGCGATTAACAGCATCGTCAACCATGAGAAGCTTCAAGGACGTCCATTTATTCTGGAGACACCTTGGATTGGTAAAGAGTCCAAGACACAGCGTCCAATGTATGAGGTTGAGATTGCGCTGCTTCGTGGGGATGTTGCCGGTCGATTTGGCCAGGAATTCCTGACTGAAGTAGAACAGTTGCAACACTTTTTCAAAGGTAAAGAGATTGAGTCTCGTTCGTATATTCTGGATGTGTGGACGTTGCTCAAAAATGATGCCAAAGCCAAAAAGGCAGATCCGCGCGAACCGCTGGAACGCCTCTATGACATGGTGACTGAAGCTGCACTATTCCCGCATTTGAATGAAGAACAACTGAATCATCGCTTGATTGCATGGCTTGCGGGTTAATCCCGCAGGTCATGGCTTAATTGAAGGAGGAAGAATAACCCGATGGAGATCCACGCTAAACAAGTACGCCCTGATTCTAAAAACCGCGCCGATCGTGCGCGCATGCTTATTTCCTGTCCTGATGGTCCAGGAATTGTAGCTGCCGTATCTCATTTCCTACACCAGCATGGTGCAAACATTGTTCAGTCGGACCAGTATACAATGGACCCTGCTGGCGGCATGTTCTTTATGCGAATTGAGTTTGATCTTCCGCAATTGTTGGTCAATTTGCCGAAACTGGAAGCCGATTTTGCAGAAGTGGCAAGCCGTTTCCAAATGGAATGGACGTTATCTGCGGTTAGCCGCAAGAAGAAACTGGCTATCTTTGTATCCAAAGAAGATCACTGTCTGGTTGAATTATTGTGGCAATGGCAGGCAGGCGATCTGGATGCCGATATTGCTCTTGTGGTCAGCAACCATCTGGACATGAAGGATTATGTAGAATCATTTGGCATTCCATATCATCATATCCCAGTTACAGCAGATACGAAGAAAGAAGCGGAACAGCGCCAACTGGACGTCATCGGCAACGATGTGGATGTGATCATTTTGGCTCGTTACATGCAGATTATCTCTCCGATGTTCATTGAGCACTACCGCAATCGAATCATTAATATTCACCATTCGTTCCTGCCAGCCTTCGTGGGTGGTAAACCGTATGCGCAGGCGTACAACCGCGGTGTCAAAATAATCGGTGCGACAGCGCACTATGTTACGGAAGAACTGGATGGCGGCCCGATTATTGAACAGGATGTGCAGCGTGTAAGCCACGGGGACGATGTAACCGAGCTGAAGCGTATTGGACGTACCATTGAGCGTGTTGTGCTCGCACGTGCCGTGAAATGGCATGTCGAAGACCGCGTGCTTGTTCACGAAAATAAAACCGTTGTATTTTAAGCTCACGCTTTAATACTGTGCAAGGTTGATTCGGAACCACGTAATAGACTAACAATAAAGCGACCCCAATTCGTTTACGAAGCGGGAGTCGCTTTTTTTGTTGTGTTGATATACTTTCCGCACAAGCCAAGCACAATACCAAACAGCAGATGTCCAACAATCCAGTAGAGGATGGCGGACACATCGTATAGGTCTGGCACACGTGATGACATTTGAGAGAGTGGGATATAGAGCAAGGACGAGACCGCACCAAGTAAAATTCCTTTGATCATAGGGCGGCCTGAATGCCTTACCCACCACAGATAGAAGATACCGATGACAACGGACACGATTAGATGCAGAGAAAATTCAATGATTTCGGGTAAGGTTGGTGGAAGACCAGGCACAAAATCAATATTCAGCAGCAGGGTATATACTTGTTCACCTGTGTTGGCCTGAATCATTTTGAGGAAAAATCCCAGGACAACTCCGGAGAGAATCCCCGTTAAAATACCAGATATCCAGGGTAATGAGTGTTTTAGCGATGTTGATGGGTGAGCAGCAGGATCTGGCATAATCGCGACCTCCTATGATTGACGCGTGTACATCTGAAAAAAGTAAACCACAGCCCGACTTTCGAATCCATATTCAGGAACATTATATGTGAATTGAGGATGAATATCTAAAAAATGCATGGTTTTCAGGTTAAAGGTTATACTTCATGCGATGGATTTGCGAGGCGCCTTAAGTCTGTTTTTGGAATTTAGTACCTTGTACAGTACGATTTTTGCTTGATAGGCCAAGGAATATTCATCACAGAGCACCGATTTTTCACGAACTTCTAAAAGAAGGTTATGGAAAAGCTTCACGCCAAGTGATACAATACAAAAGTGAATAAGTCAAAATGAAACACTCAAGCGGATTCACTTATTGTGAAATTCGGTTTGCTTGTATGATGAGAGGGATTCGCTTGCGCACCCGACTTATCTAAAGACATGAGGAGGACAAACCATGACTGACAAGAACGAAGCGATTCAAAAGGACGAGAACACTACAATCGACAACCTGTCGATTACTACCGTACGTACTTTGGCGATTGATGCAATTGAGAAGGCAAATTCCGGACACCCGGGTATGCCTATGGGCTCCGCTCCAATGGGGTACCAACTTTTTGCAAAAACGATGACTCATAACCCGGACCACCCAACTTGGGTTAACCGGGACCGTTTTGTCCTGTCTGCAGGACATGGCTCCATGTTGCTGTACAGCTTGCTGCACCTGAGCGGATATGATCTTCCAATGGAAGAACTGAAACAGTTCCGTCAATGGGGAAGCAAAACTCCGGGTCACCCGGAATTCGGACATACTGCAGGTGTTGATGCAACTACAGGCCCACTGGGTCAAGGTATTGCAATGGCTGTAGGTATGGCGATGGCTGAAGCTCAACTGGGCGCAACATACAATAAAGACAAATTCAACGTAGTTGACCACTACACTTACGCAATCTGTGGTGATGGTGACTTGATGGAAGGTGTATCTCATGAATCAGCTTCCCTTGCTGGACGTTTGCACTTGGGCAAACTGATCATGTTGTTCGACTCCAATGACATCACGTTGGATGGTAAATTGGATCTGTCTTCTTCCGAAAGCATCGCGAAGCGTTTTGAAGCTTATGGCTGGCAAGTGCTGCGCGTTGAAGATGGTAACGATCTGCCTGCAATCGAAAAAGCAATTCAGGAAGGTCAAGCAGATACACTGCGTCCTACACTGATCGAAGTTAAAACGGTTATCGGTTATGGTAGCCCGAACAAACAAGGTAAAGGCGGCCACGGCGGTACTCACGGATCTCCACTGGGTGCAGACGAAGCCAAATTGACTAAAGAGTATTACAAATGGGTTTACGAAGAAAACTTCCACGTACCAGCTGAAGTTCGCGATCACTTTGCACAAGTGAAAGATCGTGGTATCTCTGCTAACAAAGCTTGGGACGAGAAATTTGCCGAGTACAAAAAAGCTTTCCCTGAGCTGGCAGCTCAATTCGAAACAGCGATTAACGGCGACCTTCCAGAAGGTTGGGACCGTGATCTTCCTAAATATGCAGCAACAGACAAAGCTCTTTCCACTCGTGTAGCATCCGGTAACGCTCTGAATGGTCTGGCGCACAACGTGCCACAACTGACAGGTGGATCTGCTGACTTGGAAAGCTCCACAATGACTCACTTGAACAACCTGGAGAACTTCACACCTGAAGATTACTCCGGCCGTAACATCTACTTCGGTATCCGTGAATTCGGTATGGCTGGAGCAATGAACGGTATGGCACTGCACAGCGGTGTGAAAGTATTCGGAGGTACGTTCTTCGTATTTACCGATTACCTGCGTCCGGCTGTTCGTCTGGCTGCCCTGATGGGATTGCCTGTAACGTACGTTCTGACTCACGACAGTATCGCTGTTGGTGAAGACGGTCCTACGCACGAACCGATCGAGCAATTGGCATCCCTGCGTATCATTCCTAACCTGACGGTTATTCGTCCGGCTGATGGTAATGAAACTTCGGCTGCTTGGGCTTACGCGCTTGAGAACAAGAGCAACCCGGTTGCACTCGTACTCACTCGTCAAAACCTGCCGATCCTGGAAGGTACGGTTGAAGGTTCACGTGAGAACGTGAAACGTGGTGCTTATGTTGTCTCTGATGCAAAAGATGGCAAAGCGGTAGCACAAATTATCGCTACAGGTTCTGAAGTGCAATTGGCTGTTAAAGCTCAAGTAGCACTTGCAGAACAAGGCATCCAAGTTCGCGTAATCAGCATGCCAAGCTGGGATCTGTTCGAGAAACAAGACAAAGCTTACAAAGAGTCCGTTCTTCTTCCGGATGTTAAAGCTCGTCTTGCGATTGAAATGGCTTATCCAATGGGCTGGGAGAAATATGTTGGAGATCAAGGTGACATTCTCGGAATCAGCACATTTGGTGCATCCGCGCCTGGCGACCGTGTTATCCAAGAGTATGGCTTTACGGTGGATAACGTGGTTAGCCGCGTAAAAGCATTGCTGTAATAGCTTCATAAGCGCTGCTATGATTGGGAGGGCGTCATGCTGTCCTGATCCATGGCAGTAATTTATTTCCGCAGAGATGGGCGGTGACTCGTTATCGCCTTGATCTGTTTTGCCTTTTGTTTTCATTAACTTCAGGGGAGCGGGTACGCATGTCACAATTCGATCAAGTCAGTGTAGTGAAAGAGGCCAACATTTATTATGATGGTCAGGTAACCAGCAGAACGGTTATTTTGGGGGATGGCAGCAAAGTGACTCTGGGCATCATGCTTCCAGGCAGTTATGAGTTCGGTACGGATTCCCGTGAAATTATGGAGATTCTGTCTGGAGATCTGAAAGTATTGCTTCCCGGAGAAGAAGAGTGGCAAGAGATTCAAGGTCAAGCTACGTTCCACGTGCCTGCCGAATCCAAATTTAAACTGGAGATACGCAGCGTTACTGACTACGTCTGCTCGTACCCGGCGGAATAACATAAGAAGGGTAAGCAGAACCGCAACCCGCGGATTCGGTTTACCCTTTTTGCTTCTTGAATTCTAACGACAAAGTTCGAGCTGCAAGCTTGTCAGCCCCGTGGATTTGAAGTATCCTTAAGGCAAGTTGTTTAGAATGGAATACGGACATAATATAAGAGGTTGTTCAAAAAGTCCGCTTTTGATTACAAAGTTTGAACACGCACTATAATCGAAATCAGGAGGTTTTTGAGATCATGGCAAAAAAAGTGACATTTGACTATAGCACGGCATTGCAATTTGTAAATCAGCACGAAGTGGATTATTTCGCAGAACCGATTCGTCTGGCTCATGAGCAGCTTCACAACGGAACAGGAACAGGCTCCGATTATCTGGGCTGGATTGACCTGCCAACGGCTTATGACAAAGAAGAGTTTGCTCGCATTCAAAAAGCGGCTGCCAAAATCCAAAGCGACTCCGAAGTACTGATTGTTATCGGTATCGGTGGATCATACCTGGGTGCACGTGCAGCGATTGAAATGCTGACTCACTCGTTCTATAACAATCTGCCAAAAGACAAACGCAAAACGCCTGAAATCTATTTTGCAGGAAACAATATCAGTTCCACATATGTAACTCATTTGCTGGATCTGGTTGAAGGCAAAGATTTCTCCGTCAACGTTATCTCCAAATCCGGTACAACAACAGAGCCGGCAATTGCTTTCCGTATCTTCCGTGCAGCACTGGAAGAGAAATATGGTAAAGAAGAAGCTCGCAAACGCATCTATGCTACAACAGACAAAGCACGTGGTGCATTGAAAGAACTGGCAAATGCAGAAGGATACGAATCTTTCATTATCCCGGATGATGTAGGTGGACGTTACTCCGTTCTGACAGCTGTAGGTTTGCTGCCAATCGCAGCAGCGGGTATCAGCATCGAAGAAATGATGCAAGGTGCGGCTGACGCATCCAAAGAATACAGCAACCCGAACGTAGCTGAGAATGAAGCATATCAATATGCTGCTGTTCGTAACGCATTGTATCGCAAAGGCAAAGGCACTGAGATCCTTGTAAACTATGAGCCATCCCTGCACTTCGTGTCCGAGTGGTGGAAACAACTGTTTGGAGAGAGTGAAGGTAAAGATTACAAAGGGATCTATCCTGCATCCGTTGATTTCTCTACAGACTTGCACTCCATGGGTCAATTCATCCAGGAAGGTAGCCGGAATATCTTCGAAACTGTTATCCAGGTTACTGAAGTTGCTGAGCATATCTCAATCAAATCCGATCCGGACGATCTGGATGGTTTGAACTTCCTTGAAGGCAAAACTATGGACTTTGTTAACAAAAAAGCGTTCCAAGGAACACTGCTTGCACATACAGATGGTCAAGTACCAAACCTGATTGTGAACATTCCAGATATGACTCCATATTCTTTCGGATATCTGGTATACTTCTTTGAAAAAGCATGCGGTATCAGTGGCTACCTGCTGGGCGTCAATCCATTTGACCAACCAGGCGTGGAAGCTTACAAGAAAAATATGTTCGCATTGCTGGGCAAACCAGGCTTTGAAGAAGAGAAAGCAGCGCTCGAAGCGAGACTTTCCGAATAATTCATCGGTCTGCTCATATAGTTGAATAAGGTAATGTAATTCTAACCGGTAATCACTGTTTGTGTAAGATGCAGGGTTCCCGGATGTAGATAACCAGGGCAGTTCGTCCGCGTTCGCGCGGTGAACTGCTTTCTTGTAAAATGGACTCAGGAAAAGATCAGAAAGTTGGATTTAGGATGATTGAACGTTATCGCACGGTTCGAGGACCGGGCAATCTGGAAATTGTAATCAAGAAGTCGCGATTTATCGGTCATATTATGCCGGTCACGACAGAGGAAGAGGCTGTTGCCTTCATCGATGAGATCAAGAAAAAACATTGGAATGCCACTCATAACTGCTCTGCATACATGATTGGGGAGCGGGACGAGATCCAGAAGCAATCCGATGACGGTGAACCCAGCGGAACAGCAGGGAAACCCATTCTTGAAGTGATCAAAAATCAGAAATTAAAAAATGTGGCAATTGTGGTTACGCGATACTTCGGGGGAATTATGCTTGGAGCTGGCGGGTTAATTCGTGCTTATACGGATGGAGCTGTAGCAGCCATTGAAGCCGGAGAAGCCATTACCAACGTGCTACATCGTGAAGTGTTTGTTGAACTGGATTATACGTGGCTGGGTAAAGTGGAAAATGAGTTAAGAAGCCGGGAAGTCCGTACAGGTGAAACTGGATTCACCGAAAAGGTTACGTTGACTTGTCTTCCGCCGGATAGTGAAACCGAGGCTTTTATAGCCTGGATCACGGATTTGACGCAAGGGCAATCCCGGATCACGGAGGGACAGCGGCTTTATTTTATTGAAGGGGAATAAAATATATGGCTAGAAGAGCAGTCGAACAGGAGTTGTCGAGGGAGCGGATACTGGAGGCGGCGAGGCACCTTTTTATTACCAAAGGATACCGCGCCATTTCGATGCGAAGCATCGGCCAGCATCTGGGCTATAGTCATGGGTCGCTGTATTATCACTTTAAGGAAAAGGCAGAGCTGTTCTATGCCATCGTGGTTGAAGATTTCAATCATCTGGGGCATTTGCTGCTGCAAGCCATGGTCAGGCCGGTTCGTGATGATGTGAGCAAGGTAGAGCACATTATGATGGAGTTTATTCGCTTTGGTCTGGAGAATCCATACCAATACGAAATTATGTTTATGATCAGGGACGAAGAACTGTTGTCTTATTGTCGTACCGAACAGGGACGTTGCTTCGAATTGTTTGCATCGATTATAAGACAGTATATGAATGAAGCGAACTGTACGGAAGAGGATATTCAAAGGGTACCGCGTACGCTATTTTTGGCTATGCACGGATTCATTTCTTATTACATTCAGGACCGTTTAACGTTTGTGGAGATTGAATCGTCTGCGCTGTCTCATGTCAAAGTGCTGTGCCGCAATCTGGGTCAGCAGCCTGGCGACCAATAATGGCGCTGTTGTTGCACCCCTACACTTCAGGGCGGTGATTTGTCATAACTTTAATTCTTTATAACGTTGTCTCGCGAAAGTTAGTAAACGCAGCAGACCAAGTCAGGCGGCTCCGACCCGGAATGAGGGTGGACCGCCTGTTTGTGTTTGCAAAAAATGAACGAGTTGGTGGCAGGCCTATTGGACCCAACTAACCTTCCATGATTTTGAGAAAATACTCCCGCTCACGTGGTCCATCGAATTCGCAAAAGTAAATGCCTTGCCAGCGGCCAAGCAGCAGCCTGCCTTCGTGAATAATTACCGTCTGTGACGGCCCTGTTGTGATCGATTTGAGGTGAGAGGCTGTATTACCTTCGGCATGTCGATACTCGGGATGCTCCCAAGGGTACACTTCGTCAAGGCGTAACAATACATCGTGTTTCACATCCGGGTCAGCATTTTCGTTGATGGCAATACCTGCCGTCGTATGTGGACAGTAGATGAGCACCGTCCCATTCTGCACCCCGCTACTCTGGACAACCTGCTTTACGTCCCATGTGATATCCTTCATTTCATCTCGTGTAGAAGTGGATATATTCTTCTTGTATAACATGTTAAATCACTCCTTAGGATCTCATTTCTTACCCTCGATTGTACCTTAACCACTACATACCAAACAAACCACAATGACGCTGATTATGGGAACTGCACCATAACGAAGAGGACAGAAATAACCTGAAGTGATTTTTATTAATCGTTCTCATATGAGGCCCAATTATATTCAATAAAAGCATTGACGATTAGCACTGCAAACTGGTAAAGTATCAGAAAAGCAAAACCAAGTAGACTAATGGGAATAATATTAAAGTAATATCATCCAACTTAGGAAAAATGTCGTATTAAAGTCAGGAAGACTGCCGACCGGAGCTAAAGCCGGAGGCTGGGAGGGAACGCAGCAATGAATACCGTTCTTCGTCATAAGGGATGGACTTGGGGATTCCGCAGTACCGTATTGTTATATTTTATCGTACTTATTGTACTTCCAATCATCGGTGTGTACGTCAATTCCTTCTCTGAAGGATGGAGCAACTTTGTTCAGAGCATTATGGACCCCATCGCGTGGAAAGCCGTACTGCTGACCATTCGGCTGGCCGTCATTGCCACGCTGATTAATGTGGTTTTGGGCACGATGATCGCCTGGGTGTTGACAAGGTATCGCTTTGTGGGCCGATCGTTTCTCAATAGTCTGGTTGATCTCCCGTTTGCACTGCCAACAGCGGTGGGCGGCTTGATGATTATGCTACTTTTGGGTCCGGTCAGTGCCATCGGGAAACTGGCAGAATCCATGGGATTTGAGATTGTATTTCACCAGCCCGCCATTGTTATCGCGATGACCTTTGTCACGTTTCCGTTTGTTATCCGTGCAGTGCAGCCTTTGCTGGAAGAAATCGATCCTTCCGAGGAAGAGGCCTCGTACACGATGGGGGCATCCAAGGCTCGCACGTTCATGCAGGTTATTCTGCCTTCTATGGCACCTGGCATGATCAGTGGGGGGATGCTGGCTTTCTCCAGAGGACTGGCTGAATTCGGGGCTGTCGTGCTGGTGGCTGGTAACATTCCGGGCAGAACACTGACCGCTTCCGTATTTATCTACGGGGAGATTGAAAGTGATAATCCAACGGGAGCTGCTGCGGTATCCGTGTTGCTCCTGACACTCTCCTTCCTGATCCTCTGGCTGATCAATCTGGTGCAGATGCGGGGGAGAAGACGATGAGACGACTCTTAATCGGACTGACGTTTGCGGTATTTATTGTACTGCTGATCATCCCGCTCGGACGCATTTTTATTGGCGCATTTGAAGACGGGGCAGGTGGATTCCTGAAAGGGTTAATGCGCCCTGAGGCGTTACATGCCTTGATGATGACCGGACTGGTGGTTCTGGTGGTCACCCTGTTAAATACATTGTTTGGCATCATGATGGCTCTGTATCTGGTTCGTGCTGGATGGCTGAGTGAACGGATAAAAGGGCTGCTGAACAGCATTGTAGACCTGCCTTATGCCGTATCTCCTGTCATTGGCGGTTTGATGATTGTGTTGATGTTGGGACCTAACAGCATTATGGGTGCTTTTTTTGAAGGGATTGGATTCAATGTGGTCTATGCCTTCCCGGGTATGGTGATCGCAACGTTATTTGTTACCTTTCCACTGATGGTCAGAGAGGTTATGCCTGTCCTGCAGGAACTCGGTTCTCAGCAAGAGGAGGCCGCATCTACCCTGGGTGCCTACGGCTGGAGAACATTTTGGAGTGTGACATGGCCCTCGATCCGCTGGGCGGTAGTGTATGGTCTAGTCTTGACGGTTGCGCGCTCGCTTGGGGAGTTCGGTGCAGTGCTGGTTGTATCCGGGAATATTATGAACAAAACGCAGACCGCAACAACCCTGGTATATCAGGATGTTGAGAATTTTAATGTGGCTGCTGCAAATGGTGTGGCATTGGTGCTGGTCACCTTCTCCGTCGGACTGCTGCTCATGATGGAATGGGCCAAGAAGCGAAAGGAAGTGCATTGATATGCATGTAGAAGTCCGTGATCTGAACAAACATTTCGGTGATTTTCATGCGGTAAAAGATGTCTCATTCGATATTGCCAAAGGCCATCTGATCGGTCTGCTTGGACCCAGCGGAGGTGGGAAAACATCCATTCTGCGGATGCTGGCGGGTCTGGAGAATCCGGGTTCCGGAGAGATTCGCTTTCACGGAAAAGTCGTGAACCATCTGCCTCCACAGGAGCGGGGCATCGGATTTGTATTCCAGAACTATGCCTTGTTCAAACATATGACGGTATTTGAGAATATCGCCTTTGGACTCAAGGTCAAGAAGACGCCAAAAGCCCAGATCCGTGATCGGGTGATGGAACTGGTTGAATTGACCGGGTTAAAAGGTTTCGAACAGCGCTATCCACATCAGTTATCTGGTGGGCAGCGTCAACGTGTTGCTTTTGCCAGAGCACTCGCCCCGGAGCCACAGCTGTTATTGCTGGACGAACCGTTCGCGGCCATTGATGCCAAGATCCGTCAGGAACTGCGTTCATGGTTGCGTGAGTTGATTGAGCGAGTGGGAATCACTTCGATTTTTGTAACGCATGACCAGGATGAAGCGATTGAAGTGGCGGACGAGATTATGATTATCAGTCAGGGTCGTCTGGAACAGAAGGGCACACCTTGGGATATCTACAAAAACCCGCAGACACCGTTTGTCGCTACATTTATCGGGGAGTCTACGGTTGTGGAGGATGCCTCCCAGTTGAAAGGATTCGAACATGCCGTCGAGGGTGAACATACCAAAGCGCTGATTCGACCGGAGTATATTGAGATCGGTTTGAAAAACGAGTTCACCATGCTTTCTGCTACGGAAAAAGGCACAGTCAAACATCTTCATTTCCGCGGCAGTGAATGGATGGTAGAGGTGGATGTACAGGGTCATAAGTTAATCACATATCGTTCCCTGGAGAAAACGACATTGGAGATCGGTCAACAAATTCGCGTCCTTGTACACCGTGCATACCTGTTCAATGACTCCAACAGTTGGGTGGTTGAGAACCGACTGAAGGAAGATCCGATGCCGGTGATGATTTAGATCAAGTGGAAGAAAGGGGCTGCCCATGCAGACGAGGAAGAAGAAAGCCATACTCTTATATGTCGCCCTCATGCTTCTGCTCGTCTGCATGACCGCTGGATGCAGCAAGCAGGAGGAGTCCAGCGAACAGAACGAGCCATCTGGTAACGATTCATCCAATACGCTGGTGATTGGTGCTTATAGTGTAGCGAAAGATGCTGTAGGCGAATTGCTGCCCAAGTTCCAAGAGGAGTGGAAGGCAAAAACCGGACAGACGATTAACTTTCAAGAATCCTATGAAGCTTCGGGCACACAGGCAAGAGCCATCGTTGGTGGATTCGAGGCTGATGTGGCCTTGCTCGCGATGGAGAGTGATATCGAGAAGTTGGTCAAAGCCGATCTGGTTAGCTCTGATTGGAAACAGACCCCTAATGAGGGCATGATCACCCGTTCAATTGTTGTTCTGGGCACAAGAGCGGGCAACCCGCTCGGTATTCGTGATTTTCAGGACTTAACCAAGCCAGGAGTGAAGGTACTGTACCCCAATCCAAAGACATCCGGAGGCGCACAATGGGACATTAATGCCATTTATGGTGCCGGATTGAAACTGTCGGAGGAGCAAGAGGGGAAGAAAGATCCTGCCGTAGCCAAGGCTTTTCTCGAACAGGTACATCGTAACGTTGAATCATTGGACAAGAGTGGGCGTTCTTCGATGGCGGCATTCGAATATGGTGTGGGTGATGTCATCGTCACGTATGAAAATGAATTGCTTGCCCGGATCGCCAAAGGTGTAGATTATGACATCGTCATTCCAAAAAATACGATCCTGATTGAGAACCCGGCAGTTGTGGTGAATAAATATGCCGATAAACATGGAAATCGCGAACTGGCAGAAGCCTTTGTCGCATATCTGCGTACACCAGAAGCGCAGCGTATTTTTGCCAAGCATGGTTTTCGTTCAGTAGATCCGGATGTATTTGCACAGACGGAGTCGACATTCCCAACGCCAGAAGGACTATTTGATATCAACTATCTGGGTGGATGGGACGAGGTACGCAGTACGTTGTACTCCAAACGCGGCGTGTGGTATCAAGTGCTCGCTGGATTATGAGTATTGCTGATGTAATCGAATAGGTAAGCGAGCATGTAGATACTAAACCTTCATTTCAATGGAAGTAGAGATGGAGGTTTTTTACTGCCAAAAGGTTATAATAGAGGTATACTGAATCATGATTGTTACATAGTACTAGCAGGAAGGTGTGAGTTGGATGAGTGCAGAGATCAAATTATCCCAAAGTACAGCAATTCGACTGGAGCAGGCCCGCGGTAAGGGGATGACTGAGGAAGAAATTTTAAAAGCTATTCAAGCGAAAGACGTTTCCGCTTTTGACGCCGTGTCTGAAGAGGAATACCGATATAACGAATTTTTCTCGTATGCGGATGAGCATGGTGAAAATCTGGAGGCAGCAGTAAAAGATGGCTACCGGATTACCTTTAACACGCGTGGTGGACTTGGAATCTGGTTGGAGAAAGCCTTCAAGGTACAGCCCGAGAAAGACTTCACAGTGGGTGAAGGAATCATCACCGGATTACAGTTGAAACCGGAGCAGGCAGAGGTACTGGCGAAGCGGCTTGCATCGAACTGGGTCATTACGGATTCGAAGGATGTACCTGCGGGTCAGGAACTGACGTTGAAGCTGCGGGCACTGGTATAGTTCCAGCGCGGAGTGGATGTGACTCGAATTAATCGGTCGTGGCCTGTTTAAAAGGTAAGGCGTGATCTTCATGCGGATGCCCCGCTTATAAGGTGCATCACATGCTGACGAAGCGTACGCTCCCGAATGGAGCGAAGCATGGAATTAAAGTCTGACGGTGAACGGTCAGACCACAGACTGTCCCGAATTGCAGTGGAGAACTGCAGCGGGATGGTCTTTTTTTTTGCAAAAACGGAGGTGGACGATTACAATCTACATATCATTAATTCAGGGGGAATGCGGATTGAATCAGCTAACATTTCTGGGCACTGGCGATGCGATGGGCGTTCCACGTGTGTATTGTGATTGCGAAGTATGTACAGAGGCAAGGCTTACGGGGGAGAATAAACGGAAACGCTCTTCTGTTCTGATTGACGGTGGTGGGGATGGTGCGGGTGAACAGTTCATGATTGACTGCGGACCAGACTGGAGATCACAGATGGAGGATCAGGGGTTGCGTATGGTGCATACGCTGCTCATCACTCATGCCCATTTTGACCATATTGGAGGATTGCCGGAATGGGCGGATGCGTGCCGCTGGCTGGGTGTGAAGGGGCGTTTGTATGCACCACGTGAAGTGATTGCCACCATTCAGGGACAGTTTCCCTGGTTGGGGCGTCATATGGACTTTCTCGAAACGGATGGCGATATTGAACTAGGCGACTGGAAGGTACATTCCTGGAAAGTATGCCATGGACATAACGGGTATTCGTACGCCTATCGATTTGATCAGGGTGGGTATAGCTGGGCGTATTGTTCAGACGCTATTGACCTGAAGACATCCGAAAAAGAGCCATTGCACGGACTGGATATGCTGGTCCTTGGAACAAGCTTTGTGCATGAGCTTGCGGAATTCTCAACACGTTCCGTGTACGATATGCGTGAGGCGCAGGAGCTGCTGTGGGAACTGAAGCCGGGTCATACTTATTTTACACATATGTCTCATGACGTCGATGTACGGCAGAATTATAATCTGGATCAAGGTATTACGATTGCCCTTACCGGGATGAAGGTGCCGCTTGGAACATTAAAGCTGGAAACGAATGCGTAACTCAACTTAACTAGCGTAACAAAATAAATTCAGAAGAGCGTATCCTTTACAAGGGGTTCTTCGTTTACATAGTGTAAGTCAAAATCAATCAGGAACCAGCAAAGGGGGGCCCCCAAGATGGCCTTTGTGAAGTCCGTGGATTGCAGAATCAACAGACCACATGATGATGGTAAACAAGATAAATTCAATATTGAATTCAATGGCAATGACAGAAAAAATCAATTGAACCCAAGCATCCATACCGTACTACCCGATCTGATGGGTTCGTTGTATGCGTATTGTCTATCTCTGACGAAATCAGTTCCAGACACGGAGGATCTGGTTCAAGAGACCTGTCTCAAAGTGTTGTCGTCGAGAGTGGTTGGAACTTCCGGGATGAATAAAGATATAAACTGGGAAGCTTATCTGATTCGTATTGCACGCAACAGCTGGATTGATATCTTACGTCAGCGAGAGAGATTGGCTTATAAACTGGATAGCTTGAAGCCGCTCCTACACGAAATGGAGGAGGAAAGGCGATTCGAGGAATTGGAGTCTGCCGTACAACTTCTTGTAAATACGCTACCACCGTGGCAGCGAGTGATATATGTATTACGTGAATTAATGGGTTATAGGGCGGCAGAGACTGCGGAAATGCTGGATACGACAGAAGGTGCTGTGAAAGCAGCGTTAAGTCGTGCACGCTCTGCCATAGCTGAAGTGAGGCACAGGTTGGAACAATCGGACACAGAATTTCAGTATGAGGAAGGCGCAGTCGAGGACAATCGGGAGGAACTGCGCAGCTATCTGCTGGCATTTCGTAATGGAGATACAGCCCGAATCATTGATCTGTGCCTGAATCGGACTGATGATCCGATGGCTGTGGCGGGGACGATTTTGCAGCAGACTTTGCCGTCTCCATCCACGCAGCCAATGATGTACGGGTACTCCACTTCTGGCATGAACTCGATGTCGTATGGAGGCGGATACACGGTCAACATGGTTGCCTAAACCGAGGAGGCGACACACATGAATGTAGTGCCCTATGTAGTGGAACAGACAGCTCGCGGAGAGCGGAGTTATGATATTTATTCACGTTTGCTCAAAGATCGGATCATTATGGTGTCTGGAGAAATTGAGGATCAGATGGCAAATGCCATCGTGGCCCAGTTATTGTTTTTGACTGCAGAGGACCCGGAAAAGGACATCCAGATGTACATCAACAGCCCTGGTGGGTCGGTGACTGCGGGATTTTCGATCTATGACACGATGCAATTTGTGAAGCCGGATATCTCCACAATCTGTACAGGGATGGCGGCAAGCTTTGGCACGATATTGCTGGTAGGTGGAACAAAAGGTAAACGTATGGCGCTGCCCAACAGTGAGATCATGATCCATCAGCCACATGGCGGTACGCGAGGGCAGGCGTCGGATATGCTGATTCATACTAACCGCATCATTCAGCATCGTCAACGTCTTAACAAGCTGTTAGCCGACCATACAGGACAGTCAATTGAGCGGATTGAGAAGGACTCGGATCGAGACTATTTCCTGACGGCTGCGGAAGCAGTCGAATATGGATTGGTGGATAAGGTCATATCCAGCACATAACATTAGCCTGGGAGGTCATATGACCTTTCGGGCTTGATTAATCAAGAGGACGAACAGGAAACTGACGTCCTCTTTTTGTCGTCCAGATTAGCTAGCCCGTGTCTATGGATCGAATCAGAATGAGAATAATGTGAAATAAAGATTGACCATCGGTAGGTATAGTGTGTATATTATATATACACACTATACCTACTGGAAACTACGTAACATCAATGAGGTGAGGAAAGATTAACATTTTAATATCGAATGCTTCGAGCGATCCGATCTACATGCAGATTCTAACTCAGATCAGACAGAGCATCTTGAGCGGAGAATTGGTTGCTGGAGATAGTCTTCCCTCCATTCGGCAGCTCGCCAAGGATCTGCAAGTCAGTGTTATTACAACTAAACGTGTCTATGAAGAGCTGGAGAAGGAGAAACTGATCGATTCAGTTGTAGGCAAAGGGAGCTTTGTATCCGGAGCCAATCAGGACTTTATTCGAGAGCGGCGGATGAAACAATTGGAAGAGAAGATGCTCGAAGTGATTCGTGAGAGCAGAGAACTGGGCATGAGTTCACAGGATGTAATCCATCATCTTACATTGTTGGTTGAGGAGGAATAAGCATAATGAACGCTATCGAATTACGTAATGTAACCAAAACGTATCCCTTATTTAAAGTAGATAATGTATCTCTGGATGTGAAAAAAGGGTATATCACGGGACTTATTGGTCCGAATGGGGCGGGAAAGAGTACTTTGATCAAAATGATCACGGGTCTGATCCAGCCCGATAAGGGGAGCCTCAAGACATTGGGCAGTGAGATGCCAAATCAGGAAGTTGATATCAAGCAACGCCTGGGCATTGTGTCAGATGAATGCTTTTATTATGAGCATCTAACGATCCGGGAGATGACACAAATGATCGCTCCTTTTTACACCAAATGGGATAATAAAGCGTTCAATGACTACTTGGATCAGTTCGAACTGTCTCCCAAAAAGAAAATCCAGGATCTGTCCAAAGGCATGAAGATTAAGTATTCTCTCGCCGTAGCTTTGTCGCATGAAGCGGATCTGCTGATTATGGATGAACCGACATCCGGGCTTGATCCTGTGTTTAGGCGGGAACTGCTTGATCTGCTTGCAGATATGATACAGGACGAAACAAGGTCTATTATTTTCTCAACGCATATTACGACGGATCTGGAACGTATTGCAGACTACATTACGTTTATTCATCAAGGGAAACTGGTGTTTAACGAGGCAAAAGATGATGTGCTGGAAAGGTATACGATTGTAAAAGGGGATATGGGTCTGCTTGATTCCGACATTCGGAAACATTTCATCGGAATACGCGAGACAGCCGTTGGTTTTGAAGCATTGTCGGATCATAAGGCAGAGGCCGAACGGTTATTTGGCAGGTTAGCTCTTTTACAAAGACCTACGTTAGAAGACCTCATTTATTTTACGGCGAAGGGAGGACGCAAATATGCTTAACTTGCTTCGTAAAGATTTCATTGTACTAAAAAGTTCACTGTGGACGATTGGGTTATACCTGGTGGTATTTAGTCTCGCCTTTATACCTAAGAGTGAAATGTCAATGTATTTTGTAGGCATCTACACAGCCTTTGGTTCGGTCATGCTGGCAACCATGATTGATATCAAAAACCATAATCACAATTTCCTGGTCACACTCCCCGTTAGCCGCAAACAGATTGTAAAAGCCAAGTACCTTTCTGCTATAATCTATACGTTATTCGGGGTACTCGCGTCGTTTGGGATTCACCAGCTTGTGAACCTGAATTATCCTGAACTGAACAAGCCGAATTATTCACTTAGGGATATTGTCATTGCCGTAGGCATGGTGCTTGTATTAGTCTCCATATACATGCCTCTATTCTACGGACTTAGCAAAAAAGGGGCAGGCATCATCAATGCGATATTCATGGTCTGCATGATTATACTGGCGCAACCCGTTGCTTATCTTATGAGTATGGCTAACGAGAACGGCATGATTACCACAACAACAATGGCATTGGTTTCTGTAGGCATTATAGGTTTGTTTGTAGTGTCTTATCTTATTACGATCCGCCTGTTTGCAAGAAAAGACCTTTAAGCATAGAGCGGGTGCAGGTAGAGAATATAGAACACCAAAAGTAAAGTCGCCATAAGGCGACTTTTTTTGATGCAGCAGGGTGAGAGGGCAATTGCACTTGATATTCTTCGGATTGGCTTCAATCCAAGAGTATCAAAATGTTACATTTCTTTCGCAAGCGTAATGAGCCTGCTCATGCCTTCTCGAATCTGCTGCTCATGTGCATAAGAGAAGGACAGGCGCAGCTTGCGACTGGCTGAATGATCCGAAGAATCAAATACCGTTCCGGGTACAAAGGCAACGGATTGTTCCATGCATCGGTGGAGCAGTCTCCCTGTATCCACACCCTCAGGAAGCTCTACCCAAAAGTTGAGTCCGCCCTCCGGCCGGGTCCACGTCCAGTCCGTTTCCAGCAGAGATTGTTCCATCACTTCCATCCGTAGCTGGATGGCGGTCCGCAGCTTGGACAGATGCTGATGCATACGTTCTGACTGAAAATAACGGAGAAAAAGCTTCTGGTTCAGAAGGGGCGATCCGTTATCTGTCAGTGATTTTACAGCCTGTAGTCCTGACATGAATCGCTGGCGGCATATGATGGCTGCAATCCGTAGCCCGGGTGCAACATACTTGCTGTAACTGCGGATGTACAGAGTGTGTCCAGTAGTATCGTAGGTGAAAATGGGTGCAGGAGGTTTCTCCTTAAAATAGATATCATAGGTACTGTCGTCTTCGAGCAGAAAACAACCATACTGTTCTGCAAGTTCAGGTAACTGCTTACGCTGTTCTACGGGAACATTAAGGCCGGTTGGATTCTGAAAGGTCGGTGTCATATAAAAGAGGCGCGGCTTCTCACTCTTCATCAGATGTTCGATCTGCTCCAGATCATACCCATCCGAGTGAATATCCGTAAAGATCAGACGAGCACCTTGTTTGCGGAAAATCTCCATTGCCGGTCCATACGTAGGTCGTTCCATCAACACCCGATCCCCGGGTTTGACCAGCGTCCGCGAGATGACATCAATCGCTTGCTGCGCCCCCGAAGTAATGAGCACTTCGTCTGCAGAGAGGTAGAAGCGTTCTTTTTTCGTTAGATGGCTTGCCAGCGCACTTCGCAATTCCAGATCTCCCTGAATCGTGGAATACGTTCCGAGCAAACGGGGATATTGATCCAGCAGATCACGCATTAGTTCACCCCAATAACGGTTGGGCAGCAGAGAGGGATCGATTAACGATTTGGAAAACTGGTATTCTGCTTCAAGGGACTGTACCCGTGCTAGTGAATCCCAATGCAGCCAGGCAGACACGGCGGGATCATCCGCCTGATCCGTTACTGAGAATGGAGTCGCTGGGCTGACATAATAGCCAGACTTATCCTTCACATAAACACTCCCACGTTCCTTTAACTCCTGATAGGCTTTGAATACGGTCAGACGATGTACGCCGAGTAGCTCGGACAGGCTTCGTACAGATGGCAGTTTTTCATGTTCGGCCCACTCTCCCGCTTCTATACGTACAACGAGATAATGGATTACTTGCTCATATAATTTCAGGCTGTTATCTGTCATCATCATGGTTCTGCCCACCCGGCTCACACTCCTTTTGAACTCTATTGTAACAGCTAATGGGAGAAAACTGTTCTGTTTTGTTCATTCTGTTCTGTAGACCATGAGATATGATGGAGAACAGATAAAGGAGTGGTTATCATGGTGGGGATTGCATTTACGGTTATGTGTCTTATTTTCGGTACAACATTTCTGGCTATTAAAATTGGAGTAGAGGCAGGCATGCCGCCTTTTCTGTCAGCCGGATTGCGATTTTTAATCGCGGGAGCGCTGATGTTTGCATGGATGAGGATGAAGGGCAAAGTTAGCTGGTCGCTCCTGTTCCGCAAGGAGATGTTGTTAACGGGAGCGGGGCTGACCTTCGGCACTTTTGCCACATTATATTGGGCTGAACAGCATGTGAGCTCGGGTGTGGGTGCCATTCTGTCAGCGACAGGGCCGCTGATGATTATGTTGATGCAGACGGCGCTGTTACGGCAAAAAACATCTGCCCGTATGATTGTGGGCTGCCTGATCGGGTTCACCGGTGTGGTTCTGGTTGTGTTGCCAGGTGTATCGCTTGGTGCAGGTTCCCTGTTTATGTGGGGCTGTATCGCGGTACTGGTAGGGGAAGTCTGTTATTCAGCAGGTGCATTGTACTCCAAAAAGGTTATTCATCAGTTCAAGGAGGCTAGTCCTGTAGCGATCAATGCGGTGCAGATGATGTATGGGGGACTGCTGTTATCCCTGCTCTCGGTCGGAACGGAATCGTGGAATATGTCTGCTCTGGACTGGGTGCCTGCCGTCTCGTCGGTGATCTATTTGACTGTCATCGGCTCCATGGTGGGGCATAGTCTGTTCTATTGGATTATGTCGCGTACTAATCCGTTATTCCCGGCAACCTGGTTATACATTTCACCACCCATTGCCGTAGGGCTTGGTGCTGTTGTCTACGGTGAGCATGTCAGCTGGGTTACATGGATCGGAGTGGTGCTGGTCGTTTCAGGTCTGCTGGCGATGAATGAGAAGGTGAGCGGCTGGTTGAAAAGAGGAAAGCGTGCGAGGATGACAGTGCAGGCTTCCGAATCTGTTTTAAAATAGGTAAAGTTTGAAGGTATGCAGCTCAATCTCAAAATCAGCCATTGATTTTAGGTTGAGCTGTTTGTTATTCCAACATGATATTCTCGTTAACCAGTAGGTAGTAATATTCATCCATCTGTTCTGCCGTAACATTTTCTTCGAAATGTTGTATCCACCACGTCACAAGTAAACGAATCACCCCCGAGTGAAACTCGGCAACAAGTTCTATGGGAAGTGAAAATTGTTTACCTCTTCTCTTCAATTCCAGAAAATCCCGTCTGAATATCTCTCCGATATAATGTATGAAAAAGTTGTTAAACCCCTCATCCTTCTGTTGGTTCTGCACAATTGTCTCCAGTACATTTCCAAACAGCATTTTAGATACGCTTTGCAAAGGCTGCTGTAATCGATCTTCTACATTCATGTGTAAATAATCCTGAAGGACCCATGTTAGGGTGGAGGACAGTAGAGCAAATTTATCCTTGAAATGTTTGTAAAACGTTGTTCGGTGAACCATAGCTTTGTCACATATCTCATTAATTGTGATGTTGCTGAATAGCTGGCCTTTCTCACATAACAGATCAAGTAGCGCCATCGTTAACAATTTATGAGTTCGGGTAACTCTCAAATCCACCTTTTTATCAATCATTTTCATCTACATCATTTCCTTATTGTAGTTTAGCTATATAGTATCAACACATTGATTCTTACATGATACGAGATTCCAAGTGTATATTGGTATTATAAGTAATTTTTAGATAGAGCTACAAGTGTAGATGAAATATGATGGATTGGAGAGGATGAAGTGGCAATGTCCGACATGAAAAAAGCTGTGGTAATTGGGGCAGGTATTGCAGGGTTAATCACTGCAAGGATGTTATCTGTTTATTATGATGAGGTATGTATCATTGAGCGAGATGAATTGCCTTCTGAGCCGGCGAATCGGCAGGGTGTGCCTCAATCCTTTCATCCACATCGTGTATTACCGCGCGGCGGACTCATTCTGGAACATTACTTTCCCGGATACAATGATGAATTGGTCGCGCTTGGCGCCATTCCTTCGCATGAAGAGAAAATTGTGATTGCCAATCGCTATGGTACATTAGTCAATAAGGCGAATGCCGCTTCCTCATTCAAAATTGCATCGAGCAGCAGAGCACTGCTGGAATGGGTATTGCGTCAGCGAGTCCAGAGCATAGATCATATAAGCTTCTTAACGAGTACGGAAGTTACCGGGTTAATGGCATCAGAAGATCAGCGTTCGATTACAGGCGTGTATACCAAAGAAAGAGGTCGGGATAATCGGGAAGAAAATCTTGCAGCAGATATGGTTATTGATGCCGCGGGACGTTCTTCCAAATTGATCAGATGGCTTGAACAGATCGGGTTGTCCGTGCCTGAGCCGGAAGTGCTGAAGGTGTCGCTTGGTTACAGCACCCGCTATTATAAGATACCATCCTCTATTCAAAATGATTGGGGAACGGTGATAACAGAGTCCGATCCTGTGCAAGGAACTCGTGCAGGCATGTTGTGGCGCATTGAAAATGATATCGCTGGACTATTACTGTTCAACGCAGGAGGAGATGAATATCCTCCAACCCATCCGGATGAGTTTCAAGAGCAAATCAAACATCTGTTTGCTTCGGATGAAATCGTAGCGTTGGCAGAACAGCTGGAGCCTTTTCAAGGACCGCGTGGATACCGTATTTCCGAGTCTGTCCGTCAACATTTTGAACTGATGGAAAATTGGCCCTCCGGATTACTCGTCCTTGGCGATGCATTTTGCAGCTTCGATCCAATCCATGGCCAAGGCATGACGGTTGCTGCAATTGAAGCCGAGACCATAGCGAAATGTTTGAATGAGCAGCGAATGCATCCTGAGCCGCAGTTTGAGCGCCAAGTGTTGCTCCGTATGCAGCAGGCCATTGAACCGGCCTGGTGGCTTAGTTCTGTGGCTGATCTGCGTTGGAAAGGGGTCGAACATGTTGGGCCTTCCCGAATGAAAGGGGTTACTTTTGCTCAGAAGTATATAAACTTGTTTACTAAGCAGGCGATGAAAAAGGCGAGTCAGGAAAATAATAAACATCTCTTTTTTACCCAGTTCCTGATGAATGCTCTAATCCTTCCTCCAAGTGAATACTTTAAAGGTGAAATCCTGAACATGATCCTGAACGACAACGGTTCCAAAGAAGAAATGGAGTTAAGAGCAGAGCTTGGTGTCCAGGATCCGGAGTTATTCCAGCAAAGAATAGATGAGATCATTCCGTCATTTCAACTGGAATTTGATGGGCAAATAAAAAAACTGCTTGAGTCTTTCCAGCATGCCATGAGCAAGTAAGATAATAAATCGTGGTGCGTGAAAGTAGGCAAAACATGAAACGAATAATTTTAAATTTCATAGCTAGCATTGTCATCTCATTTATTGTATTTTTTATTGTTTTGTTTTTTGCCGATGTCCAAGATACAAATCGTGTCATCTTATCTATGGCGATTACGATTTCACTACAATTATCCTTGATTACCGCATTGTTGCTCTCAAAACATAAAAAATAACAGAGAAATATACCTAATATAATCGTTTAAATAGGCTAATAAACATATTTTAAAAATCAAAAAAACAGCCCTGTACGGCGAAATTCGCCGACTGGGCTGTTCGTTGATCTTATTTACTCTGCGTTCAGCACAAACTTCTCGATAACTTCTTTCACGCCGTCTTCGTTATTACTTGCCGTAATGTAGTCCGCCAGCTCTTTAAGCGCAGGGATGGCATTTCCCATCGCTACACCAAGACCAGCAACTTCGAGCATCTCATGGTCGTTCCAGGAGTCGCCGATGGCAATACACTCGCTGAGCTGGTGACCGAAATGGTCAGCCAGGAAGGTCAGGGCGTGGCCTTTAGTTCCTTCGTTGTGCATGATCTCCAGGAAGTAAGGTTTGGACTTTGTGATATGGACTTGAGGTCCGAGCAATTCACGCAAGTCAACGGCAACCTTATCCAAGTAGTCTGGCTCATCGATAATAAGCAACTTTGGTGTTTTTTGTTCGATGACTTTGATGAAATCAGATTCGATATAATATTGGGTGCCGTTTAATTTGGCATAATCACGCAGCTTGTCGTTTTCCTCACGGGCATACAGCTTGTCGTCAATGTATGTTTGCAGGTGGAGATTGTTCTCCAGGCAGTAATCATACAATTTGCGGGAAGCTTCCTGTGGAACGTAGCGCTCATAAAGTACTTTTTCGTCCAGCAGGTTTTTCACCAATGCGCCTTGATACGTGATGATCGGAACGTTAAGTCCGGTTTGACGAGCAAGCGCTTGTGCGGAAGCATAAGCACGTCCAGTCGCCAGCGTTACAGTTACACCATGGGCAACCGCTTGTTCCAGTGCAGTCTGTGTGGCAGGGGTTACTTCCTTGTTGTCGTTGATAAGGGTGTCATCAATGTCGATTGCAATCAATTTGTAGCTCATCTGTGTTTCTCTCCTTTTTTATCTGTATCTATTTGTATCTATACCCGACTTAATCTATATCAGTTCAACTAAACGTTTTACACGATAACGGAGAGGACAGAAAAAACCTGAAGAAGCGGAGCGTTCGCCTGAAAGCTTTCTGAAAGAAAGCTACATCGGAAGCATAAGCTATCCCCGGATTTTCCCTTTGAAGAAGGGAATCAAGAAAATCTGGGGATAACAGCGATCGGAAGGTTATTCTGTCATCGGAGTGGCAGGTGTAAACATTCTTGGGTTGAACTTATATACCTACTCTTCCAGGAAAACAAGGCCGATAAAGTCTTCCAGCTCAAGGTTGCCGAAGTAATGTTTTACATCCAGGCCCTCAAGTGCAGTCCGCACCTCGGTTTCCTCATACCGTTTGCCGCGCAGCATATTTTCGATATCCGCCACATCACCTACACCGAAGAAGTCGCCGAAGATTTTGATATCTTCGATGCGTCCATCCTTGATGTTCATGCGCAGATCGATGATGCCGACAGGGAATTTGCGAGTGTGCTTCACATTGCTTTCCGGAGACAAGCCATAGTTCCAGTCCCAGTTGTTATAACGCTCAGCGGAAATTTCCTTGATTTTGTCCCAGTCCTTGTCAGTCAGCTTGTATTGCGGGACGTCCTGTGGCTCCATTCTGAAAATGTGACGTAACAGCTCATCGCGGAACTGCTCAATCGTCAGGTTGGTGTCAATCAGATCCCGTATGTTGGCGACCCGGCTGCGCACGGACTTGGTGCTCTTGGATTTGAATTTCTCGGGATTGACGTTCAGGGAAGCCTGAACATGCTCCAGATTCAGATCAAACATCAATGTGCCATGACTGAACATGCGCCCACGTGTGGAAAACTGGGCGTTGCCCGAAATTTTCTTTTCGCCGACTTGCAGATCATTACGCCCGGTCAACTCGGCATTTACACCAAGCTCGTGCAAAGCTTCAACCACAGGCTGGGTGAACTTGCGGAAATTGTGGAAGGATTGACCGTCATCCGCTGTAATAAAGCTGAAATTCAGGTTGCCCAGATCATGATATACCGCTCCGCCTCCCGAAAGACGACGAACGACCTGCACACCGTTATCCTGAACGTACTCGATATTAATTTCTTCAATCGTATTTTGATGTTTTCCGATGATGATCGACGGACGGTTGATGTAGAACAGCAGATAGCTGTCATCCTCCATCGGCAGATGCTTCAGAATGTACTCCTCAATCGCAAGGTTTACAGAAGGATCTGTAATGCCCTGGTTGTCTACAAACAGCATGGTCATTCCTCCATTAATGTATGTGAGGGATTGCTAGTCCCTTATGTAGTGAACCTTGTATATCAAAAGGAACCGAAATTCCTCTTCTATTGTAAACGAATTATGGTTGGGACACAAAGAAAACAGGATTGACCCACACCTCCCGTGCCATCCATAATAAAAAGGACATACAGAAAGGATGACGGAAGAATGACCGGTTATATCGAAGTGTTCGGACATGGCGGGGACGTGGAGACGGCTGCGTCACGATTTGGGAGGGAAGCCGCTGATTTTCTGGATTTCAGTGCTAACATTAATCCACTCGGTCCGCCCAGAGGGGTGCTGGAGGCTATACAACAAGGATTGCAGTCGGTGATTCGGTATCCCGATCCGGCGCATCGGGGATTCAAAGCACTGCTGAGCGAGCGTCTTGGTGTGATGCAGGAGCAGATTTCCGTGGGCAACGGCGCAGCCGAAAGTATGGCGCTCATTCTGCTGGGGTTTGCCCCTCGCAAGGTGGGTACGGTGGAACCGGGATTTTCGGAGTACCGGTCGTTGGCACGACAATTCGGTGCCGAGGTTGTGCATACGGAGGGAAGAGAAGAACTGGCGTGGCGAGCGGAACCCGAGGACATCGAGCAGCTCATGAAAAAGGTAGACCTGCTCTTCCTCGGACAGCCCAACAATCCAAACGGTGTACAATATCCACTTGAGGTATTACAAAGGCTTGCCCGCAAAGCGGAAGAAACGGGAACCGTACTTGTCATTGACGAGGCCTTTATGGATTTTATTCCGGTAGACCGGCGTCAGTCCCTGGCAGCACATCTGAATGACTATCCGAATGTAATCATCATTCGCTCGATGACAAAGTTTTATGCCATTCCGGGCTTGCGTCTCGGATATGCTCTGGGCCGTGCCGAATACATTCAGGCGATGACAAAGAAACAGGTGACCTGGAGTGTCAACGGTCTGGCGCTCATTGCAGGTGAAGCCTGTCTGCGCAGCGGAGAACGGTACGAACAGGAAACCATATCACAGATCACGCGGGAACGGAGTCATCTCATCGAAGGACTGCAGGCGTATGGATGTGCCGTGACACCGGGAGAGGCGAACTTTATTTTGGCACGTGTGCCGGCCCCTTGGACAGCGGCATCAATGCAGGAGGCGTTGGGCCGAAGAGGCATTCTGATTCGCAGTTGTGCCATGTATCCGGGGCTTGACAAAGGGCATGTACGTTTCGCGGTCAAGGATGCAGATGCCAATGCTACATTCCTGGAAGTGCTGGGCAGCGTGCTGGAAACCAAGGGATATCCGAATGTCGATCAGACGAAAGATGAGGAACAGGGAGGGAAGTGGCAATGACACTCCCGTTTTATAACTACTTTACGAATAGAGAAACAGGCGAGAATGAATATGCTTCCTCTTCCTGGCCGGGACTGAACATATCTGCACATGAACGACATATCAAAGCACAGAGTTCAAGGGCAGCCCAAGCGCTGTCGAGTGCGGTATATGGCGGCGGGATGTTTGAACTGGATCGCATATTTAACATCTATGTGGACAGGCATTACCGCTGTGATGATCCGCCGCGTGATATCGAACAAGCGCTGAATGAATGGCATGAGCCACGCGATCAATGTGCCGGATTATTGACGGCCGTAAGACTGGAGCATACCTCCATTCAGGAATATACAAGTGATGAATTTGGTCTTTTGTGCTGCACCACTGCGGGTGTATCAAATGCCGCACGCGCGGGGTCGGAGAGAACGGTATTTGATGCGGCGGGAAATAAGACGATGTCTTCCGGCAGGGAGCGCTCTGCTCCTTCAGCACGGAATCTGACGATGCCATCCTATGTCCCGGGTACAATTAACATCATGCTCTGGTTGAACGGACGCATGACCAACGGGGCGATGGTGAATGCGGTACAGACGGCGGTGGAAGCCAAAGCGGCCGCGCTGGCGGATGTGGGTGTTCTGGATTCGGAGAACGGGTTGCTCGCCACCGGCACCACAACCGATGCCATTGTGTTTGCGGTAGGTCAGGCTGTGGAAGTGGAGGAACCTCAGCCGATGATCACTTATGCCGGGACAGCGACTACGGCAGGGGCGGCAATTGGCAGATTGGTATACGACACGGTGACGGAGAGCCTTCAGGCCGGACTGTTATGGAAAGAGAGGATCAGGCACAAATGACTTTTGACCTGGAGCATCTATGGACTTGGCCGTTCTGGACAGGCATGGCGGGAGCCTGGATTATTATACTGGCGTACCTGTTGGACCGATGTATCGGAGATCCGCGCTGGATTCCCCACCCGGTGATTGGCATGGGAAAAGGCATCTCGGCGTTGGAGCGTGTCATTCGCTCGCGTGTGCGCACAGATTCGGGGCTGAAGAGAGCAGGGCTATTGTTCCCGATTGTGATCGCGGGGAGTTCTTTTGTAATCACGTGGGGACTCGTATATGTGCTTAGGCTGATTCATCCTGTCATTGCAGCGACAGCTGAAGTGGTGCTTATTGCAACGACCATTGCTTCAAAAGGGCTGAAGGATGCAGGTATGGAAGTGTATCGTCATCTGAAGCAGCAGGATTGGCCGGCGGCCAGACGTTCACTGGGCATGATTGTTGGACGTGATACGGCACATCTGGATGAACCGGAGGTTGTGCGGGGAACGGTAGAGACGGTGGCGGAAAATATCGTGGATGCCATTGTATCGCCGTTATTCTATGCGCTCATTGGAGGCGCTCCGCTTGCCATGGCTTATCGTGCCGTCAACACGCTGGATTCCATGGTCGGATATAAAAATGACAAGTATCTGCATCTTGGCTGGGCCTCGGCCCGTCTGGATGATGTGACGAACTGGATACCTGCCCGGCTGACCGCGATTCTATTAATTGTGGGTGCCTGGGTCATGAAGCTGGACGCCAAAGGAGCAGCACGCATGGTTGCACGGGATGCAAGACTACATCCAAGTCCGAATAGCGGTTTTCCCGAATCAGCGGTGGCTGGAGCACTGGGCATCCGGCTTGGCGGACATAACGTGTATCACGGCGTTGCTTCATTTCGTGCCTACATGGGTGAAGCCACACGGCCGATGGAAGCCGAGGATATTGTGCAAACGTCACGTCTGATGTTCTGGTCGGCAGGTGCTTTTGTGGTACTATGCGTGTTCATAACGCTGGGTGTGTGGCTGGCAGGAGGGACGCTGTTATGGCCGTAAATGAAGGAAATGCAGGCAATGAAGTACATACGAATCAGCCTGGGCCGCTGAAACGAAACATTCTGTGGGTCCGTCATGGGACAACGTTGTGGAATGTGGAAAAAAAATATCTGGGGCATACCGACATCGGTCTGCTGCCAAATGCCAAAGAAGAACTGGCTCCGCTTCATGAACAATTGAGCGGTATTTCGTGGAATGAGGTATATTGCAGTGATCTGCTTCGCTGCCGGCAGACGCTGGAACAGATTCTTCCTGATGCCATCGGACAGGTGAAGTTCGACTCGCGCCTGCGCGAGAATGATTTTGGACAGTGGGAAGGGCTGACGTATGATCAGCTTAAGGATAACCCTGTGTACCGAAGCTGGATTGATGCACCGCAGGAGGTCACTCCGCCCGGTGGGGAATCGTGGCAGGAGTTTACCGGACGGTTGGATTCCTTACTCCAAGAGATGTTGTTGGAGGGTCGTCCTTCAATGCACGTTGATGAGGGGCGTGAGTCAACCATCGTTGTGGTTACGCATGGTGGTGTCATCCGGTATGCCTTGTCCCGTCTGATAGCCGGGCTTGGGTTCTGGGATACACATGTCGTACCGGGACAGGCGATTCAGGTTCAGCTTGATCAACAGGGGAATCAGTGGTTTGGCAGCAGAGTGAGTTTTCCGCCGATCGGGTTGTAAGGATGTACAATATACCCTATAATCACAACAGAAGTGTGACTTCAGCATGGATACAGATACGCTGCAGGTGTGAAGCCTGAACGAGTATGCAACATGCAGAAATTACATGGCAATGCTTTACCATATCAGCGACCAAGGGTCCCGCGTGTGAAGGCTGTTTTCATGGCAGATTACTACGAGTCATGAAATACACAAGGGTGAAATGGGGAAGCCGGTGCAAATCCGGCACGGTCCCGCCACTGTAAAACAGGATGATTCCTGTAAGTCAGGTTACCTGCCCTGGACGTACAAACCGGTATTCCTTCGAGGAAAGGACAGCGTTTCGGGCTATTCTATGCGCATGGACAACCCTAGGTTGAACATGTACAGATCGCCATATGCGAGACGTCATCCCTGATCCTGGACGTATGGATTGGGGATTTTTTATTGTTCATGTAAGCTGAACGAGACCAATTTTACACGAGGTCACTACGATTGCAGTACCATCTTCCGATCGCTGTTATCCCCAGATTTTTTGATGCCCTTTCTTGAAAGGGAAAATCCGGTGATAAAGGCGAACACTTCGTTTCTTCAGATCGGTTCTGCACTCTCCGTTAACGTGTAAATGTTGCAGTTCAAACCTTATACAGGAACACCAAGGCATGGGTAGTAAAAGTTCGAGCACGATGCAAGAAAATAGTACAAATAGAGAAGGGGAGAATAACAGAATGAATTTCAAGAATTGGAAAAACGTAGCGTCCCTGCTAAGTGCAGCGGCACTCGCACTGGCTTTGGCCGGATGTGGCAATGCAACAACAAACGAGGGCACAGGTACTTCACAGCAACCGGCACAGGAGCAGTCCCAAGGCCAGGCGCAGACGGACCTCAAAACACAATATCCACTTACCGTTACGGATGCAACGGGTGAATCGTTCACCTTTGAAAAGGCACCGGCCAAAATCGTATCCGTGTCTCCGGCTGAGACGGAATCCCTGTTTGCCCTTGGTTTGGACGACCAGATCGTTGGTGTATCCGACTATGATGATTATCCGGAAGCGGCAACAACCAAAGCTAAAATGGGCGGTATCACCAAGCCCAATGAAGAGTCTATTATTGCAGCTGAAGCCGACATTGTCTTCACAGGTATCTCCATGAGCGAAGATGCAGTGAAGAAACTGCGTGAACTGGGCATTACCATTTTTAAAACGGATCCTAAATCCATTGACGATGTGATGAACAATATCGAAACCTTCGGTAAAATCACCGATCATCAGGAAAAAGCACAAGAAATCATCACACAGATGAAACAGGACGTGACGGATGTAACCGAAGCGGTGAAGGCAGTTAAACCGGAAGAGAAGAAAAAAGTATACGTTGAATTCTCCCCGGGCTGGACTGTGGGTAAAGGCGAATTCATGGATGAACTCATCACTGTAGCTGGTGGTAGCAATATTGCTTCGGACAAAGAGGGTTGGTATGAAATTAATGAAGAGAACGTGATTGCCTCCAACCCGGATGTGATCCTGTATGCCAACGATGTAATTGATGAAAACTCCAAAACACTGGATCAGATCATCAAGGCGCGCAGCGGCTGGGATCAAATTACGGCTGTGAAAAATGACGCGGTTATTGGCCTGGATGCCAACCTGCTGAGCCGTCCGGGTCCACGTGTAACTCAAGGGTTGAAAGAAGTAGCCAAAGCGATCTACCCTGACTTGTTCCAATGAGTAAAAAGCTGATCCTGTTCGGAACGACGGGCATGGTGCTGCTGGTGCTCACCGTGCTCATCTGCACGGGCATTGGTTCAGTAGCGTTGCCGATCCGGGATATTGCAGGCATCCTGATTCACAAAATTCCCTGGGTGGGCGATTGGATTACAGCGGATTGGAATAAGGCAGCCGAACAGATTATCTGGAAAGTCAGATTCCCACGTGTACTGCTTGCCGTGCTCGTGGGCGCATCGTTGGCAATTGCCGGTACGGGATTCCAGGGGGTTCTTCGGAACCCGCTGGCAGACCCGTTCACCCTGGGCGTATCATCCGGTGCTTCGGTGGGTGCAGCCTTTCTGATTTTCTTCGGATTGCAGTATGCACTGATCGGAATCTGGACGTTGCCACTGGTGGCGTTTTTGACGGGTGTAATCACGTTATGGTTTGTTATGGCACTGGCTCGTGAAGGGCGTAAAATATCTACACATAGCCTCATTCTGGCTGGTGTGGTCATGCAAAGTTTCCTGGGCGCAGTTGTTTCCTTCCTGTCGACCATGTCGAAACAGACGATTAATGAAATTATATACTGGACGATGGGAAGTCTGGCTCTGCGTGGGTGGTCGTATACGGCCATCCTTTTCCCGTATTTTCTGTTAGGGCTGGTCTTTCTCTGGAGCCGCGCACGCTCATTGAATGTGCTTGCACTGGGAGAACGTCAAGCGTCACATATCGGGATCGGAGTGGACAGGCTCAAGTTGTCGGTGCTGGCAGTTGGCACATTGTTGACTGCTGGGGCTGTCTCGGTATCGGGTGTCATCGGATTCGTTGGATTGGTGATCCCGCATATGTTGCGGCTGCTGGTGGGACCGGATTACCGACTGTTGGTACCTTTGTCTGCCATTGGTGGAGCGATCTTCATGGTGTGGGCCGATACCATTGCAAGGTCGTTGCTGGCACCAACTGAAATTCCGCTCGGTGTTGTCACCGCCTTTGTTGGTGCGCCGTTCTTTGCTTACCTGCTGAACCGGAACAAAAAGTTGCAGAAGGGGATGATGCCATGAATTCCAGTACCAGTTTCAACTCGACTTCACTTATCTCCATTAAGGGAGCAGGGAAGTCATATGGCAATCATCAGGCACTGCACAATGTAGACTGGCATGTTGGCGAAGGTGACTGGTGGGGAGTTGTCGGACCAAACGGCAGCGGCAAGTCCACCCTGATCCAGCTTATTGCCGGAACGGAACAGTTAAACGAAGGTCAGATCCGTATCGATGGTCGAGATATCGGCTCTTACAGCCGTAAGGACCTGTCACGCATGATCGCTGTATTGCAGCAGGATGGCTTGCCAGCCATCTCCTATCCTGTAAGAGACGTGGTGGAGATGGGGCGATATCCATACCAGAACTGGCTGGGGCGGGAAACGGGTGATGGGGCACTTGTAGTGGACAGGGTGCTTGAAGACCTGGGATTGACAGAACTGGCGGACAGACCGCTGGATGCACTCAGCGGCGGGCAACGTCAGCGGGTCGCACTAGCCAAAGTTATGGCTCAGGAGCCGCGGTTGCTGCTGCTGGACGAGCCGACCACGTTTCTGGATATTAAATATCAATTGCAGTTCATGGAATTGTTATCGGCATGGCGACAGAGAAATAACATTACGATTGTGGCTGTGCTGCATGATCTGAATCTGGCCGCGTTATTTTGCGATCACATTCTGGCGCTGCGTGAGGGCATGGCGGTTGGAAAGGGTACGCCTCATACATTGATCAACGATGAGAATATCCAGGATATATTTCGCGTCAAACCCGCGATTGTCTCTCATCCCGACCATGCCATACCTCAACTGCTGTTGCGGCGGGACATCGATTAAATGAAACGGGGCAACCCATATTTTGATGAAGGAAGTGCTGGTTGTATGAATAATGAACAGGTGTTGGAGCATTTAACAAGTAAGATTACTGCTCCTGACCAGGAAGTGGCGGCAGAAACCTCTGCGCACGTGGATTCGTTGACGAAGCCGCCGGGGAGTCTGGGCAAATTGGAAGAGCTGGTGATCCGTCTGGCAGGCATGACTGGCAATGCACGTCCGCGTTTTGATCACAGGGCGGTCATTGTCATGGCCGCAGATCACGGCGTAGTGGAAGAGGGCATCAGTGCTTTTCCTGCTGAAGTGACCCCGCAGATGGTCCTGAATTTCCTCGCTGGAGGTGCGGCGGTGAATGTGCTTGCCCGTCACGCCGGAGCAGATGTGATCTGTGTGGATATTGGTGTGAATGCCGATCTTGAACATCCGGACCTGCTTTCCCGTAAAATTCGTAAAGGCACGGCCAACATGGCCCGGGGTGCAGCGATGACCCGGGATGAGGCAGTCAGCGCTATCCTTGCAGGAGCCGAAGTTGTATCAGCAGAGGTGGCGAAGGGAACACAGCTGTTTGTCACCGGGGAGATGGGAATTGGCAACACCACCGCAAGTGCTGCGGTAATGAGCGCGTTAACCGGAGTTGCACCAGCTGCCGCTGTGGGGAGAGGTACAGGGATTGATGATGCAGGCTTGCAGCGCAAGGCTGCTGTAGTCAGCCGGGCGCTTAGCGTAAACGCACCAAACCCGGAAGATGCACTGGATGTTCTGTGCAAGGTGGGTGGACTGGAGATTGCCGGACTCACAGGGGTTATCCTCGCAGCAGCTGCTCATCATTGTCCGGTCGTTGTAGACGGGTTCATCTCTACCGCCGCAGCGCTGGTGGCGAGACAACTTGCACCTCTGAGTACAGCTTATATGATCGCTTCTCATACCTCACACGAAAATGGACATGAAGCGCTGCTGCGTGAACTGGACCTGAAAGCGATGCTGGATCTGGACATGCGTCTGGGTGAAGGCACGGGCGGCGTGCTTAGTCTTCATCTGATTGACGCAGCCTGTCTCATTCTGAATGAGATGGCAACCTTTGCAAGCGCGGGTGTCTCGGATGGAACAAGCCCTGCTCCAGATTCCGTTGCGTCGGTTGATTCATCCCTGCAAGGAGAGAGTTCACGATGAGTGTACTGGTGACAGGCGGCGCACGCAGTGGCAAAAGCTCCTTTGCCGAGCGTCTCTGCATGCAGCGTTCCTCGGAGGCGTGGTATGTGGCGACAGCTCAGGCGTACGATGATGAAATGCGTGAGCGTATCGCGATGCATCAGCATCAGCGGGAGGCATCAGGGTATCTGTGGCACACGATGGAGGAACCGATACATCTGCCTGCTTTGATAAGCCGCATGGGTGAAGGGCATACAGGGACTTCTGCACCCACCATTCTGGTGGATTGCCTGACGCTGTGGCTGACAAATGTTTTGTTAGCGCATGAGCATGACGAGAAGCAGGTGTTACAGGGACATTTGGACGCGTTGGTTGAAGCGATTCGAACCTATCCCGGTTTGCTTGTTTTGGTTACAAATGAAGTGGGAGATGGGATCGTACCGGAATATGCCCTTGGCAGGAAATATCGGGATTTGGCCGGTGTACTGAATCAGCGTATTGCGGCGATATGCGGTGAAGTGTTTCTGGTGACCGTAGGCATTGCGATTGAACTAAAAAGCAAGGAGTACCGCTTATGAAGGATGGCACGCCTGCTCCTCAGCGCAAACATGCGGCGGCAGCCGCTTTTCAATTTTTGTCCCGTTTCCCTGTCAAAATGCAAA
The DNA here is from genome assembly GCF_037993015.1 of Paenibacillus sp. FSL E2-0151. Classification (NCBI taxonomy): domain Bacteria; kingdom Bacillati; phylum Bacillota; class Bacilli; order Caryophanales; family Paenibacillaceae; genus Paenibacillus; species Paenibacillus sp. FSL E2-0151. The sequence goes on from NZ_CP150308.1 coordinate 1,769,089, forward strand.
TCGATTTTGTCCCGCCATTGCTGCGGGAAAGTGTAGTCTTTTATCCGCTGGTCGGTGCTGCGATTGGTCTGTGTGTCTGGCTCGCGGGAGCCTTAAGTGGTGCAGTGCTTCCGGCCTTTCCGGCTGCCGTCCTGACCCTGACGTTATGGGTATGGCTAACCGGAGGGCTCCATCTTGACGGATGGATGGATACGGCGGATGGCTTGCTCAGTTATCGTACACGTGAGCGGATGCTGGAGATTATGAAGGACAGCCGTGTCGGGGCAATGGGCGTGATCGCCTGCGTGTTGCTTCTGATGATGAAGGCTGCGCTGATCGCCGATTTTATTGCCCGGGGCCAGTGGGTGTACGGTGCGCTGCTGATCCTGCCCATGATCTGGAGCCGCTGGTTCATGGTGTATGCAATGTCGGCCTGGCCGAATGCGCGCGAAGATGATGGACTTGCCGTATTGTTTAAAGGTCTGGGTGAGAGGAAGGAGGTCCAGCGTGCACGAAGTTCAGCTGTGGGCCTGACCTTGGTCGCAGGGGCACTTACGTTTGCCTCGGTGTGGCTTTTCAAGCCGGATATGGGGATTGCGGATGCGATGGTGAGTGGGCTGGGAACACTGCCATGGTGGCTATACCCGGTGACGGCAGTTATTATACTGCCTGTGGCGTGTTATTATATCGGCCGATTCGTGGCTGCCCGGATCAGTGAACGGCTCGGTGGTTTAACCGGGGATACGTATGGTGCCATGAATGAGCTGCTGGAGGCGGCTTTGTTGACCGTGCTGAGTGTGCTTCAAGGACTGTTCTGGCTGTAACTTTTGAAATATGAAGCAGTATGGAAAGTGTTACGCATGAGGTTGGGAGTAAGGTGATCTGGATATAACATGGAGACAGGGGGAGAGAGCGTGGAAGATAAGCCATCACAACCAGCGGCGGTACTGATGCTGCAAGGAACGGCTTCCGATGTGGGCAAAAGTGTCATCACAACGGCATTGTGCCGGATTTTTAAGCAGGATGGCTTCAAGCCTGCTCCGTTCAAGTCACAGAATATGGCATTGAATTCCTATGTGACGGAAGATGGCAAGGAGATTGGTCGGGCCCAGGGGGCACAGGCCGAAGCCTGTGGTATTGAGGCGACAACCGATATGAATCCAATCCTGATCAAGCCGGTGAGGGACATGCATTCGCAGATCGTGGTACATGGTGTACCTTTTGCCCAGATGAGTGCATCGGACTACCGTCAGCATTTCCTGCCTGAAGCAAAGCAGACGGTTATGGATGCGTTGAACCGGCTACGGGATACCTATGATATTGTGCTGATGGAAGGAGCGGGCAGTCCGGCCGAGATCAATCTGAAGGACCGGGATATCGTCAACATGAATCTGGCAGGCTGGGCCGATGCGCCGGTGATTCTGATCTCCGATATTGATCGGGGCGGAGTGTTTGCTTCCATTGTAGGTACGCTGGAGCTGCTGGAACCCCATGAGGTGGCGCGAGTCAAAGGGTTCATTATCAACAAGTTCCGCGGTGATCTGTCCCTGTTGCAACCAGGACTCGACTGGCTCGAAGAACGGACAGGCATTGCAGTATTAGGTGTTTTGCCTTACATAAGAGATATTCAGATTGAAGCAGAGGATTCGGTGGTGCTGGACTCCATGCGTCATGGTAAATCCGGCAAAACCGAGCTGGATCTGGTGGTAATCCGATATCCGCGAATTTCCAACTTTACAGACTTTGACGCACTTTCCCGTGAACCGGATGTGAATGTGCGTTACGTGACCTCGCCAGAGGAATTGGGTAGTCCGGATGCCATTCTTCTACCAGGTACGAAGGATACCATAGGTGACCTGGCATTTCTGCGTGAGTCTGGGCTGGAGCAGGCGATTGCGAGCCAGACCGAGCGTGATCATGTTCAGCTCGTAGGAATATGTGGCGGATACCAGATGCTGGGACGTCATCTGAAGGACCCGTTTGCTGTGGAGGCCAATCAGATCCAGGAAGCAAAAGGACTTGGCTGGCTCCCGCTATCGACAACATTTCTTCAGGAAAAGCAGACCGTCAGAGCTTCCGGACGGGTGCAGCCTGATCACCCGATTCGTCTGTATGGTGAGCAAGATGTAGCAGATGCTTCATTACCCATTAACGGATATGAGATTCATATGGGCGTTACGGAGTGTCACGAGCCTGAACGTGTAACCGCATTGTTTGAAATCTCGCATCCAGGTGGTCAACCTTTCCAAGAAGGCTGGGGCTCAGTAGATGGCAGCGTGTGGGGAACCTACCTGCATGGTTTGTTTGAAAGTGATCAATTCCGACGTTCGTGGCTGAATGCCTTGCGTGCAGGAAAGGGGCTGGCTCCACTTCAGGAGACGTATAGTGCGCATGAGCGTAAGGAGATGGAGTTCGATCGGGTAGCTGAATCGTTGCGTTCAGCATTGGATATGAAGCGTGTGTACGAGATTATGGGTGTTCAGGCACCCGAGTGAAACAACAATACCCCCATGTCGGACAAACCGTTCTATAGAAACGGAATGTTAGCGGCATGGGGGTATTGTATATCCTATGATTAAATGAGGTTTAAAACAGGTGATGATAGGTTAATGGTTAACCTGTTAGTTTATTTTGAAATTTTTCATAGCGGATTGCAGCTCTACAGCTTGTTCATGCAGATGACGAACTGTATTCGAATGTGAGTCCATCTCGCTGAGCTGCAGATCTGCTGTTGAAGCAATCTGTAACATGCTCTCACGGGATTTGGTCGTAATCTGTGCCGTTTCTTCAACGGATGCACTCACTTCTTCAGCACCAGCAGATACTTGTTGTGTAGAAGCCGAGACGGTCTGAATGGTCAGATTCACGTTCTGAATCAATTCATTCAGTTGCTGGAAGGCAGAGCCTGCTTGTTGAACGACCCTTGTGCCTGAACCAATCTCCTGGGTTACACGGTTCATGGCATCAACCGAGCGTTCAGCATCTTCACGAATGGTACCCAGATAATCCGAAATTTCTTCGGTGGCTGTCTTGGATTGCTCGGCAAGTTTGCGAACTTCTCCAGCAACAACAGCGAATCCGCGGCCATGCTCTCCGGCACGTGCTGCTTCGATGGAGGCATTGAGTGACAGCATGTTAATCTGTTTGGTGATTTCAAAAATCGAAGCAACAATGGTGCCGATGGCTACCGAACGTTCATTCATAGTTTCAACATATCGCAACGATTCGCTTGCTGTCTGGCCTACACGCTCCATCTGCTCAATGGCATTCTGAGCCAGTCGGTTACCGTTAACTGCCTCGTTGGCTGCTTCACCAATCTGGTCAGACACTTCAGCAGAAGAAGAAGCAATATGCATGATACCTTGCGTAATTTCTTCCATAGCTCTGGCGTTCTCGGATGCGCTTGACGCAATGCTGATGCTGCCTTTTTCTGCATCTTCTGCAGAGCGGCTGGAGTTTCGAACCATACCGGACATCGATTCAACCCGCTGAAGCAGGTCATTGGAGCCTGATACAACTTCATTGGACGTGGACAAGGCACGGCTAATCATTTCTTTCAGGTTATGCGTCATCGTCTGGAAGCTTGCGGCAAGCTGGGCAATTTCATCTTTACCTTTGATCTCTAGTTCAGCGGTCAGATCACCCTGGGATATTTGTTTGCTATGTTGGACGAGCTTGATGATTGGTTTGGTAACTCTTTTGATCATACTAGTGGAGATAAGCCAGCCGAGCACAAACACTAATGCTGTAATCCCAAGGCACAACCAGAAAATCTGGGTAATCTTGTCTTGAATGAACTGGGCATCCATGCTCACAGCCATAATCATGTTACTTCCTGCAATGGGGATAAAGGCTGCTTTATGTACACCAAAGGAATCGGAGTAGACCTCGCTGATTACCATTTCTTTGTTCTCAATAGCTGCATTCATTGCGGGTTCTACACTAATTTCATCCTGGGCTTTCATGTTTGAAGAAGGGTTGGCCACAACGACTTTGGCTGAGCCATCTTGAATAGCAACAACGTAAGCCGCATCCAAATTATGTTCTTTTGCTTTATCTGCCAGGTACGATTCCACGGTCATGGCAGCACCTTCAGAACCGGCTCCGCCACTCTGTACCTGTAGGATTTTGGATGCTGAAGTATTCTTGTATATATCCTGAATGGACGTGTTTAGGACTTTGTCAAACTGCGGTAGCACGTAGCTTTGAATAATATTCATCGATACGGCATAAAAACTAATACTGAACAACAGGGAAGCAACCAGCAGAACGAGGAACAAGGTGCCTCTGATTTTACCGGCAACGGTGCGATTACGAAACATATGATCATCCTTTCACGTCAAGTTCATTAACATTGTCGCTTTTCCGTAATCCTAAGACCTATCTACCAATGAAGAAAGACCTAAATTGAACATTGAGAAAACTTGGGAATAAGCGGATATACCTATATTACAAAATTAACCGGAGGTTGAATAGAACAATTTTCACGATTTGGTGTATTTTTTTCAGAAATAGATGAATCTGTTACATGCATATTACATAATATCAATTAATACCTACCAGAATAGTTTGTTATATGTTATATTGTAAAATGTCTTTGTCGGAAGTACAAAAGATAGAAGAGAAAACCGGATATTCTCCGGTTACACACATGCCTGAGGAGGATTTAAAGAAATGGATACTTTTCTAGTCATATTGAATGTAGTGGTTATACTTGCCTTACTTGGTATCCTCTACTGGATGCAGAAAAAGCATATCTCCTTTACGAAACGCGTATTTGCGGGTCTGGGACTGGGGGTTGTTTACGGGGTTATTCTTCAATTGGTGTACACATCAGGTTCTGATGTAGTTACGAAATCAGTCGATTGGTTCAATCTGGTCGGTTCAGGATATGTTCGTTTGTTGCAAATGGTCGTGATCCCATTGATCATGGTGTCGATCATTTCGGCCATTATGAATCTGAAGGGCAAACAAAATCTCGGCAAAATGAGTGTTTCCATTATTGCCATTCTGTTGATCACCACAGCGATTGCCGCAGGGGTCAGCATTGTAACCAGCCTTGGCTTTAACCTGACTTCCATTGAGATTCAAGGAGGAGACCGGGAGAATGCGCAGATTCAGAAGGTGGAGGAACGGCTTGTTGATGTGAAGGATCAGACCATCCCGCAGCAAGTGCTGGAATTCATTCCTTCGAATCCATTTGCAGATATGACAGGAGAACGTCGTACATCCACACTGGCGGTGGTTATCTTCTCCGCGTTTATCGGTGTAGCGGTACTTGGACTGGATCGCAAAAAACCTCAGCAGGCGGAGACGTTCCGCGGTATGGTTAATGCGGTATATGCGGTGGTTATGCGAATTGTTACGCTGGTGCTTAGGCTTACGCCTTACGGGATTCTAGCACTGATTACAAAGGTAACGGCGACAACCAATGCGGAAGAGATATTAAAGCTCATCAAATTCGTCATTGCGTCCTACGTGGCCCTCATCGTGATGTTTATTATTCACCTGATCATTATCTCTCTGTCCGGCTTCAACCCGGTTACGTATTTGAAGAAGGTGCTGCCAACACTGATATTTGCCTTTACGTCCCGTTCAAGTGCAGCGGCAATCCCGCTGAATGTGGAGACACAGACGAAGAAACTCGGCGTATCGGACGGCATTGCGAACCTGTCTGCAAGCTTTGGTGCTACGATTGGGCAAAACGGCTGCGCCGGGATCTATCCGGCCATGCTGGCGGTGATGATTGCTCCGACGGTCGGCATCGACCCGCTGAGCTGGGACTTCATTGTGACTTTGATCCTCGTAGTCATGATCAGTTCGTTTGGTGTGGCTGGCGTTGGCGGCGGGGCAACCTTCGCTTCCCTGATCGTATTGTCCACCATGAATCTGCCTGTGGCTCTGGTTGGACTACTCATTTCCGTGGAGCCGCTGATCGACATGGGTCGTACAGCGCTTAACGTGAACGGGTCGATGACATCAGGACTCGTAACGAGCAGAATTTTGAAGGAAAACGATCGGGACACGTTTAACGATCAGAGTCGTGAGCTGGATTCTGCGGCTCAGGCTTAATACAGAATGGATTAGATAGAAGCTCACATTAAGATAGCTAGAGCCGTCTACAAATCAAGTGAGAAAAGCCGTCCTTCGGAGGAATCCGGAGGGCGGTTTTTTTTGCGGCAATCAAACTATGCTGTGCACAGTGGTGAAGCAGTCTTCTTTTTCTATACACGGTGCAAGGGGAATAGAGGTAGGAAAAACTAGTATGGTCGAGAGGGAAGCGGAGGAATATAGAAGGGGTCGTAGTCACTCAGGCACGCTTGGAGTTATTTAGTTCTGTTCATGGGACGAGAAATGTGATAGAGTATTCATGTTTTGGCCCTGAGCCAAACCGCGGTTCGTAACCATCCCGCGTAATCAAAACTAGGAAGGCAGTGTATGTATTTATGTTTAACTTAGGGTGGGGAGCAGTTTTTGTTCTCGTAACTTATGGATTTTTCCTGCTGTGTTACCGCTTGTTCGGTAAAAAAGGTCTCTATGCCTGGATTGGTGTGGCTACGGTTATAGCCAACATTCAGGTGACCAAAACGATAGATATCATGGGAATTGTACTGACGTTAGGCAACACGATGTATGTCAGCATGTACCTGACCAGTGACCTTCTTAATGAAAAATATGGACCAGGTGAGGCACGCAAGGCCGTATGGTTTGGATTCTTCACGCTCATCATGACAACGGTTCTGATGCAGATGGTGTTGTTCTTTGAACCGGCACCAACAGACTTTGCACAGGAATCTATGGCGAAGTTGTTCGGTCTGCTGCCACGTTTGGCACTCGGAAGTCTGACAGCGTACTTCATCAGTCAGTTCCTGGATGTACGATTGTACTCCTGGCTGCGCAAGGTGGCCCCAGGGCGCAATCAGTTGTGGATTCGCACCAACGGTAGTTCGATCATCAGTTCATTTGTGGATACACTGGTGTTCTGCACAATCGCGTTTGCGTTCATCTATCCTTGGGATGTTTGGCTGGAAATCTTCCTCACGACGTATATTATCAAATTTGTATTAACTGCGGTCGGAACGCCGTTTCTGTATGCTGCACGTAGCTTTAAGTTTAAGGATGAAGCTTAGACAATATTCAAAGAGTATCACTTGAAAAAAACCTCTGCGCGGTCAATTGTAATTCGGACTCTGCAAGGTTTTTTTTCATAGAAAAGACCCGAAACAAGAAAATCCTTTTTACATTTTTATGAAAAAGTTATAATATAAACGACCTGTCGTTATGAGCGTGTATCAATAGGAACGATCATTTCATACAAAGGGGAATCGCACATGTACTCTACACTGCGTTATACACTGGAAAGCAATGGCACAACCTACGAGAATGATAGCATTAATGCCTCGTTATTGGTGGAGTTGATCTCCAATCTGGAATTGCAGGAATTCGTAGTACTTGTACCTTCCGAGCTGGTGGAGGGAAGTATGTATATGCAGGCTGCTGCGCTTGAGGAACCAGGGCAGATGGTGGCGGAGATTCGTTTGCAGGAAGGCGAGGACGGTTTCCGACATTACAGCTGCAGAACAACAGATACGACTGGGATTATTCAATGGTTTCTGGATTACTGGGGGAAGCAACAGCTGCCACAGCTGGAGTCTTGGCAGGATATCACGCATGAGTTTGACTAATGGTAAATGAGTGAGCAGGAATAAAATTACGTAGAATGCAGACGGAGTAATTTAGGATATGCTTTGTATTAATTAAAATCCCGCAACCCATGATATTTATGGATTTGCGGGATTTTTGCGTTCGCGTGTGTACGTGCTACTTTTTCTGTATACAGGCCTGAGGCGTACGCGAAAGGAGTATATTATTTTGAAGATACGGTTCAGCACAGTTTTGTGCAGTTTAGTTCATGATGCATAATATCGGCTAAGCATTGATGTATCTGGGCTATTTTTGACATAGATCCAATTGGATTAGTCAGTAAGGATTTGCAGTTCTTTTGGATATGTCGTCAGAACTTCGATACCCGTCTCGGTCACAATTACATCATCTTCGATACGGACGCCGCCTGCTGCGGTATAGATGCCCGGTTCAATCGTGAATGCGGTACCTTCATTCAGGATGTCCATATTCTCTCCATGAAGAGAAGGATACTCATGTACGTCGATACCCAATCCATGGCCTACTCTGTGCATGAAACGTTCGCCGTATCCCGCTTCTTCCGTGACCTGGCGTGCTGCACGATCCACTTCGGCGCAGGTAATGCCTGGTTTCACGATTTGGATAGCAGCTTCGTTTGCTGCGAGCACAGTGTTATAGATGGTTTTGAGTTCAGGAGAGATGTCACCAAAGGCGAATGTACGTGTGATATCCGAGGCATACCCTCCAGCATACACACCCATGTCAAACATCAACAGGTCACCATGTTGCAGTTTCCGTTCACCCGGTGTACCGTGTGGCAGACCTGTTTTGGGTCCCGTGAGCACCATGGTATCAAAGGAAGGACCATCGGCACCCAGCTTTTTCATCTGATACTCCATCTCTGCGACAAGTTCGATCTCGGTTACGCCTGTGCGAACATGAGAGAGTCCTTGACGCAATGTTTCTTCAATCAGATAAATGGCGTGGCGAATGCGGGCTACCTCATCCGGTGTTTTTTTCACACGTAATGTGCGAAGCAGGGGGCCAACATCTTCAAAGCTGGCAGCACCGAGAGCGGCGGTCAGTTGTTCATAACGTGCGACTGTTACGTATTCTTTTTCAAGACCTACCCGGCCCAAGCGCCCCTGATAACGATCAAACAAAGCGTATGGGTTATCGGTATCCGTGTGAGTGGCAATGTTGGATACCGAGGAAGCGGCAGCGGCAGCTTCTGCGTCCAGTGCGGGTACAATCAACAGGGGCTCTTCGCCGCTTGCGAGCACCAGACCGAGGAAGCGTTCATGCGGATTGCTCGCAAATCCAGTTAAATAGTAGATATGTTTTGGATCTGTGATCAGCATGGCGTCCAATCCTTGCCCGGACAGATCGGCTTCAAGACGAGATAAAGGGTTTTGATTCATAAGTGTAGTTGTCCACCTTTCCATTCATACTATCCTTCTATTATAAAAGATTATGATGGAATTCCAAACTGCGGTGATTTCATATCGTCGGAATACCTTGAATTCTCGGTTTAAGCGGCTGGTATGAAGGGTAATACAGGGCGAAACCGCTTAACAGATGAATAATAACACCACAACAATAGAGAGCAATCCATTAATAATACGTTGAAGCTTGACTTATTTATTTTATACAGAAGAACGAAATACGAAGGGAGATGTAATCATGAATAATCGAGTAACCGTTCCGCTGTATGCTTCATTATTAAGTGTGGCACTGTTAACCGCGTCATGTTCTTCAGGCGAACCTTCTACGGGAGGAACAGAGCAGACGTCTCAGGGACAGGGAACAGGTCAGGGACAGACGGCCAACGGAGGCAATACCGGTGCAAGTGGAAATGAGAGTGGAGCGCAGGGAGAGACGGTTATTCCGTATCAGGCTTCCGTACTGGTTGAAGGACTGAATGCACCATGGGAGATTGTGAGTGTGCCTGATGGTCGGATGTTTGTAACGGAACGCCCTGGTGCGATTCGGGTCATTGAGGATGGAAAACTAGCACCTGAACCACTGATTGATTTCTTAGCCCCGTTTAATGAAGAAGGTGAAGGAGGTGAAGGAGGTCTGTTGGGCCTTGCAGCTGATCCGGACTTTGAGGAGAACGGTTACTTGTATGCATACCACTCCTATCTGGAAGGCGACGATATTGCGAATCGGGTGTTACGCCTCAAGGTGAATGATGGCAAAGCGGTCATAGATCAAGAGTTGCTTGGTAACATTCCAGGCGGAACGAATCATAATGGTGGGAGGATCAAAATTGGCCCGGACAAGTTGCTCTATATCACGACAGGTGAGCGTTATGAACCGGAACTGTCACAGAACAAAGATAGCCTTGGAGGTAAAATATTGCGGATAGGTCTCGACGGATCGATCCCAGCAGACAACCCATGGCCGAATTCACCTGTATACAGTATGGGACACCGTAACGCACAGGGACTGGCATGGAATCCGGAAAACGGTTACCTCTATTCCACGGAGCATGGTCAGCGTAATCATGATGAGATCAACCGGATTGTGGCCGGAGAGAATTATGGCTGGCCCGAGGTAGAAGGAGACGACGATGACAATGGCGCATATCAGGCTCCGCTTGCACATAGTGGGAACGATACATGGGCGCCGTCTGGTGTAGCTTTTGTAGAAGAAGGACCTTGGGCTGGATCACTGATTGCTGCAAATCTGCGTGGAGAGCAGCTTCTGAAGGTCACTCTTTCGGAAGATGGCACACAGGTGGAGAAGGTGGAACCCATCTTCGAAGATGAATGGGGCCGGATTCGCAATGTGAGTGCTGGCGAGGACGGGAAGTTATATGTGCTTACGAACAATCGGGATGGACGAGGATCACCACGAGATGGGGATGACAAGCTGATTGTACTTACTCCGGAGAGCTGAGTCGGGGTCAAGGGGAAAGATACTGTGCAGATGCCAGGTGTAATATAAGATACTGCGTGCATACCGTGCGCAATAGGTGCTACCATACGGTCAACACCAGTGCAGTAGAGTAGTAGAAGTACGTGGTTAATTAATTAAAGGAGCTGTCCCTGTCAAGTTAATGACATTGGGACAGCTCCTTGATTGTAATATATGTGTCATCCTAATCTTGAATGAGCTACAACGCACAATGCCGCACGAAGAGAAACAGCGTTAATAGGATGCTTGTGTCATTCAAAAGCACTCACAAGTCCGCGTTCTTTACTTACTCTGCGCTCTCCGCAAGTGTGGCAATACGCTGAGCCGGATCATTCATGTACTCTCCACCGTGATAACAGAGAACCTTATTGAGCTTAAGGTTGGTCAGTTTCTTCAGGCTTCGCAGCGCTTCAGGCATGTCCGGTGTCGCTTGTGGTGCAGGGCCAACCAGTTCATCATCGACCACACGAAGTTCATCGGCAGCGAGTAGGAACTGTTGCTCCCCCAAATACAGGCAGATATGACCTGGCGTATGTCCCGGTGTATGAATGACCTGTGTACCACCTTGAAGGGGTAATATGTCTCCGTCCGCCAGAGTTCTACTAATGTTCACTTCAGGTAGCTGCAAGAGCAGTTGGTCTGCCAGTGCCAAAACGGGCGCGGGCAGCAGAGCACGACGTTCAGGCGTGAATTTGATCAAAGGCTTCTCACCGGTTAGATATGGATTCTCATCGGCATGTGCCCAGATTTCCAGATCAGGGATGGCATCCAGAAGAGCACCCAAGTTACCGATATGATCGATGTCCTGATGAGTAATAATCACACGTTTGACGTCCGAGAGTTGTACGCCCTCTTGTTCCAATGCGGATTGAAGTTCAGCGAATTGTCCAATCATACCTGTATCCACCAGGGTAACGCCATCTACATCACGAAGCATGACGGGGAATATGGGGCTGTTCCCGGAAGGCGTAGGAATCTGAAGATTTAGTACAGTAATCGAAGTTGTTGGATGGCTCATGGTTATTCGGACCGTAGTCCGGTACACCTCCTTATATTTTTTAGCAATGATTGTTGTTATTCAGGGCGATTATATTTTAAGTGTTTTCTATATTTTTTTACCGTATGGAGCAACGCTTCGAACGTGTCTTCTTCATTACTGCCATCTTTAACGATGGAGACAAACGAGAAGTTATCATGAACAAGTTTGTTCCTCGTCTGAAACACCAGGCTAAGGGCTTCAGCGAAGTGTTCTTTTTCGGATTCCAGAGCAATGAACTCTTTACTCAGTTCGGACTGAATAATCTCCATATTGGAGCGTGCACGGTAGGCAGGAGTTTTCATCAGCTGGGTCGAATTAAACTTTTTCTGATATACGTCTCTGTACAGTTGATGTAACATTTGTTCAATAATGGCGCATAGTTCGATGACCAGTGAAGCATATCTTCGGTTTTTGCGTTTTCGGGTGAGCTCACGTGTTTCTTCTTTGTCCAAAATACCATATTTTTCATACAGCGTAGAATCAACGTTCTGCAAGATTTCCTGATATTCCTGTTCGAGTAGTGCGATTTCAAGTTTGGCTTGTTTTTTAACTTTTTTAAAATCTTCTTTGGTCAGCATACTTGTCCTCCCATGGAAACCGAGATGTGATCCTATCATTATCTCATATTGTCCGTCGTCGCGCCTCTAATTTCGGAACCTCAGGTTCAGAAGGGAAGTACCTCATGTCCAATCAGACAGCAATTGTAACAGGAGCTAACTCAGGTATGGGGTTGGCAACCACCATTGAACTTGCAAGGCAAGGATATCGCGTAATTATGGCATGCCGCAGTGAGAAGCGCGGACAGGAGGCTCTTCAGGAAGCTGTGCGTCAGTCCGGTTCTTCTGCGATTGAATTGATGCTGTGTGACCTGGGTTCACTCGAAAGTATACGCCAGTTTGCCGGCACATTCCGCGAGCGTCATGATCACCTTGACGTTCTGGTTAATAATGCGGGGGTAGTGATGGTTAAGCGGAAGGAAACCTCAGACGGGTTCGAACAAAGTATCGGTATTAACCATCTGGGACATTTCCTGCTGACCTTACTTTTGATAGAACCTCTGAAAGCTGCGAAGCAGGGACGGGTTGTGAACGTTTCGTCAGGTGCCTACAAGGCCGGCAAAATCCACTTCGAAGATCCACATCTGCACAAAGGTTATAATCCGATCAAAAGTTATGCTCAATCCAAACTGGCGAACGTGCTGTTCACTCGTGCACTGGCTAGCAAACTGTCAGGTACGTCTGTCACAGTGAACTGTCTACACCCTGGTGCGGTGGGAACGAGTATTGGCGTAGATCGCAATACCGGATTTGGCACACGCATTATGGCGTTTGCAGGTAAACTTCCATTCTTTCTGTCCCCTGAAGAAGGGGCGCGAACGGCTGTTTATCTGGCCACAAGCCCTGAAGTCGTCGGCATCACCGGTCGTTACTTCTATCAACAGAAAGAGCAGCAGCTGAAGGCACATGCCGTTGACGATGCTTCAGCTGAGCGTTTCTGGACGTGGAGCGAAGAACAGGTGGGGCTAAGAGATGACGAGAAGTTGTAATTCAGCACAAGCTGATGAGTGACTCATGAATAGAGTCGTTACATATTTTATACTTTTGCCTTCACAGCTTGTTGGATCATTTCAATAACAGCTTCAATACGTTGGATGCCTTGATCTCCCTGACCGTATGCACGGACAGAGGCGGATGAGGCATTTTTCTCATTCTCACCAAGCACGAGCGAATAAGGCACTTTTTCCATCTGGGATTCACGGATTTTGTACCCGAGCTTCTCGCTGCGCAGATCTGTTTCTACCCGAATGCCCGCAGCACGGAGTTGGCTCTGTACTTGGAGTGCATAGTCTGCATAATGATCTGACACAGGTAGGAGCTTCACTTGTACAGGTGCGAGCCAGAGTGGGAACGCTCCTGCATAGTGCTCAGTCAGGATACCGATGAAACGATCGATCGAACCATAGATGGCACGATGGATCACGACCGGACGGTGTTTCAGGCTATCCTCGCCAATGTAAGTGAGGTCGAATTTCTCCGGCATTTGAAAATCAAGCTGGATTGTTCCGCACTGCCAGCTGCGCTTCAGCGCATCGAGGATATGAAAGTCAATTTTCGGTCCATAAAAGGCACCGTCCCCTTCGTTAATGCGATACTCCACGCCCCGACGATCTAGTACATTTTGCAATGCGCGTTCCGCTTGATCCCACAGCTCTTCCGATCCCATGGAATCTTCCGGACGAGTGGACAATTCAATCTTATATTCGAATCCAAAGATATCGTACATACGTCCGATCAGTGAGATCGCCTGATTGATCTCGTCCTCGATCTGCTCTGGCATGACGTAGAGATGGGCATCATCCTGGCAGAATGTCCGCACACGCATCATGCCGTTCAGGGCACCTGAGAATTCATGACGGTGAACCTGACCAAATTCCATCATGCGAATTGGTAATTCGCGATAGGAATGAAGTGTGTTTTTGAAGATCAGCATATGCCCAGGGCAGTTCATCGGTTTCAGTGCAAAAGTGGCATCGTCCACTTCCGAGAAATACATATTGTCCTTGTAATGCTCCCAGTGACCGGATTGCTCCCACAGACGATTGTTCATCATGAGAGGAGTCCGAACCTCCTGATAACCTTCCTGTAATTGTAGCTCACGGGAGAATTGCTCCAGTTCAGTGCGAACAGTCATGCCTTTGGGCAGATAAAAGGGCATGCCGGGAGCTTCTTCGGAGAACATGAACAGTTCAAGCTCTTTGCCAAGTTTACGGTGATCTCGTTTCTTCGCTTCTTCGAGCATGTGCAGATGTTCATCCAGTTGGGCTTTGTTCGGGAAAGCAGTGCCGTAGATGCGTTGTAGCATCTTATTATCCGAGTTACCCCGCCAGTACGCACCAGCCACATTCAGCAGCTTGAACGCTTTGATTCGACCAGTGGATGGAAGATGTGGACCGCGACACAGATCGAAGAACTCTCCTTGATCATAGATTGAAAGTTCGGCGCCCTCTGGCAAATCCTGAATGAGTTCAAGCTTGTAGGGGTCCTGGATCTCTCCGAAGATACGGAGGGCTTCCTTGCGGTTAACGACCCGGCGACTGATCTTATGATTCTCCTGAATGATTTTGTTCATTTCCTGCTCGATGGCAACCAAATCACTGATGGACAAGGCATGCTCCAGATCAACATCGTAATAGAATCCATCTTCAATGACTGGGCCGATACCCAGTTTCACTTGTTCTGCACCGTAGATGCGTTTGAGTGCCTGTGCGAGCACATGTGCTGCGCTGTGACGATAACGATACAGACCTTCCGCACTTTCTAAAGTAACGATAACAAGTTCGCAATCTTGCTGGAGCACCCAATCGAGATCGACATTTTGACCATCTACAATACCGCCGATAGCCTGTTTCCCAAGACTTGTGCTGATAGATGAGGCAACCGCACCTACAGTGATGCCTGCTTCGTAAGAACGTATCGCGCCACCTTGCAGACGGACCTCAATGGAATGACTGGATGGTTGAAGATCATTTGCTTGGTTGTTTATTTCGTTACCTGATTTGTTGCTTGCTGAGTTACTGTTTTCTTGTTTGCTCATGTGAACCACTCTCCATTTCTTAAAATGAAAGCGCAAAAAACACCCGTCCCGGAAAAGGGACGAGTGCGCTTGGCTCGTGGTTCCACCCTAATTTTGGTTATGGTGCACCCTGCTCTCGGCCAGCCGCCGGAACAGAAAACATCATAACCCTCATTGGAATCCGTTATCGGGGATCAGGCGGTGAACTCTACTGGCAGCATGCCAAACATCCGAAGGAAGTTCGAAATGCTGAGGTTCGAGGTCACGGCTGCAGAGGGGTAATTCCGGTCCGTTCGCTGAAGAAGGTTTCACCAATCCCCTCTCTCTCTGGGCAGCACGCAAACGAAATCATGTCTCTGGTCATCGCCAAATATGTTAGATCAACTCATCAGATGATCCTGAAATGTGTTGTGTTCATTATCAATATATTGGAACAGGTGTTATTGAGTGTCGATTATATAGACTGAAAATGGAAAGGTCAAGCGGAACATTTTAATTGGTTTCGGACGGCCCATCCCATATTAAGCGAATGATCGTTCCTTCACCAGGGGTGGACTGTACCTCAATACGACCATTCATGGCTTCGATCAAACCTTTGGTTACCGCCATGCCCAGCCCTGATCCAACGTCCGATGTACCTGTATCTGTACCGCGATAGTATCGTTCAAATAACTTCCATACCGTCTCGGAGTCCATGCCTCTTCCATTATCGGCAAACTGAATGCTGAACTCATCAGCGTGTTCACCAGAATGCACACTGACAACCAGGATGGACTCGGGCGGATTATGAAGAAGGGCATTGGCGGTCAGATTATCCACAATTCGTTCAAACGACGGAATATGGACAAGTCCATACACAGGCACTTCGGAAGGTTGGAATAGGATGCGACCTTCTCCATATGCCGGATTCCGTTCAGCGCGCTGGATCAGATCACGGAGCAACGTATTTACGTCAGTCTCTTCCACCACAGGTTGATATCCTCCACTGCGTAATCGATAGGTCATGGCAAGGTCGTTGACAAGCCTGTCCATATACATGGACTTATCGAGCATTATGCCTGCGAATTCCCTGACTTCCTCCGCGGTCCAGCTATACTTATCCGCCTCAAGCATATGAGCATATCCCTGAATGGAGGAGAGGGGTGTCTTCAGGTCATGTGTTATGCCAGCAATCCACTCCTCCCGCAGAGAATCGGTCTGTTTCCGAAGTTCTTCATCTTGCTTCAAAGTGTGAGACAGGGCCTGCATGGAGCGAAGCACTTCAGCATACACGTTGTATTTTCGCTTCCACTTTCCGTTACGACGCTGACTGCGAGGCACTCCAAAGGCTCCGGTAGGTTCCTCGTAATGTCCTCGTTCCAGACGCTGTAACCATTGGAGCATATGTAGCATGGGTGAACCGAATCGGTTGGCATACCAGAAGGCAAGCAAAATGAGCAGAATGATGATGGATACAATCAATACGACCAATGCCGGTTCCAGAATAAAATTGTAGGGGTTCTGATCACTGTTCACCGCCGGATCAACAGGGATGCTAATCAGCCAAGTGGTTTCACTCTGTTCGTCGTACCACGTTGCAACAGACAGGCCAGATCGACTCGGATAGCGAACTTGCAGAACGAGTTCCTGAATGGTGTATTCGGTCGGTACGCCCATGGCTGGTTTGTTGAAGGAAGAAATTTCACGTCCTGACGGGTCCAATATTTGAAGATAAGCATTGGCAGTACGAAGGGCCTCCTGTTGGTTGGGCTGAAGATTAAGCTTCCCGTTGGTAAAAGCAAGATCTGAACGAATGTTATTCATTAAGGACTTGGCCGGGTTGCGCTCACCATATAACAAGGTAAAATCCTTTCCGTTCTTCTCCCGGATCAGCATGGCGATCTGATAAGGGAACGGCTTCTGGCTTTCCCAGTATGCAATCAATTCCCCCGGTTTATAGTGAGTAGGAACATCGGCAGGTGTGTGATATTCATCAATGGCGTAACCTTGTTCATCCAGAACCTGGAGCCAGCCTTGATTTTTGTCCACTTGCTTCAGCAATTCGGGGTCATATCGGATGGTGTCATCCGGCATGATCTCTGCTGTACTAATCAATTGGTCCAGACCGTTAAGAGCAAAATCATCGATCAGATTCACCTCATTTACCTTTTGCACGACCCAGTAAGTGGCTACAGACCCAAGCAGGATGATAAGAACGACTGCACCGGCAAGCATCCCGATAAACCGGGTCATTAACCTGCGCCGAATACTCATGATCGTGACACATGTTCCGGCTGAATCAGTTTGTAACCCAGACCCCGGACGTTTACGAGAAACACGGGATTGGAAGGATCGGCTTCAATGCGCTCCCGAATGCGGTGAATATGAACCATCACGGTATTGTCATCACTAATGGCTTCCGAGCCCCAGACCCGTTCATATAGATCTGATTTGGTGAAAATTCGATTGGGATGTTTGCAGAAAAAGAGTAACAGTTGGAACACAAGTGCCGGACAAGATACGGACTCACCTTCAACACGAAGTTCACCAGCCCACTCCAGCACTTGAAACCGTCCAAAGTCGTACACGCCTTCCGATGTGCTGGGAGATGACGTATTTACGTTAGATGGGACATGATCCGAGATCGCTGCGGTTTTAGATGGTAAATAACGCTTCAGTAATGATTTAATTCGAGCAACGACTTCCAGCGGATTAAAGGGTTTGGCGACATAATCGTCGCCACCAACGGCGAATCCGGTTAATTTGTCATAATCGGTTGTTTTGGCCGTTAGAAACAGGATGGGCGCATCGGTGACCTGCCGTAGAAAAGGACAGATTTCCAGTCCACTTTTGCCAGGAAGCATGATGTCGAGCACGATGCAATGATACGTCTTGTTGTTACATGCCTCAATGGCAGCTTCGCCTGTTGTAACGGTATCAATATCGAGAAACTGCTCTTTGAGCAGAACGGTTTTGAGCATATGCAGAATAGCCTGTTCATCATCCACAAGCAGTAATGAGACGTTATCCATAGTTTAAAAATGACCTCCTGATCCTTCCGTTGTGTGTATTGCTAATCATACCATCCAAGAAGGCTGTATAGCGTACGAGCTATCTTAACGGAATCTTAATTATGCAGCGTTAGAAGGCAAGACGAGTTTAGCTACTGGTAAGTTGGGGTTAGACGAAGGATAAGACTCATTCTGTACACTTAACTGGAAAGTATAACGATTAGCAGAAGGGATGTTGAAAATGAACAGAGAAGGTCATGTGAAATCAGAGCAACATACACATTCGAAATTACAGAATAAAAGGGGTTGGAAGGTACTTGCGATAACCCTTGGAGCTTGCGTGATACTGTCTGCTTGCGGCAACAGTAACTCCATTACTTCCGACCAGGCAGAGCAGCAGTCAGCCGAACAGGCGTCCAATAATGAAGCGAGCGAGAACTCCATTCAGGAGCAGAACTCAAGTTCAGAGGTGAGCGCGGTGGTTACACCGGACAATTTCATAGATACGCTGATGAACGGTTCAAAGGATGCAATCTATAATCAATTCTCTCCCGAGTTGAAGGGGACGTTAACGCTTGAACAGTTCAAAACGACGGCTGATCCTTTTCTGGAGGGTGTTGAATCGTGGGAGCAAGTGGTAGACGCCGAAATGAATCAAATATCTGAGGTGGCCTGGAAGGATCAGACTGGGACGAAAGGAATTCGAGCCTATTTTTCCGAAGAAAATCAAATTGAAGGTCTCTCGATCCAACCGCTGCAAGCTCATGAGGACACGGATGCTAAATTCACCAAAACCGAATTTAAATTGCCGATGAAGGGAGAATGGTATGTATTCTGGGGAGGTAATGATGTGTTGTCGAACTATCATTATGAGCACGAAACGCAGCGGTATGCGCTGGATATCGTACGGACCAAAGAACAATCCAGTTATCAAGGTGATGCAAAGGAAAATCAAAACTACTATGCTTTTGGTGAAACGCTCTATGCAGCTGCGGATGGAACCGTTGTCGAGATCAAAAACGATATTCCGGACAATGTACCGGGTGTCATGAATCCGGAAGAACCAGCCGGTAACTACGTGGTAATCGACCATGGCAACAGTGAATACAGCATCACAGGACACATCAAGGAAGGCAGTGTTTCGGTCAAAAAAGGAGATAAGCTCAAGCAGGGAGACCCTATCGGTGAGCTTGGTAATTCGGGAAATTCCAGTGAAGCTCATCTGCATTTCCAGGTATCGGATGGCCCGGATCTGTTCACATCTCGCTCAATTAACATTCGTTGGGCAGACCAGAGTCAGCAGTTAACTCGTGGGAACACAATTCAGGGACTTCCAGAGTAATGCTATATATAAGTTAAAGCATTGAATTTACACTGGACTACTAAGCGGTCAGAACCATCTTCGGATCGCTGTTATCCCCAGATTTTATTGATTCCCTTATATAAAGGGGCAAATCCGGGGATAAAGGCGCAGTGTATGCTTCCGAAGTAGCTTTCTTGCAGAAAGCTTTTAGCTTCGCTTCTTCTGATTGGTTCTGTCCTCTCCTCTCCGTTGTCGTGTAAATGTTTACTTAAACATTTACAGATTTCTCTGTCAGAATGTTAGGGATGACGAAGACTTCTCTTCTCCGTTATAATATCTTCTATAATTAGAGGTTTGATCTGGAATGATGGAGGAATAGCGATGAAACTGGAAGATGTGCAGATTGAATATGCGCGCCTGGAGGACTTGCAGAGGATTGTGGAAATTTATAATTCCACTATTGAGGGCCGTATGGCAACAGCGGATTTGGAGCCAGTGACGGTGGAGCAACGTTTGCCTTGGTTCGAGGAACATACACCGGAACATCGTCCGCTTTGGGTGATGAAGCAGGCAGGACAGGTGGTAGCTTGGGCGAGTCTCAGTTCATTCTATGGACGTCCTGCGTATAATGGAACGGTGGAAGTAAGTGTATACGTGGATCAGCAATGCCGCGGAATTGGGGCTGGCGGACGTTTGCTCGAAACGGTATTTGCGGCATGTCCTGCACTTGGAATTAAGACCATTCTTGGATTTGTCTTTGGGCATAACGAACCGAGTCTGGGGTTATTGCGCAAGCATGGATTTGAACAGTGGGGATATTATCCCGAAGTGGCCGTGTTGGATGGTGTGAATAGAGATCTGGCGATTTTGGGCAAAAAAATATAAGTGTCGTTCTTATTCGTAACATAAGAACACTGAAAACCTCCAACCTAAATTAATAGGATTGGAGGTTTTTTTGTCGTTCGACTATATTTTTCGCTATGTGAAAAAGGAGGTTGTGTTTATACGCCAAGCTGCTGTTTAATCTCTTGGATCTGTCCCAGATGACGTTCCTCATGATAACTTGTAAAGTCAATCCATTGGGTTAGATCCATCTCACCAAATACGGGATGAGGAAAGGACTTGCTACGCAGCAGGTCAGGATCATGATCCAATGCAAAGTTGTTTAAAGCTTGGTGAGATTCGTCCAGATCACTGCGTACGTCTGCGAGTGCTTCAGGCGCTGCTGGAGGCTGAAGATGGGGTGGTGCCTCGACGGAGCGGCTGCGGTCCAACGATAATTCATATGGTTTTTTGTCCACAGACACCGTCTGTTCCTTCTCGAGGGCTAGGCGGGCTTGTTTTCCAATTACATTTTCCATCAGATTCAGATGTCGTAGTACTTGCATGATACTCCATTGCTCGGGTGAAGGTTTTTGGTTCAATTGTTCTTCTTCGAGTCCAGAGACTGCTTCCCAGATTTGGTTGCGTATATTGTCATTACGAGTAAACATTGTGGAATCCTCTCCTTATATACAGGTTCTATGATGCGGGTAGTCTGTGTATGTTCATTACCCCAAATGTGGATGCTTATTCTATAAGCATTGAGAATGGAAAGAGTGAATGCGAACCTGGGCAACATTATCCTTTGTTAGATGTAATTCGTGGCAAATAAAAAAAGCCGTTCTCCATGAACGGTTCATTTAAATCCATCCCAAGTCCAAAAAAAGATTGACGGGCTGACCCCGGCAAACTATAATCGGTACAAGTAACTTGATATGTAAGGAGTCCTGACATGATATGTTAGTAATCGACGAGGTGTATCACCATACAGCATTGCAAATATCATCGTCCGATTTATTGTACCTTATCGAACGGCTGAAGGTCAAAAAAGAAAATGAGATCCAAACGCTCAAGCAGAAGATCGAACAGTTCGAACAAAAGCGTCGAGCGGAAGAGATCGCTTATCAATCGTTGTCGCCCGTACGCAAATGGTTCGCGGGCCGCCCCGCATCCCATCATCAGGCGGTGGAGTATATGGTGCAGGTGAAGGAACGTTTTCGCAAGATGGAACAGATTCGCAGACGCATACGTGAATTAGATCAGATCGCAGAACGAATTAAGCATCCGGACAGCATTGAGCGGGACGAGATTGAGCTTGCGCCCGATACAATCCGTGAGCTCAGACAGCTTAGTGAAACGGAGGATGTACAAGCATGACTTTGGAAACGTTAAGCACCGGGATTGATACGGTCTGGGTCGTACTGAGTGCAGCGATGATTTTATTGATGGAGGGTGGATTCGCCCTGCTCGAGGCTGGCTTTGTGCGTTATAAAAATAGTGTGAACATTATTATGAAGGTATTTGCTGACATTACGATTGGGACGTTACTGTTCTATGCGATCGGTTTTGGACTGATGTATGGTTCGGACGTTGGCGGTTTTGCGGGAGTAACGGGATTTTTCCTGAATGGGGATTTGTCTCACCTGGACGTACCGGTATCTCTGGAGACATTCTGGTTGTTCCAGGCGGCCTTTACCATTGCCGTTATTTCCATCGTTTCAGGAGCGGTAGCCGAGCGCATCAACTTCCGTGCCTACCTGTTGTATATCATATTGATGACGGCGATCATTTATCCGATTGGTGGACACTGGGCATGGGGCGGCGGCTGGCTTAGTCAGCTGGGGATGCAGGACTTTGCCGGTTCGGCTGTCATCCATGCGCTCGGCGGATTCTCAGCACTGGCTGCTGCGATTATCATTGGCCCACGTAAAGGGAAGTACACGCCACTTGGCGTAAGTGCCATTGCACTCCCAAGCAATCTGCCACTGGCATCTGTAGGTGCATTTCTGTTATGGTTCGGTTGGTTTGGTTTTAATGCTGGTAGTACACTCAGCGCGACGGATGTAAGAATTGGTCACATTGCGATTGTCACGATGTTATCTGCGGCTTCGGGTGGTGCAGTTACGCTACTGTATACGTTATTCCGCTTCAATCGTTCAGATGCACCCTCGGTCATTAACGGTTCGCTTGCTGGACTGGTCGGTATTACGGCAGGCTGTGCTTTTGTTGGTGATGTAGCAGCGATATTCATTGGGGCAGTGTCCGGCTTGTTGATGATGGCTGCCACTAACTGGCTGGACCGTCGACAGATTGATGATCCGGTTGGTGCTTTCCCGGTGCATGCCGCATCAGGAATGTGGGGCACGATTGCTGTAGGTCTTTTTGCCACGGATGGTGGATTATTTATGGGCGGCGGCTGGAGGTTGCTGGGTGTTCAGGCACTTGGCCTTACAGCCTTGGTCATCTGGGGATTCGCCATGACCTGGATCGGGTTAAAGTTGATTGGCAAAATTGTGCCTGTACGTTCGACAGAAGAAGAGGAAGATCTGGGTCTGGATATCAGCTATCATGGTGTGATGGCAGCCCATCAGGCCCATGAATTCCTGGACGGTGAGGAGCATATGCGTGCTTACCAGGAAAAGTCTTCTGATCCAAATCGTTAAATGGAATATAGGATAAGGAAGTAGACTGACAAGGAGTGTCAGTCTCTTTTTTTGCTAGAAGCAGGGAAAGACGTCCGGGCAGAAGAATATACAGGTGTGAACCTGAATATGTCTCAGCATAGGTGTATTGTCAAAAGGGGAGGATCTATATGATTAAGCCAGAACAATGTGAACGTCTGACCAGAAAAGCCCGTAAAACACTTGAGGAATATGGTTTGGGAGTTGCTGCCGATCTGCTGTTGTCCTCAAGCCGCTGGGGAATTCGCCTCGATGTATCCACACTGGACGAATATCGCAGAACAGGAAACTCACGTGTGGGTGGACATCCGGATTTGCCAAGTCGCATGGAATGGCCCGTAACACAAGAAGGAGTTCCAATGACTTTCCTAGCCCAACTGAACCTGGTGGATTTGTCGCCGTATACGCCGAATGATGGACGCGGGACTTTGCCTGAACGTGGAATGTTATACTTTTTCATTGGCACGGATGAATCTGCTTGTCCCATTGAACATCGTGTGATTTTTGAGCCGAGTTCTCATAACCTGATAAGGCGAGAGCCTGAAGGCGATACCGCGCTGGATGGAGCCCCGTTTGTTGCACATTCGGTGACAGTGCTGCCTAATCTTGAGTTTCCTACATATGCATACATTGACGCCAACGCGCTGAATGAGCTCTCGCCGCTTCGGCTTGAGACCGATGAGACCGAATCGGAAGTAAGTCTGTATGACCGCTACCTTGAATTCGAGTCGAGCTGGAATCATCCAAGTACGCTGAATTGGGGTGGGATGTTTGGATATCCTGACGGGCAGCATCCGGATGCCGAGCATCGTGCCTTGTTACAGATCGCACTCGGAGAAGAGTACGATTATAATGAGCAGGAGTGTGAGAAGAAGCTGACCAAGCATTACGGCGGTGATGAGGATCGGACATGGCAGGAACTATCCGATACGCTGCTGCTGTTGAAGATAGATACGCATGATGCTATTGGTTTCCAATGGTGGGATTGCGGGGAACTGCAATTTTTCATTCGCAAGTCTGACTTGGAGGCTGGACGATTCGAGCAAACGTATTGTTCGTTATACTCAAGTTGAACAAAGATTTGAAAACAAATAGGCAACAAAATGTCCTGAATCCCGTCTATATGAAGGAGGAAGGACTTTTTTTTGTTCGTAGATTGATATATAAATTGAACTAAAGCTTTCTTGCAGAAAGCTTTTAGCTCCGCTTCTTCAGGTCCTTTCTGTCTTCTCCGTTTTGTGTAAATGTTTTGTTCAATTTATATAGATTTGGGGTATATATTAAGGAGGGATATCTTGGTTGATAACCGATCATATGTTCTGTATAATGGGATAAAAAGGAAGTGTAACTGTTGATTCAATCTGCGTTTAAACATATTGACGTGGCTGTAACATCTTTAATCGATATATGTGATCAGCTGTCGGAAGAAGACTTGGCTTTGACTCCAATTGAAGGTAAACGACCTGTTGGAGAACTACTGGCCCATCTGTCTGTGATCTGCCGAGCGGATGTTTATATTTCCGAAGGTGCATCGGAGGAAGAGATGGCTCAATTCTATGCAGAGAATCAGGTGCATTCGCTCGGTGAGATCAAGCAGGCTTTGATTGATAACCAGATGTATCTATACCAACGGTACAGGCAGTTTAACACGGAAGAGTTATTACATGTGACGGATTCGTACTGGGGAGCTTCCTATAGTCGGCTGGAGTGGTTACTTGAGATTATGGGGCATGTATATCATCACAGGGGGCAATTGTATACGATGCTGACCCTGACGGGCAAAGAACCCGAATCAGTACTTTTTAAATAGAAACGGATAGAATACATATAAGCATGTTATAGGAAATATCATGGGTTAAAGTGGGAATAGACCGACGATACTACACGCCATACGTGAAATAACGGAGGATTCGGGACGTGGAACAACACGATACATGGAATGCATCGATGGACAATACGTTGATTGACAGGTTAAAACAGATTCCTGAACTTGGTCAGGCCACGCGGATTGAACCTGTTATGAAGGGTTATTCAGCAGATGCTAAATTCAAAATGTTTGTCCCTGGTCAAGGCCATGTGCTGGTGAGGGTGTATGATATTGCTGAGGAATGGATGAAGCAAAGGGAATATCAATATTTGCAGAGCATGCAACAATTAGGTGTACTGTGTCCAGCAACGTTGGGCACAGGTAGATTGGATGAGAAGAACGGATATATGATTCTTAGCTACATTGAAGGCGAAGATGCTTCTGAGAGATTGCCTCAGCTGAATGAACAGCAGCAGTGGGCGGTTGGTTTCGAAGCAGGAGCGCAGCTACAGCTGATTCACCAGTTGCCGATGGAGGAACAGACCGAATCATGGTACATACGCATGAGCACCAAGCATCAACGTTACGTGGGGTGCTATAGACAGTGCCCTATTGTGATGAAAGAGGATCATGTTATTCTAACGTTTATTGCAGACCATCTCGGTTGGATGAAAAATCGTCCAGATGGATTTCAGCATGATGACTTTCACCCGAGCAATCTTGTCGTTAAGCAGGATAAACTCGCAGGAGTGATTGATTTTAATCGTTATGATCAAGGTGATCCCATTCATGAATTTTTGAAGCTGGGTTTGTTTGCTTCGGAGATCAGTATTCCATATTCCATAGGTCAAATTCAGGGCTATTTCGATGGCAATGAACCGGATGAGTTATTCTGGAGACTGTATTCACTGTATACGGCTATGGCGCTGGTGTCTTCTGTGGTGTGGATTCAGCAGGTGAAGCCTGAAGAGACGCTTGAGATGATGGCCAAGATCGAGCGTGTCCGTGAAGATCACGATGATTTTCGCAGTTTCATCCCTCGGTGGTATACTTTGAACAGGTAAGGAATTATGGAAGGGAAAGGAATAATGCCGTGGCACAGCCAGCAACCATTCTGCTTGTGGATGATGAGCAGGAGATTATTAAACTGATGGAAATTTATTTTGGCAACGAGGGTTATCGGATTCTCACCGCGAATGATGGGCTTGAAGCGTTGGAACAATTGAAAAAAGAGTCGATCGATCTCATTATTCTGGATGTCATGATGCCAAATATGGACGGAATCGAAGCTTGTATGAAAATTCGGGAAGAGCAGAAAATGCCGATTATTATGCTGTCCGCCAAAAGTATGGATATGGATAAAATCACAGGGCTAAGCATCGGTGCCGATGATTATGTGACCAAGCCGTTTAACCCGCTTGAACTTGTCGCACGGGCGAAATCCCAGCTGCGCAGGTATCATACCTTCAATGAAGGTCGGGAGAACAAAGAGCACGAGTGGGTTATTGATGATCTGGTCATTAATACCGATACACATGAAGTTTGGGTGGACGAGCAGCCGGTTCGTCTGACTCCGCGTGAATTTGCTGTTCTTGAATTACTGGCTCGTCACCAAGGTTCAGTACTTAGTATGGAACAGATCTATCGTCAGGTCTGGAAGGAAGAATTCATGGAGTCGAATAATACCGTCATGGTGCATATTCGCAAGATTCGTGAGAAGATTGAACTCGATAGCAAACATCCCAAGTTCATTCAGACCGTATGGGGTGTTGGTTACAAGATGATCAAACCGCAATAAACATGTTCATCCACAGGATGTCGTGTAACATGAACACATTCAGGGAGTTCCTACTATGAATTCAAAGTTGATTAATACAGTCCGATGGAAATTTATCTATGCATTTCTGCTGAGCGGTATATTAACTGCAGTTATTTTGTACGGAGGTAGTAAGGTGGGGCAGACCATCCTGGAAGCTCAGACGTATCCGGATTATTCCATTCCAGCCCAAGGGATCAGGTGGTTGGTGAATAATATCGGTTCGGTGCCTTTGATGATTGTGGTAGGCGTGCTTGGTTTTGTGCTGTTTTTTTTCCTGTTCTCACGCAAGGTGATGCGGGTCCTGGATGAAATTACGGCGGGGATTCAGGAGGTTGCCAAAGGAGAGTTATCCCATCGCATCGAAGTGAAAACCTCGGATGAATTCGGAGTCGTTGCTGCAAGCATTAATCAGATGGCTGAACAATTGCAGTTATCGCTTCAGGAAGAGCGTAATGCAGTTGCTGCCAAAAACGATCTGATTACGGGGATATCACATGATCTGAGAACACCACTCACTTCTATTCTGGGATTTCTGGAGTACATCGAGAAGGATCGCTACGAAGATGAGATTGAGATGCGCTATTACGTTAGCATTGCCTATGAGAAATCCTTGACCCTTCGTAAGTTAATTGATGACTTGTTCGAATATACGCGCGTGAGTGGCGGGAGCCTTCCGTTATCTCTGCAAGCGTTGAACCTGAATTCGTTTCTGATGCAGCTGGCTGAAGAGTTTGCTCCCATGCTGGAGGATGCTGGCATGACCTACAAGATCATCGGCGGGCAAGACCCACTATGGATACAGGCTGCTCCGGGGGAGCTTGTAAGAGCATATGAGAATCTGTTCAGCAATGCCATTCGGTATGGTTCGCAAGGTAAACTAATGGAGATTGGGCTGGCCCTTGAAGGTAAAGAGGCTGTAGTCCGCATCAGTAATTATGGTGATCCGATTCCGGCACAAGATCTGCCACATCTATTTGATCGATTCTATCGGGTAGATAAATCCCGTTCCCGCGATACGGGAGGTACCGGTCTCGGCCTGGCGATTGCCAAATCGATGATTGAATTACATCGAGGAAGTATCGTTGCTTACAGTGAAAATGGCAGAACGGATTTTGTTACCAGTTTCCCTGTAACCGTTGCTTCACCAAGTAATTACTCAGAGGAATAAAAATTAAGAATTTGGTAAGAAGTTAACCACTATCTCATTAAGAAATATTCGGTATTCTACCTCTATTACCATATTATTGTATAGAGGGGGATACCGAATATGAAGTCTCAATTCAGTACAGTAAGACTAAGATACATATACATTGGAGGAGCAAGCGCGTTACTGAGCGCAGCGCTCCTTTTTGTCGTTTATCACGTGCTACGGTTTGCCCACAATCACATCCTTCCAGATGCAGCACGGATAACGCGTATGATGAACTGGGGAATCAACCATATCGGAACAAAGCCGCTCTTTATCTTCATTGGAGGAGCCATGTTTGTGATCTTTTTCTGGATTCGATCCCAGAAGATTGCGGAAGATTTCAGTCAACTTGCACGCGGAACAGCCGAACTTGCATTGGGCCACAATCCTGGAAGAATTGATGTTCTAAGTGGTGGTGAACTACGACAAATTGCTGCAAATCTGAATAGGATTGCTATTCTCCAGCATGAGGAAGGACTGAGCAGATCAGAACCGAAACATGAGAGCAGAGAGGCAGAGGGAGCGTCTATTCAGCATGAGCAACCCGGCCTTCAGCAACATAATGAAGAAGACAAGGAGAACACTCAAACTATTTCTACACAGGTTGACCTACCGATAAAACTTACTCTCTACGGTATTCAATCTTCTCTGGATGAGATCATCCAAGGGCGGTGTCAGGACGAGATGGAAGTTCAGCATTGGGTCAGGTTGGCGTATGAACAGACATTGCTGCTTCATCATGCTCTGGAGATTACACAACGAGATAGACAGGAACACGAAGTTTCAATTGAACGGGTACACAAGGAGCCTGAATGTTGAAACACGGGAGCAAGCGATGGATGTATTACGTTTTTGATGTTGCAGTGGTTGTAGTTTTGATATTGACCCTTTTCTATCTCTATCTGATTACTTATGGCGAAGGAATGCTTCGCAATCGTCCAGAGGCCATGCAGGTGGCCTCTTCAACCATGATTACGAATGCAGAGGGGACCGAAATTTCGAGGTTGCATACGGAGACCAAAGGGTATTCCGAATATGCTGAACTGAACGCTATGCCAGATTTATTAAAGATGGCTTTTTTGGCTACAGAAGATCGACGTTTCTACAACCATGATGGACTGGATTTCATCGGACTTGGCAGAGCCATTATGCAAGACATCTTACATATGAATCTGAGTCAGGGAGGAAGCTCCATTACGCAGCAACTGGCAAGAAATCTGTATTTGAATGGGGATAAAACGTTGAGTCGAAAGGTGAATGAGATATCGATTGCGATGGCCCTGGAGAAGAAGTATAGCAAGGATGAAATTCTGGAAATGTATCTGAATCAGATCTACATGGGACACCAGCAGTATGGTGTAAAAGCGGCAGCCTGGCGGTATTTCGGAATTAAGGATATGCACCAATTGAAACTATGGCAGATTGCTACATTAGCTGGAATGCCTAAAGGTCCATCCATATACAATCCAGTAGATTATCCTGAACTTTCCAAACAAAGACGTGCCGTTATCCTTGGACTAATGCATGAACAGGGACTAATTACACGAAAGCAGGTGCTCCAAGCCCGTGATGTCGATTTCACGCCGCCTGAAACCGTATTGAATGCAACAACTTCACCGGGCTTGAGCGAGCCCGCATATGTGTCTGCCGTGGATGCTGTGATTCAGGAGGCTTCTCGGCTCACAGGTAAAAGTGAAGCAGAGATTCAATCGGCAGGTTGGGTTATTCAAACTGGGCTAGACGAACAGGCACAACTGGCGATGGAAGAAACATTTGCAGACGCTACCCGATTCCCCGATGATCGCCAAGACGAGCAGGTCCAGGCAAGTATGGTTATTATCGACCAGCACAACGGTGAAGTGAAAGCGATGATGGGTGGACGTAATCCTTTAAAAGGGGGCATCAACCGGGCGATTATGGATGCAAGGCAGCCAGGTTCATCTTTTAAACCGATTATTGCATATGGCCCTGCGTTGGAGTCGGGGAAGTTCAAGCCAGAGAGTATACTACCGGATAAACGCATGCAATATGGCAGCTATCAACCTTCCAATCTCGGTGGGCGTTACAGTGGTTCAATAGCCATGTCCCAAGCCTTGCAAAAGTCTATCAATGCCCCAGCCGTATGGCTACTTCATGAGACCGGACTGAACGATGCACATCAATTTGCGGCACGACTCGGTATTGAACTGGGGAAAGAAGATCTAAACCTCTCAATTGCCTTGGGAGGTGTGCATCAGGGAGTGTCGCCAATGAAGATGGCGCAGGCCTATACGGTGTTTGCGAATCATGGCAAATTGAATACAGCCCATCTGATACGCGAGATTACAGATTCACAAGGACGGACAATATTTGCTCATAAGTCGGAAAATAAGCAGGTAATCTCCTCCAGTACGGCGAATGCCATGACCAGAATGCTGCAAAATGTAGTCAGTCAGGGAACAGGAAGCCGGGCACAACTCGGTCAGCACAAGGTAGCAGGGAAAACGGGAACAACACAGGCTGCATTACCTGGTGTGGGAAGAGAGGCCAATCGGGATCTATGGTTTGTGGGCTATACGAGCAACTGGACTGCGGCGGTCTGGATGGGATTTGATCATACGGATGCAAAACATTATATGAAGTCAGGAAGTGGTGTTGCAGCGGAGTTGTTCGCAACAGTGATGAGACGTGCTACCCAATAGAATGCAAGAGAGAGACCTTAGTCCAGATGGTTCTTTCCTTCTCTTGGATAACACAGAATATAGCTTCTAATGTATAATATGTGTCTTATCTATCGTAAACGGAGGCTGAAATGAACTATAAATATAGGAACTCGGAACTGGATACAAGCTCGCTGCAGCCTAAAAGTGGTATCAGACCGGAACGGCCTGGCATCTCCGGATTAGGCGGATGGCTTATATTAATTCAGATTGGCCTGTGGGTCACACTGGTGCTTCTTATTGCGGATATGTCGCAGGTAAATGTCATTATGGATCCAGCAAGGTGGGAGGGTGTCCGTGGTGTTGATCCGGAACTTTATACTGAAGGGATACGCCCGCTCCTTTGGTTTGGAGTCATAAGCAGCGTCATTTTACTAATGCTCGTTATCGTGAATCTCGTACTGCTTCATAAGAAAAAAAGGCGATTTCCGCGCATGATGATTATTCTGTACATTGCAAATGTATTCATTGGAGTCGTGACATGGATCATGATCGCACGAATTGAGATTCCGAGAGAGCAACATGTGCTCGATCCAACATCAGCATTTAATTTAACAATCCGATCGCTTCTGACATGTTGTATCTTTATCCCGTATTTCCTACGGTCGGTACGTGTGAAAAATACGTTTGTGAAGTAAATAGAATATTGATTGATCTGCTGCTCTATAATGCTCTATAAAAAACGACACGTAAGGCCCGTAGGTATACAAGATTTTATCCTGTATGCTAACGGGCCTTACGTGTGCTGAATATGTGAAAAGAACGATTATTTCGATGATGATTTTGCCCAAAGTGAGGCGGGAATTCGGCGTATCATCTGGTTTAATACCTCTGACAGCACGAGGCCTACGGCAATAGCGCCGGATAACATGAGTGCCTTGGCGGCCATCTCCATAGCGGCACTGTAGTCATTTTGCACAAAACTTCGCATCGCATTATACGCCAGTCCACCAGGAACCAGAGGGATGATGCCTGCGACGCTGAAGATGATAACGGGTGCGCGAAACATGCGAGAGAATACCTGGCTGATGACACCTACGGCTATGGTCGCTGCAAGTGTAGCAGGAACCGCATCCGCTGCATATTCAAGCACGATATAGATAATCCAGCCGATCATGCCGACAAATCCACCGTGGAGCAGCATGCGCCGTGGTGCGTTGAAGATGATCCCAAACGCGGCTGAGGCGACAAAACTGGTCAAGGCTTGTTCAATAAAATGGAGCATATCCTGCATTCCTCCGTCTTACATAAAAAGTGAAAATACAACTGCAATGCCTGTACCTATAGCAAAAGCAGTCAGAAATGCCTCGGCTCCCTTGGATAATCCGGAGACGAGATGTCCGGCCATCAGGTCGCGTACAGCATTGGTAATCAGCAACCCCGGAACCAGCGGCATAACCGAACCAATAATGATTTTGTCCCGTTCATGACCCACTCCCATATAGATCAGGAGAAAAGCGAGTAAGCCAATAACAAAGGATGCCGTAAGCTCGGCAAAGAATTTGACCCGCACCAACCTGTGAAAGGCAATAACGGCTGCATAACCTATGCCCCCGCAGATTAACGCCGGAAGAAAGTCGCTCCAGCCCCCGCCAAACATAATGGTAAAACAACCACTGGATAACGCTGCGGCCGTAAGCTGCACAGCCGTTGAATAGGAGGAGGGCTTTCCTTCGATCTGTATCAACAGATCATGGGCTTCCTGAGCGGATAGCTCACCTTGTCCGATGCGACGGGAGACCGCATTCACCTCGGACACCTTGTCCAGATCCGTCGTACGCTCGGAGATACGAATGAGCTTGGCAGGTTCGGTTGCATCAACAGAGAAGAAGATGCCTGTCGGAACAACGTAACTGTGCGAATGGGGTAAGCCCAGCGCAGCTGCCATACGTTTCATCGTATCTTCCACACGGTAGGTTTCACCACCGCTTTGTAGCATGATTTTGCCTGCGAGCAGACAGATGGCAATCACGCGTGATTGTTCAGTAGGATTGCTGCCAATCATACCCGTCTCGGCTTGTGATACGGGTGATGAATCATGACGTATGTATTCCAACCGGATCAAGCTCCGTTTCATATGAGATATGGGGTGGTGCGACACCATTGTATCATATTTCACACGCTCGCAAGGAATCATACCGCACCATCGCCAAGACGATAAAAAAGCCTCGTTCCCAAGACTTGAAGATCTCAGGAGCGAAGCTTCTTGGAACAGGTTCGGATATAGAAGTACAATACCACTACATCAACAGTGTGATAACCAACAATTCATACAGCACAAGCGGCAAAATCGTTGGTCCAAACAAAGCGCGCGGTTCAGGATATCCATGCATCGGGGTAACCTGGAGATACAAAATTCCCCGGTCTGCACTGATGACGACACCTTCCCACACTTGCCCATCGATATTCTGGACTTGTACCTTCTTGCCTATATGCTGCCGAGCTGTATGATGAAGCATATTCCGCACATTTTGCACGGATTGAAGCATCGGTTGATTGGCTTGATACACGACACGTGTGGATGGCGTGGATGTGGATTCAGACATGATGCACAACCCTTCCTCAAAATAAGTTCTTACTTCAAGGTATGCATCTGCCTATAAAAGGTGATTACACAAACGCCATCTCAAGGCTCCCGCGTCCATTTTCATAAGCGACTTTGCCCAATGCTCCATTCACAAAGGTGAGCTGCGGCGGAACATGGCCGAGATCCACATCGTACAGTACAGGGACATCCAGACCCCCAAGTGCAGAGGATAGGGCATCGGTAAAATTAAAATCGGCTGTATCGGAATAACCCGCAGGTCGTCCAATCATGAAACCTTTCACACCTGCAAACCAGCCAGCCTGTTTCATCTGCCACAGATGACGGTAGATATCCCCCGCATTCATCTCACAGCTCTCCAGATACCAGATGGTACCTTCGACTGCACAGTATTGCTCCAGATAGGATGCAACAGGTGCATATGGCGTGCCAATCAGACTGGAGATTGTATCCATACAGCCACCGATCAGCCGACCGGAGAACGACACAGCGGTATCTGCATCTTCCGAGTGGCCGAGCTGTTTCCATTGCGAAGGTGTATCCAGGTTAAATCCAGGCAATTCCGGTTTCCATGCCGATTGATAATGTGTGGAAGACGATTGTGTGATCTGTCCGCCGTATTTGGTCTGTAACACATCAATCCAGCGCGCAGTCACGGGATCGAGGGCGTTTGATCTTAGATCAACATAGTTGGTGCCATGTGCTGATGCTGTTCCGGTGATCAGGGTATAGGCGAACAGGAACGTACTTATATCCGAATATCCCATGACCCATTTGGGCGGTAATGTTTTCAAAGCTTTCCAATCCAGCAGGGGGAGGATATCCATCAGAAATTCCCCGCCCCATGGAGGGATAATGGCTTGAATATTTGGATTGCGGAAAAACTCATTCATCTCTTCGGCGCGTTCCTCTTTGGAGGCACTCACACATTTGGTGTTGTGGCGGAGCGATGGGCTTTCCAGCACGCCAAAACCAAGGCGCTCCATATTACGTTTGCTCTCCTCAAGATAATGGTATAGGGATTCGCCTACACCGCTGGAGGGTGCTGCTACACCGATGGTATTTCCCGGAGCGAGTGGCTGCGGATAACGGATGGAACGTTGATTCATATCTAAAGACACCTTCCCTATGAACATCATTGCTCGTAATAATGAATGTTTCCATTATATAGAATATTTGCGATAATCACAGCCTACTGGTAGAAAATTAAGGATTAACAGGGATGTCCAATGAGAAGGGAGACTTTACTTTCATCGGATAGGTGGAGATGTTCATTTTCACTTCCCCTTTTAATTTGGCTCCATTTTTGATAGTAGAAGAAACAATCGTATGACTGTCATCCGTTCCCTCTCCACTACTCCAACTGGAGCCAGGGACTTCATATGACTTCCCTGTACTGTCTGTAACTTTCCTGAAAGTTAGAACGAACCCACCGTCCATCCTGCCAGCAACGGAGAAGTCAATAATTAGATCTTTGCCTTCGACCTTGCTGCCTACCATCTTCAATCCAGGTGGTCCACCTGTAATCTGGCGTGACTTCAGATCAAGGGAAAGATCCAGATTCTTTTTATCCAATCCCGAGAAGCCAGATCCCTGCAAGGTCAGCTTTTTCGGTATGGAGAAGTACATGCTTTCGAAGTAAATGGAGCGTTCATCTCCACCTGTCGAGGTATCTGTTCTCCACGCGCGACCTTGTTCGTCGACCAGTTGAAGATCGCTGAGCCCAAATACCTTTTTGGTATTCTTTGGATCAAAATTCACATCAAGTACAAGACGGGTTGGATACATAGTAGCCTGTTTCACATCAATACGCTGTCCATCCACTGTTAACGTCTGATTCACAGGAATGACCTTTTTCATGCCTTTGGTAAGATTCTTGTCTACCGGGAACGTTATTTTCCACTTTTCTGCACGCGTTGTATCTCTGGCCTTAAACACGACGCTCAGCTCTTCAGGAGGAGAGGTTCCATCCGTGAAGATCACGTCTATCATATTCTCATTCACATTCTCGTCTGGTGAAGGTGTTGGATAAGCGTGAGTAAACGCAACTGGAAGATCATTACCGTTCTCATCGAGCAGATCAATATCATAGTTGAATTTCTCGGGATCTTTCATGCCTTTCATCGTGTAAAAAATAACCATACGTGACTCGTCTGTGATAATGCCATCAACGGTCAAGGAAGTACCATCATGCTCGTCGGTGACACCGATCTTCTGCAAGAGAGACTGATCGATCGCCATCATTAATCCTTTGTCCTGGCGAATCATGCTCACAATGCCTTCCATGCCAGGCAATTGCTCCACAAAGGACGCAAAGGCGGGAGAGACACGGATACATCCGGTAAATAGCAGGATCAGGGCAGCTGCTGAGATGGAGCTCATATACCAACGCAGTCTGGACTTTCGCTTACGGGCAGCCTGGCGGATTCCGGACTGCACAGCCTGATAGGCGGCGGAATCGGGCACAGGCATTGTTTCGTACTCCGTCTTTCGAGCATTCAGACGTTCTTCCAATGTGTCGAATGAGTTTTGTTCATCCGTCATGAGGATACATCTCCCTTCGTTTCAAGTTGATCACGGAGCTGTCCGAGTGCCCGATGTAATCGGGATTTTACGGTTCCCGTCGGGATTTCGAGAATATCGGCAACTTCAGTTAAGGAGAAACCTTCGAAATAACTCAGGATAATAATCTGTTTGCAATCCCGGTCAAGGGTGGATACGGCCGCAGCAAGATCGGGGTCCGCAGGACGATCCCAGCTGCTGGATTCATGAATCTCGGTGACGGGACTGAACCGACTTTTGCGTTTGCGTTCGTCCGCACAGTAGTTGAGCAGAATGCGGATGAGCCAAGTGCCAAAGTAGGAGGGCTCTTTTAATTTTTTGAGTTTATGGAAGGCCCTGAACGTTGATTCCTGAATCGCTTCGAGCGCATCACCTTCGTTATGCAGGTAGGCATAGGCGATACGGTACAGTTGGCTCTGATGTAATTCCATTAAGGCTGTAAAAGCCTCGGCATCCCCTTTTTGTGCGGCGATGGTGAGCTGAAGAGGGGTCACATGGCTCCTCCTTTCATGGATATGTTGAGTATTAGACCGCATAAGGCACCAAACGGTTCTTATTTTCTTAGAAAATATGTATATACCTGATTTCTATATAGTTGAACTACGTATTTGAATGAGAACATACAGGACAACAAATAACCGTCAGACTTTCTCTTTGTACTCCAAAAAGAGTCTTGACGGTTATTCGCGTATTGCTTACGTTATCCAATCATTATTGCTGATGCGCTGTAATGGCTGCTCGTAGATATGAAGCTGTAGACGTGTTACCACGTTCAAGTGAAATATCCAGTGCGGTCTGGCCCGCTGAGTTCAGCACGTTTGGATCAGCTCCATGCTGAAGTAACATCTCGATAAGTTCGATCTGATCCGTATGAAATGCTGCGGAGTGCAACGCATATTGTCCATCGCTGTCCAGAATACCCGTGGATGCCCCATGTTCGAGCAAAAGTTGGATAACTTCTGGTGAACGTTCTCCCGCAAGCGCGGCATGTAGTGCAGTATTGGACGGGATAAAGGAAATCTTGGAATGAGAAAGGTTGTTAACATCTGCTCCATGCTCCAGAAGAAGACGAACTACTTCTGCTTGTCCATAATGAGAGGCATATCCCAGCGGAGTTAACCCATCCTGATTTTCAATATTGGTGAGTTCCGGGTGAGAAGCGAGCAATAATTGCAGGTTGGCCACATCTCCAGACTGTGCAGCCTGAAATAGTTGATTAATCTGTTCTGCATGATTCATAAGGAATACCTCCATCTGATGAGATATTAGAATTTACAGGGATTCATTATACAGCTTCTTCACAGCTTCCAGCCCCGGTACCGCAAAGCAGGCGAGTGGAGAGGGCAGATCATTCAATGGGAACCAGCCGATCTCACCGATGGCTCCGCCTTCTTCCAGATTACGAGCATGACCGCCAATCACCTTGGTGGAATAGAGCACGGATATCCAATGTTCCTTCTGTTGTGGCTGGATCGTCTCCGCCGTGCAGAGCAGACTGTCAATGGCGATATCCAGATTCACTTCCTCCTTGATTTCACGGATGACGGCAGTCTCCAGTGATTCGTAGGGATCGACTTTCCCGCCGGGAATACTCCAGGTGTGCTGCTCGGGCTGGCGATTCCGCCAGGCGAGAAGCACTTCGCCCCGTTCATTGAGGATGACCGCACCTACGCCGATACGAGGTGAAATTTCAGATTCACCTTTTGGAACAGAACTTAATTCCGACATTGACAGCGCAGCTTGTTCGTTCCCATTACGTTGTGAAAAACCACCCGCGTCCATTTCCCCAGATTGAGGAGTGTGAGTAGACTGGAATGACAATGGAAGCCCAGACTGCGCCGACCATTCTTCGGCAAGGATACTCATCGAGATCAGGTCATAATGCATGCCATCCCGCAAAACTGCAGAACGCTGGCGACCCTCTTCCC
Organism: Paenibacillus sp. FSL E2-0151; assembly: GCF_037993015.1. Lineage (NCBI taxonomy): Bacteria > Bacillati > Bacillota > Bacilli > Caryophanales > Paenibacillaceae > Paenibacillus > Paenibacillus sp. FSL E2-0151. The sequence continues at coordinate 1,806,591 of NZ_CP150308.1, forward strand.
GAAATCCGACTTTTAGGTACGCACGTCTAGCCGCTTCATTGTATTCAATGACTTCCAGCGCAATCCGGTTCAGGTTCAATTCGTGGAAGCCATATCGAAGAATCAGAGCCAGAGCGTCGCTTCCGTAGCCTTTACCTCGATCATTTTCTTCGCCGATACCAATGGCCAGACGAGCCGACCGATTGTTCCATTCAATTCGGTAGAGGGCTGTGAATCCAATGAATCGGTTACCCTCCAGTGTACGCAATGCAAATTCAAATCCGTTGTCTCGGCGGACAGACGAAGAACCCGTTTCATCCGGCGTTAACGGGATCGCGATATCGGTATCCATGTTGCGCAAATATTCATAATCATCTGTGAAGCGGGAGAGACGCATGCAATCTTCCGGGCATGGGGCCGCTAATCTGACTTTGGAACCTTGAAAACCATTTAAATGACGTGGAGACATGTTGCACCTCTTTTATACGATATGAAATCATTCGTTTCTTCCCATTATACTACGAACAGGAGAGGATACCGAAAAATGGCACCAAACGAGCTACACTCAGGGAAAAACAACAAAAAAAGCAGCCGTTTCGGGCTGCTTGTACATTCATTATTTCAGATCATTCAATAAATTCTTCATTTTTTTGTAATGTCCACTGACCCGATCAACCATGTAGTTATACATGAGCTGATTCTCCGAAAGATTCGCCATTTCCTTGTCAATGTCAACGTTATTGTTGTTATTGTTCATGGCTGTTTCGTTGTTCTCGACAATTCGGTACTGTACGATGGAAGAATTGGGATCACTGATAGGAAAGTGTTTGTCATGAGTCCGCTTCATGGCGAGCTGATCTGTTTTGCCATTTTCAACGATACGTCTCAGCTCTTCCTGAAACTCTACCGTTTTCTTTTTGTAGTTAGGCGTGTCTGCATTGGCTATGTTGTTGGTAATGGCATTATGCTGTGCAGTAAGCGCTTGTAACAGTGATTCGTTACGTCTTGTCGTATTCGTTTCGATCACGGGCTCAGTCTCCTTCACTGTAGATTGTACAGTTACTTCTATAATAAGAAATTAAGTTGCACACTGTCAACATAACAAAGAAAAAGACAAGCACATGCCGGAGGCCCCCCGATAAGAAGAACCCTGCCTTCATGAAATCTTGTCTTAGATTTTGCCCTAATGGATCAGCGTTGAACAACCTCTTTAAGAGGGACGATTAATATTTTTGCCGTAATAGATTTCGTCCATCTCCAGCTTCAGCCATTCTGTAATCTCCTGTTGTTCCTTCTTGCTGAGCTTATCCTTGGTGTACCCAAACAGATAATTGTCGAGATCAAATTCCCTCAGTTTACATTTGGTATGAAAAATATTCTCCTGATAGACGTTCACGTCAATCATGTCAAAGCTACTCTTGATCTCATCCGGAATATAATTCTGAATCGAGCCGATCTCATGGTCAATGAACAGCTTGCGTCCGCTCGTATCCCGCGTAAAACCACGGACCCTGTAATCCATCGTCATAATGTCCGTATCAAAGGAGTGGATCAGATAATTCAGTGCCTTAAGCGGTGAGATCTCACCACAGGTGGAGACATCAATATCCGCACGGAAGGTACTGATACCTTCACTAGGATGAAATTCAGGGTAGGTGTGCACAGTGATATGGCTTTTATCCAGCTGCATGACAACGTTATCGGGCAGAGGGCCGGGAGATTCATCAAGTGATTCTTCGGGGATCTCCACGATTGGACCCTCCGAGACAAGCATCGTAACACTCGCACCTTGAGGCACGTAATCCTGCTGAGCGACATTCAGCACGTGGGCTCCGATGATATCGGAGACGTTGTTCAGAATTTTGCTCAGCCGTGCGGCGTTATACTGTTCATCAATATATTCAATGTAAGCTTCGCGTTCGTCTTTGGTTTTGGTATAACAAATATCGTACATATTAAAGCTGAGCGACTTGGTCAGGTTGTTAAATCCATGCAGTTGAATGCGCTGCTCTGGCGTAATTGTCATGGTTGCAGTTCCCCTTATCCCATACGACATATCATCGCAGTTATAATACTACTTATACCCAACCTGCCTCGAAAAAAAACATATGTACGTCATTCGAAATACGATTTTCCTCTGATCACAGCTATGCATGAAAGGACTTCAGATAATCTACATTTTTTCAGAATGAAGAATCGTCGAAGTCCGCAATATCGTTCATGCGCTCATCCTCAGCTACAGATTGAATATCCTCTGAAGTGACACTGATGATTGTATAGTCCGCGTTCTGCTGTTTCTTCACGGCTTTTTCCTTCACAAAACGGGGACTGCCTTCGCCGGCATCTTCGTCATAGACGAGTAGAAGACCGTCGCTTTTACGCAGCAACAGGTCATCCCGTGCAGTGAACTGCCACGGCCCGATATAAGGTTGATTGCTAATCGCACCGTAATAGTCCACACCCGAGAGGATGGAACGGTAATACTCCTGCTTGTCTTCTTTCCATTGCTCCTCCGGGTTCTGAAAGGCAGTGATGATCGACAGTTTCAGATGTGGGTACGTCTTCTTCAGATCAATGACCACTTCGCAGGCCCACAGGTCCACACCGTATTGTCCCGGCGTCAGCACCCATTCCAAACCATCCTCGACAAGGGGAGTGAGGCGGGAAGAGATGGCTTTTTTGATAAAAGGAATACCTTCATGCTTCTGTCCAAAAATCTGCAATTCATGTGCCCGGTAACCGGTGATTAACAGGTTTTTCAGTGTCCGTTCCTCCTTTCAGGCATGATCAAGGTAAAGTTATTTCGCGGGTGGAGTTTCTGCACGGAACGGATACAGGAATGGCTTCGGAATATCCGTTTCGAATGACATTAACTCATCCGTTGTGGGATGGATAAACGAGAGTATACGTGCATGAAGTCCGAGACGGCCAAGGTCTCTTGTGCGTGCACCGTATTTTCTGTCACCAGCAATCGGATGTCCGAGATCTTCCATATGCACACGAATCTGATTTTTACGCCCTGTCTCCAGACGCACTTCCAGCAAGGAGAACTCACGGTTCGATTTCAGACGTTTGTAATGTGTGATGGCATGTTGTCCATCATTCGGACGAGAGCTGGAGTACATTTTCAGCGTTTTGGTTTCCTTCAGCCAGGAAGAGATGGTGCCTTCTTCTTTGGCTACCGAACCTTCAACAAGGGCAACGTAGACGCGGTCTTGCACATTTTCCTTCCAGTTGTTTTGCAGTTTCTGCTGTACCTCTTCACTTTTGGCGAACATCATCACACCCGATGTATCCCGATCCAGACGATGGACAACAAAGATCCGGTTGAGCGGATTGGTGCGGCGCACATGCTCTGTCAGTTGGCGATAAGCCGTCAGGTCATCTGTCTTGTCAGCGGCAATGGACAATAGTCCGGCTTCCTTGCGGATCACAATGATATCATCGTCTTCATGCAAAATGTTAATACCCGTCAAGGATGGAGCAGCAACTGCACCTTCTTTTCGAATGTAGACAATCTGACCTGGCGTCAGCGCTTCATTAAACTTGGTTACAACCTTCTGATCCACGGATACCTGTCCACGACCCAGAATGGACTTCACTGCGTTCCGTCCTGATTTCAGATGCTGCAACAGGAAGTTCAACAGTTCATCCGGTTCAGTTACTTTGTACTGGCGTGGTGGTTCCTGCTTGCGATAGTAGGAATTGCCTGGTCGTTTGGATGCGCTGGCATTTTTGGGTTTGTTGCCTCCAGCTTTCTTGGGTGCACCCGATGATTTCGCGGTTATTGGCTTCTTATTCTCCTCCGTATTGCGTGATGCGGGAGCACCTGATGTTTTGGCAGATGAGAAGTTGGACTTGCCGGAACGTGCTGAAGATGAACCTGCATAAGATTTCCCCTTGGCCGAGGCCGATGTCTTGCTGGTTGGACGTTTGCGTTTATTCATGAATAGTAATCTCCTTCTGAACAGCCTGTACCGCTTGTGTGCATACGATCCGTTCATTTTCGTTATGCAGTTCAATATACCATTAACAGTCGACAAATAAAAATAGGTTCATACAATCTGCTATACATCCAATCATAAGAGTAGTGAGATTCATAGGATAGGGTATCCCATAGCATTGGAGGTGTTACTCATGGGCGTGTTTCTCGATATGAGAACTTCGATGAACTCGGCAACCGTAGGACAGCCCGGTTTGTCACTGTCAGAATCCCCGACAGCTTTTGGCACCATTGGTCTACAGACGCAGGGTGTGGTGAATCCCATTATTACGTTGAACGGGACAGTAGGTGTTACGGGAGAACTGGGAGATACCTTTGTTGTGGAGCTTGTGCGGGGTTTTTTATATGATCCTTTCTATATCATCTACCGTGCTGAAGGTACGATTGGACAGAACGGAGGTGCCGAATTCCATTCGTTCACAGCTCAGGATCTGTCTGCACCACCAGCATTGGAAAGTGTGTATACTTCGTTCATCTCGGGGGTGTCCACAGCAGTAAGAACCGGGCCGGAGATGTTATACGGTATTGCAGCCACCGTTTAGTAGTGAAAGGCGAAATATAACAGGCAGAGTGCTTCGTCATCACTTCTGTTGACGGCAGAGTTCGCTTCATACCCCAGATACGCAAGACAATGCAACGATAGGTTTCGACTAGCGCTCAGCAAGAAACCCCCGGCTCAAGAAGTCGGGGGTTTTTGCCGTACAAGCAACTGCACGTTTCAATACAAATCACGAAACTAAAGTTTGAAACTGTCCAGGATCAGTTGGCACGGCCTTTCAGAATGATGTTGTTGGCTTTGCCAAAGTCAATGGCCACTTTGCCTGCAAGTGCAGCTGTTCGCTCCGCAAGGATAACCGCGTTGACGCCACAGGAGAAGAGAGCGACATCGAAGGTATGTTGATTATTCTGAATCCAGTGCAGCGTTTCATCCATTTGATCATAGCTGTCGAAGGGCAGGGCAGTCACAATGTTCAGATTATACGGATCACGTTCGAGCATGGCACGCAGAGCCTCAATTTCACGAGTAACGAGTAACACACGCTTGCCTGCAAGCATCTGCCAGAAACGCGGGTTCTGCGCCAGTTCCCGATTAACACAGGCGTGACAAGTCATCGGAGGAGAGATGCCAAAGTGTGCAAATACCATGTCGGTCAGGGGTCTTTTAAGATAATCGGGAGCATTGATGGTGCTGTCACCACGAGGAAGAATGCCCACGATATCGGCACGTTGCAAGGAAGCGGCGACTTCATCCCGTAGTTTCGGGTTGGGAAGACGAAGTCCCTTTTGCCCTAAGTTGGCTTTCTTAGCCCAACGCTCCTGAAGGACCTGTTCCGTGGGCCATACGGTTTCTTGAGACATGACGATATTCTCGCCATCACCGACTCTTACAAGAGACAGCGGTCGGTGTTCCAGAAGTGCCGCTTCGAGCTGATCAAGCACACCTTCCATTTCAAGATAGATCGAATTCATTTGATGGGTTGCCTCCTTTGAAAATTGAACTGTTCTATTCTATGTTGCGAATACCGTAACGATATGTACGTTCGACCCAAAGGGCGCCATCTTCGGTTGTATATCAATCTATTTATATGAAAGTTAGTACATCTGTCGGTACCGCTTCTATCAACGTTTCATACGATATAGAGTGCTGGATTCACAAGCGAGATGTGGCTTGAAAGCGATCAGATAGATAGAAGATGGTCTTCGTAGGAAGACGGCATCAAAACTATGAAAACAGTCTGTATCCGGTAAACGGAACTTGCAGCGTTCATGAGGAGGAATGTTATGTCCAGGAAAGTTGTGATTGAGATTAACTTTAACAATTACGGGATGGACCCACAGCGATTAACGCGGGAATGGCTGGAGCGTCGGATGGGCATCTTCCGCACGTTCACATTGCATTGCCTGAAGGCGCAGACGAATCAGGATTTCCTCACAGTGGTGAAGTTGTCCAAGGAATCCGGGGAATTAATGCAGGAGATTCTGGCGGGTCAGGAGCCGCTTCCCTCCAATATTCGTTTTGGAACCAATATGGAGAGTGTGCGTGCCATTTTGGCGTTTGCCAATGGTTCGGAGCAACTCTATATTGCCCGTCTGGATTCGGATGATTTATACCATAAAACCTTTGTTCAACAGCTCTACGATATTCAACCACAGCAGCAGACGATGGCATTGATTAACCAGAACGGATATCTGTGGGACAGTGTGAATAACGAGATGGCCCCAGCGTTTCACCGTTCTCCACAGTTCTATGTCTACTTATATAAGACAGCCGAATACGCAGCAGGATACCGGGTCAAGCTTCCGGGCAGAGGTACACATGGCAATGTCATTGAACTGCCGCACGAGCTGCTTGCTCCGCGCAATTATGTCAACATCGTGCATTCGAGCAATACTTCAACCAAAAAGGTACCGCCCAAAGACCGGTTAAGCCGGGATGAGATGGCACAGGTACTACGCGAATTCATGATCTGATCAGGGAGGGATTCATCCATGATTCAAGGACAAACGATTCTGATCACTGGAGGAACGGGCTCCTGGGGTCAAAAGCTGACTGAGGTACTGCTGGAGCAGGACCCGGCTGAGATTCGCCTTCTGTCACGTAATGAATACGCCCAGATTGCGATGCAGCGAGAGTTCAACCATGATCCGCGTCTGCGATTCATCATTGGGGATATCCGCGATTATCGGGCAGTGGAAGATGCATGCAGAGGTGTGGATGTGCTCTTCCACCTGGCTGCGCTGAAGCATGTTCCGGTCTGCGAGGACCAGCCAGATGAAGCGTTCAAGACCAATGTGATCGGGACGCAGAACATTATTCGGGCTGCGATCCGTATGCAGGTTGCCAAAGTCATCGATGTGTCCACCGATAAGGCGGTAGATCCGATTAACGTATATGGCATGACAAAGGCCTTGGGTGAAAAAATGATGATCCGTGCCAACTGGCTAAGTGAAGGTACCCGGTTTGTCTGCATCCGTGGGGGCAATGTGCTTGGAACCAGCGGTAGCGTCGTGCCTCTGTTCCGTCGTCAGATCGATGAAGGCAAAAGCCCGACCATTACGGACAAAGGCATGACCCGTTTTTTTCTGACGCGTACCGAAGCTATACATTTACTGCTTAAGGCGGCTGAGGCGGCCGTGGGCGGAGAGACTTTTGTGATGAAAATGAAAGCTTGCAAGATGACGGAACTTGCATCCGTCATGTTGGAACAGGCAGGTCGTCCATCCTTCGATTATAAGGTGACGGGAATACGTCCAGGCGAGAAATTACATGAAGTGCTGATCTCGCCCTTTGAAGCGCCGCGTACGTACCAATACGATGCGCAGTATTATGTCATCCTGCCGGAGCACAAGGACAAGAGCCTGACGGATCAGTACAGCAGTCTGCCACGTGTGAACTTCTCCGAGTATCGCTCGGACAGTGCCATGATGAACAAACCAGCGATTGCCCGGTTTTTGCGTGAAGGTGGCTATATCGATTAGGGTGTATCTCAAAACTCGTTCGGAGTTTTCAGATACGCCCACCGAGGGGAGGCGGAGCGTTTGGAGGTGGTAGGAATGGAAGAAAATCATCAGCACAACCAGCACGAAGGTAATGAAGAGTTACAGCAACGTACCCTAATACAACATATTAATGACCGCTCCCTAAAAGCTGTTGTCATTGGTCTAGGCTATGTTGGTTTACCGATGGCTGTAGAGATAGCACAGGCCGGTTATCAAGTCCACGGGATTGACATCGATACTTCCAAGGTAGCCAAGCTGAACGCCGGGCATTCGTATGTCATAGGTATAGAAGATGATGTTGTGCAGTCGCTTATACAGGCTGGATTATTCACGGCAAGCACCGATTATGCAGCGGTGGCACAGGCCAATGTAATTGTAATCTGTGTGCCCACTCCGCTGACTGCCGAGCATCAACCGGATATCTCGTATATCTCGGCCGCGGTGGATGGCATGACTCCGTATTTGCAGGAAGGCAGCCTGGTTATATTGGAAAGCACGACCTATCCGGGCACAACGGAGGAACGTGTGAAACAACCGATTGAAGCGGCAAACGGCTGGCGAGCTGGAGAACAGTTCTACGTCTGTTATTCTCCAGAGCGGGTAGATCCGGGCAGTGTGCATTATGGTGTGAAAAATACCCCGAAGATTATTGGCGGTTCGACACCCGCATGTCTGAATTATGGTAACCAGTTCTACGGCTCGTTCCTCAACGAAGTTGTTCCGGTTAGTTCAACAACGGTAGCGGAGACGGCAAAGCTGTTCGAAAATACATTTCGCAGTGTCAACATTGCACTCGTGAATGAGCTGACCCCGGCCTGTGAACAGATGGGTGTAAACATCTGGGAGGTGCTGAATGCGGCGGCGACCAAGCCGTTTGGTTATATGCCATTCTATCCCGGTCCCGGCATCGGAGGGCACTGTATCCCAATCGATCCGATCTATCTGTCCTGGGCTGCAAACCGTCAGGGATCGGAGCTGCAATTCATCCAGCTGGCGGATGCAACTAATCGGCAAATGCCAGAGAGAGTGGTGAAACGTGCCGCGGAGCTGCTGGAGCAGAATGGTGTATCTGTGCGGGGAGCACGTGTTGTACTGGCGGGTATGGCTTATAAAAAAGATATTGACGACTTGCGCGAATCGCCAGCATTGGATGTTTTTCGGCTGCTGAGCGCAGCGGGTGCAGATGTTGTTTTCACCGATCCAATGGTGCCTATCTTCCGCAAGGATGACGGTACATTGCTTCAATCCCGGCCGGCTACGCCGGAATTGTGGACAGGAGCTGACCTGGTGATCATCACCACGGATCATTCGGCATTCGATTATCAGGAGATGGCAGACCATGCAAAGCTGATTTTTGATACACGCAATGCAACGGCCGGATGCCACGGGGGGAATATTGTGGTGCTGGGTCAGCCGGTTCACCGAGTGAAAACGGGAGAAACCTATGGCGAATCATGATAGAGTGAGTGAACGCTACTACGGCGAGATTAATTCGGAAGATTCTCATGAAGCGACGAGAACGCGTATCCACTGGATGTGCCGTGAGGCGACAGGCAGACGCATTCTGGATGTCGGGTGCAGTCAGGGCATTACATCCATTCTGCTGGCACGTGAAGGATTTCGTGTGACAGGGATTGATCTGGAAGAAGAAAGTGTTCGATATGCGCAAGCTGAGCTTGCCAAAGAGTCTAGGCCAGTTAGGAACAATGTGGATTTTAGAATGCTGGATATTACGCAATGGAAAGTAAGGACTACCTTTGATACTGTGCTGCTTGGAGAAGTGCTGGAGCATTTTGCTCATCCGGAGACGTTGTTGATCCAGATTCATCGGCTGTTGCAAGAAGATGGGACGTTGGTTGTGACTGTGCCGTATGGGTATCACCCGTTCTATGACCACAAGCAGACCTTCTATGCGGGAAGTCTGGCGATGACCCTGATGCCGTATTTTGAAGTCTTGAAACTCGAAGTTCATCATAAATATCTATGTTGCGTGGCCCGCAAACGGCGGAGTTCACAACTGCATATGTCGCCGACTTTGGATCAATTGATGGAGTGGATGGAACTGGATCATGTACATTTTGCCGAGGTGGAACATCAGCACCTCCGCGTAATGAAACAGCGCAAGAAGGCACTGGACAGTGCGGTGGAGCAGGTGAAACGCCTTCGCCGTCAGGAGAGTGGGGAAGGGTAGCAGTGAAGGTAGGGACAGTGGCAAGGGCAGGGGTATTCTAACGAATCTCACACGTCTTATTTTGATGAATTAGACGAGATGAGAAATGTAACGAATCTCAGCGGCGCTATTTCATCTGAAAGCTGCGATAAACGACGAATGGATGCCTATACTGCGAGAATAGCGGGTCTCAGATTCGTTACATTTACCAACTGGCTGAAATACACCGAATAGCGTCGCCTCAGTTCGTTAGCCACAGTGAAGATGAAATAAATTCTTTATTGAACTTTGAGATTTGGGAGAATGAGTGTGAAAGCAGCCTCTTGTAGTGGTAGCGCTGATTCTTGGTTTACAAGTTAATCGTAAGTTTGAAGAGAAAATTGGAGTGGCTTAGTACCAGTACCTGGTCAATGAAAGAACAAACCCGTTATGACATTTCGCAATACGCGTACGACAGGAAGGGGCTCAAAACGTGATCACCATCAGTCTGTGCATGATTGTGAAGAACGAGGAACGCACGCTGGCGCGCTGTCTGGACTCGGTTGCCGGCATCGCGGACGAGATCGTCATTGTGGATACCGGTTCATCGGATCGCACGATGGACATCGCTGCGCAGTATACCGACCAGGTCTACACATATGAATGGACGGAAGACTTTGCCGCAGCGCGGAATGAGTCATTCGCCAAGGCCACGCAGGAGTATATCCTGTGGCTGGATGCGGATGATGTGCTGCTGCCCGCGGAACGGGCGAAGCTGGAGGTGTTGAAGCAGCAGCTTCCGTCCGGGGGGAAGACGGAAGCTGTGATCTTGAACTACACGCTGGCCGAGGGAGCGGAGGGAAGTCCACTTGTGACGGACCGACGCCTTCGCCTGGTCAAGCGGGATGCCGGGTGCCGCTGGCATGGCCGGCTGCACGAGCAGCTTAGCTTTCCGCGGGGCGAGGTCATTACGGCAGATATTGCCGTCACGCATCGCCGCGAAGCGGGACATCATTCGGCGCGAAACGTGCGCATTCTGCGCAAATGGATCGCCGAAGAGGGCGTAGCCCAAGGTCGCCTGCTGTTTTATTATGCAGGCGAATGTTATGACCGCCAGCGTTATGCGGCGGCGGCACTCGGTTACGCGAAGCTGCTGGAGCAGCCAAGCGGTTACCGCGAGGATCGCCTGATTGCCTGCGCGCGGTTAGCGGAATGTTATGAACGACTGGGTGAGCCGGGCCGTAAGCTCGGCGCATTGCTGCAGTCGTTCCAGTATGATCTGCCACATGCCGATTTCTGCTGCGCTATTGCGGCCTGTTTCCATGAACGGCAGGAACCCGTCTCGGCGATCTACTGGTATATGCAGGCGGTGGACGTGAGCAGCCGCGATCCGGGTCTGCGCCCGGTGCCTATGGCTTGCCGTACATGGCTGCCACATGCTCGTTTATCCCTTTGTTATGCCCATCTGGGCAACTGGGAGCAGGCACTCATGCATAACACCAAAGCCCGTGAGTACTTGCCCAACGATCCCGGGTTGCTTGCCAATCGCCAGAAGCTCGAAGTTGTGGTACGCAAAGAGATGAAGGAGCGGGAAGAACGTGGTGAAGTGTCACCGCGTAAGTAGGGAGACGAACTGGGACAGATGAGGACAGAAGGGTTTGACGCGGGATTAGGAAATAGGGGGAAATAAATTGAAGTAGAAGTGAAATAACAACAAAAACTAATTCGTTGCTGGTAGGATGCGATAGGGCGGATCAGTGAAAATAAGGGTTGAGTGGAAATAGAGTGTAAGGCACAATTGCGAGCAGAAGCAGAAGCAGAAGCAGAAGCAGAAGCAGAAGCAGAAGCAGAAGCAGAAGCAGAAGCAGAAGCAGAAGCAGAAGCAGAAGCAGAAGCAGAAGCAGAAGCAGAAGCAGAAGCAGAAGCAGAAGCAGAAGCAGAAGCAGAAGCAGAAGCAGAAGCAGAAGCAGAAGCAGAAGCAGAAGCAGAAGCAGAAGCAGAAGCAGAAGCAGAAGCAGAAGCAGAAGCAGAAGCAGAAGCAGAAGCAGAAGCAGAAGCAGAAGCAGAAGCAGAAGCAGAAGCAGAAGCAGAAGCAGAAGCAGAAGCAGAAGCAGAAGCAGAAGCAGAAGCAGAAGAGGTAGAATAGATGTGATAGATAAGTTATGTGCTGCCATATATTTAAAGTTCCATAGCTACGAAGTTGTTAATAAACAAGCATATTAGATCACAATGAAGTATAAGTAATTACACGATAACATGTAGAACAAGCGTAGCCCCGCTTAACCGAAAGAGTCGGTGAGCGGGGCTTTTTACGCTTCTCGTACCGCGTGTATCTCCTACATGGTGTAATGAAAGTAGCATTTGGTGAAATTTTCACAAGGCTTACACCGCGTAAAACTTCTGATGTGCGGTGCAGTGAAGATTACGCATCAGGATGGAACTTCGCGTGTTTTAGACTTGCACTATGTTGCTAAGTTATTTTACTTTTCGGGTGCCAAGCATCGCACAGACTGGTCCTTCATTCGTAAGCTTTTGCAAGCCCAGCCCCATCCATCATATATTTCGTCATCGATATTGAGGGTAATGGTTTCATCCGTATATTCATTCCAGTTTTCAATCCGGAGCGTGTTTTCACTGTCCCTTTCAAGATGGTTATTCCCGTGGTGCTGGGCACGATAGATCGTTTTTACCGTGGCGTCCTCAGGGGCATTTGTCTTCTTTACATCGACCCAGATTGTAACGCCGCCTGCCGCGCCACCATAGGGCACACCATAAATCTCGGCAGTATACTCACCATTCCTTGAAGGCATGGAATAACTCAATTCCCCCAGCTCGGAACGGTCAAATGCTGAGACGTAAGGACGGAGCCAGAAATACAGGAATACAGCGGCAAACAGTACAAGAATCAACAATGTAAATGTAGTGAGGATCGGGTGTCTACGTATCCAAGGTTTGCGAGAATTTGTATGGGATGAACTTGAATTAGCTTGAGTATTTGAGTCCATAAGGTTGAACCTCCATTTGCAGCTTACAGTGAAATTTGCTTTGCAGGAATATAAATGTCCATCTCTCCGTAGTGGTCCTGAGCCAGACTGCCATCAATTCTTTCAAAATAGTAGGGATCACTCTTCTCGTACCCCGAATGGCTCTGCCAATATTCATCGATAAATGTCCAGACACTGTCCAAATGATCAATATTGATCAGACTTGGATGGAAATCACACACAAATTTGAATACGGCATACTGGTTGGCCGGGACCTCAATTCCGTCCAGTTCTTCAGGGATATGATCCAGACTGGTGACCTCTACAGACGGCTGATATGTACTGTAATCCTCGTTAATTTCATTGGTAAATCCAATATATACGTTGGGCTGCAACACGTTAGGAATCGAATGAAAGTGTTTTTCAAAAAAGTCGTTGCCTGCTGAATTGGCTTCATAGTGCTCTTCGTTATCTGCATACCGAATGTGGGATCGTTGCCCAATGAGTTTCATAGCCGGTTTTCGCACATACGTTGGTTTGAAAATATATCCATATGGAAGCGTTGTGATCATGGACGAAGTCATGCGGGCTGTGAATTCAAGGTCTCCAGCTCCCTGTTTGCGATACTGCAGGGGTGTAATGCCGAAGGCTTGTTTGAAAGCACGTATGTAGGATTGTTCATGTTCAAAAGCGTAATGTCCGCTGATATCGATAATCTTCCAGTTCAGATTCACCAATTGCTCCAGGCTGCGTGCCAATTTGCGTGAACGAATGTATTCTCCAGGCAATTGTCCGCTGACATGTTTGAACATGCGATGCAGGTGGAATTTGGATATATGAGTCACAGATGCCAGATGATCCAGCGTTAATTTGTCTTGAATATGGTCTTCTATGTAGTCGAATAGCTTATCCAATGTGTCTAGCAGATCATGTTGCATATCAATCTCCCTACTTCTAATAGTACTTACAGCAATAAATGTTCATTTTTTCCTTATCACCGATGATATCATAACCAAGTACATAATTTAATGACAAGATTGGAGAAAGCATCCATGTTTGCTGACAAAAGAACTTATACAACGTTAGGCATGTTAACTCGATTATGGACACTAACGGGCAAGTACCGTATGTTCATCATTCTATTACTTTTCGCCGCATGTATGGTCTCCCTGATTGAGGTCGGTTATTTGGAATCGATCCGAAGACTGGTCAAAGGCGCGACTGAAGCACAGTTTTCGTTACTCTACTCAGGGTTGATCATAGGCGTTAGCATTGTAGTATTACGATTGATTGTAACCGCATTCATGACGAGGGTCGAGACGTTATTCCAGCAAAAGACATTATTGTCTGTGCAGTCTCTACTGCTCTCATCCTTTAGCAACACAGAGACACGCAATCTGGCACATTATCATACGGGTGACCTAACCTCTAGGGTCTGGACTTCAGCCAAGGAAGCACAGAAGGGGATAAACCAACATGGCATTGAACTCGCAAAAAATATCATTCAGCTGATTCTTGCCTTTGCTTACTTCAGCTGGGTTAACTTGCCGCTGTCGTTGGCTATCATTGCATTCACATTGATCTATCCTCTTGTAACGGTAGGACTTGGTCAACGTCTACAAAGACGGCATGATCAGTTGAATGCCAGCGCAGCGTCAAGAGATGAGATACTGACTGAAATCATCCAAGCCCCGGTTGAGATCCGAAGTTACGGACTCGCGGGTTATGTACACCATCATTTCAAAGGTCGAATGGATCAGGTGTTCAGACATACGATGTCTGTATCTGTGTTACAACGACTTTCGGAAGCAGCCGGACGGGTCTCCACGTATGGTGGCATGATTTTGATTCTTTATCTAGGCGGCATGCAGGTCCTGAATGGACATATGGATGTAGGAGGACTGGCAGCTTTTCTGGTAGCAAGCAGTCAGTTAACACGTCCGATTGAATCGTTATCTGGGTTGTGGAATGATTTTATTGGTTCGGCTTCTCATGCGTCCAGAATCTTTGAGGTGCTGGATTTGGAGAGAAAAAACACGGTTGCTAATACCGGTACAAATACATATGTACGGTCCGATACGCATTTAGGCCAGCTTGAAAAACAATCTAAACCGGCTGGCATCAGCGTGCAGCATGTGTCTTATAGGTATGCGGAGCAAGAAGAAGTGTTAACAGATATTTCTTTTGAGGCCAAGCAAGGAAAGCTTACTGTAATCACAGGGCCAAGTGGATGCGGGAAAACCACGTTATTGAAATTAATAGCTGGATTAGATAGAGCTGTTACTGGTTCGATCCAGGTCATGAATCAGAAGAATTCACTGAAGGATATGCACGAAGTTCAGACAGGGAATGTCAATCAGGTGTATGCTCCGCGACAAGCCTTTATTTTCACAGGAACAGTGGAAGAGAATATTGTTTTTGGACAAGAAGGGATATCTGCCGATCAAGTAAAGGTTGCGGCCCACATGACGCATGCACATGACGCGATTATGCGTCAATCGCTCGGTTATGGGACAGAGCTTCAGCCACAAGGCGGGACGATGTCGGGTGGTGAGCTTCAGCGTATTAGTCTAGCCAGAGCGATGCTGAGGAACCCGGATATTCTATTGTTGGATGAACCGACGTCATCTCAAGACCCGTGGCATGAGCAACGATTGAATGATCTTTTTGCCCGAATCACTGCTGACAAAGGCACAACGGTTATTGCAATTACTCATCGATTATCGCTGATAGAACGGGCAGATCAGGTCATATATATCCAGAAGGGACGCGTCGAAGATACGGGGACTCATCGTGAATTGCTGGATCGTCCAAACGGATATCGAAGTTATATTGCGGAGCAGGATACGGAAGTGGAGGAACAGCATGAGTAACAAGATTGAAGATGCAGCATATGCCGATGACGTTGAAATGAAAAGCAGTCATGAGAAAAGCGGAGCATATGAGATAAATGAAAATAATGAAAATGAAGCTCATCATCAGATGAACGAAAGTGATGTTCCAGATGACCCAAAACAAGCTGTATCATTGGCAACGGTATGGCCCGTTATTTTTCGCTGGATGAAGCCTTATGGATTAGCTGTAGCGATCTTGTTCATTTTTATCGCAGCAGATGCGGTCTTTGATTGGGGACTAGCCTTTGTACAGGGATTCTTCGTGGATGCTATTCATGATGGGGGACAGGAACAGCTTAATGCCACCGCAATGATTTTCATCGCCATTCTGGCAGGATTTATTGTATTGCTCGCGATGCATCGTTATGTGCTGGTATGGCTCAAGGAATCAATGCAACGGGATATGTCCATGGATCTGTTGAAACTGTTAAACCGGATGCCCTATTCCTGGGTGCGCAGACAGAAGTCCGGGGATGTGATGCTTCGTATCAAGGAAGACACGAAGCATGGTGCAGAAGTTGTGGAGGCTATTGCAGAGGGTGTTACGGTTGTATTCATCATTGCTCTATCGCTGGGATACTTGTACAGAGCAGATGCATGGGTTGCGGTTATTGCCTTGGTAAGTGCAGGGGCAATCTGGTTCACTGCGAGGTTGTATGATCAGCGAATTATACATCTGTCCGATGAGGTCGAATCCAGGGAAGGCGAGTCCCAAGAACAGATCCAACAGTATGTTGAAGGGATACCGGTGATTCAGATGTATAATGCTTCACCGTGGTTTCTCGCTCGATTTCGGACACAACAGCAATCACTGAATCGTGTTCATGCCAAGTTGCAGATGACCCTGAGCATGTCGGATAACGTGGCGATGGCGGTGTTTGGTCTCGCTCAATTGGCAGCGCTGTTCCTTATTGCTTTGTCAGCGGCTAGGGGAACTTTATCTCCAGGCATGGTTGTTGCAAGTAGTCTGCTGTTTGAACTGGTGGTGTGGCCAGTACTCGGCTTGTCCAGCCAGTGGAGTCAGATGCAAGCCAGCGTGGGTGCATTTGGACGTATCTCTGCATGGTTGAAGTTGGCGGAGAACAAGAAGACTGACACATCCAATACTAAGCACGAGGAGCTTGCACAGGGAATTTGTAACCAAGATCAAGGGAATACACAAAAAGGGGCACATGAAGAGAACGAAATGGCGACGCTACGTCTTCAACAGGTTACGGTAATAGATGAAAACAGTGATCGGACGATTTTGGATCAGATTACGTTTAATCTGGTTCCTGGTGAACTGGTTGCTGTAGTTGGCGCCAGCGGTGCTGGCAAATCTACACTGTGCCAAGTGTGTGCGGGGTTGATCGAGCCAACAAACGGAAGCGTATTGCTGGGTGATAAACATGTTGCAGAGTATGTAGAGATAGATGACCAGTCCAGACTGACGTATATGCCGCAGACACCAACTTTTTTCACAGGAACGATCGAAGATAATATTCGTCTGAGTTCAGACGTTACATTGGACAGAGTGAAGTTTGCGGCAGAGCAGGCAGGTTTGGATGAATATATTGAGGCACAGGAAGGACAATACGCAGCAATGTTGCATGAGAAAGGGGCCAATCTATCTGGAGGCCAACAACAGCGACTGTCGCTTGCCAGACTCTTTACGAGGTCATCCGATCTGTATATTCTGGACGAACCAACGTCATCACTGGATATTCAGACAGAACAGAACGTGATGAATCACTTGCTGAACTTTATGAAAGGCAGAATAGGGTTGCTTGTCACACATCGCATGGAGGTTGCTCGCCAGTGCTCTCGCATCCTTGTGATGGAACATGGCCGAATTGCCGAGGATGGAACGCATGAACAACTGATGCAGAGGAAAGGATTGTATTATCGTATGAATGCAAAAGGCGGTGATACAACATGAATGAATCTGGGGTTAAAAAAGTAATGGATACGCTGGAGTTCTTGAGTCAGGATCGGGAAGCACGTCGTTTGTATGAAGAGCGCCCGAAATATTTGCATGACGAAGCTTCCATGATTGAGTGGCTAACTGAGCCTGAGATACAGTCATTGAAAGGCTAGGAGCGTATACAATACAAACTAGTTGTTAATTAAGCTCTTATTGTATGTTGAAATGAATGCAATCGTTTTGTCCAACTAGGGCAGGACGGTTGTTTTTATTTTAATGAAGAAGCTTCAAACGTTTTACAGTAAAACGCGGTTGCTCATTCCGGGCTGGGCCGTTAAACTAAAGGGAGCGGCGTTTGCTTGACGGACAAGTCATGAGAACGCCATTTTGTTGTCAAGGATGCGGGATATGAGCCGCTTTCGGATGTCAGAATCGGATCGGACCAAGCTGGTGGGAAAACGCCGGTGATAAGTAAGGAGTCTTTACATGAGTGTGCAAACACCTACATTAGAAGAAGCGCAGGGTCTCCTGCAAAAATATTATGGCTACCCCGACTTCCGTGAGGGACAGAAAAAGATCGTAGCCAGCCTGCTCGAACGTGAAGATACGTTGGGCATTATGCCAACCGGGGGCGGTAAGTCGATCTGTTATCAGATCCCCGCTCTGTTATATTCGGGACTGACACTTGTGGTCTCCCCGTTGATCTCATTAATGAAGGACCAGGTCGATGCGTTGACGACCGCCGGAATTGCTGCCGCGTATATTAATAGTACACTTAGCGGCAAAGAAGTGAATGATCGCATCCGCGCGGCGCAGCGCGGTGAGCTGAAGTTGCTCTATGTCGCGCCTGAGCGACTGGAGCTGGATTGGTTCCGCGAGGAGATGGGCTATTTGCCGATCTCTTGCGTTGCCGTGGATGAGGCCCACTGTGTATCGCAGTGGGGGCATGATTTTCGGACAAGCTACCTGGCGGTAGCGCCGTTTGTGGATAGTTTGCCGGAGCGGCCGGTGGTTGCGGCCTTCACGGCGACAGCGACGCCCGAGGTCATGGGCGATATTCTGCGGTTGCTGCGTTTGCAGGACCCGCAGACATATGTGACCGGACTTGGGCGGGATAATCTGGCGTTTAGCGTGCTGCGTGGCGAGAGCAAGAAGGATTTTGTCCTGAATTACGCGCGCGAGCATGCCAGCGAGCCAGGTATTATATACGCCGCGACCCGTAAGGACGTGGACGATCTGCATCAGCGTTTGTTGCAGGCGGGATTGCCCGCAGGACGCTACCATGCCGGCATGACGGACGATGAACGGTCCCAGAGCCAGGAAGCTTTTTTGTACGATGATATCCGAGTGATGGTGGCGACCAATGCGTTTGGGATGGGGATTGATAAGTCGAACGTGCGTTACGTTATTCATAACAGCATGCCGAAAAATATGGAGGCATACGTGCAGGAAGCCGGACGTGCAGGCCGGGATGGAGAGCCAAGCCAGTGTATTCTGTTATTCGGGGCACAGGACATTATCACCCAGAAGTTCCTGATTGAGCAGAATCCGATGGACGGCGACCGCAAACAGAACGATTACCGGAAGCTGCAACAGATGGTGGATTACTGTTACACGACGCGTTGTCTGCGCAGTGCGCAACTCGATTATTTCGGTGAGGTGCATGACGATACACCTTGCGGTACTTGCAGTTCCTGTACGGACGACCGCGAGTTGGTAGACATGACGATTGATGCACAGAAAATATTCAGTTGCATTCACCGCATGCGTGAACGGTATGGTGTATCGCTGGTCGCTTCGGTGCTCAAAGGCTCCCGTGCCAAAAAAGTGCTTGATTATGGCTTCAACTCTCTGCCAACCTACGGCGTGATGGGTAATCGGACAGAACGTGAAATTTCGGAGATCATCAACGTGATGGTATCCGAAGGATATCTGATGCTGTCTGAGGGACAGTATCCGGTTGTGCGTTTGCAGCCACTAGCGGTGGAAGTGCTCAAAGGCCAGCGTGAAGTGATGCAGCGTGTTGTCCGCAAGACAGCGGCAACGGCTTCGGGTACGAACTATGGTGGACGGCGCGGACGCGATGCAATGCCATCTGCGGTTAATGAGACGGTATTTGAACAACTTCGTCTGATCCGGCGCGACTTGGCGGCGAAAGAGCATGTACCATCGTACATTATCTTCAATGATGCGACCCTGCGTGAGATGAGTGTGGTATGTCCACAAACAGAACGTGACATGCTGGATATCAAAGGGGTCGGTGAGGTCAAGTACCGCAAGTACGGACTGCCGTTCCTGGAGTTTTTCCAGAAGCAATCGGGCGAAGAAGTGGATACGGATGATGATGCGTTTTACGAGTATGAGTGAGTATGAAATGAGTAAGAGTAAGAGTAAGAGTGAATTGAGTATGAATTGTTAATTTTCACTTTCTAATCTTTGAAGTTGGTTGTCGCGTCTCTGTAGAGTGGACAAATGGTGGCGAATTGTCTTTCAAAGGGTGGACATTGGCGTTAGAAATGGCTGACCTTATAGCATACAGCATGTAGTTTTATTATGTGTGTTTCATACTGTATGTTGTGGTTCGGATTTGATGGGTGTATATGTCTTTTTGAAAAGAGTGTCCACTCTTTGAAAGACAAAAGTTGGATATGTCCATGAGACATGGAATGGCTAGTTCAAAAGAGGTTTAGATGAACAGCGTCCGGGGCAGGATGGCTGTGCAGCTTTCTTTTTACCAAAAATATATGGTCTGGGTGTCCAGGCAAAGGTTGTGAACCATGAAGGTTATTCTTTCTACATTAAATGCAAAGTACATCCATACCTCCTTGGCCTTGCGGTGTCTGAAGGCGTACAGTGAGAAGGATTTTGATATTGACCTGGCGGAGTATACGATCAAGGACCCGGTGATGAATATTGTGTCTGATCTGTATCAGCGCGGCGCGGACGTGATTGGTTTCTCGTGTTACATCTGGAACATCGAAGAGACGATCAAGGTCATTGATAATCTGAAAAAGGTTATGCCGAACGTGAAAATTTTGCTGGGCGGGCCTGAAGTGTCCTACGACACGGAATATTGGATGAACCGCATTCCCAATGTAGATTTCATCGTGATGGGTGAAGGGGAAGAGACGCTGCATCAGCTTTTGACGGAGCTGGAAGGAAGCAAGAAGTTCCACTTTGTCTATGGACTGGCGTATCGCAAAGGGGAAGAGGTCATTCTCATGCCAGGACGCCCGAAAGCGGATCTGAACGATCTGCCGTCACCGCACCGTTTTGATGAGGATATCCCGGAGCTTGGGAAACGGGTTGTTTATTTTGAGACCAGTCGGGGCTGTCCGTTCAGTTGTCAGTTCTGTCTGTCCAGTATTGAGGTTGGCGTGCGGTATTACGATATCGAACGGACGAAGTCGGACATTTTGTACCTAATTGAGAAGGGTGCGAAGCTGATCAAGTTTGTGGACCGGACGTTTAACATCAAGCGGGATTATGCGCTCGAAATGTTCAAATTCCTGATCGAGAATCATCAGGGGACGGTGTTTCAGTTTGAAATTACAGCGGATATTATGCGTCCCGAAGTACTGGACTATCTGGCAGAGAATGCGCCACCGGGCACATTCCGGTTCGAGATCGGGGTTCAGTCTACGAACGATCCGACGAATGAACTGGTGAAACGTCGCCAGAACTTTACCAAGCTGAGCCGTACCGTGAACAAGGTGAAAGCCAGCGGCAAAATCGACCAGCATCTGGATCTCATCGCCGGACTGCCGGAGGAAGATTACAATACGTTCCGCAAGACGTTTAACGATGTGTTTGCACTGGGGCCGGAAGAACTTCAACTCGGATTCCTCAAAATGCTGCGTGGTACAGGTCTGCGTCTGGATGCAGAAAAGTACAACTATACGTATATGGATCACGCGCCGTATGAGATTCTGGGCAGTGACGTGTTGCCGTTCAGCGACATCGTGCGCTTGAAGCGGCTGGAGGATGTGTTGGAGAAATACTGGAACGCACACCGGATGGACCATACGCTGAAGTATCTGATGGAGCAGGAATTCAACTCACCATTTGATTTCTTCCAAGCATTCGGGGATTACTGGGAGGGACAGGGTTGGCAGAAGATTGGTCACCAACTGGAGGATCTGTTTACTCGTTTGCACAGCTTCCTGGAGTCGCGGAACACGCCGCATATGGATATCGTGCTCGGCCTGATGAAGCTGGATTATTTCCTCGGCCACAAATACAAACCACGCAAAATCTGGTGGGAAGATCCGCTTCAAAAAGACCAGTGGGCGGGTTATATGAAAACGTTGGCCGAACGTCCGGAAGACGTTCGACTGCCACGTGTTGCCGGCGCCGCAGGCACGGCATGGCTGGAAAGCAGCGGCACGGGTCCAAGTGCCGCTGCGGGAAGTTCGGTTGCTGCCGGAGAAGACTCTGCCGCAGATGCGGCGGGTGTGATCGGCAGCGAAGCCGGGGGTGCAGCGTCGCTCACTTTGGGCGACGCAACAGGGTCCGCCGCGGATGGAGCGGCGGACATGGTGGACGGCAACGCTTCGCGTGCGTTGCCGATGACCTCGGCCATGACCGCACAGACGGTCATGGGTGCCCGTGCTTTCGCCGACCTTGGTCTCGGCGAAAAGGAACTGCAGAAGCACACCGTATTGGATGTGCTTCCGTTCCGGCTTGAGCGTGTGCTAGCTGGCGCCAGCCCGCTTGCCGCGAAAGGCCGGACGCTGCTGGTCGTTGTGTACCAGCAGCATGAAGGGCAGCAGGCGCAGTATTACACGCTGCCGCTGGGAGAAGAAGCCGCTGCCATGTAGGTGCAGCGGCCTGAGATAAGCTACATGGCTAATTGGTGCCATGTAGCAAGAGGAAGCGCCACGACTATGCGGTCGTGGCGCTTTTTTTTGCATGCATCACGGGGTCGCAATCGTGATGCTGCAATGATGACCACCGCGCTAATGAACGCGGTGTGTCTCAAGAAAGTGCTGCACCCAGTGGGCGCAGCACTTCATCATTACGAGGCTCGCCGCCATCGTACAAGCCGCGCTCCGATCTACCTTTAACATCATACATGTTCCGAAAGCATCGGAAGGTCATCTGACTCCTATACGGGATGAAGAATGATCTTCCTTTTTTTGTTTTCGAAATTCCCATAGAATCACATACCCAATTCAGTCAAAGGATAGTTTCGTATGAATGATAAGGCCAAAACTGAAGAGACAAACACAGTAACTAAAGGTTCAGCTGACTCATTGCATGTCCATATTCCCTATAACGCTGTACATATTCAACGCATTCGTCAGTTAAAGGGTAGACGGTGGGAGCTAAATAAGAAACTGTGGATCATTCCTACTCTATTGCAACCATCCAGGATTTAACGAACCATTTTGATGCAGTATATGTGCAGATTACTACCCGGCTAGATGAGTTGTATAGTTTTTGTATAGATTCAATCGTTAAAATATGAGTTGCAGAAACTGTGGGGAATTGTCGAGAATATAACCCGATGTTAATTAGAAGAGATTGGATGGAAAATAGAGCTCTATTTTTACAATCCAACATGAGGTAACTTCATAAATTGATAATTAAATTAGGGGGATCATCGAAAAAAAGAAAAACATTTGCTCATATGAAAGTGCTAAAAAGGATTTGTCTACATCAGAAAGTCTAAAAAAGAATTGGGGGAAAGGTACGTGTCAAAACAAAGCAACAAGTTCTTTAAGAAAAAGCATGGAGCATTATTTCTCGCAGCGGCTCTGACCGTGGGCGGTTTACCACCAGCAATGTTCCCGACGACAGCAAGTGCAGCTGATGCAGGCGAAGCTTTAATATCCACATCAGGTGGTACAACCAGATACGATATTGTGGACGGAGAGCAATCGTCCGAGGCCGTTATTGATCCTGGAATTCTGATTCAAGACTCCCCTTATACAATAAATCTGGACGCTGCGACCGTGCTGCTTGAAAATTTTCAAGCAGGGGATCAATTGACATTTACCGCAGCGACAGGAATCACAGGAACATATAATCCTGCGAATGGTGTCTTAACGTTGAAGGGAACTGCTTCAGCGGAAGCCTATAATCAGACATTATCGACTGTTGCGTTCTCAACAACCTCCAGTAATACGTCAGTCAGAACCGTTAGGTTTGCCTTGGGTGATGCCCTTCCAAATGATGCTAACGGCCATTTTTATAAGTATATCAATAAGAGAAGCAATATTACCTGGGCTGCCGCGAAGAATGAGGCTGCCGCCGACAATTATTTCGGGCGCGAAGGATATCTGGTCACGATTACAGATGCTCAAGAGAATGAGTTTGTAAAAGAAAAGACGTTAGGTCTTGGATGGATTGGTGCACAAGATATCCAACGGAAAAACGGTGAACCCGTAAATACTGGTGACTGGCGTTGGGTAACCGGACCGGAGGGCCAGCAAGATAGCGGGAATGGTCAGAAGTTCTATGAGGGTTATCTGGGCGGCACAAAAATAGGGTATGCAAATTGGGCCGCCAGCGAACCTAATAATTATTCTGGTTTGGAATATGTTGCCCATATTTATGGGCCCGGCAGAGAAGCAGGACATTGGAACGATTACCCTTTGAGCAACAATGTTACAGGGTATGTTATTGAATACGGCGGCATGGCGAGCGACGAAAATTTGGATATCATCGCTGAGAAAACCATTGCTGTTGTCAATAGTACCGATCTTAAACAAGCCGTTGAAGAAGGGGATCAACTGGACCAAGAAGATTATATGGTAGCGGAATGGCCAGCGTATAAAAAAGCTCTGGAAGACGCCAAAGCCGTGCTTGACAACAAAACCAAAACTCAAGAAGAAGTAGATAAAGCAGTTCAGGAATTGAAAACAGCGAGAGAGCTGCTGAAACCCAGGTTGATCACCGAGCCGAGCGGTGGGCTGGTCAACGTGTCCAAGCCTGAACTCAAAGGTGTGGTAGACCAAGATTCGAAAGTCACCGTTGAATTGAAGGATGAGAACGGCAAAGTGATTGAAACAAGGGAAGTAGAAGCAGATAGTAATGGAAATTGGAGCTTTACCCCGTCGGCAGAATTGCCGGATGGAAAATATACGGTTGATGTAACGGCATTGAAAAATGGAAAAGTGACCAAACAATCCAAGACAATCTTAGTCGAGTCTGCTCAAAAATCGCATCTTACCGGTCTCGAGCTGAATGCCAACGATGGAACTTCGCTACCTCTGTCACCGGCTTTTGCTGAGAATACGTACAATTACACTGCTACTACTGCAACGTACAGCGTATATTTCACACCAACACTGGACTCGCTTGCAGGTCTGGATCCGAACGCCAAGATTGAGTTTTCGCTCAACAATGGTGCCTGGACGGATGCAGCCAGCGGTAAAGCAAGCAATGAATTGCCTTTGAATGAAGGCAGCAACACGATTGTTGTTAAGGTTACCGTTAACGGAAGGGAAAAACTCTATACGCTGACCGTCTTCCGTGCATTCAACAATAATGGTAACAGTGGAGGCGGAGGTGGAGGTGGCGGAAGTACAACTCCAACAACGCCAGCAGCACCAAGTACTCCTGAAGCTCCAAAGGGTAATCTCGACGTAACTTTGAACGGCAAAGACGATCCGTTTGCAACAGGCACAACTTCAACTGCAGACGGTCGTACGACAACGTCAGTTAAGGTAGACCCGGACAAGCTGGGTAAAGCTGTATCTGAAGGTACAGGCCAGGATCTGTCGATTCACTCGCCAAATGAAGGGGATATGACGGTTGATGGCTTGACAGCAGACACTTTGAAGAAACTGGGCGATAAGGGCGCAAGCCTGAAAATAAGTAACCCACTGGCCATTTATCCGGTACCTGTCGGAAAAATGAACCTGAATGCTGTCGCCGGTCAATTGGGCAATGCAGCGCTGAACGATATCGGTGTTCGCATCGACATCAAGCGTTCTTCGGATGCATTGATTGCATCTGCGAAGAACAAGGCAGCAGCAGGAGGTTATGAGCTGCTGGTTGATCCGGTTGATCTGGACCTGACGTTTAGCCATGGGGGTCAAACCGTAAAATCCGGTCAATTGAACGGCTATGCGGCGAAATACATCGCTCTCCCGGAAGGCATCGATCCGAACCGGATTACGACGGGTGTTGTAGTGAATCCGGACGGCAGCGTATATCATCTGCCAACCGTTGTAACGAAGATCGGCAATCGTTATTATGCACAAATCCATGATTTGCGCAGCATTGGTACGTACTCGGTAATCTGGAATCCGCAGGATTTCACGGATGTGAAAACCCATTGGGGTCAAGCGGATGTGAATAACATTGCGGCACGACTGGATCTGAAGGGGAACGGGGATAACACGTTCTCGCCGGGACGCAGCGTGACCCGTTCCGAGTTCGCGGAGATCGTGGTCTTCGGCCTGGGTCTGATGCGTCAGGGAGCGTCGCAGAATAACTTCCCGGATGTACCGACTTCCGCCTGGTACGGAAATGCCCTCGCGATTGCGGATGAATTTGATATCGTTCGCGGTTATGACGATGGCAACTTCTACGGCAACCAGCCAATTACGAGAGAGCAGGGCTTCGCAATGGTAGCCCGCGCGTACCGCCTGATTAAATCCGAAGCTGTCGTTAGTCAGAATACTTCTGCTCTGTCCGAATATAAAGACGGTGCGAGCGTATCGAACTGGGCCAAGGCGGATGTGGCGCAATTGATCGAAGCAGGCATCATTCAGGGCGAAGGTACTCATCTCAGCCCGAAAGCTCCGATGACGCGTGCTGAAGTGACGGCACTGATTGCAAGGATGTTGAAAATTACCAATTTAATTGACAAGTAAGCAAGTTTATTCAATCAACCACTGACAGCCTAAGTCGTCAGTGGTTGTTTTTTATACATTTTCCAGGGGACAGGACATATACGAATAGAAACCGCCAAACTGACGGTTTTTTGTTTTAACAATGCAAGTTCTTGTAGCTAAATGCTCCGTGATTCGGCGATACGTCCATTTCTTTTCGACGTGTAACACAAGCTGCGTGGCCGAATGGCATCATACAGCAGGAGGAAGCGCCACGGCGATGAGGTCGCGGCGCTTTTTTTTGTGTGCATCACGGCGCAGCTATCGTGATGCACCAAGTGTTTCCACCACGGAATTGTGTTCGTGATGCAGCATTAGCACCACGCTAATGCATGCGGTGCAACCTCCTCGTGAGGTACTGCCCTATTGGGGGCAGCACCTCACCCTCACGCTCTTGCCATTCACAAGCCGCGCTCCGTTGTACCTTTCACAAGTTAAAGCAATCATATAAATCTGAGAAAACATCGTGATATAATCAAAGCAAAATGGATCAAGACAGAAGAGTTAGAGAATATGGATGATTTTACATTACAGATGCCGGTAGCACAGTTCAGATTAGATGAGAAAGCATGGAAAGTGTATTGGCAGGACAGCAAAGGCAAATGGCATTTCATCGATGATATCGAACCGAACGAAGATTTTGAAAGGGGGATTCGTATGATTATTTTTAAACCAACCCAACTAACATTAAAAGATCTGAATGTCAAACCGGAAACCATCAAAGAGACAGATGCTTTCTTTAGTTGGCATGTAAACTTTTTCACGTTATATGGCAGAAAACATTATGTGTTTATGAATGATTTTTCCAGATTAAGTTTAACAGTCAATGGGATTAGAACAAATCAGGCGAGTAAACTGGCAGGAATCTTTAAAGAAAATTTGGAGGCCTATTTCGCTGTTGAGGAAATTCCTGATAACTTGGCGAACTATTATTTAGATAAATGTAACGAGAAGACGATAACCAAAACAGATAGTCGAAGTGTTATAAGTACCATGAATGAAATCATGCTTGTGATCAGGTCGTTTGAAGGGGAAACTGATAAATTTAAAGACAAAGATACACGACACAAGTGGAACAATAGATTCATTTACAAACCCATCGACTATAAAGAGCCAATTGATGTATTTGTTAAAGAGCTTCAGGCAAGGGCTGAGATGGAGAGTTAGATAATCAACCAGGCGAGCAAGCGAGCAGCAATAACAATATAAGGAGGCCACAGAATGGATTTGAAGACGTACCTGGCAGAGCATTTTCCTAACTTAATTTTAAAACCACCTCTATTCTATGCTTGGGACGTTTCAATACGATTCGAACTTGGTAATCCTCTGATGTTTAGATTAAATAAAGAGCACTATATGGAACAAGTTTATTATCGATCGCTTGAATTATTTAAGGCTCTCCATGATCAAGAAGATGAAGTCCTATTCATTACTCAAGCTTATTTTGCGGATAAGTCTAAAAACAAAGTGAAGAAGTTAAACCTATACAGGAAATATATCAAGAAGAAAGAGCCGATTAGAGCCTTAAGACACGAGATACTTCCACATTTCGATTGTGAACCGGATGGGCTTCCAGACCCAAACCCTAAGAAGAACATGTATAGGTACTGGACTAGATGTAGAGTTGGGGACTTAAAATATAGTCAGTTCATCAAAGCTATTTGTAATCATGATGTTGGAATGAAACCAATGATCTACCATAGGGTGTATTTCATTAATATAAGTAAGAAAACGATATTTCATATCTATGATGATAGAGGTTGCGATGTTATTTCAGCATCTAGAGAAGGGCTAACGGATATCTATAAAGAATTCAATGATTGGATTTTAGAGTATGATCGAGAAAGAATGAACAACGTATTTCTAAGGTAATGGGGAGAAATGATTTAGGCTTTCAGAAGAGTATTGTTTAGCATAACGATCATAAAGAAGATTTAATACCAAACCTTACCGAGAGAATTTTGAGGTCAGTAACTCCAATAAAAGCTGATATCTGGGGAACGCTGCTGTACTCCGGGTTACGGTAAATTTTGCGGTGGATCAACTCATGCGAAGCAGGAACCACTACCGGGATAGTAATCTACCCATTTTTGCCCTGCCCATCGAACATACTTAAAATGAAAGTCTGCACTGGATTCAAGATTGTCCCACCTGAGAAAACCCATATGCGTTATGAAATAAATAAATTATCAAAATCGATTTTTAGACCATATTGGTAAAGTGAAGCGTTGGATGAACTACTTTTGCAACAATCAAAGAGATGATCGGTGATCAGATTATCATAAAAAATAGATGGGGGAAGAGCAAGTATTTGATGTTGTTTCTTCTCAAATTAACCATTCTATAGCCGGCAAAATGAATATCGGACACTAATTCAAATTATACTTCTCCAATACTGAGTTACGGAAAGTTTCGTATTCCGATAATTCCTGAGAAGTGAAAGATTGAGGAAAATTACTTTGACTAGTCTCTTCTAAGCTGAACTTCCCTAAATTATCATTGATTAATCCATAATTACCAAAAGTATTTTTCATTAAGAAAATCACACTTTTATTATTCTTCTGCAGTTCTACATAGTCATCAACTGTATATTTGACGTCTCCTTCGAGGCTAACGGGTTCAATGATTGTCAATTTGTTCTGATCTGAAGGGAAACCATTAGGTTTCTTCAATATCTTTTCAATCTTGATGTTTGTGTTGGTGTGAAAGGATTGCATGGTTCCATCATCAAATCCAGTAATAACATGCTCTCGATCTCTGAAATCTTCTTTTGCATAACCAATAACGATCAGTTCGGCGAACGCATCCAGCTTATCTATTTCATGAAATGTTAAAGAGTTGGCTGAAAGGTTGACGACTTTATGAATGTTTACGTCCGGTTTGGATTGACCATTTACGTAAGCGATTGCAACAGCAGAGATAGCCAATACGAGTAAAGAGACTAGTACAACCTTCTTTTTGAAAAAAGACATGATCTCATCCTCTCCGTCAGATTTAACTTCTTTTGAAAACATCTTGCTACATTTCTACTATACACATATCTGAAAATTATTGTAAATTAAATGTCTGACAGAGTATCAATCCTGAATTCAGAATCTAAAATATGGTGGCACCATGTAATTAATTTTTGGAACGAAAAGACAAAATATGTTGAAGGACCTAAAGCGTGACCATAAAATTGATAAAAAAAATTTAAGGAGGGTCCTATGAAGACCATCGTTTATATGGTAAGGCATGCGGAGTCACCGTATACGGAAGGAACGGAAAGAACGAGGGGGCTTACCCTTGAGGGCAAGATGAATGCAGAACGAATAACGGAAATATTAACGAATGAAGGAATACATTCCATCGTCTCAAGTCCTTATGCCAGGGCGATTCTAACCTTAGAGGGTGTGGCAGCAGCGTTAGAATTAGATATTCAGATCATGGAGGATCTGCGGGAAAGGCATTTTTCAGATGATATGATTGTGGATGAAGAGTTCGAGCCTGCTTCGAAGAAGATGTTTGATGACCCGGATTATGCATTGCCAGGAGGCGAGTCGAACACGGTTTGCCAGAATAGAGCAGTGGGCGTGTTGAAACAGATATTAGAAGAATACAAGGGTGAAAAAGTGGCGATCGGCACACACGGACATGTAATGACGTTGATGATGAACTACTTTGATTCGAGTTACGGATTGGATTTTATGAATCAAACCAAGAAACCGGACATTTATCGATTACAATTTGACAAGATGGAATTAGAGAACGTGACAAGGCTATGGAGCGAATAGGGTGAAAGTGAACAAGCGAGAACGCTTGTTCATAATTTTGGTTACAAGTAAAATATAGATATCATTAAATATGGAAGGAATTGACTCCAATGACGTTACAAAACTTGTTTCATCAAAAACCAACCAAGTTGTGGAATGAAAGAATGATTGAAGGCGGAGATGAGCTCTTCACAGAAGAGAGATTACTCATGTCTGATCAAGCCCTAGATACATATTTGCACCAATTAATAGCATTACAAGAAACGCAAGATTCTGAGCGCATGATGAAGGCTGTAGAAGAAGTTGTGGTTAGCTTTAATGAAATGAATGAGGCCAATGGTTACTTTATTGAGACGATGGAACGTGAAGAATTGGCTGATTTTATAGACAAGGCGGCTAGGCTGGTTGGATTGGACATCCATGAGGATGAAGATATTACGGAAGAATGGAGAGAGTGGTAATTCAGCAGAACAGTGTTTTCCAATTTTAATGATAAGGGTGATCAATATGGAACGAGGACTCATTATATTTTTGAACGGAACGTCAAGTTCGGGGAAGACAAGCATTGCGATGGAAATGAAAAATCAGGGAGACATTCCGTTTCATCACTTATCTGTAGATCAATTTCTGCATAATTATGATCAATTTATCGACAATACATATCCAGATATGAAACCAACTAGAGAAGTAGAGCACCATGTCATGACAGATATCCTGTTCGACCCGATCAATTCGATGTACTGTGCAACCATTAAACTGTTTTCGGAAATGGGTTTGAATGTCATCGTGGATACGGTCATCAGCAATGACAAGTGGTTTAATGATTTTTATGAGTTACTATCGGATTATCCGATATTGTTTGTAGGCGTGCAGTGCTCGAAAGAGGAACTCACCAGAAGAGAGCAGAGCAGGGGAGATCGCGAGATTGGACTTGCTCATTCCCAGTTCGACTACATCTACTCCTATGATGAATATGATCTGGAAGTGAATACGGAAGAGCTTAGTTCAGCTGCATGCGCGGAAAAGATATTAAGTTATATGAAGTCTGATCAGGAATACTCGGCATTTAAGAAATTAAGCAGAAGAGAGGTAAAAACACCGTAAAAGAAATGAATTCAAGACCAAGGCTGGTAAGGTGGTCAAAAATTGGAGATGGAGGATTAGACCTCAAGACAAAGTCTGTATTTTGCAAACAAATTTGGATATAGTACGCTTGAAGTAGTTTATAATCAGATTAAGGAGCAAGGAGGAGTCGAGCATGATTATTTTCAAAGCAACCCAACTCACATTAAAAGATCTTCATGCCAAACCGGAAACCATCCAAGACAGCAATGCCTTCTTTAGTTGGCATGTAAACTTCTTCACGTTGTATGGCAGAAAACACTATGTTTTTATGAATGATTTTTCCAGATTAAGCTTAACGGTCAATGGGATTAGAGCAAATCAGGCGAGTAAACTGGCAGGAATCTTTAAAAAGAATTTAGAGGACTATTTGGCCGTTGAGAAGCTTCCTGATCACCTGGTGAACTATTATTTGGAAAAATGTAACGAGAGCACGATCACCAAAACGGATAGTCGAAGTGTTATAAGTACCATGAATGAAATCATGCTTGTGATGAAGACGCTTGAAGTTGAAGATAATGATTTTCGTGATAAAGATGAACGCCATATGTGGAATAATAGATCTATGTATAAACCCATCGACTATAAAGAACCCATTGAGGTATTTGTTAAAGAGCTTCAAACACGGTTTGAAATGGAGAGTTAGAGAAACTGGATTTTCATCGGAGACCTCTGATGCCAGTAACAGTATAAGATGGATCATGGTGGGTTATTCCAGCAAACCACATCTTATCAAGTCAGACGTCATGAATACGGTAAAATGAGATCAGGAGATATGTTAAAATTACAGAAAGTAGAACTAACTCAATAACAGGAGGTAGAACACATGAAATGGCAAGAAGTTAGAGAACTGTTCCCTGACCAATTTGTTCTGGTTTCTATCATTCATTATCATGAGGAAGACAACAAAAAAATAGTAGATGAAGTTGCACCAATCCGAACCATATCAGAACGAGATGTAAATAAAGAGTTTTTTCAAGTAGAGCCTGGTAACGTCGTGTATCATACTTCAAATCAAGACTTTGTGATCAATCTTCGCAGAGATCCATTAATGAGAGTGAGACGTAATACGAATGAAAATTAACTATGATGGTCAGTTAATTACCACGTCACTCACCGTTACATTTAGAGGCAGAGTATTAAGAATAGATGATGTAATTATAGATACAGGATCCTCACATACGATCATTAGTCCTGATGTTTTAGAGGAAATCGGTGTGACCTATGAAACCGGCGATTCGATATATGAAGCATACGGGATTGGAGGAAGTATTCCTTTCTACACTAAAGTCATGGACAGGATTGAAATAGGAACAAAAAGCATTGGGAATATAGAAATAGATGTAGGCATATTACCTAAAGAATATAAAGGGCTTCTCGGATTGGATATTCTGAAACAACAAAATTTTATAATTGATCTGAAAACATTAGAATTACATTATTGAAAATAAAATTGTAGTAATGAATGAGACTTATATATAGTGCGTTTCGGATAATAAGATACATATACAAGTGGTTTTTACCTAACAAATTTTGTTAGTTTTTTTTTGTTCTAGAGCCTACGCGCTTTTCAACAGTTGAATTATGCTCTTATCCCATTACTTCAATCCGTAACCAACACTAAACATAAGCACGATTCGCTGTCATGAAACCGATTGTCCGTTCTCCAGTTTGAGCACAAGAAGCATGGTTTATTTTCTCCAAGAAGTTAATGCCTTTCTCCGCACCATGTCGCATTAGTCCGGCTCAAATGTCGCAAAAGTACATGGTAACGCGATGCAGAGATCGTTTATACTCTCTTTATGTTTCGATAATGAAAATCATTATCAGTATTATACATAAGGGGGACTCATCATGAATCAAGGAACAAAGAGGCAGGCTGCCGGAAGCAAGGCATATGCTGCTCACAAATCACGATTATTTATGGGCTTGATGTTGGCCCTTATTCTTGTCCTGACGGCTTGCGGTGCCGGAACAGGTACAGATAGCGGTAAACAATCTGCAGCAACGCCAGCAGAGACACCTGCGAATGCGGAAACGCAGTCGGACGGAGCTTTTCCCGTAACGATCAAGGGTATGAAGGGTGACATCACTCTAAACGAAAAACCACAGAAAATTGCAGTGCTTGATGTTAAGTTCCTGGATCAAATGTTAGCCGTTGGCGAGAAGCCGGCAGGCAGTGTTATCGCTGGAGGTAATACTGATTTTCCAGAATACTTAGGCGATCAACCGAGTGACGTACAGGTACTGGGTACACGGGACGAGCCTAATCTGGAAGCGATTGTAGCCTTGGACCCGGATCTGATTATTATGACAGATTTCCAGGAGAAGCAGTATGAGAGTGTAAGCAAAATTGCGCCTACCCTGGTACTTGATTTTTACGAAGATTGGCGTGATACGTTAGCCACAGTTGCTAAGATTACAGATAAGCAGGACGAAGCGGAGAAAGTACGTACAGCCTATGAAGAGAAAGTTGCTGGACTGAAGACCAAGCTGGCGGAGAAGATGGGCGATGAAACGGTAGCTCTTATTCGTCCGAGAAAAGAAGGCATTCGTGTTCATGGTATCGAGCATCGCACAGGCGGCATTCTGTATCAGGATTTGGGCTTGAAAATGCCTGCACTTGTTGAGGGGATCAAGGATGATACCTCTGTTGAGATCTCGATGGAGAAGGTTCCTGACATTGGGGCAGATCGTTATTTTGTGTTGTCGGATGAGCTGTTTGCGGCAGAGGCAGAAGCTATGGTGAGTAATCCCGTGTGGAAGTCTCTTGATGCTGTGAAAAATAACCGCACGTATGACGTAAACTCAACATTGTGGATTGCATACTACGGACCTCTTGCGATTAATCTTATTGTAGATCAGGCATCGGAAGCCCTGCTCGGATCGAATTAATATGAACCCATATCTCTCGACAGACTTATGGAAAGAGACAGTGGAGGATCATTCGATTTTGCTTGGTGAGCCGCCTGAACATAGTGTCCGTACCATTGCTCTAAGTGAGCTGCATGCCGAAGCGGCATGCCGAGAGTATATCAGTTGGTTGCAGGAGTACATCGATGCGCCTGACATGAAGGTTGCTGCTTCGATGTTAGCCAAGCGTATCGGTTATCTGTGGACGGTTCCGCTGGTGACCGCGATGACTTTTCATCATCAGCATGTTTCATTTCAGCTGGAGAACAGCTTTCTCTATCATCCGGCGCTCTCAGATCATGAGGGCGGTACACGATTTCCTTTTCTAGCGGTGAATGGGCTTCAGGCTGAAGGATTAACGGGAGACAGGGCAGTGTGGCGGGAAAAGGTAGTCGAGGAGATGTTTGCGGTACAGCTTACACCCCTGTTAAAGACGCTTGCTGCAATTGCACCACTTTCGATGAGTATTCTCTGGGAGAATATCATGGTACGTATCGGCCGACTATTCGCTCCTGATGAAGCTGAGACAGAGCAGGAAAGTAAGATCATTCGAGAGGACTTTTCATATCTAACGCAGGTGGCATCTGGGGAGGTGTTTGGTGAGCGAAAAAATCCGTTAACCCGCTTTACCGATTGTAAGGACAATGTTCATGTTGCCAAAAGCGAGCGCATCACCTGCTGTTTCTATTACCAGATGTCAGGCGAATATTGTCTCAAATGTCCGAAAATTGACAATGAGAAAGAATCTCAACTAAAATGACAACAGCAACAACTTTACCTTTGCTATTGTCAGGAGATGAGAAAAATGCCGCTGCAAGAACAGACAAGTCTATGGAGTGATACAACGATCAAGATGCTTGACGGGGATAGCGGTACTTTGCAGACAGGCAGCGTTTTACACGAAACGGATTTAACTTCAAATGTGCTGCTGCTGGCATATGGAGGGGAAGGGGAGCTTGCAATGGATGGCGAGGGTTGCCACATTGGAGCTTCTTTTGCTTGTCATGTGGTGAAGGGCTCATCCTTTACGCTGACGGCCAGATCAGAGGACATTCATTATATTGTCATTATGTACAAGGCTTCTTCCATAGAGGGTGCCTCTCTTGTTGTGCCTTCATATCGCAAGCACCCGCTGCGCAGGTCATTTGTTCAAAACTCGGCAACCCATGCGGAATGGATCGAAAACGCCGAAAAAATCGTTGCCAAATGGCGCCGCGGTGAAGGACTGGAACGCTTCTATGCCAACGCTTTGCTTCAAGGAATGATCTACGAGCTGATCATGGAGTATGAACGGGGTCAAGGGGGAGCGGAGTCCGCCATGGTGGATGTAGTCGCTTCTTATATCACATCGCACTATCGTCAAAACTTGGAGCTAAAAGAGCTGGCAGCCCTGGCGGGCTGTAGTGTAAGACAGCTGCAGCGCCGCTTCAAACAGGAGAAGCAGCTCGGACCGATGGAATACGTTATTCAGCTGCGTATGGAAAGTGCCTCACGCATGCTGCGTCATACGGATGCTTCCATCGGTGAAATTGCGGACAAAATGGGCTATCGCGATATGTATTACTTCAGCAGAGCATTTAAAAAATATAATGGCGTCCCACCGCTACATTACCGGCATGCCGCCGCTTCGAGAAGAGATGCGGACTATGCGAATGCCTTGCTGCAAAATCGTACAGCTTCTTCCTATGAATCAGCCGAAGGCCCGGTCATCTGCCATATGCGCGGGGAGTACACCGTCACCGAGATACCACAGCGTATCGCTGTCCTCGATGTGCAATATGCTGATCATTTGCTTGGACTGGGCTTGTCTCCGGTAGGAAGTGTCGGACTAGGAAGTACCGTGTTAACGTTCCCTCAATCACTCCGGGCAGGACTCCAGCCTACAGCATTACTTGGTACGTATGAATACCCCGATCTTCCGGCGGTAGAGCGACTTGCACCGGATCTGATTATCTGCACCGAGGTTCATGAGCAGTATCTTGAACGGTTAGGTAGGATCGCTCCAGTGCTGATGTTCAAGCGTAATGAAAACTGGCAGACCATCCTGAGTCTATTCGGTGAACTGACAGACAAGCGAGCCGAGGCTAAGCAGATTATCGCGGATTATCATCGCCGAACAGCTTTGCTATCCGAGGAATTGTCCTCTGTACTGGCAGGAAAAAGTGTGGCATTGATACGTCCACTGGATTCCCTCGTGCGCGTCCATTCTGCTGCTCATCGCACAGGCGCTGTGCTGTACCGTGATCTGGGTCTGCCCGTTCCGTTGTTTGTAGCAGATACCGCCGATACGGCCTATCATATCTCGGTTGAGAGATTACCGGCAGTACAAGCTAGCTACTACTTTTTGCTGAGTAATGAGTTTATGCAGGATGGGATATCTGCGACAGAGACGAGGGTTTTGGAAATGCTGGATGGGGGTGAGCAACAGTGTGTACATTCTGTTGATGCTGCAACATGGATCGGCTGTTATGGGCCAACAGGTATTAATGGGATAGTGGATCAGATTGAACAGGCTTTGTTGGCTTGATAGGTAGTTGTTGGCGCTAGCCCGCTTGCAGCGAAAGTTGGTACGCTCTACCTTTTTTAAAGTTGATATGTTCCAAATGCATCGGAAGGTCGTCGGATTCCCCATGGGATAAAGAAGGGCCTTTTTGTTTTATTACTATACGGAAGGTTCCAATGCATACTGGTATCCTGTACAACCTTCATATATTCAGTGTATTCAAAGCCCATTGGATCGATTGGATAAGGGTTTGAGAAAACTAATAAATCGCCCTTATTCGCCAATTTCCTTTCGCAATTGTAACAATATGGGTTATCATATACGTAGTTCAGGCACTAGTAGGAGGTGATTCAATGAAAAAAAATATAGCAATAATCATACTAATGGTTGGATTGGTAATCAGCATGTACTTCAACTATCAATTCAAAGCGTACAAAGACAATCAAGAAGTTGAATACACGGTTAAACTAAATCATGGAACTCAAATGGGTATAAAAGAATCAATCTTTAATTTAGATAATGTGATAAAAAGCTTAGAGGACAATTCTTCCAAGGAAACAGTCATTCACGCCTTAGGAAATGTGGCGGTATCTTTGAAAGTTGGCGAAGAATCATTCGTGTTCCTGAAATCCGACTTCAGGGAAGATCAATTATCATCAACTTATTTAATCTATAATGTGTTTAGAGATATGTATACGCATATAAGAGTAGAAATCATAGGCGAAATTTTATCGAATAAGGTATCGCTAGAAAAAGAATCGAGAAATCAACTGATTAAGGATATTGGAGTGCTTAAACAAGATTTGGAGTATATCGATAGTCAATTTAACGAGGATATTCTGAAAGAACAAAGTCCTAAGTGGATTGAAAATAGATGGAAAGAGTTAATTGGAGAGATTGTAAATCGAAATACGGATTATAAATTATATGAAAGAATGAAAACGAAATATAATCTATAATGAGTTCGTGAGAGACTATGGATATAGGCGGATAACCCCGCACCAACTAACTATGCTCATGCAGCCGCACCCTTTCGGGTGCTTTTAAGCCGGTGGTAGGTTAGCATCTACGAAACGACATCAAACCATAAGGAGGCCAATTACGTGATTAGATTGTGTAAAAGCATGGATACGGATGTAATGTATCAGATTATTAATGATGCAGCAAAGGCATACAAAGGAGTAATTCCTGACGATAGGTATCATGAGCCTTATATGACATTGGAAGAGCTAAAGTGCGAAATGAACGATGGTGTAGTATTTTGGGGGTTTGAAGAAAAAAATCTATTATTAGGAGTTATGGGAATTCAAGATAAGGGTGATGTATGTTTAATTAGACACGCATATGTCCGAACAAACCAACGGAATAGCGGAATAGGTACGAAGCTTTTATCTCATATGGTGGCTTTAACAAATAAACCGATCTTAATAGGGACATGGGACTCAGCTGAATGGGCTAAGAAATTTTACTTAAAGAATGGTTTTAAACTGGTATCACCTGATGAGAAGAAAAAGCTATTAAATACCTATTGGAATGTTCCAGAAAGACAAATTGAGACCTCTGTAGTCTTATGCGATAGCAAGAGGGCCACTTGACAAAATTACTAGAATATACAATTTTAAATTAAATTAGAAGTGGTTTCTTATAATATCATATTCCCGCGCAGGGGCTTGTGCCCCTTGATCTGCCCGTAATATTTCTGTGAAATGGATAAGCAGGTACATCCATTCCCTAAGATAAGGCTATCTAAAGGGGGGCGTCGTGATGCTGGTACATTCCAGAAATTAATAAATCAAAACGAACCTATAATTGAAAGCAAACAGCTAGACAATGTCTATTTAAAAGGACTTAGGAAATATTCACAGATTAGATTAGCGATTGCACTTGAACTTGCAAATATGGATCTGCAAGATGAAGAAAAAAATTAAAGGAGTTTCCGAATTGAAGAATCAAAAGCGTTCAATGATTTTGCTATTTCTTTTAATGATACTAGCCGTAAGTGGTTGTAGTTCAAACAGTGTGAAGACGGATAAAATTATTGAGAATGGATTGAACATAAACTCGATATCAATTGGACTGGGAGGGAGCGAAGGAGATGAAGGTATTACAGTCGTAACATATCATTTCAATCTATGGAATAGGACCAATAAATCAATAACGCTAAAAACAGTTGAACCAATTATAAGTAATGAGATTCAGGAGCGATTAATCGATAGAGACATTAGATTGGACATAAATAAGAAAGTTGATGGTAATACTTCGGAAGCACTGACAGGTACTTTTAAATTAGATACAAAAGGGCTTGATAAAGAAGGAATAATCAAGTTAAACATTAATGTTAAAGAATTTAATATAGCATTTGAACAAGTCATAGGAATAAACGAACCTTAAGGCTAATCAATATCGGATAACAAAGTGTAAATGATGTGGGAGGCTTCCGTTTTGCTGTAAATAGTGGTGTTTCCTTAAAGGAGGATTTTAAATAATGAGAAAACGACATTCTATTGATAAAGCGGAGTGGTCAGAAACAAGAGAAAACCAGTATCACAAAGACTGCAATGATATGGTATTTGCATTTGGCGATAGACTCATTGAAGTGGATGACACGGTTTATTTGAAACGAAAAGAAGTCGAGATTAAGGTAATAAAACCTCTTAAACGAAAAACATTTTGGTATGAAACATGGCTAAAGATTAAAGAAATCTACAATACATAGTCTAATATGAAATTCAACATGATCGCTTAAGAGCCAGTGAAGGTTGATTAATCATTTGGTGAGTAATATTTGGAGGTAATTGAATGACGATAATTTGTCTCGAAGGTGCCAGTTCTGTAGGTAAAAGTACCACTTGTCAGCAGTTCGCTACACAATATGATGCATTTATTGTTCCAGAAACAGGGTTCCTTTGTGAAGCTCCTCAACTTGAAGGTAAGGAACTTATGATGTGGTTGCTGGAGAGACAAATCGATAGATGGCATATAGCATATGAGAAGAATCAACAACATGAGTATGTGATTTTGGATGGCGATGTATTTAAGATTTGGTACAGCTGGATATATGGTTCTGAGCACCTATCTTTAGATGAAAAAGCGAACTTTTTTAGAGAGAAGTTATTGAAGAATGAAATATCATTACCGGATGCTTATGTACTATTCTGGGCTGAAGAAGATGAGCTGCGCAAGCGAAAGGAGATGGATCAGACAAGATCCAGAAGAAATTTTGATAAACATCTGTGCATGATTGAACCTCAAATGAGGTACTTCCATTACCTTAATGAACTGGTACCAGGATATGTAGGGATTCATAAAGCAGAGACTGTAGAAGAGAATATACATCATATTGTAAAGCATTGCGAAACATTACCGGACATAAAAAACGAGAAATCGAGATCTTTGATAGAGTCATTGATTTTTACAAGAGTACTACTCCTTAAACTCAATGTGCTTTTAATATGAGATACCAAGCTATTCTAGCTGTGTCTTAGATAACTGACCAAATACGGAGAACAAAGAAAAAAGGAATATGTGAGGTGAGTTATGGGCGTAAGAAAAAAATATAAACGTAAAATCATTCGCTCTAATCGATTATTTTATTGGTATGTTGAACCGGATATTGACGATGAAGGAATAATCAAATTACATATCGTTTCTGAGGATAAGAAGTTAATCGTCACTTATGAAGTGGGACAACACAGTATTAAGAACAAGCCCCCATTTATAGTCATCATCGGAGAAGAATTTGAAGGCTGGACAACAGAATATATAGGATACAGAAGAGTATTAACACCGCAATGGAGCGATGAGATCATCACGCCAAAATTGATAGGTGAAATGATTGATTGGTGTCTCTTGAAAGATAAAGAAATAAACATCGTTAGTTGGAAAGGTGAAATTCTTCGGCCTCTCTCCTGAATGGAGTGTAATTGAATTTGAAAATAATTTAGAGTCATGTGAACTATATTGAAAACGCATACTTGAAAACAAGAGATGCAATTAACAGTTATCATAAAAGGAGAGAAGCAAATGCAGATGAATCGTGGACATCACACGGTAAACAAAGTAATCGCTTGTGTTCTGTCATTCATATTTATCATTATGGCAATAGCGGTACCTGCCCACGCTGAAGAGAAACGGGTTGAGACTACACCATCAAGGATTCCTTTGTCCAAGTTAGAGGAAACGATTGATGCTTATGTTGCCTCGTATGAGAAGTATACCGCTGCCGTTTCGGTTGTGGCTATCAAAGACGGTGAAACCATTGTGAATAAGGCATATGGTTACGCAGATATTGAGAAGCAGCGAAAGGCGGATACCTCTACTGTTTTTGAATGGGCTTCAATCTCGAAACTGTTGGTCTATACGAGTGTGATGCAGCTTGTCGAACAAGGAAAGCTTGATTTGGATACGGATATCCAAGAATATCTGCCAGAGGGATTTTTCAAAAAGCTGAGATACAATGATCCGATTACACTAATGAACCTGATGCATCACAATGCAGGTTGGGAAGATCAAACGGCGGCCGAGGTGTTTTATTACTCCGAGAATGAAACGTTAGAATTGGGAGACAAGCTACGTAAAAATGAGCCGAAACAGATATATAAACCAAATAGCGTCGTCGGTTATTCGAACTACGGCGTTGGTCTAGCCGGTTACATCGTGGAAGAGATAAGTGGCCAACCCTTTTATGAGTATGTCAATCAACATATTTTCGAACCGCTTCATATGAACGACACTTCAATTCATCCAACGGGGCAAGATCATCCAGACCTAGCACAAAGAAGGAATGAGATTGAAGGGTATACAAAAGATTTGAAACTGATCCCTGAGAACAGAGTATACGTAACATTTTATCCTACAGGGGCAGCTATTGGGACAGCAGAAGATTTAGGCAAATTTCTTGCAGCGCTGATGCCTGTGGATGATAGCAATGTCTTATTTAAGAATAGGGATACGTTAAACGAAATGTTATCAACAAGTCTCTATTATGACGGGACCTCTACTCCGCGATTTGCGCATGGGTTCGTTGAGATGGAATACTGGGTGCCTACACTGATGCACGAGGGGAATCTGAAAGGGTTTTCCAGCAAAGTTGTCTTTGATCCCGCATCTAAATTTGGGATGGTGGTCATGACTAACCAGTCTTTTGAAGAAATTTATTATTATGGGCTTATCAAAGAAATTTTTGGTGATAACGTCAATTCTAATAGAATTACTTCGGAGGGGGGAGGATATTTTCAATCTGCACGACGGCCTGCCGCTAGATTTACCGATTTATTCAGGCAGCTTGATATAACCAAATTTTCAAAAGCTGAGTTAAGTAGTCTTTATAATGTGGTCGAGCATAATGGCGAGGTTGAGAAAATTTCCTTCACTCCTTACATGGATTACTTGCCTGTATCGAAATGGAAGGTGAACTTGATTGTAATATCTTTTATTCCTGTCATACTAGCCATCCTTTTCAGTGTGACTGCTTTGCTCGTCTATTTTATCCGGATGCTACTTTACAAACTAAATATACGAGGAAATCCTCGGATAGATTTTAATAAATATCATCTTGCAATTAACTTTGCAGGTGTGGCACTCCTTCTTAATCTTTTCATCATACAAACGAAATTGAGGTTTCCAAATTATCCTGCTTATTCTTCGTTACGGATCAATTTAATGTTTAACCTACTTTATGTGGTTCTAGCAGTGGCATATCTTGGCTTTCTTATCTACAAACTGCGGAAGAGCAGTTACGGCAAAAAGCAAAAGGTGATGTACATCATGTCTGGCATCTCGGCGCTCATCTTGGCTGCTTTTATTGTGGGATGGAATTTGTATGTTTAGAGTGTTGTAGGTACGTCTTTAAGCTCAAACCTATTTATGAGCTGGTGAGGTGCTTTGATCGTCACCGGCACTTGTTTGAGTGACTGAATGGTAGTTGTGAAATTCGATAAGAGAGAGTATTTTCATACCGATATGTATATAAATATCCATATATCTGAATCCTCATCAGTCAACTTTTCATCTATGGCCATCATCGGTCGTCCATTGTTTCAATGACTTTAATCGGTTGCTCTTTCAGTTTTCTAACATATTTTATTTTTTCAGAAGCATTTAAACAAGGATTGTAATCGTTATAGACTTTTTTGATCGCATTTTGTGGTGAAATCGATCTTACCGAAAGAGATTCCTTTTTGATTTTAGATACCATATTTCGGTAAGTAAACAGGCGTGGTATATAATGGTAGTATTCTTGAGGAAAAGGTAGTATTAATTAAGAATTTCCTGTTATTTCACTATACAAGAAAGATTTAGGCGTTTTATTAACTTTGCATACTTTTCTATATTATAATATACTTGGAAATCTCATGAAAATATTATACATCTTACGGAGGTTATTCCATGAAAAAAAAATTAAGTAAATTGTTGGCACTATCTTTAAGTAGCTTATTACTATTTTCTGCTAGCGGTGTTGTTTCAGCGTCAGACATTAATGCTTCAGTTGATGTTGGTAATTCTGTTCTTCTTCAATCTGGGTGGACACAAAGCGAAATTGATGACCTGTTAACGCCAGAAGAAGTAGCAAAATATGCAAATGGTACTTTAGTTGATACTACAACTCATTATGTGAAGCAAATTGTATCAAGTAATACTGAAAATAATTACTCAATGTCGATTACAGACTCTACAAATCTGCCTACTCTAATTGCAGAAACTGGAGAACTTGTCTCTATGAGCAAAGAGGATTTTTACAGAGAGATTGCAGAATCCAATGAGGCTGAAGAAGATTCAGAAAATTCAGTTACACCACAAGCAACCTCTAAAAACCAATCCTATACTACAAGTGATGGATACATGAAATATACTATGGAGA
This sequence comes from Paenibacillus sp. FSL E2-0151, assembly GCF_037993015.1. Taxonomy (NCBI): domain Bacteria; kingdom Bacillati; phylum Bacillota; class Bacilli; order Caryophanales; family Paenibacillaceae; genus Paenibacillus; species Paenibacillus sp. FSL E2-0151. The sequence continues at coordinate 1,849,999 of NZ_CP150308.1, forward strand.
CTTATAAAGTAGGTACAAATAAATATCAGTTAAATTTAAGATTTGAATGGGTAAAAAATCCTTCACAAAGAGGTATTGATATCATGGCACTTGCTCATGGTCCACAACTAGTTCAGTCTGGGACGCAGAGTAATGTTACTTTCACTGCAAAGCATGATGCAATAATAAACGGAAAATCATACCCTGAAGTCCCAATTGCTAGAGACTCAATAGTTGTAGATTCGGGTGGGACAGCAGTTACATTTAAACTCCCAACTACATCTCTTAATTACTTAGTAAATAATATTAGAGGCTACATGAGTTATGGAGCACAAAAAGGGAACACCAATGATATAGCAGTTGGGATTCATGGATATTATAAGCATAAAGTCAGTTCACTTAATGTAGCTCCTTCAATAACAATTCCTGGTGGTCCTTCTTTAAGGATATCTTCTGAAAGTACTTATGAAACAGAAAAACCAACACCGTATTTCTCATTCGATCTTTAATATGTTATTATGAGGCCATAAATTATTTTATGGTCTCATCTTTAATTATATAAGATGTAAGGAGTAAGAATTGTGAATAAAAAAGAAAAGAAGTATGTTATTGCTATTATTATACTTGTTGCAGTTGTATTGGGTGCTATTTGGTATTTTAAAGTGGGTTATTTATTGAAAAAACCAGAGATTCCCGAAGCCAATATTGAAATTCAAACAAAAATGGTTGATGGGGGTACGATTAATTTACGAAACGCTGAGTACACCGAAGGACAAATAAAGGTCGGATATGAAGTGAGAGGATTCAGTTTAGAAGAGTATAATATTTCTTGTAAGCTTTATAATGACGGAAATTTAATTACAACTTCTGGCCCAACAGGTGGAGGTTTGATAGAATTAGATGAGAAACATTATTACTTAATTGCGAGTGAGAATATAAATCAGATTAATCTACCTGAATCTATAAATCTAACTGTGGAGATTGCAGTTATACCAAATGATTATAGACAAAAACCTATAACAGCATCATTTAATGTGAGCCTTGATAAACAAGTGCAATAGATTGGTAAGAGGAGATGAGACGTTGAGTTTTATCAATCGTTGAGTAGTACGCTCGTTTCGCCAATTGAATCAGCAATGACCTTCAAGGGGACTGTTGTTCGTACTGCTCCATCTCCATTATTTCCATAAATATTCCTGAATATCATCATTCTTGAGTAAATCATTTTTAGAAATGAAGTGATACTCATCTTCTCCTTTTATATCAAATTTCCTCAGCTAGTAGAACTATTGGGCTACGTTCTGCGGCTCGTTTCAATTAGCGCCTAAAGATCAGAATACCTGCAACGATCCTGCTTATTTCTTACCATACACACATACACAAAAAATGAGTTAAATAGTTTTTATAATGTTGCCGAGAAAATTTCTGTTACCACTTATATTGATTTCTTGCCTGTATTAAATTTAAAAGTGAATTTAATTAAGATTTCTGTTATTCCTGTTGTGCTAGCTATCGTTTTCAGTTTATGTGCTTTGATCGGCTGCTTAATTCAGATGCTCCTGTACAAATTACGTTACCGTGATAATCCTCCAACCAATTTTTATAAATATCATCTTGCAGTTCATTTTGCAGGTGCAGTACTCCTTCTTAATCTTTTCATCATGAAGTTGAGGTTTCAAAATTATCCAGCTTATTCTTCGCTACGGATCAATTTAATGTTTAACTCTTTATGTGGTTCTAGCAGTGGCGTATCTTGGCTTGCTTATTTACAAACTGCGGAAGAACACTTACAGCAAAAAGCAAAAGGTGATGTACATTATGTCTGGCATCTCGGCTTTCATCTTGGCTGCTTTTGTTGTGGGATGGAATTTGTATGTTTAGAAGACTAAACGCTGAATATAGATATTCAAAGCATTGCAATGGCTCGCGGATAACTTCTATACATCATTGATATTATAAGTGGGGAAAATTATAAAGAGTAAAGGCAGCAGTTCCTTATGTGGGACGGCTGCCTTTGTGTTAGTATGCCCTTTGGCAACGTGTGCCTCGGCATATTGAAGGGGGATCAAGATCATCCTATTTTTTGTCTCTCAAAATAAATAATTTAATAGAACTGTAAATGACCACTAGAATATTCAATAATAATAGACCTATATATCCATCCGTTAACTTTGTTCGTTCAATCCACTTATTCACTAACTCTCCAGAGAGAGCTTGTTTTCCTAAATATTTATCTATATCATTTTGATTTATTTCATCCCTATATATAAGTGGAAACTCCATGCTGTTGGATGAAGCAGCTAGCGGCGGATAGAAATCTACCCATTTCTGACCTGCCCATCGATCATACTTATAATGAAAGTCTGCGCTGGACTCAAGATTGTCCCACCTGAGAAAACCCAATAATATTAGAATACAAAGTGTGACAACGCTAATTATTAGCTTCTTGTTAATCAAATAATCCCCATCCTTATGTTGTACTAATAACAGTACCGTTGCATTAAAGCAACTTCATTACCCGTTTTATTCTAACAGTATTTTCCGTTATTTGTAAGTGGAATGTTTCATTCGGAATGAAATGCTAATAAGTAAACAACAACTCATGGAGCAAAGAAGCATTGCAGAAGACGCTAAAGTTACGAAGATATAGCCGCAAAACGTTTAAAGCGTATTGTAATCAGGCCGAACGTTTTCTGAGTAGCGTTCCACTTCAAAATATGGATTTTACTACGTCCAATGTTCAGACGTAACCAACCCTTAATCATAAGGCCATATTGTCTCTGACCTATTCTTCCGGGCTTTCGTGCAGAAAGTTTTTGAAAAAGCAATGAGACGTGCAGGAATTGTGAAAAAGGTAAGTATCCATGACCTTCGACACTCCTTTGCTAGAAAACGGTAAAGATCAACGATACATGCAGGAATTACTTGGTCATACGAGTGGACGAACAACTCAGCGATCTAAGCATGTTAGTACGAAAAATATTCGGCGTATTCAAAGCCCAGTGGATCGTACGGACATAGGAGATTGAGTATACCAATAATTCTTCCTTTTTCGCTAAATTTTTCTTCGCAAATATCACCGCATAGGTTATCATATACATAGTTCAGATATCAGGCAGGATGTGTGATATTTACGAAGTACATAGATTAGATGTTATCTGCAATTCGTAACAATCAAATTTAACAAAAGGAGAAAACATGAAGCCAGAAATTTTAATAAGTATTATAAGCCTTGGTATAGCCTTAGTTACAGTAGTATCAAATAGTGTGATTTCAATTATTTCTAAAAGGTATGACTACAAGTCATCTATACTTCAAATTACGCTTGACTCTGCTTATAAAGAATATGAGTTTAGAGCAAATAGTGAGTTACAAAAAGCTAAAGAAGAAAATAGAGAACCTCATGTGCTATCCTCTACAGAATATTTGATTTTTTATTCAAACATCGCAAAATTATTAAGTAAAAAGAAAATCACTGAAACAGATATCATAGAAACTTTAAAAACCAATAAAGAAACAATTGACGCTTATTATAAGAATAAAGATAGTTTTAGACCGGAATATCATAAAAAAGAATCATAATAGACTAAACCATGAGGCGATAAAGCACGAACAACAGATAACAATATATTCACGCTGTGAACATTCGTCCTTGGTCCGGCATTCGCCGGACACCCAGCATGCGCTGGGTCGTGAATACAGGAACGTTATCGGAAATTTCATTCTAAAGGGGGAATATAAAATGATAACAATTGGTTTTTTCGGAAAATCAGATTCAAATCCTTTTTGATTTTAATATTGATTTGTATTTAAAGAATTATAACTTGGATATATCCAGAGAAAGTCACACAGGTAGAGGCTATGTTGACTTCAAAATCAGCTGTGGAAAAAGATACAGAGCTCTTATTGAGTTTAAAGTAGATTCTCATAGCAGTCTAAAAAAGGTTTAGAATATCAACTTCCACTTTACCAACACGTAACCGGAATTGATTACGGCATATTTTCAATCATTTATTACGATGAAAAGTCTTACGAGAATAAAGAGACATTTGAAAAAGAAGCAACTAAAATTTCAAAGGATTATGAGATTACTATAGATTTCTTTCCGATTGATGCCTGGCATAATAAAAAGTCAGCTTCAACCGTGAAAAATAAAGCAGATATGCTTATCGAGGAAGACGAATGAAACATCCGATAACAATATATTCACGCTGCGGTCATTCGTCCTTGGCCCTGCATTCGCCGGACACAATCGACATGCGTCGGGTCGTGAATACAGAAACGTTAGCTGAAATATTTTAATTGATAAGGGTGATAAAAATTATCGAATTTATCAAAAGTAACATATCACATGGCTCAAAGATTTCGTAACTATTCTTTTTACGGCAACAGGTACTATTGTTGCGATACTTACTTATCGTCGGGCAAGAGCAACCGTTCTACAACCTATAAGAACTGAGGTCATTAAAAAGCAATCTGAAATTCTAGTTGAACTGCTTGGGGTTTTACCATCAGAAAGTAAATTGCTACACAAAGATTTGGACTACTCCTCAATTGCCGTCATCAATACGAATAAACATTTAATAGATTTAGGTTTTCTTCTTGCCAATCAGGATGAATTAATTAGGAAAATAGATGATCAAATTGTGGGATGGATATATGTAGGTGAGAGTAAGCAACTATTAGATGTTGAAATAATTGATGCTTTTAAAGATAAGAAGCAACTTGATGATTCAAGATATGAAACAATAGGAAGATCGAAGTATGAGAATGCTAAAAAAGGTATCATTGAGGTCGATAAAATTCATCTAACAAAAATTCATGCTGAATTTAAAAATAAGTTGGTCGACTTCTCTCATAATCCATATTTGCCTTTGAGTATTCAAGAAGTGCTAGATAAGATCATTTCAGACATTGAAATTAATATACAGGTCAATATGAAATCTGCAATAACTGAGTTCCTTAAAGAACTTTGCGATAAATACTTTACTAAAAATGAGAAACCTAACATTAATCCGATTGGAGTATACAACAACTTTAATCGTAGAAGAATTAGTCATAAGCAAGACATCAGGCGATTAAGAGAAGCAATTCGTAAGTATTTAATGATTGATCAAAAGTGGCTATGATACAAAAATCTACAATACTTCAGCTAACATAATATTTACGTTGCGGGTGTGCGCCCTTGGTCCGGTATACGCCGGGTCGTGAATAAAGGAACGTTATGCGAAACCCTTGTAAGAGGAAAACCTAATTAAATCTTAGTAATGGATGTGACGAATTGGATAGTAAATGTGTAACGTGTACACGTATAGATGTGTACGGACACGCCCTTACTAAAGGGAAAAGTTTATCAAGCGGTGGCTGAAGAAGTAGATCGATTTAGAATCATTGGAAACCATAATAAGAGAGTATGGATAGATAAACATTATTTTGTTGACGGAGAAGTGGAGATTCCTATTCTAAGTAGCTGGAAGTTTGATGATCAATTAGAAGATTTTGATTTGATTGAAGTGACGGTAACCTTTAATAACGGAACGAGGAGATGGTGTTTTAATGACAACACCAGAGAGATTGATTAAACACTTTGAAAAACCCAATTTAGATCCCCCAGGAATTAATATTCAGCATTTAATCATTGTAAGAACCATGAATGATGAGGATATTGAACAAACTTTAAAATACTTAGATGAACAAGGCGAGGTCGAGAAAGCAACCCTATTATTAAAGTAGATTCGAAGAAGACAAGGGCATCGCTTAACATAATATTCACGCTGCGGCTCCGGTGGAGCCTTGGTCTGCGGGAGGAATTTCGAGGAGCATTTCAGCAGACAGCCGCTGTGGGGTTCATTAATACAGAAACGGTATCTGAAATATCGGAAAATCATTTTATAATATATACATCAAATTCAATTGAATTGAGGAAAGTAATTGAACTGGTTATTTAATAATAAAGAGTGGTTATTCAGTGGAGTCGGGATAGTAGTTTTAAGTGCAGTATCTAAGGTAGCCTACTCAAAGATTAAAAAAGAAAAAAAAAATAAAAGTGAAAATATAGATAAATTATTCAATTTTGAAGATCAGGTATATTGGAAGAAAAGCGATTTGAAGAAAGAAAATCCATATTGCCCTCGTTGTATTGATGTAGAAAATAAAGAAGTGCATTTATCGAGGGTATCACCAAAATATAAAAACTATCAATGTCCAAATTGTAAAACCTATATTAGGAACGAATTAATGACACCAATTAAGCCGGTTGCGATTAAGACGAATACAAAACAATTTAAAAGAAAAGATTTTTGAATACAAATCAAAGATACCGATCCATCAGATAACATAATATTCGCGCTGCGGACATTCGTCCTGGGTCCGGCATACGCCGGACACCCGACATGCGTCGGGTCGTGAATACAGGAAAGTTAACTGAAATTGCTGCAGTTTGGAGGTGAGTCATGAAGATTTTTAAGTTCAATAGAATAAAAGCACTATCAATCATATTATTTATTGAAACCATTCTGTTATTCTTGGTTTTAACAATCTGTTATAATTTATACTTTCATTATACCAATACAAAAAAAATGATCAATAAAACAATTGACTTTTGTCAATACTTTTACAACGGTCTTATCGATCTTATGAAAATAGTATTTGTTAATGTTCAAAGTGGAATTATTGAGATAACAGAAATTTTTAATAATAGAGAGTTAGCATTAGGATTTTGGATTATAGCCATTATTATTTGTGCATTCTCTGTTAAGGGCGTAAGAAAGACAATACCGGGATTACTAAATAGTATGTTTAACATTAAGCTGATTTATTGGTATTCGAGTATGATTATTTATTTCATATGTATGTTACTCATATTAAAATATATTGGTTTTTGGGAGTTAAGACAATTAAAAGATTCTATATTATGGTTTCTTATTGTAGGAATCATTTCGTCTGTTAGAGCTATAGAGAAAGGGAGAGATATTCGATATTTTATTACGTTTGTCAAAGATAACATTAAAATAATTGCTTTAATACAATTTATATCGAATATGTACAGTTTTTCATTCTTAAGTGAAGTTGTTTTAACCTTTATTGCATCATGTGTATCGATATTTGTCGTGATAATAGATCATTCCCCTGACCTTCAAAGCAAAGGTGGAAATACCATTAAGAAGTTCTTTAACTTCGTCTTGATTAGTATCGGTATACTAGTTATTTACCACTCAACAAAGTTTATAATTATAAATTTTGAATATTTGGTATTAGTGGACAAGGTAAAAGATATTGTTCTGCCTTTATTATTATCATTTATGTTTGTATTTTACATTTATTTATTTACGGTTATTTCTGCTTATGAGGTGCTTTTTATAAGATTGATTTTCATGAAAACTATTGATGAAAGTTTACGATTTAGACTTAAAATTAGGATTTTTCTATTTTGTAATCTTAGTATTTCCAGAGTAAATAACTTCATACAGAGAAGTGAAATCATGCAAGTTTATATTAGGAGTACTGATGACATTAGTGATTTGTTTAGAAAATATAAATACCATAGTAATCGTAAAAATATTCAAGAAGGCAGCAACATCAGTTAACAACATGTTCCAGCATTTCGGCTGACGACGCTCAGTCTGCCTGAGGGATTCCGAGGAAGCGGAAGCAGGCAGACACATCGATTTCCCTAAGATAAGAGCTATCTAAGGGGAATCGACGTCAGGAACACAGGAACATTATGCGAAATTACTGTAAACCCAGATTATACGATTTAGGAGGAGACATTATGTGGCCATTGGGACAATATGACAGGTTAGTCCACGAAATAAAACGTCGAGAAAATATGGAGATTCCGGCTACCTTTGGTTTATTGATAGCTGACTATCGTCAACAACCATGTAAAGATTATATCTTAAATTATATTGACAGATTTGATTATAATTCAGGAAGGTTTATAAACTTTTATTTGCCTGGGTATTTGGAAGAAAATTTCAAACGAAATGATGAGAAAATAACGATAAAAGGCAAGCATTATTATTTCAATGATGAAATATATCTTGAGTTTCTGAAGAAATTAGAAGCTGATTTTGCAATTTCCTATCCCTATAATCCAGTTCTTATTTTATTGGAATATGATAGAAAGCATTTTGATAAGGCTAAACGAATAGTAATTGAATTAGATGCAAATGGTTCTGATATAAAGAAGTCAGGAGAATTGTTTGATAAGATTTTTACAATAGCAAAAGAAAATGTTGATATTAATGATTTTTCAAGAGCGTTACAAAGGAATTCATTAAAAGAAGGAATGTTAGATAAGATTATTGAAGGAGTTGATAATAGCTACCTTACAGTAATTTATAATCAAGCTAAAGATGTAATGAAGTACAATTTAAAATGAGTAAAAGGACAGCATCTAATTACAAATAAAATTATGACAGAAAAACAGCCACTCCGCATAACATTATATTCACACATCGGTACGCCCTCGGCCCGGCAGATAAGCATTTCGAGGAATTAGAAGCACCGGACACCCATCATGCGGCGGGTCGTGGATACAGGAACGTTATCGGAGATTTACTGAGAGGATGAAAATATGTTTGCTACTGCGATTCTTGATGCTTATAAAAAAGAAGAAGCTATCTACATAACTGCGGCACTTAGAGAATTATGTAGTGCAAATGACAATTATGGTTGGTCTTCTGCAGGTATTTATACATTTTGGAATTACTACACAAAGGAAGTATACTATATTGGTTTGGCGATTGATCTTGAAGAACGTTTTAAACAACATAATGGCATCATTCCGATCAATCCGAATGCATGTAAGAAAGAGAAGATCAATGAATACTTTAATACATACGATAGACTTGGGTATTCAATTTTTGTACAATCTCCTTTGTCACAACCAATTACTAGAAAGAATAAAAAACGCTGGGGTAGTATCAAAGTAGAAGATTTTCCAGTATTTGATCTAAGAAATGAAGCAGACATAGAAAATTTAAGAATAGTTGAGGGTATATTAATTGAGACCTATAAACAACGGCACGGAGATTTACCACTTTGGAATAGAGTTGGCGGCTTAGTTGATGGTCAAAGACGTGCTACATCGGGAAATTATCAAATAATAAAAAGTTTCATAGAACCATCAGTCTTAACTGCAAAATCAACATTAAGAGAAATAGCTTCTTCACCAACGATAGAAAGATACGAGAATTATTTATTTGCTGTTAGGTTCTATATGCTATATCTTGGTTATTCATACGATCAAGCATTAGATACTACAGAACGTAATGATATTTTAGGAACTTATAAAGAGATGGCGAGAAAAGGATATATAAACAAAGAACTTCAAATTTAGTGAAAATTAATACTAACTTCGAAAAGGGTTTTTCAGAAATTTTATGGAGGCAGTCCATTTGAAATTGGTTTTCTTCTTTGGGAGTTCGATAAGTGTGTATTACCTAAAACGAACCATTTTTAGTTTATAGTATTCCAGATATTGTGAGGAAGTCATATTAGAAGGCTGTTAAATGCGAAAAGTTAAAGCTACCTTTGCTACTGTTTTTATGTTAGGCAGAGCTAAGAAGCGGTTGCAAAGACTTCGTAACAGAATCAAAAATACACATTGGTTTACCGAAAATGCATGAGAAAGCAAACATCAGTAAGAAGTCGTTGACTCACTTGATTTTCTACAAGTAACTCTTGAAGTACGCAAAGGTGAAATTTGATTTTAAAAAGGAGTATAAAAAGTGGAAGAACTATTAGAAAATTTATCTAAAATTGTAGGTATACCAAGTATTGTATTTGCAATCATACTTATGATTATTAGAATAAGACCGATTACTCTGTTCACATCAAACCCAGTTGAAGTTAAAATGTTGTCAAAAGAAAAAAGATTTTCAGTTAGAATTGTTAAATACTTGTTTGAAGTTTTCATCATACTTATTATCATGTTATCAATTACTGTTAGTGTATTTAAAGAAAAGTCTATGTTTAATCCTATAATAGCAATTATATGGGGTATCTCTTTAATAGCTTTTCTTATGTTTGTTGTATCTGTATTAGAGGTAAAAAATAAAAAAATGACAGATTTAGTAAGACCTATGCCAAAAGTTTGGTCGGTTGTAGTGTTTTTAATTGTACTAATTTTTTCAGTTGGTTTTTACCTTCTTCCCTCTTACTATATTGGAGCTCAATTTTCACTTGTTCTAAATGATACAGAAAAGCTAACTATTTCAGAGATCTTCTTTATCATGAGTTTAATTTCTGCTATCTATTTAATTATTATAGTATGTTTCCTTATGCCCATTGGAAGACTATTATACCGTTTTTTTGACTTTGATAATGCACTTCCCAATTCCAATAATAAGTATGTATACTTTGAAATTGAAGAAGATGGAGAAATTGAAAGATGGTATTTAAATTATCCGATAGATAGTAAGCAGTATTACTTAACTGATTCATGTAGGTTTTCTCCTGAAACACATAGTAGATTCATAGAAATTGAAGAACTTTATAAAAAAACTTTAAAAATTCATGTTGAAACTACTTAGTATTGTGTAATATTCCACTTTCATTTGTATGCTTGTATATGTGGAGTTTTGATACTATTTTTAGCCACCGGAGATTTAAACCAATGGTAATTTTATTTAATTCGTTATCCGCATTAAAATCGTAGGATTTTCAAATACAATTGATTAAGAAAGATACAAGTGGTGTATACCATCGTGCGGCGTCTATTATTAACAAGACATGACGCAGTTTAGACCCATCTGAGAGGTGGATGTATGAGCCGGTTGCTTAACTTATTGGAAGAGGAACGGAGCAAGCTTAATCAGCTTGGAGAGCATCCTTGAAGCAAGCGATTCCGTTGTGGGAGAACCCTGAGGTTCAGGAACAGAGCCGAAGGGTGGATGAACTGGTGGTACGAGTTAGTGAGATGAAGGCAAGATATAGCCGAGTTGCACGATGATGTGAGGTACATAATGCGTAGGGGAGGAGAAGCTATGGATTTTCCACGGTGGATGCAACGAGCGATTCAAGCAAGGCTGGATGAGGTGACTGCCCGGATTGAACATGATCCTGAACTGAGTCGAGTACGTGGGGGAACAGATGAAGCATTTGAAGTTTTGTTTGCAGGTAAAGATGTCGAGCAAACACCTGAATATACCGAGTGGGAGAATCGTTATATTGTCAGCAAAGGCATAGAAAATGAGCGGTTGTATATGCAGGGGCTACGAGATGGCATTGAGCTCACAGTATCCTTGCTGGGTCAGTCGATGCCAGAGGAGACCGAGACAGAGGCTTGATCCACTAAGGCGAACCCATAAGTCAGGCGAAGCTGCCTAGATCTTAACTTAAAAACCGGAGCCGAAGCGTGAATCTATCGCTTCGGCTCCGGTTTTAATGCTCTACTTTCCCAAATTCTAAATTAAGGAAAGGAGGGCTTTGAGTATGTGTTAAGCTTAAAGAAACAAGGGTAGAAGCGAGGTATGGTTATTATGAAAAAAAGATCTAAATACTTAATCTTGCTTTTTATGTTTATTTCGATTGTGTTTATTCTGTTTTTTTTGAATTTCAACAAAAAGGAAGCCAATGAGCCAGTTGTTAATGGCAATATTATTCAAGTTAAGAACTTTGATCTGGATGCTAAATCAACGAATTTAAAGACTATGACAGAAGGGTCGATATTCGTTGAGGGTGAGAAGGAGCATATTGATCATATCAAGATAGTAGCACATTTAGAGATTGACCCCACTGACTGGGGTGGTGTTGCATTTTATATCCCTGATCAATGGAGTGTCTCCAGCATCAACAGCAGTTATCCTGAACATCAATCGAACTTAAAGCCTGCTGAGTATGTATCCACTTGGATGAATTCTTCTGATGACTCTTCATGGTGCACAATGATTGAAGTTGGGAGAGAACGAAATTACATAGCAAATGGCGGAGGTACTGGAACGATTGTGATCGAATTAAGTCCCGATAAAAAGGGGATGTCCACCTCTGAGTCATTGAAAATTGGTATTGAGGTTGGATCAGAAGAGAAAGATGGAAAGAGAGTTATGGGCACAGATTCTGTTGAAGTTCCTGTATTTTAAAGTGCTAGGTTACCTAGATATAGAAAAACAAGCCGAAGCGATGGCAATGCACGCTTCGGCTTGTTTTTTATACTTTTATTTTGACCCGTGTTACTTTTTCAATCCTTACTTCGCACTTACCGATTTAAACCATTCATTCACTTCTTGCGTGATCTGATCTCCGCCATTGGATTTCCAGTTGGCGACGAATTGGTCAAAGGCATCAACTGGCAGTTTGCCGTAGATGATTTTGTTGAAGGTTTCCATCTCGGACTGGCGGAGCAGGTTCCATTTGGATACCATGGTTGGTGTTGCAGCGCCAGTAAAGTAGTTTTGCTTACGGATGTCGATTTGCGACATGACCACTTTACCTGCATACCAGTTTTCCGGTTTGCGGAACTCGGCCATTTGTTTCTCGTAAGGTGTTTCGGGCTTCTCGCCGTCAGCCAGCTTCACGAGGGTTTTCATGAACAGATCCGGGATACGGGCTGGCCCTGTCAGGAACGGGAACTCGTTGGAGAAGTCTTTGATCTTCTCTTTGTCACTGGTTGGTTTGCCGTCTACAATATCCCAGTCGTAACCTTTGGCAAAGCCATATTCATACTCACTGCCCGCAGCCGGATTAGCCAGGTTATCGAGCAAGTAGTTGTAGTACAAGAAGATTGCTTCTGGATGCTTGGCATCTTTGTTGATCATGATGCTGGCGTTGACGCCAGAGTTCTGCCACTTCGTACCGATCTTGCCGTCTGGGCCAGCTGGAACAGGGTAAGCTTTATACTTTGAGCCAGGTACGTTCTTGAGCAGGTCAGGTGCAGGCCAGTCTGGAACCCAGTTTGCGCCAGGCAGAATGCCCGCTTTGCCAGCCGTCCAACTTTCAGCTGATTTACCTTCATCCCACAGGGCGGAGTCGGTATGGATATATCCTTTTTCCATCCATTCAGCCAGCTTGGCAAGGGCTTGTTTCGCACCCGGGTTAACGGAGCCGTACTCCAGATTGCCGTTTGCGTCTTTGTTCCATTGCTCCTCGATTGTGCCATATGCACCGAACAACCAGTCGAGTTGGCCCATCCAGGTGTTGGTGTTATTTTTCAGCGAGATCGCCAGTGGGAATACTTTGTCTGGAGACAGACCGTCCGGGTTCTCGTTTTTGAATTTGTCCATGATGTTCTCAAGGTCTGCGATGGTTTTTGGAGCTTCCAGGTTCAGCTTCTCCATCCAGTCCTCGCGGAGCCAGAGCAGTGTATCGTCGTTATCGGTGTACTCCATGATCGGCATGTTGTACTTCTTGCCGTCCTTCGTGAACGGATACCACAGTTCAGGATGTGCTGTTGCATGATCTTTCAGGGTCTGACTCGCGTACTTGTCGAACAACTCATCAATGGCGATGAATTGACCGGAGTCAATCAGCTGATTGGTCAGTACCGCATTGGTAGGTACTGTCACGAAATCAGGCAGCGTCTCGCCAGAGGCGATAGCCAGTTGCAGCTTTTGTCTGTATTGATCGTCGTTGGCCGGATACCAGGTATCTTTATGCTTCATACCCAGCGTTTCGAGCATCCAGCGATCGTGCACGTTATTTTCTTTGGTATCTCCTTGCACGTATTTCTTCGGCATCAATACCGAACTGAACTCGATGGGTGGGTCATATTTTCCTTTAGCAAAAGCAGCTTCTGCTTCAGCTGAGCCGACAGTTCCCGGCGTATTATTACCATTGTCACTGCTTGTCTCGCCACTGCCGCACGCAGTGATCGTGATGAGCGCGATAACCATGAGCAGTGACCACCATGTTTTTTTGAATTTGATCATTGTTCAATCCCCCTACGGTGTATGATCTTTACAGTGTAACTGTACCAATTTGTGCGGGAGTGCATCTATATGAGTTTGTTAGTTTCGATAGGACTCTATTAGTGAATGTTCAAATGAAGTTCAAAAAATTCGGTTTTCAGTACCGAGAAGATGGGATAAAGCTAGAAATGGAGTAGCGGAGCGTAGGCAAACTACGTGAGCAACGGACATTTCGGCTGAATTCCATATTCGATGCTGATGATGCCGTGAGGCATCCTTCGTAATCAAAAGCGGATTTTTTGAACAACCTCTAAGATGTTATTTGTGCTGGTCTCGGTACTCTTGCGGTGTAACGCCAAACTGGCGTTTGAACACTTTGATAAAATAAGCTGGGTCCATATAGCCAATCTCCATGCTGATTTCGTACACTTTTTTGGTGGTCGTGACCAGCTTGTGACAGGCCCGATCCATGCGCAGGCGTGAGATATAATCACTGATGCCTTCGCCCGTTTCGATCTTATAGATTTTGGATAAATGGGTCGGGTGCAGATTGACATGGTCAGCGAGCACACGCAAAGACACATCCAGATGCAGGTTCTTATCTGTAAAATCCTGAATCTTCTTCACATACTCGGAACGAATGTCCTTGATCTCGTTGGACGTGCCTTCCTTGAGTTTGCCCAGTACACTGAGCGACCATTTCCGCAATTTGCTGATGGTAGCGAAAACTTCCCCACTTTGCAAATCCTCGACATCATTTCCCATTAAAGTGGTCAGAGTCAACTTGTTCCGATGGGCAATATTGGTGAATGAAGCCGTAATAAGAAAACCTGCCTCCATACAGTGCTCCCATGATTCCGACCATTTCTCATCCAACTCGGCGCAGACCGCGCGTATTTTCTCCTCCGCTGCATCCCATTGTCCGCTCTCTAGCAAACTAATAAAGGTGGGCGGGGTGTACAGAACATCCAAGGGACCTTGTGCCGCAGGTGTCTCGACATCGCTGACACGCATGACAAATTCGCGTTCGTCTCCAACGATCTGCCGGAAATAAGCGGAAGCCTGACGGAAACGATCGTAGAGCTGATCCGGAAAGGTGAACCACTCGGTGATAACGATGGAGAGGGAGCCTTTCAGAAACTGTTTTACTTTGGATTGGAGCTGAATCGATAGCTTCTCCAGAATGGTTTCTTTCCCAATATCGCCTTTCCGATCTTTAAACTGAAGTAAAAACACGAGATATCCGTGCTCCTCCTTGACGCCCCAAACTTCCATAAACTCACCCATAATCTCTTCCGCCATATTGATGATCGCATATTCGATCAGGGTCTGATCATTGCTGTCATAGTGTCCGAATTCTTCTTCCAAACGAACCAACATTAATGCGGCATCGCCGGTATGGAAAGGGAGAGCGTAATTAGCGAGCTTCCGATCCCATTCCGCAGCGGCGATTCGTTGTCCTTGCAAAGCGCCTAGGAGCAGTCGTCCCCGCAAATGGGGGAGATTCTCTCGCAACGTAAACTGCGTTCGTGTCAGTGAACTGACCATTTCCCATTCGTTGTTCAATTGATCGATGGCCTTCTGGACAGCGCCCATTAATTCCTCGTCTGTCGGTGGCTTCAGCAGATAGTCCACGGCTTCGAACTGGATGGCTTTTTTGGCGTAATCAAATTCGGAATATCCGGATAACAGGATACATTTTATTTTTTTGTCCCGGATGCGGATACGTTCGATCAGTTCAATGCCCGTCATTTCAGGCATCTGGATGTCCGAGATCACGATATCGATGGGGTGGGTGTCAATCATTTGTAGTGCTTCGTGTGCCGAGTATGCTTTATGCACATGTTCGATCCCCAGTGTGTGCCATGGCTTGGTCATGGACAGGTTATCGACCCAGTGTGCTTCATCGTCTACGATCATCATTTGCATGGTGTAGTGTCTCCTTGGTGGTATATAAGTCTTAAGAGTTAAAATCAATGGATGCTTCTTGTGAACGAGGTCGCTACGGATTTGAAGGGTTCTTTCGATCGCTGTTCAAGCCCCATTTTCTGAATTTGAAGATTGGATGGTTAAAATGGTGCTTGAAAGGCGAACGCTGCGCTTCTCCAGAATCCCTTCAATCCTTCGCTTTGGTTCACGTAAAGTATAACCCTTTATTTTAAAACAAGCCCTATATAAAGGTTGAATTTGTAATAAAAGCGAAGCGTATGCTCCGATGAGGCATTCTTTCCAGAATGGTTTTCATGAGAACACTTCCGAACACTTCGTTTCTTCAGGTTTTTCTGTCCTCTGCGTTATCGTGTACATGATCTTGTTCAAAATTAAATCGTCAATTTATTGTTTGTATCGTATCAATTCGTATCGGTATTATCTTTATCGGAATTTGTGTCCTCATTTGGTATCTCCCAGATGATTTCGGTTCGGAATCCGCCAAGTGGGGATGGGCCGAATAGGAGGTAGGAATGACTGCCGAACAGGTGCGTGATTCGTTGGTGCGTATTCCAAAGGCCGCAGCCCATTTCTTCTTGTAGTGGTTCCTGCATCTTCAAGTTCAGCGCTTCGTACTGTTCCGGGCTTAAGCCAGGACCATCGTCGTCGATGTATATTCTGCCAAAACCGTTCAAGCGCTCCCCGGTAATTCGGATTTCCCCGGATGAATAGGACTTCGCCACGCCGTGAATGACGGAATTCTCAACCATCGGTTGAAGCATTAATCGTGGCACCGACTGGGCAAGCATATCCTCAGGGATATCGATGTGATACTCAATACGACCATTGCGCAGCTTCTGGATATCCAGATAGTTGATGAGCAGTTTGATCTCTTCTTGTAGTGACGACGTCTCCCGTTCCATACGGGTGGTGTAGCGATAATACGCACTTAGGTTATGCGCCATGGACACCACGGCTTGTTCGTCTTTCATCTGGGCCATGTTAATGATATAACCAAGACAATTATATAGGAAATGCGGATTGATCTGCGCTTGTAATTGCTTCAGCGTAGCTTCCCTGGCTCTAATTTTCTCATGGAACACATTCTCGATCAGATCCTGAATCTGATGGGACATATCGTTGAATCGGCGGAACAGGAATGAGAACTCATTCTGGTTTTTGCTATGCAGTCGCACAGAATAATCCCCTTGCTCGACGCGGCGTAAGCCTTTGATCAGCTTTTTGATCGGATATTGAACATTTCGGTACAGCAGGATTGACGCAGAGATACCCACCACCAGCAGCAAAATCATACAGGTGTAGAACAGATTCTGACTCAGCGAGATAGGTTTCAAAATCTGATACAGTGGAATCACGTCCACCAGATGCCAATCCAGATAAGTGGACTTCACGGAACTAACCAGATAGTTCTTACCGTTCAGCTCTACGACATCCTGTGTAGTATCTTCCGGAGAATGCGTGTCCAGATACTGAATGAGTTCTGCGGACAACTGCTTGTCCGCGCTGCGATTCAGAATGGGTGAATTTCCTTTGTGATACAAGAAAGGATCGCCTTGTCCGCCCGCTTTATACGTATCCAGCATATTTTGAATGTTCTCGTAGCTGAAGCTGGCTTCAATCACCAGATTACTTCCCGTGAGCATCCCCGGCTGTGCCAAGGAATCCGTATAGAACCAATAGAAGGAATTTAGTTCATCCTCTGATACGGCTCCTTGATCCCCATAGGTCCATCGTCCGCTCATATTTTTTTTCAGATACTCTTCATCATATCCTGTGGTTCGATTGTAGTTGGCGATGACATCCTCATTCTGCTGTGAATGCACCGCATATCGGGTGGGCCATATATCCGTAACGCCGGTTTGCAGCGTCATCTTCTCTTGTATCACATAACGGGTCTGCATCCGGTCATACCGATCATCCCACATGTTAAGGCCGTTGAATGCTCTGACATTGGGGTCTCGGGAGAGAATCAGGCTGAAATCCATCATCTGATTGATACGGGAGTCGATCTGACTGGACAGAAACGTGAGCTGTTTGGTGTTGGAGATCTGCAGTTCTTTGCTGACGACATCATAGGTGACGTTATTCGAGTAGGTGTACATGATTAGAATGGGGATGAACAAGACCACAATTAACAAGTTTATTTTGGCAAAAAGACTGAATGGGGATCTGGTTTTACCTTGAAAAGGCATTAAGCGCTTCCATATATACATGAAAAGTCTCCTTCTAATTCGTGTGTAAACTACCTCTTCTGATGATACCCTAACAAAACACTATCAAGCCTAACAATGTTATATAGCAGACCTCAGAATGGCTTGATACTATTTATATCAGAGAACCCGATCACACACAAAAACTTTTTTTGGGAACAGGAGAAGCGCTATGGAGGCTAAATTGGAGGGTAAGCGGATCCCGCAGGCAAACGTTGGGAACAAGCTGGATAAAAAGAGAAAAAAACGCTACAAACAGCCATGGATTCTGCACTTCATGGTGTTGCCGGCGGCCATTATGGTCTTTATATTTTCATACATTCCGATGTCCGGGATTTTGATGGCATTTCAAGATTATAAACCTGCACTGGGATTTTTCAATTCCGAATGGGTAGGACTGAAACACTTCAGGTACATGTGGGAAAATGATTATTTCCTGCAAATTACGTGGAACACGTTGTTCTTTGCCTGTTCCAAGATTGTCATGAACCTGATTATTCCGTTTGTATTCGCCTTATTACTTAATGAGGTACGGAAGATGGCGCTGAAAAGAACGATTCAAACGCTCGTGTATCTTCCTCACTTTCTGTCCTGGGTTACACTATCAGGCATTCTGATCGACATACTGGCCCAGACGGGTATTGTCAATCAGTTCCTGGTTTCGGTATTTGGCATCAAACCGATCTTCTTCCTGGGGGATGGCAGCTGGTTCCGCTTCACGATTATTGCGAGTGATGTCTGGAAAGAGTTTGGATTCAACACAATCATCTTCCTCGCGGCACTGTCTGGCATTAACCCTGCACTTTATGAAGCAGCTGAAGTAGATGGGGCAGGACGCTGGAAACAAACGATGTATATTACCATCCCAGCACTGATTCCCATTGGGATCGTAATCGCAACCTTGGCACTGGGTAATGTGCTTAACGCGAACTTTGACCAGATCTTTAACTTATATAGTCCGTTGATTTATCAACAAGGAGATATTATCGATACGTTTGTGTACAGAGAAGGTCTGCTTAGTGGGCAGTTCAGTTTCGCTACCGCTGTGAATCTGTTCAAATCGGTCATCAGCCTGATCCTGATTGTGATCTCGTACCGACTGGCTTACCGATTCGCCGGATATCGAATTTTCTAGAAAGGATGACAAACGAATGTACCATAAAACGATGCCTTACCGCATATTCAGCATATTCAACAATGTGTTACTGACCATCCTTTCACTGCTCTGCTTGCTGCCTTTGTATCACTTGCTCATGGTATCACTTAGCGCATCTGCACCTGCAAATGCTGGTCTCGTAACGTTCTGGCCGATTGGGTTTACACTGGAGGCGTATGCCAAGACATTTGCCAATACCAACTTCCTCTCCTCCTTATGGGTATCTGTGGAGCGGACGGTACTTGGTACTGGACTTGCGTTAATCGTCAACACGATTGCAGCCTATGCGCTTTCCAAAGAGACGCGGGTGTTCCGCGCACGTAACATCTATCTGTGGTATTTTGTCATCACGATGTTGTTCAGCGGTGGCCTCATTCCAGGGTACATCCTGATTCTGAAGCTGGGACTGATGAACACATTGCTGGCCTTGATCCTGCCAGGATTGGTTGCGGTGTTTAACATTATCTTGCTGCTGAATTTCTTCCGTACCGTTCCGAAGGATCTGGAAGAAGCGGCATTTATCGATGGCGCAGGGCACTTTAAGACGTTTATCAAAATCTATCTGCCTGTCTCCGTACCTGTTATTGCAACGGTTTCGCTCTTCATGATGGTTGGGCATTGGAACGCATACTTTGACGGGATTATCTACATCCGTGATGCGGAGAAGCTGCCACTCGCGACATTCATGCAGACGATCATCGTGCAGGCCGATATGTCGAAGCTTGATCCAGAAGCGGTGAAGAACCTGTCGCAACGGACCATTCGGGCTTCGCAGATCTTTATCAGCGCGCTGCCGATCCTGCTTGTGTATCCGTTCCTGCAACGTTATTTTGTAACGGGGATTGTGGTTGGAGCTGTTAAGGAGTAGTTGAATGTAGGGAATGAATAGGATTGTAAAATGGAGTCACTGAACTGGGGAAGGCCAGGGAGGTGGCTTCTTTTTGGTGTATGGATAAAGAACGTTGCACATATGTAGTGTATTACCTTTATTTGAATAAAATGGTACGAGGATAGCTGATTGAAAGTTATTTTTATTATTCATATAAGAGGGTGTGTACGAAGTGAAAAAAATGATAATCGTTACTCTTGCTTTGTCGTTAGTAAGCGCTTCTCTTGCTTTTGCAGCGACAAGCGCACCACAGAAGATAAGTATATTTTTGAATGGAAAAGAACTAAAGACCAGGGCAGGGACAGAAGTCAAAATAATTGACAATCATGCTTATATCCCGGCCAGTGTTCTTCGTGATGCAAGATTTGCGGTAGAGTATAAGAATTCCAAGCTTAATCTAGTGAATAGTTATTCTCATTACACTAAAAATTTAATAGAGATGCATCTTTCCAATCATGAATTTACAAGCAAATTCAACAAGATCGAGCAAGAAGTGGTTGATGTTCTTAGTAAAGTGATATTAGAAGAGCAAGTTGACATCTCCAGATTACAACAGTTAATAAAGGAAGCCGAATTTAAGGGCTGGATCCGTCCAGAGGTGTTTACTCCAGTACAAGACTATAATTCCTTTGATTTTTCTGATGCGGGTTATAGTGTGGAATCATATAAAAAAGCGAGTACTGAGTTAATAGCCTATGTTAATACCGGGGACAAGGAAAGATTAAAGTCTTTCCACGAAGAGAGAAAAAAGGCGCTTGAGTATTACGATTCTTACACATATATGTATGATCGTATTTTTAAATTGAGCTATATTAGTGCAACAAAATAGGAAGAAAATAGTAATGATGATAAGTGCGGGAGGGAATTCAAAATGGAATTTAGAAGAATAACTTGGGATAATTTTATCGAATGTATTGAACTTAAAGTCACTCCAGACCAACAAAGATTCATATCCTCGAACCAACATGCACTTGCTGAAGCGTACGTTGCCTCAGATGAGGGGCAGATTATTATTACTTTTGCAGTCTATAAGGAAGACAATATGGTAGGTTTTATTTCGATGTACTATGATGACGGGGATGGCAATTTTGATTATAGCAGTTATGGCATCTTCAAGATGATGATTGACCAGCGATACCAAGGTAAGGGATATGGTAAAGAAATGGTAGTAAAAGCAATCGAGTATGCGAGAACTTTCCCACGTGGAAAAGCCAAAGTTGTAGAACTCACCTACAAACCTGAAAATGTCGTTGCGAAGAAGATCTATGACTCTCTTGGTTTTATTCAAACTGGTGAAATATTGGCATGTGGCGAAGTACAGGCGGTATTAACTTTGTAATTGTCCGTTACAGCTCCAATCCTGCTCTTTCTTCATGAAATTTACACCTTGATTTGGGCTATTCAAATCACCTATTTCCGAATCGGGCGAAGTCCAAATTGAGAGAGGATGAATACGATGATGGATCAAAACTTGAAACAAGCAACAGTCAGGGGAGAAACTTCGCTAGGTATTGAATTTGGATCCACACGAATCAAAGCTGTACTCATGGATCACCATTTTAATACCATCTGTTCAAGCAGTTATGAGTGGGAAAATCAATTGATTGGCGGTTACTGGACTTACCATATGGATGAAATGATTCATGGGTTGCAACAAACTTATCATCAATTAAAGCAAGAGATTGAAAAAAATTATGGTGTAACGATACAAAAAATTGGCTCAATCGGATGTTCTGCTATGATGCAGGGTTATATTGCACTTGATCAAAATGGGGAGTTATTGGTTCCGTTTCGTACATGGCGTAATGCCACAACGGGGAAGGCTGCATCAGAGCTAACCGAGAAATTCCAGTTTAAAATTCCAGAGCGATGGAGCATCGCACATTTGTATCAAGCGATTTTGAACGGAGAAGAGCATGTTACGAACATCAATTATATTACGACGTTATCGGGTTACATACATCGGCTGTTAACTGGCAGTAAAGCTATTGGTATAGGGGATGCCTCAGGTATGTTCCCAATTGATGAATCCACACTGGGATATCATGAAGATATGTTGAAGAAGTTTGACGATATAATTGCCGACAAAGGCTACCCGTGGAATCTTAAAGATATTTTACCTAAAGTGTACACTGCCGGTGAACATGCCGGATATCTTAGTGAAGCTGGTGCACGATTGTTAGATCCATCAGGTAACTTGGAATCCAATATTCCACTGTGCCCTCCGGAAGGCGATGCTGGAACAGGCATGGTCGCTACGAATAGTGTCCAAAAACGTACGGGTAACATTTCCGTAGGTACATCGATTTTTGCCATGATTGTATTAGATAAAAACCTATCTACGGTATACCCTGAGATCGACATCGTGACTACACCTGATGGCAATCCTGTGGCTATGGTTCTTGCGAATAACTGCTCCAGCGATATTAATGCCTGGGTCGACTTGTTCCGTGAGTTTTATGAGGCGATGGGACAGAAGCCCGATATGAACCAGTTATTCAGTGTGTTGTTCAATGAAGCGCTGAAAGCTGACGCTGATGGCGGTGGCTTACTGAGCTATGGCTACTATTCAGGCGAGAACATTACAGGAATTGCAAAAGGTCGTCCGTTGTTCGTACGTTCTCCAGAGAGCCGCTTCAATCTGGCAAACTTTATGAGAGTCCATCTATTTGCTGCGTTTGCTGCACTAAGACTCGGGCTGGATATTCTCACACAGAAGGAGCACGTAACGATTGAGCACATTTGGGCGCATGGCGGATTGTTCAAAACCCCACGAGTCGCTCAAAAAATGTGCGCATCCGCACTGAATATTCCCGTTTCGGTCATGTCTACCGCTGGTGAAGGTGGCGCATGGGGAATGGCTATTTTGGCTTCCTACATGGTTAATAAGCAGCAGAACGAGGGTTTGGCGGAGTACCTTACTACCAAGGTGTTTATTGATGCAGAAGGACAAGAGGTTTCACCGAATAGCGCGGATGTGAATGGATTTGCCTTGTTCATAGAGCGTTACACGGAAGGACTGGCCATTGAGCAGTCAGCAGTAGATCATTTCGTGGAAAATGGGAAGAAAGCCTGAGATGTAATCATATTTCTTGAACAGAGGAAATTGGAATGAAGCCCGTTGCCTACACTATGATGCCCTGTTATAATTTCGATATAT
The DNA here is from genome assembly GCF_037993015.1 of Paenibacillus sp. FSL E2-0151. Classification (NCBI taxonomy): domain Bacteria; kingdom Bacillati; phylum Bacillota; class Bacilli; order Caryophanales; family Paenibacillaceae; genus Paenibacillus; species Paenibacillus sp. FSL E2-0151. The sequence continues at coordinate 1,873,193 of NZ_CP150308.1, forward strand.
CTATCGTATTGGGGGTTATGACGTGGCAATATGGATAATGCCGGATTGCTCGTTCGCTAGAAAGCCTTACGCAAAGCCTGAATAGGGGCGGACTTTGTGTAGGGCGCGACAAAATGAGATTGTTGCCCTGAAATCAATATCAACATAATGTTACATCCCGCAGGCTTTGCACCTTATTTGTTCTTCCAATAAAAATAAGGGGCTGAACGCCATGCAAACACCATTTATTCAGAATCATCAATTTAATTATATTCAAAAACAAGCTGATTTCCTGCTCAAAACGCTACGCTCGGTTGTGGATCGAAAAGTATTGGAAACCGTCCGTTATACGGCCGGCACCAATGCGGTGAGCATCTTCGATGAACTCACTTTGGAGCAGAAGCAACTGCTGGAGCAGTTATCCACGTATGAGACGACACATGAATTACAGACGTATCTGAATCAGCTTGAATCATATCTGATTCCATATCCGCAAGTATCGGCAAAGCAGATCCAAAAGCTGTTTCCAAAGGCCAAAAAGCTCAAAGTGCCGGATCTGGAGTTAGTCGATTACGCACGTACTACCTATCTGAGATGGACTGACATTGCGACGAGCCGTTTGTTCATCGTGTACCCGTACGAAGGCAGATTCCTCGGTATTGAGGGACGGATTACACCCACGAACAAAAAAGGGTACTGCATGTTCTGTCATCGTCATCAGGAGCTTGGATTCTTCAACGTGAAGACCAAGGCTCATTCGCCAGATAACTTTTCTTCCATTGCCCAGTACGTATGCATGGATAACACAGCTTGCAACCATAGCATTACCGATATCACTATGCTGGAGAAGTTTCTTCTCTCGACAGTAAAATAATGCAAGACACACAGGCAGGGTCGCTCTTCGGAGCGACCTTTTTGCCGTGTTCAAGCGTAGTGATTCGCCATTGAACGTACCACTAAACTTCAGAATTCATATTCGGGTCATACCTTTTTTCTCATACGATCATGGAGTCGGAGTATCGTTGGCATAGTTCAGTCCCAAGTGATGTGCATGATTCAGCAGTGCCTCATAATGCTCAGGCTTGGATTCCAACGTTTCATATAAAAACTCAACCCTCGAGTGGGACACGCCGCAATAATCGGCAATCCCCACATTGAGCAGGTTGGCGATCGATTGACCATAGTTGCGCTTCTGCATCTGTTCTTCCGTCACACCCGAAAGAGAGATCCACAATATCTGCTGATGAGGGAGCTTGTTCGCGCCGTAGGCAAATCCGTTGTTCATGACACGATCCACATAACCTTTCAACATGGCTGGCAGATGCCACCACCAGAGAGGAAACACAAAAGCCACAGCATCGTGTTTCTTCAACCGCTCCATCTCCGTCTCAACCTCAGGCGAGAATACCTGATTTTCTTGGGTATAGTCTGGTTCATCCATCTCTCGGAGAATTGGGTCGAAGCCAATCCCATGCAAATCCAATATCTCATAACCGTGACCAGCATCGGTAAGACCCTGTGCAAAACGTTGAGCTACCTGAAAGGTCAAGGAGTCTTTTCTTGGGTGGGATACTACAACGAGTACGTTCATCTTATCTTTCACTACCTTTCTGGATTGCAGTCTTGTAGCCATAAATCAGTGGCTGATGCTATTATAAACAGGTATGAAAACATCTGGAAGTACGCACTTTGATGTTCTATAGGAAGAATGAAGTGCCATAGGAACATTAAAGTACTCTAAATGGATGGCTCGAAATGGGCTTGAATAATAGAAAGAAGAGTAGCAAAGAGTTTATATTTTCACTTGGGATACAGCCTATTTATGGAGGGGTTCAAAAATGACAGAACATGGAGAAATGAGTGCTCCAAAAAAATATAAAGTAGGCGTGGAAGCGGCCTTGGAAGTAATGGGTGGGAAGTGGAAGCCTTTGATTATTTATCATTTGATGACAGGACGGAAACGCACGTCGGAGCTTCGGCGGTTAATACCGGACATTACGCAAAAGATGCTGACAACACAGCTCAGAGGACTTGAAAAGGATGAGATCATACAGCGCAAGGTATATTCAGAGGTACCTCCCAAAGTGGAATATGAGTTAACGGACTACGGATGGGGACTCAAGCCCGCGCTGGACCATTTATGTTATTGGGGAGAAGAGCATCTGGACAAAATCCACGGGGATAAGTTTAAAGTATTGGAGGATTTCGATTCTCAGGAAAGTTGAAGAGAGGGGCACGAGAAGGTGGATGGTGCAGAGCATGTGAAACAGGTAGTTCCCATTCGTTGTGAAGGCATTGCTGTAGTTCTATTGAAGAAAAGCCTCGATCAATACCGTGTACTGATGCTAAAGCGGGCTGGTCGTATGTTGCATAACGAGTGGTGTTATGTTGGCGGCGGGATAGAAAAGAGCGAGAAGGCATGGGAAGCTGCACTCAGAGAAGTTCATGAGGAAACAGGTATTACGGAAGTCCGGTTGTATTCTGCCAATCAATTCGAACAATATTATTCACCCATGGGGGAGTATATCTATACCGCTCCCGTATTCGTAGGATATGTGGATGAAGGCCAGGTTGTCCGGTTAAATCATGAACATATCGAGTACCAATGGATGACGTTTGACGAAGCTAAAGAAAATGCGGCATTGCCCGGAATTGATGATATTTTGGATTTTGTTGAAAAGCATTTTGCCAGAAAAGCCCCTTCCGAGTGGCTTCGGATTAATGAAGAGAATAATTAGGAGGTGGAACTCATCACATACAAGACGATTTATCCAAGAGCATGGTTGAGCCTATTATGTATGTTAGTTATTGAAGCTATGTTTTTCAGAAATATTATTTATGATGAAAATGGTATTATGAAGTACTTCCTGATCGTTATATTGACCTTTATTCTCGGTTATATCGTTTTTCTGCTCTGGCGTTTGTTTTTCACTAAACCCAGTATTACGCTGGAAAGCGATCATGTGATTTCTATGAGAAATCAGAGATATGATGCATCTCAGATTGAGTGTATTTATATGAATTACAGACGGATTGGCATCAAACTCTATGGTAAACGGTTAGTGCCGATGGATCTATGTTTTTATTTTCAACGAGGTCAGGAGTCCGCAGGAGTAGAATCAGTGTATGAATGGGCGGCGCGAAATGACAAAGAGATTAAACATAAATTTTTTCAAACCGTGGGGTAGAACAGTTCGTTTGTTGAGTATAAGGAATCGTTAGGGCTGAAGATTTTGGAGGAGTAGCGATGCAAACAATAGAGCAGTTTCTAACGAGATCAGGTCTATGCTTCAATAGCAAAGTAGATTCTATAAATCAGCAGGAGAGATGCATATGAAATATTTAACAAAAGAATGGTATGAGCTTTGTCAGCAGACACATCTTCATTTTGGTTTAAGAGTACATAACGGAGCTTACGAGTCAGATGAGGATCTATTTTTAAGGCTGTATAAAAGAAAGGAAAAAGCACATGTGAAGCAGGAGCGAGAGCAATATAACTTGGACCCACGTTTCATGCTGGAGCATGATGGTCAAGTACTTACTCGCGTAGACAAAGCTTTCGGTGAGGAAGAAGTGACTGAAGAGGATCAGATCGTATTTCACATGCCTCCGGAAGAACGAGCGCATATAGAGAAACTCATTGCAGAATATGATGTACGTCCTCCGTTTGATGAGAAGAAATGTAAGGAAGAGTACAAAGAATCGATGGAGTGGAATTTTCAATACAAGGCGGAGAATTACCACAGGAAATCGTTGAACAAATTGCGGATATCCGTGTATTTACGTTGGGTTATTGCACGAGAGAAGTTATGCTCCAGCTGAATAAACAGAGTGTAGAGAATAGAAGAGAAATGGAACGCATATCGAAAGAATTTAGAGAAGTGATGATGGCACAGGATATTACAGATGAAATACATGGGCGGATTCAATACCATGATTGTACAGTGACAGAACTGCTGACGGGTGGTGAGGTGGTCATTCGTTTTGACACCCGTGGGGGCTTCACCAATATAAATAAACTTACGCTGGTTGCGTCCGAAATCATCAAGCAAGACGGTGGGATTGTAGGCAGTTACTGGCTATATCAAGAGCTGTATCGGATGGATAACGGATATGAGCTTCATGTTTTATTTGATGGTGCGAATATGCCTGAATTGATTGTTCGCTGTGCTGACATTCTCGTAGAGGTAGAATGAGAGAGGCCAAGAGGATGAATATGGAGGGAATAGAGATGGAATGGACCACCAGTACCTTTGGTTATTTATCTACTCCCGTATTTGTCGTGGGCATTGCATGTTACTTCTTTCCTGATTTTCTATACAAAATATTTGTCCTGATAAGATATCGAGAAATAAAACCGAATTACGAGTTTGAAGATAACCCTCCTAACAGTGATATCCCTAAACATATCGAAATAATATTAAAAGTACTAGGCACCATAATGGTTATACTAGGGACCATATGGTTTTGGTTTTCGAAAGAGTTTTATAACTTATTATTTTGACAGCAAGGAGTTGGACACCATTTTTGAATTTATCTGGACTGTAGTGATCTCAATTATAAGTTTAATTGTCGTTCTTATCTTTGCTGCAATTGTACGTTATGCGATAGATTCATCCAAAACATCGAAAAAGCTGGATGTATTGATCAAAGAAGTACACTATCTGAAAACTGAAATTAAAAAAATGCAACACCATAAGCAGCAAGATGGTAGCAAGCATATTATTGACGAAAAAGTATAGATGAACGACTTGAAATTTTTCTAAGAAGGGAACGGACCATGATGAAACCACAGGGAAACGTACAAGCTGTTTTTATAGACAGAGATGGAACAATTGGTGGTACAGGTCATTTTATTCATCCGAGAGATTTCAGATTATACCCCAATGCTCAAGAAGCAATTATGCATTTAAAGCGAGAAGGAATTATGGTACTGGCTTTTACAAATCAATATCGAATCTCACGTGGAGAAGCAAGTGTTGAGGATTTTGAAGAGCAATTTCGTGAGTATGGATTTGATCACTCCTATATATGTCCGCATGAGCAAGAATGCAGTTGCAGAAAGCCCAAACCCGGAATGTTATTACGGGCATCAGAGGAATACGGTCTGGATCTATCCAAATGCATCGTTATTGGAGATGTAGGAGATACAGATATGCTTGCTGCCCATGCCGTAGGAGCGATCAAGATCATGGTGAGAACAGGCTGGGGAGAATCTTCATTAACGAAATTCAGAGACAAATGGACGGAGACCGAGCCTGATTATATCGCAGAAGATATTTGGGATGCAGTACAATGGGTCATTCATGGAAGTGAATTCAGAAAATAATTTTTAGCGCCAACCAAGAAGAACGAGCCCATTTTGAAAGATAAGCCACTGTGCGATTGAAATCTAAACTCACCTTATGTTTACCATTTACCAAATGAATTCAGATCCTAGTTATTATGAGGAGAACCATATGTTAATTAATCCAACGATTAATGAGATCAATGACTTATTCAAGATGCATTCTATCAACGAAGAAATATCTGAAATTCAAAGTTTGTCAGGTACCACAGCTGGACGTATTTATCGGTTGAGTACGGGTCTGAACAGGCACTATATTCTGAAATCAGATGAACCCGAACAGATTCACATCGCCCAGCAGTTTTTGGATACGTATAAGAATTCTTCGTTATTGCCTGAAGTTTTGTACACTGACCCGGCTAACACTTATTTTATCTATACGTATATGGAAGGTACGACCCATTTCAACCGGGGCCTGAAGAGAGAATGGTTAACTCGTCTGGTGAAAGAGTTATTCAATACATATGTGCTTTCTACAGATACGAAATCATGGGGCAGAATAGAGCTCCCGCAGAGGACATGGAAAGAATTCAATCAGATTAGTATTCATGAAGCAAAGATGAATATCGGAAGTGTTTTAACGACAGATGATTATAATCTGGTTCAATCCAAAGTGGATCGTCTTTTTCATGAGGAAGAAGAAAAATTTCTTTTACATGGCGATACGGGGGTTCATAATTTTGTATATGATCAAAATGAACTCATCGGCGTTATTGACCCATCTCCAATGGTTGGACCTATCCTCTATGATTTCTTGTATGCTTTTAGCTCTTCGCCGGATGATATCAACACCGAAACATTATTTGCTACGTTCGAACTTTTAGAGCAAGTAGATATGGATAAATCCAGATTGATAGAGGAAGCTCTGGTCCATCTATATTGCCGAATTGGGCTGAGTAACAAGCATCATCCTGATGATCTGCCTGAGTATTTGAAGGCTTGGCATGAATGGAAACGACTATGTCATGAATTTTGAACTAGCAAAGCTTTAAAGCTATTGCAAATGCCGTAGTTCAGACTATACAAGACAGGAGAGATATCACAAGTTGGATAACAAAAATAGTTTGCATAGTCCGAATGGATGGACCTCCGATATGCTTCATGGCGACTTACTTGCCAGTAAAGAACTTATCTATGACAAGTGTGGCTTTATCTGCTCACAACCATATGAAGAAGCACAAAATGCTGAATATGGTGCATATGTGTTCACCATTCGATTTCGCGTCGCAAAAACCACCCCAACCAAGATTGGACAATTTGTTACCCTGTGGCAGCGGAGTGAGGATGGATCGACACAGCCAAATGATGGATCAGATTCAGCAGATGTGTATGTCATTAGTACGCGCATAGGTAGCCACTTTGGTCAATTTGTATTTCCGAAGCATGTATTGTTACAGCGAGATATCCTATCGGATCAAGGCAAAGGTGGCAAGCGCGCAATACGTGTATATCCGCCTTGGGACAAACCAACAAGTAAACAGGCTCTAAAAACGCAGCAATGGCAGCTGGAATACTTCTTGGAAGTACCTTTTACCGAACCATTGAACTGTGATCAAGCCCGGGTACTTTATGGCACCAAACGATTGAAGTAAGTGATAAAGTAGCCCAGCATCTCCAAACTCTTCTCCTCTGAATATCAGCTTGTCACCGATCTTTTCGTCATATCTCCTCTAATCGTTATTTCCCAGTACTGAAGCATGTGTTATGTCCTCCATTTGTTAGAATAGTGAACGTCAGTTCAGTTGATTTTTTTGAAATTTGTGCTTGCCTTAATGTGAACATTAAGCCTTAGGATGTAAAAAAACCGGCCAAATGCATCCAAAATGAATATAAAGGTGGAGTCAGCAGTATGGCTTTCTCGATAAAAGAAGCTTCGGAGCAGCTGGGTTGTCCTGCACATAAAATTCGTTACTACGAGAAGGAGGGAATGCTCCCTTACATTCAACGGGATCAACATAGAAATCGGATGTTCGAGGAAGAACATCTGGATTGGATGAGACTGATGTCCTGTTTCAGGGCAACGGGTATGAAAGTATCTACACTGAAACAGATGGTTAGTCTGGCACTGGACGGGGATTCAACGATTCCACAACGGAAAGCGATCCTTCACGAATATAAGCGCCATAATTATGAATTGTATGGCGTTTTTTGGCATTTTCGGCTGGGAAAACAAAAAACGCATGTTCAGAATCGGTTCAGAATCGTTTGTTATAATTCACGTGAAGTTTCAAATTTTAAATGTAAATGAGGAGGAACATGATTTGAAGGGGAGCATAGGGGGCAAAAAGATGGCATCTTTCAAACGAGGGCTAGTGATTATGCTGGCATTTTTGATAATGGTGGCATTCATGACACAAAATTCTGCGCAAGCTGTTTCTGGCGAATGGGAACAGGTGAGTCCATTCCCTACGGCTAATTCGATTAGTGCTGTAGCCTATGGCAACAATAAATTTGTCGCTGTGGGACGAAATCAAGTAATTATCACTTCCACTGATAGTAAGAATTGGATAGTCTCGGACCATCCACAAGCAGTGAATTCCAATCTAGCAAGTATCATCTACGGTAATGGCAGATTTGTCGCAGTTGGATCAAGTGGTTTGATAGTAACCCTAGTAGACGGTGAAACTCAATGGAAAATTCAGAGACAGAATATCACCTCTTACGCTATAACTAGCGTTGTATTTGCCAACGGGAAGTTCGTAGCAGTAGGGGCCAATGGAATTGTTATGACATCCACAGACGGGATAACTTGGACGGGGCAGCCAGTAACCAGTACATATCATATGGGTGTTACTTACGGCAAGAATAAGTTTGTTGGTGTCGGGCAAAGAGGATCTGTGATCCAATCTGCCGATGGAACTACTTGGAGCACAGCAACAGTCAACAATACCTATATGTTTAATGGAGTAACTTATGGCAATAACAAATTTGTAGCTGTTGGTCAAGGTGGTTTGATTGCCACATCCAGTGATGGTAACAGTTGGACAACCGCAATCAGCAATTCCACGGTCACGTTTAACACAGTGACTTATGACAACCTTAATAACTTATATGTAGCAGTCGGTGGAGGAGGCACCATTGTGACCTCAGCTAACGGAACGAACTGGACAGTTCAAACCACAGGTACTATAAAGGATCTTAATGGTGTTTTTGCTAGGGATGGTCTCATTTTTGCTGTTGGTTACAGTGGTGTGATCTTAACCTCTAATAATGGAATGACTTGGACAGATCAGTTGAGGGGAACAGCTGCAGGTCTTGAAAGCCTGACTTATGGCAATGGCATATTTGTTGCAGCTGGTTATGAAATGATAGGATCGACGAGTCTGATAGGTGCAATTTACACATCTGAAGATGGACAAAATTGGGTAAACCGAAAAAAGGCAGTTTTTCCGTATAAACGAGATTATATCAGTAGTGTTAGCTATGGTAACGGCAAATTCATAGCCGTAGGGTATAAAGAACTTTCCGGACTCTCCAATACTGGGCTTATTATGACCTCATCTAACGGAGTATCTTGGACAGAGCAATTATTAGATGAAGGGACACTCTTGGATAGCGTATATGGTGATCATCAATATGTGACTGTAGGGGCTTTTGGCAAAATAATGACTTCACCGGATGGTGAAACTTGGACGAGCCGAACAAGTGGAGTGTCAGTTCCGCTTACTGACATTAGTTATGGAAATGGTTTATATGTTGCCGTAGGCGGGAGTACAGTTGTGACATCGCCTGATGGGGTTACATGGAAGGAACAACCGAGTGACTCTTCAAGGTATATATATGATATCGCATACGGTAACGGTTTGTTTATTGCCGTTGGACCAAGTGGAAAAATCATCACTTCTTCCAACGGGGAAAACTGGAGTACTGTAACGAGTACGGTAAATAATGTGCTTCAAGGTATACATTATGACATGAATGGATTTAAGGCTACTGGTAACTCTGGAGTCCTGCTTACTTCACCGGATGGTATCACTTGGACCAAGCAAATAAGCGGGACAAAGGTTGATCTGCGCGGCAGCATCTCAAGCGGAAGCGAGGATGTAGTGATAGGTTTGGATGGACTTATTTTGCGGAAATCGGTTATGAACAGCACGATCGATCCTACAACCGCTTCTTTTGACAAAAACAGTTCATCTGCAGATTACAAGGATATTGAAACAGAAGTCGTCTTAAATGGGAATGAATTCACTGGAATTGAAAATGGAGCCGAGAAGCTCGTATTGGACAGCGATTACAAGATGGTTGCGGGTACTGTGACGATCCGTAAGGAGTATTTGGTCAAACAAGCAGAAGGAACAATAGACCTGAACTTTACCTTTAGTACAGGGGCTACACAGAAGCTGGTAGTTACAATTAATAACACTACACCAAAGGTCGTGACGGTTAGCTACTTACAAGGAGAGCATGGGACAATCGACGGCACGAGCGAGCAGGTAGAGATTGGCGGACATCCAGTAAACGTGCCTACAGTCACGCCTGCTAAGGGGTACCATTTTGCAGGATGGAGCAGCGATGGTGGCATCACTAAGCTTAGTAGTCATGAAGTAGGTACATCCACAGTAACAGCTAATGTAACGTATACTGCACAATACACGGTGTTTGTCATGGGAGATGCAGATGGCGACGGTAAAGTGACTGCTGCTGATGCACTTTTGTTAACCAAATACATGAAAGGCAAGATTACACTTACGCCGGAGCAATTGCACGCGCTTGATATGAATGGTGATGGGAAATGGGACGATGAGGATGTCAAAGCGATTCTTGCCATCGCCATAGGAAAGGGTTGATATGATGGCTTGGAAAAAATGGATTTCAATAATGATGGCGGTCGTTGTATTTTTAACTTTTGGAACAATGGGTTATGCCGAATCTAGTTCAGATGTAGCTTCAAACTCGATTAAGGTAAGCAGCGAACAAGGATATCCTGGAGATTTCGTTGACATTTCGGTACATTTGACACCGGAGGATCTGATCAATCACTATGACATTTCGATTGGATTTGATGAATCTACGTTGGCGTTGGTACCTGGAAATGAAGTGACAGATGAGTTGGGGGTCATTTCTGATGAAGGGGGTTTTGAATCGGATTTTTCTAGTAATGGGACGATCAATATCAAGGCTAATCCAGTATTCATTACAGAAGCAGATACAAAGGCATTCACTCTTCATTTCAAAATCACGGACTCTGCAGAGCCTGGAGACTGGGATTTTAATGTGATAAAACATGACCTCTACGAGGGTGATGAACTCGCTTCCACCTCAGTTGAGTCTGGGAAGGTAACGGTAAAGACAAAAAGTACGATTAAGCATACTGTGACATTCGACTCACAGGGAGGCAGTGTTGTAGAGAGTGTGACCAACGTGGACAGCGGCAAGACGATCAGTGCTCCTCCAGCGCCGACGAAGGCGGGCTACTCGTTTGCAGGCTGGTACAAGGATGCGTCCGTTGCGGATGCATGGAACTTTGAAGAAGACGCGGTAACGTCTGATATGATGTTGTATGCGAAATGGACGCGGCACGCGGTGCAGATTCAGGTTGGCTCGGTGAGCGGAATGCCTGGCTCCACGGTGGACGTACCAGTCACAGTGACCGACTTAACTTATGGAATAGCAGCCTATAGCGTACAGCTTGATTTTGACACAGAAGATTTGGAAGTAACGGGAGTTACGGGAAACGTTGGAGATTACTTCGACTCCAATTACGATAACGATGCAGGCTGGCTCAAAACAGTATGGGTAGATAATGATGGGGGAGATACACCGATCCTTGCCGGAGAGAGAATGTTTACTGTTAGCTTCAAAGTGAAGAGCGAGGCAGTGTTAGGCGAGAAGGCGCTGACAGTGCAGACAGAAGATTCCGCTCTATTCTCCATCATGGATGAATCAGGGATAGAGATGAACAAAACGCTTACCCCTGGCAAGGTAACCGTAATCGAGGGACCAGTGCAACATATGGTTACATTTAACTCGCAGGGAGGTAGCGAGGTTTCCAGTATCTCCAATGTGAATAGTGGCACGACAATCAGTGCTCCGACAGCACCGACGAGAGCCGGTTACACATTTGCAGGTTGGTACCAAGAAGCAGCGGGTACAAATGCTTGGAACTATGCAACGGATATAGTCACCTCGGATATGACATTGTATGCGAAGTGGACAAGCAATGGTTCGAACAATTCGAACAACTCAAATAACTCAAATAACTCAAATAACTCTGGCATGCCATCCGTTCCAAGTACGTCGTCCGACGATAAACCAGTCGGTTTTCAAGTCATTGTTGACGGTATTGTGAAAGACCAAATTGCTACAGGATCGACGGCTATAGAGAACGGAAAATCGGTGCTGAAGGCTACAATTGATTCATTCAAACTAGCTGATCAACTTAAGAAGGCTGCTGACAAATCCACCGTGGTCATTCCTGTGACCGCCAAAACAGACAAAGTATTAGTGGTTTTGACCGGTGAAGCAGTGAAAAGTATGGAAATTAAACAATCGATCTTGGAGGTACAAACGACAAACGGTACCTATAAGCTGCCTGCTGGGCAAATTAACATCGATGATATTTCCTCTAAACTGGGCGAACAAGTTAAACTTTCTGACATTGTCGTTCAGGTGGAGATTGCTAAGAGCGATGAGGATACAGCTGTTCTCGCCAAGACTGCTTCTGCGCAAGGAGGCTTTGAGGTTGCAGCCCCGCCGGTCACTTTTAATGTAACAGCTTCTTACAATGGTAAAATAGTAGCTGTTGAGCAGTTTAGCAGCTACGTGGAACGTGAAATTCCGCTTCCCGCTGGTATCGATGTGAGCAAGGTGACGACGGCAGCCGTGCTGAATTCAGATGGCCGTGTACGCCACGTACCAACCTATCTCACGACTCGTGAAGGGAAGAATTATGCGACCGTGAACAGTCTCACCAACAGCGATTACTTCCTGATCTGGAATCCAAAGACCTTTGCGGATGTGGAAAGTCACTGGTCAAAGCAGGCCGTTAATGATATGGCTTCCCGATTGATTATCAAAGGTAAAGATGAGAATCATTATGAACCGAATGCTGTCATCACTAGAGCAGAACTTACAGCCATTATGGTTCGTGCGTTGGGCTTGTCTGACACTGGCACCGAGAGTGCATTCAATGATGTCTTGTCCAGTGATTGGTACGCAGGCTCTATCGCTAAGGCTGTGGAGTATGGCTTGATTGAAGGCTATGAGAACCGGACCTTTGCTCCTAACCAAGCTATTACTCGGCAGGAAGCATTGGTGATCATAAACCGGGCGATGAGACTGGCGGGTATAGCAGCTGACGGAGCCTCTCCAGACTCTCTGCTGTCTCCATTCGCAGACCAAACAATGGTTGCATTATGGGCAAAGCAGGCCATGGCTGCAGCTGTGAAGAACAGACTTGTAGAAGGATCGAATGAAGGCTTGATGCCTACAAAGAACCTTACCCGAGGTGAAACTGCAGCAATAGTGCAAAGGTTTTTGATAGAGACCAATCTAATTGATAACCCGAATGACTGATGGGATAATTTACTGATGTACAAAACTAGGCTCTATGTTTTTAATAGAGCCTGGTTTTTTTGTTGTTAATTGATGATGAGCAGGGAACATACATGCTAGGGCTCTTTAAAATATCGGTATTGTTATATATACTAATGATAGTTTAACCCTACATAGAGAAGATCACGGAGAGGAGCGGTTTTTATTATGCCGACCTACTACTACCTTGCAGCAGTTTTATTAGTTGTAACAGCCTATTTGGTTCGACGTAAGCTCAAGATTTTCCGTCCAGCAGCAGGAAGACGCAGAAAACAGATGAAAGTTACGTACAGACGAAAAAAAGCACCATTGAATCTTGGACTTCGAGAAGAAGTCTCCTATCAGCAAACCATTCTTCAATTGGAGAAGAGTTACAATAAGCATTTTGCCAACAAACTCAAGATCCGAATTCAACAGGAATATCCTCACATGAAAACGCTGGAGTATCGGTGGAAATTGATAGAGCTTAAGCGATATTTCATTATGGCTTCATTACTTAAGCAGGTGCCCATGTTCAGTGATGAAGTTGATGATTTGTGGCATGAGATGCTGATGTTCACGAAATCTTACGCTGATTTTTGTGCAGAATTCATGGGTTCCACGGTGCACCATGAGCCGGCAATCACCCGCCGCGAAACGCCAGGAGCACGTGCATGGTTTGACTGGGTGTACTGTCAATTATTCGAGTTCACCCCCTACAGTGCTGCAATCTGGGGTGATTTTTTCACTTACCCATTGTCCAGTGATGTACAGAAGCTGATCGCACAGGGAGATCAATCCGAACTGGTGAATGAACTGTTTCATGCCAGACGCATGCAGGAGGATCCTGAAGCTGCTCAGGTGATTGCCTACTTGATTGATCAACTACGTAGATGCGCAACTCTAAGTAAAGACGAGCTATCTCCAGCGTCTTCCGGAAGTAGCGATGTAGCTCTCGTCATGGCTAGCGCCATGGTGTATTACTCCATGCATAACGTGGCGACATATGGGCTACACATGGGCCGGCTGGAGCAGGAAATTCTTCCACAGGAAAAGGCAGCCTATGGTTCCTCGTCAAGCAGTGGCTGCACGAGCAGTTCCAGCTGTTATGCGGATCAATGTACCGACAGCAGTAGTTCCTCGGGAGGATCTGGATCATCCTCGGGATCATCTTCCGATTCTTCTTGCAGCTCATCCAGCTGTTCATCTTGTGGTGGTGGCGGAGATTAATGAGATTGAGTATTTGGGCTACAGTGAATTTGCAATCTTGAATGAAACAGTCACTAGACAAATGGAGATTGCCGGAAGGGAAGAGCACATGCGAAGCAACAAATTCACACCGTATTTAAGTTTTATAGGTTTTGGTTTAGTCGTTTTGACCTTAAGCGTGAATGTAAGCTTTAAGCTAGGAATTGAGAAAGGCTTGGATGAAGTCCAAGCTGGAACGCGGAAAAATGAACAAAGAAGACTACTTGGATCAGATCAAGAAAGTTAAGACCAGTTTGGGAATCAACATCAGTTATGTTGTCATCCTGTTGTTTCAGCTTGGATACGTCATTATAAACTGGGACGAGGTTAATGTTTAGTCTTCTGACCGATCTTTCCTGAAGTTTGAATAGAACATACATAACATTTAGGAGGAATATTCATTGAAAGCATTATCAATCGTTAGCCTTATTGGGTTCTTACTCAATTTTTTATTAATCGTAGTTTTTATAGATGGTTCGCAAGAAAGTGCGGAGGTAGCGGCAGGTTTGGGGATTTTGGGTGTCCTGTATGGTCTGCTTTTCTCAATTCTAGCCTTGATCATATCAAGCAAGAGAAAAAAGACCCCTGTGAATGTTCATGAACAACTGTTACAGTTGGGGGAATTAAAAGAGAAAAATATCATTTCAGAATATGAATTCGATCAAAAAAAAGAGAAGTTACTCTCCAGATATAAGTAGTCCAGAGCCCGCTGCGGTTAGGTAAAGGCTATTCTATTTTCTACTCATACCAAAAAGCTGAACTTAGGAAAATAAAAACAGGGCGTTCCTTTCATCGGGGAATCTGCCCTGTTTTCATTTAGAAGCAACTAATATTTGTTACCCATCTCAATGGTGATGATGCGCATGGGCATCTGGTGCGTCGCCTTTGACGGTACATAATACCGAGGTGTCATGCAGATGTTTTTCGGACTCTACTTGGAGCGTCACATGTTTGATTTCTTTATGTTCCAGCATGTGTTCGATCTTCTGAACCAGGATCTCGGATGCATAGACATCCATCGTTCCATCCACCACGATATGTGCGGTCAGCGCATTCAGGTTACTGGTAATGGACCAGACATGCACATCATGAACACCTTTGACGCCATCGACTTGTTTGATGGTCTGCACCAGTTCATTCACATCCACATTGGCTGGAGTGCCTTCCATCAAGATATGCAGGGATGATTTGGTGACATAGAACCCACTACGCAATACCAACGCCGCGACAATTACACTCGCCAGTGGATCGGCCCAACCCCAGCCAAAGAACATCATGAGCAGGGCTGCCGCAATGGCCCCAACCGATCCCAACATGTCGCTGATGACATGGAGATAAGCCCCGCGCATATTCAGGTTATTCTCCGTATCGCTACCACGCATCATGATCCAGGCCACCAGAATATTGATGAGCAATCCAATGACGCTGATGATTAACATGCCTACGGTTGCGACTTCTGGCGGGTTGATAAAACGCCCAATCGCTTCGTAGAAAATGTAGAGTGCAATGGCGATTAACGTAATTCCGTTTAACGTAGCGGCCAAAATTTCAAATCTTCTGTAGCCGTAGGTTTTGCCGGTATTTACTGCTTTTTCACCAAAGGTGAACGCCAGCAAAGCGATCCCGAGCGCAATGGAATCGGACAACATATGACCTGCATCCGAGATAAGCGCGAGACTGTTAGTGATGAATCCACCAATGGCTTCAACGATCATATAGATGGTAATAATAATGAAGGAAAACAACAGGACTTTCTTGTTATTGGTGGTGTGAGCGTGATTGTGTCCATGATCGTGCCCATGGTTCTGATCGTGATGATGTCCGGACATATAAATCCTCTCCTTTGGAGCCTTGCTCCGTTATGTAATATGGTTTCTAGTGGAATATAGATGATTCTTGGCAATGTGTGATCATCTACAAATGAATATATGAGCGTTCGTTCATATGTTATGGATTTATTATAGTTCTGCCTCTTAGTAGTGTCAACCAGATTTAAGAAAATATAAACATGTCCAAGGTGTCTCCATGCATGTGCTGGCGAATAAGATTGCTTTTATGCTACCATCTGTGCAGGATCAAAGTGAGATGTACTCGTTACATAGAAGGGCGGACAACGATATGAAACATCTGCTGCTGGCAGACGATGATGCCAATATTCGAGCACTCCTGCGGCATGTCATGACCAAGGAAGGGTATCGGGTACATGAAGCGCAGGACGGACTGGAAGCGGTCAAACTGATGCAAGAAACACCGATCGATCTGGCGATCTTAGATGTGATGATGCCAGGCATGGATGGACTGGAGTTATGTGATTACATTCGACAGCATTACGACATTCCAATTATGTTGCTGACAGCACGAGATCAGCTATCCGATAAGAGAGACGGTTATTTGAAAGGAACAGATGAATATGTGACCAAGCCATTTGAACCGGAAGAACTGGTCTATCGGGTAAAGGCGTTGTTTCGTCGGTACCATCGCACATCCAGCGATATCATCCGTATGAACCGGATTGTCATTGACCGTAACAATGTGGAGGTTACCGACGGGCAATCCATTCTTTTTTTGCCGATGAAAGAATTTGAATTACTCTCACAGCTGGCCCAGTTTCCGGGCCGTTTGTTCTCGCGGGATGAGCTCATTCGGCTCGTATGGGGAGCAGACTACGAAGGAGATGACCGTACCGTTGATGTACATATCAAGCGATTGCGTGATCGTTTTGCCGATTATACGGACGATTTCATCATCCAGACTGTGCGGGGTATTGGTTACAAGATGGAGGTGAAAGCACCTTGAGGACCTTGTACGTCCGGGTATTCCTCATTACAATTGCGGTGATTATGGTCAGCGGCATGCTCGGTTTTCTTTTGTCCAACATCTACTATCATACAAAGCTCAAGGATTTTAATGATGAGAAGCTGGTGGGCATCGCGTCGCATATGAAGCAATTTGTGGAGCAGCAACCCGGCACGATGGAGCAGTATTTGAACAATGCCGCCGCACTTGGGTACGAAATCTATGTGACGGATGGAAAAGGCAACGACCAATTCTACGGCCGCGAATTTCGAGAGAAAGATTTGGACAAGCAAGCTGTAGAACTGGTGTTGAATGGTGAGGTATACCATGGCGTCGCCCAGTTTCCAAGCAAACCGTTCATTACCGGATTCTTCGATAATCAATTAAGCAATACCGTGGGTGTTCATCTACAGCTGGACAATGCAAATTACGCACTCTTTATGCGTCCGGATGTAATTCTGCAATTCGGTGAGCTGCGGATCTTTTTTGCGCTGATTGGAGCATTGACGATAGGTATTAGTATCCTGATCTTTCTGATCAGTACCCGCTATCTGGTCAATCCGATTGAACGTCTGTCCGAGGCGACCAAGCGCATTGCACAAGGAAAATATAATCTAATACTACCTACTGCACGGCGTGACGAGATTGGACAATTGGCCCAGCATTTCATGACCATGAGTCGTGAATTGGAGAGGGTAGATCAGGCGCGGCAGCAGTTTGTATCGAATGTATCGCATGAGATTCAATCACCACTGACCTCGATTCAGGGTTTTGCCCAATTGGTGGCGGATCGGGATCTGCCTGAACAGGAAAGAGAGCACTATGCATCAATCATTGAGGAGGAGAGCCGTCATCTCTCTTTGCTCAGCAAACAACTGCTTCTCCTGTCCTCCCTAGAACAAGGCAACGAAGATCTGAGCAAAGCAAAGTTCTCTCTGCGAGATCAATTCCGTCAAGCCGTTCAGGTGCTGCAATGGCAATTGGAAGAAAAAGAACTGTTGCTTCGGATTTCGGTACCCGAATCCATCCAGCTAGTCGGTAATGAAGTGCTGCTCATGCAAGTTTGGATGAATCTACTGGGCAATGCGGTGAACCATCTACCACAGGGAAGAAGCATTGAGATTCATGCCGAGCAGACAGATAACCAGTGTGTGATTCAGATTCGGGATACAGGAGACGGAATTGCTGCGGAGCATCTGCCTTTCCTGTTCGATCGATTCTATCGGGTGGATCGTGCGCGGGAACGTTCTTCTGGACGAACCGGGCTTGGACTTGCCATTGTGCAGAAAATTATCCGAATTCATGACGGTACAATCGAGGTTTCCAGTTCGCCTGAGGGTACGGTCTTTATCGTGACACTTCCGCAGATGTAATCTGTTATTCATTTGCCGTTCATTTTCGCCTCCTATACTTGGATTATCAAGAGGGAGGTCACAGAACATGTACTTGGCTATTCGGGAAATGAGGTATGCCAAAGGGCGCTATGCCTTAATTGCTACAATCATGGTACTGGTTTCATTTCTGGTACTGTTTGTTACAGGTCTTGCACAGGGGCTGGCGTATGATAACGCAGCTTCGGTCAAAAATATGGCAGCAACCCACTTTGTGCTGGAGCAGGATTCGAATCATCGATTTACCCGGTCACAAGTGGATCAGGATCAACTTAATCAAGCTCGCTCCGCAGTGGGGCAAGAGAACGCTGAGCCACTCGGTGTGAAAATGACAACCGTCAGTCCAACCGGCGACACAAAAAAGATCGATGTCACGCTGTTCATGGTTAATCCGGAGGGCTGGCTTGCTCCAACGGTGACTGAAGGGTCTCCGATTACAGATCAGACGAACGGGCAAGTTGTGGTGGACCATAAGTTGTCTGAATCTGGTGTCACAATTGGCACCGTCTTGGTCGATCAAGCTTCGGGAACGGAGTGGACCGTTGGTGGATTTGTACAAAATGAGTCTTTCAGTCACTCCCCAGTAGTGTTCTTGAATGCACAGGAATGGCTCGCACTTCAGGGAAGTTCACGAACTTCGCAAGGTTCAGCAGACACCAATGCTCATGCTCCGGTGTACAATGCCATTGCGATTAAGGGTGGGGGCGAGCAGGTAGACCGCCTGAGTGCTGTAATGCCTAATACGGAAGTCATCACAAAGTCGGATGCCGTATCGGCCATTCCTGGTTATAAGGAAGAGCAGGGATCGTTGCTCATGATGATCGCTTTTCTATATGTCATCTCGGCGTTTGTGCTTGCGGTATTCTTCTATGTCATCACAATTCAGAAAACGAGTCAGTTCGGGATATTAAAAGCCATAGGAACGCGGAATGCTTATCTGGCGGGTAGTGTTTCGTTACAAGTCTTGGTTCTGTCGGTTGGCAGTTTGGTCATTAGCGTACTATTGGTTCGACTGTTCGAGTCCATTCTTCCTGCATCGATGCCGTTTCAATTAGGCTTGTCCACCCTTGCTCTGACCTGTGTGTTATTCATACTCATGTCTGTGGCGGGTTCGTTATTCTCGGTGTGGAAGGTTACCAAAATTGATGCACTTGATGCGATTGGGAGGACTGCAGCATGAGAAACCGATTGGTATTGCAGGGAATTACACAGACCTTTGAAGATGGTGGCAGTAAACGGACGATTCTGGACAAGTTGGACCTTGAGGTTGCTGAAGGGGAACTTGTGGCTGTGATGGGGCCTTCCGGCTCGGGCAAAAGTACATTCTTGTCCATTGCAGGCGCACTTCTCGAACCGACGGAAGGACAGGTTCTGCTGGACGGGTCTTCTATTATGGGCAAAAGCAAACAGGATATATCCGATATGCGGCTGCAGCAGCTTGGTTTTATATTTCAAAGTGCCAACCTCATTCCTTATCTGAAAGTAGAAGAACAGCTCATGGTCGTTGCAAAGCTCGCCGGAACGGATAAAAACAAGGCGGAGAAACGAGTGGATGAGCTGTTGGATACGGTAGGGTTGACCCATCGGCGGAAAGCGTATGCGGAGAAGCTGTCTGGCGGAGAACGTCAGCGGGTCGCCATTGCACGGGCCTTGATGAACGATCCGGCTGTCCTGCTCGCGGATGAACCAACAGCGAGCCTGGATGCGGAACGTGGGCTGGATATTGTCGGCATGATTGCACGGCTCGTGAAAGAGCAGGGCAAGAGTGCAGTGATGGTTACGCATGATGAGCGAGTTTTGCCGCTCTGTAGCCGGGTTCTTTTTTTGGAAAAGGGAAAGTTGGTACAGCATTAGAAGGAGCATGGTCTGAAAGTCTGGGGACATTACTGATCCAAGGCTTAAGGGCAGAGAGCGTAAGAAGAGGGTCACGTATTCCCCGGTGGGAAGGTGGCCTTCTTTCTGTGTTTTCGACTATAATTGGAAGAATAGTGGAATTAGATAGAGAGGATCGGGTGCGGATGAGTAGCTTGAGTGCGGAACTATTTCCGGCGCTGAGTACGTCAATTCATTGGGGAATTATTGAGGCGGAGTTCAGATTGAACGACATCGTGGATGAAAAGCTGGTGAGTAATATTAGCATCATTCCATTTGTCGGGGATCAATGTGTTGTCTTCCAACTGGATAATGGAGACTGGGAGCTGCCAGGAGGGACGCTTGAAGCAGGTGAGCAGTATATGGATGGATTAAAACGCGAACTGATGGAGGAGCTTGGGGCAGAAATGCGGTCCTATCAGATTTTCGGTCAATTCCACTGTACATCCAGTGCGTTGGAGCCATATCGACCGCATATCCCGCATCCCAATTTCGTACGAATCATCGGATATGGAGATGTTGAACTTGTCGGTGATCCGCTGAATCCGGAGGATGGCGAGCAGGTGGTTGCAGTGGAAGTGGTAGAGATTGATGAAGCGATCCGAAGATTCCAGGAACAGAACAGATATGACATTGCGGAGATGTACAAACTGGCTTATGTACTGCGAGATGAAGCGAAACAGTGAGAGGCAATGGTTAGGTATTCTAATTCCAGATAACTTACGGAGGTAATGATGGTTCGAGATAAAATTAATGAGCTGCTGGATACTTTACCCGATATGGAACTGAACCGAGCATATTGGGGGATTGAGCGTATCCATCAGGAATATATGTTCAAAAAGAACTTGCAGGATAAGGGAGTTATTGTGTCCGAACTGTACGACGAATCCGAAGAGATTGTACAGAAATGGGACAGCGTATTTTCCAATAATATCGATGATGTTCTCAAAGAGTCTATCCATTACAGCCAGTACAAGTGGCATATGTTCAGTTATGAACAACAGAAATGTCTGACACATGATGAAGCGCGAGATGCTTTCAATGCCGAGCCGAAAGATGAAGTATATGTGATATATGAAAGTGGTGGTTGGGTGCTTTTATACGAAAACGCGAATCGGATTATTGCAGCGGATTTTGATTCGGAGCAGGATATCTATATCTTCGACCGAGCGTTTACATGGACGTACGTGTATACGCACGAATCCATGTGTGGCCCTTATTTTTATAAAATAGAACAAGCATGATTCTGAACAAAAAAGGGTAACAACGAATTAAATAAACTTTGCCTTGGGAGTGATATCAATGCAGGAACTTTTTAAGAAGATCATCAAAACAGACGTCAAACCCGTATTTGCCAAACACGGCTATTCGAAGAAAAATCTGAATTTCTACAAAGCGGATGGAAACCTCGCATATAAGTTCAACATTCAAAGAGCAAAGTATAACACCAGTAGACAAGTCCAGTTTTATGTTAATTGTGGTGTTCATTCCACCGAACTTGCGGAGTTGCATTCCGTTGGATTGAATGGAGACATATTGGAGTTCACATCTCATTTTACCTGCCGAATCAGAGAAATAGCCCCTTCCGCTCCGGCCCACTATACCTTAACGCCTGATATCGATCCAGACGCTTTATCGAAAGAACTGGTGTCACATTTGGAAGAGGGTATGTCATTCTTACACTCGCTAACAGGGGCCAAAGATATAGTCCATTATTATATGGACAAGACAGCGCTATATTTAAGCGAAGTAACCTTCCGCTTCCTGCTAAAAGCCGGCAATACGGAAGAAGCCAAGCATTATTTACAGCAACTGCACGCCAAATACGGAGCCGAAAAGCGCTGGACGATATTAGAAAAGAAATATGCAGCCGTTTTTGCCGAGTACGGATTATAAGTTATATGGTAAGAAAACAAGCCGAATTCATAACCTAATTTCAATTTGTTTGGAGCTGAATTTAACAATAATTAAAATTGCGATTCCTTCCAATAATATGTCTGAGATAAGGGTGTTAATTTGGAAGGACTGATAATCATGAGTAATATACGGGTTCTACTTTATATAACGTGTGCTCAATAGTTGGACCGAGATCAGCATCCAATTGGTGAAATTTAATCCTGAAGTATAGACTCTTTAGAAAGTTTTTTATGTTATTCTTTTGCCTAAACGCGGGAAGAAATTCTGCATCTTTCTCTACATCACCAAAACGTTGAATCCATTGCTTTATGTAAGTCTCACTAAGTATCTTTCTATTTAAGACACTAATGATGGATTTCACCATTCTTTCATCTTCCCCATCGGAGTACACGCGATCTGTGACGGTTATCTTTTGATAAACTAGGTCGAGGATAGTTAAGAGATCGGTCTCATCTAGTTCGCTACATTGAGCTAAATCATCCAAAACATCTGCTGCGTGTGCTATGGCATGAGCCCAGCCTTTTACTTCGTCATGTCCACGGTAATCACGCTCTTTTTGTACATTGTAGAATACGTTCCCTTTTATCTGATGAATGTGTTCTTTTGAGAGAAATGGTGATTCTCTATGCCTGGATAAAAAGAGCGATATAACCAACATAGAGAAAGATCGAGTGAATACAGCGTCTGAATTTGTTTCTCCAAGTCTAAAATGCAAATGGTTTTCATCCAAGACTACGGGTAAGATTTGCTCTAGTTCGTACACAGTCAGAGCATGACCAGGAATCCAATTCGATAAGGTTGTGTAAATTAATTCATCACGTAGCTGGGCATCCAAAGAACCGATGTTATGTATCATTTCTTGTACTAATGGAAATATATCTGAAGGTGCTTGGTAGTCATTCTCTTTTATTAATAACAACTTGTCTTTTAATTCCATTCTACACACTCCTATGAGTAAACTATCATTCAGGTTGCCTTGGTTATATTATACAATTTATAAGGAGTGATGCCCACATGGCAAACGATAAAGGAACACTCAGAACATGCGAACAAGGACATTTGTATTATAAAAAAAGTGATTGCCCAACCTGTCCGACGTGCGAAGCTGAACGTAAACCGACAGAGGGATTTCTAGCCTTATTGTCAGCTCCCGCCAGACGGGCCTTGGAGAATGAAGGCATCACAACACTACTGCAACTTGCGGAGTACACGGAGAAAGAGATCCTGAAACTTCACGGAATCGGGCCATCTGCCATGCCCAAACTGCGAAGCGCTTTGGAAGAAGAGGGATTGTCTTTTAAGAAATAACCCTCTTCACGCTGTTCCACTAATCCAAACCAGAAGCGGAAGTAATCTCCTCCATCGTTACCCGATACAAGAAGTTACCTTCACTGAGTAGCAGACGATGTTGGCGAAAATCCTGTCGTGCCTGCTTGAAGGGGTGATCATCTTCATTTAGCAAATCAATCTTCTGCCCCTTGCTCATTCTTCCGGGCTTCTCCATTTTCTTAAGGACAAACGTACCTTGTTTACCGTACCCGGCATCGAACAAGAAATGATAACCATCCGTACTGAGGCCAGAGGAACCGGAGATGTTTGGATTCATAAATGTTACGTTAGGTTCACTGGTTCCCCCTGAGATACAACCGAGTTCAAAATCGGTATAGAAGTAGAACCAGATCTGCTTCTCATTCACCACATTGAGTGCGTAACAATCTGCAATGTCAGCTGCGCTGTTTTCGTACACTTTATTACCGTGCTCATCCCAGGCCAACAGACCGTTTGATCCAATTGGATCGGCCCATCCGTAGTTACCAAATACCCCTTCATCAAAGTAACTGGTCCAGATTGTTCCCTGCTCTGTGACCTGTACACTTTGGATACCGTCTCCCAACAGAAACTCGCGAATTGTATTTCCGTCTAAATCACACACTTTGGCGTTCAAATCAAATTGTTCATTTCCGTAATTCGCACACCGTGCTCCGACGAGCAGCAGATGATCATGTAATGGTTGTACGTAATGATAATTGAACGTCTGCCCCCAGATGACAACTTCCTCGATAGTTTGATCTGTCACAATGAGCACTTTGTACGTATAGCTTTGATTCAATTTACTTTGAACGAACATACCTCGTTCTCTTTCGGGGATCTGATTCATCAAAAGCACATAAACAAGGCCATCCCCGCCCCACTGGGTGGAAACGATATCGAAGCCCTCGACATAGTTTGAAATGTCGGCAAAAGGCAAAAGTTTTACTTTGGGATTGGTCATATCCATATCCTCCTTTGTAGTCAAATGCAGAGTCACCATCTGCATCTGTATAAGAGGATTATGACGTACGTGTACTTTACTGAACATGGCGGAAGTATAGCGAAGGTCTTTCTTTGGCTTTTACAGTGGATGAGTATGATGTTTGGTAACCTGTGCCTTGACACTCGTAGTACAATAAGGAAGTTGTGTAAAATTCTATATAATAGGAGGGCGGAGAGATTGCTATAAGGAGAGTGTGAAAATACATACAACGCACGTGAATGAAGGGGTAAGAATCACCCGTAGATTCAATTTACAATTACGAGGAAGACTCATCTCAGAAAAACAAAACTAGTTAAGGAAGTGTTAAGAGGTGGAACCACATATTCAAGAGCAAAAGACAGACTACCGTCCACTAGGCGTATCGGGCTTAGGTGGTTGGCTGATTCTCGTCCAGATTGGATTATTTCTTACGTTGATTTTCCTGGCGCTCCAATTGGTTATGTATTGTTTGCCCATGCTTACAACAGAGACTTGGGAGTTGCTAACTTCGAAGCAATCTGAATATTATCACCCGCTATGGGGACCGGTCGTTATTTTTGAAACGGTATATAACGCACTTTTTTTAGTGTTTAGCATATATACTATCATTGCTTTGTATAGTAGAAAATCGATCTTTCCTCGTCTTATGATCATATTTTATAGTGTCAGTCTAGCCGTTAGTATCATTGATTATCTATTGTTGCTTCAGATTCCGATGGCGAGAGAACTTGAGGATGGAAACTCGTTAAGAGATATTGGCAAGTCGGTACTTACTTGTGCCATCTGGATTCCTTACTTTATCAAATCCGAGCGAGTTCATAACACATTTGTAAGATAAATGGTAAGCAGGAAATACCCGATCTTGGATAGAAGCTATCTGAGGTCGGGTTTATTTGATACAAGCGAAACCAGTTACATATATAGTTAACCAGTTCAATGTGAAAAGGAGGAGAGATCTTGAAAATTTACCTGGTAAGGCATGGGATGGATGAGGAAGGGTATCGAGGCGGATGGAGTGATCGTGGACTTACGGAACAGGGAATCAATCAATCCAGGAAACTGGGAGAGCATTTGCATCATCATGCTGAGGAGTACAACATACATACGATTATTAGCAGTGATCTTCCTCGTGCAGTGCAGACTACACGGGAAATTGAGAAGAAATTAAACATGCAGGCTAGCTTAATGAAAGATTGGCGTGAGATGAATAACGGAGATTTGGCAGGCATGCTCCATAAGGATGCTGAAGAACATTACCCAGGAGTTTATTACAACACCCTTGAAATGGATTCACCTTTTCCGAGAGGAGAAAGTCCAAGGGATTTTTATAACCGGATAAGCATATCTTTCGAGAATCTTCTTAGAGATATAGAGGAACAAACAGTCAAGTCCAATGTTCTGTTAATTACTCACGGCGGAGTGATTAACATCCTGTATTATCTGCTTGAGAAGAAGGAATGGAGCAATAAATCCAGCTTTTATCCCATGGACAACACCAGTGTACATACCGTTGAAAAGGGAAGGCATGGTTGGAAACTTAGCAGCGTAAATGTGTTAAGTCATCTAGATTAGTTGTTTTTCCATGTTAAATAGAAGACGGAGGCGATGACATGAGCGATAAACCAATTGAACTGTTGCAACGTTTAAAATCTTTATCCGGCCCATTTCCAACGTGGGATATGGGGCAGTTACCGGATCGGCCGGGGAAGTTATTTTTGGATTGGTTGAGATTGGCGGTTGAGAACGAAGTGAAGGAACCTCATGCTATGACGATCTCGACCGTGGATCAAGATGGTTATCCTGATGCGCGGGTGTTGATTTTGAAAAATGTAATTGACGAAACGTTTTATTTTGCCTCCAGTTCGGAGAGCCGAAAAGGGCAGCAGTTGAAGGAGAATCCTCATGTCGCTCTGACATTCTACTGGCCTTCCCTTGGAAGACAGATTCGGATAAGGGGAATTGCCGAGGATCGGGGAGATGAAGCGGGTGCTGATGATTTCCGCAAACGTTCAGCTGGAGCGCGAGCAGTTGCCATGACAGGGCATCAGAGTGAGGTTTTGGATAGCGAGGAAGTGCTGGATAGTTCCATTGAAGCTCAGAAGGAAAAAATAAGACGTGACCCCAGTGTTGTTACACCTCATTGGCGTCTATATGCCGTGAATGCACAAGAGGTGGAGTTTTGGCAGGGAGATTCGGAGCGCAAGCATGTACGAGTCCAATATGTGATGCAAGATGGGCAGTGGAAGTCACTCAGATTGTGGCCTTGATTTTAGAACAGATGAGTCAGGCAATATGAAGCGAGCTGCTGTGTGTTTCTTTTTCCTAACAATCTGAGGGAGGATAAATCTATGAAAACGATTGAAAGTTTCTTCGAACCATTTCCCATGTTGGAAACCGAACGGACGTTACTCCGACCTCTTACCTATGATGATCTGGAGGATATGTATAGTTATTGCGTTGTACCTGCTGTATCGGAGTTCACCACCTGGGACGCGCATCAGAGCAAAGAAGACACCAAAGCTTTTTTAGATTTTGTCATGAGTCGCTATGAGACGGATCTAATTGGCCCATGGGGGATTGAAGATAAACACACCAAGAGGCTGATTGGTAGTTGTAACTATCTAGGGTGTGACAGCGATAACAGGAGAGTTGAACTGGGATATGTGTTATCTGATCAATTTTGGAATCAGGGCTACATGACCGAGGTAGTGAAACGAATCATCCAATTTGGATTTGATGAAGTGGGGCTCGAGCGAATCCAGGCCAGATGTTTAGTGGAAAACACAGGTTCTGCCAAGGTCATGGAGAAGGCAGGCATGCAATTCGAAGGTGTGCTGAGGAAATACATGAAGGTAAAAAATGAGCTTCAAGATCTGAAGATGTATGCTATCGTAAAAGAAGACTTCTACTCGTGTTAAATAAAGAACGTGTTATTGAAAAGTCGTGTGTCATTTATCATGCTGGCGAGCCATAGATTTTCCTATAATCCTAAATTTATCAGTGATACACAATAAAAGCAGAAGTAAGAAATAGCTTGAATTGCTACATCAAAAGGTCAAGGTATCGTATTTTATATTGTCTAATTCAATAATTATATGCCTAGCTTTGGCCCATTCCTGATCGTTGAGGATATGGGTTTTATTTTTGTTTTCAGCAAGCAACGTACATAATGTCATATCTTGAACCTGATGCTTTCCGCTATAATCTTCAAGTTATTAAAACATGGATTGAATGAAGGAACCAGGAGGTACAACGAATTGACGACCAAAAACAAATATAAATCACTCGAATTGGAAACCCCCGGCGTATATGAGCTAGAAGGGCTTGAAGTGGGAGTGACATCGAACTGCAATTATAAATGTGACTACTGCTGCGCCTACAATCGGGATGATGGAGCGTGCATCAATAGTCAGGAAGTCATCCGTATTATTAGTGAGCTTCCTCGTCTCAAGCGAGTGCGATTGTCAGGGGGAGAAGTTACTCTGAAATATCAGGATTGCCTGGAGATTGTGACGTACTGTGCGGCACATGGCATCGATACACAATTGAACAGTAATGCCAGTCTGCTGACTGAAGAACGAATCATGGCGTTGCGTGATGCAGGCTTGTCCAACATTCATATCTCGTTCAATTATACGGATGCGGAGTCGTATGCTACGTACTACCACGTGCATCCTCGCATGTATGAGAGACTGGAGCAGAATATCCATATGTGTACGGAAGCTGGTCTGGAGACGGTGCTGGAAACGTTACTGTTTGAGGGTAACCAAGCGAACATGCAGGCCATTAGCGATAAGGTGTATGATCTGGGTGTGCGCATCCATGAGATCCAGAACAGTATTAAGATGCCGCATACCGACTGGACCCAGATTGTATCCAAAGAGTCCCTTGTTCGATCTGTTACGGAATTAATTAAACATAAAAAGCCAGATACAACGCTCTATTTCACCTGTATGGATCGGTTCGCTGAACAGTTGAATTTGCGCGAACAACCTGGTGTGTATTTCTCTAATTGTGTGGATGGCACGAAACAGCTGCATCTGCACGGCAACGGGGATATTCTCATCTGTGAATTATGCCATCCTGTTGTGATTGGCAACATCTATACTGGAACGTCGTTGAAGGATATTTACGCTCAGCAGCCCCCGGCGTTAACGGAATTCCTGGAGAAGCGGCCTTGTCCCGCGTACGATGCTCTTTTTGCAGATGCATAACAGGAAGACCTGTTGAAGATATGTGATATGAATGTTGAACGAATATGTACACGATATTAGTGGCCTTAGGGTTATATAGATTGAAAATCAAGGTGATCTGATTTCCTCAATGGGAAAACGGATGGCCTTTTTTGATTGAACTATTCATTTACACAATAACAGCGATTGGAAGGTTGTTCTATCATCGTAGTGTCTGTGTGAATATTCTTTAGTTCAATTGATATGGTTTCAGATTCATTTAAGCTACCCAGCCTAATATGGCCTTAAGAACTTAGATGAAGAGGTGAGCTTCACATGATAAAGATTGATGAGAAACCAACCCGGAAAGAACCACATAAACGACCGATCTCTCCAAGAAAGCACAGATGGCTCATCATCACACTTGTCATCGTGCTTGCAGTAGGTGGAATCCTGTACAGCCTGGCTGACCGTTACCTGATCCGGCATGTGCAGGTGGTTGTGGCGGATGAGAACACGGCAACGGTAGCAACGGGCAACGCCAATGATTCCAGCAGTACTACGACCACTACGACTGAAGTGAATGCAACGTCAGATGATTGGAATTATTCGAGTGATGATATGAAAGTCAGTATTGAAAAGGTACAGACAGGATCAGGCTCGGATCAGATTGCGTATTATGTCGCCGATGTTCAGCTAACGGATGCAAGCAGCCTGCGAACTGCGCTAGCGGACAACAGTTTTGGAACGAACATCACCGAGAATACGTCAGAGATTGCTGCTGCCAATAATGCGATCTTGGCCATTAATGGTGACTACTACGGATTCCGTGATGATGGTGTCATTATCCGAAATGGAACACTGTACCGAGACAGCCCCACGCGGGATGCACTTGCCCTGTTCAACGACGGTACGATGCAAACATATAACGAGAACGAGATTTCTTCCTCGGAACTGCTGGCCGAAGGTGCAACCGATACACTATCTTTTGGGCCCATTCTGATTCAAAATGGCGAGATCGTCAGTGATTTTAGCAGTGTGAAAATCGATAACAACTTCGGTAATCGTTCCATTCAAGACGCAAATCCAAGAACAGCGATCGGCATGATTGCTCCGAATCATTACGTCTTTGTGGTGGTGGACGGACGGCAGGACAACAGCCGAGGCATGACCTTGGCAGAACTGGCTGATGTCATGAAAGGTCTGGGAGCAACCGAAGCCTACAATCTAGACGGCGGCGGTTCATCCACGATGTATTTTATGGGCAGAGTTGTCAATAACCCGCTGGGGCGTAACCAGGAACGTGGCGTAAGTGACATTTTATATCTGACGGAGGGACAAGGATCATGACGATATTAATTCCATCATATGAACCCGATGTGCGTTTACTGAATCTCGTTTTGCAACTGCAAACCTTTAAACTTGGACCCATTGTGATTGTGGATGATGGCAGTGGCCCCGGTTACCGTGGAATTTTTGAAACGGCAGAAGCGTATGGCTGTACGGTCCTGACACATCCCGTCAATCTGGGTAAGGGCAGGGCCTTGAAGACTGGCTTTCAGTATATTAAGGAGTATGGACCTCAGGGCGGTATAGTGTGCGCAGATAGTGACGGACAGCATCTGCCACATGATATTAAGCGTATCTTCGAAGTGCTACTCGCACAGACGACACCAGGAATTGTACTCGGCAGCCGTCGCTTCAGTGGTAAAATTCCAGCACGTAGCCGGTTTGGCAATATAGTCACAAGGGCGGTCTTTTCCCTCACAACAGGTACCCAGGTATATGATACACAGACGGGTCTACGTGGTTTTCCTTACTCCATGCTGGATTGGCTGAACCAGATTCCTGGGGATCGGTTTGAATATGAGATGAACATGTTATTAACGGCACACAAGGAAGGGTATGAGATTACGGAGGAGTTTATTGATACGGTGTATCTGGATCACAATGAGTCCTCTCATTTCCGCCCGCTGGTGGATTCATTCCGGATCTATATGCCAATCCTGATGTTCAGCACATCTTCGGTGCTGTCCGCTCTGATTGATTTTGGATTACTGTTCGTCATCCAGTATTTTACGCATAATCTGTTTTTGTCGGTTGTCGCAGCAAGACTATGCAGTTCCATCTTCAACTATACGATTAATCGGAAGTACGTATTCTCCACAGGACGAACCTCGAAGGTTCGGCAGTCTTTGCCCAAATACTTCTCACTTGTCCTACTGGTGCTGCTATTAAACTATGGTTTACTGTATTTTTATAATGAAAAACTGATTATTCCGCTGCTCGCAGCCAAGCTGCTGACCGAGGTATCCATCTTCCTGTTCAGCTATTGGGCACAGCGCAGATTTGTCTATTAACTCTGAGGAGAGAGTAAGCCACTGGCTTGCTCTTTTTTGGTTGAAACGGTTTCATATCTACCCCGAAATAGGTTACGATGGAGAACATAACCCGCAAGGACATCATTCGTCCGTGGCTGGATCAATCAGAGTAAACTGAATGTTAATTTGAAGATAGCTGCGAGGTTCGATTGTAAATATGCTTTAGTTGAACTTATATAAAATAAATATGGGAGGATGATTATGTATCTTCGAAGTGTGGAACTCCTGTCGGCCAAGATCGAGAATCGGAACCAATATCCTTTTGACATCCCTGCGATCCGGTCCTTGGAACGGTTGGAACTCACGAATAACGTTACTTTTTTTGTAGGTGAAAATGGTTCAGGGAAATCTACGCTGCTCGAAGGCATCGCTCATCAATGTGGATTCAATACCGCAGGGGGCGGCAGGAATAATACCTATGAGACACATGCTTCGGAATCCTCGCTCGGGAATTATCTCAGGCTGGCATGGTTACCCAAAATAACGAATGGTTTCTTCATGCGCTCTGAATCGTTCTATCAATTCGCATCACATGTTGATCAGATGCCGGCATCGCTTCAATATTATGGCGGGCGTTCATTACATGAACAATCACATGGGGAGTCTTTTCTCAGTCTGTTCGTCAATCGCTTCAGTTCCAAAGGCATCTATCTGCTCGACGAGCCCGAAGCCGCTTTATCTCCAGCTAGGCAGCTCTCCTTATTGCGTATCCTTCATGATCTGTCAGGCACTTCACAATTCATTATTGCGACGCATTCACCCATTTTGCTGGGATTTCCGGGGGCAGAGATTTTAAGTTTTGACGATGGCCATATTCAAGAGATAGCCTATGAGGAGACCGATCACTATCAGATTACTCGCAGCTTTCTGGAGAATCGCGACCGGATGCTGAATGAATTATTTAAAGATTAAGTTCTCAGTTTAACAAGGGAAGTTACTCAACCATGGGCGTGAAATTTATTTATGAGGAGAGATTGGATGAAAGTAGGTTTGCTGATTGTTGATATGCAGGAGAGTATTGTGCGGAAAAAGATGGACCAGACTTCGATAGACCATGCCTGTGAGTACATTAACCATGTGGCTAATGTGCTGCGCTCGAATGATCATACGGTCGTTCACGTGCAGGATGTGGAGGGCATGGAGGAGGCAGCGTCAGATGAGTATCGCATCATTCCCGAGGTGGATGTGAATGAGAAGGATCTCACCGTTACCAAGGAAGCCTCCAATGCCTTCTGGCAAACTGACTTGGAGCAGGTGTTGAAGAGTCATGGAATTGAATTGGTGATAATCTCTGGTTTTGCCGCAGAGGAATGTGTTCTATTCACCTACAACGGAGCGATGGAGCGAGGTTTCCGGCCGGTGATGTTGCAAAATGGAATTCTTAGCACACATCCCGAAGCAGTGACTTCAACGTACAGAAATCGAAATGTAATCTCATATCCTGTGGTTGATTATCTATATAAGTTCAACTAAAGAGGTTTACACTGAGCACTCCAATGACAGAACAACCTTCCGATCGCTGTTATCCCCAGATTTTTTTGATTCCCTTTTTAAAGGGGAAATCCGGTGATAGCGTATGCTTCCGATGCAGCTTTCTTTCAGAAAGCTTTCAGGCGAACGCTCCGCTTCTTCAGGTTATTTCTGTCCTCTCCGTTTTTGTGTAAAAAGTTTAGTTGAACCTATATAATTCGATAATTATTAGCTAAGTGCTAATGGATATTTGGTGAAAAATAAAGACAAGACCAATAATCGGACTCTTTAGGGAGTCTTTTTTTGTCCAAATGTTCATGTCCACTGTGAAAGTAAGGTTACTCCATGGTTTAAACCAAACTTTGCCTATATCTGCTGTGGTTGAAAGAATATATTGAGAACAGGGCACAGCAAACTCGTTGTGGACATCGGTAATGTCATGTATGGACCACTAGCCAACTCATTAACTGAGGGAGATGTGCAATGAAGATGAATGTACAAATTACGAGTATTTTGGCAGAACAAAAGGAATTGTTCCTCAACCTGTACAACTTGTACTTATATGATCTGTCCGAATTTTCTGGCGAGGATCTACTTGAAGAGGGGAAATATGATCCAACGAACACCTATCTATATCTGGAACGCGATGAATTACATCCGTTTTTGATTCAGTATGAAGGGAAGGTTATTGGATTCGTACTGGTGTGCTCACTTCCATATGTGCCGGAAGGTGTGGATTATACCGTGCAGGAGCTGTTCCTGGTCAAAAAATATCGCGGACAGGGGCTGGCGGCACAAGCGATTGACTTGGTTTTTGCTCAATTTGAGGGTACATTCAAAGTGGAACAGCTTGCTAATAATGCAGCAGCAGTTTCGTTCTGGAAAAAATATTATGAGCAACATCAGATTGAATACACTGAGTCTGAATATAACATTGAGATTGACAACATCGCTGGTAGCCACCGGATTTTGTCCCAGACTTTTGTGCGTGAAAGAGAGAAATAATATTTAAATTAGAAGGTGATTAGTTTGTTCATTATCGTAGCAACCAAAGGGAGTTCGAAGTGGGTCTCAGGTGTATTCCAGGCAGAAGAGGTAGCTAGGCAGTACATGGATCTCATACCTGATGAGCTTAAGGTGTACCATGAATTCATTCAGATAGAGAACATTACATATCCATTTTATATTATAGAGCTTCAGGATTCTTCATTTAGGTTTCTTGGTAAAGATGAAGTGATTTCACTTTTTGATAAAACAGATGTGTCAGAGGATGAAGATGAGGTGCACTTCAATATCTACACGATTGATTCAGATTATAGATCGAACAAACCTGGAACAGATTATATGGGAGCACTGAGGCATGATCATGTGACCAATGAATCTATAGAGATGTACCGAGAAGAAGGAACAGCGTTTCTGAGTAGACGAAGGATTTTATGAATGTGAGCATTGAGGAAACTAGCGATTCAGCACTTTAGTTTACGACCTAATTTAATAAACGAGGATACCTATGGATACGACAACGAGGTGTCCTTTTTTTTGTTATATTTCAGTTCTGATGTGATAGGGAGGAGTAGAAAAAATGTATACTGTATGCACCGAAAGTTGGGCTCTAAACTCTTTAACAGACTGGGTTTTGTAGCCATATTTCATGGTCAGTATTTTATGTATACTATTGCTGATCTTTGTGATAAGTTGAGCGAGTAAGATCCAGTAATCATACTATGAGTGAGAGGACTAATATCATGAATTGTGCTAAAAAGCTTGTGACCACTCTATTGATTACAGTTATGTTGTTTTCATCGTTTAATGTAGTATTGGGTGCCGCCGAATCTTCGGCATCAGACATCGAGGGAAACTGGGCAGAAAGCCAAATTACGAAATGGATCGACAAAGGTTTTATTCATGGTTATGAAGATGGCAGCTTTAAACCGAACAATACCATAACAAGAGCAGAGTTTTTCTCATTGGTTAATCGTTCATATGGATTTACTGAAACAGCATCTGTATCCTTCAAGGATGTTACTTCATCTAACTGGGCATATGCTGAGGTTTCCAAAGCTGTAAAAGCTGGATACATAAAGGGTTATAGGGACGGTACAATCGGTGCCAATAAACCCATTACTAGACAAGAAGTTGCAGTTATTATCAATGATCTTCTGGATCTATCGAATGAAGCTAGTACTGGAAATCACTTTACGGATTCCAATATGATAGCCTTATGGGCTAAAAATTCGGTAGATGCTATAGTGGCTAAAGGGATTTTACAGGGCTACGATAATAACTTCAATCCGAATAAACCGATCACTCGTGCTGAAGCAGTCGTTGCGCTGGATCGTTCAGTGAATGCAAGAGCAACGGATTACAGCTTAGCTGGAACATATGGCCCTGAGGCGGGGACGCAGACCATTGATGGGGATGTGCTCATTAGCACGGCTGGGGTTACATTGAAGAATATGATCATCAAAGGAAACCTATTATTTAGTGAAGGTATCCAAGAAGGAGATGTACACCTTACGAATGTTACGATTAAAGGTGTGACACGGGTAGAGGGTGGGGGCGTTAGTACCATCTATTTAAAAAATACCGTAACATCTACCCTTATTGTTGATAAGAAAAAAGGAGCCGTTCTCATTATTGTAGAAGGTTCAACGACAGTTGGAGAAGTAACCATTCACTCCCCTGCTACGCTACAAGAAACGGATATTACGGGGAATGGCTTCGGCAAGATTACATTATCCGAGCGGTTACCTGCGGGTTCAAAAGTAGGTTTGAAAGGAACATTTGATTCCTTAATCATTAAAGGCAGTGGGGTTCAGGTGGATATTCCTGAAGGCCGTATTAAGGACGTTATCGTAGCAGTTACAGCAACGGGGACGACTCTTAACTTAGGCACGGATGCAACGATTGTAAACCTTTTCTTAGATGCAGTCGCTAAAATTCTAGGCACGGGTACTATTGAAAAGGTGACGCTGAGTTCCGTTGCTAAAGGTGGTACGACTTTTGAAACTACAATTCGACTGTTGGATAAAGTCATAAATACAGTGACTCCAGCTACTCCAACTGCTCCTGTGACTTCACCTTCCACTGGAGGAACGGATACAATCGCTCCTACTCTGTCCAATGTAACGAGTGGTCATATTGCAGGTGGAGATCCTGTGGTGGGTAGAAGCAATGAAAATGGGTATCTGTATTTGGTTCCTTCCGCAACACCAAAAACAATCACAAGTTTAAATCAATCTGTTGCAGGATTGTTAGGCAAGAAGCAGTCTGTGATAGCAAACTTAGATGCCACAATTAATACAGTGGGATTAGCTTCAGGTACGTATGTCGTATATGCCGTTGATCTCGCGAACAATATATCGATGGCTTCGGCAGAGATCGTGATTGGTACAAATCAGTTAACCGTTTCGACTCCAGTACTCTCAACCGAGAAAATGTACGATGGAACGTCTTCGGCTACAGTAATAGCAGATTCACTAACCGGAGTTGCTGCTGGAGACCATGTAACCGTGAGTGCAGCAGCCACCTACAATGATGCAATAATAGGCACAGGTAAAACAATAACTGTAGTTTATACGTTGGGCGGAGCGGATGCGGCCAAGTATATTGCGCCTGCAAACTATATAATCCAGACAGGGGCCATTACAGCCGCACAGTTGACGATCGGGGAGCCGATGTTGACTGTTATTGAGAAGACAGATGGAGATTCATCGGTAGTCGTATCTTCCGGTTCCTTAGTTGGGGTTGTTCCAGGTGAGGATGTGACGGTGAGTGCAGAGGCGGTATATGATACAACTTCCCCGCCTAATTCGGCACTTGTAACTGTGGTTTACACAATAGCTGGTACGGATAGTGGCAAATATATTGCTCCAGCTAATAATACGAACTACACTGTTTATGTACAATACACCGGACATACTGGGATTATCCTAGACCTGATAACAACTTCCAAAGAGTATGACGGAACTTTAGCATCAAATGTAGCAGCGGGTTCTAGAGAAGGGGCTTGTCCAGGTAGTGGAATTTGTCCAGGGGAAGACGTAACGGTAGGTGCTTCAGGAGCTTATGATGATACACATGTAGGAACAAATATGAAGATAACCGTATCGTACACTCTATCGGGTAATGGTGCAGGAAATTATTTACCGCCAACCAGTATCGAAGTGAATACAGGTGTGATCACTGCAAAGCAATTGATGATCACGGATCCGACATTAATACTCTCCAAAGTATATGACGGAACTCTTGCAGCAAATGTAACACCAGGAGTATTAACTAACGTGATCTATGGGGATGACGTACAAGTAAATGCTGTAGCGACATACAATAATGCAGCTGTTGGTACCAGTAAAGTAATAACAATTAAGTATACTCTTACAGGGCTTGATGCAGGAAATTATATTGCCCCAGCAACTCAGACGGTTGGTACGGGGGAGATTACTGCTACACCCTGATATTTATGTATGAAGACCATTTTCATTAGTGACTTTTCTGATGAAGGTATAGATGCTAATAGAGTCTCCACTGTCGAATAAGACTGTGGAGGCTTTTTTGATTTTCTGAAAAGAGTAGAATATAAATGGTAGAGTTCAATGCTCAAAATGATTTCGCATTTACCAATACATGGGTTATGATGAATTAAGAGGATTGAACAGATATTGAAGCATGGGGAACTGTAACGGAGGTGCGGGTATGTCGAAGCATCATTTTGTTATTGAAAACAAATCGCAAGTAAACGAAGATATCTATACTTTCTATTCTTGGGACTCTAACGGCGTGATACATGGAAATGGATTAACCACAGAGAATCATGCGACCTTGGAAGACGAATTCATTGCGTACATCTATGATTCCCTTTGCTGGTTGGATACATGGAATCCATCTACCTGTATGAGATGTAGTGGACTGAACAACTATGGATTAACCGTTATTGAAGAGCAGGATGTTTTGTTGAAGTTTCATCAACTGATTCGGGCTTGGATGGATCTATTCAGCCATGCGACGGATCCGATTGTTCTAACAGGGAGTTACTGTGTTGATGGGAAAGAACAGAAGGGCAGTTACGAGAAACTCGTGTACAACAAAGTTGAATTAATCAACGAATTAAACAAGCTTGCGAACATGGCAAAGTACGCTGAGATAAATGGGAAATGTATTGTACATTTTGGAATATGAATCAATAGAAAAGGTTCCTGATTAAAATCGTAAGCTGTTGAAGTAATCCAACAGAGAGGAGCAAGAATAATGACTAGTCGTATTGTAGTTACGGGTGGAGCTATTATTCGAGATCATATGGGGAGGGTTCTGCTGCAAAAGAGATCAGATTATGGAGATTGGGGATTACCCGGTGGTGGTATGGAACCAGGTGAACGAATCGAAGAAACCATGATTAGAGAAGTGAAAGAGGAAACAGGGCTTGAGGTGAATTCTTATGAATTGGCCTCCATCTATACGGGCGAGAGGATGCACTATACGTATCCGGATGGAAATGAAGTAGTATTTGTAATGTTTTTATTTGACGTTATTGCGGAGTTGGAAGGAAAACTCTGTGATGATCAATTAACTCTTTTATTTGAAGATGAACAGAAGGAGTCATTACAGCTTGTTTTTAAAAGCCTGGATGAGATTGATATTTCCACAATTAACAATGTGCAGAAGCCTATATTTGTAGATTTGAAGCAAGGAGAGTCTAAATTGCTACGCCAGTAATTGCGTAAATATAATAGCCCAAAATGAATAGAGGTTAGATTATGGTGAAAAACATGGCAATAATTCAACCTTTTATCCCAGCATTTTCTGTTCAAAATTTGGAGTGGGTTGCTGGGTTGAATCTGTATATAAAACAAGACAAATATTATGAAAATATTTCGATAGCAGATATTACATTTTTAATAAAATTATTAAATGTTACATATGAATTACTTCTTAGATTCACTAATATTGAAAGTTTTCATTATAAGCCTCATGGTGTTCTAGTTCAGATAAGTGGGTTTAATATTAAAGATCTGAAAGACCACGGATATCATCCGATGAAATATTACGTTGAAGACTATGAGGACGGAATATTAGGATTTTATTGTGAGGATATTGAATTGATACATGTGCAAGAGAGTGAGCACTTAGCTTTGTAAGTCATAGAACATCATAGTTGAGCCTTTTAATAAAGAAAGGAGTTTTTACATTGCCTTGGCCGATGGTACATTTTGCAATTGCATCCGAGTTGATATCCGAGCCATCCCCTGAATTGTTATTGGGGAGCCTTGCTCCTGATTCGATCCATGTAAGAACTAATCTTCGTACAGAAAAGGCAAAAACCCACCTCATGCCGGAGGCAGGAAGATTTGCAACAGACGAAGAACTTAAAGACTTTTTTGAAACCCAAAAGAAGTTAGCTTATAGTGATCCCAAATTCCTGCAATATCTGTGCGGTTACATCGCCCATATCTATACGGATCGCGTGTGGACATTCGATATGTATCCTGCATATGAAGTCCACCCCAATGGAAGAAGCGTGTATACACAGGATGTCACAAAGTTAGAGTTTATGATTCTACAGAATTGGAAAGGGGCCCATGAATGGTTAAATGAGCTGAACGTGGGAAAAGCATTTGATTTAGGTGGATTGCTGGAATCCGAAGTGTATCAGTATAGGGAAGAAAAACTGGAGTTTTTAGTTAACCCTGACAACGAACCTTTGGGTGATTTAAATATGTTATCCATGGAAGCTATGGAAGAGTTCATACATAAAACGGCGTTAGCGCTAAAAGAATTGTATACAAAATGGAATGTGTATGAAGATTTACGCAGCAATGAAGGCACTGCACAAATTCGTTCGCATGCTGCATTCGAAGATCAATGAGATTATTTTAGCTGTAAATGCAGGAAATATTGCGGCACAGCGGTTATATCTGAAAGTAGGTTTCCAGTTAATCTTGCATCATAGAATCACATAAAGGAGGAAGGACATGGACATCGTTATGACGCTTGAACCGCACGGATGGCTGGATATCCTGGTTCAACCTGATCAGGGAGAACAGATTGAGATTCCGGTTTCTTTTTTGTCGGATGCGGTGGATGAGATAGCACGTCAATTCGTTGCATTGCACAAAGGAGCCACGGAGGTAACCATGACTATGCAGACCGAACCTGGAGAATATCGCTTCTGGATCAAGAAACGTTCGCAGGTAATCGTTCAATTCATGGTGTATGAGATGAGTGATAACTTTAGCACGGAAGCCGTTACAGAGGGGCGATTGCTTATGTCTGAGGAGTTATCCTTGGTCAAGTTGACTAAGCTATTTTACAGAGAACTAAGCAGAATGAAGGAAATGGGACCGGAGGAATATCACAAACGGTGGAGTTTTGAATTTCCCCTGAATGCCTATGAGCGGATAGGCAGGGTCGTCCAGATCCGATGAAATCGAATGTGTTTGACGAGAAGGAGGGGTGACATGGTGAACATACATAAGGGAAGATACTCCGCTCAGATTGAGGGAGAATTTGTTGTTTTTATCATCGGAATGAGGATCAATCGTCTGTGGGCTATACACAAATGGTTGCCTGTCTTTAAGTCCATGGGACCGATGATTAAAGAACTGTATATGAATCCGGAGACTGGATTTCTGAGTACAGAGTATTTTATAAGTTGGCGTGGGGTGACGCTACTACAATACTGGCGCTCTTACGATGAATTGGAGAAATACGCACGAGGCGGATTACACTTGGAAGCTTGGAAAAAATTCAACCGATCCATTGGTACTGACGGAACAGTAGGGATATATCATGAAACATACAAGGCTCAGTCGGGTTCCTTCGAGACCATATACGCCAACATGCCCAAATTCGGATTAGCTAAAGCTTCTGACCATGTGCCTTCGACAGGGAAAATGGAGACATCCAGACGCAGAATGGGCGGAGAGAATGACCCGGCCGTGGAAGTACCAGAGAATCCTTAAATAGGTAAAAAGAAAGGGGCATGTTATGAAGGCTAAACTTCGACCAGAAGATATATATTCAAAGCAACTTAGCTGGCTGTGTATTGAACCAATGCTTGTTTCGGTACGGGGCAGAGATATGGCAGCCAAAACAGAGATATACCGAATGTTACACGAAGGGCAACAAGCTTTATTTCTGTTCTATTCCTATCACAATCACACGAAAAGTCTGGCAGAATTTTATTGGTTTTCGGCATATAACATCATTGAGATCAAAAGCTGGAATGGAATAAAAAATGGGATGCACTTTTTTCATTTAGATGAGATGGTTAATGTACTTGAACAGATTGAAAGTCTCATTACGGACAAAAATAAAGTGGGTGAAGAGTGGCTTGAGGTGCTGGCAACAGATCTGGATAAGGACCCAATCTTGCTTCAGAGAACAGAGGTGTTATATGACACCTATCAGACCGTGGCGCAAGCAGCTATTACACATATGAATGAGATGATCCTGCAAAATCGGGATATGTATCTGGAGATTGAGTAAGGTTAACGTAGCACCTCCTTATATTAAAAGAACTGCTCCCATGGAGTGGTTCTTTTTAGTATTTATGCAGTACCGATGCAACAAACTTGCAAAATCATGCAACAAAACGCAATACAGTGGGATTGCCGTAACTATGCTTGTAATATGAGTTGTGAGAGGAGGGGCAAACACATGAAAGTCATTTTTGAAGAGGACACGACAGTTGAAAAAAGGTTAGCCAAGGTCATAACCCATCCTGCGGAGAAGTCGAAGTGGGACCGTATTCAGAAGGCAATCTGTGAATCGGAAACTCAATTAACGGTCATCCATGCCAAGAATAATCGCAATATACAGATCCAGTTGAGCTCAGTGGTTGCCTTTGAATCAGAGGATCGGATGTGCTGTGTCCGGGTGATCTCAGGTGAGAGGTACTTGCTTCATAAACGTCTGAAATTTGTAGAAGAGGATCTGGATGACCTTCATTTTGTAAAAATAAATAATCAAACGATCATCAATACGCGGTACATCACCGCATTCTCTGCAACAGACCAAGCTCGAATTAAGGTAGACCTGAGCGATAGCTCCAGTTACTTCGTCAGCCGATTTTATATTAAAAACTTTAGGGGGAAATTATCATGATTACTCAACTTAGAAATTCTTTTTTTCAAGTATTCACTATAATGACGCTATGGATCACGTTCTTGGCTACAATATTCTTTGGTGATCTGCCCATTCAGATGTCCTATTTATGGAACATAGCGGGTATTGCTTTTATTGCAGCTTTGTTGTTTGGAATGATGTATAACATACTGTGGAACTATTTTACGTTAAAACCGGTATGGAATATCGTCATTTCTTCCACATTCAATATTGCAGGAGGTATGGCGATGGTATGGTTATTCTCGGTAGACATGTTCCAATTCATCGCTCCCTGGTTCCCCGGCATGTGGTTATTATCTATCGTGCTACACGTCATCGCTTTTTATTTTTATGCTAGAATGGATAGCAGGAAAAAAGCGGAAGAGTTAAACAACATTCTCAAGTAGGTAAGGGGAACAAATATGAACGAGGAAGAACTGTTGCAGCTGTACGGATTGGAGCCTAGAACCGTATGATTTTGTTAATTTCTCCAACGCGGAATGGGTCTCACACTATAAATAATATTATGGTGTTTGATTCGGATTTATAAGGTATGGAAGGAGGGGGACTATGCCAAGTTTGCATGACAACATCATATTAAGTTACGAAGTTGATTTAGAGAACAAAAGAATCAGGATGCGTACTCGTTCAAGTCATGATGTGTCGAAAAATATGGATGTTTTATTCTCTGGTGTAATGGCCCATGCGTTTGATACACCGCTGCATGGCAGCATTATTTTGGATCTGGATGAGTGGGAAATAGAGCATTTTATCCCTTATAATCGAGAGTTGTTAGAATCGGGGATGGGTCAGGGGTGGCCTGCCAGTTATGATTCCTATGACGAATTGCAAACTCGGCTGATAGAAGAGAATTACAAGTACATGGTGATCTCATCCTCGTATGGATTGAGTGGTTGGGTTTTGGCAAAGAACGTAGAGATTTCTGTTCAAGAAACGGGGTGAGCGGGATGGAGCGTGAGAACACGCAGCATGGTAGCAAGAGGGGCGGAGGACTAAGAACGGGCATTGTTGTGCTTGTTGTTCTGTTCGTTATTCTAGTCATGACCAATCCAAACG
The DNA here is from genome assembly GCF_037993015.1 of Paenibacillus sp. FSL E2-0151. Classification (NCBI taxonomy): domain Bacteria; kingdom Bacillati; phylum Bacillota; class Bacilli; order Caryophanales; family Paenibacillaceae; genus Paenibacillus; species Paenibacillus sp. FSL E2-0151. The sequence continues at coordinate 1,915,753 of NZ_CP150308.1, forward strand.
AAGAAGATTTTGTCGCATGGCTTGCAACTGAACATAACATCCATTCTTCGTATGATGTGAATGAAGGCAGGACGTTTACGCAGACGATCGACGGTGAAGAAAAGACGCTTCATTATAAAGGTGGACATATACTGCATATGGGAATATTTTCAACATATAGTTACCTTTTCTCGGATAATGAAGAAAAAGAGATCCAGATTGAAGCGGTCGGCATAATAAATATGTTATTTGATAGATAGGTAGATTGATTGTGGACAGTTACAAAAGTTGAGTGAAAGTTCTGCTGTTAACCACGCGCTTTGCATGATGTAACTCGTGCAGAGAAGCGTGGTTTTTTGCGCGAAATGCGATAGAAACAGAGATGGTTTACTTCGTTTATTCGCAAATTCCACATTATGGGTTATGATGTACCTTGAGAGAAAATTTTACATACATAGGAAGTCTCTATTTTAAATAAAAGTCATTTAAGGTCTTTACCAGGGGAGTGTTATCCATGACTAAATGGAGGGCTGATTATGAAAAAGTTAACCGTAGTTTCAGTATTATTTCTACTTCTGGTGGCCTGTCAGAACCAGGAAAACACTGAAGATGCACAACAATCAATAGATTCCTTGGCTCAAAGTGTCACAGCAAAAGAGACACAACAGGATGAAGAAATATCGACATCCCATGAGAAGGAAGACATCCCACCAGAGTATCTCGATGAAACAAACTATACCGGTGACAAATTGGAAATCGTCAAACTTATGAATGCCCGTATACGTTATTTATACGAAAAGGATGAAATAGCATATATGAGTTTGATTGATCCTGAATCTCCTATATCAGGTATGGGAAGATACAAAGTTCTCAAGGTTACTTCCATGAGCGATATCACTATACAGGAGCAAAGGAAACTCTATCAGGCAGTGGTGATAGTTAATGAGATAAATGAGAACGACGAAGAGTATAGCAATACGATGGTGTTTTGGAAAAAGAAAGAAGATGGCGATAACGCGCAATGGATTTTTGCAGACATTGATTAAGCACAGTAGAACACTGTCTTGATCATGGAGCTGAAAATTTTATACAACCTAAAGGATGATGTAATGATGGATAGGCGATTAATACTCATTGAAGGGTTACCGGGTTCAGGCAAATCAACGGTTGCCAAAATGGTATCCGAAATTTTGATAGGACAAGGCAAAGAGGTACAACTATTTCAAGAAGGGAACCTGGATCACCCTGCTGATTACGAGGGCGTATCTTTTTATTATGCAGGAGACTTCGAGGCTTTATTGGGCACGCATGAAGATTACAGAGAGGTTCTGGAAAGCAATGCGATTGCCTATGATCAAGGCTTCCTGATTCCATACCGTAAGATGAAAGAGCAATGGGGAATAGAGCTTCCCGATCACATTGTACAGGATATTTTCAGACGAGATATTTACGAAATTCCTTTTGAGCAAAATGTTAAGCTGATCACCAGGAAGTGGCAAGATTTCTCCCAAAACGTGTTAAGAACGAATGATGACTGCATCACGATATTTGAATGTTGTTTTATCCAGAATCCACTAACCATGGGTCTTGTAAAATGCAATCAATCCAAAGAGCAAAACGTGCAGTATGTATTGGAACTTGGGTGTATCATTCATGCTCTGAACCCGCTTCTCATCTATATCGACCAGAAAGATATATCCTATACATTTGATAAGGCGGTTAGTGAAAGACCAAAAGAATGGTCAGAGGGATTCATTAATTACTATACGAACCAGGGTTTGGGGCAGGCACAGGGTTATCAGGGTGTTGAGGGTACGGTACAGGTTTTGCAGGAAAGAAAGAAGCTGGAGTCCGAAATCTATGGGTTACTTCAGATGGATAAGGTATGGCTGGATAATTCGGATTATGACCGCGAGGCTTGTAGGCACAAGCTAGAAAAGATTCTGCAGTAACCTTAATGAAATACGAATACATACCGGAGGTCAGTTTTATGACATTTTATGGAGTAGCCTTAATTGCAATAACCGCAATCTTAATTATTATCGGTGTTCGAAGCAAACGGAAAGTAATTCTTAGATGGGGCATAGCCAGTTTAATTTTATTGCTCGTACTCATCATTCCCTCATTCATCATGGGATTCATGGACGGATTTGCTGATGGATGGTCAGCGAGATGACCACTGCAGATAACAATAATGTATCGTATGAACAAAATAACAACAAATTCAACTTCCGTGTGGCAGGTATTGTGATGGATGCGGGAAGAGTTCTTTTGCATACGACTGAACAGGATGATTTCTGGAATCTGCCCGGAGGTCGGGTGAAATTAAACGAGACAACAGAAGCGGCTATTGTACGAGAAATGATGGAGGAACTGGGTGTTCATGTAGAAGTGGAAAGGCTCGCATATGTTAGTGAAGATTTCTTTGAATATGATGGCCTGAAGTATCATGAAGTTGGCTTTTATTATCTCATCACATTGCCGGAAGCCCATAAACTATATAGTGAAACTGAATTCAAAGGTCTAGAGGATAACGGTAAGTTAATCTTCCGATGGTTTTCCTTGGACGAACTGGAGCGGATGGAAGTATATCCTGTGTTTTTGAAAAAGGAACTGACTAACCTTCTTGATGCAAAAGGCATCAAACACTTCATTCAGAAATAGAGGAATAGGTGCCTATGGACATTACATTTATTCGTCATGGTCATGGCGAACACTTGATGGATTACCCAAATCAATTAAATTGTCAGCATCCGGGCCTCACTGAATTGGGAAAAAGTCAGGTTATAGCGTTGCGTAAACAAGTGGTTTTTGCGCCTGAAGACGTCATTTTGGTTAGTCCAACGAAACGTACTATTGAAACAGCACAACTCCTAACCCCTAACAAAAATCTTGTGTTCTTCAGCCCGCTGGTTGGCCCAAGAATGTTTCTTCAGAATCCAGAGTTTGTACCTTTCGTCTGTGATCAGATCTATTCCAAGGAAGAGTTCAGCCATCAGTATACTGACATAAGAATGCTTAATTTGGGGTTGGATTGTTAGGAAGAAAGTATTAATCAGATGGATGCAGATCGGTTCCAGATATTAGCTGAAAAGCTTCTTGAATGGTGCAGGCAACAGAGCGGCAATACGTTTATCATTTCACATGACGGTACGATATCGAACTACAGGATGTTACTCGGAGAAAAAGAGTTAACCAAAAGTGATTTTCTGGGTGAAGCCGGGCAGTACACAATCCGAAACGTTTAACGATTAAAGGTGATTCCGTCAATCTCTTCTATTACACATTGCACAAGGAGTCTGTTTTGTAGGTGGTCTATAACTGTACTTAGGGGGACTTTCAAATGAAGTTATCGGATTATGAATATTTAACTTTGGCTCTGGAAGAAGCAGAACAATCACTTATTGAAGGAACGTATCCGATTGGTGCGATAATCGTGGATGTGGATGGGATTGTCGTGAGTAAAGGCAGGAACCGAGTTTTCTCGGATTGCGACCCCACCGCACATGCTGAGGTGGATGCCATTCGTCGGGCAGGAAAACATTTGCTGGATGTAGAGAAGAAGAAATTCTCGAAGAAGAAAGACTTGACGCTTTATACTACCTGTGAACCTTGTCCTATGTGCTCTTGTACCATATTAATGTCGGGTATTAAAAAGATTGTATGGGCAGCGGATGATGAAGAATATGGCGGACTTCGACGTTTCAAGGAAGGGCCTCATTTTATCCATATGTTTGACACGTTATCCTGTGTTGCAGCACCCTATCTTGATCTGGAAAACAGACAGAGAGCTTTGCTCGCCAAATGGAATATTGGTAGAGGTGTGCTTAATACAGAGTGGGAGATTCCGAAGCAATGATCTTTTTTATAAAGGGGATGAATACACATGGAATTCGTGGGAGAGAAGGTAAGAATAACAACAGTCACAGAGCAGGACCTCGACTTCATATGTCAACTTGAATGTGACACAAATATATGGAGCTTTGAGGAAACTGTTGAAACGGATGAGGAAAAGGTCCGTGAGAAATATGGCAGCCATTTTGCTGTCGCAGATGAGAAACCGTATGCCTATGATTTTGTTATACGCCGCTTGAATGATCCGGAAGATACACCCATTGGTATTGTTCAGATGTGGAGTTATGTGGATTACCGAAAAAGCTGGGAACTTGGATACGGTGTGCTTTCGGAATACGCAGGCAACGGGTATGGGAGCGAGGCTACACATCTTTTGTTACAATTTGCGTTTCAAGAGTTACAAGCTCATAAGGTCGTCGGTATGTGCAATTCACAAAACGTTCGCTCAGCAGCACTGATGAAGCATGTGGGTATGACACGGGAGGCCGTCTACCAGGAAGAACTATGGTGGAACAATCAGTGGACAGACCAGTACTTTTTCTCGATTTTGGATAGAGAATTTAAGTCAGTCTAATAGGTACGGGAGGAAATAAGATGACTACGTTGGTTCTGTTGTGTTTCTCGTAAATTAGGGCAAAGGTGGTTATAACCATGGGGAGAATTACGGTTTATCATTATGATGCTTTCTCTACCGTTCCGGGTCAAGGTAACCCGGCAGGAGTGGTTTTTGATGCGGATCATTTCAGTGAGACGGAGATGCAGCAGATCGCTTATAAGGTTGGTTTTAATGAGACAGTATTTGTGTTGAACTCTGAAATAGCTGACGTCAGATTACGTTATTTTACACCGGGACATGAGATTAATCTGTGTGGTCATGCCACAATGGCATCACTGTATGGTTTGAAGACGCGTGGGATGTTAAGTGACAGCGAGTTAATCACAATTGAAACCAATGTAGGTACATTACCCATACGATTTGAGCGCAATGCCGACACCATTTACATGGAAATGAAACAGGATCAGCCGCAGTTTATACCATTCCAGGGGGATATCGAGAAGCTGGTAAGCGCCATCAATCTCACTCTGGATGATGTTGACCTTTCAACTCCAATCGTTTATGGAAGTACGGGAACCTGGACGGTATTAATCCCGATTCGTGATTTGAACTCTTTTATTAAAATGAAACCGGATTCTTCCCTGTTCCCTGAAATTTTAATTGAGAATCCCAAAGCTTCCCTACACCCCTTTTGTTTCAAAACCCGTGATTCCGATGCGATGATGCATGCCAGACATTTCTCTTCACCTTACTCTGGTACGACGGAAGATCCAGTGACTGGAACAGCCTCCGGGGTGATGGGTGCTTATTATTTAACCTATGTGAAACCAGAGATTGATGAGGTACAGTTTGTGATAGAGCAAGGGCATGAGATTGGAAGAGATGGAAAGGTTCAAGTGAGTGTGATTCGGGATGGTGAGGATATGGATGTCAGAATGAAGGGGACAGCTGTATTTGTGCGTGAACTAAACGTTGAATTGGACATTTGATCATATACGAAAGCAAAAAGCGCGAAGGGAGATTAACATTTTGCAAATTATTGATATTCGGCAGAAGCCGGACGTGATGCAAGAAGCAGTACAGTATTTCTGGAAACAATGGGGCTCGGAATCAAGCTTCCATTTCTATCGGGATTGTATAGAGCGTTCTGTGGATACAGAGAGTGATGTGCCAAGATTTTATGTGATGTTGGACGGAGACCGAATTGTCGGTGGGTACGCTTTGTTGCGAAGTGATCTGAATAGCAGGCAGGATCTCTTTCCCTGGTTTGCATGTCTTCATGTTGATCCAGAATATCGGGGCCGAAATCTGGGTGGACAACTTCAGACCCATGCATTAAATGAGGTGAAAGCAAAAGGGTATGACAAGCTGTATTTATGTACTGATCTGACTGATTATTATGAAAAAAATAACTGGGCCTATATCGGCAAAGGATATCTGCTCGATGATGAAGAGACGAGAATCTATGAATATACGATTTGATAGAGGTTACACACGCTTTATGGCTTTGTCTTGAATTCGGGAGGAATGAACCTATGATTACCGAGATTAATAAACATGATTTCCACAAAGTAAAACATCTCACGGACTCGTGTCAGAATATTGAAGTCAAGGCGGTGGCGTCTGGCTTGAACCCGGGACGGATATATGTAGATGATGCAGAGAATATCACAGCAGCTCTAATTTGGGTACATGGACAATCTGGTTTTCAGTTGATCGGAGATTCTCGAAGTGAACCCTTTTTGAATGAATTGAAAGAGTACATGCGGGAACGTATTGAACCTGAGTTATTGGACTTACATATGCATGCTGTTGAAATTGGTGTGGTGGACGAAGCCTGGGAAGATTTTCTTCGGCACATCTCCGGGAAAAGAGATATCTCCAGTGATATTCAGCATGTATTCAAGTTGAATCCAAATTCGATAAGTCAGCAAGCACCTCTCGACATATGTGCTTCACAGGACGAGAAAGTCAGAATTCTCAGGATAGATGAAGTACTATTAGGAGAGAAAAGATATAACAATTCTCCATTCCTGAAAGATAAAATATCTCACTTTTGGAAGACAATAGATGATTTTTTACAACATGGCTTTGGCTATATTGCAGTGCATAACGATGATATCGCGAGTGTTTGCTTTTCGGCATTTATCGCAGATCAGACACATGCGGTTGATATTGAAACGGTTGAAGTCTACAGAAGAAGGAATTATGGTGCGATGGTGGCAAAAGCTTTTGTGGAAGAATGCAGTCGTGTAGGTATACATCCGTATTGGGATTGTTCACCGGACAATACAGGCTCAATTCGTCTGGCAAAAGGTGTGGGGATGTCACTCGATTTTAACTATAGAGTTTACTGGTATGATCTATCCACATAGATGGGTATGAAGGAGGATGTGCTGTGAGCGAATCATTACAGGATCAGATTCACTTTCTCATTGAGATTGATAAACTCAAAACGATTGAACGAAAGACGAGAATTATGCACGGTGAGAGACTTGAAAATGATGCGGAGCATTCCTGGCATCTGGCGATGATGGCCTTGGTTTTGCAGAGTCATGCCAACAAGGATGTGGATATCCTCAAAGTCATTAAGATGCTTCTCGTTCATGATCTGGTCGAGATTGATGCCGGAGATACGTTCGCTTATGATACGGTGGGACACACGGATAAATATGATCGTGAACTCAAAGCAGCTCATCGGCTGTTTGGTATGTTGCCTAAGGAACAGGCTGAAGAACTACTCCAATTATGGTTAGAGTTTGAAGCAAAGCAGACGCCTGAAGCACAATTTGCCTCATCTCTGGATCGGTTGCAGCCTCTGATACATAATCATCAGAATGAGGGAGATACGTGGCAGAAATATAACATTACAAGTGATCAGGTATTAAACAGAAACCGTGAGATTGCGAACGGTTCCGAAACATTGTGGGAGTATGCGCAGCAGCTTATTCAGAAATCCGTAGATCAGGGAATCTTGACCAAATCATAAGGGTAGGTTTCACGTATGCACTTTGAAGATGGGGGAGAAGCATGGATGGGATATATCATGGAGCTAAGAAAACTGGTGGGCCCGCGTCCTCTAATTATGGCGGGCTCATGTGTACTCGTGTTCAACGAGGAAGGTCACCTGTTGCTACAAAAACGTACAGATAGCTTGGATTGGGGGACACTTGGGGGATCCATGGAACCCGGGGAGTCTTTGGAGGAAACAGCTGCGCGGGAATTGTATGAAGAGGCCGGACTGAGAGCGGAATCATTCAAACTCATTAGCATTTTTTCAGGTGAGGACATGTACTATCAGTATCCACATGGTGATGAAGTTTACAACGTCATGGCTGTTTATGAAGCTTCAGGTATCAAGGGCAGCCCAACCATTTTGGATGATGAAGGGCTGGAACTCCGATATTTTGATCTGAATCAGCCGATCCCTGAGATCAATCCGTTTACGGAATATGTGTTGAAGAAGGCAGGATATATTAGAACTCACTAGTAAGAGGAGGGTATGTTATGACGCAGGACTTCTATTGTGAGTGGTAAAATTCAAGTCAAAGTTGTCATGGAAACAAATAACGTTATGGCTTATCACCATACCCGACCATACTACGAACACCATATCGTGGTGATTCCCAAGATTCATATTCAGTCCTTCATTTCAGAAGAGGAAGAGAATAATGATGAACTACTCTTAGAAATGATGCGTGTCATTAAAAAGATTGCTGCTGACTTGTTAGCTCAGACAGGCTCGTCGAAGATTATAACTAACTTGGGCAGTTATCAAGACTCGAAGCATCAGCATTGGCATATAGTCAGTGGTGAGCGAACTTAGGAAACTGTATACCAGATTAAAAAACTTCCACCGTTCACATACGGATGTGGAAGTTTTTTTGTTTTGAAACAATAAGCATACCTAACAACTCTCACATCTACCAAAAAAGTTAACTAAGGAAAAATATGCTAGAATAGGGAGTGATGATTTAAAAGGGTAAAATAGGAGGAATTATAATGATGGTTGGTTCTATAGTTACGATATTTGCAATGTTGATTAATGTGTTGTTATATGGACTGGGCGTGTATGCGCTGATCTTGTTTATTAAGCTGGCCCGGCGTGGGATTCAGGCACTGGATATCTACCTGTATGAGAAACGGGGAGAGCGTTTTTAACGTTCACCATCTCACACTCGAACAGAATTATCATTTTTCTCTCAGTGTTTTATCTTTCCTGATCTAGTATGATTAACGCATCAATCCAGTAAAGAGAGGGTTAATGACATGGATGCTTTTTTAGAGCAAATTAACAAGTTAAACGAGCTTCAGAAAGACTTGGTTAGCATACATCCTTTGTTTGCAGAACATTATCCAGTGGTTGTAGCCTATGAAGCTTTATTATATATCTATGATTATTCGTCCAAAACGCAACAATATGAGTGGGTGAAGACGGTACCGGACGATTTATATATTCCAGATGAATGCCTTGCTGCGATGCCGGTGCATCATATGAACGGACGAATGTGTGCGATTGTAACGGATACAGCGTTCAAAGATCTGGAGCAGAAAGTTTATCTGTTCCACGAATATGTTCATTGTTATATATATGAGAAATATGATGAGCGGATCGTCAACCGTCTTCAAATTAAGCATAAAATGGACGAGCTGAAGCGCGTAACATGGGAACTGGATTATGAATTTCCGTACGAAGATGAAATCGTTGTGGAGCGGATAAACTCATTGTTGTCAGCTTTGAAGAGTAAAGACCTGACGCAAGTACACACAGCTAGAAAGGCACTGTTCCGTTCATTAAATGAAGAACAAGCCGAGTACTGGAGCTGGTTGGAGTGGAACGAGGGTTACGCGCGTTATATTGAGAATCTGATTCGGGTAAAATTTGGGCAGGAAAGCAACCATTTTGGAGATACTGCTCCGTATAATCGTCTAGTATTCTATGAATGTGGATCTGAATACATTAGTCTACTTGTGAAGGAGCACCCGGAGTACCATACGGATCTGGAGCAGCTGTTTGACCGCATGCAAGTGGAGAGAATTCAGGGATAATCACGCATCTACGGTGAGAAAAAGGTGGAACATCGAAGTCTCACTATTCCAGTGATCTGTACGTTGCACCAGTAGGTTATATCGTTTCTTTTTCTAAGTATAGTAGAATACTTCCCGATAAAAGGAGATCAGCTCTATGCCGTTACCTATGGTTCATCTCAATATTGCTAATCTGATTGCAGACTCGCTGCAAATGCAGGCTGATCTAGGTTCATTCTATCTGGGGAATATCGCCCCGGATTCCATACATATGCGTGAAGGAACAACCAGAGATGATAAGGAATACACCCATTTCAACCCGAAAGATCATGGAGATTACGTTGGTGAACTGAAGGATCTCTACTCATTCTATATGCAACAACTTACCGATGAAGGATGGAAGTGGTTTGTGCGAGGATACTTTATGCATGTGCTAACAGATTATTACTGGTTCCGTAGTGTGCATCCCGAATTCGTCGAACGGGTCAACAAGGTAGATCAACATACAGGCAGTAGCAGATCGAAGGATGAACTAGCGCGTTTATATTACCAGGAGACGGACCAGATCGATTTCAATCTCTATCAAGGTTCGAGTTGGAGCGAAGAGGTATGGCAGGTGCTCAACAGTTCACCAGGTTATGACATGACGGGTCGTTTAACTGCTGATGAGATTGTGCGCTGGCGGGACCACACGTTTTCTTTTCTTAATGGGGAAGAACCGGGAATTACTCCTGAGTTCATCACGGGTGAGAGAGTTCAGGTATTTGTGGAAGAGACCGTAGAGCGACTGATAGCTATGTTGTCTTCATGGGACCCGGAGTTACGTAACTTGATATGAATATAGATAGTTAGTGCAGTTGAGTCATTTCATTATATACTGTATTTATTACTTCTCTACTCATTACTAGTTTATTTAATACTAAGTCAGGGAGGCACGCAGTATGGTGAAATATGTAGGAGTGTTGCTCGTATTTGTCATTGCCACGTTCATTGCAGGGTGCAGTAAACCGAATGAATCGAACGCGGAAGAGGGGCTTCCTCTGTTGATCACCTTAACGTGTAATCCAGACCTCACCTTGGAACCATGTCAAGATGTTGAGTTTGATCGATCTGATGAGATACGGATCGTGATGGAGGCAATACATAAGGCAGAGCGTATGCCGGGTATTCTCAATTATAGTGCACAGTACGACATGAGCATAACAAATGCGGACAGCTCGATAACACGGTATGATTTTTCATTAGGAATGGATCCCAAGATGCAAGGCCTGTTAGTAAACCTTGAAGACACGAACACTGGATATAGCATTCCTCTTGAGGATTCGAATCAACTAAGAAGGCTGATTCAGCGACGTACAGATTAAGAAGGTATATGGGACGGAGAAGAACCTGTGGATGACAAAATTACCATTGAACCTTTGACGCGATCGGATGCAGATGGAGTGTATCAGGTGTTCGAGACAACCATCCCCGCAGCATTTGATCAGGAGGGAATAGGCTCGCTTCTGGATGATATTCAGGGTGAAATAACACACAAAAAAGTGATGATTCGCAAGGCACTGCAAGCAAAGGACAACATCGAAGCAAGTGTATTTTTCCTCGTCGCCAAAATGGGAGATGTTATTGTAGGCACAATCTCGTATGGACCGTGTGGTAAGGAGATTCGAGAATGTACAGAGGGCCGGCTGAACGATACCGGAGAACTGGGTAGCCTGTATGTGTTGCCCGAGGTTCAAGGACAGGGGGTTGGTTCGGCGCTCATTCTTGCACTGGTTAGTGAACTGCAACGGCTGGGAATTCAGCAATTTTGCCTGGATAGCGGTTACCAGATCGCACAGAAGAAGTGGCAACGCAAATTCGGTGAACCCTATGTGGTGGCGAACAACTATTGGGGCGAAGGAACAGATCATATGGTATGGCTGTGTGAAGTACAGGATTTTATAGAGGTTGTTCAAAAAGCCCGCTTTTGATTACGAAGGATGCCTAGTGGCATCATCAGCATCGAATATGGAATTCAGCCGAAATGTCCGTTGCTCACGTAGTTTTCCCTACGCTCCGCTACTCCATTTCTAGCTTCATCCCATCTTCTCGGTACTGAAAACCAGTCTTTTTGAACATGCACTAAAGTAAAATGAAATGAACAAAAGAGATGACGACCTGTATTGTATAGGGGTCATCTCTTTATCTTTTTGCATCGATCGTGGACGATTGTTCGTACATTGTATCATGTGGTTTTTATGTACCCGAGGAAAAAAGGAGTGAACATATGTCAATTCAGTGGAATACACCCGAGCAACGGTTATCTCCTCATGCAGTAAACCTGTGGAGAATTAGCGCCATCATATGGAATGCAATAGGTTTCCTGATCCTTGCCGTACTGTTAATACTCGACTCCATCTATGGATGGAAGACGTGGATTGGGTGGTTGTTGTGGGGCGTTACGGCCATATCTGTGCTCTATGCGGTGTGGGATATTTTCATCCAGCCTTCATGGTTATACAAGCATTGGTACTATGATGTGAATGAGGAGTTCCTGCAACTGAAGCGTGGGGCGCTAACCAAGGTACATCAGATCATCCCCATGGCGAAAGTGCAATCGGTTACAACAAATCAGGGACCTTTAATGCGAAAATATGGACTCTATTCCGTATCGGTTGGCACGATGGGTTCATCGCATGAAATCCCGGCATTGCCAGAGGAAGTCGCACTTGCACTCCGTCATCAGATTGCGTCCTATGCGCGGATTAATGAGGTGGATGAATGATCGATATGAAGCGACATCATCCATTAACCATGCTGTGGAGCTTGTGGAAACGGGTAAAGAATTGGTTCGCTATCGTCCTTTTTTTGTTTGTTTTCCGTCAGGGCTCGGAGTCCCAATGGATATTCTATGGAAGAATCGCTTTTTATGTAGGTGTCTCCATTAGCATCCTGTCCATGATCCTGAAGTGGTTCACCTCGCGTTATGTAGCAGACGATACAGCCTTTCATATCTATAGTGGTGTGTTTAACCGTACCCGAAGAACGATACCTTATACGAAGGTCCAGAATGTGAATCGTCATACAACGTTGTTTCATCGGTTATTCAGGGTGACGTCGATTCGATTCGAGACCGGAATTAAGGGAGAAGATGCTACCTTTCAGTTACACGTTGTTTCACTTTCCGAAGCGGAACAGCTGGAGAAGATTGTAGCAGGTCATATGGCTGAAGAAGCAAAAACAGTAGGAGCAACAGAGGAACATGATAGGTTGGATGCAGTTCAGGTTATGGAAGAGGGAGAGGCGCAATCCGAACCTTTTATAACTGATGAAGTCATGTCTCTGCCTGCAAAAGAAAAACAGGAACGGGTTGTTCATTATCATTCCACCCGCAAGGACATATTCAAAGCATCCTTTACCTCGCTCAGCTTTCTCGTACTGATTCCGGTCCTGGCTACGCTCTATTCCTGGGTGAAGGACTTCTTCCCTGATGAAGAAGTAACGGAAAGTTTGTTATTAACCTGGCTTGATTCCTGGTGGATTGCCGGTTTGATGATTTTAGTTTTATTGATTATATCTATTGCTCTGGGCATAGTCAGAACCTTCGTAAAGTATGGTAATTTCCAGATCACCTCGGATGCCAAACGGATCTATATCTCGAAGGGCATGATGGAGCAAACGTCATTTTCAATCCTGAAAGAGCGAGTCCAGGCCGTGAAAATTACACAGTCACCGATGAAAAGGCTGCTTGGATTAGCGGAAGTAGAACTGACCACTGCAGGTAGTCTGGGGGAATCCGAGCAGGAGGTGAACTCGCTCTATCCTTTCTTGCCTGTGAAGCAAGCCTATACCCTGATTGAGGAGATCCTGCCATCCTATCGGGTTACGCAGGAGATGGAAAAACTTCCACGAATATCACTATGGCTGCGCCTGCTCAAACCAAGCTGGGGGTGGATCATAATTACGGGTTTATTGTGGTATTTCAAACCATTGGTGTTTGGGCAGAAACATGCCTGGTGGGTGATTTCCGCGATTCTGCTCGTGTGGATTGCAACATGCAGAGTGATGGACTTTTTCCATACCCGATACATTCTGCATCAGAATTTCATTCAACTTCGAACCGGTGCGCTCACTTCAACCCTCTTCATCTCCAAACGTGAGAAAGTCATCGAAGTGCAGATCACCCGTAATGTGTTACAGCGTTGGTTCGGTGTGGCTTCCATTCATACGGTAAACCGCGCCAAGCCAGTACTGCATCATCGGGCACATGACATTTCCCTGGATACGGCCAAATCATTTCAATCATGGTACATGGGTCGTACCCAAGATGTTCAGACCCGTTAATTGCAAGAGCAAGTGCAGGAAGACCACACAAGGTTATTCTGTGCTTGCTCTTTTTAATTGAAGACAGAGGAGGAAGTAAATTTTGATTAGAGCTGTATTCTTTGATGTGGACGGTACGTTGCTGAGCGAAATAGATCGGAGTTTATCACCGCGTACAGCTGAGTCGATCCGGGAATTGATTCGTAAAGGCGTTCAAGTTGTACTCGTCACAGGCAGGCCCTATAATTTATGCGAAGAATTCAGAAATCTCGGAATCGATACAATCATTTCGGCTAATGGGGCATTGATCAAAGCAGGTGATGAAGTGATACATAAGTCTGTACTTTCAGCACAGATGGTTAGAGCATTCAGTGAGTTTGCCGAGTTGCAGGGGCACAGTATTTCATATTTTACAGAGTCATTTGAGACGAACGGGTTGTGTACAACAGATGGTCGTGTTACTGACGCTTTAAGAGATACGCTTGGACTTATGGATTCCCCACAGAAAATCAGCATGTTGGAACAGGACGTATATTGCATTTGTTTATATGCGGATGAAGCGGAGACGGAGAAATTCCAATCCAGATTTCCTTCCTTACGATTCGTGAGATTCCATCCGTATGTAGTGAATGTGCTGGAAGCGAGCGAAGTCAGCAAATCTATAGCCGCAGAGAAAGTTCTCGACTACCTGAAGATATCCAGAGAGGATACAATGGCCTTTGGCGATGGGGAGAATGACGTGGATCTGCTAGTGTATGCGGGAATCGGAATTGCGATGGGAAATGGCGGAGAACGAATTAAACAAAGCGCCGATTATGTCACCCTGCGGGCAAGTGAAGATGGAGTCACCCATGCATTGAAGCAATTTAAGATTTTATGAGAATGGATCGGCTAAAAAGATGAAGGATATCCAAATTGTGGATTTTATTGTAGAATGATATAGCACGTATTAAGCCCTAAAGCATAGGGTGTTGATCGAAGGGTGACTTATGAAAAAGGTTGTTATCGTAATCCTGTCTCTTGTCGTACTTGTTGGTGTATCCTCTTCCGCTTATGCTCATCCAGGCAGACTGGATAAGAACGGTGGACATAACTGTTCAGCCAAATCCAAACAAAAGGGTCTGTGCACGGGTTATCACTTTCACAAAAAGAAAAAATGAGAATGAGCTGTACAAGATAAACCCGGCCATCGTTCAATGTATGGTTGGGTTTGCATGTGTACCATTGATTTAAAATGATGGAGGCGGTTACACCATGCAAATACAGGAGATATCGGTGTGGAATCATGACGATTTAGTGGCGATGCTGGTCGAAAGCTCCAGTGAGGGGTTCAGACATATCGAGCGATTAATCCATGAATATGAGACAGGAATCAATACATTCGAGCAAGAAGATGAAGCGCTTTTTGAATGCAGAGTGCACGATAAGGTGGTTGGGATCTGCGGTCTGAACAGAGATCCTTATTCTGAAGTGACTGATACCGGAAGAATTCGCAGGCTTTATGTGATGAGAGAATTTCGAAGACATGGGGTTGGGCGCAGGCTGATGGATGCGGTTATTCATAAAGCGGAAAAACATTACGCTCGACTGGTTCTGTACACGGATCAACCGGTTGCCGGCTCTTTTTATCGCGACTTGGGATTTAGAGAAGTGACGAGTATGGAGAAGATAACGCATGTACTAGAATTGGGGGAGAAGAAAGATGGATCATATTAAAGCCGTTATTTTTGATTTGGACAATACAATTCTGAACAGAACAATGACCTTTGACGGCTTCACGCAGAGTTTGATTAAAACCTATTTTGGTCACCTTGAGTCAACCGAAGATATAAGCAAACGAATTATTGAACTCGACCAGGATGGTTATAAGGACAAACCCCTTCTGTTCAACGAGTTGTTGAATGAACTGCCTTGGGCAGAGTATCCGCCACATGCAGAACTGATGGAGTTCTATGGCAGAGAGTATGTGCGAAGTTCAGTTCTGATGGAACAGGCGCGAGAAGTCGTTCAGCATCTTCGGGGGAAATATCAAACCGGGTTAATTACCAATGGGCAGACCGATATTCAGTATGGGAAGATCGATCAACTCGGTATCCGGGATGATTACGACCATATTATTGTTTCAGAAGAGGCTGGAGTCAAAAAGCCCGATCCACGCATATTTCAGCTTGCGCTAGATCATTTCGGTCTAAGCCCAGAGCAATGCATCTACATTGGCGATCATCCGGTGAACGATATTGAAGGAGCAGCAAGCGTAGGCATGAGCACCATCTGGATGAAGGTCAACCAGCCGTGGCAGGACAGGATTAAAACTAGTCCTTTACATACGATTGAGCATCTAAGTGAGCTAAAGGAATTGCTGTAGAAGGCGGTTATATAAATTGAA
Organism: Paenibacillus sp. FSL E2-0151; assembly: GCF_037993015.1. Classification (NCBI taxonomy): domain Bacteria; kingdom Bacillati; phylum Bacillota; class Bacilli; order Caryophanales; family Paenibacillaceae; genus Paenibacillus; species Paenibacillus sp. FSL E2-0151. The sequence goes on from NZ_CP150308.1 coordinate 1,931,859, forward strand.
TATAACATTTACACAAAACGTAGAGGACAGAAATAACCTGAAGAAGCGGAGCGGTCGCCTTTATCCCCGGATTTACCCTTTAGGAAAGGAATCAAAAAATCTGGGGATAACAGCGATCGGAAGGTTGTTCTGTCATCGGAGTGGCTAGTGTAAATATTCTTTAGTTCAGTTTAAATAGATAAAGACTCCTATAATCCCAGTTTGGAAAGCGAGGAACATATGGAAATTAGACAGATGGCTACAGCGTTTTTGAGCAATGGCTCAGACATGCTGATGATGAAGAAGGCGGGTAGCAGATTGTTTGATTTTGAATTCTGGGGTGGCATTGGCGGACATCTGGAACAAGGGGAACTGAACACACCCATGACCGCCAACTATCGGGAGATTGAAGAAGAGACCGGGTTCACGCAAGAGGATGTCGAACACTTTCGGCTTCGATATATTCTGTTGGAAGTTAACGGTGGTGAGATTTGGCAACAGTTTGTATATTTCGGAGAGACGACGCATCGACATTTTGTGCCCTCGGATGAAGGCGAGTTATTCTGGATACCACTGGATGAGGTGTTGGACTTAAATTCGTCTATTCTGATCAAAGCAACGCTTAGGCACTATTTACAACACCCAGGAGCAGAGGACATCTGGATTGGCAACGTTCAGAGCGGAACAGACCTAAAGAACACTCCACAGGTAATATGGAACAGAATGCAGGAAACGTTATCATTTGAGCCAAAGGGGGTTAATCGATAATGTTGAAATATAGAATGGAAAGAAAAAAATTGAGATGGATAAATTACCTGTTGATCACTGTACTGATTGCTATCATTCTTCCGAGTAGTCATGTGGAGGCAGGCAGCACGATTACAGTGAAAACGAAGGTCCAATATTACAAAGGACAGCCATACATACATCTAACAGGTGGTAATAAATCTGTGACGGATAAACTGAACAAGACATTTAAACTCCACGCAGTGAAAGCAGCTCGCCTGGACAAAGAAGAAAAGAAATCAAACAAAAAATATTTCTACATCACCATGGCCAGTGTAAAATACAATGCAAAAGAAAAGTTATCTGTGGTATATGAAGATCATGTGTACACTGGCGGAGCACATGGAATGGATGCGACAAAATCATATAACTATGATTTAAGAACTGGGAAAGAACTGAAGCTAAGCAAGTATGTTAAAGACGATACTCAAATGGAGAAAGTAGAGAAATCAATCTCCAACAGTCTATTAGCCATGTATAATGCAGGAGTTTCTATTTTTGAAGAAAATATTTATGATTTTCAGCTTGATCAAACATCTGAATTCTTTTTATATGACAAAGGTATCGTCATCCGATTCCACCCTTATGAGGTTGCACCCTACGCTAAAGGGTTTGTAGATATCAAAGTCCCGTTCAGTAAATTCAACCAATAGATTGTTTGTAATAAAAGGCATGATCCAGTTCAATGAGGTCATGTCTTTTTCTATTTATACAATCATTCAAAATACTCTAAATAATTTCAATAACTTCGGCTTCTATGTTTCTACATACGGAATAAATAGCTTAACCCATTCCAAGAAGGAGGTTTTGTTATGAAACGTATTGGAAACATGTTTCAGGCTGACCGTAGCAGAGTGTAAATGCTATGGCAGCCTGAACGAGCGAACCGGTTTAATTTAGCATAGGGCAGAGGCGGTGGTTATGGGTTGTTGGAAGAAGATGATTTCATAAAACTACGCTGTAATAATTCGATCTTTCGTTCGTCTATTCCGATGTTCTATAGCCTCCTCATAATCCCCGATCAGTGTATCAAAAATATGCTCCCACGACCGCTGCTCAGCCAGCTTTCTGCCTTCCAGTCCCATCATCCTCAATTGGTTCACGTGATTTCCCCAGAGACATATCTCCCGAATCAGTGCATCAGCCTGACCTGGCTCGAATAATACACCATTGCGGTGGTGGGATATCAGATCCTTTACACCTCCGGCATTGGCCGCCACTACAGGGAGTCCTGAAGCCATCGCTTCCAGTACCACATTGCCAAATGTCTCCGTAGAGGAAGGAAACACAAACAGATCTGCCGAAGCATACATAACAGCAAGTTCTTCGCCATGCATATAACCTGTAAAGGTGACATTGGGTGGGGATTGCAGACGCATTTTCGGGAGAGATGGGCCGTCGCCAACGATGATCCAGTGTACACGGGACTGCATTTCCTGGGGCAACTGCTGCATGGTAGTCGTGAGTGTAGCGATATCTTTTTCCGGGGCAATGCGTCCAACGTAGAGTAGAATAAGGGGAGCGGTGATGTGGTATCGTTCACGGATATCCGAGCTGCGTTTATCAGGGGAGTACAGGTTGCAATCAATCCCGCGAGACCAAAGTTTCAGACGCTGAATGCCTTGGGTTTGCAGGGTGTTTAACGTTTCCTGCGATGGAGTTAGGGTTGCATCACAGGCACGGTGGAACCACTGGATATACTTCCAGTAGAGAGGAATCATACTTTTCAACCGGTAGTATTCGAGATAACGATCGAAGTGGGTATGGTAGGAGACAACATGGGGAAGATGGTGTTTGAGGGCATACCTCAGACCAAGCAACCCCATATTAAAAGGTGTGGCGATATGCAGCAGATCGGGTTGAAAGGTTTGTAGCTGCTTGTGCGTGTCTGCTCTGTTGGGTAGAGCAATGCGGCATTCGGGATACAGAAAAAAAGGGATGTTGGCAACCGATCGGACTTGAGTCTCATGGCTTCCTTCAATGACGGAGTTCGGAGTAAACAGCAGATGTTCAATTCTTCTGCGGTTCAGATGGTTACTCAAGCGGTGGAGCGTGCCAGCAACACCATTGGTTTCCGGAAGATAGGTGTCTGTGAACAAGGCCAGGCGCATCATTACCCCTCCCAAGACTCGTGATGTCAAGATCATAACAGCGGAACATTTTCCAGAGGTCAAGTGCACGTTAACTTGACGATATTCCCTGTAAATTGTTAAAGGATATACTATACCAACTTCCATAAGTTCAACTTATATAGCGTATTCTGATATGATGTAATAACGTGTCGGCGTAGTTGAACTTGAAATTTACACGATAACGGAGAGGGCAGAAAAAAACTGAAGAAGCGGAGCGTTCGCCTTTATCACCGGATTTTACCCTTTAATAAAGGGATTGAAAAAATCTGGGGATAACAGCGATCGGAAGTTTATTCTGACTGCGTAGTGGTCCAGTGTAAAAAACACGTTCAAACTATTTAGACAGAGAGATACAGGAGGCAGAGAAAGATGAACAAGTTACAAGAAGAATTGCAGGAGTTGTTACCACTTGATCAGCTTGAAGAGATCTCAGGTGAAGAAGTGGTGGGGAGTATTGCCATGGACCTTTATCGGGCTGAATTTGCGACGATTCGAGAAAGTGGGCCGGAACTTCCGCAAGTATTTAGAGATATCATTCTAATCATTGATCTGGATACCGAGCTGTCCATGAACGGGATGACCGGTTTCCTTGAGAATTCCAGCGGACAGTATCTGGGTGAGACGATAACAGCTATGGAGCGGATCGGCAATGATGCAGATGCCGTGATCCTGAAGAAGATAGAACAGTTATTGTCCAAAAGCGGCGTAACGCACGGGCAATTACGAGATAATGTGAATGGCCTGTCCGAAGATGACATCACGACAAGCCTGCAAACACACGGGGAACAGATTCATGAGGTATTACAGCAGATTGAACTGGAAGCCGCGAATTTGAGCATGCAATCGGATAACGAAGAAAGCTTTGACCTGCTGTATCAATATGTGGACGAAAATAAAGAACGTTTGAAACAGGAGATGCAGCACATCTTGTCTAATTGAGTTGGAAAGAGGAGGCAAAATGACAAGCATGAACAAACGATTAGCGATGGAATCCTTTTTGGTTACCTTGTTATTCATCATCGGTTTTGTAGCTTGGAATGTCGTTCAAGGCATGATCATGACCATGAATTATGTACCTGATCTTACGAACACCGCTTCTTCTGTTACCCCATTGCAATCCAAGATTGCTTTTGGAAGCCGTGTTCAATGGGATACAACATCTATGATTATGGCTGTTGCCGGATTTATTTTGCTAGCTGCAGCATATTACGGTCTTCGATCAGGAATGCAGCGTTGGACACAGCGTTCCTGATGTTTTATCCGCTTAGAGTCCAGGTTCTGTACTTACTTAAGCTGCCTTTGCAGCGCACCATTGAAACTCATTTACAACTGCCCTGAGTCTATTCGACTCAGGGTTTTTTACTATGGCTAATGTTTTTCCGCTTCGAAGGGGAAATTTTCTAGATCCAAGGTCAAGGAAGAATCCGTTACAATGATCTTGTAAGCGCTTATCGTTTTGGATAGAGAGAGGAGGAGAGACAGAGATCATGATTACAACCAATCAGATTTATCTCGATCAGACATTGCATAGTAAAGAGGACGTATTTGATTTTATATCTGCGGAGGCAGAGCGTTACAGCATCACTACAAACCGTGCACAACTTGCGGCTGATCTGTGGGAACGCGAACGTGTCTACTCCACGGGACTTCAGGATCACTTTGCGATTCCCCATACCCAGAGTGAAGTTGTAACACGTCCGGCAGTGATGGTCATTCGATTGCGGGAGCCCATTGATTGGGAATCTCATGACGGCAAGCCGGTAAAATTTATTTTTGCCATCCTTGTGCCTAAAGGTCATGTAGACGTATCCCATCTGCAAATCATCTCTTCACTTGCCACCTTACTGCTGGAAGATTCATTCAAAGAGGCCATCGTAGAAGCGGTGCAGCCGGAAGATGTATATACGTTGCTTCATCAATATACGGAAGGACTGGTGTCATAATGAAAATTGTAGGTGTAACGTCATGTATCGCAGGTCTCGCCCATACCCCGATGGCCGCCAAAGCATTGGAGAAAGCAGCTCAACAACTGGGATATGAGATCAAAGTGGAACAGCAGGGAGCCATGGGGCAAGTCAATAAGCTGACGGAAGAAGATATTGCAGCAGCGAATTTTGTTCTGATTGCAGCCGATCAAACGGTGAAGGACATGGATCGGTTTGGCGATAAAAAAGTCGTGCGTGTCAAAATTGGTCATGCCGTAAGTCAGGCAGAAGCGGTATTAACCAAAGCTGTCGAGGCAGTGAACGGACAAGCTTAACCCCACCTTCCACATGAGGAGAGAGTACGATGAGAAAATGGTTTGGTGAAGCAAAAACACATCTAATGACAGGTATCTCCTATCTGCTGCCGGTCATTATCGCGGGTTCCCTGGTCGTTGCCATCTGCAAAATTATCGCACTATCAATGGGCATTACTGATCTTGATCCGTACAAAGATGGAAGCGGATTCTTGCATATTTTATATCTCGTGCAAAATGTAGGATGGAGCGGTATTGGACTATTGACGATTGTCCTGTCCGGTTACATTGCCTACTCCATTGCCGACAAACCTGCGCTGGCCGCAGGTCTGATCGGCGGGGTGCTGGCACAGCAGACCAACGCCGGTTTCTTGGGCGCATTAATCTCAGGCTTCTTTGCCGGATACATCACCTTGTGGGTCAAAAACAAAGTCAAGATTACAGGTCCAGCCGCTGGCTCGGTACCGTTAATCATTTTACCGCTGATTACCGTCGGTTTAACCGGATTTCTGATGGCAGTCATTCTGGGTGGCCCGCTGGGCGCGCTGAATGAGTATCTCATTGCTTGGGTTCAAAACATGAGCCAGAGCGGAACGAATACCGTTCTACTTGCGATTATTCTGGGAGCGATGATCGGGTTCGATCTCGGTGGACCTGTAAACAAAGCGGCATGGATGGCAGGCAATGCCCTGTTCCTGTCCGGTGTGTATCTGCCGAATGTATTTATCAACATTGCGATCTGCATCCCACCGCTCGGTTATGGTTTGGCGACATTACTGATGAAGAAACGTTTTTCCAAAACCTATCAGGAAGCGGGAAAAGGTGCAGTGATTATGGGTGTGATCGGCATCACGGAGGGTGCAATTCCGTTCACACTGCGTAACCCTGCCAAAATGATTCTGGTCAACATGTTTGCCTGTGCAACGGGCGCTGCCTTGACTGCACTGCTGGGAGCACATATCATCATGCCACCAATTGGCGGCTTATATGGAGCCGTATCGGTAGGTACCCCAATCGCGTACCTTGCCGGAGGCATTGTCGGCGCACTGATCGTGGCGGGAGGCACCATGTTGGTGAACTTCCGCGATGAAGAAGAGAAACAACCTGCCAAGACTCAGGAAGCTTCAGTGAAGAAAAACGGGGAAGAAATCGAACTCGTTTTTGACTAAAAGTACATGTTCAAAAAGATCGGTTTTCAGTATCTTGAACAACCTTTAAAAAGCACCTGGAGGGATATAGAGATATGAGTGAGAGAAATCGTACCAAAGTACATGTGATTCCACATACACACTGGGACCGGGAATGGTATTTTACGACCTCCCGTTCCAAAGTGTATCTTGTCAAACACGTCAAGGAAGTATTGAATGCACTGGAGAATATCGATGGATTTCATTATTACCTGCTGGATGCACAGGGCTCGCTGCTGGATGATTACATCCGCTGGTGTCCCGAAGATGAGGAACGGATCCGCCAACTGGTTTCAGCCAAACGACTGATGACGGGACCCTGGTATACACAGACGGATCAATTGGTGATTTCCAGTGAATCCATGGTCCGAAACCTGTATTATGGTATGAAAACAGCACAAAAGTACGGACATGCGATGAAGGTTGGTTATGTCCCGGATGCATTTGGACAATCGGCACAGATGCCGCAGATCTATCGGGAGTTTGGCATTGAACGTTTCCTGTTCTGGCGTGGTGTCTCGGATAATACGAATCCACATACCGAGTTTACGTGGGAAGGGTCGGATGGCAGTCGTGTATTTGCTGTACAGATGCCATTCGGGTATTACTACGGTGGTAACATTCCGGAAAATGAAGAAGATCTGATCCCTTATTTGGAGAAACAGATTGGTGCGCTGGAACGCAAAGCCTCCACCAAACATATCTATTTCCCTAATGGGTTTGATCAGGCGCCTGTGCGATTGAATCTGCCGGAGTTGATTAAACGGTTCAATGCACTGGATACAGAACGCGAATATGTGATGAATGAACCGGAACGTTTTCTGGCGGAGATCGAAGCGGATAGTCAGGATCTGCCTGTACTTCGGGGTGAATTAATGGAAGCCAAGCACATGCGGATTCACAAGTCCATTTTTTCCACCCGTGCGGATCTCAAGCAACAGAATAACCGAATTGAGAATCTGATTGCTAACACGCTCGAACCTGTACTTGCCATTAGCCATTCTCTCGGGCATGATTACCCGCATCGCATTGTGGAGGACATCTGGAAGCTGTTGTTTGAGAATGCGGCACATGACAGCATCGGTGGCTGTAACAGCGATACAACGAATCAGGACGTTGCGTTCCGTTACAAACAGGCCTATGATATCGCACTGAATTTGCTTGACCTGCATATGCGGATGATTGCTTCAACGATACAGCAGGAGGAGACATTTGCGTTCACCCTGTTCAACACGCTACCGTATGTGCGAGGCGGGGTTACTGAGATTGAAGCTTATATTCCGGAAGAATCCTTTGTGATTCGGGATACGAAGGGGCGCGAGCTGGCCTACACCATTGTGGAAAAAGTAGACCAGACCGATTATGTGCTTGGACAGCACATCGATCTCAATCCAAGCCGCAAAGTGCATCTGCCGGAACGGGTATATCGCGCCAAATTGCTGGTGGAACTGCAAGAGGTCCCGGCGATGGGTTACACCCAGATTGTTTTTGATTTCAGTCAGGGCGCTGCACCTGTCATTGAACGACGTAACGAGGACAAGATTGAAAATGAACATTTCACTATTGCGCTGCAAGCAAACGGCACCTTGCAAATTACAGATAAGCGATCTGGCCAAGTGTATGCGGATCAAATGGTCTTTGAAGATAACGGGGATGACGGAGATTCCTACAATTATTCTCCTCCCGAGCGGGATCTGATTGTTTCTTCGGCAGGTAGCCAGATGAGTGCGACGACCACCCAAACGTCTGTATCTCAGACACTATCCCTGCGTTTCACGTTGGATGTTCCCTACGATCTGGAAGAGCGCGCCGCAGGTATCACGTCGGGAGCATTGCCAATGCAAGTGGAGATATCTCTTCGCAAAGGAGAGAATCTGATCCGTTTCCAGGTTCAGGTGCAGAATGAGGTGTTCAGCCACCGTCTGCGTGTCCTTTTTGATACAGGAATTGCTTCCGCCCTATCCATTGCAGACCAGCCTTTCGGTGTGATTGCTCGTCCAACCTCATTGCCAGAAGTGGAAGTATGGGAGCGCGAACAATGGCAGGAGAAACCGATCACTATTGAAGCGATGCAGAGTTATGCGGGGTTGAACAACGGTACGCGTGGTATGGCTGTGATGACGGGGGGTGTACGTGAGTATGAGATTGTTGGCGAGCAAATGGATACCATTGCCCTGACCTTGTTCCGTACTTTTGGTTTCATGGGTAAGGAAAACCTGTTGTATCGTCCTGGCCGGGCCTCCGGTGAGAAAATTGTGGCTACACCTGATGCGCAATTACTTGGCGAGCTCTCCTTTACCTTTGGCCTGCATATCCAGACTTCCGGGTTCGACGAAGCGAATGTGGCCCGTGCTGCGCGTGAATATTTGACACCGATCAGCAGTTATCAGCTATGCGACTTTTTGAACGGACGACTGATCTTTGCTTTCCGCGATGAGGCACTTGTTCTTGATACAGACTATAGCCTGATGTCGTTCAGCAACGATTCCAACGTGGTGTTAAGCAGTTTCAAGAAAGCAGAGCAGAGTGACGGATACATTGTACGTGTCTTCAATCCGTATTTGTCACAGTCTGCTAACGTGAACATGCACTTTAATCAACCTGTACATGCAGAGCGTGTATCTCTTGGTGAACAACCACTGGAGCCTCAGCAGAGGTTAACCGATGGAGAAGAGGTCGTTCGTTTGCCGGAACTCGCACATTGTAAATTGATGACGGTACTTGTATCGATATAAGGTGGGCTTTAGTTTGACACAATCCTGATCAGAAGGGAGGTCGGATATCGGTATGATTTTTCCAACTAAACGGTTGAAAAAGCTGTTCCACCTCATTCATGGTGAAGGACAGGAACAGGCTTGGACGAGCCAAGCACTTGCAGACAGGCTGGAAGTTACTGTACGTACTATTCGGGATGATCTGAAAAAGCTGGATCATATCCTTGCTGGGCATGGTGGGAGCCTGGAATCCAAGCGTGGGCGGGGTTATTCCATTCGTGTGCATGATGCGAAGCGGTATAATGAGCTGTTGGAGGAACGGAAGGATGATCGGCAAAAAGGTGCGCCAGTACCTGGATCGCCTGATGAGCGTATCCGGTATGAATTGTTCAAGCTGCTTGGTGAACCGGGTCATATCAAGATGGAAGACCTCGCTGATCAGCTGTTTATAAGCCGTGCAACAATGAACAATGATCTGAAAATCATTCGTCAGATTTTGGAGAACTACCAGCTTCAGCTTCAGATCAAGCCAGGACATGGTGTGAAGGTCGTCGGAGACGAGCAAAGGTTTCGCTATTGCCTTGCCGAGTACGCCGATGCGCGAGATGAAGAACTGGGCCCCGAAGGAATGACCGTTGCACAGGAACGTTTGTTGTATCCAATCGAACCCGCACACATCCGCGAGATCGTCATTCGCCATGTAGGCAAACAGAATGTTCGTATTGCAGATGTGGCACTGAAAGATCTGATTACGCATCTGGCTGTTATGGTATTACGTATTAAGCAGGGGCATGAACTAGAGCGATTCGAGAAAGTGGAGGCGAATGTTCAGGATCAGCAACTTGCACAGCAGATTATTCAGGATCTGGAGTTGTTATATTCCATTCACTGTCCAGTTGGAGAGCGAGATTATCTGCTGCTGCACATTGTTAGCAAAAAAATGACCGCTACCGATTGGAATGGACTTCGAAGTGACCCGTTATATCTTGCTGTACAGCAAATGTTGGGTCATATCTATGATCGGTACACCTATGATCTGCGTGATGATGAACGATTGCCGAATGATCTGTATGCCCATCTGAAGCCCATGATTACTCGCCTGGAACATGGCATGAATATGCGGAATCCACTGCTGGGACATATACGTAAATATTATCCACTGGCCTATGAGATTACGATCAGTGCAGTGAAACAGCTACAGACATACGTACCTCATGAAATCAATGACAGCGAGATTGGTTACTTGGCTCTCCACATTGGTGCAGCTTTGGAACGTAAATACCAGATTCCTCATCGCAAACGGAAATCCGTATTGCTGGTCTGTGGGTCAGGATACGGCACAGCCCGTATTCTTGAATCCAGATTGCGTTCTTTATTTGCAGAGCTGGAGGTCTCACGTGTAGTTTCGCTACGGGAGTACGAGGAGATGGGGAGTGTGCCCGAAGATTTGGTCATTTCTACGATCCGGTTACGGGAGTCCAAAGGCAAACCGTCGGCTGTCATTGCTGCGATTCCATCGGAACGAGACATGGCAACGATCACTCATCTGGTGCGAACCAGTGATGAGCAGGAGGAAATGACATTGCTGCGTTACTTTGATCCAGAGTTGTTTATGTTTCGGTCGGATCAGCCTGACAAAATGACACTTATGGCTGAGATGAGCGGAGCACTGTTGGAGAAGGGAATTGTAACGGAGCAATTCTGGCCAGCTGTGCAGGAGCGGGAAAAGATGGCTTCAACCGCGCTTGGAAGAGGTATGGCGATTCCGCATCCCATGGAGCTGAGTTCAACCCGTACGACCGTATCGGTATGCCTGCTTGAGAAGCCGATTCCGTGGGATGAGGAGAATGAAGTACATGCTGTATTTATGTTATCTATCTGCAAAGAGGATTACGAACAGGCGATGGGGATCTATGATCTGTTTGTAGAGTTAATCCGGCAGGAGGAGAAGTTGGAAAGCCTGCGATCCTGTGGCAGCTTCGATGCCTTTGCCCAACTTGTATGTGAAACGTTGAGTCTGAAAAGTACCGAAGTGTATTAATATATATATGTTCGCTAATGGATAATTACACGGACACTCCGAGTACAGAACAACCTTACGATCGCTGTTATCCTCCAACTTTTTTTAATTCCCTTTTTGAAAGGGAAAAACCGTCCTTCATCAGATTTGTCTGATAGAGGACGGTTTTTATTCGTTAACACAAACTATAGATTAGATATGTTTGGAAATGATTTCTTCTAGTCCTTGAGCGACAGAATGCGCCCCTCGCGCCAGATGTCTTTCATATAGATGCAGGCGGACAAAGCTCTCATCCGTACCCATTGCTTCGGAGAATATTCCACTGAGCCCACGAGTGCGGCGATCGATCTGTAATAGCAGCTCCAGCGAATCGCCCATGGGATAGAACAGCACTTCCAACTCATCCAGATGCCCACGGAATTTGTTTGTTGGTACAAATTCGAATTCCTGCACAAATGGCAGATTACCGCCCAGCTTCGGCGCATAGTCATTGGTTACTTCACGGAGCTTGAAACCAAGGATATCAATTGCATCGAGCACGGTGTTCATGTCTTTGCTAGGAACAACATGGAGTCTGTCCCGGTCTGAGGGGTCTACAGCACTTGAAATATCGAGGCCCGTCTCCACCCATACCTCTGCACGATGCAGTGTAATTGGCAGATTTTCTGGGAGGTCAAATGAAAAGTCTTTCTCCAATTTGGCTCCAGGCTGTAAGGTGAAACCTTCGGTGAGCAGATATTTGGCTATAACGGCTGTTTCTTTTACTTTACGATCATCGTGCTCTCGTATGTAATGGGTTTTGATTGAAAGATAGATTCGATCTACGTTCTGTTCCACATCTCCACCTTCAATGTACACAACCCCCGAGATGATTCCTCCAGGTGTGACCTCTGGTGTATGCAATTCCGTATTTACTTTGGCTGCTCCAACACCTACACTGGCTAACATTCTCTTAAAAAATGACATGCGCTCAACCTCCAGATCAGATGGTTTATTATATGGGATACATACGGCTTCGACCTTAATACGGAAGCTGGAAGAGAAGCGTTTCATATTTTAGCAAAGATATATCGTATATCCAAACAGGAGAATCGACGTACCCATGTCGAATGTTTAAATAAAGGGAATTTTTGTCAGGAGGAACTCTATGAGCATGGAATGGTACGATATGATTGCACAACGTAATGGGGGATACAAGGGTAGAGCTTTGTATACGCTGGAAGGTAACTCTGCTGAAGATATTTTTGAAAAGCGGTTGATTAAGCTTCTGCCTCAGTATACATCCGTGCTCGATGCAGGCTGTGGACATGGGGAGTTTACGTTGAAAATGTCGGAATATACCGATCACATTATGGGGTTTGATAATTCGGAAGAGATGATAAAGATAGCCCAGAACAGTCTTCATTCAAGCACGATAACAAATGTGGAATTTGTCTGTGTCAGCACAAAAGAAAAGATGCCATTTGAAGATAAGCAATTTGGTCTGATCTATGATCGCAGAGGTCCAACTTCCATTATTGAGCATGGGAGATTGCTGCAAAAGGGTGGAGTTATGATTGGTATTCATACGGATATAACAAAGGTACGTGAGCGTTTGGAAAGAAATGCTTTTAAGGAGATCAAGATTGAGGAATATAACGAGGCACTTATGATTTTCTCAGATGAAAAAGAGTTTGCCATCTTTCTCTCCGATATCCCCGGAAACCCGGATTATACACAGCCTGAGTACCGGGAACAGCTGGAAGTTAAGCTGAAGGAGAACCAGGTTGATGGTAGAATTGCTGTAAGAGAATGCAAGTATATTTGGCAGGCCATAAGGAGTTGAAGCCGATTGAACACAGAATTTTCAGAACAGAAATATGGTGAAACAGGTGTCAAAACCAGCTTCGAGCAGATGGCAAACGGGGAACAAAAATATAAAATGATAACAGAAGATGGCAGTTATTATTGCAGAACCGTTGCCTCTTCCCACGGAGCATGGCAAAACAGTCATGTACATATCAACCTAACGGAGTTTTATGTGGTGCAAACCGGATGGATAGCGTATGCCAGTTATGGAGACGATCAGATGTTTTCGATTCGAGTGGTGCGTGCAGGAGAGCACATCATTGTCCAACCTGGAATCCACCATAATATATACATGTCTGCACATAGCGCGATACATACCATGAAGCATGGATTGAATACATCCAGTGATTGGACGGCATCACCTGAGTTGGATAGGTTAACTCAATCTTTAACAGAGAAGGAGCTACTCCAGAAGTATGATTAATTAGATGGGAGGATCAGACAGATGCGTAAAAGTACAATATTTTGGATTACGGGAGTAACGATAATTCTCTTGGTGACTCTGCTCATATACAGCTATGTTATTCCAAGTGTGAGTGCCCAGGATGTTGTGATGGCAGGCACAATCAGGCAGATTGATACGGATGTAGTTGAGGTAGAGTTAGAGATAACGCGAAAAAGAGAAGACAAGGACCAGCATATGGTGTATCCCGTTGTCCCTGGATGGGAAGGGGTCACATTCACTGAAGAACAAGATGATGCGTGGTACATGCCTCCGTCTGTTGGCAGCTCCTATCTTGATCAAGTCATTCTGGAAAAGTATCTGAAGGCGCAGGGGAAAACCATGAAATCAGCTGATAATCTGATAGGATTTGCGATACCTGATGAGATAGGGAGCTACAAGTTGCGGTTAACGCTCAGATCTTTGGATGGAACGACTCAGCCGCTTGAGAATCCCGTGGTGTATTATGTTCACAACGAGCATTTGTTAGGGAAGGATCTGAGTTGGGTTACGAGTGAGAATCTGGAGATCAATAAGGAGTAATCAGAATGATGAATGTATATGAATCGAATGAAATCACTGTACGTTTCTTGGACACAGAAGATGAACAACATCTGGTGAAGTGGCTGTCAGACCCGGAAGTTCTTCAATACTATGAAGGGCGTGATCGGCCGCATGATCTGGAACAGGTGAGAGAGCATTTTTACAATCAGAAAGATGGTGCTACTCGTTGTATCGTTGAGTATGGAGGACATCCGATTGGATACATTCAGTTCTATGAGCTTGAGGAAGAAGAGCGAACGGAGTATGGTTATGGAGACACGGATGAGATCATCTATGGAACGGATCAGTTTATTGGTGAGGTAGAATACTGGAATAAAGGCATTGGTACACAGTTGATGCAATCCATGCTGGCTTATCTGATTAATGAAAAACAAGCCCGTAAAGTGGTTATGGACCCTCAATCCTGGAACTTAAGAGCGATATCCTGTTACGAGAAATGTGATTTCCAAAAGATTAAGCTGTTGGAGAAACATGAGCAGCACGAAGGACAGATGCGAGACTGTTGGCTTATGGAATATGCCCTGTAGATCCTGCTTAAAGTTATTTGAATCATGTAAACAAGGAGGAATAATGGATGGATGAAAGATTTCCGATAGGACCATTTGTACACACGGGTGAAGTTACTTTGGCACAACGGGAGAAGTGGATTCAGGACATTGCTGAGTTGCCTGAACGCGCACGAGAAGCGGTAAAGGGATTGAGTGAAGAGCAATTAAGTCTACCGTATCGAGAAGGTGGATGGATGCTCAAACAGGTTATTCACCACATGGCAGACAGCCATATGAACAGTATGATTCGTTTCAAGTTGGCGCTGACAGAGGATACACCAACGATTCGGCCTTATTATGAAGAGCGCTGGGCTGAACTGAGTGATTCAAGAGACCTGGATGTCGAATTCTCGCTTCAGATTCTGGATGCCCTCCATCGTCGTTGGGTGTTTCTGTTAAACGCGCTGACAGATGCAGATTATGCCAAACAATTTTATCATCCCTCATCGGAAGAAACGACAAGACTGGATTACAATCTGGGCATGTATGCTTGGCACGGCAAACACCATGTTGCTCACATCACATCGCTTCGGGATAGATTGGGAATATAGCTATTAGAAATATCTTTTAAGGAGGATTCATCAATGAGTGTACATATCAGACTATTAAATGAGAACGATCCTGTAATCATATCAAAGGCGTTTCAGGAGCAGGGTTGGGGGAGATCCCCTGAGCAGTATCTTCATTACTTGGCTGAACAACAGAATGGGGAACGCGTAACTTTGGTAGCCGAGTTGAATGGAGAATTTGCCGGATACGTGAATGTATTGTGGAATTCCAGCTACCCGTCTTTCAGGGAACAAGGCATTCCTGAAATTAACGATTTTAATGTACTAATGAAGTTCCAGCGCCAAGGTATTGGTTCACGGTTGATGGACCGAGCAGAGGAAGTTATTCTGGAACGAACGGATGTAGCAGGCATTGGTGTAGGTGTGTTTTCCGATTATGGCAAAGCGCAAGTTCTATATGCCCATCGCGGGTACATACCAGACGGTCACGGTGTACACAAACATGATCATTACATTCAGCCGGGTGAAGAAACGATTATGGACGACGATGTTGTACTTTATCTTACGAAGAAGTTAAAAGCCACGCAATAAGTCTAATGTGTAGTTAGTATTTGCAAAGAAAGAATGATAAAAAAGCTGTCTTGCATGTTATACTCTATTGGAATTTGAGGAATGATAAGCAGGATGTTGAGAGATTAGATGATCAGAGGAGTGATTGATCCATGTTTAGCAAAGTCGGCCAGATTATGTTGTATGTCAACAATCAGGATGAATCACTGGCATTTTGGACGGAAGTTGCGGGGTTCCACATTGTGGATGAAGTAAACCTTGACGAGGGTATGAGATGGATTGAGATTGCGCCTACCCCAAATTCGCAGACGAGCATTATTCTTCATGACAAGGAGTTTGTGGAGCGGATGTCAGCAGGTGTAAATTTGGGCACACCTTCATTAATGTTCTTCACCGAAAATCTGGATCAGTTATATGCCGACTTGGCTGGTAAACATGTAACGGTTGGAGAGATTGTCGAGATGCCAACGGGGCGTGTCTTCAACTTTGCTGATAACGAAGGAAATTACTTTGCAGTCTTGGAACGGGCGAAGTAAATTACAACTTAAAACCGCTAAGATTGTAAGCGATCGACATCCATGTCGGTCGTTTTTTTGTTGGGAAAAAGCTTATGTTTTGGAGTAGAAAAGCACAAGAAAAATAGAGAACTACTGGGTAAAAATGTTATAATAGAGTGTGGCTGATTTATTGAAAATGATGAGGAATGAATAGTCGAAAATGAAGGTTTGAATGGAGTAGTTAAGGAGGAATGTGGTTGTGGAAAAGACGATTAAAAGTGTACAGGATCTATATGATATGCTCGATGCGGATTTCAGATCTGCCAAGCAGTTTTGGGAACCTTTCTATGAGGATCGGAACAGACCAATCCCCTTTTTCCCAAACAAACCGGATGAGAATCTGGTAGCGCATGTGAACGAAGGTGTGCTGAGCGGCGGTAAGGCACTGGAACCGGGGTGTGGCCCGGGCAGAAATGCGTTGTATTTAACCCGCCAAGGATATCAGGTAGATGCTTATGATCTTTCGGAGACAGCTATTGCTTGGGCTAAAGAGAGGGCGGCAGAGGAGCAACTGGACGTGCATTTTGAATGTCGATCTGTGTTCGAATTGTCCCCAGAGCAAGAATATGATCTTGTCTACGACTCGGGTTGTCTGCACCATCTGTTGCCACATCAGCGTATTCCCTACATAGAGATGATCCACAATGCACTCCGGCCTGGAGGATACTTTGGAATGACTTGTTTTGCTCCTGGTTTTGGCGATAATGGTGGGCCTGAGATCGTTATGAATGATTGGCAGGTGTATCAAGAGAAGTCGATGCGCGGTGGTCTTGCGTTCACGGAGGAGAAGCTTCGCTACATGCTGGAAGATGGCTTTGAATGTGTGGAGTTCCGTGCAATGAAGTCGCTGGAGCAACATGAACCGTATTTTGGTGTACCTTTTCTCTGGGCCACGTTGTGGAGAAAGAAAAACTCGTAAGAATAGTGAAATAAACATGCATTGAAAATAGAGGAGGAGTGGTATCGGAATGGGAACAGAAACAGGAAAAAGACACTTTATCATTACAGGCACATCCAAAGGGATCGGTTTACAACTTGCAGAGTTATTATTGGCTAAGGGGGATTACGTTTACGGTATTTCACGCGGGGGTTCGGATCTGTTGGAATCAAGCGAGGAATGGAGCGGGCGTTACCGCCATGTTCAGTATGATCTTGCCGACCTGAATGGGATCGATGATTTGATTACACGCATATTGGACCAAATACCTTCTCAGGAAGCTGAATTCATTGGACTCATTAATAATGCAGCGATGCTGGAGCCTCTAAAACCTATCGATCAGTGCAGTGCGGCAGAGATAAGTCAAAGTCTCAACATCAGTCTCGCAGCCCCAATGATATTAAGTTCCTCTTTTATTCAACAAACAAAACACCTGTCCGCCAGACGTGAAATTGTCAATCTCTCATCGGGTTCGGGAAGTTATCCCGCGCCTTCAATGGCAGTGTACTGTACATCCAAGGCAGGCATGAACATGTTCACCCAATGCGTATCTTTGGAACAAACGGGTCAACAGAACCCTGTTGAGATTATTGCTTTTGATCCGGGGATGGTCGATACGGAATTGCAGGCTGTTGCACGAGGCAAAAGTGCAGAGGAGTTCGCTCTTGCAGGTATGTTCAATCAAGTATATGAAGCAGGACAATTAAGATCGCCACGAGACGTAGCGATGCAGTTGATCGAGCGGATGGACGAAAACAGTGATGCAAGCCATGGTATACACACTGTTGAGAGCTAATATGATATACGATACTTCTTTCAGCTCGTTTTCTTACGAAGTATGGATACCTTTTGATATAAGCCCAACTTCCCTGTACACTGGAATCAGCGATCGGAAGAACGATTCGTAACGGTAAAGGTGATCCTGCAACAACGGAGTCTAATTACCTTATTCAACCTTAGAAGATCAGAAACGTGGTGAAGTCTCTTGTTTAAAATTATGCTCATTGAAGACGACGAGTCGTTATTCAGTGAAATCAAGGAACGTTTGTCCCAATGGTCGTATGACGTGTATGGTGTGCAGGATTTTGGAAAGGTATTGCAGGAGTACAGCGTAATTCAGCCGCAACTGGTCATTATAGATATTCAGTTACCCCAATATGACGGGTTCCATTGGTGCCGGATCATTCGTTCGCACTCCAATGTGCCGATTATCTTTTTGTCCTCACGGGATCATCCTGCGGATATGGTTATGTCCATGCATTTGGGGGCAGACGATTTTATCCAGAAGCCTTTTCATTTCGATGTATTGATTGCCAAGATCCAAGCGACTTTGCGGAGGGTGTATAACTATAATACAGAGCATATTGAACTTCGGACCTGGCGTGGTGCCACTATTGAATATGTGAAAAATACGTTGACCTGCGGGGATGAATCTGTCCTGTTGACCAAAAATGAGATGTTCATTCTTAAAGTGCTGGTCGAGCATAAAAATCAGATTGTTACCCGTGAGGATCTCATCCGGAGCTTGTGGGATCATGAGCATTTCGTGAGTGACAATACGCTAACAGTTAACGTTAATCGGTTACGGAAGAAGCTTGAACCCATCGGCTTGGAGCGGTACATTGAAACCAAAGTAGGTCAGGGGTACATGGCAACGGAAGAGGCAGAAGCATGATCGGAAAGTACATACGAGAAAGGGCTAGTTGGTTATGGCTACTGGTAAGCATGCAACTTATTATTTTATTGGTGGCCTACCTGGACTCGTCCATTCCATTCCAATCTGTGGTGTATATCGTAGGACTGAATGTAGTGGTATGCCTTGTTTTTATCTGGGCGAGATACCTGAAAGAGACCCGTTTCTATAAAAAGTTGAGCATCTGGGATCATACCTATGATCTGGGAGAACTTGATATCGCCGAAAGTCCATATGAGCAGATTGTACATGAGGCCGTCAGTTCCCAGACACAGCGGTATCGTAAGGAGTCGTCACATCATTTTATCGCTCTGGAACAGGAGAAGGACGAGATGTTGTCCTGGATTCATGAGGTAAAGACCCCACTGACAGCGTTGCAACTGATGATCGAGCGCTTACCAGATGACAAGTTACAGAGCCAAATGACATATGAATGGTTACGAATTCATCAGTTGCTGGATCAGCAGCTTCACCAGAAGCGTATTCCGTTTATGCATAATGATCTGTTCATCGAAGAGACGGAACTTGAACCGGTATTGAATAGCGAGATACGAGCACTGAAATCGTGGTGCATTTCCAAAGGCATTGGCTTTGATGTGTCTTTAATGGTATCGCGCGTGCTCACAGACAGCAAATGGTTAGGCTTCATCCTCCGGCAGTTGTTGAGCAATGCGGTGAAATATAGCGATTCATCGGACATCCTCATTGAAAGTTGGGAACAGGATGGACACATCATACTCATGATTCAGGATCACGGGCGAGGGATTGAGACTCAAGATCTGCCGCGTATATTTGATAAAGGATTTACGTCCACCCGAGGCAGAATGGATGGGGCGGCTACCGGGATGGGGCTGTACCTGGTTCGTCAGGTGGTCCAGACGCTTCATGTTAACATTCATGTAGAATCTTCTCTTGGCGAGGGCACAACCGTCACACTTACTTTTCCGCGAAAAAACGACATGGTGCATCTTGCAGGCGTGTGACAACAATGTCACATGCTTTTTGGTTTTGTTTGGTGAATCACACGATAACACTGCACATTCCGCCTATGATATAGACATGAGCATTTTGCAGAAGATCTAAGAGGAGTGAGTGGGATATGTGGATACTGGAAGCCAAAAAAATTCATAAAGTCTATGGTAATAAACTGAATAAACAGGAAGTGCTGAAGGGAATAGATCTTGGGGTAAGCAAGGGAGAGTTTGTTGGTATTATGGGGCCTTCGGGTTCGGGTAAAACAACGCTGCTTAATGTACTTTCCTCCATTGATCGGGTGAGCCAGGGCACGATTGATATTGAGGGCAAGGAATTCACCGGAATGAAGGAGAAACAGCTGGCTGAGTTCCGCAAACATCATCTGGGCTTTATTTTTCAGGAATACAATCTTCTGGATACCCTTACGGTGAAGGAAAATGTATTATTACCGCTCTCGATTACGAGCATTCCAAAACAGGAGGCACACCACAAGTTTGAACAGATCGCACGTGAACTGGGAATCTACGAGTTGAAAGACAAGTATCCATCTGAGATTTCAGGGGGTCAGAAGCAGCGGACTTCGGCAGCACGAGCATTTGTCCACGAGCCGAGTATCATTTTTGCGGATGAGCCGACAGGAGCGCTGGATTCCAAGTCCGCTTCGGATCTGCTCGGCAAGTTAAGTGATATGAACAGCGCACGAAAAGCGACTATTATTATGGTTACCCATGATCCGGTTGCCGCAAGTTATTGCAGCAGAGTGATCTTTATTCGAGATGGTCAGATCTACACCCAGTTGAATAAAGGAGACGAGTCACGGCAATCGTTCTTCAACGATATTATCAAAACCCAGGGCGTATTGGGTGGTGTGCAGCAATGAGCTTGAATTATATTATCTTCCGCAATCTCAGAAAAAATCTGAAGAATTATTATCTCTATGTATTTGCGCTTGTGTTCAGTGTGGCATTGTATTTTTCCTTTGTGACGTTACAGTATGATCCTTCCATGGATGAGGTAGCTGCTTCAACAAAAGGTGCGGCGGCTATAGGCGCATCTTCGGTACTGTTAATCGTCATTGTTGGTATCTTTTTGCTCTATGCCAATACGATCTTTATCAAGCAGCGTAGCAAAGAGATTGGATTATTTCAATTGATCGGACTGACAAAAGGCAGAATTTTTGGTATTTTGAGTGCGGAGAATAGTATTCTTTATTTTGGCTCCATGGCTATCGGTGTGTTAATTGGGTTTCTTGCGTCCAAGCTGGTATTGATGATATTGTTCAAAATTCTCGGTGTGGATGCGATTACGAAACTGTACTTCTCTCCGATGGCACTGATGCAAACGGTGATTGTCTTTACGATAATGTATCTGCTCATCATGCTGATGAACTACACTTTTATCAAGAGACAGAGTATTCTCTCACTCTTTCGGGTGTCTGCCACTTCGGAGCAGCAGGTGCAGAAGATGTCTGTCGGACAGATGATTGTTGGCGTCTTGGGCATTGCTCTGATTGTGTATGGATACTTCATGTCTGCACGGCTGTTCAGCGGTGAGGCAATGGATATGCAGCAGTTGATGTATACGATGATCCTGATTCTCTTCTCGGTCATACTGGGGACATACCTGTTCTATAAGGGTTCGGTAAGTTTTATCTTTAATCTGATTCGCAAAAGCAAAAACGGCTACCTATCCATTCATGAGGTGTTGTCTTTATCTTCAATCATGTTCCGCATGAAATCTAATGCATTGTTACTCACGATTATTACAACCGTATCTGCACTTGCTATTGGCATGCTGTCACTCAGTTACATTTCGTATTATTCGGCAGAGGCTCAGGCGAAGGAAAGCTTGCCGGAGGATTTTTCATTTGCTCAGGTTGAGGTGAAAAATCGCTTTGTAACCGAGTTGGAACATAAACAGATTCCATATGAGGAGAATCATAGACAGCCTATTTATATTGAAATTGATGCTCATGAAGTGATGGACGAGTCCATGACGGAAAAGTACCTGTTCAGTAGTGTGTTGAGTGACAACATGGTAGATAACATAGATCTGCAACCAGGTGAAGTGATCTTCATGGGATACGGAAATGCCATTCAGCAGTTGATTTCCATTGAGGAGAAAGGTCCGATCGTCTTGCATGGATTGAAGCATACACTGGACCACCAGCTGATCGGAACCACCCAAAAGGGGGTTCTTCCTGGATACTATTCTGGGGGCACGCCTGTAGCGGTAGTAGATGAAACGGTATACCAGCAGTTGCGGCAGGATCTCGATCCCGAGCTGCAAAAATCCGAGTGGGCGGATTACTATGGTGTACGTATTCTGAATGAGGGGCAGGCTGAAGAGGCATATGCCGTATATAAGGAGCTACAGTTGGAAGCACCGAGCTTCTCCCAGATTGAGTTCAGAAATAACCAACGTAACAATATGGGACTGATTATGTTCATTGTTGGTTTCCTTGGTTTGACGTTCTTGATTACATCGGGATGTATCCTGTACTTTAAACAAATGAATGAGAGTGAAGAGGAAAAGGGCAATTATACCATTCTTCGTAAACTTGGATTTACACAGAGCAATCTGTTGAGGGGAATTCAGATCAAGCAGTTGTTTAA
The DNA here is from genome assembly GCF_037993015.1 of Paenibacillus sp. FSL E2-0151. Taxonomy (NCBI): domain Bacteria; kingdom Bacillati; phylum Bacillota; class Bacilli; order Caryophanales; family Paenibacillaceae; genus Paenibacillus; species Paenibacillus sp. FSL E2-0151. The sequence continues at coordinate 1,954,174 of NZ_CP150308.1, forward strand.
CTTTGGTATTCCGCTTGTGGTGGGGTTGAGTCATAGTTACTTTGCCGTGAAATCAGGTTGGTTTTTCTTTGGTACGGAGCTGGCGACACCTACGGTCATTGTCATGATAGTCTATACATTGTTATATTCGATCTTTGGTCTGTTGTCTGTGTGGTACTATAAACGGGTGATTAAGGAAGCTTTGTAGAATTGGGATCACGAGTATGCTGATATAGCAAAATAGGTTGAGTAAAGGGCGGCTGTATTGTTTACAGACTGCCCTTTTTTCTTGCAGAAATAAATATAGCTTTATGAAAAAAAAGGATGATTATGGAATTGAGTCGAAATGATGATAGAGTCCATGCTTCTGATTCATGTATAACGGTGAAACGAGAGGAGTGGAGTAGCGTGCCTGGAGTTCTATATGCCTCGAAGAAAGAGTTAAGTGAGACGATTCGACGCACCTATGAATTGTTTGAGGGTGAGTTCAATGACATCCATAACAGCGACAAAGATAAGTGGGTTGAAGGTGTGGACAAGACGCCTGCCCAGATGATCGCCTACCAGTTAGGATGGATGAACCTGGTGATGGATTGGGAGCGAAATGAACAGTTGGGAAATGAATTCCATATGCCGGCACCAGGATATAAATGGAACCAACTAGGGTCATTAAATGAATCATTTTACGAAAAGTATTCAGGTTGTACGCTGGAGGAGTTACGCTCATTGTTTCGGGAGACAGAACAACAATGGCAGAACTGGATTGACTCCCTTAGTGAAGAGGACTTATTTGTACAAGGGATGAGACAGTGGACGGGAACAAAGCCCAGGTGGGCTATGGTGAAGTGGATCCAGATTAATTCGGTAGCTCCTTTTAAATCCTTTCGGACCCGATTATGTAAATGGAAAAAAGGTCACTTAGCCAACATGGATGAGGGGAGAATAGATGTCTAATGAATCTGGCAAATAAAATCACGTTGTCTAGAATCGCGTTGATTCCATTGTTTATGATCTGTTTTCTCAATCAGCAAAGCGTGATGATTGCACTAATTATATTTGCAGTAGCAGCTGGTACGGATAAATTCGATGGATATGTGGCGAGAAAATATAATCAGATCACGAATCTGGGAAAGTTGCTTGATCCACTGGCGGATAAACTGTTGAGATAAAAGGGAGTGAATAGGAGATGTCTAAAGGAAATATAACCCCAAGTACCGAGCAAGATTCAGAGTATGTTCGCCAGCAACTTATCGCATTTAATGCTGCACATGTGAGCGAGGAATTAAGGCATCGGTACGAAGAACTGAATTTCAATATCAAAAATGAGACCGGCGAGATTGTCGCAGGTGTGCTTAGCACACTTTGCTGGAACTGGCTGGAGGTTGATATTCTTTGGGTGAATTCTGAACAACGGCATCGGGGATATGGTTCACAGTTGTTGCTTGAAGTTGAGCGAATTGCGCGAGAGAAATCTTGTGATTTTGTCATGTTGAACACCTTCTCCTATCAAGCACCGGAATTTTACAAGAAACATGGCTACCAATTGATCACAACGATCGAGAATGCACCGACTGGACACAGTCATTATTATTTTAAAAAGGACCTCATGTAAGACAAAGCGTGCGAAATAGGACAAAATCAGGAGGGTTATCATGGTTACCATTAAAGGAATCGAACTTGAAGATTTACCGGCACTAAGCCAGCTATACAATGAGTTGATGGGAATGCCTACCAATGAACAGCAGATGAAAAAGATGTTTCATTACATACAGCAGAATGGCCATTATCATGTGCTTGGGGCATTTTACAATGGCAAACTGGTTGGGTCCGTTATGGGGGTTGAGTGTATGGATCTGGTAGGGCCATGCAAACCGTTCATGGTTGTGGAGAATGTGATTGTATCGGATCAGGTACGCAGGCAGGGCATTGGGCAGAGGTTAATGCTCCAGATTGAGCGGATTGCAAAAGATATGGGTTGTGGTTACATGATTCTGGTGTCTGGCGATCAGCGTAAGGAAGCACATATATTTTATGAGAAGTTAGGTTTCAAGGATGAGAAGGTTCAGGGTTACCGAAAGCATCTTTAACAGACAGTTCAAGTGAAAATTTCTTACACAAGTGGAAGGATTACTTAAGGAACACGGCGAATAAGGCATAGTCTTAACAAAAGAAACGAATAAGAGGGAGGCACTCTCGTGTTCAAAAAATGGGCTAATGTTTTCATGGTTCTGAGCCTGGTATTCGCCGTATGTTCCCCAACCTCCTATGCTGCCGCCAAAACGGTAAAGGTAACCGTGACGCTGGTGAGCGCAGAGCTTGTCGAGAATAACTCTGTCGGTAATGAGTGGGCCATCGGAGCAAGTGTGAACGGCAAAGATCTGGAAGAGGGTTCGTCAGTCACCTTAAACCTGAAATCCACGGGTACGTTGAAACTGGAGGCCATCGCCGAAGAACAGGACAAAATTCCCGATTACGGGGATAAAAGCACCAACGTCAAACTATCTTCGTTCTCCAAATCAACCAACAAGACACTTTCCGTGGTGGTGACCGAGAACAGAGGCCGATATTCTGGTAACACAGCGACTTGGGCGTTCAAGTTTAAGATTAGCAAGAAGTGAATAGGAACCAACCGTGAGAAAAGGGAGCTGAGCTCTCTTTTTTTATGCGTAAATAATTGGTGATCTAAAGTAAGGCGACGTTTCGAGCCACGCTAATCTTTGTTAAACTAATGAGAACAACAGTATAGAAATAAAAGATGTATTTTCAAAAAAAAGTACATAGGAGGTTAACACAATTATGCGTATCGTAGATAACATTAAAGTCTGGGGGGAGCCGCTGGAGAACGCCGTAAGTCAGGCGGTGACTTGCTCGCAATATGGAGATGTATTGGGTGTGGCTCTGATGGCCGACCATCACAAAGGTTACTCGCAACCCATCGGTGGTGTTGTCGCTTATCGGAATATGATCAGTCCGTCAGGTGTCGGATATGATATTGCCTGTGGCAACAAGGCTGTGCGCACAAATCTGATGTGGGACGATATTCGGGATCGGATTGTAACGATCATGGATGACATTAATTCGACCATTTCTTTCGGCGTGGGTCGCAACAATCCAACACCCGTGGATCATGAACTGTTTGACGACGCGAGCTGGAAGCTGTTTGATAGCATTGAACCGGGATTACAACATAAGCTGAAAACACTTGCACGTAACCAACTCGGAACCGTAGGCAGTGGCAATCATTTCGTGGATATTTTTGTAGAAGAGGCAACGGGAAAGGTGTGGATCGCAAATCATTTTGGCAGCCGCGGGTTCGGTCACAAAGTGGCGAGTGGGTTCCTTAACCTTGCCGCAGGGCGTCAGTTCAGTGGCAAAGCGCCGGGCGAATCGATGGATCAACCGCCTACGTTGTTTGACCTGAACAGCGAAATGGGTGATATGTATTGGGATGGAATGACTTTGGCGGGCAGATACGCCTATGCAGGACGTGATTATGTCATTGAACAGGTGCTCGGAATTCTCGGGGCAAGTGCTGAATACGCCGTTCATAATCATCACAACTTTGCCTGGAAAGAAAAACACATGGGTGAAGAGGTAGTTGTGGTCCGCAAAGGCGCAACGCCATTGGCACCCGGGCAACTCGGTTTTGTCGGAGGCAGTATGGGGGATATCTCGGTAATTGTGGAAGGGATCCACAGCGAGGAGAATACCGAGTCATTCCGCAGCACCGTACATGGGGCAGGGCGCACGATGAGCCGAACCCAGGCGGCTGGCAAAATGAATTACAAGCTGCGCACACGCATGGGTGGCGAGATTAGCGAAGCACAGATGCATGAGGCGATTCGTGCCTATGGTGTTGAGCTGCGGGGAGCGGGCACAGACGAAAGTCCGTTTGTGTACAAGAAACTGCAAGACGTACTGAACGCACATGCGAATACGTTGAAGATCAACCATGTGCTGCGTCCCGTTGGTGTCGCCATGGCCGGAGGTAATGAATTCGATCCATACAAGGATTAGTTAGAAAAGAGGGTGAACTTCATGAGGAATTGTGCGATATATAGCTCTCAGTTTGACCTGGATCAGCTGTTTGAATTGATTCAATCCATTTATCCTGAGGGTACGATTGAACGCCGGGAAGACAAGACCCATATTCAAGTGACTCAGAAAAAATGGCTCAGTAAGAAAACCAAAGGCTTTAATATCATGACCAGCCAGACACATCCTGAGGAATTTACGACAATGATTCAGGGGATGCTTGGATTTTTGAGTCAGATTGAAGGGCGCAATGCTTCGCTACAGGAAAAGGTATTGATCAAATGTTCCACATTGAACATGGTGGTTGGTATTGAGACGGAAGAGGATATCTCGGAAGAATTCTTCGGCGAGTTATTACGGTTGGCTGATGCGCTGGATGCTGTTATCTTCTGGGGAGGTGGATCTCTGCTGAATGCACAAGGTCAGCTATTGCTGGATGTGAATGGAGAATCTGAGGTGGAGGATTACACGGTGACAGCGCACACCAGTTTCCTTGACGGTAACAGACCGCAGTCGGAGTCGGGCATTCAACGTAAAGCGCGGTCAGAGCAACTGTTGACTGAACAAGGCATTCCGTATAATGCGAACTTGCCCGTAAGGGCCGGAGACGAGCACACCACGATTCGGAGTAAAGAGGAAGTCACGCGTCGTGCGGTTGCCCTATGTCTTGCCGCGCTTAAGGGTGAGTGTCTGGGAGCCGGCGAAAGTGCGGATGATACTGCAACACTGGTTCAGGAAGTGATCGACAAGTATGAGGCTGACTTCTTTTTCTCACCCGCAGAGAAGAGGTTTATCGACCAGCACGGAGCAGAGCAGCAGGAGATCATCTCCTTCTCTTGGGGATATGAAGCGTACCACGTAATGTTGTGGGCGCTTGGTTATGTGAAGGAACTAGGTGCACCAACGGAGTTATGTAACGTAGGGAAGGATGTCGGTTATTTGCAGCAGAAGGATAGTTTTACCGACTTTCTCTCCGATGCATCTCTGCGTAACAAAAGCGAGATTCTGGATGAAGCAGATCTGATCTACCGTTATAACTGGGTGTGCGTGGATAGTCGAGTGAATGACAAAACACCTCCCGCTGGCCTGAATGGTGGAGTGGCTCATGAACGTCACCGTGCATTGAACTGGCTGATCTGTTATCTGGATCTGGCGTGGGATGATGTGCGTACAGATACGTAGAACGGGATGATGTGACGGCCTATTGTAAATAAACAATAAACATTACACAACATACAACAATACAAATACCCCTATAGCCGCACGAATACGGTTAAAGGGGTATTTGGTGTGCTGTTCTGTGTGGACATAAGCATTATTCCATATATGCTTAATATGTATATCCACACATATTCACCAACATGTATTATACTTTTACCCACTATGTCTGCCAAACTGTTCACGAATAATGACATCAGCAAGAATCAACTTTTTCTCGACGTTGCTCTCTGGATTCGCAATGCGCCATAACATCTGATCCACTGCACGCGCACCGAGCAACTCCTTGTTCACATTAACTGTGGCAAGTAATGGGATATTGTCGTATAGATTATCAAATCCCGTGACAACACACTGATCGGGTACACGAATACCCATACTCTCAAGGGCTTCTATGGTGTATAGCCCATAGAAATCATTCGCACATACAAACACTTCAGGTAAATTATCCTCACTGATCACCGAAGTGAACGTCTGGCGGAACTCATCCAATGCCTGATTACTCAGCTCGGGAATCTGATGTATTTCCATCCCATGACCCATAAGCACAGAAGTATACGCAATCCAGCGTTCATAGAAGCTATGAGCATCCCCGATATTGCCAACGAACTGGAATGTTTTGAAACCCTTGCGGAGCAAATAGAGCATGATCTCTCGCATGGATGCAAAGTTATCGGTGAATATGCTGTCACTGTGAAAAACAGGGTCCAGATGATCCACCATCACAACCGGAATACTGAGCCGTTTGATTTCAAGCAGAATCGGGGTCGAGATAGAGCCAACGGTAATGATCCCTCGAATGGCATCCGGGTTGAGTAGGGTAAATAGCTGGTCTGCTGAGGGTTCCGTTAAGGTCAGAATATTAATCCCTTTTTGGTTCAGCTTGGAAGAGATCCCGTTAAAGACGGGGCCCCAGTATACGGAGTCTTGATTTTGGTACCGAACATTGGGGAACAAAATCAAGATCGTTCCGCTTGAACGTGTGTTCTTTGGTTCCTGAAGTTCATGGCTGTTATACAGTTCACCAGACAACATGCTGTTATCTTTGAAATATCCAAGTTTGCCAGCGGCCTTGAGAATGACATCCCTCGTTTGATCGCTAACTCCCGATTTTCCAGACAAAGCTCGTGACACCGCGAATTTCGACAAACCCGTAAAATGTGCAATCTCCTGAATTGTTACCTTTGTCTTCATCATACCATCCTTACACTCGTAGTTCTGCCGTATTCCTTATTTGGAGCGATATCCAACTGATCCCGGGGCGTATCTTATAACTCCGAAAGGAGCAGATTTTGCCGAATTTTCGTTCCAGGCCAGGAACTTTTTCGCAGGCGTACCGGGGTACGTCAAGAGAAAGTGACGCAGCAGGGGGCGAAAAGGCGGTGAAAGATGCCCTTAAGTGAGATTTAAGACACGCCCTAGTATAACATGATGTATTTCTCTTAATCTAATAACGGACAGAGAATTCAAAATGTTAGTGATGCACAGTATTTTAGGATGAACGTTCAACGTGACGGTAAGCATATTTTCAGATAGTATGACGAAAATTGTCTGCTTAATTATTATTTTGTTATTTTATAAAAATAACAAAATAAACAAAGTTAGAATCATGGTTTAATATGTTTGTACTTAGAGTCCAGGATATTGAATAAGCTGTGATACAGGAATTTTACAGCTTAATCAGAATTTTATCAGAGAAATTAGAAAATGTTAACAACAAAAATGTTGACGCTTACATTTTGCTGTGTTAAATTTTGTTTGTCAAAAACAAACAAGAAAATAACAAATGGTGGTGGTTGTTTATTTTCGATTGGTTGATGAATGGGGTTAATGATTTAGGGTGAACCATGATTGGTATACACATTCGGGGAGGTTGTTAAAATCATGATGAGAAGATGGAATGTTCTGCCTCTGATGTTATTGGCCGTGATGCTTTTTGTATCCGCTTGCAGTGGTGGGGGGACAGCGCAGACGGGGACCGAAGCAGAGGGAACAACGAACTCAGGTAACAGCACCGAAGTCGCTGAGACAGAAAAAGAAGGCGCAGTGGAAGAAGCTGTGGTTAATGTTCCTGATCTGGGTGGACGTGTCATCAAGGTCGCGGCCTGGTGGGACTTGAAACCGGCGGGAGAGACGGCCTCCGATAAGGCCAGACTTGATAAAATTGCAGAGGTTGAGAAGAAATACAACGTAAAACTGGAGTTTGTTAACGTACCTTTTGAAGAATACATGAACAAATTCACAACGTCTGCACTGGCTGGCGAACCGTTCGCCGACATCGTTCAGATGGAGTACAAATCCGCACTACCCGCCATCCTCAAAGGGCAACTATTGCCCATCTCCGAATTCACTACACCTGAGAATAACATCAACCAAGAGGCTAACCTGATTGCAAAATTTCCTGCCATTGCAGGCAACGAATACGCCTTCGAATCTCCAACCAGCATTGGTCTGGGACTTCACTATAACCGTGACTTGTTCAAAAAATTATCTTTGCCTGATCCTCAAGAACTTTATAACCAAGGTAAATGGGATTGGGATAAATTCATGGAACTTGCCAAACAGGCAACCAAAGATACCAATAACGACGGCAAAACTGACGTATACGGATTTTCTGGCTGGGCGCTTGATGTCGTTCGTCATTTTACCGCAGCCAATGGTGGAACAATCGTGGATGATACCAATAGCAAAGAAGGATTGTCTGATCCGAAAACGATTGAAGCTGCCGAATTTGTCAAACGCCTGTATAACGTGGAAAATGTCGTGAAGGTCAAAACCGGCGACAAAACCAATTGGGAGGAAAGCAATACGTTCAAAGATGGAGATGTAGCTCTTTTCACTGCTGCTGAATGGCAGTTGGGCGATCTCACCTTTGCGGTTGGTGTTGTGCCGATTCCGAACGGGCCACAGGGTAGCAAAGAGGTAACGTATGCAAACAACGCAGCATCAGCGAAGTTCATTCCTAAAGGTGTGGAAGATCCAAAGATCGTCTACCAAATCTATGAAGAGACTTTTGACATCCCGCAGATTGAAGAGTATCCAGGTCAAGATTATCTGGAGAGTCGTTATACCGACGAGAAGGATATTGCGATCATTCGCGAGCACATCGCTGGAACCGGCCGCATCTTGCTGGATGATGCCTACACAGGATACCCTTTCGGGGATTATGTGAACGATATCATCAAAAACAATGCTTCCGTGACAGCAACAGCCGAGAAATACAAAGCACAGGCACAAGCTGCAATTGATAAACTCGGCAAACAATAACAACACTTATCACCAGCAAACGATTCAGGCAGGGGGCTCGTGTCGGCAATGTTGCACGGAGCCCCTTTTCCTGAACCACCAAATCGGCATTGCTGGCATCAGCCTTGATGAGGAGGACTCGGAGGATGGCTGGAATTCTACAACGTAAGACATGGATATTGTCCACAGTAATCATCGTGGCGGCAGCCTGCATCATTCTATATATAACTTCCGGCGCTGATGGAAAGAGTGCAAACATTCCACCTGGCAGTCTGCCTGCCATTGAAGTGGATGCAGTCTTGCAGCAGACCCGGCAGAAAAAGGGATACGAACAGTATCGATCCGGAACGGATCAGGCTACACAGCCGAATGTGGACATCACCATTGAAGCAGGAGATTACATAAAAGCCGAAGGTGAAGACGTCCGCAAACTGACTAATTATGAAGGAATGGATGGTGTATCTCTCCATACCGGAGAGACCGGACAAGTCGATTGGACGATTAATGTGCCGGAGACCGGGCTGTATAACCTGTCCGCAATCTATTTTCCCGTAGAAGGCAAGAGTTCGGCCATTGAGCGTGCATTGTACATTGATGGTGAACTTCCTTTTGCGGAAGCCGCCTATTTGCAGTTTGACCGGGTATGGGCGAATGAGAAAGATGTCGTTGAACAGGATAACCAAGGCAATGACCTTCGCCCGAGACAAGTGGAGCAACCACGCTGGCTGGAAGAAACGTTTCAGGACTCCGACGGGTACGAACAGACTCCATTCAAGTTTTATTTGGAAAAAGGGGAACACACGCTAACGCTAAAATCATCGCGTGAACCCATGGTGATTCGGTCCATTCGTCTTTTCAATGAGAAGACAGCTGTTCCTTACACAGAGACTGCAGGGGCACAACAATCGGACTCCTCTGGGCAGCCGAAGGATGTACTGATTCGCATTGAAGGAGAAGCCGCGATTGCCAAATCTTCACCTACGTTATACCCGACCAGCGAAAGGTCAAGTTCTGCTGTATCTCCTTATAGCGCTTCCCAGGTACGCATCAATACGATTGGCGGCTTTAACTGGCGTCTGCCAGGACAATGGATTGAATGGGAAGTGGATGTGCCGGAAAGTGGACTGTATCATATCGGTTTTACCGCTCAGCAGAATTTTGTCAAAGGCATCTATTCTACACGCAAACTGACCATCGATGGTGAAGTTCCGTTTGCAGAGATGGCGAAAGCACCTTTCCGTTATCAGAGTGACTATCGTATTGACGTGATGGGCGGCAAAGAAGCATACAAGTTTCACATGGAAAAAGGAAAACATGTGCTGCGGCTGGAGAACAGCCTCGGGGACTTCGCACCGCTTATCCGCAATGTGGAGGACAGTCTGTACAACTTGAACTCCATGTACCGACGTATTCTGATGATTACAGGCACCAAGCCTGATGAATTCCGGGATTACCGGGTGGAAAAACAGATTCCGAACCTGCTGGAAGTGTTCAGCGGAGAAAGTAAACGTCTCAAGGACGTGGCTGCACAGCTTCGTCTCCTGTCAGGACAGTCCAGTGATCAGGAAGCGCTGATTAAGACGATGGCGCTGCAGCTGGACGAGATGATTGATAAGCCAGATACCATTCCAAGACGGCTTGCGGCTTACAAAACCAATACAGGCGGTCTCGGCACATGGGTGCAGCAGGCACGAGAGCAGCCCCTTGAGATTGACGCACTGTACGTCACTTCGATTGACCAAGATATTCCCGGAACAGGTATGGGGCCACTTGCCAAGCTTGGTCATGAAGCGAAGATATTCTATCATTCGTTCTTCATTGATTATAACCAGATCGGCAATGTAGCGACATCGGAAGATCAGCGTACGGTAACAGTCTGGATTGGTAGCGGACGTGACCAGGCGAATACGATGAAAGCGATGATTGACAAGACCTTCACACCAGACAGTGGCATTAACGTGAATCTGAAGCTGGTGAATATGGGAACCTTGCTGCCAGCGACTTTGTCCGGTGAAGGTCCGGATGTAGCGATGCAGATCGGCAATGATCTGCCGGTGAACTTTGCGATGCGGAACTCGGCTGTAGATCTGACGCAATTCAGTGATTATAGCACCGTGGAACAGGAGTTCAGGGAAAGTGCAATCGTGCCGTATGCCTATGATTCAGGCGTATATGCCCTGCCGGAAACGCAAACTTTTAACATGCTGTTTTATCGTAAAGACGTGCTCGAAGAACTCGGACTTGAAGTGCCTCAGAACTGGGAAGATGTCGAAGCTCTGCTCGCGATTCTGAGCAAAAATCATATGGAATTTGGTATGCCGATTGTGACCCAAGCGAATATGCAGGGTGTCAATATTCCGCCGAACTCTCAGTATGCCACGATGCTGCTTCAGAACGGCGGCGCCTTCTATCGTAACGATGACAAGGAGTCGGATCTGGATTCAAGGATCGGAATTGAGACGTTCAAGCAGTGGACGGAGTTTTATACCGATTACAAGTTAGAGCGGGAATATGATTTTGCCAACCGTTTCCGGACAGGACAGATGCCTATCGGACTAACGGATTACACCATGTACAACCAATTGTCCGTATTTGCACCGGAGATTCGCGGACTATGGGGATTCGTTCCTGTCCCGGGAACCGTTCAAGCAGATGGTACCTTGAATCGGGACGTACCGGGTGGAGGCAGCGCAGTCATGATGCTGGAGGGTGCCAAGGATCAGGATGCGGCGTGGGAGTTCATGAAGTGGTGGACCAGCACACCGATTCAGGCGGAATTCGGACGGGAGATGGAAGGACTGATGGGTGCCGCTGCCCGTTATCCAACGGCCAACATCAAGGCGCTGGATTCCCTGCCGTGGCCTGCGGAGGATTACGCCAATCTCAAGGCACAATTCGAAACGGTGAAGGGCATTCCTGAAGTACCCGGTGGTTATTTTACAGGCCGCCATCTGTTCAATGCATTTTACAAAACCGTTGTTGGCCAAGTGGAAGCCAGGGAATCCATCATGGATTATACCCAATATATTCAGGACGAGATTCGAGTCAAACGTAATGAATTTGGTCTTCCGTAAGCAGAGGGAGGGTTAATCGTGCCACAAATATCACTCCGAGACGGACAAAACAGTCCTCCTGAGAAAGCGTCAAGGATGGGCATGAAATCGTGGTGGAGCTGGAAGATCCAGGAAATGAAGGCCAGCAAACATTCCTATGTTCTGCTTGCACCTTATATGCTCCTGTTCCTCATGTTTACCGTGATTCCGGTTGTCATCTCGATCATACTCAGCTTCACCTACTTTAACATGCTGGAATTCCCGCGTTTTATTGGCTGGCAGAACTACACTCGCCTGTTTCTGGAGGATGATGTATTCCTGATTGCAATCAAGAATACGTTGCTGTTTGCCATCATTACCGGGCCGATCAGTTATATTGCCTGTTTTGTCTTCGCGTGGATCATTAATGAGTTAACACCGAAATGGAGAGCGTTCATGACGCTGATCTTCTACGCGCCCTCCATCTCGGGCAATGTGTATTTTATCTGGCTGATGATTTTCTCGGGAGATCGTTATGGTATTGCCAATGGGCTGTTGATCAAATGGGGTTTTCTGTTGGAGCCGATCCAATGGCTGAAGACGGAAGCCTACATTATGCCTATTCTCATTCTCGTGCAGCTATGGCTGAGTCTCGGAACGGGATTTCTGGCTTTTATCGCTGGTTTGCAGACGGTGGACCGGACATTGTACGAAGCGGGAGCGGTGGATGGGATCAAGAATCGCTGGCAGGAACTATGGTACATTACCCTGCCTTCGATGCGTCCACAGTTGATGTTCGGCGCAGTCATTCAGCTGACAACCTCGTTTGCCGTGGCCGATGTGTCGATCGCGCTGGCCGGGTTCCCAAGTGTGAACTATGCAGCAGAGACTGTGGTGACCCATTTGATCGACTTTGGTACTACGCGGTTTGAGATGGGGTATGCATCAGCAATTGCCACCGTGCTGTTCATGATTATGGTGGGCACCAACTTGCTGGTCCAGAAACTGCTTCGAAGGGTGGGAGAATAGCTATGGCTGCAATTGCGACAGGCAAAAAGCGGGTGAATCGCTCGCTATCGGGAAGCCTCTCCCTGTTTGCTCTTCTGCTCGTTTTTGGTGCCTTCATGGTGCTACCGTTGATCTATGCGATCAACAATGCATTTAAACCATTGGATGAGATTTTCACCTTTCCACCAACGCTGTTTGTCAAAAATCCCACGTTCAGCAACTTTACAGATCTGCTGAATCTGCTGAGTGACTCGTGGGTGCCGTTCTCACGTTATATATTCAACACGGTGTTTATAACAGGCATCGGTATCGTAGGCCATGTGCTGCTAGCTTCCGCAGCGGCGTACCCACTTGCCAAACACAAGTTTCCGGGCAAAGTATTCATGTTCCAAGTGGTCGTACTGTCACTGATGTTCACACCTGCGGTAACGGCAATTCCGAACTATATGATCATGTCATGGCTCGGATGGATCGACACGTACTGGGCCGTCATTATTCCGGCATTTGCCTATTCACTCGGGTTGTATCTGATGAAACAGTTCATGGAGCAGATCCCGGATGCACTGCTGGAAGCAGCCAAGATTGATGGCGCCAGTGAATACCGGATCTTCTGGTCCATTGTCATGCCCAATGTGAAGCCAGCCTGGCTTACATTGATCATTCTACTGTTTCAGATGTTATGGGGCAGTGATGGCAATGGGTACATCTACAGCGAGCAGCTCAAGACCCTGCATTATGCAGCAGGTCAGATTATTCAGGGCGGAATATCCCGGGCAGGAGCGGGTGCTGCGGTAGCACTGATTTTGATGAGTGTGCCGATCACGCTATTTATTTTCTCTCAGAGCCGAATCATTGAGACGATGGCGAGCTCGGGCATGAAGGATTAAGGGGGAACGATATGGCACGCACAGTGAAAAGATGGCTTGTTCTCCTGGCGGCAGTATCTCTGCTGCTGGTGAATGCCGTGCCTGCGGCGGCCTCCCCGGCGCCGTATGAGAGTTATAACTACAACTACTGGAAAGAGGCTGTACCTTCACCAGATGCCTATCTGCCCGAGCGTACTCTATCAGGTCGTGACCTCGGCATTAGTGAGTTCAAAGACCCCGGTGATGTGAACGTTTCTCCCTCCGGGTTGATCTACATTTTGGATAGCGGCAACAGCCGAATTGTTGTATTGGCCCCAGACTTTAAGCTGTTGCGCGTCATCGATGGATTCATGATGGATGGCAGCAAGGAGACCTTCAACCTTCCGGGCGGATTGTTCGTGGATGAGCAAGAACGCATATACGTCGCTGATACTGGCAACGGTCGTGTGGTTGTCCTGGATGGAGAAGGGACACTGATTCAAACCATCACGAAGCCCGAGTCGGATATCCTGTCGACCCAATTCCAGTTCCAGCCTTTGAAGCTGACGGTGGACCATGTAGGCCGAGTGTATGTTGTGGCGCAGGGGGTCTACGAAGGGATTATGCAGTTTGACGAGAGTGGGAAATTTATCGGATATGTCGGTACCAACAAAGTGGAGCGGGACTACGGCGAATATATCTGGCGCATGTTATCCACCAAAGCCCAGCGCGCACAGATGGTTCTCTTTGTTCCAACGGAGTTCTCCAATGCGGATATTGACCACAAAGGATTTGTGTATGCAACGAATATTGATCCCGGCTCAAATGAACCGATCAAACGGCTGAATCCGTCTGGTGAAGATGTACTGAAGCGGTTTGGTTATTACGACGTCAAAGGCGATATCCGGTTCCGCAACAATCCGGGTCCATCCAAACTGATCGATGTGAAAGTGCTGGGCGACGGCATGTACAGTGTATTGGATGCGACACAGAATCGGGTGTTCACGTACGACGATGAAGGTCATCTGCTCTACATATACGGTGGCAAAGGAAATCAGGTGGGCACGCTCAAAACACCTGTCGCGATTGAACAATCGGGTGAGCACCACTTGGTTCTGGATCGGGGCAAGAATAACCTTGTTGTCTATGAGCCGACCCGTTTTGGTGCCCGTGTGAATGAAGCGGTGGTACTCCACTATCGGGGCGAGGACACGGAGGCCGTGAATATATGGAGAGAAGTGCTGAAGCTGAATGCCAACTATGACATCGCTTATATCGGTATCGGCAAGTCCTTATTAATGGAGAAGAAAAACGAGGAAGCGCTAGGTTACTTCGAACTTGGAATGGACCGCAAGAGTTATTCTGTCGCGTTCAAGAGGCATCGGCGGGAGATGATGAAAGAACATTTTGGTACATTCCTGACCGTTGCAATCGCGCTGATTGTCATTCTGATCCTGACCCGGGTAGCGGTTAAATGGAGACGGAGGAGGCAGGTTGATCGTGAAGCAGGATTTCATTAAGTTTCCGCTGCATCTCATTTTTCACCCCATTGATGCATTCTGGGACCTCAAGTCGGATAACCGGGGACGGCTGTTTGTTGCTTTTGCAGCATTGGCGCTTACCATTGTTATGATGGTTTTGCAAAAGCAGTACGCAGGATTTCTCGTTAATTACATCGATCCTCGTACGATTAATAGCATCATCGAAATCGCCACGGTTGCAGTACCTTTCTTACTATGGTGCATGGCCAACTGGGCGGTAACAACTTTGATGGAAGGGGAAGGCAAGTTCAAGGAAATCGTTCTGGCGACAGGTTACTCGCTCATTCCGGTTATTCTGATCTATGCCCCAATGATCGTGATCAGCCGTTTTATGGTGCAGGAGGAGACTGCTTTTTATTATCTGTTCAATAGTATCGCGTTCTTCTGGTTTGTACTGCTTCTGTTCATTGGCATGATGACGGTACACCAGTACACGGTGATTAGAACAATCATTACGATGGTGCTGACACTCATTGTGATGGGCATTATTGTATTCCTTGGAGCACTGGTCTTTAGCATGCTGCAACAGCTGTACGAATTCGGTTATAACATTTACCGCGAGTTGATTTTTCGGACCTAAAGGAGGCGGCATCCGTGAACAAAAGGCAACGATTATATACGGTGCTGGCTGGTGGTACAGCTGTAATCATGATTGCAGCCGGGCTGCTGTATATAAACAACAGGGGAGTTCCTGCCGTAGAAGCCGCGGCTTATCTGGATACGACAACCAAAGCCATGCCCGTCACGGAGGACCCGTTGCAGTTCCTTAGCGACTCCTCGCAGGGTGTGCCTGGTATGCAACTGGTCGCTGAAGATCAGGGACTCGCCCTGTACTATAACGAGGAGACCACGGAAATTGCAGTACGTGACGGGAAAAGCGGAGAGATCTGGTACAGCAACCCGAAAGAACGGGCTGAGGACGGTCTTGCTTCCGCGTATGAAAAAGAGGTGCTGTCCTCCCAGCTGAATGTGTCTTTCCGGGATTCGATGGGTACACTGGAGAACTTTCCGAATTTCAGTTCGAGTATTAGCAACAAACAATTCACAGTGGGCCAGATTGACCAGGGGATTCGGGTGAATTATACCCTTGGGGATACATCACTTGGCATTGATGCGCTGCCGAAGTTGATTAGCAAACAGCGACTGGAGGAGAAGGTTCTTTCCAAGCTGGATGCTACTGTCGCAAGATACACATCTGCCCGATATTATCCAACCAAGAACAATCCGGATATTCTGGAGCGGCTGGATGGACAGATCTCGAAGCAACTTGTGCTGAACAAGATGCTGGGTGCCTTTGAGACGGCGGGGTACACTGCGGACGATCTGGCTTTTGACAATCAGGAGAATGGAGTCGAAGGCGGAGGTGTATCGGATAAGCCCAGCTTTGTCATTTCTGTGGAATACCGATTGGATCAAGGGGCGCTTGTTGTGACTGTACCTCTAAGCCAAATAGAAGAAAGTGGGCAATACCGCATTCGGAATATTGATTTGCTCGCTTATTTTGGTGCTGCGGATACAAAGGGCGAGGGTTATATGCTCGTACCTGACGGTTCCGGCAGCCTGATCCATCTGAACAACGGGAAAACCCAGGAAGAGCAATATGTACAGCGTGTATACGGCGCAGACCCAAATGATAATTCGCTCAGTCGTCCTCAGGTGAGTGAATCCGCGTATATGCCTGTGTTTGGTCTGAAGAACGGGGAAAATTCCTGGTTTGCAGTCATTGAAAAAGGGGACGGTATTGCCAGTATCTCCGCGGATATTGGAGGCAGACAGAATAGCTACAACCACGTGCATGCGACCTTCTCCCTGCGGGGGGAGGATGAATTGGAAATGTACACCTCGCAGAAAATGCAGGAGATTCAGCTGCTTAGCGAAGAGCCTTACCGTGGAGATATTCAGGTCCGTTATCATTTCCTTCATGGAGAAGATGCCAGTTACTCGGGTATGGCCCGCCTGTATCAGCAGCAGTTGATCGAGCAGGATGTACTGAAGCCGCTCCCAGAACAGACGGAGATGCCGTTTTATGTTGATGTGCTTGGTGCAGTGGATAAAAAGGCTTCGTTCCTGAGTGTACCCTATCGGACCACTTTAGCCATGACCACGTACGAACAGGCTACAGAAATGGCAGCAAAGTTACAGCAGGATGGTGTTGAACGTGTACAAATGCGGTATCAAGGATGGTTTGGCGGTGGCATCAGTCATCATACGCCAACCCAGGTGAAGTTGGACAGTGAAGTGGGCAGTCGTTCCGAACTGCAGGCGTTGTCCACCAAGCTGGAGCAGTCGGGTGGAGCACTGTTCCCGGATGTGGCTTTCCAGCACATTTATCACGATGATATGCGCTTTGCTCCTTCCTCGGATGCAGCGCGGTTTGTAACAAAGGAGACAGCAGAATTGTATCCGTACAATCCTGCACTTAATCGCATGGATCAGAGTAGGGACAGCTATTATTTGCTCTCAGCGGCCAAGCTTCCTTATGTAGTGAGTGAGTTTGCTGACAAATTCAATCAACTGGACCTTGGTGGACTATCCCTTCGTGATCTTGGGCAGGTCCTGACTTCAGATTATCGGGATAGTCGGGTGATTCATCGAGAGACGGCGAAGAACATTGTGAAAGAGCAGCTGGGCAAGCTGGAACAGTCCTATCCGAACTTGATGGTATCTGCCGCTAATAGCTACGCTTGGGGAAGTGCACAACATGTTGTAAATGTACCCGCAGGGTCGAGTCGATTCAATATTACCGATGAAGAAGTTCCTTTTTATGCGATGGTCATTCATGGGTACATGAACTACGCAGCATCTCCCATGAACACGTCGGGGGATCAGGATCTCCACAAACAGTTGCTGCGCAGTCTGGAGCTTGGGGCCGCTCCGTATTTTCAATGGACCTATGAACCATCTTCCCGGCTGAAGCTGACGAATTATGATTCGGCTTACGCAACGGAGTATGCATATTGGGTGGATGACGCTGTTGCCTTGTATAAGCAGGCCAATGAAGTACTGGGAGAACTGGGGAATGAGCAGATCCTCAAGCATGAACGCATTCAGGATGGCGTGGTCCGCATCACCTATACTGGGGGTACATCCATCCTTGTGAATTACAATGCGGATGCAGTTACCGTGGATGGAACAACGGTTGGCGGGACGGACTATGTGGTGGGAGGAGCGAACCGATGAGAACCATTCGATTATCGCTGAAGTCACGGAGAGCGCTGCTTGGACTTGCATTTATTTCCCCGTGGCTGGTCGGATTCATCTTCCTCTTTGCCACACCGCTCCTGCAATCGATTCGATTCAGTCTGAGTAATCTGTCTGTTGCTCCGGGCGGATACGTCCTGGAATACGTTGGATTTAAAAACTTCAAGGATGCGCTTCTGGTTGACGCGACGTTCAACCGGATTCTGGTCGACTCGGTTGGAGCGATGCTACTGAATGTGCCGATGATTTTGTTCTTCAGTCTGTTTACGGCCACACTGCTTAACCAGAAGTTCAGAGGCAGAACGATGGCACGTGCAATCTTTTTCCTGCCGGTTATTCTGGCTTCGAGTGCAGTCGCAGCAGCTGAGTCTGCGGGATTAATCAATCTAATGGGGGATGCAAGTGCGGTGGATGCATCAGCCGATGGCGGTGCTTCGTTCAACGTAGTATCCATTGTGCGGATGCTGGCGGATGTGGGATTGCCGATGGCCTATGTGGATTACATTGTAGAAGCCATCATGCGGATCTATGAGATTATTAGCAGCTCAGGTGTTCAGATTCTGATCTTCCTCGCCGCGCTACAATCGGTACCGGGATCGATGTATGAGGTTGCGAAGATCGAAGGGGCGACAGCTTATGAATCATTCTGGAAAATTACATTTCCCATGGTCAGTCCGTTGATCCTGACAAATGTCATCTATACGATCATTGATTCATTTGCCGGGAGTCCAGTCACACAGGCCATCTACCAAACCGCATTCAAAACCCAGAACTTTGGCTTAAGCTCGGCGATGTCCTGGCTGTACACACTGGTGATTGGTCTTGTATTGATCGTAGTGGGATGGGTCTTGTCACGGCGGGTTCACTACAACTGACGGTTAACATTAAGGGAGGCTTCAGATTATGGCTGCATCAGGGACAGATCGCATGGTGGTAGTTCCGAAGCAGAATTATCACATGCATCGGGTGCGAAACAAAACATCGGACCTTCTCTATTCCATATTCAGATATGCACTGGTCATCGGCATTTCATTTATTATTTTGTACCCGTTATTTCTCAAAGTGTCAGTTGCGTTCAAGGATAAACAGGATATCTACAATCCAACGATCTATATGATTCCCCAGCACTTTACATTGGATAATATCCGGCTAGCGGTGCAAGTGATGGATTACCTGCCTCTGTTGGCGAACACGTTATTGTTTGTTACCATCACAACGCTTCTGACAGCGATATCCTGTGCACTTGCCGGATATGGCTTTGCCCGGTTTTCGTTTCCGGGTAGTAATGTGCTCTTTGTGCTGGTGATTCTGACGATTCTGGTGCCGACAAGCACACTTATGGTGCCAATGTATCTGCATTTCCGCAGCTTTGACTTTATGGGCATCATCCAGTTGTTCTCTGGAAAAAATGGCATCAATCTGCTGAATACGTATTGGCCTTCCATGATCACGGCTGCTACAGCGGGAGGGCTGAAGGCGGGGCTGTTCATCTATATTTTCCGTCAGTTCTTCAAGGGCATGCCAAAGGAAATCGAGGAGGCTGCATTGATTGACGGCGCAGGTGGATTCAAAACGTTTGCTCGAATCATGCTGCCCAATGCAATCTCGCCGTTGATTACGGTTATTCTGTTCTCGTTTGTATGGCAGTATAACGATACCTTTTATTCGGCATTATTCATGAGTGAAAGTCCACTGATCTCGCTGAAAGTGGCTTCCTTACCTGCTCAGGCGAACCAGTTGATTCCGCAGCTGATGGGCTTTGGCTCGAACTCGGGCATCAAGGCCGATCCAAACTATGTGGCGATGATTGTGGATACAGGCATTTTGCTGGCTATTGCACCCCTGATTATTTTGTATCTGTTTGTGCAACGTTATTTCGTGGAGAGTATTGAACGTTCTGGTGTAGTGGGTTAACATGTTAAATCCAATTGGAGGTGTAGAGATGACAGTGCGTGAGATCAGCAGAGTTCCGGTGAATAAAGCAGCGACTCCCGAAGCAAAAGAACTGATGGCGTTCCTGGTAGAGCGTTATCAAAAAGGGATGTTGTCAGGCCAGCAGGATTATAGCAATCTAAACTGGATTAATGAAAATACAGGACGGAAACCAGTTGTGATTGGCTTTGATCTCATGGAATATTCGCCATCAAGAACAGAGCGCGGTGCGGTCTCCCAGGAGATTCGGGATGCGGTAGACTGGCACAAACAAGGCGTGATCGTGACGCTATGCTGGCACTGGAACGCACCGACGGATCTGATTGATGAACCGGGTAAAGAGTGGTGGCGGGGGTTCTATACGGATGCTACCACCTATGATCTGGGTTCAGCGCTGGCGCATCCTGAATCGGAAGCATATCAGTTATTGATTCGGGATATCGATGTTATTGCTACACATTTGCAAGAGTTGAAGGATGCTGGTGTGCCTGTATTATTTCGACCACTTCATGAAGCGGAGGGTGGCTGGTTCTGGTGGGGAGCGAAAGGCCCCGAACCTGCCAAACAGTTGTATCGTTTGTTGTATGATCGATTGGTTCAAGAACATCAGCTGCACAACCTTATCTGGGTCTGGAACTCGGAAAAACCGGAATGGTACCCGGGTGATGATATCGTGGATATTGTCAGTGTGGATGTGTACCCTGAAGCAGGAGACCACAGCCCGCTGGCTGCACGTTACACCAACCTGCGAGAGCTTGTACAGAACGGCAAAATCATCGCACTGGCCGAGAACGGTTCCATCCCTGACCCTAAGCAGATGAAGGAACAGGATGTGCACTGGAGTTGGTTCTGTACCTGGACAGGTGGATTCCTGAGAGACGGGATGCATAATGAACTAACGTTTTTGAAGAAAGTGTATAACAGTGAAGAGGTCATTACGCTGGACCAGTTACCGAAGTGGAGTTGGCTATAAGCATCTCGCTTCCAACTTGAATTGGAATCAGAGAAGCGTTAGTATTCGCTGTAAGAATTCATGCGAATACTAACGCTTCATTTGTTGGTAGCGCACATATGTTAATGGAACGCCTCATCCCTGAAACATGAGAAGTTGAACAACAATCTAGTTTGACGGGTGTAACATAGCTTGGATATTGGTATGTAAAGTCACGCTGGAAGTGAATAAAATGTACGATTGATTAACCGTGCGGATCAGAATCCTTTCGCTTGTGCCATTGACTGGACCGATCCGAATGGCGGATGGTTCGCTGCCACCGTACGTATCATCCAGGGTGACCGATGTGATATGTGCGATAGGAATTTCAATTTTGGAAAACTGCCAACGGATGACCAGTTGATCTTCTACTTTTTTCACGTTAACACCAAACATAGGATGACCTCCTGTTGTGATTCAAATTATTGAAGTAATCTCGTATGTCCAGTTTATCATATTTTGGATAAAATTACCTTGTTAATAATAAAGAGTGACGATTTCTATCAACTGATATCAAGGATGGGAACTTGATGTAAAACATACAGGATTAACCATGATACATATCGAATACAAATAGAGAAATTAGAGAACTTATACTCCAACACAAAGGGTGTGCCACATGACGAATCTATTCAAACAATGTTCAGGTCAAACATTATCTGCCAACCTGGGATGGCTGAACGAGCCAGCAGATTGGTCCATTGAAGACGGCAAAGTAACGATAACCGTTTCGCCAATCAGTGACTTTTTCATTGATCCGGGAGGTGAGCCGGTGAAAGCTTCAGCTCCATTTTTACATACGATAGTCAAGGGAGATTTCAGCATCACGACTCAAGTAGAGGTGGACATGAAAGAACAATATGACTCCGGCTGCCTGATGGTGAGGGTGAACGATACGAATTGGGCTAAAGTATGCTTTGAATATTTTGAAGAACAGCCGTCTATTCTTAGTGTTGTTACTCGTGGTAACTCGGATGATTGTGTATCAGCACCTGTCGAGGTTAGCAAGCCTTATTTACGTGTAGCTCGGGCAGGCAACAGCTTTGCTTTCCATTATTCTCAGGATGGAGAGAAGTGGAAGCTCGTTCGTTATTTCGGACTCGACTGCCCGGAGGAGATCAAAGTTGGCATTGTGGCCCAATCCCCCATTGGGAAAGGGACCACGGTTACTTTTACAAATGTACAGCTTCAACATGGAGTGACCGGAAGTGTTCGCCGGGTAAAATAACAGTAATCAGAAGGTTGTTCTGACATTTATTTCACCCGAATTAACAATCCAAACAAGCCAAGCACAGCAAAGGCCAGAAATGCCGTTGTATTGGAAAACACTTCGATCGTATACCCTGCCATGGATGAGCCAAGAAATTGCCCAACACCCAGCGCGAGAAAGGCAAGGCTAATTCCGATGGACACATTTGGACTGAATAGTCTCGTCGCCCAAACGATAAATACACTGGTCAGGAAAATATACGTGCTGCCAAATATGATCGCAGAGATGAGACTGGCAGTCATGGATGGAAGAAGGATTACCCCCAGTGAGATAGCCAATAACAGTATGCCTATTCGGTAGGACCACCCAATCTCGAACCGTTCAATAATGCGGCCAGCGCATCCACCGAGTATCCCCATAACCCCCATCACAATCCAGAACAACACGGCTTCCGAATCGGAGGCCCCTTTCTCGTCTGTGAGGAAGTTGCGGGCAAAGGTCCAGTAGATCGCTGAACTAACACCTGTTAACAGACAAGCCATCAGCAAAGCAGAACCCGCTCTGGTTGGTTTCATACATGTCCAGATGGATTTGGTACAAGGCAGTGTCTTCGTAGGTGGAATAACACGTCTGTTCCACAGCAGAACCACAACACCGATTACAGCAAACAGGATGTAGGTTAGACGCCAGTAATCCGTGAACAACCAGTAGAGTGGACCGGATATAATAATTCCGAAGCTGGTTCCGGTGTTAATCCAGCTATTGCCTGTTGCTTGCAAATCGGGTGCAAGCTCGGCATTAACCGTGTTACCGAGTGCTGGAGAGGCCCAGCCTGTACTCAAACCGGCGAGAAATATACTAAATGTAAGAACCCATGCATTCTGAGCCAGGGCGATGCCGGTTAATCCGAGCACTGCGCTAATCCCTGCCAATTGAATGACATAATGATGTCCCTTGCGATTAATCAACAGTGGTGCAGTTAGAAGGGACAGACAGTAGGCAATATACGTTCCTGAGTTAATTGCACCAGAGGCTGCATCGTTCAATTGTAAGGCTTCCGAAATTTCCGGCATAAACAGTCCATAACTGAATCGCCCGAATGCATAACATACAGCGATTAGTGCAATGCCTGGAAAGATAATTTTTTTCATTAAATCCACCGCCTTTTAGATAGAACGATCATTATATTTCTTATTAAATAAAAAAGTGAGTTGAACTACTAACTCACCCGGAATAACATTACTTGAAACTGTTCTGCGTCATATGGATCAGTTCACGGCAGACGTTATTTACATTTTCTGTCTCAGCAAGTGCCGTGGAACCCTCCAGCAGCAGGGAGAATTGCAATAGATCTCGATCACTTGCAACAGGCGCCAATGTTTGAATTAAAGTTCGCATATGTCTTTTGTGCGCATTTACTGTCTGGACGATGATATGGTCTGTATGACCTCCGAATTCTTCTTTGGCGCGTAAAAATAAGCAACCTCGTGATTCGTGTTCCTTCAACCAGGTTGCATGTCCTTCAGCCAGATTGAGAAACATAGGTTGTGCTTTATTGTCTGCATATTGCCTGAGCTGTTCTAAATAACGCTGTTCGCGTCGCAAGAGTACCTGGACAATGAGATCATCCTTGGACTCAAAGTGATTGTATAGCGTCATAATCGCAATCCCGGCATCCGTGATAATCCGCTTCAAACCGATGGAATGGAAGCCATGGAGGTAGAATAATTCTTCAGCCACGTTCAAAAGCATTTCTTTTTTGCTGCTCATATTCAATGATACTCTCCCTTCAAAATAAGATAGAACGATCATTATACTTGTAGGCTATAATAATTCGTAGACATTGTCAAATGTTGTGACTCCCCTTTTCTTTGGTTAGTTCAAAGCCTGGGCAGGGCGTTATATGAACAACGTCTTTGCACATTAACCGGACATATGAGAGCACAACATGACAGGTTTTTGGGTGGTTTATCCGTTATATTAGACATCAAGGAGTGATTATTACATGAACTGGATCAACGCATTACAGGTCGCTATTCAATATATGGAAGACCACTTGCTCGAAAATATGACGATGGAGCAGATTGCAGCACAGGTCCATATCTCTCCTTTTCATTTTCAACGTACCTTTGCCTTATTAACGGATGTTACTGTAGCCGAGTACCTAAAACGCAGACGATTGACACTGGCGGCACATGAGCTTCTACAAAGTGATCACAAAATCATTGATCTGGCGTTTAAATACGGTTATGACACACCGGAATCTTTCTCCAAAGCATTTCGTAGACAACATGGGATCGCACCCAGTGAGGCTCGTAAGAATGGTAACGCTATCCAATCGTATAATCGTCTGGTGATTCAAGTGAGTCTAAAAGGAGCAGAACCGATGAAATATAAAATCGTTGAACATCCCGAATTTACGTTGGTCGGAGTAGAGCAGACTTTCTCATATGCAGATGGAGAACATCTGCAAGGAATCGGAAAGATGTGGCAGGAAGCGTGGACGAGCGGTACAGAGGATCGTTTATTTGAACTGAACAACAGGGATATTCCAGGGTTACTTGGCGTCGTTGTGGATCAGAGCGAAATCCAGGAAAAACAGATGCAATACTGGATTGCTACGACTTACGATGGTGAAGTACCGGAAGGATTATCAAGCTTCACTATGCCTGCTTCCAAATGGAGTGTATTTGAAGTAGAAGGCCCGATGCCGGAGAGTATGCAGCTTCTATGGAAACGGATTATTTCGGAATGGTTTCCATCCAACCCGTATGAGCACGCATATATGCCGGAGCTGGAAGTATATCCGGGGCCCAATCAACCGCCACAAATCTGGATACCGATTAAATAAATTTTAACCGTTTCAAACTCGATCATTGTAGCCCATAAACATTCGGATAACCGAAGCTGTTTATGGGTTATTTGGTTGTGATTAATCAGAGATTCGAAGTTGTACAGAGGATGTTCAAGCGTTGTTCATTTTATTGCGGATAGGTAAACATGATATATTGGAACGAAGGTTAACAGCAATAAGAGGACAACGAGGTAAACCGCAGGAGGCAGATATGTTATATGAGAACCCATTCATTCAGACGATCATCCAACACGAGCAATTAATGCGTGACCTGCGGAGAGTTCGTAGTCTCCATTTGCCTCAAAGTTACATAGGTGCAGGATATATTCGTAATTATTGAATAATAAGTGATTTGCGGAATAGTGGGTACAAGAAGGAGTGTCTACGGATTTGATAAAAAAGTTCTTACAAAAAAATGGACTGATCATTGATCTTGTCCTGTTGGCATGTTTTGTGGCGTTCCTGGCCTTCTGGGGCCAAAGATTCCCAGTCATGTTTTTCGGAATGATCACGGTGGCTTTTATCGTTCTAAGACGGATTGACTATCAGAAGCATGTTATTCTGAAACGGATTATCCTTACCGGAATTAGCGTGGCTGCCGTCTCTTTTGTCATTATCGAAGCCCTTGTATTCACACAGCTCGGTGCGAATGATCCGGATGAGGCAGACTATGTCATTATTCTGGGTTCAGGCATCCGTGGAACGGAATTGTCATTGACCCTGAAACAAAGGTTGGATGCAAGTTTGGACTACATTCGCAGCCACCCTCAGACACCCGTCATTGTATCGGGTGGGCAGGGACCTGGAGAATCCATTCCTGAAGCGCTCGCCATGAAAAACTATCTAATTGAACAGGGGATTAACCCCGTCCAAGTCATTATGGAAGATCGCTCCACAAGTACACAGGAGAATTTGGCCTTTTCCAAAAGAATCATTCTTGAATCCGGGTTAGAGCACCCTGAGATCATGATTGTCACCAGTGACTATCATATGTTCCGTTCCAAATACATCGCTGTCAAGAACGGTTATGCAGCAGAATACGGCATATCGGCCCCGTCACCGGGTTATCTGAAACCCGTCAACATGATCCGTGAATATTTTGCTACGATCAAAACATTTATCTAATGCACATGACAGAAAAAAGCAAACAGGACGAAGCGGAGATCTATGATCTATGCTTCGTCCTGTTGCATATAAGGATGGCTATTGCTCCTTAACGATAGGTTATTTTTCTGAAGGAGCAGGTACAGTTACTGAAACCTTATCCCCAGGGAGAGCTACCATTTCAGGAGATTCACCAGTAAAAGGAACAGTGGCTGATTCTACAACTTTAGCCTCAGAAGGTTCAGTAGTAGATGGAACAGTAGTAGAAGGTACAGTAGCAGACGGAACTGGCACAGCTTCGGAAACTTCATCCTCAGGGAGAGCCACGATCTCAGGAGTTTCGGAAGTAGAAGGAGCAGTTACAGCTTCGGAAATTCCAACCTTGTTGGGAGAAGCTACGATTTCAGAAGATCCACCCGTAGAAGGAACAGTCACAGCTTCAGAAGCCTCAGCCTCCACTTTAACCGTGTGGTTTGATGCCCATACGGCGGTGGACGTACTTACACCTGTAATAAGCAGGAGGGCTCCCATACTTAACATCCAATGTTTCTTTTTCAGTTTCTTTACATTAAACATAATCATCAATCTCCTTTTTAATTGTTTGCCTTCACCCGATAGGGACGAACAAAATTGAGCAGGCATTTTCTTGGTTCCCGCCATCACATTTAAAATTGTCTCACCATATCGTCTGCGTTCTTCGTGGGACATCTCTTTCACCACATCTTCATCACAGGCCAACTCGCTCCAGGTATGAATGTCCCTGCGAATCATATGAATCAGGGGATTGAACCAGTGCAGGGCACTAACCCCCAAGGTCAAAGCTTTGACCCACAGATCTTTATGTTTTAGATGTACCAACTCATGATGAATTACCATACTGATGTCCATTTTCACCGTATTTTCGGGTGGCAGATATATCGTGGGTTTAAACAAGCCAACCAGTATAGGGCTTCGTACTAGCGTGCTGTGAGCAAGCGTGATATTACGTTTGAGACCCAAAGCTTCTTTGATTAATGGTAGCTGTACAGCTGCTTCACTATGACAGAGGACTGGGGTACGTGTACGAGATAATTCATTCAGAAATCTTCGATAACAGTACACCTGCCATGCAGAAAAACCAATGACTCCAATGCCCCAGACGCATAACAAGAACCAGGCTGTGGTTACCGAGATGGTTTGTTCCGGGATAAACGTTCCTGCAAGTACATCCGAAGCTGCTGCATTCTCCGTACCTGGTATAGTTGATGTCGTTTGGAATGCAATATCCAAAAGCCATGAAAGGCCAAGAGATACCGGGAACAGATAAAACAAGATAGCCAGTTTACCGAGTCTGTAGAGCCACTTGGTCGGAAAGACAGAACCGGGTATAAGTCGTAGTGCCAAAATACAAACAGAAACGATACTTCCCGCCACGGTCAGGCTGCACAGAATCTCAAAAAAGATATTCATCATCTGCACCTACTTTTCCGAAAGCCATTTTTTCAGTTCTGAAATGTCATCGTCTGAAAGCTTGTCACCGTCATACATGGCCGAAACCAAATTCTTGACTGAACCTTGATACAGTCCATCAAGAACATGCTGCGTTTCCTGTAGTTTGTAATCTTCGGGTTTCAGAAGAGGCTCATAATCATTGGTCCGTCCACGTCTCGTGACGGTAAGAGCGCCTTTATCCACCAACCGTGACAGAAAGGTAGACATGGTCTGCGCTTTCCACGCTTTCCCCTTCTCAGCAAATATGTCTAATAGTTCTGTGGAGGTGACCGGTGGGGCGCATGACCATATAACAACCATTAACTCCATTTCTGTTTCGGATAATTTTTGAATCTGGTTCACAGTGAACACTCCTTAACATCGTTATGCGTCCATAACGATCGTATTACTACACTACGTAGTACGTATAAACTACTACAACTTGTAGTGGATAGTCAAGTTATCCTGATAGATGATTGCCAAACCATGTTATAATATAGGTCATTAATAGAAGAACGATGTAGGAGTGAATGATCATTACAGCATATCAATTACCTGCTCTCTATGAGCAGAAGCGAATTTCAATGCAAGCGATGGAAGAGATTGTACGCCTGTTGGCGCAGGCACCACTATTATATGATGATGGACAGGGCATCCAGGTTCAGGATTACATGGGAGGCTTGGAGGTCGAACTTGAGCATGAGGTACGCCGTGCAGTGACCGAGTTGTACGAACTGGCTGTTCAGGCCTGCCGGGTCTTCGCCGATCCATTGGCGTACGAGCAACTTCAGGATGCGCTTGGGTTACAGGCTGAGTTATGGCAGGAGGAAGTGCTTACTCTTGCAAAGTGGATGGACTGGCTGAAGCAGATCAGTGAAGGAAAGAGAACACTGCCCGAGTACAACTTTACAGCCATGCTTGGCAATCTGCCAGATGGATTCATGATCCATGATTTTTATGATGAACTCCGATATCAGCTGGAACAAAACCCTGCAAACGCATGGGCTATCGAAGAGCGGGATCGCTTGTACGCAGCTCTTGGTGCGAAATAAATCAAACCAACGGGTCACCGGCGGTGTTAATCTAATATCTGTATTTTGCATGCATAGAAACATTCCAATCTATATCTTGCGAATTCTTTACCCAGTATGGGAAATGAGGGGATACCGTGAAGAAGGTTGTATTAGCTGGTGGAACGGGATTTGTTGGACAGGATTTTGCCCAAAGATTCAGAAAGCTGGGGTATGAGGTGTTAATTATCTCGCGTCAGCCCGGTCATATTGCCTGGGAGGATCGTGCAGGAATTATAGGGGCACTGGAAGAAGCAGAAATGTTGATTAACCTGGCAGGTAAATCGGTGAACTGCCGTTATACGGATGAGAATCGCAAAGTCATTCTGGAATCCAGAACCCGTACAACGCGCATTCTCGGGGAAGCCGTCCTAGCTTGTAATCAACCTCCCGAACTATGGATTAATTCGAGTACAGCGACCATATACAGACATGCTGAAGATCGTCCCATGACGGAAAAAGAGGGCGAGATTGGCTCCGGATTCTCGGTCGACGTTGCCAAGGCATGGGAACAGGCTTTCTTCGAATTCAGTCTGCCGTCTACGCGTCAGATTGCACTTCGGATTGCGATTGTGCTGGGCGAGGGCGGCGTGATGGTGCCCATGACGAACCTCGTCCGTTTTGGACTGGGAGGATCTCAAGGCGCAGGAACACAGCAGTTCAGCTGGATTCATATCGAGGATCTCTTCCGCATGGTAATTTATCTGCAAGAGCATCCACACTTGAATGGTGTGTTCAATGCGTCCTCTCCGCATCCGGTGACGAATCGGGAGCTAATGGCGCGTCTGAGAGAACAGATGGGGGCGCGGATTGGACTACCTTCTCCTCGCTGGATGCTTGAACTGGGCGCACGCTTCATTCAGACCGAGACGGAACTGGTTCTCAAAAGCCGTTGGGTGATTCCCGAGCGAATGGAGAGGGAAGGCTTCACGTTCACATACGGTACACTAGATGCAGCTCTTGCCGAGATTTTGAATAAGAAGAAATGACATTTCATAACAAAAGAAAACACAACAGGAAGGGCAGAGGCATCTGCCCTTTTGTTATATATGTTCAACTAAACATTTACACGATAACGGAGAGGATAGAAATAACTTGAAGAAGCGAAGCGGTCGCCTAAAAGCTTTCTGAAAGAAAGCTGCATCGGAAGCATATGCTTATCCCCGGATTTCCCCATTTTACAAAAGGAATCAAAAAAATCTGGGGATAACAGCGATCGGAAAGTTGTTCTGTCATCGCAGTGTCTGTGTAAATACTAATTAGCTGAACTTATAGAGGTTTTTCAAAAAGTCCGCTTTTGATTACGAAGGATGCCTATCGGCATCATCAGCATCGAATATGGAATTCAGCCGAAATAAGCTGGAGGCTTACGAAGTATGTTTCCTTTGGAAACATTGTGGTTGCTCACGTAGTTTGCCTACGCTCCGCTACTCCATTTCTAGCTTCATCCCATCTTCTCGGTACTGAAAACCGGTCTTTTTGAATACGAGCTTATATTATATCAGTCAGATGAACAGAAAGAGGTTGGGGAAATGCAACTTAGAAGAGTAAGGATCGCAGGAACAGGGAAGTACCTGCCTGAACAGGAAGTCACCGATGAGGAACTGGATCGCCGCTTGGACGTGCCTGCCGGATGGGTCAGTAAAGCCACAGGCGTAGGTGTACGTCATTATGCTTCGGGTGAAGAAACCTCATCTTTCATGGGCGCGCGGGCTGCGGAAGCTGCACTGGTGGATGCAGGATTACAATTCAGTGATATCGACTGTCTGGTGTGTACCAGTGGCACGAAGGAACAACCGTTGCCAAGTACGGCGGTATTTATCCAGCAGGCCATGGGGCAGCAAGATTCGGGCGTACCTGCCTTTGATATGGATGCAACCTGCCTAAGTTTCCTGAACGGACTGGATGTGATTTCCTATATGGTAGATGCCGGACGTTACCGGCGAGTACTGCTCGTAGCCACTGAGATTGCCTCAGCCGGACTGAATTGGTCGGATAAAGAAAGTGCGGCCCTGTTCGGAGATGGAGCGGCCGCTGTTATTATTGAGCGTTCGCCTGAAGGGTCATCCTCTCAGATTGTACATGCTTCCCTTCAAACCTACAGCCGAGGTGCTCGCTTCTCGGAGATTGCAGGTGGAGGTACACGGCTGCATGCTTCGAATTATAAGGCGGATCAGCCTGAACCCTACCTTTTTCATATGGATGGACAGGCGATCTTCCGCATGGCTTCCAGACTTTTGCCTGGATTCATTGGTGATATGCTGCAGGCGACCGGGAATCGAATGAAGGATTTCCAATTGATCATTCCCCATCAGGGAAGTGCCATGGCGATGAGACTGATTCGCAAGAAGCTTGGCATTGCTGAAGATCGGTTTATGGACATCACACGAAATCACGGCAATACGATTGCGGCATCGATCCCGATGGGTCTGCATGAAGCGATTAGACAACAGCGTATTCAGCGTGGTGATCGGGTGTTGATGATTGGCACGGCTGCCGGATTATCATTGGGAGGACTCATTTTTGACTACTAGATCTGGGGAAACCAGACATCGTACAGTTGCTTCTCTCCGTGTGCTGCTTACAGGCGGAAGGGCTCCCGTAACGCTGGATCTGGCACGCATGCTTCATCGGGCAGGCCATCGGGTCTATGTTGCGGAGAGTGCCTTACGGCATCTGACCAGATCATCCAGTGCAGTGGAACAGTGCGCTGTGGTCCCATCGCCGCGTCATAACACACGTGCGTATCTGGCAGAGCTGGAACGGTTGGCACAGGATTGGCAGATCGACCTGTTGATTCCGATGTGTGAAGAAGTCTTTTATGTTGCTCAAGGGGCAGACAGACTGCGTGTATATTGCCGTGTTCTGGTTACAACCTTGGAGCAGCTGCATGAGTTGCACCATAAATATGAATTTATCCAGCTTGCAAGGTCACTCGGTCTTTCGGTTCCGGATACACGTCTGATCCACAGTCGGCAGGAATGGATGGAAGCCCAGTCTGTTATAGAAAAAGTAGGAGATTGGGTGTGGAAACCGGTGTATTCCCGCTTTGCATCCAAAGTTCGCATGCCAACACTCATGACCGATGACGCTGGGGCAGGGAGGGATAAGCAAGGAAACGTAAGCGAAAAGAAACGTCGACATTTCCGTAACGACCCTCCGGACGACGCGGAATTATCCTCTATTTCACCTTGGGTTGCACAGGCCTACATTCCTGGTCAGATGTTATGTACATACAGCATAGCGCATGAAGGGCAACTGGTTGCACATGCCACTTACGACAGTCGCTATCGTACAGGAAGCGTGGGAGCCAGTGTTTTTTTTGAACAGGTGGAACATGAAGGTGCCCTTGCGTGGGTTAGACAATTTCTTGAGGCAACGGGTTTTAGTGGACAGATTGGGTTTGATTTTATAGAAGGTCAGGACAGGCGAGTGTACGCGATTGAGTGTAATCCGAGGGCAACGAGTGGGATTCATCTGTTTCACCCCGGAGATGACTTGGTGCGTGCACTAACTGAACCGGAGACGTTGGTAAAAGAAAGAAAAATGATCACGCCCGCACGGGGCAGCAAAGCCATGCTCATGCTCCCCATGCTGGGAAGCGGAGTACAGCAGATCTTTGGCAAAGGGAAATTCCGTGCATGGATAGCTGCGTGGCGTGGAACCAGGGATGTGGTCTATGTAGGGCAGGATATCCAGCCTGTATTTGAACAATTCGGAGTGCTGCTAGCTGCATGGCGTCTGGCAAGATCACAGAAGTGCTCGCTGACTGAAGCTTTGACTCATGACATAGAATGGAACGGTGAACAACAATGAATAGAGCATTGGTTACAGGAGCTACGGGATGTCTGGGAAGGCACCTCGCGATGCGGCTTGCCAAAGAGGGATGGGAAGTCACTGGGATGGGCCGACAGCCAAAGGTTGGTGCAGAACTTGAGTTGGCAGGAATCCGATTCTTGAGTAGTGGAGATATACGGGATCAGGCAACAGTAAACGAAGCGTGTACGGGACAGGATGTGGTGTTTCACTGTGCAGCTCTATCCTCGCCATGGGGCCGATATCGTGACTTTTATAGCAGCAATGTGGAAGGGACGCAGAATCTTGTAGATGTATGCCTGCATAATGAAGTACAGCGATTCATACATGTCTCAACTCCGAGTATATATTTTAATTACAATCCGCGATATAACGTACATGAGAATGATCCGTTGCCATCCAAACCAGCCAATCATTATGCAGCCACGAAGCTTCTCGCTGAGCAGGTTGTAATGGAGGGGCATGCGAAGGGACTTCCATCGATCATGATTCGACCGCGAGCCATTTTTGGTCCGTATGATCAGACGTTATTTCCCAGAATTGTCGCAGCAAACGCAAAATCGGGCGTGCCGATGATCGGTGGTGGACAGGCGTTAATCGATCTGACCTGTGTGGATAATGTGGTGGATGCCTTGTTGTTGTGCCGCGATGTCGATGCAGAAGCACTCGGCAGAGCTTACAATATCTCCAATGGCGATCCGAGAGCGTTCAGTGAGTTGGTGAGCAGCCTGTTTGGCATGCTGGATATGCCCTTGCGTCGTCGAAACATTCCTTATCAGATGGCATATGGTGTGGCAGCGTTGCTAGAGCGAGTTCATGGCTTTATCCCTGCGATGGGTGAACCTGCATTGACACGGTATACAGTCGGCTCCTTATCTATTCCACAGACATTGGATATTACGGATGCACGGGAGCAATTGGGATACATCCCTCGGGTGTCCATTGAAGAGGGATTGCAACAATTTGCAGACTGGTGGAGGGCTGAATCATGCTGACAACAACTCCGGTGAAACTATATTTGGGTGCGGCGGGTTACTGTACACATCCAGAGTTTCTGACGCTGCGTGGTGGTCGATTGAGTCCAGTACATTTCCCGGCAGGATTTGCCTGCATCATTCATCCCGTACATGGACCGATCCTGTTGGATACGGGATATAGTTCCCGCTTTTTTGAGGAAACGGCTCATTTGCCTAATGCAATGTATCGTCATATTACACCAGTGGTCTATCGTGAAGAGGATAGTGCCGTTCATTTTTTGGCTCGAATTGGACTGAAAGCTTCGGATATTCGGTATATCATCCTCTCTCATTTTCACGGCGATCATATTGCGGGTGTACGAGATTTCCCAGAGGCACAATTCATCTATCTGCCAAGAGCCTATGATGCTGTGCGCTCACTTGGTCCGATTGCGGCTGTAAAAGCAGGTTTTCTTGCGGGGCTGTTGCCCGAGGATTTTATAGTCAGATCATTGCCAGTTACGTGTGAGCCTGAGCGATGGATAAGAGCGGGGGAAGCTTTCCCTTTTGATGAGGTCTACGACATTTTTGGTGATGGCAGTCTGCTTGGGGTGGATGTATCCGGTCATGCGGAAGGCATGATGGGACTCCTGTTGCGTACAGAAGAACATGACTATTTTCTCTGTGCGGATGCGGTATGGTCGAGTCGGGCTTTTCGTGAACAGCGCAGACCGAATATTTTTGCTGGAATCATTATGTCGAATCGACAGGAATACCATCGTAACTTTGACAAGCTGGTTCAGCTGCATCAGCAATCTCCCCACATTCGGATTGTGCCGAGTCATTGTCGAGATGTACTGGACGCTTGGGGTGCAGGAGGGCTGAAACGATGAGTAATACCTTTCGTATTGTGGTTCATTATGCACTCGCACGTGGGCTGCGAACATGGAAAACACGAGAACAACTTGAGCGCTGGCAAGAGCGCCGGATTATTCGGCATGTTCATCAGATCCGTGCCCGATCTCCGTTTTACCGGAAGTGGTGGGGTGGCGTGGACGCAACCGACTGGAGAAGCTTTCCGTTGATTGACAAATCAACCATGATGGAATATTTTGATACACTGAACACGGTGGGTATTACCAAGGACAAAGCGCTGGCTCTTGCAGGTGAAAGTGAAGAAACACGTGACTTCAAACCTTCCATTCAAGGTGTGACGGTTGGACTGTCTTCGGGCACGTCAGGGAACCGGGGGATATTTTTGGTGAGTGATCGGGAGCAGGATGCGTGGACGGGTACGGTGTTGGCCAAGTTGCTGCCTGGTGGACTGTGGAAACCTGCGAAGATTGCGTTTTTCCTGCGGGCCAACAGTAATCTGTATGAATCGGTGCAACGTGGAAAATTGCAGTTTCAGTACTTTGATCTGCTGGAACGTGTGGAGACCTTGGTTAAGCGGCTGGAAACCTACCAACCTACCGTGTGGGTGGCTCCTCCATCCATGCTGCGTCTGTTGGCGGATGCGTATGTGGCAGGATATCTGACTGCTGTACCGGATAAAATCATCTCTGTTGCCGAGGTGCTGGACCCCCTGGATCGCAAGGTGTTGGAGAAGATCTTCGGACAGACCGTTCATCAAGTCTATCAGTGTACAGAAGGGTTCCTGGGTGCAACCTGTCGTTATGGCACACTGCATTTGAATGAAGATATCGTGCATATTGAAAAAGAGTTCATTGATCCCGCCACCCGACGGTTCGTGCCCATTATTACGGACTTCTCCAGAACATCACAGCCGATCATCCGGTATCGGCTGAATGATATTCTGACCGAGGCGGCGCTGCCATGTGCCTGTGGTTCCCCGTTTACTGCCATTGAGCGGATTGAAGGCCGCTGTGATGACACGCTTTATTTTTCAAACATGCATACGGGTGAGGCGGTACCGGTCTTTCCGGATTTCGTTACCCGTTCGGTCATTGCGGCTTCGCCGGATATTGAACATTATCGTGTGGTGCAGCAAGGGGACGGAACAATGGAGGTATCCCTTCGACTTGGCGGGAACGCAGTGATGGCTCAGGTTGAGACCAATGTACTGCTGGAACTGATGAAGCTGGGAGAGCGGCTTGAATGCACCTTACCTGAGATCAGATTTGTACCGTATACGTTTGAACCGGGACTTACGAAGCTGCGCAGGGTGGAGAGACGGCATAATGGAGTGGCGGATTAAGCAGCAGGGGCCGTGCGGTATAGGTAGGAACGGGAAGTAAGTAATTTACCGAGGAAAGAAGGACACACCGTGACAGTAGAGGAAAACTTAACAGAAGCCGGACAGGGACGGATTAATGCAGGTTCTGATGTAGTGAAAAAGACGAAGGAAGGAACTAACGCTCCGGTGGCCTTAATTACGGGTACATCCAGTGGTTTCGGTATGCTTACCGCGATCACCCTTGCCAAGCAGGGATACCTTGTTGTTGCTACAATGCGTGATCTGAGTCGAAGAGAAGAATTGGTGAAACTGGCTGAACAGGCGGGGTTAGCTGAACGTTTGCAATATGTGCAACTGGACGTGACCGATGCTGAATCGGTGCAGAAAGCTGTGCGGTCCGTACTTCATAATAATGGCCGAATCGACATGCTGGTGAACAATGCGGGATTTGCGGTGGGCGGGTTCATTGAGGAAGTGTCAATGGAGGATTGGCGGCGCCAGATGGAAACAAATCTATTTGGATTAATCGCTGTGACACGTGCGGTCCTGCCTGTGATGCGTGAACAGAAGCAGGGGTTAATTATAAATTTGTCCAGCGTCAGTGGGTTGTCCGGTTTTCCAGGGTATGCGCCCTATGCTGCCTCCAAATTCGCTGTGGAAGGATTCACGGAAAGTTTACGGCATGAGATGTCTTTGTTCGGTGTTCGGGTGGTATTAGTTGAGCCTGGCTCTTATCGCACACCGATCTGGAATAAAGGTTTGGGTGAGATTCACCGGAGCGAGGACTCTCCGTATAAGCATAAGCTGGACGCGGTTCTTCGTTATTCCAAACATGCGAGCGAGACGGCACCTGATCCACAGGAGGTAGCCGATCTGATTGGCCGAATTGCACGGATGCGTGCACCAAGACTTCGATATGCGCTCGGAAAAGGTTCGCGTGTGCTCATCATAGGTAAAGTACTGCTACCCTGGAAGTGGCTGGAGTGGATCATCGCCCGTGGATTAAAATAGAGATAAGGTACGAGTCACGATTGCGTATTTTCCGAAAAGGAGAGATTAGCCATATTCGAATTTATCGTCATTATTTTACTTCTTGCGATTGTGGGTCTGCTCTTTCATATCAATAGTAAGCTGCCAGCGCGTGACCGGGTGAAGGAAGCAATGGAACGGGATCGGAATCAGAAACATAATCAGGATGCTCCAAATTAAAACGCGGAGGTTACCAATGAAAATGGCATTCGTTTTGTTTGATGGACTGACTTTCCTTGATTTTGCAGGATTTTATGATGTGATCAATCGGTTGAATTTCTTTGAACCTACCAAAGGAACGACGTGGGAAACCTGTGCCATGACAGACCAGGTCACGGATGAGTCTGGTCTAACATTGAAGGTGGATCGAGTGAAGCCTGACCTATCGGAATATGATCTCGTGTTTATCCCCGGAGGCATGGGAACGCGCAAGCTTCGATATGACGAGACCTTTGTAGGTTGGCTGAAACAGGCTGAGTCTGTGCCTTTGAAGGTTTCGGTGTGCACAGGCTCTCTGCTGCTGGGTGCGGCTGGTTTTTTATCCGGCAAAAAAGCAACAACACATCCCCGTGCATATAATTTGCTTGAGCCGTATGTCACCGAGGTGATTCAGAAGCGGATTGTAAAAGATGGAAATGTAATTACTGCCGGTGGTGTGGCCACGTCCATTGACCTTGGGATTTATGTTGTTGGGTTGCTTGCAGGACAGGAAGCGGCAGCGAATGTAAAACTTCAGATCGATTATCCTTATGAGATGCAGGGAGTGGTCGAAGAATGAATGCAGATCGCAAGCAAGAGACTTATATCATTCGCAATATTCAGCGGGATGAAGCAGACATCTACTGGCCTTTGCGACTGGAAGCACTGAAAACACATCCTGAAGCCTTCGGGGCTTCGTTCGAGTTGTCCATTCAACTCCCCATGAGTGAAGTGCAGGAGCGCATACATAATGAACCGGATGATTATATTCTGGGAGCATACACAGAAGAAGGAACCTTGGCGGGAATGATGGGTTTCAAAAGAGAATATGGCCTAAAGCTCAGGCACAAAGGCATGATCTGGGGCGTCTATGTTGCTCCGCCATATCGGGGAAGTGGGCTGGCTTCGCTCTTGCTCCGCGAGGTGCTGGATCGTGGAAGACATCTGGAAGGCATCAAGCAGATTAATCTGAGTGTAGTGACAACGAATGAATCAGCCCGACGTTTATACGAGCGATATGGATTTGAAGTTTTCGGCATCGAGCGTAACGCATTGGAAGTCAACGGTCAGGGATATGATGAGGCGCATATGAATTACTTTTACACGGAGCATTCAACATTGAATGAAGATACCAGCACAGGAGGAGTCCGATGACAGATCAATTTGAACTTGAGATCGACGGTGTTTCCTTTGTCTTAAAAGAGTCTCATTCTTTCGACTGGTTACAGCCCTTGGGTACGGTCTTTCGCGTATTCGATCAGCAGGATTCAGGGAATCTCTCTTTTGGTATTGTGCAAAAGGATGGAAAGCGATTGTTCGTTAAATATGCGGGAGCACATACAATTCATGCGAATCATACGGGAAGTCCCCCGGAAGCCATTCGTAATCTGAAATCATCTGTTTCCGTTTACGAAGATTTGGCGCATGACACGTTGATTCGACTAACGGATCATTTTGCAACGGATGAGGGGTATGCCTGTGTATTCGATTGGGTGGATGGGGAGTGTTTGCATTCCCACTGGTATTTTCCGCCTCCGGCCAAATATGAAGATCCGCGTTCGCCCTACTATCGGTTCAGACAACTCCCAGTGCAGACAAGTATTCAGGCAATGGAGCAGATTCTGGATTTTCATATCGAGGTGGAACGAAGAGGCTATGTGGCTGTAGATCTGTATGATGGCAGTCTGATCTATGATTTTGACAGAAACTTTATGAAAATTTGTGATATCGACTTGTATCGGAAGGGCTCTTTTATCAATACCATGGGTCGTATGTGGGGATCTTCCCGCTTTATGTCTCCCGAAGAGTTTGAGCTAGGTGCACCCGTAGATACTGTTACCAATGTATTCAATATGGGGGCAATGGCGTTTGGTTTGCTTGGCGGGGAGAAAGATCGTTCCTATGCCAGATGGGATGCCGGAGAAGCGTTGTATCAGGTTGTGATACGTGCAGTGAGCGATGATCGGTCCGAGCGGTACGCAACGATTGCGGAATTGGGTGACTCCTGGAAACAAGCCGCGATTAAAGGTCAATAGTGAGTGGGTGGAATTTTCGCAAATATGCAAAATCCATTCGTATATGTGTGTGAAATCCCGTATAATGGAAATTATTAAGGGGGTGCAGATGATGTGCAGATATGCCTTGTCAGGACCATATAAAGACATCTATGCATGTTTCATTTGTCGCAAATCATTTAAACAAGTTTCCAGACATGACCTGAGCCCTGAGGTGGTGGCACAACTTGAATATAAATGCCCGCAATGTGCCAAGTCTATGGTCAGCATGGGACAGGATTTCCAGGCGCCCAAGCAAAATGATACCAAACAATGGACCAAAGTGATGATGCTGTATCGTCATGGTTTTACCTATCATAATTGCGGGTGCGGGGCTGGATATCGACCTGCAGAATTACGTCAATTATCCGAATTTCTGGAGCAGCAGGAAGCTGGTAAAGGCAGTGTAGGCAAACGATTATTGCGAAGGTTAACTTCATAGTTATGGTTCCAAAATCCAACCTGTCGTCTATGGGAATGTTGAAAATACAGGTGAGTACTTTATATACGATTAACGAGCAGCAGCGTCTATTAAGCATCAACGAGCCGGGTGGTGGGCAGGCTCCAGCCATTTTTATCGGCATGACTTCTGCTGGTTCACTGATCTATTATCATGAGCAGTTACCGCCGGATCTAATGGATGAGTTGGGGAAGGATTGCGAGCTTCCATTGGATATTCCGAAACTGATTCGAAAGGTGGAGAACTTTGAGCCAGTTAACCGTGTGTGGATGGGACCCGCCTATGCTTTTCCTGAGATATCTTACAAGTGGAATCAGAAGGTTCAGTTGATTGGTCAGGAGCAGCGTTATTTGCTGGCAGAGCATTTCCCTGAATTAACAGACTACTTATATGAAAAAAGCCCTGTTGCCGCTTATGTTATTGGGGATTCTGCTGTGGCAGTGTGTTGCTCCGCAAGGTTTTCCGATCATGGGGCGGAAGCGAGTCTGTATACGGCACCCGGTTATAGAGGACATGGATATGCAGCGGAGACAGTAAAGTGCTGGCAGTATTATGTCAAGGAGCGTGGACGCATGCCAATCTACAGTACATCTTGGGATAATCTTGCTTCACAGCAAGTTGCCCGTAAACTCGGATTAATTCAGTTCGGTGTGGATTTCAGTATCACAACTGTGGATTTGAGGAAGGACTGTGATGTCTGATGATTCGCACTTTCGTACAAAAGGATCTGAAGTATGTCATTGAAGCGCATATCCGAATTTATCGAAACGAGTATAATTATGATCATAGCTTTGCTGAATTTATCACCAATGGCGCGCGTAGATTATATCAATCTGTGGGCTTTGAAGTGAAGGAAGTCCGCAAGCAGATGTTGTCAGGTCAGGAGCTTACCGAAGAACAATGGGAACTTGTTCTGTAGTTGGCCGGGGGCTTGAGCATGAAAGCCGGATCTGTTGTTTTAACTCATTGTTGAAAGGAGTGGCACAGTGAATAGCAGAAGACTGATTCTGGGTTTGTTATCCGTATGCACAGCCTTGACGGTAGTAGCATGTTCGACTCGGACAGAAGACCAAGCATTATCAGAAACCATTGAAAGCAAGTTGCAGCAGATGGTTAGCGACCCTGTCCTCGTGACCAGCAGTAATCCCAATGATTATATTGGTGGTAACCGGGAGGCTTACGACGACATCTTGAATACGGGTGAGGCAGGACTGCCTTTCCTGTTACAGCAGCTCGAATCCAGTCCGGATAATGGTCTCAAGGAATGGATCATGGCTCAGGCAAGTACTGAACTGCTCGGAGAGCATAACCCTGTAGAGGCGTGGCATAGTGGCAAGGACTGGCTCAAGCAGTATAAAATGAACGTAGAATAATGGTTTATCTTCTCTATAGTACCTGACTTAGCGGAAGTAATAGAGGGGGCGGAATCGATTCTGAAGAAGCGATAGCGTTCGCCTTTGTCTCCGATTAGAAGAACGATCCGTAACCGGAATGGTTCCCGCAAGCCGTCAAGCACTGTAGTGTGTGATGAGCCGGAAGTACAAACCTCACCTCCAGTCAGCATGAGCAGCATTGAGAGGTTCTTGGAACCCGAAAGAATACATTATAGAGGTGAAATCCTTGAAAAAGAAAATTGCTTTTTTTGATTCAGGCATCGGTGGTTTAACCGTTTTGCATAAGGCATTACAACAGTTTCCGGAAGAACAATTTCTGTATTATGCGGATACTTTGCATGTCCCTTATGGAACCAAATCTGCGGATGAGGTTAGAGGACATATTTTTGATTGTGTGGAAGCCATCGTTCAGGAGGATGTTCAAGCAATAGTGATTGCTTGTAATACAGCAACAAGTCTGGCTGTGAAGGATCTGCGCGCCAAGTACGATATCCCGATCATTGGCATGGAGCCTGCGGTGAAACCAGCCGTGGAGATGAATCGTGATAGTGGAAAGAGAGTGCTTGTATTTGCCACGGCCCTCACCTTGAGCCAAACCAAGTATAACGAACTGGTATCGCGTGTTGATGATCACCACAGTGTGGATTCCATTGCGCTGCCGGAACTTGTGGAGTGGTGTGAACAACTACATTTTGAACCGGACAAAATCGCTGATTATTTCAGGTTGAAGCTGGCAGATCTCGATCTTCATGGGTATGGCACAGTGGTGCTTGGTTGCACGCATTATCCATTCTATACGTCCATTCTGCGCACGGTTCTGCCCGATCATATACAGATTATTGATGGCAGTACAGGCACGGTGAACCATCTGAAGCAGCAGCTTGGACTGGTGGCTCAACATGGAGACAGAACAGGGAAAGAAGTCACTTTCCTCAGTTCATCAGGCCGACTGGAAGAGCAGGAGAAGATGTACAGTGCACTTCAATATCTTGAGATGAACTCCAAGTAAGTTACACCATAGGAGGTGATAGCTATGCAGTCGATTTATCTTATCCGTCACGCCAAGGCCACAGGGCAGGAACCCCATGCAGAGCTTACAGATGAAGGGATCAGGCAGGCTGAAAAACTTGCAGATATCTTGGCTCATCATTCCATAACGTATATTGTCTCCAGTCCATGGAAAAGGGCTGTTCAGACGGCTATGCCACTGGGCATAGCAACGCTGCAACATATACATACGGATGAACGTCTCCAGGAGAGGATACTTAGCTCTCTTGATCTGTCTAACTGGATGGATGTACTGAAACGTACATACGATGATGTGGATTGGGTGGAAGAAGGCGGGGAATCTTCGAGAAACGCGGCTGCAAGGGGGCTGGCACTACTGGAAGAGTTGTGGAGCAGACCGGAACAGCACGCGGCCGTGGTTACACATGGAAACTTGTTATCACTGCTTATTCGTGAGTATGAACCATCCTTTGGTTATGAAGAGTGGAGCAAACTGTCTAACCCGGATGTGTATGTGCTGGAGAGACAACGACCGGATGCAGGGCTGTCCACCATTCGAAGAATGTGGACAGATTAAACAGCAAAAGAGTGCTCCAGCGATATTATATCAGCCAGAACACTCTTTTCGTTTATCCACGGGGCAAGTTTACAATGCGGCAATCATGATCATAACCCATCCAGCCAAAAATGCGACTCCGCCAAGTGGGGTAATGGCTCCCAATTTGCGAACACCCGTAACACTTAAAACGTACAGGCTGCCAGAGAACAGGATGATTCCGGCGAACATCAGCCACCCGGCAAGCATGACGAGCGAAGAGGATTCAAGGCGGTCTGCCAGCAGTCCGATCAGGATGATCCCAAGTCCATGGATGAGGTGATATTGAACACCGGTTTCATAGATTTTGATCATGTCAGCGGATAGTTTGCGCTTGAGCGCGTGTGCGCCAAAAGCACCCAATGCAACAGCCAGGAACATCATAATACTGCCGAGTATAATCAGGGTTTGCAATGTGTTTTTCTCTCCTTTTAAGGGTAATTAGATATAACATCAAAGTGTACTGCACGAGTGTTGTCTACAGTTTGCGCAATTGAATCTGCCCAATGGAGTGATCGGCTTCCTTTTTCAGAATCAGTCTGGCACGTCCTTTGGTTGGCAAAATGTTTTCATGCAGGTTTTTGGCATTGATATCTTGCCAGATCTGGTTGGCCGTACGTACGGTTTCTTCTTCATCGATATTGGCGAATCGTTGATGGAAAAAGGAATCTGTGTTCTGGAACGCTGTATTGCGGAGTAGCTTAAAACGCTCAACGTACCAGTGTCGTATATGCTCTTCTTCCGCATCAATGTAGATGGAAAAATCGAAGAAATCACTAACCAGCAAAGGCGTTTCCTTTTTGATCTGAAGTACATTGATACCTTCAATAATGAGAATATCCGGTTGACAGATCTGCTTCTCTTCTCCTTGAATGACATCGTAGGCGAGGTGAGAGTAGACGGGTGCTTTCACTTCGGGTTTGCCAGATTTCACATCACCCATGAAGTGAATCAGGGATTTGATATCATAACTTTCCGGGAATCCCTTGCGGTTCATGATGCCCTTCTCTTGCAGCACCGCATTGGGATATAAGAAACCGTCGGTTGTGACAAGGTCAACCTTCGGGCTATTCTTACCTCTGGCGAGCAGTGCCTGTAGTAAGCGGGCCGCTGTACTTTTGCCCACGGCAACACTCCCCCCGATTCCAATGATGTAGGGAGTGGGGAGGGCTTCTTTTTTCATAAAGGAGGCCGTCAGTTGATTCAGCTCTCGTGAAACTCTTGCATATAGGTCAATAAAGTGGGTAAGAGGCAAATATATATCTTCGACTTCTTGAATCGATACCTCTTCATTCAATCCCTTTAACTGTTCTAATTCGGCTTCCGTCAGTGGAAGAGTGGTCTGATGTTCTTTAAGTTCAGCCCATTCCTTGCGGTTAAACTCGATGTAAGGAGAGTATAAATTCATGAGATCCCGCTTTCTGTATGTAATATAATTGTGGACACAACCTTTAGTGTATCAAATTTCAGGAAACTGACAACACCTTTACATTGTGCCTTTCATAATGCCTTTCGTCAAAATGGAGCGAAAAACAACTTACTAGGAAAGTTTAACCCAATTTATGTTAAAGTCAACGTATACCATGCGGAAGGGTGACAGCACATGATCGTATATGAGAGAGAGCATGATTTTGTTTTGACCGCACAGCATGAGCATGGATTAGTAGCCGGAGAGATGGCTTCCCACTGGAAAAATGAATTATTAGCCGATGCTGCGCATCGGGATGAATTGATTCTAGCGGCCAAGGAACATGACCGTGGCTGGATTGAACTGGATTCGTCTCCGTTCTGGAATGATTACAGTCAATCGCCGTATTCGTTTCGTGACTTTCCATTGCGTCCGCGTTTTGTATTCTACCATAAAGGGATTGAAGAAGTTCGTAAGAAAAACCTCTACGCCGGATTATTGTGTAGCTTGATGTACACGGAGCTATTTCAGAAAAATCTGGGGGCCAATGCTCAGGATGATGATGACATCCGAGATTATCTGCAACAAGAACACGAACGTCAGCTGGATTGGGAGAAACAGCTTGGTGGTGATGCTGAAGCCCTGAAACAGAGGCTGCAAAGTGATGTGGAGATTATGCTTTTCTGTGATCAGCTCAGTCTGTTTCTCTGCATGGAGGAACCTGGAACACCTGCTGCGCGTTATGATTTTTTTGCAGAAGGGCTCAGTTGTACGTTTGATGCCTGTTCCAGACAACCGATTCAAGCAGAGTGGTTATCCAATGAAAAAGTAGGGCTGTCTTTTTTCCCGTTTGATGAGGACTTTACGAT
The DNA here is from genome assembly GCF_037993015.1 of Paenibacillus sp. FSL E2-0151. Lineage (NCBI taxonomy): Bacteria > Bacillati > Bacillota > Bacilli > Caryophanales > Paenibacillaceae > Paenibacillus > Paenibacillus sp. FSL E2-0151. The sequence continues at coordinate 1,998,894 of NZ_CP150308.1, forward strand.
CGTTTTGCCTTATAAATCAGTGCCGAAGGCAAGTATCCGCAAATTTGGTATGCAACAGGCTTATCGCCGGGCTGAATGGAAGGAACGCCGGGTGTTGATTACGGAATTGAACTGAGGACTGGAAACTCCAGACTTGAGGAAAGAGCAGCATAGAATATCACAAAACAGGCGGGCTTCTGATGTACAGGTGTACAGGGCGTCCGCCTTTCGTATGCATATATATCATCATAGACTATACTGTGAGACCGGTGAAAATACGAATGAATCAGAGTGGGAATAAAGAAGGAAAACACAGGTTATTCCCAGAAATGTTAGTGTACAACAGAGAAACGCATGTTAGCAGGAGGACGAATATGGATACTAGAATAGAGATATTAACGATGTGTATGGTATGGGACAAAACGAATGATCAGGTGCTGTTAATGAATCGGCCGGACCGCAAAGGATTTCCGGGATACATCGCTCCTGGGGGGAAGGTAGATTTTCCGGAGAGTATCGTGGATGGTGCCGTGCGGGAGGTTCTGGAGGAGACAGGGCTAATAGTTAATGAGATTACATATAAAGGGCTTGATGAGTTCTGTGATCCCGAACAAGGATTGCGGTACATGGTATTTAACTATTTGGCGACTTCATTCGAGGGTCGGTTATTGCAAGATCCGCCCGAAGGCGAGCTGTTATGGGTGCCGATGAAGCGGGTTTTTGAGCTGCCTATGCAGGATTGGTTCGCTGAACGTTTCCCACGTTTTTTCCAAAAAGGCACTTTTGAGCGGAGTGTGATCTGGGAGAAATCATCCGGACGTACGTTGCAAGAAACATTTATGGTGTATAGCGATTCCGTACTTGAACAGAGTGGGACCCGATAAGTTAAACCGTCAGAAGGAGGAAAAATCATGGGATACCAGCATGCCCTGCAAGGATACATTGCGGCGCCGCTTGATGGGGAATGGAAATTAATTCATGAGCATTTAAGCTTGGGTTAGGATAAAAAATAATGCCTCATAATGTATCATCCATATCTATATATTTATATCCAAATATTATGATATAATGAAGTTTACTATTTTTATAGGAGATGACTAGTCTGTGGGTAATAGTGTGTGATTAATAGATTGAGTAAACTAGTTTGTTGAAATGAAGAATGATATATTTGTGGATTTGCCATACATAGGCTTCTGCAAACAGAACGTAAATGAATATTGTACGATGAAAAGGTGGAGATTGGCATGAAATTGTCGTTCCGGATTTTGGACTGGGAAGAAGAGAGACCCTACGAACTTTTGTTGATGGCTGATCCTTCAAAAGCAATTGTGGATGAATACCTGAGTCGGGGTGTTTGTTTTATTGCCGAGTATGAAGGAGAGATGGTTGGGGAGTTCGTATTGTTGAAGACTCGTCCAGAGACTGCGGAGATTGTTAATATTGCCGTACAGGAAGAACTGCAGGGACAAGGTGTAGGCAAACACATGATTAAGGAAGCGATGGAAGCTGCACGTAGATTGGGATGCCGAATTCTCGAGATTGGGACGGGAAACTCCAGCTTTCATCAATTGAAGTTATACCAACGTTGCGGTTTCCGCATTATCGGGGTTGATCGTGACTTCTTTGTGAGGCATTATGAGGAAGAGATTATAGAGGATGGTATCCGCTGTGTGGATATGATCCGTATGGCCATAGATCTGGATGCTGTTACAGAGGATGAAAACGAAAGGAAGAGTCCTTAAGTGAATCGGCATACACATATTGGGGTATATGGCTTGGTAGCTTGGGAGGGCCAATTCCTGTTGATTCATAAGGCTCGCGGAGCATATCAGGGGCAATGGGATTTACCAGGCGGAAGGCTGGAATTTGGCGAGCAGCCAGAGACTGCTCTTCATCGTGAGATTGAAGAGGAGACGGGCCTGACCCATCTACAAGTGATGATTCGTTCTGCGGAGTCTACGGTACTGGAATGGGTGTATCAAGGTGAGCCGGAAGAGTTGCACCATATCGGGATGTTGTATGATGTTGTTTTGACCGCAGCCAGTCAGCCGGATCATATCAAAAAAGAACCCGATGGTGAAGATTCGTTGGGCGCGGACTGGTTTACACTGGAGCAAGTTAGAGATCTTTCCCTAACGCCGTTTGCAGAGTATATGATTAGCAAAAGTACATCTTAATGTGCATCCTCAACTTTATTGTTAACTTAAATTTGATGAATCCAAAGAAGCTGCTCGGATAATTTATGTCTGGGCCAGCTTTTTGCTGTGGGTCTCCTGAAGAAAACCCTAATTATTTGTTGAATGTGACGTCAAATGGTTAATGTTTAACTTGACGGTTTGTTTTTGCACATAATGGACCACAATTCAATTAAGGAGGTAAAATGGGAGATCGTATGCCTATTTTGTTGTAATTAAGCGTTCGTTGTTCTACCCAAATTGATCGATTTATTCGATTCATCTAATTTATGCATCAATTGAACTAAAAATAGGAAATGCTCCTGAGCGTAAAAGTTTATAGAATAGATAGTAGAACATGGACTTCACTTGAAGAAGTGGAGAAAGTGTAACCTTCGAACGGATCAGGACAGTATTCGACATCTGTGCGACGGTATATACAATCATTGTTTTACTTTGATTTTGAAAACGCAGACAAACCTTGACGGGAGCGTCGGACTAACGTTACTACCACCAACAGCACGATTATTGGACTTCATGAAAAATTTCGCTTAAAATGTTGAACGAACGCAAATTACGGCTTAGTCAATGATTTCCGTCAAAAACTTATGACTAAATCAAGACGGAGGGAACGTCGATGACGATCGTGGAAGGCAACAAGAAGCCCTGGGAAAGTTACTATGGCCCCAATATGGGATACGTACAGGAACAATATGAATTATTCACTCAAGACCCTGGTTCGGTTACACCGGCTTATCGTGAACTATTTGAACAATGGGGTGCACCGCCGATGTCTGGCAGGGATGCACGCACAACCTTGAATTCCGGCAACGCCCAATCGGCTTCCGGAAGCGTAGACATTCAACTATTACAGAAAGCGGTTACAGCGGGTAAACTGGTATGGAACATCCGCACCTATGGTCATCTTGCTGCAGATATAGATCCGCTTGGAATCAGTGAAGATACAGACACATCTTTGCTGGAACCTCAGCATTTTGAATTAAACGAAGAAGATCTGAAAGCTTTGCCTGCTTCCCTGATCTGGGAAGGTGCAGATGGGCAGACAGCAACCGGATGGGATGCAATCCAACGTTTGCGTCAGATATACACTGGACCCATGGCATACGAATTCAGTCATGTGCACGAAGTTCAAGAGCGTGAGTGGCTGAATCGTCGTGCGGAATCTCGGACATCACCGGCTCCACTTACGCCGAAAGAACGTAAGGCTTTGCTGGAACGTTTGGTTGAAGTCGAGCAATTTGAAGATTATCTTCACAAAACATTTGTTGGGCAGAAACGTTTCTCCATCGAAGGTAACGATGTGCTTGTGCCGATGCTGGATGAAGCTGTTCGCATCATGGCAGAAGCCGGATCAAGCCACATTCTGATGGGTATGGCCCACCGTGGACGGTTAAATGTACTGGCTCATGTTTTGGGCAAACCGTACAGCAAGATTTTCTCTGAATTTCATCATGCTCCGAACAAAGATTTGGTTCCATCGGAAGGTTCGACTGGGATCAACTACGGTTGGACGGGGGATGTCAAATATCATATGGGTGCCAACCGTTTTGTGAAAGACGGGGAAACTGTGCAGGCACGCCTTACTCTGGCGAATAACCCGAGCCATCTGGAATACGTTAATCCGGTTGTACAAGGGTTTGCTCGTGCCGCTCAGGATGACCGTCGTGACCCTGGATATCCGAAGCAAGACGTGACGAAGGCAGCTACCATTTTGATGCACGGTGATGCAGCATTCCCTGGAGAAGGGATCGTTGCAGAGACGCTTAACTTCAAAGCTCTGCCAGGATATCAGAATGGCGGAACCATCCATATTATCGTCAACAATCGTCTGGGCTTCACTACAGATAGCGGTGATTCCCGTTCAACGTACTATGCAAGTGACCTTGCTAAAGGGTACGAGATTCCGATTGTACACGTGAATGCGGACAATCCAGATGCTTGTATTGCAGCCATTCGTATGGCAGCCGAGTATCGCAATCGTTTCAAAAAGGATTTCCTGATCGACTTGATCGGTTATCGTCGCTACGGCCATAACGAAACCGATGATCCCGAAACAACTCAACCTATCGTTTATGACAAGGTGAAAAACCATCCAACGGTAAGCCACTTGTATCAGGATCAGTTGAAAGAGGAATCGATTATCGATGATGCATCCATTACGAGCATTCGCGATGGAGTAACGAACAAATTAAAAGAAGCTTATGACCAGATGAAGAAAAATGAAGTACATGAATATTATCAGCGGAAAATCAGTGAGCCGGAGGCTGTTACGATTACTCCGACTGCGGTACCGCTTGAGAATCTTCGCAGCATTAATGCCGATCTGCTGAAATGGCCTGAGAACTTCAATGTGTATCCGAAGTTACAGCGAATTTTGCAACGCCGGAGCACTTCCCTGAACGAAGGGGAAAAAGTGGATTGGAGCCTTGCGGAGACACTCGCATTTGCAACCATTCTGGCAGATGGCAAGCCAATTCGGATTAGTGGACAGGATGCCGAGCGTGCTACATTCGCTCATCGGAATCTGGTGTTGCATGATTCGGAGAATGGAGCAAAGTTCTGCCCATTACATCACTTGCCACAGGCAAGAGCATCCTTTGCAATCTATAACAGTCCGTTGTCTGAAGAATCCGTTGTTGGATTCGAATACGGATATAACGTATATTCACCCGATACACTGGTCATCTGGGAAGCTCAATTCGGTGACTTTGCCAACTGTGCACAGGTTATCTTTGATCAGTTTGTATCAGCGGGTCGTGCCAAGTGGTCTCAGAAATCCAGTCTGGTCATGTTGCTTCCACACGCGAATGAGGGTCAGGGACCTGAGCATACAAGTGCTCGTCTGGAACGCTTCCTGCAGCTTTGTGCAGAAGACAACATGACGGTTGCCAACTTGTCGAGTGCTTCGCAGTACTTCCACTTGTTGCGTCGTCAAGCTTCGTTGACTGAAACGGAAGATGCTCGTCCACTTGTGATGATGTCACCGAAAAGTCTCATTCGGAATCCGCGTGTTGCTTCACCGGCAGTCGAATTCAGTGAAGGCAAGTTTGAGCTTGTGCTGGAGCAAGCCGGACTGGGTACACAGCCGGATCGCGTAGAGCGCATTATTTTGTGCAGTGGCAAGATTGCCATTGACCTGGAAGATGCTTTTGAAAAAGATAAAGCAGATTGGTCATGGCTTCACATCATTCGAGTGGAACAGCTATATCCGTTCCCGGCAGAAGAGATTAAACGCATACTCGCACGTTTCAGCAATGTAAAAGAACTGGTATGGGTACAGGAAGAAAACAAAAACATGGGTGCCTGGACATACATGGAGCCTCGTCTTCGTGAAGTTGCCCCGGAAGGCACAACCGTTAGATACGAAGGTCGCCCGGAACACGCAAGTCCTTCCAGCGGTTATCAGCTTGTGCATAGTATGGAACAGCAACAGATTATTACATCTGCGTTGAAACAAACGACGAAGAATAATATTCCACTGGGGAGGTAACAGCTGTGAGTGAAATTAAAGTACCTGCAATGGGTGAGTCAATAACTGAGGGAACTGTATCCAGATGGATGGTTAAAGAAGGGGATACCGTTAATCAGGGTGATGTGCTTCTTGAACTGGAAACGGATAAAGTAAATATTGAGATCAGCGCAGAAGAAAGTGGCGTGCTGGAGAAGATCATTCGTCAGGAAGGAGAGACGGTCGTGATCGGTGAAACGATCGGTACACTCTCAGCTGGTTCTGGAGGAGGAAGCGGTGCACCCGCTTCCGAACCAGCAGCTGAAGAGAAAAAGGCCGTTACTCCTGCACCTGAAGCTCCAACACCACCACCAGCACCTGTTGCGGCAGCACCGGAGTCATCCGATAGTGCCAAGACGGCTTCACCGTCTGCCCGTAAGCTTGCACGTGAACGTGGTATCGAACTGGATCAGGTTCAGAGCAAAGATCCGATTGGACGGGTATACCAGGATGATGTGAAGAGCCATAACAATCAGGCGCCTGCACCTGCTGCTCCACCTGCGAGTAAAGCTCCAGCAACACCAAGTGCGCCGGCAGCTGGAAGTTCTACCTATACCAAACCAGTGGAGCGTCAGCGGATGTCTCGCCGTCGTGCAACCATTGCGAAACGTCTGGTAGAGGCTCAGCAGACAGCAGCCATGTTGACTACGTTTAATGAAGTTGATATGACTGCCATCATGGATGTACGTAAACGCCGTAAGGACAAGTTTAAAGAGAAACATGAGATTAACCTGGGCTTCATGTCCTTCTTCACTAAAGCGGTTGTGGGGGCTCTGAAAAAGTTCCCTACAATTAACGCAGAGATTGATGGCGAAGATGTTGTACTCAAAAAGTATTATGATATCGGCATCGCCGTATCTGCGAAGGAAGGACTGGTTGTACCGGTTGTGCGTGATGCAGATCGTCTGGGCTTTGCCGAGATCGAGAAGAGCATTGCGGATCTGGCATCCAAAGCTCGTTCCAACACGCTGGCGTTATCTGATCTGCAAGGTGGAACGTTCACCATCACCAATGGTGGAACATTTGGTTCCTTGTTGTCTACGCCAATTCTGAATACACCTCAAGTGGGTATTCTGGGGATGCATAAGATCCAGCTTCGTCCAGTGGCGATTGATGCAGAACGGATGGAGAACCGTCCAATGATGTACATCGCGTTGTCCTACGATCACCGGATTATCGACGGTAGTGAGGCTGTTCGCTTCCTCGTAACCGTGAAAGAACTGCTTGAAGACCCGGAATCCCTGTTAATTGAAGGTTAATCCATAACGTTTGATTATAGCTATTATTCATATCGCTTAACAAGAAAACCCCTGAACTGGTGCGCAGCGTGAGCTGTACATCCGATTCAGGGGTTTCTTTTTGCTCTTGATATGTCTCCGACTCTATTATATAGAGTCAGCCGTCTCAGTCAGGTTCAACGGACTAGAGTGTGTATTCGGGCCAGAGGTATTCCGCTCTAACCAGTTCACAACATGCTGAGCCACTTCTGTCCGGTTGATCTCATGCAGCATTTCATGCCGTCCATCCGGATACAGGCGATACTCAATGTTCTCCAGCCGAAGCTTCTTATACTGCGAGACCAGATTAAGAACGCCTTTGCCATGAAGTCCGACAGGGTCCTTCTCACCTGAGAACAGGTATACGGGTTTGTGTTTGGGTATGCGCTCCATATTGTGTGGAAGATGGACTTCAAGCAGCAATTTGAAGAAGTCGCGGAAAAAGCCTGCTGTACAGACTGCTCCGCACAGGGGGTCATCAATGAATCGCTGAACCTCTTGTGAGTCCCGGGACAACCAATCAAACGGTGTCGTTGCAGGGCGGAAAGAGCGATTAAATCCACCAAATACAATCGCGTTGAGCAGCATGCTGGGGTGGGTAGCCCCCTGAATGCCGCATTGTAAAAAGGCGAGTTTCTCTCCAAACCGGAGCAGACCGCGTCTGCCGTTTGTCCCGGATAAAATAAAGGCATGGTACTGCTCATGACCAGCGTACATGAGATGTTGTACCAAGAATGAGCCCATGCTATGTCCCATTAGAAATAGGGGCACCCCAGGATTCTCTTTGGCGGCTACTTCGCCCAGATTGATCATATCACTCGCCATCCAGCGGAAGGCATCGATACCAGCATTACCAAGCAACTTGGCATTCTCCACAGTTTTGCCATGACCCCGATGGTCATTGGCATAAACCGCATAGCCATTTTGGGTAAGGATGTCGGCAAATTCGGCGTATCGGGCTGCTGTCTCGCCCATGCCGTGTGCAATTTGCACTACACCTTTAACGTTGCATTCCGGATCGGGAAGCCAGCGGTACACATGAATACGGGTACCTTCACTAGCGACCAAGGCAAAGGTAGATTCCTGCATCTCGTGTAATTCCTCCTTCACAGGTTACATATAAGCTTGATTTAGGGCAGATAAGAGCGAAGAACAGTGGTATTCCCGTTCAATGTATAAGAACCCAGATTGGCTGGCAAGAGATAACATTGTCCAGCTTTCAATTCAATGCTGTCTGATTCAGCATGTGCCCACTCCAAAGTTCCTTCTCCTTCACAGACAACGAGAATCGTGAAGCTGTCAGGATTGGTGGAGAGTTCCCAACGTTTATTCACAATACCTTTTTCAACTACAAAATAAGGGCATTCCGCAAGCTTGAGCCATTCACCAGGAGTAGCGTTATTTGTTTTCATCGTTGAGGCACCTGCGCCCTCATAGGCGGTGACATTTAATGAGTCTTCAACATGCAACTCACGTGGTTTACCATCCAGCCCTGGACGATTATAATCGTATATGCGGTACGTCGTATCCGAGTTTTGCTGAATCTCAGCGACAACGACACCTGCACAGAGCGCATGCACTGTTCCGGCAGGGATAAAGAACGTATCGCCGGCCTCTACAGGTACCTGACGAAGGGTATCCATCACCGTGCCGTTTTCCAATGCTTCTTTTAATGTTGCCCGATCAACGCCTTCGTTCAAGCCATAGATGATGTGTGCGCCCGGTTTTGCGTCGAGTACATACCACATTTCTGTTTTGCCAAGCTCGCCTGGAGGAAGTGCCTCATAATCGTCTGTTGGATGAACCTGAACGGACAGGTCATCGTTGCAGTCAAGCAGCTTAATCAGAAGGGGGAAACGGCCGCCTTTTTCAGAGACACCTTTGGTTCCAAGCCATTCGGTGCCCAGTTGTTCACGAACTTCATCCAGACCCTTGCCAGCCAGTGCTCCATTTAATACCTTGGTTGTACCGTTGGGATGATCTGCAATCATCCATCCTTCTCCGATATGTCCTTCAGGGGGCGTAAGGCCGAATTGCTCCAGCGCACGACCGCCCCACACACGTTCTTTGAACTCAGGTTGGAATTGTAATGGGTATGGCGTAGACATCAGTAATCTCTCCTCTAGTATATGAAATGGTGGATCGCTTTAATCAGTCATGGGCATGTAGTCGCCATGAGCAAACAAGTGAATACGTTTGCATATGTAGATGTAGAACACAGATCGCAGTAAGAAAAAGCCGTTAATAGCTCGCCTTGCGATTGTGTCTAGTTTATTGTATTTGGTGAACAAAGGAAATTATTTTTTCTCGATTCCGATCAGAAAAGGAGAAGTTTCTCGCTGCAATTGGCGATAGATCACAACCTGTGCCTGTTCCACCGGCAGCGCAGAGGACCAGTCCAATACAGCTTCTGCTTCCTGTGCCCCTCCGTCATGACCGGGGTAGAGCACAACCGTAATAATTCCGCGAGGACGTAATAAAGCGAGTGCAGCCTCGAGTGCAGCGATCGTGCTGTCAGTCTCGGTGATGATGGAGGAATCTGCACTTTCTGAAGGCAGGTACCCCAGATTGAACATAACTGCACCAACCGTACCAAGCCATGACTCAGGAACTGCTTCTGCCATTCGATCATGGCTTAGTTGAAGCATGGAGATGGAGCCAAGCTTGGCTTCATCATTTTGTTTTCGAATCCGGGCCTGTGCCAGCGTGAGGGCTTCACTTTGAATATCGAATCCAATGACTTGACCACGCCTGCCTACTTGTTGTGCCAAAAATAGTGTGTCTGCTCCTGTACCCACCGTTGCATCTATCGCCAGATCACCTGGCTGCAGACGGGAAGCAATCCACTGATGCGCACAGCTGAGAACCGAAAGAAAGCCCATCTATGCTCGCCTCCAATACTTACCTTGCCATGAATCCCGCTCTCGCAGCTCACGATCAATGGAGTTTAACACTTCCCATTTGTTCATGGACCACATCGGTCCAATCAACAGATCACGTGGTGCGTCGCCTGTAAGACGGTGTACGATCATTTCCGGTGGAAGCATCTCCAGTGTATCTACGATCAGCTTGATATACTCGTCCTGATCCAGAAAACGTAAAAGACCAGCTTCGTATTGTTTCACCATTGGTGTTTTGCGCATCAGATGCAGCAGGTGAATCTTGATTCCCTGTACATCCATATTGGCAACTGCCCGTCCAGTGTCCAGCATCATCTCATGTGTCTCTTGAGGCAGACCATATATGATATGTGTGCACACACGTATATTCCGTTTGCGCAGTTTCTCAACCGCTTCTTCATAACACTTCGTGTCGTGCGCGCGATTAATCAATGTTGATGTGGAATCATGGATGGTTTGAAGCCCCATCTCAACCCACAGGTAGGTGCGCTCGTTCAGTTCAGCCAAATAATCAACAACGTCATCTGGCAAACAGTCCGGGCGAGTGGCGATGGACAAACCAACAACACCGGGTTGCTCAAGAATTTCTTCAAAATATTCGCGCAGCTCCTCAACCGGAGCATACGTATTCGTATAGGCTTGGAAGTAGCCAATATAATGGGCTTTAGGCCACTTGAGGTGCTGTTTATCTCGAATTGTATTGAATTGGGTGACCAGATCTTCACGTCTGCTGCCAGCAAAATCGCCTGATCCACGCGCACTGCAGAATGTGCAACCACCTTTGGCAATGGAACCGTCGCGGTTGGGACAGGTGAATCCAGCATCCAGCATCACTTTGAAAACCTTATTGTTAAATTGATCTCGCATCTCATAATTCCAGGTATGGAATCGTTTATCTCCCCACAGGAGAGGGGACTGTAATGCAGGTGCATTCATCTTCAGGGTACTCCTTTGGCTGTCGAATTACCGTAATCATACGTGAACAAAAGAAGAAGCGCTATGCGATTTCCGTCATAGACGATGGATAGCGATTATAGGTGTCTTCATGAACTTTAGCATTTTGCATTATTCGATTTCAATCGCTCACGGGTACAAGATATGGACAGGAAAAAGCATCCTGATCCATATCTTGCTGATTGGAAGACGCTTATGGGATTTATGCAAAATGCTCACTTTATCATTGTATCAAAAAACTAAAAAAAAAGGGAATCGAAACGCAAAAATAGGCCGTAAAATCAAGGTTTTCTCCTTGCTATAGTTTACACCTTATGTTATATTTAAATCAGCGTCAGACACCATCTAATGGGTATTATTCATCATAGCATTTGAATCAACGTTGACGTCATGGACCATACTATACCGTGAGGTGATATGAATGAATTCCCAAGTTAAAAACAATGAGTTGAATCATGTGTCTGTTGAATTGACGGCAGAAGAAGCACTGGCTTTAACAGGTGTTCGTTTTAATGGAAATCCGAAAGTGAAAGCGGCTGCAAGACAAAAAGTTCGCGATGCTTTCGAAAAGACATTTGATTTTTCACACCAAGATAAGGTAGACTATGAACTACTAAAGTAGTTGGACCCCAATTCCAAATAAATCGAAGAGGGAATCTTTGAGATTTGCCCAAAGTGGCAGATCCGAAGATTCCCTTTTCATTGCTCTTTACAATTTGCCAGTTCTTCGGCAAAATAAGTCTGAGACAAGTATGGGACAAACGGAGGAATAAAATGCGTTTACGTGGCAGAAAAGGGATAAGAGAAAATCTGGAGCAACAAGTTGATCTTGTTGTACTGGACCCCAAGCAACATAAAGGAAAATGGTCTGAACTGTTTGGCAATGATTACCCGATCTTCGTGGAATTTGGTATGGGTAAAGGTCAATTTATCAGCCAAATGAGTTATAAATATCCGGAATTTAATTTCATCGGTATTGATATGTATGATGAACTGGTGCGTCGTGCCAGTGAGAAAGCTCGTAATGCGTGGAGTCAGGCTGATGTGGAGACACCCCCTAACCTGAAGCTTGCGCTGGCAAATATCGAACAGATCGAAGAAGTTTTTGAACCGGAAGAACTGGAGCGCATTTATTTGAACTTCAGTGATCCTTGGCCAAAAGCAAAGCATGCACGTCGTCGGTTGACGCATCCGCGCTTCCTGAAGAAATACACGGAATTGCTTAATCCCAAAGGTCAGATTCATTTCAAAACCGATTCGGAGACGCTGTTTGATTTCTCACTCAACGCCATTGCCGACTTCGGCCTACAAATGACCAATATTTCTTTGAATCTGCATCGTGATGGTTTGAATGAAGAACATGTGATGACGGAGTACGAGCAGAAATTCATGGGTAAAGGTATGAACATTCACCGGGTTGAAGTGATTGTGGGTGAAGAGGCCCTGCGTGAGTATCAGCAGACACGTCTGGACAAGTATAAAGTTCGTGAAGCTTCGGATGAGTCTGGTGAAGATCAGGAACAGGAATAAATCGAAATCTAACTTAAACTCATTAAATAAGAGCGACACATGAGGTGAATGATTCATTCTCATAGGTCGCTCTTTTTCTGCATTAACAATCGATGTGCATTACTCCATAAACTCAAGTCTGGGATGATTTCAAAAGTTTTCTGAATGAAATTCTTTGCGGCGATAATCGTTTGGTGTAACCCCATTGAACTTTTTGAACATGCGATAGAAGTATGAACTGTTGGTGAATCCGGTCCTCTCGGCAATGTCGGCAACGGAGTTTTCTGTCTCCACCAGCAGATGCTGGGCCTTGGCTATGCGGGTTTCGTTAATTACGTCCGTGAGCCCTTTCAGGGTGAGCTGTTTGTAGAGCCTGCTTACATAGATGGGCGACATGCCCAACTCATCTGCGATAGAAGTTAGACATAGATTGGGGTCCGCATAGTCCCGCTCAATAATGCCATTGATTTTACGAATCAACTCTTCGTGCTTCAGTGTACGTTTCTCCTCGACTTTGGAACCAAGCTCATCAAACATCCGATAGAAGTGTTCATGTACTTCACTGATGTCTTCCGCGTCTTTGACAGGCAGCATTAGACCATCCGAGACTGAATCAAGCGTGAGTTGATTATTCTTCTTGAGGGTATTTCGTACATGGTTCAGTGTCATCGTCAGATGGGATAAGGCTAGCTGGAAGACGGTAAATGGATATGCAGCTGTTTCGCCCACGATATCTGCATAGACTTGTTTTGCTTCTTGCGTCTTACCTGTCATTAGATGATCAACAAGTTGTCTTTCCTTACCTGCTGGGAATGCGTACTCCTTGGCGTGATAAGCCATGATGTCAGAGGTATAGATCAGACAGCCCGGTCCCATGAACAAACGATGCAGTGAGGCTTCGGCTGATCTGGTGTAGGATGCAATACTGTCTTCCAATGAATCTTCTTCCGTGCCGATCGTACAGGAGATGGAGCATTTCAAATGGGTCATTACAGCTGCCTGCATCATACGTAGCAGCTCTTCGATCCGGTTATGAGCAGGTTGCTCAAGTTCATGGCTTTCCGCTTTTTCATTGAAGATGAGTGTGATCAGATCACCGCCCATGTCCACAGCTTCCGCATTGTAGTGGAGATCGGCTGTCTCGGTGCAGATGTTCATCATGGCGTATTTTACAAGTTGGGTCTCATCACGATACGTTTCGCTGAATTCGGTAAAATGGTCAATACGCAGCAATACCAGTCTGGATGCACGCTGAACATCAATGGAGGAACCATAGAACTTCATCCGTTCTTCCAGCATACCTCCAGTTACTGTTTCGCGGCCCTGTAGGGCCCCTCGTAGAAAATCCTGCCGTAACAAATGAAGACTGCCACGTCGCTCTGCTTCCATTACACGTAAACGAACAAGCACCTTATCAATAGGGTGATATAGTTTTCGGGACACAAGGTAAGAGAGCAGTAACCCTGCGAAGAGAAGTCCAACACAAAACAGAACGGTATGTGTGCGCATACTCCGTATATCTGAGGTAATCAGATCATAAGGTGTTATTCTTACATAACGCCAACCTAGGTCATCGGGAGCGGTATAGGTGATGAGAGATTTTTCTCCGTCGACCTTCTCGGTAAAGTAAGCTGATTGCCCCGTATCCTGCAAAATTGGCTTCATAAAAGCTTCGCTGGAGAGATTTTTCATCAATGCACGGTCGCCAAAGTCAGATAAAAGGTCTCCATTCTCATTCACGATAAAGGTTTTGCCGGGTTGATCCACAGCATTCATATTTGGACTGAGCCAATCATCCTTGATATTAACGATGACAGCATAGTTTAGCTTCGCGTTATCATTAATTGTGTCATAACAGAGATAGGTGTAGCTGTTAACCTCTGTTGCTTCGGTAGAGCCGACCTGATATGTACGCGGGATGGGCACAAAAGGTTTATAGTCATGGAAGCGTTGGAGGATGCTTGTAATCCCCTGATCATCGATCTCCGAGACGGACTGCTGCCCATTGCGCACGTCGGAACTGATAAAGAATTCATTGCTTTTGGAGTTATATACATAGATGGATTCGATAAAGGGAAGGGACATACGGTAGTTGTCTAGCTGCTCCATCGCCGATGTGATCTCATAAATATTTGGTTTGGAATAGAGCAGTAATGAAGAGATGGTGTAGTCCTGATAAATCTGATATGACAATGATTTTGCAGTCTCGGTCATTTTGGCCACTTCACGGCTGGTTTGAGTAAGACTGTTCATATCTGTACGATACACCTGACGAAGAGCAATCCGATTATAGTTGACGTACAAAATAGAAGAAACCACAAGTAAGGTAGCGACGGTACTGATAATAATGCCGATCAGAATCCGTGTGAAGACCTTTTGACTGTCCTCTGAACGTTTACGCATTCTTCTTCCCCCTCGAACCTCCTGTTTTGGGTGAACAACATAGAATTTCATATACATACGTGAGGCTTCATAGTTGGATGAGCAGAAGAGCAAGAGTAACTTGAATTATATATTATGTATGCGTTTACATCAATGATGGACAGGTTGTTTTGCCTGTTTTCTCTACATAAAGTTCAGCTTTCGCTGGATTGTTCACTAGGTGTAGCCTATGCACGATATCAACATTTGTGAACAGATGTGTGTCGATGTCTGTTCATTTCATGGTTCGTTCGTTTTGTTCATAGTTCATTTCGCAGAATCGTTCATTTTCTGACGGGAAGCTTCAGTATTCGTGAGTGAAGAGAGCATCTACAATAAAAAGAGAGCTCCACCACGCAGCACCGCAAGAAATTCGGGAGGGATCGAGCCATGCTCAAAGAATTGAACAAAAACAAAATCATGTTTCTGATGCTGTTGCCCACGCTGATCTTTTTTCTGATTAACTCGTATTTTCCGATGGTCGGCATCTATTATGCGTTCACCCGGTATGATTTTGAAGGCGGATTATTTGGTAGTCCATTTGTCGGTCTGGAGAACTTTAAGTTCCTGTGGCAATCCGGAATGCTGCTGAAGCTCACAACCAACACTGTGGGTTACAATCTCGCCTTCATTATATTAGGAAACGGTCTGGCGATCTTCTGTGCGATCATGCTTAGCGAAATCCGGGGCAGGTTATTCAAAAAAATCACGCAATCCGTCATGTTTTTGCCGTATTTCATCTCATTTGTACTATTAAGTGTAATCGCTTACAACATGTTCAACTACGAGTCGGGTTTTGTGAACACGGTGCTCAAACGTTTTGAGGCCGGCCCGGTCGACATTTATAACACACCCTGGATCTGGGTGTTCCTGATCATCATCTTTTATCTGTGGAAAAATCTTGGATACAGCATGGTCATCTATCTGGCCGCCATAACGGGTATCAGTGATGAGTATTATGAGGCTGCCCGAATCGACGGGGCCAATATATTTCAGCGGATCTGGTACATTACAGTACCGATGCTGAAGCCAACCTTTGTCATCCTGTTGTTGTTCTCACTCGGCAGCATTATGAAGGGGCAGTTTGACCTGTTCTATCAACTGATCGGCAACAACGGGGTGTTGTACAACGCTACAGATATTATTGATACGTATGTGTATCGTTCACTGAAAGTAACGTTTGATATCGGGATGGCAACGGCTGCTGGTCTGTATCAGTCCTTGTTTGGATTCATTTTGATCATGACCGTCAACTATATTATCCGCAAAGTAAATGAGGATTACGCCTTGTTCTAGAACGCCCGCAGGGCAGGAGGGAGAACGATCATGAACACGCCAATGAATACTCACACTCGTACGAATACTCGTCTCAGAGATTCGGAATTCACTTTCATGTTTCAACTGATTTCCTACAGCTTCATCATCATTTTATCAATCATGTGCTTGCTACCGTTCCTGCTGATTCTATCCGGTTCATTCAGCAGCAACGAGTCCATTGTGAGGGATGGTTATCACCTCTTTCCAACGGACTTTTCCCTGGAAGGTTACAAAATGGTGTTCAAATTCCCGACTCAGGTACTCAAGGCTTATGGAGTAACGGTCTTTACAACGGTGGTGGGGACTACGCTAGGGCTGTTCCTCATCACGATGGCCGGATTTGTGCTCCAGCGTAAGGATTTTAAATATCGGAACACGTTCTCGTTTTTTATCTACTTCACAACCCTGTTTGGTGGGGGACTTGTGCCTTGGTACATTATGCTGGCGAACTACTTCAATCTCACAGATACGTACACCGTACTTATTTTCCCGGGGTTGATGACGCCATTCCTCATTATCCTGATGAAAAACTTCATTCGCTCGGCAGTGCCGGATGAATTGATTGAGTCCGCCAAAATTGATGGAGCGAATGACTTCCGCATCTATTTCAGCATTGTGTTGAAACTGGCGATGCCTGGTATCGCCACCGTAGGGCTGTTTTTGGCACTGGGTTACTGGAATGACTGGTTTACCTCATCCCTCTTCATTAACAACCCGGATATGTACCAACTTCAATTTTATCTCTACAACACGATGAACACGATTACATTCATTGACCAGATGGCGATTGGCACAGGGATCACACTCAGTCAGGATGTGCCTACCGAATCAACCAAGATGGCAATGGCTATCGTTGTAACGGGACCGATTTTGTTCCTGTATCCGTTTGTACAACGTTATTTTGTTAAAGGACTCACCATTGGTGCAGTGAAAGGTTAGAACGTGAACGCGCTGTGGGCGTCAGGCCACTGATATCATTTCAGGTCTGAAACATGGCGAGTCTGCGCTAACATATAAAGGTTCACCACAAAAAGGGAGGATGCGTATGCGTAACAAAACAATTCGGCACCTGTCTCTGGTACTTGCCCTGATGTTGTTCGCCGGGGTACTTGCCGCATGTAATAACGATTCGGGGGGATCGACGCAAGGAAGCGAGCAGGGAGGAACATCCGGGAACAAAGGCGAGAAAGTCACGCTCCAATTTTACATGCTTGGGGATGCTCCGAAAGATCTACCTGTTATTGAATCCGAGATCAATAAGCTGGCGGAGGCTGATCTGAACGTCAATGTGAAATTCAACTACACCTCATGGACCGACTGGGATCAAAAATATAAACTGCTGCTGTCTTCCGGACAGCCGATCGATCTGATCTTCACAGCGGATTGGACATTCTACCAGTCCTATGCCAAGAAGGGCGCGTTCCTGCCACTGGATGAAATGCTGCCTACGGCAGCGCCGGCGCTGAAAGCTCATGTACCTGATGACATGTGGAATGCTGTCAAAATCAATGACAAAATCTATACTGTTCCATCAACTTGGATTGAGTATGTAACCGAGGGAATTGCGTACCGTGAGGACTTGCGCGAGAAGTACAATCTTCCAAAACCGGAATCCTTGGAGACGCTAGAAGCGTATCTGGAGGGCATCAAAGCCAACGAACCCAATATGATTCCGATTGCGGATAGCAATGCCAACCATACCCATGGTATTCGTCAATTGACATCCAAGCTGGTTAATACAGCAGGTCAACTTCCATATGGACTGGATATTATGTATGAAACACCAACAACCGTGACGTCCTACTGGGGATCGGCGCAACATCTGGAAGACCTGAAAACATACAAACGCTGGATGGATAAAGGCTTTTTCCCGAAAAACGTACTGAATGTAAAGGATACTTCCAACTCATTGCTGCAAAATGGAAAAGCGGCTGTTGTTCTGTCCGGGGAGAACCCGAACAAATTTAATGCAGATGTTATCAAGGTGCAGTCTACTCATCCAGATTGGAAACTGGCTTATTTCCCGTACCCGAATGCGAAAGGGTTTGCACAACCGGTTCACCCGATCCACAATGGTTTTGCGATTCCGCGTAGCAGTAAAAACCCGGAAAAAGCATTGGCATTTTATGAGAAACTGGTGACAGACAAACGATATAATTGGTTGACTGAATACGGCGTTGAAGGCAAAAACTTCGAGGTAGATAATGGATACTACAAAATGGTCGGAGATGCACAAACCAACGGCTTCCCGCGTGAAGGCATGAATGGCTGGGCTTGGCGTAATCCGGAATTCATGCTCTATGACAAAACCTTTGATGACGTGCTGACCATGTTTGAAGATCTCGACAAAATCAAGAAGCCGGATATTTATACCGGATTTGCTGAAGACTGGACACCGTACCAAGCCGAGAAGGCTGCATTGGAACAAGTGGAAAAACAATATCTGTATCCGCTTAATGTAGGTTTGGTGGCAGACGTAGAGGCTGGATTGAACACATTTATGGAGAAGGCTAAACAAGCAGGATTGGAAAAAATTCAGACAGAATACACCAAGCAGTGGCAGGAGTATTTGAAGTCTACAGGCATACAATAGTTTGTACTTTCCTTCATAAAGAAAAGGTGCCTTCAGGTTCGAAGGCACCTTTTCAATGTGGTTGCAGGCTTGTTTGAAGCCGTTGGTTAGAGGCATGATTGGACGAAGAATACGGGAAGCGACATCCTAATGGGATAAATTCATAAACGGGCCTCTTCTGCGGATGAAGGACGAACGTCCTCCAGCAGATCGATAATACTTTGAGCGCTCTGCATTGGATGAACCTTGGCGATTTCCGCCAGATGACGTTTGCGTTTACGTACAACATCCGGGTAGTGATGCAACAGCTTGTTCATCCATTTAACCACTACGTCGGGCGAAGTTATGGGTTCTCCCA
This sequence comes from Paenibacillus sp. FSL E2-0151, assembly GCF_037993015.1. Classification (NCBI taxonomy): domain Bacteria; kingdom Bacillati; phylum Bacillota; class Bacilli; order Caryophanales; family Paenibacillaceae; genus Paenibacillus; species Paenibacillus sp. FSL E2-0151. The sequence goes on from NZ_CP150308.1 coordinate 2,017,884, forward strand.
ACCCTCTTGCCGTAAAATAATGGACGTTTTCTTCTTCCTGACCAGGTATAGGATTGTGGAACAACATGGGAATTCCTTTGGCCAAGCCTTCACTGCATGTCATTCCCCCAGGTTTGGTAATCAGAAGGTCGGATACTTCCATTAATTTGTCCACTTCGTTGGTGTATCCCATAATGTGAATGTTTTCTTTGCGATACATGGGGTTCTGTTCCATGCTGATCCGTGTTTTATCGTTGCGACCGAGACAAAAAATGATCTGAATATCTTCATGCCAGCGTGTCAGCAGCGGATGGACCAGCTTGTCGCTGAGCATTCCCCAACCGCCGCCCATCACCAGTACAGTAGGCATGTTCTTGAGGTTAAATCTGCTTCGGATCTCTTCTCGCCCGGGATGCTCCCAAAAATTTGGATGCACCGGAATGCCCGTGACTCGAATGTTGTCTGCAGGTACGCCTCGTAGCATTAGTTTGGACTTAACCTCATCTGAAGAAACCAGATAAAGGTCTACTTCACGGTTAATCCACGTCCCATGTGCATCATAGTCGGTGATGACTGTGCATAGGGGAACCTGTACACCCAGACGTTTCAGTCTGGATATGACAGCACTTGGAATCGGATGTGTACAGACAATCGCATCGGGACGTAACTGGCGCACAACGCTGCGTGTGTGTGTATAGAACAGTTTATGCAACGCCAGTGTGGTCAGCCTGTTCAATGATTTTTTATATTGGTGTCTGTATACGTATCCGAAAAGTTTGGGTTGGTTGGTAACCGTTTTTTTGTATGCTGTTATAATCAGAGGTGCAACCTTTGGATTTAAGAAACTTCCCAATTCAAGCACTTTTGTCTGCACGTCTGGCGAGAGCTTTCGCAAATTGCTGGACAGTGCATAGGCGGCTTGAGTATGACCCGTACCAAAGCCTTCAGATAATAGTAATACTCTTTTTTTCTCCACGCTTACTTCACCTGTTCCTGCTAGGTTTTTCTGAGTCTAACATATCGGCTTTAAGACCAGAATGCAACTGTTGCAAGTGCGACTAAAGTACCTATTGTGGCACCCGCCAGAACATCGGAAGGATAGTGTAACCCCAGATAAATTCGAGAGAATCCGACAATAAGGGCCACAGGCAACAATATTAGCAATAAGATTGGATCAGTGGTCATAAAGGGAACTGTGACCGAAAAAATGGCAGTTGTGTGCCCTGAAGGAAACGAGTGATCCGTCAGGGGATTACGGAACGTAATTGTATCCGGCAAGGCCAGATAAGGTCGAATGCGGGGATACAATTTTTTCGCGATGGCTACAGGGATGTGGCTGACCGCAAGGGCGATACATGCCTGGAGTCCTGTTGTGCTCCATGGAGCTGGAGCAAGCAGCCAGATTAACAACGATATTGCAATAGATGAAGTTGCTCCACCCAGATGGGTGAAATAATACAGCCAAAAATTCATAAAACGATTATGAAGTCGGCCGTTGATCCACATAAAAACATTTCGATCATAATCTTGAAACTTTAAGAATAAACGGCTCATATTGGCCTCCTGCCAGTCAGGCCGCCCGTAATGGCGGCATTATTTCCGGTGATTTTCTGCATCCGGTTTCGTCCTGATTAGTATATAACCGTTTTTCATGAACTTGAGGTTATTTCAGGTATATGTTTATCATATTTTTAAATGTTGTCCTTTTCAAGAAGAACCCATGTAAAGAAAGTGAAATTCATGTTAAAGAGTGGATATATACCCATCTTAACTTTTTGACTTGGGTCAGCCAAAAAAGATACAATGATTCAACATGGCTGAAATGAGGTAAAAAAAATGTGAGTTCTGTTTCAAACTTTTTGAGGTCTGTTTGCGTTATTTGTTATAGAGCCTCTGACGAAGAATAACATGCTGATGAAAAAAGCAGGGACTTTAGAAATAAAAATCAAGTAAACGGCTGAAAATAAGATATAACAGGCATGAATGCGAGGTTGTGGTATCACGAAGTGTCTATTCAGCGTTTAAAGATCACATTTCTGCTTCAGAAAGTGGAATTGGGGTTTTGACAAATGACTGAAAAGGATACAGAATCGATAAAGCAGCCAACTGATAGCAACCAAGCTTTGAAACATTGCCTGATATATTCACGTAGTACACAAAAGAACAGGGTCATATTCTGCAGATCAAAAAAAAATAAATTGCAGAATCAGGAAGAGAAATGCTTGAGTAAACTGGGTTTTGAAAAAAAGGGGGTAACAGAGAACGATGTTGGACGCTATATTCGTCACGATGCAGGTCATTCTGGCACTGCTAGCCGTGTACCAATTCACGTTTTCGCTGTTCGGTCTGATTAAGAAAAAGAAAAAGAAACATTATCCGGCGACAAAATCATTCGCTGTACTCGTCGCAGCACACAATGAGGAACAAGTCATTGGTGCCTTGATGGAGAACTTGAAACAACTTGATTATCCGGAAGATCTGTACGATGTGTTTGTCATCTGTGACAACTGTACGGATGGAACGGCTCAAATTGTCAGAGAGCATGGATTAAACGCCTGTGTACGTACCAATGCCGATTTAAGAGGTAAAGGGTACGCCATCGAATGGATGCTTAAGTACCTGTGGAAATTGCCACGTCAGTATGACGCAGTTGTTATGTTTGACGCGGATAACCTGGTTGACCGTAACTTCTTGCTTGAGATGAATGATGACTTGAACAATGGTTCGCGTGTTATCCAAGGATACATTGATACGAAAAATCCGGAGGATTCCTGGATTACTGCAGCTTACGGTGTATCTTACTGGTACATCAACCGTCTGTGGCAGTTGTCTCGTCATAACTTGAATATGGCGAATTTCCTCGGAGGAACCGGAATGTGCTTTGAGACCAACCTGTTGAAGGAAATTGGTTGGGGTGCAACAAGTCTGGTTGAGGATCTGGAGTTTACGATGCGCAGTGTGCAACGTAATGTGTATCCTGTTTTCAACTATGACGCCAAAGTATTTGATGAGAAGCCATTAACATTTAAAGCTTCAGCGAGACAACGTCTGCGCTGGATGCAAGGTCACTTTACAGTTGCACGTAGATACTTCTTCCCGCTGTTATGGCAGTCCATTAAGGAAAGAAGCCTGGTGAAATTTGACCTTGCTATCTACGGAGCCAATGTCTATGTGGTGTTGCTTACGTTCCTGATGACGGCTGTGATGTGGGTAGACATGGCTATATTCAGTGGTCCGCACATTGCTAATATTTATGGATACTTCCCGTTATGGGTTGGGTTCGTGGCTATTGGTTTGAACATTCTGACGTTCCTGTTGTCCATGGCGCTGGAGAAGGTTACCTTTGCCAAAGTTTATCTATATCTGATTTTGTTCCCGATCTACCTGCTGTCTTGGTACCCGATTACGTTCTACGCTTTCTTTACGCAGAACAACAAACAGTGGAGCCACACTCAACATACACGTGTTGTACGGTTGGATGAGGTACAGAGCAAGCAAGGGTAAGGAACATGCGTGCGATACTTTGTTGACATCTGATATAACAAATGTATAATTTGCGAAAAAAAAGTTGTGAAGAATGTTGACAATGTGTTTCATGGGTGATATAGTATTCAAGTGCCTTAAAACGAATAGTAATGGAATCACAAGCAGAAGTCCGACTTCTCACCTGATCAACAAACATGTTGGCTGGTCAACGATCCCAATAATTTATGAAGTGTATACTCATGAAGAATTGTGTTGATTACAGGGATGTCGGTAGCTTGACCGGCATCCCTTTTATTTTTGTGTAACTGGATATTCAAAATGACCTGGAGGTGGACGATTATTAGTAAAGATCACATGATTAATGATGAGATTCGGGCGAAGGAAGTACGCCTTGTCGGAGCTGAAGGAGAACAAATTGGGATTACGCCCATTCGCGAAGCACTGCAAATGGCGATTGACCTGAATTTGGATCTGGTCAATGTGGCACCACAGGCTAAACCGCCGGTGTGTCGTATTATGGACTATGGCAAATTCCGCTATGAGCAACAAAAGAAAGATAAAGAAGCCCGTAAGAACCAGAAAATTGTTGATATTAAAGAAGTATGGTTCCGTTCCAATATTGAGGAGCACGATTATCAAACGAAGCTTCGTAATGTAGTTAAGTTTTTGAACGAAGGCGACAAAGTGAAATGTTCTGTTCGTTATCGCGGACGTGAAATTGCACATGCCGCGATTGGTCAACGGATTTTGGAGCGCGTTAAGGTAGAAGTTGCAGAACTTTGTACTGTTGAACGTCAACCGAAATTGGAAGGCCGCAGTATGATCATGATTTTGGCTCCTAAAGCCTGATAACATTGGAGGAGGAAACACAAAATGCCTAAAATGAAAACACACAGCAGTTTGAAAGGACGCTTCAAAATTACCGGTTCTGGTAAGGTCCTTCGTTACAAAGCTCACAAAAACCACTTGCTTTCCCACAAATCCAAACGTGCTAAGCGCGTTCTGAACGGTAACCCAGTTATGGCTGCCGGGGATGTTAGACGTTTGAAACAAGGCTTGGCTAACTTGAAAGGCTAATTTTAATTAGTACATTCCGTATGGGGGATCGGCTACGGCCGTACACATACCACGGATACATTTATATTTATTTGGGAGGTTCTTTAATATGGCAAGAGTAAAAGGCGGTTTTGTAGTACGTCGTCGTCATAAAAAGGTTTTGAAACTGGCAAGAGGTTATTTCGGTTCCAAACACCGTATTTTTAAAACAGCTAACGAGCAAGTAATGAAATCCCTGGTATACGCATACCGTGACCGTCGCAACACGAAACGTAACTTCCGCAGACTGTGGATCGTTCGTATCAATGCTGCAGCACGTATGAATGGTTTGTCTTACAACAAACTGATCCATGGTTTGAAACTTGCTGGAGTAGACATGAACCGCAAAATGTTGGCTGATCTGGCCGTTAACGACATCAATGCGTTCAACTCTTTGGCTACTGTAGCTAAAGGCAAAATCAACGCTTAAATTGTATGATACAAGCCGCCGTACCTATATGGCGGCTTTTTTTACGGCTTGGAAGAAATTCGAAGATGAATCTCTGAATGAGTAGAGCGAATAGGCTATAGTCTGGAAGGGAACAATGAAACTAGATAACTGGTGAATAACGATCCATGGGAATACATAAAATACGAACGGTGAAATAATACAAATAAAAACAGGTAAATCCCTCTCATCACTAAAGTTCACGATATGTTTTTGTTATATAACATCACATCGTTGTAACGTTAGTGTGTTAAATCGCTAAATTATTAAGCGTTTTCAATAAAAAAAGAACAAAAATATGTGATTTTTGGTGATGAAACATCTGGATTTTAACACTGGTTGATTGTATAATCACCTCTAGTAGGCTAGTCCTAGATTTTTCTCTCCATGTCATAATGTTCGGTTTTTCGACAGATGATAGGATGCTTCAAGGGTGAGAATGCGCTTTTAATGTCGAAGAAACCATACATTCTGCATAAAAGTCATTCCTGCTATCTGTTAACCGTTCAATTGTAGGCTGGATTGGAATGAGGGATATATCATTAAGGGGGAAAAAGAGAAATGAAAAAGATGCTCAGCTTGTCTTTGGTAATGTTGCTGGCGGTATCGGTTATGCTCGCAGGTTGCGGTAGCAAACCGAAAGAAGAAACAAATGCCGGAGGAGATACAGGTGGCACATCCACTGAAGCGAAATCCGACCTCAAAATCGGTATGGTTACTGACGTAGGTGGAGTTAATGACAAATCCTTTAACCAATCCGCTTGGGAAGCTCTGCAAGCGACTGAAACAGAAACAGGTACTGCTGTTAAATACCTGCAAAGTAAATCCGATGAAGAGTACATTCCTAACCTGAACGAATTCGTTAAAGGCGGATATGATCTGACTTGGGGTATCGGTTTCCAATTGGCTGATGCAATCAAAACTGTAGCTGAGCAAAACCCTGATGCTAAACTCGCGATCATCGACAGTGTTGTTGATGCTCCTAACGTTAAATCCGTAACATTTGCTGAAGAAGAAGGATCTTACCTGGTTGGTGTTGTGGCTGGTCTGACAACAAAATCCAACAAAATTGGTTTTGTAGGCGGTATGGAAAGCCCACTGATCAAAAAGTTTGAAGTAGGATTCAGAGAAGGCGTTAAAGCAGTTAACCCTGATGCTCAATTCATTTCTAACTACACAGGTGCATTTGATAAACCTGACTTGGGTAAAGCAGCAGCAGCAACACTTTACAATGAAGGCGTAGATATTATTTTCCACGCTTCTGGCGCAACAGGTAACGGTGTGTTTAACGAAGCAAGTGCTCGTAAGAAACAAGGTCAAGATGTATGGGTTATCGGTGTAGACAAAGATCAATCTCTTGAGTTTGGTGATGAGATCACTTTGACTTCCATGATCAAAAAAGTTGACGAAGCAGTTAAGCGCGTTAACAAAGAAGTAGTTGATGGTACATTCGCTGGTGGTTCCGAGAACCTGACTTTGAAAGAAAACGGCGTAGGTATTGCTGATACCTCTACTGCCAATGTATCTGCTGATACACTTGCAAAAGTAGAAGAGTACAAAGAAAAAATCATCAGCGGCGAAATCAAAGTTCCTACAGAGTAATTTTGATCTAAGTCGCAAATGAATAATCATTGGGGCCGGTCTTGACCGGCCTTATGATTGCAAGAACAGGAACATTTGATCAAGTCATCATAACAATTGTACAAGGTCACTGTGCACCAACGCTCCGGTAGGAGCTTTTCTTAAGATAATGGAATTGAGTTGTTCTTAATGAGCTGAACCATTCGATTATCGCAAGAAAAACTTCAGCTAAGCGCGGTCTGTCTTCTTTGAAAGTACGTCGATAGACGTTTTTTTTTACGTTTGCGGAACCACACTATATCAGTTATAAGGGTGATTACATGGGTGCAGCAACCCCCGTCGTTGAGTTAAAACAAATTACGAAGCGTTTCCCAGGCATTGTTGCCAACGACGCCATCAGCCTTCAGCTTCGTAAGGGCGAGATCCATGCGCTACTGGGCGAAAACGGCGCTGGTAAGTCAACGTTGATGAATATTGTATTTGGTCTCTATCAGCCAGATGAAGGTTCCATTGAAGTGAATGGCAAGCCTGTCATCATCGACAGCCCTAACCGAGCGATCGATCTTGGCATAGGCATGGTGCATCAGCATTTTAAACTTGTACAGCCGTTCACGGTAACAGAGAACATTATTTTGGGATCTGAACCAACGAAGGGTCTCAATATTAACTATAAAAAAGCAGCCGCTGAAGTTCAGCGTCTTTCCGAACAGTATGGACTGAAGGTGAATCCTCATGCCAAAATTCATGATATTTCTGTCGGAATGCAGCAACGTGTAGAGATTGTTAAAACGTTGTATCGCGGTGCAGACATTCTGATATTTGACGAGCCTACAGCCGTATTGACTCCTCAAGAGATCAAAGAACTGATGATCATCATGAAGAAGCTTGTAGCTGAAGGAAAGTCCATTATTTTGATCACGCACAAACTGAAAGAAATCATGGAAATCTCCGATACGGTAACGATTATTCGTCGGGGTAAAGTGATTGATTCGGTCAAAACTTCGGAAACAAATCCGAATGAGCTGGCAGAGAAAATGGTGGGGCGGAATGTCACATTCAAAGTGGACAAAAAACCGGCTACACCTGGAGCCAATGTGCTCGAAGTCAGTAAATTAACGGCCAAGAATAAAGAAGGTATTTCGGTTCTGAACCAACTTAACCTAAACGTACGTGCAGGAGAGATTGTCGGAATCGCAGGCGTGGATGGTAACGGGCAAAGTGAACTGATTGAAGCTCTTACCGGACTTCGTAAAGTAGAGAGCGGTTCGATTCTTTTGGAAGGCAAGGAGCTGTCCAATCATTCTCCGCGCCATATCTCGGAGTCGGGTGTAGCCCACATTCCGGAAGATCGCCATAAACACGGACTTGTACTTGATTTTTCAGTGAGCGAAAATATCGTTCTGGAATCGTATTATAAAGCACCATACACCCGTAAAGGGTTCCTTAACTTCGATGCCATCAAACAGCAGGCGAAGCGGCTTGTTGAGGCATTTGACGTGCGTACACCAAGCATCGAGACCAAAGCTCGGTCCTTGTCCGGAGGAAACCAGCAAAAGGCCATTATCGCCCGTGAGGTAGATAAAAACCCTGAACTGCTTATCGCTGCGCAACCAACACGTGGTTTGGATGTAGGGGCTATTGAGTTCGTGCAAAAGCAACTGATTGCACAGCGCGACCAAGGGAAGGCTGTTCTGCTGATTTCATTTGAGCTTGATGAGATTATCAATGTATCTGACCGAATTGCAGTTATTTATGAAGGACAGATCGTTGGCGAGGTGCTGCCGGAAGAAACCAATGACAGGGAGCTCGGCTTGATGATGGCGGGCAGCACCCAAAAGAGAGGTACTGCGCATGAATAACGTATTGAGATGGTTTACCCGAGATTCATTTATTTTGCCTGTAGTAGCTATTATTATGGGTCTTATTCTCGGTGGAGTTGTCATGCTGATTGGTGGTTACAATCCAATTGAAGCCTATGGTGCATTGTTCACCAAGGTATTTGGCGACATGTACAACTTTGGTGAAGCAGTACGGGAAATGACGCCACTGATCATGACTGGACTCGCATTTGCATTTGCATCACGTGCAGGGTTGTTTAACATTGGTGGAGAAGGTCAATTTCTCGTTGGTATGACCGCTGCAACATTTGTTGGTGTTAAGTTTGCAGGTTTGCCGATCTACCTTCATGCGCCACTGGCTTTGATTGCCGGTGCATTGTTTGGTGGTCTGTGGGCCGCGATTGCTGGTTATCTGAAAGCAGCGCGTGGGGTCAATGAAGTTATCAGTAGTATCATGTTGAACTGGATTGGTCTATATCTCGCCAACCTTATCGTTCGCCAATTCTTGCTGTTGAAGGGCGAGAATCGTTCCGTGGATATCAGCGAATCGGCTTCGATTAGTTTGACATGGCTCTCTGAGCTGATGGGCAATTCCCGTGTACACATGGGGACGTTGATTGCCCTTGTGATGGCTGTGCTCTTTTATATCTATATGTGGAAAACAAAACAAGGTTATGAAATCCGCGCGGTAGGTTACAACCCTAATGCCGCTGAATATGCAGGTATGCATGTTAACCGGAATATCGTAAAAGCGATGTTTATCAGTGGTATGCTAGCCGGTCTTGGTGGTGCATTCCAGGTTCTTGGTGTGTTCCAATACCAAACCGTAATGTCGGGTTCACCGGGAACAGGCTTTGACGGAATTGCAGTTGCCCTGATTGGTTTGAATCATCCGTTTGGGGTGTTATTGGGGGCAGTGTTGTTTGGTACCCTCACGTACGGATCTGCAGGTATGAGTTTTGCTGCGGATGTTCCGCCTGAGATTATTCGGATTGTGATCGGTTCGATTATCTTCTTCATTGCGGCACAAGGCATCGTGCGCTGGATACTTAAACCGTTCTATTCGAAGCGTAAGAAAGAGAAGGTGTTGTAGATGGACTTGTTGACAATTGGGCAAATTATCAATACGACGCTTGTCTTTGCTACGGCATTGATTTTTGCATCACTCGGCGGAATTTTTTCGGAAAAATCAGGTGTAACCAACCTTGGACTTGAAGGTTTTATGGTCTTTGGTGCCTTTGCAGCTGGAATCGGGGCGCATTATGCTCAAGAAGCGGGCATGGGCGGAACGACATCGGCCTGGATGGGGGTTTTGCTCGCGATTGTATTGGGCGTAATGGTATCTCTGATTCATGCCGTTGCGTCTATCACATTTAAGGCAGACCAGATTATCAGTGGTATCGTCATTAACTTTTTGGCAGCAGGAAGTACGTTGTACTTGGTTAAACTGTTGTTTGAAGGTTCTGGTGATTCACCGTTGGTTCAAGGCTTCAGCAAGTTTGATGTGCCATTGTTGAAAGACATTCCTTTGCTTGGAGAAGCCTTCTTCAAGAACGTATATCCAACAACATATCTGGCCATTCTGTTCGTATTCCTGACGTATTACATCATGTTCAAAACGCCATTTGGTCTGCGCCTTCGTTCTGTAGGTGAACATCCAAGTGCGGCTGATACGGTTGGTGTTAAAGTGCTTCGTTATCGCTATATTGGCGTTATGATCAGTGGTGCGCTTGCGGCTATTGGTGGAGCTGCGATTACGTTGACGACTACGGGTACATTCTCACACAATACGGTTTCCGGCCAAGGTTATATTGCCATTGCAGCTATGATTTTTGGTAAGTGGAATCCGATTGGTGCCTTTGGTGCGGCTGTCTTCTTTGGATTCTCACAAGCGATCCGAAACTATGTACAGTTGTTTGAATGGTCACAAAGTATTCCCCAGGAAATTATTTTCATGTTGCCTTACCTGCTTACCATCATCGTTCTCGTTGCAGCGGTTGGACGTTCTTCGGCTCCGTCTGCACTCGGTGAAGCATATGATCCGGGGAAAAGGTAACAACCTTTTCTATATCAGTTTAGCTATTCAGAGTTTTGATAAAGGGTCCGCCTTGTGCGGGCCTTTTTTGTTTTTTTGAGCGTCACCAAGCCACTTTTTCACGTTTAACTTGGTTCTCGTGCAGATACCCATATTTTCAGGTAGGGACAAAGAAACAGGCGAATTCAGTGATGGACGAATACACTGTTTTGAACGATCCGAGGAGGAGGGGAAAGTATGAAACAACAAGTTACGCGTGATGAAGCGATGAAATTAATAGGCAAAAATATTGTTGCAATCAAAAAAGACGGCACTCGGGTTACGGGAAAGCTGTTGAAAGTATCGGGCAACAAACTGGTACTCAAGCGTTTGAATGGCAAAAAAGTACGTACAAAAGCGATTCTGCCACTGGTATTGTTTGATCTGCTCGCTATTGCCACACTGCCTTATGCTTATGGAGGTGGTCCCGGCTTCGGTCCCGGATATGGACCTGGACCAAAACCAGGCCCTGGATATGGTCCAGGCTACGGACCGGGATATGGACCTGGAGGACCTGGTGGCGGATATGGACCTGGTCCTGGATTCGGCCCTTATGGTCCAGGTCCACGCCCACCAGGATTTTTCTAGGACATTCTATAATGTTTTTTCCAATTCGTAGCAGCGGCTTATCATGATGTATCGAATCGCGCTGTATCCATTTTTTTGATAAAACTGAAGCCCTTTGGTATTTCCCTCATCCACCATCACTTTAGATCTTCGACAACCCCGAGATACCGCAAAGCTCTCTGCTTTGAGCAACAAAGTTTGCCCGTAACGTTTGCGTTGTTCTTTCGGACTAACGGCCATCATATCGACATAGAGCAATTCCCCATGCATGAGAAAATGGATGAATGCCACAGCAGCTTTGTCTGGCTCCGGCGAGACAACAAAGGTCATGCCCCTGTTCATTCGCAGGGGTATTTCTTTGCGGATTTTATTAATTTCCTTTTCGCTCATATGGGATAAAGGAACAAGTTGAGTGTCAATCAGCTTCATGATGGCGCCATCATCCAGCTTGGATGTGCGTTGCCGAATCACCATGCGGAGCCTCCTTTCAGGACCAGTCGTGCTGCTCGTATATCCTATGCCCGAAGCAAGATAAAAGGTGACTGAATGAAGCGCTAGGATTAGGGCAACCTTATAGGCTGAAGAGGGAGGAAGGAAGGTTCTCTGAATTTTTATGCAAAACAGGTATTGACTTATCGGTTGGAGGAATCATATAATGTTCCTAACATTTAACGAGAATATTTCATCGGCTATGAAGAGGACGAAGTTTTAAGGGCTCTTTTGCTCAGAGAGTGGCTGGAATTGCTGAAACCACCACCATTATCCCTTATATACGAGCTCACCTCGGAGCTGTTTTCCTGAAAAGCACTGGATGTCACTCCTTTCGCGTATTAGGGAAAATCGTATGTCTGCGTTACAGACAACAGGTATGGGAAACGACTATGTTCGTTTGAGCTATTCGTTTTGTTGTACCTGGTAAGGTCCGTTATTGCGAAATTTCGGGCAAAGTTGGGTGGTACCACGGAAGCGATAACCTTTCGTCCCTCGCAAGCATGAACTTGTTTGCAGGGGATGGAAGGTTTTTTTTGTAACTTTAAATGTCAGAATGGTGTAAATTCCGAGAGGAGGATGACTAATGGGAGCTCAAATTCCAGAAGTACGATCGACAGATGAATTACGTGAAAAATGGATGAAGCCGGAGGTCATTAGCGGTTCCGAGATTCTGCTGAGAAGCTTGTTGCTTGAAGGTGTGGATTGCGTATTTGGTTACCCGGGTGGCGCAGTGTTGTACATTTACGATGCAATGTATGGTTTCGAGGATTTCAAACACGTCTTAACCCGTCACGAACAAGGTGCAATTCATGCAGCTGACGGGTATGCACGTGCAAGCGGCAAAGTTGGTGTTTGTATCGCTACCTCCGGGCCGGGAGCAACCAATCTGGTTACTGGAATAGCCACGGCATATATGGATTCTGTGCCGCTGGTTGTCATTACGGGAAATGTTAATTCCAGCCTGATCGGCTCGGATGCTTTCCAGGAAGCGGATATTACCGGGATTACAATGCCGATCACCAAACACAGCTATCTGGTAAAAGATGTTAAGGATTTGTCGAGTATCATTCATGAGGCATTCCATATTGCCAACACCGGCCGTAAAGGTCCTGTACTGATCGACATTCCGAAAGATGTCTCAGCCAACAAAACCTTGTTTGAACCGAGTACTGAACCTGTTACATTAAGAGGGTACAATCCACGGACAGTACCAAACAAATTGCAGGTAGACCGTTTGGCTCAGGCCATTCAGGAAGCAGAACGTCCAATGATTCTGGCTGGTGGCGGTGTGGTATACTCGGGAGGACATGAAGAACTGTTCGAGTTTGTTGAGAAGACAGGCATTCCGATTACGACAACCCTTCTGGGGCTTGGTGCATTCCCAAGTGGGCATGAACTATGGACAGGGATGCCAGGAATGCACGGAACATACACATCCAACCTGGCCATCCAACAGTCTGATCTGCTGATTAATATCGGCGCACGATTCGATGATCGGGTAACAGGTAAGCTGGACGGATTCGCTCCACATGCCAAAATCGTTCATATCGATATTGATCCGGCTGAGATTGGTAAAAACATTGCAACCGATATTCCAATCGTTGGTGATGTGAAGACCGTACTTGAAATAGCCAACAAAGAAGTTGGACGTGCAGAGCGTGCAGATGCATGGAGAGACCAGATCAAACAGTGGAAACAAGAGAAGCCATACAGCTATACGGATTCAGACGAAGTGCTGAAACCGCAGTGGGTTGTTGAAATGTTGAATGATACAACCAAAGGTGAAGCAATTGTGACTACGGATGTGGGACAACATCAGATGTGGGCGGCACAATATTACAAGTTTAATCAACCACGTTCATGGGTAACTTCGGGTGGTCTCGGAACGATGGGCTTTGGATTCCCTTCTGCAATTGGTGCTCAGATGGCCAATCCGGACAGACTCGTTATCTCCATTAACGGTGACGGCGGAATGCAGATGTGTTCCCAAGAACTCGCAATCTGTGCCATTAACAATATACCGGTAAAAATTGTGATCATTAACAATCAGGTACTTGGAATGGTTCGCCAATGGCAGGAACTCATCTATGAGAACCGTTACAGCCACATTGATCTGGCAGGAAGCCCGGATTTTGTAAAACTGGCTGAAGCATATGGCGTGAAAGGATTACGTGCAACGAATAAAGAAGAAGCAGCGCGTGCTTGGCAGGAAGCTTTGGATACACCAGGACCAGTCGTTGTAGAATTCGTAGTACGCAAGGATGAAAATGTGTATCCAATGGTTCCGCAGGGAGCAACAATTGATCAAATGCTGATGGGGGATGCTGACGAATGATTAGACATACGATTTCAATATTGGTAAACGATCAGCCAGGCGTCCTTCAGCGTGTATCAGGGTTGTTCGGTCGACGCGGATTTAACATTGAGAGTATTACCGTAGGTCAATCGGAAGAACCTGGACTCTCCCGGATGGTTATTGTCACCATTGGTGACGATAAAACGCTGGAGCAGATTGAGAAACAATTGTACAAAATCATCGATGTTATTAAAGTGGTTGATTTCAGCCTGAAACCGATGGTAGCCCGTGAACTCGCTTTGATTAAAGTGAAAGCAGAGCCTTCCGAGCGTCCTGAAATTCTGGGTGTGGTAGAAACATTCCGCGCATCCGTTGTAGATGTTGGTCCAGGCAGCCTGATTGTGCAGGTAGTCGGAGATACGGACAAAATTGATGCTATGATTGAATTGCTCAAGCCATATGGCATTCGCGAATTGTCCCGTACAGGCATAACTGCATTGGTACGCGGCAACGTATAAAGTTATAATGAATGAAGAGGGACGACGGTTAGCTAACATATACAGTTGATCTTATGTGAGTGTCAGTCCCTTAACAGTTGTAATTTAACATTTTAGTGATGTAACGCTTGAAAATATAGCTACATTCCCGCATTAATGGGCGGGTGTCTGAACGGATCGGATCAGACCAGAGATGCTTTTGACACTCCAAGCGAGACGGTCCCTTGAGACACCCGCTCATTAATGAAGGGTTCTTTACAATACAAAGGAGGACTTATAAACATGCCAGTAACTACTTATTATGAACAGGATGCAGAGCTTAACGTATTGAAAGGAAAAACGATCGCGGTAATCGGTTATGGTAGCCAGGGCCACGCCCAAGCTCAAAACCTTCGTGATAGTGGATTGAACGTAGTCATCGGACTTCGTGAAGGTAAATCCTTCGACACTGCAAAAAATGACGGATTTGAAGTTCTGTCCCCGGCTGAAGCAACAAGCCGCGCAGATGTAGTTCAAATCTTGCTGCCAGACGAAACTCAAGCTTCTGTATACAAAAACGAAATCGAACCAAACCTGAAAGAAGGCGCTGCATTGCTCTTCTCACACGGTTTCAACGTTCATTTCGGTCAAATCGTTGCTCCAAAAAACAGCGATGTATTGCTGGTAGCTCCTAAGTCCCCTGGTCACATGGTACGTCGTACTTATGTGGAAGGTTTTGGTGTACCGGGCCTGATCGCGATTGAGCAAGATGCAACGGGTAAAGCTAAAGAAATCGGTTTGGCTTATGCTAAAGGTATCGGTTGTACACGCGCAGGGGTTATCGAAACTTCCTTCCGTGAAGAAACAGAAACAGATCTGTTCGGTGAGCAAGCTGTTCTGTGTGGTGGTGTGAGTGCATTGGTAAAAGCTGGGTTCGAAACGTTGACAGAAGCGGGTTACGCTCCTGAAATGGCATACTTCGAATGTCTGCACGAACTGAAGCTGATCGTTGACATGATGTATGAAGGCGGACTTTCAAGCATGCGTGATTCCATCAGTAACACAGCTGAGTACGGTGACTATGTAACTGGACCTCGCGTTGTAACTGAAGATACGAAGAAAGCAATGAAAGAAGTCCTGACGGATATCCAACAAGGTAAATTCGCACGCGACTTCATTCTGGAAAACCAATCCGGACGTGCATTCTTGACAGCAACTCGTCGTAACGAAGCTGAACACCCAATCGAAGTGGTTGGCGGACAATTGCGTGAGATGATGCACTGGATCAAGAAGTAAGCATTAACTTCTAGAGCATGCACTTTAAGGTAATCAAGTAAACTTAGAGCTTTAACTGGGAATAGCGGCCGTGCTTATGCGTGAGCCGCTATTGCTGGTTCAGAGAAACATATAATAACAAGTACAGGAGGTGCGAAGCGTGCGTAAAATCTATGTATTTGACACAACGCTGCGTGATGGAGAGCAATCCCCGGGAGTCAATCTGAACACTCGTGAAAAGGTGGAAATTGCCCATCAGCTCGAGCGGCTTGGCATTGACCGGATGGAAGCGGGTTTCCCGGCGGCATCTCCAGGTGACCTGGCAGCTGTCAATGCAGTAGCAAATGCGGTCAAAAATGTGACTGTAATTGGCTTGTCCCGTTCCAGAGAGCAAGACATTGATGCAGTTAAGGAAGCACTTAAAGGTGCACAGGACCCGTGCATTCACGTTTTCCTGGCAACTTCACCTATTCACCGCCAACATAAATTGCGTATGGACAAAGCGCAGGTACTGGATACAGCTCGTTCCGCGATTCGTTATGCAAAGAAAACATTCTCGAAGATTGAATTCTCCCTTGAGGATGCAGGTCGTACCGAGTATGATTTCCTCGTGGAAATGGTGAATATGGCTGTTGAAGAAGGTGCAGCTGTCGTGAATATTCCGGATACGGTTGGTTACCTGAGCCCATATGAATACGGAAACATTTTCAAACATCTCAAGGAGAATGTACACGGTATTGAAAAGGTACAGCTGAGTGCCCACTGCCATAATGACTTGGGTATGGCGACGGCCAATACACTTGCAGCCATTCTCAACGGAGCCGATCAGATCGAAGGTACGATTAATGGCATTGGTGAACGTGCCGGAAACACGGCGATCGAGGAAATTGCTATGGCGCTGGAGACACGTCAGGAATTTTTCCAAGCGAAAACATCGCTGCAGTTGTCTGAGATTGCACGGACCAGTCGTTTGGTTAGCCGTTTGACAGGTATGGTTGTGCCTGGAAACAAAGCTATTGTTGGGGCAAATGCCTTTGCACATGAATCCGGCATTCACCAGGATGGCATGTTGAAGGAAAAAACAACGTACGAGATTATGACTCCAGAGTCCATCGGTCTGAAGGAAAGTAAACTTGTACTGGGTAAACATTCTGGTCGTCATGCCTTCCGTGAACGGTTGATTGATCTGGGATATGAGCTGGAAGAAGAAGCATTGAATCGGGCTTTCGCCCAGTTCAAAGATCTGGCTGATAAGAAAAAAGAAGTTACTGACGAAGATCTGCTTGCCGTAATTGAAGAGAAATTGCAGGATGCACCTGAGGTGTATAAACTGGAATCCATCTTCGTAACGTACGGAGACGAATCGGTACCAACGGCCAAAGTCCGCATTGCAACGCTTGACGGGGATACGCTTGAGAAGCAAGCAGAGGGTAACGGATCGGTAGATGCAATCTACAATGCGATTGACCAAGTGAGTGGGGAAGACGTAACGTTGTCTGACTATTCCATCAAATCGGTAACGCATGGTAAAGATGCATTGGGTGAAGTACATGTTGTGCTGACTCAGAATCAGGTTTCGGTACAAGGACGTGGCGTAAGCACAGATATATTGGGTGCAAGTGCACGCGCCTATGTAGACGGCCTGAATCAATTGATTGAGAAGCGCAAGACATATACGAACCGTGTAAACGTTAATCTGTAGGCTCCAATGCAAGAAGCACGCACCTTTCATTGAACTGAACTTTAAGCTGAGACACATGTATGCTGCTAGAATGATCTATCTTTAATTTAATGGATATAGAAGATCGTTCGGCTTGCTTTGTTACGTTCAGTGAGGGACGTAAAGAGTCTGACTCTCCTGTGGAGGGTCAGACTCTTTTGCTTATTATTTATATGATTATGGCAGTAAAACACAGTACATTTTCTACGATTACCTATTAAATTGACTTACGCTATCAAGCTATTACCACGCGTATGCATTAGGGGCATGTCCTCCTGGACCCGGGAAAATCTCATCCAGACGTTTGAGCACAGCTTCATCCAAAGTCACGTCCAGACATTTGAGTGCGGTCTCAAACTGCTCCAGCGTACGTGGTCCGATAATCGGGGCGGTCACTGCCGGATTGGCTGCAACCCATGCCAAAGCCACCGTATCCTGTGGTTCACCGAGATCACGACACAGTGCGGCAAAGTCTTCAAGCTGAGTTTGCTGCTGCTCAATCCGTCCAGCGATGCCCCCGCTGCGTGTTCCTTCCAGCTTCTGCAGAGCGTTACGTCCCAATAAACCACCATCCAGTGGACTCCATGGAATGACGCCGAGGCCCAGCTCTTTGGCTGCGGGCAGTACTTCCAACTCAGGCAAACGACAGTTGAGGCTATATTTATGTTGTTCGGAAACCAGGCCGAGGAAATGACGATTCTTGGCTTCACTTTGAGCGATTGCAATCTGCCATGCAGCAAAGTTACTCGATCCTACATAACCGATTTTACCCTGATGAACGGCATTCTCGAACGAACCCCACAGCTCGTCCCACGATATGGCAGGGTCTACATGATGCATCTGGTATAGCTCGATATGATCGGTCTGTAAGCGGCGGAGGGAACCCTCCAGATGCCGTCTGATTTTGTAGGCGGAGAGGCCAGCTTCGTTGTTGGGGCCATCTGTATCATCATGCATGGAGCCATATACTTTGGTGGCCAGAACTACTTTTTCACGTCTGCCTCCGCCCTGGTTGAACCAGCGTCCGATAATTTCTTCGGTAAGGCCGGAATTTTCACCCCAACCGTAGATGTTAGCGGTATCAAAAAAGTTCACGCCTGCATCGAGTGCTGCGTCCATAATGCGGAAAGCTTCTTTTTCATCTGTAGCAGGCCCGAAATTCATGGTACCGAGACAGATTCGGCTGACCTTGAGGCCTGATTTACCCAAATACGAATATTGCATATTGCTTATCCCTCCTGCGTACCTGATTTGAATTCAGCTATATTTTAACCCAGCCGGGAGGTCAGAACAACTTGGAAAGGCCAATCTCTATTGGCTTATAGGTAAAATCTATTAAAGTCATAGATTGTATATCTTGGTCAAATGACCTTGGAATATGATACAAAGGAGAGAGTTAATATGAGACGTTACTTTATGAATAATTAATGAATGAAATATAAGGAGTGGACAACCCAATGGCAGACGTGAAAAAAATTGCAGTTATTGCAGGTGACGGAATTGGCCCTGAAGTCGTAGCTGAGGCTGAGAAAGTTCTTAAACGTACGGAGGAAGTATTCGGTTATCGTTTTGAAACAGAGCATGCGTTGTTTGGCGGAATCGCGATTGATGAGAAGGGTACACCTCTTCCTGAAGAAACACTGACTGTATGTAAAAGTGCAGATGCAGTCCTGCTTGGAGCGGTTGGTGGTCCAAAATGGGATAACAACAGCAAGGAGCTTCGCCCGGAAACAGGCCTGCTGGGTATTCGCAAAGCACTTGGATTGTTCTCCAACCTGCGTCCGGCTGTTGTATTTGATTGCTTGAAGGATGCTTCAACTCTGAAGCCTGAAGTACTGGAAGGTACAGATCTGATGGTGGTACGTGAGTTGACAGGTGGGATCTACTTCGGTGAGAAATTCAGACGTGAAAGTGCACAGGGCGAAGAGGCAGTAGATACGTGTGCATATAATGTAACAGAAGTGGAGCGGATCGTTCGTCAGGCATTCGAAATTGCGCAAGGACGTCGCAAAAAGCTGGCTTCTGTAGACAAAGCCAACGTATTGGAAACTTCCCGTCTCTGGCGTGAAGTCGTGAACCGGGTAGCACCGGATTATCCGGATGTTGAACTGGAGCATGTACTGGTAGACAACTGCGCGATGCAATTGCTGCGTCGTCCGTCCAGCTTCGATGTCATCGTAACGGAAAACATGTTTGGAGATATCTTGAGTGATGAAGCAGCGATGTTGACAGGTTCCATCGGTATGCTCGCATCTGCATCACTGGGAGAGGGCAGCTTCGGACTCTATGAGCCAGTACACGGTTCTGCACCGGATATCGCAGGTCAAGGCCTCGCTAATCCGATTGCAACCATTCTCTCTTTGGCATTGATGTTCCGTACAACCTTTGGTTATACAGAAGGTGCGGATGCCATTGAAGCGGCTGTATCGGATGTATTGAACGCAGGACACCGCACAAGTGATATTGCTGTAGACAAGAGCACAGCGATCAGCACGACCGAAATGGGCGATTTGATCGTGGCGGCTATTCAGAAACAGGCGTAATTATATTACCAACTACAGGCAGCCCTTTGTTTCCAGTTATGGAATGTACAGAGGGCTGTTCCTTTATCATTTTTGCCACGAAAAATCCTTATTTATAATGATTATAAAAAAATAATGTTTATAATCTTGACTTTGGGAAGTCCGGATGATAACATTTTACTTGTACTTGTTATCAAGGTTCAAATCATTTTAATTACAGGAAAAGCGTACGCGTTTTTCTTGATGATGAGCAATCCGCAAGGATGCTTACATAATCCCAAAGGAGGAATTTTTAGTTATGGCAGAACGTTTGGTAGGTAGACCAGCACCGGATTTCGCAATGGAAACAGTATCGGGAGACGGACAAGACTTTGGTTCCGTTAAACTGTCCGATTATCGTGGCAAATGGCTTGTATTCTTCTTTTATCCTTTGGACTTCACATTTGTGTGCCCAACTGAAATTACAGCTTTGAGCGTTGCTTCCGAGCAATTCAAAGCTTTGGATACAGAAATTCTTGGCGTGAGCGTAGACTCCGTACACAGCCACAAAGCATGGATCAATACACCTGTAGACAGCAATGGTCTGGGTCAATTGAACTTCCCGCTGGCTTCCGATATCACGAAGCAAGTGGCTAAAGATTACGGCGTTCTGATCGAAGAAGAAGGCGTAGCATTGCGCGGTCTGTTCATCATCGATCCAGAAGGCGAATTGAAATATCAAGTGGTTAACCACAACGATGTAGGCCGTAGTGTTGAAGAAACACTTCGCGTACTGCAAGCACTGCAATCCGGCGGATTGTGTGCAATGAACTGGAAACCAGGCGACACTAACCTGTAAGCCAGATTAACTTGAACGGTTTTTGTTCAAGCCCTCATCCCGTTAGGGATTGAGGGCTTTTTGCACCCTTTTGACGGAAGTTATCACGAAGTTAATCAAAAGTGTTTGAACAAGCAGCTAAGCGTGTTAATAATATATTAGAAGAAAGTCTTCTTTTTATCTGTTGAAAGAGGAATTGATGGCCTTCAAGGCGAATAGGGTATGGAAACCCGGTAAATATTCCGGTGCTCTGCATTTATAATCTGTACATGAATGTGATACACTGATGGAACTATTCCTTTTTGGAAGTGCTGTAAGTGTACGGGATGGCATTTTAACAAAAAAAGTCCCGTCACGTAATAAGGAGGGTGAACAAAAATGAGTTACTGTTGTGGGGCAAGTATGGTTGGAACGAAGGGCACGCTGAAGCATTACCGCACCCAGGTTCATAATGTTCCCCTGCTGTTTTGCCCGGTGTGTCACCGGGTTGAGGTGCATTATAAAGTGGAAAACGAATACGAAATTCTGGCTGAATATGCGCATGGAGACGGTGCATCCGAGATTGACTTTCAAGATTATGTTACAGAAGATGAGGATGCGATTTTTGAAAACTGTGTAAACCGTGAGAGCGAGGATGCCATGGTCATTGTGCAGCGCCAGATTGATATGGCTCTGGATTTGCTCAGGCTCGCGAAGGAAACCAAAGACGAGAAGTGGGAAAGCGAACTTAAACGTCGATTAGCTGTGATGAGTCAGCGCAGACTGAAAATTCAGCATAATAAGACCGGACTATAGATGATCTCGGATATATCACCAATTAAAGATATTAAAAACGAAGCTGATTTGCCTACTGGGTGAAACGGCTTCGTTTTTGTGCTGTGTTCTGGAACTAATTCGAGGTTTTTTTTAAAATAATTTCCATTCGACACTTTCTCCGATTGACTCTCTTCTATAAACTTGTCTATGATAAAAACAGACTTGCAAAAGAGGCGGAGCAAAAAATGTTCGTGTTTGGGAATAGGAGAAGGTCAGAATGGGACAAACGTATATGATTTTCCGGATCGACTGTTGGTTACCGGGAATAGACCAGCTTGAGTTCCGGCCATGCCATCCATATTTTCGGCTCAGCCCCCCAACGAAAGGGCACCGGTAATGAAAAATAAAATCGGCCCTTCCTGTTTCTGTGATGATATGATGTCCGAATGGCAAGTTTATCATTTACGTGAAAAGGAGGAACCTGACATGATTAGTGAATTTCAGGATACAGTGCCTCAACCAACGGATGGTTTCCCGCCTGTGCATCTGGATAACAACAAGTACGAGAATGTACTGGAACATCTGGATAGCGGTATTATGTTGTTTGACAGTCACGGTGTATTGACGTTTATTAACGTTCAGATGGCAAAGTTGTTGGAACTTCCAAGAAGTCTGTTGAGCGGCTGCACCCTGATGCAAATGCTGCATCATCCGCAGATGAGCCGATTCAAGAAAAAGAAAATTTTACGTATCTATCGGGAAACTATTTTTCATCGTAAGCGCTATCATGAGTTGATTGATGAATACGGAAGGCATTGGCTGGTTACTGTGACGTACGGTGATCAGATGGATGGCGACTTCTTGTTCAGCGTCAAAGATGTATCTGATTATAAACAAATTGAACAGACCGCTTATCAAAATGACAAACTTGCGATGCTGGGGCGAATTTCAGCATCTATTGCTCATGAAATTCGTAATCCGTTGACTGCAATCCGTGGGTTCATTCAACTGCTCAGGCCCCATTTGCTGCAGCTCGGCAAAGACGAGTACGCTCGAATCATACTGACGGAGATTGATCGGGCGAATGACATCATCTACGAATTTTTGAATTCTTCCAAACCGTCAGCTCCACAGAAGACCGTGATATCCGTCGACTCTTTGCTCAAAGAGGTGGTCTTGCTGACCGAAAGCGAAGGGTTGATGAAGGGATGCGAGATCGTACTGGATGAAGGGGATGCCCCGCTGAATGTGTCCATTGATGTCAAACAGATTAAGCAGGTTATTTTGAATATGGTGAAAAACGCAATGGATGCCATTGAGGAAGTTGGCGAAGAACATACGGGTCTAATTCGAATATCTACCGCCACGGAAAACAAATTCGTGCAGATCTCCATCGCGGATAACGGTCATGGGATGGACCATAACACGCTTGTACGTCTGTTTGATCCATTCTTCACGACCAAGGAGAGCGGAACGGGGCTTGGACTTTCGGTGAGTTACCGGATCATCAAGAACCATGGAGGAACCATCTCTGTGGATAGCAAAAAGGGCGAAGGCACGCGGTTTATAATTATGTTACCCTTGGTATATTGAGAAAAGCGGGGAGTCGAGGAGTTGGCCATTTGCCAACTCCTTTGTTTTATGTTGCCAATAACGGTTATAGTTAGTAATGAATGCGAATACATAAGCTCCATAACGGAAGGATGAGATGCAGATGGAAATCCAAGGAGTGGAACGAATGAATCAACAACTGATGGATCACGTGGGAAAAGTGATTGTGGGAAAAGAGCATACGATAGAGCTGGTAATGACAGCGATCATAGCGTCAGGGCATGTGCTGCTGGAGGATGTACCGGGTACTGGGAAAACGATGCTTGCCAAATCGGTAGCTTCCTCATTGGACTGCACATTCCAACGGATACAGTTTACACCGGACTTGCTGCCCTCGGACTTAACAGGGATTCATTTTTTTAATCAAAAAGAAGGGGATTTTGAATTCCGACCCGGCCCCTTGTTTGCCAATCTTGTACTAGCCGATGAGATTAACCGGGCTACACCGCGTACACAATCAAGCTTGCTGGAGTGTATGGAAGAGCGCCAGATCAGTATCGACGGTTCAACGAGACAGCTGGAACGGCCATTCATCGTTATCGCCACCCAGAATCCTGTAGATAACCAGGGAACTTTTCCACTACCTGAAGCGCAGATGGATCGTTTTATGATGAAAATTCGCATGGGTTATCCAAGCAGTGAAGAGAGTGTAGAAATTTTGAGACGTACGGTAGCCAGTCGTTCTGTTGATGATCTCTCGGCAGTGATCAGTCGTGAAGAACTTTTGAAGGCGCAGGATACGTATAAAACAGTGCAAATCAACGAAGATCTGCTACGATATATCATTCAGTTAACCGAAGCGACAAGGCAACATCCAGAGCTCTCGCTTGGCGTAAGTCCACGAGGGGCTCAGGCATTACTCAAGGCAAGTCAGGCATGGGCTGCACTGCATGGCAGAGACTTTGTTTTGCCTGATGATATTAAAGTACTGGCGGAACCTGTGCTGGCGCACCGACTGGTATTCCGTAACCGGATCAGACAACAAGAGGGCTTGGCGGAGCGTATCATCCAGGAACTTCTGAATCAGACAGAAGTGCCTACGGAGAATCTCGCTACAAGCGGGCGTTAATCTTATGGCATTATTATGGCTTGTCCTTGTTGGAGGCATTGTCGTTGTTATACATGGTGTGTGGTTTGGACGACCTGCACTGCGAAAACTCAAGTACAGCAGACAATTCAGCAAGCTGCGTTGTTACGCTGGAGATGAACTTGAGATGGTGGAGACGATATCGAATGAGAAACGAGTCTCCGTACCGTGGCTCAGACTTGAATCGATGATGCCAGTGTCGTTTGTATTTCGTTCCGGCTCAGGTATGGATATTAGTCAAGGCGAAATCTATCAGAACCATAAGAGTATTTTTACGTTAAAACCGTTTACTCGTATTACGCGCAAGCATCCTTTTACATGTACTCAGCGTGGGATTTATCCATTAAATACAGCAACGATGACAGGTGGGGATCTCTTTGGTGTGTGGCGTTCCACCAAACCAATTCCTTTGCAAATGTCTATGATCGTGTACCCTTCATTAGTGAATGCAGAGGATCTTCCTGCAATTTATCAGGTATGGCAGGGAGAAGTGGAAGTATCACGATGGATCGTTGAAGATCCTTTCTTGATCCTGGGTGTTCGGCCTTATGGTGCAGGCGACCCCATGAATCGTATTCACTGGAAAGCGAGTGCACGTACAGGTGAATTACAAGTCTACAAACAGGGATGGACGGCTGATCCGCAATCCTGGATTGTAGTCAATATTCAGGAATCTGCAGATATGTGGAGTGTTGTTACTCGACCGGAAAAGATTGAACGGGCACTTCGTTACGCTGCCACGGCTGCAGTGGATGCCATCGGGAGAGGGTTGCCGGCAGGCTTCGCCCATAATGGTTATCATGTGGGTGGAGGCCGCGATACACTTCGGATTGAGCCGGATTATGGCACGCCCCATCTGGAACGGTTACTGGAAGCTATGGCCGAGACAGAGTTAAAATGTATGGTGCCCATGGAGCAATTCCTGAATGATGAAGTACGTCTGAATGAAGAAGCACAGCAAATCCGCAGCTATCTGCTGATTACATCCTATGTATCTGCCGCTATGGAGCACGAGATTGCACGTCTGCACGAACAAGGACATCGTGTAACGATTCTCCCGGTAGAGGACGTGAAGGGTAATACAAAGGCGGTGAGTGCATGAGGAACAGACCGGTAGCGACGACCACAGGACTCATAACAATGCTTGCCGTCTTGATGGCTGGTATATACCTTTTTCCGATATTTACGCTTGCTTCATTCTACGCAATGGAACATTTGCCGTACACATTATTCATCTTGGTTGTTCTTGTAGGTTGGTTGGGACAGTTCATTCGGCATAAAATTCCAGGTTTTAGCGAGAAAAGTACACTCATTCGTGGACTAGCGGCACTAGTCATAGGATTTCTCTTCGCACTCGTTGTTGGGATGAGCCTTATTCTCCCGTTGCCGGATATCATCACATTGGTACTGTGTGGAGTCATCTCGGCTTATGCAGGTCTGACCTTCCAGCCAGTCTTTCATTCTGTGTTGTTATGGCGCTTGCAGATTATGGGTGTAATCAGTGCGATCGTGCTTATGATTGCTTCGAATTCGTTGGAATTCATGCAGCCGATACAAACCTATACCCTATGGATCTATATTGCGGGAGTGATCAGCTTTGCCTTTTGGCTGGTTGGACGATATATGCTGCAACTGGATCAGGCAATACTCAATGACGGCAAGAGAAGATTGGTATTAAGAGATTTTGCACGTGCGAATCATCAGCGGTTCATGTGGATGTTTATTGTTATCGTCGCGATTGGTGCTTTCCCAAGTCTGGCTGCCTGGCTGGGACCGCTACGTGATCGCTTGCTCGCATGGATCAGGGGATGGTTTGGTCCGATTTCCGGCGAGGAGCCACGATTACCAATGGACAACCCCAATCAGCAGTTAAATATACCGAATGACTGGAGAGAGCCGCCATCCGAGCCCTCAGTCTTCTGGAACATCCTTGGATGGGTAGTGATGTGTGCTGTAGCAGGAGTAATTCTGTGGCTGCTTCTGAGGTTGGGACAAAAAACGATAAACAGACTTATGGACCGATTCAAGGGGATGTTACAACCAGGTGAAAAGAAGGCAGAACCACGGACGGAGTATATCGATGTCAGTGAGACGCTTGATGCGCCAGCAAAAGTCCGAAAGAATTGGTTTCGCAAGAAAGAGGCGCCCCCTGCACAGGATGCCGAACGTGTTCGGTATTACTATCGGACTTGGATTGAAAGAGCAGCTCATCGAGGCGTGGAAATACAGCGGACACACACTCCGCTGGAGGCTGCACAGACCATTATTCAGAATGGTATGAAGGTAGAAGAAGATGAGCTATCTGCGAGACTACCAGATACGTATAATGCCGTCCGTTATGGAGAGAAAGCTCCCGATCGTTCCGATATGGTTAAGATTGACCGAATCTGGAGATCTTATCGAAGTAAATAAGTCCGGAATCCCTTTACTTTTCTTGTCACGTTCAAGTATCATGAGAGGAATACACAAGTTGGTCAGAAAAGGAGCAGACATTAATGAAGACAAATCATTGCAAAATTGTAGATTGTACGATCCGTGATGGCGGATTGGTGAATAATTGGGACTTTAGCGTGGACTTTGTTCAACAGCTATATGCTGGATTGAATGAAGCTGGCGTTGATTATATGGAAATTGGATATAAGAACTCTCCAAAGTTGCTTAAAGGTGCCGAGGAAGCAGGACCATGGCGTTTCCTGAACGATGATTTCCTGCGTAAAGTTATTCCTCAAAAAGGCAATACCAAACTGTCTGCACTGGTTGACGTTGGACGTGTGGACGAAAATGATATCTTGCCTCGCAGTGAGAGCATGCTGGATCTGATCCGGGTTGCCTGCTACAGCAAAGATGTAGACAAGGCACTTGCACTGGTTCAAACATTCCATGATCGTGGATATGAAACTACACTTAATATTATGGCACTCTCCAATGTTATGGAGAATGAATTGCTGGAAGCATTTGAATTGATCAAAGAAAGCGCTGTGGATGTTGTTTACATTGTAGACTCCTACGGTAGCTTGGACCATAATGATGTGAAATATCTGGTAGAGAAGTTCAAGACTCACTTGCCTAACAAACGTCTTGGTGTTCACACACATAATAATATGCAACTTGCGTTTTCTAACACATTGGTTGCGGCAGAACTTGGCGTCGAACTGCTTGATGCTTCTGTGTATGGTATGGGCCGTGCTGCTGGAAACTGTCCAACCGAATTGCTCGTAGCTCATCTGAAAGGAACAAAATACAATCTGCGTCCAGTACTTGGTGTATTGGAACAGTTGATGGTTCCACTCAGAGAAAAAGAAGAATGGGGTTACATTCTGCCTTACATGATTACAGGCGCGTTGGACGAGCATCCACGTTCAGCGATGGCGATTCGCTCATCGGAAGACAAGGATAAGGTTGTTGATTTCTATGATAAATTAACAACACCAGAAGTGAATTTTGATAAGTAATATAGTCTGAAATACAGTTGTAAAATAGGAAAACATGGACTCTAACTGGAGATCCATGTTTTTTTAGTTCTTAATGCCTTGTTTTTCTATATATTTGTGAATAAATATTCCTAGGAGTAACTATTTTT
The DNA here is from genome assembly GCF_037993015.1 of Paenibacillus sp. FSL E2-0151. Classification (NCBI taxonomy): domain Bacteria; kingdom Bacillati; phylum Bacillota; class Bacilli; order Caryophanales; family Paenibacillaceae; genus Paenibacillus; species Paenibacillus sp. FSL E2-0151. The sequence goes on from NZ_CP150308.1 coordinate 2,045,584, forward strand.
TAGTTCACGTATACAAAATTAAATGTTATTATGTACCAGATAGCATGTGTATGCATGTGAATTGAACGTTGGTTAATATGTTTTTTGTCGAATCATGTAGTAAGTTGTTGAGTTTGGTTAATGTAATTCAGGATAGGTGATCCCGGGAAGGAAAACACGGCATGAAGGTTAATCTGCAAGATCAGAGAAAAATAATTTGGGTCGCTGTGGGCGGCTTATTATGTTTCCTCGCAAGTCAATGGTTTCGTTCTTCTTCAAGCTCTGATCTGATCATATCGGGTTACCCGGTTTTGACACTCTTGGGTGGATTTGCTGCGGTAGCGGCTTGTATCGGCATCTATAATCAAAGCTGGTTGTTTCGGACACAGAAGCTAACGCTTCGGAGGACATTATTGACAACACTCTTTTTATTGATTGGTCTGTTTGAACTGGTTCATATCGTTTCATTTGCAGAAGAGATTCCAAATGGAGCCATGATGGAATCGGAGTTCTCCTTAATGATGTCAACCATGGGATCTTTGGTATGTTCCGTAGGTTTACTGCTCGTGTATACCTTAAATGAGAAAGAATTTGCATTACCACGCAAATTCTTACTTTTAAGTGGGACATTGGGTACCTTTGTTATTTTGTACATACTGGCTATTCAGGAATGGAGCATGTTGCCGAGTATGCTTGATGGGGAAGTGCTTGGTGGTATCTTCACTCGAGTTCATCTTATGGTTGGATTGCTCTATGGCATTATTGCTGTTCTTTTGTTTGTACAATGGAAAAAAACCAAAGACGGTGATTTACCAACCATTCTATGTGGCATTCTGTGTTTCTTTTTTGGTGAATGTTATTTTGTTTCAGCAACTGGGGTGAACGATCTCAATCTGTTATTAGGATTGCTGAGTAATTGTATGGCATATTTTTTCATTCAAAAAGGGCTGTATACGTCCGTAGTGGACACACCTTTCCTGCAACAGCAGGTCGCGGAAGCCAAGATGAACTATATTGCTCATCATGATGATGTAACGGGACTTCCAAACCGTCGTCGCCTTTCACAGCAGTTGAAAAAGATGATGGATGATGCCGTGGTACAGGAACAGCTTGTTGGTGTATTGGTCCTGAATATTAATCGGTTCAAAACCATTAATGATTCGCTTGGACAGCAAGCGGCTAACCGTGTTTTGCGTCAGGTAGGTCAACGACTGAAACAATTGTCCCTTCCAAGAGAAGAAGTCTTTGGATTGGGAAGAGATGAGTTTGCATTAACGATGACAGATTTCAGTTCAACCGATACAGCGTTGCGTCGGACAAGATCCATTTTGCAACTTTTTGAGAAGCCCGTCTTGGTTGATGGCAATGAGTATCATCTGACACTTGGAATTGGGATGGCTATTTTCCCACATGATGGGGAGTCACCACTGGAGATTATTCAAAATGCCGATACGGCTTTGCACAGTGCTAAGGAACAAGGAATGGAACTGAATCGTTTTGCCCATGCGATGCAGATGAAGGCACAGGAGCGTTTGCAACTTGAGAATGATCTGCGCAAGGCGTTGGATCGAGGTCAGTTCTACCTGGTCTACCAGCCGCAGGTTAATCTGCAAAGTGGGCTAATCGTTGGCATGGAAGCCTTGGTGCGTTGGCAGCATCCGCAGCGAGGCTCGGTATCTCCGGCGGATTTTATTCCTCTGGCAGAAGAGAGTGGGCTCATTGTGCCACTTGGTGAATGGGTGCTTCGTGAAGCGTGTGCACAGAACAAACAGTGGCAGGAAGCCGGTTATCGTAAACTGTGTGTTTCGGTGAATCTGTCGATGAGACAATTCAGGCACTCCCATTTGTTGGACAATATCAATGGTATTCTCAAAGAGACGGGACTAGAGCCTGTATGGCTTGAACTGGAGATTACAGAGAGCATGACATTTGATAAAGACCGGTCATTCGAACAGTTGCGCAAAATCAAAGAAATTGGTGTGCATATCAGTATCGATGATTTTGGAACGGGATACAGCTCGTTGCACTATCTGAAGGATCTGCCAATTGATCGGCTCAAGATTGACCGTTCATTTGTGAATGAAGTCATGGAGGACAGCAATAACGCAGCGATCGTATCTACCATCACTTCAATGGCGCATCATTTACAACTGAAAGTCACAGCTGAGGGCGTGGAGAACGAAGATCAGATGGTCTTTCTTCGCAATCAACACTGTCACGAGGCTCAGGGTTATTTCTTCAGCAAACCGATTAAAGCCGCTGAATTTGAAAAGCAGTTTTTGAGAGATGTGGATAAGCCTACAGGATAGGTAACAGCGGGGGCGCGAGGGTGCTCCTGCTTTTTTTGATGGATGCGTAATGAAAAAAATGGGAAATATGACTTGCATGCTATAGAGGATCATGGTATATTATTATTTGTAAAATCACTGTTAAATTCCTAAGGAACTTAACAATAAATCTTCAATCATGCGGGTGTAGTTCAATGGTAGAACTTTAGCCTTCCAAGCTAATAGCGTGGGTTCGATTCCCATCACCCGCTTAACGAAGCAGTGCCGAAGCCCTTGCGATGCAGGGGCTTTTTCTATTACCTTAAAAGAAATCTCGTGGTAACAGCGATCAGAAGATTGTTCTGTTTTCGGAGTGGCGAGTAAGTAAGTATTCTTTAGTTTAATGTATATACCCTTTGCTTTTTTACAATGATCTGGTACAATAACGGAGAAATTGATACTACACATGAATGAGAGGTAACCATACGTCCCATGAAGTAAAACACATGAAGTGAACCCCAGTTAACTGCAGACGGTTTTATGACGCAGTCAGCCAGAGCGGCTGAGCAATGAGGGGATTCGTGTGTCCAAATTCAGCTATGGGAAAAGGTATGGAGCAAGTAAGCCATTGAGGTTTACGTGTACCCTGTATTTTGGGTTTCTTTGTTCATGCCGTAGCTTACCTTAGATCTGTCTTTGAATGCTTGATCCAACCCTGAATTGCCAAACCGCCGGCTGATGCCAGCGGTTTTTTTTGTTCGGCAAAAAGGATGCAGGAAGGATGAGGCCTCATGATGACATTGGTACGCTTACATGAAGTATCAAAAGAGTGGAACGGTATTGAATTGTTTACAGGATTGAATTTGGAGATTAATGAGGGCGAACGACTCGCCATTTTGGGTCGCAACGGATGCGGCAAGACAACGTTGTTACGCATCATTTTGGGTGAGGAGCATGGTGGTGGACGGATCGAACGTCATAGCCCTCAGCAGGAATGGGGGTTCATGCGCCAGCGCTCGGAGATTGAGACCGGGATGAATGTACTGGATGCGGTCCGGCGTGAGAGCGGTCAGATCTATGAAGTGAAACGGAACTTGGAAGAACTGGAACAACGGTTGAGCATGAGCACTGAAGCGGATGAAGAGCTGCTTGAAGCTTATACACAAGTGATGGAGCAATATGAACAGTTGAACGGTTATATGTGGGAGACTGAGGTAGAGAAGGTACTGACTCGCCTTGGATTATCCGCAGAGCATTGGAACAGACCCTATCATTCCTTGAGTGGTGGACAAAAAACAAAGGCTCGTTTGGCGGGGCTACTTGTCAGCAAACCCAAATTCCTGATCCTGGATGAACCGACAAATCATCTGGATGAGGGAAGCATGCGCTGGCTGGAAGAGTGGTTATCCTCATATGAAGGTACGCTGTTATTTGTATCACACGATCGTACGTTTATTGATCAGGTAGCAACAGGAGTCATTGAGTTCAGTCCAGATGCCCTGACCACATACAAGGGCGGATACTCCGACTACAAGATCCACAAAGAGCGTGAATTACGCGAACAGGAAACGATCTACCGCAGGCAGGAATTGGAACGTAAGGCGTTGGAAGAAACGATTCGAAATTATCAGGAATGGTTCCATAAAGCGCATAATTCGGCGACCGATGTAGAGGTGAAGATCACCCAGAGCTTCTACAAGGCCAAAGCCAACAAAAATATTTCACGTTACCATGCGAAACAAAAACAGCTGGAGCGTTTGGAGCGGGAACGGGTGGATAAACCTCGTGAAGCTGCAAAGTTGAACATGGAATTACAGATGAATCCACTGGCTGCACGCCAGCTGCTTGCGCTGGAAGAGGTGAGTTTTTCATATACGGGAGACAATCCATTGCTACGCGATCTTCGGATTGCTGTGGAACGTGGAGATCGGCTTGCTGTACGAGGTCCTAATGGAACGGGCAAGACAACACTGCTGAAGTTGATGATTGGTGAACTGGAACCTTCTCAAGGCAAGGTCACACGGCATCCACAGCTGAAAATCGGTTACTTTTCACAGGAGCTGGAAGGGCTCCCCGAGAATCAGACGCTGCTGGACAGCTTGCTTACTCTTCCATCCATGACACAAAGTGCGGCACGTACCATTCTGGGATGTTTCCTATTTTCCAGAGATGATGTATTCAAGCGCATTGGGGATTTGAGCATGGGGGAAAAGTGCAGAGTGGCATTTCTGAGACTGTACTTTGGCGGAGCCAATCTGCTGGTGCTGGACGAACCGACCAACTATCTGGACATCGATACCCAGGAAGTCATGGAAAATGTATTAAAACAGGCTTCTGGTGCTTTGGTGCTTGTATCCCATGACCGGATGCTGACGAAGTCGCTCGCGAATCGGTTATGCGATCTGGAGGCTGGTGGCACAGCAACTCTGTTTGAAGGAGGTGTAACGGATTGGGAGCAGTCCAACAAACTTCGGGAGGTGGCGCTGGAGACCCGGGAATCCGATGACGAGCGGTTACGATTGGAGATGCGACTATCGGAGTTGCTTTCTCCTGTGAGCACTGCTGGAAAAGACAGTCTGACACAGCCCGAGCATTCGAATGAGCGAGCTGTCGAGGCAGCTGAGATTCGCGAAATCCAGCAGCGCCTGAAACAATTGAAAGATAAGGGTGCAAGCATAAATTAGAACATGGACGACTTGCTATTTCGATCTATTTTGCATATAATTATGAACGATCATCGATGATTACATCGATATGGGTAAACTAAGCAAACGTGATGATGGAGATAAGTAAGCAGTGCCTCTGGACAGGGAGGAAGCGCCGTAGATTGAGAGCGTTTCTGTAGAACAAGGCTGCCGAAATTCACTCCGAAGCGGTTCCCTGAACCTGTTTGTGTGCAGACACAGAGGCAACAGTAGGGGCAAACGGTTAACGGTCGTTATTCCGTACAAAGTGAGACAGAACCAGTTGCAGGCCAGAAGGGCCACGCAGCAATGGATGTCTAACAAGGGTGGTACCACGGTCTTTTCGTCCCTTCAGGGGAGAGAAGGCCTTTTTTTGTTGCAAAAACACCACAAAAAGGGGGCAATTACACATGAAAGAACGTTTAGAGGCATTGAAGATCGAAGCGCTGGAGCAGTTGTCTGGTGTGAATGATCCGCAGACGCTCGGTGATCTGCGTGTAAAGTATTTGGGGAAAAAGGGTGCATTAACTGAGATTTTGCGTGGTATGGGTGCGCTTAGTGCGGAGGAACGTCCAGTTATTGGTCAAGTAGCCAATGATGTTCGGGCTGCCATTGAGGAAGTCATCGACAGCAAGCAGGATCAGTTCCAGAAGGAAGAGACGGCGAAGCGTCTGCAATCCGAGAAAATTGATGTGACTCTGCCAGGGCGTCGTGGACGTCAAGGCGGACTGCATCCACTGACCAAAGTGGTACAGGAGATCGAAGATATTTTCATCGGTATGGGATACCGCGTTGCGGAAGGTCCTGAAGTCGAAATGGATTATTACAACTTTGAAGCATTGAATCTGCCGAAGAATCACCCGGCGCGCGATATGCAGGATTCCTTCTATGTTACCGAAGACTTGTTGATGCGTACCCATACATCTCCGGTTCAAGTACGTACCATGCAGAGCATGAAGGGCGAAGTGCCTGTCAAAGTCATCTGCCCAGGTAAAGTATACCGCCGTGATGACGACGATGCGACGCACTCTTTCCAATTCAACCAGGTTGAAGGTTTGGTCATTAGCGAAAACATTCGTATGAGCGATCTGAAAGGAACCCTACTGCAATTCGTACGCGAAATGTTCGGTTCCCACACAGAAATTCGTCTGCGCCCAAGTTTCTTCCCATTCACAGAGCCAAGTGCGGAAGTGGATGTAACTTGTGTACAATGTGGCGGCAGCGGCTGTCGCGTATGTAAGCAAACAGGCTGGCTTGAAATTTTGGGCGGCGGTATGGTTCACCCGAAAGTACTGGAAATGGGTGGATACGATCCGGAGAAATACAGTGGTTTTGCATTTGGAATGGGCGTAGAACGTATTGCGATGCTGAAGTATGGTGTCGATGATATCCGTCACTTCTACAATAGCGATCTGACCTTCCTGAAGCAATTTGGACGGCTGTAACTTTAAGACAAGAAAGATTAACCATATAGAGCAAGCGAATGAACCGGGAACACCAATTTATAGATGAAGGAAGTGAACGTCCATGAGAGTATCGACAGATTGGCTGTCTGATTATATTTCCCTTGAAGGTGTGACGCCACAGGAATTGGCGGAGAAAATCACCCGTGCGGGTGTCGAAATTGATGTAGTGGAGAACCGCAACAAGGGCGTCAATAAAGTTGTTGTAGGTTATGTGAAGAGCAAGGAGAAACACCCCGATGCAGACAAACTGAATGTATGTGTCATCGATGCCGGTCAGGAAGAAGATCTGCAGATCGTGTGTGGTGCGAAAAATGTGGATGCAGGCCAAAAAGTAGTCGTAGCCCTGGTTGGAGCAAAGCTCCCTGGTGGATTGGATATCAAAAAAGCCAAACTGCGCGGTGTTGTATCCCTTGGCATGATCTGTTCCGCCAAAGAGCTGGGCATGAACGATAAATTGTTGCCGAAAGATCAGCAGGAAGGTATTCTCGTTCTGCCGGAACAAACAGAGGTTGGCACGCCAATCAGCCAGGTTCTTGGTCTTGACGATCATGTGCTTGAACTGGACCTGACACCAAACCGTTCCGACTGTCTCAGCATGCGTGGTGCAGCTTATGAAGTGGGTGCCATCCTGGGTCGTGAAGTGAAGCTGCCAAGTCCCAAAGACCAACTGGTTGAAATTGGTGATGCAGCCGCGAATCATATCTCTGTAGAGATCAAGGCACAGGAGCAATGCATTCACTATGCAGCTCGTTATGTAACCGGCATTAAGCTGGGTGCTTCCCCGCTGTGGATGCAAAACCGTCTCATGGCGGCAGGTGTTCGCCCAATCAATAACATCGTTGATATCACGAACTATGTCATGCTGGAATACGGTCAACCGCTACATGCATTCGATGCGGATAAGCTGGAAAAGGGCCATATTGAAGTGCGGATGGCCAACGAAGGCGAAACGATTGTTACGCTGGATGGACAGGAGCGCAAGCTGGAGCCGCACATGTTGCTCATCACGGACGGCGTGAAACCGGTAGCCATCGCTGGGGTTATGGGTGGCGAGAATTCCGAGGTATCGGAAGGCACGGTGAATCTGTTGCTGGAGTCCGCCAAGTTCGACGGCGGAACTGTTCGGAAAACGTCGCGCCAACTGGGGCTACGTTCCGAAGCAAGCATGCGTTTTGAGAAGGAAGTAGACCCGGGTGCGGTGATTACGGCTTTGGATCGTGCGGCTGAACTGATTCAGCGTTATGCTGAAGGTGAAGTGCACCAGGGAATCGTGGAAGCTGGAGCAGAAGCTGCGGAGAAACGTGTAATTCAATTGTCGCTGGACAGACTGAATCGTTATCTGGGAACTGATCTGTCTTTGCTTGAGGTAAAAACGATCTTCGCTCGCTTGCACTTTGCATGTGGTGATGCTGATCAAGGATTGCTGGATGTGGAAGTGCCAACACGCAGAGGGGATATTACGCTTGATGTAGACTTGTTTGAAGAGATTGCACGCCTGTACGGATACGACAACATTCCAACCACATGGATTGAAGGGCCGACGACTCCAGGGGCATATACACGCTCTCAAGCAATGCGCCGCACGATTCGTGGATTGCTCTCAGGCAGTGGCTGGCAGGAAATGATCAGTTACTCCTTTGTACACCCGGATAAAGCGACTCTGTTCCCAGCGTTGACACAAGGCAGTAAAGCCGTGAAACTCGCGATGCCTATGAGCGAGGACCGCAGTGTGCTTCGTACGAGCATTTTGCCGCAAATGCTGGATGCAGCGGTGTATAACATGAACCGTAAACAGGATTCACTGGCTGTATTTGAAGTGGGCAATGTGTTCTTCACTGAAGAAGATCAGTTGACCAAGCAACCACATGAGATTCCGGTACTGGGCTTGTTGCTCACCGGTAATCGTGCAAGCCAGCAGTGGAATGTTGGAGCGGAGAAAGTAGACTTCTTTGATCTGAAAGGTGCTCTTGAGCATCTGTTCGCCTATGTAGGTCTGGAACAACGCATTCGCTTGGTAGCAAACAGCCCTGAAGGATTCCATCCGGGACGTTCCGCATCGGTTTACCTGGAAGGTAAGGATGGCGGGGAAGGCACATTGATCGGTACATTGGGTCAATTGCATCCGGAACTGCAACAGCAGTATGATCTGAATGATGTGTACATCGCAGAGATTGCACTTGAATCGATCTACAGCGAAGCAGACGCTGACATTCGTTATCGTGAGCTTCCGCGTTTCCCAGCCATGGAACGTGATATCGCGGTTGTTGTGAATGAGGATGTTGAAGCTGGAGATATGCTGCGCGCCATTCGTGAATCGGCGGGTGAATTGTTACAAAACGTACAGGTATTCGATGTGTTTACTGGTAGTAAACTGGGTGAAAACAAGAAAAGCGTGGCGATGGCACTGGTATACCGGAATCGTGAACGTACACTCACCGATGAGGAAGTTACTGAAGTTCATGCCCGTGTAGTGGCTCGTCTGGAAGAGCAATTCGGAGCGGAATTGCGTAAATAGGACAAAAGAAGATTTTTTGAACAAAGATTAGCAGGAATTGTTTGAAGTCACATCGAATCCTTAGCATTAGAGGATCGATGTGACTTTTTTGTGATTACAGCTTAGAATCAACATACAGACTTGAAGGAGGGCACAACTGTGACTACACCTGATCGTACACGCGTCACCGTAGAGATCTACGGGACTTCCTATAAACTGGTTGGCAGCAGTGCCGACTATATGAAACAAGTAGCTAACCTGGTAGATGAGCGTATGGGCGCGATCTCCAAGCAAAATTCCCGTCTGGATACTCCGCGTATTGCGGTACTGGCGGCTGTACATATGGCTGAACAGTCTCTTCAGACTCAGGAAATTCGTAATGAACTGAAGATGCTCACTGGAGAACGTACAGAACTGAGAAACGAATTGAATCGGTTAAACGCCATACAAAATGAACATCAACAAGAATTGGAACGGCGTGACCAGGCTCTTGCTGATTTGCAACAGCTGAAGATTGAAGCAGAGCAGGCCTTGCAAAAGTCCGAATCGGACAAAAATTCAGAGATAGCCAAGTTGAATAAGCTGCTGGAGCAAGAACGCGCTCAAGCAACGGAGCGAGTGCAGAAATTGCAGGCCCAAGCGACAGCACAACTGAAGGAAGCAGAAGCCAAGGGAACGAAACAGCTGAAGGAAATGGAAGAGAAAGCGGCTAACCAGCTTAAAAATGCACAGGCACAGGCTGCTTCCCAGCTCAAAGAAGCTCAGAACCGTTCTGCAGCCGAATTGCAGCAGGCGCAGGCCAAAGCTGCGGCGCAATATAAAGAGTTGCAGGACAAGACTGCAGCTCAATTAAAAGAAGCCGAGTCGGCCATTTTGTCCGAGTTGGAGCAGGCAGAGAGCAATCTGAAGAAAGCTCAGGAAGAAGCAGCGCTGCAATATAACGAACTTCAGCAACAGATGGAACTTCGTCTTCAACAGGCTGAAGAAAAAGCGCTGCAACAGACACAAGAGCTCACGGATCAGGCGAATCAGGAACGGTCTGCCTTACAGGAACAAGCGGAGCAGAAGCGCCTGACTGAGATAAATCAGTTGAATGCGGAGTTCAAGGCGTTATCCGAGCAGTTGGAACTCGAATGGATGGAGAAAGAAGCAGCCTTCGAGGAACAATTGCAGCAAGCCAAGGAAGCAGCAGCGTCCCAAGCGAAAGAAGCCGAAGCGGCGGCAGAGGCCTTGTTGCAAGAAGAACAGGGCAAGCTCAAGCAGCAACTTGAGGACCAACGTAAACAGGCGGAGACTCGACTATTAGATGTCGAAGAGCAATTAGAAGAAGTGATGACCCAGCTCATCAGTGCACAGGACATGGTTGCAGAGCAAGAACAGCAGCTTCAGCACGAGCGTGGTCAATTGGAATCGTTACGTCATGAGCATGGGGTCCGTAAACAGGAGCAGGAAGTTCAGACTCGCCGAATTACGGAACTGGAGCAACAACTGGAGCAGTTGAAAGAGGACCGTTCCCAGTTGCAGGAGCTACTGCGTGAAACGGAACAGGCTGCCCAGCAATCCCGTGATTCACAGGAACAATGGAAGCAGAAGTATAATGAAACTGTGGATAGAGAAACCTCTCTCACAGCACAGCTACGCAAACTTCAGGAGCAACATGCACAGCTTGAACAGGAAGCCCAAAAGCTTCGTGAGGCTGAAGTGAAGTCGGAAGAGGAACAGCGCAGACTGCAAAAAGTGCTTGAACAGGCTCATGCTGCGGTGCGTACATTGCAGAATGAGATCGGCACGCTTACGGAACGTGAGCAGTCCTTGAAGGATCTTGCTGAGCAGCGATTGGCTGAGATCGGAGACCTGGAGAATCAGATTCTTGAAGTTGCTGAACAAAATGAAACGTTGGAGTCTGGTGTGCAATCCCTTCATGATGAATTGTCCGTGGTGAAGGAAGAGTCTCGTTTCAACCATGAAGAGGCTGTACAATACCAGAAGGATGCAGAGCTTTTGGAAGAGAAACGTAATCAGCTTGAAGTTGAGCTAAATGTTGTTCGGGAAGAGCTGAACCGACTTCAGGATAACTATAAACAAATCCGTAATGATTACAGTGATGCATTACAACGGGAAGAGAATTACAGTTCCAAGCTGGATGAATTGAGCAAGGAGAAACAAGAGCTTGTGAGCGCACTTGAAGAAGCAAGACAGTCTTCAGCTAAACTTTCCGAGCGCTACTCGGAGCAAGAGAGCCGGCTAGCCCAGACTGAGGAAGAAGCGTTGGAATGGCAGATCAAATACGAAGAACTATCAGCCAAACAGACCGAGTTGGCAACCCGTCTGGAGCAGTTGACAAGACGTGAAGAAGAACTTCGCTCAAGTGTTGAACAAGCAGAGCAGAACGACCAGGTGTGGCAACGCCGTGCAGATGAATGGGCGGCTCAGGAACAATCCTGGCAGGAACGCTGGGCTACACTTGAGAATGAACTGACGGTTTGGAAGAGAGAAAGTGCTGCAAGTAGTGAGTTGCTGGAGGGACTGGAGCAAGAACGACAGCAACTGGACAAGTTACGTGCAGAAGCGACCCAAGAGAAAGAGATCATGGAAACTGAACTGCTTGAGATGGGGGAGCGTTACGAACTAGCGGCCAATCAATTACGTTTGTTACAGGTTGAACGTGAAATGGAGCAGGAGAAGGCAGAGCAGCTGAACACGGAATATCGTCAGTTGCATGATGAATATACGAAATTGCAGACGGAATATAACGAATGGATTGAATTGATTGAACAGGACCAGGCCTAGCGGAATGAATGTAGCAGAACTGGCTCGTGGGCAACGTACTCTGGTACAATTTGTTATACTAAAGAAGGAGCTCCCGTCGCTGCGGGGGCTCCTTGTCTTGAATACTATTCTTCAACGATAATTTTGGAGATCATGCTGCTGTGTCCTGAACCACAGAAGACAGAACAGGACATTTCAAACTCACCAACTTTGTCCGGGGTTATGACTTTGGAGCTATTTCTGGTATCCAGTTGAAGATTCAGCTCAGGCACAAGGATACCGTGATTTCCGTTTTCATTTTTATAAACAATGTTAACGGGAACGCCTTTTTTAAGATGGTACTCAGGTTGATCGAATTCATAGTTACTTGCCTTGATGACCAATTCTTCACTGGCTGTAACTCCAGCATCAGCATCGGATCCATTGCTGCCAGATTCTGCGGACTGTTTTGCTCCTCCACATGCAGTGAGGACCAGAATTAACATACAGGCAGCAAGCCATGTTATGCCTTTCTTCATCATGTGCCTCCTTAAAGCGTGATATGGATAAAATTTGAATGATTGCTCCAGTCATCATACCGCAATATGTGGATGCCTGTACACGCTGCGTATGTCGTTTTTTTGAAAATTGTACGTGCACGGCAGAGCCGTGTGTACTGCCCGAATGAAATAAACCCCTTCCGGCACAGGGCCTTCAGAGGTTTAGGAGAATACACGGGGACGTTAGGGTGAAGTGGAGATTAACTTTTGGAGCTTCGTCCGGCATCAAAAGGGGTGGATACCGGGATGAAGAGATCGATAATCCCGATAACCAGCGCAGCGAGAATGGCACCGAGCAGGCTGACTTCAACATGATCTACAACATATTGACCAAGCCAAATCACCAGTGCGCTAACGATAAATCCGACAATACCGCGACCAAACGGGTTGACTCTTTTGCCGAAGATACCTTCAACGATCCAGCCGAGCAGGGCAATGACAAGAGCAAGCAACAGAGCGCTCCAGAAGCCACCAACGGCGAATCCGGGAACGATCCAGCTGACCACCATTAATACAATTGCAGCGATGACAAATCGCACGACATGTCCCAGGAAATTCATGGTGTTTACCTCCTTTTATTCGGATTGAACTGAGCATGGCAACTCCAAGGGGATGGAGAGGTTGCACAATCCTGACACCTGTAGTTTGTGGTGTTATGGTTGAAGTTATGTGTGGAAGGATTCGTTAAATAGCGTAAGAAAGTTTCTTTCGTTATAATACAGATATAGTTTGGAAGGAGTTGTACACTTGGACACGAAAATTTTACACACACTGGAATATCGCAAAATTTTAAATACATTGCTTAGCTTTGCCCAGACGACCATGGGAAAAAAGAAAGCGGAGCAACTTGAACCAAGCAGTGAACTTGAAGAAGTGAAGCGGTTGCTGCAGCAAACCGATGAAGCCTTCACATTTGATCGCTTGAAAGGCTCACCGTCGTTTGGGGGAATTGTAGATATTACGGCTTCCATCAAACGTGCTGAAATTGGAGGCACACTTAACCCTCACGAACTTTTGGGAATATCCAATACAACCTTTGCAGCGCGGCGATTGAAACGTCAGATTGGTACTTTGCATGAAGATGAGCCCATCGAATCATTGTTCTATATCAGTGATCAACTGTCAGAGCAAAAAACGCTTGAGGATGCCATCAAAATCTGTATTGACGATAATGCAGAGGTTGCCGACAGTGCAAGCGTAACGTTGGCGCAGATTCGTCGTGAGCTGCGAGGCGGAGAAGCGCGGATTCGCGAAAAACTGGATTCCATGATTCGATCCTCTACCGTATCCAAGATGCTTCAGGATCAGCTCATCACCATCAGAGGAGACCGTTTTGTTATCCCGGTGAAAGCTGAATATCGTTCGTACTTTGGCGGGATTGTGCACGATCAATCCGGTTCGGGTGCGACATTGTTCATTGAGCCGGAATCCATTGTTGCAATGAACAACAAATTACGCGAGACCCGGATTCGGGAAGAACGCGAAATAGAAATTATTTTGCAGAAATTGACGGCACTTGTCAGTGAGCAGGGAGAGTGGCTGTTGTATGATGTCGACTTGCTGGGATCACTTGATTTTATCTTTGCCAAAGCACGTCTGGCTCGTGAACTGAAAGCAACATTGCCTCGCATGAATGACCGCGGGTTCCTGAAGCTCAAGAAAGGCCGTCATCCACTGATTCCGATTGAAAACGTGGTTCCAATTGACATAGAGTTGGGCAATGATTATACATCCATTATCGTGACAGGTCCCAATACGGGTGGTAAAACGGTAACGCTCAAAACGATTGGATTGCTGAGCCTGATGGCCATGTCCGGTTTATTTGTTCCGGCTGAGGATGGCAGTCAGTTATGTGTATTTGATGCGATCTATGCAGACATTGGGGACGAGCAGAGTATCGAGCAGAATCTGAGTACTTTCTCCAGTCATATGACCAACATCATTCGCATTCTGAAAAACATGACACCAAAAAGTTTGGTATTGCTTGATGAACTTGGCGCAGGGACAGATCCGGCTGAAGGTTCCGCACTGGCGATCTCCATGCTGGAGCATATGCACCGGACGGGATGTCGCATGGTTGCAACCACTCACTACAGTGAACTGAAAGCATACGCATATGAGCGTAAAGGTGTCATTAATGCCAGCATGGAATTTGACATCAACACACTGAGTCCAACCTATCGCCTTCTGGTGGGTGTACCTGGACGAAGTAATGCATTTGCCATTGCAGAGCGACTGGGACTGCCGGGTTACATTCTCGACTACGCCCGTGGCGAAGTGAAGGAAGAGGATCAACGGATTGAGCACATGATTGCTTCTCTTGAAGAGAACCGTCTTACGGCTGAACAAGAGCGTGAGAAGGCAGAGAGCTTGCGCCAGGATATGGAGAAATTACGCAGTCGTCATCAGACCGAACTGGAGAAGCTGGAACAACAGCGTGATCGCCGGATTGAAAAAGCAGAAGAAGATGCACGCAGCATTGTGGACAAGGCTCGCGCGGAAGCGGAGAAGATTATAGCAGATCTTCGCCTGTTGGCTATGGAAGAAGGTGCTTCTGTGAAGGAGCACAAACTCATTGCTGCCCGCAAACAGCTGGACGAGGCTGAACCGGAGAAACGCAGAAAAACGGTCAAGAAGACGGCAACAGCGCCGAAGACTCGTGCTATCGGTCCTGGTGATGAAGTGCTTGTCTACAGTTTGAATCAAAAAGGCCATGTTGTAGAGATGGCGGGTAGCAAAGACGCTATGGTACAACTGGGGATTATGAAAATGAAAGTGTCCCTGGATGACTTGGAACTGCAGCAATCGGCTCCCGCAGCCAAACCAAAGCAAAAACCGGTAACGGGTATGAAGCGCACACGTGATGACAATGTGAAAAGTGAATTGGATCTGCGTGGTACCAACCTGGAAGAAGCCCTGATGGAGACAGACCGGTTCATTGATGAAGCTTTCCTTGCCAACCTGGGCCAAGTTTATATTATTCATGGTAAAGGTACAGGAATTTTACGTTCCGGTATTCAGGATTACCTGCGTAAGCATAAACATATAAAAAGCTACCGGCTGGGCAATTACGGAGAAGGCGGTAACGGTGTGACCGTCGCAGAATTGGAATAGCCGGTCCATGAATCAATGATATTCTGCGACCTTATTCATGAAGGTCGCAGATGGGGAGAGGGGAACGGTGCGTGATAGAAAGCATTGACCAATTGCTGTCTCATCCCTTGGGGATGGTACTCGGTTTTTTCTCGGTAGCGATTATGGAGCTGCTCGTATTTCTGGCTTGTTTCGAACTGGTGACTAAGTATAAATGCTGGACGGAGATCAAGAAGGGCAATGTGGCCGTTGCGATGGCTACAGGAGGTAAGATCTTCGGGATCTGCAACGTATTGCGGTTCTGCATACAAGCGAAATCTTCGGTGTATGAAGCCATGACGTGGTCATTTGTAGGGTTTATCCTTCTGCTCATTGCCTACTTTTTGTTCGAATTCCTGACACCCGTGTTCTCCATTGATAAGGAGATCGAATCGGATAACCGAGCTGTCGGATTGATATCCATGATTATTTCAGTCTCGCTGTCGTTTGTAATTGGCGCGAGCATTATCTAGGGGGACCGGTCATGAAGATATTGATACGAATTCTGTTTGCGGCATCGATCGTGTTTTTTGCCATCGGTGTCATCTATGTAATGAATACATGATTATATGAAAGAGAAAGGTTGATCAATATGGAAACAACAGTATGCCCTTGGTGTCAGACGGAGATTGTATGGGATGAGGAGCTCGGTCCTGAAGAAGAGTGTCCTTATTGCCACAATGAGTTAAAAGGATACCGTACACTCAACATTAACATCGATGATGAAGAGAACGATGAAGCTGAGGACGACATCTATGATGTAGACGATGTAACGAACGAGAAACAGACTACGGATCTTTCGGATCTGTGGGGGGATGAAGTTGAACTCAAATTGCCGGAGTTGCGAACGTTAACCAAATACGCGGATGAAGGTAATGATCTCATTCAGTATGAACAAGGTGTACAGAAGCAACTTGATCATCAGGAAGAAGTACCAGAGTGCCCGAATTGCCGCGAATTCATGATTCTCGCAGGTACACAAGCTGCAACGCAGGATAACTTCACACCAGTTGCTAACGCAGCTTCAGGCGAAGGGTCACTATTGGCATCACCGTTTAAAGTATTGACCTATGTATGCTCGGGATGTTTCCAAGTTCAATACAGTCTGTCTGAGGAAGATCGTCTGCGTCTGATCAAGAACCTGAGTACGCAGGAATAAACATTTCGGAGATTCTAACCAATTTCATAGCAATCCTGAAGATTCATCATGTTTTCCTCTTGCTTGGGGCACGTTAACCCTAAGACCTACCTGTACATAGTTCACTTCAGGTGGATGAAGGAGGAGCAGATGAAGATTACTTTAGGCCGACAATCCATTCTGCTTTTGGGCGTGAATGGATTGTTTGCGTTAGCCGGAGCGCTGTCGGGAACCTTTTTGAATGTGTTTCTGTGGAAAAGCCGTCCGGATTATGCCATGTTGGGGTGGTTCACTCTCAGCCAGCAATTGGCCATTGGACTGACATTCTGGCTTGCTGGCAAATGGGTCAAGGAACACAATAAAATGAGTGCACTACGACTAGGTACTGCGCTGTCCGGCATATTTTATATGATAGTCCTCTGGGCTGGTTCCAAAGCTGTAG
This sequence comes from Paenibacillus sp. FSL E2-0151, assembly GCF_037993015.1. NCBI lineage: Bacteria > Bacillati > Bacillota > Bacilli > Caryophanales > Paenibacillaceae > Paenibacillus > Paenibacillus sp. FSL E2-0151. Next base: position 2,062,494 of record NZ_CP150308.1, read on the forward strand.
ACTGGATATGGCCTCTGGGTATGCTACTAGGTTGTTCCTTGGGGTTATTCTGGATTGCATTTAATGTTGTGTATTTTGAAATAACGGATCGGGAAAACAGGGATTTATTCAATGGCTGGGTCGGGTTACTTGGTTCGATGACAGGAATTATAGGTCCATGGTTCTCCGGTCTGATTATTACTCGCATGACAGACAACACAGGATATCGGCTCATCTTCACGGTATCACTCGTTATTTATGTCATAGCAGTAGTTTTTAGTTTTTTTCTGAAAAAAAGAAAGGTGAGCGGTACATACCGCTGGTCGGAACCTTGGATACAGCTATCCAAGCGGGATAGTCCCTGGAGGACCTTAGGCTTGGGTTTATTCGCTCAGGGTGCACGTGAAGGTGTCTTTGCCTTCCTGATTGCACTGCTTGTATATTTGGCTACCGCACAGGAGTACAAATTGGGGCAGTTCTCACTCATCACTTCTGCTGTGGCACTAGTAAGTTATTGGGCAGCCGGGAAATGGTTTAAACCACAGTATAGATCAAAAGGCATGTTCATTGGAGCCCTCATTCTGCTTGTTGTGCTTCTTCCTCTTCTCTGGAAAGTGACCTATGGTACGCTGTTAATCATGGGGATTGGGAGTGCTGTTGCGATGCCGTTATATGTATTACCGATGATATCAGCGGGATTCGACATGATGGGCACAAGTGGCGAAAATGTGGAGAAAAGGGTTGAACTTGTCGTTTTGAGAGAGTTATGCCTGATGCTTGGCAGACTATGTGGGTTGGCCATATTTATTGTGACGGTCTTAAATGCTCCGTCTCTACGCATGTTAATCTGGCTTATTATTGTCCTTGGTGCTTCTCCGCTAATTGGATGGATCTTTATGCGCAAGTTATTGAACCGAACGGAAGGACAAGAGCCCTCGGCTTAGCAGGCTTATATAAACAGGGTACAGCGGCGGGAAAAGAGAACTTTCCGTGTGCTGTACCCTGTTTGTAGTTGTATTGATTCAGTTGTTGGTTATACAGGAGATGGTTTATTTGTACGTGTGAGAGAGAACAGATCCATATCAGGGTTTTGTTTGCCAGTAATAGCATCCACAATTAAGGAAGCAGCAATCATGCTGTATACAGTCCCGTTACCTCCATATCCTTCTACAAAATATGAATGCGGATAATCGGGATGTGTACCGATCAGGGGGAGGCCATCATTCGTATTACCAAACACAGCGCCCCAGGCATAATCGACTTCAAGATCATCTAAAGGGAAATAGGAACGGACCTCTTCCAGGAGTGTATCTCCCCGGTGTTTTGAACGTATTTCACGTTGATCCTCTCTAGGTGTTTCTTCATCCAAACCGCCTGCGATGATTCTTCCGTCCGGTGTTGTTCGCATATACAAATATGGGCGAGCTGTCTCCCAAATCATGCTGTGTTCAAACCATTCACTAAGATCAGACAACGGTTTGGTAGCAATCGCGTAGGTCGTTTTCAGATAGGCTCCGCGATCCTTTTTGATGTCCTGTGTCTCGTAACCGGCAGCAAATATGACTTTCTTGGCACGGATTTTACCGTTGGCAGTGTGGCAGACTACACCATCTTCATCGTATTCACAGTGTATCATCTCCGTCTGACCATAGATTCGAGCGCCACGCTTATTGGCGGATTCAAACAAGGCATGAACAAAACGATAGGGGTTCACTTCCGCATCTCCCATGGTGTACAGTGCAGCGGGTTTGCTGAAGGGGAAATGCTGGCTTATTTTGTCGGCATCCCACAGTTCAGCTTCAAAACCATAACGCTTCAAGGTCTGATATTCTTCCTCCAATAGGGCCACATCATCTTCACTGCTCGCAAAACAAAGACTTGTTCGTGGGATAAACCAAGGGTCTGTATCCAGGCTGTCTGCAATTTGAGCAAGTTGTTTCATGGCTTCACGACAAAGCTCATAAAAACGTACGCCTTTTGCTTCACCAAAAGTGTGGATACATGAGGTTAGTGTCTTGTCATTGGTGTATTGTAAAAGACCTGTATTGGCAGAACTGCTGCCGTTGGCAATGTCTCGCTTATCAATCACAACAGTGTTAACACCCTGTTCCGTGAGTAGTTTAGATGTCAATGCGCCCCCCATGCCCCCACCAATGATGAGGCAGTCACAAGAGATGTCTTCTTGCAGAGCAGAATAATTAAATGTTGAATTGAAAGTGGAGGGCCAGAAAGGTGTGCCATAGACCAGATCCATTAGAAACATCTCCTTTATAATTTAAATTTGTATACTTTTGTGTGACCGGGTTAACAATAATTGCGCATAAACTTTATGCCGAGGAGGCCATCGAAACATGCAGAATCATACTATGCAAGCGCTGAGTCCCAAGGAATTGAACTACATTGCGGACTCTATCACCAATGAAGAACTGCTGATTAAGCAGTGTGCAGCCACAGCTTCCATCACACATAATCCACAAATTCAACAAGCTCTGAATCACTATGTTCGCTCACATGAACAACATCTGAACACGCTTGTCAATGCATTGCAGCAACATCAGTCTCTTGCACCGGCGCAAGTCAGTAATTGAAGACAACTCTAACTGTATAGGAGGAAAACGCATGTATTCTCAATCTTTATCATCTAATGGCGCTTTTATGCAGGAGCAGGATCTGCTGAAGTCGATTCTTGCAGATTTAAGACGAACCTCGCGCGAATATACGACTGCGACAACGGAAGCTTCCTGCCCCATGACACGTCGAATGTTCACAGACCTGACAAACGATACCCTAAGATTACAAGGGGAACTGTTCAATCTGATGCAGCAAAACAACATGTATTCTGTCTCGTCCAAGGCACTTCGTCAGGACGTGGACAAGCAAATTCAGTCCGCCCACCAGACCCAACAAAAGTGTCAGCAATTCATTCAGGAAAAGAATACGCAGAACAGTTCATATAGCCAAGCTCCTAATGTGTCTCAGCATCAACCGAATTACGGTAACCCTTATTACATGTAACCTTTGCAAAAGAGGTTTGAAGCACCTAACGTTACAGGACCATACCACCGCTTGCCTGAATTCAGGGCAGGCGGTCTTTTGTCTATGCATCAACGTCAAATTCATGTAATATAAGTATTAATTCATTTTCAGGAACCTGGATGACGCTGGAGGGAAAACCATGAAAGATTTGAACGATCTGCAATTAAAAGTTCTGGATCTGCTGAAGGAAGACGCGAGAAGGACTCCCGCACTGCTGTCGACGCTGCTGGGGGAGTCGGAAGACAAGATCAAGAACGCCGTGGCACAGCTAGAACAAGACCACGTCATCGTGAAATACGCAACCGTCGTGAACTGGAGCAAAATAGATGATGAAAAAGTAACGGCCCTGATTGAAGTGCAGATCACGCCGGAGCGTGGTCGTGGTTTTGAAGGGATTGCCGAACGTATTTATCTCTATCCGCAAGTAAAGTCCGTATATCTCATGTCCGGTGCATACGATCTGCTCGTTGAAGTGGAAGGTGGCAACCTGCGTGAAGTCGCTAATTTTGTGTCGGAGAAACTGTCTCCGATAGACTCTGTACTTTCAACCAAAACGAATTTTATTCTTAAAAAATATAAGCAGGACGGGATTATCTTTGAAGACCATCAGGAAGACAACCGTCTCATGATCTCGCCGTAAAGGAAGATGTGTCATGATAGTGAATGAACAGACAACCGGGAACAACAAGAAAATGACATCTTATCTGGCACCCCTCGTGCAGCAGATACCTCCATCCGGAATTCGTAAATTTTTTGATCTGGTTGGAGACAACAAGGATATTATCACTTTGGGTGTGGGTGAACCTGATTTTGTTACCCCTTGGCATATGCGTGAAGCTTGTGTATACTCGCTGGAAAGAGGTATGACCAGTTACACATCCAACGCAGGTATGCCGAAGTTGAGAGAAGCCATTAGTGAATATCTGGATACTCAGTTTGATACCAAATACGATCCCAAGGATGAGATTATTGTTACGGTGGGTGGCAGTGAAGCGATTGACCTGGCTTTGCGAGCATTAATCGTACCTGGTGACGAGATTCTCATTCCTGAACCTTCGTACGTGGCTTATTCACCAATCGCTTCAATCGGTGGCGGTATACCAGTTGGTGTTGATACCTATGCGAAAGATCAGTTCAAGTTAACGGCCGAAGCACTTGAAGCTGGTATCACGCCGAAGTCGAAAGTGGTTATTCTGTGTTATCCGAGTAATCCGACTGGAGCCATCATGACGTATGAAGAGTGGCTGCCTATTGCTGAAGTGATTAAAAAGCATGATCTGATTGTGATCGCGGATGAAATTTACGCTGAATTGACGTATACGCAAAAACATGTTAGCTTTGCAGCTATCCCTGACATGAAGGAGCGGACCATTCTCGTAAGCGGATTTTCGAAGGCTTTTGCAATGACAGGTTGGCGGATCGGTTACATGTGTGGTCATCCTGAGCTTATTGCAGCCATGCTCAAAATCCATCAGTATACGGTAATGTGTGCGCCGGCCATGGGTCAGGTTGCTGCACTTGAGGCGTTGACAAATGGTTTGGGTGAGAAAGATCGGATGGTAGAATCGTATAATCAGCGTAGACGTTTAATTGTGCAGGGCTTCAGAGATATTGGACTTGATTGTCATGAACCTCAGGGAGCATTCTATGCATTCCCGAGCATTCAAAAGACGGGTATGAGTTCAGACCTGTTTGCTGAGCGATTGTTAACGGAGAATAAAGTGGCTGCTGTTCCGGGCAATGTTTTTGGCCCTCAGGGTGAAGGCTTCTTGCGTTGTTCTTACGCTACTTCTGTAACCCAATTAAATGAAGCTTTGGAACGAATCGGAAACTTTGTTTACAAACTGCAAAAAGAGGGTTAATACTAAAGTAGAATCTTTTTACAAATGTGACATTTTTATCATTGGAAAAAAATAACTTTCTTTTACAAAATAATGTGATATAATTCAAATTTGAAATAAGTTTTCATATATTTGGAAACCATTTTTCCAAGGAGGGGTTAGCTTTGTTTTGTGTTGAATATGATTTACCGACGAATCGTGGGCACTATCTGGCAGAAGGCGATCATGGCGACCGATGGTCGGTGAAACCCGATAACGCATCTTTGCATGACATTTCCTTGGAAGATGAAATTCATATGCTTCGTCGCAAGATGGAACAGATCTTCCTCGAAGAGAAATCATTCACATCCGATATTGTAATTGAAATCAGTAGTTTGCTGGATTTAAAGATTAATGAATATATGAAGGCTAACCCGATTAAAGCAAAATAACGTTTATGCTGGATTGAAACGTTTCATTAATCCAATTAGAAGGGAGACCTGAGAAGGTCTTCTTTTTTTGTGTGTAAAGGCAGGGTGATCCCCCGATAAGCCAGGTTATTTTTTTGCGTGGAACAATTGTGATATATTGGACATAGGAGACTAAAGGGGGAACTGGAATGAAGAGATTTTGGGGGCTTACTGCAATCATTTCTATCGTTTTTCTGCTTGCTGGTTGTGGAGGTAAAGATGGTTTTTCCATATTCATCATTGATAACCAAGGAAATCCATCTGTAATCTCAGAGCAGTTACAGGCCAATCTGCAACAGAAACTGGGCGAGGAACCCAAGGTAGAAGTGATCACCAGTGCGATGTATGATGTTCAGAAAATTATGGTAGAATATGCGGCTGGAGGACATGATATCTTCATATTGCCTGAAACCGACATGAAACAATACGGAAGTAATGGCTCCAATGTTCCGCTGGATGATACTTTTGATCCCAAGAAGTTTGAACGGGGTGTATTTGAGGGTGGAGTATTGGTAGAGAAGGGTGAAGGAGATGGAGGTTCAGATCTCAAGCAAGAATCACATCTTTACGGCATTCCACTCGAAGATATGAAAATGTTTAAAGATGTAGAATATGCTGCGAGCAATTTGTTCGCTACCATTCCAGTGTCATCTTCTAATGTCGAAGAATCCAAAAAAGTGCTGAAGGCGCTGACAGAGTAAAGAAAATTCAGAATGGCTATGGAAGGAGGGAAGCGGATTGCTGATTACGGTCACAGGCGGCATAGGTAGTGGTAAAACCCGGTTTGCCCTCAAGTACGCAGCCGGGATTAGCCGGGAGGGTGTATATTTATCCACCGGTGATCATGATCCCGTTATTCCCGAATTGCCATCCGCTCATTATCGTGCCATTCATGCCGGGAACGGTCAGCATCTGACAGAGGTGATCACCCAGATTAATCGGGAATCCAATCTGTTTTTGGCGGATCAGCGAATTGTAATTGTAGACAGTCTGACCTCCTGGATGGCTGCCGGTTTCAGGGCAACAAAGGATCTGGATCATCAGCGTTCAGAGACACAGCTTTTGCTTGATGCATTATTGTCTTATCAGGGGAAGTTGCTTGTGATTACCAATGAAATGCATGGCACATTGCATCCTACCGAGGAAGAACGAATATTTACAGCGAGAATGGCTTCGGTTAATCGGATGCTGCAGATACATGCTGAAAAGATGTACTTGCTGGTATCTGGTCTGGCTATCGATCTTAAAAGTCAGGGCATGCGAAATGAAGATGAACGATAGTGAGATGACATAAACGGGTGATATAAAGAAGCCTCCTTAACCACGAATTGGTGGCGAGGAGGCTTTATTTATTAAGCTATTCTTTTTATTTCCGCTTTTTGCTACGTCTGATCCACCAGATGATACATCCGATGAGAATGATGGCCAGAATGACATACACTACAATGGAATAGACATCCATAAAGTGCAAAATGCTCTCCCATGATGCGCCAAGCGCAGCACCAACGCAGACTAGAATAACATTCCAGATCAATGTACCAATGGTTGTGAAGAGAAGGAATAAACCAAATTTCATATTGGACATGCCTGCGGGAATGGAGATAAGACTACGAACGAGGGGAACCATTCGGCAGAATAATACGGTCCACATGCCATATTTGTCAAACCATGCATCGACACGGTGAATATCCTCTTTTTTGATGCGCAGAACATGTCCCCAGCGTTCCACAATTTTCTCAAGGCGTTCGACGTCAATGAGTAAACCAATACCATACAGGATCACAGCACCAAAGACAGAACCAATAGTTGCGGCGATAATAACTCCTGGAAGAGTGAGACTGGTATAGGTGGTCATAAATCCGCCAAACGGCAAGATGATTTCGGATGGAATCGGGGGAAATACGTTCTCAAGAGCAATAATGAGTGCAATGCCTATGTAGCCGTATTGTTCCATGAAATCGGTTATCCAGTTTTGCATAATCGTCTCCTTTACTTTTGGTTTCCTTTGATTTGTCGTATACTCGGCAGAGCACACCAATTCTTATATACGTGTAAAGCGATAGACGGGTTTCTGAAAAAATGGCATTCCCGTATTCATTATTATATTACCAATTGGAGGGATAACGATGGGCATATATACACGAACAGGTGACGAAGGACAGACTTCGGTCATCGGTGGACGCGTCATCAAGGATGATGACCGAGTTGAGGCTTATGGTACGATTGATGAGTTGAACTGTTTTGTAGGCCAGGCGATCAGCCTTATTGACTCGGCTCAAGGGGAATTTGAAGATCTGCGTGAACACCTGCTGGAAGTTCAGCAGGAACTGTTTGATTGCGGGTCGGATCTGGCCTTTGTGAAGATTAGTGAGACGAAATATAAGGTGAGAGATGAAATGGTCACACGTCTGGAACAATGGATCGACCAGTATGATGCAGAGAATCCAAAAGTGGAACGATTCATTATTCCAGGTGGCAGTCAGCTGTCCTCTGCTCTTCATGTGTGCCGTACTGTATGTCGTCGCGCAGAGCGTCGCACGGTAACACTTGGACAACATACAGATATTAATCCGTCTGTACGACGGTATCTAAACCGACTGTCTGATTACTTCTTCGTGGTTGCACGGACGGCCAACGCGAGACAACAGGTGGCCGATATTGAATATGTGCGGAGCAAAAAAGTCTTCCGCCGCAAAGAATGAGCCAGTATTATTCGCCGATTGTCTACACGGTGACCGAACAAGAAGATGGCTGGCTGCTGAAGACCGTGCTTCAGCGGCGGCTGCTGGTGTCGCGTAAGCTTTTGTCCAAAATTAAGCTGACGGAGCAAGGTGTCATGCTTAATGGAGAGCGCGTGTACATTAGCGTCAAGGTAGCTGCGGGTGATGTCGTTGAAGTTCGGATGGAGCAAGAGGAATCGGATGATATTTTGCCCGAGCCTATTCCATTTACCGTTCTGTATGAAGATGAGCACTTGCTTATTGTCAACAAGGATGCGGGCATCATCGTTCATCCAACACATGGACATTACACGGGGACTTTGGCAAATGGCGTTGTTCATTACTGGAAAACCAAGGGCGAGCGTTTCCGGTTCAGACCGATTCATCGACTTGATCAGGAAACGTCAGGTGTGCTCGCAATAGCCAAGAACCCTTATGTGCATCAGCATGTTTCTGAACAGATGATCGCTGGAACAGTAGACAAGAAATATATTGCACTTGTGCACGGCAGCCCTGTCCCGGAACAAGGGGCAGTAGATGGCCCGATCGATCGCGATCCTGAAGAGCCACACCGCCGAATCGTAACACCTGATGGTTACGCTGCAAGAACGTTGTACACAACCTTAACACGTTGGTCAGGGGGCAGCGCCAGTGCGATAAGCCTAAAGCTGGAAAGTGGCAGAACCCATCAGATCAGGGTACATATGACGTCCATCGGCTTCCCGTTGATAGGTGATCGAATGTACAAGACACTACCTGTGCACGAGATCGATGAGCAGACCATGGCTGTCCGGGAAGAACGGGACAGCTGGATCGAACGCCAAGCATTACACGCTTGTGAGCTGACGTTTGAACACCCAATTCTACAGGAACGCATAACATTCCAGGCTCCTTTTCCAGCAGATATGGCCGCGCTTGAGAAGCGTTTGAATGATGAGGTAGCTCCCAGAGAAGAACTGTAGGAAGCTGCGACGAGTCCCTTAGATCTGCGCCCTGTGTCGCAGTCTCTTGCACGGCCTGTCCTGTTTGGAGTTCAACGCTGTTTGTCTTACCCTTGTGAGGGATGCTTAATGCACCCGAACAACATGCCGTAGGCTAATCTTTATGGTTCTATGGTTAATGTATTGATGTTTACCAATTTGATGTTAAATATTTCAAGAATTCAAATCTCAAAAGCTTTTAAGGATACAAAAGCTGTAAGATTTTGATCCGAAAAAATATAGACGAATGTGAGTTTTTGATCTCATTCGCAAAAGTCAGTAAAATTACATGGCGATGGTATCGATTTGGAGCGACTTTTGGATTTGCGAAGCAAACCAAGGGAAGCGAGAAGTCGAGACCGGAGCCACACAGGAGCCACACACTAGGAGGAAAATCAATGAGTAACTTAAAAATATATCAATATGCCAAATGCGGTACATGCCGCAAAGCTGTAAAATGGCTTGAAGCTCAAGGACATGAGCTGGAGTTAATCCCTATTTTTGACTCACCGCCTTCAGAATCTGAACTAACAGAACTCATCCAAAAGAGTGGACTGGAAGTGAAAAAGTTCTTTAATACGAGTGGGGAAGTATATAAAGAACAACAATTGAAGGACAAGCTTCCGAGCATGTCCGCTGATGAACAGATTCGTTTACTGGCTTCCAATGGTCGTCTGATCAAACGTCCGATCGTTACGGACGGAGAAAAGGTGACGGTTGGATTCAAGGAAGAAACGTACGAGCAGGAATGGAATAACGCATAAACGCGCTGAATATCAGCCTTGAATTGTTCAGAATTCAGGGCTTTTTTGGCTGAACGATGGTTGGCGGAACTATGCTATAATGATAGAATTAGTTTCGATATTTTATATGCTAGATTTAGATAGGAGAGAACAAATTCAAGTGAATCAACGTAATGAACCTACTTTGTTGCTGGTAGATGGTATGGCGGTGTTGTTCCGTGCTTTTTATGCGACATCTGCAAGCGGATATATCAGACGTACAAAGGCAGGATTGCCTACCAACGCAGTCTACGGATTTATCCGTTATTTCTGGGATGCGGTTCAGACTTTTGGGCCAAGTCATGTCGTATGTTGTTGGGATATGGGCGGTAAGACGTTCCGCGGTGAAGAATATGCAGCCTACAAAGGCAACCGGGCCGAAGCTCCGGATGACCTGATTCCCCAATTTGCTCTGATTCGTGAAGTCATGGATAGCCTGGGTATTCCGAATATAGGTGCACAAGGATTCGAAGCCGACGATTGTATCGGGACGCTTGCGAAGTATTATACCGAAGAGACCGATATGAATGTTATGGTACTGACGGGTGACCACGACATGTTGCAACTGATCAATGACCGCACAAGTATCATTATTATGAAAAAAGGCCATGGCAACTACATGGTGTACAACCCTGAAACGCTCATGGCTGAGAAACAACTGACACCTCGTCAAGTGATTGACATGAAGGGTCTGATGGGAGATGCCAGCGACAATTATCCCGGAGTACGGGGAATTGGTGAGAAAACAGCGTTGAAGCTTGTACAGGAATACGGCTCCATTGAAGGGATTCTGAGCAACATGGATAAACTGACCCCTTCGGTGCGTAACAAGATTGAGAATGATTTGGACATGCTTCATCTGTCCCGCAAACTGGCAGAGATTCATTGTGCTGTTCCGGTTGCCTGTGCGCTGGATATCTGTGAATTGCGTCTTGATCCGGATATGGTGATGGACAAGTTTGAACAACTTGAGATGAAGAGCCTTGGCTCTTGGATGGGAGTGGCAATAGGGTGAGCAACATGAATAACGTACGAACAGGCAAAAAGTGGTGGACAGGGGCTATGGCCCTTGTCCTGGCCTTGCCCGTAATTCTTTCGGGAGCAGTAAGTGCACCACAGACAGTGGATGCCAAAGCAGCAATTAGTACCAAAGTACAGAAAGTAAAAGCAGCAGGACGTAATTTTACCGTACAGACCGTTTCGATTCCAAAGGGAACACCGGTTACTGTCGGACTCGCGAAGAAGCAAGTTGGCCAGACGGCAACATTGCCATCGATTGTGAAAGCCTATGGTGCGCAAGCAGCCATTAACGGAGCATTTTTTGAAGCATATAACGGAGCACCAGATCCATACGGTATGTTAATAGCAAATGGTAAGGTCATACATATTGGAAGATACGGAACATCCATCGGATTTAAGGAAGACGGCTCGGCGATCATGGATTCACTTCAAGTGAGTTTGACAGGTAAAGTAATGGATACAAAAGGTAAATCACGGAGTTGGTATGCCACCTTTATTAATCGAACACCTTCAGCGAACGCAAGCATTACGATGCTATATACGCCTGAACGAGGTGCCACAGTCGGATTCAAAGGTGGCACTGCGGTTGTCATGGAGAAAGGTATCGTGACCAAAAAAGTGCCCAATACAAATGTAGCGATTCCTAAGAATGGCTCGGTACTGGTTTTCACAGGTAATCAGAAGTCTTCTTCGGATCGTTTCACCGTTGGTTCGACCGTAGAAATGAATTATAAGTATACGAACGCAGCAGGCAAAGAGATCCCTTGGCAAGATGTAGTGACTGCTGTTGGGGCAGGACCCCGTCTGGTGAAAGACGGCAAGGTAGCTGTCAATCCGACGAGCGAAGGTTTCAAGGATTCCAAGATTCTTAATGCTTCCGGAGCCAGAAGTGGTATTGCGATCATGGCAGACGGTTCTGTTATGCTGGCTACCGTTTCCGGAGCAACAATCAAGGAGTGGGCAGCGGTGATGCAGAAGCTTGGTGCCAAACAGGCCATGAATCTGGATGGCGGTGCTTCCTCGGGTATGTATGCCGGGGGCAAAATGCTGACTTCTCCAGGTCGGCTCTTGAGTAATACACTCGTATTTGGCGGCTCTGTGCGTTAAAAGAAAGTGATTATGGGAGGTATGACGCAAATGACACTCACATCTGATCGAAAGCCAGGGGAGGGCAATACAGCTGTTCTGGCCATTAATGTAGGACTGCCGCGGCCGCTCCCTGGGCAGAAGCGTGAAGTGCTGAGCGGCATTGTGAAACATCCTGTATCCGACGCGGTTTTCCTGTCATTCACTGGAATGACAGGGGACGCGCAGGCGGATCTGGTGCATCATGGCGGCCCTGACAAAGCCGTTTGTGTATACGATTACAGTCGTTATCCGGCGCTGGAACAACTGATGGATCGCAAGCTGGATTGGGGAGCTTGTGGAGAAAATCTGACGGTTGAAGGCTGTGCCGAAGAAGACGTACGGATTGGTGATGTGTACGAGTTGGGCGAAGCCACAGTGCAGGTCAGTCAGCCCAGACAACCTTGCTTCAAGCTGGGTGCGAGGTATGACTATAAGGAGCTGCCTGTTTATTTTCAGGAGAGTGGATATACCGGCTTTTACTTTCGTGTACTGCAAGAAGGTGAGATAAGGCCTTCATCGATATTTCGACGGATCAGCACCGATCCAGCCTCAATGACGGTTCTTGAAGCCAATCGAATCATGAATCAGGGGAAAGAAAATGTCGAAGGTATTCAGGCGTTGCTGGCCATTCCTGCGCTGTCAGACAGCTGGAGGCAAACGTTAATGAAACGATTGTCCAAGCTGGAGAACAAGTAGCAGGGTAATTATCGTGTCATCAAGTAAAGCAATTCGAATTCCTTTTTAAACTAACTTGGGAGTGTGACTAACATGACGATCTTAGGCGCAATTGAAGCAGGCGGAACCAAATTTGTATGTGGTATTGGCACAGAAAACGGAGAAGTTCTGGAACGCGTAAGTTTTCCAACAACAACACCGGAAGAGACCATGGCTCAAGTGATTTCATTTTTTGAAGGCAAAGGCATTGAAGCTCTGGGTGTAGGTTCATTCGGTCCGATTGATCCGATTGAAGGAAGCCCAACATATGGCTATATCACAACAACACCTAAACCACATTGGGGACAGTATAACGTGATTGGCAAGCTCAAGGAGCATTTTGATGTGCCGATGACATTTGATACGGATGTGAATGGTGCGGCACTTGGAGAAGCAACCTGGGGCGCTGCACAAGGTCTTGAGAGCTGTCTGTATATCACTGTGGGTACAGGTATTGGTGCAGGTGCTGTGGTTGGCGGTAAAATGGTCCATGGATTGTCACATCCAGAGATGGGACATATCATTGTACGCAGACATCCGGAGGATACATACGAGGGTTTCTGTCCGTATCATGGTGACTGCCTCGAAGGCCTTGCAGCAGGACCGGCCATTAACAAACGTTGGGAGCAACCGGCTTATGAACTGCCTGCAGATCATAAGGCTTGGGAGATCGAAGCACATTACCTGGCACACGCCCTGATGAACTATGTTCTGATTCTCTCTCCGCAGAAAATTGTCATGGGGGGCGGAGTAATGAAGCAGGAGCACCTGTTCCCGATGGTTCGTAGCAAACTGCAGGAGTTGCTGGCTGGATACGTTCAGCATCCGGCACTTCAATCCGACATTGACCAGTATGTTGTTTCACCAGGACTTGGCGACAATGCAGGGCTGTGTGGTTCGCTGGCGCTTGCCAAGTTGGCATTGAATAAGTAGGTCATTAAGGGATTGACGAATTTTACCATTGTGGTATGATATGGGCAACAGCATAGTACGGTTAATGAGGAAGCACCTCTCTTGCATGGATTTTGCAGGAGGGGTGTTTTTTTGTGCTGCCTATAGGTAGTATCTCTAACTCGTATAAGCTGAATATTCAAAGGGAGGGAACGAAAATGGAAGTCATTTTCATGAACAGATTGTCCAGAATGTCAGATCAGAATGCAGAGTATGCACAGTTATGGATTGGGGAAGAGGAAGATAGTTGGCAGCTGGGATGGAGTCGCTACGAGGAAGGAGAGCGTGAGGACAGCATCTGGTATGAAGGGACTTCTTGGGAGGAGCTGCTTCATATTTACCGTCATCAGCTTGCCATACAGATGAGTGAGGGGTACCGACCGCAGTTGCAGGGGTTATTTCATGAGAATGATGATCTGAAGTCACGCAGTTATGGTGGACAGCGGCTCCATTGTTACAGTGAGTTATACGGCAATGAACAATTATATACGGATCTGTGCACATGGCGCAGGAAGAGAGCTGTGTCTGACCGGAAGGCACCGTATTTTATTGCAACGAATCGTCTGCTGCGTTTGATCAGTGCCTTTGTTCCGCAATCGCTGGATGAACTGATGCAACTTCCGGGCGTAGGAGAGAGCAAAGCAACTGAGTATGGTGCGGAATGGATGGAGATTACAACCGGACTGGAGCGTTCAACGACATTCCCGCTGGACTGGGTATACACGGCGCTGAAGGAAGAAGAGTATGAGAGTTGGTTATACAAGCAGAGAGAGCAGAAGTACAAGCAGGAACTTGATAAGTTCACCACGCGTAAGCAGGTGCTTGAAGGCATGAAGGAAGGGCATACGTTAGAGGAGATTGTTAATCGATCTGGATTATCCCGACGCGAGTTGGTTGAGCTGTTAGAGGCACTGGATCACGAAGGTTATGACACCGATTGTCTTCTTGATGTGGAGCTGGCAGTGATGCCAGAGAACGAACAAGAGGCCGTATGGAGTGCGTATGAGGAGCTGGGAGATACGTTCCTGAAGCCAGTATTACATAAGGTGTATGGAGGAGAGAAACCCGATGGAGGAAGTCTGGAGCAGGTCTATGAAAGACTGCGCATGATTCGAATCCGCTTCCGTCGGCACGCAGAGACAGAGAAGAATGTTGGTTAATAATCAGAAATGAAAAAAGACGAGGCGTTTCTCCCGGAGGAGCGCTTCGTCTTTGTTATTTCATACGAGTTCATACCCAGTCTTTCTTGCGGAAAATGAAGAACATGCTCAGGCCCAGGGTAACCATTAGGCCAATCACAACAAAATAGCTGTATTTCCAGTTAAGCTCTGGCATGTTCGTAAAGTTCATGCCGTATATACCGGTAATGACCGTCAGCGGCATGAAGACCGTGGTAATGGCGGTAAATACACGCATGATCTCATTCGCCCGGTTCGCAATACTGGATTGGTAGGCTTCTCGCAAGTTGCCCATCAGGTCGCGATAAGTCTCAAAGGTTTCAGATATTTTTACAGCATTCTCATAGATGTCACTGAAATACTTTTGCAGTTGATCATCGATGAGACGCAGATCTTTTTTATTCAAGGTGTTAATGACCTCTTTCTGAGGTCCGAGCACTTTTTTCAGCCACAAAATCTCACTGCGCAGCCCGATAATTTCACTCAAATGTGACTTTTTGGTATGCATCAGAATGTCTTCCTCAAGCTTCTCGATTCGTGCTTCAATTCGGTCACCTACGGTGAAATAATTATCAACAATCAAGTCAACCAGTAAATACAGCAGACGATCCGGTGTACTGATTTCCTGTTCCCACAGGATCGGTTTCAGTGTGCGCAATTCGCTGATCTTGTGCTTGGTAACACTAATAATGAAATGTCTGCCAAGGAATAAGTTGACCGCACGTAGAAATATCTCTTCATCATCGAAACGGATGCTATTAATCACAATAAAATAATGGTTCTCATAAATTTCAATCTTCGGACGTTGTTCTTCGTCACTAAGACAGTCTTCTACAGCCAGATCATGCATCAAGAACAGCGGCTGAAGTACCGCCAAATCGTCTACGTCTGCATCAATCCAGTAAAATCCTTCCGCTGGTGGAGTCAGCGCCTGCTGAATGTCGTCCACCGGAATAAATACACCGTTGTTTACCAACCGGATTTTCATCGTTAATCTACTCCTTCTGCACCCGCCAACTTGGCGGATATTATCATTATGGGCGCAAAAAGAACAAATCAGCCGGTCGGCAGCGGAGCCTGGAGATCAGGGCTGCGTTCACTATATAATCAAACGGAAGTCACGTCCCGCTGCCGGCATGCTGATGTCAGTTCTCTATGCAGTTTGTCGGAATTCGGCTGCCAGTCAGGCCTCGGGTCGCCATCCATTTAATATGTCACCTCTCACATAAGGGTTTATAACACCTTGTTTAGTATACCGCTGGTACAAGGTGCTTTCAAGCGCAAAAATGTGTCTATTTCGCGCCCTGAGGCAGTGTATGACAATGGATGATGAACGGTTCCGATCTGGGAAGCAGACATCGAACTGCAACTTGACGTGAGGGCATTAATGTAATAAAGTAGACGGTGAACCATATTCAATTACAATCTAATACAGCGAAATCTTATCAAGAGTAGGTGGAGGGACTGGCCCGATGAAACCCGGCAACCGGCGGTATACCGCACGGTGCTAATTCTTGCAGCGACTAAGTGTCAAGTGGCACTGTTGTAACTGAGAGATGAGAGAGGCGCATATCTATTTTACATATGACCTTTCTCGAAATCCGAGTAAGGTCTTTGTCATATGCCCCGACTTCTCAGCAGTGATTTTCGCTAAGGAACTTGAGGTTGTTTGTAATGTTGGATGAAAGAGCAATTCAATGTTTTTACAAGCTCAAGGCAGTCTATAACTGTATTGATGTGAAGACATCAAGCCAGGGGTGGCTGCATCTATCTATGCACAAGGAGGAGTTAGACTTACTATGCCAATCAAAATACCCGATACGCTACCAGCAAAAGAAGTACTTGAAGGAGAGAATATCTTCGTCATGGATGAAACTTCTGCATATCAGCAGGATATTCGTCCACTCCGTATCGCTATATTAAACCTGATGCCCACAAAGGAAACGACCGAAACACAATTGCTTCGTCTGGTGGGAAACACACCTATTCAGGTGGATGTCGTTCTCGTACATCCCAAATCCCATACGTCGAAGAATACGTCTCAGGAGTATTTGGATCTGTTCTATAAAACCTTTGATGAGATTGAGCACCGTCGTTTCGATGGAATGATTATTACGGGCGCCCCTGTGGAACAGATGGATTTCGAAGACGTGAACTATTGGAATGAAATCCAGGAGATCTTCGAATGGACTAAAACCAATGTGACTTCAACCCTCCACATATGTTGGGCTTCCCAGGCAGGTTTATACCATCATTTTGACGTACCCAAGGTTGCACTTGATGAAAAGTGTTTTGGCGTTTTCCCACATACCATCAACAAACCACATGTTCCGTTGTTGCGTGGATTCGATGAAGTATTCAACGTTCCACATTCCCGTCATACGGAAGTGAGACGCGAAGATATTGAAAAGAATGAGAATTTAGAGATTTTGGCTGAATCCGAGGAAGCGGGGATCTTCCTGGTTGCTACCAGAGACGGCAAACAGATTTTTGCCACAGGACATGCCGAGTATGACCCGTTCTCATTAAAGTGGGAGTATGACCGGGATACAGCTAAAGGGTTGGATATCGCATTGCCTA
Organism: Paenibacillus sp. FSL E2-0151; assembly: GCF_037993015.1. Classification (NCBI taxonomy): domain Bacteria; kingdom Bacillati; phylum Bacillota; class Bacilli; order Caryophanales; family Paenibacillaceae; genus Paenibacillus; species Paenibacillus sp. FSL E2-0151. Next base: position 2,079,852 of record NZ_CP150308.1, read on the forward strand.
GACATTATTATCCGAATGACGATCCTTCCCGTGTGCCACCAGCTACTTGGCGCGCTCATGCCAACTTATTATTCTCTAACTGGCTCAATTACTATGTGTATCAAGAAACACCTTACGATATTGGCCCGCAAATCTAATCGAGATTACAGGAGGATGCAGCAATGGAAGACAACAACAAGTTGAAAATCGAAAGCCGCTTAGCACAAATTGGGTCCATCAATGAACCGGTTACAGGCGCCATTAACTTTCCGATCTATCAATCCACTGCGTTTCGCCACCCGAAGCTTGGACAAAGCACGGGGTTTGATTATATTCGTACGACCAACCCAACTCGCAAAGTGTTGGAAGAGGCGGCCGCAGCGCTGGAGTCCGGTGATGCAGGATTTGCCTGTAGTTCAGGTATGGCCGCGCTACAAACCATCTTTGCCATGTTCGGTCAAGGGGATCATCTGATTGTATCGCTGGATCTATACGGCGGAACCTATCGTCTGCTTGAACGCATCTTGTCCCGTTTCGGTGTAACCGCAAGTTATGTGGATACAAATGACATTGCAGCACTGGAAAATGTTCGTCAGCCGAATACCAAAGCTGTATTTATTGAGACACCAACCAATCCGTTGATGATGATCACCGATGTGGAAGCTGTCGCTTCCTGGGCGAAAAGTTACAACCTGTTGACCATTGTTGACAACACGTTGCTGACTCCATTTTTCCAACGTCCGATTGAACTGGGTGCCGATATCATCATTCATAGCGCTACCAAATATCTGGGCGGACACAATGATGTGTTGGCCGGATTAATTATAACCAAGGGTGAGGCATTATCTGCAGAGATGGCGTTCCTGCATAATTCCATTGGAGCGGTATTATCTCCAAGTGACTCCTACCAGTTGATGAAAGGTATGAAAACCTTGGCTCTTCGCATGGAGCGTCATGAGTACAATGCACTTACCATTGCCAAATACTTGCTTGAGCACCCAGCGGTGGTTGAAGTGTATCATCCAGGCCTATCCGATCATCCGGGGTATGAGGTACAGAATAAACAATCCACGGGTAACACCGGTATCTTCTCTTTCAAAGTGAAGGATGCACGTTATGTTGAACCATTACTTCGTCATATCAAACTCATTGCTTTTGCCGAAAGTCTCGGTGGAGTGGAATCTCTCATGACTTATCCGGCGGTACAAACTCATGCGGATATACCTCTTGAAATTCGTGAAGCCGTAGGTGTGGATGACCGTCTGCTCCGGTTCTCCGTAGGCATTGAACATGCAGATGATCTGATTGCAGATCTCGGCAATGCTCTGACAGCTGCACAACAGGAAGTGGAAGGAGGCGTGCACTCATGAGTGAGTCCAACAACAAGCCCAATTCCGAGTTGAAATTTGATACCAAATTGCTCCATTTTGGCGATGAGATTGACAAAACGACTGGAGCCTCCAGTGTACCGATCTACCAAGCATCAACATTCCATCATTTTGATATCTTCAATCCGCCTCAACATGATTACAGTCGTTCGGGTAATCCGACACGTCAGGCTCTGGAAGATTACATCACATTGCTGGAGGGCGGCGCACGAGGCTTTGCCTATTCTTCGGGGATGGCTGCGATCTCAAGCGTGTTCATGATGTTCTCTGCAGGGGATCACATGATTGTAACGGAAGACGTATATGGAGGTACGTATCGTTTGCTTACTTCCATATTAAGCCGTATGCAGATCGAGACAACCTTTGTAGACATGACCAATATAGATGAAGTAAAAGCGGCACTCAAGCCAAACACCAAGGCAGTTTATATGGAAACACCGTCCAACCCTACACTGCGAATTACGGATATCGCTGCCGTAACTGACTGGTCGAAGGAACATGACCTCATCACGATTCTGGATAACACCTTTATGACACCGTACTATCAGCGTCCAATTGAGCTTGGTGTGGACATCGTCGTACATAGTGCTACGAAGTTTCTCGGAGGTCACAGTGATGTACTGGCAGGGTTAGCGGTTGCTCGCACGGAATCACTTGGCGTACAACTGAAACAGTTGCAAAATGGACTTGGAACTGTACTCGGGGCACAAGAATCCTGGCTTCTGATGCGCGGGATGAAAACCTTGGGGGCTCGCATGGCTCATAGTGAACGGAGCACAGCCAAACTGGCGGCATGGCTTAATGAGCGCAGTGATATTACCGCTGTGTTTTATCCTGGACTTGAGGATCATCCGGGCCGTGAGGCACATGAGCGCCAGTCCACAGGATATGGAGCTGTCGTTTCTTTTGACGTCGGTTCAGGTGATCGTGCAAAAGCAGTTCTTAACCGGGTGAAGCTCCCCATTGTTGCTGTAAGCTTGGGAGCTGTGGAGAGTATTCTGTCCTACCCAGCGATGATGTCTCATGCGGCAATGCCGGCTGAGGTTCGCCGTGACCGTGGCATTACAGATGGGTTGCTGCGCTTCTCTGTAGGTCTGGAAGATATCGAAGATCTCATTGTAGATTTGGAACAAGCACTTCAGGAATCCTAACAAAAGTGGATGCCCGAATACGCCGATGCGTATCACTTAATCTCGAACTAATTCTTTTCCATATGTAAAAATTTTTACTTATTTTTAAAGCACCTGTACATAAGGTGCTTTTTTTCACATGTAACCTGTGTTACGATATGTGGAGTACAGAAATACGATGTTGCCACCAGAACTTGCTTCTCTTGAGCAAGTTGGGACGGATCGTTATATAATTTCTCTTCATGAGGGAGGCTTTTTTACGATGAGTACGGTAGACCGTATCTTAGATAAAGCCCTTCGGGGCGAACGTTTGGACTTGGAAGACACGATTCAGTTATTTGAATCCAATGAAGTGGACAAAATCGGGGCAGCTGCTAATGTCATTATGAAACGCATGCACCCTGAACCATACAGAACATTTGTAATTGGGCGTAACGTCAACTACACAAACGTGTGTGATGTGTACTGCCGTTTTTGTGCTTTCTACCGCAGACCTGGTTCGGATGAAGGTTATGTGCTTCCGGACGAAGTGATTTTCCAGAAGATTCAGGAAACGGAAGATGTGAATGGTACCGAGATTTTGATGCAAGGTGGAACGAATCCAAACTTGCCTTTCAGCTATTATACAGACCTGTTGAAAGCCATCAAAGAGCGTTTCCCAAACATCACGATGCACTCTTTCTCCCCAGCGGAGATTATGAAAATGGTTGAAGTATCCGATGGCCTTACATTGGAAGAAGTTGTTCGTGCCATTCACGAAGCTGGACTGGATTCCTTGCCTGGCGGCGGTGCTGAAATTCTGGATGACCGCACACGTCGGAAGATCAGTCGCTTGAAAGGTTCATGGCGTGATTGGATGGACGTTATGCAAACTGCACACCGCATCGGTATGAACACCACGGCAACGATGGTTATCGGACTTGGTGAATCGATGGAAGAGCGTGCATTACACTTGCTCCGTGTACGTGAAGCTCAGGACGAATGTATTGCGAACAAGTATGACTCCGAAGGTTTCCTGGCATTCATTCCTTGGACCTTCCAGCCAGACAATACCAACCTTAAGCTGGAGCGTCAGACTCCGGAAGAGTACTTGAAGACTGTAGCCATCAGCCGACTGGTGCTGGATAATATCAAGAACATTCAATCCTCTTGGGTAACGATGGGTCCTGAGATCGGTAAGAAGTCGCTTGAATTTGGTTGTAATGACTTCGGTAGCACGATGATCGAAGAGAACGTTGTATCTGCTGCTGGTGCAACTTACAAAGTTAACATTGAATCCATTCTCCGTTTGATTCGGGAGTCCGGTTATATCCCGGCACAACGTAACACCCGATATGACATCGTGCGTATGTTTGACGAAGAGAATGCCGTGCATGAAGATTTCGTAATGCAGAACTAATTCTAATTAATTCAATACTACTCTTTATAAACTTTGATCGTTAGATAAGTATTTATGAAGCCAATCCCGCTGACTACTCCGTTTGGAGAGACGGCGGGCTTTTTGATTTCTTTCTGCGGTTCGAGGTCATCAAACAGTACATGTTACGCAATTGGCGATATTTTATATTGAAATTGAACTGTTACAATGAAGGGGAACTTGTGTAGACAGACACGCTGGAAGGGGTTAAACCGATGAAGAGAAGAATACTTGGCAAGACGAAACTGGACGTACCTGTATTGAGTTTTGGAGCATCCTCACTCGGTTCTGTATTTCGTGACATTGACCGGGACGAAGGGATTCGCACTGTACATGCAGCCGTAGATGCGGGGATGAATTACATAGACGTTTCGCCTTACTACGGGCTGACAAAAGCGGAGACAGTGTTGGGTGAAGCCATCGTTAGCTTGCCGCGAAATTCATATATGTTATCAACCAAAGCCGGACGGTATGGGGAAAATGAGTTTGATTTTTCACGTCAGCGGATTCTGGATAGCGTGCAAGAGAGCCTGGATCGACTGCATACAGACTATATCGACATTCTGTTCCTACATGATATTGAATTTGTGCCAGCAGAGATCATCGTAGAAGAAGCCTTTCCAACGTTGCTGCGTCTGAAAGAGCAGGGAGTTATACGACATGCGGGCATTTGTGGATTGCCCTTACCATTGTTTGAGAAGGTTCTGCCACAGATCGATGCGGATGCGATCATCTCGTATTGTCATTATTCATTGAATGATACCTCGTTATTATCGTTATTGCCCTTGTTGGAAAAAAAAGAAATTGGCCTTGTCAATGCTTCGCCTCTTTCTATGGGCTTGTTGAGTACCCGAGGGGCTCCTGCCTGGCATCCGGCAGATGATCGGGTGAAAGAGCTCTGCCTGAAGGCTGCCCGCTTCTGTGCAGAACAAGGTAGTGACATTGCCAAGCTGGCCGTGCAATTCTCCACATCGAATGAACGAATTCCGACAACACTGGTGAGCAGTGCCAGCCAGCGCAATATCCTCAATAATGCAGCCTGGATAGAGGAACCGTTGGATCAGAGCCTGCTGGATGAAGTGCTGCGCATTCTGGCTCCATTGCATAACGAGACGTGGTCAAGCGGACGACCTGAATATAATACGAAGCCAAGCAACACGTCAGCAGAAGCATCCAAGGGGGAACAACGATGAGAGCCATTGTATGTGAAGAAATAGATCAATTGAAGCTCCAGGACCTGCCTCAACCGGAACGAGCAGAAGGAGAGGCGTTGGTTGCCATTCGGCGGATTGGGATCTGTGGAACGGATCTGCATGCGTACAAAGGCAATCAGCCATTCTTTACCTATCCTCGTGTTCTGGGTCATGAACTGGCGGCTGTTATTGAAGAAATCGGTCCGAACGAGGCTGGGTTACAGCCTGGGGATCAAGTAAGTATTATTCCGTATCTGCACTGCGGTCACTGTATTGCATGTCGCAGTGGAAAAACCAATTGTTGTGCGTCCATGCAAGTCATGGGTGTGCACGTAGACGGAGGCATGAGAGAAAAAATTAACGTGCCTGTCTCACATCTGCTCTCAGCAGAAGGTTTGACGCTGGATGAGACGGCAATGGTAGAGCCATTAAGCATTGGAGCCCATGCTGTCAGAAGAGCAGGAATTAAACCTGGTGAGCATGTGGTTGTGATTGGAGCTGGCCCCATTGGATTGGGTGTGATGGCATTTGCCAAACAGGCTGGAGCGCGTGTTATTGCCGTTGATCGTAATCTGGACAGGCTGGAGCTTAGCCGGACTTGGGCTGGAGCGGATGACCTAGTACAGGCCAATGAACATACTGTACAACAAGTGGCTGAAATTACGGGAGGCGACTATGCTACAGCTGTCTTCGATGCAACAGGTAACGTGAATTCCATGAATGAGGCCATTCAATATGTGGCGCATAGTGGTCAACTCATTTTTGTTGGACTGGTGAAAGCGGATATTACCTTTCATGACCCCGAATTTCACAAGCGGGAGATGAGTATCCTGGGCAGTCGAAACGCAACCCGTGAAGATTTTGATCAGGTTCTGTCCACCTTGCGTCAAAAGAAATTAAGTATGGATGGGTATATCACACACCGTGTGGAATTTGATGAGTTACCTACTGCAATAGATCAATGGTTATTGCCAGATTCACATGTAGTCAAAGCCATCGTTGAACTATAATAACAATTAATTATAATAACAGAAAAAAACGCTCTCTGACCTTGGTGGACAATACTGTCCATCCATAGGGGAAGAGAGCGTTTTTTTATTTTTCCGGATTCGTTACAATGCCCGCATGTGGATCAATGTGACGCACAATGGACTTCAACCAGATCATCTCCAGCACATGTACCTCATAATAAAGTGCACCCGGGATTTGCCTGATCCATCCTTCCGCCATCGCGAGTTGTGTTGAGTCAGAAGTGGCTTCCAGAATTCCAGGTTCACGGCGTAGCCGTTTGCGTACAGCTTTTTCAACTTGAGAGCTTTGTGTGGTCAATATGCATACTTTGCGTTTGGAAGAGAAGCCCCTGAACGCAATGTACACCATTTCATAAGCAATAAGATAGGCGATTACAGAATACATCGCTTGGTCCCAGCCAAAGACAACACCAGCGGCTGTCAGTATCAACAAGTTAAGCAGCATGATTATTTTTTCGATAAGCATCCGTTTTCCGCTAAACACACGTTCAGGTGGGCGGGAAGACGGATCACCGATTTCCAGCGTATCCAGTGTCCCGCCATACCGCACGACGAGTCCAATTCCGAGTCCGAGGCATAATCCGCCAAACATGGCAGCAGCCAGCGGATGCTCTACAAGTGGCGGCATGGGATGAAGCACAATGGCACCGATCGAAAAGACAACCAGACCTAGAACAGTAACCAGTACAAATTTCTTCTGCACAATCTTGTAAGACAGAAATATAAACGGCACATTGAATAAAAATAGGAACAAACCAATCCTCATTTCGGTCCAGTGGGCGAAGAGTGAGGAAATGCCTGTAATGCCTCCAATAATAATTTTATTGGGGTGTAAGAACAATTCAAGTCCCACGGAGGCCAGAATTCCGCCCGCAATAACGAGAAACAGGTTTAACCAGCGGCGGGTAGACGATATCCTGGTCTTGGCGGTGTTTGGCACCGGATTAGCCGATATCAGAGGTGCTTTCATAGGTCATCCTCCTTAGTGCGGCTTTCGAGCCATTCTCCCTGGGTTAGTCACAGAAAGATCGGCGTAAGAGCCGCGAAGTACGTTAGTATGTCTGTTCTGTACAGACATAGGGATTATCCTTCTTTCTGCAGAACCTTTGGTTCTTCTTTCTTTTTCCGAGGATCTTTGAACTTGAATATTTTATCCAATAAACGGAATACATGTTTGGACTCTTTGGTTAATAAAGGACCCAGAATGGCCAGAATTAGGACATACAGCGCGGCAAACGGTTGAATCATTGGCAACAGTCCCCCGGCTTTACCCATGTTGGCCAAGATGATGGAAAACTCACCCCGTGACACAATGGTTAATCCGATATTCGCCGAAGCTTTGGGCGATAGTCCTGCACTGCGCCCGGCCAGCATACCCGCCAGGAAGTTACCGAACAATGTAATAACAACTGCAATCAGAGCTAACCATACGGCATCGCCACCTAAGGACAACGGATCAATGGACAATCCAAAGCTGAAGAAGAAGATTGCTCCGAAGAAGTCACGGAACGGTAGAATCAAGTGCTCAATCCGTTTCGCGTGTTCTGTTTCAGCAAGCACCAGACCAACCAGTAATGCACCAATCGCTTCGGCAACATGAATAGTTTCAGAGAAACCAGCTACCAGGAACAAGGCTCCAAATACAACGAGAGAGAATAGTTCATTCGATCGAATTTTAAGCAATTTGTTTAGTAGCGGTGTTGCTTTGCGTCCAAGGATAATCACGATAAGCATGAATCCGAGGGCAATAAGTGCGGACATGATGACGCCTCCGATGGAGGATGAATCACTAAGCACAAGTCCGGACAAGATCGAGATATATACAGCGAGGAATACATCTTCGAACATAATAATACCCAATATCATCTCTGTTTCCGGGTTGGCCGTTCGTTTCAAATCGACGAGTACCTTGGCCACAATGGCACTGGAAGAGATAGTAGTTATACCTGCGATAATAAGTGCTTCTGCAACTGGGAAACCCGACACAAAACCGAATATTAATCCCAGCGTAAAGTTAATGCCGATGTAGATCGAGCCGCCAACTGCAATAGAGCGACCCGATTTAATTAAACGACCTACCGAGAATTCAAGTCCAAGGTAGAAGAGAAGGAACAGGATACCGATCCGACCCATAAATTCAATAAAAGGCTGACTCTCAATAAAACGAAAGTCCAGATGCCAGATTTTCATGGCATGTGGCCCAACGGCCATCCCGATCAGAATATAAAATGGAACGACCGAAAATCTTAGTTTTGCCGATAAAAGGCCGGCTGCTGCAATGAGCACAAGGGCCAGACCTACTTCGAATATCAAATGATCCATCTATTTACCCCCTTCCAGTCAGGAGGAGGGATTTAAACAGTTTCTGCTGATTGCGTTCGCCAACGGCTACCACCGTGGATTCTGCACTGATAACTACCTCCGGACCTGGGCTGATATGTTTTTTGTGATTTTTCTCTACAACGGCGATAACCGTTGCCCCAGAGTTTTGACGTACATCCAATTCACCGATGGATTTACCGATACTTCCGAAGGATGGTTCGATTTTGTACCACTCGATAATCAGGTCGTCAAACGTTACTTCAATATTTTCAAGCTGTTTTGGTTTGTAAGTTAATCCGCCAACAATAGCAGCGATCTGTCGTGCTTCGTAATCGTCAAGTGTGATCATCGAGATGCTTTGATCGGGATCATCATACTCGAAGTGGTACATTTCCCGGCGACCGTCATCGTGAATAATAATGACAATTTTATCACCGCTGCTTGTTTCAATCTGAAATTTTTTGCCGATTCCCGGCAAGTCTGTTTCGCGTACATCCATGGATTGTTGCCTCCTTATAATTAGGGGCTGGCCATAGAAGACAGGCTTATTTCCCGAAAATGATTAATCTGCTGCTCAAGGGAACATCAAAAGATGCGGGTAAACAGAGCCAGAAATTCCTGACACAGCCATATGATTTGAATTTGTCGGTGTGGGTACAACAAAAATAGGTACTGTCATAAACATGGGTTTATCTAACGTGTGCTAAAAGGGTTATAAGTTATGCACAAGCGCACCGTCTTTAATTACAGAGGTGTCTTCATGCAAAAGCAACCTGTAAATACGTCGTAACGGCTAGTGAAGAGCGTTCACGTATTTTGGTGCTATAGGGGTGAGGGATACATACATGCTGGTAAACTTAATAGGTAGCAGAAATAATCTGCGTTTAAACAGACAATACCACGGTTTAAAGGACAGACCCGTTGTAGGGATTCGCAGCATCAATAACAATGCGAGGACAAGAAAGACAGGCTTATTATGCGTAACCGCAATCAGCTTGGACATAACTTGTGGATATTTGCGAATGACAGGTTTCTGCTGGGATTCGGGTATTTGCAACAGCACTTCCTTGTTGGAAGTTGCTTCTACAGACACCCCAACGGCAGATTCGGACTGCATCGGAATAGGGAAGCACAAGGCTTGGAAAACGCACAAAATGATAATGATAGTGTAGTGGAGTATTCTAGGTTGTTGTCTCATTTTGGCTTCCCTCCTTTCCCGTGAAATATACTGTTATTAAAATAATAACACATTTTTGTCTTAACTCCAAACCTCTTTATAATATACTGAGAAATCATGACACGCTTTCCATCAATCCGCTTCGTATATCCCCATCGGCCTTGCCATATACTTTGAACAGGAAGGAAAGGAGTGATTCTTGTGGAACTGTTTGCTGTATGGACCGATGTATCGGGGCAAGAGGAAGCGGATCAATTTTATCGTTGTGTCAAGGAAAAAACCAAAGGTTTACATATAAGTAAAAGAGGATTTCGGCTCACCTTCAAACATAATGATGGAAGAGCAACCTGGGTGTGCAGAGGGAATGAGAATCACGAAGACTTCCAGCAATGGCTTCCCCGGATCAGTGATCTGCTCTCCCTTGGACTCGCCGACTTCATTATGGAGACACAAGAACGGAGCATGGTGGAGGATATGATCGCCAAGGCGTGTTCTGTCATGGATGAGCATGAGGTGGAAAAGGTCAATCGAATTTGCATGCCACTTCTATTAAATGGTGATCTGGATCAGCCCGGACTTCGAGAGCGCCGTCGTACTACGTTAGCCAGTGGACTACGGCAGGACCTAGAGGATGTTCACTTTTTTCACCTTGAAGGCATTATCAACTTCCGCATACGGCCATATAAGCAGGAGCTTCAGGAATTAGTGGAGTATGCGCTGGATGAGTTCTGGATGGATCGGCAGTATGAAGAGTTTATGGGGTTGTTAAAATATTTTGTGTTTTTTCAAGAAGCCAAAGTACCTCTGGTTCATCTTGTACACAAGGGAATGCATGAATTTCAGGTCCTGGATGCTGGACTTAATCTGTTACCCGTGCAAAAGGATGAACAGGTCGTTGTGGAAATGCCGGGTCTTGAACTGGAGATGGATATTGAAGATATGATTGTAAGTACACTCATCTCAATCTCTCCTGAGAAGGTCATGCTCCATACACGCACCCCGGATCTGCCAATCATCTCGACCATATGCCAGATCTTTGAAGACAAAGTGCAAATATGTCATCATTGCCCGGAATGCGAAGTGCTGCGCTCAGGATTGTTGACAGGTCTTGACGCAAGTGATCTCGGCAATTATAATAACTGTTGATCCATGAATTTTTCATGTGAACCATTGAACCAAAAGCGTTGACAAAGACAACAACCACACGCAAGATCGGTGCAGAGAGAGGAACCAAGGCTGAAATTTCCTCCGGATATCCCGTATGGTTTACCCCTTTGTAGCTGCAATTTTGAAAGTGGAGTTAGAATATCGCCTTTATTGGGGATTATCCGCGAGTAAGGATCTGCCGGGTCATGCCCGTTATCGTCATGCCAATGAGGGCTGTATTTCCGAATATGGATGAATCAGCTGAATTAGGGTGGAACCACGAGTATATATCACTCGTCCCTTTGCCGGGACGGGTGTTTTTTGCGTTCCTTTGCAAAATGACTGGAATAGCAATAGATAATCAGTCCATAAATATCTGGACACAAAGGTTACATTAACAGGAGGAATGAGACAAATGGCAGTGAACATTAAATTACCGGATGGTTCGGTACGTGAGTACGCGGATGGCAGTAGCATTGAGGACGTAGCCGCTTCAATTAGCAGCGGATTGCGCAAAAATGCCGTAGCCGGCAAGCTGGATGGTATCGTGGTGGACTTGTCCACAACACTTCATGAGGGAGCATTGGTGGAGATCGTAACTCTGGATTCACCAGAAGGACTTGAAGTGATGCGTCATAGTACAGCTCACTTGATGGCTCAAGCAGTGAAACGTTTATATGGTAACAAAGAGGTACGCCTCGGTATCGGCCCTGTCATTGAAGATGGTTTCTACTATGATATGGACCTTGAACATGCGCTCAATCCTGAAGATCTGCAAAAGATCGAGAAGGAAATGGAACGTATTGTGAATGAGAACTTGCCAATTGTACGTAAGGAAGTTAGCCGCGAGGACGCGATCAAAACGTTCGAAGAAGTGGGCGATCCTTACAAACTTGAGTTGATTCGTGATTTGCCAGCGGACAGCGTGATTACGATTTATGAGCAAGGTGAATTCTTCGACTTGTGTCGTGGCCCTCACGTACCATCAACTAGCAAAATCAAAGTGTTCAAACTGATGAATGTCGCGGGTGCTTACTGGCGTGGAGATAGCAAAAACAAAATGCTTCAACGTATCTATGGTACGGCTTTTGTGAAAAAAGCACAGCTGGACGAGCATTTGCACTTCCTCGAAGAAGCTAAAAAACGGGATCACCGTAAGTTGGGTAAAGAGCTGGAAATGTTCACATTCTCCCAACTGGTCGGTCAAGGCTTGCCAATCTGGTTGCCTAACGGTGCGAAGCTGCGCCGTACTCTGGAGCGTTATATTGTGGATCTGGAAGAAAGCCTGGGATACCAGCATGTATACACACCGGTTCTGGGTAACGTGGAATTGTATAAAACATCTGGACACTGGGAGCACTACCAGGAAGATATGTTCCCGAAAATGGTTATGGATAACGAGGAACTTGTTCTCCGTCCAATGAACTGTCCTCACCATATGATGGTGTACAAGTCCAGCATGCACAGCTACCGTGATCTGCCAATCCGTATTGCCGAGCTTGGTATGATGCACCGTTATGAAATGTCGGGGGCGTTAACAGGTCTGCATCGTGTACGTGCAATGACACTGAACGACTCACACATTTTTGCACGGCCGGATCAGATCAAAGAAGAGTTCGCTCGTGTTATCGAGTTGATTCAAACAGTCTATAAGGATTTCGGTATTAACGAATACCGTTTCCGTCTGTCCTATCGTGATCCGCAGGATACCGAGAAATACTTCCAGAACGACGAAATGTGGGAGATGTCCCAACGCATGCTGCGTGAAGTTGTGGAAGAACTTGACCTTCCATTCTATGAAGCTGAAGGTGAAGCGGCGTTCTACGGTCCGAAGCTGGATGTACAGATCAAAACAGCTCTGGGCAAAGAAGAGACATTGTCTACGGTTCAACTGGACTTCCTGTTGCCTGAGCGCTTTGAACTTGAATATGTGGGCGATGACGGACAGAAACATCGTCCAGTCGTTATTCACCGCGGTGTAATTAGTACAATGGAACGTTTCACAGCATTCTTGCTGGAGAACTTTGCAGGAGCTTTCCCATTGTGGTTGTCTCCGGTACAGGCAAAAGTGATCCCGGTATCCGGAAACTTCGACGATTATGCGCGTGAAGTGGAAGCGAAACTGAAACGTGCGGGAATCTCTGCTGAAGCCGATCTGCGGAACGAGAAGCTTGGATATAAAATCCGTGAGGCGCAGCTTGAGAAAATGCCTTATATGTTTGTTGTTGGTGAGAATGAGCGTAATGCAGAAGCCGTATCCGTGCGTAAGCGTGGAGAAGGCGATCTGGGCATGAAACCGGTCGATGAAATTATCGCTCAATTGAAAGAAGAAATTGCAACACGTTTGGTATAAATGAACAAATGATCTATCAGATAACCAGTGCATAAGTTGCGCTGATCACTCTGAATAACGTCTGAATAACATGGGATTGACCTATGTTATTCAGGCGTTTTTTCGTAGTGTTTGCAGTAAAAAGTATAGATTAATTGCTTTTTGGAAAACCTTTGCAGTGAGGGGGAGGTTATACAATGAAAAAGCAATTCTCAATTCAAAAGGAACATATACGGGGTTTATTGGTTGGCTGTGTAATATTCGCCGGGATGATGATCAACCTGAATCAGGCGGATGCCTATACATTTGAAGAGGAAAGTACAGTACTGCATGTCGAGAGTCAGAGCAGCGGCATTGAAGGTCCAATTATTGAAACTTCGAGCAAGTCTGATCAAGAATTTCCGGAACAGGTTAGCCATCAATACAGCGATGAGGCTCAGTTGACGACCATGGTGTATATGGCTTTATTGTGGTCACCACAACCAATGGTCATTCCAAGACCTGAGCTTCCAGAGAAACAAGTGGCAGATCCGTCTATGCCGGTGCTTGCTCCGCGTTCAGAACAAATCCTGGGTACACAAAAGGTTACAGCAACGGGATATACGGCAGGTGTTGAGTCTACAGGAAAAGGACCCAAACATCCTCAATACGGAATTACGTATTCCGGTGTCAAAGTACGTCGTGATAAAGAAACAGTTTCCACGATTGCAGCTGATCCAAAATTGTTCCCAATGGGTTCCATTCTGTATATTCCAGGCTATGGTTACGGAATTGTTGCAGATACGGGTTCAGCGATTAAAGGTAATAAAATCGATCTGTATTTCCCGACAACCAAGCAAGTGTACAAAGAGTGGGGCAAAAAAGATGTGGAGGTACAGGTGATCAGGCAAGGCGCTGGGAAATGCACAGAAAAGATGCTCAGCGAGTTGGCCGATGCAATCGACGTGTACAAATCTGTACCGAATTCGTGGTTGGACAAGGCCATTTAATTTCACATGTTGAACATGAATAACTGAAGTGCTCTCTCCACATAATACTGACTGGGGACGAACCCCGCGGTGTAGCAATGCATCGTAAATATGAAGAGAGAGGTGATTCGTTGTGGCTAAAAAATCACAAGGGTACCAAACGCCAAACGAGAAGTACAATGCAGAGTTTGGAGAAGAGAATGCAGCAGCAAAAGTGAAGCAATCCGCTCAAAACAAAGTACAAGATAATTTCCAAACACCTGATGAAAAATACAATGCCGAGTTCGGTGTAGAAAACACAGGCCAAACTGGCCAAGGTCAAGGCAAAGCATCAAAATACAAAAAATAATTGAAGATTCATTAATCAAATGATGATTCAGCACCCTGGAGCAGCAGCTCCGGGGTGTTTTACATATGCGAAGTTTTTTTACATTAATATCCTCTGATCTCAGTCTCGAGACCGAGATGAATTCCACCTGCCGCCGCTGTTCTCATTGTCTTGTCTGAGTTACACTGGATACATAATACAGACAAAGGAGACATGAGCGATGAAACGATCGACGCGTGACCGCTGGTGGGTTGGCATACCTCTTATTGCTATTGGTGCGATGATCTTGTTCAGACAATTGGGATATGACATTGATGTAGGATATATTTTCAGAACATATTGGCCGTTATTTCTAATCTGGTGGGGGGTCAAAGGAATCTCCGAGATTCGTCGCAACGGAGGTTACGCCTTTATAGGACCGGTAATTGTACTGGCGATTGGTGGTTACTTTCTTGCCCGTAACCTGGGATGGATTGATTACTCCATGGGGGAGTTCATTCGTTATCTGATCCCGGTTATGCTGATTGGCGGAGGATTGTTCGTACTGATCGGGCCACGACGTCGTGATCGGAAACATCATGACAAGATGCAGCCACCTCCAGCACCTGAGCAACCTTATAAACCGTTGGCTCCAGAGGATCTGGAGATGCCGTCATCGTTTGACGAACAGTTCGAGAAAACATTTGGCAAACCAAAACAGGAACAGAAGAACGATGCACATGGCCCTCATTTCACAGGATCAACGGATTCATCATCACAAGGGCATCAATATAAGAAGAAACATCAATCGTATAACTCTAACGATACCGGATATGGAGAACATTATGATGATGGCTACGGAAATGGTTATGGGGATTATGGCAATGGCAATACCATTAACAAATCGGCGTTCATCGGTGATCTGTACATGGGGCAGGAAGTGTTCTCGTTGAAACCAATGAACATCTCGGCTTTTATCGGAGATACTGTAATTGATTTGACGAAGGCACAGATTCCTTATGGGGAGACGAAGATTGTCATTTCTTCATTTATTGGAGATGTGAAAGTATTTGTTCCAGAAGATATGGATCTGGGTGTGACGGTGACGACAAATTCCTTCATTGGAGATATGTCACTGTTGAACCAGAAACGCGGCGGATTCCTGAGTAGTGCCCAGGCTGAAACTGCCCATTACCATGAAGCTAGCAAAAAAGTACGGATTATTGTAAGTGTGTTTATCGGAGACGTCAAAGTGAATAAGGTGGGTTAATGCATGATTCGAACAATTCTCAAGGCCAATAAATGGGAACTGATGATGTATTTTGCGTTAACTGGTCTGATTACGCTGGGCGGATTCTATCTATTGTATGGAGAGGTGTTGATGGGGGCTGGTCGTCAGCGGGCATGGACCTATGTTGCTGTTGTTGTGCTGGCCACCGTTATCACCGGATATATCGCTGCATTACGACTCCAACGCAAGATCGACCTGCTTGATCTCAACATGTTGAAAGTATCCAAGGGTAATCTGGCGGTGCGCATGCCTGAAGCGGATGACGCTTCGTTTGGTCGTGTCTATCAGGAGTTCAATGTCATGATGGATTCGATTGAGAAAAAGATGAGACTGCTTCAGCGCCTCGGTGAGCAGGAAGTCATTGAGAAGGAGCAAGCCTCGGAGCGGGCTGTGCTTGAAGAGCGCAAACGAATGGCAAGGGACCTCCATGACACGGTTAGCCAGCAGCTGTTTGCCATGCATATGTCGGCTTCGTCCTTACCGCGACTGCTGGAGATGAATCCGGAACATGGCGGTAAAGTACTGGACCAGTTAATCCAGATGTCGCATATTGCACAGCGTCAGATGCGAGGACTTATTGCCCAACTTCGACCGGTGGAGCTGGAAGGGCGTGACCTCACCGCAGCACTGGATAGTTGGTTTCCTGATTATTGCAGGCAGAATGGTCTTAAAGGTGTGAAAGAGCTGGAACTGGATGGCGGAATCTCGGATGCCATTGAGCACCAGCTGTTTCTTGTTATTCAGGAGGCGGTTGCCAATGTTGTGAAGCATGCAGAGGCTGGAGTGGTTAGTCTGTCCATACGGGAGAGTGAACATCAGATCAGTATGAGCATCAGCGATGATGGTCAGGGATTTTTACAGCAAGCGGAGCGTCCGGGTTCATACGGGTTATCTACCATGCGTGAACGGGCAGAGAAGCTTGGGGGGCAAGTTCAGATTATATCGAAACCGGGAGCGGGAACGACGGTACGGGTATTGATCCCGAAATTCCCGAACGTTCCTGAGTGAACCAGAGGGGGAAACGCAATGAGTGGTAAAGTAAACGTGATGATTGTGGATGACCATGATATGGTGCGCATGGGGTTGAAAACATATCTGATGCTGGAACCTACTTTTCATGTGATGGGAGAAGCGGGCCACGGGCAGGATGCGCTTGATCAGTTACGTAAGTTAAATGATAGTGAAATGCCGGACCTGATTCTGATGGATCTGATGATGCCTGTAATGAATGGCGCTGAAGCAACAAAAGCCATCATGACTGAATTTCCAGGGATGAAAATTGTGATGCTCACCAGTTTCCTGGAGGATGATATGGTTGTGCAAGCGATTGAAGCGGGTGCGGTAAGTTATGTACTGAAGACAGTCTCTGCTGAAGAACTGATCTATGCTCTGCAAGGGGCCTATAGAGGCATGCCTGTTATGACAGGTGATGTGTCGCAGGCGTTAACCCGGGGAATCAGACAACGTACAGCGAGAGAGAGTGAATCAGGTCTGACTGAACGGGAGAAGGAAGTGCTGCTGCTTATTGCAGAGGGAAAGACCAACAAAGACATTGGAGAAGAATTACATATCAGTATCAAAACCGTCAAAACACATGTGAGCAACCTGCTGATGAAATGTGAGATGGATGATCGTACACAATTGGCCATCTATGCGCATCGTCAGGGTTGGGTGAAAACGAAAGGGTAAAATGCTGTCGTGACGGGGAAAAGAGTCTATTCTTACGTGCTTTTATCTCCTTTTTAATTGTTTTTAAGGTACGGTTAAGGTTTAAAGTACAAAATAAGGACAGTTAAAGAATATCTCTTGGGAATAAGAGATTGGGAGGTAGAGAGGCATGGACGAACGCAACTATAGATCGAACCGTCAAGACGAGGAAAACGAAACCAAACAAACGGAGAACCGCAATTCTTCCGGAACGGACGAATCCTCCTATTATTATTCTTATGGACCTTTTCAGTCCGTGAATCAGGAAGATACAGCAAATCACATGGGAAGCAATAATCAACGTGAAGAAGGAAATGTAGAGATTACAAAACCTGATCCGGTGAGACCCGTACCTACTTACTATAATAGTGAATCAACCGAACAAGCGAAAAGATCATCAGCAGGCGGTGGAAACGGCTCAGGTAACGGTGGAGATCAAGGGAATGGCGGCAAAGGCAACTGGAACTATAATAACCGCAAACCGCGTTCTTCCGTAAGATCACTTCTATTTTCCTTTATTGCCGGTATGCTGGTCATCACCGTTCTCATGTACACAGCTGACAGAACAAACATGTTCACACCGGAAACGGCACTTACGAACACGGACAATCAAAGTTCAGGACAGGAAGCGTCCACAAACACAGGCGGAGGCAACAATGTCACAGCGTCATTACTGCCAACAGGCAAAGAAGATGTGTCTTCCGTAGTAACAAGTACAAGTCCGGCTGTCGTCAAAATCGAAACACTCGCGAAGCAGTCCTCACGTACAGGATTAGGTCAGGGTGGATCCAATACAAGTGATCCGCTGTACCAATACTTCTTTGGTAATGGGGGCGGAACGGAAGGCAATCAAGGCCAAAGCCAGCAACCACAAAGCGGTAATCAGCTTGTGCCTATGGGCATTGGTTCCGGGTTCATTTTTGACAAAGAAGGATATATCCTGACGAACCAACACGTTGTTCAGGGTGCAGATGTAATCCAGGTAACCCTGGAGAACAACAGCAAGCCTTATGAGGCTAAATTGCTGGGAAGCAGCTTTGATCTGGATTTGGCTGTATTGAAAATTGAGAAAAACAGTGGTGACGATGCGTTCCCTGTAGCTCCACTGGGTGATTCCAACAGTACTCAAGTCGGTGAATGGCTTGTAGCTATTGGTAACCCGGAAGGATTTGAACACACCGTTACAGCAGGTGTACTGAGTGCCAAAGAACGTACGATCAGCATTCCAGATGAAGAAACAGGAAAAACACGTGAGTACAGCCATTTGCTGCAAACCGATGCTTCAATTAATCCGGGTAACTCCGGTGGTCCGTTGCTTAACCTGAATGGGGAAGTTATCGGAATGAACGTTGCAGTAAGCGCAGATGCACAGGGTATTGGTTTTGCAATCCCGTCGAGCGTCATCTCTGAAGCCGTTAAATATCTTAAAGAGAACAAAGAAGTTCCCAAAGAGCCAGTACCCTTTATCGGTGCGTCTCTGATGGCTCTCACGCCTGAAGTTGCTAAACAAATGGGAACAGACGTTACCGAAGGTTCAGTTGTAGCCAGCACGATCTTCCAATCACCGGCTTACCAAGCAGATCTTCGTGCATATGACATCATCACAGGTGCCAACGGTACGCCTTATGCGACAAGTCAAGACCTGATTGATTTCATCAAGAAACAGAAAATCGGCAGTGAAGTGACATTAAACGTGGTGCGTGACGGTAAGAAAATGGATCTGAAAATCAAAATCGGCAATAAAAATGATTTTGATACTTCACAAACCACAGATACACAACAGCAGCAACCATAAATATCGGGCAAGGATGAACACAACGGAAGGGTTTGAAGGCCCTTCCGTTTTTTTGCCCTGATGAAGCAGGGTTACAATGGACCAGGACGGATTGGAGACGCCTACTTGAAGATGCAGATTGTGCTTCTGCCTGTTACAATGGGATAAAACGTTAGGATAAAGGAGAAAGACCACCATGCGCTCAACTATTTTGATTGTGGATGATGACGAAAAAATTGTATCCATGCTCCGCCGGGGGCTGGCTTTTGAAGGATATGAGGTACAGACGGCTTCCAATGGAGCTGAAGGCCTCAGCAAACTGATGGACAAGGAGCCGGACATCGTTGTGCTGGATGTGATGATGCCGCAGATTGACGGATTTGAGGTATGTCGCAGATTGAGAGAAGCAGGCAGTAAAGTGCCTGTGCTGATGCTGACGGCCAAGGATGAAGTACAGAGCCGGGTGACCGGACTGGACACAGGAGCCGATGACTACCTTGTAAAACCTTTTGCGCTGGAAGAATTATTGGCACGTGTCCGTGCATTGCTGCGCCGCAAGTCAGATAGTGCGGGTACGCCGGACAACCGCTTAATGTATGAAGATATCATTTTGGACAATGACTCACGTGAAGTATTGCGAGATGGGCAGCGTCTGGAGCTGACTGCCAAAGAATTCGAACTGTTGAATCTGTTCATGCAAAATCCAAGACGGGTACTGTCCCGTGATCTGATTATGGATAAAATCTGGGGTTATGATTACAGCGGTGAGTCTAACGTGCTTGAAGTATACATTGCCATGCTCAGACAGAAGACTGAAGAATACGGTGGCAAACGTCTAATCCAGACCATCCGGGGAGCCGGTTATATTCTGAGAGGTGACTCCTGACATGTCCATTCGGTTAAGACTAACCGCATGGTATTCTGGTATTCTGGCCGCCGTGCTTATTTTTTGGGGCGTTGTCATCTATGCCTTTGTTTATTTTAATTCCTATCAGGAAGTCGAACAGCAATTAAAGGTGAAAAGTGCCCGGATTACGGATCAAATTGGTGTAAATCCTCTTTCGCAGTCGTTGGATCTGGACCCATTTACAGAGAGCCAGCTTCAGGAGGCACAAATTTACATTCAACTCTGGGATTATCAGAGTCGCTCAGGCATAATTTCCGGCAATATGAAAAAACTGGAGATTCAGTTTCCGGTATTAAAAGCCAATGAAATTCTTGAAAAGCGAGGCATATCCAAGATCTATGTGGATGGTACACCGTTTCTGGTGAATCAGCTTCCCCTTTCTCTTCAGGGAACCAATGAAGTACGTGGGATTCTTCAGGTTGGTGCGAATGTAAGTTCACAGGAGCGCTTGCTGGAAGCGTTGCTTAATATTTTGGTTTTTGGCTGGCTGGTAGCGATGGCCCTCGCTATTACCTCAGGTCTCGTCCTGGCTCGCAAGTCGATGCGTCCGCTCGTGACTGTCATTGATGCCGCCAATCAGATTCAATCTGGAGATGACTTAAGTGTACGTATTCAATATGCTGGGCCGAAGGATGAGATCGGGCGTCTGATTGAAACGGTGAATAATATGCTTGAACGTACAGAATTGTCATTCCGTGGTTTGGAGGAGACGAATGCTGCCCAGCGCCGCTTTGTATCCGATGCATCGCATGAACTGCGTACGCCGCTGACCACCATTCGCGGGAACGTAGACTTCTTGAAGAAGCTGTGGGATCAGGAAGGAAGCGACCGACCGAATCTGGATGAGGAGACTGTCAAACAAATGTCGCTGGAAGCCATTGAAGATATGGCGGACGAGGGAAAACGTATGAGCAGGCTGATCAGCGACATGTTATCGCTGGCGAGAGCGGATACGGGTCAGAAAATTGAACTGAATCCGATCCCGCTGCAGATACTCGTACAGGAAGTAGCACGCAGAGCACAATTTCTGGATCGTCAGGCAGACTGGCTTCCAGGAGATTTTTCCATCCTGAACGGCATTTATGTGAATGGTAGCAAGGACTATCTGCAACAGATGCTGTTTATTTTCATCGAAAATGCGTTTAAATACACACCTGAAGGCTCTGTGACGCTGGATGCCGTATTATACAAGGGCCAGGTGGGACTACGCATTAGCGACACCGGTATTGGGATGGATCGGGACGAAGTGCCGTTCATCTTTGATCGTTTTTATCGGGCAGATGAATCCCGCGGGGCTACACCGGGCATAGGTCTGGGACTTTCGATTGCGAAGTGGATTATTGAGGAACACCATGGATCGGTTGAGGTTGTGACCAGACGTGGAGAAGGAACCACCTTTATTATCTGGTTGCCGGTTGTCTTTGCTCCGCCTATCGAATAAAGGTATAATAGACAGGACTGCAATTACATCGGCAACGTTGCCGAGAAAGAAAGCGGGTGGCAACCAAGTGGAAGTACTACGAATTTCGCCGCGGGGATATTGTTACGGCGTTGTGGATGCGATGGTGCTCGCGCGTCAAGCGGCACGCAATCTGGATTTACCACGACCTATTTATATATTGGGTATGATTGTGCATAACCAACATGTGACGGATTCCTTTGAAGATGAAGGTATTATTACATTGGATGGTCCGAACCGGATGGATATTTTGAGCCAAGTGGAGAGTGGCACGATTATTTTCACAGCTCATGGTGTATCTCCTGAAGTGCGCAAGTTGGCACGGGACAAAGGATTGACAACAGTGGATGCAACATGCCCTGATGTCACCAAGACACATGATCTCATTCGGGAGAAGACGGCAGAGGGTTATCAGATCATCTATATCGGCAAAAAGAATCACCCTGAACCAGAAGGTGCCGTTGGTGTTGCACCAGATCTCGTTCATCTGATCGAGAAGGAAGAAGAGATCGAAGAGCTGAACGTATCTCCAGGCAAAATCCTTATTACAAATCAGACAACGATGAGCCAGTGGGATATCAAACACATTATGAGCCGTCTGCTGGAGAAGTTTCCGGGCGCAGAGATTCATAATGAGATTTGCCTTGCAACTCAGGTTCGTCAGGAAGCTGTTGCGGAACAGGCAGGTCAATCGGACCTGGTTATCGTGGTGGGTGATCCTCGCAGCAATAACTCTAACCGTCTGGCACAAGTGTCGGAGGAGATTGCGGGTGTTACGGCCTACCGTGTATCTGATGTTTCCGAGATTCAGCAAGAATGGCTGAAAGGTGTAAATAAGGTGGCGGTTACTTCGGGTGCATCAACACCAACACCGATCACGAAAGAAGTCATTCTTTACCTGGAACAGTATGAACATGACAAGCCGGAGACGTGGGAGATCAAACGTACCGTGAACATGAGCAAACTGTTGCCTCCAGTTAGAGAAAAAACACGTACACCTTAGGAAATGTAAAAGTAAGTCTAAGTGTATGTGAATTAAAAACGAGATGTGAATGAGAAGAATCCTGTTATGCAGATCCGAATGTCGGAGCCTGTGGAGCAGGATTCTTTTTTTGTATATGGATAAGGAATGTGTACCTTGACGCAATCAGATAACTGTGGTATATTCACTTTAACGGATAAAAGCTTAAAAGCGAACAAGCGTTTAAGCGCGACAGAGTTTTTATATTTAATCAGACGCACGTTAATGAAATTATTGTGCTCTCATACAAGGAAGGATGGGAATTAATATGATCGTTATTGCAGGCAAAGCTACACCGGAGGAACAGATTCAGGATATCGTTGCAGTTATTGAAAAAGAAGGGCTTCAGGTGCATATCTCTCGCGGAGAGGATCGTACTATCATTGGTTTGATTGGTAAAGTTGAACCTAAAATGCAAGAGCATCTTCGCCAAATGAAAGGTGTCGAGAATGTCGTTAAAATCTCGAAGTCCTACAAGTTGGCAAGCCGCGACTTCCATCCGGAAGATACGGTGATCTCCATCAAAGGTGTAGATATCGGCGGAAAAGAACTTGTTGTCATGGGCGGACCATGTGCGGTTGAATCCGCTGCACAGATTGATGAGATTGCAGGGCTTGTGAAAGCTGCTGGTGGGCAAGTGTTACGTGGGGGAGCATTTAAGCCTCGTACGGGTCCTTACAGCTTCCAGGGAACGGGCGTAGAGGGATTGATCATGATGGCGGAAGCAGGCAAGAAACATGATCTGCTGACCATTACAGAAGTCATGACACCTGAGTATGTGGATATTTGCGCCGAGTACGCAGATATTCTGCAAGTAGGTACACGTAACATGCAGAACTTTGACCTGCTCCGCAAATTGGGAGAGTGTGGCAAACCCGTATTGTTGAAACGTGGTTTCAGTGCGACATACGATGAATTGTTGAATGCGGCTGAATACATTCTTGCGGGTGGTAACCCAAATGTTATGCTGTGTGAACGTGGTATTCGTACGTTTGAATCCTACACACGGAATACGCTGGATCTGTCCGCGATCCCTGTTCTGCAGTCTCTGAGCCATTTGCCGGTTATTTCTGACCCGAGCCATGGTACTGGACGACGTGAACTGGTGGAACCGATGACAAAAGCTTCCGTTGCTGCAGGTGCCAATGGCCTGATCATTGAAATGCATACCGATCCGGATAACTCCATGACAGGAGATGGTGTGCAATCCTTGTTCCCTGACCAATTCGCTAACCTGTTGCAGGATCTGGAGAAATTGGCACCAATCGTGGGTAAATCATTCAGTACGGCCAAACAACCGGCAGAATTTTTCCCGGCACGTGTAGGCGTGTAATAAGAATTTCATAGTCAAGGTCTGGATCATCATCCGGGCATCTCCTCTGATCTCGTTCATTGCAACGGAATCAGATAGATGCTCGGTTTTTTGCATATTTTGCAGTTTTGAACGTATTTATTAATCAATAGTGATAAGAAACATTTATGATGTGAAGTTTTTCCCATGATTTAGGTTAAAATAGGGGTCGCTTTACCGCATTAAACCAGTTAAATGTATATGAAAATAGTTGTTATATGAATTTATGTTATTTATAAAGTGTGAGTATATCTAACATCCCTTCAAAAAATACCTTACATAAGTATTGACGATGTCATGTTTTAAAATTTATAATGACGACAGAAAAAAATTCGAATTTAGACATTTTCTTAGTGGGGTTGTTTAATGTTCGGAATATTTGGGAGGACGAATACATGTCGGTTGAAAACGTATTGAAATCAATTCAAGAGAACAACATCGAGTGGGTAGATTTTCGTTTTGTAGATTTAGCTGGTCGTGCACATCACATCTCGTTGCCAGCTTCGGCTGTTGATGCAGACACGTTCGTAAATGGAGTAGCTTTTGACGGTTCTTCTATCCAAGGTTTCCGCGGAATTGAAGAGTCCGATATGGTTATGATGCCAGACCCTGAAGCGACTTATGTCGATCCGTTCACTGCACACCCTACATTGAATGTTATGTGTGATATCTTCACTCCGGATGGCGAGCGTTATGAGCGTGACCCACGCAGCATCGCTGTTAAAGCAGAAGCTTTCCTGCAAGAAAGCGGCGTAGGTACAACAGCATTCTTCGCACCTGAATCCGAGTTCTTCATCTTCGACGATGTTCGTTATGAGAGCGGCACGAACAGCTCTTCCTATTTCGTGGATTCAGAAGAAGCTTCTTGGAATACCAACCGTCAGGAAGAAGGCGGAAACCTGGGCTTCAAAGTTCGTACTAAAGGCGGATATGTTCCAGTAGCACCAGTGGATACACAACAAGATATTCGTAGCGAAATGTGTCGCCTTTTGGAAGAAGCGGGCCTGTCGATCGAGCGTCATCACCATGAAGTGGCGACAGCGGGTCAAGCCGAAATCAACTTCCGTTTTGATACACTGAAGAAAACAGCAGATAACCTGCTTGCATACAAATACATCGTGCACAACACTGCACGTCAATATGGTAAAGTAGCAACATTCATGCCAAAACCATTGTTCGGTGATAATGGTAGCGGAATGCACGTTCACCAATCCATCTTTGATGGCGATTCCCCATTGTTCTATGACAAAGCGGGATATGCTAACCTGAGTGAAATGGCTCTGCACTACATCGGAGGTATCCTGTACCATGCTCCGGCACTGATCGCTTTGACTAACCCTAGTACGAACTCGTTCAAACGTCTCGTACCTGGTTACGAAGCACCAGTAAACCTGGTTTACTCCAAAGGTAACCGTTCCGCAGCAGTTCGTATTCCGGTTGCAGCTGTGACACCGAAGGGTTGTCGTATCGAGTTCCGTACACCAGACTCCACAGCTAACCCATATTTGGCATTCTCTGCAATGCTGATGGCTGGTCTGGATGGAATCAAACGTAAAATCAATCCAACTGAGCTTGGATATGGTCCGCTCGACAAAAACATCTATGACCTGTCTGATGCAGACAAAGAAAACATCCGCAGTGTGCCAGCTTCCCTGGAAGAAGCACTTGATGCTCTGGCAGCTGACAACGAGTTCTTGACTGAAGGCGGCGTATTCACAAAAGACTTCCTTGATAACTACATCAACCTCAAACGTGATGAAGCAAAAGCAGTAGCGATCCGCATTCATCCGCACGAGTACAGCCTCTACTTCGACTGCTAATCGGTCGGGGTCGGAACAGTTCTTGTTCCAACTTAAAGCCTCCGGGACACGCTCTCGGAGGCTTTTCCTTGAATTAAACAATGTAGTGCTTTAACTTTGCAGGGTGATAAAGGAATTTGATGACCTGAATTCAACACTTCAGTGCATATTGCCCTTGAAGCAGATAGAGAATACTGATATCATAGCGATAATATTTACTTTGAGTGCATTTTGCACAAATCCATAGAGCGACTTTCAATAAGTAAGATATAGATCAAAATGTTTCAATTTGTCTATACGTTGGTTGGATCAGGATGCTTCTTCCTGTCCAACTCTTATACCCGTGAGCGATTCTAATCGAATTGTGCAAAATGCTGTTTGTATGTCAGAGTTACGGATGGAAAGGGCGGGGGATTTTGTGACAAAAAGAGCGTATAACTTTAATGCAGGACCTGCGGCGTTACCACTTGAGGTACTGGAGCGTGCACAGGCGGAATTTGTAGATTTTCGTAATACAGGCATGTCGATTATGGAGATGTCTCACCGTGGAGCGGTGTATGAGTCTGTACATAATGAAGCTCAGGAGCGGTTGTTGTCGCTTCTAGGCAATCCAAAAGGATACAAGGTTCTCTTTCTGCAGGGCGGTGCAAGCACTCAGTTCGCGATGTTGCCAATGAACCTGCTCGGTGCAGGGCAGACTGCAAGTTACGTGATGACTGGCAGCTGGGCCAAGAAGGCTCTGTCTGAAGCGAAGTTGATCGGCGAGACACATGTTGCTGCATCTTCAGAAGCAGAGAAGTTCATGAAATTGCCGGATGTTTCGAATCTGAGTTTGCCAGAACGTACGGCTTATGTGCATCTGACTTCCAACGAAACGATCGAAGGTACGCAATTCAAGTCGTTCCCGGATACCGGTTCAGTACCTCTGATTGCGGACATGTCGAGTGATATTTTCTGTAAACCATTTGATCTTAATCAGTTCGGCATGATCTACGCGGGTGCACAGAAGAACCTGGGTCCATCCGGAATTACGGTTGTAATTGCTCGTGAGGAACTGGTGAGCGAATCGCCTAAAACGATTCCAACCATGCTTCGTTACAGCACACATGTAGATAACAATTCCCTGTACAATACGCCACCATCCTTCTCAGTATATATGGTGAATGAAGTATTGAAATGGATTGAAGAACAGGGCGGACTGGCTGGTATTGAGCAAAAAAATACGAAAAAAGCGGAATTGCTCTATAACACAATTGATGGTTCCGGTGATTTCTACCGTGGTTGTGTGGAACAAGAAGATCGTTCCCTCATGAATGTAACCTTCCGTCTTGCTTCTGAAGAATTGGAGAAAAAGTTCATCAAGGCTTCGGAGGAAGAAGGATTTGTAGGTCTGAAAGGACATCGCAGTGTGGGTGGTCTCCGTGCCTCCATTTATAATGCTGCTCCTTATGAAAGTGTTAAGGCACTGACAGACTTCATGAGCCACTTCCAGAAGACAAATGGATAATTAAGTATAGGTACGGTGTAATGGACCTTTGTGTCTTATCCTGTGCCTTACCAGAGCCTTCCACATTGACGTGTGGAGGGCTTTTCTTTAAGATTAGAGGGTTGTCGTCAACATGAAATGAAAAGGAGATTGAACACATATGGCTTTACACATCGTTCTGGTTGAACCAGAAATTCCGGCGAACACAGGCAATATTTCGCGTACTTGTGCGGCAACCGGTACCCATCTGCATCTCGTACGCCCACTTGGATTTCGAACAGATGATGCTACATTGAAACGTGCAGGGCTGGATTACTGGCATGCTGTCCATATTGAATACCACGACTCATTTGCTGAGGTTCAGGAAAAATATCCGGAAGGTCGTTTCTTCTATGCAACTACGAAGGCGAAGAACCGATATAGTGATTTTAATTTTCAGGATGGGGATTTCCTCGTTTTTGGTAAAGAGACTAAAGGCCTGCCACCTGAATTAATTGCTGCGAATCCCGATACATGCATGAAAATGCCAATGACTGGTGACGTTAGATCATTAAATCTGTCCAATTCGGCAGCAATTATTGTATATGAAGCGTTGCGCCAGCTCAATTTCCCGGGGTTAGAAGGATAAATTTTGGTTATAAATGACGGCTAGAATTCGGAAAAAAAACATTTTTCAAAAAAAAGGACAAAAAATGTTTATTTCCAGCAGGATTCGACAAAATCTTGGCGAATCTATAAACATAGTACAAATGTACCTAGAAATTTAGAGTAAGATAGGAGAGGTGTGCCGTAGCTATGAAGCCAGCTGGAGTAGTTCGCAAAGTTGACCAATTAGGTAGGATCGTATTGCCTAAATCTTTGCGTAAAAGGTATCAAATGAATGAGGGAGATCCTGTAGAAATCTTAGTACAAGGGGACCATATTATCTTGGAGAGATATCGTCCAAAATGTATTTTCTGCGGATCCATCGAGGAAGTCAACGAGTTCAAAGAGCGTTACATATGCGCACAATGTTTAGATGAAATGACTCAGCTTCCACAACACGGATAAGAAATAACGTCATGGGGTCCATTGACCCCGTGGCGTTTTTTTTTGTTTTATTCTCAATTGAATGGCATAATTGCAATTTGAAAAAAAGATAAAATACGTAGACTAACGCTGGGTGTAAAGGGGTGAAATCTCATTCCAGACGGCATTCAGGATGCCTTGCATATTTTCTTCCTCACTATTAATACATATGACAGCTTCCTTTGAGGGAATTACAATACACAATTGACCATAGGCGCCGTCGGCACGGTAAGCGCCATGAGAACACATCCAGAACTGATACCCGTAACCTTTTCCCCAATCTCCGTCTCCAGTCGTTTCGATCTGCTGGGACGTAGCCTGTCGAATCCAATCCGCAGGTACAAGCTGTCTGCCTTCCCAAAAGCCCTCCTGCAACAGTAACTGTCCAAATCGACTCAGTTCCTCATTGCTTATCCAAAGGCCTGCACAGCCAAGCGTTACGCCGAGTGGAGAGGTTTCCCACTCTACATCATGGATGCCAAGCGGATCAAATAACCGTGGAGTCAGGTAATCTTTCACGGTTTGGCCGGTAGCAGCCTGTAGCATGGCTGAGATCATAAATGTATCCCCGCTGCTATATGTAAATTGTTCTCCAGGTACCCGGTCCAGAGGCAGAGACATATAATATTTCGCCCAGTCCTTTTCGGTCAATGAAGCTCGTTCATCAGCCCAAAGAGGGGGAGAGTCATGACCTGAAGTCATTCGGAGAAGATCACGCAGTCTCAATTCTTGCGGCGATGGGAGATTGCCCTGTGCAGTGGGTACATGATCATAAGAGAAATAATCACCAAGTGTCGCATCCAGATGTATCAGACCTTCTTCAAGAGCAAGACCAACGGCCATACACGTGAAGGATTTACTGATGGAATGTTGTACCCTGCGCTGATCCTTATCCCGGTCCCAATGGGCAAGCAGATGCCCTTTTTGTAATATGCGAATGGAAAAAACGTTCAATTGTTGCTCCGTAATCGTATGAATGAAACCTTTGAGTTGCTCAGACATATTAACCTCCCTAATATCAGGTGAAACCTGAGTAAAATCGGTTGGTGAAACGTTTCCGTAATTCGAATGCAAAATCAGAACCCATGTTAGTATAAACCTGGTTTGGTGTCAATTAAAGTTGTAATAGCACTTACTAAATTTTCATTTTTTCGTAATAATAGTGTCTTTGGACGCAAATTTAGACTTAAAAGAGCATTTTTTCGAGAAAAAAACGCGAAATTTGTAAAAAGGTTATTGACAGGATTTACTCATCGGGCTTATGATTTATTCGAAACGATTCGAAGAAATCGCTTCCACATTAAAAGTGTTGTAATGAAGTCCATGTGGATCAACGTTGGCTATGTTTTGAAACGATTCGAGAAAATCGTTTCGATAACCCATCGTAATACAAGGGAATCTACAACAGCCTGCAATCCAACGCCAGAGAAACGAATGAGTAAAGACAGCAGGCGATGATGAGAGGGGTTACATTTATGGCACATATAACGATCGAAACTGGATCGCCAACCTTATGCATGAATACCAGCATACATGTTGTGTCCAGTGACTCCGGAGAGACTTCAGGCGGTACACTATATCTGTTGCACGGGGCAGGCGATAATGCGAGTACCTGGCAGCGGTTAACCACAATTGAGATGTATGCAGCGCAATATGGCTGTACTATCATTATGCCGGAAGCGAATCGAAGCTATTACACCGATATGGAATACGGCCTGAACTACTTCCACTACATCACTCAGGAGTTACCTGAAATATGCAAGCGTCTGCTCAATCTGAATCCTGATCCGGAGAAAACATACGTCGCCGGTTTATCCATGGGTGGATATGGTGCACTGAAATGTGGACTAACTTATCCAGAGCGATATCGCAAAGTAGTGTCTCTATCCGGCGTAACGGATATCCAGACACGACTTCATGATCCCCATATGCCAGCGACCATGATCAAGGAAATGAAAGCGGTTTTTGGAGAACGTTTACAGGTGAAAGCCGATCAGGATATTTACGCACTGTCGGCCAAGCTGCTGGAACAGGGTGTTCCTTTACCGGATATCCTCAGTTGCTGTGGCGATAGTGACCCCTTTGTAGAGATGAATCGCGACTATGCGAGATACATGCAGGGGACTGCCTTTGATTTTCGGTATGTGGAGACGCCGGGGGCTCATGAATGGAAATTTTGGGAGAACCACCTGAGAACGATGTTTGATTTTCTGTACAACGACAAGACCATAGTAGAGTGAGGAGATGCAATGTGAAACCTGCAGCCGAAGGACCTAGCAAAAAGCTGAAGGGAAACGTGAAGGGCAATTCGCTCTGGACTGAAATCTGGAAGCACCGAATGACATACACCCTGCTTATTCCGGGGCTTGTCTGGCTAATTCTGTTTGCCTACATGCCGATGGGTGGCCTGTCTCTGGCATTCAAAGATTACAAGGCTAACCTGGGCATCTGGGGAAGTCCATGGAGCGGATTCGAGAACTTCAAATATGTTTTCCGTGATCCAACCTTTATCGACGCAGTATGGCGTACGCTGTACATCAATATTCTGAAATTGATTATTCAGTTCCCGTTCCCGATTATTCTGGCGCTGTTGCTGAATGAATTGCGGATGCGCAGAGGGAAAAAATTGTTCCAAACCGTTCTTACGTTCCCGCACTTCCTGTCCTGGATCATCGTATCCGGGGTAGTCATCAATGTGCTGGCATATGACGGACTGGTAAATAGCGCGCTCGGATTACTCGGATTGCCAACGATTAACTTCCTGGGGTCCGAATCCAACTTTGTACCAATGTTGCTGTTGACTGATATTTGGAAATCAAGTGGATGGGGCGCGATTATATTCCTGGCTGCCATTTCCGGTATTGATCAGGATCAGTATGAATCAGCACAGATTGACGGGGCTTCCCGTATGCAACAGATGTTCAAAATTACTTTACCGAACATCCTTCCAACCATCACAATCATGTTTATTCTCTCGGTTGGTGGATTGATGTCTTCCGGATTTGACCAGATCTTCAACTTGGCAAATGCCGCTACCAAAAATGTATCGGAAGTACTCGATGTATATATCTATCGGATTACGTTCCAGTCATCTACCGATTTCTCATTCTCGACAGCGGTCAGCTTGTTCCGTTCCCTGGTGAATATGGCCTTGCTGCTTCTTGCTGACAGATTTGCCAAGTGGCTTGGCGGAGACGGTTTGTTCCGATAAGAGAGGAGGAAAAATGAGATGAGCAAGAAAGCTAACAAAAAACCGAGAATTGGTACAGAAAAAATGACACTTCTCGATTACATTATTTTTGCCGTATTACTAGTGCTTGCCCTGATGATCCTGATTCCGTTCTGGAATGTCATCATGATTTCGTTTGCAACACAAAAAGAATATGCTGACAATCCATTTTTGATGTTCCCTAAAGAATGGACATTGGATTCCTACAAGGCATTGTTCGCTGACGGAACGATTCTGACGGGGTACAAAAATACAATTATATTGCTAGTCATCGGCTTGCCACTCAGCTTGTTCCTGACAACGAGCATGGCATATGGTCTTAGTCGCAACAAATTTCCGTTTAAGAAATTTCTCTTTTTCCTGGTACTGTTCACCATGATCTTTAATGGTGGTATCGTGCCACTGTACCTGATCATGAAATCACTTCATCTTACAGGTACGCTGTGGTCCGTTATCCTGGCGGGAAGCTTCAGTGCGTTTAACATGATTCTGATGATGAACTATTTCTACACCTTGCCTGAATCGCTGATGGAATCGGCGAGACTGGATGGAGCAGGAGAGTGGAGAATTTTGTTCTCCGTTGTTCTTCCGCTGGCTACACCAATTATGGCTACAATCACGTTGTTCTACGGTGTGGCTTACTGGAACAGTTGGTATGATGCGATGATATTCCTTCGAAAAGCGGATCAGTTACCGCTCCAGAATGTACTCCGAAATATTATCGTGACATCTACGACGAATGCATCCAATGCATCCAGTGTGGATGCTGCCCAGGCAAGCAACTTCTCAATGGGTATGAAGATGGCGGCCGTATTTGTCACCATGGTACCAATTATGTGTTTCTTCCCAATGCTGCAAAAACACTTTGCCAAAGGGGTATTAACAGGGGCAATCAAGACCTGATATACGTATAGGATTTTGCAATAAAATTCTACTAAAAAACATGGGGGTAAAACATGAAAACGAAAAAAAAATTGTCAGTAAGAGCTCTCTTTGCCATCACGCTTAGTGTAGTTATGCTGATGGTGACCGCTTGTTCCAGTCAAGGAGCTTCAGGTGGTAACGAAAAAGATGCAGAGGGAAATTACAAAGACAACCTGACCATCTCTGTAGCTAACCTGACAGAAATCAAAAACGGGAACCTGGATAATGATTTCCACAAGTTCTGGACAGACAAATTTAATTTAACATGGGACTACAACTATATCGATTGGGATTCATGGGGCGAGAAGCTTCGTCTGTGGATCAACTCTGGCGACTTGCCGGATGTAGCGGTATGGAACTACGTACATGGCGATGCCATTAACAGCATTGAACAAGGTTTGTTCTACAAATTCCCGGATGACTGGAAAGAACGCTGGCCTAACGTGGCAGCAGCTTACAATTTGACGGGTCTTGGAGACAAGTTGGAAGAATTGACAGGTGGAACATATGTCCTGCCTAGACCAATCTATTTCGAGAACAAACCGGCTGACCCACTCACGAACCAAATTGGTGTCATTGCGCTTCGTAAAGACTGGGCTGAAGCGGTTGGTTTTGAACTGAAAGATGCTTATACAACAACCGAATTGAATGAATATGCTGCGCTAGTGAAAGAAAAAGATCCAGGCAAAGTGGGTAACAAACTTGTACCTCTGTCCTACAATGCGGCAGATGCTATGACAAACATGATTATGCCAAACAGTGTGCATGCCATGACTGACTCTCCGTTCTACAAAGGTGAAGATGGCCAATTCCACTGGGGACCAGCAGATCCTGAAACGCTGACAGGACTTAAATTGATGCAAAAAGCCTATAAAGATGGACTGCTCAATCCTGAGTTCTACACATGGAAAAACAATGAAGGTCAAAACAACTTCAAAGTAACAGGTACAGCTGCTGTAACAAGTCTGGGCGGACTGGCTTCCTACAGACAAGGTCTGGATTCCGATATGAAAAAAAATCTGGGTGTAGATAGTGATGAACTGGTACACACAGCAATCGTAGTAGGCGATGACGGTAAATACCGTAACATGGAACAAGCCAACTTCTGGTCTGCATTGATCTTCAATCCAGACATTAGTGACGAGAAATTCGAACGGATCATGGATCTGATCGATTACTCCGCAACAAAAGAAGGACAGTTGCTCATCAACATGGGCTTTGAAGGAAAAGATTGGAAATATGATGAAAACAACGAACTCGTTAGCTTGTTGCCAGAAGGAACGGTATTGGAAGATAAATATCCAGCTCGTTTCGAAGGTCTGTATCTGCTTGGTGACGACTTCAGTGTTGTAAACCCTGCAATCAAAAAAGATTACCGTGATAGAGCCGTGAAATTGTTCGAAGAAAAAGCAAAACTTGGTACAGAAGGCAAATCGCTTGCACCATACGATTGGGATGTCAACCTGTACGATTCCAAAGCTAAGAGTCAGGCTTCATTCGACTACCAGAATGAATATGCCAACTTGATCCTCAAAAACGGAGATCTAGAGGCAAACTGGAAAGAATGGGTAAACAGTAAAATGTCCCTGGTTCAACCTTATCTGGATGAGCTAAACGATAAATTCTAGTAATCATTCAGTAATTAATTTTGAACCCGGTGCGCGGTCTCTCCCCGAACGCAGCCGGGTTCTTTATTTCAACAACTTGTAGTGGAGGATACGATCAGATGAATAACGAGCAGTTGTTAGACCTGGTAAAACAGATGACGTTGGAGGAAAAAACAGCTCAGCTTCTTCAATTGACTGCCAACTTTTATGAAGGAACAAATGTTGAAGGTCAGATCACAGGGCCGATGGAAGAGATGGGAATTACGGAGCAGTCCGTGGATGCCAGTGGGTCCATTCTGGGATTGTCGGGTGCGCAGGCCATCATTGATGTACAGCAAGCTTATATGAAAAAAAGCCGTTTGGGCATTCCGCTTTTGTTCATGGCTGATGTAGTTCATGGATTCAAAACCATTTTCCCGATTCCACTCGCGATCGGTTGTTCATGGGACACAGAACTGGCTGAGAAAAGTGCTGAAATTGCAGCACGTGAATCAGCTGTATCCGGTTTGCATGTTACCTTTGCACCTATGGTGGATCTGGTTCGTGACCCGCGCTGGGGCCGTGTGATGGAAACGACAGGAGAAGATCCTTATCTGAACAGTTTGTTCGCGGCTGCGTTTGTACGTGGATATCAGGGCGACAGCTTGAAGGATGAGCCAGATCGTCTTGCAGCCTGTGTTAAACACTTTGCGGCATATGGAGCGGCTGAGGGTGGTCGGGATTACAATACGGTGGACATGTCTGAGCGTAACCTGCGTGAGTACTATTTGCCAGCGTACAAAGCAGCATTGGATGCGGGCGTGGAGATGGTTATGACTTCGTTCAATACGGTTGACGGTATTCCGGCGAGTGGCAATGAGAAGTTAATGCGCGGCATTTTGCGTGACGAGTGGGGCTTTGATGGTGTATTAATCTCGGATTGGGCTTCTATTCGCGAAATGATTGCGCATGGTGCTGCAGAAGATGATCGTGAAGCGGCATATCGTGCCATTCGCGCAGGAGTAGATATGGAGATGATGACACCTTGTTATGTGCATCATTTGCCTGAACTGATTGAGAGTGGTGAAGTGGATGAGAACCTCATTGATGAAGCCGTTCTGCGAATTCTGCAACTGAAAGAAAAGCTGGGATTGTTCGACAATCCGTTGCGTGCAGCCGATCCTGAACGTGAACGTGAGATTGTATTCTCCAAAGAGCACCGTCAGGTATCGTATGAACTGGCAACGAAATCAGCTGTCCTGTTGAAGAATGATGACAGCTTGCTTCCACTTCAACCTGACGCTAATGTTGCCCTTATTGGTCCTTTTGCACAGAGTCCTGATATTCTGGGCTGGTGGTCCTGTGAAGGAGTTAAGGAAGATGCAGTTAAGTTGGGAACAGCTCTGGAAGAACGCCTAACAGGTGGGAAAGTTCAATTTGCTCAAGGCAGTAATGTTCATACGATTACAGCTGAGCAGATTGCCGAAGCCCTGGAAGTGGCAAGCAAAGCAGACCTGATTGTCCTTGCTCTTGGTGAAGACTCCGAGATGAGTGGAGAAGGTGGCTCGCGCACGGATATTCGTCTGCCAGCAGCCCAATTGGAATTGGTTAAACAGCTCAAAGCAGCGGGAAAACCGATTGCCAGCGTTATTTTCAACGGCCGTCCATTGGATCTGCATGGTGTAATCGATGAATCGGATGCCGTTCTGGAAGCCTGGTTCCCGGGTAGTGAAGGCGGAGCCGCGATTGCAGATGTTCTGACAGGTGTAGTGAATCCATCCGCACGTCTGACGATGTCCTTCCCGCAGTCTATAGGTCAGATTCCGGTCTATTACAACCATTTCAATACAGGTCGTCCACTGAACCCGGAGAAGACGGAAGAACGTTATGTCTCCAAATACATTGACAGCCCGAATGAACCTTTGCTTCCGTTCGGTTATGGTCTCTCATACACTTCGTTCTCTTATGGTGATCTTGAAGTGTCAAGTAACGAGATGACTGCCGAAGAGTCCCTGAGCATCCAGGTACGTGTAACGAACACGGGTGAGCGCGCAGGCGTAGAGACCGTTCAGTTGTACGTTCGTGATGTAACGGGTGAAGTCGTTCGTCCTATGCGTGAGCTGAAAGGATATGTGAAGCTTGCACTGGCGCCAGGCGAGAGTGGTACAGCCACGTTTACGTTAAATGAAGAACAGCTTCGTTATCACCATTCTGACTTAAGCTACCGCAGTGATCGAGGCGAGTTCCATATTCTTGTGGGTGCAAACAGTCGGGATACTCAGAAGAAATCATTCAGACTTGTTTAATCTGATGAATGGAAAGAGTAATGTGTCAGGCCTTTTGTTATGGAAGGCCTGATGAACATAACAGGGGAGCGAAGAATGTGGTCAGTATCAAGGATATCGCCAAACAGGCGGGAGTTTCCATCTCTACTGTGTCATATGCGCTGAATGGCAGCAACAAAGTGACCGATGAGACGAGTTCCAAAATTTTGGCCATTGCCAAAGAACTGAACTATGTTCCAAATGCCGCAGCAAGAACACTGAAGAAGAGGGAATCCAAAATTCTAGGTGTATTCTTGACCGATTTTAGAGGAGATGTGTATGGAGACTTGCTGAGTGGCATGAAAGCCGTATGTAATGCTCAAGGCTATGACCTGATCGTGTGCAGTGGTAAACAATCCCATCGCATGCTTCCAGAGAGAATGATTGATGGTGCGATCATTCTGGATCATACGTTTGCAAGTGAGGAACTAATGCAGTATGCCGATCGTGGGCACAAAATCGTTGTATTGGACCGTGAGATGGATCATCCCAACATTAATCAGGTTCTGCTGGATAACAAAGCCGGGGCGACACTTGCGATGGAACATCTTATTGAACAGGGACATAAGAAAATCTACGTGGTGACAGGACCGGAAGGTTCGTTTGACTCTGTGCAGCGGTTAAAGGCTGTGAGACAGGTTGCTGAACGTGAAGCCGATGTGGAATGGATTGAGATTACGGGAGATTTCGAGAAGAGTGGTGGAGAACAAGCCGCAGATCAGATTGTGCAGGTGTATGATGGACCCGCAGCGGTATTCTGCCTCAATGATGAGATGGCTATTGGCTTGTGTGATCGTCTGGCAGACAGTACACTTGGCGTTGGTCAGGAGATTGACGTCATCGGATTCGACAATATTGAATTGAGCAAGTACGTGCAGCCGAGATTGGCAAGCATTGATTATTCCAAACGCAAGTGGGGATCGCTCGCTGCTGAACAATTGATCAAGATTATTGCTGGAGAACCCGTCGATCATGAACGAATTTATGTGACATTAGTTGAGGGTGGGTCGGTGAGTGGGCCTATTCCATCTGATTCGGTTATATCCATCCGGAATGACCGGGCAGTTAGCTATTGATCCCGAATACAGCAAGAGACAAGGCTTAGAAGAATCGAATCATTCTTTTAAGCCTTGTCTCTTGTTATTTCGAGGATGAAGCAATAGAAAAAGCCTCTCCGGAGAGAGGCTTGGCCTTTACAAGCCTTTTGTTTTGTCATTGTTGTAGGATGAAGTGAGAATGCCTGTAATGAAGAGAGTCAATACGATTGCAATAATCCAGAATGTCAGTGAAAATGACATGCCCTTCGCACCTCCTGCACAAGCTCATTTTCTTCTATTATAACCATTATAGGTAGAAAAGAAATGCTTCACCCTATTATTTGTAAAATAAAAAGTGTGTGGGCACTGGTCTGAGACTGCCATCTGAAGGGTTATTTACAACCCGATTATTCAGAATAAGCGAGGATGATCCACCGCCATCCAGATTATAGGCGTCAATCACCCCAAGCTTGTACAACCGCCCTTGCAACTCTTCAAGGGTAGCACCGGAACTTCCGCCCTCATTATATCCGTCAACTACAATAATCAATAACTGATCATCCTTATAATTGCCAATGACTGTACGTGGTGCTCGTTTGGGTGATACTTTCCATTTGGCAGGAATTGTGGTTTTACGCCCATTCTGTAGCAGCACCGGAACAAACGTAGCCCCGAATTGCGGTTGCAGGCGATCCAGTGAGTTTTTGTCGGAGAACTTGCCTCCAACCAGTTTACCGGCATCGTTAAGTCCTACAAAAAACAGATCTTTGAAACTGGCCTGGAAACCGTTCACGTATTTCCCGTCCATGACGGTTGTGCTAAGTGGATAACGTTTGCCGCCACTGTCAGCAAATCCACCTGCGTTAATCCCGGCAATAGCGCCGTTACGCTTCACAGCCTGCATGGTCGTCTCAGAACGCCCAGGTTCACTGTCTAGAGCCATCTGCATGGCTGTAGGGTCTTTTAGCTTGATCTTCATGGCATAGCCCTTATAGCTGCCAGGATTCACTCTGTACATTTCAATCGTTAGCCGGTCACTGTCTACCCGTTCAAATGGAACGCCAAGCTTGGATGAAATCCGGTTGTTGTAAATCTTTTCCGGACGATCCGCTTGGGTGGAAGC
The DNA here is from genome assembly GCF_037993015.1 of Paenibacillus sp. FSL E2-0151. NCBI lineage: Bacteria > Bacillati > Bacillota > Bacilli > Caryophanales > Paenibacillaceae > Paenibacillus > Paenibacillus sp. FSL E2-0151. The sequence continues at coordinate 2,118,328 of NZ_CP150308.1, forward strand.
CTTCTGCACAAGTGTAGACATCGTACTTGTTGTTTTATTATAGAGCTGTGTCGTTCTTTTAATAGAAGAAGAAGTCTGGACAGCAGCATCTTTTGCCCCCGCAAGCTCTTGGCTAATTGCTTGGGTCCGGGGTGTAATCGTATCCTCTGACAGTTCGGTAGGCATCAAACCTCCGGGTTCAAGTGGAGGACGAAGCAGCAGCAGGCATAATATCAATCCAACAAAAGGAGCGAGTGCAAGCATAAAAAAACGATTAACCTGTTTGACGGGTGTAATCATTTGAGCAGGTCCATCTTTTTCTGGAGTGTCTCCAGTTGTTTTTTGACTTCGCTCAGCTGGGTATACAGTTTGTTGCTGTTATCCGTTTTGTCACTTGCATTATCCTTGGTGAAAGTCAGCAATTCATTGAAGGATTGAACCTGTCCCTGCAGGTCTTCTACTTCCTTTGATATCGTTGTTAGCTGATTTTCGTAGTCGGTTTTTAGTGCTGCAATCTGCTGCTGATTATGGGCTTGAAGCTGGTTAATCATCTGTTGCTGGAGATGGTTACTATAATAGTAGGTTCCAACGACTCCTAGTGCAATGAGAACAATCCACATTACCAGAAACAGCTTGATTGAAGATCCAGCCTTGCCTTTGGCGCTCCGGGTGTGATGGATGTCAGAGGACGGGGCAGATGGTTTCATGTCATCACTCCTGGTCATTTATAGGTACAAAAAAATTTCCAGTCCTCATTCTATCATGCCCCTATTGATTACGCAAAAATGAAATTCTTTACTTAATAGAGTAAAAAGAGATTGCATCGGAAGGAAGTCCTAGGATACAATTTCTTATAGATGCAATAAGTAGGAACTTTGGGCAGGTTTTTCGACTTTTTTAGATAGAAATGCAGGAAATTTATACTATATTTTGACCTTTCCGGGGATGGAAAGATGGACGTCATGGTGTTTTTATAACAAAATACAGTGAAAATAGAGCTTTTTTATCGGCTCCCTCCTGTATTTTTCTGTTTTTCGACATAATCCGACCTATGCTTCTTCTATACTCGGATTGTCGCATAGACGATGAAATCATCATGACAGAATTTAAAAGTTATTTGTCCAATACATAACAGGGGGAACAACAATGAAAAAAGTATGGCAGGTGGTCATCATAGATATCCACCCCACCAGCATGCTCGGTACAAAATTGATTTTGGAAGAGCAGCAAGATCTGACGGTACGTGGCATGACTTCGACCGGAACAGAAGGGCTCGATCTGGTGAATATTCACCAGCCTGATCTGATTCTGATGGATTATCGTCTTCCGGAGGGTCAGGCAGATCAATATATTGCCCAGATGAAGAATCTGTCAGCTCACAGTCACATCATTATTTTGACGGATGAAGACAATGTGAAGCTGTTTCGTCATCTGATGAGCCTTGGTGCAAGCGGCATGTTATCCAAACAGGCTTCCCCTAGCCAGCTGATTCATCTGATCTCTGGATTACGTGAGGGCCATGTGTCCATTCCATTGTCGTGGTTAAATAGTGCGGAATGGGCGCAGCCTGTGGAGTCTCCGACAGAAGCACGTGTCATTGAATTAACAGAAACCGAAACTTTTATCATGGAAAGAATTGTTCAGGGTGTAACCTATGATAAAATAGCGAATGAGATCAACGTTAGCAGACGTTCCATTGATAATTACCTGCGTAAAATATACGTGAAGCTGGAAGTGAGCAGTAGAGCACAGGCCATTGAACGTTATGCCTTGCATGCAAGACAAGTGAAGACGGGATCCTGACGAAACAGGTTTGTTCTTCCCATGATCACAACAGTTAGGTATGCATCCGGTCATATTCGATGGCGAGCAGGAATAGGTTGTAGGGCTGCGGACTGCGAGTACAGTTTCGGAATAGGGATGAAAGGGGAACGGATCGATGAAATATTTCTTTGCTTCCCGTACCAACAGGCTTTTGTCATCACCACTGAGGGATATACGTGAGATGTCTGGCAGGGATTATTTCATTTCTCTGGCAGAAGAATTGCCTGCGGAGGAGTTGTTTCCTTTCAAATTGTTGGAAGAAGCAGCGGTGTCTGTCTTTAGTTCAGGCCCCTCCGCATTGCAATATGGAGAGCCAGCAGGCTACACCCCCCTAAGAGAGTGGTTGAACAAAGACTGGAATGCACGCAAAGGCATACGAACGGTACCCGAGCAGATTCTGTTGACCACTGGTACCCAGCAGGCCATCGATCTGGTGATGCGTCTATTGCTTGAGCCAGGAGATTCTGTACTGGTTGAACATCCCACATCTCCAGGCTGTCTTGAGGTATTGGAGATGCAAGGAGCCAAGATTGTGCCCGTAATGGGTGATCGGGACGGCATACTGCCAGACCTTTTGGAGCATCACATGCAGCAGGTTAGACCGAAGCTGCTTTTTGCTGCACCCAGTTTCTCGAATCCGACCGGTGCTTTGTGGAGTATGGAGCGGCGGGAGGCTGTCCTTGAACTGTGTTCGCGCTATGGTGTACTGCTTGTGGAAGATGATTCTTACGGGGAGCTCCATTTTGATGGCCTTGAGCCAACGGAATTCTATCGTAAATATCCTTCACTCTTTGCACTGGATACTGCCGATCAGGGTGGACATGTTCTCTACATTGGTTCGTTCAGCAAAACGGTAGCGCCCGCTCTTCGAACCGGATGGGCCGCTGGACATCCTGCGCTGATTCAGGCAATGGCCTCGGTTAAACGAATTGCAGATGGTCAGTCCAGTCCGATGAATCAGCGGCTGTTGTATCAATTGCTTGCTCATTCCCCTTTTCGTTGGAGTGATCACTTATCCATGTTGAATCGGGAGTATAAGACAAGACTCAAACTGATGCTTGAACTGTTGAAGAGGCCGGGCTGGAAAGGGTGTCAGTACAACATCCCTGAGGGCGGAATGTATCTGTGGGTACAGTTGCCGGAAGGATTGGATAGTGGCGCTCTGCTTAAAGCGGCTTTGCCCAAAGGTGTATCCTTTCTTCCTGGATCACTATGCTCCACAGGTGTACAGGATCAACGGTACATCCGATTGAACTTTAGCCACCCAGGCCGGGATGAATTGCTGCTTGGCATGAACCTGATCAGTGAAGCCATTTCCGAATTTACGGCTCGTAGCTAAGTCAGATCAACAAATAGATTGTAGCAAAAATTAAAATTGGTTCATGACCAAAGTGATTACGTTATTGCATCCACTAACATTTTTATATATAATATGTATTAATGAGTTGTTGGTTTCTTTATATAAGCTACAATGGTGGCCAGTTCAGAAAAAGCACTCATATATTTTATTTAACGGGGGAAAATTCAACATGTCTAATATTTTATTCGTAAAAGCAAATGACCGTCCTGCAGATCAAGCAGTCAGCGTTAAATTGTACGATGCATTCTTGAGCGCATACAAAGAGTCCCACCCAGGTGACACAGTTACTGAGCTGGATCTCTACAATACAGAATTCCCATTCTATGGTAACACTGCTATCACAGGTACTTACAAAGCAGCTAACGGTTTTGAACTGACAGCTGACGAGCAAAAAGCGGCTTCACTTGCAGCACAATTGCAAGATCAATTCCTGGCAGCTGACAAAGTTGTATTTGCATTCCCACTGTGGAACTTCACTGTTCCAGCTCCATTGGTAAACTACATTGCTTACCTGAGCCAAGCTGGTAAAACATTCAAATACACTGCTGAAGGTCCTGTAGGACTTGCTGGCGACAAAAAAGTAGCTTTGCTTAACGCACGTGGTGGCGTTTATTCCGAAGGCCCAATGGCAGCTGCTGAAATGTCCCTGAACTTCCTGAAAACAGTTCTCGGCTTGTGGGGCATTCAAAACCCTGAAGTGGTTATCGTTGAAGGACATAACGCTTCTGCAGATCGTGCTGAAGAAATCGTTACTGCAGGTCTGAAATTGGCTTCCGAAGTAGCAGTAAAATTCTAATAATAATCTTCTATATAGAACACATCAAAACACCTGTAGTCTCCAGTGGAGATTACAGGTGTTTTTTTTGCATTCTTATTTTTCATATCACTTACTTCGAGTAATTCCATATCAGATATGGCCTGTATTTTTTAAGTAAAACTCTGCTGCTTCAGCAATGTGTGCAAGGTCGTCCTTATTTTCACCAGATACAGAATACGTTACATCGAGTTCATTAATGGTTCGTTCAATCATATCATTATCCTCAAGCATGTGTGCATGCTCGGTTAACGCCTGTACTCCCTTAATCGTCAAAATATACTTTCCACGGGAGAGGCGTTCAAACCAGCCATAATAATTTTTTTGCAGAATTGCTGCGGCAGAACCTACGCCTGTCTGTCTGGCAAGGTTGGCCGGAGAGGCTTCTCCGTTCGTTCGTAGAGCGGATGCTACACGTAAAGCCTTCTCACGATATGCTGTGACCAGCTGTCTTCGTGTGCTGCCTCCTGTATTGTAGTCTCCGCTTCGTTCGTCGAATTCCTTGAGCAATCGTTTCCGCCGAACTCCGCTTTTACGGGCAACCTGATTGCGGCCAGTGAGGGGGATCAGGGCGGAGGGCTCGCACAATACATCAATCAGGGGAGCTTTGGTTTTGTAAAATGTGACAGTCAGCAGCCCCAGACCGAGCTGTCTGCATAGTGCGGTCAGTTCGCTCCAGCGTTGGTTCACGGCTCCACGTTTGCTGCGATTGCGCTCGACGGCCAGATACACGAACGGGCTAAGTTTCAAGCGCTGCATGCCCTGCAGCAACAAGGAGAGGTTAAATGTTTTTTTCATCTCCACAATGAGTGGTTCGTCCTGGTCCGATCTGACTCCGACGAGGTCACAATGTCTGACTTCCGCCTTGACGTCAAAGCCACGCTGCTCGAAAAAAGCCTTCACAGGCGAATATAATTCGGTTTCGTATTTCACTGCCATCGTCCGTGCTCCTTTCCAGAAGTGGCCTGTCTCTGACCATGTGTTGTCCGGTTTCCTGAATTTAGAACCCTCATTATATCATATTCGTTCTTTTTTTTCTGAAGGCACAAGATGTCTGATAGAACAGGGAAAAGCCAAAATTCGAAGCGGTTGATTGAAAAAAAGAGGTCAACTTATCCGAATTGCCGCATAGGTATGTAATACACTTTTCACAACAAAACAAGACGTTTGGACAGAGGGTGGCGGGACTACACAGGACCGCAAGATTGGTATTCAAGCAGGAGCCGCAATTCTATTGATTTCTTCATACCATTCGGAATGGTTGACAATCACACTAAAGGAGCCATGGGAGGTACCAAGCATGAATATTTTTGAACGCGTTGCGGAACATCGGGCAGAGAGTGACCGTTTGACATGGAACGGAACATTTGAAGATTATATTGCACTGCTGAGAGAGGACCCGACTCCGGCAATGACGGCTCACGCCAGAGTGTATGAGATGATTGAATCGTTTGGGGTTGAAGAAGTAGGTGGGCATAAGCGGTACAAGTTTTTTGAACAGGAGATCTTTGGGCTGGACCGTTCGATTGAAAAGCTGGTTGAAGAATACTTCCACTCGGCAGCACGTCGTCTGGATGTACGGAAGCGGATCTTACTCCTGATGGGTCCCGTAAGTGGAGGGAAATCGACGCTTGTGACGCTGCTGAAGCGGGGGCTTGAACAGTTCTCGCGGACAGAGAAAGGTGCCATATACGCTATTGATGGATGCCCGATGCATGAGGAACCGCTGCATCTGATTCCACTGGAGCTTCGTCCTGAAGTGGAAAAGGAAATTGGAGTTCGCATTGAGGGTAACCTTTGCCCATCCTGCCAGATGAGACTGCGTACCGAATATGGTGGTGATATCAGCAAGGTGCCGGTGGAACGGGTCATTGTTTCCGAAGATAATCGCGTGGGAATAGGAACGTTCAGTCCATCCGATCCGAAATCACAGGATATTGCCGATCTGACGGGTAGTATCGACTTCTCCACCATTACGGAGTTTGGTTCGGAATCCGATCCACGTGCCTATCGTTTTGATGGGGAGTTGAACAAGGCGAACCGTGGACTGATGGAGTTCCAGGAGATGTTGAAATGTGATGAGAAATTCCTCTGGAATCTCTTGTCGCTCACGCAGGAAGGGAACTTCAAAGCAGGACGCTTTGCCTTAATCAGTGCGGATGAGATGATTGTGGCGCATACGAATGAATCGGAGTATAAGTCTTTTATCTCCAACAAGAAGAATGAGGCACTGCAATCCCGGATGATTGTCATGCCGATTCCGTACAACTTGAAGGTATCCGAGGAAGAGAAAATCTATGCCAAGCTCATTCAGCAAAGTGACATGAAGCATGTTCATATTGCACCGCATGCACTGCGGACTGCAGCCATTTTTTCCATACTTACCCGCTTGAAGGAAACGAAAAAACAAGGCATGGATCTCGTTAAAAAGATGCGCATGTATGATGGTGAAGAAGTAGAAGGATACAAAGAAGCTGATCTGCGCGAGATGCAAAATGAGTATCTGGATGAAGGGATGTCTGGCATTGATCCACGGTATGTCATTAACCGGATCTCCAGTGCTTTGATTAAGCAAAATCTTCAGTGCATTAACGCGTTGGACATTCTGCGGGCGATCAAGGACGGTCTGGACCAGCATGCTTCAATTACAAAGGAAGAGCGGGAGCGTTATCTGAACTTCATTGCTCTTGCACGCAAGGAGTATGATGAACTGGCCAAGAAGGAAGTGCAGAAAGCCTTTGTTTACTCATTCGAGGAATCCGCGAGAACGTTATTTGAAAATTATCTCGATAACATTGAAGCATTCTGCAACTGGTCCAAGATTCGTGATCCGCTCACGGATGAAGAGATGGACCCGGATGAGCGTTTGATGCGTTCCATTGAGGAACAGATCGGGATTTCCGAGAATGCAAAGAAAGCGTTCAGAGAAGAGATTCTGATCCGAATCTCGGCATACTCCCGCAAGGAGCGCAAGTTCGAATACAGCAGCCATGACCGTTTGCGTGAAGCGATTGAGAAGAAGTTGTTCACCGATCTGAAAGATATCGTCAAGATCACAACCTCAACCAAAACACCGGATGCAACACAATTGAAACGTATGAATGAAGTCATTAAACGCTTAATTGAGGAACATGGATATACCGCAGCCAGCGCGAATGAACTGTTACGTTATGTGGGTAGTCTGCTTAATCGCTAATCGGCAACGAACCATTCCGGATCAGGCTCCTGATGCCTGTTGTGAGGCTCCTTCACAGCAGGGTCAGGGCCTTTTTAATTACATGAAGGTCATATTAGGCTAAAAAGCTGACAAATAAGGTTAATTTTAAAGAGAATTAGTTCTAATGGTATATGTATATTTAGGTATTTTAGTCTATAATCAATACATATATTTACAATTTAAAGTAATTTAGTGTTTATTAAGGAGCTGACTGAACCAGATATGAGCAGTATTTCCGCAACAAGACAGAAGCAACTTGATTACATGGGATTAACCGCAGGGGATCTAACATTGCTTGCCGAACATCGGCCTGTTTTTAAAAAAGTCGTTAATGAAGTGGTGGATCATTTCTACAATCATGTGGGGAATTATCCTGAATTGGTAGATCTGATCGCAAGATTCTCTACCATTGATCGTCTAAAAGAAACACAGAAGATGTACTGGTTATCAATGACGGATGGAATCGTGGATGACGCATATATTGAGCAACGGATTGCGATTGGACTTGTGCATTCACGGATTGGTCTGTCTGAAGATTATTATCTGGGTACCTATATGGTCTACCTGGATATTGCAACGAGCATATTCCAACAGGTTATCCCTGATTCCTGGCATCTTGTCATTCAGGCGCTCAGCAAAATGTTTAATCTGGATTCACAGCTTGTCCTTGAAGCCTATGAGAAGAAAGAAAAAGAAAAGTTACATCAGCTTGCCGATGACCAACAACATACATTGCAGGCAATTACGCAGATTACCCAAGAGCTTACAGGCATGATTAGTGAATTAAATGAAAGTGCAATGGCGATATCAAGTGTTGCCAAAGAAACAGCGGCTTCTCAGGCTCAGGCTCAGGTTATGCTTACCGAATTAACAGGAGAGATCCAGCAGATCGGAAAAATGGGTGAACTCATTCGCGAGATATCGGATCAGAGTCATCTTGTCGGCCTGAATGCAGCGATTGAAGCTGCTCATGCAGGAGAGTTTGGACGTGGCTTTGAAGTAGTTGCCAGTGAGGTACGCAAGCTTGCCGCCAGCTCCCGGGATGCCCAAGGTAAAATCCAGTCTAATCTGGAGCAGATCATGAAGAAACTGAGCAGTGTGCAGCAGGAGTCGGATCATACGTCCAGAGGGGCACGTAGCCAAGCGTCACGTTCGGCTGAACTCGCTGTATTTGCAACAACAATGGAGAAACTGTCTCTGGATTTGAAGAAACTGGAACAGCAGGAATAGAGCTTAAAAGCATTAGGAACCTTCCATACCGTTTCAGGCTGTTTTAAGCTATAATGGGTAGACAAACCTGCCGATGTTATAGAAAATGCAGCCGGAGACAGGGGATTCGAAAGAGGTTGAGGTGATCAGATGGCTTCTATCCATGATGTAGCCAAGGAAGCGGGAGTATCTGTTGCAACCGTTTCCAAAGTGATAAACGATTATCCTGATGTAAGTGAAAAAACACGCAAAAAAGTCAATATAGCCATCGAATTATTGAAATATCAACCCAATGTGGTCGCACGTGGACTTGTCAAACGCCGTTCATGGACGGTGGGAGTACTGTTAACGGTTCCGTTTACGAACCCTTTTGTGTCGGAGTTGCTGGAAGGGATCAAGACAGCGCTGGAGAACAGTGGATATGACCTGGTCCGGTTGTCTACTCGATTCGATGATCCGGCGTACTCGTTTATCAAACATTGCCGCAGTCGTAATGTGGATGGCGTAGTGGTATTCGGGGAAGGCAGAGAAAACGCGAGTATTCAGGAACTGGTGGATGCAGAGATTCCGACGATGTTTGTTGATACGGACATGTTGGGCAAACGTGCCGGTTACATTACTACGGATAACGCGAACGGAATCTCGATGGGTGTCAAACATCTGCATGAGCTTGGGCACCGCAAAATTGCCTATATCTCAGGGACACTTGGACCTGCTGTAGCCAATCTGCGATTGGAAGGATATCGGGAAGGGCTGCGAGAATGCGGCATCCCTTATTCTACGGTATATCTGGAGATCTGCGATTATTCCTTCGACGGAGGAAGCAAGGCTGCCCGGCGATTGCTGGCACTTCAGGATCAACCAACGGGAATTGTCTGTGCATCAGACATGTCTGCCTTTGGTGCGATTCATGAAATTGAAAAGCATGGACTGAGTGTACCGGAAGATATCTCGGTTGTCGGGTTTGATAACACGTATTATGCTGAGGTATTCAAACCGGGGTTGACCACGGTGAATCAGAATATCTATTCCATTGGCATTAAGTCCATTGAATATCTGATTGCCATGATCGAGAATCCATCTTATTCTCCTCCTGTGGTGACGGAACCTTCCAATCTGGTCATCCGTCAGACGACAGCACCTTTAAAAGACTAAAAACGTAAATAGTAAAGATGTTTACACGAAGCACAGCTAATAAGCTGTGCTTTTTGTCGTTCTATATCTCATTTGGAAACATATGGCTTATGGAGTGGTGCAAGTCCTATAGTTTAACGGGTAAACAAAGTTTACTGGCAATCGTATAATGAAAATGCTTACAATTTTCTGTCCATTTGCATCTATCCATCCTGTATAACGATCTTGTAAAGGGCTGGCACATGGCAGAGCAAAGGTTATTCTTCACAAACAACGAACCAAGGAGGAGATCGGATGCATTTGAGAAAATGGTGGAGCTTGTGCTTGTCGGCTGTATTGATCTTCAGTTTGTTCCCAAGTGTGGGAACAGGAGGGACACGTGCTTCGGCAGCGGACGTTAAGACTGGCGATGATGAAGTACTGTTCAAGGCTGATTTTGAAGATGGTGTGTTGGGACAATGGCGTCCACGTGCGAGTGAAAAGCTTGATATCGTAACGCAAGTAGGTCATGACAGTACACGCAGCCTGAGAACCTCTTCACGTACCGAAACGTTCCATGGACCCTTAGTTGAAGTGCTGGATCATGTACAGAAGGGTAGCACAGTTCATATTTCATTTTGGGCCATGTACGATGAAGGACCGGACAGTCAGGTCATTAACGGTTCACTGGAGAAAGAATACAATAAGGACGCTTCGAGTCTTGAATATGCTACCTTTGCCTCCGCTACCTTGAACAAAGGACAGTGGAAAAAAGTCGAGGCCGATGTGGTGATTCCCGAAGAAAATAGTGGAATCACCGGATTCCGCATGTATGTGGAGACACCATGGAAGACGTCAGCGGAAGTGACGCCGGCAGATACGATTTCATTTTACGTGGATGATGTTCTGATTACGGCTGCTCAGAAAATTGAAATTGAGAAGGATATTCCGAATCTGGTCGATATCGTGGGACAAAATTACGCAATGGGAGCTGCCATCAACCAGTCTGCACTAGACGCGGAAAACCAGCATTCCCAGTTGTTGACGAAACACTTTAATAGTATTACAGCGGACAATTTTATGAAAATGGATGCGATGCAGCCCAAGGAAGGAGAGTTTGTCTGGTCAGAGACAGATCGCCTGGTGAAGTTTGCCGAAGCAAATGACATGGAAATCAGAGGTCATACGCTGTTATGGCATAGTCAGGTGCCGAATTGGTTCTTTACTGATCCGAATGATGCATCGAAACCTGCCACGCGGGAACAGTTGCTTGCGCGGATGAAAACCCATATTCAAAGCATCGTGACCCGGTACAAAGGAAAGGTTCATACATGGGATGTCGTCAATGAAGTCATCTCAGACGGAGGCGGCTTGCGGAATGAGGCCAGTAATTCCAAGTGGAGAGATATTATTGGGGATGTAGATGGCGACGGAGATGACAGTGATTACATTGAGCTGGCTTTCCGATATGCACGTGAGGCTGACCCCGATGCTGTACTGGTGATTAATGACTATGGAATGGAGGGCAATGGAAACAAGGTGAATGATATGGTGAAGCTTGTAGAGAAGCTGCTTGCCAAAGGAACACCGATTGATGCGGTTGGATTCCAGATGCATGTATCCATGTACGGACCGGATGTAAAGCTCATTCGTGAGGCTTTTGAGAAAGTGATCGCTCTTGGTGTAAATGTACAGGTTACAGAGCTGGACGTTTCGATCTATTCAAGTAATTCTGAACTGGAGATGCCTGTCACAGATGAATTAATGTTGCAACAAGCTTATCGTTATCGTGAACTGTTCGACCTGTTCGACGAGTTGGGAAAACGCGGTGTAATGGACAGCGTTACAGTATGGGGACTTGCGGATGATGGTACATGGCTTGATAATCATCCAGTCAAAGGACGCAAAGATGCACCATTGTTATTTGATCGTAAATTAAAAGCAAAACCGGCATTTTGGGCACTGGTGGACCCTACCACCCTTCCGATCTATCGTAATGAATGGACAGCATTGAAGGCCAGCCCTTCTTTCCCGAATCACAAAGGACAGGAAGATATTCTTTGGGGTGCTGTGAAAGGACTCGAAATTAATCATCTGGCAGATGGTACATCTGCGGTTACGGGTGAGGCTCGTATGATGTGGGATGCCAAAAAGGTGAATTTACGAGTGGAAGTGAAGGATACCACACGTCGCAAAGGGGATCAGGTGCAGGTTTTCCTCGCGGAAGAAGTCAAGGGGACCGGCGCTGTAACTTCTGAAGCTGATCTGTCTGCCAAGAAGAAAAATCCGCCGTCTGCAAATGGTCAATATACATTTAAACGGGATGACGGTAAAGGCAAAGATAAAAATACTTACAACGTACAGGAGACAAAAACCGGGTATGTTGTATACGCATCACTGCCTATGTCAGCTGCTTTACTTACCGAAGGCCAGGTCTTGTCTCTGGATTTTCGGATTACGGATGAACATGCTGCTGGAAAGACAGCGACCATTGTTTGGAATGATATTTCCAATCAACAGCCCGACAAACCAGCCAACCGGGGCAAACTGAAGCTCGGTTCTGTCTTGAAACAAACCAAGGTCACTTATGGCAAACCTGTAATTGATGCAAAAAAGGATAACGTCTGGAAAAAAGCTGCATCTGTTAAAACGGATGTCTGGGTGGTCGGAAACTCCGGTGCAACGGCGACTGCACAGCTGTTATGGGATGAGAAATACCTGTACGTATTGGCAGATGTGAAAGATCCATTGCGAAGCAAATTAAGTTCTAATGCACATGAGCAGGATTCGATCGAGATTTTTATCGACCCGAGCAAAGATCAGACAACATTCTATCAGGAGGATGACGCCCAGTACCGGGTCAATTTTGATAATGAGGCTTCTTTTGGTGGAAATGCACGGAAAGAAAGTTTCAAATCAGCTACCCGATTAACAAGCGGAGGGTATACAGTTGAAGTGGCAATCCCACTAGACAGCGTTCGTGCTGAAGGGCAAAGATGGATTGGGTTTGATCTACAAGTTAATGATGATGGCGCGGGAGATGGCAAGCGAAGCAGTGTATCCATTTGGAGTGATTCATCAGGTAATTCTTATCAAGATACTTCCGGTTTTGGCAGTCTGTTATTGACTCGTAAATAGAATATTTAGTTGTGAATTAGAATATGAGAATGTTAGTTATTCAACATTGTATATCTGGAAATAAGTGTTGATTTTAAAGGCTGGGACGTTTAGACTATATACATTCATAAAAACGGGTTCCAATGTATGACAACGGCTTCAACTAAGTCTGTTGTCACGAGTCAAATGATGCGGAGGGAGTGCCTGTCATCCAGACAGCGCACTCGCTTCTTTTTTACATTTTTGCATACATACAAGGCATTTCCCGGTTGAAAGGACAGAGTGAGTGGAGCACCTACATGGCACGTACAACTTAGAACTTGTTATTTTATCCTATATTATTGCATCGTTAGCTTCATACGCTGCCCTTGACCTTGCAGGCCGTGTAAGTCAGGCTAACGGGATGGCGAGGAATGTATGGCTTACCTGCGGTGCAGTATCGATGGGGCTGGGAATCTGGTCCATGCATTTCGTAGGTATGCTGGCTTTTGTTCTGCCTACGCAAGTCTCCTATTCCACCGGTAAGGTTGTTTTATCTGTTCTACTTGCTATTGTCGCATCGGGGGTGGCCTTGAACATTGCGGGTAGACAATCGGGCAGGATAAGCAAGCTCATGATTGCTGGAGTACTGATGACAGCAGGGATCAGCTCGATGCATTATGTGGGAATGGCAGCGATGTCAATTCCGGTTACGTATGAACCAGGCAGAGTGGTGTTATCCATTCTGATTGCAGCGCTTGCTTCCTTTGCGGCATTGTGGCTCATGTTTTTCTTCCGTTATCATCAATCAAGACATACTTGGGTTTACAAGATGGGCAGCGGTCTCATTATGGGTATTGGAATCTCTGGCATGCATTATACCGGGATGTCAGCCGCACATTTCCATCATTCACATGGCTCGATGGTAAGTTCAGGTATGCAGATTGAGCCAGGCATTCTCGCCTACTTGATCGCATCGGGCACATTTATTGCTTTGGGTTTGACGTTGTTTGGCATATTTATCAATCAGCGAATGTCACAGAAAGATCGACGGATTCATGAGAATGAGCAATGGTATCAGGCCCTGTATCATAACCATTCGGATGCTATTATTTCAGTGAACAAGGAAGGTATTGTCAAAGGGATTAATGCTGCTGTAACAACAATCACCGGATATCCTGAAAAAGAGGTCATGGATCGTTCCATTGATGAGATTGCTCAGCAAATCGATATAGAGTGGATAAGTGAATTTGATTCCATCGATTGGGATGATCATGGGCTGGAGCAGGCGCACTACATGGCCAAAATGAGAGATGTACAGGGTGAAATTCTGGACCTTAGTATTGTTGTAGTTCCTGTTGTCATTGATGGCAGACATGTGGGAAGTCACATTTTGATCAAAGACGTAACGGAGGAGAAACAGGCTCAGGAGAAGATTCGTCACCAAGCTTTGCATGATCCGTTGACGGGGTTGCCCAATCGGCGCAAGTTGGATGATGTGCTGGCTTGTACGATTAACGATTCAGCAGAAAAAGGGAATACTTTTGCCGTTATGGTGATGGATATAGACCGGTTCAAGATGATTAATGACTCGCTGGGACATTCCATTGGAGATGTATTTCTAAGAGAAGTGAGCAACCGGATCATGAAAGCTATAGAAGCTTCTGATCCCTTGGCTATGGAGAATGTTATGCTGGCTCGGATGGGCGGGGACGAGTTCACACTCGTTGTGACCCAGGGTCAAGCGACAGAAGTACGAGTGGCAGAACTTGCAAAACAGATTGTTGAAGCCATTCAGTTACCTTATCGACTGAAGGAAAATGACTTTTACGTAACCGCCAGCATTGGAATTGCGATGTATCCGGATCATGGAGTGGGTGTGGATGCTTTGCTGAAACATGCGGACTCCGCCATGTATGAAGTGAAGAAAAACGGCAAAAATGGTTTCCAATTCTACACTGCCCAACTGGATTCGGAACTATATGAACGCATTGAGCTGGAGGGTTATCTTCGTAAAGCTTTGGAACGCGATGAGATGGTCCTGTACTATCAACCACAGATTCGTACCGAGGATAGCCGAATGATTGGTGTTGAGGCTCTTATACGTTGGAACCATCCACTCAAAGGTCTGCTCGCACCCAATGTGTTTATCCCGCTTGCAGAAGAGACAGGCATGATCTATGAGATTGGCAATTGGACGCTGCGTGAAGCATGCAGGCAGATGAAACTCTGGCATGCCAGTGGGGGACCACTCATTCCGGTATCGGTTAACCTGTCCAGCCAGCAGTTCCACCAATCCAACTTGGTAGAACAGGTCAAGAATGCACTCTTGGAGACAGGGCTGGATGCTCGATATCTGGAGCTGGAAATAACAGAGAGCATGATGATGGATGCAGCCGTATCCACGGCGATCCTGAATGAACTGACAGCACTGGGTGTCAAGATCAGCCTGGATGATTTTGGTACGGGATACAGTTCACTCAGTTATCTGAAGCATTTCCCGATTCACAAGCTCAAGATTGATCGTTCGTTTGTGACGGACATTACAGAGAGTCACAGCGATCAAGCCATTGTGGCGACCATTATATCGATGGCACAGAATCTCAAGATGGAAGTCATTGCGGAAGGCATTGAGACGAAAGGCCAACTGGATATACTGATGCAGAATGATTGCCGGGAAATTCAAGGCTATTATTTCAGTCGGCCACTGCCGGCAAGTGAAGTGGAGCATGATTTTTTTGTGCCGCTGCGATTGCAGGGTAATGGTACACCACCGGCACCATCCTAATTTTATGTATGCCAAGCGGCAAGTCCCCGTGTATGTCGGGAACTTGCCGCTTTTTTATGTCTTATCTTTTATTAATCATTAATCTCACTCATGATAAGGGCATTTATTATTTTCGTTTCCAAAAACGATAATCGAAAACCTTACATAAACTTGCGGTGGTGTTTCTTGCCATCATACGTAAACCAGATCGGTTTATCCTCGACACGTGTCTCCACATGTACGGTACGTCCCCAGAGGCGATACAGATAAGGCAGGGTGCGTTCCATATATTTCAGATCCAACTCAATGCCTTCATATTGATGTTTCAGCACGAGTTCCCCTGTCCGCAGATAATCTGCATCTTGCACGACCAAGTAAGGGGAGCCCCCGTTGACACGTGAAAATACGAGCTGATCCCGTATGTTCTCCCAGGACTTGTCGGTGATTTTCCAGTCAGGGCCTTTTTTCTCAAATACGTAGAGGTCCAGATCCTCGGTTAATTGTTTGGTCATGTAATTGCGGATAAAGGAGGTATCGGAATCGAATTCACGCACCTCAAACATTTTGGCACGACCTTGCCCGGGTTTGCGGCCCCAACGTTCCTGTTCTTCACGGGTTGGGTTATCCCAGCGCCGTTCAATATCCTCGAAAATCTTCAGTCCCAAATAATACGGATTCAGACTTTGTTTGGATGGCTGCACCACGGAGGAGTTGAGCTTCGCAAATTCGATCGTATCCTCACTGTTCAGATCGAGCTCACGGATAATGCGTTGATGCCAGTAGGATGCCCAGCCTTCGTTCATGATTTTGGTTTCCATCTGTGGCCAGAAATATAACATCTCTTCACGCATCATACTCATGATATCCCGTTGCCAGTCGGTCAACACTTCCGAGAATTCCTGAATAAACCACATGACATCCTTCTCTGGTTCAGGCGGAAAATGATGGACCTGAATACCCTCAGCGGGTGCTTCTTCCGTCTGCACGTCATCAAGTGACCACAGATCATCATAGCGACCTTCCGGCCGTGGTTTTTTCTCACCGCGCTGCTCCCGCATTTTCATCTCCATGTAGCGT
This sequence comes from Paenibacillus sp. FSL E2-0151, assembly GCF_037993015.1. Taxonomy (NCBI): domain Bacteria; kingdom Bacillati; phylum Bacillota; class Bacilli; order Caryophanales; family Paenibacillaceae; genus Paenibacillus; species Paenibacillus sp. FSL E2-0151. The sequence continues at coordinate 2,134,784 of NZ_CP150308.1, forward strand.
TGTTTGTCCAAATGGCGGGGTTTAATCAGCTGTGGGTCTACATGTTCCTGAATTGCGATCACGGCATCGATAAATGCTTCAACCGCTTCCGTTCCGTACTCCATCTCATAATTACTGATTCGATCTGCCGTAGCGGCCATGCTTTCGACCATATTACGGTTGGATTTGGAGAAGCGGGCATTGTTTTTGAAAAAATCGCAGTGTGCCAGGACGTGGGCTACGATCAATTTGTTCTGAATCAGGGAATTGCCATCCAGCAGGAAGGCATAACAAGGGTTGGAGTTGATGACAAGCTCATAAATTTTGCTGAGTCCAAAATCGTATTGCATTTTCATCTTATGAAATGTTTTGCCAAAGCTCCAGTGGCTGAATCTGGTCGGCATGCCGTAAGCTCCAAATGTATAAATAATATCCGATGGGCAGATTTCGTACCGCATGGGGTAATAATCCAGGCCAAAACCATTGGCAATCTCCATAATCTCGGCAATAGCGTATTCTAGGTCGCGGATCTCATCTGTCATCTAACGCTGCCTCCTTCCCGTTTCTGGAAAAAGCTGCGCAAAGCTTTGTACACTTCGCCTTTTTCTTTGATCACATAATACATGAACTGATCCATCTTGATATGACGGTAAGCCGACATCAGTGTGCTGCTGCGGTTGTACTGATTCACTTCGCCATATCCAAACATGTTGCTACGTTTCATTAACTCGCCGATCAGCTTCACACACCGTTCGTTATCCGAGGTCAGATTATCCCCGTCAGAGAAGTGGAAAGGGTAGATGTTGTAGCTTGAAGGTGGATACCGGCTGTCAATAATATCCAGTGCCTTCATATATACAGAGGAGCAGATGGTACCTCCGCTCTCGCCACGGGTAAAGAACTCTTCTTCGGTTACTTCCTTGGCTTCCGTATGATGGGCGAGGAAAACAATCTCAACTTTCTCATACTGACGACGTAGAAAACGGGTCATCCAGAAGAAAAAGCTGCGCGCGCAGTATTTCTCAAACGAACCCATGGACCCGGATGTATCCATCATGGCAATAATAACGGCATTGGATTGTGGAATGATTTTGTCTTCCCATGTCTTGTAGCGCAGGTCATCTGGACTGATGTGATGGATGCCTGGTGTACCGGTCGTTGCATTGCGACGCAGATTCTCCAGAATGGTACGTTTCTTGTCAATATTGGACTGCATGCCTTTTTTGCGAATATCGTTGAAAACTACCGTATGTGTCTCAATCAGGTCTTTGTCTTTCTGCTTCAGATCGGGTAATTCCAGCTCAGCGAAGAGCATATCTTCCAATTCCTCAATACTAACTTCGGCTTCCACGATATCATGACCAGGCTGATCGCCAGCTTTTTCACCTTTGCCGGGTTTCTGCGAAGCAGAGGGATCCCGACCGATGACGTCTCCGACCTGACTGTCACCGTCTCCTTGACCGACATGTTTTTGCTTCTGGTAGTTATACACAAAACGGTACTCATCCAGACTGCGGATTGGTACCTTGATGATTTGTTTTCCATCAGACATGATGATGTTTTCTTCCGTAATCAGATCAGGCAGATTCTGCTTGATGACATCTTTCACCTTTTGCTGATGGCGCTGTTGGTCCTGGTACCCTTTGCGGTGAAGCGACCAATCTTCCTTCGACACGACGAACGAGTAAGGCTGGTGTGAATTTGACATGTAGGCACCCCCCATTGATTACGCGGCACAGTTTGGCCTGTCGGTAATTAAGTATATTCACGGGCGAGGACGATATGTGATGAGAGTGGATATAAAATGATACAATTACGCAAGTTCACCTCGGAGGTGAGGTGAGTCGTAAGAACAGAACTGCACCATTTTTTACAGAAACAGTGAACAAGTGTGATATCCTTCCTTTACAATAGGAGAAAGACATCGATCTGGCATCTAATAGAGGTTGTTTAAAAAGTCCACTTAGACTTGTTGAACTCGCACTAATTTAGAGATGCATGTAAAGGAAGGATTTATGTGAATAAAAAGGCGATCAAGGCTTGGATTATGTATGATTGGGCCAACTCGGCTTACGCGACAACTGTGCTGGCCGCAGTACTGCCTGTATTCTATGCTTCGGTGGCTGCAGCAACGCTGGATACGGATACCGCCGCCTCCTACCTGGCCTATACACACTCCATTGGCATGTTGTGCGTAGCTCTGCTAACACCGTTGTTAGGCACGCTAGCTGATTTGTCAGGACGGAAGGGCGACTTCCTGCGTGTATTTGCAATTATAGGTGTCCTTGCTACATTGGGATTCAGTGCAATCGGTGAAGGGGACTGGTTCCTTGCTTCCGCGTTGCTGGTCATATCTACAATCGGTTTTGCGGGTGGTAACACCTTTTACGATGCAATGCTGCCGGATCTGGTACCCGTGGAACGAAGAGACATGATATCCTCCAAAGGTTATGCTTATGGTTATATTGGAGGAGGTTTGCTGCTTGCTGTGAACCTGCTGATGATTCAGCAACCGGGCTGGTTCGGGATGAGCAGTACACTGGCAGGCACAAGACTTGCTTTCATCTCCGTCTCGTTGTGGTGGTTGCTGTTCTCGATACCGATCTTTCGCCATGCTCCGAGACGGCCTGTATCACCGGATCTGCCCGGAACGTGGACAGGGTATGCTGCGGTGGGCGTACGCAGACTGCGGCAAACCTTTCGTCAGATGCGGCGTTTTCCCCAGTTAATCCGCATGTTGGTGGCTTTCTGGTTTTTTAATGACGGCATTAATACCATCATTCTAATGGCTACGATCTATGGGACAAGTATAGGCATAGGCACAGCCGACCTGATGCTCGCGCTACTGTTAACCCAGTTCATCGGGTTCCCGTGTACATTGTTACTGGGAGCATGGGCACAGCGTTGGGGAGCAAAGCAGGTATTAATCGTTAGCTTATCGGTCTACATATGTATTGTGATTCTCGGTTATTTTATGACACAAGCGATCCACTTCTACGTACTCGCCGGGTTGGTTGGTGTCGTGCAGGGTGTGAGTCAATCCACAGCGCGTTCCCTGTTTAGCAATCTGATGCCAGCAGGCAGAACAGGAGAGTATTTTGGTTTTGTGAATATTACAGGCAAATTCTCTTCGATCTTTGGTCCATTTGTGTTTGGTTATGTTGGGCAGATCACGGGTTCCACACGTTGGGGTATTCTGTCGCTCATCTTCTTTTTCGTCGCGGGCATTGCTGTATTGTTAACCGTGAAGGTACAGAAGGGGTTGCAGGATGTTACACGGGCAGATCAGGAAGAAGAGCGAAATGGGAGCGTTGGAGCTTCTGGGAAAAGTTCAGATGTAAGATTTACCTGATGGTTGTTCACCCGTTTTCATATTAAGTTTCTCAACGGATTACGTATGGCTTCAGGCATTGTTCCTCACAGAACATGTCTGGAGCTTATTCGCGTTTGTGCAATCAGAACATAATTGATCCATGAATAAGTGCTTAAATGACAGACAGCAGAATACAGTGAAAGAGTATCAATTTATGAAAAGGTGAAAATAAAAGATTGACATGATACATTTTGTATCATAGAGTAAAACTATAAATACATATTGTATCCGAGAGTTGTCGAATGTAACCATGTGTTTTGCTTCATTCCCGGGTGAACTTCCGACGGAATATTGCAAAATGCTGACCTATAGCGTGCATATTACTCGTTTTGCCAAACACAAAGGTAGAGTCTGGTCTATCCCAGCTACACATTTATACTAATGAACAGAGGAGAGGCTGCCATTGATCGATGCCCAAGGTAACGGACTTGTTTTCTTACTATGTGTTCCCCGTAGTGGTAGTTCCTTATCCACCGTAATGTTGCAAAATCATAGTCGTATATTTGCCACCCAGGAAATGTGGTTTCTGATGAATCTTGTCGATTTACCCAAGGCTGATTCACGTGCTTACGGTGGCAGCTCCATCATGCGCCAGTTCTACAATGCCATGGTATCTGAGGATGTCTTCGAGAAGGCGTGCAGAAGTTTTGCTCTTGAAATCTACAATGGATTCCTGGAGGGGAGCGGAGCAGACTTCGTCGTTGATAAATCTCCGCGTTATTATTACATGTTGGAATGGCTGGATCGTCTGTTCCCTCAGTCCAAGCGCATTCATCTCCAGCGTAATCCTCTGGCCGTAGCTGCATCATTCAAAAAGGTAAACCGCCACACAGGAGAAGGATTCGACCTGATTCATAGTCTGCAGAGCCCCAAATTAAATATGAAATCCGTAGATCTCACACTTGGGATGCTCCGCTTGAATGATTATTTTGCCAAACCCCACTCCAATGCGTATGAATTGCAATATGAACGATTGGTTTCCAATCCTCAAGAAGAACTTGAGAAACTATGTGCGTTTCTGGGAATTCGATATGAACAGGGAATGGAGCAGTATGGACAGTTTCTGGACAGTGCCAAGTCTGACATGTTCTACAGTATGGGCGTGGGTGATCCTTTCCTCTCTTCGCATCAAGAGGCACATCAGGGTTCTGTTAACAACTGGAAAAACATATTAGAACCACATGAAGTTGAACTGTATTGCCGTGTGATGGGGGCAGATCTGTTCCACCAGATGGGATACAGTGAACAGCTCGCAGAAGCCGAACAATGGACGGGTGTACATTATGATGCAAGTCCGGATCAGGAGGTCATTGATCGAATCACGCATCAGTTGACAGCAGCGACCGGTTGCCAGTGGCAACCGCAATACCGAATGCAGCCAGCAGATTCTGTCGTTCATGATCCGCTTGGGAATCTTAATGACCAAGTTGTCGAAGAACCGGAAAAGACAGACCCGACGCTAGCTGCACTGGTAACGATCAGACAGCTGCAAGCCGCATTACGGGCAGCAGATCATCGTCTGGAACGGGGTTACAGTGAGCGAGAACGCTTGAAGGTCCAGCTGGCTTCTGCTCAAAGCAAAATACAGCGTATCAAATCATGGGTACCATTTGGTCATCAGATCAGCGCATGGGCTTCACAGCGCAAGATTCTACGGGGAGGCAAGTCATGAGCGCCATAGCAGGAATTGTTCACAACGATGGTCAGCAGGCGCTATGGGAAGACAGCTGGCGTCTGTACGCAAGCCTGGGGCATGTCCCTGCGGATACAACAGGAGTGTGGAAAGGCAATGAGGCGTTCCTCAGCTGTCATGCCCAATGGATTACACCGGAATCGGTTAGCGAGAAGTTGCCTTTATATGATGAGGAAAGTGGTCTGACCATCACGGCAGATGCGATTCTGGATAACCGGGAACAACTGGCAGATCAATTACAGATATCCAGAGCTGAACTGGCTATGTTAGCGGATAGTGAATTGATCTTGCGTGCCTATCAGCGCTGGGGAGACAATGTAGCCGTCCGATTGCTGGGGGATTTTGTATTCGCGATATGGGATGAGCGGAATCGCAAACTGTATGCAGCAAGAGATATTACAGGCATGAGAGCTTTTTATTACCGACATGATGGTTCACGTTTTGCTTTCTGCACACTTATGAATCCGTTGCTCGGGCTTGAAGGGGTACATAAAGAACTTGATGAGACCTGGCTGTCCGAATTCCTTGCCATTCCTGACATGCATGATTCAGCAGATATCAATTCAACTGTATATCGGGGAATAAGCCAGCTGCCTTCTGCACATACACTTGTCTTCCGGGATGGGAGACTGGAGCTGAAGCAATATCATCGCTGGAATGAAGTGGAACCTCTAAGGCTTAAATCCGATGGCGAGTATGTAGAAGCGTTTAGGGAGGTCTTTGGGCAGGCGGTTGGATCACGATTGCGAACGCACAGACAGGTGGCTGCTGCATTAAGTGGCGGACTGGACTCGGGAGCCGTGGTTGGTTTTGCTTCCGGAACACTGAGAAGTCAGGGCAAACGGCTGCAGGCCTATAGTTATGTTCCCGTACCCGATTTCACAGATTATACGTCGAAAACGTTGCTCGCAGACGAACGGCCCTTCATACGTTCCACGATTAATCATGTCGGCAATATCACAGAGAACTACCTCGATTTTGAAGGCAGAAGTCCACTTAGTGAAGTAGATACCTGGCTCGACATTATGGAGATGCCTTATAAATACTTTGAAAATTCATTCTGGATTCGCGGATTCTATGAAAAAGCGAGCCAGCAAGATGCAGGCATCCTGCTCACAGGGGCACGTGGTAATTTCACCATCTCCTGGGGACCGGCTCTGGATTATTACGCCAGTCTACTGAAAAGTGGCCGCTGGTACCGCTGGTTCCGTGAGATGCAGCAGTATAGTGAACGAACGGGCATGCCTTTCTCACGTATAGCCAAGATTACCGGGAAAAAGGCATATCCGGATTGGTTCAAGGCTCAGTCCAAAGGAGCCAGCCAGGCCGCATCCGTACAATTGATCCATCCTGACTTTGCGCAGAGAACGGGTGTACTGGAAAGACTCAAATCCATTATTGTTCTGCAGGGCGGTGCCCAGGCTGATGCACTCAAAGTACGTGCCGAGAAATTTAATAACCTGGCCATCGCCAACAAAAACGGTGCTGTAGCTACGAAATGTTCTCTGCGTTACCGCGCTTGGGAACGTGATCCGACAAGTGATGCCAGAGTCATCCGGTTCTGTCTGTCCGTTCCGATTGAACAATATGTGAAACAAGGGACGGATCGTTCATTGATTCGCCGGGCTACTTCACCGGAGTTGCCTGACAAGGTCAGACTGAATCAACGGGTACGGGGTGTGCAGCCTGCAGATTGGTTACATCGCATCATTCCAAATTGGGATGCCTTTACCGCCGAGTTACGTGCTTTGTGTTCTGACAGCAAGGTCGCTGGCATATTAAACACGGAGCGTATCAAGTCTGCCCTGGCCAACTTTCCAAGTCCGAGACCAGAGCTTGCTTCACATCCTGATCTGCGATTGATGATGCATAGTCTGATTGTCTATCGGTTCATTCGGAAATTCTGATATAGCCCGGTGAACTGTGGGCCCGGATTTTTCTTACAATTGACTCATGATAGGAGGTGAATACGATGCAAATGGAAAAAAAGGAATGGCAAGCACCAGCACTGGAAATATTGGAAGTCAACCAAACAATGGCGGGCACAGGTTACAAACATATCGACTGGGTTACGGTTCACGATGCGGATCTCTACGGAACAAGTTAGAAAGCTTTACCATATGCCATCATACTTAGAAGTGCGAAAAGGAGGTGAATACGATGCAAATGGAAAAAAAGGAATGGCAAGCACCAGCTCTTGAAGTGTTGGAAGTCAATCAAACAATGGCCGGTACTGGCTACAGACAAATTGACTGGATCACGGTTCACGATGCGGATCTGTACGATCCAACTTCCTAAGTTGTTTAGTTTTATGAAGTGTCATCATACTTAAAGGGCGGAAATGCAACAAATCCAGCTTTTCGCCTCCGCCCTTATATTGAGCAACATGAATATAAGGGCTTTTTTTTACATTTTATTACGAAGGAGGCGTCGTTCATTGTTGCCTGTGCATTATGTGGCGTATGGTCTGCGCTGGTCGAGTCAAATTCGAATGCCTGAACTACAGATCGCACCCAAGGATGCAGAGACTGATTTTGATGTCGTGGATGTGCACATCGAGTCTTCAGATCTGACCCTATTGTGGGAGGGTTGGGATGTAGGCAACGACAACTTTGTGGCACGAGAGGGCAGTCTATTTTTCAAAATCGAAGATACAGGTCTGTTTCTAATGGAACAAGGAAAGCGCATTGTTGTATCCCCTCAGCCAGGAGCGGATGAGAAGAAGGTCAGATTATTCATCCTGGGCACCTGTATGGCGGTCATTATGATGCAGCGTGGCATCCTTCCATTGCATGGCAGTGCAGTGGTTATTGATGGCTGGGCTTACGCATTTGTCGGACATTCGGGAGCAGGCAAATCGACACTGTCGGCCGCACTGGCATCACGCGGATATCCACTTCTCACCGATGATGTTGTTGCACTGACCTGGGATGCCGGAGGAAGAGCTATCGTATCACCTGGTTACCCGCAACAGAAGTTATGGCAGCCCAGTCTGGACGGCTTCGGCATGAAGGAAGAGGATTATGCAACGGTTCACGCAGAGATTACAAAGTATGCGATACCTGTTCAGCACTATTTTCATGAGATGGCCGTACCACTAGGTGGAATATTCGAACTTGCTCCACAACCAGAGGCAAACCATACAGCTGTTCAACTGGTGGAAGTGACGGGGCTAGAACGACTGCATCTGTTATGCTCGCATACGTTCCGTGGTGGACTCGTTGCAAGACAGGGGCTGGCACAGTGGTTGTTCGAGACGGCTTCAAGACTTTCAGCAAGTGTGGAGATTGGCAGATTAGTCAGAACGGGTGCTGAGTTTACAGCATTTGAGATGGTGGATCGGATCACAGATCATATACGCAAAGGAGTGCATACAGGACAATGACAGCGACTACGCCGATGAATGTGGAAGACCGGGTAACCCGGAAGGAAGGCAATCTGGTCAGTGATATGGGTAGTGAGAAAGTCATGATGAGCATTAGCTCTGGAAAATACTATAATCTCGGGAGTACCGGTGGACGAATCTGGGACCTGATCGCAGAAGAACGCACGCTGGGTGAAGTTGTTGAGGTACTTGCTGCGGAGTATGAGATTGAGCCAGATGTATGTCGTGAGCAGGTGGTGCAATTCATGGAACATCTGTCCCGTGAAGGTTTAATCGACGTTACTCGCGGAGTGTAGAATGATGTTGCGAAAAATAAAGGCTTATCTCTCGCTCCCGCGGTCGATGCGTCGACTGGTATGGGAGGCCTATATCCTCCTTGGCTGGGCACGCATACAGAAGGCTATGCCATTTGCCAAAATCGCGCCAGGGCTGGGTACGCCTATGGTAGAAACACCGATGACAGGACTCGAACGCAGCGAGGTCATCACTATACGGAATATTTCCAAAGCAATTTCGCTCGCCAGCAAATATACGTTATGGGAAAGCCGCTGCCTTGTAATGGCGATTGCCGGGATGAAGATGCTTGAGCGACGCAAGATAGAGAGTACGTTATATATGGGGACTGCACGGAATAAGCAAGGACATATGATGGCTCATGCCTGGCTGCGAAGTGGTAAATTGATCGTGACCGGAGCTGATACTATGGACCAATATACGGTTGTCGGTGTGTTTGGCAAACGGTGTCCGGAGAAGGGATCTGGGGAGATTGTCTATGATACATGAAAGTGAACTCTATTCATCAGGGTTTCCAAAGGAGCTTAAGCTGATTTTGAGCATGATTAGAGGTGATCTGACGGCTCTATCCCCTGAAGAACTCAAGGCGGGTTTGCAAGGTACCGATTGGCAGCTTTTTCTGCGGCTTGTCTATCATCACCGCTTATACTCTGTGCTTTATGTGAAAATGAAAGAATTCAACTCTGCAATCATTCCTGCAGATGTTATGGAGAGTCTGAGACAACAATATACGGTCAATACGTTCCGCATGTTACATCTAACAGCTGAGATGGAGCAGGTGTGTGGAGCTTTTCGTGAACGCGGTATCCGCAATATTACACTAAAGGGACCGGCGCTCGCCCATGATCTCTATGGCGATGTATCGATGCGAACCTCCAAAGACCTGGATATCCTGATTCCGTTTGATGATGTGGAAGCAGCTGAAGGCATTCTGGCTACCCTCGGATACGTATCCAAGGAAGGGGAGCGGGCACCTACGGTGCGCAGCTGGAAATGGCGGGAACATCATATCTGTTACACCCATCCGGTCAAAAGGACTCAAGTGGAGATCCATTGGCGTCTGAACCCGGATTCGGGCAAAGAAACCGATTTTGAATTGCTGTGGAAACGAAGCCGGTTCAGTTCATACACACAGACACCTGTCCGTATGCTTGAACAAGAAGACCTATGGGCTTATCTCGTAACCCATGGTGCACGACACGGCTGGTTCAGACTGCGCTGGTTACTGGATATCGACCAGATGATCCGCAGCATGCCACTTGATGTGAAGAAATTAGAGAGACGTCTGAAAGCGGAGGGTCGTTTATCGATCGGTTCGCAGGCTCTTCACTTAGCCTCGGAGCTGCTGAATACGCCGCTGGATGTAGAGTACAGGTCCTTGATGTCCTTGAGTGACCGTACAGGCAAGCGATTAGCCAACGAAGGCGCAAAGTTCATGAACGACATGCTGGAAAGTCCGGCTGATATGAAGTCTTATCAATCGTATTTGTTTAAACTTCGAAGTACAAAACAGAAATGGTTTTTCTTTATTGAACGTTTATATCCAAGTACATGGGATGTGGATCAACTGCCGCTTCCGCGTTCTTTGTTTTTTCTGTACTTTCCGTTACGTCCGTTTCTCTGGTTCTGGCGGCGAATTAAAAGGTATACGGTGACGGAAAGGGGTAAAGTATGATCTCGGAATTAAGGTATTTCATGCGAAAGTTGCATCATGTCACGGGGCCCATCTTATATTGGAATCTGCTAGGGATGATCTGTATCAGTCTCATGGAAGGGATTGGCATCTACATGCTTGTTCCGATGCTGAGTCTGATTGGCATATTTGAGATGGGCTCCACAGGCTTAAACATTCCCTGGCTTGGCGACGTGTTGAATCGTTTTTCTGAAAATAGCCAATTGTTACTCGTATTGTTCACCTTTGTGTTAATTGTCTCCGGACAGGCCTGGATGCAGCGTCTCCAGACGATCCGTAATACTCGAATCCAGCAGCAATTTGTACGAACGCTGCGCATGGAAACCTATGGTGCTATTATTATGGCGCAATGGTCATTTTTTCTCCAAAAACGAAAATCCGATTTTAACCATATATTAACGACTGAACTTGCACGTGTGAGCCAGGGAACGAGCATTATGCTGCAAATGGCAGCCTCGCTGATCTTTACGGGCATTCAGATCGGTCTTGCTTTCTGGTTATCCGCCAAGCTGACGGCACTTGTGCTGGTCTGTGGATTGTTATTATTTTTTGTCTTGAGAAAATTCGTCAAGCGCGCCAAGCAGATCGGGGATCAGACCTCTGAATTCTCGCAAAGTTATTATAACGGCATTACCGAGCATTTTAACGGCATTAAGGATATTAAGAGCAACATGCTTGAGCGCTCCCACATGAACTGGTTTGAGCGCATGTGCAGACAGATAGAACGCAATGTCATTCAATTTAGCCAATTGAACAGTGGAACACAGCTGATTCACCGGATGTCCGCGGCAATCATTATTGCGGCATTCATCTATCTTTCTCTCCGTGTAATGACGGTGCCACCCGCAAGTCTGCTGCTCATCATCCTAATCTTTTCCCGCTTATGGCCAAGGTTTACGGCAATTCAGTCCAATCTGGAGTACATCAGCTCCATGCTGCCTGCATTTCGGGTAGTCAGAGAATTACAAGCGCAGACGGCGAAGAGTCGTGAGATTAGTGAAGAGATTGCTTCGGCAGGAGACGTTGGAACTGATGGGATTCAACCTATGGAACTGAAGGAATCTATCACCTGTGAGGATGTCTGCTATCGCTATGAGGGAAGTGATGCTTACTCATTGAGAAATGTGCAAGCTTCGATTCCAGCAAGGGGTATGACCGCAATTGTGGGGAAATCCGGAGCAGGCAAGAGCACGCTGATAGATCTGATTATGGGCCTTGTGAGGCCTGAAACTGGTCGTATTTTGATTGACGGTGTTCCTCTGTCAGAAGAACGATTATTGAGCTGGCGAAGTTCAATCGGATATGTCTCCCAAGATCCATTCCTGTTTCACACAAGTATTCGTGAGAATCTGCGTCTGGTTGATCCAAATGCAAGTGAAGAACAGATGTGGCAGGCTTTGCAATTTTCCTCCTCTGCAGCATTTGTACGGAAGTTGCCTCAGGGTCTGGATACGATTATTGGTGATCGGGGTATTCGTCTATCCGGGGGTGAACGTCAGCGATTGGTGCTTGCCCGGGCTATGCTGCGTAATCCTTCTGTATTGGTACTGGATGAAGCAACGAGTGCGCTGGACAGTGAGAATGAACAGTACATTCATGAGGCGCTGGAACGGTTAAAAGGATATGTGACCATTATCGTGATTGCACACCGATTGTCCACGATTCGGACGGCAGATCGTGTAATTGTACTTGATGAAGGTCGGGTGATTCAAGAGGGCGGGTACCAGCAGTTATCTACTGATCCGGTAGGGACGTTCAGCAAACTTTTGAACATGCAAGCGGGTGTTGTGGGGCAGTAAGTGAGTGGACATCAAACGTGATGATAGAGTATGTATCTTTTTCTCTTTATTCATTTATCTATGGTATAACCAGCAATGGGTTCACGTAAAGAGGCGCGCCACGATTGGTGCGCCTTTCATGTAAGTAGTTAGTATAATGAGCAAGAATTAATGAACGAGGGCTGTTTTCGTAGGAAGCGGCAGTTGAAGAGCACCGATCTGCTCCAAATGCTGTACGATCTCTTGCACGGCTTCCTCAATCGACCATTGCTCTGTATCGATGATAAATGAAGGAGATTTGGGTACATCATAGGGGGCGGAAATGCCTGTGAAATGCGGGATGTCACCATTGCGTGCTTTTTTGTATAGACCCTTGGGATCACGACGCTCACATTCTTGAATTGAACAGCGCACATAGATTTCAATGAAATCATCTGGTTCAAATAACTGTCTAACCATCTCCCGATCCTGTTCATGAGGAGAGATAAAAGCCGAAAGTACAAACAACCCGGCGTCTACCATTAACTTTGATACTTCACCAATTCGCCGCAGATTTTCTTGACGATCCCCTGCTGTAAAACCGAGATCACGGTTCAGTCCATGACGTACATTATCCCCGTCCAGAACATAACAGCGTACGCCTTGATCGGAGAGATACTGCTCCAGGGCAAATGCAAGGGATGACTTTCCTGCACCTGATAACCCGGTAAACCATATGGCACGACTATGGTGCCCATTATGCTTCTCCCGGTCTTGCCTGTTGATGCTGGGTGATTGCCAGGTTATGTTGCGCTCTTCCTTCGACATGAGTATCCCGCCTTTTCCCTACCATGATATGTATAATATTTTAACATATTTACAAGATTATAGCACCTTACAGATTTCTTCAAAATAAGCGTGAATCGACAAAATATCGGGTATAGATGTAGTACATACATAAGCATTATGCATATATCCAAGGAGTATTTTGAATCGAATGATGCAAAATGCTCACATAGCAGGAGGAACAATGTCATGAACAAAAACATACAAAACATACAAGTTGGGTTCAAATGCCATGATTGCCAGCAGGATATCCGCGCTGAATTTATAGATGAACAGGTCAGCACGGTTCGTTGTAAAGGTTGTGACAGAGCATATACACTTTTGAAGCCAACCATCGGTGATGAGATTCTACTGGATTGGGAGCAGGAGGCTTTGTATCACAAGCTGAGGGCAGAGCGGTCTGAACTGGATAATCACAATATGTCGGCCTTGATTATCAAAGTTATCGAGTTGCTTACATGGCGTGATCGGGGAGATGGACAGACCCGTGCCATACAGACCGTGAGGGAATGGCTTGCTTCCAGTGGCAAACCTCAGACCTTACTTGAATTGTTCCATCAATCTCCGCCACAACCTGAAAATAAACGTTTCGATCGTTAATGATTTACATACATTAGCCGTTCCTGTGGCATATTACCTGAAGGTGTTCGTGTGTGCAAACGACTAACCGAATTTTTCAGGAACAGGAGCGGATAGAATGAAGCGAATGGTTCTATATATACTGTTGGGACTGTTATCCATCAGTATGGTACCGGCACAGACTGAAGCATCACCGGTTACCGGAGCGTATCACTTTGGCTTCAAAAAAAGTCAAAACGGTCAACTGCCCTCCATTGATCAGGAAGGCTTCAAATCAATCTTACAACATAACGATGCCATTTTCCTGGGGGATACAAAACAGAAGGAATTGTATCTCACGTTTGATAACGGGTATGAGAATGGATTCACACCTGCCATACTGGATGTTTTGCGTACCAAGAAGGTGCCAGCTGCTTTCTTTGTGACAGGTCATTATCTGAAAGATCAGCCTGAGTTGGTCAAACGTATGGCGGCTGAAGGTCATATTGTCGGTAATCATTCATGGAGTCATCCGGATATGACCCGCATCTCCAATGAAAAGCTTAGAGAGGAACTTGAGAAGGTCAAGACGGAGGTCAATCGGCTGACCGGTCAACAAGCGACCTTTTTACGGCCACCGCGTGGAATTTTTAACAATCGTACGCTTGCAGAGAGTCATGCCCAAGGGTATGTGAATGTGTTCTGGTCTGTTGCTTATAAAGATTGGGATACCAATGTGCAGCGTGGCGCACAATATGCTCATCAACAGGTGTTGAAACAACTCCATCCGGGCGCTGTCATTTTGCTTCATTCGGTATCCAAAGATAACACGGAGGCTCTTGGTTCCATTATTGATGAGGCCCGCAAGCAAGGATACGTATTCAAAAGTCTGGATGATCTGCGGACCAAAAGTTATTGATCCATTATCATAATGAGCAATGGACCAAGTGTAGGTCATTCAAAAGTTTAGCAAAAATATTAAAGGGCATCCTGAGCGATTAAGCTCGGAATGCCCTTTTTAGTTATAACGGTATGCCAGTCCAAGTATTGGATGTACCACATACAGATTTAGAAGAAAGGATTGGATAATACGATACGATGTAACGTGTAATACTATAAAACAGTATTATAGATGATTCCAATCGTTTTCGGGCCGCAATGACTGCATACTACACAACCAGCAGTGGTTAGTTCAACTCGGGCACCCGTCTGTTCCTGCAAAGACTTCTGCAAGTCAAGCGCATCCTCTTCAGCCATGGTGTGCACAACAATCAGCAGGTCTGGATCGATCTGATCCTTCTGGCTGAGCGTATTATTCAACATTTGTTCCAGAGCTTTCTCCCGTTTGCCGCGCACTTTATAGGCAGGTGCCATCTTGCCATCTGTTACCCGGATGACAGGACGAATCTTCAACAGGCTTCCAATCAGGTTCTGCATGCCCGAACAGCGTCCGCCTTTATGCAGATACTCTAGTGTATCGATAACAAACTCCGTGCGTACATTTGATTTCATCGCCTCAATCAGGTGTGTAATCTGAGTCAGGTTTTGTCCTTTATCAGTAGCATGAACAGCTTTCATCACCATCAGTGCAATTCCTGATGAGAGATTCTGTGAGTCAATGACCGATATTCGACCTTCCGGGAACTCGGAACTCGCTAGTCGTGCATTTTGATAGGTAGAGGAAAGTTCAGAAGATAAGCTGATATATAAAATCTCATCCCCTTGATCTATGTAAGGTTGAAATGCCGTTATGAAATCAGCGGGGGAAGGTGCAGCTGTTTTGGGAAGACGCCCATCTCGGCTGACACGTTCATATAGCTGTTCAGGCTTAATCTCAGCACCGTCTTTCAGTGATTCTTCACCGAACACGACATATAAGGGGATGATACCGATATCGTGCTGCTGGATCCATTCGGGAGCCAGATCACTTGTGCTGTCCGCAAAAATTTTGATTCGTGACATGTCAATCTCCTTTGAAAACAATAATTTTGGCAAAAAATATAGATTATACTTATGTGAAAACCCATTCATTTTAATTATAAGGAAACATGACGCTGATGCAAAGCGTTACATCAGCGTCATGCCTACCAAGATAAGTCCAACGAATAACAGAATCATGATCCCATTTAATAGGGTTCCGATAATGGCAAAAACTTTCTTTCGATTCTTGAGGACAAGACCAATAATTCCGACGATGCCTCCGGCCAGATTGAGAATCAGGCAGACCAGGATGGCTAATGAAGCCAGAGCCACTGCTGGATGCAAGGCGATCTCTTCTGTCTGCAACGGGGTGAGAACTCCGATGGACTCGTTTACAGCCATGGTGGCAATAAAGAATATCAGAATATAACCCAAGATTGCAACCAACCCAATGACAAAGCTGGCGATCCCAGGTCCGGAATGTTTCAGTGGTGCCATTGGTTGCCTCTCATGATCTGGCGGGTATGCTTCATACCCATTGTTATTGTATGGATCTGCATGGCCAGGATTCTGATCCGTATTGTTATAACCTGAATTATAGGAATCACGATTATCCATAATGTTGACTTGCCTCCCTTAATCATCGTACTGAGTGTTATTAACCTAATCGATGAGTAATGATTCTCCTTTTAAAATACAACGATTACATACCTGTTTACTTTTCCATAATTATCGATAAAAATCAAGGATTTACGCCAGTTTTCTACGATATATAGGGTAGGGATAGGTTTGGTAAGTATAAACATACATATGATCTTTGAAGCTCTGTCCCGACTGGTAAAGGAGGAGTGGATTCGCTACAATAATAGGAGTGAAGTGTAGTTGAATTAAGGGAGAGAACTTACATGCAACGAAGATGGATGATGCTTGGAGCTGTAATGACCATGCTATCGGTAGCGATTGGTGCGTTTGGTGCTCACATGCTCAAGGATACGATTGGGCCGGCGGCCATAGCTACATATGAGACAGGTGTGCAATATCACATGATTCATGCATTGGCCTTGCTCATTATTGGCTTGACGGCTGGTCAACTTGGAGCATCGACAAAGCTGAAGTGGGCAGCGCGTCTGTTGTTTATCGGAATTATCGTGTTCTCAGGAAGCTTGTATGTGCTTAGTATTTCTGGCATCAAGATTCTGGGTGCCATCACACCGATTGGTGGGGTAGCCTTCATTGCCGGATGGTTGTTATTGGCATTAGATGTATGGCAGCGAGGTAAGGATCGCTCCTGATGGGTCCAAACAAATCTCGGAGGGTTCAATTCTACATGAACCATAGAACTAAAAAAGCAACTTGCGTTAGAATGTACCGTCATTCTAACGCAAGTTGCTTTTTGTTTTAATCCGATGAAGTTAGTTACAGGAACTCATCGATTTCATTGGTTCGGAACGTATACACCTGTTTTTCATCGACATGGTAGATGCTCACAATACTGGTATCACGATCAAAATTCAGAATACGGCAAGGAATGCTCTGATGTTTACCGTTCTTGTTATTGACAACAATACGGGTGAGTTTATTCTCTTTAATGAGTGTGTCAATCCACGCATCAAACGAGTTTCCATCGGATACATTGGATGTTTGGGTGGCAGGCTTTATCTCGCTAACCGGTTGTTCTTGTAGATTCTGTGTTTTGACTGGAGCAGGTGAGGCAGGTGTCTGAGCTGCAGTGGACGCCTTCTGTGCTGCGTTGGCTTTTTTGCGTTCGTTGTGAAGTGTGACGAAAGAGTCCTTCTTGGACTGGAGTGTCGCTTCAATAATTTTGCCTAGCTCTATGCCGGATTGAATCCGAAAGTCCGCAATTTGTTCTTCATTGTTTATGAACTCCAACAGGGACTGCAGTGCCAATGCATTTGAGCGGCTCTTAATAAGTATATCGACATTAAATAAAAAGCCGATGTCCTCTTGATTGGATAAGGTTTCTTTCATTCATCCCAGCCCCGTTAAAAATTATGTCAGCTCAAAAAAACGCTTCAAATTCACTATATCATTAAAAAGGAAATTATCATAGTGCTAGAGACGCAGAAATATGCCGATTCGAGATGAATCTAGTCCCGGAGTGCCCCTTAAATTCTCTCCAGAATAGAACAAATATTCTTCTTTTTTCATCCCCTGATCGTCCTGTTTGCCTGCGCCAGTCGTGCGGGTCTACTCTATAATTTATTTAATCAGGACAGGAAGCAACAGGGGGAATCGGGAATGGGCAATGCATATCAGGATCGATTGAGATACGTTTATAAAATTACATCTTCCAGAATTAGAAAAGCGGATTATGATCTGCATCTTACTTATCAAGAAGCGACAGTAAATGGAGAAGTGGCATCTATTGGAAACCATCAGGTGTTTCGTTTTATAGATCGTATTCGAGGCTACAAGGATAGAGAGGCAGATCTGGCTAGAATCAAGTTGGAAATGCAGCAGTTAAAAACCTTGAAAACCAATGCTGAACATAAAAGAACAATGAAGAAATTGCATGAAGAACTGAAAAATCTGAAGTTTGCCGATGATTACCTGCTGGTAGTCATTGAAAATAATAAAGACTATGATCGGCTGAATTCATCGAAAGCTTTCTCCATCAACGGCAAGAAATACAAGCGGTTATTGGCTACGACAGGTGGAGCCAAAAGTTCGACGGTCATCTATGTGAGTGAGGATATTCATCCGCTGTTAGAGAAAAGATTGAACAACGGCAGAGATCCCAATAAAGAGCTGGTTCCTGCCAAACTGGAGGCGTATAAGGCCTTGGCTTGCAGTACAAGCACGCCTGTGTCACATCCCGAGCGGGTATTGGTTGTTCATGATTGTATAACTGAATTTGGCGCAGACATAATTCAGATTGATGATACCGAGACAGAATACCCTCGCATAGAGAGTAGGAAAAATGAGCCTATTCAGATGAACATGAGTGATGGGTTCGGTCTTATCTCTCCTGCACTTAGTGAACGATGGGCAATCGAGCTGGGACATAAATATATCCCGAGTGGATTTTGTATTCGCAATAGCTTCTGTAAAGGTATGGTCTTTACATTTGATTATCACGAATTTGCTGATCGAGTTGCAGGTAATTATATGGTGGACGATGCCTGGGGTAATCCTGTGGATATTCGAGAGATAGACCTGATCATCACAACGTCTATGCTCAAACTATGGAGCTCATACAACAGTATCGACGATTACCTGTTATGTTGCGGTTATTATGGCTACACGTTTAGCGTAACGAAGGTTACACCTGAAGAGCTCGAGGACGAGCGTCATTTAAACTACCAGTTTATTCAGTCGCTCCAATTGGATGATAATGAGATTGGTGAACTTATTCGGCCTACGGTAGACTCGATTAAAAATGTGCTAGGTGAAGACTATCGCAAGGCACTGTTATTTCTCAAAGGAATTCACATCCATGAGAACGATTATAGAAATAGTCCAGATGATTATATTAAAGGGCTGATGGTAGACCCACGACTTATAGATGATCCTTTTGTACGGAGCAAAATCTATACATTAATACGCAAGCGAATGAATGAAGCCAAGATCGGAGTTTTAAGAGTTAAGGGCAATTTCAGCATTATTTCTGGCGATCCCTATACATTGTGCCAGAGCATATTTGGCTTACCTTTAACAGGATTGTTGAGCTCGGGTGAGTTCTACTCCAGATATTGGAATGAGCAGCATGTAGACCGCGTGGCTTGTTTCAGAGCTCCAATGACTTGTCATAACAATATCAAGGTGCTTCGTTTCCAAAACACGGATGAGATGCAGCATTGGTATCGCTATATGAACACGGTCACGATCTTAAATTCGTGGGATACGACGACACATTCCTTAAATGGTGCAGATATGGACAGTGATCAGGTTTTAACTACAGATAACACAACGATTCTTGGGGCAATTCAGGAGCTTGATGCGATTGTATGTGTACAGAAAACCTCAGCCAAAAAAATTCCGGATGAGAGGGATCTGATTCAGGCCAACAAAGACAGTTTCGGTGATCTAATCGGTTTTACAACGAACAAAATCACATCGATGTTCGATGTATTAGCCAATTATGAGGAGCATAGTGCAGAATATCAGGAAATGATGTACCGAATTCAATGTGGTCAGCATTATCAACAAAATGCTATCGACCAGGCTAAAGGTATTGAATGTAAAAAAATGCCGAAGCACTGGTATGATATTCGCGCTGCGGTAACGGACGAGCCGGCCTTGAAAATGGTAGCACACAAGAAACCTTATTTTTTCATATACAATGACCCGGAACAGAAAAAAGAATATACCAACTATGTAGAAAAAACGAGTCAGAAGTGCTTGCAGCTATTTGGCATGACTGTTGATGAATTAGTTTCGAAGAAGGAGCTATCTCCGAATCAGGAACAGTTCCTTGCACAGTATGAACAGAGAATGCCTGTATCCACGGCACCTTCTGTGATGAACCGGTTATGCCATCAAGTGGAAGACGAGTTCAACAAGTTAAAGTTAAAACAGACCGAGCGTCCGTTTGATCATACGATATTGATGAGTGCCAAGAAATACTCCCAGGCTCGTTACAAAGAGATTCAACGATTGTATCAGATGCATAACGAAGAGCTACGTAGCTATATGACTAACTTGCGCAAGAGCAAGGTGAAAAAGGAAGAAAGATCAGCCCGATGGCAGTTGTTTGTTTCACGCTTTAAGGAGCAGGCTTTGGAAATCTGTAATAACAAAGAAGATCTGTGCAATATGATTGTGGACATGTGTTATCGAAATGCCGAGAAATCAAAGCAATTTGTATGGGATGTTTCGGGGGATCAGATTATTCGCAATCTATTGCTCAGCAATGATCATATCATCCATTATCCAGTGAGAGATCCGGAGGGCGATATTCAATACGCAGGAAGAACCTTTAAAATGACACAAATGCATGTGAAGGAGCAACGCCCTTGAAAATCATTCTGAATGAACGTCATCATGCCGAGCAAGCAATTGCACATGGGAAAATGGATAAGAAGCCAACCAAAACGTTGATTTGTCTAGCTAAATACGGGCTTGAACAGGGGAAGAACGCCGAAGATGCATATGCGTTGTTAAATCAGTTTATGACCAAATACTATCCAGAGTACAATGCTGTCCAGTGGGATACATTTCTCAATCGTATCATTAAGCAGTCTCAGAAGTATATCAAGGTAAGGGAGGAGGCAAGCAAGAGCACGCTAATCGAGATTGATCATGTACCTGTAACGCACGAAGAACTACAAAAGATCAAACAACTTAAAAGTAAACGACTCGAGAAATTGGCCTTTGTTTTACTGGTCTACAGCAAGATTAATAATCGAATCAATGAAAATGATACGTATTGGATTAATAATGAATGGAAAGAAATCTACGGCGATAGTCAAATGGCGGTAAGCAAAAAAGA
This sequence comes from Paenibacillus sp. FSL E2-0151, assembly GCF_037993015.1. Taxonomy (NCBI): domain Bacteria; kingdom Bacillati; phylum Bacillota; class Bacilli; order Caryophanales; family Paenibacillaceae; genus Paenibacillus; species Paenibacillus sp. FSL E2-0151. Next base: position 2,155,734 of record NZ_CP150308.1, read on the forward strand.
TCAGGGGTTATTGGTTCACAAACTTATCCAATTAGGGTATCTCAAAGAAAGTAAACGCGTCGATTCAACTAATGTACAGGTTTTGTTCGCTGTGGAGCATGGTGAGGTTGCCTTCCAGTTAGTTCGCTTCGATGACTTTGTGTTGGAGTACTCTCGCTGGAAAGGAGAAAATATTAAAAATTGTACCGTATGCGGAAAACGGATGCTGGCAAAATCGAACCGAATGAAATACTGCAAGGAATGCAAAAAAACCGGCATTAATCCCATTAGAAAACTTCTCTAAAGCTAGACACAGCAATGCTCTGCATGGTTGTTCAAGAATTTCTTTAATGATAAGCCAGAGACAGGTTTCCTAGTTATGGGGGAGGTATCAACTTGGAAACAGTCTTATAAAAAATATGCTACATAACGCTTAGGTAGGTGAATTATGTCAAATGGGATAGCTTTAGCACATGTAGAGTCTTTAATTAGAGAAGCGGTGAAACATAGCGGTCCTGGACAGCCTGGAGATCCTGGGGAAACTGAACTCGCCATCAAACGTGCACTGGAGGCTGCTGGCGAAGCCTTACAGGCTGCCGGAAAAGCAAAAGAGGCATATCAGACGACTCGACTTGTGTACCAGAGTCCTGTTGCTGATTTAGAGGAGTTAAGTATGCAGTACCCTTCTCCTGAAATAGGCTGGACGGTACAGACGTATAAGGATGGAAAAAGATATCGTTTTGATGGAAAGACATGGGTAGAGATTGATGTATTTGGTCAAAACCTTCAGGTGGTTAATCCCGATGTGGATGGGCTCATGAGCATCGCTGAACATCTGAAATTAAATGAGATTCCATTGGAAGTACAGGATCGTGTTATTGTCTTTTGCAAAGAATCACAGGTTTACCCCGAAGTACTGGGCATTTTAGCCCCTTTTCCATTCGATGGCGAGATTTTACATGTAAAGGGCTACTGTGGGGTTACTGGAGATACCGCAACTGAAATAAGAATTGAACGCTCCAAGGATCTCATTCACTGGCAGGATGTGATGGGGAGTCCACTGAAGTTTGAAGAATTTCAACATCAAGATGACGGTAAGGCTACATTTGAGATCAAAAAAGTGGAGGCTGGAGATATCTTCAGAATCAACATCATCGAAGCCGGTTCAAACATTCAACATCTTACGATTCAATTAACGATCAGAACATAAAAAAGGAGATGGATTATAATGACACAACCAATTATTTCATGGATGGATGCTACACATAGTAATGAGATTATTACCCCTTTTGACTACAAGGTTATTGATGCGGATAGCAAAAGTGATATTTTTATTTTCAATGTATGGAACAATAAGAATGGTGCTTCGGATGTATCTAAAATGGAAGATTGCACGATTACAACGCGAGATATGACTGGTGGTACTGGTGACACAGAGGCTCATGATGTAGAAGTGGTGAAGAATAACTGGTTCCACGTTCAGGTTGATTCCTTGGGGGAGACAGACTTGGAAGAGGAAAGTTCTCGTATTGGCAGGGATTTTTCCAAACCGATCGGAACAACAGGCAAGACAACCAAAGATCATACGGGAACCGCTTATGCAACACCATTTGCACCGGGACCGAAAGAAATCCTGGGGGTTAGTAACAATGGAAATCCTCAAGATGCGGCAGGTAACTATGTGACCCTATCCATACAATGTGTAGTACCGCTGAATGCAAAAAGTGGCAAGCAACAGTTCAAGAAACGTATCTCCTATCGTTACGTGTAAAAAGAAACAGTCATGTGGACAGGCTATTGCAGCCTGTCCTCTTTATTAAAAGGGGGGAAGTCCTGTGATTCTAGGTAATACACAATTTACGCGCTCACCTGTATCTCAAGCTTATGTATGGATTGCTGATTACTATGATGGTACTTATTTAAGCGAATTCGATTTGCAGACACAACAATCAAACAGTTTTTATAAAATTAACAAGGAAAAGTTGGTCTCTTTTGGATTGATCGGGCAAGGATCTCACGTGTATCACAACGTTGCCAACGGTGTATTTCATATTAATGCGGATCGGTACTCTATATCATACGTATGTGAAGAACAAGAATACCCGCTAACGGGTAGGACCTTTCTATACAGTGACATCATTCAATTCAAGAATGTTTCTTCAGATGTGAATATGAGTGGACATTCAGGTAATGGGAGTTCGGGGGCTTTCCATAATACGATTGAATGTTTTAACTTCGGTTACAAAAAAATGATGAATTTGAACGATGTGCAGATTAACTTTCAATGTGTGTGTTCCCTGCCGTTGAAAGAAACTGCGTTTCTCCAAATTAAAATTACCTCAGATCAGGACCTGTCTGGGCAATTAGTTATTCGTAAAAATGGCTTTGTCATAGATCAAATCGTAGCCCCTCTGAAGGCAAATCATGCAGGAATCATAAACTGGGACATTCGTTGAATTGGATTTTGAGATGAGATAGGTGGTGAAAGTATGGCGATTCAAGAAATAGCACTGGATATAGATCTATCCATAGGTGTTTTCAAAGATACGATATATCAGGCTCAGAAGTTGAAATTAAGAGAGTTGAGCCATGACGCGGACGGGAATTCAATCTATCTTGGTAATGGATCTTGGGAGTCCACTCCCATTCGGATTCAGGATAAGATTGCTTCATTTAAAGGTGTGGCTGCAAGCGTAGATATTGCGGGTGGCGCAGCATACAAGATCTACTGGAGTTCATCTGAGGATGGGTTTGAGTGGGGGGCGTATGAGGAAATTTTAGCAGAGGTGACTGCTCCTAAGTCTCCAGCAAAGTATATGAAGGTGAAAATTGAGATTGTTGCTGAGAAAGAATATTCGAATTTCTACATAGATGATTTTAAGGAGAATGGGAAATACAACAATTCCTTTGTCGAAAGTGACTCGGGTTCTCTAGGCTTAAAGAAGATATATCAATTGAACATGGAACGAGCATCGGATACTCCGACAGGGATGGTGCTACGTCAGAAGGTTGAAAATACGAAATTCAAGAAATTAGATAGAATTAGAGTAAGTAAGGGGTGATTTTATGACAGCTCCAGCGACTACAGGGCAGTTGAGAGAAAAGCTTTCTGATATGGAGATCGGAGACTATATTGTCTGGAAGTACGACAATACAATAACAGGATATATTTTCGGAGGAAGTACGATTAGCTATACAGAAATTCCGTTAACAGGAAATCCGTTAGCCAGTATGCCTTTGAAATACTTCTGGTATGCAATCAAAGTGGATAAAGGTTTACTAATAGCAGATAGAGTTGTAAATAACACGACAACATGGGATTGGTTAAATTCCAATAAGTTCGTCGAAGGTTCGCCACGCATTATAAGTGAAACATCAGGTGTTGTTCGTTGCCCAAGCGGAGGTGTTGCATATACCGATGCGAGTGGAAATAAAGTTTTAACTACCACAAATACAGGGTATGGGGCTTGGCCTACGATAAATGAGTGGGATACATATGTTGTTAATTTCCCAAAGAATAAGATTTTTTCTGGAAAATCATTAAATGATGTATGGAACTTTAAGTGCATGACATGGTGTAAAGAAACGACAATATCTCTATCTGGAACAGTACCCGGAGGTTGGACAACAGGTGGCAGAACAGTTCGTTCTGAGAATACAACAAACAGTAAAGATAGACTTTGGAGTACAGCTTCTAACTACTCTAATGTAGCAGTGGGCTTTCGTCCAGTATTTGAATATAGGGAGGTGTAATATATGGCAACTGTAGGAGATCAGCTAAAAGAACCAGAGGTAGGATGGAGACGTTATGATGATACACATATAGGTTTAAAGTATACAGGAACTTGGACCACCCCATCCCCATCCAATACAGGTTATTATGGTGGCAGTATAAGAGTAACTAGCCGAGCTGTCGACAATAACTATGTTACATTTTCATTTTACGGAACAAAACTTAGGATAATCTCCGACTTTTATGAGCATAGGCATTCTGATAACGCTATCACGATAGATGGTGTAACAGAGACGTATAGTGCCTTTCGTGCAGTAGGCTCCCCTAGCCTTCAGCAATCCATAGTGTATGAAAAGACTGGATTACCTCTTGCATTTCACACAGTTACCATTGCAACAGGTCATAATCGTATAAATTTCACTTTAGATGCTATAGATATTGATGAAACAGGGTATCTGAGTGGGTATGCTTTAACGGCGACAGAATCTGGATGGAAAAGGTATGATGATAGTCATCCATTTGTGGTTCCCAGTGGGAACTTTGCACGAAATTCAACAGATACTAATTTTCACAACACATCCGCGATATTTATTCAAGATACTACAGGCGAAATAAAAATAAATTTCTATGGAACAAGGTTTAGACTGATCGGAGCTAAAAACACAAATCGGTCAACTAATGTAGAGGTGTTAATTGATGGAGTTTTGGATCAATCATTCTCTCAAAATGGAGCTCTATTGTATAAATCACTTGATTATGAAAGGTCAGGGCTTTCATTAGGCAACCATAGTATCATAATCAAAGGCAATGGATTATATGGATTTGATGCTATTGACATTGATGATAATGGACAACTTATAGCTAGTATTGGTTCCCGATTACCAACTCCAGATGAGTGGTGGAAGAGGTATGATGATAATAATTCGGCTATTAATTATGAAGGAGTAGGTTGGATTTCCGCTACAGGTGATCCTAATACTTATGCAGGGACAGCCCACTATACTTCGTTGAATGGAGAATCATCTAATAGGATCAAATTCAATTTTTATGGAACAAAATTGAGAATCATTGATCTGTATTGGACTAATAGAGTGAATAACGTGACCATAGAAATTGATGGAGAAGTCTCTACATGGAATCCCAACAATCCAGCGAATAAGTATCAAGTATTGGTTTTCGAAATATCAGGTTTAACAAAGGGTTTACACGAAGTGAAATTATCGACAACTAGTTCGAGTGGAACATTTTCTCTTGATGCTATAGACATTGACCTTGATGGTCGATTGTTCCATCCAGATGAAGTAACAAGTGTTACTGAACTTGAGATTGGTAAGCGTATCAGATGTCATTACCAGACTTCAGTAGCGAACAACGTTGGATTGTTTAGCGGATTAGGAGAGCAATCTTCTGATCTTATTCCTATATCAAGTTCTGCAACACCGAATGGTGATTTTTACTTCATTATGGTAGAAGATGGGGATGATCACAAGCTGTTGGTCGCTGATCGAAATATTCAACACAGCATAAGTTGGGACTCTATAAATGCAAATGGAATGGCTGGTGGTGGCGGTGCACCAATTTCATTATTAAAGACAAAAGAGATTTCAACCTCAATTCGACTTCCCACAGGCGGTATCAACGCAACGGATAAGGATAATGAATGGGATAAATATATTGTTAACTCTGCACTAAATGGAGCGATCAGTTCTGGTAGCAATGGTGTATGGAATTGGAGCGGAGCCGCATCATGGACTTCTACAACAAATACTGGTGGATCAGCAAACAGAACTGGACGAGGTGGCACAGGCGGAAATGTAGGAGCGAGTGGATATAATCCAACGTCTTATGTGGGTGCTGCTGCTGCAACTGGCTTTAGACCATTAATGGAAATTGAAATTCTCCCAATGTTTAGATCATTAATTAAGCATGACGCTGAATACAAACGCTTTAAATTGGGGAGCTCTAAAGTGGATAAAACTCTAATCATTACTCCTTTAATGACATCCAATACTACTCCATCAGGTGTAACAAGTGCAAGTAGCATATATAATTCCAGTTATGAAGGATGGAGAGCATTTAATGGTGGAGCAACAGGTACAGAAGATTGTTGGGCTTCAAGTGCTGGCAGTCCTAGTGGGCATCTAGCATATAAATTTAATGATATAACCACATTAAGTATGTATTCCATAACGTCAAGAGACGCATCAGATTTAGGTTCAGCACCTAAAGATTGGACATTTCAAGGATCTAACGATGGGATTAACTGGAGTGTAATTCACACGGTTAGCAACTCAACAGGATGGAGTCAGAAAGAAACTAGGCAGTTTGTTTTAGATAAAGAATATTCATACTTCAATTATAGACTAAATATTACATCTAATAACGGACTGAACTATACTACAGTAGGAGAATTGGAATTAATTAAGAAGAGTATAATTGATGCAATTCCATCTGAATGGAGCATGATTTCAGTAACTTTACCATCAGAAAGCACTTTTATTAATGATGGAATGGATGATCTGTCTGTATTTGATAGAAAGAATGTAGATTTAATTCAGATTATGACTGCCAATGGATCACTAGGATCAGGAAAATTGTTTAAAGGAAGCATTGATCTGAAGAAGTATATTGAAATAAAAAATGTGAGTGTGAAGTAGAGTATGTATGCTCTACTTCTTTTTTTATTTATATGAAAGGAGATAGATTTATGACAGGTGTATTTTGGCAACAACTACCTGGTATCACATTGTCGAATGATGATCTAACTGCAACATCACTAAACCATAATTATGCTGCAGTTGCTACAATAGGTAGGAGTTCGGGTAAGTGGTATTGGGAAGTGGTTTTGTCGGACAATTTAGCAATGATTGGTGTTACTAGCGTCACAACGGGTGTGAAAGTATGGAATACAGTTAATCATAGGGGATATTTCTCTGACGGTAAGAAATGGAGTGGTGCTTCAGGAGTAGCTTATGCGAACACTTTCATTATAGGAGATACAATAAGTATATTGATGGATTTGGATAATGGCACATTGGAGTTCTGGAAAAATGGGGTATCACAAGGAGTTGCATTTAATGACTTAAAAAGTCTTGGAATGATTTATCCAACTCATGGTAGCGGAGCAGCATCAACAGCATCCACTGTAACTGCAAATTTTGGAAAAAAAACCTTTAGATACAAAATGCCTTCTGGGTACGAGAGATATCAGGGATATGAAAATAAAATCTTACTTTCATCAGGCGATAAAGCATATTCTCTAATGAAGAAGTTTTCAGATAATTTGATAGCAATCATGACATCTAACACCACTCCAGCTGGAAAAGCATCTGCAAGTAGCATCTACAGTAATAATTATGGGGCGTGGAAGGCGTTTGACAGATTAGATGATCAATTTCCTTGGGCATCAACATCTAAAATTGGCTGGCTAGCATATGAGTTCTTTAAACCTGTAGTCATTGCTAAATATACTTTACTGGCAAATAGCGCAGAGTTAACTCAAGCACCTAAAAACTGGAAATTTGAGGGTTCTAACGATGGTGTTAATTGGACTGTATTAGATGCACAAACCAATCAGGTTGGATGGCAATCAGGAATGAAAAGAGAATTTGTAATTATTAATAAGAAGTCTTTCATTCAATACAGGGTAAACGTAACGGATAATAACGGAAGTAGTCTGTTATCTATCAGAGGTTTTGAAATGTATAATTATGAAATTAATCCAGATAAATTGGCTATCATCTCTAATCAATCAGAACAAACTTTTATTAGATATGGTATGGACTTATTAGTTGATATTGACCTGTTTAACGGAGTCCTGTCCGTTGAAACCAAAGATAATGTATTAAGTTCAGGCAAAACCTATGAGCACACAATTGATATGTCAAAACGCCGAGTGGATAAAATTACGCTTAGCTAAATTTATGAGGAGCACATCTATAAGGTGTGTTCTATTTAATTTTGAAAGGAGAAGGGTTGAATGGTAACATACACAGAAAATTTGATCCCTATCATGACATCAGATACCACTCCAAAAGGTAGAACTTTTGCAAGTAGTTTTAATCTCAATGGTGCGTTTATGGCATTTGATAATTCTGATACCTATGGATTTGTGAGTGGGAATGGTAGTGTTGGACAACTTGGATATGAATTCGTGAACTCTGTTAGAATTGGCAAGTACGTTGTTAGGAGCTTATCCTCAACTTACTTTGCTCATATGCCTAAATCATGGACATTCGAAGGCACTAATGATGGTGTTAGTTGGACTATTCTCGATACACAGTCTAATCAAATATGGACAACTGCAAATACAGATAAAGAATATATTATTGATTACAATAAAGCTAAAAGATACAAAACATATAGGTTAAACTGGACATCCAACAATGGGGGGGCACAAGTTGTAATAAATGAATTGAAAATGTTTGGAGTCGGTTATTTTGATAAATTCTTGATTTCATCTGAAGACACGACATATTCATTGTACAGAAAGATCGGCAAACCTCTAATTCCTTTGATGGACGGATATGAGAATACAATTGGTAGCGTTATTGGATCAGCAAGTTATTCGACTGGCTACACTTGGAAAGCCTTTGATAGTGATGATACTACCGCTTATGGGACTAACTTCATACCAGATTCGTCAAAACCAATTTATGTAGGCTTCAGATTCAATGATCCTGTGTGTGTAAAAAGATATTCTTTTTTAGCGGGCCTGAGAACATTTAAATTCATGGCATCCAATAATGGAACTACCTGGGATACCCTTGACACCCAAACGTCACTAGTATCGAATACTTCAACAATACAGATGTTTGATATACAGAACGATAAGCTTTATAGCTATTACAAACTAGAAGCGACATTAGCGACTAGTGGAAATGCTTGGGTGAGCATTTTTTCTGTTCAGTTTTATGGATTGATGCCTTCTATTCTATTAGAATGCCCTTCTAGCGAGGGGAGTTATATTCGGAATGGTATGGACAAAGGATTTCAAATCGATACAGTTGAAGTGTTGAATGTTAAACAACATATTAAAGAAGATTCAATTCCGCTAGGATCAGGCAAACTCTTCAGACAACCAATCGACAGGGAGAAGCATAGAGCAAAAAAAATTATATTAGGCTAAATTTATGAGGAACACATCTATATGGTGTGTTCTATTCGTTTTGAAAGGAGATGTTTAAATGGCGAAATACAGCAATAATATTCTTCCAATTTTTACGTCCGCAAGTCCTGTAGATGGTGTATCAATAACAGCAACACCATTCGTTTCTGGATTTGAAGGTTGGAGAATACTTGCGTCTTCAGGCAATGGATGGTATCCCAACAACTCTACATCTGGAAGAGATAGTGGTGTTATTATTATTGAGTTAGACAAACAAAGAAAAATCGGAAAATATGAAATTGAGAGTGGAAGCTATTTTCCGAAAACATGGACAGTGCAAGGTAGTAATACAGGACTTTTTTCTGGCGAACAAGAAGTACTTGCAACTGTATTGGATAGTGAAATTGCACCAGATGGCGTAGAGACTAAGACTTTTATTATTGAAAATCCTAAAAGCTACAGATACTATAAGTTCGATATAACTAAATCGGCTACAGGTACATTTCTTCAAGTGCGTAAGATAAAGATGATGGAGAAGCTTCCAGAACATAAATTCTTAATTTCATCTGGTGCCGAAACACTTTCTATCGTTGCTGGAAAGAAAATCAATGATACTGCAATACCAAAAATGACTTCTGATACAGCACCATCTGGCAGGGCTTTTGCTGAAAGTGTTTATAACACAGCTTATGCTCCTTGGTACGCATTTAATGGTGTTGATGATGCAGAGGGATACGCTTCGCGACAGAGCAGTGGTGGAGTAGGGTATTTAGGATATGAATTCAGTGATTCTATATCATTATATAAATACGCTGTTCGATCTTGCGGATCAAGTAGTCTAAATAAAATGCCGAAGGATTGGACATTTGAAGGCAGTAATGATGGATCTAGTTGGGTTGTACTGGATACGCAGATTAATCAAACTTGGACAACTCAATATACAGATAAAATTTATCTATTAGATGAACATGTCCATTATATGAAATTCAAGATGTATCGTTTAAATTGGACAGCTAATAATGGATTTGCAAATTATACAGATGTAAATGAATTGAAGATGTTTGAAATAATCTTTCCAAAGCATATCAAACTCCCTTCTGCATCTGAAGAAATGTTTGTTAGATATGGAATGGACAAAGGAGATAATATTGATTTGTTTGCAGATACTGGATCAATCAGTTTTCTAAATATTTCACCTGCAACGCTTGGTTCAGGCAAAGTCTTCAAGCAAAAAATAGATACAACTAAAATACCAATCAAGAAAGCATCAGTTACATAACTATGTGAAATGATTGTTTGATTTAGAATTTAGAGAGGAGTGAGACAATGGCAACAATAGGACAATTTTTACCATCTCCAGAATCGGGTTGGCAGAGAATTGATGATCGACATGAGCTAATCACCTACGCTGGAAGTAGTTGGTCAAAACCAGCATCTAGCGATTTATATAACAACACAGCGATGTTAGCATCGACTAATGATAGTACTGTTAAGTTTACCTTTAAGGGTACTAAAATTAGGTTAATCGGAGCTCAATATACAACTGGTAGTAGTGATATTAGTGTCATCATAGATGGAGTAGTTGAAAAAACTACTCAGAATGCTGGATTAGTTTATCAAGTTCTTACTTATGAAAAACTAGGTTTGATTAATAAAGTTCACACTGTTGAAATTAAAAATAATCAAAACGCAAATATTTGGATAGATGCTATTGATATTGATAGTTCTGGTGAGTTTGGTGCTACTGGTTCATATAAAACATTAGTCTTCCATGCCGATCAATATAAATATATCAATGGTACGAGCTGGACAACTCTGATTAATGCAATTCCAACGGAAAATGATTATAAAGAATTTGGGATAGATGATATCACTACTATTCCAGAAGACATGTGGGTGAAGTTGGTAGGCGAAATAGAATTGTGTTATTACACAACAGATTCAAGAGTTTCGAATGCATCCTTTAACATCGAAACCGAACCTTTTACTCTCGAAGAAGAGTGGGCAGACAAGGATATTGAAGTACTTTATTATACTGATGATCCAACGGCAACAGAATCAGTAGTCACAATTGAAACCGATCCCTTCACCCTAGCCGAAGAATGGGAAGACAAAGAGATCAAAATCATCGAATACACCGATGACCCAAATCAAACCGAATCAACGATTACAATCGAAACTGAACCGTTTACCCTCTACGATGAGCTGGGTGATAGTGTAGATGTTCTATACTACACGGACGATCCCTCCAAAACATCAGCGGAACTAAATATCAGAGCTAACTACTCCCCATTGGATGAACTTGAGGGAGATTTTGACTTGGTTACGTGGACGAATGATGAAGAGGTAATTACAGGTAATTGGGACATGATGCTAATGTATAACGCGCTACCGTTTGAGCAATTAATTGTGCAACCAACAGACATAGCGTTATATGGAGACGTGAAAAAGGTTGTCGCTACGAAAGTAACGGAGAACAGTCCGGAAGGTATATTAAGAATGGCTGCTTCGTTCGATTCGGGGCTCACATGGAAGACATACCGTTTCAACAAGTGGTTCGATCTGGATATCCAGAATACAACCCTATTCAAAAGAAAAGGAATGAATCTGGACACACTCAATGCCATCCCTGAAAAGGATCTAATAGCTCTAACTCGAATTGCCTACTACTTCGATAGCAGTAAGCACTATGAAAACAGCTATTCGCTGGACGAAGTGAAGATGGTCGTTGATGCACCGCGACATGCAGTGGAGTTTAGAGATATGTCACTGCAACTGTTAAACACCACAGCCACAATCGACCTGACCTTCTCTGGTAACAAACTTACAGGTGTGCTGGATGATGCAGATCAAGGCAAGGTTAAATACCGCGTCTTGTTGAACGGTAAAACGTATTATCCGGCGGATGGCAATTTTACACGACTAGCAGCATCTCCATTCAATATTGAACTCAATATTGACGAGAGAAATGTTAATTTTGGCGTAGAGAATACATTGAAGGTTGAATTTCAGGATTATTGGGGTGCCGTGGACTCCCGGGAAATCAAGTTTATCGGATCGTATTCAGGATTAATGTTTATGGACGAGTCTGGAGATTTTCTTTCAGATACCTTTGGTGGTATTTTGAAACAACTTGATTATGGGGTGATCATTGCCGGACAGACGACGTTAACAAAGAAAGTCAGAATCAAAAACTTGCTTGGTTATGCTGTGGATCATGTTTACCTGGAGATGGATAAGAAATTCGAAACGGATGGTGTTGAAGTCCAATTATCCAGACAGGCCGACCCGTTTCTTCCGATCGATTATCTGACCTATGGTCTGATTCAACCGGAGGATAGCATCGATTTTTATATTCGTATCGCAACGGATATTCATGCCAAGCCGAATCCTAATGGCAATTTTGAAATGAAGGTCACAGCAGACCGGGTGTAGCTCTCAATACAATGAGACAGGAAGTGAGTGGAATTAATAACGGGGAGACTCTATTAGATAGTTATATACATATTAAAAGTCCGGAAAATCGTTTTACAGCAAAGTATATTCTGTACAATCAGGTGGATGAAGAACTGTCTTCAACCCTAATAGCTGCTACAAGAAAAGTGTCCGAGATCGTCTCTAGTGTATCCGTACGTGTCAGACGGTCACAGGAATTGAGCAATTCGCTATCGGTGATGTACAGGTCGCAAGGGGATCTGAGCGCAACCATTCAAGCGGCATCCAAAGTTGATCTTGAATGCATGTTGTACGTTCGACCACATAACCGTGCACACGGCAAATATGAATTATTTGAAGCACCTCGTATGACTGTTAACCTGAAGCCTGTTGCTGATGCAACCACGCGAAGTCAAACTCACCTGCAAACGATCAACTTTGGTGATACACAGCGTATGATGATCGGCAGAGACGAGATAGAGCAATTCGAATCATTTATACATTTCGGTGATCTGGATACTAAAATACCTGATCTGTTATATCTGGAAGAAGCTAAATTGAGGTTATATTACACAGGAACCCTGGCACCTGAAGCACACATTGAGCTACATCAGCCTGATACACTGTGGCGTGAGTACGGGATTACGTATGCGAACAGACCTCAGTCCATTCAGCTCTTATCGTCCAGTTATATCCTGGATACGACTGAACGTTATGTTGAGTTTGATATGATGGCATTGCTTCGAATGTGGAGAGAAGGTATTCTTTCGAATGTTGGAATGATTATTCAGTCTAGCGGTAACACGCCGATATATTTCAACACTCGTGAATCTTCCAAACCACCTGTTTTGCAGATCAAATATATCACTTCTCAAATCTATTCCATTGGTCGAACCGAAATCGAAAGTGAAATTTTTATTTATGGTGCAGGTCACAAGGACATAGCTTCAACGTTAGTTGTACACAGTGATCTTGGGCTGGACTGGCTCAAATCTCAGTTGTACGTCCACCGTTATGAGGATCACATGCATCATGATATACCTCAAGTAATCGCGGTCAGCCGTCCGTACCTGGATGTAGATCTGACAATAGCTAAACGTATAGATGCAGAACTAGGTTCGAACATTTCTATTGCTGAAAGTAGGACAGAAGAGAAGGAAACATGGGTTTCTATTTCTAAGCCCGAGCTTCATGCGCAGTTCATTACTGCTATACGAACAACTAAGGATACAGACGGTAATCTTGCCGTTAGAACAGGTCTAGACGACGAAAAAACTGTAGAAATCGCAGTGTCTCATCCTGACTTGCCTTCAGTCATTACGGTAGATAGACAAATGTCTCTAGTCAGTACGTTAACGATATCACAGCTGCTCGATGATGGACGGGATACGAGTTTAATTGTATCCATACCTGATCTTCATACTTCATTGGAAGTCTCCAATTATACAAAAGCAACTTCAACGTTGGGGTCTTTGCTAACGGTCATGTACGACGATGATTCGACTGTGATTTCTGAGATTAAGGTTAATAAGCCTGATCTAAATAGTGATCTTCAAGTCAGAGCATTAGATCATGATGAGAGGGCAGCTAGTCTTGAGATTCCTTATTTGGAAGAACAGCTTGGGCAATTATATATCTCCAGACCTGATGTGCTTTCCAGCATTGAGGTCAAGTATATGGATGTTTTGGACGGCCACATTAGTATCAAGGAAAGAGAATACTTGGATAGCTATCTTCAGGTGCGAGAGTGGAAGGATATGCAGTCTACAGTAGATGTGAGACAGATTGTCGATATGGCTACTGAAGTGACAATTTCCAAGCCTGATCTGGCCGCGTATGTCTTACCAAGAGTTATTGCGAATGTAGAGTTAGATTCGATCACAAGTATCCGTAAACGGGATGCCGGTGATTTAGTGACCACAGTAATTGTGAAGAGTCCAGGAAATCAAGCGTATTTTTACATTTTATAAAATGAGTACATCATCAAAGAGGGCGTTGGCCCTCTTTTTTTTTACGTTTAGGCTCATGTCCATCCCTAAGCATCTGTACTTTATTGTGTAACAGTCGTCTTCTCGTTATGATACAATGTGTTCATCACACATTAAGGAATGAAGACCATGCATCAAGGGGACAGTGTATTTGAACAGATTATGAAGCAGAAAAGATTGAAGCCTATCAAGCCTGAAACTACAAAAGTTCTAGTTAAACCAATACATAAAAAGAAACTAGCTCAGGAGCAATTAAGTGATATGGATGTCCAGTTCAAAAAGTCGGTAGCTGAATCAATAGATCGAAGTGTACTTCATAGACGTGTACTGGGGATTAGAAGAGAGTTAATGGAGATAAGACGATTAAAGAATGATGAGCATACGTTTTAAGTTAGCGCCACTTTGACCATCCTTGGGTGAGGGTGGCTTTTTATATTTCAACTAAAGCATATCCCTCCTATCTAAGTCTGCGAAAAGACTTACCAACAATATATTTGAACTGTAAGTACCTACATTTTCTCAAACACGGCAGGTGTCCACACGACAATACAGATTGAGGCATACAATTATCGTGACCTGTGGAAGAGGAGGTGGATCGGGAAATTATGGTGACGATGGAGCCCATTGTAGTTGGAGAGCATGTATTGGTAGGGGTAGAAGTCAAGCTGCCCAAAACAACTTTGCTGACTATTAACACATCCAAAGGATATATCATGTGCGGAGCACTCGACGTGGGATTACTTAATGAGAAGCTCGGGGATCGCAAAATTATTGCAGCTCGGGCGGTTGGTGTGCGTACACTGGAGCAATTGTTGCATGCACCTATGGAGTCGGTGACAACAGAAGCCGAGGCCATTGGCATTACGGTTGGCATGACGGGTGTAGAGGCTTTGTTGAAAATGATCTAAGCACTAACAAAAGGGCTCCCTATGGGAAGCCCTTATTTAACGCCGTAATACAGAGCCTGGCACATCGTAGCTCCCACCTCTATACACACGAACGCTTTCTATTAAATTAAGCTTCTTCCTTCGCGAACAAGGCAGCCAGATTTTCTTGGAAAGGTGCGCGAACAACGCCTTTTTCCGTGATAATAGCTGTTACATATTCGTTAGGCGTTACGTCAAATGCCGGATTGTATACTTTAACACCTTGCGGTGCTGTACGTTTACCAAATCCTTCGGTCACTTCTTCCGCAGCGCGTTCTTCAATCGGAATCAGATCCCCGGATGGAGTGGACAAGTCGATAGTCGACAATGGGCTGGCTACATAGAACGGAATATTGTGAGCTTTGGCAAGCACAGCCACGCTGTATGTTCCGATTTTGTTAGCTACATCGCCATTCGCAGCAACACGATCAGTTCCGACGATAACGGCTTGAATCCAGCCTTTGGACATCACCATGCCTGCCATGTTATCACAGAGCAGCGTAACGTCAATGCCGGCTTGCTGTAACTCAAATGCAGTCAGGCGTGCACCCTGAAGTACAGGACGAGTTTCGTCTGCAAATACTTTCAGGTGAATGCCACGTTCCTGTGCGAGATACATTGGAGCAGTTGCCGTACCGTATTTCGCCGTAGCCAGTCCGCCTGCGTTACAGTGAGTGAGTACACCCATCCCATCTTCGAACAAAGGCAGTGCATTCTCGCCGATCATGCGACATACTTCTTCGTCTTCCTTCTGAATCAACAGAGCTTCTACTTCAAGAGCATCATTGCCCTCATCCAGGCTCAGGCCGGATTCAACGACCACATTTGCTCTCTGCATCATGCGATCCAGTGCCCAGAACAGGTTCACCGCTGTTGGACGGGAAGTAGCCAGATGAGCACATATGGATTTTACGTGGTCCAGCCAACCTTGAACGGTTGTTCCGTCATATGATTTGGCACCCAATACAACACCAAATGCAGCAGCAATACCAATCGCTGGAGCACCGCGTACTTTCATGGAGTGGATGGATTCCCATACTTCCTCGGGTGTATACAGTTTCAACATGAGGATCGTTTCGGGCAGCAGACGCTGGTCAAGCATTTCAAGCTTGTCCTTTTTCCAGATGAGAGAGGACAGAGGCTGATATTCAGGGGTTGTCATGGGTGGTTCCTCCGTTCCTTATGTTAAGCCTTAGTAGTAGTAACAGCTGTGGATACAATATCCAATACTTCGCCGATGGTATTCAAGCGACGATTGTTCTTGATCAATGCTTTACCAATGGACAACGCTTTACGCTGAGCATGTTCACGTTCAGTCTCATTTGGAATGGTATCTATATCCGCCACGTGAGCGAGTCCCACGATACGACGAACCATTTTGGCACCTGCAAAGCCGATCGAATCTCTGAACAATTGTTGCACATACAGATCCTGATACCCTGGCGTTTTTGCCATCGGATCAACGAGGTCGTTAACCCAGAGGGCACGGAAACGAGATTCGAATTCAGTCCATACATCACGAACCATATTCAGCAAAAGCGTCTCACGCTCACGCAAAGCAGTCTCATCCTGAATCCATCCTGGCAGGGATGCGTAATTCAAGAGCAGGTTCGCAAGGACTGCACCGACATCAAATCCCATGGGGCCGTAATATGCAAATTCGGGATCGATGACTTTAGTTGATTCAGGTGTAACAAAAATACTGCCTGTATGCAGATCTCCATGAAGCAATGCCTGCCCATGTGTTAGGAATTTTTCCCGCAGCAAGGCCACTTCAAGGTGAAGCACTCCATCTGTGCGAAGGGCTTCAGCCTCGTCCTCAATGGAAACATCATAATTATTTTTCTCGGCGATCCGGTAGGGTTCATCAAAGATCAGATCCTCCGTTATTTTGCATTGGTCCGGATTAATGAATCTGCCCTGTTGTTCCTTCTTCAATTGCTGATCCATGCCCAAGTCTGATGTGAAGAACAGCGTTCTTGCCATGAATTCCCCGATATGCTGTGCAAAAAGAGGATAGGAAACACCTTCGATCAGGCCTTTACGCATGATCACATGATCACTTAGATCTTCCATAACCGTTAACGCGAGGTCATCATCGTAATGATACACTTCGGGTACCATCCCTGGACATAGACGATACTCTTCCTGAAGAATCTCACGTTCAATGCGGGCACGTACCAGAGAGAGTGGCCATGATTCTCCAACCACTTTCGCATAAGGAAGCGCCTGTTTGATAATGATACTTTTATCGGAGTTCTGATCCGTGATGTGGAATACCAAATTCAGATTGCCATCGCCGATCTCGTGACAATCCAGATTCGCATCTGCCGCAAATGGACCCGGTAATGTTTTGGCCAGTTCAATTGCATCCTGGGGGGTAAACGGGCGATATTGGGACAAAGGTGCCACCTCCATATATATGAAGAAACAGGAAAACCCACTTCTTTGCTTGGTATATGTCAGTATATCGGAAATAACGCGGTTTTTGAACTTTTTTTTGAGACAAGTCAAGTCGATCCTGATTCGAACTTCCGGTTCAAGGGTAAAAACAAATAGGCCGGACGGTTGAGAGAAACGCCGTTAACAAGCCTCTCCACTACATGTGGTGACACATTATTAACTCTCTGTTATGCATTGCGGGACAACCTGCTTATCATGGCATGACAGACTAATTTTAAATAAAGGATGGGATTAATATGGCTACAAAAAACAAAACAGATCAAGCAAAATCGGTGGAACAAGTACTTAATCGTCAGGTAGCTAACCTGAACGTATTGTATGTTAAAATCCATAACTATCACTGGTACGTTAAAGGACCTAACTTCTTCACGTTGCATGTGAAATTCGAAGAGTTCTACAACGAAGTTACAGTACAAATGGATGAAATCGCAGAGCGTATCCTTACGCTGAAAGGTAGCCCGGCGGCTACAATGAAAGAGTATTTGGAGCTTTCCTCTATCCAGGAAGCAGCAGGCGGAGAAGACGCAAAAACAATGGTGCAAAACCTTATCGAGGACTTCGCTACACTTTCGAATGAATATCAGGAAGGTATCGAAGTTGCAGATGCAGCTGAAGATCAACCAACATCCGATATGCTGACAGGCTTTAAGGCTGACCTGGAGAAACACATGTGGATGCTTCGCTCTTTCCTGGGTTAATATAGCCAAGATTTCGCCTAATACAAATGGTCTCTTACGTAAGCTTTCTGAGCCCGGATCATGTTGTCAGAAACGCCCTGAGCGTCTATACTGCTGACAAGAATGATAGGGGAGGGGACCGCTTATGTTAGAACCAAAGATACCGGCTTTAAAAGAATGGGCTTCTGCAATCAAAGCGCTGGAAACGGGTCGCCAGATTATGGTGATGCGCAAAGGTGGGATTGTAGAGGAAACCCGACATTTTGAGCTGAAAAGTCCGGCGTTTTACCTGTATCCGACTTATGAACATCAGCGTAAAGAACTGATTAAGTCCTCGGATCAATCCTATGTTGAAGAATCACTGGCCGAATGGGTGCCCGAAGCTTCGACAATCCGTATTACTGCATATGCCGAAGTAACGCAGGATCTGGAGATACGAGATCAGGAGATGCTGGATCGACTTCTTGACTTTCATATGTGGACAGCGGATTTTGCCGAAGACCGTTTGAAATGGAAACGGAAAGATCCGCTCCATGTATTGATTTTACGTGTGTACCTTTTGAAAGAACCGATGGAAATCCCCGTACTGCCTGAATATAATGGTTGCCGTTCATGGATTTCTATTCCGAATGGTCCGGTGCCGCGCGAAATGACGCCGGTGGTGGACGTTGCGGATTTTGACGAACAGGTACAGAAGATTAACGAGATGCTCAAATTGTAAATGGTAACGTTATTTAACGGAGGGACTTGTCCATAATATGGATGAGTCCTTTTTTTAGATTAGTGTACAGCAGATGACATAAAAGCTTGAATTGCTGTGATTTTTCTCACTGTGCATTTGTGCTTAAGATGTTTTCTGATTTGATTCAATTTGTCTTTTACTATAGAATCAGAAAGAATAAGGTTTCATGCAATGGACAAAGGTTCTTAGGAAATGACTTGATTATCATTGAGAATCAGTTTAGAATTATTCTAAAGTGTTCTTGCTTTAAGAATCGAGTACAGGAGAAATTCAGGGGAAGCCCTGTTCAGATATAATAGGCGCTTTTTCGTTTTCGACAACTAACATCAATTTAATCAATGGAGGGAAACAATACACATGGCTACGAATTTCGTCATTGAAGGTCTGAAAGCGACGATCGAAGGTAAGGAAATCCTGAAAGGCATCAACCTGGAAATGAAAGGTGGAGAAATCCACGCAATCATGGGACCAAACGGAACAGGTAAATCCACTCTGGCTTCTGCATTGATGGGTCACCCTAAATATGAAGTAACAGACGGTAAAATTACACTTGATGGTGAAGATGTATTGGATATGGCTGTAGATGAGCGCGCACGTGCAGGTCTCTTCCTGGCTATGCAATACCCAAGTGAAATTGCAGGTGTTACGAACTCCGACTTCTTGCGTAGTGCAATTAACGCACGTCGTGGCGAAGGTAACGAGATCTCTCTGATCAAGTTCATTCGTCAAATGGAAGGTAAAATGAAAGAACTTGACATGAACCCTGAGTTCGCTCACCGTTACCTGAATGAAGGTTTCTCCGGTGGTGAGAAAAAACGTAACGAGATTCTGCAAATGATGCTGCTTGATCCGAAAATCGTAGTACTTGATGAAATTGACTCCGGTCTGGACATCGATGCTTTGAAAATCGTGGCTGACGGTGTGAACGCTATGAAGAGCGAAGACCGTGGCTTCCTGATCATCACTCACTACCAACGTCTGTTGAACTACATTACGCCTGACTATGTTCACGTAATGATGCAAGGTCGTATCGTGAAATCCGGCGGACCTGAATTGGCTCACCGTCTGGAAGCGGAAGGGTATGACTGGGTAAAGGCAGAGCTGGGAATTACAGACGAAACTGTAGGCCAAGAAGCGTAAAGACAAAACGGAGGAGGATTAATTAATGACTACACAAACAATTCTTCCGGTTGAATCTGAAGCGCTTCGCGCCTTGTCGGAAAGCAACAATGAACCCGGCTGGTTGACCGAACAGCGGCTCGAAGCTTTAAAGCTTGCGAGCGGGCTTGCGCTTCCTAAACTGGAAAAACAAAAAATCGAACGCTGGAATGTCAGCGAGTACGGAACATATAAAACAAGTGAAGCTATTTCTTCTTTGACAGAAGTACCTGCTTCTATCAAAGATCTGGTTCAGGATCAAGCTGAGGGCAGTCTGGTTATCCAGCGCAATTCCGGTACGGTATACTCCAAGGTGTCTGCTGATTTGGCAGCAAAAGGAGTTATCTTCACGGATCTGGCTACAGCGGTTCGCGAACATGGCGATCTGGTAAAACAATATCTGAACACAGCAGTGAAAGCGGATGAGCATTCCCTCGCTGCATTACATGCGGCACTTTGGAATGGCGGGGTCTTCCTGTATGTTCCGAAAAATGTCGAAATCGAAGTACCACTGCAAGCAGTGTTGCTTACGGACGACGCATCTGCAACGTTTGCACCTCACGTGCTTGTAGTTGCAGAAGCAAACAGTTCAGTAACTTATGTTGATAACTATGTATCTGGCGAATTGTCCGCACCTGTTTTCCATAATGGAGTTGTGGAAGTATTCGCAAAATCCGGTGCTAAAGTACGTTTCGCATCGGTTCATCAACTGAGTGTGAATGTAACTGATGTTTCATTCCGTCGTGCAGTGTTGGAGAATGATGCTTCCATCGAGTGGATTGTAGGCGAAATGAACAATGGCGACACAGCGAGCAACACGATGACCGTGCTGAAAGGCAATGGATCAAGTTCTGATTCCAAAGTCATCGCTGTAGGTTCCGGTTCGCAGAAAATCAACTACACCACAGAAGCTCGTCACTTCGGTAAGAATACGCCAAGCCAGATGATTACACGTGCAGTTATGCGTGAAGAAGCTTCTGCAATCATCAACGGCATCACGAAGATTGAGAAAGGCGCTACCAAAGCCGATGGACAGCAGACAGAGAAAGTGTTGATGCTGAGCCCTAAAGCACGTGGAGATGCGAACCCAATCCTCCTTATTGATGAAGATGATGTAACAGCAGGTCACGCGGCTTCTGTTGGTCAAGTCAATGCCGAGCAGATTCATTACTTGATGTCGCGCGGAATTAACCGTACGGATGCCGAACGCCTGATCATCTATGGCTTCCTGGCTCCGGTGGTGGCGGATATTCCTCTGGAAGCACTGCGCACCCAATTGCAGTCCCTGATTGAGAAGAAGCTGGGACAATGAACCCATCCATTCGCGAGCAGTTCCCGATCCTCCACCAGGAAATTAACGGACACCCGCTCGTATATTTAGATAGTGCTGCAACTTCACAGAAGCCTCATGCTGTGATCGAAGCAGTCAAACATTATTATGAGTATGAGAACTCCAACGTTCATCGCGGTGTTCATACCCTTGGAAGCCGTGCAACGGACGCTTACGAAGGCGCACGGGAGAAGGTAGCCAAGTTTATCAATGCCCGTAGTACACAGGAGATTATCTTTACTCGCGGGACAACGACAGCCCTGAATCTGGTGGCTTCATCATATGCCCGCGCCAATTGCAAAGAAGGCGATGAAATTGTTATCACGCAAATGGAGCACCATAGTAATCTGATTCCTTGGCAGCAGGTTGCCAAGGAGACAGGTGCAACATTGAAATACATCCCGCTTCAGCCGGATGGTCATATTGAATTGGCTGATGTCGAGAAGACGATTACGAACAATACTAAAATTGTAGCAATCGCTTATGTATCCAATGTTATGGGTCTGATCCATCCTGTGAAACAAATTGCTGAAATTGCACACCGTAATGGTGCTGTCATCGTTGTTGATGGCGCACAAAGCACACCTCACATGAAGGTGGACGTTCAGGATCTGGACTTTGATTTCTATGCATTATCCGGTCATAAAATGTGCGGACCAACCGGAATCGGTGCACTCTACGGCAAAAAGGCGCTGCTAGAGTCCATGGAACCCATTGAGTTCGGTGGTGAAATGATTGATGATGTGGGTCTGTACGAATCCAACTGGAAAGAGCTTCCCTGGAAGTTCGAAGGCGGAACCCCGATTATCGCAGGTGCGGTAGGGTTGGGAGCTGCCATTGATTTTCTGGAGCAGATTGGTATGGATGAGATCGCACATCATGAGAGTGTGCTGGCAGCTTATGCAACAGAACGACTGGCCGAGATCGATGGGTTAACCATCTATGGCCCAGCCAAGCGGCATGTGGGTGTTGTTACCTTTAACTTGGGTGATGTTCATCCGCATGATGTGGCAACCGTACTGGATGCGAGTGGCGTAGCCATTCGTGCCGGACACCATTGCTGTCAACCACTAATGCGCTGGCTTGAAGTTAGCTCAACAGCTCGTGCCAGCTTCTATCTATACAATAACGAACAAGATGTAGATCGGCTTGTCAGCGCCTTAATCCAGACAAAGGAGTATTTTGGCGATGCAACTTGATGATCTGTACAGACGTGTTATAATGGACCACTACAAAAACCCGCGTAACCGCGGAACATTTGATAATGACGCTGTCACGGTGAATTTGAACAATCCAACGTGCGGCGACCGGATTTCACTGCAAATTTTGCTGAAAGACGGAATCGTCCAGGAAGCCAAATATACGGGTGAAGGCTGCTCCATCAGCATGTCCTCTGCATCGATGATGACAGAGGCCGTCAAAGGCAAAACGATGGAACAAGCACTCGATATCGCTAACCGTTTTTCCTCACTGATGAAAGGTGAAGAAGTCGATTTCGACGATTATGAAGATCTCGAAGCCCTATCCGGTGTGAACAAGTTCCCTGCACGCATCAAATGTGCCACTCTGGCCTGGAATGCATTACGCAAAGGGATTGACGAAGAGAACAAAGTACAATAACGATAGGGAGGTAGAGCAAGATGGCTAAAAAAGCACCAGAAATGGAAGAGTACAAATATGGTTTTCGCGACGAGCACAAATCCATCTTTCAAACCGGTAAAGGTCTGACTGCAGAAGTGGTTACCGAAATTTCCAAGATTAAGAATGAACCGGAATGGATGTTGGAATTCCGTTTGAAATCCCTGAAACAATTCGAAAAGATGCCAATGCCAAAATGGGGCGGAGATCTAGACGGATTGGATTTCAATGAAATTCAGTATTATGTGCGTGCTTCGGAGAAACAAGGTAAAACATGGGAGGAAGTTCCTTCCGAAATCAAGGAAACCTTTGATAAATTGGGTATCCCTGAAGCAGAGCAAAAGTTCCTTGCAGGTGTATCGGCTCAGTATGAGTCCGAGGTTGTATACCACAACATGCAAAAGGAATTGGAAGACCAAGGTGTAATCTTCATGGATACGGACACGGCTCTCAGAGAGCATCCCGAAATCCTGCGTGAATATTTTGCAACGGTTATTCCACCAGCAGATAATAAATTTGCTGCATTGAATAGTGCGGTATGGTCCGGAGGAAGCTTTATCTACGTGCCTAAGGGCGTTAAATGTGAAGTACCTCTGCAAGCCTACTTCCGGATTAACTCCGAGAATATGGGACAATTCGAGCGTACACTCATCATTGCGGACGAAGATAGCTTCGTTCACTATGTAGAGGGATGTACAGCTCCAATCTACAGCACGAACTCACTGCACAGTGCGGTTGTTGAGATCATCTGTAAGAAAAATGCTCGTGTTCGTTACACAACGATTCAAAACTGGGCACCAAACATCTACAACCTCGTTACGAAACGTGCGGTTGCTGAAGAAAATGCAACGATGGAATGGGTCGATGGTAACATCGGTTCCAAACTGACGATGAAATATCCAGCGGTTGTACTGAAAGGCCGTGGAGCTAAAGGTTCCGTACTCTCCATCGCTGTAGCTGGTAAAAACCAGCATCAGGATGCAGGTGCGAAAATGATCCACTTGGCTCCGGATACAACATCTACGATTGTATCCAAATCCATCAGTAAACATGGTGGTAAAGTAACGTACCGTGGTTTGGCTTCCTTTGGGCGTCAAGCTGAGGGCGCGAAATCCAACATCAAGTGTGATACACTCATTCTCGATAATGAGTCCACATCAGATACAATTCCTTACAATGAAATCATGAATGATAACATCATGCTGGAGCATGAAGCTACAGTATCCAAAGTGTCTGAGGATCAACTCTTCTACCTGATGAGCCGTGGTCTGACTGATGCAGAAGCAACACAGATGATTATCATGGGCTTCATTGAGCCATTCACGAAGGAATTGCCAATGGAATACGCCGTTGAGATGAATAGATTGATCAAGTTCGAAATGGAAGGTTCCATTGGTTAATCCAATGCAGCGCCTTTCGAAGCCGTAAAGCTGAAGCTAGTTGCTGATGTTAAGCGGTAGATATCTTTTTATGTGATCGAATACCCTCTAGAACAGACTTTCTAAAAAGTCTCTCTAGGGGGTATTTTTATTCAAAAAATCTGGGGATAACAGTGATCAGAAGATTATTTGTTATCGGAGTGGCAAGCGACTCTCCAATTACATAAAGGAGCACTCGGACGGGAACGCAGTTATCGTATTTGGGGATACCAATACACGGTACACCCGTGCCGCTGACAATATAGAGCTACTCATGTCTGAGAATGGGTTAAGAGATCCATGGATCGATTTGATTCGAGGTGGGAGTATTCCCGCTGATGGAGAAGCCCTTATGGATGCAAGCAATTTAAATGGACCCAACTATGAGATCGTGGACAAAATTTTGTATCGCGGAAGTAAAGCATTGTCACTTAATGCACAGAGCTATCGGTTAGAAAATCAAACATTTGTTGACCCGAGTGGGAAGCAACTCTCCGATCATTATCCGATTACAGCGGAATTTGTGTACAGCACATCTTCTCAGTACCAACTAAGTTCAACAATCGGAGGATCTGGAGGAACTGGGTTTAATGATCTGAATCAGATTCCCGATGCCAGACCTAGCTCAGTGGTGCTTAATTCAGGCAATCGTGTAGACGGCGTTTCAACGCTGTACAGGGATGGAACGAACCTGGTACATGGTGGTCAATCCAACATTGCCACACTGAACTTGGCAGACGGAGAGTACTTAACCGAGGCAACAATTGGTCAGGGGACACGTAATGGAGATAAACGGATCTTTTACGTGGAGTTGTCCACCAATCTTGGAAATAAAGTTGAAGGCGGACAAAAGACCTCGGATCAAATCAAACTTGAGGCACCAGCGGGGTGGTACATTGCCGGATTTTATGGAAGAGCAGGACAGGAATTGGATCAGCTAGGCGTCATATACAGACCTCTGAATTAGAAGTGAGCAGTGGTTAAAATGAAATAATAATATATACATCTCATAGAGTGTTCATATTAGCACAGCGCCGCTTGGAATATACGTTGGAGAGAGACCATAAGGTTTCCCTAATGATATTCTGAGCGGTATTTTTGTGGAATAAAATAAGACCAATAGCACAAGCCATTTCATAGATTTAAGCATTTAATGATAGAAAAGGATGTGAGTGTATGAGCGTGAACCCTTTCGAGGGATATCGGATTACAAGTTCATTCGGCTATCGAATTCATCCTATTCATGGTGGACAGACATTTCACCGCGGAATTGATCTCGTGACAGAGCCTTGGAATGGCCCCGTCTATGCCTTTATGGAAGGTAGGGTACGTTTTGCTTCCGAAGGAGTTACAGGCTCCGGATTCGGCGGTTACGGGCTTACAGTTGCCCTTCAAGATCATCGTGGCTACTTGCATTGTTATGCTCACCTTTCGCGGATTACCGTAACCGTTGGGCAGCGGGTGAAGAGAGGCCAGCTTATCGGTAATCAGGGAAGCACGGGTCAGAGTACCGGCCCGCATGTACATTATGAGATTCGTAAAACAAGTGCACCATCGTACGGGTACACAGCTAGCGAAGATGGTGTGATGGAACCGGGTGCGTATCTACAGGCTGAATACGGAACTGCATCTCAGGAACAGGAGGCACCGCCGATGACCACTGAGCAGAAGAAAATGTTTGAAGCTATGCAGAAAACGCTGGAGATTCAAGGGGGATGGATTCAGCAACAGGAGCAACTTTCCAATATGGATTGTCCCGCATGGGCGAAGCAAGCATTTGATTATTATCGACCGTTTATTATGAACGACAAAGGCAGTTATGAATTTTGGAGATTACTTGTTATCATGTACCGCAAGGAAAAAGGCATCCAGGTTCATTCGGAGTCCGACATATAGATCCCTGTAAAGAACAGGGAGTAACAAAAGGCTGATCCACTCAGGTAGATGCAGACAGACAACCATTTATCGAATGTTGCCTGTTCGCCCGGTTCATTCCAACGGAAACGTCATATGTTAGGGTATACCTGATGAAGAGGAGGCAATCACATGAGCGAAGTAGGATATGGCTGTGGTGGCAATGTAGGCGGAGTAGGCGGCGTTGGTGGATACAATATGTTCACAAACACTGGTGCAATCTTGGTACTGTTCATTCTGTTGGTTATCATCACAAAAGCATTCTGCGTGTAATCCAACATGATTGAATCGGAATAGACAAAAGGGAAGCCGATTACGGCTTCCCTTTTGTCATACGCCAACCTATAAGTTGGTTATTTCAGTTACTATGGGGTTCTTCGTATACATGCTGTGTACAATGAACAGTTACTGTACATAAATCTCAACGATAGCAATATCTCTTTCTTTCGCTAAATCGATAAAGGCCGTAGAGGTCTGAACGAGTGGTCGGAAATAATCCGCAGGATTATTCATGACAATGAGCCCCGTCTGACCCGTGGTGAGCAGAACCCTTTTACCGATAAAATTAGGCAGCATATGCTTGATCAGTTCCTGTGTTGCTTCAGCATTTAACTGACCAAAGCTGAGGCTGTACAGTTCACATAGAACAGAGATCAGTTCCTGTTTGGTCTGGTATACCCGATTCGTCGTCATGGCGCTGTAAACGTCTGCTACAGCAGTTATACGGGCATATGGGTGGATCTCGTCTCCTCGCAGTCCATGAGGATAACCACTTCCATCCTCGCGCTCATGATGTTGAAGTGCAACCATTGCCAGAATTTCATCCTGCGTGGATTCTTTAATGATATCGTACCCATAGAATGTGTGTTTCTTCATTTCGTCAAATTCTTCCGTGGTCAATTTACCAGGTTTATGTAAAATCTCAGAAGGAATCTTGGACTTGCCGATATCATGAAGATATCCTGCTTTGGCTACAGTTAGACATTCCTCGGGGTTGTAACCCATCCAGCCGGCGATATAAAAAGCGAGCATTCCGACTTGCAATGAATGGCTGTACGTATAATCGCTATCCCCGTCCAGCATAAGCAACAAGGAGACAACATCTTTTTGTTTTTCCAACTGTTCTGTTAGGGTAAACAAAATCTCATCGACCTGTGTCTCATCAATAAAACCCTTCTCCATCGCTTGTTGAAATAGAGATTCAGTACCTTTGATCGTATCGTTAAACAAATTAGTTAACAGACGGGTTTGATCGGAAGGTAAGGTTTGTGCATCAGAGTGTAGGTCGGATGGTGTGTGTTCTACATCTGCGTACTCGATTCCATGTTGCAACAGTTTGGATAGGTCATCTTCACTGAGGGTGGAACCTTTCATCAGCATGTGGAGACCCGAACTGTTGTATACATCATTTTGTAACAGGTCACCCGGTTTAAGATCAGTAACATGCACTCTCACGTATAAACCACCTTTTCTCGACTAATATCGACACATATAATTATAATAACAAGAAAAAAATGGGTTGACAACGACTTATTTACTATTAACCCACTCTATCTAGAAGGTGTAAAGGCTCATTATTTAGTTCTCCATGGGGTTCCATGGTCCTAATTGATGTCCCTTCCATTCAGATCCATCTTCCCAAATTTCCTTTTTCCAGATCGGAACGGTCTGTTTCAGTCTCTCTATGGCGTAACGGCTTGCATCATAACAGTCGTTGCGATGAGGCGAGGAAACAGCAATGACTACACTAATCTCTGCTACATCCACTTTCCCGATTCGGTGACTGATTGCACATAATACACCAGGCCAGCGATCGGAGATTTCCACACCAATGGCTGCCATCTGAGAAAGAGCCATCGGCACATAGGCCTCGTATTCAAGATGGACGGTGCGCTGTTCACCGGTCATTTCACGAGTTGTACCTACAAAAGTAAGAGCTGCCCCGTGATTTGGGGTAATCACTAGCGCCGTTGTTGCTTCCACGGACAAAGTGGATTCTGTAATTAGAAATAAGCCATCTTCAGTCCGATGCTCTGGAACGTTAGAGCGAAGCTGTTCATCGGATATATCCGTACCATCGCCTCCAGAGACGGGAGGGATCAACGCAAGTTCATCTTCTGAGCTAAGTATAGTATCGGCAGGAGCGTACTGCTGGTTAACTGCCAAAAAGGATGTCCTTATCTGAGAAGCTGCCTCTGGGTAGGCCAGACTCAGTTTTTCTTTTAAATCGGCAGCGGTTGGAATGTCTCCAATGTACTCAAACTCCAGAAGGGATGTATTTAAACGTTCTGCAATGCCTGCAAATAGTTGAATTGTCAATTTCATAGATATGACTCACCTCTTTTTGATCTCTAAACCCTATAAATATATCATAACGACGCGGAAAATGTTATGCTTATCCATTAGAAGAATGAACGTTTATTGAAGAGCAGGGGAGGCGGTGTGATGAGCACCAGGGAGAAGCAAACGTTAACGATTCTGCACACCAACGACATCCACAGTCACTTCGGCTCCATGAGTACCATCGCCGCTATGATCAATGAGGAACGTGACCAAGGTGGCAACTTCCTTGTATTGGATATCGGCGATCATATGGACCGAATGGCCGTTGAAACAGAGGGAACACTGGGTACGGCTAATGTTGATGTTATTAACCTGACGGGCTACGATGCCATTACAATCGGTAACAACGAAGGACTAACCTTTACGCCAGATCAGCTCTCACAGTCCTACGCTGGACTTCTGTGTCCTGTGGTATGCAGCAATGTTGTAGAGCAAGATACTGGACTTGCGCCAGTGTGGATGAAACCTTCTCTGATTGTGGAGAAAGGTCCATTTCGCGTTGGTCTGCTGGGGGCAACGGCTCCTTTTACCACGTTCTATGAATTGCTCGGGTGGGATGTTCTGGACCCTGTGGAGTCATTAAGAGCTCAAGTGGAAGCATTACGTGATGAAGTAGATGTTGTGGTTATTCTTTCTCATCTGGGGCTTTCGACAGACCGGAGACTGGCAGAGCAGATTACGGGAATTGATGTTATTCTCGGTGGACATACCCATCATGTTCTCGAAGAACCCTTAGTCATTGGTCAGACCGTGCTGGGTGCAGCTGGAAAATTTGGCCAATGGCTTGGGAAAGTGGTTCTGGAACGAACAAGTGTGGGAGAACCTCTCCAACTGGTAAGTAGCGGTTGTATGGCTGCCAAGAGTATATTACTGGATGATCAGGTCGCGCTGGCAATCGCTACGAATCGTACGGAGGCTGAAAGGACACTCAATCAGACGGCAGTGATAACGGATCGGGTGCTGCCCATCACGTACGACCGGGAATCCCTGTTTGCAACCTTGCTTGCACAAGCTGTACGTCATTTCACGGGGGCACAGCTGTCTCTGGTGAATGCAGGTCAGCTTCTCGGAGATCTTCCACAAGGTAATATTACAAAAGGAATGTTGCATTCCCTATGTCCATCTCCTATAAATGCTTGTACAATATGCTTGAGTGGAAGTCATATTCGTGAAGCACTTGAGCAGTCCTTGTTGGACGAGTTTTCAGGTAAGCCCATTGTGGGATTTGGTTTTCGTGGTCATATTCTAGGCACGTTATGTATGGACGGAATAGAAGTTCAATACAACCCAGATGCGCCAGCCTATGAGAAGATCCAGACCATATCCATCAATGGGGAGCCTATGGACGAACAATGTGAGTATATCGTTGGGACACTGGACATGTTTACGTTCAATGTGGGGTATCCTCCTCTTGCTCATGGAACCCGTACGCTCTATCATCTTCCGGAATTCATACGCGATTTGCTGGAAACGGAAATAAAACGACCAGGGGCTCTGGACGACAGCCTGCGAGCCCGCTGGCATCAAAGCTAAATTTAAAGTGCTTGCCTTCTGCTGAAGCGGCGGCTAGTGGTAATTACATCTACGGAGCGGGAGAGGATAGGCTGTGCGTTTAGTACATATAAACTTATTGCAGCCTGGCATGAAGCTGGGGAAACGTATTTATAGTGAAGAAGGCCTTGTATTACTTAGTGAGGATGTAGAGCTAACCAGTCGATTGATTGGACGCCTTAAGGATCTCGGAGTCGGTTATGTGTATATTAAAGATGCTGCGACAGAGGACATCATTGTTCCTGAAATGTTGCAGGAAGAGACCCGAAGGAAAGCACTGGTCGAGATTAAACAGCAATTTCAGAGCATGTCAGGACTGAAAACCAAAAATCGGATTCCTCATTTCGGTAAAGTGCTTAGTGGTGTGATGAATGCGATTCTGGAAGACATCGGCAGTCAGAAGGAAGCCATGATTATGCTGATGGACATGAACTCCAGTGATTTTGACCTGTATAATCATTCGCTGAATGTATGTGTGTATACACTGGTTCTTGGTGTCGCTTCGGGTTACACACGCCAGCAATTAATGGAGATTGGCCTGGGTGCCTTATTGCATGATATTGGCAAGACTCAGATTGCACCAGAAATTCTGCATAAGCCTTCCAGATTAAGTGACGAGGAATTTAAAATCATTCAGCAGCACACTACATATGGACATCGTATTCTCAAAGACGAACCAGGTATACCGCTTCTATCTGCACATTGTGCATTGCAGCACCATGAGCGAATTGATGGCAGCGGATATCCCTTTGGGCTGAAGGATAAAGAGATTCATGAGTATGCCAAGTGGATTGCGCTTGCTGATTCGTATGATGCCATGACAACGAATCGAGTCTACAAGCAAGCCTTGCTGCCACATCAGGCCGTAGAGGTGCTGTATACGGGCTCAGGAACGCTTTATGAACAACGAATGCTGGAGAGATTCAGGGATTGTGTAGCGATCTACCCCGTGGGCCTATCGGTCACGCTCAGTACGGGAGAGGTTGGGGTGGTCGCAGCGATTCATCCACGTGTTCCTCAACGTCCACTTATCCGGGTGCTCAAGGATGCCGACGGCCAGACCTTATCTTCGCCCTACGAAATTAACCTGTCCACAGCACTGTCTGTGATGATCACAGGTGTAGAGGGTCTGGAGGATACACCTTCATCTGCCCAAAGTGAACGGTTGGAAAGCTGAACAAGCTTAGAAATGATTAGCGCTCATGTCGTAATATCGGGGCCGTTTCGTGATTCGGCCCGGAGTTACCTGAGTGTTTTTTGTCATGTAATGGACAGGGTCTACGTATGCCGGAGCATTCAAAATTGTGCTATGATAAAAGATAACTCCAAAAAGAGAAACACAAGGTATGATGTAAATAAAACTTTTTAGGTTAATAAAAGGAATAAGGTGAAGAACAATGACCATGCTAAACTCAGGATCGGTACAACCGATGCCTTTATCTCCAACGAATGATCCGTGGGATCCGATTGGCTCTCTGCGTACATATGGACGCCATGTGTTGACCAGTGTAGAAATGACTGTGACACATCTGTGTAACATGCGGTGTGAGCACTGTGCCGTAGGAGATATGCTTACGATGCGTGAAGCGCCGGCTCTTCCATTACCGCTGATGCTGAAACGATTGGATGAAGTGGAGCATCTGCAGACGATTAGTCTGACGGGTGGCGAGCCAAGCTTTAGCCAGAAAACAGTGGATGAGATGATCATCCCGCTGCTCAAATATGCCAAGGAACGTGGAATCCGTTCCCAAATCAATTCCAACTTAACGCTGGATATCAGCCGATATGAGCAACTTTTGCCGTATCTGGACGTTATGCATATCTCATTCAACTACCTGAATGCTGACGATTTCCATCAAGTTGGATTTGCGAATAGTGGCAGACCTGTGAAACGTGAAGTCGCGGTGAAGATGTATGAGAAAATGATTGAAAATTCCCGCAAATTAAGTGAAGCAGGCATGTTTATCTCTGCCGAGTCCATGATTAACTTCCGTACACACGACAAGCTGGATGGTATTCATCAATTGATTCGTGAGATGGGCTGTGTTCGTCACGAAGTGCATCCAATGTATAATTCGAACTTTGCTTCGTCGTTGCCCGTGTTATCACTGGACCATATGAGAGCAGCGATTCATCGTTTGCTTGATGCACGTGACAAAGATATGTGGATGCTCTTTGGTACTCTGCCATTCTTCGCGTGCAGTGCAGCAGAGCAGGATCGGGAACTGATCAACCGTTTATACAGCGAACCAAATGTGACGGTACGTAATGATCCGGACGGACGCAACCGCGTTAACGTCAACATGTTCACGGGTAATGTGTATGTGACCGATTTTGCCGATATCCCGGAATTTGGTAATATTCGTGATCGTAAACTGGATGATGTGTTCCATGAATGGTCAGCTGAACATCCGTTGAATCAAACGGTCAATTGCCATTGCGATATTGCATCCTGTTGCGGACCAAACCTGCTAGTGGCAGATATGTATTACAAAGGTGTGGATTTCAAATCGAGAAAGGCAATCACACGTTGATATTCCAGGTGTATTCCTGAAATAGATAGAAAAGGGGAGTTTCAACTTGGATATTCATACCGAATTTCATCTTGGGCAGCTGGTATTTAATCTGGTCTGTGTCTTTTTGCTCGTATTTTTGAATGGCGTATTTGTCGCAGCGGAATTTTCCCTTGTGAAAGTAAGGCAGACACGCTTAACTCAATTGCAGAGTGAAGGAAATCGTATGGCTGGTTATGCACTGAAGGTGAATAGTAAACTGGATTCCTATCTATCGGCAACTCAGTTCGGGATTACGCTGACATCGCTTGGACTCGGGTGGCTGGGAGAACCGGCCATCTCCGAATTGCTCGTTGAGCCACTCATGTTTAAACTTGGTGTAGGAGATACAGGGCTTATTTCGACCGTGTCGGTCATTATCGGTTTTTGTATCATTACGTTTCTGCATATTGTGCTGGGTGAGCTTGCACCTAAATCGTTGGCAATTCAAAAAACAGACGGAGTGGCATTGTTTTTATCTGCGCCCTTGCTGTTGTTCTACAAAATCTTCTTCCCGTTCATCTGGGTACTGAATGTATCGGCCAATGCATTGCTGCGTCTAGCGGGTATCGAACCTGCCAGTGAAGGCGAAGCTCACTCGGAAGATGAACTTCGTATTCTGATGAAGCAGAGTGCCAAAAGTGGTGTCATCGATAAAGATGAGATCAAACTGATGGACAACATCTTTGATTTCTCCGATATGCTGGCACGTGAAGTGATGCTGCCACGTACAGACATAGATTGTTTGTACACGCATATGTCTTTGGAAGAGAACTTGGAGATCATTAACGCAACCAAACATTCCCGGTATCCCGTAGCAGTAGAAGACAAGGATGAGATCATTGGATTTATACACATCACCGATCTGTTGCTGGCTAAACCGGAGCAACAACATGATCTGGCTTCACTTGTTCGTCCAATCTTAAACGTTCCTGAATCGATGGAAATCAGCCATGTGCTGCGTCTCATGCAGAAGAAACATTCACAGATGACGCTGGTTGTGGATGAATATGGTGGCACAGCGGGACTACTGACTGCGGAAGAAATTCTGGAAGAGATCGTTGGAGACTTGTATGACGAGTTTGAGGATGAGCGTCCGCATATGGAACGGAGTGGAGATTCATTTTCCATTGATGGTCGTTCGCTTATAGAAGAAGTTCATAAGTGGACCGGAGCCATCATTGAGGATGAAGAAGTGGATACCATCGGCGGATGGTTGTTTAAAGAGCTTGGGGGCAATCCATCCAAGGGGAAAACGCAGGAGCTGAATGGGTACGTTTTTGAAGTGGAAGAATCGACTCGTTTGCGAATTACCCGTGTTCGAGTGTACAAGCAATCTGTCCCTCAAGACATGAATTCGGAAGAAAAACCAGCAGAATAGAACTCGTTGCAGGAGTAAGATAAGACGAGCAAAAGTATGAAATGATGCAGATTACGAAGATCTGCCAGGATGTAAGACCTTTGGACGTTACCTGAAAGGGGAACGAACCGAAGGTCTTTTTTTATTTTAAAGAAGAATTTGGAGAAATTATGCACATAGTTCAAACGAATTTCGGATTAACTTCGGGGACAGCGTCATATGGATATAGAGACGGGAAGCGGGAAAGAACTCAGTGTTATTCAATATGCACCAACGATGTAATAAGGAGGCGTTGTTTTGTGAAAGATCCGCAACTTCGTGCTTACGCCCCTTTTGTGGGGCCGTTTGATCCTTGTCCGCCTGTAGAGATTCGAACGTATCTGGTTCCTCCGCAATTATTTATTCCATTTCAGCCTATGGGCTGGCCACAGTACAGTCCGGCAGAAGCATTAAGAGTGGGAACGTTGTGGCCTGCATTATACAGCCCTTATACACCAGCGAGATCAAAGGGAAGGAAGGTGGAAGTGGATGGAACCTGAAGTACCGAAACCCTGTGACCCTAAATACTACGAATTGCTTGAAGAACTTCAGGCGCTGGATTTCGTGTTAGTGGAACTGAATCTGTACCTGGACACCCATCCGGGAGACTTCCAAAGCATTGAGCAGTACAACAAGTTCAGTCAGGAGCGAATGCGGGTAGCCCATGAATTTCAGCAGTTGTATGGACCGTTGATGAACTTTGGTCATGCTTTCTCCAAGTATCCTTGGGAATGGTCTCAGACACCTTGGCCATGGCAAGTGTGACAACAGCAGCAGCCTCGGGTTTCCTTGCAAGACTATAAAGTTCGGGAAGCTCGGGGGCTGAAGAAGGGGCATTTTTTGATAACATAGAGGGAGGCGTCTGGCATGTGGGTGTATGAGAAAAAACTGCAATACCCCGTAAGGGTTAGTAAATGTGATCCTCATATGGCGAAATTGCTGGCGGAGCAATACGGGGGAGCGGATGGGGAACTCGCGGCGGCACTGCGGTATTTGAACCAGCGATATACGATTCCGGACAAAATTATCGGGCTATTGACAGATATAGGAACTGAGGAATTCGCTCATCTCGAAATGATTGCCACCATGATCTATAAGCTGACAAAGGACGCTTCGGTAGAACAGTTGCAAGAAGCGGGACTTGGGCCGAACTATGCGCAGCGTGACTCTGCCTTGTTTTATACGAATTCATCAGGAGTACCATTTACAGCAGCTTATATCGCTTCAAAGGGTGACCCGATCGCAGATTTGTACGAGGACATTGCAGCAGAAGAGAAAGCCAGGGCTACATATCAATGGTTGATTGACCTGACCGATGACGTGGATCTGCAGGATAGTCTGAAGTTTCTGCGGGAACGGGAGATTGTGCATTCCTTACGTTTCCGGGAGGCCGTGGAGATTCTGAAAGACGATCGGGATACGAAGAAGATATTTTGAACGTTTGGTATAAGGCAGAAGTCTGGCAGTCCATAAGGGCTGCCTTTTTGTATGAAAGGATCATATTATGAAAGGATTAATTTTAAAATAAAATTACATATAATTATATAATTTACAAATATTGTTGTAAAATACACTAGAATACTATACAATGAAATAGTAGTTAAAAATTCTATTTAGGAGATGATCATTTTGAGACTTAGTAAAGTTCTTATGTTGACTGCATGTTCCTTTATTCTGACCACTTCCATTTCAAGTGCAGGCGTGTCTGCGGCAAATATTCAACCGAATACTAGTGCAAGTGTATCAAACGTAGTAGCTGCTAAGCTTGAAAGCAGATTTGTATCTGTAGTGAATTATTACGCTGTAGGTTCTGGAGTACCGCAATATCTTACGAATTATCAGACGAGTGACGGTTATGTTGGAACCTTGGTGTTGGTTAGTTATAATACTGTGAATGGAACAGTTGCTGCAAGATACGAAGGGACCGTTTACAGATAATCAGAAATGGTAGATTAAACCTTCTAGTATTTAGATTCTTATAACAACGCATTTATTATAAATTTGAAAGTAGCAGTTCCAAGATTAAATAATTTTGGACTGCTACTTTTTACTTTTAAATAATATTTTTTGTGTAATAATATGTAAGTGTCTATTTTCACAATCGTGGATGTTTAATCTTCAATGATAGGGGGAGAAAAAGGAGAAAATAAAACCATCCCCAGTATACTACTGGAGATGGTTTTATTGAATTTGAAGTGTTTACCTAATATTCAACTACCATGGCAACATTTTGCCACCCGGCTCCAACGGTCCAGAACAGAACTTTGTCACCACGCTGAATCTGACCGGTTGTAACCGCTCGATGTAATGCGATGAACGGACTGCTGGTTGAGGTATACCCGAACTCATCTCCGATATAGACGGCAATATCATCACCAATGCCGACGTTCGCGGATACAGCCCGAATGTTACTAATGGATAGCTGGGAGAAGCAGGCGGCTCTGATCTCGTCTGGTCCAATCTCGTTACGTATCAGCAAGGTACGAATGGACTCTGAAGCAGCATCCACACAGATGGAATCATCAAATGGGATGAATTTCACATGAAAGGCACCCGCATCTACACCCGTTTTGCCCAGCTTTGCCAAGCCTTGTGCAGGAAAAAGAGAATTACCATACACGCAGGTATCCGTCTGATAGATTGAATCAATGAAACCGACAGCATGTTCATCCCGCTCTACAATAACCGCCGCTGCTGCATCACCGAAATTGGCGAAGTATACGGGATCATCGGGACTGGCGTGAGGAGCCACGTAATCAGAGCCGATGATTAATGCGCGGCGAATTCGAGGATTGCCCAGCATCTGCCGGCTAACTTGTTCGAAAGCAGCAGTCATACCCGCGCAGTTGGCGTTGCTGTCAATACAGATCGTGTGAGAAGCTCCGTTAATCAGGCGATGGATCATCAGGGAATTCGTAGGAAAGATGTATTCTGGCGTTTGGCTTGCATAAGCAATCAGATCAATATCTGCACCGGTGAGTCCGGTTTTCTCCAGTAGGTTACTGGCTGCCTCATAGGCCATGCTTAGTGAATTTTCGTCATCGTTGTCAATTTTATAACGTGTATCACGACCCAGTGCCTGTAACAATCCACGAATATCTACACCTCTTGCATCAAAATGTTCAATATAAAAATCATTGTGCACCTTGGTTGCTGGATGATAGATATCGATATCTACAATACGAATTCCGGCCATCTTCATTCTCCTCTTGAGCGGAAGGGTGAATTCACAGCTTGTCCGCCTGGTTTATTAAGTGGTAACGGTAGATATGATTTCGAGATTGTCCAGACCGACTGATCGGCCGAGCCGGGACAATTGCATTTTTAGAATCGCGTTGTTCTCGAGGGTCAACACGACTTTTTTATATTCATCTTTTTTGAACAATTGAAGGCAGCCTTCCAGAAGAGGAACAATCTCCGGAGCAGTAACATTCAACTTTTTGCAATCGATGTTCAGGTCATACTCCTTGGTGTTAATAGAAGCGATCGTATCCTGATAGGCCGAGATGGAACGCAAACCGTCTTCTTGAGAGAAAGAACCCTCCAGTTCAATGTTTAACACCTTGTTTGGAACGTCAGTCTTCAGAATGAAATTTCCCATGTTTGATCTCTCTCCTTTAAATGAGTTAAGGCTATCCTGTTAGTGGATACACAGCCCCATAGGGCCTCTGCTGAAAGCTTCTAAGATGAGAGCTGGTTCGAAGGATAATTTAACCATATTATAAAGGTAGGAATGTAAAAAGATCAATAAAAAAGTCGAATCATGTATAAAAATGTAGAAAAGTGAATTACTGTATTTCGTCCAAGGTGGCAAGCAAAATATTAAATGCACTTATAATGCGTGGAGCACCCACACATGGCGCCAGATGTAGCAATATTCCCTTGAGCTGATCTACAGTTACCCCGACACTCAGAGCCATCGTGTAATGTACGCCCAATTGTTCATACTGTCCTTGGGTGATCAACGAAGAGATGATAGCAACTTCCTTCCATTGATCCGTAATCGTGGTGCGCTGAAAGATATCCCCGTACGCCGTCCCCATAATAAATTCCGACAATTCGGGAAAATGTTCTTTGATGGGTGCGAGAGCTCTTGCGCCGTACTCACCAGATAGTTTCGCGAAACGGTCTAGTCCCTGAGCTACATGTTCACTCATGATATGCTCCTCCTAATTCAAATTTACGGTGCGGTGAGCTGTGGGTGGAATTTCATCTCGATCGGTCAGAAGCTCAATAACAGTTACCTGATTCAACGTCTGGGCTGTGTTCAACGCAGATGAGAATTCAGCAAGAGTCTCTGCTCGAAACGCAACCGCACCGAGAGATTCGGCAAATTTGGCAGCATCCATAGGAACTTCATATAACGTGCCATCAATTCTGCCTGTTGTTTTTTCCATTCCTTTGAGTGCCATGTCCAGTTGTTTGTTGTTAACGACAATGAAGATGACGTTCAGATTGTTGCATACTGCGGTATTGATCTCCGTCCCCAGCATCATGAAACATCCATCCCCGGTGATACATACAACGGTCTCTTCAGGAGAAGCGGCCTTTGCACCTATCGCCATACCAATGGCGTTCCCCATGCAGGCAAAGTACGCGTCAAACACAAAGCTGCCTGGTTTCTTGACTTTATATCGCTGGACCGCATGAAATCCATGGCTGCCATCATCAACAAACAGCTTATGATCATACGGAAGCAGATCACTCATTCCATCTAGTACAGAAGCTAGAGACAGTTGGGGGAGATCTGGTAAAGGGACAGTGTAATCCATGGGTGCCGTGGTTCTCACAGGAGTAGGGAGGTCTTCTAATATGCCCAACAAATATTGCAGGTTGTCCTTCAAATCACCGGTGATATGTAAGGTTTGAGCGCTCAGAATCTTGCCTACAAATGTAGGATCAGCGTCAAATTGAATGAGGTGTGCCGGGTGATGTTCAGGCTTCAGATTGCAGAGGGTCATGTCACTTAGACGTGAACCGAGTACGATATAAAGGTCACTTTGGTTCAACATGTCGTCTGCATGCGGGAAACCTCCAACACCACAAGGTCCATGGTACAGGGGATGGTCCCACGCAATCGCTCCTTTTCCACCAGGAGTAGTAATGACGGGAATGTTGAACGATTCGGCCAATTGAAGCAATTCATCATGGGCTCTGGCGCGACTTACGCCTTTACCAGCAATAATTAAAGGGCGGTTGGATTGTTGAATGAGAGGAAAAATGCGATTCAGATTAGATACGCTAAGCAGAGGTTCCGGTTCGGGAATAACAATCCGGCATTGGGATAACAATTCAGTCTGTACGTCAAAAGGAATACAGAGGTGAACAGGGCCTTTATTAGGGCCGAGTGCAATGGAAAGGGCATGATTCAGCAGTGTGCCGAAGTGATCTCCACGCTCAACCAGTTTGCTGAATAGCGTAGCAGGCCTGAACATTTCGGCCAGATCAGCCAGATAGGAAGAAGAATCCTGACACTGGGGGAGCCCCAGTTCCTGAATGGATTGATGACCCGTAATAAACAGTACAGGCAGATTGTTGGCTTTTGCATGGGCTGCTGCAGTAAGCAGGTTGGTTCCGCCTGGACCGGATGTGGCAAAGGCAACGCCGAGTTTACCTGTCTGTAATGCATAACCGGATGCGGCAAAACCTGAGCTGGATTCATGACGGCCTGGAATGAACTCTAATCCGTAATCCACCATTTTCAGTACAGCAGGACAGATGGATTTACCAATAATACCAAAGACATGAGTAACGCCTAGATTACGCAGAGTTTCTGCCAAATAGTCCGCAACTGTTCTCATGCGGGACACCTCGCTTCATGAAATAGGTTATTAGAACCATACGCATATTCCATTTATTGAATGCAAGTTACAGTCTAAGGTTGTAAGAGGAAATATTCATTGTTATTAGGAAGAGTATCTTTTTTTGTGGTTTTTTGTCAACCTGTTTTTGTGAGTCTAAATTCCTGATTCTTAAGTTGGTAACGCTTTAAGTGTTGCTGGTTAAAGTGAAAACAATTGGTTATATATCCCTGCAACGAATTACCCAATCGCAACAGAATTACAAATAATGTAAAATGATGACTGTAAATGAAGAATTTCAGCCTCTAATAGCAACTTGAAAGCTAGAGGTTTATTTTTTTTCGTAACAACGCATCGCATTCGCAATTCTTTGCTTTCTGCTATACTGGAAAGGAATTGGGAGGGGATGGAATGACAGTCATCAAGATGGCTCTGATTGGGCTGGGTAAAATGGGATTACATATGGTTCATCTAATCGAGAATACCAAGATGGGTACAAAGATTGAGATTGTAGCGGTGTGTGATGCGAATGAGGACGGTTTGGCGTCTTTTGCAGCTTCTCATCGGGGAGTTAGGACGTATACGGATTACAAGCAATTGATGAATGAACATCAGATTGATCTGCTGTATATTGCAGTTCCACCTAAATTTCATTACCCTGTTGTCATGGAAGCACTGGAGCGCAAAATTCATGTATTCTGCGAGAAACCACTTGCCAATAGTGTAGAAGAAGCCAAAAAGATGCTGGATGCAGCAGAGCAGGCGGGCGTAGTTCATGCCATCCACTTCTCTATGCCGCATGAACCTTCCGTGCTGAAGTTGCAAGAGATGATTGAGCAGGGTACAGTGGGGGCCATTCGCAAAATAGATCTCATTTTGCAATTTCCGCAGTGGCCACGATCATGGCAACAGAATGCATGGATTACGAGCCGGGAACAGGGTGGATTTATTCTTGAAGTGGGGATTCACTGGATTCATATGATTCAAAAGGTGTTTGGTGCCATCCGGGTTGTTAGCACTCAGGTTCAATATCCTGAGAATGGTGACTGTGAACTAGAAGTACAGGCTGCAATGGAACTGGAAGACGGAACCCGAATTCAGCTGAACGGCATCTCTCAATTTGCCGGGGAAGAACGTGTATCCATGGTGGTGTACGGTGCGAAGGGCACGATTGCCTTGGAAAATTGGGAAGAATTGAAGACGGGCCTGGTGGGACAGCCACTTTCTCCAGTGGAAGTGCTTGAATCCGCCAGTGAATTGCCGGTTCTTAAACATGTCATTGCCCGTATACAAGGCAAACCAGCTAAGATATATGATTTTAACGATGGGTATCAGGCACAATTGGTACTGGAAGCGCTACGGAACACAGAACAATCGAGATAAGAAAAGGAGTGCTTAGGTTTTTTCATATGAGGTGCACGGTGTACCTTTTCCTGATTCAGCTCTCCTTAACACAAAGAAGCATCGCAGAGGCTCGGGTGAGTCTGTCTGCGATGCTTTTTTCCTTTGATATATGCTCATGATACAGCTATTTAGATACTCGATCAGTATGTTGATTCAGTTCAAGCCAGCTTGAATTGCTTAACCAGCTGATCAAGTGCATCGGACATTTCATTCAACTGCTTGGACGTGTCAGACATTTCCTGCAGAGAAGCAAGTTGTTCCTCCGTCATCGCAGATACTTCTTCCGTGGCTGATGCAGTGTCTTCCACAACAGCCGATACTTCATTAATGGACTTCATCACAGCCTCACTACCGGAAGTTAACTCCTCGACAACAGCAGATACCTCTAGAACTTCACCACTGAGGTTATGAATATGCTGAGTAATGGTTGAAAAAGCATTACCTGCATCCTCAATGGTCCGCAATCCTTCATTCACATGTAGAGTGCTCTCATCAACCACTTGCACCGTACTTTGAACACCTGCTACCACGGTTTCCAATATACTTGTAATCTCTTTGGCTGATGTTGCACTTTGGTCTGCAAGATTACGGATTTCCGCGGCAACGACAGCGAAGCCGCGTCCATTATCCCCAGCGCGGGCAGCTTCGATTCCGGCGTTAAGTGCAAGCAGATTGGTTTGTCTCGCAATACCCGACATTGAATCTGCAATGTTGATCACTTGATCAGACATCTTCGAAATTTCATTAATGGCTTCCTGTACAGAGAGGAAGGATTGCTCAATGGAACTCATTTTACCTACAGCATTATCAATGCGCTGTTGCCCATCCACAGCAATGGATTCGGTACGAACTGCACGGCCTGCCACATCACTTGCCGAGGAGGCGACACGATTAAGCCCGTTGAGGGATTGCTGCATCGCAGCTACCATGGTTTGCGTAAGAGCAACCTGTTCATCAGCGCCTTCAGCGACACGTTCCATGGCAGTGGCAACTTCTTTTCCTGCAAGATGGCTATCGGCCACACCTTTATCCAATCGATCCGAAGCTGTGCTCAGAATCATGGCATTGCTCTGAACGTCCAGCATCATTTGCTGCAAACCAGTGAGCATTGTATTGGCCGCCTCCGCGAGTTCACGAGTTTCGTCTTTCATTGGCGTAGCGATTCTCAGTGTCAGGTCGCCATTGGAAGAACCGATGTCATTTAATGCCTGCTTTACGGTACGAATGTTTTTAACAATGGCACGTGACAGGACCAAAGCAGTGATGAACGAGATAATGGCCACAACGATAAGTGCCCCATACAGTTCCAAGTTCAGTATTGTGTTTTTTTGCTTCAGTGCTTCTGTACGGTTATCGGTTAACGTATGCTCGTTGGTTCGAAACGTATCGAGAGCAGTCCGAATCTGGTCCATGTCTCTTTTACCTGGATCATCTGCGAAAAAATCTCGAATGGCCTGTGTATTATTGGCTTGGCGAAGGGCGACCATAGGTTCACCAGCGACCTGGACCCAGTTCTCCATATTAGTATGTATGTCTTCCAAAAGTGCAAGTTGAGCCGGATTATCCGAAATTAAAGCAGCAAGTTCATCTCTGAGTGTAATAAGTTGCTCTTTTCCTTGGGTGTAGGGATCGAGATAGTTGTCCTGACCCGTGATGATGTATCCGCGTTGACCTGTTTCCATATCTACCATGTTTCTTTCGAGTTCATAGGTGAGGGCGTGTACCCTCATATCGTGATCGACCAGAAAATCCAGTTCCCGTTGGAGCTGACTTGTGCTGTTCTGAATCAGCAGGATGCAACCAGCCAGTACAGCCAGTACGAGTAAATATCCTAATCCAATCTTATAGAAAATCTTAAAGGTCTTTCGCTTTTTCATGTTTGTTATTCCTCTCTATGGGGTATATGTAGTTGTCGAAAAAACCGGAAATGTGATAATTGTAGGTCTTTAGATTAGGTGTCTAAAGAACTATTTTTTAGTATTATACGTAAAGAAACTTCTTTTGTATATAGTTTGTTTAACTATAATATAACGTTTGGTTAATGCTGTATAAGGTTGGGGTTGATGATGTTTTACAATCGTTGGTTTACACGTTCAAACGTTATGTTTATCATGGGAAGGGAACGATTCCAATTACATATACAATATCCCAATCCGAAAGGAACATTGGACATGAATAAAGAGAAGGTATTGCTCAAACCGGAAGCGATGATTTTTGACATGGATGGTACGCTGTTCCAGACAGAGACCCTGTTGTTGCCAGCTTACCAGCAACTATTTGATACATTGCGTGCCGAAGGGCACTTTGAAGGAGAAACTCCACCCGAGGAACGGATGCTGGGAAGTTTGGGCATGTTGCTCGAAGATATATGGAAAGTGGTTATGCCTGAGGCGTCGGAAGCGGCACATCGCCGTGCAGACGAACTGTTGCTTCAACTGGAGATTGAGGGGCTTGATCAAGGAAGTTCTCAATTGTATCCTGGGGTGAAAGAAACACTGCAATCATTAAAACAACAAGGAGTGCGTCTTTTTGTCGCAAGTAACGGGCTGGAGGACTATGTGAAGGGTGTGGCGTTTGCACACGAGATTATGCCTTTCTTTGAAGGGGTATACAGTGCAGGCCAGTACAAGACTCCTTCCAAGATTAATCTGGTGCAGATCCTGCTTGAGAAACATCGTATTCAGGACGCATGGATGGTAGGGGATCGCTCTTCTGATGTGGAAGCGGGTAAAATGAACGGTCAGGCGGTCATCGGCTGTGCCTATGCCGGGTTTGGTCGTGATGAGGAGCTTGCAGGCTCAGATGTGCTCATCTCTGATTTTACAGAACTGCTGCGTCTGTATGATGAAGCAGAGTAGCCTCTACGCCGTATACGTATCCTGAGATTTAAGATTACGAACCACATGATATGAACCTGTAGACTCAACGGAAATTCGTTGAATACAGGTTTTTTTGTATGATCATGCAGTCACATTCTCCCCTGTAGAAAGTTGATTTCCCTATCCCGCTTTCCTCCATATTCCCTCTATACTTCATTCAAAAGCTATAGGGGGTCCGATTCTGGTGAAACCATCCAAAATACATGC
Source organism: Paenibacillus sp. FSL E2-0151 (assembly GCF_037993015.1). Classification (NCBI taxonomy): domain Bacteria; kingdom Bacillati; phylum Bacillota; class Bacilli; order Caryophanales; family Paenibacillaceae; genus Paenibacillus; species Paenibacillus sp. FSL E2-0151. The sequence continues at coordinate 2,200,378 of NZ_CP150308.1, forward strand.
CTATATGTTCATCTTTCCAAGTCTTTTTTTAACTGTTGTATTCGGGATCTATCCGCTGTTATGGGCGCTGCGTTACATGTTCTATGATTATCAAGGCATCGGGACGCCTGTCTTCATCGGACTTGATAATTTTGGACGAATTTTGCGTGACGGCCAATTCTGGGATTCAGTAGGCAACACGGGTGTGTATGCCCTGGGCAAACTCGTCGTTACGATTCCACTGTCGTTAACTTTGGCGATTATTCTGAATCGCAAATGGAGAGGGCGATCCCTCTTTAGGGCGATCTATTATCTTCCCACTATTTTTAGCGCTTCGGTCATGGCGATTGTATTTTTTATTATTTTCAACTCCTATAACGGAATATTGAACCAATTACTGCTTAAGTATCATGTGATCTCCGAACCGATCGGCTGGCTGGGAGCTGAGCATGCTATGCTGACGACCATTATCATTGCCATCTGGGGTGCTGTGGGGAACTATATGTTGTTGTTCATTGCCGGTCTCCAGAGCATTCCCGAAGAGCTCTACGAGGCGGCATCACTGGATGGAGCCAGTGAGTTTCAGAAGCTGCGTAATGTGACGATTCCTTTGCTTGGTCCTGTTCTGCAGATGATTATCATGCTGGCGATTACCACGGCGCTGAAAGGTTACGAGAGTATTATGGTGCTGACCGAAGGGGGGCCGTATGGCAAAACAGAGGTGATGTATCTGTATTTGTTCAAACTGTTGTTTCCCGTGTCGGCTGACACACAATCACTCCAGCAGCTCGGTTATGGCAGTGCAGTCGGTTTCACAACGGCTCTCATCGTAGGGGCTGTGACGCTCATTTACTTCCGTATATCCAAAAAGCTCAATGATGTCTATTAATCCCTATCAGGAGGAAACGATGATGACTCAAAACGTGCTTGCGCCCTCAGGGTCTCCCCAACTCATTCGCTGGACCAAACGAACGGTACTTTGGTTGTTTTTGATCGCTATCGCTCTGCTGTCGTTGTTCCCCATCATACTTGTATTGCTCGGTTCCTTCAAAACAAACCAGGAATTGACCGGAGGAGCTACCATCTGGCCGAAGATTTGGCAGTTCTCCAACTATGCTCAGGCTTGGAAAACCGCCAATTTTTCGGGTTTTACCATTAACAGCGTGTTTGTTAGCATCAGTACAACAGTTGGCACACTGCTGGTAGCTTCGATGTCAGCCTACGCTGTGGATCGAGTGAATTTCAAAGGGAAAAAGGGGTACACCTTGCTCATGGCATCTACTCTGTTTATTTCCATAGGCGCGGTTGTGCTGCGTCCGCAATTTGACCTCATGGTCAAGCTGGGGCTGAATACCACGTTGTGGGGCGTTATTATTATATTGATCAGCGCACACGCTGCCACATACTTTATTCTGATTGGTTTCTTCAAGAGCATCCCGCGCGAACTGGATGAAGCGGCGATGATTGATGGCTGTAATTTCTTCACCACCTACTGGCGAATTATTCTTCCGCTCCTGCGGCCTGGACTCGCCGTTGCAGGTCTGGGTGTATTCCAGAGTTCATGGAATGAATATATTCTTCCTTTTGTGTTCACCATGAGCAATCCGGACTTGCAGACTTTGCCGGTTGGGCTGGCTAATCTGCGATATGGCATCGGAGCTGCGGCTGAGGTCCAACTGATGATGGCCGGAGCCTGTCTGTCCATTTTGCCACTGCTCATCGTTTATATTTTTGCCAACAAATCATTCATGCAGGTGACCTTGGGAGCTGTGAAAGGATAGGCGTGAGCACAATCATGGAAACGGTTTTACGGGTTATTCCACTGTGCTATACTCATTTTAATTCACAGCGGACGGGCCAAGCCGTGTTCAAGGAGCGAGCGCCGATGATATTCAACTTTTATAAAATGTCCCTGAAAAAAAGAATACAGCTGCTGTACATTTTTCTCGTTGTCTTGTGCATCAGTGTGACCGGGATATGCTCTTATCTCTTTGCTGCACGAAGCATTGAGCAGAATGCACTTGAACTGAAACAAAGCATTCTGAACAAATCGGTGCAGGTTATGGATGAACATCTGAGGCACATTGTTGTATCCTCTTTTTCTTTTATGCTCAATGAAACGTTCACCCAGGTCATGAAGGACGTGGGAAAAAATAACACATCTCATTATTATCAGAATCTCTCGCTGCTGCAAACATCGTTTGCTCAATTGAAGCTCGTAGAGCCACTGATTGATACCGCATATCTGACCACACCCATCGGTGATTTTTTCTCGACCAAAGATTTTCCGAATCACAATAACTCATTCAACAAGGAATACGGACGCTACGTGAAGCTGCAAGGCTGGAATACGATGTGGTTTGGTTCACATCAGAGTCAGTTATTCCAGTCCCAAGGAAATGTGTTATCTCTGTTGCTCAAACCCATTGTGATCGATAATCATACCTATTCGAATGTATACATGGTCGTCAATATGAAGGAAGAGGCGATGCGAGACATTCTGACGCAGGATCTCATGAATAACCAGATTCAACTGTTTTTGCTGCACAAAAACGGAAATGAAGTCATTCGGCCCAGGTCCCGAAATTACGATTTCATTATGGAGCCTGACTTTACCCAACAGTTTAGTCGTGGCGATGCTGGGGATTTTACCTACAGGAACGATCAGGGGGAGGACATGCTTGTTAACTATTCGGCATTGTCGATGAACGAGGATTGGGTCATGGTAAGTGTACAGTCCAAGGCTGACTTGTTGTCCCCCCTACAAAAGATACGCTGGCTGATCATCCTGATCATGTTGTTTTGCATTTTGCTCGCACTCGGGTTGTCCAAGCTGCTGGCCTCCGCTCTGTTGAAGCCACTGAACAAACTGCGACGCTTGATGGTTGAGGTGGAGTCCAATGATCTGGATGTGCGGTTTCGCAGCAAGTATGACGATGAAGTTAGCGCTGTAGGGCATCGTTTCAATCGGATGTTGGACCAGATTCAGATTCTGTTTGAAGAAGTACGGACAACGGAGCAAGACAAACGGCGGTTTGAAGTCAAGGCGCTTCAGGCGCAGGTTGATCCTCATTTCCTCTACAATACCCTTAATACGATGTTCTGGAAGAGTGAGAGCGGAGAGAAGAAGGATGTAAGTGAGATGATCGTCTCCTTATCCTTATTATTCCGTCTGGGACTGAATGATGGGAAAGACATCACCAGTGTGGATCAGGAGATCAAACATGTCGAACAATACATGCAGCTTCAGCAAAAATGTTACGAGGATCTGTTCGTTTATCGGATTGAGGTGGGGGACCCCTCTTGTTACGCTGTTGATATTTTAAAAATATTGCTTCAGCCCTTGGTGGAGAATTCCATCCTGCATGGATTCAAGGACAAAGAAGATTTGGGCGTTATCCTGATCCGCATTGATCGTCAGGGTGACACACTACGGCTGGAGGTGGCTGACAATGGATGTGGGATGGATGTAGCCAGTATCTATGCTGAGGATGTTCCTGACGGGGGACGCAAAGGTTATGCCCTATCCAATCTCCATGGCAGATTAAGCCTGCACTATGGGGATGTGGCCTCAATTGTATTTCATAGCAGTACAGATGTGGGAACAACGGTTGTTATCACGATTCCGATCACCTGAGGAGGGGCAGTATGGGCCAATTGACGATGTGTGTTATGGATGATATCCAGGCAGTTGTAAAGGGCATATCTTCAACTATTCCGTGGGAAGATCATCAGGTTCGGATTGTAGGCACGGCGAGTAATGGAGAGCGCGGTTGGTCCTTGTTGCTGGAGCAGCAACCCGACATCGTGATTAGTGATATCAGGATGCCCAAGTTGAGCGGGCTGGAGCTAATGAAGCGGGCATTGGATGCCGGACTGCGAGCCAGATTTATTTTCATCAGTGGTTATTCGGATTTTCAATATGCACAGGAAGCCATCAAGATGGGTGCATCCGATTATTTACTCAAACCGTTTACCCCTGAAGAAATACTCGGTGCGGTGTTGAAGGTAAGACAGGTGATTAAGGAAGAACAGGCACAGTGCAAACAGTTGGAACAGTTGGAGCAGAAGGTGGAGAGCAGCAGCCAGTACGAGCGTCACAGCTATCTACTGGGCTTGTTGCGTCATGAAGTCGGGGGATTCCTGAATGAAAGTCGCTGGAACGAGCTGCATATTGATCTCGATTCCTCCAATCTTATCGTCATGGTTATCGAGGTGGATGGTTATACGCGATATGGATACACGATGCATCTGGATGCCGAAATCGTTCCTTTTGCGGTTCAAAATATTGTTGGAGAAACCATAAATCGTTATACCAAAGGCGTTGTTTTACGGGAAAACCGATACCGGCTTGCAGCTATATTGAACACAACAAGCCAGATCGACGTCTCCGAGCTACTGGAGCAATGCCGCCAAAATGTGGAGCGATTCAGCAAAAAAACAGTCTCGATTGGTGTGGGTACGATTGCCCGCAGACCACAGGAGATCTGGACGTCCTACGCACATGCAGATCAGGCGATATCCTATCGTTTTTACAGTGAAGGAAATTGCATCCTCCAGTATACTGAACTGGAAAATCAGGCCTGTGTGGCTCCGATATATCCTCTGGAGAAGGAGAAAGAGCTCTTTTATGCACTGAAATGTGGTAATGAGAGCACCTGTCACCGCATCATTGATGAAATTCTCGAAGAATGGCAGGTTTCCGAAGGTTTTCCCGAGCCACTCACGATGATTCGTTTGCTGTCTGGACTTGCTTTTGCCATCTACCGTGCCTTTTGTGATGAGATTACAGCAGAGGAACGCTTGCGTCTGGAGGCCGACCTGACAGTGCTTGAGGCGATGCGCTCCTTGACGTTTGAGGGCTGGAGGGGATATATCAAACATTTTAGCAGTATGGGTTGCGAGATTATGGACAAAAAACGACTCACCGATGTCAAACAGGCGATTAGCAAGGCGCAGGAATATATCAGTTTGAATCTTGCAGAAAATCTGACGCTGCATGCCTGTGCCCAATCCGTACATTTAAGTCCGAGTTACTTTGCCAATGCCTTCAAAAAGGAAACGGGCATAACGCTGATTCAATATATTACTAAGATGAGGATGGAAAAGGCCAAAGAATTGCTGGTTGCAGGTGTACAGGTGCAAGAGATCTGCCAGAGGCTGGGTTATGAGGACAGGCCGTATTTCAGCGGTTTGTTCAAGAAATATTGCGGCATGACGCCAACCTGCTTCAGGCAAATGTATGAGAATTGAAACCGATACGGATCGTCATTTTTCCCACCATGCAAAGTCAGAATGTCCCTCACCTCCATGAAAGCGTAGCGATTATCATTACGTTAACGGATAACCAAACGGGTTGTCCAGACAAGCATAAGGGGGCATATCAATGGTTAAAAAGTGGATGGTGACTACGCTAAGTGCATTGCTGGCGCTAAGTTTGGCAGGTTGTTCTGCTGACAGTGGTACTTCGGCAAATAGCGAATCGGGGACCAGCGGGGAGAATGCCGGAGGGAAAACCAAAATCATATATTGGACACCGGACCGCCATGATGCTGATTTTATGAAATCCAAGATCGATGAGTTCAACCGGACGAACAAGGACAACATTGAAGTGGAGATGACCGTGATGGGGGACAACTATCCACAGGCGGTCGATATTGCTTTTGCCAGCAAGCAGGCACCCGATGTGCTGCAAGTTAATGATTTTCAGACGTATTATCAGAAGGGGTATCTCGCCCCGATCGATGGATACATGAGTGATGAGATGAAGGCCGTGTTTAAAGACAGCTTGATTGAAAATAAAAACACGATTGATGGAAAAATATATTCCCTCCCCAATACAGGGCAGGTCTGGCGGCTTGTGTATAACAAAGATATTTTCAAAAAGGCAGGGATCGAGAGTCCGCCAAAAACGTTGGCTGAGATGGTAGCGGATGCCAAAAAAATTACCGAAGTTGGTAAAAGTGAAGGCATCTATGGCTTTGCCAGCCCATTCAAGAGCAGCAGCGGCTTCTGGAGAGCAGCCAATACGATTGCAGGTGCAAGCAATAATGTTGGTATTGATGGTTACAACTACAAGACTGGTCAATTTGATTTTGGGATGTACAAGGATATCGCAATGGCGCTTCGTCAGATGAATCAGGATGGCAGCATGCTGCCAGGGGTTGAAAGTCTGGACATCGATCCACTCAGAGCCCAGTTTGCTCAAGGCAAAATCGGAATGTACATTAACCACTCCGGTGAACCAGGTGTATATAAAGATCAGTTTCCTACAAAAGAAAATTGGGCAGCCGCTCCTGTACCAACTAATGATGGAACGATCAAGGGCGCTTCACAAGTCATCGGGGGCTCCTACATCGGCATCAATGCAGATTCTGCCAACAAGGAAGCGGCATGGAAGTTTATGGCGTATGTGTACAGCACAGATCTTCAGAGTGAGTATTACGAAAAAGGATACGGAATCTCACTGATTCCTGCTGTACTAAGCTCTGACAAAAAACCAAGCATTCCGGGCATTGAAGGTTTCCTGCCCAAACGATATGATGCCATTTTCCCGGCAAATCCAAGTGTGGTGACCGAGAGTTCACTGGAAGGCACCAAATGGGGTGAGGCTTTTTCAATCTTTGTATTCACGGGTGGCGATCTCGATGCTGTGATCAAGGATCTGGATACAAGGTATAATGCAGCTCTGGAGAAAACCAAAGCGGCAGGGCTGACCAACATAACTGCTGATCCTTCGTTTGATTCTTCCAAACTTCAGGGTAAATTGTCCACAGAAGACTAATAAACGTTCATAGCGGCCGTGGTTTAACTACTTCGGTCGCTTATTCACAAGGAAAGGGGAAAAGCAAAATGATTATTAATCATGCGTCTATCGATGCACATATCGTGAACGAAACGAGTTCCCGCAAGATCTTGGGTATGGGCGGTACATTAATGATGGTGGAGGTTACCTTTGCTAAAGGTGGTATTGGAGAAGTTCACTCCCATGATGCGCACGAGCAGGTCAGTTATATCGTCAAAGGTAGCTTTGAGGTTCAGGTCGGTGAAGAAACTCGCATCTTAAAAGCAGGGGACAGCTTTTATGCCGGTTTTAACGTCCCGCATGGGGTTAAGGCACTGGAGGACTCCGTCATTCTGGATGTGTTTACCCCGTTCCGTCAGGATTTTCTTGAGGCGTCCCAATGAGCGATTTTTACCTTTCGGCAACGGACCTGCAACGGGCTGCCCAATATTATGAAAAACATTTTCCGGAAGAAGCCCGAAATTCGCTCACGATTGCCAATCGTGCCATCCTGAATGAATTTATCGTTCCTTATACCAACGATCTGAATCGCTGGATTCCGATGGGGACACCCTTGGACTGGCTTCACAACCCGACCAATGATCTGGAGTTCACATGGGGCATCAATCGACACTGGCATATGCTCGATCTGGGCAAGGCGTATCTGATGAAGGGCAATCCGCTATATGTAACAGCATTTATTGACCACTTCCGTAGCTGGAGACAGCAAAACCCGGTACCTGTAAATCTGGTTTACGACGAGGCTGTGTTCTTTCAAAAACCCGGTCCGTGGCGCCTGCTGGAGACGGGACTACGTGTGCAGTCCTGGATATCGGCATATAAATATATGGAAGCGAGTTCACTGATAGACGAAGGCTTTCAGGCGGAGTTTCGACAAGGTCTGGACGAGCACGCCGAGTTTTTGACCCGTTACCTCGGCAGCACGGAAATCAATCATGCCATTATGCATATGCAAGGGTTGTTCATGATCGCTACGTTCTACCACCAGCACCCGCGAAGTCCATACTGGCGTCAAGTGGCGATGGAACGTCTTGAGCTGTGTTTGCTGCATCAGTTGGGTGAAGAGGGAATACAGGTTGAACTGACAACACATTACCACAATGCCAGCATCGAAATGTTTGGCACCCCTTATCGGTTGGGCGAGATATCAGGACATCCTTTCTCGGCATGGTATGCCCGCTGTCTACGCCAAATGGCCGCATTTACTGAGGCGCTGATCCGACCAGATCATCAGTCTACCGGTATTGGTGATTCGGATTGGGTTGGCGATGGACGACAACGACTGACCCTGCTTGGAGCAATCCTGGACGATGATGATTTGATGGCTCGCGGAACGGATAGCTCGGAGTGTCTCTGGTTGCTGGGTGTAGAAAAATATGAGCGATGCCTCAGACTACAGGCTTCTTCTTCTCCGGTGTTGTCGAGCCGAGCCTTTCCGCAGACAGGATATTATGTCATGAGGGACAAGTATCAATATCTTTTTTTTGATGCGGCTGCCATGGGCGGAGCACACGGACATGCGGATGCGCTGAATGTGGAGTGGATGTGGAAGAACCAGCTTTTCTTCACGGACACCGGACGTTATACGTATGAAGAAGGGAAATGGCGTCGGTATTTCAAAAGTACGCGGGCACACAATACCGTCACGGTGGATGGTCTGGATCAGACACCTTATCTCTCCACACAGCAATGGGGTGAACCGGAGGCTCAGGCCACAACGTTACGTTGGGAGAGCAATGACACCTATCACTTCATTGATGCTTCACAGGATGGATATACACATTTGCCAGATCCAGTTACACATCGTCGGTGGATGCTGGCAGGGGTGGAGATCCCTATACTATTAATTGTGGATTGGCTGGAGGCAGAAGCAGAGCATACTCTGGAGCAACGTTTTCACCTGCATCCGCAAGCGGATATTGCGTTGAGAATGAATGAAGCTGGAGAAATGACGGCGGATATGAGCTATGAGGCATCTTCCATAACGCTGACGATGCAATGGGTTACGGCAGGCATCGGGAAGGGAGCCTTCGCGTTGACGGAGCAGCCCGGCTGGGTATCTGAGGTGTATGGTTCCAAGTCGGAAACATCGGTCATCCAGGGCAAGACTGATTTCTCGGGTAAAGTGGGTATTCTGACGTTGTGCCTCCCCGCGGATCATACAGACCAGGTTACACGTGTAACCACATGCCAACTGGAACCTGACCTGATGAGATTGGCATTATCTTATGTGCAAGGTGAGGAAAAAGGGTATATTGTGATTGACAACGACACGCTGCAATGGTCGAAAGAACAGAAATAAAAACAGTGAAGCAGGAGCAGATGCTCGCACTTGGCGAACATAGACTCCTGCTTTTTCTTCACTCACTTGGCTTTATTTTTTCTTTTTACTCTGGGTGATTTTTGCGTAACGGGCTTGGGACTGGCTGGCTTTCTGGCCGTTCCGGGAGGTCTGTTGCGATATACCCATAAGGCATACTCCAGCGGCTGAGTGATGGCTTTATAATAGATATCCCGCTCCCCGATGCGAGCGAATACTTCACGTGCAGGTTTGGGGTTAACTTCAAGCAGGTAGATACGCCCGCTTCTGTCAATCGCCAAATCCAGTGCCAACTCACATAGGTCCCCATACGTATCTTCCAGAAACGAAGCAACATCAATGCCGAATTTCTCTGCAGTTGTGTTAATTTCTGCCCGGAGGTCGTCATCTTCGATCCATTGCTTCATGAGTCGGTCCATCGCTATTGCCTGACCGCCGCCATGCAGATTGGAGGTCACGCTTTTTTCTGCACCCATGCGTCCGGCACATCCAGTAAGCTCCCATTGTCCTTCTCCGTTCTTCTGAACGAGCATGCGATAATCATGCACACGTCCATTCGGAAGCTGAAGTTGAATGCCCTTTTGTACAAGATACTTGTCTTTCATGTTCCAGTGCTGGAGCAACGCGCCAAGTCGTGATAAATGAACTTTACGTGGAGTGATGATACGACGCTTCTGATCCCGCCCTTGAACAAGCACTGTATTAGCCTCGCTACTGCTGCGTTCAATGCGCAGAATACCACGTCCGCCTGTTCCATTAATGGGTTTGAGATAGACCAGAGAAGAAACTTTAAGCATCCGGTTTACATCGGACATATCCTGAAATAGAGCGGTTTCCGGCAGGTGTTCACGAAAGTTGGCTTTTTGCAAAAGGGTCTGGTGGATGGTCCATTTATTGCGCAGTGGCCTGTTCAGAAAGAGCAGATGCCCATATTTCTCACGAAAAGCAAGCAATTGCTGGAACCTTCGGTTACGCTGAATCCGGCAACGATCAAAGATCAGGTCCGGGAATGATCGCCACTCCCTGGACCAGCCTTTTCCTTCATGAAAAACCATGGCTTCAATTTGTTTGCCGCCGGGGTGTACGTCGGCTGGTGTGAATACATAGATATCGAGTCCCCGCTTGCGCCCTTCAAGAATCATTCTGCGATAAACGCTTCGTTCTTCAAGAGCGCGATGTTCATTTAAGTACAACGTCATAATGCCCAGAACAGGTGAGGACACAAACAATCACCTTCTTTTTGCAGTATTCCTGTCTATCATCGTTTGGACTGACGGGCAAGATAAGCGCTGTAGTGAAATATACGTTCCAATGACCGCCGTCTGATCTGTGGTTCATCAAACTTCATGGGCTTTGCATTGGCTTCGAAGAACCAGAGTTCCCCCAGGTCATCAATGCCCAGATCCATGGACATTTCTCCGAGCGTGTAACCTGATCCCCGTTCTACCTGTCTTGCGATCATTAATGAAGTGGATTTCACACGTTTCATCAGGGTTGTTGACATTTCTTCGCCAAAAAGCTCGGTCAGCAGCTTCTCAGGGTCTTCTACGCTCCCGCCGCGCGGCACATGAGTTGTAATGCTACGGGAGCCAGCAAGTCTCGCTCCTACACCGGTTACGCTCCATTGGCCCTTGGTGTTCTTTTGTACAAGAACACGCAAATCGAAGGGGCGTTTACGAGAGGATGCCAGTTCAATGCCTTGTTGCATGATATAGGGCGTATGTCCGGTTTCTTTGCGAATTCGTGCCCATAACTTGGCAAGTGTAGATGCTTTATAGGTCGTGCTTCTACGTGTGGTTTGTATTTTGAGACGATAGGGAAGCCGTTCTTTTTCCTGAAATTTAAGCATCATGATTCCTTTACCAGCTTTGCCGCTCTCGGGCTTAAGGTACAGATAGGGATACGTCCGTAGAACGGCACCCAGAGAAGAAGCACTTCGCATCCGCCGAGTATAAGGGATCAGTTGCTGAGTCGATTTGGATTTCCTGAGCCATTCGAACAGATCCCATTTGTTGAAAAAGAATGGGTTATACAGTTCGATTCCTGATTGCATGCATTCGTCAATTTTACGCTGCACGGAAGGTTTTCCTTCGTCTTCCCGGTTGGGAATACGATTGTACAGAACATGGGGAAGGGGGAAAGGTTGTGAAACCCACTTTCCACTCCCCTTGTTGTACGTATATCCTTTCACGGTGGGGCCACTCACGTTCAGATCCCGTACAGTTACAATGTACACCACGTATCCCATGCTCTCGCCTGTCTGTAAGATATCCTGAAAATTTTGATGATTTCCCCTGAACATACGCTGTTTATCATGCATGGTCAAAACAGCAATGACAGGTTTGAAATCATCATGAAGGGTCATCAAATCTCTTCCTTCTTCCGGAACTTGCTCAAATACAGGCAGTGTTCCAAGATGTGCTCCACCGACGATTTGCCCTCCACCCGGAGTGAAGGGTGACGGAAAATGGAGCGCCCGGGTTTGGCGTTCGCTTCGAACATCCATACATGTTCCTCCTGATCAATGCCCAGATCAAAGCCAATCTCACCAATCAGATGCTGGTGCTGGGTTTCAATCGCCTGGGCCAGTGTAATAGCGACGGATTTGGCATGCTGAAGAACTTCTCCCGCACGATCGCCGAAGTTGCGACTGAGCGCCTGCTCAGGAGTCATTAGGGAGCCGCCATTTTTGATGTGTGTTGTGACGCTGCCACGTCCTGCCTTTTTGGCTCCAATTCCGACAACAACCCATTGATTGTTACCATTTTTGTGCATGTGAAAACGGAAATCAATTGGACATTCATCAATCTCAATTAGACGTATTCCCTGCTGAACTACATATCCGCGTAGCTGTTTGCCATGTCTTCCCTGAAGCATGCGCATCAGACTGTTGAAGGACCCAAAACGCAGGAGTGCATTACCGCCTTTTTTGCGATAACGTGCGAAATATCCACGTTTGGGCGAATAAGTCAGGCGGTAGATCCCGTTCCCCAGACTTCCTGCAGTAGGCTTATAGTAGACGAACTGATGGCGTTCCAACATTTCCTTCATCTGTTCAACGGAAGGATTGGTAATCGATTCAGGGATATACCGTCCTGCTGCCGGCTCGTTCTCCAGCAACGTATAGATATCCGATTTGTTGAAGAAGCTCCAGTTGAAGAACGGAATTTTTCGGCGAACAAATCGTTCCCGCAGCTGGTTGATTGCTGGTGAGAAGTCTGAACGACGGCTTGGTAACCGGTTGTAGACAACATCGGGCAGAGGTACCGTTCTGCGGGTAAAGCTTCCGTTATCATTCAGGAAAAAACCGGATACCGTCTCATTCTGCCAATTGATATCCCGAGGAGTAAATGCGTAAATGTAGGATTTACGGCTGCCTTCACGGAGTAACTGTTTGATGAAACCAGTACGGGAACCGAATGGATTCGTGCTCGTCGCAGGCCCATCAGAGAGTACGCCGATCAGTGGACCTAACTGGACCTCATCATTTTGCAAATTCCGGAGATAAATACTGCCCCGTTTGGGAACGTTCATCATATTACGGATACCTGAAGCGAGATACAGATGTTTACCTGCTTTTTTGATTGGTTTGATCGTTGCAGGTACCCGGTCACGCCCGAAGCGAAGGTGCACCGTTTTTTTGCCGGACAGGTTGAGGCTCTTCATTAAAGCGTTGGATACATAAACCACTTTATCCGGTTGCTTGGTGAAATGCAGATTGCAAAAGGTCAAACTCATGATTTATCCTCCTATCCTGAAAAGATCCTTGGGCTCCATGGCAAGCGGGCGCTGCGGGCCTCAGCCGCCGTGAATCGGGATGGGTTTCAGGCCAGCTTTGCTGGATGTATTCGGCAATTTCATTGGACGAAAGACGTCCGTGAGAACATGTTGTTGCAACAGATAACGGGCATAGGCAAGCGGCCGGGTATAAGTCAGGGTATGCATGCGTCGGTCGCCCGCTTCTGCAAATGAGGTGCGGCCTGGTTTGGAGTTGACTTCAATTAGCCAGAGTTGGCCCTCTGCATCTGCTCCGAAATCAAGCCCCAATTCGGCTAACCTGCCGAAACGGCTTTCCAGCAGGGTGGGGATAAGAGTAGCAGTCTGCCGGATGCTCTTCAGCAGAGTTTCCGTGCGGATCGTTCCATATCGCTGGAGCAGATATGCGTGGGCAGGATATGCTTTACCCCCACCGTGAAGATTGGACGTGAGTGAACCTTCGGGTCCTTCCCGTACCATACATCCGGTAAGCGTCCAGCGACCTTGCCCATTCTTTTGCATTAGAGCCCGTATGTCGAATGCTCTTCCATGATGGCTAAGCTCCAGATATGGCTGCACGATCATCTTACGTTCAGCCTGATGTAATGCTAGCCAGGAAGATACAGCCTGGGTATGGTTGAATGTAAGAAAAAAGGTTTCATTGTCCTCGTTACGGCCCTCCACGATCCATGTTGATGGAGTCGTTCCCCGAGACAGGCGAAAGGTATTTTTGCCATGAGTCCCGGATACCGGTTTGAAGAACAGTCCTTTGGGCCAACGGTCCAGCCATGTTTCCCAAGGAATATGCGATCCGATCCGGGTTGTGGGAGCAAGTTGTGACCTCAATTCAGGATTTCGGGACAACACACGATGTACCTCCCATTTTCCTGGAAGGGAAGCAGACCAATAACGGTGTTGATCTGTGCCGTTGGTTGGTATCCATTCCTTAAGCTGTTGTCTGACGTACCTGGAGATAGGGCGAAGACAACGATCCATAATGAGATCGACTGCAGGAACAGGTACCGAATTCCACTTCCCTTGATGATAGACATATCCCCATTGAAGAGGGAGATGGACTGCATCATTCGATATCGGGATCACAATAATCTGAAGGGCGTATTTCATGCTCCCCAAACTGAGACGACGGCAGAAAAGTTCATCCGTAAAGGGAGGTGAGCCTTCGGTTGCACGTACCAGAATGGCCAGTGTCTTGGTCTGAGATGTTGGAAACATTACGCTGCACCTCTCCTCTATCAGATTTGTTTCCAATAGGGAATAACTTTTCAAAAACCCGCCAGGTACGTAGAATATTCGAGCATGGCTTTGACGGAAGGGCGGATCTTGCTCTCACTCAGTGGTGTATTATCATTCTTGGATGGTTTGGAGTTGACTTCGAGCAGCCATACGCGCCCAGTGGTGTCCAAGGCCAGATCAATACCAAGTTCACCAAAATGAGCAGGGATGGCACTCTCGATTCCTTTAGCGATATCCAGTGCTGCGGTATGCAATCCTGCATACGCGGAAGCTTTGGCTGATCCAGACAACTGTGTTTTGGCAACAGCATCCTTGACGGTGCTGAGACTTCCACCCCGTGCCAGATTGGATACGTAGTGACTCCCGCCCGCAATCCGGGCGACGATGGAGGTTACACTCCATTTACCTGTACGGTTTTTTTGCACGAGCGCACGGAAATCCACGGGTCTGCCACTGTTGTCAATGAGAGTCAGCCCTTGTTGGATCTGATAACGCGTTGTTTTCATTTTCCCAGACATACTGGCATACAGTTTATCCAGAGAAGTATACGTTTGTTTCCGGGTCCCCCCGACGCCAGTCGCCAGAGTCAGGAAGCTTCCGTCAATCTGACGTGAGACCCGGATGATCCCTTTGCCCAAAGAACCGCGGACGGGCTTCAGAAATACAACCGGATGTCGGTTGCACATCGTCTTGAGCATGGCAGACGTCTTGAGCAAATGAGACTCGGGAAGAACTCGTTTAAGCGTTGAAATGGACTTGAGTGCGTCAAACACTTCGTTTTTGTCCAGAAACTTTTCATTGAAGGTTTGCGTGCCGTAGAGCGATTTTACTTCTTTCATAAAATGCTGTACGCTAGGTTTGTTCTCAAGCTTGCGGGACGTTAGCCGGTTATTGACGACGTCTGCTACAGGCAGAACAGTCTTTTTCCAGCCGTCATCATACACCCAGCCTTTCATATAACCCGTTACCGCTCCAATATCCTCCGGTGTGAAAAAGGATACATAGGCGCCTTGCTTACGGCAGGCGTTCACCAGTTCTTGACAGAACATCGTGATGGAGCCAAAGGGCCGATCGGGCTGATCGGGATAGTCCTGGCTAACCAGTACACTGATGTAGGGTCCAAGGCGAAGCGTACGGCTGGCTGAACGATAGGATACCCTCAGGACCGAACGTGGAACGAGACCGGTCTTGCTGGCAACTGTCTGATTGATGCGCAGCCCGTCATACCTTGGTACCGGAATAACAGTGACTTCGCGGCGGAAAGAGCCAAATTGCAACTGAAGCGGCCTTCCTGAAGGGATTTTAAGCGCCTTAAGCACCCCTTCGCCCAGCATGATGACGTCGTCCTGCAGGATGCCCGAGCCGGTAACCTGAATCGTTACTTTTTTAGTGGACATCACGGATCTCCTTCCGGGCGGCAACTTGATGTCTGATCTCGAAGTTGAACGGCATCTGAACATGGCATGTGCTTCATCATATGAGGACATATAACCCTTGGTGATTGACCCATATGGATTAAATGCATTTGATTTCGAGGCAGGTTATGGATGGCCTGTTTCAGAGCGCCCTTGTTTGACAGGAGAGAAAAGCGTGTATTAACACGGATGAACAAACCAATCTGAGGAGGAATAATAGTGAACATTTATGACAAAGCCAATGATTTGGCCAAAGCACTGAGAGAAAGCAGCGAGGTGGAAGAGATTACTTCCGCGATGAAGCTGATTGAAGCTGATCCGGATGCAAAAGCAATGCTGGATAACTTCCGTGATCAACAAATGGAATTGCAACAACGTATGATGAGCGGGGATATGCCAGCTCCGGATGAGATGGAGAAAATGGAGAAACTGTTTGAAGTACTGAGTTTGAATCTGAATATCCGTCGCTTGTTTGATGCGGAGCGTCGCCTCAGTGTCATCATTGAAGACGTGAATAAAATTATTGCTGACAGCCTGGGTCATCTGTACGGTGGCGCTGAAGCGTAAAAAGGTAATTCAAAAAGTCCACTTTTGATTACGAAGGATGCCTAGCTTCATTCCATCTTCTCGGTACTTAAAACTGATCTTTTTGAACACGTACTAAACGCTTGTCTTGTTTTTTTACCTGAACCTTTCATATTAGCTCCTTATCGTTCATAGACTAGACATATAGAGTCGATCAAGAACGAAGGAGCTGTGAATGGTGAAGAGGTTGAAAAAAGCAAAACATGTAATCTATCTGCTTATTGCGTTGTCGATGCTGGTCATTGCACTGCCGCGGATTTCCTTTGCTGGAGGAATGGACTGGGTTAATATTTTTGGCATCGTATGGGTGCTGTTCTCCTTATTAATCGTTGGTGCACATCTGCATTTTATTCTCGGTGTGGATGAAGAGAAGAAGCGTGCACTGGAAGCCGTTCGCCGGGCGAAGCTGCGGCAGTGGGAGATGAAACTGCTGGACAAGCAGGAGCGGAGCGAGTCTGTATAAGGTACAGTATGAGATCCAACATGGAAGACCGGAATCCCTTGGTACAAAGGGGCCCCGGTCTTTTTTGGTACATACAGAATTAGAGGTTAATGGAATGATTAAATTCAGATGGCGAACTTGCCTGTGAGAATGGGTAGGGGTGGGGTTATTTTCCTAAAGCCGTGTTATAATAGATACAGTATAGTACAGATGCATCTTCGGGGGTGGTACAGTTGGACGGACAGGAAGAGAACGTCACGAAGCATGAACAGTTACTTCAACATATTGAACAACTGAAGGTTGGCAGCAAAATATCAGTACGTGGACTCGCGCGGGAGCTGGGTGTAAGTGAAGGGACAGCGTATCGTGCGGTGAAAGAGGCGGAGAACTTCGGGCTGGTCGTGACCAAGGAACGAATTGGAACGGTGCGGATCGAGAAGAGACCTCGGGGCATGTCAGAACAGTTGACCTTTGCTGATGTTGTGACCATTGTGGAGGGCCATGTGCTGGGGGGGAACGAAGGTCTCGCCAAACCGCTACACAAGTATGTGATTGGCGCGATGAAGGAACAGGCAATGGCCCGTTATATTGACGCTGGGAGTCTGCTGATTGTGGGTAACCGTGAAGATGCTCACTCGCTTGCCCTCGAACAGGGAGCGGGCGTGTTGATTACGGGTGGTTTCGGGACAAGTCGTGAAGTAAGAATTATGGCTGACGAGCTTGGGCTACCAATTATTTCATCCAGACATGATACATTCACGGTGGCTTCGATGATTAACCGTGCGATCTTCGACCGGCTGATTAAGAAAAAAATTATGCTTGTTGAGGATATCATTGGTCAGAAACCTCGCTTGCAGGTGCTGAAGGTGACCAGTTCAGCCGCAGATTTTCATATGTTGGTTTCAGAGACGGGTGAACATCGCTTCCCGGTCGTGGATGAATGGAACCGGGTCATCGGGATTGTGAGTCTGAAGGATGTCAGTGAGCTGAAAGAAGATCAAAGTATTGAGAAATGTGTGATACGCCGCCCGATTACGGCCTCATTGCAGACATCTCTTGCTTCTGCTGCCCAGATTATGACCTGGGAAGGTATCGATTTTCTGCCAATCGTGGATCGGAATCGCAAACTGATTGCGTCCGTCACACGCAAGGAAGTACTTCAGGCCATGCGGGATGCACAGAAGCAGCCACAACTGGGAGAGACGTTTGATCATCTGATCTGGAACGGGTTTGCCGAGGAGCGCGGTGAACAGAACGAACTGTTATTTCACGGATTCATCATTCCTCAGATGGCAACGGATCTGGGTACGATCTCCGAAGGTGTTCTGTTGAATGTGATGACCCAGGCTGGCCGGCGGGCAGCGTGGGATGTTACAGGGAACGACCACGTGGTGGATAATGTAACAACTTATTTTGTTCGACCAGTACAGATTGAGGATCAGATCCTGGTTCGACCGTTAATTCTGGAAACCAGTCGTCGAACGTGCAAAATGGACATTGTGGTTACCCGTGAAGGCAGTGTGGTATGCAAAGCGGTAATGACATTGCAGTCGATTGACCATGCCTAGCAGGGTACGTTGCCTCGGGCATAGACAACAAAGAGAGTACTCCCTGATCAAGAAGCTCTGCCGGGTTGCGCTGTCGCGCGGTTCTGGCTTCGCTTAATGAAGGGGAAGTACTCTCTTTTTGCAGACACAACGATATAGCTTCAACGAATCATGCAGATTGTCCGGAGGTTGTACCTGATCCGTTACTGGACCGTTGTTGAAGCCGTGCATAATAACTGCGGTTACGTATTCCGGCAAATACATTGTACGCACCCATAATCAGAAATAGCGCTTCCACAATCACAGATAAAGTGGAGCCCGTGAAGACAAACATCAGGATCAGGGCAAGAACAACAAGCATGCCACCCATCCAGATATTTGTCCACGAACGGTACAGACCGGCGCTGGTAGCATCCGAACTTCTGTGTGAACGAATACTGTTCAACGCTGCAAAAACCATGGCAACAGCAAAGATGGCGATTAGAGCATATTTGAGTACATCAATGAACACAAAGACGCAGCTCCTTTTCTGGAAAGCATTTACTGCCCTTATTGTACCATGCAGAGATGCAGACAAGGGCAGTTTTTTGCTGTTACGCAGGAACGTGCATGCGAATCTGTACCCAAACTTGCAGTACCCCTTCCATAACCAGCATCGTTTTGACCTGAACGGTGTACTCCTTTTCCCTGACCGAGTACACTTTCTGATTCAGCATGATTCGCGTCATTTTGCTATATTCATCGATGTTGAATACATCTCTGCCCCGAAGTACCTCAAGTTCGTCTCCGAGCTTCTGTAACATCACTTTCAGAGAAGCCTCGTCTGGCCCCTTATCCGATTCTTCTGCACGGACTTTGATTTCCTTGATAACGGTTTGGCGTTTACTGTATTTTTTCAGCGTTTTGATATCCTCCTCATTCTGATGCAGCTGAAGCTGCAGCTCCTGATTGTTCAGCCACAACGCATTGTAACTCAGGTGAAATACACCGTTGTAGACGACACATCCAGCGATCATTCCCAGAACAAACACAGCGGTCATTCGCATCAGCGGGCGGTAACGAGAAAATGGCGGAACTCTCATGAACGCTGTTCCTGTCTCATATTAGCTCCGGCCTCCGCCGCACACCCATTTCACTAGCTCGGTTCCCATATGCGCGCCCATAAAAGCAGAGATCAGATACAGGATTTGTTTGACCGCCGGAGACAGGTTACCATCCAGAAAATTGCTCTCGATGACACGCATGGGATCTATTGTGCCGCCGACAGCGGCTGCGAGTGCCCATATCTTTATTTTTCCAGAAATATCGAGCATCGTCTGTGTCGGAGGCTGAAGAGAGATCACGGCTCCAATACCTCCGATCATCGCGCCGCCCAGCACGATTCCAAACGCAATAAAGAAATCAAGAATGGCTTTGGACAAAAATGTGCTCACTGGCAACACCCCTTTCAGACCTAGCAGCACACCTCCTGTCTTCGGTCTGTCACAGGGGGAGCGGCTTGTACTTCTATTGTATGGGCGTGCCCCCAAACGTTATGATAGAATGTCGATAAAAATGTATCGAGCGATTAAAGTTACTCACAGTCTGGCAGGGGAGATAAAGATATGAACTTGGAGACGAAATACGGATTGTTATTCAGAGACTGGACCATGGTGCTGAAAGATGCCGTGCAGGTCAGCTTGCTCGCAGGGGAAAAGTATAACTTCGGCACAGGTGTAGCTGTGAGGTCTGCTGCCGTATCTGGCGTGGAGTTGGTTCTTGGAGTTAGCGGCGATGGAGAGGTTGAACTGGAAGAGGGCATCCAATCCATTCGTCCCCATGACTTGCTTTTAATCGAAAAAGGGCAGTCGCCCTTTATGGTCAACCGGGGTTCAACTCCACTGGTCTGTTATATCATTCAATGTCATAGGGTTCGGCTGACGCAGGAGCTGGCACCCACGGAAGACCCATGGGACAAGCAGAATGATGAGGACGATCACGAGCTTGAGCCAAGCAGCTTCGTTGCTCTTCAACATGCTGCTGTGGAGGATATTAAGAAGATCGTGGAGGCATTTCAACATACTGACTTGCATGATCCAATGTGGTGTCATCTTCTTTTTCAACAATGGATATGTAAATTGGTCGAGCATATAAGAAGGGAAGCTGAACCCGAAGTTCACTCGCAACAGCCCGATCAGGCTGTACAAAGAACGATTGACTACCTAGATGAACATTACGACGAACCTGTCACGGTCCAGCAACTGGCGCAGATGGCTAATGTCAGCCGCAAATGGTACACCGTAAGGTTCAGGGAAATCACGAATCAAAATCCAAGTGATTATATCACCGAATTACGTATGAAACGGGCCAAGGAGTTATTGAATCTTACTGGAGACAGTGTCTATGAGATTGCCCGTAAGGTCGGTTATGAAGATGAGCATTATTTCAGCCGAAGATTCAAGCAAAAAGTAGGACGTTCCCCCCGTCTGTATCTGCATAATCGTCGATATTTAGGAACCACGATGACTGCACCTGAGCTGTTATATACACTTGGGATGACTCCAATAGCTGCCCAAGCGCCGTTTTGTGAATTTCCGCATTACCTGAAAGAATCGTTTAAGCAAGTTCGCAAGTGGGAGAGAAGTCATGTACTCAACCTGGAAGAGATTCGGAGGATGAAACCCGATCTGATCATTGCGTCCGCATGGCAGGACAGCATGAATTATGAGCAACTTAACCGAATTGCAACAACGGTGCTTCTGCCTGAGCGCAGCAACTGGAGAGAGGAACTAAGAGATCTGGGAGAATTATTAGGAAAAAGCAAACAGGCGCTGCAAGTGATCAGCAATTTTGATGAGGGGCTGTACCAGGCAAGAGAACAGTTACAGACGCTTATTCCTGATGAGACTATCGTCTACATTCGTCTGACCCGTGAGGGAATAACGCTTTATGGGGAACAGTCTTCAAGGGGGAGTATGCTGTATCGGGAGCTGGATTTGAACATGCCCAAGGCATCTCTTTTTTCTGGGGAGGGAACGCTGGTTGCCGTTGAACATCTCGCTGAAATTCAGCCTGATCATATTCTGCTTCAGATGGAGGATGGGGTAGATGCCCGGCTTCATCTTTATGATCACCCGATGTGGGATCGGCTTCTGGCTGTGCAGAATCATCGGGTGTATGTGCTTAGCAATACGGAGTGGTATAATTTCTCGTTTTCCCCACTTGCCACTCAATATGCCATTCATGAGATGTTAGATCTTTTGAAGAGGAAGAGACTGATAAGACGTATGACCTGAACTTGCCGACTTCGCAAAAATCCAAATCGGGACGCCCAAATATCCATTCATTAATATCTGGGTGTGTATATAATGAGAATGAGAATCGTTATTATTTAAACACCGAAGGGGATAAACAGATGAAACATTCGAACAAATGGTTTGGATTAGGAATGATCCTTACCTTGCTACTGGCTACAGCTTGCGCGGGGACGAATGGAGAGAAGGCGGAACCCAATGCGGGAACCGAACCTCAGACACAAGCACAGCGCGTGGTTGCGACTTCGGTGACATATCCTGATTTTTTGTATGTTCTTGGTGTGACTCCTGTGGCTGCAGAGAACTATCATTCGGATTATCCGGATTATTTGGAAGGCAAATTCGACAGCGTGCCTAAGTTAGGTAATGGTTCCAACATGGAGGGCATTCTCGCAACCGATCCGGATATCATTATCGCGCCGAAATGGCGGGATGAGAAATTATATGACCAGTACGCCAAGATTGCCAAAACAGTTCTTCTTCCCGATAGGGACAATTGGCGGGATGAATTGAAGGATATGGGTGAGGCACTGGGCAAGCAGAAGGAAGCGGAGCAGGCTATACAGGATTATGATAAGAAAATTGCGACTGCTCGCGATGAGCTAAAAGCTCTTGTAGGAGACGAGACGTTTATTTACTTAAGAATCATGCCCAAAGAAAGCTATGTTATGGGTGAACTGTCCAACAGAGGTATGGTGATTCATAAAGAGCTTGGATTGAAAACGGTAGCAGCCTATCCTAAAAATGAAGGGAGTGTGCCGGTCTCGCTGGAACTGCTTACCGAATATCAGGCTGATCACATCATTCTCCAAATTGACGGTGGCGATGACAACACGGATGCCCAGAAATTATACGATGAAATGAAAGAAAGTAACATCTGGAAAGGAATGAAGGCAGTCAAGGAAGATCAGGTATATCTGGTTGGGGACAAGGAGTGGATGAACTTTGGGTACTCATCCGTCGCTACTTTGAATGCAGTCGAGGATATTGTTTCTGTAATTAGGGAGAGAAATCACTAAGATGAAGAATACACAATCTAATTCGGTGGAGCGCGTTATTCGTGAGCGAAGAACAGTACGGTCATTCAGCAACAGACCCGTATCTGAGGATAAGCTGCTTGAATTGCTTGAGGCTGCGGTGTGGGCTCCGTATCATTCCAAACAAGAACCATGGCGCTTTATCGTTTTTATGAACGAGGGTCGCAAAATGTTCAGCAATGCTGTGCTATCGACATATACACCACAAGAACTCGAACAGTTTGGGCAGAGTGCAGCGAAGGACTATTGTGAAGACACGCCAGTGCATGTGTGCGTTGTGGTTCGACAGGGTACGGATCGTTGGAAAAATGAAGAGGCTTTGCTCGCAGCTGCTGGGCTGATTCAGAATTTGCAATTGCTCGCCTGGGAAGAACGCATCGGACTGGTATGGAAAACAAACGAATACAACCGGGAGGATACGTTTGCCGCGAAAATAGGCCTGAATTCCGGCGAACGGTTGGTGGGGACACTTCATCTTGGGTACCTTCGAGAAGATGCTGTTTCACGACCTGTAAGCAGAAAACCGGCAGAGCAACTCATTACCTGGATTCGTCATGAAGAGGGATAAGAAGGTCACACAGACTTGTAAAAAGAGATGTACAGATATTATGATATATCTGTTACCTCTCTTTTTTTTGTTCCCAGTCACACGTTTTTGCAAAGTTTAGCATACGTCTTTTATTTATAGATTTTTAATGGAATGTCTTTAGTGGGGAAAGGAAGAAAAAAACATGAGTTCTTTTGTGCATTTGCACGTTCACAGCGAATACAGTTTGCTGGACGGCGCTGCGCGTATTCCGGATCTCGTGGGCAAAGCCGCAGATCTCGGAATGACAACACTGGCGCTGACCGACCATGGCGTGATGTATGGTGCTATTCCTTTCTATAAAGCCTGCGTTGAACGAGGCATCAAGCCGATTATAGGGTGCGAGGCATACATGACAGCAGGGTCCCGCAAAGAGCGGGGAAGCCGCAAGGATCAACCGATTCATCATTTGATTTTGTTAGCCAAAAATATGACGGGTTACCGAAATCTGATGAAATTGTGCTCGATTGGACATCTCGAAGGTTTTCATTACAAACCCCGTGTAGATATGGAAAGTCTGGCTGCCCATCACGAGGGCATTATCTGTCTAAGTGCGTGTCTTGGTGGTGAAGTACCACAACATTTACTGCATGGACGAGAAGAAGAGGCGAGACGTGCGGCGTTACGCTACAAAAATATTTTTGGTGACGACTTCTATCTGGAACTTCAGGATCACGGGCTGTCGGAGCAAAAAAGGGTAAATCCACAGTTGATCAAACTGGCTGCCGAGCTTGAGATTCCACTTGTAGCCACCAATGATGCACATTATCTGTCCGAAGAGGACGCGGAGCTTCAGGATGTACTGATCTGTATCGGAACAGGCAAGACCGTGGATGATGAGAATCGGCTCCGAATTGGAACCAATCAGCTCTATCTGAAAAGTGAAGAAGAGATGGCTCGTTTGTTTCCTCATGTACCGGAAGCTCTGGCAAACACCGTCCGCATTGCGGATTCCTGTGAGTTGAAGCTGGAATTTGGCAAATCGATTTTGCCGGAATACAGACCGCTTCCTGATGGACTCAGCCCTTCGGTGTATCTGCGTCAGCTGTGCGAAGAAGGAATGAAGGAGCGTTATGCGCAGTCCACACGTTGGACAGATGCAGAGCTTCGATCCGAACTCGAACAACGATTGGCGTATGAGCTGGGTATAATCGACAGCATGGGATTCTCGGATTATTTTTTGATTGTTTGGGATTTTATCGCCTATGCGCATAAGCAAGGCATTGTTACTGGACCGGGCCGGGGC
Source organism: Paenibacillus sp. FSL E2-0151 (assembly GCF_037993015.1). Taxonomy (NCBI): domain Bacteria; kingdom Bacillati; phylum Bacillota; class Bacilli; order Caryophanales; family Paenibacillaceae; genus Paenibacillus; species Paenibacillus sp. FSL E2-0151. The sequence continues at coordinate 2,224,643 of NZ_CP150308.1, forward strand.
TCCTCGGCAGGTAGTCTGGTAGCGTACACTTTGCATATTACCGATGTTGATCCGATGAAATACAACCTGCTCTTCGAACGATTCCTGAATCCCGAGCGGATCTCCATGCCGGATATTGATATTGACTTCAGCGATGAGCGGCGGGATGAGGTCATTGATTATGTCGCGCATAAATATGGCAAAGCCCATGTCGCCCAGATTATTACGTTTGGAACGATGGCTGCCCGTGCAGCCGTACGTGATGTTGGGCGGGCCCTGAATGTGCCTTATGGCGAAGTGGACAAGGCTGCAAAGCTGATTCCGGCGCAACTTGGTATTAACATCGAGCGGGCCATGGAAGCTACACCTGAGCTGAAGGCGCTGTATGAAACCAAGCCTAAGACACGTGAGCTGCTGGATATGGCGATGAAGGTCGAGGGCATGCCACGTCATGCTTCGACCCATGCTGCGGGAGTGGTTATCTCCCGTGACCCGCTGACCGATGCGGTGCCACTTCAGGAGGGCAGTGAAGGGACAGCGTTAACCCAGTATTCCATGGAAAACCTGGAGTCTATTGGGCTGCTTAAGATGGATTTTCTTGGTTTGCGTACCCTCTCAATCATTGAGCGGTGTGTACGCTGGATTGGGGAACATGGAGAAATTCCGGATTTCCGCCTTATCCCCGATGATGATCCGTTAACGTACGAGATGCTTGGGCGAGGGGACACGATGGGCATATTCCAACTGGAATCTGCCGGGGTACGCCGTGTGCTGAAAGAGATGAAGCCAAGTAGTTTTGAAGATGTAATCTCTGTACTTGCCTTGTACCGTCCGGGTCCGATGGAGTTCATATCCAAATACATTCAGGGCAAGCATGGACAGATTGAAGTGGATTACCCCCATGTGGATCTGGAGCCTATCCTGAAAGATACGTACGGGATCATCGTGTATCAGGAACAGATCATGCAGATAGCCTCCCGGATGGCGGGTTTCTCGCTGGGTGAGGCAGATTTGCTCCGCAGAGCGGTCTCCAAGAAGAAACGGGAAGTGCTGGATCTGGAGCGTGGACACTTTGTACAAGGCAGCCTGAAACAAGGGTATAGCGAAGAAGAGGCAGACCTGGTCTATGATATGATCGTCAAGTTTGCAAACTATGGCTTCCCGCGTGCTCATGCCGCGGCATATGGTGTGCTTGCGTTCCAGACGGCTTATCTGAAGGCGCATTATCCGGTTCATTTTATGGCATCCATGTTAACAGCCGTAATGGGCAGTCATCGGAAAGTGGCAGAGTACGTGGTGGAATGTCGGCGTATGGACATGGAGGTGCTTCCGCCGGATGTGAATGAGAGCGGTATTCTGTTTACACCTGTATTTGTGCCGTCCGGCAGCGCAGGAGCCGGGGATCAGAGCAATGTATCACAGCAGACTGCGGGAGCAGATGCAGAGAGTAACCCCGGAAGCCCTGCCGAAGAACATGCCACGAATGGTAACGGGAGTTCTATCAGGGGAGATCGCGTTCATGAGCATGATGGTCATTCGGGACAAGCCGAATATGGTGAAGCACCTCTGCCGGATGATCCCGGTCCTGGACCGGAAGAGGACGGTGGTGGATATGAGTGGCAGGCAGCGACAACCATGCCTGAGGCATCCGACAACCGGAAGGAACCGGGATTGGTGACGGTTTCTTCAATGGATAATGGTAATGACGAAGGACAAGAGGTGTCTTCTTCGCGCGCGGAACAAGAGGAGCTGTCCTCTGTGGAGAAGAACGTTGCAGTGTCTGATGATAATTCGGATGAGGAAAAATTAACGGGTGCAATACGATTTGGTCTGGCCGCTGTGAAAAATGTCGGTACCCAGGCAATGGAAAGCATTATGATCGTAAGGCAGGAGAGACCGTTCGACAGTTTGCTCGATTTTTGTCGTCGTGTGGATTTGCGTGTATGCAACAAACGTGTGATTGAATCGCTGATCCAAGCCGGAGCTTTTGACACATTACCTGGGCACCGGGCCCAATTGCTGGCGATGCTGGATGAGACTGTTGAAGCAGCGTTGAAATGGCGCAAGGAACGTGAGGATTTGCAGATTCAATTGTTTGACTTTGTTGAGACGCCAAACTGGGAGATTGAATATCCGGAAATTCCTCCTTATTCCTCAGGGCAACAACTGGAGCTGGAGCGTGAGTTGTTAGGTTTGTATCTCTCCGGGCATCCGCTGGATGACTATGAAGATGTGCTGGAATCGAGTGGGGCTGACCGGATCATGGAGCTGACCGAGGCGGCAGACGACACGATGACCGTCGCCGCGGGTATGGTTGTGTCTGTGAAGTCGATTACGACGAAACAGGGCAAGGCTATGGCGTTCATGGAGCTGGAAGACCAGATTGAACGCTGTGAAGTGGTTCTCTTTCCCGAGGTATGGCGGCGTAGCCAGCAACATGTCGGGAAAGGTGAACTGCTCGTCGTGCGTGCCAAAGTGCAGCAGCAGGACGAAGGGTTTAAGCTGCTGGCTGAGGAAGTGGTGGCGTTGTCACCGGCGGCACTGGAGCAGCAGCTGCGCAGCCGTGACCGGCGCGTCAAGCCCGGCAGCGGCAGCTCTTCGCGCGCGGCGCAGGCGGCTTCGCCGCGGCGACCAGCGGGCGCAGGAGCCGAAGCGCAGCGCAGCAGCGCAGGCGGGGATGCTTCCGCTGTGCGTAGCAGCGGGAGCCAAGGCTCGGCAGCGACGCGCAGCGATGCGGGAGGTACGGGCGCAGCCACGGCGGCGGCAGGCAGCCCGGAGCAGAGCCGCGAACCGCGGGCTGTGGAGCAGCGGGTGTTCGTGAAGATTGCCCCGCATGCGGAGAAGCCTGAGCTTCTGGCACGTCTGAAGCAGCTACTTCAGGAGCATCCCGGACCTGTGGCGACAGTGCTCTTCTATGAGCAACAGCAGAAGCTGCTTGCGCTGAGTGATGCCTACCGGATTAAGCCATCACCAACCTTGTTCTCCGAGATGGAGAAAATGCTGGGTGAAGGCACGGTCAAAATTAAATAAGAGGCTGTCCCGTAAGTGATAGCACTTATCCATAGTATGAAACCTGTTTGGCTCAATGCTGAACAGGTTTTTTTTGATTATTTTAGTGCGAGCTCGGTTCCCTGACGACAGGGTTTAAACAAACAAATTGCAGACTTGTTATAGGCCAGCTACAGACCAGAGCGGAATGTACAATCCTGAAACAGGTTTAGGCTGCGACTGGTCTTAACCATCCGCACATTTTATGAACATTTTAACAGGTTGCTGCATACACTTGAGAACACCGAAGGACCTCGTGGTCCTCGGGGGATTGATGCGGGAGGTCGAGATATGTCATATGAAATCGTAGAAGCCATGCTGGCCCGGCGGGGTGTACGGATTGATGCAATCGCAGCAATTGTATACCGTCTGCAAAAAGGGTACCACCCCGAACTGACCTTGGACGACTGTGTAACCAGCGTGAAATCCGTTCTGCAGAAACGAGAGGTGCAATATACGCTCTATACGGGTATTGCTCTCGACGAACTTGCGGAGAAAAAACTCTTGCCCCAACCGTTACAGGCTATTATGGAAGCGGATGAATCCCTGTATGGAGTGGACGAGACTCTGGCCCTCGGCATTACTCATGTGTATGGTATGATTGGTTTAACCAGCTTTGGTTACCTGGATAAAGAAAAAATAGGTGTAATTCATGATTTGAACGAACACACAACAGCCATTCATGTCTTTTTGGATGATCTGGTCGCAGGGGTGGCTGCTGCGGCTTCTGCCCGGATTGCACACAAAAATATTAAAGCCAAAAAATACCCCTCAGACCTTTAACCCCCTGTATTTCCATGCTTGTCTGTTATGGTCAATCTAATGGCTCATATGAAGGTCTTCAAGGGCGGCTGACGCTGCCCTGATAAGCTTGCGGCTGCTTATGGAAGAGGTATGAACAAGAAGATTTCGTCAACCATATGAGTTATTCGTGGGGGACTAATGTCCCTCATGATCCCAAATTCTCCCCAAAGGTCCCGAACCCTTTCTTGCAGAAAAAAAGTGAGGTATGTTATCATTAGTCCAATATACGGGCTCTGAACATTAGCTTAGGGGGCGGACAAGGCATGTGGACGGTGATTTACATTGCACCGACAGCAAAGGTTGCGGACAAGATCAAGACCAAGCTTTCGGAAGAAGGTTTTCTGGTACAGACCCGTCCCATCAGTTTATCCAAGCAGCAATTTGAGATTCGCGTCCCTTCTGGGGAATTGGAAGAGGTCCAGGAAGTGTTGAATTCCATTCTGCATTCCTGATTTGTTCGACATCAACGTGCCTTGGCAGATGAAGAAGTACCATCGGTACATAAGGGACTAATCGCGTAAGCGGAGAGAGGAATCGACTTGCATGTATTGTATGCTGCTGTCCTTCCTTCTTTTTTTGTTAGGACAAGGACCGACCTGGTTGCTCCCGGAGACCCTACCAAGATAGATTCAAACATCGGCGCAACAATCTTTCGGTTTTTGCAGGTAACATCAATCGTGCTGACAGAAGCCGGTGATCCTTGCCCTGTACCGGCGGATTTTTTTGTTGTGAATGCTGGACAAGGCCCATGGCAGCGTGTGGGTCGTAAGCGGTTTACCGTAACACGCGGATGAAGCTGCCACAAGCAGCGCTCTGCAGGTTGCGGCCATCAAATCAACGGCTGGAGAGGTGTAGTTGTGTTCAAAGATATATTCCAGAAGAAACGGAAGTACGCTACCATACCTTCCGAGCGTGCACTTCCCGGCGAAGGCCAGGAAGTCCTAGAACGCCCAAAACGTGAAATACCTGAAGGGCTTATGAACAAGTGCAGCAAATGCGGCACCATTCAATATAGCAAGGAATTGGAGAAAAATCTGAAAGTATGTCCTGCCTGCGGTTACCATATGCGTCTTAACGCTATGGAGCGCATTGCTATGGTACTTGATGATCAAGGATTTGTTGAGTTTGATGCTGATATGATATCGGTTGATCCACTTGGCTTTCCTGGATATAGCAACAAATTGGAACAACAGCGTCTGAAATCGGGCCTGAAGGAAGCGGTAATTACAGGGGAAGGAACCATTGATGGCCTGCCTGTAGTTGTTGCTGTCATGAGCTTTGATTTCTTCACAGGCAGCATGGGTTCTGTTGTAGGGGAGAAAATTACCCGTGCCATTGAGCATGCCACAGAGAAACGGTTACCATTGATTATTTTCTCAACATCAGGTGGTGCCCGGATGCAAGAGAGTATTCTTAGCCTCATGCAAATGGCTAAAACAAGCGCAGCTTTATCCCGTTTGGATGAACAGGGCGGGCTGTACATTTCGGTCATTACGGACCCAACGACAGGTGGAGTCTCGGCAAGTTTTGCGAGCTTGGGCGATATTAACATTGCCGAACCTGGCGCTGTATTTGGTTTTGCCGGCAGAATCGTTATCGAACAGACGATCCGTCAGAAGTTACCTGATGATTTCCAGACGGCTGAATTTAATATGCAACATGGTCAGTTGGACATGGTTGTGCACCGGAAAGAGCTTCGGGCCACTCTTGGCAAGCTTCTGGATATGCATAGTGAAAAAGGAGGGGTCTAAATGGCGGGTGAGTTGCCATATGAAGCGCCTCTGGTTGAGATGCGCAAAAAGATTGATGAACTCGTACAGTTTGGACAGGAAAAAGGGATCGACTTCACGGACGAGATTGCCCGCCTGGAAGAACGTTACCATAGACTTGAAGAAGAGATCTACACTGGCATAACAGCAGCTCAGAAGATGCATCTGGCCCGTCATCAGCAGCGCCCAACGGCGCTGGATCTGATCCAGTTGATATTTACGGACTTCATTGAGCTGCACGGTGATCGCATGTTCGGAGATGATCTTGCGGTTGTTGGCGGACTTGCCAAGTTGAATGGAAAGACAGTAACGGTAATCGGACAACAGCGGGGGAAAGACACGAAGGATAATATCGCCCGCTTTTTCGGCAGCGCTCATCCAGAAGGTTTCCGAAAAGGACTTCGTCTGATGAAACAAGCGAACAAATTTGGCCGTCCTATTATTACGTTTATTGATACTAAAGGGGCGTATCCGGGTAATACTGCAGAAGAGAGAGGTCAATCGGAAGCGATTGCTCGCAACCTGATGGAAATGGCGAAGCTATCGGTTCCTGTTATTGTTGTGGTCATCGGCGAAGGTGGAAGCGGCGGTGCCCTCGCTATGGCTGTGGGTAATCGTGTGTTGATGCTGGAACATGCGATCTATTCTGCAATCTCTCCGAACGGCGCTGCTTCGATTCTCTGGAAGGATGCATCCAAGGCAGATCAGGCGGCTGAAGCAATGAAAATAACAGCCAAAGACCTGTTGGAGATGGAAGTCATTGAAGAGATTGTCCCTGAGCCACGCGGCGGTGCTCATCGGGATTATGAAGCGTCTGCTGCTTTCATCAGTGAAGCTTTGGTCCGTCATCTCGACGATATGAAGGGTTGGAGCGGGGATCAACTGAAACAGGATCGTTATGAGAAATTCCGTAAAATTGGATCGGTCACGTTTGAACCTCAAGCATCCATTGAAGCCCCTCAAGAGCTTGTAAAAGTCGATGTTGCGAGTAATTTGTCGGGAAATGCTGAATAATGTGACGAATTTCCTATACAAATGAGCAAAAGTATAGTAAATTTAATAGTTGGAAAAAGAAAAATAGATAAAGAGTAATACCTTTAAAATCGGAGGAAACCCAAAATGCGTAAAACGAAAATTGTATGTACCATTGGTCCATCCAGTGAATCTCTGGAGAACACCAAAAAATTGATTATGGCCGGTATGAATGTGGCCCGTCTGAACTTCTCCCACGGTGATTTCGATGAGCACGGCGGACGGATCATTGCGATTCGCCAAGCATGCGAAGAGTTGAACAAAACAGTAGCAATCCTGCTGGACACCAAAGGACCGGAAATTCGGACAGGTAAACTCGAAGTTGAACCGATCGAATTGGTTCAAGACGAGTACATCACTTTGACAACAGAAGAAATTCTGGGCACCAAAGAACGTCTTTCCATTACGTATACAGATCTTCCGAATGATGTTGAACCGGGATCTACAATTCTGATCGACGACGGTCTGATCGGACTGACTGTGGTGGAAGTGCAAGGCACCGAGATCAAATGCCGTATCGTTAACGGCGGGTCGATCAAAAGCAAAAAAGGTGTTAACGTTCCGGGCGTTGCCATTTCTCTACCGGGTATCACCGAAAAAGACGCTAACGATATCGTATTTGGTATCGAACAAGGTGTCGATTTCATCGCGGCTTCTTTTGTACGTAAAGCAAGTGACGTACTTGAGATTCGTGAATTGCTTGAAAAACACAATGCTGGACATATCCAAATCATCTCCAAAATCGAAAACCAACAAGGTGTCGATAACCTCGACGAAATCCTTGAAGTGTCTGACGGCCTGATGGTTGCTCGTGGAGACCTGGGTGTTGAGATTCCTGCGGAAGAAGTACCATTGGTACAAAAACGCATGATCCAAAAATGTAACGTTGCAGGTAAACCGGTTATCACAGCTACACAAATGCTGGATTCCATGCAGCGTAACCCGCGTCCAACACGTGCGGAAGCAAGTGACGTGGCGAATGCGATCTTCGACGGTACGGACGCAATCATGTTGTCCGGTGAGACAGCTGCGGGTAAATACCCTGTTGAATCTGTTCTGACCATGTCCCGTATTGCTGAAAAAGCAGAATCTGCTCTGCCTTACCAAGAGTTGTACCTGAAACAACGTGTTGCTCAACAAACAACAGTTACAGAAGCAATCAGCCAATCGGTTGCTCTTCAAGCTCAAGATTTGAACGCAAAAGCGATCATTACTTCGACTGAATCAGGACATACTGCACGCATGATTTCCAAGTATCGTCCAGAATCTCCAATCATCGCTGTGACAACGGAAGACAGAACTTCCCGTCGTTTGGCTCTGGCTTGGGGTGTAACTCCTGTCAAAGGAAGACTGGTTGATTCTACGGATGCTTTGTTCGAAAATGCAATTGAAGGCGGCGTAAAATCCGGACTTGTTAAAGAAGGAGACCTGGTTGTGATCACAGCAGGTGTACCTTTGGGTCGTTCCGGTTCTACCAACCTGATTAAAGTAAGCCAAATTCCAAACAACGCTTAATAGCGTCTTGGATGGAGAAGCAACAGGAAAGAAGCAATGGGGCTTTATTGTCCCGTTGCTTTTTTTCCATCTTAGTGACACTTTACAACGATGTAACACGTATGAATGATAGAGCGAAGGAGGCCGATAACATGCGAGAACAGAGCAATGGTAACTGGTATGCGGCACGTCTTCGTGTACGCTATCAAGAAAGTGACCAGATGGGCGTGGTCTACCACGCGAACTATTTGAATTGGTTTGAAATCGGTCGAACTGAGATGATTCGCCAAATGGGGTATACATATCGTAAAATGGAGGCACAGGGGTTACTGCTTCCCGTAACCGGACTGGATGTGAAGTATCACAAGCCTGCCCGATATGATGATGAGATTATCATTTTCACCCGTATTGCTGCATTCAGTGGTCTGCGACTGAATTATGAGTATGACGTAAGACGCATGTCTGAAGAACCTGATGAGCGTATGGCGATTGGAGAACGGGTATGGTCAACTGATGAATCACTCCCCGGTGAACGGCTAGTTACAGGTTCTACCCAGCATGTATGGGTGAATGGGGACTGGAAGCCAGTTCGGCTGGATAAGGCAGCCTCTGAGTTATACAGCGCGCTTGAAAAGGTGTGGCTTTCGGGAAAGGGGTAATACGTCAATGCGAAAATGGATGTGGGCTTTACTCTTAATCATTCCGGTGATTGAATTATTTGGTTTTGTTCTGATGAGTGACTGGATCGGAGCCGGAAAGACATTGCTTCTCATGATTCTCACGTCCTTGATTGGTATAGCAATGTTGCAGTTTGAAGGGCGAAAAGTACTTGTGGACGCCAAATCCGAGATGGAGCGTGGCAAGGTACCTGGAAGAAAAATGGTCGATGGTCTTTTTATTTTTGTCGGTGGTTTCTTGCTTTTGATTCCAGGCTTTGTAACGGATCTGATCGGCTTTACACTGGTATTTCCTTTAACACGTCCGGTGTACCGTCTGTTCTTCCTGGGGTGGCTGGAGAAAAAAATGAAAAGTGGCAAAATTACGTTTTATCGTCGTCCGAAATGAAACACCAGTTGTTTTGCATAATAGAAAAAGGCTCCGCTCAGCAGATGATTTCTGTTGAACGAAGCCTTTTTCTATTTTCCTGGGTGCTCATAAGATGATGCCTCATCGGACACGGCCGTTGATGATATACGTTCTGAGGTCGCGTAATACGTTAGCCCGATTGAACGCATCGAGAATCACGAGACTGACAGGGCCAATAATCAAGCCCAGAACACCAAACAACTTCAAACCCACAAACATGCCAACCAGCGTGGCGAGTGGGTCGAGGCCTACACTGCTTGCAAGTACCTTCGGTTCAATAATCTGACGGGCGATCAATAAGATCAAATAGATAATACTAATCCCAATGCCCAGATACAGATCCCCATTCATAAAGAGGTACGCTGCCCAAGGCACCATGATAAGGCCAACACCCAGATAAGGAAGCAGATCGACCAAACCAATCATCAGAGCGATGGTGAAGGCTGAATTGACTTGCAATATAAGCAGTCCAATCATGACGAATAGTGCTGTAATCGAGATCATGATCAATTGTGCTCTTGCGTATCCGAACAGTGCCTTCTTAAGGTCGGTCCAGATGTCGGATATCGGCTTGCGAATGGAAGAGGGTACCCATCCCGATACGGTGATGTTGTGCCTGGTCCAGCTTTTGCTAATGAAGAATGTAGACAACAGAACAACGATTAATACCGCGCCCATGTTCGGCAGGGAAGTCAGCAGACTCAGAATCATGTTGAAAAATCCGGTGACCAGATCTGTGACGGCTGTACCCACCGTTTCAGTTGTTTTACTAATATTGCTGTTGATGGTTTCCTGGTAGTTGGGATTTTCCTTGTAAAATTCATTGATCTGCGCAGTCAAACTTTGAATGGTGTCATTCTGGGTCCAGCGCACAAACGTGTCCTTGATCTCATCAACATGAAGATCAAAGCTTGTCGTAAGTGAAATGACTTCTTTTACCATGCGGGTAATCGCCGCAGACAGCACCACCGCAATGGCTCCAAAATAAAGGATCAATGAAAGAGTCACAGCCAGCCAGCGCGGGAATCGTGCTCGATGCTGAAGCAGTTTCACTAAAGGATTCATGGCATAGGCGATAATCCAAGCAATCGCAAAAGGGTACAAAAGCGGGAACAACAAGTATATGGCAACGGCGATCAGAACGGCCGCAATGATAACCCATAAGCCACGGAGCAGGCGTTTCATTATTATTCTATCCAAGCATCAACTCTCCTTATTTCAATTAAGCCGACCTATGTATGATCCATGAAGCAGTATTAAAAATAGATGGCTATCTTAATTAATATAGAGCATTTACAAGGTTTTGAAACGCCGGGATGTTACCAGATCTTGTTCAAGAGTGGACTTTTGAACAAGATGTATGGGGATTCTTTCTTTTGCCTAGAGTATGCCTTAGTATTACAGAATATAGCAATAGAAAGTTCTTCATACGACAGGATTGGTTAAAAAACATTAAATGTCAACCTTGTTTTTGTAAAGGCTTTCAAAAATGCTTTATCGGTCCGATAAAGAAGTTTGATGTGCGAATGAACTCTCATCATGTTCACATAAACGACAAAATCCAGTATGATGTTATAAGTAAATACCGATTGACAGATAGGAAAACCGCAGTTTGAAATATTTGTTAATTTTAAAATGAAAATGTTTACAAAAAGAGAATAGGTGCATTTTGGCACTTATATGACACTCTGGAATGGTTCCTGATTTCGCTTATTAAAGGAGAGATGTAATATGACAGCTACCAAAGGTCTGGAAGGCATCGTTGCGACAACCTCTTCGATCAGTTCTATTGTAGACGGTGTGCTCACATACCGTGGTTACGATATCGACGATTTGGCTGAACATGCCAGCTTTGAAGAAGTTGCCTATTTGTTGTGGTTTGGTAAATTGCCAACAACGGATGAATTGAAATCCCTTCGTAAAAGCCTGAGCGATTACGCGCCGATTCCGAGCGAGTTGATTGCACAAATCCAATTGTACCCGAAAAACGTCAGTACCATGGCAGCACTTCGTTCCGCAGTCTCTGCACTTGCACTGTACGACGAGCAAGCGGATGAGATGACAACGGAAGCGAATGAGAACAAAGCGGTTAAGTTGCAAGCACAGTTGCCAACGATTGTGGCAGCCATCGCCCGTATCCGTCAGGGCAAAGAACCTGTGGCTCCAAAAGAAGGCGCTTCCATCGCAGAGAACTTTTTATATATGATGACTGGTGAAGAACCATCCGAGACCGCAGTGAAAGCATTGGATCAAGCCCTTGTCCTGCATGCGGATCACGAGTTAAACGCTTCGACATTTGCAGCCCGTGTAACGGTTGCTACGCTGTCAGATATCTATTCCGGTGTAACTTCCGCCATTGGCGCACTGAAGGGACCACTGCATGGCGGTGCTAATGAAGCCGTTATGAAAATGTTGAATGAGATCGGTACGCCTGATCGTCTTGAAGCGGCAATTCAGGAAAAACTGAATAATCGTGAAAAGATCATGGGTTTTGGACATCGTGTGTACAAAAACGGTGATCCACGCGCCAAACATCTACAGAAGATGTCCAAGGAACTTGGCGAGATGAACAATGATACGCGCTTGTATGATATGTCTGTGAAGATCGAGGAACTGGTAACAGGACAAAAAGGACTGAAGCCTAACGTAGACTTCTATTCTGCTTCTGTATATACCCAACTGGAGATCGAACAGGAATTGTTCACTCCGATCTTTGCCATCAGCCGGGTGTCTGGATGGACTGCGCATATTTTGGAACAGCTTGCGGACAATCGCATCATTCGTCCACGTGCGGAGTACACTGGTCCTACAGAACAGAAATACGTTTCTATTGAACTTCGCTAATAGCCGCAAAAACAGTATAATAATATGGACGAGGTGAAGGGTTGGAAAGCAGAGGCTTTACTGGCTTAAGCTCTCAGGACCCTTCTCTCAACAAGACTAGTGGTATGATGAATACTGCATATACGAAACTTAGGAGGAATTTTAACTATGAAATTAGAAAAATTTGCTCACCCAACTGAAGGCGAAAAAATCCAAATTGATAACGGTACACTTCAAGTACCTAGTAATCCAATCATTCCATTTATCGAAGGTGACGGTACAGGCCGTGATATCTGGAAAGCTTCCAAACGTGTATTGGATGCAGCTGTTGAAAAAGCTTATGATGGCAACAAAAAAATCGCATGGTATGAAGTGTTTGCTGGACAAAAAGCATTCGATACATACGGTGAGTGGTTGCCGAATGATACACTGGAAGCCATTCGCGAGTATATCGTAGCGATCAAAGGACCATTGACTACGCCAATCGGTGGCGGTATCCGTTCCCTGAACGTAGCCCTGCGTCAAGAGCTTGACCTGTACACATGCTTGCGTCCTGTTCGTTATTTCGACGGTGTACCTTCTCCGGTTAAACGTCCTGAGTTGGTAGACATGGTCATTTTCCGTGAGAATACGGAAGATATCTATGCAGGAATCGAGTATGCTGAAGGTTCTGAAGAAGTGAAAAAAGTGATCCAGTTCCTTCAACAGGAAATGGGTGCTAACAAAATCCGTTTCCCTGAGACTTCCGGTATTGGTATCAAACCAGTTTCTTCCGAAGGTTCGAAACGTCTGGTACGTGCAGCTGTGCAGTATGCAATTGACCATAACCGTAAGACGGTTACACTGGTACACAAAGGTAATATCATGAAATTCACAGAAGGTGCCTTCAAAAACTGGGGATATGAAGTGGCTGAAGAAGAGTTCGCTGACAAAGTATTCACATGGGCACAATACGACATCATCAAAGAAAACGAAGGTACAGATGCAGCGAATGCAGCACAAAAAGCTGCTGAAGATGCTGGTAAAATCATCGTAAAAGATGCGATTGCCGATATCGCTCTGCAACAAGTATTGACTCGTCCAGGCGAATTTGATGTTATCGCAACATTGAACCTGAACGGTGACTATCTGTCCGATGCACTTGCAGCGCAAGTTGGCGGAATTGGTATCGCTCCTGGAGCGAACATCAACTACGTAACAGGACATGCTATCTTCGAAGCAACTCACGGTACTGCACCTAAATACGCGGACAAAGATGTCGTGAACCCTGGTTCCGTTATTCTGTCCGGAGTAATGTTGCTTGAGCACTTGGGATGGCAAGAAGCAGCTAACCTGATCTACAAAGGTATGGAAACATCCATTAACAATAAAACAGTAACGTATGACTTTGCACGTCTGATGGACGGCGCTACTGAAGTGAAATGTTCTGAATTCGCGGATCAAATCATTAAAAACCTGTAAGGGGAGATGTGAATCTTGACTATTCAGCGCAAAAAAATCACAGTAGTCGGCGCCGGTTTTACCGGTGCTACGACCGCATTAATGCTTGCCCAAAAAGAACTCGGGGATGTTGTGCTGGTTGATATTCCTCAACTGGAGAACCCGACGAAGGGGAAAGCACTCGATATGATGGAAGCAAGTCCTGTTCAAGGATTTGACAGTCATATCGTCGGTACTTCCAACTACGAAGATACTGCAGGTTCTGAGATTGTAATCATCACCGCTGGTATCGCCCGTAAACCGGGTATGAGCCGCGACGATCTGGTCAATACGAATGCGGGTATCGTGAAGTCCGTTTGTGAAAATGTGAAAAAATATTGCCCTGATTCCATCGTCATTATTCTAAGCAACCCGGTGGATGCGATGACTTATGCAGCTTATCAGACCCTTGGTTTTCCTAAAAACCGTGTTATCGGTCAGTCAGGTGTTCTGGATACAGCACGTTATTGTACCTTCATTGCGCAAGAGTTGAATGTATCTGTTGAAGATGTTCGTGGATTCGTTCTTGGCGGCCACGGAGACGACATGGTGCCACTCGTTCGTTATTCGAGTGTAGGTGGTATTCCGATCGATACGTTGATTCCGGCAGACCGCATTGAGTCCATTGTTCAACGCACACGTGTTGGCGGAGGCGAGATTGTGAATTTGCTGGGTAACGGCAGTGCCTATTATGCACCAGCAGCTTCGCTTGTTCAGATGACCGAAGCGATTTTGAAGGACAAGAAACGTATCATTCCAGTGATCGCTTATCTTGAAGGTGAATATGGCTATAATGATCTGTTCCTCGGTGTACCAACCATTTTGGGTGGGAACGGCATTGAGAAAATATTCGAACTTGACCTGACTGCGGAAGAAAAAGCAGGGTTGGATAAATCGGCTGATTCGGTTCGCAACGTCATTTCGGTAGTAAACCTGTAAGTTTGAAAACTTTTTGAACAGAAGCTAAAAGAAAACCTCCGGTAAACCCGGAGGTTTTCTTTTCTTTGGATAAGTTCCCCAGTATAATGGGATGTGATGTATAGCACACCGAAAATGTTGAGGAGGATGAAAATTTTGACAATGATTATGTATTTGCTCCATATTGTTGGAGCACTGGCGATGGGATTCTATTTGATTCTGCCATTTGTGGTCGGTAAAATCCGTACTTTGAATGCCGCAGCACAAGAGGGAGCCTTTGCATCACTTCGTTCTTTGAACAAAGTCGCGCAGTATGGACTTGTAATCCAACTTCTTACTGGTGGTTACCTGATGACCAAAGGTGAGTATTCTCATGTCTGGATGGCTGTCGTTGTTGTTCTGCTCTTGGCTATTGCGGCTATTGGAGGAATCATGGGTAAACCGTTGCGACTCGCTTCAGAAGGTGTGAAAAACAAACGTGATGTGGGTCCTGAGCAAAGCAAGATCCGTATGTTCAGTACACTTCTGGCTGTATTCTTGCTAATCATGGTGTACCTGATGGTGAATAATCAGGTGATCTAAATGCGTTGCGGACGGTTAATCCACCTTACGAAGATGTATTGTTAGTCGTTGGTTAAGCGTTTGCAGACGTACTTAGGACAAGCCGGATGAGATGTAAGATGGTGTTTCGTTGAAACAAACAAAAAATAGACAGCCTCATTGGCTGTCTATTTTTTGTTATTACCAAGATGAAATCAGCAGTACTCGGTTTATTTTGAACTGGAACTAGAGGGAATCACTACCATACATAACAGCATGCATATTCCATCAGACGCGATCTACATTGGTTAGGTTGTACTCACAGTGTACGCACGCACTGCATTTCGACCATTACGCTTGGATTCGTACAAGGCTGTATCAGCGTCGCGTAACAAGGACTCCAGCGAATCTGACCCTCCATTGTACTGGGCAATACCAAAGCTTGAGGTCAGCGTAATAGGCACTCCCTTAACATCCAGGGGGTCATTCAATAAGGCAACTCTCAGTTGTTCGGCAAGTTTCTCGGCTTCTTGAAGCGAGGTATTCGGAAGAGCGATGACAAACTCTTCGCCTCCATATCGGGCAAACAACATCTCAGGGCTTAAATATCGATTACAAACAGAGACCACATGAATGATGGCCTGATCGCCAACATCATGCCCGTATGTATCGTTGATGCGTTTAAAGTAATCAATATCAAATAAAATGAATGAAACAGGTTGCGGGTTAAGCTGAGCTTCACTCAAAATCTCTCGACCTCTATGCAAAAATTGAGTGCGATTATAGATTTTGGTCAGACCATCAAAATAAGCCAACTGTTTCAGCTGTTCTTGCAAGAAGCGTTGTTCCGTTATATCAATTAACATAATTAGACTGCCCACAGTCTGTGCATCCTTGTTATATACGTAAGATGTCCTGACCTGATAACAGACGGTCTCTCCATTTAACTGCCAGTACAGATCAGTTTGCAATCCTTCTCTTCCGTATTCAACGGGAAATGTCTTTCCAGCAAGATTAAGCCAGATATCATCCAAGGGTTGGCCAATCATGGTTGTATTAAGCTCTGGCAACATGTCACGCAGAGATCTGTTGTAATCGACCAGTCGATTGAAACTATCCAGTACAATTACACCTTCACGCATGCTCTCGAAAATACTGTCTTTGGCGATGGGTACGATGGTCAGTAGACGTGAGGATAGAATGGCCCAGATATACATGGCAGATGTGATACACATGAGCACGGGGACGGGGTCCATCCCGCCGGGGGTCAAACCAAGCAAATACAGAAAAGCTGCGACCATAGGAATAATCTGTGAAGTAATGAGAGTAAGTAATTGACGACGATACATCTTCTTGGTGTGTCTCCATTGTCCAATCAGAATAAGGCAGGCACATAACAGACAGGAGAAGGTGAATGCACCATGTACAACATACCATTGACCCACTGCGATATCCATCAGAGGAACGGGACTATCTTCTCTTAGCCATACTTTTTTATAAAATAGATGATGAAAGTCATTGGTTGCAACCATACCTAGGGTAATGGAAGGGATTACAAACAGCGCGGCAGTTACCTTTTTGGATAACGTTTTTCCTGTGTACTTTATCATCAACATGAGGCCAAGAGATGCGGAGAAGGGCATGCCTATATACTCCACGGTGGTCCAAAACATCATCTGTTCCAGCGTGTTGCTGGCTAGCTCAATCGCATAACCAAAAGTATATATGGAGAGTGCTGCTGTGTAGAGAATGAATATTTTGGAACTGGGAATCTCGGATCTTCTGAAATAGGTATATAAACACAAAAAGACATTCAGCACGGCTGAAGTAGCGACGAGTGTTATATATGAATTAATATGCGATTCCATTGTCAGGTCTCCATGTTAGGTTAGAATGATTAAACCAATAAAGATGAGAGTTAAAGCACATCAGTATACTGTACATTGTACATCAGCCCAAGCAGCATAGGAATACACTTTGTATCATGAAACAGTCTAATTTCGAATAAATTTCGAATTTTTGGCCAAACAGGCATTGAAGCAAATTGGTTGTTTGATATCTAAAGAGAGTGGTAAATAACGATTAGAGACAGCACGCTGAGGCTTAAGTTGCTGTTCATCGCAGAAGAATAATCTGAACTGTTCATGCCATCCTACAGAATGAGACTTTTTCAGAGAACGAAAGACAAGGAAGTATACAGTTAGGGTCCATGTCTTCTGTAATCCAAACATGTTCACATTTTGAGAGGAGAATGTTAGATGTCAACCAACACACAACAAAATCAAAAAACAATGCCAGCACAGCATCAGGATCAACGCCCCGGTATTGAATCGGAGATGCATCCCAGACCGGAATTTGAGAAGCCTGAATACAAGGCAGCAGGTAAACTGACGGGTAAGGTGGCCCTTATTACAGGGGGTGACAGCGGAATTGGACGTGCTGTTGCTGTTACCTATGCCAAGGAAGGCGCGGATGTCGCCATTGTATACCTGAGCGAGCACGAAGATGCCAAGGAAACGAAGCGTCAGGTCGAACAAGAAGGACGCAAGTGCATCTTGATTGCAGGTGACATTGGTGATGATGCCTTTGCGAAGAAGTCGGTTCAGCAGACAGTAGATGAACTGGGCAAACTGGACATTGTCGTGAATAACGCAGCAGAACAGCATCCACAGCAGAATCTGGAGGATATTACGCCAGAACAGTTGGAGCGTACATTCCGTACCAATATTTTTGGCATGTTCTATGTGACGCAAGCAGCCCTGCCACATCTGAAGAAGGGCAGTACGATTATAAATACAACCTCTATCACAGCTTATCGCGGAAGCCCAACCCTGCTTGACTATTCATCTACCAAAGGAGCAATCACTTCGTTCACTCGTTCGCTATCGATGAATGTGATTGAGAAGGGAATTCGTGTTAATGCCGTTGCACCAGGGCCGATCTGGACACCACTCATTCCATCCACATTTGATGAGAAAAAAGTAAGTGAGTTCGGCGCAACGCAGCCAATGAAGCGGCCAGGGCAACCGGATGAACTGGCTCCCGCTTACGTATACCTTGCTTCGGATGACTCTTCGTATGTAAGCGGACAGGTGATGCATGTGAATGGTGGCGAAGTGGTGAACGGATAATACGTTAAGAACGTTTAGATTCAGGATAGGATTGATTATATAGAGAGGCGTACCGCTTTCAGCATGGCTGAGCGGTGCGTCTTTTTTATATCAGGTGAATATGTATGTCAAAGATGCGGATAGCACCTGTTTACAAAAGTCGGCATCTCTGTTGATACAACTATGATATTTTATTATTAGCCTTGTCTCACTGCAGTTGATAGCGTATTGCAAAGTACTGACTGAAAAGATTGGGAGTCCCCTAATCTGTGATATGATAGATCGAGCAATTATACTCGGAGGGACAAGTCATATGAAAATGAGTAAACAGAATGCAGCACATTATATATGGGGTGCACAGTGCGATGGTTGGCATCTCGTTCAAAATGAAACACTGAGCATTATTCATGAACGAATGCCCGCAGGAACGGCTGAAATACGACATTATCATTCGGTAAGCCGTCAGTTTTTTTTCATCCTCAGCGGTGAAGCGTGTATGGAACTTAATGGAGAGACGTTTGTGCTGGAAACCCATGAAGGAATAGAGATTGTACCCGGAATGCCGCATCAGATGATGAATCGGAGCGACGAAGAAGTGGAGTTTCTTGTAATTTCCAATCCGGGTACCCGTGGGGACCGAATTGAACTGGATTCAATGTAGAGCAATTCATTAGATATTAATCTGATCATAAAGGAAGAGATAGATGAGACCGTTCCGAATTCGCCTTGCCATCATTATGATGGTGCTGATCGGCGTATCCGTCATTGTGGCTGGATACACGATGGGCAGAGTGTTTAAGACTACGCATATAGCCGCATTGGAGCAAACCATGGTGCGCGAGATTAATTTGCTCAAAGCAACTTTTCCATTCCATGATGCAAGTGATCCAACCTCGGAAGCCACACGAAAGTATTATTCAGATCGGGCGCTGGAACTGGACCGTCTGACGGATTCCCGGGTAACCTTCATCAATAAAGACGGCATGGTCATTGGAGATTCCGAGAGTGATCCGGCATCCATGGATAATCACTTGAACCGTGAGGAGATTAAGGGTGCCGTCGGAGATGGATACGGGCAATCCATACGTTACAGTGAGACACTGGGACAAGACATGCTGTATGTAGCACTACCTGTGAATTCGGATCAAAGTGACATGATTGAAATACCTAGCGGCAAATTTGATGGTTACATTCGTCTATCCATGAGTCTACAGGCTGTGGATCAAGGGCTTCAGCGTGGTTGGATGATAATGTTTGCTGCACTTGGGCTATTGTTCTTAATTGTCGCGTTTGTCAGTTATCGGGTTGCACGTGGATTAACCTCCCCGATTGAGCATATTACAAAAGTGGCCCATCGGATCACCAAGCTGGAATACGATGCCAGAGTTGATGTAACGCGTAGAGATGAGATCGGACAGCTGGGGCTTGCCATAAACGGAATGGCAGACAGCTTGCAGTCCCAGCTGAAGACGATCCGTGACAATGAAGCGTTGTTACAGAGTGTCCTCGCGAACATGACCGGAGGTATTGTCATGATCGACGCAGGGCAATCCATTGCACTGGTCAATCGGGAAGCGGAGCGTATGCTTGGTATTCAGGCAGGAAAGGTTACGGGTAAGCCTTATACTGAATTGAAAAGACACTACGAATTAACACGTACCATTGAAGAGAGTGTTGCACTGAAAGAACGGATGCATGAAGAAGTGAGTGTGTTCAACCCGGAGGAAAAACTGATTCGTATTGATGGAGTACCGATGTCCGAAGATGATGGTGGATATCGAGGCATGTTGTTCCTGTTGCAGGACGTGACGGCGATTCGCCGATTGGAGTCCATGCGCAGTGAGTTTGTTGCAAATGTCTCTCATGAGCTCAAGACACCAGTTGCTGCGGTCAAAGGGTTTGCCGAAACGTTGCTCAGCGGCGGGGTACAGGATAAGGAGACAGAGCGATCATTCCTGAAAATCATCTATGATGAAGGAGATCGACTTAACCGATTAATCGGGGATATTCTGGAGTTATCCAAAATTGAATCGAAACGCGCACCGCTGCAATGCTCACCTGTGCATGTACACTCTTTCTTCGAAATGGTGCTGGGCACCTTGTCCAAGGTGGCGGAGAAAAAGCAAATTCGTCTGGAAATGCATGTTCCGGAGGAACTGTACATTGAAGCGGATGAGGACAAGATGAAGCAGATTTTCATCAATCTGTTATCCAACGGCATCAACTATACCCCCGATGGTGGACGAGTGAAGTTACAGGTGACGATGGATAACGATGATGAAGTTGTCTTTGCGGTGTCAGATACAGGAATTGGTATACCGAAAAAAGATTTGCCGCGAATCTTCGAGCGGTTCTATCGTGTTGATAAAGGCAGATCTCGTAATTCAGGGGGCACAGGCCTTGGACTTTCCATCGTTAAACATCTGGTGGAATTGCATCATGGCAAATTGTCTGTAGAGAGTGAACTGGGCATGGGGACAACGTTCCGTGTGATCCTTCCATTCATTCAAGACGAAGAGATGTAGGCGTCTGGTATCAAGATGTAAAAAGTGTGTATTGTTTTACACCGCGTTAACAAATTAATGCTATGATAGAAAAAGTGTTGTGGCAACAGACAACCTATGAAGAGAGAAGGGGTATCATGGCACAGCGTTTACTAGTTATTGAAGATGAACCTACATTATCAAGATTACTCACGTATAACCTGACACAGGAAGGTTATGACGTTACGGCAGAGGATCACGGATCTGCAGGATATGATCGGGCCTTGTCCCAGGAATTTGATCTCATTTTGCTGGATTTGATGCTTCCGGGCATGAATGGTCTGGACATTCTGAGCAAGTTAAGAATACAGGGTGTTAGTACACCGGTTATCATTCTGACGGCCAAGAACGGTGAAGCCGAGGTTGTACAGGGACTGAAATCAGGTGCCGATGATTATATTACCAAACCGTTTGGTGTATCTGAGTTATTAGCCCGAGTGGATGCGGTATTAAGACGTTATTCCAATGGTGAAGATTTACCACAGCTTGAGGACAAGGATGGCTCACGAATTATTCTGGGAGAGCTGGAGATTTATCCTCTGAAATATGAAGTGACACTGGGTGGACAATCCATCAGTCTGCGTCCAAAAGAGTTCGAAGTACTTCTATATTTGGCCAAAAAGCCGGGTGTGGTACTGACAAGGGATGATCTGATGAACGCTGTGTGGGGCTTCGATTATATCGGAGGTCAACGAACCGTGGATGTACACGTCAGCTCATTACGTAAAAAGCTGGAGCTGGACCCGGAATCGGTTCACATTGATTCGATTCGCGGTGTAGGTTATAAATTGGTTGTAAAAAGAAAAACTCCCCATCATTCAAGTTAGCAATGATCGGGGAGTTTTATTTTACGTTCATTTAACATAAAGGAAGATTTTTCTTTACGTAGAGGGAGTAGCATGGACTTATCTGAGTGATACTTTGTACCTACATAACCCACCTCAAGACGGAGGTATTACGTAAAGGAGATTGCGCATTTATGCCCATGTTGCTCGAAGTGAAACCTGACCAGCCTCATGTTGTTTTACATAATGAAGAATTAACGACACCCATAATGGAGCAAACTGAAGTAGCACTAGTTGCTGAAGAATTTGTGATCCATTTGCAGGACTATTATCGTCAGGTACCTGTCGCGGGAGTCCATACCACCTGTGGAGAAGCTGCCACGATGATGAATCAGGATCAGGAGCACCCATGTATTGTATTGTGTGATGAGCAGATGAAACCTACTGGATTGTTAATGCGAGAGACGTTATATCGGATGTTAAATGGCCGTTTTGCCGCAGATCTATTCTACCGTAAGCCGGTCATACAAGTAGTGAATACATCTCCCGTTATTGCAGATATTCATATGGAAGCCGCAACGATTATTGATATCGCACTTGGACGGAATGAACAGCATTTCTACGATTGTCTGCTGGTTACGGAACAAGGCAGACTGCTTGGTGTGCTGACGATGCGAGACGTAATGTCCCTCTCTCGCAGACTGCAACAGGCTGTTACGGAAGAGCGTATACGTACAGTAACCGAGAGCAGACAGGAGATATCCAGAATCAACGATGCGGTCACCAAGCTGGTGCATGCAGCGAATCAGACCGTTCATGAGGCCCGTGAGATCATGGCATTGTCCAAGCAGGGCGAAGAGAGTTTGAAACACGTTGATGCTTCCTATAACCGGGTACATCAGCATATGGAGAGTCAAGGACAACATGCGGATCACATGCTGAATTCGATCAAAACAGGCTCAGGGATGGCACAATCCATTCGCTCCCTGGCAGATCAGAGTGGTCTTCTCGCCCTGAATGCTTCCATCGAAGCAGCTCATGCCGGTGAATATGGACGAGGTTTTCAGATTGTTGCAGGCGAGATTCGAGCGCTCGCAAAACAGACCCGTGAGGTTGCGGGGAACATGTCTTCTTTGTTAGAGAATATTGGTGGATTGACCCTTCAGACTGTTGAACTGGTTAAGGCAAGCGGAGCGGAGATTGACGACAGTTCGGTGCATGTCACCGCAGGGGGAGCAACGTTCCGACAACT
This sequence comes from Paenibacillus sp. FSL E2-0151, assembly GCF_037993015.1. Taxonomy (NCBI): domain Bacteria; kingdom Bacillati; phylum Bacillota; class Bacilli; order Caryophanales; family Paenibacillaceae; genus Paenibacillus; species Paenibacillus sp. FSL E2-0151. Next base: position 2,247,305 of record NZ_CP150308.1, read on the forward strand.
GAACAGTGCGGTGAGAGATTTGGCTCGTATAGCAGAGGAGATCGCCATGGAAGGCGGGAAAGCTGGAGAAGTTGCAGAGCACATTCGTACGAAGCTGGATGAGATGGTTTCGAATGGAGAGTAAACTATAAGGTAGTCAATAAAGCAGGCATCAGCAATCAGATTGATCCATCAAGCAGATCATGAAGGTTAAGGATGTCTTTTTTACATTCCGTTAACATGAAAGTGATACTGTTTTTACAATGAAAGGGTAGGATATTAAAGATGGCCGAGCAGCGATGAAAGATTATCAGTATCGGTCTCAACGTAAAGGGAGTTTCCGTGTCCCTGCAGCGAAGGAGAAGTGAACATCCATGAAGGACCTCATTCACATTGAAAATCTTAATTTATATTATGATACGCATCACGCGCTTAAAAATATATCGATGGATCTGCCGGAAAAAACCGTTACTGCGTTCATCGGGCCGTCAGGTTGTGGTAAATCGACATTGCTTCGCACGTTAAACCGGATGAATGACATGATTCCGGGTGTTCGTGTGGAAGGACAGGTTATGCTGAACGGCTCCGATATCTACAGTAATGAGATTGAAGTGGAGACACTGCGCAAACGAGTTGGCATGGTGTTCCAACAACCGAACCCTTTTCCAAAATCCATATACGATAACGTGGCTTATGGACCTCGCTTGCACGGGGTAACCCAAAAGGCTGAACTGGATCAGTTGGTGGAACAAAGTCTTGTCCATGCTGCATTGTGGGATGAAGTGAAGGATGTATTGAAAAAGTCGGCACTTAGTTTGTCTGGTGGACAACAACAGCGTCTCTGTATTGCACGGGCGCTGGCTGTACAGCCTGACGTTCTGCTGATGGATGAAGCAACGTCTGCACTCGACCCGATCTCCACATTGAAGATTGAGGAACTGGTGAAGGAATTGCATCACAAGTACACGATCGTTATGGTTACCCACAATATGCACCAAGCGGCACGGGTATCTGGACGCACGGTATTTTTCCTGAATGGTGAAGTGGTGGAGGCAGCTGATACGGAGACGTTATTCTCCACACCGCAAGATTCTCGAACCGAGGATTATATATCTGGAAGGTTCGGTTAAGCGAGCTGAATTGGAATGATCCCGGCATACCCGGAGATGATGGATAAGGAGGACATGAAATCTATGATTCGCAGAAAAGAATTTGATCAGGAGCTTGAAGAGCTGCGTACCTTGCTCAAACAAATGGGTGAACATGTAGGAGCAGCATTGGATGGTGCTATTGAGAGTTTACAAACGATGAACGCGGAGAAAGCTCAGGTCATCATCAAGAATGATGCGAATCTGAATGCCCTTGAAGACAAAATTATGGAACTTGGCTCCAAACTGATCATCACACAACAGCCGGTGGCAAAGGATCTCAGACGTATTATCGTGGCATTCAAAATCTCCAGTGATCTGGAGCGTATGGGAGATCTTGCGCTCGACGTGGCTAAGGTAACACTCCGGATGGATGGACAGAAGCTGATTAAACCTTTGGTGGATATCCCGCAAATGGCAGAAATCGTGAAATCCATGATTGATGAATCCATCGAATCTTTCCTGAAAGAAAACACAGACCTGGCCTATAAAATGGCTCAAACGGACGATCAGGTGGACCAACTGTATAGCCACATGATCAGTGATCTCTACACGTTAATGTCAGAGCATCCGAATCAGGCTTCTCAGGCTATGCTGCTGATGATGGTTGGGCGTTACATTGAACGTATTGGCGATCATGCAACCAACATTGGTGAGAGCACGGTATACCTGGTGACAGGTAAACGTCCGGATCTGAATCAATAGAAGAGCATTGCTTTGGAATTGGGGAATCAGTACTGATTAAGTAATGCAATCATATGAATGGAAAAGGACTTTCTCTCAGGTAGGCTGTGTACAGCTGTCTGTGGAGAAGGTTCTTTTTTGCGATTAAATGTGAAGTGAAAGAGGCTATTCTTTTTGATGTGACAGGTGGGTATGGTATCATGAGAGTAGATGTAATTTGAAGAGGTTGACCATATAATACGCGAGGTGCTGGAATGGACAAGTTTATTCTCATAGATGGAAATAGCATTATTTACAGGGCGTTTTTTGCAATGCCGCCTCTGACCAACTCGAAAGGTCTGCATACCAATGCGGTATATGGCTTCACTACGATGCTGCTGAGATTGCTTGAAGAGCATAAGCCTACACATGTCATGGTTGCATTTGATGCAGGCAAAATCACGTTCCGCCACGAAGGGTACCAGGAATACAAGGGCGGACGGGAGAAAACACCACCAGAGTTGTCAGAGCAATTTCCTTTGCTCAAAGAACTGCTGAAAGGACTTGGCATTGCTCAGTTTGAGCTGGCTGGATTCGAAGCGGATGACATCATCGGAACGTTAACCAAACGCGCAGATGAAGCGGGCAGACAGGTGCTTGTTGTATCGGGTGACAAAGATATGCTGCAGCTTGCTTCCGAACATGTACATATCGGGCTGACACGTAAAGGGGTAACCGATATTGAGCTGTATGATCCTGCTCAGATTAAGGAGCGTTATGGTCTGACGCCGCTGCAAATCATTGATCTCAAGGGTCTGATGGGCGATGCGTCCGATAACATTCCAGGGATTCCCGGGGTTGGAGAGAAAACAGCGTTGAAGCTGCTACACCAGTTCGGATCGGTAGAAGATGTGCTGAACGGCACTAGTGAGCTGAAAGGCAAGATGAAAGAAAAGATCGAGGCCCATGCCGAAGATGCCCGGATGAGCAAACAACTCGCGACGATTCACCGGGAAGTTCCGCTGGAGCAGACGTGGGAGGATATGCAATTCGCTGGATTAAAAGAAGAACATGCGGGCCCTGCATTGGCCAAGCTGGAATTCAAATCCTTGCTCGAACGCCTGTCGTTCAGTGGCAGCATCGGTTCTGAACAGGAAGCGGTCCCTGCTGCCGAAGTTGAATCCTCCATTGCAACAGAGGACAACATCAGTGAGCTGTTCAGTTCCCTCGATTCCATTGATGTACTCCACGTGGAGACACATGGGGATAACCCGCACCAAGCGAAATTGATTGGACTTGCTGTAGGTTCCGCTGGAACGTATACGTTCATATCTCCCGAATTGCTTCATTCCGAGGCTGCGGCTCCAGTGCGGGCATGGCTTGGTAATTCAGACCAGCCAAAGCGGGGTTATGATCTTCATCGTGTAGACCTGGCCCTGCATGCGCATGGCATTGAATTCGCTGGTGCGTCATTTGATGTACAACTGGCAGCGTATTTGCTTGATCCAACCGAATCCAACCAGACGATTAGTGGACTCACGACCAAGTATGGTCTGCCGTCGCTTGTGGAGGATGACACGGTTATGGGCAAAGGTGCCAAGTACAAGGTACCGGAAGTGGAGATCTTGGGTGATTTCCTGTGCCGTAAAGCTGCTGCAGTAGCAGCCATTATTCCACTTCAGGAGCAGGTGCTGGAAACCGATGAGATGAATTCACTGTTCCATGAACTGGAGATGCCGTTGTCACGCATATTGGCGGACATGGAGAAACAGGGCATCAAGGCCAATACAGCCGATCTACAGGCTTTGGGCAGTGAGTTTGAAGAACAGATCAGCAGGTTGATGGCTGAGATCTACAAGCTGTCAGGAACGGAATTTAATCTGAATTCACCGAAGCAACTGGGTGAGATTTTATTTGATAGACTGGGCTTGCCAGTGGTGAAGAAAACAAAAACGGGTTATTCCACAGATGCTGAAGTGTTGGAGAAATTGGCTCCTTATAATGATGTGGTCAAGCATATTCTGCAATATCGTCAGCTTGCCAAGCTGCAATCCACTTATGTGGAAGGATTGCTCAAAGAGATATCCAATCGGGATGGCAAGGTGCATACGTATTATCGTCAGACCATTGCTGCAACGGGACGACTTAGCAGTCAATTCCCGAACTTGCAGAACATTCCGATTCGGATGGAAGAAGGTCGCAAAATCCGGAAGGTATTTGTTCCTTCCGAGCCAGGATGGTCCATTTTGGCAGCAGACTATTCCCAGATTGAACTGCGTGTACTGGCCCACATTTCGGACGATGAGCGCTTGAAGGAAGCGTTTGTCAACGATATGGATATTCATACAAAGACAGCTTCGGATGTATTCGGTGTGAAGCCTGAGGATGTGGATGGGGATATGCGTCGTTCCGCGAAGGCAGTTAACTTTGGTATCGTGTATGGCATAAGTGATTATGGCTTATCACAGAACCTGCACATTACACGTAAAGAGGCCGCGCAGTTTATAGATCAGTATTTTGAAGTATTCCAGGGTGTGCGCCGATATATGGATGATATTGTGAAGGAAGCTCGCCAGGATGGTTACGTCAAAACGCTGTTGGAACGTCGTCGCTACCTGCCAGAGATTAATGCCAGCAACTTCAATCTGCGTTCCTTCGCAGAGCGTACGGCGATGAATACACCGATTCAGGGAACAGCGGCAGATATCATCAAGCTGGCCATGGTACAGATGGATGAAGCGTTGCGGGAACGCAAGTTGAAGAGCCGCATGTTGCTTCAGGTGCACGATGAACTTGTATTCGAAGTGCCTGCGGATGAATTGGAACTGATGAAAGAGTTAGTACCTTCTGTTATGGAAAAAGCTTTGGAACTGTCGGTTCCGCTGAAAGCAGAAGTCAGCTTTGGTGAAAACTGGTACGAAGCGAAATAAATCAAGTGCCGCGCGGTTTTTCCGGTATTTTACAAAAGGCCTTTCCACGTTTGAGATATAAGAAAAGGGTCCCGCTGAGCGCCATCTTCCGTTATAATATAGGGGAGGTGAGAACATCATGCCGGAATTACCGGAAGTCGAAACAGTCAGAAGAACATTGAATCAACTTATTGTGGGCAAAACGATTGATCATGTTACCGTTAGCTTGCCGCGGATTATTCAGCGGCCGGACGACATAGATGCATTTGCAATGGAACTCGCGGGACATACCGTCATTGGCGTGGAGCGCCGCGGCAAGTTTTTGCGTATTTTGCTGGACGGGCTGGTGCTTGTCTCCCATCTGCGGATGGAAGGAAGGTACGGTGTGTACGAGCAGCATGAAGATGTGGAGAAACATACACATGTGATCTTCCATTTTAATGATGGTACGGAATTGCGTTATAAGGACGTGCGTCAATTTGGTACGATGCATCTGTTCAATGCAGGTGAGGAACTGGTGTCCAAACCTTTGCTGAAGCTGGGACTGGAGCCGCTTGATCCAGCCTTTACGGTAACTGCATTCCGCGAGGCGGTTGGCAAGCGTACAACCAAAATCAAGGCTGTGCTTTTAAATCAGGCATATGTGGTCGGTATCGGGAATATTTATGTGGACGAGGCTCTATTTCGCGCAGCTATCCATCCCGAGACGATTGCCAAGACACTGACCGAAGCTCAGTTAACGGTGCTTCATGAAGCGATTGTGGCTACGTTGCAAGATGCAGTGAATGCAGGTGGATCTTCCATCAAGTCCTATGTGAATGGACAGGGTGAGATGGGGATGTTCCAGCATCAACTGAAAATCTATGGACGCAAATCAGAACCTTGTACAACTTGTGGTACGTTAATTGAAAAAACGGTGGTTGGTGGCCGTGGCACGCATTTTTGTCCGAACTGTCAGCTGTTGTAACATGAACTGAATGAACGAAATGATGAAATCATAGCACCCTTGGATTCCTCCCTCCATATACTGATATGGCAGAAATAAGCGGGCGTATACCCATACTGGCATCTTCAGTTGGCACGAGTACCGCACAGAGGAGGAGTCCGGGGTGCTGCATCATTTTATTTCATTGCTGGCGCTTGCTTTGGCGCTTAGTTTAGATGGTTTTGGAGTCGGGATTACATATGGGTTACGGAGGACTAAGATTCCCCTGTTATCTATCGCTGTTATTTCGATCTGTTCGGGATTGGTTATTGCCTTGTCGATGCAAGTAGGTGTGTTGTTGTCCCATGTGGTGTCACCGGATATCGCTTCGATCGTGGGAGCCGTCATATTGATAGGTATTGGTGCATGGTCACTGTTGCAACTAATTCGAAAGCAAGGCAAAGAACAGCTGGAAACAGACACTGGAATGGGTGAGGGAACAGAAGCAAAGGTAACTGGAGTGGGAGAAGCACAAGAGAGACTGTCGGATTCAAAGGGCAGGAATCAGGTGCTCGCACTGGATCTGGAGCAGTCGGCTTCAAATGGATCACTGGAACGAATGGTATTTACACTGGAGCTGCGCAAGCTGGGCGTTGTCATTCAGATCCTTCGCAGTCCCTCCAAGGCGGATATGGATAACTCGGGGAGTATATCTGCTCAAGAAGCGATGTGGCTGGGTATTGCCCTGTCTCTGGATGCGTTTGGAGCAGGTTTGGGAGCGGCACTTCTGGGATTCCCTACACTATGGACAGCACTCATTATTGCACTGTTTAGTGGGGCGTTTTTGTCACTCGGCATGAAGGTTGGCCTACGATTCTCAGCTCTGCGCTGGATGCGAAGACTGTCTGTATTGCCAGCGCTAATGTTAATGATTATGGGAATAATGAAGTTGTTATGAGGTGAAACGATGAATATAGGCTTAACCGGCGGGATCGCGACAGGCAAAAGCAGTGTTTCCGCCTATCTCGCCAGTAAGGGAGCGTTGCTCATCGATGCAGACGTTATTGCCCGGGAAGTTATGATGCCTGGGCATCCCGTGTTGGCCGCCGCTGTTAAGCGGTTTGGACAAGCCATACTGAACGAAGATGGAACACTGGATCGGAAAAAGCTTGGAAGTATTGTTTTCGAACAACCAGAGGAACGAAAGGCATTGGAGGCTATCACACATCCGGCGATCCGAAGAGAGATGCGCGAACGGGCTGCTGCATACGCGTTGCAACATCCGGATAAACTTGTGGTATCTGATATTCCTTTGCTCTACGAATCAGGTCTGGAGAACGGTTTCGAGGAAGTCATGGTTGTATATGTCCCGAGATCGGTGCAACGAGATCGCTTGATGAGTCGGGATGGAATGACTGCAGCACAGGCTGAGGCTCGAATGGATGTTCAGATGGATATTGAGCGCAAAAAGCAGCTGGCAGACATTGTCATCGATAACAGCCGCTTATGGACAGAGACGGAGCAGCAAATTGACTCATATCTACAGCGTAAGGGTTTGTTATGAGAATATTGCGTAAGAAACGTGTACTGCTGTTGATGTTTGTGTCCTTTGTACTGGTGTTATTTCTGAATACAAACTGGATGGCATGGTTCTATCCCATACATTATAAGGAAGAGATCCGTGCCCAATCTCAGAGTTATGAGGTTGATCCGTTTCTGATTGCTTCCATTATCAAGGTGGAGACCAATTTTAAGACAAGCAAGGAATCCAAACGAGGTGCCATTGGGCTCATGCAACTGATGCCAGACACGGCGAATTGGATACTGGAACAAGCCAAAATTCCCGACACTTCGCTGGAGGAATTGAAGCACGAGCCTGAACGAAATATTCAATTAGGCACATGGTATCTGCGGAATCTGTCTGATCAATTCGATGGCAATGAAGCAGTTATGATCGCTGCCTATAATGCGGGGCCAGGCAAAGTGAACAGTTGGCTTAGAGATGGTGTATGGGATGGCTCGTTCGATACAGTGAAAGATATTCCGTTTGGTGAGACGCGTCACTATGTACAAAGAGTCATTTACTATTATAATCAGTATGTAAAGATCTATAATACGTTCTAAGTATATAAGTAGAAGCACAGAGCAGGCCGGTTATTCACCGGCCGCTCCATGCTCCTCTGTGTAGCGTATTACGATGCAGATATTATTGGTATTGACCTGCCAATTGCTGTTCTGCAATTGTTACCAGACGCTTCGTGATGTATCCACCGATCGAACCGTTCTCGTAAGAAGTCATGTTACCTTGGTATCCGTCTTGTGGGATGCTGATTCCGAGTTCTTGAGCAACTTCATATTTCATTTGCTCGAGTGCTGCGGAAGCTTTAGTTACCACCAAGTTGTTGGAGTTACCATTGCTTTGTGCCATTGCTGTTCACCTCCTCGCGGGTTGGTAAAAGTATTATGTGTCGGCAATGCGTTTTTCATTACAAAATCAGTACAGGGAATATGTGGTAAAAAGTAAAACGTGGGAAGTGATCTGTTTTGAAGTGTCCTTATTGCGGTTATATGGGTACCAAAGTGCTTGATTCGCGTCCGGCCAACGAAGCAAAATCCATTCGTCGTCGCCGTGAGTGTGAGCAGTGTGCCCGAAGATTTACAACGTTTGAGATGATTGAGGAGACTCCACTGATCGTCATTAAGAAAGATGGCAGCCGGGAAGAGTTTAGCCGGGACAAGATTCTCCGTGGGCTTATTCGTGCCTGCGAGAAGCGTCCAGTCTCCGTAGAGACCCTGGAGATGATGGTATCTGAAGTGGAGAAATCTCTCCGTAATACAGCTGATGCTGAAGTTGAGAGTCGCCAGATTGGTGAGCTGTTGATGGAACAGTTGTTTCCAGTCGATGAAGTGGCGTATGTCCGTTTTGCGTCGGTATACCGCCAGTTCAAAGATATCAATATGTTCATGAAAGAACTGAAATCCCTGTTGTCCAAAGACGATCTGGAGGATTAGTGAAGTGGGTAAAGGGAGAAGAGCAGTCTGGAGTTCCAGTCCGTGTGTACCAGAGAAATCGGTTGTTCTTCTCCAATCACTTTGGATCTTGAGAAAGTGATTGACAGCGAAAGCTGGATTTTATATGATATAGAAGTCGCCTGTGGAACGTAGCAGCGCTGGACAAGTTATCTATTTCATATCCTGGGGCCTTAGCTCAGCTGGGAGAGCGCATCGCTGGCAGCGATGAGGTCAGGGGTTCGATCCCCCTAGGCTCCATAATCAAGAACGCCATCACGTCATGTGATGGCGTTTTTTTGTGCGTGAAATAAATCAGAACATGCATTAATTAATTAGAATTTTTTGGACTTGGGGACAAATATTCTAGATGCAAAAATAGAGGGTTTAAAGTCCTGACTGTGGAGTTGTCAAAAAAAGTACAGTTGGAAAACAAGGAGCCCCTTCCGGCTGGATATTGTCCAACCGGAAGGGGCTGCATTTTTCTGTATACGCTTTCACTTAGCTAGATATTCAACGAACCTTACAAAGATAGTGGCTACTTCGGCGCGTGTGGCGGTGGCTTTGGGAGCAAAAAAGTTGTCCGTCTTGCCTAATACAATGCCGATGCCTTGTAGCGCCTGAACGGCCTCCAACGCCCAAGAGCTGATCTCACTCTCGTCCGTGAAGGACTTAGAGTGGCTTTCAGGTATCTCATAGCCTTTGTACTTCATGTAGTTGTACAGTATCACCAGCATCTGCTCACGCGTCATCGGTGAATTGGGATTAAACAGGTCTGCGTTTGTACCTTTAACTATGCCTTTTTCGGCTGCCCACTCGGCTGCCGCGGTGTACCATTGTCCGTCCGTCACGTCGTTAAAGCGGGAACTCGTATAGCTGGACAGGTTTACGTTCTCAAGATTAGACAGTACCTGCACGAACATTGCACGCGTCATTGCGGTGCCGGGTGAGAACGCCGTGGACGTGGTGCCGTTGAAAAGATCGTATGTGTAGGCGAAATTTATATCGTTGTAGAACCAGTCGTCCATGTTGGCATCCCTGAAAGGATTGCCCGATATCACGAGGAAGCCCAGTGGGGTGGCGTCATCAAATGCCAGCTCCGTACCCTCACGGATGTTCAGCGACATGCCGTTATCTAAGCTAACTTTTGCGCCGCTCGGTCCTACCACAACCGCTCCGCCGCTCTGTATCTTCGATCCGCCGTGAATATCCACACGGTTGCCGTTTGGCAGGCCCACATGCGCGTCTTTGCCGCCTACTGTAACCGTACCGTCGCTCGCGATCGTCGAGCCGCCCGAAATGGTTACTATGCTGTTGCCGCCGGGTAGTGTCACTTCGGCGCTCTTGTCTGCCGGAATGGTTACCTTACCGTTTGAGTCTATCGTTGTGCCTTCGGGTACCTTAATCTTGGTCCCGTCTTTGGTCGCAAGCTCGCCACCGCCGGGGAGGGTGGTGTTGCCGTTTTTGTCTGTGACCGCGGGTTTATCCTTCGGTGTATTCACTGTGTAGGTCGACTTCAACGTTCCAGCGTCTGTCCCGGTGCCCGTATTGTCGGTGTTGCCCGTATTACCGATGTTGCCGGTATTTCCGGTGTTGCCCGTATTGCCGCCAGAATCAGGCACAGTGGGAGTCGTCGTCTTCATCGGCGTCGTCGTAGCACTTATCTCCGCGCCGTCGCCCTTCGCGTTCATCGCGATGATGGTGAAGTTGTAGCCTTGGCCGTTTGTCAGGTTCTTAAAGGTATATTTGGTCTCCGTCGCATCCAGTGTGACCGGCGTCACGTTGCCATACCATACCTTGTAGCCCAAGATCGCACTGCCACCGTCGTCAGCAGGGGCGGTCCAGCTCAATGTGACCTGTCCGTCACCGGCTGTCGCCTTGAAGCCGCTCGGAGCACTGGGCACGACCGGTTTTCTCTGCGCGAACATCCAATCAAAGACGTCTGTGTAGTCATTGTTCCAAACTGGCAAGTTAGAGGACTGCGCCGTGGGAGCTATGCTCCAATTCCCCATAGTTATCTCGTTGTAAAGAACCGCCGCTTCAACTTCGTGGGCTATGTAATCAGCCAGAACAGGTGTGTTGGCCGGATTTGGCCTCAGATTCGGCTGATCAAATTGATTGTAGGGCCACGTAAGAATCTCATTGCTCTCAAAGCGCGAAGCTCTCGCGTTGATCATTTTCGGCATATTGTTATTGATGAAGTTATTGAGGTTAGTCTGGTAGCCTCCAACATTATGAGTATTTAAAAACATCCAATAGGCCAAGGTGTTGTGAGCGTCATTGTCCTTAGCATTCGGTGAACCGCTTACCGGGGCCATAGGTGCGGCGGCGGCGAAGAAGCCCGGGTGGCTGTTAACTAAGTTGTTTGTATACTGGCCGCCCCATGAGAAGCCCGCCGCGTAAACACGATTAGGGTCTACTTCGCCGCTGGCAATCAGGGCGTCTATGACCTTCTTAACATTCTCTGTTGAGGGAACAGATACGCCATTATAGGAAATGTTCAGTACATGGCTGGCGTACTTATCGGGATTTTGTTCCATCTTTTTCATTAGAGCGACCGAGCCGTTGGCGGATTTCATGGCCGCTTTTTGGTCTGTCGCAGCGTTTGTGCCGCCGCGTGACATGCCGTGGGTATAAACATACAGCGGCAATCCTTTGATCACTTTACCGTCTTCATCCTTGTGAAGGTAGAGCGAGCGATTGACCGAATTGTCCGTGAATGTTGTAAACTTGTCAAGGATCGGATTCACAACTTTTTCCTGTTCAAAAACCACGTTGCGAAGTGGACTCCCTTCTGTCAGTACGATCTCTCCGTTTGGGACGATGTTGTAAACCTGCTTTGTCGAGTTACTGCTGCCATCCAGCGTTGTTTTGCCGCCGCTCGCTGAATAAAACTCAGACTCAACTACGATGTAACGGCCACTTGCCAGTCCGTCCTGATAATCCGGTGAATTGCTTACCGGCCCCAGATAGCCGCGTACCTTCGGTTCGTCATTAGCGTATACCCTTGTGATCTTGCGCGTTCCTTCAAAGGTCACCGCTTCGCCGTTCAGGGTTGTGTTCCTGGCTGACAAGGTAAACAAGCCCGAATTAAGCTCGGAGCCTAACGCTGCCTTCCCCTCGCCTAAGTCGATGATGACAGCCGTTGTGTACTCGCCACTGGCGAAGTTGTCATTCCATACGATAAAGGGAAGTATCCCCGCGTCCGGATCGTTTTTGAATGTTACGTGAATTGTATGGTCAGCCTCAATATTCGAAAAGGTATAAGTGCCAGCAGATAGAGTCGCGGTCTCACCGTCTACCGTTACGGTATCCACCATTTTGCCGGAATCGGGGGTAAACGTAAATTCTTTGTTAGAGTCCCGATCTACTCTCAGAACATCGCCGGGTGGGTTCGGCGTTATTCGGCCGCCCGGTCCCGCAGTGGCGGTGATTGAGAATCTGGTGTCCACTTCATTGGCTAAAGAGAGCTGCAGGCTGTCTGTAAATGAATCAGCGCTGGTATAAGCTGCGTCTGGAACTCCAAAAGAGGAAACGACTTCATAACGATCACCGCCCTTTTCCGTTGAGTTATTAATATAAACCTCAAAGGTAAGCTTGCCCTCCTCCAAGGTCAAGGTTCTTTTGGGTATTCTCATCTCCACGATATATCCTGTTTCCGTGATCTGGGTCCATGCAGCTCTGCCCGGAGCGGCCTGCCCTGAGAACACACCCGTCGCGCTAACGCGCCATTGGTTTGAGCCTCCGGTTCCGGTGCCGACATAAAACTCCAGGCTGTCGTACTGGTGATCTCCGCCAGCTCCCTGATATAGATTACTGTCATTCACAACTACTCTGGAATACAGGTAGTCATGGTCCCAAAGGATTCTGGCTGTGCCCGTGGCATGGGGTCTGGGATCGGCGGGCACAGTGCTTTTGTTGATGTGATGCTCCATGGTCTGGCCCCAGAGTGGGTCGTTTGACCCGAGTTCGGGAGTTCCAAAAATGGCGGTGGGTGTTTCATTCGCTTCTGCGTTCTCGATGTTGTCAGTGGCGGCGGCATAGCTGGTAGGTATTAGCGACGCCACCATTACCAAGCAACAGAGGAACGCGAGCATTCTGCTAAATCGTTTTGGCATAAATGAAAATCCTCCTTATTTTTCGATGCGGTGCGCCCATGGCTTACCGCATCGTATTCGGACACGTTGTCCATATGACAAGCGCCCAACTATATATATTATGTTTATCAGGCGTTCAATCCTTTAATTTAAACATAGCGTATATTTAGAATGAAAACGATTACTTCGAAGTATAGGGATAGTGTTGAAGTTTGCGGGAATTGCAATAAAAAAATCCACCTTATTAACAAGATACTACATTGAATTGGAAGTGTTGAAGACGTAATATGAGAAGAAATGTAAGCGCATTCTTTTTTTAAAACGTATCTCTATTTCCTTGAGCGAGGTGGTCTGGTTTTATAGGTGAGAGATATGGGTTGTATGCTTCTGAAAATTAATCGAAGGGAAGAATGCTATGCGGAAGCAAATTACAATCCTAATGTTAGTTTTACTTATGACCTTCAGTAGCTGTTTTAGTCTTGTTCTGCCATTTAGCAATCAAGCTTCAGCGGACAGAGTAACACCAACGATGTTGGCGCATTATCCATTGCTTGAGGATGTACAGGATATATCAGGTAATGAAAAGCATGGAACGGCTGTAGGAAACATTACGTACACCGATGGTCTCACTTTACCTGGGGGAACTGATAGTAATACAAACTACGTTCAGCTTCCTACTGGTTTGTTTGATAATCAAGAAAATACAACGATATCTGTATGGATCAAGAGCAACACTGGAAGTGGGAACTACTCAGCATTATTCTACGGTACTCCAGCAGCTGGCAATAACTTGCCAACGAATTACTGGATGTTGAATCCATCGAATCCAAGTGGTGATTTTAAGTCAGTATTTACGAATAGTAATAATGTTGACCAGCCTTGGACGACTGAGGTAGGAGTATCAGGCACTTCTACGTCACAGTACGAAGGTCAATGGGTTCACTATACGACGGTCATTACAGAACGCTCTATTACAGGTTACATTAACGGTGTAAGTATAGGCACGACCGCCAAAGAGAAAACAACAGCAAGTTTTGGTACTGATTTGCATGCTTACATCGGTCGCTCCAATTATTTAGGGGATGCTACTTTTGCAGGCAGCTTTCAAGATTTAAGAATTTACGGAGAGGCACTAAATAATGAAGATATCGCTGTAGTATATGAACAATCGTTTAATGAAAAGCAAGTACAACAAGGTAAAGTAGAGCTAACGTTAGGTGATATATCGGCAGTTACAGAATCTCTTGAACTGCCTACTGAAGGTAAGAATGGCGCAATGATCTCATGGACTTCTAGTGATGAAAGTGCGATCAGTCCAACTGGTGAAGTGATCTTACGAGAAATTGAACAACAAGTGATGTTAACTGCAACCATTTCTTTAGGTGGAAGCCAGGCAACGAAGGAGTTCATTGTTACCTTACTACCTAAGGATGACTCTATTGAGCAGATTGCCGTTAAGAATGTCTTGCTTAATGAACCTACATTTATTTTATCAGCGGGGGACAGCGAGACATTAGTGGCTACGATTTCACCTTCAAATGCAACGAATAAAAGAGTTATCTGGACATCTAGTGACTCCAGTGTAGCGATTGTCAATTCAACGGGTAAAGTTACAGCTGTTAGTGGAGGTACAGCCACAATTACGGTACAGACGGAAGATGGAGAGTTTACAGCCACATCAGCCGTTACCGTTAAGGGAAAATCGCTAAAAGATGATCTTATCCTTCATTACAACATGAAGACGACTGAAGAAGTAGACGGTCAACTCGTACTGAAGGATGTTGCCAACAAGGCAGTTACATTTGACGGAATATTTAGAAATCCAAACAATGGACAATTCATTTCAAACAGTGAGGTTGGCTTTGTTTCCTTCAATGGTGGAAGCTCTACATCTAATAGTGGGCATGTTGAGATTCCTAAGGGCTCAAATGGACTAGATCTACTACACGGTCTGAATGAGATTACAGTATCTTCAATCGTGAACTGGACGAATGATGGTACGAATCGCTGGATCTTCGGTTTGGGTACTGTATTAACACCAGAAACGAACAAATATTTCTTCGTAACACCACGTCACGGTAGTGGATCAGGTAATATGATTGCTACAGGTATCTCTAAAAATGGCTGGCCGAACGAAGCATTAGTTACAGGTAGCGCAAATTCAAACCTTATCGGTGGGCAGTGGAAGCATGTAACGGTGTCCTTGTCCGAAGCTAGCAATAGGATAACGTTATTCGTGGATGGAGTTAAGGTTGCTTCAGGTAATGCGAAGGGACTAAAGCTGTCAGAAATTATTAACTCGGATGCTCCGTTCTCTGGTTTTATCGGTAAGTCAATCTTCTCAAACGATCCGTATCTTCAAGGTAGCGTAGCTGATTTTCGAGTATATGATCGCGCGTTGACGGAGCAAGAAGTAGGCGAGTTATATCAACAAGAGGGAGCAACTCACATCTCCAAAATACGTCAGCTCACTGTTGATGATGCAGCGAATCAACTTGACATCAGTCGTTACTTAGGTGAAGGCGATAAGAGCGCTGATATGATAACAAGAAACGTTACATTACCGACAAGCGGTAAAAACGGCGTGAGCATTACTTGGAGTTCTAGTCATCCTGATGTCATTTCTAACCATGGCACTGTACAACGTCCAGCTGTTCAGGAAGGTAATGTTCAAGCAAAGCTTACGGCCACTTTAACGTATCAAGGCGTATCTACTACAGCTATATTCCCTGTTACGATCTTGAAGCAATTCGATGATCAGCAGAAGGTTGATTTAGATGCTGAACAGATAGAGATCTACAATGCTGACAACGTTAAAGGTAACTTACGTCTTGTCACTACAGGTGAACAAGGCTCCACAATTACATGGGTATCTAGCAGACCGGCAGTTGTGAAAGGAACGGCTGAAGCGGCTGGTGACGCTACACAGCTAGGCTGGGTAAGCCGTCAAGCTACGGATACGCCCGTTACGCTAATAGCTACAATTACGAATGGTGCAGCTTCTAAACAGCTTACGTTTAACGTTACGATTAAACAAGCAGCTGCGCCAGTACAGCATGATGCTTACTTCTTTGCGTACTTTACAGGTGAATATGAGGGTGGTGAAGAGATATCCTTCGCTACAGCTGAAGATCCATTGTTCTGGAAAGCGCTGAATAATGGTAAGTCGATCCTTCAATCCGATATGGGTGAAAAAGGACTTCGTGATCCATTCGTTATTCGGTCACCAGAAGGTGATAAATTCTATATGCTGGCAACCGATTTGAAAATGGGTGAAAGTACAAATTTCGACCAAGCTCAAATTACAGGTAGTCATTACATGATGATATGGGAGTCGGAGGATCTCGTTCATTGGAGCGAGCAGCGTATGATCGAGGTTGCTCCTAAGACTGGAGGAAATACGTGGGCACCAGAAGCTATCTATGATCCAGTAACTGGAGAGTATATCGTATTTTGGGCATCATCGATGAAAAACACAGAGACATACGGTGATTATAACGGAAGACCTGCAGGTCAGTACAATGTGATGTACTACGCAACAACAAGAGACTTCTACAACTTCTCTGAGCCAAAGGTCATGATTGATGAGTCACTTCCGACCATTGATACGACGTTTATTGAGCATAATGATATGTTGTACCGATTCACCAAATCAGAAGTGAATACTAAAGTGTATGTGGAGAAAGCACCAACTTTTTACTATGACAAGGACGGTATTGCAGCAAACGGCCTTCAATACGACGCTGTTCCGGGTACACGTGATAATAAACTTGGCTTGATCGGAAATAATGGCAACAACGAAGGGCAAACGATTTTTAAGGATAATAAAAAAGACAAATGGTATCTGTTCCTTGATTCATGGCCATATCATGTCCGATATACAACAGATCTGGATAGTAGCACGCAATATATGAACAATGTATTAAGTAGTGATAAATATGCACTGCCGCCAGGACCACGACACGGAACGGTAATTCCAATCTCACGTGCAGAGTATGATGCTTTGCAAGAGAAGTATGCATGGAAAGGTCCAGCACCATCAACAGACCCGGTTGTACATTACTCATTCGATGCAAATACAGTGAATGGTACAACGGTGAATGACATTTCTGGCAACGGTCATCACGCAACACTAGTAGGTGGAGCAACGATTAATGAAGAGGATCGCATTGGTAAAACGGGTGGTGCACTAGAGCTTAATGGATCAACAGGATATGTGAAGCTGCCAGATAACTTGATTCAATCCTTGAATCTTGAGAAGGCTACGTTCTCTACATGGGTTCAAATGGACAGAAATCAAGCAAATCAAAGAATATTTGATTTTGCTTCCGACACAGGCAGACAGGTTAACCGCAACACCATGTACTTGAGCACACAAGGTGATACAGGTAGTCTAGAGTTTGCTGTGGTAACACCTTTTACAGAGAAATTTAGCAATGACAGCACGCGACTGGGATCAGAATATAAATATGCGGTGAGAAATTCCGGGTTATTTCCAACGAAGACTTGGCAACATGTTGCAATTACAATGGATGAATTTGATACCGTATTGTATGTGAATGGTCAAGAGGTTAAACGTAGCTCGACATTTAACGTTGAGCCGAGAATGTTACTGGAAACAACGATGAATTATATTGGTAAATCGAGAAACAGCTCTCATAGTTTATTTGATGGTAAATTGGATGATTTCCGTATTTATAATCGTGCATTATCCGTTGAAGAGATTGCAACATTAGCTGATGAAGACGTTACTCCTCCAGTTGAGCAGCCATCTGGGGCAGAGCTCATTCTTCACTACGATATGAATGATATCGATGGTGCCACGGTTATTGACCAAACAGGAAACTTCAACGGAAAATGGATGAATCCGTCTAAAGCAGAATGGATTCGTACACAAGATGCTGGTGTACTAAGCTTTACTGGTGGCACAACTAACTCTTATGTAGAACTACCACAAGGAGTACTTGATGGATTAACGGATATGACTGTTTCATCCATTGTGAACTGGAGCGGTAAAAACGCTGCCGAGTGGTTATATGCATTAGGAAGACCAAATAATAATACGCACTATACGTATTTCACACCACGTTATAACGCTAACGGTCTGGCTCGCCTAGGTATCGCGACGAATGCTTGGAACAATGAGTCTTCAACTTCTACCACAGGCTTAAAGAATAATGAATGGAAAGTCGTTACGACTGTTGTTTCAGGCACGGATGGTACACTAACGCTTTATATCGATGGTGTTGCTGTTGCATCAGGCTCAACGAATGGAATGACACTAGAACAAATAAAAAATACTTCAGGCAGTAGTGGAACCATCGGTAAGTCATTCTATACAGCTGATCCATACTTCGGCGGGTTGATTGCAGACTTCCAAATCTATGATGGTGCTATGACTGCGGCAGATATTACATCACTTAAGGCTCATGCAGATCAGAAGATTGCTTTGATGGAGGGCATGCTTGTATCGGCTGCGACAGAGAAATTAACGATTCATGATCTTCTTGCTTCTAATGCTTCAAAAGATGCGATTATAAGCAATGTAACATTGCCAACATCAGGTGTTTATGGCACAACAATAAGCTGGACTTCAGATAAGGGGAATGTCATCTCAACTACAGGTGCCGTAACCAGACCAGCTAACGCAACAGGTGATCAAGTTGTAACGTTAACAGCAGTATTTACAGATGGTACAGAGACAGTTAACAAAACTTTTCAGTTGACGGTTAAGGCATTGCCAAACGATGTCACTTCTGTAGATGAAGCAAAAGCAGCACTAGTCGTTCATAACATTAATGATGTAAGAGGTCATATGGCATTACCAACATCTGGACTATATGGAGCAACGATTACTTGGGCTTCTGTACAACCAAACGTCGTTTCAGTTACTGGAGAAGTAAAACGTCCGGCACACGGTAGTGGAAATGTAGACGTGAAGCTTACAGCTACGATTACATTAAATTCAGCATCCACTACGAAGGAATTCATTGCGAAGGTGAAGGAATTGCCTGCTGATGAAAAATATGCGGGATACTTTTTCACATATTTCACTGGAGAAGGTACCGCAACAGGGGAGCAAGTTTACTTTGCACTAAGTAACGGTAATGATCCGTTGAACTGGCGAGAATTGAATAATGGTAAACCTGCATTGACCTCTACCTTAGGGGAGAAGGGTGTACGTGATCCGTTCATTATTCGTTCGCCTGAAGGTGATAAGTTCTACATGATCGCTACCGATCTGAAAATTAACGGCAATGGTAACTGGGGCAGAGCACACACATGGGGCAGTCGTTCCATTATGGTTTGGGAATCGAATGATCTAGTCAATTGGACAGATCAACGCATGGTAGAGGTTGCACCGGAAGAAGCGGGTAATACATGGGCACCAGAAATTATGTACGACAACACAACAGGTGAATATATCGTATTTTGGGCATCAAGAATGTTTGATGATGCATCCCATACAGGCGATGCTTATCAAAAAATGATGTATAGTAAGACAAGAGATTTCTATACGTTTACTGAACCGCAAGTATATCTGGATTATGGATATTCAATCATTGACACAACGATGATTGAGCATGAAGGAAAAGTGTATCGCTTTACGAAAGATGAGCAAAACAACGGAGCTTCTGCTCCATTTGGTAAGATGATCTTCCAAGAGGTCGGTGACTCGATCTTAGATCCAACCTTCAAGATGATTAATCAAGGCGTTGGTAACATCAAATGGGTCGAGGGTCCAACGATCTTCAAATCGAATACCGATGAAAAATGGTATTTATTCGTAGATGAGTTTGGTGGAAGAGGTTATGTTCCATTCGAGACAACAAATCTTGCATCAGGTGTCTGGACATTATCTTCTAACTACAACTTACCAGCCAGTCCGCGTCACGGAACGGTAATTCCAATTACACAAAGTGAGTATGATGCACTCAATGGGAAGAACGTACCCGTTAGCGAAATTAGCTTGGACAAAACGACGTTGTCAATCGTAGAAGGTCAATCAGGGCAACTGACAGCTACGGTAACACCAGCTAATGCAACGAAAAAAGCAGTAACATGGAGCTCAAGCAATACAGCTGTAGTCACTGTAAGTGCGACAGGTCAAGTAACAGCGGTGGCACCAGGAACAGCAAGGATTACAGTAACTACAGTGGATGGTGGTTTTTCATCTAGCGCTACGGTAACGGTAACACCATCGGTTGATGGAACACCACAAGCACCAAGTAGTGGTAATGGAAATGGTGGCGGTGACGGTAACATTCCTGCACCTACAGTACCAACAGCTCCAGGTGGAAATGAGCCAGTGGTGATGGACAACGGTCAAATACACATTAAGCCGGTCGTAAATGAGAGCGGTGTTTCTAAAGTGAAGTTAAGTGCGGATACGGTGAAGCGTGCGCTTGATCAAACGACAGGCGGTAAGCTACACATGCAAGTTGAAGCTGATGCAAGCTTGAACGGGCTAACGATTGAGCTAGCAGTAGATGCGCGCTTAACAAGTGGAGCTTCTATGGTAGATCGCATCGAGATCAACACAGGCTCGGCAGTCGTAACCGTGGCAACCGAACTGCTTGGAACAGGAACAAGTGCAGGGAAAACGTTAGGATTGTCGATTAAGAAAATCGCAGCTAATCAACTGCCAGCTGGCGCACAAGCTCAGCTGAACGGTGAGGTCGTATACGATATTGAGCTAACGATTGATGGTAAGAAACTTACAGAGTTTGATGGCAGAGATGATCTCGTGATTGAATTGCCATACACACTAAAGGCTAACGAAAATCCAAACAACGTCGTTGTATACGATGTGAAGGACAACGGAGAGCTAAGAGTGGTGACGAATGGTAAATACAATGCAGCGACAGGAAAAGTAGAGTTCAAGCCAACGTATCTAAGCAAGTATACGGTAGCGTATGTTGCAACGAGCTTTAAGGATGTGACCCAAGATTGGGCGAAGGATGCGATCTCAGCATTGGGAGCAAGAGGCATTGTGAAGGGTGTAGGCGACGGCGAGTTTAATCCGAATGGTCAAGTGACAAGAGCAGAATTCATCACCATGCTGATGAAGTTGTTTGAGCTATCGGATGAAAGCGCAACGACAAGTTTTAGTGATGTGAAGCAAGGAGAATGGTACCATGGAAATATCGCAACCGCGCAGAAGTTGGGGATTGTGAACGGGAAACCAAATGGACGATTCGGAGTTCATGAGAACATTACGCGAGAAGATATGGCGGTTATGGTATACAAGGCTGTCCAAATTAAGCAACTAGCGTTAACAAGTGGTGAAGCTACAGCCTTCAAGGATGAAGCACACATCGCAAGTTATGCGAAGCAAGCGGTAGAGACAATCCAGGGAGCAGGCATCATAAACGGTGTAGGTAACGATGAGTTTGCACCGAAGAAGAATGCCAGCCGTGCAGAAGCAGCAGTGATGATCTATAATTTGTTGGGTTTGATGTAGACACGTTAATTATAAGGCAGTTGCTATTGATTCACTCAGATCATAAAGTTGGGCGGAAGAACTTGTTCCGTCCACTTTATTGTCTGTTTAATCAGCGAGTAGGAAAAGCCGTTAGATCCTGGCTTAAAGAAGTAGCTGTTAACTTTACCTTAATACGGGCTCAATTCTTCCTCTAAGATTATCGGTATAGGCCAGATTTCCATCCGTCGTGATTACGGCAGCTTCGATATCCTTCATATTATTAACTTTATGAATAATGGAGACCGCATCTAACCCAAATAATTCTGTAGTATATATATCGGAGTCGAGTGATCGATCCGCAATAATCGTTAAAGAAGCGATATTACTTTCGATTGGATAGCCTGTTCTGCTGTTAAATATATGATGGTACTGACTCCCTTCCTTCTCTAAAACTCTCTCATATATTCCTGATGTAACAACGGATTGCTCGCGTATACTAACGAGTGCTGCTGCATTTCCTCTAGGTAAAAAGGGATTTTGAATTCCAACTTTCCAGAGACTGGACCCGGTGGGAGAATCGCCATGAACCAGAACATTGCCGCCCATATCGACCATAGCTGATGCAGCTCCGTTTTTCTTGAAAAATGACATAACTTGATCAGCAAAATAACCTTTAGCGATCGCTCCAAGGTCGATTTCCATGCCTTTTTTGAATAAATGGACCGTTTGCAGCTCATCGTCAAGCTGTATATGCTCCGGATTCAAGAGTTCCAGCACCGCTTTAATCTCTGTATCCTCCGGCACATGTGCCTCGCGGAAACCAATTCTCCACAATTTGATCAAAGGCCCTATCGCAATATTTAAAAATGAATCTTTATTCAGGCTGTGTTCTTTGCCTATCTTAAT
This sequence comes from Paenibacillus sp. FSL E2-0151, assembly GCF_037993015.1. Lineage (NCBI taxonomy): Bacteria > Bacillati > Bacillota > Bacilli > Caryophanales > Paenibacillaceae > Paenibacillus > Paenibacillus sp. FSL E2-0151. The sequence continues at coordinate 2,269,366 of NZ_CP150308.1, forward strand.
AAGATCATACAGTTCCTTGTCTACTCTAAGCGGATGTGATGCGGCTTCTTTTTTTAGCAGGGCAAGCTGCGATTGCTGACTGTTGGCACTAAATACTTGTTCATAACGGATGAGCATATTCACGGCTTCCTCGGCAAGCTCTTCAGCATCTGTCCCCTCGATATAGAGGGATATGTTCGTTCCCATGAGCGGTATCGTTCTCGTAAAAGCTTTCATGATAGCCTCCTATATTGCACATTGTTGTCCGTGATTGAGAAAAGTATGGATGAGGTCATGATCCACGCTATTCAACTTTTTTTCTCCATGATGGGCTATAAAATAATCCAGACTCATCTTCTCTACAGGGATAGGATAGATGTTGTATTCCGAAGGGCACTCCTTGATATGGATGCTTTCAGGCACAAAAGTCAGACCTAAATTATGCTTTGCAAGCTTGAGTACAGTGTAGATTTCATTACTTTCCATAACGATATTAGGCTGTACCTTATAGACACTGAGCAATTGATCAATCTGTTTTCGGATTGCCGAACCTTTGGACGTTAGAATAAGCTTTTGATTCAAAATGGTGCTGATCTCAATTGTGCCCTCCGGGATGACTGCAACATTCTCTTGATATAATTCGCAGCAACGCGGAATGATGGCCTGGTAACTGTGCCTGCCCCAGTTAAACGAGTTCAAGTTAGGGGAGATACTGCTTGAATTTTGCCCGATCCAGAAGTCCAGCTCATTATTTTGGAGACGTTTCTCATTTTTTTCAGGTAAATCCTCGACAAGATTAATTTTATAAGCAGGATGAAGCTCCAGAAAATCTGGTAAAAAAAGGGGCGTTAAGTACACACCGAGGCTCGGAAGAATGCCGATCCGTATCACCTTATTGCCAATATCCGATACATATGAGATTTCCCTAATAAGCTTGGCGTAGCTGTTTTCGAGTGAAGTTAAGTATTGATAATATATTTTCCCCTGCTCGGTTAATCGGTACGGAAGTTTGTTGCGAGTGATTAGCTCACAGCCCAACTCAATTTCGATTTTCTTGATGACCTTTGTGAGGTAGGGCTGAGATATGTAAAGGGATTGTGCAGCCCTGCTATAGTTGCTGTATTTTAATAGGCTGTCAATGTAACACAAGATATCTTGAGATTCTAACTTAGACATGTTCCTCACCCCTTGTGAAAAAAGTAACAAACTTTGAATTTGAGGTGATTATAACAAATTAGTTATCAAACTGCAATGAATAACTATTAGATCATTTGAGCTTTGATATGTTAGAGTTAGGCCGAAAGATTGAGCCTGACAGTAACGAACATCATCTCGAATGACAGAGAGGGGATTACGATGAACTATTTAGCTATCGTGGGCACAAATTCGGATGTGTCAACGAACCGGACGCTACTTCAATTTATGCAAAAGCATTTTGCTAGTGAAGCCCAGATTGACTTGTTTGAAATTAAGGATATGCCTGCCTTTATTGAAAAAGATGAATTAGAGGATGCTGAAGTTGATATTCCTGTGAAAGTACAAGACTTATTAGATCAAATCTCTAAAGCGAAAGGTGTCATTATCGCTACTCCCGAGTATGACCATGCGATCCCTGCCGTGTTGAAAAGTGCTCTGGAATGGATCAGCTACACGACTCAAACCTTGAAAGACAAGCCTGTTCTGATTGTAGGTGCTTCACATGGTGCACTCGGTTCTTCCAGGGCACAAGCGCATCTTAGACAAATCCTGGATTCACCTGAGCTTGGTGCGAGAATGATGCCTAGTAGCGAGTTTCTTTTGGGAAAATCCCAGAGTGCATTTGATAGCAGTGGTAATCTCATTGACGCTCAAAAAGTGGCCGAGCTTGACGAAATCTTCAATGAGTTTGTTTTGTTTACGGAGCTCACTACGGAACTGTTATCCAAAAGGACGTTGAAGAAAAAAACGAAAAAATTTTCCTGGCAAGAGTAGGGGGCTAATCACAATGAAAATCATAGCGATCGTTGGCACAAATGCAAAGAAATCGTATAATCGCAAGTTGCTTCAATTCATACAAAAGCATTTTGAGTCCAGAGCAGCCATTGAAATCCTCGATATTACAGATGTTCCGATGTTTAATCAGTCCGATAACCAAACAAACAGTGTAATTATACAATCGTTTAATGAAAAAATTATCGCAAGTGATGGTGTCATTATTGCGACTCCAGAATATAACCATTCCATCCCTTCATCCCTTAAAAGCCTGCTGGAATGGTTGAGCTTTGAAATCCATCCGCTTGCTGGCAAGCCCGTGATGATCATTGGTGCGTCACAGGGAACACAAGGTTCCTCGCGTGCACAACTGCATCTTCGTCAAATCCTGGATGCACCAGGTGTCGAAGCTAACGTGATGCCAGGGTATGAATTTTTGCTTGGCAGCGCACATAAAGCATTTGACGAATCAGGCAACCTGAACAATGAAGGAACGATCGATTTCCTGGAAACATGTTTCCTGCGGTTCCTTCGGTTTGCCAAAATTTCAAATCAGCTCAACGAAGAAGAGGAGTTTACCTATAGACCCGGTGTGTATGAGATCAATGCCATAGGTCACAGTGGCAATCTGCAGATGAAGGTATCCTTTAGTGAAAATAGAATTGAAAGCATCGATATCGATTCGAAGGGTGAAACGGAAGGGATCGCCGATGTTGTTTTTGTAAGAATTCCGAATAAAATCATTGAGGGACAGACGCTGAATGTAGATGCTCTCTCAGGTGCTTCTGAAACCAGTAATGCTGTCATCAATGGTGTAGCCAAAGCGGTTAAGCTTGCCGGAGTGAATCCTGACATCCTGAAAAGACGTCCAAAACCTGCTAGCAGCCAGATGAAAGATGACGAAGAATACACTTGCGATGTGGTCGTTGTAGGTGGAGGTGGCGCAGGACTCAGTGCTGCTGCTACAGCTTTACAACAAGGAGCAAGTGCGATTGTACTTGAGAAATATCCTGCTGTTGGGGGGAATACGATCCGCTCAGGTGGTCCTGTCAATGCTGCAGATCCTGTATGGCAACAACAGTTCACTGAGAATCCAGGGGAAAGACAGACGATTGAGAATTTATTAAGTACCGATGAGAGCTTGATCCATCCAGAATATGTAGATGATTTCCATGCACTCAAAGAAGAGTTTACTGCATATCAGGATAAGTTCGGCACAGAAAAGGCTTATTTATTCGACTCCCCACTTCTTCACAGAATGCAAACGTATTTTGGGGGCAAACGTACAGACCTGAATGGGAGCATGATCTATGGACAATACGATCTGGTCAAAGTACTTACAGACCGTGCCTTGGAAAGTGTAACGTGGCTTGAGGATATCGGGGTTGAGTATGATAAGAGTATCGTATTTGCTCCAGTGGGTGCCCTTTGGCGTCGTGGCCATAAACCTGTCAAAAGTTATGGCTCTGCCTTTATCATTGCACTTAGCAAATATGTAGAAGAGCATTCAGGAAAAATTATTACAGATAGCCCGGTCAAACAATTGATCATCGAAGATGGAAAAATAACAGGTGTTATCGCAACAGGTGTCAATGGTCAGAACATAACCATTCATGCCAAAGCCGTTGTGCTTGCCAGCGGCGGTTTTGGTGCAAATACACAGATGCTCAAGGAATATAACACATACTGGAGCCATATTGACGATGATATCAAAACAACAAATTCCTATGCGATGACTGGTGATGGAATATCGCTTGGCAAGAGTGCAGGAGCAGCGCTGACAGGCATGGGCTTCACTCAAATGATGCCGGTAGCCGATCCGGATACGGGCGAACTCTTCAGTGGACTGCAAGTACCGCCTGAAAACTTTGTCATTGTTAATAAAAAGGGAGAACGATTTGTTAATGAATTCTCTGGACGAGATGTCTTAACGAAAGCAGCTATCGAGCAGGGAAGTTTATTTTACCTGATTGCGGATGACGAGATCAAGAAAACGGCAGCGAACACAAGCCAGGAAAAGATAGACCGTCAAGTCGAAGAAGGTACCTTGTTCAGAGCCGACACGATAGAAGAACTGGCAGTGAAAATCAAAATGGAACCTGAAGTTCTTAGAAATACGATTGATAAGTATAACTCATATGTGGATGCGGGCTTTGATCCGGAGTTCCATAAGGATACGTTTAGCTTAAAAGTTGAGAAGTCTCCATTCTATGCTACGCCTAGAAAGCCGGCGGTTCACCATACAATGGGTGGTATCAAGATCGATACCCAAACTCGCGTATTGGATGAAAACGGTCAGCCGATTGCACATCTGTATGCCGCTGGGGAAGTTGCAGGAGGTATACATGCAGGCAACCGTTTAGGCGGTAATGCCTTGACGGATATCTTTACTTTCGGACGAATCGCTGGTAAGACTGCTGTTGATGAGATGAATGATTAGAATGTAACCTAAGAAATATATATCACTCCAGGTTCCATATGTAAAGAACCCGCTTAACACAAGGATTTTCGAGTGTTTTGCGGGTTTTTTCGATGTGGAAATGGTTTGGTTTTGTGGTCGTGGTAATACGAATGTTCTCAGACCCCAAACCAAGCCCGGTGAAGGGCATATACGCCTTCTGTAATATCCTCAATACTCAATCCACCAAAACCAATCTGAACCATGGATTGCTCCGCTTGAGCTGGTTGCGCCCAAAAGGGGGATACCGGGTAGACCTTGACACCTTCCTTCTCAGCAGTAGCAATCAGCTTGTGTTCATCCATTCCGTTATGTACACGCAACAAAATATGAAGTCCTGCATCCTCACCAATGATGGTAACTTGAGCACCCATCATCTTCTGAATCATTGAAATAAGTGTGAATTGCTTCTGTCGATATACCTTCCTCATCTTGCGAATGTGGGCTTCCCAATGTCCATTACTCATAAACAGCTCTAAGGTGTTCTGCTGAAAATGAGAGACCGTTTGATCATATAATCGGTAGTCTTGTTTACGGTGTAGCTCTAACATGGTCTGTGGTAAAACCATATATGCAATTCGTAATGAAGGAAGAAGGCACTTTGAAAATGTCCCCAGGTAAACGGTTCGCTGTTGAGTATCCAGGCTTTGCAGGGAAGGTATCGGTTTGCCGACATATCTGAACTCACTATCATAATCGTCCTCAATAATGATCCCATTCTGATCTGTTGCCCATTTTAGTAATTGCATTCTCTTGGCCAGCGGCATGACCATTCCATAGGGGAACTGATGTGACGGTGTAATGTAGACGATGCGGGAATTGCTTTTGTATAACTTATGGATATGAAGTCCATCTGCTTCTAGCGGAATAGGGTGAATGTTTAGACCTTTATGTTGAAAAACCGTTCGAACACCGTCATATCCCGGGTCTTCTATCGCGATACCGTGACTAACGTCACCTATTAATCCAGATAACACACCGAGCAGGTATTGAACACCAGCTCCAATTATAATTTGATCAGGTGAACAATTTACTCCCCTAGAGCTGTGCAGGTAAATTGCAATTTCAGATCGAAGTCCCGGTTCTCCAAGAGGATCGCCATAAGAGAACAACTTCATTTGGTTCTGGAGCAAGCTCTGATTGGATAACTTGCGCCAAGTGGCAAATGGAAAATGCTCGGCATCTACGTCACCATAACGAAAATTGTATCGAATCTCTGGGCTATCCTGAATACTGTTTTCCAACCAATCCTTACTCACTACATGGGACAAGGGCAATGCTTCCAGCTTCAAATCCATTATGTATAAGCCACTTCTAGGTCTGCTCTGGACATAACCTTCGGCTAATAACTGTTGATAGGCCATATCGACTGTATTACGGCTAATGTGGAGGTGGCTGGATAGTGAGCGAATAGAGGGAAGTCGAGAATCGGCTGGTAACTTTCCGTTCAAAATATCTTTTTTAATATAGTTATAAAGCTGAGCGTATAACGGATCTCCAGACTCTTTGTTCAACAATAATGTCAAATCAATCATGTTAATCCTCCTCGTTGCCAAAACTGACCCTGTTATTTTGTTGAGAGTTGTCACTACTTATGGGGTCAATCGATGGTTACAATTATATCAGTTCCGGTCGAATTGAAAAGATACCAGTACACTGGATTACTATTGTTGTAGGAGGAGAAGGAATGAACAAACCTATAGATGTTATGGAACGAATAGAAAATCCGTCAACACAAGCGGTGGAAAACTTCAATCAACACCCTGGTTTCCGCCGTATGTTTGCCCCAGACCAATTAACAATAGGGCTGTTTTTACCACTTAAATTTTATAAAGGACACATGGATGTTCTAAAAGGACAAGCTGACCTCGTGGAAAGCATTGATCAACGAAATTTTGCAGCCGTATGGGTGCGAGATGTCCCTTTATTTGATCCTGGCTTTGGAGATGCTGGACAAGTATTTGATCCATTTGTCTATCTAGCCTATCTTGCTGCAAGAACCCAAAACGTCTCCCTAGTAACAGGAAGTGCGATCTTCTCGCTTCGCCATCCGATTGATTTAGCCAAGGCAGCTGCATCCATTGATGTACTTTCGGGCGGACGACTTGTGTTAGGGATTGCTTCTGGCGACCGACCTGCTGAGTTTCCGGCTTATGGGATAGATGGGGAGCATCGTGATGTGCGATTCCGGGAGACGGTGGAGTTTTTTCGTGAGCTTATACAGGATAGAACTGGCGCAATTCAATCTTCTCTTGGTCAATTGAAAGGGCTTGAGTTGCTCCCGAAACCAGCAGCTGGTGGTATTCCGCTCGTTGTGACAGGCTCAAGCAGGCAGTCTTTAGATTGGATTGCGAAGAACAGTGACGGCTGGCTCACGTATCCCGAAGCAACGGCAAACGAATCCGGTCCTCAGATGCTTGGCCATAAGATTAGTGCCTGGCGTGAAAAAATACCTAATGGCATGTTCAAGCCGCATATGACCAACGAATGGATTGATCTTGTGGAAGATGTCAATTATCCGCGAACACCGCTTCGTGGCGGATACATATTACGTACAGGTCGGGCAGGTTTGATTCAGCTTTTGGAGGAATGGCGAGCGGTGGGAGTTAATCATGCTGCACTAGGCATTCATTTTTCGAGTCGGCCTCCTGCTGAGGTGATTCAGGAGTTGGCAGAGGAAGTATTGCCGCTCTTTCCTACGCATGTGAATCCGAAGCCGTTGTTTACAGGGTGGTAGAGCATAAAATTATTGCCTGATGACACAGATGGCTTTTCTCCGCATTTCTGTTAACGATCAGAAGAGTATCGATCCGCTGACAGCGATAAGGTCAGGGGTTCGATCCCCTAGGTACCATAACGAAAAAGACGTCATCATGTAACATATGATGGCGTTTTTTTGCCTTCATGTAAACGCTTTAATTAAATATAGACAAGGGATGCCGACGGTGATAATATTGTTTCTATAAGAAACAATATTGTTCTTATCAAATATAATTATAAGGACTTCATTCTTAAGTACACGAATAACGCCCTGTACTAAAATAATTTAATTGTTTGGTGCTTGAGCGTAGCGAGAGGGATGGGAAATATTATGAGTATAATTGAAAAAACAATCGAATCTTTTGACGGTACTCGGCTATATTCTAGTAAAAATTTAGTTAGTGATGCGAAGGCAGCTGTAGTCATTGTTCACGGACTAGCTGAACATGCAGGGCGCTACGATTATTTGACAGAGAAGCTGAATCAGCGCGGGTTTAGCGTATATCGGTTTGACCATCGTGGTCATGCCAGATCCGAGGGACAGCGTACGTTTTATAAAAAGTTTGATCATCTTATTGAAGATGTTCATGTCATTGTCGAGGCGGCATTGCAAGAGAGCGGCGATCTTCCGCTGTTTGTCATCGGACATAGTATGGGCGGTTTTGCAACCTCGTCCTTTGGAACGAAATATCCAGGCAAGGTCAAGGGCATCGTACTATCCGGAGCGCTCACTCGTTACAATACAAAAGTTGCCGGAGAACTGCCGATGGATCTTCCTACAGGCACGTATTTCCCTAATGAGCTGGGCAGTGGCGTATGTAGTGATCCCGCAGTTGTATCCGCTTACGCGAATGACCCACTGGTTGAAAAACAGATTTCTGTAGATTTATTTAACAGTCTGGGAAATGGAATAACATGGCTCAAGGAGAACGCCAAGCAGTTTACAGATCCCGTGCTTGTACTGCATGGGGCCAATGATGGACTGGTCAGCGAAAAGGATTCCCGTGACTTTTACGGCGATATCGCTTCAACGGATAAAACACTCAAAATTTATGCTCATCTGATGCATGAGATCTTTAATGAACCGACTCGTGATGATGTTATTGAAGAAGCGATTACATGGATTGAAAAACGGATCTGATTTCAGTAGAGTAAGAGAGAGAATCTGAACATGAAAGGGATTACGCATGAAATTAGATTGGATGGGCGACCATCGGGAACTGATTGAGAAAATTATCAAATACGGTAATGCGTACTCGAACACCTATAAGCTGCAGCGAAGTTATGGTACAGACATGATGTTCTCGGCTTCACAGATTCAGACGCTGGAATACATTCTGGAAGCCGAGGACAAGGAAGAGAAGATGTCGGAGATGGCCGCACGTCTGGGTGTAAGCCGCAGTACATTTTCCAAGAACGTGAAGAATCTGACGGAAAAAGGCCTGCTCGAAAAATTTCATTTAAGCGGTAACCGCAAAGACATTTACGTCAAACCTTCGGAGAAAGGTCGCGAGGTATATGCGAAGTATACCGAATTTGTAAGGGAGCTTTGCTTTGATGAGATTTTCAAGTATGCAGATCAGATTTCAGAAGCGGATAAGCAGAACTTTGTTCGCATCATGGATCTGTTTGCCGACGTGCTCGTCTGGTATGGTGAAAAAGAACAGGAAGCGCGCAAGTTAATCAGAATTGATTCCTCTGAAACATGAACCTTGAAATTAAGGGCAACAGCCCATTCCCTCCGCGAATGTCCGTCATACAGTATAAAGTGCTTGATGCAGCAGAGGCTGTAGGACAATTATTCAGCAGGGAGTGGGACGTGTGAAATCATCAACAAAGCTTACCGGACGGGTTATTTATAAAGGAGATCCGGGATATGAAGCGGCGCGCAAGAACTGGGACCCGCATACGGACAAATTTCCCAAAGTGTTTGTATTTGCCCAACGGACGAAGGATGTATCCAATGCTATCCGATGGGCTCGTGAAAACAATGTACCGATCAGGCCGCGGAGCGGCAGACATGCGCTTGAAGTGAATCTTTCACAGGTGAATGGCGGTATCGTGATTGATGTGAGTGATCTGAATTCCATCAAGCTTGATAAAAAAAATGGAACGGTTGTTGTTGGAACAGGAAACCGAGTGGGAAGAATTGCAAATACCCTTGCCAAGCAAGGTTTCATAGCTCCTTTTGGTGACAGCCCTACTGTAGGGATCGGTGGAATTACATTAGGTGGGGGAATTGGGCCTCTCCAGCGTACCATCGGTCTCATCAGTGATAACCTGCTTGAGGTAGAGATGGTGGACGCCAAAGGAAAAGTGATTCGGGCTAATAAAAATCGTAATTCGGATCTCTTTTGGGCCTCGCGGGGAGGAGGCGGCGGTAACTTCGGAGTATACACCCGTTACAAATTCAAAGTGCGCCGTGCTCCAGCGAAGGCGACTGTATTTAAAATCACCTGGCCATGGGCTCAATTCGAAAAGGTGCTCAAAGTATGGCAGAGGTGGGCTCCCTCTGTGGATACAAGACTGGGCAGCGAGTTGTCCATCGGACCGAAAAAGGGTGGCAATGTTGTCATGGAGGGGCTGTTCCTAGGGTCAAAAACAGAGGCACTCCGTCTATTGCAGCCGATTACGAGTGTTGGCACACCGACAAGTTCCATTGTTCGTTTGTTACCTTACACGGAAGTTGTGAAGTTTTTATTACAACCTGATCCGACCGAGACTCAACGGTATAGCAACCAGTTCTCGTCCGGTTTTGGACGAAAACCATTCCCCGACAAAGCCATTAAATCGATGCGAACATTTTTGGAGAACCTGGAAGAGGGGCCAGGCGGATTCTATTTCCTCAACTGGGGCGGAGCAGTAAGTCGCAAATCACCTAGATCAACCGCCTTCTTCTGGCGTAAAGAGAAGTTCTATGTGGAATGGACCAGTACGTGGCTCAAACCATCCCATGCCGCCAAAAATATCGCACTCGCTCGTAATACTCGCAAGAAATTGCAACCATACATTGTGGGTTCCTATATCAACGTTCCAGACCAAGGGATCAAAAATTCCGGTCCAGTGTACTATGGAGCCAACTATGCCAGACTGCGGAGAGTCAAAGCCAAGTATGACCCGAAAAATGTGTTTAACAATCCGCAAAGCATTACTCCTGCTCGTAGTGTAAAGGTTAAGTAATTTTTTCTGCCGCCATCTGTGAAAGTTGAATGAGTCTTCCCACACCAAAAGGAATTTCCCTAAGGCTATCCAATGGCCTGAAGGAAAATTCCTTTTTTATATGATGGGAGAGGGAATGTATATTTTTTGTTTATCTGGGCTAATTATCGAGAGAATGAATGTGCGGTCTTTAATCGATCGGTGGAGACATGTAATCAGGCTTGTATAGGTTCCATATTTGTCACACTAATTACTAAACTCTTCGAGAACGCGTCTGGATTCGGACACAACCTTTCTTCTATCCGATTACAGGATTTGTTAGCTTTCTTTTTCACTTGTTACGATATTCCTGCGGCGTGCAGCCATAATGTTTTTTGAAGATTTTGATGAAATGAGGGGGGAGCCAAAAAACCGAGCAACCCGCTGACTTCCGCGATCTTGAGATCGGTGCTCCGCAACAGATGAATGGCCCGTTCCATCCGGGTACGGTACAAATAATCACCGATTGTTTCGCCAGATACGGTCTTATACACTTTAGATAAATATACAGGATGCAGTTTCACGTGGTCCGCGATCGTCTGAAGGGAAATCCCCTCGGCAAGATGTTCTTGAATGAACGTTCGAACCTTAGAGGCGATCCGCTGGTGTGAATCTTCCACTTGACAGGAGGTCTTTACACGCAAGGTTCCGATTAGATTCTCAGCCCACTGAAAGATACGCTGTCTTGAAAGCTGGCTTTTCTTCCGCAGGAGCCCATACGATCAAGAGGCTCACCACCAGCTCGCGCGTGAGACGATGGTGCTGCTGAAGAATGAGGAACAGTTGCTGCCTCTGGCGAAGACGGGCAAGATTGCACTGATTGGCGCTTTGTCGGAGCGAGTGCGTTATCAGGGCGGCGGAAGCTCACATGTGAATCCGACCAAGCTTGATTCTATTCAGGAGGAGATTCGGAAGGCAGCGAGCGAGGAAGCCGAAATCATTTACGCACAAGGCTACGATCTGGATAGCGACGAGAACGACATGGCTTTGCTAAACGATGCAAAGCGGATCGCAAGCGAAGCGCATACCGTTGTTTTGTTCGTAGGATTGCCCGATCGATATGAATCGGAGGGTTACGACCGGACGTACCTGGATTTGCCGGCGAATCAATGCCACCTGATTGAACAAGTCGCTTCTGTTCAGCCAAACATCGTGATGGTGCTGAGTAATGGAGCCCCGGTGGTCATGCCTTGGCTAGGGCGTGTAAAAGCGGTGCTGGAAGCATACTTGGGCGGACAAGCACTGGGCGGCGCAATCGCCGACCTGTCGTTCGGAGATACGAATCCTAGCGGAAAGCTGGCGGAGACGTTCCCGCAGCATGTGAAGCATAACCCGTCCCATCCATTCTTTCCTGGGGAGAGAGCACGTGGAGTATCGGGAAGGACTGTTCGTCGGATATCGGTATTATGAAGCGAAGGAGATCGAGCCACTCTTCCCGTTCGGTTACGGCTTGAGCTATACAACGTTTGAATACAGCAATCTGAAGCTGGACTCACCAGAGATCACGGACCGGGATACGCTGCAAGTCAGCCTGGACGTGAAGAATACGGGCATCCGGCTTGGCAAGGAGACTGTTCAGCTGTATGTGCGCGATGTGGCGTCCAGCGTTATTCGTCCGGAGAAAGAGCTGAAGGGCTTCGAGAAGATTGAACTGGCGCCGGGTGAGACGATAACGGTAACATTCACGCTGGACAAACGCAGCTTTGCATATTACAACGTTGACCTGAGCGATTGGCACGTAGAATCGGGCGAGTTCGAGCTGCTGATCGGCAGTTCCTCTCGGGATATAACACTCCGGGCTTCGGTAACGGTTCGGTCGACGCAAGAGATTGTCACGGCGATCCACCGGAACACGACGATTGGCGATCTGATGGCCAATCCGAAGACCGCCCTGATTCTGCAACAACTGAGAGACAAACGGCCTGAACTTGCACCGTCCGATGCTGTTTCCTCCGAGATGATGGCTGCCATGATCCGGGATCTGCCGTTGCGTACGTTCCTGTCCCTTGTCGGAGGGGGATGACCGAGGATAGGTTACCCAAGTTGCTTGACCAACTTAATCAGGCAGTAGGCTTTGAACAATAGGTTATATCACATAGAGAACAGTGGTAATATTAATTATACTTCCCTTGACCAACAGCATACGAGAGTGTTGATAGCAATACCACGCATGCTTGCAGTCCATCAGAAGGCCCTGAACACAGCGGTCCTGGTTTCGGATGAAGAGCCAGAGACTCCAGATGTTGCTTCACATAGGCTTGAAGGTACCATTGGCCTCAGCAGTGATCATTTGCTTGAGCTGGAGATGGTGGAGGCGAATGGAAAAGTGATTCGGGCCAATAAAAATTGCAATGCATATCTTTTCTGGGCTTACTGCCAATGTTAGATGGGTCTAACAATCGGAAGTTCAGTTCTAAAAACGCGCCTTTTATGGCGTGTTTTTTTGATTTTTATGTTAGTATAGATGCCAAAACCAGGAACGGATATCAACATGGAGAGCAGATATTATAGCTGTAACTTAACCTGTTAGATGAATTTTATGATACTTGAATGGAGGGTTTGATCATGTTTGTACCTATCTTATCCACCAAATTATACATTCCAACTCTTCGTACTAAAGTGGTAGATCGTCCTCGACTGAATAATCTCTTGAACGAGGGGATGCGTGCGAAACTGATCCTGGTGTCTGCTCCCGCAGGTGCGGGCAAAACGACGTTAGTCAATCAATGGATCACGGCTTCTTCCCAATTAACTGCATGGCTCTCGCTGGAGGAAGCCGATAAAGATCCTGCCCGATTTTTGACATACCTCTGTGCTTCTTTACAGACGATTTCTCCTAAACATGGAGAGGCTATAATAGAATTAATTCAATCACCCGAGCCGCCAGTGTAGTGCATCTTTAATTGTTTAGGTTGTGTTTTTATTGGGAAATAGAAAAAATATCAATTATAACCATAAAATTACTTGTATGTTTTTAATACATGATGTAAAATTTTTGAAGTAAATAGAAAATGTATCTCAAATAAGGGGTTGGTTAAATCACGTGAAAAATTTATGTACATTATGATTAAAATGGATGCTTAGAAATCTTCTTCAATATATAACTGATCATTTTTGCATAAATCGAGCTAGCGATCTTAAATAAAATATATAGAGCGGAAATCTACTACTGATCTGTATATTATAGCTTTAATCGTTAAAATTCTATTTATTCAAATGATGAAATTTTAATAAACCTAATGTAGTTGATATTGAAGTGAATGTAGCAAATTACTTTATTCTGCAGCATCCAAAGGTAATCCATGTCAGATATTAAAATCCAGATCTGTTAATCATCAATTTCATTTATTATTAATTAAAGAGGAGAGATTGAATATGAAGTTAAAAAAAGTTATTATTAGTATTATGTTGGGTGCGCTTACGCTAAATATCTTACCAATCCCACAATCACATGCTTCTACAATTAACATTCAAGGAACAACTTTGTATAATGATAATGGTGTAGAAATTACTAAAACAGATAACGGTGTATTTCTGAATGATGAAATTAATAATGAAACATTAAGTTTGGTATACAAAAACTCTGAACATACTGAAGCGACAATTACAGATCAGAATGGGAACATACAAGAGTTATTTAAAGATGACAATGGAAATGTATATCTTGATGGAGAATTGTTTTTAGAGTTTACAACCAATTCAGAGCAATTAAAATTAGATGCTAGTACACTAAATGCGCGTTTATCTGCTGCTGAGAATTGGACTTTGTTCACTACAGCAAGGTACAAACAAAGTCTAATTGATAACGTTAACAAAGCAGCTATAGCTATAGCATCTTTATATCCTTATATAGGTTTAGTGACAGGTATTGCAGCTGTAATTCAGAGTGTGTACAATATAAATAAACCATTACAATCAGAAATATACCTTGAGATAAAACAATATCACAATAACATGGAAAAAACCCCTTCATTTTATCAGATAAAAACTGAAACTAGCTTTTATAAGAACTCTAATTATACTGGTTTAATAGGTACTACATCTTCTATTAAAAAACCTTTCCAATAGAGTTTTAATTGTAAGATTAATGCAACATGGACTACATCACGATGAAAAAGAGGGAATAATGTGACTAATACAAAGTTCTTAAAATTTTTTATTATTGTAGATGTAATTAGTATGTTGATCCTGACAATTTTATGGGCTTATGACTTCTATAGAGGATATGATTCCCAGCCGTATTTCCGTGTTTTCTTTCTTTTAATCGGTTATATTCGAATTACTTACTACACTCGGAAATTTATAAAATTGAAGGCTGTCAAATGAACTAAGAAGTTACTTGGTCTGCAGTGATGTATACGTTGTGGCTTTATCGTATTAATAGATTAATAGTCAAGTGAGTCCTGTCTGTTTTAGATAAACAGCAGGGCTCTTTTGTTTTTCACTTCAGACTCCCTGAATTACAAGGGAAAAGGTTGCTCGAGAAATAACATTTAAATGGCATTCGCAAAGATATCTATGCTAATTCTTCTGCGGAAAGGACGAGAGATGCAGGGCAAGTACATTGAATTTTTTTGCTAATGTATTGCTCTGATATGGTGAAAAAGAACAAGATCCGCGTAATTTCATTAAAATTGATCAGGTAAATGAATATCACCCCACCTCAAAAGGATTTTCTCTAAGGCTATCCAATGCTGCGGAGTGGAAGACATACGCTTGAAGTTAATCTTTTACAGGTGAGAGTTCGCATTGTTATCGGAACAGGTAACCGAGTAGGGAGAAGGTTCATTGCGCCCTTTGACGATAGCCCAACGGTTGGAATTGGTGGAATTACTTTAGGTAGCGGGATCGAACCGCTTCCGCGTACGATTGGTCTCAATAGTGATAACCTACTCGAACTGGAGATCGTGGATGGCAACGGAAAGGTGTTTTTGCGAGCAGAAGTTGCAATACTGATCTTTATTGGGCTTCTCAAGGAGGTGGCGCGGGCAATTCGGCTCGAATAAAAAGTAGGGTAACATTTGCTGCTGGTTAGTATGATAGGGAGGTATTCTTGAACTGGTCATGAGGGTTACCACTATTTCTGCTCACTAAACGAAGAAGAACCAGGTAGAAGTCATCCTAGAATGACTTCTACCTGGTTCTTCTGTCATATAGCGTATAATGAAGTACTCAACGCGGTGATTTTTAAGCTTTAACTTGTTCTCCAGCAAATACTTCAACGTTCATTGGAGCGGCCATGAATGCTGCTGCTTGTTGAACAAAAGCTTGGAAATGCGCGCTTGTGTTGTGGGAAGCTGTAGCAGCTTCATCTTTCCACAGCTCGATCATCGTGTATTGTTGTTCGCGTTCTGTGCTTTTTGCCAAATCGTAGCTGATGTTACCTTCTTCTTGACGTGTTGCAGCAATCAGTTCTTTCGCAGATGCGAGGAATGCTTGCTCTTGGTCCGGTTTAATTTGCAGATGAGCGTGAATGATAATCATAATGTATAACCTCCATATTGTGTTAGTTTGGAATGTGTTAAGAAAGGGGAAACCGTCCCTGATATTATGCCCAAGTTGTGATTGTTTCTACAGGCAGGCGGTAGGATGGGTGACCTTCTTTGGCCGATTTACCGATCGAGATCAACATAACCGCTTGATAACGCTCTTTGTCCATGCCAAATGCTTCTGCGATTTGGTCTTTTTCGTAACCACCGATTGGGTTAGTATCATAACCGTGAGCACGTGCTACAAGCATTAATTGCATGGAAGCAAGTCCAGCGTCGATCATATTAACTTCGCGAATAGCGGAAGCAGGCATATTTTCATAATAAGGCAATACTTTTGATAGTTGCATATCTTTAACTTCTTGTGGCATATAACCAAGTTCTACGGCTTTACCAAAAATTTCTTCCATATGTTCCGCGTTTTTCATGTCAATGAATACGCCAATGACTGCGGAGGAAGTCAACACTTGATTTTGATTAAATCTCGCAAGTGGAGCAAGCTTTTCTTTACCTTCAGTTGTATCTACAACCAGAAAACGCCAAGGCTGCAAATTGATCGAAGATGGTGCACGGGAAGCTTCTGACAGAATTTCAGTCATTTCTTCACGGCTAATTTTCACTTCAGGATCGTAAAGTTTAACAGAACGACGACCGTAGGTGATTTCGTTAAAATCATTGGTTTTTTGGAATTTGCTTTCAATTGTACTCATGCATGGATCTCTCCTCTATATATGGGTTTAGAAATTGTTCTGCATACGTTCCAGGAAATCGGCGAGTGACTGAACTTCGTCTTCACTGAAATCCTGTAAAATCTGGTTGATAAAATTGGTCTTCTCAGCTTTGTAGCCTTCAATCTGCTTCCGACCGTGGTCCGTCAAACGAACAAAAGTGACCCGATTATCATCAGGATTTTTACGTCTTGTAACCATCAGGTCCGCCTCAAGCTGTTTCAAGTGTCGTGTAATCGCAGCACTATCAATGTTAATGATTTTCTGCAGCATGGATTGGTTAATCTCATCGACCTGATCCAGCTCATGCAGAATTTCAAAGCGAGAGGAACTGATACCTGTACAGCGTTCGAACTTGGGACTGAGTTTGTTACCCAGCACGTTCAACAGATTAATGATTTGTTCTTCTTTGGAAACAATACGTGTCATGACTAGACCTCCCGGGTGAATCTGAATCATGAACAACGGCGCATGTTAACCAATGATTAATGTTGCAGTATACAATGCCATTGCCTAATGATTATTTGGATGCTCTCGAATCATTGATGTATCAATATTTGATGCATCAATCATTGATGGCTCAATTAATATATCATGCCTTTTATGATTTTGCAACAGGTTAGAAAATGTTGCTGATTCTAGCGTTATTATCCCGCTACGTATACATTGCAGTCCAAATATGTTGTCCAAATGGATAAGTTAATATTGATTGTGCATGTTATTGAGAATTGTTATCAATTTATTTATAATGAAATGAAATATACATAATGAGCGAAAATTACAGGCAGTCATAAGAGCAGCAAGAAGGTATGTCGATGTAATATGGCGGGAGGGAAAGTACAGCGGATATGAATTTGAATGATCACATCAGGTTGTGGAATCATGCTTTTGTCAAAATACTGGATGTACGCCAAAACGCTTTGCATCCTGGGGAGAAGTTGAAGAATTATCAACTACCAGCAAGTACCTATCTATATATCACCGACGGAAGTGCACGGATACGAATGGATCAACACAGATACATCGTGGAGGGATTCCACATCATTCATGGAGGCAAGCAGGCGTATTTAAACATGGAGACGGATTCGGGCGTGGCGTATTATATGATTTTGTACAAAGCCATCCTAGCCTTGCCCTGTGGGATGGAAATTCAGTATCTGATGGACCATGAACGTCCGTTTCAGGACCAATATGCACTTGTACCAACCCGTCCGCTACACATGTATCAGTGTATGGAGGAATTGAAACAGGAGTGGGAGCAGTCTACTAAGCTTGCAAAGTTACATGCCAAAACCTTATTTCATCAATGGGTATATCTTTTATTGACAGACTTACACGAACAATCCATTCAGCCACATAAACCGGATACGGTCACACAGGCTATTGAATATATGAAAGCTCATCTCCATGAGCCCATAGCTCTTGACGTAATGGCAGAAGCAATGGAATGCAGTGTGGGGCACTTGTCGAGGCTGTTCAAACAAAAGTTAAACATCAGTCCCATCCAGTATCTTGGACAGATTCGAATGGAGAGGGCCGCACATCTTCTGGTGCATACCAGTGCAACGCTGCAACAGATTGCAGAACAGATCGGCTATCCGGATGCACATTCACTGAGCCGCAGTTTCAAAAAAATAAAAGGGCTTTCTCCAATTCGCTACAAAAAAGGAGTAAGTCAACGATTAAACAAGTCGAAACACCCATTGGTATTGAACAACAAGCAAGATTTGCCCAGTGTAATGCAAGAAAATGCCCTTCATTCGTTACATTCCCATCTATATAATGATATTGATTATCAATATCAAAAGAGTGTTGGAGGGGAATTAATAATGCAAGGAAAATTCAAAATGACAGCACTAAGCATGATGTTGTGTCTCACGCTATTGCTCACGGCCTGTTCCAGTCCAGCGCCGTCTGCAAGTGGTACGCAAACAGAGACCAATGCGACTACTACACAATCGGGTAACCAGGCAACGGAGGCAGGGAAATCGACCGCACAGCCGGAGACGCGGACCGTCTCTACAATGAGGGGAGATGTGGTAATCCCGGCCAATCCGCAGCGTGTTGCTTCAGATCAATATATGGGGTATCTGCTGAAACTGGGCATAGTACCGGTTGGTGTAAGAACATTTATGCTGAACGAAGGATGGATTGAAAAGTCTGGCATTGCTACTGAAGTTATAGCGGGTATTGAGGATTTGGGAGGAGAGTTCCCAATGAATCTGGAGAAGTTAGTGTCACTTGAGCCGGATCTCATCATCGGTTCCATTGATAAAAATATTGAGGATTACGAAAAAATTGCAACGACCGTCTTTTTACCTTATTGGGAAGGTGATAAAACTTCTGGCCCACTGGAAAAGCTGCGCCGGATTGCTGGTGTTTTTGGAAAAGAGAAGGAAGCAGAGCAATGGATCACGACATATGAAGAGAATATCGAAGAGACTAAGAAGCAGATTGATGGTGTAATTAAAGAAGGCGAGACCGTATCCATCATACAAATAGGGTACAAAGCGTTGTATGTACTTGGTGCAGAAGGCGGGAACTATGGTAGTTCCACGATCTATGAGATGCTGAAACTGCCTCCAACTCAGCAAGCACTCGAAATGAAGGATGGATTCGAGACGATCTCCCTTGAAGTACTGCCTGAGTATATGGGAGATCATATCTTCTTATATGGTTCGGGTAGTGAGGACGCCAAAGAGATCCTGAACAGCGAGGTTTGGAAACGTCTGCCTGCTGTGCAGAAAGGACAAGTCTACGCCTATGGTTCCTTGGATGGTACAGAGGATGAGTTCGTCATGGAAGATCCCTATTCACTGGAGTTGCAGTTGGATAGTATAAAGAATTTACTATTGGGAGCTGAAAAATAGAGTGTAATCAGTTCACATAGAATCGATCCAAAACGGGGAGGTGACGTCATCATGGAGGAAAATGATTGGATCAAACAACTGGAGCGACTACATTTCTCTGCTGTCCACGTCTGCCATTACTCTAGCAATCCGGGGGCTGTTCAGCGTCGGATCTGGAAAAGGTTCGCCATTTGCAGGGTCATCGTGGGCAAGGGATCTTTGTCTATGGATAACATTGTACATACAGTATCTCAAGGCGAGTGGTTTTTGTTGAAGCCAGGAATGCATGTGGAGTTTCAGACGGATATGAAAGCATCTGTCCGATATCAGATCATTTTATTCTCCTGTGTTACACTTACCCGGCGTAAGAATGCTTGGCATACCGAGGCATTTGATCTCCCTGTGACGGGCAAACTTAATGTTCCTTCCAATACACGTGATATTCAGGAGATGATGGATACCCTGGTGAGTGGAAAACACTCGTTTACGAGTCTGGAAAAGACGCGCAGGAAACATCTTTTGCATCAGTTGTTGATTCAGTTAATGATGCACGTGAAAGAAGCAACTCCCCCTGTAGCGGGGATGGATTTGGCACTGGATTATATGACGCATCAGTATAGGGAAGATATTCGAATTGATCAGATGGCCAGCATGGCAGGGCTTAGTGTGAATCATTTTATAAGAACATTCAAACGACAATTAAATATGACCCCGATTGAATATATACTGAAACTACGTATGGCAAAGGCCAAGCAGTTGTTATTTTCTTCAGATAAAATCAAGGAAATTGCGGAGCAAGTGGGTTATAAGGACGAGCACTATTTCAGCAGAGTTTTCAAGAAAAACGAAGGAATCGCCCCAACGTTGTATATGAAAAATAAAGTGAATCGCATTGCCACCTTATATTACGGGTTGGACGATTATGTGATAACGCTCGGTTTGAGGCCAGTATCCGCTTTATCCTATGGTCAGAGGGTGGCTCGTCATGTTGCCATACCTGCGCTTCAAGCACACAGTCATCAGGGACTTATTCTGGATAGCTTCAATCAGAACTATGATGATTTGAGGCGAGTCCAACCGGACCTGATCATTACAAGTGATCGTTTGGAGCCAAATGACTCCCTGAATCGTATCGCGCCTACCACCATGCTGGAGCATACCAACCATTTTGGCGAGAGGCTTCTGTATATGGCGGACATTATGGGTCGCACCGAACAGGCCGTACAGTGGATAGAACAACATGCTGAACTGAGCCGGGTTCTTCGAGGACGCATTCAATCGAGGTGGGGGAAACAGAGTGCCATGTTCATCCGGGTGACTTCTCATTTCTACCGAATGTATGGATTGAACAACCAGACAGGGGCGCTATTGTATGATGATCTGGGATTTTATTTGCCTCGTGATTTTCCGGAACAACAGTGGGCTGTAGAGAGCAAAGTTTGCGATTTGCAGTTATACGACGCGGATCATGTGTTTGTAATGGTCGATCCCACAGAAGACGCACGTGCTCAACTGAGGCAATTACAGCAATCCAGTGCATGGTTGGCATTAAAGGCTGTTCAAGAAGGCCATGTATATAATGCAGGAGATATTTTTTTCAAAACGCTGGGTCCCACCGGACGCATGTGGGCCATGCGATATGTGGCAGAGCAACTTGGGGTTACCTTACGGTGATATTGTGCAAGAGAAGAGAGTGGAATAATCCATGGTAAGCCTGTATGCTTTTCCCTACTATAGTGATAATGATTATTATTATTAAATAGTAGAGGGGATTTACTACAAATGGTAAGACAGAGAGCAACAACGATGATACTGTTGGCCCTGCTTGTGCTCGTTCTGACGGCATGTAGCAAGGCATCAGAAGTAACAGAAGCAACGCCTCCGCAACAGGATACACCTGTGGAAGAGAGTGGTACGCAAACGATTGAGCATCTTAAAGGAACAACGGTTGTACCGCAAAAAATAGAGCGTATGGTGGTATTATCTGCTGCTTACATCGATCACATGTTGACGATTGGTGAGAAACCAGCAGGCGTTAATGTAGAAGTTCGTTACGGAGGAGATTATTTGCCTTACTTTGCAGATCAGCTTGCCGGCATTCCAACGGTAGGGTCTGCAGACAGTCCTAACCTGGAGGCTATCCTTCAGATTGATCCGGATGTCATCGTTATTGAGAGTCGAACTGCGGAGAGTACGTATGATCAGTTGGAGAAAATCGCTCCGACGATTGTACTTGGTACTGAATGGCTGGATTTTGTTGATGATACAACATATTGGACACAGGATCTGTTGACCATTGCCGGGATGTACAACAAAGTGGATCTGGCAAAAGAAAAGATAGCCGAGGTAGAGCAGCAGGCGAAGCAATTAAAAGCGAAGATCGAACAACTGGATCAAAAAAAGTTGGCTTATCTGCGTGTAAGAGAGAAGACCTTACAAATTTACGCGGCAAAAGGACATCCAACCAACACACTTTTGTATCATGATCTTGGATTTGTGCCAACGACTGTGACACCTGCCGAACAACGTGAGGACCTGTCCATGGAGAAAATTGCAGATGTGGATGCTGATTTCGTAGTTCTGGAGATTGACCCGAATGCCGATGAGTATGTAAACAACATCAACGCAAGCTCACTCTGGAAGGCAGTGCCGGCTGTCGGTGCAGACCAGGTCTATACGACAGATTCGTTCTGGTTGTTTAAGGGCTGGGGAGCAATTGGGCGAAGCGAGATTATCAACGAAGTTGAAGAGATGATTCAATAGATGAGACATTATCCAAGACATGATTATTCAGAGATGTCGGAAGTGTTACAGCAATTTTTTGTGACGACGATCCAAGTGGACTGCGATGATTCCAAGTATCCTTTCCGTGTGAAGGATCTGCTGAATGAAGAGAAACGAAACTTGATATTGCGTGAACAGGCTATGCAGCAAGGGCTTCAATTGGGCGGAAGAGGAAGTGCGGCCGTCGGTACACTTTTTGCCAAACGTTACTCCGTATTCGTGATGTCCGTAATTTCAGCATTCAGTCTATACGATACGATACTTAGCGTTGCAGACGATGATGTGCGGTTTGAATTGAATGGTGCAGGTGGCATGCGATATGAGACTCTGCTGGAGAGAACCTCTCTGGAGGGTGAAGATCCTGTTCAGCGCAGGTCAGAGAGTGGCTTGCTCAAGAAAAGAGTGCTGCTACATCTGGAACCTGTCCTGCGAGCGGTAGCCGTCGCTACAAGAGCGAGCGATAAGGTCATGTGGTCTCTGGTTGCCCATAATGTGCAACAATTGTATGCACGTATGATCAATGATCAGAGCATTTGGAAGACAGATGAACGGCTTGCAAAGATTCAAGAAGATCAAAGCCTCTGGCTGGATCGGCAAAACGATAATGCATGTACATTTGCCAATGAGCTGCAGCGCTTCGAACATTCCGGGTGGCAGGGACCTCCGTTCCTGCTACGCCGATATTGTTGTTTGGCTTATCTGGTTGGAAACGGAAGTCATACACATGGGTATTGTGACAGTTGTCCGAAGCTGGATTCGGAATCCCGATTGCGTAAACTTCTTCAGCAGTGAACAGACACTCTTGTACCGCATGGTACGAATCTGTTTCAGACAAACCATGTTCTCTTCGGTTTCCAGTGGATAGAATCTATGATCGACAAGTTACACAACCTGCAGCGGCTTGAGCCAGCGTCTGCGGGTTTGTTGGCTTTGTACAAGGTCACGATACCTTTGCATTGAGGGATAGTATTCGTTATACTTCAAGCTATTGATCAATTAATCACTAACTATTGGAGGGCGGATTATCATGGCAAAGGATAAAGCAGCGTCGGTTAACCGGCGAAATGATATTATCTCTGCAGCAATTGACGTCTTCGCGGAAATTGGCTATTATCGTGCGACTACAGCCCAGGTGGCTGAACGGGCACAGATCTCACAGCCGTATATATTTCGTTTTTTCAAAACAAAAGAAGCTTTATTATTAACTGCAATTGAGGTCTCATGGACACGGGTGATTGATTCGTTTCGAATTGTGGTGGAGATGGCGACACCAGATCAGTTAGAGAATGATCTCATTGAAGCCTATGATAAGATTCTGGAATCGCACAAGAGCGAGATCTTGCTTCAGATGCAGGCGCAAACGATCCGGGAGGAAGTCATTCGTCAGGCTATGCAAAAAGGCATTAGTGATGTAAGAGCCATGGTACTGGAAGCTTTCACCGTTGCAGGAATTGCTGAACCGCTAAAAAGAACTATGATTTTTCTGGCAATCGGGATGTTGTGTAATGTATCTAATGCGCTGGATATGCCGGAGCTGAAGGAACGATAGAGAGGGAGGGGGAATTCCCTTTTTGAATTCAGTTATTGATCAATCACTAAATGGATGAAAGAGGATGATATATGATGAAAAAAGCTTTTGTGATTGGAGCCACAGGTGGAACAGGTGCAGCGATTACGGAGGAATTGATTAGACGAGGGATTTCTACGATCGCATTTGGGCGCTCACGTCAAAAACTGGAGCAACTTGCGGTAAAGTTGGGATCTCCAGATCACCTGCAAATCGCAGTGGGAGATGCATTTCGGTCGGATGATATTATCGTTGCTTCCCAGGAAGCGGATGTCCTGTTTCATTGTGCGAACGTCCCGTATAACGAGATGGAGAGCAAGCTGATTCCGCTAGGCGAATCCGTAATGGTAGCGGCAGAACACTTGGTTCTGAAAGTGGTGGTAATAGACGGAATTTACCCCTATGGCAGAAGACAAATGAACGAGGTAACCGAAGAACATCCGAAACAGCCACATACCCGTAAAGGCAAGATACGACTTGCCTATGAACAGATGTTATTCAGCACAAGTTGGAGCAGAGCTCAGGTGATGATTGTTCGCTTGCCGGACTATTATGGCCCAACGGCCAATCAGGCTTCCTATCTGGGTTCAACTCTTGAAGCGATAGCAAAAGGAAAGATGGCTTTTTTTATCGGGAATATGAACGTGCCGAGAGAGTATATTTATTTGCCGGATGCTGCGGTCATGGTGGTGGAGCTGGCAAGCAGAGAGACGACGTATGGACAGAACTGGAACATTCCTGGATCGGGGATCATCTCGGGTCATGACAATGTGGGATTGGCACAGAAGGCTACGGGAAGAAGCAAACCTGTGATGGCGTTAGGAAGGGTGGGATTGTCTTTGATTGGACTAGGTGTACCCGTTATGAAAGAAATTGTAGAAATGTTATATCTGACCGAGGAACCCCTGATCTTGAGTAGACAGAAGTATGAGGAACGGATTGGCCCGATTGTGGCAACATCTTTTGAGGAAGGAATTAAGTTGACGATTAAGGAGTTGGAGTTGCAGAGGGAGTAGAGGGGAATATATTTTTTGGATAAAAGTAATTGATTGATCACTAACTGTGAAGGTTTCATAGGTACATTGAATAGGGGGCGCACAAAGCTAGTCCAGGGCATAGAGTGTACTATTGTAAAATGCGGGGATTTGACGTGGTGTACAAGGAGGGGGGATTCTCTTGTGAGCGGTATATCCAAAAGGAAACGCAAAATTTCCTCAATCAGTACAGGTAAACGGAAAGCAAAAAAATCAAAAAAGCACTCTATCCCAAAGAAGAAGAGTAAGTCTTGTAAGAAAAGCAGACGTAAATGCAAAAAAAAGAAAAGTCACAGGATTCCTTTCCTTCGCGGCCCACGGGGTTATCAAGGAATGAGAGGATTCACTGGAGCAACAGGTGCTACTGGGTTAACCGGAGACCCTGGGTATCCCAGCATATGGGGAGCAACCATTTTAACAGGACGGACCGGAGTAACTGGAACCACGGGAAGTACCGGAATAACTGGAGTCACAGGTGCAACAGGAGCTACCGGACTGACGGGCACCACAGGTGTGACTGGAACTAGAGGAGTTACAGGTCTGACCGGTCCAACGGGTGAGGCGGGAGCAACTGGTTCTACAGGAAGTACAGGAGCTACAGGTGCAACTGGCACTGGATCAACTGGAGTCACAGGAACAACCGGCGCAACTGGAATTACCGGAATTGGTGTTACAGGCGTGACCGGTGCTACAGGAAATACCGGTATAACCGGCTTTACAGGTCCAACTGGAGTTGCAGGATTAGCTGGGGCTACCGGGTTCACTGGAGCAACTGGTCCAACTGGAATTGGTGTGATGGGACTAACAGGATCTACTGGTGAAACAGGATTCACGGGAGTTACAGGTTCGATTGGCCCAACCGGAGCGACGGGTCTAATAGGTATTACGGGTGCGACTGGATTAACGGGAAGTACTGGCGAAATTGGAATCACAGGCCCGTCCGGAGCAACTGGTATTACTGGAACCACAGGTATTACAGGAGTCAGTGGCGTAACTGGAACGACAGGTACTACGGGCGCGATAGGAGTAACGGGAGGTACGGGTCCAACTGGAAATACTGGCATAACCGGCACGACAGGGATAACAGGTGCGATCGGAGCAACTGGTGCCACTGGGGAAACGGGTCTAACGGGAATTACTGGTACGACAGGACCCACTGGGGGGATCGGGTCTACGGGAGTTACTGGTGTAACCGGAACTACAGGAAGCACTGGTACTTCTGGAACAACAGGCACTACGGGGGCAACTGGATTAACGGGTGTGACGGGAGCAACCGGCGAAACAGGCACGACAGGCATCACTGGCGTTACTGGAAATACTGGTGCTTCAGGGATTACTGGATTTACGGGCAGTACAGGTGCGACCGGCACGACTGGTTTGACAGGATTCACCGGAGCGACAGGAAGTACTGGTGAGGCGGGGCTAACAGGAGTTACAGGTACGACTGGTCTAACGGGGCCCACCGGGGGCACTGGCGAAACAGGAACAACCGGAACTACAGGAAGTACTGGAATAACAGGTAATACTGGTGAAACAGGATCAACAGGTACGACCGGATTACCTGGCGTTACGGGTACCACGGGTGTAACCGGTTCTACTGGAATTACAGGCCTCACGGGAATTACTGGAGCAACTGGTGCTACTGGCACTACCGGTGTCACAGGTACGACTGGTGTGACAGGACTCACTGGGGCCACTGGTATAAGTGGTGTCACTGGTGAAACAGGACCAACAGGTACAACCGGATTAACTGGCGTTACAGGTATAACTGGCGTTACTGGAATTGCGGGCACAACAGGAACGACTGGAATAACAGGTGCAACAGGTATTACTGGATTTACAGGCAGTACAGGTGCGATCGGAGCAACTGGTGCCACTGGCACAACCGGAGTCACAGGTACGACTGGTGTGTCAGGACCCACCGGGGATACAGGAGTAACGGGAACTACCGGTACCACAGGAATAACTGGCGTTACCGGAGCAACTGGTGCCACTGGAGAGACGGGTTTAACTGGGAACACCGGCACGACAGGTGTGACAGGACCGACCGGGGCTACTGGAGAAACGGGTACCACCGGAGTTACAGGTGCTACAGGATCTACTGGGGCGATAGGGGCAACGGGAAGTACAGGTACAACCGGCGTTACTGGCATAACAGGTACGACCGGTACTACGGGAGTTACAGGCATAACCGGCAATACTGGTGTAACAGGAGCCACAGGAATTACTGGAGCAACTGGAACTACTGGAGATACAGGTCAAACAGGGGTTACAGGAACGACAGGTGTGACGGGAGAAACAGGATTCACAGGACTAACGGGAGTTACCGGTCCAACAGGAACGACAGGGTTAACAGGGGTAACCGGAATCACCGGTGAGACCGGAGCCACAGGGATTACAGGTACAACTGGACTAACTGGCATTACTGGAACCACGGGTAACACAGGCGTGACCGGAGCTACCGGACTGACTGGTGTCACTGGGGAAACGGGTCTAACAGGATTCACAGGCACGACAGGAGCGACGGGACCGACTGGGGCGACTGGAGCGACCGGAATTACAGGTATCTCGGGAGTGACTGGCGTAACCGGAACGACGGGAATTACGGGAGCGACCGGGCCCACTGGTGTCATTGGAGAGACGGGTCTAACAGGAGGTACAGGTGCAACTGGTATTACAGGTCCTACGGGTGAGACTGGAGAAACAGGAAGTACAGGTGCCACGGGAGTAACCGGCGCAACCGGAACAACTGGTGCAACTGGGCTAACCGGAGTCACTGGTGTCACCGGGGCTACAGGTGTAACGGGCTCAACCGGTTCGACTGGCCCAACAGGAGAGACAGGACTAACAGGTATAACTGGAGCTACTGGAAGTACGGGTGCGACGGGAACAACTGGTGTTACAGGTGCAACCGGAGTTAGTGGCCCAACAGGAATTGCTGGTGTAACTGGCGCGACAGGACTCACCGGGGTTACTGGTTCAACTGGTAATACCGGAGCTACTGGCATAACCGGGGTCACCGGCGAAACAGGGCCAACCGGCACAACTGGCTTAACTGGCGTTACGGGTACCATTGGTGTGACCGGAGCAACAGGCGTCACTGGAGAGATAGGAGCTACAGGTCTGACGGGAAATACAGGACCAATGGGTGACACCGGATTTACGGGTCCAACAGGTGAAACAGGAATCACTGGAGTTACAGGCCCTACTGGAGCAACCGGCTCAATCGGAACTACTGGAGATACAGGTTCAACAGGGGTCACAGGTACGACTGGTGTGACGGGACCGACCGGAACCACTGGAGAAACGGGAATTACAGGTGCGGCTGGACTAACTGGCAATACCGGAACCACGGGTGTCACAGGAGGTACCGGAGCTACAGGAATTATGGGAGCGACCGGAACCACTGGCGTTACTGGGGAGACTGGTCTAACAGGGAACACAGGTGTAACGGGACCAACCGGCACGACTGGTTTAACTGGCGTAACGGGACTTACTGGTGTGACCGGAACTACTGGCACTAGTGGTATAACGGGAACAACTGGTATTACAGGAGTAACCGGAGCAACAGGTGTCACTGGAGAGACGGGTCTAACAGGAGGTATAGGTGCAACTGGTATTACAGGTCCGACTGGTGTGACGGGACTGAACGGTGCAACTGGAGAAACTGGAATTACAGGTACAACTGGACTAACTGGCATTACTGGAACAACGGGTATCACAGGCGTGACCGGACTGACTGGTGTCACTGGGGAAACAGGTCTAACAGGATTCACAGGCGCGACGGGACCGACGGGATCGACTGGGGCGACAGGAGCAACCGGAATTACAGGTATCTCGGGAATGACTGGCGTAACCGGAACGACAGGTGTTACTGGAGAAACAGGGTTCACAGGAATTACTGGAACGACGGGAGCAACTGGCGTCACTGGAGAGACAGGAGCAACCGGCTCAATCGGAACTACTGGAGATACAGGTTCAACAGGGGTCACAGGTACGACTGGTGTGACGGGCCCTACCGGTTCGACTGGCCAAACTGGTGAAATAGGACCAACCGGCACAACGGGTGCAACTGGTATTACAGGTCCTACGGGTTTGACTGGAGAAACAGGAAGTACAGGTGCCACGGGAGTAACCGGCGCAACCGGAACAACTGGTGCAACTGGGCTAACAGGAGTCACTGGTGTCACCGGGGCTACAGGTGTAACGGGATCTACCGGTTTGAATGGCCCAACAGGAGAGACAGGACTAACAGGTATAACTGGAAGTACGGGTACGACGGGAACAACTGGTGTTACAGGAGCAACCGGAGTTAGTGGCATAACAGGAATTGCTGGTGTAACCGGTGAAACGGGTACGACTGGAGCAACGGGAAGTACGGGTACTACGGGAGCTACTGGTGTAGCAGGCACAACTGGTATCACAGGGGAAACAGGTCTAACAGGAATTACTGGTCCAACTGGTGTTACGGGATTAACTGGAGCCACGGGCACGACAGGACCAACAGGACCAACCGGAGCCACAGGTGTGACTGGCATAACTGGAGTCACAGGTACGACTGGAGTTACAGGAGCTACGGGGAGTACGGGTTCCACAGGAATAACTGGCGTATCCGGGCCGACTGGTGCTACTGGAATTACTGGCCAAACTGGTGTGACAGGATCAACCGGAGTTACGGGAGTAACTGGACTTACTGGATTAACTGGGGAGACGGGTCTAACCGGGATTACAGGTGCGACTGGTGAAACAGGAATAACCGGCATGACCGGCGTAACTGGCATTACGGGTGTGACTGGAGCTACTGGAATTACCGGCGCCACCGGCACAACTGGCCAAACTGGTGAGACGGGAGTAACTGGACTTACTGGGGTTACAGGTAATACTGGAATTTCTGGAACGACGGGAGCGACTGGAGCCACTGGAGAGACGGGTCTAACTGGGGTCACAGGTACGACTGGTGTGACGGGGCCCACCGGGACTACTGGAGCAACAGGAACCACGGGCATTACAGGAGTGATGGGTGTAACAGGCGCTACCGGCACGACAGGTGCAACAGGACCAACCGGAGCCACTGGTGCGACTGGCATAACCGGAGTTACAGGTACGACTGGTACTACAGGGGCAACCGGTCCAACGGGTATTACTGGTGACACAGGAATAACCGGCACGACCGGCGTAACTGGCATTACGGGTGTGACTGGAGCTACCGGAATTACAGGTGCCACCGGCACAACTGGCCAAACTGGAGAGACGGGTGTAACAGGGGTCACAGGTACGACTGGTGTGACGGGACCCACCGGGGCTACTGGAGCAACCGGTCCAACGGGTATTACTGGTGAAACAGGGCCAACCGGCACGACTGGCGTAACTGGTGTTACGGGCACAATTGGTGCGACCGGAGCAACAGGCGTCACTGGAGAGACGGGTCTAACTGGGAGCACAGGAGCCACAGGAATTACTGGTGCTACAGGTCCAACAGGGGTCACAGGACCGACAGGTGAGACGGGTCTAACCGGGATTACAGGTGCGACTGGTGCTACTGGAGTTACTGGGGTAACTGGATTTACAGGTGTTACAGGAGCCACTGGCACAACTGGCCAAACTGGAACGACAGGAGCCACTGGAGAGACGGGCGTAACAGGTGCCACCGGTACAACAGGTGTAACGGGACCAACCGGTGTTACAGGAGCCACTGGGGCAACCGGAACTACGGGAGTTACTGGCGTAACCGGCTCGACTGGAGAGACGGGTGCAACAGGCGTTACCGGCACGACAGGTACAACAGGACCAACCGGAGCTACTGGTGCGACTGGCATAACCGGAGTCACAGGTACGACTGGTGCTACAGGGGCAACCGGTCCAACGGGTATTACTGGTGAAACAGGAGCAACCGGCACGACCGGCGTAACTGGCATTACGGGTGTGACTGGAGCTACTGGAATTACAGGTGCCACCGGCACAACTGGTCAAACTGGAGAGACGGGTGTAACAGGGGGCACAGGTACGACTGGTGTGACGGGACCCACCGGGGCTACTGGAGCAACCGGTCCAACGGGTATTACTGGTGAAACAGGGCCAACCGGCACGACTGGCGTAACTGGTGTTACGGGCACAATTGGTGCGACCGGAGCAACAGGCGTCACTGGAGAGACGGGTCTAACTGGGAGCACAGGAGCCACAGGAATTACTGGTGCTACAGGTCCAACAGGGGTCACAGGACCGACAGGTGAGACGGGTCTAACCGGGATTACAGGTGCGACTGGTGCTACTGGAATTACTGGGGTAACTGGATTTACAGGTGTTACAGGAGCCACTGGCACAACTGGCCAAACTGGAACGACAGGAGCCACTGGGAAGACGGGTGTAACAGGGGTCACAGGTACGACTGGTGTGACGGGGCCCACCGGGGCTACTGGAGCAACAGGAACCACGGGTATTACAGGAGAGACGGGTGTAACAGGCGTTACAGGCACGACAGGTGTAACGGGACCCACTGGGGCTACTGGAGCAACGGGAACTACGGGAGTTACTGGTGTAACCGGCGCGACTGGTGCCACTGGCATAACTGGCACAACTGGCGTAACTGGTGTTACGGGTACAACAGGTACAACCGGAGCCACTGGTGCGACTGGCATAACCGGAGTCACAGGTACGACTGGTGCTACAGGGGCAACCGGTCCAACGGGTATTACTGGTGAAACAGGGCCAACCGGCACGACTGGCGTAACTGGTGTTACGGGCACAATTGGTGCGACCGGAGCAACAGGCGTCACTGGAGAGACGGGTCTAACTGGGAGCACAGGAGCCACAGGAATTACTGGTGCTACAGGTCCAACAGGGGTCACAGGACCGACAGGTGAGACGGGTCTAACCGGGATTACAGGTGCGACTGGTGCTACTGGAATTACTGGGGTAACTGGATTTACAGGTGTTACAGGAGCCACTGGTACAACTGGCCAAACTGGAACGACAGGAGCAACAGGCGTCACTGGAGAGAGGGGTCTAACTGGGAGCACAGGAGCCACAGGAATTACTGGTGCTACAGGTTCAACAGGGGTCACAGGAACGACAGGTGAGACGGGTCTAACCGGGATTACAGGTGCGACTGGTACAACAGGTGTAACGGGACCAACCGGTGCGACCGGAGCCACTGGGGCAACCGGAGCCACTGGGGCAACCGGAACTACGGGAGTTACTGGCGTAACCGGCTCGACTGGAGAGACGGGTGCAACAGGCGTTACCGGCACGACAGGTACAACAGGACCAACCGGAGCCACTGGTGCGACTGGCATAACCGGAGTTACAGGTACGACTGGTGCTACAGGGGCAACCGGTCCAACGGGTATTACTGGTGAAACAGGAGCAACCGGCACGACCGGCGTAACTGGCATTACGGGTGTGACTGGAGCTACTGGAATTACAGGTGCCACCGGCACAACTGGTCAAACTGGAGAGACGGGTCTAACAGGGGGCACAGGTACGACTGGTGTGACGGGACCCACCGGGGCTACTGGAGCAACGGGAACTACGGGTGCGACTGGTGCCACTGGCACAACTGGCGTAACTGGTGTTACGGGTACAACAGGTACAACAGGTACGACTGGAGCCACTGGGATCACAGGTGTGACTGGAGCAACAGGAACCACGGGTATTACAGGAGAGACGGGTGTAACAGGCGTTACAGGCACGACCGGCGCGACGGGAACAACAGGAAGTACGGGAACAACAGGAACCACGGGTATTACTGGCGTGACCGGAGCAGCTGGGGCTACAGGGCTCACAGGTGTATCAGGAGCCACAGGCACAACAGGAATTACGGGTATTGCGGGTGTGACCGGTGCTACAGGAACTACAGGTACAACGGGTGTAACAGGTGCCACCGGAAGTACTGGTTCAACAGGAGTTACAGGTATAACTGGCGCGACCGGAACAACTGGAGAAACAGGAATAACGGGAGCTACAGGACTAACTGGTGTAACTGGGACAACAGGAACTACAGGTGCAACTGGGGTTGCCGGAGTTACGGGAACTACTGGGGTTACAGGCATCACAGGAGCCACCGGCCCGACTGGACCAACTGGGGCTAATGGAATTACGGGGGCAACCGGTGTAACGAGTGCAACCGGAGCTACGGGTGCCACTGGAGCAACAGGCATAACAGGAACTACCGGTGCGACTGGGGCAACGGGGCTGACAGGAGCCACGGGCCCAACCGGCCCCAATTTTGCAACACAAGGGTTCTCGGCATTCCTGGCTACACTTTCGACAGCAACCAGCACTCAGTTAACCAACTGGACGACCACGGCTCCTTATTACGGTAATGCCAACTTCAATGCAACCACAGGAAACTATACCGTCCCGGTAACCGGAAGATACTCCATTGTGGCCACGATCAATTATGCAACGACTGCAGCGATTGCTCTATCTCTGGGTGCTGGGGTTAACCCAGCCTTTCTTGTACAGAGAACATCACCTACGGTAACGACACTTGTCAGTGGTTTGTTGCCCGTCCTAAATGTCGCGATTACGTTACTTACACTGCGGGCAGTGCTGGGAAGTGGTTCGGTGACTTTGGCGGTAGAAGTGGCATTAAATGCGGGAGATGTGATTGGACTGTTCTATGCCGCAAACGGGCTGACGATTACATTGAACCTGGGCAGTGGTGCTACAAATGGCATTGTATGGTCTGTGCATGAGATCACCTAAACACTTCACAACGGATTGCGCCTATGGACAAATTCGTAAAGTTGTAATAAGTTAGTTTGAAGATATTCGAAATATCTTTTGGCAAGTGGACTAACAAGTGAGGTGGATTTCATGATTCCTATTTTGGGACGCATTAACGAATTAAGTCGAAAACAACGCAGTAGCGTCGGTTTGACAAAAGCAGAACAAAGCGAGCAGCAGGAGCTTAGAAAACAATATTTGCAGGCTATTCGAGGTCAGGTACTGACAACCATGCTGGCAGTATCCGTTGTGGACCCACTGGGTCATGATGTGACCCCTGAGAAATTAACCAACGAAAAATTGCAGCGCCGTGAACAAGCCGGCCAATAGCATCCTTTATTAAGACAGACCAAGGTTACATCTTGGTCTGTCTTTTTTTTCTGCAAATGATCCGCTCAGCAGGAACTGTATTAATAATCCAGTTAGGATTTCGTGCGAATTAACAAACATGTTAGATATTTTTAGTGTTGATGACAATAAAGCTACCGCGAACTTCAAATGAACCCCGATAACTCATATAATAACGCTAATATATTTCAGGAACACAAAGAAAAAGCACAATTATCCTCGAAATAACTAACAACAATATCACATCCAATGATCAAAGAAAGAATAGTTCATATATGTATCTCGAAAGGGTTGATGAATCATGAGCCTGGAAGCTTTGAATGAGCGTGTGAAGAATGATCTGGATTTTTTGTCATTTGGCGGCACGAATTGGGTACGTCCAAGAGAACATGCGGATGGTCATGTCTATGATGTCGTCATTGTGGGTGGAGGCCAGAGTGGATTAGGGGCGGCA
This sequence comes from Paenibacillus sp. FSL E2-0151, assembly GCF_037993015.1. NCBI lineage: Bacteria > Bacillati > Bacillota > Bacilli > Caryophanales > Paenibacillaceae > Paenibacillus > Paenibacillus sp. FSL E2-0151. Next base: position 2,303,712 of record NZ_CP150308.1, read on the forward strand.
TTTGGACTTCTTCGTGAACGGATCTCCAATATTGTTGTCATTGACGAGAATGCATCGGGGCTTGAAGGACCTTGGGAGACTTATGCGCGTATGGTTACTTTGCGCACACCCAAGCATCTGACTTCCATCGATCTGGGTATCCCCTCGTTAACCTTTCGCTCATGGTGGGAAGCACAGGTAGGGCCCGAAGGTTGGGAAGAGGTAGATAAAATCCCGCGTGGAGACTGGATGAATTATTTACGCTGGTATCGGAAAGTGCTGAATCTGCCTGTGCTTAATGAGGTAGAATTGACGCTGGTTGAGCCTATGGAGAACGGAATACATCGACTTCATGTGAACAAGGCTGGATCTCAGATGGATGTTATACTTGCTCGCAAAGTAGTGTTTGCTACGGGAATACAAGGTGGTGGAGAGTGGCATGTGCCGTCCATGATTGCGGATAGATTACCTCGGGAGCTGTATGCCCATACGTCGGAAGCGATTGATTTTGATCGGTTAAAAGGTAAAAAGGTTGCTGTACTTGGCGGCGGCGCTTCTGCATTCGATAATGCCAGTTATGCTCTTGCCACCGGTGTGGCGGAAGCTCATGTATTTGTACGGCGGGAACAACTGCCTAGTGTTAATCCCATTCGTCAGATGGAACATTCCGGTATGATTGAGCGATACCACGCTCTTCCGGTTGCTGATAAATATGAAGTGATCTCTCATTTCTTTAAATTCAATCAACCGCCCACCAATGATACGTTTAATCGTGCGGCAGCCTGGCCTGGATTCGAACTACATTTGAATTCGCCTTGGCTGAGTGTAGAAGCAACAGACCAAGGCGCGATTGTGCATACCACACAGGGAGCATATGAGTTTGATTTTCTGATTATTAGCACAGGTCTTCTCAGTGATCCGGCACTCCGTCCTGAACTGAAGCTTGTGGAGCCATACATCGCACGTTGGGAGGATTGTTATCAGGCCCCGCAAGAGCATCGTAATGCATTGCTGGACGCACATCCATACTTGAGTTCAGGGTTTGCGATGACCGGAAGAAGTGAGCAAGGTCAGGAGCAGTTGCATGGACTGTTTGTATTCAATTACTCTGCACTAGCCAGCTGTGGTCTGTCCGCATCGGCAATATCGGGGACCAAGAGCGCGGTGCCCAAACTGGTCTCTGCCATAGCAGATCAGTTGTTCCTTGATGATCGGGAGGTTATTTTGCATCAATTCTATGCGTATGAAGAACAGGAATTTACGGCTACGTGGGTGAAAAGTGGTGCCCTCGCTGAGTAATCGCACTCTATAATTTTGTGAACGTGTGGCATCTGATGCTGCACGTTTTTTTGTTTTTCATATGATGAAGGTTACACTTGCCTTTAATTTGTTGTAAAATGTCGGTTGGAACATGTTAAAGGCAGGGATAATAGATGAATGAAATGAACTATGAACAATTTAGAGCCCATTTGAAGAAAGCGTCGCGTAAACGAAATGTACCTTTGATTAAGATCGTAGCATTTCAAGAGAAATACATGAAGATTGAAGAAGTTCAATTTTACGATGTGGAACAAAATCATATGAGTGTTCGGGCCTGCAATACGTTGTGGATGCATCTGGAGAATAAATCTTTCCGTAATATGGTGTCCCAACATTTGCAGTTTTATAGAGATATGGAGAACCTGGGTCGCCATTCCTTTGAGAATCTGATCAAAGAACTATATGATACGTCTGTTCCTGTGCTGCTCGATTACAATCCTGCTCATTATTACACCTCGGGTCAGCTCGCTGAGATTCTGGTCATGGACGAGGAGAGGTTAATTGAACAATTGGAGATGGGCCGCTTCAAGGGTGCTTTTATTAATGAAGATGGCAAATGGCTTAAACCCAAACCGGATGCTATGGTTGTAGAGTCATAAACGTCATGCAGTTCCCATGAACAGAAAAATCCTGCAACGCCGCGCCTCCAGCGCTGGAGGCTGCAGGATTTTTAATGAAGATTTGAAGGGCACGGAATTCCAACTTTAAGAACATGAAGTAAGAAAGGGACAATTGGACAAGAAAATAAGTCGAAAGATGCGGGTTTTTGAAAGTTTTTAAATTATTTTGAATGAAAGTGGTTGTTTTTTGAGTGAATTATGATACTATAGAAGCAGTTGGAGGAATGAATATGCTGACTGAAGAACGATATGCTGCAATTGTAGAGCGCTTACATTTACAGGGAATTGTGAAATTGCAAGAGCTTGTTGATGTGTTGGGTGCTTCTGAATCAACGATTAGGCGTGACTTGATCGATCTGGAGAGTCGTCAGATGCTCAAACGCATCCACGGCGGTGCCGCACTGGTGAATGAAAAAACGCTGGAACCGGGCATGGAAGAAAAAACGTTCAAAAACATCCAACAAAAAACGACGATTGCCCGTTTGGCTGCACAGGAGATCGAAAATGGCGAATGCATTTATCTGGATGCAGGAACGACAACGTTAGCCATGATTCCTTTTATTGAAGCTAAAGACGTAACGGTTGTTACCAATGGACTTTCACATGTTGAGGCTTTGGTAAGCAAGCGTATTCGCAGTTATTTGCTCGGAGGTATGATGAAAATTCATACAAAAGCAGTCATTGGCAGTATCGCATTACAGAACATGGATAATTTCCGTTTTGATAAATGTTTTCTTGGAAGCAACGGAGTTGATCCCGAAATGGGGTATACAACACCGGATCCGGAGGAAGCCTTGATTAAAAGGCGTGCACATCAATTGTCGGGAAAATCTTATGTGCTGGCTGATTCCAGCAAAATAGGGGAAATTACTTTTGCCAAATTGTTTGATTTGGAGGAGGCCGATTTGATTACCGAGCAGATGCCAGAACATTGGCGGCCTGGAATCGCCCAGAAAACTAAAATAATTGAGGGATAACGATGATATATACGATAACACTTAACCCGTCCATTGATTACATCGTGGAAGTGGATGAGCTGAAGCTTGGCGGATTGAATCGAATGAATCGGGATTTGAAGCTCCCTGGCGGCAAAGGCATTAATGTCTCTCGCATACTGAATCAACTTGGAGCAGATAACACGGCTATTGGTTTCCTTGGTGGATTCACGGGACGTTTCATTAATGACAAGTTGCAAGAAGATAACATTCGGACAGACTTTGTTACGATTGCAGACGATACTCGCATTAACATCAAGCTGAAGCATGGAGAAGAGACAGAGATTAATGGTCTTGGACCTGCAATAAGTGCCGAAGAGGCGGAGCAGTTGCTTCACAAATTGTCCTCATTGCAAAAAGGAGATATTGTCATTCTCTCCGGAAGTGTACCTCCTTCACTTGGAACGGATTTTTATGATCGTCTCATTAAAGTGTGCAAGCAAACGGGTGCCGAATTTGTGATTGATACAACTGGCCCTGCGTTAATAGAAGCTCTTGAACATGCACCATTGCTGGTGAAGCCAAATCATCATGAACTGGCCGAACTGTTCGGTGTAACGATTAATACTCGCGAGGAACTGGTGTTATACGGGCGTAAGTTGCTGGAAGCCGGTGCCAAACATGTGTTGATCTCCATGGCAGGCGAGGGTGCATTATTCATTACCAAAGCGGAAGTTCATCATGCGAATGTGCCAAAAGGTACTGTGAAAAACTCGGTTGGTGCCGGTGACTCCATGATTGGCGGATTCGTAGGTACCTATGTACAGAGCGGAAATTTGCTGGAAGCTTTCCGCACAGGGGTTGCATCTGGAAGCGCAACTGCGTTCTCGGATGATCTGGCAACACGTGAATTGATTGATGAATTGCGTAATCAAGTGACCATTACGACAATCTAGTCTAACGGTCTTATAGAAGGTCTTCATTGTAATTGTAATGTAGTGAGGCCTGCCTATGCAGGCCGACTGAACTTAAGGGAGTGTACCAAGATGAGAATAACAGACTTGATGATCCAAGAAACGATGATCATGGACCTGCAAGCCACAACCAAAGATGAGGCTATTGATGAACTAATTGCAAGCCTGAACCGAAGCGGACGAATCAATGATCCGGTCCTGTTCAAGGAAATGATCTATAAAAGAGAAGCTGAATCGAGCACGGGTATCGGTGGCGGAATTGCAATGCCACATGCCAAAACAACAGCGGTGAACGAACCAACAGTTGTATTTGCCAAGAGTAGAAAAGGACTTGATTTTGAAGCGTTGGATGATCAGCCAGCTCATGTGTTCTTCATGATTGCGGCTCCAGAAGGCGCAGGTAATACCCATCTGCGTACGCTTGCAGCTCTTTCCAGGTTGTTGATTGATAGCGATTTCATCTCACAATTGATGAGTACAGATACACCAGCCGAAGTTAGTGCATTGTTTGATGCCAAACAGGCAGAAGCAGCGGAGAAGGAAGCAGCCAAAGAAAAAGCAAAAGCTGAAAAAGAAGCAAATGCCGCCTCCGCTTCTACTACTGGTCAGCAACAGAATACTTCTGGTGTGATTGTAGGTAATGCCAATTCGGAAGATTTTGTTGTTGCGGTTACAGCCTGTCCAACCGGTATAGCTCATACGTTTATGGCTGAAGATGCACTTAAAAAGAAAGCTCAGGAAATGGGCATTAATATTCGCGTAGAGACAAACGGCTCTGAAGGAGCGCAGAATGTTCTCACTGCTGATGAGATCGCTCGTGCTAAAGGGGTTATCGTTGCCGCAGACAAAAATGTGGAGATGGCACGTTTCGATGGCAAACCGGTATTGCAAAGACCGGTGAGTGATGGAATCCGTAAATCCGAAGAGCTGATTCGCAAGGCCGTTAACGGTGATGCACCGATCTATCGCAGCCAAGGCGGAAATGCGAAGGAAGAGGGCGCAAGCACTGGCAAGATTAGTGTAGGTAGCAAAATCTATAAAGATCTGATGAATGGTATCTCGCATATGCTGCCATTCGTTGTAGGTGGCGGTATCCTGCTAGCAATCTCCTTCTTGTTCGAACAGCTTGCTAGCCCTGAGAATCCGATTGTGCAACTGCTTCAAACGATCGGTGGCGGAACAGGTGCGTTCCACTTCCTGATTCCGGTACTTGCCGGATTTATCGCGATGAGTATTGGTGATCGCCCAGCCCTGATGCCTGGTATGGTCGGTGGATTGATGGCGGTTAACTCAAACGCCGGTTTCCTTGGTGGTTTGGCTGCCGGTTTCCTGGCGGGTTATGTAGTTATTGGTCTCCGTAAGTTGTTCAAAGGATTGCCAAAAGCGATTGATGGCTTGAAACCAATCTTGCTGTATCCGGTATTTGGTTTGCTGATCGTAGGTGCCATCAGTTTCTATGTCTTTGATCCAATCTTTGGTTCCCTGAACACCTGGCTTGTAGATGCACTGGGTAATCTGGGTACAGGTAATGCGGTATTGTTGGGCTTGTTGCTTGGTGGTATGATGTCCATCGATATGGGGGGACCGTTCAACAAAGCGGCTTACACATTCGCTATTGGGGTATTCACATCCAGTGGTAACACAGACGGTGCATGGATGGCAGCGGTTATGGCAGGCGGTATGGTACCTCCTCTGGCGATTGCACTTGCAACAACGTTCTTCAAATCCAAATTTACAGAGCAAGAACGCAAATCAGGTTTGACTAACTATGTACTTGGATTCTCTTTCATTACAGAAGGTGCAATTCCATTTGCTGCGGCTGATCCATTGCGTGTATTGACTTCTTGTATTCTGGGTTCCGCTGTTGCTGGCGGATTGACACAACTGTGGCACATTAATGTACCAGCTCCGCATGGCGGGATCTTTGTTGCAGCACTGGCGAACCACGCATTATTGTTCCTGCTTGCTGTTGCGATTGGTTCTGTGATCTCCGGTCTGATTCTGGGCTTGTGGAAGAAGTCACCAAAGCTCGTGAAGTAACAAATATAAGTAACATCTCCTGAGTGAAATTCGCTTGGGGGATGTTTTTTTTATTTCAGCTTTTTCGTTAGGTAGTGGAAAGTTCTCCTTGGATTTGTGTAAAATGCTTATTTAGATTTTACATTCATGTGTGGTAAAATAAATATAATTATATTTTGAAACTATGTTTCGTCTAATGAAACTTATGCAGGAGGAATTGGAATGTCTGATGTAATCAAAAGTCAGGTGCAGAAGCAGTTTGCGAAAAATGCAGGTAAATATGTGACGAGTTCGGGGCATGCCAAAGGTGAGGATCTCGCGTTGCTCGTGGCTTCATCTCAAGCCACTCCGGATATGAACGTGCTGGATATCGCCACTGGAGGAGGGCATGTCGCTAATGCATTGGCTCCACTTGTTCAGCGGGTGACAGCCCTCGATCTAACGGAAGAAATGCTTCAGGTAGCTGAAGCATTTATCCAGGGCAATGGACACCGTAATGTAGATTTTGTTGCCGGGGATGCAGAGAAGCTGCCATTCGATGATGATATCTATGACCTTGTAACCTGCCGAATCGCTGCTCACCATTTTCCGGACGTTTCTTCGTTTGTTCATGAGGCATTACGAGTCATGAAGCCCGGTGGAAGGTTGTTATTCATTGACAACGTGGCACCTGAACGTGATGAGAATGACCAGTTTTACAATGAAGTCGAGAAGTGCCGGGATGCAAGCCATGTTCGAGCATGGCGCAAGACGGAATGGATTCATATGCTGGAGTATGCGGGCTTCCGAATGGAAACGATGGTTTCCTTCCAGAAGCGCTTTAAGTTTGAAGAGTGGTGTAACCGTGCGGCACTGCCGGAACGGGAGAGAAGGGAACTTGAAGCAAGTATGTTGAGTGCACCGTCCATCATCAGAAAATTTTTCAATTTTGAAGTGACAACGAACGGGAAGCTCGAAAGCTTCCAAGGAGAAAGTGTGTATATCCAAGCGACTAAACCGACTCATGTCTGATTAGGTACAGACCATTTAGCTGGCTGAGCAGTTTATGCAACGGTAACAGGATGAATGTCAATAAAATAAAACAAGCAGAGTACCTTGAACAGGTAGTTCTGCTTGTTTTATTTTGCATATTTATAATCAAAGCGATGGTTCAGGGTTTTAGTATAACTTTGGTACATTCGTCTTCATGATCGTTGAAAATGCGGTATGCATCGCTTGCATTCTCCAGTGAAATCCGATGGGAGATGATCTCCGTTGGATCAAATTCACCAGCAGTGATTTTGCGGAACAATTCAGGCATGTAATGTATAACAGGAGCTTGTCCCATTTTAAGATTGATATTGCGTTCAAACAAATTACCTAACGGAAACATGTTGTAGGAAGAGCCATATACACCCGTAAGTTGGAGTGTACCGAATTTGCGGATTGCTTTCATGCCGATTTCAATCGCACTCAGTGAACCGCCATGAAGTTTCAGCTTCTGTCCGATCTCCTCCAGCATGTTCTTTTTACCATCCATACCTACACAGTCGATAACAACGTCGGTTCCGCCTTGTGTAATCTCGCGAATGTGCTCACCCATATCATCGTAATCTTCGAAATTAAAGATCTCTGCATCGTTCAAACGTTTGGCTTTCTCCAGTCGATAGGGCAGGCGATCCACAGCAATAACGCGTTTGGCACCTTTCAGCCAGGCGAACTTCTGCGTCATCAGCCCAATGGGTCCACTACCGAGTACAGTAACCGTATCTCCCGGTTTAACTCCGGCATTCTCCACGCTCCAATATGCGGTTGGAAGAACATCGGACAGGAATAATAAAGCCTCATCTTCCAGTTCACAGGATTCAGGAATCACAAACGGAGTGAAGTTCCCGTAGGGAACACGCAATAATTCTGCCTGACCTCCGGGGTGGTTTCCGTAACGTTCGGTGAATCCAAAATATCCACCTGTATGAATATCCGGATTGCCATTGGAATTATCGCACTGGCTCTCCATGTCATGATTGCAATAGAAGCATTCACCACAAGCGATGTTAAAAGGCAGGACCACACGGTCCCCCTTCTTCACACGTGTCACTTCTGGACCTACTTCTTCTACAATGCCCATCGGTTCATGACCGATAACGTAATCTTTGGCAGCAGGCAAGGCTCCCTGATAAATATGCAGATCCGATCCACATATAGCTGAGGAAGTAATACGAACGATAATGTCATCCTTCTGTTGCAGTTTGGGATCTTCAACCTCTTTGACTTGAATGTCCTTGATTCCCTGAAACGTAACGGCTCTCATCTTTCATATTCCTCCTTATATAGTGGGATTCTCTGACAATTACCCCATTTCAGCTTAAATGATAGATATACATACTAAATTAAACGACAGGCCATTTTACTTTACGCAAGGCATCGAGCAACTCAGACGGCGCATTCAGATTGTCACGGACCAGATCCCGCGGGGTTAACGCCATCCACTGATTCAGCGATACATCCTCGAATCGATCACTTCGGAATATCTCCAAAAACCATAAAGTGTCTGTGCCGGTATTTTGTATATAGTGTCCCATTGCGACAGGAACATATCCGACATCTCCAGCCCGATAGTCAAATGTGCGAGCAATGCCATTGCCTCCAAAGACAGTCATTCTCCCTTGTCCTGTCAGATAGTATTGCCATTCATCTGCATTGGGATGCCAGTGCAGTTCACGCATGGCGCCAGGTCGGATCTCAACGAGTGCGGCTGCAACGGTAGTTGAGATGGGGAAGTTGGTGGAGTCGACAATCCGGACGCTTCCGCCGGGTGTAATGAGTGGTTCCTGGGCCAGCAATCGGTGTTTAAATGTGAGAGGGACGGTGCCGTATGGCGACTGAACTTCCTGGCTCTCGATGGAACCTGGGACAGTATCTTGGAAAATGTAGACCTGTTCCTTCGGCATTGAATGAAAAGCGGATTCGGGCACGCCGAAATTGACAGACAATACCTCTGGTGGGGTATGGGCAAACCAATCGGATATGGATAACGTATTCAGATCGGAGAAGGACCCGTCATCAAACACAAGCAGAAATTCACAACCATCCTCCAGTCCCTGAATGGAATGGGGTAGACCCTTGGGGAAAAACCAGAGATCGCCAGGCCCGACATCCGCAATAAAATTACGTCCGTTCTGATCTACCGAAGTGATTCTTGCCGTTCCCCAGATCATATAGGCCCACTCGGATTGCTGATGCCAGTGCAATTCCCTTACACCTCCCGGTGTCAGGCTCATGTTCACACCTGCCAGTGTAGTGGCAATAGGGAGATCCCGTACGGTGATTTCACGTGACCAACCCCCATGGTTCAATTGCATATGGGTATCGGAAAAAGACATTCTCAGATTGGGCAATAACCCGTTATCGGTTGCCGGAGGTACCAGCATATCGGGGTTTTGTATATCTCTCATGACGTCTCTGGGTCCCAGATCAGGTCCACCAGCGCCATCACTGCGAATGGGTTGCGGGATAATAAATGATTTTTCGTTAGGTTGCTGTCCTTTGGTCATTGAGTGATCCCTCCAGATTCAATAACATGTCACACGCGACATTGTATCGTTATGTTTACACCTATGAATCAGAGCCTGGATAATATGAGGGACAAACGACAAAAAAACGTGACCGCATGCGGTCACGTCTTTATACGGATGTGAGAAAGTCGAACAATCCATGAATCCGGTTATCGAATCAAATGAAGGCAGAATTCCAGATCGGATTGCAGATGCTCTTTCATCAGTCGTTCGGCAGTCTGCCCGTCATGTGCCTTGATCGCTTCACAGATCTGATGATGCTCTTCAATGAGGAAGGGGCGCTGATAATACACAACCGTCTGACGGAATAGATAAATGACGGATTGCATTTTGTCGAAGAGATCAATCATCAATGCGTTATTACTCGCGCGCATGATGATTTCGTGAAACTCTTTATTGGCTTCCATAATCTCTTCTTTGCTTCCGGTATGTCCCACTTGGACGCAATGCTCAAGAGCCGCCACTTCCTGGGCGGATAAGAAGGCAGCTGCAGATTGAGCCGCATGTCCCTCCAGTAACTTCCGTAATTCAAACGTATTTCTTAGATCGGTCTCGGTTAGCTTGACGACCCGTTTGTTCACGACTAATCCTTCCTGTTCCAGGCGGCGGATGGATTCTCGGATCGGAGTCCGGCTGACATTCAGATCGGTCGCCAGCTTCTCTTCCACAAGTTTGGTTCCCGGAGAAAGGGTGCCTTGCAAAATCATGTCCCGCAGAACTTCATAGGCCTGCTGATAAGCTGGACGGGACTTGTCCGTACTTGGTTGCATTGTATTTCACCTCTCCCTTTACTTTAGCGAAAAAGAAGGCAATAAACAACAAGATTAAAAACCGAATTTTAATTTTCGGATACATAAATAATAAAATTGTATACAAAAATTAAAATGTTGTGTACAATAACGAATGTGAACAGGAATGATAGCGATTACAAGAGTGAAAAGCGAAGAATTTAGGCTGGAGGGATTGCAAGATGAAGAAACGAATTGGATTTATTGGACTCGGTATTATGGGACGTCCTATGTCATTGAACCTGATCCGGGCGGGATATGATGTAAGCGTATACGATATTAATCAAACGGCTGTGATGTCATTGGCTGATGCAGGAGCGCGAGGCGCAGCATCTCCGAAAGAGGTGGCTGAGCATAGTGATGTCATCTTCACGATGCTGCCCAACTCAGAGCATGTCCGCACCGTTATAACGGGCGAACAAGGTGTGCTGGCAGGAGCCAATACGGGAAGTATCATTATCGACATGAGCTCAATCTCGCCGGTCGTTTCCAAAGAGCTGGCTCAGCTTGTATCCAAATCAGGCTTGCATATGTTGGATGCGCCCGTAAGTGGTGGGGAACCCAAAGCTATAGATGGTACACTCGCCATCATGGTGGGTGGCAATGAAATGATTTTCGAATCTGTGAAAGAGGTTCTGCAAGTGGTCGGACAGGATGTAACGCGAGTGGGGGATAATGGTTCAGGTGCAACAGCCAAGCTGGCGAATCAGATTATCGTGAACCTGAATATTGCCGCCATGTCCGAAGCGCTTGTATTTGCAGCCAAGGCTGGCATTGATGTAGAGAAGATGTATCAGGCAATCCGTAGTGGCCTTGCTGGAAGTGCGGTACTGGATGCAAAAGTTCCACTCATTCTGGATCGTAACTTTGTCGCTGGGGGACGCATTGATATTAATCTCAAAGACATGACCAATGTGATGGAAACGGCGCATGATATCGGTGTTCCTTTACCGCTCAGCAGTCAGTTGCTGGAGATTTTCCATGCACTGAAGATTGATGGTAAAGCCGCAGATGACCATGGCGGAATCGTTCAGTATTTTGAGAAACTCGCAGGTGTAGAAGTGAATCGGGTCTAATAAAAAATTAAAAAAAGAAAAAAGAATGTTAATAGATATAGATATGAGGTGGAGAGACATGACCTATCAGACGTTATCGGATATCCCCGCAGCTCTTCGGACGGACAACTCTTCTGAAGGAGTGCAAGGACAGATTAGGCAATTGCAGGATGCGAGGGCTCGCAAAATTATCGTGCTGGATGATGACCCAACCGGTGTACAGACGGTTCATGATATTGATGTGTTGACACAGTGGGACAAGCCACTGTTGCAGGAGGCGTTTCGATCCTCTGAATCGTTATTCTATATTCTGACCAATACACGAGGGCTGGATGCAGATACAGCGGAACGTATTAATCGGGAGATTGCCCGCAATGTGCAAGAGGTTGCAGCAGAGGAAGGAACGAGTTTCACCTTTGTGAGTCGTAGTGACTCCATGCTACGTGGTTATTATCCGCTGGAGACGGATGTGCTAGCCGAAGAAGTGGCGCGTGTCAGCGGACGTGCATATGACGGACAACTGATCATTCCGGCCTTTTTCGAGGCAGGACGGGTTACGATAGGCAACACGCATTATATGGTTGAGGGCGAACAGTTGATTCCAGTTCATGAGACGGAATTTGCCAAGGATAAAGTATTTGGGTATGAGCATGGAGATCTGCCATCGTGGGTAGAGGAGAAGACTTCAGGCCGTATTAAGGCTAGTCGCTGTCTTACCATTTCACTGGAGGAAATCCGTCAAGGAGTCGATGTAGTCAAAGTGATTTTGCTGAAAGCCGAAGACAATGTACCGATTATCGTGAATGCGTTCTCTTATGCAGATATGGATGTACTTTCTCTGGCTTTGCTGCAAGCAGAGGATGAGGGGAAAGCTTATATTTTCCGGACGGCGGCCTCCTTTGTCAAATCGTATGCAGGCATCTCGGATCAGGCATTTCTGCCGAAAGAACAGCTGATCGCAAGCGGACAGGAACAACATGGCGGAATCGTTGTTGTTGGTTCCTATGTGCAGAAGACGACTCGTCAACTGGAACAACTGCTTACGTTTCCGGGCATCATCAGTCTGGAGATCGATGTGGAGCGTGTATTAACGCCGGATGGATATACGGAAGAAATTCGACGTGTGATTGGTGAAGCGAACAGACAGCTTGCGGAGGGCAACAATGTTGTTGTATACAGCAGCCGTAAGCTCATCACCGTAGAAGGACATGAGGGCAATTTCAAGATCAGTCAGACGGTATCGTCAGCTTTGGTCGAGATTGTGCAATCCCTTGAAGTCGTACCGAAGTTCATTATTGCCAAAGGTGGCATTACATCCAGTGATGTGGCAACGAAAGGTCTGGCCATACGTAAAGCAAGGGTGCTCGGTCAAGTGGCTGCGGGCATTCCGGTATGGTTGACAGGGGAAGAAGCCAAATTCAGTGGTATCCCTTATATCGTGTTTCCAGGGAATGTTGGCGGGGAACGTGCGCTGTTGGAAACGGTAGAGAAGATCGAAGCTTAAGCTTAATACGAAGGCGCGCGGTGTTCAGGTCGTTTGGGCCAGCGTAATACTGCGTGCTGACACAACATAACAACTTGGGGGAGGCTATTCGGATGTATTCCGTATTCGGTCTTAGTCATGATGCAAGTCTGCTGCTCTACGCACTGATATCCATTCTTGGATTGATTCTGTTAATTGCCAAATTTAAAATGAATCCATTTGTTGCCCTAATCGTGGGCGCTGTCTTTATGGGATTGATCTCGGGTATGCCGTTCACGGATATCGTGAAGTCTTATCAAGAAGGTGTTGCAAGCGTTCTCGGATTCATCGCGATTGTTCTGGGACTTGGAACGATGCTCGGGAAACTCATGGCCGAGTCTGGTGGGGCCGAACGAATAGCCCAGACACTCGTTCGTGTCTTCGGTGAGAAGAATGTACACTGGGCGATGATGGTTGTTGCACTGATCTGTGGTATTCCGGTATTTATCCAGGTTGGGATCGTGCTACTCTTCCCGCTGGTATTTGTTATTGCGAAGCATACAGGGACGTCGCTGATCAAAATCGGACTTTCACTTGTCGCGGGTCTTGCCGTGGTACACAGTCTGATTCCGCCTCATCCGGCGGCGATGCTCGCGGTAGGAATCTTCAATGCCGATGTTGGTAAAACAATATTCCTGGCTCTGATTGTATCCCTTCCAGCCGCAGCAATTGCAGGTCCGCTCTATGGAACATGGATTTCCAAGCGGATCAAAGTCGAGACTTCAAGTGAGCTAATGGAACAGTTCACTGAGACCAAAGATCGGGAACTGCCTGGTTTCGGCATCACCCTCTTTACGATCTTGCTTCCGGTGATTCTGATGTTGCTCGCTACGATTGTGGATCTGATTTTACCAGAGACAAACGGATTCCGTCAGGTCGTTGATTTCATCGGTAGTCCGATTATTGCACTGCTGCTCGCTCTGCTCTTTTCCTTTTATTCTTTTGGATATGCACGTGGTTTCAGCAAACAGCAGATATTGAAATATACAAATGATTGCTTGGGCCCAGTTGCTTCCATTATCTTGCTGATCGGTGCAGGAGGCGGATTCAACCGTATCCTGACAGACAGCGGTGTAGGTGACGCGATAGCGGGTTTTGCCCAAAGTGCGCATCTGTCGCCACTCGTGCTGGCCTTTGTTATTGCCGGATTGATTCGTGCGGCGGTAGGTTCAGCTACGGTGGCTATGACAACAGCGGCGGGCATTGTGGCTCCAATCGCTATGACGATGCCGGGGGTAAGTCCGGAGTTGCTGGTGCTCGCAACGGGAGCAGGTTCGATTATTTTGTCCCATGTGAATGATTCTGGATTCTGGATTGTCAAAGAGTATTTGAATCTGTCTGTGCCGCAGACACTTAAGACATGGACGGTCATGGAGACCATTCTCGGATTTGCCGCCTTTGGCATGGTGTTATTGTTGAGTGTCTTTATCTAACAAGGAAAAAAACCATAAAGCCTATAAACCTAAAAACACGCCGCTAGGGCGTGTTTTTTTGTTATGTTTACTGCTTACGGGCCATCATGATTAAGATGGAGTGATTGTGGTCTTTCCAGACTTCTTTGTACGAAAACGCTGCTCGTAGATCTCGTTTACCCGCTTTAAAACAGCAGGGCCTTGCTCTGTGAAACGAAGCTCTGTCGCTTTATTTTTAACCAGGAACGCACCGGATTCGTGTCTGGCTGGGGATAAGGCCGCATTGTAGAGCAACGAAGCGCCATGGCTTGGATGAGGAAAGAACCATTTCATGATAGGTTTGATATAGAAGGGCAGGCCGGATGTTTTGTTGCCCCTTAGCGTATTATTTCCACCGGGATCTACGCTTAGTAATTGCATGCCATCCGCATTGGGAGACTTGGCAACCTCGCGTGTCCATAGGGATAAGCCGAGCTTCGAGGTGGCATAAGGACCAAACAGCTTTTTGAATTCGGCTGGACGTTCCAGGATGTTCATATCAAATTGTCTGATCATATTGAACGAGGTGGTGGAAGTATTAATAACTGTTTTCATCTGTCCTTTGAGCAATAGCTCAACTAATTCCATGTAGATGATGTAAGGGACTACCGTCTGAAGTTCAAAGTGCAGTTCATGCCCCTGATCAGAGAAACGAAGTTCGGCAGCGCTGCCTCCGGCATTGTTAAACAAGACATCGATCGAATTGGTATCGGATTTAATCTGATCGAGTGCAGTTCTAAGACTGTCGTAGTTGGTCAGATTAGCCTGAACCCAACGGAGCTGGCCTGTACGTAAGGCGTTCTCAATATCGGTATCCTCGGATGGGAAAGCAGAACGGTTGAGACCGATTACCTGCCATCCTTCAGCCAGTAACTTGCGTGTCAGTTCAAGACCAATTCCTGACGTTGACCCTGTGATGAGAGCTGTGCGAAGTTGATTTTGTATATTCATATATACCTCCAGAAGAATGGGATTACAGAACGAATCTGTATGCTGCGCTCATTCTATAACTTGGAGTCGACTCCAAGTCAAGGGGTGTTGGGATTGAACGGATCATGCTTGACTTGGAGTCAGCTCCAAGTTGTAATATGGAGAGAAATGAATGTGGAGGAGGCCCATATGATGAGTGAGAATGAAGTGTTCTCCATTAAAGAAACGTCAGAACAGGCCGGATTATCAGAAGATACAATTCGTTATTATGAGAAGATTGGGCTGCTTCCCCGAGCGGAACGCAAGGCCAATCGCCATCGGGTATATCGCTCGGAGGATATCCATACGATGAAGTTGATCACTTGCCTGAAAAAAACAGGAATGTCTCTGGAGGAAATGAAGCCTTATTTACAAATGTCCATGGATTCCGATCTCGCCGATTTCCCGGATGAACGGGAGATGCTGGTGAATCACCGGAAGAAAGTTGAAGCACAGATTGCTTCGCTACAACAAGTCGTTGATTTTATCGACGAGAAGTTGGAGAAACGAAGTATGTATCCTGATGAATGTCCTATTGCCGGGGAGAACCAGATGTCTGTTTTTGAAAAACAGAACCTATTCTCTTGATGGCGCTGCTGCCTATTTAAATCTGAAAACCCACGTCATGATGACGCGGGTCTTTTTGCTGTTTCTAGTATTTAATATCGAGTGTATGACGAAGTCGTTTGATATTGCTTTTGGGAGGGAGACCATACATGCGGGCATACTCCCGGCTGAATTGAGACGGACTTTCATAGCCAACCTGGAACGCAGCGTCGGAGATATCCGTGTAACCCTTGTATCACCGGGCGTGACGGAATCGGAACTCGCGGATACGATTTCTGATGAAGAAGCACGTGATCTCATGAAAGAGTATCGGCGCATATCGATTCCTGCCTCGGCGATTGCGCAAAGTATCTTGTATGCCATTAGCCAGCCGGCAGAGGTGGACGTAAATGAGATTGTAGTGAGACCGACAGCAAGCATGGCTTAAGTTCGGATCCTCTTTTGGTATATAATAGATTCAATTGATACGAAAAGAGGAATAGTGCAGTGACATTACAACAACTAAAATATGTGATCGAAGTTGCCACGCGCGGTTCCATGAATGAAGCAGCCAAAAGGTTGTTTATCTCGCAACCCAGCCTTTCGAATGCCATTCGGGATCTGGAGCAGGAGTTGCGAATTACTATTTTTGAACGTACCAATAAGGGAATATCTCTGTCTAAAGAAGGCGTTGAGTTTCTGAGTTATGCACGTCAGGTGGTAGAACAAGCTGAATTGCTGGAGAATCGTTATCTGAACGCCAAGCCATCCCCGCAGCACTTCTCTGTATCGACGCAGCATTATGCGTTTGCAGTGAATGCCTTTGTTCGTCTGGTACAGCAGTATGGTCAGGATGAATACGAGTTGGCGCTTCGGGAGACAAAGACCTACGAGATTATTCAGGACGTGAAAAGCCTGCGCAGTGAAATTGGCATCCTGTATTTGAATGAGTTCAATGCCAAGGTGATTAACAAATTGTTAAAAGATGCGGGATTGGTTTTCACGAGTTTGTTCACAGCCAAGCCCCATATCTTTATCAGTGTGAAGAACCCGCTGGCGAAGCAGGAGTCGGTTGCAATCGAGCAACTGCAGGATTATCCGTACTTGTCATTTGATCAGGGAGAGTATAATTCCTTTCACTTTTCCGAAGAGATCCTGAGTACGTTATCTCACCCCAAAAGCATACAGGTCAATGACCGCGCAACATTGTTTAACCTGTTGATTGGTCTGAATGGTTATACGATTTCTACAGGTGTACTTAGCGCTGATCTGAACGGAGACGAGATCATTCCTGTACCGCTGGAATGTGAGGAATCCATTAATGTAGGGTGGATAAGCCACAAGAGCACTTCTCTCTCTAATCTGGGTGTAGCATATGTCCAGGCTCTGCATGAGGCCATAGGGTCTTAGAAATGTTAAATGGTTCATCAAAAGGCCGTTTCCGAATGAGTCGGAACGGTTTTTTGTTGTACTATGATCTTTAAAGTATAGGGTGGTATGTTGTCATCCCGTGTAATAGAATGAAGGTATATGTCGAATGTGTGCAAGAGATCGAAGGGAGAACGGTTAGTGAGAGTTCTGTATCGGAATAAAAGTGAACAGCATGAGCTGACGGTATATGATACCAAAAAGCTTTATGGAGAGAAGGGCCAGTTTCGTGTATTAGAATTCTCCAATGCAGCTGTGCAGGGAGCCATGGATCTGGATGAGCCTAACCGGATGGTGTTGGAGTATCCGAGAGCGATGGTGCATCTAATGGAACGGAATGATCCTGAGTTTGATACCGTATTTGTGGTGGGACATGGTATTGGCACATTGCCAACCTACTTGTCTGATCGTCAGGTAAAGGTGGCTGAGCTTGACGCAGAGGTCGTGGAGTTGAGCCAGACCTTTTTTGGCTATGAGGGAAGCCCTGTGCTCATTGGGGATGGTCGTGAATTATTAGGCCAGGAATCCGCTGCGACATATGATTATATTATTATTGATGCCTTTACGGCAACGGGTACACCGGAGCAGTTTATATCCAGTGATTTTTTTGCCATGGTCAAGGACAAGCTGGACTCGGACGGAGCTGTCATCCTTAATGTGTTTGGGCGTGCGGGCAACGATCGGCTTGTCAATGCGATCTATACGACACTTCAGGCACAGTTTGCCTATTCACGTGCATTCGCATTACCTACAGAAACAGCGGATGAAGTTCAGAATCGCATTTTAATGGGTAGTCATCACCCGATCGAATTTCAGGTTCGTCAGATGGCAGGGTTTGTTGAACAAGAGCCAGAAGAAGGATATATCATTGTCGATTAGGGCGATCCTGAACAGTGATTCTTCCAGGGAAAGTAAAATGTCATTAAATCGTCAATCTTACGATGTAATTGTTAAGATTTCTCAGTCTCTTTATTTGATCTTAACAACTTTCGTATAAGATAGAAGGAATATGCTTTTTCATGAAAATCCGGGGGAAGTAAACGATGATTGCACAGATCAAGAGATCTAGAAGATTACGAAGAAAAATAAAAAACATCAAGAAGATCAGCCTCACGGCTTTACTCGGCG
Source organism: Paenibacillus sp. FSL E2-0151 (assembly GCF_037993015.1). Taxonomy (NCBI): domain Bacteria; kingdom Bacillati; phylum Bacillota; class Bacilli; order Caryophanales; family Paenibacillaceae; genus Paenibacillus; species Paenibacillus sp. FSL E2-0151. The sequence continues at coordinate 2,322,000 of NZ_CP150308.1, forward strand.
GGTTGGTCACTATTTCAGTTATAATGACATTGACCCTCATGGTCATCTCATCTTATACATCTCAGAAACAGTCACTCATTGATAACACCCTGTCCCTAAACTATGCAAGCGCTGTGCAAATGAGCCAAACGCTGGATTCGCTTTTTTATTCCATGCAGGAGAGCTTGAAATATGCAGCCACATATTTCACGGATATGGATCACTCTAATACAAAAGAGTTGAATTCCACATTGGATTTGGTTCGCAATAGCAGTAATTTTTTCAATTCCGTTTCTTTGGTAGATAAAGCGGGAGTAGTTAGGTCTACCTCACCTTACTCACAGGCTAGCGTAGGCCACCATGTTAGTTCCAATGCTGCAAAAGAAGCGGTTAGCTTGAGGACTTCGTATATCTCCGAAGCGTACCAGACACCCAGAACCAAACGCAGAATTGTATTTGTCAGTGAACCGATCTTTGATTCGGCAGGGGATTACCAAGGAACGATTGGTGGAAATATCTTTTTACAGGAAAATAATATATTGAGTCTGTCTTTTGGCAGTCAGCTCAAAACAAGTAATGGGTCCTACTTTTTTATTGTGGATAAGAAGGGCACTTTGTTATTTCACCCAAACACCAACCGAATTGGTGAAAATGTCAGTAAAAATGAAGTGGTGCAAAAGCTGCTAGTAAACAAGAACGGTAAAGAACAATACAAAAACCTGGCAGGTGTGGATTCGCTTGCAGGTTATTACAAAGTTCCATCAACAGGTTGGGGCGTCGTAATCGTGTCTCCAACCCAAACGGTGTACGATCAGTTGAATCATCATATCCGTATGTTGTTGCTGTACACCTCAGTGCCTTTCCTGATCCTGACCCTTATTGTGGTTCGGGTTGCACGCAAGCTGGCCAGTCCTTTTGCTATGCTGGCTGATTTGGTGAATCAGGTCGATAAGGGACAAGTAGAACTGCCTGTGATGAAACCTCACTGGAATAGAGAGGCAGACCTTCTAACAAGAGCAGTTGTTGGCGCATTAGCGAACTTTAGGAAACAGACAAACCAGCTTGTCTATGATGCCAGAACAGATGTTTTAACAGGCATGAACAATCGCAGAACCTTCGAAGAAGTCATTCAGGAATGGATTCAGGATGAGGCGCCATTCTCCATTATTGTTCTGGATATCGACCGCTTCAAGTCCATTAATGATACATTCGGGCATCATGCTGGGGATGAAGTATTAAAACACATTGCCAATATCATTCAATTGTCTGTTCGACCAGAAGATGTATGCGCCAGGTTTGGTGGAGAGGAATTTGTAGTCTTGTTAAGAAATTCCGAGTCTAACGTCGCTTTTGAGATTGCTGAACGTATCCGAATAACGGTCGAAGAAAGCATATTGCCTATAGATCGTTCCGTCACCATCTCGGCTGGAATTGCTGAATATCCCAAGCACTCCACAACATCCACAGAACTGTTTCACCTGGCGGATAATGCATTGTATCAAGCGAAGGAAGAGGGACGTAACCGTACGGTTACGATCCAATCGGTTATTAAATAAGCAAGCAAAGAAGCTGTTCCCTAAAACTAGGGACAGCTTCTTTTGTGTACTATACCTCTTGTGAGGATCTGGCCAGAACCTCATTTGTATACGTTTCTCCCCAATCTCGCATGCTGAAGATAATCGGCCGTAACGTTTCACCAAATGGTGTGAGGGAATACTCCACTTTAGGTGGGATCTGGGGGTATATTTCACGATGAACAATTCCGCTACTTTCCAACTCTCGAAGTTGCAGGGTGAGCATACGCTGGGTAATGTCAGGAAACAATTTTCGGATCTCGTTAAATCTCAAAGGACCAGAGAATAAATGATACAAAATGGCACCTTTCCATTTGCCTCCGATCACACTGAGGGTAACTTCCACGGAACAGCCGTAGGGCGCGGGACATAGCTTGGTTGCGTCCTTTTTCATTATAAGTACACCTCCACTTTACGGTGATTTTCTATAGTATCTATTTGGGTGGTTATATTACATAACGTACGTATAGTTCATGAAAGAGCATATCACTTATGATGCAGATTATAAACCCTAACTCTAGCCGAAGGCAGATGTGCTGATGTCTAGAATATAAAAAAGAGCCCGGGTTTCAGGCTCTTCGCTGGATGTATAAAATATGATGATGAGCGTATATACGCTACTTCAGTGACGATAGAATGGAGTCACATAGAGCCATCGTTGCAATATTATCCTTGGCGCTGGAATGTGGGACAGTCTGATTCTGGCAACACGCGATGAAGTGCACCATTTCACCAACAAACCCGCGTAGATAAAGGTCACGATAAGCTCCTGACATGGGAGATCCGGAAGGTGTATATACAGTATCTTGTTCCTCGAGAGATTTCCAGGGAAGGCTGGTCGAACTTCGGGATTGATGAACAGTAAGTGTGTTGATCTCTTCAGCTGACGCAAATCCGTTGTCAAAGGTGACGAGTACACTTTCACTTTCCCGTGACCAAGCACTCATGCCGGTAAAATAAGCGCTGCCTACTACGTTATTCTCAAATACAAGGGAAATGCTTTGATTAATGTGTTCCCCATCCTTCACGGTTGTGCCTGTAACTCGTATTACTTCTCCGAATAAGTAACGCATCAGATCGACCATATGAATGGCAGCGAGCTTTATGAACTGTTCCTCATCCTTGCAAAATGGGGTACTGTCTACAGCGAATTTCATCTGGAATGAACGTACCTTACCTAGCGAACCACTATCAATTAGCTCCTTCAGCTTCATGTATATGGGGGCATAACGTTTCATAAAACCAACCATGACAACGACGCCAGCCTGCTCGGCAGCTTCTGCTACAGTGGCGGCTTCCGCTGCGTTCCATCCGAGCGGCTTATCCACGTATACATTCTTGCCAGCCCCAATGCATTCGAGAACAAGAGCGGTCTGATCTACAGGCTGGGCGACCACAACGACACCGTCACAAGTTTCCTGCTGTAACATAAGCTGAGCGTTATCATACGCTTGTCCGTTGCTGCCAAATCGCAGCAGAGCTGCTTCAGAGCGTTCCATACTGCGTGTGGCAATGGCCTGGATCTGCGCTCCGGCTTCAACAACAGAAGGGTAAATATTCGTGGATGCATGAAGCCCTGCACCGATAAAGCACAGATGGGTTGTTTTCAAGGTGGATCTCTCCTTCATTTTTGCATTCGTATGGATGGTATATTTGTTGATTAATGCTACGATAGGGTGTTTGAAGTTGAGAAAAAAGGACATATGTCCTATTCTTGAATGAGTAAAAAAAGAAGTTGCATTTTTATTTTGGAGCATGTATACTCTGAATTACGGTAAAACAAGGAATTGTTTCACCGGAACGCTTTTCATCGATGGATGAGGAGATACATATTATGCGGTCGTGGCGGAATTGGCAGACGCGCACGGTTCAGGTCCGTGTGGGCTAACCCCCGTGGAGGTTCGAGTCCTCTCGACCGCATCTAACAAAAAAAGGTTCGTGAGTTGCTCTAGGGCAATTCACGAACCTTTTTTTATTTTGTGGATCATTCGTGTGAAGCCTACATTTTGCTACCAGCATGCTAATGCTAATGTTGCCGCTGGCGCAGAATGACTGCCGTGATGATCCCGGCAATGGCTCCTGCAATACCAAATAGCGTTACACTGGCAACCACTTCAACCGACTGGAGACGAAACAAAAAAGCGATACCGCTGCCAAAAGTGGTTCCAGCGAGAAATCCGAGCGAAATTCCTAATTCTTTCGTTAATTTCATTGCTTCACCTACTTGGAAATGTGAGATATGGATTTGCAAATATTGGGTACAGGCAGTAAAGTGTGATCAGGAAAATCATCACATTTTATTTCCTTTTTTATCTTGTGGTTTTAACCCGTTAATTATGCATGATATCTCATATGGGAGGGTAAGAGCGAATGAATATGAACGAACGAATTGCAGCATGGAATGAGGAAGCACAGCAGTGTGCTTGCGGTCATCAACACCGAGTGGTGGATATGCTGATACATCTGGAAGCTGGGGCCATTCAGAGGTTACCGGGTTATTTGTCTGAGCAAGGATATCGTCAGGTGACGGTTGTTTATGATCGACATACGTTTCGGGCCGCCGGATCTGATGTGCTGAGTAGTATTCGCGAAGCGGGAATGCATGTGGATGAGATCGCTCTTCCGGAGAATCGCACGGGGGATATCATTGCGGATGAAGCAGCTATTGTGCAGGTTATGTTGGGTGTGAGACTCGAAAGTCAGGCTGTAATTGCGGTGGGTTCAGGTACCATTCATGATCTGGTGAGATTTGTTTGTTCCAAAATGAATAAGCCCTTTCTGTCGATACCGACAGCGGTTTCAGTAGATGGCTTTACCTCTGCGGGTGCACCCTTAATTGTAAGCGGAATCAAACAGACATTTCAGGCTGTTCCGCCTGAAGCCATTTTTGCCGATATGAATATCCTGGAGCAAGCTCCCCAAGTGATGACGGCTGCCGGATTCGGAGATATGCTTGGCAAATATACTTCCCTTGCAGATTGGATTGTTTCTCGTGATCTGGGCGGGGAACCGTTCTGTCCGGTTGCTTATCGGATGACAGAAGAAGCGCTGAATACCTGCATAGATCATGTACAAGCGATTGCGGAGGGGCGAGCAGAGGGAGTAGCTGTATTAATGGACGCACTAATTGTTTCCGGTATCTCCATGCTGATCATTGACCATTCCCGTCCGGCATCCGGAGGTGAGCATCATCTGTCCCATATTTTGGAGATGGATCTGATGCAAGCGGGAGAAAGGCCGGTTCTGCATGGTGCCAAAGTTGGCGTAGCTTGTGCATTGCTTACGGTGAAATATAAAGAACTTGCACAGACATCGGGTGAACCGGTGTTTGGGATATATGACCAATTGCCGGAGGCTACTCAGCTCATCGCATGGTTGGAACAAGTAGGTGGACCTGTGACTACTGAGCAACTTGGTGTAACCCCGGAGATGGTGGAACATGCATTCAACACAGCGCATACGCTTCGTCCTCGATATACCGGATTGAGATATATCAATGAAGTGTTAAACACGAGTTTAGGATGACCTTTTAGAGAGAATGATCATGATGAAATGCATTAACTTCACTTGTAGCGGGCTGTGATGGCTCTCCTTGGGAGCAAAAGACGAAAAAGGGTAGGTTATCTGACATTTCTGCTGGAATAGCCAGAACAGTGCTTCAAGTCCGAGAGAGAAGGCATGCATTTATTTTAAAAAAGGCTCTGGCCTCCCTATGGGGAGATCAGAGCCTTTTGGCTGTTCGCTTATTTAGTTGTTGCGACGATCTTTCAAGATGACATCTGCGAACAAAATAGTTTTCGGGATACGGAAAAATTGCTCCGCTTGTTCCTGAAATGCAGCAGAAGGCAGTGTTCCCTGATGCAGCCATTTGCGGAAAGTGCCGGGATGAACCCCGATCCAGTGGCTGACATCTGTCACCGACAGATCATGGACCATACACAAGCCTGTCAAAATACGGTTACTAACCGGAGAACGGGTCACCGTACGCTTCATGAAGCGAGATGACTCGGGTTGACATATGACAGGGCTATTACGCACAACTTCTTCATTGAAGAGAATATGACGCGGGTAGCCGAGTAATTGGCAAGTCTTGTCCAAATTGGTACTGCCGGGTATCCGTCCTTCATATACCCACGCACTGACACTGCGTGAAGAGATGGAGAGGTCTTCAGCAAGCTGGGACAACTTGATATCATTGGCCATCAGCACGGCAAGAAGAACACGATTGCGGATTTGACAGCGTGTCGGTTTTCGGAATCGTTTAACACGGACGCCTTTTCCCAAGTATTTACGGTTGATCAGAGACCACGCCTGGATGGAATGTTGTTCTGGTTGATTAGGCATATTTCCTCCGATTTTTTTTAACCAAATACTACAATAAACAACGGGGTACTTTCAAGTGCCGGGATTACCGGTTACAAATGCGTCAATGCGTCAATTCACGATAAAGAGGGAACTACGAACTAGACCATGCGCAATTCACATCCTAGTATATTCCTAGATTACAATGTTTCACTAAAAATGAGGGGAGAAATTGGACAGGAATAAAAATAATATAGTTCCAATTACTTATTACTAGGTCTAAAGAACTTTTATCTGTTTTTTGTTGATATGATGCGGTTTATTTCCCTGAATTCCCCAAAAGCATGTGATTTTCGTTCCACTGTTGCGAAGAGGATGTGCACAAATCTGAAATGATAAATCCGCATGTTCAGCATGACATGTGACCTGTCAAATCTCTTACTTTTACATATATTGTATGATACTCAAGTGTAAAGGAGAGGTGAGGAACGTGCATCTATCTGTGAATACCTTTGCTGTCATCTCGGGAGCATTTGTTACGTTTGCTTTTGGCGGATGGGATCAATTGCTGAGCCTGCTCGCGGTCGCGATGGCTGTGGATTATATAACAGGTTTGGCAGCGGCGGTAAGAACAGGTACCGGCTTGAATAGCAACATTGGATTCTGGGGGATTGCTCGCAAAGGGCTCATGCTGACGGTTGTTTTGCTTGCTCATCGAATTGATCTGATCATGGGAACCGATTTTATCAAAGGCGGAGCTATTTATTTCTATCTGGTGAATGAACTCATTTCGATTACCGAGAATTATGCCAAAATCGGTCTTCCATTGCCTGCAAAGCTCAGACAGGCCATTGCAGTGTTGAAGAAACAGGAGGATCAGGAATATCTGACGAATCGTGAATGGTCCAAACCGCAGCAAACCCCGGACGACATCAAGCAGCAGGCTGAAACAGGACAAACTTTGCAGGATGACTCCGCGAAACAGACGGAGGATGGATCGCAAAAGAAATCCGAATCGAAAGGAAACGGTTCGGATTAGTTTTTCTTAATCAAGAGAACGTTTCCAGGTATCCTTTCGTAATAGAGAACGTTATGATATATTTTGGATACATGAAAATTCATTCATTTCTACTATTATATTAAACGAGGTGTTTGCCCAGATGATAAAACATATTGTCCTGTTCAAAATGAAAGATCGCTCAGCAGAAAGTATTGAAGCTGCAGCCCAGGTGCTTCGCAATCTGGAAGGTAAAATTGATGTCCTGGTTTCACTTGAAATCGGGATTGATGTGCTTCGCTCGGAGAGATCGTTCGACATCTCACTCACAGCGGAGTTTGCGTCACTGGAGGATCTCCAGGCGTATCAGGTACACCCGCTTCATCAGGAAGTTATCAAGTACATGAACGAAGTCAGAGAACAGTCAATTGCAGTGGACTACGAAATCTGATCTTTCATTCAAACTACGTTGAGATAAAGGGGACTCTGCATGAGCGATTTAAGAGACGTTATGGAATTTCTATATATTTTTGTTGTGTTTCTAATCGCTTGTCCTGTGATGATATTCTGGCTTAAGCGAAGAGGGAAACGGAACCGATAACTCACTGAACGGGAAGTGAACGAATGTATTATGTGAACAGAGAACAGATTGCCCGCCGGCTTGCTGCTGTACCGGAAGTAGCTGAAGGGCTTCGCGGGGCAGCAGAAGCTTGGGATGGCAGTCTCATGCTGGGTATGGTACAGGAACGTTGTCTTCACCTGGCGATCGAGATTGTTACCGATGTGGGAAGTTATCTGATAGACGGCTTCATCATGAGAGATGCAAGCAGCTATGATGATATTATTCAGATTAATTATGAAGAAAAGGTTTTTGATAATCCGACCTATGAGACATTGCGTCAGCTTGTCACGTTACGCAAGCCACTGGTGCAGGATTATTACACTTGGGAGCGGTCTGAGCTCCATCCACTTAGCGTAGAGTTGCCGAGTATACTTGAACATTTTACTACTCAGGTTAGCGCCTACGTGGAAAAAGAACTTGGTCCTTTCAATACGGCACAAGCCGAGGGACAGCGTAAGGAATGAGGGAAATCGCATGACAAATGAATCAAAAGAATTCAATGAAGTAAATACTGAAAGTAACGAAACAAATGAAACACCTTCCGGATTCCATCCGGTGTATATGGTTGAACTTTTGTTCCGGGAACGTCCAGAGGTGGATCGCCTGCGTTTGCAGGAAGCTATGATCCGTCATACAGGACAAGTCCGACTGGATGTGAAACAAGAGAGCGGAGGGCAAAAGCATGAGATGCTTGTCTTCTATCATCTGGACCACAAGGTATCCTTCCAGGAAGGGGATATCCCTGCTCAGACTTGCATGCTTCCTGTGAATGAAATCGCAGATCGTGCTCGCTTTGGCGGTGCTCTGCAACAAGCATGGCATTGGCCGGATGCAGGACAAGCTGTGGAAGCTGCGCGTTACTCCATTCGGATACATGATATGTTCACGGCTGCGATGCCTCGTAAACAGCGCCTGGAGCTGTTTCAGAAGACTGTACTGGCAATCATGGAGAGTGTGACCTGTGATGCGCTGTATTGGTATGGCAGTGATAAGCTGGTTGAACCGGAAGCATATACGCAAGCTCAGGAACGTGAGGAACATCTGTATGCAGCCATGAACGTTCGAATGTATCAAGCCGGAGGTACAGAGGAACAGCGCGGGTTGGTCATGGATACCGTGGGATTATCTGCGCTGGGTGTACCTGATGTCCAGTGTCACTTCGTCGGTCTTGATCCGGATACGGTGGCTCAGACCTTACTGGGTGCAGCGTATTACATATTTGATCAGGGGGATGTTCTGCAAGATGGACAGACGCTGGGTTCTTCAGGTGGACGTCGCTGGCGTTGTGAACATCAGGCAGCATTGATTGCACCTGGACGATATGTGATTGATTTGGACCCGGGGGATGAGCATGCCGCGGCTGATCTCGAGCCGGCTCGTCAGAACTGAGTTTAAGCCAAGTCATTTGCATCCATTCAAAAAGGGCGTTCAGATTATTTTTAACATCTGGAGTGTCAAGTCAAGCCTGTGCTGCTTATAATGCATCAACAGAGTAGGCATTCGCCCGGATGGCTGAGCGACAGACCGTTGCTTCTAGTCCGGTACTTAAACAATAGTAAAGGGAGAGATGTGACGTGAAGGATTCTAACAAAAGTTTGTTGTGGGGAGCTCTTATTGGCTCCGTGGTTGGTTCAGTAACGGCATTATTGCTGGCACCAAAATCGGGACGTGAACTTCGTCAGGATATTACAGAAGGTGCTCGTCAGGTATCGGAGAAAGGTCAGGAACTGGCTGGTATCGTGGGAGAACAAAGTTCGCAGATCGTATCCAAAGTTAAAGAGACCGCAGATGTTGTGATTCAGGATATTCAATCCTGGCGTAATTGCGCTGAAGGGAAAGAAATTCGCATCTCGGCAGCCATTGTGGATAACGATATCGATAAAATAGTGGATGAACCGGGAATTGACATCGTAGCGAAGCTTCCTGCGGATGAGTCCAAGGACGACAACTAAGCAAAGCTTGATAAGCAGGCTTTCCTCTAATTAGAGGAGAGCCTGCTTTGTTGCGTGTCCACACATAGATGACGTAGCACGTGGATTTAATTTGAACCCTGCGATGAAATCGGGTAAGATGTAGGTACCTTTTTGCCGGAATGTTCATACGGTAGGAAGAAAGCTCTGAGAAACAATCGTTTTGAGAACCAATTCAATGAAGAAGGAAGCGGTGTGTTCGTGCAGCAAGCAATCGCTATATTAGACTCCGGTGTGGGGGGATTGACCGTCGCCAAGGAAGTGATGCGTCAGCTCCCGCGGGAAAAGATCATTTATTTTGGGGATACTGCCCGGACACCGTACGGACCCCGTTCGTCCGAACAAGTAAAACAATTTACGGAACAAATCGTTGATTTCTTGATCCAATTCGATCCGAAGGTTATCGTTATCGCCTGTAACACAGCAACAGCAGCCGCGTTGGAGTATATCCGTGGCAAGGTGAATATGCCTGTCATTGGTGTTATACATCCGGGTGCGCGGGCCGCAATCACAGCGACACGTACAGGACGTATTGGTGTGATTGGTACCACGGGTACAATAGGTAGTGGGGCTTATACATCGGCACTCAAGCAGTTGTCCCCCTATATTGATGTGGTCAGTCAGGCTTGTCCGGCGCTGGTGCCGTTGGTGGAACAAGGTGAATTTCGTTCCGAGCACACGACACATACGGTGGAACAATCATTGGGCGAGATCAAACAACAGCCAATCGATTGTCTTATTCTGGGTTGTACGCATTATCCCTTTCTCATGGACACAATTCAGGAAGTTATGGGACAGGAAGTGAAGTTAATCAGTTCAGCAGATGAAACGGCACGTGAAATCAGTACGATTTTATATGATAAACGAAAGCTGGCCAGTGGGGATGAGACTCCGGTGCATCAATTTTTCTGCACGGGTGACCCGAGAATGTTCCAGAATATCACCCGTCGATGGTTGGGGGAGCAGATCTCCAAGACTCCTGTTGTCTGGCAAGTTACGCAATTATCATAGTTATACTCAAATTATGCATGAATAAGACTTTTAATTAATGTAATTTGGTTGTGGACTATCCCGGAACTGTGAAGTTCCGGGATTTTTTGTCGTCATTATGCATTAACCGAAGATAAACATGATTCTTGTCACATGACGGACAACCTGACCTGCATACATATGTTACAGACACGAAATTGGTCAGAACTGGACAGGAGACCTGTCTTTTCCTGTGGAAAGGAGAACAACATGGATCTGCAGTGGATTATCGTTCAGCGGGGAGATACATTGCCGCGAATTGCGTCAGCACACCATATGACCAAAGAGTTACTTGCTGCACTAAACCCGGAAGTGGCTTCCCAGCCATACTTGCTGGCAGGTCAGATGCTGCGAATTGTCCCCGGGACAGGTCGCAGATACGCTGCACCACCTGGAGAAAGTGTAGGGGAAATTGCAGAGAGATTTGGTCTGGACGAAGAGGTGTTGCGCCAGGCCAATCCCGAAATCACCAATATAACCGACTGGGTTGGTCGCTGTATTCATATTCCGGCTTCGAATGGAAAAACTATTGTAAAGATTCAGGGAGAGTATGGTTATCGAGAATTAATCAGGGATATAGACAAGCTGGAGAATCAATACCCGTTTATTGAAACGGGGTCCATTGGAACAAGTGTCATGGGCAAGTCGCTGCCTTATTTGCGTATTGGGCAAGGGTCGAGACATATCCATGTTAATGCTTCCGTTCATGCGAATGAGTGGTTGACAACAGCAGTTCTGATGAAGTTTATCGAAGAGTATGCCGAGGCGTATAGTTCGCATAGGACATGGCATCAATACCAGACAGAACGCTGGATGCAAGAGACGACACTCTGGGCCGTGCCGATGGTTAATCCGGACGGGGTCGAACTGGTTCAGGAAGGTGTGGTCAATCAGCATCCACATGCACAGCAGTTGTTGGCCTGGAATGCCGACAGATCACATTTCACCCATTGGAAGGCCAACATCAGAGGGGTGGATCTGAATGATCAATTTCCAGCCCATTGGGATGAAGAGGCAGCGAGAAGAGGTATGACCTCACCTGGCCCCAGGGATTATGCGGGGACAGCGCCATTGACAGAACCGGAGGCACAGGCGCTTGCGCAGTGGACGCGGCAACACACATTTGATACGGTTGTATCCCTGCATAGTCAGGGACAGGAGATCTATTGGAACTACCGTGATCTGGAACCCAGAGAGAGTGGACCGCTGTCGCGTAGACTCGCCAAAGCTTCCGGTTACAAGGCGGTGAAGCTCGGTGGCAGTGATGCCGGATACAAGGACTGGTTTATTCAAGATTTCGGTAGACCGGGCTTCACGGTAGAAGTTGGATTGGGTGTTAATCCGCTTCCCGTAGAACAGTTTGATGATATTTGTATAGAAGTGGGAATGTTGCTGGCTGAACTGTTATCCAATGGACAATAAGGCAAGACCCCGAATTACGAAGGTGTGAAACTTAACAGTAGATCATTCGTATAACAGGAACGGACGCTATGAGCGACGTTCCGTTTTTATTATTTTTTATAATGGCATGTTACGTCATTCGTTCTGAATGGTTTTCGAACGGGTAATGATGGATGTGCCGTTTCGGCGACATATATAATTATACGGAGGGATTCAAATGAAGTGGAGAAGACTACTGTCGTTCAAACGATGGACACAAGTTTTCAAAAGGCTCCCCCGGCTGCTCCGGGCTCCGCAGATTCCTTTGGGAGAAAAGCTGTTGTTTATTATTCCAGCGCTGTTGTACTGGGTACTTCCTGACGTAATGCCGTTTATGCCCATCGATGATATCGGGGTCACTTTGATTCTGATGAACTGGTTTGTAAGCCGGGCAGAACGTAAATATCCTGTGCTTCAGGAGGGGGCACCTTCTTAATTTGCGGCCCAATGGATCATATTGACATTGAATTCGCATCAATGTTATTGCGAAGAGCGGTAACTTTCTTTACAATAGATGCTGTAGTTTAAGAATGCTGAAATTGTTGAAACCTGCAATTACAATATAGGAGATGAAGAGAATGAACTGCAAAATTACGCGTAATGCTGCTAAAGTATTGAAGCTTGAATTGGACAAGCCGGAGAACGAAGGAAAAAAACTGCGCGTTGTCATCACCCATGCACATGGTGACCATGCTCACTACGGCCTGGATATCGACACACCAAAAGAAAATGATACAGTTGTATCTACCGATAAAGAGATTGATGTCATTCTCGCGAATGATCAGCCTTTGTTAAACGGTGTTAAAATTGACTACCTCTACTTCCCGGAAGAGGGATTTGTTATTACGAATCCGTCCCAGGGTAATCACGGCGACCACTAAGGGCGCGAAGAAGGGGAACTCATGGCTAACGATATCCGCGTATGCGAAAAGTGTAATCATGTCCGACTGAAATCGATTGTGCCCAAGTTGCAGAAAATGGCTCCAGACACGGAGATCAAGATTGGGTGCAAATCCTATTGCGGTCCTTGCGCGAAACGTGCGTTTGTCTTTATCAACGGTCGGTACATCAGTGCGCCGACAGAAGAAGAAGTGCTCGTCAAAGTCGCAAAGTTCGTGAAGTAATAGGATGTAACAAGGTGAGTGGAGAAAACTGTCCGCACATCAGAAAGGAGGGGCTGCGTGCCTCTCCTTTTTTGCGTTTGGGTAGCAGTGAAAGGATGTGTTACTCCATAGCACCTTTGACCATTTCATAAATTTCGAAGGCATCTTCTCTAATTTCAATAGCAATGACCGTAGTATCCTTTTTCAGAAAATGTACATGCCCCATTCGTTCTTCCTCCAATTCGACCCAACCTGTATCCGCTAACTTCTGAAAATAATCCATTGGCGGGTAAAGTCCTTGCTCACCCCCAATATGTTTCAATTCATACATCACGCCTTCTTTAATGTTTCGATTGCCTGAATCAGTTATGATTTTAATGAGCTTTGCATTGCTTGGGACAGGGATGTCTGGGTTCATGGATGACGCTGTATATCCTTCTATCTCGTATGTTGCAGGAGCGCAGCCCTGTACCCAAATGAGCAAGGGCAACATGCAAAGTGTCAGTAATATTTTCTTCAAATAAATTCCTCCCGACTCACATGATTATCTAATAAACGTAGCGTGATCAACTAAAGTTACGATAAAAACACAAAAGAAGAATAAGGAAGGCTTGTGTTATCCATCCTAAAGGGGTAACAGGAACATGATAATCCCAAGGAGGAATACTCATGCCGAAGCGTTATGATTCCAGTTTGCAAGCCGATACCACCGTATCTCAGGCGCAAAATGCGGTGAACAAGCTTCATTATGCTGTATCTCAGGCCATGTCTCATCCGACGGCACAGACCATTGTACAGGCGGAACGACGTCTGGCACACACGGAGCAGGCGATGCGACAAGCAGAGCTTTCACTCGGAGGGCAAGGTGTTGAGTTGGCAGAGGAAATGTTCATCGAGGAGAAGAGAAGATTGAATTCAATCCAGAGTCAGCACGGTCAAGGGGATTTATAACGTTCCTGTCACATCAGAACCCGCAGGGCAGCAATGCTTTGCGGGTTTTTCATATCTTTTGCAAAGACCCTCGATCCATGGGTTTACTCCGACAGTATGTCGAATGGTCGCTTAAAATTCTGTGAGAAGGTTAATAGAACAAGAGCAGGCAAAATTCCATACGGGAGGTACAGAATGACAAAACATATTACAGATTGTACGATTCTGAACAACGGAGTAACGATGCCATGGCTAGGATTTGGAACATATAAAGCAAAAGGTAAGGAAGTACAACAGGCGGTTGAGACCGCTTTGGAGGTTGGATATCGTAGTATTGATACCGCGTCCATCTATGGCAATGAGGAAGAAGTGGGACAAGCTATTGCAAGCAGTGGTGTTGCCCGTAACGAACTGTTTGTGACGACCAAGCTCTGGAATGAGGATCAGGGGTTTGATTCAACGTTGAGAGCATTTGAAGCCAGTCAGAAGGCACTTGGACTGAATGTGATTGATCTTTATTTAATTCACTGGCCTGGCAGAGATCAGTACAAGGAGACGTGGAGAGCATTCGAACGTCTATATAGCGAAGGAAGCATCCGTGCGATTGGTGTGAGTAATTTTCAAGTACATCATTTGCAAGATATCATAGATGAGGGTGGAACGGTACCTGCGGTTAATCAGGTAGAGCTGCATCCGGGTCTGATCCAGCAGGAACTGCAGGATTTCTGTGGGGCTCAGGGAATTCAACTGGAGGCATGGAGTCCTATTATGAAAGGCAAGCTGAACCAAGAGTCCACCCTCAAAGCGCTGGCCCAGAAATATGGGAAAACGCCTGCTCAGATCATTCTGCGCTGGGACATTCAGAATCAGATTGTGACGATTCCGAAGTCGGTTACCCCGGAGCGTATTCGTGAGAATGCGGACATCTTTAACTTTGAATTGACACCGGATGAGTTGAGACAGATTGATGCACTGGATTCCGATAAGCGGACGGGTCCACATCCGGATCAACTGTTCTGGGATTAAGTGGGTAGACGCTAATTGAATATAAGTGTTTGATGAACTACTTGTGGTTGTTCCGGTTACGGAATCGTTCTTTTGATCGCTGTTGTCTCCAAATTTTTTTGATTCCTCTTTTCAGAGGATAAAATTTGGATACAAAGGCGCACGCTTCGCTTCTTCAGAATCGATTCCGTCCCCTCCACAGTAACTGTCCATCAAACACAAAAATATACAATGAGCTAGAATGGTGTGTAGTATATAAAAAAAGCAGCCGGATCGGGAAATATCCCTGATCCGGCTGCTTTTTGTGTGTGAATTGGCTTAATTTTTTTTCGGGACTTCGCATCCGTCATCTGTGCAGATGCCACTGCCGTCTGTTTCTGTTGTGTTGGATTCAACCATGGTGAATGGGGAACGCTCGTCCCATGCTTTTTGAATGGCATCCAGGAACACCTCGTCAGGCTGAGCGCCCGATACGGCGAACTTGCGGTCGAATACAAAGAATGGTACACCGCGGATGCCAAGTTGCTCTCCTTCTGCTTGGTCAGCACGGACATTGTCGGTGAATTGATCACTGGACAGCACTGCCGTAGCTGCATCTCGATCCAAGCCGACTTCTTCTGCTAACTGAGCCAACACTTCAGTGTCGCCGGAGTGTTTACCTTCAATAAACACAGCTTGGAAGATTCGTTCACTCAGTTCAAGCGCTTTGCCTTGTGTATCTGCCCAGTGTGTCAAGCGGTGAGCTGAGAAGGAGTTTGTAGGGATCATGGCATCGATATTGTATTCCAGTCCTGCCGTACGAGCATTGGCATTCATCTGGGCATTCATACCTTTGGCTTGTTCCACGCTCATATTATATTTGGCAGCCAAATATTCCGAATTGGTTTTGCCTGGGTTCAATGCAGCGTTTGGATCAAGCTCGAAGCTTTTGAATTGCAGCTTCACTTCATCACGGTGTGGGAACTGTTCCAGTACATTCTCCAGGCGGCGTTTACCGATATAACAGAAAGGGCACAGAAAATCAGACCATATCTCAATATTCATTTTATTAAAACCTCCATCATCCTTTTAGTTGAAACTAATATGGTTACAATTATAAAGCCACTTTCTATAATTCGCAAGGAGATTACTTTTTATCCCGATATGCCTTGGACCAATGGTAAGGTTGAATCTCATCCAGTCTCTTGAAGACCAGTTGACCAGAAGGATCGTATACGGCAGCTTTGACTTCTTCGCCCCAGTAAAATAATCGTTCCTGGCATACGCCGCAAGGTGTAAGAACCTTGAATTCTGAATGCTCGTCATTACGAGCGATACAGAGAGAGTGGGTGACGCGTTCGTTCAATTTGTGGGCTTCCAGATAAGCTCCTGTTTCCATACACAGATGCGTGGCATCGTTGATGACCTCTGGAGCTACGCTAATCAGCAGGGAGCCAGCTTCGGTATAGACGGCACCCGCACCGCCCCATCCCTGAGGATAACGTTGCTTCACAAATTTTGCGGCTGCATCGAACAATTGCTGTTCAATATTGAGTGGTTCAGTGTGTGATGTCATGTAATGCAAGTTCTCCTTTTTAAATCCAATTCAATTCATTTCGTGTATTTGTTTAGCTTGTCAGTACGATATCGCTCATTGTGATGTTGCTGCTCCACTGTCTTCCTCTCGAAAGTGCTGAATCAAATCATAAGTAATGACCGTGTCCGAGACATGCAATCGTTTGGTTGCTTCATCATGACCGGGGCGGCAAGCATTGATGTCCGTTTTGTCGCGTGTAGACAGGTCGTAACAAGCACCGCTCTCATAGATATAATCATCCGATGGAATATAGAATACAGAACCATCCGAGAATGTGCCATTACGTAGCACAACCGTACGCCCAGACCCGTCATATACGTCGTTACCCATATGATAATAGGACTGGTCGGATAAGCCTAGCAAATGCAGTACGGAAGGCGTGATGTCCAGTTGTCCCGAAGGTTCGTTGATGGTTCCGGCAGCTGCTCCATCCGGTAAATGCACGAGCAGGGGGACCTCGTTCATGATCTGTGCCATATCCAGTTCGTTCAGTGAACGTCCCAGGAACTGTTCGTATTGTGATTGTTCCTTAATCGAGTTGTCGTGATCCCCGTAGAACATAAAGATGGTATTTTCCCATAAGCCCCGATTTTTCAGATCCTCGACCATCTTACCCAGTGCCGAATCCACGTAATGAACGGACTGCAGATAGTTACCAAACATGGTTCCCTGGAACTCGCCTACATCCAGTTGCTGTTTCTCTTTTGGCAAGGCATACGGATGGTGACTGGTAAGAGTGATTAGGAAGGAATAGAATGGTTCGGTCACCTCACTACTCATTTTCTCAACGGATTGCCGGAAAAAGGATTCATCAGACAGGGACCAGCCAAGCGGGTCATCCTGTGCAAAATCATTTTTACTATAAAACTTGTCGTACTTCATGTTCTGATACATCGTATACCGATTCCAGAAGCCACTCTCATAAGCGTGAAATACGTTGGTGCTGTAACCGTTATCCTTCAGGATGGAAGGAAGGGAATCATACGTATGGTCTGCATAACGTACAAACGCTGATCCAACCGGAAGTGGATGTAGGGAAATGTTTGCACCAAAATCGGCATCTGACGTTCTGCCCTGACCGGTCTGGTGGTAAAAGTGACTATAATACTGACTTTCCTTCATCAGTTCATTAAAATGCGGTGTGATCTCCTGACCGCCAATGCTCTGACCAATCATGAAGTTCATAAAAGCCTCACCCTGAACAATGATGACATTGCTGTCTTTATATTTGCCAAACAAGGCATCATTCTGCGGGGCAGTTCCTTGCCTTTCGGCGAAAAACGCCTTTGCTTGTTCAACATCAGCGGGATCAGCCTGCGGCCCGGAGCCGATGTGGTCTTTGGCATAGTTGTACAGATCATAACCGTGAAAAGCGAGCAGTCCGGTCACATTATACATGGATACATTCCACCAGTTGTTATCAAACAGGCCTTTGGCCCATGTTTTGCTGTAGAAATAAATCGGGCCGACCGCGAGGCCAAGTCCCAGCACAAGGGCAATGCTGCCAGCCGTGAGACGGCGGCGCAACCGTGCCTTGCCATCGTTGTACGAATAACTCCCATAGCCATGAACAGACGGACTGGTGTGCTTCGAACGGTAACGTCTGTTGAATAGTACGATAGCTGCGAATGGAATGACGACAAGCCAATCGGCAAAGAGCCATAGATCGCTTGTGTAGATCAATGTAGCGATGCTGTCACCCAATGCGTCAACTTGTCTCGCCTGCAACAATACCGGGATGGTCAAGAAATCCTGGAAATAGCGATAATACACCATATCGGCGTAGATTAGTGCGGTAAGCAGCAGGTTAAGCACCACGAGAGACACGATCATTCCTCTACGTGGCAGCAACCAGGTCCAGAAGGACAAGAGTAGTAAAGATCCAATAGCAATGACTTTATCCAGCAGTCCCATCGTAATGTTATAAGCGTGAAGATTGTGATGGAGCCACATGAGTTTGAGCAGCATGAGCACAAGAAAAATAAGATATAACGTTAATGGATGATTTAGAAGCCCGCGTGGCATGGAGCTGCGCGTAGGCCGAGTGACAACCATATGTATGTCCCCCTTGCTTTTGTTGTTTTGTAATCGGAATGTAAAATAGGGCTCCATCCATTATAGCGTGGCCTCATGTGTTTTCAACTATGCCTCAGGGAGAATTGATTTCTGCGGAAGCGAAGACCGAAGTCGGTGAATTCATATGACCAGAAAAGCGCACAAAAAAAGCGCCCCGGCCATGGATGGCAGGAGCACTTTAGATTCGTTACAATTATGAAGATTGTGGTGTTTTATTTCGTGGGGGCAGTGGGCCCAAATACTGATAGTACTGGGTTTCAATTCGTCCGTTGAACAACTTGCGACGTTTGTCTGCCTTATGACCGAAATACTCCTCGAAAGCTTTGGTTGATGTGATTGCAAAAAAGGACCATGTTGGCATGTCGAGGTAACTGCGCCCTAATGAGCGGAGCAACTTCTGAACTTCTTTTTCTTCACTCAAACGTTCACCATATGGGGGATTGGTAATGATGACACCATATTCACCCTGTGGTCTAGCGCGATGAGCGGGCAGGACGCTGACTTCAATATCTTTGGCGAACCCAGCACTTTTGATCGCTGCCATAGCAACTTCAATCGCTTCAGGATCAATATCGCTACCTGAAATCTGTAACGGGACATCGTCACGTACAGCATCAAATGCTTCTTCGCGCGCCTGTTCCCACAATTCTTCAGGAATGACAGCCCAGTCCTCAGAGTTGAAGGTCCGACGAAGTCCTGGTGCAATGTTCCAGCCGATCATAGCGGCTTCGATCAGCATTGTGCCTGATCCACAGCATGGGTCATAGAATGGACGGGATACATTCCAGCGACTGAGCTGAATAAGAGCTGCAGCAAGTGTTTCTTTGAGTGGCGCTTCGGTAACGAGTTTACGATAACCCCGTTTATGCAGACCTGGTCCCGTCGTATCTAAAGTAAGCAGGGCGCGATCGTTTAGCAGAATGACCTCAATCACATAACGAGACCCATCCTCTGGGAACCACTCTGTGTCATAAGTCAGCTTCAGTTTCTCTACGATTGCTTTTTTCACGATCCCTTGTGATGCAGGCACACTGCTTAACTGGGATTTTTGAGAACGACCCTCTACAGGGAATTCGCCATCGGCTGGAATCCACTCTTCCCAAGGCAACGCTTTGGTGCCTTCAAACAATTCGTCGAAAGTCGTGGCAGGGAATTCACCCATTTTCACCAATACGCGATCCGAACTTCTCAGCCACAGGTTACAACGGCAAATATCAATATAATCTCCTGTGAAGAAAACCCGGCCATTGTCGATCGTAACATCTTCATACCCCAGTTGCTTCAGTTCCCGGGCAACAACAGCCTCGAGTCCCATCGCCGAGGTTGCAATCAATTGCAATTGAGCCATGTGATTCATTTCAACTCCATTTCAAGCTGGAGAAGGGAGATCCTTCTCTCTGCTGTATAGTAACGGTGCGGCCTTGCCGCTTTCCGTGAAAAAACTTACAATGAGAAATGCGGTGAACGTATGCACGCCTCTTCGAAGTGATGCATCAGTCAACCGCCTGTGTTGATAACAAACATTTATTATAGAACATTGGCATCCATATGGAAAGCAGTCCAAGTGTCCAAGGAGGATTTTAGTGGTGAATCTGACCCCTGATGAATATGTAAATCAATTATTTCAAGAGGATGAGCTTTTGCTGAAAGTGAAAGAGGCCATCCGTTCGAACGGTATGCCGGAAGTTTCGGTTGCGGCGGCATATGGACGATTGCTCACGTTTCTAGCGAAGACATCCAAAGCAGAAGCTGCGCTCGAAATCGGCGTGCTGGGCGGTTACAGTGGGATCTGCATTGCGCGTGGTTTGCGTGAGAATGGAACCCTGACTTCGCTGGAACTGAAAGAGGAATATGCGGCAATGGCGCGTGGTCATCTGGAGGAAGGCGGTTTTGGCGAAAAGGTAGAGTACCGTATTGGCCCGGCGGCAGACAGCCTGGAGCAATTGGAGCAGGAAGGTCGCACATTTGATTTCTTCTTTATTGATGCAGATAAGGAGAATTATCCGGTATATCTCGATTATGCCATCAAGCTGGCTCGGCCAGGTGCTGTTATTGTTGGTGATAACTGTTTCCTGCGTGGTCGTACACTGAATCCGGACAAGCAGGGCCCGGCCGTGCTTGCTGTTCGTCGTTTCAATGAACAGATGGCAAGTGACCCGCGCCTGGTGACGACCATGTTGCCGGATTACGATGGGCTGGTACTTGCCTGGGTGAAGTAAAAGTGGATATTTCCTAAAGATAATACTCCGATGAAACACGATCTCACGCTTTTATGCTTGTGAGGTGGATCGTGATTCATCGGAGTTTTCTGAAAACACACAAAGAAGAGACGACACACCTTGAATCACAGGGAGTATCGTCTCTTTCTTTGTATTTACAGATATCGTTGTAGTAGTTCTATTTATACTTCAGGTGTTCCGTACGTTTCAAACCATTTTTTGATGGTGTCAAAATCATCACTGAAGGACAGGCCCAGCATCAATAATACACGAGCTTGTTGTGGACTCAGGTTGTCGCCTGCAATGATACCTTTGCCGCCGCCGTACACACTTCCTGAACCCGTCCGAGTGGTGGTCACAAAGATGACACCTTCTTCAATGGCTTTGGTACGAGCTTGTCCCATAGCTCTGGAGATACCGCCAGCTCCGGTACCGGAAGTCACGATTCCTTTGGCACCGCTGCTCACGAATCCTTCAATGGCTCCGCCGCCAGCTTCTTGATACGAGATCGCAATTTCTACTTTGGCCAGATCTGCCTTTGTGATTTTACTTAGATCAAATACAGGCTTTGCTGTGCCTTCAGGTTTCAAGGCACGTGCAGGAGCACGGTAGATTCGAATGTTCTCTTCATCAATATATCCTACAGCGCCGAGCATCGGCGTTTCAAACGTATCTGTCCGATAATCATTTGTCTTGGTTACACCGCGAGCAAGCTGGATTGTGTCATTCAACATGAGTACTGTGCCAAATGAAGTGGTACGACCACTGCCTGCAAGTTTGATGGCGTTGTACAGATTGGCTTGAGCGTCAGAACCGATGACGGTCCATGGACGCATGGAGCCTGTGATCACGACAGGTTTGTCACTCTGAACCGTCATATCGAGGAAATAAGCGATTTCTTCCATTGTATCTGTACCCGTGGTAACGACAACACTGTCATACGTTGCCAGAGCTTTGTCTACCGTCTGCGACAAGTCATAGAGGTCAGTCATGCTATAGGAACCTGAACCTGAGTTTCCGAATTGGAGCGTGCTAACATCAGCGATCTTCTGTTTATCCGGTAAGGCGTCTACCATCTCTCCAATCGGAAGTGTACCTGCCTTGTAATTCTGGAAGCTGGTGGCGTCCTCGGATTGACCGGCAATCGTTCCGCCAGTTCCGATCACCAATACATTAGGAAGTGCAGATTGTTTGGAAGAGTCAGGTATTGCAGGGATGGAAGTATTGCGAGCTGGGGTAGTGGTTGCTGTCTGAACAGCACCTGTTGTGCCTTTCACCTCTACCGTAGCTGCGTGCGCGGCGTAGGTCCCGATGGGGGACAACGAGATGGTCAATGCTGTTAAAGCTGCGGTACTCCATACGGCCCAGGGACGAAGATTGGATGTTTTACTCATGAATAGCACTCTCCTTCAAGTAAGTGTGATGTTAAGTTTGTTAAGAAGAATATGTATACCATTTCAAATTGATTGTATTTCATGTTAAGTAATATGACAAACTTAGATAATGGTAGAGTAATCGATTACATTCGTAGATAATGAGAGTAAAATGATTATTTATGAGGAATTACGAAAGAATATTCATTCTGCTAGAGATATATAAGAGCTGGTTTTAGAAGTTTTGAAGAGAGAAACGTCTTTATAATGTTAGTTAATATTACATAATGAGTCTTTTGTCCTGATAAAATGAAGCATTTTAATAAAAGAATGTCGAATTGGGACTCATATCAGAAGTAGGTAACAGAATGAGAGGATGATAGTAACGCATATTAGGTAATGGGGCTCAATTACGGTCTAAAGAGTGGTTTCGTTATAGAGTTATGTTTATAATAGGGGTGATCAACATATGTAAATAAATATATAATATTGATTGGAGGAGAAACGATGAAACAGGCACCGAGAAAGTATGCAAATTACATTCCGATTCGGGAACTGGAGACTTTGGAAGAGAGGTTATCTCCCTTCAAGGTGTATGCAGAACTTCGTGATAACACTCCAGTCCGCTATGATGAGCATCGAGAATGTTGGGATGTTTTTGGTTATGAAGATGTGAAGTACGTTCTGAAAAATCCGAAACTATTCTCTTCTGCACGTGATCGTGCCAATACGAGCATGTTGACGACAGACCCTCCCAAACACAAACAGCTGCGTGATCTGGTGAATCAGGCGTTTACACCCAAGGCAATTGAAGCATTGGCTCCGCGTATTCAGGAAATCACAGATGAGTTAATTGCTCCACACCTGTCAGAAGGACATATGGAACTTATTGATGACCTTGCAACACCACTGCCCGTCATTGTCATTGCGGAATTGATCGGAGTCCCTGCGGCGGATCGTCAAAAGTTCAAAGACTGGTCTGATGTGTTGGTGAAAGGCGCGCGTGACGATAGTGATCAGGCTTTCCAGGAGTTATTGGAGGAGAAAAAAAGAAATATGCAGGAGTTGCATATCTATTTCACTGGCATTATGGAAGAACGTCGGTTGCAGCCAAAGGATGATCTGATCTCATTACTGCTTGCTGCGGAGATTGATGGTCAGAAATTGACTTCAGATGAAGTGGTAGGCTTCTGTATTCTCTTGCTTGCTGCCGGTAATGAAACAACAACCAACCTGATTACCAATGCGGTTCGTATTCTGTCTGAACAGCCCGAGCTACAACAGGAGTTGCGCGAACATCCTGAGCGGATTACTTCTGCGATTGAAGAGACGCTGAGATATTATCCGCCAATTGTCGCGATTGGGCGGGTCGCCAAGGAAACTGTAAAGTTGAATGGTCAGATGATTCAAGCTGGAGAGCAGGTAATTTCCTGGGTTGGAGCAGCCAATCGGGACAGTACCCAATTTGAACACCCGGAAGATTTCATCTCTGATCGCAAGCCGAACAGGCATATGGGCTTTGGTTTTGGCATTCATTTTTGTCTAGGGGCACCACTCGCTCGTTTGGAGGCAAGGGTAGTTCTTCATACATTGCTTCAGCACATGGGAAACATTCAACTTGTGTCTGGAACGGCTCTGCAACCGATACAAAGTGCTTTTGTATTTGGTGTGAAACATTATCCGATAGAATTCAATCTAATAAATAAATGATGAATGGCGCATGAATGACAAAAGCCGCTCTCAGGCCAATTAGGCGCTGGAAGCGGCTTTTTCAAATGAAAAATTAAGATGGACTATTTAAGAAATGGATAGGGAATCAGGATTCCTGAATAGAAGCAGGTTTGTTATACAATTTGAATCGGACCCAAACCATATTAAGCAGCAGCAGTCCGCCAGAGACGATAAACAGACCTTCGATCCCGATGAATCCTGCCATAAATCCTCCAATGATCGCTCCAAGCATGTTGCCCAGCGCCAGAGTACTCGTATTAAAACTGAATGCACGGCTGATCATGCTATCGGATGTATAGGAACGGATCAGGGCATTAACGCTCGGAAGCAAGCCACCCATGAACACACCCATCATGAAACGAACAAGAATGAGCTGCCACACGGTCTGAACAAATGCCTGCGGAATAAGCATGAGTCCTGTTCCTATGAGAGAGAACGTCAGCACCTTGTGAGGACCAATCCGGTCACTCAGCTTCCCGAGAATCGGAGACATGGCCATATTGGATAGTCCCGTAACTGCACCGACAAGTCCTGCCCAGAAGGCCACATTTACATCCGAAGCATGCAATTTTTGCACATACAGCGGCAAGAGTGACATGGGGCTGATCATTGCAAACTGCAACAGAAACGTTACAGCGAACAGTGCGGGCAGTTGAGGTGACTTGTTCAATTCCTTCAGACCGGACAATACGGATTGTGCCGGCAGTTTGGCTGCTTCTTGACGGTCGAACTTCTCTCTCACCAGGAACATGGCGAGCATGGAAGCAACAAAGATCAGTCCACCTGTAATGTAGAAAATGGGGCGGAAGCCTACCGCATCCGCTAACAAGCCACCAATGAGTGGACCCAGGATGGTGCCGGCAACCTGCCCGGACTGACTGATTCCCATGGCAAAACCCATGCGGTCTTTCGGTGTGGTACCCGATATCAACGCAACAGCTGCAGGATTGAAACCGGAGATGGTACCATTAAGCAAACGCAATAAGAGAAGCTGCCAAGGATTCTGTGCCAGACCCATAAGGGCAATTACGATGGCCATCCCGAATCCCGACCGCAGCAGCATAACTTTACGGCCATACTTGTCCGATAACTTGCCCCAGAGCGGTTGGAACAAAAATGAGGTGAGGAAATTGGCTGCAAAAATAAAGCCCGCCCAAATGCCAATTTCATGTTCGCCAACAACACCCAGATCTCTTGCGAGATAAAGAGACAAAAATGGGGTAATCATGGTCATGCCCGAATTGACCAAAAATTGTCCGAACCAAAGCACAATGAGGTTTACTTTCCACGTTTTCAAAGTGCTTTCACTTCCTTTCAAAGATATTTCTGTAATTCTCAAAAAAACACCATTCTTTCATTATAACATAATTGGCATATGAGGGATGGGTGTAAGGAATGTCATAGTATTGTCACGTAGAACGCATCTGCATGTGGTTGTTACGGCTGTTTAAAAAGGGCATAATGGTAATTATGAGTCCAAAAACTATTGGAGGCTTCTTACATGAGCTATAATGATCGACTGATTCGGGCAAGTTTCAAACAACAGGTAGACCGTGTCCCGGTATGGTACATGCGTCAAGCTGGACGTTACGATCCTGAATATCGCAAAATTAAAGAAAAGTACTCCTTGCTAGAAATCTGCAAACAACCCGAGCTGGCGGCTGAAGTTACACTCATGCCGGTACGCAAACTTGGTGTAGATGCGGCTATTTTGTATTCCGACATTATGAATCCGGTTGCCTCTCTGGGCATTGATTTTGACATTGTAAAAAATATTGGTCCAGTTATCGATAATCCTATTCGGTCCGCTGCAGATGTGGATCGGCTGCGTCCCATCGACGTAGAAGGAGATCTGTCACATATTCTGGAAACCATTCGAATTCTGGATAAGGAGCTTGATGTGCCTCTTATTACGTTTGCGGGCGCACCATTCACGATTGCGAGTTATCTGATTGAAGGACGACCTTCGAAAGGGTATATCCGCACCAAAACGATGATGTACAGCGAGCCTGAGGTGTGGCACAAGCTGATGCAGAAGCTTGGTGATATGGTTATTACATATGTCCGTGCGCATATTGCGAATGGCGGTAAGGCATTCCAGTTGTTTGACAGCTGGGTTGGAGCACTTTCTCCCAAAGACTTCAGAACATATGTGTTGCCTACGATTACCCGTATCTTTACCGAATTATCGGATTTGAATGTACCGAAGATTTATTTCCCTGGTGTTGCATCCGGTGAGTTGTTGCCAGCACTGCATAATTTGCAAGCCGATGTGATTGGACTGGACTGGAGAGTATCCATTTCGGAAGGGCGTCAACGTCTTGGCGGCAAATTTGCAGTACAGGGTAACCTGGACCCATATTTGCTGACTGCCCCGATGGAACTGATTAAAGAGCAAGCCAAAGTGATTATTGACGAAGGAATCAAGGAGCCGGGTTATATATTCAACCTCGGACACGGATTATTTCCTGAAGCATCGCTAGAAAAGCTCAGAGAACTAACGGCGTATATTCATGAATATTCTGCCGAAGCAATGAAGAGTGGGGTGACGGTAACCAATGACTAATACTGTAGGTGTACTGGTGATGTCGTATGGCACACCGGAAAATATGGAGAGTGTTGAAGCGTATTACACACATATCCGCAGAGGACGTCCGCCTGAACCAGAGCAATTGAAAGAACTGACGGATCGTTATGAAGCCATTGTTGGCGGTGTTTTCCCACTTCGGGAGAACACAGACAATCAGGTCAAGGCCCTTCAAGAGACATTAAACCGCGATGAGCGTGGCACTGAGGTGGAATTCCGTTGTTATCAAGGACTGAAGCATGCCTATCCGTTTATTGAGGATGGCGTGGAGCAGATGGCGAAGGATGGAATTCAGACAGCGATTGGTATTGTACTGGCTCCTCATTTTTCCACGATGAGTGTAGGCAGTTATATCAAACGTGCGCGTGAAAAAGCAGAAGAGCTGGGCGTTCATATGTCCTTTATTGAGAGTTATCATCTGCATCCGAAGTTAATTCAGGCGTTGTCCACACGTGTCAGTGCCAAGTTGGATGCGTTCGAAGAAGCTGGAGCAAAACGCGGAGATGTGAAGGTGTTGTTTAGTGCGCACAGTCTGCCGGCGCGTATTGTGGAGATGGGTGATCCATACCCGCAACAATTGCTGGAGACTTCGGAAGTGATTGCATCACGTGTAGGCATAACCAATTGGCAATTTACGTGGCAGAGTGCCGGACGAACAGCTGAGCCTTGGCTTGGACCGGATATTCTGGATACGTTACAGGAGCTTTCTCGTGAACAGGTAGAGGATGTGCTTGTGGCACCAATCGGGTTTGTCTCGGATCATCTCGAAGTGCTCTATGATCTTGATATTGAGGCCAGATCGATTGCCAAAGAGATCGATATGCGCCTGATGCGTATTGATTCTCTCAATAGCGATCCTCTATACATGGAGACGTTAAGCGACGTTATTATAAGCCAATGGCAGCAAGGGTCGGATGAGTAATGGGTGATAAGAAACGCCGTGTTGTTGTTGTCGGCGGTGGCCTTACCGGCCTCAGCGCGGCATTTTATATCCGCAAGCATTACCGGGAAGCAGGAGTTGAGCCCGTGATTACTTTGGTCGAGAAAAGCTCGTCCATGGGAGGCATGATTGAGACACTGCACCGGGATGGATTTGTGATTGAAAAAGGGCCCGATTCTTTCCTGGCTCGCAAAACAGCAATGATTGATCTTGCCAAAGAATTGGAGATTGATCATGAATTGGTCAGTCAGAATCCGGAGTCGAAGAAAACGTATATCATGCAGCGTGGCAAGCTCCATCCTATGCCAGCAGGACTTGTTCTCGGTATTCCGACAGAACTAAGACCATTCTTGAGAAGTGGTCTGGTCTCTCCGGCAGGCAAACTGCGGGCGTTGATGGATTTTGTCATCCCGCCGCGTCGTACAACAGAGGATGAATCGCTCGGTTATATGATTGAACGTCGTCTTGGAGCAGAAGTGCTGGAGAACTTGACGGAACCACTGCTCGCAGGAATCTATGCAGGTGATATGCGGCGATTGAGCCTCCAGGCTACTTTCCCGCAGTTCGGAGAAGTAGAGCGCGATTACGGCAGCTTGATCCGGGGCATGATGACGGGTCGCAAACCGGCTGAGACGCATACCGGAACAAAACGAAGTGCCTTTCTGAACTTTCGCCAGGGGTTGCAGAGCCTTGTTCACGCCCTAGTACATGAACTGCAGGATGTGGACCAACGTCTGAACACTGCGGTGAAGTCGCTACAACGCCTTGATGGAGCGCAGACCAGATACCGTGTTGAACTTGGTAATGGCGAAATGCTTGAAGCCGATGATGTAGTGGTTACTGTGCCAACATATGTTGCGTCGGAGCTGCTGAAGCCTCACGTCGATACAGCGGCACTGGATGCGATTAACTATGTGTCTGTAGCCAATGTGGTGCTCGCTTTTGAGAAAAAAGAGGTGGAGCATGTATTCGACGGATCGGGTTTCCTCGTTCCGCGGAAAGAGGGCCGTAATATTACGGCTTGCACGTGGACATCGACGAAATGGCTGCATACGAGCCCGGATGATAAGGTGCTGCTTCGCTGTTATGTTGGTCGCTCCGGTGACGAACAGAACGTAGAGCTTCCGGATGAAGCGCTGACGAATCTCGTTCTCAAGGATCTGAGAGAGACGATGGGTATTGAAGCAGTGCCGATCTTCTCCGAGATTACAAGGCTACGTAAATCCATGCCACAGTATCCGGTGGGACACCTCCAACATATTGCCGCCCTCCGTGAGGAGCTTGGCAGCAAATTACCGGGTGTGTACATTGCAGGTGCAGGTTATGAGGGCGTAGGTTTGCCTGATTGCATCAGACAAGCGAAGGAAATGTCTGTTCAGGCTACACAAGAGCTTGCAGCAGATTAAGTACAGCAAGAGAGCTGTCTCAAACGTAGAATTATCTACTGGAGAGATGGCTTTTTTTTATGTGAAGATCTGGAAGCTAACTGAGTTCATACCCTTTCAATCGATACAGTTCCAAGGAATGATGGAAATCCAGAATATGCCTGATATAATGGTATGTATGGCTGTGAAGAAGAAGAGGAGTTGCTTATGTATCCCCCAAGATCAGAGCGAAGTGTAAAGAAGAAAAAAGGTAGTAAACGCACCCGCAATACAATCACAATCATCTGGACAGTTAATATTGTATTGATCATTGCAATTGGTCTGGTGGGCATTTTTTATGTCATTAATACACGTCAGCAACAGGCAGACCAGCCGGTGAAACAAGAAATCGTCGATCAGGATCAGCCTTCCATTGGAGACGATGCCAAAGGCGGCGATCAAGTAACTTCTCCAGACTCGGAATCCGATGAGACTTCGGAAGAAGAACCCGAAGCTACGGATGAAGAGACAACAGCGGATGCAGATAAGACATCTGGAGTAGCGACACCTGACACTTCAGGCAATACCAATAGTGAGAAAGCAGAATCCGGAACGAAAAAACCTACGGCAGATTCGACACCGTCCGGCACCAAGGGAAATGCAGGTGTGGATCAGCAATCAGGGACGTCGAAACCTTCCAATTCAGCGAAGGATGTCACGATTAACTTTGTTGGTGATATTCAATTTTCGGGCAAAGTTGCTGAACTGCTGGATAAAAACGGTTATGATTATCCCTTTGCCAAACTCGGCAGAGTATTCAAGGATGATGATCTTACCATCGGTAATCTGGAGACACCAATAACTCATGGTGGTACCAGTGCAGCCGATAAAACCTATGTCTACAAATCATCGCCCAAAGCATTGGCGGCAATGGCCTCTGCGGGTTTTGATGCTGTCAATTTGGCTAACAATCATATTTTGGATCAGGGCGTAGAGGGCTTGGTGGATACGTTAACTTATCTCAAGGAATATGGCATAGCTCACACCGGGGCAGGTATGAACAGGGATGAGGCCTATGCACCAGCATATCTGGAACGCAAAGGCATGAAAATTGCATTGCTTGGGTTCTCCCGAGTTGTACCGGAAACGAGTTGGAAGGCGGAAGGCAATCGGGCTGGCGTGGCTGAAGCCTATGATTCCACAGGAGCAGTCAAAGCGATCCAGGAGGCCCGTAAGAAGGCAGATCTGGTGATCGTGGTTGCACATTGGGGAGAAGAACGTGTAAGTACTCCGAATAGTGACCAGACCCGATTGGCTCATGAGTTTGTAGATGCTGGCGCTGATCTGGTCATAGGTGGTCATCCTCATGTGTTACAAGGGTTGGAGTACTATAAGGGGAAGTGGATTGCATACAGTACGGGAAATTTCATTTTCTCCAGATCAACAACCGAAGAGACTTGGAAAACGGCGGTATTTCAGGCTCGCTGTAGTCAAGATGCAGCTTGCAGCATGAAAGTTATCCCTTATGAGGCCGGGCTAGGTCAGGCCATTCCAATGATTGATGAGGCGAACAAACTGCTGTTGGAACAGATGGCAAAGCTCTCCCCGGGTATTCGATATGATGGGAATGGAGTCGCTTCGCCTAATTAAAAACCTTTTTGAGGAGGGAATCGAATGAACAACCTTTGTGTAGCACACCGTGGATTTTCTTCTATTGCACCAGAGAATACGATGGCTGCATTCCTGATGGCCATGGAGCGGCCTGAAGTTCAGTGGATGGAGCTGGATGTGCAGTTGTCGCGTGATGGTGTACCAGTGGTCATTCATGATTTTACAGTGGATCGCACGACGAATGGCAAGGGTCTGGTTCGGGAAACTGATTGGGCTGATCTGCAACGTCTGGATGCCGGAGCATGGAAAAACAAGTCTTACAAAGGCGAACGGATTCCGGCGCTAAGTGAATTGTTAGATCGCTCGTGCGGCAGAGTACGTTTGAACATTGAACTGAAAACGCAGGGAGACATGTACCCGGGTCTGCCTGCGGCTGTTATACATGAAGTGAGAAAAAGACATATGCAAAATGATGTTGTGATCACCTCATTTGAACCAGCCGCTCTGATCGAAGTGAAGAAACTTGCACCGGAGATCCAGACGGGGCTAATTATCGATGCACGACCAGGTGATCTGTTAACCGCGTTGCGGCAGATGAATTGTACATTCCTATCGATTGGATACACCAATGTAGACAAATCCTTAATGAACGAGATGCGGAGTGCAGGTATTCGGGTGATGGCTTGGACAGTGGATGACAAGACCATTATGAAGAAACTGGCGGCAGTTGATCCAGAACTCATGTTATGTACGAACCGTCCTGACGTATGGGAGCTGGCATTTCAGGAGACGAGCAGCCGATTTTTCAGACCTTAACTTTACTATATGCACTAATGAATCCGATAAAGGTGGTAATATACCCATGTTGACTAACATTCGCAATGTATACTGTGTAGGACGCAATTATAAACTTCATGCGGAAGAATTGGGTAACGCGGTTCCGGATGAGCCAATGATCTTTATGAAACCTTCCCATGCAGTCGTGCCCTTGAATGGTGAAACCCTTGGATTGCCTGCTACCAAGGGTGAAGTTCACTATGAAGCTGAATTGGTCGTGCAAATCGGCCGGAGTTATGAGCCAGGTATGGCGGTAGATGAGCTGGTGGATGCGTATGCATTTGGTATTGATTTTACGTTACGTGACGTACAGACCGTGATTAAGAAAAAAGGCCACCCGTGGACAGCGGCCAAAGGGTTCAAAAATTCCGCTCCGGTTACTGCATTTCAGGCATTCCCGGGTGCGGCAGCATTACTGGAGAAAGACTTTACATTGACCAAAAATGGTGAGGAAGTCCAGCGTGGTAATATTCGTAACATGATCTTTAGTTTACAGGATATTGTGGATTATGTAGGTCATCATTACGGCTTGGGGCCGGGCGATGTCATTTTTACAGGAACACCGGAAGGTGTTGGACCAACACAAGCAGGAGATGTGCTCGAACTGGCATGGGACGGCGAATCCTTGGGTGCCTGCACGATTGGGGCAGTGCAATAAGGATTACACATCATACCTGCTTGAAATGAATAGGTTACAAGAAAGGGGCGTGTATACGCTCCTTTTTGTCGTGCTATCGTGGATATATGTTTATACCTTCATCGTACGGATACGCTACTAATTTACGCCAAGCTGTATGCTGTATTTGCGCTCTGTGTGACCAACTCTTCCAGTTCAGCTTGTTGTGCAGCATGTTGCTCCGAGCTGATACTTCCATTTGCGAGCCGTTCATCCAACTGCTCTCTGAGCTGTCTTACTTGTATAGCAATGACCTCATCCAAATTCCCGTTATTTTCTTCCGTAATTGTCCTCAGTGATTTGCTGCTGTACAGTTCCTGATACAGATCCGCTTCTGAAACCTGATTCAGAGCGTCGAGCAGCTCATCACTGTTTCCCTCACGAGTGTCCAAGTCAACGATGGACCATTTAGCAGTAGGTATGGGAGAGATGGCGGATTGGCCCCATGCTGTTCCGGCGAAGGACATGGTGACAATCATTGTGCCTATAATAATGACTCTTTTCATATTCATATGGATAATCCTCATTTCTGTAGTTGAGTACGAACTGAATCGTAGCTTGTCGTTGATGTAGTTGTAGATGTTTCGATCTGAGAATAGTGTAAACGGGAAACCTGAAGTGAAACTTAAAACAGGATAAGTAATTTCAACCTAGCGGAGAACGACCGCAACAAGAAAAGATCACTAATAAAATTCACACTTGACAGGTTGGGTTAGTTGGTTATATGATAATCTCAATTATTTTAATACTCATTAAATGAACAGTGAACTAATTTGAACTGAAAACTGCAGTGAGCTGATTGGACCACCAAAGGCTCCCGGGACTACTCCTCTAAGGAATGTCCTCGGGGGCCTTTTTTCGTATCTTTATTGAAGCTTCAAACGATCAGGGAGGTTATGAAATGAGTGATAGAGACTGGGAAGCGTTGGAGCGGACGGATTGGTTATTTCGCAAAATGGTCAGACGATTTGTCAAAGAGCGGGATCGCATCTCTGTAGAAGGTATCAGCCTGCCAGGCATGCTTATCCTGCACAAAATCATTCGTGAGGGAGAACAGCGGCTTGGAGATCTGGCAGAACAGTTGGACTTTACATCCGGTGCCATTACTGCTCTAACCGATAAGTTGGAGAAAAAGGGACTCACCATCCGCAGACGAAAGGAAGACGATCGCCGGACGGTTTTACTGGACATCACATCCAGCGGGCGGGAGATGTATGCGAGAAACAGCAACATCGGTGCCCGATGTATCACGCTTCTGTTTGAGGGTTTTACGAGTGAGGAACTGGAGCAGCAAAGTCAATTCTACGAGCGGGTAGTAGCGAATCTGGAGGGATTCTCGGACACGGTGCTGGAATTGGCGGAGAGCAACGGGATACAAGAACATAATCGGTCCTCCACAAGTGACCTTGAGCAGAAGCAGCGGGACAATGCCGGGAAGAGGAACTATCTCAGTTATTGAGGTTGGGTCAATGTAACGACATTTGATATACCACAAACATTCTAGGGAGAGATGAGCAATGGGACACTCAACAATATATCCAACTGGAGCGACGTTATACAATCCGGATAAGGCTTGGGGCGGTTATACCGTTTATCAGGCAGGTGAAGAAGGCGTAGTATTGATCGATATGAATGGCAAGGAGGTTCACCTGTGGAAAGGATTGTTAGGTTTTCCGGCCAAAATATTACCTGGCGGCTACGTGCTGGGCAGCACGGGTCGGAGAGATCCGAAGTTCGGTATTCAGGACAATGTCGATCTGGTCCAAGTGGATTGGGACGGCAACATTGTATGGAAATACAATAGCTACGAACACATCGAAGATCCGGGGTATGAGCCGCTATGGTATGCCCGCCAGCATCATGATTATCAGCGTGAGGGGAATCCGGTAGGTTATTATGCACCTGGCCTTGCGCCAAAGACGAAGAGTGGTAAAACACTTATTCTGGCACACAAAAATGTGAGTAACCCGCAAATTTCAGATAAGCCATTGCTTGATGATGCCATTATCGAAGTCGATTGGGAGGGGAAGGTACTCTGGGAGTGGCTGCCAAACGAACATTTTGAAGAATTAGGTTTTGATGAAGCTGCTCGAAATGTCCTGTTCCGTGATCCGAATACACGTTCTTTCGGTCATCTGGGTGGTGGTGTTGGTGACTGGTTACATATTAATTCTGCTTCTTATGTCGGACCCAACCGTTTCTATGAAGAAGGAGACGAACGGTTCCACCCCGACAATATTATCTGGGATGCCAGAGAGGCCAACATAATCGCCATTACAGACAGACAGAGTGGAAAGATCGTGTGGAGATTAGGGCCAGACTATACTTCACATGAAGCGAAACACATCGGCACAATTATCGGGCAGCATCATGCACATATCATTCCCCAAGGTCTACCGGGTGAAGGGAATTTGCTCGTATTCGACAATGGCGGCTGGGCAGGTTACGGCCTCCCAAATCCGGCTTCTCCATTTGGATTGAAACATGCGATTCGGGATCACTCGCGTGTACTGGAGATTAACCCGGTCACTC
The DNA here is from genome assembly GCF_037993015.1 of Paenibacillus sp. FSL E2-0151. Lineage (NCBI taxonomy): Bacteria > Bacillati > Bacillota > Bacilli > Caryophanales > Paenibacillaceae > Paenibacillus > Paenibacillus sp. FSL E2-0151. The sequence goes on from NZ_CP150308.1 coordinate 2,356,473, forward strand.
TGGAGATTGTCTGGCAGTATACCTCGGCAGAAGCAGGTTTCTCGGTTCCGACGGATTCTTATAAATTTTATAGCCCATACATCAGTTCCGCCCAGCGTTTACCTAACGGAAACACCCTAATAACAGAAGGTTCCAATGGCAGATTGTTCGAAGTGACAGCGGAGCATGAGCTGGTCTGGGAGTATGTCTCCCCGTACACAGATGGGCGGAATACCAATATGGTCTATCGCTCATATCGAGTTCCTTATCAGTGGGTTCCACAGTTGGAGAAACCGCAGGAAGTTGCGATCGAAGCCATTGATGTCTCCACCTACAGGGTCCCGGGAGCAGCACCCAAAGGTTCTGCATCCATCGTGAGCGTAGAGACAACTCTTCCATTTGTGGAGGGTGCAGCCTGTGTGGCAACGTCGGATGAAGGCAAGTCAGGCGGCTAGGCGTCAAGAATCATGACTAGATCGAATGGGGTGTATATTGTGAGAAAACCATCCATAGTAACCGGCGTATTGATATTATTCCTGGCAACGGCACTCCTATTATCCGGATGCAGTTCAAACGCAGCAGGATCTGGAGCAAAAGACGCTACCGGTAAAAATACCGATAATGTAAAAATTCGAATCGCAGATACAAGTACCAACCCAACGTTCAGGGTAGCCATTGCCAAAGGTTTTTTTGAAAACAGGGGCATTGATGCAGAGAGTATTACGTTTGGCTCACCGGCTGAAGGTGTAAATGCACTATTTATCAAACAGGTAGATATTGCGTACGGGGCGGACTTCCCTGTATTAAATGCTTTGTCTAAAGGGGAATATTCAGTCATCGCTTCTGCAGGCCAGACTACGGATGAAGCGGCAGCCGCCTGGAAGCTGTATGCAAAGGAGGATATTCAGAGTGGAGCGGATTTGAAGGGCAAGAAAGTGAGTTTCATTCGAGGCACATTTATTCCATATCTATGGGATGAATATTTGAAAGATCAGGGGGTGGCGCTGAGTGATGTGACGCAAATTGGTCAGGGGGCTTTTGATGAGGCCTACATCGCACTGAAACAGGGAGACCTTGATGCCGCTTGGGTCATAGGTTCCGCGTTAACCGATAAATTCGATGCACTCGAAGGAGTACACCAGCTGACGGATATGTCTCAGACGCCTATACGCCTTGGTATGGGACTGGTATCAAGTAATGAATTCATCCAGGCAAATCCTGAAAAGATCAGTGACTTCCTTGCGGCGCTGGATGAAGCTTCCACGTATGCTCAAGCGCATCCTGAAGAGGTTGCAGATCTGATGTATCAAGAGACCAAACAGCCTAAAGATGCCACATTAAAAGACCTTCCGATCAATCCATGGGAAGTTGGATTTACGCAGGCTGCTTATGATAGTTTGGCAGGTCAGAAGCAATATATGGTGGACACCGGAATCATCGAACAGGATTTTGATCTCAACACCAAACTCGATCTGACTTCTCTCCAGCAGGCTCTGCCGGATAAAGTGACATATAGTAAATAATTCTTATTGAAATGGGAGGTGTCCGTTATGTCCTTACCTGCAACTCAGCATACCATTCATATTGAACAGCTACGGAAAACGTATCATGCCCCGACCAATGGGGATGTGCATTATATCATTAAGGATGTCGATCTGGTTATCAAGGGAGGAGAGTTCTTTGTCCTGCTTGGTCCCAGTGGGTGTGGGAAGTCAACGCTGCTGAACATGATCGCGGGTTTTATCTCCAAGTCGGGTGGACAGCTCAAGGTAGACAACAAGGAGATCGACAGACCGGGCAGGGATCGGGCAATGGTATTCCAGCAGGCGGATTCGTCTCTCTTTCCATGGTTAACTGTGAGGGAAAATGTTGAATTCGGACTTCGAATGTCCAAGGTGCCTAAGACAAAACGACGTGAGATCTCTGATCGATACATCCAGCTTGTGGGACTGAGTGCTCATGAGGGGAAATTTCCGAAAGAACTCTCGGGTGGCATGAAGCAGCGGGTTCAATTGGCCCGGGTACTTGCGAATGACTCGGCGATCTTGCTGATGGATGAGCCATTCGGTGCGCTGGACGCCATGACGAGACGCACCATGCAGAAAGAACTGGTGAATATCTGGAAAGAAACACATAAAACCGTTATCTTTGTCACACACGATATTCAGGAGGCGTTATTGCTTGGTGAGCGCATAGGCATTATGTCTGTAGGTCCATCTTCGAATATAACGGATATTTACCACAACAACTTACCTTACCCGAGGAACATCGCCTCGTCTGAGTTCAACACCCTGTATGACCGAATTCAAGGCCACTTTGAAGAATAACTGAGGTGATATGTAAGATGAAATGGTTGGAGAAAAAATGGGTGTCTATCCCGCTTCTATGGGTAACGGTCATCTTAATCTGGCAGCTCGGTGCCCTCATCTATGGGCCTGACGTAATCCCTGGTCCGTGGCACACGATCCTGGGAGCACGTGAACTGATTGCTGACGGTACGCTGATGGAGTATATCGGAATCAGCTTCACTCGTGTACTGGCGGGCTGGGTACTCGGAAGCATCATTGCTATTCCGATAGGGCTAATTATTGGTAAAGTTCATCTCATCCGGCTGTTCGCGGAACCGTTCCTTAACTTTATACGTTTTATCCCGCCGATCGCCTTTATTACCTTATTTCTGGTGTGGTTCGGAATTGGAGAGCAATCCAAGATCGCGCTTATTATGTACGCAACTTTCTTCATTGTTGTATTGAATACACTGACAGGTGTGCTCTCCGTTGAAGAAGATAAAATCCGGTCGGCCCGCAGTATGGGAGCCAATGAACGGCAGATTCTGCTGCATGTGATTGTTCCGGCGACAACCCCGTATATCTTTACAGGTGTGCGACTGGCGATGGGAACCTCGTATATGGCCATAATCGGTGCTGAGATGATTGCCTCGAATGAGGGGGTGGGTTACTTAATCTGGAATTCCAGACTCTTTTTCCGAACAGATTGGATCTTTGTCGGACTGATTTCCCTGGGTTTTATGGGATTCCTGACGGATCGATTGTTCAACTGGTTTGGTCGCAGAGTACTCTACCGATATGGGGTCATTGGCGGAGCGAAGCGGGTCTAAAATAGGACATAGGAACATTGAATTCCAGACGTTACTTGAAAAGGGAAGTTATCTTGTTTTAACGTTTGATCAATAACCTGTTTTGGCACTTCTAAACGAGGCCAAAACAGGTTTTTTGTTTGCTGGCGTAAGGAGTTTCGGCATTGGGATCAAACCGTGGTATAATTGAATTTCAAAAATACAATAAACGTCATGCGGGCTGTACATACGCTGCATGCAGGAGACATTATGGATTGGATTATTGGCGCCGTATGCGCTTCTATGGTGGCAGGTGCTGCCTATGCGAAAAAGTCGCTAACCTTGTCTGGCTGCCTGGCAGCCATCATGATGGGAACGATATATTACGGAGCGGGTAACCTGTTCTGGTTTGGCACGTTATTGTTGTTTTTCATTACTTCAACGTTGCTCTCCAGGTTTCGTAAAGATCGGAAGCAGGAGCTGGAGAAATCCTATGCCAAGTCAGGAAATCGGGATGCCGGACAAGTGATGGCTAATGGTGGAATGGGTATGTTCCTATGTCTGGGATACTGGATATTTCCACATCCGGCATGGGTGTATGCTTTCATTGGTGTAATGGCTACCGTTACATCGGATACATGGGCAACCGAAATTGGGAGTCTCAGTCGCAAGCCGCCGCGCTCTGTTCTCACGTGGAAGGTACTTACGCCAGGTGCTTCAGGAGGTGTCTCACTTCTTGGCACCGTGGCTGCAGCCGTAGGCGGGGGTCTGATTGGTGCGGGAGCATTCTTGTTTTCCTGGATCGCCGGGATAGAAGGGCTTAGTCTGTTTAGTTGGACTTTTGTCGGTCTTGCAGGCGGGTTGGCAGGGGCTTTTGCCGATTCCTATCTGGGCGCAACGGTGCAGATGATGTATCGTTGTACTGTGTGTGGCCGTGAAGTTGAGGTACATGAACATTGCGGGCATCCAACGGTGCGGGCTCGTGGCTGGGCATGGATGAGTAACGACCTGGTGAACGTGCTTAGCTCGGTGATCGGCGGATGTGTGGCGATTGGTTTAGGTAACATTTTGGCGTTGTAAGGGGGAGTACATTTGAGCACTGTACAGGGAGACAAATCGGAGGCTATTTTGGATGCGGCCTATGGTATTTTTGGCTCGAAAGGTTTTTATGAGACCAAAATGTCTGATATTGCAGACGAAGCCGGCATCGCAAAAGGCACCATTTATTTATATTTCAAAAGCAAGGAACAATTATTTATCGCAGTATCCAAGCGGGATTGTAACAGTTTTATCAGTCGTCTTGAATATGCTTTGAACTCGTATGAGAACACAGGTGATAAACTTGGAGCAATAGCCAAGACCCACCTTACGTATTATTATGAGCGTCGCAATCATACCAAGCTCTTTTTTATGGCACCCAATAATGATCCGGATCTGATGAAATTCATGAAGGCATTCATGAATCAATACATGAGTATGGTGTGTGAGGTATTGGAAAGTGCAAGTGTACCTGAGCCTGTATTGCTCGCTGAAGCCTATATTGGAATTCTGGACCGGCTGAAGATGGATATCATGTTGAATCCGGAGTTTAATGAGGAACATCTGAACAAACGAATTGCTTTTGCAGCAGCATTGTTTCTGGATGGATGCCGCTCTTTTTTACAAGTTTAAAGTAAGTGCGCGGATGTACGTAATATTGAATTTTAATTCACAGAGAAGTGGGTACGAGCAATGAACATAATGACGGTAGAGCAAATTGCAAAAAGTTATGGCGAAAAAATATTGTTCAAGGATGCTTCATTTGGTATGGCTGATCAGGACAAGATTGGTGTCGTTGGGGTAAATGGAACCGGTAAATCCACGTTTTTGCGTGTGATATCTGGTATGGAACCTGCAGACGCGGGACAGATCTCGATCGGTAATGACGTACGTATTCAGTTCCTGGCGCAAAATCCGGACTTCAATCCGGATAATACGGTACTGCAACAAGTATTCGAAGGTGACAGCATGGAAATGAGAACCGTGCGTGAATATACGGAAACGATGGAATTATTGGAACTGAATTCGTCCGATCCAGCGTTGCAAGAGCGGTTATTACGTTTGAATCAGCAAATGGAGCAGCTTCAGCTCTGGCAGATGGAGAGTGAAGCGAAGAGCATTTTGTCCAAACTGGGTATTCGTCAATTCGATGCACTGATGGGCACATTGTCTGGCGGACAACGCAAAAGGGTAGCACTTGCTGCTGCACTGATTCATCCTTGTGAACTGCTCATTCTGGATGAGCCTACGAACCATATTGATAATGATTCGGTCGTTTGGTTGGAGCAGTACTTGCAGAAGCGCCGCGGCGCACTGCTTATGATTACGCATGATCGGTATTTCCTGGATCGTGTGGCGAATGTCATGCTGGAATTGGATCATGGTCGTTTGTTCCGCTATGAAGCCAACTATACACGTTTTCTTGAACTGAAGGCAGAGCGCGAAGAACGGGAAGCTTCTTCGGAACAGAAGCGTAAGAACTTGCTTCGGACGGAGCTTGCATGGATTCGTCGTGGTGCCAAGGCACGGACGACGAAACAAAAAGCGAGAATTGATCGCTTCGAACAACTCAAAGACCAACAAGGAGTCCAGCGCTCGGGTTCATTGGAAGTATCCGTTGGCTCCACTCGTTTGGGTAAAAAGATTCTGGAGATCGAGCATCTTTCCAAATCCGTGGGTGGCCGCACGCTGATCGAAGATCTGAGTTATATTGCCGTACCTGGAGATCGGGTAGGGATTGTCGGACCGAACGGTAGTGGTAAGTCCACGTTGCTTCAGATGATATCTGGCAAGCTGGAACCTGATGCAGGTGTGGTTGACGTTGGTCCTACGGTCAATCTGGGTTATTTCACACAGGAACATCAGGAGATGGACGAATCTCTTCGTGTGATTGAGTATATCAAGGAAGTGGCCGAGAATGTGAAAACAGCTGATGGCTCTCTGATTACAGCATCCCAGATGCTGGAGCGGTTCCTGTTTACTCCGGCATCCCAGTGGACGCCAATCTCCCGTCTTTCTGGTGGAGAGAAGCGTCGTCTGTATCTGCTGCGTGTGCTGATGGCTGCTCCGAATGTATTGCTGCTGGATGAGCCGACGAATGATCTGGACATCCAGACACTCGCTGTACTTGAAGACTATCTGGACGATTTTCCGGGTGTTGTTTTTGTGGTATCCCATGATCGCTATTTCCTTGATCGTACTGTCGATAAAGTTTTGTCTTTTGAGGGCAACGGTGCAGTACGTGTGCACGTCGGCGATTACAGTGAGTATGCGGAATGGATGCTGAAAAATGCACCTGGAGTTACTCAGGAAAGTGATACAGGAGCGGTGAAGGTGAAGCAGTCATCGGAGAAAACGACTCCTGCTGTGTCAGCGGCTAAACCGAAGTTGAAATTCAGCTTTAAGGAGCAACGTGAATACGACCAGATTGATGAAAATATTGAGAAGGCTGAAGCCAATCTTGTCCGGATTAACAAAGAGATGGAAGAGTCGTTTAGTGATTCTGCCCGTCTGCAGGAGTTGATGGCGGAGCAGGTTGAGGCTGAACGTCATCTGGATGAATTGATGGAACGCTGGACCGTTCTGAATGAACTTGCAGAGCAGATTGAACAGAGCAAGTCTTAATTTATAACTAAACATCGCCCTTTTTTCCTTCGTGACATTATGTCGCATAGGAGGAGAGGGCGTTTTTTGTCTGCAAATTTGCGCATTAAAGTGAAACGTTCTGTATGTTCATAACGTTTTATAAGTAAAGAATTCCATAGAAGGGAGAGAACACCACACTTATGTATAAGGAAATTAATGAACAATTGGCAGTGCTCAAGGAAAAGGGGAGAATTTACGAGAAATGGACCAAACGTCTGGAGAAGCTTCAAACGGAGGAAAGCGAATGGGAAGCAAAGGTAAAAAGTCGTCTGGAGCATCTCCAGAAGGAGCAGAAGGACGTTGATCGACTGAACAGTATGACATTGTCAGCATTTTTCTATCAATTGATTGGCAAGAAGACAGAACGGCTGGAGAAGGAAGAACTGGAACTCATGGAGAGCAAGGCTGCATACGACACCGCTTGTCGCATGTTACAAGACGTACAGGAGCAACGAATTCATGTGGAGCAGGAGTTGGAGGGCCAACGGCAGTATCAGTACTGGCAGAGCGATTACAACGCGCTGTGGGGGAAGAAGGAAGGTCGTCTGCTGGACCAGGATGCGGAATTGCAACAGATGGCTGAGAATCGGGAACATCTGGCGAGCGAGCTACAGGAACTGGATGAAGCTTTCCGGGAGGGAGAATATCTGCTCTTTGCTCTTGAACGTGCCGAGAAGGCTTTGTCTTCGGCAGGTAATTGGGGGATATATGACATGATGGGCGGTGGAGTCATCTCCACGCATATCAAGCGAGGAAGAATGGATGACGCTCAGGTCGCCATCATGGATGCAGGTAAGCGTCTACGACGTTTTCAGAAGGAACTGGAGGATGTAGAGATGGCTGTACACGCGGATCTGCATCTGGGAGGTCTGCTTTCATTCGCAGACTATTTCTTCGATAACCTCTTCGTGGACTGGATGGTTCAGGACAAAATTCGCAAAGCCGAACGTCAGGTGAAGGATGGACTAAGCGCGGTTAGGAAGACCATGCAAGTGCTAAGAAATGAAATGCGTGACCATAAGGCAGAGTTAGAAATATTGGATAGTAAATATCATGCATATGTGGAACAGGCAGATTAAGAGATATGACAACAAAGGCCCCTTCCAAGCACACCGAATTGTGCTTGAAAGGGGCCTTCTGCTTAGACGAACATGTGGATGTTATTCATGACAATTTCGTCGATCAATGATTCTTTTTTACTTGGTTGTAATGTAGGCTGCGAGCAATCGTGCCGTATTCAGGACAGCATCCTTATGTGTACGCTCCATGGAATGAGATGCATGAACTCCAGGACCGATCAGTGCTGCACGGATATTGTTTCCTCCGCGTAATGCTGCACTGCCATCTGAGCCATAGTGGGGATAAATGTCGACGACGTAATTCATCCCATCTTGTTTGGCCAGTTCAATGAGACGACTGGTCATATCGTAGTCATACGGGCCAGAAGAATCTTTGGCACATATAGAAACGTCGGTTTCTTTACAGCTCAGGTCATCACCCATAGCTCCCATGTCTACAGCGATCATTTCACTGATTTCCGCAGGGATATACGATGCGCCATGTCCAACTTCTTCATAGTTCGAGATAAGCAGAGAGACGTTATGTAATGGTTTCCAGCCTTCACGATGTGCAGACTCAAGGATGCCAAAGAGGGCAGCCACGCTGGCTTTGTCGTCCAGATGACGTGATTTGATATAACCACTCGGCGTGATGACTGCGCGAGCATCAAAGGAGATAAAGTCGCCGACAGAGATCCCGAGTTTCAACACATCTTCCTTGGAGGAGACGACCTCATCGATTCGAACTTCCATATGGCTCTCGGACCGTTCAAAGGTACGTGCATCCGGATAGACGTGGACAGACGGATGAAGGGAGAGAATGGTGCCCGTGTATGTTCTTCCATCCCGAGTATGGATGCTGCAATATTCGTTTTCGATACTTTGCATGGAAAATCCACCGACAGAAGTAAGCTTCAATGTGCCATAGGATGTAACCGAGCGTACCATGGCCCCTAGCGTATCCACGTGAGCGCTTAAAGCGATTGTCTTGGAAGAGTCCTGTCCGGGCAATGTAAGCACCGCCCCGCCCTTGTTATTCAGCTCACAGGCGATGCCCAGTGCGGCTGCTTCCTTCCGGATCATCTCGATAATATGATGTGTGTAACCACTTGGGCTTGGTGTATCCAGCAATTTTTTCAGGAAAGACAGAACGTATGATTCATCAATTGTAAAACTCATTGTGTAATTTCCTCCTCGGATCATGGGTGTGGTGTGAAACAAAATACAGCCTGTCTGGGGGAGAGAATGTGATACTACCATTCCTGACTCGCCAGCAGGCTGTCTCTGATTGGTTACAGTGTTCCCGTAGGGTTTCCTTTGCGCTGACTCTGGATCGAATCATTCTCCAATAGGCTGTCGGATTCATTTGAGTCAAGCGAATCCATCGATTTGAAAGAATCCAACGTAGATTTGCTTGTCGCGGAGCTTTCCAATTCAGATACACGCAATTTCAATTGTTTATTCTCACGTTGCAGTCTGTATTGGCGATAGATGCCATATGACCCTACAATAATTCCACCGATCAGGGTACAGCCGAGAATCAGCAAGATCAGCGGGATTTGTACCGTGTTAAATAACAGGTTGACTTGTACGGAATCCACATTAATAACCGCAAAGATTCCCGTGAGCAGTGCAAAAACAAGACCTGCTATGAGTGCCCATTGCATTTTCATGGTGTTGCCTCCTTGTTGAACAATTGAGAACTAGATATGCATTACCCATATTCGGGTATGTTGCATCTTGCAATGATGATAAAATCCCCTGCCCGAACGGGCAAGGGATGCAGGTCACATGGAAAGACAACCTTATTTGGTTAGTTGCTCCATCTGTTCAATCAGTTCCTTGAAGACACTCATAGCTTCACGAATTGGCTGTGGTGTAGACATATCCACACCTGCTTTTTTCAGAATGTTGATGGAGTAATCACTGCCACCGCTCTTCAGGAAGCCAAGATATCGGTCAACAGCCGGTTGGCCTTCTTCCAGGATTTGCTTGGAAAAGCTTGTTGCTGCGGAGAAGCCTGTAGCATATTTGTAAACGTAGAAGCTGTTATAGAAGTGGGGAATACGAGCCCATTCCATTTCAATTTCTTTGTCAACAGCCATGCCTTCTCCGTGATATTTAACGTTCAGATCATAATAGATCTCGGATAACAATTGTGGTGTTAATGCGTCACCTTGTTCCGCACGTTCATGAATGATTTTCTCGAATTCAGCAAACATGGTCTGACGGAATACCGTTGTACGGAATTGGTCGGCATAATACGTCAACAGATACAATTTTTCCTTTGGATCTGTTGATTTGTTAAGCAGATAATCCATCAGCAACGCTTCGTTGGTTGTGGATGCAACCTCAGCCAAGAAGATGGTGTACTGTGCATCACGATACGGAAGTGTTGTATCCGAGTAATGTGAATGCAGAGCGTGACCCATTTCATGTGCGAGTGTGAACATACTGTTTAGGTTATCTTTGTGATTCAACAAGACATACGGGTGAGTGCCGTAAGCGCCCCAGGCATATGCGCCTGAACGTTTATTTTCATTCTCATATATATCGATCCAGCGGTTATCATATCCATTCTGCAATGCGTCAGCATAGTCCTTGCCGAGTGGTTTCAGACCGTCTTTAACCGTTTGTTTCGCTTCCTCATAGGTAATATCCATTTTGTATTCGTCTACGAGTGGAGCGAACAGATCGTACATGTGCAATTGATCTACACCCAGCAACTTTTTGCGCAGGTCCATATAACGATGCAATAACGGAAGGCTCTCGTGAATGGTGTCTACCAGATTGGTATACACATCCGTTGGGATGTTATCTCCATATAGGGACATTTCCATCACGGAAGGGTACTTCCGAACATTAGCATAGAACATATTTTTGGTTACATTTGCATTCAAGGCAGCTGCAATTGTGTTCTTCTGTTTGGCATAGGTTTCGTATACCGCTTTGAAGGCACGTTCGCGAACTTCACGGTTAGGGTTCTCCAGGAACTGAATGTAGCTGCCGTGTGTCAGCTCAACTTCGTTACCATGTTCATCCTTGATTCTTGGGAACTTGAGATCGGCGTTATTCAGCATGCTGAAGATTGTCTGTGGTGCTTGTGAAAGGTTGCCTACCTGTGCAAGCAAAGCCTCTTCTGCTTGGCTAAGAACGTGGGCTTTTTCGCGTTTCATCTCTTCCAGCGTAAATGTATAAGCAGAAAGTTTTTCGTTTGCAATAAATGCGTCCAACTGATCATCCGGCAGGGAAAGAATCTCTGGTGTGACAAAAGAAAGTGCTTCACCAACCCGTACGCCTAATTTCTGGGCTTTTTGGGACAGGTTTTGATATGTAGGATTCGCTGTGTCTTCATCTTGATGCATACGTGCGTACACAAAGAGGCGTTCTATTTTGAGGCTGATCTCATCTTCGAATTCGAAGCAAGATTTGAGTACATCAGGTTGATTCAGTTTGCCTTGGAATTCGGAGGCCTTCTTGGCCAAAGACGATACTTCTTCATATTCTTGATCCCAGGCTTTCTGATCGGCAAATAAATCTTCCAGTTTCCAGCTATGTTCAGCCGGCACCTCGGAACGTTTCAATAATTGACTCATGGAAATCCTCCTTTGATGATCTGATGAATGTATGGACGAAGCTGCCTTCGTCTCGCTTGCCTGTGCGGAGAGAGACGAAGGAATCAGACTAAGTACCAGGATAACAGATAGCGATTTCTGGTATTTCAACGGCCTTCCTCCTTACGATACGAATAATCTCGTATAGTATGACCTTAGGCACGTTGAAATATTTGAGCATCTGGGTCCCCGTGATTAGGCTCCCATGTTATACAGAAAATAAACGATCAGGAAAAAGGCGAAACAAATGAGCAGGGTAGCAATAAGCGCCATTCCCCGTCTTAATCGATCCGGGATGGAATTGCGTCCCAGAATAAGCACAATACCAAGAGAGAAGGCAAGGATAATAAAGATGACGACATTGCTTGAGTCAAGCTGCATGGGTTAGACCCCTTTGAAGGCAGCCATCAATTGACGCCATTCATCCTCACGGTTCTCAAAATCTGCTTTTGGAAAACGGCGTTCAGCCCAGTGCATTAATGCAGGACGGCTAAGGAATGTATGGCATTCTTCGCCCCACTCTTCCGAAATTTCTCGCAGTACGAGATATTTGCCTTGAACTTCTACGGTCATCATATTCCACTTGTCTGTTTTGTATATTTCATGTTTTTTTATCATAGGTAGTCTCCAAACTAACGGTTTTGGTAAAATGATACCGTACCCTACGATTCAAAGCAAATTTTTTCGACATTTATGGAAAGATAAATTGCAAAATGGAAGCCCATACAGTATAATAAGGGTATTCGCCATAGATGGCGATATTTTTAGGAGGTTTTTCATTTGAAAGGTACAGTTAAATGGTTTAACGCAGAAAAAGGCTATGGCTTTATTTCAGTTGAAGGCGGCGAGGACGTATTCGTACATTTCTCCGCAATCCAAGGAGATGGCTTCAAAACATTGGAAGAAGGTCAAGCGGTAGAATTCGAAATCACTGATGGAAACCGTGGTCCTCAAGCAGCTAACGTAAACAAACTGTAAGAATTTATCCGGCTAACGGACTTCTTATATATTATAAATTTATAGCTGAATAATAAGAACCTAAGCACAGTCCCCCAAGGGAGGCTGTGCTTTTTTTGATTCTAACATTTTCAGTGTAAATAACGGTTGAATACGATGTAAGTTTCCCTGTGTGTTCAGGAGACACGATTGGTCATGCTGGACCATAACTTCAATCCGAAACCGATTAGTGCAGCCAGGGAGAAAGCCATAGCGGTGAGATAGAAGGTTTGTCTGCCTGCATGTTCCAGCAGCAGTCCGCCCAACGTTCCACTAAGAAGTCCCGAAGCACTGGACCAGACAATGGTGAACAAAGCCATACCTGTAGCTCTGTAGCCGTCCGGAACTAGGCGAATGATGTAGCGGACCGCCGTAACGTAGAAAATACCAAAGGTAACACTGTGCATCGTCTGAATCGCAACAACAGCTGCAGGTGTATCGGAGACAGACATGAGAAGCAAACGAACCGTATACATCAGTGCAGCAAAAGCAATTAGCGGCAGTTCTTTATAACGGTTTCCATACTTGCTGAGCAATAGAAATATGGGGATTTCACTTACGGAAGAGATCAGCAAAGACCAGCCGATCAGCCCCTCGCTGGCACCCAGATCTTTTAACGTGATGGTAAGGAATGCTTCGTTCATGCGATGTCCCATGGCAAGCAAAAATACACAGCCAAAAAAGGTGAGCACATCTCTGCGTTTCAAAATAGCCCATAACCCAGATAGATCCATTTTGCTACTGCTCCCCGAAGGTTGATCCTTCAATTGAAAACTGATCAATAGTGTAGTTGCAGCAAGACCAACGCAGACCCAAATCGTCCATGCTGGACCAAAAGATCCAAGGAAATACCCGATACTTAATGCAAAGAAGGCATAACCGATCGATCCGAAGACTCGAATGGAAGTGAAATTTCGGCCGTACTTGCTGGCCGTTGTAATAGCCATCGTATCGGAGAGTGGATAGACCGGATAATAGAAAAAGTAAAACAGGGTCACGAGTACAAATACCTGACCAAAAGTTGTTGCATTGGCGAGCATGATCCCTGTGATCAATTGACCACCAAGCAGAATGATCATCACTTTGCGTACCGTTTGGTAGCGGTCGCTGGCCATGCTCCAGAACATATTGGAGAACACAGAGATGAGGGGGCCAATTCCGTAGAGATATCCAATCTCAGCCCGACTGAAGCCCAGATGACTGAAGTAAAGCTGGAAGTAGGATACCACCAGAACGGTGGAACCAAAGATGGTGAACATGAGAGCCCGCAACCAGTTCTGATCCGGGCGGGCGTTGTGACTTAATTTCATGATGAGAGACTCCAATCTTGATAACAATTCAATGATTTTATTACCCTTTCAGGGATGTTGATTTACGGACTTTCGGCACGGACATCGTAGGTTCTTGCTTCGTGCGTCGGATAACAAGCCAGACAATGATGAGTTCGGCGAGCAGGCCAAGGGATTGGGCAACAGCGCCAATCATGCCGTTCCACGCAGGAAAAATACTAACCAGTATAAGCAGCACAATTACCGTGCAGATTGCATTCGCCGTTTGCGAACGAAACATCGTTTTTGTCTGACCGCGAAGCAGAATGAGGCCATTGCTGAAATCCAGAAAAGGGAAGATCAGCGGAAATAAGACGAACGCACGCAGTGTCCACAGACTTTGTTGCAAAAGCTCGCCCTGAACGCTCATGACATTTTCGAGTACCCATGGTCCCAAGGGGGTATAGGCAATCGACACCATCATCGCAAACGGAATAAATCCGGTGACAAGTGCGAATTTTCGTACCAGTTTGGCGTCTACAAGGTAGAAATTCAGCACGATCTGATGGATGTATGTAAAGAAGCTTAGCATCAACTGCATCAGACTGCTTGCTATGGCAAAGGATGAAATGGCTAGTGCGATCCCGGTCGTTTTGCCAAGTACGATGTTAATAACCGGTCCTATGAACAGCGCTACAAAGCTGGATAACAGAAGCGGCTTATAAAAGCGAAATACGTCTCCCTTGCTCTCGACGGGATGATCCTCAAGCTTGGCTGGCATCTTGCGCTTGATGCTGTTACCCTCCAGAAAGCTGACAAGCGCTTCAATCATCATGCCAGTAGCAAAAATGATAGCGCCTACACGTCCACTGTCAATGCTGTCTGTGTATATGAAATAGAGGGATAGGCCGTACATTCCGGCTAAACGGAATACCATCCCGATGGTTAACCACTTGGTGCGGTTATTCGTAATGATGATCCCCTGATAGATGTTGCGGATCACTGAAAAGATACTTACATACATGAGAATTTCATATACGTCGATGACTTTGTTCAGCAGATCCGGACTTACACCAAACAAGTATTTGAACACCCCGGTACCAACGGGAGAGTATACGATAAGAAACCCAATGAGAAGCACACAGGCAAGAAATATTTTGGTCACAAACGTGAGGGCCTGAAAGGAAAGGCGATCGCGAACCAGTGCGGAACAGGTTTGCCGCAGCAGGGTGGAGGGGCGTTCCGTGAGGGTTAACAAGCTACCGGCGATTGCATAGCTGGCAATAACCGTCTCGGGATGAGCGGAACGTGCTAATGTGCTGTTTATGATGACGTGAGAAATGGTGACGAGAGAGGCGGAAATGCCAAGTGGCACAAAAAAAGAAAATAACCGTCTCCACGAAAGTGATTCACTTGACGACATGTCAACGACTCCTTTGATGGATGAAATATGCCTAGTATATCACAAAGCTTTGGGCGCGGATGCGATTTTTTATGCGGAATATGCGGCAGATCATTTGTACAATTAAGGGGATCATATTATAATAGGAATGGTTAAAAATCGCTCTAATACGTATTCAACCAAGTGGAGGCACATTTATTTTGAGCC
Source organism: Paenibacillus sp. FSL E2-0151 (assembly GCF_037993015.1). Lineage (NCBI taxonomy): Bacteria > Bacillati > Bacillota > Bacilli > Caryophanales > Paenibacillaceae > Paenibacillus > Paenibacillus sp. FSL E2-0151. Next base: position 2,371,757 of record NZ_CP150308.1, read on the forward strand.
AATCAAATCGAAAACGTCATCAATATCCGCGTGGACCGCTGGCATTGATGAGAGGGGTGTACAAATACACCATTCCGGAAACACGGAAGGCACTGAATGGATGGCGTGCTCAAGCTGAGGCGATTCCGAATGAGGAATTGCGTACACAGGCACTTGCCAGTCTGAAGGATAAACAGTTTCACTGTGAAGGCGGAACCGTCTACGCATTAGCTGATTTGCCAAACAGACACATTCTGATTCCGCTGATCGTTTCATATCAAACTATTAGTGATTATTTGGACAATCTGTGCGACCGCAGCACGTCGATGGACCCGGATGACTTTCGTCTTCTCCATCAATCCATGCTTGATGCGGTAGATCCCGAAGCAATTCCCGTCAATTATTATGCCCTCCGTGAGGAGCAGGATGACGGCGGATATCTGCGGAATCTGGTGACCACATGTCAGGAACTGACCCGTCAGTTACCAGGCTATACGTCCGCCAAGCCCCAAATTCAGGATCTGGCAGGCCTATACACGGACCTGCAGGTATATAAGCATATCAAGCCGGAACTGAGAGAAACGGCACTGCTCGAATGGTGGTCGGAGCATCGCCATCGCACACCTCAGTTTCGTTGGAACGAATTTGCTGCTGCAACTGGCTCTACACTGGGCGTTTTCATGCTGTTTCTGGCTGCGAGTGACGATCAGTTGACTGAAGAGCAAGCGGCCTCGATCCACACGGCCTATTTCCCACATGTATGCGCATTGCACATTATGCTCGATTATTTAATTGATCAGGATGAGGACCGCATCGGGGGAGATCTCAACTTCTGCAACTATTATGAGAATGTGGAGACAATGCTGGACCGAATTGCTTTTATTGTGGAGATGGCACGCAGCGATGTGCAGAAGATTCCGGGAAGCTCCTTTCACCGGATGATCATCGAAGGACTGATTGCCATTTACCTGTCTGATCCCAAAGTCAGCGAACAACAGGAAGTTCGCGTTGTATCCAAACGTCTGCTGAAAAATAGTCCGATCACAAGAATATTTTTCTTCATTTTCAGTCGCTGGATACGGAAAAATATGTAAGTCAGGTGTGATATTGCGGAGCCTGAAGTGAAACTAGAGGAGGAAGAAACATCATGACAGCAGTAAAGAAAATCGCAGTATTAACGAGCGGTGGTGATTCACAGGGGATGAACGCGGCTGTTCGTGCGGTTGTTCGCAGCGGACTGTTTCACGGTCTCGAAGTATTTGGAGTTCAACGTGGATACCAGGGTCTTTTGAATAATGACATTTTCCCAATGGATTTGCGGAGTGTAGGAGATATCATCCAACGTGGGGGAACGGTTCTTCAATCGGCACGTTGCAAGGAGTTCTATACCGCTGAAGGTCAGCAAAAAGGTGCGGACATTCTGCGTGCGCGTGGCATTGACGGTCTGGTTGTTATCGGTGGGGATGGTTCCTACAACGGAGCAAACAAACTGAGCAAGCTGGGCATTAACACCATGGGTCTGCCAGGAACGATTGATAACGATGTTTCATTCACCGACTATACCATCGGATTTGATACAGCTGTAAGCATAGTAGTTGATGCAGTAAACAAATTACGTGATACGATGTCTTCACACGAACGTTCTTCCATCGTTGAAGTTATGGGTCGTCACTGTGGGGATATCGCTCTGCATGCCGGACTTGCTTCGGGTGCTGAAACGATTCTTGTCCCAGAAGTTCCATTTGATATGGACGAAGTAGCAGATCGGATGAAAGCTAACTTTGCACATGGCAAACGTCACAGTATTATCATCGTTGCAGAAGGCGTAGGCAAAGGTGAGGATGTAGCAAAAGAACTGATGGAACGTTGCCCAACGTATGAGCCACGTGTAACCGTTCTAGGTCACATTCAGCGTGGGGGTACGCCAACACCTTTCGACCGTAACCTGGCAAGCCGTCTTGGCGACTTCGCTGTTCGCAGTCTGATTGCAGGCGAGACAGACAAAGGTTGTGGCATTATCAAGGGTGAACTTACCCTGACGGATATTGATAAAGTGGTTAACACAAAAAAAGATTTCGATATGGTGACTTACGAGCTTGCACAACGTTTGTCCCAATAATTCGATTCATACGCAAAGAGCACAATCCCGCTTTAACGTGGATTGTGCTCTTTTTGTTGTTTCACGGAGTGAGTATATCAATGTTACCCCTTGCGGAGTGCGGCTTGTTTTTGTACTAGGAAGAGTCTCCAGAGAAGCGCTGTTGCTCCTACAGCAAGGCCGGCAATGAGGCCGATCCAGTATCCGAAGGCACCGAGTGAAGTATACGTAGCAGTTAGATAACCTACAGGCAAGCCAATGATCCAATACGCTATGAACGTAATGATCAGTGCCGGATTAACATCTTTGTAGCCACGCAATGCTCCTTGGGTCGGTGTAGCAATCGCATCCGAGATCTGAAAGAAAATGGCGTAGATGAGGAAATGCTGCGTAAGTGCAATGACCTCTCGATCGTTTGAATACACGCCTGCAATCTGTTCGCCGAACACAATCAACACGATCGCTGTCAGCAGTGAGAGTCCGATGGCTCCACCAATTCCAAGCAGACTGTATTGTCTGGCATCTCTCAGACGCCCCGCACCTGCCTCATAGCCCACAAGGATCGTAAGAGCCATACATATGCTCACAGGCAGCATGTAGAGCGTAGAAGCGAAATTCAGCGCCGCCTGGTGGGCAGCAATTGTTGTGGTATCGAAACGGCTCATCATTAAAGTCACAGCAGCGAAGATGGACGTTTCGAAAAAAGTCGCAAATCCGATGGGCACTCCAATCTTGAGTAACTCTTTCCATTTGGAGAATGAGACACGGGTCCATTGACGGAAAATGCCATACTGGGCGAAAGGTTCGACCCGATGGACAAAAAAGAGACTAATAAGAAAGATCAGCCAGTATGTACATGCTGTAGCAACACCAGCACCAACACCGCCCAATTGTGGAAAGCCCCAGCGACCGAATATCAGCAGATAATTTAGAAAGATGTTAACGGGCAGGGAAACCAACGTAATGAACATCGTAGTCCGTGTCTGGCCAAGTGCATCCATGAAGCTGCGCAGCACTGTATATCCGAAGAGCGGGATAATGCCAAAAGCAAGTGCACACAAAAAATAGAAGGCAACTTGGGCAACCCGGGGCTCCAGAGGCATTCCGTTCAGTATAGGGCCAAGTAACAACGCCCCGGCTCCGATAACGACGAGACTGACAGCAATTCCAAGATACAATGCCTGGATGACGTTATACCCGATCTGATCATTACGTTTGGAACCCAGCAGATGGGAAACGACAGGTGTAATACCGATCAGAATCCCGCTTAGTCCAGTTTGAACTGGCATCCAAAGACTTGTGCCGATTGCGACGCCTGCAAGGTCGGCCGGAGAAAACTTGCCTGACATATTGGTGTCGAAGAACGACATGGCAGAGAGGGCGATTTGAGTGGTGAAGATGGGCAAAAATATAATCAGGAATTTCTTCACTTTTTGGGAAAAACTTGTTGTGTTCATGTTCACTGGCAGTGCCTCGCTATTCTAAAGAGATGTCATCCAAGTGTCATATCTGGACAGCTATTTATTGTAGTGGATTTTGTTCAATTTGAATAGGGACAGAACCAGAGTAGGGGGGAGAGAAAAATGAACACCAAAAAACCTCGCTCCGCTTCAAGCAGAACGAGGTTGGATGAAATGAGAAGTATGAAAGAGTGCGGATTACTTATATTGTACACCTGATGTATAACGGTTGGACGCATTCCAGAGCAGATATTCATGTACATCCATGTCTTTCATTGCTCTAATCTGGTCTTCCACTTGTTTCTTGCCATACTTGACATAATGCCCACTGCCCAGCCAGCTTGCTGTGAAGTCCTGAATCCACGGACGAATGACGGGTTTGAGTTCTTTGGTAGGGTCTAGTTTCTTGTGTGTATCTTCCATTGAACCCTTGATGGTTGTGTAAGGATCTTTGTCAGGGTCCTTGACCCCATACCAGCCAGTAGAATAGTGACTAGGGTATACCATCGGTGAGATTACGTCCACGTTTTCGGATATTTTAACAAAATCCTGTCCAATGCCTTCAGCCGCAGGTACAGAAGCGGCATAACCGAAAATATCAACCGAGACACGGACCCCTAGCGGGGCTAACTCCTTGCGTGCATATTGCACGAATTCAGCCACAACATCCACGCGTGACTTGTCAGATTTGGTATATTTCAATACATCGGCTCGAGTTTCGAAACCTTCCGGGAAACGAACGTAGTCAAATTGAATCTCTTTAAATCCAAGCTTGGCTGCTTCCTTTGCAATCTCAATGTTGTAGTCCCATACTTCCTTGCTATACGGATTCACAAAGCTGTCGCCTTTGCCATTTGCCCATACAGATCCATCCTTGTTTCGAAAGGAGAGCTCCGGATTTTTCTTGGCAAGAATCGTATCTTTGAATACAACGACACGTGCAATCGGGTAGACCTCATGTTTTTGCAATCGTTTCATCAAGGCATCGATATCCCGGATAAAAGGTTGGGATTTACCCATTTTCTGAAGCGCTTTGTTTTCTGTGGGATAAGTTATGTATCCGAGATCGTCTTTGATATCAATGACCATGGCATTCAGTTCTGTACTGTCTGTCAGCTCCAACAATTCTTTCATACGTGCGCCGCCTGCGCTGTAGGCCGTTACATAAATACCTTTGACCACAGGTGCATCAGGTTGAGGATCAATTTTGGCAGGTGGGTTATCGGCATCAATAACAACCTGATCTTTTTGAGATTGGATAATTGCGGTGTTAAAACTGTTGGTTAACGATTGGAATTGAGGGGTTCCCTGGTCCGCCACTGCGGGGGCACCACCAAAGCTTCCAAAGGCCATAGCCATTAAAGCCCAAAACATGTTCATTCATTTCCACTCCCTTATGTGTGCATTCCATGTATGAATTATACATTAAAGCCTCTGGGCTTTTAACCATATTAATCAAGTAATGAAACACATGGAAAAAATGAAAACCGCTTCCTGCTGAGGAAATCCCCTGCAAGAAGCGGCGTGATCAATCTGAAAAAAATTATTGAATGTAAATCTCATTTTGATGCTCACAAATACTGTACTGAATGATTTCCATTGCGTCTCCCTGTTCCAGGATGCCCAGCCCATCCCGGAGGACAATCAGTGAGTCGAGTTCATTCGGTTTCAAGAAAGGGAGCATTTCCGGGCACCATCTGTTGACAATCTCAAACAGTTTTACCGTTTCCATATCCACAATAATCACCCTTTCCTACTCGAATTCCAAAATGGTAAGTCATTCGGCGCGATTCGGGAAAGCATATGGCCTGTGAAATTGAAGGGTTGAACCTGCTATACAACATATTTAGGAGCCGTACACCGTTATTATACCACAATGTTGTGAATTGTTAACCGTACAGGTGTCTCAACTTCTGCGAAATGAACCCATAACACCAACCGTTTCCACAATGTTAACAAAAGCGTTTGGATCTGTATCCTTGATAATACGTTTAATTTCAACCAACTCGTAGCGGGTGGTAACGGTCATGAGCATGTCCTTCTCAATATCCGTGTATGCTCCCTGAGTCTTAATTTTGGTAACTCCACGAGGCCGAACAAGTAATTTTTTTAACATGGCTTCGGTTTCGTTTGTAATAATGTACAGTGTTACTTTGACGTGACTGATATGGATCAGATCAAGCACTTTGCCTGTAATGTAGATGGATACCATCGAGGCCAAGGCTGTATTCCAATTGTCACTCAGGTAACCTGCAAGCATAATGATCGTACCGTTCATACCGGCCATCACTGTACCAATCGGAAAGTCTCGTTTACGCGTGAAAATGGACCCAACAATGTCGAGTCCTCCTGTGGAGCCGCCGACTCGGAAGGAAACGCCAGTACCCATTCCAATAAGCACACCGCCAAATACAGAACTAAGTAAAGGATCTGTAGCCACAGCAAAAACAGGCAGAAGCGCAATGAACCAGGAAGTGGCTGCTACCGAAAGAATACTTAATGTAATGAAGCGTCGTCCAAGAATAAACCAACCTGCAATGAGCAGGGGAATGTTAAGAACAAAATACATTATACTAAGATTCAACGTTGTAAAATAACCCAGAAGCATTGAAATACCGGACACCCCGCCGCTTAAAAGCTGATGGGGGACCAAAAACCAGTTGAAGCCGCAGGCAATAGCTGCAGCACCCAAAATGATCACTAAAGAGTGCCAAATTATTTTGGGCAATTTAATCACCTCATTTATATTTAAAACCAGATTGCTGGTAATCTTGAATTGTTTTGTGATATAATAATTTGTGGATATTCTTGAGTAGGAAACTTTTCCTAAATGGAGCAATAAAATTTTGAAATGTTTCAAACACATGTATGTAGTTTTAGTCTTATGTTGGGGACCCATTCATGGAATTATATTCGTTAGTGAAAATAATTCGTCCCGTTGGGATACCCTATAAATATTAACGCTACTTAAGAATACAGACAACAAAGTGGATTGTCCACCATGTCCACCATATAAAAGGAGCATGAATAATTTTGACAAATTTAAACTTTACAGATTTCAATCTTGAACCACTGGTGCTGCAAGCCATCACTGAGCTCGGGTTTGAAGAAGCAACACCGATCCAATCCAAAGCGATTCCTTTGGCACTCGAAGGCAGAGATTTGATTGGTCAAGCTCAAACAGGTACGGGTAAAACAGCTGCATTCGGTATTCCGTTGATCAGCAAAATCTCAAAAAGTGACGAGAAAATCCGCGCCCTTATTATGGCACCTACACGTGAACTTGCAATTCAAGTTGCTGAAGAGATCGAAAAACTCACTCGCTTCAAAGGTCTTCGCTCCCTGCCAATCTACGGCGGACAAGATATCGTGCGTCAAATCCGTGCACTGAAAAGAAAACCACAGATCATCATTGGTACACCTGGACGTCTCCTTGACCACATCAACCGCAAAACAATCAAACTAGATGATGTACAAACTGTTGTACTGGATGAAGCAGATGAAATGCTCGACATGGGTTTCATGGAGGATATCCAATCCATCCTGAAACAAGTTCCAGACGAGCGCCAAACTATGCTGTTCTCAGCAACAATGCCTCCTAACATTCAAAAATTGGCACAACAATTCTTGAACAATCCTGAACACATTTCTGTGATTCCGAAACATGTTAGTGCACCATTGATTGACCAATCCTATATCGAAGTACCTGAGCGTCAAAAATTCGAAGCATTGAGCCGTTTGTTGGATATGGAATCTCCTGAACTGGCGATCGTATTCGGACGTACAAAACGTCGTGTTGACGAATTGGCTGAAGCTTTGCAAAAACGTGGATATTCTGCAGACGGTCTTCATGGTGACTTGTCCCAGAATCAACGTGATGCGGTAATGCGTAAGTTCCGTGACGGCAGCATTGACGTACTCGTTGCAACAGACGTGGCTGCACGTGGTCTCGACGTATCTGGTGTAACTCACGTTGTTAACTTTGACCTTCCGCAAGATCCGGAGAGCTATGTTCACCGTATCGGTCGTACAGGTCGTGCGGGTAAAGAGGGTGCTGCTTGGTCCTTCGTTACACCGCGTGAGATTGATCACTTGCACTTCATCGAGCGTGTAACACGTCACCGTATTCCACGTAAACCACTGCCAACAATGGCAGAAGCGGTTGAAGGTAAACAACGTTTGACAGCAGAGCGCTTGCTGGAAATCGTACAATCAGGCGAACTGAACGAATACAAAGGTATTGCGATTCAAATGCTTGAGCAATATGATTCTGTTCAACTGTTGTCGGCTGCACTGAAGCTCCTGACAGGTGACAAAAAGGATGCTCAAGTTGATCTGACTCCTGAAGATCCAATCCGTGCAAAACGTCGTAAACCAGATGTTCGCTCAGGCGGACGTAAACCATCGGGTTACAGCGGCAACCGCACAAGTGGTAGCGGCGGCAGTGGTGGTGGTTACAACCGCGATCGCAACAGCAGCGGCAGCGGACGTGGCGGTTACAACCGTGATCGTAACAGCGGCAGCAGCACTGGCACTGGCGGTGGAAGCAGAGAAGGTGGTTACAACCGTGACCGCAAACCGCGTCCAAGCAGTAACGAAGGACGTCGTCCAGCGAAAGATTCTTCTTTCGAGTAATATAAACGTATGATCTGAAAAATGGAGCGGGCAACTGCTCCATTTTTTTATTTTCAAAGTGACTGCATCATTTTATTTTACTATCATAAGCGGCCAGAAGCGCTAGCTAAGGACAATGACGATCTCTTTTCGGGAAGTACTGGCTTTTCCTATCTATAATAAGGTATATTAATATTAGACTTCAGGTAATTCGCAAGGCTGCAGAGGAGGAGAAATGTTTGGAATTTAAAGGAGCTATGGGTGGGATCTACCGGCTTACAGAGTGGATTACGAGACTGGCCGCAACCAATCTGTTGTGGGCTATTTGTTCGTCTCCGTTCTTGTTTTTCTTGATTATGAAACTGCTCGTGATGCAGCAGAACCTCGCAAACGAATCATTGCAAATGAACTGGGCTATAGCTATTGTGGCACCGCTTACACTGTTCCCGGCGACTTCGGCGCTGTTTACGGTTGTTCGTAAATGGAATATGGGCGATACGGATGTACCGATCTTCCGTACTTTCTTTGTAGGTTACAAGGAAAACTACAAGCAAAGTTTAATTGGGGGTATTTTTTACACACTGCTATTCGCGATTATGTATCTGGATTATACAGTGTACATGACTCAGTTCCGCAATATGCAGCTCGTGGGAATCATCATGTTAGTACTGCTTCTCTTGTTATTTGTATCACTCTTTAACTTCTTCTCGATGGTTGTACATTATCATATGTCCATCGGACTCATTATCAAAAACGCGGTATTGCTTACGCTGATCAGACCATTCCGTGTATTTTCCACATTGCTGGGAAGTGGATTGCTGTTCTACATCGGTTTCCGTTATCCGGTCTTGTTTGTTTTCTTCATTATCAGCATCATTGCTTGGTTCGCTTTCTTTAACTTCTACGCAACCTTCAACAAGATGCAGGAGCAGATGGAGAAGATGCAACTCAAGAAGGAAGAAGAGGAAGCTGCTGCGCTGGCTGAACAATCAGCAGAGAATGGTGAAACACCTGAGCCATCAGACGACAAAAACATTACATTGCAAAAATAAAACATGATGAATCGCCATTTACTTTTTACACAGTTAGGGATATAATAATTGTACATCCTGCGATGTACGTTTCGGTTATTCGTTGTTTTGAACCAATGATGATGTCTTCGGGAGATCAACACAGAATGTTGCTGAAAAGCCCTGTCTATACGACATGGGGACTTCAAAAAGCATTTTTGCGGTCACCCACCTGCCAAGCAGGTTCATAAGACAATGTAGCCGGACGGCATAGGCGGGTTCCTAAATCTTCATGTACAGCACCCTGACTTTTCCTCTACAAAAGGAATTTCAGGGTGTTTTTAAGTTGTGATGAATGTTTTTGATTGGTTTTATGATAAATATGATGCTTGCCCTTTTGTTACTACTTGAACAATGTTACACTAAGATACATAAATGGAACGGTTACAATCAAAGGAGGAAGGGTCTTGACCTTAAAGAGAACGCTCGTCGGTATCATCCGCAGCATGGAGGGGACCAGCGATCGAGCCAAGGATCCCAAATTAAAAACACGGTATTATAACTTATCCAAAGACAGAGCCTGGGAAGAGGTCTCTTCGACACTCAAAAAGATTCCGGGTTATAAAGTGCTGCATGAAGTGCCTTCTGTTGGAGAAGTTATTCTGGAGAAGCGGACTACCTTTGGACGGACGATGGATATTACAGTTTCCATTATCTCAGTAAGTCCTGTTCGCAGTGCGGTGGATATGTATTCAGCTTCACGTGGTTCACTTGGAGACTTGGGTTCCAATTATCGCACGATTATGAACTTATTCTCTGTACTGGATAAAAAGCTAAGCAAGTATAAAGCAAATGATTGAAATAGATGATAAATAACAAAAAGCGAGTGAAGGTTAACCTTCCTCGCTTTTGTTCTGAACGTATGATAACTTCTACAGCAAAGCTTTTACAGCAGCAATCGCTTGTTCGAAGTTAGGGGAGTCTGTCATTTCAGGCAAATACTCCACATATGTAATCCGGTCTTCGGCATCCAAAACAAAAATGGAGCGCATGTCGAGTTGGAATTCTTTGATCAGAACGCCGTAGTCTTCACCGAAAGAACGTGTTTTGTAGTCTGACAATGTAACTACGCGGTCAACACCAGCTGCTCCACACCAACGAGCCTGAGCAAACGGAAGGTCAACACTGACTGTCAAGACAACAACATTGTCTCCGAGTTCTCCAGCTTCCACGTTGAAACGACGAGTTTGCGCATCGCATACGCCAGTATCCAGGGAAGGAACAACGCTGATTAATTTGATTTTGCCTGCGAAGTCTTTCAGGGAAGCATCCTCAACCAGGTTCTTGCTCAGTGTAAAATCAGGTGCTTGATCGCCCACTTTCAGTTCGGGTCCGATCAATGTAATAGGGTTGCCTTTAAATGTGGCTGCGCCTGTACGTTCTTGTGTCATAATAATGTTCCTCCTTATAAATTGGTGATCCGTGCCAAAATCCATTATAATCTTTTATGAAAGGCATTGTCCAATTCGGGCATGTACCATTACGATGGATCAGAGATGTGAGTCCGATCTGAACAGGGTGGAGTGAAAGAAGAAATTTATGATATTTATTCGCTATGAGAACTGGAAAGGTTATTTGAAGTATTTCCCTTTGACGTCGCTTTTTTTAATTGCCAATGTAGTCATGTTTATTGTGTTAACGGTGAACGGTGGATCAACGAACAATATGGTGCTGCTGAAATTCGGGGCACTTACGAATCATGAACTGTTCGCGCATGAATGGTGGCGTTACATTACATCCATGTTCCTGCATGCGGGCTTCGGTCATTTATTGTTTAACAGCTTTGCGTTAATTGTATTTGCTCCACCGATGGAGCGGTTGCTCGGGTCGGTAAGGTATGGTGTATTGTACCTGGGTGGTGGTGTATTGGGTAATATTCTTGCTGTTGCGTGGTACAACTCGGTTGGGAGTATTACCATCTCGGTAGGTGCTTCAGGAGCGATCTATGCCGTCTATGGTGCATTCCTGTATGTAGCGCTGTTCCAGCGAACGATGATGGACGAGGCTTCGCGCAAAACGATGTACACATTGCTTTTGTTCGGGATCATATTCTCCTTCGCCATGTCAGGCATCAACTGGATGGCTCACCTTGGCGGATTGTTGGGTGGATTCTTTATTTACGGACTGTTGATCAGATTGTGGAAACCCCGCAGCTTAAAGCGGTAGTCAGAACGTTCTCAAGATGGAATACAGTCAAGGATAAGTAGTGTATAACAGATTGGAGCGATCAGGCGAGTGGAATTAAGACAGTTGCATTACTTTTTGAAAGTGGCACAGAAGGAACATGTAACACAGGCTGCTGAAGAGTTGCATGTGGCACAGTCGGCGGTGAGTCGTCAGATTCATCAGCTGGAAGAAGAACTGGGCGTGGACCTTTTTATGCAAAAGGGACGAAACCTGCAGTTGACTGCAGTGGGGCAGCTTTTTTGCAAACGAATTGAAGGTATATTAAAAGATTTGGACAAGGCAGTTGGGGAAGTTCATGAGTTTCTGGACCCGGAGCATGGAGAGATTCGAATTGGGTTTCCGCATAGCCTGGGGATTCATCTCATTCCTTCCGTGGTGGCTGCTTTCCGTCAGCGCTACCCCAACGTGAAATTCAGATTCAAGCAGGGGATGTTCCCTACGCTGATTCGTGATGTGTTATCCGGAGAGGTAGACTTGGCATTCATTTCTCCTTTTCCAGAGAAGCATGATCAAGTAGATGGCGATATTGTACTCACGGAAGAATTACATGCGATCCTTCCTCCTAATCACCCGTTAGCTGGTGAAGAGACAATTGCGCTTGAACAGCTCAAGGATGATAAATTTGTATTGTTTAGCAAAGGTTATTCTCTTCGTCCTATTGTGTGGCATGCCTGTCTGGAAGCTGGTTTTACACCCAAGATCGCATTTGAAGGGGAAGAGACCGACACCATCCGCGGATTGGTCGCTGCGGGCATGGGGGTCAGTCTGCTGCCTGAGATGGCGTTATTCCAGACGAATCCGTTGCAACCGGCACATGTGGCTATCTCCCATCCAAAAGTAACGCGAACTATCGGGTTAATTCATCGTGCGCATGATAAACTGCCGCTGGTTGCTCAGTCCTTTCGTTCATTCTTGCTTGATTATTTCGGTTTACAACAAAACAATACCCCATCCGATTAACGGTGGGGTATTGTTTTTTGTTTTTGTTGTATTAAGTATCCAATTAATCGCGGCTGTTGAAGATTCCGATGTAACGAATCAACTCAAGCAGTGAAATCAACGCTGCAGCAACGTAAGTCAAGGCTGCGGCATTCAGAACTTTTGCAACACCTTTTTCTTCTTCATTACGGATGTACCCTTCGGATACCATAATCTCTCTAGCGCGATTACTTGCATTGAACTCAACCGGTAAAGTGATGAGTTGGAATGCTACAGTTACGGAGAAGAAGATGATACCGATACCTACAAGGTTCATGGCATTGAAGATGAATCCTGCAATTAACAGGAATGGAGCTAATCCGGATGCAAAGTTCACAATTGGGAAGATCCGGTGACGCAGTGCCAGCATCGGATAACTTTCTTTATGCTGAATGGCGTGGCCAACTTCGTGACACGCTACCGAAACAGCTGAGATTGAGTTTTCGTAATATACTGGTTCTGATAAACGTACAACCCGATTGATCGGATCATAGTGATCAGAGAGTGTACCGCGTACAGGTTCAATTGGAACATCATGCAGGCCGTTAGCATCAAGCATCTGGCGAGCGGCATCGTAACCAGTCATTCCGTTCTGGTTCGGAACCTCCGACCAACGTCTAAACGTACCTTTAACGCGAAATTGCGCCCATAAAGAGAGCAAAAAGGCGATAATGATCAATACGAACATACCGTTATTAAAACTCATATTCATTCCTCCGCTTTCTAAGAATAAGCTACATCATGGTGTTCTCAAGCAAGATTTTTAGTGCCTCCATTGTACCGGCACTTTTGGTGAGGAGTCCTGCCATCATTTTACGTGCTTGTACAGGTTTCATCTCTCCAAGTAGCGGTTTGAGTTCGTTAACCTCTCGCTCAAGTTGTTGTACGTGAAGTTCCAATGTTGTCAATTTGCTGGCAACTTGTTCTTCTGTACTAACCAGACGCCACTTCTCAAGAGATTGCTTAATCTCGTCGAGACTATACTTCTCTTGTTTCATCTGTACAATACGTTCAAGCCTCGTTAAAGTTTCATTACTATAGAGACGATAATTTTTTTGTGTACGTTCTTCGGGAGCGATTAGTCCAAGCTTTGTGTAATAATCAATCGTCCGTTCACTAACACCAGCGGTCTTGGCGAGTTCGCCAATCCGAAAAAGTTTCATATCCCCAATGATATTCACCTCGCTTGCAAGTTCAAATGTAGGGAATTGTAGTTTCCACTTGTGAATTTCTAGACTACGCCCAATTTTTCTTACTAATAAGTATGATACATGATCTTTAACCGTACAGTCAAACGTTATGCTTTGGCAATCAGCATACTGCATTTCTATATCTATGTACTCATAGAATGTGATTATGTACTTAAGTGCAAGAAAAAGACGTATGACTTTATTCCCAGAAATAATTTTCAATTTTGATGAAAATACTCTTGTCAACTTTCCTCTCTTCTGCTTATAATGACATTAAGAGTTTCACGTTATGTGAAGAAACTTAACATAAGAGGGAGTGGGGTATATGAGAAAGAAATGGTTGGTTTCCATGTTAGTAATGCTTACTTTGTTCGCTTTTCCGGTTAGCGCATTTGCGGCTGCGGAGGGTCCGACTAACATTGAACTTCAAAGTGGTTTGAACTCAGCCTTTACGTTTTTGGCTGTTGTACTCGTGTTCTTGATGCAAGGGGGATTTGCTTTACTTGAAGCGGGTTCAACACGAATGAAGAATGCAGGACACATTGCGGGTAAGACCATCCTGACATTGGGAATTTCAGTTATTGCCTTCTGGGCTTTGGGTTTCGGTCTTGGTTTCGGTAATGGTAACAGCTTCTTTGGAACAACAGGATTCTTCCTGAGCGGTGACAAGATGGCTGCTTCCTTCGAATCACTGGCTTTCTCCGATGTTCCACTGACTGTTAAATTCGTTTTCCACCTCGCTTTTGCGGCGGTATCTCTGGCCATTGCCTGCGGTGGTATGGCTGAACGTGCAAAAATGAGCGTATATATTGTATTCGGTACACTTTATACCATTATCATGTATCCGGTTGTTGCTCACTGGGTATGGGGCGGCGGCTGGTTGGCTGAGCTGGGTATGCAAGACTTTGCAGGATCGACGGTTGTTCACTTGACTGGTGCGACTGCAGCATTGGTAGCGACGATTTTGTTGAAACCACGTATTGGTAAATACAACAAAGACGGCAAACCTAACATCATTCCAGGTCACAACCAAGTGTATTCCGTACTCGGGGTTATTATCCTCTGGATCGGTTGGTTCGGTTTCAACCCAGGTAGTACGTTAACTGCCTTGGATGACGGATTCTTTGGTTATGTTGCATTAACTACTAACGTAGCTGCTGCAGCTGGTGGTGTTGCTGCACTGTTGATTTCTTGGGCAGTTCTTGGCAAGTCCGATATTCCTAGCATGTTGAACGGTGTGCTTGCGGCACTCGTTGCAATTACAGGTGCTTGTGCCTTTGTTGAACCTTGGGCAGCTTTGGTTATCGGTGCTTTGGCTGGTGTTATCACATTCTTCACAGCACAGTACTTCGATCGTAAAGGAATTGACGATCCAATCTACGCTTTCTCCGTACACGGTGTTGCTGGTATGTGGGGAGCAATCTCCACAGGTTTGTTCGCTACACCAGAACTTGCTGAGCATGCGGGTGTAGGTCAAGCGGGTCTGTTCTATGGCGGTGGATTCCACCAATTGGGCGTACAGCTTCTCGGTCTGGCAGGTGCTTTTGCCTTCGTACTGGTAATGTCCTTCATTATTCTGGGCGGAATGAAAGCGATCATGGGCATCCGTGTTACTGAAGAAGAAGAAACAATGGGTCTGGATATCAGTGAGCACGGTACTTACGGATACCCTGAACAAATGAAAAATGTAGATTCTAAATCCAATGGCGGTACGTTCAGCTCCTGAGGTGAATAATGCTGAAACATGCTTCAAGGAGGCTGGACATGATGGAACCCATCTCGTATACAAACTATTCCTGGTCTTATCAGGGAATCGATGGTGCGGTGTCTTCTCAAGAACTGCGCCAGGCACGTGTGATATTACAGAACGAGCTCCAGGAATTGTTGTCCGCTTCCTTGTCGCCGATCGAGTGGTACCAAACGGTAAATGAACTGCATGACCGGATTGCACGGAAAGCAGTAGAGTTATGCATTCAGGGGATGGTTGAGGAAGGCTTCGGCCAACCTCCCGTCCCCTATGCCTTTATCGTATTTGGCAGTTCCGGCAGGGAAGAAGCAACGTTATGGAGTGATCAGGATAATGGCATGATCATTAGCGATACTCCGCATGAAGGTAAAGAGGAATATTTTGCTCAGCTCGGACAGCGAATGACGGATATGTTAGAAGAGCTTGGTTACGCCAAGTGCGAAGGTAAAGTCATGTGCTCAGAGCCACTCTGGAGAAAAACGCTGGCGTCATGGAAACAACAATTAGCAGATTGGAGCTCGGATCTGAATTGGGAGCCCGTTCGTAATCTGATTATTGCTTCAGACATGCGTTTTGTTGCAGGTGAGCAAAGTCTGGCGGAGGAATGGATCACGAGTTTTTATGAACAGTTCAGACTGATTCCTGAACTTTCGGATGCAGTTCTTCGCAATACGGTTAAACATAAAGCTACATTAAATGTACTTGGACGTGTGGTCACAGAACGATTTGGTGAACATGCAGGCGGATTTGATGTCAAGTATGGCTTGTACATTCCGCTGGTGAACAGTGCTCGTTATTTGGCTTTGCAACATGGAATCAAGGAGTCATCTACGTTAAAAAGAATGGAGAGACTGACTTCACTTGAAGCTGTTCCATTTACATTACTGGATGCATGCCAGCGGGCCTTCTTAGCTGCTTTGAAATTTCGCAGAAGTACACCGGTTGTCATCCAAGGGGATTTGCAACATAGCAGTGGGTTTCTGGATGAGAAACAGATGAAACAAAAACAGATTCATTATGAGCTCAGGGATACGCTCGGGTTGGTACGACGAGTGCATCGTGCTTTGCAAAGACAGTTGCGTTTTGCAGAAAGGAGACGTCCATGAGAGAGCCGGCAAGGGGCAATACAGGATTCTGGAATTCGCTGCGTCAGGGAGGGGTTCCTTCCGCCATCGCTTCCATTATGGGAGCCCCTACGGCGCAACACATGGCGTTTATCCGCTCTATGATGAGAGAACAACGCAGACCTGAGGTTCTGCATACACCTCTAAATGAGCTGGACGCAGTTGTATTTGATCTGGAAACGACGGGATTTTCGCCCCAGCACGGGGATGAGATTATCTCATTTGGTGCGGTCCGTATACATGGAGGTGTGGTACTGGAAGGAGAACAGTTTTATACGGTGGTGCAGTCCAAGACTGCGGTTCCGGAACATATTACTGAACTTACAGGTATTACACAGGAGATGACGTTGGACGCACCAACTTTGCTGGAAGGGTTGCATGATTTCATGTCTTTTGTAGGTGGAAATGTTCTGATTGCACACGCAAGTGCGCATGACCGAGCTTTTCTGAATGCAGCTCTGTGGCGGACTTCAAAGGTAAGGCTGACACATCGTTTAATCGATACGATGATGTTGGCCCGCTGGCTTGAACCAAGCAGGCCGGGGTATGGTTTGGATGAATTGCTGGAATCCAGAGGGATTCCGATCTATGGACGTCACCATGCACTGGAAGATTCAAAAATGACTGCACAGTTATGGTCCTGCTACTTGGAGGACATGACTCGTAAAAATGTGGAGACTTTGGGTGATTTGTATACCCAGCTAAGTCACGCATAACGGAACGGGAAGCAGATTGTATGAAGGCACAACGTGTTGTGCCGGATCCTGCGATTCCTTCGAAGATTCAATCCGATAACCGTTCAGATGCATATGAGATCGCGACCCGCTTGTAAGGTCGGGTGAGCCGATGAGGTACATCTGAAGCAAACCGGCGAAGGCCGGAAGAGCTTGCAAGTCCTCTAAGGAAGGAACAGGCCTGGTCTGGGGATGAGAATGGAAGATACCGATGAGCTTGGGCTCGGAGAATACGCACCGAATCCATTCGGCATCATCCAGAGTAAAATGGTGCAGCGGGTCAGGTGCTACGTTACGAATGGGCTGAAACCGACTGATTCGTATACCGCCCGCTGCGGTTTCACCCAGCATAACCCCGCAGGCTTCTTGCGGCAGCGAAAGGAACATGTGCTTTGACATCTCTTGTTCTACGGAAGAAGGGATGTAGAAGGCGTTTTGCTGCCCGTGAAGTGCTGCCATTTGTATTCACCCCTCTCTCTTTGGCTCCTGCTATGGCAGGAGTCCTTTTTCATTTTATTTTCTGTGATGCGGATTGTAAAATTTTAAAGGAAAAGGGTACAATAATAAAGAGAACATTTGGGAATCATGTTCTGGTGAACTATGATAGAGCGTGATAAACACTTAGCATATGCAGAAATTACGGTTTCAGTTTCAATATGCTAATTATATAAAAGGGTGGCGGGTTATGAAACGAAACATATACATACTCCTTGGTGTTGTCTTGCTGGTTGGTATTGCACTGGCCCAGAATGCGGGTGACGGCATTGCAGCCGTCTTTAAGCAGGAAGAACCCATGCCTACAGAGACGGGACCTCGTGCGGGTCTTCTGGCGCCTGCTTTTTCTCTGACAGCAATGGATGGGAAGACGTACAGTGTGGGCGGTGCCAAAGATAAGGCCACGTTTGTCAGTTTCTGGGCATCCTGGTGTGAGCCGTGTAAGCAGGAAGCTCCAGAGCTGAACAGAATGGCTGCAAAATACAAGGATAAGCTTGACATGTATGGGGTTAATGTAACGTCATACGATAAACTCAAGGATGCCAAAGCTTTTGTGGATGAGTACCAACTGACATTCCCTATTCCCTTGGATGAGAAGGGGACTGTGTATGCTCAATACAATGGGGTGGCTTTTCCAACGAATGTTCTGATTGACTCCAGAGGAGTTATACAGGAGATTGTTCTGGGCATATTACCCGAGAAAGAGTTGGAACGTAAGATTAAAAAGTTAATTGCGAATTAATTTTCATGTAAACAAAGAAGCCTTTGCATCCATGAATCATGGGTACAGAGGCTTCTTTTTATTTTCCGGGAAATAAGCGTTATTAGTGGTTGCTTATCCCATGAGCAGGAATAGGGAGTGTGCCCGGCTCATCCTGCAATTTTTCTTGAAGCAATGCATAGCGGAAACTGTGAACGAGCGCTTCCCAACTTGCTTCAATTACGTTCTCGGATACACCGACAGTGTTCCATGTGTTCTCCGTATTTTTGGATTCGATCAATACACGAACTTTCGCGGCTGTGGCATCTTTCTCATCCAGTACACGTACTTTGTAGTCCGAGAGGTGCATGTTGGCGAGTGAAGGGAAGTATTGCACCAGTGCTTTCCGAAGCGCATTATCGAGTGCATTCACCGGACCGTTACCTTCAGCAGCGGTATAAGCGCTTGTTCCAGCGATATTCACTTTGACAAAAGCTTCAGAAACAACGGATTTGCCTGCCGTTTTCTCTACAAGCATTTTGAATGATTCAAACGTGAACAATTCTTTCATATCACCGTTCGCTTCACGAATTAACAATTCAAGCGAAGCATCTGCGCCTTCGAACTGGTAACCCTGATGTTCCAAGTCTTTGATCTTTTCAATAATCTGACGTGAATTGGCACTGCTTGGATCGAACTCAAGCCCCAGTTCCTGAGCTTTGGATACAATGTTACTTTGTCCGGCAAGTTCAGAGACCAGCACACGTTGTTTGTTACCAACCAGTTCAGGCACGATGTGTTCATAGGTACGTGAATCCCGCAGGATGGCAGAGACGTGAATCCCACCTTTGTGAGCAAAAGCAGCATTGCCGACATAAGGCTGATTAATCGGCATATTCACATTGGCAATCTCGCTAACATAACGAGCCACGTTTGTAAGTTGTCTCATGGAATCATCAGTAACACATTCATAGCCAAGTTTCAGTTGCAGGTTCGGGATAATGGATGCGAGATTGGCGTTACCGCAACGCTCTCCATAACCGTTCATCGTTCCTTGCACCTGACGGGCTCCGGCTTGTACAGCGCTGAGTGTGTTGGCGACAGCCAATTCACAATCATTATGTGTATGGATCCCGAGATGTGCATGAGGCAGGATTCTATGCAGTGTGGATACGATCTCGTGCACCTCGTTTGGCATCGTCCCGCCATTGGTATCACACATAACGAGCCAGTCCGCTCCAGCTTCGTGGGCCTTGGTCAAGACCGCTTGAGCATACTCCGGGTTATGTTTGAACCCGTCAAAGAAGTGTTCTGCATCAAAGATCACTTCCATTCCATTCTGTTTCAGATAGGCGATGGAATCATAGATCATGGACAAATTTTCTTCCAAAGTAGTCTGCAAAGCGGTATGCACATGGAAGTCCCATGATTTACCGACCAGGGTTGCAGCCTGAGCACCAGATTCGATCATGCGCTTCAGGTTGGCGTCTTCACTAGCAACGCTGCCTTTACGGCGGGTACTGCCAAAAGCAACAACCTTTGCGTTGAGGTTTAATTCCTTGACTCTTTTGAAAAACTCAATGTCCTTGGTATTGCTGCCGGGAATTCCGCCTTCAATATAATGGACACCCAGGTCATCAAGCTTCTTGGCAATTTTGAGTTTGTCGTCTGCCGATAAGCTGACACCCTCCCCTTGTGTGCCGTCACGTAAAGTCGTATCGAAGATGGAAATGGCCTTTGACATGAAGATCCTCCTTTGAGATAAAGCGCTCTTTTAAAAGTTTGGATTGTAAGTTAGGAAAAGCTGTTAAGTACGTTAGTGGACGAATCCTTCGATTCGGCAACGCTACACTGTGTTAAACTCAATGCGCTGATTTGTCCTAAAGTCGTCAATTTGTATAATTAATTATTATAGCACCATTATAGCCAAATGCTACATAGAAATCGCAGTTTCATGTAACAATTAACGGATTTTAGAGAAAAAAGAAGGATGTTAATCATAATCCGGATGTATGTTATAATCTATTATTGAGTTTTAATTGGAATATATGGAAGAAAAGGAGGGTTAATTTTGAGTTTTGTATGGGAAAATACGATTATTGCTCTGATCACTTTGATACTTTTTGTGAGTGTAGGCTGGTTAATTATTCGGTCTCTGATCAGATCTCGCAGAAAATAAATGCTCATGACTGAATTAACATAACGGGTTTGATATACTATAGAAGAAAGAAATTCGTTTCATTAATTAGTGTGCAAGAAAGGGCGGGGGTTCATGATGTCTTCAGGCGGCAATCCTCCAGCAAATGTGGATCAATATTACCCTGCAGCCGGACGGGTAATTCTGCATGTCGATATGAATGCTTTCTACTGCTCTGTACATGAAGCCGAGGAACCAGATTTATATAGAGGAAAAGCAACGGCCGTTGCGGGCAGCAGTGAACTGCGAAAGGGTGTAATTGTAACCTGCTCATATGCCGCTCGTAATCGAGGCATCTCAACAGGTATGGTTGTGCACCAAGCCATGAAAAAGTGCCCTGATCTCATTGTGATTCGTCCTGATTTCCATTTATATCGTCAATATTCAAGAGCCTTCATGCAGATTGCGTATAGTTATACGCCTCAACTTGAGGCTACATCCATTGATGAATGTTATCTTGATATTACAGGTTCAAGGCAATTCGGGAATCCAATGGAGATTGCGGAGAGCATTCAGCGTAGAATCAAGGATGAATTGGGGCTGCCATGTTCCATTGGCATTGCACCCAACAAATTATTGGCGAAAATGGCTTCGGATCTGAAAAAACCGAACGGTATTTCCATTTTACGCATGAGAGACGTACCCCGGATTCTTTGGCACAGACCATGCAACGAGATGTTTGGCATTGGCAAAAAAACGGCCGAAAAGTTGAAAAAACTGGGTATTGAAACGATTGGTCAATTGGCCAAGTCGGATGAGAACATGTTGACCGAACTATTTGGAGTTAATGGAGCATGGCTCAAAAATTCCGCGAATGGCATTAACCATTCCGCAGTTCACGCGGAACGTGAAGCCAATAAATCCATTGGGCATACAACCACTTTACCGGCGGATGTATCGGATATGAATGAGATTCATCGGGTGTTCCTCAATATAAGTGACCAGGTAGCCAGAAGGTTGCGCAAGCACGAAATGTTCAGTCAGGGTATTCAGATTACAATCCGGACACCGGATATGAAGACAATCACTCGATCACGTCTAATGGAAGTTCCTACGGAGGATGCAACGGTCATTTACCGTGAGGCCTGTAAACTATTTGAGAAGCATTGGGGTAGTGGCAAACCTGTACGCATGCTGGGTGTGACACTTCAAAACCTGATTCCAAGAGAGGAATCCGCTGTACAGATGGACTTGTTCGAATATGAGCAGAAGCCCAAGAAGGACAATCTGATTCGGATTATGGATCAGTTACGTGATAAATTTGGTGAGAATGCTGTTGTGACCGCGGGCATGCTTGGAGACGATCCTTCCGTGCTGCTTCGTAATCATAAAGTGCGCGGTACTTCCCTGCAAAAAGATAACTTGCAAAGTCTTGATTAAATAAGGGATAATAGAGACTTGTGGTTGCAAAATGTTTGTAATTATCCTTACTTTGTATTAATATGTTTCTAGATAAAAACACTGTACGTTTTGAATTTTAGGAGGAGAGAATGTAAATGAGTAAATATACTTGGGTTGAAAAAGACACATGCATCGCATGTGGCGCTTGTGGAGCAACAGCTCCAGACATCTACGATTATGATGATGAAGGTTTGGCTGAAGTTATCTTTGACGGCGATGCTAACCATGGTGTCAAAGCTATTCCAGACGACTTGTTTGACGATATGCAGGATGCATGCGATGGCTGCCCTACAGATTCAATCAAAGTAGCGGACGAGCCTTTCAATAAAGAAGGCTAAGTATTTCTCACATGAACATAGAGCACTTTCTTTTGTCTTAACGACAAAGGAAGGTGCTTTTTTTGCATTCATTTAACTGTGATTATCTGACTATGGATCAAGGACGAACATTGTCGACCCCCCTTTTTTCCACCGGGTACTCAAGTCCTATGGATTCAACGCCTGGTTATGCCGATATATAATGATATACGGAAAAAGGCGAAATAGTGGAGGATCGGATGCAAAATACTCATCTAAGAACATATGTCAAGAAACATCCCGACAATAAAATGGCCTGGTACTTGCTCGGAAAGGAGTATTTGGGCGAAGGACAGGAGGCCAAAGCCAACTATTGCTTTCAGCAAGCGGGCGAGGTTTATGAGGCATTTGAACGCAGTAAAGCTCCTGCTGACATCTGGGTAGACTATCAGGAGAAACTGGTGGAGATGTCTGAGCAAAAGGAGAGAAAACAACGTAGACGCAAAATGTGGCTTACGTTGCTCATGCTGCTTGTGTTGGCAGGTCTGCCACCTGCGGACGCTCCGGGTTTCAGTCGGGAAGCAGCTGACGCACTGTCAGCCGCACTGGAATCCACGGATGACATCGAAGCGCCTGTAGAAGCGGATAAACAGGTTGGAACTGCATCCATTGCGCCAAGCAATGTGTTCACTGCTGCGGCATTTGGTGGAGGTAATCATGGCGAGGCTGCGCTCGCAGCTGCCTGGTCCGGGTCTGGCCCAAAAGTAGAGACTTCTGCTGTACTGGGTATGCAAACCACGGATGACTGGTCTTTATGGAAGCGAAATATGCCTGTGAAATACATAGTACAAACCAATACAAGCGGGAAATTAACTGCACAGAGTTATGATGCCAAGCAATGTAACTGTGAACCTCCTGAAATTACACCGAAAATCAAAAAGATGGCCTTGGCGTGGACCGCCAAGCAGGAAGCAGCTGCATCATTATCAAGTGCAATCGTTGCCTATCGCAAAAAAAATGACGCTTGGCCCAAGAGTGTAACGCAAATGGCTCAGCCATTTCCGAACAATATTCTGGGAGAGACTGCGTCAGGGATGACCGAGATGTTTCCGAAGCTGCTAGCTTTGCATCAAGGAAAGGTACAGGAAGGAAAGAACGATTCGAGTGGTAAAGAGAATGGTTCAACGACTTCGAATTTGTCTCAAGGCAAAAATGCCGCTTTTGCAGATACGCTGGGAGGTCAGCCTTTTTTGCAGGAACCGCTGGAGATTGTCATTGATAAGAATAAACATAAACTTGCATTAATCAGTGGGGATACCATTGTTCGTATGTATGATGTGGGACTTGGCGGTGATCGAACACCGGAGGGGTCATTTGTCATTACAGATAAAGTGGTCAATCCGAATGGACGCTCGAACGGTGAGTTTGGAAGCAGAGGTATGCAACTCTCGAATACGAATTATGCCATCCACGGGACCAACGAGCCAGACAGTATCGGACTGGATGAGTCCCTTGGATGTGTGAGAATGCGTACAGGAGATGTAGAAGAGTTATTCGCTCTTGCTCCGCAAGGCACTCCGGTACGCATTGGAGAAGATGTACTGCCAGATCTGACGCTTGTTCCAGAAGCAAAGCAGCGTTATCAGCATACGCTTGTTCCAAAGCAGAATAATCCGAACAAAACGTATCACTGGCTGAATTGATCTGTTTGATATGTAGAATCAGATGGATTCAGCCTGAATCATCTACATGTTGGCAATAATGATAAGAGCACCAATGATGATGATCAAGCCGCCTACACTGGCTGCTGTCCATGCAATGGCTTTGCGATTCACTTCTTCTTTCTTTTGCTGTAATGCAGGTGGTTTACGTTTGGGAGCCATGAGTTATTCCTCCTTATTTGGAATAGAACTGGTGTAGAGTAACCATGCTCTCATTGTAAAGAATTCAACTCGTCATTTCCAGTGGGCGGGTGGATTTCTTGTGAGCATTTTGTATTATTCGATTTGTGCTGTCTATGCGCAAACTACTTTCCTTTTTAATAAGAAACAGATAAACTTGTGAGTAGAGTGTTTTTTTACATATGAAAAGACGGACAACGGCTTTTTGGCGTACCGGACCAGAACGGAGTGAGTGATTTGTTATACAGAAGTCTTGCTAAACCTTTGTTGTTCAAAATGGACCCTGAACAGGCCCATCATCTGATTATTGGCGGCCTTAGTGGCGTGGGTAGCATCCGTCCGGTTCCTTCCGGACTGCGTGTGATGTACGGCGTTCGTGAAACGTCTGATCTGGCTGTTGACATGTTTGGGTGTCATTTCCCTACACCTGTTGGTCTGGCTGCGGGTCTGGACAAAAACGGGCAGGCCGTAACGGGCTTTTCTTCCATCGGATTTGGATTCATGGAAGTGGGAACCGTGACACCACTTGCACAACCTGGTAACGATCAACCACGGCTGTTCCGTTTGCCTCCAGATGAGGCGTTGGTGAACCGAATGGGCTTTAACAATCTTGGTGCGGAAGCCATGGCAGGTGAATTGGCACGTCTACAGGATCGGCGTATTCCAGTGGCTGTTAACATCGGCAAGAATAAGGCAACTTCTAATGAGGAAGCTCACCTGGACTATTCGAAGTGCATTCAGGCACTATACGATTATGCTGATCTGTTCGTGGTTAATATCAGTTCACCAAATACACCGGATTTGCGTAATCTGCAACATGGGAATGAATTGAAGGAACTGCTCGCTGCGGTTATGAACGAGATGAACGTGCAGCATGCACGAGCGGGCGGACCGACCAAATCCGTTCTGGTGAAGATCGCACCGGATGTGAATGATCAGGAACTTGAATATATGGTTCAAACAATTGCAGACAGCGGTGTTGCTGGCATTATTGCTACGAACACAACCATCAGTCGTACAGGACTTTCCCACCAACATGCGAAGGAAACAGGTGGTCTGAGCGGTAAACCTCTACGTGACCGTTCAACGGAGATTATTCGCCAGATCTATCGCCAGACCGAAGGCAAACTTCCGATTATCGGTTCAGGTGGCATTTTCACAAGTGAGGATGCATACGAGAAAATTAAAGCCGGAGCAAGCTTGGTCGAAATATATACAGCATTGATCTATGAAGGACCTGAGGTGAATCGGCGCATTCATGCCGGACTGCGTGAGTTGCTACGCAAGGACGGTTATCGTCATATCTCCGAAGCGGTTGGTGCGGAGCATCGGTAAGAAGGAATGTGAATCCCCGGAATGAAAATATAGAAGCATGGGAAGAGCGTAAAATGGTTCGGGACTCTTCCCCCCACCAAACATCATGTATAATGGAATAGAACAGGGGACGCTATAGAGACAGGAGGCATAAGCATGGACGGTAGAGACTGGGGTACATTTTTACTTCCTTATGAACAAGCGGTAGAGGAATTGAAAGTCAAGTTTAAGACAATGCGAGCGGAACTGAAGAAACGGGAAGAGTATGCCCCGATTGAATTCGTTACCGGTCGTGTCAAAAAAATATCCAGTATTTTGGAGAAATCCAGACGACTGAATGTGTCGCTTGATGACGTGGAAACAGGCATTGAGGATATTGCAGGTATCCGCATTATGTGCCAGTTCGTGGATGATATCCGCCGGGTTGCCGAGTATATTCGAGGTCGTAAGGATCTCACGGTACTCATTGAGAAAGATTACATTACGAATTTCAAAGAGAGCGGCTATCGCAGCTTCCATATGATTATTGAGTATCCTGTTCAGACGGCTCTGGGACAAAAGAAAGTTTTGGCCGAGATACAGATCCGGACACTTGCCATGAATTTCTGGGCTACCATTGAACATTCGCTGAGTTACAAGTTTCGCGAAGGGTTACCTGATGAGATGAGAACCAGGCTGAAAAAAACGGCTGAGGCCGCGTTTATACTGGATAACGAGATGTCTGCAATTCGTCTACAGATTTTGGAGGCGCAGAAGGCATTTGAGGATGATTCCAATATCGTGTCAAGAACATTGAATATCATTCATCAATTATACTTCTACCACCTTGTCAGTGAAGCAATTGAAGCACAGAAGCGATTTAACGATTACTGGGAACGGCATGATATGGAAGGGCTCAAAGACTTGCTGGATGACGTGAAGAAACTTCTGAACAACGCCAGAAAGGGCGAAAACCCGGATGAGCACCTATGAGCCACTGTACGTTGACTACTTAATCTACTTCAATCGGGATCAGGATTATTTCGAGTGTCATGAGGTGTTGGAAGAATTGTGGCTGGAACGTAACCGGGATTCTCTCTATAAAGGGTTGTTGCAAATTGCAGTTGGTTTATACCACTTCAGGAATGGCAATCTCCGCGGAGGAACGATGATGTTACAGAGCTCACTTGATCTTCTGGAACCTTATCCTGCTACGACTCTGGGCATTGAGCTTGGGATTTTGGTACAGGAAGTAAAGGCAATCGTGAAGCAACTGTCTGAGCCTGACGCTCAGTCTGTGACTTATAGGGATTTGTCCATACGAATTGTTGATGAGGTCTTAGAACAAGAGATATCTAGAAGATCGCTTGAGCTAAAACCTAATATTCCGCAGCGCCGGAGTCCTACCAGAGGGCGAATATACGAAGAGAAGATGAAGGCGATGGATCAGAGTAAAAGTTGAACCGTAATCAGCGTTAACATTCAAATGAGCATCCCATGGATATGAAGTTCCATGTATATGAAACACCCCGACGATTCCTGTAAAGGGAACGATCGGGGTGTTTTTGAATGTTGCGTCATATTCAGATGATTGCAGGTGGCACGGCCTGTCCTTCAACAGAACAGTGTCTGGTGATACAAGTGCCTGATTGTAGATACTTGTGGAAACGGATCTATCAGTTAGCTTGCCGAAGGAGTAGCGCTGCCTTTATATTTTTGGAAAAATTGTTTGTAATCATCCAGTGTGTAGCCTTGGTCACTGCCATTCTCTTTCAGTCCGCCAACCATACGGTCTTTCTCGACACCAGCCTCATAATAGACGAGTGTAGGCGTGAACTCGATATTGTAATCGGTCCATCCTGCTTCGAATTCACGCAGATTGAACTGCGGAAGCTCAATACCTTCACTGTCAACCAGTGGCATCAACTGAGGTGTTGTTGCACGGCAGTGCGAGCAATCGGAAGCAAAGAAATAAACGAAAAAGCTGTCTTTGTTATCGATTTTGGCTTTGAGATCAGTGGGTACAATAATTTGTTGATAGTTGGGATCACTAAGTAGCTCCCGTGTAGCTGGATTAAGCTTGGAAGCAGCGATGCCATAAGCATTTTCCACTGAATCCATCTGTTTCTTGGATTGCTGGTCTACGACAACCAGTGCTGCAATCATAATGATTAAAATACCCAGGAAAATAAGGATCGCAGCACTTTTCTTTTTCTTCTTGGATTTCATTGGACATCCCCCATCGATCATATCGAAATATAGTTTGGGCAAAAATAAAGGTTGGGATAATATGCATAAACACCCGAATTTTTGCTCAGGAATCAATCTACTTGCCATTATACTACATTACACGCTGTAGTGGAATAGATACGATATGATAGGAAAGCAAAGCTTGGATATGATAAAATAAAACGATATTGCAATCTTACCAAGACAGGATGAGTGGGAATATGGGTGTAAAGTTACCTTTGATATTTGCTGAGCGAATGAAAAGTTTGCTGGGTGATGAGTTTGAACAATTTATGAAATCTTATGAACAGTCTCCCCATGCGGGACTGAGAGTGAATACGCTAAAAATATCGATGGAACAATTCGATGAGATTGCTCCGTTTGATCTAAGACCTATTCCGTGGTGTGAGACAGGATTCTATGTACCTCATGGTGTTAAACCGGGGCTGCACCCTTATTATCATGCAGGCCTGTATTATATACAGGAACCAAGTGCAATGGCTCCAGTTGAATTATTGCAGGTGGAGCCTGGAGATCGTGTGCTTGATCTGTGTGCTGCTCCTGGAGGGAAAACAACACAGATTGCTGCAAAGCTGCAGGGCAAGGGTGTACTTGTGACGAACGATATCCATGCTGAACGCACCAAAGCGCTGGCCAAAAACGTGGAGTTGTACGGGGTGCGTAACGCGGTTGTTTTGAATGAGTCGCCAGAGCGGATCGCAAATGCATTTCCTCATTATTTTGACAAAGTATTAATTGATGCGCCTTGCTCAGGTGAAGGTATGTTCCGCAAAGATGAAGACATGGTGAAATCGTGGGAACATCATTCGGTGGAAAAATGTGTGCTCATGCAGCGGGATATCTTGGAGACTGCGGCACGGTTGCTGGCACCGGGAGGAACCATCGTATATTCGACATGTACCTTTGCGCCGGAGGAAAACGAAGCGATGATTGCGGAGTTCCTGAATGTAAACCGGGATTTCGTAGTAATGGACATTCCTGAAGATACAGGGTTCGCAACAGGACGTCCGGAATGGGTACGTCAGATGATGCCAGAGAAGGCAGAGGAGACGGAAGCTGTACTGGATCAAACGCGTGGCACCGCAAGATTGTGGCCTCACCTTTTGGAAGGAGAGGGACATTATGTCGCTGTATTGCAGCATCGTCTAGGGCAAGAAGTAGAAACAGATCAACCTGGAGTAGTTAAAGAAGGAGCAATGGAGTATGGGCAGGTCGTGGATGTGCCCAGGATTGAAGCAGAGGGGAACAAGGATCACTCTATTGCTGCTTCTTCAATTGCTATAACCAAGGCTGATCGTAAAAAGGAACGTTTATTGCGAATCGAATCCCGAGAGTCCCATGACAGACAGGCTGGCGGCGGCAAGAATTCGGGTAAACAGGGCAAAAAAGGTAAAGATCACGGTGGTCGTAAATCGGAACGGGGTCATGGACGCGGAGCTGATTCGGCAAGTATTGATCCGGTTGCGATCTACAGTCAGTTTATGAAAGAACAATTGGAGATTGAGTTAACGGGAGAGACGGTATGTTATGGAGATCGTGTGTATCAATCATCGGTTGGTGCAGCTCGGTTGGAGGGACTGAAAGTCATTCGTCCAGGCTGGTTTATGGGCACGATCAAGAATGGACGATTTGTTCCGTCCCACCCGCTTGCGTGTGCTCTGAATGCATCTGAAGCACGGAGAAGCGTAAATCTGTCATCCGCTGATGGCGAAGCCGTGAGATACCTCAAGGGTGAAACGTTAAATATTGAAGAAGAACGAGTGGTGCTCAAGGCGGATACGTTTGCCAAAGGGTATGTTCTTGTATGTGTAGATGGTTATGCCGCTGGCTGGGGAAAATGGCTGGATGGTGTACTGAAGAATGAATATCCGGCAGGGTGGAGGTGGACATCGGTATGAGTGGAAAAGGCAAACAAACGTTGCGTCTGGACAAAATATTAAGCCATATGGGTGTGGGAACACGAAGTGAACTCAAAAAGATGGTGAAACAAGGCAGAATCCATGTGGACGGCAAAGCGGTGAAAGACAGTGGTGTACAGGTGAACCCTGAGGTCAACGTTATTGAAGCCGATGGTGAGCGGATTGTGTATCGGGAGATGACCTATCTGATGTTGCATAAACCTCCGGGTGTCGTGTCTGCTACCGAGGACAACAGAGATAAGACGGTACTGGATCTGCTGCGCAAAGAGGATCGGGTGTTCAATCCTTTTCCTGTGGGACGACTGGATAAGGATACGGAGGGACTGCTCATTCTTACGAATGACGGTCCACTTGCCCATGATCTGTTATCTCCACGCAAGCATGTGCCCAAAACCTATGAAGCCCGTGTGCTGGGAAACGTGGATGAAGCGGATGTGCAACGTTTCAAGGCGGGCATTCAATTGGATGACGGGTACGAGACATTACCTGCTCAGCTGACTATACTCGGTCAGGAAGAGACGGAAGAAGGTACGATCTCGTCGATCTCGCTTATTATTCACGAAGGGAAGTTTCACCAAGTGAAACGTATGTTTCAGGCGGTAGGCAAGCGAGTGGTCTATCTGAAACGCGTAGCCATGGGTGAGCTGGAACTAGCTTCCGATCTTGCTATCGGAAGCTATCGTGAACTAACCGCAGATGAGTTGAGCCTTCTGCGGAAGTAAAAGCTCCCGTCCTTCGCGAAGCGGAGCAGGGAGTCGTGGAGGGAAGCGGAGCCCCGATACTAACGCCGAAGGCGAGAAAGCTCCCGACCTTCACGAAGTGAAGCAGGGAGCCGGGCAGAGAGCGAAGCCCTGCCCGTAATGGTCCCGGTTAAGCTTGGGCGGGACCGCCGCTGACCAGCGGTGTGCCCGGCAACAAGCGTTCCGACAACAACCGTGACATAGCAAGACCCGACCTAACACCGGTGAGCAAGACGGGAGTCCAGAGGGCAGAGCTCTCTGGGGCCCTCCCTCGGAAGGGAGGGTTTGGGTGGGTGCGACCACTAACAGATGAGGATGAAGCCAGAATGACTTATAAATTAATTGCACTTGATGTAGATGGAACACTGCTGAATGATCATCATGAACTTACCGAATGGACTCAGGAGACCTTGATCCAAGCTTCCCGTCAGGGAGCAGAGATTGTCCTGTGTTCAGGTAGAGGTCCTGCCAACACGATTCCTTTTATGGAGCAGATGGGACTGGATGGATATGTGATTACGCATAACGGCGCCGTTACCGCACAAGTCGATACCCGTGAGGTAGTTCATCATTTTGCATTAGATGGACAAGGACTGGAGCCGATTATATCCTACTGTCGAGCCAATGGAGTACATTTTGACATCAATACGGCATTTGGTCTGTATGTGGATCAACCGGAAGGTTTGGGGTTGCAGGTACGTGAGATGTATTACAACTTTATGGCTGAGCCGCTGAAGTTACCCAAGTGGGTTGACATGACAGAACCGCTGGCGAAGTTCACTGCATTTGGTCCGATTAAACAGATGGATGCAGTACTTCAGGAATGGTCTACCTGGAATCTGCCTTATTATATGACACGGAGTGGTGACTTTTTTATTGATCTGATGCATCCCGAAGCGTCCAAAGGCGCTGCACTTAAAAGGCTTGCTGAATCGAAAGGAATCATGCCTTCGGAGATTATGGCGATTGGCAACTACTTCAATGATATTACGATGCTGACTTTTGCGGGAAAAGGCATTGCCATGGATAATTCACCGGACGAGGTGAAAGCTGCTGCGGACGAGGTTACACTCTCCAATAACGAGCAGGGTGTGGCACACGCAATCCAAAAATATGTGTTATCCGTCTAACCCTACATCTTATACTTAAAATGCACGCTTTCCTCATAATCTACCGTCCTCAGGGGCATCCTAAGAGAATAACGTTAGGAATGGAGGAGGACACGTGATGAATTATGATGTGGAATTGGTTGCAGACCTGCGGACATCAGGTGGAGAAGTACAGGACGTGATGGTCAATGGTCAATATGCAGGCTCACTGTTCCTTGTGTATAGAGAAGGAGATCGTTTATCAGGTAGTCTTCAGATCGAGCAGGAGTCTCTGCCAGATGATACAGAGCAACGTATCGTGGAAAAAGTACATGCCTATGTCCGATCTCTTGCAGATGCGTTGGAAGCTGCGTATTATGAAGTGCTGGTTAGTTGTGGCTCATTACATACGGTTCTGCATATGCCTGAGTCAGAGACAGTGTGGCCGTCTGAAGAGATGAATCATGACGAAGGCAGCTATGACGATATAGACAGCAGTGGAAGTAAGGTAATCCCTGTTTCACAAGCCGAATCGTTTACATATGAAGATCGGGATCAGGTTCTGGAGATGGAAATGGTAAGCGCAGGACGCAGCATATCGACGTATATTTTCAATGATGTCGAAGGGCAGGAACTTGCAGAAGCTTCCTTAAAACAATATGGCGCTGATGTACAAGGTGAAATACACTGGTATGACGAGCCGGAAGAGAATCAATTGGAAGCTGCGGCAGAGTTACTTGTCAGAGAGCTGGATGAAGATATCATCGATACGATTACAATCCGCATGTGGCATCAGGGCAACGAACTCGAGACGCTAGAGTGGGTACATCGCGATTTCTCCGAGGAATTTGAGGATACCGATGAATCGGATCTGGATGAGTTGGAAGCTGCTGAAGAAACATGTTATGTCATGCTGAAGCGTAAGGATCGGGAGTTCCGGGTATATGAGCTGTTTCTTCAGGAACGAGGTGGATTGCCTGTGGGAACAGCAACAATAGACACTTCTCATTCCGATCTGACGGGATACATTGATTACGAGGTTCCTGGTACCAGCATTCAGCGAAAGAGCCTGGTCGAAGTGTTGATGCAGGAGTTGGACAAGGAAATGGAGTTTGACACCTTGCATCTGACGATGTTGTATCGAAATCAGATTATTGATGAAGCCAGAATAGATGGGTAAAGGGCAACCGCCTTTTACCTTTTTTTTGTTCTCATTTTGACGAAAAATCCATTTCCCGGTATAGTACCATTAGTTTAAAAGAGATCAGGAAGCGGAGGAGAACAATGATGCACTCATTCAGGATCAGTAGCGAATATATTAACGATGGTTTTCAAGCGGTTCAGGCGAAGCTGGAAGATACGGAGGATGTGATGTCGCTGCTGGTGGAGACAGCCGAATGGTTACAGAGCCAAGGTTCTTCCCAATGGAACGCTTTGCTTAAAGGTGAAGATTCACATGATACGGCAGGGGCGATTCGCCGTGGGGATGTGTTTGTATTCAAAAAAGGGGCGGACGTAGCGGGGATGGTCATCCTTTTGGTTCAGCCAAGTCCTTGGGATATTCATCTTTGGGGTTCAAAAGCTCATGCCGAGGATGGCGCAATTTATCTGCATCGGTTAGCGATTCGAAGAAAATATGCTCAGAGCGGTTTAGGACGTTCCATTTTGCAATGGTCCAGCAGCGGGATACATTTTGAAGGCAAACATAATCTTCGGTTAGATTGCGGAGCGAGCAATGCTACGTTGAACGCCTTTTACGCGCGGAACGGGTATACTTTTTTGGGAGAGACCGATGGTTACAGTACATATGAGAAGCCCGTGGAGCCACTGAGCTGAGAATTCTGACTATCCTATGAATATGTTGACGACAACCGCAAGCGATGGGCTGCTGAATTAGAGCTTTTGCTTCTGAGGGGAACGTTTCATGAATATGTTGTATATACGAGTTATCGTAATATAGATGTTCCGGCTTCCCTATGTCATAATGGATAGTAGATTAGTACGTAAGTTAGAAAGGGGGAAACTAACGGTGAAATTGCTGCAGGCGCTTTTCTTTCCTCCGGAGCAGCCCGGAGGTGTATCCTCTATGATTCCGTATATGCAAGAGAGATTTACAACCCCGAGGTGGGAAATGGATCTGTTCTCGTTGCCAAAGCGAATTCGCAACAAGGGCAGAGAGGAAGTTCAGTTCGAAACGTTTGACTGGACGGAATATCAGGATAGTCCTGTTGTCCAAAAATATATTCAAACTTATCGTGATTATCTTTGGTGGACCAAACTGCGTATTCAGAAGCCCTATGATCTGATCCATGCCCACCACCCAATTGCAGGACTTGCGATGAGAACGGTTTTCCGAGATACACCCCTCATTCAGACGATACACTCCAGTTATGAACGAGAATTAATCCTTAATGGACGCATTGAAACGGATGGACCGGAGCATCGATTCCTGCTTGCGATATATGGTGAGCTGGAACACCAGGCAGAGCGC
This sequence comes from Paenibacillus sp. FSL E2-0151, assembly GCF_037993015.1. Classification (NCBI taxonomy): domain Bacteria; kingdom Bacillati; phylum Bacillota; class Bacilli; order Caryophanales; family Paenibacillaceae; genus Paenibacillus; species Paenibacillus sp. FSL E2-0151. Next base: position 2,405,709 of record NZ_CP150308.1, read on the forward strand.
CTTTTGACGGTGTCGGATTCGTTCCGCCGTTATCTGGCTCCCTACGTGAAGGAACCTGATGTCATCGGTGTGATTCCCAATGGATTTGATGAGAAGCGCTTTAAGCCGATCCCTCATGATAATGCGATACCACAGCTGGTCACGGTATGTCGGCTTGTTCCGGCAAAAGGGTTGGATATTCTTTTCAAAGCTTGTGCGGAACTGAAGGGTCGAGGTCATGATTATGTGTTACATATTATTGGAGATGGACCGATTCGTCCTGATCTGGAAGAATTGGCGCAACGATTGGGGATCTATAATGAGACCATTTTCTATGGTTACACGCTGCACCCTGAGGAATTCATGCCATTCTTTGATATTTTTGTACTTCCTTCACGGGCAGAAGCATTTGGTTCCGTCTTCGCTGAAGCGGCGCTGAGTTGTCTTGCCCTTGTGGGTACGGATGTAGGTGGTATACCGGAACAGATCGAGAACGGTAGCAATGGGTTGCTTGTACCGGCAGAAGATCCTTCTGCATTGGCTGAAGCGCTTGAAAAGGTGATGCTGGACCCGGCTTATCGTTATGAACTTGCCCGTTCAGCGTGTGAAAAAGCCAAGACACATTACTCGCTCGGCAGATCAGTCAATGAGCTGAAAAAGATGTATCTACAGTTTCCTAGCCAAGCCTAAAACGTAGAGCAAAAAGTGCGAGCCGCTGTGATAAACAGCGGCCTTTTGTCATGTTTAAGGAAAGAGTACCCGCGGTGAATTGTGGTTAGAAGGCAAACGGATGCTCATATTCATGAAATACATGGACCGTGAGATTTATATATTGTTGCGTTTACGAAAGGTGCCCCAGCGGTTCAGTACCAATTTGGCAGCCCAGATTAATGCCATTGTTCCAAAGATGGGGTAAAGGATGGACAGCAGGGAACTGAATCCAAACTGGCTGAGTGAGTAACACAATAGCATAATGCTTAATGTAATGAAACGGGGATGGACACGTATATGTTGTCTCAGTTGCAAGGTCATTCCATAGATATCGGCTACAAAGGTAGTGAATATTTCCATGAAAATAAGGGATACATATACAGATTGCACTGCCCATCCAAGTTGAAAGGCAATGCTGCCCATCGGGATTTCGAATTGGATGATGCCGGGCATCTGAGCTGACATGGCAAAATGAGCTGCCATCAGCATGAAACCAACGCCAATTCCACCCAATACTCCACCCCACTTCAGCACATTCCGGCTACGAATCTGGTTACCTACAGGCACAAGAACAGCTTGAGCCAACACCAGATTGAATGAAGTATACAACAGTGGAGACAGCCACACTTGAATAGGGTTTGAGTCTGTCGTCAGTGTGATGAATCGGGAAGCACCTGGATGATGGATGGTACTTGTGATCATGAGCAGAGATAACAGGAGCATCATGGGCACAACGATGCTATTCATTTGTAGGATGGCTTGAATGCCCCGACCGAGAAGCAGATATGTCCCTACAAGTGTGACGATCAGACCTGTCTGATAATGCAAACCCAGATGTTCGACAAAAACGGAGCCTGCTCCGGCAAGCATGACACTGTTCACGCCAATGAGAATGAGAAGGGTCACCCAGGTGATCCATTTGCCCGCCTTATGGCCGAATAAATGTTTGTTCAGATCCTCATAAGAGCGGGACCCGGTATCGTGAGCGATCAGCATCATTTTGGTACCTAACCAGACAAAGAGCATGGTGGATAAGCCTATGGTGATGGTGGCCCATTTGCCATACTGGGTAAAAAACTGCAAAATTTCCTGCCCTGTAGCGAAGCCGGCTCCAACAACCGTTCCAATGTATGTAAATGCGATCTGCAGCACCCGAAATGCCTGTTTCATGTGTTTCCCCTCTCAGGCCCCTGTATAGTTTGGACATGCGGGTACCATGGTACAAGGTATGCTTGACCCACGAAAGTCATGACAATCGATAATGAGCTTTGGCTTGAAATGCGTCCCAAGGACAGCGTCAAGGCAATTTCGCTTGAACTTATAGATAGATATATGATACTTTTACCTCATAGGATAGGCTTGGGAGGTCAAATCATGGAATTATTGAAACAACGAATTTTACAAGAAGGTGTGGTTATCTCGGATCAAGTATTAAAGCTGGATGGTCTGTTGAACCACCAAATTGATCCTGCATTAACGATGGAGATGGGACGTGAGTTCGCTGCCCGTTTTCGTGAAAGTGGAGTAACTCGGGTAATCACGGTAGAATCCTCAGGGATTCCGGTTGCGTTTGCCGCAGCCTATGAACTGGGGGTGCCACTTGTATTCGCCCGTCGCAAAAAAACACTTCTGGCTGATCCTGATGCTTACTGTGAACGTGTACCGTCCTTTACCAAAGGAATTGTAACTGACATTATGGTATCCCGCGAGTTCATTCATGAGAATGACCGCATTTTGTTCATTGATGATATTATTGCCAATGGAGATGCCGCTCGTGGCGTCATCAAAATTATCGAGCGTTCCGGTGCGGAACTCGTCGGATTCGGCGTTGTGGTCGAGAAAAGTTTTCAGGCGGGGGCACGCACGATTCGTGAACAGGGTATTCCGGTGGAAGCCTTGGTACGCATTCGTTCCCTGAATGATGGTACGGTACAATTTGACGATAACGAAATGTGACATTTTAAAGGAATAGGGCCTATTTTTTGAACTATGCCTTTGCATGACCGCCGATTTCATTTATAATGGGGTTATGTTAGGGAGAGGAGGCAACACCATGGGGAACCAACCGGCAACAGAACAATTTTTTAATGATAAGCTGGCGGAATCGAAAGTTCATTTTGAACGTGCCCTGGATTGTAAACATACGGAATTCGATGACCTTTATCCCTATATGATTGAACATCCTCAATTTTTCTGGTACAAACGCTATGTTGCCTGGTCAGAATTACTGACGATTGTAGGCTTGTGCGAAGAGTTGTCCTTCTCTTGGAAAGAACAATTTACACCGCATCAAGTGGAGTACCTTGAAGAACGTGTGATGTCCGCCAAAGTGCTTGATTTTTGGTTCGAGAAGAACGACAGCAAAGAGCACGCGCAGCGGTAACTTTCAGTCGGGACATAATTTCGAATGACATGACAGTCCAATACAGTCACGTGAGACCTAAATGACTTTTCATTTAGGTCTCTTTTTGTAAATAAATTTGAATTATAGGAGCCATGAAGATGATTAGTGATACAGAATTGGACGCCCTGCGTCTGTCAGGTGAGAAAGTTAGAGTCGTACGGGACGAGCTGGAATCGAACGACGTGAAAGGGATTGTGGTTGCCTGGGATGGCGAGCAGGTACTTATCCGTCGTCAGAATCGACGTGTCGTTAAGCTGGACCGAGGTTACAGCTATCAGCTGTTCAGCGAGCCGCGCCAGAGTCCACTTAGTGAGTAACAGCTGATAATTATGGCAGGGCCATGAGCTTTAAATGTTTGGAATTACCATGATTTCTTGGCATAATTGGCTCACTCGGGAGAGAAGATAGGTACAGTGAGGAAGATCTGTAACTATAGCCGAGAGGGTGTGCTACAAGCCATGACATTGATGAATGATAAAGTTCATGCCTACAAGGATCAGATTGGAGCATTAAGCGATGTGCTGCCAGGTGTGGTGAAGTCGTATCATGAGTTTACCGGAGAATGTTTCCAACCTGGTGTGATTGATGCGAAGACAAAACAGCTAATTGCGCTTGGCATTGGATTATTCGCCAACAATGAGGTATGTACCTTCTACCATGTAGAAGAAGCCCGTGCTAAGGGCGCAACAGATCAGGAGATTATGGAGACCGTAGCCGTGGCTGGAGCTGTTGGTGGAGGACATGCCCTGTCTCAGGGTGCGATGCGAGTGCAGAAGGCGCTGCATTAGTAAGCAATGCAACATACATTTTTAAGTGCAAAAAAGGCATCCGGTTAATAACCGATGCCTTTTTGTATGTGAATCACATTTTACCTAACATTTTATCATACATAAACTGTCCAGTTACCCGACGTGCTGTTACATAACGATCATTGAAGTATGGATTCGATAACTTCGTGATGCTTACACCTTTACTGCTGGAGGCATGAGCGAATTGTCCGCCGCCGATATATACACCTGTATGTGAAATGCCTTTGCCTGTTGTATTAAAGAACACCAGATCACCTGTCCGAACATTGCTCTTGGATACGGGAGTACCTGCTTTGGCTTGCTGCTGCGAAGTACGTGGTAATTCAATGCTGTATTTGTTGAAAAGATATCTCATAAAACCAGAACAGTCGAAGCCGGCTACAGTTGTGCCACCCCATTTGTAAGGAATACCTGTCATGTTGTTCACTACGGAGTTGATACTGCTTGCCTCTGTGCTTGTTGCCCCGGATGTAAATAATACAGCTGCTCCAAAAATGGAGATAATCAGTTTTTTCAAAATCAATGTTCTCCCTTCGATGCCTACGGAGTTAGCTAAGGGTTCGGTAGAAGGTTCCCTATATTTCCTATGTATAAGAATAATTCACCCAAATTGGTTCCCCCGTTTTCAAACATGAAACTCGGCAATGAATAATTAAGTTTTTGTAACTATTTGAAACTATATTGCATAAATGCGTAATTGTCAAACCCATTTAAAACCCTTCGTAATACCTCAATGTTAGCGGAATTAAGGTTTTTATATGAAAGAAGGGATCAAGTTTGGGTATCATTCATGACAAAAACGTCATTATTGGTTCGTTTAAGACGAATTTGGATAAATAAATAGGTTTGTCATGAGTTAAAAGAACTATCCCGTTATGTAGAATTAGAGAGATTATATTCATTAAGTTGCATATATTGACAAAAATCGATTTTTTGCATATTATCTGATTATCCAATCCACATATTGGATGAAAATTGATTTTATTATGCGATAAATACAAATAAAGGAGGTTTGGGTCGTATATCATAGGTAAAGTAGAAGTGGAAGATTTATAAAAACGAACATAGGAGAGTGTTACATTTGAAAGCGAAGAAAATAATTACTTTTGTCCTGGCATGTACGATGGTGTTCTCAGTAGTTGGAATGGCAGTTCTCCCTGTAGGGACGGTATCTGCTGCAGATGCGTCGGGTACTACAGCGAGTATTTCTGATATTTTGAAGAACCAGCTGCCGGATGGAGGTTGGAGAAAAGATTATAAACAGACAAGTGGAGAGTGGGCAAAGTCCACGATAGACAACAAGGCTACATACTCAGAAATTAGAAGATTGGCGAAGGAATTTAAAAAGACGAATGATCCGCGTTACTCCACAGCTGCAATCAAAGGAATTAACTTTTTGATCAACATGCAGTATTCAAACGGCGGGTGGCCACAAGTTTACCAAAGCTCCGGATACCACAAGCACATCACTTACAATGATGATGCCATGATTAATGTAATGATCATGCTGGATGAAGTAGCAGCACGCAAAGGTGATTTCTCATTTATCGACAGCACACTTGCTAACCGCAGTAAAAATTCAGTTGCCAAAGGTGTGGAGGCGATTCTGAATACACAGGTCGTTTCAGGTGGTAAGCTGACAGCATGGGGACAACAACATGATTCCAGCTCTCTTAAACCAGCGAGCGCAAGAATCTACGAAGTGCCATCACTGACAGCTGGAGAGAGTGTAACGATTGTTAAATTTCTGAAAACCAGACCTGCTAACGCTAAAATTACCGCATCCATTAAAGGAGCGGAGGCTTGGTTTAACAAAGTGAAAATTACGGGTTACAAGTATGAAAGAGCTAATGGAGATAGTAAAATTATCGCTGATTCCAAAGCTGCACCAATTTGGGCACGCTTCTATGAGATCGGAACGGATAAACCAATCTTTATTGGTCGTGACGGGGTAGTTAAATACAAATTAAGTGATATTGATAAAGAAAGAAGAGGCGGTTATGCATGGTATGGCAACTGGCCTTCCAAGCTGTAATTTGTAGTATGCTTCCGTTTTAATGAACCAAACTATTAACAGCAGTTAAAGGTAAAGCCCGAATCGACATGGACGTCTGATTCGGGCTTTATTGTTATTACTTTCAGTGTTGACATGATAGATTACGCATGATATATTATTTCTTGTCGCCGATATGGATGACGGAGATACAATATGCGGTCGTGGCGGAATTGGCAGACGCGCACGGTTCAGGTCCGTGTGGGCTAACCCCCGTGGAGGTTCGAGTCCTCTCGACCGCATCTAATAAAAAGACTCCTTAAGCTAACGCTTAAGGAGTCTTTTTTTGCATTTTTTGATATAACACTAACTTTAGTGATGAGTATTCAAGAGGTTAGTGCTTAGCTGCACGTACAGCAAATGTCTTCCATCAGCCATACGGAACGTTTATTGTGCTGCGGTAACATTAACGCTGTCAATATTCGGTCCTTCCGATCCGGTGGTAACTACTTTCAATGTATTGGTCCCCGTGTTCATGGGGACCTGTATTGTTTTTTCAACCCAAGTGGACCAGCTTCCCGTAGCCGGAAAGGGCTCGTTGCTAATGACTTTGGTTCCGTTCACAAAAATGTCGAGGTTCCGAGTGCCGCTTTCCAGCGCATAACGAAACTTTACGTTTTTGGTACCTGTTGTCGTGTTATTAATGCCGTTCCATTGAATGGCCGAACCAGTCATCGCATTGAAGTTAACATACCCGGAGCCAGTGTAACCGGGGTAGATTGTTTCAATGGTAGCTTCCGTAAGTGACGTTCCGGTCTCGGCTTCATACGTCGTGCCACTGCCTGTATTCCCGCCGCTATTTCCGCCAGTAACGTTGGCAACAAACGTTGTTACGCTCTGAGGCGGGAGCTGTGCCGTGAAGGCTCCATTGGATACGTTAAGCGAGGTTCCGCTTGCCAGGTTTCGACTGCTGTCCGTAATCCATGAGGACACAGTAGAGGCATTACCATTCTGCAGAACGAATTTTTGGCTTGTGGCTGAAGTTCCACGGTTAATTGCCACGACGACGACTTTGTTATCACCTTTATAGGCTGAGACAAATGTGTTTGTATCCGGATTTTTCGTTGCATCGACTCGCAGGTAGCCTGGACGCACGAATTTAGAGAAATGAGCCATATTATACCCGCGTTTGCTTATGGTACCGTCCTCTTTCATCGGACCATACTGTCTGCGGATGTACCACCACACGTAGGCCTGGAAATCACCTTCTACCATGGCATTGTGCATGTGATAGGAAACGTCTAATGCTTCAGGCCAGCGGTCTGCTGAGTTGTTGTCACTGTTTGGAACATACACTTCAGTCATCCACAGTTCTTTACCGGCTCCTTTTTGCTTAAAGAGAGGGTAGGCAAAATTCGAAATCTGGGTTCCATACGTATGTGCTCCCAGAATGTCCATGTTGGCAAGTGCCTGCGGATCATTCAGGATTGGGTCGGATATGTTTTTTAAGTACTGGAAGGATTCAGGCGCCATGACTTTGGTACCTTGGATGGACCCGGCATTTTCTTTCATGAATCGAAGGATCTCTTGTGGAGTCCACCAAGTCCAGTCATGAGCATAATCCGGTTCGTTTTGTACAGAAATGGCATACAGATCTACGCCGTTATTTTTCATGTAGGTTACAAAGTCGTTCAGATGTTGCGCATATGCGGTATATTTGTCGTATTTCAGACGTTTGGCATTTGTGTCCCCATTGCGGTTGAACGTTTCAACCATGCTGCTTGGAGGATTCCATGGGGATGCAAATACAATAGCACCCTTTTCGATAGCTCGTTTGGCTGTGGCAACTTCACGATACCAGTTATTGGAATCTGGATCAACGTAGATCCTGAGAATGGAGAAGCCTAATTGATTCTGGTCATTACCAAAAGCAGTTTCACGTTGAGCGGGAGTCAGATCACCAATCCAGGCAGGAAGGTTAATGCCCCCAAAGCCCTTGATCAGCTGTTTTTCCGAGGACAAATTAATGTTGGCATCGCTGGCTGCTGACACATTTGTCGGGGTTAACATCAAAGGCAGGGCTGTTAAACAGGCCAAAAGAACATTAATCGTCTTTTTTAGTTTGAATTTCACTACTTTCATCCTCCTCGATAATAGTAAGTTGCATAGAGAAACCGCAACCAGGAATAACAAACAAGAATAGCGGATTGTCTGGCATTTATTTTATGTAAACCCTTTCAAAACCTCCTTCCATAAATCATAGGATAGAAATGAAGCATAGAACCTCTTTCATTTGTTGATTCTACTAAAAAATTCCTAAACTGAAAACCTGACAAATTACAGTATTTTTTCTAATTAATCTCTTTTATAACTGTTCAATGACAGTTCTTGTCTGAATGCTAAGGAGAAAACTGGAATGATGGAGATCTTCACTTGAGATAGAGGTCTTCAATGGCGGGGATATGATTATTAAGGAAGGCTTTGGCTTACATAATCCTCCCTTCATTATCAAACAATGAGATCACAGAAGTTACGGGGAGGGAATCATGATGAAGGTACAGAGAAAGATTTATCGATTCATTGCAGGTATCATGGCATTGTTGATTGTGTTTTACGCAGGCATATCGGCAGGAGGGCCTACAGCGGCAGCTTCAGAGTCCACATCGAATCACAAACGGTTAGCGATTATCATCGATGATGTTGGTAATGACATGAAGGGTACGGCAGAGATCCTGGCGATGCCAGTCAAACTGACGGTAGCGGTTATGCCTTTTTTACCAACAACGAAGAAAGATGCGATGGCTGCACATGAAAAGGGAATGGATGTGATTGTGCACATGCCCATGGAACCCAAGAAAGGACGACCTGAATGGCTGGGCCCGGGTGCAATCACATCCAATCTAACAGATGAAGAAGTCCGCTCACGCGTGGAGAAAGCGATTGATGATGTGCCCCACGCCATTGGCATGAACAATCATATGGGTTCCAAAATTACTTCGGACAAACGCATCATGTCCATTGTGCTCGATGTATGCAAGGAGCGGGGTCTCTTCTTTGTAGACAGTCGTACGAACTTTCGCTCCGTGGTGGGGGAACTGGCCATATCCAAAAACATGCCACCTGTAGGTAATGACATTTTCCTGGATGATCAAAACTCCAAGCAACACATTCGCAAGCAACTGGATCTGGCTGCTCAGCGTGCGATCGACAAGGATATCTGTGTTGTCATTGGTCATGTCGGTCATTCGGGGATGAACACATCCGCAGTAATTCGTGAATCCGTCTCCCGTCTGAAAAATCAGGTCCAATTTGTAGGGATTGGTGATCTGGTTCGAGATGTGTGGCAATGGCAGTCTGCTCCTACACTACCGACAGATAATAAATAATGCCATTGGCAATGGACTGGGCGATTCGTTTTTGCTCAGCGGGGTCATTCATTCTGGCTCGATCTGCCGCATTGCTCAAAAATCCGGTTTCGACGATGACGGCAGGTTGCTTCACGTAATTCAATATATAAAAGGGCTTGCCCCATACAACCCCGTGCTCCGTTTCGTACAACTTGTTCATGGCACCCTGAATGGATTGGGCCAGCAAATAACTCCTGCCTTCTTTCTGGTGCAGTACCACCGGGCCGTGTGCTGTCGATCGGGGACTCCAGTTCGCATGAATGCTGACCACGATATCTGTACTTACTTCTTCGCTAAGGCTTTTACGTTGGGCAAGATCTCTGGTATGACGGGAGCGGCTGTTCAGCCAGCGGTTCTCATCACTAAGTGCATAATCACCAAGTCGATTGATGATAACGGCATAACCTTTGCTGCGAAGCAGGAGATAGACCTTTTGGCTAATGGCCAGGTTGATATCTTTTTCCAGCACACCTTGGGCTGACGTACCACCGTCAATACCCCCATGGCCTACGTCGAGCAGGATAACGGGTGCTGCAAAGGCATGATGACTTGAGCGATAAGCATCTCCATCGGTCACTGGCAGCATGGATGGACTGTTCTGGGACGGGGCTGCTTTTCCATGCGCGACATGGTGGGGCAGGATGGGAAGACAATGGAAGCTAATGAGCAAGGCCACCGAAGCGGTCAGCAGCTTATACATGGGAATACACACTCCTTCATGAAATAGGTACCGGATGCAGATTAAAGACTGTATGGATACCTTTGGCATTAGACTGTGCATTTTGAGGGTTTTCATACTCCTTTCAATAAAAAAATGTTTAACCATTGCACATCCTGCACACAATAGAACTATCGTAAGCTCCGTGAAAGTGCAGGAGCGAAGGAGGCAGAGGTTATGGCCAAAAGTGATGAGTTGGTAAAATACATTACGCAACGTGTAGTACATTATATCGATACGCCGAAGGATGAGCGGAAAGGTCGCACCAAAAGGAAAGAGCCGTGGGCGATGAAGTGGTTTGGTATGATCCCTTTCGCTGTATCCCTGTGGGTGGGGAAAAAGGAAAAAGAATTCGATACACAGTCTCATAAACGAAGTTCTTCGGGCAAAGGGTGACTATCGCTTACCTATTTCACTAATAGTAAACCAAAAGACGCAATCCCTTAATAAAATGGGAAGGCGTCTTATTTGTTGTTTTACAAATTATCTGACTGTGTCTTAAGAATTTGCTGATGATCAAGGATTTACGAGGTAAAAATGGCCATCTTGCTGCAATGTGTTCAAAGGGACAAAGCGTTGAATGGATGATTTTCCACCTAGCGATACATATAGAATGGACTCTGCTTCCTGATCTGTATGCCACAGCTGATAACCGCTAACGGGTAGAGGACCGCCGTATACAACGTTACGATCACCCGCTGAGAAAACAATCTCTTGATTCTCCCCGTGTTGTATCACATCTTGTGCCCGGTCGGCAGCAACAGGTTTGGAGGTAATCCACAACAGATTGTCAGCCGGATTGAAGACGGGTCGCAGATGAAGTGGGTCGACTGATAAAGATGGCGTTGTGGATAAATCAGTTATGCTGACAGAGGTCTGTTTGGAATCAGTCTCCAGCAGGTTCAGGAACTCTGATGGCAGTACATCTCCGTTCGTAGCATCAATATAAAGTGCAGGATGATTAGGTTGCTCCACTTTCCAATAAGCCAGCAGGGGAAGAGCATAACCAAGATGAAGCTCTCCTCCGGCAGCAAGTAATGCCTCAAGGTTCACATGTTGTCGATCCAAGGTTTGTCCAAGAAGTTCATTGTTGTATGGTGACTGTTCTCCATGACCATATTCACTAAGCATCAACTGACCCTGCTCTGTGGCCGTAATAATCATATATCCGATCGGTTTGCCTTCAAACTCAGCTTGTACGAGCCAGCTATGTAAACCCGGCCCCAGAGGGTAGAAGTCCAGGTCGGCGTTCTTCCAATGCACTTCGCCGTTAGCTGTACCAAGTGTAACAGCTTGTTGCTCTGCAAACCGTTGCACAGCAGCGGGAGCTAGCTGTTCATTCTGAATGGCATGATGTTTGGGACTATACTCAATTGATGATGCGGGGGATAGCGAAGATGTTTTTTGTTCCTCTGCATTGGCTATCGACCAAAAAGAGAATAGGGCAAGACAACTGAGCAAGCCCAAGGTTATACAGGTTGTTTTCCGAGCGTTGTTCCAACACGTATGAAAGAATCGTTTCAAATTTACACCTACTTTTTCATTTATCCGTTACCTGAGCGGGTCCTAATTTCATTCTAGGGGACAGGTTATGCAAAGGTTGCTGCAACCTGTCGGGCGGCTGATCATGAATAAACACTACTTTTGCCAGCATTTGCAGGAAAAGTAGTGTCTTCGTCTATCTTAAGTGAAACATGCCGCTGCTAATGGCAGTCACTTTCACTTTGGGTTCATATTGCCAGATCATCTCGGTCCGGCGTGTCTCATACTGCAGTTTCATAGCTTCGCGATCGATTACCGCCTGTTTTGCTTTCTCTTCTTCGGCATCTGTCTCGGAGTCGATCGGTACTGCGGCCTCTGCCGCCAGTTCTACATCTGCTCCAATGGGTTTAGCGTTAGTTATATCCACAACTTTTATCAGTGATGCAGGTGGGGTGCGGTCAGAATGGACATTCTCATTCTCCGTGTCTGAGGTTATGTTACCTGGTAATTCTACCTCAGGCGTATCTTCCCGGAGTACCGCCTCATAGTAGGTGTCCAACACGTCCAGCTCCAGATCAAGCCGCTCTTGGGCTTTCTCTGCCCAGCTATAATCGAGTTCCAGCAAGCGGTTCGTCAAATGAGATTCCAAAGCAGCTCCGGCATCAAATAACGAAACTTTAGCTGTCTGTACATGCATGTTCTCCGCAAGCCTCGGACTGAGATCACGTCGGTTCAGCTTCGTGCCGAATTTTTCTATAATTTCACCCGAGCGAAGGGAGATGCCGAGAAAATGCAATTCCTCCCGTTTCAAATCACAGGCGAATTCCACCTTGAAACACACACCAAGCCAAGGCTCATATACGGCTGGCGCTGTAGCCCGCAATTGCCGTTTGGCAGCCTGTTCGAACAGGTTCACGAAGGCACCGCCTTCACGGGCAGCGCCGAAAATCTGCTGCAGTCTGCGACTGCCATACACCACTTCTTCACGCAATATTCGTCCTGGTCCCAGCTGTGGCAGTGATGGCGTAATACCGAAGTAACGGCCTAGAATAGTTTCTTTTGGTGGTTCCCCTTGAGGACTGCCGTTGGTTACGCCATTCGTTCCATCAGGGTTAGGAACAGCAGGAGGTGATGCTTGCGCAGCTGTGGCTTCTGCTGCTTCAATGGCCTGCTGATAACTGTCAGGATCAAATATAAATGTAAAGGACATCGTCTCAGCGGGTGCTCCGGTTCGTTCCACAAACCCCCAATAATAGGGGCGATTGGTCAACGCTTTGTCCGCCTCAGGCGAGAGTTTGACTGTAACATGGGCAGGGGAACGCTCCATAATCTGACAATCCAGTGCTTCCAGATAGGTGAGAACATAAGCCTGCACTTCATGGGGAGACATGGTCATGAGTTAGCTACCTCCTTTGCGAAGATCTAACAACCTGGATACGGCAGGCCCTTCATCTGAAACCTCACGTTGAATAGAGTTCAACGATTGTCCAAGTGAATCCATTTTGCGGCGAATATCTTCATCAGTTTGTGATTCCAGCATGATTTTGTACAAACTTTTCTCAATAGACTCCTTCTTCTCCAGCCGTTCCAGAATGACATCCAGCCCGCCGATCACCATCTCAAACATATTGATCTTCTCATGCAGCAGATTCAGAATATGTTCCTCAATGGTTCCAGTCGTGGATAAATTGAAGATGTTCACGTCATTTTGCTGTCCCAGCCGGTGTACCCGACCGATTCGCTGCTCTACCCGCATAGGGTTCCAAGGCAGATCAAAGTTGATCATATGATGGCAAAATTGCAAATTGATGCCCTCACCACCCGCTTCGGTTGCAATCATGGCCTGTACACGCCCGCGGAAGAGATCCATCATCCAGTCTTTTTTGCCTCGATTCATACCACCCCGATAGGGTACAGCCGTAAGCCCATTGTTGCGGAAATAGTTTAGCAGATACTCCTGCGTGGCCCGGTATTCGGTGAAGATAATTACTTTTTCATTCATGTTCCGAACCAGTTCCATCGTTTTCTCCGCTTTGGTATTCTCCTTGATCGCTTTAATATGGGCAACGAGTTCCCAAATCTTGTCCCGAAGGGGAGAGTCCAGCGGAAGTTTCTTCGACAGATTAACCAGCGTCACGAATACAGCATCCCGACTGCTGCACACTTCACGCTGCAATGTAACAAGGGAGAGCATGCTGCTCAGGTTGCCGCCAGCTTCCTGGTACTGGTCTTTAACAAAGGAAGTCACGCCATCATAAAGCGCTTGTTCTTCGGGCGATAGTTGCAGATTCACGTTGGAGACATTCCGTTTGGTAAATTGAACAGGGCCTTCGCCGCGGCGGTTACGAATCATGACTTTGGATAACTCGTTCTTAAGCTGTTCCTGATTTTTCGGAACCCGTTTGTCTACAACAAAGTTGGCCGCAAAGTCACCCTGACGACCCAGTTGACCGGGCTTCAGCAGGTTGATCAAATTGAACAATTCACTCATATCGTTCTGCACAGGTGTAGCTGTAAGAAGCAGACAATACTTTTTGCGCAATTTCAGCATGAATTGATAGTTGGTTGTTTTCTTGTTTTTGAGCTTATGAGCCTCGTCAATAATAATCATGTCGTAATCAGTATTCAGCAGCATATCTTTATGCGGGTCACGTTTGGCTGTATCCATGGAAGCAACAACCACTTCATTCTGCCAGGAATAGGCCTTTTTCTGGGCAATAGCAGGGATGCCAAATTTTGAATTCAACTCCCGTACCCATTGCAACACAAGAGAGGCTGGCACGAGAATGAGTACCTTGGATACGAGACCCCGAACCATATATTCTTTCAGAATGAGACCGGCTTCAATGGTTTTGCCCAGACCCACCTCATCGGCGAGAATGGCCCGGCCTGACATTTCAAATAATACTCTGCGTGCAGTGTCCATCTGGTGAGGGAGTGGGGTAAGGCCTTGTAGATGCTTGAGACATTGGATCTCGTCAAAATTGGGAATAAGGTTGGTCTCTTCGGCTTGAATGCCGAGTTGAAAGAGTCGGTAATCCCCCCAAGGACCTCCTTTATCCAGTCGTGATTCCAATTGATTAATCCAGGTCCGATCAAATTCCAACGGAACGGGCAGCTCGGCTACAGGTTGATTCATGTGGTGCGGGTTTTTCCGGTTCATGGTGTTTCCTCCCCTGCCATACGTGATGACGTTTTATTCGTAGGTAATAGTATGGACGAATGAGAGTCAGTTCATAACTATGTGGGTTCAAATAAGGAATATTTACACTTGTCAATCCGATGACAGAATAACCTTCCAATCGCTGTTATCCCCAGATTTTTTTTGATTCCCTTGTCCAAAGGGGGAAAACCCGGGGATAGCGTATGCTTTCGATGCAGCTTTCTTTCAGAAAGCTTTTAGGCCAACGCTTCGCTTTTTCAGGTTTTTTCTGTCCTCTCCGTTGACGTGCAAATGATTAGTTTAACTTATATTGAACCCAGAAATTTAGTAAAGGCACATGTTTTTTCTGTGCCAAAAAATTCACTGATGTCGTATTCATGCGTATGAGGGTGTGTGAAGAAGTTTGTCCGAACAGGGGAGTCTACAAAATAAGGTCTGTGATAAAAGTCATATGTAAAATCAATATATGGTGTATTATACTGAATTTATATCACTATATGTGGTGTATCGTCATAATTTACTCATATAGTGAACATGGAGCTTTATACCGGGGAGGTTGAATGTAGCGATGAAATCGAACCAACGATCGTACCAATTAGAAGGACTCAGCGAAAAAATATTTCTGGACCGATACGCTTGGAAGGACGCTGATTCGAATCATGCCAAGGTCGGAGATGTGGTATTGGTATTAACGAAGGATGATCCGAAGTTCCCAACCAAGGAAGTGGGCGAAATCATAGAACGTCAGGGTCAGCTTGTACAGGTAAGAACTCGAAGCGGAGAGATGATCGAGACAAGTGTGGAGAAATTGACACTCAACATAGAAAAAACACCGGAAGAGATGTGGGACCGTCTTGCCAAAGCGATGGCTTCTGTCGAATCCACAGCTGATAAGCGGGCAACGTGGGAGTCCAAGTTCCGCTCTGTGTTGGAAGATTGGAAGTTAGTACCCGGAGGCCGAATTGCTGCAGGTGCGGGGGCAAGCGATGAGTTGACACTTTTCAATTGTTATGTCATTCCGTCTCCGCAAGACAGTCGGGGTGGAATCATGAGAACCTTGACCGAGATGACGGAGATTATGGCACGTGGGGGAGGTGTTGGCATTAATTTGTCCTCTTTGCGTCCTCGCCGAGCGGTGGTGAAAGGTGTCAACGGATCATCCAGCGGTTCCGTATCGTGGGGCGGATTGTTCAGTTATACGACTGGACTGATTGAACAGGGCGGAAGCCGCCGGGGTGCGCTCATGCTGATGATGAATGACTGGCATCCAGATGTGCTTGATTTTATTACCGTGAAACAAACGATGGGGCAGGTGACCAATGCCAATCTGTCTGTATGTGTGAGCAACGCATTTATGGAGGCTGTCAAGCAGGACGGAGATTGGGACTTGGTTTTCCCCGATACGAACGATCCGGACTACGACATCGAGTGGAACGGGGATATGCAGCAATGGAAAGCCGCAGGTCATTCGGTGGTGCACTATCGTACACTGAAGGCGCGCGAAATCTGGCATACCATTATTGAATCAGCCTGGAAATCGGCAGAGCCCGGTGTGGTATTCATGGAGTACTACAACCAGATGTCCAACAGCTGGTACTTCAATCCGATTATCTGTACTAATCCTTGCGCAGAACAGGGTCTGCCTGCCTGGGGTGTATGTAATCTGTCTGCCATTAATCTGTCCAAATTCTACGATGAAACAAATCATGATGTGGCATGGGATGAACTGGCGGAAACCACTCGTATCTCGACTAGATTTTTGGACAATGTCATCGATGCAACACCATATCATTTTGAGGAAAATAGACTGAATCAGCAGCGTGAACGCCGGGTTGGGCTTGGCACCATGGGACTGGCAGAGCTGATGATTAAGCTGCGTATTCGATACGGCAGTCCTGAATCTCTTGTTTTTCTGGATAGACTGTATGGATTCATGGCGAAGGAGGCCTATCTGGCATCGGCAGAGATTGCAGCAGAGAAGGGAGCTTTCCCAGCTTTTGAAGCTGAACCGTATTTACAGAGTGGATTCATGAAAAACATGGTTGCGACGTACCCTGAAGTGGGAGAGGCCATCCGTAAACAGGGCATTCGAAATGTCACACTGATCACACAAGCGCCAACGGGAAGTACAGGTACGATGGTGGGCACATCAACAGGTATTGAGCCGTATTTCGCCTTCAAGTATTTCCGTCAAAGCCGTCTAGGTTATGATGAACAGTTCGTACCGATCGCACAAGATTGGCTGGATGAACATCCTGGTGAAGCTTTACCAGACTATTATGTGACGGCGATGGATTTGTCGGCTGAGAATCACATACGGGTGCAGGCAACGATTCAGCAATGGGTGGATAGTTCGATCTCGAAGACGGCCAACTGTCCGGCTGATTTTACAATGGAGGATACGGCTGAGCTGTACGAACTGGCCTTCGACCTTGGCTGCAAAGGAGTAACGATATACCGTGATGGCAGCAGGGATGTGCAGGTGTTGTCCACGTCGAAGAAGGAAGAGACCCAAGGTGAAGATCAGAACACGGCGGAAGCTGAAGAGAAGACAGTCGTATCTGCTATAGAAAACCCGAATAATGCTGAAGTACAGGCAAGTGATGGAACTTCGAATAGCCAGGTTGGTGTTAGAACGCATTCTTCCGATCAAGCCCCGTCCTCTTCTACAGTGCTGGATAAACAATACAGAAGCCGTCCTCAAGTACTGCGCGGTGCGACATACAAAATCAATACGCCATTCGGGATGGCTTACATTACGATCAATGATCTGGAGGGAACGCCGGGTGAGATCTTCCTGAACGTGGGCAAAGCGGGATCGGACGTGTTTGCCATGGCTGAGGCACTCGGTCGAGTGTGCTCTCTGTTCCTTCGATACGGAGATCATGGGCACAAGGTTGAACTGTTGATCAAACATCTCAAGGGAATCGGTGGTTCGGGAGCGATTGGCTTCGGGGCCAACCGGGTGGAATCGATTGCTGATGCAGTCGCCAAAGCATTGGAATGTCATGTACAGAGCGATGTGCAGGAGAACGAAACTGGAGCATTAATAGAACAGAATCAAGTGGAGAGCACGTATCCAGAAGTGGAGGATCAGAAAACCTTTATCGAATCGAGAGATTTATGTCCTTCATGCGGCTCGGCATCCCTGATGAATGTGGAAGGTTGCAAAACATGCAGCAACTGTGGGTACAGTAAATGCAATTAAATATCTTTTGAAAAAAAGAGAAAAAGAAAGGCACTCCTGACTCCATTACGAAGTCAGGAGTGCCTTTTTGTCATTTAGATAACTAACACCAATCTTGGCATCGATCTGCAAGTGATTGCAATTCATTAAATACAACACCAGCATGGTAGCCGTCGCACACGGCGTGATGTAACTGAACGGATAAGGGAAGATATACTTTATCGTTCTGTTGAACATATTTCCCCATCGTGAAAATAGGCAACAAGTAGGTTCCCTCGTTGTAAATATTCAGATTAAATGCCGTAAAGTTCACCCAAGGAATACTGGAAACGGGAAAAGTATTTGGCGGTTCAGTGGGTTTGGCAACAAATTGTTTGTGATCTTTGTAATTCTTCATATCTTCCAGATAACGAATGTGGAACGTCTCGAAATCTTCATGGAATGCTGTCCAGATCGTTGAGAAACTCTTGTTGTCCTCATGAAAAATCGTATAATTCGGAGACATTTCGTCCCAGTAGCCCAATCTCCCCTCGGCATCAAAACAAGTTCGAAATTCCCTGTGTGCATTGACGACCGTAGAGATCATATGAATAAGAGCCGGATAGAACTTCAATCCTTTAAGCTTCAGTTCGTTGATCAATAGAGTGATATCCAGATTAGCAGTTATGCTGTAGGTACATCTGACCTGATTCAAGTAGTGGTCAAAGTATGGCTTTCGATCCCACTGATCTAACACGATTGAATTAAACATAAGTTATAACCTCCTAAATTTGAATAATGGATTTATTTAGGAGGTATATTTGACTGATTTGACCATATCCTATCACATTCCCAGTATCGTATTTTTAGAAATTGACCATTTCAGTATACCATGATAGTGAATATGTCGCTTATAGCGAAATCGTTTGCAAAACGCTTTTTCAACCTGTTTCTTTCCTTTATAATTAAAATTGTCTTTATAACGAAGAAGAGAGGGGATTAGATGCGTCAGCCGATAGAAGAACCTATATTTTATTCTTATCCTGGAATGGTAGCGGTGGTGACTTCACGTCATGAGGGAGTTCAGAATGTGATGGCGTCCGGATGGCATACATACATCGGATCATCACCAGGCGTATACGGCATCTCCCTTCGTAAGGAAACATACTCCTATGAACTCATTGAGAAGAGTGGCGTATTCGGTGTTCATTTCCTGCCAGGTCATCGATCAGAGTGGATTCAAGCTGCAGGAACGTTCAGTGGAAGAGATACGGATAAATTCACAAGATTCGGCATTCCATATGAGGAAGGAATCAAGGTAAGTGTACCCATGTCGACAGATGCTTATTTTGCTTATGAATGCAAGGTTATGGATATTACGACATATGGTGACCATGAATGGATTGCAGGCGAAGTGTTGCAGCGATATCAGGATCAGAAGTACTTTCTGGAGAATGGAATGGTTGATCTGGAGAAGTTGCAAATCCCAATGTACACAGGGCGTTCAGCATACCGGATCATGGATGCGAGGACAGAAGAAAAGATTCACCCGTTCCACCTCTAGGGTCCTAGGCAAGAAGAAGCAATTATGAGCAAAACTTTCAATCCGGTCTGACATAGGTTTATAATGGATATTGGCTGCTGAGCAAGTCGGCAGCCTTTTGTTATGAATTCAATTGTTTCAATCGATGTGTGCGTGGGTATGCTGGTTTGCGCAAGTGAGACAGGTAATTTTAGCCACTCGATGAAAAGTACTATATTTAACGACAAAATTAGAGTATGATTTTACAGCTATATGAGCTGGCAGGAAAGGTTACATCGGTTTAATCGTTTGTAACTATTCCTGTAAAGTATAAGGCTTAATACGGGCGTATAATGCTAAACGTGAACTCACGAATGAATATAAAGAATATTTTAATAATTAAACTTAATGGACAGGCAACTCGTCTTCTTTAAGATTATAGAATTCACACAGAATGTCGCATCATCGGATCGTGCTTCGAACAGAAGCTTTTCTTATGTTGTAAATGAAAGATGGAAGGTGCAATACGTATGTTAATGACAACCAGAACGATCAGGAGTTCCTTTATGCCCCTAACACCGATGTTGTTGACTCACAGTAACAAGGAGGGGCATGCATGTCACAATCGTTAAATCGTAAGAGACATATGAACGGACTTGACGGCTTGCGAGCCATCGCTGTACTTGCGGTAATCGCGTATCATCTAAATTTGGATTTTATTCCGGGCGGACTGCTCGGTGTAGGTATATTTTTTGTTCTCTCGGGATATTTAATTACAGATATTCTCGTGTCACAGTGGCAGGAACATGGACGCATTTCACTCGGTGATTTCTGGGTAAGACGGGTAAGGCGTTTGCTTCCAGGCATGCTGACCATGACAGCTGTGGTGATGATCTGGTTGGCTTGTACAGATCCATCCCGGCTTGCTGCGCTTCGTGGTGATATCGTTTCGGGTGTATTATACATAAGCAATTGGTGGTATATCTTTCACAACGTTTCCTATTTCGAAAGTTTTGGCCCTCCATCACCGTTTGGACATTTCTGGTCACTGGCTGTGGAAGAGCAATTTTATCTTATATGGCCTCTTCTACTGATCGCAGCAATCGTAGTGTTCAAAAGAAAGGGATGGCTGGTCGTTTTCATTGTCGTCGCAGCTGAATTATCTGCTGGCGCAATGGCCATCATGTATAATCCGGATTTGGACCCGAGCCGTGTATATTATGGAACAGACACGCGGGCATTTGCACTGCTTGCTGGTGCTGCTCTTGCCGTGGTGTGGCCTAGTCGCAAGCTATCGAACTCTCTGTCTGGCATGAACCGGCTTGTGCTCGATGTGTCGGGACTTGCTGCGCTCGCTTTGTTAATCTACATGATGCTGAACAGCAGTGAATATGATCCGTTTCTGTATCAAGGGGGCATGGTGCTTCAGGCTATTGCAACAACGTTGCTGGTAGCGGTGTTGGCTCACCCATCGTCTTTCCTGGCACGTATCATTGGCGCGAAGCCATTACGCTGGATCGGAGAGCGATCCTACGGATTATATCTGTGGCATTATCCGGTCATTATGTTAACCAATCCCGCGGTGGATACGGGAGGAACACACCCTGTACGCATCATTTTACAGGTTGCTGCAACGGTTGTACTGGCCTCATTGTCCCTTAAATATATTGAAAATCCGATTCGGTACAATGGATTCCGTGATTCTTGGTCCCGATTATGGGGAAGAGGGCGGTCATCAATCGGTATACGTAACGTATGGTGGAAGCGGGCAGGTCTGTTGATGACGATTCTGCTGTTGTCCTATACGGTATCTCAGATGATGGTCTCACATGCAGCGAACTCCGATTCCCATTCGGTATCGATGTCCAACACATTAAATGGAGAGAATTCCGTAGCGGAGGAACAGGGACAGGATGTGTTGCCAGCTATTACAGGAACGTCAGGCTCTGGCCAAAAGAACGATACTCATACCCATAAACCGGAAGCAGGAACGAAAGATGATCCGGGGGAAAATGAGAAGCCAACAGGAGAGTCTGCTCCAGATTCAAAACCTGACGAACAGGACAATTCAGTGAATCCTGGCAAGGACGGTCAGTCTGAAGATAAGCCGGCTGATGACTCCGTGACGAACGAGAATGATACATCGGATGACGCCGGAGCGAATCAATCCGATAATACGGATCATACGGATCATACGGATGATACACCTGATTCATCTCAGGACAATGAAGAAACGGCTCCTCCAGCCCAGGATGGTAAGGTTCATTATACTGTCATTGGAGATTCGGTGATTTTGGATGCAAAACCGTATCTGGAGCAAAGTATATCAGGAGTGTATGTGGACGGACATGTCGGTCGTCAGATGTGGCAGGCAGGCGATGTATTGGAAGGTCTGAAGCAAAACAACCAAATGGGCAGCAAAGTGGTGCTGGAGCTCGGGACGAATGGTTCTTTTAACTCCAAAAACTTGAATGCTGTGCTTGATTATCTGAAGGATGAGGATCGGGTATATCTGGTTACTGTGCGCGTACCTCGTCCATGGGAACGAACGGTGAACAGGGCGTTGAATGAAGCAGCATCCAAATACAGCAATGTCTCGTTAATTGACTGGAACAGTGCAAGTGAGGGACATGACGAATATTTTGAAAAAGATGGCGTACATCTCACTACGCAAGGGTCCGAAGCTTTTGCAGAACTGGTGAAGAACAGTATCCAATAATACGCAATCCATATTTAATACGATTTAGCACTCATTCATTATATATAGCCTGGGGTGAAGCAGCCGACGGCTGCAACAAGAAAGAGCTCTCATTGTGAGGGCTCTTTTTATATGTTATGAACAATAAGTCAGCAAAGTAAATTCCAAACAGGGGAACCGATATTTTTCACCCCTGCATCCGTGGATCGTCACCTTACGGTATGATAGCGTTAACATTTACAATAAGTGTATTCAAATCGCCGAGGGGGATTATAGAGATGTTGAAAAAATGGCTTTCGGGTTTCCTGACAATAACATTGTTCTCCATTATTCTGGCTGGCTGTGCTGGCGGGGACACTTCAGAAGGAGGCAGCGGCAATGACAAAGTAAGCGTCACACTCTGGCACAACTGGACCGGACAGGATGCAAAGGCGGTTGCGATGCGCAAAATAATTGAAGATTTCCGCGCGGCGCATCCAGATATCGAAGTTGTGGATGAAGGCTTGCCAACAGATGGTCTCAAAACCCGGCTTCGTACGGTGGCCGCTGCCAACGAGATGCCAGACCTGTTCGTGATGTGGCCGGATGCCATGACTAAGGAATTTGTCAAAGGGGATCTGCTACAGCCCATTAATGCAGAGCTGGACGCAAAGCCGGAGTGGAAAGACAACTTTATCCCGAATGCACTGGATGGATACACTGTGGACGGGAATATCTACTCCGTGCCGATGAATCTGGCGCCAAGTTCTTTCATTTATTACAATGAAGCTCTTTTCAAACAGTACAACGTAAAAGTACCTGAGACATGGGCGGAACTGGAACAAGCGATTGCTACTTTTAATCAAAATAAAGTCATTCCCATGGCACTTGGCAACAAGGCCAACTGGGTAGCTCAATCTACGATATTCAGTACACTGGCTGATCGGATTACCGGCACAGACTGGTTCCTGAAAGCGGCAGCACAAGAGGGTGCAAGCTTTACCGATCCACAATTTATTGAAGCCTTGAACAAGATGCAGGAGCTTGGCAACACCAAGGCATTCCAGGATGGATTCAATAGTATCGATGAGACACAGATGATGCAGCTTTATTTCCAAGGTAAGGCAGCGATGGTCATGAACGGCGGATGGGCCTTGGCAAATCTGGTGAACAATGCACCTGAAGAGGTGTTGAACAACACACATATTACGATTCTTCCTCCAGTGGACGGAGGTCAGGGTGAACCAAGAACAACATCCGGTGTAGTAGGAACCGGGTTGGGTGTAAGTAAAAAGCTGAGCGGTGCACAAAAAGAGGCAGCGATGGAGCTGTTCTATGCGCTGGCAGGACCTGATGGTCAGAAGGCCACATTGGATAGCAGCACATTGGTGAGTTACAAGATTGATCTGGACAAAACCAAAGCACATCCATTGTTCGTAGAATTATATGATCTGATGCAAGAAGTGAAGATCACGCCAGTATACGATTCCAAGCTGGGATCGGCAACGGTTGAGGTTATTAATAATGCATTGCAAGAGTTGCTAATGGGCGGCAAGGCTGAAGACATTGCAGCCAAAATTCAGGCAGCTCAAGCCAATGCAGTTAGTCAGTAACCATTCGTTAAAACCCCTTCCCGGCAGGGGAGGGGTTTTAAGTATGAATGGGATAGTCAGTTGCAAGTTGGTAAAGGCATTTATCGAAGGGAAGTGAACAGATGAACGCACTGCGCAGTCGGCGTTTTATTATGCTGGGGTTGGCCCCGGCAGTCATCATTTATGCATTGTTTGTATTTGTACCGGTCGTGTGGTCGGCATACTACGGTTTCTTCAACTGGTCCGGCATCGGCGCATCCAAATATATTGGTATGGATAATTACGTGGAGATCTGGCATGATCCTGTATTTTGGCGGGCACTGAAAAATAACGTTATTTTTGTGTTGGCATCGGTGTTTGGACAAATTCCGTTAGCGTTGATGTTGGCGGTCATATTACACAAAAGCAATCCATTACAGCGGTTTCTGCGCTCAGCCGTATTTCTGCCGATGGTGTTATCCACTGTCGTTATCGGTATGATCTGGCAGTATATCTATCATCCGCAGATCGGGATATTGAACTTTCTGCTGGACGCTCTGGGGCTGGAAAGTTGGAAGCTGCAATGGCTTTCCGATGACAAGATTGCCATTTTCTCATTGGTACCGCCGCTGCTCTGGAGCTTTGTCGGGTTGTATCTGATTATCTTTATCTCGGCACTACAGAATATTCCAGGCGAGATTCATGATGCTGCCAAAATAGACGGTGCTTCAGGAATCCGGAAACTGGTGTCGGTCTCTTTGCCCATAATCTGGGGTACGGTTCAGGTAGCGATCATTCTATGTATTTCGGGTAGTCTGAAATCATTTGATCTGGTCTACATCATGACCAAGGGTGGTCCGGCACATGCGACGGAACTGCTTGCAACGTATATGTACAATTCAACCTTTACAACATACCGATATGGTTTTGGTAGTGCGATCTCCACAACCATCGTACTGATCTCCCTGCTGCTGATCGGAACAAGCCAGTGGCTAACTAGTCGCAAACGAAAAGAGAATCAATAGAGAGGAGGAGTTATCATGCGCGTGACACCTGTATCCATGCCATCACCACAAAGCAGCTCGGGCCATCCGATTCGCCGTCTACGTAGCGGAATTGTTTGGACGCTGCTAACGGTCTATGGTATTTTAACATTGTATCCGTTCTACTGGCTCGTGATTAGTGCATTCAAAACAAATGAAGATTTCTATAGCAGGCCCTTTGGTCTGCCGGAAAACTGGAATGTTGCCAATTTCAGCAATGCATGGGAAAGCTCCAGGCTGGGAACCGCTTTTGGCAATTCACTAATTGTATCGGTGGGATCACTTATTCTGACGCTGTTTATTGCAGCGCTGGCTTCATTCATCCTGGCTCGTTTCCAGTTTCGCTGGAAAGGGTTGATCATGACCTTCTTTGTTGTTGGTATGCTCATTCCGATCCATAGTACGCTTGTCCCCTTATTTATTCTAATGAAACAGATGTCCTTGCTAAATACGTACTGGGCCTTAATATTACCTTATACGGCTTTTGCATTGCCTACGGCCATTTTTGTGCTTACGGCTTATCTGACAAGTGTTCCACGTGATATTGAAGAGGCAGCTTTCATTGATGGAACAGGACTTTGGGGGCTGTTTACCCGGATCATGTTACCCATGTCTGTACCTGCGTTGTCAACGGTTACGATCCTGAGTTTCCTGCATGCGTGGAATGACTTTTCATTTGCGCTTGTATTCATCAACAAAACCGGATTGAAAACGTTACCGCTGGCCATTGCGAACTTTGCGGATGGGTATCAAACCGATTACGGATTAACGCTTGCTGCCATGACCCTATCGGTCATTCCAACCATTATCTTGTATCTCATATTCCAGGAACAAGTTATGAAAGGCATGACAGCAGGAGCTGTCAAAGGATAAGCGAAAGCGCATCCAGAGGAGGAGAAACGTTTGGCACGCTGGCTCACATCTTCGTTACAAAGGAAGCTATCGGTCGTCGTGACGGCTTCAATGATTGTGCCATTGCTGGCGTTGGGTCTGTTCGCCTTTCTGATCTCTTCCCGCATTACAGAGCAAAAAACAAAGCTGTCCGGCATGGATACGCTGAAACAGGTGGAAGCGAATCTTCGTTATATGTTACAAGATGCCGAGAACCTATCGATTTTTCTGATTGGAGAACGGGACATCCAGCAGTATCTTAGCCACAATGAAGATCATGAGCTGGACCGGGTGGATATCCTGGGCAGGATGACCAATCTGGCGGCTTCCAAGAAATATATCGCCAACATCGCCATATATCCGGGACGTTTTGATGCCACATTGTCAACCGCTACCTGGTATGTATCCAATGAATCCAACCTTTCGTATCCCTCTGTTCCAAGCGGTGAAGCAGTCAAACAATGGACAGGGGTATACCCGGTGCAGAATTACGCGGGTATTCAAAATGTGATCACATTGGTTCGGCCAATCCGTAGTATCCATGATTATCGACCCATCGGCTGGTTAGCCATTAGTCTGGATGAGAAGGCCATATCCAAGGGATGGGCGGCTCTGGGATTAGGCAGAGGGCAAGGCAGACTGGAGCTCATCGGCAGTTCTGGAGAGATTCTGTCTTCGATGGACAAATCCCGGCTTGGACTTAAGCTGGAAGGTGTCGAACCAGGGATTACGACGTTAATTCAGGATGGCGGTAGCGGAACCACCACGTATGGCAGTGGTGACGATAAACGGACGTTGCTCTATTATCCGGAAGAATTGACGGGGTGGACGTTGGTTGGAACAGTCCCATACGACCAGTACAAGTCCGAGAATCGGTACATTCTTATTCTAACCGGCTGCGCCGTTGCCATGTCTGCTGTGATCAGTGCTGGCTTGGTCTGGTTTACGGTGCGGCGTGTGACGAGGCCGCTTCGTGTGCTTACCCGGCATCTGTCCCGAATTGATCCGGAACGCCCGCTTCCTCTGTTTCGATCTGAAAGTGATGACGAGATTGGCAGGCTTGGGGAGAGTTACAATCTGCTCGGTGCACATATTCAGTTATTAAAGGAAGAGGTTATTCGAGGTGAAGCTCGCAAAAAAGAGGCAGATCTTCGGGTGCTTCAGGCGCAGATTAATCCGCACTTCCTATATAACACGCTCTCTTCCATTCACTGGATTGCCTTAATGTCTGAAGAGAAGAGAATTGCGGATATGGTTGAGGGCCTGAGTGATTTTCTGCGTATCAGCTTGAATAATGGTCAGGATTACTGCCCTGTGGAACAGGAGATTGCTCATATTCGCCATTATGTGCGTGTGCAGTCGATTCGTTTCCCTGATCAATTTGTGTTGCATTATATCGTAGATCCAGCGCTTGAGAAGCGAATGATGCTGAAGTTATTGCTGCAACCGCTTGTTGAGAACGCCATGATTCATGGCATTCAGCCCAAAGCAGGCGTGGGTACCATCACTATAATGATTCGTAAGGACCCGGATAATGAACAGATGAATGTGCTGGTGCTGGATGATGGTGTAGGCATGGAGCCGGACAGACTGGAGCAATTAAGGATAAGCATTAGGGAATGGAAGGGAAAACAGCCGGAAAAACAGCTGAACCAAGGCGGTTATGGGCTCTGCAATGTGAATGAGAGACTGCTGCTCCATTATGGAGCGGATGCACAGCTTGAAGTAGACAGCAGGGTTGGGGGAGGTACCCGGATTTCGTTTTCCATTCCAATCTTGGAGGGTTTACCATGAGACTATTAATTGTTGATGATGAAGTGATTATCCGTACAGGGCTTGCCAGCGTTATCGCTTGGCATGAACTCGGAATTGAACTTCTTCAACCTGCTGCCTCGGCAGAGGAGGCGTTAACACGCATGGCTGAGGAACGTCCGAATATCCTGATGACGGATATTCGGATGACAGGCAGATCAGGGCTGGAACTGGCAGAAGAGGGCCTGCGATTGCTACCTGAGCTGGAGGTCATTATTTTGTCCGGATACGATGACTTTTCTTATGCCCAACAGGCGATTCGCCAAGGTGTTACAGATTATCTGCTCAAAACAAGTAAGCCGGAAGAGATCATCAAAACCGTATTACAGGCCAAACAGCGCATCACGGAACGTTGGGCAGAGAAGTCCAGAGAGGGACAGCTTATGCGGGAGAATCGAGAGCGGTTATTTGCTGGATGGATCATTGATGGTGACACCGCTTCGGGCCATTTTCCTTCATTCTTGCGATCTGATGCTGGAAAAGAGGCAGGGGTTGTTGGCCTTGATGATGAACAGATTCTCAGACAAGTCATTATTCTTCGAGCAGAGGGTTGGGATCGATCCTCGGATGCGCTATTACGATTTGCGGTCCAGAATACCCTGGAGGATATGTTATCTGGTGCCATTGCTCATGTAGAGAAACAGCAAATTATCTGTGTAGTTTCATGGCCGCCTGTGGAACATGAAACTACGTTCAGGCTGGAGAGTGCATTACGTCGGGTGGAGCAATTACTGAAGTGCACCCTGCGCGCAGCGGTAGGTCTGCCTATGCGTGGATATGCAGATCTGCACGAAAGCTACAGAACTGCTTCAGCTGCCTTTCGATATCGGGGTTTGATGGATGATAAAGTATGGCATTATGAGCACTTTCAGGATCGCCGAGGTGGTAAAACTGTACTTACACACGAAGAGGAGACCAGACTTGGTACAATATTGCTGGATAATGATTCAGTCACGTTAACGACTTGGACGCGGGAACTTGTGGCTAATCTGATTACAGAACCGGAGGTCACACCAGATTCGTTCAATGCTTGTCTGCACTCGGCCGTTATTGCAGGTCATCGCTGGCTGACTCGCACAATGCGAGCCACAGGGCGTGAAGAACCCGCAAGGCTCGAGCCTTGGTTGCCGGAACCGGATGGCGAGGCTGCGGAGCTCGGGGATATGCTGTTTCATCATCTGTATGGTCTGATGCATGTCTATCATAGCCGAATGGGTCAGGGACAGGCTGCCCATGTGCAGAAGGCTATTGGTTATATTGAATCTTCATTGGCGCAGGATATTAATCTGCAGCAGGTAGCTGGACATGTTCATTTGCATCCAGGTCACCTCAGTGAACTGTTTAAAAAAGAAATGGGTGTGACCTTCGGAGATTTTGTCACCGATATGCGTATACGAAGAGCGATGGATATGCTCGCGGTGTCTCCAGCGAAGGTCAGTGAAGTCGCTGCAATCAGCGGCTACGAGGACGTGAAATATTTTAGCAGACTGTTCAAAAAACATACGGGCAAGACCCCGAGTGAGTATCGCGAAGAGGCGTTGTTGTTCAAGCCTTCGGGAAGTTAGAAATGAGCAGATTAGGAAACATGTTTTACCTTTCTGCAAACGTTTTCGATATGGTATTACTCAGGGTTATTGGAGAGTGAGGGCATACTGATGAAGACCTATAGTTCAAGTCAGGATTTATCGGGACAATGGAAGATACAGCATTTTGAAGTTGGAGAGAAGCGGGCAATGGATGTGGCAGCAGCTGCGCTGGATGACCGTTTCTGGATCGGGGCTGAAGTGCCTGGCGATGTACATGCTGCATTGGTTGAGCGCAGTATCATTGATCCGCCCTATTACGGACATAATGATGCCAAAAGTCGCTGGATTGAGCAAAAGGAATGGTGGTACCGCACAACCTTCAATCTGGTGAGCGATGCAGAGACGGAGGAGCACTTTGAATTGGTGTTCGAAGGATTGGATACGTTTGCAACGGTATATGTCAACGGCCATGAGGTCGGGAAAACGGCCAATATGCTTATGTCACATGCATTTGATGTAACGTCTCTGGTACGCAGCGGCTGGAATGCGATTGCTGTCAAGTTTGATCCGCTTCACCTGCATCACCGGGACAAAGAAACCTTTGACTGGTCCTCGTATACGAAGGAACGGCCATGGTTGCGCAAAGCAGCGATGAACTTTGGCTGGGATTGGGGTCCACGCATGGTTACGGTGGGGATCTGGGGTGCGGTAAGGCTGGAAAAACGAACAATCGCCAAGCTGGAAAGTGTATATGCTCGAACGGAATCAGTCAGTTCAGAGCTAGCTGTTTTACATGTCACGGCGGATGTGAAGTCGGTCTTGTCTTACCGTAGCAGACAGAAACGTGAGCAGGCTGTGGTTGCGACCTGTAATGTTCGTCTGTTGGATCGCAGCGGACACGAGGTGGCAGCTGCCATTGAACTACCCGCAGTGGGAGGCAAAGCAGATACCACATTAAACGTAACGTCACCTCAGTTATGGTGGACTCATGATCTGGGTGAGCCGTATCTGTATATGCTGGAGGTTACATTATTCGCAGATGGCGTTGAGGTGGATCGTTATAGCGAGCCTTATGGGTTACGAACGATTGAGCTGGCTCTTCACAATGAACGGGGTGAAGATGCGTTTGCGTTTATCCTGAACGGAGTCAAGATCTACGCCAAGGGAGCCAACTGGATTCCGGCTGATCATCTGATTGGCGCCATCCCGAACTCTCGGTATCGTGAGCTTGTCGAGCTGTCGGTGGAAGGGCATATGAACATGTTGCGTGTCTGGGCTGGTGGTATATATGAGAAGGATGTCTTCTACGATGAGTGTGATCGGCAAGGAGTGTTGGTGTGGCAGGATTTTGCATTCGCGAATGCACTGTTCCCGGATTTCAATCGTGATTTCATGGATAATGTACGGCAAGAGGTAGAAAACAATGTCTTACGTCTGCGTAACCGTGCCTCGCTTGCCCTCTGGTGTGGGAATAATGAAATAGATTGGCTCTATGATATGAAGTCTGCAAGTGGAGATATTACCAGCCCGTTCTACGGTGAACAGATCTATCATGAGCTAATCCCTGAAGTGCTAGAGCGATTGGATCTGTCTCGTCCGTACTGGCCTTCTTCGCCGTTCGGAGACAGCAACGGTCAGGATGCGAATGACCCGGATGTGGGGGATCGCCACAACTGGCAGGTATGGCATGGTTCGGTCTATCCAAGGAAGCATGGAGAGCCACCACTGCTGGACTACAGTATTGAAGGTGTAACGTTCAAAAATTACAAAAACGACCATGCATTGTTCAGTAGTGAATTTGGTATGCACGCCTCGGCCAATCGTTACACACTGGAGAAAAATATGCCCGCAGGTCAGTTTTACTGGGGCAGTCCGGAGATGGCCTATCGTAACAAAGATACCAACCACCAGAAAGGTATTTTGCTGATGGAGGGTTACACAGGGATTCCGCAAGATATAGAAGAGTATATGAACTACTCCATGCTTACTCAAGCAGAAGGGCTGCGATATGGAATTGAACATTTCCGGCGCATCAATCACCGTAACAGCGGTGCGCTTGTATGGCAATTGAATGATAGTTGGCCAGGAACAAGCTGGTCCATGATCGATTATGAACTGCTGCCGAAGGCATCCTTTTATTATGGGAAAATATTCTTTCATCCTGTTCTGTTGTCACTGGAGCATGAGCCAGGTGAGCCGCTTGCGTTGTGGGTTGTGAACGATACACGTGACGTCTTGAAAGGGGAGCTTCGACTCAATGTCTATGCATTGAATGGAGAGAAGATCTACTCCAGCTCACATGCTGTTGAGGTAACATCCCAATCCTCACGGTGTATTGCTGAATTAACTGAAGTACAGGTGTTACAGGGTAGACGCGCGGAGGAAGTAATGGTTGAGTTGGTATCCGAAGGATTTGCGGCAC
This sequence comes from Paenibacillus sp. FSL E2-0151, assembly GCF_037993015.1. Lineage (NCBI taxonomy): Bacteria > Bacillati > Bacillota > Bacilli > Caryophanales > Paenibacillaceae > Paenibacillus > Paenibacillus sp. FSL E2-0151. Next base: position 2,437,005 of record NZ_CP150308.1, read on the forward strand.
CGAGTAATCGATACTTCTTGAGTGATCCTAAGGATGTGAAGTTGCCAGAGTCGCAATTGAGCGTGCATGTGAACGAGGAGGAGCAGTCTGTTACGGTTACGGCCAGTGGTGCGATTGCACGATTGGTGAAGCTGGAGCTTCCCCTTGGGCGTGTCCGATTCAGTGACAATTATTTCGATCTGCTCCCCGGTGAGAGCCGAACAGTGAGACTACGTCATCCAGAGCAAACGTCTCTGCCTCTGACGGAACTTCGAGTTAGTGCCATGAACGGCAGAGAAGGATAAAATAATAATCACAGACTTCGAATCTTATTCGAGGTTCAAGGTGGTAATCCTGAGCAGGGATGCCACCTTTTTTACTTTTGCAGCAGGGTGAGTTCCTGTCGTTGTGTCAGGTGGTTTAGTCCTTATTCCACAAGCGAAACTTCCAATCGGGTTCACGTCTTGAATCATTAAGGTTAGAATGATATAGAGAAATCGTTTTCAAAGGAGGTGGATTCATGTCATTTGTCTTTTATCCGGAGATGGTTATATTCATTCTGATGTTGATCCTGCTGATTATTGGTATTGTATATATCGTACGTAAAAGCAAACAAGTATTGCGCCGCTTAAGCAATCTGGAGAAAGCAGTATATGAAAAAGATAACATCTCATCCTATCCGAAGGACGTGGATACTGTACAAGAAGCACCCAGAGAAGACACGTTTGCTCCACGCAAACGAAAATGAAGAAGGATACGGAATTACATAAAAAAGATAAACCAACAAACCAAAGAGCCGATTCTTCTCTATGAGGAAGTGATCGGCTGTTTGGGCATATAGACATTTTACTCGTATTTACTGGGTTTAGAGAAAGGATTCATACCGCTGTTGGAAAGAGGATTCCATCTCCACTTGTCGTGCAAGTTGCTGCTGTACCTTTGCACCGCGAATCGTCTGAAGTTCCTGAAGTTGTGCAGTGGAACTGAATTGATCTGCAGCCATTTGGACAAGTAATTCGGAGAGCACATCCGCATCTTCGAGCGCGGCATTAAGTCCAAACGCACCGGTTGGTGTCATGGTATGAGCGGCATCACCGATGAGTACAACATTGTCCTGTGCCCACGACGGGCAATAGCTGCTTTCGACAGATAACAGAACAAAATCACTCCAGCTCTGAATGTTGGCAGCTACAGAATCAGACAGGCAAGGAAAAGCAGATACAAGTTTATCTACAAAAGGAGAAATCGGCTGCTCTCGCAGCTTGGAGTAAGCTCCTTCGGGAATGTTCCATCCAATCTGAACATAACCGCCGAACTGTGAGAACAGTGCGAGCTGTTGACCATCCATGCTGGCCATTCGAACAGCGGGTTCCCAACCTACGGGTGCCGGAATGCGTGCCCAGAGCAGATCATACCCATGCTTACGAATCTCCGGGGTCATACCGGAATGTTTGCGTACAGCAGAGTATCTGCCATCAGCACCCACAATTACAGATGCTTCAATGGAGGCAGGAACACCCTTCTGCCGAATGTTAATACCCACGACCTGGCCGTTCTTGTCTCGTAACAAACCGGTCATAATCGTATTGAATAGTACTTGTTCGTTTGAATTGTGCTGCTGAGCATGCGACACGATGGCTTCCAGGAGATGATCTTGGGGTACATGAATACCAACATGAGATTCTCCATTGCCCGGTGATACCGTATGAATAATCTGCCCATTTTCCCAATACTGAATCTGTTCCAAGAGCAGCGCTCCTCGTTCCTGAATGAGGGAATAGAGGGCGTGTTTATTCAAAATGGCTTCGCCATCCACATTAAGCAACTCCCCGCGAAACGACTTGTGCAGGTGGGGCTGCCGCTCAATGAGCATCGTGGAGATTCCTTTTTGATTCAGTAAATAAGAAAGCAAAGCACCGCCAGGTCCCGCGCCGACGATGCAAACATCCGTTTTGAGTTGTGATTGTGTATTCTGATTCATGTGCATAAGTCCCTTGCATTATAATGGTGACGCTTTATTTACTTTATAACAACAGATTTATTAAAATCATTAAGTAACTAAAAGTAACTTTAAAGATATAGGTTATTATAAACAAACCCGTTGCCATAATGCAATAGGCGAAACCCAAAATAAAACAAGAGTCTTGCAGTCAACGATAGGGTGTCGGATACAAGCGCATTTTTCACAAACATCATAGTGTAAATATGTTACAATATAAGGTAGGTTATGATGAAAGGCGGAGGAACGTTTATGAGCCCGGATACGGAGCGAAACTCTCAATTGGCAAATGTAGATCAATTGTTGGAGGCCTTCTTCAGATATAAAAACAAAGTATTGGATCAGCAGCAGAAGACCGAAACCAACTGTAAGCTGAATCCGACAAAAAGTCATATATTGGGCATGATTTTACGTGAAAAACGTTGCATGGCGGTTGATGTGGCCAGACAACTCAGTTTGTCTTCCGGCGCAACCACCATTGTACTGAATCAACTGGAGACGGAAGGGTTGATCCAGCGGGTGCGCAGTGAAGAAGACCGGAGAATTGTGTGGCTGTCCTTAACGGATGAAGGCGCGCAGCTTGCCAAGACACTTAATGCGAATCGTGGCCGAATGACGTGGGAATTGTTGCAAGCACTTTCCGAAGAGGAGCAACAGCAGATGTTTGGCATGCTGAAGAAAATTGAACTGAAACTGCTGGAGAACATGAAGTCGTTTGAGCAGATCCACCGGTAGTCCATAATATGACTTGATTCCTTGAAGACGTCAGTCCTCATGAGTTCGTCCCTAATTGCGGGGGGATGAACCTTGAAGACTGGCGTTTTTGAGTTGGTTTACAAATGAAAGCGAACCACATGATCTGTCATGCCTTCTTGGATCAAAATTTCTTTTTGCTTGCTGCCCATCAGGTCAAAGTGGGGAAAGGGCTGCCGACGATGAATGTATCGCGGGTCCAGCCCATGATCGTTGCACCAACGTTCGAGACGTTCCAGATCTGCACAGCCAACTTTGGTGACACTGGTGATACCGGGAAATCGGTTGTCAATCCAGAAATGAGTGAGGTACGCAATCTCACCCCGAGCCACTTGTTCCTTCCACGCAGCAAGCTCTTGTCGTTTAATTCCAAATGCCATAGATGCAAGTTCCTTTCCAAACGGGTATTGTCCTGAGCATATTGTAACATCTTATATACAGAATCCATCAGAAATCTTTCATTAAGACTAGTCTGAGGCGAGTTGATTGGGTATATGAATATGACAACATTTTTATAATAAAGTCTGGATTATGTTAAAATAAACCTATACAACAAAGGTTTCACCACTTCTATAGCGGAAAGGGATTGTCATCATGGAAATATTTATTGCCGTACTTGTGTTACTGGTACTGATTGGTTTATCCAATATTTTAAACCGGTTTGTACCCTTTATTCCCATTCCGCTCATTCAAATCGTGCTTGGTGTAGCTATAGCTTTGCTTCCCGCAGGTGTTCACCTGCCATTGAATCCGGAATTGTTCTTTGTACTGTTCATCGCACCTTTGTTATACAACGATGGTAAGCGAACGCCAAGGAATGAATTATGGAATCTGCGTGCACCGATACTTCTGCTTGCACTAGGGCTTGTATTCGTGACGGTGGTCGTGGCGGGATATGCCATTCACTGGCTGATTCCTTCGATTCCGTTACCTGCTGCTTTTGCTCTTGCAGCCATACTGTCCCCGACAGATGCTGTGGCCGTTGGCGCCATGGCGGGCCGGGTACATTTGCCCAAAGGCATACATAGGCTTCTTGAAGGTGAAGCATTAATGAATGATGCATCTGGCCTCGTGGCCTTCAAATTCGCAATTGCAGCCACAGTTACAGGTGTATTTTCCCTGGCGAATGCAACCTTCAGTTTTATTCTGATTGCGATTGGCGGACTTCTTGTCGGGGCATTGTTATCTTTTCTGTTAATCAGGCTAGGGGTATGGATCCGTAGACTGGGCATGGAAGATGTGACCATTCACATGCTGCTGCAAATCCTGACGCCATTTATCATCTATCTGGTGAGTGAAGAAATTGGGGTATCAGGTATTCTTGCGGTAGTGGCAGGCGGTATTATCCACGCCATTGAGCGTGACCGCGCTGAATCGGTTCAGTTGAAAATGCAGGTGGTATCTGCGAGCACATGGTCAGTCATTTTATTTATACTAAATGGTCTGGTGTTTGTTATTTTGGGTGTACAGGTACCGGATGTGCTGAGTACCATCTTTGAAAATGTTTCGTTTAATAATCTGCAGGTGTTGGGATATGTGGGCTTGATCTCGGTGCTACTGCTGGTTCTGCGTTTTCTCTGGATCTATCTGTTCTGGCAAGGGAATGAATTGCTACGTACCAAATCCTCTATTGGCAGGCCCAGATTCAAGGATATTACGATCATTTCCCTCTCTGGAGTGCGGGGGGCTGTAACATTGGCGGGTGCGTTCTCCATTCCTTATGTGCTTCAGGATGGATCACCTTTCCCTGAACGGGATCTGATTATTTTCCTCGCGGCAGGGGTTATCCTCTTCTCCCTGATTGCGGCGAGCGTGTTTCTTCCAGTTCTGGCCAAGGACGATGGGAAATCCACAGAAGAAACACCGCAGAAGTCAGAACGAAAAGCACATGACATTATGCTGAATGCGGCAATACGAGCTGTCAAATCCGAAATGAACGATGAGAACAAAGCTGCGGCACTCGCGGTTGTCTCCGACTTGTCCAAGTACATCAGACAGGCCGCAGGTCAGCTTACCGCCGATAAACGCAAAGATATTCAGAAACAAGAAACGGCGATTAACCTGATTGCCACCCGGGCGGAGCGTAAAGAAGTTGAAGTAATGTTAGACGAAAATGCAATTGCTTCTGATGCGGCCTTCAAATGTGACAGCTGGCTGGATCGCAAGGAAATGATGCTGGCGAATCGTGCAAACACTCAGTTCATGACCTCGATCAGCGAGATCGGTCGTGTGTTAGGACATCTGTTCACGAACCGGTCCCAGAAGCCGAATCAACCATTTATGCTTGAAAATGCAGAACTGTTCCGTCAGGTAAAGTTGCGCACCTCTGAAGCGGCAATTAAGGCTATTCGTGCCCATATGAATGATGGGAATCGAGTCGTCGCACTGTCGGTCATTGCCAAGTATGAGCGTGTAATTGCCAAATTGCGCACCTGGAACCAGGGTAAAACGGAAGATCCGTTTAATCAGGAGAAATTGGAGTTGCAGATGGTGGCGATTCAGGAACAGCGCAATACAGTGCAACAACTGTATGAAAACGGCGAAATCACCCGTGATGTGGCTGCGAAACTGCGCCGGTTTATTAACGACGTGGAAGCAACTGCGCTGAAAAACACCTAATCCGATAAATCCGATATTTTAAATATGCTAAATGGTTTGATATAATATGGGACAAGAAAGACGTTACAACTAAATTATACTTATTCGATCAGTGAAGGAGAGATGAGACATGGCAGAACAACAAATTCGGTTGGGCAAGACGGATCTGATCGTGAATCCCATTGGACTGGGTGCGAATGCAGTAGGCGGACATAATATCTATCCGGACATGCTGAATGATGAGACGGGTAAGGAAGTGGTTCGTACAGCTTTGAAACAAGGCATTAACTTTGTGGATACGGCATACATCTATGGACCGGAGCATTCCGAACGACTGATTGGTGAAGTACTGAAGGAAACCGGTCAGCGGCAGAATACCATCATTGCAACCAAGGCAGCTCATAAATTAGTGGATGGCAAGATTGTCATAGATAACTCACCTGCTTTTCTGAAAACATCCGTGGATGAGGCGTTGAAACGTCTGCAAACCGATTACATTGATCTGTTCTACATCCACTTTCCGGATGAACATACGCCTAAGGATGAAGCGGTAGATACGTTAAAACAATTAAAAGACGCTGGCAAAATTCGTGCCATTGGCGTATCTAATTTCTCCATTGATCAGTTGCGTGAAGCCAACAAGGACGGGCATGTAGACGTACTGCAATCTGAATATAATCTGTTCAAAAGAGATGCGGAGAAAGAGCTATTGCCGTATACGGCTGAGCATAACATTTCGTTTGTTCCTTACTTCCCTCTAGCAGCGGGACTGCTGGGCGGGAAATATAATCGTGATACAACCTTTCAGGATGGACGGGCAAAGAACCCGCTGTTCACAGGTGAAGCTTTCATTGAAAATCTCGATAAAGTTGAGCAACTGCGCAGCATAGCACAATCCAAAGATGTTGAGGTCGCGCATCTGGTTCTGGCCTGGTACCTGACTCAGCCTTCCATTGATGCATTGATTCCGGGTGCCAAGCGACCAGAGCAGGTCATTAACAATCTGCAAACATTAAATGTGGAATTAACTGCTGAGGAAATTGCAGTCGTGGATCAGATCTTTCGTTAATGAGTTCGGGTGAATCGGGAAATGCTAACAGGGAGTTTACGTATGAAGACAAAGTGAGGACACCACATGAACCTGAAGGCAGCCCGAGTCATCGGAATGTTCACGCTAATTATTTTGCTAGGTAGCAGTTCTGCTTATGCGAAGCCTGTACAGAAGAACCGTCAGTATTATGAGGAACGAGGAGAGATTGTGTGGGAAGTTCCCACGCAGGATAAACTCATCGCCCTTACCTTTGATGATGGACCAGATCCGATTCAGACTCCGCAGATCCTGGCTTTGTTACAGCAGTATCATGCTAAAGGAACTTTTTTTGTACTTGGCAAATGGGCAGATAAATTTCCTAAACTGATTAAGCAGGAACAGCTCGAAGGGCATGAAATCGCCAACCATACGTATGCGCACACGTATGCAGTTCGATCAACACGTGCGGACAAGTACATGAAGGATATGAACGAAGCAGAAAGTTCCATTATTAAAGCTGGCGCGGAGCGTCCCCTGTTATTCAGACCACCGGGCGGCTATTACAATGACATGGTCATCCAGGCTGCCAAACAAAAAGGGTATACCATTGTACTCTGGTCTTGGCATCAGGATACACGGGACTGGGCTTCTCCAGGTGTATCGGCTATCGTTAACAAAGTGTTGAAGAACGCACGTAATGGGGATATTGTACTTTTTCACGATAAGGTGGAAGGCAAGTCGCATACGGTAGCAGCACTCAAAACGATTCTGCCGAAACTACAGCAGCAGGGGTACCAATTCGTTACGGTGTCTGAGCTACTTGCTGTAAAGGCACGCGAAGCCGCGAAGGATGGAACTTCGCCCTCGTCTATTTTGAAGCATGTGCAGCCCTGAACATGGTAATCCAATTAGAAACCGTAGGTCTCAGATGAAGAGACCTGCGGTTTCTTTATCTTGGTCTTCATATCAACCATGGAACCAGCCTTAGGAGGTTATTGCCGTGTCCCTTTTGTTTTGAAACCAAAACGTCTACAATAGATGGAGCTTTGAGTTTAAGGGTTATATAGTATACATGGTATGAATTACGACATAGAGGAGAGTGAACATAATGAATGGACAACAACGTGTAAATATTAAGCCAGGTCTGGAAGTGGACATTGTGCTGAAGCAGGATCAAGCTACAGGTAAGCTGACACGGGGCATTGTTAAGGATCTGTTAACCAAATCACCTACGCATCCACACGGAATCAAAGTACGACTGACGAGTGGTCAAGTGGGACGTGTGAAACAGGTCATTACAGGAGGCTCGAACTAACTGTGGTCCAAGGCGGGAAGATGAGTACTACCGCAGAAGTAATGGCACATCTGGCTTCGGGCAATGCACGTCAGCAGGACGCCTATCATGTGTTACAGAGCAGTGGATTACTTGATATATTAGCTGACTATCACCCGTATCCAGCAGGAACGGTGCCAATTGATATTGATATACCTGGGAGTGATCTGGATCTGCTGTGTTATGCAGAGGATCTGGACGTGTTTGAAGCCGAGATACACAATCGAATCGGAGCCGTTGCTGAATTTCAATGTGTACGTGGTGGGGATCTTCCAGACCAACGTCCTTATGTGACTTGTAATTTGCAAGTGGGACATTGGCCTGTGGAGATTTTTGCCCAATCCGTGCCAGTTTACAGGCAGAATGCATACTTACATATGATCGTTGAGTGGAGATTATTACAACTGTGGGGAGACGCGGGACACCGTGAGATCCGCAGACTGAAACAGGCAGGTTGGAAGACGGAGCCTGCTTTTGCTTCTGTACTTGGACTACAGGGAGATCCATATGTGGACATGCTGCATCTGGCAGAGATGAAACGTGAAGATCTCTGGAACTGGGCGCGTTCACGCACGTCTTTTTAAAATGTCTATTTGAGATGAACTAATCATTTACACGATAACGGAGAGGACAGAAAAAACCTGAAAAAGCGAAGCGGTCGTTTAAAAGCTTTCTGAAAGAAAGCTGCATCGGAAGCATACGCTATTACCGGATTTCCCCTTGAGAAAGGGGATCAAAAAAATCTGGGAATAACAGCGATTGGAAGGTGCTTCTGTCATCGTAGTGTCAGTGTAAATAACCTTTGGTCAGATCAGAAAGATGGCTACAATTGTTGTTACCGTGAGCCCCAGCAGTACAGGCTTCAGGTTGCGTCTTGCAAGTTCAAAAGGATTGACTCCGCAGATTGCAGCAGCAGGAATCAATGCCCATGGAATCAAGGTTCCACCACCTACCCATATGGCTGCAACCTGACCTAATGCTGTCAGTACAGGTGCGGAATCTGCCGAACCTGCAAACATGGACGCAATCGAGCCAACCAGGGATATCCCTGAGAACCCCGAACCATCCATTCCTGTGACCGCTCCGGTCACCGTCATTGTAATTGCGCCCACCGTATCATTCAATGGTACCAGTCCAGCAAGGGCGACCCCAAGATCATTCACGATCCCGTGTGAACCTTCAGGAAGAGGGTTGATGAACAACTCCGTAATTGCAGCATCTCCCAGATAAAAAAATGCGGCTATGGGAATAACCGGTCCAAACACCTTGAAACCAAACTGAAATCCTTCTATTAAATAATTGGTCGTTTCCTCTGGTCCCGCATGTCGGTGTGCGGCAAGGGTAACGGCGATCAGTATAACCACAGCGGTTCCGCCAATCAGAGCTGTTGCATCGCCGCCTTGCAATTTCAATACAAACATCAGAATCACATCAACTGCGAATAACAGAGGGATAAGCAGAGCGAATGCTTTTTGCAAACGGAGTGACATGGCTTGACGTTCAACAGGCTGATCAGTGGGTAGGGAGGTGGACACAGCCTCTGATAAAGAAGAAGGTTCCGTGCTCACGGTACCTGATGTAACGTTTGGGGAATGAACAGGTGAACCTGATTTCATCTCTTTGCGTAGCATCCAGAAGGCTGTAAGTGTAGATACGGTGCCCATGACAATGACCAAAGGAATGCTGGCCGTCATGACGGAAGTGACTGGTAGACCCGCTGCATCGGCCGTAAGTTTGGGAGCCCCCTGAATAATGTAATCTCCCGACAGTGCTATCCCATGTCCAAACAGGTTCATGGCAATAGCAGCTCCAATCGGAGGAAGACCTACACGCACGGCTACAGGAAGCAGTACTGCTCCGACGAGTGCTACGGCTGGGGATGGCCAGAAAAATAGCGATACTACCATCATGATCAATCCGATACCCCAATACGCGACCTGAGGGGAACGGATAAACCGGGTGACGGGTGTTACCATGACCTCATTAATGCCGGTTCTGATCAGAACACGGCTCATCGCCACAATAATCGAGATGATAAAGATCGTACTTAGCAACTCTTTTGTTGCATAGATAAAACTGCTGAAGATCCCGGCAACTGACCCGCTTAAGGTTTCGGTTGCCAGAAGTCCAATGGTCATAATACCCGCGACACAGATGATGGTAGTATCCCTGCGCCGGATCATTACCGCAATAATCAAGACGATAAATGCCAGATAGACATAGTGTAACGCAGTGAGTTGAATATTCATCGAACAGGCCTCCCTACATCCTGGTGACTAACCCGAGGAGTGATATATCGTATGCATGTCAAGATCGGGCGTTCGTGGAGTCCGGGGCTTGCCGCAGCATTTATTTTTAGGGAGAAGCTTCTGAGTAATAATGAAGGATTTTTTTTACAACTGGAGAATTTATTACTACATGAAGCTTGTTACTCTTGAAATTGGAGCGGATGGAAGTCACCAGAATTGATATGTGAAGGTCACGGGACCCCATAGACAGTGGCAAGCAGGGGTGATTACAATAAACATGCCATCATAAGGAAGAAAATAGAAAAATATGTTTAAATAAAGTGTGTGTTCAAAAAGTCTGGTTTCAGTACAGCGGACTTTTTGAACTACCTCTAAAAGGGCGGGAATCCATAATCCATGAGCTTTATCCGTTCACTTCGTTTTAAATTTATAGTGGGTCTTACATTGATCATGCTGCCATTATTCATGCTGCTTTATTACAACAACGTCTACGCCATGAAAGTTGTACGTGACAAAGTATCCCTCACCAATATGAATCATCTCGCCAAGAGTGTGGAGCAGAATGAACGTGTGTTACAGGAGACGAATCGGTATTTATATAGTCTGGGCGAGCGGGACCCGGATATTATCTCTCTGTTTTTTCTGAAATACGGCAGCGGCGATTATATCATTGCAAAGCAACGGATTATGAACAAATTCATGACAGATATCGGTTTTTATAATCTAATCGATTCTTTTTTTCTATATGATGCCGTGAATGATGATCTGCTGCTCGCCACTTCAGGCAATTATGATGTCAAAAAGTCGGTTGTGCAGGAGAGTATGCCAGTCCAGATGCAGCAATTGGAAGGGGATATCCAGAAGCCGGAATGGAGCATCGTGCGTGGCGGGACGTGGAATGCGCTGGTGAAAACGGTGCGAATCAACCAGCAGTTCTATGCAGGTGCACTTGTTGATATGAATGCACTGAATCATACACAACAATTCACTGAATCCGGAGATCGGGGAGGTGCAGTCATTGTTGGAACAGACGGTGGGGCACTATCGGATTCCACATTGAATACTGCACAGATTCAGCTGGCTGCAGCGCATCTTCCCGGCCTGAAGAATCCGTATCAGGTGATCTCTGAAGTTGTGAACAAGGGAGAAGCACGTCAATATTTGATGTTGGGTACTGCCTCGGCCATGTCCCAGATGAATTATATCGTGCTGCTGCCTGAGGAAGACATGATGCGTAACCTCCCGTTTTTCCAGCAGATCATTCGTCTGCTTCCTATTGGTGCGGCAGTAATTCTGGTTACTGCACTGATCTTTTTGCGGCATCTGTTATTCCGCCCGATGAATGCGTTAATCCGAGGCATGAGAAGGGTCAGCCGTGGAGATCTCGATGTGAAGCTGGACCCGCCATCTTCGTCGGAGCTTGAATTTATGACACGAAGTTTCAATCAAATGACCAGTGAGATCAGGCATCTGAAGATTGATGTGTATGAGGAACAGTTGCGGACGCGGGAGGCAGAGTTCAAACAACTGCAGATGCAGATCAATCCTCACTTTTACCTGAATTCACTCAATATTATTCATAGTCTGGCTTCCTTGCAAAAACATGAGTTGGTGCAGCAGATGGCTGGTCATCTGGCCGATTATTTTCGATTCAGTCTGCGTGCAGGCAAACGTGTTATTCGTCTGGATGAAGAGCTCGAGCACATTCGTCATTACTTAGAAATTCAAAAGCTGAGGTTTCCAAGCAGATTCGATTTTGAACTGGATATCGAACCGAATCTGGGACATTATGTGATTCCGCCATTAACCATTCAGCCTTTTGTGGAGAATGCCATTATTCATGGATTTCAGCGCCGGACACAAGCCTTTGTCATTCGGATCGTGGCGCGCCTCGGTCAGAAGTCGTCCGGTCAGGTAGATGGGACGGTGCTTCAACTGATGATTGTGGACAATGGTGTTGGATTTGAAGAGGAATTGTTGGGGCGTCTGCAACATGGACAATACGCTGAAGACCCGAGTGGACAGCATATCGGTATATGGAACGTGGCTCATCGGCTTTTAGTGAAGTATGGTGATCAAGCCAGTTTGCAGTTTGGCAATGAGGTGGATCATGGCGCCAAAGTCATCATTGATTTACCCGCTCAGACCGAAGAGGAAGAAGGGGGAGCCTATGCGGAACCTGTTGATCGTGGATGATGAAGTGTATGCATTACAAGCAATGGTGGAAGGAGTCGATTGGCAAGCAGCAGGCATTGACCAGGTATACAGTGCTGGTGATGCCGAAGAGGCACGAAAGATTTTAAAGGCTAATGCTATCGATATTATGATCTGTGATATCGAGATGCCTGGTGAAACAGGGCTTGACCTGCAAAGTTGGGTGTTAAAACATGATCCAGGCATACTGACCATTTTCCTGACAGGGCATGCTTTATTCGATTATGCTCAGACAGCCATTAAGCTAAACAGCTTTGATTATGTGTTGAAGCCGGCTCCAGCGGATCAATTGATTAAGGTAGTAACCCAGGCGGTGGAGAAGATCAAGGATGGGGAGCAGCGTACCCGTACCAACGAAGTTTATGAGACCGTATACAAACGCTGGAAAACCCATAAACCGCTGCTGACGGAACGCTTCTGGAAAGATGCCATCTCTCAGCGTATCACGTTAACCGAACAACGGTTGCAAGAGCTCGCAGAACTGTATGGTGCCGAGATAGATCCGCAGGCTCGTGTGTTACCCATTGTGATATCGGTAGAGGAATGGGTGCGTGATTTTGATTTGCGTGACGAAGAGGTATTGGAATATGCCCTTCGTAATGCAGCCAAAGAGATGCTGCTTAGCGACAAGCCCGGTGAGGTGTTTCAGGATCAAAGTGGATTAAATATAGTGCTTGCTTATGAGCAAGATGGCATCATTCCGAGTGCGAGCGAAGTGGCACAACGTTGTCAGGGATATATTCAGGAATGTGGTACGTATTTCTACTGTCGGTTGTCCTGTTATGTTGGTGCCCCGGTTGCTGTGACTGAGCTGCAAGGCATGTTAAATGAACTGATGGATATGGAGCGGCGCAATATTAAGGAGCTTGAAGAAGTATTTGTCTATGATGAGCGGGGAAGAGATCAGGAAGATCGCTTTTTGCCTATTCCATGGTTTTCGGAATTATCTATTCTTTTTGAGACAGGTAAAGTAGGGGATTTGCGAGAACGTGTGGATGAGATTTTTGAGTTGCTTGCTGCACAGGAGGGTTTATCTCCTGAAATGCTGCATCTCTACTATCATGCCATGCTGCATGTGGTCTATCCGCTGCTTCATCAGAAAAACGTGTCAATACGCAGTCTGTATCCGGGTGAACGGGAGCCGGAGGAGAGTATGGTGACAAGGTCGTTGCCGCAGTTGAAGCAGTGGACGGCTGATCTGATTGATCGTGTTATCCCGGTATTGTACCCGGACGATCATAGCCCCATGACCATTGTGGATCAGTTGTGCGTTTATATTGAAACTCATATTGGTGAAGAACTTATGCGAGAGGAACTTGCAGCTTTTGCCGGATTCAATCCAGCTTATCTATCACGTCTGTTTCGGAAAGAGAAGGGGATGTCCCTGTCTGAGTTTATTCTGCAGGGCAGAGTAGCCAAAGCGAAGACATTGTTGTCCCAGTCCACCGTCAAAGTGACGGATATCGCTGGCAAGGTGGGGTACTACAATTACTCGCATTTCACCAAAATGTTCAAAAAGTGCACGGGTATAACGCCACAGGAGTTTCGAAAACAGTCACGTACCGTATAGTTCAGGGCGCAGCATGCTGCGTCTTTTGTTTTTTTTGGTACTAAAGTCATAATTTGATAAGTCAACAGGTCACCACAGCAGATAGAGGTCTTACTCGCCCCGCCGTATACTTGAACCACAGGAGCCGCAACGGAGCTTCATCCTGAGGAAGAATTCAAGAGGAGTGAGGGAGAACAAGTTATGAAGACACAACCCCAGGCGGGTAAGGGAGTACGGATATCGGAAATACCGGGAGAAACAGTCCGAAAGCGCAAGTCTGTGTGGCACAATCTTGGCAAATTCAAGGTGCTGTATCTCATGTTCTTGCCAGGTGTCCTGTTTCTACTGGTGAACAACTATATGCCGATGTTCGGCGTTCTGATCGCATTCAAAAATGTAAACTATGCAGATGGTATTTGGGGTAGCCCATGGAGTGGATGGGACAATTTTAAATATTTGTTCTCAACCAGTGATGCATGGGAAATTACCCGAAATACACTCGCGTATAACACGGTGTTCATTGCACTGAATCTCTTAGTAGGTGTCGGGCTTGCTATTCTGCTCAATGAAGTGAAGAACAAGGCAATGTCCAAGTTATATCAATCACTTATGCTATTACCGTATTTCCTGTCCATGATTGTGGTCAGTTATCTGGTACTGGCTTTCCTGGGCAAGGATTCAGGCTTCATGAACTCAACGGTTCTGCAGATGTTCGGCGGTCAGCCGATCGACTGGTATTCAGAGCCGAAGTATTGGCCGTATATTTTGCCACTGGTGAACACATGGAAGAATATTGGATATTATGCGGTCATTTATCTGGCAGCTGTCGTGGGTATCGATGAAGAATATTATGAAGCAGCTGTGCTCGATGGCGCAACCAAATGGCATCAGATACGCTTCATCACCATTCCGTTTCTCGTCCCATTAATCGTCATTATGACATTATTGCAAATTGGCCGTATATTCTATGCAGACTTCAGTCTGTTCTACCAGGTTCCATTGGAATCGGGGGCGCTGTTCCCTGTAACGAATGTACTGGATACCTACGTATATCGTACGTTCCTTATCGGTGGAGATATCGGGATGTCATCAGCAGCCGGTCTATACCAAGCAATCGTTGGATTTGTGCTGGTTCTTGTATCCAATACCATCGTAAGGCGAATAGATAAAGATAATGCATTATTTTGAGAGGAGGCAAGTCAGCTGTGAAATCACGTGATCCACTAGCCGTATCGAAGCGTTCCGCATCCGTTATTCATGCGATGTTTCTATTCTATGCCATTGCCTGTATCGTGCCGATCCTGCTTGTCTTCGCCATCTCATTTTCGGACGAGACAACAGTAATTGCCAATGGATATAAGCTTATTCCAGAGAAATTCAGCCTGACGGCTTATGAGTTTCTGTTCAGAGATATGGATCAGATCATTCACTCGTATGGTATATCCTTTATCGTTACCGTTGTAGGTACCATTACAAGTGTTGCGCTGACCGCATTGTATGCGTATCCGCTCTCACGGAGAGATCTGCCTTACCGGGGCTGGTTCGCCTTTTTCATCTTCTTCACAATGTTGTTCAATGGGGGGCTGGTACCTTGGTACCTGGTCTATGTCAACGTATTGGATCTGAAAAACTCCCTACTGGCACTCATTATGCCGCTACTGCTATCCCCATTCTTTGTACTGGTCATGCGTACATTCTTCGCGAACTCCATTCCGGTGTCTATTCTGGAATCGGCTCGGATTGATGGTGCGGGAGAATTGAGAACGTTTGCACGTATCGTGCTTCCGCTCTCTCTCCCCGTAATGGCAACCGTCGCGTTGTTCAGTACATTGAATTACTGGAATGACTGGTACCTTAGTATGATTTTTATATCAGATAACCGGACGATCAGCCTTCAGTACCTTATGTACCGGACGTTGCTCGATATTCAATATTTAACAACCAACTCCAACGTCTCTTCACAGATTTCGTCGCAGGGTGGATTGCTGAATCTGCCTAACAAAACTCTGCAAATGGCGATGGCTGTAGTCGGTATTGGTCCAATTGTACTGGCATATCCGTTCTTCCAGCGTTATTTCATCAAAGGTCTTACGGTTGGCGCTGTGAAGGGATAACTCTGAACCGGTTAGCGGAGTGGGCAAGGTAAATGAAGATGGACTGAAAGGGCATATACAGAAGTAGTTATCGGTTTAATTGTGAATTGGGGAATTCGGTTGTATGGTTCAACACATGACAGGAGGGGTTCAATTGGTTAGATCATTAAAGGTATGGTCACGCATGATGGCAACGGTTATGGCGCTGAGCCTGGTGCTGGCTGCTTGCTCATCAGACAAGGGTGGAACAACAACACCTGGCGCAGAAGGCGGAGGAGCAAGTGAAGGTGGGGGCAAACCCTATGAAGTGACACTGTTCTACCCAGGGACACCTCAGAAGGATGTCGCTCTGGTGGAAGCCGAGATTAACAAAAAGATGGAACCAAAGATCGGGGCCACGCTTAAGATCAATGCAATTGACTGGGGACAGTGGGATAACAAGCTGAATCTCATGATTTCCTCAGGTGAAAAATCAGATATTATATTCACAGCAGCTTGGCAGAACTACACGGTGAATGTAGCTAAAGGCGCATTCTTGCCCTTGAATGATCTGCTTGATGCACATGGTCAGGATATTAAGAAAAACCTGGACCCTGCCTTTCTGGAAGGTTCCCAGGTGGACGGCGTGAATTACGGCGTTCCTACGAATAAGGAACTCGCTGCGACACGTGGTGTGTTGGTACGTAAAGATCTGGCTGACAAGTATAAACTGGACCTGACATCTGTAAAAACTTGGGCTGATCTGGAGCCTCTGCTCAAAACAATCAAGGAAAACGAGCCAGCCATCACACCATTCTATATGTCCAATACCAACGGTAACGGGCTGTTAGAGAATCTGGATTGGGATTATCTCGGTGATGCTTCCGTACCTGGAGTCATCTCCAAAACAGCAGGCGGAACAACGGTGCTGAATGAAGTGGAGACCCCAGAATTCAAAGAAGCAGCTGAACTCGCTCGCAAGTGGTATCAAGCGGGATATATCAACAGTGATGCTGCTACTTCTAATGTGTTCCCGAAAGACCAGGCGAAGGCTGGAAAAGCGTTTCTCTGGACAGATGGCATGAAGCCAGGCAAGGATAAAGAAGAAGAAGGGTATGTGGGTTTCCCACTCACTCAGATTGAGATGACACAGCCAACAATCACGACGGGTGATGCGTCTGGAGCGATGCTTGCAATCTCCCGTTCTTCCGAGCAACCGGAGAAAGCGATGCAGGTCATTAACCTGCTGCATTCCGACAAGGAAATTAACAACTTGTTAAACTTCGGAATTGAAGGTACACATTATGTGAAAAAAGACGGACAGGATAATATCATTGCTCTCCCTGATGGCGTAGATGCCAACAGTCGTACCTACAATCCAGGTGCACAATGGCAACTGGGTAACCAATTCCTGAACTTCCTCTGGGATAATGAAGATCCACAGAAATGGGAGAAGTTCAAAGAGTTTAACGCCAAAGGTGTGAAGTCGCCAGCACTGGGCTTTACATTCAACAGCCAATCTGTCAAAAATGAAATTGCTGCGGTCAACAACGTGAACAAACAGTTCAAGCCGGGTATGACATCGGGCGCAGTTGATCCAAATGAGATGATTCCGAAATATCTGGAGAAATTGAAAGCAGCGGGAATCGATAAAATTATTGCAGCCAAACAGGAACAACTCGATGCATTCTTGGCTAAGCAATAAATGATCGTTAGCCATAACAGAGAGACCTGTGTTATTACAAGTTCTTGTCAGCGGTGAAAATGGAGGACGTTTTCGGTGAACAACCGAAGACGTTCTTTTTATTGTTGTTTTTTTAATTTGGATTGTTAATCATAAATAGGAAAAATATGATATAATAAGGTGGTTGATTAGGGGGTGTTCGTGTGTCGAGAACCAGACTTGTGTTCTCAGGGGCTTTATTGCTTTTTGCTATTATCTTTACATGTAACCATCATCTTGGTTTTTCTGTTGGAGATACCATGCTGTCAGCAATAGGTATATCACCGTATACTACATCTTACTTGAGTGGAGTTCATATCACACTTTTCATCGGATTGGGGATATTCGCGTGTGGATTCTACCTTACTCGCAAAGAAATCGGGAAATCATTCCCCGCTCTTGCAAAAGGGTTATGGATCGTAGTTATCGCTATCGTTCTCAGTTATTCGTACATGACGGATAAATTCATGTATGTAGCCAAGTGGGGAGCTTCAGGCATTAATGCGGTATCCTATGTACAGAATGCAAGTTCTTGTACCTTTAACGTGCTGAAAACGGGTGAGACCCGAGCAACCTGTGATCTGACACTCAAAAATTACGGCAGAGATTCCGTATCCGCCGTGTTATTGCCTGATCTCGCACGTAGTTATAAGTTAAAGGACGATCCCCTATTGGAAGCCTTGCAGTCTGTCCAATTAAGGCCCGTACATGTTGAGATTGAACGCCATGGAACGTTTACAGGTAAGTTGGAGTTTTACGGGAAAGCGGAATCCCCTCTGTTCGTCAATGGGAAACTTATGGATATTGTGCTGGATGTAGGCGTGGATGGAGCGAATACGGTATTTGATTATGATATTCCATAGTTGATATTTTCATAGAAAAAAAGAATAATTACATAAACAGAAGTGGAATAAAGTTTGAGTTGAATAGAACGATTAAAGATATATACTGAAATTAGATAGAGAGCTGGCTAATCGCTGGCTCTTTTTGTGCGTGGAAGTTGCATTTAGTGCAGAAATATTGGTTTTATCTCCTTTCCCCTTGAATTGGTAACGCTTACGCTAGATAATGAATCGGTTTGTCTCAAAAAAATTGTTTGTCTTTAGCGCTTACATCATTACAATTAATGTCACGACAAATTAAGACAAGGTGAGATGAAAAGATGTCATATCGGACAAACCTGTTTTCCAAAATGGTCATTCTTATTCTGATTATGCTGATTCCTGTAGTGCTTTTGTACTGGTACTCCAATCACAAAACAACAGCTGTTCTCAGAGATGAGTTGAATCGATCGAATAGTAACCAGCTTGAATTTTTCCAAAATCAAGTGAACACACACATCGAACTGTTATCCTCATGGCCGAATCTGCTCATACATGATCCTGATATTGGCAGCTTCCGGCGAATCTATGCGGACAGTAACTACTTTGATCTGGATGCGATCAACCTGGTCAAACGTATTCAGAATAAGCTGAGTATTCAGGAAAGCTCATCCAATTGGGCCACGAAATTATATCTGTATTCTCCTTCGCTGGGCAGGGTGGTTTCCGAAAGGGACGCACGTTCTTACGATAAAGAAGCGCTAAGGGAAAATATCATTTCCGGCTGGGATGTACGCAAAATTCAGGATGGGGAAGATGATCGGTTCATGTTTAGCTGGATTACGGTATCTCCATACGGTATTAAAGACCCGGCTAATAATGCAGAAACGATTATTAAACTGGAGTTTGATAGTGATAACATTCGAGATATGCTCGACAAATTCAAAGACGATGGCAGGCATGACCCCTTCTATTTCCGTGAAGAATCGGGTGTTATCTATAACCGGACTTCAGATCGTTCATTAACGAATCAGTTGATGGAAGAACTGTCCATCCATAAACTTCAGGACGTTGATAATCGTACAGTAGTGATCGGGAACGAGCCTTACATGGTCAACACGGTGAAATCCAGTACAACAGGCTGGTATTTGGTGGACTATATGCCCCTATCAGATATTCTGAAGCCCATTCATCAATCCAATATGCTGTTCTATTCTTCCATGATTTGTTTGTTGTTAATGAGTTTTGGTGTGGCGTATTTGTTCTATGTTCAGGTGCAGGTACCAGTGAAACAACTCATTCGCGGGTTCCAGCGGTTGAAGCAGGAGGATTATTCCGTGAGGATTAAGCCAAAGGGCCGCAATGAATTCAGCTTCCTGTCCGAACGTTTCAACTTGATGGTGGAGCAGATCCAGCAGTTATTTGAACACGTTTACCTGGAACAGATTCATGTACGTGAAGCTCGGTTGAAGCAGCTGCAATCGCAGATTAACCCGCACTTTTTCTATAATTGTTTCTCCTTCATTACGAGTATGGCGAAACTCAAGCGTATGGACGCTGTTGTAGCGATGTCACATAATCTATCGCGATATTATCGGTATACGACAAGACAGGAGCGGGACGTGGTACCGTTGACAGAAGAAATTGAATTTGTCAGCTGTTATCTGGAGATCCAACGGATGCGTATGGACCGCATTCATTACAAGATTGATCTGTCTGATGAGATGTTAAGACAGGAGGTACCGCCACTCATCGTGCAGCCACTAGTGGAGAATGCGGTAATTCATGGTATCGAAGCGGACGCGGAGGCTGGAGAAATAAGAGTATCCGGGGAAAAACAGGGTGGTGTCATGGTTCTTGTCGTTGAAGATGATGGGCAAGGCATGACGCAGGAGGCACGTGAGGCGCTTCTGAATAAGCTCAGGGGAACGATGGATCAGGAGATGGGCTGTGGCCTGTGGAATGTGAATCAGAGACTCCAGCTTCGATATGGGGAGCAGGCGGGGCTGGATGTAACGGAATCGGAACTTGGTGGATTACGCGTTACGCTGTCATGGCCTGCCGAACAGGAGTTTCTTCTGGAGAATGAAGGATAAGCACTTGGAATGTGTAGCGATGGAATCCATTTGCAGAATGAACGAAATAGGGAGTGAATCACTTGATTGATATATTACTGGTAGATGATGAGACATACGTAACAGAAAGTCTGGAACTTACGATCCCCTGGGGAGAGCTTGGAGTAACGACCGTGCTGCGTGCCGCATCCGGTAAGGAAGCGTTGGAGATTATGGAGGAAAATGCAGTAGATATCGTGGTTACCGATATTCGCATGCCTGGCATGTCAGGACTGGATCTCATTGCAGAGGTAAGCAAGCGCTGGTCTCATATCCGCTGTATTTTACTAACGGGTCACAGTGATTTTGATTATGCTAAAAAAGCCATTCAATTGCAGGCAGCAGATTATATCCTGAAACCCGTAAACGATGATGAGTTTATGGGATCGGTGTCGGCAGCCATCACGTCTCTTCGCGATGAGTGGGATGAATTCGATAAATATCACCGGCTGTTATACAGTCGGAAGTCTGACTATAAAATTTTGCGGGAAAATCTCATGCATGATCTGCTGCTGGGGCGTGAGATCACGGCGCGGGCACTTCGGGAACAACTGCAACAATATGAGATTCATATCGATCCAGAACAATCGGCTGTGATGATGCTGATTCGCCTTACAGGACGTTTCTCATCAATGGACCAGCAGTCTCTGGATCTGATGGATTTTGCGGTAGGTAATATTGCAGAGGAAGTACTTGGAGAGCAATTTAACGTGTGGTTTGGTCGTGGACCCCATGAGTGTCTGGTTATGTTCTTGCAGAATCAAGATCAGATCGGAGCTCCGCAGATGGAATTGGAGACGTTGAGAATCTCAGCTGAAACTTTCCGTGAGCATGTCATTCGATATTTACAGGGAGATCTGTCCATGGTAGTTACACCGTCATTTCCCTTTAACGAATTGACAGCAGCTTATCGAAAAAGTCTGGGTTCGCTTGTCCTTTCAGGACCGGAAGAACACAAGATTATATATATGGACATGGATCAGGCACTCAGCAAAAGACCGGAGAATGATGCAACGCAGGCGCTCGAAGAGCTATATAAACCACCTGTACTTCCGCAATTGCTTGAGACCAAGCAATGGGAAGCGGCAGCGCGTAAGCTGAACACGGTCTTTGACGCGGCAGAACAGGTACGATTGTCCAGAGAACATGTGTATGAGATGTATCTGTCGGTAACTAATGCATTTATGTATATCGCCCATAAACAGGGGCATCTGGTGCATGAGATTGATCATGCGGGATTCGATCTGCTCCTTGCTCATCAGTTGATTCAATCCCCCGAGAAGCTGCGGCGTTGGGCAACCGAGATGCTGGCGAAGCTTCAGGAAGAGTTGTCCGATCAGGAAGGTGTGCAGAGCCGCAGGCATGTAATCAAGCAGGTTCAGGAGCTGGTAACAAGAGATACAGGACAGGATCTGTCAGTGAAGATGATTGCGGACAAGGTATATTTACACCCCGTATATCTATCGAAAATTTACAAGGCAGAGACTGGGGAAGGTCTTGGGGACTACATGATTCGTATGCGCATGGAACGTGCTCTATATCTGCTTAAGAATAGCAACAAAAAAATATACGAGATTACGAGTGAACTTGGCTATCAAAATCCGCAATATTTCAGCAAAATGTTCAAAAAACATTATGGTATGACACCAAATGAATTTCGGGATCAGGCATAATTTCAACAACATTCCAGAATATAGGTTGGCAAAGGTGCAGAAATCTTGATTTCGTATCATAGGCTCAAAGGCCTGGTCAGCCTATAATGAAAGGGTAACCAAAACGATTTAAGGGGGAACAACATGAGAGCGCAATCAACAAAAAAGAGATTCTTGACGCTTCTCGCTACAACGCTGAGTCTAACTGTCGTTCTTGCAGGATGTTCAGGAGGCAGTGGGGGCGGAGATAGTGCAACACCAAGTACATCTGGAACCCAAAACGAATACAAAGAGAAATATGATCCGGCAGTTACTATTACTACAGCATGGGGAATCGATCCAGAGCTGAAATTTAAAAATGGCGAATCCATGGAAAATAACGTGGCAACCAAGTGGGCCAAAGATCAATTCGGGATTGAAATCAAATCGTTGTGGTCAGTAACAGACACAAATGGAGCATTTGCAACCAAGCTTCGTCTTGCGATGTCATCAGGACAGGAAATGCCTGATATTGTAAACGTAGGTGATAATCTGCTTGCTCAGGATCTGATTGATTCTGGAATGTATCAAGAAGTAGGTCCACTGTTCGATAAATATGCTTCGGACACATGGAAAAAAGCAATTGAACAAGATCCAAACGTATGGAACCAGTATAGTCGTGATGGAAAAAGAATGGGTATCCCTGTTCTTGACTATGCCTACAACAATGATTACTTGCTCTGGATTCGTCAGGATTGGCTGGATAAGCTGAACATGAAGGCACCAAAAACCATCGACGAACTAGAAGCTGTTATGGAAGCATTCAAAAACAATAACCCTGACGGCTTGGCTCCTGATAAAGTCACTCCGCTCAGCATTGGTTTCAAAACTTCCATGAATACATGGATGGGAGACCCATCTTGGATCTTCGGAGCATATGGAACATTGCCGTTCCAATGGAATCTGGGGGAAGACGGCAAGCTGGAGTATGGCTCCATCAATCCGGGTATGAAGCAAGGTCTGACCAAATTGAGCGAATGGCTCAAAAAAGGATATATCCCGCAGGAAGCAGCTCTATGGGATGAGAACAAAACAGCAGAGCCAGCAGTTGCAGGAACTGCCGGTATTATTCCAGGACCTTACTGGATGAGTGGATGGCCACTTCTCGATACAGTGAAAAATGTACCGAGTGCCGTGTGGAAACCGATTGAAATTCCTACCGGTCCTGAAGGCAAAGCGATGCGTCACGGGACACAGTTCGTTAATGGTGTTACGTTGATCAAAAAAGATATGGCGCACCCAGAAGCATTCTTTACGTACCAGAACTACCTGTTTGACAATTATGCAGACCCGGCACCAGGTAGCCCTTATGATAACGGTCTGTTTGCAGGCTATGACTATCAATTGGATGCAGATGGGAAACAAATGCCGATTGACGAGATCGAAGGCGGATACGTGAACGTTGTACGTTATTTGCTTGTTCGTGACGGTGCTCGTATTCCAGATGCACAGATGAAAGCTCTGATGAATTTGGCCAATGGCAAAGAGCCGGAAACCAAGCTTGAAAAAGATGTTGCTGTCAACTACGGTAAAGAGACTCCAGCAGCAGCGAAAGTGTTGCTGAGCCAAGAAGAAATTTCCTTCAAAAACATGTTCACAGGTCCGACAACAAAGACGATGAAATCCAAGCTTGACTATTTGAACAAAATCGAGAATCAAGCATTTAACGAAATTATCTATGGCAAAAATCCGGTTGATGCGTTTGATACCTTTGTACAAACGTGGAAATCCGGTGGCGGTGACCAAATTACGCAAGAGGTTAACGAATGGTATGACAGTGTGAAAAAATAATTACAAGGAGCGCTCAGACGACTAACGTCTGGGCGCTTTTTTTGTTTATTCAAGTTAAGGCAAAGTGGTTGAATTTGTGCCATTTATATTGCTTTTATGTGCTGTTTGGACCCCGTAAAAGGTTGATATAATCGCATTATAAGCCACTCAGGGAGTACTTGAGTAGGAAGAAATACAGGGGGAGCAATCATGAGAACTTTGAAACGCACTTGGCCATTCCACGTTATGCTGTTGCCAGCCATTATCTTTCTGATTATCTTCAGTTATGTGCCTATGGGCGGAATCATTATGGCGTTCCAGAACTACAAGCCATGGCTTGGGATTAGTGGTTCTGAATGGGTTGGGCTGGACAACTTTAGATATTTGTTTGAACGTGAAGACAGCTTACAGGTCATCTGGAACACATTAATTATTGCTGTACTTAAACTAATTTTTAATTTATTTGTTCCATTTGTTTTTGCCATTCTTTTGAATGAGGTTCGCAAGATGGCTGTACAGCGAACGATTCAAACACTCGTATATTTACCTCACTTCTTGTCCTGGGTCATTCTGGGCGGGATTTTGATAGATCTGTTGTCAACAGGCGGCTTGGTTAACCGGGTGCTGGGAACCTTTGGACTCGGGCCATATTTCTTCCTAGGAGACAACAGTTGGTTCCGATCTACGGTCATTCTGACAGATGTGTGGAAAGAATTTGGCTATAACATGATTGTCTTTCTGGCTGCCCTTGCCGGAATTAATCCAGCGTTGTACGAAGCAGCGGAGATCGACGGAGCAGGACGCTGGAAACAGACACTGCACATTACAATCCCTTCGCTTGTGCCGATGTTGATGGTTGTAGGAACACTGGCGCTTGGTAACGTGCTGAATGCCGGATTTGACCAGATATTCAACTTGTATAACCCGCTCGTATATCAAACGGGTGACATCATTGATACATTCGTATATCGTTCCGCAATGCAGAATGGTGAGATGGGCTTTGCAACCGCGATCGGATTATTCAAATCGGTTATTAGTATGATCTTGATCCTTGTATCGTACAGCTTAGCCAAAAAATACGCTGGATATCGCATATTCTAAACGAATGAACAGAGAAAGAAGGGACCACGATGTATCATAAATCATTGCCTTATCGCGTGTTTAATATAGTCAATACCTGCTTTCTGATTTTGGTCGCCATTATGTGTATCGTACCAATGATTCATGTACTGGCAGTATCCTTTAGTACAAAGGCTGCTGCAGATGCCAATCTGGTCAATCTCTGGCCCGTAGGTTTTTCACTTGAGGCTTACAAAAAAACGATGAACAATCCAATTTTCTTGAACTCGCTCTGGATTTCACTTCTACGTACAGTGATCGGTACAGCTATTACCTTGCTGATTACGTTCCTGGCGGCGTATCCGTTGTCCAAAGAGAATAGTGAATTCAAAGGCAGAACGATCTACTCCTGGATTTTTGTATTCAGTATGATTTTCAACGGGGGACTGGTGCCGTTCTACATGGTTATCCAGAAGATCGGGTTGATGGATTCCTTCTGGGTACTGGTACTCCCAGGAGCAGTTAACACATTCCTTGTCATTCTGATGCTGAACTTCTTCCGCGGTATTCCAAAAGAGCTGGAGGAAGCGGCGCTCATGGATGGAGCTAACCATTTCAGAACATTGTTCAGGATC
The DNA here is from genome assembly GCF_037993015.1 of Paenibacillus sp. FSL E2-0151. Classification (NCBI taxonomy): domain Bacteria; kingdom Bacillati; phylum Bacillota; class Bacilli; order Caryophanales; family Paenibacillaceae; genus Paenibacillus; species Paenibacillus sp. FSL E2-0151. Next base: position 2,462,594 of record NZ_CP150308.1, read on the forward strand.
TTCCTTCCCATTTCGATGCCGTCCATTGCAACAATTGCATTGTTCAGTATGGTGTTCCACTGGAATTCCTGGTTTGATGGATTGCTCTACATGAATAACGCCAAGGATTACCCACTTGCTACATTTATGCAAACGGTCATTATTGGACGTGATATGAGTAGCATGAGCATGAATCCAAAAGAAATGGAAGCCCTCTCTCAAACTACGGTAAGGGCAGCTCAGATCTTCATCGGAAGTGCACCAATCTTGATTGTGTATCCTTTCCTGCAACGTTTCTTTGTCAAAGGTATGACGTTGGGCTCAGTTAAAGGCTGAGCCTGTACCCCAAATTAATGGAGGTTGATACAGTGAGCAACTTGACGGAAAAGACATTCATTCTGGGAATGGATGTGTCCTTTATGGATGAAATCGAACAGCATGGCGGGAGTTATAGTGATGTGGATGGCAAGGAACAAGACTTGCTGTCCATCCTGAAGATTAATGACGCTAACGCGATACGACTTCGAATCTGGAATGATCCTGTTGGTGGATTCTGCAATCTGGAGCGGACGGTGGAGGTAGCCAAACGGATCAAGGAACAGGGCTTGAAATTTTTGCTTGATTTCCATTATTCTGATCGCTGGGCTGATCCAGCCAATCAATGGAAGCCGAAAGCATGGGAGCACCTGTCCTATGAAGAGCTTCAACGTGCGGTATGCATGTATACAGCTGACGTTCTGAGAACGTTGAAGGAACACGATGCGCTTCCGGACATGGTGCAGGTGGGCAACGAGATTACACCAGGCATGTTATGGAATGAGGGACGTGTCGGTGGAGAAGAGCATGATACGGATGAACAGTGGGAGCGTTTTGCAGGCCTTGTGAAGTACGGAATTGCTGCGGTCAAATCCGTTGACGCGGATATTCAGATTATGATACATATTGATCGTGGTGGAGATAACACCGAGAGCCGCAAGTTTTACGATCGCTTTGAAGCACTGGGTGTGGAGTTTGATATCATTGGTCTCTCGTATTACCCTTGGTGGCATGGCACACTTGATGCGTTACGTGACAATTTGCATGATCTGGCTGAGCGTTATGGCAAACCTATCAATGTAGTTGAAACCGCTTATCCATGGACGCTGGAGCAGCCGGAAGGCATTGAATGGATTTTGAATCAGGAAGATATGTTGTTACCGGGATACCCTGCAAGTGTAGAGGGACAGACCAAATATCTGAAGGATCTATTGCAAATTATTCGCGAAGTTCCTGGTGGTTTGGGGCACGGATTCTATTATTGGGAACCTGCCTGGATACCAAGTAAAGAAGAATGGTCCGTCGGTCATCCGAATAACTGGGGCAACCTCACCATGTTTGATTTTAAAGGTCGCAAGTTGGAATCGTTTACAGCACTTGCTGCTGTTGAAGAATCAGATGTCGTGACATACGTGTAATCTAGCGTAATACGTATCTTCTGTGAAGTCGTGTTAACGTATATAAACTAAAAAAAGTAATTAATTAATGCAAGGGAGTTGTCCTTATGACATACAAATTTCCACCTGTAAGTTCCAAAGCCCCGCACATGTTGCATGGCGCAGACTATAACCCGGAGCAATGGCTCCGCTATCCTGAAGTTCTGGAAGAAGATATTCGCTTGATGAAGCTTGCCAAGTGTAACGTGATGTCCATTGGTATCTTCTCATGGGTATCCCTTGAGCCGGAAGAGGGTGTATACACGTTTGAATGGCTGGATCAGGTTTTGGATCGTTTTGCAGCAAACGGCATCTACGCATTCCTCGCTACACCAAGTGGTGCCAGACCTGCCTGGATGTCCGCGAAGTACCCGGAAGTGCTCCGCGTATCCGAGAAGCGTGTCCGCAATCTGCATGGTTTCCGTCACAACCATTGTTATACTTCCCCGGTATACCGTGAGAAGGTTACTGCGATCAACACAAAACTGGCAGAACGTTATTCGGATCATCCGGCTGTAATCGGCTGGCATATCTCAAACGAGTTCGGCGGCGACTGTCATTGTGATTATTGTCAGGAAGCATTCCGTGGTTGGGTTCAGAAGAAGTATCAAACACTTGATGAACTGAATCATTCCTGGTGGACGACATTCTGGAGCCATACGGTTACAGACTGGAGTCAAGTGGAATCTCCGGCTCCACACGGTGAGACACAGGTACACGCGATGAATCTGGACTGGCGCCGTTTCGTTACGGATCAGACAGCTGATTTTATCGTGCATGAAACGAAACCGTTGAAAGCTCAGAATCCTGATCTGCCAGTCACAACAAACCTGATGGAATTTTATGGTGGCCTGAACTATTGGAAGTTCGCTGATATTCTGGATTTCCTCTCTTGGGACAGTTATCCGACTTGGCACGATGCAGATGACGACGCGAAACAGGCATCCCGTATCGCCATGATGCATGATATCGTTCGTTCCATCAAAGGCGGTCAGCCGTTCTTGCTGATGGAGAGTACTCCAAGTTCGACGAATTGGCAAGATGTCAGCAAACTGAAAAAACCTGGCATGCATCTGCTCTCTTCTCTCCAGGCTGTGGCACACGGCTCCGATAGTGTTCAGTACTTCCAGTGGAGAAAAAGCCGGGGGTCCAGTGAGAAACTTCATGGTGCGGTGGTAGACCACGTAGGAACGGAACACACTCGAGTGTTCCAAGATGTCACCGACGTAGGAACGGCTCTTGAAGGCATGGAAGCTATTGTAGGAACAGCGGTTCCGGCAGAAGTTGCAATCATATTTGATTGGGAAAACCGCTGGGCCGTTAATGATTCCCAGGGTCCGCGTAATATCGGTGTGAAGTATGAGCAGACGGTGGAAGAGCATTATGAAGCGTTTTGGAAAAAGGGAGTCGCTGTAGACGTTATTGATATGGATGCAGATCTGTCCAAGTATAAGTTGCTGATTGCTCCAATGCTCTATCTGGTACGTGAAGGTGTCGGGGAACGTATTGAGAAGTTTGTAGAACAAGGTGGTACGTTTGTAGCAACTTACTGGTCTGGTATTGTTAACGAAAACGATCTGTGTTTCCTGGGTGGATTCCCAGGCCCGCTGCGTAAGACACTTGGCATCTGGTCCGAGGAAATTGACGGACTGCATGATCGTGATCTGAACGGAATTATCCCTGAGAAGGGCAATGAGCTTCAGCTCAATACAGCGTATGATGCAATTGAACTGTGTGATCTGATTCATCTCGAAGGCGCGAAGTCCCTGGCTACGTACCGTTCTGACTTCTATGCCGGACGTCCGGCATTGACGGTTAACCAGTTGGGTTCAGGAAAAGCATATTACGTAGCGACACGTCTGAAAGCACCATTCTATGATGATTTCTATGCGAAGCTAATCGCTGACCTGAACATTGAGCGTGGACTTGAAACTGAGCTGCCTGCCGGAACAACGGCACATACGCGTACAGATGGTACAGCAGATTATGTGTTTGTACAGAACTACACGCCAGATGAGAAGCTGGTTAAACTAGATGGACAGTCCTATACCGATCTGCTCAGTGGTGATGCTGTGGAAGCAAGTCTCAGCTTGAAGCCATATGACATTTGTGTTCTGCGCAGACCGGCTGCCCGGAAATAATGTAGATTCTATATGTTACTAAATAAATGAAGTTAGTAATTAGAAAAAGAGTGCCCTGAACGCCTGCATTGGTGTTCAGGGCATCTTTTTTATTTTATGCATTTGGCTGTTGAACGACTTTTTCTGGACAAGATAAAGGATAAACGTGTCCGCGCAGCGAAGACAAACACGTAACATGTAACTCAAGACTTTCAGTCTGGGAGGAATGGAAATGAATCAAAGGAATCTGGATGGTAACAGCATTATTATTCGACTGGAAATGACAACTAAGGATATCAAGTTTGGCGAAGTGGCTTCGGCCATCTCGGAAGCTGGGGGAGACATCATTGCCATCGACGTGATTTCCACCAATCAGGATGTAAGCGTGCGCGACTTGACGGTCGCAGTTACAGATGCACAAGATAACAGTAAAATTATAGAAGGGGTGCGCCAGCTCAAAGGTGTATCCATTATTAACGTATCGGATCGGACGTTCCTGCTTCATCTGGGCGGTAAGATCGAAGTAACACCAAAGACCCCGATTCAAAACCGGGAAGATCTGTCACGTGTGTACACTCCGGATGTGGCTCGTGTATGTTCAGCCATTTCAGAAGAACCTGGCAAAGCCTTCTCATTGACAATTAAACGGAATACAGTGGCCGTCGTATCTGATGGCAGTGCGGTACTTGGACTGGGCAACATTGGTCCCCGTGCAGCGATGCCTGTCATGGAAGGTAAAGCGATGTTATTCAAACAGTTTGCTGGTGTGGATGCTTTCCCAATCTGCCTGGACACACAGGATACTGAGGAAATCATACGTACTGTGAAAGCGATATCACCTGGTTTTGGCGGCATTAATCTGGAGGATATCTCGTCACCGCGTTGTTTCGAAATTGAGCGTCGTCTGAATGAGGAATTGGACATTCCTGTATTTCATGATGACCAGCATGGCACAGCGGTTGTGTTATATGCTGGTCTGATCAATGCGCTCAAACTGGTGGGCAAGTCCATTGAAGATGTGAAGATTGTGGTCTGTGGCATCGGTGCAGCAGGTGTAGCATGCAGCAATATATTATTGTCCGCGGGAGCCAGTCGGCTTATAGGTGTCGATCGTGAGGGTGCAATTGTACGGACACAAACCTATGAGAATGAAGTCTGGAGTGATTATGCAGCTCGTACTAATCCCGAACTGGAGACTGGCTCGCTGCGTGATGTCATTCGTGGAGCCGATGTGTTCATTGGCCTGTCCCGCGGGAATCTGTTAACTCGCGAAGATGTGCAGACCATGGCAGAAGATCCAATCGTGTTTGCAATGGCAAACCCGGTACCTGAGATTATGCCTGCCTTGGTGGAAGACATTGTGGCTGTAATGGCAACAGGCCGATCCGATTATCCGAATCAGATCAACAACGTGTTATGTTTCCCGGGTATCTTCAGAGCAGTTTTGGATTGCCGTGCTACTGAAATTAATGAAGAAATGAAGCTGGCAGCCGCGCAAGCGATTGCTTCGGCCATTACGGACGAAGAGCGTACACGTTATTACATTATTCCGAGTGTGTTCAATGATAAAGTAGTCAAATCGATGCGCAGTCGCGTAATTGAAGCAGCTATTAAGACGGGTGTAGCTCGACGTATTCCTCGTGAACAGGCCCGTGAAGGCGGGGAATCGTAAGATGTCAGAGAACCCTCTTCAACCTGGTGGGAATCTGCAAGAATTAGGGCACATGCATAATATAGATGGAATAACGGCAGGAGAGGCTGTTCTGCGCGCCGCCCGATCCTTTGTTCAAGGGGACTCATCCAAGCATAGTGATGGTCATGACTGGCCGCACATTGAACGGGTAACCGCACTTGCGGTTGAACTCGCTCACCGTATGGGTGCAGATCCATTTGTCTGCGAACTGGCTGCATTATTACATGATGTACCGGATGAGAAGCTGAATGAGAGCTTGGAAGCCGGGATGGCCAAACTGAATGACTGGCTGGATACCCAGCCTCTTGACCCGGATATACGTAATAAGGTTGTGGGTATTATTAGCACCATCTCATATGCGGGAGGACAGCGTCCTGCGGTTAGCTCGCTTGAAGCACAGGTTGTACAGGATGCGGATCGACTGGATGCATTGGGTGCGATTGGGATCGCGCGAACCTTTGCCTTTTCAGGCGCCAGAGGGCGCGAGATGTACGATCCGTCCCTTCCCCCACGGGAGCAGATGACCCGTGAGGAATATCGCAATGGGCGCAGCACAACGATAAATCACTTTTACGAGAAGTTGTTCAAGCTCAAGGATCTGATGAATACCTCCTATGGCAAGGAGCTGGCGGAGCAGCGTCATGATTATATGGTGCAGTTTGTGGACCAGTTCAAAAGAGAATGGGAGGGCACGGACCGTTAGGCAGGCATAATAAGCATGAGCATTCCACAGAGGTTTCATAAGTAACAGAGGCGAATCTTTAAAGTGGTGAAAATCCATTTTGAAGATTTGCTTCTTTTTGGGTTAATAATGTGTATTAACATACATAAAGAAATCAATTTCACAGTACCTCTGACTTATGACATGGCAACGGAAGACCTTACATGGTACAATAAATCGTTCTCCTGAATGAATTCAGGCAAAAAAAGAAATATGGGGTAATAATGAACATGATTATCAAATGTAAAATTTCAGGTTCGGTAAAGAGGAGGGGTCATCACCATGTCGTTTGGTGCGCGTGTACTTAAGACGGGGATCGCGGTCACGCTTGCCTTGTACCTAAGCAGCCTGTTCTTGAACCCGCAATCTCCCGTGCCTGCCGCAATCGCGGCTATATTCGCCATGCAGCCTTCCATCTATCGTTCCTGGAAATACTTCCTGGATCAATTGCAAACGACCACGCTGGGAGCTATTGTCGCCCTGGTGGGGGGCATGGTGTTGTCCAATGAGCCAATCGCCGTTGGATTAATTATTGTACTTGTCATCATGATCTGTCTTAAATTGAATATGGGTGAGACGGTTGGCCTGACACTGGTCACGGTTGTATCCATTATGGAAGCCTCGGGTGATTGGCATTTTGCACTCAATCGTTTTCTGTTGACATTGGTTGGTATTGTATCGGCGTTTCTCATCAACATTACGGTATTTCCTCCGAAACCGAAGGTTCAGTTCGTGAAGCAGATCCATAGTGTATTCAGCGGTATGTCGTTGCTTCTGCGAACTTCGATCTCAGATGAGATCAAGGAAGTTGTATTCCGGGAGGAGAAAAGCAACCTGGGCGGTTCCATTAAGTCTTTGTCCGACAAGTATAACTTGTTCGAAGAGGAACAGAAAAAGATGAAACGTTCGAAATTCAGCGAAACTCGTCAGATGGTGGTCTACAAACAAATGCTGCTGAGTTTGCAAAAAGGGTATGAGGTGCTGGATTCGGTGGAACGCCACTATTTCCAGGCACCGCGGACAACGGCCATGGATCAGTTTTTTGACTCACATCTTGAACTGGTTATCAAATTCCATGAGCATGCACTGCTCAAGTTCGAGGATAAGCTCAAACCTAATGGGGAAGAGGCCGCACAGTTTGTATTGGATAATGACCGTTTCATGGAGCAAGCGATCACCCGGTTTGATATCGACAAGGAAGGGATGTTACGATTGTCCATCGTGGCTGCTGCCATTTATGATTATGGATATCAGTTGGAACGTCTAAATCGACTTGCCGAACATGTGCATAGCGCCAGTGAAGACAAAGAATCACAGGACAAAATTTTGAATTGGCTTAAGTGGCCTTAAATTCAAGTTCAAAAAGTCTGGTTTTCAGTACCAAGAAGATGGAATGAAGATAGAAATGGAGTAGCGGAGCGTAGGAAAACTACGTGAGCAACGGACATTTCGGCTAAATTTCATATTCGATGCTGATGATGCCGTTAGGCATGATTCGTAATCAAAAGTAGACTTTTTGAACAACCTTTCTAAGTGCGAATTGCGTACCTGCTTGGCGATCATATACAATGTAGTTACAACATAGCCCGGACAATCGTGTCCGGGTTGTTTTGTCATACATACGGCTGAAGGGCATGAATGAACATTAACGAACTGAGGGATAGAGACATGATTATAGAGGAATTAGACACTGAACTAATGGAATGGTTGAGTGGGACAAATCTGGAGCATAAACAGCATGAAGCCATGCAACTGCTAACTGTATCTGAGGATCAGTGGCCGCATCAGGCGATGATCAGTATGGGGGAAGTGATTGCGATAAATCCGCATCAGCTTAGACTTGCTTTATGGCCAGGTACACAGACCAGTATGAACATGAGCAAAACAGGCAAGGCTACCTTGATTGCGGTTCAAGGACATCGATTGTTGCATATCCGTACAGAAGTAGAACGGCTGCCTGAGATGAAGGGGGCTGTCCATCCGAGAGATCGTTTTGAAGCACAAGTGCTCCAGGTACGTGTGGATCACGCGCCATATGCGGAGATCACTTCAGGAATAACCTTTCAATTAAAAGATGAACTTGGAGCAATTACACGCTGGAAAGAGACGATTGAAGAATTACGAAAGTAGGCAGGAGTAGCTAAGTCAGTTGAGGACCCGGTGATTGGGTAATAATGAAGAAGAAAACAACAAAAAACGCCTCCGCTTGCATCGGGACGTTGTCACTGGTACAATAAAAAATGGTTTTCAGAAAATTAGAACTAATTAACATATAATTAAAATGTTTACTTTCTAATAATTATACCATTGCCTTTTCGGGCTTGTCAAATGGGATTTTGAGGACACAATCCGGGGAAAGAGGGGCTATTAACATATGAGTACAGATCAGCAATGGATTAAGGAACAACAACGGGTCAACACCGTGACCGATCAGATTGAACGCAAGATCACAACGCTGGAAGATGAAGTTGGTTCCTTCCGTGACGAAGTAGTTGGCATGAGAAAAGACTTCTGGGACGAAGTCACGATGAACTTTAGCGAAGCGGATGATGTCGGGGAGACTTCAACCAGCATGCGGCAGCAGTCACAGGTATTGTCCGATCGGGAGCGTAGCCATCTCAATACAGCAGCTGCGTTGGATAAAATGAAACGACTGCATCATTCACCGTATTTTGGGCGCATTGATTTCAAAGAAGACGGATATCCAAATGCAGAACGCATTTATCTCGGCATTGCATCGTTGCTGGATGAGAAGGAAGAATCTTTTCTGGTCTACGACTGGCGTGCGCCAATCTCCAACCTGTATTATGACGGAGCACCGGGTCCAATCACGTATCATACACCCAGTGGGGAGATCAGCGGTGATATAGAGATGAAGCGACAGTTTGTCATTCGGGATGGTCGTATCCGGTTTATGTTTGACACAGGGGTCACGATTGGTGATGAGTTGTTGCAGGCCGTGCTCAGTCGAACTTCGGATGCACAGATGAAGAGTATTGTAGCGACCATTCAGAAGGAGCAAAACCGGATTATCCGTAATGACCGGACACGTATGCTCATTGTGCAAGGCGCAGCCGGCAGTGGCAAAACATCCGCGGCGCTCCAGCGTGTGGCATATCTTCTCTATAAATACCGCGAGCATCTGCAAGCGGATCAGATGGTTCTTTTTTCACCAAATCCAATGTTCAACAGTTATGTATCCACGGTACTGCCTGAGCTTGGGGAGGAAAACATGTTGCAAACGACCTTCCAGGAGTATCTGGAGCGCCGTTTGGGTCGTGAATATCAACTGGAAGATCCGTTTATTCAACTCGAATATGTACTTACGGGGACGGAAGATCCCGATTACGATGTTCGGATGTCCAGCATTCGCTTCAAGTCGTCCGAAACGTTCCTCAAGGTTATTACACGTTATAAGGAAAGTATGTTGTCAGGTGGCATGAAATTCAAGCCGGTTCGCTTCCAGGGCCGAGCGATTGTCACGTCAGAGGCTATGGCTGAGAAATTCTACAGCTTCGAGTCATCCGTTAAGCTGGTGAGTCGACTGGAGATGTTACGGGACTGGATGCTGAAAGAACTGTCTGCCTTTGGTAAAGGTGAACTGGATGCGCCTTGGGTTGATCAGCAGCTTGATCTGATGGAGCCGGAGGATCTGCAACGTGCGTATCAACGGTTGAAGCGCAAGCAAAAAGGAAAGACCCATACGTTTAATGACTTCGAGCAGGAAAGAGGGATTCTGGCACGTATGGTGGTCAGTGACCGACTCAAACCGTTGCGAAAATGGATTAAGTCCTTACGATTCGTTGATATAAGACAATTATATGCACATCTATTCAACGATCAGGCTCAGATGGAGCGATTGCTGGGTGACGAAGTGCTACCTGCTCAATGGGATGAAATCTGTAAGATGACTTTACGCAGATTGAAGCTTCAGGAGTTGGCATATGAAGATATTACGCCATACTTGTACTTGCGTGAGCTTATGCTTGGATTCCATATTAACTCGAATATTCGTCATGTCATTATTGATGAAGCCCAGGATTATTCCGCGTTTCAGTTGGCATTTATGAAGAGATTGTTCCCACGGGCGAAAATAACAGCACTTGGTGACTTTAATCAGGCAATCTATGCCCACTCTTCAGTACTTAGTGGAACAGGACCTTTGACTAACCTGTACGGACCAGACAACACGGAAGTCATTGAGCTGACCAGAAGTTATCGATCTACCCGGGAGATCGTGGAGTTTACACGTGGCATGGTGCCTGGTGGGGAAGAGATTATTCCATTTAACCGCAGCGGTGAGAAACCTAAAGTGATCGTTTCTTCTGATTCAGAGCGTCATATGAATGTCATCACGACAGACCTCAAGCACTTGATTAAGGAAGGGTACGAATCGGTTGCAGTTATCTGCAAAACCGCCGAAGAGAGCAGAGACGTACATGCTACATTGAGTAAGGCGCTGCCCACAGCACCGAAGTTAATCAAAAAAACGACGCTGGCTTTTGAGCAGGGTGTTCATGTCATCCCAGCGTATCTGGCCAAAGGTGTGGAATTCGATGCAGTCCTGATCTATGACGGCTCTGCGGAGCAGTATGCTCAGGAGCATGAACGCAAGTTGTTCTATACGGCTTGCACACGAGCGATGCATCTGCTGCACGTTTACTGCGTGGGCACACCAAGTCCGTTCATTACCGCCCAGTCGGAAGAACAGTATGATCTTGGCAAGGTGTCTACTGCGCAAGTGGACTGACATAACACTTCATATGCATAAAGAAGGCTTCCGTTCAATGGAACGGGAGTTTTTCTGTATATGATACATATATCGGGAAGAAGCTAGCTTAGCGAGGGAATTATACGTGATGAGGTTACAGCCATATAGGTGATCGTATTGATAAAAATACCTAACGTGAATTCGTAAGGATTGGGTCCCGTGGATAAATACGTCTGCATAATTTGTATTTAAGCACAATGGATGTGATTTTTCTTTACACATGAGGTCCGGACTCATATAATCGTAACAATATATTTTTTTGGATCGTTTATTAAAGGAGGCAACAAAATGAACAAATCATCTTTTGAACGGCCACTTATGGCCGATTGTGTACCTGATCTGGTCGCTACAGCACGGGGAGATTTGCCGGCGACTTTGGTCATTCGGGGAGGTACGCTGGTAAACGTGATATCGGGTGAGATTTTGCCTGAGATGTCCATAGCTGTACAGGGAGCTCGAATCGCTTATGTCGGTAAAGATGTAAGCCACACCATCGGAGAACATACCCGGATCATTGAAGCAAACGGTAAGTATATCGCTCCTGGTCTGCTGGATGGACACTGCCATATCGAAAGTACACAGATGAAAGTAACCGAGTTTGCGAGAGCGGTATTGCCTTCAGGCACGACCGGAGGTTTCTTTGACCCTCATGAGATCTCTAACGTGCTTGGCCTTAAAGGTCTGAGACTGATGCTGGATGAAGCACGGACCACACCGATGGCTGCTTATATGCAGGTGGCTTCCTGTGTCCCTTCCACACATCCAGGGTTGGAGACAACAGGTGCTTATATCGGACCTGAAGAGGTAGCTGAGGCTCTTTCCTGGGGTCCGGACATGATTGGTCTTGGTGAAGTGATGAACTTCCCTGGAGTGGTCTATGGGGATGAGACGATGATCGGTGAGATACAGGCGACGCTCCGGGCAGGTAAAGTGGCAGACGGTCATTTCACCTGGGCAGCAGATGACTGGCGTCTGCCAGCCTACGCAGCGAGTGGTGTTACAGGGGATCATGAATGTGTGACCAAGGAAGATGTGGTTGAACGTCTGCGACTCGGAATGTACGCGAAGATGCGCCAAGGTTCGGCATGGCATGATGTGGCTGAGACGATCAAAGCTTGCACTGAGCTTGGACTGGATACACGCCGGATGATGCTGGTGACAGATGACCGAAGTTCTGAATCGCTGCTCAAAGAAGGACATATGGATTTTGTTGTTCGTCTCGCAATCTCTCAAGGGGTGAAGCCGGTTACGGCTTTCCAGATGGCAACCATTAACACGGCTGAGCGCTTTGGTGTTGCGCGCGACATTGGTGCGATTATTCCGGGCAATATAGCCGATATTATTCTGCTGGACGGTCGGTTGGCGGATGTACGTGTAGGCATGACGATTGCTGCCGGGCAAGTTGTAGCTGAGAACGGGAAAATGACGGCGGTCTGGGACAGCTTCACGTACCCGGAGGAAGCGCTGAACACGGTGAAGTTAGAAGCTAATATTCAGCCAGTAGATTTGGAGTTGGCTGCGCCGATTCAAGAGGGGATCATTGGTGCCAAAATCATTCATGTGACAGAGAACCATGTGGATACAAAGGAGAAACACCTGCCTGTTACCGTAGAGAACGGCAAGGTTGTGGTTTCAACTTCAGGGGAAGTATGCAAAATTGCGGTATTGGAGCGTCACAAACAAACCGGGAATCGAGCGGTAGCGCTTGTTGGAGGCATCGGCTTCATATCACCTGCAGCGATTGCGATGACAGTTGCTCATGATAGTCACAACCTGTTGATTATCGGTAATGATGATGCGTTAATGGCTGAAGCCGGTAATCGCGTCATTCGTATGCAGGGCGGGGTGGCCGTGGTAACGGCAGCAGGGGTAACCGAATTTCCGCTGCGGATTGCAGGTTTGATGTCAACTGAATCTTTTGAAGTCGTTGCAGCCCAATCGGCAGCAGTCAGCGAAGCTTTACAGTCCGCAGGATGTACGTTGAATAATGCGTTCATGACGCTTTCGTTATTGGCGCTGGTTGTGATTCCAGAATTACGTTTGTCCGACAAGGGGCTTGTGCGGATCTCGGCAGAAGGTATTGAACTGGTGTCTCTTTTCGATGAAGTGGTTGACAACACACCTGTAGCTCCATCGGGTAATGAATGAACGGAAATGTCGACAAGACATCATTAAATAGGGTTCCATATAAAGCCGCCTTAGGGCGGTTTTTTGGTGTATTTTGAGAGAAAGCGCTTTCTAGGTCTTCTGTAGCTTGGTGTACATATGGCAATAATGACTGAAGTCATGCTGGAATAAGGATTGAATTTGAAAATAATAAATAATTGTGACTTTTGAACTATACATACAGAACTACGAATTCCCGAAATATAGTTATATGATTCTTTCGTCGTAAGTCTTAAAGATGATATTGCATATAAAAGCAAACCAAATTCGTCGTACCTAATAAGTATCCATTAAATGAATATGAAACGACACAATTTCATCCAGATTTGCACGTCAGAGCTGATAACTTCAGAGGGAGTGTACAAATATGAAAAGCAAAAGGGGTTACCGTTTTATCGTATTACTGAGTTGTTTGATCCTGTGTGCGAGTACAGCCTGTTCTTCCAAAGCCATAGCGGATGGTTCAGTCGACAGTTATGCAACGATTCATGGAAAACTTGATGTGCCAGTAAGAGCGACTTGGGTATGGGATACCACCCAGATCCGAAGTACTCCTCAAGAAGTGTTAAATTACGCTACAGCGAACAAAATCAATACGATCTATCTGCAGATGAACCGGGATATAAAGATTCCTGAGTATAAAAGTTTTATCCGCCAGGCGAGAGCCAAGAACATTGCGGTTGACGTCATGGATGGAAGATCAGCGTGGGGATTGACGGAAAGTCGGGAGCAGATTGCATCTTTCCTGGACTGGATCGAGGCATATCAGGCGCAGGCGTTGTCCAATGAGAAATTTGCTGGTATTCATCTGGATATTGAGCCACATGTGCACCCTCAGTGGAAAATCAATCAGGCCAGTGTAATTACCCAGTGGCAAGGCAATGTGGAGTATATTGTTGAGCGAGCATCACGGCTGAAGATGCCGGTAGCGGCTGATCTGCCTTTCTGGCTCGATAACTACAAAATTCCGGGTTCCACGATGGCCGTAAGCAGCTGGATGATTCGCAAGTTTGATTCCATCACCATTATGGCTTACCGCGATACAGCTGCTGCAATCTATAGTGTAGCGAAGGATGAACTTGCAGAAGCAGCTCTGCTCGGCAAGACGATCTCAATCGCCGTGGAAACAAAGCAAAGCAAGGAAGGCGACTTCATTACTTTTTATGAAGAGGGATCTGCTTATATGGAAGCACAATTAAAGTTGGTCGAAAAAATGGCTTCAGTACATGCGTCCTTTAACGGTTTCTCCGTACATGAGTACACTTCATGGAAGACGCTAAAAAAGTAAGACACTGTTAAGTTTCAAAGCGTAAGGCTGATAGCAGCCAATGAGATGATTTCTAACTGAGCCAATGTGGCTCAGATCAGATCGTTACCTCACTCGTTAGCAGGAAAGTTGATGAAGAAGATAAAGAAGGTGCTTGCAGCTGAATAGCTGTGAGCACCTTCTTCTTTTACACCTGAACTAGGGCAGACTCCATTCCTACGTTCTCATAGAACATTTTGCGATACTGTGAAGGTGTGGTGGCTTTATGCTTTTTGAATGTAGTGATAAAGTAGCTTAGATGCTCAAAACCCACATCCATGGCGATATCAACAATTTTGTGATCCGTATTCTCAAGCTGAACGCAGGCCTGCTGAACACGGTAATAGTTAATGTAATCAACCGGGGTTTTCTGCACCATCTGTTTGAAGAAACGACAGAAGTGCCCTTCACTCATATTGGCCTCATCAGCAAGTTCTTTCAGTTTTAATGGTTCAGGATACCGTTTGTGAATATAACTGAGCACGGATTTCAGGCGCTCTACCTTGTCATGACTGCCTGTAGTTACAGTGCCTTTGAGCGGAGCAGGTCTCATATGTTCGAACATTCGGGCAAATATGAGGTACAGGTAGGCTTTCGTTGACATTTCACATGTTTCGGTTCGGGTAGCATGGTCCGCAAATATGCGTTTCAGGTGATCCAAGATTTCTTGTCCCCAATCCTCATCTGCCTTGATATGGCTGGGGGGAATCACCGTTTTGCGTACCAGTGGACCGATGAATTTCTCTTGGACCGTATCGAAGGTACGGCTGCCAAGCAGTTCGGGATTAAATACAATGGAAGAGAATACGCAGGGCACATCGCCCTTCAGATACCCCGCATGAATCTCGCCTCTATTGATGAAAATCGCTTCTCCAGCTTGGACCTCAACAGTGTTCATATCGATCTGAAAGACGGCGCAGCCCTGGGTCACCATAGTGAACTCCATCTCATCATGCCAGTGGCAATCGAGAATGCTATCCCCGTTCAGTTGTTGAATATCTGGGTACACACTGACGGGATACATGGCATTGCCGTGAATCCGGTCTTCCCGTAATCGTTCACGTTCCATATCAGATTCTCCTTTTGTATCATTATTAATGTAATCGTTTCCATAGATTGGTGATGATGTTCAAGAATCGGATGTTTATTATCAAAATCGTGATATATTTGGTCAAAATAAGAGAAGAAATTCGTTATTAATATCAATATTATTATAATATAACCAAAGGGGGAAAGAAAACATGAAATTTACTGATGGATTCTGGATGACTCGTGAAGGGTACCAGATTCAAAACCCGACTGACATTCGTGATATTGTGCAAAAAGATAATTCTTTGACCGTATATGCGGCAACTAAATATATTCGCAGCAAAGGCGACACGTTGAACGGTACATTGCTGAAAGCAACGTACAGCTCACCTATGCCAAACGTTATTCGTGTAACCTTGAATCACCATAAGGGCGGCGTGAAAAAAGGGCCTGTATTTGAGCTTAACACACAAGAAGCCAACGTTGAGATCTCAAAAAATGAACAAGGTGCTGTTTTGAAAAGCGGCAACCTGGAAGTTCAAATCGACAAAACAAACGGTTGGGACGTTAGCTTCCTATATGGAGGAAAACGCATTACAGGTAGCGGTCAAAGAGCAGCTGGTTATATTACAGGTCCAAGCAAGGAAGCGTACTTCCGCGAGCAGCTTGATCTCGGTATTGGTGAATACGTTTACGGACTAGGTGAGCGCTTCACACCGTTTGTTAAGAATGGTCAAATCGTCGATACCTGGAATGAGGACGGCGGTACAAGCAGTGAGCAGTCCTATAAAAACATTCCGTTCTACCTGTCCAATAAGGGATATGGCGTATTTGTAAACCATCCTGAACGCGTATCGTATGAGATTGCATCCGAGAATGTATCTAAAGTTCAGTTCAGCGTAGAAGGCGAGACGTTGGAGTACTTCATTATCGGCGGTGACAATCCAAAGGATGTACTTGATAATTATACGAAATTAACAGGTAAACCAGCGCTTCCACCGGCATGGACTTTTGGTCTGTGGCTGACAACATCATTCACAACGGATTATGATGAAGCAACGGTTAATCATTTCGTAGATGGCATGGCTGAACGTGATCTTCCGCTGTCTGTATTCCATTTTGACTGCTTCTGGATGAAGGAATACCAATGGTCTGATTTTGTATGGGATGAAGCGATGTTCCCGGATCCGGAAGGCATGCTTGCACGTCTGAAAGAAAAGGGCCTTAAAATCTGTGCTTGGATCAATCCATATATTGCAGAAAAATCCTACTTGTTCGATGAAGGTATGGAGAACGGTTACCTGGTCAAAACAGCCGATGGTAGCGTATGGCAATGGGATATGTGGCAAGCAGGTATGGCTCTGGTTGATTTCACGAATCCGGATGCTGTGAACTGGTATAAGAGTAAGCTGGAAGTCCTGCTGGATCAAGGTGTAGATTCCTTCAAGACTGACTTTGGTGAAAGAATTCCGACAGATGTTGTGTACTTCGATGGTTCTGATCCGGTTAAAATGCACAACTATTATACACAGCTCTATAACAAAGCTGTATTTGAATTGCTCGAAGAGAAGATTGGCAAAAACGAAGCTGCCCTGTTTGCACGCTCTGCAACAGCAGGTGGGCAACAGTTCCCGGTTCACTGGGGTGGTGACTGCTCTTCCACGTATGAATCTATGGCTGAATCGCTTCGCGGTGGCCTCTCACTCGGGCTTTCCGGTTTCGGATTCTGGAGCCATGATATCAGTGGTTTTGAAAGCACAGCGAGCCCTGACGTATACAAACGCTGGGTACAATTCGGACTGTTATCTTCACACAGTCGCCTGCACGGAAGCACTTCCTATCGTGTGCCTTGGCTGTTTGACGAGGAATCCGTGGACGTTGTTCGTGACTTTACCAAACTCAAAATCAGCCTGATGCCGTACCTGTACAATTCTGCGGTTGAGTCAACGGTAAAAGGTATTCCGATGATGCGCGCTATGCTGCTGGACTTCCCAGAGGACCCAACAACATACAGCCTGGATACGCAATATATGTTTGGTGACTCGATTCTGGTGGCTCCAATCTTCAACAAGGAAGGTGATGTGTGTTATTACCTGCCTGAAGGAACTTGGACGAACTATCTGACAGGAGCGAAAGTACAAGGTGGACGCTGGATCAGTGAAAACCATGACTTTAAAACACTACCAATGATGATTAAGCCAAACAGTCTGATCGCTGTGGGTGCGGTGGATAGCAAACCGGATTATGACTTTGCAAATGATGTGTCCCTGCACTTGTTCGAACTGGCTGATGGTCAAACGGCTCAAGCTGTTGTTGTGAACCAAGCAGCTGAACAGGAGCTGACAGTTAACGTTACACGTAATGGATCAGTGCTGGATGTTCGTGCTGAAGGTGCGGGCAAACCTTGGAACATCGTACTTCGCGGTATTGAAAGTGTATCCAGCGTTGAAGGTGGTTCCCAAGTGTCTGGTGCAAATGGTGTTGTTGTTACAGCAGCAACAGGCGCAAGCGCGCTTACAATCCAACTGTAAAATGATATAGTAAAAGAAAAGGACGGTGCCGAAAGGTGCCGTCTGTTTGTCTACGATGATAGGAGATTGAATGAAATGAGTACAATGAATTCGGGTTTGCACTGTACGATATCAGCAGAGATGCTGCATCAACTGGTAGAAATTCATTTTGGAAGCGATACCAAAGTGAAGGAGTTTGGTCTCCTGCAAGGTGGACTTTTTAATACAACCTATCGGATTCACCTTGAACATACATCCTATACGGATGTGATTTTACGTTTGGCACCAGAGCGGGGAGAGATGGCGGCTGGTTCTGCGGCTGATCCACTTTTTTCTTTTGAACGCACGATGATGGCTGCTGAACCGATTGTGTATGAATATTACCGTAACGCAGGCATTCCTGCTCCCAACATTATCGCCTGTGATGACAGCGGATCAATCATCCCAAGAACGTACATGTTTATGGAGTTTATCCCGAGTAAGCAGCTGGATCACGCATCGATTTCAGATATAAACAAAGAGCGATTGTACCATCAGCTTGGCGCCTATACCGCCATCATGCATCAGATCGAGGGTGCATCGTTTGGTTGGCCGCAGGGGGACGGTTCAATTAAAGGCTCGGATCAATGGTCCGAGGTGCTGTACTCTTTTGCAGAAGAAACAGCACTTAAAGCGGCACGAGCCGATTATATGCCAGGTGTGGGAGAAGAGATCGCTGCTATTTTCATGCAAAATAAAGACTTATTTGATCAAGTGACCCGTCCGGTACTCGTTCATAATGACCTGTGGGAAGCAAATGTACTTGTTCATCAGGAAAATGGTGAGCTGAACATTGCGGCCATCATTGACGGAGATCGTTCCATGTTTGCAGACAGGGAGTTTGAAGCCATATTGTCGTCAGAATCAGCGGCTTTTCATGAAGGATATGATCGTCCACTGGACTCATCCGCTGAAGGACAGGCACGCAGGCTTGCCTATCGAATACTGTCTTCGTATTTTAATGCCTACGTTCATGAACATCAGGTCAATCAACCTGAAGATGGTCAGAAGTATCACCAGCGCACGCTGGATTTACTGGAGCAATGGAAGCAACTTGGACTTAACTAATTCGCAGGGGGAATGAAGGATGAAGGAGTATCATCAATACCCGATGTGGGATGCGTCACTTTCACTTGAGGAAAGGTTGGATGACCTGATTGCACGGTTGACAACGGAGGAGAAGATCAGACTAATTCCTACACGCGAAGCAGCTGTACCAAGACTGGGCATTCCAGCCTACAACGTTGGGGGCGAAGCTGCCCACGGGGTTGCATGGAAAGGGGAGGCGACGGTATTTCCGCAACCTCTCGGTCTATCGAGTACCTGGAATACGAGACTTATGCGGGAGATTGGTTCAGTCATTGGCGATGAAGCTAGGGCATATCATCACCGTGATCCTGAAGTTCACGGGCTAACTTTGTGGGCACCAACGGTTGATCTGGAACGTGACCCACGCTGGGGTAGAACAGAAGAGGGATATGGCGAGGACCCGGTCCTCACGGGAGAAATGTCGGCAGCTCTCGTCAAAGGTATGCAGGGAAATGATCCTTTTTATCTGAAAATGGTCGCGACCTTGAAACATTTTTTTGCCAATAATAATGAGAAAGATCGGCTGAATTGTTCATCCAGCATTGATCCGCGCAATCTGCGGGAATATTATTTGAAAGCATCTGAGACACCATTTGTGGAAGGTGGAGCCTTGTCCATGATGACAGCTTACAATTCCATCAATGGTACACCTGCCATTGAAAGTCCATATGTGAATGATGTGGTTAAGGGTGAGTGGGCGATGCCAGGTTTCATTGTATGTGATGGTGGAGACCTGTCACAGACTGTGAATTATCATGGTTATCATACCAGTCATGCCGAATCAGCAGCAGGTGCGTTGAAGGCAGGAGTGGATTGTCTTACAGATGAAGTTGATCTTGTTGTATCTGCTCTGGAAGAGGCTCTTGACCAGAATCTGTTGAAAATAGCTGATTTGGACAGAGCGATCCGCAACATCTTTGGTGTGCGAATGCGACTTGGACAACTCGATCAGTCCGGGCTCAATCCATATGCGTCTATTCCCGAGTCGGTATTATGTGCACCGGAACATGCCAAACTTAGTTATCGTGCCGCTGCCGAATCGATTGTTTTGCTCCAAAATGATGGATTACTTCCCTTGCAGGCAGAAGCGTTGCAGAAAATCAGTGTGATTGGGCCACTTGCGGATGTTGTCTATACCGATTGGTACAGTGGCACATTGCCTTATCGAGTATCCGTCCTAGATGGATTGCGCAATCGCCTACCTGAAGCAGACGTGACCTATGTGGATGGGAATGACCGTATTCAGCTGAAGACAACAAACGGTCAGGTTATAACCTTGGGTGTGGAAGGTACACTCGTCGCTATACCGGAAGTCAGTGCACCTACTGCCGCCGAATTTGAACATCAGGATTGGGGTTGGGGAAGTCATACGCTGAGAAGTGTAAACAATAATCGATACGTTAGTTTAACCGAGCAAGGCATATATCAGGCAAACGCACCGGAGATTGGTGGCTGGTTTGTGAAGGAAGTTGTTCGTATAGATCCTCTAACGGATGGAAGTAACACCTTGCGGACGTGGAACGGTATCCCTGTTGGACTGAGCGAATATCAGGGACAATCTGCTGTATCACCACTCCGGCCACAAGGAGAAAAAACTACAGCTACAGGTACAACTCAGGGTAATGTGAGTGCCTCTGGACACGCAATTCAATCACCAGGTAATACACAGAGACCTTCTGCATTCAATATTGATATTGTGAAACGCGGAATACAACAAGCCGTAGAAGCTGCACGTGGCAGTCAGGCATCTGTCGTTGTTGTTGGCAACAGCCCATATATCAACGGCAAAGAAGAAATTGACCGCCCAAGTCTGCTGCTTCCGCCGAGTCAGGTCGAGCTTGTCAAAGCCGTGTGTGAAGCCAATCCCAATACAGTGGTTGTCATTATGGGCAGTTATCCATTTGCCTTGCAGGAGTTGAAAGGTATTGCCCGCGCAATCGTTTATATGACACATGCAGGTCAGGAATTGGGGAACGCGCTTGCAGATGTACTGTTAGGTCATTATGCCCCTGCAGGTAGATTAAATATGACATGGTATGAAGACGAATCACAGCTTCCTGACATGATGGATTATGACATCATTCAGAATGGCATGACTTATATGTATCATGAAGGACCGGTTCAATATGCATTTGGTCATGGCCTGACGTATTCCGAATTCGAATACGAAGCGATTCGTGTAAGTCGCAGTGCTTCGGGGGAATCCACCACCACAGATCAATTGAAGATTGAGGTGGAGGTACACAATAAGGGTGAACGTGACAGTGATGAAGTTGTTCAGATCTATGGATCTTCACATACCTCGCGTGTGAAACGTGCTCAGAAGCAACTGCTTGCTTTCCGTCGTGTTCATGTCAAAGCAGGGATGCGTGTTACGATAAGTTTCGAAGTTCCTGTTCAGAAGCTGGCGTTATGGGATGTTACCCGAGATCGATACTGTGTGGAGACAGCGACCTGGGCCATCCTGGCAGGGCGTTCTTCCACAGATATACGTCAGTCGGCTGATATTAAAATTGAAGGTGAGACGATTCCGGATCGTCCGTTACACTTGCTTACCTTTGCCGAGAATTACGATGCTTGTGCAGGTGTTCTTCTGGATGAATGTCTGGAAGGGCGTTCGGCAGTTCGGGCAATCACTCCGGAAGAACCTTTATATCGAGAGGAGCAGTCGTCTTGGATCGCTTTCAACCATAATGCTGTTCAAGAAGTACAAGGATTTGAAGCCAGAGTGGCAGCTTTTGGGGAAGAGGGAAGACTGGAGATTCGTTCCGAAGGACTGGAGGGCGAACTGCTCGGTGTGTGTGAAGTTTCTGGACCTGGAGGCAGTGTGAATGGGAAAGATATCAAGTGGACAACAGTTCAGTGTTTGCTTGAGGCGCCACATAAGGTGAATGCGCTATATATTGTCTTCAAAGGTGGAGCAGCGTTACGGCACTTTAGATTGTTGTAGTTGTAGCATGTCCTGAATAATCAACCTCCGAAACAAGCACAATAATGCTGTTGTGTGTAGAATCTGTAAAGGTGGTTGTGGTATGAACGATAAAAAGTGGGACCTCGTCGCACTTGCTTCCATCCCTTTAATTATGACCTTGGGTAATTCCATGCTAATACCGATCCTGCCACAGATTGAACGTGAGTTGAAGGTATCTGCATTTAAGGTCAGTATGCTCATTACAGTCTACGCTGTAGTTGCCATCCTGCTTATTCCTCTTGCAGGGTACTTGTCGGATCGTTTTGGCAGAAAAGCAGTTATCATTCCCAGCCTCGTTATTGCAGCCGTCGGAGGTGCTGTCGCTGGTGTGGCAGCATGGATGCTGAACGGAAACATAGCCTACTGGACCATTCTGGGTGGCAGGTTATTGCAGGGAATAGGTGCTGCTGGCGCATTTCCTATTGTTATCCCGTTGGTTGGGGACATGTTCAATGATGAGAACGAAGTAAGCAAAAGCCTAGGTATCATTGAGACCTCGAATACGTTTGGTAAAGTCATAAGTCCGATTCTGGGTGCAGCGCTGGCGGTCTGGTTGTGGTATGCGCCATTCATGGCTATTCCTATCCTTTGTGTACTTTCTCTGGTTCTTGTTATTTTCCTGGTGAAGACTCCCCGGAAAAAAGAAAAGCCTCCCACCTTTCCTGAATTTGTAGCATCCATTCGTGACGTATTAAAAGAAAAGGGACGCTGGTTGTATGCGTTGTTTGCAATCGGCGGTATTTGCATGTTTGTCATCTTTGGTGTGTTATATTATCTATCCGAGACGCTGGAGAGCGAATTTGCCCTGAAAGGTGTACTTAAAGGACTTGTCCTTGCGATTCCGCTGGCAGCGTTATGTCTTTCTTCTTTCCTGGCAGGGAAGTGGATTGGGAAGAACAAAACACGAATGAAATGGCTTGGCTTTGCAGGACTTGCGCTTCTGACGGTATCCCTTGGCGTTATAGGTTTATTCGATAATATTTATGTTGTAGTAGGTCTTTTCACATTGGGGAGTGCCGGAATAGGTGCAACGTTACCATGTCTGGATGCCTTGATTACAGAAGGCGTAGACAAAAAACAGCGGGGCACAATCACGGCTCTGTTCAGCAGCATGCGATTCATTGGGGTATCTCTCGGTCCACCTGTCGTTTCTTTGTTGATCGGTTCTCATCATTTCCTGCTTTTTGGTGTGCTCGCCGCGTCTGGCGCCGTGGGCGGATTGCTCACCTTATTTGCAGTTAAGCCGGATAAGGGAGATCAACCTACTTCAGGAAGCAAGCAGAAACAGGATGAAACATCTATGGATGTGATCGAGACGAGTAGAAGGTATGCTCCCATAGGTCGCAAGAAAAGTCCATTTTAGATAGACGGTGCTGTACGCTGCGTTCATTTCGATGCTGTCTTAAGTGTAACATTCAGATTTGTTCCAAAAAAAACGCGTTTACGCCTAAGAAAGCGGATGAATTTGCTTTCTCGGTGTAAACGCGTTTCTCGTTTCTATGAGCAGAATGACTTTAACCAATCATTCGTGTTTGCTCTTATTCGACTGGCTTGTTTCGGTGTTGCCGGCTCCAGATTCTGAATTCTTGGATTGATCTTGAGGTGGTTCCGTTGCGGTAATATGCGTATGAGCGAGCAGAGCATGAGGTTCAATGGAGAAGCTGCCGCTTCGTTTTCCCTGAATCAGATATATAAGCAAGAACAGAATCATAAACATCACGGAATATCGATACATATCGGTATAACTGGTTATGGCCGCAATGGCACCAAGAAGAAGGGCACCGGTCGCGATACCCAGATCCAGCGAGTTTAAAAACATACCATTAGCCATACCCCGTTGAGTAGGAGATACAACTTGAATCATCCAGGTCTGCAGAGACGACTGCATGGAACCATAACCGACTCCGTAGATAAAGGCAGCAATGAACAGGAGGGACATGGAGGTTGCATACGAGAGCAGAATGAGGCCGACAGCAACGAATATTGCCCCTGGAATGAGCAGTGCTTTTGGCCCTTTATTGTCATAGATCCGTCCTGCAAATGGTCTAACCAATAACACGGCGAGTGCATTGAACAAAAAGAACAGCGCAGGATTGGCCAGATTGGCTTCCTTACCATACAAAACGATGAATCCGACAAGCCCGCCATAGGTGATGGATAATAGGCAATTCAGCACACTGGGCAGAATCAGCTTGCGGTTGAAAGGTGTCTTCTGTTTTGGGTTGGACCCTGAAGCACTTGTTGTGGCTTGTGGCATGATGGTTGTACTGTTATCGGTTCTGACTGCTTTTTTGCGTGTCAGCGAATAACTCAGTGGATAGATCACAGCGAGCACACCCGCAGTACATAACATCAGGGTTACAAAACCTGCTCCCTGGAGCAGAGTGACCCCAATGATTGGCCCCATAGACATAGCCAGGCTAGTTGATAGACCAAAGTAACCCATACCTTCACCCATTCGTTTCACGGGCACAATGTCCGAGGCCATCGTTGGAAAAGCGGTACTGCTCATACCAAACCCGATACCAAACAACATTCTGAGCAACAAGAGCACAGCTATGCCGGCAGCAAAATAATAGCCGAGCGTTGCCAGCAGGGCTACGGACAGGCCTATATAGATCATGGCGTTACGAAGACCCTTCTCCAGTGCTTTCGCGGAATAGAGACGGGCTGCTATGGCACTTAGTGCAAACAGACAGGTGAATAAACTTACTTCAAATGCATTGGCGTGAAATCGCTCCTGAACGTAGGACGGAAGCGGAGAGACAATCATGTGCAGTTGCAAGAACAACAAGAAGTTGCACAGCATCAGCAGTATAAAATCGGTGGTCCATAGTCTAACTTGTTGTGTAGATTGTTCTTTCATGATGATGTATTCCCCCTGAGTTGTGATTCATTACAAGTTGCGGTTAATGAGGGAAAGAGTATGTTTAAATGCTCCCATCTGGTCTTCGGATATACCTTCAGCAAGTTCTTTATTCATTTCTCTTTCAATCGGAACGAGGATATCAATTAACGCTTTGCCTTCCGTGGTGAGATATAACAGATAGGCTCTGCGATCCTGTTCGCTGGTCCGGCGTTCTACCCAGCCTTTTTTCTCAAGCAGATCAATAATCCGCGCAGTGGTGGGTTGGTCTTTGAAGACACGTGCAGCGAGCTCCTTCTGATTCACACCTTCACCGCGGTCAACATTAAAGAGAACAGAAAATTGCTCTGTCGTAATATCATAAGGTTTGAATCGCGTCGCAAGTAAAGCTACAGCTTTACGATGTGTGAAACCCAGCATGAATCCAACAGATTGTTCCAGTGTATAGTCCATGTGATTGCTAGACCTCGCTTCCATAATAAAATGTCCCAATTAATTAGTTGTTACAACAACTATATGTCAAACAAGTATTTTTGTCAAAATGAAATATTCTCATATCGAACGTACGTGTGCGCTGTGCAATGATCCGAAAATACTGTTAGAATAGGGATGAAACCGCTTTTATAGAATCGATGTCTAGCGTGCTTGAAGAATGGAGAAAACCAATCTGCTCTAACTGATGTTGGAGTTGAACAAGGAGAGCTGTGTATGCTAAAGAATATACCCGCAATAATACCTCCAGAGTTACTCAAAATCATGTCCGAAATGGGTCATGGAGACGAGTTGGTTCTGGCGGATGGCAATTTCCCCGCAGCCAGTCATGCCAAGCGACTAGTACGTTGTGATGCACTGGGAGTTGTTGAACTGTTGGATGCCATCCTGCAATTATATCCACTGGATACCTATGCTGAGCGTCCCGCTGCTGTCATGCAGGTTGTGAAAGGGGATCAGGTGATCCCGATCATATGGGAAGACTACCGCCGGTTGATTGAAGAATATGAAGGCATCACGGATGCTTTTGATCATGAAGAACGATTTGATTTTTATAAACGGGCTTCGAATGCCTATGTGATTGTTGCAACTGGTGAGCGAGCGCAATACGCCAACCTGATTTTGAAGAAAGGCGTCATTTTCCCCGATGCTGATCCTGGTCAGGAACAGCAGAATGCTGAATCGAACTGAATAATTACGGCGACGGAGAAGTGGATGCTTTGGTCGCCTTTTTTATTTTTGCCAATACGAAGTAAATATAACAAAACGTACAGAATTGGCATGGACTAGATAAGCAGGATGCAATCTGGAAACGCGCATGAACGAATGTCAGCTCACTGCTCAAGATACTACAAACTTTGATGCAGATGATGAATGGGGAAAAGGGAAGGACTGTTTTACAATTGAAAGAAATACAAAGGGGGAGACGATGCTCTCCATCCCAGAGGAGTTGAGTGAAATGCAGCACCGAATCAGACAAGCGGGTCTTCTTGATAGTAACGAAGTGGGACGTTTGTTCAATGAGTACAGGATGTTCTACAACCAAAATGCTGATATTGAGGCAGCACGTCAGTATATTAGAGAACGAATGGAAGGCCATGAATCGGTGATTTTGGTAGCAGAAACAGATGCGGAAAGTGATCATGGGACAGATGAAAGTAACGTTATTTCACTCTCGAAAGGCTTAATTTGTACTGGATTCGTTCAGCTATATCCCAGTTTTAGTTCCGTATCGATGGGGCCTGTCTGGGTGCTTAATGATCTATATGTGCATCCGGATTATCGTCAGCAAGGCATTGCTAGGAAGCTCTTGCAAGCAGCCAAGCAATTGGCATCTGAGCGAGGAGTTCTTCGTATATCACTCTCAACTGAGTTAAGTAACAAACAAGCGCAAGTTTTATATGAATCCGAAGGATATGCACAGGATACCAAATTCATGTATTATGAACTTAATGTATAAGAGTTTGCTCCAAAAGATGGACTATATGAATGAATGGCACACTTGTGTCGTCGGCAACAAGGGAGGGGAGTCGCAACATGATGCAGTGGATTGCCATGATCACGATGTTAATTGATCATATAGGGGCTGTCTTTTTTCCACATATTATAGAGTTGAGGATCATAGGTCGTATCGCTTTTCCAATCTATGCTTTTGCAGTGTATATCGGTTATAAACATACACGAGACGTACAAAAATACATATGGCGTCTGTTCTGGATTGCGATCATATCACAGGTGCCGTTTATGGCTGCGTTTAATCATTATTCTCTGAACGTGGTGTGGACATTGTGGTCAGCCCTGTTGGTATTATTCGTTATCGATAAATTGCCATCCAAACTACTAGGGATTCCGATTGTAATTGGAGCAGGGTGGTTCATGGAAATTAGCCAAATGGATTACGGGATGTACGGGTTGTTATTGGTTCTGTTATTCCGTTATTTCCAGGGTCCTGTACTTGTCGTGGCACATGTCTTGTTAAATGCACTATATCTTCTGCTGCATAACAGCTCTGTGCAAATGTATAGTGTGCTGGCAACCGCCGGCATTGCTATTGCTCAGTATTACCAGGCGGGATTCCGTATGAAGGGGCCACGTTGGGTCTGGCGTTATTTCTATCCAGCTCATCTTGCCATCATTGCAATTATCCGATGGGTCTAAAAAATGATCCGAAAATGCGAAGAAAAGAAGCCATCTTATCGTCAGTGAATGACGATAGATGGCTCCTTTTCGTGTGACCTTATTTATTAATTAAATGCTAATGATAAAGTGAACTTACTCCATTGCTGTAGAAGTGCCGTTATGGCGCCGGATTGCAGACGGGAAATATCCAATCTGAACGGCGTAGTCTAACATGGCGGAGATGAAGCGATCATCTGTTTTTGCACATGAGATGCCAGCAGGTTCCACATAAGCCGTTGTGACAGGGCAAGCATAGACATATGCTGAATCCTTCGCACCGTCGCCTTCAAGCTGTGCAATAGCCAACTGAAGAGCTTCCGGCTCTTTGCTGATGCTCGCATCGAACAACCAACGTGTGTAATCGGCGAAAGGTAGCGTTTCGACTTCGTAACCAGCCCGATTCACAGAACGGATCAGCTCATCATAACGGATGGGCTCCGGATTACAGATGTGGAATACACGACCGGCGGTATCCTGACGTAAGGCCAGATGAACGATAGCTTCACTTGCATAGTTTATCGGTGTAAAATCAACCATCCAGTCAGCCGCAGGAGCCTTGCCGAGCAATAACATTGCTTTGATCATACGATAAAAGGCGTTGCTATCAATATTGGACTGGAAGCGTCCGGTTTCGGAGTGGCAAGTGAGATTACCTGCACGATAGATGCTGACAGGTACACCTTCCTCTGCCGCAATCATGAGCACTTTCTCGGCTTCAAGCTTGCTGTCCGAATACAGGTTGTCCACATGCAAGTCAGCCGGGAACCGATCATATTGCAGGGAAGATTCCCATTGTCCGCTGAGTGCCAGATCTTCCGGAATACCCATCGTGGATACATGGTGGAAGGAAGCACCTGGTTTGCTGCGAATCAAGTCTAGCAATGCGACCGTTCCTTCCACGTTTGTTTTGGCGAACTGATCGGCATCGCCAAAATGACGTACGTCTGCAGCGCAGTGGATGACACGGTCAATTCGATCCTGAACATAAGCCGTTTGTTCAGCGGAAAGACCGAGATTAGGTTGTTCGAGATCCCCTTCAATAATCTCCACGCGAGTGGAGAGTTGGTCAGTCAGTTGTTTGCCGAAATATCCTTCCAGCACGTTAGTCAAACGTTCCATTGCAGTTATTCCATTGGATGGTCGACGAACAAGGGTGTAGATCCGTGTACTGGAATTCAGAATTAACTGTTGCAGCACATGAGAGCCCAGATAACCTGTTGCTCCAGTCAGTAACACATGCTCAGGTTCACGAATGAGCGGATACCCCAACTGGGGCGTTAGCTCCACAGGGTGTTCGGATAATTGTGTAATCATACCATCGGTCACCACTGAATCCGTAACTACTGCTGCACTGAGAGACAATACTTCCACACGACGAGCGAGAGCGCGGACTGTTTTCTCGGCAAAGAAGTCGGCAATGTTCAGTTGCGGATAATGTGGCTTCAGAATGACCAGTACATGAATGACCCGGAGTGAATCCCCACCGATATTGAAGAAGCTGTCTTCGACACCGAAGTCATCGTGCTGAAGGATTTCTTTCCATGCGTCTAGGATAATGGATTCCGTCTCCGTCTCAGGCATGACCCGGTCAGGGCGATCTTCATGTCGTTCCACATGAGGCAGGAATACCATCGCTTTGCGATTGATTTTTCCAGTTGGTGCAATCGGCATTTCATCCAGCTGACAGATCCACTTTGGTACAAAATAAGAAGGAAGTTTTTCCGTCAGTTCTGCCTTGATGTCCGTAACAGAGAGGGTACTGCCATCTTTCGATGTAAAGTAACCAACCAGCATATTTTGTCCATCGGATTCTTTCTTCGGAATGACCGCAACGTTCTGGATCTGATCAAGCCGTGCAAAGTGATCTTCAATCTCCCCGATCTCAATCCGGTGACCACGAATTTTTAGCTGAGAGTCACTGCGACCAACATATTCCAGCAACCCGGTATCCAGCAATTTGGCAATATCGCCAGACTTGTAGATTTTCTCACCTATCGCAAACGGGTTCTCAATGAATGCTTGCGCTGTACGTTCTGGCTGATTCAGATAACCTTTGGCCAATGCAGGGGTAGCAATATATACCTCACCAGGTACACCTGCCGGACAGAGCTGTTGTTCTTCATTTACAATGTATACTTTGTAGTTATGAATCGGTTTACCGATAGGGATGTTCACCACATGTTCAGGAACCTGCTCACTGATGCGGTGAGTAGTTGTGGCTACTGTACATTCGGTAGGTCCGTACACATTAACAATATCAATCTGGTTTCCAAATTTGCGCTGGAAGGCACGAACCTGTTCACCATATAACGCTTCTCCGGCTACAGTAATGATTCTGACTTTGGCCAGCTTGTGGAAACCTTCATCGGATAAGTAGGAAGCAAGCTGATTGAAGAAAATCGTAGGCAGTATCGTAATGATGGTTGTTCCTGTCCGTTCAATTGCACTTGCGAATTCTTCAACGGATACACGTTCTTCCGCAGACAACAGATATAATTCTGCTCCATAGAACAAGGCGCCAATGGTATCCCACACGGATGCATCAAAGCTGTATGTAGCAAACTGAGTTAATACATCACCTGGTTGAATGTCACAATCACGCTGAACCACACTGCCAAGATTGATTACACCCCGGTGGGCAATCAGTGCACCTTTGGGTTTACCGGTCGACCCTGACGTGTAGATAATATACGCAAGATCATCCGGCTGAATATCCAGATTGGGGTTACTTGCTGCAAATCCGGCTAAACGACCATCCACAGAGAGAATCTGACGGACCGTAGCTATACTGGAGAACAAGCTGGAAGCTTGGGCATAAGAAGCTTCCGTTGTCAGCACGAAGGAGGACGCCGTATCTTCCACGATATAACTGTTACGTTCTTGTGGATGCTCAGGATCGATCGGAACATATGCACCACCTGCCTTCAGAATACCAAGCAGGGAGATGATCGTCTCCAGACTTCGATCCATAAAGATACTGACGAATTCACCTTTCTGCAATCCATTGGATAACAGAACACGTGCAACCTGATTAGCTCGTTCATTCAATTCCCTGTACGTATAACTTTTGGATGGCGATGTTATCGCCGGTGAATCCGGATATGCCGCTGCCGTTGCTTCGAACCAGCCATGAACCGTCTGATTCTCTGGTTCGAGAACAGAAGTATCATTCATTTCACGGTATAGCAATCGATCTGAGGCGGAAAGAATATCTACCGTACCGATTGCTTTCTCACCGTCACGCACAAGGGCGAGTAGAAGAGTCTGATAATATTCTGCATATCTCAGCACGGTAGACTCTTTCAATAGTGAACTATCATAGAACAGATCGAGGATGAGCATGTTCTGATCATCTCGAACGTTCCAATTTAATATTTGAGGAGCTTGAGGCAACTGTACACTATTCAGCATAAAAAACGATTCAGGGTATCCACCGTTTTGCAACGTGTATTCAATCTTGAGCTGCTCTGAAACCTGATGACATAGTTGGCTGAAGGTCAATTTCCCCTGAATCTGTAATGAAAGATAAGAAGCTGCCTGATCCGGGGAAAGTATACCTATGGCAAGTTCCTGTTCAGCTGACAATCGGAATAACAAGGCTGCATAAGCTGAGAGGAGTACCGGGTACACCATCTGTTCTCCATACTTCTGTTTAAGTTCACGGCTCAGAGAAGCATGTAATGTGATTTGAGCAGACTGATAAGAGAATGATTGTTGACGTCGCCCAAAATCCAGTGGAATCTGCAGAACTGGCAAACTAGATTCCATGGAATGGGAAGAAGATGGTTGGTTTTCAATCACTTCAGTTATTCCTCCTTGGTTCAAACCGAATGTTTGTGGATTTGAATTATTGTTTGCTTACATTGAAATGAGAGATCAATTCTTGGAGTTCCTCAGACATGCTGTTAAGGCGTGTGGAGGAGTCTACCAGTGTAATCAAAGATGCTTTTTGCTCATCAACAGATGAGGAAATTTGTTCACTGCTGTTTGCTGTCTTGCTTACGCTTGAAGACAAGTCGTCCGCTGTAGCGGTCATTTCCTCCGTACCCGCAGAGATTTCTTCTGTCGCGCTTGATACTTCCTGAATCTGATTAGATACTTTTTTCGCTGCTTCTAAAATATCTTCGAACAGTTGTCCTGTTTGATCGGCTACGCTGAGTCCTGTATCTACTTCTGACGTACCTTGTTCCATTGCACGTACAGCTTGTTTAATTCCAGCTTGAATCTCTTGGATCAATACGCCAACCTGGCTGGTTGCTTGTTCAGACTGCTCGGCAAGTTTGCGTACTTCACCTGCAACAACTGCAAATCCTCTTCCTTCTTCACCAACACGAGCTGCTTCAATGGAAGCATTAAGAGCAAGCAAGTTGGTCTGGCTGGAGATACCCGAGATGATATTGAGAATATCGCCGATTTCCTGTGAACGACTCTCCAGAACCTCAATGGCAGAAGCGGTATTCTTAACCGATTCCGTAATCAGATTCATCTGTTCAGACACCTGACGGACAACGCTGTTACCTTGTTGCGAACGACGTTCCATCTCATAGGCTTCATCCGCTACACTTGCCGAGCTGCTGGCAATCGTCTGGATTACGGTAGCCATCTCGGACATGGCACGTGCACTATCCCGGGTTGCCTGTTCCTGTGAACGAATGTTGGAAGTGATTTGAGTTACATTATTATTGATAGAATCTGCATTCTCACTGTTGCGCTCGGAAACTTCATATAGCTCTTTGGCAGACTGATTTACTTCTTGTGAGGTGATTTGCACTTTAACGATAGTATCGTTGATTTTGCGAACCATGGTGTTGAACTTCTCGTTAACGAGTCCCAGATCGTCTTTGCCTGTCGGAATGTTGACATTCAAATTACCCCGACTTACGTCATCAATTCCTTTGATCAAGTGACGGATAGGGGAAAGTGTGTTTTTAACTACAAGGTATTGGATAATCAGGAATAACAGCAAGAAGGCCACAAGGATGATAATTCCGTTTTTGAGCAAGGAGTTTAGTCCCGCAGGTACGGCTGATGCATCTGCATCAACGGCAAAATATGAGAAAATCTTTCCGTTGCTGTCTTTGATTGGATATGCAATGGTTGTCCATGTTCCGAAATCATCGGAATAAAATGTTGTGAATGTTGGGCGATCCGTATTAAGCATTTCTTTCAGTGCATTGGCTACAACGACCGGCTGCTCATACATGTCACCAATATTTACGTTCTCACTTTGAAAAGCCTCTCTTAGATTGGTCGGCATCGCTACAAGGGAAGTTAATCTCTTGTTATCGCCACCGAGCTCAACACCGAAGATGTAGGCTTGTGCAATGTTAGGATAATATTCTTGCATCTCATCGAAATACGCTCGTAATTTCGTTTGTGTTGCTCCATCATAGCTACCTTCCGCAATAGCAGCTTGTACCTCGGTAGGATTGATATCTTCAGCCCACTTTTTGGTAATTTGTTCCACCTGTCCATGCAGCTGATCAACAAGAACTGTTTTTTGAAAATAGTAACTGCTTGCGATAAGTGCTACCCCGATGATAACGATATTGGTAAATGAGAGTAACAAATTTTTGGAGAAAAACGACATGCTTTTCCAACTTAATGATTTCACTAAATTCCACTCCTGATCTTCTTTAAATTAAGAAACTTTAGGGTTGCATTGGTACAGTGAACTAGATCATTCCGTGATCCCCTCCAAAGGAAATTTATGCGACCATGGTCTTGGTTTATCAGTCGCTTTCGTAGAGACTTATGTACCGTATGAACCATAGGTGTCTAATTATTAAAACACATCTATAATTAATATGTCGTATAAAATGTCGTTAAATTGAATAGTATCGTTAAATTTTTTTTAATATTTTACGTATTTATGGACATATCAGATGGTTTATAGGTATTTAGAACTGTTTATTTTAAAATTTCCCATTTTTTAGCTTCATTCTGTATTCTATAACATGGTGGGTAAAAATACATCCTTCAACAAAACAAAAATATGATGGCAGAGATGCAACAGAAGGCACGGATATACATCGGAAGCGGTTTTATCTATAATAACTACATATGCATTTCTCAAATTATGAGCAGCGGGGGTTTATAGATGAATCTTAAACAGATAGCAGCAGAGCGTGCGGCAGAATATGTTGAAGATGGAATGAAGGTTGGATTGGGTACAGGTTCAACAGCTTATTATGCCATCTGCCGGATCGGTGAGCGGGTACGTGATGGATTGAACATTCAAGCGGTTGCCACTTCAGAGGCTTCGGACAAGCTTGCCCGTGAATGGGGGATTCCCATCGTCCCATTTGACCAGATTGGACGTCTGGATCTGACCATTGATGGCGCTGATGAAGTAGATCCCGAATTTAACCTGATTAAAGGGGGGGGCGGTGCTCTTTTGCGTGAGAAAATCGTGGCGGCCAATAGTGACAAATTAATTATTGTAGCGGATGGCAGCAAAGCCGTACAAAAGTTGGGGAAATTCCCGCTTCCAGTTGAGGTGGTTCCATTTGCTTCTGAGTGGACCTTCCAGGCGCTCGAACAATTGGGATGTCAACCACAGTGGCGGATGGATGGACAGCAACGTTATCTGACAGACAACGGAAACCTGATAGCAGATTGCCACTTGGAGGCGATTGATCACGCTGCGGACCTTAATGTCCAATTGAACATGTTACCAGGTGTTGTTGATAACGGACTATTTGTGGATATGGCTAGTACAGTCATTCTTGCCAATGCGGACGGAAGTATCGAAGAGCTTCATCGTTCTTAATAAGGAAGAGGGTGCTTTTCATCGTATGAAAGAACTGCCAATCGTTGATGGTGAACTTGTACTCAGGTGTGTGGAGAAACAGGATCTGAAAGAACTCTACGAATTGATCTACAGTGATGATGTACCTGAATGGAAGCAATGGGATGCACCCTATTACCCACTTAAACACGAAAGTTATGAAATTTTTGAACAAGGTATGCTCAAACGTATGGACGTAGATCCAGGCGATTCCAGACCCGTATCAATCCGTATTATTGAATCCGACAGACAAATTGTGGGTACAATCAGCTATTACATAGAAGATGAGTTATCCATGTGGCTGGAAATGGGGATTGTAATATACAGATCTGTCCAGTGGGGACGCGGGGTTGGTACACGCTCACTTGTCATGTGGTCAAGTCATTTGTTCGAACAGATGCCTTTGGTTCGGGTTGGATTGACTACTTGGTCTGGTAATGAACGTATGATGCGTGCGGCTGTGAAAGCCGGATTACAGGTGGAGGGGCGAATGCGGAAGTGTCGCATCGTTCACGGGCAGTACTATGATTCAATTCGTATGGGTATGCTCCGTGAGGAGTGGGAGCAGAAGCTGGCCCCTCATACGAGCCGAAATGTAAACAACTGATGGAGGATTATTGAAATGCTGAACACGGAGGACAACCGGGAACTGTCTTTACAATTATTCGTGGTTCTTGTTCGGGCCTACAATTCTGTGACCTCACGTTCCAATCGGGACATCCAGAGTCACGGACTGAATACGACAGAATTTGGTGTGCTTGATTTGTTATATCATAAGGGACCGCAGGCATTGCAAAAGATTGGTGAAAAGGTCTTAATGTCCAGTGGTAATATTACGTACGTTGTAGATAAGTTGCAAAATAAAAATCTGCTGTTTCGTCGACCATCCAAGGAAGATCGGCGTGTCATTTACGCTGAGTTAACCGAAGAAGGAAGAGAATTGTTCACACAGATATTTCCTCAACACCATCAGGTCATCATTGATGCTCTGGAAGGACTTGACCCTTCCGAGAAAGTGGATGCGATTAAGATGTTGAAGAAGCTGGGACTGGCGGCAGAAGGGAAAACTGACTTGCGTTCATAACGCAGGTCAGTTTTTTTTGTGGATCTCGAAAAGTACAGGTATATACTGGCTGACTGACTTGCAAGGCCCTCCATAATATAGGAAGATTGTTCTATACATTCATCGTGTGTAAAACATGATTATCGAAAGTTCATGTATAATGGAACATAACGATTAAGAGCGGAATGGATGGATTGGATCAAGTAGAAGAACCTATCCCGATTGCAAGTCAGCTAACATCAATCTCATTCTGGATTAGTCACGAATGAAGATTGAGTAGGATGCGGGTATGAGGAGGGGTGCATCTATGAGTCATCAAGAAGCAGGAGAACGTTTGCTCCAGGAATCTGCGAACTTAGCTGATAAAATAACGGAGAAACAGTATCTCAGACAGCCCGATTTACTTGAGCGATTTGGCGAGAATGGAAAAATGCGAACCAAACAGGATTCGGAGTATAGCTTGAACTATTTGGCAGAAAGTGCGCTCGTACAGAGTCCAGGTCTGTTTACTCATTATATTGCCTGGCTGAAAGTTCTACTTGAGGGTTATAAGGTATCACCAGAAGATCTGGCGATTAATCTCAATCTGATCAAAGAGACATTGGAAGAAGAATTTGACCATCCGTCAAAGTCACTTCTGCTCGAGTATCTGGAGATGGGAATATATAGAACAACACATATGGAGTCACAGGCGGGTTACATCAACGAATCCATGCCATATGGAGATGCTGCGCAATCTTACTTACAGTGTTTGCTAGAGAATAAACGGAAAGAAGCCTTTGAGATCATTGAAGCTCAGTTAGAAGCTGGGGTGACGATTCGTGATATTTATCGATATATCTTTCAGCCCACCCAATATGAAATTGGACGATTGTGGCAATGCCATCGTATTAGTGTGGGGCAAGAACACTTTTGTACGGCAGCGACCCAGTCATTTATGTCACGTCTTTATTCCCTCTGGTTGAATCATACGGGTCAGGATAAAAAACTAGTGGCTACCTGTGTAGGCAGTGAACAACATGAGATCGGGCTGCGTATGCTCACAGATGTGTTCGAGATGGAAGGTTGGGATACGCACTATCTGGGAGCCAATGTTCCCAATGGAAGTGTAATAGAGGCTATAGAGCGGCATCAGGGCGATGTTGTTGCGATATCGGTTACGATGACGTATCACCTTCATCTGGCCAAAGAGTTGATTCATCTGATCCGTCATCATCCGGCAACGGCACATGTGAAGATTATGGTTGGGGGATATCCCTTCAATATTGATCAGGAGTTGTGGAAAACGATAGGAGCTGACGGTTATGCTCCAGGAGCCGATGAAGCGGTAGCGGTTGCAGAACAATTACTGGCTCAGCCAGCTACATGTAATCAGCTTGATATGGTTAGGGATTAAGAGAGGGATGATGTGATGTCTAATGAGAGCGGAGAGATACAGAGGCTACGCAGAACGATTGAGCAGTTATCGGATCAGATGATCCGGAGTAAAGAGCAAGAGGAACGGACACTCTCGGAATTCTCGGATATGAATAATGAACTGGTGACACTCCAGCGTATGCTTGCTAAGAACAATAACAGTCTTGAAGCTGCACGTCAGCAAGCAGTAGATGCAGGTGATTCAAAAATCGCATTTATTGCAGGCATCAGTCATGATTTTCGTACGCCATTAAATGGCATATTGGGGATGGCTGAGATGCTGAAGCTGTCTCCATTGTCTGAAGAACAGGAGAATTCCGTTTCCGTTATACAGGATGCTGCCAAACTGCTGCTTAAGCTGATTCAGGATCTTCTGGATCTGTCCAAACTTGAGGCGGGTCAGATGCGACTTGAACTGGGAGAAGTGGATCTGCAAGAGACGATAAACTATATTGTTCGTTTGCTCGAACCCCAAGTCAGAAAGAACGGAAATCAGTTATCGATAGACTGTGACCCCAGAATCTCTACTCTTCTTGAAGGGGATCCAACGAGGATTACACAGATACTGATCAATCTAATTCAGAATGCGAACAAATTCACATCAGAAGGTACGGTGCGGATACGAGTCACCCTTGTGGAAGATGATGAAGTTACACAAATGATCCGATTTGAAGTCGAAGACACGGGGATTGGTATCTCGGAAGAAGATCAGAACCAGTTATTTCAACCCTACATGCAGACTGAACGAGGACGCTCAAGTGAGTATGGAGGAACGGGCCTTGGATTATCGATCTGCAGGTCGCTCGTTACACTGATGGAAGGTCGGATTGGAGTAGACAGTCAGGAGGGTGAAGGATCAACATTCTGGTTCGAACTTACACTTGGTAAGAAAGACGGTAACCAGTCCGCTAACCAGTCTGTTGCTTCCGCTCAAGAGCAACAGGGGCAGGATATGGATGATGAAGCTCCTTCTGTATCTGTATTGCTGGCCGATGATAATGTCATCAACCGACAGCTTGTTATGTTGCAGCTCAAGAAACTGGGAATAACCCAAGTGGACGCTGTAGTGAATGGGGAAGAGGCAATAGCTGCTTTTCTCAGCAAAAAATACAGTTTGATTCTCATGGACTATATGATGCCATTGATGGACGGTTTGGAGGCAACACGCAAAATCCGCTCGATAGAAATGGATGAAATGCGCCATACCACACCAATCATTGCAATGACAGGTAATGTCATGCAGGGAGAGAAAGACAAGTGTAAGGAAGCCGGGATGAATGACTTTATTGGCAAACCCTTCACGCTGGAAATTCTGAGCAAGATGATCGAGAAGTGGCAGCAATCCTCCGAACCGACCGAGGTACTAAATATGAGCATCGTACATGAGATTGCGGAATTAAACACCGATGGCGATCGTACACTCCTTGGTATGTTGTTGGACATGTATCGTACCGATACACCTGGCAAAATTGAGGCGCTGCGCAGACATATTGTGTCCGGTGACCATGTTGCTGCAACCGAGGTAGCCCATGATCTGAAATCAGGGAGTTTGAGCCTAGGGATTCGTTATTTATCAACTTTGTTTGCTCAGATAGAGCAGTTCGCGAAGGAAGGTCAATCACGGAAAGCAGAACCTTTGCTGGATGCTTTGTTACCCGCCTATCAAGCAGCATGTGCAGCACTGCAACGAGTAAGTAAAGATTGAATTTATCTTAATGAGGAAAGAGGGTAGGGCTCGTTCATGTTATTCTACGTACTTGCAGCACTGGTACTGATCGTTCTTGCTCTTCTGTGGGCAGGAGGGCTTTATTTTTTCAAAACGGCCATTCGCCGTACGCCAAAAACGTTTTTGGTAGATAATCCAAATCTGATGCCTGAACCGGACAATGAAATCATTAGCAGTGCTTCTGACCTGAAGTGGCTGGATGCTCAGCCTACAGAAGAGATATCTCTTCAATCACATGATGGATTAAAACTGTATGGTACATGGATCGGTTCCAATAAAGGGTCGGATCAGACGGTTATTCTGGCACATGGTTATTCGGGGAGAGGCAGAGAAATGGCTGGATTCGCCCGGTTTTATGCGGAAAAGCATGGTTATAACGTACTCATGCCAGATGATCGAGGTCATGGACAGAGTGAAGGTGATATCATTGGTTTTGGCTGGTTAGATCGGAAGGATTATGTCCAATGGACGAACTGGGTGCTTGAAAAAGTGGGTACACAAGGTCAAATCATATTGCACGGCATATCCATGGGAGGAGCAACCGTACTGATGACAGGTGGTGAAGTCCTGCCGATTCAGGTTAAAGCCATTGTATCTGATTGTGCGTATACATCCGTGGAAGAAGAGCTGACGTTCCAGTTGAAGCAATTATACAAGCTCCCTGCATTTCCGTTTATACCTGTCACAAGTCTGATCTCCCGGTGGAAAGCAGGGTATTCCTTTAGAGAGGCTTCGGCTCTCAAGCAGCTTGCCAAAGTTAACGTTCCCGTGTTATTCATCCACGGTGAGGCTGATACGTTTGTACCAACGGAAATGGTGTACAGGTTGTATGAAGCTTGCCCAACCAAAAAGGAATTGCTGACCGTCCCCCGTGCCGGTCATGGCACAGCGTTTCAAGTCGATCGCACCGGATATGAGGCGGCACTGGAATCCTTTATGAAGAAAAATCTGTCACCTGCTTTTAATTGATTTTTTTGTGACGATCTGGGTATTAAGTAGAAGATGCAAATCATTTTCTAAACGATGGGGGTATCTTGATGGGAAACGAACAATTTGAGGCTGCACGAAAAGCAGAGGAAGGTTATCATTCCAATTTCTATCAGAATAATGAATTATTCGCCTCTGGTACCTGGATGTCGAGGCCCATGCCTATGGTGATGGATATGCTGGAACGCCTACTTGCTCACAAGGAGGAATTGCGTGTCCTCGATCTGGGATGCGGAGTGGGGAGGCATACGATACCGATTGCACAGCGCCTTGCAAAAACGAAGAGTGAAGTCATCGGTGTGGATTTACTGGATGAGGCCGTAGACGGACTTCGCAAGTATGCGAAAGAATATCAGGTTGATCATATCGTGCAGGCAGTGAAAGCAGATGTTGAACATTATGCTGTGGAGCCAAACTATTTTGACTATATCGCTGCTTGCTCTTGTCTGGAACATGTCTCAAATAAGCAAGCCTTCATGGAAGCGATAGACCGGTTACAGGCCGGAACTCGTACAGGGGGCATTCATTGTATTACGATGAGTACTAATGTGGAGGAGAAAGAAATCAATACAGGCAAGGAGATTAAACCATTAATTGAACTGAACCTGCCCACAGCCGAGGCGATTGCTATACTGGAGGATGCCTACAAAGGCTGGAATATTCTGCTTCAGGAACACGTTACACAGACGATTGAAGAGGAAAAGTATGATGAACCGACACAATTTCGTTGTGAACTGCTTCGTTTCGCTGTGCAAAAGCAATAAATTCTCTGCCGGGACCTGACAATGGACCCGGCACTCTTAATGTGTGGTCTGAAGGGAGCTCGTTAAGGATGAATACATATGTAATAGGGATGGATGGAGGAGGGAGCCACACGCGTGTGGCTGTCGCAGATCAGAACGGGAAGATTTTATCCTATGTGCAAAAGAATGGTTGCAACCGTTATCACGATACTAATGCTGAGCAAAATGTGCTGGAGGGTATCGGAGCTGAATCGGCACACGACTTGAACTTTTAGAGGCTAACGACTACAATACGATAACGGAAACAAGCAAGGTATAGGAGGAATCAAGGTGTTAATTAATCTGAAATCACGCATACAGGAGCCGGAAGTACAGGAGCTATTGTCCTACTCGGTCTTTCCTGATCCGGATCACTTGAACCGTGCGTTGCAACAATATGTAGAGAAAGACGAATTGCAAATGGGCGGTTACGAAGATGAGGGACAATTGATCGGTCTGATTGGATATGAGAAGACAGGAACAAGTGAGGTTACCATTCATCATATCTCGGTTTTGCCTGAAAACCGCTTTAAAAATTATGGACGTGGTATGATCTCACAACTGTTGGCAACATACAACCCTGATAGACTGATTGCGGAGACCGAGCTGGAAGCCGTCGAGTTTTATCGGAATACGGGGTTTGTGGTATATAGTCTGGGTGAATTATACCCAGGTGTGGAGCGATTCCGTTGTGTGCTTGAAAAAGAGGAAGATACAGACGAAGAGTAGCACAGAGACCTTTTATTACTTTAAGAAATATATGGATTATCATCAGTACAGGATGTTGGATTTGGCAATGAGCTGAGTCGGACGTCCTGTTTTTTTGTCGTTTTCATCTAAAAAGCAGGAAAAAAGTATTGCTTTGTAAGATTGTTTCATTATAGAATAGTTTCACAGGAGAATAGTTCGTTAAGTGAACTATATAGATTTGGGAAAGGAGAATGAAGAATGAGTACACCGGATGCAAAAAGTTTGGTGAACCGCTATTTGGATGCTTCCTTTATGGTCAATAAGCGGTTTGATACGCGGATACGCGAACAAGTGGGGCAGACCATAACGACCGATCAGTTCTGCGCACTTCGTCTGATTGAAGAGAAACCTTTCTGCACGCCCTCTGATCTTGCAGAGCTTCTGTGTATAGGTAAGAGCAGCATTACCGCTTTGGTCAACAAGCTGGTGGATCGCGATCTGGTCCATCGGGCCGGGGATGAACGTGACCGCCGCGTTGTATATCTGACACTGACGGATACCGGACGACAGGTATACAGGGAAACAGAACAGGAAATACAGCAGATTCTGGAGCCGTATCTGGTTCATTTTAAACCGGAAGAAGTCCGAATTTTCATTGAATCTTTTGAGAAGCTTGCAGCTTTGCTATCGCATGAAGGAGGACGGGAGAACGAATGAGAACGATACTAAAAGCAAGATGGTGGTTAATGGGGCTATGGGTTGTTGTAGCTGCCGTGTTGATGTTTACCGCCCCTAACATGAGTGAACTGATTCGGGAAAAGGGACAGTTTTCGGTTCCGGAAGGGTACTCTTCCACCCAGGCAGCAGCGATTCTGAATGAAGCTGCAGCACAAAAAGGAGAACAACAGGGGAGCCAGATCGCCCTTGTATTCTATAATCCCGATGGTCTGGGTACCACGGGGAAACAAGAGGCAGAGAAGGCCGTTAAGCAATTGGAGGCCGACAAGGAGAAGCTCGGTATTCTGTCCATTCTGGAACCTTTCTCTCAGCCTGAACTGTCCGAGAAGATGATCTCAGCTGACGGAAAAACGATTCTAACATCGCTATCCATTGATCAGGGAGATCGTACGGTCAAGGAAATGCGGGAAGACCTGAATGAAGCATTGAAGTCCGTCAATGTGGAGCACTACATAACCGGTAAAGGTCTGATTGATGAGGACACCATTGAAAGTTCCCAAGAGGGGCTTAAGAAATCGGAATATATTACCGTTGTCTTTATTTTACTCATTCTGTTCCTGGTCTTCCGTTCGTTTGTAGCTCCGTTTGTACCGCTACTGACGGTGGGGATCAGTTACATTGTATCGCAACAGATTGTTGCATTTCTGGTGGATGGGATGGACTTCCCGATATCCACGTTTACACAGATCTTTATGGTCGCCGTCATGTTTGGGATTGGTACGGATTACTGCATCCTGTTGATCAGTCGGTTCAAGGAAGAACTGGCTCATCATGAGAATACGTGGGATGCCATCATTGCGACCTATCGTACTGCCGGTAAAACGGTACTCTTCTCAGCACTAGCTGTGCTGGTTGGATTCATTGCGATTGGCTTTGCCCAGTTTATGTTGTACCGCTCTGCGGTTGCCGTAGCTGTAGGTATTGCTGTGATGATGCTTGCCTTGGTGACCATTGTGCCATTCTTCATGGCGGTGCTGGGCAAGAAGTTATTCTGGCCGTCGAAGGGTTCACTTGAACATGCCGAGAGCAAAATCTATGGTGCAGCTGGTCGCTTTTCACTTAAACGTCCATGGGCTGCGCTGCTCATCGTTGCAGCTGTCTGTGTGCCTCTTCTGGCAACCTACGATGGCAAACTGTCGTTCAATAGTCTCGATGAGATTGGTGAGAAATATGATTCCGTAAAAGCATTTAACATTATCTCTGACAGCTTTGGTCCGGGTGAATCGTTGCCGGGTCAGATCGTCATCCAGAACGATGAAGCGATGGATAATGCGAAATATATGGCCGTTGCCGAGAAAATTAGCCGGGAAGTAGAGAAAGTAGCTGGAGTCTCTGGTGTCCGTAGTATGACACGACCTACGGGTGATGAGATTAAAGATTTTGAAGTTACACAGCAAGTGGGAACATTATCGGATGGACTGGGTGAAGGCAAGACGGGTTTGGACAAAATCCGTGATGGCCTGAGTAAAGCCAGCAGTCAGCTAAGTAAAAATGAACCACAGTTAAAAGAAGCTGCTGATGGAGCAGGTGAACTTACCAAAGGAACCTCCCAGTTGCAATCGGGTATCACGCAACTCAGTGAGGGACTAGGGCAGATTGAAAAAGGTATTCGTGATGGTTCCGCAGGTGCGGGTGATCTGAAAGCCGGACTTCAGCAAGCCAAAACGAGTGCAGATCAGCTTGCGCAGGCGAACAATCAGTTGCTTGAAGCCTATCGTCAGGCGGGAGCAGGGGTCGCTGCACTGGGGGATGGAACCCGCGAACTGGAACAACAGCTGAACGGGGTTTCAACAGCTCTAACCAGTCTGTCCGAATCCTTCACAGCACTTGAAGAGCGTTATCCTGAATTGCAGCAAGATGCTGATTACCAGCGTATCAAAGGTACGATTGGTGAAACAGGTTCTGGCACAGCACAGCTTGCGCAAGGTTTGGGTCAGATTAAGACCAAACTTGGGGAAGCCGCTGCTGGAATTAATCAGGCCAATGAAGGGTTTGCCTCCGCAGCAGCCGGACAAAAGGCGCTTGCCGATGGCCTGGGCCAGATTGTAACGGGAATCGGTCAGTTGCAATCCGGTCTCAAACAGGCTGCGGATGGTCAGGGCAAAGTGATTAGTGAAATTCCTTCCATTCAGGATGGACTTGGCCAGCTTCAGGGTGGTCAGGAGAAAATCCAACAAGGCTTCTCGGATCTGAGTGGTCAGCTGACACAACTGACAGATGGACTGAACCAGAGTGTCGATGGAATTAAACAGGTATCCGGTGGACTGGATTCAGCGCAGGACTACCTGACGCAATTGCAAAATTCACCAGATTCCGATCTGGCAGGCTGGTACGTTCCTGATGAAGCACTGAACAGCAAAGACTTCACACAGGTATTTGATACGTATCTGTCTGAAGATCGGAAAACGATGACGATTGATGTTATTTTCGCCGAAAATCCATACGGAACAGAAGCCATTGATCGTGTTCCTGACATTGAGGCGGCAGTACATCGCGCGGTACAAGGCAGTACACTTGAAAAAGCAGATATCGCCATAGGTGGCGTTACCAGCACGTTTGCAGATTTGCAGGAGATCTCGAATAACGACTATACACGTACTGTAATGCTGATGCTGGCAGGCACATTTATTATTCTG
This sequence comes from Paenibacillus sp. FSL E2-0151, assembly GCF_037993015.1. Classification (NCBI taxonomy): domain Bacteria; kingdom Bacillati; phylum Bacillota; class Bacilli; order Caryophanales; family Paenibacillaceae; genus Paenibacillus; species Paenibacillus sp. FSL E2-0151. Next base: position 2,506,824 of record NZ_CP150308.1, read on the forward strand.
GTTGTACTGCTTCGCTCGGTCATTATGCCATTGTATCTGATTGTTTCCTTATTACTGGCTTATTTCACATCGATGGCGTTAACCGAAGTGATCTTTGTTAATATCCTCGGATTCGCAGGCATTAGCTGGGTTACTCCGTTCTTCGGATTTGTTATGCTGATTGCACTTGGTGTGGATTATAGCATCTTCCTGATGGACCGTTTCAATGAGAACAAAGGTATGAAAGTACAGGATGCCATGTTGTACGCGATGAAGAACATGGGAACCGTTATCCTCTCTGCAGCAGTCATTCTGAGCGGTACATTTGCTGCCATGTATCCATCTGGTGTTCTCTCGATGATGCAGATTGCTACAGTAGTCCTTAGCGGACTGATCTTGTACTCACTGCTGTTCCTGCCATTCTTCGTCCCAGTGATGGTGAAGATGTTTGGCCGGGCCAACTGGTGGCCGTTCCCGAACAAGGAACAATCAGATTCCGTTGATTCGGATCGGACCATAGGCATGTAATGCATTGCAATGAATCAGGCTCTGCCGCGTTATGCGGCAGGGCTTTTTTCTTTTTTTACTTCTAAAAGAAAACTACAATCTTGTGCAAAAGAAAGGTGCATGCCTAAGGACACCATCCCGCGCCTTGTCGTCCCGCTCATCATAAGATATAGAGCAGTTCATTATTGTTCAGAGAAATCACAGCAGAGAGGGGCGACGGGATGGTATATCGATATGTGGCTATAGGAGATTCATTAACGGTAGGTACAGGAGCGTTGCTGGGCACCGGCTTTGTTCCTTTATATCGGCGAATGGCAGAAATGAATGTTCGTACGTTTGTATCCATGGAAAATATGGGCGTCAATGGACTGACGTCGGGGGAAATGTTGCAGATGATCTCTTCGCATCCCCGAGTGCGGCAATCGCTCCGTGAAGCGGATATCATTACCATATCCATTGGCGGGAATGATCTGATTCGTACGTTTAAAGCAAGTAATGGCATTCCAAATGCCAGCAAAATGACACAGGTGCTCGGAGAAACCCGCAGTAATGTATCTCAGATCATGCGGCACATTCGGCAGTTAAAGGGCAACCATGAGTATATGGTCCGATCCATCGGATTGTACAACCCATATCCACAAGCGACGGAAGCTGCATACTGGGTGCGCCAATATAATTCGTTTTTGAATGGAGCCGGATCAGGCAACTATGCGTGTGCTCAGGTCTATGACAGGTTTGAAGGTCGTGAACGTGAACTGTTGTTCTGGGATAGAGTACATCCTAATGCAAGAGGGTATCGTGTCATTGCGGAGCAGCTTAATCGGACGGGATATTACCCGTTCTCTTGATCACTTTGGAACAGAACTAGACCAAGCGATGGACTTCCTTTAAGATAAATAAAAGACAGTTCCATTTTGTGAGATAAAGGGGTTAATTTTTGGTGCAAAACATCGATTCCGGTTCCCTCCATCCTTCAGAGCAGCAGCGTATATCCGAAGTGTTGGCCTTATATGGTTTCACATCGGACTGGAAAGGCGAGCGTGGAAAGGGTGGGATGAATAATTCTACTTACATGCTCCATGTAGACGGGACTAATTACGTCATGAGACAATATGAAACACATAATGATCCGATGAAAATCACCTTTGAACACGAGGTGCTGGCAGCCCTTCAACGTTCGAACTTTAAGCTTGATACACCTTCACCTGTAAGGCGGTTATCTGGTGAGGGAGGTACATTCCTTCCTGTAAAAGATACCCTCACTGGTCATACCAAAATAGTGACTCTGTTTCATTATAGGGAAGGCGTCAATCCCATCTGGCACACACCAGATCAATTGATAGGGCTCGGTAAAGCGGCGGGGGCCCTGTCTACTGTTATGGCTACGCTGGATATACCACTTGAACCTGTGTATCCACCATACTATCGAATTCAGGATGCGTATCCGCTCTGTTCACCAGAACGATTATTACAGCTATGCACATCGCCGCCGGAGCAATTGGCCGCATGTACAAATGAGTTGAAGCAACTGAGAGAGGCGCTTCCAGATCTGTTTGAAGCCCTGCGGGGCATGGAACATCTGCCGCATCAATTGGTTCATGGGGACGTGAATGCCTCGAATGTGTTGGTAGATCAGCAGGATGGTGAAATCTGTGCCATTTTGGATTTTGAATTTGCGACATGGGATTTGAGGGTAATGGAGCTGGCTGTTCCGATGTCTGACCTCCTTACCATGGACAAGAGTGAAGATTGGATGTGGCAGGCACAGGAGGGACTGATCAGGGGATTTGGGGAACAGGTCAGCCTGAAACCGGAAGAGTTGCTGGCCATACCTCGATTGATTTTGCTGCGTAGTCTGGATGTGGTCATGCATTTCATCAGTCGGATGTTCGAGGGTACAGATGAGCCGGAAGTGGCTGTGGAGCAGATTGTGAAGCTCAAACAGCGGATCGACTGGATGAATCTCCATGAAGAACGACTGTGTGAGATATTGGTGTATTAATATCGCTGTTAAGAATAAAGTGCACTGGTTCTGCTCATACGAGGGCAGAGATCAGTGCACTTTTATTGGTTAGAAAAGTGATATATGAAGATTACGGTGTATAGCGGATGACATTACAATCCACGTTTGCGGAACCAACTGCGGACAGCCCAGCGGCGCTCCTGACGTTTTTTGTATTTGGGTAACGAACGATAAACGTTCAACGATTGCTCGTATGCCTGCTTCGCGTCTGCATTGCGCCCAAGGGAACGGTGAACCGAACCGAGCAGATAATAAGCTTCACTGGAAGAGGAATGAATCTCCTGAAACTGATGCACATAATCCAGCGCTTTGTCCTCATGCGTATCTTTGAAGGCTCCAGCAAGGGTTAGGTACGGGCGTCCGTACTTAACTCTGGGGTTGATCTCGAGTGCTTGCAAAATATGACGTTCGCCTTTTTCGATGTTGCCCAAATGAAGCTCAGTTGTTCCTAATGCCTCCCAGTACTCAGCTGATTGCTCGTATGGGCGTTCCAGTTCAAGCAATAACGCATGTGCCTCACTGTAACGCTTGCGCTCAATTAACAGGCGAGCCAGTTCCAGCTTGGAAGAAACTTCATTAGGACTCATGGCAAGCTGTTGCCGAAGCCGTGAGATGTTACGCATACGTTTGAGAGGTTTCGTGAAGCTTGGGAACACCCCAACGTAACGACGATCCAGGAAATACAGTATAACGAGTAAAATGAGGATGGCAATGAACGGATTACCTACAATCCGCCATAAAAGGCCAAAGATAAGAAATTTAATAAGCACAGGTTCAACTCCATTTATGATGTAATCGCGTTTCGTACACTTAAAATATATTTCGACTGATCCAGCGGGTTAACTCCTCTGCGTTTGCGCGTATGATTCACATCCGCAGGACAATCTTGGTATCCGGCAAACGAAGTCGTAAGCACTCCGCGGCCGCTGGTCTCGGAACGCAGTTTCACCGGATAATCCATTGAGGTGGCAAGAGGCATAACTCCTTCAATAATACAACGTCCGCTACCGATGACGGGGGCTTCGAAGGTTGCCCGCATATGTACCAGATCACTAAGGGCCTTACCGCCGTATTCCTCCGGGACCGTCAGCCGGAACTGAAGAAGGGGTTCCAGCAACGTGGTACCTGTTCTCGACAATCCATCCATGATTCCCATAGGCGTGGCTACAACAAAATCCAGGGGATGTGTATGCCAGACATGATGTTCCCCTTCCACCAGCGTGATGCGCAGATCGGTTACTTCCCAACCGAGCATACCTTGAGACAAGGCTTCCGGAATTCGTCGTTCAACTTCATTCTGATAACGTAACAGCAGATCTTCTGTCCTTACGGTTGAGGCATAGATCAGACCGCTTCCGCGAGGCAAAGGTTCAATCTTGAAGCGAAGGATGGCCCAGCAGGGCTTAGGCATCGTATAAGCGATGTAACCTTCTCCGGCTGTACGTGGTGTCTCCTTATAGATGACGGATGGCGGATCAAACACGACATCCAATCCGAAACGACTCAGCAACAGGCTGGATAAAATCTCAAGCTGAATGGTTCCCATGACCTTGAGATGCAGTTCTCGTTCCTCCGGCAACCATTGCAGGTCGAGTAAGGGGTCTTCATCCGTCAACTCTTGCAATGCTGCGACAAGATCGGGGTAACGTGCCGGGTCCTTGCCATGTACTTGTACGGTCAGCAAAGGCACAGCCATCTGTGGCAGAGGAGGTACACCTTCAGGATTGCCGATAATGTCACCCACATGTGTGTCACTCAGTCCATACAGCGCAGCAATCTGCCCCGCGTGAACGGCACCGGTATCCGCCCATTTTCGTCCATCCATACGGCGAATCTGCGTCACTTTCTCTTCAAGCTCCCGCGTCGAATTATGGATGGTATCCCGATTGTGTAAGCTGCCACCATACATACGGACGTATGCCGTGCGGCCCATCGTACGGTCACGTTCAATTTTGAACACAACACCGGATACGGGAGAGTCCACTGGTTGTGCAGGTGGAGGCAGAAATGCAAGGACCGTGTCCAGCAATGCCGTGACGCCAATTCCTTTGCCGGAAGCCCCATAACACACAGGGAACATCTCACCCTGATGCACATACCGCAGGAATGCTTCATTCAGATCCCTTTGTGATAACGGAGTCTCCTGGATGTAGGCTTCCATGACCTTTTCGTCCAGCTCGGCAAGTATCTCGACCAGACCTGGAATGGAAGGTGTGCCATCTGACAGAGAATCTTGATTCGGGTTCCATAGCGAGTCGATGCCATGAAATGAATCTTCGTGGAACTGATACGTTTGGATTTCGCATGCGAAAGGGGACAGGGTGGAACGAATCTGCTCCATTACCGCTGGGGCAGACGCACCAATCCGATCCATTTTATTAATATAAATGATGGTTGGGATGCGAAGTGAACGAAGGGCATGCCAGATGGCTTCACTCTGGGATTGAATGCCTTCTACTGCCGACAGAATGAGAATAGCGCCATCCATTACCCGTAGCGTTCGCTCTACTTCGGAGCTAAAATCAATGTGACCAGGCGTATCAATGAGGTCAATGATGGTGTTCTTCCAGATCAGAGAGGTCATGGCGGCCTGAACGGATATGCCACGTTCTTTCTCAATGTCCAGGGAGTCTGTGGCTGTTGTTCCGTTATCTACACGTCCCGGACTGCGGACGACACCACTCTCAAATAACATATGCTCGGTGGTGGTTGTTTTCCCCGCATCCACATGGGCGAAGATGCCAATATTCCTGCGATTCAATTCGTTTAACATGGAATGCTAAGCTCCTCTGACAACGGAATGCAATGTTTCCGGCAAGTAATAATCCAGATTATCATACCACATCTTCCATATGGAAGAATATGTGGATATATATGATTAGACCCAGGCACCTATGTTCCAGTCTGGTTCTATTTTAACGAGAACTGTTCATGGTTCTGCGGTATGCTGCGGGCGTTGTACCGGTTAATTTTTTGAATTGACGGTAAAAGTGGGGCAGGCTGTCGAACCCGCAAGCATCGGCAACGGCTGCCATCGTCTCATCACCTTGCACCAGATGCTCTTTCGCCATAATGACCCTTCGTGCTAATGCGTAATCCGTTAGAGTCATTCCCGTGTATCGTTTGAAGGCACGACTGAAATGGGCAGGGGATACAGAGGCGTACTGCGCCAGTTCAGGGAGGGAAAGGCCATTCCGAAGGTTCTCGTCAATATGAGAGATCGTAGAAGAGAGCCATGAGGGACCCGGAGCGGATTTACCCGGATTCGCAGGTCCCGCAGCTTCCAGACGTTCCAGAAAAATGAGCAACAGTTGCAGCCTTAACAGGGCCGCATGTGCGCTTAGATGATGACCGAGCTGGAATTCGGTCTGAATATCATCAATGAGGGCAGCCACCTGTGATTGCTCCTCTGTGTTCAGATGCCTCTTATACACACGTTGTTTACGACAACGTTCAAACAGGCTTAGCAAAGAAGAAGCAGCACCTCCGGCGGTGGATGCCAGTAAGCCCGGGCTGAAGAACAATGCGGAAGATGTGACAGGATTGCCTGCATCCGGCAAGGCTCGGTGAACCGTGCTGCCCGGTATAATGAACAGATCTCCTTCCTGCATATTCTCAAGTCCCGTATCAATAAAGATGCTTCCCTGACCCCGATATACATAGATAATTTCATGCCAGTCGTGAAGGTGATCTGGCAATTCGTTCTGAGGGGATTTGGTATCGCTGTACACCAGGCGGAACGGAATACCGGATTCTGCTTGAATAGTCGTACGAACAGGTGAACGTTCCATAAAGACTCCTTTCCAGACGATCGTCTTCAACGAGATGTTATACCTGGTCATGAGAGAGTATATTTACCGCAATATAAGCAATTTAATTTCCTTTTATTGATGATACAATGAATTTAAAGCGTTTACAATAAAAGGGTGCAGAGCCTTCGAGCTGCATTCCGACAGTACAAATAATCGATGAGGTGAGTGTCCATGTCGGCAAGCACGAAACGGCCAAGGTTGAAGCTGAATTTACTGGGGAGCGATGGTCAGCGCAAGTGCAAGGAGATTATGGAACGTCCTGTGAAGGTTTTGCAGATTGGAGAAGGTAATTTCTTGCGGGGATTTGCAGACTGGATGCTTCATGAGAGTGCCAGACAAGGCAAATTCCATGGAAGTGTAGCTGTTACCCAACCACGACCGGGAGGCAAAGCCAAGCTGGAGCAGATTCGTGATCAGGATGGATTATATACGATGATTACACGAGGGCTGTCTCAAGGGAAGCCGGTTGAGCGGACAGAGTTGATCTCCATTTTCTCACAGTGTATTAATCCGTATGAGGAATGGGATGCCTTTCTGAACTTGGCGGAACTGCCTTCACTTGAGTTCGTTATTTCCAATACAACCGAATCAGGATTGAAATATACGTATGCGGACTATATCGAGGGTGAACCGGTCCAATCATTTCCGGGGAAATTAACGGTTTTCCTGCATCAGCGATATTTGAAATTTGATGGTGATCCATCCAGAGGTTTGATTCATCTGCCATGTGAGCTGCTTGAAGGCAATGGTGATGTGCTTCGCAGTTGTGTCCTCCGTCATAGTGAGGATTATGGGTATTCGGATGGCTTCCGTTCATGGATCGAGAACCATAATCACTTCCTGAACAATCTGGTAGATCGAATCGTAACAGGTGCGCCGACCCAGGAGGAAGCCGATTCCCTGACGAATCGCTGGGGGTATGAGGACCAGTTGATTAATACGGCAGAGCCATATCATTTTTGGGCCATTCAGGGTGATGAATCATTGGACAAAAAACTTCCTCTCAAGCAGGCAGGTCTCAATGTACATTGGGTGAAAGATCTGAAGCCTTTTCAGGTACGCAAAGTTCGTATTTTGAATGGGGCACATACCTTAATGTCATCCCTCGGCATTCTGCAAGGTAAGCAGCATGTGAGAGAAACGATGGAAGATCCACATTTTGGCTCATGGATCAGGGAAGCTGTGCATCAGGAGATCGTGTCTGCTCTGGATATGCCCGATCATCAGCTGGACCAGTATGCAGAAGAAGTATTCGAACGGTTCCTTAACCCGTATATTGATCACAAATTGCAAGATATTGCTTTGAATACGATCGGAAAATTCAAGGTGCGTGTGCTGCCAACACTATTGTCTTACGAGCAAAATCAGGGAAGTTGGCCAGAACGTTTAATTCAAGGGTTTGCTGGATTATTGTGTCTCTATCGTCCGGTAAATACGCCAGAAGGTTACAAGGCACAACGACTGAATGGGGAAGATATTCTGCTGCGGGATGACCCGGATGTCCTGGCTGCTTTGGCTGCACACTGGGACGGTTATGACACGCTTAACAGGGATCAGAACCAATTGGATGACCGGGTAGCGGCCGTGTTGTCGGATACCTTGATCTGGGGCGAAAATCTGGATGCAAGAGAAGGGCTGCGTGCATCACTTGTTCGTGAAATCGGATTGTTGGAAGGTGAAGGGAAATGAACACAACAAGTACAATCAATGACTGGATTGCCATTCAACCACAGGATGATGTCATTATAGCGCTTCGGGATTATGCCAAAGGAGAATGCATTACCCTGCCAGACGGTGTTTCTTTTACCTTGCTGGATGACGTGCCCAAAGGGCATAAGATTGCTGTGCATACCCTGGCACCGGGTGATGATGTGATGAAGTATGGTTTCTCCATCGGGATTGCCCAAGAGCAGATTGAGCAGGGAAGCTGGATTCATAGTCACAACCTGAAGACGGGTCTGCACGGATTACTTGAATATGAGTATCAGCCGGGCGCGCAGGTTCAGACGGACATGCCTCCGGAACATCTGCGCTCATTTGATGGATATTTGCGCCCCAATGGTGACGCAGGTATTCGTAATGAGATCTGGATTGTGAATACGGTTGGATGTATCAATAAAGTGTGTGAAGCTTTGGCACGTATGGGGCAGTCCCAGTTTGGAAGCCGGGTAGATGGTGTATTTCACTTTCCGCATCCATTCGGGTGTTCACAGCTTGGTGATGATCTGAAGTATACACAACAGTTGCTGGCCTCCTTGGTGGAGCATCCGAATGCAGGAGGCGTGCTCGTCATCGGTCTGGGCTGTGAGAACAATCAGGTCGATGAATTCCGTGAGTGTATTGCTCCGGAATACCGCGGTAAAGTACGGTTTCTCAAAGCACAGGAAACGGATGACGAGCTTGAGGAAGGGCTTCGACTGATGGAAGAACTTGTGGAGATCGTTGAACATGAACAACGGCAGCCGCTTCCGCTCAGTAAACTCAAAATTGGGTTGAAGTGTGGCGGTTCCGATGGTTTATCCGGCATTACAGCCAATCCACTGGTCGGTGCAGTTGCTGATATGTTGGTTGCTGCCGGGGGTACGGCTATTCTGACGGAAGTTCCGGAGATGTTTGGTGCGGAGACGATCTTGATGAACCGGGCTGCCAATGAGCAGGTGTTTCACGATTTGGTGGACCTCGTGAACGGCTTCAAGCAATATTTTGTGAACCATGGCCAGAACATCTATGAGAATCCTTCACCTGGGAATAAGGCTGGTGGCATCACAACGCTAGAGGAAAAGTCACTTGGGTGTACGCAAAAGGGAGGACGTTCTTCCGTAGTCGACGTTCTACGTTATGGCAAACGTGTAACTCAAACCGGTCTGAACATTGTAGAAGCACCGGGTAATGACTTGGTATCTGTAACGGCACTGTCTGCGGCGGGTGCACATATTGTGCTCTTCACAACAGGGCGGGGGACTCCCTTCGGAGGTCCGGTACCTACCGTCAAGATTGCGACCCAATCCGATCTGGCGAATCGCAAAAAACACTGGATTGACTTCAACGCAGGCCAGCTGTTGGAGGGGAAGACGATGGATGAGGTGAAAGTGCAGTTGTTCAGCCAGCTGATTGACATTGCTTCAGGACGGTCACACACACTTAGTGAGCAGCATGGATTCCGGGAGATTGCCATATTCAAGGATGGCGTAATTCTCTAAATCCATTGTCGATGGGGGCTGTTGATCGTCTGGGTTACATTATATGGTGAACCACAGCCAATTCCGGTTGAAATTTGCACTACAACCGGGATTGGCTTTATTTAGATTCCACGGATGCCAAACGCTTTGGAGATGCTTGATAATGCTGCAGGTGAAGCATGTTGTTGTAGTTGCACAATCAATAGTTCACGTGCCTCTTCTATGCTGCCTTCATATGGCTTAATGCCGTGACGTTCCATCCAGTGACCAGCAGTTTCGTATGCGGAGCTGTTCCAGGCGACTTTGCCTTCTGCGAGCCCTTCTTTTTCTTTGGTGCCACTGATCACAATGGCTGCACAGCCCTGAAGGTCCAGAAGTCCACGGTCAAATGTTTTTTTGTCCTCTTTTGCCCCGAAACCGGCTTGTGATCGCAAGGCACGTCCATCGATGCCTTCTTGTTCTGCAACTAACGCATGGAGTTTGAACGCTTCACGGGAGAGTAGACCCGCTTCATACTGTTCCTTGATAGTTCTGGAATCGGCAAGCAGTCGGTGTACCCAAGGGAAGTATTCAGATGAGACAAGAAGCGCTTTCTTTTTGACAAATTTTCCATATGCAGCAATGCCCTCTTCAGCCAGGCGTGAACGCCATAACCAAGGATCGAATTCATCATCCTTGTGCCAATGTTCTTTGGGGGTTAGCGATGACAGAGAAGGATAATCGGCAAATAGTGGTGCCAGAGGCAGCAGCCCTATAGACTCGATACGCTGTACTGCTTCTTCGTACGTTATAACGGCTTCATATGTCATGATATCAGTAGGCTCCTTTTTGTGTGTAGTCAAGCTACGACTTGGTTGAAGCAAGGTATCTCCGGCTCACTTCCTCGGCATGCTGACGAATCTCACTGCGAAGTTGGAGAGGTTCAATCACTTCGGCTTCACGTCCTAATCGGTAAAAGAATCGTACGGCCCAGTCCCATTCCCCTGGTGGACAAAGGAATGATAATTCCCAGAGATCCGGGGCAATTTCAGTCATCTTTTCACCAATATGCTCGTCCTGTTCAGCTTCAATCATTCCCCGATAACTCAGTTGTACCTTAACCAGGGTTGGCGGCTGTTCTGGAGGGGTCGGCTTACTCTGCTGTTGCTCTGCCTGTTCATTAAGCATCTGTGCATCCTGTGGTTCGATCGCTTTGACTTCGATAATTCGGTCAACCCGGAACAGCCGTTGTTCAACATGTTCGAGGGAATATGCTTCACAGTACCAGAAGCCAGAGGAAGCATATACCCGTGTGGGACAGATATGCAACCAACGCTGACGTGATGCGGAGCGATACAGCACACTAAGCCACCCGTGTTCGGGTATACATGCCAGCAGTGCGTCCAGATGAGGAAGAATGTAATTGCGGTCTGGAATATGATGATGCAGTTGTTTGAGCATGGGATCAATTCGCGACATAATATCATCCGGAATGATAGCCTTAACTTTGTTCATCAGGGTCCAGCGTTTCTCATGAAAGGGTGTGTCGGCGTAGCGACTTAGACCTTCAAGAGCGAATAAGAGCGTCGCTGCTTCTACCGGGTCCAGCTGTAATGGGGGTAATACGTAACCCTCCATAAGACTGAAACCGCCTCCCGGACCGGAAATGGCAATAATGGGCACATTCATCTCGGAGAGGGATTGAATATCCCGAAGAATCGTGCGACGGGAAACCTCAAATTTCTCACCTAATGAGTGTGCCGTTTCGTGACCATGCTGTAATGCCATTACAATGGCAGCAAGCCGATTTGTTCTGTTCATGTCAGCCACTCCGTTTCGATCTGCGCCGCCGGAAAGTGATGTCGTAGTATATTTCAATTGTAACAACGAATAAGTGACATCATGAGTGTCACCAATTTTTCAACTGTTCATTATTTTATAATGGATCAGCATCAGGATTCACAAGCATGTTCCGGCAGGCGTTGTTAAAATGTGTTTCTCGTCCAATTCGCTTTGCATACTGATATTTCCTTCTATCAAAAAGACCACAGATCATGCCAAAAACCCGTATCCGGTGTAGACGGATACGGGAAGTAGCAGCTTTTGGCTTACAGAAGACGATAAAGGTCTGAAATCTATACCAATATCCTCGCTGAAGACAATAACAAGTATAAAAGGAATGAATATGTGACACTTTGTATCGCGGGAATTTCTATCACATTATATTATTCCGAATGATTTCAATTAAGCGAAATCGCTTATTTCATTTCGAGCAATTGCACTCCACGGGCTTCAATCTCAACACTTCCCGAAAGCTCACGATTGGTGAGCAGATCATGTGCCTTAGCTGTTCCCAGATCATAGGATTGTGTGGTTGCGTTATGGTTCATGACAAACAGGTAGGGTTTGCCGTCTTTGGTTCGTGCGCTTACTTCAACACCTTCTGGTGTCTCAAGCAAGGATTCTACGTTCTTGGCTGCTGCAAGCTGTCCCAGCAAACCATCCAGGAAGTGCTCATCCGGGTCGGATGCAACGTACCAGGCTTCACCTTGACCAAAGGTATTACGTGTCACAACAGGCATGCCTTTATAAAAGTCGTCTCCATACTCCGCAATGATTTCGGCTCCTTCACTGTGCAGCAGGTCACACAGCATACCGCACCCATACTCTCCTTGAAGATCACCGTAGGTTTCTTTAAGGACAATGCGGTTCTTTTGCTCAGGAAGCAGGGCATCAATCTCTTCCACCCAGATTCCGAGCAGTTTACGAAGTTCTCCCGGATATCCACCTGTGGTCACGAGATCGTTCTCGTTGACAATGCCGCTGAAGAAGGTCGTCAGGAATGTTCCACCTGCTTCAACATACTTCTCCAGTTTGGCGGCAAACCCTGGTTTAACCATGTAAAGAACAGGGGCAAGGACAATGTCGTATTTGCTCATATCCGTATCCACACTGACGATATCTACCTGTATGTTGCGGCGGAAGAAGGCTGCGTAGTATTTATGGATCTGATCCACATAGTTCAGGGCAACCGTAGGTCCGCTTGATTTTTCGATGGCCCACCAGTTATCCCAGTCGAACACAATGGCTACTTTGGATTCAACAGATGCATCCAGCGTGGTATCTCCAAGGATCTGCAATTCCTTGCCCAGCTCAGCGACTTCGCGGAATACACGTGTATTCTCATGCCCAGCATGCTCAATAACTGCACCGTGATACTTCTCACAGGCACCAATGGAGCGGCGAAGCTGGAAGAACATGATGGTATCGGCCCCGTGCGCAACAGATTGATAACTCCACAGACGCATGACACCTGGACGTTTCAGTGAGTTATACGGTTGCCAGTTCTGCTGACTTGGTGTTTGCTCCATCAGCATGAACGGTTGACCATCCTTCAATCCGCGCATAAGGTCATGAGCCATTGCCGTGAAGCTGACGGGTGTTGCGAGACCAGGATAACTGTCCCAGGAGACGATATCCAAATATTTTGCCCATTTGAAATAGTCTAATTGCTTGAAGAATCCCATCAGATTGGTAGTAACAACGGAGTCCGGAATATGTTTTTTGATCGTATTGTATTCCAATAGATAACAATCCAGCATGCTGTCGGAGTTGAAGCGAGAGTAGTCCAGCGAGATTCCCTGGAACGTTGAATTGTTGTTACCCCAATGTTCGCTCAGGTTGCTTGGTAATACAATTTCGTCCCAATCGTAGAAGGTATGCCCCCAGAAATTCGTATTCCATGCTTTGTTGACCTGTTCCAGAGTCTGATAGCGTTCTTTCAGATACACGCGGAACGCTTTCTCACAGTTGTCACAGTAGCACTCACCGCCATATTCGTTGGAGATGTGCCATACGAGAACCGCGGGGTGATCCTTGTATCGTTCGGCCAGTTTATCCGCAATCTTCTCAGCGTATTTGCGATAGGTCAGGCTGTTGGGACAGGAATTATGGCGCCCACCGAATTTTCGTTTGCGTCCATCGGCATCTACACGAAGCACGTCTGGATATTTCTTTGCCATCCAGGCCGGATGGGCAGCAGTGCTTGTTGCAAGGCATATATAGACACCGTTTTCATGTAAACGATTAATCAGTTGGTCGAGTTCTTCAAAACGGTAAGTAACTTCATCAGGCTGAATCAGTGCCCATGAAAATACGTTGATTGTGGCAATATCAATGCCTGCCAATTGGAACATGCGCAGGTCTTCAAGGTGGGTTTCGTGATCCCACTGTTCCGGGTTGTAATCGCCCCCGTAGAACATTTTGGGCAGTTTGTTACTAATCAATGTGTTCACCTCTTGTATAAGAATAATCCTATACTATATGATACATATGACTTTTAAAATATAATAAAAGTAATGACTCATATAAGAATACGGAAGTTTACTTCAACTTATACCCAAGGAGGCATCCCATGTTTATCTCCCACCGACATCAACGATATTTCATGACGTCACGTGATCAGCCGTTGCCCCTTTATATTGAGAGCCTAGGTTATAACGGCAATCAGGAGAAGGTGTCCAGACCTGTGGGGTATCCCTGTTACCATTGGCTTCAGACAGTAAAGGGAGCCGGAGAATTCAAGTTTGCCGGGTCCACGGTCGTACTGGGGGAAGCATCAGGTATTTTGCTGCCGCCAAATGAACCGCATGAATATGTGCGCGCCCAAGGAGAGTGGGAGACATTCTATATTACATTTGGCGGTTCCCAGTGTCCGGCAATCTTGGAGTCACTTAGTCTGGGTGAAGCAGCGTTGCATCAGTGGGAGCAGAGCAGTCCGTTCAATGATTACGGCCAGGAAGTGCTGGATTCGATCAGAAGTGATCAGGATTTGTCGGGACTCGAGGCGTCAGCAGATATATATCGATTTCTGATTTTGCTCAAAAAACATGGCATGACCGGCAATCGCTCTTCGATCTCTCATGCCGTGGAGAGACTCGCTCCGCTCATTGCATTCATGGAACAGCATTATGCGAATCCTGAGATTGGTCTCGAACATATGGCTGACGTCACGGGGATCTCATCCAGACATCTGAACACCTTGTTCAAGCAGTCCTTTGGCATGACAGCCTATAGTTATTTCATTTTGCTGCGTATCCGCAAAGCCAAGGAAATCATGACCGGGGATACCGCCCTGACGATTAGGGAGACTGCAGTTAGGGTAGGGTTTCGAGATGCAAGCCATTTTGTAGCAACTTTTCGCAGGATTGAGGGGGTGACTCCTGAACAGTTCCGTAATTTGTACTAACATGTACCCAAATGATCAAAAAGTGATGCCAGGAAGGTATTGATGCGTTAGGGTCATTACCGTTATGATGGTATCGATTCCTGAGATTCGAAAACGTTTAAACGGACCCATGTATCCGTTCTACTTGGAGAGGATGATTGAAGATGACAACAACTATACCCTTATGGGATCATGCTGCACCTTATGCAGCCCAGGGCCATGAAGACGAAATGCCAGATTTGATTCCATTTATTCAGCCCGGTTCCGAGAGCGCTGTCATTGTATGTCCAGGGGGCGGCTATGGATTTTTGGCTGATCATGAAGGTGCTCCAATAGCCGAATTGTTGAACCGTGCAGGTATAAGTGCATTTGTCCTGAATTATCGGGTTGCGCCTCACCAGCATCCTGCACCTATAACAGATGGTCAGCGTGCCATACGTTATGTTCGTGCTCATGCTGAGCAGTACGGCATTAACCCTGCCAAGATTGCAGTACTTGGTTTCTCCGCAGGCGGACATCTCACAGCAACACTGGGAACGCTGTATGACGAGGGACAACCGGATCATGAGGACCTCATCGAACGCCAGAGTTCACGCCCGGACCGAGTTATTCTCTGTTATCCGGTCATTACGATGGAGTCCTATGGACATGCCGGTTCCCGTGAGAATTTGCTTGGGTCGGACGCCTCTGCCGAGCAGATCAAGGCTTTCAGTGCGGAGCAGCAGGTAAGAGCGGATGCTCCTGAAGCGTTCATCTGGCATACCAGCGATGACCAGGCAGTGCCTGTAGAGAATAGCTTGCGTTACGCACTTGCATTGGGTGCGCATGGCATCCCCTATGACTTGCACGTTTTTGAGAAAGGGTCACATGGACTTGGATTGGCTGAGGACAACCACGCGGTTCGGGTATGGTCAGATCTGTGTCTCACATGGCTCAAGAATCAAGGCTGGTAATCACTGATTGGATAACAACTTAACGGTCTGATTAATCAATTATTCTTATATTAGCGCCTTGGAGCGAAGGAGAAAATAACGATGAAATTGCAAAAAAATGACAAGCTTCTGTTTATCGGTGATTCGATTACAGATTGTGGTCGGGAACATCCTGTAGGCGAAGGTAGCTCCGGTCTGGGACATGGTTACGTAGCGCAAGTCTATGCCCTCTTGCGGTCCATCTATCCGGAATTGATGTTGCGTGTCCAAAATGTGGGTAATGGTGGAAATACGATTCGTGATCTGAAACAGCGTTGGGATCGTGATGTGCTGGACCTTAAACCGGACTGGCTGACGATCATGATCGGCATTAATGATGTATGGCGTCAGTTCGACAACCCATTGTCAACAGAATCACATGTGTTTCTTGAAGAATACGAATCCACATTGCGTGAACTGGTGGCTTCGGTTCGTCCCAACCTGAAAGGTCTGGTACTAATGACACCTTATTATCTTGAGGCTAATCCGGAAGACCCGATGCGGGCAACGATGGATATCTACGGAGAAGCGGTACGCAGGGTAGCCAGTGAGTATGATGCAGTGTATGTGGATACACAGGCTGCATTTGCTCCATTTTGGGATCATTTCTATACGTCTGTGCTGACTTATGACCGGGTACATCCGGATGCAACGGGCCATATGGTATTGTCCAAAGCATTCTTGGATGCCATCGGATTCGAATGGTCAGGCGGCGTCAAATCTGAATAAGGACGTGAGGGCATGAGCGACGTAACTGTAGCAGTACAAACCCCGGCATTACTGGGGGAAGGTCCAAGCTGGGATGCGGAGAACAATCGATTGTTGTGGGTAGATATTGAAAGCTTTAAGGTGCATGTGTATGATCCAGCTACAGGGCAGGATCAGGCTTATGATGTCGGTGAACATGTCGGGGCTGTTGTTCCCTATCGTGGTGACGAAGTTGTGGTTGCTTTACGCAGTGGATTCCATACGTTTCACTTGCTTACGGGTGAGCTGCAGGCTATTGAAGACCCTGAACAAGATAAGGATACCAATCGTTTTAATGATGGAAAATGTGATGCGAAGGGCCGCTTCTGGGCAGGCACGATGAGCATGAATAATGAGAGCAAAGCCGGATCATTGTATTGTTTGGAGCAAGGGCAACCCGTTCGCACAATGGTACAAGGTGTGTCTACATCCAACGGTCTGGGCTGGAGTCCGGATCGGCAGACCATGTATTACATTGATACCCCGACACGTTCTATTGACCGGTTTGATTTTGATCTGACGGCAGGTACGATACAAAATCGGACAAGTATCATTCACATACCGGAGGAATTCGGTTTTCCGGATGGGATGACGGTTGATGGTGAGGGCATGCTGTGGGTTGCACACTGGGGCGGAGGAAGAGTCACTCGTTGGAACCCGCATACATCAGAATTGTTGCAACAGATCGAGGTGCCGGCAGATCAGGTAACATCCTGCTGTTTTGGTGGACCGGATCTCGAACAGTTATACATTACAACAGCACGTATAGGGATTAAGGAAGAACGTCTAAAAGAGACACCGGATGCGGGCTCACTTTTTGTCATCAGACCGGGCGTTAAAGGGCAGGAGACTCACACTTATGGTAGCCAGAAATAAACAGGTTCCATTCATGTAGTGAACCTCTATCTGGCTTGCCAGGAAAGAAACGATTCCATTTTTTTTTTTTTTTTTATATATAAAATGTCGAAAGGTGCTGTTCTAACAGCATCTTTTTTTGTTGCATAAACGAGTTTAAACACTGAAAATATTTTACAAAAATCAGAATTTCGACAGAGGGGTTTGGAGATTGCCAGCGAATGTTATTTATTGAAAGTATTATCCAGATAACCGCGAATCAAGAACAATTATGTAAGCGCTTAACAATATGACTGGAAGGGGGTGAGGCTTCTTGTATCAAGGGATGCATTGATTCGTCTGGCACGCCATCATCAGCACGATGAGACAGCGGGGATAGACCGAAATGCAGTAACGAAGTAGAAGAGGAGGATAAGTTGATATGAGAACGTTTATGGGGAAATTGCGAATGATGAGCCTGACGGTTGCTGTAGTAACCGCCTCGCTGGGAGGACTCGCTGGAACAACAGCGGCGGCACCAAGTGAAGCCTATGAGTGGAAAAATGTGGTGACGGGTGCAGGAGGCGGGTTTGTACCTGGCATTATTTTCAACGAGTCAGAAAAGGATCTGATCTATGCCCGTACAGATATCGGGGGAGCCTATCGCTGGAATGCGGTTGACGAGAGGTGGATACCCTTAACGGATTTTGTCGGCTGGGATGACTGGAACAAGAATGGTGTGGACGCACTGGCTACGGACCCGGTTGATCCCGATCGGGTGTATATGGCAGTTGGGACGTATACGAATTCGTGGGACCAAAATAATGGCTCCATCTTGCGCTCTACGGACCGGGGAGATACATGGCAAACCACAACACTTCCGTTCAAAGTGGGCGGCAACATGCCGGGACGTTCAATGGGAGAACGCCTGACCGTGGACCCAAATGATAACAGTATTCTGTATTTCGGTGCACGAAGTGGTCATGGGTTATGGAAAAGTACCGATTACGGTGTGACCTGGAACGAAGTCACAAGCTTCCCGAATCCGGGAAATTATGTGCAAGATCCTTCGAATGAATATACCAGTGACATCGTAGGTCTGGCATGGATTACATTTGACAAAACAACAGGTTCGGCAGGGCAAGCAACCCAGACAATCTATGTGGGTGTTGCGGATAAAGATCAAAGCGTATATCGCAGCACAAATGGCGGCCTGACCTGGTCAGCTGTTGCTGGTCAACCTACAGGTTATATTCCGCATCATGGTGTGTTTGATTCAGACGGAAGCCTCTATATTACGTACAGCGATGGTGTTGGACCCTATGATGGGGCAAAAGGTGACGTGTGGAAACTGAATACGTCGACAGGTGTCTGGACCAACATCAGCCCTGTTCCAAGCAGCAGCACGGATAATTATTTTGGATATGGCGGATTGGCTGTTGATGCACAGAATCCCGGTACATTGATGGTTGCGACATTAAATTCCTGGTGGCCGGATGCCACCTTGTTCCGCAGTACAGATGGCGGAGCGACGTGGACACGCATATGGGAATTTGAAGGATATCCGAATCGGAAGTTACGTTATACACAGGATATTTCGGCAGCGCCATGGCTCACATTTGGCACCAATCCTGCCCCACCTGAAACAACCCCAAAACTGGGCTGGATGATCGGTGATCTGGAGATTGATCCGTTTGATTCGGATCGCATGATGTATGGAACGGGTGCTACGATCTATGGAACGAAGAACCTGACAGACTGGGATGATGATGAAAAAATCAATATTTCAGTGATGGCGAAGGGGGTTGAGGAGATTGCCGTGCTGGATCTGGTCAGCCCGCCAAGTGGTGCACATTTGATAAGCGGATTGGGAGATGTCTCCGGATTCCGTCATAACAATCTGGACCAGGCTCCAGCTACCATATTTACGAGCCCGAACTATCCTTCCACAGAAAGTCTGGATTTTGCAGAGTTAAGTCCAAATACGATGGTTCGCGTAGGTAAAGCAGATTATGCTGCTGATCCCAATGCAAAATCCATTGGTTTGTCCAGTGACGGAGGTACTACGTGGTATAAGGCCAATGCAGAACCTGCCGGCACAACCGGAGGAGGGACCGTAGCCATCTCTGCGAATGGTAACCGACTCGTATGGAGCACATCAGATAAAGGCGTACATTATTCGACTGACGGCAATTCATGGACGGCAAGTACGGGCATACCTGCACAGGCAAAAGTGATTTCGGATCGTGTCAATCCAAACAAATTTTATGGATTTGCAGCGGGTAAAATCTATGTGAGTGTGAATGGTGGTGCTACTTTCACGGCAACATCTGCGACCGGACTTCCGATGGAAGGAAATGCCGATCTGGATGCCGTTCCAGGTGTTGAAGGTGAACTCTGGTTTGCAGGTGGTAGTGAGGAAGAAGGTCCTTACGGATTATGGCATTCTACGGATTCAGGCGCAACATTCACGAAGCTTGCCAATGTAGAGGAAGCAGACAGTATCGGATTTGGTAAAGCGGCCCCTGGGCAGAGCGTTGTTGCGTTATACACGGTTGCACAAATCGATGGAACACGTGGATTCTTCCGCTCCGATGACGGTGGTGCCAATTGGGTTCGTATCAATGATGATCAGCATCAGTATGCTCGTGTAACCACAATTACGGGTGATCCGCGTCTGTATGGAAGAGTATATCTCGGAACAAATGGCCGCGGAATTTTGTATGCTGACCGTGTTGGAGGTAACAATGGCGGAGGTACACCAGTGACTAACTCTGCGATTACACCGGTTACAGCCGAATTTGATCGCAAAGCAGGCAATCAGGTTAATATTCCAGTCACGTTAACACTTAACGGCAATACACTTGCATCCATTCGCAACGGGAATGCAACGCTGGTTTCAAGTACAGATTACACGTTGACAGGCAATGAGGTCGTATTAAGTGAAAACTACCTGGCTTCACTGCCAAATGGCGCAGCGGCGCTAACCTTTCAATTCAGCGCAGGCGCTCCTGCGACCTTGAATCTGCTCATTAAAGACACAACAGCTGCACCTGTTGGAACCATACGCATTGAGATGTTTAACAGCAACACTTCAGCGACGGGCAGCTCGATTAGTCCCAAATTTAAACTGACAAACACAGGTACTACAGCCTTGAATCTGTCTGATGTGAAAATCAGATATTATTACACGATAAACGGCGAACAGCCTCAGAACTTCTTCGCTGACTGGGCGACTGCTGGCAGTGCGAATGTAACAGGCACGTTCAGTGCACTCAATCCAGTTCGGACAGGTGCTGACCACGTGCTTGAGATTGGATTCACAGCTTCTGCTGGAACTCTGAATGCAGGACAAAGTACGGAAATTCATACGCGCATCTCCAAGAACAATTGGACCAACTATACGCAAACGGATGATTATTCTTTTGCAGGTAGTCAGACTTCCTATACGGACTGGTCCAAAGTCACTGGTTATATCGTGGGAAGTCTCCAATGGGGGATTGAACCATAAGTGAGTGATTTAACGAAATAAAGGATTGAAATAGGGGTCCTGATTCGCCAGATGATCAAATGGCGAGTCGGGGCTTCTTATTTTGTCGAAATATAGTGTAAACTATAGATAGTTACCATTGCTTAAAGGATCGTTTTAGGATATAAAAAGATGTACAATTAATTTAGAATTAATGTAACCGCTAACACTGGAAAGTGTTTATAACCGATATATAATAGTTGGTATAGCCTGTACAGATATAGAGGAAAGATTAGACAAGGGGGTCGCGATCATGAACCGGTTGTGCAAGGTGCTGATTGTTGACGATGAGTTTCTGGTAAGACAGGGCATAAAGCACCATATGAACTGGGAAGCGGAAGGATTTATCATTGTGGGTGAAGCTTCCAACGGTGAAGAAGGATTACAGCAGGTGAACCTGTTAAAACCGGATATTGTGATTACCGACATTGTCATGCCTGTCATGGATGGGGAAACGTTTGTCCGTACACTAAAAGCCAGTAATCCGCAGATTGAAGTTATTGTACTTAGCAGCTTCAGTGAATTCGAGTATGTACGTTCAACGCTTCAGCACGGGGCAGCCGATTATATACTGAAACCCAAGCTGGATACAAATGAATTATTGCAAGTCCTTCAACGCACAGCGGGTAAAATTCCGGAGCTACAGTTCGAGCCGTCGCACGATGGCTGGAGACTTGGACAACTGATGGAGAAGATGCTGTCCGGATTTACACTGGATGAAGATAGCGAAATGCCGATCATTCGAGATACCTTTCCGTATGAATCCTTTCGCTTGCTTGTGTATAAACCCGTGGGTGCTGGAGGGAATCCACTGAAGATGGATCAGGAACAGATTGAATCCAAGCTCCGCAGTGATCTGCCTGAAGTAGAATGTGCAATGGTTCCCGCAGAGGGTACATTACCTGTGATGCTTCTTAATGTCGATCCTGTGAGAGATGAATGGATGCTTGAACGGATCAGACAGTTGGCCAGTGAAAATGCAGCAGGAGAAGACAGTCCTGGTTGGGTGCTTAGTGAAAGCTTTACTTCATTTGAACAGATGGGTGTTGTTTACCGGGAACGCCTGATTAAGCTGATTGAATATCGCTTCTATTATAAGGGTCGACCAATCCTGGTGTATGGTGAACTGCCTCCAATGCATCCCGCAGGTTACCAGTTTAATGTGAATATGTTTTTGCAGCATGTGAAGCGTAACCGGGTCGAAGCGGCAAGGGAGTATTTACAGGATCATGCAAAAACACTTGGACGGGATTATATTGCCGATGTGTTTGAGATCAAATCATTTCTCGGTAACTTGATCTTTAACGTGACCATTACCCTCGCGGATATGGATGTTCAGTCTGCCGGGCTGGAAGAGAGCAAATATACGTATTTTAAAAATGTGGACGGGGCTTCGAGTCTGGACGAAGTCATGACTGTGCTTGACCAATTCATGACGGAAGTTCAGGAGTGCACCGTTGGTGCGGGTGGAAAACGAAGTGATCCCAACATGAAGATGCTGCTGGATTACATGCATGAGCACTTTGATCAGCCGCTCGGGCTTGCTGAAGTAGCAAAGCACTTTCATTTTAATCCATCGTATTTATCCAGTTATTTCTCATCTCACAAAAAAGAAGGATTTAATGAATACTTAAATAAAATTCGGATAGAAAAAGCCGAGGAATTGCTCCGATCCGATGATGTAACGATCTCTGAGATTAGTAGTATGGTAGGTTATTCCGATCATAGTTACTTTTGCAAAGTGTTCAAAAAATTCACCGGATTATCACCAAGCCGATACCGGCGCAAATTCTGGGCATAAAGTCAGAAGGATAAGATTATGAAGAAATGGATGAACCAATTATCTCGTCTCGGATTATTTCCCAAGTTGTTTCTGGTTATGGTGGTCAGTATTGTCCTCGTTTCTGTACTCATCTTATGGACGACCATTCACATGTCAACTAATCTGTTTACTGAGACGTTCAGTATCACAAACTCCAAGGTGCTTAATCAGATCAAAACAAATTTTGAATCTTTTAATGAGGCCATTGCTGCCGTATCGAATAATGTGACGCAGAGTGGATCGATTCGAGGATTTCTGTCCGAAGGTGATGCCGATTCCCTCACGATGGCCAAATCCTTCTATAATATGAGGGAAACGATGGACCGCGTTCAATCCATCACAGAATCCTACGAAGTTGGGATAACAATTATCGGGATTAATGGACGGAGCTATTCCACGAATCGTGCTCACCTTCAGTTGTCCGTGGATGAATTGAAGCAGGAGCCAATTACGATGGAAGCAGCTGAGACGCCGAGTCGTCTTATCTTTGATGTTTACCAAAACGAGTCAACGCTCGGGAGTCAGCAGATGATCTCTGCGACGAAAGCGTTGACGGACCGAACACGCAGCCGGATATACGGTACGCTCTATGTCACGATGAGAGAAGACATATTCCGGCAATTTTACAGCAGCTTTACAAGTCGTGGCAATGATGTGGTCATTATGAATGAAAAAGGTGAGATTGTATCATCGAATCGTGAAGACTGGATCGGAACAACTCAGCTGGATTTGCTATCGTATGCCCGGGATATGAACAACAACTCTCCGAGAAGTATTAATGCTCGTGTGATGGATCAGGATAGCGTTGTGTTATCCGAGTATTTACCGTTCTATCGGTTTTATATTGTCAATGTAGTGGATAAGGATCTGGCGATGGGTCAACTTATCGACATGAAGACGGTTGCCCTGATCTGTGCAGCTATCGTTGTGGGGGCACTCATCCTTGTGTTTCTCATCACCAGCCAGATTACCAAGTCACTGCGCAGACTTGTGAAGCAGATGTCCAACATTACAAAAAGTGATCTGGACAACTATATTCCGGTGAGCGGAAGCTACGAGAGCAGGCAGCTTGGTCATGCTTACAATTACATGCTTGATGAACTGCATGATTATGTGGATCAGTTAGTACAGACACAGCATGAACAACGGAATGCAGAGCTTGCGGCATTACAGAGTCAGATTAATCCTCACTTCTTGTACAATACACTTGCATCTGTCAAAGTTCTGGTGCAACAAGGCAACAAAGACAGGGCTGCGGAGACGATTAATGCATTAATTGGATTGCTGCAAAATACGATCAGTGATGTGAGTCAGACGGTTACAGTGGAACAAGAAGTCGAGAATTTGAAAAATTATGTCTTCATTAATCACGTCAGATATGGTGGCCGGATTAAAGCAGCTTTCTACGTTGCTCCGGATTGTACACACTATCATGTACCCAAACTGGTGATCCAGCCGTTTATCGAGAATGCATTTTTCCATGGATTCATCAAGAAAGAAACGGGTACGATTCATGTCATGGTTTCCAGAGCGGGAGAATCACTCATCTGTGAGATTATGGACAACGGGGATGGAATTGAAGGACTTGTCATGGGAGAAACGTTGCCCAATCCAAAGAACAATCGTCAACTATTCAGTGGTATCGGTATTCGCAATGTCCATGACCGTATTGAGTTATTATATGGTTCACCTTATGGTGTCACCATTATGAGTACGGTTGGGGAAGGAACGAGAGTCACCGTTACACTACCTTTAATCACGAGTTGAATCGAAACCCGATTCCATTAAATACACTTAAAATCGAGATCCCTCGCTTCTGTTTTCTACAGAGTCGGGGGATTTTCACGTGTCAGAGGTAAAGCGGGTGAAATCATTTTTGTACTATTTCAAGATCAAGAAATTACAAAATCAAAAGAAATTACAAAAAACTAAATTTAATGCAAACGGTTTCTGTAAAGGTTTTCATTGTGGCAATAAGATGACAAATCCGTACAAAATTATTACTAACGAATGGAGATATGGGAATGATAAGATGAATACATCGAAAGCAACCGCTTTCAGAAAACGTAAACAAATTACACACAAAGAGGTCGAAGGGGAGTTGAATGTTTTGAAAAAAATGTGGGTATTGATGCTCGTTACAGTACTGCTGTTGTCCGCATGTTCATCCGGTGGCGGAGGTAAATCCGCTAGTGGTGGTGACGAAAAAACAAACGAAATCACGGTCTGGGCTTGGGACAAAGCTTTTAACGTAGCTGCAATGGAAACAGCAAAAGAAGCATATCAAAAAGCAAATCCTGATGTGAAAATTAACATCATTGAATACGCTCAAGCTGATATCATTCAGAAACTGAACACAGGTCTTAACTCCGGAACTGCGAGTGGTCTTCCAAACGTAGTTCTGATTGAAGACTATCGTTCACAAAGCTTCCTGAATGCATATCCTGATGCGTTCAAAGATCTGTCTTCCAGTATCACGGCTTCCGATTTTGCAGATTACAAACTCGGACCAACAGCGTTTGATGGCAAACAATACGGAGTACCATTTGACTCCGGCGTTGCTGGTTTGTACTACAGAACAGATCTGCTGGAGCAAGCTGGCTACAAAGCAGCTGACCTGCAAGACATCACTTGGGATGACTACATCCAAATTGGTAAAGACGTAAAAGCTAAAACAGGTAAAGAGCTTCTTTCTCTTGACCCGAATGACCTTGGTTTGATTCGTATGATGATTCAAACTGCAGGTAAATGGTATTCCGCAGAAGATGGTAAAACACCTGACATTGCTAATAATGCTGCTCTGAAAGAAGCGTTTATTACTTACAAAGCAATGATGGATGCCAACATTGTTAAATTGCACTCTGACTGGAGTCAATTCGTTGCCAACGCCAATAACGGTAGCGTAGCAACAATTCCTACAGGTAACTGGTTCTCACCATCTGTACGTCAAGAAGCTTCCCAATCCGGTAAATGGGCTGTAGCTCCAATACCAAAAATGGCTGGTCAAGCAAACTCTGTTCACGCATCCAACTTGGGTGGTAGCTCTTGGTATGTTATGAACAACGTTCCTGGCGCAGATCAAGCAGCTGATTTTGTAGCAAAAACATTTGGTTCTGACAAACAATTGTATCAAGATCTGTTGAACAACATCGGCGCAATTGGTACGTACAAACCAGCAGTTGATGGTGACGCGTATGCCAAAGCAGACGAGTACTTCGGCGGACAAAAAATCTTCACAGACTTTGCAAATTGGACGAAAGAAATTCCAAGCGTAAACTATGGTATCAACACATATGCCATTGAAGATATTCTGGTAGTAGAAATGCAAGCATTCCTGAACGGTAAATCAATCGATGACGTTCTGGCTGATGCACAAAAACAAGCTGAAGCACAATTAAACTAAGATACCCAAGGTAACTTATAGAACCCTAGGAAACATCGGAGCCATCTCCCATGTCCGGCGCAAGTCGAACCGGATATGGCGAAGGGCTCCGTGGGTTCTACCCATGTTCCATGGAGAGAGAGGAGCCATACTGTGAAAGCCATGAATACAGGAGACAGTCTCCAAAAGAAAAATAATTTGACTGGATGGGCTTTTGTTTTGCTGGCTGTTATCGGGATTGTTGCATTTTACTTCTACCCGATGATCCAAGCGCTGCTCTTATCGTTCAAATCTGGTGTAGGAGCCAACCTTGAATTTTCGGGCCTTTCTAACTACAAAAGATTGTTAGTTGATACAACGTTCCGTACAGCATTATCGAATACATTTATCTACTTGATTATTCAAGTGCCTGTAATGATTATCCTTGGTTTGTTTATTTCCGTATTGCTGAATGACAGCACACTACGTTTCCGGAGCTTCTTCCGTACAGCGATTTTCTTGCCTTGTGTAACTTCATTGGTAGCGTACTCTGTTGTATTCAAATATCTGTTCGCACCAGATGGAATGGTGAATCAATTCCTGATGGGCTTGCACATTATTGGCGATCCAATTCAATGGATCACAGACCCGTTCTGGGCTAAAATTACGATCATAATCGCCGTTACTTGGCGTTGGACCGGATATAACATGATTTTCTATCTGTCATCCCTGCAAAACATCGATCAATCGATCTATGAAGCTGCAAGAATTGACGGAGCGAATGCTTTTACACAATTCTTCAAAATCACTGTACCTTTGCTTAAACCGATTATCCTTTTCACGTCCATCACATCAACGATTGGTACATTGCAAATCTTCGATGAGATCATGAATATTACCAAAGGTGGTCCAGGTAATGCGACCATGTCGATTTCACAATACATCTACAACCTTTCGTTCAAATATTCACCGGACTTCGGTTATGCAGCAACAGTGTCGTATTCCATCGTAATCTTGATTATTGTATTGTCCATCATCCAGTTTAAAGTGGCAGGTGATAATAAAAATGGCTAAAGCTAAAGCAAAACGGATTTTCACGTATGTGTTCCTATCCATCGTCGCCTTTGTATCCATTTTCCCTTTCTTCTGGATGCTGGTCAGTTCAACAAATGCATCAGTCGATGTCACCAAGGGTAGACTACTGCCCGGTTCAGCTTTTATTGATAACTTCAACAAACTGATTGATTCGACAAATCTGGTACAGGCTCTCGGAAACTCGGCGATTATCTCTGTGGTCTCCACTCTCTTGGCACTGTTTATTGGTTCCATGGCAGGTTATGGTTTCGAGGTATATCGCACGAAGTCTCGTGACATTGTGTTTAATATCCTGTTGTTATCCATGATGATCCCGTTTGCAGCGATCATGGTACCACTGTATCGTATGTTCGCAACAATCTCGGGAGTTGCACCGGTTATCGGAATCAACACGATGGCAGCAGTGATCCTGCCAACCATCGCAACAGCGTTCCTGATCTTTTTCTTCCGTCAGAACACCAAAATGTTCCCGAAAGACTTGCTGGAAGCTGGACGTATTGATGGTTTGAGTGAACTGGGCATCTTCTTGAAGATCTATATGCCAACCATGAAAACAACATATGCAGCGGCAGCAATCATTACATTCATGAGTAGCTGGAACAACTATCTGTGGCCACTCATTGTATTGCAAACACCTGACCAACAAACGATTCCACTGTTGATCTCAAATCTGGGTGCTGGTTATTCTCCGGATTACGGAGTAATCATGACAGCAATCGTGATTGCAACACTGCCTACAGCAATCGTTTTCTTCATCATGCAGAAACATTTTGTTGCAGGTATGGTAGGTTCCGTGAAGTAATGAAAACAGCATAATCCGTGCAAATGACGGATGCAGGAAAGAAGAGAGGGCGCTGTTATGGCGTACCTCTGTCTTTTTTGTTTATGTAAAGCAAAAGGAAATCCAGCGTAAACCTTGAATAAGTCAAACTATAACGTTTTAAAGGGAGAGAGAGCCGATGAAAGCAACAAAGGCAGATATCAACTGGTTGGGGGACGTAAGTGTATTTGAGGTGAACCGTCTTCATGCCTATTCCGATCACCGTTACTACCAAACAATGGACGAGGCTGTAGGTTCAGGCGCGATGTCCATGCGTTATGATCTGAATGGTACGTGGAAATTCAACTATGCAATTCGTCCAGACAGCCGTTCTGAGTTTTTCTATACATCCGATTTTTCCAGTGAAGGCTGGGATGATATTGAAGTTCCGGGGCATATCCAACTACAAGGATACGGACAGATTCAATATGTAAATACACAATATCCTTGGGATGGACTGAACGAAATTCGTCCGCCGGCATTGCCGCAGGATAAAAATCCGGTTGGAAGTTACATTCGCACATTCCACCTGCCGACAGGTTGGGAGTCGAATCCGGTATATATTTCTTTCCAAGGTGTAGAGTCTGCATTCTATGTATGGCTTAATGGACAATTCGTAGGATACGGGGAGGACAGCTTCACGCCATCTGATTTTGACCTGACGCCATTCCTTCAGGATGGAGAGAACAAACTCGCGGTTGAGGTGTATCAACGCAGCACAGGCAGCTGGCTGGAAGATCAGGATTTCTGGCGTTTCTCCGGTATTTTCAGAGATGTGTATCTGTATACCGTCCCGACTGCACACGTTCGTGATGTTCATGTTCGCACAGATCTGGACAAGTCCTATACCAACGGTACGTTGCAACTGGATTTGAAACTGGAAGGAAAAGCGGTTGCTGGAGCGCGAGTAGAGGCTGAACTTCGTGATCGTGATGGCAATACCGTTAAAACGTTTGAGTCCAAAGTTAACGATGGACAAGTAAGTCTTCGTGAAGACATCGGCACAGTGAACCTGTGGAGCGCAGAGATTCCATACTTGTACCGTCTCTATATTCGTGTATATGATGCTGCGGGTGCACTGGTTGAGGTTGTTCCTCAAGCCGTTGGTTTCCGTACATTTGAAATGATCGATAAAGTGATGCACATCAACGGTAAACGTATCGTATTCAAAGGTGTGAACCGCCATGAGTTCAACCCGCGTCGTGGACGTGCAGTTACGAAGGAAGACATGCTGTGGGATGTTCGTACGATCAAACAGAACAACATGAATGCCGTACGTACGTCACACTATCCAAACCAAAGTCTTTGGTATGAGTTGTGTGATGAATACGGACTATATGTTATTGACGAGATGAACCTGGAGACACACGGATCTTGGCAGAAACTTGGTGCTGTTGAGCCTTCATGGGTTATTCCAGGTGACAAACCGGAATGGCATGATATCGTTATGGACCGCGCTGTATCCATGGTGGAGCGTGACAAAAACCATCCGTCTATTCTGATCTGGTCTTGTGGTAATGAATCACACGGTGGTGAAGTCATCTACAAAGTATCCCAATACTTCAAATCAGCTGATCCAACACGTCTGGTACATTACGAAGGTGTATTCCATGATCGCCGTTTCGATGAAACAAGTGATATGGAGACTCGCATGTATGCCAAACCGGCGGACATTGAGGAATTCCTGAATGCAAACCCGACGAAACCTTATATTAGCTGTGAGTACATGCATGCCATGGGTAACTCTATTGGCGGTATGCACAAATATACGGAGTTGGAAGACAAATATCCGATGTATCAAGGTGGATTCATCTGGGATTACATCGACCAATCCATTTATAAAAAAGATCGTTACGGCAAAGAATTCCTCGCTTATGGCGGAGATTTTGGTGATCGTCCATCAGACTATTCGTTCTGTGGTAACGGGATCGTCCATGCTGACCGTAAAGTAACTGCGAAAATGCAGGAGGTCAAATTCCTTTACCAGAACATCAAGCTGTTCCCGGATCGTGAAGGTGTTAAAATCGTGAACGGTAATCTGTTCGCAGATACATCTGCGCTGGAACTGGTATACAGCCTAGAGCGCGAGGGACATGAAGTGCTGCGTGGAACATTGGAAGTCAACGTGGATGCCCAAAGCGAGACGGTAGTGAAACTTCCGCTTGGTGCAGAAGCTCTGGCGGGCGGCGAGTACGCTGTGAACACTGCATTTGTGTTAAAAGAAGCTACAATATGGGCTGACAAAGGCGAAGAAGTGGCATTTGGACAGTTTATTTTCACACAGGATCAGGTAAATGATGCAGCCGAGACGGACCTGAACCTTGTAAGTGATGTACACGTTATCGAAGGTGACGTTAACATTGGTGTTCGTGCTGGCAAGACACATGCGCTGTTCTCCAAACAGTTTGGGACACTGGTTTCCCTGAAATTGTCCGGTCGTGAGACGATTGCTGTGCCACCTGCACCGCTCTTCTGGCGTGCAATGACGGATAATGACAAAGGTATGGCGATGGGCTTCGAACTGGGCGCCTGGTATGCAGCGAGTCTGATGCCACGTTCTGTAGAGTGGAAAGCGGAACAGAAACCGGATCAATACCGGATCGAGTTCACGTACAAGCTCAACATTTCGGAGGATGTACAAGTGAAAGTGGTATATACCGTTCATGCAGATGGAAGCGTGCGTGTGCATAATGCGTACAAAGGTACAGCTGGATTGCCAAACTTGCCAATTCATGCATTGTCCTTCAGAACATCACCTGACTTCGAAAACGTGGAATGGCTGGCGATGGGACCAGAAGAAAACTATGCAGACCGCGCATTTGGCGCACGTCTCGGTATCCACGGCAGCAAGGTAGCTGATACCATGGCTCCATATCTGGTACCACAGGAATCAGGCAACCGTACGGGCGTACGTTGGGCCAAATTGACAGACAACGCGGGACGTGGCTTCAAAATTGAAGCATCTGGAACCCCGGTTGAGCTGAATGTTTCACCATATACGGCATTTGAGCTGGAGAACGCACAACATGCGTACGAATTGCCTCCTGTACACTATACGGTCGTGACTGTAGCAGGTAAACAAATGGGTGTTGGCGGTGATGACAGCTGGGGTGCTCCAGTTCATCCGGAATACCTGATCCCTTCGGACGGCGAACTGACATTTGAATTTGTCATTCGTGCTCTGTAAGTAAAAGAATCGTACAGAATAAAGAATGTATTCTATAAAGAACAGAGGTCTTCGCTATCGGAGGCCTCTGTTTTGTTATGTCAACGAACAGCTTGAGAGGCTTGGTATGGAACCGTTCTCTCTCCAACCTCGTAATGTACGAGACAGGAAACATAAGAGGGGGGTTCAAGATGAGTAAAAAAGCAAAGACAGGTATATGGGTGACGGTGTTGGTCTTCTTGGGCATCATAGTTGGATGTTTCATATGGTATTTCAATACCGCTTCAGGTGAACGTGCACTCAAAACAATGAGGTCCAATAACTCTGGTGGCCTGGAGAGGGTTGTTAAAGTGTACAGCAATAATGGTGAATTGATTCAGACCTATGATGGCAAGATTGACGTGGAAGATACGGAATACGGCAATAAAGTATTATTTGATCTCAATGGGAAACGTGTTGTGATCTATAATGCAACGATTGTTGTTGAAGAGAAGTAAAGCAAAATTAAGGAAATGATATAAGGGTCGGGTGAGATTTTTATGGTGGATATGTACCTCATAATCCTAGTTGCTATCTTGGGAATGATCCTGTTCTATAGCTTGATCGCTTATTTCTTGATTCGTTTCATTTCGAAAAAAGCATTCAAGCTGACGTTAACCAAATATGAAATGACGGAGATTATGACTTGGCTCGCCGTGTTGTTTATTACCTTCATGATGATTAAGACGGGTTCGATAAATCTTCTCTTGCCGGTTGTTTTACTTATCATTCCATTGATCAATTTGCGAAGGTCTAATCGGAAGCATCGAGAGATGAATTAGTATAGCTCTTGCTAAGTTGGGGGAAGGCACAAGAAGGATGAACATAGGAAAGGTTGACGGAGATTACATTACTAGTCAACCTTTTCTAGTTGTATGATTATGAATGGTGAAAATGAACGGGAGGATTTCAATAATGATCTTCGGAAAATCAACGGATACTTCAGGTTTAACGCAAGTTGCCAATCTTTCGGATGAGTTGCAGTCTGTTTTTGATCAAGCAGAAAGCAAATATAAAATAGTTGATATTGAACTCTTCTTTGTTTTCAGGTGTCTTCCTGAAGAATACGATAGAAGATCCACCGTTAGGCATGTGAAGAAGGAGAATGTCATCTATTTTGATCTGGTGGTCAGCGAGGATCGTTATAAGACATTAAGCAAAAGCAAACAACGGTATGTCTTAAGCCATGAGTTTTATGCTTTTTTAAGTGAAAAGATCCAGAAATACAAGATTGAACATTTAAAAGTGAATGAGTTTATTGCAGATATGGGCATGTGGCTGAGGGAGATTGGATGGTTGCAGACCGAAGAGGAAGCCGAAATAAGTGAATTTGAAGAAAAGTATAACTAGCAAAATAAATTAAAACATAACAACAAAAATAGGCCCTCTTTCGAGGGCCTATTTTTCATGGGAGAGGAGAAACCGGACGAAGAGCTTATGGGGAAACGTAAGTCTTCTCCGCGGTTGTCTACGACACTTGTGATGTCGATAATTATAGAATCGCCCGATTGTTTCCTTTTTATACATATGCGTCAATAATTCGTCAACAATTTTCCAAGGGAAATGAAGACCGCACATTTTTCAAACCGAACCCGAATGTGGTACGATAGTCGTATCAATAAACTTACATAGAGAAAAGGTGACTCGTCAAGTGAGAGTGGTATCTGGGAGTGCAAAAGGCAGGCCGCTGAAGGCTGTTCCTGGCACGGGTACGCGGCCAACCACCGACAAGGTGAAGGAAGCGTTATTTAGCATGGTTGGTCCTTATTTTGAGGGCGGCACAGCATTGGATCTGTTTGCAGGCAGTGGAGGTCTCGGTATTGAGGCGCTGAGCCGCGGCATGGACAAGGCTGTTTTTGTTGATTTGGAATCGAAAAGTATTGAAGTCATCCGCATGAATCTGAAGGCAACCAAGCTGGAAGACCAGGCGGCCGTATATCGTAATGATGCAGGTCGAGCATTGAAGGCACTCGCCAAGCGAGGCACAACGTTTGATCTGGTGTTTCTCGACCCGCCATATCGCATGAAGAACGGGCACGAGTTAATGCTGACCATGCACGAACTGGAACTTTTGGAACCCGAAGCAACCATCGTGCTTGAATATGAATCCAAACATGATTACCCTGAGCAATTCGGCCCGTTTGAACAAACGCGCAAGGCTTTGTATGGGGAGACGGCAGTATCCATCTATTATTATGCGCCAGAAGCAGTTGAAGATGGAGAATCCATTACACCGGAAGAGGAGGCTCCTCATGACTGAAATGATACATCGACAGGAACGGATCGCCGTATATCCTGGAAGTTTTGATCCCGTAACGATGGGGCATCTGGATATTATCGCCAGAGCGTCGAAGCAATTTGATCGCGTCATTGTGGCTGTGTTGAACAATATGAGCAAAAATCCGCTGTTTACGGTGGAGGAACGCAAGGAACTGATTACGGAAGTAACCCGCCATCTACCGAATGTCGAAGTGGACAGTTTCCGCGATCTGACAGCCAATTATGTCCGGCAAAAGGAAGCTCAGGTTATCGTTCGTGGTATACGCTCGGTAACTGATTTTGAATACGAGTTGCAATTGGCGTCGACCAATAGCAAGTTGAACCCGGATGCGGAAACCATATTTATGATGACAAATCCGAAGTATTCCTATTTAAGTTCCAGCATCGTCAAAGAAATCGCTCATTATCATGGAGATGTTACAGATCTTGTCTCACCTGAAGTGGAAGCTGCGCTCCGTCAGAAAATCAGCGAGAAAACCGGCGGTTAAACCAGAAGGTAAGACCTGATAGACTAACCATGACTGCAAGAAGTAACGCAAGTCCCATGCATGCAGCAGGGAAGATGCTCCAAATGGTGTTGATCGTGTATGTGTTACCTGGACTATGTATGAATAGCCAACCGAATGGTGTCGAGAGGTCTTGCTCTGCATTCGTCTGTAATGTGGTCCAGACTTCTGTGCTATAACGGCTGAACGGCATCCATAGGAACAGACTGATGAAAAAGGCGATTAATCCATGAGTCAGACGAACTCCGGCAAAGTACAACATCGATTTGCTGCCCGGACCAGTTGTTTTCAAGACAGCAGAGACTTGCAGATGGGAGCATAAACCACCCCATCCCAGAACGGCTGCAAGTAGAGACATGAGCAGCATGGGTGTTAATGAAGTCTGGCTCAAATGATAGGTGCCTAGGTGAATCTCGAAGAAGGCTGGCCACAGCGCAGCAGAGGACCCGGGGGTCAGATAAAGGGAGACCAGCCGGATAAATACGGCAAAACCGATCATGTATCCTCCAGTCATCATTAAGGTCTGCACAGCTTGGGATACAGTGTCACCTAACAGTTTGCCAAATCCTCTTCCATCACGACGATGGGCTTCTCTGGCTGCAATCATCATATCAGACCATATACTGCGTCGTTTGTTCGTAGCATGGTGGGGGGCAGATGAGCGACTTGTGGAACTTGCAGGACTTGCAGGCTGAGAATCAAGAGAGTTATTATCTGTTTGCGCGGCTGTGGAGCCAACCCTGTTTGTCTGGTTACCCGGTGCTGGCAGGAGACGTGTGGCAAGAATGGCAGCAATCCAGCCGCTGATCCAGTGGACCGCGAGTAGAAAATATCCGGCCGCTGGCTGGTGGAGAAAAGCAGCACCAACGACCAGTATGATCATCATTGGATTGGCAAAATGAGATGCCGCCGCAAGGACAACCGCCTGCTTGGCGGTAATTTGTCTATCCTGAAATAAACGGGATACCGCATCTGCTCCTGCGGGGAATCCGCCGCACATGCCAACGGCAATTGCCAGACCTGCGTTGCCTGGGAGTCTAAACCAGCGTTGCATTAACGGTCCGAGCAAGGCGCCGATCGCGTGGGTGAAGCCAAACGCAGTGAGCATTTGGGATAACATGAGGAACGGGAGCATGGCAGGGAAGATGATTTTCCACCATATATCCAGACCTTGAATAGAGGCATCAAACGCTTGTTTGGGGGACGCAACTACCGCAATGACCAACATTAAAGCGCCGGTACTTAGGATTATCGTTCGTAACGGGCCAGAATCTCTAACCTCGCTCTGTAATGTCATCGTTTCACCTCATATCAGATAACGCCGATTTGGCATCTGAATCGTTATGGACGGCCGAATGACGCCCGAAGGGCGGTTCGGCCTTGACCGGACAGGCTATTGTATACAGCGGCCTATCCGGCCTGTACCATTGTATGCACAAGGACCAGAGTGTTAGACTTGAAAAAATGATTAAACAAGATGGAATTACGATCGCTGATTAGTGTAGAGTTCAGCTTATATAGAGATACAAAGAACGGAGGCTCATGCGATGAATCGGATTCGGAAATCTGGCGGATTCAGAGCTTCGATCTTTGTGATCGTGGTGGCTCTGGTCGTCTATGTTGCCGTGTACATGCCAACGCCGTATATCATATATATGCCTGGCAGTGCAGATGAAGTAAAACCAATGGTAACCGTTAAGGGTGGAGACCAGGAAGAACACGGTGTGTTCATGATGACAACCGTGTCGGCAACATATGCCAATGTGTTTTTGCTAGGAACCTCTCTGTTCAATAAAAATGCTCAAGTGGATAAAAAGGAAGACCGACTGCGCGGCAAAAGCGAAGCGGAATACTCTGCCGAACAGGTGTGGTTCATGAGTGACTCACAATCCTCCGCAATGGAGGCTGCATATGAGCAGGCTGGTGTGACTTACTCTATTGTACCTGAACATATCTTTGTATTTGGACTGTCCGAAGATCCAAAACCGGAAGGAGACATTGCTCCGGGAGATATCATTCTGGGAGTGAACGGAACAGCTACGCCGGATAATACCGTGCTTTCTGCCGAGTTAAAAGATAAAAAGGTCGGAGATACGGTTGAAATGCAACTGGAACGTGGTGGAGAGACCATTAGCCGGGACGTGAAACTGATTCAGGTAAAAGACAGTAAAACGGGTGAAACCCGCCCGGGACTCGGAGTAATGATTGGTACGGTTCAGAAGGTGAAAGCTGAAGAGCCAGACAAACAGATCTCCTTCACCGATACTCAGGTTGGTGGTCCGTCTGCCGGCTTGATGTTTACGTTGGAGATCTATAACCAGTTAACACCTGGAGATCTGACCAAGGGGCATCGAATTGCGGGTACAGGTACCATTACCAAGGAGGGTGTGGTGGGTGCCATTGGCGGTGTAGTACACAAGATTGTAGCCGCTGATCGAAAAGAAGCGGAGATCTTCTTTGTACCGAAGGATAACTATAAGGAAGCAGCAGCCAAGGCTGAACAGATCGGCACCAAAATGAAACTTGTGCCTGTGAGCACGGTGGATGATGCGCTGGCTTATCTGAAAACCTTGTCCGTGAAATCATAGGATTTAAACGGGCGGGAAGAGATCGAGCCAACGTTGAACCGGATGGATAAAGAACGGATAAAATCGGAATAAATGATTACAGTGGAATGAAATGTGATCAAGAGATTTGAGAAGATCAACAGACTCACTAGACCCAAAGGGGTAGAGATACCCAAAAGTTATAAGAGAACAAGAATTAAGAGAATAAGGGAAGTGAATAAGGAAATCCCCTTGTTGCGAGGTGCCTGAGAGGCGCGTAGCAAGGGGATTTTTTAATTGTATAGTTGAGTGTGGAACAGTGGATATCAATGATCTGTTTGATGATGGAATAAAAAGCTCCATAGAGATGAAGCCTTATGGTCAAAAGCGGATTACAGTCTCACAGGCGACTCATAGTAGTCACTGAACATCCTACGTGTGTCCCTGTGCTCGCAAGCGAGCCCATACGCAACCTGAGCTTGTATATCCAGTTCCAGCTGATTGTGTGTGAACGTCGATGGTTTCAGCACAACAGGCAGTGACGCGGTTTTCTTCATTTGTTTAAGCAGGCTCTGCCCTTGAGCATTAAATCCGAGGACTCGGAGATATCCGGGTCCGGCAGCCAATTGCTCTGGTGAACACTCGGCTTTGGTGTGATTCAGGAGCAAGTGGGCGAGCATACGCTGGAGTTTGGTGCGCGTGTATCGTTTGGTCTTCAGTGCATTCAGGAGTGCTTCGACTGAAGGCTCCGGGAGCTGAGCGAGTGCACGGCTCAGCCGGTATTCCAGGCCTTCCGTGACTTCGGCGATGCGTTCCAGCTCGGAGGCACGGCGGGTGGCCGCGAGGTGCAACAGCGGCTGTGCAAAGCGCTCCCAGTGTATGGGAGCGCGCCCTTCCTGCCATTCGCGATGCAGAATGGCAAGGGTTGCCGCCGGCACGTATGGCGCGGCGGCGTTGGGGCCGTCCGCC
The DNA here is from genome assembly GCF_037993015.1 of Paenibacillus sp. FSL E2-0151. NCBI lineage: Bacteria > Bacillati > Bacillota > Bacilli > Caryophanales > Paenibacillaceae > Paenibacillus > Paenibacillus sp. FSL E2-0151. Next base: position 2,544,215 of record NZ_CP150308.1, read on the forward strand.
ATCAGAAGGCGGCGGACGGCTGTTGCACTGGCGATCGCCCCCGGCCCGGGCGTCGCCTCATGATACGCGGCACCGGTACGCGCCGCCGTATAGGGCTGGATCACGCTGCCAAGTCTTTGCAGCGCGATCAGGTAGTGCAGCCCAAGCGAATTGTTGGGCTGCTCCAGCAGTGCAGCGGCGTCGTGAACATCGACGCCGCCGGGCGCCAGCGCCGCCGCCGCGCCTGCGTACGCGGCGGGGTAGCTGGCGCCTTCCCGCAGGCGGCGCGCGATGTCCTCGCGCATCCCTGCGGGCTCCACAGCCAGCACGCGCGAAATGCGCTGCAGGCTGTCCAGGTCGCCGGACTCGCTGCCAAAGCAGAGCGAGTCCACAACGCCGGTGCGGTGCAGCAGCGAGACCGCACCGAAGGCAAACCACTCTGCCGGTTGGACCGCGTACGCAACCGGCAGTTCAAGCACGAGATCCGCGCCTGCGTGCAGCGCCATCTCGGTGCGTGCCCTTTTACCCACGATGGCGGGCTCGCCACGCTGGAGAAAAGGGCCGCTCATAACTGCGACAACGGCGTCTGCTCCGCTTAGCCGCCGTGCTTCCTGCAAATGATAGACATGCCCATTGTGCAAGGGGTTATATTCAACTATGACGCCTACGGCATTCATGATTAGACGTACTCCTTTCGATTGGATAACCGAGTATGTATAACATCCATTCCATCATAGGGGATGTCATGTATTAGATCAAATCATGCACCAATTTAGACAAGAAAAAGGCACAATTTCAACATCAGCAGATGTCAGACTGTGCCTGTAAATCTATTGTATATTACACATTTTCGATAATCGGAGAACGGCTTCTTCATCTTAATAAATCATCGTAGTAGTACACTTACCTATACACTTATACATGTAGGAAGAAGTTAGGTTAATCACATCTCACAATCTCAGCACGCTTAGACACTTTCCGGCGTGGGAGATAAACTTGCTTTGGGCCCAAAAAATTCATAATGAATGTTGTCCGCCGCAACACCGAGTGCCTGAAGTTCCGTATACACTGCCCGCATGAACGAAACCGGTCCGCACAGATAATAGGTGGAATCCAGTTCATTGATCACTTGGCGAAGCCAGATCGCATCTATATAACCTTCCTTATGAAAATACTCATTTTCACGATCAGCATCCTCAGGTTGAGTATAACAATAATAAGCTTTAACGCCCTGATTACGTTTGGCCAGACTGTCCACATAATCACGGAACGCGTGAGATTGACCATTGGGACTTGCGTGCAAAAATGTAATGGTTCGATTTTCATTCAAGTTAACCAGCGTATTTAACATACTGATCATGGGCGTTAAGCCAACACCACCACTCAGGAGAACAACAGGCCGCTTATCGTCTGCAATCAGCGTGAAGTCCCCAGCAGGAGCAGATAGCTCCACCAGACTACCTTCTTCAATGTGATCGTGGAGATACGTTGAGATAACTCCGTCAGGACGCTCTAATACACCTCGCTCACGCTTAACGGAAATGCGATAGTGGGGTTTACCCGGGGTATCTGAAAGGCTATACTGACGAATCTGGGTAAATGACTGTGCCTCTGGTTTGATTTTGATACTGATGTATTGTCCCGGTTCATAACTAGCAATGGGCTGGCCATCGTCTGGAACGAGGTAAAAGGACGTGATGATTTCACTTTCCTGCACTTTCTTGGCAACCTTGAAGGTACGGAACCCTTCCCAGCCACCCGTTTGGTTTTCCGCTTCCGTATACATATCCTGTTCAATCCCGATAAAGGCGTCTGCAATGACATTATAGGCTTCGCCCCACGCCGTGATAATTTCATCCGTTGCCGCGTCTCCAAGTACATCTTTGATGGCTTGAAGCAGATAGGTGCCAACAATCACATATTGCTCGGGAACGATACCCAGGCTGCGATGTTTATGTGCAACTTGCCGGACGGCAGGCAGGATGGAGGACAGATTATCGATATGCAGGGCAGCGGTGTATACCATATTGGCGAGGGCGGCTTGCTGTCGTCCCTGTTTCTGATTTGCGTGATTGAAAATATTCAGTAGTTCCGGATGAGCTGTGAACATCGTTTCATAGAAATGGCGTGTGATCGCTTCGCCGTGGACTTCAAGTACAGGTACTGTAGATTTAATGACTCTAATGGTGTGCTCGCTTAACATACATTTTCCCTCCCGATATAATATGAAATAGTTGGATAATAAATCGGTCATGGAGCTGACCATGCTTCGGTTTATAGCAAGTATAGATAGGGAGCAAGCGGGTCTGTGTGACATAGATCACACTAAACTTTAACGAAATGTGACCGCTATTTGCAAGGAACTACAATTAAAATGACGACTTGTAGTTTATCTTAAAGTGAGTCTATAATAGACCAGATGGAGTAAACGGTTCTGGGCCATTGGTTTTAAAATAGGGTGTAAAGTTAAAAGTGTTGACAAACGTCTTGAAAAATCGGTATAATGATTTTTGTTTGTTAAGTCAATTTCATAATACTTTTAACGAAGATTCGTCAGAATACATACAGTCAGGATTTATTGCTTTACAAAAGCAGGCTTGACCTGTATAACTGTCGTGATACGTTTGATACGAATTATGAAATTGGTTTCGTTTGGAGTGATGGAAATGTTAATGCCATTTCGCAAAGTGGCTACCAGTGATGGTCCCCTGAAGTTTAACGAACAGTGGGAGATCAAGGAACTGGTTTCTAACCGACAAGATATCACAGCCGTTACCCCGCTGACTGCGGACTTATCTGCAGAATTCAGAGAAGGTGACGTTGTGGATGTTCATGGCAAGCTGACTGTAGGAGTGGACATGTTGTGCTCCCGTTGTCTTAAGCCGATCAATGAACATTTTCATATTGATTTTCATGAGCAATTCAAGCAGGGAAAACAGCCAAAGGAATTACACGAAGACGATGATACGCTCTATGTGGATGGAGATAGCGTTGATCTGAAGGGTTATGCCGAGGAAGCTTTTCTGCTGGATCTTCCGTTTATACCGCTATGTAGCGATACATGCAAAGGGTTATGCCCCAAGTGTGGCCATGAGCTGAACGAAGGTGACTGCGGTTGTGATAACGAGGTTATTGATCCGCGGCTTGCAGGGCTCAAGGATTTTTTTAAATGAGCATGATTGAAAATCGAACATTTTAAGACTACCTGCAAAGGTTGATTTTGATAAGGAGGTGGGAATAATGGCAGTACCTCAACGGAGAACGTCCAAGACGCGTCGCGACAAACGTCGCACTCACTTTAAATTGGCTGTACCGGGCATGGTGAAATGTGAACAATGTGGCGAACTTAAACTTAGTCACCACGTGTGCAAAGTGTGCGGAACGTACAAAGCAAGAGAGATCATCTCTCAATAATAGTTGGACATTAAGTAGCACTTCATTTCGATGAGGTGCTACTTTTTTTGGATTAGAGAGTGTAGGTAGAGTGAGCTAACAAGCATGAAATCCTTGCACCAGAAGGGTGAATTGTTTTTGTTAGGCCAGTCTTTCTTTTTGACACGGGATGAGATATACTATAGTTTAGTACCAGGTTCTAAGATTTGACGTTACATATAGATGAACCATAATCCGTTTGAGAACGACCCTGGTGACCAGGGATGCAACTATAGAAGCAACACGAAAGAATGGTTGAACTGGCCGGACGGGACGGTTCCGTAAACGATACAGCGGGGGGTGTCAGGCATCGAACGTGTACCGAAGAGACAGAGGCAACAGCAGTTAACCAGAATGATAGAAGAGAACCCGTTTGTGACGGATCAGGAACTTACACGCCAATTGAAGGTGAGTATTCAGACGATTCGTCTTGACAGGCTGGAACTTGGAATACCCGAACTTCGGGAGCGGATGAAACTGATGGCAGAGCTCTCGTATGATCAGGTACGCTCGTTGCCCTTGCATGAGATTATCGGTGATATTGTGGATCTGCAACTGGATAAGAGCGGGATTTCCCTGTTTGAGATTAAGGAAGAACACGTGTTTTCCAGAACAGGGATTGCACGCGGACACTATGTCTTTGCACAGGCCAACTCCTTGGCTGTAGCGATTATTAATGACGAGATCGCGTTGACTGCATCAGCAGACATTCGCTTTGTCCGTTCGGTTCATCTGGGAGAGAAATGTATTGCAAAGGCTTATGTGAGATCGATTCCGGGTCAAAAGGGCAAAGCCAAAGTGGAAGTATTCACTTATGTAGGTGAAGAAATGGTGTTTCAAGGCAACTTTGTAATCTACCATTCAGGTGGAGAAGACAGCGGAGAAGGAGGTCATTTGGAATGAAAATCGTCATTGATGCCATGGGAGGCGACAATGCACCTGCATCAACGGTAGAAGGTGCGATTGCCGCAGCCACGGAATGGGCGGATACACAGATCGTCCTGATCGGCGATGAAGCCAAGCTGGAACCTCTTTTGAGTCAGTCAGGTGTTAGACCTGCCAATCTTACGGTCCGGCATGCTTCCGAAGTTATTGGTTCGGATGATGAACCCGTCAAAGCAGTGCGTCGCAAAAAGGATGCCTCCATGGTGGTCGCAGGCCGTATGCTGAAAGAGGGCGAAGCGGACGCGATGATCTCGGCGGGCAATACTGGAGCGCTCATGACAGCGGGTTTGCTTGTTGTAGGTCGCATGGAAGGCATTGAACGTCCGGCGCTTGCGCCTATGATTCCAACGATTGATGATGTAGGTGTGCTTGCGCTGGATCTAGGAGCGAATATGGATGCCAAACCGGAGCACCTTGCACAATATGGCTTGATGGGCAGTTTGTATCGGCAAAAAGTACAGGGCATTGAGTCCCCACGAGTGGGCTTGCTCAATGTAGGAACAGAGCCAGGCAAAGGAAATGAGTTGACCAAACATGCATACCCTTTACTGGAACAACTCCCAATTCGTTTTGTCGGTAATGTTGAGGCACGTGATGTGCTGACTGGTGCTTGTGATGTGCTTGTATGTGACGGTTTTGCAGGGAATATCCTGCTGAAGTCGCTGGAAGGCACAGCAGGTGCCATTTTCGCCTTGCTTAAGGAACAATTTTCATCTTCTCTCAAAAGTAAACTGGCTGCAGCTGTACTAATGCCTGAGCTGCGTGGGTTGAAACGAAAGCTGGATTATACGGAGCATGGCGGAGCGCCACTCCTCGGTTTGAGCAGACTGGTTGTGAAAAGTCATGGATCTGCTGATGGCAATGCCATCAAAAATGCTGTGCGCCAAGCTCGGATTGCAGTGCAGAATCAGCTGGTAGAGAGCATATCTAAGGAAATTAGCGGGAAGTGAGTGAGGATATGAATAATTTGCGCCCAGTAGGGATTATTGGTACAGGGAAATATGTGCCTGAGAAAATTTTGACAAATAGCGATCTGGAGAAAATGGTCGATACCAATGACGAGTGGATCGTCAGTCGTACAGGAATCAAAGAGCGTCACATCGCTGCACCCGATCAGGCAACTTCTGATCTGGCATATGAGGCGGCTATTAAAGCCCTTGAATCTGCAGGCATGACAGGCAGTGATCTTGATCTGATTATTGTTGCAACCATTACTCCGGATTCTTCGTTCCCATCGACAGCCTGCATCTTGCAGGACAAATTGGGTGCAAAAGGTGCCGCGGCATTTGATCTGTCGGCTGCTTGTTCCGGATTTGTATACGGTTTGGCTAGTGCTACGAGCTTCATCCAAAGCGGTATGTACAACAATGCACTTGTCATTGGTGCGGACTGCTTGTCTCGTATTACGGATTATACAGACCGTAACACATGTGTCCTCTTTGGTGATGGAGCAGGCGCGGTAGTTGTTGGTGAAGTTCCGGAAGGTCGCGGATTCAAAGCGTTCGATCTCGGTGCTGAAGGTGCTGGCGGTAGTCTTCTTCAGATGGAAGGCGGCGGTTCCCGACTGCCTGCTACTGCAGAGACTGTTGAAAATAAAAAACATTACATCAACATGAACGGTCGTGAAGTGTTTAAGTTTGCGGTACGTGTCATGGGGACGGCTACCATTGAGGTATTACGCAAGGCTGGTATGGAGCGTACGGATGTGGATCTGTTTGTTCCTCACCAAGCGAATATTCGGATTATCCAATCTGCGATGCAACGACTGGAACTTCCTGAAGAAAAGGTTGTAGTCAACGTGGATAAGTATGCTAACACATCTGCTGCTTCCATCCCGCTTGCTCTGGTAGAAGCAGCAGAGGAAGGTCGCATGAAAGCCGGAGATACCGTTCTGATGGTTGGATTCGGTGGCGGTTTGACATGGGGTGCATCGGTACTCGTTTGGTAAAATAGACATCTGGGAGATGAATGAGATGGGTAAAATAGCATTTGTATTTCCCGGACAGGGATCACAGGCTGTAGGCATGGCCAAGGACGCGTATGAGTCCGTGCCTGCGGCAACCGAAATTTTTCGCACAGCAGATGAAACATTGGGTTTCTCTCTGAGCAACCTTGTATTTGAAGGACCGGAGACCGAGTTGAAACAGACATCAAATACACAACCGGCTCTGTTGACAGCAAGTATTGCCTTGCTAGAAGCTTTCAAAGAAAAAGGAATTCAGCCTGACTATACGGCTGGACACAGTCTGGGAGAATACAGTGCACTGGTGGCAGCGGGCGTTCTTTCGTTTGCAGACGCAGTGAGCACTGTGCGGGCACGTGGTCAGTATATGGAACAGGCAGTACCGGGTGGACAAGGAGCGATGGCTGCTGTGTTGGGTGCGGATCGGGAAGCGCTGGGGGTGCTTTGCCGTGACGTATCTGAAAGTGGTCATGCGGTTGAACTTGCCAACATTAATTGTCCGGGACAAATCGTCATTTCTGGTGTGAAGGAAGGCGTAGCTGCTGTTGCGGAACGAGTGAAAGAAGCAGGCGGTAAACGCGCCATTGCATTGGAAGTAAGCGGTCCGTTCCACTCTTCATTGATGAAGGGTGCGGCTGAGAAGCTGGCAGAGAAACTGAAAACCGTTACGTTCTCACCGGCATCGGTCCCTGTAGTCGCTAATGTGACTGCAAGACCTGCAGAGGATGGACAGGTTCAGGATTTGTTGACAGCTCAGGTCTATTCTCCTGTATTATGGGAAGACAGTGTGACATGGCTTATTGAGCAAGGTGTGGATACGTTCATCGAGATTGGATCTGGCAGTGTATTGACCGGTTTGATTAAAAAAACAGATAAAACCGTAAAACTGTACAATGTGAACAGTCTTGAAACGCTCGAAGCAACGGCAATTGCGTTGAAGTGATTAGCAGGGATTAGATTTGGGGAAAGGAGGAATGATTATGTCTAAACCATTAGAAGGTAAAAATGCACTCGTTACCGGGGCATCCCGGGGCATTGGGCGCAGTATTGCACTGGCACTTGCAGAAGCTGGAGCGAACGTAGCCGTGAATTATGCGGGTAGCCAAGCGGCAGCTGAGGAAGTAGCGGAAGCGATTCGTGCCAAAGGAGTCAAGGCGATTACACTTCAAGCCAATGTTGGCCTGATGGATGAAGCTGAACAAATGGTCAAAGCTACACTCGAAGCATGGGGCAACGTTGATATTCTGGTGAACAATGCTGGAATTACCCGTGATAATCTGATCATGCGTATGAAAGAGGAAGAATTCGATCAGGTTATTGAAACCAATCTCAAAGGTGTGTTTAACTGCCTTAAGGCGGTTACACGTCCAATGATGAAACAACGGTCGGGAAGAATTATCAATATCTCCTCGGTTGTAGGTGTGCTCGGTAATGCTGGACAAGCGAACTATGTTGCTGCCAAGGCAGGTGTCATTGGCCTGACAAAGGCATCTGCTCGTGAACTGGCTTCTCGTGGAATCACAGTTAACTGTGTTGCACCAGGTTTCATTGAGACAGATATGACAAAAGAGTTGTCCCAGGAGCTGGTGGACGGTATGCTAAGTGGTATTCCGTTGTCCCGTTTGGGTCAGCCGGATGAAATCGCCGGTGTAGTCACGTTCCTGGCTTCACAGGCTTCATCTTATATGACAGGGCAGACGCTGCATGTCGATGGTGGCATGTACATGTAATTCTTCCCGGACTTGAACAATAGTCGGGGAACAGGCGCTGGACGATCCGAAATACCGGAAAAAGGCCGGGTTCCCCGGCCGGGAGCCGCATATGTCTTCTATGGCATTTTGCCTGCGATTCTCGTATAATACCAAAGAAGGAGGTGAACCGGATGTCCGATGTATTGGAGCGTGTAAAACGCATCGTCGTCGACCGCTTGGGCGCAGACGAAGCTGAAGTTACACTTGAAGCATCTTTCAAAGAAGATTTGGGTGCTGATTCTTTGGATGTAGTGGAATTGGTCATGGAATTGGAAGATGAATTTGATTTGGAAATCTCTGATGAAGATGCAGAAAAAATCACGACCGTAGGTGAAGTTGTAAACTACATACAATCTCATACCTAAAGTCATTTTTAGTCCCGCACATGTTTTCGAACAGGCGGGACTTCTCATCATTCATTGGTTTTTCTCATTCCGCAAGCAGCTCTACTCAAACAGGCCTATCTTGGTTGAGTAGATGTCTGTTTGCGGATATTCCCACAAAATACTTGCGTAATGCAGTCGATATAGAGGTGACTCGGTTTGAAACAAAGAGTAGTAATTACCGGAATGGGCGTAATGACATCGCTCGGAAAAGATTTGGAAACGTTCTGGGGCAGTTTAATGGCAGGAAAGTCCGGAATTTCTCAGATTGAGGCGTTTGATGTTAGTGAATACACGACACAGATTGCAGCCGAGATCAAGGATTTCAACCCGGAAGAATATATGGATCGCAAGGATGCTCGCAAAATGGACCGTTTTGTACAGTTCGCTGTGGCAGCCGGCTTCAAAGCCGTTGAAGACAGTGGTCTGAAAATTAACGAGAATATTGATGCAGAGCGTTTCGGTGTATCCATCGGATCAGGTATTGGTGGATTGGGTACGTGGGAGGACCAACATAATGCATTGTTGCAAAAAGGTCCAAAACGGGTAAGCCCATTCTTTATTCCCATGATGATCTCCAACATGGCTTCAGGCCAAATGTCCATTTCTCTTGGTGCCAAAGGTCCTAACATTAACGTTGTTACCGCTTGTGCAACAGGTACACACTCCATCGGAGATTCCTTCAAGCTGATTGCCAATGGTGATGCAGATGCCATGATCTGTGGTGGTGCGGAAGCAACAATCAGACCAACGGGTCTTGCAGGGTTCTGTGCGATGCGCGCAATGTCTACACGTAATGATGATCCTGCGAAGTCAAGCCGTCCTTTTGATACAGAACGTGATGGTTTTGTTATGGGCGAAGGCGCTGGTGTTATGATTCTGGAATCCCTGGAGCATGCTCAAAAACGTGGTGCACGCATTTATGGTGAAGTGATCGGTTACGGTCTGACAGGTGATGCACATCACATGACAGAACCAGATCCGGACGGAGCAGCACGTTGCATGAAGATGGCACTTCGTAATGCGGGCATTGAGCCTGAAGAAGTGGACTACATTAATGCACACGGAACTTCGACGCCTGTAGGCGACAGATCCGAAACGCTTGCGATCAAAAAGGCGTTTGGTGATCATGCGTACAAGCTCGCCGTGAGTTCCACTAAATCCATGACGGGCCACATGCTTGGCGCTGCTGGTGGTGTAGAGGCGGTTATCTGCGGATTGTCACTGACACATCAGACACTGGCTCCAACGATCAATCTGGAAAATCAGGACCCGGAATGTGATCTGGATTATGTACCAAATGTTCCACGTCAAACCAAAGTTAATATTGCCATGTCCAATTCATTTGGATTCGGCGGTCACAATGCCACCATTATTCTCAAAAAATTTGAAGCATAAGGGGCTAGTTCGTTTGAGTGAAGATCTGAAGCAGTTACAACATAAACTTCAAATCAAATTTGACAACAGGCAGCTTTTAAAACAAGCGTTTACCCATGCTTCTTATGTAAACGAACACCGGTTCAGTCAGCATCAGGACAACGAGCGTCTGGAATTTCTGGGCGATGCCGTGCTGGAACTGACTGTATCGGAGTACTTGTATCATTTGTATCCTAACCGTCCGGAAGGTGAATTAACTAAGCTGCGGGCATCCATTGTCTGTGAGCCTTCCCTCGTCAAATTTGCTGAAGTGTTGGGTTTTGGGCAGTATGTACTTCTTGGTAAAGGTGAGGAACTAACTGGAGGACGGACACGGCCGGCTCTGCTGGCAGATGTGTTTGAATCTTTCATTGGTGCATTGTATCTGGATCAGGGGCTTGCGCCTGTTCGGACATTTCTTGATCAGCATGTCTTCCCATTAATCGTATTGGGCAGCAAGCTGCAAATGAGTGATTACAAAACGGAACTGCAGGAACTTACTCAGCATCACAATATGGGAGCTTTGGAATACCGTATCGTTGAGGAACGGGGGCCTGCCCATGAACGTGAGTTTGTCTCGGAGGTCCATATGGGTCAAGAAAGGCTTGGCAGAGGTACAGGACGTTCCAAAAAGGAAGCGGAACAACAGGCTGCATCTGCAGCACTTGATCGACTGAAGCTTCCGGAAGCCGGAGCTTAACCGATAGCGCATAGACAAACGAAGAGCAAAGAGCAGCCCGCGGGTCCGCCCCGGCGGAAGTAATCGGCCGGACTGCTTTTTGCTCTTTTTTTTGTAAAGAGGTTCAGGAGAAGGTTACCTGATCGTTAACTAAATAGGTGAACTTTATTTTAGTTCAATTTAGTTAGGCGCTTGAATGCAATACTTGAAATTTGCAAGAGGAGGTGACGAGAAACCCTATGTTTTTAAAACGGATTGAATTGGGTGGATTCAAGTCATTCGCCGACAAAACGGAGATGGAGTTCGTTCGTGGCATTACGGCTGTTGTAGGTCCGAACGGAAGTGGAAAGAGTAATATATCGGACGGAATTCGCTGGGTTCTGGGGGAACAAAGTGCTAAGTCGCTGCGTGGTGGCAAAATGGAAGATATCATCTTTGCAGGTAGTGACGCACGGAAAGCCGTTAATTTCGGTGAGGTGTCGCTAACACTTGATAACGAGGATCACGCACTTGCATTGGATTTTGGTGAGGTGACGGTGACTCGTCGTGTACATCGCAGCGGAGATAGTGAATATTTTATTAACAAACAATCTTGTCGTTTGAAGGATATCACGGAGTTGTTTATGGATACCGGCATCGGTAAGGAAGCCTACTCGATTATTGGACAGGGGCGAATCGAAGAGATTCTGAGTACCCGTTCAGAGGATCGCAGAGGTATCTTTGAAGAAGCTTCAGGTATCGTTAAATATAAATCCCGCAAGCGGGATGCGACGCGCAAACTGGATGAGACAGAGCAAAATTTGCTTCGTATTCATGATCTGGTGACTGAACTGGAAGATCAGATTGGACCGCTAAAGGAACAATCAGAGAAAGCGATCCACTATAAAGAACTTCGTTCTCAGCTCAAATCGCAGGAAATTTCCATGTATGTGTACCAGATCGAACAGATTCATGCTTCCTGGAGTAAGGCAAATGAGCGCCTGCAATCGCTAAAACAGGAAGAGGTTGGACTCGCAGCGATTGTCTCTACGCATGATGCCAAGCTGGAAAATGATCGGAATGCGCTGCGTATCCTGGAAACAGAGACAGAGCAACTGCAAGCCGCTTTATTGCAATTCAGTGAAGCGACGGAGAAAAGTGAAGGACTTGGAGAATTGCTCAAGGAGCGCTCGCACCATCTGCAAACAAATCAGGAGCAGCTCAAAGTAACGCTTGCCGCCAGTGAAGAGAGACATCGCGAACGGGAAACCGAGCTGCTTGCACTGCGTGAGAAGTTTGGCAAACTTGAGCATGAACTGAATGATGTGAGAAATCAGTTGTCCCAGGAAGAAGCCAAACTCATCGGTGTTACAGGTGGCATTAGTCAACAGCAAGAGGAAAGCCTCAAAGGAAATTTGCTGGAACTGATGAATCAGATGGCTCAGACACGCAATGAAATTCGTTATGTGGATCAGCAGAAAGAAACGCTGGAGCGCAGAATGAATCGCGCGGCTGAGGAATCGGGCAAATGGGAAGATCAAAAAGAGACACTGGAAAGTCGCAAAGCGGACATTGAGAAAAAAGTTGTTCGTTTGGGCAAAGAAATCAGTGATCTACGTGGTGGATATATTACGGAAAGTGAACGACTCCAGTCGCTGCAGAAGCTGCTCGAAGAAAGTCGGGGTACGGTCCGTAAATGGGAACAGAAGCGTGAAGCTCAAGTTTCCCGCCGCGATACGATGAAAGAGATGCAGGATGATTTTGACGGATTCATGCTGGGTGTCAAGGAGGTCCTCAAGGCTTCACGTAAAGGTACGCTGAGCGGTGTTCATGGAGCTGTGGCTGAACTTGTCAAAGTTCCCGAGAAGATCGAACTTGCGGTAGAAACAGCAATGGGAGCATCCTTGCAGCATGTGGTCATGGAAAATGAATCAGTTTCCAGACAGGCAATTGCTTTTCTGAAGCAACGCCAGTTGGGGCGTGCAACGTTCCTGCCTTTGGATGTCATTCGTCCTCGTGCCATTGGAGCGGCTGAACGTTCCATGATCGAAGGTATGGAGGGTTTTGTGGGGATCGGTGCTGATCTTGTACAATTCGAATCCAAATATGCTTCAATCATTGGCAGCTTGCTCGGTAATGTTATTATTGCCGAAACGTTGGAAGTCGCCAATAAAATTGCGGCTCGCTGTCAGTATCGTTTCCGGGTTGTGACGCTTGAAGGTGACGTGGTCAATGCGGGTGGTTCCATGACAGGTGGTAGCCAGCACAAGAAAAATGTGAGTCTGCTCAGCCGGAAACGGCAGCTGGACCAGCTCGACCAGGATATTTTGGATACGGAAAATCAAATCGTGAAACTGCATCGCAGTGTGGATGATGTAAAAGTCCAACTGGAACAGTGTCAGGACAAACTGGATGAACTTCGTCAGTCCGGTGATGATACCCGAAATGCAGAACAGCAGGCTTCGATGGAAATGAAACAGGTAGAGCATGAGCTTCGCCATGTGCTTGAACAGGTTGCCGTTGCCGGGCAGGAGAAGAGCGGCTTTACCGAAGAGATCAAAGAGCTGGATACGGCTCGGATCGTCGCTGTGAAGAAGCTGGAGCAGCTTGAAGAGGAAGAAAAAGCGACTCATCGTGCCATTCATGCAGCTGAGTTTGCTCGGAAAGCCAATGAATCCGCGAAGGAAGAATTGCAGAGCCAACTCACCGAATTGAAAGTGCGCGAAGGCAAGCTTGATCAGGAGCGATTCTCCAATGGAGAACAATTGCGACGTCTGGAGCGGGAAGTGGAGTCGCTGGTGAAAGATCTTCGTCAGAATCGCACGTTGCTGGCTTCGATGGAAGCAGATCTCAAGAAAACACAGACCGAGAGTGTTAAACAGATTGAAGATCTGAACCAGTACAAGCTGAAAAAAGCGGAAGCTTCTCAAGAGCTGGACTTCAAACGTGCTGCCCGAAGTGAGTTGTCGAAAAAGCTTGAGCTTGCCGAGAGCGAAACGAAGGAACAGCGCACGCAGTTAAAAGCTGTGGAAGAACAGATGCGACAGACGGAAATTTCCGTGAACCGGTTGGATGTTGAGCTGGAAAATATACTGCGAAAGCTGACGGATGAATACGAACTGGGCTATGAACTGGCCAAAGAGCGTTATCCTGTACCGGAAGACGTGGAGCATACACAGGCAGAGGTACAGAAGCTGAAGCGCAGTATATCCGCCCTAGGTGATGTGAACCTGGGAGCGATTGAGGAGTTCCAGCGAGTCAATGAGCGATACGAGTTCCTGAGTGAACAGAAGAATGACCTGGTGGAAGCTAAAACAACGTTGTATCAGGTTATTCGGGAAATGGAAGACGAGATGGCGAAGCGATTCAAGATTACGTTTGATGCCATCCGCCGTGAGTTTGGTACCGTGTTTAGCAAGCTGTTTGGCGGGGGACGTGCTGACCTTGTTCTGATGGACCCGGAGCGCTTGCTTGAAACGGGAATAGATATCGTGGCTCAGCCACCAGGCAAGAAACTGCAAAACCTGCAACTGTTATCCGGTGGGGAGCGGGCTTTGACGGCGATGGCTTTATTATTTGCTATTCTGCATGTGAAACCTGTACCATTCTGCGTGCTGGATGAAGTTGAGGCAGCGCTGGACGAAGCTAACGTGGTACGTTTTGCCCAGTACTTGCGTGAATTCTCCGAACAGACACAGTTTATCGTTGTTACCCATCGTAAAGGTACGATGGAAGAGGCAGATGTGCTGTACGGTGTTACGATGGAAGAGGGCGGAGTATCCAAGCTTGTTTCGGTTAAACTGGAAGATGAGGAAGCAGTAATTGCCTGATCTGATCCAAACTTGCGAGACAAATGAACTCATTGTAATCATTGAAAATCATTCAGATTGAGCATTTTTGCAAAAGCGCTTAGATTATGTACACGATGGAGGGGCTTTATGAGTTTTTTTAAAAAGCTTAGAGACAGCATTGCAAGCAAAACGGAGTCGGTCACCAAACAGTTCAAGGATGGATTGGAAAAGACACGTAAAGGGTTAGTGGAAAAAGTGTCGGATCTCGTAATCCGTCGCAAAAAAATCGATGAAGAGTTCTATGAAGAACTGGAAGAGATTTTGATCGGAGCAGACGTTGGTGTGAATACAGTCATGAATCTGATCGAAGACCTGCGCGTTGAGGTGAAAAAACGCAAAATTGAGGATGCGGCTGAGCTGCAGCCTGTATTGTCCGAGAAACTGACGGGTCTTCTTCGCGGTGAACAGAATAACGAATTGAAAATGAACCCGGATGGCATTACCGTCATTTTGTTCGTTGGTGTTAACGGTGTTGGTAAAACAACAACGATTGGCAAGCTGGCACATCGATTTAAACAACAAGGTAAAAAAGTCATCATGGCAGCTGGAGATACGTTCCGTGCCGGAGCCATTGAACAGCTGGAAGTATGGGGGCAACGTGCCGGTGTCGATGTTATCAAACAGCAATCTGGTTCTGATCCAGCAGCGGTTATGTATGATGCGGTACAAGCAGCGAAACAACGGGGTGCGGATGTTCTGCTCTGTGATACAGCAGGTCGTCTGCAAAACAAATCGAACCTGATGGACGAGCTTAACAAGATCTATCGTGTCATTCAGCGTGAAATTCCGGATGCTCCGCATGAAGTACTGATGGTACTGGATGCAACAACAGGTCAAAATGCTTTGAACCAAGCCAAACTTTTCGGTGAGAAAAGCGGCGTAACTGGCCTCGTACTGACGAAACTGGATGGAACAGCCAAAGGGGGGATCGTTGTTGCGATCCGTCAGGAGCTGGACTTGCCTGTGAAGCTCGTAGGACTGGGTGAGAAAATTGATGATCTGCAGCCGTTTGACTCGGAGCAATTTGTGCATGCTTTGTTCGCCGGATTAATCCAGGAACAGCCAGCGGAAAGTGCTGAAGAAGAGGAAGCTAATTCCTAGAATCATTAATAATAGAATGAATTAATAATGTTAACCGTATTGCCAGTGATATACGTGATAAGTGTCACGTGTAATGTCACTGGCAATACGTGTATAATGGAGGAATAAAGCAGGCAATGTTAAAGGGTTAGAAAGGACGGTTGAAAATGGCCAATACGTATACCTATTCTCGCCGTGAAGAAGTCGCCAATGCGGTGACACATGGAATCGGCGCTGCACTCAGTGTAGCTGCACTGGTGATATTGATTGTATTTTCAAGTATGAAAGGCACGGCTTGGCATGTGGTCAGTTTCACGATCTACGGAATCACCATGCTGCTACTCTATACAAGTTCTACACTCGTGCATGCATGGAAAGATGGAAAAGTGAAAGATTTATTTGAGATTTTCGACCATTCTTCCATTTATTTATTTATTGCGGGATCGTACACTCCGCTTTTGTTTATTGCTGTTCGCGGTACACTTGGATGGACCCTGTTTGGTATAATCTGGGGTATCGCATTATGCGGCGTGATCTTTAAGGCATTTTTTACGAAAAAGTTTCTATTCATGTCCACGATTTTCTATATTGCGATGGGCTGGCTGATCGTTATTGCCTGGCAACCTCTTATGGCGGCCATTCCTACAGGCGGCATTGTGTTGCTGGTTGCTGGAGGCCTGATGTATACACTTGGTACGCTCTTTTATGTATGGCGTGGATTTCCGTACCACCATGCGATTTGGCATCTCTTTGTGTTAGCAGGCAGTATTCTTCATTTCTTTATGGTACTGCTGTACCTGACACCACTTCGTTAGAACACCATAGACGGATGCATCTCCACGGACTGAGACGCATTCGTTTTTTCTTCTACATAGAGGTGGGTCGCAGGGACACAGATAGAATTTGCTTGTAGTGAAGAAGGGCATAAAGCACCCGTTAAACATCGAAATAACGTATCATCAGAGCTGTTTTTATTGTGACAAGTATTTTTGCTTGACAACCTGATTTGTTTTAGGTATTATTAGGAACGTTGCAAGAGTGTAAAGTGTTTTTCCTTGACGAAGGGAGTGCCCCGATGTGAGTCAAGAAAATCGGCTTGAGAAGACAAACCGGATTAACTTGCTGTTTGCTTTTTATGAATTGTTACTTACCGAGAAACAGCAGACTTTTCTAAAGTATTACTTTCATGACGATTTCTCACTTGGTGAAATTGCAGCCGAGTTTGAGATCAGCCGCCAGGCGGTATACGAGCATATCAAGCGTGCCGAACAAGTGCTGGAAAATTACGAAAGCAAGCTGGGCTTGCTGGAAAAGCATGAACGGCGTAATCGCAATCTTGAAGATTTGCAAAATGCATTGGAACGCGCAGGCGTCTCCATTGATAACAACAAACAAATACACGATATCGTTGCTCAGCTTAGTGAATGAAATATTGGCTGAGCGGAACGTATCGGTCTTGAAAACAGTATTAAAGCTTAAGGAGGTGGGATCATGGCATTTGAAGGATTAACGACCCGATTACAGAATGTGTTCAGCAAGCTGCGCGGCAAAGGCAAGGTGTCTGATGAAGATGTAGCCGAGGCTATGCGCGAGGTACGTCTGGCATTGCTCGAAGCGGATGTAAACTTCAAAGTGGTCAAGGAATTCATCGCCAAGGTGAAAGAGAAGGCTGTTGGCAAAGAAGTGATGGAGAGCTTCACGCCAGGAATGGTCATCATCGACATCGTTAACAAGGAACTAACGGATTTGATGGGTGGAAGCCAAGCGAAACTGGCTAAAGCGAACAAACCGCCTACGGTGCTGATGATGGTTGGTTTGCAGGGTGCTGGTAAAACAACCACATCGGGTAAACTGGCTAAAATGCTGCAAAAGCAAAACAGCAGACCATTGCTTGTTGCAGGAGATATTTATCGTCCCGCAGCGATCAAACAGTTGCAAGTACTTGGTGAGCAGATCAAAGCGCCGGTATTCACACTGGGAGATCAGACAAGCCCTGTTGAGATCGCGCGTCAAGGTCTTCAACATGCGAAGGATAACGGTAATGACTATGTTATTATCGATACAGCTGGACGTCTGCATGTTGATGAAGAACTGATGGAAGAACTTCGCCAGATTCACAGCGTAGTGAATCCGGATGAAGTACTGCTTGTTGTAGACAGCATGACAGGTCAGGATGCGGTTAACGTAGCAGAACACTTTAACCAGCAGCTTAATCTGACCGGGGTTGTCCTGACAAAGCTGGATGGAGATACTCGTGGTGGTGCTGCGCTTTCCGTCAAAGCAGTTACGGGTTGTCCAATCAAGTTTGCTTCCCTTGGAGAGAAACTTGACGCTTTGGAGCCGTTCCACCCGGAACGTATGGCTTCACGGATCCTCGGTATGGGTGATATGTTATCTCTGATTGAGAAAGCACAATTAAACATTGATACCGATAAAGCCAAGGAAATGGAACGGAAGATGCGTAATGCAGAATTCACGTTTGAAGATTTCCTGGAGCAGATGGATCAAGTGAAAAAGCTGGGACCAATCGATCAGATCATGGATATGATCCCCGGCATGGGCAAGATGAAACAAGCCAAGGATCTGAAGGTTGATGATAAACAGATGGGCCGGATCGAAGCGATCGTTTACTCAATGACGACCGAAGAGAAACGTAACCCGGACATGATCAACCATAGCCGCCGGAAGCGTATTGCTACCGGAAGCGGAACATCTCTGGCTGAAGTAAATCGTCTGATCAAGCAATTTGATGAGATGCGCCGCATGATGAAACAGTTCTCGGATATGATGGGACCTAAAGGCGGCGGTAAAAATAAAGCGATGAAGCAGCTTAAAGGTATGGGTAAAGGAATGAAGTTTCCTTTCCGTTGATTTAAGCGAAGCTGGATCATATACAGATTTCATTGAAGGAGGTGAATTTTCAAATGGCAGTTCGTATTCGTCTGAAACGTATGGGTGCTCACAAAGCTCCTTTCTACCGCGTAGTGGTATCGGATTCCCGTTCCCCACGTGACGGTCGTTTTATCGAGGAGATCGGTTACTACAACCCGGTTGAACAACCGGCTGTTGTTAAGATCGATGAAGATAAAGCATTGGCATGGCTTCAAAACGGTGCACAAGCATCTGACACTGTCCGCAACTTGCTTAGCAAAGCGGGCGTGATGAAGAAGTTCCACGAGTCTAAATTATCTAAATAAAGTGCTGATTCGGAGGGTCATCTATGGAAGAATTAGTAAGCATAATTGCTAAGGCTTTAGTCGATCATCCGGAAGATGTGACGGTTCGGACGGTTGAGAAAGACCGGCTTGTCGTTTATGAGTTAACCGTTCATCCTGACGATGTCGGGAAGGTAATAGGTAAACAGGGACGAATCGCGAAATCACTTCGTACGGTCGTCACATCAGCAGCAGTTAAGATGGATAAACGGGTTACCGTTGATATCATATCTTAAAGATATACGAAAGGGGGTTAGGATGCATGTCCTAGCCCCTTTTCGTGCATGCTGAAACTTAAATAATATGATTGAGATAGCTCGTCAAGTATGATTATTTGCGGAAGTAGTGAAGGGTACGGAATCGATTCTGAAGAAGCGTCAGCGCTCGCCTTTATCACCGGATTTTCACCTTTAAAAATAATTAAAAAAATTAGGGGATAACAGCGATCCGAAGAACGATCCGTAACCGGAACGGTCGCAGGGGATCATCTAATAGGAATACCAATAAGAATGGATCGTAGGAGGAACGTATGGCAGAGTTTATGAATGTAGGTAAAATCGTTAATACGCATGGAATTCGCGGTGAGGTGAGAATCATGCCTATAACCGATTTCCCAGAAGTGCGTTTCGCGAAAAATGCAGAGTTGTTTTTCTTTACACCAGATAATCATCCAGTCATGGTTAACGTGGAATCTGCACGTTTGCATAAAAATATGTATATTCTTCGTCTGAAAGAGTATGGCAATATTAATGAAGTAGAGAAGTTTAAAGGCGGTATGGCCAAAGTGTTAAAAGAGAACCTCGCTGAGCTGGAGGAAGGTGAATACTACTTCCATCAAATCGTTGGGTGTTCGGTTATCACCGAAGAGGGTGAAACGCTTGGAACCATCTCTGAAATTTTGACTCCTGGTGCCAATGATGTATGGGTTGTCAAAACGCCAGCAGGTAAAGAAGTGTTGATTCCCGTTATTGATGATGTAGTACTTGATGTGGACATCGAACAGCAGCAAGTGAAGATTCACCTGATGGAAGGGCTGCTGTAACATGAAAGTGGATGTATTAACACTATTCCCGGAGATGTTTGATGGCGTATTCGGAGCAAGCATTCTGGGTAAAGCCCAAACTAAGGGGCTGGTGTCCCTCGGTGCAACCAACTTCCGTAATTATGCGACAAATAAGCACAATACGGTCGATGATGCTCCTTACGGTGGGGGTGGAGGCATGGTGCTGAAACCAGATCCGATCTTTGCTGCTGTTGAAGATGTACTGGAGAAAAGCGGAGAAGCCGCGGCGACCATGAAAGCTCCACGTATCATTTTAATGTGTCCGCAAGGTGAGACGTTTACACAGAAAAAAGCAGAAGAACTTGTACAGGAAGATCATCTGATTTTTATATGTGGACATTATGAAGGTTACGATGAGCGAATTCGCGAATTTCTCGTGACGGATGAACTATCCATTGGTGATTACGTGCTCACTGGTGGGGAATTGCCTGCTATGGTTGCGATCGACAGCATCGTACGCCTTATTCCCGGTGTGCTTGGCAATGAGACAAGTGCAGTAACCGATTCATTCAGTACTGGACTCCTCGAATATCCACACTACACACGTCCACCCGAGTTTAGGGGCATGAAAGTACCGGATATGCTGTTGTCAGGACATCACCTGAACATTGAGGCATGGCGCAGAGAGCAGTCTTTGCTTCGTACGCTGGAGCGCAGACCGGAGATGTTGGAAACGGCTGATTTGACGGATAAAGAACGCATTTGGTTGAAAAAGATACGCTCAAACCGTAAACATAGCACAGAATAAGTATATATATCGTATAAACACGTAAATATATCTTTTTATAGAGTTTGAAAAAGCCAACCATGATACCAAAGGTTGGCTTTTCTTATGTGTTTTGTAAAGAAAGCTGGATATTCAATGGGTTATTTTATAAAATGGAGGTATATTTTAAAACTAAGTTTCACCAAATGAAACCAAAGGCGGTGTATGAATGACTTACAATATTATTGGTCTTGATCATATTCAGCTCGCAGCACCTGAATCTTGTGAAGCGGAGGCACGTCATTTTTTCAATAAAGTACTGGGTTGGACGGAGATTCCCAAACCTGAAATTCTGAGAAAACGGGGTGGTGTATGGTTCGAGTGTGGCAGACACCAAGTGCATATTGGCGTACAAAAAGATTTTATTTCCGCTACAAAAGCTCATCCGGCATTTCATGTACAACATTTGGATCAGTTGCGTGATCATCTCATTCATAACCAAATTCATATTGTTGATGACGAAGCAAGGGCAGATGAAGGTGTAAGACGTTTTTATATAAATGATCCTTTTGGCAATCGTCTTGAGTTTTTAGAGTGGGCTTAAATCATTTGTTTAAATCGTTTAATTACGTAGGCACTTTTTTGCAGCTTTGAACATTTTTGCATGACCACATAATAGGGTTGTAAAAAACAGGGGTTTTCTTTATGGTGAACTCAGCTGGATTTGAATAACAAGGATAAGCTGAGGAGGAAGATGATGAGCATTCAGTCTTATGAAATCGCCAGAGTAGATATTAGCCAAGCTGGAGAACGCTGCAAAATGCTTTTGGGAGATATAAACGGGGATGGCAGACTTGAAATGTTGCTGGTACAGGCAGATGGGGGGATAGACGATCGGTATGTTCCGCATCAGGTATGTTGTTTGACTGCGTTTGATCTGGGAGGAACATTACTATGGCAGGTCGGAACTCCTGATCCCGATGCAGGGGGTCCGGGTTCAGACTATCCCGCTCAGGTCGCAGATTGGGATGGAGATGGAAATAATGAAGTATTGTGTGTGATGGACAAACAATTTCTCGTGTTGGATGGCCGGACCGGGGAGATCAAAGAAACACGTGATCTGCCAGGTGATGAAGCACATGACTGCATTATTCTCACCAACCTGACGGGTAACCAGCAGAAAATGGACATTATACTGAAAGACCGCTATAAGACGTTATGGGCACTCGACCATGATTTTAATTTGTTATGGAAGCATGAAGGGAATCCGGGACATTTTCCATGGGTATATGACATCGATGGAGATGGGAAAGATGAAGTGATGGCCGGATATGACATGCTGGATCATGATGGGACGTTGTTATGGTCTTGTCATAATCTCGATGATCATGCTGACTGTATATGGTTTGGCGACGTTGATGGTGATGGGGAAGTCGAGATTGTTATCGGTGGCAGTGTTACGGTCATGATGGACCGCTATGGTAATGAGAAGTGGCGTTATGAAGATTCGATTGAATCACAGCATATTGCATTAGGCCATTTTTGTACTGGAATGATAGCTTTACAGATTGCAGGTCTGGACCGGATTGTCCGAGGGGATGAGCATGGTAAGGATGGAATGTTCATGCTTGATAGCGCAGGGCAAGAAATATGGAAAGAAAACCGCACGACTCCTGGCTGGTTAACCATTATAGAGCCTGTATATAACTGGGATGAAGGTGGACTCGATTATATTTTGGCGTATCGCAGAGGTGGAGATGTGTTGCCTTCTTTGGTAGATGGAGATATGAAAACGGTTACTGAATTCCCAAAAGAGGGATATGCGGTACATGCAGACCTGGTTCAGACGGGGAAAGAACAGATCATCATCTATGACGCAGAGGAAGCAGTGATTTATTCCAGCTCTCCGATGACATTATCACTTACCGATGCAAAAAAAGCCAAGCCACAGCTAAAAAGGCTGTATAACTCGACTCTGTATCCGGGCGGTGAAGTTAAAATCTAGGTTTTACTGGTCGTTCTCCGATGCAGATGATTCGTTCTGCGGACTGGATTCGGGTTGAAGCAAGGTCGCCAAATCAGTGCCTGTCGTGACCGTCAAGCGAGGCAGCTTCATGGGATGATCTCCTGGATGCACAAATCCAGACTTTACGGTAAAAGCCATGCGATATCCATGTTGCTGTAACTTGTAGATCATCTGTGTGCTGGTATAACCAAAAGGATAGGCCAAATAAGGTGTGTCTATTCCGGTTTCCTTCATTTGCTGGATATCATCATCCAGAAGACTGGTGTCCAGACCGACAGGTACGCTGTTCCCACAGCGCATAAATCCCTTATGATGCAGGTTATAGGTATGGCTGTTGAACTCAAATACGTCGGTTGCTGCCTGCATCTCTGGCTTGGAGATGAAACTGTTGATGGCGGGCTCAAATACCGAAGGTTGATCCTGAATTTTACTGCCTATGACAAACAGTGAGGCATGAAAATTATATTTCTGAAGCACAGGGTAAGCTAAAGTATAATTGTTCTGGTATCCATCATCAAAGGTAATCACAATGGACTTCTGTGGCAGGGAAATCTTCCCGCTAACATATTGCTCAAGCTGATCCAGTGTAATCGTTTGGTAGCCTTCATCATGCAGGTATTTCATATTTTGCTCAAAATCCTCCAGATTAATGATGGATTTATTATCTGTCTCTTGATTATTCAATTTGGGCTCTATGTAATGATACATCAGCACAGGAACTTCTGTAGCGGTATCTTGTTCAATCCTAAAGGTAGAACGATCCAGCGCAGATTGGTTAGAGAAGTCAGTGTGTGACAGCTCGAATGCTTTGCGTTTGACTATGTCCCAGGATGTGCAGGCTTTGTGTGACAGTGCATTCGTTGGGTGAGTTACGGCATATGAATATAGTGTAATGGAGCATGTGAGCATGGCGAGTAGGGCAAGTGTGATCTTTTTCCAATATTTCATAAGTCTTGGGATTCTCCTTTTAAAGTGGTCAATAAGTTATATCATAGACGATATTACTACACTGGAAGTTACAGTATTTTTTCCTGTATCAGGTTGACTTGCAGATGAGAGCGTTGATTCACTTTCCATATGGGAGAATGTATTTTTGAATGAAGTTAACATGTGATGGATGAGTTTCAGAATGGCAGATTAATCAATAGGCATTTGTTTAATTTCTCTTGTGTTTTGATATGCTGCGTGATACAATAAGTCTGTTATGTGGAATACGGCGGTCCTCTATGGATGATGAAGGAGACAAGGTGATCTCTGGAAGAAGTATGAACGCCTGTATGGAAGGAGGGAGTCATAGATGAATATCGTTCAAGCGATTACACAAGAACAACTTCGCAAGGATCTTCCGAGTTTTCGTCCTGGTGACACTTTGAAAGTGCACGTTAAGGTAATCGAGGGAACTCGCGAGCGTATCCAATTGTTCGAAGGTGTTGTGATTAAACGCCGTGGTGGTGGAATCAGTGAGACTTTTACAGTTCGTAAAATTTCTTACGGTGTAGGTGTGGAAAGAGCTTTCCCGCTTCATTCCCCTAAAATCGATAGAATCGAAGTGGCTCGCCGTGGTAAAGTTCGTCGTGCGAAGCTTTATTATCTTCGTGAACTACGCGGTAAAGCAGCGAGAATTAAAGAAATTCGTTAATATAACGGATACCGGGAAGGGCTTGGAGACAAGCCCTTTTCGTTTTTGTCCGGGAAAAGTTGAACCGGAGGTACACTTCCGAGTAAAATGGTATGGCAACACATGCGGGGAATAGTCCGGGAGGCTTGTAAAATCAGTTATTGATAACATTTGAATTGTGGATTAAATGTACTGTAATGCTTGGTGTAAGATTACATAACTGATGTGAATGTTTTGTATCCATCCATTGAGTTATTGGAACGATACAGAATGCTGGATGTGTGTACTGCTATAAACATGTACTGTGAAGAGAGGAAGATCTTGAATGGAACAAGAAGTTCAACATGACCAGGGCAATCCTGCCGAAGAGAAAAACAGTCGATCCAAAAAAGCCAAAAATGAAATTGTTGAATGGCTTAAAGCCATTGTTATTGCATTAGTTCTCGTCATTCTGATTCGGTGGTTGCTCTTCAAACCGTTTGTTGTGGACGGTCCGTCCATGCAGCCGAACTTTGAAACGGGTGAACGTGTGATCGTCAACGAAATCTTATATGATATCAGAGAACCGAAGCGCGGTGAAGTTATCGTCTTCCACGTACCATCCGAAGGTCGAGATTTCATTAAACGTGTTATTGCTGTAGAAGGTGATACCGTTGAGGTTCAAGACGATACCGTGATGGTTAACGGTAAAAAGGTTGATGAAACGTATATTCAAGGAGCCATTGATGCAGCTGAAGCAAATGGTGGAACCTATAACGTGAAGGATTTCCCGAATGAACAGTTCCCTGATGGCAAAGTGCCGGCAGGTCATGTGTTTGTCATGGGAGATAACCGTCCGAATAGTACAGACAGCCGTATGATCGGTTATGTTTCGTTAAAAGATATTATTGGTCGTGCAGATGTGATTTTCTGGCCGATCGGTGAGATTAAGTGGATCAACCACTGAATTTGAAGTAAATAATGAGGTGAAGACAAGTTGACGATACAATGGTTTCCAGGTCATATGACTCGAGCCAGACGCCAGATTCAGGATAAGTTAAAGCTCATCGACGTGGTCATCGAACTATTGGATGCCCGTCTGCCTGTCTCCAGCCGTAATCCAATGATTGACGAAATATTGCTGGATAAACCCCGGATGATTTTGTTGAACAAATCGGATTTGGCAGATGCAAAAGTGACGCAAGAATGGATTGAATATTTCAAAAAAGAAGGAATTACCGCTTTTCCTGTAGATGCTTCGACGGGAACCAATGTTAAAGATATTCCCGTGCAGGCCAAGCTTCTTCTTAAAGAAAAAATTGACCGTCAAATTGCTAAAGGGATTAATCCTCGTGCGGTTCGCGGGTTGATCGTAGGGATTCCCAATGTAGGTAAATCAACACTGATTAACCGATTGGCTGGACGGAGTATTGCGTTAACAGGAGATCGTCCTGGTGTGACGAAGGGGCAACAGTGGATCAAGGTAGGCAAAGAAATGGAGTTATTGGATACTCCAGGTATTCTTTGGCCTAAGTTCGAAGATCAAAATGTAGGTTATCGTCTTGCCGTAACTGGTGCGATCAAAGAGGAAATTTTGAATGCAGAGGATATCGCCTTTTTTGGAATCAGTTACCTGATGCGTTATTACTGGGACGCCCTTGAAGAGAGATACGGACTTCAGGAGTTCTCCAAGGATGCAGATGATTCAGACAGTGTTATTGCGATTATGGAACAAGTCGGTCGTATACGTGGTTGCATTGTAAGCGGTGGGCGTATTGATCTGGAAAAGGCATCACGAGCATTTCTGCGTGAACTGCGAGCGGGTAAAATGGGACGTTTCTCTATGGAAGCTCCCTATTAAAAAATGGACTTTACACGATGAAGATCATTATCTTTATCTGTTCATTTCATATATACAAGTGCCGAAAGAAGCGGCCGTTACCGGATTACCGGGAGCGGTCGTTTTTTTTGTGTATATAAACGTGGAAGTAGAGCTGGAACATACGTCGAAAACGATAAAATGGAAGAGGATTGAAGAACAGTACGCTTTATGGAATTGGCTGACCTATATATCAGGTGCATCTAAATCGTGCTATGATAAATGGTGGTGCAATTTAAATTAGACGAGGTCTGATATATTCAATTTAAACCATCAAATACCGATAAATGAAGACATCACTATCTTTATATTGTAAATCTCAAGGAAAGGTTTTACTGAGAGAGACAGGTTGTACAGAACAAAAGACAGAGGATCTACGTCTATATTATAAAAAGTTGTAAGTGATACGTATGCTGAAAAAGCGTGGGTAGAGGAGATGAGCGTTATGGTTGAAAATAATGAAGAGATCGGGTTGAATCTACTGGATACTCCGATTGGACCAAAGAAGAAAAAAGAAGCCAGTGAACCTCGAGATCTGTTGCTCTATGAGCGGGAGTATTGGGACAGTGGATTTGATCGTATTGCTGGCATTGATGAGGTAGGACGGGGCTGTTTGTTTGGGGATGTTGTCGCAGCGGCGGTTATTTTACCAAAGGATCTCATCCTGGAAGGTGTGAATGACTCCAAGAAATTAACGGAGAAAAAACGTGATGCATTATATGACGTCATTATGGAAAAAGCGCTGGCGGTAGGTATCGGGTACGCGGATGCAGAGACGATTGATCGGCTTAACATCAAACAGGCTGCGAGACTTGCGATGAAACGTGCGGTTGAAGCATTGGGAGAAACTCCTGATTATATGCTGGTGGATGCCGAGAAGGTGGATGTCAATGTACCTCAACTGTCCATTATTAAAGGTGATGCTAATAGTCAATCGATCGCAGCGGCATCTATTATTGCCAAGGTAACGAGAGATCGGCTGTGTAAGGAAGAATGGGATACGTTATATCCGGAATATGGTTTGTCGATACATAAAGGATATGCAACAAAAGTTCATCGGGAGCAAATTATGGCATTGGGGGCAACCCCGATGCATCGGCGCAGTTTTCTGGGCAACCTGCTTGGAGAGCAGCAATCTTTGTTTTAACACAAGTTTGAAGAAAGGAGGGGGAGAGATTTGAATATCGGTTTCATGATAAAGGGGTTAATGGGAGACAGTAAGCCCGGCAATGCCAAACCGCTTGAATTAAAGGAAGGTCAGGTGGTTCGTGGCTCCGTCGTTAGTGTATCCGATGATGGGGGAGAAGCAGTTCTGCAGATTCAAGGTGTGCAGGTGCGCGCCAAGTTGGAGACTCCACTCCGTCCGGGTGAGACCACGTTGCTTCAAGTGCAGCCTCCAGGTGAAAATGGCATAACGGTAATGAAACCTATGACGGGTACACTTGCTGAGCTGCCACAAGCTTCGCTGAACAACCTGCTTAAGGATGTAGGACTGCCGGATACAAAAGGGAACCGGGAACTGTTACTTGCCATGCAGCGTAGCGGATTGCCGCTAACGAAGGATAATGTGGCTATGGTCCAGAATATGATGACTGCTAAACCTGCCCAGGTACCTGTGGAAGAATGGGTGCAGGCGACGGGAATTGCTTTTCAGCGTGGTCTTCCGGTTACGGCGGAAACAGTAAAAGGATTACACCAGACGGTGTTTGGCCCCCCTCTGCACCAGTTGTTAAGCGGGTTGGCTGACCAGTTGGAAACGATGCTTACTCAAACAACAGGTAAACCGGTATTGCCTGGAGAGCAATCTGCTGCCATGAAACCAGCTGTTGTGGCTGGTGTACCCGTCGTGCTGAATGGAGCACACATGGAAGAAGGATTGGCTGCATCAGGCAACGGTCGTCAGGTGACTGGAACGGGAACACCTGCTTTGTCAACGCAACAAGGACAAGCGGCGTTGGCAGGTGCTATATCCATGACGGATGGCGGGGCAGAGGATGCAGGTACTGCGGTGAAAGGAAACGTGCAAACCGGCGGAGACACCGGAAATGCTGAAGCCGGGGCAAAGGCAGTTGCCAGCAACGTTGAAACGGCTGGCAAAGGGGGTGCAGGTATTCCGTCTGGAACCGGAATACCTGGCGAGAGCCCGCGCGGGGCTGACGCGGGCCAAGTCGGGAGCCGCCCGGGTACACCGGGGGCGGCAGCAGAATCTGTGGCTGGCCGTGCAAGTGCAGGCCAGCCTGAAGCAGGCGCGGCCGGTCGGACTGACGGTCGCGCTGAAACGCCTGTTGCTGCGGGGACGCCGTCCGCAGCAGGCCAGGCGGCGTCAGCAGCGCCTACGGCAGCGCAGCTGGCGCCCAAGCTGCTGGCGCTGCTGGACGCCCTGCGCAGCGCGTCCACTGCCGCACCGGCACAGCCTGGTGCGGCAGCACAGGCCGCCCCTGCATCGCAGGGCGGCCAGGCGGCTGCGGCTGCCGGAGGCATGCCGCAGCCGTTGCCAGCCGGCGCTGATGCGCCGCCGGCTGGCGGTAGTGCCGCAGCACCTGCGGGAGCTGCGGCAGTGCCCGCACCTGTCACCCACGAGGGGGACCCGTGGGTGGGGCGCGTGCTGAAGCTGCTCGGTGCGGAGCACGAGCAGCAGGCCGTTCACGGCGCGGCAGTGCAGCCGCGCGTGGGGGATGCGGCGAGTCCGGCAAATGCGG
Organism: Paenibacillus sp. FSL E2-0151; assembly: GCF_037993015.1. Classification (NCBI taxonomy): domain Bacteria; kingdom Bacillati; phylum Bacillota; class Bacilli; order Caryophanales; family Paenibacillaceae; genus Paenibacillus; species Paenibacillus sp. FSL E2-0151. The sequence continues at coordinate 2,572,858 of NZ_CP150308.1, forward strand.
ACACGCTGAAGGGCTTGCTGCTGCAACTTGCCAGCAGCGAAGGTGCACCGGCGGCGCTTAAGGATGCCGCCGGACAGGCCGTGCAGTATCTGACAGGTCAGCAGTTATTGCTGACGACAGATCGCAGTGCTACTTTTGCACAGATGCATTGGTTTATTCCGATCACTGGACCGGACGGGGAAGAAACGGCGTCTGTTCAGATTCAATCACGTCGTGGATCTCGTGGAGAGCTGGATGCGTCCAACTGCCGTCTATGGTTTGATCTGGACATGAAAAGTCTTGGGCCTACTCTGGTAGATGTCCATGTGGTTAATAACATTGTCAGTCTGCGTGTATTAAATGATCGCGAAGGAATGGGACCGCTTCTGGAGAGCGGACGAGAGGTGATCCATCAGGCATTGGACAAGCTGGGCTATCAACTGCTGACCTTCAAGGCGGAACCGTGGCCTGCGGGCCAGGAGCCGGGCGCGGAACGAAAAACGCGGGCCTCGGACTATAGTCCTGAACGATACAAAGGGGTGGACTTGAAGGTATGAAAGACGAGTCGTCACAACCGGACCTGCTTTCCAAAAAGGCGGTTGCCCTAAAGTATGTCCCTGGAGAGAGTGAAGCACCTGTTGTTGTAGCCAAGGGGCGCGGCAAAGTGGCAGAAGCCATTCTGGATAAAGCCAGAGAAAACGGCGTGGCTGTTCAGGAGGATGCAGCACTTGTGGAGGTGCTCTCCAAGTTGGATCTGGATGAACAGATTCCGGCAGAACTGTATCAACTGGTCGCAGAGGTGCTAACGTACGTCTACCGTGCAGATCGCATGGCCTCAGGACGTGAGGAAAATGAGTCATGGTAGAACGTAGATTGGGTCAGGAGCCAGAATTAAAGCTCACACGACAGCAGAAAGGCCGATTAGGTGAAGAGGCTGCCTGTCAATGGTTGCGAGAGCACGATTATCGGATCATTAGACAGAACTGGCGTTGCCGTAGCGGTGAGATTGACATCATTGCTTCCTGCGAGGGCCTGATTGTCTTTGTGGAAGTAAGAAGCAGAAGTGGAGCCGCTCAGTACGGTACACCTCAGGAATCGGTTGATATGCGTAAAATGCAGCAGGTACGTTCAACCGCATCCGTGTATTTGCAAATGACGGGAGAGACGGAACTTCAGATCCGTTTTGATGTAATTGCTGTAATGCTTGATCAAGCAGGAGAAATTGTCTCTGTGAATCATATTGTTAATGCTTTTTAAGAATTACACTCGAAGTTATTGCTGTATTAATTGATACGGATTGTATCTTTTTAATGTGAGTCGGTCAGTTATTTCGAAGTACAAGTTTAATTATGTCTTATCTTTGCATTCGTTTTAGTTTTAAAATTAGTTAATATATTAAAGCCGTAGTTCCTATTTATACAGGATCTGCGGCTTTTTTTGATTTAACTATGAAATCATTAAACAGAGGATAGAGCATTGATAATAAAATCATTGTATTTCAGAAATTTATAGATACAAAATGTATCATTTGTAATAAACTAAGAAAGTTGAATTTTAAAGAGAGGTTGGTGGGATGTATGAAAGAGCTTCAGAATACTTCGAACAACACAGTAAAACAAGTATGGGAGTGCCCTCGGATGGAAGTGCTGGATATCAGCGAGACCATGAACGGTGGACAGGGGATTTGGCAATATGTTTGGGACGGAGAATTCTGGAAGCTTGAACTTATGGTCAGTTAATTTTAAGAGGCTAAAGAGGAATGTTTGATCAATAAAATAAATAGTGAGGTGTAGTGAGAAGATGCAGACAAGTATCAAATGGATCATTCGACTAAGTACACTATCTTTATGTTTCATTTTGTTTGGAATCATGTATTCCGGAGTTTCTTATGCAGCCGATCCGTCTACACAGGCAAGTGTATCAGGTAAAGTTATTGATCGTCAGGGATTACCTGTCCAGAACGCTACTGTCAAGTATTGGCTTAATTATCGTGGGGATACGTCTGAGAAAAGCGTGAAGACGGATGGGAATGGACGGTATCATATTATAGAGTCCGTTGAAGACAATACGGACATTACTTTTGTAGTTGAAGCAGAGGGTTATGTGACGTACAGACACTATGGCTCCTACGGATTGTCCGGTGGAGAGCAAATAAAGCTTGATTTTCATATTTATGAGCCATCCACGATTGTAGGAACAGTCAAAGATCAGGCAGGCAGACCGGTTCCAGATGCTCGTATAAAAGTAACAAGTGTCTTTGATCGTATAGTGAAAACTGATCAGCAAGGTCGATATGCGGTTACAGGAATTGATTACGCCTATAATCCGAACATTGCAATATGGGTAGATGCCGATGATTATATGTTATATGAACAGGATCGCTTGGGTGTCCGGGAGGGAGGAACCTTGAGAATGGATGTTGTTTTGGCAGAGGCGGCACACGTGCGGGGAAAAGTTGTAGATGAGTCGGGCAATCCAGTAAGTGGGGCTAAAGTTAATGCTGGAGGTTCGGCAACAACAGATGCTCAAGGCAACTATTTAATAAAGCGCGTACCAACAGGGGCTAGAACGATAACGGGAGAAGCAGCAGGATATCTAAAAACGAGCCTGAGCGTTACTCTTGTAAAAGGAGATCATAATACGTTTAATATCGTACTTAAGAAGGATGCAGATATTACACCTCCAGTAACCAAGTACAGATTAGTTCCTATTACAGATACTGTGAACGGGAAAGTATACATCAAAGGATTTACATTCAGACTTCAGGCAACAGACGAAGTCAAAGGTTCGGGCGTAAAAACAACGCAATATCGAATCAACGGGGGAGAATGGAAAAACTATGAAGGACCCGTCAAGTTTTATGCCCCTGATGTCAAGGTGGTAGAGTACTATAGTACAGATGTTGCAGGTAACCAGGAGAAGTACAACAAAATGGATTTTATTAATGGTACATTTGAAGGGAATGGCACGTTTGAAGGGGCGAGTTACGACGATTGATTACTCGTTGATATGATATGTGAATCAATAACATGAGAATAAAAGACGGTTCTGACTTGAAGATTCCTCGTGGTGAATCAACATTCAGAGTCGTCTTTTCTGTTCGTAATGACCTTAACGGTAATGATCTCTGCCGCCCCTTTGAATCTCGTGATCAGATGGGTGTATAATCAAGAAGGTAAACTGGTATTTTATTATGTCATAAAGAAATTATATTGAATGTACAAGGCCGCGAATCACTATTGCGGTTGCAAATGATTTTATAAACAGGAGGTACGGCCGATGAGTAAAGCTACGAAAACAACAAATGAAGTCAGAAATGCGATTCAAAACCGTCGTACGGTGAAAAAATTCAAAAAAGAAGCTGTTCCTACACAGCAGATTATAGAATTGCTGGATACGGCAGTCTGGGCTCCTAACCATAAACTGCGTGAACCTTGGAGATTTTTGTTGTTTACAGGGAATGGACGGAAGAAACTGGCTGAGGCTATTGATGCAGAAATGGGAGAAGACAACAAATTCTCACCCAATATTATGCAAGTTCCATCCGTTATGCTTGTTGTGCTGGAAGAAGATCCAAGACAGAATATCTGGGACGAAGACTTCGCTGCGGTTAGTGCATTGGTTCAAAACTTTATGCTTGCAGCCTGGAGTGAAGACATTGGAACGTTCTGGGTGACCAAGCCATTTTTGTACGCTCCCAAATTCCGCAAATCGCTTGGAATAGAGGCGGGAGAGAAGATTGTAGGCATGATTTATATGGGTTACCCTGATGTTATTCCTTCTGCCAAAGAACGCACACCAGCCAAGGACAAACTCACTCTTTTTGAATAATAAATTGTTGTAGACCTTAGCTATATACGATCCCCTTACGTTTACAGGGAAATCTACGTACAAGTACCTTTCTTCACAGAAGAGAAGGGCTTGTACGTTTTTTGTCATGTTGGTGTATCCGCATTGTAGAATCTGCATAAGGAATCCTTCTCGATTTTCCTCTGCTGTTTACAGTTTCATGCCCATTCCACTGCCTTTGGGTAAATCGGCCTGTTCTTCCCTCCATATGCTTTTAAAATAGCTTCAAAATAAATTAAGATCCAATTGACGATACTGGATGGCTTCAGCCACATGAGCTGTCACAATTTCACCTTCATGGTCCAGATCAGCAATTGTTTGTGCCATCTTGATAATCCGATCATGTGCACGCATGCTCAGGTTTAACGTTTGCAGCGTTTGCTCTAACAGTTGCTCTGCCTCTTGGGGGAGATGGATCGTTCGTCGCAAAAGCGTGCCCGAAAGCTGGCTATTCCAACGAACCGAACTTTTGGCATAACGTGTAGCCTGAATTTGATGAGCGTGGATCACTTTTGCCTGCATTTCTGCAGAGGAAGGGGAAGCAGCAGACTTGCGCCACTCGCCTGGTGGAGGAACCTCAACCTGAAGATCAATGCGGTCCAGCAGTGGTCCTGAAATTTTGGCTCGGTACGCGGCAACACGGGCTGGACTACATATGCAGCGTTGCTCCTCCGAATGAGCGGACAAATATCCGCAGGGACAGGGATTCATGGAACATGCAAGCATGAATTGGGCCGGAAAGGTGAATGCAGCGCGAGCCCGACTAATTGTCACTGTGCGATCCTCTAACGGTTGCCTTAATACCTCCAGCACTTGGCGCTGGAATTCAGGTAATTCATCCAGAAACAATATGCCCCGGTGGGCAAGGCTCACTTCACCCGGTTTTGGGATACCACCGCCTCCAATCAGACCAGAGGTGGATATCGTGTGGTGAGGCGAGCGAAAAGGTCTGTCTGCAATCAGGCCTTGAGGCGCTTCTTTCAATTTGCCAGCGGCACTTAATACTTTGGTGACTTCCAACGCTTCATCTTCTGACAAAGGAGGAAGGATGGAAGGCAGACGTTTGATTAACATCGTTTTGCCCGTACCTGGAGGTCCAACGAGCAGTATATTATGCATGCCGGCTGCAGCAATCATAAGCGCGCGTTTTACATGATGCTGCCCTAGAACATCACTATAGTCGTCTGCAAATAATGGTGTTTGTCTCGTCTTCCTATCCGCCATCTTATGAGTCTTATCAGTTATAGGAGTAGCGAGGTGTGCATAATTTTTCAACACGACTGGTCCTGCATTCGAATTATTTGGTATTCCTGCTGATCTAGCGGGTTGATCTGGGTTTTCCGGAGCAATATCCTGTAAATGACGAATGCCAAAAACCTGGATACCTCGAATCAGTGACGCTTCCTCCACGTTATCCAAAGGCAGGAGCACGGACGTAAAGCCTTGCCGTTTGGCCAGATCCACCATGGATAAAATGCCCGGCACGGACCTGAGCGAACCGTCCAACGCCAGTTCGCCAACCACTAGTGTCCGTTCCTGGGGAGGAAGTACAAGCTGGCCGCTTGTCATAAGTAAACCAATAGCAATGGCTAGATCAAAGGAAGATCCTTCCTTGCGTAGATCAGCGGGGGCCAGATTGATTGTGATCCGCTGTAAAGGATACTGATACCCGCAGTTTTTAATCGCTGCACGGACACGTTCAACGGCCTCACGAATAGCTGAATCCGGTAAACCGATGATGGACGTCTGTGGCAGACCATTGGATAAATCAGTTTCCACCTCGATCAGAACGCCATCAATTCCGTACAAACACGCACTGTGTAATTTTCCGTACATAACAAAGAAACACCTCACTCGATTCTTGACTCCGCATAATACGGGCCAGTCTACGAATTAAGGTGCTTCCTCAGCTTCTATTAAGCATTTTATATAAAAGGAATCATGGAGTCAACCTGTCATTATCATTGCTGTAGTCATCTTTCCTGATCCCTGAATTTTATTTCTGGAAGGAAATCATTAAATTACTTTGGCCAAAATGGCTACGTATAAACTTTCATTATGTTTATTAAATTTGACCCGAGAAAGCGTGAATCTGTTCGATGGACTTATCTATTATTGTTGTTAAATCATGGGGATGAACTGCTGATTATCTTTATGTTTTACACAATCTAATTTATCATAATTAAATTGAATAGTAAAATCATTTGTGCTCAATTATTCTGTTTTTTTTCTATTTTGTGATAGTATAGATCTATAGTTCCTGTATTATTAGGAATAGATTGCACAATAGGCAGGTGAGAAAGACATATGCAGACTGACAGTTTGAAGCTGGATAACCAATTATGCTTTGCCATATATGCTTGTTCACGTGAGATTACGAAGATGTACCAGCCTTATCTGGAGGTACTTGGCGTAACGTATTCCCAGTATTTGGTGTTGATGGTTTTGTGGGAACGTGAAGAATGTACGGTTAAGGAGATCGGGGAGGCTCTCTATCTCGATTCGGGAACGTTGACACCACTTCTCAAACGTTTGCAGTCAGCAGGACTTATTAATCGCGAACGCTCGGCTCAGGACGAACGAAAAGTATTAATTACACTAACCGACTCGGGCCGTGAGTTGCGGAACAAGGCATTATCCATACCTGAATCCATTCAGGGAGATGCATGTTTGAACAGCACAGAGTTTGAAACATTGCTGGGTCAGTTCAAAGGATTGCTGGAGAAAGTTCACGAAACCAACACCAACGCAGCCAAAAAATAAAATCTAGTTTTACATCAAGGAAACCTCAGTTTTTATCTGGGGTTTTTTCCATATATACCCAAGCATTCACAATATGGGATCATACTCATATCAAAATACTGTCTATTAACCATTAGTTTTTTAAGGAAAGCGTTTTAAAAACGTGTTACAATGAATTGGGCTTGAGTGAAAATAGTCAACATTTGTCTTTTGTTAGTCTACCAACCCGCCTTGTTGCAGTCATGTTGATAGGAGGATTCGAGAATGAATATCCATGAATATCAAGGAAAAGAAGTACTGAAACAGTATGGAGTTACCGTTCCAAACGGAAAGGTTGCTTATACAGTCGATGAAGCGGTCGCGGCCGCTGAGGCATTGGGCAGTCCAGTGACTGTTGTCAAAGCACAGATTCACGCAGGTGGCCGGGGTAAAGCCGGCGGCGTAAAAGTGGCAAAGAGTACGGATGAAGTTCGTGCCTATGCTTCCGAAATTCTGGGCAAAGTATTGGTAACACACCAGACTGGACCAGAAGGTAAAGAAGTGAAACGTCTTCTGATTGAAGAAGGATGCGATATCCGCAAAGAGTATTATGTGGGTGTTGTTGTGGACCGTGCCACAGGCCGTGTAGTTATGATGGCTTCCGAAGAAGGCGGTACTGAGATTGAAGAAGTAGCTGAAGCTACACCTGAGAAAATTTTCAAAGAAATCATTGACCCTGCCATTGGATTGCAAGTGTTCCAGGCCCGTAAACTGGCCTACAGCATTAAGATTCCAAATGAACTGGTGAACAAAGCTGTTAAGTTCATGCTCGCGCTGTACACTGCATTTGTCGAAAAAGATTGCTCTATTGCAGAGATCAATCCTCTCGTTGTTACCGGAGATGGAAACGTTATCGCGCTAGATGCGAAATTAAACTTTGACTCCAACGCCCTGTTCCGTCACAAAGACATTTTGGAACTGCGTGACCTGGATGAAGAGGATGAAAAAGAAATCGAAGCTTCCAAATACGACCTCAGCTACATAGCACTTGATGGCAACATCGGCTGTATGGTCAATGGTGCGGGACTTGCGATGGCAACGATGGATATTATTAAATACTACGGTGGAGACCCGGCCAACTTCCTTGACGTTGGGGGCGGTGCAACAACAGAGAAGGTGACTGAAGCATTTAAGATCATCTTATCCGATGCCAAAGTAGCTGGGATCTTTGTTAACATCTTCGGTGGCATCATGCGCTGTGATGTTATCGCCAATGGTGTTGTTGAAGCCGCGAAGCAGCTTGGCCTGACCAAACCGCTGGTTGTTCGTCTTGAAGGAACTAACGTGGAGCTTGGCAAACGTATTCTGGGTGAATCTGGCCTGAATATCGTTCCTGCTGATTCCATGGCCGATGGTGCACAGAAAATTGTTGCCCTCGTAAAATAAGTTCATTCCTTAGTACCGGAGCTGTCCGGGAATTGAAAAATAACCGTAAGGATGTGAAGCAACGTGAGTATTTTGATCGATAAAAATACAAAAGTCATTACGCAAGGCATTACGGGTTCAACGGGAATGTTCCACACGAAGGGCGCATTGGACTACGGAACCCAGATGGTAGGCGGAGTTACACCGGGTAAAGGCGGAACTAATGTGGATATCACGTTGGAAGACGGTACAGTAGCTAGTCTGCCGGTGTTCAACACTGTGCAGGAAGCGAAGGAAGCTACAGGCGCAACAGCGAGCGTCATTTACGTTCCTCCTGCATTTGCAGCAGATTCCATTATGGAAGCTGTTGATGCTGAGCTGGACCTCGTGATCTGTATTACAGAAGGTATTCCGGTTCTTGACATGATCAAGGTTGACCGCTTCATGGAAGGTAAAGATACTGTCCTGATCGGACCAAACTGTCCAGGTGTCATTACACCAGGAGAATGTAAAATTGGTATCATGCCTGGTTACATCCATATGGCAGGGCACGTAGGCGTTGTTTCCCGTAGTGGAACACTTACCTATGAAGCCGTTCATCAACTGACGACACGTGGTATTGGACAATCTTCAGCTGTAGGAATCGGGGGAGACCCTGTAAAAGGCTCGGAGTTCATTGATATCCTCAAACGGTTCAATGAAGATCCACAGACTCATGCGGTCATCATGATTGGTGAGATTGGTGGTACAGCTGAAGAGGATGCTGCAGATTGGGTACGTGAAAACATGACCAAACCGGTTGTTGGCTTTATCGGTGGCGTAACAGCGCCTCCAGGCAAACGGATGGGCCATGCTGGCGCTATTATCTCTGGCGGTAAAGGTACAGCCAAAGAGAAAATTGCTAAGCTGGAATCATGTGGAATCAAAGTAGCACCAACTCCTGCTGAGATGGGTTCGACTTTGGTGAGTGTACTTGAGGAACGCGGTATTTTGAATTTGTGCACGACACATTAATTCTTTTTCGTTATAATAGAAGAAACGGCTCGGAAATGATTTATTTCTGGTAGACCGACTATTATGGTTACGGAAAAGGTAAGCAACCTTTTGTCCTTGAACAGGGCGAAGGGTTGCTTTTTTGCGTTTTTTTTACGGGAAAAGGGGGAGGAATTGTCTCTCATCTGCGTAAACGCTTGCATTCCGTGGTCACTTAACACACAATATGAGGGAAGATCTCTTCCCGCTTTGGGAGGTTTATGGTATGGAAGAAAGATGGATCTTGTTTGGGTTACATGAGATGGAGGGCATTGGCAAGAAAACAATCTCGAAACTGATTCTGGGACAACATGAATTACCCGAACTATTGAATTATGGGGAAAGCGACTGGGTCGCAGCAGGCTTGCGCAAAGATCAAGCTGCACGCTTGGCTAGCCAATTTACTATCGACTGGATCGAGAGTAAAAGAGAACACGTTTACAATCAGGGGATAGAGGTTATTACTTATCTGGATCAGAAATATCCCATATTAATGAAGGAAACCGTTCAGCCTCCCTGGGTAATGTATGCTCGAGGGGATATTAGTTTGCTACACAATTCGTCTATTGCCATGGTAGGAACTCGTATGCCAACGGTGTATGGGCGCAAAGTTGGAGAAAAGCTGGCAGAGCAATTATGCAATGCAGGACTGACGATTGTAAGCGGGCTTGCCCGTGGTATTGATAGCGTATGTCATGAGGCAGTACTACGTGCTAAAGGAAAAACGATTGCAGTATTCGGAACAGGGATTGATAATATATACCCACCCGAAAATACAAGCCTCGCTGAACGAATCGCGGAGACGGGGCTGCTTTTGTCGGAATATCCACCAGGTACGAGAGCACGCCAAGGATTATTTCCGGAACGGAATCGAATCATTGCTGGTCTGACACTGGGAACATTGGTTGTTGAGGCTGACATTCGCAGTGGTTCACTCATTACAGCAGATGCTGCACTTGAAGCAGGCAGGGATGTATTTGCAGTCCCTGGACCGATTACATCGCCGAAAAGTCGGGGAGCACACAATCTTATCCGTCAAGGGGCTAAATTGGTCACTTGTGCAGCAGATGTATTGGAAGAGTATCGATTGGGCTTGCCAAATGCAGAACAACTTCCTTACAATAGAGGACGTTCGACCGTAACAACCGAGCTTTCCGGGCGAGGGATATTCGCTGAGGTTAAGCTCTCTCCAGATGAACAACGTGTGATTTATCTGTTGGAACAGGGAGAACAATCATTGGATCAAATGGTTGAGCTGCTTGGTTGGGATTTTGGACATTTGCATTCAGTTCTGTTATCTTTAATCATAAAAAAGCAGATTAGCCAATTACCAGGCACTAAATACGCGAGGGTATGACCAAGCTACAACCTACGTAGTGCGTGGAAATATATAATTAGCAGAAGTTATTAACTATGCATAAGCTTACAGAAACAGTTTCATGACAGTTTCATGACTGAGAGGAGGATGAACCTATGGCGGATGCACTCGTAATCGTGGAGTCGCCCTCAAAGGCGAAGACGATAGGCAAATATTTAGGCAGCAAGTTCATCGTAAAAGCTTCGATGGGGCATATTCGCGATTTGCCAAAGAGTCAGATTGGCGTTGAGGTAGAGAATGATTTTAATCCGAAATATATTACGATCCGCGGCAAAGGTTCAATTTTGAAAGAACTGAAGGATGCACGGAAGAAAGTGAAAAAAGTGTATCTCGCAGCTGACCCGGATCGCGAAGGTGAGGCTATCGCATGGCATTTGGCCCATGCCCTTGAACTGGACGATACGGCAGATTGCCGGGTAGTATTTAATGAAATTACAAAACAGGCGGTCAAAGATGCGTTCAAAACGCCGCGGAAAATCAATATGGATTTGGTTAACGCGCAGCAGGCAAGACGTATTCTGGATCGGCTCGTTGGATATAAAATTAGTCCGTTATTATGGAAGAAAGTGAAAAAAGGTTTGTCTGCAGGCCGGGTTCAGTCCGTGGCTGTTAAAATCATTTTAGATCGTGAAAATGAAATTGATGATTTTGAGCCGGAAGAATACTGGAGCATTACCGCCAAGCTGACAGCAGACGGCAATCCGTTTGAAGCCAAGTTTCATAAACTGAACGGGGCCAAAACAGAGCTGGGCAGTGAAGCGGAAGTGCAAGCGATCCTGAAACAGATCGAAGGTGCAGACTTTACGATCAAGGAAGTTAAAGAGAAAGAACGGAGCCGTAACCCTTCCGCCCCGTTTACGACAAGTTCGCTGCAACAGGAAGCGGCGCGTAAATTGAATTTCAGAGCTTCCAAGACGATGTCGGTCGCCCAACAACTATATGAAGGTGTAGACCTTGGAAAAGAAGGCACAGTAGGTCTCATCACGTATATGCGTACGGACTCCACACGAATTGCGGCATCTGCACAAGAAGAAGCCAAAGAATATATCGTTGGTAAGTATGGTGAGCCATTTGCACCTGAGACTCCACGAAACTATTCCAAAAAAGCAGCTAATGCTCAGGATGCGCATGAAGCGATTCGTCCAACTTCAATTTTGCGTGACCCTGACTCAATCAAGTCATTCATGAGTCGCGATCAGTTCCGGTTGTATAAACTGGTATGGGAACGTTTTGTAGCGAGCCAAATGTCTTCGGCTATCTTGGATACACTCTCTGTAGATATTGCTGCGGGGGACACCATTTTCCGTGCAGCAGGTTCGAAGGTACGATTCCAAGGTTTCATGAAGGTATATGTTGAAGGAAACGACGATGGTACAACCGATGAAGATCGTCTGTTGCCCCCGTTGAAAAGTGGAGATGTGCTTGAGAAGCAGGAGATTGAGCCAAAACAGCATTTTACACAACCGCCACCACGATATACGGAGGCAAGGTTGGTTAAGACGCTTGAGGAATTGGGTATAGGGCGTCCGAGTACATATGCGCCAACACTGGAGACCATTCAGAAGCGCGGATATGTTGCAATTGAGGAAAAGAAATTCATGCCGACCGAGCTGGGTGAACTGGTCATCGAACAGATGGAAGAGTTTTTCCCTGAAATCCTGAATGTAGAGTTTACCGCGAACATGGAAGGTGATCTTGACCATGTGGAGGAAGGTTCGGAGGATTGGGTCAAAGTACTCGCAGAATTCTATGAATCTTTTGAGAAACGCCTTGAGTTTGCGGAAGAAGAAATGAAAGAAATCGAGATTGAAGACGAAGTATCCGATGAGATCTGTGAGAAGTGCGGCAAACCGCTGGTTTATAAACTCGGACGTTTTGGCAAGTTTCTTGCGTGCTCGGGCTTCCCTGATTGCCGGAATACCAAACCGATTATCAAGGATATCGGCGTGACTTGTCCGAAGTGTAAGGAAGGTCATGTTGTTGAGCGTCGTAGCAAAAAAGGACGTATTTTCTACGGTTGTGACAAATATCCTGAATGTGATTTTGTCTCATGGGACAGACCTTCAGCCAAACCATGTCCAAGTTGCGGATCGCTAATGATTGAAAAGCGGAACAAAAAGGGAGCACGATTGCAGTGTACTTCATGTGATCATCAGGAGCCGGTGGATGAACCGGATGACGAATCAGCAGATTAGTATATATGTGAATCAATACAATTATAGTGAAATATGAAATTGCTTTATGGGGGTAAATGATTTTGACGAATGAACAACAAGTAACCGTTATTGGTGCCGGGCTGGCAGGAACAGAAGCGGCCTGGCAGATTGCAAGTCGCGGCGTACGCGTAAAATTATACGAGATGAGACCTGTTGTGAAAACGCCAGCCCATCATACGGATAAATTTGCAGAACTGGTATGTAGCAACTCGCTGCGTGCGAATGGATTGACCAATGCAGTAGGTGTGTTAAAAGAAGAAATGAGAATGCTCAATTCTCTTGTATTGTCAGCAGCAGACAAACATGCAGTTCCCGCAGGTGGGGCGCTTGCTGTGGACCGGGATGGATTTTCAGGTGAGATTACATCCACGTTGCACCAGCATCCGCTCATCGAAGTGGTGAATGAGGAATTAACTTCTCTGCCGGAAGATGGTATCGTTGTTGTGGCAACGGGTCCGTTGACTTCACCGGCATTGTCTGAGCAAATCAAGGCACTAATGGGTGAAGAATATTTCTACTTCTATGATGCAGCAGCACCGATCATCGAAAAAGATTCAATTGATATGAATAAAGTGTATCTGGCTTCCCGTTATGATAAGGGTGAAGCGGCATATCTGAACTGTCCGATGACAGAAGAAGAGTTTGATGTCTTCTATGAAGCTCTCATTACTGCTGAGGTTGCTCAATTAAAAGAGTTTGAGAAAGAAATCTACTTTGAAGGCTGTATGCCAATCGAAGTGATGATGAAACGCGGGAAACAGACGGCTCTGTTTGGTCCAATGAAACCGGTAGGTCTGGTTAACCCTCATACAGGAGAGTTGCCACATGCGGTTGTTCAGCTTAGACAGGACAATGCAGCTGGAACCCTGTATAACTTGGTGGGCTTCCAGACGCATCTGAAATGGGGAGAACAGAAACGTGTCTTTTCCCTTATTCCTGGACTTGAAAATGCAGAGTTCGTTCGTTATGGCGTAATGCACCGTAATACATTTATTAACTCTCCTAAACTGCTTCTTCCGACGTATCAGTTTAAAGAGCGTCCAAACCTGTTCTTTGCAGGTCAGATGACGGGTGTAGAAGGATATGTGGAATCTGCTGCATCAGGGCTTATTGCCGGCATGAACGCAGCCAAAGCAGCACTTGGGCAGGAACTGGTGGTATTGCCAGTAGAAACAACACTTGGCAGTATGGCTCAGTATATTACAACTGCTGACTTCAAGCACTTCCAACCAATGAACGCAAACTTTGGTTTGTTGCCGAAGCTTGAAACAAAGATTCGTAACAAAAAGGAAAAAAATGAAGCTCTTGCACAGCGTGCACTGGATGGCATTACTAGTTTTGCTGCGGCAGAAGGTCTAACTGTTCCGGAACGCGTATAAATTATTCGTGGGAGGATGCTGATATCATGGATATGTCATTTCATGCTACAACGATCTGTGCTGTTCGTCATAATGGTAAGGCTGCAATCGCAGGAGATGGTCAGGTGACCATGGGCCAAAGTGTTGTGATGAAGAATACAGCCAAGAAGGTAAGACGTTTGTACCGCGGACAGGTTGTTGCTGGCTTTGCTGGTTCTGTGGCGGATGCGATCACCCTGTTTGAGAAATTCGAAGGTAAGCTCGAGGAGCACCATGGTAACTTGCAACGTGCTGCTGTAGAGCTTGCCAAGGATTGGCGTCAGGATCGGATCTTGCGTAAGCTTGAGGCACTGTTGATTGTGATGGACAAATCAGGTATGCTGCTCATTTCAGGCGGCGGGGAGATAATTGAACCGGATGATGACGTTATTGCTATCGGATCAGGTGGAAACTTTGCCTTATCTGCTGCGCGTGCGTTGAAACGTCATGCAGTAAACCTGGAAGCGAAAGATATTGCGCGTGAATCACTTCAGATTGCCTCGGAGCTATGTGTATATACCAATAATAATATTATTGTAGAAGAGTTATAAGCCAAAGAAATCTCCCGTAGTGGAGCATGATTCTGTAATCTGCTCCAGGACGTCTAGGGGATTCTTTGTCCTTGTTAGGAAAAATAAATTCAACATACTGGTAGGAGGGAAGCAATATGAATACTCAAGCGTTAACACCGAGACAGATTGTTGCAGAGCTTGACAAGTATATTGTAGGTCAAAAGAAAGCTAAAAAATCGGTAGCTGTAGCCCTTCGTAATCGATATCGGCGTAGCCTTTTGCCTGAGCACACTCAGGACGACATTGTGCCTAAAAATATCTTGATGATTGGACCTACCGGTGTGGGTAAAACGGAAATCGCCCGTCGCCTTGCTAAACTGGTAGGTGCGCCATTTGTGAAAGTGGAAGCTACCAAGTTCACTGAAGTAGGTTACGTTGGCCGTGACGTTGAATCGATGGTGCGTGATCTGATTGAGACATCACTGCGGATGGTGAAGCTGGAGCGGACTGAAAAAGTGAAGGACAAAGCTGAAGAAGCTGCCAATGAGCGAATTGTACATATTTTGGCTCCTTCACAGTCTAAGTCCAAGAGTCAGCGTAATCCCTTTGAGATGATCTTTGGTAATAATGGCAACAACGTTCAGGAACAGGATGAGCCAGAACCAGATACCGGGGTTGCCGAACGCCGCCGTAAGATCAAGTTTGATCTGTTGTCCGGCAAGTTGGAGGATGACATCATTGAGATTGATGTCGAAGACACTGCGCCTAACATGATGGACATGTTTGCTGGTCAAGGTAATGATCAGATGGGCATGAACATGCAGGAGATGTTTGGTAGCTTGTTGCCTCGTCGTACGAAAAAGCGCAAGCTCGCTATCAAAGAAGCTCGCAAAGTGTTGATCCAGGAAGAAGCAGGCAAATTGATCGATATGGATGATGTTACACAAGAGTCCATTCGCCGGGCGGAGCAGACAGGTATCATTTTCATAGATGAAATCGACAAGGTTGCCAGTCAAGGACGCGGTAGTGGACCCGATGTATCCCGTGAGGGTGTGCAACGTGACATTCTGCCTATCGTAGAGGGCTCTACAGTGATGACGAAATATGGCCCTGTCAAAACGGATTATATTCTGTTTATGGCAGCTGGCGCATTCCATGTCGCCAAACCCTCTGATTTGATTCCTGAGCTTCAGGGACGCTTCCCAATTCGTGTGGAACTAAGCAGTCTAACACTGGAGGAGTTTGTATCCATTCTGACTGAACCCCAAAATGCACTGACCAAGCAGTATGTTGATCTGTTGCGCACAGAGAATATTGAGATTGAGTTCTCGGATGAGGCTATTCGCGAGATTGCCAAATTGGCTGAATCCGTCAATCAAAATACAGAAAATATAGGTGCACGTCGATTGCATACGATTCTTGAGAAGCTTTTGGAGGATTTATCCTTTGAGGCACCTGAGCTTACACTGGAACGTATGGTGATTACTCCGGAGTATGTCCGGGAGAAATTAAATGATATTGCGCTTGATCGTGATTTGAGTCAGTATATCCTGTAACATGCGGCTGCGGCTAGTAATGTAGTTGTTAAAATGATGTTATAAATGAACGGTATGCAAGAGAGTAGAGAACATTTGTGTGATCGACAAAGGGAAGCGATCCTTTAACGAATCACAAAGGCCCTCTTACTTAACGCATATCGTTTATTTTTGTTTCTATCTAAAGGATTTTGATGTTACAACCGATAAAAGATGTGTGGTTGTTATACGGATCGACAAAACCTAGGACTTGTGCCGCATGTATCCGGAGTTAAAACCTATCGGAGTGGTAGTTATTCTTCCATTCCATACCCAATGATTCCCATTAAAAGAATTTTCCTTATTCCAAGTCTGGTCATCGGTTTAGTCGACAGATTGGTAAATGTTGCGTAAATGCGCAAAATGATGAATTGTTGAAAAGTTTGAAGCCACTAATTGTTTTCTTAAAATTAAAATATATAGACCCCACTGAATTGTTAAGAAAGTGTTGTGTGGGCAAGACGAGTTTTCTTTATTCTTGAAAGATAATTTGTCAATTGATTAATATACAGCTTTGTATGTATACCTATCATATTGTCCTTAAACCCTTAGTATGACGGCAAAAAATTCTAACATTATCAACTATGAAATATTCGGAAATATACATAATTACGGGCGTTATAAGCTCATGTTGAGACTCGAAATTTTTTTTTTATTTTAAGAATGTATAAGAACAATAAGGGAGAGTATTAACATACTTTTGTTTTGGGCCCCAACATTTACGAAAAAATTCATAATTTGCAGAAAATACACAAAAAGCCCCGTCTTTCAGAAAAGATAGGGCTTTTTTCTTATTGTAATAAATCCCAAACTCGAAGAAACTTATGTTATACGACAACATCAGAGTTAATTCTACTTAAGTCCTAGAAAACCGTGTAAAGACGAATATTTTTGTCGAAAAAAACATAAGAATTTTCAAGGGAAAAGATACAATCTTTTTCCATAACTTCTAAAGAGAGGAGGGAGATTGTGAATCTTTTAAACGATATCAGCTTTAAAAGATTGCAAGGTGCACTCGATGCGTCCAATATCAGACAACGAACAATTGCTGACAACATCGCGAACGCCGATACTCCGTATTTCAAGCGCTCGGACGTTTCTTTTGAAGAAATGTTGCAAGGGCAAATGAATGGAGATATGCCTGTTCTTAAGGGTAAATTAACTGATGCAAGGCATTTTGTCATAGGTCCTTCCTCTTCCGTACCCACGCCAGTAGTTAATATGGACCAGTCAACCTCCATGAATAACAACGAAAACAATGTCGATATAGACAGAGAAATGAGTCTTCTGGCGGAGAATCAGTTACGTTATAACGCTTATATTCAGCAAGTGAACGAACAAATTAAAATCATGCGTGTTGGCGTGGAAGGGAGATAACCTAAATTGAACATTAGTAATAGTTTTAGTATCAGTAGCTCAGCTCTGACAGCCCAACGGTTGCGGATGGACGTAATATCTTCCAACATTGCCAACGCAGAGACTACACGCGCGAGCGTATCCAATGGTGAAGCGGTCCCTTACAAACGTAAAATGGTTGTGCTTGAGCCGAATAAAACGTCATTTGGTACGATGCTGCAAAATCAGATGAGAGGTAGCGGTTCAGGAGATGGCGTAAGAGTAACGGAGATTCGCGAGGATCAGTCACCTCTGAAGCCTGTGTATGACCCTTCTCATCCGGATGCAAACGCAGAAGGATATGTATTTATGCCTAATGTGGATATTGCGAAAGAAATGGTCGACATGATCTCTGCTTCGCGTTCATATGAAGCAAACGTAACAGCACTGAATTCAACCAAAGCGATGATCTCCAAAGCTTTGGAGATTGGAAGATAATCTGCTTAAAAATGAAAATAAGAAAAATACAAACCAGGGATGAAGGGGAGGGACATTAATGATTCAGAACAACATGTTTAGCACACAGGGGATACAACCGCTACAGATGAAGAGTGCAACCGAAAGTAAGCCTTCTACACCAGCCGAAACCATTCAGAGCTTCGGTACATACTTACAGAATGCATTAGGGTCCGTTGCAGCACAGGAGGCTCAATCGCATGAAATGTCGAATCAATTTTTGGTCGGCAAAGCGAATGTGGATCAAGTGATGATTGCTTCAGAACAGGCCTTGTTAAGCCTACAACTCACAACTCAAGTCCGAAACAAAGTGGTCGAAGCATACCAAGAAGTTATGCGAACGCAGTTATAAAATAACCTACTTGCGCTTCGATAATAGCGCTGATCATTACAACAAAGCAGCTGCGATGCTGCTCCTGATCGTCAACCTATGAAACGGCTAGGGTTGAGTAAGGACAGACTAAGCAAAGTTTCGGATGGGGTGACAGAGTGAATGAGAGAATCGCCCAGTACAGGGATAAGGCATCCCAGTATTGGAATAGTTTTAGCAAAAAGCAAAAAGTATTATTTATATCCACCTTCCTGTTCCTGATTTTGGCTGCAGTTGTACTCACGATGCAATTGTCCAAAACGGAATATGAAGTTGCTTTTACAGATTTGAATGCAAGTGATTCAGCGGGCGTGATCAGTTATCTCGATTCATCTAGCATTCCATACAAATTAAGTTCAGATGGCAAGACCATATCCGTACCGAGTACAAGTGTTGCAATTGCAAAGGTGAATGTTGGATCTCAAGGGATTATTCAGAATGGTTCATTAGGGTATAAGTCATTCGAGGAGTCATCATCCCCCATCGGGATGACGGATAAAGAGTTTGATGTAAAGTACAACAATGCTATAAACGGAGAAGTTGAACAGTTACTTCAGCGGATGCAAGGGATACAGGATGCTAAAGTACTCGTGAATATGCCGAAAGATAACATCTTTGCTGGTTTAGAAGAACAAGACAAAGCATCAGCATCGGTAGCTCTCCAATTCAAACCGGGTTATCATCCAAATCAGGCAGCGGTAGATGGCTACTTTAACTTGGTTAAGACTGCAATTCCTAATCTGCCTGTTGAGAACATCACAATTACAAACACAGATGAAGCAGAATTGATCCCAACTGCCCGAGGTGGCAGTGGCGGGTTGTCTTCCGAAGTTCAAGAGAACATGGCACTACAGAAAAAGTTTGAAAACGATGTCCGTAATAACGTAAAACAATTCCTTTCCCAGATTGTAGGCGAAGACAAAGTTAATGTATTGGTAGCCTCCAAGCTTAATTTTGACAAAGAAACACGTAAGGAAAATCTGGTCACACCTGTTGATGTAGATAATATGAAAGGCATCGAGATCAGTGTGCAGGAGATTCAAAAGAGTTACACTGGCGCAAGCAATCCAACAGGTGGTGTTGCTGGCACAGGACAAGAGGAAGTTCCGGGTTACCCATCATCTGATGCAACCGGTAACTCTACCTCCGAAGAATCATCAAGCACTATAAACTACGATGTTAATCGGATTGCCAAGGATATTATTTCCAGTCCGTATACTGTAAAAGACTTAACCATTAACGTTGCGGTTGAACCACCGAATGGAGAAACAGAATTACAGGGACCGGTTCAGGACGCAATTGAGAATATTTTGGTTAACATTGTTCGTGCTTCACTGGCAGACTCAGGCACTATAATAAGTGACGCCGATCTGACAAAGAAAGTTTCAGTTATGTCACAAGGCTTCCAGACTGCCTCTGCAGACAATACAGGTTTCCAGCTTTCCTCAACGATGATGTGGGGTGGAGGCGCACTCATAGCGGCATTGATCGCAGCGGTAGTTATTTTGTTAGTACGCCGTCGCCGCAAACAAAACGAAGTCGAAGAAGAAGAGATTCCTCTTCCAATAGCAACAGAGTTCCCGTCCATTACGCTGGACAGTGTAACGAACGAAAGTCAGGTGCGCAAACAATTGGAGAGTTTGGCCAAGAAAAAGCCAGACGAATTCGTCAATCTGCTGCGTACATGGCTGGCTGACGAATAGAGGTGAGCGCATTGGCAAAGGCAAGCAGTCAAGGTTTGACTGGCAAACAAAAAGCAGCAATATTGTTGATTACATTAGGTCCGGAAGTATCGGCTCAGATCTTCAAACATCTGCGTGACGAAGAGATCGAGCAACTTACGTTGGAGATTGCCAACGTTCGCAAGGTTGATTCTTCCGAAAAGGATATGATCATGGCCGAGTTTCACCAGATCTGTCTGGCGCAGGAATATATCTCTCAGGGCGGTATCAATTACGCCAGAGAAATCCTGGAAAAAGCTCTGGGTTCATCAAAAGCACTTGAAGTCATTAATCGTTTGACAGCTACGCTGCAAGTCAGACCATTTGACTTTGCGCGCAAAGCAGATCCGAATCAAATTTTGAACTTTATTCAGAATGAAAGCCCGCAAACGATTGCCCTGGTTCTGTCTTACCTGCAATTCGAACAGGCAGCAGCGATTCTATCATCCTTGCCACAAGAGAAACAGGCAGATGTCGCTCGCCGGGTGGCTGTTATGGATAGTACTTCGCCAGAAGTTATCTCTCAAGTGGAGCGGGTTCTGGAACAGAAGTTATCCTCTACCGTAACGCAGGATTACACCAATGCAGGTGGTATAGAATCGATCGTTCAGATTCTGAACGGAGTCGATCGGGGTACAGAACGTACCATTTTGGACTCGCTTGAAATTCAGGATCCAGAGCTTGCAGAGGAAATCAAAAAACGCATGTTTGTATTCGAAGATATCGTCAATGTGGATGATCGTTCGATTCAGCGTATTATTCGGGATATCGACAACGCAGATTTGCAGCTGGCGCTCAAAGTGGCAAGCGAAGAAGTTCGGGATGCCGTGTTCCGGAATATGTCGAAACGGATGTCCGAAACATTCAAAGAAGAGATGGAATTCATGGGACCTGTGCGATTGCGTGATGTTGAGGAAGCTCAGACTCGTATCGTAGGAACGATACGCAGATTGGAAGAAGCCGGTGAGATCATTATCGCACGTGGTGGAGGAGATGATATCATTGTCTAATTTGATTAAATCTTTCCAGTATGTACCGGTTGATGACCGTAAAAAACTTGAAAATCATCATCATTATGGTGGTGCTGAGGAGTCTGAAACGGAATTAAGTGGTGTGAGTGCTGAAGGTTCTGAAGTTGAAACACTTCAAGCACGCGTGGACGAAGAAACACAACGTCTCACCGCAGAGATGCTGGAAGATGCCAAGGAGTTTGCAGAAAAGCAAGTACGTGAAGCTTCGGAAGAAGCAGAGCGCATGCTTCAAGAGGCCCGTGAACAGATCGACAGCTGGTGGCAGGAACAACGGCAACAGGATGAACATCTGACCGAAGCACTTCGTTCACAAGGTTTCCAACAGGGTTTTGAAGAAGGCAAAGTACAAGCTGAACTGGATCTCCAGGTGCAGATCGAAAAGATGATGAATGAAGCCCAGGAAGTGCTCAAGGAAGCTTATGTAGCTAAAGATCAGATCATTCAGGAAGCCGAACCGTTCCTCGTGGAGCTCGCTTGCGGGATCGCTGAGAAAGTCATTGATAAGCAACTTACCATTGAACCCGATCATACATTGGAACTGATTCGTCAGAGTTTGTCACGTAAACGGGAGCAGGGTTTGATCACACTCTGTGTGGCACCTGATCAGTTTACATTTGTACAGGCAGCTCGTGAAGAATTGTCTCTGTCCATTGACTCTCAGGCAGAATTGCAGATTTTGCCTGATTCAACGGTCAAAGATAAGGGATGTGTCATTCGTTCTTCGTTTGGAAGTGTAGATGCGAGAATTGATACACAGCTTGCTGAGATTAAAAAAGAACTGGTCCGCATAGCACTTGAGGATGAGGAGCGAAAAAATCAACATGAAGGTTCTTAGTTCACAGCGATATATGGAACATTTGCGCCAATTCGATCCTGTTCGTATTAACGGCAAAGTTACTCAGGTCATTGGTCTTATGGTGGAGTCAGAAGGGCCAGATGCAAGTATCGGTGACGTATGTTATATCTATCCTGGGAAATCGGCCAAGCCTCTTCAGGCCGAAGTTGTTGGGTTTCGAGATAACAAAGTGCTGCTCATGCCACTGGGTGAACTTCAATCCATCGGTCCTGGTTGTGATGTAGTAGGTACGGGTAAACCACTCGGCGTTCAGGTAGGCTCCGAATTGCTCGGTAAAGTATTGGACGGACTTGGACAACCGCTGGACGGTTCCCTCCTTCCATCCAGAATGCCGATGTACTCTACCTCCAATACCCCGGTGAATCCAATGGATCGTCCACGTGTACTTGAAACGATGGGTGTTGGTGTAAGAGCTATCGACGGATTGTTGACCGTAGGTAAGGGACAGCGTGTAGGTATTTTTGCCGGTTCTGGTGTTGGTAAGAGTACATTGATGGGCATGATTGCTCGTAATACAGCAGCAGATGTCAATGTCATCGCGCTTGTGGGTGAGCGTGGACGTGAGGTGCGCGACTTTATTGAACGGGATCTGGGTCCGGAAGGACTGGAACGCTCCGTAGTCATTGTTGCAACTTCAGATCAGCCTGCCCTGATTCGGATTAAGGGAGCAGTTATTGCGACCACTATTGCAGAGTATTTCCGAGATCGTGGAATGAACGTGATGCTCATGATGGATTCGGTAACTCGATATGCGATGGCACAAAGGGAAGTTGGTCTGGCCGTAGGTGAACCTCCGGCAATGAGAGGATATACGCCATCGGTTTTTGCAAGTTTGCCCAAACTGCTTGAACGGGCAGGCACAGGGCCTACGGGTTCGATTACAGCCTTTTACACCGTTCTGGTTGATGGAGATGACATGAATGAACCGATCGCGGATGCGGTAAGGGGTATTCTGGATGGACACATTGTATTAAATCGATCCATTGCAAATAAAGGTCATTTTCCGGCGATTGATGTGTTAGCCAGCATAAGCCGTGTTATGAAGGATATTGCTCCAGAAGAGCAGTTGGAAGCCGTTAATAATATGAAACGTTTGATGGCTGTGTACAAAGAATCGGAAGATTTGATCAATATTGGAGCTTACCAGCGGGGATCAAATGCAGCCATAGATGAATCGATAGACCAGATTGATAGTATATGGAACTTTACCAAGCAGAAAGTCGACGAGAAAGTCACTTTAAGTGAAGTACAGGAACGTTTGATTCTTGAATTTGCAAGGAGATGAATGGGTAAACGATGAAATTTCGATATCATTTCCAGAAAGTTGTTGACCTGAAGAGTAATGAAAAAACACAGGCAGAGTGGATGTTATCCACAGCGATCGGTAAACTTCAGACGGAGGAAGAACATCTGATACAACTTCTTAATGATAGAAGTAATCTGATCGGCATTATCCAATCTGCTACGGAAAATACAGCGTCTGTAAACAGTCTGCAGGAGATGCAGCGTTATGTACATCACCTTGACGAGTGCATTTCACGCAAAAACAGTGATGTTAAACATGCTCAGGTCAATGTGCAACGGAATCAGACGTTTCTGAACGGTAAGATGGTTGATGAAAAAGTATGGCTTGGAGCGAGAGACAAGGCCAAGATCAAATTTCAGCAGGAGATGCTCCTCCGGGAACAGAACGATCTGGACGAGATGGCTACTGTACGCTTCGCTGCCAAAGCCGGACGCGCGAATTGATGTGAGCCGGACGCGAAGTTGTCTCGTGAAGGAGGAATGAACGATGGCTGTTAAAGATGATAGCGACATGGAAAAAGAGTCGGGAGGCGGTTGGGAAAAGTTTCTCATGATTTCTATCCCGATTGTATTCACCGTGGTATTACTAGGTGTACTACTTACGCTATTTAATGTAGATATTCGTAATAATTTGTTTGAATTCGCCAACAAGATACCGGTAGTTAAGGAATGGGTACCTGATCCTGTACTGGATCCGGAGAAGGAGAAGCTGGAGAAGAGTGAGCAGCAGGTTGAAAGTGCTGAAGCCACAATCGAAAAGCTGAAATCCCAAGTAACTGCCAAAGAAACAGAACTCAAGGCAGCACAGGAAGCAACAACAACTGAAGCAAAGAAGGCCACGGACCTTCAGAAGAAGTTGGATGATGCGGAAAAAGCGGCTGAAACGGCTACAGCAGCAACGCCGGAAACGGAATCTGATTATCAGAAACAAATCAAAGATTTGGCTAAAATGTATGCTGACATGAGCCCAAGCAAAGCTGCACCGATTTTGCAAAATATGACGAATGAGGAAATGGTATTGTTGTTGAATGCCATGCAGTCATCTGCTCGGACCAAGGTGCTTGAAAAGATGGACCCGAAAACAGCAGCCGATGTCACCATGATGATGAAGGATGCTAAACCGTCCGGAGATCTGGCACTGGATGCGCTGCAATCCAGATTGAAGAAAGAAACCGCAGCAACTTCAACTGCATCCACAACCACAAGCAAAAACCTGGATAAAAACCAGCTTAGTCAAACATTTGCTTCGATGTCTGCTTCAAGTGGTGCCAAGCTATTATTGGAAACATACAAGTTAAGTCCTGACAAAACATTGACCATCCTGAATTCAGTAGATGATGCAACACGCTCTCAATTGCTTGAGAACATGTCTTCAGAGGACTCGGTTGAAACTGCAAAAATTTTGAACAGATTAATGGGTAACAAGTAGAACTGATTACTCTGTATAACCGAGAGGAGGTGAAAATAAATGTCGATTGTATATCAAATGGCATCCACAGCATCTG
Organism: Paenibacillus sp. FSL E2-0151; assembly: GCF_037993015.1. Classification (NCBI taxonomy): domain Bacteria; kingdom Bacillati; phylum Bacillota; class Bacilli; order Caryophanales; family Paenibacillaceae; genus Paenibacillus; species Paenibacillus sp. FSL E2-0151. The sequence continues at coordinate 2,597,580 of NZ_CP150308.1, forward strand.
CAAAAGCAACGGGGACAGGTCAGACAACCGGAGCACAATCGAAAGGTTCAGCTGCAGGTGCTAGCGGTGAATTTCTCCAAACTCTTGCACAATCGCTATCTGGAGGAAACACAGAAGGTGATAGTTCAAGCGCTACTGGAAGTTTAACTGCCAATCCGTTGTTGTTTTCCTTTGCTACAAGTGAAGAAGGAGAAGCGGCATCAATCACAGATATACTGAATTCGTTGTTCACGGACTTGGATTCACTTGACGAAGCTTTGGAAAATGACCCAGCTCTACTTGCAGGTTTGCAAACTCTGATTCAACAGATGTATACACAATTAAGTGATCCTTCAGGTACTAATGCAGAAGGTTCCGACGAGTCTTCGAACGGAGCCGAAAGTGTAAAAACAGTACCCGCAATTGAACTGTCGCAGCATCCTGCAGCAGTACGTTTTGTTCTGCAAGATATGCTTACACAATTAGTAGCTGGAATGAATGATCCTGAGAGTAACGTTGCGAAGAACGCTCCTGAATTCAAACATTTGTTACAATCTCTGCAGAGTCAGCTTCAAGAGGCTGGAGTGGATACCACTAGTAACAAAGGATGGACTGAACTGAAATCCATACTGGATACATTGACTGCAGTTAAGGATCAGACTGCACAAGTTGCTCCAAGTACTTCGCTTCAAACATCCAAACAGGATTCGGTCGTACCACAAGTTCTTGTTGCGGCAGTGGCGAATTCTGGATCCCAGGTGAAAGCTGAAGCTGAGACAACATCTGCTTCAAATGCAGGTGGAGAAGTGGAACACTCAACCATCATTACTGCAGGAGAGCTGTCCTTGCGCTCATCAGGTACAACAGCAGGAAAACCGGCTGAACCTGTAATGCAAACATCACAGTTTGCCAAGGAAATGACACAGTTTGTTGTTAACAAGCTGGATATTGTCCAGCAAAAAGGATTTTCCGAGGCGACCATCTCACTTCGGCCTGAGCATCTAGGTAAGTTGGATGTTCAAATTACCTTACAGAACGGGCAGTTGGTTGCACGGTTTATGACTGAGCATACGATGGCTAAAGACATGCTTGAACAACAAATGACGCAGCTGCGTTCATCACTTCAAGCCCAGGGAATTCAAGTGGAACGACTTGAGGTTACCCAGAACAGTTCAATCGGATCACAGATGTATCAGGACGGAGGCCGTCAGCCGGGAAGTAACTCTCAACAACAACGCCGTTCGCGTGAGCGTGAGGAACAATCGGATGATGCTATAGCTACAGCAGGGATTCAAGAAGAATTGCGTAACTGGCGTAGCGAGCAAGTCGAAGGAAATGAATTACAGAGAGATACGTTTAGTGCTGAGGCTTAAACAGAAATGAGGTGAGCATATGGCTAATGAAATTGTTTCAACGAATAATACCTGGCCGAACTATTCGGCAGCCAATAAAGCAACCACAAGTGCCGCAACAAAGGAATTGGGTAAAGATCAGTTTCTAAAAATCCTGATTACCCAGCTGCAAAATCAAGACCCGATGCAGCCGATGGAGGATAAGGAATTTATCGCTCAAATGGCACAGTTCAGCTCAGTGGAACAACTGGTCAATATTTCTACGCAGCTTAAAACATTGAACCAGTCCCTTGGTGCTGTATCCGGTATGATTGGCATGGAGGTAAGTTGGCTTTCTTCTAATAAAGATGATAACGGAACTCTTCGTCAGGGTATTGTAGATTCCATCATTGTAAGAGATAGCGTTCAATACGCAAAAGTGGGCAACGACGAGATTAAGCTGGATGAGATCATTCAGGTGAATTATCCAAAACAGGCAGAAGAGAGTCAAACTCCGGTACAGAACGTTCAGGATGTAACTCCTGAAACGAACGAGAGCCAGGAAGTTGAATCATCCGCTGAAACGGGTGATACGGAAGATAGCGGGAAAACGATATGAGTGATCGCATAACGGTTGGACAATTATACGCAGGCCCGATTACACCGAATATGCTTCAAAGACCCAAAACGGGAGAAGCTTTGGCTATACCCGAAAAACCTTTTGCAAAAGTGCTGGAAGATAACCTTCTGAAATTGAGCAATCATGCTGCCAAACGATTGGAACAGCGTGGTATTGAACTCAAGACTGAGCAAATGGAACAGATTGGTTCTGCTTTGGACAAAGCTGCTGCCAAAGGAGCCAAAGAGTCATTGATTTTAATGCAGGATATGGCTTTTATCGTCAATGTCAAAAATCGTACTGTGGTTACAGCTATGGATAGTGAGAGCATGAAGGATAATGTGTTCACTCAGATTGATAGTGCCGTAATCATTTCTTAACCGGCTGGCCCTTCTCGGGAGCCGGAATGCCGCTGACCGACTGATGCGGTAACCAAATGAAGACTGGGAGGATTTTTAAAAATGATAAAATCAATGTACTCAGGCGTTTCCGGGATGCGGGGTTTCCAAACAAAACTCGACGTAATTGGTAACAATATTGCGAACGTAAACACGGTTGGCTTCAAAGGCAGTCGGGTTATGTTCAAAGATATTATGAGCCAAACAACGGCAGGGGTAACTGCTCCTGGCGATGCAAGTGGTGGTGTCAATGCGAAACAAATCGGTCTTGGTGTAACGGTAGGTTCAATTGATACGCTGCATCTGGCAGGTAGCCCAATGACAACGAATAATCCAACAGATCTTCGGATTAATGGAGATGGATTCTTCTTGGTACGTTTGAGTGAAGATCAGGAAGTACCTTACCTGACTCGTGCAGGGGATTTCCATGTGGATGCTGCACGTAACCTTTTGACTTCGGATGGATTGTTTGTTCTGGATAACGGTGGTGGAAATATTACGATACCGGATGATGTTGTTTCCTTCACGATAGGTCAGGATGGAACAATTAACCAAACCATGGCAGACGGAACCATCGAAGCGGGTCCACAGATTGGAATAGGTAAAGTTGTCAATCCAGAAGGCCTTGAGAAAATTGGGGGCAACTTGTACCGTATGACAGCAAACGCGAATCCGGATGGGGCGCTGGAACCATTAACAGCGAACAGTGCTGAGGACGGAACAGGAGCAATCATTGCTGGACAGCTCGAGATGTCTAACGTGGATCTGACAGGAGAGTTTACTGAGATGATCGTAGCTCAACGTGGATTCCAGGCAAACTCCCGAATCATTACAACGTCGGATGAAATACTTCAGGAAGTTGTTAACCTGAAACGTTAATAACTGATTAATGAATTTTTAAAACGTGGGGGAGCTTGCTCCTCCCACTCTGATTAAGGGGGCTTAGCATGATTTCGGTTACGCGGTTAAATGGTTCTCCCATGTGGTTAAATGCGCTGATGGTTGAAATTGTGGAAGAGACGCCGGATACGTATATTACTCTGGTAACTGGAAAGAGACTGATTGTGCTTGAAAAAGCCGCTGACGTTATTTCCAAGATTAAAGATTACAACCGTGAAATCGGGGTTCAGGCAGCCACTATTAAAGTGCAGCAAACGGAGGAATCCTGATGAAAAAAATGATGCCCTGGCTTGCAACAATGTTGCTGGCGATAACACTCATTGTGGTGGTTGTGTTTGTATTTATGCAAGGACAGAACGGGAATAAGGACGACACACATACGGCGGCAGCCTCAGAAGCTAAGAAGATGACTGCGGATGAGATTGTAGAGGTTTCCTCTGAGCTTGGAGAAATTAAAACCAATTTGGCTGATACGGATCATGTTGTAGTTGTCAGCTTCTCATTCAAGTTGTCAGACAAAACAGCCAAAGAAGATTTCGAGAAAATCAAAGAAATTACAGTGAAGCCTATTATCATTCAGACGTTTGCGGATACAAAGTCTGAGGAGCTGGCTACAGCGAAGGGCCGCGTACAATTTAATGAGAGATTGACGGGACTAATTAATGAAGCTTTACCTGAAGGTAAGTTGAGCAGCACCAGTTTTTCAGCTTTTGTAATGGCGCCAATGTAAATGAACAGAACACGCTGTAGACCTGTAAGGGGGTGAGAACATGGTGGATGTATTATCACAAAATGAGATTGACGCCCTATTAGCAGCCCTTTCTTCTGGTGAAATGGACGCAGAAGAATTGAAGAAGGAAGAAACTCAGAAGAAAATCAGATCGTACGATTTTAAGCGGGCAGTGCGTTTTTCCAAAGACCATATCAGAAGCTTGACTCGTATTCACGAAAACTTTGCACGCTTTCTCACCACTTATTTTTCAGCCCAACTGCGGACGTTCGTTCAAATCAATGTCGTTCAGGTCGAACAGTTGCCTTATGATGAGTTTATCCGTTCTATTCCTAAGATGACGATATTGAACATTTTTGAAGCGGAGCCACTACAGGGACGAATGGTGATGGAAGTCCATCCAAACGTGGGATATGCGATGTTGGATCGCCTGCTTGGTGGAACCGGAATTGCTCCAACCAAGATCGCATCCATGACGGAGATTGAGACGACCATCATGGAGCGGATATTCAGCCGAGCATTTGAAAGTTTGCAGGAAGCATGGAAGACTGTGTTGGATATTTCCCCAAGGATGGAAGCGCTCGAGACCAATCCGCAATTTATGCAGATTGTATCTCCCAATGAGACCATTGCTCTGATCTCGCTCAGTACCAAAATTGGTGACACGACAGGCATGATCAATCTATGTATACCGCATGTCGTTCTTGAACCTATTATGTCACGGTTGTCAACTCATCAGTGGTTTGTTTCGGAGAAGAAAACGAGAGCTCCGGAGGAGTATGATGCTCTAAAAGAGCGTGTAAACAAAGCCAAGTTACCAATCGTTGCGGAATTGGGAGAATCGAGAATTTCAATTGCAGAATTTCTGGGTTTGTCCGTTGGCGATGTCATTACGTTGAACAAACCAGTTGATGAGGGACTTTCCATTAAAGTGGGTGACAAACTGAAATACATGGGCAGTCCGGGGACAATCAAAGACCGTGTGGCTGTGCAAATAGACAAGATTGTCACCGAAGGAGTTGAAGAATTTGACGAGTAAGGATTATTTATCCCAAGAAGAAATCGATGCTTTGCTCAGGCAATCGGAATCGATAAACAGCTCGGAACCCGCTGAAAAGACGGTTGATGATTTTTTGACCGAGCTGGAGCAGGATGCCTTGGGGGAGATTGGTAACATTACATTTGGTAGCGCGGCAACAGCCTTATCCACGCTATTAGGCCTCAAAGTAGATATTACAACACCTAAAGTTTCTATCATTAGTCGAACGCAGTTTGAAGAAGCTTTTCCTAAGCCACATGTTGCCGTTCATGTGAATTACGTGGATGGATTCGAAGGTATTAACTCACTTGTTATCAAGAAGAGAGATGCCCAAGTCATCGCTGATTTGATGTTGGGTGGAGAAGGAAATCCGGTCGATGAAGAACTGAATGAAATCCATATTAGTGCAGTACAGGAAGCGATGAACCAGATGATGGGTTCCTCTGCAACCTCAATGTCCACGATTTTTAATCGTTTTGTGAATATTTCCCCTCCGGGAATCGATATTCTCAATCTGGAGAGTGGAGAGGGTGTAAGTAATCTTCCAGCAGATGAGACACTTATCCAAGTTTCATTTCGTTTGTTAATCGGGGATCTGATCGATTCCAATCTGATGCAGTTGCTTCCAGTACATTTTGCCAAAAGCATGGTAGATATGCTGATTGGAGGCGCTCAGGAGTCAACTGCCAGCGCACCAGTGGCATCAACACCTGAACCTGCGCCATCAGCTGTACCAGCAACGCCACCACCGGTTGCGGAGCAGCCGCCCGTTCAGCACCAACAGGCTCCACAGGCTCCACAACAGCCTGCTCAGGACTATAACGGATATGGACAGGCCCCGATGGGTATGCCTCAAGGAATGCCGCCACAGCAGCCGTATGGCATGCCACCGCAGCAACCTTATGGTGCACCTCAACATTACGGTGGAATGCCAAATAGGAATGTTAACGTACAACCAGTTCAATTCGCCAATTTGCAAAATGGGGCGTATGGTCAGGTAGACGAAAACAATTTGAATTTATTGATGGACATTCCCCTTAAGGTCACCGTAGAATTAGGAAGGACCCAGAAGCAAATTAAAGATATTTTGGAACTGTCACAGGGTTCGATTGTCGAACTGGATAAGTTAGCCGGGGAACCTGTCGATATTTTGGTGAATAACAAACTGATCGCCAAGGGAGAAGTTGTCGTTATTGACGAAAACTTTGGTGTTCGTGTTATAGATATCGTTAGCCAATGGGACCGAATTCAGAAATTACAATAAGCACAATTTAGGGAGGACTTGAATCAAGATGGCAAACCGAATTTTAGTCGTAGACGACGCTGCATTTATGAGAATGATGATCCGGGACATTTTGTCCAAAAATGGATATGAGGTTGTTGGTGAGGCACAGGATGGCTCACAAGCAATTGAGAAATTTAAAGAGCTTCGTCCGGATCTAATCACAATGGATATTACGATGCCTGAGATGGACGGCATTGCAGCTTTGAAAGAAATCAAGAAGATTGATGCTAACGCTAAAGTAATTATGTGCTCCGCGATGGGTCAACAAGCGATGGTAATCGACGCTATTCAAGCAGGTGCTAAAGACTTTATCGTTAAACCGTTCCAATCTGACCGGGTTATCGAAGCGATCAGCAAGACACTGGGCGTTTAAGAGACATGATGATGGCTCAGGGTGATATTCCAGGAGGAGCTGGCGTGGGAAGTAATTATTATTTACAGCTTGTATGGGTGATTGTTGTCCTGGCCGTCATCCTGGCCCTTATTGTTTATCTGATCCGTTTTCTAAACAAAAGGAATCAGCAAATGTTCCGGCACGGCACAATTCGTACCCTGGGCGGAGTTGGACTGGGGCAAAACAAGTCGTTGCAAATTATGGAAATTGGTGGGTGTGTATATCTGCTTGGTGTAGGTGAAGACATCCAGTTGATAGATAAGGTTTCGGATTTGGAAGAGGCCCAAAGAATCATTGATTCCTTCGAACGAGATGCTGCTGCACAACAAGGAAATCTCTCACCTCTCATTGCCAAGCTCACAAAACGTTTCCGTAAAGAAGAACCGCCGCGGGAAATGGAACTAGAGGACACAACTTCTTTTCACGAAATGTTTGAATCCAAACTTCGGCAGATGCCTAACCGTAAAGAGAAGATGGAAAAGCTCCTGGATAAAGACAATACTACAGATCGGTCGAGGGATTCATGAAGAAAAAGATTTGGTTAGCGTGTTGTTTATTAGGACTTATCAGTCTGGCATCTGTAACGGTTGCCTTTGCCGAACCCATTCCGAATATTGATATTCAGATTGGAAACGGTGATGGAGGGACACCAAGCACGAGTTCACTGTCCATCATTCTGTTAATTACAGTGCTTAGTATTGCTCCAGCAATGCTTGTACTGATGACCAGTTTTACCCGGATTGTAATTGTGCTCGGTTTTATACGTACATCTTTGGGTACACAACAAATGCCACCCAATCAGGTGCTGGTCGGTTTGGCGCTATTTCTGACACTTTTCATTATGTCGCCGACGTTGTCTTCCATAAATCAGGTAGCGCTTCAGCCCTATCTCCAGGGAGAGCTTACGCAAACCGAGGCACTTGAAAAAGCAGCGGATCCCATGAAGAAATTTATGTTTAGTCACACCAGAGAAAAAGATCTTCTGCTGTTTATGAAGTACAATCAGACTGAACAACCAAAGACCTATCAGGATATCCCAATTACTGTTATGGTGCCGGCATATGTAATCAGTGAGTTGAAGACAGCATTCCAGATGGGGTTTATGATTTTTATTCCGTTTCTGGTTATAGACATTGTTGTCGCGAGTACACTCATGGCAATGGGGATGATGATGCTTCCGCCGGTCATGATCTCATTACCTTTCAAAATACTGCTCTTTGTCCTTGTGGACGGGTGGTATCTGGTTGTCAAGTCACTGTTACTGAGTTTTAACACTTGATCCGGAAAGTTAAAGGAGGACGGTCATGACTTCGGAATTTATTATCGGTCTGGCCGGGAAAGCGGTATACACGTCATTGCTGGCCAGCGCACCTATGCTTATACTAGCTCTGGTTGTAGGACTTGCAATCAGTATTTTTCAAGCGACAACTCAAATTCAGGAACAAACATTAGCTTTTGTGCCCAAGATTGTTGCCGTACTTCTGTCAGTACTTTTGTTTGGACCTTGGATCTTAAATATCTTGGTCGATTTCACGTTTAACATTCTCGATAATCTATACAGATACATAGGGTAGGCTTTAGCAGATGGAGACATTGTTGCAAAGTTTCCCTGTCGCTCTGCTTATGTTTTGTCGAATCACATCATTTTTTGTAACTGCGCCAGTTTTTTCGGCTCGAAATGTGCCGGCTTCAGTTAAAATAGGTATCTCTGCATTTGTCACATTATCTGTCTATCTGATTTACGGAATAGACCAGACCGTACCCACAGACCTGAGTTATGTCTTATTGATCATCAGAGAGATTCTAATTGGCCTGCTTTTAGGTTTTGTGGCTTATCTGTTGATGACGGCTGTTCAGACTGCGGGGACCTTTATCGATCTACAGATCGGTTTTGGTATGGCCAATGTATACGATCCAATGACAGGTGCTTCAGCTCCACTTACGGGTAACTTGAAGTATGCATTTGCTATGCTTCTGTTTCTGACAATGAATGGTCACCATTATTTGCTGGATGCGATAGTTTACAGTTACCGGTGGGTACCATTATCTAATGTGTTTTTCCTACGGTTGGCAGATGGAAGTATTGCTGAATTTTTGATTCAGACCTTAGGTCAATCATTTATGCTGGCTTTTCAGATGTCGGCTCCGATTGTAGTTGCGTTGTTTTTGACGGATGTTGGATTGGGTTTTTTGGCCAAAACTGCTCCTCAATTTAATGTATTTGCAGTTGGGTTGCCGCTTAAGTTACTCGTTGGTCTTGCTATTTTGCTTTTGCTGGTTCCCAGTTTCTCCTTTGTATTTAGTCAATTGTTCGAAGCGATATTCAGATCGATGGAAAAATTGCTTGGTACCATTGGACAAAGGCCCGGCTGAGTGAAACGGAGGAAAAGACACGGATGAAACTTCAACTCGACCTCCAGTTGTTTTCAGGGGAGAAGACGGAGAAAGCTACCCCGAAAAAGAGACAGGATACACGAAAAAAAGGACAGGTTGTAAAAAGCGCTGAACTATCTGGCGCATCCATTCTCCTAATCGTGTTTTTGATCATGATGGTATTCAGCAATTTCTATAAAGAACGTATAGTTCGTCTGTTTACAGATATCTTCATCAATCGATTGAGTATGGATATCACCGGAGAGAATGTGATGGCGCTTATGATGCGCTATGGCATTGAAGTTTTGTTATTGATCGCTCCCGTTTTGCTGGGTGCGTTCCTGGTTGCTTTGATCGTTAACTACATGCAAGTTGGTTTTCTTCTTGTAGGGGAAGGTTTGAAGCCAAAACTTGAGAAACTGGACCCGATTAAAGGTTTCAAAAATATATTCTCTCTCCGCTCATTAGTGGAATTTGCTAAATCCATTTTGAAAATGTCGCTTATCGGTTATCTCGTTTACAGTACAATTAAAGGCTACCAGTCAGATATTGCTTCACTTTCTCATTTTTCATTGGATGCTATTTTACATTTCGCTGCGTCGATTACTTTAAGTCTTGGTATCAAGATTGCAGTGGCATTAATGATACTTGCGATATTTGATTACATGTATCAAAAGTATGACCATGAGAAGAAGATTCGTATGTCCAAGCAAGACATCAAAGACGAGTACAAGAAAATGGAAGGTGATCCGCTGATCAAAGGTAAAATCCGGGAACGCCAGCGTCGTATGGCTATGCAGCGCATGATGCAGGAAGTGCCAAATGCGGATGTGATCATCACGAACCCGACCCACTTTGCGGTTGCGCTAAAGTATGAAGGTTCCGAGATGGAGGCACCACAGATTATTGCCAAAGGTCAGGATTATGTCGCCTTGCGTATTAAGGAAATAGCCAAAGAAAACGGTGTTATTACGATGGAAAACAAGCCGCTGGCACGGGCATTGTTCCAGAGAGCCGAGATTGGTGACGCTATACCGGCCGATTTGTTTCAAGCGGTAGCTGAAGTGCTGGCTTATGTATATAAACTAAAGGGCAGAACGAAATAAAAGGGGATCGGAGGCCGTACATTCATTGAAGATTAAAGATATAGCTGTCCTTGCGGGTATCATTGGCATTGTGTTGATGATGATTCTTCCGATCCCAACCTGGCTGTTGGACTTGTTGCTGGTCGTCAATATTTCAATTGCACTGATGATACTCCTTGTTGCAATGAACAGCAAAGAAGCGTTACAGTTTTCTATTTTTCCAGCTTTGCTGTTGATCACTACACTATTCCGACTGGCTCTGAACATTTCGACTACCAAGCTAATTCTTGGTGAAGGGGATGCTGGAGCTGTAGTTGCTACCTTTGGTAGCTGGATTGCTGGAGGGCAAATTGCAATTGGATTTATCGTGTTTTTGATCCTCGTTGTCGTTCAGTTTATCGTTATTACAAAGGGGTCTGAGCGCGTAGCTGAAGTTGCTGCCCGATTCACCCTTGATGCGATGCCTGGTAAACAAATGAGTATTGATGCGGATCTGAATGCGGGTCTGATCAACGAGCAACAAGCTCGTGAGCGTCGTTCCAAAATTGAACGTGAAGCCGATTTCTATGGAGCGATGGATGGAGCAAGTAAATTCGTAAAAGGTGACGCAATTGCAAGTATTATCATCCTCCTGATCAATCTCATTGGTGGATTTATTATCGGTATGACTGTGCATGGGATGGCTTTCGCAGATGCGATGGCAACGTACTCTGTACTGACTATCGGAGATGGATTGGTAAGCCAAATCCCGGCTCTGCTTATTTCCACAGCAGCAGGACTTATCGTCACCAGAGCGTCATCAGAAGGAAACCTGGCAGATGATATTACGGGGCAACTGTTTACATATCCAATACTAATTTATATCGTAGCTTTCGTTATTGCCATGCTCGGTTTCTTCACACCAATTCATGTTATTACTACGCTTCCGTTGGCAGGTGTGTTGGCATATGCCGCGTGGCGTATGCAGAATAATCTGAATTTGAAACAAGTAGCGGAAGAACAGTTGGAAGAAGAACAGCAGATTGAAGAGGTTAGAAGTCCTGAAAGTGTAATTAACCTGCTTCAGGTGGACCCTATTGAGTTTGAATTTGGTTATGGTTTAATCCCGCTTGCTGATAATCAGCAGGGTGGGGACTTATTGGATCGGATCATTATGATTCGGAGGCAGTGTGCTCTTGAACTGGGGTTGGTCGTTCCGGTTATACGGATTCGAGATAATATCCAGCTCAGACCCAATGAGTATGTTATCAAAATCAAGGGTAATGTGGTAGGTGGCGGAGAACTGTTGTTGAATCATTACCTTGCCATGAGTCCTGGCTATGATGAGGAGTCTGTGACAGGTATTGAAACGACGGAACCTGCTTTTGGACTTCCGGCACTATGGATTGATGAAGTAACCAAAGACAGAGCCGAACTTGCAGGATATACGGTCGTTGATCCGCCTTCCGTTGTGGCTACACATCTGACGGAACTGATTAAGAAACATGCGCATGAGTTACTTGGAAGACAAGAAACAAAAGCACTTGTGGATAATCTCAGAGAGAACTATTCTGCCCTTGTGGATGAACTGATCCCTTCTCTACTTTCCATTGGTGATGTACAGAAAGTGCTTGCCAAGTTATTGCGTGAGAAAATATCTATTCGAGATATGGTTACCATCTTCGAGACACTGGCTGACTATGGTACGTATACGAAAGATCCTGATGTGCTGACTGAATACGTCAGACAATCCCTCTCACGTCAGATTACTCAGCAGTTCTCACAGAAAGGTGAGACACTTCGAGTGATCACGGTTGGACCTGGTCTTGAGAAGAAAATTGCTGAAAGTGTGCAACAATCGGATCAAGGCAGTTATCTTGCGCTAGACCCTGTATCTACACAAAGTGTATATCAGAAGCTCAGTGAACAAGTGAACCGTTTGATTCAATCAGGTCAACAACCTGTTGTATTAACTTCTCCAACCATTCGGATGTATCTGCGTCAGGTTATTGAACGTACTATGCAGGACATTCCTGTGCTTTCCTACAGCGAGTTGGAGCCGAATGTTGAAATTCAAAGTATCGGGGTGGTGAACTTATGAGAGTAAAACAATACGTTGTTGAGACCATGCCCGAAGCTATGCTTCAAATTCGCAAAGACCTGGGAAGTGATGCCGTTATTCTGTCCACCAAAGAGATTAAGGTGGGCGGTGTAATGGGAATGTTTCGCAAAAAACGGATCGAAGTTGTAGCTGCAGTGGATAAGAAAGAAAACAAGCAAACAACAAAGCCAGTACAAAATCAATTCACGCCTGTACCTCGTGCATTTGTACCTGAGGCTTATCGGCAAACAGCTCGTTCGTTTGTTGCGGCTTCTGATGAGTCGGTGACAACGAATACAGCTGATCAAAGTGTACAGGACCAATCTGCGGCTGCACCGTCTGTGTTTGAATCGCGTAATATCGGTTCAAACATAGACAGCGGCTCAGGTTCTTCGAGCACGGATCATAAACCGCGACCGCAAGGGGCGGATTTTTCGGGTTCAACAACTGCTCCGAAGCCAACAGGTTCAGACCTGCAGCAGGATAAGTTAATGACTGAATTGCAGGATCTTAAACAGATGGTGACCAGGCTTTCAAAGCAAGGTACTTCTGCGGACCCTGTGCCAGAGGAACTGCATACGATCCGAGAACGTTTGACAGAACAAGATGTTTGGCCTGAAGTATGGGAATCCTGGTTTGATTCAATTCAAGCAAAATGGTCTGAGAATGGATTAAAAGAACAAGATGTAGAGCAAATAGTGAAGCTTGAGGTTATGCACTTTTTGGAGCAACGTATTGAAGAAGGCATTCTTCCTACCACGCGAATCGTCTATGTAGCTGGACCAACCGGTGTAGGGAAAACTACGACAATTGCAAAATTGGCTGCTGAACAAATGTTCAAAAAACAGCGTAAAGTTGGATTCATTACATCAGATACGTATCGGATCTCGGCGGTAGAACAGCTTAGAACGTATGCATCTATACTGAATGTTCCACTTGAGGTGGTGCAATCGCCTGGTGATACACAACGTGCCATTTCTCGATTAGAGAATTGTGATTTGATCTTTATGGATACAGCGGGTAGAAACTACAGAAATGAATTACTTGTTTCGGAACTGCAAAGTTTGCTTGCTCCTGTAGAGAATAGCGAAACCTTTCTGGTCATGAGTATGACTTCCAAAAGTGCTGATATGGTGCAGATCACGGAACATTTCAGTAAATATGGACTGGATAAGGTGATTTTCACCAAAATGGATGAGACTGGGAGCTGCGGTCCGCTATTTAACTTGTTACACCGTTTTCCACTCAAGCTCGCATATGTGGCAAATGGACAAAATGTTCCGGATGATTTGTTGAAACCAGATGCAGATTCGTTGTCCAAACAGTTGCTGGGAGAATGGTCACAATGAAGGATCAGGCAGCTACACTTCGAAGTATGGTCTCCGCGCCATTGGAAATGGAAGGCATTGAGCGAGATATTCGATCCTCGAAAATCATTACTGTGGCCAGTGGTAAGGGAGGTGTTGGCAAATCCAATTTCACACTGAACTTTGCCTTGGCATTGCAGGCTTTGGGGCAAAAGGTACTTGTATTTGATGCCGATATTGGAATGGCTAATATTGATGTTCTTATGGGTACGTCTTCTTCCTATAATCTTTACCACCTGTTGTACCGACAAAAATCCATAAGGGAAATCATACAACTGGGTGCCAGTGGCTTGCCTTACATTGCTGGAGGATCGGGCATGAAAGAGTTGTTCTCATTGTCTGATCGTGATCTGGAGTTTTTCGCCAGTCAAGTCGAGGATATTGCCCAGGAAATGGATTATGTCATCTTTGACACTGGGGCAGGACTCTCCAGAGAGAATATGAAGTTCATCGGTGCTGCTGATGAATGCCTGATTATAACTACACCTGAACCGACTTCAATAACCGATGCTTATGCTTTAGTCAAAGTTATGCACGGCCAGGAAAATGCTACACCCTTTCGGATGATCGTTAACCGGGTGGAAGACGAAAGAGAAGCGGAACGGGTGGCAGAAAAAATAGCTGGAGTGGCGAGGCGGTTTTTGCAGACGGATATTCCGCTGCTTGGGTATATTTCAGAAGACGCCCAGGTAGTCAAGGCGGTTAAAAGGCAAATGCCCTATAGTCTGGCTTATCCGAATGCCAAAGCCTCTAAAGATATAGAAAAACTTGCTCTTCGTTATCTGGCTGTACCTGCAACTCCGGGATCCGGAACCTTGACAGGAATCAGGGGATTTATGAATAAGTGGCTTAAACGAACAACATGATTTCTGAATAAAGGAAACAGGGGTGACACAACATGGCGGCGTATCAAGTATTGGTTGTCGATGATTCCGCTTTTATGCGTAAGATTGTTACGGATTTGATCCAAGCGGATCCGGAATTCAAGGTTACGGCAACGGCATCAAACGGTAGAGAAGCGATTCAAAAATCACTAGAATTGAAACCCGATATTATTACAATGGACGTTGAGATGCCCGAAATGAATGGGTTGGATGCATTAAAATCAATTATGAAGGAATCTTTCGTTCCTGTGATTATGCTCTCTGGTATCAATGAACAAGGCATGAAAGAAACCATTATGGCGCTTGAAGCCGGGGCATTTGACTTCATTCGCAAACCATCTATTTCACATGACCAGGATATTGCTCAAGTTGGTAAAGCCTTGGTTGAGCGCATGCGTGCTGCGATGAATGAGATCAAAAGAAAAGCTGATCGTGAGTTATCCATGAAAAATAGAGACATGTTGCGAGGAGCAGTTGCTCCCCCAACTCAGCCAGTACAGAAAGAACTGCCGGCTAGGGATCGAGCGGAGCCTGTGAAAAAAACGATCGAACCTGTCGAGACGATTCAACGCTCTCTTCGAGAGCGCACTGAAGCCTTTCAGGCCAAAGCCAAGAAACCAATTGAACCATTGTCACCTTCAAAACCAGGTCGCGTAGAGAATAAACCGGAGCCTTTGCCAAAGGCTGAGCGTAATTTGGGGACGAAGGCAGAAAAAGCAGTGAGGTCAGCTAATCCAGTACAGACTCCAAAGGAAGTTCGACTACCTAATGCAGCTAGAGTGGCAGCTGATCAAATAGCGGCAACTTCTGCCTCTGCAAAAGCCAAGGATGTAATCAAGCCTAATCCTGTTCCCAAAGGTGGAGGAGGGCTGGAAGGACCATTCAACAAACTTGTGGCAATAGGTTGTTCTACGGGTGGACCGAGGGCTCTCAAGACATTGCTCGAGCAGTTGCCTGCTGATTTGCCTGCACCGGTCATTATTGTGCAGCATATGCCGCCCAATTTCACACGTTCTCTGGCTCAACGATTGAATACATTCAGTCCACTGCATGTGGTTGAAGCTGAAGAGGGCATGGTTCTGAAAAAAGGAACCGCCTATATAGCACCCGGCGGATTCCATGTGAAAGTTAACAAAACAGCAGACGGGAAGTTTATCGTGAAGTTGACTGAAGATCAACCAGTGAATGGACATAGACCTTCAGTGGATACGATGTTTGAGTCACTTCTACCGTTTACATCTTTACAAAGGCATCTTGTTTTGCTAACGGGAATGGGAAGTGATGGAGCACGTATGATGAAGCGATTATACGAAGCTGGAGTTACATCAACCTTTGCCGAGAATGAAGAAACATGTGTTGTATATGGTATGCCGCGTTCTGCTGTAGAGCTGCAATGCGTTCGTCATCTTCTGCCATTGCAGGAGATTGCTTCTAAACTTGTTCAAGCAGTGAAATAACGGAGTGTAACTCACGGAGGAGGTGCCTCACAATGGACATGAACCAATATTTATCCATGTTTATTGATGAGTCTAATGATCATCTGCAATCGCTTAACGAAAACATGCTTCAACTTGAAGGCAATCCGGAAGACCTGGGCATAGTTCAGGTTATATTCCGCTCTGCTCATACCTTGAAGGGTATGGCAGCAACTATGGGCTTTGAAGATTTGGCATCACTGACACATAAAATGGAAAATGTGTTGGATCTGGTTCGTAATGAGAAGTTGAAAATGCAGGATTACATTTTTGATACCATGTTCAAGAGTCTGGACGCTTTGGAAACTATGGTTCAGGATATTACCGAAGGTGGACAAGGTAAAGCAGATGTGTCGTCAATCGTAGCTTCACTTCAAGCCATTGAAAATGGTGAAATGACAAACGGAAATGGACCTGCTACAGAAACAAACAAGCCGGCTAACGCTTCAATCTCTTCGGCTGTGGAGCTGGATGAATTCCAATATTCAGTGCTGGATCAGTCGATCGCCGAAGGTCATCGTGTGTTCTACGTGGATGTGCTTGTTAGCGAGCATAGCCAGTTAAAAGGTGTACGGGCTTATATGGTCTTTGATATGCTGGAACGTTCAGGTGAAGTCGTTAAAGCTTACCCATCCGTTCAGGATATTGAGCAGGAGAAGTTTGAGCGCAGTTTCTCGTTGTATTACATAACAACTAAAGAAGCGCACGAACTGGAAGAAGGCATCATGAGTATCTCTGAAATTGAAAGTGCAAAGCTCATTCAACTGGATCAGGAGACTCTCCAGCAGATGGCCAATCAGGTAGCAGCTACAGTTGAAGCGCCACCCGCACCAACAGCTGTAGCTGAGGTTCCTTCGCCAGATAAGAATTCTGTACCCAAAGAAGAAGCCACAACGGCACCAGCTAAAACAGCTGCACCGAAGCAAGCTGCTGCACCTTCACGTACCATTCGTGTGGATATTGAACGTCTCGACGTATTGATGAACCTGTTCAGTGAATTGTTGATTGACCGTTCACGTCTGGAGCAACTGGCCAGTGAAACAGGCAACAATGATTTATCCGATACAGTAGCTCATTTAAGTCGAGTTAGCACAGATTTGCAAAATATTGTACTGAAATTGCGGATGGTTCCGGTAGATACCGTATTTAATCGATTCCCGCGCATGATCCGTGATCTGGCTAAGACACTTGATAAAAAAATCGATCTGGTGATTACAGGTGCTGAGACGGAACTGGATCGTACGGTAATTGATGAGATTGGTGATCCGCTTGTGCATTTACTGCGTAACGCGGTTGACCATGGTGTGGAATCCATTGCAGAGCGTGTAGCTGCAGGTAAACCAGAGATGGGTACAGTAAACCTGCGTGCCTTCCACAGTGGAAATCACGTATTTATCGAGATTGAAGATGATGGTAAAGGTATCTATCGCGACAAGCTTTTGAAAACCGCGATCAAACGTGGAGTTGTAACCGAAGAACAAGGTGCCAAAATGAGTGATGATGAAGTGAATCAGCTGTTGTTCGCACCTGGTTTTAGTACTGCTGATATTATCTCGGATATCTCTGGCCGGGGTGTTGGCTTGGATGTAGTGAAATCGAAGATCACTTCGCTTGGGGGTAATGTAACGATTCATTCAACTCCAGGCAAAGGCACGAACTTCTCTGTTCAGCTTCCGTTGACACTATCCATTATTGCTGCAATGCTTGTACGACTTGGTTCTGAGAAATATGCTGTTCCGTTGTCTTCCATTGTAGAGACGGCCATTGTACAACGTGAGCAAGTTCGTAATATTCATGGCAATAAAATGATCACGTTCCGTGAGTCACTGATTCCGTACTTGTCTTTGAGCGAAGTATTCTCTGTACCGGATTTCAATGACGCTGATGAGCAAGAAACAGAAATTGTCGTGATTCGCAAAGGCGACCGTCTTGCAGCCGTAGCTGTTGAAGAATTTATTGGACAAAGTGAGATTGTTCTCAAATCAATGGGAACCTATCTTCCTGCTATTGAAGGAATCTCTGGAGCAACCATTCTCGGAGATGGACAAGTAGCCCTGATTCTTGATCCTAATGCATTTATTAAATAAGCATAGAGCTAAGTCTTACATTTAATAGGGAGGTTTTTTACATGGAAGAAGAGTTGAAAGTCATCGTCTTTAAATTGGGTTCCGAAGAGTATGGTATTGAGGTAGACAAGGTTCAGACGATTGAGCGCATGATGCCAATTACCCGTGTCCCCAAGACACTTTCCTTTGTAAAAGGAGTTATTAATCTACGCGGTGTTGTAATTCCAGTCATTGATCTACGCGGTCGTTTCTCCCTTCCGGAAACGGAATACACGGATCAGACTCGTATTGTTATCGTAGGTGTAGACGACATGCAAGTTGGCTTTATCGTAGATTCTGCTAATGATGTTATTGATATCAAAAGCAGTGCGATCGATAGCCCCCCAGAAGTGGTTGGCGGCGTCAAAGCGAGATACCTGCGAGGTGTTGCTAAATTGGAAGATTCACGCTTGTTGATTATGCTCAACCTAAACGAAGTATTAAATAAAAGCGAGATTGTACAGCTGGAAAGTGTTGAGGGCTAGTACCGTGGAGATGTTCAACCGATTTGAGGTATTCCAGATGGATGTGCTCAAAGAGGTCGGTAACATTGGAGCAGGCAACGCCGCAACGGCGTTGTCTCAACTCCTCAACAGACCGATTGACATGGGTGTACCTACAGTACAAATGCTCCCTTTTGAAGAAGTTGCCGAA
Organism: Paenibacillus sp. FSL E2-0151; assembly: GCF_037993015.1. Classification (NCBI taxonomy): domain Bacteria; kingdom Bacillati; phylum Bacillota; class Bacilli; order Caryophanales; family Paenibacillaceae; genus Paenibacillus; species Paenibacillus sp. FSL E2-0151. The sequence goes on from NZ_CP150308.1 coordinate 2,616,278, forward strand.
AAAGTGGGCGGAGATGAACGCATCGTGGTTACCGTGTTTCTTCGTGTAGAAGGCGAAGCACCGGGAAATCTTTTCTTTATGATGACACCAGAGGCTGCTAAAATGTTGTTGAATAGACTTGCCGGGTTTGATCTGAAAGAAGGACTCGATTTTACAGATATGGAACAATCAGCGCTTTCCGAGATTGGAAATATTTTGGCTGGATCCTATCTTTCTTCTCTGGCAGATTTCACGAAGTTGTCTATGTATCCAACTGTCCCTGGACTTGCCATCGACATGGCGGGTGCCATTCTAAGTTATGGCTTGCTGCAATTTGGCGAGATGGGTGACGCTGCATTGTTGATTGACACATCTTTCTTTGAAGGTGAAGATCAAGTTGAGGGTCAGTTTTTCCTCATTCCGGATCCACCATCCTTTGCAAAGATATTTGAATCACTAGGGGTGCCACTGAGCCATGATTGAGGACAAAAGCGTCGTTAAAGTCGGTATGGCGGATTTAAACATCGCTCATCTTCCTGGTGTAATCCGTACGACTGGCTTGGGTTCGTGTGTGGGATTAACAATGTATGACCCACATTTGAAGCTGGCTGGAATGGCGCATGTCATGCTTCCTACTTCAGAGATCGCCCGTGAAGGGAAACTGAACACTGCGAAATATGCGGATACGGCGTTGCCTGAGCTTTTGGAAAAGATGATTAAACTAGGCGCTTCTCACTCACGTATTGTGTCTAAAATGGCCGGAGGCTCTCAGATGTTTGCCTTTGCTGGCGCTGGAGATACAATGCGTATTGGACCAAGGAATGCAGATTCTTGTCGAGAGTGGCTTCAAAAACTCAATATCCCTCTTCTAGCAGAAGATACGGGTGGGAATTATGGACGAACGATTGAGATGGATTGTGAAACTGGACTTTTGACTATTCGAAGCGTACAAATGGGTGTAAAGGAACTATAAGACTATGATAGGAAACTACCGCATTAATCTTGGAGCAGGCATCGTTGGGTTTATTCTTACTTTTTTTGTAGCATACAGCAGCAATGTGCTGATGACCAGTTTAATTCGCGGATTGATCGGATTCGTAGCCTGGTTTGTCCTTGCATATGGTTTACGCTGGGGATTGGGATTGCTGCTGAACCCTCAGATCGAGGGAAATGGGTATGGTTATGATTCACCAAGTGCTCAAGATCAAAGAGGTTCACAGGTGGACATTAAAATCGAAGACGATGGACAAGAGCTGAATGATTTGCTCAAGAGTGGACAGAACGCTTCATCTGGGGACGATCTTCCGCCATCTGAGACGAAAGCTCCAACGGGATTCGCCCCTTTGGATCCGCCTAAACTTGTCCGGACCAAGGATCCGGAGGAATTGGCGCAGGCCGTTCGTCACCTGACAGACAAATAAGGAGGGTGAAAGTAATTGAACGAGCGTAAAGCTTCACATTTGAACCATTCTGATCTGTGGGAAAAGTGGAAAGAACATGGAGATCTTGAAGCCAAGAAAACGTTGATTGAAAAGTATCTTCATATTGTAAATTATGTATCCGGTCGACTGGCTGTTGGTTTACCCAAAAATGTTCCCAAGGATGACTTGGAGAGCAATGGCGTTATGGGGTTAATTGATGCATTGGAGAAGTTCGACTATGAACGTGGTCTGCAATTTGAAACTTATGCATCATGGAGGGTCCGCGGAGCCATTCTTGACGGTCTGCGTCAAGGTGATTGGGTTCCGCGTTCTGTGCGTGAGAAGGCCAAGCGAATTGAAGACGCCTACCAACAGCTGGAACAAAGTTATCTCAGGTCTGTTAGTGATGAGGAAATGAGCGAGTACTTGGACGTATCCACTAAAGATTTTCAACATATGCTTCAGGAAGTGGCAGTCATGTCACTTTGCTCGCTGGAGGACCCAATTCGTGAGGAAGAGTCTGAGACTCGTCTGTCTTTGATGGTGGATGAGAAAGCCAAAAATCCGGATTATAAAGTGAATGAGTTTTATTTGAAGGAAGCTTTGGTGCAAGGGCTTGACAAGTTGACGGTAAAAGAGAGAACGGTTGTTTCACTCTTGTATTACGATGATCTTTCTCTTAGTGAAATTGCTGAGGTTATGTCTCTTTCTCCGTCTCGTATATCCCAGTTACATTCCAAGGCAATATTACGATTACGCGGCACGTTGGACAAACAGAAAGATTTGTTGATGCGTAAAGATTAATAGAGAGAAGTAATATCATTGGAGTTTGGGGAGTGGAAAGTCTAAAAGGGGGAAGAATTGCGGTGACACAGCGGACTGCTTTGGAACAATGTTTAAACATTGTTTTATCGGACGACAAATGCACAGCCTACCTTGAATTTTCCAAAGAGGAAGAAGGCTTTGCCTGCACGATCGATGAACTTGAACAATTTGTGGCAAACAAGGGCATCAAACAAGGTGTATCGCGAGAGGCATTATTACTTTTTGTGAACAACCCTGAAACCTATTTGAAAGATAAATACAAGATTGCAGAAGGTGTCGCTCCCATTCAAGGAACAGATGGCTTCATCAAGGTCCTGGTTGGAATGGACGATACGAATGAACGACGACCACTGGAATCGGAAGATGGAACTGTCGATTACAAAGAAGTGACCCGATTAAACAATGTCCGTAGTGGTCAGATCATTGCAGAGCGGATCGCTCCTAGCGATGGCATACCAGGCAGGGCAGTAACGGGTGAGGAAATTCCTTATCGTCCGGGAAAAGAAGCTCGGTTTAAAGTTGGGAAAAACGTTGTGATTAACCCGGATGGTTCTGCGATGTATGCTGCACTGGATGGGCTGGTTACCAAAACGGACGGTAACAAACTGAATGTGTTTCCGGTTTATGAAGTCAATGGTGACGTTGACTACAATAACGGTAATATCGACTTTGTAGGCACAGTTGTCATACGAGGCAATGTACTTACCGGATTTAAAGTAAAAGCAGCAGGTGACATTCGTGTCGTCGGAGGTGTCGAAGGAGCTGAACTGGAAGCAGGCGGCTCAATCGAAATTACCGGTGGTATTATTGGATATAACAAAGGACTGGTACAAGCAGGCCATAATGTTAAATGTACTTTCATTCAAGAAGGCAACGTAGATGCCGGTGAAGATGTTCTGGTTTCCCAAAGTATTATGCATTCTAATATTCGTGCTGGCCACGGTGTCATCTGTGCGGGAACCAAAGGTCTTATTGTTGGTGGCTCGATCCAGGCTGGTCAGAACGTCTCAGCGCGTGTTGTGGGCAACAGCATGTCCACGGTCACTTCCATAGAAGTTGGTGTGCTGCCAAAGCTGCGTAACGAACTCAATGATTTGCGTAAGGAAGTCAGAGAACAGATGGATTCCTTGGACAAAACGAAGAAAGCTTTGACATTGCTGGATCAATTAGCTGCCGCTGGACAACTAACTCCAGATAAGATGTCGATGCGAATCAAACTGAATGCTACGCAGAAATCTGCTCTTCGTATAAGTGAAGAAACGAAAATGCGTATCTTTGAAATTGAAAAGGCACTTGAAGATACAAGTAATGCTCGTGTTGATATTCTGAAGATGATTTATGGAGGCTCTAAAATAGTTATCGGCAGATACACGAAATTTATTAAAGATCCAGTGAGTCGAATTTCATTTTATTATCACGATGGTGATATTACGATGGTTCCATACGTTTAAGTACAGCATTCAGGCACAGGAAGAAATCCATTCGAAACCGTGAGGTGAGCGTATGAGTTTCAAAGCAGTGGAGTTGCAGATTGCGGTACCACGAACAAGTGAAGCGGGACGTTATCAAAGTGAAGCCCAGCAGCGACCGATTACGGATCAGAATCTTTTGGCAGAGCAAACGTCGAAAGAAGCAAATGAAGCAAGGCAACGAAGTGAAGCAATGGACGAAACTTCACAGACTTCGGTGCGTGATGGGCATAACCATGATGGAGATCAGCAGAGTGGTTCCGATGGACAGGAGACGGTTCAGGCTCAAGCTCAAGAAACTGTGAAACCTGCAGAGCACCCTTACAAGGGAAAACACATAGATCTGTCTTTATAATAAATGGTTGTTATGGACATGCAGTCTTGCGCACCGATGGTTGAATCAGAAGGAGAGAACCCAATTTGTCACCATGGATCATTATTGTCATATTAGGGGCCTGCGCCATCGCCTACGCTTGTATTATGCCACGGAAAAACAAGGTGCAAGAGCCTGGGCATCAACTGGTGCAGGAGATGGAATCTACGCTTGAGCACTACATGACCGAGATCGAAAATGATAATGATGCTCTTATTCAACGTGTGGCTGAAATGAAGGGAGAAGCGACAGCAGCCGATCAACGTATGCAATTGCAACTTCAGGAATTACAGCAGCGGTTGGATCAGCTGGAACAGAGCAAAAAGAACGAAGCTGTCGCATCACCTGTTCCACACTCCGGTAATGTATCTGTACAATCTTCCGAAGGTTTGCAAGCACAAGCACTCGTGAAAAGTGTACAAGCAGAGGCGGCCCAGCAGGCGTTAGAAGCAGACCAACAGACCAGTGAAGTCGAATCTTTGCCTGGGCGTGAATCGATTAAAGATCGATATGCAGAACTCTTTAATCTACATGCTGAAGGTAAGTCGATGGATGCCATATCCAAGCAGACAGGCATTCAGCGAGGTGAGGTACAGTTAATACTGCAACTGGCAGAACGGGAGGAAAGCTAAGTCATGGACAAGCGATCCTTATGGATTGGTCTGGGGAGCGGCATGATTATTGGTGCAGTTTTGCTTCAACTGGCCACAGTTGGACAAAATGCATTGTCGGATAGTAATCTGGACCCCGAGCAGACTGCCAATATGACCAAAGAACAGCTTGAAACAGCTGCAAAAAGCCTGGATATGAAGGTGGTCGGTTCTGAAGAGGAATTGTACACAGAAGCTGAGTGGGTAGAGAAGAAAAAGCAGGAAAGCAGTGAGTTGCAAGGGGAAACAGCAACACCACCTGAGACAGTAACCTCTACGGAAACACCTACCGAGCCTGAGAAGCCACAAGAGCCTGCTACAAGTGAAGTTGAAGGGCAGAAAGAGATAACTGAGCCGAAAACAACAGAACCTGTAACGCCAAGCAATCCGAAAGGCGCAACAGTATCATTTAAAGTACGTTCAGGCAACAGTCTGGCGATCGTTGCAGCAAACCTAAAAACTGCGGGAATCGTAGATGATGCTCAAGCATTCATAAAGGCTGGCAAGGCTGAGCGAATCAATACCAAAATCCAGGTGGGTACCTATGCGCTTGAAAAAGGCGAAAGTTTCAAATCCATTATCGCAAAAATCACGAAAGAACCGTCAAACTGAGCATGCTCGGACAGGACGGTTTTTGCGTATTAAACGGTACATTTTCAAAGCTTGATAATAATTAGCGCCTGAGTTACATATCAAGTTTAAAATGATTCGATACTAGCAAAAAACGAAAAGTAGTTTTTAGCTTCAAAGACTGTTGCATCGGACAGTCAGTTATGCTATATTAGATAACGGTGTTAAAACACACGCATGTGCTAATTTTGTTGAGGGTGCTTTCCTTATGGAGAGTCTTGGCGAAAAATGATGCCGGCGGAGGACACAATAAAAACCATATTAGGAGGTGTGTGAAGATGGCAGTAATCTCCATGAAGCAGCTTCTCGAAGCTGGGGTACACTTCGGTCACCAAACTCGTCGTTGGAACCCAAAAATGGATCGTTATATCTTCACTGAAAGAAACGGAATTTACATCATCGATTTGCAAAAAACGGTGAAAAAAGTCGAAGAGGCTTACAATTTCGTTAAAGGAATCGCAGGAGAGAATGGTAAAATTCTTTTCGTGGGTACTAAGAAACAAGCTCAAGATTCTGTTAAAGAAGAAGCTGAACGTGCTGGTCAATTCTACATTAACCAACGCTGGCTCGGCGGTACCCTGACTAACTTCCAAACTATTCAAAAACGTATTGATCGTTTGAAACAGTTGGAAGCTTGGGAAGAAGACGGTACATTCGCTGTATTGCCTAAAAAAGAAGTAATCTTGCTTCGCAAAGAAAAAGATCGTCTGGAGAAATTCTTGGGCGGTATTAAAAATATGAAAGGCCTGCCAAGCGCCCTGTTCATCATCGATCCACGCAAAGAGCGTATCGCTGTTGCGGAAGCTCGCAAATTGGGTATCCCAATTGTTGGTATCGTTGATACTAACTGCGATCCGGATGAGATCGATTATGTTATCCCAGGTAATGACGACGCGATCCGCGCTGTTAAATTGCTTACAGGTAAAATGGCTGATGCTGTAATCGAAGCTAACCAAGGCGAAGAAACTTCCGCTTAATAGATTCGAACATATGTTATAAACTAAATGAAAAGGGTGGTTGGCAGGTGGATAACCTCTCACTGCCCTTTTTTTAGAGTGTACGTACAATACTTAATGTTGGAGGGAATTTATAATGGCAGTTAATGCGAGTGCAGTAAAAGAACTTCGCGAAAGAACGGGCGCTGGTATGCTCGATTGCAAAAAAGCACTGGAAGAAGCAAACGGTGATGTAACAAAAGCAGCTGAATTGTTGCGTGAGAAAGGTCTTTCTGCAGCAGCAAGCAAAGCAGGCCGTGCAGCAACTGAAGGCGTTGTTGAATCTTACATCCACGCTGGTGGACGTATTGGTGTCTTGGTTGAAGTTAACTGTGAAACAGACTTCGTTGGTAAAACGGATCAATTTAAAGATTTCGTTAAAGATGTAGCTATGCAAATCGCTGCAGCTAATCCTAAATTCGTTACACGTGAAGAAGTTCCTGCAGATGAGCTGGAAAAAGAAAAAGAAATTCTGAAAGCTCAAGCTCTTAACGAAGGCAAACCAGAAAAAATCATTGAAAAAATGGTTGAAGGCCGTATCGGTAAATACTACGAAGAGTACTGCCTGCTGGAACAAACTTTCGTTAAAGATCCAGACAAAACGATCTCTCAATTGCTGAACGAAAAAATCAGCCAAATTGGTGAAAACATCTCCATCCGTCGTTTCGTTCGTTACGAACTGGGTGAAGGTCTTGAGAAAAAAGTAGACAACTTCGTAGAAGAAGTAATGTCCCAAGTAAACAAATAAGACGGTTTCTATAAACCGGCGAGCAGAATTGATTTTCGAAGATATAAGAATGATGAAACTTCGAAGCGTAAACTCCCTTATATCTCAGGAAAACAGTGCCATACCGGTTAAACGTTTTTCCTAAAAGAGCGGAACACAACTGTGTTCCTTTCTTTTTAAGCAGGAGGCCATGCGCGAGAAGTTTTGTTGGTTGAACACCAAGCGTGTTCGATTCAAAGTGGAGGGTGAATAATTGGAACAGCCAGTATTTAAACGTGTTGTCTTAAAGGTCAGCGGAGAGTCTCTTTCCGGTCAAAACGGCTACGGTATTGATGCAGATACGATCTCGTCGATTGCCCAACAGGTAAAAGAGGTTGTTGCACTTGGTGTACAGGTTGCTATTGTATGTGGCGGCGGAAACATCTGGCGTGGAATTGCCGGTAGCGAAAACGGCATCGATCGTGCAACTGCCGATTATATGGGTATGCTGGCGACAGTAATGAACTCGCTGGCACTGCAGGATGCTTTGGAACAGATTGAAGTGCCTACGCGTGTACAGACATCTATTGCAATGCAACAGATTGCAGAGCCTTATATTCGTCGTAGAGCTATTCGCCATCTGGAGAAAGGCCGGGTCGTTATTTTTGCAGCAGGTACAGGTAACCCGTTCTTTTCCACGGATACAACAGCAGCACTGCGCGCAGCGGAGATTGAAGCAGAAGTTATCTTGATGGCCAAAAATAAAGTTGATGGTGTATACTCAGCAGATCCGTTTAAGGACAGTACAGCTGTGAAATTTGATCAGTTGACTTACATGGATATTCTTAACAAAGACCTTGGTGTAATGGATTCAACGGCATCCTCGCTTTGTAAGGACAACAACATCCCGTTGATCGTATTTGCCATTACGGAACAAGGTAACATCAAACGTGTTGTTCTGGGCGAACGTATCGGAACAATCGTTAAAGGGAGTGTAGATTAATGCCACAAGCGGTTAAACAACATGCCGAAGAGCGTATGGAAAAAGCAATTCAAGCATTGCGTCGTGACCTGGCTACTTTGCGTGCAGGCCGCGCAACTCCAGCTCTTCTGGACCGAATTCAGGTAGAGTATTATGGAGCAATGACGCCATTGAATCAACTCGCTAATATCAGTACTCCGGATTCCCGTACACTGATGATTCAGCCTTGGGACAAATCCTCCATGAGTGACATCGAGCGTGCCATCATGAAATCGGATCTGGGTCTTACTCCAGCCAATGATGGTAGCATGATCCGTTTGTCTATTCCGGCATTGACGGAAGAACGTAGAGCGGAACTTGTTAAGCTGACGAAGAAGTTCGGTGAAGAAGGTAAAGTAGCGATTCGTAACATTCGCCGTGATGCGAATGATGACATCAAGAAACTGGAAAAGTCAGATATTTCTGAGGATGAATCCCGGAGACATCAAGATGATATCCAAAAATCGACCGACAAGTTTATTGCTGAAGTCGATAAGGTACTCGCTGCCAAAGAAAAAGAAATCATGGAAGTGTAAGACAAGCGCAGCCCCTCCAATACGGTGGGGTTTTGTCTCTTTTTCCAAGCTTCAGATAAAGAAACTTCAGGGATTTTGGAGGAACAGGAATGATCAAACGGGTTCGGTCGTGGTGGAATGGGGCTGACAAGCAGGAAACGCTGACTATATCCGAGGACAATATCCCGCAGCACGTCGCCATCATCATGGACGGCAATGGACGATGGGCCAAACGTTTGGGGCTGCCGCGTATAGCCGGGCACCAAAATGGCATGAAGGCGGTCAAACGTGCGACCATCGCGGCGGATGAACTGGGCATCAAATATCTGACGATGTACGCTTTTTCGACAGAAAACTGGACGCGTCCAAAAGAAGAAGTGGATTTTCTGATGCGACTTCCGCAAGAATTTCTAGCTATAGAGCTGGATGAACTTATAGAAAAAAATGTGCGCATTCGCATGATGGGTCAAGAGGAACATTTACCTTCTCATACCATTAATGCCTTGCGGGAAGCCATTCGTCTTACGGAACATAATACAGGTCTCGTTTTGAATTTTGCAATGAACTATGGAAGTCGTCGTGAAATGACGGACTGTGTTAAACAGATCGCTCTGCAGGTGAAATCGGGGGAACTATCGGCAGAGGATATAACACCTGAACTCATTGATAGACATATGCTGACGGTTGACATGCCTGATCCGGATCTGCTGATCCGGACGAGCGGAGAGTTGAGATTAAGCAACTTTATGCTTTGGCAGCTTGCATATAGTGAATTATGGTTTACGGATATATACTGGCCCGAATTTGGCAAAAAGCATTTGCTTGAAGCAGTAGCCGAATATCAGCGCAGAACAAGGCGTTACGGCGGTTTGAAATAGATGGAGGATGAAGCCGTTGAAACAGCGACTAACGACAGGAATCATAGCAGGTGTGTTGTTTTTAGGTTTTTGCATGCTGGGCGGACCCTGGTACCATGGTTTGGTATTGCTTATGGCTCTCATCGGTTATTATGAATTTGTTAAAATGACCGGGGTGATGCCTTTTTCAGGTGTAGCCCTGATTGGATATGCTGGTGTGTTTGCCATTGTGTTTCCTTGGGAAATGCTTTGGGAGGCAAGACCGCTATCCTTATTTCAGGTCATCTGGATAGTAATGCTTGTACTGATGACAGCTTCGGTTGTCACCAAAAATAAGGTTCCCGTGAATACAGTGGCCATGCTTTTCCTCGGCGTGTTGTATATAGGAATCGGTTTCTATTACATTGCAGAATCCAGACATCTGCATCATGGGTTGTTCTGGACGTTCCTGTTGCTGGGCTCCATATGGGCCAGTGATGCAGGAGCTTATTTTGTAGGGAAACTCATTGGTAAAAACAAACTGTGGCCTTCCATCAGTCCAAACAAGACTATAGAGGGTGCACTGGGTGGCATCGTAATTGCAATTGTTACTTCTGTTATTTTTGCATTAGTATCAGATGGTTTGCTTTCCTGGCAGAGAGCGATTGTGATCGGAATTGCCTGTGCAGTTGTAGGTCAGATGGGTGACTTGATCCAGTCTGCATACAAACGTGTATATAATATCAAGGATTCAGGCAGTCTTCTCCCAGGGCATGGAGGCATTCTTGATCGGTGCGACAGCTGGATTGTTGTTTTTCCATTCGTACATATACTAATGCTACTGCCCTACTAAAGAAGAACATGAGTCTGAGATAACAGCATTGTTCGCCGTAGGCATTGGATAATTAAAGATGAGGTGCAGCATGAAAAAAATTGCGATTCTTGGGTCAACCGGTTCCATTGGAACCCAGACACTGGATGTAGTTGACATGCATCCAGAACTCTTTCAAGTGGAGGGACTGGCTGCCGGAGGCAATACAGACCTGCTGATCGAACAAACCAAACGTTACCGGCCGAACAAAGTATCAGTGGGGTCCAAAGAACTGGCGGAGAAGATAGCTCCACATTTGCCAGCAGGAACGCAACTATTTTATGGCAACGAAGGACTCGTAGAAGTTGCGGCAGGAACCGATGCGCATACGGTTGTTACAGCGGTGGTGGGCAGTATTGGATTGGAGTCAACGCTTGCTGCCATAGATGCAGGCAAACAGATCGGACTGGCCAATAAGGAGACATTGGTTACAGCGGGGCATATCGTTACGACAAGAGCGGCTGCCAAAGGAGTCTCTTTACTGCCCGTTGATAGTGAGCACTCTGCGATATTCCAATGTTTAAATGGTGAAAACAGAGAACGCCTGACAGGCATCACGCTCACCGCTTCAGGTGGATCATTCCGTGATCTTACCCGTGAACAGTTGAAGAACGTGACTATAGAGGATGCACTTAAACATCCGAATTGGTCAATGGGCTCCAAAATCACGATAGACTCGGCAACGATGGTTAACAAGGGTCTTGAGGTCATTGAAGCACATTGGTTATTTGGTCTTCGATATGATCAGATTAATGTATTGCTTCACCCAGAGAGTGTTATTCATTCATATGTGGAATTTGATGACACAAGCATCATCGCACAACTGGGGAATCCGGATATGCGAGTTCCAATTCAATATGCACTGACTTACCCTGACCGCTTGCCATCACCAGCACAGCGTCTGTCTCTTGCTCAAGCTGGGAAATTACATTTCCGTGATATGGATATGGAACGGTTCCCGTGTTTAAGAATGGCGTATGAGTGTGGTAAAATGGGAGGAACCGCAACAACGGCGTTTAATGCAGCCAACGAGGTTGCTGTAGCCCGTTTCTTGCGTAAAGAGATTTCATTCCTTAAAATAGAAGATATTATTGCTTCTGTGCTGGAAGCACACCACAATGTGGACGAGCCTGATCTGCAGGAGATCGCACGTTGTGATCAGGAGAGCCGTAAGCTTGCGGCCAGTCTGTAATCTCTTTTTTCATAACAAATTGGAAGAAGTGATTCTCTTGTGCGGCATCAGAGAATAATGATAATCTAGAGGGACAGACTGCGGTATGTGCCGTGAAGGAGGATGGATAGGGATTGGAAACCATACAAGTGGTATTTCTAACGGTGCTCATGTTCTTTGTCATCGTGACGGTTCATGAATGGGGGCATTATTATTTTGCCAAACGCGCCGGTATTCTTGTACGGGAGTTTGCGATCGGTTTTGGTCCCAAATTGTTCTCATATAAAAGAAACGAGACCCAGTTTACATTGCGTTTGTTGCCTTTTGGTGGATATGCACGGATGGCAGGGGAAGATCCGGAACTGGTAGAGATCCAGGAAGGACAGACCATTGCGGTAAGATCAGCGGATGACCAGGTGAAGATGATCTATCTGGACCAGCTGGATAACCGTAAAAATGTAATACGTGGTGAAGTCATCTCCATTGATATGGAGAGAGCGCTGAAGCTTCAACTCGATGTAGATGGAGAGATTCAGGAGTATCGTATTCATCCTCAAGCAATGTTGGTAAGTCGAGGTAAACAAACGCAGATTGCACCGAAAGATCGTCAATTCGGCAGCAAAACTGTTGGACAGCGTGCATTGGCTATTTTTGCGGGCCCACTCATGAACTTTATCTTGGCCTTTGTGCTGTTTGCTGTATATGCGCAGATGGCAGGAGTTCCAGTGGAAAATCCAAAAAATCTTGTAATTGGTGAAGTGCTTGAAGGTGGGGCAGCGGATCAGGCGAACCTGCAAAAGGGCGATATTATCGAAACCATCAATGGTACTGCAATTGGTACGGATTCACAAAAAATGGTGTCGATGATTGCCGATTCCAAAGACAAGCCGATGGAATGGACGCTGCGCCGGGGTTCGGATACGTTTAATATAACGATTACTCCACGTGCTGTAGAAGGACAAGAGGGCGGTAAAGTGGGAATTGTACCTACGTTACCAACCCGATCTGTTGGATTTGTAGAGACATTTAAAGTCTCAGGCGTGGCCATGGTTGACACAACCAAAATAATATTTGAAGGTTTTAAACATCTGATCAATCAGTTCAACATGGATGATATTGGTGGTCCAGTTCGCACATTTGAAGTGACAGGACAAATTGCTAAACAAGGGATTGAGCAGTTAACGAGATGGGCAGCAATTTTGAGTCTATACCTTGGGATTTTCAACTTGCTACCAATACCTGCATTGGACGGCAGCCGTCTGGTATTTTTGGGAATTGAAGCGCTGCGCGGCAGACCTGTTGATCCCAATCGCGAAGGCATGGTGCATTTCGTCGGATTTGCGATGTTGTTTGTGTTGATGCTGGCAGTAACTTACAATGATATATTACGTTTAATTAACGGATAATTACGGTTGGACTACGCTCTGGACATTCAGAGATAGTCGTTATGGGAGGACGCTGGAGTCTTATGTCAAAGGAAAATGATAAACAGTTCGTGACTGAAATCACACCACAGGGTGAGGATTTCTCACGCTGGTACATTGATGTTATCAAAAAAGCTGATCTCATGGACTATGCACCCGTACGCGGTTGTATTGTGTTCAAACCAGACGGCTTTGAAATCTGGGAACATATTAAGGATGAGTTGGATCGTCGTTTCCGGGAAACGGGTCATCGCAATGCGTACTTCCCGATGTTCATTCCTGAGAGCTTCTTTCAAAAGGAAAAAGAGCACGTGGAAGGTTTTAACCCTGAATTACCATGGGTTACGGAAGCTGGCGGAGAGAAGCTGGAAGAACGTCTGGCAATCCGTCCTACATCCGAAACGATTATTGGTCACATGTATTCCAAGTGGATTCAGTCTTATCGGGATCTTCCGGTACTGATCAACCAGTGGGCTAACGTAGTTCGTTGGGAAAAAAGAACGTTGCCTTTCCTTCGCACAAGTGAGTTCCTGTGGCAGGAAGGTCATACAGCGCATGAGACGGAAGAAGAAGCACGTGAAGAAACGATGAAAATGCTTCAGATTTATCGTGAAGTGGTTGAGGAATACTTGGCTATTCCTGTAATTGTGGGTCAGAAAACCAAGTCCGAGAAGTTTGCGGGTGCGGTGGATACCTACTCGATCGAAGCCATGATGAAGGATGGACGTGCAGTACAAGCAGGTACATCTCACTACATGGGGACGAACTTTGCAAAAGCATTTGAAATCCAGTATCTTAGCCGGAATAATGTGCTGGAGCTGGCTTACACTACTTCATGGGGAGTAAGCACACGTTTGATCGGTGCATTAATTATGGTTCATGGAGATGACCGTGGTCTCGTACTTCCTCCTAAAGTCGCACCGACTCAAGTGGTCATGATTCCAATTGGACCTCCGAAAACACGTGATGCTGTTGTTGGGCGTGCAGATGAGTTGTTCACTGAGTTGAAAAAAGCTGGAGTCCGTGTGAAAATGGATGATCGCAGCGATGTTCGCCCAGGTTGGAAATTCAATGAATACGAGATGCGCGGTGTTCCGATTCGTCTAGAGATTGGTCCACGTGATATGGAAAATGGCGTTTGTGTACTCGTATCACGGATCACAGGTGAGAAGAAAGTGGTAGAACAAGCAAACCTGGTAGAAGAGATCCAGGCTATGCTGACACAGATCCAGGTAGATATGTTAGAGCGTGCTCGCACATTTATGTCGGATAACTTCTACTCCGTGGATACACTCGATGAGATGAAAGAACTGATGGAAAATAAACGCGGGTTTACACTGGCCGGATGGTGCGGTTCGGAAACTTGCGAAGATAAAGTAAGAGAAGTCACAGGTGCAACAAGCCGGAACATTCCGTTCCAGCCTGCGGAAGAAAAGCATACGTGCCTGGCTTGTGGTGAACAGGCAGAACACACGGTTGTGTTTGCAAGAGCATACTAAGTCAGGGTCACATGACTATATACATTGAACTAAACATTTACATGAGAACGTAGAGAACAGAAATAACCTGAAGAAGCGGAGCTAAAAGCTTTCTGAAAGAAAGCTACATCGGAAGCATACACTGCGCCTTTATCCCCGGATTTTCCCCTTTGTAAATGGGAATCAAAAAATCTGGGGGTAACAGCGATCGGAAGGTTGTTCTGTTATCGGAGTGGTAAGTGTAAATATCTTTTTGTTCAATGTATATAATGGCACGTACGGACTGTAAGAGTAATGAATGGAGAGCTTCTGTCGGATAAAATGAGTCGGTGCGAGTTCGGATCGGTGACATTTTTGAATGCAGGGGCTTTTCATGCTTTAAGGGGGTACAAGGAGGAACACGATGAGCGGATTCGAGGAGAAAAGAAAACGGTTTGAGTTGTTGATGAAACAGGCAGAGCTTCCGGCTGGTCTGTTAGAGCCCTATTTTTTGGATGGATGGATTGAACAAGTAGAGACCAATCGAAGTAATCGGGATTGGAATATTCTGATTGCAAAGGATACGTTGGTACCCGCTCCAATCTATCGCACATTTTGCCTGCATATCCAAGAGAAAATGAATCATATCGCCAAAATTTCATTTGGCTTCAAATACACGGACCAAGTACAAAATGGTGATATCGTCAGTGAATATTGGAATCTCTTTCTGGAGTGGGTTACCCGTGAGATTCCATCTGTAAATGGTTGGATGAACCGGACAACCTTTGAATGTGAAGAGGATCTCCTACAACTGACAATGAGTGATGCAACGTCGATGGAATTGGCTCGTAAGAAACAGATAGATCAGGCTATTACGAAATTCTATGAAAAATACTTTCATCTACCTCTTCGCATCAAGATGCAAGTGGGTGAAGTGGGAAGCAATAAAGAGGCCATGGAACAGTTCCAAGCCCAAAAACGTGTAGAAGAACTTGAGGTCATCGAGAAGATGATGAGTGAAGTGGACACAGAAATCCCGGTGGATGAGGAGCAGGGTGATCTGCGTTTGCAAATGGGTTATGACATCAAGGAACCTGCAGTACCTATGCAGGAAATCCAGGATGAAGAGAAAAAGGTCACGCTTCAAGGTTCGGTGTTTGGACTGGATCGTAAAGAACTGCGAAACGGAAATACGTTGTTTACCTTCTACCTGACCGACTTCACGGACTCCATGCAAATGAAGATGTTTGCCAAAACAAAAGAGGATGTTAAAATTCTCAGTTTGTTGGCTAACGGTAAATGGGTAAAAGTGCGTGGTCGTGTAGAATATGACCGGTTTATGCAAATTCCTGAACTGGCCATGATTCCATCGGATTTGATTGAAGTTAAAGCACCGCCGTCTCGCAAAGATAATGCACCAGAGAAACGGGTGGAGTTCCATTTGCACTCTACGATGAGTACGATGGATGCTGTAACTTCAATCGACAAATACGTGAAAATGGCAGCAGAGTGGGGACATAAGGCGATTGCAGTCACTGATCATGGTGGGGTGCAGGTATATCCCGAGGCTTCCAAGGCTGCTAAGAAAAACGGGATTAAAATGATCTACGGCCTCGAGGCCAATGTCGTGAATGACTCTGTTGCCGTTGTAATGGCTCCTCAGCCATTGGATCTCCAAACAGCAACATACATCGTATTTGATATCGAGACCACAGGTTTGTCGGTAACACAGAACAAAATCATTGAGATTGCAGCCGTGAAGATGCAAGATGGTAAAGAAATCGACCGGTTTGCAACGTTTGTGAATCCGCATGAACGCATTCCCTACAACATTCAGCAGTTGACCAATATTAATGATGACATGGTAAAAGACGCACCTGAGCTGGAGCCTGTCATTCGTGAGTTTGTGCAGTTTGCTGGTGATGGTGTGCTTGTTGCGCATAATGCACGTTTTGATATGGGCTTTATCCAGGCTTCGCTGAAGCAAATTGGAATGCCAGAGCTTCCTAACCCTGTCCTTGACACGTTGGAACTGGCGCGATTGTTATTTCCAAAAAATAAGAACCACCGTCTGAATACGATGGCAGATAAATATAAGGTTGGACTTGAAAGTCATCACCGTGCCATTGATGATACGATTGCACTCGCGGGTATACTGATCGGATTATTAAATGATGCTGCTCAGATGAAAGGGTTAACGAGGCTTGATCGCTTGAACGATTATGTAGGTGTCGACTTGTCGAATACAAGACCTTTCCATTGTGGAATCTATGCATTGAATGATGTCGGTAAGAAAAATCTATACAAGCTGGTATCTCTCTCTCATACGGAACATTTCAAGCGGGTACCGTGCATTCCCAAATCAAAACTGATTAATTTGCGTGAAGGGCTTGTTATTATATCGGGCTGTGAAAAAGGGGAGTTTTTCGAAGCGGTGCTTAACAAATCGCTCGAAGAAGCGGAAGAGATCGCTGAGTTCTATGACATACTGGAGATCCAACCACTTACCATGTATATGCATTTGGTGGATAAAGGGTTGGTGGCTACACCCGAAGAAATCAAAACAGCGATCCGTAAAGTCATCGATATAGGTGTAAAATTTAATAAACCAGTCATAGCCACAGGTAACGTGCACTATTTGGAACCGCGTGACAAGTTATATCGGGATATTACCATTCACGGAATTACAGGTTTTAGTCCACTCAAAGATCAACGTAAACCGGATGCACATTTCAGAACGACAGAGGAAATGCTGGAAGAGTTCCAGTTCCTGGGCCAAGATAAAGCTTACGAAGTCGTTGTTACAAATACGGTAGAGTTATCTGACCGCTTTGAGGAAATTAAGTTATTCCCGGACAAATTGTTTACTCCAATTCTGGAAGGTGCGGACGAAGAAATCCGTAATACCTGCTATGACACTGCCAAGTCTATCTATGGCGAGGAATTACCAGAAGTAATAGTTGCACGACTAGAGAAAGAGCTCATTCCAATTATTAAATACGGTTTTTCTGCCAACTATCTGATCTCGGAACGCTTGGTTAAAAAATCGAATCAGGATGGTTACCTCGTAGGTTCGCGGGGATCGGTTGGCTCCTCTGTTGTTGCTACATTCCTGGGTATATCCGAGGTTAATCCACTACCTGCTCATTATATTTGTGTGAATTCAGAATGCAAACACAGCGAGTGGTTCCTGGACGGCAGTGTTCGGAGTGGATTTGACCTTCCAGAGAAAGAGTGTCCGGATTGTGGTGGCACACTTAAAGGAGAAGGCCAGGATATTCCGTTTGAGACCTTCCTTGGATTTAAAGGAGATAAAGTTCCCGATATTGACTTGAACTTCTCTGGTGATTATCAGCCTCATGCTCATAACTATACGAAAGTACTATTTAGTGAGAAGAGTGTTTTCCGTGCGGGGACCATCGGTACGGTGGCTGAGAAAACAGCATTTGGTTTTGCCAAGAAGTACGAGGAACATCATCAGAAGAAATGGCGTGGAGCTGAATTGAATCGTTTGGCCTCTGGCTGTACTGGGGTGAAACGGAGTACTGGTCAGCATCCCGGTGGTATTGTCGTAGTACCTGATTATATCGAGGTCGAAGACGTTACACCTGTTCAGTTTCCGGCTGACGACGTTAATGCGGAGTGGAAAACGACACACTTTGATTATCATGCTTTTGAAGAAAACTTGCTGAAACTTGATATTCTGGGGCACGATGATCCAACTATGATGCGGATGTTGCAGGATTTGACAGGGGTCGATCCAACGACCATTCCGATGAATGATCCGAAAGTCATGAGCATGTTTAACTCAACCGAAGCTTTGGGTGTTACACCGGAACAGATTAGGTCGCCAGTCGCGACGTTTGGCGTGCCGGAGATGGGAACGAAGTTTGTACGTCAGATGCTTGTTGAATCCCAGCCGACGTCTTTTGCCGATTTACTGCAGATTTCCGGATTGTCCCATGGTACAGGGGTATGGCTTGGAAACGCTCAGGATCTGATTAAGAACGGAACGTGTAACATTAAGACGGTAATTGGTTGTCGGGATGATATCATGTTATTTCTGATCTATAAAACGGGAATGGACGCAAGTCTGGCATTTAAGATTACCGAGAGTGTTCGTAAAGGACGGGGTCTGCCACAGGAATGGATTGACGAGATGAAGAATTGTAAAGTGCCTCAATGGTACATTGATTCATGCCTCAAAATCCAGTACATGTTCCCGAAGGCTCACGCGGCCGCTTATGTTATTTCGGCAGTACGTACGGCGTTTTTCAAGCTGTATCATCCGATTGAATATTACGCAACTTACTTTACCGTTCGTGCGGATGAGATTGATATCGAACTGATGTGTCAGGGATATGACGCGATCTATCGCAAAATTACGGAAATTGAGCAATTAGGTTTCCAGGCACCTCCAAAAGAGAAAAACATGTTACCTGTCCTGGAAATGGGTCTGGAAATGGCAGCACGCGGATTCTCGCTGAAATCCATTGACTTATACCGTTCAGAAGCGACAAAGTTCATCGTTGACGGAAAAACACTAATCCCTCCATTTTCAGCTTTGGCAGGAATCGGGGATAATGCAGCTCGCAATATTGCTGCGGCAAGAGATCATGGTGAATTCCTGTCGGTGGAAGACTTCCAGCAGAAGTCGAAAGCAAGTAAGACCATTGTTGAACTCCTGTCGAATATGGGATGTTTCCGTGGCTTGCCAGAGAGCAATCAGCTTTCCCTTTTCTAGGATTGAATTTGGATCTAACCATAGCGATTGTTGAGGGAACGTAATTTTTCCTTCATTAGTAAGTAAACTGCCTGAAGCATCGCTTACTTGTCACTATTACCAGACTATGTTATAATTTTTGAAGTGAACGAGATAGTACGAATTTCTAAAGAGTGGGGAAACCC
Source organism: Paenibacillus sp. FSL E2-0151 (assembly GCF_037993015.1). Taxonomy (NCBI): domain Bacteria; kingdom Bacillati; phylum Bacillota; class Bacilli; order Caryophanales; family Paenibacillaceae; genus Paenibacillus; species Paenibacillus sp. FSL E2-0151. The sequence continues at coordinate 2,635,529 of NZ_CP150308.1, forward strand.
ACTCTTTAGTCTTTGGTATACAAGAATCTTGGGTATTGAATAATCTGCCAGTGCTTTTTTTGCTGGTGTAACCTAAGTTGGAGGTTATTGGTTTTGAGCACAACGAACATTAAATCTACCGTGGAAGAAATGATCCAACCCTACTTGAACGAACAAGGCTTCGAGCTGGTTGACATCGAATACGTCAAAGAAGGCAGCAACTGGTTTTTACGGGTGTATGTCGACAAAGAGGGTGGCATCGACATCGACGATTGTGTCTTGATCAGCGAAAAGCTGAGCGCCAAGCTGGATGAGAACGATCCGATTCCAACCATCTATTTCCTTGAAGTGTCTTCTCCCGGTGCGGAGCGTCCACTGAAAAAACCTGAGGACGTTACCAAAGCTGTAGGCAAAAATGTTTTTGTTACAACCTACGAGCCGGTGAACGGATTGAAGGAATTTGAAGGCAAGCTGCTTTCCTTTGATGACGATGAACTCGTGATCGAAGCAGGCAAAAAACAGCATGCCATTTCTTATGATAAGGTTGCCAGTGCGCGCCTAGCTATTTTGTTTTAAGTGCCTTGTTCACTTTATTAATGAAAAAGACACATCTCACGATAACGGCAAGGTGCTCATGAGTTCAGAGCCTTTCGCCGTTTTACGTATGAGATGCCATGTTTGAAAGGGGGATCAACATTCATGAGTACGGATTTTATTGAAGCAATGAATGAATTGGAACGGGAAAAAGGGATCAGCAAGGATGTGCTGTTTGAAGCGATCGAGGCTGCACTAATTTCCAGCTACAAGCGGAATTTCAACACGGCCCAGAATGTGCGTGTTGACATGAACCGTAATACGGGAGTTATTCGGGTGTATGCCCGTAAATTGATCGTGGAAGAAGTCCTGGATTCACGTACCGAAATTTCATTGCCTGCTGCACGAGAAATCAACCCACACTTCCAGCTGGAAGATATTGCGGAGATTGAAGTTACGCCGCGTGATTTCGGACGTATCGCGGCACAAACTGCCAAACAGGTAGTGACCCAGCGGATTCGTGAAGCCGAACGCGGCCTGATCTACAACGCTTTCGTAGATAAGGAAGAAGATATCGTTACGGGAGTGGTGCAGCGTCAGGATTTGCGCAATATCTACATCGATCTGGGCAAAATCGAAGCGGCTTTACCGCTGACCGAATTGATGCCGAACGAGAAGTTTGTTCATGGTGACCGTATTAAGGCGTATATCACCAAGGTCGAGAATACGACGAAAGGGCCGCAAATCATTTTGTCCCGTACCCATCCGGGCCTCTTGAAACGTCTCTTTGAACTGGAAGTGCCTGAGATCTTTGACGGTGTAGTTGAAATTCGCTCCGTCGCTCGCGAAGCAGGGTTCCGCTCCAAGATTGCCGTTCATTCCCGCAACGAGGAAGTTGATCCAGTTGGATCTTGTGTAGGTCCTAGGGGAATGCGCGTGCAGACCATTGTGGGTGAGCTGCGCGGTGAAAAAATCGACATCGTTCGTTTCTCCGATCAGGTAGACGAATATGTTGCTAATGCACTGAGTCCTTCCAAAGTATTGGAAGTTCATGTATTTGAGGAAGAAAAGATGGCTCGGGTTATCGTTCCGGACTATCAACTGTCCCTCGCAATTGGTATCAAAGGCCAAAATGCCAGATTGGCAGCCAAATTAACCGGCTGGAAAATCGACATTAAGAGCGAGAGCCAGGCGGAACAGGAATTCGGCAGAGAAAAAGATTCTTCTTCTGAAATGCATCAGGATTCCGTCTCCGTCGACTAAAGTAAAGTACGGGGGGCGCTGACGTATGAAACCAAAAAAAGTGCCGCTGCGCAAATGTGTGGCATGCCAAGAAATGATGCCCAAAAAGCAGCTGATTCGCATTGTTAAAACGCCAGAGGATGAAGTGCTGATCGATTTGACTGGCAAAAAATCCGGACGTGGTGCCTATTTATGCGGCAAAGAGTCCTGTTTTAAGCTCGCACTCAAAAACCGGGCTTTGGATCGGGCGTTAAAAGGCAAAGTCTCACCTGAAATTTACGAGCAATTAGCAGCTGACTTCATCGCGGTTGAGGATGAATTCATAGCAGCACAGGAGCGTGAACATGACTAATATTAAAACGCTGTCTTATTTGGGACTCTCTATGCGTGCAGGTAAACTTGTAACAGGTGAAGAAATTGTACTTAAAGCGATCCGTTCTTCCGAAGCTAAAATGGTTATTGTTGCGGGTGACGCCTCAGCCAATACACAAAAGAAATTTCGCGATAAATGCGGAACTTATAAGGTTCCTCTGTTGATCGGATTTGACCGGGATAGTCTGGGTTCAAGTATCGGTAAAGACACGCGTGTTGTTCTTGCAGTAACGGATCGAGGGTTTGCAAAAATGATCTCCAAGCAAGTCGGTATAATGTCGGAGGTGGAGTATATTGAGTAAACAGGAAAACAAGGATAAATTGCGGGTTTATGAATATGCGAAGTCCCTTAATATGAGTAGTAAAGAAATTATAACCATTCTTAAAAAGCTGGAAATTCCCGTAAACAATCATATGAGTGTCATGGAGAATGGTTCAGTCGGTAAGGTGGAACAATTTTTTAAAGATATAAAATCCACTGCTGCTTCGAAACAAGGCAACGATGCAAAACCAGTTGCAACTTCGGCAGTACGTAGTGACAAACCAGTGGACAGCAACAAGCCGGCCGGCGGAGTGAACACGCCGATTAGCAGCAACCCATCCGGTAGTCCCGTACAAACAAAAATACAACAGGAAAAGCAGGTAGGTATGAACAATAGACCAAATTCCAACAATAACAATGGCACTCAAAGACCCAGCGGCCAAGACAGTCGCAACAGAACGAACTCTTCCCAAGGCTCAAGCCAAGGAGGACAATCAACTAACCGTCCAAGACCAGCTCAAGGTGGACAAAGCAGTACTGCATCCCGTCCGCAAGGAACGGGTGGTCAACGTCCGAATAACAGCGGTGGCGGTCAAGTAAGAACTTCAGGCCCTAACAGCGGTGGTAATACAGGTACTGCTGGCAACCGTAGCGGTGGCCAAGGTCAGAGCCAAGGACAAGGCCAACGTAGAAGCGGCCCAGGTGGTACTACTGGCAGCAACAACAATAGTGGTAACCGTTCGAACAGCGGTGGCGGTGGACGTCGTTATGATGACAACCGTGGCGGTAACTTCCGTGGTAACCGTGGTGGCAAGAACAACCGCAACAGAAATCAACAACAGTACCAACAACGTGAGAAAATTGATAACACACCTAAGAAAATCATCGTTCGTGGTGATATGACCGTTGGTGAAACAGCGAAGTTGCTCCATAAGGATGCTTCCGAAGTTATCAAAAAGCTCATCGCTATGGGTGTTATGGCAACAATCAACCAAGAGCTTGATATCGAAACGATCCTTCTGCTTTCAGGTGAATTCGGTGTTGAGGTTGAAGTGAAGATTGTGCTTGAAGATGACCGTTTCGAAACACTGGAAGAGAATGATGATGCTGCTGACTTGCAGGCTCGTCCACCAGTAGTTACGATCATGGGTCACGTTGACCATGGTAAAACTACTTTGCTGGATGCGATTCGTTCCACGAATGTATCCGATGGCGAAGCAGGCGGAATCACGCAACATATCGGTGCTTATCAAGTTGAAATTAACAACAAAAAAATCACGTTCCTGGATACTCCGGGTCACGAAGCGTTTACAGCGATGCGTGCACGTGGCGCACAAGTTACGGATATGACGATTATTGTCGTAGCTGCGGATGACGGTGTTATGCCACAGACCATTGAGGCGATTAACCATGCCAAAGCTGCTGGGCTACCAATCATCGTTGCTGTCAACAAAATTGACAAGCCGGGCGCTGATCCAGATAAAGTGAAACAAGAATTAACCAGCTATGAACTCGTTCCGGAAGAGTGGGGCGGAGATACCATCTTTGTTAACGTGTCAGCGAAACAAAGAATGGGTCTGGAAGGTCTGCTTGAAATGATTCTGCTCGTTGCAGAAGTGAATGAATACAAAGCGAACCCGGACAAACGTGCCCGTGGTACAGTGATTGAAGCCGAGCTGGATAAAGGACGTGGCCCAGTTGCACGTATCCTCGTACAGCACGGTACATTGAAAGTCGGCGATGCTTTCGTTGCAGGTAACTGCTTCGGTCGTGTTCGTGCGATGGTCAATGACAAAGGTCGCAAATTGAAAGAAGCTGGACCTTCAACACCTGTAGAAATCACAGGTCTGACTGAAGTTCCAGGTGCGGGAGATCCATTCATGGTGTTTGAAGATGAGCGCAAAGCGCGTTCCATCGCTGACAAACGTTCGATCACGCAACGTGAATCCGATCTGGGTACGCATACTCGTGTGACGTTGGATGATCTGTTCCAGCACATCAAAGATGGCGAGATCAAAGATCTGAACGTAATCATCAAAGGTGATGTACAAGGTTCGGTTGAAGCATTGAAAGGTTCCCTTGCGAAGATCGAAGTTGAAGGTGTACGCGTGAAAATTATTCATAGCGGCGCTGGTGCAATCACAGAATCCGACATCATTTTAGCTGCAGCATCCAATGCTATCGTGATCGGTTTCAACGTTCGTCCTGATAACCAGGCGAAATCAACTGCAGATCAAGAGCAAGTAGACATTCGTCTGCATCGCGTGATCTACAGTGTTATCGAAGAAATTGAACAAGCGATGAAAGGTATGCTTGATCCGATCTACAAAGAAAAAGTTATCGGTCATGCTGAAGTTCGGAGCACGTTCTCCATCAGTAAAGTGGGTACCATCGCTGGTTGTATGGTTACCTCGGGTAAAATTACGCGTTCTGCGGAAGCACGCCTGATTCGTGATGGCATTGTCCTTTACGAAGGTAAGCTGGATTCCCTGAAACGTTATAAAGATGATGCCAAAGAAGTAGCACAAGGTTACGAGTGCGGTATCACACTTGATAAATATAATGATCTCAAAGAAGGCGACGTTATCGAAGCTTTCATTATGGAGACAGTACAACGATAAGCAAGGAAGCATGAGGTGAACAACAATGGCTAAGATTCGTACAGGTAGAGTGGGCGAGCAGATCAAGAAAGAAATAAGTCTGCTCATCCAGTCTGAACTGAAAGATCCACGTATCGGCTTTATTACGGTAACGGGAGTCGAAGTGACAGGAGACTTGTCGCAAGCCAAAGTTTATCTGAGTGTCTTCGGTGAACAGGAACAAAAAGATAACACGCTGAAAGCTCTGGCAAAAGCAAATGGATTTTTGCGTTCGGAGCTGGGCAAACGTATCCGGTTCCGGCATGTTCCCGAGTTGATATTTAAGATTGACGAATCCATCGCTTATGGCAGCCGAATTGAGAAGCTGCTTGGCGATATTGGTTCCGACAAGAACGAATCCCAGTAACAGAATAGAGGAGACGGCAATGCACACTTATGAACAGGCGCTCCAGGCCGGAAAGCAATTTCTACTGGAGCATGATGATTACCTGGTCGTGTCGCATGTACAGCCGGACGGTGACGCAGTCAGCTCGACGGTAACGGTGGGCTGGCTGCTGTCATGTCTGGGTAAGACATTCACGATGATTAATGAAGGTGAAATCCCCGGGCGCATGCAATTTCTGTGGGAAGCAGGCAACATTGTGAACATGACCGAACAACCACCGCAGCGAAAATATAAAGCTGTTATCTGTGTGGATTGTGCAGACTTTGCCAGAGTAGGTTTGACACGTCATTATTTCGAAGATGATGCTGTTATCTTGAATATTGATCATCACCCTACAAATGACGGTTATGGTACAGTCAACATCATTAAGTCAGATGCTGCTGCTACGGCTGAAATCTTGTTCGATTTTCTTAACCTGTTCCAAGTAACATGGGATCAAGATGTTGCGACGGCAGTTTATACAGGATTGCTTACCGATACAGGTGGATTCCGCTATGCCAACACCAGCCCAAATGTAATGAAAACGGCCTCCAGACTGCTTGAACATGGCGTGAATGGACCCTATCTCGCCCAGACCTTGTTGGAGCAGGTGACTCTTCCGCAAGTTCGGATTTTGAATCAGGCACTATCAAGCCTGCAGATGACAGATGATGGAAAGATAGCCTGGGTTGTTATTACACCAGATGATATGGTGGCTTGTGGAGCAGCTAATGAAGATCTTGAAGGGGTAGTGAACTATCCACGCAACATTCAGGGCGTGGAAGTTGGTATCTTTTTCAAAGTCATCAACGAGAATGCAGTCAAGGTTTCTTTGCGTTCAGCTGGTAAGATTGATGTTGCTGCACTAGCACAGACCTTTGGCGGAGGCGGGCATGTGCTCGCAGCCGGATGTCGTCTGGAAGGCAGACTTGATGATATTGTCGCAAAAGTACTGAAGCAGGTGAATTCACAATGGTAAAGCCATTTGAAGGTGTACTTCCGGTATATAAACCGGCGGGTTTTACTTCTCATGATGTTGTAGCCAAAATGCGTCGCATTCTCAAAATGAAGCGCATTGGGCATACGGGCACACTTGACCCACAAGTTACAGGCGTTCTGCCGCTCTGTCTTGGACGGGCGACACGTGTGGTAGAGTACATGCAGGAGCTTCCGAAGGAATATCTGGCTACGCTCAGACTGGGACTGTCTACTGACACAGAGGATATGACAGGGGAAGTCATTGAGCGGGCTGAAACGACTGTGGAAGTAACACAGGAACAGGTTCAACAGGTGCTTGAGCAGTTTCTGGGCACGATCTCACAGGTACCACCCATGTATTCTGCCGTAAAGGTAGACGGCAAACGTCTTTATGAGCTTGCTCGTGAAGGTAAGACGGTAGAGCGTAAGAGCCGTGAGGTCACAATCTATGAGCTCGAACTTACTGGGATTGAGACTCAGGGTGAGACCACCGATATATCCTTCCGGGCCTTATGTTCAAAAGGAACTTATATTCGGACATTGTGTGTAGACATTGGTCGGCAACTCGGATATCCATCAACCATGGTTCAACTGGAGCGTACGATATCGGCAGGTATCTCTGCAGATCGTTGTCTTCGAATTGAAGAAGTGGAACAACTTATGGCTGACGGGACTTTGGCGGAGGCGCTGATTCCTGTTGACGAGGCTATTGCTTCAATTCCGGCCCATAAGGTTGGAGAAGAACTAACCAAAGGAGCACTGCAAGGTCAGAAACTGTCTGCGCGTCTTCTGGAACCGCCTGTGGAGCAACCTGGTTTGCTGCGGTTGTATGCTCAGGATGGTACGTTTCTGGGGATATTTGAGCGGGATGAACTAAAACCAACGGTGAGGGCAGTTAAAGTCTTTTTGCCGGAATAAAGAGGTTTCGGGCTTGGAGTTGTGGTGATGCTCTAGCTTGGCCTATCTAGTGAAATGCAGGTGAATGATTGTGAAAACCGTAATGCTAACCTATCCGCAGACGTTACATTCGACTGAGCTGAGCACACTGCCCCAAGTGCTTGCGATTGGTCAATTCGACGGACTGCATCTCGGACATGCAAGTGTCATTTTATCAGCTGTCCGCATTGCGCGGGAAACGGGCATGCAGGCAGCGGTCATGACCTTTCATCCACATCCGAAGGAAGTTATGCGCAAAGGGGATTACGAGGGTTATTTAACTCCCTTGAGAGATAAAGAAGAGATCTTGGCAGGAATGGGCGTTGATGTACTCTATGTGGTGGAGTTCAATGAAGATTTCTCACGGTTGACGCCGCAACAATTCGTACACGACTTGTTGATTCCTCTTCAGACGCGAACAGCGGTGGTGGGTTTTGACTTCCGTTTTGGTCACAAGGGTGCAGGGGATGAACAACTTCTTCGTACTTTGGGAGAAGGAGAGATGATGGTGGAAACCGTTCCTCCTTTCTTGTTAAATGGAGAAAAAGTGAGCAGTTCTCTCATTCGTGGCCTGTTGAAGCGTGGGGAGATGGATGAGGCCAGTCAGTGGCTTGGCCGACCTTACAGCATCAGAGGAACTGTCATTCACGGGGAGAAGCGTGGACGAACGATTGGATTTCCTACAGCCAACCTTGAACTCACAGATCATTACGTTACCCCGTCGAAGGGTGTTTACGCTGTTCGTGTGCAGTATGGCGGACAGGAACTGCCTGGCGTAATGAATCTCGGTGTGAAACCTACGTTTCACGAAAGCGGGATGAAACCTACGTTTGAAGTGCACCTGCTTGATTTTGATGGACACTTATATGACCAGGAACTAAAGGTTGAGCTCGTTCACTATATTCGTGCAGAACGAAAGTTTGACTCCATTGAGGCATTAATTAGCCAGATTCGTGAAGATGCATTAACTGCCGGCCGCCTGTTATCTTAAAGGTTCAGTATTAAATGCATGTTTACATTTACTTTAACTAGGCAATTATGATATACTGTACTACGTTGTCGATTGAGACAACATTAACCTTGGCTTGGTTGCTTGCTCTCACCGGCGGTGACGAGGCTAATGGCGATTATATTGAAGGAGGTGAACAGGATGGCATTGACTCAAGAACGTAAACAACAACTGATCGACGAGCACAAAACTCACGAGTCCGATACAGGATCTCCAGAGGTGCAAGTTGCTATCCTTACGGAAAACATCACAAGTTTGACAGACCACTTGCGTACGCATAAGAAAGACCACCACTCACGTCGTGGACTTTTGAAAATGGTAGGTCAACGTCGTAAGCTTTTGGCTTATGTGAAAAACAAAGATGTTAAACGTTACAGCGCACTGATCGAAAAACTCGGATTGCGTCGTTAATTATCGTACATGTTTTCAAAATCAACCTGGCTGTTATCCGTCATTCTTTTGTCTAAAAGGACAAGCGGAACTTACAGCCGGGTTGTTTTGTAGATGAACATGTTGCCATATATTTGTAGATGGGGCTCCGTGAGGAGCTTTTGTTGTGCAGGTTAGCATGTTGAAAGATCCATACATAGCTAATGAATGCATGACAAGCAGGAAATACTGTGAATATGCAGAATCCATTGAATTAGGAACGAATAAAAGGAGGGGTTTCATGGAACAGCGTGTTGAAATGCAGCTTGGTGGAAGAAAACTTACGCTTGAGACCGGGCGTTTGGCCAAGCAGGCTAATGCTGCCGTTAAGGTAACATACGGGGATACCGTGGTATTGTGTACCGTGACAGCATCAAGTGAGCCGAAAGATCTGGACTTTTTCCCATTAACGGTGAACTATGAAGAAAGATTGTACGCCGTAGGTAAAATCCCAGGAGGATTTATTAAACGTGAAGGCAGACCGAGTGAGAAAGCCATTCTTTCAAGCCGTCTGACAGACCGTCCAATTCGTCCTTTGTTCCCGGAAGGCTTCCGGAATGATGTACAAGTTTTGAATATCGTTATGAGTGTGGATCAGGATTGCGAACCGCAAATCGCTGCAATGATTGGTACATCGGCAGCATTGAGCATTTCGGATGTTCCATTCAGCGGACCGATTGGTGGCGTGAAAGTGGGACGTATTGATGGCGAGTTCATCATTAACCCAACGATTGCACAGCTTGAAGTCAGTGATATTGAACTGGTCGTTGCAGGAACCAAGGATGCCATCATGATGGTTGAGGCCGAAGCAAACGAAGTGCCGGAAGAAGTGATGCTCGAAGCAATCATGTTTGGACATGATGAGATCCAAAATATTATTGCTGTAATCGAACAACTTGTGCAAGTTGCTGGAAAAGAAAAAATGGCTGTTAAGTTGCGTACCGTTAATACTGAAGTTAACAGTAGCGTGCGTGAATTCGCCAGCGCTCGTCTGGTCGAAGCGGTTAAAATCGCCGAGAAACATGCTCGTCAAGATGCAATCGATGTAGTGAATGACGAAACCGTTGCTCACTTTGAAGAGAAATATATTGAAAGTCCGGAATTGTTCAAAGACGTGAAGGAAGTTCTGCACGATATCGTCAAAGAAGAAGTGCGTCGTCTGATCACGCATGATAAAGTTCGTCCGGATGGACGTGGACTTGCTGAAATTCGCCCAATTGAATGTGATACATCTCTGTTGCCACGTGCACATGGTACAGGACTGTTTACGCGTGGTCAAACGCAAGCACTTAGCGTTTGTACACTTGGTGCACTGGGTGATGTTCAGATTTTGGACGGAATCAGTCTTGAAGAAACGAAACGATTCATGCATCACTATAATTTCCCACCATTCAGCGTAGGCGAAGCGCGTCCATTGCGTGCTCCAGGCCGTCGCGAAATCGGACATGGTGCTCTGGGTGAGCGCGCGCTTTCCAAAGTGATTCCTTCCGAAACGGATTTCCCATACACGATTCGTTTGGTATCTGAAGTTCTTGAATCCAACGGCTCATCATCTCAGGCAAGTATCTGTGCCAGCACTTTAGCTATGATGGATGCAGGTGTACCAATCAAAGCTCCAGTTGCGGGTGTAGCTATGGGTCTGATCAAAGATGGAGATCATGTATCCATTCTGAGTGATATTCAAGGTATGGAAGATCACCTCGGTGACATGGACTTTAAAGTAGCTGGAACACCTGAAGGTGTAACTGCAATCCAAATGGACATCAAAATTGCTGGTATTAATCGTCAAATTTTGTCTGATGCATTGGCGCAAGCCAAAGAAGGCCGTATGCACATTTTGGGCAAAATGAACGAAATTTTGAAAACTCCACGTGAGCAGTTATCACAATATGCGCCTAAAATTACAACGATGCATATCAATCCGGACAAAATCCGTGATGTTATCGGTGCAGGTGGTAAAATCATCAATAAAATCATCGAAGAAACCGGTGTTAAAATTGATATTGAACAGGATGGACGTGTCTTTATCGCTTCTTCCAACCAGGAGATGAATGATAAAGCCAAAGCGATCATCGAAGGTATTGTGCGCGAAGTATTGGTCGGCGAGATTTATGTCGGCAAAGTAAAACGCGTAGAAAAATTCGGCGCATTTGTTGAAGTACTTCCGAACAAAGAAGGTCTGGTACACATCTCGCAACTGTCAACTGAACGTGTTGCCAAAGTGGAAGATGTTGTAGCTATCGGTGATTCCATTACGGTAAAAGTAACGGAAATTGACCCACAAGGTCGAATCAACTTGTCCCGTAAAGCAGTTTTGACTGCTGAAGCTCCGGCTCAATCCTAGGATACCGAAGCGACAGGTTATAAATGGATAGATTGAATGAAGAGACAGAATGTGAATTTCTGGCTCTTTTTTTAACGTTTAAATACGTAAAGCAAGGATGAAACCATGGCTCAGCATTCATATTTTTGCCCTTGTCCTCATATGATGGGGACAAAGACGGCGGGAGGATGGAGCTGTGGGAAACCAATCCAAAAAGCTGGCGGCTGTTCTGGCGGGTGTGACTGCGGTCATATTGATCGGACAAGTTGGCAGTGTACGTACATACATTACGGAGATCCGTGATGGGCCAGGTACGCAAAATGCTTTTGACATGTTTAAGGAGGCAACTGGAGAAGATGCGCTGTTGTCTGCGATTCGGGATAAAGCGGCTGAAACGAAAATTGCTCCGATAAATGCCAGAGTGGATCGGGTATGGAAAGCGATTCCTGGTTATAATGGCATGGAGATTGATGTGGAAGCGACATACCGTAAGGCGCTGAGTGGAACATTGAATACCAAAATAGCGTATGTCTACCGTCAGATTGAGCCGGAGATCCAGCTTAAGGATTTGGGTGCACATCCGATCTATCGGGGGAATGCAAACAAACCGATGGTTTCTTTTATGATTAATGTGGCCTGGGGGAACGAATACATTAAACCGATGCTGGATACGCTCGATGCCGAGAAAGTGAAGGCTACTTTTTTTCTGGATGGAAGTTGGTTAAGCAAAAATGTTGAACTGGCCAAAGAAATTCAGAAACGTGGGCATGAGATGTCCAACCATGCATATTCTCACCCTAATATGAGTCGATTGAGCGCAGAACGGGCTAAGCTGGAAATTAGCAAAACCCAGGATCTGCTCCATAAAACACTGGGCGTAGAAAATCGTTGGTTTGCTCCGCCTTCCGGTGACTTTAATCAGAAGACCGTTGACATTGCTTCATCCATGGGACTGAACACCGTGTTATGGACAGTAGATACTGTGGATTGGCGTAAGCCAAGCCCAGATGCCGTTGTTGCCAAAATTGCAAAAAATACCGAGGCTGGAACGTTAATTCTAATGCACCCTACAGCTGCTTCTTCGGGAGCTTTAAAGGGCATGATTCAATTCATACGGGCCAAAGGTTTGGTGCTCGGAACAGTAAGTGAGACGCTGTCTTCGGAACGTGTAAATACCTCTACGGTTGAGTGAACGTTGTTTTTTTGTTAATATCAAACAGTTGGAACCAAATGTCGATTTCAATTTCAAGGTTGAGATCAAGGCAATTATAGAGATGTAGGAGGGCCAACCATGAAAAAAATTCAGCTGGGCAATGGCCTCAGAGTTGTCATGGAACAGATACCGACCTGCCGTTCTGTGTCTTTCGGAATATGGGTCAAGACAGGTTCGCGTAATGAGCAACCTGCAAGTAACGGAGTATCACATTTTATTGAACACATGTTATTCAAGGGAACAGATCGTTATGATGCCAAGGCGATTGCGGAGCAGTTCGATGCGATTGGCGGTAACGTGAATGCATTCACTTCCAAAGAATATACGTGTTATTATGCTAAAGTGTTGGATGAACATTTGCCGATTGCGGTTGATGTATTGTCTGATATGTTTTTCCGCTCCAAAATGGATGATGGTGAATTGATCAAGGAGAAAAACGTCATTCTGGAAGAAATCTCGATGTATGAAGATACGCCTGATGATATGGTTCATGATCTGATGGCCTTGGCCGCTTATGGTGAGCATCCACTCGCATACCCAATCCTGGGTACGGAAGAACGTCTCAAAGTGATGGATTCCAGCCATCTGCGTGCATATATGAAGGAGCACTACACGATTGAGAACACGGTCATTAGTATCGCGGGTAATATTGATGACAGTGTAATCGATCTGATGGAGAAGCATTTTGGTGCTTTTGATGTAAATGGAGTATCGGAAGCAGTCACGATGCCAGCCTTCCAAAGCGGACAGCTCTTTCACAAAAAGAAAACGGAACAGAATCATATCTGTATCTCGTTCCCGGGCTGTAAAATCGGAGATCCGCTGCAATTCGCTATGGTTGTTCTGAATAACGCCATTGGTGGAGGCATGAGCTCCAGACTGTTCCAGGAAATTCGTGAGAAACGGGGTCTTGCGTACTCCGTGTATTCCTATCATAGCTCTCATGCGGACAGCGGACTTTTCACGATATACGCGGGTACAGCACCGAAACAGACCAAAGAAGTGCTCGATCTGACCAAAGAGGTTCTACGCGACTTGGCTGTTAACGGCTTGTCCGAAGATGAACTTCGTAAAGGAAAAGAACAGCTGAAAGGTAGCTTGATTCTGAGCTTGGAAAGCACAGGCAGTCGCATGAATCGTCTGGGTAAAAACGAGCTCATGCTGGGCAGACACCATACACTGGATGAGATGATTGCCAAAATTGAGCAAGTTACCATGGACGATATTAACGCGGTACTTGATCTGATGTTTGCTGAACCTTTTGCACTTGCTATGGTTGGCGCTTCAGATAAGACGATCGCTGGATTGAGAAGGGATGATTTTGTTGCATTACGTTCAAATACAGAAACTGCCGGGCAATGAAGATATTAAACTGCCTCAAAAAATGTCGGAGCTGGCATCCGGCTTTGATGTAGTAGCTGCACTTCAGGAAGATGTTGTATTGCAGCCGGGTCAGCGTACGCTGATTCCTACCGGACTTGCGATGGCAATGCCAGCTGGATTGGAAGCACAGATTCGTCCTCGGAGCGGACTGGCTTTCAAACATGGTATTACTTGCCTCAACACACCGGGGACCATTGATGCGGATTATCGCGGAGAAGTTAAAGTTCTGTTGATTAATTTGGGTCAGGAACCGTTCACAATTGTACGGGGAGAGCGCATCGCACAGATCGTCTTCCAGACCGTGCCTGCGGTTGAATTGACTGAAGTGAATGAACTTTCGGAAACGGTACGTGGCGAAGGTGGATTCGGTCATACCGGGAAATAAGCAGCGTAAATATACCTATTCTTTAGAGTCGTCCCTGACAGGGGCGGCTCTTTTTTACATTTGAGAAACGGACGGTGGAATGCAATTATTGTTTTCACCCCCCTGTGGGCCCCTGCATACGATAAGGCATACATGTGGTGAAAGGAGTGACGTCCCGATGCTGACCGGAGTCCGGATTGTAGTCCTGGGCGGAGATGCGCGGCAGCTTGAAGTCATTCAAAAGTGCGCTGAGCTGGATGCAACGGTAAGTGTGGTGGGTTTCGATAAAATAGAGCGTTCCATTCCAGGGATCGAGCACCAGGAACTGGAGGATGAAGTGTTTGCTTCCGCAGATGTACTCGTACTGCCTGTTGTCGGTTGCGATGAGCAGGGAAAAGTAAGTACTTCATTCAGTGACACACCGATCTATTTGAAAAAGGAACATATTGCAGCATTACCAGAGCATTGTATTGTGTTCACAGGTATGGCAAAGCCGTTCTTGCGCGAACTTAGTCTTGAAAATGGGCTGCGACTTGTTGAAGTACTTGATCGTGATGATATTGCACTTTATAACTCTATTCCAACAGCTGAGGGAGCCATCGCCATAGCAATTCGGGAGACGGACTTCACAATCCATGGTTCGGAATGCATTGTGCTTGGCATTGGTCGAACAGGATTCACAATGGCTAAAACACTGCAGGGACTTGGAGCAAATGTACGGGTGGGAATCAGGCGGGAAGAGGATGCTGCCCGCGCTACAATAATGGGCTGGAAGCCTTTCATGACAACGGATTTGGCCGCTCAGACCGGGGAAGTTGACTTGCTTTTTAATACGATACCGACTATGATAATCACAGCACAAATCCTGTCCAGAATGCCGCAAAAGGCTGTCATTATCGACCTCGCATCCGCTCCTGGCGGCTGTGATTTCAGGTATGCCGAGAAACGCGGTATCAAAGCGCTACTTGCGCCAGGCCTCCCCGGCATTGTTGCTCCCAAAACGGCTGGCGGCATTATTGCCGACGCGTTGATCCGTTTGCTTTTGGAAGAACAGAACGCACGGGAGGTTAAATCATGAACTGGCAGGGAAAAACGGTAGGTTATGCAATTACGGGTTCTCATTGTACGTTTGAAGAGGTTATGCCGGTAATTAGCCGCTTCGTAGCTGAAGGTGCCAACGTCGTTCCGATTATTTCGAATTCGGTTCTGACGACGGATACACGCTTTGGTACGGCGCAAAATTGGCAAAAACAGTTGAAAGATATAACAGGTAATGATATCATTTCTACAATTGTTGAAGCGGAGCCATTAGGGCCTTCCAAGCTGCTTGATGTGCTGGTTATTGCTCCATGCACAGGGAATACAACAAGCAAGCTGGCTAATGCGATGACCGACAGTCCAGTGCTAATGGCAGCCAAAGCGCAGATGCGCAATCAGCGTCCACTTGTGCTCGCGATTTCCACGAATGACGGTCTGGGCTTGAATGCTGCGAATATCGCCAAATTGCTTGTGGCTAAATACTTGTATTTTGTGCCATTTGGGCAAGACGATCCAGTGAAAAAACCAAACTCGTTAGTCGCCAAAATGGAATTGATTCCAGAGGCTTGCTGGAGTGCTCTTGAGGGCAAACAGTTGCAGCCGATGATTGTGGAGCGTTCTTCACAGGCTTGATGGAACAATGATTCGGTGACAACGTTTATACGCTTGGAGAAATGAAGAAGGGTTCGAGAGACAAAGAAAATCATGGGGGACAATATGCTGGATTGAACAGCTACTATGTCCACGTTCCTGTCTATAAGGCATTCCTGCTTGCGGGCAGTACAGGTTAAGCAAGCGGGAGAGGTCTATTGTGAATGTATGCATCATGACCTCGATAACAACCGCGACCTTTGATTTGCGATTGTCCCAGACAATTACAGAAAATAAGGAGCGGCATGGAATGCCGTATAAAATGCTGAAATTATCGCATCAGAACGCTCCCTAGAGTGATCCATTTGTTGATTTGACCCGTGTCCAGTCTTCTTGCGTACACAAATGGAGGAATAAAGATGCGTATCATGGTACAGAAATTCGGAGGCACGTCTCTCTCCACTGTTCAGGCGAGAGAGCATGTGCTCCGTCATGTTAAACGTGAACTTGAAGCAGGATTGAGTCTGGTCATCGTTGTGTCTGCGATGGGGCGCCGCGGCGAGCCATATGCGACCGATACGTTGCTGGACTGGGCTGCACAGAACGGAAACGCACTATCCGCACGCGAAAAGGATTTACTGCTGTGCTGTGGTGAAATCATATCGGCGACAACGTTGAGCAGTTTACTCGAACATGAAGGCATTCCAACTACAGTGCTGACCGGTGCACAAGCAGGTTTTGTGACGGACGACAATTTCGGGAATGCCCGGATATTGGATGTCCGTCCTGTTCGTGTGTTGGAGCAGCTTCAGCTTGGCCGTGTCGTTGTTGTAACCGGATTCCAGGGGCAGACAGAGAACGGAGACTTCACGACATTGGGTCGTGGGGGAAGCGATACGTCTGCTACAGCTCTCGGTGCAGCATTACGTGCTGAAATGGTGGATATCTACACAGATGTGAACGGGATACTCACCGCTGATCCGCGAATTGTTGAGGATGCACGTCCACTGACTGTTGTGAGTTATGCAGAGATCTGTAACATGGCCCACCACGGGGCCAAGGTAATCCATCCACGTGCGGTTGAGATTGCGATGCAATCCCAGATTCCAGTGCGGGTAAGATCTACTTTTGCAGACACGGAGGGAACGCTGGTTACGCATCCGGAAGGATTCCAGGATGTGCAGACAGGCATTGTTGACCGTTATGTAACAGGCATCGCCTACGTGAGCAATGTAACGCAAATTACGGTGGATGTGCCTGGTGGTGGTGCAGATCGATTGCAACTAAAAGTGTTCAAAACCATGGCTGAGAATTCAATCAGCGTTGATTTTATTAATGTTACCCCCTCGGGAGTTGTCTATACGGTTTTTGACAGTGATTCCGAGAAAGCCATACAGGTATTGCAGGAGATAGGTCTCAAGCCACAAAGCCTGTCCGGTTGTGCCAAAGTGTCCGTCATTGGCGGAGGCATTAATGGTGTACCTGGAATCATGGCTCGAATCGTGGAGTCCTTGACACTGGCAGACATTCAGATCCTGCAATCGGCAGATTCGAATACAACGATCTGGGTACTCGTAAAAAAAGAAGATATGGTTCAGGCCCTGAGGGCACTTCACGCCTCATTCGAACTTCATTTGTAAATAACTGAAGTCAGAGGAGCCAAACCTGTTTTGAAGGAGGAATCGAATTGGACTTTGGAAGATTGATTACAGCAATGGTCACTCCGTTCAATGAACAAGGAGAGATTCATTGGGAGGAAACGGCACGTCTAATCGACTATCTAATTGTAGATCAAAAGTCGGAGACGCTTGTGGTTTCTGGAACAACAGGGGAGTCTCCAACACTTAGTGATACTGAGAAAGTTCAATTATTCGGATTTGCAGTGAAACATGCGGCCGGTCGGTGCAAAATTATAGCCGGAACGGGAAGCAATAACACGGCACATTCCATCCATTTGACACAGGAAGCTGAACGTGCCGGAGTGGATGGCATTTTGTTGGTTGTTCCGTATTACAATAAACCTAGCCAAGAAGGTTTGTTCAAACATTTTGAAGCGATTGCAGGCTCCACCAAGCTGCCAATTATGCTCTACAACGTGCCTGGGCGTACAGTAACCAGCCTGTCAGCAGAGACAACGCTTCGTCTTGCACAGATTCGTAACATCGTCGCTACGAAGGAATGTGCGTCTATGGAGCAGGTTACGCTGATTGCAGCAAGTGCTCCAGAAAATTTCAGAGTTTATTCCGGTGATGATGCTTCAGGCTTACCAGCGATTGCGGTTGGAGCACATGGAATTGTCAGCGTGGCCAGTCATGTCGTAGGGGCAGAAATGAAGAAAATGATTGACGCCTTCTATGGCGGAGCACCTCTTCAGGCTGCTCAGATTCATCAGCAGTTGTTCCCGGTGTTCAAAGGCCTGTTTGAGTGTCCACAGCCTCTACCAAACCCCGTAGCGGTGAAATATGCGCTGACATTGCGTGGTCTAGACGTTGGTTCCGTACGGTTGCCACTTATTCCGCCAACGGAAGAGGAGCAGGTTTATATCAAAGGTTTGCTTAATTTGTAATCATTTTGGTTGTATATGGACTATTTTATTAATCATGGGAATATCCTTCAGATCAGCAAAAGAACCGCTCCTCTTCGTAGAGGCTGCGGTTCTTTTTTTTACGAGTAATGTGAGGTTTCTTTTCCACTGCTAAGGGGAAACCTACAGGTTAACGAGAGAGTGACTTGTTTTTTTTGTTTTTAATCATGTATAATGATGTCAAGTGACTGGGTGCGGTATTTTTTTGAAATTGAAAGCGACATCGCTTCGTGGTGTAGCTTTGCGGTGAAAAAGGAAGGAACGGCTAAGAGGGAATTTCAACTCCAACTTGTTGGTCAAAGGGAATAACTTCGAAGAACTTCTTCCAAATATCGTGAATAAAGGTGTTCTTTTGCATTCATCCCGATAGGTGGGTATGTGATGTATGGACTACTTTTCTTAACTTACAATAAATAATAAGGTACGACGTCCAACTACCATAGGAGGTTTAGATTCATTTGTCTAAGAAAAATAATAACGATAAACTGATGATTTTTGCTTTGGGCGGCGTAGGCGAGATTGGTAAAAATATGTACGTCATCCAATACGCCAACGACATTGTAGTCGTAGATGCTGGTCTTAAATTCCCGGAAGAAGATATGCTTGGTATTGATATTGTCATCCCTGACATTTCTTACCTGACTGAGAACCGTGACAAAGTAAGAGGAATCATCCTTACTCACGGACATGAGGATCACATTGGTGGTCTGCCATATGTTCTCAAACATCTGAATGTTCCTGTATACGGAACAAGACTTACGCTTGGACTTGTAGAAAACAAGTTGAAAGAAGCGAATTTGCTGGGTGATACAAAACGTATTCTGATTGATGCTGATTCCGAGATCCAACTTGGATCTGTTCTGAAAGCATCGTTCTTCGCTACTAACCATAGTATTCCGGATTCTGTTGGTGTATGTGTCGAAACACCGGAAGGTGCAGTTGTTCACACAGGTGACTTCAAATTCGACCATACTCCAGTCAATGGTCAATATGCAGATCTTCAGCGTATGGCACAGATCGGAACAAATGGCGTGTTAGCGCTGTTGTCCGATAGTACGAACGCTGAGAAACCTGGATTCACACCATCGGAGAAAAATGTGGGTATCGTGCTGGAAGATATCTTCCGTAAAGCAAGTCAACGTGTTGTTGTGGCGACATTTGCTTCCAACGTACACCGTATCCAACAGGTGATCAATGCAGCAGAAGTGACTGGACGTAAAGTTGCAGTTATCGGACGCAGCATGGTGAACGTGGTTGGTATTGCTTCAGAACTGGGTTATCTTGAGATTCCGGATGGCATGATCATTGAACCTGAAGAAGTAGGCAAGATGGCAGCTGATCGTGTCGTGATTCTCTGCACAGGAAGTCAAGGAGAGCCAATGTCAGCACTGACACGTATGGCTCGTTCCACGCACCGTAAAGTGGACATCCTGCCAGGTGACACCGTCATTATCGCAGCAACTCCGGTTCCAGGTAATGAGAAATATGTAGGCCGTACGATTGATGAACTGTTCCGTCTGGGTGCTAACGTGCATTACAGCGGTGCTAACAGTGGCGTCCACGTATCTGGTCACGGTAGCCAGGAAGAGCTGAAACTGATGCTCAACCTGATGAAACCGAAATTCTTCTTGCCGATTCACGGTGAATTCCGTATGCAGCGTCGCCACGCGGTTCTTGCTGAATCTGTAGGGGTAGAACCTGAGAACATTTTCATCACGGATATCGGTGAAGTGATTGAAATTCAAGGTGGAGCAGCACGTAGAGCAGGTAAAGTTACTGCAGGTAATGTGTTGATCGATGGCTTGGGTGTAGGCGATGTGGGTAACATTGTACTTCGTGACCGCAAATTGTTGTCACAAGATGGTATCCTTGTTGTTGTGGTAACACTCAGCAAACAGGATGGAAAAATTGTTTCCGGTCCTGACATCATCTCTCGCGGATTTGTGTATGTTCGTGAATCGGAAGGACTATTGGATGAGGCCAACCGGATCGTTAGCAGCACATTGCAGAAGTTGATGAGTGAGAACGTTAACGAGTGGGCTTCACTCAAAACAAATGTTAAAGATGCACTGGGACGCTTCCTGTATGAGCAAACTCGTCGTAGACCGATGATTTTGCCAATCATTATGGAAGTTTAAAATAGGCTAAACAAAAACATATATTCAGGCACACAGTCGCCCCTTCTCTACGAGTAATATTGGACGGTTCCTCGTAGAGAAGGGGCTTTTTTTGCGTTTTCAGGAAGATCTGCGATAAGTCAATATGTGAAGCAATTTGATGTAGCGGGTATAAGGCGGTTGGAAAAGTCCCCATACTAAGGAAATACATTAAATGTTTTTGGAGAAGGGGATTATTGAAATGAATGAACGTATGAATGACAAGCAGGCGTCAAGATCCAATCAACCGGAAGTTGAAGCGCCGGAAATTCCGATTCAGGAGGAAAAGGCCATCTCTCCCGTGACAGAGACTATTCAGCAATTTGGGCAGACACAGTCTCCTGCAGGTGAGTCGAATATTTTCTGCATGACCATTATTGGACAGGTCGAAGGGCATTTGATTTTGCCGCCACAAAACAAAACAACAAAGTATGAGCATATCATTCCACAGCTGGTGGCCGCAGAACAAAATCAGCGTATTGAAGGTATACTGATCATTTTGAACACGGTAGGTGGAGATGTAGAGGCGGGTCTAGCCATTGCAGAGATGATTGCTTCTCTAAGCAAACCTACGGTGACTGTGGTCATTGGAGGCGGGCATAGCATTGGAGTACCGATTGCTGTAGCTTCAACATATTCCCTGATTGCCGGAAGTGCAACGATGACGATCCATCCGATTCGGATGAACGGCCTTGTCATTGGTGTACCTCAAACGTTTGAGTATATGGAGAAAATGCAGGAAAGGGTTGTTCGGTTCGTGACTTCTCATTCGAATATCTCTGAAGAGATGTTCAAAGAACTAATGTTTAAGACTGGTGAGTTGAATCGGGATATTGGTACAGCTGTAGGAAGCGCAGATGCAGTGAAACATGGATTAATGGATGCAGTGGGCGGGATTGGACAGGCTATTGCTCAGTTAAATCAGCTCATAGGAGACAAGAGACAGACCCTGCAGGCGGGAGGTTATACCCAATGACACTATATACCGTGATGCCTCCTGAACAACTCTGGTCGGGAATGTGGAAAGAGGGCGAAGATACAAAGGAGATCAAAATGAATGGTTTGTTAATGCAGGTGAGACCTGTTAATGACAATGAAGCCGTTATTGTTCGTTTGCTGGATTGTCCACTTGAAGCCTATCTCAATCCTGCCAATATGCCCGGTTCGACCATTCCGCTTTCGGGTAACTTGGGATCAGCATAACGCGACGAATTCAGACAAATTGAGCAGAAAAAGAACATATGTACGGAATATATTTGTATGGTATAATATTCTTCTGGGGGTGACCTGATTTTGGCCAGAAGAAAAAAGAGGAAAAAAAAGGGCGCTGGTTTTAGCGGCGTTTTAAAATATGAAATTTACGGGATTGTGCTTATTACCCTTGCTGTCATAGCATTATCGGGTGAAGCCACCGTTGGACGTTCGCTTTCCAAGATGTTCGGACTGATGCTTGGTAAGTTTTATTTTGCGATTCCACTTGTTGGCATTTATTATGGTCTCATGGTGATGATTCACCGGAAATGGCCGAGTGGCTGGACCACACGCAAAACAGGACTGGTATTGCTGGTCTTTGCTTTAACCCTGATGAGCACCGTCTCTGCAATGCACCAGAAGCTCATTCCGGTAGGTGCGCTTGAGCCTGGAGCTGTGATTACACAGGTACATAATGATATGCAAACTGAGTTGCTAACCCCTGCTACGCCAGGCGAGAGGGACTCCATGCTTAACAAGGACATCAGCGGTGGTTATCTCGGAGCTGGGCAATTTGCTCTTTTCCTGTGGCTGTTCGGCAGTCTTGGGGCGAGACTCATCATGATTGTCATGTTTATCATCAGTTTTATGCTGATTACGAGTCTATCTTATGTGGATTTGATACGAATATTCCGAACCAAGATCTGGGATGCCGGGAGTTCGATGTACAAAAAGCTGGAGTCGAGACCGTCTGCACGTTCTGCTTCAACTTCTGATGCCAGGAAGAAAGGTAACGCCCGTAAAGTGGTGCCTGTTCCTGTTGAAGATGACGAAGACGAGTATGAGGATGAATTAGAGGAACAGCATCTGCCAAAACGAAACTCGCCCATATTCTTCCAACTTTTTGGAAAATGGGGAGCTAAACGGGAACAGGCGACATCAGGACGTGAAATGGATGAGGTCGATTCGGCAGAAACAGAACAGATTGTGTACCGCGCCGAACAAGATCACAATCTAGAGGCGTGGCAGGATGCAACTGAAGACGTAACTAACAAATCAGCTTCGTCACGTGTTCCTGTTCAGGCTAAACCTAACTCAGCGCCGATCATTCGAGACTTTTTCGAGCACGTCAGAACAGAAGAGGCAAGCATTGAAGATGATCTGGACGATGCTTATCCTTTCCCGGATAATCTGGCCGATCCAAACGTAGCACAACAGGGCGAGCATACCATTAAAATAACGGATGAACTGGTAGAGACAGAGTGGTCTGCATCCGATGCGGGTACAAACGGGATGAATGCTGTGGATGAGATTCAGAGTGGAGAAGAAGTACCTAATGATGCAATGCAGGGAACAGATACTCCAACTCCTGAAGGGCAGGACACACAACCGGTGAAACCACCACCGCCACCTCCTAAGCCGTACAAGCTGCCATCATTCCGTCTACTTGCCAAGCCAAACAATGGGGGCAAGGCGGGTGACCAGAAGGATTATATGCAGACAGCACGCAAGCTGGAAGCCACACTGGAAAGCTTCGGTGTTCGTGCCAAAGTACTTGAAGTGGTTCGGGGTCCTGCCGTTACAAGATATGAAATTCAACCTGACATTGGTGTCAAGGTCAGCAGAATTGTCAGCCTAACTGATGATATCGCGTTGGCTCTGGCGGCAAAAGATATTCGGATGGAAGCACCGATTCCCGGAAAGTCTGCGATTGGTATCGAAGTACCTAATGGTGAAGTATCGGTTGTAACGATGCGTGAAGTAATGGAGACAGCAACGTTCCAGGATGCAGAATCCAAAGTGACCATTGCATTTGGCCGAGATATCTCGGGACAGACGATTATTGGTAACTTGGCTCGTATGCCCCATTTGTTGGTTGCGGGTGCTACAGGTTCCGGTAAGTCGGTGTGTATTAACGGAATTATTACCAGCATATTGTACAAAGCCAAGCCGGATGAAGTGAAGTTCCTGATGGTCGATCCCAAGATGGTTGAGTTGAACGTATATAATGGGATTCCCCATTTGCTGGCACCGGTAGTAACTGATCCTAAGAGAGCGTCACTTGCTCTCAAAAAGATTGTGGTTGAGATGGAGAAACGATATGAACTGTTCTCCAAATCAGGCACTCGTAACGTTGAAGGTTACAATAATCTGATGAAAGATAATCCTGCGGCTGTTCTGCCTTATATTGTTGTCATTGTGGATGAGCTTGCAGATCTCATGATGGTTGCAGCCGGAGATGTTGAAGATGCGATTGCGCGGCTTGCCCAGATGGCTCGTGCAGCCGGTATCCATCTGATTATTGCTACACAGCGGCCTTCTGTGGATGTTATTACTGGCGTTATCAAAGCCAACATACCTTCTCGTATCGCCTTCGGTGTATCCTCACAGGTGGATTCTCGAACCATTCTGGATATGGGTGGGGCCGAGAAACTGTTGGGTCGCGGAGACATGTTATTCATGCCAATGGGCGCATCGAAACCGGTTCGTGTACAAGGTGCTTTTATGAGTGATGAAGAAGTGGAAAATATTGTGAATTATGTACGTGGTCAAGGTGAAGCACAGTATGATGAGTCCCTTGTACCTGAGGTGGACGACTCTATCCAGGCTGAAGATGAAGTACAGGACGAGTTATACGAAAAGGCAGTGCAGATTATTCTGGAGGCCAAGCAAGCGTCTGTTTCTCTGCTACAACGTCGAATGCGAGTAGGATACACCCGTGCCGCACGTTTGATTGACTCCATGGAATCCCGGGGCGTGATTGGTCCTTACGAGGGTAGCAAACCACGGGAAGTGTTGGTCTCGCTTGAAGAGTACCAACAAAACAAAATAAGCTCGTAGCTTGTAATGCACATGAATATTCAGGCGATTCGAGCCCTCAACCTTAATGGTTGGGGGCTTTTTTCATACAATTTGACTGAAGTTTTACCATGATGTCCAATGATCGGATGATTTGGTGCATAGGAAGCAAGCAGGCTTGTCATAATAACCTTAGCGATTCTGTTAATCCCACAAGAGAAAGGTAGAGCACAGTCGATGCGAAAAATGAACATATGGCTTTTCACTGCTATTTTGCTGATGTCCGCATTGGGAATCCGCTATTTGCTTCCTGAGAATGCAGCAACCGAAAGTTCGAATCAAAGCACACCACAAGTTGAAGAGAAAGCCTTGCCTACTTTCAGCAGCAACGCTGTGAAATATGGAAGTTACGGTCAGGATGTGTATGAGCTTCAAGGCCGGCTCAAGTATTTGGGATTTTACAATGGTAAAATCGATAGCAATTTTGGCAGCAGCACGCTGAAATCCGTCAAATGGTTTCAATCCGAATTTGGTATGAAAGCCGATGGTGTCGTTGGAGCTGAAACCAAACTGAAATTGTATAATGCTTCAACCAAATGGTCGCCAACGGAAACGCCATTGCACAAGGAAAAAACTTCAGGTGGAAGTGATAGTAGTAACAATACGGCAGATAAAGAGCAAGATAATATGGGATCTGCCAATGCACTCGGTCTCTCAGAGAATGAACTCAAAATTATGGCTAACGCAGTATATGGTGAGGCCCGTGGGGAACCGTTTGAAGGTCAAGTCGCAGTAGCGGCAGTAATTATGAATCGCGTGAAATCACCAAGCTTTCCTAATACGCCTTCAGGCGTGATCTTTCAACCAGGTGCATTTACGGCTGTAGCGGACGGACAGATCTATTTGGAACCAAACGCACAAGCCAAAAAGGCAGTTGAGCAGGCCCTGAATGGATGGGATCCGTCCGGTGGATGTCTCTATTATTTTAACCCGAAGACAGCAACATCCAAATGGATCTGGACCCGCCCACAAGTGAAAACAATCGGACAGCATATCTTTTGTATGTGATGATGTTGGAAGCAACCAGAAGGCGTGACTTCGGTTGCTTCTTGCCTTTTGAATGGGTTAAAATGGTTGTTACGTTTAGCTTAATATGATTGCATGATAAATGACGCCGTAAAGGGGTTTTGACATTTGAATACATCAGGATTCGAACGAGGTAGCAAGAGAGAGTTTCGTATACATGTGCTTCCGACTAAACGTTTCAAAACGTTTGCTATATCGCTATATGCAGGAGTTCCTTTACGGGAAGATACAGTAACCAAAGTAGCACTGACACCTTTTGTTCTGCGACGCGGCACGGAGTCCTATCCGGAAACAACGCAATTTCGTGAGCAACTGGAGCATCTGTATGGAGCAGGTTTTGGTTTTGACGTCTATAAACGCGGGGATTACCAGATTGTACAGTTCCGAATGGATACCATTAATGATTCCTTTGTTGGAGGGGATGAACAGCTACTGGATCGTTCATTTGCCTTCCTTGGAGAGGTTCTTACCCGACCTGCACAGGAGAATGGACATTTCAGGACGTCTTATGTACAAGCAGAGCGAGAGACTGTTCGTAAAAAGCTGGAGTCCATCGTGAATGATAAAATGCGCTATGCCTCTGAACGCAGTATTGAGGAAATGTGCAAGAACGAGCCGTACCGTCTTCACCCACTGGGTGAGCGAAAGGATCTGCCCGGGATTGAGCCTGACACACTTACTGCGTCTTATCAGGAGTGGCTGCAGCAGGCGAGTATGGATCTGTACGTGGTAGGGGATACGACACTGGAGGAGGTCGAGAACCTTGTTCAGCGTCATTTCAATGTAGATCGAACGTCCTCCTCTGATTACCAGACACAGGCAGCGGTTCGAGGAGATAAGGAAGTGGAGACCGTTGTTGAGCGACTGAATGTGAGTCAGGGAAAACTCAATATGGGACTCCGTACATCTATCACTTATGGAGATCCTCAGTATGCCGCAGCACTAATGTACAACGGGATTCTCGGTGGTTATCCTCATTCCAAACTGTTTGTCAATGTTCGTGAAAAAGAAAGCCTGGCGTATTACGCGTCATCGCGATATGACGGACATAAGGGCATTGCAACGATTCAATCCGGGATTGAAATCCCTAATTATGAGAAGGCTGTCACCATCATCAAGCAGCAGCTGGAAGAAATGAAAAGCGGTACAATCAGTGATCTGGAAATGTCTCAGACCAAAGCAATGATCCGTAACCTGCTTAAGGAAATGCAGGATTCTGCTTTTGAGATGATCGCTTATGACTTCAATCGACAGTTGTCTGGCAAAGAAAGAACGGCTGAAGAACTGTTGGCTCAGGTAGAACATATTAGCAAGGAAGATGTGCGTGAGGCGGCAGAACAATTCCGTCTGGATACGATTTATTTCTTGCGGGACGAGAAGGAGGAATAATCGGTGGAGAGCATTCGGTATGAGCATTTGCAGGAGACACTATATTACGAAGTAATGGATAACGGACTGCATGTCTATATTTTGCCTAAACCGGGGTTCCAGAAAACGTATGCTACGTTTGCAACCAAGTATGGATCGGTGGATAATCATTTTCAGGTTGAGGGGCAGGAAGAAGTGAAGGTTCCGGATGGGATTGCTCATTTCCTGGAGCATAAAATGTTTGAAGAACCAACAGGCGATATTTTTGCAACATTTGCGTCTCACGGTGCCTCAGCTAATGCGTTTACGAGCTTTGATCAGACGGTTTATTTGTTTTCAGCGACCGAATATGTGAATGAAAATATACAAACATTAGTCAACTTTGTGCAAAATCCTTACTTCACGGATCAAAATGTGGAAAAGGAAAAAGGCATTATTGGACAGGAAATTGACATGTATGCTGATAATCCGGATTGGCGTGTTTATTTTGGATTGATCGAAGCCATGTATCAGAAACATCCGGTGCATATCGATATTGCAGGAACGGTGGAATCCATCCGTACGATTACCAAAGAGATGTTATATGAGTGTTATAACACCTTCTATCACCCGAGTAATATGCTCTTGTTTGTGGTGGGTGGTGTAGATCCACAAGAAGTCATTGATATGGTTCGATCGAACCAGGAGCAGAAGGATTATAAGCCACAGGGGAGCATTCAACGTTTCTTCGAACCGGAGCCTGAGCAGGTAGGAGAAGCCAGACGGGAAGCGAAACTGGCTGTTTCACTGCCCAAATGTCTGTTTGGATTCAAGGAGACGGACGTTGGACTTACCGGGGAACAATTGTTACGGCGAGATATGACAACGCAGCTGATGATGGACCTCTTGTTTGGCTCAAGCACACGATTATTTCAGAAGCTCTACGATGAAGCTCTGATCTCGGACAGCTTTGGACATGAGTATAACAGTTCGCCGCAATATGCGTTTTCAGCCATTGGTGGTGATACAAAAGACCCGGATCAACTGCTCGCGCGTATACGTGAAGAAGTGGATGCCATTGTAGAAAAAGGGTTCGATTCCACGGATTTTGAACGTGCACGCAAAAAGAAAATAGGCGGATATTTGCGTATGCTCAATTCTCCGGAGAACATTGCGCATGAATTTACACGTCAGCAATTCCGTGGCGGTGATTTTTTCAATATGCTGCCGCTCTATGAATCGATTACACTGGAAGATGTAAATCTCAGACTGAGAGAGCATATTCGGTGGGATCATCTGGCTGTATCGCTAGTCGTGAGTCCTTGATATGGAGAGGGGAACGGGACAATTGAAGGCAATCGGGGAAATGACGGTACTGGTAACTGGCGCAAGCGGTGGCATCGGAGCGGCTATCGCAGAACGCTTTGCCAGAGTGGGAATGAATGTTGTTATACACTATATGAAATCGCATGAAGCAGCGAATGAAGCCGCCAGACGGTGCATGGAACAAGGCAGCGGAAAAATCATGACCGTGTCTGCGGATCTTCGCAGCCGGGAACAGATTGAGCGTATGCGTGAGAAGCTGGAGTCGCACAATCTCATGCCAGATATCCTTGTGAACAACGCAGGAATCTCGCACTATGGGATGTTGGCTGATGTTACAGAGGAGATTTGGGATGAAGTGATGGCGATTAACCTCAAAGGCACGTTTATGTGTACACAGGAAATGATGCCTCACATGATCTCCCAAAGGTATGGCCGAATCATTAATGTATCGTCGATCTGGGGGCTGTCTGGTGCTTCTTGTGAGGTGCTGTATTCCACAACCAAGGGTGGGGTGAATGCATTCACCAAAGCGCTTGCGAAAGAACTCGCGCCTTCAGGAGTAACCGTAAATGCGGTTGCTCCTGGTGCCGTTCAGACATCCATGCTGAGCCATCTGGATCAGAGTGAACTGAAGATGCTGGAAGAGGAAATTCCGGCAGGAAGACTTGCTCAACCTGATGAAATCTCATCATTGGTTTATTTTTTGGCTCTCCCTGAATCGGGTTATATCAATGGGCAGATCATTAGTCCAAATGGCGGTTGGTTAACGTAAAAAAAGCAATAAAACTTGACTGGCTGTGAACGAACCAGGTGAAGGTTGCTGAGAAGCAGTCGTCTTCCGGATTATTTTCATAATGCTCGTATATAAAATGCCTCGAAAGCACATATTACAACTGTTGATTTTAAATCTCATGCGTCATCTAAGGAGGATTTATCATGTCAACAGAAAAAACAGTGCTCTCCAGTTTTGACACATGGAAGAAGTTTCTGGGTGACCGCGTACTGCAAGCAGAGAAGATGGGGATGAGTGAAGAAACCATCAACAAACTTGCGTATGAAATCGGCGACTTCCTTGATGAGAAAGTCGATCCGGCGAACCATTCCAACCGGGCATTGAAAGAGTTATGGGATGTCGGCGATGCTGATGAGCGTCGTACGATTGCGTGCCTGATGGTCAAATTGGCCAAACAAAACGCATAAGATTACAGATGAAGAGCTCCCGCAAGGGGGCTTTTCTCTAATGATTACAAACGGATTACAGAGCTGTTCTTGTAATTCATTTTCATTTTATATATCATTAACGTGACCCATTTGTAGAAGATGTCTCAGATTGTTGTCCAGTGGATATGTTCTGTTGCTGTCGAATAATGGGGAATAATGCATTACGGGGTGTTGAAATGGAATCTAAACAATGGTACATGGAATATAAAATACATAAGAACAGACCCGGTTTGTTAGGCGATATTGCCTCTATGCTGGGGATGCTTGAAGTGAATATATTGACCATTAACGGTGTTGAAGGCAAAACTCGAGGCATGCTGCTTGAATCGGATGATGATGAAAAAATCCGTTTGCTTGGTGAAATGCTTGGCAAAGTAAACAGCATCACCGTATCGGCTTTGCGGCAACCTAAATTGGTGGATATTTTGGCCGTACGTCATGGCAGATACATTGACCGTGACTCGGATGATCGCAAGACATTTCGTTTCACACGAGATGAACTTGGGTTACTTGTGGACTTTTTGGGTGAAGTATTTAAGAGGGAAGGCAATCAGGTCATCGGTTTGCGCGGAATGCCTCGTGTTGGCAAAACGGAGTCTATTATTGCGGGCAGCGTATGTGCAATGAAGCGATGGACGTTTGTTTCCTCCACACTTCTTCGTCAGACGATAAGGAGTCAAATGTCCGAAGACGAATTGAACCCGAACAATGTCTTCATCATTGACGGAATTGTAAGTACGATTCGTTCCAGTGAGCGGCATTACAATTTGTTGCAGGATATTATGTCCATGCCTAGCACCAAAGTTATTGAACATCCGGATATTTTTGTACAGGAATCCGAATATGATTTTAATGATTTTGATATTATTATTGAATTGCGTAACATTCCCAATGAAGAGATTATTTATGATACGTTTACGGCTAGCTACACCGATGAATTGTAAGGAACCGTACGGAATCATGGAATAGATTAGCAACAACTCAAGAGATAAACATAAGGAGGAGATGGCATGTCTGAACTGGGTCAGCAGTTAAGGGAGGCCCGGCTGCAAAAAGGGATGAGTCTTGACGATGTACAGGAAATGACAAAAATTCGCAAGAGGTATCTGGAGGCCATAGAAGCAGGAGACTATAAAGTGCTGCCGGGTAGCTTCTATGTGCGTGCTTTCATCAAAACCTATGCGGAGACCGTGGGACTGAACCCTGATGAGCTGCTGGAGGGACACAAAAAAGACGTCCCCGAAGAAGAGACGGAAGCAACGATGGAACCGGTTATTCAGAAGCGTTCCAGCCGTCCGGTTGAGCGTAGTAATCGGTGGATGTCTGTCGCGTTGATGTGGACATTCCCTGTTTTGATCGTAGTACTGTTGTATGTATACGTGGTGTATAACAATGGTGATGAATCAGATAATCCGGGTCTTGATCAGGTCAAAATTACAGACAGTCAACAACAGCCTGAGGACAAACCGGATCAACCTGCCGACAACGGACAGGCATCTAATCCGCCTGCGACAGACTCAGGTACTGACGGTACTGGTGAGGGCGACGCTGGCGGTAACGGTGGCGGTACAGACACGGAAGGACAGACGGACGGTCAAACTGATGGCCAAACGGACGGACAGACGGATGAAACTGAGGAAAAACCAACTGACAATTCACCGTCTAATGTGACTGTTGCAGAAGATGGGAAATCAGGGAATATTACGAACTTTAAAGTTAACGGTAGTGCAGGGCAACCTGTAACGGTTACGATCAAAGCAACAGGTCATAGCTGGCTGGAAGTGTACAAAGGCGAAAACTCCAGTGGAGAGAAGTTGGAGTATGGTAACACAGCCGAAGGTGACAGCTATACCTTTGAGCTTGATAGTACAGGCATGTATATTAAGTCCGGTTACGCTGCAGCGACCACGATTGAGGTTGGCGGGCAAGTTGTAACGGATGGCAAGGCGACCAATCGGATCCGTCTGAAGCTTGGTGAAGACAGTAGTGGCACTACTTCTTCCACAGGTGTTGAAAATGGATCAACGGACGGTACAGGGGGTACCACGGGTAGCGAATAACCGGGTCAACTGCAGGAGACAATAATCGTGTCTTAACTTGCAGTTAACTTTTGGTGAAGTGAGGTGGATGGCTGTGACAGTCAGCTGGATCGTAACAGGTTTAGGGATCATTGTCAGCCTCCTGGGTTATTACCTGACTCCAAGTGCTTGGGGTTACGGAATATTGGGTTTTGGACTTGCACATGTACTTTTGGGTGTGCTCGATATGTTCAGACAGCCCAACCGCAGCCGCTATTAGGTTGGAAGCTAAACCAGCGAGCATTTTTGGCAGCCACTTGAAGTGGAAGCCAAAAATGCTTTTTTCTTTGTGTAAAACAGCTTGAAATTAGACTTTTGCTTAAGGTATCCTCTATAATGTTACAGAACATACGATTAACTGAAAGGGTGACTGGTTTGAGCTCAGAAAATTCATTTGATATCGTGTCCAAAATGGACTTGCAAGAACTGACAAATGCCGTTACACAAACCGAGAAAGAAATTGGCGCTCGTTATGACTTCAAGGGCAGCAAGAGCAGCCTGAAACTGGATAAGGATGCGTTAACGATCGTATCTGATGATGAAACCAAACTCAAGGCTGTCATTGACGTGCTTCAATCCAAAATGGCGAAGCGTGGTCTACCATTGAAAAACATTGATTACGCAAAGGTAGAGCCAGCGTCTTCTGGTACAGTCCGCCAGCGTTTGAATTTTAAACAGGGGATTGATCAGGACATCGCCAAGAAAATCAATATCCTGATTCGGGATTCCAAGATGAAGGTGAAGAGTCAGATTCAGGGAGATCAACTTCGGGTAACTGGTAAGAGTAAAAATGATTTGCAAGCTGTCATGCAGTTGCTAAATGGTGCTAACCTGCCTCTGGATTTGCAATATACAAATTTCAAGTAATAAGGCCTTTTTGTAGCAAAAGTGTTTTTTGACACGGTATTGGGCGTATATTATACTAAGTGTGCATTGCTGGCAGTCAAGCATCAAGTCCAGTCCTCATCGTTTGCTGACTTTGTGAAAAGCAGTACATCTTCTGGAAGTCACCGGAACGTTTAAAGCGTTTTGCTTTTGAGCGGTTGACTTTATTTTTTGCGTTTCTACATAGTGGGATCATGTTAATATGGATTGACATTGAAACTGTACATTTCATGTTCCGGATGATGATAACGGGATTATGATGATTGTTTGGAGTAATGGAGGATATGAGGGAGGGCGTCTTGTGAATTTACCCAACCGGATTACGCTTGCACGAATTTGCTTAATCCCTTTTTTGATGGTGTTCCTGCTCGTGGATTTTCCATTTTATCCAGAGCCGTTGCAGCTTGGAAGCTTGTCGCTTCCGTATAATCAACTGATTGCTGCTGTTATTTTTATCATCGCCGCAAGCACAGATGGAATTGACGGATACCTTGCGCGGAAAAATAACATGGTTACCAATCTGGGGAAACTGCTCGATCCACTCGCAGACAAGCTGCTGGTTACTGCAGTTTTGATCTCGCTTGTGGAGATGGGCAAGCTGGATTCCTGGATTGCAGTTGTGATTATTAGTCGTGAATTTGCAGTTACCGGCTTGCGTCAAATTGCATTGCTGGATGGTTCGGTTGTTGCCGCCAGTGCTTGGGGCAAGCTGAAGACTGTAGTGCAGATTGTGGCGATTGTGCTGTTGCTGTTGAACAATTTCCCGTTTTCATACACAGGTATTCACGTCGATATTATCGCGGTATGGGCAGCAGCGCTTATTACCATCTGGTCGGGTATCGATTACTTTATCAAAAACAAAAACCTGCTTCATTTAACAAAAGCATAATGGTTTGTTCTTAAATGGGTAATCATGAAGGAAGCATTGGGTCAGGGGCAATAGGAAATTATCCTATTGCCCTTTGATCACTCACCACGTGTACAGGAGGATGCTCAATGAAGGCAGAAATCATTGCAGTTGGCACAGAGCTACTGCTTGGACAAATCGTCAATACCAATGCCAGATACCTATCCCGTGAGTTGGCTGCGATGGGGATCGATGTATATTTCCAAACGGTGGTTGGGGATAACCTGAACCGACTTAGTGAAGCTATTCGCATTGCGCAGAGCCGTGCAGACGTTATTTTATTTTCCGGTGGCATCGGACCTACCCAAGATGATCTGACCAAGGATGCGCTCGCAGCTGTTCTTAACCGGAAACTGCATACAGATCGAATGGCAATGGACAAAATTGAGAGCTTTTTCAGAGATCGTAATGTGGATATGACAGAGAATAACCGACGTCAGGCGATCGTTATTGATGGCGGAACACCTCTGGCCAATGAAACGGGCCTTGCGGCAGGAAATGCGATTTCTGACAATGACAAATATTATGTTGTGATGCCTGGACCACCTAAAGAGTTGATTCCAATGTTTGAACAGGAAGTCAAACCTTGGCTGTTCCAGCATGTACTCACAGAAGAGATGCCGATCTATTCCCGAATGCTCAAATTCGCAGGTATTGGTGAATCTGCTCTGGAAGATCGACTTCTGGATCTGATTGACGCGCAGACAGACCCTACGATTGCTCCTTACGCGAGCGAAGGCGAAGTTACGGTACGTGTCTCCACAAAGGCTGCGAGTGAGGGAGAGGCGAAGCTGAAGCTGGATGCGATGGAGGTTCAGATTCGGGAGCGTTTGACAGAACATCTCTACGCGAACGAGGATGTGCCTATAGAGTACACGATTGTAACCATGATGTCTGACATGGGGCTGACACTCAGCGCTGCTGAGAGCTGTACAGGAGGGCTTGTCATGCAAAGTCTGACCTCTGTACCCGGAAGTGCATCAATGCTCAAAGGTGGAATTGTTTGTTACTCCAATGAAATTAAAGAAAAGCTGCTGAATGTGCCTCATGATTATCTGGAAGGTGAAGATGCACCTGGGGCGGTAAGCCCTGAGGTTGCAAAAGTGCTTGCTGAGCAGATCCGCATGATTGGCGATGCTGATTTTGGCTTGGCTGTTACCGGTGTAGCTGGACCGGGATATTCGGAACGCAAACCACCCGGACTTGTCTTCATCGCTCTTGCTGAACGTGGAAAAGAGACGGAA
The DNA here is from genome assembly GCF_037993015.1 of Paenibacillus sp. FSL E2-0151. Taxonomy (NCBI): domain Bacteria; kingdom Bacillati; phylum Bacillota; class Bacilli; order Caryophanales; family Paenibacillaceae; genus Paenibacillus; species Paenibacillus sp. FSL E2-0151. The sequence continues at coordinate 2,670,030 of NZ_CP150308.1, forward strand.
ATTCATGAGCTGCGTATTAATGGTAATCGCGAGACGGTTCGCATTCGTTCAGCCAAAGCGATTCTCTATCGCTTATGGCAAAAACTTGTGGCGATGGATTGATTAGTTAATAGCTTCGATTGCATTTACAGTTCCAAGCAAGTATAATTAAGGAAGACGGAAGAACCGTAGAATTAGGCTTTACAGCCTTGTTTACGGTTCTTTTTTCTGTTTAATGGAAAGTTTCCTTGAGGAAGAGGCGCCTCGGCCTTTACAAAAAAAACGAATGTATGTTCGAAAAAAAGCTTGGCAAACGTGTTAAAACAAGGTATCATTATCTTATAAACAGTAAAGGGTGTGAGCTTATTGTCAGACCGTCGTGCCGCGCTTGATATGGCGCTCCGTCAAATAGAGAAGCAATTTGGTAAAGGATCCATCATGAAACTGGGTGAGTCCACTCATATGAATGTGGAAATTATTCCCAGTGGTTCCTTGGCTTTGGATATTGCATTAGGAACAGGCGGCTTGCCTAAAGGCCGTATTGTTGAAATATATGGACCTGAATCCTCTGGTAAAACAACCGTAGCATTGCATGCTATCGCTGAAGTACAAAGAGCGGGTGGACAAGCTGCATTTATCGATGCCGAGCATGCTCTTGACCCACAGTACGCAAGCAAACTTGGTGTTAATATTGATGAATTGCTTCTGTCTCAGCCAGATACGGGTGAGCAAGGGCTGGAAATTGCAGAAGCTCTTGTACGCAGTGGTGCAGTAGATATCGTCGTTATTGACTCTGTAGCCGCATTGGTTCCAAAAGCAGAGATTGAAGGCGAAATGGGCGATTCACACGTTGGTTTGCAAGCGCGTTTGATGTCTCAGGCGCTGCGTAAACTGTCTGGTGCAATCAGCAAATCCAAAACAATCGCAATCTTCATTAACCAGCTTCGTGAGAAAGTCGGCGTTATGTTTGGTAACCCGGAAACAACACCTGGTGGTCGTGCTCTGAAGTTTTATTCCACAGTACGTCTGGATGTGCGTCGTATTGAGAGTATCAAATCAGGCAATGACATGATTGGTAACCGTACACGTATTAAAGTTGTGAAAAACAAAGTGGCACCTCCGTTTAAACAAGCGGAAGTGGATATCATGTATGGTGAGGGTATCTCGAGAGAAGGCAGTATCATTGATATTGGTACAGAGCTGGACATCGTTAATAAAAGTGGTGCATGGTACTCTTACGAAGGCGAGCGTTTAGGACAAGGCCGTGAGAACGCAAAGCAGTTCATGAAAGAGCATAAAGATATTGCTGACATCATTGAACAAAAAATTCGTGTAGCCAGTAACTTGGTTACTGCAGTTCCTGCGCCAACGAGTGAAGAGCAACAAAAAGAAGCAGCAGAAGAACAAGAATTGTTTGAAATCAACGAGTAATCTCTCAAAACCTCCCTTGTAGGGAGGACCCTGAGGGTGTTCCCCACTGGACTCCGTAAACTTATCTGATTGAGCTTGGATCAATCTGGATAATGGATTGTAGTGGGAGTACTCGTGCTGTCTAACAGCCCCTGTCCCAATGGACAGGGGCTGTTAGCACGCTAACTGTGGAGTAAAGGCCGGGCAGAGTTCCCGGTCTTTTGTATTATTGGTGTTCTTTGTCTTATGTGAAGGTGTGTTTGGCGTAGTTAGAATGAAAATGTTATGAAAGGGGAGACCAGAATGGATCAACATGACGAGGATTTATATGAAGAAGCAGAACAGGATGGCCTATCCCAATTTCCGGACAACGAAGAACTTATTATTACACGTGTAGAACGAACGAAGAGCAGGCAAGCTCGTTATCGAATCACTTTTGGCATCCACTCCATTACGGTTCTTGAAGATGTGATGATTAAATACAGGATGACCCAAGGTAATACGTTTATGAAGAAGGATCTGGAAGATATCATTCTAGCTGACGAGCGACAGCGGACGTATGCACAGTCTCTGCGCTTTTTGGAGCATAAACCGCGCACACGCCATGAATTAAGTCAGAAACTTCGTCAGAAGGAGTTTGCTGCACCTTTGATTGAAGAGGCGCTGGATCGGCTTGAGCGGGAGAACCTGGTGGATGACGATCTATTTGCGAAGGAATGGACAAGACAGCGTATGGAGGGCAAGCGGAAGGGAAAACTGTGGATAAGGCAAGAGCTGCGTCAAAAGGGCATTGCCAATGATCTCATTGTTGAGGCACTAGAAGGGATCAGTACAGATGCGGAATTTGAGACTGCCTTGAGTGCCGGACGCAAAAAATGGAATCAGGTCAAAGGGGACGTCAAAGAGAAGAAAAATAAAACGCTTCCCTTCCTAATGAGACGTGGTTTTTCAATGGATATGGTGCGCAAGGTCGTGAATTGTTTAATTGAAGAAGATGAGGCTGGGGACCCTGAAGATGACGAAGCGTTGTTATGGGATTAGCAGACTAGAGTCTCTATACTGCATTCTCTTGACAATTTCTTTCGTCAAATACTAAAATGGACATGAGTCTGTAAGAAATGGACAACCCTTTTTCCTTCCAAAAAAGCGGTTTCGGTTTCTTAAGATTTATACCATTCTTAATTATGGGTTCGCTGGAAACAGTGAATAGTACGTGGAAACATGTACATGTGAAATGAAAATCGGCGGGGGATCGCCGTGAGTATTCGTTATTCCCAAACATATGTAAGGTTTGAAAACTGCAAATTGACCCAAGGAATGCCTTGGAGGAACCAACGAGGAGGTGAACAGTATGAATCCTGCAATCACGATCGCTCTCGTTGTGGCCGCGCTAATCATTGGGTTCGGAGTAGGGTATTTTATTCGCAAATCTCTTGCAGAGGCTAAAATCTCTAGTGCGGAACAAGCTGCCGTACAAATCGTGGAGAACGCGAAGAAAGAGGCAGAGGCACTGAAGAAAGAAACGGTGCTGGAAGCGAAGGATGAAATCCATCGCATTCGTGCTGAAGCTGAAAAAGACACTCGTGAACGTCGGAATGAAATTCAACGACAAGAAAGACGATTGTTGCAAAAAGAAGAGTCGCTGGATAAAAAATTGGAATCACTCGAACGTAAAGAAGAGCAAGTGGCTAACAAAGAGAAACGAATTGATGAGACTCAGCAGCAGATCGAAATGATTTACAAAAACCAGGTGACAGAGTTGGAACGTATATCCAACCTCACCATGGAAGACGCACGCAGTATCATACTGTCCAACGTAGAACAGGAAGTTCGTCATGAGACGGCTCAAATGATCAAGGACATTGAACAACAAGCGAAGGAAGAAGCGGACAAAAAGTCCCGCGAGATTATTACACTCGCTATCCAACGTTGTGCGGCTGACCATGTAGCGGAAACAACGGTTTCTGTTGTTACCCTGCCAAATGAAGAAATGAAAGGCCGGATTATCGGTCGTGAAGGACGTAACATCCGTGCGCTTGAAACCCTTACAGGGATTGACCTCATTATCGATGATACGCCAGAAGCTGTTATTCTGTCGGGCTTTGACCCGATTCGCCGTGAGATCGCCCGTACTGCCCTGGAGAAACTGGTGGCTGATGGACGTATTCACCCGGCACGGATTGAAGAGATGGTTGAGAAATCCCGCAAAGAAGTGGATGAGCGCATCCGTGAATACGGTGAGCAAGCTACCTTTGAAGTGGGCGTGCATGGTCTGCATCCGGATCTGATCAAAATTTTGGGCCGGTTGAAGTTCCGTACAAGTTACGGTCAGAACGTCTTGAAACATTCCATGGAAGTCGCTTATCTGGCTGGACTGATGGCTGGCGAACTGGGAGAAGACGTAACTCTGGCAAGACGTGCAGGTCTATTGCATGACATCGGTAAAGCGCTGGATCACGAAGTGGAAGGATCACACGTCGAAATTGGCGTGGAACTGGCGAAGAAATACAAAGAACATCCGGTTGTAATCAACAGTATCGCGTCCCATCACGGAGATTGCGAAGCGACTTCGGTCATTGCCATGTTGGTTGGCGCAGCAGATGCGCTCTCCGCAGCAAGACCAGGCGCACGCCGCGAAACGCTGGAAACGTATATCAAACGACTGGAGAAGCTGGAAGAAATCTCAGAGTCCTTCGAAGGTGTCGAGAAATCGTACGCCATTCAGGCCGGACGCGAAGTTCGCGTTATGGTACAGCCTGAGAAGATCGATGATGCTGAAGCCTTCCGCTTAGCCCGTGACATCACGAAGATGATTGAGAATGAACTCGACTATCCGGGTCACATCAAAGTCACCGTCATCCGGGAAACCCGTGCGGTTGAATACGCAAAATAGAGCATTACGGAAAAGTGGCCGCAGTAGTGGGCCACTTTTCCTGTTGATAGCCTGTTAAAAGGCAACTACACATTATGGAGCATGAGATAGAGTCCTGCAAAGGTTCAACATTTGAAGTAAGAGGACTTTGCAGGAATTGAGGAGGCAGTAATCAATGAAAGTTTTGTTTATTGGTGACATTGTAGGTAACGTGGGACGTAAGGCATTAAAGGAAAATTTACCGTACCTGAAATCAAAGTATAAGCCACATGTGGTGATTGTGAATGGTGAAAATGCGGCAGCAGGTCGTGGCATTACCGGTGCAATCGCAAATGAGTTTTTCAACTGGGGTGTACATGGTATTACACTTGGTAATCATACTTGGGACAATAAGGATATTTTTGATTTTATAGATGATGAGCCCCGCATGATTCGTCCAGCGAACTTTCCACCAGGCACACCAGGACGAGGGTACACGGTTGTCAAAGGTGAAGGGAAAGAGCTAGCGATTGTCAATCTCCAAGGAAGAACGTTCCTGCCTGCTCTGGATTGTCCATTCCGTGTAGCTGATGAAATTGTAGATGAGCTACGCCAAGACCATAAATGTATTTTAGTTGATATGCATGCTGAAGCAACGTCAGAAAAGATTGCCATGGGATGGCACCTGGATGGACGTGCGTCTCTCGTTGTAGGTACACATACGCATGTACAGAGTAATGATGATCGGATTTTGCCTGGAGGAACAGCTTACTTGACGGATGCGGGCATGGTAGGACCTCGTGACGGCATATTGGGTATGGAGCGTGAGGCCGTGTTACGTAAGTTCTACACCCAGCTACCTGTACGTTTCGTTGTAGATGATGGCAAATGGCACTTCCACGGTGTTTTTGTTGAAATTGATGAAGCCACAGGTGCGGCAACACGCATCGAAAAAATTCGTCTGACGGAGGACGAGTGGCGCATGGAATAGGGGTATTGTCCCAATTTGCAGGGAAACCCGTCTAAAAAGAAGGAATTTTTTTGCCTCCCGCGAATAACATCTAGTAAGTGGAAACAAACTTTCAACATTCCCAGGGAGGTACTTACCATGGATGTATTAAAAGTTTCAGCAAAGTCCAATCCTAATTCTGTAGCCGGCGCTCTTGCAGGGGTTCTTCGTGAACGTGGAAATGCTGAACTGCAGGCAATTGGAGCGGGAGCACTGAACCAAGCCATTAAAGCGGTAGCGATAGCCCGGGGATTTGTAGCACCAAGCGGAGTTGACCTGATTTGTATTCCAGCTTTTACAGACATTGTGATCGACGGCGAGGACCGAACGGCCATTAAGCTGATTGTGGAGCCCAGATAATACATGCAGTATGCATTGAACCTGTTTACGATGTAGACAGGTTTTTTTGCGTTTTTTTTGCAATCACATATTGAGGAGGGTTTAAGATGTCCATGTCTGATTGGCGTGTAGCTGATTTTCACTGTGATGCACTGAGCAAAATTTTGATGCAGCCAGCTCTTTCATTCCAAGATGCCCCACAACTGGATGTGAACTTGCAACGTTTGAAAGAGGGGGATGTAGGGTTGCAGGCATTCGCCATCTATTTACCCGAAGTACTTGGCAGAGGCAAGTTTGAACATGTGATGGGGCAGTTGGAGATCTATCGTAGACGTGTGGAGAGAAGTCAGGAGCGGCCTGACGGCACACAGACGTTGTTATGGCGTGAACAGGTGGCTCAGGTGGGGCAAACAGAGGGTCTGTGGGGATTAATCACACTGGAGGGTGTGGATGGCCTGGAGGGCAACCTGTTCTATCTGGAGTTATGTTATCAGATGGGCGTTCGAATTATTGGACTAACGTGGAATTATGCCAATTGGGCGGCTGACGGAGTAATGGAGAAGCGTGGAGCAGGTCTGACCGAGAAGGGGAAGGAACTGGTGCGCCAGTGTAATGAAATCGGAATGCTGCTCGACGTGTCACATCTGACAGAGAAAGGGTTCTGGGAACTGGCTGACTTGAGTAAACGTCCTTTTATCGCCTCCCACTCCAACAGCTACAGCGTATGTCCCCATGTGCGTAATCTGAAAGATGATCAGATTCAGGCTATCATTGCCCGGGAAGGGCGGATCGGACTGACGTTTGTACCCTGGTTTGTGAAGCAGGAGGGTGAGGTACGTATAGAAGATCTGCTGCCTCATATTGAGGAGATCTGCTCTCTGGGCGGGCAACATCACCTGATGATGGGGTCTGATTTTGATGGGATTTCAACGTATATTCAGAAACTTGAACATTCAGGACATTATCCGAGACTGACGGAAATCCTGCTCAAGCATTATGATGAACATTTAGTGCGCGGCTGGTTGTGGGGGAATGCGATGAGTTATCTGGGGGAACACTTGCCAGAGAGCAATCCGAAGATGCAGATGAAGGGGAATTCCATGAAATAGTGAACTGGTGTGTGCATTGAATGTGTTGAATTGAAACTTGTTTTCCAAATAAAGGAGGGGAATGATGGTGAAATAAGTGTATTTCATGAATTTTCACCAGTTCGTTTTCATTTCACTCCAAAAAGGGGTATAATACCATTGGATTGTTAAGAGCCTGAGTACAGGCCATAGATAAACAAGGAGTGAATTTACAATGAGTAAAACAGTACCTGTGGGCGTATCTGCCCGTCACATTCATGTATCCCAAGAGCACGTTGAAATTTTGTTTGGTAAAGGTTATGAACTGACTGAATTTAAACCTCTGTCCCAGCCTGGCCAATACGCTGCTAACGAAACTGTAGCGGTAATTGGTTCGAAAGGACAGTTTGATAAAGTGCGTATCCTTGGACCTGTTCGTCCTGAAACGCAACTGGAGATCTCCATGACAGATTCATTTGCGATTGGTGTTAAAGCACCTGTACGTGAATCTGGAAGCATTGAAGGTACACCAGGAATCACAATTAAAGGTCCTGCTGGCGAAGTAACGATTGATAAAGGTGTTATCGTTGCTGCTCGTCACATTCACTTCCATACTTCTGATGCTGCTAAATGGGGTATCGAGGACAAACAAATGTTGAAAGTTCGTCTGGGTGGAGATCGTGGTCTGGTACTGGAAAATGTACTGGCTCGTGTATCCGATTCTTTTGCACTGGACATGCATATTGATACAGATGAAGCTAACGCTGCTGGCGCTCGTAATGGCGACACTGCTGAAATCATCGATTAATTACATGTAATAGCTTCAGCCCCCAATTATGGCGGTCTGAATAACATATAAACCTGAGCACAGCCAACAGGGGCCGGTTAATTCCAGCCCTGATGGCAAGGCTCAGGTTTTTGTGTTTTCTGAGTGTTCTTCTGAGCATGGCATGTTTCGGATTAGACGAAGGGACATGCGCTTTGGATGTGGAACTACAGCCCAATTCATGCTATAATTTGCTGTAATGCTCTTTTAATGTTCCAAGCAAGATTTTCATGTGGAACAGGATGAATGAACGATTTTTTTATTAATAGAGGCTGTAAGGAGTGACCGAAGGAAATGGCTAAAGACTCAAAAAAGGATTACTCCCAATATTTTGATTTCTCCGATGCCAAAGTAATTTCGCAAGATGAATTCAGCAAAAAGATAAGAATCAGGGGCCGTGAGATTAACATCAAATCGGAACCCAATCATCGTCAGGAGAAACAACGGGGCAAGGAAGACGTCCAGGTGCTTTACGAAAATGCCGTTCCCGATGAACTGAAAAACATAGGGAAAGGTAAACATTATATTGTATATACGTATGGATGTCAGATGAACGAGCATGACTCGGAGACCATCAAAGGCCTGCTTGAGTCTATGGGATATCAGGCTACAGAGAATCGCAAAGAAGCTGATATTATTCTGCTCAATACGTGTGCCATACGAGAAAATGCGGAAGATAAAGTATTTGGTGAGCTTGGTCACCTCAAAACGCTAAAACTCGAACGTCCGGGATTGTTACTTGGCGTATGCGGGTGTATGTCCCAAGAAGAAGGCGTCGTCAACCGAATCATGCAGAAGCATGGCTTTGTGGATATGATCTTTGGTACACATAACGTGCATCGACTGCCACATCTAATCCAGGAAGCGTTGTTCAGCAAAGAAATGGTTGTTGAGGTATGGTCCAAGGAAGGCGACATCATTGAGAACCTGCCGAAGAAACGTGAGGGTATGCGCGGCTGGGTGAACATTATGTATGGCTGCGACAAATTCTGTACATATTGCATCGTTCCGTTTACGCGGGGCAAAGAACGCAGCCGTCGTCCTGAAGATGTCATTGCCGAAGTTAGGGATTTGGCACGACAAGGCTTTAAGGAGATCACGCTGCTTGGTCAAAATGTGAATGCGTACGGCAAGGACTTCACCGACCTGAACTACAGTTTTGGTGACTTGATGGATGCCATTCGCCAAATTGATATTCCGCGGGTACGTTTTACAACCAGTCACCCACGTGACTTTGATGACCACTTGATTGAAGTGCTGGCCAAGGGCGGAAATCTGGTGGAGCACATTCATCTTCCGGTGCAATCTGGCAGTTCAGAAGTACTCAAACGTATGAGCCGCAAGTATAACCGGGAACACTATCTGAAGCTGGCTGACAAAATTAAAAAGGCCATCCCGGATGTTGTGTTGACAACGGATATTATTGTTGGTTTTCCGGGGGAAACGGAAGAACAGTTTGAAGATACACTTTCCCTTGTCCGTGAAGTAGGGTATGATTTTGCCTATACCTTTATTTATTCCCCGCGTGAAGGTACACCGGCTGCAGTGATGGAAGACAACGTACCGATGGAAGTGAAGAAGGAACGTTTGAAGCGCTTGAACGAAACGATCAACGAATACAGCCACCGAAGCAATGAAGAGCAACGCGGCAAAATCGTTGAAGTGCTCGTTGAAGGCGAGAGCAAACGGAATTCCGAAGTTCTGGCAGGACGTACACGCAGCAACAAGCTGGTGCATTTTGAAGGACCTAAAGATTTGATCGGTACTTTCGTACAAGTGGAAATCACCGATCCGATGACTTTTTATATTAGGGGCAACCTGCTCTCCGAGCCGGTAGCTGCCAATCAGTAATACACACACACAAATAAGATGAATGATTTTTTGCACTTAGCGGGGTTACGCCGAGCGTAGCGAAGGTGACGGAATCGATTCTGTAGAAGCGAAGCGTTCGCCTTTGTCTCCGAATTTTAACCTTGAACAATCTTAATCGAAAAAATTCGGAGACAACAGCGATCAAAAGAACGATCCGACACCGCAGCGGTCACTCAGCAGTCGACTGAGCTTAATGCAACATTGAGTATTCATCTTATATCATCTCATAGAATGGAGCGATTTCAGTGGCGCAGGAAGAAGTGCAGTACAACCATTATGGAATGCCAACCTACGATACGCGCAATCTGGTCATACGCGACGACATTATGGGAAAAGCCAAAGAATTGGCTGATATGCTCGGAACGAGTGAGGAAGTTAGACAGTTTCAACAGGCTGAAACCAAAATTCGGGATCATGAGCGTATCCAGCAGTTGATTGCAACGATTAAGAAAAAACAAAAAGAGATTGTTGCTTTTGAAAGCTTCAAAAATGTGGAGATGGTCAGCAAAATTGAACAGGAAATTGAAGATCTGCAAAGCGAACTGGACAGTATTCCATTGGTTACGGAATTCCAGCAGAGCCAGAGCGACATCAACTACTTGCTTCAACTAGTGATCTCTGTAATCCGGGATACGGTTTCTGAAAAAGTAAACGTGGAGGCTGGAACGGATTCACCTCCGACCAGTTGCGGTTAAATGACGGAAGGGTGCGGACGCTGTCCGCGCCTTTTTTGACATTACATAACCGTTAACGTGGAGTGGCTATCGCCAAGTACTCGGAATATAATTCCAAGCAAAGCTCCACGCTGTGGGGTTATTTTGTGTGGCGCGGCTGATTTTTAATGATAAAGGCACATGACATCAAGAGAGCTTGATACGTACAGTGAATAAAGGAGAAATGAATAATGAGTATTTTGGACAAAATGGTGGAAGACGGAGACGGACGATTCTGGGGATTTCTAGGTTGTCGTTATATTAAAGGAGACGGCAAAGAAGTACAGATCGCGTTGACAGCAGGCGAACATCATACCAACTCCATGGGGATTATTCATGGGGGTGTATTAACTTCACTGATGGATCAGGCGATGGGTATGGTTGCAACAGCAGCAATGGAAGTGGACGGCTGTGTGACAACAAATCTGAACGTACATTTTCTCGCACCAATGAAACAAGGGGAATTAACGGTGACAGCTACGGTGCTGCATCAAGCAGGACGCAGTGTTACGACTCAATCTGAGGTTCGTGATGCATCGGGCACGTTGGGATGTATGGCTACGGCGACATTCCGCATAGCACGCCCGAGAACGTAACGCATGAATCCTGCGGTTGACAAAAGATATTATTATGTCATAATGAAATTATCAAAATGAAAATAGTCGGTGGTGCCCATGAGCGAAAACTACGAACACTTCAATGCAGAGAGCGACGAACAAGCAGCACGTGCTTATAGTTCCCAAAAATATCGTACCCCCGATGGTGTTCCTGCGGATATCGTTATGTTCACCTTAACCAAGCGGGAGCGCAAGACGGTGACGAAGACACTTCCCATTCGGGAACTGAAAGTGATGCTGATCAAGCGCAAAGGCTGGCCTTTTGCAGGCAGATGGGCATTACCCGGTGGATTTTGTCAGGAGAATGAATCCATCTACGGTGCAGCGAAGCGTGAGTTGATGGAAGAGACAGGTGTAGACGGTGGACATCTGGAATACTTGAATGTATACAGTCAGCCGGGTCGTGACCCGAGGGGCTGGATTATCTCACACGCATTTTTCGCGCTTGTAGAAGAATGGATGCTGGATCAACGCCAAGCGGCAGATGATGCTGAGGATGTTGGGTTGTTCACGATTCAGGAGGCGCTGCAAGAACTGGAACTGGCCTTTGATCACAGAACAATCATTGAAGATGCTTATCGACGTATTCAACAGCAGATGCTGGAAACGACGATTGCTCGTCAGTTCCTGCCACGTGATTTTACATTAAGTGAATTATATCAGGTTATTCAAAGTGTTGTACCGGATTTTGAAGAACCAAACTTCATTCGCAAGATTACGTCTACCCGCAGCCGTAAAGGCATTGTGGAAGAAGTAAGAGATGAAGAGGGGAACCTGGTGAGTTCCAACCAGTACTCGCAGCGTCCGGCGCAGTTATATCGTTTTACAGAACTCGTACCACGCCTGTCCATCTACACGTAATAAGGTGTAGATGTGTCAATCTGATTGAATCAGGATCAACCATTTCTGGGCTAAGGGAGTGTTGACGATGAAAGCACTGATTGTCATTGATTTTACGAAGGATTTTGTGACAGGTTCTTTGCCTGTAGGTCAGCCAGCAGTAGAGATCGAAGAGACGATTGCAGCTGTAACCGAGGCCTACTGTAAGAACAAACATGAGGTAATCATGGCTGTGGATCTACACGAAGAAAATGATCCTTATCACCCGGAGACTGTACTTTTCCCACCTCATAACATCAGAAATACGGAGGGAAGACAGTTATATGGTCGTCTTGCCCGAGTGATGGAAGAACGGAAAACAGATATACAGTGGATGGATAAGACCAGATATAGTGCATTCTGTGGGACCGATCTGGAACTCAGACTGCGTGCACGTGGTATTACGGATGTTGCACTGATTGGGGTATGCACGGATATTTGCATATTGCATACCGCAGTGGACGCTTACAATAAAGGTTTTCATATTACGGTATACGAAGATGCCGTTGCCAGCTTCAATCCGGCAGGGCATGAGTGGGCACTTGGACATTTTCGTTCCAGCCTGGGTGCTTCGGTGGTTAAGGCGAACGAGACAGTCTTGGCTTAATTTACTCCATAGTCATGTTTGGTTGACCTCATGTTAGGAACCGGATGAATGTGGTGAATGGTGTATAGAGTTTTTTACGGGAGACTTGTTTGTTTAATACGGATGAACAGAATCATGAAGAATAAGTCTCCATATGTTAACCCGTGTTCACAGTTCAAATCTGGGGGCACGAGCGGAAGTCAGAGAGGATGAGACAAATGCAGACAACTAGCCTGGCTTTACATACGGATAAATATCAGATCAATATGATGTACGCCCATTGGGTGAATGGTACTCACAAGCGGAAGGCGGTATTTGAAGCCTATTTCCGTAAGCTTCCTTTTGGCAACGGATATGCGGTATTTGCCGGATTGGAACGTATTGTGAACTATATCAGCCAGCTTCGGTTCACGATGGACGACATCAAATTTTTATCCAAACAAGAGGAAAATTACGATCCGGTCTTTCTGGAAGAGTTGCTCCAGTTTTCATTTCAGGGGACAATTCATTCCATGAAGGAGGGTGCAATTGTTTTCCCTGACGAACCGCTCATTCGGGTAGAAGGCTCCATTATGGAGACACAATTGGTGGAGACGGCGATACTTAACTTCATGAATTATCAGACGTTGATTGCAACCAAGGCTTCGCGGATCAAACAGGTAGCGCAGCAGGATACGTTGCTCGAATTCGGCACCCGGCGTGCGCAGGAAGCGGATGCTGCCATCTGGGGCGCACGTGCCTCGTATGTAGCAGGCTTCGATGCAACGTCTAATATGCTGGCCGGAGAGCGCTTCGGAATCCCAACAGCAGGTACTCATGCCCATTCCTGGGTACAGAGCTTTATGAGCGAACAGGAGGCGTTTGACGTGTATGCCAAAGTGTTGCCTGATCAGGTTACGCTGCTGGTTGATACCTTTGACACATTGAACAGTGGAGTACCTCACGCCATCAAGACAGCCAAGAAGTTGGAGAGCCAAGGCAAAAAGATGAATGCCATTCGTCTCGACAGTGGTGACCTAGCGTACTTGTCGATTCAGGCACGTCAGATGTTGGATGAGGCTGGCTTGGATTATGTGAAAATTGTTGCATCTAATGATTTGGATGAAAACACGATTTTCAACCTAAAGGCTCAAGGAGCACGGATTGATACATGGGGTGTTGGTACACAGTTGATTACCGCTTCTGACCAGCCATCTTTGGGTGGAGTGTACAAATTGGTGGAGCGTGAAGTGGACGGTGCCATGCTGCCTACGATCAAAATATCTGCCAATCCTGAAAAGGTGTCCACTCCAGGTAAAAAGGAAGTGTTCCGGATCATTGATCCGAAACATGGCAAAGCGATTGCAGATTATATCTGCTATCCAGAGGAAGAGCAGCCGCTACAGGGCGGACCGCTCAAGCTGTTCAACCCGCTACACCCTTATCTGAAAAAGACGGTTACCCGCTACGAAGCGGTGAATATGCTGGAGCCAATCTTTGTGAATGGACGTAAAGTGTATGAACTGCCTAATTTGGATGAGATTCGGGCGTACCACCGGGAACAGATGAACCTCTTCTGGCCTGAATACCAACGGAAGCTCAACCCGGAGATCTACCGTGTGAACATCAGCCCTGCGGCATGGAATATGAAGCAGAAGCTCATTGCGGAACATGTGAAATCCACAGAGGAATAATTCACACATAAGAATTACAGAGAGGCATAACCAGTGAGGTATACTGGCTTATGCCTTTTTGATGCCTATAAAATGTATACGTTCTTAGCGGAGTTGAACAATTCGATGATCGCAAGAAGTAATTTCAGCTATACGCGTTCTGTCTTCTGTGAAAGTACGTCGACAGTTGATAGACGTTATTCTATATGATCCCGATGAGGTGGACCAGTGATGTAAGAAATCTCATGGACAGACTGCCATGGTAACAGGCTATACTGGAAATAGTCATGCCCAATTCAAGAGGTTGTAGGGGAAAAGTAGTAATTATTTCTCGGGAAAGCGCAGGAGCCGCCAAATTCTGCATCGCATTGTTTCAATCCCGTAGCTGTAGGGGATGAAAGTAAGAGGAGGTGCAGACATGAGATGGATATTAGGACTGGTCTGGATCGCTTTTATTGCCTATGCATTGTTGTTGGCACCGGGGCAGTCACCTGGAAGTGATCCGATATTCAAAGAACTGATTACAATGCAAAGCAAAGAGCCCTGGTTACTTACGGTATTTTCGTGGTTAGGTATTTTCCCGGCAGTTTATGCCTGTATGCTGTTAAGAACATCTGTGAAAGAACGAGGTGGCCGTGTACCGGCTTGGCCTTTTGTTATACTTTCTTTCGGATTGGGTGCTTTTACCCTTCTTCCCTATTATGCATGGTCATCATCCGCAAATAGAGCTTCGGGTTACGCAAACTTACATTTTGGTCGTCAGCGGGAGTCGGGAATTGGACGGGTAGCAGCCCACAAGCTGACGCATGTAGTCCTTCTGCTGTTAACGCTGGGGGCAGCATTCTATGCCGTGACGCAAGGTCATCCGGATGTATATATGGAAGCATTCAATCAATCTGCCTTTGTACATATCATGACGATTGATTTTGTACTGCTGACCTTACTTTCCATGATTGCGATATACAGGGATACTAAAGTGAGTCGACGTTCAGCAGCTTGGACCGCGGCAGGCATCATCCCTATTGTGGGTCCACTAATCTATCTGTTGACGCTCAGGAGAGACAGAGTTTGATCATCAATATTTGAAGAATTCCATAGGTAAACGGAGCCGTTAAGCCTGAATGCGAACAATTCATGTGCTTAATGGAAAAATATATAAAATCCAAAAGAGGAGTGGCTATAGATGATAAACCATTTTAACGCATATGTGGTCCGTAAAGAAGAACAGGGCGGAGTGAAAGCTGCTATAGAGCAATTGAAGAAGGAAGATCTGCCAAATGGAGATGTAACGGTACAGGTGCAGTATTCCAGTGTCAATTATAAAGACGGACTCGCTACCCTTGACAAAGGCGGTGTCGTTCGTGAGTACCCGATGGTACCGGGAATTGATCTGGCAGGAACGGTAGAGGAGTCGGTCAGTGGACGTTTTGCACCAGGAGATCGGGTTATCAGTACAGGATTTGAACCTGGCGTATCCCATTACGGAGGGTACAGCGAGTATGCTCGTCTGCGCAGTGAATGGCTGGTGCCTCTGCCACCAGGTCTCAATGAGAAAGAAGCCATGGCAATTGGAACTGCAGGTTTTACGGCTGCACTTTCGGTAGATGCGCTGTTACAGGCTGGAGTGACACCGGAGATGGGCAAGATTCTGGTTACGGGTGCAACGGGTGGTGTTGGCAGTATGGCAGTTGCCATTCTGGCGAAACTTGGTTTTGAAGTAACAGCCAGCACAGGCAAGAAGGATCAGGAGGAGTCATTGCTCCGAAACTTGGGCGCCTCAGAGGTTATTACTCGTGAAGAAGCTGATGCTCCAGCTAAAGGAGCCATGGGGAAACAGCTATGGGCGGGAGTTGTTGATCCAACAGGAGGACCGGCTCTTGCGGAGCGATTGAAACAGATTCAATACGGAGGTGCGGTAGCGGTATCCGGGTTAACTGGAGGCACAGCTTTTGAATCCACGGTACTTCCGTTTATTTTGCGTGGCATCCAGCTTGTTGGTATAGACTCTGTATATTGTCCGATGGAACGTCGGGAACGATTGTGGAAACTGCTCGGCGGAGAATGGAAACCAGAGCGCGCGCTGGAACTGGGAATCCGGGAGATCTCTCTAGATCAATTGCCTCTTACGCTGGAGACGATACTCCAAGGTGGTGCAGTGGGTCGTACGGTGGTCAATACAATATCAGATCTGCCATCCGCATAAGATTCTAAGTCCTTAGACATGCTAATTCTACCTGATTGGGTCACAGCACACGTGGCTGGAAAGGAAGGATTGGCATGTGGTTTGCTAGAAAAGGGCGAAGTCTGGTTGGAAAAACAATGAAGTCGGTACTTGTAAGTGGTGTGTTGATCACGAGTGTCTGGTCCCTGGCGGCTTGTTCGGCATCATCCATTGAGCAGGAGCGGAAGGTCTACACGCGCGAAGCGACGGATGAAGGAAATGTGCGGGCACAGAGTCAAGGACACGGATTAAACGGTGAATTGGTGAGTGAGATCAGTAAGAGTTTTGAAGCAAAAGGCATTCAACTTATGAATAACATGTCTGCCGATGACGACCATGGCGGGATCTCTTATATGTATTTGTTGAATGGAAGTGGCAGACACATCGTGAAAGTCCATATTTTCAGTGATGCGACAACCCGGGCGGCCAGCATGAAACAAATGTATAGTGAGAATCGTGATGAGGCTGTCTTGGAGAATGCGCTTGGCCGGACAACGATTCGTAGCAAAGGGTACGTCTCACTCGTATATACAGCTTCCGGTGGAGAAAAGGACAAGTATGAACAGGATGTTATGCAGGTGTTCCAACATGTGTTGGGGCAACTAAGGTAAGAGAAGATGGGAGCACAGAAAACTTTCAATCCTTACCGTACAGCTAAAAAATAAACCCGAAAAACCCGTCTGATCTTTCAGACGGGTTTATATATTTCACGCATCACATGCCGCAGCTCGGGCAAAATGAGTTTTTCCATGGCCAATTTGACGGCTCCTTTGGAACCCGGCATGGAGAATACGGCTGTTCGTCCAATCGTTCCAGCGACGGCTCTGCTCAGGATGGCAGCGGAACCGATATCTTCGGTGTAACTGAGAAAACGGAAGATCTCACCAAAGCCCGGGAGTTCCTTGTCGAGTAATGAGGATACTGCTTCATAAGTTGTATCTCGGGGTGCAATCCCTGTTCCGCCGCTAAGTAACACGGCTTCAATATCATCACGAACAGCTGCATCTTGCAGGATGCTTCGAATGTTCTCCGTCTCATCTGGTGTGATGATGTATTCAACAATCTGATAACCCGCTTCATTCAAAAGCTGGTGTATGAGCTGGCCACTGGTATCGGTGTCTTTAGTTCGTGTGTCAGACACTGTAACAATCATGCACGATACCGTGTCAGGGGCTTCCTGGCGATGTTGTTCCACTGAATTAGTCATGAAACTTCCTCCTTCAATCAACATGTCCTCATAGCATAGACCATCCGTTAGAATCAGGCAATGTACTGGGGAAGAGTTGAACGTTATTGCACAACGAATGCGGGATGGTGTACACTCGCTAGATATAGATAGACTAGGTTACAAGAAGGACAATCAGAGAGGTGTATACGCATGAATGAAACGATTATAAAAGAACAATCCATACCTGTATATATACTGTCAGGTTTTTTGGGGAGTGGAAAAACAACACTGCTTGTTCAGTTGATTGAACATTGGCAACAGCAGGGTTTGCGCCCCGCAGTGGTTATGAATGAGTTAGGCGATGTCAATCTGGATGGTCAGATTGTGGATTCCACCGTTCCGATGACAGAGATGTTAGGCGGCTGCATCTGTTGTACCGTACGTGGTGACTTGGGATTGCAACTTGCCGATCTCGTTCAGGAGGAATCCCCTGATGTGATCATCATTGAAGCAACCGGTGCGGCGAATCCAATGGAGATTCTGGATGCAGTAACTGAGACTTCACTTTACATGCGATTGGAACTGAAAAGTCTCATTACGGTTGTGGATGCAGCACATCTATCTGGTCTGTATCAGGAGCAGAAGGGGCAGACCTTCAAGCTAATGCAGGAGCAGATTCGTTGTGCGTCTGTGCTTCTCTTGAATAAAACGGATCGGGTGAGTGCACAGGAACTGCAAGATCTGGAGCAGCTTTTGGCAAAATGGAATGGTTTCGCACCTGTAATCCCTACGGTCAAATGTGAGGTGGAGATGGATCTGTTGCTTCGCAGCGGGGCAGACGTGCACGTACGTGATTCAGCTTCTGAAGCAGGCAAGCCGGCTCACCAAGAGCATCATGTGCATACGGAAACCTGTGGTACACATGGCTGCAATCATGGACATGAGCATACAGATTATACAGTCCAAGGCGATGCTACGAATACTGACGCATCTCATAGCTATAGTCATGACCACGGTCACGAGCATTCTGCTCCTCATGCCTCACACGAACATGTTATGGTGTATACGCATTATTTCAGTCATCCGGTGAACAGTGAGGCGTTTGAACAATTTGTATCTGCTTTGCCACGGGATGTGTATCGAGCAAAAGGCATCTTATCGTTTAGTGACACGGCGAGCCGTTTCTGGTTCCAGTATGCCTACCGTGAATCGGATTACATGAAGATCACACCTCAGGGAGAGGTCCCTAATGTTGCTGTGTTTATAGGTGAACATTTTGACCAAACTGTCATTCGTGACCAATTACTGGAATTGGAAGCGATAAAGTAGGTTAGATGATTCAATATTCCTCCGAACTGGGTATTAAGATGCATAGCAAACTTTGCCTGGGAGGTAACTTTAAATGACACAACAACAATATCAACAATGTATCGATGCTTGCCTGGAGTGCATGAATGCATGCAACGTATGTTACATATCGAGTCTGAAAGAATATGATCTGGCGATGCTGCGTGATTGCATTCGTTTGAATCGGGAATGTGCGGAGATCTGCAGTTTTGCTGCACAAGCGATGACGCGTGGAAGTGATTTCATTGCTGAAATATGCGAATTGTGTGTGAAAGCTTGTGAAGCTTGCGCCGCTGAGTGTGGCAAACACCACCATGATCACTGCCAAGCATGTGCAGAGGCTTGCCGCAGATGTGCAGAAGCTTGCCGGTTGATGGCAGCAGTAGCGTAAATATTATTTCACTGGAATATATAATTAAACCGATAATGACCGTTGTCCCCTAAGGGAAGGCAGTGAACACAAGCATCTGAGACGATGTGCCTATGTGTTGCCTTTCAGTAGGGGATTTTTAATGTAGGTTGCCAAGTCTGATCGTGGTATGTATAATGATGGCAATGAATTGAAACGAAGAATATCAATGATCGGGAGAGTAGCCAGATCCATACATGACAGCGAGCCGGAAGAGGTGGAAGCCGGTATGACATGACCTGAGTGAACCGCACCCGTGAGATGGTTATCCGAAAAGATGTACGTATCCCGATTGGGATAGGCCATATCTGTCTGAGGGTAATCCGGCTTGCGACCGTTATACGCATCGAGCGGAACAGGTTCTACTGGTATGCATGTTGATGCATATTAAGAGTAAGCTGTTCACCTAGAGTGGTACCGCGGGAACTGTTAAGTCAGCTCTCGTCTCTTATTTAGAGACGAGAGCTTTTTTTGTGTTTATTTTCAGCCAATAATGAATGGATAAGGAGTGTTTGACATGTTGATGAAGCAGGCTGCGGCCGATATTGCCCCTTTAACGGGATTGAATGAACAAGAGGTTCTGAGATTACTGGAAGTCCCACCACAGGCGGAGATGGGTGATGCAGCATTCCCTTGTTTTGCATTAGCGAAGTCATTAAAGAAAGCACCGGCAGTCATTGCAACTGAGCTCGCAACGGGATTGCAGGCATCTGGAATTGAAGCGACTCCCGCCGGGCCGTATGTAAATATCCGTTTTAATCGGGAGAAGCTCGCGCCGAATCTGCTGAAAGAACTGGGGAATGCGGCATTTGGTAAGCTTCAGCTTGGTCAAGGTTCACGTGTTGTAATTGATATGTCTTCCCCTAACATCGCAAAACCCTTCGGAATTGGACATTTGCGTTCTACTGTAATCGGTGCAGCACTGTATCGGCTGTATAACGAAGCGGGTTATACCTCCGTAAGTGTGAATCACTTGGGAGACTGGGGAACCCAGTTTGGCAAGCAGATCGCAGCGTACAAACGGTGGGGCAATGATGAAGCGTTGCAGGCAGACCCGATCCGTACGTCCCTGGAACTGTATGTGCGCTTCCACGATGAGGCGGAGAACGATCCTTCTCTGGAGATTGAGGCACGCGACTGGTTCCGCAAGCTGGAGCAAGGGGATGATGAAGCACAGCGGTTATGGGCGTTCTTTGTGGAAGTGAGCATGAAGGAATTCAACCGGATGTATGAACGTCTGAATGTACAGTTCGACCATACGCTGGGAGAAAGCTTTTACAATGACAAGATGGGTGCAGTGGTTGAAGAACTGAAGGCAAAAGGTTTACTTGAAGAGAGTGATGGAGCACTCGTGGTACGTCTGGAAGATGAGAACATGCCTCCGTGCCTGATTATCAAAAAAGATGGAACAACAATCTATCCTACTCGGGATTTGGCTACGGCAGTCTATCGTCATGAGGTGATGAAGGCAGATCGGTTGTTATACGTGGTCGGAGGCGAGCAGAAGTTACATTTCCGTCAGGTATTTGCGGTCCTATCCCGGATGGGTCATGAATGGTCTGCGAAGTGTGAACATATCCCGTTTGGATTAATGCGTTTTGAGGGACGGAAAATGTCTACCCGCCGCGGTAAAGTCGTCTTTTTGCAGGAAGTGTTGGATGAGGCAGTCGCTCGTGCTTTGCAGATTATTCAGGAGAAAAACCCGAATCTGGAGAACCCTCAGAAGGTGGCTGAGGCTGTTGGTGTAGGTGCCATTGTCTTCGGTGATCTGCGTAATAATCGGTTAAACGATGTGGACTTCTCCTTGGAGGATGCGGTGAGTTTTGAAGGAGAGACCGGACCTTATGTGCAGTATACCCATGCCAGGATTCAAAGTGTGCTTGCCAAGGCAGAAGAGGCGATCCGCGTGGAAAATGAAAACCCTTTGACTAAACCCAACCTTGCGGAAGGTGAGAATAACACAGTAACCACTCTATCCCCTATCGGAGATACCTCATGGGCATTGCTGAAACTGCTTGGTGATTATCCCGAGTATTTGGAAAAAGCGATTCATCGGAATGAGCCTTCGGTCATTGCCAAATATACTATAGATGTCGCTCAAGCATTCAACCGTTTCTATCACGCAGAACGGATTGCGGATGCGTCATCTGATGTAAGATCCTTCCGAGTGGCATTGGCCAAACGGACTGCCGAACGCCTCGCGTACAGTTTACATTTGCTAGGTGTGCAAGCTCCAGAGCGGATGTGATCCCAGGTGATATGGAGTAAACGTGGACTTTTCAAGAAAGCCAATCAAGATGTACCAGACTCATTAGGTCGAGGTATGTTGCTTCAACGAGTGAGCAAGCGATTAGGTAATGCTCAAGTACTTGATGAAATTAATCTGGAAGTGAAGCAGGGAGAATGTGCTGTACTTATTGGCAGAAACGGTTCTGGCAAAAGTACGTTGCTACGTATGTTGGCAGGTATTTTGTTACCCGATACAGGATCGATCCAGCGCACAATGAAGGGTTCTGATGGGTATGCAGTAGATGGCCTGCCACGTTTACCCTTTACTTCTGGAGAGTACTTGTGGGACATGGGACGGATTCGGGGCATTCGCCCCGAAATACTGCGTGGGCGGATTAGAGAACTTAGTGAACTTTTATATCTCGATACCGCGATCGATCAGAAGTTACCCTTATTATCCACGGGCACATTGCAAAAAGTAAATTTGATTCAGGCCTTGTTACCTGGACCGGGTGGTCTTTTGTTGCTGGATGAACCTTTATCAGGCTTGGATATTCCAGCTCAAGAGGCAGTGGTATCCTTATTGGGACAATGGAAGGATGAAGGGACATCCATCGTTACAGCTTGTCATGAACCGTTGCTAATTGAACGTTTGGCAGACCATGTGATTGTGTTGAAAAAAGGCAGCGTGCTCCGCTACTGGAGTCGTGAAGATATACTTCAAGCTGGCGAACCCGTTGTACGTATTCAAAGTCTGACGAAAGCTGGAGAGGATCTGGTTAACGATCTATCCGATATACAACAACCGGGAGTACTGTCTTTAGTTCGTAATACAAGCTCGGAGAAATCCAATTCCTGGTTGTGGGATTGGAAAGTGGTTCAACAATCAACAGATGATGTCCTCAGAATGATTCTGGCATCCGGAGGTTCGGTTGTGTCTGTACAACAGGAAGAAAGTCAATTACATATGGAAAGTCTGCTGGAAGGACAACATCCAGCTGTACATGCGAGTCGTAGAGGTGTCACAGAATCTGTGGACTTAAGCTCTTCCATGGATGATGCGGGGGGAGAAGCCAAATGATCTATCTGACCCGATATTTGTTAAGGCATCACATTCGCTCACAGAAATATTTTGCACCGGTTATCTTTTATATCATCGCCATGCTGCTGATCTATTCCTACAAACCCAACCCTATTGCGGACAGTTACAGTGTCACGGCTATGCTGTTATTTGTGGCAGCTGCTTGGCTCGGAGTAATGGTGATGAATACCGAACCTGCTAAGCAGTATCAATTACTTGTCCTTCATACAGGAAGCAGGCGTAAGGTGGTAACAAGTCAACTCATCTGTGCCTGGATAATGCAATTCATGCTCACCGTAATCACTGTGCTGTATCCCGTGTTCGCGGGAATGTTCGAGAAACAACCTACAGGTGAGGAGTGGATGATGACTTGGTTAGGACATCTGGGGTTATCGTTGCTGGGATTGGGCATCAGTGTATTTTTTCAAAAATCGTACATTCCCTTGCTTAGTCGAAGTATGCCTGCTCTCATTATTGTATTATTACTATCGTTTATCCAAGGTTCCTTAAGTGAACGTTTGCCTGAATCGTTAGAATGGCTTGGCCGCATTCTTCCGCCAGCTTTTTATCTGGTTCGTGAGATGATGTTATTTGATGAATCAAAGATGGATTCTTTTGTTTCGGTTATGCTGTGGACTGTGCTCTATGCATCGGTGTTACTCATCATCCATGTGTGGCTGTCCAGAAGAAGAGATCTGCGGAGTTAGAAGACGCGCTTCCCGATAACTTGAATGTTGCTCTTGGTTTGGTTAGGATAGAGGGACATGGAATGGTTAACATTGTACGGTTGAAGGGGGCGCTCGCATATGCAAAATACAGATATCCAGAATGGTGACATGCTGGACAGCGAACACTCCAGGGAATTGTTTGCCTATTACGGATTGGCAGTGTACTACGGGCAGGCGCTTGAACAGCAGCTGGTCAATCTGATTTTATTAATGAAAATGTCTCAGGGCAAAGCCGTGTCTGAAGAGGATCTGGAAGATCTGTACGAACGAAAGATGAGCAGTTCACTGGGACAGCTCATTCACGAAGTGCGCCATCATTTTACATTCTCCGAGGAAGAGACTCTTCAATTGAATGAGTTATGGCAGCAACGTAACCGTATCGTACATCACTACTTCAAGGAACGAATCCATGAGACATTCAGTCCGGAAGGACGATCACGTATGATTAAGGAATTGGAGGATTTCAAAGACCGTGCACAGGAGTTGGAGATCCGTCTTCAGCAATATACGGGTGCCTGGATCGCAGAGCTTGGTCTGGATGCCGAATCCGCAGCAGCTCTGCAAACGCTGGAGCGTATGCATACCGAGAGTATGCAAGCAAGGGCTTTGGAAGAGGATGAATGACAAGCAAACGGATAACGAAACGCTGGATATTAATGACGGCTCTGGCTGTAGTATTGGTTGGAATCCTGTGGACTGTGGTTACAGCAATCCGTATATCTGCATATACGGATGAGGATTCATCCAGGATATCGGACGCAGCAATCATTCTGGGCGCAGCCGTGGCGGGGGATAACCCTTCACCTGTATTTCGCGAACGTATTGAACACGGGATTGAGTTATACCGTCAGGGTACCGTTCGTAATCTGCTTTTCACAGGTGGATCAGGTGATAATGGAGAACATACGGAAGCTGAAGTGGGTCAGAAGTATGCCATCACACATGGAGTAGATCCTGCGGACATTCGCATAGAGACCAAATCCAGAATTACCGAGGAGAATCTGGTCAATTCAATTCCAATTGGTGAACAGGCCGGTTATCAAACCTATACAATTGTGAGTGATCCGTTACATATGAAACGGGCCATGAAGCTGGCTGCCGGACTGGGTATGGATGCCGTACCCTCTCCGACACGAACAACGGCTTATCGAACCTGGCGCAGCAAGTTTCCTTTTCTCGCAAGAGAGACCGTGATGTACATGGGATATACGATCAAAGGATGGATAGACAATCCGCAGCAGCCATGAGGTTGCACGCGGATTGTTTTTTGTCTGGACGAAATAAACAGTATCGGAACCTGAATCCCGATGAAAATACAAAAAACCGATCTACACCGCAAACCCTGAGGTAGCTGTGTAGATCGGTTTTTGTTTTGCCGTCGAGTACATCATTTTTGATTGATTACTTAAAAGAGCGTTCTGTTTTACTCTGTTATGCATTGCCTCCGGCAAAGGAGGTTGAGGTTGGAATGATCTCACCCGACGGATTCCCGCTGGTTGCACTCGCTGCTGCTTGCGCACCTTGTTGAAGCTGATACATCTTATAATAGCGGCCTTTAAGCTCCATCAGTTCATCATGTGCACCTTGCTCAACGATACGCCCGCGATGCAGAACCAGAATTTGATCTGCCGAACGAATGGTGGACAGACGGTGAGCAATGATGAAGGTGGTACGTCCTTTTTTGAGGACTTCGAGTGCGTTCTGAATTAATGCTTCCGTTTCCGTATCAATATTGGCAGTCGCTTCATCCAAAATGAGGATGGCCGGATCAAACGCCAGTGCCCGAGCAAAGGAGATCAACTGACGCTGTCCAGCAGACAATGTGCTTCCTTTTTCGATGACAGGTTCGTCAAAGCCTTGAGGCAAATGAGCCAGTATACGTTCAGCACCTACATCACGCAGCGCCTGTTCAATTCGTTCACGGGAGATCTTCTCATCGCCGAGACTGACGTTGGAAGCAATGGTGCCTGTGAACAGATACGGGTCCTGCAATACAATCCCCATATGCTCGCGAATCCACTGTTTAGGCAGATCTTTGACGTTCTGACCGTCAATCGTGATCTTGCCTTTTTGCGGATCATAGAACCGGAATAGCAGGTTGATGATTGAGCTTTTACCTGAACCGGTGTGACCGACCAGAGCGACCGTCTGACCTTGGGATGCTTTGAATGAGATATTGTTAAGCACGTAATCTTTTTTATAGGCAAAGGATACATCGTCGAAGACAACATTCCCTTTGTATCTTGGCATAGAGCCATCGGTCACAGCTTCTCCCTTTTCATCCATCAGCTCAAAGACGCGACCAGCAGATACGAGGGAGGAGTCCAGGTTGGCGAGTTGATTCACCATACCGGTGATTGGCTGGAACAAGCGACCCAGAACATCTACGAAGGCATATAGAACACCCAGGGAGATAATACTTGTGCCATCCAACACACTGGAACCGAAGTACCACAGGACCACCGCAAAGGCGATATTCCGTAATACGTTAACCAAGTTGTGTGAGGTGAAGGCATTCAGGTTAAGCATTTTGTTCTGGTGTTTCATATAGTCATCATTCAGATCTTCGAATTCCTGTTTGGTTTGTTTCTGATGGCGGAATACGCGGATAATGGACATCCCCTGAATGGACTCGTTAATGATTGCATTGATCTCACTCAGTCGGGATCGAATGATCGTGTTGTAGCGAGTGGCGAATTTGCGATAGAGCACAATCCATGTAATGAGCATCGGCACAACGAATAATGAGATTAGACCCAGGCGAACATCAAGCAGGAAGAGTGCGACATACACACCTGTAATCGTGATGATTCCTGAGAAAAAGTTCGAAAGAACGGCAACGAACAGATCCTTGACGGCTTCTGTGTCGTTTGTGACCCGAGATACAACTTTACCTGCGGGCAGGTTATCAAAAAAGTGCACCGGCAGTCGCTGAATATGGGCATACACATCGTTACGCAATCTTTGAATGACCTTGTTGGCCGAGGATTGCAGCCAGAAAGTTTTACCAAACTCCATAATGACCGAGATCACGAGGAAGATCATGTAATACACAATTAATTGATAGATGCTGGGCATCTCCGGTTTGTAAAAAGCAAACAGTTCACCAGCGGACAGGGGTGTTGCCGCATATTGGCCTGTTACCTCACCTGCGCGTGTAACCGTGAGGGTTCCATCCGTATATGTGCGGTCCCCGTCAGGTGCGCTTACCGATTCGTTTACAAAATAAAAACTTCTGCCGGCTTGTAATACCCGCACTTCGGAACCTTTGTTTTCATCCGGTTCGAACAAGCCTTCGCGTTTGTAGTTCTTACCGTTGTAGACTGCGGCTTCATCTGAAGCTGTTGTCTCATAGAAAGGCTGCTCAATCGCGAGCAAGTGATTGTCGATCATGGATTTGGCGATAAACGGCCCGGCAAGCTCGGCCGCAACACCAATGGTAAGCATAATTAATGCAGCGATAAATGTTCCTTTGGCTTTCAAGGCGTAATCAAGCAGCCTTTTGCCTGTATTAGACTTCAATGAATTGACCTCCTACGTGGACAGATTGGACTCGACCTGTTGCCGTTCATACTGTTCACGGTACCAGCCGTTCATGGCTAACAATTCCTGGTGAGTGCCTTCTTCCGTAATTTTCCCGTGCTCCAGTACGATGATTCGGTCAGCATGTTCAATAGCAGACAGGCGATGAGTCGAGATCAGCGTGGTTTTGCCCGAGCGTTTGTTGCGTATATTTTCAATGATTTTGGCTTCAGTACGTGCATCGACCGCAGATAAGGCATCATCGAGGATCAGAATATCAGGATTAGCAATAAAGGCACGCGCCAGCGATACCCGCTGTTTCTGTCCACCGGACAGAGAGATTCCTTTTTCACCAACGAGTGTATCCAGTCCATCGGATAAGGTTCCCAGATCCCCGTCAAAAGCGGCGGTACGAATGGCTTCCATGATGACTTCATCACTGGCCCCAGGTTGACCAAATTGAATGTTTTGACGAACTGATTTGGAGAACAGAACTTGTTCCTGTGGTACGTACCCAATCCAGCTGTGCAAGTCATCTTTGGCGATATCCTGAATCGGATGACCCGAGATGCTTAATGTGCCCGAACCGGCAGGGTATTCGTGAAGCAGTTGTTTGAGCAAAGTAGACTTACCGCTACCCGTACGACCCACAACACCCAATGTTTGACCCCGTCGCAGCGAAAAGCTGATGTGGCTGAGGTTGTCGACAGTGGAACTTGGGTAACGGAATGTAACATCCTGCATCGCAATTTCTTCCGGATTCGTAACGTGAGCAGGTTGCTCCACATCTTGTACGGCAGGTTCTACCGATAAAGTCTCGTTGACCCGATCAAGCGAAGCGCTACCACGTTGCATCAGGTTAATTAATTCACCGATGGCAAACATGGGCCAGATCATCATCCCCAGGTACATGTTAAACGATACGAGATCCCCCAGGGTAATTTCATTATGAAATACAAGATATATGCCGTAGGCAAGTGCAATCACATAACTGAGTCCAACGAAGAGGCGGATGGTGGGTTCAAATAGGGCATCCATTCTGGCAACAGCCAGGTTTTTGCGATACACATCCTCGGTCACGTCGGCGAACCGTTTCTCGTCCAGACGTTCCTGCACATAAGCACGCACGACACGGATTCCGGCGATGGATTCCAGGACCTGGTCGTTCATATCTCCGAATGCATCCTGTGCTAGGGTGTAACGTTGATGTACAGCTTTACCATAGATCATCATGGCAATGGCGATAAAAGGTAATGGCAGGATTGCCGCCAAGGTCAGTTTCCAACTGACCAGGAAACCCATGGCGAACAATACGGTGGCCAGAAAGGCTGTAGAGTCTGTTAAGGTCAGCATGCCGAAGCCTGCTGTAGTGGCAATGGAACGAAGATCATTGGTGGCCCGAGCCATCAAATCTCCTGTTCTGTTTTTCTCAAAAAAGGGAGGAGTCATCCGTAACAAGTGGTCCATAAAGCGTGAACGAAGCAGCCGCTCCACCAGATTGGCACCACCAAACAGTTTGTGCATCCAAACGTATGTAACCAGATAGATAATGATGACCGTTCCCAGAATAAGCAAAATATAACGCGTAAGTGAGGTGCCGGTAATGGAACCGCGCACAATCTCGTCGATGGCATTACCAAGAAGACGAGGAGGCAGCAGTTCGGCAATGCCCACCAGAATAAGCAAAATGACACCGGTTAGGTATCGTTTGCGTTCCAGCCGGAAGAACCAGGCCAGGTTTTTAAGTACAGAGAACAAGTGTTATCCCTTCCTTTCGATGTCCGAGAAATGCAAATTCCGTTCATGAATGCCGAAATGTACCCACAAAAAAAGACATACCGCACGCAGGCGGTATGTCTTCATATAATCATACGGCAGCATGGCTCAGAGAACAGAGCCGTCACCATATATAAGTTCGATTGTGAGTATACATCACAGAGGTTCTAATGAAAGATCGCCTGTCATGCCGACTTATGAACGGAATAATGATTTCGGGTGTGCTCCGGTATTTAGTTGTGTGCTGAATTGACCTATCATATGTTTGTTAAACACCGTAATCACCCTTTCTTTTTTTGGAAATAAATACAATGTAGACCTCGTATGTTTGCATCTTAACACCGGCTTTTACAATCTGTCAAACATTTTTCACAACTTATTTTGTCTTTATGTGGTCACTCGGGTTTGTATTCAAGTCCCTGTCGAGATATGATGGAACATATATATACAGAAGGAGCTGACACCAAATGAGTACCATACATGTATCCGATCAAGCTGCTCGCTGGTACAAGGAAGAGCTGAATTTGAACGAGGGAGACAGCATTCGATTTTTTGCACGTTATAGCTCTGGCGGAGGTCTTCACCCTGGATTTTCGCTAGGTATTGCTGTAGAGAAACCAAGACATCCTGCGGATCAAACCGAAGTTTCGGGGATTCAATTCTTTATGGAAGATCACGATTATTGGTATCTGAAAGGGCACCAACTGCATGTGGACATCGTTGATGAAGGTCAGGATATCGAATATCGTTACACGGAAGTCTAATGCTTGAAGTATTCTGTTAAGCAATAGGTGGATTACAGGTCGCCACCGGCTTCCGAGTAGGAGGAGGGGATAAGCAGTGAATCTGCCACCACGAGATTTGGCCCAGTATATCGCAAAACGCTCACATATTGTTGTAAAAGCGGCGGTGCGGGCTGAGAACGAACAAGGTGAATTACTGCTGATTCGGCATGCTGAACATGGTCACTGGCGGTTGCCATCAGGTGAGATGCGCCCGGGTGAAGCCATTGAAGGTGCTGCACATCGGGAGTTATGGGAAGAGACAGGTTGGACTGCTGATACCATGACACTCGAAGGTCTCTATTCGGGGCCTGACCTTCGGCATCTGCATTCAAGCGGAGATGAAGAGTATTATGTCATTGCCCTGTTTCGGACAGTGATCATTCAGGATGACCTTGTGGAGTCGCGTGTAAATAGTGATGCAGGTCTGAAGTTTTTTGCGCTGGAGTCGTTACCACCTCTGAATCAGATTAGCCGAATCCTGTTAGCGCGGGATATTGCAGAATAAAATAAGTGTTGACCGCAAAAAAATGACCTTGGCATGCACGATAAAGTGGATGCCAAGGTCATTTTTTCTTAAAATCCGATTCTGGTGCTCAGAGCATGAATTACACCTGATCCAGTGGTTCATCATCCATCGCAAAATCAAAATCATCAATATCGAATACCTGTACAGGTGATTCAGACTCAATTATGCGTGCAATCAGTTCAACCTGATCGGTAAGAATCGGGATACTCAGGCGCTGAGATGTCAGCAGCAGTTCGGTCTCAATGGGATCGAAATACTCCCCGTACTGTGCCGTATCTATTGCATTGATAATGGCAATGGATACTTGGTCACCAAATAAAATGGAGGGGCTTTTGGCCCATGGAACAAGTAACGCACGCTCTATTTTTTTCTTATTCAGCGGTTCCTCGAAATAAGAAATCATTTCATTGATTTTGGATTTCACATGCTGATCATCTGCCGGGTTATCCATCATGGGATCAGGACTGGTCTGGAATTCATATAGCTCAAGGATGGTGGTATAAGGAACAATATATTCAACAGGCGCGGGCGGCGCTAGCAATTGACCGTAAATCGCCACCATCACGGCTTCTGTAATAAACTGACGTGACATGGTTCCTTAATCCTCCTGCGCCATTAATAGTTGCAAAGTGAATCTATACGTTTATGCAACAGCATAACCATAATAGTACGTGTTCAAATAGGACGGTTTTCAGTACCGAGAAGACATTTCGGCTGAATTCCATATTCGATGCTGATGATGCCTCTAGGCATCCTTCGTAATCAAAAGCGGACTTTTTGAACAACCTCTAATGTGGATTATTCTGTTGTAGACTCGTGTACATAATTTGCATGAATAGAAGTATATCACACAACGGTGGGAAATACAGCCAATCTGCATAGCATGTAAGGTCACAAGCTTCACAATTTGATTCAGGATTTGCCCAGCAGCAATGATAAAATTCCCGCCGCAATCAATGGACCCACAGGCACACCCTTGAATAGGGCAACCCCAAGTACCGTTCCGATTAACAGCCCTGCAACGACAGTTGGCTGTGTACCCATCAACATAGCGCCACGTCCTCCGAGATATGCCACCAGTAATCCTACGCCAATGGCGAGCAGTGATTTCCAGTGCAGGAAAGACTCACCGATCGTCTGCAGACTCATCTTGCCACTGGCAAGAGGTGCCATCACGCCAATGGTCAGAATGATAATGCCCAGTGTAAGTCCGTATTTTTCAAGCCATGGAAATGCCTGATTCAGGTTCAGGACTCGTAGCAACAACAGAAATACCATCGCTACGGTCACAGGTGTGTTGCTGCTGATAATCCCGAGAGCCGCAAATACGAGCAACAGCAGGGAAGTCATATCCATTGTTTTCATTTCCCTTCAGTCTGTCCACGTTGTTTGCTAACGATATGTTCCGCAATGTAACGTCCATGCCAGCGCCCGGATTCAATAAAGACTTCATTGGCATTACGACCCGAAGCGATGACTCCGCCCACATATACACCAGGTACGCTGCTTTCCATCGTTTGTGCATCATATAGAGGTTTATCCATATCATCAGACATCTCCACACCTACCGACGTGAGTAGTTGACGATCTGGACGGAAACCGGTCATTGCCAGTACGAAGTCATTATCCAGTTCCCGAGTGGAACCATCCGTGTGTATCAGACGAATCGAATCATCGAGTATTTCATTCACGCGTGATTCCAGGTGGAGTGTGATATGACCTTTTGTCACCATGCTCTCGAATAGCGGACGTACCCATGGTTTAATATGCTGGGACAGACCACTGCCGCGATAAACCATATCAATATGTGCTCCGACCCGAACCAGTTCCATGGCTGCATCCACGGCTGAGTTGCTTCCGCCAATAATGGCGACACGTGTACGGGTATAAGGGTGGGCTTCCCGGAAGTAGTGGGTTACCTTATCTTTATCTTCTCCAGGGATGCCCAGATAGTTAGGATGGTCAAAATAACCGGTAGCTACAACTACATTGCGTCCAACATGTACGATGGCCTCCCCGCGGCGATTGAGCGTATGTACCTCAAACGTACCATCATCCTTGCGTTTAATTTCACGGGCTTCCTCATAGTTATGAACACGCAGACCAAAATGTTCGGCTACCCTGCGATAATAGGCAAGTGCTTCATAACGAAACGGTTTATCATTAGGTGTGCTGAACGGAACGTTTCCGATCTCAAGCAGCGGGGCTGTGCTGAAAAACTGCATATGGGTTGGATACAGATAAATAGATTGAACGATATTGTATTTCTCAACGATCACAGCGGACAGTCCCAGCCGCTCACATTCAATGGCAGCAGACAGACCGCATGGGCCTCCGCCGATAATAATGACATCTTCCATGTTCTTAATCCTCCTTATTTCAAGCAATATAATCCTACCGTAAATAACGAGCCAATGCCAGTTCAAGCGTGGAGTTTAATTAGACAAGCTTACTTGAAACCAAAGGAGTTGACGTGCAGAGAAGAAAAGACTAATATCAAATTAGATATATATCTAATTGAAAGCGAGATGAACGATGATGCAGCTGGAGAAAATTGTGGCTTATCATAAAGCGTTGGCTGACCCGACCCGGCTTCGCATGCTGCTGTTGTTGGCACAGGGTGAACTGCACGGACAGGCACTTGCCGAGCGGCTGAATCTGTCACAGCCAACCGTGACACATCATGCATCCAAGCTGAGAGAGGCGGCGCTGATTAAGGAACGACGGGAGAAAAATACAGTGTATTTCACACTCAATCCTTCGTTTATCCGCGAGAATGCACAGGCTTCGGTTGATTTTATCTTTAATCGAGAGGAGGTTGAGGATATGAGTGATGTGAACGAAACATTGAAAGCGTCGGTCATGAGGAATTTTTTCTCCAAAGATGGACGACTGCGTCAGATTCCGGCTCAATACAAGAAAAAACTGATTGTACTTGGTCATCTGGTCGAGCAGCTTGAATTTGGTCGGAAGTATACGGAAAAAGAAATCAATACATTTATAAAGCAATACCATGAAGACTTTGCCACGATTCGTCGGGAATTTATCATGCATCAGTTCATGTATCGGGAAGAGGAGATCTACGAATTGAATCCGAAGGAAATGTGGACACGCTGGGATCAGGTTAAATAGAGTAGCTGGTGGTAAAAAAAGTTTGGGCTTGACAACTGTTAAGCTCAGTGTGTAACATAATGGATAATTCTACAAGGGAGGCGATTGTTTATGACAAATTTAAATGTAGTATACGTTAATTTGAATATGAACAGCGTCTCCGGAACGGATCAAAGCATGTAATTTTGCGTTAGCTGGATAGCAGTATCCATTGTAACGTGAAGTATCGCATGCTCAGATGAAGCCACGGGTGACGTACCCGTGGCTTTTTTGTTTGCCGATAAAAGGGTGTTCCTGAATGGTTTATATCGGAGGGTTAAGTATACTATCCGGTAGATCTACAAGAAGGGATGATCTTTGATTCGGCTAACTACCTATTGCCACGGGTGTATTTCTACTCGTGGTTTTTTGTTTTGATCTGAACCGGAGATGATTGTTCACTCGGCTTGAACGAAGTAAACAAACTTATTTTGGGAGGAATTTTTATTTTAGATAACCATATTGAGAAGTACGGCTGGTCTGCAAAGTGGCAGGAACTGTGGCAAGAGACAGGGATGGAAGAACAGGAGAAAAAGCCAGCCAGAATTATCGCAGACCATGGACATCTGCAACGTTTGATTACAGAAGAGGGCGAATGCTGGGGAAGGATTTCGGGCCGAATGCGTCATGATAGTCTGGAGACCAGCTTGGCACCGGCGGTTGGAGATTGGGTGGCCATTACAGGTCAGTCGGGTGAAGAAGCAATTATTCACAATCTGGTGCCACGTCGGAGCAGGGTATCGAGACAGGCGGCAGGTCCGGTGACCAAGGAACAATTAATCGCCGCAAACGTAGATACACTGTTAATCGTGGCTGCACTTAATCATGATTTCAACCTTAGACGACTCGAAAGGTACGTGATGATGGCTTGGAATGGTGGTGTAAGGCCAGTCATTGTTCTGAGCAAAAGTGATCTGTGCAACAATGTGGAAGAACAGATCCGAAGTGTAGAGGGAATCGCCCCAGGCGTTGAAGTGCTTGCGATATCTGCAGTGGAGGGTCAAGGGAAATCCTTACTGGAACGATATTTGCAGCCAGGGCTGACTGTTGCGCTCACAGGATCTTCTGGCAGTGGCAAGTCTACGCTGGTGAACTGGATGATGGGTGAGGATGTGCAGCTTACGCAATCCGTTCGCGAGGGAGACAGTCGGGGGAGACATACGACAACACACCGGGAGATGTTTGTACTTCCACAGGGAGCCGTATTGATCGATACTCCAGGAATGCGCGAGCTTAATCTCTGGGATGAGGGCAATGATGGGCTGTCGCATGCGTTTGGAGAAATTGAAGAACTTGCCGCCACGTGCCGATTTCTGGATTGCAGTCATACACGGGAAGCTGGATGTGCAGTGAAAGAAGCCATACAGGATGGTTCATTGGATGAAAAAAGATTGAATAATTATCTGAAAATGCAGAAGGAATTGCAATATCAGCAGCGCAAGGAAGAAGTGGCATCCAGAAGGCGTACCGCTTCCAGCAAACCGGCCAATAGTCGCAAACCCAAGCACTCCCGTAGTGTGAAAGAGTGGGAAGAAGCCTGAAATCAGGCGGGCATCATCCGGTATCTTGCATAAGATAGGTCAGGAGGGATGTCATTATGCCAGATTACAGGATTATTGTAGATCTGTCTGACCACATGTTATATCTTCTGGACGGCAATCAGGTGATTAAGGGCTATCCTGTGGCCACCGGCAAGATGCTCACGCAGACTCCAAACGGGGAGTTCACTATTGTTAACAAACAATCGAATCCAGGTGGGCCATTTGGCGTGCTCTGGATGGGGCTGTCTGCTCCCCATTATGGCATACACGGAACCAATGAGCCTTGGTCTATTGGCAAATCTGTCTCCCACGGTTGTATACGCATGTACAACTCGGATGTACTGGATCTGTCTTCCAAGGTATCTGTAGGCACTAGGGTAACGATCCGGCCGTAGGGCCGGATTTTACTTTTATAAGAGGTAGTTCAAAAAGTCCACTTTTGATTACGAATCATGCCTAGCGGCATCAGGACTGAAGTGGATGAATTTGGAATTATAGAAAGAAGAACATATAATATGGTAAAGTTGCGGCAGTTACGAGAGAAAGTGAGTGATAGCTATGCTGATCAGGCGGGCGCGTGAAGGGGATGCGCAGGGGATAGCCCATGTACATACGGAGAGTTGGAAAACAACGTATCGGGGAATTGTGCCTGACGATTTTTTGGATCATTTGACTATAGAATCAAGATTGCCCCAGTGGGAGAAGGCCATTCGTTCTGGCGAAAAGGATCAGATCTTGGTGGTAGCTGAACAGGATGATGGGAACATTGTCGGATTTGCTTGTGGGGGTAAGGAGCGTGAAGGAAAATTACCTTATGATGGAGAGTTGTATGCTATATATTTGCTGAAGGAAGTACAACAAAAGGGGATAGGTCAGCAACTGGCGACACATGTCGTTCATCATCTACAGACCCACAATATGAAACGTTTGATCATATGGGCTTTGGAGCGTAATTCAGCTTGTAGCTTCTATGAAAAGATGGGAGGCACTCCAGTCCAGACACAGTCCCTCCGCTTTGGTGGTCAAGATCTGATCGAAGTTGGCTACGGATGGGAAGACTTGAGCCTCTTTGGAGAGAAGAGCCTGCCCGACTGTTGAAAGACGTCCAGATGGCGAGAGAATAGTGTGGGTTGTATTGTTTCCTTAAGTTAAAAGAATGGAAGAGTTAATTCAGATCTTCACGTTTGCGTAATTCTGAACAAGGTTAATGATGTATTACACCGTGATGCAGGTGTGACATTTAATCTTGATCAGGAGGCGTATTCACATGACTTTAATGGACACTGAACATACAACATGGACGAAACAATATATTAATGGCAGCTGGGTAGATGGCTCCGGTGAGAAAACAATGGAGAATATCAATCCTTATTCGGGAGAAGTAATTGCCACATGGCGCTCTTCCAATAAGAAAGACATAGATAAGGCTTATGAGTCAGCTCAGAAAAATTCGATTGAATGGGCGAAGTCATTGCCTGCTGCGAAAGAAGAGGTATTGCGTAAAGTTTCATCCCTGATGGTAGAGCGAAAAGAGGAGATCATTCAACTGTTGATCACGGAATCCGGGAGTACCCGGATCAAATCGGAGGCGGAGTTTGCAGCCGCTAAACGCATTGTGGATGAAGCAGCATCTTTTCCTTATCGCATGAAGGGTGAGATCATCCCGTCCAATACCCCTGGCAAAGAGAACCGTGTGGTTCGTGAGCCTAAGGGAGTGATTGGTGTTATCGGGCCATGGAACTTCCCTTTGCATCTATGCCTGCGATCTGTAGCTCCAGCGATTGCCCTTGGTAATGGTGTGGTGATTAAACCAGCATCAGACACTCCGATTACGGCAGGTTGGCTCATTGCCGATTTGTTTGAACAAGCGGGTCTGCCTGAGGGCGTGCTAAATGTCGTTGCGGGAAGTGGCAGCGAGATCGGGGATTACTTTGTCGCTCATCCGGTTCCCAAAGTAATTTCATTCACGGGTTCCACAGAAGTTGGACAAGGGATCGGTAAACTGGCGGGTGAACATTTAAAAGAAACGGCACTGGAACTTGGTGGCAACAACGCCATGGTTGTGCTGGAAGATGCGGATATTGAACGTGCTGCCGAAGCGGCGGTCTTTGGCAAGTTTCTGCATCAGGGACAGATCTGTATGGCTCTGAATCGTATCATTGTGCATGCCGATATTTACGATAAGTTCGTCGATTCATTTGTAGCCAAAACGAAGAATGTCCAGGCAGGTGATCCAGCGGATGCCAAAACACTGGTGGGTCCTCTCATTCGGGAAAAAGAGGTAGAACGATTGCTGGAGCTTGTGAACAAAACCAAGGCCGAAGGTGCACGGTTATTGCTCGGAGGGACCAGTAAAGGCAGTGTGCTGTCTCCTACTGTACTTGCCGATGTTAAACCTGAACAGGATATCGTGCAGCAGGAATTGTTTGGCCCAGTAGCAGTGATCATGAAGGCTCATGATGAGCAGGAAGCTGTACGTTTGGCGAATGATACGCCTTATGGACTTAGTGGTTCCGTATTCACCCAAGATCTGAATCGAGGATATCAGGTTGCCCAGCGCATTGAATCAGGTATGGTGCATGTAAATGATCAGTCTGTGAACGATGAAGCGCATGTGATGTTTGGCGGTGAAAAAGCTTCAGGGATTGGACGTTTCGGTGGGGATTGGGCCATTGAGAAGTTTACACGTACGCGTTGGATCAGCATTCAGCACCAATATCGGGAATATCCGGGAGTAAAATAAGTCGAAAAAGGGTGAACAAGCAGGGGCATTTATGAATGATTAGAGTGGGTTACAAAAAGATCGACAAATCATGCGAAAGTCCGTCTCCAGCTTGGTGGGACGGGCTTTTTGCACAATTTTACACCTCAGCAAAATACGGCTTAAGATAAGAGTGGAAAAGCTGTTTGGGGCTGACGCTATCTGGTTATTTATGGATACACGGAAGAATCGATCCGTAAATCCAATGGCAAAGGGGCTTTAAATTCATGTCCATTGACCGCTTTATTCTGAGGAAACTGAATACCTGTCAGGAAGAACATACACGTGCCAATTTGGTTCGGCTGTTTGTCATTCGTATTCGTAAAGCCGAGATTGCGGAAGAACATGATGCCGCCTATGTCCTGAGCAAACTGCACTGAGCGATGGCTGATAATAATTGTGATCCGCTGTTAACGTGTATACAACTCAAAAAAAGGAAGCTTGTCTATGACGACAGCTTCCTTTTTCATGTCTTGTAATGAATGTGTCTTGGTTGACTCCTTTTAATATAACGATAAAGCAAGGGAGTCGTTTTCACTTCGACTGTGGAGAATGGCTTCTCCATTAACAATCTCAATACTAATTAAAGAATGCAGACATTTTTGAATGGCGCGTTTACCGTTGCTAATTTTATGCTCAAGAGCACTGCTAAGCAATCTTAATGTCTTCTGCATAGGTTGTTTGTTTTCTTGATTAAAATATACAGGGATTGATTTGTTTTGAAAGGTTATTAGGGTTCTCACTTGAAATCACCTCACGGTTGTTATTTCATACAGCTAATATTAAATTCCAATGCTTAAAATTACCTTAAAATCAGCTTATGAAAACATAAAGGTGGGTAATGTTTGAAAAGTGTTCACAATTCAATTGTGAGCGAAGGAATAAAAGTCCTGAAAAACGTAACTTAATTACCATTTAAATGGAACAAAAAACGATAATTTTCGTATCCTCGCAATATTAAATTGCATAACTGCCACAAAAGTTCTGAGTCGAATGTACGATATTTTAATATATACGTGGGTCATATGTAACAAAATTACAAGTGGTACATTGCAAACAGGGTGTTTATGTAAGAAAATAGGGTTGATATAACGATTCATTCTCTTTTTTTTGATTTAATCTGACATTAGGACAATTTACATATGAGACCATGGGAGGGATTCGGATGATTCTAACCGTGCATTCCGGCCGCGAGGAAGGAGAATGGTTCGACATCGATGTTCCGGACGAATGTACCATCGAACATTTGAAGACATTACTCGGCGTTCGCATTTTTGGACAGGCACCGGGAGACGGCATTCAGTACATCCTTGAAGCCAAGTTTCCGGAAGGTCTGTGGTTCTCTCCGCAGAACGCACAGCAGTTAATGGAAACGGGACTGAGACAAGGCAGTTGCGTACGTGTCCAGCGGGCTTTTTCAACAACTTCGGAAGAAGCGCCTGTATATGGAAGACGTTCATTGTTTCAGCAGGACAGCAACGAATAGGGCTTTTGAACGTATACATTCATTATTGAACGAACTAAAGGAGGTCTTCTCTTCGTGAATGTGTTATATCAGCGTTCTCCAAGAATGACACCGGTTCTCAAGGAAGAGAGACTCGAAATACTCAGGCCTCCAACAGAACCGAGCAAACCCACGTTTTCCATGATATCCATTATTGTGCCGATCATGATGACTATGGTCAGCATTGGTTTCTACGTATATATCAATATGACCGGCAAAATGAATAACAGCAGTTATATGATGTTTCAGATGATGACGGTCATGATGATGCTTACTTCTTACACCATTCCATTCTTCGTGTATCTGAGCAATAAGAAATCATATCGCAAAAAATTGGAAGAACGAAAAATAATGTATCTTGCCCAACTGGACAAACACCGGGAAGAACTGAAAGAAGCTCAGGCGGAGCAAGTGAAGAGCCTATACGAAATTCATGGTGATCCGGGTGTGTGTCTTCAAGTGGTGAAGAACCGGAACAGTTCCTTGTGGGAGCGTTCACCAGAGGATGATGATTTCCTTCAGGTACGCATTGGTACGGGAGAGATTCCATTCCGCATCAAACTTCAGGTTCCGCGGATTGATGGTTACGAGAAGGATGAGCTGATTGAAGCGGCCCATGAACTTGCGGCTGAATTCCAGACGGTACCGGATGCTTCCATTACATTGCCTTTGTTCCAATCGAAGGTTATGGGACTTGTCGGTGATCGGGAGGAAGTGCTTGCTTCCCTGCGAGTCATCATCTCACAACTGGCGGTACGCCATTCCCCGGATGAACTGAAGCTTGCTGCTTTCTATGAAGAAAAGGACAGCAAGGAATGGGACTGGCTTCGCTGGATGCCACATATCTGGGATGAAGACCAAGGACAACGCTATATGGCCGACAGGCACAGCGGTGCGCATCAATTGGCGGACAGCTTGTTTTCCGTGTTGAACCGGCGTCGTAACAATAAGGAAGACCGCTACAAGAAAAGCATACAAACACCATGTTACGTTGTAATTCTCTCCGATACGCAATTAATTGAAGAAGAACCGTTGCTTCCGCTGTTGCTGGAGTCGGCTCATGACATTGATGTATGCACCATCATACTGGCTAATCGCAAGGAGTCTCTACCGATGCATTGCCAGTTGATTATGGATGCCTCCAAAGGCAAAGGGGTGTATATCAAAAAAACGGAAGATGCAGATGTTATTCAACAAACGTACAAGCCTGATGTGATCTCTAAAGAGATGGCAGAGGCGCTTTCCCGTTATATGTCACCGATCCGGTTGAAACGTTCATCTGCTTCGGATATCCCGCAAGTGCTCCCGTTATTTGATATGCTGAGCACATCACGCGTGGAAGATCTCGATGTGGTGTCCAGGTGGGGACAGACGAGATATCCTGATACGCTGCCTGTACCAATGGGTGTGCGCGCTGGCGGCAAAAAAATTGCGATAAACCTGCA
Organism: Paenibacillus sp. FSL E2-0151; assembly: GCF_037993015.1. Taxonomy (NCBI): domain Bacteria; kingdom Bacillati; phylum Bacillota; class Bacilli; order Caryophanales; family Paenibacillaceae; genus Paenibacillus; species Paenibacillus sp. FSL E2-0151. Next base: position 2,710,023 of record NZ_CP150308.1, read on the forward strand.
TGACAAAATTGAACGTCAGGGTCATGGTCCCCATGGTCTGATTGCAGGTACAACCGGTTCAGGTAAAAGTGAAGTCATCCAGTCCATCGTAGCTTCACTCGCTGCTGAGTTCCATCCACATGATCTGGCCTTCATGCTGATTGACTATAAAGGTGGCGGGATGTCCAATACATTTGTTGATCTGCCTCATGTGGTAGGGACAATCACCAATCTGGATGGGAATTTGATCGAGCGGGCGAATATTTCACTTCGTGCCGAACTGGTCAGAAGGCAAAAAATATTAAATGATGCGGGAAACCTCCAGCATATTGATGAATATTACAAGATTCTGCGTTCCAGACATGAACAGCCACTTCCACATCTGGTTATTATCATTGACGAGTTTGCTCAATTGAAGCGGGACCAGCCGGAGTTCATGGATGAATTGATCAGTATCGCGGCCATTGGCCGGACACTTGGGGTTCATCTAATTCTGGCAACCCAAAAGCCAGCTGGTGTTGTGGACGATAAAATATGGAGTAATTCGCGCTTCCGGATCTGCCTTCGCGTACAGAGTGAGGGAGATAGCAGGGATATGATCAAGATTCCAAATGCTGCCTGGATTACAAAGCCTGGTCGCGGATATTTCCAGGTTGGTAGTGATGAAGTGTTTGAAGAAATGCAATTCGCCTGGAGTGGTGCACCTTATAACCAGCAGGAGGATTCAACAACGGTATTACCTGTTATGGAAGTGCGCCTGAACGGTAAGCGGGAGCCTCTGTTAACTGGAGAGCGCAGAGCCGTTCTCAAAGGTGAAGATGTTCCGAAACAGCTTCAGGTATTTATTGATTATGTTGCGCAGTCTGCAGCGGATGCGGGTATCCGTCGTTTGCCAGGACCATGGTTGCCACCTTTACCAGAGACACTGGAATGGGAAGGTCTTCAGGAATGGCAGGAAGAAGAGAATCGGGAGCTGCTGCTTGATGGCGGAGCGAGTGGTCTGAAACCACTGGTTGGTTTGCTGGATGATCTCCCTAATCAGCGCCAACAACCGCTCGCATTGCCTGTGGATCAAGGACATCTGGTCGTGTACGGCATGCCAGGACTGGGAAAAACAACATTTGTTCAGACCTTGCTTATGTCTCTGGCTCGTTCCCATAGAACTGAGCCTTGGCATGGTTACATTATCGACATGGGCCGTATGATGAAAGACTTTGCAGCACTACCTCAGATCGGTGGTGTGATGATGGCTGAAGAGGAAGACCGGATCAAGCGGTTATTCCGCTATATTCTCAAGCTGTCAGCACAACGCAAAGATATCATCTCGGAGGCGGGGGTTAAAACGATTTCGGCGTACCGCCGGACAGCTCACGCGGCTGTCCCGCAGGTTGTGGTCGTTATCGATGGTTATCTTTCATTCCGCAATGCCTATCCGGAAGAGAATGAACTTCTGGAGACGATCCTGCGTGAAGGCGGAAGTCTGGGTATCACCTTTGTGCTCACAGCCAATCGGGTAACAGATGTATTTGAAAAATTCAGAAGCAATATTCCCAATGCGGTTTCATTTGAGTTATCCGATCCAAGCGATTATTATTATGCCGTGGGAAGACCTTCCAAGGCGCCAAGCCAACTTCCGCCAGGAAGAGGTCTGGTCAAAGGGCAAGTGCCTCCGTTAATGTTCCAGGCGGCATTACCCTCTTCAGGGGCAGATGAGGGCAAGCGTTCATCGGCACTGCGCCGTACGATTGCTGAGATTCGCCAAGGCTGGACAGGGGAAGAAGCGCCGCAGATTGCTCCACTTCCGGAAGAGATCAAACTGAAAGATCTGCTCATTCGGACAGGATCATATGGTCAGGCTTGGGATACATCGTCTGTAACTGTCCCTGTGGGATTGCTTACGGATGATCTGGAACCATTCGAGCTTAATCTGCGTGAAGGTCCGCATTTCATGGTAACGAGTCCGATGGAAGGCGGCAAAACGACATTTTTATTGACATGGATGTTATCACTGGCTTATCATGCTTCTCCGGAAGATGTGCAAATATACACAGTAGATATGCGTTATGGCTCAGGTGGGCTGGGGGAAATCAGCAGTTTGCCCCATGTCCGTGGACATGTATCGCGAGAAGAACAGCTTGCGCCTGTCATTCAACAGTTGTACGATGAAGTTCTGAAAAGAGGCGAGATTTCCGGTGGACCGGAACTTGTGCTCGTCATCGACGATGCGGACACCTTGTCCAAGCAGTTAAACGATTTTAATGTGAAAGATCAATTGGGAGCGATTGTTCGTCAAGGAAGGGATCGCGGTGTACACGTGATTCTATCCGGAGTTCCGGCAGACTTCCCAACTTTTGGTTCTGACTGGGTAACGGATGTGAAGGCTTCCCAGAGTGGAATGCTGTTCGGGACTTTAGACCCTAACGATCTCTCGTTCTTCCGTATACCTTATTCCGAATCCGGAGGTAGTTCAGGTGGGCTGAAGGTACTGCCTCCGGGTCAAGGTTATTATGTAAAACGTAAATATTCCAGGGTTAAAGGTGCAGTTCCATGTGATGACAGCTGGAAAATGACCGATTGGATTTCTGAAATTCGTGACCGATGGCATGTTGTAGTTTGAGGGGAGGTGGCTCATAATGTTGACGGTTCATGATTCTAAGCAAAAGGTAGTCACGTTGCAAACAAAGGAACTTTTTTTCCTGGCTGGTATTCTCGGTTCAGACCGACTGCTTGGTGTGGAAGATCCGTTTCGCGGCTATATGGCGGAGGATATCGCGATGGAGTGGGAGCGTGTCAAAACCTCCCTGCTTGACAAAGGATATCTGATTCGGGATCAGGATACCGATGAGCTGATCATGACACCGACCGTTTTCTCCAGGGTAGCCATTGCCGGATTGTCCGACAGAGCTTGTTGGATTCGCTACACGATCAACGGCAAGTCGTATGAGAGTTATATCCATTGCACGGATGAGCGGGTCGTTGAAGTTTCCCGTGTTGACGACGTACCGGACTCGTTCCGGCTCAGCGATCTGGGAAGTGTTCGTGAAGCCATTGATGTTCTGATAGAGCGGATGAAATGGAGCGGCCATTCTCCTGCGGAGAAACCGGCCCTAATGTGCTCCAAGAAAAAATTTTATGATGTCATGAATGAGCTCGAAAACAGCGGAGTACAGACCGTAGCAACGGAACTCGAACAGGAGACAAGTGATCCTGAGGGCTCACTTGCACTGGCACGCTGTCTGGTGGGTAAGGAGTCAGACGGGGAGCTCAGGTTGCTTGTATGGAATGAAGACGGGTGGAAGTCGCAGTCGGCAGCATTTGCTGCAAGTGCGGTTTCCAACTGGTTGTTCCGGATGAGCACTGCGGCTTCAGATGATTGGCTTGTTGCAGCACTAACGACTAGAGAACAGTTTCACGAGATGCTGCTGGACTGGCTTAAACAGCCTGCAGGGGAAGAGGAAAGGTGATGGTAAATGCGCATTCGTGTGGAACCGGATGTGCTTCGGGCACTGAGCAAGCAGATTCAGTATGCAGCGGAGCAAATACAGCAAAAGATGACAGTGTTGGATCAGGCGATTCATTCGCTGGAGTGGGAGGTTGAATCCCGCGCAGCGGTGATGAATGAATGGAATCACAGTAAACGACTGGGCGAGGATGCGCTGCGTCGATTAATGGACTTAAGCGTACAGCTGGGACGCAAAGCGTTGTTATTCCAGCAGGCAGACATGGAGTATCGTTCCGTGCTGAGTCATGTGAACACAGCCTATGGTAATGCGGTCAATATGCTGAATGTTCTTCAGAACAATCGTACAGGAGAAATCATGCCTGCACATTCTGCAACTGTAGCTGTAGTATCCGATCCCCTTTCCGCAATGGCGGCCGTATATCGTGTACAGGATGCCGCTCCGCCTGATGGCTCCCCGGCTACACTGGTGCAGGCTATGCAGCCTGAGCCTGTAGCATGGAGATTCACAGATCCTTCCTTTCGGGGAAGAAGAGGGACCGAGCCTGTTGTTTCCTGAACAGGGTGAATAAAAGTAACAGCAGAAAGTGAATATTTTTTTGTAAATAGGCTGTTAGGAGAAGTTTCAAGTGCTGAAAATGGGGTAAATAGGATTAGGTCCTTCGGCTTTTGTCCGATCGATCCTGGTATAGTACAATTTGAACAAGTAAAAATTTAATTGCACAAACCAAGGAGGAATTTACAAATGGCAGGACGTATTTTAGTTACCCCAGAGCAGCTTGATCAGGTTTCCAACCAATTTAAACAAAGCGGTGAGCAAAGTCAGCAAATCGTATCTACATTGACTCAATCCATCACAAGCATGGAAGGACAATGGGAAGGTATGACAAAGCAACGCTTCTTCCAAGAGTTCCAAGAAGCTAGCAAACAAATGCAATCATTCGTTCAAACGCTGAACAGCATCAGCGCTGAACTTACAGCTATTGCTAACAAATTCCGTACAGCTGACCAAGCTCGTTAATCTGCTTTACATAGATCAGGCCGATGTGAAGTCTGAATTCGTCCTGAATTATAGGTGGATAGCAAGCTGAAGATGTACAACTACAGCAAAAACCGGGCGTTTTCACAACACCCGGTTTTTGTTGCAACTATGACACTAGGACAGAGAGAGGGATAAGCATGTCTTTTCAACCAAATCCCGGGGATGAAGTGGTGATTAACGACATTGCCTATACGATTGGGCAACATCCGGCAGCGCCGGGTCTGGCTTATGCCCAAGCCGGAAGGCAGGGGATTGTTTATCAGTTGTTACCCCGAAATGGTTCCATTCATGGGGCTAAAGCACTAAAAGTATTTTTTCCTAAATTCCGTATTCCGGCTATGGTATATCAGTCTGAGCATATGGAGTCTTATAGTGAACTGCCAGGTTTGCAGGTATGCAAGCGTGATGTGCTCACTCCGGAAAGAAACGGAGCGCTCATTGGAAAACATCCCGATCTGTTATATGCGGTGTTGATGCCATGGGTGCAAGGTCAGACCTGGTTCGATGTAATCAGTGATCAGAGACAGTTGACGGCTGAGGAGAGCCTGAAGCTGGCTAGAGCGCTTGCTGGAACAGGTTCGGCTATGGAACAACGTGGACTGGCTCATTGCGATATGTCCGCTCCCAATGTAATGATTCCGTTTTTTTCCGAAGTGGAGAACCTGGGGAAGATGTCTGCGGTAGAACTTGTGGATGTCGAGCAGATGTACGGTTCCAAGATGGATCGTCCGGATGCCCTGCTTGCCGGGTCACCCGGTTATGCAGCCCATCGAACAGTGCACAGCGGTTTGTGGAGTTCATATGCTGACCGATTTGCCGGAGCGGTTATCATTGCTGAAATGTTAAGCTGGTCCGACCCTGTGATTGTAGAGAAAGCGTGGGGCGAAAGTTATTTTGACCAGCATGAAATGCAAACGGTGAGTGAACGGTATTATGCGATGCGGGAGTCCCTTGAGAAGCGTTGGGGTTCCAAACTGTCCGATCTGTTTATTCGAGCTTGGGAAAGTCACGATCTGAGCAGTTGTCCGACGTTTGGTGAGTGGTATGTTGCATTGGCTGCGGTAGACGTGGATCAGGCCAATGCGGCGGCTGCGACATCGGAAGAAAAAGCTGCCAATCCATCCGAAGCTGATGTGAATCTGAAAAAGAGCTCAGAACCAGTAAGTGAACCGGTGAATACGCAAGACGGGAACCGTCCCCAAACGCCGCACTCTCCCGATCAGGAAGCGGTTGTGAACCGTCTGTTCCTGCAAGCAAGAGCCCTGGAGGATGAAGATAAACCGGCTGCAGCACTGGAAGTGTACCGCTCGCTTTATCATTTTATTCCTCATAACAGCGCGATGCAGATGGAAGTCGAGGCCGCAATTAAGGAACTGGATGCAAAGCTTAATCCAAAAGAAGACACAGACAAACCTGTACCTGTGCCATTCTACAGATCCAAAAAGTTCATGATATCCTCCGCTGTGCTTATTGTATTGCTGGCAGGTGGCGTGCCAACGGTCAAAATACTCGCCGATCAGGCAGAGGTGAAACAGAAAGAACAGCAGGAAGCCACACGACTGGCAGATATCAAAGCTGCGGAAGAGGCTGAAGCAGCAAAGGCAGCTGCGCTCAAACAGCAGGAAGAACAAGAGAAGCAAAAGGCCGCAGATGCTGCAAAACTGGACGCAGAGGAAAAGAAAAAGCTTGCTGAAGCCAAGCAGAAGGCAGCTGAAGCAAAGAAAAAAGAAGAAGAACGTAAGGCGTTACAGGCCAAGTACGACAAACAGGCGAAATATGAGGCCTTTCTGGTGAAGCAAGAACAGCAGAAGAAAGAAGCTGCTAAGAGAGCGCAGCAGGAGAAGTATGATAAACAGGCAAAATATGAAGCTTATCTGGTCTGGAAAAAAGAGAATGATGCCAAGCTTGCAAAACAGGAAGCGGAGCGTAAAGCGGCAGCTGAAGTTAAACGTCAACAGGAGATTGCTCAGAAAGCAGCTCTGAAGAAAAAACGTGCCCAGAATGTGGTCACGCTGATTGCTCATTACAATAAAACGTATAACGCTCAAAAAGGCAGAAAAATTGAAAATGCGGAATCGTATGCCCGTGATTTCAAAAATCTTTACAATACCGATGCTTCCTATTTCAAAGGTGTTGGCAAAGTAGCCGCTCGAATGAGTGCCATTAACAAATTCCTGAGCAACAACAGCTATACGTTGCCTAACTTATAAATAACACGTGAATGATGGAGGTGACTCACCCTAGATGAACTACACGATTCAAGCATCACAGCGTACACCTGCACTTATTATATATTTAATTGATATTAGCGCCTCCATGAACATGGTTCTGGAAAATCGTCGACGGATTGACGTCGTCTATGATGCCTTATCTCTCGCGATCCGCCAAATGGTATTTCGCTCTACCAAGGGAAATCGTCTGACACCTCGCTATCGTATAGCCATATTGGCTTACAGCGATGATGTATATGACTTGTTGAACGGAATCAAAGGGATTGACGAGATCGCTGCCGTTGGTTCTTTGCCTGACCTGACACCGAGACGGTTTTCAGATTCTGCGAAGGCTTTCCTGCAGGCGGAAAAGATTCTACAGGCCGAAATTCCGAATATGCAGGATTGTCCTGCGCCACTTGTATGCCACATGACCGATGGGGTGGCTACAGGTGAAGATCCCGAGCCGATTGCCAAAAGAATCATGGGCATGAGTGTGCCGGACGGCAATGTACTGGTGGAAAATATTTTTATATCGGATCATCTGCTGGAAGGACCAATTGCTGAACCTAGAAGATGGAAGGGAATCTCTTCGGAAACGAATCTACAGGATGAGCATGGAGAGAAGCTGCGGAATATGTCATCCGTCCTGCCCGAAAGTTATCGGGAAATGCTTGTTGAAGCTGATTATTTGCTTGCACCCGGTGCACTCATGATGCTGCCAGGTACATGTGCAGAATTGGTATCAATCGGGTTCCAGATGTCCGCTGCTACGCCTGTGAGATAGGAGGGGAATCATGAGAGCGATGCGTTTGGCAACATTGTCTGCTGGAGATAAGGGGGGCCATGCCGAGCAACGGCATGGCAACTTTCGCTATGTGAGTGTACAGACCGGGGAACAGCCGCTAACTCGCTATCAGGGTACATTCAAGTGCAGATATGGTTATGGCAGAGCGGCTGAGACGGTCCATCAGGGAGATACCGGACAGGACTTTGCTGCGGTACGTATGAAAGGGAATATCTGCAATTTTGTTTTGTGTGATGGCGTAGGCATGAGTTACCTGGGCGATTTTGCAGCGCGTTTTCTAGGGAATGCTTTGCTGGATTGGTTGGAAACGACGCAACACACAACGGTAGAGGGTGTTGAGCGTCTTCTCCATGATCTTACCCTTCCCGCATCGGAGCAATTGGAGAAATTACAGCCACTGGAAAGTTCCCCTTTGTTGCTGCGTGAAGTGTTGATGGAAAAGCGAAGTCGGGGCAGTCAGGCCATGTATGTCTGTGGGCGGATTGAGCTCACGGGAGGCGGCCGCAAAAGTCGGGTGTGGCTTGCGTGGCAAGGAGATTCCCGTATTCGCCTGTGGCGTAATGGTCAGGAACAGTCTGAATTATTTCAGACTCACTGCAAGACAAATGAGCGTTGGTCTACCCTTGAAGGACCTGTTGGTGGTAAGCCGCACATCTGCGAGATGAAAGGGTCCGCAGGAGATTCACTGCGTCTTCAGTTATATACGGATGGACTGAACGACCTGGATGCCATTCAAGCCTATGTCCCGGATGAACACATTCAGGTATTGCTGGATGCGACACATACCGGCGGTCTTGAAGATGATGCCGCTTTCATTGAGCTGGAATGGTGAGTGCGGGATATCAAGTTGTGGATCGATCCTGATGAAGCTGTGACAGCGGCGAAGATCAACTGTGAAAAAACTTGTTGGTGTTGATTTAAAAGACACTCTTTTTGGGTAATCTTGTGAAGAATTGGCTTTCACGATGAGTATGAACGTACATTCTTACATAATTGCTAAAATGAAGGAGTGGGATGGATAATGACACAACATAACGGCAAGTCACGGTTCCAAGGCAAGGTTGCGATTATTACCGGAGCAGGATCCGGGATTGGGAAAGCCACTGCGGTCAAGCTGGCTAAAGAGGGCGCGCATGTTGCATTGTTTGATCTGGTGAATGATCGGATCTCGGAAACGGAAGCAGAGATTAATGCGCTGCACCCCGGTGCGGCAAGAGCATTTGATGTAGACATTTCCGACCCGGCACGTGTGGAAAAGGCTGTACTGGAAACCGTTGAGTTATTCGGCGGTTTGGATATTGTTTTTGCCAATGCGGGCATTAACGGTGTATCGGCACCGATTGAGGAAATTCAGGTTGAAGATTGGCAACAGATTATTACAACCAACCTGAATGGTACATTTTTCACGATAAAGTATGCATTGCCTCACGTGAAAAAACGGGGTGGCGGCAGTATTATCATTACGAGTTCCATCAACGGCAATCAACGCTTCTCAAGCTTTGGCATGTCGGCGTACAGCACGTCCAAGGCAGGGCAGGTTGCTTTTGCCAAGATGGCCGCGCTTGAGCTGGCAAAGTTCAAGATACGTGTAAACGTGATCTGCCCAGGAGCGATTGCGACAAATATCGATCAAAGTACGGTCAAAACGGATGATCTGCAGCAGATCATTATTCCGATGGAGTTCCCGGAAGGACAGCAGCCGCTGGCGGACGGGCCGGGTCAGCCGGAACATGTTGCCGATCTGGTAAGTTTCCTCGCATCGTCCGAATCCAGACATATTACCGGAGCAGAGATCGTCATTGATGGTGCCGAATCATTGCTCAGCTAAGTGAGTATTCTGGATAAATTTTATTACTGCTAAGGCGTGTCTTAAGGTGTGTCTGCGATAGTCGTTCCTCTGGAACGGCTTTTTTTGTTATAATGCTAACATTCGAATAGAGATACTGAAGAGCAGTAGGGTACATTCATTAGGAGCGATTATATGCATATAGAGTTACCGATACAAGAGGTTATTCCTGAGTTAAGACAGTTATTTCTGGATCAAGATACAGGTGTGTTAATTGCAGAGCCAGGAGCGGGAAAAACGACTGTTGTACCGCTGGCTTTGCTGGAGGAGCCGTGGGTTGCGGGACGGAAAATCATTATGCTGGAACCCCGAAGGCTGGCTGCGCGTTCAGCTGCATCGAGACTGGCGGCTACGCTAGGGGAAAAGGCGGGTCAGACTGTAGGATATCGTGTACGCATGGATACTCGGGTGAGTCAGGCGACGCGTATTGAAGTTGTGACGGAAGGGGTATTGACCCGGATGTTGCAGCAGGACCAGGGTCTTGAGGATACGGCGATGATTATATTTGATGAATTCCATGAGCGTCACTTACACGGAGACTTGGGTTTGGCTCTGGCATTGGAATCGCGAGCGATGTTACGTCCAGATCTGAAATTGCTGGTGATGTCGGCGACCCTTGATCCTGTTCCCGTCTGTGCATTGCTTGGCGAAGGTACAAAATCAATTCACTGTCCCGGGCGCACGTTTCCGGTGGAAACTCGATATGTACCGAGACCGGCAGCTATGCCACTGGAACAATTCACCGCTCAGACGGTGACGAGGGCATTAGCCGAACAGGAGGGGGACGTGCTTGTTTTCCTTCCTGGTGCAAGAGAGATACACCGTACAGAGCGGGAGTTATTAAACGGTTCTCTTCCTGGACATGTGAAAGTTCATTCCCTGTATGGCAGTATGCCGGTGGAACAACAGGATGAGGCCATACGGCCGGCGGCTGAGGGGTCGCGCAAAGTTGTGCTGTCCACTTCCATTGCGGAATCCAGTCTTACACTCGCTGGGGTTAAGATTGTGGTGGATGCAGGGCTGAGTCGTGCATCGGCATTTTCGCCGCGCACGGGCATGAGCCGGCTTGTCACTCTGCCGGTGTCCAAGGCGTCAGCCGATCAACGGCAGGGTCGTGCAGGGCGAATTGCCCCGGGGGTGTGTTACCGGCTATGGAGCGAAGAGGTTCATGGGGGACTGCCTGAGGCAGCTCGCCCGGAGATCACCTCCGCGGATCTTGCGCCGCTGGCGCTGGAGCTTGCCGTCTGGGGTGTCCAGTCCCCAGCAGAGCTGCAATGGCTGGACACCCCGCCTGACGCCGCCTACGGCCAGGCACAGGCGCTGCTGCGCCAGCTGGGCGGCCTGGACGACGCAGGCCGCATCACGCCCTTCGGGCGGCGGATGAACACGCTTGGCGTGCATCCGAGACTGGCCAGCATGTTGCTCCGCGCAGCGGAGCTTGGGCTGGCCAGCTACGCCAGCATGCTGGCGGCACTGCTGCAGGAGCCTGCCGGCCTCCGCAGCAGTGGCAGTGCAGGCGCGGGCACGGACCTCCGCCCGCGCGTAGAAGCGCTGCTGACCGCGGACAGCAGCGGCATGCCGCAAGCGGCAGCGGCTGTCGCAGACGGCGCGGCCGTGCGGCGCATGCTCCAGGAGAGCCGCCAGCTGCGCTCGGCGCTCGGCCCGGCGGCCGATCCGGTGCGGCCGGATGAGGACAGCTGCGGATTGCTGCTGTCCTTCGCCTATCCGGACCGGATCGGGCAACGCCGGGAGGACGGCCGCTATCTGCTGAGCAGCGGCCGCGGCGTACGGCTCGCAGCGACAGAATCGCTGAGCCGTGCAGCGTATCTGGTTGCAGCCGAGGCAGACGACCAGGGAGCAGATGCGCGCATCCTGCTGGCTGCGCCGTTGCAGGAGCAGACCTTGTTGCAGGCAGGACAGCACTTGTTGCACAATGAAGTGCAAGTGGCTTGGGATTCCAATACCCGCAGCGTGCGGGCACATAAGAGACTTCGGATTGGAGCCCTTGTGATTAAAGAGAGCAGTATTGCACAGCCACCTGAAGATCAGGTGCTGGAAGCACTGTTAACCGGAATACGAATGGAAGGGCTGGATTGTCTGCCTTGGACAAAAACATCCAGACAACTTGCGGACAGGCTACGGTTCCTGCATCTCCATCTACCTGAGTGGCCTGACCTGATTGAAGATGATCTGACCGAAGAGCTGGCAGAACATCTTACCCCTTATCTGACAGGCATGCGATCGGCAGCCGACCTCAAGAGATTGTCGATGCAAGATGTATTACTTGGTGGCCTGAGCTGGACGCAACGACAACAACTGGACGATGAAGCTCCGACGCATATACAGGTGCCCAGTGGCTCACGTATTCCTGTGGACTACAGTCGTCCAGAGGACCCGGCGCTGGCAGTAAGATTACAGGAGATGTTTGGACAACAGGAGACACCGCGTATAGCGGGTGGGCGAGTCCCGTTGACCATCCACCTATTATCACCGGCTCAGCGACCTGTACAGGTCACACGAGACTTGGCGAATTTCTGGCGAGAGACGTACTTTGACGTCAAAAAAGATCTGAAAGGTCGTTATCCGAAGCATTACTGGCCGGATAATCCACTTGAAGCGGTCGCCACAAATCGGGCCAAACCACGGGGCAAATAGATGAATTACTTCATTTTTAAAGACATCAACGATTTGGTTCCCAAAGGGCGCGTTATCAGGGTTAGACTTTGCTGAACAACAGTCAGTTTTGTAGCTGATCGAATCATTCTCTGTCTTAAAGAATCACCCTTTAACCAGAACGTGTCTCAAAACTAGCTAACGTGCATCTTTTACTATCTTTTCGCCCCATGTTACGTCACTTTGCCTTTTCGTCCCATGCTGCGTCACTTTCCCTTGACGTGCCCCGGCACGCCTGCTGAAAACTTCCGGCATGGAACGATAATTTGGCAAAATCTGCTTCTTTTGAGGTTGAAGACACATCCTAGAGCGTATCTTCAAACCTGCCGAAGCCAAAGCGTAACTGAACGTGCCTGGAGCTGATGATGGAGCAGAAACATGGAGCGGAGCGCTAACGAACCTGTGACGACTTATTCAGCGATTTGAAGTACCCGCAGTAATCTAAGGAATCTGAAACACGCTATATTTGAATAACCAGCCATTTACAACGGGTTTGTCAGGTAATTTTGGTAAATAACGTGTCTCATGGACCTATGTCAAAAAAGTAGACACTACGCTGCGGATTTGTCCGTAAAATTCATCGCAAAACGAGCAGGGGAAAGATACCCTAGTGCGCCATGCATTCGCTTGCGGTTGTAATAGAACTCAATGTACTGGTAGATGGCAGTATAAGCCTCTTCCGGCGTCTTAAAACGAGGGTTGCAGTAAATGAGTTCCTTCTTTAAAATACTGTGCCATGACTCAATACAGGCGTTATCATAACAGTTTCCTCGGCGGCTCATGCTTGATTCCATTCCGTATGATTTTAGTTGCTCCACGTATTCTTTTGACGTGTATTGAGAGCCGCGATCTGAGTGATGGAGTAATCCCCGAGCGGGGCGTTTGGCCTTATAAGCTTCCTCCAGTGCACCCATCACCAAACTGGTTTCCATATGGTTATATAGACGCCAGCCTACAATTTCACGTGTGCACAAATCCAGAACGCTGGCGAGATATAGACGACCTCCTCGGCAAGGAATGTAGGTGATGTCGGTAACCCATACCTTATTCGGTTTGGACGTTTTAAATTGCTGATTCAGCGTATTTGGCGCAAGGGGATGGTCGTGTTTGGAATCCGTCGTCTGAACGCGATATTTGGGCATGACCACAGAACGTAGATTCATTTGACGCATGTATATACTGACGGTACGTGAAGAGATTCGCAGCCCTTCTAAATGGAGCAGATACGTAATTTTAGGGCTTCCACACCGCATCTGGTGGTCGTAAAAATGATAGCGAATACGCTTCATGACCTCGTCTTTACGGTTCTGCCGCATGCTGGTTCGGTCCATTCGCCATTTGTAATATCCGCTCCGTGATACTTGAAAGGTTCTGCACATCTTCTCCAAAGAAAACTCGGAGCGATGATCTTCCACAAACTGAAATCTTAGCTCTTTGGTTTGCTGAAGATGTGCACTGCTTTTTTTACAATCGCCAGTTCTTCTTGTGTATCCGCAAGCGTGTGATCTTTCTCTTGAAGCAACCGGCGCATCTCTTGAAGCTCTGCTTCCAGTTCCTTCACTCGATCTACGCTGGCAACAGGCTCATGTTTTAGTTCGCGGTACTTACTCATCCATTGGTGCAACGTACTTTTTGGAATGTTGAGTTCTTCTGCCAAATCTCCAAGTGTCTTCGTCTGCTCTTGAATGAATTTGACCGTTTGTTTTTTGAATTCTTCGTTATATCGTTGCCGCTGTTCTCCCATGTGGACACCTCCGTTAGTCTTATTATCCTTCCGTCCGTTAACGGGTGTCCACTTTTTATTCTAGCTCCATCATGTTCCTTACAAAATAAAATGAGGACCCGAAGGCTAAATAAGACGTCCTCGGTTCCTTAGAAAATCGTCTGGGACAATCCGCCAAGATCAGCCAGTCTAGACTTCAAGATGTTCTGGACGCCGACGTGCTTCAACGTAGAACATGCCTGATAACGTATCACATACCTGAGTTTGAAGGCACACCCTGATGAGGATTAATAAGGAATGAACTTCAGCAATTTTTTACTATCAACACATAGTATATTGACTTGCAAACGTTTAAAAGAAACTTAGGCGGGTAATAACATAGCGAACCACTCAATAATATGAGGAGGGATTCACTATGCAGAAGAAAATCGTAGGTGTGTTTAATACAGAACGTGAAGCATCGCAGGCTATCGAGGGTTTGAAAGCACAAGGATTCACTTCAGACGAAATCTCCGTTGTTACACAAGATCGGGATGAACTGAAGGCAATTCGGGAAGAGACAGGTACCAAAGCCCCTGAAGGCGTGGCTGCGGGTGCAGCAACAGGTGGTGTACTTGGTGGTGTAGCCGGTCTGCTCGCAGGTATCGGTGCACTAGCCATACCCGGCATAGGACCGATTCTGGCCGCAGGCCCTATCGCGGCAGCATTTACCGGTGCAGCTGTGGGTGCAGGAGCTGGCGGATTGGTGGGTGGACTTGTGGGTCTTGGTATTCCGGAAGAGGACGCTAAACAGTATGAGGAGTATGTACAGAATGGTAAAATCCTGCTGCTCGTAGATTCTACGGATCGGGACTCCGATGTGTACGATGTGTTCAGTGGCAACAGCCAGCTTAACCGAGACAGAGCCGAAGCAGCTCATCGCGGAGATGTGCCAGCCGAACGTCCGGATCTGGATATGGAAGAACGCAGATTGGATGCCCAAAACAAGGCAGCGCGATTCGGTAACAATACATTCCTGTAATCTTGCCGCGAATTTAATCGATATGAAATAAAACCCAATGACTTATTATCTGTAAAATGGAATGACATATATGATCCACCAGATGGTCATTAGCCGGTTTCCTTAAGGGAAGCCGGCTTTTGTCCCTGTGTTGCATATGGGTGGGTGTCAATAATGTCGGATGGTGTTTTTACCCAGTCAAGCAGGGAATAACAATACATATAACAGTACAGCCAAAGCGAGTCCAATCACCAGTAGCATCATGGTAAGAAACCGGATTAATCCGGTCGATGCCTGAAACGTCTGTTCATTGATTTGGGTACGCTTCCGATGATAGGCTGCTGCCGAATACACAATGATGGATATGCCGCCAATCAGAGAAGTGATACCCGTAATAATCGCCGAAATATGTGCAAGCCGATCATACGCCGACGAATTGAAACCAAATCCGGCAGCAAGAAAGCCGATGCCCGCCATGGCAATACCGGTGCGCACCCAGGCCAGAAAAGTTCGCTCGTTAGCCAGATGTTGCTGGACATACTTGGAATCGGTAGTGGTTACGTCTTTTTCTGTTAAAGAAATGTGAATCAACTCCGTTCAATAAATATACGGCTTCATTGTACTTTGTTTTTATCGCAAAACCAAGAAAGGATGGCTGAATGTATGCCTCGCAAAGAACGAATTACAGAAATAGAGAGTTTAAGGGGAATTGCCTTTGGAGCGGTGGTTCTCCAGCATTCCATCGCACATTACTCTCTGGTCCCGGAAACGAGACTGGAGGATGGTGTGTTACTGGCCATACTGCTGATGCTCTCCAAATTTGCAGTTCCTTTATTCATATTCATAACAGGTATGGTGCTGTTCTATAACACGGGAGACAAGCTGCATTACGGCAAGTTTATGAGAAAAAGAGTAAACGACGTGATCGTGCCTTACCTGATCTGGTCACTCATTTATTTTACACTGGCACCGAGGGGCTGGACCGGATTTGGATGGAATGACATCCCAGACCTAGGCCTGAAGTTGCTTACGGGCAAAACGACTTCACACTTTTGGTACATCATTATGTTGATCCAGTTTTATCTGTTATTTCCACTCTTTTTGCATGCCATTCGTTATGTATATAACCGATATGAGGCCAAGGGGCGCTTGATCGCATTATTGATTTCTGGTGTGGTGTATCTTGTACTTGCGGATCAATTAAGAAACATCGCCAAGTTCATGGAACAGGTGAATATCCCGGTGCTGACAGATGCTTTTACAACGTATGCAGACCGTAATTTCCTCTATTTCTTTATTTATTTTGTACTTGGTGCAGCAGCAGGGTTATCTGTCCAGCACTGGAATGAATGGACTCATCGATTGCGCTGGATATACTGGACAGTGTTTATTGTTCTGGGTCTGCGGTTTACTTATTTATTAATGCTAGAGTTTCAGAAGCCGGAGGGAATCAAAATTACGTTCTACACGGTCAGCTTGATCCGCCCTGATATGGCAATCTTTCTGATCGCTTCCATTATGGTCATGTACCAGCTGGCCGGAAAACTTCATAACCTCAGGGCTACACGATTGCTGGGATGGATTGGTGGTGTATCGTATGGCGGTTATCTGATGCATATGTTGATGCTGCGGTATAGCTACATTCCGGATGAGTTGTTTTATGTTGCTATGGGCTGGAACCCTGTCGTCCGAATGATCATCACCTGGTTGTTGGCTCTTACATTATCCTGTGTAGTGACATGGCTTATCTCGCGTGTAAGCTGGGGCAAATGGATTGTGGGAGCCGTACCGAAATCTGTCCGCAATAAATGAAACCATCAACATATGAAAAATTCACAACAGAATCACAGCTGTGCAGGAATGTACGGGAGTACGAGAGTATACGGACACAAGATACAGGAGCACAGGTATTACAGCTTTTGCACAGACTTTCTTGTCATTAACATTCGATCTCACGACACCCTGAGCCCTGAAATAAACAAACTTTCGAATCAATTTAAATTTCATAACTCACTAAAAATGGATTTCTGTAACTGGATATAGACAAATTGAACCGTTTCGATCGATATCCAGCCTTGATTGAAGCAGCTAAAAGTATTATGAAATTGATTCTTTTGAATATAAATTAAAATTTCATTACATGAAAAATTCACAAAAGCAAACCTTTTTCCGTGCTTCCCCCGGGTCAACGCGTATTCACACGATTTCTTGCTCGCCCTCCTTGAATATAGATAAAAGGGAGGCAAAGCGGAGAAAGATGGCAGAACCCGAACATAAGTTTTATAATACTAGATATATAGGTTCTGACAGGAGGGGAATGAACGTGGCTTTTATGATTGCACAGCGGGCATTTATCAAGCTGTATCTGATTACGATGGTTGAACAGCACAGGGGGTATGGTTACGAGATGCTGGAGGCGATGAAGCAGGAATTCAAAGACTACGGTTATGTACCACCCCAGAGCGAGGTATATCGGGCATTACATGAATTGGTACAACAGGGTGTATTTTATCGCACAAAGAAGCTGAAGGGTAACGATCCAAAGGTCGATTTTCAGGAAATCGTTTTATATCATTTCACGGATGATGGTGCGGAAAAAGCTGAGTTATACAAGAAACAGGTCAAAACGGACCTGGATCGTTGTCTCGGCATGTTACACAAGGCAGAAGAGGACAATTACGGTACGAAAGGAAGATGAGCATGAACAGACAGTTACAGTGGGGTGTACTCGGTACGTCAACCATTGCCAAAAATGCAGTCATTCCGGCGATCCAGCAGTCTGAACGTGGTGAGGTGTTGGCAATTGCCAGCCGCAGCAAAGAAAAGGCAGAAACCCTTGCCGAAGAACTCGGCATTGCCAGATCGTATGGCAGTTATGAAGAGCTCATCGCTGATCCGGACATTGAAGCCGTCTATATTCCTTTGCCTAACCATATGCACAAAGAATGGACCATCAAAGCGGCACAGGCTGGCAAACACGTGTTGTGTGAGAAACCGGCTGCCTTGAATGCAGATGAATCGGCAGAAATGATCGAGGTATGTCATCAGCATGGTGTTCTTTTTGCAGAAGCGATTATGTATCGATATCATCCCAAGCACAGACGTGTGCAAGAGATTATAGCTAGTGGAGAGATTGGCATCGTCAGAGCCATCCATGGTAATTTTACCTGTAATACCGCTGATGACAAGGAGAATGTAAGGTTCAAAAGAGAGATGGGCGGCGGATCATTATTCGATCTTGGCGTGTATCCGATCTCGGCGGCCCGGATGTATCTGGGACAGGAACCGGAAGCGGTGACAGTTCACGCTCTATTCTCGGACGAGCATGATGGCGTGGATATGATGGCGTCGGGACTGGTAGAGTTTCCGAATTCGGTAGCTTTAACTTTTGACTGTGGCATGTGGGCTTCAGGTCGAGCGGAGATGGAGATTCTCGGGACGGAAGGGCGGATTGAACTGCCAAAAGTATTTGGCTGGGAGAACAGCGATATTCCACCTCAGATTATTGTGCACACCGATTCGGTCAGCCGTGAGGAACGTGTATCCGTGTCGAATTCCTATGTGCTTCAGGTGGAGACGTTTGCAACGGCTGTGCTTGAAGGAGAGGCCTTACCTTTCAGTCCGGAAAATACCATTCAAAACATGCGCGTTATTGATGCATGCCTGGAATCGGCTCGAACTCGTCAACGTGTGCAATTGATCGATTAGATTAGGTCAAATCAGTTTAAACATACTAGAAAAGTAGACTCCATCTTCAGGGATGAGAGTCTTTTTTTCTGTCTTAAAATGTTACAATTATAATATTTTACAATTTAAACGTCTTCATTTGATATTTCTACCAAAATGATGTGATATAAATAGTCATGAGATGACTTGTTTACTATAATCTAGCAGAACATACAACTAGACTGTTACAGCTTGCAGAACGCATATCGTGACAACGTTCATCTACTTTGAGGGATCGGGAGGCCGGATTGATGAAAAAGTTGATATCCACCGCATTACTGGCATTGTTGTTAACGTTTGTTTTCCTCACAGGTTCACAGTTCACTCCAGTCGGACAGCAGAAGGCATCTGCTGCAACATGTACCATCATCAATACGTTTACGGGTGTAGCAAATTATTTGAGTGCAAACGGAACGTTGCCATGTAACTTTATTACCAAATCACAGGCAACAGGACTTGGCTGGGTAGCGTCAAAAGGAAACTTGGCTGTAGTTGCTCCTGGCAAAAGCATCGGTGGGGATACATTTGGCAATCGGGAGGGGCTTCTGCCTTCGGCCAGCGGACGTACATGGCGCGAAGCGGATATTAACTATACTTCCGGCTTCCGTAATTCGGATCGGATTGTGTACTCCAATGATGGACTCATCTACAAAACGACAGATCACTATGCATCATTTACACGTTTGAAATAGAGGAAGGAGCAGCCATGAATACCGTGATTCTGGATGGAGAAGACTTTGCGAGTAGCGCTGAACTTCATCAACAATTAAAGGTTAAGCTGAAACTGCCGGATTTTTATGGCGGTAATCTCGATGCATTGTGGGATTGCCTGACGGGTACGATTGAACTTCCACTAGAGTTAAGATGGACCAACTACCGAATCAGCGAAGAACGACTGGGGAATGAAGCAGGCCGGGTACGTGATTTGATGTTGGAGGTACAGGCTGAACAGGTTGGGTTTCAATTGCGTGTTGAGAAGTAGACAGCAAATAAAGACAGTTCAAATACAATACGTCCAGCCGAGCAGACCACTTGTGGTCTGTTTTTTTGTGTTATAGGAGGTTGTTCAAAAAGGTTGTCCCAAAAGTCCCTGTGTTGATTACGAATTCTCTGAAAGAATAGCGGATTTTTTACTTTACTTACTTGTCGTTAAAATTATTTTCACGGAGGTATTGATTTCTGCATAACTTACGTTAAAATAAAATTAACATGAAAAATATTTTAACGTTGAGGAGTGAAAAGGGATGAGTGATAACACAGCAGTTGGCAAGCAAGGTATGGGTGAGTTAATACGAATCAGACCGTACATGCAATTTATGCTTAGTAAAGTTGTATCCAGATTTGGTGATTCGATTGACTCGATTGCCTACAGTTGGATGGTTTACATTCTAACCGGTTCGAAAGTGTTGATGGGTACGTTGCTGGCGGTGAATTTTTTGCCCAATATCCTTCTGGGTCTGTTCGCCGGGGCTTTGGTTGATCGCATGTCTCCCAAGAAAGTGATTGTGATTACGAATACCGGTCGCGGGTTGTTGGTGGGTATTACAGCTCTGCTGTTTGGATTGGGCCAACTTGAAGTCTGGCATCTGTTTGTCATTACAATTCTGAATTCTTTGCTGGAATGCTTCACTAGTCCTGCAGAAGTGTCCAGTGTCCCCCGATTGCTTCCCCAATCGATGCTGCTTTCGGGTAATGCGATGTCCTCTTCCGCAACCAGAGTGGCCGAACTCGCAGGACTTGCAGTGGCTGGTGCCCTTATTGCTACAATAGGCATTGCCTGGACGATCCTGATTGATGCGGGGTTGTTTGCGCTAAGTGCTTTAATGATGAGCCGAGTAGGCTACCCTGAAGTCTCAACATCTGCTAACAATGAAGATAAAATATTAACTGAAATGAATTCTCTTTCATCCGACAAAAGTAGTATATTCTCCGAAATGGCGGAAGCTTTTCATTTTCTCCGTAAACATGCCTTATTGTTAATTGTCTCCATCCTGTTTGCCTTCGTTAATTTCTGCCTGATGCCGTTTAATGTTCTTCGTACACCCTATGTCATTGAAACGCTGCATGCTGGCGCTGGGGGATTAAGTCTGCTTAGTGGGCTGCTGGTGGGAGGTATGTTGCTCAGTGGTGTATGGTTGACACAAAGGGGAGCGAATTATCGTAAAAGTGTGCTGGTCATCAGCGGTATTGTCATGTTGGGTCTCAGTTATGCGATGACGGCACTACCCGCTTACATGACTTCCTTCCAACTGCCGGTTGCAGCGGCCTTTTGTCTAATGATGGGTATGGGGATTCCGCTGGCTACAACACCGCTAGCCACCTATCTTATGGAAGTTACACCTTCGGAGATGCTGGGTAGAGTGTATGCCCTTCAGAGTATGCTCGTCTTGAGTGTTGCACCCCTTGGGAGTCTGGCTTCGGGAGCACTTGCAGATTGGATGACCATGCCCGTTCTGTTTATCGTTTTTGGTATTATGCTTGCCATGTCAGCAGGTATGCTGTTATTTAGCAAAAGTTTTCGAAGTGCCCTGTGAAGATATTCAGAAGTGATCATTAGCCAATTTTCTGTATCAAGTCATTTCTCGCTCGTTTTGACCGAAGTCCTGACGCAACGTTATAATAGAGATATCGATGGACAACAGGTACCCCGGAAATGAGGATACAGGGATGGCGCACAAGGTTCTTTCAACAATTGAAGAAATTAAAATCTACTCCGATCCGTATCGGATTCAGATTATGAATATGTTTAACAAGCAGGGCAGACCATCCACTGTCAAAGAAATCGCCGACCAGATGGGTGAGGTGCCAGCCAAAGTTCACTATCATGTAAAAAAGCTGGAGAAAATTGGTCTGCTGACCATCGTTTCTACACGTGAGATTAATGGGATTATCGCAAAATACTACGAACCATTCACCGGAGAGATCCATCTCCGTCACGAAGATGAAGACAAGGAAAACTCTCCATTGAAACAGGTGTTTCGGTCCGAGACACTCAAATTATTAAATGAGATGTTCGAACAGAGTCGTCAGCGATTCATGCATCAGGCGGAAAACGAAGATCGGATGTTCCTCTCGGACATAACGCTGTATGCAACCCGTGAGGAAGTAGAGCAGTTGTATAAAAACATCATAAAACTCTGTGAACCCTATACTACAAAAGAGAATCGACAAGGGGAACATGAGGTCTTTCAGTTATTCTCTGCTCTCTCTAAACCTATAGTGAAAATACCTGCTTCTAAGACAAATGCAAAAGAGAAAAAGAAAGCTACGTCTGATAAGGACAAAGCAACTACGAAAAAGTCTCGATCTGTGTCTAAGCGGCAGGAATCTTCATCATCTGGTAGTGAGTCGGAAGAATAAACGAAAGGAATATATGGGTTCAGCCTTATCGCTGGAAGCAAGTAACGGCAAACGTGAGAGACTGCTATGGAGAAAACTAGAAAAAGCCGCCCAATGGCGGCTTTTTAATGCGGGATAAGGAAGGTTAGTGATGGAGCAGCCTATGGAATCCAATTTAATTTTGACGCATCCCGTTTCAGTTCATAACGAAGTTACATGTTCTCATCGTAACCCTTCACATCACGTTTGGCTGCGGTTGCGGGGGAGTTGGATGTGCCATATTCTTCGACAGCTTCCCAAGCATCTGCGTTGTCGAACTTGCCAGCCCGCTGTTGTCTTCCTTCTCCAGCACCACTTGGAGGCATGGTCATTACTTCTTCTTCAACAGGCCGATCGTTGCTGATCTCCCGATTAGGTGTGTCGTCAATACAGTAAGCGGTGTAGGGGATAGCCTCAAGTCGTTCGAAGGGAATATCTTCTCCGCACGTTACACAGGTTCCATATGTACCTTGCTCCATACGTTCCAATGCGTCGTTCACTTGATTGAATTCGTCTGTTAATGTATCGTCGATCGCCAGATCACGGCTGCGTTCAAATGTTTCCGTACCGGCATCTGCCGGATGATTATCGTAGGAGGACAGCTCACCGGTTGAATCTTTCAGCGACTCGACTGGAGCACCGTCTTCCATGCTGGATTCAAAATGACGCTGTAAGTTTTCACGTTGCTCCAAAAGGGCGTTTTTCAGTATTTGATGTTGATCTTTAGTTAATGTACTCATAAGGACATGCTCCTTTCCCGTTGTGGGGTGTAGTGTGTCTTTACCCGAATTGGATGAAAAGCAATCATTTTCGTGAGGAATAGGGCTGTATCGTTTTATATCTGACGGATTATGTGTTATAAAAAATAGAGAGAGAAAATGCCGTATGTTATTCACAGGAAATGAAACACGGCTTGGCTTATAATGGAGGTTGTCAATATGGATGAACATATGAAACGAAGATTGGATAAACAGAGACAATTGTTCAAACAATTGGGTGTGCAGCTAGATGCGTTATCGATACATGAAAAACAATTTAATTATAAACTTCGTGGTTATGATCCGGATGAGGTAGATGCTTATCTTGACCTAGTCATCAAAGATTACGAACGTTTCTATGCCAATATTGCAGATCTGATGGACAAATGGCAAGAACAGCAGTTAACGATCCGCGATCTCAAGTCGTCCGCGAAACCGGTGGAAGATCCAACCAAGATTGATCGCAAACAACTGGATGATATTGTGAAACAACTGGAATACAGTGTGCGACAGCTCAAGATCAGAGCACGTCCCGAAAAGGATCTGTTCTCTGAATAAGGTCGGCATGTCCTGGATTATATTAAATAAAGGTGGTTAATCATGAGTACTCATTTTTCGGTCAGTGTGCATTGTTTGTTATTATTGTCACTCAGCGCGCCTGAACGAATCACATCTGCACATATTGCAGGTAGCGTGAATACCAACCCTGTCGTCGTCAGACGTATTCTGGGCGGGCTGAAAAAGGTGGGATTGGTGAACTCCTCTCCTGGAACAAGAGGTTTTTACTTAGCGAAGCCATCAAGTGAAATCACATTAGCCATGATCTATCAGGCTGCCAAGGACGAAGGTCCATTGTTCCCGATTCACGGCAATTGTAACCCGGATTGTGAAGTGGGCTTGCATATAGACAGCTTGCTGACCAATCTGTATCAGGTTGCCGAGGCGAAGGTGGAGCAGTTCTTTGCATCCATTACACTCGAAGATATGGAACGTTCCTGTACTCAGATGCAAGCTGTTCCATCACAGACAGAATAGATTGCAACAAGACTTAAAGTGCATGTTCATAAAGGCTTAAAGGAAAGGTGGGTTGTTATATGAAAATTGTAGTCATCTCTGACACGCATTGTTCACGTAAATCACGGAAGTTACCGGCTAGGCTCCTGGATGTATTGCCGAGTGCAGATCTCATTCTTCATGCCGGTGACTGGTCGGATTGGAGTGTATACCCATTGCTTAGTGAGTATGCACCAGTTGAAGGTGTAGCGGGTAATACGGACCCGCCCGAAATCGCTGAAAAACTGGGATATTCCCGTATTGTTGAAGTGGAAGGGCTTCGTCTGGGGCTAGTGCACGGTCATCTGGGATCAAAGGGTACGGAACAGAATGCAATTCATACCTTTGCAGGCCAGCATGTGGATGCTGTGATCTACGGACACTCACATATCCCGGTGATGCATACCGTGGACAACACACTGGTATTTAATCCGGGGTCGCCTACGGATCGGCGTTTTCAGAAACAATACTCATTTGGCATCATGACAATAGATCAGGGGAAAATACAGGCTGAACATGTGTTCTTTGATCGGGATTAGAGAGATATGCGCTGGTTGCAAGTTGGACGAGTGCAAGAACCAGAACCAGCTACTGAAGTGGCGACTTGATAACGGACAGGGAACCTTTTCCTTAAATTTCATCTTATATATATGATTATTGTACAAGGCATCTTTGAGCAGATTTCAAATCTGTTCCAGGGATGTCTTTTTTGATTTCTGATCACATCATTCTCTTGAGAAGTTATCTCTGAATGGGGAATGTGCTCTGTTCGTTATCTGTCATTCATCTGTTGGCGTTTTCCCCTATGGTGACGTTCAGTGGAGTGATACAATGCCTTTACGACATAAAATGAATACGTTTACATAAGGAGATGGATCATGATGAAACTGTCTGTATTCACCGTGGCTACCCCTGATCTGAATGCAGAAGAATTGGCATCGGCTGCGGCAGCAGCAGGGATTGATGGAATTGAGTGGAGATTCCGTGGAATTCCTGAAGATGCTATGTCTGAAGAGCCTTCTTACTGGAGAAATAATCGATGCTCCGTAGATCCGAGCCGCTGGGAAGAACAGGTTCCTGTTTTTCGTGAAGCAGCGTTAGGGCAAGGTAGAAAATCCATCGCACTTGTACCGTATCTGAACTGTGGAGATCTGTCTGCCACCAAGCAAGCGTTTCAGGCTGCGGCTGGTTTAGGAGCATCTATGATGCGTGTGGGTGTCCCAGGATATGATCGCAAGACCAGTTATCCTGAGTTGTATCGTAAAGCCGTTGATTACCTGAGTGAAGTACAAGATCTGGCCAAACAGTACAACATCAAGGCGATTGTAGAGACACATCACCAGACGATTGCACCGACGGCATCGCTGGCCTATCGGCTTGTGCAATCGCTCGACCCGCAGCATGTTGGTGTATTGTACGATCCAGGCAATATGGTGCATGAAGGATATGAGAATCATCGGATGGGACTTGAGTTGCTGGGGCCTTATCTGGCTCATGTACATGTAAAAAATGCCGGATGGTTTGAACCAGAAGGGAAAGATTCACAAAAGGCTAATGTGACTGAGAAGAGTAGCGGAGTGGCTCTGAATACAGCCTGGAAATGTCACTGGACGCCGCTGACTGAAGGCATGGTCGATTGGGTACAGATGGTGCGGGATCTTCGTGCCGTTGGGTATGACGGATACTACGGAATTGAGGACTTTAGTGGTGCCTTGGAATCCAAGGCGATGTTACAGCATTTTGCAGACGTTTTCGCCGAAATTGAGCGTCGTGTGGACGAGGAGGAGCAGTCATGAGTATCGTACGAGTAGCGGTGATTGGTATAGGAAACATGGGAGCAGCACATGCCAGAACGTTGGTGGCTGGAGAAGTACCCGGTGCAGAGCTGGTCGCCGTATGTGATGTAAGAAGAGAGATGGAGAGCTGGGTATCCAGTCACCTTCCGGCAACGGTCACCTATTGGCAGGATGCAGAGCAGATGATGGCTTCGGGTACGATTGATGCAGTCATTATTGCAACGCCGCATTATGATCATCCGGAACAGGCCATTCAGGCTTTCAAGCATGGCTTGCATGTCATGATCGAGAAGCCGGCCGGTGTGTATACAAAACAGGTACGCAAGATGAATGAAGCGGCTGCAGCCAGTGGCAAAGTCTTTTCCATGATGTACAACCAGCGGACCAATCCACTCTACATTAAGCTGAGAGACTTGATTGCTTCGGGCGAACTGGGTGAAGTACGGCGTACCAACTGGATTATTACGAACTGGTATCGATCCCAAAGTTACTATGATTCCGGCGGCTGGCGGGCAACATGGGCAGGTGAAGGGGGCGGTGTACTGATTAACCAGGACCCGCATCAACTGGATCTGTGGCAGTGGACCATCGGCATGATGCCGGTGCGAATGCGTGCTTTCTGTTCGTTTGGCAAGTATCGGAACATTGAAGTGGAAGATGATGTAACAGCTTATGTGGAGTATGAAAATGGAGCAACGGGTGTCTTCGTAACGACTACTGGAGAAGCACCGGGTACCAATCGATTTGAGGTCAACGGAGACCGAGGTAAAATCGTCATTGAAGATGGAAAGCTTACCTTCTGGCGACTTCGGGAATCAGAGCCTGAATTCAATCAGCGGTTTACCGGAGGTTTTGGACAGCCAGAATGCTGGAAGTGTGAAATCCCGATTACAGGTGTTGAAACGGGGCACCCTGGCCTAATTCGTAACTGGGTTGACTCGATTCGTACAGGCGTACCACTCATTGCTCCCGGTGAAGATGGTATACACGGATTGACATTGTCGAACGCTATGTTGCTGTCCACCTGGACGGATAACTGGGTGGATCTGCCGATCGATGAGGATCTGTTCTATGAGCATCTGCAGGAACGCATTGCTGGCTCAACGACGAAGAAAGACAAGGCATTCAGTGGCAGTCAACCTGCTGATTTGAGTCAGACGTTTAAATAAAGGAGAAAACCTGAAAAAGCGAAGCGTTCGCCTAAAAGCTTTCTGGAAGAAAGCTACATCGGAAGCATACGCTTATCCCCGGATTTTCCCCTTTGGAAAAGGGAATCAAAAAATCTGGGGATAACAGCGATTGGAAGGTTATTCTGTCATCGTAGTGTCTGTGTGAATAATCTCTAGTTCAGCTTATATAGACGAGTTCATTGTAATCATAATTTTATAATAAGGATGGGATGACATGGCTAAAGACGGAATGTTTTATGCACCAAAAAGTGTTACAAAAGAGGTCGTATGTGGTCCGGGTGAGTTCACGATTGCTGCTGTTGCGCTGGATCACGGACACATCTACGGCATGGTTGGGGCATTGTTGGAGGCTGGAGCTACTCTCAAGTGGGTGTATGATCCGGACCCGGCGAAGGTAGAGGCATTTCGGAAGCAGTTCCCACAGGCTCAAGTCGCTGGATCTGAAGCAGAGGTGCTTGCAGATGATGAGGTGTTATTGGTGGCAAGTGCAGCGATCACTTCAGATCGTGCGCCGCTTGGTATGAGAGTTTTGGCCGCAGGCAAGGATTATTTTACAGACAAAGCCCCGTTTACCACGCTGGAGCAATTAAAGTTTGCACGAGAAGAAGTGAAGCGAACGGGCAAGAAGTACATGGTGTATTACAGTGAACGACTGCATGTAGAAAGTGCGATCTATGCGGGGCAACTCATCGAACAAGGGGCAATCGGCAAAGTAGTGCAAGTTATGGGTACAGGCCCGCATCGCCTGAATGCTGGAGGAAGACCCGACTGGTTCTTCAAGCATGAGCAGTATGGCGGTATTCTCTGTGATATCGGGAGTCACCAGATCGAACAATTCCTGACGTTTGCATCATGTACGGACGCTGAGGTAGGGTTCAGTCGTGTGCATAACTTCAATCACCCACAGTTCCCGGAACTGGAAGACTTCGGCGAAGCTTCTCTGATCGGGGACAACGGAGCGTCCGGTTACTTCCGAGTAGATTGGTTCACACCGGATGGTCTGGGCACATGGGGCGATGGGCGTACAGTTATTCTTGGAACGGACGGTTATATCGAACTGCGGAAGTACATCGATGTAGCGAGAGAACCGGAAGGAGATCAGGTCTATCTGGTAAACCATGAAGGCGAGTTTCGCTACAGCGTGAAGGGCAAGGTCGGTTACCCGTTCTTCGGTCAGCTGATTCGCGATTGTCTGGATCGAACCGAGACAGCCATGACACAAGAGCATGCGTTCAAAGCCGCAGAACTCTGTCTGATTGCACAACATAAAGCGATGAGCGAGCGCGTGGTGTGGAGTAGCGGAGCGAAGTAAATGTTTTAGGTGAAGGGGAGCAAAGGTTGAACACTGAAGGTTATCAGTAATCTTCTATTGTTGAGTGAAGAAAGAGCAGCCCAAATGTTAAACTGCATCCAACATGTTAGTTATGTCTAACGAATGGAGTAGTTCACACTGGGGCTGCTTTTTTTTGAGTACGTTCGTGACTTCGCATATGGATTAATTTGGGTTATATTATATGTAGTTCGGATATTCGTTAAAAAGAGAGGTGTTTACGAAGTTCGTAGAACTGATGTTAGGTGAATTTATCAGAAAGAAGGAGAAATATATAATGACTCATAAACTAATCATAGTAGATGGAATACCGGGATCTGGGAAGTCGACGCTTTCGGAAATGATATCTAAAGAGTTGGATAAACAAGAAATAAACAATATATTTTATCATGAATTAACTGAAAATCACCCACTATTTATATATGAGCGTAAATTTACGACCTTAAAAGATCAAGAGGAAGCAGAGTATTATTTTAATCGAGTAGTTGAATTGTTTAATAGTTTTGTAGAATCCCATAAGAATAAATCGGAAGTTATTATAATCGAAAGTGTATTATTTCAAGATACATTAAGTTTTGCATATAACATGGGAATGAACCGGCTAAAGATGGAAGAACTATTTAGCAAATTAGTAGATATATTAAGAAACATGAATCCTATTCTCATTTATATCTATCAATTAAATGTTAGAAGAAATTGGGAAATACTTGGTAAGATAAGAGGTGTAGAATGGATAGCTTCTTTACATACTCAAGAAGGATTAGATGAAGCTGAGAGAGATTGGAAACCGAATCAAGAATTTATTAAGTCATTGATTGAAGAATGGGAGATACCAAAATTAATTATTGAAAACAAAGATTATTTATGGGAGCAATATAATGAAAGAACTAAAGAATTTTTGAGAGCTAATTCAATGCTATCTGACAACATCACCTAACATCACATTCCTACTGCGGGGCATTCGCCCCTTGGTCACCAGAGCGTCTCGAGGAAGAGGTTCAGGCGACACATTGATTTCCCTAAGATAAGAGCTATCTAAGGGAAATCAACGTCAGGAATGCACCAACGTTATACGAAACCACTCAGGAGTAATTGTATAATTATATGCGGATCAAGGAAGGGGATAAATTGAATGATATTGAATTTGGAACTTGCGGATATTTTAGAAAAATCTGAAATTAATTATATGGTTGATCGAATGACTGCAATCAGAGAACGAGAAGGAAACCCTGAGGGAATTGAAATAAAACGATTCGGGGAGAGCACGGCGTTTTATAGTAAAACGATGCCATGGGGTCTTTTTAATAATGTAAAGGGAAGGATTTCTGAAGATGTCATTGAAGATATCTTAGACTTTTATAATGAGCGGGAAAGGAATTTTGAGATTCAAGTCATCCCGGGTAATATAAATCAAGAAGTTATGAAAAAACTCCATAATATAGGCTTTTATCAATCAGGATTTCATACAACGCTTTTTTGTGAACCTGGAAATCTAAATTCGTTTGATCATCATAAACTGGAAATTCGTGAACTACTCGAAGATGAGTTCGATACATATGCAGAAATTCATTGTTTAGGTACAGGATTATCACTTGATGGGAAAGAACACGTAGCTGCAAATAACCGAGTACTGTTTTCTCGTCCTGGATGGCACTATTATTTGGGGTTGAATCAGGGCTATCCAGTTGCAGTAGCTGTAATGTATATAGAGAACAATGTTGCTTCATTAACATTCGCGACAACACTACCTGAATATCGAAATAAAGGATTTCAAACAAATTTATTACTTAGACGAATTAATGATACCTACAACAATTGTAATCTCGTTGTTAGTCAGTGCTCATTTGGCTCGCAAAGCCATCGGAATATGGAAAGAGTGGGTATGAGAATTGGATATACCCGGGCAACATGGACAAGGAATTAATTGTGAGGGGGAATTTAGGCTGGCATCGCCTAACATAATATTCAAGCAGCGGCCCTTCGGAGCCTTGGTCTGCGGGGTGGATTTCGAAGAGGCTTTTCAGCAGACAACCCCTTCGGGTTTCATGAATACTGAAACGTTATTTGACATAAAACTATTACATTTTAGGAGAAAATAATGAATATCACTTTCTCGAAATGGGTGCAATATTATCGAAGAAATAATCAAAACCTCAAATATATTCATTGAGATGACAACTATAAATTAACAACTAATGAAAGAGAAATAATCATTAAGTCAATTCAACAGTTTCAATTAGGAGAAAACTCTGAAGGTAAATATCTAATTAAACGTGCGCAAGAATATGTACATCAGACGCAAGATCAGGATTACTATGAAGCGCTTATAGAATTCATTAAAGAAGAACAGAGGCACGCTAGAGATCTAGGCAGATTTATGAAGGTACAGGGAATCCCACTCCTTCGTAGACATTGGGTGGACAATGTATTTAGAAGATTACGTCGATATGCGAGTTTAGAACAATCAGTCATTGTTCTATTAACTGCTGAGATTATTGCTAAGTTGTACTATAAAGCCTTGCAAAAATCTACAAAGTCAGAAGTATTAATCGATTTATGTAATCAGATTTTAAGTGATGAGGAGAAACATGTTCAGTTTCAATCTGAAACACTTCATAAATTTGCTCAAAATAGAAGCGTTCTCTTTAACAGAATAGTTTATATCCTTCGTAGAATCCTTTTTAAAGGAACGCTAATTATAGTGTGGTATCAACATAAGCCTGTATTTAAATCTGGGGGATATAAACTCAAAAGTTATTACTATGAATGCCGTCATGAGTTTAACTTAACGAAGAAGATTATAGCTAATTCACAGTAGAGGTTTACGTCAGATAACATTATATCCAAGCTTTGGGTCCTGACGCTCCCTCGGTCAGCCCGAAGGGAATTGGCAGGGAAGTGGAATCTGGCGGACACATCCGCACCGACTAACCGCATCGCGGCCGTCTTTTGACGGAGCCTTAATTCGGTGGGACGTCGTGAATACAGAACTTTATAGGTGATCAGCGTAAAAACAGTATAACAATTCATTATTTTTTTTGAATAGGAGAGAAACCATGCTGGAGGCAGTCATTTTCGATATGGATGGAACACTATTTCAAACAAACAAAATCTTAGAGTTATCGTTAGAAGAAACATTTACTATCTTGAGGTCTCTAAATGAATGGTCGAGTGAAGCTCCAACCCAAAAATATCGTGAAATAATGGGAGTTCCTCTACCAGTAGTTTGGGAAACGTTATTGCCGAACCATTCAAATGAAATCAGACGAATTGTGGATGAGATCTTCCTTGAGAAGTTAATTGCAAATATTAATAATGGCAATGGCGCCCTATATCCGCATGTCAAAGAAATTTTTAATTACTTGAAAGATGAAGGCTATTTCATTTTTATTGCAAGTAATGGACTAAACGAATACCTTAATGCCATCGTTAACTGCTACAAATTAGATAAGTGGGTGGCAGAAACTTATAGCATCCAACAAATAGGAACTCAAAATAAGGATGACTTAGTCGGTCATATTCTTAAAAAACATCACATCAGCAATGCAACTGTAGTTGGGGACAGGATTTCTGATTTCAATGCCGCAAAAAACAATGGGTTGAAGGCTATTGGTTGTCGATTTGATTTTGCCCAAGAAGGGGAGCTTGCACAAGCGGATTTTATTATTGACGGCTTACTTGAATTAAAAAATATATTTAAACATCAGGGAAACTAGAATGCTTTTGTAATTATATCGAAGAAGACGCTGAAATCCTATAACACCATATTTAAGCTGCGGTTACCCCTTGGTCACAATGATGTTTTTGGCAGGGGAGTTGATTCATGTGACAACTTGCTGCGCAAGTTCGTGAATACAGAACGTTATACGCAACCCTTAATAATGTTAAATCATGCAACCAATTAATAACAGATAATAAATATAGGTGAAAGAATACATTTACAAGGTAGCAGTTGAAAACCAGGATGAACGGAATATTAGAAGGTGTACCATATAACAATAAATTTCCACATCGTTAGTTATGCTCCTCGGTCATCAAGAGGAATACCAGAGAAGCGGATTCATAATAAAGTGCAAACTAAAGAATATTGCTATTATGCGAAAGAGAGGATCAAATGAATTATCATTTTGGTTTTTCATGGAAGGGTCTGA
This sequence comes from Paenibacillus sp. FSL E2-0151, assembly GCF_037993015.1. Taxonomy (NCBI): domain Bacteria; kingdom Bacillati; phylum Bacillota; class Bacilli; order Caryophanales; family Paenibacillaceae; genus Paenibacillus; species Paenibacillus sp. FSL E2-0151. The sequence goes on from NZ_CP150308.1 coordinate 2,742,146, forward strand.
TAATCTTTTTATTGCCAATGATACCAAATATATTTTATTTTTTAATTCCTGCGTCAGATATATCAGGAAACAATGCAAATAGCCATTTGATTTTAGATGTTTTGGAGCACGGAAGTCAGGCGATATTTTTCTTTCTTCTGATATTTGTTGTAAGAAAACAAGCATCTGAAGTGCGATGTCCGTATATAATTGGTATGGCAATTATGTTGATTTTTTATTATGGGCTATGGATATTGTATTTTACAGGCAACGCAAACTTTATTATTTTTTTGGGGATGGCCGTTCTCCCGGTAGTATATTTTATATTAGCTGAGATTTGGCTTCAAAATTATCTGGCTATTATACCAACAGTACTTTTTGGTATTGTGCATGTCATTAATACATATTTGTCTATTGCGAATTAAAGGGAGGACAACAATCCTCTTAAATTTTGATTGTGCGTTCAGCATGTATTCTATATCAAGGATTAAATCCCGAATGGTGAGGGTAGAAGTAAGCCATAGCTTAAGGCAGGGGTGTCCAACGTGAGCAGGAATCTGAATGAAGCCATTGGCAAATCTCCGGTCCGAGGAACACGAGCCTCTTATATGGCTAGCGTTCACTGGATGAAGTTACTACACAGACCAAAGTTGATACTGCTGAAGGCGTACGAGAGTAAATGAGGGGATCTTTCCTATGCGAAACGGATTTGATAGGAGCAAAAGATAGAACCAAAAGATAAAACACGTAAAGACATATTAAATATATAAAACACACAAGACATATAAGGATGTGGAATCGAAGAAGAAGGGGCAGCGTATAACAATGCATTTTTGCTTCGTCGCTGACGCACCTCGGTCTTCAAGAGGGATTTCGGACACATCCAACCAGCTAAGTGGCAAAGCCACCCGGACCTCCGGTCCTTAAGCCGTTTGGACGTCAGAAATGCGCAACGTTATACGCAATACCCTAAAATTAAGAAGAAACTAAAGAACAATAAAAGAAGAAACATAATAAAACTTAATTGAAGGTGATAATTATGAAAGAATGGGACTACAGTAAGCCTTGGTTTCATGGCTCGCCATTATTTCTAAATGAATTACTAGTCGGAAGCACAATAACCCAAGATCGAGAGTTAGCAAGAATCTTTTCGCAGAAACCATCTATTGTTTCTTTTGATGAGAATGGCGCAAGATTTCATAATGGTAAGTTATGTGGATACATTTACATAATTGATGAGGAAATTATAAGTGAGGATGTATATCCACATCCAGCAACTACCATGAAACCTGGTGAAGAATGGCTCATAAAAAGAGGATTAAAAGTACTAAAGATAGATGAAACAAAAACAAGAGCGGAAGAACAACTTTCAGAGGAAGAGGAGGTAGAATTATTGGAAAAGCTAAATAACAGATAGCCCATAGCTTAGTCACAGAAGAGGGCACTGCGTATAACAATATATTCACGCCTCGGGCCATTCGGCCCTAGGTCAGGCAGGGGAATTGGGAGCAGCCGGACAACCCTGCACTAGCTAAGTCCGTCAGACCCGGCTGTAGCCCTTAAGCCAGTGAGGGTTCGTGAATACAAGAACGTTATCTGTAAGATTGAAAAATGATTAAAACTGTAAAAAGTAAAAGTATATATTATCTAATTATAGAGTTAATTCAATTGCAACGTTCTGTTGCTAGAGGGGTAAGTGATCAAGGTGCTAATTTTGATCCTGCTTATAATTATTGTTATGGGAGTAGCAATTATAGATGGGAGATTAAAAAAGAAACTTGAAAATGATAAAAGAATTATTGAAAGATTAGATGTGTTAATTAATGAAGTGAGAGATATCCGTAAAAAATAGAGAAATAATAATCACAAAAGAAAATAAAGGTTTATTGTTAATTGTAAATCGCTGAAACCTATCAAATTCAAATCAGATGGAAAATAGGATTAAGTGGACTTGTTTACAAAATGTTAATAAGAAATATTATGATTATCAATAAATAAGTTATAATTCAACGTGTTATTTCTGCTCGAAGAAAGTCAATCCATCAGATAACATAATATTCAAGCTGTGGCTCCGATGGAGTCTTGGTCTGCGGGAAGGAATTCAGAGAGGCAATTCAGCAGACAACCGTTGGGGTTCATGAATACAGGAACGTTAGATGAAATCCCCAATCAATAAAGACTAATACTTTTGAGTGCATTTCATTTTTAAGGGGGAAACATAAATGATAGAACTTAGGAAAATAACATTTGATAATTTTTCAGAATGTCTGGACTTAAGAGTTGAGGAAGAGCAAGGCAGATTTGTAGCATCTATTATATATACTCTTGCGGAATTGTATGTTGTTATAACAAATAAAAGCAGTTTTATTCCAATGCCATATGCGATTTATTGTAATGATAAGATGGTTGGATTTATCGCAATGTCATATGTTATTTCTGAGAGTGAAGATTCTGAAAATTATTATGACATATATAGATTTATGATAGATAAACGATATCAGCGCAAAGGATATGGCAAAAAAGCAATAGAAAAGTCAATTGAGTTACTTCGAACTTTGCCGCATGGAAAGGCCTCAGAAGTCGTGATTCTTTATTCGCCCGAGAATAAGGTAGCAAGGAAACTTTATTCTTCTCTTGGTTTTGTAGAAACAGGGGAGTTAGATGAAGACGGCGATATTTTCGCAAAACTGATCATATAAAGCAAGCAGGATTTCTATGTAGTAATTCGAAAAAATAAGGTGAATCATCTAATATCATATTAACGCATCTGGTATTCGCCCTAGGTCGCTAGGAGGGATATCGAGGGAGATGTGTCAGGCGACAATCCTGCACTGACTAAGTCCGTCGGACCCGTGCTGTCGCGCTTAAGCCAGTGAGTGTTCGTGAATACAAGAACGTTATAGGAAATCAAGAGAAAGCTTAATTAAATTATAAAGATTAGATAAATCATTAGTTAAGGACGGTGATTTCAATGAGTAGCTTGTTACTAACCTCTTGTGGTTTTTATACTGAAGATATTAAAAATCAATTTCTGGATTTTATTGATGGAGATATTTCTCAATTAAAAGTCTCAATTATTACAACAGCATCCCCTAGAAAAGAAACTAATAGATATGCACAAAGAGCAATGCAAGAGTTTAAGGACATGGGATTTCAGCATATCAATTTTGTAGATATTGAATTTGATGACCCGCAAATACTCTTACATAGAGATGTTATATATATTAATGGTGGGAATCCATTTACACTATTGTATTACGCTAAGAAAAGTGGTGCTGATGAAATTATCAAAACACTGGCCGCACAGAATGTAATTATAGTTGGAGTAAGTGCAGGAACGTTATTACTGGGGCCGAATATTAACATTGTCGATTTCTTTACTCCACAGATGAACACAATGAATTTAACGGATTTTAAGGCATTAGGTGTAACAGACAAGCTTATTTTTCCTCACTATGATCGAGAGGACATATTTAAAGATAGTACTAATAAAACAATTGAAGAGAGAATAGTAGAATTTGAATGCAATGAGAAATGTAAGGTGACAAGGCTTAAAGATGAAGAATATATCTCAATATTAATGAACCAAGCACATTGAAAGTGATAAATTCATTGAATGTAGCTCGAAGAAGCCCCTAAAATCTTGCCAACACCGTATTATCGCTGCGGGGCTACGCCCCTTGGTCTGCCAGAGGGTTCCGAGGAAGTAGCGTGGCAGCAGACACAACTCCTGCGAGGCTAAGTCTTCGACCCAATCTCTCGGGTTCGTGAATACAACAACGGTAGATAAAATAACGAAGAAGTTTATATTGGGAGTTGATTCATTGAAGTATTCAACTGTAGTTCTTGACTTGGACGGAACATTATTAAATTCAAAAAAAGAAGTATCTAAGAGAAATGTAGATGCGGTCTTATCTTGTTATCAGAAAGGAATCAGAATAATATTTGCAACAGCTCGACCGCCCAGGGCGGTTAATTGGTTGCTTCCACAAGGATTAGTAGATATCGGGGCTTTTGTATATTACAACGGAGCTCAAGTGATATGTAAGGAAACCAAGATAGAAATTAATGAATCAATCCCTGCTAATGTAACTACAGAAATTCTTGATTACTGTTTGAAGTGTGACCCTCAAATTGAACTGACTATGGAAGTGAAGGATGAGTGGTTTAGTTTAAGAGAGCTTGATTATATTAGCTCAATGAACACACAATCAAACCCCATAGTAAAACCCTTAAAAGAATTAAAGCAATATGATGCCACGAAGATACTTCTGACTGGCAATAATCACAATTCTGGATTGTTTGAAAAATTCGAGGGTAGAGTGAATATACTAATTACGGATAATAATAAATTAGTACAAATCATGCCTCTTCTGGCATCTAAGGAAATGGCAATTACTAAACTCTGTGAATTATATAATGTAGAATTGGATTCCGTTATTGTATTTGGTGATGATCATAATGATGTAGGCCTCTTTAAGATGGCGGGATATTCTATTGCTATGGGGAATGCGATTAGGGAATTGAAGGAAATTGCTGATGAAATAACCGTTAATAATGATGAAAACGGTGTTGCTGTAAGTTTAGAAAGATTTTGTGGGTAACTCAAGGTTACTTTATCTAACAGTACATTCATACACCGTCTCACTTGGTCCTCGGTCGCCAAGAAGGATATCGGAGAAGTTAATTAAGGCGACCCATTCAATCAGCTAAGTCTATTAACCCGTTCCCTACGGTAAGCTGCTTGAACGTCAGGAATACAACAACGTTTAGCCGAAAGAAGTTCTTATTTTAGGAGGGGTCTATATGATATTAGAAAAAGTTATAAATAGAATTGCAATACAAAGTGAATATAAAGATTTGGTTGATAAGTATGTGGATCATATTCTTAACGAATTCAAAGATAAGATTCATAGCATTTATATGTGTGGCTCGATTCCCAAAGGAACGGCTCAACCTTTTAAGTCAGATGCAGACTTTACTATTGTATGTGCAAATCCCCAAGATATTGATTACGAAAGATTGTCAAATATCAAAGACAGGCTGTTGGAAGAATATCCATTCGTCACTAAGATGGATACGATCATTTGCTCGATTGATGATGTATTAAGTAGACCGAATGATTGGGGTTTTTGGATTAAGATTATTTGTGTTTGCATACATGGGGAGGACATTGGTGAAAAAGTACCCCCGATCATAATTTCTCCAGAATTCATTTTAGACTTAAATACAGATACTAAGGAGGAAGTAGATCGTGTACATCGATCACTTTCTAATGTTAGTGATCACTCAATGAAAACTAGATATATTAAAGGTTACTCTAAGAGATTAATTCGTGCATTATATTCTTTGGTTTTAGAAGATACAGGGGTATGGGAAGATGAAATCATTAAGATGAAGAATGCCATATTAAACTATTGTGAGATTGACTCCGCTTTAGTTGAGTATCTATATGCTTGTTACTTGGATAGTAGCAATGTACTTGTTGAAGAGTTTTTGAGAATTGCAGATGAATTATATCGCTATTTTGAGAATGCTTTAAATACAATGGCTGCTTCCAGAAATTGATCGTAATCACCTTGAGAAGCGAGTGACCACATTCAGCCCCTTAGCCCGTCGGGACATCGCCAATACAAAACGTTATCTGAAACTTGCAAGATTGAAAGGAGAAAATATGATACTTGGGTTGTATGAAGCACATTTACCAGTAAGTAACTTACATCAATCTATCGAATTTTATTCTAAATTAGGATTAGAGCTGGCCTGGAGAGATGATGATACAGCGTTCTTCTGGATTGAAAAAGAAAAGAGTTGGGTCGGTCTATGGCAAGGCAAAGAGCATAAAACTTCTTATCATCCATCATTAAGGCATATAGCATTTCGAGTTAGTTATGAAGATCTTAGAGACAGTGTGAAATGGCTTCAAACTATTGAAATAGAGCCTGTCCCATTTGGAAAAAGAGATTCAATAAATCCATTTGTAAGGCCTAATCAGGGAAATGCTTCAGTCTACTTCAATGATCCAGATGGAAATAGTTTAGAATTAATGTGTTTTGTAAGTGTCCCTGAAAACTTAAAGAATATATCCAATAAATTATCAATCGAAGAATGGGAAGACCTTTTGAAGAGATAAAAACTAAAGAATGTATTTGGGGATTTAAAAGAGGTATCAGCATCAGATAACATAATATTCAGGCTGCGGCTCCTTCGGAGCCTTGGTCTACCGAATGAAAGCGTTTCATAAAAAATATTAAACTAAGTTGAACGTATGAATACAGAAACGTTAGGCGAAATAATGCTAGTGGAAGGAGATTTAAATGCATATTAGAGGAGTAATTCTTGAGGGGTACTCAAATGCCGGGAAGACTTCAGTATTAAAAGCAATTAAACGATATCAATCACAAGAAGAATCCTCAGAACGGAGCGTAGTTATCCTTGGAGAACATTATACTCAAATTTTGAATAATAAACATGGAGAATATGTAAGTCTAACCCGAGAAGGACATATTGAGTTACTTAAAGAGCGGGTTGAAATGCTAAAGAAACTTAACGAATGGGCAATTCAACTTGGTCCTGCATCTAGAGGATCTAGGGGACTATTTTATGTTCTGGAGAGGTTTCACTTAAATCATAGAGCTGCATTTGTAGATTCGGATTTGGATGAGATAAATAAAATAGAAGAACAGCTTGAGTCTTTAGGTGCCAGGTGTATTTTGCTTACAATCTCGCCCGAAGTTGTAGAAGAAAGAATTAAAAGTAGACAACCAGAAGAATGGATCTATAAAACAGAAGAAGAAGTAAGATCGTCGGTAAGTGAATTATTAAGAATCCAAAATGTATTAAGACATCAAGCTCAAATCTCAAGAGTGCCAACAATAGAAATCAATACAGATGATAAGAATTGGGATGAGTATGTAAGGGTAATCATGGAGGGCAACGACATTGCCTAACCAGATGTTCAAGCATTGTCGCTAGTGCTCCTTGGTCGGGTAGAAACTATAAACAGAAGAATGTATCCAGCCAGTCGTCGTGAACACAAAATGTTAGATGAAATCAGTTAAAATCAAAATCAATATGAGGTGCGTAATGGATCGTAAGATTATTCAAACCGCAAAAGAGATAGCAATAAGAATTATTCGCGAAGCAGGTCTAATCTCTAAAGAGAAGTTTGATAACTTTGTTGAACTGAGATCTAAAGATGAATTTGGGGATGTGGTTACTGAAGTAGATCATATCTGTGAAGAAATCATCATCAAACAAATACAAGGCGTATTTCCAAATCATCAGATACACAGTGAAGAGGCAGGGCTTATCGGAACTAAGCACGATTGGTTATGGTTAATTGATCCTTTAGACGGAACTAATAATTTTGCGATTGGTTTACCTGTTTTTACGATATCAATTACCTTAATGTACAAAAGAGAGCCTGTGCTTGGAGTGGTCTATGAACCTCTAACAGAACGTTTATTTGTATCTGTTATTGGTGAAGGGACAAGCTGCAATAATCGACAAATACAAATTAAGAGTAACCCGAATATTTTCAAAGGAAATATAGGTTGGATTCAAGGTCACAGAGTACAAAACGACCCACAAGCAGTAAAACTAAGACAATACATTGATATTAGATTTAAACGAATGTTAAGATTGTGGGCTCCAACGCTTCAATGGTGTATGTTGGCCAAAGGAGATATTGATGGAATTGTTCTGTACAATTCTGAAGGTGATGACTTGTATTCAGGTATCTTAATGGTTAAGGAAGCAGGGGGGCTTGTTATAGATTTTGAAGGAAATAAGTTTAATGGAATGAAAGAAGAACCTTATTTAATTGCATGTCACCCAGACCACAAAGAAGAACTATTGAAAATTGTAAGAGAAGGATTGAGCTAACACCTAGAAGCAACTGACTTCGGCTAACATTATATCCACGTTTGGGAGCCTGACAGTTCCTCGATCGGCGAGAAGCAATCGGCAGGGAAGAGAATTCAGCGGACACATCCGTACGACTAACCGCATCGCGCCCGCTCCAATTGGTCGCTTAAGTTGGTGGGAGGGTCGTGGATACAGTAACGTTATGCGCCATTAAAGGAGATAATTTATGAAAGGTAAGATACTCTTATTAGTTTTTATTACAATAGTGTTTTCATCTTGCCAAAATAGTAGTCAATCGACTACCTTGAACAGCGAAACTAAATCAAAAATGAATTCTGAACTGCCTCCTGATGAAGAGAGTACAGGTAATGGAACAGAACCGAAAGAAATAACTGAAGGTCGATCAGATGCTTCTAACAATGAAGTGTTATCCATGAGCATTGGGAACTATGAATTGAAAGGAGAATTTTATGATGAAATGCTTCGAAATCCTATAGATCATGATTATGAAGTGGAATTTAATGAGGCTCAAAATTCAAAAGAGATTATTACAACAATGGGATGGGGGGCGTTGGAAAGTAAATATACAGAGATTTGGGATAAAGAGTTGAATCAAATATATAAAAAGCTTCGTTCTAAGTTGGATAGAGAACCAAGAGAAGCACTAATCGAATCGCAGAAAGAATGGTTACAGTATCACTTAAAGGAAACAAAATTTGTAGAGAAGGCATTTATTAATAATGGTTACCTTGGATCAAAAGGATCGGTAAGCCTAGGCACGGTTATACGGGAGAGAATTAGGGAAAGAACAATGCAATTATTTGAATATCGATATTTGTTAGATGGTGAAGTTGAGTTTTTATACCAAAGTAAAAAATAAAGTTGGAATGTTTATTATAGGTTCTAGGTGATGCTTCGAAGAGAGTAACGGCGCATAATAATGTATTCAAGCTGTAGGGATACCACCCTTTGGTTGTAAGATGTATAATCATTGAAGAACACTTAGAAAATACGACTCAGCTTAAGATAAGAGCTATCTAAGGCTGGGTATTTTCGTGAACGTGCAGGACGTTATACGACAGAATCAAAAACAATAGAAAAGAGGGTCATATAGCCCTCTAAATACTAGAATTCTGCAATACACTAAATAGTTGTAGGGCATCTTTGCAACCTTGTATGTAGATACTTCTTTCTAGGATGGATTGGAGTGAGATTTGTGCGTCTTCGTAAAGAAAAACTGTATGTTGAAGTTTATCGGGCAAAGCATCACGAAGTGTTTTAAAATATTCATCTGTCTCCACAGAAAGCTGAGTGTACTCCCTATGACACTCCAGAAGATAGAATTATGGAGGGAAAAAGATGAACATAATCAAATGTAATATACGAGAACTCATGGCAGAACATCGAATAGATGATATAACAGAATTGATGGCAAAATCGGGCTTAAGCCGGAATTCGATCAATAAACTCTATAGGGAAACAAATATAGAAACAACAAAGCTGGAAACCTTATTCAAGCTATGCGATACATTTAATTGTAAATTATCTGATTTGATTGAATACGTACCAGGAGCAAAATAAATAGTGAAGGTCGATTTGAGAAACGATTCCGTCCTATAACATAATATTCATGCATTGCTCCTTCGGAGCCTGGGACTGCGGATGGATTTCGAGAAAATTTTCAACGGACACCCCCCTTTGGGGTTCATGATTACAGAAACGGTATCCAATACTCTCAATCAAAACAACAAGCATAGGAGCAATATTATGACAATCATTTTCAAAGAAATAAAAGACATTGATACACAGGCAATTCAAGAACTGTTTCATTCGGTGGACTGGAAATCAGGAGATTTCCCAGAAGATCTTAGACAAGCAATAAACAACTCGCATACGGTTATTACTGCATGGGATGATAACAAATTAGTTGGTTTAATAAATGCATTGTCTGACGGCGTGATGACAGTATATTTTCATTACATGTTAGTACACAAAGAATATCAATCATTAGGAATTGGAAAGAGAATGATGGAACAAATGCTTAGTCGATATTCTAATATCAAGACAAAAGTGCTTATATCTTATGATAGTGCAGAAAAATTCTATGGATTATTTGGATTTAAGCCAGAAGAAGGAACTAAAGCCATGTTTATTTCAGATATGGTATAGCATTGAAGTAAAGATTCCGATCAGATGAGAATTGATTATAGATGAATTTGTTTTTGAGAAGGTCCTATATAAAGCTTCAATTCGGATATGAAGGGATACCAGATGATAAGTTATAAACCATTTCAAAATTTATTGATTGACAGGGAGATTAAGAAGCAGGATTTATTAAAAATCACGGGGATCTCATCGGCAACGATGGCAAAACTTAATACGAATGAGTATGTATCGTTAGAAGTAATCGATAAATTATGTACGGCATTGGGATGTCAGCCTGGAAATCTATTGGAGCATATAGCAGATCAATGATGGGATGATAACATCTGCTGTTAACCAAAATTGAGATTCCGTCGTATGACATAAAGCAACGGCTCCTAACGGAGCCTTGGTCTGCTAAATGGATTTCGAAGTTGATATTTTGGCAGACACCTCCGAGAGTTTGTTGAACTGCATAAAAAAAGGAAGGTGATTAGAAATTCACTGCAATAAATTAAAGAGGAGAAGCTAATTATGTCTAGACCTTTAAGAATTCATATTATAGGTTCAACTGGTAGCGGAAAAACATACCTTGGTCAAGTTTTGTCAGAGAAGTTAAATATAAAAATTCACGAACTAGATACAGTCATGTGGAGCAGTAAAGTGAAGTTTTCAGGAAAGAATTCTCCAGACGTGAGAGATAAATTACTACATAAAATAATTGATAATGATAGTTGGATTGTAGAGGGAGTATATTATAAATGGCTTTCTGATAGCTTTTCAAGAGCAGATGTAATTTATTACCTAGACACTAATGTATTGATTCGACATTTTAGAATTATCATGAGATTTGTTAAACAAAGAATAGGCGCAGAAAGATCTATATACAAGCAAACATTAAGAGGACTAATTGAAATGCTTATTTGGAATCATAAATTTAATAGTACAAATCGGAAAGAAATCTGTAGTTTCTTGTCCCCTTATAAAGACAAAGTGATAATCATAAAAACCAACAGGCAAATGATAAGTTTACTCAATGAAGGCAGTGAAATCACATAACTCCGTATTTACACATCGGGATATACGTCCCTCTGTCAGCAGAAGTTTTGGTAGAGGACCAGGAGGTAATATAACAATTAAACGGTGGACATTGATCCTTGGGCCCAATAAGCAGTACACCCAGCCTACGCTGGGTCTTATATACAGAAAAGTATGTGAAATCGACGAAACTATTTAATGAGGGTGAACGATGAAGATAATAAGAGATAGGGAAGAACTTGAAGGAACTGGTTATATTGAAGTTTTACCCGGGAAGTACCTTGGGCAATGTTGGAATGAGGACTCAATTTACTTTGATGAGGAAGTATTCGGCTTTGTAGAGAAAACAATAGAAAATATATTTTCTGGATATGATCATTATGCATTTAACGAAATACATCGAAAAACGTGGGAGGTGATCCTTGAGGATTTGAAAACGCTTGCTAATCTCCTTGATGAAAAAGTAACAATGGAATTAATAAATGAACATGTATATTTCTTCTTTGGCAGTTCTAAAGATGAGTTTCAACAAGATTTTCTCAATAGTGTCCAGAGACTTCGTGAATTAATCATAGAGTTTGTTGTATGGATTAAAAAGCAATTAACCACTCATGATTATGTTTCAGTTCTAGGCATTTAGCTATTCCATTCGAGGGAGAGTGGTTATTTAAACCAACATAGGAGGAATTAGAATGAAATTTATTGTTTCTGCAAGTGTAATCGTTATCAATGAACATAATGAGATTTTACTCATGAAAGGTCGAAGAGGTTGGGAAATGCCTCAAGGTTGTGTTGAAGAAGGAGAGACTATTAGGCAGGCAGCAGTTCGAGAAGTGAAAGAGGAAACAGGGATTGACATTGAATTAATTAAATTTTGTGGTTTGTATCAGAACATAACGCGCGGTGTATGCAACAATATATTTACTGGAAAACCGATTGGTGGAGCTTTAACTACCAGTGATGAAAGTGAAGAAGTGGGCTACTTTACTTTAGAAGAAGCTGGGCAAATGATAACATGGGGGAATTTCTATGAAAGAATTCATAATGCATTAGATGAGAAAAGCCATCCTTTTTTGATTGAATTTTCAGAATAAGGTCACTCATTATGGTAGACTCCACCTTAAAGCCGCTCCTATCTTGGTTGGTGATGTTCTAGTCAAACACCATTCTACCTAAGATAGGGGCGATTTTTATATAATTGTACCTTTGTAACTCAGGTTTAATTGCGGTAGTTTCTAATCAAAATACAGATATGAGAGTAGTCTAATATAAGGAGCAGCCCGAGAATACAGGTTGCTTCTTTTTTTGCTTTTACACTTCGCAAATGGAACATTGTGGGTTATATTGGATATGATTTGGTTCTATAGTAGAGAAATGGAGAGGTGGTCAACCTTGGATGAAAATGTACGCTTTCCGATAGGACACTTTGAGCCAAGTCTTAAATTCTCTAATGAGGACCGAATCCACATCATTCGTCAAATTCCCGGAATTACGAAAACCTTAAGAGAGATTACACAACATCTCAATGATGATCAACTTTGTATTCCTTATCGTGATGGCGGTTGGACGATTACACAGATTGTGCACCACCTTGCGGACAATGACATGAACGCTTATATCAGATTTAAGAGAGCGTTAACTGAAGAGGAACCGATGGCAAGCTCATATCGAGAGGATTTATGGGCATCATTACTTGATTACAGGAATACGCCCATCGAAGATTCAATTTTGCTGATGGAGATACTGCACAAGCGATTTCTCACTCTGCTGCTTGGTTTACATCCCGATCAGTTTAGACGAACACTCCGAACAGAAGTGTTAGGTGCAATTACATTGGATATCGCGATTCAAAGATTTGTATGGCACGGGCAGCATCATATTGCTCAAATTAAATCTTGTATAACATCGCAAGGGTGGTAGGGTTTTATACATTTCAAGTGTGGAGGTAACATAATGGGGAAAGGAAGAATTCTAGGCATAGCATATAATGTAATTCCAGTGAAAGATTTGGAATTGTCAGCTGCCTGGTTTGTAAAGCATTTTGGATTTAACATTCGCCACCAACGCGAAGGATATTTGAGTTTATTTCGGGGTGATCGCCCAATTTTGGACTTGATTCAAAGCGACAATGAAACACGAGCGACATTTGAAGTGCATCAGAAAAAGAGATGGGTCATTACATTTTTCACTGATGACATTGGTTCTTTACATGACTACTTAACATCAGAGAATGTGAAAGTAGGGGCTGTTAGTGATGAGGGACAGTATGGGAAGTTTTTTGTGTTAGAAGATCTGGACGGTAACTTGTTTGATGTGTGGGAACACCGTGATTGTGAATTGAATTTCTGAGGAGCCTTGGTTTGCTGCTATCATTTACTGAGCATTTGTATGTAAACGGATTCAGAACTAGATGAGTGACTGCGTTTTAAATATAAAGTCAATTATAAGAAAACTAGATTAGGGAGATACAAATGTTGATTGAAGACGAAAAAGTATACCCTGATTGCGCAGTTGAAATTAGAATAGTTGACGTTGGCGGTTTAACAAAGCCAGAGCTTATTCAGAAACTGGACCAACACTCTATTTTATTAAATAAATATGGAGAACAGTTGTTAAATGATGAGAGATTTGTAGTTTCCGGTACAAAGCAAAGCTTGCAAACGGTTGAGTTGACCGTCAGACAACTTGGATTTTCAGATGGTGCTACGACTTTTCAGCTCTTTCGAAGAGCAAATGATCTTGGGTTAGAATGTTGTCCGGTTGAGTTAGGACCTTATCTAAGAATGCAATATTTGGATCAGCCCGAGATATGTTCTACCAATATTTCAGAGGGTAACAAAGCTCCGTCCGGCTCCATTACCATAGCATCTGCAGCCCTTACGGAGGATAATGAATTTCCAAAAGGTTTTTATCTCAGACGATTAAACGACAAGTTATGGTTACGAGGATATCTTGCCGACCATTTGCATATTTGGAGTCCTCATGATCGCTTTATCTTCTGTAGGGCTCGGCTTTCTATTGTATGAGGATCAGGAAGATGTTTTGAAAGCAAAGGAGTGAAGGACCAATGGATATCAAAAACAAAAGCGGAGATGTGCTTGGAAAAATTCAAATTGAATCCTTACGCAATGATAATGCGATTGACCGGATAGTCATTGACTTAAAGCCTGGTGAAGGGAAGGCGATATACACCGCAGATGTTACAGAGAACCAATTCACGCAACAGACCAATTATGCAGCTATTCCATGGGAAGACGGTTTGGAACAATTGCAGAAACATTATTCTCCATGGCAGCCGAAATTTCCGATTGATTCTGATATAGATGCCATTCATGTATTTTATGGATTTGATAATTTTACTCCGCAAGAAATCGATGAAATGATTGAAGAAAGTAACAGGTCAGGTAGAAATGTAGTGATACGAGACCTGAAGCCCAATAAGAAGGTTGTGGGCATCAGCATAACGTATAAAGAATACGGTGGTTATAAACTTAATATTTTCGGGACAACAAAGAGCCGGATCGCATTGTCTGATCATGATGGTACTAAGGTTAAACAGGTAGCCATACGTGGCGTCCAAGCATTTTATATTTTCAATAACGAAACTTCCCAATTGATATGGATCGAAGAGGATATGCATGGGAAGGCGTTGCAATACGAGATCAATGGTAGAAACATGTCAGAAGATCTTGTGATGAAGATTGCGAAGTCAATGAACGGATAAATGATGATGTTAATCTGAGTGAGGTGCAACGATGAGTTACAAAGCTATTCTCATAGACCAATTAAACGCCTGTTATCATGACAAGAGCTGGTTTATTCCACTTCATGATATTTTGACAGACCTCAATGCGGCGGAAGCCTCTTATGTAAAGAATGAGGGAGAGCATTCCATTTGGGCGATCGTCAATCATCTTATTTTCTGGAATGAGAAGTGGCTTGAGAGATATATTGCCGAACAGGTCAACGGGCAGAATTCAGTGAATAATGAGGATACATTCGAGATAGATACGTCTAACCTGAATGATGTGGAGTGGCGCAAGACATTACATAGACTGAAAACCGTGTTTAGTGATTGGAACAGGGCACTCGAAGATAGTGAAGAACATAAATTGACCCGTGAAATCCCTACCTATTTCAACGCGCCATGGTGGGGAATTGTATCAAATCTATGTATTCATAACGCCTATCATATTGGCCAGATCATGCTGCTCAAAAAATCAATGAAACACACGTAGTACACGCTGTATTACATTTATGAAATTATACTTAAGCAAAGGAAGATGACTATCATGGAAAAAGGCAAAATTATATTTTTGAACGGTGTAACCAGCTCTGGTAAAACTTCAATTGTAGAGGCGATGCAATCATACGATGATCCGTTTTTCTATGTTGTGGCTAATGATTTATTTGAAAATACGATTGGTGATAAACATCTTCAGACGGATTACTGGAAGTATCTGAGTGAAGCGATAGTAATGATGTATCATACGGCAAAAGTATTTTCAGACCATGGAAAGCATGTTCTGATTGATGGCATTCTTGTGGAAAGACCGGAGCTCGCGCCGCATTATGAACAAGTCAAACAGATTTTTGAAGGGTATCCACTGGATATCGTTGAACTGCACTGTCCTCTCGATATCTGTCGTCAGCGTAAAATTGAGCGTGGTGATCGCAGAGAAGAGCAATCGGATGAGCAACATCAAATTATGGCTAAACACATCAACTATAGCTATTCGATTGATACAAGTATGAACACACCGGAAGAATGTGCAGAGAAGATTATTGCAGCGCTGTTCAAGAACCATCATGAACCATTGAAAAATATGTAAAAATTATATTACGAAGCTGTAGCGGAATCGATATCTAGTAATAACTTTGTCTGCTTTAGTCTGGAGGATTAAATGAGGATTTCAATGGAGTTACAAACAAGAAAAAGTATAGTTCATGATTTAAAGTCAATGGGGATAAGGGAGGGCATGACGATAATCGTTCATTCCTCCTTCAAAGCAATAGGTAAGGTTATAGGCGGCCCGGTAAGTGTTATTTTAGCTCTGGAAGAAGCCGTTGGAACCAATGGAACCATTGTCATGCCCACTCAAACAGAACATCTTTGTGAACCTTCAGAGCATGACGCGAACCTGTCCTCAGCGGAAATTGAGTTCATCAAAGACAATATGCCTATTTATTATCCTGATTTAACCCCAACCTCGTATATGGGTATCATTTCTGAGGTGTTTCGGAGGCAAGATGGTGTGTTTCGAAGCTCACATCCGCATATGTCTTTTGCTGCCTGGGGGAAAGAGGCCAAACGGATAATGGAAGATCACAACTTGCATTATGCATTAAATGAGAAATCTCCGCTAGGAAAAATCTATGATTTGAGTGGATACATTCTGTTACTTGGTGCGCCTGAAAATAGTAACACCTCCTTGCACCTGGCCGAATATAAACAGCAGAATTCATTTGTTAAGCCAAAAGTCTGGGGAGTAAAAATGCTGGTGGATGGAATTGAGCAATGGACTACATACGATGATATTAACAATGAATCAGATGATTTTGAATTGATTTTTAATGAGTTTAAGATCCAGACTAACGCTGTTACCGAAGGAATGGTAGGGGAATCTGTGAGTTATCTGATACCCCAAAGAGAGATGGTTGATTATGCTTTGGGATGGATGAATCGTAACCGAAGAGAACATATCGAGCAGTGAATCATTTCAAAAAAGATAGAAGGGGGAAATGTAATCATGACTAAAGAGATTGAACATTTGCTTCAAAATTTTGAAGAATGGGCGTTGTTTGTCAAGACGATGAATCATCTTGAAGAGAAGACCTGGAATTCCAGTATGGAAGAAGGGAAATGGACGATAAAATCCATCGTCAGTCATATCATGTTATGGGACCGATATTTTTACAAGGAAGCGATTGAGAAGATTGCTCTGAAGCAGCCAGTTACGTTGAAACATATGAATTTTGAAGAGTTTAATCGCAAAGCTATTGAATTTAGTAACCGCACAGAGACGTCCGAAATCGTAAACAAGGCTATCACGTACCGCCATAAAATTATGAATGACATTCGAGGGTTATCGGAGGAACAGCTTCATCAGACGTATTTGGACGCAGAGGGGAACGTATTTTATATTCCCCAATACCTTAAAGATTTTATATGGCATGACCAGCATCATATGGAACCGTTGAAGAAATATCTTGCCAACCTTGAAGCATAAAGGATTTAGCAGGCAGGGGGTGACACGGAACACAGCATGTTGCTTGCTTTGAATATAATATGTATCCCAAACCAGGGAGGGATTGTAGTGAGTACTCATACAATTGAATTAACTCAGGAAAATCTGATTGGTTCATTTACCAATGAGGTAACTCCCATTTTGAGCGTGAAATCTGGTGACTCTATTCGTTTTCAGACGCTGGATGCGGGCTGGGGAACAGGGGTGAGTTATGCGGAACGCATGAAACCTTTTGATCGTCAAGGTGAAAAAGATGGAGGTCATGCCTTAATCGGTCCGATCTATATCGATGAGGCGAAGCAAGGACAGACGTTGGAGATTGTTTTTAATGAGATCGTACCCGGGAGTTACGGGTTTACTTCCGCTGGCGAATATCCGAACTGGCAGAACCAGAAGTTACATCTAACAGAGATTGAAGAACTGTCGCTGAACTGGACACTTGATCGCCAAACGATGAATGGAACCTGTGAAATAAAAGGAAAGTCCTTCACTGTATCTCTCTCGCCGTTTATGGGTGTAGTGGGCATGCCGCCAGATTCAGGTGGGATTCATACGACTTGGCCACCTCGCTATTGTGGAGGAAACATCGACTGCAAGGAACTGGTGCAGGGAAGTAAATTATATTTACCTATCCCCGTAGACGGGGGTTATCTCGCGATTGGTGATGGTCATGCACTGCAGGGAGACGGTGAAGTCAGCTGTCAGGCCATTGAATGTCCGATGAAAGTGGTGGATGTCACGCTTAATGTGATTGATGATATGATTTTGACCAATCCTCGTGCACATACGCCATCCGGCTGGATTACCTTCGGTTTTCATGAAGATCTGAATGAGGCTACGGTTGAAGCATTAGACGGGATGCTCAATCTGATGGGTGAGTTGTATGGACTAGATCGAGTGGAAGCGATTGCACTTGGAAGCGCGGTAATTGACCTGCGTATCACCCAAATTGTGAATGGCGTTAAGGGTGTGCATGCTGTCCTTCCGCATGACGCTTTTAAGTGACTTAAGGCCTGTTATACGTCGTATTAGTTGAACTCGGGGGTCGATAAAATGAAAGGCAGACCACAGATCGTTTTAGATATCGCAGGGGTTTTGTTAAGTAATATGTCGTTGACGTGCTGGAAAGATATGAGTGAGGAAACCAACCTATCGGCAGAATCTTTGAAAGTACATTTTGCAGGAATCAAACGAAAGCTCTGGACAGGAATGATGAGGGAAGAAGAGTTCTGGCAATCGTTGAAGGAGATGTATCCCGAATTATCAATAAGCCGAGCGAAGGACATCTTATACAATTCAATTGTTCCCTTACCAGCCGCTCAATACCTTGAGTGATGGAGTGAGTTCGCAGATATCCATCTACTCAGCAATCATTGTAAGGAATGGATTGAGCCGAATCTGAGCTGTTTAAGCTCATTTACCAAAAGTGTAACCATCTCTAATCAAGTGGGTTTATGCAAACCTGAGATTGAGATATACCAACGGGTCAAAACCCTCCTGGCAGCTGGAGAAGAGGTTCTATTTATAGATGATCAAGAGAAAAATTTACATTCTGCTAAGCTACTTGGTTGGAAGACTTTACTGGCTGACGAAGAAGGAGATTGGGTTAATGAAGTTGAGTCATTGCTAATTTAGAATGTAATCCAGAAACAGTAATAGAACAGCATGCATAACTGGCACACCGTGCATAACCGCTAAACTCCAAATTGCTTTAGATGATGATCTAAATGCTTGTATATGCCCTTACCCCATTGCTCGGCTGTTAATTTTCCGAAGAAGGGATGGGGGTGGCGGGAGAAATTTTCTGAAGCACCTTGTTGAAAGATATTAATCTGCTGCTCAAGCTTTTCTTTTTCTGCCATAAACTGTCGTTGGTCATCAATAATGATTGTCGGGATCGTAGACATATTATGGGGCAAGGGCTTGTCATTATAAAACATTGGTTTTGCGAACCGTCCTATAAGTCTTCCAAGTAATCCTCTAGGTGGAAAAGCATTTCCTAAGGGGATATCATGAAATGCTGAACAGTGAGCCAGCATTTGAGAGACCTGCATCGTGCCCCATTCAGGGATGGATTTTTCACTAAGTTGATCCATGCGCTCTGTAATTTCAGCAGCATTCATCGTATCAAATATACTTTTCACAAGAACACCTCATTCCTCCAGGATATAAAATTTGAACTTAAACTATCATCATTCTCTTATTGAAAGGTTTATCCTCTTACTATCAAGAATAATAAGATATGGTAAGTTTAGTCAATGTGTTATAGGAAAATCACAATTGAAATCGGAGGATGCGAACTTGGAAAATAAGGAAACGTTTAATCTCGTAACACATGAATATGAACGATATAGACCCCTTTATCCGAGTGAAATGTTTGATGAGATTTTTACATACCTGAATCTTAGTAAAGAGGGTTCCATTCTTGAGATTGGCTGCGGAACGGGGCAGGCCACAGGCGGATTGGTGAGCAAGGATTATACAAACATCACGTGTATTGAATTAGGCAACAACTTGGCACAGTTCACCGCAGACAAATTCAAATCATATCCATCGATTCAAGTAATCAACACTTCCTTTGAGGACTGGAATAACGAAGGAAAGCGATTTCAATTGATTGTGTCAGGAACGGCCTTTCACTTCATTGATCCGGAGGTCGGTTACCACCGGGCTTGGGAATTGCTAGAGAATACAGGCGGCATTGGACTTTTCTGGACGATTCATGTACCGGTCTATGACCAGCTGCACAATGAAATTCGCATTAGCCCCTCATCTGGATGATTCTCAATATCCTTCGCCAGATGAAGTTATCCAGGAGCGTAAAGAAATAACAGAAAAATCTGGCATGTTCACGGATATTGAGGTTAAGGAGTATAACTGGATACAGTCCTGTTCCAGCGAAGAGTATGTCACGCTGTTAAATACCAATTCCAAACATCAGCAGCTTTCTATTGATGTTCGGCGTTCACTTCTAGAGCGAATCAAACATTCCATTGATGCTGCAGGTGGAACGATAGAGAAACAACATAAGGTTGCCCTTTTTCTAGGGAAGAAAAAGGTCTAAGGATATATGTTTTTATTTTTCCACAGAAGAACAGGAGGGAATATATGAGTAATCCGCGTTCAACATACAGTATCCAAACGGCAGTGTTAAGTTTACAAGAGGAATTAGAGAGGTTAAAGATGCAGGCGATAATGGGGTGGTCCAAAGAATTTCGAAATCTAGAGTGGTATGGTTTGAAAAATGGAATGCGTGTATTGGAGGTCGGAAGCGGACCAGGTTACATTACAGAGCAACTATTGAACAATCTGCCGGACAGCGAGCTTACTTCACTTGAGATTGATCGTTCACTGCAAGCACAAGCCAAAGAACGGCTGAAAGATATTCCTTCCAAGCGATTACAATTTGTAGAGTCTTCCATCTACCAGATGGATCTGCCTGATGATTCTTTTGATTTTGTCGTGGCAAGACTTATCTTTCTTCATTTGAACAATCCTGACGAAGCTGCACAAGAGATATATCGTGTACTGAAGCCTGGCGGCCGTCTTGCCATTATTGATGTGGATGACGGCGTTTTTGGAGCAGTGAATCCTGATGTTCCTGCTTTGCATACGGTATTAATGAAAATTTCGGACTATGTAGCACAACACGGCGGTAATCGTTTAATTGGCAGAAGTCTGCCGCGTCTCCTTTCTGAGAGCGGATACATCGATGTTGACATTGATTCTGTCCTTCAACATAGTGATCTGTTAGGCATAGAAGGGTTTAAGCAGCAGTTTAATCTTAATCGTTTTGTACATTTTGCTGAAAAAGGTGTGATCAGTTCGGAGGAATTTGCTCAGCTGCAACAAGCTTCTGAAGCGATAAATCATTCGCCGGAAGCCTATGCCATGATGAATTTCATTACAGCTTGCGGCACGAAGCCATTGACATAGCTGGGTTGAAACTAATTAGGGACGGAGAATGGGGATGAATATCGTTCATTCTTTTCAGGAATTAGTAGTTCGAGGCGATCATCAGGGTATGATTGAGTTACTGAAAAACTACGAACAATCCAGGAAATTGTCTGTCCATGAACGAGGCTGGGTCTACTGGAATGTTTCAGATGGTTATGCCTTGTTAAGAGAGCCGGAACCGCTTTATGCCAATCACCGGGAATTCTTCGAATGGGGGAAAGAAAACCTCGCTCCGGAGCAGTTACACTGGATTGTTTCGGATTCGACACAAGCGTTGTCGTTATCTCTGGGGAACTACTTTGATCATTGGATGGACTGGTACCAATATGCTTGCGATAATGCTCCGAAGTTGGATACCAACCGAGGTGTTCGATTCGAGAGCCATCGGGCTTTGGGTGGTTCGCTTTGGGTTTTGGAGAGATACAGTGAAATGGACAGTGTGCTTGAAAATATGAACCAGCTTATACAAGAAGATGAGACATGGTCCAATATTCTTTTTGCCCGGATTACATATAACAAACAGCGTCTGGCCTATCTGTATCATGTTGGGGAGGTTAGAGAAGTAAATCTGCTTCTGGATGAAACGCTGAATTTGATAAACAAGATCGACTGGTCAGCATTAGATCAAATAAAAAATCAGGAAGTTGTAGGTAGCTGGAGACAATTGAATTCATCCAGTAACTCACAGAGAGATGTTCACATCGCGATGAACAATCTGGCATGTATTTTGACAGATATTGAAAAGGTAGAGGAAAGTGTGGGGTTATTGAGACGGCTACAGGACAATGGATATGCTTTGAATGGGTATGCTTTTTCTAAATATGTCTGTTCGGTCTGGAAGTCAGAGGGGGTTGAAGCTGTTAGGGAAGTGTTAGGTGCCAATAAATCTTTTGAAATCGCTGAACTGATTAAACATAGCCCTATGCTTTCAGAGATCGAAGATTAGGTTTGAGGTTGTCTAAAAGAGGACTGAACTTCAAGGACTAAGAAAGAAGGAATGCATGAAGTGAACCATGACATCTTGTTAAACAGATTTCCGAATGTGAACATTGTTAAACTAACAGGTGGTTATACCAATACGACCCTTTTACTTGAGGGAACTGATCCGCAGATGATTGCTAAAATCTATCATGTAGAAAATACAGATGCAAGGACAGAAATAAGCGCGCTAAGGTTGTTAAATCATTCTGGCGTGACTCCGCGAGTGCATGATTGCTTTGAAAAAGAAAACTGGCTGTTTGTTATGATGGATTATGCTCCAGGAATAAATGCACAGAGGCTGCTGGATCAAGATGGACGTGACCAAGGCAGGAAAATTTATGAGCAACTTGGTATATATCTCGCCAGAGACGTGCACACAATCAAACGAGGTGACTGCGAAGCAGAGCTGCCAGTCATAACGAAGTCCGCTAATGATGTGGAGGAACTTAAGTTTGTACCCTCCGGAATCAAAAGCATGGTAAAAGAAGTGTTGGACATTTCCGATCATGGGGAGCAAACTCTGATTCACGGAGATTACGGACCACATAATGTCATGTTATCCAACGATTCAATGTTCATTTTGGACTGGGAGTGGGCAGGATGGGGCAATCCGTTGTTTGATATCGCATGGGTGGTCTGGTTTGTGCATCTTCATTACCCTCACATGGCAAAGGATCTGTCAGAAGTCTTCTTAAATGCATATACAGAACGTACAAATATTGATGTAACAAATGATCTAATTCGGGCATATTCCACATCCAAAGTAATACAGATCATGCACCGAATCAAGAATGCTCATCCAGATGTACATAGGGAATGGCTCCGCAGATTAGAATGGACACTGCAAGCGAGCTTTAACAAGTCTTAATCGTGAAATTTCGTTGAAACGCTGAGATATACGTGAGAGGAGTGATGTGATATGAGAAACAATACGAATCCGAGTAGAAGAAATGAAGTTGCAAGAGGTGTTTTTGTCTAGCGCAGGGACCCAAGGAAGAGTTCCGGGGGATTCCTCTGTGTAATTTTCACAAGGAGGAATTTCAAATAATGATTCATTTAAAACGTGTATCGGTGGATAATTGGTATGCATGTACTCAACTGAATGTAACGGAAGAACAGAAAAAAAGTTTTCCCGCGCCGGTTGTATATTGGATTGCTGAATCCAAGGTTGTGACCGATTTTCGACCCATGGCCATCTATTTTGATTCGGATCTGGTTGGTTTTGCCGTGTACTCAGATAAGGCGGATCATGAGGATAACTACTGGCTTCTTGCTCTAATGATAGATACAAAATATCAGGGCAGAGATTATGGAAGAGAAGCATTGAGGAAGTTAATTGATCTAATGAAAGAATCGCAGAATTGCAAACGCATCATGATTGGACACAGGCCGGAAAATGGTATCGCCGAAAATCTGTATGAATCACTTGGTTTTCACAGCGTAAGTGAAGGGCTGATTGATGGCGAAGTCGTTCGGCTTCTAAGATGCAAGTAGTGCCAAATCACAAGCGATTTGGATTGTAAAGGAGGTAATTTGTCTTTGAAGCGTGTACACATTATTTTCTCATTACTCTTTATCATGTTAGGAATTGTGATTATTACAATCTCGAAAATGATTGAAGAGGTAATTCCCAAGCTAGGGTATACAGCATTCCAGTCAGCAGCAGCTGGCAGTTATGATTCGAGTGCTTATCAAGTGAATTTTGCACTGAATTATTGGATAGGCGCGATATGTATTTTGGGTGGAGTTATCTGTTTAATTAGTACAATGAATGTTGTCAGAAACTACATTCGTGAAATGAATATAAGAAACAGAGCGTTTGATGAAACTCATAATCATGACGACACAAGAGAACTGAAATAGGATATGATATGACATAAAAAAGAAGGGGCGGATACACATGATTACATTCCAATACTTTGAACCGGAAGATTTTGATCAACTGATCGAATGGAGTGGGGATGAAGCATTTTTGCTCCAGTGGGCCGGCCCTCAGTTCCATTATCCACTTTCCAGAGAGCAGCTATCGGATTATTTGCATGGTGCCAATGATAAGAACACTTCAAATAAGTTCATTTATAAAGTGATGGATGAATCAACTCAGGAGATTGTAGGTCATATTGCTCTTGGTGGTATCGATCGATATAATCGTTCAGGGCGTATCGGTAAGGTGCTTCTTGGCAAGCCATATCAGGGTAAAGGTTATGGGAAGCAAATGATCGATGAGGCACTTCGAATTGGATTTGAAGAGGAGAAGTTACACCGGATCAGTCTGGGCGTATTTGATTTTAATGTCTCAGCCATCCGATGTTATGAAAAAGCGGGCTTTGTACAAGAAGGACTTATTCGTGATGCGAGAAGATACGAAGATACCTTCTGGAATCTAATCGAGATGAGCATATTAGAAAACGAATGGAAAAAATGACTTTTTAAAAAGGATCATCATACTTGAGAGTCATCTTTCTTGAGAAACACTTCGATGAACGGATGTAATAACTACGTGTACGAAAATTTAAATGGGGATGTCCTCCTGTCATCAGAATGACAGGAGGACATCCCTTTAATTAATTGCTTCCTTGTTTATTTCAATGATCCCCGTATCAATAAATTCCTCCACAGGCACACCGTCGCTAGAGAGTAACAGGGTCTCCATCATTTTGGCACCCCAGACTCCTTCATTCTGCGAAATAACGGCAGACAATTGACCGTTGAGCAACCCGTTTTCACTAGTCGGGCTATCACCGAACGCGATTAAATGCCGGTTAAGGCCTTTTGCTTTCCAGATCAGGGTAGAGGCAGAGACAGAAACAAAATCGAGCCCGATAATTGCATTGAAGTGAGGGTGAGCCTGAATCATGTTCTCCATATCGGACATGGCTTGATCTTCATTCCCTTGATGATAACGAACTTCCAAGATCTCGATGTCTGTTTCACTGCGGATGTAATCAATGAATCCATTAAGCCGCTGCTGCAAACCTTGCATCTCCTCCAAACCATTCTCGACAAGAATCATGCCTTGATTATGCAGAAGTCTTGTAGTCGTCATCGCGAACTGCTGGCCAGTGCGATAGTTATCGGCGCCCACATAAGCGATTCGATGACTGGATGGGACATCTGACTCAAATGTAATGACAGGAATACCCGCGGCTTGGGCTGCATCAATAACGGGTGTAAGTGCAGTAGCATCCACAGGAGATATAGCTATCCCGTCCACATGCTGTTTGATCATATTCTCCATGATACGGATCTGTTGTTCGGTATTGGCTTCATCAGGGGCGTTTACAATTAACGTGATATTGTGTTTCCCTGCATACTCCGTTGCATCCTTCGTGATCATCTCATATGTTGGATACGTCATTGGATAGATAATACCGAAAGTTTTGCTCGCTGCAGATTTCTCTACATGTGAAGTCGCAGGAAGTGCTGCAGCCATCTGTTGTGGGTGAATGTGTGCCGAACCGGATGAAATGATCATCGGGAACAGAAGTATTAGTGTAAGTAAAAGTGCAAATCTGGCTTTATTCATACATTGGCTCTTTTCTCATATCTGATGGTCTGGCCTGCGATGCCTCGGTTCCTTGAGTGCGGTATTCTCTTGGCGTAAAACCTGTTGTTTTCTTGAATATATTAGAAAAATAGTGAGAGTCATTGTAACCAACTTTGTAAGCAATCTCAAAGGTTTTGTTGTTGGTTGTTTTCAGCAGCTCCTTGGCTTTGCCGATTCGAATCTGGGTTAAATACTCCGTTATCGTTTGACCAGTTTCCTGACTGAAAATCTTGCTTAGATGACTTGGACTGATTCTGACGTGTGCAGAAATCATCTTCAACGAGACCTGTTCGTTATTGTATTCACGGGATACATAGGCTTTCACCTGATCAATGACATCACTGTATTTTCCAGAGCACGCTGCTCTTCTCTGCCATAACAGGTTAAGCAGGGAACACAGATATTGGGTACAATCCTCCCAGCACGTAATCTTCCGAATCGTCTGTTGCAGGGAAGTAATGTTCTCATCCGAATGGTCACTCATGCGGAACAACTGATTCGCGAGCCGGAACGACTCCAGCGTAAGATCATTCAACAGATAGAAGCCATACGAGGAGGACTTCCAGTCGAAGGACTGTAATGGAGCAGCAAACTCTTGCACAAAATGGTCACGCAGATTGGGGCTGCCGATTTTGAGAAATTCAAGAAACGAATTCCTGTCGAGAAAAAGAGTCGTTTGCTCATCCAGGTTAATTTCATGTAGAGAAGCTCTGTTCTGAAGGGTGAGTCGATTAATATATTTATCCTCCTCCGCTTCCAGATACGAGACATGAATTCCTTGCAGCCGCTCCTGTTGACTGCCAATGCCCAGAATAATATTACATTTGAACGTATGCTCAAGTTCCATACGAACCCGCCCGCGAAGCTGCTCCAGATATACGGATATGCTGTCATCGGAGTGATACTTGAGCAGAAGCACCAACTCGGTCCGGCTTCGAATATAAGGAAGAAGTTCAACGTGGGGATCACGAGTTTCCTCCAGTATGGGAAGCAGCTTCTTCATCAGGGATTCCGGGTCCCGGGAGTCATCTGTTAATCGAACGTCGATAATGACAATTGTATAATACCGGGCCGAGAGTGGAAGTGAGAGTTGTTTGGCTGATTCAATCGCATCGGTTGTACCGATGAGTCCTCCGCACAGATCGGCCAGCAGTTTTTCTTTGGTGATCGTTCGGTTTGTCATGCGTTGATGTTCTTCATCCATTTGTTTGCTGACCTTATGAAGCATTTGGATTAGCTCTGCTGCACTAATGGGCTTTAGACAGTACTCGGTCACACCAAGTCGGATAGCCTCCTGGGCATAGCTGAATTCATCATGACCGCTCATGATAATGATTTTGATATCAGGTTGTTGAGTACGAACGATGGAGGTCAGTTCCAATCCGTTCATAAATGGCATTTTAATATCCGTAATCAGAATATCCGGAGCCCATTCATGAATTAAAGGTAACGCAAGCTCGCCGTCGGGTGCATCCCCGCAATAGTGAAAACCTTCCTTTTCCCAATCAATGCAGCTCCGTATATTCTCCCGAATTCCAATTTCGTCATCCACAATCATCACCTTTTTCAACGGTTAACCTCCTTGCTTTTGGGGATACGAATCATAAATGTGCTGCCTTCCATATACGTACTTTCCATTTCAACGCCATAAGCTGGTCCGAAATAGAGTCGAATCCGGTGATGTACATTGAGCAGACCAAATCCGCCTTCCTGCTCGTCATCTTGGAGTGAACGGGAACCGGCCGGCTTCTCCAGCTCTTCACGTAATTGTGCCAATCGATCAGCAGACATGCCAATTCCGTTGTCCTGTACGGTGAGAATGATGCTATTGTCCTCTACATATCCGTGTATGGATATCAGCCCTTGACCGCGCTTGTTCTTGATCCCATGGTAGAGCGCGTTTTCAATCAGGGGCTGCAGCGTCATCTTCAAAATGGGATAATCCTGAAGCTCACGATCAACGCTGATCTCGTAGGTGAGAATATCGTGGTACCTCATCTGTTGAATAACCAAGTAACTTCGCGCATGTTCAAGCTCGGTTTGAATGGATACCCAGTCGAATCCTTTGTTCAGACTCAAACGAAAGAACTTCGAGAGGGCCTGCACAAGTTTGATTACATTTTCTTTTTTCTCTGCTTCAGCCATCCATAGGATGGATTCCAACGTGTTATACAGGAAATGAGGGTTGATCTGAGCTTGCAGCGTACGTAGTTCAGCTATTCTCACCTGTTCATTCTCTCGAATGCTCTTTTCGATTAGCATTTTGAGCTTATCCAGCATCACATTGAAACTTTTGCCCAGATCAGCAATTTCGTCCGAGCCGTGTGGTGTGACTTTGGCTTCCAAGTAACCGTTTGCAGCTTTACGCATCTTGTTCATCAGAATCCGGATGGGAAGAATCAGTCGGTTATTCAGGAAAAAATATAACGATATCGCAAAGAAAGCACTTAACAAAACCGTAATGATGATCAATTGGCGAATGCTATTGGCCTCTGCAATGATTTCCTGATAAGGAGCTACCCCGATCATTTTCCATCCGGTCTGTTTTGAGGTGCTGTATACAACAAACTGGGGTTTGGATCCTGCAGACAGGATAAAGCTGTCGTGCTGTAGATGTAAAGGGACCGATCGGATCTGATCCATCATGGTTATGGATGCCGGGGTGACATCCGGCCTGAAGAGTGTATTTCCGTATTGATCACTAATATAGAAAAAACCGGAATCCTTAATGGGGGTATTCGTCAAAAAATCATCAATGAACGAATCATTCAAATCAATTACTATGAACCCGATGACCTCATGCGTAATCCGCTCTTTGACCGTGGTTATAATTGAAAGCGCATTCTGTTTGGGGTAAGCAAACCCATCCAGCCTGTTATATTCGGCATAGGCTGCAGAATGAGGGATGCGCAGAATGGCATCCGGATACTGTATTAGATACTTGAAGTACGGGTTACGCAGCGGATTTCGTTCCAGCTTGAACACGCCTTTTCGTTCACTTATGCCTTTTCCATAGAAATTCACGAACGAGATATTAAGTACCTTGTCATACTTGTAGGTTTCCCGATAAAGATTGTATGTCTGAAGGATGGCTTTGGCTTCCGGGTAGGACTCCGATTGAGAATACAAGTATTGAAGCACTTGCGGGTTCTTGCCCAGTTCGAGCAGCCGTTCCGTATCCTCAAACAAGATGTCAATGTTCCTGGCAAGCTGGTCGGCAACCAGCTGTGTCGAGGCCTTGTTATGATTGGATACGACCGTATAGGATTTGTGGTAAGAAATCAATCCAACCACGATCAATGGCACTAAACTGAGGATAATAAACATGCTGAGTAATTTAAGCCTGAGGCTTGAAGCAATCCATTGAATGAGTTTCAACGTATTCCACTCCATCTGAAGGGATCAAAAATGTATCATTAGTATAACATGATTTTCTAATATGTAAGAGAATCGCTAAATACTACACAATTAAACAAAGAAATTACACTTTTTAAACTCCATTTTTTGAAATTACTAAATTATTACATAAATAAAGTATGAGACTCCATATAAGCTTGGAATGAAAGCGTTCTATAATGTGGTCACACCACAAGGTGAAACGAAAAAAGGGAGGATCACAACATGCGAACCAAAAAAAAGTGGGGACTTGCCATAACATTGGCTATGGTGATGCTGGTCAGCACGGCATGTAGCAGTACGAATGGAGGAGCAGGCTCCGATAATGAAACTTCAACGAGTGGGAATGGCAGTACACCTGCCAGCGCCAAAACAATTACGCTTGGTTTTTCGCAGGTTGGTGCGGAGAGTGGCTGGCGTTCGGCGAATACCAAGTCGATTCAGGATTCAGCCAAAGAAGCGGGTTATGATTTGAAATTCTCCGATGCGCAGCAGAAGCAGGAAAATCAAATTAAAGCTTTGCGATCCTTCATACAGCAGAAGGTGACGGTGATTGCTTTTTCCCCTGTTGTAGAATCCGGTTGGGATACCGTATTGAAGGAAGCGAAGGATGCAGGAATTCCCGTGATTTTGACGGACCGTGCTGTGGATTCCCCGGATAAAACCCTCTACAAAACCTTTATTGGTTCCGACTTTGTAGAAGAAGGACGCAAAGCAGGTCAGTGGCTTAGTGACCAATACAAGGACACACAAGACGAAATCAACATTGTTGAGCTGCAGGGTACAACAGGCTCCGCGCCAGCGAATGACCGTCAAGAGGGCTTTATGGAATTGATTGCTTCCAATTCGAAGCTTAAAGTGATTGCTTCACAATCGGGTGACTTTACACGTGCCAAAGGCAAAGAAGTCATGCAAGCTTTCCTCAAAGCACATAAAAAAATAGATGTTCTCTATGCACATAATGACGATATGGCACTTGGGGCAATCCAGGCCATTGAAGCGGCAGGATTGAAACCAGGCGTAGATATTACCATTATCTCTGTGGATGCCGTGAAGGATGGTATGCAGGCTGCTGCTGATGGCAAAATCAACTTTATCGTTGAATGTAATCCGTTGTTAGGACCTCAATTAATGGAAGCGGTTCAATCGGTAGTGGACGGGAAAGACATCGAACCCCGAATCGTTACGGATGAGACGACCTTCACATCGGAGCAAGCCAAAGAAGCATTGCCAACACGTGAATATTAAAAGCAGATTCGTATAACACCGAAAAGTCATTTTTCGACCAGGCTGTCGCTAAATGACTTTTTTCCATAACAAAGGAGAGGGTTATATGGCCGAGCAAGCACCCATTTTGCAAATGACAGGCATCACCAAACAATTTCCCGGGGTTAAAGCGCTATCCAGCGTCAGCTTTCGCTTGTTTCCGGGCGAGATTCATGCCTTGATGGGTGAGAATGGAGCGGGGAAGTCGACGCTTATTAAAGTTCTGACTGGCGTTTATTCCATTGATGAAGGAACGGTAACCATGGATAACCGGCATCTTTCGATCTCCGGTCCGCTTGAAGCGCAAAAGGCGGGAATCAGTACCGTTTATCAAGAGGTCAATCTTTGTCCGAACTTAACGGTCGCTGAGAATATTTTCATCGGGCGGGAGCCGATGCGATTTGGCAAAATCAATTGGAAGCAAATGAACAAAGATGCGGAGAACATTCTGCGAGACAGATTACATCTGTCCATAGACGTTAAGGCTCCTTTACAGACTTACTCGGTCGCGATGCAACAACTGATTGCAATTGCAAGAGCACTCAGCATCTCGGCAAAAGTGCTCATATTGGATGAACCCACATCCAGTCTGGACAAAAACGAGGTTCAGCAACTGTTTCGTATTATGCACAAATTAAAGAGTGAAGGTCTCGCAATTCTTTTTGTTACTCATTTTCTTGATCAGGTATACGAAATGTCGGATCGTCTAACGGTGCTCCGTAACGGGGAATTGGAAGGAGAGTACATAGCCGCAGAACTTCCACGCATGGAACTGGTTCTCAAGATGATCGGCAAGGAACTCGAGGTGCTTGAGGAGCTTCCGAAGGAAGCGGATGCTGCCCAGGCGGAGTCGGGAGAACTGTTAATTACCGCTAAGGCACTTGGACGCAAAGGAGCAATTGAGCCATTTGATCTGGACATTCGCAAAGGAGAAGTCGTGGGCTTGGCTGGGTTATTGGGGTCTGGTCGTACCGAGATCGCTCGCCTTTTCTTTGGTGCAGATCGTTCAGATGTAGGCAAGCTGCTCGTTGTAGATACA
The DNA here is from genome assembly GCF_037993015.1 of Paenibacillus sp. FSL E2-0151. Lineage (NCBI taxonomy): Bacteria > Bacillati > Bacillota > Bacilli > Caryophanales > Paenibacillaceae > Paenibacillus > Paenibacillus sp. FSL E2-0151. The sequence goes on from NZ_CP150308.1 coordinate 2,773,608, forward strand.
GGAAGTACGGTCAAGTCGCCGCGTCATGCAATTGATCAGAATATTGCTTTTTGCTCCGAGAACCGTAAAACCGAAGGCATAATCGATGATTTGACCATTCGGGAGAACATTATTCTGGCTTTACAAGCGACACGAGGCTGGTCCAAACCCATCTCACGCAAGAAACAGGATGAGATCGCCGAAAAGTACATCAACCTGTTAAATATCCATCCGAAAAACCCGGAGCATTTAATTAAAAATCTGAGCGGCGGTAATCAGCAAAAGGTGTTGCTTGCACGGTGGTTGCTGATGAACCCCGATCTGTTGATTCTCGATGAACCTACGCGTGGAATTGATATCGGTGCAAAGACTGAGATACAGAAGCTGGTGCTCTCTCTGTCGAAGCAGGGAATGGCCGTGCTGTTCATTTCGTCCGAGCTGGAAGAAGTGATTCGTGTCAGCCACCGGATTGCCGTAATCCGGGACCGCAAAAAAGTGCAAGAACTTAGCGGGGATCAGATCCATCAACAGCAAATCATGAAAGCAATGGCAGGAGGTTAAAGAGATGGCGGGCAAGATGCGTAAACATCATTTGTTTTGGCCGTTATGTATGCTTGGTTTACTTTTAATCTTTAATTTGCTGTACTCTCCGGATTTCTTCTCCCTCGTCATGCGTGAAGGGAATCTGTATGGCAGCTTGATTGATATTCTCAATTTTGGAGCGCCCTTAATTCTGGTATCGATCGGCATGACACTGGTGATTGCAACCGGAGGTATCGATTTGTCCGTGGGCTCTATTGTAGCGATCTCCGGTGCCGTGGCTTGTATGAGCATCAGCAGAGGAGTGGATCAGAGTTCGCTCTGGCTTGTGTTGGGTGCACTTGGATTATCTATAGGTCTCTCACTGATCTTGGGCATATGGAATGGGGCGCTGGTTTCGGTTGCCCGAATCCAGCCCATCATTGCAACGCTTATACTGATGGTAGCCGGACGTGGGATTGCGCAATTGATTACGAGTGGACAGATTATTACTGTATCCAACGCGAACTACGCCTATATCGGGGCAGGTTCGCTTGCAGCATTGCCTTTTTCCATCTTCATCGTATTAACTGTGCTGCTAGTTGCCTCATTGTTGACGAGAAAAACGGCACTGGGACTGTTTATCGAATCGGTTGGAAGTAACGCAAACGCGAGCCAACTGGCAGGCATTCGTTCAAAAACGGTTATTCTTACGGTATATGTCTTCTGTGGTCTGTGTGCCGGCATTGCCGGGCTTATTCTCAGCTCGAATGTATCCAGTGCGGATGGCAATAACGCAGGTCTGTGGTATGAACTTGATGCCATTCTTGCTGTAGTCATCGGGGGTACTTCGCTCAATGGTGGTCGTTTCTATCTAATGGGTACCGTCGTTGGAGCACTCATTATCCAAACCTTAACAACGACGATCTATATGATTGGAGTCCCGCCAGAAGTTACGCTGGTTGTCAAAGCCTTTGTTGTACTGGCCGTTTGTTTGATTCAATCCGATTCATTCCGCAATTCCATGGTGATCCGTTGGAAAAAACGGAAGTTTCCAGCCGAACAGGGGGTTAACCGCCATGTTTCTTAATCGTAAGTATCTCCCGGTCTTTGTCACCTTCGGTTTGCTGGCCGTGATGTTTGCCATAGGCTCTTTCCGGTATACGGGGTTCTTCTCCACTCAGGTACTGCTTAATCTTCTCATTGATAACGCATTTCTGATTATCACGGCAATTGGCATGACTTTTGTGATTGTATCGGGAGGAATCGACCTGTCGGTAGGATCTGTCATTGCGCTGACGACCATCATTAGCGCAAGTCTGGTCGAGAAGCAAGGATGGTCGCCTGCGATCGTTATACCTATGGTGCTTGTCATGGGTGCGTTGTTTGGCACAGTCATGGGGGCGATCATCCACTATTTTAAAATTCAGCCTTTCATCGTGACACTGGCAGGCATGTTTTTGGCGCGGGGGCTGTGTTATGTCATCAGTCTCGACACCATTACCATTACGAATCCATTTTACACACAGGTTGCGCAGGCGAAGATTTCCCTGCCAGGGGGCAGCTTTGTCTCCATTAATGTGATAATTGCTCTGGTCATTGTACTACTCGCGATCTACCTGGCACATTACACCCGGTTTGGGCGCAACGTTTACGCCATCGGCGGAAGCGAGCAATCCGCGTTGCTCATGGGACTGCCGGTTGCACGTACCAAAATCCTGGTGTACACGTTCAGCGGTTTGTGCTCCGCGCTTGCCGGTGTTGTCTTTACCTTCTATATGTTATCCGGTTATGGATTACACGCCATGGGTCTTGAACTCGATACCATCGCGGCTGTTGTGATAGGAGGCACCTTGTTAACCGGTGGTGTGGGGTATGTAGCGGGAACCTTTATTGGTGTATTGATCCAGGGGGCTATCCAAACTATAATTAGCTTCGAAGGTACGCTCAGCTCATGGTGGACCAAGATTGTGATTGGCCTGATGCTGTTTGTTTTTATTTTGTTCCAGCGACTTCTTAGCGGGCGGCGAGTATCCTCGAAATCACTGCATTAAGTTGATCGAATTAAATGATATTGAACACGGATACCGAAACAATGATATAACAATATGCGCTCTGCATTGGTGAATGCTGAGCGTAACATGGAGATGGGGGATACGTGAGTGAGAAGACATGTGAACTGGTTGTGTTTGTTCATTCTACTGCTGCTTGTCGGCTGCACAGCCCCTGAGTCTGAATCTGTTCCTTCTCCCATCTCGTCTAACAACTTAGAAACTCTTCCCTCCGTTGAGGAATGGATGGAATCAGCGGTAGCAAGGGATACCTCTACGAAACCGATTGTCTTGGGTTTTTCACAACTGGGCAGAGAGAGTGCCTGGCGTTTGGCAAACTCCACGTCTATTCGGAATGCTGCGGCTGAATCGGGAATCTCCCTTGTAATAAAAAATGCAGAACAGTCTCAGACGAAACAGTTCGAGGCTGTTCGGTCGTTCATCAGGCAAAAGGTAGATGTCATTGCCATTGCACCGGTCGTGGAATCGGGCTGGGATGGTATTCTTCAGGAGGTCAGGGATGCAGGTATACCTGTTATCATCGTAGACCGGTCAGTTGATGTCAAAGACACTTCACTTTTTGTGACAACGATTGGATCGGACTTTTATGAGGAAGGTGTGAAGGCTGGGAAGTACATTCAGGATCGGATGCGAAATCATCCGGGTTTGATACGGATTGCCGAACTGCAAGGCACGAGTGGTTCTACACCCTCTATCCAGCGTGGCGAGGGATTTAGAAGCATTTTCGAAACCAGAGCAGATATCATTTTCTCACAAAGTGCTCCTGCCGATTTTACGGAGGACAATGGGAAACAAGTGATGAAAGAATTCCTTCAGGTTCCGGAAGACGAACGGCCGCAGGTTCTTTTTGCCCATAATGATGAAATGGCTTTTGGCGCCATACAAGCGATAGAAGAAGTTGGGCTGAAGCCGGGAGAGGACATTATCATTGTCTCGGTGGACGGCTCCCGCAAAGCACTTGAAATTCTGGCGAGTGGGAAAATCAACGCTGTGGTGGAATGTAACCCGCTACTTGGTCCTCAGCTTATGCAGGCTACAAAAGAAATTATTGCAGGGCGTACACTCCCGAAGCGCATGGTGCCCCCGGAGGACATTTTTACAAAGGAGAGTGCTGGACGGGAGATGTACAACAGGCGATTCTAGAATTCGTGAAAAATTAGAACATTTTGGATAAAATTCAATTTACTTTAAATAGAGGTATCGTTTATACTGAACTCACCTTGAACTAAAAGCTCTTCTCTATGAGAAAGGACGTAGCGGATTACATACTTTTGAAAGCGCTCTTTTTCGAGGGGTGAGAGTTCGATAAAGAGAGGGAGTGTAAAAGGTAGTATGCTGTGAATATATTATGAGGAGGTAATTTTATGTTCAAAGTTAAGCTGGCAAAGGCGGTAATATCTCTCGCACTTTTCGGTACCTTGTTTTCTATTCCGGGGGTGCCTGATGCTCGTGCTGCAGATGCAAGTTGTCCGAATGGTTATGTAGGTCTGACGTTTGATGATGGCCCATCTGGAAATACAACAAACATGTTTAACGCGTTGAAGCAGGCTGGCTTACGGGCAACGATGTTCAATGTTGGACAAAATGCACAAAATAATAAATCTCTGGTTTCTGCACAAGTAGCAGCTGGTATGTGGATTGGCAATCATTCCTATACACATCCAAACATGACTACATTGAACAGTTCTCAGATGTCTTCAGAGATTACTCGGACACAACAGACGATCCAGTCTATTACCGGAAGTTCACCTAAACTGTTCAGACCTCCTTACGGTGCGACAAATGCGACCTTGAAATCCGTTGTGAGCCAAAACGGTCTGAAGGAAGTACTGTGGAACGTAGATTCCCAAGACTGGAATGGTGCCAGCGCAACCCAGATTGTAGCAGTTGTGAATACGATGAAAAGTGGTGACGTTATACTAATGCATGATCAGTACCAGACGACACTTCAGGCCATTCCGCAGATTGCACAAAATCTGAAGAATCGCGGCCTTTGCTCCGGGATGATCTCATCAACTACCGGTCGGGCAGTCGCACCCGATAATAGCACTACTAATCCCCCGAGTAACGGAACAAAAGTGGAAGCTGAGAACATGACCAAAGGTGGACAATACACCGGCAATATCAGTTCTCCTTTCAATGGTGTGGTCCTTTATGCCAACAATGATTTGGTTAAATACACTCAGAATTTTGCAACGAGCACTCATAATTTCTCGCTTCGTGGAGCTTCAAACAATGCCAACATGGCTAGAGTTGATTTGAAGATTGGCGGACAGACGAAGGGAACCTTTTACTTTGGCGGAAGAGCTCCAGCGGTTTATACCCTGAATAATATCAGCCATGGGACGGGAAATCAGGTCATTGAGTTGGTTGTAACAGCCGATGATGGGACATGGGATATTTATATCGATTACTTGGAAATACATTAACAAGCTAAGGTTGATTGAAAAATAATGCACTATAATGAAATCCCGTTGGGTTGACCCAATGGGATTTCATTATGTTTTTTGCCATTTTGTAACACAAAAGTGGAAGGAAAACATTTATAATGGATGAAATTGTATGTGAAGAATCTGGTTTCTATTGAAAAATTTCATTGAATGGGAGTGAAATCATCAAATGATCATCATGATTAATGGAGCGTTTGGTTCGGGAAAAACTTCTGCAGCAGAAGCACTTCAACCTTTGATTGCCAACAGTATGATCTACGATCCTGAAGAAATAGGTTATATGCTCAGAAAACTTCTCCCTGAGAATTGTAGAGAGGAAAGGGAACGTACGGATGATTTTCAAGATATCGATCTATGGAAAATTCTAACCGTAAAGACGGCAAAAGAAGTAAAGCAGAAATACAACAGACACTTAATTATCCCCATGACCATCTATAAAGAGGAAAACTTTAATTACATCTATAACGGGTTGAAAGAGATCGATCAGGACATTCATCATTTTTGCCTTACGGCTACAGAAGAGACGATTTATCATCGTTTGGCTAAACGTGGAGATGAATATGGAGGCTGGCAGTATCAACAAGCACCAAAGTGTGTTGAAGCTTTCAAAGATGAAAAATTTCAAACTCGCATTATTACCGATCATCTGGAGACTAGTGAAATCATAGAACTCATATTGAGGAAGGTCCTATCCAAATAATTATCATTTTTTTATTAAGGAGGATTTTAGGATGATGATTGTACATGTACTCTTAAGAAAAGAGTGGGAAGCCGCGTTGATTAATGGGATTCTAAAATAAAGTCAGAAACTATATGGGAAAATCTGTATAATGAAGTCAGGGAATATCCTCATATTTACGGTGAGTTAAATCTAGACGCGGTATTTCATACATATGATGAAGAAATAACAGAAGAGGATGGAACCTAATTGACGACTGTGACTTTTGAAGAGGTAACCGAACAACACCTCCCTGAAATTAGAGTGATTTATAACTATTATGTAATGAAAACAACGATTTCGTTTCATACGGAGGAATTAGATCTTGATCAGATTAAATCCTCTGTGATGAACAAGGATACGCGGTATAAAACTTATGTAATTCTTGAAAACAATCAAATGATGGGTTATGTTCTGATCACCCAATATAAGAGTAAACAGGCATATGACATTTGCGGTGAAGTCACCATATATTTGAAGCCCGATATTTTGGGAAAAGGCTTGGGGAAACAAGCACTACGTTTTATTGAGAAGATTGCGAAAGAACAAGGATTCCATACCTTAATTGCGACGATTTGCATGGAGAATACAAGAAGTAAATCATTATTTGAGAGAAATGGTTATGAACAGTGTGCTCTGTTTAAAGAGATTGGATATAAATTCGATAGAAAACTGGATATTGGAAGTTTCCAAAAGATATTGTAAGGAGAATACGAAATGAGTAGAAACCTATATATTATATCTGGACCCCCTGGAGTAGGGAAATCTACAACTTCCAAGCTGCTGGTTCAGACTTTAGATAAAAGTGCCTACATTTCTGGAGATACGGTTAGTCACTTTCCTGTCAAAGGGCGAGGTAAACCCTGGCTTGATCAGGATACAAACGACTTAACTTGGAAAAATATATCTAGTCTAGTGAAAAACTTGTTGGATTATAAATACGATGTAGTTCTGGACTATGTGGTCTTTCCCGAAGACATTGATGGATTAATGGCAGAATTGGCAGACTATCATGTTCGCATAATCTATGTTGTATTGATGGTTGATCGTCAAACCATTATTCGTAGAGACCGTCTAAGAGCAGAAGAATATCAAATGAAAGAAAGAAGTATAATTCTGCTGGATGAGTTTGAAAATCATCCAGACCTGAGAAGTGATAACAAGTTGTATACGAATCATTTTACAGAAGAACAACTACCTGAAATAGTAAGTGAAATTATAATTAATGAGAAGTATCGATTGAAATAACTGTACTGTTATTATGCTTCGAATTGAAAATGATAAGAGGGTGAACAGATGAACAGAGGAATACGTTTTGAAATACCAAATGCCTATGGTCGCTTTCTTGGGGAGATTTTAAAACCAATGGAAGTATCTAATTTCGATTGGTTTATTGGTGAGGAGGAGTCCTATTTCGTTGTTGATGATACGTTAGGGGATGATCTTTTTCCGGATGTGATTATGGGTATGAATGGAGAAGAATTACAGAAGATTATTGATGACAACGAGTATTATTTAATATTTGCGAATTTAAAAGCATTTCCAAAAGGCTCTCAAATAACAGATGTAATCACCTATGAAGATTATGTGGAGAGTGAGTGTCAGATGGTTCTTCTTGTGATCGATAGTATCTACGTCACGGTTTATTGTAAAGATCTAGAGAAAGTCGAGGAATTATATAATCATATAAATAGACAGGGATTTGAATCTCTCGCATATTTAACAGATGAGAATGATGCTAGGACAAAACTATCGGTCTGGTGATAAAGGAGCATGGGATTAACTGCTAAGGTTTGATAGAACTTCCCATGCTTTCGTTGTTATGCATTAGCATAGCGTTGAGTTTAGTGTTAGGGGTTAAATGCTAACGAACCTGACACGTCTTATTCGGGAATTTGAAACGCCCTCCGAAATCTAAGAAATCTGAGACACGCTATACCAGAAAAAATAGCCTTTTGTAGCGTTTTTGTAAGATGATTTTGAGAAATAAGATGTCCTGTGTTCCTTAGAAAATCGCCTGGCGATTCGCCAGCATCAGTCACTCTGAACTTCAGGAATTTTCGGACGGTAAGCTGGCACCCATCACCGTTTACTTGCCTGAGTTTGAAGACACACTCTAGTCCGTTTCCCCATGATATTTGAATGTTCATGAATACGATTACATCTTTATGAATGAAGAAGGAGTTGAGAGGAAGATGGAGACAGAACGACTTATATTTCGGAAATACACTAAAAATGATTTCGATTTACTTTTTGAGATGACACGTGAGCCAAATATGATGAAATTTATAAGACATGGAGGACCTTGGACCAAGGAAGAGACCATGCAAAGCCTGGAAAAGTTCATCAACTGGAATAAAGATGATAAAGGGCTGTTCCTCACATTTAATAAAGAGGATAACAAGTTAATTGGAACCTCTGGACTGATTCCTCAAATCATTGAAGGCACTGATGAGCTTGAAGTTGGTTACTGGGTTATAGAGCAATATTGGGGAATGGGTTACGGATATGAACAAGCAAAAGCGTGGAAAGAATATGGCTTGGATCACTTGAAACAGAAAAGATTAATATCGTTAATTCAACATGGCAATGTGGGTTCTATGAAAGTCGCGCAAAAGAATGGCATGAAACACGAGAAGGATGTAGACATAATAGGGAAAAATGTAGCAGTATACTCGATTGAGGTGAAGTGAATATGACTCCATTTCCTGAGCTAGAAACCAAAAGATTGCTGTTAAGAGAGATTAAACAGAGTGATTCCCAAGACATATTTCATATTTTTTCTTCAGATGAAGTTACAAGATTCTACGATGTAGAAAGTTTCACAACTATAAAACAAGCAGAAGTATTTATACAAAGGTGGAAAGAACGATTCGAAAATGGTCAGGTGATCCGCTGGGGAATTGCTTTGAAATCGGACAACAGAATTATTGGAACATGCGGATTTCATGGTTGGATGAAACAACATCATAAAGCTGTGTTGGGATATGAGTTAGCACCAGAGTTCTGGCGGCAGGGTTACATGACCGAGGTAACTCAGAAAATCGTTGAATATGGATTCAAGAATCTTGAATTAAACAGAATTGAAGCATTTGTCGAGCCAGAGAACGCGGGATCAAGGAAGTTACTTGAGAAAATTGGGTTCAGTGAAGAAGGCATATTGAAAGAACATTATTATTGGAAAAATCGATTTGTTGATAATGTCATCTATGCATTTTTGAAGAAAGAATATGTATGAGAATACGAATTATTGGATCTTGCGGTAGTGGGAAATCAACATTAGCCAAAGAATTGTCGGATAAATACGGTATTCCTTGCTATGAATTAGACAATCTCATCTGGGACAGAAGTGCCGAAAATCTGAGATATCCTGAACATGTTAGGGATGAATCAGTCCAGTCTATTGTCAGTTCAGAAGCTTGGATCATAGAAGGAGTACATTGCAAAGATTGGACAATAGCGTCCATCCAGGAAGCGGATTTGATTTTTGTATTAGCTCCAAATGTTCTCATTAGAGATTATCGAATTATAAAGAGGTTTGTATTGTCCAGAATGGGCTTGCAACCGTGGAATTACAAGCAGTCATTTAAGAACTTATGCAAGATGATTGTGAAATGGAACCATCAATATAATATAGAAGAAGTTATATGTACAATTAACAAAAACCATAAGACTGCAACAATCACGAAGAATAAAAAACAAGTGATACAGTTGATTGAACATCATTTGGAAGTGGTTGTAAGTGAGAGTGAAAAGAACCTTAGAGGTAATCAAAGATTATCGAAAGAGGAGATACAGTGGTGAATATAAAGATACAACCAGTCACACGGGAGAATTGGGAAGAGGCGCTGAAGATCTCTTTGTATGAACACCAAGTCTCATTAGTTCCATCTGTTATTGAGGGGATCGCTTACGCCTATATAAAACCGTGGGATGAAGCATTTGATCCTTACGTACTTGAGATTGATGGGAAGGTATTTGGTTTCTTTTATCTAAGTTATACGCCAGATAGTACAGATAATTACTGGATTGGTGGTTTTCAAATCGATCAATCCTATCAAGGCAAAGGAATGGGAAAGCGCGCTATAAGAGCCATTCTAGATTACATTACAAAACAGCATCCGGAATGCAAGGTTTTTTCATTAACGGTTGAACGGGATAACGAAATAGCACAGAATTTGTATAAGAGCATGTCCTTCATTAGTGAGAACAGAACCAATTCAGATGATGAAGTGATCTACAGGTTGGAAATAAAATAAGAAATTTGAATAGTGTAAAGATTACATGTGATGACTTTCTAAATGAGGGGACTTAAACAATGAATCGTATGAATCATGAAGAAGAATTACAAATCGCATTTGATGATCATGAAGAAGACTACAAAAACGTTTGTAATAACTTATATAACTATAACGTCTCTGAAACAAATGGGTTATTAAAGAAGCCTGGAAAGACAATAAATCTTTTTTTACGGAACAAGACAGGTAAGGCAGTTGGTGGGATCTTCTGTGCTACATATTGTGAAACATTATATATTGATAATTTTTGGATAGATGAGGAACACAGAAAGAAAGGATATGGGAAGTCTTTAATCATGCAAGCAGAAAGCATGGCTTCTGAATTAGGATGTAAGCTTGCACACACAAGCACATTTTCATATCAATCACCGAAATTCTATCAAAAAATGGGCTATGAAGTGTTTGGATTAATTGATGAGTATCCTAATGGAATCATTCAATATTTTATGAAAAAAAGATTATAAGACGAAAGATGAATTTTAGAGAAACAAAAGGATGGCGGAAAGTATGCGAGCCACAAGGGAGTTTTATATATCACTGAATTTAATGATCTCGAAAGAGAGATAAAACGAAATAAAGAGGAGAGCTGCATGATATGCCGAGAAAACTCAATTCAATATGAATATTATCGGAATCGAAAAACGAAAGAAAAACAACATAAAGTGAATTCAATTACAAAAAGTGTGGTATCCGCATTGGTGGGAATAGCTATAGAACAGGGCTACATTGAGAATGAGGATATTCCAATTGTGAATTATTTTAACGATCTGGATGATATGCAAAAAGGGGATTACGATTAAGCATCTGTTAACGATGTCCTCGGGCCTACACTATCCGGGGAATGAAGCGATGATTCCATCTAGGAATTGGACGGAATTTGTTCTTGAGCAGCCTGTTGAATTCGAACCTGGAGTTCAAATGAAATATAGTTGCGGGAGTTCGCATATACTTAGCGCCATATTGCAGAAGGCGACTGGTATGAACACTTTGGAATTTGCAAAAAAGTACTTGTTTGCACCTCAAGGCATTAGCGATTTCCATTGGTATCAGGATACACAAGGGATTGCCATAGGTGGTTTTGGTTTGCGAATGAAGATTGAAGATATGTTGAATTTTGGGGTGATACGCTCAGAATGGAGCGTGGAATTCGAAACAACTCATCTCTGCTGACTGGATTGCTAGAAGTGTAAGTCTTTCTCTTACTTCCGAAACCTTATATAGCTACCACTGGCGCATAATGAAAAGTAACAAGGAAGAATGCGCTGAAAATAAAACGTTTTATGCTATGGGTATGGGCGGAGGAAGAGAGCAATATATCTTTGTTAACCAAAAGCGAGGATTGGTTGCGGTATTCACAACGATTATATCCGAAGATAGCTTGTTACCACTTCAATGGTTTAACAATTATATATTGAAAGAATAGTTGTTTATGGGAGAGATAACATGAGCCACTGGTTTGATCTAGATGAACTTGATCCGGAGTTAATCAAATTTGCAGTTATGATCGCTAAATACAATAATAAATTCATCATTATAAAAAATAGGAAAAGAGGAGGTTGGGAGATCCCAGGAGGCAACAAAGAAATAGGGGAAACCATTTTACACACGGCAAGTCGAGAACTCTATGAAGAGACAGGGGCAGTACACTTCGAATTAATACCTTATGGTGTATATGAATGGAATGGGAGCTTTGGTATGGTTTCTTATGCTGAGGTTAAATTGCTGGAGAGCTTACCGGAGTCTGAAATCGATGAAATAAAGCTTGTGGATGTATTACCTGAAGGGATGAACTTCGGAGATATGTTTTATCGTTTCTCAGACAGATGGGATGGACTTGAGAACCATAAGCTTAAGAAATACACTATCGAAATAAATCATTTGAATGAGTTACCTGAAATTAAAATAAGCTAGTTTTAGTTGGAGGAACTCTGTTTTGAAACTAAAGGAGATGAAAAGAACTAGTGAATAAGAATAAGGGACTCATCATGTCACTATTACTTTTATTGCTTTTAATTTTGTTATGGAATTCCTTTCGAACTTCAATTTTTGAAGCAGTTACTGTTCAAAAGATTAGTGAAAATGAAATGACTGTAATTAATTTTAATAATCTTGAAAGAACAATAGCCGTTCCAATGGATATGTCAAAACTAATTGAAGAGAACAAGGAATACACTATTTTGTACGATAAAAGGGTCTTTGATAAATACAGACTTCGATCAATAAAGCCATAGGATCTTAGAAATAACATGGGGAAGGAGAGATGGCAACAATCATGATAACGTATAGAACGTTGACCCTTGATGATGTGAATCAGCTGCAGGAAATAGATCGCTCGGAACATATTGATCTCATTTATGAAATGAGAGAGAACCGATTGGTTGAACTTGAACAAAATCATGAATGCTCAAACTGGGATGAGATGCTTTTGAAAGAGATTCAAAATCGATATGTGTACGAATTAGAACAAGGTGGCATGGCATATGGCGCGTTTGCTGAGGATCAATTAATCGGATTTGGTGTGCTGGCACATCAATATAGAGGAAAAGAACGAAATCGATTACAAGTTGACTTGATGTATGTCTCACGCTGGTACAGAAGACAAGGTATTGGAAAACGTATTCTAAACGAGTTAGGTGAAGAGGCTAAGAAACGTGGCGCACAGTATCTGTATATCTCCTCCACAGAGACGAAATCAGCGGTATCCTTTTATAAAAGTCAGGGCAGTCAGATTGCAAGCGAGATTGATCAAGAACTTTATGACAAAGAGCCGAAAGATATACACATGATAAAGGAGCTGGGCACATGACAACGGTTGGGATACTCGGAACCATTCATAATCCAGAACTCAGAGAGCGATATCATTGTTCTCTTTCCCTTTACAAGAATGTGATAACTGAGTTTAAACCAGATCTCATTTGTGGTGAAGTTCATCCGCAGAGTTGGTTGAGGTATCTGAAGGACAAACATGATAGAGGATACTGGGGAGAACCAGCCAGTGAGTATTGGGAATTGGTCTTCCCTTTATGCGAGGAGCATAACATCCCATTTGTCCCTATTGACTGGTTTGAATTGGATGTCTGGAATGCTTTTGATCCATTCAACGGTTATTCGGACGTGGAACGCAAAGAACTTGAACAACGGGATGATCATTGGTTTGCAGAGCAAATGGAGACGTATCAGTTTGGCGAGATTCCTTTTAATTCAAAGGAGTTCGATCGTGTAACCAGACAAAAATATGAATGGTTGCATCAGGTAAACGCGAAGGCACAGAACTTTCGCTGGGTGGTCCGTAATCAGATTATGATTCAAAGAGTCAAAAATACAATTGAAGCTCATCCAGGAAAACGAATCCTCTGTATCGTTGGAGCCGATCACAATTACATCTTCCAAGAAGAGCTGATGATAGAACCCGTTGAATTGTTGTATCCGTTACGATAAAGGAACCGTTGGTAGAATTACAAATGAAACTTATTATTTAAGGAGCATTACATGCGCAAAAAAATACGTAAAACACTCAAGTACAGCATATTCAGTATTATTTTAATAGTTATAGTAGCTCTGATATTTCCCACATGGACACCCAAAATTAAAGGTGAAAACAGCATCAGCATGTTAGAACAGGTCGAAATTAACGGTACAGGACATGAAGTCATGATCAGGGGTGTTGATCGGACTAACCCTATCCTGATTTTTGTGCATGGTGGGCCAGGATGCTCGGAGATTCCATACGTAAGGAAGTATCAGAAAGAGCTTGAGCAACACTTCACGGTGGTGCATTACGATCAACGTGGGAGTGGGAAGTCCTATCACTTTTTTGAAGATTACTCGAATCTCACAACAGATGTATTAGTAGATGATTTGTTAGCGTTAAGGGATTATGTATCTAAGGAGTTAGGTCAAGAGAAGGTTATATTAATCGGTCATTCATTTGGTACATACATCGGGATGAAAGCTGCGGCTAAAGCACCTACTCAGTTTCACGCTTATATAGGGATTGGACAGATGGCGAATACACTTCAGAGCGAACTGGAAAGTTTGGAGTACACGTACGAGCAAGCGAAACAAGCCGGTAATGAAGATGATGTTAAAAAACTGGAGCTAATCCGCAGCTCGATCGAGCAAGGAAAGGAACTTACGCCTAGAATTTTGTTGCAAAAGTACGGTGGTGCAGCCAGACTCATCAACGAGAATAGAGATTATATTTCAGGATTCCTTTTAAATCCCGAATATAATGGGCTGGATATGATTCGCTTTTATTCAGGGATGTTCAGTTCACAAGACATCTTACTGAGGGAAGCATTTGATCAAAATTTACCTGATATTGTTGATCATCTGGAGATTCCTACCTATTTTGTAACGGGTAAATATGATTATATGACCACTGCAAATGCAGCACGTGATTATTTTGACGTATTGGATGCACCGATCAAAGACTTCATTGTATTCAACGAGTCGGCGCATTACCCACAGTTTGAAGAGAAAGAAAAATTCGTAAAGTGGTTAAATGAGCTATTTTAATATGCATTGAGAGGAGCAAGATCATATTGTTAAATGAATTCATTGAGCTTGAAGAAGAGAGTGATGAGAGTTACCGGTGTTACACTCTGCAAAATACTGTGCAAATATTTAAACACTGCATACAGGATGAGGATTTAAATGACGTTCGAATATATGTGTCTACTAATACACCGTTAGATTCAGTTGTTCATAATATAGAAGACTACATTAAGTGGTTTTCAACGTGTGAGACTGTCTTTCGAGAATATTATGAGAATGAACTTCATGAAAAGGTACATCAGAATTGGTTTAATGAGATTGAAGTCTATCGTGTGGATATCACATTTAACAGTGTAACCGACTACGGCGCAACAATATCTTGCGGAGATCATATTTTGCGCGATCACATTATGATTATTGATTTTGATAGAGAACAAATCCAAGCAATCCACTTAAACGGATAGATGGATTATTTTGTAGTAAATAGTCACAAAAAACAATAAAGATATCGCTTTATTTTCCATAAATGTGTTATTATGTTGTTGTTGGACGAAGAATTCATTTGTTTGATCGATTAGAGAGAGGAGGCACGTATTCTCGATCATTCAATCTGTATGCATAGATTAACTGCACTGCTTGTTAAAAATAATAGAATAAGCGGAGGTATGGTTATGTTCAAAAAATGGAAGAAATTTGGCATCAGCGGCTTGGCACTGGTATTAGTGGCTGCGGTAGCCTTTACGGGATGGAGCGCTAAAGCATCAGCAGCGGACGCTTCGCAAATAGTGTCTGAGATGGGTGCAGGATGGAATCTTGGCAATCAGCTGGAAGCAGCGGTGAACGGTACACCGAATGAGACAGCTTGGGGCAATCCTACGGTAACTCCAGAGTTAATCAAAAAGGTAAAAGCGGCAGGCTTCAAATCCATTCGTATTCCCGTTTCCTATTTGAGTAACATTGGAAGCGCTCCCAATTATACAATCAATGCGGCATGGCTGAATCGAATTCAGCAAGTCGTGGATTATGCGTACAATGAAGGTCTGTATGTGATCATCAATATTCATGGTGATGGGTTTAATTCCGTACAGGGTGGATGGCTACTCGTGAATGGTGGCAATCAGACTGCCATTAAGGAAAAATATAAGAAGGTGTGGCAGCAGGTTGCCACCAAGTTTAGCAACTACAATGATCGTCTTATTTTTGAATCCATGAACGAAGTATTCGATGGTACCTATGGCAATCCAAACTCGGCCTATTACGCCAATCTGAACGCATACAATCAAATCTTCGTGGATACGGTTCGTCAGACTGGAGGTAACAACAATGCCAGATGGTTGCTGATTCCAGGCTGGAATACCAATATTGACTACACTGTTGGTAATTATGGCTTTGCTCTTCCAACAGATAATTACAGATCCTCAGCTATTCCTAGTTCGCAGAAGAGAATCATGATCTCAGCACACTATTACTCTCCGTGGGATTTTGCAGGTGAGGAAAACGGCAATATCACACAGTGGGGTGCAACTTCTACGAACCCTGCCAAAAAGTCTACTTGGGGCCAAGAGGATTATCTTGAATCGCAGTTTAAGTCCATGTACGACAAATTTGTGACTCAGGGCTATCCCGTAGTGATTGGTGAGTTCGGTTCCATTGATAAAACGTCCTATGATTCCAGCAACAATGTCTATCGTGCTGCTTACGCCAAAGCAGTTACAGCAAAAGCCAAGAAATACAAAATGGTTCCTGTTTATTGGGATAACGGGCATAACGGTCAACATGGATTCGCCTTGTTTAACCGTTCAAACAAAACCGTGACGCAGCAAAATATCATTAATGCCATCATGCAAGGTATGCAATAAATTACTGTCTGGCTGTATCCGTGTAAACGGCGTGTTCCTGTAAAAGGGACATGCCGTTTTTTTGTGCTACTGGAGATGAAGATGAACAACATTTACCAATGCATTTTACATAAGCCACATACAGAATTCATTAAATCCCACAATAGCTTTTATATACTTAATTTGCTTGATATAGCGAACTAAAAGGACTAGGTGGTAGACAGAATGTTAAAAAAACGTGATTTGCAGGAATGCCTTTCACTGTACAGCTTAATGATGGACCCCGCAGTCTCTCCTTACGTTCGTTATCAATGCCAATCGTATGAAGAATATCTATTCCTGACCAAACAATTGATGGTCGAAGAAGAGCAAAAGACAGTGATTTCCCGAACGATTTTGAATGAAACAGGGCAGCCTATTGGAACCATTGATCTATATCATATTGAGCATCAAAGCGGTTTTTTAGCCACTTGGATTGGTTCACCGTTTTTTGGAAACGGGTATAGCCAAAGAGCCAAATCAGCCTTTTTTGTTGAATTGTTTCTGGAACATGGGATTGAAACGGTATTTATGAAGATACGCAAGCAGAATATAAGATCCAGAAAAGCGGTACAAAAACTGCCTTATGTGAAGTTAGCCAATGATGTGTATCCAGATGTATATCAACGGATTAATTTGAATGAACAGATGTATGATCTGTATTATGTTGAACGGTCAGCCTTTTTCGAAAATAGTATGGATCTGCACCAAGTGGTAGCTACGTAACTTATTCAGAGAGCGTCAACAGCGGCGTCAGTGATGACGCCGCTATTTGATATGATGATATAGGAACGGACCGTTAATATAACATGCAGGAATATGGACTAGAGAATCGAAAGACATTAAGTAGATAACCTCATAAAAAGTGGACGGTTAATCAAGGAGGCATGAAATGAATAATATTAACAAGATTTTGGGTGTAGTCCTCATGCTTGGCAGTGTGTTTATTTCAACGATGGACAGAATTTCAATCCGAGTCTCTGTCGCTATAGTAGAAGCAGGATATGCGTCAGGAGGGACGAACGTACCCCAGTTTGCTCAGATGAACGAGCATCCAACAGGTTTACTCGTATACTTCATGTTTTTTGTTGGATTCATACTATTGGTGGCGGGATTCCCGGGGAGTTATAAGAAAAATCGTAATCATGGGTATAACAAGGAAGTTTAGCTTGAGGAGGGATGAAAGTGGCCCAACAGGAGGAAGTGTTATCAGGAGGTAATGTGAATCAGGTCGTCAGAATAGGTGAGACGGTTCGCCGGCATGTGAAGCCAAATCCATATGTGGTTGAACTGCTTTTACATCTCGAAAAAGTTGGTTATGATCATGCCCCTCGATTTCTGGGAATAGATGAACAGGGGAGAGAAACGCTCTCTTACCTCGAAGGCATCGTTCCAGGCAATGACTACCCTGATCTAGAAGAGTATATGTGGTCAGACGAATCTTTGATTGAAGTCGCAAAACTGTTGAGAAGTTACCATGATGCGACCATTGGATTTACAACAACATCAGTATCAACGAACAGATATCCAGGCATAACAGAAGATGAAGTTGTATGTCATAACGATTTTGCGCCGTATAATGTGGTGTACAAGGATGGCCGTCCTCAAGGCATTATTGATTTTGATATGGCGGGTCCGGGTCCGCGAATGTGGGATATCGCCTATGTCTTGTATACGTCCGTTCCACTCGCAAATTTCTCACCAGAGATGGACGGAAAGGGTGTAATGCCATACGTCAGCCAGGCACACGGAACTGTACGAAAAGAACGGATTGCCTTATTCATGGCTACGTACGGGCTGAGTGTTCCAGCAGATTTGAAGGATTGGGTCATATCACGTATCCGTTTCATGTGTAAAACACTGACTGATCGTGCGGCTGATGGAGATGTCGCTTTTATGAAGATGGTCGAAGAGGGGCATCTGGCCCACTATGAGAAAGAAGTCATTTTTCTTGAAAACCATTGGGATGAATGGGTTTGAAAGGTAATGCTAATGGACCGCGTGATAGCCTACGGGCTGGACAGCGGTTTTTTTGTTTTCATCTTTCAAATCCCTATAAATTCCTTTCTAATCATTTTCAACAATTGTGATCAACAATACAGCAATATAGTTCAGATTAGATCGAAATAACTGTGATACAATTCATTGTAAAGCGCTATCATTGTAAATTATTAAACTATATTGCTTTTTATATTCTGGGAAGGGAGATCTTACTGATGCTAACCATACACACCCCGACGAATATTGCTTTGCAGGAAAATGAAGTTTATGTGCGATCAGAAGCAGATAATTTTCAGGATGAATGGCCTGTTCATACGCATAATGGGTATGAGATACATTATTTTATTCAAGGAGATGCAACCTTTTTAATCGGTGACCGAATATATAAGCCGCTGCCTGGAGATATGTTTATATTCAGAGGCGGTGTGCCCCACCGAATCAATCCTTCAAGAGAAATGGTGTACAAGCGAAGTTTTGTCAATTTCACGGAATTATTGCTTTTGGACATGCTTGCTGTCAGTCAGTTGGAGAATCTGATGTCCATATTCCGTCATCCCAATGGGTTATTGGTGCATTGGCCTCCGGAGGAGCGTGAGTATATCACAGCTATATTTAAGGGAATCAAGGAGGAGATGGGGGCAGGAAATACAGGGTACAAAACAATGGTCAAATTAAGTCTTACCCAATTGCTACTGCGGATTTACCGGAAAACAACTAGTGAGCAATCCGCCAATCCTATCTTATGTTCTTCCCAGAAGCAGACAAGCGTAAGCCGGGTTCTTCATTATTTAAACCAGAACTATACGGAGAATGTTTCATTGGATGAACTGTCCAAAACACTCCATTTGAATAAATACTACATTTGTCATTCTTTCAAAGAGACGACGGGATATACCATAAGCAACTATGTTATACGGAAAAGAGTTGCAGAGGCCAAAAAATTGTTGCTGTCTACGGATGCACCGATTTTGTCCATATCTGAGACGCTAGGTTTTAACACACCTGTATATTTTAGCAGGGCCTTTAAACAATATGTGGGTGTATCACCACAGTTATTCCGTAAAAGTGAATTGCTCAACGAAGCCAAAATTCATTAGAACCTTCCAAGGAGATGTTGATATGACAAGAAGAACAACGTTTAAGCTCATCACTAGCATGGTATTGGTCATGTTACTCATCGTATTGACTGCTTGCGGAAAATCAGGTACCAATGCTAATCCAAAACAAACAACCCTGGATTTCCTGTGGTTCTCTGACGGAAAAGAAGGAGAAGTCATCAAGGAAATCATTAAAGATTATGAGCAGACCAATACCAAGGTTAAAATCAACCTGATTGAAGTTGGCTTCAAGGATATCCAAACCAAATTAAAAACAATGTTATCCGGTGGAAAGCCACCTGCTCTGAGCCGGGTCACGGATACCGGATCATTTGCTAATCAGGCGGTTGATCTGACACCTTACGTGGACAATGCGGACCAATTCGAGGATCAATTTATTGACTCACTTAAACCTTATTATGTTATTAATGACAAGCTGGTAGCGGCGCCTATGGATGTTACAGCGAATGGGCTTATTTATAACAAAACCTTATTTGATAAAGCGGGCGTCAAAGTACCGACCTCTCCTGACCAGGTATGGACGTGGGATGAATACACAGCTGCGTTAAAAGAGGTTATGGACAAAGGCGGAGCACGTTATGGCATGGTATGGGATGTCACACCGCATAGATGGTCCACTCTTTTGTATCAGAATGGCGGAAGCATCTTAACAGAGGATGGCACTGCAGCAGCGATTAACAGTGAAGCCGGAATCCGTAGCATGGAGCAGTTCAAGCAGCTTCATCAAGAAGGTATCATGCCCGAATCCGTATGGCTCGGAGGGGAAAATCCGAACAACCTGTTCCGTTCCGGGACGGTGGCTACCCACTGGGCTGGCAACTGGATGATCAGCAATTACAAGGATATCACCGATTTTGAATGGGGAGTCACCTATATGCCAAAAGGAACACAACGTTCTTCAGTGCCAGGCGGGAAGTTTCTGATGGCATTCAAAGGCAGCGGATATGAGCAGGAGGCGGCAGAATTTATTGAATACTTAACGTCCAAAGAAGTGAATTCAAAATATAACCAAGAATCATTGTTTATGAGTCCGCGGAAGGACAGCTCTGTATTGAATTATGAATTCGGCAAGGAGATGTTTGAAATTTTCGCAGATGAACTGAAGAACAGTTCGCCTCTTGCAGCTAATGACTGGTCCAGACAGACCATTATATCCAAAATTTCAACGGACCTAAAAAATAATATTGTTGAGGTTTTATCCGATAAGGCAACTCCGCAGGAGGCATTGGATCGAACAGCCAAGCTGATTAACGAGGCTATTGGCAGTCAATAAACGTAAAGCCATGTGGTTAATTCGTATACGGGGGCTTAGCGATTCCTGTAAAGCCTCCCTTTCGAATAACGCATAAGGAAGGGGCAAGCAGATGAGTGAAGGACAACGATTAAACAAAAATACGCTGGCAAAACAGAACAGGAAGCTCATTATTGCTCCTTATCTGTTTATACTACCCAACCTCCTGATCTTTGGAACTTTTATCGTATTTCCCTCTTTATTGGGCCTCTATTATTCCTTTCATGTCTATGATGGATTGAACCCAATGAAGTTCAACGGGCTGGATAATTATATCAAAATTATAGGGGATCGGGAATTTTGGTCGACCATCGGACGAACGGGGATTTATGCAGCGATTGTTGTCCCGCTAATATATGCAGCAGCGTTAGGCATTGCTTTGCTGCTTGCGCGCGAGATTAGAATGCGCGGGTTCTTCAGGGCCGTATTTTACTGGCCGACCATGATTTCTTACATTATCGTTGGATTGACCTGGAAGTGGATTTTCGGAGATTCATTTGGCATTTTGAATCATCTGTTAACCGTGGTTGGTGTGGAACCTGTCGGCTTTTTAACCTCTTCCTTTTGGGCAAATACGGCTGTAATCATCGCGACAGTATGGTCACGTGCAGGCTTTTTCATGGTCATTTTTATCGCGGGTTTGCAGGCTATACCTACGGATTATTATGAGGCTGCCCGCTTGGATGGGGCAACGGGAATGAAGGTGTTCCGCTATATCACGCTCCCGCTTTTGAAGCCGACAAGCTTGCTTGTTGTTATGCTGACTCTGATTGACGCGTTCAAAGCATTTCCACTTATGTTTGCGCTTACAGGTGGTGGTCCGGGCAAAGATACTACCTATATTGTTCAATATATTTATGAGATTGGCTTTAACAGACAGGAGCTCGGTCTGGCCAGTGCGATGTCGGTGATACTGTTTATCCTTATTGGTGGATTCTCGGCTCTGCAATTCCGTCTATCGAAAGGAGGGGCTACGTAATGGTAATGAAGCCTATGGTCAAAATCTTCATCTACAGTCTGTTAAGTGTTGCCGCAGTGGTGTGGCTCCTGCCTGTCCTGTGGGTCGTGATTTCTTCTCTAAAAACGAATAGCGATCTGTACAGCTTCCCTCCCAAGTTATGGCCGCAGCCAATCACCTTCGAGCATTTCAAGGAGGCATTCAGTAAAGGCGATTTTGGCTTGTATTTTATGAATAGTACAATCGTAACTGTAAGCTCAACGCTGCTACTGTTATTGATTAACTCCATGGCAGGTTTTGCATTGGCGAAATATCGCTTCCGCGGAAGCGCGATCATATTAATTGCTTTTGTCTCAACACTCATGATTCCGATTGAGGTAATTATGATCCCTATATTCAAAGTGCTGAGTGCACTGGGGTTGTATAATAGCCTACTCGCGATTATTATCCCGCCAGCAGCAACCCCAACAGGTGTGTTCCTTATGCGGCAGTATTTGTTGTCCGTACCGGACGAGCTGTTGGAAGCTGCCCGGATGGATGGAGCGGGCGAATGGAAAATTTACTGGAGCATTATTCTTCCGATAGCGAAGCCGATTCTTGCGGTGCTTGCAATCTTCTCCTTCATGTGGAGATGGGATGATTTTGTATGGCCGTTAATTGCGATTAGTGATCCATCGAAATATACGATTCAGCTTGCGCTCTCTAATTTTATTGGTGAATACAACGTGGATTGGGGAAGTTTGCTTGCGATGTCCGTCATCACGATGCTTCCGGTACTGATTGTTTTTATGGTTTTCCAGCGGTATTTTGTCAGCGGTATGATTACTTCAGGAATGAAAGGATGAGTTGAATGTCAGATACCACCCGGAGTGGGATGGATACCTTGAATTATAAACCTATGAAATTAGGTCACAATCAGGTCATTAATCATTGGATGATCAGCGGCATATATACAAAGCCTGTTGCCTTTGTTCCAACAACGATGGAGGGAGATATTAATGATTGGCTTATTGATGGTTTTGCCATTCATGAGAATCCATGCAGAAAGGAATTTGTAGAACATAGGAGAACGCAGCCTGTGAACCGATTTTTTGATCAATGGAGCGAGTTTCCTAGCCCGGGAGACGATTTCGTTGGAGAAGAGAACGGAATGCCTTGGGCACTGTATTCTCCTTGGAATAATCCACGGGTGGAGCAATCAGGATTTTGGTTTGTACCGACACATCTGCGCAGTTACGCGGCTACAAGACTCATTTCTCCGACTGCTCATACCGCTTCTTTGCGGATTAAGACCTATGGCAGTCTGACGTTGTGGGTGAATGGGGAAATGGTAACGGATTTTGCGCCACTCATGCGTAACAAGGAGCAGGAAATCGTAATTAAAGCTGAACTTTTAGCTGGAATTAATGAGATCTATGCCTGCTGGGAGGATCTGGCTGAGCGGGATACCATGTATGCTTTTGCGGTGGAATATTTGGGAGACGAGGAATTGGTGATTTCCCTGCCTATTGCTTCTCATTTGGCGGAGTCTGTAAAATCCGCAGAGGAAGCTCTCGAACAGGCTTATTTTCCTTCGGATCTCTTCAGAGGTGAGCAGATTAAGCTCAAGCTGCCGCTTCCCTTGCCGGATATCGTTAGAGAGGTTGATATCCAGTATGGCAATTTTTTTGACGGTACCGAAAATAAGACAATACACATCGCCGAAAAGGAAACGGACCTGGTCCTGGCACATACGAATCAACTCGGTCATCATTACGTATATTTCACGCTGGCTATTTCAGTTTCAAATGTTGTACTAACCAAGAAGTTTGGCTGCCAATCCTATGATACGAGCTATGATGAGGCTGCTCAGCAAGCTGCGGATATTGAAGCTCGCAAATCCCTGGCTCTGCGATGCATTGCCGAGAAGGGCAGTCCCAATATTCATAAGGCCATCGCCATGCTCAAAACAGGAGGCAATCTGAAAGAAGCGGAGAACATTTTGCTTGAGGGTGTGGAAGGGATCGAGCAACGGAAGGATTGCAGTGACTTCTATCTGGTGGGACTGTTCCGTCTTTGGAGAGATGAGCGAAATAGCGGTCTGTTCAGTGAATCGTTCTGGGATCGGGTAAAAGCAAGCATTCTGGGCTATCGATATTGGATTGATGAACCTGGCGATGATGTGATGTGGTTCTTCAGTGAGAATCATGCCTTGTTGTTCCATACCAATGAACTGTTAGCCGGACAGCTGTTTGGGGATGAAATGTTCAGCAACAGTGGTGAATCCGGTGAAGTACACCGTCAAAAAGCAGAGCAGAGGCTTGCATTATGGTTTGAGCGCTTTTTGGATGAAGGATTGGCAGAATGGAATTCAAGTGCATACATTCCGATTGATGCGGTTGGGTTGTTGCATATCTATGAATTTTCCCATAATGAACAGCTCAGACAGCAAGCCAAAAAGGCAATGGACCTGTTATTCTATTATATTACCGTTCAAATGCATCAAGGAGTCTTGTCCACAACGTTTGGGCGCAGCTATGAGAAGGAACTGCTGGGTGGTTATGCAGCGGGAACCACTTCAATGTGCTGGATCGCTTACGGCGTTGGCAATGTAAACAATTATTCAATAAGCAATGTTGCCTTGAGTTTATCGGATTACAGTCCTCCAGCAGCATATCAGGAGCATCTGTTGCTTGGAGAGAATCAGCAGTTGGTGTTCGCCAATCAGCAGGGTAAGGGAGGTTACGCCAAGCTCTATCATTGTCGGACCAGGGAATACTCCTTATCCTCAATCATTCGCTTTCGTCCAGGCAAGCCAGGTTATCAGGAGCATGTCCAGCATTTATCCCTGTCACCTGAGGCGCTGATCTGGGTGAATCATCCGGCAGAAATATACAAGCATGGGGATGGTCGACCTTGCTTCTGGGCTGGGAATGGGATATTGCCCGATGTTGTTCAGCATGAGGGGATCGCTTTGATGATGTTTGATATTCCTGCGGATCACAATTCTGACTGGACACATGCTTATTTTCCTACTCACTCCTTCACGGAATGGGTAAGGCATGAGAACTGGCACTTTGCCCGTTTGGATAAGGGTTATGCAGCTATATATGCGGCCAACGGGACGAGTATGGAGAGCAGCGGGGTGACAAGAGAACGTGAGCTTATTTCACCTGGCTTGCGTAACGCCTGGATTATAAGAGCAGGAAGCGAACAGCAATTCGGGTCATTTGACGCTTTTATCAACCAAGTTCGTTCTGCAAGCCCGCAATTCGATAATCAAGCTTTAACTCTCACTCTAACAGACCCGGTATATGGTCCAATTCAATGGGGAATGAACAAGCCTTTTCTTATTAAAGAAGAGGAAATTATACACGAAGGTTATGGAGTGAAGGGACAACTGAAGTTACTGGACATGGAGCGCTGAATCGTGTGTAAGAAACCAAGGGAGTGATAACCAACATGCTGAATCAAATGGTGCTGCAGGAGAGAATAAGCAAGGTATCCCAAGCGATGGAGTCTATGAAAAACACAAGCATCAATGAACAGTTTCCCATCGGACTAATCGACATACATCTATGGGAATGGCCGCAAGGTGTCGGTCTGTATGGCTTGCTTCAGCTCCATGAGGCAACGAAAGATCCCAAAGTGCTAGAATTTCTGGAATCATGGTATAATGCAAGGCTGATGGAAGGGGTACCGGAAAAAAATGTGAACACCTGCGCTCCGCTCCTTACTTTGATCTCATTATGCGAGCTGACCGGAAACAAGGAGTACGAACAGGTCTGTGAGGAGTGGAGCAGTTGGATCATGGATGGACTGCTGCGAACCGGAGATGGTGCGTTTCAACATATGATCACGGGAGATGCCAATGATGGTCAAATTCTGATTGATACCCTGTTTATGACGGTGCTATTTTTGGCCAAGGCAGGGGTATACTTCAAGAAACCCGACATGGTGGAAGAAGCCAAACGACAGTTCCTTGTGCATATCAAATATCTATATAACAAGAAAACCGGATTGTTCTATCATGGCTGGGATTTCAATGAAAATCATAACTATGGTGCTGTTCATTGGGGAAGAGGCAATGCATGGTATACGGCGGGAGTTATGGATTTCCTGAATATCATTCCGATCGAAGACGGGCTAAAGGCATATCTGTTGGATACAGCAACCGCTCAAGTCAGAGCACTGAGCAAGCTTCAAGGTGAGGATGGCATGTGGCACACTGTGCTGGATGATCCAACCTCTTACAAAGAAACCTCGGCAACGGCAGCGATTGGATACGGCATTCTCAAGGGAATCCGGTATGGATACCTGGATGAATCCTATCGCCAGAATGGCTTGAGTGCGCTTGAAGCGGTGTTGAAACAAATTGATGATAACGGAGTTGTACAGCAGGTGTCCTATGGTACACCTGTGGGGCAGGATGCTCAGTTTTATAAAGATATAGCGATCAGTCCGATGGGATATGGACAAGCACTTACGTTGTTTA
This sequence comes from Paenibacillus sp. FSL E2-0151, assembly GCF_037993015.1. NCBI lineage: Bacteria > Bacillati > Bacillota > Bacilli > Caryophanales > Paenibacillaceae > Paenibacillus > Paenibacillus sp. FSL E2-0151. The sequence continues at coordinate 2,799,860 of NZ_CP150308.1, forward strand.
TCCTGATTGAGGGCTTGCGGGCTCCAACCGCCGAATAGAAAAAGGTGGACTTTGTGTGGAGGATAGGGGATACAGTTTCCTGTATCCTCCTTTTTGTTTTAGTAAGCTCGAATCTCGATTAATTCCGCATATCTGCTGCCATTTGTGGCATCAATTATGATTCTCAGAGCCTGAGCTGATACAGGGACATCCAGGGAATGAATAACTTTTCTTTTGTGATTTTCTTGCACACTTGCGACTTGTGTCCATTCGCCAGCCGGAGTCAGTACCTCCACGTGATAATCACGCACCAGCTCAGGCATCACACGGAATGTTGTGTGATGGTGATGTAAATTAACCAGATCCTCGTTCACATCATCATTAAACGTCAAGTGCAATTCAGCCAAGGTTTGTGGCTCTTCCCATGTCAGTTGTACCCATTCCGGCTTGCCAGACTGCATCGGCTGCGACATCCACTGCTGCGGTCCACCGAAGGGGCGATGGTAACCGTTGATCGTGTTGTCCGCTGAATAGGCCGTGGTCTCAGAGAGGGTACGACAGCAGAAGGGCTGACGCGCCAACCCCTGCATGGACCATAATACGACTGGCTGATCCGTGGCATGATCCTCCAGATTTTTGGACACGTGGTTTTCTTCTGTTTTGAAGAAGATCAGCACCCCGCTGTGTGCTTCTGTCGAATGGTAGAGTGAGACGGCTTTATTGGAGCGGATGATTATAAAAGCATTCTGCGGTTCTTCCGGTCGCCATTCGAGCGGCAGCTTCACCCACTGCGCAGTTCCTGTTGTAACGTTAACAGTCACCGTAACTTGTAACAAATGCGGGACGTAGTTCTCCTTACGCCCCGTATCCCACAGCTCTACCGTCAGTGCGGTATCGCTGGATGCATCCAGCAACAGCTCCAGGCCGCTGAGCACTGGATGCACAGGCAGCAGCAGGGCGACATCTGTACCCAGCGGGTACGTCTCGCCAGGCTGCTCAAGGGCGATGCCCGTCAGCGTGCTGGAGGCTGTAACCTGGGCACGCCGGGCCAGATCCAGCTCATCGTGGCTGCGCACCCCGATGATGGAAGCGTCCTGCCGCAGCAACGTCTGCTGCAGTACCGCCAGATGCCTCGCGTGCAGCTCGCGCGGCGATACCCCCATGGCCGCGCAGAGCGCTGCGCCCGTACCCGCGGCTTCGCCGATGACCGCGCATGTTGCCATGACGCGCGTTGTGCCGAAGGCGACATGTGATGCACTGATGTCGCGTCCGGCCATGAGCATATTCCGCACATTTGCGGAATACAGCGAGCGGAACGGCACGTGATATACGCCATCGGCATGCATATGCTTCGAGCCACTCGCTTCGGCGTACATGCCCTGCGGGGGATGCAGGTCAATGGACCATCCGCCAAAGGCAACGGCATCCGGGAACTCCCGCTGGCTGATAATATCGTTCTGGGTGAGTACATAGTCACCCGTGAAGCGGCGGTACTCCCTTTTGCCAGGTAGAGAACCAATCCACTCCAGCGTCATATGATCTGCATCAAACTTGCCGGAGTTCTTGATATAGTCCCAGATCCCGTAGATCACGGACCACAGTTCATCACGTATCAGCTCATTGTCATGAACGGTGTCATGTTCACCGCCCCATTCAATCCACCAATAATGACAACCGGAATCGCCGCTGCGAATGACCCGGCGAATCGGAATGCTGGTCTGTGTAATATCCTTGGCAAAAGAGGGCGGGATATAGCGGACAGGCGCACCAGCATCTTTGGTATAAAAGAGAAGTGTACTGCCCAGCGTGATCTGATCAGCCACCTCAGGTGCCCACTCTTCGCCATATTCGCTGCGGGCTTCCCGGCCGAGTGCAAACTTGGCTCCAGCCAGAAAGCCGACCAATCCATCACCCGTACAGTCCAGATAGATCTGGCTTTCGAATCGGATTTTGCGCTCAGAACCCATCATCCACCCGGTAACAGAGGTGATCATGCGTTCATCTCCATCCCCAGTGGCCTCGACTTCATGTACATCCGTGTTCAGGCACAGGCTGATGTTGGGTTCAGCTCGAACGGCTTCCAGAATGATCAAGTCCCAGAGATACGGGTTGCCTTCCGGGTTGCGGTACTGGTTCTCTACAAACAATTCCCCCATGATACCCGTCTCGCGGGCATAGCGGTTAATCCCGTGGGCGGTAGCGCCGCAGACCCATACGCGTACTTCACTGCTGGAATTGCCGCCAAGCACGGGGCGGTTCTGCACCAGCGCAACCTGCTGCCCCATGCGGGCAGCGGCTACCGCGGCGCATACACCAGCAAGTCCTCCGCCGATGACGGTGATGTCGTATTGTACATGCTCTTGTTTCATATCTGTGACCTCCTTAACTGAAGTTAGATCCACCTTGACTCCAACTACATATCTATAATTTCATCTTAGATTTATATATTCACTTTTTAAATGCACTATACTATCATCAAACATATACTTTATTTCACAGAAAGGGTGGTCAAGTCATGGAGCTGCTTAACCACATCTACTGGAAGCAAAAAGGGGAATTTGCTCTTACGGAAGATATCTATACGACTTGGGTGGCTTTTGCCGTCGAAGAGGGAATATTCCATTATGAGATTGGAGGTCAGATCGGAGAAGCGAGTTTTGGCGATCTGGTGCTGTGCCCCCCGGCGGTTCCTTTTCGGCGGACAGTCATTACCCCGCTGACATTTCACTATTTACAGTTTAGCAGTAGCCCGGAGGAGGAGGAGTTTCTGCCACCAGCCGGAAAATCGCTGATTAATGACACGAAGCGGTTAGCCTCGACGTACGCTTATTTACGCCAGGACAGTGAGGAGAATAAGGGGGAAGTTGCCCGTTGGAAGACACATTTTATGATGGATTTGTGGCAGTTGTATCAGGTGGAACGCAGACAGAATCGCTTAAAGGAGCGGAGATTTACCGAAGACGCACGAATGGCTGAAGCGGCAGCGCTGCTGGAGGAACGGGCGGAAGAGGAGATCAGCCTTCAGGAATTGGCGCAGCGACTGGCCTTGAGTCCGGTGCAGTTGACAAGGCGTTTCCGGGAAGCTTTTCAGGAGACGCCATCAGGCTATCTCAAACGGGTCCGTCTGAAAAAAGCGCAGAACCTCTTGGCTGACAGCAGCCTGACCCTTAACCAAATTGCCGAGCGATGCGGATATGAGAACGGTTTTTATCTAAGTAGAGTGTTCTCCAAAACGTTGGGCATAAGTCCATCTGAGTATCGCAGGAGACACAGGGTGTAGGCTGAAAGAAGTAAGCAGAAAGCTTGAAGACAACTTTAAAGACAACTTTTGAAGCCAGCGGAGCACCAGGTATACACTTCGTTACGGGTTGCCCAGATTATGGAGGAGCTGGTGCGAATGAGTGCAGAAGCAACGGATACTGCATTTCTAACCGAAATTAGAGGGGAAGTACATTTCAGTTGTAGATCATGGACGATTTATACTATAATTTACCATATGGAGTCCTTATCCGAACGTATGCCCCCCGTATCCGTTTGAATGAGGACTCTGATTTTATAACTAAAACCAAGGAGGTGGATATGGCCTTAGCCTTTGGAATAAGGAATTCATCCTAATATTCGATAAAGGAGAATGGAAGCGATGAGAAAAATGATATTTTTGAAAGCGCTTAAATTTGTTTTGATGATAACTTTGTTAGTTCCTTCGTATTGGGCAGCTCAGTCTGTTCATGCGGCAGAAGGGGAGAATACCTTGATTCTGAGTCATGATTTTGAAGATGGCACGGTCCAGAGCTGGAGCGGACGCGGTGAAGTAGAAACGCTTCATGCAAGCGCCGTTGCAGCTCGTACCGGAGATTATGGACTGGAAGTGAGCGGGCGTGCTATGACATGGCATGGGCCAGCGCTGGATGTGACAGAACTTTTGGAGGTGGGACAGACGTATGTGTTCACCGGCTGGGTGAAGCTTCCGGCGGGAGCGTCCAGCACAAACCTCAATATGTCTTTACAGCGTACCCTGCCAGATACAACACATTATGAAAATTTAACATTCGGTACCGCATCCGCAGGCGGATGGACCAAGCTTACTGCACAGTTTAAAATGCTGGAACCAGCGAATCAGTTATCGGTTTATTTTGAAGTGCCAGACCGTGCCACAGCTTCTTTTTATGTGGATGATTTCCGATTGGAGAAGTTGCCGGATCTCGGACCCATTGTGATCGAAGAAGACATTCCTTCCCTACAGGATGCTTTTGCGGGCAAGTTTCGAATTGGGACGGCCTTCACGAACAATGAACTGCTGACCGAACCTGACAAGCAGCTGCTTACGAAGCATTTTGATAGTCTGACACCAGGCAATGTTCTGAAATGGGACAGTACCGAGCCGCAAGAGGGTATGTATAATTTCAGCGGGTCGGATGCCGCAGTCGCTTTTGCAGCAGCGAACGGACAAGAGATACGTGGGCATACCCTCGTTTGGCATACACAAACTCCGGATTGGGTATTCCACGATGCCAACGGCAATCTGGTGAGCAAAACGGTGCTGTATGAACGGATGCAGCAGCATATTGAGACGGTAATGGAGCGTTATCAAGGCCAGATCTACGCTTGGGACGTTGTGAATGAAGTCATTGATGCCTCCGAGCCGGATGGCCTGCGGCGCAGTCTGTGGTACCAGATTGCCGGGGAAGAATATATTGAGAAAGCATTTGAATTCGCCCATGCAGCCGACCCGGATGCCAAGTTGTTCATTAATGATTACAATACCCATGAGCCGGCCAAAAGCCAGGCCCTCTACAATTTGATCACTCGCCTTCAAGCCAAGGGTGTGCCTATTGACGGAGTCGGCCATCAAACACACATCAGCCTCTTTTATCCAACCCTTTCGGAAATTGAGAGTTCCATTGTCAAATTTAAGGCGCTGGGCCTCGAAACACATATTACTGAGCTTGATGTAAGTGTATATTCCAATGATTCGCAATCTTATGATATCTTCCCGGAAGAACTGAAGACACAGCAGGCGGCGCTGTACAAGTCCCTGTTCCAGATCTTCCTGAGGCATACGGATACAGTCAAAAATGTTACCTTGTGGGGCAAGGATGATGCCAATACCTGGCTACGAACCTTCCCGGTCGCCCGCAACAACTGGCCGCTGCTTTTCGACGAGCGACTCCAGTCCAAGCCAGCCTATTGGTCCGTATTAGAGACGGTCCAGGTCGAGGCAGTACCTGCCGCTCCGCAGAATCTGACCGCCACTGCGGTTAGCGACAACAGCATCAATCTAAGCTGGAGTGCATCTGCAAGTGCGACCTCCTATACGGTAAACAGGTCGCTGACAGCAGCCGGACCGTATACATCTGTGGCCGCTGTATCGGGAACAAGCTATAAGGATATGGCGGTATCTGCTGGAACCACCTACTACTATGTGGTGAATGCGGTTAACAGCGTTGGGAAGAGTGTGAACTCCGTTCAAGCTTCCGCAAAGGTCCAGGGTGGAGGGCCGCCAGAGCCTGCTGGTAATCTGACTCTAGCCTATCGTGCAGGGGATACAAATCTGCTCGATAACCAAATGAAACCGCAGTTTGTTATTTACAATAACGGTACCTCCACAGTTAGCCTGAATGAACTGACAATTCGTTACTGGTATACAGTGGACGGGGAGAAACAACAATCCTTTTTCTGTGATTATGCACAGCTTGGAGGCAGTCAGATCAGCGGCAGCATAGTGAAACTGCCTGCACCTGTTCCTGGAGCGGACCATTATCTGGAACTGAAGTTCGGTACCGGAGCAGGCGTGATCCCGGTCGGAGGAACCTCTGGGGAGATACATACCCGGTTGCACAAAGCAGACTGGTCCAATTACAGCGAAGGGGATGATTATTCCTTTAACCCGCTGCAGACCTCTTTTGCCGATTGGACCAAGGTAACTCTTTACCGGAACGGCGAGCTTGTCTGGGGAGTGGAGCCTATATCCTAATTTGCTAAGTCGTTATATCTAGCCTAGCCGGAGATCCCAGATCTCCGGTTTTTTTAATGCAATAGAACAAATCTGTGTATCCGTATCCCGTCCCTGGCAACTGGTATCACATATCCATGCGAATGAGCCCGGCCCCGGCCGAAGCGGGGGAACTGATGGTATAATGATCTCAATAATTGCAGGGGGAGCGCTGAGGGGATGACAAAGCCCGACTGGAAGACCTTTTTGCCGCATAAGCTCAGGTATCGGCTGTTTGGTGCGTTTGTGGTGTTGATTCTGCTACCATTCAGCGTACTTAATGTCTACAACTATGGACAGATCGAATCTCTGGTTGAGCAAAAAATCAGCGAACAGAGCCACGAGCAACTGGTGCAGATGTATGGTTCTCTGGAGGACCAGATGAGTATTGCATTTAAAACCCTGATTTTTCTGGAACAGGATTCAGCCGTAAGAAACGCCCTGACTTCTCCAGACAATCGTTCTCCGCTTGAGAATAAGTCGTTGGTGGAAGAGAAGTTCAAGATGATCAACAACAGCTTTTTTCTATATAATCCTTCCGTGTACTTCACGCTGTTAGATTTTCATGATAACGTTTACACTTCGTATTTGCCCAAAAAAGCTCTGGCCTATGGCCCTTATCGGGAACAATTTCGCAAGCATCTTGGAGAAATGACCTTCATCAAGGGCAACACTGATTCAAACTCGTTTCCATCAGAAGAGTTACTCTACCGCTGGGATGCCCGGGATACCAACCATGTCCTGCGGGAGCTATCCTCCAGCCCGTATCTGTTGTCCCTCTATGCGTATATGAAGGACAGTGGCGGCAAAAGGTACGGAATGGCACGGATCAGCATCGATTATTCGTACTGGTTTCAGTCTATGCTGAAGGATTCGCAGAGCAATCAGGAGTATTTCCTGATTACTGGCAATGGGGAAACGATTGCCCGCTCGTCCGAAAAAGCGGTACTTTCCCCAGACGTGACCCGGGAAATTGCACTTCATCCGGCAGAGGCCTATCTGACGGATAATGATTCAGATACGCTGATTAACTACGTATACATCGAGTCACTGGACTGGTACATGGTAAATCGTATTCCACTAGCTGTGTTGTTTACGGAGATATCGGGGCTTAAGCAGCGCTATTTTTTAACGTTTTTTGGCTTCACAGCAGCATTTGTGCTCATGGCCTTTATGATCTCGGCGACGTTCACTCGGCCTTTATCACATCTGCAGAACCAGATGAAGGAGGTAGTACGCAAAAACCTCAAGGTCCGTATCCCTGAAGGCCGCAGCCGCGGAGAAGTGCTGGAACTGACCCGTACGTTCAATACGATGCTGGATGATGCCAATCAGATGATCAACAGACTCAAGGCGGAGGAACGCCAGAAGGAAGCGGTACATTTTCATATGCTCCTGGCCCAGATGAATCCGCACTTTCTCCTGAATACATTGAATACAATGAAATGGAGTGCGATCCGCAGCGGGAATGAAGAGATCTCCGAGATGTGTGTTTCCTTGGGCAAATTACTGGAGGTCAGCCTGAATTCACAGGTCGAATTGGTATACCTGAAGGACGAGATTGAGTTAGTTCAAGCCTACCTTCATATCCAGCGGATTCGTTACCGCGATAGCTTTGAGGTGACTTGTGAATTTGACGAAAAACTGGAGTATGCGCTCGTGCCCAAGCTGAGCTTGCAGCCACTGGTGGAGAATGCCATTCACCACGGTGTCGGGCCACTGGAGCAGCTTGGTCAGATCCGTATCAGCATTTACAGGCAAGACACAGGAAAACTGATGCTGGAGGTGGCCGACAACGGAATTGGCATGGAGGAATCCCGACGTCAGCAGATGACCCGCACACGTCCGGGGATCGGCCTGTCTAACCTTAAGGAACGATTGCGATTATTGTTCAAAGGCCAAAGTGAACTTGAAGTGATTGATACCAAGCCGGGGACATTAGTGAGGTTCAGCATTCCTTTTTTATTGTCGACGCCTTACTTACAGAAGCGGTCAGACTAGGGCGTGTCTGAAAACTCCGAAGGAAGCAGATTTTGCTGAATTTTCGTTCCAAGCAAGGAAGTTTTCCGCAGGCGTGCCGGGGCACGTCAAGGGGAAGTGACGCAGCATGGGGCGAAAAGGCGGTAAAAGATGCACTTCGCGAGTTTTGAGACACGTCCTACACGACTGGAGAGGGGAATCTGGCATGTGGAAAGTATTACTTGTAGAGGATGAGGTATTCGTACGAGAGTCGGTGCGAGAGATTATTTCCTGGGAAGAGCTGGGTTTCACGGTCATCGGAGAATCCGGTAACGGGACCGAAGCGCTGGCGATGATTATAGAGGATACACCGGATCTGGTACTGACCGATATTGTCATGCCAGGTATGGATGGTCTGGAATTACTCAAACAGACCCGTCAGGCCGGGTTGAAAACCAAATTTGTCATGCTCACCTGTATGGGGGAGTTCGAATATGTACGCCGTGCAATGGAATACGGGGCTTCCAATTATATTCTGAAACTATCCATGAGTGTGAATTCACTGCGTGATACACTCCGTAAAGTAAGTGCAGAACTGGGAGCTTCGACTGAAGCCCGGACAGAGACAGATCCTCATCAAGTGCCACCTTCCACATCGGTTCTCACATCAACGCCTGTTTCGCCTGATTCTCTTACGGTCCCTTCTGCGCCCCCGTCTGATACGGATCTTCCATTTACACCTGTTCGTGAGCCGATTGTGAAACATCCGGAGATTAGCAAAATAATTCAGTATATCGGACAGCATTACGACCAGGACATTACCGTCAAATCCATGTCACGATATGTGATGATGGGCGAGAATTATGTGAGTGCTTTGTTTAAAAAGAAAACCGGTCATACCCTGATTCATTACTTGCATGGGGTACGGATGGAGAAAGCGGCTGAATACTTGCGCGAGACGGACCTTCCTGTACAGGAGATTGGTTACCGGGTAGGGTTCGGAAGTGATAATTATTTCATTAAAATATTCAAGCGTTGGACCGGTTGCACGCCCAGCCAGTATCGCCATCGTTCGTGACTCACAGGATGAGTAGAAGGAATATGTGTACCGAGTGCTCAAGCAAGCACAAGTAAATCCGTATTTTTGTTCAATCCGAATCATGGATATGTATCTTATGAACCCAGCAAGGTCCCTGCTACGATGTAACGGAAGGTACACTTCAATTCAGGGAGGTCATGTGACCAGATGAGAATCAAAAAAGGATTAACGGGATTAATCGTAGGTGCGCTGATGCTGGGCTTGCTTGCCGGCTGTGTAGGTAAAAATGAGACGAACGGTGGAGATAACGGAGGTGGAGCGGCAGGGGGAAAAGTGAAGCTCACCATGTGGGGCGCGGTGCCGCCCGAGAATGGTCCACAGGAAGTGGTGGATACCTGGAATGCGGAACATCCTGATATTCAGGTGGAATATGTGCGGTTTGTGAATGACGATGATGGCAACCTGAAGCTGGATACGGCGCTGTCCACCGGGCAAAACGTTGACCTGTATGTCAACTATACCCTCACGAATCTGGATAAACGCATCAAGGGCGGTACAGCACTGGATCTGGGCGAGTTCACCGACTACAACATTGATGAGAAAATGGGTGAAGATGCGGCTTCCTGGAAAGTGGACGGAAAATATTACGGGATGCCAACCAAGAAAAACGCTGCCTTCTTCGCTTTAAATATGAAAGCGCTTGATCAGGCCGGACTGAGTGTACCTACAGCCTGGACATGGGATGAAGCTCGTGAATATGCACTCAAACTGAAGGCTGCTGGCTTCAAATACGGATTGGTGCAGCATACTGCTTCCTATGTAGACCCGCTCGATTCTGTTCTGGTGAAGAACGGCTATGTTAAGGCAGACGGTTCTTCCAATCTTGATGATCCACTCGTTACCAAATGGCTGGAGACGTTGAACGGAATGATGAAGGAGGATGCAACCACTCCTCCGCTCGGAGAGCAGCTGACTTCTAAAATGCCGGTGGAAAACATGTTCCTTGGCGGTGAGTCTGCCATGATTAATATCGGCGAATGGCTGATCCGCACATCAAACAATATGACCGAATTCCCGCGGGATTGGAAAATCGCCTTTGCCCCTGTACCGAGACTGGCTGCACAAGAAGCAGATATGGTGAAGAGTGGAGGACTTGGTGACTTTATTGCGATTAATTCCAAGTCAAAAAATAAAGAAGCCGCATGGGAGTTCCTGAAATGGTACGCCGATGGGGGAATGATGCCGATGGCTGCGGGTGGGCGTTTACCTTCCTCGAATGCGGTCGATCAGCAGACTGCCATTGATCATTTGCTTGGCGATTATGCCGATTCTTATGATAAAGAGTCACTGGAATTTGTGTTGTACGGTGACGAGACACCTACGTTTGTCCGCAGCATTGCGCAGGAAGTGGTTGATCTGCGTGCACAGGAGTATGAAAAGTTCTTCCTCGGTAACCAGACTGCCGAAGTTACGGTACAGAACATGGTCAAACGCCATAATGACTGGCTGAAGCAGAATCAATAGGTTGCAAAAGCAATGAGTCCAAAGGCCGTCCCAATGGGGCGGTTTTTTCTATATAAGCAATAGAACAATTCCATGTTGTTTCTCTCCCGAAAGGCACTGCCGAAATACATATATCTGTGATATCAGGTACAGGGTTATGTTCCTTAAATGTTAGAGGACATCTTGTTATGCTTAATTCCAGAACAGATGTTAAGGAGTGGGGAGCATATGCATAAATCCTGGATGAAACGGCAGAGCAGACTCGGGTATCTGTTTATTGGGCCCAATATGATTGGCGTGCTGTTGTTTTTTATTATACCGGCTGTTTATTCGTTCTATCTCATGTTCACTGATTACAAATTCATGAGCCCGGAGACGAATTTCGTAGGGCTGGACAATATCCGTCGGATGTTGAATGATGATCTGTTTGGCGTGGCGCTGCGAAATACATTTGTATTTCTGTTAGCGGTTCCGGTATCGATGGGGTTGGCTTTTATCGTGGCGGTGGCGCTGAACAAGTCGGTGTATTGGCAAAAAACGCTGCGTGCTCTCTATTTCATGCCCTATATCACCAGCGGTGTTGCCATCGCTTTTGTCTGGATGCTGCTGTTCCAGCCAACATCGGGGCCCATTAATGGCTTCTTGCGGGGGATCGGTATTACGAATCCACCCGGATGGTTATCAACAACCGAATGGTCCATGTATGCGATTGATATCATCTGGATCTGGTTCATGCTGGGTTACAACATGATTATTTATCTGGCCGCTTTGCAGGAAATTCCGGAGGAATTGATTGAGGCTGCAAGGATAGATGGAGCCCGCCCTTGGCAGACGATACGCCAAGTGATTTGGCCGCTTGTGAGTCCAACTACCTTTTTGCTGCTGATTACCGGATTGATTATGACCATCAAAAACTTTGGTATCATTCAGGCGATCACCCAGGGTGGTCCGGGGAACAGTACAACCGTACTGTCGCTGTTTATCTACCAGAATGCCTTCCGCTACTACGAGATGGGATACGCTGCTGCCATTAGCTGGGCACTCTTTGCCATCATTATGGTCTTCACTGTATTGCAGTGGCTTGGTCAGAAACGTTGGGTTCACTACTAAGGAGGGGAGGAGTCGTTATGGAGAAACAAATTGCCGCGAATGCGAAGCCCACAGCTCCGCATTCACCTAAAGTTAGAGTCCGCATGGAGTCCTTGACGCAGATTCGAAAAATCATACTGACACTTCTGATGTCCGGGTTTGCCCTGCTGATGATTATGCCGTTCATCTGGATGATCAGCACGTCGTTCAAATCTCCTGCGGACGTATTCACCTATCCCATCCAGTGGATACCCTCCAGCCTGAACTGGGAGCATCATATTAAGGTTTGGAGTGGAGCGGATACCTTTGCGACGTATTATCTGAACTCGTTGAAAATATCGCTAATTAGCACGGTCGGAGCTGTATTTCTCTCGGCTTTTGCAGCCTATGGCTTCGCACGGATTCAATTCAAAGGCCGGGAGACACTGTTCCTGATCTATCTCTCGATGATGATGGTGCCACCGCAGGTACTCTTTGTACCGAAGTTCCTGATGTTTGAATGGGTAGGCATATATAATACGCATTGGGCATTGATCCTGCCCGGAATGTTCACGATCTTTGGGGTGTTTATGCTGCGGCAATTCTTCCTGTCCGTGCCTTCAGAGATCTCGGAAGCGGCGTTCATCGACGGTGCCGGTCACCTGCGCATATTCTTCAGGCTGATTCTGCCCTTGGCGAAGCCAGCGCTGGCTACACTGGCCATTATTGATTTCTCCTGGCACTGGAATGACTATGAGAATGCGCTTGTGTTCCTGATCGACAAAGACTTGTACACCGTTCCGCTCGGACTGCAGAACTTTATTCTGGAGAATAATGTGGACTACAACGGCATGATGGCCGCTGCCACGGCAGGCATTATTCCGATGATCATCGTTTTCCTCGTGGGTCAGCATTATATCATTCAGGGCGTGGCCGGAAGTGCCGTTAAGGGCTGAAGATGCTGTCACTGTGATCCCATATAATAACCCTTTTGCTGAACGAAGAGATTTTCGCGGCAGAAGGGTTTTCTGTTGAAAGGGAGAGTAACTTATCTTGCGCGATACAATAGTTCAAACTTCGTATATAATTAACAATGACATATGATGCTGTATGACTACATAACTATCGCGAGGTGCACTAGACTTATGCCAACCATCTACGACTTTACCGTAACCAGAACCAGTGGAGAGCGTTTCCCACTCTATCAATATGAAGGAAAACCTGTGCTCATCGTAAACACGGCAAGTAAATGTAAATATACGCACCAGTTCGATGACATGCAGAAGCTGTATGACCAGTACAAGGATCAAGGACTTCAGATTATTGGTTTCCCGTGTAACCAGTTTGCAGAGCAAGAGCCTGGAAGCAGTTCGGAAGCGGAATCGTTTTGCCAGATTAACTATGGTGTGAAATTTCCGATGTTCTCCAAACTGGATGTGAATGGAGAAGCGGCGCACCCGCTCTACGACTTTTTGAAAAGATCAGGGCCTTTTGCAGGCTTTGATGAAACAGATATACAGGCCAAATTATTGAAATTAATGGTGGCTGAGAAGGCACCAGAATGGTTACACGGCGATGCAATCAAATGGAATTTCACAAAATTCCTGATTGATGCAGAGGGTCGTGTGGTCAGACGCTTCGAACCTATCGACTCCATCGACGAGATTCAAGAGAGTATTAAACAGCTTCTATAATTTCACTTTCATATATCCTACAGGGGCATGATACAAATCGTTTCCCTCTTCCGAACAGGAGGTGCATGAATGTGCCGAGCATGATGCAATTTAGCGCTTCACTGGAGTATAGTTACCGATCCACCAGCATATTTAACCCAGGCAAGTCAGATGGATTCCATTCACATCCACATTATGAGATTTATTATTTTCATGATGGAGAATGTACCTATATCATAGGAGACCGGGTATATAACCTGGAGCCGGGTGATCTGGTGTTAATGCATGGCCTGACTCTTCATCGACCACATCCGAAGCCAGGCAGTGCTTATGAGCGAAGCACACTGCATTTTGATCCGTCTGCAATCCGCAGCAGCCTGCATCCGGACCGTATGGCTGAGGTCCTTAGACCATTTGAAGAACTCAGAAATTGCCGGGTCAATCTGAAGGGAGATAACCGCTCTGAATTCGAAGCTCTATTGCATGATCTTCATCGTCTGTCTCAAAGTCAGAGCAATTTCAGGCAAGAGCGAATGAATGTCAGACTGTGTGATCTGTTGTATTTTGTAGCAGAGATCTGCCAGGGTGATGTCCAGGAACAACTTCCCTCATCGGAGAGGGAGCGGCATGTCCAACACATTATTCGTTATGTGGATACCCATTATATGAAGGACATTGGTCTGGATGATCTGGCACTGGAATTACATCTGTCCAAGCCATATCTGGCAGGCATGTTTAAGGAAATGACAGGTTTGACGATATTTAAATACCTGTATGACCGCCGTATCAATCAGGCGAAGCTTTTGTTTCAGTTTCAGCCTGAGATCACCGTGACAGAAGCAAGTCGATTGTCCGGTTTCAAACGCCTTTCGCATTTTAGTCGGATGTTCAAACAAAGTGTGGGATGTTCGCCTGATCTGTACCGTACCCAATTGCATCGCCAATCATAGAAGTCGTCTTTGAGCTGACCAGCTTGTCTGGTTGGCTTTTTTTGTTGGTTTTTGTTTGAGGAATGCATCCGACTGTGTTTAGAGGACACGCAGAACAGGTAAAGAAAGGTAATGAACCCAGAGGAGGCGAATATGAATGAAACAGCGCACACCGGATCAGAATAACAACGATACCCAACAGGAACAATCCCGTGACAATCCTGAACAATATAAGACAGAGCACGAAAGTCTGCTTGACCGACATGAAGAAGAACAGACCGTAGATCCAATTCCGATGGAAGATCTGAATATGGAAGCTCAGGAAGAGAAGAATAAAGATCAGACAAAAAGTAACTCGTCTACGGAAGAGAAATACCGGGCGGATTATCGTAAAAAGACGGGCGAAGGATAATTTCAATTGCTGTATTGGGCAAACTTGTTGAAATGTTTTCAGTGAATGTATATTTAGTGAAAATAAATTAGTTTGTTGACTAATGTATGTTACTATATTATAGTTACTGTGTTGGCAACTGAAAAAAAATTTTGGGAGGCGAATAAGAATGACAACTTTTTTTGATGCGTTGAAAAACAGAAGATCTTATTATGGAATCAGCAAGGAATCTACAATTTCGGATGCTAAAATCCAGGAAATCGTAGAAGAAGCGGTGAAATATACACCAACTTCCTTTAACTCACAAACATCCCGTGCCGTTGTATTGCTCGGTGAACAACATGATAAATTGTGGAATCACACAGAAGAAATTTTGCGTGAAGTGGTAGGTAATGAAGAAGCCTTCAAATCCACAGCAGAGAAAATGACTGGATTCCGCAGCGGATATGGTACGGTTCTCTTCTTCGAAGATAACAATGCGATCGCACAGCTTCAACAAAATTTTGCAGCTTATGCAGATAACTTCCCAATCTGGGCTAACCAATCCAACGGTATGTTGCAACTGGTAATCTGGACTGCTCTGGAACAAGAAGGTCTGGGTGCATCTTTGCAGCACTACAACCCGTTGATTGACGAGAAAGTGAAGCAAGAATGGAGCATTCCTGAGAACTGGAGATTGATCGCTCAGATGCCATTTGGTAAACCAACGGCAGCACCGGGTGAGAAAGAATTCCAACCCATTGAAGAGCGCGTAAAAGTACACAAGTAAGCTTCGCATTTCCCAACATTTAACCACATACGGCCTCGCTTCAATTTGATACGATGATAGTTGATCGTAATCCAATGAAGCGAGGCTTTTTGATGTGAATAATAGATTAAAAGACATAACGAACCAACGGATATGGAAAATGGCTTTATGCGGGTTATTAACACTTGGATCGCTGGCTGGATATGGCTCTACTGTTCAGGCTGCAACCGTGCAGCAACAGTTTCAGGATACGCAGACCAGTTACGCCAAGGATGCCATTACACATCTGGTGGCAAAAGGCATTGCTGCCGGTACGTCAGAGACTACGTTTGAACCGAAGAAAGCCGTTACTCGTGCAGAATTTGCGACGTTTGCGGTGAGATTACTAGGTTTGAAGCCCGTTAAAAATAATATTAATCCCTATCAGGATATAAGCATGAATGCTTGGTATTACGGCAATGTTGCCGCCATGACGAATCTTTTTATTCTGGAGGGTAAGGGTCAGGGAACGTTCCAGCCTAATGCTTCTATTACGCGCGAAGAAGCGGCTGCCCTTCTTGTTCGAATGTTAAAACAACAACCCGTAGAGACATCACTCTTATCTTCAACGTATTTTGACGCAGCGGATATCTCGGACTGGGCACGTCCTTATGTTCAGACGGTATATCAACTTGGACTAATGCGGGGAAGCGGAGGCGTGTTTCGACCACATGACCAGGTAACGCGAGAAGAAGCAGCCGTAATGCTCGATGCCATTTTACAAAAGAAAACATGGTCTGAGCAGTTACAACGTGGGGATGAACTTGGCGTTCAGCTGGGCTGGCAATATAACTCCACTACAACTGAATTCAAGAAACAAGTGGAACAGTCTGAGGTCAACACACTTGTCCCACGCTGGTTTTTCCTGAACAGCAGTATGAAAGTAACAGATCACGCGGACCCTGCATTGATCTCCTGGGCATCCGCCACCGACAGGCAGCTATGGCCATTGCTCGGTAATCGTTCGGATTCGGCACTTACGCATCAGATGTTATCCAGTTCGGCCAACCGAGCTGCAGTGATCTCACAGGTAGCCGCTTATGTCAAAACCTATAAATTGGACGGCATTAATGTGGACTTTGAGAATGTTGATCCTGCGGATCGTGAAGGGCTGACGGCATTTGTGACCTCTTTGACGGCTACGTTGCACGCACTCGGTGCTGTGGTGTCCGTGGACGTTTCGCCCGACCTGGGTACTGATTGGACGGATGCATTTGATTATGCCAAACTGGGCGCTGTATCGGATTATATGGTGCTGATGGGATACGAGGAACACTGGAACGGTGATCCGAAAGCAGGATCAGTGGCGTCTCTTCCATGGGTAGAAAAGGCTTTGGATACCATGCTCTCCGAGGTGGTACGTGCCAAAACAATTTTGGCCCTTCCGTTATATACACGAGACTGGTCTTCCGTGAATCCGGCAACCAGTTCTTGGGACATTACACTGGCAGACCAGGGAATGCGTGCGCATGCTACGGGATCTGTAAGACGATGGGATGCAAGTCTGGTTCAATATATTATCGGGTACAACAGTAATGGTAAGCCAAGATATATATGGGCAGAGGACAGTCGTTCGTTATCAGCCAAAGTGTTAATGAGTGAGCAACGGCAAATTGCTGGACTGGCTTACTGGTATATGGGCGGCGAAACAGCGGATGTATGGAACGCCATCTCGAATGCATCGCGATTTGAATCGTATAACTTCTAAGCAATCATAAATCTTATAGGCCCAAACTCACCGTGATTCCTACGGATGGTTTGGGCCTGTTTATTTTGGTATAAGATAAGCAATATGAGGAAACGTTTAAGCTTGGCTGAACGGTTTAATGTATATAAGGACAAACTGTTTAATTAAATTAGATAAATGGAAGTTCAGGAGGAGAAGGAGCATGCGAGAGGTTGATTGCATAATTGTAGGTGGAGGGCTCGCAGGGCTTCAGGCAGCCATTCAGCTTGGACGTTATTCAGCTCATCAGGTGTTGGTAATCGACGCGGGAGAAGGCAGATCGACGTTATGCCGGACTTATCATAATATCCTCGGTTTCCCCGATGGGGTATCCGGTGAAGAGCTTAGAGAACGAGGCAGGATGCAGGCAGAGCGGACTGGTGTATCTTTTGAGAAAGACCGTATCATTAAAGCGGAACGTAAGGGAGAACATATTCAATTATTCGGTACTTCCGGATCTGAATATAGGAGCAAAACCGTGTTATTGGCAACGGGGCTCACGGATAGAGTTCCGGACATTCCGGGACTAACCCCTACGCTGGGCCGAACGGTGTATGTCTGCCCTGATTGCGATGGTTATGAGATTCAGGATCAACGTACGGTACTATTGGGATCTGGCGAACCAGGTGCCAATATGGCGATGATTTTAATTCAGCGTACGAATGATCTGTTATATATCAATCATGAGCAGGCTCCCATATCTGCAGAGTTGCATCGGAGCATGAAAGAGGCGGGAGTTCGTTATCTGGAAGCGGCTGTTCAGGAAGTACAACAGATTGAGGATGGCCATATCACCGGTGTTCTGACCGAAGATGGACAGATCTTTGAGTCGGAGCGTGGTTTTATCGCTTTTGGAGGCAATCGGGTGCACTATGAATTGGCAGAGCAGCTGGGAGCTGTAATCGCAGATAATAAACATGTAGAAGCCGATCCGCGCAGCTTACAGGCAGCGACGAATGTATGGATTGCCGGGGATCTGGGTTTACATGCAGAGCAAGCAACGGTTGCGATGGGTGAAGGTTCCATTGCCGCGATCTGGATTCATAAGGCGTTACAGCAGATGACAAAAGATTCACGTTGAATTGCACCTCCAGATATGAGGTTGATTATTCAATCGTTCATTACCAAAAAGTCCTCCCAAGCCATGCATGTGGCAGGAGGACTTTTTGAGCTATCTTTTGCTAGGGAGAAAAGTTACGCTTATTTGTCTGATGAATCCGTTGACTTGGAAGAAGACGTCTTGTCCTTTGAGTCATGGGTGAAGTCTTTGCGAATGTTGTCCACGATATCACCAACCACGCCTTCGATCATATCGGTTGGTCCGGGATTATTTTTGTCTGGATGGATAACGGTATTCACTCCTGGTTCAAGTTCATCGTTTGTCTTCTCATGTTTGGTTTTATCACGCATGGGAAATCCCTCCTGGTTCGATATTGTATAAGGTGTTCATTAACATATCCAAACACCGTTACGTATATGTAAACGATTAACCGCTGTAGTTCTTTTGAAACGTGTACTTGCTCATATATAGAAGATATATACAGAATTGAACGTACTGATTAAACTTCAGCAATACGTTTATATTATAGATAACCTGAGTATTAAGTTTAAAGCTTGAAACCAATAAACAACTATTATGCAGGAGGTTATTCAAATGAATGAAGAAAATCATGTAATCCATAAAGATGGCCAAGTTTCAACTGACAAGGTGGACAATGCAATTGAGAAGATTGCGCCGGAAGAAAGAGAACAGATTTTACAGAACTTTGATGCATTCAAAGAATACCTAGGTAAGCGAATTGCCATGGGAGAATCGATTGGACTAAGTGAGGAGCAGATGGCCAAAATTGCCGAGAAAGTAGCGGATTATCTGGCAGCTCGGGAGGAACCCCGTAATCGTGAAGAAAAACTGCTTCAGGAGCTGTGGAATGTCGGCAAGGAAGATGAACGCCACATGCTGGCTCATATGCTCGTTCGTTTGGCACAAAGCTCCACACCCAATCATTAAGATTAGCATCTATGCGTAAGCATAGGAAATACTTTGAGCAGGTCTTCAAACCTGCCAAAAACCTGCCAAAAGCTGGAGCGTAACTCTGAGCATGTCTGGAGCAGGGCAGATAGAGGGGCGCTAACGAACCTGTGACGTCTTATTCAAGGGTTTGAAAGTCCCGCAGCAATCTAAGGAATCTGACACACGTTATATTGGTATAAACAGCCGTTATTAGCGTGTTTTCAGGGAATTCTGGCAAATAACGTGTCTCATGTTCCTTACAAAATAAAAGGGGCGCCAGATGGCCAAATAAGATGTCCTCGATTCCTTAGCTATCTGGACACAGACATCCTTCAACGTATCACTTGCCTGAGTTTAAAAGACACACCCCAGTAAATAACCTCTGAATGGCGATGCCTTCAGGGGTTATTGCCGTTTACGGAGACTACAGAAAGGAGTGATGACGCACATTGTAACTATTTTTAATCTGGCTGATACTTTTATAATCCCTGTTCCAAGTATGATAAGAAAAGAAAGAACGTTGGTATCGATAGTTCACATGAGCGTTTGAGAAGCAAGACTTCCGGTTAAGGAATAGTAACGTTCATATTAAGGAGAGATGTTACCTATGAAGAACGCGACAAAACAATGGAAACTAGGAATGATCGGTGCAGTTGTTGCTTTACTTGGTATGATTGTGCTGACTACATATTTACTTACCCCTGCGAATGCTCAAGGTAGTACGGACGCTCAACAACCTTCTGCGAAAGAAGCTCAAGTTGCAAACTCCGAGATGTTTACAGCCTATGTTGAAGGTATGCATATAGAAGACGGCAAATTGTTTATGACAGTGGACAAGATTGGCTGGTATCAGGGTGAAGAAGCCGATGCGATTTTTGCACAGCGCAATCCGGAAGCAGGTATAGACGGTGCTCCAGATGGTTACTATATTGTCAATGACAGCAAAGAGCAGGAGCAGGTTGAGGTTAGTGCCAATGCTGAAGTATTGATGCAGTTGTATGATCGGGATGGTACGATGCAGGGCGCAGACATTCAGTGGAATGAACCTGTGACATTATCCAAGTTCGAATCGTTGTATGAGAATACCCGTATTCTTGATCTGTCCGTATTCCCGTATCACCTGACGGTGCAGGACGGAAAAGTGACTAAAATTGTGCAACAATACATCCCATAAAATAAGATGAAATTCATCATCAAGCATTCCTCCTGTTCATTGGAACGGTGAGGGATGCTTTTTGGTTATGACAAATTCATGAAAGCGATTGTAATTAATGGTAGGTACATGTATCATTATTGGAATGGCGTTTTTACATAGTTCAGGAGGAGCCTCATGCTTAAAGACATGATTGCATTAACTAAGCCCGGACTTCTAAGGTTAAATGTGTTTGCGGTGGCGGTAGGATTCTGGGTAGCTTCAAAATGGGATATCAACTGGTTATCTCTGCTCATGGTCGTGATTGGATCAACCTTGGTTATTGCTTCAGCTTGTGTAATCAACAATTATTGGGATCGTGAATTGGACCAAAAGATGGAGCGCACCAAAAAAAGGATGGATTACATTAACCATCTGAAGCCAGGGTTTGTACTTGGCTATGGCATTATCCTTGGTGTTGTGGGACTAGCAGTACTATTTTTCCTGGTGAATCCGTTATCAGGGTGGATGGCACTGCTTGGGTGGTTCGCTTACATCGTGATTTACACGATGTGGTTGAAACGCAGTTCGACGTGGAGCACGTCGCTGGGTGGAATTGCAGGAGCAATGCCGCCTGTCATCGGTTATACGTCTGTAACCAATGAGATTGATGCAGGTGCCTGGTTGCTATTTGCACTATTATTCTTGTGGCAACCACCACACTTCTGGTCATTGGGTATTCGCCGGGTAGAGGAGTATCGTGCTGCTGGCTTCCCGTTGTTGCCAGTGGTTAAAGGGGTGAAACGCACCAAGTTTCAGATGATTCCTTATGTTTTTCTGCTGCTTCCTGCTGTATTCCTGTTGTATTATTACGACTACGTAGGTCTGGTATTTCTGATTGTATCTCTGGTCGGTGGATTGATCTGGTTTGTGCATACCCTTAGCGGACTGAAGACACAGGATGATGAGAAGTGGGCAAAAGTAAACTTTCTGATCTCGGTGAACTATCTCATGCTTGTATTTATTGTTATGGTAGCGAATACGGTATGGTCTTAATTAGACGATGAACAGATCGTTTTCAGAGAGATTTCAGCTTAAACTAGCTGGCTGCATCGAATGAAAAAGCACACGATGGAATAGCGTTTGGACAACCTTGAGTTGTTACAACATATTCTCTAGGGTGCTTTTTTGGTATAATAAAACAATTGAATCATATAAGTGGAAATTATAATGCAAGATGGGAAGTGACAGCATGAGTAATTTGGAACAGGCCGTGCGATGGAGACAAGAAGGCAAGGTGCAGGAAGCGATTGAACTACTGCAAGAGATTACAGTCCAGGAACCCGAGAATGCGAATGTCTGGTATCAGCTGGCTTGGGCACATGATTCGCTTGGATTGGAGCGGGAAGCTGTCCCGCATTATGAGAAGGCACTAAGTCTTGGTCTTTCTGATGAGGACAGAGCAGGGGCGATACTCGGGTTGGGCAGCACATATCGAACGCTTGGACAGTATGAGCAGGCAAAGGTTTGGTTTGAAAAAGGGATGAAAGAATTCCCGGCGTACCGGGAATTTGAAGTTTTCTATGCCATGGTGCTCTACAATCTGGGTGAACATGCAGAAGCGATGCAACGACTGCTCGTGCAACTTGCGGACACATCAAGTGACAAGAGAATCAATGACTATAACAGAGCAATCCGTTACTACGCAGATCAGCTCGATCGGGTGTGGGAATAGATCGAATACACAGAAAAGGGAGAGATGGATGAATGAACTCCAATCAAGATCTGAAACAGGTAAATGAAAGGTTGGATCAAATTGAGCGAAAGCTGGATAACCTGGGAGGCAGTCAGCAGAACAAACGCTCACCTGGCGTGCGCTTCCTGATTGGTTTTGGCATCACGATTGCGATTATATCTGTACTGCTGCTGACTCTTGGTGTTATCCAATTTGTGAGTACCGGATAGGAGAAAAAGGATCATACCGATAAAGGTAGTGATTCTCCACATTTACTTACATAGCCTGGCAAGCCACTGTTGCACCTCTTCAATGAACCGCCGCGTAGCGGGCGATAGATTGCCCAAAGATGGGCAGGCGATGCCAATTGTACGATAAGGATCTCCAGAGAGTGGCACGAGCGCGAGTGAATCGGTATGATTTTGAAGAACCATTTTCGGAAGCAGGCTGATACCGAGGCCATTACGGACCATCGCCATAATGGCTTGATCCTCGGCTACTTCATAGGCGACATTGAGCTTGGCCGCATGCTGCCGGATCAGTCGTTCAATCTCGTTATCTCCACCCCACTTGGGCAGAATAAAGGGTTGTTCCAGTAAAACATCAAACGAAACAGACTCCTCTGAGGCGAGAGGATGATCCAGAGGCAGGATGCACATCATCCTGTCTTTTTGTAATGGGATCGTCTCAAAAGGTGATGAATCGCCGAGGGATAGAAATCCGAGATCGATGGCACCTCCAGCTAGCCAGCCCTCAATCTCAGCATAATCGCCTTCCCACAGCTTAATCTCAATTCCGGGATGACGCAGGCGGAATTGTTTCAGGATACCCGGCAACCATTGTGTGGAGACACTTGCGAAGGTACCAATACGCACCGTACCAATCTCCGCGCCGCGAATGAGGGAGATTTCCTGGTTCATCAGTTCCGTCCAGCGCAGAATCTCACGTGTGTATCCCAGAATGCGTTCCCCTTCAGCGGTAACCCGCACACCGGAGCGGCTGCGATGGAGCAGGGAAAAACCACATTCTGTCTCCAGACTGGCGATGGCATGGCTGACTGCGGATTGGGTGATGTTCAACGCTTCTGCCGCTTTGGTGAGACTGCCATATTCCACAACAGTATTTAATATTTCGTATTTGATCAGTGACATGAATGGTTCCGTTCCTTTCCATTTTTGATGCATGAATTTATTTCATATAATATATTATAAATATTCATTTTTATAATGCAAAGAGATCGTTTATACTTGCCAAGGCGAGTTAGTTTGACGCACGATCACACAGCTCAGAATACATAGAATGAAGGTTGAAGCAAGATGAATGGTGTACAGGTTAATCAAGGTCAGACAACAAGAAGAGCGGACATACAGATGCTGCTCGCAACGGTTATATGGGGATCTTCCTATCTGTTTATGAAATCGGGTCTGGAGTCCATGCAAGAATTGAATCTGGTCGCATTTCGTTTTGGAATTGCCTTTATTGCCGCAGGACTTCTTTTTCATCGGCGGTTGTTTAACATGGATCGCAGAACACTTGTGGCAGGCGCTATTATGGGGACAGCTTTATTCGCTGCATTTGTATTTATCACCTATGGTGTGCAACGAACAACGACATCCCAAGCGGGATTCCTGATAAGTTTGGCCGTTATTTTTGTACCGATCCTGACGACGATCCAGCATCGTCGTATGCCGGATAAACGATTGACACTCAGTATCCTGGTTGCAGTTACCGGGCTTGGCTTGTTGACGCTTCAGCATCAGCTTAGTCTGCACATGGGAGATATTCTGTGCATACTAGCAGCACTTGTGTATGCCATCTATATCATGATTGCTGGCAAGTTCACACCGAAGCATGATCCGTTAACATTAGGGACAGTTCAATTAGGTGTTGCAGCGATGTGGGGAATTGCAGCTACATTTATGCTGGAAACGCCACGTATGCCCGATACGGCTGAATCCTGGGCAGCCATTCTCGGGTTAGGTGTTTTGTGTAGCGGCTTGGGGTATATTCTGCAGACACTCGCGCAGCGTCATGCCTCTCCTACAAGAACAAGTCTGATTTTTTCACTCGAACCACTGTTTGCAGCAGCCTTTGCATTTACCTTTCAAGGGGAATCGCTAACGTTGCAAGGGTATGCGGGAGCAGCTTTGATGTTGGTCGGTGTTCTGATCACAGAGATCAAACTTCCACAGCCTATCTTCTGGCGCAGAAAACGCCCGGTTTTACAGTCGGAACTTGGCGATCAGGGAGTATCAGGCGTATAATTGGGGGACAAGGGTCCTTTCGTCATCTTCTATGGAAGGTGGGGAGAGGGCCTTTTTGGTTATGTCGCACACCTTGTGAAACAGATAAACTACTACCTAACAAAAACAGAATAACATAACCTTGTTTTGTTGATTTTTGTTTTTTATGCTACACTGAATGGAAAATTAGGAAAAACGGGTGAGTAGGATGGCCAAAAGAGTAACGATGCAGCAAATTGCGGATGCTGCGGGGGTGTCCAAATTCGCAGTCTCCCGTGCGCTGACGGGCAAGCCTGGTGTGAGTGAGCATACACGCGAGATGATTGTCAGAACGGCGGGGCAGCTTGGGTATTTCAGAACTGAGCCTAAGCGTTATCCGGGGGAGACACAGATATCAGCTGAGATGAAGCCAGAAGCGGAGCGACAAGGCACGATATTGATTTTGTTTCCTAACGTTCGTTCTCAGAATCGATCTTCCTTATACTGGGGGCCAGTATTTGATGGCATTTCTGAGAGGTTGAATGAGAAGGGAATGGATATTTTAACGCTGACAGAACCCTCTTCAGATCGGATGTTCTCGGTCCTTAATCCCGAAGCGATCAGCGGAGTCATTACCGTGGGTACCATCTCGACATCGGTATTGCTGGAGATTTACAGGCTGCGTATTCCGCTTGTCATGGTGGATCATGAAGACCCTGCCATATACGCAGACTCGGTTTTTACGGACAATATGAAATGTATGAAAGAACTGGTTCTTATGCTCGTTGGAAAAGGATATAGAAGGTTCCAGTTTGCAGGGCAACTGCCCGATGCGGCAAGTTTTAGAGAACGCTGGCTTGGATATCGTACGGTGCTGGAAGAGAAGCAGTTGGAGGGGAAACAGCAAGAAGGCTTGCTGGGACCAGAGTATGATGAGATCCGGAGATCCATTGCTGAAATGGAACTGGAGGATATACCTGAAGTTATCGTATGTGCAAATGACCATACAGCTGTCATTGTCATTCAGGCACTCCAAAGTCGAGGCATTCAGGTGCCCGAACGCTGTGCCGTAACCGGATTTGACAATACGCAGACGGATGAACCCATTCTTGCTTCGGTACATATTAACAAAGAGAATCTGGGAACGAGAGCAGTAGATCAGCTATTGTGGCGGATTAAACATCTCGATGAGCCTTATGAACGCAAGCTGATCTATTCGGAATTAATTATTCGTGATGAATATAACGCCAGTATACAGTAATGGGATATGAATTTAAGGGTCATTTTAACAATGATCATACGGGTAAATGAAATCAGGTGAAAGACATGGAGAGGTTAGAGCTTCATGTCTTTTTGGTATGCAGAAACCAAATAATAAATTAAATTACAAAACAGATTGACTATAAGAAGCATATCGTGTTAATTTTGTTTTGTAAGTTATTTGTTTTTATAATAACAAAACCTAACAAAATAATGTTTACCAACTCTAACAACAATGGAGGCTGTCATGAGCACAATACAATCACATGTTTTTCAGAATTGGACGTTCAAGGCTTGCGAAGATCAAGAGTGGATGCCGGCTCAGGTGCCCGGCTGTGTGCATACAGATTTGCTGAAGCTGGGCAAGATTCCAGATCCTTTTTATGGAACAAACGAGAAGGAAGTACAATGGATTGATAAGATAGATTGGGAATATCAGACGGAATTTGACGTTGCCGAAACGTTGTTCTCGCAGGAACATCTGGAACTGGTGTTTGATGGTCTGGATACATATGCTGATGTGTATGTGAATGAGGTGCATGTGTTATCAGCAGATAATATGTTCCGAGTATGGAAGGCAGATGTAAAGTCTGTATTGAAGGGGAAAAGCAACATTCTCCGAATACGTTTTCGGTCACCAATTCAGGAAGATCTGCCGAAGCTAGAGAAGCTCGGATATGCATTACCGGCATCGAATGATCAGTCCGATGTTGGCGGACTTGGCGACAAGAGAGTAAGTATTTTTGCACGTAAAGCCCCGTATCACTATGGTTGGGACTGGGGTCCGCGTTTTGTAACCAGTGGGATCTGGCGTGAAGCACGTCTTGAAGGTTGGACACAGGTACGAATCAATGATGTGTATATCCAGCAAAATGAAGTAAGCGCTACCTCAGCTTCATTAACTGCTGTTGTGGAAGTCGAGACATCACAAGCGGTAGATACGATTATTCGTATCGGCGCAGATGGACAGAGATGGGAAAGATCCGTATCACTACAACCCGGAACTCAGACTGTGGAGATTCCAATCTCCATGGATGAACCGAAACTGTGGTGGAGCCGTGGGCTTGGTGATCCGCATATGTACACCTTCCTTACCGAAGTGCTTCAAGGTGAGCGAGCTGTGGCTGAATCTACAGTGAAGACTGGGCTTCGTTCCATTCGCTTGGTACGTGACAAAGATGAAGCAGGAGCATCCTTTTATTTTGAATTAAACGGGGTTGCGGTCTTTGCCAAAGGGGCCAATCACATTCCAAATGATAGCTTCATCACTGAAATTACTCATGAACGTTATCGTCATGAGATCGTATCCGCAGCCGAGTCCAATATGAATATGCTGCGCGTGTGGGGTGGCGGAATCTATGAGCAGGATGTGTTCTACGAACTGTGTGATGAATACGGAATCCTGGTATGGCAAGACTTCATGTTTGCATGCAGCATGTATCCAGGAGATGAAGCGTTCCTGAACAGTGTGAGACATGAGGCGATTGATAATGTGAAACGTCTGCGCAACCATCCAAGTATTGCACTCTGGTGTGGGAACAACGAGATTGATTCGGCTTGGGCTCACTATGTTGAGAATGGTGGCTGGGGTTGGAAAAAGGAATTTACTGCCGAGCAGCGTGAAAGCATCTGGGCCGATTACGAAGCCATCTTCCATGATCTGCTGCCAGAAGTCGTTGAAGCGTATGCGCCAGGTGTGGATTACTGGCCTTCCTCACCACTGGTATCACTGACAGGGGATGAGACGCAACATGCGCACCCATCCACAGCTGAAGGGGATATCCATTACTGGGGCGTGTGGCACAATGTAGAACCATTCGAAAACTACAACGTGCATGTGGGTCGTTTCATGAGTGAATACGGATTCCAGTCTTTCCCGGAGTACAAGTCAGTACGCACTTATGCAGAAGAAGAGGATCTGGCTCTGGAATCGGAAGTCATGTTGGCTCATCAAAAGAATGGAGCAGGTAATCGTCTGATCAAACAGTATATGGATATGTACATGCATGAATCGAAGGACTTCCCATCGTTCCTGTATATGAGTCAGGTGCTTCAAGCGGAAGCGATGAAGACAGCCATTGAAGCGCACCGTCGCCGCAAACCATTCTGCATGGGCACACTTTACTGGCAAATGAATGACTGCTGGCCAGTGGCTTCATGGGCAGGTATGGACTACCTTGGTCGTTGGAAAGCATTGCAATATTATGCGAAACGCAGCTTCAGCGATGTGTTGGTATCGGTAGATGGAACAAAAGAAGATACAACAGATATATATATCATCTCGGATCAATTACAACCTGTAAAAGGGCAGTTACAGATTCGTTTGCTCGGGTTCGATGGAACGGTGCATTGTGATGAAACACATGACGTGACCTTGGCATCTAATACAGGTGATCGAGTGCTGTCATTACGTAACGTGGAATGGCTTGAAGGTCATGATACAGCTAACACGCTGCTGCGCCTGGATCTGAAACAGGAAGGTGCTGCGAATATCGTACAGGAACACTATTTTGTACCGTCCAAAGACCTTGCTCTGCAGCCTGCAAACATCAATGTAAGCGGAGGAGCGGATGAGAACGGCGTTCATCTGGTACTGGAAAGTGACGTGCTTGCTAAACAGGTATGGTTATCTTCGGATGTGGAGGGTGTCTTCTCAGATAACTTCTTCGACTTGATTCCTGGCATTCCGGTGAAGGTGCAGTTCACTTCCAGAGAGGGATTGCAGTCTAATGATGTGATATCAAATCCGGGACCGATCGAGGTTCGATCCATGATTGATTTTATTCGTTTGACCTAGAAGAAACGGTTGGAGTCTCTCGTAAGAGAGATTTCAACCGTTTTTTTATTGAAACCTGACCCCATTTATATATCGTAATGGTTTCGTAATACTTCGCTTAGAGAATCGTAAGCTGTCTTGCTTATTGTAATCCATGTAAGTAATAAACGAATGGAGAGTGATAAGAATGATGAAAACAAATAAGAGCAAAAAAGTGATGGTAGCAGCGGTATTGGTGATGTCTATGGCCTTTTCTGGATTGGCAAGTGCTGCAGATATGAAAACGATTAAAAAGGATGGCATGGAGCTTGTTCAATTGAGACAGGCGGCGAAAATGTATGATTACAGCATTATGTGGGACAGCAAGGATAGATCTGTAACTCTGATGTATATGGGCAAAATGGACGACAAGATGATGAAAGACGACAACATGATGGAAGATGACATGATGATGAAAGACGACAACATGATGGAAGATGACATGAAGATGAAAGACGATAAGATGATGAAAGACGACATGATGATGGAAGAAACGATGATGCCTGCGGGAAAAACGATTAAATTGTGGATTGGATCGAAAAAAATCATGGTAGACGGTATGCAAGTTAACTTGAAATCGATGCCTGTCATCCATGAAGGGAATTCGTATGCGGCTGAGTCTGTAATTAAACAATACATGATGCCCGCCATGGTAATGAAGTAATTTAAGGGCTAAGCATCGCCATCACCATATGATATGATTGGCTCAAATGTATTTTCTGGAATATGGGGTGGGTTCGTTTGAATGAATGTGTACTTGTTGCTGATGATGATACAAATATTACGGACGTTTGTCGCAGGTATCTGGAACGGGAAGGTTATCTTGTCGTGACGGCTAAGGACGGTTTGGAGGCTATTGAGCTGTGGCACAGCGAAACGCCAAGCTTGATTGTGCTCGACCTGATGATGCCACATAAGAATGGCTGGGAAGTTTGCAACGAGATTCGGCAAACTGAGGATGTGCCCATTGTAATGCTGACGGCCCGGGGTGAGGAACAGGACCGTCTGATGGGACTGACGATGGGGGCGGATGATTATCTGACCAAACCATTTAGTCCGAGAGAACTTGTTTTACGTGTAAAGGCAATCCTGCGGAGAATGCGAACTGCGCAGGCATCACCTGTTACAACATCTGAATATACGATCAATTATGAAGGGCTTACCATTGATTTTACCAAGCGTGAAGTGCATATCAGCGGGCAGGTAATTGAATTGACCGTTACAGAGTTTGAGATGTTGTATTTGCTGGCAAGTCACCCGGGTCAGGTGTTCTCCCGTAATCAGATGTTAAGCAAGATTTGGGATTTTAGCTATGAGGGAGATACAACAACGGTGACTGTACATGTTCGGAGATTACGAGAGAAGATCGAACAGAATCCTTCTGATCCAAAATATATTAAAACAGTTTGGGGCATAGGATACAAGTTTGCGGGTGGTAGTTCATGAAACTTCGCACATACTTGGTGTTGTCCAGTCTCACGGGCATTGGCGTATTATTAATTTGTTTGTTCATCAGTTATTCCAAAATGCTGCTTACGATCGAACAATTGTATTGGTTATCGGCTATAACGGCAGGGGTAGGCTTACTTTCGTTTATTCTTCAATATTTGCTGACTAAGCCATTAGAGAAATCAATTGCGCGTATTACACAGCAGACTATACGAATTGCCGAAGGGGATTTCCATACGGAAGTCCCTCTCATCGGTACGCAGGAATTTAAGCTTCTGGCACAGCAATTTAATGAAATGAGTTCCAAGCTGAAGGAAAGCTTTGATCATCTGCATCACTCAGAAACCGCCAGACGAGAGTTGATCGCCAATGTTTCCCATGATTTACGGACTCCATTGGCATCCATTCAGTCATTCGTCGAAGCGTTGGAGGATGATGTCATTAAGGATAAAGAAACCTTTCAACGTTACCTGAACACGATACGACTTGAGACGAAGCGTTTGGGAGGGCTTATTCAAGATTTGTTTGAATTATCCAGCCTGGAAGCGCAAGGGGAGGTATTTGACCCTCAGCCTTGTCACGTCGATGAGTTGCTGCTCAGTACGTTGGAGAGTTTTTCGTTTCATCTCGCCGAGAAAACGCTGAACGTTGAAATCGATTTGCCCGATAAATTACCAGCCGCGGTCATGATGCCTGCACAAATGAAGCGGGTCCTTTCCAATTTGCTGCAAAATGCCATTCAATACTCTCCTATTGAAGGGAAAATCATTCTGGCTGCCGAAGAAAAGGGGCCGTTTATACGAATTTCAGTTACGGATGAAGGGGAAGGCATTGAAGCGGAGGAAACTTCGCGTATATTTGAACGTTTTTATCGAATTGACAAATCACGTAGCAAGAGCAATGGGGGGGCCGGGCTTGGCCTTGCCATCGCTCAATCGATTGTGGAACTCCATGGTGGCGAGATCGGGGTTCAGAGTACAAAAGGAGAAGGAAGCTGCTTCTGGTTCACGCTTCCGATCTACGTCAGTCGTTAACCTTGGTTAATCCAACGCAGTATTTATTCAGGTGGTGAATGACTTGACCAGTGATTTAGTATTCCTTTTCGGTGTTTTTGGTGCAGGATTGTTATCGTTTTTTGCGCCATGTATTCTGCCGCTGATCCCGGTATACGTGTCTTATCTGTCCGGAAGCATGGTCAACGGTACGAATCAGCAGCAGTCCGACACCACTTCGGATCGGTTGCGGTCCACACTTGTTTTGCGGACATTTTTATTTGTTCTTGGGCTGTCCCTGGTATTTGTTTTACTCGGTTTTGGTTCCGGCATCGTTGGTAATTTGATCTC
Organism: Paenibacillus sp. FSL E2-0151; assembly: GCF_037993015.1. NCBI lineage: Bacteria > Bacillati > Bacillota > Bacilli > Caryophanales > Paenibacillaceae > Paenibacillus > Paenibacillus sp. FSL E2-0151. The sequence continues at coordinate 2,830,873 of NZ_CP150308.1, forward strand.
AAGTCCTGTGTTTATTGCGATCTGCGGAGCCATCGTAGTGCTTTTTGGGATTTATCAAACCGGGTTGATCCGACTATCCTGGCTGGAACGGGAGAGAAAGCTGTCAAACAATCAAGCCAAACGGGGAGGGGATGTCGGAGCGTTCCTGTTGGGTCTAACGTTTAGTTTTGGCTGGACGCCTTGTATCGGGCCTGTGCTCGCGGCCATTCTTGGTATCGCCGCAGGAGAAGGCTCTCCACTGTATGGCGGGTTTCTCATGTTCCTGTATACCCTTGGGTTAGCGATTCCTTTTCTGATTCTGTCTGTTTTTTCGGAATATGTTATGAAGCGGATACGTCGTTTATACAGGTACATGGGCGTCATCAAAATAACTTCCGGCTGTATTCTTATTATCATGGGACTATTGTTAATGACAGACCGGCTAAACAGCTTAGTGACCTGGTTTCAATAATCATTGGAGGAATTTGGTATGAAGACGGCACGGAAATGGATGGTATCTGTAATCGTATTCACTGGAGTACTATTGATCTTGAGCGCATGTGGATCACAGCAAACAGATACAAAACAAACGGGGTCATCATCAACCCCAGCATCAACATCCGATATGAGTTCGTCAACCATGATGAACAAGGGAGAGACGGCTCCTGAATTTTCATTGCGTGATCTGAAAGGAAACACGGTTGGACTTTCTGATGTTCAAGGCAAGAAAGTGTATGTGAAATACTGGGCTTCCTGGTGTTCCATCTGTCTTGCGGGTTTGGAAGACCTGAACAATTTGGCTGGTCAAAACAATGATTTTCAAGTCATTACGATTGTGACGCCAGACTACAAAGGAGAGAAATCCTCCCAAGCGTTTACCGAATGGTTTGACCAACAGCCGTATGATAACATAACTGTTCTTTTGGATGAGAAAGGTGTATGGGCCAAGAAATTTGGCGTAAGAGCATATCCTAGTTCCTTTTATATTGGCTCTGATGGTATTTTAACGAAATCGCAGCCAGGGCATGCATCCAATGAACAGATCATGGAGTCATTACAAGAGATTTTGTGAGAAAGGAGGAAGTGTCATGAAAAGGACGCTGCTGGGCCTGTGCCTCCTTGTTATAGCGATAGTTGTGTCTGCTTGTGGAAACAGGGCTGAGAGCCATTCAGCTTCATCTTCGATATCCACTCAACCTGTCAAGGCATCGAGTGTCTCCGAGGAAAACCTGAGTAACCTGTACTTGGCAGGAGGCTGTTTCTGGGGTGTGGAGGCATATATGGCTCGTATTCCGGGGGTTCAGGATGTGACTTCCGGTTATGCCAACGGTGAAGGAAAGAATCCAACCTATGAGGATGTTATACGCGGGGACCAGGGGTTTGCGGAGACTGTTCATGTAAAATATGATCCGCAGCAAGTATCTTTGCAGAAATTGCTTGAATCTTATTTTCGAGTTATTGATCCTACCAGCTTGAATAAGCAGGGCAATGATCGTGGCATTCAGTATCGGACTGGAATATATTATACGTTGCCTGAAGATACCAAAATTATCGAGCAGGCTGTAGAGGCAGAGCAAGAAAAATATGACCAACCTATTGTAACGGAAGTAATGCCTCTGCAGAATTATTATTTGGCGGAGGAGTACCATCAGGATTATTTGGAAAAAAATCCGAACGGATATTGTCACATTGATATGACTGTCCTAGATGACCTGGAGATTGGAATTGATCCCGCTCAATATCCACGTCCAACAGATGAACAATTAAAGGAACGATTAACAGACGAACAGTATGCGGTCACGGTAAACAATGATACGGAGCATGCGTTCAGTAACGAATACTGGGATAATGAGGAGCCCGGTCTGTATGTGGATATTGCAACGGGAGAGCCGTTATTCACCAGTCGAGATAAGTATGATTCCGGTTGCGGGTGGCCGAGTTTTACAAAACCGATTGTACCTGAGGTTGTTACCTATACAACGGATACGAGCTTTGGGATGGATCGCACGGAGGTACGAAGCCGGGCAGGTGACATCCACCTCGGTCATGTGTTCGATGATGGTCCCAAAGATCGCGGCGGCAAACGTTACTGTATTAACAGTGCATCGATCCGGTTTATTCCGTTAGACAAGATGGAGGAAGAACGGTACGGATATTTATTGTCTTTTGTCGAGTAGAGAAGGGCAGCTGACTTTATTAAAAGATAATAAGGCCATAATCTTAGAACGGTTGAGATCTCTCTATGAGGGATTTCGACCGTTTTTTATTTTGCGGCATCTAACAAAAACGAAGGTAGGCTTCAAAGATGGTTGCATCATTGTTATAATTGATAATCATTATCAATTATAGGTGGGTTTTTAGTCACAATGCCAAGGTATTGTGTGTGTTTGATCGCTTAGGAGAGGGAGTTTATATGGGAATTCAGAATGACATCAAGCTGTGGGATCAGGTTCAGGTTCGCGTGCTTGATGTGCGTCTTATATCACTCGGAACACACGAGTTCATACGCAATTATGTGTTACCGACGAGTGCATTTGTGTATGTTCAAGGCAGGGGGCAGGTCTGGCTTGATGAAGAGGTATGGACTACAAACCAGTTCTTGTTGCTGCATGGGGGAAAAGGAAGACGCCTAACACTTGAAGCGACAGGGGTTATGGAGGTACATCTGATTTTGTACAAATCAACCTTGCCCTCCAATGTGCTTGTGGAGTACCGAATGATGTTGAACCAGCGTAATCCGTTTGAAGAGTCCTGGGCGACAGTGCCGGATCATACACTTGAGCTGCGTGAGCTTGTGCGGAATATACATGAATGCTGGTCAGGGCAGGAGCGAGTGGGCAAAATTCAGGTTAAAGTGTATTTTTTTCAACTGGTACAGCTTGTCTTGTTACAGCGGAGTCGCATGTTTAACGAATTTCAACAGCCTTCGCTTACCGATCAGGTTTTGCGATATATCAAAGCTCATTACCGGGAATCCATCTCACTTGATTTGCTTGCCCAGTCCTTGAGTTACAGTCCGCAATATTTATCACGCAAATTCAAGGAACAGACGGGATGTACACCGACAGAATATGTGATTCGGTTACGAATGGGTGAGGCAAGGAGTCTGCTTGCGTCCACAGAAGCTTCATTACAGGAGATTGCTGCGTATGTGGGTTATGTGGACCCATTTTATTTCAATCGTATATTCAAAAAAGAGACCGGAATCACACCAGGGCAATATCGGTTGAAGCAGCAGGAAAACTCGAAATCAGTTTCAAAAAGTACATTAAATGCAATAAATCAATCTATTGTAACAGGAGGGGATGAACGTTATCCTTTAATTGATGATGATAATCATTATCAATATAAGGGAGATGAGGAAATCAACATGTTTAACCATTTTAAATCAGCGATTATGTCGCTTGCGCTTGTACTCACATTGAGTGCTTGTGGAACAGCCCAGCAGGGGGCAGAAACATCCGAAGTTGCGGCTGAACCCGAACAACCGGCAGTCGTGGAAACCCAAATGGTAAATACGACCTTTGGTGAGGTAGAGATTCCTGCACATCCCGAGCGAGTTGCTGCCATAGATTATCTGGGAACGGTGCTTGCTCTTGGTGTCAAACCGATTGGTGGAGGCCAATTTCTGATGAACAGTCCTTATCTGGAAGGTCACATGGATGGTCTTGAAACGATAGGGGATTCCGTTGAACAATTGATGGAGCTGGAACCTGATCTTATTATTACATTGAATCCGGACAAGGCGGCTTATGAGAAATATAGCAAGATTGCTCCGACCGTTTCGATCGCATCCATCACTTTTCCGACACTCAAGGACGAAGTGAACTATTTCGGTAAAGTCCTTGGCAAAGAAGCGGAAGCAGAGAAGTGGCTGGCTGATTTTGATGAGGAGATTGCCAAAATCAAGCAGGAGGTGCAGAGTGTTGTTCCAGCTGATGCTACATTCTCCGTTATGCAGGAATATGATCGCCAAGTCTTCATTTTTGGCAATCAGTCGGGCCGGGGAGGGCGTAACATCTACGAATTGCTTGGTTTGCAAGCACCAAAGAACATTCCATCCGAGTTGATGCAGGGCGCCTATCATGAATTCTCCATAGAACTGCTCTCCAAATACGCTGGAGATTACATTGTGCTGACCAGCAAGTCTCAGTTGAAAGACCTTCAGGCAGATCCGATCTGGGGTTCATTGCCTGCTATCAAAAATGGAAAAGTGTACATATGGACGGAAGAACAATCCTGGTTCCGTGACCCTATTGCCTTGTTGAAACAGACACAGGATCTGGCTGAATGGATTATTGGACTTAATACACCGTCTAAATAAGGAACTTCAAAAAACCGTGCCGCCCAGTTTGCTGAGCAGCACGGTTTTCATTTTCTTATGTAGGACTGAACAGTAGAGGGGATTAGCTGCCTGTACGGAGATGAAATAACAGTGTGGTGTGATTACCGTATAAGAGTTTATTCGCTCTTTTTTCGTTCTGAATTTCTTGCAGATCCTCCAGTTGCAGTGTGAGGTCATTCTCGGGGTTTGCGCTCACAATGACTTCTGACTGTGATTGTTGCTGACCTGGCTGATTCGACTTGAAGGCAGGTTTAATCACGTAGAGACTTTGAACGGAGTTGAGCAGGCTGGCAGGGGTGTCTTCATACGTTTCCAGGAAGAGTACATAGTCTTTGGTAGGAATCAGCTTGAGGTTGTCATCATTAATAATCTCGGTGTTGCCAAGTTGTCCGCCAAGTTGCTTCACTTCAAGTTTTTCCCCGGCAGTGTAACCGCCTTTATAGGATTCAGCGACCTGAATCGTGTGGATCGTATAGATTTTGTCAAAAGAAGATGGCTCTCCACCCGGATCGGACGCAGGGTTTAACTCGTTTTCATTGGCAGCATCAGTAACTTGTACGATATCGTTTAAAGCTTCCACACGAGTCTCAACAACACTACCTTTCACAATGGTATTTGCTCTCTCGGACAGGTCGCCAATGCTGCCATAACTCGGGTAATCTTCAGAAGCAATAATGGTCATGGGTGCATCGGATGGGGACGCGGTAGGTGTAACAGAAGAACATCCAACAGCAGATAAAATGAAAATGGAAGAGAGAAGCAGCGTTAATACTCGATTTTTGTTCATGGACAGGAATCCTCCTTGGATTTTTGGGATAAGTTCGTAGCGGATTAGTACTTGGATTTTACGTTATTGATATCAAAAGTTTGGGGTTGGGTCATGGAATTGCGGTTACGGGAGTAAGACATAATGGAAGGACTACTTGTTGTCGGGTTGTCACCGAGCCAGATGGAGTGTCCGAGTTCGTGGACAAATACGCTTTGAATGAAGTTGGATAAGTTGGTCGCGTCAGGGGTGATTGTGGATGCATTGAGTTCGATGCGGAAGCTTACGACTTGACTGCCGGATACGGAGGCGTAGTTGACACCATATGCTGTATTATTGAAGTTTCCTGCGGTGATGGTGTTTGGGGAGTTACTTGTTTTGGTGAATTTAACTTTGGCACCTGCATTGTTCCAGTTGGTAAGGGAAGTGTCCATGGGAGTCTGCCATGCGGCGGCGTAATTATACGTACGAATGGGGATGGTGGTGCTGGGATAACCGTAGGTCAGAAAGGTTGCCGCATAGATGGTACTGCCAAACATCGCAATCGCTGAGAACAACATGATGCTCATCAAAAACTTCCTTTTCATACTTAAAACCTCCAATAAATGTATTTTATTCTCTATTATAGTAACAAGTAATATTGGAGTTGAAATGAGTCCGAGGTCGTTGTTTTTGTCGTGAAAAACATGAAATATATCTTGATCCGACCCTAATGGTGTCAAAATAAGTCATTTTCTGTTCAATGTTCATGAATAATTTCCCTAAAATTACAAACAATACGTTCAACTTCTCATAGGGAAAGGTAGTGCTTGAACATGTGCAACCGTTTTTCATTGGCAGCTGATTTGGACGATGTCAGAGATCATTTCAAGATTCAGCGAGTGATGTATTATTACAAAAACCGATACAATATCAGCCCAACCCAGCATACGCCGATTATTTTGCATCAGGATGGTGAGCGTGTATTGGATGAGTTCCGGTGGGGGTTCATTCCATTCTGGGGTCGTGATGCCGTTAACGCAAATCTCATGACAGTGCATGAGAATCCTTCCTATTACAAACTGGTAGAGACCAAGCGCTGCGTTATTCCCTGCAATGGATTATATTACTGGCGGCAAGAGGGCAAAAAAAGTTATGCGGTTCGTGTTGTTATGCCGGATCGTGGCCTGTTCGGTATTGCTGGGTTATATGAGGTGTGGAGAGATACACGGAAAGAGCCGCTTCGTACCTGCACGATGCTTATGACAGGCGCAAACATGGTTACACGCGAGTTTGGCAGTAAAATGCCAGCGATCCTTTCCGAAGAAGAGATCAACACCTGGCTTGACCCGGCAAATACACGGGTGACTCAGTTGTTACCGCTATTGAAATCGTATAACAGTACAGAGATGAATCTGTATCCAGTAACCCCAATGGTCGCCAACGATGAACACGATTGTTACGAATGCGTAGAAGAGATGGATCAGAAGCTGGCTTACGTTCGGAGTTTCTGAGTATCTTTTGGATGATGTGAAGAAAATGAAGAGGGCTGAGAGTCTGGAGACACTCTGCTCTTTTTTTCCTTTCTGAAAATGAAAAGTTGCAATTGCAGTGAAACGTAACTATAATCATTACAGTAAGTGAACGCATATATTCATATATCTATTAAAAGAGATATTTATAATCAGGAGGGAACCACGAATGAATCCAAAGTTTAACCAGATGTTTGAACAAGTTTCACTACCGACTGGCATTACACTGAAAAACCGAATCGTGCTCGCTCCCATGACTCATATGTCCTCGAATGCTGATGGTACAATATCCGACGCTGAACTTGCTTATTATGCACGTCGCATCGGTGGTGCGGGCATGTCAATTACGGCTGTAGGGCATGTAACAGAGACAGGCATTGGTTTCCCAGCTCAATTTGGTGTTTATGACGACCGCTTCATTCCTGGTCTGAAAAAACTGGCTGAGACCATTAAAGAACAAGGCTCCGTAGCCGTATTGCAAATTTTCCATGCGGGCCGTCTGACGCCTGAACAAGCTGTACCTGCGGGTCAAGTGGTTGCTCCTAGTGCGGTTGCAAGTGAGCGTCCAGGATCTCCTGAACCAAGAGAATTGACGGATGCCGAGATTACTTCGATTATCAAAGACTTTGGTGAAGCGACACGTCGTGCAATCGAAGCCGGCTTTGATGGTGTTGAGATTCACGGTGCTAATGGTTATCTGATCCAGCAATTCTTCTCCCCGCATTCCAACCGACGTGAAGATCGTTGGGGCGGAAGTGTAGAGAAACGTCTGACATTCCCGCTTGCTGTAGTAGATGAGATTCAGAAAGTGGTTGCCGAACATACCAAACTGCCGTTCATCATTGGTTACCGTTTCTCTCCGGAAGAACCGGAAACACCGGGACTCACAATGGAAGATACGTACCTACTAGTGGATGCGCTGAAAGATAAAAACCTGGATTACCTTCATGTCTCTGTGAACGAGTTCTGGTCCAAGCCAAGACGTGGCGAAGCAGATACACGTTCTAGAATGGAATTCATCCTGGATCGTGTGAACGGCAAATTGCCTGTTATCGGCGTAGGTTCAATTCATACTGCTGATCAGGCCGCTGAGGCGCTCCAAACGGGAGTACCTCTGCTAGCCATTGGACGTGAACTGATTATCGAACCGGATTGGGTCGAGAAAATCGAGAGCGGACGTGAAGAAGATATTGAGACGATTCTGACCAAATCCGATCAGGAACGTCTGGTTATCCCTGACGGGTTGTGGAATGCAATCATCCACACGCCAGGCTGGTTCCCTATGGCAGAAGATAAATAAGATACACTTCAGAACTGGAATGGAGGGGGCGAAAGCTCCCTCTTTTTGCACATGGTCCAAATTCTCCTTGTCATCGCTCTGTGGTATGATGGATGAACAGGATCAACTGGATAATCAACGGTTTGGAGTGAAGGAATATGCTCGTAGCTGAACGGTATGAGAAAATAGTGGAATGGGTGGATACGCAAGGCAGCATGCGTGTGACCGAACTTAGTGAGCGCTGCGGGGTGACGGAAGAGACGATTCGTCGTGATCTGGACAAGCTCGAACAGGCGGGCAGGCTCAGACGGTCCCATGGCGGGGCGGTCAGCGTAAAATATAAGGATGAGTTACAGTCGGAGATTCCGTATCCGGAACGGGCTGTAGCCCATGCAGAAGAGAAGCGCAGAATTGCAAGCGAAGCGGTGAAAATGGTGGAATCCGGCGACCGGATCGCCTTGGATGCAAGTACAACGGCGTGGTATATGGCGGCAGGATTGCCAAACATTCCACTGACGGTATTAACCAACTCGATTAAGGTCGCCGCTGAGCTGAGTAACAAGGAGCAGATTCGTGTGATTGCCACAGGTGGGCAATTGGCTTCGAAGTCACTGTCTTTTGTAGGACCGCTGGCGGAACGTTCGCTTGATGCCTATCATGTGGATAAAGTATTCCTGTCTTGCAAAGGAGTGCATCTGACCAAAGGCATCAGTGAATCCAATGAATTACAGGCCTTGGTGAAGCAGAAAATGATCCATATTGCGGATGAGGTCATTCTACTTGCAGATTCCAGCAAATTTAACATACAGGCGTTTACCAGAGTTGCTGCGATGAGCAGTGTGGGCAAAGTGATTACAGATCAGGGTGTAGATGAAGAGCACGTTAGCGCATTGATTGAGCAGAATATTACGTGTATACGTGTGTAAACAAGAAAGGAATGAATGTCATGAAACATCCTTTTCATCTGAAAGCGGTATGGAATGGTGGGCGTAACAGTGAGGGAACAATCGATGCAGGTGGATTAAAAACGGTCATATCGATTCCGCAGGAGATGGGCGGACCCGGTACGGGAACTAACCCGGACGAGATGCTGCTGGGTGCAGCCTCCACCTGTTACCTGATCACGCTGGCAGCGATGCTGGAGCGTTCGGATATTACGCCGGATGAATTAACGCTTGAATCGGAAGCAACGGTAGATGTTACGAATAACGTATTTACGTACGAACGGATCGTACATAGACCTCGGATTGTGCTCAGCGCAGATGCCTCTGAGGCGGATCTGACAAAGGCTGAGCGCTTGGCGCATAAGGCTGAATCCTCCTGTATGATCTCCCGAGCGGTGGCAGGTAATGTCCAGATGGAGACACAGCCAGTCATTGTTATCACTGGAGCTAACGCGGTGTGATATACTGAAGAATAGACGATTCAAGTCGTCATTTGTACAAAATAAGGAGAAATTCGGTATGAACACACAGAAGCGCAAGACTAACCTCTGGGTACGTTTAACACGTGCTATGAAGCTGAATTTCCTCAAATTGTTACGTGCTCCCGGAGGTGCTCATAAAGTATCTACCGGATTTGCCATAGGGTTCGGACTGGAGCTGATCGTGATCTCGACCGCATCCCTGATATATCTCATATTCTACCCAATTGTGCGACTGTCTGGGGGTTCGATGCCAGCAGCGATTGTTGGTAACGTGATTGGAAAACTTACGTTTTTGCCTATCATTCTGATGCCGCTCGCGAAGCAGATTGGTTCCTGGATTCTACCTGCGCACAGCATGGGACAAGGACCGGTACATGAGAGTGCATTCATGGAGCTGTTTCGCGGGAACTGGTCGGCCGTGAGTGAATTGTTGCTTGGTGGACTGGATATTCTGGCAGGGATGTCAGTGTTTGGTGTCATTCTGGGTGTGATTTCGTACTTTGTCGTGAAATTCTTCTACGTCAGAGCGCTCAACCGGCGTTATGAACGCCGGTTGGAGAAACGCCGACAAGCGGATCTAGCGTCGGTGTCGCCTCCGGTACTAATCAGGAAGCCATCACAATCATAATCGGCAGCATCAACATGGATGCAGCGGTTGTCCACAGGATGCAACGGGATACAAACTGCGGAGAAGCATTGAACTGTTCAGCCAAAATAACGGCGTTCACTGCGGTCGGCATCGATGCGAGGATCAGCAGCACACTGAACAACGTACCCTCGACCTGAAGCGCGGTCAGAATCACCCAGGAGAGGATGGGCGCAGCTGCGAGACGGACCACAAGTCCGGTCCAGAAGGCTCGGCGTACATTGGGCAGCCAGGGCACTGTAGCACCTTTTGGTCTGAGCATCTGTGCTCCCAGAATGGCGAGAACGACAGGAGAGTAACCCGCGGCCATCATGGAGATGCCTCCATCGAGTGCGTCAGGCAGGCTCAGATTGGACGCACGTAGCATAATGGCGATGCCAGCAGCATAGATGGATGGCATGCGGAAAACGGACAGAATCGCATCTTTTACCGTGAATTGGGATCTTGCGGCAAAAAAGATACCTACCGTATTAACAATGATCATCTGTCCAATGACATAGACGGAAGCCTTGTCCAGTCCAAGTTGACCAAAGGCAAGCAGTACAAGCGGGAGCCCGTAATTCACGCAGTTCGTAAACGTGGACACGAGGGTGAGACCCGCTTTTTCGCTTGCACCCAGACGGAAAACCCGGCTTAACAGCTCGGCGAGTGCCCAGAGGGCAATCAGATTAATAATAGAGAACCAGAACGTGCTGGTGACGTCCGTCCAGGTAATCTCTGCATGCAACAATGTATTGAAGATGAGCGCAGGGCTCAAAATATAAAGGGAAAAGGTCGAGAGCGACCGGGTATCCCAATTTTTAAAGCGTTTTAACAGAATACCTCCGATCACGGGAAGTGATATGGGCAAGAACACATGGTATAAGGTGAGTAAAAATGAGTGAAGCAATGCAATTCAGTCCCTTCTGGATGAAAAACCTATCTTATCATAGCAGAAGATGCATCTCATATGAATGGATTTCAGTATGATGATGTGTAGTAATCGCCTTGCTTAACTAAGGATTTCCCTGATGGGCAGCGACAGCGGATTGCTATTTTGATATGGCAGATTTATTATAGAAGAGGTGCAACAAGATTACATACACATAGAGGAGGAAACTGTAATGAGTGAATCAAAACGCTTGCTCGTACTTGCTGGCTCTTACGCCGAAGCGGAAAATGAGGGCATTTATGCATATGAATTGAATGAGGATACAGGCAGCTTGTCCAAGCTTGACGGCATCGCGGGTGTGAAAAACCCAACGTTTGTCAACGTGGATGCTGAAGGAAACAAACTGTATGCGATTGGTGAAACAGCGTCAGCTGAAGGCAACAAAATGTCTGAAGCTGTAGCTCTGAGCATTGATCCTTCTACAGGAAAATTAACGTTGCTGAACCGGAATAACTCCATTTCAGCTCCGCCATGTCATATCCAGCGTGACCCTTCCGGCAAATACTTGATCCTCTCCAGCTACCACGGTGGTCTGGTAGGTCTGCAAGCCTTGACGGATAACGGTGAAGTTGGAGCGCTTCTGGACGAGAAGAAACATGAAGGACAAGGTGCGCATCCTGAACGTCAGGACAAGCCACATGTTCACTCCGCATTCTTCAGCCCAGATGGTAAATACATGATGGTACAGGATCTGGGCGCAGATAACATCGCGATCTATTCTATTGATGCAGACAAAAATGAACTTGTGCTGCACAGTGAAACGAAAACACATCCGGGAGCAGGCCCACGTCACTTGGCGTTCCACCCGAATGGTCAGTTCGCATATGTCATCAATGAAGTGGATTCTTCCATTACTTCGTTCAAATATGATGCAGCAGCGGGCACGTTGACTGAATTGTCTACTGTATCCACACTGCCTGATGGATATGATGGCAAAGAGAATACAACAGCCGAAATCACGGTTTCCAATGATGGACGTTATGTATATGGTTCTAACCGTGGACATGACAGCATCGTTGTATTTGCAGTAGATGCAGACAAAGGTCACCTGACACTGGTTGAGCATGTATCTGCAGAAGGTGAGCACCCGCGTCACTTTGCGCTGACACCTAACGGCAAATTGCTGATCGCAGCTAACCGCGATACCAACAACCTCGTGACATTCACGGTAGATCAGGAAAGCGGACGTCTGAAATACACTGGTCACAGCACAGGTGTATCCAAGCCGGTATGCGTGAAACCTGTATATCTGTAAAATGATAAATTTCTAAACCAGCTTTGGCTGGATTGAAAATGAAACGATAAAGATAAAGACCCTGCCATGTGGCGGGGTCTTTTATATTGAATATATAATTGGATGATTAGGCTGCTGTTCTGCTGTAAGCATGTGGATTGGAATAGAGGATTAATTCTATGTTTGATTCACCTAACAACGAATAACTATCAATAGTATCCCCCAAGTAACTACCCCACTTCAAAGTGCGTACTTCCTGAATGGATAGTCAGGGTCTACAATGAGTGAGTAGCCAAAACAAACACTGCATGCATCTGAACAGACAAATTGGTGCAGGCTAAATATCTGATTATTATTTTTACAGGAACGAATCATACTTGAACAACAAAGGAGAAATAAATGATGAAATTGCAATTGGCGCTTGACTTGGTAAATATCCCTGAAGGTATCGCACTGGTTAAAGAGGTTGAACAATATATTGATATCGTTGAGATTGGTACTCCAATCGTTATTAATGAAGGTTTGCACGCGGTAAAAGCGATGAAAGAAGCATTCCCTAATCTGCAAGTTCTTGCAGATCTTAAAATCATGGACGCTGGTGGTTATGAAATCATGAAAGCAGCTGAAGCTGGTGCGGATCTAATCACTGTGCTTGGGGCAACCAATGACAGTACGATCAAAGGTGCAGTAGCAGAAGCGAAGAAACAAAACAAACAAGTTCTTGTGGACATGATCAACGTGCCTAACCTTGAACAACGTGCTCGTGAAATTGATGCGCTTGGCGTAGATTACATCTGTGTACACACGGGTTATGATCTGCAAGCTGAAGGACAAAGCCCATTCGAAGATCTGCAAACGATCAAAGCTGCTGTGAAAAACGCTAAAACGGCTGTCGCTGGTGGAATCAAGCTGGAAACATTGCCAGAAGTAATCAAAGCACAACCGGATCTGGTTATTGTAGGCGGCGGTATCACAGGACAAGCAGACAAAGCGGCAGTTGCAGCTGAAATGCAACGTCTCGTTAAACAAGGGTAAGCAGATGAGCAAAACACAGTACGCAGCTGACATCTTGAAGGAGCTGGAACGTACGTTAAGCCAGATCGAAGATGCAGAGATGCAAGCGATGGCTGAGCACATTCTGGCTGCGGAACAGATTTTTGTAGCAGGAGCAGGCCGGTCAGGACTTATGGGGAAGGCTTTTGCCATGAGACTGATGCAGATGGGGCTTCGTGTATATGTGGTGGGCGAGACCGTAACACCTGGGATCAGCTCGAAGGATTTCCTCTTGCTGTGCTCTGGCTCAGGAGAAACAGGCAGTCTGGTGGCCATGGCTCAAAAGGCTAGTCAAGCTGGTGCGCCTGTAGGTCTCATTACGATTAAGCCAGAGTCCACGATTGGGAAATTGGCAACTACGGTAGTACGTCTCCCGGCTTCAGCCAAAGAGGACACAGCAACTTCCGGAGCGGCAGTAACCATTCAGCCGATGGGCTCGTTGTTCGAACAAGGACTGTTAATCGGCATGGATGCTCTCATTCTTACGATGATGGAAATGAAGGGTATGACCGGAGCGGATATGTTTGGCCGCCACGCGAACCTGGAATAGTGAATAGATGAAAGACCGGAATCCTTTGATCATGAAGGGTTCTGGTCTTTTCTGCGATACATAATCATTCATCTATATAGGTTTTATCCGTGATTTACAGTTAAACTTTGCATCCCGACCAGGCTGTAGTAGAATTAATAGATAGCTGTATCGAATGAATGTACTTATTACATCATGCATGGAGCGGAAAGCTTACCTCGTGAGAAGTGTCCCCGTGATATGTGTAATATACGCGATATAAGATTGAAGATGAGGGGGCTCGGAGCCATGGCAGCCGAAGTGAAGGAACGGATTAATCTGAAAGAAATCAACTGTGAGAAGGAATTGACCCTTGCGGTGATCGGTGGCAAGTGGAAACTGATTATTTTGTGGCACTTGGGCCTGGAAGGCACCAAACGTTTCAGTGAGCTGAAACGCCTAATCCCTCATATTACCCAGAAGATGCTGACCAACCAGCTTCGTGAGCTGGAGGAAGACAAACTGATTGAACGCAAGGTGTATGCAGAGGTACCACCTCGGGTGGAATATACGTTGACAGATCACGGTCAAAGCCTGATGCCCGTCCTGCACGCGATGTATAACTGGGGTAAAAATTACGGTGAAAATGTAATCTGGAAAGAAAGCTAAATAAGTAAGTTCTATAATGAACCGCCGGGTAAATGGATTCTTCCATTACCTGGCGGTTTTTTTAGTTACTTTCAGACCATGGTCACATGAGCAAAAGCATATACTGGCCTTTATCCTAGATACCCCTTTTATATAGATGGAACTAAACATTCACACGAGAACGTAGAGGACAGAAAGAACCTGAAGAAGCGGAGCGTGCGCCTTTATCACCGGATTTTTACCTTTGAAAAAGGGGAATCAAAAAATCTGGGGATAACAGCGATCGGAAGGTTGTTCTGTCATCGAAGTGGTAAGTGAGAATAATCTTTAGTCCAATCTATACTCCCTTGAACTGGAATATGATACGATGAGAGATATTGGAAAATGCAAGGAGGATGACAACTAAAGATGGAAAAAATACGTACACGTGCTGAGGTAAACCCAGAAACCACTTGGGATCTGAGAGACTTGTTTGTAACCGATGTAGAGTGGGAGCAGGAGCTTCGATCACTTCCTCAGGCTGCTACCCAGATCGAAACGTTCAAAGGACGTCTGGGCGAAGGGGCTGAACAATTACTGGCTTGTCTAGATGCGCGTGAAGCTTTGCAGGAGCGGATCGGCAAGACGGCTTCTTATGCTCGACTGAAGCAGTCAGAGGACAGCACCAATCCGGTGAATATTGAGAATTCAGCCAAGGCAGGAGATATCCTATCAAATCTGTCTTCGTCCTTGTCTTTTGTCAATTCGGAGATCGTTGATCTGCCGGAGGGAACCGTTGAACGTTACCTTGAAGAACTTCCGGGATTGGAGCCGTATGCGCGCAGTTTGGAGCGTTTGATTCGAGAAAAAGAACATCGGCTTACGCCCGAGACCGAGAAGGTACTCGCTTCATTAGGAGAGGTACTGGATTCGCCATACCGTATCTATCTGCGCGGTAAACTGGCAGACATGACGTTTGACGATGCTCTCGATGGAGAGGACAATAATCGTCCGTTATCCTGGTCATTTTATGAAAATAATTATGAGATGTCGTCTGATACAAAGCTGCGCCGTTCTGCTTATGCTGCATTCAGCTCGACATTAAATGATTACAAAAATACGTTTGCAGAAGGTTATGCAACCGAAGTGAAGAAACAGGTTGTTTTATCCAGGCTGCGTGGTTACGACGATGTTACAGATATGCTTCTCAGCCCACAGCAAGTGAGCAAAGAGATGTACAATAATATTCTGGATATTATCCAGCAGGAACTCGCACCTCATATGCGCAGACTGGCGGCTCTCAAGAAACGTGAGCTGGGTCTGGACAAACTGATGTTTTGTGATCTGAAGGCGCCGCTTGATCCTGAATTTAGCCCTGCCATTACATATGATGAGGCGTGCATACTCATTCGAGAAGCACTTGATGTGCTTGGGCCGGAGTACGGCGAGATCGTAGAGCGCGCATTCAGTGATCGCTGGGTGGATTACGCAGATAACGCAGGCAAATCCACAGGGGCATTTTGCTCCTCTATATATGGTTCACACTCTTATATCTTAATTTCATGGGCGAACAATATGCGCGGAGCATTTACACTTGCCCATGAAGTGGGGCACGCAGGCCACTTCATGCTTGCGGGACGTTACCAACGGCTCACGAATACACGGCCATCTCTTTATTTCATTGAGGCGCCGTCGACCATGAATGAAATGCTTCTGGCCGATCATCTATTGAAGCGTTCCGATAATCCGAGAATGCGTCGCTGGGTCATTTTGCAATTGTTGAACACGTATTACCATAACTTCGTTACACATCTGCTGGAAGGTGAATTACAGCGCAGGGTGTACGCACGCGCAACCAATGATGAGCCCATTACGGCGAAGACGTTAAGTCAACTCAAGGGAGACATCCTTTCCGAATTCTGGGGACCTGATCTGGTAATTGATGAAGGGGCCAAGCTCACGTGGATGAGACAGCCTCATTATTATATGGGACTATATCCGTATACCTATGCGGCAGGCTTGACGGCTTCCACAGCGGCTGCACAGCAGATTCGTGAAGAAGGACAGCCTGCGGTAGATCGCTGGCTTGATGCACTCAAAGCTGGTGGAAGTCTCACACCACAGGAGTTAATGAAGCTTGCGGGTGTGGATATGTCCGGACCTGAGCCGATTCGCTCTGCGGTTGCTTATGTCGGCAGTCTGGTCGACGAACTTGAACGTCTGTATTCCTGATCTGGTTCATATAGTATATGGACAAGGCAGAACGGGTTGTCTGCATGCACCGCCTTCCTTGCGTGGGGGGCGGTGCATCTTATTTTTGCAAGGGGAAAGGAACGATGATGAATGGCGTTAACGAGCGTGTCCTCATCGATGGGCCGATTAAGCGTAGACGGCTTTGGTGTGTTTGACGACATGAATGGAGTACCAGGTTTTGAAGGCAATCAGGGTGGTTTTTTTTCGGGATTTAATGAGTTTGCTACAATGAATGCATTTGCTTCGATTTTCATTGGCGCCATATTTCTCATCATTGCGGGAGTCATTGTTTTTGTTATTATTTCAGGCATACGCTCAGGGATGTCAAATAACGCGGCAGCCTTGTTAACCCTGCACTCAACAGTGGTAGCCAAACGAACGGAAGTCTCAGGTGGAAGCGGCGATAGCAGTGCGACTACCCGGTATTATGTTACATTTGAATTCGACAATGGGGAGCGCACTGAACTGATTGTTGGCGGAAACCATTATGGTATGATGGTGGAAAATGATCGAGGGATGCTGACGTATCAGGGGACACGTTTCAAGCATTTTGAGAGAGATGTACAACCCCAGTCGGGGGTAAGCAAAGGTCAATTTTATACGTAAAAAAAGAAATGCGGCTCCTCCCAGGTGGGAGAGAGTCGTTTTTGGTATACCCAAAAGAAAGAAAAACTGAAGGGTATTCAAACGCTTACATTGGTGATATACTCGTAAAATAAAGTTAAACAGTATTAAACAAAAACAAACAAACAATAAATACAGAATAAAGTACAGGGTTACGGACTGAATCAAGGGATACCGTTTGGAAAATAGGATGGGTTCGAAAGGTTGGTGAAGCGCGGTGAGTGTGCTGGCTTATGATTTGGGCGCTGGGAGCGGGAGAGCGTTACTGGGACATCTGAATGATCGAGGGATCGAAACGAGCGAAATCCATCGGTTCAAGAATGAACCAGTGAAGGTTGGCGAGCGGATGCACTGGGATATTCTGCGATTGCATCATGAATTGTTGCAGGGGCTTACCCTTGTGAAACAGCAGGGAGAACAGCCGGAGAGCCTGGGGATCGATTCCTGGGGCGTTGATTTTGGTTTGCTTGGCAGTAATGGTGAGTTGCTGGGTAATCCGTATCATTACCGTGATACACAGTTTAACGGCATGATGGATCAGGTACGGCAAGAGCTGACCTCTCAGCGAATCTTCGAACGTACAGGGATACAGTTTCTTAGCTTTAATACCCTGTATCAATTGGCAACGCTTCAACGTAGCGGTTCCCCGTTACTTCATGAAGCAGAGCGTTTTCTCATGATTCCGGATTTGCTACGTTATTTCCTGACAGGAGAAGCGGTGAATGAGTTCACCAATGCAACGACAACGCAATTATACAATCCATCGGCTGGTCAATGGGACAGTCAGTTGCTGGCGCATATTCGTATTTCGGAAAAACTGTTCGGTGAAGCCGTACTGCCAGGTACCCGTGTTGGACAGTTACGCAGCAGTATCTGTAACGATCTGGGTCTTACCCCGATTCCTGTGATCGCGGTTGCAGAGCATGATACGGGTTCAGCCGTTGTGGCTGTTCCTGCAACGGAACGTTCATTTGCTTATCTGAGCTGTGGAACCTGGTCCCTGATGGGTACGGAGATAGATCATCCTGCGATAAGTAGCCAGAGTCTGGCCTTGAACTTCACGAATGAAGGCGGGGCGGGCGGAACATTCCGTCTGCTGAAGAACATTATGGGTTTATGGATTTTGCAGGAAAGCATGCGCGAGTGGGAGCGCCAGGGGCAGGGAATTAGCTATGATGCGTTATTGGCAAAGGCGGAACAGGCACCTCCATTTTCCAGTTTGTTTGATCCGGATGATGAACTGTTCATGCCTGCAGGAGATATGACGACCCGTATACGTCAGTATTGCCGTGATACAGGGCAAGTGGTACCAGAGAATCAGGGGGCTATTGCCCGGGCAATTCTGGAGAGTCTTGCATTGAAGTATAGAAGAGTTCTGGAATGGACGGAGCAATTGTCGGGTCAGGCGTTCAACGGGTTGCATATGGTCGGTGGAGGCATCCAGAACCGCCTGTTATGTCAGTGGACTGCAAATTCCATTGGTAAGCCGGTATGGGCGGGTCCAGCAGAGGGAAGTGCCATCGGGAATATGGCTGTGCAATGGATGGCGAGCGGAGCTTTTAAAGATATCTGGGAAGCGCGTAAGGCCATTCGTGATTCATTTCCGGTAACTGTGTATGAGCCGCAGGACAGGTCAATCTGGGAAGATGCTTATGGCAGATTTCTGCGTGTGACGGCTTCATCTAATTCACAAGCGGGGAGTGAGGTGTAACATGCTGGCAGCCGAGCGGTATGACCGGATTGTGGAGATGGTGAATGTAAAGGGCAGTATGCGTGTATCCGAGCTTAGTGAGCGCTGCCGGGTGACGGAGGAAACCATCCGGCGTGACCTGGATCGGCTGGAACACGCAGGACGACTACGCCGATCTCACGGTGGTGCAGTGAGTGTGAAGGAAGATCAACCGGAGATCCCTTACCGGATCAGGGAGACAACCCATGCGGAAGAGAAAAAGCGGATTGCACAAGCGGCTCTGACGATGATTAATCCGGGTGATCGCATTCTGTTGGATGCGAGCACAACGGCAGGTTATATGGCAGCGAACATGCCGGATTTTCCGCTGACGGTCTTAACCAACTCGATCCAAATTGCCACTGAACTCAGCAACCGTGACAAGGTTGAGGTCATCTCAACAGGGGGCCAGCTGGCATCGCGCTCGTTGTCTTTTGTTGGGCCGCTGGCGGAGCGTTCTTTGGAAACGTATCACGTGGATAAAATGTTCATGTCGTGCAAAGGTGTACATCTCGAAGGTGGCGGAATCAGTGAATCCAATGAACTCCAGGCAAGGCTGAAGCAGAAGATGGTTGGCATATCCGATCAAGTCATCTTACTTGCAGATGCCAGTAAATTTGGTGTACGTGCTTTTGCCCGAGTATCCGGGTTAAATGCAGTCCATATGATCGTTACCGATCAGCCATTGGAGGCTGAACAGACAGAACATTTGAGCGGATACGATATTGGTATCATCACGGTTTAATCTTTCAGATTTTATCTATATAAAATGAACTAAACATTTACACGAAACGGAGTGTCCAGTGTAAATATTCATAGTAAATTTATCTACTAATCAGTTAATAGGAGCGTGTAATTATGAAGGTCTCCTTATTCATTACCTGCCTCAGCGATGCCATCTATCCCCGAGTGGGGGAGGCCATGGTCAGATTGCTCGCCGCTCATGGCGTTCGGCTGGATTTTCCGCCGGTGCAGACCTGCTGCGGTCAGCCTTCCTACAATAGCGGGTACTGGGATGAGACTCGGGTAGCGGCCAAAACGATTCTTGAAGCGTTTGACGACAGTGATTTTGTGGTATGTCCTTCGGGATCGTGTACGTATATGATTCATCATTATCCCGAGCTGTTCGCGGATGAACCAGTATGGTTGGAGAAGGCAAAACGATTGGAAGCCAAAGCTTATGAGTTTACTCAATTCCTCGTTCAGGTGCTCGGGATAACCGATCTGGGCGCACATTTTCCGCACAAAGTAACCTATCATCCATCCTGTCATGGTAGCCGTCTGCTTGGTGTGAAGGATGAGCCGATGGCGCTGCTCTCTCAAGTAAAAGGTCTGGAATTGGTTCCGCTCCCATTTGCTGAGGATTGCTGCGGGTTCGGGGGCACGTTTGCCATCAAAATGTCCGATATTTCAGGAGCGATGGTGACGGAGAAGGTCGATCATGTCAAAGAGACACAAGCCGAAGTATTGGTGGGGCTGGACATGGCCTGTCTGATGAATATCGCAGGTAATCTGCGTTATCGGAATGAACCGGTGCGTGTAATGCATCTGGCGGAACTACTGTATGAGGGGGTGCGAACAGGATGAGCCAACCGGGAGTTATGGATACTACGGTCAAAGAACGTGCCGGACTGGCCTTGAATGATGATTTTCTGCGAAAAGCAGTCAAATTCACGACAGAACGATTGCGTAACGGCAAGAAGTCTGCCTCAGAAGAACATGGAAACTGGGATGAATGGCGGGAGCGTGGCCGTCAGATTCGTTTGCACACGATTGCGTATCTGGATTATTACCTGAATGAATTTGTGAATAACGCCCGTGCGAACGGGGTTCATATTCATTTTGCAGATACATCGGTGGAAGCAGCGGCGATTGCGCTGGATATTGCGGCGCACAAGCAGGCTTCTACGGTGGTGAAGTCCAAATCGATGGTGTCGGAGGAAGTACACCTGAATCATGTATTGGAGTCGGCGGGCATTGAAGCCATTGAGACCGATCTGGGTGAATACATCATACAGTTGGCAGGTGAAGCCCCTTCTCATATTGTCATTCCAGCCATCCATAAGAACCGCTACCAGATTGCAGAGTTGTTATCGAAGGAAGCGGGTGAAATTCTGGAGCCGGACACAACGGTACTTGCCGGATTTGTTCGCAAAAAGCTACGCGAGAAGTTCCTCGAAGCAGATATCGGCATGACCGGCTGCAATTTTGCGATTGCAGAGACAGGTTCCATGGTTTTGTTCGAAAATGAAGGCAATGCCCGTATGGTATCCACTGTTCCAAAAACGCAGATTACACTGATGGGCATGGAGCGGATCATCCCGTCGTGGACGGATCTGGAGGTCATGGCAACCTTGTTGCCACGCTCCGCAACAGGTCAGAAATTAACGATGTACATGTCAGGCATCACAGGTCCTCGCCGAACAGCGGATGCGGATGGACCGGATGAAATGCATATTATTATCGTGGACAACGGTCGATCCTTACAGCTCGGTGATCCTGAATTCCAGGAGTTGCTGAATTGTATTCGCTGTGGTGCTTGTCTGAATGCTTGCCCAGTATATCGTCATATTGGAGGTCATGCCTACGGTGGAACATACAGTGGTCCAATTGGCGCAGTACTGACACCTGCACTTAATGGCAACATTGATGAATGGAACGATATTGCGGGTGCTTCGAGTCTGTGCGGAGCCTGTTATGAAGCATGTCCAGTTAAAATTCCATTGCATGATATGCTCGTTTATTTACGCAGGCGTAAAGTGGAAGACGGCCATGGAAACAAAATGGAAAGCATGGGCATGAAGGGATTTGCCGCTGTTGTATCCAATTCCAAACGTTTCAGTGCGGCCATACGCCTGGGACAGATCGGGCAGAAGGCAGTTGTACGCAACAACGGCATTTCTCTCAAGTTGGGTCCTCTCAAAGGCTGGAACAAGTATCGGGTTGCCCCAAGTCTCGCCAAGAAATCCTTCCGGCAACAATGGAACAAGCTGGATCAGGAACTGAACCAAGAGCAACCGGCCATGGATTCTTCCGTTCGCAGTCGTATGGAGCAGATTATTCGTGAACGAGAAGAAGGGGAGGATAAGCATGGTCACTGAACATCAGCAATGGCTCGCACAATTGGAGAAGAAGTCCATGGAGAAACAGGAGCAGTTCATGAATGATATTGCTTCGAAATTGAGGAGACCAAGGCAACGCCATGCGCCGACCCAACCCTTTCGGGGAGCACCCGACTTTTGGACTGAACTGGAATGGGATGAAGAGAAGCGTATTCAAGCATTTACAGATAACTTTGTGAGTGTAGGCGCACACATTGCCCGGGTTCAGAACATGGAAGAAGTATCTCAATTTATTGCCAACAAGTCTCATGAACTGAGTGCCAGGTATATCATTCGTCAGAATGAACAGGCGTTACAGGATCTCGGATTGGAAGAGCAGCTTCCGGATGTACAGATCTCAGTCTGGAATAGTCAGGCGGATGAGAACTGGAAGGCTCGGGCAGCTGAGGCTGATATCGGTGTGGTCATGGCGGATTATGCAACAGCATACACAGGCTCGGTTACTGTACTTTCTTCACCGGAAAAAGGTCGTTCAGTCAGTCTCTTGCCTACGGTACTCATCATCATTATTCCAGTAGATCGACTGCACACCAGACTGGGTGAGACGCTGGATCGATTTGACGAAGCGGGGAGAGAGAATCTTCCAGCAGGCATCCACTTTATTTCCGGGCCAAGCCGCTCTTCCGATATTGAAAATGATTTAACCATTGGGGTACACGGACCAGGCATTGTATATGGTTTAATTATGGGTTAACGATGTGTTTAGCGTGATTTAACATCATGATTTTGATAACTGTCCGAGATGCAGTGTGTGACTGCTAAGGGCAGTTTTTTATTTCGTATACTATAGTTAAAAGCTATTAAAATTATATTTATTATATATTTCACCTATTAATAATGGAGGTGTATAATCCATCTCAAGAGAGAGTTCATATGAGATACAAAAGAGAAAGAGGAGGATGAATACAGATGAGTATATTTTCTTACCAAGTTCCGTTTATGGATAGACACAAGGGTGATTTTTCTGCTTTTAAAGGGAAGGTGCTACTTATTGTGAATACAGCAAGTCGGTGCAGCTACTCCCGGCAATTCAGTGAACTTCAGCAGATGTATGAGAAATATGGTGATCAGGGGCTGGAGATTCTGGCGTTCCCGTGCAACCAGTTTAACGACAAAGAACCTGGTAGTAGCGCTGAGGTAGCTGAGTATTGCAGAAGTCAGTTTCAGATATCCTTTCCGATTTTGGAGAAGGTTGAGGTCGTTGGGCAATCGATGCATCCTGTGTTTCGTTATCTGACTACAGAAGCGCCATTTCAAGGTTATGATCTGGACACGAAGGAAGGAGAGTGGATGGACACCTTTGTGAAAGAGAAGCATCCAGAATTGTATCAAGGTGACGGCATCAAATGGAATTTCACCAAATTCCTGATTGACCGTAATGGGGACATCCATGGCCGTTATGAAACGACAGTTGCTCCATTAGAGATGGAGTCTGTTATTCAGGTTCTGTTAAAGAATTCATAATTATACCTTAATCCCTGTCCTGAGGTCCTATGACTTTGGGACTGTTGAAGATTAGAACTGGAAATGTTAGGGTAAAAGAAGATAACGAAGTGCTCCATTTTTTTTAATCAAAAATGACCAATATACCATTTCAGTCAGTTAGTTCTTTGATGGTTTTATCGTTATCTGGATGAAATATGAAAATGTGCAAAAAATAACTTGAATCTGTTGATCTGAAGAGTAAGTGTAATCGAGTCTGTAAATCAAGTCATTATTTTTTAGTTGTAGAACTCTTACCTTGGAAAGAAGGAGTGAGCGTCATGCCACCAATTTCAGTGCCTCAACCAAAAACATTTGGCCCACTGGGCAATTTGCCGCAATTGAACTTTGAAGAGCCGGTGCAATCCTTGGTGAAACTGGCTGAAGAATACGGACCGATCTTTCGTATGGAGTACCCCGGACGAAGTGAATTGTATATTTCCGGTCACGAACTGGTCGCCGAGGTAACAGATGAATCCAAATTCGACAAACGGGTGTGGGCACCCCTTGCGAAGGTTCGTGCTTTTGCAGGAGATGGGCTATTTACGAGTTGGACCGAGGAGCCGAATTGGAAAAAAGCCCATAACGTACTGCTGCCAAGTTTCAGTCAACGTGCGATGCAGGGATATCACAACAAAATGATTGATCTGGCTGTGCAGCTGGTTCAGAAATGGTCACGATTGAACCCGGATGAGACGGTTAACGTTCCGGATGATATGACACGTCTTACGCTCGATACGATTGGCCTGTGTGGGTTCAACTATCGGTTTAACAGCTTCTATCGGGAAGAACCACATCCATTCATTACGAGTATGGTTCGTGCGTTGGATGAATCCATGAGTTCATTGCAGCGACTGCGTCTGCAAGACAAGCTGATGATCACCAAAAAGAAACAGTTTGAACAGGATATCCGTTCCATGTTCTCTTTGGTGGATCACATTATTGCCGAGCGCAAAGAGAAACCGCAGGAAGGCGCAGATGATCTGTTGTCCCACATGCTCAGTGGCAAGGACCCGGAAACAGGAGAAACGCTGGATGATGAGAACATCCGTTATCAGATTATTACATTCCTGATTGCTGGACATGAGACCACAAGTGGACTGTTATCCTTCGCCGTTTATTATCTGATGAAGAATCCGGATACGCTGGCTAAAGCACAAGCTGAGGTGGATCAGATTCTGAAAGATCCGGTTCCCACGTACAACCAGGTTCGCAATCTGAAGTATGTTCGCATGGTTTTGAATGAAGCACTGCGGTTATGGCCTACGGCCCCGGCATTTTCCCTGTATGCAAAAGAGGACACGGTACTTGCGGGTCAATATCCTTTGCAAAAAGGAGACAGTGTCAGTGTACTTATTCCCAAGCTGCATCGTGACCGCGAAGCATGGGGAGACGACGTAGAGAAATTCCGCCCGGAACGGTTCGAAGATCCGAGCAAAGTGCCGCATGATGCCTATAAACCTTTTGGTAACGGTCAACGGGCCTGCATTGGTCAGCAGTTTGCACTTCAGGAAGCAACGCTGGTACTGGGCATGGTGTTGAAGCATTTTGACTTCATAGATCATTCGGATTATCAGTTAAAAGTGAAAGAAACGCTGACGCTCAAACCGGATAACTTCACAATTCGTGTACGTGCGCGTGGGGGGCAGCCAGTCATGGCCGTTCCGGGTGTAGCGGTCGAAGAACCAAAGCCGGTTGCCAAAAGAACGGAGCCAGATGCAGCCAATGCTCACCACACACCGATGCTTGTTCTGTACGGTTCCAATCTGGGTACCGCTGAAGGCATTGCACGTGAAATTGCGGATACCGCCAGATATCAGGGTTTCCGGAGTGAGGTCGCTACGCTGGATGATCGTGTTGGCAAACTGCCAAAGGAGGGTGCCGTCATTATTGTCAGTGCATCCTATAATGGTCAGCCGCCAAGTAATGCCAAGATGTTTGTCGAGTGGATCGAACATGCAGATGCGAATGAATTCAAAGGTGTGCGTTTCGCCGTTCTTGGATGCGGTGACCACAACTGGGCCAGCACCTATCAGCGTATTCCGCGTTTAATAGATGAACAGTTATCTTCCAGAGGAGCAGAGCGGTTATCACCGCTGGGTGAGTCCGATGCCAGTGGAGATTTCGAGAAACAGGTGGGGGATTGGACAGAGCAATTATGGCCAGATCTCGCACGAACGATGGGACTGAAACTGAACACAAGCTCCAATAGCGAACGCAGTTCACTATCTGTACAGTTTGTCAGTGGACTCGCCGTAACACCGCTTGCGGATACGTATGATGCACATGTGGCAGAAGTACTTGAGAACAGGGAGCTTCACGACGCGGGCAGTGAACGAAGCACACGTCACCTGGAGATCAAATTGCCAGAAGGCATAACCTACAGGGAAGGGGATCACCTGGGCATTCTGCCGCAGAACCCACCGGAGCTGGTGGAACGCGTACTTCGTCGTTATGGATTCACCGGAACGGAGCATCTCGTTCTGGATGCATCCGGTCGCAGTGCCGCGCATCTGCCGCTGCATCAGCCGGTGAACCTGTATGATCTGCTCAGTCATAGTGTTGAGCTTCAGGAGGCGGCAACTCGTGCGCAGTTGAGAGAAATGGCAGCATACACCGTATGTCCACCACATAAGAAAGAACTTGAAGCGCTGCTTGATGAATCTGTGTATATGGATGAAGTTCGGAACAAACGGATATCCATGCTGGATTACCTGGTGAAATATGAGGCATGTGAACTGCCGTTTGAGCGTTTCCTTGAATTATTGCCTTCATTAAAAGCCAGATATTATTCGATCTCCAGCTCACCGCGTGTTCAGCCCGATCAAGCGAGTATTACGGTCAGTGTTGTGCGCGCCCCGGCATGGAGTGGGCAGGGGGAATACAAAGGTATTGCGTCCAACTATCTGGCTACCCTGAAGTCGGGTGACAAGATCGTGATGTTCACGCGGACACCGGAATCCGGGTTCCAACTGCCGGAGGATGCACAGGTTCCCGTCATCATGGTAGGCCCGGGTACAGGTGTTGCTCCATTCCGAGGTTTCTTGCAAGCAAGGCATGTATTGAAGGAACAAGGTCAAGAGGTTGGTGAAGCCCACCTGTACTTTGGATGCCGGAATCCCGAACATGATTATCTGTACAAAAATGAACTGGAAGCAGCCCAGCAAGAAGGGCTTGTGAAGCTTCATACGGCCTTCTCCCGTGTAGACGGGGAGGAGAAATGTTATGTACAGCATCTGATGAGAGACGATGCCCATCATCTGATTCCTTTGTTTGAAGAGGGTGCGCATCTGTATATCTGCGGTGATGGCAGCAAGATGGCACCTGATGTGGAAGCTACACTCCAGCAGGCATACGCTGATATTCATGGCAAATCCGCGAAGGAAGCAGAAGATTGGATTAATCAGCTTCAGCAGGAAGGTCGTTATGCCAAGGATGTATGGACAGGCATCTGATGTACACATGTGAAGGGTCAGCTTGATCCGTAACTGGCTGAGCGGTGAGATACAGAAGGAGTTCTGTTCTCACCGCTTTTTGACATAAAATGATTCTTCAGCAGATAAGTGGTTGCATGGGTTATAATTATATATTGGAAGGGAGCACCCGTATGCAGACATTTGGGAACCATTGTATGGCTTGCGAAAAGAACCAGCTTTACTTCCGCCTACAAGGCCGTTTCAGGTTTTTTCTTCCGGTGGTTGGCCGATAGATCGACTCGACGCTGGAGAGAGGAAATAATATACGGGAAGGGACTCTGCCTTTTCCCTGGAGTTCAAGATAATCCAGTCCCACGCCCACAAGTCTGATATTGTTAAATGCATCCCTGGAAGGGAAAGTCGTGCGGATTCCCACTCTGACGCCTCGCCGTGTTCGAGGAATATCGAATACCCGAATGGAATTCAGACTAAGTGGAATGAATAACTGCCGGTTTACTTTGATAAACTGCCTTGGATAGACACGACGAATACGTCCCGGTTCCAACCCGGAGAGTGGAGTATTCAGTTCTGCAAGGTGCCCCTGGAGTTCTGCCAGGCGCTGCTGAAGTGTTTTTCCAGTATGGAGATGCTGCCAGCTCATAAGTATTCCTCCGTTCGCCATTTGTACCTAGTATATGAAGGAACGGGGTAGGAAGGTGTACGTTTGATAGCCCATGTTCGTTACGGCTAACGGGGTTTCTTTTATAATAGAGGAGTGATTCACATGATCGTAGAGATGTATAAAGACCTCATTAAGGATGAGCGTGGCAATTATTATCTAGCAGTGCAGATCGAGGGCAATGAGCTTACGCTCGTTAATGCTTTCGTCGAAGCGGCATTCACACCTGAACTGATCTACAATGAAGAGTTTCGTACCAAGCATAAAGAGATGGAAGGCGGGTTTGTTGGCAAAATTGCGATGGACCTGCTAAGGCATGATGTGGTCATGGGGATGAAGCAAATCGACCGCAAACTGTTGAACCTGTCGGATGTGGAACAGCAGTTCACGGTAAATTATATTGATACGATTGAATTTTATCGTCACCCGGCGTGGAACCGGAAGGTGTAAGGTGAAACTCATCTCCTCTGTAACCAGAGAGAGAATGATTTCCGCAGTGGTAGTCAATTTCTATCTTGTGTCCTTATGAATAAGAAATAAAGAAATATAAACGCGCAAAAGGGGAAAGCGCAAGTGCAGGGGAAGTATACCTCGGCAACTTGCGCTTTTTGCATACAAACAATTAACGATACGTAGGATGGATGATGCCAATATCGCGCTCGGTGCTCAAACTTCCATCAGCGTAACGCTGCATTTCATTTCCTTTGACCCGAATCGGAATGCGCTCTCCTTGATAGAAAAGCTCTCCCTCGACCGTGCGAACGCTCATTCCAATAACGCCTTCCAGATGTCCACTATGATCCGTCACCAGTCGAATCCCTGACGGGCCATCCAGATGAACCTTGCCTTCCAGATATACCGTCATGCGATCAGGCGTGTTGACCAATTCATATCCTACTCCGTTGACTTTCCGGCTATAAGCCGTGTTGCCAGATACGATCTCAGCATGATCCATGTCGATGGGGAGCAGTCCGGTAAACCAGAGCTGATTCGATCCAACAGGCATAATTCCGCATAGTCGCTCCACATAATCGAGGAGACAGAGGATGGAGGGTGAGTACGTCTCGGTAAAACCTTGTTCTCCGGTCCAGGGGCTTAGTACCTGACCAAATCGCTTATCTTTGGATAGAGCGGACAAGATAGGCTGCATTACCCAAGTTAGCTCTACATATCGATGATGATACTCGAATGCGTGTGGCGCCCGAATCAGACTCAGGAAATTGGATGCCCCTCCCCAGCTGTTATAGGAGGAAAAGGGATCGAATCTGGGATCATCCATTGAAATCGATGTAAACGGGTATTTAGCGAAAAACTTGCTTGTATTCAACAGGTACCGACGCAGTAGGTTATCGAATAATTCACGGTCGCCCACCTCGCAGGCCATTACGCGGAGCAACACATCAGATTGGACTCTGACCAATTCGTCATTGCGATCCCGATCATAGAAGAACATATCCTGTTCGTCGTAACAATAACGGAAAAGACTTTCCAGGCTAGACTCGGCTTTTGCTTTCCAATCCGTTCCCGATTCCCCCAGTTCTTCAGCCATACGGGACAGATACATGCGCTGACAATAGATATTGGCGGTCAGATCCGGTGCCAGAAAAGGCAGAATCGGAGAATCCGGATGATAGGCAGAAGCATCATTCATATAAGGTGTATCCGGAACATGCCAGAATCGCGGGGATAAGTCATGTCCGGTGTCAAACGTACTGAAGGCCTCTACACAGCCAGTTCCTCGGGTATCACGGTTGCGTGCAATCCACTCATCGTAACGAACCATAGCCTTATACATCGTGTTCAGGAAAGGCGATTGCTTCCCATGATTGCCATGAAGCTGATAGTGGTTCCATACACTGCGTGCCAGCGGAGTGACCAACTGGATTTGCCGGAAAGAGGGTCCGTTTGCCGTGAGTTTATACGGGAGCAATCCATCATCTCTTTGCTGCTTGGCAAATGCGAGGTACGTTGTTTCGGACACAGATGGAAGCAGGCGAGACAGCAGCTCTGCATTGATGGTACCTGTACTCTCTAACCAACAACCCAGATAGATGCCACCTTCTTGTAAAATAGGATCGTTGTCTCCCATGGGCAGAATACAAGCAAGCAATTTCTCCACCGCTGCAAAATACGTAGCTTCCAGTTGTCCGCCCGATGCCGCAAACCGGATACCCGACGCATGCCATTCTTGTAATAACTGCTGATCTTCCGGTTTAACTGGCTGAACTTGATCCATAATCGAAATGTTGCGCAGCCGATTCAGTATCTCTTCTGTCATATGTTCCTCCTCACAGTGTCTGGTTTCTGGTTATTGATTCGATTCAAAAATACGAACGGTCCCGTTATAGAAGTCGGAGACAGCTTGCTCCACACTTTTTCGTCCAAACCCGATCTCTTGATTTGTCGTCTGAGCTAACTTGGAGAACTCTGCAAATCCAGGTGGGTTGTAACTCACGTCAAAAGGTTCAGTCTTCGTTGCTTCAGAGACAAGGTTTGTATAGTTATAGACAATCTCCTCCACAGGACCAGCGCCTTCCTGAAGAAGATTTCGATTGGCTTCCGTAACGGGCACGCCGCGGTCATTACCAAGGATTTTGGCTGCTTCCGGATCATGAATCCAGAAATCCATTAACGTTGCCACTTCCTTCGGATGTTTGGTATTCGCATAACCCGATAATCCCTGACTGGATTCAAATACAACACCCGTTCCCTTAGGGCCTCGTGGTACAGGGAGTAACACCAGAGGATCTTCCGTCAAACTCTGGAATGCAGCAAGTTGGTTGGATGGTAGTAGAGTCATGGCTGCTTTGCCTGTGATCAACAGGGACTTACTGGTGTCATCATGCGGGTTGGATACCTGTAATTCCGGTGTGACTACACCGCCGGATGCCGAAGTCTTTTCCCAATACTGGAACCATTCCAGAATGTCTTCCTTGGCGAATCCAAGTGTGCCATTTTTCATGTCATACAGTTGTTTACCCCTCTGTTTTAGATAAATATCCATCCCGTCGACGGTAAAGTTGTACGTTCCATAGAAGCCGTCTCCGAGCTTGTCGGACAACTCTTTGCTAGTGGCGGCATAGTCCGCCCAGTCCCAATCGGAAGCTGGCAAAGGCACGCTGGCTTTCTCAAAGAGTGCCTTGTTAACAACAATTCCTCGTGCGTTCGCACCGGCAGAGATATGTTGTAGCTTCCCGTCGAGACGTCCGTATTCGATCATAGTTTCATCCATACCGTCCAAATTCAGTTCGTTGCCAACATACGGGTCCAGGTTAAGGAGGACATCTTTTTTGGCATAATCAACGACATTTCCACCTAGGAAAAAGATATCCGGTGCTGTGCCTGATGCCAACTGGGTATTCAGCTTGTCGAAATATCCGGAGGAAGGTGCAAATTCTCCTGAAATTTTAATATCTGGATATTTCGCCTGAAAGACTTTGAGGGCTTCATTCGTAATATCTGCCCGTTTCTGGTCACCCCACCACATGATGCGAAGTTCGACCTGTCCGCCCTCGGTAGTTCCATTATCATTAGCCCCTGTATGGTCTGTTCCAGAGCAAGCTGTTACGAGTAACAAAAGTGAAGTAATTATACCAATCATGAAACGTTTGAACATGGTAAATCCCCCTGTCTATGGATAATGAGAAACGTGTTGTTACTTCAGACCTGTGGTCGCAATGCCCTCAAGGAAATATCGCTGAAACAATAAAAAGATGATGGTCACGGGAAGCAGTGACAGGGTGGACATGGCGAGTAATGCGCCCCAATCGGATTGTCCTGAGGGATCAAAGAGAGAGCGAATGCCCAGCTGCACGGTGAACAGATCAATTTTGCTCAGATAGATCATCTGGCTGAAAAAGTCATCCCAGCTCCACAGGAAGGTGAAGATCGCTGTTGTAATCAGTGCCGGAACGAGCAGAGGCACTACGATTCGGAAAAAGATCTGTGATTGCCCGCAGCCGTCAATGGTCGCACTCTCGTCCAGCTCTCGCGGTATACCGCGTATAAATTGAACCATAAGCAAGATGAAGAAGGAATCCTGCGCAAGCCACTTAGGCAGAATCAGCGGGAAATACGTATTAATCCATTGAAGCTCATTATAGAGAATATACTGGGGCACTAGAGTAACATGGTAAGGCAACATAATTGTGACCAACATCATGCTGAACCACAGGCCTTTGAATCTAAATTTCAATCTGGAGAAGGCGAAGGCTGCAAGGGAACAGGAGATCACATTGCCCAGCACACTCATGACCGAGATCAGCACGGAGTTGCCGAAAAAACGGCCGAAGGAGATGCCCTGTAGACCTTTCCAACCATTAATATAGTGCTCCAGCGTGAAGCTGGTTGGAAATAGACTACCGCTGGTGAAAATGAGATGGTTCGGTTTAAATGAACTGAGAATCAACCATAGTACTGGATATAACATCAGCAGACCGAAGAGTATAATGGCGGCATGCCTCCCGGCCTGAACCAGTTGTCGTTTGATTGGCATATGCATTACCTCCCCTCCTGATTATCCCCGTAGAACACCCAAAATCGGGATGTAACAAAGACGATTGCGGTGAATACTCCGATAATGACCAACATGATCCAAGCCAGAGCTGAAGCATAACCCATATCAAAGAACGAGAAACCTTTCAGATACAGATACAAGGTATAAAACATCGTTGCGTCGAGTGGACCCCCGCGGCCATCTCCGATCACGTAAGCTGGTGTAAACGCCTGAAATGAATTGATCATGCTCATGATCAGGTTAAAAAAGATAACGGGGGAGAGCATGGGCAGAGTGATTCCGAAAAATTGACGTATTTTTCCCGCTCCATCGACATCGGACGCTTCATATAAGTCTGCCGGGATCTGTTTCAGGCCAGCAAGAAAGATGACCATGGCAGACCCGAATTGCCACACGGATAGTGTAATGATGGTGTAGACCACATAATCTGGATGCGCAATCCAGGATGGTCCCGAGATACCAAACCAGCTTAAAAACTGATTGACCAATCCATTCCCCTCAAAGAGTTGCCGCCAGACGATTGCAATCGCAACGCTGCCGCCCAAGAGGGAAGGGATGTAATATACAGTCCGGTAGATGCCGAGGGCTCGAATACCTTTGTTCAGCGCCATCGCCACCAGTAGAGCAAAGGCAAGCCTTAGTGGAACAGATAGAAAAACATAATAAAACGTCAGCCCAAGGGACCTGCGA
Source organism: Paenibacillus sp. FSL E2-0151 (assembly GCF_037993015.1). Taxonomy (NCBI): domain Bacteria; kingdom Bacillati; phylum Bacillota; class Bacilli; order Caryophanales; family Paenibacillaceae; genus Paenibacillus; species Paenibacillus sp. FSL E2-0151. The sequence continues at coordinate 2,863,689 of NZ_CP150308.1, forward strand.
AAGGTATCGTCCTCGGTAAAGATGTGAACATAGTTGCTAAGTCCAGTCCAAGTCGGTGATGACAGTAGATTGAATTTGGTCATGGATAAGTATAGGGACGCAACCATCGGTCCCAGTGTCAGACAGAAGAGTCCGATCAGCCAGGGCAGAAGAAACAAGTAGGCTGTGGTATTGTGCTGACCGTATAAGGGTTTGGTCTTTTTTTTCATCATGTGCCTCCCTTCTGAATGGGTAAGAATAATAGTTACCAGTTATGAATCCGCTTACAACATGCGGCGTTCTCTTGGTAACCACATCATACCGGGGAAGGGGAGAAGCTTGAATCTCATTTCTTCGGATCATGGCTATCGATTTTTTCGGAATGCAGCAAGCGATAGTCTGACGGACTCATGTTGAACATTCTTTTGAATTTCGAACTGAAATAACTTGGCGAACTGAAACCGGTCAGTTCTGTAATATCCCATACGGTTAATTGGGTTTCCTTCAGCAGTTGCAAGGCGTGTTTCATCCGAACACCCGTCACATACTGAATAAAAGAGGTCCCTGAACCTTCCTTAAACAGTTCGGAGAAATAGGTAGGATAATAGTTAAACCGTTCAGCGAGTAACGTCAAGGTTAGCTCCTGCATGTAGTTCTCCTCGATATATCGCTTGGCTAAGTCTATAACCGTCTCATCCCCATCTTCTGAAGGAAGTTGTCGACTCAGGAAGTCTTGAGCCCATTGCATTAATAAGCGTTCTGCTTGATCTGGCGTCTTAAGCCACAGTATCCATTCCGGGGCTATAGGAAAATCCATCAACAGTGAAATTTGAAAAATACTTCGTGTCATTCGAGAGGGAGAAAGCTGGAATGCCTCGTGAAGTTCCTTGTGGATGATGCTGCGGAAGGAGCCCAATTCTCCTCGAATGAGGCAACGATGCAGCTTGCGTGTTGTTTCTTCAGGCAGTAATGGACTATAGTCTGTTCCTGCCTGAAGGTTTGGCCCGCTGACAGCCCGTTCAGCTGAATTCCATGCCAGAAGGGAATGGATATAACCTTCTTTCCAGTGCTCAAGTCCGGAACCAGAAAGCCCCACCCCAATCTTGAGTTCCATGGAAAAAACGGATGCCGTATGTTCCGTAAGCTGTTGGATGAATTCATGCTGCATACCATCTTGCACTATGAAATGCATGATCCCTGCGTGTGCCGAATCATGAAAAACCTGGACATTGTCTGAATCAGACTGGGCGATTTCATAACATACCATCTCAAAAGGAAGATGCATCTGCTCGTGTGAGCGATCTTTTCGAATATCCTGCTTGTCCGATTGACTTATACTGGCGGTGATGAAACAGACCTTCTGATCTTGCCATGATTCGAGATGAAATAATCTGAGCCGTTCTGGCATGGAGGAAGGCGGTAGGCGATTGCCTTTAACGAGATCAAGAAGGAAACGTTCCTTCATTTCCCGGTAATACTGAGAGAGTCGCCATTGCATCAATTCGGAATTGCCTCGAACTTTACGTTGTTCATCCAGATCCGCTTTGATTTTGCCTAATGTGGCTTTCAGTTCATCCCGGGTTACAGGCTTCAGTAAATAATCCATGACCTGACTGCGGACCCCCGCTCTGGCATATTGAAAATCTTCATAACCCGTGATAATGATAATCTGAATAGAAGGATTATAACTGCGGCAGACATCCAATAGTCTGATGCCATCCATGACAGGCATATTCATATCGGTAATCAGCAAGTCAAAATGTTCAGATTTCAAAAGTTCATCCGCTTCGATCCCATTAGAGGCTTCTCCTGTTATGACAAAACCCATGCCATGCCAATCGACTTTCAATTTTAATCCTTCGCGAACTTCGATCTCGTCATCTGCGATTAATACGTTGTACATCATATTCCTCCTGTACGGGTAGAATCAGTTCAATACATGCGCCTCCGCGCTCATCGTTCTCCATGTGGACAGTGAACAAGCCACCATAATGCAGACGGCAACGAGCAATGACATTGCTCAGTCCAATATGCCAGCCTTCATTATGTAATATGGATTCCAATGAGGAGGGAGCAACCGGATGTTGCAACTTGTGGATTATTTCTGCTGGGATACCCGGTCCATTGTCTGAAACGCTAATGTGCAGACGATCATACATCCGATTGATTCGTATCCTTACCTGAGCTGTCGTCTGATGCTGGAAGCTGTATTTCACTGCATTTTCAATAAGTGGTTGAAGAATAAACTTGATGATGACCACGGAGTTCAGTGTGCCTTCCAACGTTACCGAAATGTCTAGCTTATGACCGAAACGAGTCTGCAAAATGGAGATATAACGCTGCACATAATCCAGCTCTTCGGTTAGGGAAACACGGTCGTCATTGGTGTTGATAGAAAAGCGCATCATTTTACCCAAATCCTCAATGACCTGAACCGTATCATCCGTTCGGCGCTGAATGGCAAGGCTGCTCACCAGTTCCAGGGTATTAAACATAAAATGTGGATTAATCTGTATGAGAAGTGCTTTGTACTCTGCTTGCTGGCGAAGCAGTTTCAGTTCAAATTCATTCTGAATATGCTGGCGGAGCTGACTGATCATATAACGGAAAGTGAAGATTACATAACTAATCTCGCTCTTTACATTTTTATCTGGAGGCAGTAGTGAATCCGCTTGATCAAAAGCACCTCGTTGAACCTGTCTCATTGCCAGCACCAGTCTGGTCAAAGGTTTGGTTACGCCATGAGATAGCCATGCAGCAGCCAAGAGGGAGACCAGAATCAGGGCAATCGTCACCACCACAATTGTGCTTTGGAGTTTATGGAGAGAGAGGTACATTTCCTTTTCCGGTGCAAGACCCGCCAACATCCAGCCGGTACGTCCCAGTTTCTTGAATACAAAAATGTCTCGCTGTCCTTCCTGGTTCGTGAGGTATGTCACACCGGATTTGAGTGGGCTTTTTCGAATACGATCGATCTCTGCGGTAGCTACAGCACCCAACGTGTCTACCTGCTGTGACAGAATAGGATTTCCTTGCTCGCCCAGTAGAAAAATAGTGCTACTCTCCGCAAGATGTATGCGCCGGAGCGGCTCCAGAAAATAAGATTCACTGACATTCACCTTCATGACATTCTGCGCTGTAGCATGATGAAAGGTGCCAATGGGCATCAGCAGACTGACCACCGGATTGCCATGATCTCTGACACGTTCATATTGATCGGTGTGTGCAGGTAACCAGTGTTCCCCCAACGTGTAGAAATTCGTATACCAGGATTCTTGTACAAAGGCAGGGTCATATGTTACCTGATTCTCGCTGCCAATTCGCAGTCCATTCCGTCGATAGATGGATACATCCGAGATACTAGTGTAACTGTTGGTTGCCTGAGTGAGAAAACGGCTCATCGCGAGGTTGGCCAGCATCTTTTCTCCTTCCGGCAGGTTCAGATCACCGATCGCGTTATCCCAGTTTTTGCCCATATCACTGTTGAAAACAAGAGAGGCGACATCATAGATCTGCATCTGCACCATGTCTACGTATGAACCGTATTCCTCCATTTTCTCAAGAGCAGAGGATTCGATGTAAGAGCGAATGACCGTGCGTGATTCCTTGAAGAGCAGGTAGGAGAGTGTGCCAAAAGCGAGGACAAACAGGACAACGATAAAGGCAATCAGGCGGTTTTTTAAAGAGAAGAACATAGATTTCCTCCTTCTACCGAGTCGAGTTGCAGATTAGCCACAAAAATATAAAAAAGACTGCGTGATATGCGCAGCCTTTAAATGAAATTAATAATGTATTGCAGACCTGGGGGACTTAGAAACGAACCAGATTATTGACGTTGACAGGCAAACCCGTCGCGATGGCGCGATTGGCAGCAATACCCGTCAGAATGGATCTGGCACCGTCCACGTGGTTAGCAGCGCGATGGAACGGATCTTCAACTGGCTCTCCAAACAAATCATTCAGCAGAACCGGGTCACCTCCGCCATGTCCACCTGCTTTCTCTTCCACTTCAACCTCATATGGCGCATCAAACATTGGAAGAACCCGCAACGTTTTACCGATTAAAGCACCTTCTTTACTTTTGTCACCCAATGAATTGACATAGGATTGCTCCACAATGTTCATTTCAATCCGGCCTTTGGTGCCATTAATGGCAATGCGATAACCCTCCCATGGCTGGTAGGCAACGAGGGAGTAGGTCAGAATGGCTTTGTTCCGATACTTCACAAGAACACCCATTGTATCCTCAATGTTGATGCCATCCCCAAATACACTCTGATCGCGCTGGTAACCATCTTCCGATTCGGCATCCAGATACATGGACTTCATATGTGCGTCTGAATCCAAATGCAGTGCAAAAGGGTCATCCTTTGCGATCGGGTTGCCGGTTGCCCGGTTGTAGAATTGCGTTACACCGCGTTCTTCTGCGTTTTCTCTGCCGTAATACATCAGATCACCAAATGCAAACACGGTATCCGGTTGCGAGCCAATCCAGAAATTCACCAAATCGAAGTGATGGGTGGATTTGTGCACGAGTAATCCGCCGCTATTACGCTTGTCCCGATGCCAACGGCGGAAATAATCTGCCCCGTGGCGGGTATTCAGCAGCCATTCAAAGTGAACGGAAGTGACTTTCCCGATGGTATCATTCAGAATAAGTTCTCGAATCTTAGTATGGTGCGGTGCATAACGGTAGTTAAAGGTGACTCTTACGTTCTGGCCAGTCCGCTTGACAGCATCCAGAATCTCCTGACATTTCTCCTCATCGATGGTCATCGGTTTTTCGGTGACAACGTCACAACCCAGTTCCATCGCACGAATGATGTACTTGTGATGGGTGCGGTCAACACTCGTTACGATGACATAGTCAGGCTTCTCGTTCTCAATCATCTGATCAAACTGATCTGCAGGATAAGTGGGTACCTCAGGATACTCGTACTTTTCCTTCAATAGTTGATTCGCGTAGTTCATGCGGACTTGATTTATATCACAAAAGCCGACAAGCTCGGATGTATCCCTATAATCCCGGGTCAAAGCACCATAAAAAAATTCGGCGCGGCCGCCAGTTCCGACTAATACATAACGTTTCTTGTTACTCATGTCTATCGCCTCCTTGAATATAGCTCTAGACTATAACAAGGGAGTACTTCTTTCGCCGCATTTTATGCGTAACCGCTTTCAAATGCCGCATATTTTGCTATAATTTATGGAAAGGAGAGAGGGCGATATGACAGAACCTTTCAGTGCAGATTTTCATGATCCCTCGGATTTACTGCACATCGAATATGATCGTCGAATCGGATATTTCTCGATGACGGATGACCATCTGCATGATCATTATGAGTTATATTACCTGTTGTCTGGTGAGCGTATCTATTTCATCAAGGACCGGACTTACCGGGTAAAGGCTGGTGATCTGGTGTTTGTTGACCGAAATACGGTTCATAAAACATTGGAGAGCGGTATGCCTGACCATGAGCGGATGGTGCTGTATTTGAAGCCTGAGCTTTTTGCAGCCATAGCTATTTCCGCGGAGTTAGTTGAAGGCTTGAAGGAACCCTTCTGTTGGGAGATTCCTATTGTAAGGTTTCCATCTCAAGTCACTGAGGTTCTAGAACGGATGGTTAGCGAAATGGTGGATGAAATGCTTCGTCCTCAACCTGGAAGCAACCTGTTGCTCCGTCACCGGGCTGTTGAATTGTTGCTCCATGCCTATCGTAATCAACACTTGGGCAGGTTAAGCTCCGATGATCGTGAGCCGATTCTTCATCCCAAGACACAGGCAGTTGTACGTTACCTGAATGAGAACTATCAGAAACCACTGACATTACCGGAGGTGGCGGGCATGTTTCGCATTAGTCCGCATTATCTGAGTCGATTGTTCAAACAAACGACGGGCTTTACCTTCAGTGATTATCTGAATCTGTTACGGGTGAAGGAAGCGCAGCGTTTACTGCGAGAAAGTGAAGAATCCATTACGGACATCGCCTGGCTTGCGGGGTTCAGTAACTTCTCTCATTTTGGCAAGATGTTCAAACGTACCGTTCAGGTATCACCAAGAGTTTATAGACAGGAATACAAGGAATCGGGTTCCGTGAGGACCATAAAAGAGGGAGAGAATATACGATGATTGAAGCGAGATTAAATGAACTGGGGATCATTTTGCCACAGGCCAGTGCCCCCGCAGCGAAATACGCCAATGCCGTTATTGTGAATGGAATTATGTATGTATCGGGGAAAGGACCGGATACCTCCGAACGTGGCAAACTGGGATCAGACTTCACAACAGAGCAGGGGTATGATTTTGCCCGGAATGCTGGACTGGAGGTGCTTGCTGTCGTTCGAGATGTGTTGGATTCACTGGATCGGGTGAAGAGAGTGGTTAAAGTGCAGGGATTCATTAATGCGTCCGCTTCGTATCAGGAGCATCATAAAGTGCTAAATGGATTCTCGGATCTGATGATGGAGGTATTTGGGGATCAGGGGGTACACGCTCGTTCCGTGTTCGGTGCAGTGTCCGTAAGGGATAATTTGCCGCTGATCATTGATTCTATTTTTCAAGTGGAGGAGTAGGTATAACGATGACAGAATCGTCAACATTTAATCCGATTATGCTAACGCTTCCCGAGAGCTTCCATACGGAACGCCTCACAATTCGAGCACCGCAGTGGGGGGATGGCGCAGCCGTTAATGAAGCGGTCCGTGAGAGTGCGGAGCAGCTGCGGTTGTGGTTACCTTTTGCCGAGAAAATCCCTTCATTGCAAGAGTCTGAAGTGACTGTTCGCAAAGCAAGGCTGCAATATCTGGAACGTACCGACATGATGTTACATTTGCGTGATAGACATACGGATGAATTCGTAGGTAGCAGCGGGTTACATCGCATTGACTGGAATGCACGCTGTTTTGAGATCGGTTACTGGATTCGAACATCGCGAGTTGGTGAGGATTTGATGACGGAAGCGGTGAGAGGCATTGAGCAATTTGCCATTACTCATCTGGAGGCGAACCGGCTGGAGATCCGCTGTGATGCCCGCAATGTGCGAAGTGCCAAAGTAGCCGAACGAGCGGGTTATACACTGGAAGGTGTACTGCGCAAGATGAGACGTGACAGCACAGGTACGCTGGTTGATTGTATGGTTTTCTCCAAAATCAGAGGCAGTGAGTTCGAGTAAAGGGAGGGTAGATATGGAGCGAATCGGTCAGGGAAGAACTGCGGAAATCTATGCCTATTCGAACGAGCACATTATGAAGTTATATAGAATGGATTTTCCACTCTAAGCAGTCCAGAAAGAATAAAATATTGCCTGATTAACAGCAGATCTGTCATGGCGATTTTCACCCTGATAATGTTATGCTCAGTGAGGGCGGCGATCAATACTGGGTCATTGATTGGATGACTGGTATGTCGGGTGATCCTGCGGGTGATGTGGCTCGAAGCTGGGTAATATTAATGAGTGGTACTTTACCGGAGGATACAGAGCCAGTTATACAATAGTTTAAAATCTATAAACGAATCTAACTATATTATATATAAGGGTAGAGAAAGAGAGGGGACATATTTATGCTGCATTCATTAAAGGCCATACAATCATACAAGTCAGGTAATACGCCGGAAGCCCAGCAGCTATGGCTGCAACTGCTGGCAGCAGCGGAGAAACCCCATATTAACCTCGAACGCATTCATTCCATTGCCGAACTTGAGGGAACAAATCCAGTACTGGACTACACCGAGCGTACACTGCATGTGTTGGAGGAGCTTCAGGTTTCTTTTTGGGTGCGAGAAATTCTGGAAGACGTATTAACCTGGTCAGAGACGGCGAAGGCCGGATCACGGGAGCAACGGCGGGTATGGCAAAAGCAGGGCGTTAACTTGTTTGTACACAATGTGGGGTCCGCTCAGTTATATGACTTATACGCAGTGGCAGAGCACCTGGATAATGACATCGATAAGACCAAGGAGACGAGTATATATCAACTTGGTTCTCCGAGTGGTGCTCTAAGTAACAATGCGGATATAAGCGAGCATGATGCGCTGAATACACACACTCCAAGGCATGAGATTATACGTACTCTAATTGCTACACATGGACTTATTGGTCAATACATACGGGGTGAGATTCCATTTGCCGAAAATGCTCCGCTTCACGGCTTGATCGTCAAAGGATGGCTTACTACAGATGAATTGCACACCATACTGATGGCATTAAATGAGTGCATTATTGCAGGCGTTGATCGAGCGTTATGGAATCAGGTTCAGGCTGAGGTACAGCGAATTGTAGGCTGGATTATCACCGGACCGAATCATGAGGACTGGAGCGTGAAGGAACGGTTATCCCGCTTAAGAAGTTCATCCATTCGGCAAGGAGAAGCTATGGATACGGCTTATGCCAGGCTCCAAACGGAACTGGATGTAGAACAGGCGCTGGCTCCGCTGGCTCATCGCACATTATGGTATGTGGAGTCGGCCATGCAGGATTTTTCGTTGCAGGAGATGGTGAAAGTGTTCCTGTTGACACTTCGCAGCGAGAGAATGCATCCAACATCCATGGAGAGTCGATCTGAAATCGTTCGCCATATCAGCTTTGAACCATTGATGAATACGATGTATTACGACTATAAGGGCGTCAAGAAGCTCAATATTTACAAGAAACGAATGATTGAAAAATATTTGGAACAGTATTCGTGGGAACAGATTGTGGCAGGGGAGCAGATCGTCTATCCCCATCTAACCCATCGCATTGAACGTCATACGGATCTGCCGGATACATTATTCGTGACCTTCGAATTTTCTCCGGCTGCCGAGAAGCTGATTGCATTCTGTATTGAAGCGGAGAAGTCGCCGTTATACGAGAAGGCTGTACTGCTGTTATTTGACCTGTTCGGATTACGCCGGGATGCGTATGATCGTTTCCACAACGAAGAGACGTATTTGTCCGATATGAACAGCTCCGGTGATTACAAAAAAGTACTGCTCGACTATATCGTTGGTAAACGAGTACTGGATATTGGTCCAGGTGGAGGAATTCTGCTGGATCTGATTGAGCAGGAAAAACCGGAAGTGGAGCCGATTGGTATCGATATCTCAGCCAATGTCATTGAAGCGCTGGAACGCAAAAAACAACGTGAGGGACATCGCTGGCAAGTGATGAAGGGCGATGCCCTACAACTGGAGCAATATGTGCAGCCGGGCACAGTGGATACGGTTATTTTTTCATCCATTCTGCATGAATTATATTCATATATTGAACTGGACGGTCGAAGATTTAATTCCGATACGGTTGTAGCAGCGCTGAGAAGTTCATTCCGTGTGCTGTCACCTGGAGGAAGAATTCTGATTCGGGATGGGATCATGAGTGAGCCGGAGGCGCAGAAGCGCCGGATTCGTTTCCTGGAACCGGATGGGATGCGCTGGCTGGAGCGGTATGCAGAGGATTTTCAGGGACGTGCAATTCAATATGAGCGGGTCTCAGACAATGAGGTCGTATTGCCGATCAACGATGCAATGGAGTTTCTCTACACCTATACGTGGGGCGAAGAGGCATACGTGCATGAAATTCAGGAACAGTTCGGTATATTCACGCCGACAGCCTATGAGAACTGTATTCGAGAAGCGCTGGGTGAACAAGCCGAGATGATTACGTTCCGACATTTTCTCCAGGAGGGGTACACGGAAGCACTTGGAGAACGAATGATCTTCATGAAGGAAAATGGTGAGCCTGCGCCTTTGCCAGACAGTACCTGCCTGATTGTCATTGAGAAGAAAAAAGGGGTGGCGGATGGATGATGAGTGAGGCCAGTACGTTTTTATATTTTGTCAGACATGCGGAGTCTCGATATGTTGAAGGACAGGAACGCGAGCGTGGACTGACAGAGCAAGGTCATCAAGATGCGGGAACGGTTGCCAGTCTGCTCCATGGGGAGCAGATTCAACTGTTTTATTCTAGCCCCTACAGGCGAGCGGTAGATACGATTCAGATTCTGGCAGATTGGTCAGATGGAATTGTGGTGACAGAGGAAGATTTGCGTGAACGCCAGTTGTCGAGTTCAGATGTGAAGCATGCTAATTTTCGTGAAGCCAAGCAGCAGTTGTACCGTGATCCTACGTATGCGTATTCAGGTGGGGAGTCTGGTGAACAGGCTCGCTCAAGGGCAGTAGCGGTAATTGAGAAAATTTTGGATAAACATGTGGGTCACAAGGTAGTCATCGGAACCCATGGAGATGTAATGACACTTATTTTACAACACTATGATTCTTCCTACGGGTATGACTTTTGGGAGAGTACTACGATGCCGGATATTTTTAAATTGCAGTTTGATGGAACGCGCAAGTTGGTCCAGGTCACCCGATTGTGGGAGTGACAGAGTTATATATGAGAAATGCATTTGCCAGAATGATAGTGGGGAGGAGTGAGTTGGCGGATGAAAATTACGCTTTTGCCTGATACATACTTTATTGAAAATCTAAGCGTATCTCCATTACAGGATAGAATGTACTGCATATTTGATCTCGAAGGTACAGGCATTAATCCTGTGGTGGAGAGTGTGACTCAATTTGGTGCGATGCATTACCAAAGAGGTCAACAATGCAAGACAACATTTTCTTCACTAACACGCGCGAACAAACCAATACCAGAACCTGTGGCGAAATTAACAGGAATTTCGAATGAGGAAATGTTGGAGGCTCCGTCGTTCGTAGAAGCATTTCAGGAATTTCAGAAATTTATTGGTGATAACGTTCTTGTGACACAAGCTGGATATGAGTATGACCTACCCATCTTGAAGCGGCATTGTGATGAGTATGGGCTTCCGATGTTGACCAACCCGGTGCTCGATACAAAAGCGATGTTCACCTACATTCATCCTGAGATTAACGAGGTCGTTTCTACAGATTTTCTGATTCGGTATTACGATCTGAATACAGATGGAATTCACAGGCACAATGCTTTGGCAGATTGTGGTGTGATCGCTGGTATCTTTGAAAGTATCCTTAGCGAATATGAGGAACTTCAATTGGATCATTTTACAGCCGATCCAAAGCAGATGATGAAACGTTTCGTTATACCAGAGATGTATCTGACTTGACGAGGAACTGGAGGAGAGATCAATGAGCAAAACGGATGTGGAGAAGCTACTGTTGGATCTTAACGAGGGACAGATTCTGACCCAGCAGACATTCGAAGGATTGGATGTGGAAATTTACTTGGATGAAAGGGATGCTTCTGCATTTGCTGACGAGTGGATGCAAGCTTTTGTACGATGGGCTCAAGATACCGCGGTAGCTGAAGAAGAGGTGCTGCGCGCATGCAGGGAACAGGCGTTTAAACAAACCTTGGCTCTCACCGGCGAACCTGAGTTAGCGGGGTATGTGAGTGATGATATGGGTTTAATTGGTGCTGCATTGTTACAGGGTACGGCGAACGATTTCTTTGTGGATCAGTTGTTGGAAAGTTACCGTCAAGGCAGGTTGCCCCTGCGATAAGCGGGGGAGGACCAACAGGGTTGTTTTCGTTTGTATAAAAAAACAGCATCAAATGTACATTGTGGGTCGGCTGAGGCATAAGGTACAATTCACCTAAGCAATCGATGAGAATGATAATCATTATATGTGAGATATTCTCACGGTTACATCAACAGATCACATAGGGGTGAAGGGTAACATGGTAGGTTTAGTTAAAGGTTTCAAAGGGTGGACGATTACATTACTGCTCATGGGTCTGGTTATTTCAGGATGTAGTACAAATACCGCTACGAATGCGGAACAGACTCCTGCAACTGCAACTGAAAGTGCGGCTTCTGGAGAAAATACTTCTGGAACCGAGACAGAGCCTGCGACACGAGTTGTACAGGATGAATTTGGAGATGTGACAATTCCGGTTCAACCACAGCGGATTGCTGGAATATATGTGGAAGATTATTTGAAGGCGCTTGATATTACACCTGTAGTGCAGTGGTATAACCCGATGTGGGGTGTACAGGATTATTTAGGACTGGATGTTCCTCAATTTGATACTACGGGGAGTATTGAAGCTTTGTTGGAATATGATCCGGATCTCATCATTGTAGATGGTGGGGTAGATATGGAGAAATATGAGATGTACTCCAAGGTGGCACCGACATATCGTCTGCCTGAGAGCGTACTGCAGGATTCGAATCAAATTTTGAAAACCATTGCCGATGTTGTAGGGAAACCGGACAAGGGTGAAGAAGTTGCTGCGGCATTTAAGGCCAAGATTGCAGATGCTAAGGCGAAGTTGCAGGAAGCGGTTGGAGACGAGACTGTCGCAGTTGTCCGACTGAATGTTAACGATGATACACTGGCACTGTTCGGTGTGAAAAATCGGTTCACCGGATTTATTTATTCGGAGCTTGGCCTAACACCTCATCCTCTGGTTAACAAGATGGAAGAATACCAGGAAATTCTGTCTGAAGAGGCCGTGCCGCAACTTGATGCAGATCATCTTATTGTGTTCCCTTCCAATGGTGAATGGTCTTCTCCTGAGAACAAGGAAGCCTTGAAGGTACTTGACAGCAAATTGTGGAAATCTCTTCCGGCCGTTAAGAACAATCAGGTATATATTATGGAAAGATCACATTGGCAATCAGGTGCGATTACAGCAAATTCCATGAAAATTGATGATCTCTTGGAAAAATTGACTCCATAATTGAATCGATTACTTAAAGAAAGTTCTTCAGCCAGGGTTGAAGAGCTTTCTTTTTTCGTATACACTATTTTAAATGATAATAATTCTCAGTTAAGGACGATGAACATGTGCCCTACGATAATACAACTGATCCCCAAGCCCTGGCTATGCTCACTTCAGCATATGGAATACGTAGATCACCATCAATCTCATATCGATAAACGTTTGTTATACAGAACGTCGTCTTCACACGCTATTTTTGTTGTAACGTCTGGGAAGGGTTCAATAGTTTGCTCAGATCGGGAATCTCATTTGGAAAAAGGAATGATTATGTTTGTTCCGGCTGGAACATCCGTTAAAATAGAAGGTTCGCCTTGGACAGAAAGTGAATTGCAGTATTATAAGCTTGATCTGATGGTGGCTGAGTTAAGCGAAGATATTTCGAACGCTTTGTCTAGAAGAAACACGGAGGAGCAGCAGGAACTTTTCCAAAGTTCAGATTCTTCGACATTTTTACCTCTTATGCAACTCAGCTTCAGTCCGTGGAGTTCTTGTCTGGAAGCCTTGGAACAAATACTGCGTCAACAGGTCACTGGCGATTGGCTGGAGCAATGGGAGGTACAGCTTCGTTTCCAAGAGTGGTTCCGTGCCTTAATTCGCCAGAGTGCCCCCGAAACAGAAGTACCCGATGATCGTGCCCGTCTTCAAAGTTCAATTCGTTATATTGGCGACCACTATGATCAGACGATAACCGTGGATGAGCTCGCGGCAGATATTGGTCTTACCAGAGCCAGCTACACTCGGCAATTCAAAAAAATTACGGGCAAACTCCCGCTTGAATATGTAAATGCGGTTCGGCTTGAACGCTCGAAGCAACTATTGCAGCTCACAGATGATCGCATCCATGAAATTGCACAGAATGTGGGATTTAGCAGCGAGTATTATTTTGGCCGCCGATTTAAGCAATATGCTGGTATTTCACCTGGACTATACCGCCGTCATCACCGTCAAGAGGTTCGTGTCTTTGCTCCGTATCTGGAGGACTTTGTGTTGGCTCTTGGCGTAAAACCCGTATTGCAATGTTCGCATCACTCCTGGGGTAGACAGCATTATTTGGGATTGGATGACGTACCTGAATTTGATGTGAGCCAGATGGATGCGCAGTTTAATCTATGCAATGTACCTGATTTTATCATGCTGGATAAGGGATATGATCGATGGAATCTGGACCGCTTTGAGCAGGTAGCACCTACATTTTACGTAGATCATCTGGGGGAGGATTGGCGCTCTATTTTGAGATCGACCGCCGATGTATTGGGAAAAGTGAATCGGGTTCAAGATGTAATTGGTGCGTATGAGGACAAGGCAATGGAAGCTAAGAGCCGGTTAGCACGTTATATGCGTGGTCAGACGGTAGCTTTTTTGCGTATATCTGCTTCGGATATTACTCTCTATGGGGATCAGCAGGGTTACGTTGGGCCTGTAATTTATCAGGATCTTGGACTGACTCCGCACTCCCGTGTACAGCAATGGACAAGACACGAGCGGAGGATTTTCATTGGATTGGACCAGTTAAGTCAGCTTCATGCGGATCACTTGTTGATTACATTTGACACTGGAAATTCTGCCAAACCTGGAGATGAGCGCGAACTACTCGAAAGGGATGAATGGAAACGTCTGCCTGCGGTGAAGAGCGGCAATGTGTATGAAGTGGATTTCATGTCGTGGATGAACTACGGTGTGATCTCTCATGGGAAGAAGATTGAGGATATATTGCGGTTTATGGCTTGAGGGATCGCATCCTGGTGCACCAATTTAAGATGGAAGAAATGTCATAGGGTTAAGACGCTATTTCTTAGCAGTGTTCCGCGAGGTAAATGGAGACATGAGAGACCCGAAAGCAGAAGGATAAGTGTGGTAGTTTGGGAAAAATAATTCCGAAGACAATGGTAAAAGGGGTTGTCAGTATTTTGATGGCGGCCCTCTTATTTTGTTTGAAAGGATGAGTTTATGGATGTTGTATCTGAAGTTTTTACTCAAATAGGTCAAACTGCAGTGATAGTGGGTGGGGCTGGTTGGCTTACAAAGTCCATATTTTCTAGTTGGCTCAATAAAAATGTTGAATCCCACAAATCCGAATTAAATAAATCAGTGGAGCAATATAAGTATGAAATTCAAAGAGAGTTGCAGTTGCATCAAATTAGAAATATTAAATTGCATAATGATCGGGCAGAAGTGATAAAAATTATGTATAGCCATTTAGTGAAAATGGAGCATTGGTTGGTGCAAACTTTTTGGCCAAAAGAGTACATAGGGCCATTATACCTTGAAGATAGAGCAAAAGAGGCATACAAAGCTGTTGGAGAATTTCTGAGGTTTTATCAGCTTAATAAGATATTTTTCGGTAAGTCTACTTGCGAAAGTATAGATATGCTAATTAAGGAGTCCTTGCGTATTATAGAAGCTATGAGAGATTCACATTAATAGACGGCACTGAAGACTCGCAAGTAAGACAAAAAGATGTATGGCACGATGCATGGAACTCTATAAATGCATCCATACCTCATTGAAAGAAGAGTTAGAGAATGATTTCAGACAATTAATGGGGGTACTTTAACTTCAATTATACATAAGGCTTTTTTTTTCGTATCTCTATGTATCTTATTAGATGCAATGTAATTAAACTCAGTTTTTATGAATAGAAACGAGTATTTTGTGAAGTGTAAAATCCAATAAAAAATAAAATTTCAAGAAATTAGCTGATATTTATAGATCAGCAAGTTTATGTTTAGACGTTAATCTGGAAGGTCGCTATAGTTAGTTCAAGAATAATGAATAAGGAGATTAACGATGAAAAAAAATTGTTTGGCGTTTATGACTGTTTTGCTTATAGTACTGTTGTTTTCTCAGTCGACAACAAGAGCGGCATCTCCATTGAGTAATAAGGTAGATGGCATGCTTGGATTTTCTCCACCTACAGGAACTGAAGTTAAGGCAAGTAGTGAGTATTCTATTTACGTTGCGAAAAATGTAATTGATAGGAAATTAAAAAACGAATGGAATGCTGGTACATATAATGGTAGCATAGAGCTTAAATTTCCCGAGCCAACTGAGTTAAACTTTGTTCATATTAGCACTGCAGCAGAGCCTATTAGAGCGGTTTCATATCAAATATATGGTCTAAAGGATGGAAAATGGACCGCTATAAGTCAAAAAGAAACACAATCATTATCAGAAAGGTTCAACACACCTCCGCCAATTAAAGTTACACAAGGAAAATACGAAGGAATAAAGATTGATGGAGAAGGCGGGTCTTCTTGGTTGGCAATTGATGAGATAACTTTAGGTATTTTAGAAGATATTAGATTAAATGGTTCCGTTAAAGGAACGACTGCCACCTTAAATTGGAATACAATAAATGATGCAACAGGATATAAACTGCAATATGGTACTGATTCAGGGAGTTATAAAGATTCGGTTACAATTGAAGGGAAAGAAAGTTCAGTTTACCAAGTGCCTAATTTAGAATACGGTAAAACTTACTACTTTCAAATTGTTGCCATATTTAATGGAGTGGAAACCGTAATTTCCAATGAAGTTGTATTAGCTGTGAATGAGAAGGAGACCGACACTCCAACACCAGAACAACCTCCTGGCGACCGTGCGATTCTCGTCGTTACCATGACAACAGGTTTGGAGAAAGAATTCGACCTAAGCATGAAAGAAGTAAATGATTTCATCAACTGGTATGAAGCCAAGCAAGCGGGAAGCGGAAAAGCATCGTATGCGATCAATAAACACGACAACAACAAAGGGCCATTTAAGAGTCGGAAGGATTATATCCTGTTTGATCGGGTGTTGACGTTTGAGGTAAGTGAATACTAAAAAATGTGAAGTTCCTCCAGCTTAGCTGAAGGGGCTTCTTTTTGCTTCCCAGTGATGAATGAGCCAATACAATTACCCGAAAGGCTTGTTTCATCTTATTTTAGTGTAGCGTTTACAAAAAAACAGGATAACGAGCACAAAATGCAAAAGCGGATGTCCTTGACTGAACGATTGTGACATACCATTAGAGTGAAGGCTGATCTGTAACGCAGGGATTGAAGCCTTCAAGCATAGCCATGAATGGCGGATGGGAGAGCTGTAATGACAAAACGGGTAATTCTGTTGGAAGAAGGTACGGCAGAGATGAAAGGGCTAATGGGCAGTAAAGGGGCTGATCTTGCAGAACTTATCCATGCAGGGTGGTCTGTCCCAGCCGGATTTGTGGTCACAACGGAATGCTGTCGCGAGTTCTGTACCCGTCTTGGACATCTTTCCGGTGAAGGAGAGGAAGAGATTATTAACGCGATCCGGCATCTGGAACAGCAAACCGGGAAGTTCTTCGGACATTCGGTGAACCCGCTACTACTCGCGGTACGTACGGACCAGGATCGAACCTCAGCAACTGCGACACAATCACTGCTCAATGTTGGTCTGAATGATGTTACTGTGGAAGGACTCGCACGTCAAACTGGTGATCGGTTGTATGCACTCCAATGTTATCTAGATTACTTAGAGGAATATGGACAGCTGGTATATGCAATTCCGTCTGAATCTTTCACAGAAATATCGAGTCACGTCAAGGGTCGGGATGAAACGGAACTTGAATTAACCATTACCGAGTTTAAATATTTGATCGAAGGGGAGGGGCGTAACCCTTTTCCTCAAGATGTTCAAATTCAATTCAAAGAAGCAGTACGTGCGGTATATCATTCACAGCGTATTAAAGCATCCAGATCTCAGGACGAGATCATGCGTAAATCATATTACATCTCTTCGGAGCAAAGCGCTCCTGTTCTTATACAGACGATGATGCATGGAAAATGTGGAGAATCAAGCGGGATCGGAACAATATATACGTGTAACCCACTTACAGGAGAAAAGGGAATTACAGGACAATATGTCCCAACCGGGAACGCGAGCCAGACAGATCACAGCCTGGAGCGTTTACGGAATGACGAACCTGAGCTGTACACAAGTTTGCTGGAGATAGGTAGCCAGCTGGAGACGCATAAGGGAGAAGTGCAGGAAATCACCTTTGTGATTGAATCCGGCGCGTTGTATGTTGTGCAGACCCAGCCCGCACGATTATCCTCAACAGCCACACTGAGGAGTACTGTGGATTTTGTCCATGAAGGACTCCTCACCAAGGAGGATGCACTTCTTCGCATCGAACCTGCGCATATCACGGAAGTGTTGAAGCAACACTACACAGATTCTAACAGCGAAGCGAGCAATGGACATCTGCCCATACAGATCCAGCCAGTAACTAATGATGAATGTCCAGCTTATAACAACTCAGATTCACTTTTATCAGCAGATCTGCAACTACTGTTCAAGTGGGCTGATGAAGTGAAAGAGCTGAAGGTACTGGCCAATGTAGATCATCCACAGGATGCCATGACAGCACGGCTACAAGGGGCCGAGGGAATAGGTCTATGCCGGACGGAGAACATGCTGTTATCACCTGCGCGGTTACCATTTGTACAAAAAATGATTCTGGCTGACAGCGAATCCGAGCGCAGGCGTGGTTTGGAGCGTCTGTTGCCGATGCAGCAGTCTGATTTTGAACAAATATTCGAAGCGATGGATGGATACCCGGTAACGATACGTTTGCTCGATTCGCCGTTGCATGAACTGTTACCGGATCTGGGAGTGTTGGAGAAACGACGTGAGTGGTTACAAGCAGAGGAGTGGCAGGAGCAAAAAGACCATCAGGTTGAACTGGAGGAACTGGAGCGTGTCATTCGCAGAGTCTCTGAATTGCATGAACATAATCCGACATTGGGGCAACAGGCTTGTCGGCTGAGTACGGTATTCCCGGAAATCGTTGATATGCAGCTGGAAGCGATATTCCGCGCAGCGGTGAAAGGCATCCGGGAAGGCTGGTGGGTACGTCCCGAGATTATGATCCCGCAGATCGGTCATGTGCATGAACTTCAGGTGATGAGAGACCTGGTGGATCATGTGGCTGACCAAGTGCTGGGTGAAGAAAAGCGGCATTGTCTCTATAGAGTAGGGGCGATGATCGAAGCTCCGAGAGCGGCGCTGACGGCGACTCATATTGCACGCCAGGCTGACTTTTTCTCGTTTGGCACGGATGAGCTGACAGAGATGACATTTGGATATAGCCGTCATGAAGCTGAGAAGCGGCTCCTTCTCCTTCAACGTGATACGGACTCTCGTACGGTAACGAATAATCCATTTCATGTGTTGGACATTGAGGGAGTCGGACAACTGATTGAGATGGCGGTAGTCCAAGGTCGAATTCGAAAACCTCATCTGAAGACAGGGATCTGTGGGGAAAATGTTGTGGACCTGGAGTCGATTACGTTCTGCCACCGCATTGGACTGGATTACGTAAGCTGTTTGCCTGAACAGATCCCTTATGCACGAATTGCTGCTGCACAAGCAGCCATTAAGGCACAGAGAGAGGGAGCAGACACGCAGAACACGGATATTTCTACAATTGCGTAACGCTCACCCTGTCCTACACGGAACTTCCATGGAATAGCAACCAGAAAACTGTTATACTGAAATATGCGTTTTGTAAAATGAACGTAAAATTTCAGGGTAAGGGTTGAAAGCGACCATGTATAATTCCAAAAATGAACGAACTTCATCACGGACCTTATTCGCCGTGTTATTCATTCTTATGCTGCTGAAGCTGTCACTGCTGCGGTATTTCTTTTTCCAGGGTCTGTCCGGCATCGGTCTGTTAACTGACGCATTAGGCGCACTAACCGTGGTATGCCTGCTGGATCTGATCGTGCCCAAAGGCTGGAAGCGAGCAGTATACGGAGGATTCAATATTCTGTTTTCTCTGGTGTTGTTCGCGGCTACGCTGTATAACGTTCATTTCAGTTCGGTACCCACATATACCGCGCTAAGTGAGTTGGGGCAAGTTGCCCAAGTACGGGGAAGTATCGGACCACTGGTACGACCGGAGCACTTTCTGTTTTTTGCAGACATCGTACTGGCATTGCCAATATGGTTGATTATGCGCAAACGTGCTGGCGGGCGTAACCACAGTAGTTACCGCGATAGCGGTTTGACGTTTTGCAGAATTCGCAGACGTTACTGGGGCAAGCTCGGCGTTGCGCTTACTGCTGCATTCTGCATCGTGCTGTCTGGCAGTTTTATTGTCAAAGGTGAAACGATTGATAACGAGTTGGTGCGAGCCGAGAATCTCGGTTTCCTGAACTACCAGGTATCGTCTGCCATTCTGACGAGCAAAGAAAATGAGGCCATTGCCAATGGCAACATTAACGAAACCATTGCCAAGATCAATGAGCTGGTTAGCCAGTATCCGTATCAGGATAAACCAAGTGACGGTACAGCCGTGAAAGCCAAATATTTTGGTCAGGCCAAAGGTAGTAACCTGATTGTACTGCAACTGGAGTCCTTTCAGAATTTCCCGATTAATGCTTCATTGGATGGTCAGGAGTTAACACCGGTACTGAATGATCTGGCCAAAGAAAGCTATTATTTCTCTCATTTTTTCCAACAGATCGGACAGGGAAACACATCAGATGCGGAGTTCATGTCGAACACGTCTATCTATCCAACCGGAGTTGTTCCCATGTCAGCAGGGTATAGTGACCGTGAACTGCCGAGTCTTCCCAAGTTATTAGGTAAAGAAGGATATGAGTCCGAGACGTATCACGTTAATGACGTCACCTTCTGGAACCGGAACAAAATGTATCCGGCACTCGGATTCACTCGTTACTTCGACAAGCCCAGCTTCGAGAACGACAGATTCAATGACTTTGGACCATCGGATGAAGAGCTGTACCGTGTAGGTGTGGAAAAAATGACTGCGCATCAGGCTGCGACTCAGCCGTTCTATGCTCAGTTCATAACGGCATCGAGCCACTCGCCGTTTACGGTTCCCGCTGATCGTGCACGGATCACGATTCCTGCGACCATCACGAACAAGCTGCTTCACGATTATCTGCAAGCGATCAACTATACGGATTATGCCATCGGTCAACTCATTAATGAGTTGAAGGCGAACGGATTATGGGATAATACTACTTTAGTTCTCTACGGAGACCACTTTGGTCTGCCTGCTGACGAAGAGATTACACAGCAAATCCAGGCCAATCTGGGCGTTGCTTATGACGGCAAAGTAAGTCGATTCAACATCCCGTTTATGATCCACACGCCGAAACAGACCAAAGGACAATTGATCGAGCAGCCTGGCGGTCAGCTGGATATGCTGCCAACGATCATGAATCTGATGGGAGTTTCGCTCCAGGATGAGAAATTCACTGCCTTCGGACATGATCTGCTCAACATGGACCACAATGCCTTTGGTATCCGGTATTACTTGCCAACGGGTTCATTTGTCAACGATGACATTATGTTTATCCCGGGTGCGGGCTTTGACGATGGAACAGCCTATTCGCTGAAGACATACGAGACGGTAACGGATTTGGAACCGTATCGTGCCGATTATGAACATGTGCTCAGCCTGATGAAACTGTCTGACGAGTATGTGAAGTTGTTACCGAAACGTGCACCATAAATTAATTTTCTGCAATAGGTCAGATCAAAAACGTCACCAGTTCAAAAGCTGGTGGCGTTTTTTTGCATGTTTCTTGCACAAGTGTGGTAATAAAGAGGATAACTAAAGTTTGAAACTGTAATAATTAATGTTACAATGGAATGAGCAAGAATGAAGTGAGCAAAAGCGCGTAATATTCGCAGATCTCATATTCACAGAACTTATGAACCTAACAGACGAGAGGATTGAATATATATGAAACTGAGTGTACTCGAACATGGACATATCAATGAAGGACGAAGTGTACAGGATACGTTGCAGGAAACGGTGAAACTCGCACAACATGCGGATCAATTGGGGTACTCCCGGTTCTGGATGTCGGAGCATCACGGTAGTGGTGCGCTGTCATTCTCCAGTCCTGAAGTTATGATTGCACATGTGGCTGCACATACGGATCGGATTCGCGTAGGTTCCGGTGGCGTTATGTTACCTCATTATAGTGCTTATAAGGTTGCGGAGAATTTCCGTCTGCTGGAAGCTTTGCATCCGGGGCGGATTGACCTGGGGATTGGCAGAGCACCAGGCGGCATGCCGATTGCCAGCAGAGCTCTGAATGAAGGGAAATCATCGAATGTACAATTCTTTCCGCAACAGATTGCGGATCTGGGTGGATACTTCCATGAGCAATTGCCCGAGGATCATCGGTTTGCATCTCTGGTAGCCGGACCATCGGTTCTCACGGTACCAGAAGTGTGGTTGCTGGGTTCCAGCTCCGAAGGTGCAAGAATTGCTGCGGCACAAGGGACGTCGTATGCGTTTGCCCAATTCTTTGGAACACCAGGCGGCGAAGAAGCGATGAAACATTACCGCAGACATTTCAAACCGTCCATCCTGAATGACAAACCACATTCAATGATTGCTGTCTCGGCATTCTGCGCGGAGACAGAGGAAGAAGCTGCTGAACTTGCACGCAGCAATGAACTTTTCTTCTTACGCCTTGGACGAGGTCTTGAACAAAGTTCATTCCCATCTCTGGAGACGGTGAACAACTATCCATACACAGCGATGGAGATGGAACAGATTCGTCAACGTCGTTCTTTTTCCATCGTGGGAACACCGGATCAGGTGAAAGACAAAATTACCGCAATGGCTGAACGCCATGAAGCAGATGAAGTCATTATTGCATCAGCGGTCCATTCGTTTGAAGCACGTCTGCGCTCATTCGGCTTGATTGCAGAAGCCTTTGGACTCAAGCAGGACTAATGGTAAGCAAGCGGGAATAACTACTCTGAACAGACTGGAATCTTGCTCATGCAAGGTTCCAGTTATACTCTTGCGTGATCAGGGAGAGGAGAGATTCACATGCGCAGATGTGTCATTAGTGATATTCATGGCTGTTACGATGAATTTAATGCACTGCTTAAGCTTGCAGATTATAATCCGCAGCAGGATGAATTGATTTTACTCGGTGATTATGTGGATCGCGGTCCAAGCAGCAAACAGGTCATCGAACAGATTATGCAGCTTCAGCAACAGCACGATATTATGGTGATTAAAGGCAATCACGATGCCATGATGGTCAAGGCGTTAACCCAGGATGTTGAGCAATATGATCAACACTGGATTCGTAATGGCGGATTACAGACGATGGCAAGTTATCTGGATCTGGAACTTACTTATGATGAGCAACAGATAGATTGGGAAGCTTATGCTGAAGCCAAAAAGTGGATACGTACACACTATGAACACCATCTTCGTTTTCTGGAACAGCTTCCGCTGGTGTACGAGATTCCGGGTTATATTTTTGTGCATGCCGGGATCAACCCGGATATCGAGGATTGGAGAAGCCAGTCCGAGCGGGACTTCATTTGGATTCGTGAATCATTCTATTCCAGACCAACAACGATTAGAGAGACGGTCGTATTTGGACACACCCCCGTGAAGCATTTGCATGATGAGACAGGCATTTGGTTTGACCCGAGCGGAGACAAAATTGGCATTGATGGTGGTTGTGCCTACGGAGCACAACTGAACCTGCTGGAGATTAGCGAGGACGGCAGTCTACAGACCTTTTTTGTACGGCAAGGGCAGAGCGCGGAAGAGCCTGAGATTTAATGTTTTCGTTGCGTATCAGAGTTTCGTATGCTAATTTATAAGGTTGTACGATGGAATAAATAGGATACATACCATATCAGCTTGAGGGGAATGAACCAAGTTTGGCTATTTTCCAAAATGACTTGCCTGAGAATGATTTGCAATTAATTCGCTGTAAAGGGATTGGAATTTAGCCTTATTAGCGCTATAATCAGTAAGGTATGATTGAAATATGACATATATTTTCTATATAAGTTCAACTAAACTTTTTACACGAGAACGGAGAGGACAGAAAAAAGCTGGAGAAGCGGAGCGTTCGCCTTTATCACCGGATTTTCCCTTTAAAAGGGAATCAAAAAATCTGGGGATAACAGCGATCGGAAGGTTATTCTGTCATCGGAGTGGCAAGTGTAAACATTCTTTGGTTGAACTTATATAAATCAGAATTGACGGAGGGCTATGAATATGGAAAAAGCGTTAATCTTCGGTCACAAAAATCCCGACACGGATACGATCTGTTCGGCAATCGCCTATGCGGATCTCAAAACAAAATTGGGTCAGGACGTTGAAGCTGTTCGTCTCGGCGAAGTCAATGGTGAAACCCAGTTTGCACTGGATCAATTCAAAATTGCAGCACCGCGTCTGATTAAAACCGCTGCAAATGAAGTAAACAAAGTTATTCTGGTTGACCACAACGAGCGTCAGCAAAGTGTAAGCGATATTGAGGAAGTGACTGTTGTTGAAGTTATCGACCATCACCGTATTGCTAACTTTGAGACAAGCGGACCTCTGTATTTCCGTGCAGAGCCTGTAGGTTGTACAGCAACCATTTTGAATAAAATGTACAAAGAAAATGGTATTGAAGTGAGTGCACCGATTGCTGGTCTGATGTTGTCTGCCATTATCTCCGATTCCCTGTTGTTCAAATCCCCGACTTGCACAGAGCAGGACGTAGCCGCTGCACGTGAACTGGCTGCCATTGCTGGTGTAGATGCAGACACTTATGGTCTGGACATGCTGAAAGCCGGTGCGGATCTGAGCCAAAAAACAATTGCTGAACTGATTTCCCTGGATGCCAAAGAATTCGTAATGGGTCAATCCAAAGTGGAAATTGCACAGGTTAATGCTGTTGACGTGAATGATGTTCTCGTGAAGCAACCTGAGCTTGAAGCAGCTATTGATGCGATCATTTCCAGCAAAGGTCTCGACCTGTTTGTATTTGTCGTAACAGACATTCTGAACAACGATTCCGTAGCTTTGGCATACGGTACATCCACTAAAGCAGTGGAGAAAGCCTACAATGTGACGCTGTCTGATAGCAGAGCTATCTTGAAAGGCGTAGTATCACGCAAATCACAAATTGTACCGGTTCTGACGGAAGCATTCAACACGCTGTAAATCAAACCGATTGGCATATTCATACGCTGATATGTATTACAAATAAGTAGCAACACCATCCTAGCCTGCTCTGATCCGTAAATGGTCAGGACAGGCTTTTGATGTAGAGGAGGAAGAATGATGATCAAAAATGAAAAGATCAAAGCAGCCGAAGTGCAGCTGACCGGCCTGAATGGTGAAGATCTGGGTGTCATGTCCACGCAGGAAGCACTTCTACTTGCGAAGCAGCATAAAGTGGATCTGGTGTGCTTGTCCTTGATGACGAGTCCACCGCCATGCAAGCTGATTGGCGCAGGAGCAGCCAAAGCGGAAGCGCAGCAGGCGAAGAAAAAAGCGAGCAAATCCCCCGATAAACGTAAAGTAAAGGAAATTCGCTTGAACCTTGCGATGGAAGATCATGACCGGGAGACGAAGCAGTCTCAGGCGGAGCGCATTCTGAAGAAGGGTGATTCGGTAAAACTCGTCATCCAGGTGCATGGAGCCAAAGAAGGAGTTGCAGGCAAGGAGTGGGCTGAGCAGCTGAGCAAATCGCTGGCTGAATTCGGTAGCAAAACGACAGGTGTTCAGGTAAGTGGTAAACAGGTTGTTGTGCAACTGGACCCGAATGCGTAAACTGCCAGGTGCGATCCTCGGTGTAGTACAAAGGTAAGGCGAATGTTGATGCAGTAATGATCTTTTGGATGTAAAGAAAGCCCAATGAGGTGGCAGGCTAACTGCTGCTGTATTGGGCTTGTTTGTCATCACTTGGATTGAGGAATTGTTCGCAATTGAATGCAAAAGCCGTTTCCGTTTCAGTAGTTCAACTGCGTAAATAACGGCTGCCACCAAGTCGTACATATAACTGTCCGGGTAAAACAGGCGTAGAACCAGCGGCCATATTATTCTGGCTGTTTTTGGCGAATCGGGATAAATAAAAGAAGTCCGGATAGATCACCATATCCATTAAGTAGGCGGAGACTCGGCTACCTGGAACGCGGAACTGATTCAGGGTACGTATAATCTCTTCGCCACTTGCAATACCAATGCCATGACCATAATACAAGTTCTCGCGCAGCATGAACGTATTCTCTCCCTGCCACTCAGGGGTTTCCGGAGAAACATCTGGATTTTTGAAATACAGCACATCTCCTGGCAGGGCGGTTTCGCTACCGTTTTTTTCGGTTAATCGCAGGTCACTGTCATAATGCCAGTCAAAGAGTAACAGATTGCGAAACAGGGAATTAAAGGCGTCTTCGCGAATGCTTCCCAGCACGCCACCATACAGCACAATAACGGTAGCTGTTGCACATTCAAAAGCATATAAGTGTCCATTCCTCCAGATATCCCGGATGCCGTCGGCGGGGGTCACGTTTGATCTTAGCTCAAACCCACCTTCCGCATTACGATTCCAGTAGGCAGGATTACATCTGGATTTTTCAAAGGATGCAAAACTCACACCGCTTCGATCCAGCCCTTCCGCGGCTTCCACGAGAGAGCCCCTCAAGTCCCATTCAAATCGAAGATGATCCATGGATTGGTACACATACCTCGTTGGACGATTCTGGAGTTGCTGTAACCAATACCATTCAAAATCAGACCATTCCGAGCGGTTCAGCTGGACGGGTTGATTAGCAACAATGATCATGATCCATAACCTCCGTTCCTATTCGAATATTCAACATTGTATAATCGGGAGAGCACGGGTATTGTGTAGTATATGTCGATTCATGCAGGGATTTTGTCTGACCTCGTTTATAAATCATGGCATTTGGGGTAGTACTCTATAGATGAAGTTATGTTCAGGTCGATCTATTCATACGGAATACATTCAGATTCTCATAAAGGAGGACATGTAATGTCGAAATCCATTACAGAGAGCCGATCTCTGTTCGAACAATTGTATACGCACGCACCAATCGGCATTGCTGTCGCATCGCATGTAAATGGACGGTGGCTGCAGCTTAATCCTGCATTTTGCGAGATGCTTGCATACAGTGAAGATGAACTGATCGATACTTCGGTCATACATATGATCTACGAAGAAGATCTGCATATGGAGGAATTCCGCAGCAAGTTCTGGGAAATGACTCATGAAACAAGTCCGATGTACGAGACGGAGGTTCGTCTGAAACGAAAGGACGGTTCGTTATTGTGGGCAACCATTAGAGCATGCATTGTTAGGGATGAAACGAATGGTGAGCCATTGTATTTGCTGGTACAAGCTGCTGACATTACGAAACAAAAAGATGCAGAGGAAATCCTCATTGTGCAACGTAAACAATTGGAAGAGAGCAGTCGCATCTCTCGACTGCTGGCGGAGTCTTCACTAGACCTGATTGCAATACATGATGCCGATTCAAGTCGTACATTTAAATATGTATCAAATGCATGTAAAAGCATGTTGGGCTATGAGTTGGAAGAAGTTATAGGTAAGCCGGGAACATTTGTTATCTATCCGGAGGATGTGCCTTTGGTTGAAGCGTACGTAGAAGAGCAGAGAAAGGGTCTGGCTCCCAAACGGCTTAATTATCGCCTGTTACATAAGGATGGATCTACGGTATGGGCAGATACGATTACGCACTATGTATATGACGATTCAGGTGAATTAATGGAGATGGTCGCCGTAACCCGGGATATCACAGCCAGCCAGCAACAACAGTTAAGCATGCAGGAGTACAGATCGTTATTTGACTGTAATCCCCTAGGTGTGGCTTCTCTTGATCTGGAAGGCAATCTGCTGAAAGCAAATATGGGTCAGGAACAGTTGACAGGACACACCAAGGAGGAGCTGCTGAGTCGGCCTTTTGATCACCTCATTGATCCTGTGGATCTGGAGAAGACTCGATATCATTTTGAGGAAACGGTGAAGGGCAATGCACAGAGCTACGAGATAGGTTTAATTCACAAAAATGGGCAGCGAATTGAAACAAATGTGATTAATGTTCCTATTATACTTGAGGACAAAGTTGTTGGGGTCTACGGGATTACGAGTGACATTACAGAGTCCAAACGTTACGTCGAGGAAATCGAGAATCTTAGTTATGAACGGGCATTGATTTTGAATGGCATGTCTGAGGGTGTTATTGGACTGGACCTGGAAGGGAATCTGAACTTTGCCAATCCGGCCGCTGCGGAGATCATGAACTTCTGTCCAAGTGAATTGAATGGCAAACCATTAGAACAGATGATGATCCAAATGCAGAGCGAAGGCATCCCCTACCCATCCAAGGATACACCAATTCTACAGGCTGTTCGTGAGGGACGAGGTCTGCCACGTACCGAATCCGTATTCTGGAGACAGGATGGGTCCAGTTTCCTGGCAGAGTTCCAATTGAAGCCGATTATGGATCAGGGTAGAACGCGCGGAGCAGTGTTGGTTTTCCGTGATATGACATCTGTTAAGGACATCATACGTGCCAAGGAAGCAGCAGAGCATGCAGACCGGGCAAAGTCCGAGTTTCTCGCCATCATGAGTCATGAGCTTCGTACGCCATTAAACGGCATCATGGGCATGGCCCATCTGTTAATGGAAACCGAGCTGGATGATGAGCAGAAAGGTTTTGCGGAAATCATGATTGATAGCGGCGAATCCCTTTTGTACATTTTGAACGAAATTTTGGATTTCAGCAAAATCGAAGCAGGCAAAATGGATCTTGAGCGCGCACCTGTAGATATTAAGGCGATGCTGGGTGGGGTGATCGAGCTGTTTGCACTGAAGGCATCAGAGAAAAATATTGAACTCTATTGTGAAGTGTCGGATCATATTCCTGAACGCATTCGAGGGGATGAGACACGAATCCGGCAGATTTTGATTAATCTGGTGGGTAACGCCGTTAAATTCACAGAGAAGGGCCGTATTATGGTGAGCGTAGGTGCTGATTTTTCAGATGAGCATGGTCAGGATAACCTGATGTTGACCTTTAAGGTGAGAGATACGGGGATTGGCATTCCAATAGAAAAGCAGCATCAGTTGTTCCAATCCTTCTCACAGCTTGATCCGGCCATCAATCGTAAGTTTGGCGGGACAGGTCTAGGCCTTGCGATCAGCAAAAAACTGGTAGAATTAATGGGCGGCGCGATTGGTGTACAGAGTGAGATCGGTGAGGGGGCAGAATTCCAGTTCACCCTCGTAGTGGAGCGGTGGTTAGAGGAGAGTAATGACCCAATCGAAATCACCACGAATGATGAACTGCAATTGGATCGAGCGAATCTAGCCCATGACATCAAAATTTTGATTGCTGAGGATCAAGCGGTCAACAGTCATCTGTTGGAGGAGATGCTGCGAAAGTTTGGCGGAGTATGTGATATCGTTGAGAATGGTGCACAGGCCGTCGATTCATTGAACAAGATTCAATATGACCTGGTGTTTATGGATATTCAAATGCCCGTTATGGATGGGATTGAAGCGACCTGCCACATCAGACAGACCCACCCAGAAATACCGGTTATTGCAGCGATTACAGCTTTTGCAGGCGCCGGTGACCGTGAGGAGTGTCTGAAATGCGGGATGCAGGACTTTATCAGCAAACCGTTTCATTCCACAGAGATTAGCCGCGTACTGAATACATGGGTTCCATATATTCGCTCTCAAAGGGTAACGTAACAGAAAAATAACCTGCGCCTTGAAATTCAAGGTACAGGTTATTCTGTCATTTACGACCAGCCTCCGATTAAACCGGAGAGAGTCACACATTCGTCATCTTCCAAATCTGCAATCAGAGTGAGTTCTTCGTTGTCTTGTGGATCAACGGAGAATAATTCACGGCGTCCGTCCTCATGCACAATAATGACTAACTGATGGCCGCCCTTTGTATCAAACTGGTACTTAACTCCAATACCAGGTAGTGGGCATTCGCGGATATTCATGAAACCTGTCACCTCTTTAGCTTTGCTTAATAAAAAATTAACCGTTCACACAGTACGGATGTATTCTACTATCCATAACACCGTTTGGCAAGTCACAAATAAAATTGGTGTGAAGAATTAATTTTTTCCGCGATGTGATCTTGCACTGTGGCGCTGTCTGGCCCGCCTGCGACGAACAAAAAACCAAATGAGCAGAGCAGCAATTAATAATAGACCAATGACTGCAATTATGATGATATTCCGGATATTAGGAACCTGTACAGTCAGATCCAGTTTATTCATCTGGAGGGGTGAAACGTGCCAAATGAGCGTTTTTCCGCCATCCTCCACTTGATCCGCATTCGAATCGGCTGCTTTGATGGGCAAAGACAACTTAAAGTCAAAGTTAACGTCTTTTAACAAGAGGTTTTTAAGAAAGCTAGGCACCTTGTTAATTTGATTTTTGATCTCACCATCGGGCATGGACTCCATGAGATCGGCTTCTGCTGTAATGTGCATCTTGGAAGTGAAGAAGCCGGGGGAAGTTGTTTGTTCAACTTTGATCCCTTGTGGTAACTTGGACGTATCAAAACTGGTTTTATTGCTTTTTTCATAATGGGTGGTCGCTGTGAGCTGCTTCTGATCTCCCTGTTCCGAAACCTCTGCCTGGAAGTTATTTCGATTCAATGCATCTGCGATCAGAGGCATGAGATTGTCTTGTCCAATTTTTCCAAGAGCAGAGTTCTTTACGTTGAGATTGAGATCCAGATCCGTTGATCCATCCATATTTACCGTTAGATGGGCTTCTCCATCAGCACAGGCGGTCAAAACAGATAACATAAGGGCTAATAAAACAGTAAGAAATAGCTGACGTAAGGGAATGCGAGTTGACATGTCTTTCAACCTTTCTGCGTAAAAATCCAAATTCCATTTCATAGAAGTATAGTATACACCGTAAGCATGGCGGATGAAACTTTGCACCGTGCAGCGAGGTACGTATGATTTAGTGTGATCGGGGAAATAATCCATTTATTAAAATTAAAGATTTCGTATTTTTGTCAATGTTCGGTCAATTCAAACGGCGCTTCACCGTGTACACTAGTAGTAGTGTGATGAATATACGGAAGCAGGGAGGTTACATTCATGACATATATCATTATTATGGCCGTTATTATGGTCGTGGGCATGGTCGGAATGGGCTGGTTCTATCAGATTATGGATAAAGACCAAAGCTAGTATTGTTTAAATGTGAAAAGAAGAGAGACAACCTATAAGCTGGCTTCGCTAACGCGAGGCGGGCTTATTTGTGTGGGGAAAATTTTGAGGCACTGACCTTACATAAGTAAGTAATATTTGTAACCATTCATGTTGCACGATTTGACCGATGGACAAATATTTTTCGTAATTATGGGATTTTTTAGCTGCTCTTTTGTATAATAGGGGGTAGTTTAACTCGGGATACTCCCGAAATTCTGCCAAACAGGAAAGGGTGTACATAAATGAAATTTAGTGAGTATACGTATACACGTCCGAATCTGGAACACATCAAGACATCTTTCCGTGAGCTGTTGAGCGGTTTTGAAGCTGCGGCAACGGTTGAAGAACAGAGTGGGTTCATGGATCAGATTAACGCGCTGCGCAGTGATTTTGAGACACAAGCCCAATTGGTCTACATCCGTCATTCCA
This sequence comes from Paenibacillus sp. FSL E2-0151, assembly GCF_037993015.1. Classification (NCBI taxonomy): domain Bacteria; kingdom Bacillati; phylum Bacillota; class Bacilli; order Caryophanales; family Paenibacillaceae; genus Paenibacillus; species Paenibacillus sp. FSL E2-0151. The sequence continues at coordinate 2,894,862 of NZ_CP150308.1, forward strand.
TTGATACCAATGATGAGTTTTACAAGGCGGAGAACGAATTTCTGGATGAGAATGCACCAATTGTACAGGAATACATTACGGATTTTTACCGTGCATTGGTTAACTCCAAATTCCGCAACGAGTTGGAACAAAAATGGGGTTCACAGCTGTTCCAACTGGCGGATCTTTCACTGAAAACATTCAGCCCGGAAATTATTGAAGAACTTCAGAAGGAGAACAAACTTTCCACAGAATACAATCAATTGATCGCATCCGCTAAAATTCCGTTCGAAGGTGAAGAGCGTACGTTGCCACAGCTTCATCCATTTGAACTGTCCACGGATCGCTCCATGCGGGAGCGTGCTTCGGAAGCCAGATACACGTTCATGGCTGAACATGAAGCTGAATTCGATCACATTTACGACGAACTGGTTAAAGTACGTACACAGATCGCGAAGAAACTGGGTTATCCAAGCTATGTGGAACTTGGCTATGATCGCATGAACCGTACGGATTACAACGCCGAGATGGTTGCTAATTTCCGGGCACAAGTTCGTGATTATATCGTGCCTGTGGCGACCAAGCTCAGAGAGCGTCAGCGTAATCGGATTGATGTGGAGACGCTGTATTATTACGATCAGGGCTTCAGCTTCAAGACGGGTAACCCGACACCTAAGGGTGACGCGGACTGGATTATCGATAATGGTAAAAAAATGTACGCTGAATTATCACCAGAGACGGATGCATTTTTCCAGATGATGACCGAAAACGAGCTTATGGATCTGGTAAGCAAAAAAGGTAAACAGGGCGGCGGATATTGTACGTTCCTGAACGATTACAAAGTGCCGTTTATCTTCTCCAACTTCAACGGTACATCCGGTGATATTGATGTATTGACACATGAAGCAGGTCATGCTTTCCAGGTGTATGAGAGCCGTGATTTTGCAGTGCCTGAATACAACTGGCCGACATATGAATCGGCTGAGATTCATTCCATGAGTATGGAGTTTTTCACATGGCCGTGGATGCAGTTGTTCTTCAAGGAAGATACGGACAAGTACAAGTTTGATCACCTGTCTTCCGGTCTGTTGTTCATTCCGTATGGTGTAGCTGTGGATGAATTCCAGCATTTTGTGTATGCGAACCCGGATGCAACTCCAACGGAGCGCAAGCAGGCTTGGCGCAACATTGAGAAGACCTATCTGCCACACATCAATTACAAAGATAATGCGTATTTGGAGCAAGGTGGTTTCTGGCATAAACAGGGTCACATTTTCTCATCGCCATTCTATTACATTGACTATACGTTAGCACAAATCTGTGCATTCCAGTTCTGGAAACGCAGCAATGAGGACATGAAGTCCGCATGGGCCGACTATCTGACATTGTGCAAAGCGGGAGGAAGCCTGTCCTTCACTGGATTGGTTGAACTGGCTGGATTGAACTCTCCATTCGAGGATGGCTGTGTATCCTCCGTAATTGGTGAGATTGAGGCATGGCTTGACGGCGTGAACGATAAGGCGCTGTAAGCCTTCGTAAGGATGCTTTTAGTGTAAGTACCTTCGGTAAAGGTATAAGTAGTGGATAAAGCTTTAAGATAGATAAGTAAGACGACTTGGAGACCTTCGGGTGTCTGGGTCGTCTTTTTCATTACGGGGAAAAATCAACCTCAAGTGTAACATTTATCGGATTCATTGTGATTTATTTCACTATATCTGAAAACGGATTCAGTTACAATGAAGATAGTAAATCAGGGGTTACAGGAGGCTGGTTCAAATGGCAACACATGCATATTATGTTCCGCCCGTGAACTTGATGGGTAGAGGCTGTTTACAGGAAGCAGGTCAGATGATTGAACAGATGGGTATCCGCAAGGCGCTGGTTGTAAGTGATCGCCAATTGATAACTTCAGGCGTTGCTGAACAGGTACTGTCTATACTAAGAAAATCAGGGTTAGACTATGTAGTATATGATGAGGTTCAGCCTAATCCAACATGTCAGAATGTACATGATGGACTACAAGTATTCCAGGATCATGGCTGTGACGCCATTATATCGATAGGCGGAGGTTCACCGCAGGATGCTGCCAAAGGCATTGGTATTGTAGCTACGAACGGTGGGCATATCCGCGAATATGAAGGATTTCATCAATCAAAACATAAGTCCGTGCCACTTGTGGCGGTTAACACAACGGCTGGCACATCGAGTGAGGTGACAATTAACTACGTGATTACAGATGAGGAACGTAAAGTGAAGATGGTGATGGTGGACCGCAACAGTCTGGTCTCCCTGTCGGTTAATGATCCGGAGCTGATGCTCAGCAAACCTGCAAGTCTCACAGCGGCCACAGGAATGGATGCGTTGACACATGCCGTAGAAGCCATGGTTACACCGGGTGGATTTACAGTGACAAGTGCGACAGCTGCTGCAGCTGTTGAACTGATCTTTGAATATTTGCCAAGAGCGGTGAGAGACGGCAGTGATCTGGAAGCGCGGGAACATATGACGTATGCGTGTTTCCTTGGCGGGATTGCTTTTAATAATGCGGGGCTGGGTTATGTCCATGCGATGGCGCATCAACTGGGTGGCGTATATGATCTGCCGCACGGTGTCTGTAACGCAATGTTACTCCCCTATGTGGAGGAGTTGAACGCCAAGCATGTACCAGGCAAATTCCGTCATATTGCTAAGGCAATTGGTATGGATGTGAAGGGTAGAAGTGATGAGGAGTGTTCCGATTACGTCATTGAGGCCATTCGTCAGCTATCGAAGGAAGTCGGCATTCCTGAGAAACTGTCTGAACTGGGTGTAAAAGATCCCGATGTGGAACTGCTTGCCGATAACGCGATGAAAGATGCCTGTGCACCAGGCAATCCCTATCAACCGTCCAAGGATGAGGTGATGGAGCTGTTCCGCAAGATTATATAAGTGAGAACGTATCGAGTCGGAGGGGATCCGGCTCTTTTTTGTTTTTCAAATCTCGGATATTATATCTATGCCTTTGGGCATCTTCACAAATGGAGTTCAATGCGTAATAATGTAGGTCGGGCCATTGGCAACATATGACATCGACATCAGGAGGCATCATGAGACTTAGTACAAGTAACCTAAACACCTATATTAAGCAATATGAGACTTATTTAAGCGTGGAGCGTAATCTATCTCTTAAATCTATTAAAGCCTATCTGTCTGATCTCAACAGACTTGTAGAATGGCTTGATACTAAACATATTCATGATGTAACTAGAGAAAATTTACGAATGTATCTGGAACAATTAAACAGTGAACACACGCTTAAAGACTCGACCATTAAAAGAAAGTACATATGCTTCAAAGCATTTTTTAATTATTTGGTTCAAAGCGGAGATATAATCGAGTCCCCAATTATTGGTTTCGGAAAAAAATTCAAAACGGCAAGACGTATTCCAAAGACACTTTCTGTCAATGAGGTTGAAAAGTTATTAAATGCACCACAAGAGCACATGAAACAATTACACACGAGTTTTAGAAGAAGAATCAACCTTCGCAACGATGCTATCATTGAACTGCTCTATGTTATTGGAATTCGTATTGGAGAATTAGTGAATATTGATATGGAGCACATCGATCTCGAAGAGAAAACCGTGTTGATTTTTGGAAAAGGTCGTAAGGAGCGATTGCTCTACATTTCAAGCAGCGAAGTCATCCATAAAATTAAAACATGGTTGCATGCCCGCGAACATTTCGACCCCCAATCTGATGCCTTGTTCCTCAATAAATATGGTGATCGACTCTCCATTTACTCCATTGAGGATATTTACTCTAAATACAGGGACTTGTCTAAGGTTAGCAAAAAATCAACACCTCATTATCTCAGGCACAGTTTTGCTACACATCTGCTGAACAACGGTGCAGATTTACGATCAGTCCAAGAAATTCTCGGACATACCAATGTCAGCACGACCCAAATATATACAGAAGTGTCTGTTGAACGGAAGAAGGATGTGCTGTCGAGGTTTAATCCGAGAAATAATCTAAAAGTGTAGAGTAAAACCTCCAAATAACTATAAATTATTTGGAGGTCTTGTGATGAAAAGTATAGATAATAAAGAGGTTATAGATTTTTATAATAGTCATGAAGATATTTGGCCAGAGGGTGATAACTGGCATAAGTACACAAAACAACAACTAACACGGTATGTAAACAAGTATATAAAAAAAATTAAAAATGATATTCCATTAAACATACTTAATGCAGGATCAGGAGGCAGCACATATAATCTTAAAGAAGAAATGCACCATTTAGATTTAACGGGTAAATACATATCTCACTTCAATAAATATACTGTTGGAAGTGTTGAAAACATGCCGTTTGAGAACGAGTCATTTAATTTAGGAATTTGTGTTGGAAGTGTGCTTAATTATTGCAATGCGACTAATTCAATATCTCAACTTTCGAAAGTTATCTCTTCAAAAGGATACTTAATCCTAGAGTTCGAGAGTAGTTGGAGTATGGAATTCTATAAGTCATCAGTTCATAAAAAAAACGTTGAAATGGCGGTTACACAGTACTTTAATACAGAACATAAATTATGGGTTTATTCCAAGAAATATATCCATCAAATACTAAAACAAAACGATTTCAAAGTAATTGATTTAGATAGGTTTCATATATTAAGTAGTTATGCTTATAAATACTATAAAAATGAGAATAAGGCGGCACTATTCGCTAATTTTGATATTCTTTTTCGCTTTATTCCAGTTCTTTCACAGTATAGTCATAATATAATAATGCTGTGCCAAAAACATTAAAATTTGTCTCCCTTCTTGCTTGTCACCCATACAACAATAGCTGAAATTATAGCAGGAGCAATTCCAGCAAAACCATATGAGATATCGAGACTAAATCCAAGTAACTTAAACAGATAAATTGATGCAACAACTGTTAATATAGGAATGAATATTATGGATAGTCCCATGATCATATATTTTATTGTTTTACTTCTTTTTTTACTTGCTGGAACTGAACCTGAAGTTATTTGGATATGTGAATCATCTATATAACTTTTGTTGTACTTGACAGCAACATTACTCTTATCATTCATACTTTTTTTAAAATAACTATAATGCTTATCTAAATTAATTTTGTACAATTTCAACTCAGATTCCTCTAAAAATGGAATGTACCAATTAAAGTAATAAGAGTAATATATATTCTTTACAATACTATCGACAGTATCTCTAGAGAGTTGTGATATCTCTGAATTAGTTTGCAAATAGAGCTTGCACTGAAACGAACTCTCGAAGTTATTATTTCCTAATTGTGGTTGTACATAATCAATATCAATACAGCAGAAATTTTCCATATAGATGAGTTTCTTTAAAAATGCACTTTCCTTGTCGATTTGCTTTCCATTTTCACGATCACTAATTTCAGTGATCCAATAATCGACCGAAAAATTCATTCTATCTTTAAAATAGTTTTTTATTAAACTGAATACTGGAAAGAATACAGCATTTACCCTAAAATCCTTGCTAAAAGTAATGTAATCAAATAAAACAAATCTGTTATGCGAGAAATACGCTGTTTCTGAGAACCCAATGACTACATTATCTAGATAAACTGCAAAAACCATAAAGTTAAAATCAGCATTATCTCTACTCTTGTCTATCCAATATGATATCTCATTGCTAGCTGTTCTAATTTCTACTGGTGTTTGATCTTCATATATTTTCAAAGCTTTGATATAGTCTTCATCATCTGATTTGCTTATTAATTTTATTTTGTAGCAATTTGTTAATGTACTCAATGTTAACCTCCAAATAATTTATAGTTATTAGTATGTAATTTTCTGATAGATTGCTTTGGCAATTCTGATCATAACTTCTATACTACATCTATCTATTCGACACATTTCTATATAATCCTCTAAAAATTTACAAATTGATTGCCATTTTATGATTCGTAAGACCTGCGTTTTTGATTTTATAGGTTTATGGGTCTAGTAGTGTCACACTTTTACCATGAATTTTCCAAAAGGAGTTTACTTCTCTTATATCGAATACAATATGAATAACAGCGGCAAGAGAAAGGGTAATCTTACCCGCAACTTGATGTCGATGTTTTCCAGTAAGATTCCCCAGTCCGTTTCGTGTTTAATGTTAAATAGGAGTAGACTATTTCATTGTTCACGAGCTACACCTTAAGTTCTGCATCTAACATTCACCTCTGTAAGACAGTCAAGCAATTCTACACCAGCATCATCTCTATTTCAGGCTTTACAATCCAAGAAGTTCAACTGCAACAAAGATTCACTGGTTACACATCTGTACAGCAAGCTCCTAATCAAGACAACAGTGTCCACACAACAGAATATCGATTATGGGCTCTGAAATGAATCAGAACGAATGCACGTGGAGGAGGCTGTAATGATGGCGAAAAAAGAAGTCGTAGCGATGCTACTTGCCGGAGGGCAAGGTAAGAGGTTAAAAGGATTGACCAAATCACTGGCTAAGCCAGCTGTATATTTTGGGGGCACGTACCGAATCATTGATTTCCCGCTGAGTAACTGCTCTAATTCTGGTATTGATACAGTGGGTGTATTGACCCAATATGAACCACTTGTCTTACATTCCTATATTGGCATTGGCAGTGACTGGGATCTGGATCGGAAAAACGGCGGGGTATATGTACTTCCTCCACATGAACGTGAAGACGGTAGCAACTGGTACCGGGGTACAGCGGATGCGATCTTCCGCAACCTGAACTTTATTGAACAATTCGATCCTGAGCATGTGCTCATTCTGTCAGGGGATCATATCTATAAGATGGACTACGAAAAAATGCTCCAGTATCACAAAGAAAAAGATGCGGATTGCACCATATCGGTCATTGATGTCTCATTGGAAGAAGCCAGCCGGTTCGGAGTGCTGAACACCAACGATGACTATAGCATCTATGAATTTGAAGAAAAACCTCCTGAGCCCAAGAGCACACTGGCTTCCATGGGTATCTATCTCTTCAAGTGGGATGTACTGAAACGTTTCCTGATCCAAGATGAACAACAGGCATCCACCTCCTATGATTTTGGTAAAGATATTATTCCTTTATTGCTTGAAAATGAAAAATCCTTATATGCGTATCCATTTGAAGGTTATTGGAAAGACGTTGGTACCATTCGCAGTCTGTGGGAATCCAATATGGACCTTTTGGACGAAGACACACCGTTTAATCTGAATGATCCGGACTGGCGTATTTTCACACGTAATCCGAACCAACCTGCACAATACATCTCACCTTCGGGCAAGGTGCGGAATTGTATTATTAGTGAAGGTACTGTAGTGCATGGTGAGGTCAATCATTCTGTGCTGTTCTATGGAATTGAAGTTGGTGAGAACAGTGCGGTCATCGATTCGGTGATCATGCCAAGAGTGAAAATCGGGCAAAATGTGCGCATTTACCGAGCTATTATCGCAGAAGGATTGGTTATTCCGGATGGAACACAGATTTCGCCTGCACCGGAAGATGAGAGTGATATATTGCTCGTGGATCAGGAAGAACTGGAACGTCAGCTTCGCCAAGGAATAACCAGCAAGGCCTAATTGAAGTCAAAAGGACGGTGCATGCGATGAAACAATTGATCGGAGTTATTAACCTTGACCATGAACTTGAAGAATTGAAGGAATTGACGTATTTTCGCTGCGGAGCCGCGGTGCCTTATGCCGGACGTTACCGTCTGATCGATTTTGTTCTATCCAATATGATGAATGCAGGCATTGAGAGTATTGGTGTATTTGTACGGCGAAAATATCGCTCGTTGATGGACCATCTTGGTGACGGTAAACCTTGGGATTTGGATCGCAAGCATGGGGGTATGTTTATTTTGCCACCAGACTGGAACGATCCAACAGATACATCACAAGGGGACTTGCAGCATTTCCATAACAATTTGGACTTTTTCCACAGAGGGGCAGGACAATATGTTGTGCATGCGGGCAGTCGCCATGTGACCAAAGCAGACCTCCAGGATGTCTACAGGTATCACATCAGTAAAGGAGCGGACGTTACACTGGTCTGCAAAAAAGTAGATCAGCTGCTGCCTGAACATGACGCCTGTGTCAAAGTTGAACATGACGGGGACGGTAACGTGGTGGACATTCACCAAAGCGCTAATCACCCGAATATATATACAGAAATTTTCATCATGGAAAAAGAATTGTTCTTGCGCCAGGTGCAACGCTGCATCGATCATGGCGAGAGCCATTTCTTCCGGGATGTGATTCAAAAAAATCCGGATGGATTGAATATCGCTGCGTATGCATATGATGGCTATCACGCAGTCATCAATTCCATTGACAGTTATTATCGCAACAGTATGGATCTGCTGAACACAGGGCAATATGAACAACTGTTCAAGGAAGATCCGATCCAGACCAAAATTAAATACGAAGCGCCTGCCAAATACCTGGATACCGCCGATGTTAAACATTCACTTCTCGCGAATGGCTGCATTGTTGGTGGAGAGGTGGAGGACAGCATTCTGTTCCGTGGGGTACAGGTGGCCAAGGGTGCCAAAATAAAAGGTTCCATCATCATGCAGAAATGTTACATTGGTGAGGGGACGGTACTTGAGAATGTCATTCTCGATAAAGACGTGAAGCTGACCGGAGGACAGACGCTGATCGGCGACCCGTCGAATCCATACATTTTAGCGAAAAGTACTATTATCTAATGCCCACACGTAACCGATATCTTCTATAAATATATATAAAATAAAAATCCTGTAGGATGGATTTAAGGTTCATGGACGAACGTTGTTTGGTAAGAGCGTAGGCAGTAAGTGAAGGGGACGAAATCGATTCTGAAGAAGCGTAGCGGTCTCCTAAAAGCTTTCTGCAAGAAAGCTGCTTCGAAAGCATATGCTGTCTTCAAATTTTACCCTTGATTATATAAATTCAACTTAAACATTTACACAAAACGGAGAGGACAGAAATGACCTGAAGAAGCGTAGCGCTCGCCTTTATCCCCGGATTTTCCCATTTTAAAAAGGAATCAAAAAAATCTGGGGATAACAGCGATCGGAAGGTTATTCTGTCATCGAAGTGTCCAGTGTAAATATTCTCTAGTTCAATTTATATGAACCGCCACCATCCTGCAGGATTTCCCCGGGAGGAACCTACTTTTGTTTGACAACAAGGAAACGTTCAAGAGTATATTTACACGGAATCTGGTCAGCAAATTGGGCAAACCGATTGAAGAAGCAACACAGGAAGACGTGTACCATGTACTGGGAAGCATGATTCGTGAATATGCAGGCCAGGATTGGGCAGCGTCGAATCAGGGGTTCAAGCAGCGCCAGGATAAACAGGTCTATTACTTCTCGCTGGAATTCCTGATTGGACGTCTGCTCGGCAACAATCTGTTGAATGTGAATGAATTGGAATTGGTGCGTGACAGTTTAGCTGAGCTGGGCTTCTCCTTGGAGGAGATAGAAGAACAGGAGGCGGATGCAGGACTCGGTAATGGAGGTCTGGGACGACTCGCTGCTTGTTTCCTGGATTCACTCGCATCACTACGATATGCAGGACATGGTTGCGGGATTCGATATAAATACGGGTTGTTTGAGCAAAAAATCATCAATGGTAATCAGGTAGAGTTACCCGACAATTGGCTGGATAAGGGCAATGAATGGGAAGTCCGCCGTCCAGACAAAAAGGTGGAAGTACAGTTCTGGGGCCGAGTAGAAGCTCATGAGCAGGATGGAGAATATCAGTTTGTTACAAAAGATGCCGAATCGGTTGTCGCCATACCGTATGACGTGCCTGTCATCGGTTATGGTCAAACCCATGTGAATACATTGCGTCTCTGGAGTGCAGAGCCAAAGCGCGAGACTTCACTCGACACCCCTTCGAACTATTACGGTTATCTGGATTATAGCCGATCGGTTGAATCAATCTCGGAATTCCTGTATCCCGATGATTCCCAGTACGAAGGAAAGTTGCTGCGATTGAAGCAGCAATACTTCATGTGCTCAGCAGGTGTACAGAGCGCCTTGCGTACGTTCAACAAGCTGGAGCTACCGTATGATCGTTTGCCTGATAAAGTGGCCTTCCACATTAATGACACGCATCCAACCTTGGTTATTCCAGAACTGATGCGCATCCTGATTGATGTGAAGGGTTACGGCTGGGATGAAGCATGGGATATCACAACCCGTACTGTATCGTATACCAATCATACAACGCTTAGTGAGGCGCTTGAGAAGTGGCCTGTATCCATGATCAGCAGGCTGCTGCCACGAATCTACATGATCATTGAAGAGATCAACAAACGCTTCTGTGGCATGCTGCTGGACCGGTATCCGGGAGATCAGGATCGCATAGGGCATCTGGCTATTGTTGCAAACGATCAGGTACGGATGGCGCATTTGGCGATTGTAGGCAGTCATAGCGTGAATGGTGTTGCTGCTCTGCACACCGAGATTTTGAAAGAGCGCGAGATGGCTCCGTTCTACGAACTGTATCCAGAGCGTTTCAATAACAAAACGAATGGTATCACCCATCGCCGCTGGTTGATGCATGCCAATCCGAAACTGTCGGATCTCATCACGGATACAATCGGTAACGAATGGATAACAGAGCCGGGCAAGCTGGACCAGTTGGCTGGTTTTGCGGATAATACATCATTCCAGGAGCAGTTCCGTTCAATTAAGCGGGATAACAAAGAGCGGCTTGCTGCGTATATTCTGGATCATACCGGGACAGCAGTGAATCCGGATTCCATCTTTGATGTACAGGTGAAGAGACTACACGGGTACAAACGTCAACTGTTGAACATTCTGCATGTTATGCATTTGTATAACCGGCTTAAGAATGATGCTTCGTTTGATATGGTACCACGTACGTTCATCTTTGGTGCCAAGGCAGCGCCGAGTTATTATTTTGCCAAGAAAATTATCAAGCTGATCAACAACGTGGCTGACACGGTGAATCGGGATGCGGCCGTGAATGACCGCTTGAAGGTATTTTTCCTCGAAAATTATTCCGTCTCTCTTGCAGAGAAGATCATTCCCGCTGCGGATGTTAGTGAACAGATCTCAACCGCAGGTAAGGAAGCTTCCGGTACGGGCAACATGAAATTTATGATGAACGGGGCTTTAACGATTGGCACGATGGATGGAGCCAACGTGGAGATGGCGGAGCAGGTTGGGGAAGAAAATATGTTCATCTATGGTCTGCGTGCAGACGAAGTACTTGAGTATTATCGTTCAGGCAGCTATCGTCCGAATGAGATCGTGCAGCACGATGAACGCATTCGCGAGGTCGTGGAGCAACTGGTGCATCCAGGTGCATTCTGTTATCGTGACGGGGAGTTCTGGGATATTTATGACTCCTTACTGGCCCATGGTGACGAATACTTTGTATTGCGTGATTTTGCTGCTTATGCCGACGCGCATGCTGCGATTGACCAGGCGTATCGGGATATTCCGGGCTGGACTCGGAAAGCGATATTAAACACGGCACATTCCGGCATATTCTCCAGTGATCGTACCATTAGTGAGTATGCGACAGATATCTGGGGTATTCATCCCGTGTCCGGGAACTGGAAAGGTTAAGCATAGATTGTTAAACAAACAAGTCCCCTTGTTCACAAGAGCTATCTCTGTTGGTAAATCAACCAGCGTAGAGAGCATCTCCTTGTAGAACAAGGGGGTTTTGGCATACAGTGTATCATAGTGTCATTCAACTTGAAGAGAATCGGAACTCGCGTATCTTTCGTCATACAAGTTCGCACACAAAATCAAAAAAAAGATCTGGATCTCAGTCATACTACATAAGAAATCGTTTGATATTTTGAATTAGATAGGGGAGCCGTCACTATGGATCATTACACACGAATTCAGCTTGCTATTGAGTATTTGGAGCAGCATTTGCAAGATGATTTTAATATCAGAGAGACGTCCGCTGCTGCGAGCTTTTCGGCGTTTCATTTTCAGCGTTTATTTCAGGCGATCACGGGATTCACGGTACTGGAGTACGTGCGCAGACGCAGATTAACGGAAGCTGTAGGGATGCTGCGGGGCACATCGGAAGGCATACTGGACATTGCGATGAGCTTTGGCTATCAATCTCAAGAGGCATTTACCCGTGCATTTTCAGCCTACTTTGGAATGACACCGGCGAAGCTGCGTAAGGTGGAAGTGGATCAGTTGTCTCTTCTGAAGATGCAACAGAGCATTGATTTTAACGATTATCGAACTCGGCTTGATGGAACTTTCCATATGAACACACCCCGTCTGGTCACACGGGAACCGAACTGGATTGTCGGCTATGAATATAAGACCAACCTGAATGACAATCAGCATTATGCTGAAATACCCGGATTTTATCACGATTTTGGCATGGAACAGAAATTCATGGCGATCCCGGAGAGGACACGCCCTGATATGGCTTATGGTGTGGCCTGTCATTTTGAAGAGGATGGAGCATTTTCTTTTATTGTGGGTGAAGAAAGCAGTGGAGCATCACAGGTACTTGAACCCGGTTTTGCTTCGATTGAAATTCCAGGTGGCTTGTATGCAGAATTCACCGTGGAAGGCTCAGGGCAGGATATTCGGAAAATGATCTATGGCAGCTGGTTGCCGCAGTCGAACTATGAACGGAGGGAAGGACCAGACTTTGAAGTGACGGATGTCTGGAAATCGACCCCTGAACAACTGGACATGAAGATATATATCCCGTTAAAATAGACCTTACCGCTTCGCGGAATTCAAGGTCGGAGGACAGATGGATGAGCGAAAAGTCGTGGCTCCACTCCAAGTGGATACTGACCATTGTTGCTTGCATGGCAGTGCTTTACCTACTGATTATGGGCATTTTACTGTTTGTCAGTGGACGAACACCTAGCATGTATTATCAATATAATCTCGTACCCTTCGAGACGATTCGTCCACTTCTTATGGAGAGGGAGAGGTACAATACAGATACCTGGGTCAAAAACCTGTTTGGCAATATCGTATTGTTCATTCCACTGGGCATCTGGATCCCATGGTTGTTTCGAAGGTGCCGTACGTTCCTGACCTTTACATCTACAGTTGTTTTGCTTCTGCTGGGTGTTGAGGTCACACAATTGATTACACGTGTAGGTTCGTTTGATGTGGATGACATTATTCTGAACACGATCGGTGCCTGGATAGGTTACACTGGATTTAAGTTAGTCTTATATTCACAAAAAAAGACTCGGAATTGAACCGCAGATCGCGGTCCATGACCGGGTCTTCTTGCATAAGATACCTTTCAAATGTTTACAAGGGAATCATTTCGGATAAAACATATTAACGGCTTATTTATATCGTGAGCAGAGTTTATATATAAATTTAACTAAACATTTACACGAAACGGAGAGGACAGAAATAACCTGAAGAAGCGAAAGCGTTCGCCTAAAAGCTTTCTGAAAGAAAGCTGCATCGGAAGCATAAGCTATCACCGGATTTTCCCCTTATAAGGGGAATTCATAAAATCTGGGGATAACAGCGATCGGAAGGTTGTTCTGTCATCGGAGTGTCCAGTGTAAATATTCTTTAGTTCAATTTATATATTGAACAATGATGAGAGCGAGGTGGGCGATATCGTTTGGTGGAAAGAGAGTGTGGTATACCAGATTTACCCGAGCAGCTTTAAGGATTCGGACGGAGATGGATATGGCGACTTGCAGGGGATCTATGAGAAGCTCGATTATTTGGAGAATTTGGGCGTAGATGTGATCTGGCTCTGTCCCATTTACGATTCACCAGGACATGATAACGGATATGATATCCGGGATTACTACGGCATTTTACGCAAGTATGGCACGATGGAGGATTTTGATCGATTATTGGCAGAGGCCCACAAGCGTGGTCTCAAGATCATGATGGACCTGGTGCTGAATCATACGTCAGATGAACATGCGTGGTTTGCCGAATCACGTTCATCAAAGATGAATCCGAAGCGGGACTATTATATTTGGCGTTCAGGCAAAAATGGGCAGGTGCCGAATAATTGGGAGTCCTATTTTGGGGGTTCGGTGTGGAAGCATGATCCAGAGACAAATGAATATTATCTGCATCTGTATTCAGAACAACAACCGGATCTCAACTGGAACAATGCACAGATGGCAGAAGAGATGTATGAGATGGTGCATTGGTGGCTGGAAAAAGGGGTCGACGGATTCCGTTTCGATGCAGTAGCGCATATCGCCAAGGCAGAGGGGCTGCCAAGTGCACACAATCCGGATAATCTGCCGGTGGTTCCAGCGTATCAGCTCTTTTCCAACCTGGAACAGGTACACTCCATCCTGAAGAAACTGAATAACATGATCCTGAAACCCTACGGACCCATGACAGTTGGTGAGACTTCGGGACTTGGGCCTGAGCAGGCCTTGGCTTATGTGGGGACGGATCGTGACGAGCTTAATATGGTATTCCAGTTTGAGCATATGTTCATTGATGCTAAATCCTCCGGAATTGGTAAGTGGAACTATAAGGAATGGAAATTGACCGATCTCAAAGAAATCATGAGCCGGTGGCAAACGGTTTTGCATGGTAGAGGCTGGAACGCCAATTATATGGGCAACCATGATCAGCCACGTCCGGTTTCCCGTTTTGGTGATGACGGTAAATATCGGGTGCGTTCTGCTCAGATGCTGGCGACATGGATGCTTACACTCGAAGGGACCCCCTACATCTATCAAGGAGAAGAGATCGGCATGACCAATGTCGCTTTCCCGAATATCGAACAATACCGGGACATCGAGACCAAAAATTATTTCAATCATTACATTGGTCAAGGTAAATCAAAGCATGAAGTTATGCAGGCGATCTGGCTGAAGAGTCGCGATAATGCCCGCACGCCGATGCAATGGGATGAGACGGAACATGCAGGGTTTACCCAGGGTCAGCCGTGGATTCAGGTGAATGATAATTATCCTGAGATTAATGTGGCTGATGCCGAAAGTGATCCGCAATCCATTTTGCATTATTACCGTAAGTTAATTGCCCTTCGCAAACAACATAAAGTACTTATCTATGGTGCGTATGAACTGCTGCTACCGGATGATCCGGATATCTATGCCTATACCCGAACGCTGGAAGATGAGCAGATGCTGGTCATTCTGAATTTCCGTGGGCATGAACCTGAGATGCACTGGCCGGAAGGTTGGACTTCCGAGCATGCCAAGCTGATCATCAGCAATGTGAGCAGACGTTATTCTACCGATGAAGGTGCGATTCAGCTTCAGCCGTATGAAGCAAGAGTATATCGTAAGCAGCGGTGACACGGAGGCTAGCGTGATTTTGCGTTGGTGAAGAGGTATGATTTATAATATATAGTGGTTTTCAAAATAATAAAACATATGTCGGGAGGAATCCAAATTGTTGAATATTACGTTCCACGGTCACTCCAGTGTACAGCTGGGCACAGAAGAAAAGTCTCTGATCATTGATCCCTTCCTGCGTGGCAACGAGCTTGCCGTCACGAAGCCTGAAGATATTAAGACAGATGTTGTGTTGCTGACACATGCACATATGGATCACATCCTCGATGCTGAACCTATTGCCAAAGCAAATAACGCCAAAGTTGTGGCTATTGTTGAATTGGCTACATATATGTCTTGGAAGGGTCTGGATACACTCGGCATGAACATGGGCGGAACGGTAGATCTTGAATTTGCTCAAGCTAAAATGATTCAGGCGTTCCATACTTCCGGGATTGTGCTCGAAGAAGAACAACGGATCATGTATGCAGGGTTGCCTGCTGGATATATCATTAATATTGGTGGTAAAACGATTTTGCATGCCGGAGACACAAGTCTCTTCGGGGATATGAAAATGATCGGTGATCGTCATGATATTGATGTAGCTTTCTTGCCGATTGGTGGACATTTCACCATGGGACCTGAGGATGCGCTGCAAGCGGCCGAATGGTTTAATGCCAAACTGACGATTCCGGTTCATTATGATACGTTCCCGGTAATTCGTCAGGATGCGGAACACTTCGTGCAGCAACTTGCTGCAAAAGGGTTGGAAGGACGTGTGCTAGCCCCGGGAGAATCGATTACCCTGTGATGCACATTTAACCGCTGTTCAATAATAAATGGATTTATGGAAAAAGACGAATATCACGTCAAGATAACTGACGCGGTATTCGTCTTTTTTCGGTTTTAGGTTCAATTTTCACCAATAGAGTTGGTACAAATGACAAAAAAATTGAAATTCCATTGTTGAACTCCCTTTTAGAATGATATAAAAAGTTACACGGAAACCAAACGGAAATCCGAATTGACCGCAAACAGGGGGAGCGTTCATGTCATTTATGAAATCATTATTTTTTCAAATTATTGTAGCGGTAATCATCGGGATTGGCGTAGGCATCCTGTGGCCGGATCTGGGTAGCCTGCTGCAACCGCTCGGAACAGGTTTCATCAAATTGATCAAGATGATCATCGCACCACTGATTTTCATGGTGATTGTAACAGGTATTGCCAAGATCGGTGATCTGAAGTCGGTAGGTCGCATCGGGCTGAAAGCCATCGTGTGGTTCGAGATTGCAACTACAGTGGCACTGGTACTTGGATTGGGAACAGCCAATCTGCTTCGCCCCGGTGCCGGAATGAACGTGGACCCTTCAACCATAGATGCAAGCGGCATTGAAGCAAAAACCAATGGTTCCGAGTTACCGCATACGGTAGACTTTATCATGAATATTATTCCGACAAGTGTTGTAGATGCCTTTGCACAAAATGCACTTCTGCAAGTATTGCTCGTGGCATGCCTGTTCGGGGTTGCCCTGGCAGCAACAGAGAGTAAGGCAAAAGAGAATGTACTGACGCTGATTGAGAACTTGCTCGGCATTGTGTTTCGTATCATCGGTTATATCATGAAACTCGCACCAATTGGTGCATTTGGAGCCATGGCTTACACGGTAGGTGCTTATGGGGCTTCCACATTGTCGTCCTTTGGTCTGCTGATTCTGGCCTGTTACGGCGCAGCACTGCTGTTTTTGGTCATGTTGGCATTGGCTGCCTGGTGGATTACCGGGCTAAATTTCCTGCAATTTGTGAAATATACCCGTTCTGAAGTGATGCTGGCGATTGGAACCGGATCATCAGAAGTGGTGATGCCACGCATGATGGACAAACTAACCAAGGCGGGTTGTGATCGTGCGGTTGTGGGTCTTGTAGTGCCGACGGGGTACTCGTTTAATCTGGATGGCGCTTCGATCTATTTATCCTTGGCAACGGTTTTTGTTGCTCAGGCCGTAGGGATTGAACTGACATTGATGCAGCAGATTACGATTTTGCTGGTGTTGATGTTAAGTTCCAAAGGCATGGCAGGAGTACCTGGCTCCGCATTCTTGGCCCTGTCCGCAACGGCAGTGGCTGTCAATGCTTTTCCGGTAGCAGCGGTTGCTCTGCTGCTTGGTGCAGATCGATTCATGGATACAATGCGTGTATTCACCAACTTGATGGGCAACTGTGTCGCAGCATTTGTGGTGGCAAAATGGGAAGGTCTGCTGGATCAAAAGCGAATGCGTGCCGTACTCTCTGGTGAGATCAGTGCCGCTGAACTGGAAAGGGAAGAGCAAGCTGCACTATCTTTATTGAAGTTGAATATGCAGGAAAAACAAGGGAAAGCCGTTGTTTCACCAGAGATGTCGTAAGAGGCGTGTCTCCGCTGTGGTGATGAAGTCAAGTGACAGCAACCCTATAATAACAATCCATTACAACAGTAAAAAATAGTAGATACATTTAAAAAGTTCAACCAAGTTCAACCAAATTAGACCGTCTGTTGCCCGCACCAATGGTGGGAAGAACAGACGGTTTCTTGTTGTCCCAATACAGATATCATTGGGTTCACGAACGCAGGTTCCAAAATAAATGTTACAGAGGAAAGATTTATGGGGAATGTGTAGAAGAGGCGGAGAATATACATATTATAGTTTCAACTTGTATATACATGTTTACTTATGTAATATAGATATGAAGTTAACCGAGAACATCACATGAGAGCATTACAATTTATTGGAGGCGTTAACATGAGTTCTAATAACACAACTCCGTCATCTTGGTGGAAGACATCAACGGTGTATCAGGTATATCCGAAGAGTTTTAATGATACAACCGGATCGGGTGCTGGTGATATTCGTGGATTAACCGAGAAGCTTGATTATTTGCAGCATCTGGGTATCGATATTGTGTGGTTGCAGCCGGTATATGTATCCCCGCAGCATGATAATGGATATGACGTAGCGGACTATTACCGGATTAATCCGGATTATGGGACGATGGAGGATTTTGACGAACTGCTGAAAGGTCTGAAGGCTCGTGATATGAAACTGATGATTGATATCGTGGTGAATCACTCCTCGACCGATCATGAGTGGTTCCAGCAATCCCGTTCTTCCAAGGATAATCCGTATCGGGATTATTATATTTGGAAAGATCCTGCCCCGGATGGCGGTGTGCCAAACAACTGGCAATCCAAGTTCGGTGGGCCCGCGTGGCAGTATGATGAACAGACGGAACAATATTTCCTGACTTTATTTGATAAAACGCAGGCAGATCTGAATTGGGAGAATGAAGAAGTACGCAAAGCTGTACGGGATATGATCAAGTTCTGGGCGGATAAGGGTGTGGATGGTTTCCGTATGGACGTGATTAACCTGATCTCCAAAGACCAGCGTTTCCCGGATGATGATGGTAGCGTCTCACCGGGTGATGGACGCAAATACTACACGGATGGACCGCGTGTGCATGAGTACATTACCGAGATGTACGATGAAGTATTCGGGCCTTACAACATGGTGACTGTAGGGGAAATGTCTTCCACAACACTGGAACATTGTATCCAATATTCGAACCCGGCTTCCCGGGAGTTTTCGATGACGTTTAACTTCCATCACCTGAAAGTGGATTATCCGAATGGTCAGAAGTGGGAACTGATGCCGTATGATTTCGAAGCGATGAAGCAGCTCTTCAGTGAGTGGCAAACTGGCATGCAGGCCGGTGGAGGTTGGAACGCGCTGTTCCTTAATAACCATGATCAGCCTCGGGCACTGTCCAGATTCGCCAATGATGGTGACTATCGTGCCGAGAGTGCGAAGATGCTTGCAACAACGATACACGGCATGCAAGGTACGCCTTATGTCTACCAGGGAGAAGAGATCGGCATGCCGAATCCGGTCTGGAATGACGTTAGCGAGTTCCGCGATATCGAATCAACGAATATGTACCGTTTGCTTCAGGAAGAACGAGGCAAATCCGCTGAAGAAGCATTCAACATTGTAAAAGAGCGTTCCCGGGACAACTCCCGCACACCGATGCAGTGGAATGGAAGTAAGAACGCCGGATTTACTACCGGAACACCTTGGCTGAAGTTGGATGAGCGGTATCCTTCCATTCACGTGGAACAGCAGCTGGCTGATCCAGATTCGATCTACTATCACTACCGCAAATTGATTGCCCTGCGTAAACAGGTTAACGTGCTGATTGACGGTCTGTATGAACGATTGGACGATGCACACCCGAATGTATTCGCGTACGCACGGACCAATGGAAGTGAAACTCTGATTGTTGTATCCAACTTCAGTAAACGAGACGTCACGTTCTCGCTTCCGGAAGCGGTCTGGAATGATCACATTGCAAGCAAATCAGCAGAGTTACTCATAGGAAATACGGAGGCAACCCCTGTGCTGACGCAGGAAATCTCTCTCAGTCCGTATGCATCCTATATGTGGCTTGTGCCACAACAGGACTAATCACATTTTATAAATAGGAAGTGACACTATGGCAATCGATAAAAAACAGGTTGAGGAGATCGTCCGGGCTGTCGGTGGCAAAGAGAATATTGAAGCTGCAACACACTGTGTTACACGACTCCGGTTTGCCTTGTATGATGAGAGTAAAGTGGATACCGAAAGTCTGGATCAGAATGATCTGGTTAAAGGTCAGTTCTCTTCTCAAGGACAATTCCAGGTCGTTATTGGGCCTGGTCTGGTGGATAAAGTCTATGATGAGATGATTCAGATTACCGGGGGAGATCGTTCTTCCAAGGATGATGTGAAGGCGGTTGCTGGTAAAAAGCAAAATCCAATCCAGCGAGCGATCAAAACACTCTCGGATATTTTCATTCCGATCTTGCCTGCAATCATTACGGCAGGTCTTTTGCTCGGGATTAACAATATTCTGACAGGTCCAGGCATTTTCTTTGATGGAAAATCACTGGTGGATGTTTATCCAGCCTGGAAGGATCTTGCGTCCATTATTAATACGATTGCAAGTACAGCCTTCACGTTCCTGCCGGCTCTAATTGGTTGGGCAGCTGTAAAAAGGTTCGGCGGCAGTCCGCTGCTCGGGATCGTGCTGGGTCTCATTCTGGTACATCCCGATCTGCTGAGTGCATATGGTTACGCTGATGCTGTGAATAATGGCACGGTGCCAACATGGAATCTGTTCGGTTGGGAGATTGAGAAGATTGGTTATCAAGGGCAGGTTCTACCGGTACTGGTATCGGCGTATCTGCTTGCGAAGATGGAGATTTTCCTGAATAAAAGGGTACATGATTCAATTAAACTGCTAGTCGTTGCACCAGTCACGTTGCTGATTACCGGATTCCTGGCATTTACGATCATTGGACCAGTTACATTTGCTATTGCAAATGCAATTACTTCCGGCCTGATCTATGTTTACGATTCATACGCGGCGCTGGGTGGTCTGATCTACGGTGGTCTATACGCTTTGCTGGTTATCACCGGTATGCATCACACGTTCCTTGCGGTAGATGTTCAGCTCATCGGTAGTCAGGGCGGTACGTTCCTGTGGCCGATGCTGGCATTGTCCAATATTGCACAAGGTTCAGCGGCACTTGCGATGATGCTTGTCCTGCGTGAGAAGAAAATGAGAGGACTTGCGGCAACGTCCTCGGTATCGGCCTTCCTCGGGGTAACTGAGCCGGCGATCTTCGGAGTGAATATCCGTTACCGTTATCCGTTTATCTTTGGTATGGTCGGTTCCGCAATTGGTGGTGTGCTGCTGACGATGAATAATGTTCAGGCAACCTCCATCGGTGTAGGTGGCGTACCTGGATTCCTGTCGATTTTCCCTAACAAATGGGGTGTTTTCTTCATCGGCATGGCGATTGTCCTTGTTGTGCCGTTTGTACTGACCGTTATTTTTGGTAGAGCCAAAATGAGAAAAGAAGATCGTAATGCAAGCAATGAAAACGTTGCTGAGCCTAAAGCAGCTACATCTCAGTCTACTTCGGGCGTTACCTCATCGACTGCAAATACAGATCCGAACCAGCGCACACGTAGTGCTGCTCAAGTAGGGGATGAAGCCGTGAATACGCTGGAAATCATGGCGCCTTTAACAGGCCAGGCTGTTTCA
Organism: Paenibacillus sp. FSL E2-0151; assembly: GCF_037993015.1. Classification (NCBI taxonomy): domain Bacteria; kingdom Bacillati; phylum Bacillota; class Bacilli; order Caryophanales; family Paenibacillaceae; genus Paenibacillus; species Paenibacillus sp. FSL E2-0151. Next base: position 2,916,238 of record NZ_CP150308.1, read on the forward strand.
CTGGAGCAAGTGCCTGATCCGGCTTTTGCCGAGAAACAAATGGGTGAGGGTGTAGCGATTGAACCTTCCGGCAACGTGGTAGTTGCTCCGTTTGATGCTCAGGTAGCTCATGTGATCAAAAGTAAACATGCGGTGATTCTTGAACATGCGAGTGGTTTACAGGTACTGATTCATGTCGGGATTAATACAGTATCCCTCAAAGGTGAAGGCTTCAACATGCATGTGGAAGCTGGCGAACATGTAAAGGCTGGACAAAAGCTATTGGAGTTTGATCGTAAGGTAATTGAAGATGCGGGATACCCGCTGATTACACCGATTATCATTCCAGATGGTCAGGATATGGTTGAATGGGTGGAAGTCACGACAGGTGATGTTACATCTAATCAAAATGGTGTGTTGAAGGTTCATCTGAAAGGTTAATTGAATACAACAACAAGAAGGGGCTGCGTGATGCGTAGCTCCTTTTTGCTGTATGGTCGTTATTTTCATGACGATCATGGTAAACTGTATATAAAATGGAAGAATCACATTTTTAAAATAATGGTGGTTGGAAAGGTTCTTCTGACAAAGCAAGCTTCAGGCATGTTCGAGTCGTGGAATTCATATGGTGGAGAAAGAGATCCTAGTCAATCGATGAGGAGGAGAGCCATGACACGTATTGCGGTGATGGTCATTCATGGGCTGGGTATGCGGAAGGATGGGTACGCGGACAAGCTGATTGCTTGTTTGCATAAGGAATTGGACAAGGTGATGGTCTTGCCTGGAGCCTCCAAACAGATGCTGGATATCGAACCTGTATATTGGGCGGATGTATTTGAGGAGCGGGAAGAGGCGCTCTTTCAACAGCTCGTCAGTTCTCCGGGATTGAACTTTCAGGCGTTGCGTCGATTTGTCATCCATTACCTGGCTGATGCGGTTGCTTATCAACCGGTGGAAAATCAAGGCCATAACTACGATGCCGTACATCGAACGTTGAATCAGGCGATGCATACCCTTGCACAGCGTAATGGACCGGAAGCTCCGCTCTGTGTGGTTGCCCATAGTTTGGGTGCCGTAATCGCCAGTAACTTCTTCTACGATCTGCAATATCCCTCCAGTCGTGTGCCTGAGGTTGTGGATGTGAACTCGGCTCTGGAGCGGGGGGATACGCTGACCAATTTTTACTCCTTTGGTACAACCCTGCCCTTATGGAGTTTGCGTTACCATGACTTTAGTTGCCCAATTCAGGTGCCCTCTTCCCATGTGAATCAGTACTATGCCGGACTGGAAGGGGAGTGGGTGAACTTCTACGATAGGGACGATATTCTGGGTTATCCATTACGCCCCATTGATCCCGCTTATGAGAAAGCGGTGAAAGAAGATATTGAAGTGAACTCTGGTGGCGTGGCTATGAGTTGGAACCCGCTAAGTCATGGAGGGTATTTTTCCAATCGAAGTATGAATCGGAGAATGGCTCAGGGGCTCGCTCGAACCTGGACCTGGATAAATCGCTCATAATTAAGAGGTAGTTCAAAAAGTCCGCTTTTGATTACGAAGGATTCCTAATGGCATCATCAGCATCGAATATGGAATTCAGCCCATCTTCTTGGTATTGAAAACCGGTCTTTTCTTTTTGAACATGTATTGTAAGTAATATAAGTATTGAAATTAGGAGGGAATATGTATGGAATGCAGGACAGGCTGTGCCGCATGTTGTATCGCGATTTCCATATCATCACCGATACCGGGCATGGCTCATGGCAAGCCGGCAGGTGTACGTTGTGTGCAGCTTACCGATGATAATCGCTGCGGAATTTTTGGCCAAAAAGATCGTCCTGCGGTATGCAGTGGATTGCAAGCTGAGGAAGAGATGTGTGGTAGCACCGATCAGGAAGCATTTGATATTCTAACCTGGTTGGAGCAAGAAACTGCACCAAAGGTAATATGAGTAGGTTGTTTTAATGAATTGGGATAATTATACTTAATAGGGAAGAAGGTTGATTAGGGAGAGGAGACGCGAATCCATGGGGCTTGTTAAACGTTTTGTATTGGTTGTAGTGAATATGATCGGAGAGTTATGGATGGGGTTTTACCGACGTAACTCGGATTATTATGACCATCAGACTTCGGAGTCCAAAAGTAAGATTGGCTATTATGCATTTATTATTGGGGCAACAGTGGTTACGGTGGGCATTGTAGGCTGGATGTACAACCGAATTTATTCATAAGTAGTCATTATGCTTAAAATTGAATGAAGCCAAATGCTGAAGTTAAGTCTGTACAAATAAAAGAGAGTATCCGCAGGATGTGACATCAAATGGATACTCTCTTTGTCATGGAATCGGGGCGAAATATGATCATTGAAGTGAGGGCTCTGCTTTCTTTTCTTTTAACATATGTACAAGAATCATCTTCAGTACGGAAGAGACGATGAAAAAGATAAACAGGATGCGGAACAATTGATACCCGGATACAACCGAAAGATCGGCATTCACTTCATGTGCCATGATACTCATCTGATCCATCCCGCCAGGGGCCATACTGAGTAGTGAGGTTGCCGCGGAGAGGGAGAACACATTCATTAATAGATAACTCAATCCAAGCGCACCAACAATGAGCAGTACACTACTCATCACCGCTAGCGTGACTGTCTGTGTCTTGCGTTGCAACTGTTCCGGCTTGAGCATCAGTCCAACGTGGCTGCCAATCATCAATTGCGATACGTTTAAGAGAGAGGTTGGCAGACTGGACGTGTGCATCGTTGTACTTAATTGAACGACACACATGACGATCATGGGACCCAGCATAAAGGCCGTCGGAAATCGGAGTTTGCGTGCAACCCATGCACCCGCTACACAGAGCGGAGCATAGACAAGAATCTCCGGGAAAAGGGAACCCCACGTTGCTACGTCAATGAACGGATGATCCAAACCTCTACCTGCGGTACCTCCAATCCACGGACTGAACAGCAGGAACGGAACACAGAAGACAATCATGATCAGCCGAGTCACCTGCAAAAAGGTAACTAGCGTCAGATTGATAGATTTCATTTCTTCTGCAAGGGACACCATCTGGGACAGTCCTCCTGGAATGCTGCCAACCAGCAGGGAGGGGAAGTCAAAGTCGGTTATCTTTGAAGCGATGTAGGCCGTAATTACACACAATCCGATTAACAGCAAGGTCATCAGAAGCATCATAGGAAGTTGTTGCAAAATGCCGTGCAGTGCCTCTTTTGTTAAGGTGAGTCCAATCGAATAACCTACAATCAGAATGCCATAGTCCCGAATGGAGGCAGGCCACATGAGGGGCCATTTGGCGACTTGGGAGCCAAGCAGCATAAATACCATTGGCCCGAGCAACCACGGGATTGGTGTATGAATGGCTGTGAACAGCAATCCGCCAAGAACAGAGACACCCAGACTAAGAAAAAACCGAAAGACAACGTGGGAACCAAGCTTGCGCATCAGTTCCATCCGTTTAGCCTACCGGTTGAATGAGGTGGTATGAGATTCAGGTATGCATTCAGGTTTAATGAAGGATTCATGTTCATGTGTGATCACTCCTGATGATGAGATACGTTGCGTTATCTGCGGAACAACCAGACTGCTACTGTTCAACTCATTAAGATCCTGCGAGAGCCGTAGCGGAAGGTTTGGGTTCTCTGAACATTACAAAGTACATCAGTGATGAAATAACATATAGACAGCCTGTGATGCTGAAAGTGATCGCGTAACCCCAATACGTTCCGTACGTGGTGACCAGATAGGATTGAACGGGTCCCATGGTCGCCCATCCAATCATGAACGAGGTCTGCATCAGTGAATTGGCAATGCCGCGGCGTTTGTCCGAGATCCGATCCACCAGTATGGCTGAATGAATGGGATTGGCTGCGTTCATCAATGCTTGTCTGAATAAGAAACTGAGCGAAGCGATGAACAACAGATTGGTGAAGCCTGTTAATAGAAGGAAGGGTAGCGACATGACCTGGAAAATGACAACGGCTCTTACGCTTCCGACCTTTGCCGCCAAGGTAGGACCAATCAGCATGGATACAATCGTCATAATCTGACCAAGTGCAATTAGTAAGCTCATGCCGCTCAGAGAAACCGAGAATCGATTGGTGAAATACAGATTCAAATACGGTACAACCAGTCCGGAACCTAATCCAATTAACAACTGAGTCACTATAAACTGACCAATCAGTCGGGAATCTTTTTTCTTCGTGATCGAATCGTCCGTGCTTGGGGTATTTGTTGAACTTTCTTTTAGATCCGTATTGGGTTGAAGAACGGGTTGCGCCGGAATCGTGGTCTGCGGAGCAGCCTTGCCTTCGGTTACAAATAACAGTGGAATAAATGCAGCTAGTGTTGCTGCACCACCAACAAATAAAACCGTCTGCAATCCGGTCACTTTGGCGAGTCCTGCCGTATGTAACAAATCTGCGAATACGCCGCCACCCAGGCTACCAAGAACCTGGGAAGCGAGCACAAGAGATGAATAATAACTGAACATTTTCAGCCGCTGGCTTTTCTTGACGTTTTCCGCCAGATAAGGAATGGCCAGTACTTGGAACACCCCAGCGAAAAGGCCAGAGAATACCGCGAACCAGATCAGTCCTGTAGCCGAATAATCGAAGGAGCGTCCGATCAGAAAGATTCCGCTGAATAACGCCCCGGTAATGAGTAATCGCTTGCGGCTGAACAGATCACCACATAGACCGATAGGAACAAACATAATGGCTGTTGCGAGTGATTGAATACTTACAATCTGGCCGTTCATTGTATCATTATAGCCCAGACCCTGAATGTACAGATTGTACAAGACAGAGAACATGCCATTTCCGATCTGATACAGAATGCTAGCCAGGAAAAACAGTTGAATATTGCGGGACCAGCCGCGAATTTCATCATTAATATGTTGTAAAACTCTCAAGTGGTTCCCCCCAGTCTGCCTGTGCAGTGATTCCAGTTTAACAGGAAAGGGGAATTTGCGGAAGAATTGACCACTGTTTATTTTGGTTCAGGGGCATCAATCACACGAGCAATGACGAATCCATCGTAACCTTTGCTACCGACCGTTTGCAGTGCTGTAGCTTCAAGTCGAGGGTGATCCGCGATCAACTGCAGGAATGATCGAACGCCCTGAACTCTGGGGTCTGTGCTGTCTGTGCGGATCACTTCACCGTCCCTGACGATATTATCACCAATAATAAGACTCCCCGTCCGAGTCAGTCGCAGGGCCCATCTCAGATAATCGGGATTACTCGGTTTGTCAGCATCGATGAAGATCATATCAAACGGTTCCCTGTATTCTTCCTGAACATCGGGAAGGGTGGTTAGGGCAGGACCAACTCTCAGGTCAACCTTGTGCATCAGTCCTGCTCGTGTGAGATTGGCTCGGGCCAAGTCTGCATGGTGTGATTCCGATTCCAGTGAGACGATGCGTCCGTGTTCAGGCAGCGCTCTTGCCATCCAGATGGTACTGTATCCACCCAATGTGCCTATTTCAAGTACACGGGATGCGCCTTGGATTTGCAGCAGGAGCTGAAGTAACTTTCCTTGATTTGGTGTTACGTCATGAGCAGGGAGTCCAGCTTCGGTATTGCTTTGCAGTGTATGTTCCAGCAGGGAATCTGACGGAATCAGCAGATCATTCATGTAGTCGTCGACTTGAGTCCAGGTATGCTGTAGGTTCGTCGTATTTATATTTTTCATGTTTACATGTTCCTTTCCTTGTTCCTTGTATTGGATTTCATATTTCAACTATAAATGGAGTAGATGTATAAATAAAATATATATTATGTATGTTAATATAACTTCAGGTTATGTATTTGACGTGGAAGAGGTGTAAACATGAATCTGCATGGATTACGATTATTTCATGCCATCGTGAGATATGGCGGGGTCACTCGTGCCGCAGAGGAACTAAATATTAGTCAACCTGCGGTATCTTCTCAGGTGAAGAAGTTTGAACGTGAATTGGGAATCCAGCTTTTTGTTTCGGAGGGAAGAAGACTGGTGCTTACGGATGCGGGGATACAGTTGACAGGTTATGCGGAACGTCTGTTCATGCTGGAGCAGGATGTCGAGAATTTTGTACAGGATTTTCGGGAGGGCAAGAAAGGACTGATCCGTCTTACGGCAACCTACTTGCCTTCAAATTTTCTGTTGCCGGGCTGGATTGCGCGGTTTAAGCAAATGCACGAGGATGTGGAGATTGTTGTTAGCACAACCAACACCCGGATGGCTTTTGACCAATTACTTCGTTATGAGGCAGAGATTGCAGTGTATGGTGGAAGTGGCATTACACATGCAGGTGTCCAATGGGATGAATTATTTGACGATGAGATGTGGTTTGTTGTGCACCCTGACCATCCGTATGCGGGAAAAGAAATCGAGCTGCATGAGATGATGGCAGAACCGTTCATCATGCGCGAAGAAGGCAGTGCTACACGTGAGCGACTCGTTTCCCTTTGCACAACAAATAACCTGGCCGCTCCCCGCATTGCGCTTCAGTTCAACGGGCTGAACGAAACGATTAGTGCGGTGAAGGCAGGTTATGGGGCCAACTTTATATCTTCTTTGGTTGTGAACGAAGATGTGCAGCAAGGCAGGCTGGCACGTGTGTTTGTTCGAGGTGTACAGCTGAGAAATACGGTTGCCGTATGTACACGAGCCGGGGAGGTATTATCACCTGCTGCACAGCATCTGGTCAAGCTTATCCGCCAAGAAGCTGCTTTGATGAAATAAATAGCGTGATTGTACTTAAAACAATTTAAAGTACGTGTTCAAAAAGACTAGTTTTCAGTATCCTAAAGCGGACTTTTGAACAGCCACTTGAACATGGACAGGGTACTTCTTCTATTATTAACTTTTATTAACTTTCGCTTTGTTGTGAAGTTCCCCATGCATGTAATCGGGCGTATAGGGTTACGCCGCCAATGATCAGGACAGGAATCCAGACTGCAATCATGGGCACACGGTGGAACAACAATGCGGCTGCAATGACGCCGATCAAATAGATGACAACAGCACCTGCACGAAGGTAGGAATCTGTGGACAAGGCTTTGGTTAACGATCGGATATTGGCATGTCGCAGCTTTTTGAGGATGTTTACGGTATCCTCGACCACAGCGGCCAAATTATTGGTGAGCACGGTTGTTGAGATGCCAGCAATGCCAATGCGGCGTGCCGCAGTTGTTTGCATCCCCATTGCAACGGCTAGGATGACAATTAACAGATAGGACAGTTGTTCTGAAAATGGACTAATCATGGCGATCGCGAACAGCAGGAGCAATATGCTTTCAACAGTAAATACAGCTGTGACCTTAGAAGACCAGCCATTTTTGGTCTGCACAGGTCCAACCATATGTGCTGTAATGGCATTGCCGGCAATAAAACCGATGAGAGCAAGCAATGACCGCAGCACGACAAATTCCTGAGCACGGGCAATGGCAATACCGAGCAGTACAATATTTCCCGTCATATTGGCTGTGAGCACATGCCCCAGTCCCAGATATCCGATCAGGTCCACCATTCCGGCAGACATGCAGAGTAGCAACATGGCGTATTTTTGGAGGGTGCTTTGATTCATCCTATCCGTCCTTTCAAAAAACGTAGCCCCTCCAGTATACAGCCATAACCCATGCATCTTCAAAATGAAATTCATCGCGCAAGACTTAAGGTGCAGCGAGCCAATCAAACATATTGTTCACCGCTGACTGATGTATTTTCTCGTGAAAATGATGATCCTGCCCGCCATAAGCATGAAATGTGACGTCTGCACCTCGCCGCTTAAGCCAGTGATACATTCGGGTTCCGTGACTATAATTCACTTGTGTATCTGATGTACCATGCATGATTAGCACGGGACAAGATAGTTTGTTCGCTTTCGACAAGGGAGAACGGGCGAGATAAGCTTCCGGAACTGCGCGTGGGGAACCACCCAGCACCCGTTTCAATGTGCGCCTCAGGTCGGTTCGCTCATGGTAAGTGCGTTCCACATCGGCGACACCGCTCCAAAGAACTAACTTATGTACTCTGTCAGGTCCCTCATTATAGGTCGTTGCGGTATGTACAGCATTAATGGCCCCACGGGAGAACCCCATTAACGATATCCGAGTCGAGTCGACAAAGGGTAAACGCTGTATCAACCGGTAAGCGGCATGCACATCTTCGGCATCTTTCCCGCCATACTCGTCACGGCCCTCACCTCCTTCGTTGCCACGATAGGATGGGGCGAACACGATATAACCTTTATGTACAAATTGCTCAAGCCAAACGGTATTTACCCCGCCATAGCTGCCAAGTCCGCCGCGGCAATAGATCAGAACCGGCCACTGTTCCGTTAAGTTATCCGTATCATGTATTGTTGCAGCAGGGTAATGGCTGGCGATTGGTTGCAGATGTATAGATGTATGTATGGAAGCGAATTCCGGAAAGGCAGAGGAAACAGAGCCGGGATGAGAAGTTTCATATGTCGTGATATCAGGTAATGAGCAACCTTGTGGCAGGTATAAATAAGCTTTAACCCGAAGTGTATCGGATGAATACGTCACTTGATAGAGCAGTAAAATCCACCTCTTTTATTAATAATTGCGGGCCAAATGAAAGGGATGCTTCTATAGGATGCGCGTAAAATAAGTTCCCATACCTTCCAGGCTGAATCGCCAGCTCAAATGTGAGAAATTCGTTTATTGGCTCCATATGATTTATAATGGTTCAGGAGACATGTGGATTGACCGCTTGTTCTCATATTCATAAAACTAATTTTAGTGTGCAGAAAGAAAGGGAGAAAGCCATGATGAACGCTCCACATCCAATCGATCAATTCAAGAAATTCAAATATGAAATTACCAGATTTATGATGATCTATAAATTTGCTCTGGATCAAATGGAGACCAAGATTGAAGTCCTGAAGGAAGAATTCCAGTCTTTGCATGATTACAGTCCAATTGAGCATACAAAGTCCAGACTGAAATCACCTGAGAGCATTATGAACAAGATGTTCCGCAAAAATCATGAGTTAACGTTTGAGAGCATTAAGCAAAATATCAAGGATATCGCCGGGGTACGGATTACATGTTCCTTTATCTCGGATATCTATCGCATTAAGGATATGCTGTGCAACCAGAGTGATCTGCGTGTACTGGAGGTCAAAGACTACATCGAGAATCCAAAGCCAAACGGCTACCAAAGCCTTCACCTTCTGGTGGAAGTGCCTGTGTACATGTCCAATGGTGAGGAACGAGCATGTGTGGAGATCCAGATCCGTACAATCGCGATGGATTTCTGGGCGAGTCTGGAGCATAAGATTTTTTATAAATACAATAAGGATGTTCCCGAGCATTTGACCAGAGAGTTAAAGAGTGCGGCAGATTCGGCAAATGCGCTGGATCAACAGATGGAGCGACTTCACCGGGAAATTCAGGAGATTAAGGACGCCGATAACGAGCGGGATGAAGAAGAATTGCGCCGTATTATTATTAACAATCAACAGTTCACATTGCCATCCAACTTGCTCAAGCTGCTGGGTAGCGGGGAGTAGTATTTGATGAAAAGTACAACAGTTTCATTGAACACAAACTCCACATCTCGTGTACGGATGGCTTTAATTCTGGGGACACTGTCGGCCTTCGGGCCGTTGTCCCTGGATATGTATTTACCCGCATTGCCCACGCTGGCTGATGAGTTTGGTTCATCTACTTCGTATGCTCAACTCAGTCTGACGGCGTGTATGATTGGACTTGCGGTTGGACAGTTGCTTGCCGGACCTCTAAGTGATGTGCGTGGTCGGCGAACACCGCTCATTGCAGGGCTTGTGCTCTATACTATCGCCTCCATACTTTGCCTAGTCAGCCCGACGATGGGCTCTTTTGTTGTGCTGCGGTTCATTCAAGGTGTAGCTGGAGCAGCAGGGATTGTCATCTCACGCGCAATCGTCAGAGACGTATATTCGGGCCCGGAACTGACACGGTTCTTCTCTCTGTTAATGCTGATTAACGGCGTAGCCCCGATTGCTGCACCAATCATTGGTGGACAATTGTTGACGTATACATCGTGGCGCGGCGTATTTATTTTGCTCAGCCTTATCGGTATACTGACGCTGTTGGCTGTCATTTTCGGTCTTGGAGAGACATTACCTTCCAATCGCAGATCAAGCGGAGGATTGAAGCAGACATTACTTACGTTTCGCCAAATCGCGGGGGATCGTCAGTTTATGGGTTATGCGTTAACCCAAGGATTTGTAGCTGCTGGCATGTTTGCGTACATATCAGGTTCACCGTTTGTGCTTCAGAAAATATACGGGGTATCCCCGCAAATGTTCAGTGTATGCTTCGCCATTAACGGGTTAGGCATTATTCTGGCCAGTCAGATTGCCGGTAGACTTGCAGGAAAGGTATCAGAGAATCGCCTGTTAATTGCGGGGCTGCTAACCGCGGCGCTCGGAGGAACTTCATTGCTCATCGCCATTTTGGCTGGAGGTAATCTAATCTCTGTACTGATTCCGCTATTTTTGGTGGTATCCAGTGTTGGGTTGGTCAATACCGCGTCCTTTGCCTTGGCGATGGCCAATCAGGAGAAGTCGGCAGGCAGTGCTTCTGCGCTTATTGGTGTGATGACGTTCCTGTTCGGTGGTATTGTCGCTCCACTCGTAGGTCTCGGAGGAGAAGGCACAGCTGTGCCAATGGGAATCGTTATCGCGTGTGCTGATCTCGGTGCCTTGGTGATTTATTTCCTAATGGTCAGTAGAGGCGGGAAGCGCCAGAACGATCAAGTGTTGAGTTAAAGGTACTGATTCTGTACACCTTGCGTTTATGGAGTCTTAGTAATGTAAAGGTACATCTGGATAAAAGGACGAAAAAGAGCCTCACTTGGAAGGAATTATGCTTCCAAGTGGGGCTCTTGCTGTAGGCAAGGACAGGTTTAGCAGAGCGCAAACAAAATCTGTGTATTGGACAGTATACCTGGCGTGAGGAATGGATAGAAGTACCCCACCACAAAACCAAACAGATTAATTGCAGGCCACATCAGGTAGACATCATTGTATGTGAAGACAAGGGACCATCGGTTATAGCAAAAGTTGGGCAGCGCACGTTCTTCGTTCTCTCGAGGTGCCGCTGCACCAGTCTGTGCAAATTGAACCGCTTGAGTGAGGCTTTGCGGCTGTTGCTGGAGGAAAAGCGGAAGCAGACCCGGGCTGCTTTTGATCAGGTTATACAGAAAAAGCATTTCTGCCGGAGGCTGACCTACCGGACGAGGATAGGCACTAAGTAGGGTGGGCAGGTTGCCTTGAGTCAGTTGCGCAGGTACGCCCGGTGCTGTACCCGGAATTGTACCTGGAATGCCTCCAGGGATATATGGACCGGGTCCTCCGCCTGGAATGTATGGAGGATAGGTGCCTTGACCGCCAGGGATACCAGGAAACGTCGGACCACCCGGTGTGCCGCCACCGCCACCTCCTGGGAACAGTGGAGGTAATTGAAAGGAACGGTCTTCTCCATAACTTAGATAAGGGTTATATTCGTAATACATGTACAGAACATCCTTCCTGTCGTCGTATTCTGCATTCAGCATATGGCGGCATCCGCCTATATGTGAGTGCCGCCAAGAAGATTTTATATGATCTATATAGTTGAACTAATCCTTTACACAAACGGAGAGGATAGAAAAAACCTGAAAAAGCGAAGCTACAAGCTTTCTGCAAGAAAGCTACTTCGAAAGCATACACTCGCCTAAAAGCTTTCTGAAAGAAAGCTGCATCGGAAGCATACGCTATCCCCGGATTTTCCCTTAGAGAAAAGGGAATCGAAAAAATCTGGGGATAGCAGCGATTGGAAGGTTGTTTTATCATCGTAGTGTCAGTGTAAACAATCTGTAGTTCAACTTTATAGCGCAGAGCAAAATCGAATTGACAACTGAACTGATAACAATTATCATTGTCAATGGAATCGGACAAATGTACATACGGATATTATATGTATCAATAATAGTTTCAATATTTTTGAACATTGAAATCTGTCACAATAACGCCGAATAAGGTTTTTATAATGAATTGAAAGGGGATATATCAAGTGTTTAAGAGAAATAAAAAGATGATCATGCTTCTAATGACGGTGATGGTTATGTCCATCTGGTTGGTCGCGTGTGGAACAAAAACGGCAGAGAATGGAGCAGCAGGAGAGAGCGAGACAACAACGGAGACAGAGACACAAACAGAAGCCGCTACAGAGCGCACATTAACAGATGCAATGGGACACGAAGTAACAATTCCCGCAAATCCGGAGCGCATCATCGCGTCTTATCTGGAAGACCATCTTGTTACACTCGGTGTTAAGCCAGCAGCACAATGGGCCATCAACAACGGCAGTGGTTTGCAGGATTATCTGCAAACCGATCTGAATGGTATACCTGGTATTGCAAGTGATCTACCTTTTGAAGCCATGGCCAGTTTCTCACCAGACCTGATTATTATGGGTTCTGAAAGTACAGTTGAAGGGGAGAAATACGAACAGTACAACAAAATTGCCCCTACTTATGTACTCGGAGATGAGGTCAACAAGGACTCGCGTCAGGCTCTGCTCAAGATCGGCGAGCTTCTGAACAAATCGGATGTAGCGCAGAAGGCGCTTGACGATTATGATGCCAAGGCAAAGGAAATCAAAGAAAAAGTAACTGCTGTTACTGGAGGAACAAAGTCGGCCGCAGCGTTGTGGTTGTTCAATAACAAGTTTTATGTTGTAAGCAACAATGTTTCCAGTGGTGAAGTGATGTACAACGAACTTGGACTTGCAGAGCCTAATGTTGTGAAGGAAGCATCTGCGAAGGCAACGGGTAACTGGTCTGAGATTTCATTGGAGAAGATCGCGGAAATGGACACAGACTATCTATTCCTGGTGAACAGTGACAAGGGAGCAGGCTCAGAAGCGCTGAAAGATGCCGTATGGCAGAGCATTCCTGCTGTAAAGACAGGTAATGTCTTTGAATTCACCCGGTCCAGTAGCTGGTTGTATAGTGGAGTTCAAGCGAATCTTCAAATTATGGAAGACATTCAGAACAGCATCGTTAAATAAGAAATAGCCAATACGAAATGGCATGTTCAAACTCCTTGGTGCAGTGGGCACCAGGGAGTTTTTTTGTTAATTTAGCATTTTACGATATATAATAAAGAAGTAGAAACATTGTCGTATCATGAAGTAGAGTTGTCATTTGCTTCACGAGCATGGAAGGGGATATTTACATATGTACACATTGGATCCACGTGAAATAACGGGGAGAGACAACTATAAACTGATGAGTGGTTCGGTGGTGCCACGTCCAATTGCTTTTGTGACGACACTTTCAGATAAGAATGGTGTAATTAATGCAGCGCCTTTTAGTTTCTTTAATGTGGTTAGTTCGGACCCGCCGCTGTTATCCATATCTATTGCACGTAAAGACGGTATCATGAAAGATACTGCACGTAATGTGATTGCTCATCAAGAACTGGTCGTGCATATCTGTGATGAAGCAATCATAACAGAAGTGAATGAGACAGCAGCCATACTGGAACCCCACGAAAGTGAGCTTGAGCGGACAAAACTGACTACAGTGTCAAGTACCAAGGTTGCTGTGCCAGGAATTCAGGAAGCACTCATTCGGATGGAGTGTGAGCTGTATCAACACATTCCGATCACGAATGATGAGGGCAAACCAGTGAGTGACCTGCTACTGGTACGCATTGTACAGTATCATTTCAGCGAACAAGTCTACAATCCGGACAAGGGCTATGTCCTGATGGATCATTTGAAACCAGTCAGCCGACTGGCGGGTAATGATTATGCCAAGCTTGGGGAGAGATTCACGATAATTCGGCCTGAATAGTTCTGACAGATCGAATATGTAATATAGGAACGGGTTTAATCCGGTATCAAAGGCGGACAGCACGTGCGAAACTCGCATAAGTTGTCCGCCTTTGCTTGTTAATATGAACATAAACAGGACAGGTAGTGAATAGACTTGTACTATATCCTGCACACATGTCATATGAACCTATTTTATATATAGGTTGTTTAAAAAGCCTACTTTTGAACACGTACTATAAGGGGGTTAAGCCGATGAACCAGCTTGAGGCAAATACTGGGGCAAGTATTATGGGAATAGGAACGGCGTGGCCTGCCCACCGTATTGAGCAAAAGGATGTGTCTGCCCGTCTCGCGCAAGCGCTGGAACATGAGCCGGATGCGAGAAGGTGGGCCAAACGAATCTTTAATCAGTGCGGTGTGGAGACTCGGTATACGTGTGAACCAAATCTGCTTGAGCCTGTTGATTCTTGCCGATATTTACCCTTTACCAATGCGGACGAGGTTCCGACTACATCCGAGCGTATGGGCAAATACAAAGCTGCTGCTGTTCCACTTGGTCTCGAGGCGGCCGGACAGGCCATTCAGGATGCAGACGTAACCTCCTCGGAAATTACACATCTCATTACGGTGAGTTGCACGGGGCAATTCCTGCCCGGACTTGATGTTCGGCTGATCCAACAGCTTGAACTGTCACCGCAGATCAACCGGATTCCACTGGTGTTTCAAGGATGTGCAGCCGGTCTGAAGGCGATCCAACTGGCGAATTCCATTGTAACGACAGATCAGAAGGCTACGGTTCTCATCGTGTGTGTGGAACTATGTACACTTCACTTTCAGCCATCTGCCAAACGGGACGACCTGTATGCTGCATCTTTCTTCGGAGACGGTGCCTCTGCCTGTATTATTGGTGCGTCCGGAACAGACCGTAATGAATGTTTTCGACTGGGCCGAGGGCACTCAACGCTGCTCCCGGATTGTGCAGAAGAAATGATCTGGGAAGTGGGCAATACAGGCTTTGATCTCTACCTGTCACCACAGATTCCGAAGCTGCTTGGTTTGCATCTCGGTCCAGAGGTAGAACAGTTGCTGGAGGGAAGCAGTTTACCGGAAATATGGGCAATCCATCCGGGAGGCAGAGGCATCGTGGATGCCGTTCAGAAGCTGTATCAGTTGACAGATGAGCAGGTCTCCTACAGCCGAAACATCCTGCGGGATTATGGCAACCTGTCGTCCGTGACGATTCTTTTTGTTCTTCAAGCCATCCGCGAGGATTACAGACAGAAGGAAGAGCATTCCAGTGGGATAGCGCTGGCCTTTGGCCCGGGACTGACAGCAGAGTTACTTCCTTTTAAATACATCCCTGCCCCCATAGCGAACAGAACACCTGTGAATCACGGCATCCAATAGTTCGCGAACCCGAGTGAAGGAGATATACACCGCAAGTGTATGAATGTGCTTATGATCTTACCCTTACCGATGAATATAATCGAATGACTAATCTGATCGCAGAGGAGCTTAGGTATGGGTTATCGCAGACTTGCTGCCTTCATCAGCCGATATCCGCGGTTCATTATTCTCTGCTGGGTATTTATCATCGGGATGTCAACGGTCTGGGCGTGGAAGTTACCTGACATTGTTCAGGATCACGGATTAAAACGGGTTCACGGGGATGCGCAAGCGGTTGAACTTGTTCTGGAGGATGAATTCGGATCTCCCGCTGATCCGGTTATTCTGGTGTTTGAGAAAAAGGAAAATACCTCGCCGTTACAGTTCAGGCAGTGGATCAAGGATCGTTTGACACAGGTTCAAGTGTTGCCTGCGGTAACCTCTATCGCGTCCCCTTTGGATGCTAGCGAAAGGGTGACGCTTAAAGACCATAGGGCATATTCCCTTGTGAAAATGGATGTGACCGCGCATCAGATGGGTCCCCCACTGGAGCAGTTGCGCGCCGTGCTGGAAACAGACGGTCCAGGTACGGTGCAATTGACGGGGAAGGCAGTCGTGCAGCAGGATGTCAATCATCTGAGCTTTCGTGATCTGGAACGGGCAGAGATGGTGGGCCTACCGATTGCCCTGATCGTTTTGTGTTTTGCATTCAGAGGGCTATATGCCGCGTTGATTGCTGTCATGATGGGGATCAGTGCTGTGATTACTGCGATGGGAGTCACGTCACTCCTTGGTTATCATCTGGAATTGTCCAACTTTATCATTAATGTGATTCCCATGGTGGGCATGGCACTGAGTATAGACTTTGCCCTGATCATCCTGAGCAGGTACAGGGAAGAAGTTCAGCGGGCTTATGAAGATGAAGGCGAAGCTAATGTCCAGGGCAGAAGTCTGTTTATGCAGAACGAGGTTTTGCGTAGGGAGATTCTTCAGCGAACACTGCGTACAGCAGGCAGAGCGGTGTTGTTCTCGGCAGCTTGCGTGCTCCTTGGGCTGCTGGGTCTGCTCTGGATCAGACTGCCGATGTTTCTGAGTGTATCCTTGGGGGCCATCATCGTTCTGCTCCTATCGCTGCTTTTAAATGTAACACTGCTTCCAGCCGTGCTGTCACTGTCTACGGGTCGGATCTTCAGGCGAAAGTTAGTCCATTGGTTACCTAGACGCTCGGTCTGGCATCGATGGTCAGCGATGGTCATGAAACGACCCGTCAGTATGACCATTGGAGGTACGGTTGTGCTGCTCCTGTGTGTTTTTCCAGTGACCCGGCTGGAACTGTCCGTCCCGGATGCTTCTTCACTGCCAGAGAGAATGGAGTCCCGCCAGGCAGCAGAGCAGTTGCAACATGATTTGGGGCAAAAGAATACCTCCGCCATCGAGATCGTGATTGGCGGACAGCAGGAACTGTTGACTGCCTCTCACTGGCATTTGGCCCACAACAAAGCCCGTCAATTACTGCAGGACTCGGGCGTATTGAGCATTGTTTCACCATGGGGCCTATTACAGCCGAATCAAAATGGCTCGCAGAGCCTTTTTCAAATTCCACCGTCGGCGCTCACTCCTTCCATAGAAGACAAGGAGTCAATAAGGACGGCATGGCTGCGTTCAACGGTCTCTGATCATTCCATACGCTTAATAGCCAACGTGTACGGGGAGCCCGGGTCGGAGCAGGTCGCAGACTGGCTGGAACGAATGAGGAATAGCGATCATGCACCAGGTTCCAACAACGTAAAACTACGTTATGGTGGGGAAGCTGCCAAGCAGTATGAAATAATGCAGGAAGTCACAAGTCAACTGCCCAAAGTGCTGGTATTTGTAGTGGTCACCAATTATCTTGTATTACTGGCTGCATTCCGATCGATGCTCATTCCAATCAAGGCAATTGTGATGAATCTGCTCAGCTTAGCCGCTTCATTTGGCATATTGGTGTGGGTGTTCAATGAAGGACATCTAGGTATGGAGCCGTCAGCTATTGCGATTATGATTCCTGTATTCATTGCAGGATTGGTGTTTGGCATATCCATGGATTATGGTGTGTTTATGCTGAGCCGTATTCAGGAAGTGTATAGACGAACCGGAGACAGTGATGTGGCTGTCCAACAGGGATTGGCTTCTACAGGTCGTCTGGTCACCTCCGCAGCGGCCATTCTGCTTGCGGTGACTGTGCCGTTTGCTTTTGCTGAAGTCGCAGGTGTGAGGCAGTTAGGGATCGGAATCACGGCAGCGGTGTTGATTGACGTTACATTAATCCGTCTAATACTGGTACCTGCATTGATGAAATTAATGGGCAGGTGGAACTGGTGGCTGCCAGGTCAGATGAAATGAAGGGTATTTCCGTAACCTGTCTTCAGGTTGGAGATATCCTTTTTTTGGCTAGAAAGCGTGTGATTCTATTCAAAACAGGCAAACATGTTCAATTCATGGGTGACATGGATGTTCTATAATGGATGGGATTAATTCCATATCACAGTCTTATATCTACGTTATCCTACTAAAAACAGGAGGGACACAGGCCCATGTCTGATATTGAAGCCTATCTACAACAACAAACGAATATTCGTGGTCGTTCCGCGTATCATGCAGATCAACCCCTGGAGTTATGGCGCAGTCAGTTACGTACACGTGTGAAAGAACGGCTGGGAGGTTTTCCCACGATGGCGGCCGCACTGAATCCTGTCTTACTGGAGCGCATTACATGTGACGGATATATTCGGGAGCGGATTGAAATCACGACCTATGCAGGACTTCGCATGCCTGTATATTTATTAATTCCTGGTGATGGAAGCGTTACTGATACAAAGAGACCTGCTATCGTTGCTTGTCATGGGCATGGCTACGGTAGCAGAGAGATATCGGGTATGGAACCGGATGGGTCACTACGGACAGGCGAGCCCGGATTACACAAGGACTTTGCAGTAGCTCTTGTGAAGCGTGGTTATGTGGTTGCGGCTCCAGAGTTGCTCGGATTTGGTGATCGAAGACTGGAAGAGGACCGCGATGCGCCACCAGGGGTAAGCTCCTGTACGAAGATTGCTGCGCATCTGCTCATGGTGGGGAAGACCCTCGCCGGTCATAGGGTGTATGAAACAACACGTGTATTGGATTATGTATCGACTCGGCCAGAAGTGGATTCGGAGCGAATTGGAAGCATGGGTATCTCGGGCGGGGGGCTGGTGACCGCATTTACAGCCGCGTTGGATGAACGGTTCAGGGCAACTGTGGTAAGCGGTTATGCAAATACATTCCAGGGCAGCATATTGGATCGGAACCATTGTCTGGACAACTATGTGCCAGGTATCCTGCGTGAAGCGGAATTGCCGGATCTCATCGGCCTGATTGTGCCTAGGCCACTTTTTATTGAAGCCGGAAGTGATGATCAGGTGTTCCCCATCCATGCAGCGAGAGAGGCGTATACCCGTTTGACACACATATATGAGCAGGCGGGAGCATCAGAATCACTGGATGCGGATTTCTTTACCGGTGCACATGAGATTAGCGGAGTGAAAGCCTATGACTGGCTTGACCAAGTTCTGTGAAACTGAGGCTTAAAAAAACTGAAAAAGCGAAGTTACAAGCTTTCTGCAAGAAAGCTACATCGGAAGCATAAGCTATCACCGGATTTTCCCTTGAGAAAAGGGAATCGAAAAATCTGGGGATAACAGCGATTGGAAGGTTATTCTGTCTTCGTAGTATATTCGAGAGGAGAATTCAGTGATGAAATGGTCAATATCGGTTAAGCTTCTGCTCTGTTTTGTTCTGTTTGCGAGTACAATGGGCATCGGTTTGGGAAGCAGTGGAGGGCAAGTCGCCGAAGCGGCAACGGACAATTACAGATTTGATTTTGGTTCGGGTGGCGTTGAGAGCGGTTACACAGGCGTGTCCGCAGGAGATGCTTATACGCCCACGAAAGGTTATGGCTTCAACACACCTGCACAGATGAGGAATGTGTCTGCCTCAGGAAGCGGGGTTAAGAGTGACGCTGTGCAGTTTCTGACTTACGGCACCAAGAGCACCAATACCTTCAATGTGAATCTGTCCAATGGCCTATATGAAGTTAAAGTGGTCCTGGGCAATACTGCCAGAGCGAGTGTGGCTGCAGAAGGTGTCTACCAGATCATCAATATGACAGGCAACGGGGCAACGGACCAATTTCAAATTCCGGTGACTGACGGGCAATTAAACCTGCTGGTTACAGAAGGAAAGACAGGTACGGCCTTCACACTTAGTGCACTCGAAATCCGGAAGTTATCCAATCAGACCGTTACCAACCGCACAATCTACATTGGTGGTGACTCAACAGTTTGTAATTACTATCCGCTGGGTAGCAGTGTACAAGGAGGTTGGGGACAGCTGTTTCCGTCCTATGTGAACAATTCCATCTTCCAGGTTCGAAATATGGCGGCAAGTGGTCAATTTGCGAGAGGTTTCCGCGATGATGGTCAGATGGAAGCGATTCTCAAGTATATCAAGCCGGGAGATTATTTTATTTTGCAATTCGGAATTAACGATACCAATGCCAAGAATAATACAACGGAGGCGCAGTTCAAAGAGATTATGCGGGATATGGTACGTAAGGCGAAGAACAAAGGAGCAACGGTGATCCTCTCCACGCCTCAGGGCCGGGCAACAGATTTTAATACAGCCAATGTGCATCAAGCGGAGAACCGCTGGTACAATCAATCCACACGTGCACTCGCTCAGGAAGAGGGGGTTACCCTTGTTGAACTGAACAAGCTGAGTTCAGCCTATTTCACGTCTATTGGTCCTGCGGCAACACTTGCTCTGTATATGACAGGGGATAGTCTGCATCCGAATCGTCAAGGGGCTGCGGAGCTTGCACGTATTGTGGCTGCGGATCTGAGAAGACAGGGACTGAATGGATTCTGACTTTATTACTTAATCAGTCTGCATAATCAGTGGTTGATATGATCCGTGTATGCAAAATAAAAAAATACCCCCGAGAACATGCCGCGAAAAGGGCGGCTGATCCTCGGGGGTATTTGTTATGCCTAGGCTGGGGATTACTCCATCATATCCTTGGCTTCATGGTTCACTTTTTTTCCTTTTAACAAGGGTTCCAGTTCATCTTGCACGCTCTGCTCCCACAGTGGTACATCTGTGCGATAGGCGGCCCGTCCGTTCAGATGTCCGGCGACCGGAGCCGTGATGAATACAAACAGGATACCTAACAACAAGCGGGCACTGATATAGTTATCGAAATACCAGAAGTAGAAAAATGTAGCGCTTAATACACAGAACACTCCAAGTGTCATACTTTTGGTTGCGGCATGGGCACGCAGATATACATCAGGCAGACGAATAAGTCCGAATGCACTGAGTGCACTGAGTAGTGCACCGAGCAGTACGAGTAGACCTATAGCGGTTTCAGCGGCTACTTTAACGATCTCCATCATTTTTGAATACCGCCCCCCGTTCAATATAACGTGCAAATGCCACTGTACTTAGAAAAGCCAAAATGCCAATCAGCAAGATAATATCCAGATAGGCCTGAGTTTGCAGCATCATCGACAGAACGGCAACGATGGCAATCACATTGATACCGATGGTATCCAGTGCCGTGATCCGGTCAGCCATGGATGGTCCCCGAAGCACCCTGTACAAGCAACCCAGAATGGCTAAGGAGAGAATGAGCAATGAGATGAACAACAGTGAGGATAACATTAACGCGTCACCTCCATAATTGCTTTTTCGAATGTATTTTGGATATCATCTCTCATTTTCTGTTCATCCTTGATATCGAGTGCGTGGATAAACAGTTTACGTTGATTACCCGAGATCTCAAGTGGCAGAGAACCTGGTGTCAATGAGATGAGTAAGCAGAGCAGAGTAACTTCCCAATCCGAGGACAATTGAGTTTTATACGTAAAAATACCGGGCCTTATATCGAGCTTAGGCTTGATAATCTGGCGTATAACCTCAATGCTGGCTCGCACCAGTTCCTTGAACAGCAGTGTAATTAGTTTGAAAATGGCCCAGACTCGCACAATATAGAAGCGCTGGGGGAAGAATCTGCGCATCCCCCCGATGAGAAGCAGTCCGAGCAGGTAACCTATGAGAAAACCAACACCATTCCAGGCGTTGTTCAGAAACATCCATACAAAAGCAATGATAAGATTCAGTACAATCTGAAAGGCCATAGACATCTACTCCTTCAATACGGCATCAATATAAATATTGGGATGCAGTAGAATATCGCCTGCGCGGGAGGTCAATTGGAACATGCCTTCAGCCCCCACACCCATTACGATGATGAATACAAACAGAATTCCGGCAGGAATCAGAAGGCCGTTCACCGCGTAAGGGCGTCTTGTAACCCCGGCAGGCGGTTCGCCCCAGAACGCTTGTATGAAGATACGAAGTACCGAATATAACATCAACAAGCTCGAAAGCACCGCAATGCCGGTAAGACCATACAAGCCTGCCTGCAAGCCTCCTTCAAAGAGAAGCAACTTCCCCGGAAATCCACTAAATGGCGGCAAACCTGCCAAGGCAAGTGCGCTAATGAAGAACATCCAGCCTAGCAGCGGATAGCGATGGATTAGCCCGCCCATGTTATCAAGTTTGGATGTTCCGGCAACAGCGATCAAGGCACCGCCGAGCAGGAAGAGCAATGTTTTGATCAACATATCATGCAGCATATAGAAGAGCAGACCTTCCAGTGCAGGGCGACTGGCCGCGGCCATACCAAAAGCGACAAACCCTACACCTGCGACCACGTTGTAGATGAGAATCTTGTTTACATCGCGGTATGAGATCGCACCAATGACACCCAGGACCATCGTTGCTCCAGCCATCCATCCGATTAGTGCATGGAAGAAATCAGGATCATGATAGAAGATCAGTGTGAATGTTCGCACAATCGCGTACAAGCCAACCTTGGTAAGCAATCCTGCGAACAATGCAGTGACAACAGCAGGTGGTGCCGCATAAGAGCCCGACAGCCAGAAGAACAGGAACAGCCCGGCCTTGATGCTAAATACGATCAGAAAGAGAACAGCAATTAAGGTAATGACTCCGCTCTGTCCCACTTCAGCAATTTTGACGGACAAATCTGCCATGTTCAGTGTGCCAGTTATGGAGTAGAGGAAGCCGATGGAAGCGACAAAAAGAGCTGAAGAAACGATGTTAATCAAGACATATTTGATCGTTTCCCGAAGCTGTCTTTCCGTACCTCCCAATACGATCAGTGCATAGGAAGAGATGAGCATCAGTTCAAAGCTGACAAACAAATTGAACAAATCTCCGGTTAGGAATGAACCGTTAACTCCCGCGATCAGAAAATGAAAGAACGGATAGAAGTGGTGTTCTTCCCGCTCCTTGTTCACACTGCGGAACGCATACAGCAGACACGCCAGTGCAATGATGGAAGCGGCAACGACAAGTAGCGCCGATACCATGTCCGCAACAAGCACAATACCATAGGGAGGTGCCCATCCACCCATATTAAGCGTTAGCACTCCAGTCTGAGCTACCCGCGTAATGAGTATCGTTGAGACCGCTGCTGTAAACAAAAGTCCAATGACACTAATGATCCGCTGGATATTCGTTTTCCGGAAAAATAGCAGAGCCAGAACACCTGTAATCAAAGGCAACAGAATGGGCAGAACGACGAGATTATTCATATGGGCGCCCCCTTACTTCTTCCATATCGTCTGTTCTCAGCTTCAGATAAGAACGATAGGAGAGAACAAAGAAGAACGCAGTGAGTCCGAAATTAATAACAATCGAAGTTAGTATCAAAGCCTGAGGAAGAGGATCGACATAACGTTCAGCCATCTCCCCAAGCAGCGGTGGTGCCCCAGTTTTGAGACGTGACATGGTGATCAAGAGCAGATGCACGCCATGGGTTAGTATGGACATGCCAAGTACGATGCGGAGCAGGCTCCGCGACAAGATTAAAAAGACGGCAACCGCAAACAGAATGCCAACGGCTACACACATCAATATTTCCATATCAGCGATCCTCCCCGATCTGTAGAATGATGGTCATGGTGACACCCAGGACAGCGAGATACACGCCAAGATCAAACAGCATGGCTGTAGCGAGTTCTGTCTCTCCCAGCAAAGGAAGTTCGAAATAGCCGAAGGTTTGACTTAGGAACGGGACTCCGAATATAAATGAACCCGCACCCGTGAGTAAAGCTATACCCAATCCGATTCCTGTTAGCATACGGAAGTCAACCGGTAACGCTTTGCGTATCGTATCTGTACTGAATGCCAGGGCAATCAATACGAGCGCTGCCGCTGTGACCAAGCCGCCGATGAAACCTCCGCCCGGATTGTGGTGACCTGCAAAGAAGAGGTGCATGGCAAACGTCAGTATGATGAACACAACAACCTTGGTGGTCGTTTGCAGCAATACATCATTACTCTGCAAAGGGACAGTATCCCACGAGGATGAGCTGCGTTCCCGGTTACCATACTTTTTCGTATTGTCCGCTTCATCATCCAGAGCAGGTTCGGAATCCTGACCCTCGCCCTTCTTACGGAACTTCAAGCGGGCTCCAAGATCTTTCGCTTCGAGGTTCAGATTAATCATGGAGTAGATAGATAACGAAGCAACGCCAAGCACCATAATCTCCAATAATGTATCGAAGCCACGGAAATCTACCAGCAACACGTTCACGACATTTTTACCACCAGCTGAGTCATAGGCTTCCTGAAGGAAGAAAGTAGAAATGCTGTCCAGTGAGGCTGTTCCGCTTGCGGCCAATGCAACAAAAGTCATCACGATCCCGACCGCAATCGCTACGATCATATTTACCGTGAGATAACTGCGGCTTGATTTGCCACGTTGAAGCTCAGGCAGATGGTAGAAGCATAGCAGGAACAGTGCAACAGATACCGTCTCAACAATCATCTGTGTCAACGCCAGATCTGGCGCCCGGAAGAGTACAAACAGCAGGGTTACAAGGTAACCAACTGCTCCAGTCATAATGACTGCCGATAGTCTGTTCTTGGCAAAAGGAATCGAAACTGCAGCACCGATGAGCGTGACTAGCAGTACCACCTCATAGAATGAGTAAGGTGCATTGCCTTGCAGATTCCAGGTAATATTTTCTCCTGAATGGAAGAAGGCATAGACCAGCAACGCGACCGTGAATGAGAAAATGTAAACGAGATAATTACGAACCGAGCCATTCATATAGGCTTCCGTCCATTTGCGTGCATAATGCTGAAGATTATCCAGCACAACATGGTACATATTGTTAATTGTTAATCCTTGTGGATAATGCTCATAAATATTCCTCCATCGTGGCAACAGCTTGTAGAGAGTGATTCCGAGAATCACAACTCCGATTGTCATGATTAGTTCCGGAGTCCATCCATGCCACAGGGAGAAATGTACATCGAAGCGCTCATTCCCATTCAAGAGGGATGGAAGCACAGCGGCCATTGCCGGTTCAATCAGTGATCCGGCCAGCAGATTCGGGAAGAGTCCGAATACAACGACAAGAACACCTAGAACAACAGGCGGAATGAGCATGCCAGCGGGCGCTTCGTGCAGCTTCTCGGCAGGGATCTCGCTTTGGCTACGACCGAGGAATGTTTTGAACACGATAATAAGCGCATAGATCAGGGTAAACACACTTGCAAGCCAAGCGAATACCGGCAATAGAACACTCCAGGACCCAAGTCCAAAGATTCGTAGATGCGTGACTTCCACCATCGCCTGGAAGAATAACTCCTTGCTCAGGAATCCGTTGAAGGGCGGAATACCCGCCATGGCAAGTGAGCCGATCAATGCCACGGTGAATGTGATTGGCATGAATGAAGCAAGTCCACCGAGCTTCCGTATGTCACGTGTACCCGTTTCATGATCAACAATCCCTACGACCATGAACAGAGCGGCCTTGAAGGTTGCATGATTAAACAGGTGAAGTAGCGCAGCGGTTATTGCCACAGTGTACATCGCAGAGGATTCGCCATATCCGAAGTAGAGAGCAGCAGATCCAACCCCTAAGAGGGACATGATCAGACCAAGTTGAGAGATGGTCGAATAGGCAAGAATCGCTTTGAGATCGTTTTTTTTCACCGCCAGGAATGATCCATAACACAAAGTCAGAAGACCAACGCCAGTAACGAGCCAGAACCAGAGTCCCTGTCCACCGAAGATTGGTGTAAACCGTGCGACAACGTACAGTCCGGCCTTGACCATGGTGGCTGAGTGAAGATAGGCACTCACAGGTGTCGGAGCTTCCATGGCATCCGGCAACCAGATATGGAACGGGAACTGAGCTGACTTGGTGAAAGCTCCAATCAGGATCAAGATAAGTGCGGGTAGAAATAGTGCGCTTTCCTGAAACTGACCCAATCCTGTAATGGTTGCACGAATACTGAATGTTCCTGTAATGAGATACATCATCATGAATCCGGTAAGCATGGCGAAACCGCCAAATACCGTAATCAGGAATGATTTTTGTGCTCCTGAAGTCGAGGCTTTACGTTTGTAATGGAATGCAATCAACAGGAATGACGTAATACTGGTCAATTCCCAGAATCCGTAGAGCACGATCATATTATCAGACAGTACCACGCCCAACATGGCTCCCATGAACATCAACAGATACAGGTAGAAACGGTTCAGCGCTTCTTTCATATCCATGTAGAAGATGGAGTAGAGAACAACGAGGACACCGATTCCGGTGATTAGCAGTGTCAACATGAGGCTCAGACCGTCCAGATACAGATTGAATCCAATGTCCAGTGAAGGGATCCACGGGATATTTCCGGATACGGTATTGCGCTGTGAGACAGCGGGTATGAGACTCGCAAAGTATACAAATAATAGTGCCGGGACAAGGAGAACCGGCCATCCCAAATGTAATTTACGGAAGAAACGATGCAGCATGGCAAGAAGAATGCCAGCGGCAAAAGGCAGAATAACAGCAACATGAAGCAGGCTCAACATTACACCCCCAATGTTTAGTATTTCGATTACTCTCTCTGTGACATACAGGCGCATGATCCTTTGAAGGATATGCTTGCTCTCTATATTCATAACCCAAGTATGTATATACAGAATCGTGTCTATTCTTTGAATGGAAGAAACACGGTGAAGATTTCAGTATAATATTGTATGGGCATGTATAATAAAAAAACACACAAGTTCCGATAAATATGAAAACGATTAGGGCGTGTCTGAAACTCCGAAGAAGCAGATTTTGCCGAATTTTCGTTCCAAGCCAGGAAGTTTTCCGCAGGCGTGCCGGGGCACGTCAAGGGAAAGTGACGCAGCAGGGGGCGAAAAGGCGGTAAAAGATGCACTTCAGCGAGTTTTGAGACACGTCCGAGGTGACATTCCGTGTACTCTTTACAGCATAGTTATGTTGAGAAGCAAGATGGTTTCACCGTGTAATGGAGGAAGTAATGTCATTCAAAATTAGAACTGTGCTTACAGTCATCTTTGCTGTGTTATCCTTGCTGGTTACTCTGACAATTGGGTCTATTTTTAGCCAAAAATCATTTGTTGCTGTAGAGACTGAGATTGGTCACTCGCTTACAGGCACGGCCTCACAGGCTTCGGACAAGCTGGATCGATTCATGTCGGCTCGCGCGGGTGAACTGGACCTGCTGGGCCGAATGGCTTCGTTGGAAGATGAATTCCAACCTGATGAGATTCAGATGCTGCTGGATCAGTTACAAGATAGCTTTCCCTCATTCTCATGGGTTGGATTCATGGACCCGAAGGGAAAAGTGTTAGCTGCTACGGATGGTATCTTGCTTGGGGAAAATTTATCAGAGCGACCTGTGTATCAGGAGGGAATCAAGGGTAAATTCATTGGAGATGTGCATAATGCAGTACTTCTTGCCAAGCTGCTTCCGAATCCAACGGGAGAGCCGTTGCAATTTGTCGATATCAGTTTTCCGCTGAAGGATAACAAAGGAATGATTCAAGGTGTGCTCGCTGCACATTTAAGCTGGGAATGGGCGAAGGAAGTTGAGGAATCCGTACTTGCCCCATTAAAAAGGGAAGAAAAGGACATTGAATTTTTTATCGCTAGCAAAAAGGAACATACAGTGCTGCTCGGGCCGAAGGAATGGATCGGTAAACCGTTAGTATTGCCTGGCATTGAAGAGGCCCAGCTCAACAAAAGCAGTTGGTCCATTGAGAAGTGGCCTGATGGTAATGAATATGTGACAGGGTTTGCCTACAGCCAGGGTCATCTGGATTATCCCGGATTAGGCTGGACCGTAGTCATTCGTCAAGTCAAGTCATCTGCTTTTGCGTCTGTGTTTGACCTGATGTGGTTTAATGTGTGGTCTGGACTCGCCGTTACCGTGCTGTTTGCACTGATTGGCTGGGTTGTCTCACGTCTGATCTCTGCCCCGCTTGTGCGTCTTACCAGAGTAGCCAATCGACTGCGTGCAGGGGAAGAGCTTGAGATTCCTGCGATTAAGGGGATTAAGGAGATTGAAGTGTTGTCCCGTTCGCTTCGGGATATGCTGACCTCTCTTATGAATAAAAACTCAGAGCTGGTCGTGATGCAGAATCTGGCGCATTTTGATCAGTTAACTAGACTGCCGAATCGCACTGCCCTTGAAGTGTATCTGGAGGAGTCTTTGGAGACCGAAAGTGAAAATCACACGCTGACTTTTCTCTATCTGGATCTCGATGGATTCAAACGGGTCAACGATACACTTGGACATCAGACTGGAGATGTGTTGTTACAGAAAGTGGCCCAGCGACTGTCTGCTCTTGGTCAGGTGAAGGGGATAACAGTCCGATTGGGCGGAGATGAATTCCTGATTGTACTTCAGTCTGTTGGAAGTCATCCGAGGGAAGAAGCCATGGCTTATGCAGAAGCCATCATTCAAAGTCTGAACAAGCCGTTTATTATCGAATACGAGCGCATTCGAATTGGATGTAGCATTGGAGGAGCCGAATATCCAACCAACAGCGACAACCCAAGTGAGATTATTCGGATGGCGGACGAAGCTTTGTATGAGTCCAAACGTGCAGGCAAGAACAGAATGACATTTTATTCCGAGTTGAAGCAAGATCGTTAGCGTATAATAACATGAGCTGGGTTATCCCAATCACCTTTGTACGAATGTGCGTATAAACAAGGAGGGGTGAAATGTCTGGAAAATATACATCTGTACCTTATGGTTATGAGCCACCGGCGGCCAGCCGCAAAGGCACACTGACTTTTTATGACTCGTTTGAACATGTGACTGATGAGCAACTCGAGCGCGCCGCTGCAACGGTAGATACCCGTTCATTCATACAGCTTGTGTTGTATCCTTTACACGAGAGCACGTTTAAACGAATGAGCAAGGATTCGATACAGGCATATTACAAAAGAGAAGACCGCCTGCATGATTGGCGGCGGGAACATCCAACTTCACGTATACGTGTGGAGGGGCTTGAGGGCAAGAGAAAGAAATATACACCTGTGGATAGCGCGCTGCGCCATATCACTGCGGAATATCCAGCCCCTCACTTTCTTTATTTGACGATAGAGATGGCGAATATGTTTGCTTCATTTGATTCCTTCAAGGATTGGATCAAAGAGTTGCGTCTCATCATTGACGGATCGTCCGAATACCTGCATCCGATGCTGGAGCAAAATCGTCATCGCTGGGAATGGGCGGAATGAGAACATAGATGTATGAAAAAGATCGGCCTGCTGATCATATTCAGACCCAAAAAAAGTTGTGTTGTACAAACCGGAATTCCGGTGTACAGCACAACTTTTTTATTTATATTTTCTCTGCCAAGGATGAAGTCAGATCAAGTGATGTTACGGTTTTATTTTTACCTGTTCGTTTCGCAGCATACAGACAGGCATCCACTTCCTCGAACAATTTGTCTTTGGTTAGATTAGGGCTGTAGCTTTTGAGACCGATACTCACCGTGATGGAAGCTCCTTCAAGTTCCAGATGGCCCATCAGGGCAATCTTCTGACGAATCTGTTCCACCAAGGCATAAGCCTGCTTGAAAGATTGCTCAAACATCAATAAGGCGAACTCTTCGCCCCCGTACCGTGCTGCAATATCACTTGAGGTAATGGTTTCCTGAATGATCAGGGACACTTTCTCTAGAATAATGTCTCCAACCCGATGACCATACGTATCATTAATGGATTTGAAGTCATCAATATCGATCAGGGCCAGATGCAGACTCATGCCACTATTGGCATACTCAAATGCTTTTTCATAATAATCCTTGAATGAGCTTTGATTATAAAGGTTGGTTAAACCGTCTGTTTTGGACTGTTTGGTCATAATGGCATTTCGCACAATAAGGTCCTGCTTGGCAAGCATGCTGGCCTGAAGATCATCGAGCACCTCAACGCCGCTGGTTACGATAACCTGTGCTACATATGTACCTAGGATTAGAAAAGCAGGAATGGATACCATGTCAAATGAAGACAGGTACAACCGGTAGGCCGGATCGAACAAAACCAGAAAGTAACCAGTCATCTGCATCAGAAAGACAATCCAGACTCTTTTTTTACTGAAGAACAGCACCGAAGCAAAGATGGGCAACAGACAGATTGCTAATATAATCCGAATGTCATAATTGACATGAATAATCGTCCACGCGATAACCGTGCTGGCTATAGACATGGTGTAAAAGGAATATGAACTGAAGCGCCGATCAACCCAGCTTGCGAACAAAATGCATGAACTGCTGACGGCCGTAGGCCAGAAGAGGACATTCATCAAGAAATCTGTAGGTGTGCGATCGTACTCCAGAAACAGGAAACAGCCAATCTGAATGGCGAAATGTGCAATCGTAACAACCCAGTAGGCATGAAGCATTTTTTGAATCCATTTGGAATGTTTGAACTCGTACTCTGTTGGAATGTGACTATTGTGCGTATGGAAACCTTTCATATATCACCGCTGACTGCATCATAATGGTACGACAGAATTACTCTCGTATATGATAATTATAAATCACAATGAACAAAACGCAAATGTATTTAACTGTTATGAGAGAACAAGACTCACAGAAGTTTCGAGTTGTCACAAACTTTTTATGGAGGACAAACAAAACTCAACAATACACTCATAGACTATATACATGGCTCCGTTCCATATGTAGGAAATCATTGATGAAGGGGAGGTGATCTTCATTCCTCTTGTCGTTCGTTCAACCGTTAATGCTACGGGAGCAATTACATTTACAGGAAATACGCTTGGACTGAGTCGTTCGGAAACAGCGGGAGTACCCGGAACACAGGATAGTATTGGAGGTTTTATCACAACCAACACCAGCCTCCAATACGGCACCTATCCACTGGGAACGACAAGCCTGTATCAGAGCAACAGTTCAGCAGCCATTCTAACACTACCTGCTGGAAGTACCGTTCTGTATGCAGAATTGATCTGGGGCGGAAGTTACATTAATGGTACAGTCAACCTGAGTGCTGCCATCAACAATCCGGTTACGTTTATTACACCCGCAGGGACTTCCAGTGTTACCCCTGATCCACTTACCTACAATCAATTCGATCTGGGGGGCGGTGCTGCTGGCTATGTACGTTCCGCCAATGTGACCACACTTGTACAAAATGGGGGAGCAGGTACATATATCACCGGAGCAGTGGTAGGGACTATTGTTATTACAAATGATTCCACGGCCAATCATGCGGGGTGGACACTTGGAGTCATTTATCAGAATCCCAATCTGCCTTTTCGCAACATGTCTTTGCGTGCAGGGGGCGTACTCGTTCAATCCACTTCACCACCTGTTGTTACCACACTGACTGGATTTGCAACGCCCCTTTCCGGTGTATTGGGAGGAAGAATACTGTTCAGTGCACAGGAGGGCGACGCGAACCGGACCGGTGACCAGGCATTATTCGGGCCAACCTCAGCTACATCGGTTGCGTTGTCCGGGCCCAATAATCTAGCTGCGAACTTTTTTGCTTCTCAGATTAACGGAGATACCGGAGCGCTTAATACAACAGGAACGTTTGGGACACGAAATCAGATCAACGGAGCTCCAGGTACGAATATTATCGGTGGACGTCAAGGCTGGGATATTACCAATGTGGATGTTTCAGCAAGACTGATCAATAACCAGTCATCTGCGGTGTTGACATTAACAACCTCGGGGGATGCCTACATTGTCAACGCCAATGCAATTCAAGTTGATATTAATGCACCCAAGATCACATTGGCTAAGGCAACGGTCGCCGCCGGTGCAGTTGCCGGGGATAGTATCCTATATTCGGTTACCGTTACCAATGCAGGCACTGCGAGTGCGGCCAGTGTTGTTTTATCCGATTCACTTCCTGCAGGTCTTACCTTTATTCCTGGCAGTGTCACGGTTGCAGGTGTATCCCGTCCAACACTTGATGTGACGGCAGGCATTCCGCTGGGTTCGTTAACTTTATCCAGCAGTGTTGTTGTAACCTATCGAGCACTCATCGGTCAGGATGCAAGCATCCTGCAACTGGTGAATTCGGCCAATGCAGCCTTTACATTTCAAAGTGTAGCAGGGGGGCCGGTCATTACCGGAGTTATTCCTTCCAACAACTCCACCCTTACGGTTTATTCGCCAAACCTGTCCATTGTGAAATCGGCGAGTACCACCAATGCCACGGTGGGTGACCTAGTAACCTATACACTGCAAGTGAACAACGGAGGGAATGTTGCAGCCAACGTTACATTGAGGGATAACATTCCAAGTGGTAGCTCATATGTAGCAGGCAGCTTTCGTCTGAATGGAAATGTGATTGCTGGCGCCAATCCGGTTACCGGCGTTAATCTGGGGAGCCTCGCGGCAGGAAGTGCCAATACCGTGACTTTTCAGGTACTTGTAACAAGCTTGCCGACACCGCCGACTCTTGTGGATCAGGCGACAGCTTCTTATTCCTTCAATTCACCTGATGGTCGGACGATCACGGGAAACATCGCCTCGAATACCTTAACGATCCCGGTAACATTGCCCAATGTGACCACGGTAAAATCAGCATCCGTTACCGATGTTGCTGTCGGGGAGACCTTCACGTACACCGTAGTTACTACCAACAGTGGTATTCAGGTGATTAACAATGTGGTACTTACAGATGCGCTCCCTACTGGAATAACTTTTGTTCCCGGCAGTGCAACCGTAAGGGGAACTGTTGTACCGTCTGCGAATCCGAGCAGTGGTATCTCTATTGGGACATTGGCGGCCGGAAGTTCTGCGACGGTGACGTTTCAGGTGAATGTGCAGTCTTTGCCTGCTTCAAATTCGTTAGT
This sequence comes from Paenibacillus sp. FSL E2-0151, assembly GCF_037993015.1. NCBI lineage: Bacteria > Bacillati > Bacillota > Bacilli > Caryophanales > Paenibacillaceae > Paenibacillus > Paenibacillus sp. FSL E2-0151. The sequence goes on from NZ_CP150308.1 coordinate 2,948,729, forward strand.
TAATCGAGCGGTAGTGTCCTATAGCTCTGGTTCGTTCACGGGCATTTCCAACTCCAATTCCATTACAACCCCTGTATACCAAGCTGTTGTTGGTATCAACAAGTCGGCAAGCCAAACCAATGCGACACTGGGGGATCAGATTGCATACACACTTGTGGTCACGAACAGTGGGAATATAGCGACTCAAGTGAATGTGACGGATACGATTCCAGCGGGGCTGACGTTTGTCCCGAATTCGGTAACTGTGAATGGTACTGCACGTCCTGGAACAAGCCCATTAACCGGAATAACACTGGGCAGCCTCCTGCCGGGAGTTGCGGCTACGGTGGTGTTTCGCGCTACACTCACCACACTTCCGACTCCCCCGACACTGGAGAATCAAGGGACAGCAAGTTATACGTACCAGCTTCCAAGTGGAAGGAATCTCTCAGGCAGCAGCTTATCCAATATCGTTCGTATATCTGCATCGGCTCCCAATATTTCTCTTAGTAAAACAGTAAACACACCAGATGCGACAGTTGGAGATGTGCTTACGTATACCGTTGTTGCAACAAACGCAGGAATTAGTGCAGTACAAAATCTGGTGATTTCGGATGCACCATCCGGCTCTGAATTTGTCCCGGGTAGTGTCACGATTAATGGATCTGCTGTTCCCAGCGCAAGCCCCGTTGCGGGAATCGCAGTGGGTTCATTGAATAGCTCAAGCAGCGTAACTGTGACCTATCAGACCCGAGTGAATTCCGTTCCATCTACGGGTTTGGTTAGTAACCAGGCCAATGCAGCATTTACATCAGGCAGTTTTAACGGTGTTTCTTCTTCTATATCAGTAAATACCCCCATATTTCTGCCAGTGATCCAAGTGGTGAAGTCAGCAAGTACAACAAGTTTGACTGTAGGCGATACGTTTAATTACACCATCCAAATTAACAATACAGGTAACATAGCTGCAACGGTTACCTTGACAGATCCCATTCCAGCAGGAGCAGTATTCAGCACAAATAGTGTCATTATTAATGGCGTACCTACACCTGGAGTCAGCCCGGAGTCGGGTATCAGTCTAGGAGAGATTGCTGCGGGCTCAGGTGCAACGGTCACCTTTGTTGCGACGGTTACCAGTTTGCCAGATGCAAGGCAGTTAATTAATCAGGCGGTTGCTTCATTTGCCTACACACTCCCAAGTGGGAGAACGATTGCCGGTTTCTCGTCATCAAACACCATCACTATTCCAGTGTCTCTGCCCAATGTTACGATTGTCAACAGTGACAATGTAGAGTACGGCGTAGTCGGAGATGTCATTCGATACACATCTGTTATTCGTAATAACGGCACAGTAGCCGTTAATAATGTGGTATATGTCAATCCTCTTCCTTTGAATACCCCATTTGTACCCGGAAGTGTCATTGTGAACGGGACTTCGTTCCCGCTCTCCAATCCGACCGCCGGCATTCCAATCGGTACGTTGGCTCCAGGAGCCGAGGTTACCGTAACTTTTGAGGTGACGATTACCATGCCGATTCCTTCGCAGATTAACAATCAGTCGACGGTCAGCTTCACATCCGGTTCATTTTCAGGGTCATCATCGTCCAATACCACTCAGACTCCGGTCATACAACCGCAGATTTCACTTGTCAAAACAGCAAATACCGTAAATGCAACTGTAGGTGATACGGTTGTATACACGGTGACGGTCAGCAATGCTGGCAATCTGGAAGCAAATGTTACTCTCACAGACAACATTCCTTCTGCGACTACTTTTGTACCCAACAGTGTGGTTGTATCCGGTGTGCCAGAGCCGGGAGTAACACCAGGAACAGGTATTCCGGTAGGCATTGTAGCAGCAGGGGCGACGGCTGTTGTCACGTTTGCCGTCGTTGTGGATTCACTTCCATCCCCACAGCAGCTTAGCAACTTTGCTACATCATCCTTTACATTTACACCTCCAGATGGGCGGACGTTGACTGGCTCAGCCACTTCGAATACACTCACGTTCCCGGTCTCGTCACCAAACGTCGCTGTTGTCAAAAGCACAGCTTCCACTGCGGCTACGGTAGGCGATACGGTGACCTATTCCATTCTGGTGACCAACAGCGGAATTGCACCGGTGAACAATATTCAGTTTTCAGACCCGATTCCAGCTGGAGCCTCTTTTGTTACAGGGAGTGTCACAGTGAATGGGGTTGCGCAACCCGGAGCCAATCCGGCAGGTGGGGTACCCCTTGGTACATTGGGGCCCGGAACGTCCGCGACGGTCACATTCAGTATCCGTATCGACGCGATCCCGCCAAGTGATCAGTTGAGCAATCGCTCTACGGTCAGTTTTACCTCAGGTACATTCTCAAGCACAACCTTTTCAAATACCGTGGTCACTCCGGTGTACCAGCCTATTCTTTCAGCGCAAAAAACAGCCAGTACACAAAATGCTACCGTTGGGGATACAGTCAGCTACACGATAACCGTGAACAATCAGGGAAACTTTGGAGCCCAGATTAACCTGACAGATAACCTTCCAGCCGGAACCATCCTTGTTCCAAATAGCGTTATTGTGAACGGTCAACCGCTGCCAGCAGGAAATCCAGCAACGGGCATCCCCGCAGGTAATGTGGCTCCAGGAGCTACCACCACAATTACCTTTTCAGTAGTTGTTGATACGCTGCCAAGTCCGCAACAACTGGTGAATCAGGCTTCGGTAGCTCTATCATATACATTGCCGGATGGGCGGAACATCACGGAGTCTGTTCTATCCAATGTGTTGACCATTACCGTATCGGCACCGGATGTCGATGTCGTCAAATCCACAACTTCAACGGCGGTATCAGTTGGTGATATCGTAACGTATAGCATCGCTGTAACCAATAACGGAATTGCAACGGTCAACAATGTGGTTTTTACGGATGCAGTACCGACAAGTACCGTTCTTGCGCCAACCGGCGTGTTTGTCGATGGTGTTCTGCGCCCTGGTGCCAATCCTTCTACGGGAATAACACTTGGTTCCATCGCACCTGGTGTTACGGTAACCGTTGTATTTAGTGTGCAGGTCACGGCGCTTCCGGCAAGTGCAGTGTTAAACAATCAGTCCACGGTCAGCTTTACATCAGGGGCTTTCTCAGCGACCACATTCTCCAATACGGTTACAACTCCGGTCTTTCAACCTATTCTGGCTGCAGTGAAAACGGGAGATCAGACGATAGCAACGGTAGGCGATACCGTTGTGTACAGCATTGCCATTTCCAATACCGGGAACTATGGGGCATCTGTCACGTTAACGGATACCATTCCGGCAGGAACAGAGTTTGTTCCAAATAGCGTTATTATTAACGGGGCTTCTGCACCAGGTGCAGATCCAGCTTCGGGTATTCCGCTTGGTGTCGTTTCCACAACAACTCTAGTTACCTTCTCCGTTGTGATTGTGACGTTACCTTTGAGCCAGTCCATTACCAATCAGGCTTCTGCGACATTTTCGTATACATTACCTGATGGAAGAACACTTGGAGGCACGATTACGTCCAACGCACTCAACATTCAAGTATCTGCTCCGAACGTGAGTGTAGTTAAGACGGCTTCGGTAGTTGATGCCGTGGTAGGCGACACGATTGTGTATGAAATGGTTGTGACCAATGAAGGAATTGACCCGGTAAACAACATTGTGATCACCGATCCGATTAACCCAGCCACCACATTTGTTACAGGCAGTGTTCTGGTGGACGGCGTCCCACGTGCCTTGGCCAACCCTGCGCTGGGCATAGCTCTTGGTAGTTTGGCGCCTGGAGCATCGATAACGGTATCGTATGCAGTTCGGGTCAATACGCTTCCAACACCACCACAAGTGAGCAGTCAGTCTTCCGTAAGTTTCACATCGGGTGTTTTCTCGGGAGCAGCGTATTCCAATACGGTTGTAACACCGATCTATCAGCCGATTATTGCCGTAACCAAAACAGGGAGCACCTCCAATGCAACCATTGGTGACACCATCACCTATTCTTTTGCCATTAACAATAGCGGGAATCTGGATGCAAGTTTGACATTAACGGACAATATACCGAATGGAGCCGTACTGCTTCCCAACAGTGTTCTGATTGATGGTGTTCCACAGCCAGGTGCCAATCCAGAGACAGGTATCGTTGTGGGTACCATACCGTCCGGAGGTACGGTTATTGTAACGGTTACCCTCGAGGTGACTGTAGATACGTTGCCGCAGGATCAGCAACTGGTTAACCAGGCGGTGGCCAACTATACATTTAGTCCACCCGATGGCCGTCTGTTGACGGGGACCGTATCTTCGAATGTTCTGGTTATCCCGGTATCTGCACCAAATGTTGTTGTTGCCAAAAGTACAAGTGCCATTGATGCTGTTGTCGGTGATGTAATCACCTATACGGTTGTAGTAACCAATAGCGGCATTGAAGTGGTGAATAATGTGGTCATGGTTGACCCGGTACCTGTCGGTACAGTATTTGTGCCAGGAAGTGTTACGGTGGATGGTGTGCCAAGACCAACAGGGAATCCGAATACAGGCATCACGCTTGGTTCGATTGCTGCGGGTGCTTCCGTTACGGTTACATTCAGAGTAGAGGTTGTGGTGATATGAGCCAATCTTCCGGTCCGTTGTCCCACTGGCTAAAGAATCAGTCCCTGGTTCGATTCAGCTCTGGTGCGACTGAACTGGAACAGGTATCCTATTCGAATACGGTTGTAACACCGTGGATCGGCCCCAGGCTTGAAGTCAGAAAAGTCTGCAATGTCACGGAGGCTGCCTTGGGGCAGTCTCTTATCTACCGTGTTGAAATTGTTAACACCGGAAATCTTACGGCCCTAGTGTACCTATTGGATCAGCTATCTGCAGAGACGGCACTGCTTCCCAACAGTGTACTGCGTGATGGTATTCCGTTACCGGGAGCATCACCGGAGAGAGGATTGCCTCCAGCTGAAATCGCGCCCGGAGCCACGTTGCGATACCACTTCCAAGTTGTAATCTTGCGTTTACCTGAGACACTGAAGCTGCTGAATCAGGCACAGGTTAACTATGAGTTTTTGACACCGGAAGGCAGAACGGTTACAGGTATGGAACAATCCAATATCGTGGAGGTCAATCTGGTCTCATCCCGGCTGGAGATCTCCTTTCAGGCGGATCACATCTATACCTTCTCAGGGGATATTGTCATGTACACCGTCATCGTTAGCAATCCGGGTTTTATTGCAGCCACGAATGCCCAAGTAACGATTTCTTTGCCACAGGGTATTGTTTTTATACCTGCAAGTGTCATCGTAGATGAAATGTTTGCGCCACAAGTAACGCCTGATACGGGCATACAACTTGGGGAGATTTTGCCCGGAAGCTCAATTAGGATACAATATCGGGTTCAGGTTATTGGGGGAAGCGATGCAAACGGAATATCAAGTGTAGCTGTACTGGCGTATATCTCGGCAGGACAGCAGGAGACGGTCTACTCCAATCAGGTTACCCTGGAAGTGATACAGCCCCAGGTCTCTGTGGTGAAAAGTGTGCTCCCGGTAACGGCCACATTAGGCGATGTCGTCCAATATAATATTACCGTCTCCAATGCAAGCAGTTATGCGGTGGATGGAACTCTCCTGGATGGACTGCCCACAGGTGTGACATTTGTCGAAGGCAGCCTGCGCTGGAATGGGGTTAAACGTCCCGGAACCAATCTGGCTAAAGGGCTTAATCTGGGGACGTTGACAGCCCGGTCGGTTCTGAATATTCAGTTCGAAGCGAAACTTCCAGATCGAGATGAATCGATGCCTGATGACTACAGGTATGTGAATCATGCTAGCCTGATGTATACATTTCGATTGCCAGATTCACGGTCAGTGCAGCGGATGATTACATCCAATGAAGCTGTGGTCGAATTGAAAGCGCCGATAATTCAGGCTTATGTTCAAGTGACACCCACATTGGTCGAGCAGGGAGGTACCGTCACTTTTCAGGTACGTGTGGGGAATACGGGTAATTTGCCGGCACGTGTACAACTTGGGAGCATTTTACCTGAGGGTGCCAGATGGCTTGGTCAAGCTACGGGTGAGCTCCAATTGAGCATATCAGAGTATTCCACACCACGGGTTCTGCATGTGGGCGTGATTGAGCCTGGAACGGAAAAAAACATCTCGTATGTAGCGAAGTTAGCTTCTGAGAAGGTGGGGACGCTGCAAGGAGACTTGATTGCCAGGTACACGTATGAATGGAATGGACAAAAACGGGCTGGCGAAACCCGATCGAATGAGTACAGCATCATTGTGGAGTATAGAGAAGAATAGGAGGTATCACGGTTAACGGTAACTTGCCTGAGGAATTTGCTCATTCTGGTTGCCATGAGATTACACGAACGTAAATGAATGGTATACTAATTGAATATGAACTCGGCAATCAACCCGTGGAATCGGGACGTCGGAGTAGAGGAGGCAGCCACATTGGCAAAAGCAAAAGTAGCAAAAAGACCTACACGGGATGAGTTTGAACTTGAAGAGTTGGGAAACCAGCTGGTTGAAGCTTTTCGGGAACGTTCGGAAGTACTGTTGACGGTATGGGGCAAAGAAGATCAGGTGCAAGGAGTCATCGTCAAAATGGACTCCCGTACACGACTCGTGCATGTAGAGTATACCGAAGAAGAGTTCACAGCGAAGGTACCTTTTCTGGATATCATGCGTGTGCAATCTCCCCGGTACTGAACGAAAAAAACAGCAATCTGAATAATTAGGGCATCCGCCCTGTCAAAGTCGTTCTTCCTGCATAAGATAACCCATACCTGTTGCAGAGGAGGTACGGTCAATGAGCGAAGTATTAGGTGGAGAAACAAGAGGCTACGGATACGGAGGTTTCACTTCTGTAGGTGCCATTCTGGTTCTGTTCATCCTGTTGGTTATCATCTCCAAAGCGTTCTTGGTATAATTGCATATCTCTAAAGAATGAAAGAAGCTCTGCCATCGCGGCAGAGCTTTTTTGTTCGTTCAGTCCTTGGCGAATTTTGTAGAAAATCGGTGTAAGTCCTGCTTACGTTATGTTAGAATATAACCATCCCTAGAGAAAGAAAGAGGTGTTTTGATTATGAGCCAAACGTTAACAGAATCTTTAAATGAACAGATGAACTTTGAGTTTTATTCCGCTCATGTATATCTGGCTATGGCAGCCTATTGTTCCAGCAAAAGTCTGGATGGATTTGCGAACTTCTTCATCGTGCAAGCGGAAGAAGAGCGATTCCATGGCATGAAAATATACAAATTCCTGAATGATCGTGGACAACGTGCCACACTTGAGGCTTTGCCAGAACCGAAGAATGAATATGCTTCGATGCTGGATGTATTTGAGCATGGTTATGCTCATGAACAGCAAAACACGAAAAAATTCTACAATCTGGCTGACATCGCTCTGAATGAACGTGAACATGCGACGATGTATTTCCTGAAATGGTTCATTGATGAGCAGGTTGAAGAGGAAGCTTTGTTTGACAATATTATTCAGAAGCTGCGCCGCATTGAAAAAGACAGCAATGCCTTCTACATGCTGGATGCCGAGTTTGGCAAACGTTCGTTCACAGCTCCTGCTGAATAAATGCACGTGGGGAGTCGATAAGATTCCAGCGTCAAAACACCATTTACATACAGCATGAGGTAATGATCCTGAAAGCAATGGGGGCAATCCCCTTGCAAGGGATGATGGTTTGATGCCATATGCTGATTGAAGACAAAGAAGCCTGCACTTGTGCAGGTTTTTTTGCATGCAACGATATTTAATGATTGCATAGATTTGCTTGAATTGGAGTAAAGGTCTATCAAAATTCTGAATGTGGGTAATAGAGGATATGTCACAATTGATCTATCCTGACGGGATCTTTTTTTGCGCAAATCTATCAAATTCGTATTAAATTTTAGGTTTATCTGACAAAAGTGTAACTCTACCGTAGCCTTTGGAGCGAGAACAGGAGCCACTATCTTTGATAGTATTAGGATTAATCGCCAAGGGATGAAGGTAGAAAAACATGGACACCCGGGGAAATATAACACACAAGGGAGACTTTTAATTATGCTACATATTCGTAAATCTATCATGGTCACACTTGCTATTTTATTAATCATTCCACTATTATTGCCGCAGTCGGTATCTGCCAAATCAGCTGCATCCAAGGATGGTGCAAGCAAAGCAAATTCCAAAATCATATACCTGACGTTTGATGATGGGCCAACCGCTCATACGGGTCAGTTACTGGATATTCTGGATCAATATCATGCGAAGGCAACGTTTTTCATGCTGGGACCTCAAATGGAGCAATTTCAGAAGGCTACCAAACGTATCGTAGCTGACGGGCATGGATTGGGTCTGCATGGTGTGACTCACGTTCCAGGCAAATTCTATAAATCTGCATATAGCGGATTGAAAGAGATGCAACAGGCCAATGCAAGTCTGAACAAGGTTGCCGGAGTTAAAACAAGTCTCGTGCGGACGCCATACGGTAGTAAACCATACCTCAAGCCGGCGTTCCGTAATGTACTTCTGGGCCAGGGTGGATTCCATCTATGGGATTGGAATGTCGACTCGGAAGATTGGAAATACAAGAAGGATCACCAGAAAGTCTATAACAGTGTAATGAAGCAAATCCACAATGTGCAAAAGAGCGGAACAACACCTGTTGTGCTTATGCACGACCAGGAAGCAACGCTGAAAGTATTACCGCAAGTATTAAAAACATTGAAGGCAGAAGGATATCGTTTTGAAGTATTAAGCAAAAAAGTACAGCCGGTTAACTTCTGGAACGACAAGCGTTAATCTTTTGAATTTTTAGATTGGCTACAACGAAGGAGGTACACATCATGAAGAAACAGCCATTATGGATCACGATTCCAGTAACGACAGCGGTTTTACTTGCTTTGGCAGGATGTGGCGGACCGGATTCAAATACAGCATCATCAGAGAATAGTTCTTCACCAACGACAACAGTGGGGGAGCAGACGGAGACCGGCAGCGGTGGTGCTGATTTCTCTAATGAAAATGAAACAGGAACCAAAGAGAATACGGGCACAACAGATAATGAAGACACATCAGGATCGAAGGCAAATGACAACCAAGTTGCCACTGGTCATTCAGGTGTGAATGATGTGATCAAACAAGTTCGCAACCAGTTGAAGATGAAGGATGCAGCGTTACCCACTTCATTCACATTGGATAAGGGTACATCTTTGGGGGCGGCAATACTGTCCAATACTGTGGATGCATTTAAGGTGAACTTCTACGCTACCAATCAGTCTGTTGCCATTAATGATCAATCTTTAACTGCATCCGACAGTAAGATACCTGTACTGGCTTCCTATGAAGTGAAGACCTATAAGGACCCGGATCAGCCAGAAATATTCCCTGAGACGGACCTGAAAGATATTCCAGCAGATATGGCTGTGGATCTGGGACATGGCATCAAAGGTATGAGTGAAGGTGCCGCAGGCAGTCAATATCTGACTTGGCAAGAAGGTAGATGGACGCTGGAAATTCGTTCGGTATCCGAAGATGAAATGAATAATCCGGGCATAGCGAAGAAAATGGTGGAGTACCTGGAGTCACATACCTTGCCAGTACCCAAAGATAAAGGGTATATCAAGGTTGAATATCCAAGTGGTGGACAGTCTGTTCATGTAACGATCTCATGGCAGGACGGAAACCGAATTCATCAGCTTAAGACCGATCAAGTGCCGTTAGAAGCTCTTGGCATGGTTGTATCTGTGAAACCTTAAGTATTCTACGGTTATCCTGCAATGTAGAAGAAATGAGTTTGGGATTGTTACGATACACCTAAAAAAGCTTGGCCCAGGAAGAAATTGCTGGGCCAAGCTTTTTATTTTGAGCATGTTATCGCAGCTTATGCAGCCGGGGTACATGCTTATTTTTGTTTCAATGGGTTAAAGCGGTGCTTTCATTTGAACCACCCTTTTTCCTTGGAGCGAGTGATGGCCTCAATGCGGTTACTGGCATTTAACTTGTTGAGAATAATGGAGATGTAGTTACGCACCGTGCCCGTTGTGATGAACAGATGCCCGGCGATTTCCTTGGTGTTTTTCCCATCTGCCATGAGGCCTAGTACGGCATTCTCCCGTTCTGTCAGGGGGTTTTCTTCTACATAAGCTTCATCTACCAAGTCGGGAGCGAAGATGCGTCTGCCATTCATAACTTGGCGGATCGATTCGGCAAGTTCTTCAATTGGACTATCTTTGAGCAGGTAACCACGGACACCGCCCTTTAGGGCACGTTCGAAATATCCGGTCCGGGCAAAAGTGGTCAGGATAATGACCTTACAGCTCATTCCTTTGAGTTCTTCTGCAGCTTCAAGGCCGCTTTTCACGGGCATTTCTATATCCATCAGACAGATGTCTGGTGCAAGCTCTTGGACAAGGGCAAGGGCTTCCTGGCCGTTGCTGGCACGTCCGACGACTTCCATATCTTCCTCCAGATTGAGGAGGGAGGACAAGGCGCCGAGCATCATGCGCTGATCTTCCGCGATTACAATTCTAATCATGATTCTGCCTCCTTTATCGGTTTGTGAACGAGTTTAGGAACATGAATAATGATCGCTGTACCCGGGATGTCTGTCGCAGAGCGAATATCCAGACATCCGTTCACAAATTCAAGTCGTTCCTTCATGCCCAAAATTCCTGTTCCGCGCCGATCCTGTTTGCGAGTTCGTTCTATTCCAACACCGTTATCTTGAACGGTTACTACATTATCCGCTAGTGTTTCCTTAATGATGATAGTACAGGTTGTTGCCTGACTGTGTTTGACGACATTCGTGACAGCTTCTTTCAAGCACATACCGAGCACATTTTCATTCAATTGTGACGTATCCTGTAACTTCGGATTACCTTCCAGCACAAATTCAATCGAAGCGGCCTTCAGAATCTGCTCCGCCCGGAACAATTCATCAACCAATTGTGTACCACGCATAGTGGTGACCATTTCCCGGACTTCCTTCAGAGCTGTACTTGCCGTTTGTCTGAGGTCGTTCAATTCAATCTCGGCCTGATCGGGATTATTGCGGAGCAGCCGTCTCGCCAGATCGGTTTTCAGACCGATCAGAGAGAGCTTCTGTCCAAGTGTATCGTGCAGGTCACGAGCGATACGCTGGCGTTCTTCCATTTTTACGAGATCATCAAGTCGCTTGTTCGCATTCTCCAATTGGCCTTCCAAATGTTCAGTTTTGTTTTTGTTATACGTACTGATTGGGAGCAGGATGGAGGCCATTAAGCTGATGAATACAAACGGGAGTTGGCTCACCAACAGAGAACTCTGATTAATGAAACCGTAATTAATGGTTACGAAACTGGCTCCCAGGTTCACCGAGTAGAGGGTGAAGAAACCGGCTTTATTTTTAATATTCCCAATAAAGAAAGCAAGAAACAATGAGAAGTAGGCATAATCATAGGCGATCGTCATCGTAATGGATATGGCAATAAGCATTCCAATCCACATGTACACCTGCCAGCCCTTGGTGATGAAGGCGAGCAGGTAACAGACGAAGAAAACGAGGATAATGATGATGCCGGTTACCATCGTCCATAATTTAGAATATTGCGATATAAAATAGAATGGCAGGATGAAAAAGGCGAGCCATACATAAAGGTTCAACCCTGTTTTTTTATAAAAATTTTGCATCCACTTTTGAATGGAATTCTCCTCCTCAAACTTGTACTCAACTTTAGCATGACTGTAGCATGACTATGGCTTGAACACAAGAAAACGAATCCGACAGAGTTAAGGCTTCTCTGTCAGACCCGCTGGATTGGTTACTCGGATAGGCGGTTGAACATACGGCTTGCGGGATAGCTTTTTGAGCTGTCTGAAGCTAATAAACTGTTTAGAATCTTCATCCCACAGACGGAAGCGCAGGGCAACCAGACTGGAACGTAATGTAATAGTCGTTGCTTTTTGCAAAGGTGGTGTTGCGTTATGTGCTTCTTCCAAGAAATAGTTAGGTACACGTGGGCTCAAGTGATGCACATGGTGAAACCCGATATTACCACTGATCCATTGCAATAATTTTGGCAATTTGTAATAAGAACTGCCTTCAACAGCTGCTTTTACATAACTCCACTCATCTTCATGTTCAAAATACGTCTCTTCGAACTGATGTTGAACGTAGAACAGCCAGATACCAAAGAAACCGGAGAAGAAGAAGATAGGTGCCTGCACCATTACAAAAGCCTGCCATCCGACTAACCAGGACATGAATGCATAGAGCACAACGATCAATACGGTAGTCAGGTGTGTATTGATACGTTCTTTACGTCTAGCACCTTTGCGGTTAAAACGGTAAGCCAACAGAAACACGTAAATGGGTCCGATACAAAACAATACAAACGGGTTACGATAAATCCGATAGAAGAGACGACCCCAAGGAGAAGCTGCTTTATATTCGTCAACCGTCATAACCCAGATATCACCTACACCACGTTTGTCAAGATTACTGCTTGTTGCGTGATGGATAGAATGCTCGTTTTTCCACTGCTGATAGGGTGTCACTGTTAATACACCAGTAATGGTACCGAGAATATCGTTGGCGCGTTTGCTCTTGAAGAATGAACCATGGCAGCAGTCATGGAAAATAATAAAGGTCCGCAGTACAAATCCGGATGCCACCAAGGCAATCGGGAAGGTCAGCCAGTAGGAAACCGATAAGCTAAAGTAAGCTGCAGCCCATAACAAGAAGAGCGGGAGCAATGTATTGATTAACTGACGGATACTTAGTCTGAGATCATTTTTTTCGTAAGGGGTAATTTCTTTTTTTAAGGCCATTTCTTTTGATCTGTTCATAAAATTGTGTCCTCCTTCAATCGTTATAACTGTAATCAGCTACAACTTGGCGTTTCCCGCTAGACTTTCCTGTAGGAAGCGTTTTTATCATTGTAAAACAATCCGAACATGACAGTAAGTCATAAACGTCAGCCTTCTGTAATGATGAATATCAATGATGGACCATGACATTTGTCATGGGTGTATGATACTCAATAGCTCTGCAGAAGACAGAAGAGCAGGTTTTACTAATTCCTTTGCACAAATTACGCAACAATTTGTATTATGTATACAAATTTTGTTGTGAGCATGGTAAAATCTATCCTTGAGTGATTATGACAACTTATGAGACGGGTCGATTAGGTTGATTTCTGATGGATTGGATGGAATGCATAATGAAGAAACGAATTACGGATATCCTATTTATTATGGCAGGTGCATTTCTGTTTGCACTGGCGGTGAACCTGTTTGTCATCCCGAACGATTTGGCTGAAGGCGGCGTCACGGGTATCACGATTATTTTGTATTACCTGTTTGAATGGTCCCCTGGACTGATGAACTTGATCCTGAACGGTATTTTGTTAATTGTGGGATATCGGTTTCTTGATAAAACGACTACGGTATATACGATTATTGCAGTGGTATTCAATTCGTTGTTCCTGCATCTGACGGAGAGTTGGACGATTGCATCGGATGAACTCTGGATCAATACCATTTTTGCCGGATTATTTGCCGGTCTTGGTATCGGCTTGATTGTTAGAGTGGGAGGCACAACGGCGGGGACAGTGATCCTGGCCCGACTTGCCAACAAATATCTGGATTGGAATATCAGTTACGGACTTCTGTTCTTCGATCTGATTGTGGCTTTCTCCTCATACTTCATCATTGGACCACAAGGATTAATGTGTACAATTGTCTTGCTGTTTGTTGGAACCAAAACAATGGAGTTCATTATTGAAGGGCTCAATCCGAAAAAAGCCGTCATGATTATCTCTTCCAAACAGGATGAAATCGCAAAGCAAGTCATTGAGAAGATGGATCGCGGAGTAACCGTCCTGTCCGGTCATGGCTATTACACAAAAAATAAGAAAGAAATTCTATACATTGTGATTAGCAAGCAGGAAGTTTCTATGCTGAAGAAGATTGTACGAGCAGAAGATGAGATTGCTTTTATTACCATTCATGACGTGCGTGATGTGTTCGGTGAAGGATTTATTGAACTCTCTAAAACTTGATGAATATATATATAAGGAAGAAAGGAGTTGCGGTGAAATATCACCGCAACTTTTTTGATAGGTTAATGGTATCCGGTATTAATCTAGTTCAATAAGAAAGAACCCTTCTCCGAAGAGAAGGGCAAAAGAGTATTAGTAATGTCTTCTTTTTTTGACTCCACAATATTCAACAGTGACATGACAGTGTTTTTTACACTTTGTAGGGACATATTTAACTTTGGTAACACAAGTTTTCGTAATTTTTTTGTAAAAACACTTTGGTCTTGGATGATGACATTTATGATGTTTTCTATACATATTAAAACCTCCCTGATCGTGATAAGGTATTCTATGAGCGTGTCACTGTTTCGGAAATGTATAAACGTCTATTATTGTATAATAATTCCTTTATTGGGCTTCTGTGTTACAGGTGGAGGTTGGTTCTTTCTAGTAAAACTTTCTACTAAAAGAGTGCAATGACAAAAAGCTGTACACCTACCAAACACGATGATATATTGAATTTAATCAATTTGTTAATAAACCTAACTAACTAAGCATTTAGCATAATTTCCAAGAGCGTTTTACAATCAGCAAAATATAGATCGAAACGGTGTTATTCGTCTATATTTTGTACCCGAGAGCGACTTTAATCGAATTATGAAAAATGCTAACTATAAAAGGAGGCGATAATATGGCTGGCACACCGCAGTATATCCGCAATCTGAATGAAAATCTCATCATGGATGCCCTCATAACTCAGGGAACCATGTCGAGAGCGGATATCAGCCGTCAGACCGGACTCAGTAAACCAACAGTATCTTTGGCAGTCGAACATCTGATTGACCGTAATCTGGTGAGGGAAATGGGGCCAGCTGACAACGCTCAGGGTCGAAAAGCAACCCTCATTCGTTTCAACGAAACGGCTTATTATGTCTGTGGGATAGATATCGGCGCAACTCGTATTCGGATTGCATTATCCGATCTGAATGGAGAGATCATTGCCTATCGAACATATCCCATGGTTGTTCAAGGAGCTTATGAGCGAGGAGAAGCGACGATGTTGGAGCTTCTTCGAAGCCATATGAACGAACTGCTTGATGAGAATCATCTGAACTGGGATCAGATTCAGTGCATCGGGTTTGGTATACCAGGCGTAGTCCTGCCTGAATCAGGGCGTATCAATCGTATTGTGGACCCGTTAGCGGGTCTGGAAGAAGCTTTCTCTCTAGAATCGTTGTCAGGAGCTTTTCCCTGTGAAGTAATTCTGGAAAATGATGTGAATCTTGCAGCGCTTGGGGAGTATCGGAGTGGTGCAGCAGCAGGATATCCCTTGTTTGTTTTTTTCTCCATCGGTACAGGGACAGGCGCTGGCATCATGGTACATGGCCAACTGCTTCGAGGTTTAGGTGGCTTAACTGGAGAGATCGCGGAGATGCTGGTGGACGATGGCCGACGTCTGGAGGAAGTGCTGTCCGCTGATGGTCTGATGCAACTGGCGAAAGATTATCTAGATCAGCATGATGAACTATTATTGGAGGCTGCTGATTCGGGTGCAGATGATCTTCACAGACACCTGACTCCCGAGAGGTTATTTGAAGCTGCGCGCAGTGGAGAAGTAGAGGCGTTAGACATTCTACAACAATACAGCAAGAAGATTGCTTCAGCTCTGCGTCAGATTAGCGTTGTGCTTGCTCCGGATCTCATTGTGCTTGGCGGAGGTGTAGGAGGGAACGGTGATGTGTTATTGCCTTTACTGAGGCAGATCATCTCTGAGCAATTCCCTGTGCAACCACAGTTAATCTGTTCCAAGCTTGGTGAGCAGGCTGTTGTCACTGGCGCGGTACAGGTAGCCATACAACAAACGATGCTGAACCTTCAGCAGGCCATGGAATAAGAGATTGGATATACAACATGTGAGGAGGGAAAAGGGATGACAGAATCCGTGAAAAACGTAAGTAATAATGATCAGCCCAATCAGAATGGTACGGTTGGAGGTGATCCATCCGGCTGGATTGCAGGTATTGACATTGGAGGCACCAAAACATTAATGCTCTTGTCATCACAACAGGCTGGAAATGAAGTTCATGAACGTATCTTGCCTACGCTTGCCAGTGATCAGCCGGATGAGTTCTTTCGATGGTTATTCGCTGAACTGGAAACATTCTGCCGCGAAGTTGGATGCAGTCTGGATAAACTTAACGGTACAGGCTTGGGATTCCCTGGTGTGATTCTACAAGAGGAGGGAATACTGCGAAATGCTCCCGCTTTTCAGTGGCCTGAGCTAGATATTCGCCCTGTTATTGCGAAGTATTACAGCGGGAATATCATGTTGGATAATGATGTGAATATGGCGGCAATGGGAGAATATGATCAAGGGGCAGCACAGGGACATCAACACTGTGTAATGGTCACGGTTGGAACAGGCATTGGATCTGCTCTTATCCTGAATGGACAGCTCTATAGCGGCCAGAATGGAGCAGCAGGTGAGATTGGGCATTTCATTGCAGGAGACGAAGGGCTTCATACCGGTTACGTTGCGGATGCGGATTCCTTTGGCGTATTTGAGCAAGTGACTTCAGGTACGGGAATTACCGAACAGGCGAGGCGTTATTTTGCTGCTGGAAAGGGAAGTTCCTTATCCCTGATCATGAGTCTGGCAGGAGGGGAAGCGGAACAGATTGAAGCCAGGCATGTATTCAAAGCAGCGGAGTCGGGTGATCTTGCTGCCCTGGAGATTCTGGAACTACCCATGCGTTATATGGCGAGAGGTCTGGCGAATATTACGGCTTTACTCAATCCTTCCATTATAGTGATCGGTGGTGGCGTGGCTGCATCCAACCCATCTTATTATCTAAATGAAGTGCGCACACGCCTCCAACGTTACACTGTTCTGCCTACACTTTTAGCTATAGCTGAACTGGGGAACAAAGCAGGAGCAATCGGGGCATTGGCTGCAATCAAGTCGAGTCTGACACGCACATAAAAATAGAGAATAGGCGAAGCAACTACAGAAATAAAGGATGGAGATCCGGATGAGAAGTAGACATATGAAGGCTTACACAGAGAAAATAAAAGCCGATTCCAAGGATGCAAAACATGTTTTACTCAAATTACAGGGCCTATATCTGTTTATGGGGCTAGCTGGTGGGATGTTTAATCCGTACATTAATCCCATATTGGTAGCACAAGGGTTTTCCAGTAAAGAAACCGGATTTATTATGGCGTTTGGCACACTTGTATCCATTATTCTTCAACCTATATGGGGAATTCTGGTAGATAAGTTTAAAAAGACACGGTTCGTACTGGTGATAAGCCTGCTTGTTCCTGCATCGTTAGCGTATTTCTACAATATTCAAGTGTACTTTATATTAATATTGATTTATACTTTATGCACTATATTCCAAGTGACTCAAATACCCGTTGCTGACTCCTATGCGGTTACAGCCGCGAGAGCCGCGAACACCTCATATGGCATGATCCGACTCTTCGGCAGCATAGGAACGGGAGTTGGGGGATTTGCCGCAGGGATGTATCTCTCCCAGTTTTCCATTCACATGTTATGGCTGCCATTTCTCCTGTTTAACATTCTGAGCGCTATACTGGCAAGTACACTCCCCCGGCAGACGAGTATATCCTCGTCCTCGGTAACCTTCTCCGTAGGTTTGGCAAGATTGCTCCGAAACCGGACATTCCTTCTATTTCTAACAGGTTGTTTCCTAGTTAACCAAACGCTCACTGCGTTTAACTCCTTTTTTGTTATTTCATTTCAGATGGCTGGCGGTTCTGTGACCATGACGGGTACAGCACTGTTGCTGGCGTCGATTACCAATGTTCCATCCATGTTGGCAGCAGCATTCATACTCCGAAAATGGGGGCATGAACGGACGATGCTGCTTGCAGCGGGGGCGTATATGTTACGTTGGGGGATACAATGGCTATGGCCGACGCCTGAGGTCATGATTGGCGTTCAGGTGCTGCATGGGTTATCCTTCGGATTCTTTTATATCGCAGCAGTGGAATATGTGGCATCGGTTACGGGACGGGAAATGCAGGCCACAGGACAAAGTTTATTTAACATGGTGTTTGCTGGCCTGGGCGGAATTGTTGGTAATATGCTTAACGGATATTTACTCGATTCCGGCGGTCCATCACTGATGTATCTGGCTTGCACGATCAGTGCGGCACTAGGATCAGTGATTCTGTACATCGTCAGCAGGCAGGCCAAAGAACAGAGAAGAGCATACTCATTAGAATAGAGATGGAAGGAGTTGGAGCCTATGAAAGTAAATCTGAAGCGGAATTGGCACACCAAGTTGATGTATTCGTATTTTCCTATTTTTCTGCTTACGATTTCCATTCTGATCTTTCTCTCCTTCCTGATTGTCAACGAACTCTCACGTAACGAAACACAAAAAGCCGACATGATCTCCACCCGCTATATCGTGGATACACTGGAGCGATCGCTAAGCGACATTGAACTTCGCTTGCTTGAAGACATTGGTGCGAACAAAACATATAGTCGCTTTCTGGAAGCTGGACAGGGACAATTATCGAGTCAGTTCATCTATGATGCGGCAAGTGGGCTGGGACGTATGCTGGATCAGCAGGATATGATTCAATCCATTTATCTCTATCGTATGTCCGATTCCCAGATTCTTACGCCCAGAGGCATGATGCGTTTGGAAGATTTCGAAGATCGTGCCTATATTGAGCAAGCCTTGAAAGATCGGGAGAACCTCGGTTGGAACCTGCCACGTGATTATAAGGAACGTTCCTTCGACGTACCTTCACAGGTGATTAGCATGAATAAGTGGCTTCCGTTACCGTGGGGCGGGGAAGGTCTGCTTGTCATTACCATCCGCATGTATGCAGTGGAACGGCAGATTGATAACATGACCAATGAAAAGTTATCAGTTCTTCAGGTTCGGGATAAAAGCGACAATCTGATCTATACCGCGCATCAAATGGACCCTTCAGCAGGTGAAATCCTTAATCGTGTGACTGCGGACAAACTTGGTCTGATCTTTGAGAGTGGTATTCAATCCGGACAGCTGTATTCATGGGTATCCCTTGTTTCTTATGTGTGGATCGGTATTGGTTTATTAACGATTGTTGGTGCGGTGGCGGGACTAATCTACATTACTCGCAGAAATACACGCCCCATCCAGCTGATCATGAATCGAATTCAGGCGTTACAGCCACGTGCCGAGGAGAATGAAGCAACTCCATCCGTCAAAGATGAACTGGCACTCATCGACCGTGCGCTGGAACATCTGATTGCTCAAACGGTTGACTATGAGAAACAACATCATGAAAACTTGCTGATTCATCGCAGACAGTTGCTTGTTGATCTGATGGAAGGAGAGCGGATGGATTCGTTCCGTCAGCGACTTCGCCATCTGCAACCGCTAGAGGAACGATTCATGGAACCGAAGAGTGTTGCTGTCCTCATTGCGGAGATGAATGGTGACGATCTCTCGACCAATCAGAATATTCTGAAGATTGCACTTATGAACGTAGTGGAAGAACTTGTGCAGAATGAGACCCAGTTCGGCGGTTGGGCTGAATGGTTTGGGAACCGCAGGCTTATTGTTGTGATTGCATCGGATGAGCAGGAAGGACTGGACCGTGAATTACTTATGGATCTGGCTAAGCAGATGCATATGTGGATTGCGGAAAACTTCCGCCTACGGTTTACGTTCGGGATTGGACGAACCGTATCGGGCTGGGAGGAGATTACTCGTTCCTATGCGAGTGCAGATGCGGGTTTGCAGCATAGACTTACCCTTGGTAAAGATGCCATCGTTCTCAGTGAGCAACTGCCGGATCGTATTGAGCTGCAATCGTACAAGTATTTGCAGATGCTCGCAGACTTTGTCCGTGAATTCAGACTAACCGGTGATGGTTGGCGAACGCAGCTGGATCAGATGTTTGTTGCGTTTAACGAAGATCAGATTACAGATAACGATATTCGCATGTTGCTGCAGGCGTTAATCCAGATGTTGTCCCGTGAATTCGGGGAGCTGTCTGAGCGGTTGCAAAGCCAATTTGCCGAGGAAATCCTGACTCGTCTTCGCAGTGATATCCAGCAGGTGGAGACACTGGAGGGGATTCAAGAGATTTTGCAGGAGTGGCTTAAAGAGGTTTATCGCAATTATGTATCTGTGAATGAAACGAAAAGTCATCGCGCGATGATCAACGAGCTGCGGATATATATTGAAGAGCATTTTGATGATCCGGATCTGTCGCTGAAACATCTGAGTGATCGGTTCCAAATCTCAGGCAAATATGCAAGTTATCTGTTCAAGGAAGAGTTTGAGATGAAGTTTGTTGATTTTCTGGTGAAACTGAGGGTCGAAAAGGCCTGTCGTCTGTTGTCTGCAACCGATATGGCTGTTCAGGATATTGCTCTTCAAGTGGGTTATGCCAATGCCATCTCCTTTGGCAGAGTATTTAAACGGATTATGGGCCTGACACCAGGGGACTACCGCAAGCAGAGTGGAAAACAAGGGGATCAATAACGGAATTGCACGTGTTAGAACATCCGAGTATCGGGTGAAATCCAATGATCTTAGAGATATCAATGAAATCTCCTGTATGAGACAATAAGGTTTTGTCCCTTATCGTCCTTTGCAGGAGATTTTTTGGCTGTTCAACCGCGATCTTAGGCCAGTGTAGCTGGTATATTGTTAAGGAATTTTACGAATGTCCTATACTAGCATTATAACAATTCATAGATTAATAGGGCAGGAGTGAAGATGGTGTACAAACACGGACAGCAAGTGTGGGGATCGGTAGATATCAGTAAACGGGTTACCATTACAGCAAGCAACAACACATTTACATTTCATGTAGATGACTCGTCTTATACGATAACTATACCTGTTGGTACCTACACGACAAGTCAACAAAGGCATGAATCCGAACTTATTCAGGCCATTTCGAAGGCAGGGGCAGCTCAGAACATTCCAGTACGATTTATTTTGGGCGGAATGCATTATGATGAGAAGTATAATGTGTTGATTTTGGAACATACGGACACGACCAACGAACATGTCATCGATCAATTTGCGGGAAATGCCATCGATACGTTGTTTGGTCAAATGAAGTTTAATCTTCCGCCGAGGAATTAGTCGTGGAATCGTTCTACACGTGTTGCTAAACAAGGAGATCACATAAGATGTGGTCTCTTTTTCATTTTTTGAAGAGAGATTTAATGGAAAAAAGATTATTGCAAGATGGGTGATGCCAGATTGTCTATGAGAAACCAAAATGAATACAACACAATATGTTATTATAGTTAACATTAAAGGTGTGAAAATTGCATATTGTCAGGAAATATGTTTATATATCGCGGTATTTAACTTAAAAAACGTGAATTTCACATGTTGAAAATAGTTTATTGTCTAAATATCAGATATTATGTAATGATTAGTGACATTCACAGGTGCAACAAAATGGGATGAACAAAGTGGAGTGGCAATCATGTGAATCCATTCAGAGAGTGTGCGAAAGGGGAAAGGTCAAATGAGATTATTTCAAAGACGTAAGGCACGCAAGGCAAGTTCAATCCTCGCAGTGGTAACAGCATTCACTCTATTATTATCTGCATGTTCGTCAGGAAGCGAATCTACATCTTCCTCTGGAGAGTCGGGTTCGGGGGAAAAAACGACTTTGAAAGTAGAAATCTTCGATCGGGGAAACACACCGGCGGGCTACACCATTTCGGACAGTTATCTGACTCGCTTCATTCAAGAGAAGTTTGGTGATCCAAACAACATCGACGTTCAGTTTGTTCCGGTACCACGCTCGGAGGAAGTACAGAAACTTAACGTTCTGATGGCGAGTGGCTCTGAAGTACCTGATATCGTCTTTACCTACGATTCGGGAACATTCAACCGGTATGCAGAGCAAGGAGGTCTGACCGAACTTACGGATCTGATCAATCAAAGTGGTCCTAACCTGAAGAAGTTCTTGGGAGATGAAACGCTGGCCTACGGTCAATACGATGGACAACAGTTCGCGGTTCCAGGTAAACGTCTTGTACTTGGCAAGTACGCATCCTATGTTCGTCAGGACTGGCTGGATGCACTCGGATTGCCTTCCCCTGAGACAGCTGAGGAGCTGCATACAACACTGAAGGCCTTTAAGGAAAAAGATCCGGGTAAGGTTGGCACAGGACTTATTCCGATGGGGATGTCCATTGCCTCGGCTCAATATGAACCACTGATCTGGTCATTCATTGAACCGCTGACGGAAGAACAGAAGTATACATTAACGCAACAACTGGGTTCCAATGACTATCCAACGTTGTTGCCTGGTTTCAAGGAAGCCCTGAAATATATGAACACACTTTATAATGAAGGATTAATGAGCAAGGATTTTGGACTCGACAAAGACAAGAAAAAGCTGTGGGAAGATGTATCTAACGGCAAAGTTGGATTCTACACCGAGGATGCAGGGGAGATTTATATCTCCGGTACGTACAAAAACCTGCAAACCAATCAACCTGGTGCAGTGATGACACCGATTGATGCATTCAAAAACTCCGAGGGCAAATTCGCCAAACCGGCATATGCACCCAATGCGATGTATGTCATGATCCCGAAATCGAGCAAAAATGCGGAAGCCGCGATGAAGTATCTGGATTGGATGGCTTCGGGCAACAACCTGTTCGATCTGCAATTCGGTGTTGAAAACGAGAACTATGAACTCGTGGATGGAGTTCCACTGATCAAAGATGATGCTTCTTCTGAAATCGCAGGTCGTATCTATAATTCTGGTGACATTGCCATTATCGTCAATGGTAAATACGTTGGAGATGACAAGAAAAATGAAGAGGCTTATGTCGTACAGGTAGAGTCGAAGTATCGGGATGATATGCGCAAGTCGGTAGCGATCTCTAACACGGACACCATTCAACCGGTACGTTTCTCCAAACCGATTGACGCAGAAGCACGTTACGGTAACGGCTTGAAAGACAAGTTTATGGAGTTTTTCGTGAAAACAACCATTTCCAAACCCGCTGATTTTGAAGCTACGTATGACAGCATGATGAAGGACTACATGGCGAGCGGTGGTCAAGCAATCCTGGATGAACGTACAGAAGCTTACAAAGCGATGAAATAAGTAGAGTAGAGATCACATCTAATGTGTATGACAACAAAGAACAGGGATTTCATTAGGGCGATGGCAACATCGCCTTGATGAAGAATCCTGATTGACATGGGGGGAAGGTATATGAAAACAAGCATCTATTTCCGCAGAAACTGGCAACTATATGCGTTGCTCCTACTGCCCATGATCTACTTCATTATTTTCAAGTATGGGCCAATGTATGGCGTGCAGATTGCGTTCAAGGACTTTAACTTCTTTCAAGGGATCGCCGGTAGTGAGTGGATTGGCTTGGATGCATTCAGAGAAGTGTTTCAAAATCAGGGATTCTATACGGCATTACGCAACACGTTAGTGCTTAACATGCTGGATCTACTGGTCTCCTTCCCGGCACCACTTATATTAGCCATCTTATTGTTCGAGCTGAAGAAGGCCTGGTTCAAAAAGTTGGCACAGACTTTACTGTACATTCCTCACTTTATTTCGTGGGTCATTATTGGAGGGATCGTACTTCAGGTATTCGGTACACAATCTGGTTTCATTAACAATATCTTAATGAGCATGGGATTTGATCCATTACCTTTCCTTTCAGACAAAAACTATTGGCTCTTTACGTATCTTGCGGTAGGCGTGTGGCAAAGTGCAGGCTGGGGTACGATTCTGTATCTGGCATCCTTGACAGGGATTAACCGGGAGCTGTATGAAGCGGCAGAAGTAGATGGAGCAAGTCGGTTACGCAGAATCTGGCATATCTCCTTGCCAGGCATCAAAACAACGATTGTTACCTTATTGATCATCAATGTCGGCAACATGATCTCTATCGGCTTCGACCGACCGTTTATTATCGGTAACGTGGCTGTACGTGAATACTCGGATGTGCTCAGCACATTTGTCTATCGTGTCGGTTTACAATCTGGTCAGGTTACGCTCGCAACAGCTGTAGGTTTGTTCCAGGCATTAGTTGGACTTGTCTTCATACTCGGAGCGAACTATACGTCCAAGAAATTAACCGATGAGAGCATTATGTAGTGGATTGATTCACATATGATCTGTAAGGAGTGAGTGAGATGTCTGAAAACACGGCGAATCGAATATTCAACACGGTAAACGTCATTCTTATTATCATTACGATGGTGGTGTGTCTTGCACCATTCATTCATATTATTGCGATCTCCCTCAGTTCCAACCGGGCGATCGGTTCAGGAGAAGTTTCCTTTTTCCCCAAAGAGTTGTCCTTTGAGGCGTATACTAAAGTATTTGCAGATGGATCGATGATTCGTTCCCTGATCTATACGATCTGGCTGACCGTTCTGAGTACGGTGCTAAGCATGGTGATGACCATTGCAGCAGCTTATCCACTGGCGAAGAGCAATCTGAAAGGGCGCAAGTGGTTCATGCTTGTCATTGTGGTGACGATGTTCTTCAGTGGCGGCATTATCCCCGAGTACATTCTGATCAAAAATCTACATTTACTCGATAGCACATGGGGACTTATTCTGCCTGGATTGATTAGTCCGTTTTATATGATTATCCTCATTACCTTCTTCCGAGGTATTCCCGAAAGTCTGGAAGAAGCAGCAGGCATTGATGGAAGCAGCCACTTTGGAACACTTATGCGCATTATTTTGCCACTATCCCTTCCGGTTATGGCGACACTGAGCCTATTCTACGCGGTAGGACGATGGAATGGTTTCCAGGATGCACTCATGTATATTACGAAGCCTGAACTATACCCTTTGCAATTGAAATTGTATCAGATGATTCAGCAAAACCAGATTACAGAATTGATGCAGAACGAAGGTATTGGTGCTGTTCAAGTCCTGCCTGAGAGTCTGAAAGCAGCCAGCGTTATATTCTCCACGTTACCAATCCTGCTTGTGTATCCGTGGTTGCAGCGGTACTTTATCAGTGGCGTAATGGTAGGTGCTGTAAAAGGTTAATAGAGGTTGTTCAAAAAGTTCACTTTTGATTACGAATGATGCCTAGTGGCATCATCAGCATCGAATATGAAATTTAGCCGAAATAGGTTGATGCTTACGAAGTATGTTTCCTTCAGAAACATTGTAGTTGCTCACGTAGTTGTCCTACGCTCCGCAACTCCATTTCTAGCTTAATTCCATCTTCTTGGTACTGAAAACTGATCTTTTTGAACACACACCTATAGTCTCGGGAGGTCCATGACATGACACAACGAATGGTAGAAAAGATGTCGAAAGAGCAACAGTATCTTGTAAATCAGTCCATGTTGATGATGGATAGCTTCTATGACAAGGAAATGGATCTGCTTCGTAGTTTCGAGGAAGAGGATTCATCGCAGCACAGTACACGAGCCAGTGCACATTATGCGCTCGGATTGTTAATTCGAAATGAGCCTGGTGATGTGGAACGCGCGATACGAGTGTTCCACAAGGTGCTCGATGTTCAATATGACGCTCCGGATGAGATCTATCACGGAACCTTCGCGACCCGACCAACTGATGTGCATCCACCAGCGGGTCACTATGCTTGGAAATCTTTTGCGCCAGGCACGGCCTATTTCCTGGAACGCACCTTTGAGAAGGTGTCTGCGCAGTTTATCCATAAACTACAGGAAGAGGGTTCTCTGCTAACAGAGGCAGCAGACCCCAAACAACTGAAACACCTTTTTTATTCGGCAGTGAATCAGGTTCTGCCACCGGTCTGGATCAGTTATGATCCCAACTGGCGCGAGTTTATCGCTTGTGTCTGTGTGGTCGTAACTGCCGAATTTGCCGAACTACTGCCGGAGACACTCATGAAACGGATGGACCATGCGATGGAGTTGGCTGTCCAAGGGTCAATAGAACGCAGGTTATCCGACGTAATTCCCATGAATACGAATATTGAGTTAATGCATATTTTCATTACCCACTACTACGGCCATCGCTTGAACCGGACAGAATGGATTCGGCATTCGGATGAACAGGCGGAGGGATTGATGAAGGAGTTCGAACAATACGACGGCACATTCGCCGAGTTCAACACGACAACGTATTACGGGGTGGATCTGTCCGTGCTTGGCATGTATCGAAAGTATGGACTCACGGAACGTTTGATCGAAATTGGACACCGGATTGAACATGGGCTGTGGAATAACATTGCGCTATATTACAATGCCAACCTGGAGAATCTCTCCGGCCCGTTCTCCCGGGCGTACGACATGGAGATGCGAGAGCATAGTTCGATCGGTGTATTTATCTATCTCTTGCTTGGAGAAGGGTATGAATATCTGGCAGGAATCAACTGTGAGTCAGGCCATGATCCATTGATTGCGCTCCTTGGGGTGGATGTGCCCGCTGAAGCCGTGCCGTATTTCAAGGCTCATCAAAAAGATCGGCTTGTGCAGAAACAATTTATGGAACTGTGTGAGCGTAATGATCCAACGTCCAATCGAAATTTGTGTACAGCCAAAGCCTGGATTGGTGAGGACCGGATGATCGGGGCCATGTCGGGAAGTGTGAATACGAATGGACAGATGCATCCAGCTACGATCCACTGGCAGACAGAGACGGGTGAGCGTTATTATCTCCGCTTGATCCGCCGTGAGGTAGGCGAGGGGTGGAACAGTCATCTGCGCGGAGTAACGTTTGATGCGGATCTCACACCAGATTCGTTAACCATTGATGTGGAGCTGGATACGGCGGAAGAAATCGATGTTTATTTTGAAATCAGAGGGCCATCCCTTCGGCAACAGGACATTACACCAGCGTTATGGCAGTTCCCAGGACTTACGTGTACCGTGAAGGCTGAAGCACCTGAACCATCCGTGTTAATGTACGTGAATCATGCGGAGATCATCTATCGTTATGTGCCTGGGAAGACTGCAAACAGGATGAGATTTGAATTGACCCTCCGTGAAGACAACGGTTAGAGGGATGAATAGGTATATAAGATGAACTGAACATTTACACGAGAACGAAGAGTGCAGAACCGATCTGAAGAAGCGGAGCGTTCGCCTGAAAGCTTTCTGCAAGAAAGCTGCATCGGAAGATGGTACTGCAATTGGAGTGATCTAGTGTAAAGTTTATTGGTTCAACTTATATAGATAGAGATAAATGGAATATGAATGGGCGATAGAATGAGAGACAGGAGGAACCAATGATGTATACGGACAAACAGGAATATTCATTCTCAACATGTTGGAATATCAAACGTCATACGAACGGACAAGGTATGATCGAGGAGATCAAGTCTCTTGGATTCAAACAGGTGGAACTGAATTACAATGTAACGGAAGAGATGCTGCAGACGATAGAACCGATGATTGAACGGGGCGAGATCGGTGTATCCAGTGTGCATAATACATTCCCGCATGTGGCTGATCCCGATTACGGGACGGATTCCGTCCTGCTTGGGTTCGATGATGAACCGCGCCGCAAACGGGCGATTGAGCTGTTACTTCGCTCAGCCGAGTACGCACATCGTTATGGGGCCAAGGCTGTTGTTGTACATCCCGGTGAGGTTCCGTTTGAATACAATATAGATAAAGCGTTGAAAAAGATATACCACGATCAGGGGCCGGATTCACCGGCATATCAATCTTTATGGCAAGAGATGCTGGAGAAACGGGAAGATGGCAGCGCACATTATCTGAGCCGGATTCAGGAGAGTCTGGAAGAGGTATGTAATTTGTCGGAGCAGCGGGGATACGGGGTGAATTTCGGTATTGAGACCCGTTCACGCTGTTATCAGATGCCGACTTTGAACGAAGCAGGAACGATTATTGGACAAATGAAGGGCGCGCCGCTTGGTCTTTGGTACGACATTGGTCACGGCATGATGATGGATCGAATGGGCCTATATGACAATGTACGTGAGGCTAACGCGTTGATTGATCACGTGGTTGGCGTGCATATTCATGAAACTGTAGGGTTGGCAGATCATTGGTGTCCATACATTCATAGCAAAGACATGACCTTTTTTGATTCGTTTTTGGATATTATCGACCGTTCGCCAGTGAAAGTATATGAGCTGAAAGCCGCGTGCACACCGGAAGAAATCGATGAGAGTCATGGAATAATCACGGCTCGTATTGCTGAACGTCAGCGCGGATAGGGAGCACACGCATCAAGCATGAATGCACTTTATAGAAAAGTTAACCAACAGATAGAGCGGTTCAGAACAAACCTCAGGTTGTATTACAGGGTGTTCTGCCGCTCTTTTGTTGTTCTTTTAAACGGGTACATGTTTTTACCGTTTCTCAGGGAGTGTTACGTCACCGAGAATCCCTGCCTGATAGCCTTTGACTACAGCACCAATTCTGGACTTCACACCAAATTTCTGTGTAATAGAGGTTATATGATACTCCACTGTACGTTGACTGATCGCCAGATCCTGTGCAATTTCCTTATTGGTCATCTCCAGTGCAATGCGGTTAAGCACTTCCCGTTCAGTTGCTGTGAGAGACTCCTCCAGATTAGGGGATAACATGGTCTCTGGAATAAGAACATGTCCCAACATACTTTGGTGAATGGCGTTGATAATCTGTCCATACGTTGCTTGTTTCGACAAGTAGGCATGGACGCCCAGATCATAAGCTTTTAACTGGAATTCGTGATAGTTGTATCCGGATAGCAGTATGATTTTAACGGATAACCCGTATTGATCTTTCAATCTTCTCACAACCTCGAATCCGTCAAGCTGGGGCATGCGGATATCCATCACAACAACATCTGGCCGCAGCGCCTCTACTTCGGATAAAAAAAGCAATGGATCGCTGAATGTTTTCATTACCTGTATGCCGGGTTCGCGGTTTAAGCGGTTGTTGAGACCTTCCATGACCAGGGGGTGATCATCAAGTAGTACGACTGTAATGGGTTCGCTCATTGTTCAGTTGCTCCTTTGGTTAAAGGCAAACGGATGTTGATTGAGGTTCCTTTGCCAAGGCTGGAATGTATGGTGAATTCTCCACCGAGATGTTGAATGCTGCTCTGTATGGATATCAAACCGAAGTGCCCTGTTGCAGTATCAAATGTGGTATGAACATTAAACCCCAAGCCGTCATCCTCTACTTGTAGAATCAAGTCAGTATCCCTTGTATGTACCTGAATGGAGCAAAACGACGCCTGTGCATGCTTCATCACATTCATAATGAGTTCGCGGATCGTCCGAAAGACGGTGGACTTCAGAGGTTCGTGCTTCAACTCTTCAGAGAGGGCGTTGTAGTTTAGTTCCATTCTGATGCCACTTTGTATTTGAAGTGTACGGATGAGCCATTGCAACGCTTCCTCGAGATCACTTCGATCCATAATATGAGGGTAGAGATCATCACATAATTGACGTATATCTCTCTGGGAAGCATACAGGCACTCCAGCCAAACAGCCGTTTGATCCTTATGCGTCTCTCCGGTATCGTGTAATTCCTCCAAATCACGAGACAGGAAAATCAGGTTTTGAAGCAGTTGGTCATGAAGGAAATAAGAGGTTTTCATACGCTCTGCCTGTTGGGCTTCCATCATAATATCATTGAACTGCCGATGACGGCGTATCTGGTGTTCATGAAGAGCTGTCTGGTCTACACGGTATTCATATCGCTTCTGCAGATCGGATAAGAGTCTGCCATTGACGAGCATTCGAATTGCTTCCAGCCTGCCTTTATCAATGATATCCTGTTCCTCTGCTGAAAAAAGGGTGCGATTTTCTTTGTGACCAATGCCCAGAAATCCTATCGTCTCCGTAGTGGGCTCACCCGACAGCTCCCAAACCTGTGCCAAATCAACTTTCTGTCGTAAAACTTCAATATCCAACGCCTGGTTATCTATATTCTGAATGGAAGCAAAAACCCCTGTACCTTCCTGAGAATATCTGTGCTTATCATCAATCCATATGACAATTACACCTTCAATATCCAGCATCTTGTGGAACATCTCGGCAAACACGTGAATCATGTCCCGCATGTTTTGCTGCTCAGCCATTCGCACAGTCAACCGAAGTTGCTGGTGTTCCAACCAGTCTTTGTTAAGTTTGTTTTTCTTGCGTGAGCGTGTGAGCATGTACTGATATACCCAAGTGATCAGCAAAAACGAGACAAACAGTAAGCTGATATGAATTAACGAATGTAGGTGAGAGGCGGCCAGAAACAGTAAAAAAACGATTAAAACATATTGTCCATGAATCATCAATCTTGGAATAACCAGTTTGAAGTCAAGCATACTCCGTTGTACAAGTACATAAGTGAACATCCATGATAAAGGCAGAAATCCAATTAATGTGTACTCTACAGGCAATAACGGTTCACCTTGAAGCAGGGTTGGAATAGCAAAACATATGATGAAGGGAATCAGGCTAACAAGTATTCCTGTTAACATGAGCAATAGCTGGTTCTGCTCCTTGCGATTGTAGCTTTTACGATAAACCCATGTCATCCAGATTAAGATCAGAAGGGTTGCACAAAGTATAAAGTTAAGCAGATTGGTTGGACCAGACGGCGCAATAGGAGTACTGACGGTGGTAATGCCTTGGTTGATCTGAACATAGGTCATCATCCACTGCTTGATGTACAAAAATACTAGGCCTGCAGAATAAGCAACTGCAATACCTCTGCTGATAAATAGTAACCACCGGAAACGATGCAGACGGGTACGGAATACAAAAGACACATAAAAAGCAGTTAGACAGTAAGGTAACCATGCCGCACAAAAGGCCAAAATATAATTGGATAAAGGCAACTGGGATGTGTATATCGTCAGTATACATATGGCCATGGACAGGTTAAGGAGGTAGAACAGACGCATCACTCGTGAACCGGGTTGGCTAAACAAGGCATAGGTTCCGGTCAACAATAGCAATAATTCTACTATGGATGAGAAGCCGATGTTGAACCATTCACGTGGTCCAGGCTTCATTGTATGTTGGGATGCCTGACCATGAGAATTCTCAACGCCGATGGTGTAGGCTTCAGTCACTAAGAATACACCTTTTTGATGGAGTAACTGGACTCCTCCTTTGGGTTCCAGCGAGATAACGGTGTCACCTGATCTAATCCCGGATGTATATGCTAAACCTTGTGGATCTACATCATGTACTGCCCAAGAAATGGAGGCATTTGGTGTCAACGAAAGTCCGATATAAGGATTCATAAATGAAGAGATATGGATATACGTGGCTGTCAGTATAAAGCACAACATCGTTACAAACCACACGATATTAAATTTAGTTTTCATGAATCTATGTAATGAGAGTCCTAGTCGCATGGTAAAATCATCCGTTCTTATAAAATGCATCATTGGTAAAATGAAGTGGAAAAACAAGCCATGTAGCAATGACATGGCTTGCCGAGCATCACTCTATGTTAATGTAGCAGAGTGCCTAACATTTTGTACATCAAAACTGATGATTCCTGCCTCAGCATAGGTTGCTTCGATCTATAATCCACAGCACCGGTGCTGGATACAGATACTTCCGGACCGTAGAGACCTAGAGCAACCACAAACTGGACACCTTCTTCAGCCCAACGATCCTGTGAACCGATGAGATCGGCAGTTACGGCAGGTGCGCCAAGGAGTTGTTGTGCCGTTCTCGATATGATCACCGCGGCCTCTTGCCTTGTTATGGCTTGGTCAGGATGGAACAATCCACGAGTATTACCTTGCACAATACCCAGTTCAAGAGCGGTTTGAATGTAGGCGGCGTAGGGACTTGATTGGGTATCTTTAAATTTTGGTGATTGAGCTGAAATGGACATTCCGCTTATGCCCACAACCTGTGTTACAAACTCCCCACGACTAACAGGCTTCTCTGGTTCAAATAGGGATTGATCCTGTGGATACAGGCCAATCTGTGTTAAACGATAGATGTACGGAGCATAGGGATGGTCTTCTGG
Organism: Paenibacillus sp. FSL E2-0151; assembly: GCF_037993015.1. Classification (NCBI taxonomy): domain Bacteria; kingdom Bacillati; phylum Bacillota; class Bacilli; order Caryophanales; family Paenibacillaceae; genus Paenibacillus; species Paenibacillus sp. FSL E2-0151. The sequence goes on from NZ_CP150308.1 coordinate 2,980,677, forward strand.
CACATCTTCATAAGGTTTGGCTTCTGGCAATTTCTCGGACCAGCTATCTGACTTGTTGTAATAGAAATACGTGATTTCACCTGACTGATTTTTTTTGAAACCAGCGAGCTTGCCTTCCTCATCCATGAACAACATGTCCTTAACGGGTGTTAAAGTGTGAGTGCCATAAGCATCTATAACCTGAAGACCTTTCTCTGTTGCTGAAATATCATACAACCATGCAGGCAGGCGGATATCACGATATAGTCCCTCGTAGGAATGGAGTGAAGACTCGGGTACGCTATAATTGACATCTTGGACCTCATTACTCGGATAAAAATGATCCATAAATGCTTGAAAAAGCGCTTCTCGCAGATCTGGTCCATCACTGTTGGAGACGATAAATAGTCCAGTCTTCTCGTTAGGCAACAGCCACAGATTGGAGTGGAATCCGTCCAGATCGCCTGCTTTACTCACGACTTTCCGTCCATGATTATACTGGGAATAGGTGGATTCGAATCCGTAACCTGTTCCAGGTATATCCGGGTGTATGGAGACATCCAGCGTTTGCATTGCTTGGACGGATGACGGTTCTAGTATACGTGCACCCTGGTACGAACCTTGATTGAGCTGCGCAAGCATAAAGTGAGCCATATCCCGTCCAGTAGTAATGAATCCGCCCTCAGGGGAGCTGTCCGGTACATTGGGATATTGCGGAAGTTCTTGTCCTTCAGCGCCATAAGGAATTGCGAGTTTACTCAGCGTGTCTTTGCTTAGTGTAAAATGGCTATCCGACATATCAAGAGGGTTGAATATATGCTGTTGTACATAAGTCTCAAACGGAAGTTTGGACTGTTTCTGAACGATGTAGCCCAAGAGTGCATAACCGTAGTTGTCGTAACGGAAAACTTCTCCTGGATTGCGAACAACGGACGGTTTGTTGTCCTGGATGAATTGCTCAAGCGGATAAGAATGATTCAACTCCCTGGGTGTAGCTGCTGCATCTGTGAAATCAAACCCGCTGGTGTGGGTCATCAGATGTTCCAATGTTAACGCTGTTCCGGTATGGTTGGTCAGATGCAAAGCATCTGTGTATGCGCTGATATCCTGATCAAGCTTTACGTTACCTTGCTCGGTCAATTGCATAATAGCGGTTGCTGTCAGCGTTTTGGAGATGGAGGCTACACGGAATAGAGTGGAGTCGGCGTCGACGGGGATTTGTTTTTCCACATTGGCATAACCATATCCTTTATTCAAAACGATCTGTTGATCGTGAACAACGGTAACTACGGCACCTTTCAGAGCAGACTTCACTTCAGGTTGGGCGAAGAATTGATTGATGAACGATTCAGTTTCCTGAGGACTTACCTGAGGAAGAGGGAGACTGCTCTCTGCCGATAAACTGGTTATTGTGGTGAAACTTAGAGATGTCACCAGGAGGATGTTGGCTACGGCACGTTTCCAATTAGGATTTGATTTGTAGCTGTGTTGTTGTTGTCGAGTTGGACATGTTGCTACGTGAGATTTCATGAAATTCTCCTTTGAGTTGAGATATGTTCGTTCTCTTACATTTAAGTACATCTATAATTTATCAGTTCGAATGTAATGGCGATTCCGTAGTACGCACTTATTACGGCAGGACTACCGCAAACCTTTTTGCGTGATCCCGCAATTGTTGAGGATGAAGAGTGAGTTTTGAATAATCTTGAATATATGAAAAGAGGTATTTGTCATGATGACCCAACGGGGGTCTCGACAAATACCTCTTTTTGTTTCGTCTTTTTATTTTCCATGCAAAGCGACATCGTGCAAAGTAATTGGGAAGTAGATTTTATAAAACTACTCGTACATCCGTCGTTCAAGTTCAGCATAGGCAATCGCAGGATCATCACTGGAATTATCAATATAAGCGACGGATGAAGCAGGGAGGGGCCAGGCTATTTCTTTACGGACGAGAGAAGCTGTGAAGGCATCCCAGTTGGCTAACTTCCATTCATCTAGTGGGGATTGTCTCGCTGTGATCCGTTTGTGATACAATGCTTCATTCTCAAGATAAATATAGGCAACCCTCACATCCGTATCTTTCAGAGAACGTCCAATCCGTGCGAGTTCCTGCTCGATCCAGTCAGGGGTACCGATTTCCTTGGTAAATGGCCCCACAACGATACTATCGATACCCAACTGAACGTTATCCAGAGCAGCATCCATCGTAATGCGATACCCAAGATCACGGCACAGCCGTTTGTATTCAGGCGAATCTCGGTCGGAAGGATCAAGTCCCTGAAGGGTCATGATCGCCTCAGCCGCGGGACGAAGCAAAATATCCATATCAAAGAAAGCCGCTTTATGTTTACGGGAAAGGGCTTTGGCAAGGGTGGTCTTGCCACTTCCGGCCCCGCCGAGAAAGAAAATTAGTTTGCTCATGAATGTAATGCCTCCTTAAATGTATTGAAAAAATAGTATATGTAATTGAAAAATACACGAATATATAGAGTCATCATTAGAGTTCGTGAATGAAAGGACTTGTTTATTTTAACATAAATAAAGAAGCTTGTTGGCTAGACAGAAAAGGAAGGATAAGGTAATATCATACCTAGTTGTTCTATGCATAGGTTTCCGATGTATATGAAAAGAAGAGATTTAAAAATTTATTTTTCGAAATCTAAAAACTCTTGCTAAATGAATTGAAAAGGAAGGAGTGAGTGCGTTGCAGGTTAACAAACAAATGATTAAAGGAAGTACCGAAACATTGATTCTGACCTTGCTTCAGGAACGACCGTTGTACGGATATGAATTAATCAAGGAACTACATCGTCAATCCGAGGGTGTGTTTAATCTGAAAGAGGGCACGTTATATCCTATTTTGCATGCTATGGAGATTGAAGGTTGGGTAGAGTCGTACTGGATGGAGGTTGAAGGTCGTAAACGGAAATATTATTCGATTCGTGACAAGGGCATGGAGGCCTTACAAAGTAAAAAAGCAGAGTGGAATTTGTTCCGTAGAGCTGTGGATCGGGTGCTTGGGGAAGGAGGCCTGACATGACGAATCGACATGAGCGAATTCAGCATTATCTTGATCACATGTGTGTTCAGGTTAAAGCTCGCGAAGTACATAACGACCTGCGTGATGAGTTGGGAAACCACATGGAAGAAATGATTTTGGATAAAGAACAAGAAGGTTATACAGAGGAAGAAGCAATTGAATATGCCATTGAACAAATGGGTGATCCCGCTGTCGTAGGCAAGAGTATGCACCGATTGCATCGTCATCGCATGCATTGGGGGCTGTTAGTTGGACTAATTGGTTTGTCTATAACTAGCCTGTTACTGATATGGATTTTTACGATGAATGTCGCAGATGAAAAGTATCAGTCCTTATATCGGGGGCATGTGGTGTACACCGTTATAGGTGTAATGTTGATGTTGTTCTTTATTTACTTTGATTATCGTAAGTTGAAAAAAGCTGCTTGGTGGATCTATATTCTACTTAATGCCCTTTTGTGGATTAATCCAATGATATCTACGGATTTTTATGGTATGAGCAGATTCCTGATTGCACCACTTGGATTTGTAATAGACCTTACGACTGCTTCAGTATGGATTTTGCCACTTGCCATAGGGGCAATTGTGCAGGAGAAGTTTCATTCAAACTGCAATATGCAATCCATATTGACCTATATTGCTATGGTAGCGTTACCTGTAGTGCTATTGTTTCAAATGTCGGACTGGGTTCGCATGTTTCTGTTTGGCACAATGTCCATTATTTTATTTGGTTGGCTCACGCGAAAATGGCTTTATACAGCCTTAGGTGCTGCTGTAACAGGAAGTATTTTTGTATTGTTATTGTTTTTTGCAGATAAGTACGGCCGCCTAGAGAGGCTTTCCGTCGTTTTGAATCTTCAGGATGACCCTTACGGTGGCTATAGTAACAATTCCATTATTGAAATTATTCAATCAGCCGGCTGGTGGGGTAATGGGATTGATACAACGTTCGACATGTTTAAAATGAGTTATTTAGATTACCCAGGTGTTCTGCTCATTGATGTGTTTGGCTGGTCAGCCGGGATAATATTATTGGTGGGTATCATCTGGTTTGTTGCAAGTATGGTGAAGATGCTTCCTCGCATTCGGGATGATTTCGGTCGAATGATAATTATCAGTATCACATCCATGTTTGCGTTGCAAATCATCTATTCATTGGCGATGACTACCGGCAAGGCTCCAATTCTTAGCATAGTTTTTCCTTTAATAGGATATGGAAATCACCTGCTTTTCGAATATGCCATGGTCGGTTTACTTCTCGGTATTTATCGTCGGAAGGATACCATTTCGACGATAAATGAAAAAATACAGCAGAAGGTGGATGCCGACCCAATGACCAGTTCATAGGTATCCAAAATCATTACCGCATCATGAAATGAAAGTATTATTATGCTCGTTTAACGAGCATTCACGGAAACCAGATATGACGCAGGTTTACCCAGCCCTGGCTGTTGAAAGATAGACCACGCACGGAAGGCAGATAAGCGGTTTCTACCGGTTTTTCGGATAAATGGAACAGTAAATTCTGACCAACCAAAAATTGCTCAATTCGATCTAATTCACAAGTTCGATCCGCAGCGATGGGAGAGGCGACGATGGTTTGTAAGATCTCATGGATCGTTATACGAGCAGAATCTTCCAGATGCTCAGATAACGTAGAGTAGAGATCATACCTTCGCAGTTCTTCGTCCCTGTCCCGAATGAGAGAGAAGAGAATCAGATCAGATTCCAGCCGCAGGTTTCCTTTGAACTGCTCCATCGTAGCAGTACGGACGGTACACGAGAAACCGCACTGCTCCAGTATGGACGCCAGATTTTTAGCATCCCTGCGATATTGTGGAATGGTTGCAATGTGCAAGGAGATGGGACTGGAGGATACGGAACTTATCGATATATCGCTAAATCCCTCCAAGTGGACCTGGACTTTCTTGGTATTCACCGCACTAAAATCAGTCTCCACGACTTCAGAGTCACCTGCATGTCCGTCATCTCTATACATTCCAGCAAGGCATGACTGAAGGTGTGCTCTTACTTCCGGATCGTTTAACGGTCCGGTTTTGTGCGTATTACATGTGAGTAATTTATGAACCATCACACCTGCACTAATCTGTGTCCAGTCTGCACCCTCAGACGAAGACGGATTATGAACAAGATGAAAGAACGGAGTTTCGATATCTTGGCTATCGTCCATTTTTGCCGAGGCACTCCACGGAATTTGCAGGATATCTACCCGGTCCATATGTGCTCTACCTTGAAAATACGATGAAAAGGCTTCAAGTCTGCACAAGTGATCATCCCAGGCGGTGACCTTGAACGGTCCCGTCCCAACAGGTTTTTGCATCCCATGTACATCACCCGAATGCTTCATCTTATGTTCGTTTGTTCCTGGTGAGGGTACAATCGCTGCACGACTTGTTGTCAGGAAGGACAAAAACAATTCATGAGGATCTTTAAGCTGGAAACACACGGTTAAGGAATCGACTGCTTCAATAGATAGAATCTGTTTACTTACATCACGGTACAGTGTCCGGCGATCTGTAGATTGCAGCCGTTCAAACGTATGCACTATATCATGGGCCGTCAACAACTGACCATCGTGAAATGTAATACCTTTTCGCAAATAAAAGATCCAGGTCTTTCGGTCTGCACTGACATCCCAGGTATGAGCGAGACAGGGAAGAATCTCTCCCTTTTCGCCCCGCTGGACCAACCCATCAAAGACATGGCTGGTAACAAAGGATTCAGCTAATAGATTAATGTACAGCGGATCAAGCGCATGAAGCTGTTGGCGCAGGGGCAACCGAAGCGTATCAATCTGCTCATTATTAGTGCCGGCTTCCGTATGATGTCCTGAATATCCAAGCAACCACTGGTTTAGATGATCCTGCATGATTGTTGAACTGGAGAATGCGCTCACCTGCTCGGCAGCTTCCTGCAACTCCCGGCGATTCATGGCCTGCATCATATATTCTGCGGCGATTTGATCAGCCGGAACAAGCAAAGTCAGTGAAGAGCGCCGACCCCGGCCACGCTGGGAAACCCAACGAATCCAGTCATGTGCAACCATCTTTTTGACAATCGTTAACGTATTGCGGTGTGTACAATTTAGCAACTCAGCGAGATCGGCGAGTGTAAGTTCATGTTCTGTATGGTGACCGTAATGACGATGTAACAGCAGATATTGCTGATGTAATTTCAAGTGTTGATTCCCTCCTGGAGGTGAACTCTGACGTATTCCTCTAAAATAAGAAGTTTTGTCGATTTTAATTTCTATTTATATTCCTATTTTATCATCTAGAATATAGCATAGAAAGGTTAATGGAGGTTTTTCCCATGATTGATAAAATAATGGCTTCACCGCAACGCGCTCTAATCACGCTACTGTCTGCATGGATGTTGGCGATCATTCACCAGTATTTATTCTATGGTAATGAGATTGGCGTATCGTATCCTATCTTTGTAATTCTCTTTTATGTGTTCATGTATCTGTTTGCAAGGGATCGCATGAGGTCTTTCAAGTTCATTGATGCTTTTGTAGCGGCTGTAGTGCTATTGTTGTCGCTAACGTTTCTGTTATACGACAATGAACTGCTGTATGTTCTTAATTTTCTGGTCATACCTGGCGTAGTTATCTTACATATGACGTATCTGATGGGCAGAAAACAGAAGCAGTGGTGGGAGATTGGCTTGATTGGTACGGCTATTGACCACTTGCTACCTCAAGCCATACGTCATTGGGGGACTGTTGCTGCTATTGCTGTGAGAGCAGGCGGGCGTGGCATGGGCAAATCCCAGAAAACAGTTGTTTTCAAAGTACTCATTGGTCTTGTGGCGTCCTTGCCTATCCTCATTGTAGTCGTTGCATTACTGTCCTCTGCTGACGGGGTCTTTGATCAGTATTTAGCCGGTTTTCCGGAGTGGCTGAATCAATTGGCTTTTACTCCAGGGATACCAAGAATCATCTGGATTGTCATCGCAGGTGTATTGCTGTTCGGTTATGTATGGGGATTTGTACAGCCAATGCAATATGAGGCAGAGAAGAGAGCGAATGCACATTGGAAAAATGGAGCAGCATCCACGGTTGATAAGCGTGATCACACCTATATATTCTCTCCTGTGGACCCGGCCACTGAAGGTAAGGTTACCAATAAGATTACACCCGAGCCCGAACGCACTCCGGTTCAGCGGGAACCATTCAGATTGGACCCCATCATTGTGGGGACGATGTTGATTGTCATTAACTGTGTGTACGTTTTGTTTGTACTTGTACAGTTTTCGTATCTGTTTGGTGCAGGAGAGGGGCATCTTCCGGTAGATCTGTCTTACGCAGATTATGCGAGAAGTGGATTCGCAGAGTTAATTCTCGTCACAGGTATTAACTTCTTTATTCTTATTGTTGCTTTGCAGTATACCCGTTCGAGTGGCAAAACGGGTTCCATCGTGCATCAGGTACTTCTCTTGATTCTGGTCAGTTGTTCAGCAATTATGTTGTATTCCGCGTTTATGCGCCTGAATCTGTATGAGCAGGCATATGGATATACGTACATCCGCTTCCTGGTACACGCATTCATGATCTTCCTCGCACTCCTGTTGCTGATTGCTGGCCTTCGTATACGCTACACGTCAATACCGCTGATCCGCTGGTATATTGTGCTAGCGCTCACTGCATATGTTGCTGTCAACTATGTGGGCATGGATAAACGGATTGCCGAGCTGAACATAGAACGTTATCATCAGACTGGCAATATTGATGCAACCTATCTGGCAAGTCTGTCGGCAGATGCAGTTCCGTTACTTCGAGAGTTTGCTCAGGAGGAGTATCCGGATCTCAAGAGGGAAATGCTGGAACGTCAAGCCTACCTGGACGTGGATGCATCAGATCGTTCATGGCCTTCTTATAACGTGGCAAGACACCGAGCTGAGCTAGAAATGTCCAAATTGAGAACGGAATAGCTGAATAGTAGTTGTTTTCACGTACGGATTTATGCAAAAGCAATATGTAAGTGTTATAATATAAAAACTAACCTATAAAGGGGGTGAATCCCTTGTTTGAACTGCAGGAGTTATTACCATATTTATTCTCGATTGGACTCATCTTCACCGTCAGTTATGCCTATATTGCCCATCTTCATTGTGGCATGACAGAGTACTGGATGGAAGGTGGCGCCGGTGGTGGACTTGAACCTGTACTTCCCGCCCTGTGTTTGGACAGACAGCACAGACAGGAAGACTGGAGCCGCATGATTAGACGAAGAGAAGCGCCCGATGAAGATGAACCAGATTGTCATTCCTCGTTGAACGATTGGTCAACAAATCAACGAGGAGGATATATATGGAACATAAGACCAACAAGGGATTCACTTTTACTTCGGGCAAGGGACGGATCTATGGCCTGATTGCCATTTTGTTTGCAGTCATGCTGCTTGCCGGATGCAGCAACAACGTGTCGGAGATTACTTCATCGACACCGGGATTTTTTAATCACTACATTGTATTTCCACTGTCGTATCTGATTCAGCATATTGCCACGATATTTAACGGAAGCTACGGGGTCGCGATTATCGTGATTACGCTGGTCATTCGTTTAGCATTGTTGCCCTTGATGATGCGTCAAGCCAAGTCCCAGCAGGGAACACGAGTCATCATGAACGTCATGAAACCCGAGATGGATGCGCTCAAGAAAAAATATGAAGGCAAAAATGATCCTGCTGATAAGCAAAAGCTGTCTCAGGAAACGATGGAGCTATACAAGAAACATAAGTTTAATCCGTTGAACATTGGTTGCTTGCCGATGCTCATTCAGTTGCCTATACTTTCAGGTATTTACACAGCCATCCGACTTACACCGGAGTTGTCCTCCCACTCGTTCTTGTGGTTCAAACTGGGAGCGCCGGACTACGTACTCGCTGTGGTGGTTGCGGTCATATATCTGATTCAAGCTAAGGTATCACAAGCCAACATGGCGCCTGAGCAGCGAAAACAGTTCGCCATCATGGGATATCTCTCCCCATTGATGATGGCATTCTTTTCTCTTACAGCTCCGGCAGCAATGCCGCTCTACTGGACCGTTGGGGGTTCGTTCCTGGTACTACAGACATTATTGTTCCGTAAAATGTACCCGGTGGAACACCCACAGGAACCTGTGGTTGTGGAAGTAAGTAAGAAAAAGAATAAAAAATCCAGCTCCGCCAAACCTTCTCGGAAACCTGCAAAGTCTTAATAAATTTGGTCGCAGGTGACAAGAGAAACATGGTGACTACGTAATCTTGTTAAATACAAAAAACATAATGAAGAAGCCTGATCCATATGGATCAGGCTTCTTTTTATACTCTCAGGTGTTCCTTTTTAGTTTTTTACGAAAGCGGATGGAAAGCATAACGTCCACTGCCTGTTCCCCAATATCACTTAATGATATATACTTACCTGATCAAATGTGATATTGATAATCAATATCAATTATTAAGTGATGTATACATTGGAAAAAGTGAAACGAGGAGTGCGGGTAGATGCAAGAGGAAGAAGCAAGACAGGGATTTACACCAGAGATGATTGATATGATGGCCAGTATCTGGACACGTTCGATCATTACATTAATAGATGTACGCTTTCAGAATGTAGCGTCCCAATACCCGTTGGAGCAATATAAAATACCTAGTAGCATGTTTATCTATGCATATGGGGGAGAAGCGCAAATCCAACTGAATGAAACCACATTTGCAATGGAACGCTTCGGTTTAGTTCACGGCGGGAAGGGGAGCCTGCTCAGTATTACACCTAAAGAGGAAATGGTGAAGACATTTATGGTGTTTTACAGAGCAGAATCACCTCTCTTTTTCAAGAAACATCTGCAACAATTACTGGAGCAAGTGAATCCATTTGTTCAACAGTTTGGTTATACGCCAAGTAATCCTATCTTGCTACGCGATTGGTTCCAACGGATGATGAATGGCTGGAAACGTGGCAAGGCGATGGATCAGCTACAGGCCAAAAGTTTTTTATATCAATTGATTCATGAGGTGTACAGGGATTTGGAGGGTGGTGAGATTCGGTATCTCCAGCCAGATCCAGCCTGTTCTGCCAAGGTATATCTCGATAAACATTACAGGGAGCCGATTATGTTCCAACAAATTGCCGATATGTTTGGGATCAGTGGTGGACAATTGACGCGGTTGTTCAAAAAAAGGGAAGGGATGAACTTACAGGAGTATCTCATTCAGAGAAGGATTGAAGCAGCCTGTCATGATTTGAAACATACAGAAGCGACGGTTAAAGAAATCGCAACGGGAGCTGGTTTCACAGATGAGAAAAACCTGTTCCGCATGTTTAAGAAGCATTACAAGATGACACCAAGTGATTATCGGAAAATAAACGCACTATCCATGCAGGTTGATGGTATTGATAATGATTCTCATCTCCCTTACGATGAGAGGGAACTAGCGAGTCTAGTCAAGACTTATAGAGATGGGGAATCAATGATGTTTGGAACATTAAGAAGTAAAGAAATGATTTTGGCGGCGGCGATAAGCATGATGCTCTTATTGACGGCATGTACGTCGGGGACGCCAGCGAATAATGGGGGAACGGCAAATACAACACCTGCTCAGACACAGCAGGCGACACAACAGGAAGGTTCGGAGACAAAAGCTTCAGAAGCAGTCTCGCAGACCAGAACGATATCCACAGTTAAGGGTGATGTTGAGGTACCTAATAACCCTCAGCGAGTTGTAGTTGATTATTTGGTTGGTGATGTCGTAGCCCTAGGTGTAACTCCTTTAGGTGTGGCTAGAGCTGCACGGGGGGAGACAGAGCCTGTTTATGCTAACCAGATTACAGACTCCATAAAAGTAGCCATGGAGCCGGAAGATATCATGACGCTTGAGCCTGATCTTATCATTTTGGCATGGAGCGATGAGTCGTATGATGATTTATCCAAAATTGCCCCGACCATTTATGTTCCCTATGGTGATATGACTACAGAAGAGCGGATACAATTTATTAGCGATGTTTTGAACAAACAGGAAGAGGCTAAGGATGTTTTGAATGCTTATTCCGGAAAAATCGAAGAAGCAAAGCTAGCCTTTCAGAATGCGGGCCTATCCGATGTAACGATTACGGTTGGAGAATTCAGTGATAAAAGTAACTACATAGCTGGAGCCAAGCATGCCGTTGGCGAGCTTGTTTACGATGAACTTCAATTGCAGGCACCTTCAAAAGTCCAAACGGATATTATCGATGCAGATAAATATTGGGGCGATGTCTCCATGGAAGTATTACCCGCTTACTCTGGGGATTATATGATCTTCTTAGGAGATGGAAACGTTGCTTCTGATAATGCAGTGTGGAATGCCATACCTGCTGTGCAACATGATCGGATCGTAAAGGTAGATTCTTCGCTATCTTGGTCCACCGACGTAATGACTTCCAGTGCATTGATTGATTATATTGTTAGTCAATTGCTGGCATTAGCTAAATAAGAGTTAAAACGAAATTTTAATTGAGCACTCCAAATTTTCAAACATGACCAGTCGAATTTATGGACGTTACTATCCATATTCGTTTGGATTGTCAATAGGTGATGAAAGGGAAACGAGATGAAAAGCAAGCCTGAACAAAAACGCCGTGGGGCGATGAACTTCACCATGTACATGGTAGTAGGGCTTGGATTAACGGTTCTCATGTCGGCGGCATCAATTATGTTTGGTGCTGCTGATATGAGGTTAGCAACGGTATGGGAGGCTATTTTCCGATTTGATCCAATGCTCACTGAACATCAAATTATTCAAACCATGCGTCTTCCGCGTACTGTAGCTGATCTGATCGTTGGGTGCAGCCTTGCGGTATGTGGCGCTATCATGCAGGGGACAACGCGTAATCCGCTGGCCGACTCCGGGCTGATGGGGATTAGCTCTGGCGCAGCATTTGCAATTGCACTATGCCTGGCCTTTCTGCCGGGTTATTCGTATTGGCAGATGATGATGTTCGCTTGTCTGGGAGCAGCGATCGCCACCGGTATGACTTACTTTACCGCGTCATTGGGCAATCGCGGAATGACGCCTCAGCGACTTGTACTGGCAGGTCTGTCTATTTCAATGTTGTTTGGCGCACTCAGTCAGTACTTGGCGATCAATTATAACCTGGGCCGAGCATTGACATTCTGGACAGCAGGTAGTACAGCGGGGGTCAAATGGGGAGAATTGCTGATTATCTCACCGCTCTTTGTTGGTGGTATACTGCTGGCACTGGCGCTGTCCCCTTCCGTTACATTGCTCAGTTTGGGAGATGATGTGGCAAGTGGACTCGGCATTCGTAGCGGACTGGTCAAGATTTTGTCGACAATTATTGTACTTGTGCTGACTGGATTGGCTGTTGTTGTGGTTGGCCCGGTTGGTTTTGTGGGTCTGATTACCCCGCATATTGTGCGATATATGGTAGGTGTCGACTATCGATACATTATTCCGGCAGCGGCTTTATATGGTGCGTTGCTGACCGTATCGGCCGATTTGGCTGGACGTTTGATCAATAAACCGTTCGAAACACCGATTGCCATTATATTTTCTATCATTGGTGTGCCGTATTTTCTCTTCTTGGCTCGAAGACAAAGGAGGGAATATGAATGATCAAGCGGCGTTATACGATGAAACGAGGCATTATCATCAATGTAGTGCTTATGGTGCTCATCCTTGTGTTTGCGATCATTAGCATGAATTCTGGCAAGATGAATCTTTCACCGCTAGAAGTGCTGAACGTTCTCGTGGGAAACGGTACCGATAAGCAAAATCTGATTGTGTTTGATTTTCGTTTGCCTCGAATTGTCCTTTCGATTTTGGTAGGTCTGGGAATGGGAGCGGCCGGGGTCGTGATGCAGAGTTTGCTGCGTAATGACATGGCTAGTCCGGGAACTCTGGGAATTAGTTCGGGATCGGGTTTGTTTGTCCTGTTCTTTGTTGTATTCATTGCATCCACAGGCAAGAGTTCCTTTATTGCTCTGCCTCTGTTGGCTTTTGTTGGCGGACTATTGGCAGCGGGGTTGATCTTCTTATTATCGTATCGCCGCGGACGAGACATCTCACCAATCGGTTTGATCTTGACCGGGGTAGCGCTAGGAAGCGGGTACGGGGCGCTGACAACCTTCTTGACACTCAAGCTGGATGATTCGCAGATGAACTTCATGTTGTATTGGCTGGCGGGGAGCCTATGGGGCGATGATTGGGGTTATATTTCCATACTGACACCATGGGTCTTGATCTTACTCGGCTATATTTTTTACAAGGCTCGCATACTGAATGCCCTCCATTTGGGCAATCAGACAGCACAGGGGCTTGGTGTTTCCGTGAAGCGACAGTTCTTGGGGTTGTCAATCGCTGCTGTTGCTTTATCCTCTGGCAGTGTAGCTGTGGGAGGAAGCTTCTTTTTCGTTGGATTGATCGCTCCGCATATGGCCAGAAAACTGGTCGGTCCCGATCACAAATTGCTCATTCCGGCTGCCAGCTTAGCCGGGGGACTAGTCGTGGTGTTGGCTGACACGATTACGCGCACGGTTAGCCTCGTAGGAGATGTGCCGACAGGAATCGTAATTACAGTCATTAGTGTTCCATATTTTCTTTATTTACTAGCAAAATCCAAATAACACATAAATGATATGGTCTGAATTTTTTTGTGGAAAACGGCTTCGCAGGACTGCGCGTTGCATTTTAAGCAGAGTGCAAGATAACAAAAGTTCAAACAACGAAGTTACCCTGTGTTACCGCTATGCTTCTTAATTAATAGCATATAGAAAAAGATGCCATTACGAAGATATCGTATTGGCATCTTTTGATTTTTTCTAATTATTTGATAGTCAAGTGGATTACTGGAAAATTACATCAGGATTTATATGGCAGGCTCATCCGATAGCTGGAAACGGGAAACGAAATACCAGATGAGCTCGCGACGGGAGGATACCTTGGTTTTGGCGAAAATGGATTTCAAATGATCCTGAACGGTGTAGACAGAAATATGCATCGCAGCAGCAATTTCCTTGGACGAATAACTGCGGAGCACATATCCGAGAAGTTCCCGCTCTCGACTGGATAATCCATGGCTCTCTGCGAGCAAGGGCAGCAAATCCTGTGGCATCGCCTGCTCCAAACGGATAGCAATCTGATCCGGTCCCGTAAGCTGTTGCATGAGACTGGCATGAAGTATGAGGTAACGCCCATCCGGAAGTTGGATGCAAACTTTGGAGGGTGAGTCGGGAGCGATCTGAGTACCCACGACCAGTTCTGCCCGATTCTTGCGCTGCAAGTGGGAACTCACTGCACGTACCGGACGGGGCAGCACATCAGGCCCTACATGTTCCAGCATGCGCAATTGGGACAGCCAATATTGAGCGGAGGCGTTCAGGGATAAGAGTTGGAACGTGTCTGAGGTGATCAAAATTCCGGGTTCCTCGGGACTTTCACTCGTGATCTCATCGATCAGTGTCAAGCTCGTGGACCGCAGCATCGATGCAATAGAAGCGGTCCAGGACTGAATCATCAACCGCTCCCCCTCTGTAAAGACAGCACTTTCTGTCTTACGATATAGGGTCAGATATCCCCAGCAAGCGTCTCCACTGACCAATACAGCACGCAGTTCATCACCGAACCCCGCTGGCTGAAGAATGTTGAGATAACGTGGGCTTTGTTCAAGCTGTAAGTTCATGGACGGGTGAAGTGTAGCTGTATGCTCACCGCTGCGAATTAATTCAGCGTATTTATGTATATCTTCTTCCATGTATTCATTGATGAATAACCGATCATGAATGGCCTCAATGCCATCTTCTGTCACGGCTCCTGTGGAGAGAAGAGTCAGAGGATCAACGGTAGTAAAACAGTATGCGTCGTAATGTACAACCGTATGGATCTGCTTGAGAACAGCTTCCCGATAGGTACGTGAGGTCCAGGTTCCTTTTTCAAGAGAAGTGATAAGTCTATGGTTCCGATCAATACGTGATGTCAACAAGATTACTCCTCTCTCTGTGCGCATATCCCAATGTTCTGGGATTGTAGGCTCGCCGTATCCTTCTATAATGAAATTAGACGAACAACGAGTCAAGTCTAACTTCAATTCAAGAGGAGTGCGGTGTCCATGAATCACAATCCATCACCGATGAGCTGGGAAACAGCAGATGTTCATCGTTACGAACAATCGATAGCCCTGAAAATTCCGGGTTATTCTCATATGCATGATCTAATGGAACGGCTGCTTTCAGCATCTTTTGCGAATAACAACGATATTCATATCCTTGTTGCCGGAGCGGGAGGGGGAAAAGAGATTGCTCTGCTCGGATCACGTCATGCCGGTTGGACATTGACTGGAGTAGATCCATCACAGCCCATGCTGCAACTTGCTGAGAAACGAGTCGCGGAAGCAGGCATCGGTTCCAGAGTGAAGCTGCAACCTGTCACGGTTGAAGAATTGCCGGAGGATATTGTATATGATGGGGCGACAAGCATGCTCATGTTACATTTCCTTCAGGGGATGGAGGCCAAGAGAACGTTTCTGACCAGCCTCGCAACGAGACTTAAACCGGGTGCACCACTGATCATTGCGGCTGTAAATGCCGATCTTCGTTCACCTGCACATCCAATCATGATGCGAGCTTGGAAGGATCACATGTTGAGTGTGGGCGTCCTTCCTGAAGAGTGGGGGCGTTTTGCTGCTTCCCTGGGCCGTGAATCCGATCCCATATCCTCTGAAGAGATGACCCAGCTACTGACCGAATGCGGTTTCTCACATATTACACGTTACTTCGGGGCGTTCTGGGTGGAGGGGTATTATGCAATTCGAAACTAACGTGAAGCCTATGAAAGATCAGATCTGGGTGGTTGGCGGTTATGGTCAAGTGGGGCAGATGATATGTACTCAACTGGGGAAATTGTTCCCGGGTAAAGTATGGGCTGCGGGTACACGCATGAATCGTGCGGAAGAATTCAGCAGGTCTACAGGTGGTGCGGTGCTACCACTTCAACTGGATGTAACAAAACCTGTGGAGTCTTCAATGTTACGGCCTGTGAAGTTGGTAATCATGTGTGTGGACCAGAGCGATACCCGGTTTGTTGAAGCCTGTGCACAAGCCGGAATCGATTATATTGATATTTCTGCAAAATATGATTTCCTCGCCCAGGTGGAACAACTGCACACCAAAATGCAACGTTCCAAATCGACCGCGATCCTCAGCGTTGGATTATCACCCGGAGTGACTAATTTGCTTGTGCGCGAAGCGACCATGCATATGGATCAGGTGGAGGAGGCAGACATTACCGTAATGCTGGGACTTGGAGAGAAGCACGGAAAAGCTGCCGTGGAGTGGACCGTTGATCAGATGAATGCCACCTACCAAGTGATGCAAAAGGGAAAACCTGCTGAGGTACAAAGTTTCGGAGATGGCAAATGTATTGATTTTGGAGCGGAACTGGGGAACCGGAAGGCCTATCGATTTAACTTTTCGGATCAGCACGTGGTTGCTCGGACGTTACGAATTCCAACCGTATCTACCAGACTCTGTCTGGACTCCCGCTGGATCACAGGATCCATGGCAATCTCCAAACGTGCAGGGTTGTTTTCGTTGCTGCGTATCCCGTCTATTCGGAATGGAACGGTTAAGGCATTTGGCCTTATTCCTGGGGGAGAGCCAATTTATGCAGTCAAGGTCGATGCCGTAGGATGGGAAAATGGTGAGCAAATCCGCGTCGAACAACTACTGGTCGGCGCAAAGGAAGCAGATGCAACAGCAGCCGTAGCTGCAGCCGTGGCAGAACGTGTGTATAAAACAGAATTGCCTCATGGTGTGTTTCATATTGAACAGTGTCTCTCTTTGCAGGACATTCAGGATGCACTTCATACGCCACTAAAGGTGACGACCAAGATCACCTAGTTTCATGTTCTTTTGCTGAGAACCTCCGATCTGCTATGATGGAACAATAATCATGGCATGAATGGAGGGAGATCATGAACTGCGTTGCTGTATTACCTTATTACAAAGTGCAGAGAGAAGTGACGGGTCTCGCCCAAGAGATTGAGATGAATGCCCGCTCCATGATTCTGTATTCAGATAAAATCGTGACCAAATACCGCGAGTTCAACATCACGGAAGTGTTTGACATGTCATTTCGCCGTATGGGTGATGAAGGTGGATTTTTCTATTTGCATACAAGCACAGGAGTATATCCATATATGGTCGAAATCGACCCGAAACCGTTTATACAACATTTCAGAAAGATGACGATCCAAAAATTAAAATGACTTGACCTTGCCGTTACGTGAAGGCTTACCCTCGGATATGGAAAGAACCATAACCAATTCAGAGGAGCCGTGAATGTAATGAGTATACTGATTCAGCAAGCTACGATCCTAACGATGAAAGATGCCGATGCCCCCTTTACGGGGGATATTCGTGTTGAGGGTGATCGCATTACTCATATTGCTGATCACATTGTGCCTCACCCCCAAGATGAGATTATCGATGGACGTAATAAGGTTGCCATGCCAGGACTGATTAATGCCCACCAACATACACCGATGAGTCTGCTCCGGGGATTCTCGGATGATCTGAAGCTGATGGACTGGCTCGAACGCAAAATATTGCCTGCCGAAGCACGGATGAACCCGGAAGACATCTATTGGGGTGCCAAGTTATCCATCGCCGAGATGATCCGTTCGGGTACCACTGCGTTTGCGGATATGTACATTCATATGAATGAGATTGTAGAAGTGGTTGAGCAAACGGGTATGCGGGCATCGCTTACACGTGGGATGGTATTCATGGAGGATGATGGGGGGCGCAGATTGCAGGAGGCGATTGATCTTGTACAACGTTGGTCTGGAGCGGCCGATGGGCGGATTACAACCATGTATGGACCCCACTCACCCTACACTTGTCCCATGGAGCCGCTACGTGAAGTCATTGCTCTGGCTGTCAAGGAGGATATCCCGCTACATATTCATCTGGCTGAGACGAAGGAAGAAGTTGTGAAGATTCGTGAGCGCTATGGCATGACACCGACAGAGTATCTGGAAGAGGCGGGGATGCTCGAACAGGCACATGTGTTGCTTGCGCATGGTGTACACCTCAATCGCAGGGACATCGGCAGATTGAAGGGCATGCGCGGCGGTGTAGCACATAACCCAGTCAGCAATCTGAAGCTGGGGTGTGGAATTGCTCCAATTACCGAGATGTTGGCTCAGGGAATTAACGTGGGAATCGGAACGGATGGAGCGGGAAGTGCCACAACCGTGGATATGTTCGAAGAGATCAAAGCCGCTACCTGGCTGCAAAAGCTGGATTATGGCGATCCCACTCGCTTGCCAGCCAAGGATGTACTAAGCATGGCTACACGTGGAAGTGCTAGTCTACTTGGTCTACAGGATGAAGTGGGGATGCTTGAGGTGGGGTGCAAAGCTGATCTGATCCTGATCGATCTGGCGAAACCACATCTTCAACCGGTACATGAGGTAGAAGCGTTACTGGCTTACAGCGTAAATGGGGCGGACGTGGACACCACGATCGTGAATGGTCAGATCCTCATGAGAGGCAGAAAGCTGCTCACGATTGATGAGGATGAACTTTACCGTGAGGTGAAGGTTAGAGCCAAACGGATTGTTGAGGGAATTTAATTTTAGGTGAATATGATCCGAACTGGAAAATGATTTGTGTTCAAAACGCTATGGAGGCTTACTTCATGGCGTTTTTTGTCGAATCACAACTGGAAATAGTTCCATAGTCCTGTTCAGAATCGGTTCAGAATGACTCGTTATACTGAGCATGTAGTTGTTCAAATTTGAAATGTATACGAGGAGGAACATGAATTGAAGGGGAAACAAAACAAAAAACGGCTTAAGCCGATATTGAAAAAAAGCATGTTGACTGCACTCGGTTTGGGCATTGCGTTGCCTATAGGTGGAGCGCTTCCTCAAGCTAATGCGGGAGAAATTGGTCCAGAGATTAACATTTCACGGCCTGTGCTCAACGACGGCATCCATTGGTTAAATTATTCATCGGAACAAAACGATCCTTCTTTTGTGTCCGGTGTACCCATCGAGGTAACGAACAATAGAGTTAGAATTGATTTGAGTACCCATTTACGATCTAATGAGTTTAGTATGCTCACAGCCAACTCAAGTGATAACAGTATAGCTAGGGTGTATGTAGAAACGATAGAAAATGAAAATACATTGGTTGTTATTGCTTACAAGAGCGGCAAGATCAATATTGAATTGAAAGCTCAATATACTGTATCTGATGTACCGGAAACGGTTACGGATAACTTTGAACTTAACATTAGTAAAAAAGGGGATGTAAATGCAGACGGAAAAGTGAATTCTGCGGATGCAGCAGAACTTTTGACTTATCTTCGTAATATGGTCAGTCGCCGCGGTTATTCTTATGTAGAGATGAACCGAATGGACGTGGATCGTAATGCGGAACCCACTTTGGGGGATATGAATGCGTTGTTAAACGGATATGCCAATAAAACGCTTGGCGCGAAAAACAATGACTATGTGTTGACCTTTCAACAAGTGGACGATGCGCCGTATGTGCTGAATGGTCAATTGAAGGATTACATGGAGAACGCAATTGCCACAGATTATTATTTAGTGGATGTTGATGGTGATGATATTGATTATATTAATACTCCTTCTTATCAGTGGTACCGCGCAACAGACCCTTCAGGAGAAGATATGGTTCCAATAGAAGGGGAGACACGAGAACAGCATACCGTTACATCTGAGGACGAGGATCATTATCTTGTGCTCGAAGTGACTGCTCATTCCACTTCGCACCCGAATACGGAGCCTAGACGAGTATACATTGTTGGAAAAGAAAAAATACAACGCCCTGATTAATTCATATTTTTTAATTTAAATAACGAATAACAATATTTTTTCTATCGTTACCATACATTCTACCAATTGATACAGACATGGAGGCTAATACATGTTTCAACCGAAAAAGAAACGTCCAAGAATCAGAAGAACAATGTCAGGTCTCATCGCACTGACGCTACTCTCGTCTCTCGTATTCCCGAGTATAGCTGGGGCAGAGCCGGCAGAACCATCACAGGTGCAATTTGCAAATGTTAGTGTACAGGCGGGGCAGACGGTTCATGTCCCTGTTACATTAAAGCAGCCCTATTCTCAGGTTAGCGCTTATAATATGCAGATTGATTATGATACATCTGCCCTGGAAGTTGTCCGTATCACGCCTAAATCTGTCAGCACCATTAGCACATCTCCAGAAGAAACCGGTACAGGAGACTTCCAGTACGTAATTAATAACGAAGAAGGCTGGGTACGGATCATCTGGGTTGATTTCAATGCAGGTGAACGTCTGATTTCAGACGAACAGCAATTATTTGATATTGAGGTCAAAGCCAAAAGCAATGCGGCGCCTGGAACGAAACAGCTATCCGTAGATCAAACTGATTCAGAACATTGGCATTTTACAAATGTAGAACACAATAGTGGTGCTCAGTTGTCTGGTGGAACAATCACAATTACAGCAGCAAACTCAGGTGGCGACAATTCTGGTTCGACACCTACACCGAATCCTGGTAACTCTTCAGGTGGAGGAGGAGGAAGTGTATCGCCAACTACACCCGTGGTTACCCCAGTTCCATCGACTCCGGCGGTAACTAAAGGTGTAGACATCTATGTGAACGGTCAGAAACAGGAACAGTCTGCTACGGCTAGCACATCAACGGTAAACAATCAGGTTACCACCACGGTTCATGTGGATAATGACAAAGTCATCAATCAGATTGGAAGTGGACTTAGAACGCTTCTGCTGCCTATTACAGGTACTGGCAAGGGTGCGGTCGTTGGTGAACTGAACGGCAAGCTGGTCAAAACGATGGAAGGAAGTAATGCCGAAGTTGTCATTCAGACTGATAGCGGTACGTACACACTCCCAGCTAACCAGATTCAGGTAGATCAGATTCTGAACCAATTCGGAAGCACGGTTCCATTGGAAGATATCACAATCCAAATCGCTATTGTGCCTAGTGCTACATCCAAGCAAACAGCAATTCAGGCCGCAGCGGATAAGCTGGAGAACACAACGGTGATCGCAGCTCCGATTGATTTTGAAGTAAAAGCGATCTGGAATGGGCAGCAAGTTAATGTGGATCGTTTTAACTCCTATGTAGAGCGCACTATTACGTTGCCGGAAGGTGTCGATGGTTCAAAGATCACGACAGGAGTTGTGCTTCAGCCAGATGGCAGCCTTCTGCATGTACCGACAAAGGTTATCAAAGGTAACGTGCAAGATTCTGCTATCATTAACAGCTTGACGAACAGCACTTACGCTCTGATCTATCATCCGGCAACATTCAGCGATGTATCAAGTCACTGGAGTCGTGATGACGTACAGGATCTGGCATCCCGTCTGATCGTACAAGGTACTGGTGAGAACGTGTTTGCGCCAGACCGGAGTATTACGCGGGCAGAGTTTACGGCTGTTCTGTTAAGAGGTTTGGGTCTGCACTCCCCGCGCAGTACAGAAGAGGCATCATTCACGGATGTGAAGACTGGCAGCTGGTATGAGGATGAGGTTCAGACGGCTGTGTCCTACGGCCTAATCTCAGGTTATGCTGACGACAGCTTCCGTCCGAATAGCGAAATTTCTCGTGCTGAAGCGCTGACTATTGTGTCACGTGCGATGAAACTGGTCGGTCTGGCACAGGCCGACGCGTCAGAGACAACAAGTCTGCTTAGCACATACAGCGATAGCGCTAAAGTACAGGCTTGGGCAGCAGAGCCAGTTGCATCCGCGATTAAACAAGAGCTGGTACAAGGTGCTGATGGCAAACTGATGTCCGATGCAGACATTAGTCGTGCGCAGTCGGCAGCGATTGTGAAAAGGCTGCTGGCAAAAGCGGGATTAATCTAAACTTTATAAGTTGAACTAAAGATTATTTACACTGACACTACGACGACAGAATAACCTTCCAATCGCTGTTATCCCCAGATTTTTTGAATCCCTTCTCCGAAGGTGAAAATCCGGGGATAAAGGCGAACGCTTCGCTTTTTCAGGTTTTTTCTGTCTTCTCCGTTATCGTGTAAATGATTAGTTTAACTTATATTATCAAATGCAATAACGAAATAAGACAACCCGAATCCTTATATCTAAGGATTCGGTTTTTTTGTATATAGTTCTTTTGAACAACCTCTTGTAGGTGCGATGGTCCAGTTCATTATCAGTTCATACTGATTTGTTACGATATGAACATCAAATAGATAGATATCGTGCATGATCAGGAGAGGAAGAGATCCATATGAAAATACTAGAAGTTAAAAATGTGAAGAAATCATACACCTTATATGGAAAAGAAAAAGTTCCCGTACTCCACGGTTTGAACCTGAGTTTTGAGACAGGGGAATTTGTCTCCATCCTCGGCGAATCTGGCTGTGGTAAGTCGACACTGATGAATATCATTGGTGGCATGGACTCCGATTATGAAGGGGACGTCGTTGTTCGTGGCAAGAACTTAAGTGCCATGACAGAGAAGGAAATGGATGATTATCGGAAGAATAATATCGGCTTTGTCTTTCAAAATTTCAATCTGATCCCGCATCTGTCTGTCCTCGAAAATGTAACGATTGCGATGCAAATGACGGATACCAATGAGAAGGATCGCAACCAACGTGCTGTTGATATATTGACAGAGGTGGGACTGAAGGATCATCTGAACAAACGTCCCAACCAGTTATCTGGCGGTCAGAAGCAACGCGTTTCCATCGCACGGGCGTTATCCAACAATCCGGATATTATTCTTGCAGATGAACCGACGGGTGCTCTGGATAGGGAAAACGGAGATCAAATCCTCGCTTTGCTCGACAGTATAGCCAAAAAGGGAATGCTGGTGATTGCCGTTACTCACTCGCAGAAAGTCGCTGACTCCGGTACACGGATTGTGAAGGTTGAAGAGGGGCGTATTAGTGACGATATTCACCTGAAAGATCCTTCTACGGCTGTTTACGAGAGTAGTCAGGATTCTTCCCGGAGCCTGAGCTTGCTTGCTTCATTCAAGATGGCACTTAAAAATATGAAACTCAACGGCAAGCGTAATGTACTGGTAGCATTGGGTGGATCTATAGGTATATTAAGTGTACTCCTGATGCTCTCCTTGGGGAATGGAATAACAACATATATGAATGACGAAATCAATTCAAGTATGGACCCTTTGCTTGTGGATATAACAAAGCCGAGTGAAGAAGCCAAGGATATGCAAGGTCCCGAGGCCTTGATTGCACCAGGTGAATCGTTCACCGAAGCTGATGTTGAGACGATTCGCAATTTTCCTAATGTGGATCATGTAGAGACGATCACGACCATTACAGGCAAATCGACTATGGTGAATGAAAAACAAAGTGTAGGACTCACACAGTTAACAACGTTAACGGATGCTTTTGATCCAGCACTGATGACAACTGGTGTTCTGCCGGTAGAAAATGAGATGTTGTTACCCCTTGATACAGCAAATAAATTAAGCGGAAATGATCAAGCTGAAACCATGATCGGCAAGTCTGTGTTTCTATATATCAATGAGATGGATGGCAATAATAAACCAGTGACCTTGGAGAAAGAAGTAACGATCTCAGGGATCTACGAAGCTGCAGATCCGCAATCTCCAATGCAACAATCTCCGGGATACATCTCATCAGAGACGTTGGAGCAAATGTATACGGACAAAGGAATAACGATCGGGCCAATTCAAGTTAACGCCTATGCAACCGATATGAAATATGTAAATGATATCAATGAAGCTGCTGTAAACGCTGGTTTCGCAGGCTCCCAAATGGCCAAGGTCATGGAGAATATCACCACATATGTAAGTATGGCTTCCATTGTACTTGCGGGTATTGCAGGCATTTCGTTGATCGTATCCGGTATTATGATACTGGTAGTACTCTACATTAGTGTCGTGGAACGGACAAAGGAGATTGGAATTCTTCGGGCGATTGGAGCAAGAAAGAAAGATATCAAGCGAATATTCTTCTCCGAATCTGCCTTATTAGGCGTATTTAGTGGTATTATTGCGGTAATCTTTGCAGTGATCATTAGTTATGTGTTAAACATTCTTTTGGACAAGGCGTTTGGAGCAAAACTCATTAATCTCTCGGGATATTATATCTTGTTTGGTATCGTGGTAAGTACAGCGATTAGTATTGTTGCCGGTTTGATGCCATCATCAAAAGCGGCGAAGCTGGACCCGATGGAATCCTTACGATACGAATAAATATCAATTTTGGAAAGGATAATGGCTACATGAACACAATTCTGGTGGTGGACGATGATTCCCATATCCGCAAATTAATCCGAATCTATCTTGAAAAGAATCAATTCTCCGTGCTGGAAGCACCAGACGGTCAAGAGGCGTTAGATATTCTATCGCATACAAAAGTTGATCTGGCGATTGTGGATGTGATGATGCCGCGAATAGACGGTATTGAACTGACGGAAGATATCCGGTCTTATCTGGATATTCCCATCCTGATGGTGACTGCCAAGGGAGAATCGAAGGACAAAGTCAGAGGATTTAATGCCGGGTCAGACGATTACCTGGTTAAACCATTTGATCCTGTGGAGTTAATCTTGCGTGTAAAATCGTTACTGAAACGATATAACAAAAGTTCATCAAACATGATTCAGATCAGCGGTGTAACGATTGATTTGGGCAATCTGATGGTTGTTTCGGATGGACAAACTATCGAATTGAAAAAGAAGGAATGTGAATTGTTATTTTCTCTGGCGAGTTCGCCAGGGAAAATATTCACACGTACACAGCTTATAGATGACATATGGGGCATCGATTACGAAGGAGATGAGCGTACGGTTGATGTACATATCAAACGGTTAAGGGAACGCCTTGAACATGTTCCTGAGTTAGTGATCTCAACGATAAGAGGACTCGGTTATCGGCTGGAGCGGGCATGAAAATGTTTAGGAAAAGCCTGCGACTTCGCATCGTAGCTACGTTTATCGGGATTGTTCTGGTGAGTTTAATTCTCTCCTTTATGATAAATAACGGGTCCCAGGAAAAGACACCGAATCGTTTTATGGTTACCTTTGCTCAAGATCTCGCTACACTGATTAACCTGATTGATGATCCGGAAAAAGTACAATCAAGCTTAGGTATCTTTGCTCGCTACGGCTTAAATATCACTCCCGTGAATGAACAAAGTGAAGTGTTATCTTCCTTGCCAGAGGACAAAGTTCATTCGTTATTTGAGGCGGGTACAACGGATGCCATTTTTCTGTCCAGTAAAGATGGAGTCGCGACCATAGGTGTTCCTGGAACAAACGAGGGGATCGGCACATTTCTGATTCAAAGCGATTTCTCCTCTCTTTTTCATACACTGCGAAACACGCTCTTAACCTCACTGTTAACGGTTCTGGTGATTGGCAGCTTATTAATCCTGTTCATGTCCGGGTACATTGTGAAACCGATTAAGAGATTAACGGTTGCAGCGAAGGAGATGTCCTCAGGTGACCTGTCGGTCCGCTTGAAACATAATAATCAGGATGAGTTTGGGGAACTGATGGAGAGCTTTAATCATATGGCCAGTGAGTTGCAAAAAATCGATTTGGTTCGTGATGACTTTGTCAGCAATGTCTCTCATGAAATGCAGTCTCCGCTCACATCGATCAGGGGATTTACCAGAGCACTCCAAGATGGTGTTATTCCATTAGAAGAGCAGAAAGAGCATTTGGATATTATCTATGAGGAAACGCTGCGCTTATCGAGGCTCAGTGATAATCTGCTTCGGCTAGCCTCGCTGGACTCGGAGCATCATCCGGTTCATTTCACCACATTCCAGGTAGATGAACAATTAAGAAGGGCGATCTTACTGGCAGAGCCGCAGTGGTCACAGAAGGACATACAGATCGAACTGGACTTGTTGCCCTGCGAGATCACAGTGGACAAAGATTTGTTTGATCAGGTCTGGCAAAATTTAATAAACAATGCGATCAAATACATCGGTCCACAAGGTACCATTCATGTTGAAATTGAGACGTCATCTTCATTTGTGAAGGTATTGATTAGAGATTCTGGACAAGGAATACCTGAGGAAGCACTCCCGTATATCTTTGATCGATTCTACATGGTGGACAAAGCGCGAAGCAGCTCGCTTCGAGGGAATGGATTGGGTTTGTCCATTGTGATTAAAATATTGAAATTGCATCAATGTACAATTGATGTAGAGAGCGAAGTAGGAAAAGGTACACAGTTTATTGTCACGATCCCCAGATCGACCATTACACCTACATCTTAAGGCAACCCAGAACAGAGAGAGCAGTATGGAAACAATCGGTCCCTGTGCGTTCAGGCTTCAGATTGCTGCCATATTGCTTTTTTGATATCTGTATTTGCGACAAAATTTCACATATAGTTTTGTTTAGCAGTGGATCATTTGATAAAATAGAAGAGACGTTATGTGAATCTATGAACTTAATTAATTTATCATACAGAGAATGGAGCCATCCAATGAAATATCGCAATATGGAAGATTGTATTAACGATCTGGAGCAGCATGGTCATTTGATTCGGGTCAAAGAAGAGGTTGATCCTCATCTGGAGATGGCAGCGATCCATATGAAAGTGCACGAGGCTAAAGGCCCGGCGTTGTTATTCGAAAATGTAAAAGGCTCAAAGTTCCAGGCCGTATCCAATCTGTTCGGCACGGTGGAACGAAGCAAGTTTATGTTCCGCGGTACGCTGGAAGGTGTACAACGGGTCATGGCTGTTCGTGACGATCCCATGAAGGCGCTTAAGACGCCATTTCAGCATGTCCAAACAGGTCTTGCTGCGTGGCAGGCGCTGCCAAAACAGAAGTCTATAAGCCTACCCGTGTCGGCCCAAGAGATTCAAATCTCGGACTTGCCACTCATCAAACATTGGCCTATGGACGGTGGGGCATTTGTGACGCTACCACAGGTTTATTCGGAAGATCCGGAAAAACCAGGAATCATGAATTCAAACTTGGGGATGTACCGGGTTCAACTGGATGGCAATGATTTTGAAATGAACAAGGAAATAGGGTTACACTATCAGATTCATCGCGGAATTGGTATACATCAAGCCAAAGCTGTCAAAAAGGGAGAACCACTGAAAGTGAGTATTTTCATTGGGGGTCCACCTGCACATACACTTTCAGCGGTTATGCCTTTGCCTGAAGGACTTAGTGAGATGACATTTGCCGGTCTGCTCGCTGGACGTCGCTTCCGGTACAGTTACAAGGACGGATATTGCATCAGTAATGATGCTGATTTTGTCATCACGGGTGATATCTACCCAGGTGAGACAAAACCCGAAGGTCCGTTTGGTGATCATCTGGGTTATTACAGTCTGACACATGAATTCCCGTTAATGCGTGTGCATAAAGTCTATGCCAAACCTAATGCCATCTGGCCGTTTACGGTTGTTGGTCGTCCGCCGCAAGAGGATACGGCGTTTGGTGATTTGATTCATGAGATTACAGGAGACGCGATCAAACAGGAGATTCCAGGTGTCAAAGAAGTGCATGCGGTCGATGCGGCAGGGGTCCATCCATTACTGTTTGCCATCGGCAGTGAACGTTACACGCCGTATCAGGCGGTGAAGCAGCCGACAGAGTTGCTTACGATTGCCAATCGTATTTTGGGTACGGGTCAGCTCAGTCTTGCGAAGTACCTGTTTATTACTGCTGAGGATCAGCAACCTCTGGATACCCACAAGGAAGTTGAATTCCTGACCTATATCTTGGAGCGTATGGATATGCAGCGGGATATTCATTTCCATACCCATACAACGATTGATACACTCGATTATTCGGGTACAGGACTGAACAGCGGCAGCAAGGTCGTTTTTGCAGCGTATGGCGACAAGATTCGGGAGCTGTGTTCGGAAGTGCCAGAGTCTTTGAAAAACATTCGTGGTTATGAGAATCCACAGCTCATCATGCCGGGTATCGTTTCGATCCAGACATCGGCCTTTACGAGTTATGCGGATACAGCACAGGAGATGCAAGCATTCACGTCTCTATTGAAAGAACAGGGAGGTCTGGACTCGTGTCCGATGATCATTCTATGTGACGACAGTTCGTTCCTGAGTGCTAACCTCAGCAACTTCTTATGGGCAACCTTTACTCGCAGCAACCCTTCACATGACATGTACGGGGTTAATAGCGGATATGACCACAAGCATTGGGGCTGTGATCAGGTGATTATTGATGCACGTACCAAACCCCATCAGGCACCACCGCTGATTCCCGATGCTTCGGTCGAGAAGAGCATTGAACGATTTTTTGTTAAAGGTGCTAGTCTGGGTTCGATCAAAATCTAATTTGAGATGTCTTGAAGAAGTTCAAACGGAGCGTTTGAACTTCTTTGGCTTACTCTGATACGGCAATGAGGCACAAAAGTGTGTAAAAGTTTAAAACCGGGACTAATTTGGATGTTGGAGTGAGGATAAAGTCTTAGGCGTTCGTATTTACCATTGTGATTAAGGTCGTTTGAACTATGTATGAAATGAAGAATTATAACGATATAAAGAAGTATAGGTATTTTTGTGGCCCCGTTCCGTTGGGTGCTGTTACTATAATGAATTGTTCAGGGGGAATACCGATTTGAGAATCCATATTATGAACCTGCAAGACGGAGACCGTCTAACTGCGGATACATTCAGCGATGCAGGATTACACGTTCTCGGGAAGGGAACTGTGATCAAAGGTGAGGATATCACCTTGCTTATGCAGCACCGTGTAGATTATGTAGATATTGAATCACGCGAAGAGGAAATCACTGAAGCAGAATTTTTTGCAGCAGCCGCAAAGCATGCTTCGGGGATAACTACGAAGGAAGAACCGCCTGAAGAAGAGCTGAAGTCCCAATTTATTCAGACTGTACATAATTATCAAAATGCTTTTCTCGAAGCTCTGACCGTTGGCAAGTTCAACGCCACCATGGTGGATGATGCACTGCAACCGATGGTTGAAGGACTGGATGAGCAAAAAGATGTCGTTCATCTCCTGATGATGCTGGAGCGGGATGACGTCAATAACTATACACATTCAATCCAGGTAGGATTGTTGTCATTCTACCTCGCGAATTGGCTTGGATATTCTCAGAAGGAGAGTTATCAGATTAGTCGCGGTGGTTATCTGCATGACATTGGAAAGTGCAAAGTTTCCCACCGGATTCGGAACAAAACAGAACCATTGACGGCGGATGAGCAGCTTGAAATGCGGCGTCACACCATATATGGTCATGAAATTATCAAAAATTCGAT
This sequence comes from Paenibacillus sp. FSL E2-0151, assembly GCF_037993015.1. Taxonomy (NCBI): domain Bacteria; kingdom Bacillati; phylum Bacillota; class Bacilli; order Caryophanales; family Paenibacillaceae; genus Paenibacillus; species Paenibacillus sp. FSL E2-0151. The sequence goes on from NZ_CP150308.1 coordinate 3,009,989, forward strand.
GACGGATGAAGCGACAGCACTGGTTGCTCTGCAGCATCACGAGCGGGAAGATGGGTCGGGTTATCCGATGCAACTTGAGAAAAGTGAAATTCATCCATATACACAGATTGTATCTGTAGCGGATATCTATATAGGCATGAGATCCGGGAACCACGGAGGAAGCAATCCAAATCTGATCAACAACCTTAGAGATATCTATGGAATGGGATTTGGTAAACTGAATGAAAAACCGGTTCAGGCATTGATGCAACATTTGCTTCCTAATTTCATCGGGAAACAGGTTCTGCTCAGCAATGGAGAAAAAGGTGTTATTGTCATGAATAATACGTCTGATATTTTCAAACCACTCATCAAAGTGGAGTCTGAAGAATATCGCGATCTCTCCAAAGAGCGTACGCTTGCCATTGATGAATTGCTTATTTAATCTAAATATGATCTGTATTCCTTACTTATATTGAGAACGGGCCTCCTGTACGAAGACAGGGGACCCGTTTTTTGTTATATCATCCTAGATGTGTTGTTCGACCAAGGAAGCAAGCGTATACTTTGCAAAGACCTTATTTTTCCTGCCAAGGAGCGATCGCCATGATTGAAGTGACAACCGAGATTACGATACATGCCTCGATTGAACGATGCTTTGACTATGCCCGGGATATTGATGTACATACTCAGACCGTCTGGCAACATACAAGAGAGCGAGCAGTTGCAGGAGTAACCACAGGAAGAATTGGAGCAGGGGATACCGTTACATTTCAGGCTACTCATTTTGGGGTCAGACAGAAGTTGAAGTCCCGAATTGTACAGTTTGAACGACCTTTCCTCTTTGTGGATCAGATGGAGAAAGGGGCTTTCAAGAGCATGCGACATGAACATCATTTCAGCGTAATTGGGGATCAGATGACTTGCATGAGAGACACACTTCGATTCGAAGCTCCACTTGGATTGCTGGGATGGGCAACCGAACGACTTGTGCTGAAGAAATACATGCAGGCATTTCTGGAGGATCGTAATCGTAAGCTCAAAGATATGCTTGAAGAGTAGCTAGAATTGAGGGATAAAGGAGAGAAGACATTTGATGGATAATGAACATTTTGTAGGTTGGGGCACACTTGCCTTGATTAATGCCGGACTGGCTCAGGGAAAAAACAGAAGTGGTCGGAACTGGTTTCTGATTTCCCTGTTATTTGGTCCGTTGGCAACTCTTTTTATTGTGGTGTGGAATAAACTGGACTAATTCAACGATCGATATTCCGATGCATATAACGATCGATCATCCAGAATACAAGGGCTGCTGCACTAACGCCAGCACCTAACCAGCAAACGGCTGTCCAGCCTGCCCATGCATACACTTGGGTAGAAACGATGGAGCCAGTTGCACTGCCGATGGAATAAAAGATCATATAAGCTGCCGTCAGGCGGCTCTGCGCTTCGGGGCGAACTTCGTAGATCAGGCTCTGGTTGGTAACATGTACGGCCTGCACGGCGAGATCGAGCAGGATAACACCCAGGATCAGAAACCAGAGAGAATGATGGACATAACCGATGGGCAGCCAGGACAAGAGCAAAATGACAAGAGCGACACCGGTTGTTTTCTGCCCAAGGCCCCGGTCGGCAAGTTTACCTGCACGGGCAGCAGCCAATGCTCCCGCCGCTCCTGCGAGACCGAATGCACCTATGACTGTATGAGACAGGGACAGTGGAGGGCTACTTAGTGGCAGAACCATAGAAGTCCATAAGATGCTGAAGGCTGTAAAAATCAGCATGGCCAGCACACCTCGTACTCGTAACACACGCAACTCACGGTACAGTTGCAAGACGGAACCGAGTAATTGGGTATAGCTTTGTTTTACCTGTGGGGACTGCTGCTTTGGGAGAACAAGATATAAGGCGACAATTCCGAGTAATGTAAGGCTGGCGGAGAAGAGATACACCGATCTCCACCCGAGCCAATCGTTCAGCGTACCTGCAACCGTTCGTGCAAGTAAAATGCCAATGACGATTCCGCTGGTTACCAACCCGACAATGCGACCACGTTCGGAAGGGGCTGCCAAGTGTGCAGCAAAGGCAACGAGCGTTTGCGTAATGACGGCTAATAAACCAACGACAGCCATGCCCGTGAATAAAAGTGAGCTGGATTGTGCGGTTCCTACGAGAACCAGTGCAAGCACGGATAAGAGCATTTGAATGATGATCAACTTGCGGCGATTTAAGAGGTCACCAAGCGGAACGAGAAGGAATAGCCCCAAGGCATAACATATTTGAGTCACTGTGATGACAATCCCAATGGATGATGGCGAGAGGCTGAATTCTTGAGCGATGGAGTCCAGTAAAGGCTGAGCATAATAGATATTGGCGACCGCAAGTCCGCTGCACACGGCAAAAAGAAGAGCAACTAACCGTGACATGGCAGGACGATCCTTATTGGATAATTGTGCATCTGGAGAAGAAGTTTGCATAAATGGATGTCACCTTTCTATTATGTACTGATCAGTATGTTATGTTTCGAAATAACCATACTTTATTTGCGTGAATTCTGTCAACAGAGAATTGGGTGAGGGTATGCGATCGCTTCTATTCCAGATTTTTCGATTCATTTATAGCTAAAAACTCCTTTCCGGTTATTAGGTTTTGACTTTGTAATAAGAGTGAGGTTAAAATATATAAACATACTGATCGATACATAAAGAGGTGAATTGTATGGTTAGACAACGGGAATTTGATACGGATAAAGCACTTGATGCAGCGATGCATACGTTTTGGGACAAAGGGTTCGAAGCGGCATCTTTAAATGACTTGACGACCGCAATGGGCATACAACGTCCCAGTCTGTACGCGGCTTTTGGCGATAAAAAGGAATTATTCGAAACAGCACTTCGCAGGTATACCACTCAGCATGCGGCTCAAGTCAGAGCCAGACTTCAACAGGGCTCCTCCGTACGGGAAGCCTTTCGTGGATTGTTTGAACATATTGGAGCAGAGGGGAGTGTGACCGAGCCTAGTCACGGCTGTTTTTGCATTAATACGATGGTTGAGCTGGCTCCACATGATCCCAAATTCGCTGTCCTTACACGGGAGCATCAGATGTACCTGGGTGTTCTTTTCAAAGAAACGATAGAACGAGGGCAACAGAGCGGGGAGTTGTCCACTGACATGAACGCAAGTGCGGTCGCACAGTCCCTGGTAGTATCCATGATTGGACTGACTGTACTGATGAAATCAGGACCAGACCGCTTATTTGTAGAGCAGAGCATCCAAGTTACGCTGTCTTTGCTGCAGTAATAGGGATTTATTCTGTTTAAAGTGATGCGGAGTTGCTACAATATAGACAAGAATTGAGCAGATATAGGAGGAGATCAGGAATGGATACGAAGTTGCGCTGTGCCGTTTTGGATGATTATCAGAACGTCGCGCTGACGTCAGCAGACTGGAGTCCGTTGATGGATCAGGTGGAGATTCAGACATTCAACAACTATATGGGCTCGGAAGAAAAAGTCATTCAGGAATTGCAGGATTTCGATATTGTGGTTCTGATGCGGGAACGTACACCGTTTCCAGAGAAGGTCATTTCGCAGCTCCCTAAGCTAAAACTTCTGATTACAAGTGGTATGCGCAACGCGTCGATAGATCTAAAGGCTGCAGAGAAGAACGGGATTATTGTGTGTGGAACCGAGGGAAGCTCTAATCCGCCGACGGAGCTTACATGGGCACTGATTCTAGGGCTGTCCAGACAACTGGTTACGGAAAATAATGCACTTCGCTCCAATCGAAACTGGCAGAGCACTGTAGGGTTGGATTTGCATGGGAGAACACTTGGATTGCTCGGTTTGGGCAAGATAGGAACTCGCATGGCTGAGATCGCACAAGCATTTGGCATGAATGTGATGGCCTGGAGCGAGAATCTAACACGTGAGAAAACCGAAAAACATGGTGTGATCTGGTGCGAGACCAAGGAGCAACTGCTTGCACAGAGCGACATTGTATCCATTCATCTGGTATTGAGTGATCGTACGCGGAATCTGATCGGACAAGCCGAATTTCAACAAATGAAATCGAGTGCGCTATTAATAAATACGTCGCGAGCGGGCATTGTCGATCAGGAAGCTATGGTGGAGGCATTGCAGCGTGGTGTGATTGCTGGTGCAGGTCTGGATGTATATGAGCAGGAACCGCTACCCGTTAACCATGTGATGCGAACATTGCCCAACGTTCTGGCCACACCGCATCTGGGTTATGTGACTCGTGGCAATTATGAGATCTATTATAATCATACCGTAGAGAATATAGCGATGTTCCTGAAGGGAACACCGATCAGGCAACTGCATTCTTAGAATGAACGTATGCGGAGTATGACTCTGCTATAGTTATATAGAATCAACGACAAATAAGGTGCTGCCAGGAAAGAGTTAGACCTGAGCAACACCTTTTTAGTATATCTGTGTAGTAAACAAATGAAGGGACGGATGTAAAATACATTCTATCCCGGTGACCCATCCCCCTCACCAAATTTAACTGTGTGGCCCTCGCTGGGAAGAATGAATCATGGCTACGCTTGATTCACGAACGATTAAGCGCGGTTCAAACTGGATGTGTTCGTAATCGGTCGTGCTCATCTCCCGAATTCGTTTTAACAACAGCTCAGTAGCAAGTCTGGCGACTTCTTCGCCCATTATGGAGACGGAACTAATCTGAGGAGACGTGACGGTTGTCCATTGATTGTTATCCACACCCACAACAGCCACATCTTCAGGTACACGAACCCCTAACTCCTTGAACCGATTAACCAATCCTATGGCAACCATATCATTAATGGCATAGACGGCATCTGGCATATGCGTAAGTCCATAGAAATAATCTGCAGCATTGGCACCTGTATTTAATGAAAAGTCCTCACCAAAGTATACGAGAGAAATGTCCACATGGCCTACAGCTTGCTCATACGCAAGAAAGCGTTCTTCAATAATGTCCTTCGGTGCTCCCGCATATGCAATTCGAGTTCGACCGATCTTGAACAGATGTTCCATTACCAATTTGCCTTCAGGTTGAGAGAGAGAGACGATATCCGCTTTCATACCCGGTTCCAGTTTTTTGCCGTAATTAATCATCGAGATAGGGAGCGGAGCCTTATCAATCAGTCCGGGTAACGTTTTGGGGTACGCCAGAGGCATGAAGATCAGTCCGTCCACATGCAATTTTTTGACATTACGAATGGTTTCAAGCTCCGTTCTGGCATTGCCTGCCGTATTGATCTGGACGACATGGTACCCATGTTGCTTCGCCGTTTGCTCTACAGACCAGGAGATTTCCGGAATGATGGCGTTTCGTATGTCGGGTACAACAAGAGCGATCTGGTGCGTTTGCCGGATTTTCAGACTCTGTGCCGAGGTGTTGGGTACAAACCCCAGTTCTTCAATGGCCTGCATCACTTTATCCCGTGTTTTACTGCTGATGCCTTCTGAATTGTTGATGGCCCGGGATACGGTAGCGATGCCCACGCCGGCACGCTCTGCAACGTCCTTGATCGTAAGTTTCTGTTCTTTCCTCAATGTACGGTTACCTCACTTTATCGGAAACGATTCCGAATTATTAGGAATATGTATGAACTTCACGATAGTTATATAACTTGATTATAACATTTGAACAATGAAGTATCCCGTGAAAGGGCCAGATTTATGGCAACGCCTGATTAAATTTCAATGGGACTACAATAATATTTGCCATGATATATGTTAATAACAAGGATTACATCGTTTGTAATACCGCTAAGATCACTTGAATTAAAGTGCGAGCATTCTTAAGTGAACTCGATATGATCATGAAATAGCCATATTAGTGGAGAAATATGTTTGACAGCGTATCTAAAATGTGACATATTTAATTTACGGAAACGTTTCCGATTATATCACAAATTATGATCTGGGAGATGAAATGAATGAAAGCATTACGTTGGCATGGAGTCAAAGATTTACGTCTCGAAAATATTAATGAACCTCAGCCTGAAGAAGGAAAGGTCAAAATAAAAGTAGAATGGTGCGGTATCTGTGGCAGTGATTTGCACGAGTACACAGCAGGTCCAATCTTCATTCCCGCTCAAGCACCGCATCCGCTAACAGGGGAACAAGCGCCTATAGTTATGGGGCATGAATTCTCAGGACAGGTGGTTGAAGTAGGGGAAGGTGTTACGCGTTTCAAGGCGGGCGATCGTGTTGTGGTAGAACCCATCTATGCATGTGGACACTGCGAAGCTTGTAAACAGGGCAGATACAATCTGTGTGATCAGATGGGTTTCCTTGGACTCGCTGGAGGCGGAGGAGGATTCTCCGAGTATGTAACTGCTGCAGAAAACATGGTACATGCCATTCCGGATTCAATCTCGTATGAGCAAGGTGCGTTGGTTGAACCCTCAGCTGTAGCACTTCACGCTGTGCGCCAAAGCAAGCTGAAAGTGGGAGATACAGCAGCCGTGTTTGGCGCAGGCCCAATTGGACTACTGGTCATCGAAGCGCTTAAAGCTTCGGGAGCGTCGGATATTTATGTGGTGGAGTTATCGGATGAACGGAAAGCAAAAGCCGAAGAGCTGGGTGCCATTGTGATTGATCCAACGCAGTTTAATGTCGTGGAAGAGATCCATCAACGTACACAAGGTGGCGTTAACGTAGCTTATGAAGTAACCGGTGTTCCACGTGTTCTGCAACAAGCCATCGATTCAACACGTATTGGTGGAGAGTTGATGATCGTCAGTATTTTTGAACAGGAAGCGCCGATTCACCCGAACTCAATTGTCATGAAAGAACGTACAGTTAATGGCATTATTGGTTATCGCGATGTGTTCCCGGCTGTTATCAGTCTGATGGATAAAGGTTTCTTCCCGGCTGACAAGCTGGTGACCAAACGAATTTCGTTGGATGAAGTGGTAGAGCATGGATTTGAAGCACTGTTGAAAGAGAAAAATCAGGTTAAGATTTTGGTAAAAGCTGAATAGAAATCACAGACAGTAAGAACAAGTAGACAGCACATCAACAGATGTGATTGTCTACTTTTTTTGTATAAATAGGGCGGAATTTGTTGCATGTGCGGGTGGTTTTACATAGTATAAAAAGATACAAATTGTATCATCTTGGTGTGAAGGTAATGATGATAAAAAAATGAAGGAGGAAGCGGACATGCAGAGACATACAAAATGGACAGCCGTAATTTTGACCATTGTCGCAGGAATGAGCTGGATGCTTATGGGGAACTCCAAGCCGAAAAACACTACGTCAACGAGTCAACCCCCTGCGACGGAACGTGGGCTTGCCAAGGTGTCGAATGCACCGATCAGTTCAGCGGATGTAACATCGAAGATCGAACTGCTAGGCAGACCTTTTACCAAAACACCATATGCTAATAACGTCTGGGACATGCAACTGTACAACGGCAAGATATATTTGGGCCACGGAAATAGTAGCAATCTGGGCGTAGCTCCTAATTCAGGCCCTATTCCAGTCATTTATTATGATACAGCGAATGCAACATTCAAGACCCAGTCGGTGACTAACAGCAACCCGAGCATCTTGCCATCAACGAAGATGTATGTGGATGAGGAACAGATTGATATCTACAGAGTACTAAACGATAAGTTATATATTCCTGGCAATGATTCCGATAGTGAACAGTGGGAACTGGGTAACTTCTATCGTCTGGATGGAGAGGTGTGGACCAAATATCGCAATCTGCCGCTGGGTGTACACGTGTACGATTTGGCATCTTATCAGGGTAAAATGTTTGCCGCGCTGGGTACAGAGTCCAAACCAACCATTCTAATCTCTCATAATGAAGGTGAAACTTGGCAAAAATATGCGACTATTAATACGTTTGGTTTCCGGGCTTATACCATGTTCCATCTTAATGGCAAGTTATATGCATCTGGCATGATGTATCCTGCCAATAAAATATGGAATGACAAAACTAATATTTTGGAGATTAATGAAAATCTTGAGAAACGGGATGTTGTCATCTATGGTAACAAAATGCTACCTGGACTAACCTATCAAACGGGCACGATTCCTTATAATAAAATAGGCAAAAATGTTAACTTCAATAACAAGTTGCTCTATATAGCAGGTGGCGTGTTTAATGATGGACAGTTGCTGCCCAAATCTTTGAATGTCATGACGGACATCAATCAGGCAAGGCGAGTTGATCTCCCGGATGCCAAGGCGCTCCCAACCGATGTGCTGTTGCGTGATGGCAAGGTGTATGTGCTTACGTACACTCGCCAAAGTGCCAATCTGTATATTAATCGGGTCTACCAATCCATGGATCTGACCACATGGAATGAGATTTTACGTTTTAACCAGGACACGTATGCCAAGTCTTTCGAAGAGAACGAGGGTGACTTCTACTTTGGTCTGGGTACCGATCCGGATGTGTTATCAACTTCATCAGGGAAATTGCTTCGAGTGAACCGCAGTGATATCCCCGTGAATGCTAATTAAATTGGAAGGAAGATTATGGATTATATACTATGCTACATCCACATTATTGGTGACCGGGAAAATACTTTAAGATGTAGTAGAGTGTATATCAGACTGCTTCGGTAGTGTGATCCAACAGAGGCTGCCGTAAGGTAGCTTTCTTTTTTTTCTATAAGAGTAGTTTGAACGCCCAACTTCGAAAATTTGAAAATAAAATTAAGAAACTATAAAATGGATAGAGAAATAATCCTAAACCAGTCAACTGGATTACACGTGTTACAATATACAAAAGTATGTCGCATTTCATGTGGATGCGGAGTTCCACACTTCCAATTGCAAAGGAGCAATGTACTATGAACGTACCTTCAGCATTATTCAAACCTTTCACCTCGGACAAGCTAACATTGTCTAATCGAATCGTTATGGCACCCATGACTCGCGGATTCTCACCAGAGGGCGTACCTGGACCAGAAGTTGCTGAATACTATCGTCGCAGAGCAGCAGGTGGAGTGGGGCTCATCATAACGGAAGGTACAGGCATTAATCATCCATCTTCGGTTAGTGGAGCGAGTATTCCATTATTCCATGGTGAAGATTCGTTGCAAGGATGGGCTAATGTAGTGAAAGCAGTACATGAAGCGGGTGGCAAAATCATGCCACAATTGTGGCATGTGGGTACAGCACGTCGTTCCGGTGACTTGCCTAACGCAGAAGCTGACCCTGTAAGTCCGTCAGGGGTTAGCATGGCAGGTGAACCATCACGTGAACCATTAACGGAAGAGGAGATTCAAGGTCTTGTACAGGCATTTGCCCAAGCGGCAGCGGATGCACAGCGAATTGGGTTTGACGGCATTGAACTGCACGGAGCCCATGGATACCTGATTGACCAATTCTTCTGGGAGCAGACGAATCGACGGACCGACAATTATGGTGGTGATTTGGTACGGCGAACTCAATTTGCGGTTGAAGTGATTGAAGCTTGTCGTGCGGCGGTTGGTCCTGATTTCCCGATTGTGCTCCGGTTCTCCCAATGGAAGATGGGGAATTATGAGGCACGTCTGGTGGAGACGCCAGAACAATTGGAGCAATTCCTGGCCCCGCTCAGTGCTGCTGGCGTGGATATATTCCATTGTTCTACACGCCGGTTCTGGTTACCGGAATTCGAAGGATCTGAGCTGAATCTTGCGGGTTGGACACAAAAAATCACTGGCAAACCTGCCATTTCGGTTGGATCGGTAGGACTTGAAGCTGAATTTGTGGACAGAGCAACCGAGAAGCAGGGAACAGGGGATGCCCATTTGGATCAATTAAATGAGAAGTTGGAGAACAATGAATTTGACTTGATCGCCTTGGGTCGTGTTCTGCTTAGTGATCCCGAATGGCCTGCCAAAATTCGTGAAGGTCGCATATCCGAAATCATTCCATTTACAACGGAAGTGTTGCAAACACTCCATTAATAGAAGCCTAATAACGTTTGGTGAAAGATGAACTAACGCTGAACGGCAACGATTTACAACAAAAAGTAAAACAAAAACGAACAAATAGGCCGCCTTTGGGCGGCTTTTTGATCTTACTATACTAATAATTTCAACATATGAAAAATTCACAATAGAAATTCATTTCCTGCACCGTTACTCCTTTTTATTCTCCACATACATCGCACACGCGCCAGTCACAACACCATTAAGTTCCACATCTCAGGTTCCAGTGCAACCACTTTTTTTACCGCTTAAGTGTCTAAACAACGATTCAATCTTCAGTACGACTTATTTTGAAAATCCACCACCTTATGATAAGGTTAGGCCTGAACCCAAGGGTTGCCAAGATGACATTACATAAGGAGGATGAATATCCTTGCACAACTATAGGTACAACTCGAACAATAAATGGAGAAAACCACTGCAGATGCTGTGTTTTCTGCTGGGGATCGTACTGCTTTTATCGGCATGTGGCCAAGCACAGAAACCTTCCTCCGCAACGGACTCGAATACCGGATCGAACGCTGGCTCCAACTCAGGGCAATCTTCTTCATCGCCGGAGCAGAATACCGCTCCACCGCAGGAAGAAGTACCAGAGGAACCGCAAGAAGAAGTCGATCCGGTGCAGGAGCAGCTTAGTTCATTAACGTTAGAAGAGAAGATTGGACAGATGATACTGGCCGGTGTTCAAGGGACAACGTTGGATGATCAAGCCAAACAGATGATCACCGATCAAAAGGTAGGGGGGATTATTTTCTATGCCAACAATGTATCAACACTCGAGGGAACAGCCAAGTTTGTGAAGTCCATCAAGGAAGCGAATCAGTCCAATCCGGTACCGATCTTCATGAGTGTGGATCAGGAGGGCGGCAAAGTCAGTCGTATGCCAGAGACGGTGGAATCCATTCCTTCCAGTAGAAAAGTAGGAGAGACGAAAGACAGCGCGCTTGCTGAAACGATGGGCGAATTGTTGGCGAGACAGGTTCAGCTTGCGGGTTTTAATGTGGACTTTGCCCCTGTGCTGGATGTGAATAGTAACCCGAAGAACCCGGTAATTGGAGATCGTTCATTCGGCAGCTCGGCAGAACTGGTGTCACGTATGGGGATTGCAGAGATGAAGGGATTACGTAGTGAAGGCATTATTCCGGTAGTGAAACATTTTCCGGGTCATGGTGATACGTCCGTAGACTCCCATCTCGATCTCCCTGTCGTGAATAAAACGGAAAAACAACTGGCCGAGCTTGAATGGATTCCGTTCCAGGCCGCAGTGAAGGAGCAGGTAGAGGCGGTCATGGTTGCACACATTTTGTTCCCGAAGCTGGACCCGGATCATCCGGCTTCCTTATCGGATGTCATTATAGGTGAACATTTGCGCGGGAAGTTCAAGTATGATGGTGTGGTCATCACAGATGACCTGAGTATGGGTGCAATCGCGAAGAACTACAAGTTGGACCAGGCAGCCCTAGCAACTGTCAAAGCTGGAAGTGACATTCTGTTGGTAGCTCACAGTTATGAGAGTGCCAAGACGATTTTTGATACGCTAATAAGTGCAGTAAAGTCAGGCAAGATCACCGAGTCCCGAATTGATGAGAGTGTATATCGTATCCTGGCATTGAAGCAACAATACAAGTTATCGGATGATCAGAAAGCTTTAGGAGACCTGAAGCAATTGAATGCAGATATTGTGGATTGGCGTAAGGAAGTCGATGCTCGATAATAAATCCTGTGTTATGATTTTGCCAGAGGTGAGATCCAATAATGTATACCATTATGATAATAGAGGACGATCCCAAGATTGCGGGATTATTGAAATCACATATTGAACGCTACGGGGATCGGGCCGTTCTGGTCGAGGATTTTGAGATGATTGTACAACAGTTTGAGCAGGTACAGCCACATGTGGTACTTCTGGATATCAACTTGCCTAGTTACGATGGTTTCTATTGGTGCCGCCAGATTCGTACGCTGTCTACATGCCCCATTTTGTTTATCTCCGCACGGAGTGGGAAGATGGATCAGGTCATGGCACTGGAGAACGGGGCGGATGATTATATTACGAAGCCATTTGAGCATGAGATTGTTATAGCAAAAATTCGAAGTCAGCTGCGCCGGGTATATGGTGACTATGCTGCACGTGACGAAGAACGCAAGGTGGAACTGGACGGTTTGGTCGTGTACTTGGAAAGACTGGAGATTCAGCTTGGTGATCGCAAAGTGCAGCTGACGAAGAAGGAAACGATTCTGCTGGAAACGTTACTGCGGCGCAGTCCAAAGCTTGTGAGCAGAGAGACAATCTTGGAGAAGCTGTGGGATGACTCTTTTGTGGATGACAATACACTCAGCGTAAACGTTACTCGGGTGCGTAAACGATTAGCCGAACTTGGTATTACGGACGCACTGGAAACGGTCAGAGGTTCGGGTTACCGATTGAACAATACCTGGAATGCCTCTTCACCATCATGAGATTGTTTATACGAGAACATCTCGCTTTAACGTGCTGGGTTGTTGCCATCTTGTTCACTGTTGTTGCAGTGTTCTGGTATGACGGTTACAACGATTGGGTCACGGCTACTTATGCCGTAGCGTTGGGATTATTTTTATACATCGGATATTTGGTGTATCGTTATTATTCACATCGCTCCTTTTATACCCGGATGTCACGGTCGATGGATTCGCTGAAGGAATTTGTACCATTGAACGAAACAAGTCCTTTATCACTGGCGCTGGAGAAGTTGTTGGATTCACAATACGGCCAGTATCATGCTCATCTTCATCGGCTGGAACAACGGCAGCAAGAATATCTGACATTCATGAACCAGTGGGTCCATCAGATGAAGACACCGTTATCCGTTATTGAGTTGACCGTGGAAGGTCAGGAAGATGATGATCCTCGGCTCGTAAGCATTCGGGAGGAAGCGGACCAGATGAGGCGAGGTTTGGAGACTGTGCTGTATGTGGCCAGGTTGGATACCTTCGAACAGGATTTCAGTGTGGAACCTGTGATACTGAGGACCGCTGGGGAAGAGGCGATCCATGAGCTGAAACGGTTCTTCATCCGCAATCACGTCTATCCAGAGATACATATAGATCCTGCGCTGGTTGTGCAATCCGATGCCAAGTGGATTCGGTTTGTCCTGGTACAGTTACTGTCGAACGCAATCAAATACTCCGCGGGCAGCGGGCAAAAGATCTATGTGCGTGCGTATGAAGCCGAACGCTCCATCATACTGGAAGTGCAGGATCAGGGCATCGGAATTCCGAAGTCTGATCTAAACCGGGTATTCCAGCCTTTCTTCACCGGGGAGAACGGGCGGCATTTCAAAGAGTCCACAGGCATGGGGCTGTATATTGCCAAAGAAGTGTTAACACGGATGAATCATCGGATTGATCTTGAATCCGTGTACAGCGAAGGAACGACTGTCCGAATTACATTCAACTCCTGAAGTGACAGATTGAGGTGAGATTGGGACATAAGGTGTGTATTTTAAAGAAGTGTGAGTGGAGTATGAATTACAGTGTAAGTGTAGACGTCTATTGCCTGATCGGGGCGAAGGCGTCTTTTTGATTTTTATGATGCAACCTTACAACATTGTCATGTTGATGAAAGGTTAAACCATAGGAGAATGGCCGAAACTTCGATAGACTATAGTCATAAGAGTACAGGAAAGGCCACGCACAATACGCATGCACACAGCATGAAAAGTAACTTGATTTTGAATTCATATATCACTAAGGAGTTGTAACCATGGAGATTTGTTCTGTGAAACAGATCAGTAAAATCTACAAAGGCATCGTATCTTATGAAGCGTTATCAGGTATTGACCTCAGTATTCAGGAAGGTGAGTTTGTTGGCATCATGGGACCATCGGGTAGTGGCAAAACAACACTGCTGAACATGATCTCAACCATTGATCATCCAACATCAGGCGAACTGCGGATTGCAGGGAAGAATCCGTTTGAATTGAATCAGGACGAACTCGCGCTGTTCCGGCGCAAAGAGCTTGGATTTGTATTTCAATCGTTCAATCTGTTAAATACACTGACAGTCAAGGAAAACATTGTGCTGCCACTGACTCTTGACGGTGTTTCGCTAGCAGAGATGAACACACGTGTGGAACAACTGGCAAGCAAGTTGGGGATCGAGGGTATTCTGAACAAACGGACATATGAGATATCAGGAGGACAGGCACAGCGTACGGCCATTGCCAGAGCGCTTATCCATTCCCCGAAGCTGATTCTGGCCGATGAGCCAACAGGTAACCTGGATTCGAAGGCGGCAAGAGATGTCATGGAGATTCTCGAAACGCGCAATCAGGAGGATCAGGCTACGATGCTGCTGGTCACTCATGATGCAGTAGCTGCAAGTTATTGCAGTCGGGTTGTCTTTATCAAGGATGGCAAACTGTATAATGAAATTCACTACGGCGATAATCGCGCAGCCTTTTACCAGAAGATTATCAATGTATTATCCCTAATGGGAGGTTCAGGACATGAATTTTCGCCAGTTCGCCATTAATAACGTTGTTCGCAATAAACGAATTTATCTGGCTCATTTTCTGAGCAGTACATTTTCCGTTATGATCTTTTTTACTTACGCATTGCTCCTGTTCCATCCTGATTTGAAAGCGGGGTTAAAGGGATCAAGTGGGACGGTTACGTTGCTTGCAAATCAGGGTTTTGTGATTGCAGAGATCATTATATTCATCTTTTCATTCCTGTTCCTGCTCTACTCCGTTGGTTCATTTCTGAAGACACGCAAGAAGGAATTTGGTATTTTCCTGATGATAGGCATGACACGTAAGCAGATGAACAGACTTCTGTTTATGGAGAACATGTGTATCGGATTAGCTTCCATCATTACCGGGATTGGACTCGGAATTATTTTCGGCAAATTGATCCTGCTGATCTGTGGCTCCATGCTGGCTGTTGAGAACAGTCTTCGATTCTATTTTCCGCTAAAAAGCATTGCCCTGACGGCAGGTGCATTTCTGCTGCTGTTTGTTGTGATCGCGATGTCCTCGTCCTTGCTCATTCGCAAAGGAACTCTCATTGACCTTGTGAAATCAGAGGAAAAACCGAAACCGGAACCCAAAGCCTCACGTCTACTCGCCTTGTTATCCGTATTGTTGATTGGCGGGGGTTATGCAGGAGTATTCACTTTTGTATGGATAAGCTTCTCCTTTCCGTTATTACTCGCAAGTGTCGTGGTTGTTATTGCAGGTACGTACTTTCTGTTCACGCAGCTCAGTGTATACATCATTCGGGCACTGAAAAGAAATCCAAGGTTGTTTTTCCGTAAAACCAATCTGCTCTTCCTATCTGAACTTACCTATCGAATGAAAGATAACGCCATCATGTTTTTCATGGTAAGTATCATCTCGGCTTCTTCATTTACGGGAATTGGTACCATGCTCGCGATTGCTGATCCAGGTTTGTCGTCCATGTCGAATCCATATGCATTCAGTTATATGAATAACTGGGATACTCCCAACTCCGAGCGACATATTCGGCAGATTGAAGAAACGTTGATTGATAATCAAGTTCCCTACGTGAAGGGCAGTTATGCTCCTATAGGTGAAAATAATAATGGGAATATTATCAAACTGAGTGATTATAACCGTCTTGCGAAGGCACTGGGGTATGAAGAACGTACGTTGAAACAAATCGATGAGTCATTTATGACACCAAGCAATTTGGCGATGCGCAAGGAGTACCGTGAACAGGTTGAAAAAGGAGCCTCGGGAGGAAAGATCAATCTGGAGGTTGATAATCAGCACATACCTGTCCAGCTATCGACACCTGGTACCGATATTGTGATTCCTTTTCAATATGAAATTTATCTCTACGTCGTAACCGACGAATTGTTTAATAAGATGAGACCTGCGTACAACGAGGAAGTTGGCATGCCTGAAGGTTTCTATTCGAGTCGAACGATACAATTTATCGTGAAAGATTGGATGGGTACACGCAGCTTTGCTCCTGAATTGATCAAATCCATTCAAGATGATCATTCCGAAAAAGGTTATTACGAGGTCAGCGCGCTTGTGGTGGATTGGCTTAATTCCAAGCAGACCAATGGCATCATTCTAATTTTGAGCGGCCTGATCGGCATTGTTTTCTTCACCTTTGCAGCAAGTTTCACGTATTTCAGACTTTACGCAGATCTAGAACGGGATGAAGCGCAGTATCGCATGATTGGCAAAATGGGACTGAGTCGTCCCGAACTCCGTAAGATCGTAACAAGGCAGCTATTGCTTATGTTCTTCCTGCCGATTCTGGTGGCGGTCATCCACAGTTCGGTTGCCTTTGTGGCGTTGCAGCAACTGGTTGATTTCTCGGTCTTTGGATACAGCCTGCGCATCTTCTTGGTGTTTGCTTCCATGCAGATTTTGTATTTTGCACTCGTGCGCTGGCGGTATCTGCGTCACATGTATTCCAAATTAGTCTAAAATAGCATGGCCCAACAGACACCGGACTCATCGCTCGGTGTCTGTTGACTTTTCTAGCTGAGGCACAGTACTATTTCATTAGATACAGAATGTATCATTACATAGTTTTTCAAGCAGTTAGAAGGATGGAATTACAGAAATGTCAGGCCGGTGCCTGAGAGGGAGGACATATCATGAGTATCACGATGTCTCGTGGACAAGCTTACATTCAACGTTTGAATGATGAGCGGAATGTATGGCTGGACGGAGAGCGTATCCAGGTAACTGGGCATCAGACCTTTCAGGGAACACTTCAAACCATAGAAGGATTGTTCAATCTGGTGGATGACCCGGAGACAAGGGAAACCGTGGCCTATTGGGACGAACAGACGGGAAGTTACGTGCATCGCTCTTTTCTTGTGCCTCGTTCACTTCCTGACGTGAACAGCAGGGCGGATGCTTTTCGGCTGTGGGCCGATCGGACGTATGGGGTGATGAGCCGATTGTCTGATTATGCCCGATCCAGGCTGACCGGTTGGTATGCAACACGACATGAGATGACAGCGCATGACCCGGCATTTGCAGACAAAATATCGGATTATTTTGCACAAGCCAAACGAAAAGATGCATTCCTGACAATTGTCCAGCGTGACCCGCAGATTAATCGTTCCTTGCCTGTTGGTGAAGATGAGGATGCCATGCTGCGAATTGTCAAAAGGAATACAGAGGGCGTGGTCATTCGCGGGGCCAAAATGGTGGCAACAGCCGCGCCTTATGCCGATGATATCATTGCTTATCCCGTTCAACGAATTCCAGGCCACCTGCCAGAGCTGGCCCATATGGTAATTGTAGCCGCGGACAGTCCGGGCTTGCACATGATGTGTCGTGAATCTTTTGCCACAAAAAATACAGATAAATCACATCCACTCAGTGCGCAGTATGATGAGATGGATGCTGTATTATTTTTTGACGATGTATTTGTGCCCTGGGAACGTGTATTACTGCACAATAACCCTGAAGCCGTATGGCAGATTCGCTGCAATACAGCTTCGGCCAGTCTGGCCTACCATCAGAGTGTCATTCGATTACACTCGAAACTGGAGTTTATTACAGCCGTGACCTCATCCATTGCCAAGGAGATTGGGGTGGACTCTTTCCTGAATGTGCAGGAACAACTTGGAGAGCTGATCAGTCAGATGCAGACTATCGAGGGACTGATTATTGCTGCTGAAGCACAGTCCAAGCCGGACGCATTTGGCAACTGGCTGCCGGAATTCAAATATATTGAAACCGCACGTAATCTGGGCAATCGCTATTATCCCCGCGCGGTGGAGATTTTGAAGACCATTGCTGCGGGTGGTCTGATTCAGATTCCTTCTGGTACGTTTGAGATGAATGAAATGATGGGTTCCATGATTGGCAAATATCTTGGTGGAGTAACGATGCAAGCCCCGGAGAAGATTCGACTCTTTCAACTCGCATGGGAGCTGACCGGAAGTCCACTCGGAGCAAGGCATGATCTATATGAACGTTTCTACGCGGGTGATCCCGTGCGCAATCGGGCGAACCAATATGTGCAGTATGACAAGGAACGTTTATTCGGAAAAGTGGAGCCGTGGCTACGCTCGCTTAAGGACTGAGCTGTTGATCTAAGATTGAAAAGCCTGAATGAAGAACGAAAAGTTTGAATGTAGGCTGAAAACAGCCCTATTTTAGTTAATGCCTTGGCCTGAGCCAGGGCTCTATTTCTATTTATTTAGATTATCTTTAGAAATGATTTAGGTTGAATTAAGAGACGTAGTATATAGTAATAATGTAGAGATAGGCATAGAGTATAGGAAATGAGAGGAATAACATGAGATACACCGTATTAATTGCAGATGACGAACCAGAGATTGTTGAACTGCTTCAACTATATCTGGAGAAGGACTATACCATTAAAACTGCGGTGAATGGAGCCGAGGCATTACAAAGCATACGTTCAACACAGATCGATTTGGTCATACTGGACATCATGATGCCTGTAATGGATGGATTGCAGTTGATCAAACAGATCAGAGCCACATATCACATGCCTGTACTGTTCCTATCCGCTAAAAGTCAGGATCACGATAAAATCCTTGGACTTGGACTTGGGGCAGACGATTATATAGCGAAGCCGTTCAACCCGCTTGAGATTGTCGCCAGAGTAGAGGCGTTGCTCAGAAGAGTTAATCAATTTGATGCAGCGGAGATCCCCGAAGCGAAAGAACAGAATCTGGTATTAGGTGATCTGACGCTGGATCGATCCCAATGTATCCTTTTTCGTTCAGGAACACTTGTAACATTGACCTCTACAGAGTATAAAATTATGGAATTGTTGCTTGATCAACCTGGCCGAGTGTTCACCCGTAAAAAAATATACGAAGCGGTCTGGGGCGATTATTATGCGCACGAGGACAGTACTATCATGGTACATATCAGCAATATTCGGGAGAAGATCGAGCGTGACTCCAGACAACCGGAATATCTCAAAACGATAAGGGGACTGGGATACAAAATTGAAGCGCCCATGGAAAGCTAGAGAAAAGCGACTGTTGCAGACATCCCTGACACTGGACTTCTTGCTGTTCAACTTCTTTTTGCTGTTACTGGTATTGATTGTGTACCTTATGGTTTCACTGGATGTCGTGGATTTTCGCATTTCGGATCAGGTGGTTGATCCGGATCTGAATGTTGAAGCCCACGTATATGTGGAGGAGCTAGAGAACGAATTTTATTCCGGTGGAGGTTCCGTTTCGAAAGGCAAAGACACAGAGATTCAACGTCTGAAGGATAGCGGTGGCTGGATTGAAATTCTGGATGCGAATCGCAATGTCATTCATCATGTGGGAGACAAGCAAGATGCGTTCACCCAATACAGTGAAGCCGATCTGTATGCTGGATTGGAGAACCGAAGCGACCAGCCGTACTATTACTCCATCACTCCGTTTTCGACAGAAGGAGCGGCAACGTATGTATTGCTGAAGATCCCGCGTGATCTGGTCAGCGTGCGGATTAATGATAATCAGTTGATTACTAATCTGAAACATCCATTATCCTTTTACATTATGATTGGCATCGGTTTGGTTTTATTGTTGATCTTTGTCTATAGCTATTGGGTCGCACGGAGAATCAAAAAACCACTCAGCATCCTCTCCTCGGGTCTTACGCAAATGATACAAGGAAATTA
The DNA here is from genome assembly GCF_037993015.1 of Paenibacillus sp. FSL E2-0151. NCBI lineage: Bacteria > Bacillati > Bacillota > Bacilli > Caryophanales > Paenibacillaceae > Paenibacillus > Paenibacillus sp. FSL E2-0151. The sequence goes on from NZ_CP150308.1 coordinate 3,029,559, forward strand.
TAGTACACGGATGTCGATCTCGGCCGAGAGGGAATTTGTCCAGATAGGTGAGACTTTCAACTACATGGCGGACGTCATTGAGAACACCTCTGCGGAGAAACGTTATGCCGAAGAGAGCAAACAGCGACTGATTGTAGATTTATCACATGATCTAAAGACACCGATAACATCCATACAGGGATATGCGCAGGCATTGGTGGAAGGACGTGGGGAGGACAAGGACAGGCAGCAAAGATATCTGGGATACATCTATAACAAGTCCGTTCAAGTTGCACGTATGATACAGAATATGCTGGAGTTGCTCAAGGTGGATTCGCCCGATTTTCGCATGCATATTCAGAGAAGAGAGATTGGAGAATTCCTGCGCGAGATTATGGCGGATACCTATGGGGAGATTGAACAGAAACAGTTTGTCCTTCATGTACTTGTTCCTGATGAAGTGATCTACGCGAGGTATGATCCGGAGCTGTTATCCAGAGTCATCCAGAATCTGATTACCAATGCTCTGTCTTATAATCCAATCGGGACCGAACTGCGCGTCGAACTCATTCCGCTTCATACCCATGTGGTGATAGAGGTGGCAGATAACGGAGTGGGGATACCTCAAGAACTATGGTCAACGATCTTTGACCCGTTTGTACGAGGGGATGAGGCGCGGACAGCGACCGGAGGCACCGGACTTGGATTGTCCATCGCACGACGTAATACGGAGAAAATGGGCGGACGGCTGATCCTTTCCCGGCGTGGGCGAGAGACCACCGTCTTTACCATTGAGATTCCAAATTAAATAAGAGAAGAAATGTCCATGTGGAGGGAAATATTTTGTTCAAAGTAAATACGTTTGTCCGGTTCAGTATTGCACTGGCGCTAATATTGGTTAATATCTATTTATTATCACGTGTAAGCTTCATCTTTCAGCCGCTCGTCACCATGATCACGGTCATTACCGTGCCGATGATGTTGTCGGTGTTCTTTTATTATCTGCTAAGGCCGCTTGTGAATTATATGGAGAAAAAGAAAATAAATCGCACGCTAAGTATTTTGCTAATCTATCTGGTTATTGCTATTCTGGGAGTGTTCTTCATCATTGGTTTATGGCCATCGTTACGTGAGCAACTGATCAATCTGGTTGATAACGCACCAAGTCTAATTAATTCATTAAGTGACCAACTGAGAGAGCTGGAGCAAAATGGAGCCATTCAGGCCTTGTTCCCTGAGGGCTCGACACCTTTCTCCCAGATCACGGAGTATATCAACAAAGGATTTAACTTTGTAACCAACTATGTAAGTGGATTTTTCTCACTCGTTTCCAGTTTTGCGATCATCTTGTTTACACTACCGATCCTTTTGTTCTATATGCTGTTACAAGGCGAGAAATTTGGTCGTAAACTGGCACATATCGCTCCAAAACGTTTCCAAAATGACAGCCGTGAAGTCGTAATTGAGATTGATCAGGCGTTGAGTGGTTTTATTGTGGGAAGAGTTTTGGTGAATCTGGCGCTGGGTGTACTGATGTATATCGGTTTCTTGATCATTGGACTGCCGTACGCATTACTGCTCACGGTAATCGCGGTCATCATGAACTTTGTTCCATTCATCGGAGCGATTGTGTCGTCCGTACCTATTGTGATCATGGGTCTCGTGGTATCACCATCGGTTGCCATCTGGTCCCTTATTATTATTCTTGTCGCTCAGCAGATTCAGGACAACCTGGTTGCACCGTACGTATTCGGCAAAAAGCTGGATATTCATCCGCTCACGACCATCATTCTGGTGTTGGGTGCAGGCGACCTGGGTGGAATTATTGCTATCCTGATTATTATCCCGGTTTATATGATCGTTAAAATTCTTTTGGTTCGAATCTATAACATGTTCTTTAAGGATAAATGGCAGAATGCATAGAATTTAATTATTCGAAGGAGTGGAGCACATGTCTGAAATTATCGAAAAACAATACAATGAACCTGAATATATTGCACCTCAATCTGTTCAAATGGGTACCATTCATATCTCGAATGATGTGCTGTCCAAGATTGTAGGGATGGCCGCTCAATCAACGGCTGGTGTATCCTCCATGTCCGTTGGACTGACTGAAGGGATTGCCAAGAGCATCAGCGGCAAGAGTCTGCAAAAAGGGATTGACGTACACGTCAAAGACGATCAGGCAACCATCCAGCTGCGCATCAACATTCAATATGGCAACAAGATGCACGAGGTCTGCCGTGAACTTCAACATAATGTTCAACAGGCTGTAGAACAATTAGCCGGCGTCATGGTAGATGAAATCAAAGTGCAAGTTGTTGGCATATCCATGCCGGAGACGGTATAAACCAATGAAAAGAATGTAAGGAATAACAATTGTAAAGATAAACGATTGGCAAAAACAGCACCTTCCCAATTAACAACTTAACTGGGAGGGTGCTGTTTTATGTTTGCGGTAGTAGGTGGGCGCTTCGCCCATCACTTTTTTGAACATTTTAGAAAAGAGCAATTGATCCGTATAGCCCACAGAACGGGCAATATCGCCAATGGTCAGACCGGGATCAAGTGTCAGTTCGGCTGCCCTGCGCATCCGATAATGGACCAGATACGACTGAATACTGCTTCCCATCTGGTCCTTGAAGAGAGAGCACAGGTAACTGCGCTGCAAACCGACATGGGCCGCGATGGATTGCACGGTAATGGCATTGGCATAGTTCATTTCAATGAAGTCCATTACCTGCGTTACGTACGTTTCCTTCGAATAATCCTGTATGGGGTGAAGATGCTCGGAGTTGGCCTGATCAATCAAAATAGAGAAGAATTGATACAGCAAACCAGTCATGCTCATCTCCCAACCTTTGTGGGTATTGCGGGAATTGACCATTCGATGCATGCAGGATCGCATCTCGTCATCCTCATTACCCAACTCAAAAATCGGGTGATGCTCGGACAGACAGGCCTGCTGTAAAAAGGTTGGACTATTGCTGCCTTGAAAAGCAACCCAGCTGTATTCCCATGGGTCATCCTGATCTGCTTCGTAATGCACGACGGAATGTGGAACGATCAGAAATCCTTGACCTTTGTGCAGGGTGTACGTTTTGCCACCAACTTCGAAGGTGCCTTTGCCATTCAAAATATAATGAATTTTATAATAGTCTCGCATGGCAGGGCCAAAGTGGTGACCTGGTGTACAGGCTTCGGTTCCATAATGAAGGAGCTGAAGCTCCTGAAAATGATTGTTTTTGAACATATACGTAATCAAGGGTATTCACTCCTGTACGATTTCGTCTCATCTTGCATTTTAACATACTACATAGCTGAAAAGATTAATTATTTAACATTAGTATATATAGATAACAATCATTATTCCATATGTTCAAAGTGAAATGCCATATCGTTTATCCATGAAAATGTCTAAGATGAAAAGGAATTCAACAAACCTTACAGGAAAGTGAGAATAACGATGCCCTATACTGCGAGTGAACAACGATATGATGAGATGAAATATGTACGTTCCGGCAAATCCGGAATCAGACTGCCGCAAATTGCGCTGGGTTTATGGCAGAACTTTGGTGGCAACCGTACATTGGATATTCAGGAAGAAATGATTTTGCGTGCCTTTGACCTCGGAATTAACCATTTCGATCTGGCGAATAACTATGGTCCACCTCCAGGATCAGCGGAAGAGAACTTTGGCGTGATTTACAAAAAACATCTTCGTCCTTACCGGGATGAACTGCTCATCTCCTCGAAGGCCGGTTACCATATGTGGAATGGACCTTACGGCGAGTGGGGCTCCCGCAAAAACCTGATTGCCAGTCTGGATCAAAGTCTTGGTCGGATGGGACTGGATTATGTAGACATTTTCTATCATCACCGTCCAGATCCGGACACGCCATTGGAAGAAACGATGACGGCATTGGATCATATCGTGCGGCAAGGTAAAGCATTGTATGTGGGCTTATCCAATTATAATGCAGAACAGACACAAGAAGCGGTGACCATTCTTCGTCGTCTGGGTACGCCATGTCTGGTTCATCAGCCAAACTACTCGATGTTAAATCGCTGGATTGAAGACGGTTTGCAGGACGTACTGGATGAGCAAGGCGTAGGTTCCATTGCGTTCTGTCCACTCGGGCGCGGTCAGTTGACGAATAAATATGTCGATAAGATCAAGGAAGAACGCGTCAATCCAACAGGAAATTTGAAAAAAGAAGCATATACGGACGAACGGATTGCCAAGTTCGATGCACTTCAGGCGGTTGCGGAGCGAAGAGGGCAGACGATCTCTCAACTGGCTCTGAACTGGATTTTGCGTGGTAACCGTGTAACTTCTGCATTGATTGGGGCAAGCCGTGTGTCCCAGATTGAAGAAAATGTAGCTGCGCTCAGCGCACCGGATCTGACAACGGAAGAGTTGAATGAGATCGAAAGCATTTTGGACGGAATGGGTAATTATCCGTGGTAACATACACAGTATAGCTGTGTGAAAATTATAGTTAGGTAAAACTAATGTAATATAAATGAAGAATGAAAATGGCGCCTACCTGATCAATCAGGAAGGCGCCATTTTGTATATGTCATTTTCATTATAGGATAAGATCTATTATAATAGTTCATTAATTGACCTATGTTTATTTTTTTCAGAATGAACCTAGTTCATAGCACCTGGTCCTAGGATTTAGGGTATAATATATAGAAGCTTTACAATTGAACTACGAAGGAGAGGCTCCATTTGAACTTTGAACAGTGGATTTCGCCTGAAAGCTATAACCTGACATCCGAGATGGAGAATCATCCATCAGACCGGATTGCACTTAGATGGCTCAGCGATCAACGAGAATTGGAAGAGATCACGTATGGTGATTTATTCAAGCAGGCGAATCGTCTTGCTGGAGGTTTGCGTGAACTTGGACTAGAGAAGGGTGATCGGGTGTTGGTCATGGTACCACGCCGTATTATTGCCTATGTCATTTATATTGCTTGTCTGAAATTGGGGATTGCCGTTATTCCTTCCTCCGAGATGTTACGGGCAAAAGATCTGGAATATCGTCTGCGTCACTCTGAGGCGCGGGCTGTTATTGTATGGTCCGAGACGACCTCAGAAGTGGAAAAGATGGACGCGGATCTGCCGTCACTGGCACATCGCATCGTGGCATCACCGAATGAAGAAGTTAGCGTACCTGCTGAAGGTTGGGTCAATGTGCATCAGTTAATGCAGAATCAACCCGACGAGATGGCTGCGGTGGAGACTCATCGTGATGATACGGCTATCCTTGCTTATACTTCGGGCACAACTGGTAATCCCAAAGGAGTTGTACATAGCCACGGTTGGGGATATGCCCACCTGCGGATCGCTTCTTCATTATGGTTGGATATTCAACCTTCAGATACCGTATGGGCAACGGCTGCACCTGGCTGGCAAAAATGGATCTGGAGCCCGTTCCTGTCGGTACTCGGAAGAGGCGCGACTGGACTGGTCTACAATGGATCATTCCAGCCCAAGCGTTATCTGGAACTGATGCAGGAACATCAGATTAATGTCCTTTGCTGTACACCAACCGAATATCGGTTGATGGCCAAAGCAGATGATCTTGGACATTATGACCTGTCTCATCTGCGCAGTGCTGTTTCAGCGGGTGAACCGCTCAATCAGGAAGTTATTGAAATCTTCCAGCGTCATTTTGACCTGACTATTCGGGACGGATATGGACAGACCGAGAGCACGTTGTTAATCGGCAGTCTCAAAGATGCGCCTGTACGTATTGGCTCGATGGGTCAGTCAATTACACCTGGATTGATTGAAATTATTGACGATGAGGGACAACCTGTGCCTCCGGGTGAAGTAGGAGATATCGCGGTACACAAAGAGATGCCAGCTTTGTTCCGGTCCTATTATCAGGATGAGGGACGGAAGGAAGCGAGTCAGCGTGGCGATTATTTTGTAACAGGGGACCGTGCACGCAAAGACGAAGAAGGATACTTCTGGTTTGAAGGTCGCAGTGACGACATCATCATCAGTTCGGGTTACACGATTGGACCATTTGAAGTGGAAGAAGCACTCATGAAACACGCCAGTGTGAAGGAATGTGCGGTGGTTGCAAGTCCGGATGAGATCCGTGGCAATATTGTCAAAGCTTTTGTCGTGTTGAGAGACGATTCACTGGCTTCACCGGAACTGATGCGTGAACTGCAACACCACGTCAAGGAAATTACAGCACCTTATAAATATCCACGCAAGATCGAATTTGTTACGGATCTGCCAAAGACCAACTCTGGTAAAATCCGCCGGATCGAGTTACGCGAACAAGAAAAACGTAATAGTTAGATCATTTTGTATAGATGAAATTTTGGGAATTGTGCCTGCGTAGTGAAAGAGAAGGAATCGATTCTGCAGAAGCGAAAGCGGTCGTACAATATATGAAACAGGAGTGAACACAACCATGAGTCAATTTGAACAAACCTTTGAAAAGTCATTGGAACAATACGCAGAACTAGTTGTTAAAGTTGGCGTGAATATTCAAAAAGGACAGGATCTGCTCGTTACTGCACCGATCGAAACGCTTGAATTCACACGTCTCATTGTGCAAAAAGCCTATGCGGCTGGTGCAAACTATGTACAAGTGGACTTCGATGATGACAACATTACCCGCAGTCGTTTTGAGCATGGTTCCAATGACAGCTTTGACTATTATCCAGCGTGGAAAGCGGATATGATGGAGAAGTTTGCAGAAGCAGGCGGCGCTACCCTGACGATTAAAGTTCCAGATCCTGAACTGTATAACGGAATTGACTCCGACAGCGTTTCCCGTGCTACTAAGGCAGCTGCACACGCACGTCGCGGATATGCCAAATACACACGCAACCATGAAATTAGCTGGTGTCTGATCAAAGCACCGACCAAGGCTTGGGCGAACAAAGTATTTGCCGACATCCCGGAAGAAGACCGAATCAACGTGATGTGGGAAACGATCTTCAAAATGAACCGTGTAGATGGCGGAGACGCCGTACAAAATTGGAGAGAACATCTGGATACCCTGAATACCATGAGTGATCTCCTGAATAAAAAGAACTATAAGAGCCTGCATTACCGTGCGCCAGGTACAGACTTGAAAATTGAATTGGTCCACAACCACATCTGGGGTGGCGGTGGTAGCGAAAATAAACAAGGCGTGTACACGGTCGCCAATATGCCAACTGAAGAAGTATTCACCATGCCTAAGCGCAGTGGAGTGAATGGATATGTCAGCAGCACCATGCCTTTGAACCTGAACGGGCAACTGGTAGACCAGATGAGAATCACATTTAAGGATGGACAGGTTGTAGCGTTTACGGCAGCATCCGGTGAAGAGCATTTGAAGAATCTGTTTGCCACCGATGAAGGAGCACGTTATCTGGGTGAGGTCGCACTCGTACCACATGACTCCCCAATCTCCAACCTGAATCGCATTTTCTACAATACGGGTATTGACGAAAATGCATCCTGCCATTTGGCTGTGGGAAGTGCGTATCCATTCAACATGAAAGATGGCACAACGATGTCTAACGAAGAGTTGCTGAAGCATGAATGCAATGTGAGTTTGACTCACGTCGATTTCATGATCGGTTCCGCTGAACTGGATATCGATGGTGAGTTACAGGATGGTACAATCGAGCCGGTATTCCGTAAAGGCAACTGGGCATTTTAATTTTTAATAGGTGTAGTGAAAAAGGAGAAGAGCAATCTCTAATGAGGTTGCTCTTCTCCTTTTGGTCATACTCTTAGTAGCATAGTTGAAGACTTGAATTTATGAAATGATGAAGTTGGAATCAATGCTTTGTTTGATTGCCAATTCGTAGCGCTTATTTACCTCGCTCCAATTGATTACATTCCAAAATGCGCTAATATAATCTGGGCGCTTATTTTGGTATTTCAAATAGTAGGCATGTTCCCAGACATCCAGACCAATAATCGGAGTTTCCCCCTCCATCAAAGGACTATCTTGATTAGGAAGACTATCGACTTTCAATTTTCCATTCGCAACGGAAAGGAACGCCCATCCACTGCCAAACCGAGTAGTTGCTGCTTTCGTAAATTTCGCTTTAAATTCTTCAAATCCGCCCAGTTCATTTTCGATCGCTTTTGCTAATGCTCCTGTTGGATTTCCTCCCCCGTTGGGGCCAATGATTTTCCAAAACAAGCTGTGATTGGCGTGCCCGCCTCCGTTATTTCGAACAGCTGCGCGAAGTTCCTGTGGAACACTGTCCAGATTGGAGATCAAAGCTTCAATAGATTTCCCTTGCAGCTCAGGCAAATGCTCCAGAGTAGCATTCAGATTCGTAATGTAAGTATTATGATGACGATCATGATGGATCATCATCGTTTGCTCATCAATATGTGGTTCGAGTGCGTTATTTGCATAGGGTAATGCAGGTAATTGATATGTCATGTGTTATTCCTCCAATGTAATATAATGATATTTCTAAATTGATCATACTTCATTTTATATACTTAATCAACATTTATGTATATAAAGTTTAGTTTGTATTCTCGTATTATATGATCACAATTAATAGTTTGGGTTATTTTCCATTTATTAGAGTTTGAACTAACACGTATATTATATATAATAAATATAAAATTAGTTATATCGGTTGTTTAAGGATATAATGTATCTGAGAACTTGAGATGATGTAAACAACGAGAGCGATATACGTGGATTGTATACACGAAATCGAAGGTGTTAAAAATTGTTTATTCGTAAGGAGGTTGAATCATAAATGACTAATCCTGATCTGGTGAATAGTCTTCCAACCAGAGAAATTATATTACATCTCCTCAAAACCAAAGGAGACATGACTACTAAAGATCTTACCGATGAGCTTGGGATCACCACCATGGCGGTTCGGCGTCATATCCAATCGCTAGAACGAGATAATTTAATTACGTCTAAGATACAGCGACAATCTATTGGAAGACCAACAACAGTGTATTGTTTAACTGAACAGTCTGTAGGATATTTTCCTAATAAATATCATTCACTAACATTGGATATATTGACTGAGCTTGAAGAACAATTAGGACCGGAAGCTGTTGAGAAAATTTTTGAAAGTCGCAAAAATAAAATGATCGAAAAATATGATCAAAGTATGAAAGCGAAAAATATCTCGGAGCGTGTTGAGACACTTGCGAACATTCAGAATGAGAATGGCTATATGGTGGGACTTGAGAAGATTAGCGATGATGAATTTATTTTAAAGGAAAATAACTGCCCAATTAGTCACGTCGCCATGAAATATAAGAAGGTTTGTCAATGTGAATTAAGTATGTTTAAATCATTGCTTGGGGATGCTGAAGTCAAAAGAATGGAGTGTTTGGCTGACGGCGGGCAACGTTGCACATATTCCATAAAAGTAAAAAAAAGCAATTGAACGTATTAGATATGTAAAGATGCTTCCTAGCATAACCGCTAGGAAGCATCTTTTTTATATATTCATTTAACTTAACTTAAAGAAGTCGAGTGCCTTGCTTACATATATTTGATGATGATCAGGTAAATCTTCCTCATAATAAATAGCTCCAACAGGACAAGCTGTTTCACAGTTCCCACAATCTATGCATTGGTCAGGATTGATAAAATATTGGTCTTCTCCTTTTACAATGCAATCGACTGGACATACATCAAGACAATCGGCAGCTTGTTCATGAATGCAATGCTCTGTAATTACAAAGGGCATATTCCTCCACACCTCCTAACTTTTCATATCTATTATTCGCAACGCTTTAACATATACATAATATACATATAAGTATAAAAATATCAAATCTATCGTTTATGTTTGATTTTAATAAAGAATTTTATTTGATATTTATATATTTTATACATTATAGTATATTATGTTGTGTATTATAAAACATAAAGAGAGGGAGAGCTCCCATTGTCACTAGAACTTACTCCATCAATTACTGATATCACAATTATTGGTGGTGGGCCAACTGGAATGTTTGCCGCTTTTTATGCTGGTATGCGTCAAGCAAGTGTCAAAATTATTGATAGTATGCCGCAATTAGGTGGTCAAGCGATTGCCCTATACCCTGAGAAATATATCTATGATATTGCTGGATTTCCAAGGGTTACAGCTGCTCAACTCGTTGAAAATTTACTGGAGCAGATGCAATTATTTCCGGTTGATGTCTATTTAGAGGAGAAGGTACAACAGGTATTAAAAAAAGGGGAACATCATTTCGAAATTATTACAGATAAATCTATTCATTACAGTAAGTCGGTTATTATTGCCGCAGGTATAGGGGCATTCGAACCACGCCGATTGGAACTGGAGAACGCGAGTCAGTTTGAACAATCTAACCTTCATTATTTTGTTGAAGATTTGCAGCAGTTCTCCAATCAACACGTGATTATTAACGGTGGTGGAGATTCAGCAGTCGATTGGGCACTTATGCTTGAGCCCATTGCCAAACAAGTCACTTTACTTCACAGACGAGATAAATTTCGTGCTCACGAACATAGCGTTGAAAAATTGAGGGCATCTTCAGTTCATATCGTCACTCCGTCTGAGATTACCGGGTTAACTGGTGATGAACGGATAACCGAGATTACAGTCACTATTGCGAAAACGGGGGAGAAAAGAATCATTCCTTGTGATGCTCTTATCGTGAATTTTGGTTTTGTTTCTTCTTTGGGTCCCATTGCTGAGTGGGGATTGGAAGTTGATAACGGCTCTATTGTTGTTGATACGCGGATGCAAACCAATATTCCAGGAGTATTTGCAGCTGGAGACGTTACGTCCTACCCAGGGAAAATTAAGCTGATCGCTGTAGGCTTCGGAGAGGCTCCAACTGCAATCAACAATGCTAAGGTTTATATTGATCCTACTGCCAAATTATCACCAGGTCATAGCAGTAACATGAAGCTCTGATATGCTTAGCAAGGTAAATGACGCAAGATTTCAAAGAAAATCATGGTTTGATAAAGGTCAGCCTCCTACAGTTCATGCCATTGGATTTGAAGGACAACTACGAAGAATAATGAACTAGGGGGCCTAATATGAATAGTGAGCTAAGTGTTGTCATATACATTCTCATTATCCTTAGTTCACATAAGAATGAGAAACTAACCAGTGCTCAGATCTCAGAAAAGATTAGTGTAAACCCTGTTAGGATACGCCGTATCCTTAGCTCATTTAAAAAAGTGGGATATGTTAAGACAAAAGAGGGTATTGATGGTGGTTATGTGTTGTCTGTGGAGCCGCATGATATAACCCTGCAAGATATATATAAATTGGTGTCGTCTAAGCCTTTACAGATTCCTAAACCATCTATGAGCAGTAAGGGACATCTAACAGCAGAGATAGATATGCAACTCACAAGTATTTTTATAGAGTGTGAACAACAACTGATGAGGCAGTTAGGAAAAATCAACTTGGGTAGTATGCTCAAATTAATGACTGACTGTCAATTAGAACGAACGGAATAGTTCAAATACAGATAAGCGATTAGGAGGACCAGTTATGAAATTAATAGGTTTGTCTGGGTCATTGATTGGATCAAAGACTGCAATTGGTGTGGATACTGTACTACAATTCGTGAAAAAAAATCATCCGGAAATTGAAATTGAACTAATAGATTTGAGAGAATACAAAAACATCGAATTTTGCGATGGCCGCAAGTTAGAGGATTATAATGAACACACCCGGTCAGTAATCCAAAAAATGATTGATGCTGATTTTTTCGTTATCGGCACACCTATATATCAATCCTCTTTGACAGGTGTACTGAAAAATGTGTTCGATCTACTCCCTGTACAGAGTTTTTATAATAAAGTGATAGGCTTTATTGCAACTGGGGGCACATATCAGCATTATTTGGTTGTCGAAAATCAATTAAAACCGATCGCGGGCTTTTTTCGTTCATATGTAGCGCCAAGATATGTTTATTTAAATAGTGATCATTTTGGTGCTGAGAATAAAATCGAAGATGCTGATGCGCTGAGTCGGTTGGAGAAATTGGCCGAAGAAATAGTCTTCATGCAGATTCAATTGAAGTCGCGATAAGATATCATTCTAATACGAAAAGGAGATTGGAAGAAATGCCTTTTGTAATTACCGAAGCATGTATTTCAGAAAAAGCAGCTGATTGTTTAGACGTTTGTCCAGTTGAAGCGATCTACTATGAAGAGGATTTACCTTCGCAATACTTGAAATACGTGAATAAAGCAACTGAATTTTTTGAAAAACAATAATGCAACAATCTACATTTGCTTCGGTAGAGTTGCTCCAATGCTTTTTACCAGGATACTCAACGCACTGAAAGTGTAATATAATTCAGTAAAAAATCTTCTTCTAAGCTTGATTAGCAATAGCAGGGAGCCGAGTGAAGAGATTAGTGGTTCAGTGGTCTTTGTTGGAACCCAAAGCAAAAAAAGTGACTTCATTGACTGAAGTCACTTTTTTTGCAACTAAACAAGCCTGATTGGAACACATATCTCGCAAAAATCAAGGTTAACAAGATGGCCTGTATACCTTTCCATAACTGGCTTGTTATCCAGAGTATAACCGCTACTCTGCAAACGCGGGAAAATTTCAGTCCATGCTTGCTGAACAGCCTCTGTAGTATGTTTGACTTTGCAAACCAGATATTGCCCGCCTGGAAGTTCAGTTTCGTTTAGATCGGGGGTCAATTCATCCATAGGAAAATCTTTCGAAATGACAATACAAGCATCGTATCGGCAATCTTCGGGAATCGTGCTTTCCGGGTTATCCTGGGGGATACCAAATAAAACGGTCGATGCAGTAAGCAGATTTTTGGCTCTAGCCCAACTCTTTAACATTTCCATAGCTTGACTGTTGGCAGGCCCATACAAACCAACTTGTCGCACATAGGCGATACGATATGACGGGAGGTTTTCGATATACATTTCCATGAAAATCTTCCTCTCTGTACGATTTCTCTTACATGTTTGATGCTAACATGGTATAAAATAATTTGCTTAGGTAATTGTTGAATCCCGGCGACGAAACTCATAGAATAGTGATAATATGTTGGAAGACTGTTCCAATAGAGCAAAACGAGAGGGGGAGGCGTTAGACATGGATATTACTTATGCCTTCACGGATGAACGTTTCAGGCAAGTTATGTTGGATCGTTTTTGCGATCAGCGGGATTTCATTCAGGAGAGTGACGTTTGTGAGGTTGAGATATTAGAACTCTCAAATCACAATATTAGCAATCTTGATGGAATCGAGTATTTCAGGGGTCTTCAAGAGCTGGATTGTGCCTATAATCAATTGAGCGGTCTGGATCTTACTCAGAATCACAAGCTGAGGACGTTACGTTGCAGAGAGAATCAGCTTCTTACACTGGACCTCCGCTCCAATTCGGAATTGCAGGTGCTGGATCGTAGCTTTAATCGACTTCGCAAATTGGATCTTTCTCATAATTCCAAACTTATAACGGTGGAGTGTCATTGGAATATGTTGTCGGAGCTGGCTTCAGAGCCCCTTGAGCAGTTGGAGGAACTTAGTTGCAGTTATAACGCTCTTTTCTCACTTGAACTTGAACACAATAAACAACTGCGGCGACTTGATTGCGCCAACAATTACATGCTGGAACTTGATGTAACCGGTTGTCCAAACTTGATTGAACTTCGTTGTAACCACAATCATATTAAACAGTTGGATTTTCGTTCAAATATGGTTTTAGAGAGTGTCCGTTGTTTTAACAACCATATTAGCAAGCTGGATATTCGCCATAACGTACAACTAAAAGAGTTGTACTGTTCCGAGAACAAATTAACCGAGTTGGATTATAGCGCTAATCCCAAGCTGGAAAGACTGCAGTATGCAGATAATCTAATGTTTGAATCCAATCATGAAGTTCCGGGTATGGGGTTGTTTCAGTATGACGTCTCGATGTCCAACTATCAGATGAGCTTACTTATTCAGGATAAAGAACTGGTATTCACTGCACAGGTTTCAACCAAGACAGAGATGGAAATATTGTCCCCATATATGGAAGAGACGTGGAAACGGTGGGACATGCTAGGTGAGCAGGCACTTAAAACCATTGCCGAGGCTCATCCGGACGAAGATATCAATACATTGATTTTGGCTGATGCAGAATTTCAGGGAGATCAATATTTCCGATTGGGTTATGATGCGGGGGATACACCTGCTGGTCGACTGTACATATATGCGGAGTTTGACGATGAATTTCACATGTTGGATACGTTGATCTATGAAACGTATTAAAGCCACGAGATCGTGGCTTTTTTGTTGTGTTGAACTAAAGATTATTTACACTGACACTACGATGACAGAACAACCTTCCAATCGCTGTTATCCCCAGATTTTAATTCCATTCCTTTTCTAAAGGGGAAATCCGGGGATAGCGTATGCTTCGATGCAGCTTTCTTTCAGAAAGCTTTTAGGCGAACGCTTCGCTTTTTCAGGTTTTTTCTGTCCTCTCCGTTATCGTGTAAATGTTAGTTCAACTTATATAATTGGTTATATTATATGTTATTCAGCGTGCATTTTGTTAAAGCTAACATATTCGTTAATCGGTTTACGGTAACCGCGTGGGCGCTGTTTGGCTTCCGACTTTTTGCCGATGGTGATCAGCATAACGGGTACGTAATGGTTAGGGATTTCCAGACTCTGTTGCAGTTCTTCCGAGTCAAAGCCAATCATTGGACAAGTGTCCCAACCGCGATCCTGAGCGATCAGCATCAATTGCATGGCAGACAGGCTGGCATTGCGAATCGCATCCTCACGTTGGAAGAATCTGCCGCGAGATTCGTAAAATTCGGTGACACTTTGGGATTCCTGCTCGTATTGGAACGGAGTAAGAGCGCCCAGGTTCAGCAGGCCTTCGTTAATCGTGCGGATATGATGATGCGCGTTGACGTCGCCCAATACCACGATGACCGCAGAAGCTGTTTTTACCTTATATTGCTGGGAAGCTTCATAGACTTTCTCTTTCTGTTCCTCGTCTTTAATTACAAGATAGTGCGTGTGTTGTAGGTTAAAGGCAGATGGTGCAAATTTATTCAGGGCAAACATTTCTTGCAGTTCCAAATCCGAAATTTCAATTCCTTCTTCAAAAATAACGGCCGATCTACGGTTTTTGACTAGATTCTCCAACTCACTCATGGTAGTTTCCCTCGCTTATGTATGATTTATGAACTGACTATAACACACTTAGTTACTTTATGTAAGTATTATTTTAGAATAAGACAAGGATCGTCTGCCATACGCTAAAATAAAACACTAGAGGTGATTCATGAAAGCATTGATCGCAAGGTATATGGGAGGACATGACCCTCATGAATTTCGGGTATATGTGATCCAATCTTCGACGTTAAAACGTTTTGTAGTCGTGGAGATTATTCTAGGCCCTATCGTGTACAATGTCGCACTTTATTTGTGCCATAATGTAATACTTGCAGGAGTAGGCTCTTGGGCTGGAACAGAAGGTCTGAAGAGACTGCCACTGGTCTTTAGAAAAATCGTTGGGACATGATGAAGTGTGTAAATGAAAAATTGAAGCAGAAGAGGGCCAGTTGCGGCCCCATCTTCTCCTTCAGTCATGTTATCTATAGTCACGCTTCTTTTATCTAAACACATAATTATAACTGTCTAAGCTTTGGGTTCAAACTTGCCTTATTTGGCACGTTCCAAATACTGCTCCAGCGTAAGTTTCTGGTTGGTAATCTCACCAGCAATATATACTCCGACATAACGTACATGCCATGGCTCATAGGAGTAACCAGTCAATTTCTCCTGATCTTTGCCATAACGGATGATGAAGCCGTACTTGTGGGCATTGGCTTTCAGCCATTTGCCTTCTTTGGTGTTGCCAAAGCTTTGCTGAAGATCATAACCAGCCGAAGCGCTGGAGATATCCATAGCTAGACCGGTCTGATGTTCGCTTTGTCCTGGCCGAGCACTTGTTTTATTGGCAACAGCTTCGCCTTTGATGCTGGCATTACGGTCAAAGATTGATTTCTGAGTCGCATACGAGCGATAGCCAGACACCGCTTTGATATCGATGCCGTCTTTTTTGGCAGCCGCAAATAATTTCTCTATCGCGGTTGCGGCCACTTTACGCATCTGTTTCTTCGGACTGGAACCTGAGAAGCTAAAAGGAATATTAGGTACAACCAAATCTTGAGGTGCATAAGTTGAAGGCAGATTTCTCTTTTTATTGACAAGCACAACTGTACTGGACACATTGGTCACAGTTGCCACATTTTTAATCGTTTTGATCGTACGACCAGGTGCATTATCATGCAGAAATTGAGTGAAGCTAGAGCTTGCAGCAGACGCGACGGGATTCAGGCTTGAAGTGATGGGAAACGTAGTAAATGCAGAACCTGCTACAACAGAGCCTACGAGAATTGTAGATATGATGGATTTACGAGTAAAAGGTTTCATGATGTGTGTTCCTCCTCGGAATATATGAATCTATATACCGAGTATACTAGAGGATTATATCCATAGGTTCTCCAATTGTTTCCGAGTTGTAAACAAAGTTTGCTATAAAATCTAACTAGAGGATATTTACCTTGCCACTTCGATGACAGAACAACCTTCCGATCGCTGTTATCCCCTGATTTTTTTGATTCAATTTTATAATGGTGAAAATCTTGGGATAAAGGCGAACACTTCGTTTCTTCAGGTTTTTTCTGTCCTCTCCGTTTCGTGTAAATGTTTAGTTCATCTTTTATAGAGTCTTTTTTGCAACTCTGATAGAGGCATATAAGGAAAAGAACGGTAAAAAAGCCGTTGCATTAGATGCAACGGCTTTTTGTTGTAAAGAGAGTGTTGTTAATCCATGCTGGAGACTGTGTTACAGCATGCAGGCGTCGGATCCACCGGAGCTTCCTGCAGTTACTGCACGGGTGTCACGAACGCGAACGTTGGCGCTGAGCACACCAGAATCACTGCTTAGTTTAAAAGAAGGATAATTTTCTTCCGTATCCAGCTTCATGTGTTGTTCTAGGTTCAGCTGCTGCTTCGGATCAACATAGAACGGAACCAGATTGGTTTCAATCTGCGCGTCGAGAGCCGCAAGTTCATCAACAATGATAATAGCGATAACTCCGTTACATCCGCAACCTTCCAAGTCATAGATCACTTTGAAATATCCGGGTTGGTCATTCAAGCTTTCCGTCAATCGTTTTGCAGCCAAATCTGTAATTTGAATATACATATAGGTACACTCCTTTATATGTGGTCATGGTTGGTAAATGGTAAAAGAATTCATTCAGCTTCTATTCCCATTATACCACTTTGGCAAAAATCAAAGCATTTATTTTCTTGACTGATCAGTCTGGAAAAGGTATTCTTTAGTTAATGAATAGGGAGGTGAGGTCTTAAATTGGGAAGAGCCAAGGAGTTCGACACGGAGAGCGTTCTAAGAAAAGCAACGTCTGTATTTGGAGCGTACGGTTATGAAGGTACATCTTTGAGCTTACTGCTGAGTGAACTTGGCATTGCGCGGCAAAG
The DNA here is from genome assembly GCF_037993015.1 of Paenibacillus sp. FSL E2-0151. Classification (NCBI taxonomy): domain Bacteria; kingdom Bacillati; phylum Bacillota; class Bacilli; order Caryophanales; family Paenibacillaceae; genus Paenibacillus; species Paenibacillus sp. FSL E2-0151. The sequence continues at coordinate 3,047,046 of NZ_CP150308.1, forward strand.
CCTGTATGACACCTACGGAACTAAACATGATTTATTTGTCTCTGCTCTTAAATTCTATATTCAGCAGAAGACAGAGGCGGGGATCAGACTATTAAACGGATGCACAAGTGTGAGGCAAGGCGTGACCGAGTTGTTCAACGAAGCGGTTAACGTGTTGACAGACAACGAACGTCGTAATGAATGTTTCATCATTAATAGCGCGGTTGAACAGGCACCACAAAATCACGAAATCGCGGTCTTTATTCAAACCACTAACCAACAAATGGAAGATGTTTTCCATACTGCGCTGTTACGAGGCCAGAGGAGTGGCGAATTGAGGCACGCTGAGGAAGAATTGCCCGGGCTTGCCCGTTTTCTAAATTATTCCCGACTCTCATTGACCTTTACAGCGAAGAGCGGTGCAAGCGCAGAAGCGCTACGAGATTTTGTACAGATGACCCTAAGGGCTTTGGATTAGCGTTTTACATGATTCGAGTAAGAATTCTTTACGTTTTCTTGAAAATGGACGCTTAAGGCGTTTATTTTTTGACTATTATAGACCGATTGGTCTGGAAAAAGAACACGAAACAAACTGAAGGAGGAAATAAGGATGACACAATCTCAGCAGTTGGAAGCGGGCAATAGTATACCGTATCGGATCATGCATGGATTTACTCAATTGCTACTGGAGGGAAAACTAGAACAATGGTTGGAGCTATATACATCTGACGCTATTTTCGAATTCCCATATGCACCAGCAGGATATCCTCAGAAACTGGAAGGCAAAGCCGCAATTACGAATCATCTTCATAATTTACTGGGGATGATTGAAATTCAGCAGTTTTCTGAACCGGTGATCTTGGCTGATTCCACGAAACAACAGTTTGTGGCTGAATTTACTTGTAAAGGGCGTTCATTAGTTACAGGCAAGCCATACAACCAAACGTACATCTCTGTAGTGAGCCACTCTAATGGAAAAATTACACATTATAAAGACTATTGGAATCCGATGGTCGTACTCGAATCGGACTTAGGAGGAAACAAGCATGATTAATGATAAACCGTTGACACTTATTACCGGAGCTAATGGAAAGACAGGAAGCCGTGTTGGGGCCATACTTCAAAAGCATCATTATCCGGTGCGTTTGGCAGGAAGAACTAAACCATCTCTTTCTGGTTCTGCCGATAATTATGTCTATTTTGATTGGTATGATTCCGAGACATATGCGCCGGCGCTGAAAAATGTGAATCAGGTGTACCTTGTTGTGCCAGCAATGGATATGAGCCCAGAAGACGTCATGAATCCATTCATCAAGGAAGCATTATGGAGCGGCATTAAGCGATTTGTCTTGCTTGGCAGTGCTTCAATTGATGGAAATGGTCCTATTTTTGGCAAAGTACATCAGTATATAAAAGCCCATGCTCCTGAGTGGGCTGTATTGCAGCCTTCCTATTTTATGGAGAACTTTACGGAGGGACCGCATCGGGAGACGACGAAACAACTCGGGAAAATATACAGTGCTACGGGTGAAGGGAAAATTGGATTTGTTAGTGCAGATGATATCGCGGCAGTTGCGTTCCATGCTCTGACAGATGTTGTTCCTCATAATACGGAGCATATCATTACAGGGCCGGAGACGTTGTCCTATGGACAGGTTGCAGACGTCTTGAGCCATGTACTGGGTCAGTCCATTCAACATGAATCTTTGTCCGATGATGAATTGAGGAACAGCATGATTCGCGCAGGAATGTCAGAAGAATACGCTGCTGCCCTCGCAGGACTGGATGTGCCTATCCGGGAGGAGGGGAGAGAAGATCAAACGACGGATACGGTGAAAAAATTAACGGGGAATAACCCGATTTCATTCGAGCAATTTATTCAGAATCATATGGAAGTATGGAAATAATGGAAGAAACATTTTCATATTATGAGAAGACGGTGCCTAGTGCCCGTCTTTTTGCATGTCTACAAGCATGTTGACATCGTTGATTCGAATATGGATCTCTCCCTAACAAGGGACACTAAGGAAAGCAGTGATTATACGAACACACTTTTGGGGAAATAGATGAAGATGAATGTTAGGGCGTGTCTGAAACACGCCCTAGATAAAGGGGCGAAGAGAGCGAATGATTCAGTTCGAAAATGTATCGAAACAATATCCTGATGGAACAACGGCTTTGCGTCAGGTTAACCTCAACATTAACAAGGGAGAATTGTTCGTCATGATTGGTCCGAGTGGATGTGGCAAAACCACCATGCTCAAAATGATCAATCGCCTGATTGAACGAACAGATGGAACAGTGCGCATTAATGAACGCCCAATCGATGAATACAACATTCACGAGTTGCGCTGGAATATCGGATATGTACTGCAACAGATTGCACTATTCCCGCATATGACCATTGCCGAAAATATCGCAGTTGTTCCTGAACTGCGAAAGTGGAAGTCAGATCAAATCAAGGAGCGTGTACATACGTTACTGGACATGGTTGGTTTGCACGGAGATACATACAGTGAGCGTAAACCGTCCGAGTTATCCGGAGGACAACAGCAGAGAATTGGTGTGTTGCGTGCACTCGCTGCCGATCCCGAGATAGTTTTGATGGATGAACCGTTCAGTGCACTCGATCCAATGAGTCGGGAGAAATTACAGGACGATATTCTGGATATCCAGCGTCAGATGAAAAAAACAATTGTGTTTGTCACCCATGATATTCAGGAAGCGATGAAGCTGGGGGATCGCATCTGCATTATGAAGGATAGACAGGTTTTGCAGGTAGGCACCCCGGAAGAACTGATCCGACAGCCAGCTAATGACTTCGTACGTGAATTTGTTGGAAGTCCTAACACCGATACGAGTTCACAATCTGATTTTGATCTCGAATCCATCATGTCACCACTCTCACCGGGTCATGTGCCGAAATCAGCCAAAACTGCCGTTCCTGTATCCATTACGTTAACGGAATTAGTTGATATCATGGCTTCCCATGACCATCTGCTGGTTGAACGTAACCGCCAGATTATTGGCGAGATCAGTCGAGTTGATCTGATGAAATACTGGTCTGGTCAGTTACAGGAACGAGGTGAAGGACATGAGTAGGTTCACGGAGGTGTTCAGTGAGCGCAAAGGTCAGTTGTTGTCTGCTCTGCTGGAACATATTCAGATCTCATTTATCGCATTGTTCTTTGCTGTCGTCATCGCTATTCCGCTAGGTATATACCTTACACGCAAACCAAAAGTAGCTGAACCAATTATCGGGGTTACAGCTGTGTTGCAGACGATACCGTCCTTGGCGCTTCTCGGATTGCTCATTCCGTTATTCGGCATAGGCACACTTCCTGCAATCATTGCACTGGTGGTGTATGCACTGCTTCCCGTACTCCGCAACACGTACACAGGCATATCCGAAGTTGATCCTTCCATGGTGGAAGCAGCGAATGCGATGGGCATGAATAGTTGGCAACGTCTAATCAAAGTGGAACTGCCACTGGCGATGCCTGTTATTATGGCCGGAATTCGGACTGCGATGGTGCTTATTGTAGGAACGGCGACACTTGCCGCCTTGATTGGCGCAGGAGGTTTGGGTGCATTAATCTTGCTGGGCATTGATCGGAACGATACGGCATTGATCATCCTTGGAGCCATTCCGGCCGCATTGCTGGCTATTTTGTTTGATGTACTATTACGTCAGTTCCAGCGGTTATCCTTTAAGAAAACATTGGTTACCCTTGGTTCGCTGGCAATAATCGCGATACTTGTGATTACCATTCCCTTCGTGGCACGTGGTGGACAGAAGGATCTAGTCATTTCCGGGAAATTGGGGGCGGAACCCGAAATTCTCATTAATATGTACAAATTGTTAATCGAAAAAGATACAGACCTGACCGTTGAACTAAAACCCGGATTAGGCAAAACACCATTCCTTTTTAATGCACTCAAGTCGGGTGATATTGACATCTATCCCGAATTCACGGGGACAGCGATCTCCGAATTTATGAAGGAAACGGCTGTGAGTACGGATCGAACAGAGGTCTACGAACAAGCAAGAGATGGAATGCTGAGCCAGTTCAACATGGTGCTGCTGAACCCTATGGATTACAACAATACGTATACGTTGGCCGTTCCAAAGAGCATCGCAGATCAATACAATCTCAAGACCATTTCGGATCTCAAACCGGTGGAACAGCAGATAAAGGCAGGATTCACGCTGGAATTCTCGGATCGGGAAGACGGATACCTTGGCATACAGAAAAAGTATGGGATTGAATTCCCGAACGTTGCAACAATGGAACCCAAGCTTCGCTATGGTGCTCTTCAGCGCGGAGATATCAATCTCGTTGATGCTTACTCCACAGACAGTGAGTTGAGACAGTATGAACTCGTTGTGCTGGAGGATGATCAGGAGTTATTCCCACCGTATCAAGGCTCGCCGATGCTTCGTCAAGAAACGGCAGATCAATATCCACAACTGGTTGAGGTGCTGAATCAGCTTGCTGGCAAAATTACGGATGATGAGATGCGTCAGATGAACTATGACGTGAACGTAGAGGGAGCGAATCCTGAACAGGTTGCAGCAGAGTACCTTAAACAGGCTGGATTGCTGTAACTTCAGACATCCCTGCACTAGATGTACCAAAAGGATGAGGAGGAACCATGATGACACAAAAAACGTATGACTTGATTGCAATTGGAACAGGAAGCGCGGCAAGCTCTGTTATCACCCGTTGCGCTGAAGCTGGATGGAAAATTGCTGTAATTGATGAACGTGAGTTCGGCGGAACGTGTGCACTGCGTGGCTGTGATCCCAAGAAAGTGCTGGCTGGAGCGGCTGAGCTGATTGACTGGAATGAACGGATGCAAGGGAAAGGAATTCAGGGACAGGCGACCATCAACTGGTCTGAACTTATGGCCTTTAAACGCACCTTTACCGAGAGCATACCTAGAGCAAGTGAAGATCAATTCAAACAGGCCGGAATGGATACGTTCCATGGTAAAGCTTCATTTGTCGATGAAAATCATATTCGAGTTGGTGAAGAAGTTCTCCATGGGAAACACATTCTGATTGCTACCGGTGCAAGACCTGCGCCACTTGAGATTGAGGGCTCGGAGCATCTTATATATAGTGATGACTTTCTGGATCTGGAACAGTTGCCGGATCGTTTAGTTCTGGTAGGCGGCGGATACATTGCATTTGAGTTTGCGCATATTGCGGCCAGAGCCGGGACGGAAGTCCATATCCTGCATCGGAGTGAACAGCCTCTGAAGTCGTTTGATGTGGAGCTTGTAGAATCTTTGTTGCAAAAATCAAAAGAGATCGGCATTCATGTTCACTTGAACGCGGAGGTGAAGTCCATACGGCAAGAGGGGAACGCCTATGTCGTTCATGGCACACGTAATGGTGCAGATCACCAGTGGCAGTGCGGACTTGTCGTTCATGGAGCCGGGCGTGTTCCTAATGTGGATGGGCTGGAATTGGAGAAAGCCAACGTCAGCTACAGCAAAAAGGGGATTACGGTGAACGAGTACTTGCAAAGTGAAAGTAATCCGAGAGTGTATGCTGCTGGCGATGTAACGGATACTAAAGGGTTGCCTTTAACCCCGTTAGCAGGTCAGGAATCCCGGGCTGTATCGTTCAATTTGTTGGAGGGAAATCAACACAAACCTAATTATAAGGTGATGCCTTCCATTGTGTTTACTGTCCCTGCCCTTGGAGCTGTAGGTATGAGCACGGAACAAGCCAAAAAAGAGGGCTACGAGGTGCAGGTAAATGATATGTCGAAATGGTATACTTACAAGCGAACTCATGAAAAATTTGCCATGGCCAAAGTGGTGATCGATAAATCAACCGGGCGTATTCTGGGCGCGCATGTGCTCGGGAGCAAAACAGAAGAATTGATTAACCTTTTTGCAATGGCGATTCAGTTCAATCTGACTATCAATCAGTTAAACACCATGAATTTTGCATATCCTACTGCTGCATCGGATCTGGGTTCTTTAATTTAGAAGTGATGAAGTGAGGATGAACCCCCCTTTGGGACGGAAGAAAGGATGAAAATAACGATGTCATCGGATTTTATTGGGCTTCATGAAGGCAAGTGGACTAAGGAACCCGTTGCTGCACGGATGAATGGGGATCGTTTCGTTGTGGAAGCTAGGGAAGGCAGTGACTTTTGGGAGAACACATTCTACGGGTTCTGTCATCGGGATGGACACGCCATGCTTGCTCCATGGGACGGAACGGAAGCGATTGAGGTATCGTTTGATCTAAGCTCATTCACCGAATTATATGACCAGGCGGGATTAATGTTATGGTACGGAGAAGACCAATGGATCAAGGCCGGAGTTGAGGTCAATGATGGTGTGGCACATGTTGGAGCCGTCGTGACGGATACGTATTCCGATTGGTCACTCTCTCCTGTGCCAGAGTGGGGTGGACGAATCGTAACAATCAGAGCCTCCTACAGTAATGAGGCTGTTGTCATTCGTGCACGCACAGATGAGCATCCTTGGCGTACGATTCGGGTTGCACGGTTTGCCTATCCAACGAACAAACATGCAGGTCCATTTCTGTGTTCACCAAAGCGAGCAGGGTTTGAGGTAGCCTTTACCAAGTGGAGATCCACGACACCCGATCAAGACTTGCATACAGATCCGCCGATTACAGATTAAAACAAGTTAAGATGCACGATAAACAATAAAACATGAACAGGTGTATCTGGCTTAGAAAGCAAGACAACACAAATAAGCAAGTCTTCCATTAACGGAGGACTTGCTTATTTGTGTGTTTAAACTTTGGACTGTGAAAAGTCTCCAGTTACTCATTTCATCATTCACCGGGTACAGTGAGTTCTTTTCGCACATACAACAGAGTGCTTGCGAACTTTACTTGAGTTTAACGTTTATTTACTCGTGTCCGTATCCAGGGAATGGGGTTCAGTCTCTTTTTCACCCTCATCATCATTGGACTTATTGAACTCCAGCATACGCTCCTCGTAATCGTCCAGGAACCATAACGGGTCCATGCTGTCTTCCTCACCGTTGTAATTGATTACGATTTCGTCGCCAGCTTTGATGTCTGTATACGCGTAGAAGTCAAAGGTGTGGTTATCAAAATTGATATCGTAAGTAGCGTTAGGTTCATAAGAGTGGTTGATCAGACTGCCGTAACCGAGCAGAATTGCGGTATGATTCGCCCCATATTCGAACACGTAATCTTCCAAAATCGTTTTTTCGACATGCTCATGATCTTCATTTGGGTAAGGCACAACGGGTGCCTGATGGATAAGCGTTCCTTTGGCAATATCAACGGTAGCAAATACCCCGCGGTTAAACTCACCACCATCACCCAACTTGGATTGTTTCACTTCAATCATAATCTTCACCTGATGCTCTTCGAAGAGCTCCGTTCTATATAATAGTAATTCGTTAAGGCAAAATTTTAACCCATACTTTCATATAAGGCAAATTTCAGACAAAAAGGTGGAATAATTTTTAATATGGCGTTGAGTTGTGCAGGATATAACGCTTATAATATACAAAGAATTAAGTCTATATAGAAAAGGTGTCATGAATGAGCATATTAAATGTAGAAAAATTAAGTCACGGTTTTGGTGACCGTGCTATCTTTAACGACGTTTCATTCCGCCTGTTGAAGGGCGAACATATTGGTCTGATCGGGGCCAATGGTGAAGGTAAATCCACCTTCATGAACATTATCACAGGAAAACTTCAGCCGGATGAAGGCAAGGTGGAGTGGTCCAAACGGATGCGGGTTGGTTATCTGGACCAGCATGCTGTATTGAATAAAGGCCAATCGATCCGTGACGTACTTCGCGGCGCGTTCCAGTATTTGTTTGACATGGAACAGGAAATGAATGATATGTATGGCAAAATGGGCGATGTTACCCCGGAGGAGCTTGAACAACTGCTTGAAGACGTAGGTACGATTCAGGATACGCTGACAAACCAGGATTTCTACATGATCGATGCCAAAGTGGATGAAACTGCACGTGGTCTGGGCCTGACGGATATCGGTCTGGATAAAGACGTCAATGACCTGAGTGGTGGACAACGTACCAAAGTACTGCTTGCCAAGCTGCTGCTGGAAAAACCCGATATTTTGCTCCTGGATGAGCCTACGAACTATCTGGATGAATTGCATATCGAATGGCTGAAACGTTATTTGCAGGAATATGAGAATGCTTTTATTCTGATCTCTCACGATATTCCGTTCCTGAACAGTGTTATCAACTTGATCTATCACATGGAGAACCAGAATCTAACTCGTTATGTGGGCGATTATGATCACTTCCAGGAAGTGCATGAGATGAGAAAACAGCAGCTGGAGTCGGCGTACAAACGCCAACAACAAGAGATTGCTGACCTCAAGGATTTTGTAGCGCGGAACAAAGCAAGTGTTGCTACACGTAATATGGCGATGTCCAGACAGAAGAAACTCGACAAGATGGATGTCATCGAGATCGCCAAGGAGAAACCGAAACCGCAGTTCAACTTCCGTGATGCAAGAACATCCGGCAAGCTCATTTTCGAAACCAAAGGTCTTGTAATTGGATACAACGAACCGTTGTCCAGACCACTGGATCTGCGTATGGAGCGCGGACAGAAGATCGCCCTTGTTGGTGCGAACGGAATCGGTAAAACAACCCTGATGCGTAGTATTCTGGGTGAAATTCAAGCTCTGGAAGGAACCGTTCAACGTGGTGAACATCTGGAGATTGGTTACTTCCAGCAAGAGATGAAGGATGCCAACTACAATACATGTATTGAAGAGATCTGGCAGGAGTTCCCTTCGTATACCCAATTCGAGGTGCGTGCTGCACTTGCAAAATGTGGTTTGACTACCAAACACATTGAGAGCAAGGTAGCTGTACTAAGTGGTGGGGAGAAAGCTAAAGTGCGTCTCTGTAAGCTGATCAATAATGAAACCAACCTGCTTGTGCTCGATGAGCCGACGAACCATCTGGACGTTGATGCCAAGGAAGAGTTGAAACGTGCGCTCAAGGCCTACAAAGGCAGTATTCTTCTGATTTCCCACGAACCGGAATTCTACCGTGATGTCGTTACGGAGACGTGGAACTGTGAGTCGTGGACCACGAAAGTATTCTAAATAGAGGTTGTTCAAAAAGTCCGCTTTTGATTACGAATCATGTGCGAGCTTGCGAACAAGCTCGAAGCGTGAGAAAAGGCGCGAATTTTGCTTGCAAAACAGGCAGAACTCGCGCCTTTTTTGCGTGGTTTTAACGAAAAATGTTTGAGCCCAATTCACAGTTGACAGCTTGAATAAGGCAATAATATAATTCAGGAAAGCGATTACATTTATATGTTGAAAACCTGTTTCACTGCATAGGGGCAAAGAAAACACGGTATTCCGTATGGGTATCATTGCACTTAGAAGGGAAGACGGGTCTTTTTTTGCACTCCAATGAAACCGGTTTCATTAAAATAAGGAGGTGGACAAGAGCTCGTTACTGACCACTGGTTGCTGAGGATAGGCTGAACAACAACACCGCGCTTTCAAGAACCATGCTTTCATCTTTCACGCCAAAGGAGAGAATGAACATTGGATAAACTCAGGAAACCCATGATATTTATGTTATCAGCAACACTTGCGCTGTCTTCGGGACCGTTGATGCTGCCGAGTAAGGCGTATGCCGATCTGAGCAGTATACCCGCCACGTTGTTGCAGGACGATTTTTCGGATGGGAATTACACGGAATCACCTGCGTGGAACGTAAGCTCAGGCAACTGGGAAGTGATTGCTGACCCGACAGATGCGTCCAACTTCACGCTTTTCCAGAGCGATACCAATGAAGGCATCATCTCTACTGGAGACTCCATGTCGGACATGACCGTGTCCATGCGCTTTTACACGGGAGCCGGTCAAGGATATCCGGGAATATTGCCGCGGTTTCAGGATAAGAGCAACTATTATTATTTTCAAATGCAGGTACCTAACAACAAATTGGTCTTCAGCAAAAAGGTGAATAACGGCGATACAACGTTGAAAACGGTGGACTATGCGTTTGCCAAAGATACGTGGTACACACTCAAAATAGTGCTGTCGGGTGCCACCATTCGAGGATATATCGCCGAAAATGGCTCCGATCGGTTGGTATTTGATTTAAACGATTCTTCCATTGGGTCAGGTGTTGTTGGCATTCGAAATAAGTGGCAGTCGGTACATATGGATGACGTTATTATTGCCGAGCAGCCACCAGTGAACGATGCTTTGCTCGCCATTGCAGAGCAGACGGCATCTTCGGTTTCACTGCAATGGTCTGAAATCGTAGGTGCATCAGCCTATCGCCTGTACCGTTCCTCTACGCCAGAAGGCGGTTATTCTCTGGTAACCAGTACCGGATCTTTGGAACATACGGATGTAGGATTAAGCGGGGATACGGTGTATTATTACAAGCTCGCTTATGAATACGGAGGTCTAACCGAGTCACTATGGACTGCTCCTCTGGAAGTTCGGACGACTGCGGCGGCACCACAGGCTCCTGGCGAATTAAAGGCCGAAGCACTTAATGCCACAAGCGTGAAGCTATCTTGGTCCGCTGTGGACAAGTCAACGGGTTATCGCGTGGTTCGGGCCGAAGCTGGCAGTGAGCAATACGAGCAGATTTATGAAGGGAAGGGACTTACTTATACAGACCAGGAGCTTGAGCCCGGCACTAGCTACAGCTATCGTGTGACGGCCTATAATGCAGCTGGTGAGTCAGCGGCCACTGTTGCTGAAGCTACGACATACTCCATTGACTCTCCAGCAGAGTTCGCTGCCACAGCTGTGAAGGATACATCAATCTCTCTGGGGTGGAATGTCCTGCCTGGATCTGATGTAACGTATACCCTGTCCAGGTCAACCAGTGCTACGGGTACGTATCAGCAGGTCTATAGTGGCAATGAAAACACGTTTAACGATAGCGGTCTGACGATGGGCACAGGATATTTTTACATCATTCAGGCGACCGTGGACGGCGTAACTTCTCCAGCATCCGCACCGCTGGGTGTTGCCACAGTTCGCACAAGCATTACACCAGGGCAATTGTGGCCAGATCTGGACGGGAAACCGATTGATGCTCATGGGGCTGGCTTTTTCTATGATGAACAGACGGAGACCTATTACTGGTATGGCGAATATCATAAGGGCGGCTGGCCAGCTGTTGGTGTGCGTGTGTATTCATCCAAGGATCTGATGAATTGGAAGGATGAAGGCATGGCTTTAACAACAATTCAATCCATGGATGATTTTGACAATGACCCGTTGATCTCCAAATTGTATGCGGGGCGTGAAGACCGCGTGGATATCTGGGCAGATATCCGCAAAGGACGGATTATTGAACGACCAAAGGTCATCTACAACGACAAAACGAAGAAATACGTGATGTGGGCCCACATGGACGGCGACAAAGACCCCTATAACGATAATGCGAATTATGGTAAGGCGCGGGCCGGTTATGCGATCAGCGACTCTCCAACAGGGCCTTTTGTGTATCAGAAGAGTTACCGGATGGACAGAGCTCCCGAAGGGGAGAAAGATTTCTTCCCAACCGATAAGGGTATGGCACGTGATATGACGTTGTTCAAGGACGATGACGGCACTGGCTATCTGATCTACTCCAGTGAGGAAAATCTGACGCTCTATATCTCCAAACTGAATGAAGACTACAGTGACGTAACAGGGTGGCATAAGGAAGGACGAACGGATGACAAAGGCAATCCGGTACGAGATTCCACCTATCAGGCGGAATACGGCGTAGATTACGTGCGTGTGTTCCCGGGAGGGCAACGTGAAGCACCGGCGATGTTCAAGTATCAGGGGAAATATTATATTTTGACTTCCGGAGCTTCCGGTTGGGCCCCTAACGAAAACAAAGTGACGGTGGCGGATAACATTTTTGGCCCGTGGTCAACACAGACCAATCCGTTCGTGCGCACGTTGCCAACCGATCCTGATCCAGGCAAGGCATTTGGCACACAGACGACTTCCGTCATACCGGTTGATCCGGAAAAAGGCAAATTCATTTACGTGGGGGATACGTGGAATGGTGGCAATTTCTCGAATGATGCTGCAAAATACGTGTTCTTGCCAATTGAGTTTGGAATAGGCTCCGACATCGCGATCAAGTGGTATAACAGCTGGACACCTGATCTACTGAATTCGATGGGCAAGGTAGATATTGCTGATCCGTTGCCAGAAGCCGTGGCGCTAGGCAAAGTACCATCCCTGCCAACAACATTGAATGTGCGCGACGGTGGAGCACTGGTATCAACGCCAGCAGTATGGACGATTGATAACCGGGCCATGACGGCAGAGGATTTTGCCAAGCCAGGACCGCTCACATTACAGGTAACGACACCGGAATATAACAACAAAAAGCAGGCAGTTCGCGTAAATGTCATTCCGGAGAATACACTCTATTTTGTGAACAGCGGGGGTTACGAAACGGCTGATTACAGTCTCATGGGTGATTATATGAAGGGAACGCTTGCGAACCCGGAAACGGCGGATCAGATGTACGCTCAGGCTGAGGGACGTAATTGGGGTTATGTCAGCGCAGATGCACTGGCATCCGGTTCGAATGGCGGGGATATATTCTCGACCGTACGTTATCTGAACGGTGGAAATGTCAGCAATTCTCCTAAAGGCACGGACTTAACCTATAGATTTGATGTGCCAAACGGGACATACGATGTGTACGCCGGATTCAACGATCCGTGGACCAATACATCGCGCAGAGCGAATTTAATCATCAATGGCACCAATACCGGTGCAGTTACTTTTACGCCTGCCAACGTTAGAGCCCAGAAAGGCATCAGCGTGTCGGACAACAAGCTGGAGTTAACCGTGCGTAATACGGCATCACAGGACCCGATGATTAGCTGGATTATGATCGTTAAACCTGACGCCGCACCACCTGCAAATGATAGTGCTGGCCTTACTGCTGATGCGTTAGATTCAACGAGCGCAACGCTTCGCTGGGATGCTCATCTTGGTGCAGCAAGCTACAAGCTCCACCGCTCAGATCGTGAGCAAGGTGAGTATAAGGTGGTTTACAGTGGCAATGGACGGAAGTACACGGACAGTGAACTGAACCCCGGCACGGAATATTATTACAAAGTGGAAGCTTTGGATGCGACGGGGCAATCCTTGAGAGGTGTATCTTCCGCTTATCAGGTGCATACGGCTCAGCAGAGCGCTGCCGATGTAGCTACAGGCATCACAGCATTGGAACAGCCTTCCGCAGGCACGAAAAAACTGAAGTTACCATCCGTGCCGCAAGGTTTCACGGTTAATATCGCTTCCAGTTCGGTACCGTCGGTCATACAAACCGATGGAACGATTGTTCCACCATCTAAGGAAACAACAGTAACCCTGGAGTTGGAAATTACTCGAACTTCTGACGAGAGTAAAGCCTTGACTGTACCGTTGACAGTGAAGGTGCCGGCGTCTGTTCCTTCCCCTGGAGGCACGGACCCTGGTTCGGGCGGTAATCCAGGCGGCAATTCTGGTGGAAATCCAGGAAATGGTTCTGGTTCATCCAGCAATGGTGGACAATCCGGAAGTGGTAACCCAAGTGCAGAGAATGCGGTACCACAACCTAAACCGGAAAAGGACCGTTCTGTTCTGGAGTTGCAGGGACAGTCAGATCAGAAGGGTTTAGTGCAGTCCAACGTGGATGCTTCAACGATTAAAGATGCTTTTAAAGTTGCCCCCTCAACAGATGCGGGCCAGCGCTTGGTCGAACTTCGGCTGAAGCCGGTTTCGGGAGCAACGGCATATGAATTGTCTCTGCCTGCCGCTGCCTTGATAGATCAGGGTGAGTCACATGTGTTCAACATTGTTACAGAGCTGGGAACGTTGGAGCTTCCTGCGACACTGTTAACAAAGGATATCGTTGGTGATGGGATTGCATCAATCCGATTGGTCAGAACGGAGCTGCCAAAAACAGTCGCAGATCAGCTCGGCACGAAATATGGAGTCCAGCTTGAACTTCAACTGGATGGTCAACCATGGCCATCGGAAAGCGAATTGATACTTCGTCTGCCTTTCCAATCCTCACAAAATGCTCAGCAGGATCGGATTGTAGCATTTGCTATCGGCGCGAACGGTGTGGCAACTCCATTACCGCAAAGTTACTACGATCCAAACAGCGGGCAACTTGTATTTTCCGTAACATCACTCACAGGAAATTATGCTGTTGTGCCTGTTGAGCAGACATTCGCAGATCTTGCAGAAGTGCAGTGGGCCAAGAAAGCAATGGAGGCTTTGGCTGTTAGAGGTGTAATTGATGCTGAGGCAAGTGGTGATTCCACGCAGTTACATCCAAAACAGGAGATGACCCGCGGCCAATACATGCAGTGGTTGATGACTGCGCTGGGCTTGAATGCTTCTTCCGGGAATGCGTTCTCTGATGTAAACGAAAATGCTCCGTACTACGAAGCAGTTACAGCTGCGCGTTCGCTAGGTATTACTAGTGGTACCGGTGACGGGCGCTTCTTGCCAGAGTCCACGATCACTCGTCAGGAGATGATGACGTTGACAGTGAGAGCACTTGCGGCGGCTGGACTGGTTGACTCTGAGACGACTGTAACAGATAACCTTACTCGTTTCCGTGACGCTTCCGAGATTCGCTCCTATGCCAGGGATAGTGTGGCATTACTTGTGAATCTGGGTATCGCCCACGGGTACAATGGTGAAGTGAAACCACTTGCCGAAGCGACCCGAGCCGAATCGGCTACGTTGTTATATGCGATGATGAGCAAACTGGTATGGAAGAAATGATGATACACCAGAATCGTAGCGTGTGAAAAAGAAGGCTTACTTTGACCTGGAACTCAGGTTGGAGTAAGCCTTCTTGATTGCACGCCCGTCATGGGCGAAAAGTCAGTTACTCAACGAACGAGTAACCTCCTATCGTTTTGCAGTTGTTATCTGTAATATTTGCAAATTGTTAATTGTAATGTTTGCCGATTTGATATGCTTGCTCAAGCAAGCCTTCGATATGTTCTTTGGATTCTGAAATGGTTTCATAGAGGAATTCGACTCGGGATTCCTGCATTCTTGCATAACCTGCGATCCCATTATTCAGATAATTGGAGATCATGTTGTAATAGTCGTATTTATGGAATGAAGCCTCCGTTCCTCCAGCTAGTGCAATCCACAGTGCCTTTTTGGAGTTTGCCTTGTTCAGCAGCCCCATGTTCCATACCTTGTCCAGATAGGCTTTGAGCATGGAGGGAACGTTGTACCACCAGATCGGGAAAACAAATACAATGGCATCAGCTGCAAGCACACGATCCAGCTCCTTACGAATCACAGGGGCATGCTGTTTATCGGGATTTTGCCAGTCGCGCTCATCTTCTACACGATATAGGGGATCGAATCCGTCATGATATAGATCGAGGATATCGATTTCATGGAAATTCTCCTGCATACCTTCTATAAAACGATTCATCACAGCAAATGTTAGGGAGTCCTGTCTTGGGTGAGTAACGACCAGTTTAACTTTCATGTAGGAGTAACCATCCTTTTTTCTTTTTATTTTGGTTAAACATTCTGACCAATGTTATTATAAGTTTCATGACATCTTCTTGAGAAGTACGCACCTGAGAGTGCTGTAGATACTTTGGGGTTCTTCGGTTACTTTTAATAACGGGTATACATATATGTGAATTATGGGGGAGTACAAGTGGAACAAGAAATGAAAAAATATGAGAGTGGTGTGCAGGCCATGCTGGAACTGGTCGGTGGAAAATGGAGGATTCTTATTCTGCATCAGTTGATATCAGGTAAAAAACGAACAAGCGAACTTCGCAGAGCCATTCCTGGCATTACCCAGAAGGTCTTAACCCAGCAGCTGCGTGAACTGGAAAAGAATGAAATCATCCATCGGATCATTCATCCCCAGATTCCGCCCAAGGTAGAGTATGAGCTGACAGAGTACGGCTTGACACTACAGGACATCATTGACCGCATATGTCTGTGGGGAGAAAATCATTTGGACAGAGTATACGGAGATAAAAGCAGAGTGCTGGGAAATGATTTTAGTGACTATATTCCACTTTCAACTTCAACTTAAGCTGGCCGCCAAATTAAAAATAAAACAAAAACCGTCCTTGATTTGAAAAGGAGGGTTTTTGTTGTTTTTTGTCCTTTATCAGCGAAACTGATAAATGCTATAAAATCATTGAAATTGACCCTCAACACCCGGTGTGTTAGGTTTTAGAGAGAAGAAATTAAATTAATGTGATGATTTTAGTCGGAATTAAAATCGAAGCAATGCGCGAGGTGGCAAACAGTGGAACTTCAAGTGACAAACAGCCCTTTTAATCAAGAACAAGTTGAACTGCTTAATCGTCTTATTCCTACGTTGACCGATGGACAACGGACTTGGTTGAGTGGATATATTGCAGCAATCCAGGCAAGCGCGACAATAGCGGCTCCAACTAACCTGGTACAGGCTGCACCCACTACAGGTATTGCACCTGTCAGTGCTCCGCCAGTATCACGGGAAGTTACCGTGCTTTTTGGTTCACAAACCGGGAATTCCAGTAGCCTATCGAAAAAGCTGGCCAAGAAACTTGAAGAGCAAGGTCTTCAGGTAACGTTGTCATCGATGGGAGATTTCAAACCGAACGGACTCAAGAAAATTGAAAATCTTCTCATCATCATCAGTACGCATGGCGAAGGCGAACCACCAGATAATGCGATTCCGCTGCATGAATTCCTGAACAGCAAACGGGCTCCGAAGCTTGAAGGACTTCGTTACTCGGTGTTGGCTCTGGGAGATACCTCCTATGAGTTCTTCTGTCAGACAGGTAAGGACTTCGATAAACGATTGCAGGAGTTGGGTGGTACAGCGCTTGTACCGCGTGTGGACTGTGATGTTGATTTTGATGAAGCAGCTGCAGAGTGGATGAATGAAGTACTGGCATCCTTAAGCAGTACATCTGCTGGTGCGAGTACGGTAACCACTGAGGCTGTCACAGCAGCGGTGAGCGGCGGGGAATCCGAATATGATCGCACGAATCCATTCAAGGCTGAAGTGTTGGAAAATCTCAATCTGAATGGCAGAGGATCAGATCGTGAAACACGCCACATTGAGTTGTCTTTGGAAGGCTCCAGTCTGGACTACGAGCCAGGTGACAGCCTTGGGATATTCCCTGAGAATCATCCGCGCCTTGTGGAGGAATTGATTGCAGCCATGGGATGGAATGCCGATGAACGCGTGACCGTGAATAAAAACGGGGGTCAGGCATCTGTGCAAGAAGCGTTGCTGCGTTATTTTGAAATTACAGCTGTGACGAAACCGGTCGTGGAACAACTTGCGAAACTGAATCCTGGGAGTGGCCTGACGGCGTTACTCGCAGATGATTCCGAATTCCGCAAGGTCATGAATAGCTGTGATCTCCTGGATCTGGTACAGGATTATAATCTGAAAGGGATTCCTGCTGCAGAATTCGTAGCTGCTCTTCGCAAAATTCCGGCACGTCTGTACTCCATAGCGAGTAGTTCGAAGTCTTTCCCGGATGAAGTTCATCTTACCGTTCGCTCGGTACGTTATGAAGCGCGTGGCAGAGAACGTTACGGTGTGTGCTCGGTACATCTGGCAGAACGAATCGAAGCTGGCGACACCCTGCCTGTATATATACAGCATAACCCGAATTTCAAGCTGCCTGAGAACCCGGATACACCGATCATCATGGTTGGCCCAGGTACAGGTGTTGCACCGTTCAGATCTTTCCTTGGTGAGCGTGAAGAAACAGGAGCAGAGGGCAAGACATGGCTGTTCTACGGAGATCAGCATTTCGCCACTGACTTCTTGTACCAGACGGAATGGCAACGTTGGCTCAAAGATGGTGTGCTCACGAAGATGGATGTAGCCTTCTCACGTGATACGGAACAGAAAGTGTATGTACAACATCGTATGCTGGAACACAGCAAAGAACTGTACCAGTGGCTCCAGGAAGGTGCAAGCGTATATATCTGTGGTGACGAGAAAAAAATGGCACATGATGTGCATGCTGCGCTCACCACGATTCTTGAACAAGAAGGCGGTTTATCGCCTGAGCAGGCATCGGAATATCTGACACGGTTACAGCAGGAGAAACGTTATCAGCGGGACGTCTATTAATTACCGGCCCAGCCGGATTGCACCATCCCGCAGAGACGAGAGGAGAAAGCAGCATGGTTTATAATAACTTACTTAACCCACAGCGCACTAATAGCGATGTGGAAGATATAAAGATCAAAAGTGATTACTTGCGCGGAAGTCTGACCGAGACGTTGGCTGATCGCATCACGGGTGCAATTCCAGAGGACGACAACCGTCTGATGAAACACCACGGTAGTTATATGCAGGATGACCGTGACCTGCGTAATGAGCGTCACAAATCCAAGCTGGAGCCTGCATACCAATTCATGTTACGTGTGCGTGCTTCCGGTGGGATTGTAACCCCGGAGCAGTGGTTGATGATGGACAGAGTGGCACATAAATATGCGAATGAGACGATTCGTCTGACCACACGTCAGTCTTTCCAACTGCATGGCGTATTGAAGTGGGATCTTAAGAACACCATTCGCGAAGTAAACGATTCGTTGTTAAGCACACTGGCTGCATGTGGTGACGTGAACCGTAACGTGATGTGTAACCCAAATCCGAATCAATCCGATGTGCATGCTGAAGTGTATGAGTGGGCATGTCAGGTGAGCAATCATTTGGACCCTCGCACCCGGGCTTATCATGAGCTGTGGCTGGACGGAGAGAAAGTGGTTGATTCCCAGGACTCGGATGAAGAAGTTGAACCAATCTATGGCAAAGTGTATTTGCCACGGAAGTTCAAAATCGGTATTGCTGTACCACCATCCAATGATGTGGACGTCTATTCACAGGATCTTGGCTTTATTGCTATTGTGGAGAACGGCAAGTTGCAAGGCTTCAACGTTTCCGTAGGAGGCGGCATGGGGATGTCTCATGGTGACGCCAAAACCTATCCTCAGGTGTCCAAAGTCATTGGTTTCTGTACGCCGGAGCAAATGATTGATGTTGCAGAGAAAACAGTTATGATTCAGCGTGATTATGGAGATCGTGCAGTTCGTAAACATGCTCGTTTCAAATATACGCTGGATGATCGTGGTGTGGAGTGGTTTGTCGAAGAGCTGACCACCCGTCTGGGATGGAAACTGGATGCGGCACGTCCATATCATTTTGAGACTAACGGAGATCGATATGGTTGGGTAAAAGGTAATAATGGTAGATGGCACTACACGCTGTTCATTCAGAATGGTCGTGTAAAGGATGTTGATGGATATCCTCTCATGACGGGTTTACGTGAAATTGCCAAAGTGCATACGGGTGATTTCCGTCTGACTGCGAACCAGAATCTGATCATCGGTAATATTAGCAGCCAGAAGAAGAAAAAGATCGAAGCGCTGATTCAGCAGTATAATCTGACCGATGGTGCGCATTACTCTGCGCTACGCAGAAGTTCAATGGCTTGTGTTGCGTTTCCGACCTGTGGCCTTGCGATGGCTGAGTCCGAACGTTACTTGCCGTCCCTGATCGATAAACTGGAGCCTGTACTCGACGAAGCTGGGCTGAGAGACAAAGAGATTGTCATTCGGATGACCGGATGCCCGAACGGATGCGCAAGACCGATGCTGGCAGAGATTTCATTTATCGGTAAAGCACCTGGGAAATACAATATGTATCTCGGTGGCAGCTTCACCGGACATCGCTTGAATAAGCTGTACAAAGAAAACATTGGTGAAACTGAGATTCTGGACACGTTAACTCCAATGGTGAATCAGTATGCCAAAGAGCGCAACGAAGGGGAACATTTCGGAGATTTTGTCATTCGTGCGGGTTATGTTCCTGAAGTGTTGGATGGTCGACAATTTCACGCTTAATTGACCGAGTAAGATAACTGAAATTAGGACTGATTTAGGGCGGAAGCATTCCTTTATGGGGTGCTTCTTGTCTGCTATATATGGAGTGAATAGAGGTAACGTTAGTTGCTGCTGAGAGATTTATGAGAGGATAAACTGAGGCTAATCTTCAAATGGAGATGGATAATCACCGCAGTTATTCCCATTATTTCGTGTGTATTAACTTGTTGAAGTACGCTCAACAAGATATAATGGCATAGTAGAAAGCAGATTAAATGTTGAAAGTGAGCGGAAACGATATGGGTCGTAAGTGGAATAATATCAAGGAAAAGAAAGCTTCAAAAGATGCAAACACGAGCCGGGTCTACGCTAAATTCGGCGTTGAGATCTATGTAGCTGCCAAGAAGGGCGAACCGGACCCGGAAGCGAACCGTGCACTGAAAGTCGTGCTGGAACGTGCCAAAACGTATAATGTACCCAAAGCCATCATTGATCGTGCGATGGAAAAAGCAAAAGGCAGCGGGGATGAGAACTATGAAGAGTTGCGTTATGAAGGCTTCGGACCGAATGGTGCGATGGTCATCGTTGATGCACTCACCAACAATGTGAATCGTACAGCGCCGGAAGTGCGCTCTGCGTTTAACAAAAACGCGGGTAACATGGGTGTCAGCGGTTCTGTTGCTTACATGTTTGATCCAACAGCGGTTATTGGTATAGAAGGTAAAAACTCCGAGGAAGTACTGGAACTTCTGCTTGAAGCAGATGTGGATGTACGTGATATCGTGGACGAAGACGATGCTGTAATTGTATATGCAGAACCGGATCAATTCCACGCTGTACAAGAAGCATTCAAAGCTGCTGGTATTACTGAGTTCACAGTAGCCGAGCTGACCATGCTTGCGCAAAACCATATTGAACTTCCAGAGGATGCACAAGCTCAGTTCGAGAAACTGATCGATGCGCTTGAGGACCTTGAAGATGTTCAACAAGTTTACCATAACGTAGAGTTCGTTTAAGAGAACGAGGCGATACGTGGTATGATTGCATCTTTGTAGCCTTGTCAGGGTAGGACAAATATTAAGAATTCATCATTTTTATAGCTCAGCGAGGGTATACATGTTAGCGCTTGGTGATTTTTATGATGATATACGTTTTCCTATCTAAGATGTCTAAGGGCAGTATTAAAACTCACTTTTTGTATGGGAAAATCCATATAAGCAGTGAGTTTTTTTATGTTATTTGAAGATGGTTACAAAGAGTTTCTTTTTGATTAGGAGATCAAGGATTATAGTATCCCCACTATAAAAGGATATAGAAATAACAATCGGGCGTTTCTAAATTACTTATGTAATGAATTTTCAGTTGTTGAAGTAGAAGAGATCAACACCTCTCACATCAAAGCATATCTTATGAACTTGGAATTGAAAGGACTATCAGAGACCTACATTAATGGAATACAAAAAAATATCCTTCATTTTTAAAATTCATTGTGGAGGAAGGGTATATCGATGAAAAGAGAAATCCAGTGCTAGGTTTGAAATGGATGAGAGAACCTAAAGTTAAACTAGTGAGGCTGAAAACAAGGCGAATGGTAAAGAAGCAGCAGCATATTTTAACGAAGATAGAAGTTATGTTACTGTTGAGGATGAATCAGGTTTAATTATTCAAGTAAGTAACAGAAACGATCCAGATTGGGAACCGGATAGTACAATAAAAATTCTTACTCACCAAGAAAGGAGAAAAAAATGAGTCTTTCAAAGAATAACATTATAGACAAAGCAACAATACGTGGTGGTCTGTATTTATATAGTTTTTCGGATGCGATTGATCTAATTACTTACTGTAAGGATAATAACTTGAGCATCTTAGGAATCGATGCTTTTATAATCTCCAAGGATAAAACACAACCAGTAAGTGAGCATAGTGTTGACTATTCTGCTTCTCAGCAAAAAGGGAATTGGGACAGGGCTATTACATTTATCCAGAGTAAATCGAGTTTGAATCATATGTATGAAGTTATTTACTCGTAGGAAAGAGATACATCTATTGAAGAACGAACATACTCCGTTCTGGACTTGATGGCATATAAAGCTATGGTCCAATTCGTTACTAAATATTCAGAGAAGAATCCTTCTGCGAGTTTTGAACAGTTTTAGAGTTTGTGAAACTTTCGGGTTCATGTACTCCAATCGACTCTAACTCATGGAAAGTGGAAGAACAATCTCGTTAGATAGTCTTTTAATTTACTTTGTGCGAAAAAACACTATTAGCACTGAGCTATTAGTGTTTTTTGTGTCTCATTATTTTTCTCATTGGATGAATTAAGCATTTCATACTGTTCCTGAAAGTGCTTAGTGATGGCTTCTTTTCTAATTTAATCGAATGTTTTACCCTTTGTTTGTTCTTGTATATCACCATGTATAGGTCCTAATGATCCGACCACATCCAATAGACTTTTCTTCTTAGATGCAATCTTGTTTTCGGTCATTAACGATCATTCCTTTTATTCTGTTAAAACAGTACATCCTAAATGTGTTTTTTGGTGATCACTTGCCAAACTTTTAATCCTAGTGAATAAGCAATGAGAATCATAGTCTGATTCCATTGAATCTTATATTCCTTTTTATCAATTGTAGCCTCTGTAAGTATATTCGTGATTTTATCAGCTGTTAATGGTGTATTCAATTTCTCAAATCGATTTAGGTGCATATAATGTTCTTCATTCTCTTCCCCATTGTAATCATCAATTTCAACAATACCTGTAGCTATCCCTCTTGCAATTATCCCTACACCACTACTATAGAGATAAACAATATCGTTTGCTTCGATTGTGTCGATATAATGCTTCCAAGGGCTATAGTAAGCGGCACATTTCATGTTACTAATCATGTCACTTTCAGCTTGGGGGTTGTTTGATTTATTTGTATTAATGATATACACCTTTGGCATGTTCTCATTCCTTTTCACAATAGTAACTATAATTATATACAGTTTTAACCATAAATGATACGATAGGTAAAGGATTTCATAAAAAAGTGGAGGTATATTTATATGGCTGGAGCACCTGAATGGACAAAATCTGAAAATCTAGCTATTTACATGTTTTTGGAGAAATATCCTCACAAATCAAGCGAAGAAATAGCTGAGGAGATTTTCAATAACAGCTTACTAAAAATCACTTCTTCATACATAGAAATAACGTGAATACAATTAAGCGGCATGTAGACTTGCTACGAAAGCCTGAGCATCAGGGTAGGCTCTTTGTACAAGATTATAAAAATCTTGAAGAAGAATAGAAGATCATCAATTTACATAAAGTTGACCAAAGATTGATGCAGTGCTAATTGCACTGTATCTTTATATTACACAAAATGATTAAATATAGTACGACAAAGAATGTAATGTTGTATAATCTCAATTTCATCTTGTGTATTTAGTATAGTGCTGCAACTGTTTATGTTGTTGAGATTTAAGGGTGAATTTCAAGTGATTAGGAGCTAATTATTAAATGATTCCACAAAACATAGTTAAACAAAATATCTTAGATGCTATAGCTGTAATACATAAAGAGGGTGTACCAAAAGAGAGAGAATCAACTAAATATCATTTATGGTATAATGGTGGGCTGTATCCACCGAAATATGTAATAAGTGTTGCAAATAGGTTTGCTAATGGACATGCTTTAAGTCGTGATAGGTTTAATGGGGGAGCAGAAACTAACAACTTTCTTAAGCGATTAGGGTTTGAAGTTATAGAAGAAACTTTAGCTACAAAAAATGAAATGCAAATGTCAGAAGAACAAACATTTAGAGTGGGAGAGTATTATTCGCGGAATGATATATATCAGAAATTAAATGTTCCAAAAGCTAAACAAAAAGGCCATTGGAATACTGGATATACTCAATATGAGAAGGATTCTTTCATCTTTGCAAATGTGGGAACCGCAGGGCGAACCGGACATGACCATCCAAATCGGTTTGATGGAAATGATCTTATTTGGTATGGGCGAAATAAAAGTACATTAACACAGAGTTCTATACAATCCCTAATCAATCCAGAGGGACGAACATATATATTCGCGAGAGAAGATAGTAATGATCCTAAATTTTTGTTTTTAGGAAATGGAAGAGCAAAAGACTATTTTGATGAAAGTCCAGTTAAAATAATATGGTCTTTTGATAATGAAACTGAAAATCATCCAGAAATTCTTGCGGAAGAAGTCAATGAACTTGAAATATATACTGAAGGCTCTGTAAAGAAAGTATCAGTAAATGTATATGAAAGAAATCCAATAGCTAGGAAGAAGTGTATAGAACATTATGGATTAGGCTGTCAAGTATGTGGGTTTAACTTTGTTAACATTTACGGAATTATCGGTGAGAACTTTATCCATGTTCATCATTTGAAGCCTTTGCATGAGATTAGTGAAAAATATGAAATTGATCCAGTGGAAGACTTACGCCCTATATGTCCGAACTGCCATGCTATGTTACATAAACGTAAACCGGCATATTCCATTGAAGAACTAAAACGGATTATTAAAGATAAAGTTACCGATACGCCTCATTGATGTTGTCTCTAATGCTTTAACTACATTTAAGAAGGATAAACATGTCTGTTATAGTAAAATAACTCATAATTTGGTATGATAAATGTATAAAATTCCATACAAAAAGTGAGAGAAATACAAATATAAGCACGCTGTACAAGAAGCATTCAAAGCTGCTGGTATTACTGAGTTCACAGTAGCCGAGCTGACCATGCTTGCGCAAAACCATATTGAACTTCCAGAGGATGCACAAGCTCAGCTCGAGAAACTGATCGATGCGCTTGAAGACCTTGAAGATGTTCAGCAGGTCTACCATAAAGTAGAGTTCGTTTAAGAGAACGAGACGATACGTGGTGGTATGATTTCATAAAAAGAGTGTCTGACCAATCTGCGGGATTGGACGGACACTCTTTTTTTTGTTCGTTTATGAGTCAGACTGAAGTTTTCCAGGGGACTGCTCTGATTTTTCCGATTTACTTCCACCGAACTTGAACAACACAATTCCCCCAACAATGACAAGTACACCGAGCAGCTGATTCCACGAAAAAGGAATTTGCTCCAGACCGAGCCATCCCATGGAATCAAATAGTAGCGCAAAACTCAATTGGGACGTCAGTACGATCGAGATGGCATATGTGGGACCAAGCAGCTTCATCCCTTGCACGAGACAGAAGACCACGCCAACGCCGATGGCTCCACTGAGCCAGTACCAGGGCTGCATATGCTGGAAGCTAAATGTGTTCTTGCCCTCCACTAGCAGAGAGATGAGGAACGAAGCAATGAATCCGGTGAAAAGCACCATCGTTGTTGTGGACCATGAACCGGTGCGTTCATTGACTTTGCTATTAAAAATCGTTTGCAGACTGACAAGTGCACCTGCCAGTAGTGCAAGCGAAATACCTGTGATTAACATGGTTGTCGAACTCCTTATTCATAAATATTGTGACCTGTTATTTCCCTTAGACCCGCTCGATCCTTGATCATAATCAATCCCTGATGTCGTTCAATTAACCCGTCTGCACAGAGCTTCTGGATGACCCGGTTCAGGTGTCGGTAACTGGTGCCGATCAGATTCGCGATGTCGGTCAGATTGAACGCGTCCAGCCCTTCATGAACGACGTTGCCCGCTTCTTCTGTTGAGATGGAGAGCAGGTAGCTTACTAGACGAACCTCAACGGGATACATCAGGTTGAAATTGGAAAAGTTCGAGTCAATGTAGAATTTGTGTGAGATGATTTTGAGCAAAAATTTAAGCAAAGGTGCATAATCGCTGGCAAGCTCAGCGAGCCATTGATAATGAATGCGAAGCATCACCACAGGTGACACGGCCTGAACCGTATTAACAATATCGCTTTCACGGACATACTCTATGTCACCGACAACTTCAAGCGGTGTTTTGAAACAAAGCACCAGCGTTTTATCCTGTGCGGAGGTGGTGAAAATCTTGATTTTACCTTCGACCAGTACGTACAAATATTCGGAAGTTTCCCCTTCACGACAGATCAGTTCACACTTCTCAAAGTGGCATAACGTCATATGTGTACGCAGGGGCTCGTGAAATACAGTTTCGAGTTGATATTGCTTCAGATATTGTATTAATTGTTGCTCGTTATGGATCTCTTGCACGCTGTTATTCACCCCCGACGATATGTTTCAATCCTTCTTCAAAAACTATAGTTTCATAATAATGACACCAGTCACCATTAAGGCAATGCCTAGAAATTGCGGCAGTTTCATCTTTTGTTTCACCACGCCGAACCAACCGTTACTATCCACCAGAAAAGTCAGGAACAGCTGAGCAATGAGCAGAGCCGAGATCGTGAACGTAACCCCAATTTGCTGAATGGCCGTCACTTCGCTGAAAATAATGACGGCGCCAAAAGCACCTCCAGCCAAGTACATAGGTTTTACTTGTTTGAGTCCTTGAAGGTTGGTGTCTCTAACAAACAGTAGGATCAGCGCCGCTAAGATGAAGCCTGTCAGTTGTGTAATCGTAGCGGCCTGCCATGTGCCCATGTCGGTGCTAATCCGAGTATTGGCAACACCTTGGAGCGTGATGCACGCGCCGCCCAGTAATGCAAAAATAATTCCTCTCATATGTACGCTCCTTATTCAATCACTTCGACTTCTATTATTAAATGATAAATTAACTCTGAACGCCAAGGACAAATGTCCTGAGCTTTGAAGTCACAGCATTTAGAGTACTATAAAGAACTCGGTAAATCCAGATGGGGCATGAAAAGATGCGTGGCATATGTGCTCAGTACTCATTTTTCATCATAATCTAACGAACCAGTGACACCTTATTGTACTGATTCGACTGAATTGAGAGATCTAACGAATCTCAGCGACGTTAAATGGGCTATGTTGGGTAGAAATGGGCGGTAAAACAGGGGGGATGGAGGAATATATTCGCTCAATAGAGTGTGTCATGTTCGTTAGCTATCCAAGAACTGAAACGAGAGTCTGCCTAGCGTACCCCGGAGCATAGTAAGTATCCAAAGCTCTAGGGTAGGATAGGCAATGAGATTAGAAGCAATCAGCCAGAAGATCCTCACCGTACAAATCCAATGATCCTTCTAGATCACAGTGTACACAGGCTTCTCGTTTACAAAACGAACAGACAATTCGGGAAAACGTTCTGCCAACCTGTTTGCCAATAGCTTCATTCCCGAAGCCTCGCTCTCGGCATGCCCCATCATGATCAATGCCTTGGACTTGCCTTGTTGCACAGCATCACGGATATATTCCGGTGTCTCCCATTCGAATCCTTCTCCAGCGATGATGAGATCCAATTGCTCATTCTGAATCAAGGGAATCGTCACAGGGCCATTGCCACGAAAACCTACCAATACCGCTGCACGTCTACAGACTATTTCCGCATTGCCTGCAACGCGTACATAATCGATGCCCAGGCAATTTTTCACATGGTGAGCAATAGCTTCAACGGTGCTTTCTTCCGGAAAGGAAAGGATATAGGCTTCCGGTCTTTTATCCTCCACATAGGAGGACCATCCCAAGGCCTGAATCAGTCCTTCGGTAATGCCATCCGGTTGGAACCGGTGGATGATATCATGACATCGATAGATGGAAATGCCTGCTTCGTCGATCAACTTTCTTTTGTCCACATAAACCGAATCATTTGCAAGCCAATCCGTATGACTGTGATGGTTGTAGAAGGGGGATTCATGCGCAATGATCAAGTTTGCACCTTCCTTTATGGCTTGTTCAATAACATAATGTGTGGGCATAAAAGCAATGATAATGCCTTTGACCTTACGATCAAGTGAGCCCGTAATGAGCTGATCTACCGTGTTTTCCGGCAGTTCAATGTTATCTGTGAGATGAAGTACAACGTCTTGAACTGTAAGATCCATAGAATGCATTCCTCCAATGACAGGATATAAAGTTAGTGTACCATGTTGACATCTGAAATCTACTGCCTTCCAGATTATAGGGTCGTTTTTATTGTTTTCGGTTAATACTAAAACATACAGATTACAGTCAGTTAAGATAACAACGGAGGAATGTATTGGCTGTACACGGATGTTGGATTCATATAGTTTTCTCAAACAAGAATAAGTATACTTACATAGAGTCTATGTTTGTATCAAATGGAGCTGAGTGCAGCGCAAGTAGTTCTATTTTAAGGCACAATGAGAATTAATTGAGGATAAGCATTCATTTGCAACAATAAAACAGATTGTGAAAGGGGATAACTAGGGATGACAGCAACAACTATTATGGAACGTCTGAAGAGCGAGACAGCTCATTATCACAGACAAGTAGAACAGAACCCTTATGCAAAAGCCATTATGAATCAAACTGTGACTATAGAAGAATATAGAACATATTTAGAGAAATTTTATGGATTCCTGAAACCGCTGGAGGATCAGGCTGTACAACAGCCTTTCTGGGAAAGTACGGGACTGGATATTGAGATTAGAGGCAAGGCTGGACTGTTGGAAAAAGATTTACGAAATCTGGGTGCCAGTGAAGAGGAAATCAGCCAACTTCCGCTCTGTGAAGAACTACCGGATATTTCAACACCTGCCCGTTTGTTCGGATATCTGTATGTAATTGAGGGGTCCACGAACGGTGGACAGATCATGACCAAGCGTTTGTCGCAGTTCCTGACCATTGAAGCTGATCGTGGATTGGAATATTTCAATGCTTACGGCTCAGAGACAAGAACAAGATGGAGCGAGTTTACAGGTTTGCTGCAGCAGTCCATCAGCACTCCAGAAGATCATGACAACATGGTGCATAGTGCATCAGAGACTTTCCGACTATTAGATCAATGGATTAATACGTAGGGCGGACTTTTTTCATATATTAAAAGGAACCTATATAAGTTGAAACAATACATTTACACCTAACGGAGAGGACAGAAAAAAGCTGGAAAAGCGGAGCGTTCGCCTAAAAGCTTTCTGAAAGAAAGCTGCATCGGAAGCATACGCTTATAACCGGATTTTTCCTTTAGAAAAGGGAATCGATAAAATCTGGGGATAACAGCGATTGGAAGGTTATTCTGTCATCGTAGTGCAATGTGAAAATCATTATTTCAACTTATATATATCATGATGAAAAGAGGGCAGAAATGCCTTCTTTTTTGTGTCCAGGAATGTCTAAATTTCGTCACCGCAGACACAGGACAAGTGATATAATGATCCCTATGGATACACTTGTTCGTATTCTGTCTTGGAGGAGGGTGAGATAACGTTCTATGAAAGACAACTCAAGACAATTGGAATTTATGGAGATAGATCTGAGTGAAGAACCTGAAACAGCAGCAGTTCCGGTTCCCGATCGTTCAACCATTGTGCAGTCTGCACATGATACGATGCAGCATCGTGGAGGCATATTGTCCTCAGAGAAACGTTTTGTAGAGGAAGCAAAGCAGTGGGCAGAGATGGAGGGGGATGTATCCCCGTGGGTTCCCTTTATGAGTTACTGGCCAACGTATGGCGTGATGAATGAAGCCCAGCGCAAGTGGTATATGTTTTGGAGGAAGGAAGTACGTCAGGGGAGATACCCGGATACCGATCTGTCCTATCTATTTGTTCATATCTACGAGTTAATTAACGGCATTGGCTGGCAGAATCCTCAGGATGGTTATGATCAATTGAAGCAGCTATGGGTGAACTACCGTGAACGGCTGCCCCAATTAAATATATATATGCAAGAGTGGATGGTCGATTATGTGCTGGTCCATCAGATGGAGATGTCCTTATCCGAGGTCATGGGCCTTTCGGGCGGATACCTGCCAGCAGAGATGCTGGATAGGGAGCTGCAACGCATTTTACAGGATAATGTATCGGATATATCGCTGAATATGCTGCAAAGATACTATGATTACGATATTACGCTCAGTAAATTCTACAGAGATGGCGGCAAAGAAGTGATGGAGCAGTACATCCCGCGGGTCATGGCCTTGGTTGATTCGTACCTGGAACGTACGCGACAAGTTGGACTGTTGCCTGAGTGTGATCCTAACGATGAACGCACGATGGAGCGCATTCTGTTTCGCAAAGCAGTCTATGATGATTCGATCTATGGAAGATCGGTATCGTTCAGATATATGCCCATAGGTGAACAGGCTGAATTTGTGCAGATGGTTACGCGAATCTATCGATGTACTGAAAACAAACTTCGTGAACTGCTCGGATTCAGAGGCAGATTGCGAGGACAGACTCTTGAACCCGAACTTGCAAATCTGATTGAACGTTACCTGGACAAAACATACGCGATCGAACAGGCGGAGTCTGTGGAACAACCGATGATTCGTATTGATTCAGAGAAACTGGCGTCTTTACAGCAGGAAAGTGAGTACGTGCGATTGGCGCTTACAATTGAGGATAATCACCCTTCTGAAGTGAAGGATGAAGAGATTAATAGCGCAAATGTTACAAGTAATCCATTCGATGTACTGGAAGCAAGGAATGAGATCACTCCAACTGAAGGTTCCATGGAGTCGGAGCCATGCGCAGTAGAGATTGCAACAGGAGCGCAAGTAGAATCGATTAGGTTGCAGTGGGACGAGTCTGCTGAGGCTGATCTGGATGAAGAATGGCTGCTCTTTGCCAAGGAACTCTCCCCTCAGCAGGTACAAACGATTCATGTTCTACTTGGCGCAAGTCCAGATACGGAGCTGATGCGTCTGGCTGAGCAATATGGAACGATGCCTACACTTCTGCTGGATGAAATTAATGATGTAGCTATGGAAACGATCGGTGATCTTCTGATTGATGGTGATCGGATTGTTCCTGATTATATAGATGTGTTCGAACATGTGAAGAGGTGATACGCAGTGACAGAACTTAAAATACCAAAGCGGCTGACCACCGCACTTGTAAATTCATTGACAGCTGGTGTTGTCCCGCGCATAGGACTGGAGCAGATTGCTGTTGGTCGGAAACCGGAAGTGGAAGCCATCTTGCGGGATATGGACAATATCGCCGAGGGAGGCGCAGCGTTTAAACTCATTACGGGTCGTTACGGCAGCGGTAAAAGCTTTCTTTTGCAAATGATTCGTAACTATGCGATGGATCGGGACTTCGTTGTTGCGGATGTGGATCTGTCACCTGAGCGTCGATTGGTGGGAACCAAAGGGCAGGGACTTGCGACATATCGCGAACTGATGACTCGTCTGTCTACACGCACACGCCCGGATGGGGGAGCGTTGGAGCCGATTTTGCAAAAATGGATCGCAGGGTTGCAACAGTCCACGATGCAGAGTCAGAACTTGCGCCCGGATGATCCCGCTCTGCCGCTGGAAGTAGAGAAGCAGATCTATGCTGTGACGGGGGAGATGCAGAATCTGGTTCACGGCTTTGATTTTGCCAAGGTACTGGCTTCGTATTGGAACGGGTACAAGCTGGCTGATGATGATCGCAAACAGGCGGCACTTCGCTGGCTTCGAGGAGAATTTGCAACCAAAACGGAAGCGAAAAAAGAACTGGCTGTTGGCGTTATCATTGACGATGACAACTGGTATGACTACTTCAAATTGTGGTCTGAATTCACAGCGCGCATTGGTTACAAAGGATTGTTGTTGTTCATTGATGAAGCGGTGAATCTGTACAAAATTACAAACAGTGTCTCCCGCCAAAGCAACTATGAGAAATTGCTGACCATGTTCAATGATACGATGCAGGGCAAAGCGGAGCACCTGGGCATATTTGTAGGCGGTACGCCGCAATTTGTGGAGGATGAACGGCGTGGATTATACAGCTATGAAGCGCTTCGCTCCAGGCTTATTGATGGTCGTTATGCAGCCAAAGCGTATGCGAATTACACAGGTCCGATCCTGAAGCTGGCGATGTTATCGCATGAAGAGATTCTGATTCTGCTCCAGAAGCTGCGACAGATTCATGCCTTGCATTTTGGATACAGCGCAAGTCTGACGGATGAACAATTGGTTGATTTTATGCAAACGGCGGTGAACCGGCTGGGTGCGGATGAATTGCTGACCACGCGTGAAGTGGTACGCGACTTTATGGATGTACTGCATACGTTACACCAGAATCCTGAAGTGACTTATACTCAATTACTTGGCGAGCGGGTTGCCAAACCTCAGGAAACGGGTAAAGGGGCAGATGCTTCCGCGAATACAGATGATCTGGACGACTTTCTGGCGGAGTTTGAATTATGAGTGATAATCCGTTCTATCGGCTGGCGCCGTTTGTTCAGGAATTTATATATAAAAAAAGATGGGAATCGCTTCGTCCTGCTCAGATTGAGGCCTGTAATATCTGTTTTCATACCCCTCATCATATGCTGATTGCGGCGGGAACGGCCTCCGGCAAAACGGAGGCGGCTTTTTTTCCTGCATTGACCGAGCTGTATGAACGGCCTTCCAAGTCGGTTGGTATTTTGTACATTGGACCTCTGAAAGCCCTGATTAATGATCAATTCGAACGTCTTAAGGATCTGTTATCCGAAGGAAATATTCCGGTTTGGCATTGGCACGGGGACGTACCTCAGGCGGAGAAAACAAAACTGATGAAAAATCCGTCCGGTGTGCTCCAGATAACGCCAGAATCGCTGGAAGGTCTGCTCATGAATCGACCGAATGCAATCCCGGCGCTGTTTCATGACTTGCGATATGTCATCATCGATGAGGTGCATGCTTTCATGGGAGCGGATCGGGGCATTCAAGTACTCAGCGAACTTGCCAGAATCGAGCGTATGGCTGGCTGTGCACCGCGAAGAGTGGGCTTGTCCGCTACACTTAGTGACTATGATACGGCTACATCTTGGCTTGCTGCGGGAACGCAGCAGGGAGTGGATGTGGTCTCTTCCCCGGGCGGTCGCAAGCTGCGACTGCGGGTGGAACATTTCTCTTTTCCAGATGCACAGGACGAGGAGCAGGCGGAGCAGCTTCATAACGCACGCAAAGCGTACTACGACTTCATCTATGAGAGCACACATCGTAAAAAAGCGCTGATCTTCACCAACAGCCGAACGGATGCAGAAGTCACCATTCTTGAGATGCGGCGAGTCGCGGCTCGCAGGCAAGAGCGTGATGTGTTCCATGTACATCATGGAAGTATCTCGGCTATGCTGAGGGAAGAGACGGAAGCTGCCCTACGCACTGGATCGGGGCCTGCGGTTGCTGCGGCAACGGTCACGCTTGAACTGGGCATCGATCTGGGCGAACTGGAACGTGTGGTTCAGCTCGGTGCACCGTATAGTGCGTCTAGCTTTGTACAGCGTCTGGGACGTTCAGGGAGACGAGAGGACATGGCATCGGAGATGCTTTTTGTATGTCCGGAGGAAGAGGATGAGGAAGCGCAATTGCCAGCACGTATGCCGTGGACGTTGATGCGTGCGATTGCTGTTATCGAACTGTATGTAAAAACCAAATGGGTCGAGCCGCTTGAAGCCCGCAAAATGCCCATAGGTGTGCTCTATCATCAGACGATGAGCATGTTGAAAAGTATGGGGGAGGCGGAGCCGAGAGATCTTGCGGAAGCCATCCTTTCGCTGGCTCCATTTGCGTTGATTAGACCTGATCAATATCAGGTATTCCTGAATTACCTCATTGAGACGGATCATCTGCAATGGACAGAGGATCGAACATTGATCATCGGTCTGACAGGTGAGAAAATTGTGAATAATTATCGCTTCTACGCCGTGTTTAAAGACGATGAGGAACATAAAGTACTAAACGGCTCGGAAGAGATTGGTTCGATTACAACCGTGCCCCCACCTGGCTATTGCTTCTCGCTCGCAGGCAAACTGTGGAAAGTGGAAGAGGTCGATCACAAGCACAAGGCTGTGTATGTGAAGTCTGCAAAAGGTAAGGTAGATACGTTATGGCTTGGAGCGGGAGGAGATATTCATACGTCGGTAGTACAGAAAATGCGTGAAGTGTTGTCAGACTCAGTGATCTATCCCTATCTGTCACCACAAGCCGTCAATCGACTTGAACGGGCGCGCCGCCTAGCTCGTGAAAGCGGACTGTTAAAGCAGGTCGTGATTCCGGCAGGGGGGGATTCGATGTATGTTCTTCCTTGGGTTGGAAGTAAATCATTCCGTACATTGGAGCGCCTGATGAAGCATAATCTGTCCAAGAAACTTGCCTTGCGTTCGGTTGTGCCCATGGAGCCATATTATTTTGTAGTATCCGGCAAGGTCGACGAACGAACATTGTTAGCCGAGATCATGAGTGAGTGTCGAACGGCTGAAGACGCATCTGCGTTACTGGCAAAAGATGAAGCGCCTTATCTGGGCAAGTATGATGAATTTGTCGCGCCGCCTTTGATCCGTGAGGCTTTTGCTGTGGATGGGTTAGATTTAGATGGATTGAAGGCAGGTTTACAACAAACATTGGAGTGGGACTCCTCAAGCTCCAATCGGACATGACGTTTTTACGTAATCAGAATACTCGAAGTATAGTACAGCGATCGAAGCGACTCGGTGTAATAATTTAGTTCAACTTTTTATACGGAATAGGGTTGACACCATCTCACCTCCCATGTAATATATGAAAAGTCGTCACACACGAATTACATCAAATTGCATATATCATTTCGTATAACCTCGCAGGCCGAAAGTGTACACAGGGCGAGGGTCTCTACGGGAAGCCTATACTTCCTAACTACGATGCCAAGGAATCAATGTATTCCTTGCTCGTAGTTAGGATTTTTTGCATTTAGATGGTGTCTGTGACCTTGGCATGAACCAACATGCGGGCGTATTTTTCTTATCATCAGGAGGTTTATTCACAATGAAATATTATCTGTCCGTTCTCGCGGGAGCGATGAGCTATGGCATATTATCCACGATTGTGGTTCTGGCGTACGGCGAAGGATATAAACTTGGAGAGGTTGTGGGAGCACAGCTGATCACGGGTTTTCTTCTATCCTGGATGCTGGCGCTATACACAAAATTTAGAACAAAACGTAAGTCACAGGCAAATGGCAAAGCATCAGGAGCCGTGGCACAGGTATTCAAGCGGTTGACGTGGAAACAACGTCTGATATTGATGGCTGCTGGAACACCAACGGTAATAACAGGTCTCGTGTATTATCAGTCTTTGCGTTACATTCCGGCTTCACTTGCCATTATCCTGTTGTTCCAGTTCACATGGATTAGCGTATTGATTCAGGCGATAAGCAAACGGCAACGTCCAGACAAAGTCACGTTCCTGACGTTGATCATTCTGTTTGGTGGAACTTTGCTGGCAGCGGGTTTCCTGGAACAAGGATTGGGTGAGTTCAACGGTCTGGGTATTGCTCTTGGACTAATGGCAGCCGTAAGTTATTCCCTGTTTGTCTTGTTCAGCGGCAAAGCGGTTCCTTCAGCGCATCCAGCCTTCCGCAGTGCGTGGATGGTTACAGGCGGATTGATCCTGCTGTGCATTTTGTTCCCGCCGACATTCCTCTTTAACGGATTGATCTGGAGCCAGTTGCTTGTATTTGGATTGCTACTTGGATTCTTCGGGGCATTCATTCCACCAGTACTGTTCGCTATTGGCGTTCCGCATATTGGTGGTGACATGGCCGGAATCCTGGGTGCAGTGGAGCTTCCAATTGCAGTATTGTTATCCTCAATCGTGCTCCATGAGCATGTCAGCGGATTGCAATGGTTCGGAGTTATTATTGTACTCATTGGTGTAGCCCTGCCAGAGTTGTATAAATTACGCATGAGACGAAGTCGGAATACACCGATCTATTCCTGAGTTATACCAAAAGGGATATAGCAAAGCATGAACGGGAATACCCGTAGATAAGCCTGAGAAATCAGGCTTTTTCTATTGAAATATTTTTGCTCAATCGCAATAGCCCAGAGGGGTCATTTTCATTGTCATGCGAATCAGGTATGCTTAATGAATACATCCGTCTGTTGATTGAATATTGATGGGACATCGAATGAGGAGTGTTTATATGAAAAGCTGGTTTGGAAAAACATGGCCTTGGTTAACGCTGGGTCTGACCGTTGTTGTACTGCTTGGATCATTTTTGGTTTATTTTATGGGCAAAGACGTATCCCCGGGATCGGGAAGTGCAGTAACTGCACAAGCTGAGACTCCGGAGGATTTGAAGGGATATGAAGTCATTGATGTGGACGTGAGCAACGATGGTTTTGGACCAGACGTTATCGAGGTGAAGGCTGGCGTACCGACCAAAATCAACTTTATTCTGACCCGGTCGGTGACACATGTGAAATCAGTGGGATCACAAAAGCTTGGCATGGATCTATACATGCAAAAGGGACCCAATTATTATACGGTCGACAAAGATCTGCCCAAGGGAGAATATGAGATCCATTGCGGCATGTACATGATATATGCAACGATTAAGGTCGTATAAGCAGAAGGAGCAAGGTTTCGGGTCACCGAGCTTTGCTCCTTTTTTTGGTGCGTGATATCATGAGAAAGTGGGTAAAATCGATCAGGAGGTGGCGAAATGAAAGCGCTATTTATTGGAGGGACAGGCACCATCAGTACGGCCATTACGGAGATGCTTGCACAGCAAGGCTGTGAACTTTATTTAATTAATCGTGGCAATCATAACGATGACTTACCTAGTGAGGTCAACGTACTTCAAGCCGATATTAATGACGAGGCACGTGTAGCGGAACTGATTGCTGATCTGGAATTTGATGTTGTGGCAGACTTTATCGCTTTTGTACCGTCTCAATTGGAGCGAGATTACCGTTTGTTCAAGGATAAAACCAAGCAGTTTATATTTATAAGTTCAGCATCAGCGTATCAGACTCCTCTGGCCGATTACCGGATCACGGAAGGGACGCCCTTATCGAATCCATATTGGGAGTATTCACGCAACAAGATTGCCTGTGAAGACTATCTGATGAAACAATACCGCGAGCATGGGTTTCCTGTTACCATCGTGCGTCCGAGCCATACGTATGGCGACAAATCGGTACCTCTCGGTGTTCATGGTGCTCAAGGCAGCTGGCAGGTTCTCAAGCGTATCCGTGAAGGAAAACCCGTTATCATCCACGGAGATGGCACCTCACTGTGGACCATTACGCACAATACTGATTTTGCCAAAGGGTTTATTGGGCTTATGGGAAATATCCATGCCATTGGTGAATCGGTACATATCACCTCGGATGAATCCGTCACCTGGAATCAGATTCATGAGATTATAGCTGGTGTGTTGGGCGTTAAGCTTCATGCGGTGCATGTACCCTCTGAGTTCTTGGCCGCATGCAGTGATCAGGATCTTCGCGGCGGATTGCTGGGTGACAAAGCCAATACCGTTGTCTTTGATAACAGCAAGCTGAAGCGGCTTGTTCCGGAATTTGTAGCAACGACAAGAGCTGATCAGGGCATTCGACGTACGATTGAGCACATTCTGGCGCATCCTGAATTACAGACCGAAGATCCGGAATTTGATGTATGGTGTGACAAGGTCGTTGGCGCACTAGACGAAGCGTTATTAAAGATCAGAGATGAGAAATGAGAAGTAAGGCATTCATGATCAAGTGTTTACATTCATGCGCTTAATCGTTATAATCAAGAAAAAATGACACTTGTTAGGGGAGGCACCCCAACTTAGGACATCGTTCCTTTGTTGGGGTGCCTCCTTTTTTTTGTGTGCCAAAAAGGAGAGTAGACGTTGAAGAAATCAGGAAAACGTGTGAAGAAACAAGCGGAACAGTTAACCAAAGTGGTATTGGCATTTGCGTTATTATCACCTCAAGCCCTGTTGCTTGAATGGGGCGCAACGACGGTAATGGCTGAAACGGTTGAAACCATCGGGATTGTATCCGATACGTCCAGCATGAAGGCTGTACAGTCCTCCAAGGTGAAAGTGGAGATGAACAGTGATGGTAAATACAGAATTGTATTACTACCAAACACAAATGTATTTTACGGTGGTGATACAGGGAATGTATCTACGATTATCGACCATAATGGATCACCCGTGAACTTCAAAACATTGCCGCTTAATTATTACCGAATTAACAATAATGTGATTGAAATGTCCCGGCAAAAGGACAATGTCGAATATATTTTGCGTGTATCTATCGTTAATGCTACCTCACAAGGTGGGTACATGAAGGTTGAACTGGAAGCTATCAACCGTAGTGGAACGGCACTGAATCTGGGTGGAACATTTTATTGGGATACGATGGTGAATGGTAATGATGCATCTCCGTTTGAAGTCATCGAGAATGGATGGCGCAATTACAGCGGCGGCGTTCAGGTCACGGCTTTTTATGCGAATACGTACAATGTTGTGAATGCAGATCGCATATACATGGGACAGTACAGCGGTCCGGACAATGCGCAGCTAACAGGGGGTTCTTCACCTTCGTCATTCACTCCAGGCCAGACCGTTACGGCTAGTGATACAGCTGCACAATTCTGGTGGAATGCCAAAGCAACAGCGAATCAGGCTTCACGCAAATTTTCAACGATCGTGGGAATCGGCCCTCAGAACGTTCCGCCTTCATTTACACTAACGGCTCCTTCTTCGGGGCAAACGTATTACAAAGGCGAGCAACTTCAGATCTCTGGTACAACGCGAGATACGGATGTAGGCGACCTGTTGACCGTGAAATGGTCCATTGATGGTGGGTCTGAGAACATTTTGACTCAGATGACTGCAACGGGTTCAAATCAGTCTTTCAACACCAATTACACATTGCCTGACACCCTGCCAGATGGTACACACACGTTGCAAGTATGGGTCATGGATGACAAAGGTGGAGTATCCTCGGCAGGAACCGTTAACTTCACGGTAAGGAGTTTTGTTGTGCCCGGAACGCCGACGTACACATTGGTTAATTCTAATAACTTGACGGTCAACTGGGATAAGAAGGCCAATGACGCCTCTGTTACGTATGAGCTGAAGAATATGACGACGAATCAGAACGTGGATACAGGTGCATCAAACAGTCGGCAGGTGACTGGGCTCACTCCGAATACGAGTTATTCTTTTGCTGTACGTGCCAAAAATTCAAGTGGTTCCTTCACGGGGTACTCCAGTCCATCCACCAAATATACATTGGCGAATCCACCGGCTGCTGCGGCTGTGACACAATCAGGCAACTCTGTTACAGCGAGCTGGAATAATAATGGAAATCCTGCGGGCACCCATTACAAAACGGAAATACGCAGTCCAGGTGGGCAAGTCCTCGCAACGAGAACAACAACTTCCACACGTACAGAATTCGCCCTGACTGGACTCGCGGACGGAAAATATGAAGTATTTGTGGCGGCACTGAATGGTGAAGGGATACAGACCCCGTTTATATCCGCTGGAGAGATGATTAAGGATACAACGGGTCCAACTGCTCCTTCCGTTACAGTCACTCCATCCACTTGGACCAAGGAAGATGTTCTGGTCACGGTTGAAGAAGGCGAGGATGCTTTGAGCGGAACTCAGAAGACTGAAGTTAAAGTCGGTCCGGCAGGAGAATGGCGTGAATATAGCGATCCGTTTACCGTAAACAGTGAAGGCAACACAACTGTTATGGCACGCAGTATTGATGCGTTTGGTAATACAGGACAGGAAACGGCTGTGACAGCTAGGGTAGATCGGACGGCACCAACGCCTCCCGTCATCTCGCTGAATCCGCCCGATTGGACAAAAGCGGCGGTAATCGTGACATTAACGGAGGGTACGGACGAAGCAAGTGGCATTGGTCTGACACAATATAAGCTGGGAAGTGAGGGAGAATGGATCGACTATAAGGCTCCTCTTACACTAAGTGAAGAAGGGATAACCGAGATTTACGCACGAAGTGTTGATCGGGCCGCCAATGTCAGTGCTTCCACTTCGGCAACAGCCAGAATCGACAAGACTGGGCCTGAGCAACCAACGATTACGTTAAGTGAAGAGGATTGGACGAATCAGGATGTAACTTTTGCAATAAACAGTGGTGAAGATGCAGGCAGTGGGCTTGCCAAGAGTCAATATCGACTTAACAAAGAAGGTCCCTGGATCGATTACACGGGCGAAGTGACGGTTACCGATGAGGGAGAAACGATTCTATATGCACGCTCACTTGACCGTGTAGGCAATATAAGCACATCCGCTCAGGCTACGGTTCGAATCGACACGACAGCTCCAACCGAGCCGGTGATTAGTATAAGTCCTTCTGGATGGAGTAAAGAACATGTAAAATTCACTATCGCTGGAAGTGTGGATGAACAAGCGATATCCTATGAATACAGCATGAATGATGCCCCGTATATGACAGGAAGTAGCGGTACAGTTAGTACAAACGGCGCTACCACCATTCGGGCCCGAGCAAGAGATACCGTTGGTAATGTGAGCAAGGAAGTGAGTCGAATCGCCTATGTGGATCAGATGGCTCCAACGATAACATTTGCCCCGAACGGACATGGCTGGACGGACATGGATATATCCACTACCATTCAGTATGCCGACGCCCACTCAGGCATTCAAGAACTGGAACAATTCTATCAAGTTACGAACAGTGCAGAATCACCGGAGCATTGGCTTGAAGCCCGCTCTGACCAGCATAAAATATCCATCGAATCGGAAGGTATATGGTACATTCATGCGAAAACCATGGACAGAGCAGGGAATACATATGAGACAACATCATCACCTTACCATATTCAACGCAAGCCCGAGCAACCGAGTCATGTGAGAATGACACAGATCGCTGAGACATCAGCTGAACTTACAGTGGATTTGCCAACAGGGGAAAGGTATACCAATGGATATCAGTATGAGATAACGAATAAAACGACAGGACAGTCATGGACACTGGATTATCCTAACCACAGTATAATCGATAACTCCCTAAGCGGTGGTCAGGTCTATGAATATGAAGTTAGAGTGAGAAACCATACCGGAGTAAGTGATGCAGTAAGTGTTCAAGTATTAACTACCCCGGCAGCTCCCGGAACGTTGCACATTAGAAAAGTAGATTCACAGCCCAATTTGGCCGAAATTCATTTTGATTCAGTACGAGGAGCAGATGCTTACCGCATCATCGCGACTACTTCGGACGGTGCCACCGTATTTGATCAGACGGTATCTGATCCTGGCAGCCTTCCCTATGTTAGCAACCTCGTTCCAGGTACCATTCATAACATTTCGGTAACGACAATGAATGAAAGTGGAGCAGGTGGTAGCAGTAGAACCGGATTCCTCACACTGCCGGCAATGCCCGGAGAATTTATGGCCGTTCAAATTCAGGAGCATGATATTTCATTAACGTGGGAGACAGTTACCTCTGCGACGTATTATGGGCTTTCACGCGATGGAACAGCCATATATGAAGGAGAGCAGACGGAGTATCTGGACTCGGGTCTGGATAGCGGAACGGAGTACAGCTATACGTTAATAGCCGGAAATGAGACAGGAACAGGACCGTTGGCAGGATTACCTTTGCTCAAGACTTTACCTGGGCAGGTGTCCGGCTTACAGGTATCCGATGCTTCCACAGGGAGCCTTCGACTGAATTGGGAAGCAGTACGTGGAGCCGATCGTTATGATTTATGGTTGAATGGAGAGAAGTCGGGAACGGTTCCTGCTGGAACCCAAGAATGGGTCTTTGCGGGACTGAGTTCAGGAACATCTTATCAACTGGATGTACAAGCAGTGAACGGAAGTGGACAGGGGATGCGCAGTTCGGTATCAGGAACAACGCTACCAGAGAGCCCCTCGGGACTTCACGTTGTTCAAGTAACTGAACAGGGAGCAATCTTGAGCTGGGAACCTGTAGCTGGGGCAACGAAATATCGGGTGGTCCTCGATGGACAGAGCCATGAGATATCAGATACACAACTCGCAGTTCACCACCTGTCAAGCAGTCATGAGTATACCTATGAAGTACAGGCGGGCAATGCTGCTGGGTACGGTGTATCTACCAGTAGTACAATTCTTACGCTACCTAGCAGGCCGGAAGGACTTAATGTCACATCGACTGGTGAGACAAGTATGGGACTTGCATGGCAAGCTGTAGATACGGCGAATCTCTATATTGTGAAAATCAATGGAACAGAAATGGGCAGAACATCAGAACTGGCCTACATGCTTGAGGGATTGTTGCCAGGTACAGAGTACGCTTTGGAAGTTCAGGCTGTGAATGCTTCTGGATCAGGTGAAACAGCTCAGCTCATCCGATTGTCCAAACCTGTGTCGCCTGCCGAAGTACTTGTTGATTCAGGAGTACATCATGCAAAAGTTTCCTGGTCTGTCGTGGAAGGTGCCGCTGAATACGTGATTGAGCAGAATGGTAAGGAGATCTATAGAGGAATGGAGAATGAAGCAACGATTACAGGACTCAAGGATGGAACGTGGCATCGCTATCAACTATGGGCGGTCAACAGACAGGGAACTCGTTCTGAAGCGACGGATGTATCTCTGCTGACTTTGCCTGAGAAACCCGTTAAGGTTGCAGTATATGATGTGGCAAAAAACAGCCTGGGTCTGGATTTCAGTAACACTGGTGTCCAAGGGGCAGATCATTATGTCATTGAACGGGATGGAAGAGAGATCGCTCAGATGGATTTAAGTGAAACCCAATTCGTAGACAAGGATCTGTCGCCGGGAACGAAATACACTTATGTGATTCGGGCAGTCAATGCGAGTGGAACGAGTGGGCCGCTTAATTTCAGTGTAATGACTCAAACGTTGCCATTGATTGCAGAAAGTATCACAGTGAAAGCCGGAACACATGCAGTGGATCTGGCTTGGGATGTTGTTCAGGGAGCAGCTGCATATGAGATCCGTAATAGGATAACGGGAGATGTGCAGAGCGTGTCTGAACCGTCTGTACATCTCAATAGTATGCTGGATGGCACGGCGTATGAATTCGAACTTGTTGCGATTAATGAAGATGGGCATCGGTCAGAGTCTATTCAGATTCAAGTTTTAACGAAACCCATATCACCTCAGACGGCAGGCATCACACACATCACAGATAAGACTGCGGTATTGGACCTGACTGGAAGCTCAACACGGGGAGCAGAGCAATTCATCATTATGCGGGATGGTGTTGAAGTCGCTAAGGTTCCAGCGGATCAAGCTTCATTTGAAGATCTTGGACTGACACCAGGAGAGCATTACACGTATACCATCAAAACATCCAATGCAACGGGAGAGAGTGATTCCGGTTTCGAAGTTCACTTGCGAACGTTGCCTGCGATCATTCATGAACCTTTACATGCAAGCAAGATTGGGGAAAAAGAGGGATTGATCTCTTGGCCAAAGGTACAAGGTGCGGAGGGATATACCATACGTATCGGAGATCAGATGTTCACCACGATTGAAGAAGGGGATATCACAGAGGTGAGATTAACTCATCTGGAGAGTGCAACCCGATATGATCAGGTACAGATTATTCCTTATAATACGGCTGGTTCAGGAAACCCAATGACCGTGACTCCTTTTTACACCTTGCCTCATGTTGATTCACTGGAAATGAAGATATACCCCGAGACAGATCACGCCAAACTGGAATGGGACTTCCCATATGGGAACGAAACATTCGTTGTATTGCTGGATGGCACGGAAGTATACCGAGGCACACAAAAAGAGTTTATCGTTGATCAACTGGATGCAGGCAAACAGTACTCGATTGAAATCTACACAGAGAATGATCAGGGAGATGCATCGGAGAAGCTGGCGTATTTCGTTCTGACCAAACCAGTAGCTCCTGTCAAAGTAGAGTTTAATTCAGCGAAGGATCACATTCGTCTTCTATTGGAACAGAGCCGGGTCGAAGGTGCCGAGTTGTTTATCATTGAGCGTGATGGTGTGGAGGTTGCTCGTGTTCCTGCAGACGAACTGTTCTATGACGACAAGGAACTCGAACCGGGCGTGAACTATATCTATATAGTGAAGACCATGAATGCCTCGGGCAGTAGTGATGGTGGTTATTACCTTCATGCCATGACTTTGCCCGGTAGTGCTGCTTCACTTCCTGTAGTAGAGGGGCGTTCCATGTATGGTGCAGACATCGTATGGGAACTGATTCCTGGTGCTGCGGGTTATCGAATCTATCGAAATGAAGAGCTTGTGGGAACAACAACGGAGACATCAATACATGTGTCTGAATTAATCAGTGCAGAGCGTTATACTGACTTTGCAATTGTTCCATTTAATGAGGCAGGGGAGGGTGAGGCGCTCCTGGTTCCGGAATTCGAGACGTTGCCTTCCGAGGATCTGACAGTTGCAGCCGTAGCGCAAGGCACAAGTACGATTAAGCTAACTTGGGAACTGGATTCAATGAATGAGGTGATTGTGATCACCCATAAAGATCGTGAGATCTACCGTGGCACGCAGCGCAGTCATGTATGGACAGGACTGAATGCCGAGCAGCATTATGAGGTGGAAGTATGGACGGAGAATTCAGCAGGTGAAAAAAGTGAAAGAAAACGGGCAGCAGCCATGACTTTTCCGTATCCACCATCCGCCTGGAGCGGTGGCGGTGCAACCCCGAGTCCAAACGGTACATCGGAACAAGCCGATGAGGTGAGTTCACAACCAGAACCGTCTGAGCAGCCTGATGTACCTGTGAAAAAAATTATCAAATTTATTGATATCAGCCAAACATTCAATAAAGATCAGATCACCTGGCTGGCGGAACAAAATATCATTCAAGGTGTAAGTGAAACTCGCTTCGAGCCACGCCGTCCGATCACGCGTGCAGAATTTACCGCATTAATCGTGCGTCTGATGGGTGTGGACACAACGGTTAATGAACAACATGGATTTCAGGATGTGAACGATGAGGATTGGTTTGCTCCTGAGATTAAGGCAGCCGTTCACCATGAGATGGTTCAAGGCATGGGGAATAGGAAATTCGCTCCACATGCGCTGGTGACACGGGAACAGGCATCCAAGATTATAGCTAATGTTGTCCGTAAAATCAGACCGGAACCGCTGACTTCCCCAAAAGCGTTTACCGACCAGACTGATGTATCTAATTGGGCCAAAGAAGAAGTGCAGGAACTTGCAGG
Organism: Paenibacillus sp. FSL E2-0151; assembly: GCF_037993015.1. Classification (NCBI taxonomy): domain Bacteria; kingdom Bacillati; phylum Bacillota; class Bacilli; order Caryophanales; family Paenibacillaceae; genus Paenibacillus; species Paenibacillus sp. FSL E2-0151. The sequence continues at coordinate 3,091,917 of NZ_CP150308.1, forward strand.
TTTGTACATGATTACAGGATATGAAGACGGCAGCTTCCGTCCCATGCAGCACTTAAGTAGATCCGAAGCTGCAGCGCTGATCTTCCGTTTAAATAAGCTAATTCAAGTCATGGATGAGAAGCGTACAGATCAAGTGGAGAAAGCGTCAGCGTTCGATCGTCATATCTAGATTGAATTGATTCTTACATGTGTTACTGCAATCATCGGAAGTAACGACATTACCGCTTGATTGGTTTTTAATGTTATAATAGTTGCCAATATGATAAAAAAGGGTAATGAACAATGGTGATGAATAATGAATAATAAATTTATCCGGATATATGAAGATATTGCAGATCGTATTCGGACCGGAGAGATTGAGGCAGGGACGTTACTTCAATCGGAACTGGATCTATCGGAAAGTTATCAAACGTCTCGAGAGACTATTCGCAAAGCATTGAAAATGTTGTACGAAGAAGGTTACATTCAGAAGATTCAAGGCAAGGGCTCGATTGTACTGGACATACGCAAGATCGATTTTCCCATCTCAGGTCTGGTTAGTTTCAAGGAATTAGCCAAAAAAATGGGACATCGTGCTCAAACGTATGTGAAGGTTTTTGAGGAGCAACAGGTCGATCAGGCGTTGCACAAGAAGATTAACTTTGGTCTGAATGAACAGGTCTGGGAGATCAGACGTGTGCGCAAAGTGGATGGAGAGCAGGTCATACTGGACAAAGATTACATTAGCCAGCGGCTTGTTCCTGGGCTCAGCAAAGAGATCTGTAATGATTCCATCTATCAGTACATTGAGCAAGAGCTCGGGCTTTCCATTTCGTTTGCCAAAAAAGAGATTTTGGTGGAAGAACCCACCGCCGAGGACAGGGAACTGCTTGACCTTGAAGGTTTCCACAATGTGGTTGTGGTGAGGAGCCAGGTGTACCTGGAGGATGCCAGTCAATTTCAGTATACGGAGTCAAGGCACAGACCGGACAAGTTCAGATTTGTGGATTTTGCACGTCGCAGATAAGTTAATCAAGAACGATCAGAGAGTACCTTTCACTGCATTATTCAGTGGATCGGTACTCTCTTTGGTTATGGGGGAATCCGAAGATCGTCCATCAAGAACCGCTTAATGTCAATGTTCTTCCTGCATGTCGGAGCGTATGATCACAATATATACGAGGCCGAGGAGTGAGCGAATTGAATCACGTGACAGCGAAACCAAATGTTCGCATATGGGAAGAAACCAGAGATATTCCAACCTATGGTACAGGTAAACCGGACAAAAATCCGATGTTTCTTGAAAAGAGAATCTACCAGGGGAGTTCGGGTAAGGTGTACCCGCATCCCGTGATCGACAGCATTGAAGATGAGGCCAAAATGAAGTCGTATCGATTAGTTATTCTCGAAAATGAATATGTACGTATTGAGATGATGCCCGAACTGGGTGGACGGATCTATCGTGCGCTGGATCGGACCAACAACTACGATTTTGTATATTATAACCGGGTGATTAAACCCGCACTTGTAGGTCTGGCAGGGCCTTGGATTTCCGGAGGAATTGAATTCAACTGGCCACAGCATCATCGGCCCAACACGTTTGGTCCAGTCGATTATACATTTGGCAGTAATGAAGATGGAAGCGCTACCGTGTGGATGGGTGAGATTGACCGCATGTATGGTACCAAAATGACCGCTGGCTTCACATTACATCCCGGCAAAGCCTATCTTGAAATCCATGCCGAGGTATACAATCGCACCAGCGCACCTCAAACTTTTTTATGGTGGGCCAACCCGGCTGTAGCTGTCAACGATCATACGCAATCCGTCTTTCCACCTGATGTAACGGCTGTGTTGGACCACGGAAAACGGGACGTATCCCGCTTTCCCATCGCAACCGGCACTTATTACAAGATGGACTATTCCGAAGGTGTGGATATCTCGCGCTACAAAAATATACCGGTTCCAACATCCTATATGGCGTATAAGTCGGATTATAATTTTGTAGGGGGTTATGACCACGGGGTTCAGGCGGGTTTGTTGCATGTAGCCAATCATCATATTTCTCCGGGCAAGAAGCAATGGACCTGGGGGAACGGGGAATTCGGGCAAGCTTGGGATCGTCAGTTAACGGACGAGGATGGACCTTATATTGAATTAATGACCGGGATCTACACTGATAATCAGCCTGATTTTACGTGGTTACAGCCCTATGAAGCGAAATCATTCTCGCAGTATTTTATGCCGTATAAAGGAATTGGTATGGTCAAAAATGCAACGATTGATGCAGCGGTTAATCTGGAAATGGACGAAACGACCGGAATGGTAACCGTGATGGTATATGCGACGTCGGTTTTTGAACAAGTGACCGTTGAAGTGATAGGATCAACCACGGTATATCTCCATGAGAGATGTAATATCTCACCTACGGAACTATATAAATCTTCATTCCCGTGGAGCGGACAAGATGAATGGCATCAGGTGAAGTTAAGTGTTCGAACTGCGGAAGGAAAAGTACTTGTAGCCTATCAACCTGAACCTTCTGAGATTCAGGAAGTCCCAGACCCGGCCACACCACTCCCGCTACCATCCGAGATTCGTACGAATGAACAACTATATCTGGCGGGCCTTCATTTGGAACAATATCGGCATGCCACGTATGAACCGGAACCTTATTATCTGGAAGGTTTGAAGCGTGATGCAACGGATATTCGTCTAAACATAGCGTATGGCACATTGCTGCTGCGTAGAGGGGTGTTTCAAGATGCAGAGAAGCATTTCAGACAGGCCGTGCAATCACTGACATGGAAAAATACAAATCCGTATGATAGTGAAGCATTTTACCAACTCGGTCTGAGTTTGAAATTACAGGGGAAACAGGAAGAAGCCTACGCAGCCCTGTATAAAGCCGTATGGTCTGCACAGTATCAGGATACAGGTTATTACATGCTTGCTCAGATCGATACGGCGTTACATCGAGACATCGAAGCGTTGGATCACATCGAACGTTCGCTGATTCGTAATACCAGAAATTATAAGGCTCGCCATCTGAAGGTGGCTCTGTTACGTAGATTGGATCAAAATAAACAGGCCATTCAATATGCGCGTGAAACATTGGCACTGGACCCGGTTGAATTTGGAGCTGCACATGAATTAGTCCTGATCTACAGCGGAGCAACTGCACCTTCAGAGAGAGAACAAGCGGGGCAAACACGTGAGCATTTCCATCGTCTGATGCGAGGAGACGTTTATAATTATCTGAATCTAGCCGCAGACTACGCGGATTGTGGATTGTTGGAAGAAGCACTGACGGTACTCTCTTATGTTGAATCCGAAATTGCACAGCCGTATCCTATGGTTGGTTATGTTCAGGCTTACTTGTATCGTCAGCTGGGGGATGTGGAGCAGGCCCGGGAATGTCAAAAGCAGGGGAAAGCTGCTCCAACGGATTATTGTTTTCCTAATACGTTATTTGAATTCATGGTGCTTCAGGATGCATTGGCAGTGGATTCGAATGATGCGCGTGCTCACTATTACCTGGGAAATTGGTTATATGATCATAAACGCTACGAGGAAGCAATTACCCATTGGGAAACTTCACGCGAGGTGGATGCTGCATATTCGACTGTACATCGGAATCTGGGACTGGCTTATTATAACAAGCTGAATCACCCCGATCTTGCACTGGCATCATTAGAGGAAGCTTTCCGGTTGGATTCACAGGATGCCCGAATCTTCTACGAGTTGGATCAATTGCACAAGAAGATAGGGTATTCCTGCGAGAATCGAGTCAAATTGCTGGAACAACATATGGAGTTGGTTCACCACCGTGATGATCTGTATATCGAGTGGGTGACTTTATTGAATATGCAAGGTAGTCATCAAGAAGCATGGAATGCCCTTCAGACCCGGCGGTTTCATCCATGGGAGGGTGGAGAAGGCAAGGTAACAGGACAATATGTTACGGCACTGACAGAACTGGCAAAGCAAAATCTGGAGAAACAACAACCTGAACTAGCATTGGAATTGTTGAAGAAGGCTTTGGTTTACCCGGAGAACTTAGGTGAAGGTAAATTGGAGGGAGCCGGAGACAATCCAGTTTACTTTTATCTTGGCTGTGCCTACCAGCAACTGAAGAAGAATCAGGTGGCAGAGGAGAATTTCCACAGAGCATCCATCGGTTTGAACGAACCGGCAAGCGCGATGTTTTATAATGACCAACCGCCGGAATCCATCTATTATCAGGGTCTGGCTTGGCAGAAGCTTGGCAATGTGAAGGAAGCAAACCGACGCTTTAACAAACTCATAGACTATGCGGAAAGACATATGCATGATCACATCCGAATGGATTATTTTGCGGTATCTCTGCCCGATTTTCTAGTGTTTGACGACGATCTCAATCAGCGAAATGAAGAACATTGCAGGTATATGCGGGCATTGGGTCTTCTGGGGCTGGGGCGGACAAGTGAAGCCAAACTTGAGTTGGAGCGGATATTGGAGAAAAACCCGAATCATCAAGGGGCAATCATCCATCGATAAATTGATAATCGTTTCAACACATCCCATTTATATCGAAGGAGTTATATAATCCATGAATGATACTATAGCAGGTAGCCAGATTCGTTTCATATTGGATGCGGAAGATAAAGAGATTCGTGCGGGTCGCATGACTGGCAGTGGCGGCAAAAGCCCACGAGGGGAATCGTATGATTTTACAAACTATTATATGACTCGTAATGCTAAACCCCATATTCCGGTGGTAGGTGAGTTTCATTTCTCCAGATTCGCTTACTTGCAGTGGGAAGAAGAATTACTGAAGATGAAGGCAGGCGGGGTGAGCATTGTCGCTTCCTATGTTTTCTGGAATTTTCACGAGGAGCAGGAAGGCGAATTTAATTGGTCAGGAAATCTGAATTTGCGGCACTTTGTGGATCTGTGTGGCAAACATGAGCTGCCTCTGATCGTACGAATTGGTCCATTCTGTCATGGGGAAGTGCGTAATGGTGGAATGCCGGATTGGTTATTCAGTTATCCATTCGAAGTCAGGTCGAACGATGAAGGATATCTGTATTACGCTAAGCGATTATATCGGGAGATTGCCCGTCAGCTCAACGGCTGCTTTTATCAGGAGGGTGGCCCTGTTATCGGGGTACAGTTGGAAAATGAGTATATGCACGCTGGCGCACCCATGGATGCATGGGGGTATACCCGCGAAAAATACATTACCTCCGGCCGGGATGGACGAGAACATCTGAAGATGCTTCGCCATATTGCCGAAGAAGTCGGTATGAAGCCGATGTTCTATACTGCCACGGCCTGGGGCAATGCTGCCGTGCCTGAAGAAGGAACATTGCCTATGCTAGCGGGGTATGCGTACACACCATGGATTCCCAATCAGCCTCCAAGCCGGGAGTATTTATTCCGGGATCTGCATATGAATCCTGTGGAAGAAGTGGATTATGACAGTCTGGAGTACCCTGCTGCGTATTGCGAGCTTGCTGGAGGCATGCAGGTCAGTTATCACGCTCGTCCGGTTGTTGATGCGGACAGTGTCGAGGCGATGACCATTGTGAAACTTGCGAACGGCAGCAATCTGGTTGGGTATTATATGTATCACGGGGGGACCAATCCGATAGGCAAAAATTCATATATGAACGAGCAGGCATTGCCGAAAATGACGTATGATTACCAATCGCCACTCGGGGAATTTGGGCGTGTTGGTGAATCGTATGACCGCATTCGTACCTTGTCCATGTTCCTGGAAGGATACGGTGAGTTACTTGCACCAATGGGCTGTGTTGTACCGGATGGTCAACATGCGATAACACCGGAGAACACGATGGATATGCGTTGGTCTGTTCGCCAACAAGATGGCTCGGGATTCCTGTTCATGAATAATTATCAGGATCATGTGGCGATGCCTGATCGTGATATACAATTGGAGCTGCATACCAGCAAAGGGACTGTTTTATATCCAAGAGAAGGAACGATGCAACTGAAATCCGGCATGGCAGCCATTCTGCCTTTCCATATGAATCTGAGTGGAATGAAGATCATTAGTGCTACCGTTCAGCCACTGACCCGATTTATGGTAAATCAGGAGCTTACGGCTGTCTTTTATGCCCATGAAGGCATGGCGCCTGAGTATGTTGTTGATGCATCATCTGTTACAAATGTGGAGATGCCTGAAGGTACAGTATCGGAGCAGGGGAATGAAGTTGTGATACATCCGATTGCCGGCAAGGACCATCATCTGCAAATCACAACATCGGACGGTATGGTCATACGAATCAATACATTGACCCGTGAAGAGGCATTACATGCCTACCGTTTCCGTGTGGGCGGAGAAGAAAGGCTTGTAATTAGCAGCAGTCATCTGTATGTACAGAATGAGATGCTCCTATGTACATCTGTGGAGCAACCAGAGATGGAGGTATCCTTCTATCCGGCTCCAGAGCATGTTTCAGCTTCTGAATATGCCGTCTTAACCCAGTCTAAGCAAGGAGTATTCGATACGTATACATTCCAAGTTTCGCCTTACGAACCTGCTGTAGAGGTTGATTATCCGAAAGAGTATGCAGCAACACTGAGATTGGACACAGCGTGGCCGGAACAAGTAGATGACGTGTGGATTGAGATTGATTATGAAGGAGACGTTGCAACAGCACATATTCATCATCAGATGTTAACGGATCATATTCACTATGGACACAGCTGGATGCTTGGTTTGAAGCAATTCCGTCATTTGTTGGCCGATCACGCGCTTCGTCTGTCTATAACCCCAATTCGAAAAGGGACGACTGAGAGTTATGTGAATCAGGCTTATGTGGAGCGGTTTGAGGGCGTGGAGATTGGAAAGTTTAATGAAATTCGGGTGAGACCACAGTATCGGGTTGGTTTGGTATTGGCGGGAGTTAGAGAAGACACTTAGTCTAAATCAGGAGTTAAACAACAGATAAACAAGACTTAAACAAGAGTTAACTTTCGTTAATAATACAGAGGGTTCTTTCTCCGAACGATTGTGAGGGGAGAGAACCTTTTTTTTGCTGTGTTATGTAAAAACAAAAGATTCCTAATCATGGTAAAAATATCTTGACTGGTAAGCGTTTTCAATTTATTATAACTTCATAACCTTAACGATAAAGTTTATTTAAACTAAAAAAAGTAACTATAATAAAGTTATTAGTTGTTTATTTTATAACCAAAAAACTTCTATTACCAACGATTTTAGTTAACTTCTTGCCTGGAGCAGGGTTAATTGAAATAAAAAAAACAAATACAGGAGGTTCCAAACGAATGGTTAATCTGAAAAAGTGTACAATCTTCACGATTATTGCTGCTCTCATGTTCATGGTATTAGGGAGTGCAGCCCCCAAAGCATCTGCTGCTACAGGATTTTATGTAAGCGGTAACAAGTTGTACGATTCCACAGGCAAGGCTTTTGTCATGAGAGGTGTTAATCACGGACATTCCTGGTTCAAAAATGATTTGAATACCGCTATCCCTGCAATCGCCAAAACAGGTGCCAATACGGTACGCATAGTTCTTTCGAATGGTAGCCTGTACACCAAAGATGATCTGAACGCTGTTAAAAATATTATTAATGTGGTTAACCAAAATAAAATGATAGCTGTACTCGAGGTGCATGACGCTACAGGGAAAGATGACTATAATTCGTTGGATGCGGCGGTGAACTACTGGATTAGCATTAAGGAAGCTTTGATTGGCAAAGAAGATCGGGTCATCGTTAATATCGCCAATGAATGGTATGGAACGTGGAATGGAAGTGCGTGGGCTGATGGTTACAAAAAAGCCATTCCGAAACTCCGAAATGCGGGAATTAAAAATACTCTAATTGTGGATGCAGCCGGATGGGGGCAGTTCCCTCAATCCATCGTGGATTATGGACAAAGTGTATTTGCAGCCGATTCTCAAAAAAATACCGTCTTCTCCATTCATATGTATGAGTATGCTGGCAAAGATGCTGCAACGGTCAAAGCCAATATGGAGAATGTGCTGAACAAAGGATTGGCTCTGATCATTGGTGAATTCGGGGGATATCACACAAACGGTGATGTGGACGAGTATGCCATCATGAGATATGGTCAGGAAAAAGGGGTAGGCTGGCTTGCCTGGTCTTGGTACGGAAACAGCTCCGGTCTGAACTATCTGGACATGGCCACAGGTCCGAACGGAAGCTTAACGAGCTTTGGCAACACCGTAGTTAATGATACCTATGGTATTAAAAACACTTCTCAAAAAGCGGGGATTTTCTAATCCGCCGATGAAACAGGAACACTCTGACGTTCACGTCAGGGTGTTTTTTTAATAAAATAGTTCAATCTATAATGACTTTTGAATATTTCCGTTTGGTTTTAAAATATTTTGTTTTCAAAATAAAACAAAGATGTTAAACTCGGATTAGGAATAAAACAAACATTATCGGAGGGAAACAAATGGTACAGAGTTTATGGAATGCATCGCAGGCATCTGAGAAAACAACAGGACTTGAGCAGTTGGTTTACCGATCCAATCTGATTGGAACTGATCGCAGTGTATGTAACATCTACGGTGGCAATACGTCTACCAAAACGACAGTGAAGGATTTTCGTGGTCGTGATGTAGAAGTAATGTATGTGAAGGGAAGCGGCTCTGATCTGGGTTCCATGGAAGCGAAACATTTTACCGGACTTGGGCTCGAAGACATTCGACCATTAATTGAACGTGAATCCATGTCGGATGAAGAGATGGTTGAATATTTGGGACATTGCATGATTGATGCCAAGCAACCACGTGCCTCTATCGAGACTCTGCTGCATGCGTTTCTTCCATATAAACATGTTGATCATACGCACCCGGATGCCATTATCAGCTTGTGCTGTGCACATAACGGCAAGGAATTGGCGAGAGAGATCTACGGTGATCGTTTTGTATGGGTACCTTATGTACGTCCAGGGTTTACGTTATCTAAAATGATTGCTGAAAGCGTATTCTCGAATCCCAATGCCGAACTCGTGCTGATGGAAAAACACGGACTTGTCACTTGGGGAGAAACATCCGAGGAATGTTACGCACAAACGATCAAGATTATCAACGAAGCAGAAGCATTCATCGAAGCACGGGTGAACGAAGAAAGTTTGTTCGGTGGTGTGAAACACCCGGCACTTGCAGCAGAGGTTCGTCGTCAGATCGTATCACGTGTAATGCCAACAATTCGTGGAGCGGTATCGGATAGCAAAAAAATGATTTTGTCCTTTGACGATCAAGAGGACGTACTTGCTTTTGTGGGCGGAGCAGATTCACCGGAATTGTCACAGGTGGGTGCAGCTTGCCCGGATCATCTGGTACATACCAAAGTGGTACCTTTGTTCATCGATTGGACACCGGATGCGGAAGATATTGAAGGTTTAAAAGCCAAGTTGGTAGAAGGTGTGGCTGCCTACAAAGAGCAGTATCAACAGTATTTTGAGAGCAACAAAAACGAAGGTGATGTCATATTCGAAGCGGCACCACGCGTTATCCTCATTCCAGGTGTGGGCATGATCAACACAGGCAAGAGCTGGGCGCTTTCCCAAGTAAGCGGAGCGTTGTATCACAGAGCGATTGCCGTTATGCGTGGGGCTACTAGCCTGGGCCAATTCGTATCACTTAGTGCAAACGAGTCTTACAATGTGGAGTACTGGCCGCTGGAATTGTACAAATTGTCTTTGGCTCCAGCAGAAACCGAATTCTCCCGTAAAGTGGCGTTTATTACAGGCGGCGCAGGCGGGATCGGAAGTGAAACAGCACGCAGATTGGTATCTGAAGGCGCACATGTGGTGCTTGCTGATCTCAACCTGGAGGGCGCACAGAAGGTAGCACAGGAAATCAATGATCAGTACGGTGAGAATCGTGCTTATGCGCTGAAAATGGACGTCACCGATGAGGAAGCCGTTCAATCTGCGTATGCTGATGTTGCGGTGCAGTATGGCGGAGTGGATATCATCGTGAACAATGCCGGATTGGCGACATCCAGCCCATTTGACGAAACGTCCCTGAAGGAATGGAACCTGAACATGAATGTACTGGGTACAGGATATTTCCTCGTGGCTCGTGAAGCGTTCAAGCTGATGAAACAGCAGGGTATTGGGGGAAGCATGGTATTTATCGGGTCCAAGAACTCGGTGTATGCAGGTAAAAGTGCCTCAGCTTACAGCTCAGCGAAAGCGCTGGAAGCACATCTGGCACGTTGTATTGCAGCAGAAGGTGGAGAGTACGGCATTCGTGTCAACACGATTCTTCCAGATGCCATTCTACAGGGTTCAGCGATCTGGAACGGTTCCTGGAGAAATGAACGAGCAGCGGCATATGGAATTGAACCGGATCAATTGGAAGAGTATTATCGCAAACGGACGACATTGCTCGTGAATATCTATCCAAGAGATATTGCGGAAGGAATTGCATTCTTTGCTTCTTCGAAATCCGAAAAAACAACCGGTTGTATGATGACCATTGATGGCGGTGTACCGGCAGCATTTACACGTTAAATTAGGAGGGTTCTTGCGGATGGATAACCAAGTCAAGCAAGCGTATGTAGCGGCCAAGGCATTGTATGCCCAGCACGGAATTGATACGGACGAGGTACTGAACAAACTCGCGGAGATCAAAGTATCCGTACACTGCTGGCAAGGCGACGACGTCAAAGGATTTCTGAATAAAGATGGGGAGTTAACAGGTGGTATTTCCGTTACAGGTCAATATCCGGGCGCTGCGACCACACCAGCAGAACTTCGTAAAGATCTGGAGCAAGCTTTTGCTCTGATTCCCGGCAAACATAAGGTCAATCTGCACGCGATTTACACGGATACAGACGAGCAGGTTGAACTGGATCAGATTGAGCCAAAGCATTATGAGAACTGGGTGAAATGGGCGAAAGAACAAGGACTCGGTCTGGACTTCAACCCAACATGTTTTTCCCATGAAAAATCAAGTGACGGGTTCACGCTCAGTCATCCAGATCCTGAAATTCGCAAGTTCTGGATTGATCACTGCAAGGCATCCCGCCGGATTGGTGCTTATTTCGGGGAACAGCTTGGTCAGACTTGTGTAACCAATGTATGGGTACCGGACGGATTCAAAGATAATCCGGTTGACCGGTTGACACCACGCAAACGTCTCAAAGAATCGCTGGATGAAGTATTCGGCGAACCACTTAACCCGGAGCACAACCTGGACGCGGTAGAGAGTAAGCTGTTTGGTCTGGGTTCGGAAGCATATGTGGTGGGTTCTCATGAATTCTATATGGGTTACGGTTTGCAAAATGATACGTTAATCTGCCTGGATGCGGGTCATTTCCATCCAACAGAGGTTATTTCTAATAAACTGTCGTCCTTGTCTTTGTTTACAAGTGGCATTCTGCTTCACGTAAGCCGCCCGATGCGTTGGGATAGTGACCATGTGGTAATTATGGACGATGAGTTGCTGGAAATTGCCCGTGAACTGGTTCGACATGATCTGCTTGCGACCACACATATTGGATTGGATTTCTTTGATGCAAGCATTAACCGTGTAGCTGCATGGGTTGTGGGGACTCGCAACACGATCAAAGCCCTTCTCCGAGCGATGCTCGAACCAGTGGATGCCTTGAAACAAGCCGAATTGGAAGGGGATTACACGTTGCGTCTTGCCTTAACGGAAGAGTTCAAATCCTATCCGTTTGGCGCGATCTGGGACTACTATTGTGCCCAGCAAGGCGTTCCAGTTCGTGAAAAGTGGATCACCGATATCAAAACCTATGAACAAGACGTATTACTACAGCGTGATAAATCATTGGTGTAACCGCATTTATTTTTCGTATAAACCACTATGGAATGAAAATTCCGTGGTGGTTTTTTTGGCATAATCACGCTGAAATGCATAACTGAGGCGATTGCTTCCATACTAGGAATATAGATCAGTATCGTATACGATTGCCACGCAGAGGAGGAATAATAGAGTTGAATCTAGCCCACAACAAACTGTATATCGCTGCACTTGGCGGCGTGAATGAAATAGGGAAGAATATGTATTTCATCCAGTACCATCAGGACATCATCGTGATTGACTGTGGTTCGAAGTTTCCCGATGAGACATTGCCTGGTATTGATCTGATCATTCCGGATGTAACGTATTTGCTGGAGAATCTGGATAAAGTAAGGGGTCTTGTGGTTACCCATGGACATGAAGATCACATTGGTGGCATTCCCTATTTGTTAAAACAAATGAACATCCCGGTGTATGCATCCAGGCTCACTCGTGGGCTGATCGAACTTAAACTGAAAGAGCATGGGTTGCTACGCAAAGCCGACTTGCATACGATCGATGCTCATTCCAGCATTACGCTGGGAGGGATCGAGGTTTCCTTTTTTGCAACCAGTCATAGTATACCGGATTGTCTTGGTATCTTTTTTCAGACCCGAGCAGGCAATGTTGTGCATACCGGAGATTTCAAATTTGATATGTCGCCTGTACATGGACCTTTCCCAGATCTGCACCGTATGGCCGAGATTGGCAAACAGGGTGTCCATATTTTGCTCTCCGAGAGTACCAATGCAGAAAGACCCGGATTTACACCTTCTGAGCGTGTTGTGGGGGATCACATTCTGGATGCCTTTATTCGTGCAAAACAAAAAGTATTCATCTCCACCTTTGCGTCGAATGTCAGTAGGGTACAGCAGATTGTGAATGCAGCATTCGAGACGGGTCGCAAACTTGCATTGTTGGGCAGAAGTATGGTGAATGTGGTATCGGTGGCCAGTGAATTGGGGTATTTGCAAGTTCCTGATGGATTGTTGATTGAAGCTATCGATTCGGATCAGTTTCCACCAGAACAAGTTGTTGTATTATGCACCGGTAGCCAGGGAGAAGCGATGGCAGCATTGTCACGTTTGGCATCCGGTAAACATCCTCACGTAAGAATTAACGCCGGGGACACGGTCATTATTGCTGCCGGAGCCATTCCGGGCAATGAACGAAATCTTGCACATGTAATTGATAACCTGTATGTTCTTGGAGCACGTGTGATATATGGTTCAAGTGGTGCAGCTGGGATGCATGTATCGGGACACGGCAGTCAGGAAGAACTCAAATTGATGCTTACTCTGATGAAACCGGATTATCTGATTCCGATCCACGGTGAGTTTCGCATGTTGTATCAACACAGACTGCTTGCTGAATCCGTAGGTATAGAGCGTGATCATGTGTTTATCGTGAATAATGGGGATATGGTCCAGTACAAAGACGGCATTGCTTCGTTAGGTCCCAAAATTGCATCAGGAAATAGTCTCGTAGACGGTCTGATCATGGGTGATGTCGGCAATATTGTACTGCGTGACCGCAGGCAACTATCCTCCGATGGCATGCTGGTGATTGTGACTACACTGAGCAAAACGGAAAAACAGATGGTCACGTCACCCGAAATTATCTCTAGAGGGTTTGTATTTGTTAAGGATTCGGAAGAATTCATGCATGAGATCCATGAGCTTGTTCTAAACCGGATGGATGAGTTGACCGGGGCTGGGGTGAATCAGTGGAATGTGATCAAAAGAAAGCTGAAAGACGAGATCGGTCACTATATTTACGCTCAAACAAAGAGAAGACCAATGATCTTGCCTATTATTATTGAGGTTTGAGTCAACAGAGATAGGGATTATCCTTGCCCTGATCGTCTGTGCAAACATGTATATGGAAGCTAAACAGCCTGATGAATGTCGGATCATACTTCGGTATGTACGTCACATTACCATCGGGCTTTTGCTATTACATTGGGAATGTACAATAGATGTACGATAAATGGAGTTGAATCAAATTCGCCACGGGTTTGCGATTCGAAGTATAATAAAAGGTAAACTAGCTAATAGAAATAAGAGGAGTCTTTATGAATAAAACGATTTCTGATATCGCTCAGATGGCAGGTGTGGCAAAAAGCACGGTCTCTCGCTTCCTGAATGGCGGATCGGTTAGTGAGGATACACGCCAGAAGATTGAGCGCATTATCAAACAATACAACTATGTTCCCAATACATTTGCACAGAGTCTGAAGGCTAAGAAGACCAGTATCATCGGTACGGTTGTGCCACGTCTTGATTCTTTTGCAACATCACAGACATTGATCGGTATTGATGAAGAACTGCGGAGTAATCAGTATCAGATGCTGATCGCAAATACAAGTCAGGACATGCAACGCGAGATTGATGCCATCTATGATTTTGCACGACAGAAGGTATCGGGTATTATTCTGCTGGCTGCTGAAGTGACTGAAGCACATCTGAAGGCCGTTGAGGATATACGGATTCCGGTGTTATTGGTGGGGCAGCAGCATGAGCAATTGCACAGTCTGGTTCACAATGATGATCAGGCAGGTTATGAGATGGGCAGATATGTCGTCGAACAGGGTCACCGCAAGATCGTGTATATGGGGGTTAGCGAGAAGGATCGGGCGGTAGGAATCTATCGTAAACAAGGGTTCCAGCGAGCAATCGCCGAGTGTGGTGGATGTGAAGTGAAGTATTATGAGACAAGCTTTAAGATGTCTGAAGCCATTGTTACCGCTGAAGCCATACTGAAAGAGACCACACCAACGATCATCGTGGGGGCAACGGATAATATCGCACTGGGTGTGATGAAGATTGCATTCTCCAATAAAATTCGCATACCGCAAGATTTGTCTGTTACGGGATTTGGCGGATATGATATTACGGAGATGATTCACCCCACGCTGACGACGGTGAAATATCATTATTTGCAGGCGGGCAAAGTAGCGGCGAATCACATTATTCGTCTGGTCAAAGGCGAGTCGGTGGAGGAACGAACAACACTCGACGTAGAACTAATTCCTCGAGAAAGCGTTGACAAATTATAAAAACATCCTTTATGATAATTCCATCGAACCGGTTCCATTGTGAATATCCAATGCGGATATGCGAACACCGGTGCAGGCACTAATGCCATGGAATTATTTTTTTGCGTCGAATGGAACCGGTTCCTATATTTTGAATGGAGAACAGCTATGAAAATGACTAGAGAGCAACGCTACAGACGAATTGAGCAAGCGGAGCCTGGAGAGATTGCGAAGCTTGAAGCACAGATATCCGTATGTCCTTGGCGACAAAGTTATCACATTCAGCCGATAACAGGTCTGCTTAATGATCCTAACGGCTTTGCATATTATCAAGGCTATTATCATCTGTTCTATCAGTGGTTTCCACTTGGGACAGAACATGGCATGAAATACTGGTATCATACCCGCTCGAAGAATCTGGTGAACTGGGAAAATGTCGGGATTGGAATCGAACCGGGTGGCAGGTATGACTCACACGGAGCTTATTCCGGCAGTGCGATTGAAAAAGACGGCAAGCTGCATTTGCTGTACACAGGCAATACAAGGGATGAGGATTGGGTCAGACATCCGTATCAATGCTTGGCAGTTATGGATGAAAGCGGTTCAGTAACCAAACTGAATGATCCCGTGATCTCGTCTGTGCCAGCCGGATACACGGAACACTTCAGAGATCCCAAGGTGTGGCAACAAGGAGACACGTATTATGGTGTAATTGGTGCGCAGAGAACAGATGAGACGGGATGTACAGTGCTGTATCGCTCCATTGATCTGAACAACTGGGAGTTTCTTGGTGAAATTCGCACGCAGTTAACCTCCTTTGGTTACATGTGGGAGTGCCCGGATTATATGGAGATAGACGGGAAAGGTGTACTTGTCTTTTCCCCGCAAGGCATAGACGCTGTGGGAGATCATTATCAGAATATTTTTCAATCCGGTTATCTGATCGGTGAGCCGCTCAATCTCCAGACGAGAGAGTTCAATCATGGTGAATTTCAGGAGTTGGATCGTGGATTCGACTTCTATGCGCCGCAGACGATGCAGGGCCCGGACGGAAGACGTATTCTGGTTGGTTGGATGGGACTTCCTGATCTGGAATATCCGACAGACGATAGTGGCTGGGCTCATTGCCTGACCATTCCTCGGCAATTGTCACTGAGAGACGGCAAGTTAATTCAACAACCGGTTGCAGAGATGGTCCAATTACGTCAGCAGGAGGAAGGGACACATATTCGCGCAACGATTGATAATGAGAGTCGATCCTTCGCTGGTTTTAATGGGATTGCCTATGAGCTGATATGTGAGATAAGCCATCTAGAAGCAGAGATTGTAGGCATCGAATTACGGGCAAATGGAACTGAAAAGACGGTTCTTCTGTATGATCGGATTCAGCAGAAAGTTGTCTTGGATCGGACGATGTCTGGTGCCAAGTTGGCAGAGCAGAATGGCGTTGTACGACAGTGCACACTTACTGCGGAAGTGATTAAGTTCCATCTGTTCGTAGATGCATCTTCAGTCGAGATCTTTGTGAACAATGGGGAAGAGGTCTTTACCAGCAGGATTTTCCCAAGCCGGGACAGCGTGGACATTCGTTTCTTTACACGCGGAGGCAAAGCTGATTTTGAAGCAACTCAATGGAGTTATTAAGTATTACGTGAGAGGAATGAGATAACATGTCGGAGAATCAACGGATTGCCCAGGAAGTCATTCATGCCATCGGGGGCAAAGAGAATATCGCATCATTTGCACATTGTGCAACACGTCTTCGCATCATGGTGAAAGATAAAGAAAAAATTGATCAGAAAACGGTCGAGAACATCGAGAAGGTGAAAGGCGCCTTTTTCAACTCAGGTCAATATCAGATTATCTTTGGTACGGGAACAGTGAATCGAATCTTTGAAGAGGTTGAGAAGCTGGGCATCGAAGGAACGTCCAAGGATGATGTAAAGAGCCAGGGAAAAAAAGAAGGAAATGCTTTTCAACGAGCTGTCCGCACGTTTGGTGACGTATTTGTACCCATCATTCCCGTACTGGTAGCTACAGGACTGTTCATGGGATTGCGCGGATTACTTACCCAGAATGAAATTCTGGCGTTATTCGGTGCAACACCGGATGATATCTCGGCCAATTTCCTGTTGTTCACTCAAATCCTGACGGATACGGCATTTGCATTTCTACCTGCACTTGTAGCGTGGTCCGCATTCCGCGTATTTGGCGGAAGTCCAGTACTTGGTATCGTACTGGGGCTAATGCTGGTCAATCCCGCATTACCCAATGCTTACGCGGTAGCAGATGGATCAGCACAGCCGCTGCATATGTTCGGTTTTATACCTGTCGTGGGTTATCAGGGATCGGTTCTGCCCGCGTTCTTTGTAGGTTTGATTGGAGCCAAGTTTGAGAAGGTATTAAGAAGACGGGTGCCTGAGGCACTGGACTTAATTCTGACTCCTTTTATTACGTTGACAGTCATGATTACACTTGGACTATTCGCGATTGGTCCCGTATTCCATTCCCTAGAAGAGTGGGTGCTGCATGGAACAACTGCCGTATTGGATCTTCCGTTTGGCATCGCAGGTATTATCATTGGATTCTTCCATCAGATTATTGTTGTTACCGGTGTACATCACATCTTTAATTTCCTTGAGATTCAACTACTGGAGAAAACGGGATTCAATCCGTTCAACGCCATCATTACCTGTGCCATGGCAGCTCAAGGAGCGGCTTGTCTCGCAGTCGGTCTGAAGACCAAAAATATGAAACTCAAAGCACTCGCATTACCTTCTTCCTTGTCCGCATTTCTGGGCATTACGGAGCCAGCGATCTTCGGAGTTAACTTGCGTTATATGAAACCATTTATTATGGGACTTGTTGGTGGTGGTGTGGGTGGTTTCATCGCTTCCTTGTTCCATCTGCAGGGTACAGGCATGGCTGTAACGGTTATTCCCGGTACACTGCTCTATCTGAACAACCAACTGCCGTTGTATATCTTGTCCAACGTAGTTGCCATGGCGATTGCATTTGCACTTACCTGGTTCTTCGGATATAAGGATCAACCGGTCGCAGAAGAATCGGTGAGCCATGAGAACAGTGGAGTAACATCAACTGAAGTTAAAGCAGAGGACTCTAATCCGCGTATTAATTCAGTTACCGATGCCGTTACAAGCAATCGTCCTAAGGTAGATTTTCTCGAAATCGCTTCGCCAATGAACGGTACCGTCGTTGCTCTGGAGCAGGTTCCTGACCCCGCGTTCTCGGAAAAACACATGGGTGAGGGCATTGCCATCGAGCCATCAGAAGGAAAAGTGTATGCACCGTTTGATGGTTTCATCGCACATGTCATGAACAAGAGTAAACATGCGGTGATACTGGAGCATGAGACGGGTGTACAGATGCTGGTTCATATCGGAATTAATACGGTTGGACTAAAAGGAAACGGTTTTACCGCACATGTGAATAGTGGAGATCGTGTAACTGCAGGACAATTGTTGATTGAATTTGACATGGATGTCATTCAGGCTGCGGGTCTGCCGTTGATTACACCTGTGTTGATCCCAAGTGGAAACGAAACGATAGCAACTGTTACAGCAACGTCATCTGGCCATGTTCAA
Source organism: Paenibacillus sp. FSL E2-0151 (assembly GCF_037993015.1). Classification (NCBI taxonomy): domain Bacteria; kingdom Bacillati; phylum Bacillota; class Bacilli; order Caryophanales; family Paenibacillaceae; genus Paenibacillus; species Paenibacillus sp. FSL E2-0151. Next base: position 3,110,358 of record NZ_CP150308.1, read on the forward strand.
GCCAATGGGGAAGTGGTACTTGTAGTGAAATTTACTGAGCCACAATAGTGGCACGTTATAAGGGGAATGGGAGAGATGTATCTCTCCCATTTCCCTTTTTTGTGTCCAATCGTATGAAATTAAAGAAACAGATCATCGGTGATCTAAGTAATCCAAGTGAGTTAGCACGCAAGAGAGCACCATTTTACGATTATCCAATCGACACCCTATGAAAAACAAACGTTAATTGTGATCCTACAGGCCAGCGTGACGTTTCAGTCGCTCGGCAATCTGCATTAGATCTTCCGCGGATATTCCTGGCGCAAATTCTTCCGGCAGATCAGGTAGCTCAGGCACTGGCCCTCCATAACCTGGCAAGCCGGCAAAAGCCTCCAGTTTACCGCCATCGGTTGGGTGTGTTCCTTTCCAGATTTGTGCAATGCCCTGATAATCCTTGTCGCTGAACGTGTACAACCTGCGGTGCTCACCCTTCGCTTCCCACTTACGTGTCGTTTCAAAAGCTTTATTATCCAGTCGCGGAATAGGGAACATCTTTGTTACATCAACGCCCGTTGCAATTTCCAGTGCCTTGGCATACGCAAGAACGTGCACACCGCCGCGTACAAGCAGATAACCTGTCATTTCTCGGGCTGTTTTGTTGTCGGTCATTTCGTAGACTCTCATTTTGTGGGTTCTGGCTCCGCACTCAAGAAAGAAATTATGAAGCAGATCAAAGATCAGATTGCCACTGCTCACGACATATGAACCATTCCAGGGTCTTCCCATGGAGTCATAAGGGAGCGCTGTCTGAGCCGATTCGATAAAATGTGAAGTCATCCGTGCGTCTTTGCCTACACGTAGCGGGGTAGAGTCCGGGGCGCCTGGTGAAGTGGAACCTTCAAGCATCAGGTTAATCGTATTGGCGACAAGTTCGACATGGCCGAATTCCTCCGCAGTAATACTTGCAACAATGTCATAAAATGGACGCAGCTTGGATCTGCCTCTGAAATTAAATGACTGAAACATATAGTTATTTAATGTTGACATCTCCCCGAACTTTCCACCAAGCAACTCCTGAACTGCACTAGCTCCATTAGGATCCGGATTATTGGATATGGGTAGTTCGATGGCAAGACGGTCTACACGTTTAAACATGACATTTCCCCCTCAGTCCTAGTTACTGTAAAAGTATGAAGGGTTACTTGTACGTTATTCGGTCGTTGGTGAAACAAAAAAACGTTCTGCCAGAGCTTAAAGCTCTGAACAGAACGTTAGATGAGTTCTTATTTGGAAGTTACGCCAACAACGCTTGTTCCATTTTTCGTGATTTTGTACGTCAGCACATCTCCGTTCCAGAAATGGAACTTAAGCGTGACTTCGCCATCATTGGTTTCATTGAAGAAGTTAGGTTTCAGTTCAATCACATTACGTTCGTAATCTGGGCTAAATGTGTAGGAGAATTCTTTGAATGGAGTCCAGTTCTGTGGGCCGGCGTTCTCTCCGTTTGCATATGTTGCTTCCATCGTGGCGAGCTGATTGCCGTTAAACGTAGTCGGAATGGCAAATGCACTGGTTGTACCTGTTGCATCGTTCAACTTAGGTGTGTCATATTTAATGATATTAAAGTTCCAGTCAGCACCTTCATTGAATCCAGCCGTGAGTGTGGCATTTACGCCCAAATCACCAGAGGTTGTCAATTTGGTTAACAGATTGGATTTTAACGTAAGTACATCTTTTTTGATCGTATAGTCTTTACCTCTTACAAGAGGGGTGGTGCCATTTTTCAACGAATTGAATTTGTTCCCATTCAGATTGAGTTTTACCTTCTTATCTTGAATGGCTTCATTTTGTTTAAGATATACGAGATCCGTTTCGGCTGTGGATGAGCGACCTGTCCAGCTGGCTTTCATGGTATCAAATAATTCCTGATCAGACCAAGTAAAACTTGTGCGACCGAAGTGTTGACCGTTATCCCACAACATCGTTGTCATCTGTTTTTGACGCAGATATTGTCCAACGAATTCGAAGAATTTCAGTTTTTCGCCTTGCTCAATGACACCTGTGTGCTGGTCAAACCCAAGCAAGCCATACTCACCAACGATAACTGGAATGCCTTTCGCTGTAAAAGCATTGTATACCCGATCAAAAGTGTCGGTAACGTCCTTCTGTACTTCCTCGTTATACTTGGTGTAACCTGCGATGTTCACACTGAATGGCCAGAACCCGTAGTAGTGAACGGTTGCAATAATATTGGTGTCATTCAATTTTTGAATGGTCTTATTCAGTTCATCCAGATCAGGTTGAGCGGAAGAGGTATGCATCGTTGGAAGTACAAGTGGACGTGTCTCGTTGTTTCCACCCGAAGTTCTTACGATCTTGTGAAAAGAAGTATTCAACTCGTCCAGCATGCGATATCCAATCGCTGCATCTGTTGTGCCGCCTTCAGAGAAACGTGGTTCGTTAACACTTTCGAACATGAGTTTATCGGATGCATCTTTGAATTTGTCCGCAATCTGAGTCCAAGCAGCGTTGTAACGTGCAAGCACGTTGTCATGGTCTTTCTCCATGTAACTGATCCAACGCCAAGAATCATGGTGAAGATTGATCATGACGTAGAGATCCGCATCAAGGGCCCAGTTTACTACTTCTTGAACCCGATTCATGTAAGCGGAATCAATTGTGTAGTCGGGTGCGTCACCGATATGGGCTTCCCAGGTTACAGGAATACGGATACTGTTGTAGCCCTCATCTGCGATCGACTGAATTAGTTCCTTCGTAATGCGTGGGTTGCCCCAGGCAGTTTCATCTTCACCAACGGCGTCCAGAGAGTTACCCAGATTCCAGCCAGGCTCCATGGCGTTTACATAGGTCTGCATTTTGCTTGGAGCGGGTGATGCATTGGCCTGTTCGCTGTTGTCAGTTGCAGCTGAAGCCATAGCCGAGGAGAATAGAGATAGAATCATGGCAGTCACAAGCGTAAGAGAAAGGACTGATTTGCGGTTTTTTTTCATTAATATAGTCTCCTTCGAATAGAGAATGGTTGAACGTGAATAGCGGTTAAGCAGGGTGGAAATAGAGCTCAACGCAAACAAAAATTCACTTGTTTAATACTAGAATCACCACCGATTTATGTACTGAAAGCGTTTTCGTAATTTACTATATCATGATTTAATATTGGACAATACCTTCACAATTGGAATAAAAATCATGTGAAAATCAGTGATTTTGTCATATGAATAGATTGTGTAGTGAGCGTTTATTTCATTGGAAATGAAAATCATATGGTTGCTTTTTAATGATAATTAGATTTAAATACCCTGGGAGGGATCCAATATGAAGCTGGATGCACATCAACATTTTTGGGAATACAACGTCGCCGAGTACGGATGGATTGGAGAAGAGATGAAAGTCATTCGTCAATCTTTTCTTCCAAAAGATCTTGAACCTTTATTGATCCAATCCGGACTGGAGGGATGTATTGCGGTACAAGCCAGACAATCACTGACAGAAACCGAGTGGCTTCTGCAGTTGGCAGATCGGCATGAATGTATCAAAGGTGTTGTCGGATGGGTGGACCTTTGTTCGGATGAAGTTCGGAATCAGCTTGAACTGTTCGCGTCCAATCCGTATCTGAAGGGCGTACGTCATGTCATACAGGATGAACCTGATCTGAAGTATGTATTGAGAGAAGACTTTCAGCGCGGAATTTCATTGCTAAAAGAGTATGATTTGGCCTATGATCTGTTGGTATCCAAGGAGCAACTGCCTTATGCCGTTGAACTGGTTAAGGCGTTTCCTGAACAGCGATTTGTACTTGATCATCTAGCCAAACCCGACATAAAATCAGGTATACTCTCACCCTGGAAAGAAGCGCTTGAGTCATTGGCCGCACAACCCAATGCGTACTGTAAACTTTCAGGGATGGTGACGGAAGCGGACTGGGCAAATTGGACTCCAAAGGATTTTACAGCCTATCTGAATATCGCCATAGAAGCCTTTGGTGCAGAACGGTTAATGTTCGGGTCCGACTGGCCCGTGAGCAACGTTTCAGCTCCATATTCTGAAGTATTCGGTCTCATTATAAGTCACATTAATGGCCTACCTATACTAGATCAACAGATGATTCTTGGCGGCACATGTGCTACGTTCTATCAAATATCGTAGTGGGCAATCCGAAGCTAAACCGGTTTCAAGAAGTTGACAACTGTTCTGATTCTTGCTAAAGTTTTATCCAATCCGCATAATCATGATCTGGGAATGTTACCGATATGGGCATAACCTGAGCTGGCTTGTTTACACGTAATCGTGTACCCAGGCTGGTTCGGGTTTTTTCTATTTTGTCTTTTTAATATTCTAACGATTTGAGCGGGTAGTTGAATTACATATTTGGAAGGAGAATGATGATGACGAATTTTAAATTTCCTAAAGACTTTCTGTGGGGTGGAGCCATTGCTGCCAATCAGGCGGAGGGCGCGTATCTGGAAGATGGCAAAGGGCTGAGTATCGTTGACTTGCTGCCAACAGGAGAGAACCGCAGAAGCATTATGAAAGGCAATGTTCCAGCTTTTACACCGCTTGCTACCGAGTTCTATCCTTCGCATGAAGCAATCGATTTTTATCACCGTTACCCTGAAGACATTGCTTTATTTGCAGAAATGGGATTCAAAGCACTGCGTGTCTCCATTGCTTGGGCACGGATTTTCCCGACAGGAGAAGATGCACAGCCAAATGAAGCCGGATTACAATTTTACGATAACCTGTTTGATGAATTGTTGAAAAACGGCATTGAACCTGTGGTTACATTGGCTCACTTTGATGTACCTGTGCATCTGATCGAGAAGTATGGCAGCTGGAGAAGTCGTGAACTGGTAACTCTTTTCGAGACTTACGCTACAACGGTATTCACTCGGTACAAAGACAAGGTGAAATACTGGATGACATTTAATGAGATCAACATGCTGTTACATCTTCCGTTCCTTGGGGCGGGGCTGGCGTTTAATGAAGGGGATAACATCAAGGAAATTCAATATCAGGCTGCTCACCACCAACTGGTTGCAAGTGCACTGGCAGTCAAGGCATGTCATGAGATTATTCCTGGTGCAATGATTGGGTGTATGCTCGCCGCAGGAAGCTTCTATCCGTATACTTGTAATCCAGAAGATGTGTTCCAGGGCATGGAAAAAGATAGAGAGTCCTATTTCTTCATCGATGTGCAGTCACGTGGGGAATATCCGGGTTACGCCAAACGTTTCTTCAAAGATCACGAGTTGAACATTGTTATGCAGCCGGGTGATGCAGAAATCTTGAAAAATCATACCGTAGATTATATCGGGTTCAGTTATTATTCAAGTCGTACAACCAGCACCGATCCGGAAGTTATCAAAAATATGACCAGTGGTAATGTATTTGGCTCGGTAGCCAATCCATATCTGGCGAAGTCCGAGTGGGGCTGGACGATTGATCCTAAAGGATTCCGTATTACCGCCAATCAACTACATGATCGTTATCAGAAGCCGCTGTTTGTTGTTGAGAATGGATTTGGTGCCAATGACGAGGTTACACCGGAAGGTGAAGTGGATGATGCGTACCGGATTGACTACTTGAAACGACATGTAGCTGAAATGGGTGAGGCCATTCAGGATGGAGTGAACATCATCGGTTACACCAGCTGGGGACCTATTGATATTGTAAGTGCCTCCTCAGGTGAGATGAGAAAACGTTATGGCTACATTTACGTGGATCGTAATAATGAAGGTCAAGGTGAGCTGACACGACTGAAGAAGAAGAGTTTTGAGTGGTACAAAAATGTGATCGAATCCAACGGAACAAACCTGGGTGACGCGTAATTTATATTTTTCTGAATTAAAATGGTCTTTTACGGCAATAAAACATCGGAAGTTTCATCTATATAAATTGAACTAAACATTTACACAAAACAGAGAGGACAGAAAAAAGCTGGGGATAACAGCGATCGGAAGGTTGTTCTGTCATCGGAGTAGCTAGTGTAAATATTATCTAGTTCAATTTATATAACCATGGGACTTCCGTTTGTCCCCGCATTGAAAGCGTTGACATATAGTCAGGTTCGCGCTATACTTGACGCAATTATATCGTTTCTGGGATTGTTACTACACGACGTAGGCAAAACCTAAGCACCAAAAAAAGCAGACCGCCATGTCTTGTTTATTTTGTGATGCTTCAGGTTTTTTTTGTATGCCCAAAAGACGATGTATAACTGCCAAGAGAGTGGAACGTGACGGGGGGATTGAATTGAAAATAGCAAAGGTTATCAACAATAACGTCATTAGCATCTATCAGGCGGATGGAGCAGAGCTTGTGGTGATGGGACGTGGGATTGCCTTTAAGAAAAAGCCGGGGGATAAAGTAGACGAGACCCGCATCCAGAAAGTATTTGCATTGAAAAACAAACAAACATCCGATAATTTCAAAATGCTGCTGCGGGAAGTTCCGATGGAACTGATTGAAATTGTGGAAGAGATTATCACGTATGCGCGTGAGAATCTGGGTCGAAAGCTGAATGAGAACATCTATGTATCTCTTACAGACCATATTAACTTCGCCATCGAACGTTATCGGGAAGGCGTGGAGATCAAGAACGCATTAATGTGGGAGATCAAACAGTTGTACAAGTCCGAATTCGAACTGGGCCTGAGGACGTTGGAACAGATCAACACTCGTATGAATATTGAGCTTCCACCCGATGAAGCCGCTTTTATTGCCCTGCATATTGTTAACGCAGAGATGAACGAAGAAGTTATTACAACGATGAATATTACGAAGTTTATCCAGCAGATTATTAATATAGCGAAATATCATTTCAAAATGGAATTTGATGAGGACTCTCTCAGTTATTTTCGCTTTATCACACATCTGAAGTTCTTCTCCCAGCGTGTGCTCAGTGGTACGCATTACGACAACAACTATGATCATTTCTATGACATGATTAAGGAGAAACATCCGGATGCCGCAGCGTGCATGGAGAAAATTGAGTTGTTTGTCAAAAAAGAGTACAACCATGAGCTGACCAATGAAGAAAAGTTGTATCTGACGGTTCATATCGAACGAGTGGTTAATCGATAATATTTAAATGTTGACAAAAATGGTTTTATTATAATAATATGTGATTAACAGGAATTAAATACGATTTAACTGGGATTGTTACTGGTTATGCAGGCAAAACCTAAGTCATGAGAAGGTCAGGACCATTGTGTCCCCTTGCTCAAGGCTTAGGTTTTTTGCGTGCAAAAAAATCGGTAAGAGGCCTGTTTGAGAAAAAGTGGGGGTGCAGATCATGAGTCAAGAGAAACTGGCCAAAGAGATTGTAGAACTGGTTGGCGGTGAGAAAAATGTGGAATCGCTGGTTCATTGTGCAACACGATTACGGTTTGTATTGAAGGACGATGCCAAGGCAGACAAAGCCAAACTGGAGAAAACAGAAGGCATCATCGCAGTCAAAGAAAATGGAGGACAATTCCAGGTGGTTGTTGGTAACAAGGTGCCTGAAGTCTATAGTGCCATTGGACAGATCAGTAACATTCTGGACGATTCGACTGATAAAGAAAAACCTCGCAAAGCAGCCAAAGGGCTCGGGGGGATTATCGATATCATATCCAGCATCTTTGCACCACTTCTGGGTGTTATGGCGGGAGCCGGTATTCTAAAAGGGTTATTGTTGATTGCGAGCAATATTGGATGGCTGGAAACGACAGAAACAACATATACGATCTTGTATGCAGCAGCAGATAGTCTCTTCTATTTCCTGCCTCTGTTGTTAGCGGTTACAACAGCACGTAAATTCCAGGGAAATATGTTTGTCGCGATGACGATTGCAGGAGCACTGATCTATCCGTCCATCGTTGCGTTGAAATCAGAGGGAACACCAACGGATTTCTTCGGTATCCCTGTCATCTTGATGAACTATTCATCTACAGTTATTCCTATCATTTTAGCTGTCATTGTCATGAGCAAGTTGGAAAAGTTCTTTAATAAAACACTTCACGATAGTGTGAAAAACTTTGTTACGCCATTGTTTTTGCTAGTGATTATGGTACCTCTGACATTGCTTGTATTTGGACCATTTGGCGTATACGTTGGTAATGGAATTGCAGCTGGACTGGTTGCCGCATTTGGATTCAGTCCATTGCTCGCAGGAGCCGTTATGGGTGCAAGCTGGCAGCTGCTCGTTATCTTCGGAATACACTGGGGCTTGATTCCGGTATTTATCAACAACGTTGCAGTGTATGGACAGGATGGTGTTAAACCAGCTGCGACAGCTTCAATCTTTGCTCAAACGGGTGCTGCTTTTGGGGTTATGCTGAAAACCAAGAACAAAAAACTGAAAACGCTGGCTGGATCATCCACGTTGACCGCATTATTCGGTATTACCGAACCGGCCATCTATGGGGTAACATTGCCACTAAAACGTCCATTCATTGCAGGGGTTATCGGTGGTGCAGTTGGTGGAGCTATTATTGGCCAAGCGGGCACATTGGCATTTGCATCCGGCGCACCAGGGTTGCTGACCTTGCCAATCTTCTACGGACCAGGCGGACAAGGTTTCCCAGGATTGATTCTGGGTATCGTAGTATCGTTTGTTGTTTCGGCTGTGCTGACGTACATCATGGGCTTCAAAGATCCGGTTGAAGAAGAAACAAAATCCGAATCTACGACATCCGCTCAGCAATCTGTTCGTGCAACGAATGCTTCAGACGAAAATGTATTTAGCCCAATCGAAGGAACAATTGTGGAATTGTCGGAAGTTCCAGATCCGGCCTTTGCATCAGGAGCAATGGGTAAAGGGATTGCGATTGAGCCAACTGTGGGCAGAGTTGTAGCGCCTTTTGACGGCACAGTTACCGTTGCATTCAAGAAAAAACATGCCTTGGCTGTAGTATCAGACACCGGTGCTGAGATATTGGTTCACGTGGGAGTTGATACCGTTAAATTGGATGGGCAACATTTTGTTTCCCATATCAAAGAAGGCGATCGGGTCCAAGCGGGAGATCTGTTGCTTGAGTTCGATATTGCACAGATTAAGGCTGCTGGGTATCATACGGTGACACCTATTATTGTAACCAACTCAGCCAACTACGAAGAAGTGATTCCGCAGGCTACAGGTCGGGTTAGTAGCCAAGAGCTTCTATTAAAGTTAAGTAACGGTAATGTTCAGGAACAAAAGTAGATTGATGTACTAATCCGAGGGTGTAGTGTTTTCATGGTTCCGTTGACATGGTGGAATTGGAAAATTATAATTAGAATTGTACATCTATACATGATAATGAAAGGTGGATTATTGAATATGACACATGCAATGAGACTGCGCTTCCTTCCTTTGAATCGGTAATTGAATACGTTCAAAGGCTCTGACTATTGGTTCAGAGTAAACGGGATCAGTCTGTCATTTTCAATCATCCTGACCTTAAGATAAGTGTTATACTCGCTTACCCGTTTACGTTGAATCACAGGCCGTGGCCTGTGATTTTTTGTTTTTCTTCTGATTATCTTACTCAGGTAAATAATTAGGTACAGGCGCTCAATACAGACTACTGGAGGTAGCCGCTATGATGACGTTACTGTTCTATTGATACGAGCTGGCACGATAAGCTCGTATCGATAGAAGCGTGCTTCGCTATCGATACGAAATAAATCTTATTTCGGAGGTAGCGAATATGGAAAAGATATGTTTTGAATTAGAACAGGTTGAGATGACCTATATGGATAAAGTAATACTGAACATTGAGCGACTGGCTGTGCATCAACTGGATCGCATTGGTGTAGTAGGTGGTAATGGTCAGGGTAAAAGTACACTGTTGAAACTCATTGCGGGGCAGATCCAACCAACAGCCGGAAAGATAAAACGTCATGCTGAGTTTGGTTATTTGGAACAAGTGGAACCACCCCAGTCTAACGAGAGTATCGAAGTTGACGGGGCTCTACTCAGTAAATTAGCCATACCTCAACACGATCAGCCATGGAGTGGTGGAGAACAGACCCGTCTAAAACTGGCTCAAATGTTCACTCATTATCATGAAGTACTGTTACTGGATGAACCAACAACACACCTGGATCAAGAGGGCATTACATTTTTACTGGATGAATTGCGTTATTATTATGGGGCGCTTGTGCTGATCAGTCATGATCGTGCGGTTCTGGATGAACTGGTGACCACGATCTGGGAAATCCATCAAGGTGAGGTTCACGTATATTCCGGCAACTATAGCGATTATCAGGCACAGAAGAGGCTGGAGCGTGAACAACAAAACCAGGCCCATGAGCAGTTTTCCAAGGAGAAAAGACGACTGGAGCTGGCCGCTCGGGAAAAGATGAAGAAAGCCGAGAAAATAACGCAGGCCGGAAGCATGTCCAAAAAAGAATCCAAGGCAAAAACAAACCGTATGGTTGAAACAAAATCCAAAGGCACCAGTCAAAAAGCGGTGCACCGCGCAGCCAAAGCGATTGAACAGCGGATGCAACAACTTCACGAGGTAAAAGCGGTGCAAGAGGATCGGCCTATGATCTTCCGTCAGCCAAAGACACTGGAGCTGCACAATCGATTTCCGATTATGGCAGATCGCCTTACACTTGTGGTGGATGGAAACATATTGTTGGAGGATGTAAGTTTTCAAATTCCATTAAAACAAAAAATAGCGATAACCGGAGCCAATGGCAGTGGGAAAAGCACATTGCTTAACCATGTTTTCCATGTGGGAGATCAGATCACAATGTCTCCAAAAGCAAAGCTCGGTTATTTTCAGCAAATGAGCTATCGATTCACGACAAAAGAGACCGTATTACAATTCCTGAAAAATCGTTCGGAATATGAGGAATCTGAGTTGAGAAGTGCGTTGCATGCGATGCAGTTTACAGGTAATGACTTGCTGAAGAATGTTGGGACATTAAGTGGAGGAGAAGCGATTCGTCTTCAATTATGTCACTTGTTTCTTGGACAATATAACATTCTATTGTTGGATGAACCGACGAATTTTCTTGATATGCATGCATTGGAAGCGTTGGAGCGTTTTATCAAGGCCTATGAAGGAACGATTCTGTATGTATCTCATGATCAGAGGTTTATTGAAAATACAGCGGATCAACAATTTCAGATTACAGAGCGTCAATTAATTCAGGTGAATATATAAGTTGAACTAAAGAATATTTTACACTGGACACTCCGATGACAGAACAACCTTAGAGGAAGAGAAGTAACAAAAAACAGCCAAAGTGATTTTGGCTGTTTTTGTTTTAGAATATGAAGGCTTGTGATCTAATAGGATATGTAGCTTCTATTAAGAATCCGCTTTTATAACCGTGGAATGCATGTTACCTGTGAGACGTTGAGGTGGGAAAACCATTCGCACTGGCGCAATGATGATGGCAGCAAATACAGCTTTGATCAGATCCCCAATTATGTAAGGATAGAACCCTTGAATCATGGCCTCAGGTAGGTCCATTTTGTAAGCATAAGCAAGCCAAGGGACACCAGATACATACACGAGCAATGAACCAAATAGTTCAAATACAACAAAAGCGAGAATGAATCCTGTGACACCTTTGATGTTGATTCGTGCAAGCAACAGTCCAATCAATAATGCGGAGAACGGCCACATCATCACATATCCTCCGGTAGGTCCAAGAAGTACTGCAAGTCCTCCGGTCCCGTGCAGCAAGGGGAATCCAAGAGCGGTGAGCAGAACAACCATCGTGACACTTAGAAAACCATAGAGTGGACCAAGTAATCCTCCGGCCAGCATGACAGCCAAAGTTTGTAATGTTATCGGTACAGGGGAGAAGCCAATGGGAATGCTTATGTAACCAAAAAGCACTAAAATTGCGGCCATAAGTGCGCTGAATACAATGCCTCGCAAAGATAATTTCATGTTTGAACAATCCTCTCCATTTTGGTAATATGATTGTTAACCAATTATATAAATGTGGTTGACGATTAGGATCGTACCACATAACAATAGAAAGGGAAAGGACTAATTTACGATGCAAGGCAACCTGCCTATAATTACATTAGAAGATGTTCGAGTGCATTATGCTTCCGAAGGTAGTCAGGTGAGAAAAGCACTGGATGGGGTCTCACTTACGCTGCACCAAGGAGAATGGATTAGTATTGTAGGGGCGAATGGCAGTGGAAAAAGCACACTCGCTGGACTACTGATTGGATTCATTCCACTATCTGGTGGGGTACGGGATATCTCGGATGAACTTACCGTTCGGGGTGTACTGCAGCAACCGGATGCACAGGTACTTGGCGATACGATTGAAGAGGAGTTTCATTTTGCGCTGTCACCATTGATGGAATCTGTAGAAGAGCAATTGGAGCACAGGCAGGATGCATTACATACCGTAGGACTTCAATATCCCCCGGAGAAGGCGGTCTCACAATTATCTGGGGGACAGAAACAACTGCTTAATATTGCTGTAGCGCTCGCAGCCAAACCGGATATACTGATTCTGGATGAGCCAACAGCCATGCTTGATCCGGGAGCAAGAGACCGTATCGAGGCCATCGTTCAGAAGATTACCCAGCGGGGTACAACGGTGATCTGGATTACACACCATCTGGAGGAAGCAACCCTGTGTGATCGAATCATTGCTATGGAGAGTGGACGTAGTGTGTACGACGGGGAGCCGAAGTCCTTTTTCTATGAAACAGAGTTGAATGAGAAGGCTACTAGGGAAAATGAGCAGCTATCTCCCTGTGAACGGTTAGGATTGGACCCTCCTTTTACTGTAAAAACTGCGTTATTGCTCAAGCAAAAAGGTATGATGCCAGAAGCCATGCCACTGCGACCCGAGCAACTGGCTAAGGAGGTCGCACGTTGGAGATTGAGCTGACCGATATACGTATAGAAGCATCAGAATCGGGCAAACGTGCCCTGCTTGAAGATGTGAGTGTACAGTTGAACAGTGGGGAAATCACCTTGTTGCTGGGCTGTACGGGTTCAGGAAAAACGACTTTACTACAGACGTTGGCTGGTCTAAGACCGCCCGATGCAGGAAGTATCACATTGGATGGCACTCCTTTCTGGAAAGAAGGAAAAGTGCCGCAGTCGATTTTATTGCAAACGGGACTATTGTTTCAATTTCCGGAACAACAACTGTTTGCCCGAAGTATTCAGCGTGAATTCTCATATTCTCTGCGTCCCTATCGACTTTCAGAGAAACAGCAACAAGAGCAGATCACAAAAGCACTGAACCAATGGGACCCGCCAGTATCCCCGGAGTTGGGCCGACGTTTTCATCTGGACAGGTCGCCATTTGCTCTAAGTGGGGGAGAGAAGCGCAGGCTTGGACTTGCTCTCGGAAGTGTGACCAATCCACACTGGCTTCTGCTGGATGAGCCGAGCGCAGGGTTGGAAGCGCAAAGTGTCGGGCTTCTGCTGGATGTATTGGAGCAACATCGTCTGGCAGGTGGTGGGGGTGTGGTAGCGACCCATGATCTGGATACATTTTTGCCTTGTGCGGATCGAGTATTGTTGTTGCAGGAAGGCCGTCTAATTGCCGATCTTACGCCGAGAGAACTTCACAAAAGACCTGAACTGCTGGAGCAAACAGGGATTGGACTGCCACCATCGATGAGACTGGCACAGCAGTTAAGAGAAGCGGGTCTTGAGCTGCCTTTGACCGCGATGACGCCAGAGGAGATGGCTGAAAGTATTGTTCAGTCCAAGTCAGTTGAAGTACAGATTCAAAACGAATCGAAAGAAGCATCAGAGACAGTAACGATGGAAGTCAAGAGCGATGTAATGAAGTATGAAAAAGAAACACTGATGCTGTCGTCCGTTGAAACTGAAGATGATCCAAAGCTTCTTCCGAACACCTTGACTCATTCAGGCGGATTATATGGCGTTATGGACCCGCGTCTGAAATGGATTTTGTATATTTTGCTGGTCACCGCAGCTATGCTTCAACAGCGATGGCTGGGATTGACGTTAACACTGGTGCCGGTAGTAGCAGCACTTGCCGTGCTCCCGCGTCAGACTTTGGCTGGATGTATGAAGTTAATGAAGCCATTATTATTCTTTTTCATCATATCAACGGCGTTATCTGGGACAACTCTTTCAACAGAGGGAGGAGGTCTGCACTTTGGCTTTTCCCTGATGCAGGCGGAGGGCACTTTGCTGAATGTGTATCGTTTGTTTATCGTCACATTGGCAAGCCTTTGGTTTTCGTTGACGACACCTTATGGGCGAATGGTAGAAGGGCTGAACTGGGTACTCGGTATCGGTAAAAAGATCAGGTTGCCCGTAGCTTCGTTTGCTCTAGCTGTAGCGTTAATCTTTCGATTTATCCCGATGATCTGGAGTGAGTGGCAGCGATTCTCACTGATCGTGCGGGCACGTGGAAAGGCGGCTTTAAGACCAAATACCGTTCGAATTCGTGATCTGGGTCCAATGGTGATTCCCTTGTTAATGGCACTGTTCCAACGTGCAGAGGATATGACCATTGCGATGGAAATGCGTAAAGTTAGAGAGCACTCTACGCTCGGAGGACGTTCATCATTATTGGTATGGTCCAAACGTGATACCTGGATTAGCATGGCTGGCCTCATTGTTTTTGTACTTTTAATATGGATTCGCTAATTGTGATGGTGATAATGATCGTGATGGATCCGGTAATGAATAAGACGATGGATTAGAACAATAAACGCAGTGTTTTCCAAAGATCATGCATAAATGCGTTTGTCCTCGCTCACAATAAGTGGACGTTGGTCATCTGAAGTGGATCAGGAGGGATAAACGATGAAAGATAAGTTTTTGCGTGAAGAACGGCAAGAATATACCGATGTGTCTACGGTGGAGTCGCAGCGAAACGATATCACACTCGAAGAATTCCCGGAGGGCCCTTACGGTTCAGCTTTACTATCCGAGTCTCTTGGAAAAAGTTCTCCGTGGCGGGCAGATCAGCGGTCTGCACATCGTTTTGATTATGAAAATCATGAGCTTCACGAGGGAGACGTACGGGATTATCCAGGTCAGGATGTTTTTGACGAAACGGTTCCGGATAACGTGTCCAAACCTCAATATACGGAAGAATCGTAAAGAGATTTTGATATAAAGTAGAGCGTAGCCTCCGACAGGTTTTATCCTGTACGGGGGTTATTTTCGTTGTGTTTAATGAAAACAAATCTCCTCCAATTCCACATTATGGGTTATTATGTTTGTAGCGCGAAGTAAAAATCTGGTTGAATATGTGGGGAGACTTGGAATGAGAGAGATCGATTATAGTCAATATTTCTGGCAGGATGACAAGGTTAGATTGCGTGCTTTGCGTGAGGAAGATTGGGAAGATCATTATTATAACCGTTTTGATACACCCGCCCGTCGGTTATTGGAGTGTGCAGTAGAGTTGCCGCCAACCCATGTTGAAGCGAAGAGTTTCACGGAAAACTTCTCTGATTTTTCTTTAGCCAAAGGACGGATCATGTTTACAATTGTAAGCATGGATGGTGAAAATGTCGGAGGTGTGAATCTGAACAGCATTGATGAAAGGAACGGTACCTTTAGCATTGGCATTCAAATTGACAGGGATCATCGAGGAAAAGGATACGGGACCAGAGCCGTTCGAATCTTGTTGAAGTATGCCTTCTTTGAGCGCAGGCTCAACAAATTTAATGATTATGTACTCCAAGGAAATGAACCTTCCGCAGCGATGATGAGAAAACTTGGATGTGTTCAGGAAGGTGTGCGTCGCCAGGTGATCTACACCGATGGAAAATACCAGGATATGATCCTCTTTGGATTAACCAAAGATGAGTTTATAGAAAAAGAGGGCCTTGTTTGAAGTAAAGCTAATAAGCTGAAATTAAGTGTGTAGTAGGAGGAATTATGAAGCAACTCATACAAACTGATGAATTAATCATCGATTGCAAGGATATTTATTTGCGCGAGTATCGAATTGACGATTTGGAGAAACTGCAAGAAATTACGTGGCAACCTGAGGTGTATGAATTCTTACCGGGATGGAACGCTACGATTGAAGACAGGACCCTGTGGCTCACCGAATATGAAATCCCTGAGAATCAGCGTTTTAAACAAGCTGTGATGGTGGGAGAGGATATCGGAGAGTTATACTTACGAATGGCTATTGTTCTCAAAGAAAATGACGAGTTTATCGGATGGTGCTGCTCAGGGATCAAGGACGAACTGCCAGCACCCAATCGGGAGATTATGTACGGTATTTCGAAACACTTCAGAAATTGTGGTTACACCACGCAGGCGCTCAAAGGAATGACGGAGTATTTGTTTGAACATACAAACGTGGAAGTGTTAAATGCCATCGCTTTGACTACCAATCCAGCATCTAATAAGGTGATACAGAAATGTAATTTTGAACGGGTCAGCTCGATCGAGATCGAGGATGAAAAGTATAACCATTACCACCTGCGTAAGGGCGAAGATCATTTTTGATTGAACTTTTAACCTCATTGAAAATCGCTATAAGTTTCAACATTTCAGATCAGGTTAGACAGTTAATGCTGGCTGCCTGATTTTTTCTGTCATTTAGTTTATAGGACAAGGTTTCTGCTAATAATTTTCCCCTCGATAATAGCGCTCCAGTTTGTTATCCAAATGAACAAGCTGCGCTTTTTTCTCCTCTATATCATTCAGCAACTTTTGCTTTTGATCCTCAATCAGCTTGGTTCTTTCCTTCAGCGTGGAGGTTCCTTCGTTGACCTGATCATAATATTTTTTGATGTCTTCCACACTCATCCCGGTTTCGCGAAGGCATTTGATAAAAACCAGCCAGTTCAGATCATCCTCCAAATAAAGACGGTTATTCTGCTCATTTCGTGCAGCAGGTTTCAGCAGTCCCTTTCTTTCATAAAAGCGGATCGCTCCAATGGAGATTTCAACTTTTTTCGCTACTTCTCCAATCGTTAACATGTTAATCCCCCTTTGTATAAAAATAATTTGACCTACACTAAGTGTAGCATAGTAACTTATATATTGTTAAATATAAATCAAATTATGGAAAGAAGGATTCGCATGAAAAAGACTGTTTTTGTAACCGGAGCAAATAAAGGAATTGGATATGAAATCGTAAAGCAATTGGGTGAAGCAGGTTGGAAAGTTATCCTTGGTGCACGTAGTGTTGAACGGGGGGAAGCGGCTGTTTCAGAGTTAACTTCCAGGGGGTTAGACGTAGAATTCGTACAGATCGACATGTGCGACTCGAAGAGCATTGAGCAGGCAGCCGATACGATTCACAAGAGTTATCCAGCAATAAACCTTCTGGTCAATAACGCGGGTATGCCGGGTGCTTTCTCTCATTCCTTTACGGATACAAAAGAGGAAGATCTGCGGAACGCCTTTGAAGTGAACTTTTTCGGCACCTTCCATTTGAATCAGCGATTGTTCCCGTTAATCAAAAATAATGAAGGCACAATCATTAATGTATCAACCGACATGGCTTCTCTGGACCATATGCAAAATGCGGAATTTACTTTAAATGCCTTCGACTATAACTCATCCAAAACGGCCAACAGTGCCATGACACTTTCGATGGCCTATGAAGTGAAAAACAGCAGGGCGCAAGTCTTTGCAGTAACGCCCGGATTCACATCAACAGATCTTAATGGCAATGCCGAAGGCGGCAAATCAAAAGAAGCCGGCGCTGCGATTATCGTTGGCTATGCAACGGATGGCAAACGCCATAACGGAGAATTCCTAGATGAAAATGGCGTGTACCCTTGGTAATCCAACGTTCGTACTGGATGATCTTGTCCCCCGGATGATTACGGAAAGTTAGATGAAGTATTGGCGTGGTTCCGTTACTTAGATATCAAGGAATATGAGAATACAACGTCGAATAAAAAAATGATAGTTTATCTTGTTTGTATGCTGTAAATGAAACAAACACCAAACGTAGACGAACATCTTTTTTGTACTAAGTTAACAGAGCATGTACTATAAATCCTGTCTCTAACAAGCGTATCAATCGGAGGTATATATTTAATGGAGGTTTCACTATATAAAGCAGATTTAAAAGATGCAGTGACTATTCATGAAATAAAAGTCAAAGCATTTATGCCCTTGTTGGAAAAATATCAGGATTTTGCAACAAGCCCCGCCAATGAAACCGTAGAAAGAATTATTACTCAAATCAATCAATCTTTCACAGATTATTTCATAATTCATCATCTTGAGGTTGCTGTTGGTGGAATCAGAGTAGTGAAAAAAGATAATCATATCTATAGTATTAGCCCAATTTTTATACTGCCAGAACATCAAGGAAAAGGAATTGCTCAAAAAGTCTTTACAATGGTTGAGCAGATATATGATGATGCAAAGTCATGGAAATTAGGTACCATCTTACAAGAGAAAGGGAACTGTTATTTGTATGAAAAGATAGGCTACAAAAAAACGGGTGCAACAAAAGCAATTAACGACAAAATGACAATGGTATTTTATGAAAAGCATATATAAGCTTCAAATCCTTGAATAAGATGTCTCAGATTCGTTAGCCTGAAACCCATTGGGCTACCAACATAATAATCGGATACAAAAAGAATCCCCCATTCATTTCTTAACCGAAATGAGTGGGGGAATTCGTCATGCAATGAAAAGCCGGAATTAAAATGGAAGATGAGCATCGTTTGGAGAGCCTGCCTAGATCTTACGTAAAGCTGCGTATAGCCAACTTATAGCTTACGTATAGCCTACTTGCAGCCGACGCTCAGCCTAGACATCAGCCTTATACAACGGCATTAATATCATAAATTCAGTTCCTACGCCTACCTGACTTTGTACGGTAATATTCCCACCATGCGACTCCACAATCGAGCGGGTAATGGCTAGACCGAGACCTGCGCCACCTTGTTTGCGCGAACGAGAACTGCTTGTGCGGTAAAATCGCTCAAAGATATGGGGCAGATGTGCAGGTTCAATGCCTGTACCGTTATCCTTCACTGATAATTCAGCCTTATGATGCGTGGCATATAACGTTATGGAGATAGCTCCATGTTCAGGATCGGTGTGCTGCACCGCGTTATGGAACAGATTCAGCACAACCTGTTTCAGCTTGTAAGGGTCAGCAAGTACATACACTTCAGCCGTCAGATCAAGATGAATGGATCTTTGCTGAGCCATCATGGCGAGTTGTGGTTGCATTTCGAGCAGCAGACTGTCTAGCTGAATGACCTCCCGCTCCTGCTTTGGAGCCTGATCCAGTTTGGTTAGTAACAGCAAATCTTCAACCAGCTTGTTAATTCGTACGGATTCGCCGTGCATGCTGTCCAGCGCTTTATACAATTGATCTTGATTGGTCGCTGCGCCCCGTTGTAGAACTTCAATGAAGCCGTGAATGGAGGTGAGCGGGGTACGAAGCTCATGAGAAGCATCAGACAAGAAACGCTGCATCTGCTCTTTCGATTCCCGCTCCGCTTCAAACGAATTCTCCAGCCTTTCAAGCATGCCATTGAATGAAACTGCGAGCTGATCCACTTCCTCTTGTCCCTGAACGACGGGAAGGCGTTCTGCGAGGCTGCCTGCATCGATCTGCTGTACTTTATTCACCATGTTAGATAGGGGAACCAGCGTCCGGCGTAATACCTTAGTGTATAGAATAAGACCGGCTACCATGGCCAACAGCGATAACATGAGGAAGATCAGAAGCTGTTTAATAATCAAGTCTCTCAGTGGCTTCGTAGCCGTGCCCATCTGCACCATCGGTAAACCGCGATTGCGTGGACCGGGTGAAGCAAATACAATCAATTGCTCATTCCCTTGGCTATCCGTGACGATCCGGTAGGGAATGTGTTTTTGTTCTTTCAACTCATCTGTAATGTCCTGATATTCAGCGGATGATAGTTGAGGGGCTTTCAGACCGTCTTCCCCAAAAACATCCTCGAACGTACCTTCGTTATCAAACAGGGCTAGTGAACGGTCAGGAATAAACAACACCCGATTACCAGACCCGTTTCCTGCCTGTCCACCAAAAGGATTGTTGGAAGAGCCGTTACGTGACTGGATACCGAGCCAAACCGGGGGCATGGACATGAGCTGTTCTTCCATGGTTTTTGCCTGATTCCGGTAGAGAAAGCTTTCCATGATCCAGAATTGCAGAATACCGATTAACAATAACAGCCCGGCAAGTACGAACAGAGAACGTGAGAGCAATTGAGAACGTAATGAACGAGGCCATATCCAGTGGTGGAGACGTCTTATACGAAGTTTATTTTTCTTAGGTAGCGAGTTCATCAGAGATCCACCCTGTACCCGACACCCCGAAGCGTACGAATGAGTTTATGCTCTTTATCCCCGAGTTTGTCGCGCAAGGAACGAACGTAAACCTCCACAATATTTTCTTCCCCGCCAAAATCATACCCCCAAACCCGGCTCAGAATGGTCGCTTTGCTAAGCACAATCCCATGATTAAGAACAATAAATTTTAACAGTTCGTATTCGGTAGGAGATAACTCCAAGACCTGATTCTGATAGGTGATTTCTTTGCGCTGATCATCAATTCGGAAGGGACCGTGGGTGACGGCTCCTATTAATAAAGGAAATTGATTCCGCAGTCTGGCCTGAATCCGGGCGAGCAGCTCATCGAAGGCAAAGGGTTTGATCATGTAATCATCAGCACCTAGCCAAAGGCCCTTAACCCGATTCTCGACTTCATCCTTCGCTGTCAGCATAATTACACCAACCTCGGCACCGGTCTTACGCAGACGCTCGACCACTTCGAATCCATCCATCTCTGGCATCATGACATCCACAATAGCCATATGTGGCTTGAATTCAAGCGCTAACTCAAGCGCAGCCGCTCCATCGGGTGCGGTGCGCACATCGAAGCCCTCATTGCTTAATCCAAGCTCTAGAAATTGTAAAATATGTGGTTCATCATCAGCCAATAGTATTTTAATTCCGCTGCTAAGCTTCATAATGTGCTTCTCTCCTTGCCTGATCCATCTAGATTTCTCCCACACTTCGGAGGGACTGTATGTAGTATTATCGCTTGCCAAACTGAAATTTAGCTGAAAGGATTGTGAATTATCCTCAGACAACATTCAGCGGGCACTCATCCCAGCTTTATTTTGGCATGTCACAATACTAGACATGAAGAACTTTGAAGGAGTGATTAACTTTGAATAACACCAAAAGAAGGATGGATCTTGTCCTTCTGCCGATTGTATTACTGGCGGCATTTCTGAATGGGTACGGTATCTGGAACGATCAATATGCCAATTCCTATTATACGACTGCCGTTGGGAGTATGCTCAGCAACTTCCATAACTTTTTCTATGCTTCACTAGACTCGGCAGGCTCGGTCACTGTAGATAAACCACCTGTTGTCTTCTGGATCCAGACGGCCTTTGCCTATGTCTTCGGATTGCACGGATGGAGTGTTATTTTGCCTCAAGTATTAGCAGGAATCGGTTCGGTGCTCCTGATCTACCTCATGGTGAAACCTACATATGGTCTTGCAGCAGCACGAATCTCGGCACTTGCGATGGCAACTGTGCCTGTTGTGGCGGCAGTCAGTCGGACCAACA
Source organism: Paenibacillus sp. FSL E2-0151 (assembly GCF_037993015.1). Taxonomy (NCBI): domain Bacteria; kingdom Bacillati; phylum Bacillota; class Bacilli; order Caryophanales; family Paenibacillaceae; genus Paenibacillus; species Paenibacillus sp. FSL E2-0151. Next base: position 3,131,863 of record NZ_CP150308.1, read on the forward strand.
ATATTGACAGTATGCTGGTGTTTACACTACTGCTGGGTTCATGGTTTTTGTTCAAAGGCAGCAAACAAGGCAGTACTTGGCGCATCCTGGTTGCTTTTGGGTTAATAGGCGTAGCCTTTAATATGAAAATGCTTCAAGCCTACATGATTCTCCCGGCTTTTTACTTGTTCTATCTGCTCGCATTTCAGGCGAAATGGAGAAGGAAGATCATCCTGCTGATCGGCAGCACGGCGGTTCTGGCGGTCGTTTCTTTATCCTGGGCGGTCACTGTGGATTCTATCCGCGAAGACGAGCGGCCTTATATCGGCAGCAGTGAGACAAACTCAGTCATGGAACTCGCCTTTGGATACAATGGACTGGCACGCCTAACGGGTCAGCAGAATACTGCAGGTAACGCAGGTATGCCAAATGGTATGGGACAGGGAAATAATCGTGGCAATCGAGGAGACTTGTCTTCAGGTCCTAATCAGACAGACAGTGGTGTTCCTGGCGCTGGGCAAGATGTCAATGCACCGGATAACGATAATATGAATGGTTCGAACGGCTTGAACGCCATGGGTGGCATGAATGGGCCGAATGGCAATTTCCCGAACGGGCAGATGCCGAATGATATGGAAATGCCAAATGGAAGAAATTTCGGCGGTGGCATGGGAGGCATGTTTGGTACAGGGGAGAAAGGTCCTCTGCGTCTGTTCCAGACTGAACTGTCAGGCCAAGCTAGCTGGCTGTTGCCAGTTGTGCTGCTTGGGTGCATTGCCCTATTTGCAGGGTTAAGACGGAGAAATATAACCAGCAAGCACAAGGAAGCCTTGTTCTGGCTGGCATGGCTGCTTCCCGTTGCTGCCTTTTTCAGTGTGGCAGGTTTCTTCCATCAGTATTATCTGATTATGCTTGCACCTCCAATTGCGGCGCTGACTGGCGCAGGATTTGTAGCAATGTGGAAGTCATATCGTGATCGCAATGGTTGGCAGGTATGGTTGCTTCCGGTGTCCGTGCTGCTGACGACCCTGTTCGGCTGGTATATCATGCAGGTGTACAACGATACGATTGGTGCAGGCTGGTCCATTAGTGAAATGATCGCAGGCATTCTGGTCACGATCATCCTGATCGTTATGCTTTATCGCACACATCGATGGAAACAGGGCTTTATTATCGCGGGATTCATGGTGATGCTGATCGGTCCAATCTACTGGGCATTCACCCCAATTACTTATGGTGGTAACAGCATGATTCCGGCAGCGGGACCTACTGGTTCCAATGGTATGTTTGGTGGAGCAGGAATGGGCATGCCGATGGGTAACGGTACAGGAGACACGGAAATGCCTACAATGGGAGGCCGTGGTGGAATGGGTAACCGTAACGAAGAAGTGGATACAACCACACTGAATTATCTGAAAGAGCACAATACAGGCGAAACGTATCTCTTCGCCACAACAGACTATAATCAGGCAGCACCTTATATCATCGACGAGAAAGCATCGGTAATTACGCTTGGAGGTTTCTCAGGTTCAGACCCTGTATACACAACGGAGGAACTGGAGCAACTCGTCAAGAGTGGGCAAGTGAAATACTTCATGGTTGGTGGCATGGGTGGCCGCGGAGGGAACTCGGATATTAGCGATTGGATCGAAGAGCACGGAACCGAGATTCCAACGTCAGAGTGGAAGACAGGCACCGACAGCGGATCTATGGATAACGGAGACACGGAGAATGAAGCTGGACTTGGATTTGGATTCGGATTCGGCGGTCAGACGACTTTGTATGAAGTGAAATTGTAGCTATATAAATTGAACTTATCATTTACACGATAACGGAGAGGACAGAAAAAACCTGAAAAAGCGAAGCGTTCGCCTACAAGCTTTCTGCAAGAAAGCTACATCGGAAGCATATGCTATCTCCGGATTTTCCCTTAGGAAAAGGGAATCAAAAAAATCTGGGGATAACAGCGATTGGAAGGTTGGTCTGTCATCGAAGTGTACAGTGTAAATATTCTTTAGTTCAATTTGTATAGAATAAAAATCTCGAACGAAGTCCATTGGAAAAGGGAGGGGACAAACATGGCTCACGCGTACCGATACAGCATTATTATTCCCATGTATAACGAGGAAGCGGTGATCGAGGAGACTTATCGGCGTCTGAAGAAGGTCATGGGCAGCACAGGAGAGAGTTATGAACTGTTGTTTGTTAATGATGGCAGCGTGGATCGAAGTGCACAGATGATCCGTGATTACGCCCGTTGGGACGAGAGTGTGAAGCTGATAGATTTTGCCCGTAACTTCGGACATCAGATTGCGATAACAGCTGGTATGGATTATGCAGTGGGGGATGCGGTGGTTATTATTGATGCGGATCTACAGGACCCTCCCGAACTGATACTGGATATGATCGCCAAATGGAAAGAGGGCTATGAAGTCGTATATGCCCGTCGCACCAGACGAAGTGGGGAAACTCGCTTTAAGAAATGGTCGGCGAGTCTGTTCTATCGTGTACTTCGTGCTTCAACGGATACGGATATCCCGGTAGACACCGGAGATTTTCGCCTAATTGACCGCAAAGTATGTGATGAGATGAAACGTCTTCCGGAGAAAAACCGATTTGTGCGCGGGTTAGTCAGTTGGGTCGGATTTCGTCAGACTGCTATTGAATATGAACGCGATGAACGTCTGGCAGGTGAAACAAAGTATCCGCTGAAACGCATGCTGAAGCTTAGCCTGGATGGCATTACTTCATTTTCGTATAAACCGCTCAAGCTCGCAGGTTATGTAGGTGCGATCCTGTCGGTTGGCGGATTCATCTATATGTTAACGGTTATTGTTTCGGCCATCTTTACAGATTCAACAATTAAGGGATGGCCATCCATTGTGAGTATCATGCTGATGTTTAACGGATTCATCCTGATCATGCTGGGCATTCTGGGCGAGTACGTAGGCCGAATCTATGATGAGACCAAGGCGCGTCCGCTATACATTGTGAGAGACGTAGTTCAGGCCGAGGGCCAGCAAGCGCAATCCCGATTGACAGCCCGAGTTGCTCATCATGACTAAGCGTCTGGTGACACTCTTCAAGTTCGGTATTGTGGGTGTTGCAAATACGGCAGTGGATGCGGTGGTGTTTGCTTTGCTTGCAGTGGTCGGTGTACCGGTTCTGATGACTCAAGTAATCTCGTACAGCTGCGGTGTTGCGAACAGTTATTGGCTGAACGGCAGGTGGACTTTTCGAGATACGGCACGAGGGGGCGGCGATAGAACGAAACTTATTCGTTTTCTAATCACCAATCTTATCGTTCTCGCGTTATCTGCCCTCATTCTGTTGACATTGCACGATGTACTGGGTTGGAGTCTAGTGATGAGCAAGATCCTAGCGACCTTGATAGGGATGATTCTGAACTATATGGCCAGCAGATATTGGGTGTTTCGTATCGCTACTTAGCTGCCCACAGCGTGCAATATTGGTTATAAGAAGCAAATGAAAGGAGTGTATGATGATATGCGAATTAAAAAAGCAGTTATTCCGGCAGCGGGTCTCGGAACCCGTTTCCTGCCCGCGACCAAAGCACAGCCTAAAGAGATGTTACCGATTGTAGACAAACCGGCCATCCAATACATTGTTGAAGAAGCAGTACAATCAGGCATTGAGAATATCCTCATTGTGACCGGACGCAACAAAAAATCCATAGAGGACCATTTTGATAAATCGGTTGAACTTGAACACTCTTTATATGCCAAGGGCAAACAGTCTTTACTGGAAGAGGTGCAGGCCATCAGCGAGATGGCCAATATTCATTTTATTCGTCAAAAGGAACCACTGGGTCTGGGGCATGCCATTGGGTGTGCACGGCAATTTGTAGGGGATGATGCCTTCGCTGTACTGCTGGGAGATGACATAATGGTGTCTGATCCACCTGCACTTGCTCAGATGGTCCATCTCTATGAAAAGACAGGCAACCAGATCATTGGTGTTCGTCAGGTAGACGCGGCAAATGTGAGCAAATATGGCATTATTGATTCGAATGGTGCAGAGGACCGGGTTCACCGAGTCACCAATCTGGTCGAAAAACCTTCCCTTGCAGAAGCGCCATCCCGAACAGCTGTAATGGGACGATACATTCTGAAACCTTCCATCTTTCCAATCCTGGATCAGATCGAGAGAGGTGCTGGAGGGGAATATCAGTTAACGGATGCCTTGAAAGAAGTAAGTCAGGTGGAGGAACTGTTGGCCCTTGAACTGGAGGGGCGTCGCTACGATATAGGTGATCAATTCGGATATATTCAGGCGATCTTGGAGATCGGACTGTTGCGCAAGGAATTACAGCCCATGCTGACACCCTATCTTCAGAAGCTTGCAACTCAGTGGGCATAGGAATTGATATGTAGCAGAGGTTTAGATCTGCTATAGGACGAGTTCTCCTCCGTGCCATGGTTCTGTCATAGACTCTAGTGTTGTACAATTATTCCAGTAACGCTACAATTAGCAAGAAGTTTAGGTTGCTTTTTGAGGAGTGAGGAATCATGAATGAATCTATCATCAGGGACCTTATTAAGTATATGGACGTGGAGGACAACGGCGCCATTCAGTACATTCAGACCGAGCATCGGATGAAACTGGGACTCTTTTGGGGGATACAGGAAGGCAGCCGGGTTCTGGAAATCGGGTGTGGTCAGGGAGATACAACGGCCGTGCTTGCACATCTGGTGGGGGAGCACGGGTACGTTCATGGTGTAGATATTGCACCAGAGGATTATGGTACACCGCTGACCGTAGGCGAAGCGGCAGCCAGGCTGCGGAGATCTCCACTGGGTGATCGAATTCGAATGGATTATGATTTTGATATTCTGAGTGATCAGACTCAATTCGCCGAGAATGAGTTTGATGTTATTGTACTTTCCCATTGTTCTTGGTACTTGAAATCGTTTGACGAACTCGCCCAGATTCTTAGCAAGGTTAGGACGTGGGGACATCAGTTATGTTTTGCTGAATGGGATGCACGAGTAACAGATGTGAGCCAGCTCTCACATTGGTTATCCGTTCTGATTCAGTCTCAGGTCGAATGTTACAAGGAGAACAGCTTCTCCAATGTGCGCACGCTCTTTACACCGGGGGATATCCAAGAGCTTGTCTCTGCCGCAGGGTGGACGATTAAGGAAGAGAATTCGATCCATTCTCCTGAGCTGCAGGACGGTCGCTGGGAAACCGAAATGACACTGGCAGAAGCGCCTGTGGAACTGAAACTGCTTCCGATCCCGGACAAAGTAAAAACACTTCTTCTTTCTGAACTAAAATTACTTAGGACACATCATGCCACGGGGCCTGTGAGCCCACTGGGAACGTATGCGATGGTTGCCAAAAAGCAGTAAAGAAATAGCTATTTGTAGTATGTTATAATAAAAATGTCTATCGACGTACTTTTCACAGAAGACAGACCGTTTAGCTGAAGTTTTTCTTGCGATAATTGAATAGTTCAGCTCCGCTGGAAACATATAAATTCCATGATCTAAAAAAATGTGTTTACTTCATCACAGTAATTTTGATATTATAATCGCAATATCAAATGCGACGAAGAGACGAGTAGATAAAAATCATTCTTTCAAAGAGAGCTCCGGCAGCTGAAAAGGAGTAAAGAACTTTTTATTGAATAAAGACTCAGAGCAGCACATCGGAACTTAACATTTAAGGGATGGTGTGACAGGAGCTCCTGTTACAGAGCTAGAGTATGAACGGTCTACAGCTTTCAATATGGTTGTAAACCTTTACTTGAAGAGGCGGATATGGTGACATATTGGCGAATCTGGGTGGTACCACGAGAGTTCAATCTCGTCCCTGAGACTATTGTCTTGGGGATGGGATTTTTTGGTTTTTCCGGGCTGTGACTACACGCTTTGGAATTGCCTGAATAGTGTTAATTAGGAAGTCAATTTCATAATACGTTGTTTTTAGTGAGTTATGAAATTGACTTGAAGAGAAGAATCACTTAAACCGAAAGGAAATGATGATTGAATGTCAGCAAAATTGAAAGTTGGTATCGTCGGAGGAACAGGAATGGTGGGTCAGCGTTTTGTGGACCTGCTCGATCAACATCCATGGTTTGAAGTAACAGCTATTTCTGCAAGCGCCAATTCGGCAGGTAAAACATATGAAGAATCCGTACAAGGCAGATGGAAACTCGCAGTTCCTATTCCGGAAGCTGTGAAGAAAATCGTTGTTCAGGATGCTTCCCAGGTTGAGGCTTTTGCCAGCCAGGTTGATTTTATTTTCTGCGCGGTTGATATGAAAAAGAATGAAATTCAAGCACTCGAAGAAGCTTACGCTAGAACAGGCACACCTGTCGTGTCCAATAACTCGGCTCACCGCTGGACAGCAGATGTACCAATGGTAATCCCTGAGATTAACCCGGGACATCTGGACGTGATTGAAGCTCAACGCAAACGTCTGGGCACAAAAACCGGATTCATTGCTGTAAAGCCAAACTGCTCGATTCAGAGCTATGTGCCTGCACTGCACGCCTTGCGTGAGTTCAACCCGACTCAGGTCGTGGCTTCCACGTATCAAGCAATCTCCGGAGCAGGTAAGAACTTTACCGACTGGCCTGATATGCTTGATAATGTCATTCCATACATTGGTGGCGAAGAAGAGAAGAGTGAGCAGGAACCACTGCGGATCTGGGGTAGCATCGAAAATAATGAGATCGTCAAAGCATCGGCTCCATTAATTACAACACAATGTATTCGTGTACCGGTAACGGATGGACATCTGGCTACTGTGTTTGTAAACTTCGAGAAAAAACCAAGTAAAGACGAAATTTTGGAGCGTTGGTTGCAGTTCAAAGGTCGTCCGCAGGAACTGGCTCTGCCAAGTGCACCAAAACAGTTCATTACGTATTTTGAAGAAGAGAACAGACCACAGACAAAACTGGATCGTGACATCGAACGCGGAATGGGTGTCTCCACAGGCCGACTGCGCGAAGATTCACTCTATGATTACAAATTCGTTGGATTGTCCCACAACACGCTCCGCGGAGCGGCAGGTGGCGCGGTTCTGATCGCAGAACTGCTTAAAGCCGAAGGATATATTCAACCTAAATAAGCATAAAGGCATCATGAGCAGCAACAGATTTCTGAACAGGATATTTCATGAAAAACCATCACTTGTTGATGGTTTTTTTGTATTGTGAACAGGGACCAGAAAATGGGCAGGAATAGATTAAAGAGATCCCAGCAGAGGGTTGTAGTGGCGAAAAACGCCGACAATGTTGTCGGCGTTTTTTACTCAGGCTCATTTAGATATACATAATGTAAGAAATAGCCTATATGTTTAGAACATACGTGAGCTATATCATGTGAAGTTTAAGATACTATGCTAGTTTGCTGCTTCATAGCAGTTGCTGGGCACTGAGCCGAAACCTCGGCTTCAGGAAGACTGCAACTTTTTAAACGGGATGCAGGACAACTCCCTTCTTCGTCACGCTTGGTTTCCCAATTGACCGGGTTGGTCATATCCGGGATGCGCTGCTCCAAAATGGCCTGATATTGACGTGCTTTCTCTTCCAAATGGGCTACGCGGCTCTTGGCCTCTTCAAGCTGAATCAGCGCCGCTTCCTTATACTCCATCATAAGTGCGAATCGCTGCGAAACGGTTGAATCACCTTCGAGGCAGAGATCGACGTATGTTTTAATATTTTCAATCGGTAAACCTGTCTGCTTGAGGCATTTGACGCCATGTAGCCAATTGATGGATTCTTCATCAAACACCCGAATATTATTTTTATTTCGTTGAATGCTCGGAACCAAGCCTTTATCCGTGTAAAAGCGAACAGCGTGCTCTGTGAGTCCCGTAAGCTGGGCAGCATCCTGGACAGTATACATATGTACTCCTCCTTCTAAAAAAATATTGGAGACCGCTTGACTTCGTGTAAGACGAAGGAGCTAGGGTTATTGTAACGCAAGTCGGCCGGAAGTGGAATCCTCGCTTTGTTGCTGTATTTCAGGAATACGTGACCACTTGCGATTCACAATTGGACCATAGGAGGAATTGAATATGCAAACTGTAACCTTGAACAATGGAGTGAAAATGCCGATTATTGGCTTTGGTGTCTACCAGGTTCCCGATGCTGATGAATGTGAGAACACGGTATATGAGGCGCTGAAGGCCGGTTACCGCCTAATTGATACCGCTGCCGGTTACCTAAACGAAGAAGCGGTTGGACGTGCAATTAAACGCAGTGGCATAGCGCGGGAAGAACTTTTCATCACGACAAAGCTTTGGATTCAGGATGCAGGATACGAAAGTGCCAAACGGGCGTTTGCCAAATCGTTAAGTAAGCTGCAGCTCGATTATCTGGATATGTACCTTATTCACATGCCGTTTGGGGATTACTACGGCGCATGGCATGCGATGGAAGAACTATACCGTGAGGGCAAGATCAGGGCTATTGGTGTCAGTAACTTCCTACCTGACCGCCTGATGGACCTCATCGTCCACAACGAAGTTGTGCCTGTCATCAATCAGATCGAAACGCATCCGTTTCAACAGCAGGTCGACAGCGCTGTTTTCATGAAAGAACAGGGGATACAGCACCAGTCATGGTCCCCGTTCGCCGAAGGTCGCAACAATTTATTCAGCAACGAAGTCTTGGTTTCCATTGCCGAGAAACATAACAAATCCGTCGCCCAGGTTGTACTGCGCTGGCTTGTGCAGCGGGATGTTGTTGTTATTCCAAAATCAGTACGCAAAGAGCGGCTTATCGAGAACTTCGATATTTTCGACTTTGTACTAAGCCCGGAAGAGACTGCAACCATTTCCACACTGGATACCAAGGAAAGTCTATTCATGAAGATTGATAATCCTGAAGTTGCCAAGATGCTGGGCAATATGAAAGTGGATTTGTAGCCAAGAACTGATTGCTAGGTTTACGAAACGTAGCATTATCGTAGCACTTGTAGTAATAAAAGCAATCCAATGCAAAACGCCGACAATCATGTCGGCGTTTTTTTATCATCCAATATTTTGTTAGGCAGCGGATGTCTTATCCGACTTTTGCAGAAGCTGCGATCGACGACCGAGCAGATAACCTGTCAGGGAAGCGAGCATCTGTTGAAATACCATGCCAAGCACGACGGGGACAGCAACAGGTGGCGGAAAATACGAAACAGCGAGTACTGCACCTGCGCTGATATTACGCATACCTCCATTGAACACCAGAGCGACCTGATCGGCCTCGTTCCAGCCTAGCAATCGGGCGATGAAGTAACTTAGCGCATAACCGAATGATGCCAGTAAAATAATGATGACCGCAAGACCAGCCAACTTCCAGTTGAAATCAGCCAAGTAGGGCGCAACGACAGATCCGTTAATCGCAACGACAGATGCCATGAACAATTTGGATAACGGATTCAACCTTGGTCCCCAGACTGGGACAATGGCGCCTTTTGTCCACTCATTCAGCAGCATACCGAGCAGGGATGGTACAACAATCATCCAGAACAGACTGCTCATCATGGCTGCCGTGTCCAGTGTAACACTGGTGCCGATTAACAGGGACAACACCCCGGGCACTACGAAAGGAGCAAGCATGGTATCAATCAGGATGATGGATAGCGTAAGTGCGATATTGCCCCGATAGATACTGACCCAGATGAAGCTGCTTATTCCTGTCGGAATCACGGCTGCCAGAACAAGGCCCGTTATGGTGTACGCATCTGTAGGGAAAACCAGATGACCCATACCGAGAGCAATTAGAGGCATCGCCAAATGCAAAATAAACAGACATACAAACAGGGGGAACGGCTTTTTCAGCACGTTCACAAAATCCCGTATCCCAAGACTGATACTTCCAGCGAACGTCATGAACGCAAAAAGCCAAGGGGATAAAAAGGTATAAGAAGAAAGAAAACTCCCGCATAACACGCCAATAATAATGCTGATTGGGGTAATCAGTGGCATGATGCGGTTCAAGCGTTGGTTCAAGGCTTGAAGCATAATCATGACATCCCTTTACCGTGTGATTTTACTATTATACATCTTAATAACGTTGGCTGCAGACCCATTTGCAATGAAGCAGTCTGAACAGGTATCATGGACTTGGAACAAGGATTCCGATTAGGAGAAGGGGAGATGATCATGTTCATAAGAAAAAGAAAGCACACATTAATGATGACAGGCCTTATTGCATCAAGTATTCTTTTGATTTCGGCCTGTTCTGTCGTGGAACAAGCTAATCAAAGTTTAAATTATGTGAGTGGGGCTACTGATTATATAGAACAGGTATCAAACGCCGGGGCTGATCTGCAAGAGCTCGCATCGGGTGCGGTGAATAATCCGGAGATTACAACGCAGATTCAGGAGAAAATCGATCTGATCCAAGCAGAAGCAAGTGAATTTTCTCAGTTGACTGCTCCTGCAATAGGAGAGAGCATTCATGAAAATCTGGTTAGTTACAATACTCAATTAACAGAAGTCGTGGACAATTTCGAGAATACAATTGCAGAGCAAGGTTTTACGGCAGAAAATTGGGAGAAGACAGGCATTCCTGAACTGATTACGAACATCAATAATTTGAAAGATCCGCTAAGCGGACTTCAGGGTGAATAGGTTGAATTAATTTTCAATATGGAAGACAACACAGTTTGAAATTCTCATATTTTATAAGGGCGAGATATCGGAATGATTGAATTACCGTTATGCTCGCTTTTTTATTATCCGAAAACTCATGCATATTTAAAATCACAGGAGCTAGACTATATCATGTAAATAGGAGATGTATATGACATTTATCTCATATTTATGTGAAGCTGATCTATGGTTTGACAAGGTTGGGACAGAGGCGTATGATAAGTATATAAGTTAATAAAATATAGTTACTTACTATAAGTTTTGAACTGCCCTTAAATATATTTTGCCAAAGGAGAGCTGAGTCATGACTCAACACAATGGAAAAGTAATCATTATTACAGGTGGAGCAAGTGGTATTGGTAAAGAGACAGCACTTCAACTTTCGGATCAAGGTGCGACTATTGTTGTCGCTGACTACAATGAAGACGGAGCGAAGAAGCTTGCGGCAGAGATTGAAACAGCAGGCGGAACAGCGGGCGCGTACAAAGTGGATGTATCCAAAGGGGACGAGATCAAAGCCCTGATCGACTGGACCGTAGAGCAATATGGTACGTTAAGCGGTATTTTCAATAACGCAGGTATTGGACTTGTGAAGCCATTTCTGGAGATGGACCCGGAATCCTATCACAGAGTCATTGATGTAGATCAGCACAGTGTATACTACGGTATGTATTATGGCGCGAAAAAAATGGTTGAATTAAATGTACAAGGTACTATTGTAAATACAGCTTCGATCTATGGAAGCGTTGCTGCAGTAGGTAGCTTCAACTACAACGCAGCCAAGGCTGCTGTTGTTATGATGTCCAAATCCGGTGCATTGGAACTAGCTGAGCATGGAATTCGTGTAGTTGGTGTAGCACCTGGCTTTATCGAAACACCGATTCTGGGTGATGACCAAGCCATGAAGGATGCGCTTGCTACTCAACATATGCGTGGAGAGCTCATTCAACCGGAGAAAGTAGCCAGTGTGGTTACATTCCTGTTCAGTGATGCAGCAAGCGCAGTGAACGGTACAACCGTAGCCGTAGATGATGGATTCCTCAGCTTCAAAACCAAATAAGAAACCTACTAAAATTAAGAGAACTTATCTCAAAAAAACAGAAAAAAACGGTGCAGAACGATTTATTCGTTTTGCACCGTTTTTGTATTTTCATTATAAAGTAATCGAGGCATATGAGAGGGAAATAAGTTTGTCGAATCATCCCGAAATTTCAGAGATCGTGATACAATTAACAAGGTTATAGCTTTTTATCATTTTGTGGTGTCATATACAATTCGAACTCCGAGAGAGCCATAACTCTCTTCTTTGTAATTACATTGAGAACAAGTTTTGGTCGAGCATAACGCATCGTTATGAACTTGTAATTTTTCATTGCACTGTGGACATTTATTTTCAAAAAGAGTCTTCAACACGTTAAACATGCTTAATCACTCATTTCGGATTAATTTACTTGGTTTTTATTATAACGGATAATATTCGCTGTGTATAGCACTTTTGAGTGATATCGAAATGAGATTTATATTGCACGAAAGGAAGCGCATAACCGATGGATCTTCTGCTTTTTGTCATCATGTTTATACTGGGTCTGGTCGGTTCATTCTTCTCCGGTTTGTTGGGTATTGGTGGGGCCATTATCAATTATCCGCTACTGTTATATGTTCCATCCTGGGTGGGATTGGAGCCGTTCTCAGCACATCAGGTATCGTCGATTAGTATGTTTCAAGTGTTTTTCGCTTCACTTGCTGGTGTGATTGCATTCCGCAGAAAAGTAAAAACGGGTAGAAGCGGTGGGGCGATCGTTCACCGAGGTTTGGTGCTATACATGGGCTCCAGCATTCTTGCTGGCAGTCTGATCGGCGGGTTCATATCCGGTCATCTGGACGGAAGGGTTATTAATCTGATCTATGGCATTCTGGCGATCATGGCGATTGTGCTTATGCTGATTCCCGGAAAGGGAAAGCTTGATACCTCAGCTCCACTGGTGTTTAACCGATGGATTGCAGCAGGCACTGCTTTTGCAGTAGGCATTGTATCAGGAATTGTTGGTGCGGGTGGTGCCTTTATCCTTATTCCTATCATGCTGACGATTCTCAACATCCCCGTACGAACGACGATTGCTTCTTCACTGGCGATTGTATTTATCTCCGCAATCGGCGGCGTTATAGGGAAAATTACGGGTGGAGAAATTCCGATAGAACCCATCATCTATACGGTGATCGGCAGTCTGCTCGGGGCATCCCTTGGTTCACGGGTTAGTTCGATGATTAATGTGAGGGTACTTCGATATGCATTAATCGTACTTATCGCCATCACAGCGGTTAAAGTCTGGTCATCCATTCTGTAAAATCACGTATATGGGAATGAACAATGACGATTTCGTAACCAAACGGTTGGATCGCCGTATAAAGGTTATGAACATGAGCTGAAGCGTTGGATACACGATCAAATGAGTTCAGTTTTCGTCCATGGAGCACCTCATCTCCTTTCATGGATACATGTTTAACATTAATAGAATTTGAGGTATCCACCCTATGAATAACGTACTTACAGAACAGGCTGATGCAGGATATCGGCTAGCTGAGCAGAAAGCATCTCAGTATTTTACTTCTCTTAGGCAGCAACTTATGGATAATACGTATACAACAGCACTTACCCAAGATATTCATGTATGGCAAAGGAAACATATTCATCGTTTTGCCTGGCTTTCTCTTTTATCACCTAGCAAAAGAAAACCGGATCCCCGGGATGTTCATAGATATATCCACTGGCTGAATACGACAGGAAAGCTGGATGATTACCTGGATCGGAGTATCTCCTATATTTATATGCGGGATCTGGGGCAAGCCCTTGATTCTCCGGGTACGCAGGCCCGAATTCAGAACGTTGTCCAGAATACTAAAAAATACTTTATGGACTCAGCTACTGGGCGAAAAGGACAGCCTGATTATATCAGTCTGGCTGCGTTGTACCGGTGGGGACAGAAGGAGCACATTGAAACGGCTGTCATCTGGGTGATGAACAAATTAAAGAATGTAGCATCCAACATCCCGAAGGAGCTGGATGCAGAGCAGGCGCAACGGAAGCTCATCAAGATCATTCTTGGCGTGGTCCTTCATGTGGACGATGAGATGAATGAGCAGACACCACCTGAAGAACGTGCCCGGAGATTTGATGCGGCGATCCGACTTGGTTATTCGTACGGTTTGACGTATCCATTTGTGGATGATCTGCTGGATTCTCAAGCTTTGACTGTTCAAGAAAAAGAACAATATTCCCTGATGATACGCGATGCACTTCTTACCGGGGTCGTACCTGATCTGGGAGATTGGAAAGGCAGCAATCTTGAAGTAATTGAATATGTACATTCCGAGCTTCGGGAAGCATTTGAGTACATCAAGAACTACCAGCATCCAGAGAAACAGCGCACGTTTTTAGAGCAATCCTATGTGTTCTTTCAGTCTCAGGAGATCGATCGCAACAAGAAATTAGCCAATGCGAATTATAGCAATGAAGAACTGTACATTCCGATTATTATCAAATCTTCTTCTTCCCGATTAATCGTCCGGTCTGTTCTCAGTGCACCGGTGGATGAAGGATTTGATCTGCGAACATTCTATTACGGGATATATAATCAGTTGGCTGATGATTTTGCCGATATGTTTGACGATATGGAAGAAGGGGCAGTAACTCCATATACGTACTATTTGAAGTATCGAGATTTGCGTCCCGATTTGATTAATCCATATGAATTGTATTGGGCAGTCATCTCTCATCTAATCCATGATGTTTACAACTCGGATGCCAAGACCCGTGAGGTCATACTGGATCGTGCCATTAACGGGCTGAAGCGTTGTAAAGAACGGTTGGGGCAGCAAAAATATGATGAAGTGATGACGATCTTTGCCTCTGGGCAGCCTGAATTCAATCAACTGGTTCAACAGATGGTGCGAAAAGCAGATGACGTTGATTTCCTTGATAAATTGTTACGGGATCAGGTTGTGCTTCAATTGAAAAATGACAAGCAGGAGAAAGAGGAGTTCAAACAGACCATTCGAACGGTTCGCGAACAGATTAATGTGGAGTTGCAGATTGCGAAGCCCGGTGGCCTTCATGAGATGAAAGAAACGCTGATCGATGCAGCCAATTACAGTTTGCAAGGCGACGGAAAAAGGTTACGTCCGATATTAACTTGGGTTATGGGCGTGCGCGAGTATGGTCTTCATGAATCATCCATCGTTCCGCTGCTAAGATCATTGGAGTACATGCATACCGCTTCCCTGATCTTTGATGATCTGCCTACGCAGGATAATGCTTCGACAAGACGTGGACGTTCAACGCTGCACCATGTGCACAATAGTGCCACAGCAGAGCTAACCGGTCTATTTCTTATCCAGAAGGCGATTGGAGAGCAATCCTCATTGAATCGTTTTGATGCGGCGACCGTGCTCAGACTCATCCAGTATTCGGCTGAAAAAGCAGAGGATATGTGTATGGGGCAGGCCATGGATCTGAATTCCAAAGGCAAGGCATTGACGCTGGAGCAGTTGAACATGATCTGTTTTTACAAAACTGGCATTGCCTTCGAAGCTGCCCTGGTCATGCCAGCGATACTTGCCCAAGTGAAGGAACCGGAGATGGCTGCGCTGAAAAAGTTCGCTTATCATGCGGGGATCGCCTTCCAGATCAAGGACGACTTGCTGGATTTCGAGGGGAATCACCTCATTCTTGGGAAACCTGCAGGTCAGGATGAGCGGAACAACAATTCAACCTTTGTGTCTATTCTGGGTGATGAAGGCGCGAAGAAAGCGATGTGGGAGCATTATTGTCTTGCTACAGATGCATTGAACGAGATGCCGAAACCTATTCCATTTTTGAGACATTTATTGGATTATCTTATTGGTCGCGAGCGCTAACCCATTTTTCTAATGATTCCGTGTTGCATATGACTCATAATGATATATAATGACAAAGTTCGGGATTCCATGTGGATGGATTCCGGGCCTTGTTTGGTTTAAAGACACAAATCTCTTAAAAGATTTGTTTCAACGGTTGAAATTCTGGGTATTAAGCAGGTACTGTTGTTTTAAAACTGACTAATTTTTATAGAACATCTTATATCAGTAAAAATTTTAGATTCGACAAAATTTACATGGAGTCTATGCCAAAAGGAGAACTTACAATGCAGGTTCAAAAGGTCGATCATCATGAATTGTTCGAGCAGATCTATAACCAAGCACCTATTGGGATTGCACTCGTTGCTCCAACAGGGCAATGGATGAAAGTGAACCCTGCTTTTTGCTGTATGCTAGGTTATACAAGTGATGAATTAATGAATCTCACGTATCAGGATATTACACATCCGGATGATTTCTCACAAGATATGATCTGTAGTTATGAGCTATTTGAAGGTAAATCAAAAGAAAATCAATACGAAAAACGTTACATTAATAAAAATGGTGACATCTTATGGTGTTCAATACATGTTTCCTTGGTTCGAAACGAAATTACGGATGAACCTCTTTATTCCGTTTGCCATATTGTTGATATTTCCAATCGTAAACTGTCTGAACAAAAACTTCTCCATCGTGAAGAAATGTTCAAACTTATTACGGATCATGCTCAGGAGATCATCTATATTGCCGATTCAGAGGGAGTTTGTCGGTTCTGCTCACCGTCAGTCCAACAAATATTAGGTTATTCCCCGGAAGAAGTCATTGGCCAAAACAATAATGCGTCCTTTCACCCACAAGATCTGGAACGGATCTCACAGATGGATTTGACTAAAGGTAATCTGTTGAATATTAGAGTCCGCCATAAAGACGGGCATTATCTTTGGTTTGAAACCACATACAAGGTCTTTGGTGATGCGGAGCATGAACAGCAGATTTTTACAATTGGACGAGATATATCAGAGCGAAAAAAACAAAAGGATATCAGTGCAGAGGCTGAACGTATCGCCTTGATTGGTAGTTGGGAATGGGATATGGTCTTAGACCATATTACATTTTCAGATCAGATCTTTGAGATTTTTGAACTTGAACGCACCTGCAAACCATATCGTATAAGTGATGTTTTTGATGTTATGGATGCCGAAGATATAACCTCTTTACAAAAACATATTGCAGGGGTAAAACAGGGTGAACCGCTCGATTTTGAATACAAACACATCAGCTCTGATGGGAATGAGAAGTATCTTCACTTGCGTGGATTAATTACGCTTGATGAGCATGGTCACCCAGTTCAGCTGAACGGAACACTACAGGATATCACTGAACGCAAACGCATCGAATTTAAATTGCAGGAATCTGTGGAGCGATACACTTCGCTTAAGAAATACAATCATGACGCCATTATTTCGTTTAACATGGATGGTAATATTATGAATGCAAATCCAGTAGCGGTGAAAATGACGGGTTGTCCCGTGGCTGAAATGATCGGTACAAGCATAAGCAGATTTATCGGAGCCAGTAATCTGGGTCTGATTCTGGGCAGTGATTATGAGATGGCTGAAAAGGAGATCAACGCTGTTCGGCACACGGATGGATCTGAGACAGAAGTCTTGGCTACGCTTGCTCCAATTATTATTAATACATCCAATGTCGGGTTTTACCTGATTGCCAAGGATATTACGGAGCAGAAAAAACTGCTGGTAGCCAAAGAGACAGCGGAGAGAATGAATAAGGCCAAAAGTGAATTTTTGGCGATGATGAGTCATGAAATCCGCACACCTATGAACGGTGTAATTGGGATGACGGATTTGCTTTTGGATACTCCTGGACTTAGCGGGGAACAAAAGGAATATATCGAAATCATCCAGAAGAGTGGAGATTCCTTGCTGGCCATCATTAATGATATTCTTGATTTTTCCAAAATCGAATCAGGCAAAACCGATCTGGTAGAAGATCCTTTTGATCTCGTAGAGATCGTGACCGAGACGGTGCAAATCGTAAGACCACTGGCTCGTGAAAAGAAGCTGGATGTTCGCATGTGCGTAGAAGATGTTATTCCAACTCCGGTGTATGGTGATGCTTATCGTCTTAAACAGGTACTTACCAATATCATTGGCAACGCGGTCAAATTCACTTCAGAAGGCGGCGTAGAAGTTAAAGTGGGAGTTAAGGAGCAGTACGGCAATAACGTGCAGCTTTATTTTCAGGTAAAAGATTCGGGCATTGGCATTCCGGCTGAGAGGAAACAACAGTTATTTGAACCTTTCTACCAACTGGAGAATTTTATGACCCGCAAACCTCAAGGTACCGGTCTTGGCCTTGCCATTAGCAAGAAACTGGTGGAGCTTATGCAGGGTGAGATCTGGATCGAGGAATCGGATGAACCGGGTACAATATTTATATTCACCGCCCAATTTAAATTAAATAACGGTGAAGAGAGCAACAGGTTGGATCAACAGCAGAAGAAGAGCAGAACATCAGCCTTGCGGATTTTAATTGCAGAAGACAATGAGGTGAATCAACTCGTCCTTAGCAGGATCGTTGAGAAAAAAGGGCATTTCGTGGATCATGTGGCGGACGGTGTTGAGGCAGTCGAGGCGGTCAAACACACTTCATATGATATTGTCTTCATGGATGTGCATATGCCAAGGCTTAATGGATTCGAAGCGACAAAAGCGATTAAAAATGCTTTGCCCCCCGAGAGTTGTCCATTCATTATTGCGGTAACTGCAAATGCCGTAAGAGGAGACATGGAAAACTGCTTGAAGGCAGGCATGGATGCGTATGTCAGCAAACCGATCAAAATCGAGTCCATTATGCAAGCATTGGAGACCTATTACATCAAAAATAATCTCTGAACGCGTTACAAATGGATTCATGAGTAAAAAGCTGCTAGCTTATCATAAATAGGCTAGCAGCTTTTTTTGCTGTTCCATGATTTTGTCCTCCATCCTGCATCCCACAGATGCGACTAAGGACAAATCTCTAAGGATTTTTGATCCACAATTTGGAGATGTCCATATATCCGAATTCTGCGATCTGCATGCCGAAGATGCTCTGATCCAGTTCAGCCTGCTTGTTCATGTGACAGCCATGCAAGATCCAGCAGTGATCACGTAGCAAGGATTCAGCTTCATCCAGGAGCGCAGTACGGTCTGGCCGATGAAGCTTTGCAAAATGATCCAGTTTGTCATCCAATAGAGACTGGAATGCAGGAGACATACACATATGAAAATGGTTGGACAGGTTTTTGAAAAAATGAATCATGCCGTACTGCCAATCTTCCTCCAGTATCTCTTCAGCCAGAATCAATTGTGCGTTTGTGGTTTCCTCTGAGTTGAAATAATCCACAACGGCCTGCATGCTGATGTTCATTCCGATGGACTGCGCACGACATTGAAACCACTCCGCAACGTCTGCATCTTTATTATGCTTATATGATAATGTTATCGTCTCACCTTGGTACCCACAGTTATGCAACAATTCACGAGCATGCTCAAGAGAGGCAGCGGTCCAGTCTTGGGCTGCACTTCTCCAAGGCAGAAAGCTGCTGGCAGGTGTAATCCGATTCCCGCCGAGATCTCGGACAAGTGCGACCGAATCATAGACGATACGCAGGGCTTGTCGAAATAAGGGATGATGATGGATGCCTTCCTTGTGAAAATTGAACAGCATATACTGACAACCAAGCGCCGGATAATTGATACTGTTCGTCTGATCACAGCCTGTTGCCAGACTCAATCGATCTGTACCGGGTAGCTCATAATAGCGATCATTTGGACTCAGGTCAGGCACAAACCAGAAATGCACTTGATCCAGATGTGGTCGGATACCGTAGTACGCATCAAAAGCGGTAAGCTCCAGCACATCTTCATTCAGCTCAGAGATCTGAAAAGGACCGGTACCTATCAATGTATTGGCTACATTGTAATCGTAGGGCAGGATTGTCATCCGAATACAACTGAACAGATGCAAGAAAAACCGATTAGGACGATGTAGAACAAACTTGATACAGTAATCACCAGCTACTTCCGCACGTTCGATATCCCGATATAACCAGATGGAGGGACTATGTACATCAATCAATCGTTGCAACGTCGCTTGCACATCCCGGGACGTCATGATACGGCCGTTGTGGAAACGTACACCTTTGCGAAGATAGAAGGTCCATAAGCGATGGTCCTCGCTACACTCCCACATGTGCGCCAGTGCTGGCAGGAATGATTCTGTCTTGGCGTCATAAGTGATCAATGTATTACAGACCTGGCTTAATAGGTAGGTTTCAAATGCAGTATAAACAAAGGCTGGGTCCAAACCACCTAACTGGCGTGACCTCATGATGCGCAGGATATCCTGACCAGAGGCAGTTTCATCGTGGCCGT
The DNA here is from genome assembly GCF_037993015.1 of Paenibacillus sp. FSL E2-0151. Classification (NCBI taxonomy): domain Bacteria; kingdom Bacillati; phylum Bacillota; class Bacilli; order Caryophanales; family Paenibacillaceae; genus Paenibacillus; species Paenibacillus sp. FSL E2-0151. The sequence continues at coordinate 3,151,800 of NZ_CP150308.1, forward strand.
GAAATCCCATCTGTTGATGAAGGGAGAGCATGAGCTGTTCTCGCAATGTATCATCCATCTGAACGGTTCCGATGAGTTCAATGGCATCTTTCATTTTGCCTTTACCCAAAAGTTCGGTAAAACTCGCTTCCAACGCTTCATTCATGCTACGCAGCATCGTTAACTCCGAATGATGTCCCCGTCCACGACCGGGTTGCCAGTGGATGAAGCCTTGCTCCTCCAATTTTCTGAGAATGAATTTCACATTGCGAGGTGTGCAGCACAAGGCAGCGGACAGGCTATCGATCGTTACCGCTACAGGTTCATAAAGTTTGAATGAAAGTTGTTCGGCCCCGGCGAGCCTTATAAAGTGTGTATGCAGGGTATCCATGGTCATGACTCCTCTATTAAAGGTGAAAAGTGTGATCATATGTTTACACTTTTACTTCCCCCTTTTATCTTTACAATTATACATTAGTAGAAGTTGTTCAAAAAGTCCGCTTTTGATTACGAAAGATGCCTAAAGACATCATCAGCATCGAATATGGAATTCAGCCGAAATGAGTGGGGGCTTACGAAGTATGTTTCCTTTGGAAACATTGCAGTTGCTCACGTAGTTTTCCCTACGCTCCGCTACTCCATTTCTAGCTTAATCCCATCTTCTCGGTACTGAAAACCGAACTTTTTGAACACGAATTAGTAGAGGTTGTTCAAAAAGTTCGCTTTTGAAGCACTTAGAAAGAATAGGAGAATTTCGCATGAAGCAATATTTAAGGCAAATTCACCCCTTGGCATGGACGATCATTATCGGAACCATGTTTGGACGTCTTGTGACGTCAATGAGTATCCCGTTTCTATCCATCTATCTGACACGTGTACTAGATGCTACACCGACCCAGACCGGTATTACTGTGGCGGTTAGCTCGCTGGCAGGTGTCATGGTCAGCTTTTATGGAGGTTATATTTCGGACCGGATCGGGCGCAAAATCGTGATGTTAATCTCAGTATTTAGCTGGGCAGGTGTGTTTTTTATTTTTTCAGCAGCAGAGCATCTATGGGTGTTCTTTGTTGCCAATACGTTAAACGGATTATGCCGCGCAGTATTTGAGCCCACCTCCAGAGCACTGTTATCGGATATTACTTCTCCGGAGAACAAATTGCTGGTGTTCAACCTCAGATATGCTGCAGTTAATCTTGGTGTGGTCTTTGGGCCAATTATCGGATTTCAGCTGGGATCATCTGAATCGACGTTTCCGTTTGTGATTTCCGGCTTGGTATACATAGCCTATGGACTTGTATTATTTCTGCAATTCAAGCTACAGCATGCCAATCTGCCAGAGCGTCACCAGGCAACCGCACCACGTTTGCGTGAAGCACTCATGACCACCGGTCGCGATCGTGTATTTCTGCCAGTATTAATCGGTACCACATTCTGCGTTCTGGGTTACGGGCACTTTAGTTCTACGTTGGCACAGTACTTGGCGAGAAGCCCGATCTTTGAGAATGGAAGCCAGATGTTCTCGTACATGCTTTCCCTGAATGCCGTAACGGTACTGATTATTCAGTATCCTCTTGTGCGAACCTTCCGAAACTTCCCACCGCTTGTTCCTCTGATTGTGGGTAACCTGCTGGTCGCAACCAGTCTGATGATGGTTGGAATCGCTGAAGGTGTACTCATGATGATGATGAGTGTCATACTATTTACCATTGGGGAAGTGTTATTGTTCACCATGATGGATATGCTCATTGACCGGATTGCAAAGCCGGAATGGAAAGGGACGTATTTCGGGACTATCGGCTTCAATAATATCGGTAGTGTCATTGCTCCTGTCATGGGAGGGGTGTTGTTAAGTCAATTTGGAGCGGAGAATGGTTTCGCTGTTTTTCTACCGATTGCACTGACGACTGCCCTGGGAGTACCTTTTCTTCTGATCGCACATCGACGTCTTGTTGTTAGAGAAAAACAAACAGAGCCTACATCATTGAGTATGTAGCGAGAATTGAAAAGTTTAATGGCATGAATTAAATAACAATTCAGTTAAAATTATCTTGACGGATGTTAGTCCAGCGAATACAATAAACAACAAATATGTGAAACGGGTGGGATGATGATTATGTTTATGCCTATACAGATTTCGAATCGATAACTGAATACGCATGAGCATAGTGACATTAATCCAATTTTTTTTGCAATGATCGCGTTGGGACAGTCATGTTTGTGCACCTCTGTCGTGGACGCTCATCATTATTGCGATGCAGAGGAGATACGGGAAATGCTTTGCATTTCATTCGATCTCTTTTGGCTACAAGCTGTAGATGAACATTAGTTCATCTATGGCTTTTTTGCATGCATTCCACCCAATTTGTTCACATGGAAAGGAGCGTTTGGAGCGTTATTTTATAAAAAACTAACTTGTTAAAAAGGAGAATGTACAATGGTCAACATATGTTCTACATATCAATTATGGGCGGGAAATCCCGATTTTAATGTCATTATGTATGATTCATCCTAGTGATCGCAAATTTTACTGTCGTTAAGATCATCAACAAATATGAATAGCCAAGAACAATTAAATAAACCGATAAAGAGGTGGGACCTGTGCCCAAAACAGAGAAACGCTCCATGTCTTGGCTGCTGCGCTATCTAAAACCAGTTAAAGGACGGCTGGCCTTACTTTTAATCATGTTGCTCACATCAACGGGGCTTCAGCTCTTGAATCCACAGATTATCAAACGATTTATCGATACAGCAGCAAGTGGGGGAGTCCTCACCAATCTTGTTCAGCTTGCAGGAATATTTCTGGTTGTTGCCGTGTTTAATCAACTCATCACGGTAGCGGTCAGTTATTTGGGGAACGACGTGGCCTGGCGGGCCACGAATCAACTGCGCGGAGATCTGCTGAAGCACTGTCTGCGTCTCGATATGCGTTTTCATAATGTGAAAACACCTGGAGAGATGATTGAACGTGTGGATGGTGACGTAACGAGTATCTCCAATTTTTTCGCAATGTTCATTGTGCAAGTGATCGGGAGTTTTGTGCTGCTGGCCGGAATTCTCGGATTCATGTTCAGTGTTAATGTACCCATTGCTTTGGTCATGACCGTGTTCACATTATTATCGATCCTGTTCATGGTCTTCATCCGAAATCTGGGCGTGGACTCTTCCAAAAATGAACGGGCTGCAAGTGCCTCTCTGTTCGGATTAATTGAAGAACGTATTGCCGGAATTGAAGATGTGCAAGCAAATGGTCATGTGCCCTATGTGATGAACCGTTTTTACCGTACGATGCGCACGGTATTCCTTAAGGGGAGAAAAGCCTGGCTGTTACGAGTTATTCCTTGGAATACCACGGTAGTTCTGTTCGCTCTAGCGGTCACTGCGGTGCTTTTGCTAGGTGTGCATTATTATATGGAAGGTCTAATGAGTATCGGAACATTATTTCTGATCTACCAATATACGCAGATGCTGAATGATCCGATTGAGATGCTTGGAGATCAGGTGCAGGAGTTTCAAAAAGCAAAATCAGGCATGCTGCGCTCCAGAGAGCTGTTGTCCATGCAAAGTGTGATTGAAGAGGGTACAGAGGAGCAATTGCCGGAAGGACCTCTTGGTCTGGAATTCAGTCAGGTGCACTTCAGTTATAACCAGGATAAACCGGTATTGCAGGACATTACCTTTGCCATTAAACCTGGAGAACGTCTAGGAATTATCGGTCGCACAGGTAGCGGTAAATCCAGTCTTAGTCGTGTTCTTCTCCGGCTGTACAATCTGGATCGGGGGACGATCCGTGTAGGTGGAACGGATATCACAAAGCTTTCGTTACAAGCACTCTATCGCCGGGTAGGCATGGTGACACAGGATGTACAGCTGTTTGATGGCACGCTGCGTGACAATCTGACCCTGTTCAATGGAGATGTATCGGATCAGATGATCAAGGAGACGACGGATCGCCTTGGACTTAGCCAATGGATTAATTCACAACCAGAAGGACTCGATACGTATCTGGCAGCAGGTGGAGCTTCATTGTCGGCAGGGGAAGCGCAGTTATTTGCCCTAACCCGCGTATTCCTGACCGAACCGAGTCTGGTTATTCTGGATGAGCCGTCGTCACGTCTGGATGCCGCGACCGAAGGTATGCTGCAATCTGCAATTGATCAGTTAATGAAACGATCCACCGGAGTCATCATTGCTCACCGACTGGCTACACTGGAGAAAGTGGACCGGATTATGGTGCTAGGTGATGGGAAGGTACTGGAATTTGGAGCGAGAGAAGAACTTGCCAGTAACCCGGCATCTCACTATGCCAGACTGCTCATTACAGGCCGAGAGGAGGAATTGGCATGACTGTAGCAGGATTTATAGGCCGTTTGTTTCGATTCAGGCCTTTGTTGTTTATAATCAACGGATTGTTATGGTGTATATTTCATTCCTTGCCGTTAGCTATTGGTATTGGGATGCAGTGGTTTTTTGATCGCACAACAGCGGGTTCTAATGACTACATGTGGCTTGCTGTGCCGCTTATCTTTATTGCTTTGGTCCGAATGGCACGGGTGGGCACATTTTTTGTAGCCTTCTATGCATGGGTTACGTATCTGTATCATGTTCAGGCGATTTTGCGAACCAACATGCTCGCAGCAATCATGCGCTGGCCTGGGCGTAATCTTCCGGCTTCACCAGGAGAGGCGATGAGTCGCTTTCGGGATGATGTCGATGAAGTCGTCGAGTATGTAGAATCATGGGTGGACTTCTGGGGACGACTTGTATTTGCTGTTGTGTCTATCGTCATTATGGCAAACATTAATTGGCAGATCACATTGGTTGCCGTGTTACCATTGGTGGTTGTGACCTTACTTAACAATCTGTCCGGAAATCGGGCTCGGAAGTATGCACAGGTTAATCGTGAATCGACTGGGCGAATTACCAGTTTTATTGCGGAAACGTTTGGAGCCGTGCAAGCCCTGAAACTGGGTCAGGCCGAAGAGAATGTCTCTTCACGTTTCAACCAGTTGAATGAAGATCGTCGCCAGGCTGCACTTCGAGACAATCTGTTCAAGCAGTGGATGAGATCAATGAATCAGCATGTTCTAAGTATCTGTACCGGATTGATTCTACTGATGTGTGCAGCTGAGATGAAAGCAGGGAACTTTACCGTAGGTGATTTTGCCTTATTCACCAGTTATCTGGCCAATATCGGATTTAGCATTTCACTGTTTGGTTATATGGTGTTTCAGCACAAAAGGCTCAAGGTATCCTATGATCGTATGCGTAAGCTATTCCGCCCAGGGGAAGAAGACCGGATCATGGATTCGAGGGAAATCTATCTGTATGAAGATCCGCCGGAGCTTGTAAGTGAACAGAGGGACCCTAAGGAGAAGTTGCAATCTCTTGAGGTGAACAAGCTGACTTATCAATATCCGAATTCTGCAAATGGCATAGAAGAGATCAGTTTCCGTCTGAAACGTGGACAATTTCTTGTGATTACGGGACGGATCGGATCAGGTAAATCAACACTTGTACGCACACTTCTTGGACTTTTACCCAAACAAAAAGGGGAGATTCACTGGAATGGAGCGGCTGTTGATCCAGCCACATTCCTGATGCCGCCTAGAGCCGCGTATACCCCTCAAGTGCCAAGATTGTTCAGTGATACGTTGAAAGAAAATATCGTCCAAGGCAAACAGGGTAACACCGAGCAAGCCCTTGAAAAAGCCATTCGTCTGGCTGTGATGGAGAAGGATATCAAACATCTGGATCAGGGGCTTGAGACCCCGGTTGGTCCAAGAGGGGTGATGCTGTCAGGCGGGCAGATTCAGCGCGCGGCTACAGGACGCATGTTAATGACGGAGGCGGACCTGTTTATCTTTGATGACCTGTCCAGTGCACTGGATGTGGAGACAGAACAACAAGTATGGGAAGGGCTGTTCCAAGAGCCGGATGTCACCTGCATCGCAGTTTCTCACCGCAGGGCAGCACTTTCCAAAGCAGATCACATTATCGTGATGAAAGATGGACGCATTGAAGCCGAGGGAAGTTTGGCCGAATTGCTTGCCACCAATGAAGAGATGCAGCTGTTGTGGCAAGGGGAACAAACCCCCGCCAAAGTTGGATAGCTTAAAAAATTTAGAAAAGATAATAAAAAAACAAAAAGCCTTACAGACGACTCCTTGAAAGAGGACAGTTTGTAAGGCTTTTTATCGTTATAACGAGTGGAAAGATGGAATATTTTTATCTCATCATCTGAGCAATCAAGGAATACGCAATGATGACCAGGAAGATAATAGTGATATGGTTAATGGAGAAGATAAACATCCGTTTGGACCATTTCTCTGTTTCTTTCTTGTCAAAGGTAGCCACACTGAGAATGAGCCAAGCCAAGCTAACCAGAAATGCCACAATAGCGACAAATGGACTCATCGGCCAGAATAAAAAGCTGGAGATCAGTAACAGTACCAGATACACATTTGTCTGAATGTATGTCCGTCTGATGCCTTTAACAACGGGTAGCATGGGAACACCAGCAGCTTTGTATTCGTCAAAACGACGAATCGCAATCCCGTAGAAGTGAGGCATTTGCCATAAGAGCATCGTAACGACCAATGCCCAGATCTCGAAATGACCCAGTTCCGGTGAAATGGCTGCCCAACCGATGAGTGGAGGCACAGCACCCGAAAGACTTCCTACTTCCGTGTTGTAGATCGTTGTACGTTTGGTCCACATCGTGTAAGGGAACACGTAAAGCAACAGACCCAAAATACCAAATACAGCAGCGGATGGGGAAGCGATGTACAACATGATGCCCCCGATGATGGTGATTGCAATACCGAGAATCAGACCCGACTTGGTATCTACGCGTCCCGTAACGGTAGGACGTTTCTTCGTACGTTCCATGATCGCATCAATATCACGATCATACAAGTTGTTAAACACCCCTGCAGCTCCAATAATGAGAGAAGATCCAATAAAGGAAAGGATGATTGGTACAATATTAGCTAAGATTGAAGCATCAAATACATATAAAGCCAAACTTAAACCCGCAAACATGGCGATCAGGTTGGACTTAATGATTCCGATTTTGATCGTATCGAAGAATACTTTCGGAATCGAGCTATACTCCAGGCTGATATTGGTCTGTGAACCATTGTTCAATGTTTTCAAGAACTCACTTCCTATATCTATACTTGTATATTATGTCGCTATTATACCATTCAATACACTATGTGATTTAATTAACGTTTTAGTATTTAAAATAATGTCATTTGATTGTGAACAATTTAAAAACAAGGTTGTTTTTAATTGTTAAATAATTATTTCTGTGTTACAGGAGAGAAATCAAAAATCCGAGTATAACAGTGATCCAAAGTTTGTTCTGTCATTGTAGTGTAAGTGTAAATAATCTTTTATTCAACTCACACAGGCTGGATTGAAGAACGTAGTTAAAGATATATGTTGCAAAATGGTTAGGTTTTGTTTATTGTAGATATAAGATATCTTTAATAGTCTTTTTTTAAAATGTGTTCTTGTAAATCTCCGATATTACTTTCTTAAGAGAAAGCGGAGGTTATTTTTAAAACTTAATTAGAGATATTAAATGTCTGGAAAGGGTGTATAGTATGAGTAATATGAATCAACTCTTGGATGTACTTATTATTGGTGGAGGACCAGCGGGGCTTAATGCAGCCCTAGTACTTGGCAGGGCCCGCAAGAACGTTGTGGTCATTGATGATGAGACACCGCGTAACTGGGTTACAAGGGAGACTCATGGGTTTGTGACAAGAGATGGGGCAAGTCCACGTGAATTCCGGAAAGCTGCCAAAGAACAGATTGCAGCGTATCCCACAGTTCAATTTGCTTCCGATACGGCAACAGCGATAACAGGTAGCGATGGTGATTTTGAAGTTAAGACTACTCAGGGGGCAAGTTATCGCACGAAAAAGATTTTGTTTGCAGTAGGTAAGAAAGATCTGCCTCTAGATATTAACGGATTAACAGAGGTTTACGGTAAAAGTGCGTTTGTGTGTCCATATTGTGATGGATGGGAGTTAAGAGACCAAGCGCTGGTCATCATCGTTAGTGGAGTTAACGCATTACATATGGCAAAAGTCATATCCGGCTGGACAGAACGTTATACGATCTGTACGAATGGATCAGATTCCTTAACCGATGAGCACCGTGAAGAGCTGAAGCAGCATCATGTTACTGTATTCGATGCACCGATTCAATCCATTAATTCTGAAGAAGGGATGGTACAGCAAGTTGTACTAAATGACGGTACAGCGATTCCTTGCACAGGAGTTTTCTTCCAACCGAAACTGTTTACCGGATCAGAACTGCCAAAGGCTATCGGTTGTGAAATTACAGAATCAGGAACGGTTATCGTTGATGCTTCAGGCAAAACATCTGTAGCGGGTGTATACAGTGCTGGTGATGCAGCATCCGAGATATATCAGGCAATCACGGCTGCGTCTCTGGGGGCATTGTCTGCGGTAAGCATTAATAATGAATTGAATTTCGAGAACTGGGATGGGCCAAGTCATCATTAGAATAAATTAAAAGTTTCATAGAATCATAGCATCATTGCTTCATACAGTAGGGGATTGCATATGCAATCCTCTATTTGCTGTTATTCAACTTAAACGTTGACCGGTTCAATTGAAAGTTATTCAGCCGGAAGAAAATTTGATATTAAATCAATTATGGTTTAATGTATTATCAAATGATATATATTACTATCATTTATGAAATCATCAAAGGAGAGATCACTTATGAATGAAAGCAGAACAGCCATCATATGGCTAACGAATACCTTGCTCTACGGCGTACAGTTAAGAGGTGATCATCATGAGTGATGCAACTTACATTCCACAACCCAAAATGTATGGACCACTTGGCAATCTGCCCTTAATTGATAAAGATAAACCAACGCTGTCGCTAGGCGTTCTGGCTGAACAGCATGGACCAATATATCGACTTACCGTTCCCGGTTATTCCGGTTTAATCGTATCTGGGCCAGATCTTGTCGCTGAGTTGTGCGATGTGTCCCGTTTTGACAAATTTGTATACAATGAACTCGAAAATGTACGTGCCTTTGGAGGCGATGGTTTATTTACAAGCAGAACATCGGAGCCAAACTGGAAAAAGGCCCATAAGATTCTGCTTCCCACTTTTAGCAAACAGGCCATGAAAGGTTATCATCCCATGATGGTGGATATTGCGGAACAATTGATCAACAAATGGGCACGCCTCAATTCCAACGATACGATTGATGTTGCGGACGATATGACACGCCTTACGTTGGATACCATTGGACTATGTGGATTCAATTATCGATTTAACAGTTTTTACAGACAGGACCACAGTCCTTTTATTGAAAGCATGGTTCGGGCATTAAGTGAAGCTATGCAAAAGAGTTCACGTTTGAAAATTCAAAATCTGCTTATGGTGAAAACCAAACGACAGTTCCAAGCGGATATTCAGACGATGTTCTCTCTGGTAGATCAGATTATAGAGGAACGTAAAGCGAGTTCAGCACCCGAAGAGGTCGACTTGCTCGCACGTATGTTAAATGGCAAAGATCCGGAGACTGGCGAAATGCTAGATGATGAGAACATCCGTTATCAGATTATTACGTTTCTCATTGCCGGACATGAAACCACGAGTGGTTTATTATCTTTTGCTCTTTACTTTCTACTGAAAAATCCGGAATCGCTTCAAAAGGCGTATGACGAGGTGGATCAGATATTGGTCAGTGACTCACCACAGTACGAGGAAATTCTTCAGCTTTCTTATATTCGCATGATTCTTAGTGAATCGCTTCGTCTCTGGCCAACAGCCCCGGGATTTGATGTATATGCCAAAGAAGACACCGTCATAGGTGGCAAATATCCCTTGAAGAAAGGGGAGAGTTGCAGTATTCTTTTGCCCCAGCTTCACCGTGACAGAGAGGCATGGGGAGAGGATGCGGAACTTTTCCGTCCAGAGCGATTTGAAGATACGGCGAAAGTGCCTCATCATGCGTATAAACCTTTTGGTAATGGGGAGAGAGCGTGTATCGGCATGCAGTTTGCTTTATATGAAGCAACACTTGTGCTTGGCATGGTCCTCAAACATTTTGAGCTGATCGATTATAGCAACTATGAGTTAGATGTTAAACAGACACTGACATTGAAGCCGGGAGACTTCCGGATCCAGGTGAAAGCGCGTGAAGTGTCACAAAAGATGAATAAGTCTACCAGATCTGTGGAAGAGAAACCTGCTCCTGTTGTTCATAAAAATATAGCAATTGACAGCCAGAGGGGAGAAATCCTGGCCGTTGAAGCAGATGGTAAGCCTTCGCTCCTGGTGTTATATGGTTCCAATCTGGGAACGGCAGAAGGCATTGCCCGAGAGCTTGTGGAAAAAGGGCGTTCGTATGGAATCCCAAGTGAAGCAGCCACTCTGAATGAGTGTGTTGGCCGCATTCCCCGCCAAGGTGTCGTTCTTATCGTCACAGCTTCGTATAACGGTAAACCTCCGCAAAATGCTACGGCATTTGTAGACTGGTTAAAGGGAACAGAGTCAGAGAAAGCACGGGATGTAAACTATGCCGTTCTGGGCTGTGGGGATCGGAGTTGGTCCGGGACGTACCAGAGCATTCCTCGATTAATAGATGAGAGGCTTGAAGAATGGGGAGGTAAAAGACTGTTATCCCGCGGTGAAGCCGATGCCGGAGGTGACATGGAGAAACAAGTCGAGACGTGGCAGCATATGTTGTGGCCTCAGGTGTTGAGTGTCTTGGGGATTAGCGAGGAAGCAATCAAATCCTCGAAGCCAAGCGCCAGCAGACTTCAAATGGAGTTTGTCCGCGAGAAAACGGATATGCCTCTTGCACGAACTTATGATGCCAGCTATGCCACGGTTGTAGTCAATAAAGAGCTTCAGGCGCTGGGAAGTGGAAGAAGCACACGTCACATCGAAGTGTTATTGCCTGAAGGCATGAATTATAGAGAAGGCGACCATCTCGGCGTGTTGCCTAGCAATCCGAAGCAGAATGTGGATCGGATACTCAGTCGGTTCGGACTACGTGGGGATACTCCGATCCAATTAACTTCGGACGTCAGCCATCTTACACACCTACCACTGAACAGACCCGTCAAGATTCATGAGTTGCTCGCTTATTGTGTGGAATTGCAGACACCAGTCTCCAGAACACAGTTGCAGGAGTTAGCTAATCATACGATATGTCCACCTCATAAGCGTGAACTGGAAGGCATGTTGGATGAAAACAGCTACAGGGATGATATTCTTGCCAATCGAATCACCATGTTGGACCTGCTAGAAAGGTATGAGGCGTGTGAGTTGCCTTTCGAAAGGTTCCTTGAACTATTGCCTCCGCTTAAGCCCAGATATTATTCAATATCCAGCTCGCCAAGTCTGAATTCCGAGCAAGCAAGCATAACCGTATCGGTAGTAAGAGAGCCTGCATGGAGTGGCAAAGGCGAATACCAGGGAGTTGCTTCATCGTACCTCGCTGGTTGTTCATCCGGAGAAGATATTCTCATGTTTGTACGTACATCTGAATCCGAATTTCATCTGTCGGAAGAGGCTGATGTTCCGATGATCATGGTGGGACCAGGCACGGGGGTAGCACCATTCAGAGGTTTCCTCCAGGCGAGAGCTGTTATGAAACAGAGAGGTTTGTCTCTAAGTGAAGCGCATCTGTTCTTTGGGTGCAGGAATGATTCAGATTTCATATATCGTCAAGAGCTTGAACAATACGAGCGAGAAGGGATCGTTAAACTACACACTGCTTTTTCTCGTGCGGAGGGCAAGCCCAAAACGTATGTACAGCATCTAATGAAAGAGAATTCCGAACAGTTAATTCACATGCTGATAAACAAAGGAAAACTCTACGTATGCGGGGATGGAAGCCAGATGGCTCCTGCGGTAGAAGAGACTTTACAGCAAGCGTATCAGGAGGTGCAGGGAGCAACGGTGCAGCAAGCGAAAGACTGGCTTATCCAGCTTCAGGCCTAAGGACGCTATGTGCAAGACGTATGGGCGGGTAATAAACCGGTTGAATCCTCTCAATATATCTATTAAAACTTAAAATGAAAGAGTAGTTCACATGAATTTAATCAAATATTTTCACTATATGACAAATATTACATTTTAATAGAGTGATATCCTATATGATGAATATGTACTTAAATACGAAAGGAAGATGAAGATGAAGATGAAGATGAAAAAGAAACTTATGATCGGTCTTTTAACTGTCGTTGCATGTTTCACGCTTGGCTCCACATCTTTTGCAGCTAGTGTACCTTCAACTTCAGTCAATAATTTACCCGAAAGTACACAAGTCGTTCCTTACGCACAAAAGTATATAACTTGGCAAGTTATTTTACCTAAGTCTCAATTCCCAACGCTTGGTGATATTCCAATGACAGCTAGTTATAATGTTGATCCATACTGGGGACAACTCACACTTCAATCAGTTGATGGTCAGACAGGTTATACATGGACCGTGACCTACGCAGGTTATGTCAATTATTAAGTAGTAATGGAATAATGCTACTCATCCAAAAATAGCCGCTCGATTTGGAGTTTCACATCCAAATCGGCGGCTGTTTTGATTGGATTTGTAAGAACGAGTAATGACTCTTATCTGGAATCCTAAATCGTTGCTGTACTGTTGTTGGCGCTCAGGGCGGAAATCGGATCGAAAAGAGGGCCCTGTTATACGAGCAGTGCAATATCTACTGATTGAGCGGACTATCACAGAAAAGACCATGATGGACTGATCAGGTGTTATAAAGCGCATTAAACAATATCTCTGAACTTGTATACTTTGCTGTGTTCACAGCATTCCAATTTTCGAATTTAATTGAAACGATCTGAGTTGGCCTTACCCATTTACGGGGCAGTTCTTAATAGGTTCTGTTAATAAGTCTACCAAATTGTATCACTGCTTTTCTCACAAATGAAAATTTAAATGTAAGATGTTGTGATGACTGCCTTATGAGAATGCTTTCAAATTTAAATTCTAAATTTTTGATTGACAGTCCTTATCTGAACGAGTTTAATTATATAGACCGATTGTTATAATTATTTGAAGGAAGTGGCTTTCGTTGAGTGAAAAGTCTAATGCTAGAGAGTCTATTGTCAGCACAGCAGCGAGACTGTTTTTTTCACAAGGATATCATGCGACCGGTCTGAATCAGATCATCAAAGAGAGTAGTACGCCGAAAGGGTCGTTGTATCATTATTTCCCGCAAGGCAAGGAAGAGCTCGCGCACGAGTGTATTCAAAAAGCCAATGAACATATCTTGCAGACATTTGAGAAAACATTTGCAGCCCACGACAATACGGGGGATGCCATTCAGAGATTTATTCATGATTTGGCTCATGAAACAGAAGCAGCCGGGTTTACCGGATTTCTGCCATTCAGCTTCTGGGCAGCTGTGGAGACATCGTGTATTAGTCAGCAGTTGCGTATTGCTTGTCAGGGTGTATTTGCAGATTGGCAGGATGTCATTAAGAAACATCTGATTCTGGATGGCGTTGGTGAAGAGAAGGCGCGGGAGACGGCACTTCTGATCATTTCTTTGATGGAGGGAGCACTGATTATCAGCCTGACGAATCAGGATAAACAGCCTCTGCTGACGGCTGCTGAGTATTTGTCGGTTGTGACGAAGAACGCCAAACAGATTCAATAATTTATACCAAGAGACAGAGAAAAAGAAAGTTCGATACGTTTGAGGAGGATGGGATCGTGGAGGTTTCCATGAAGGCTGATTCTGCACAGAATCAACAAGAAACAAAGCAATACAAGGTATTTCCGATTTTGTTCGCGATGCTGCTGAGCGGCTTTATTGGTCTGTTTGGAGAAACGGCATTAAACGTGGCATTGACGCCACTTATGGGACTGCTTGAAGTAGGACCTACAACGATTCAATGGTTAACCACAGGATACTTGCTTGTATTGGGAATCCTGGTACCGGTATCTGGAACGCTGTTACAGTGGTTTACAACCAGACAGCTGTTCACAACGTCCCTGATTTTCTCCATTGCAGGCACATTCGTTGCTGCGCTTGCACCTAGCTTCGAAATTCTGTTAGTGGCACGGGTACTTCAGGCTGTAGGTACAGCGCTGTTGCTGCCACTGATGTTTAACACGATATTGGTTATTTTCCCGATTGAAAAACGTGGTGCTGCCATGGGACTGATCGGTTTGGTTATCATGTTTGCGCCAGCAAGCGGTCCGAGTATCTCCGGTCTGATCCTGGCTAATCTGAGCTGGCACTGGATCTTCTGGATTTCCTTGCCGTTTTTCATTATCTCACTGGTATGTGGCTTGCTGTTCTTGCCGAATATTTCGAAATTGACCAAGCCCAAAATTGACATACTGTCTATTATATTGTCCACCCTTGGTTTTGGTGGTATCGTATACGGATTCAGTAGTGCAGGTGGACATGGGGATGGTGGCGGAGGCTGGACCAGTCCGGTAGTTGTTGCTACTCTCGTTATTGGTGTGTTGTCCTTGCTGTTATTCAGTATCCGTCAGTTGAGAATGAAACAGCCAATGATGGATTTGCGTGTATTCAGATATCCGATGTTTACTGTCGGTTTGATCCTGGTCTTCATCTGTATGATGATTATTTTGTCATCCATGTTGATTCTGCCGATGTATCTGCAACAGGGGATGGCTGTCACGGCACTGACTGCAGGATTAGTCTTGTTGCCAGGTAGTCTGTTAAATGGATTCTTGTCTCCAGTCATGGGACGTTTATTTGACAAGTTTGGTCCTAAATGGCTTGTTATTATCGGAATGTCAATCGTGGCGATTGTCCTGTTCTTGTACACGGGTATTGAAGCGACGACTTCCCTTGGAACGATTATTACGCTGCATGTATTCATGATGGTCGGTATCTCGATGATTATGATGCCTGCACAGACCAATGGTCTGAATCAACTGCCACCTGAGTACTATCCGCATGGTACTGCCATCATGAATACGTTGCAACAGGTATCCGGAGCAATCGGTACGGCTGTTGCGGTAAGTATACTGAGCGCAGGACAGTCCAGCTTCTTGAGCGGTGTGGCGAATCCGGAGAGTCCGGAGAATAAACTGGCTGGTTTCACATCAGGTATACAGAATGCATTTGTTTTTGCACTGGTTCTGGCGATCACGGGTCTGATTACTTCAATCTTCGTGAAGCGGGTCAAAGTTGGAGCTCAAGCTGGACAACAAGGTCCTATGCATTAATCCAATAACTAACAATAACAATTTGATATTGTATCTGAGCGATGTGTCCCTTAACTTTAAGGACGCGTCGCTTTTTTGCGTATTTATTCTATCTATTTTGGTGTTGACGTGAAATGGGTTACAGCCTTTAGAGTGTAAATGTAGCCGGAATACGGCGATTTAAAGAATGAATTTCAGAGCAAATACTTCATGTTCCGGCAAAATTGTATATGTTCATACTAATATAAAAGGGTAATATAGAATGTAATAGTACAATTTTGAACCAATTCGAAAACGGTTTATATTTTATTTTTAATCAAGGAGACTTCATTATGATCATCATCAATCCCATTGGTAATAACATTGAACAGATGCTGTTGCACTACGAAAAAAACGGCCATCTCACTCTACAGGCATCGCTTATTAGTAATAGCTCGGTTGTATATAGATTGCAAGACTATTGTCTCAAGGTATATGCTTCACGGGCAAGATTGGATGGGGAGATGGAAAGTGAGGCACTTAGGGCATTGCAGAGTAATCCTTATGCACCCAAATTGTATGCGTATTCACCAGGTGAGTACACCCTGACAGAGTGGATTGAAGCATTCAAACTGAAAGAGTACCGTGTAACCTATGGACACATTCCTCCCAACTTGATATACGATATGTTTACGACGGAACTTCAGCAGATTCATGCTGGATATTGGGACTGGGATGTCATCCGATATGAGAATTTGCTCTGGACCAAGACAGGTGATGTGAAGAGAACGAACTTTTGGTTGTGTGAGCCTGTAAAATCCAGACGTGAGAACTTATATAACCAGGTTATTCGAAGAATTGATAACATCTACAATGGCGATCGAACCGAAATGGAGGCGATGAAACAGTACTTTTATCGTCACCAGTTGACTTCATTAGAGATCGAACAAGCTTTCAGTGATTTCAGGTCCCAACGGCCAAGACTGGCGATAGCACAATAAATCACATAAAAGAAACCCCAAAGATATTAGAGAATCTTTGGGGTTTCTTTTATGATATAACATAGTCTTACTTTAGCAGAGTGTACGTTACTTCTTTACCAGGGCCAATATCTCATCCGCAACGATATCAGGGCGATATTGATGGATGTAATGATCGGTATCTTTAATGGTTACCTGTTTAGAATCATCTGACCAAGATTTGAATTCTAATTGTGATTTATCCCATTCGGGTTCACTTGCACCAAGGTAATCAGCCGTCAGTATGGTGAGTGGAAACGGTAAGGTTTGCTTGTGATCTACAACCACTTTGGCATTGGCAGCTATTTCACGTAATTCATCCAACGTGTTCACATTACCATAGTTGTGCAACAACGCAGTTGTATCCAATTTTTTCAGATCATCGGGTACAAGTTTCAGTTCATTACGATTGGCATTAGAAGTTTCGACAACCATGTCAGATTGCATGGAGAGGCGGAATAGTCCGGTTTGGATACGGAATTTATTCGCAAAACCACCAATTGTGTCTGCCAAAGAGTCATCGTCATTCGAATAATATTCGGGGCTTCCGCCATCAATCATGACGATACCCTTGACGAGATCAGGGTATTTTTGTGCGAAACGGATGGTTTCCAGCGAGCCGAGTGAATGTCCAACCAATACATAAGGTGGCTTCTGTCCAGATACCTGCAACAACTCGTGTAATTCTTCAGCTACGGTATCGACATCACGTTTCTTATTGGTCTGATCGCTATATCCATAGCCAAATCGGTCATATACAGCGAATTTTGTGTTGGGAGCAAGCTTTTCATATAATGGATAATAATCTACATAGGGATTAGCGGTCCCCCAGCCAGAGGCGAGTACGACTGTTACATCGCCTTCTCCACCAGTATATAGATGCATATTGTCTCCATGGACTTCGTACAGCTTACCAGGGGGGACGAGTGTTTTGGCATCCTGCCTTAAACCCACTTGTTGGTAGATCACGCCAGTACCCAGAAGCAACAGAACTATCGCCAGGTCGAATATCAAAAACTTAACTAATCTTTTGCGCCATTTCTTCATGTTCTCTCACATACTCTCCATGTATTTTCTCTATCATATATGCCCAATCTTATAGGAGAGAAAACAGAGTCTTAATTCTATCTTAATTGAGTTTATTTCCGATCATGGGGAATGGGCGTGTTCTAGTGAAAATTGTATATCAACGGCCAATGAATTAATATATAGCTACGATATGAATAGTTCTCATCCAAATATTGAATCACAGATTGATTATATAGAACAGAAGGTATGTATAATGACAAAATACGAAAATCAGCTCCCGACATCAGCAGGCATGAACTTCAAGTCCCTGATCAGTATATTGAGAGATTCCATGCGTGGCAATGTCCAGCGGAGGCCAGTGGGCGTAATGCCCATGGAGATATGTGAACCCGCTGAAACCTTCAGTGCATCCGATAATCCACAGGTTACATGGTTCGGACATTCGGCTTTTTTACTCGAAATTGAAGGGCACAGATTACTCTTTGATCCGATGCTGGGCAATCGTCCATCCCCCGTATCCTGGGTGGGCACCAAACGTTACAGCACCAATCTACCGATTCAACCGGAGGATTTCCCAACGCTGGATGCAATCATTATATCGCATGACCATTATGATCATCTGGATTATAACTCCATCCGCAGATTGAAGGATAAAACAAAGCGATTTATCGTACCGCTTGGCGTCCGTCGTCGGCTGATTCAACTGGGTGTGCCTTCGGAACAGATTACCGAGCATAACTGGTGGGATGAGTTATCGTTCAAAGGTTTAACATTGGCTTGTACGCCAGCAAGACATTTCTCGGGCAGAGGATTATTCGACCGTAATTCTACCTTATGGTGTTCGTGGGTTATCGCTGGACAACATACAAAGGTGTTCTTTAGTGGTGACAGTGGATACGGTCCTCATTTCAAGGAAATTGGCAGTAAATACGGTCCATTTGACCTCACCTTGATGGAATGTGGGCAATATGACGAGCGGTGGTCCAACATTCACATGATGCCGGAAGAGACGGTGCAAGCGCATTTGGATGTAAAGGGGAAGTTGCTTATCCCGATTCATTGGGCCGCATTTACGCTGGCCTATCATGCCTGGAATGAACCGGTTGAACGAATCACGAAGGCTGCACATGCTTTGAAAGTTAAGATTGCAACTCCCAAAATCGGCGAGAAGGTTGTGCTTCATACGGAGGAATACCCTACACATCCATGGTGGAGACCGGAATTAGGATAAATAAAATAAAAGCGTTCAGCTCATCAAATGAGTGGACGCTTTTTCTATTGCATTTTACATCAGGATTGATAATGCACTGTAAATTAACAACACACCCATGACGATATTAACAGGACGCTCGTATCTTAATAAAAAGCTCTGGAATAACATGCCACCAAACGCCCAGGTCATATTGGCACTAATACCAATGAAGGTGAGCAGCAAGGAAAATACAATTAATTGTACATGGGACTGCCCAAGAGGCAGAACAAAAACGGATATGGCAGTAAGTCCATACAGAATGACTTTGGGATTGATGAATTGCAGGGTGAACCCAAATAGAAATGAATAATGATTGACCTTGTTTTCTTGCGCATCTGCAGGTTTACTTCGCATGATTTTGATCGCCAGATAGAGCATGTACACACACCCTAACACGTTCAATACGGGTGCGATCCTGGGAATATATTGATGAAGAATAAGATTGAAATAACTGGACAGAAACATAATTAGCAGGCAGCCGGCTGCAACTCCACTAATAAACGGAAGGGTCTTGCGGAACCCCTGATTTCTGGCATGCGTCATGGAAATGATGTTGTTGGGTCCGGGTGTAAATGAAGCGATGATTGCATAGGTCACTAAAGGTATAATGTTCATGGTTCCTCCACGTCTTCTTAGTTGTGTGATATAATGACCTCAAATGTACGTTATAGCGTACGGTCTTTATCATTGTACAACATGTACGTTATATAGCACAACAAAATTATGAAATGAGGAGGATGGATTTTTGAAAAACATTAATAGTATTCTTGCTCAGAACCTGAAACAGCTTAGGGAACAAAGAAAACTCAGTCTGGACAAGGTCGCCGAAATGTCTGGTATTAGCAAGACCATGCTTGGTCAGATTGAACGTGGTGAATCCAATCCATCCATTGCAACCGTATGGAAGATTGCTAATGGCCTGAAAACTTCCTTTACTGCTTTGATTCACGAGCCGAAGTCAGATACAACCGTTGTAACGGGGGATGATATTCAAGTATTGATGGAGGATGAGGGAAGGGTTCGGATTTATCCGCATTTCCCTTTCGAAGAAGGACGCCGCTTTGAAATATATATGATGGAGATGGACCCCAAGTCTGAGTTGAAAGCTGAACCGCATATCGAAGGTACGGAAGAGTTTATTACGGTCTTTGAAGGTGAAGTTACGATTAGAGTAGGGGCGGAAGATTATACGGTGAGTTCAGGGGAGTCGATCCGTTTTGGAGCGGACAAGCCTCACGCCTACGTTAACTCCGGTGCTAAGACGAACAAATTCAACATGGTCATTCATTATTCGAAGTGAGATGCAAAGATCCATCTGTGAATGTAACGAACGATGAACGAATAAATGCATACATGAAAGGAATGACAATAAAGCAACCTGATGTAATGAACTGCAACTCCCTCGTTAGTCGTGTCTCACAAAGGGTTCAGTTCAAAACATTGGCTGCTTTATTGATGTGTGCACTATGGAGCCCCCAACCTCTAGCGAAGGGGACTCTAACTTATGGTTTTTCTTTGGCCTGACGCTGTATTTCCTTGGCTGTAAATGCTTTATCATACACTCTTACGTTATCCAGACTGCCTTTGTAGAACGGATCAGACGCATAACGACTCTTGCCTACATAAGCTTCCGTTACCTGCAGATCTTTCGGGTTAAAAGTAATCTCAGAGCTGCTTGCAACCGATGTACCATTCACATACAGAGTACCCACATCACCCTGAAGGGTTACAGCGACATGAACCCACTCTTTGGAAGGCAGTGGATTTGCTGCAATCAGGCTCTGATCCCGTCCCTCATTATGAATGGTGAATTGTAATGCTCCATTATGCTGGGAGGGCGTGAGGAACATATGCCTCGTTAAACCATTTCCAAAGTCGAAAATACGCTGCCAGGACCCGCCGCCATCCCAATTGACCCAGGCGCTAAACGTGAAATCCGTTGTATCTGTAATGAGTCCAGGTAACTGAATGTAACTGTCTGTCCCATTGAATGTAGCAGCCTGATTTTTGCCACTAGCAGCAGAACTGACCACGTTAAAGGCTTGTCCGTGATATTCGTTTTTGCTGTAATCCTGTGCGACTTTGCCAATTTTCTTGTGTTCAAAAGTATACTCCCCGAGCAATGGGCTTACCGCTTGCTGTGGAATGATAACGTTAAACGTTTTGGAGCTTACCGCAGTTCCTTTACGAATCGTTGCGGTTAATTTCACTTTGGCATCGCCCTTACCGGCGCGAGGTCGCTGTACTACACCTGTAGTGGATAGAACCGAAGCATTGGAGCTTTTCCACGTAATCTCTGCATCACTTGTTCCCTTGGTAGGCAGAGACAGATTGAAGAACACGTGATCCGTATTGCTAATGCTCAGGTCCTTTTGCACCGCATCTACAATGTCCTGATCACTCCGTTCAACACTTTGACTTCCCCAGATGGCTATCCCGGTGGAGGAGAGGGCGCTAAAGGTCAGAACCGTACTTTGAGATTCCGAATTCCATTCATGTGTGAAAACGCCTTTGTACACAACGTTATTCGATGTGATCTGAACCTTGTTGTCTGCACCAAGACTCCATGTTCCTGTCACGGCACCATGAATCTGCCCATCTGCCGTGAACTGAACGGTCTGGGATGGCTTGATGTCCGCCGTGATGTCCTTACCATGATTCACCCATTGGTACTGACCGGCGATCTCCTGAGTTGTCAGTTGCGTGGTATCTTCTCCCAAAGCCGCATAGCGATATGGAGAAACAACGGGCCAACCATCTGCATTCATATGCATCTCATGTACGCGAACTTCATGCTCTTCGCCACGCCCTGGAAAGCGGGTATGGAAGATGAGAAATTGTTTGCCAGTCTCCGGATCAACATAAGCAGAGTTATGCCCTGGCGATACATAGCCGCTACCTAGGCCTGTGCCCGGATCACCGATCTGTCTCTCGAACAGGAAGTTCCCCATCAATTTGACTCCAAAAGGCTCAATAGAACGATCATCAAACAATGGTTTATCCTTGTCCGCCTTAACGTTGATCATATCGTTTCCTTCCGCATCGAGGAAAGGTCCATCCGGTGTTTGGGAGCGAGCAACGCGAATGTTGTATCCTCCATCAGCACCTAGCCCACCGTAAGACAGGTACAGATAATAATAATCAGTTTCGGGACTGTAGAGCATATAAGGGGCTTCAATACGACTATGATTGCCTCCGGTCAGCTTTTTGCCATAACCTTGATTTGGCAGTGGTTTACCTGTCGTTGCATCCATCTCCAGAATGAAAATCCCTCCTGAATACGAGCCATACACCATCCATAACTTGCCGTTTTTATCATAAAAGACATCCGGATCGACCACATTGGGATGAATCGTTGCATCGTAAATGGTACCATCCTCACTGATCTGATCCCACATGCCGGATTTCAACAGAATGCCTTGATCCTTATAAGGGCCTTCGATATTGTCTGCGACAGCAATGCCGAGCGCTGATCGCGGAGAGTCCCCTTTACAAGCATTGTAGTACATATAAAACTTGCCATCCGCCAATTGAATGACATCTGCTGCCCATAACGTATCCGTCTGCGCCCACTCCAACGCTTCAGCGAATTCCTTGGTTACATTGGGGACAACAGGGTTGTTATCTGTAACGCCGGAGGCGACCAGATCCCAGTTCAGAAAGTCTTTGGACTTAGCCACTTGCAGATGTGAACCAAAAATATAAAACGTATCATCCACCTTAATGACAGAAGGGTCATGAACGGAAACATTTTTAAATGTTGGAGCAGGATTAGCGATAGGTGTGGTGGAACTCTGCGAGTTACCCACGGTTTCCCCTGAACCATTTGCGAACACCGAGACCGGTGCCAAAGTTGTTGCAGTAAGTAAAGTGGTGCTTAGTACAGAAATTTTAAGTACGCGAACCCAATAACGTTTCATACGTTTCCCCTTTCCTATTTCCCGGAATGAAAAATCAACCGATACTTGGCAACACACGATAAAAGGTTCGGCAGACCTCCTTTGAGTATTTCATTATATCAAGCGCTTTCATTTGTTATATTATCAATTGATTTATATGTTTGTAAACCATAAATCTAATGTTTATAAGAGTAAAATGAAAAATAAATAAGAGACGGGAAGAGTCGATAAAGGTCATTACATTCAAATAAACCAGTTGTCTTTCTCAAATTTAGGATTGAAATGGGGATCGATGATGCGATATTATTACGTTTAAGAAATGTGTTTAACTATTTATCAATCATTTTATATTAATACGAATCAAAAGCGTGAACCGACAATTCTCAACTACATAGGAGGTAAGAACATGAGCACATATCAAAATCAATTAATTGCACAATACACGTTCGAGGATAACGTTCAGATCGGGAAGGACAGCTCCGGTAAGGGACATGATGGTATAGCCAAAGGTGAGATTCTACCTGTGATATCCGAGTTGAAAGGTAGAACGGCGGTGACTTTCAACGGGGGAGCGAATGGAACTTCTTATCTGCAATTACCCTCGAATCTGCTTCGTGATGTAAGCGATAACACGGGAATTACGATTGCTACTTGGGTGTTTCTCGGCAAGGGGTCTAATGTGTGGGAACGCATTTTTGACTTTGGCAAAGGGGAGAAGGGGCCGTATTTATTTTTGACACGTCAGCTTCTGGGAACTTTATATGCCGGAGATAATCTGGTTGTCCACCCAAGTGGAGGAGTTGCAAGCGGAGAATGGTTGCATATCGCGCTCTCCGTAGCAGGCAGCCTAGGGGGAACGTTGAGCAGTGCGGGTCCGATTGTATATGTGAATGGGGAGAAGGCGGCAGACGGTTCGATCAGTCAGACGTCGAGCGGCAATTATGCCAAATTGCGCGAATGGTTTGATTCGTTCACCGATCCTGAGAATTATAGCCAGAATTATATTGGACGTTCCCAGTATGCAGCGGATGTGGACTTTGCAGGCTCGTTATCCGACTTTCGGATCTATGGGGCAACGCTCACCATGGATGAAGTCATTGAAGTGATGTGTGAATCACTGACAGATGAAGCGATTGTGAAGCTTGCGGCGGACAAGTACTTGTCCTTCCCCAACCGAATCATCACCAAGGATGTATCATTACCCGCAGACTTGCTGGGTGGTAAAGTGTCTGTTGAATGGAGTTCCAGTGCTCCAGAAGTTCTGTCTGAGAACGGAGAAGTTCAGGCAATCACATCAGCACAAGAGGTTACGCTCCGTGCGCTTCTGAACAGAGGTGATCGTAAGCTGAGCCAAAGCTTTGACGTGTCTGTTGTGCCAGCCCATCTCCCGCCTTATACGGTCACCATCCATGGAGATCAGAAGGTGGCTGACATCAGTGAAGTCATGTATGGGCTTTTCTATGAGGATATTAACAACGCGGCAGATGGCGGAATCTATGCAGAGCTTGTTCAGAATCGATCATTTGAGTCTTTTGCATTTGATACATACTCGCATGACTCTGGAGAATGTGGCTGTTCGACAGGACGAAATCGTGAACCTTTGTTTGCCTGGTCAGGCGATACGGAGAAAATGCGCGTACAGCATACGGATGGACTAAACGTTCACTTTAACGTGGAAGACCCTGAAGTAAATGCTTATTATGTAACGGTTCAGGATGGGGCTACGATTCGGAATCGTGGATTCTCAGACTCCAACCAGCATTGTGCCATGTCCATCAAGCAGGGTGAATCATATGACTTTACCGTATGGGCAAAAGCAGAATTGGCAGGAACGATCACTGTTCAATTGCAGGATGGAAGTGACACTTCTATCAGTGATTCGGTAACGCTGCATGTTGAAGGCGGGAACACATGGAAGAAATACGGTTTGTCTCTGATCGGAACGGAGACTGTACTTGGTCAACTGGCACTTACGTTTGCAGGTGACATCTCGATCGATATGGTGTCCTTAGTCCCTCAAAATGTATGGGGAGCTGATCCGACAGAAGAGGGAATATCGGCTACAGCACATGCCAACTACACAGGTAACCCGAACTATCGATTGAGAAAAGATCTAATTCAGGCACTCGCAGATCTGCATCCGAAGTTCTTGCGTTTTCCGGGAGGATGTATCTCGGAGGGATCTTTTATCTGGGATAACGTATATGACTGGAAGGATTCTGTGGGTCCGGTTGAGCTCCGCAAAGAAAATTATAATGTCTGGGGTTACATGATGACGATGGGCCTCGGTTATATGGAGTACTTCCAACTGGCGGAAGATCTCAATGCCGCTCCAGTTCCAGTCATGGCTTGCGGTGTGTTGTGTCAGGCACGCTCGGATTATGCTCACCCTGCGGGTGGCGCTTTAAGGGATTATTATATCCGCAACTTTACAGATCTGATTGACTTTGCGCTCAGTACAGACTTTGAACAAAACGAATGGGCGGCTGTACGAAGCCAGATGGGCCATCCTGAACCGTTTGATCTTCGTTATCTGGGCGTAGGCAATGAGAACTGGGGCACTGAATTTTTTGCCAACTTCGAAGTATTCAAACGTTCAATAGATGACTACATGGAGCAGAACTATCCTGATCATGAGTTGCACATTATCTCGACGGTTGGTGCTCAGGCGGATGATGATGCGTACCAGGAAGGATGGAAATTCCTCAGCGGGAATCTGACCGGATCGGCTCAAGTTGCTTTTGCAGATGGCACAGAGGTGATTGAGGAGACGGTAACCTGGTATGAAAACCAGGACAATTATATGGACACCATTGCAGATGAGCACTACTACCGCTCCAATGAATATTTGCTGAATAACGCGGATCGATACAACTACTATGACCGGGCTTATCTTGAAGACGGAAGTATCGATTGGAAAGAAACATCCAAAGTATTTGTTGGAGAATATGCTTCCACGGACAAAAACACGCTGGCAGGAGCGGTCGCAGAAGCTGCGATCATGACTGGATTTGAAAATAATGCAGACGTTGTTCGTTTGGCTGCCTATGCGCCATTGTTCAACAAAGTACTAACGGACGGTACTTACCGCTGGACGCCAGACTGCATCTGGTTTGATGATGAAACCGTGTGGTATACACCGAATTACTATGTACAGCAGCTTTTTGCAAAATATGTAGGGGATCAGGTGCTTGAGACTTCATTCTCCACCTATAGCAAAGGAAAACCGCTGAATCTCATTCCGCGTGGCGGCATCGAAATTGCAACAGGTCATGCAGATATCGTGGTGAAACGAGTTACAGTGACGTCCAATGTGGATGGCACCATACTGTTAGATGAAGATTTCAGGGAACGTACAGAGCCTAGTGAGGCATGGAGACAGATTCCCGGATCGGAAGGATATGCGTTAACCGCAGGAAAAGGACTCATTTTGAAGGCACAATCAAGCGGCTTAAATGGATTGTACCTGCTGAATGACGAATGGACCAACTACAAAGTTCACGTTGAGGCTGAAAGAATTTCAGGTGAGGATGGTTTTTACATCGGTGTGGGACTGACGGATATCTCGCCCGAGAACAAGGATGTCATTGAGTACGCAATTAGTTACGGAGGAAATGCCACGGGAGTGAAGGTGTACAAACAAGGGATTGAGGGTTACACCTTGGGAGACTATTCATCCAGTTCGGCAGCAGGTAACCTGAGAGCGGCCAACTATGAACCACTCGAGAATGGAACCCATTATACAATCACGGTTAACTATGGTGGAGATACAGGAAAGAATCTGGTTTGCTCCTATACAGACGGACGTAATACCAGCAAGGTTCTGGATTACAAGCTGGAAGCTTACAACCGGGAAGTATTCCACTCTGTTACGAAGGACGCAGGGCATGTGTATGTGAAACTGGTGAATGCAGATGGTGTAGATAAATCAACCCGGATTTGCCTTCAGGATCTGAAGGTGGACGCTCCAGCCAGACTGATCACACTTACTGGAGAAGATCATTTGGTGTATATTCCGAATGTGAATCAGAAGAATGATGAGAAAGTGGTTCCCCAAGAACAGGAGATCACACTGTCGGATACATCGGTGGTCGTTAACTTAACAGCTCATTCGGTGAATGTATTAGTTATGGATATTCTGAATTAAATTCATATCGTGAACAAGAGACCGCGTTTATCGCGGTTTTTTGGCGTTCGAAATCTGTTCATTGATGATCAAAGAACGAAAAAATGGTGCTCTCCTAAAGGAAGGCACCATTTCTTTGGGGTCTGATTATTTGCGTTTTAATAACAAAACGCCACTGATTGCTGAGGTTTTATGGCGGTAGACCACTTTGAATCCAATATCATTGTCCAGCAAACAGTTCAGTGCATTGATTAGCCGTGCACCGGGAACCAGTGTGAATGTACATGGAGACGTATTACCAATCACACGTACACTTTGGATTCTGCGCGCAGAACCAGGGACGAGCGGATTTCTTGACCAATAGATTAATACCAGATCCGGTTGCGGAACAGCATTGACACGAGCCATACTAATCATCTCTTTTCTATTAGATTCTTTATAGTAAATGACAATGTGATGTAGAAGGTGCTAGACAAAAGACGTCATGAGCAATAAATGGGGTTAACACCTTCCATTTATATCTAGTGCCTGTGGAATTCACATCAATTCATAGGTATAACAGATACTCATAAATGCATTTTCAATCCCATACATATATTCTGGAGGTGATTGGGATGAGCAAGGAACCTATGGATGAGAATAAAAAGATTGAGCAAAGAAATACCTTTCTACGGGATAATAACGGGAAAGAGATGTCTTCCAACGAAGGGGTTAAAATATCAGATGACAGCAACTCGCTAAAAGCGGGGGATCGCGGACCCACGCTGCTTGAAGATTTTCTGATGCGTGAGAAATTGTCTCACTTTGACCGGGAACGCATTCCGGAGAGAGTTGTGCATGCTCGCGGATATGGAGCTTACGGTGAATTTGAGTTATATGAATCACTTGAAGAGTTAACGATGGCTCATTTTCTTCAGAATCCAGGAGTGAAAACACCGCTGTTTGTGCGTTTTTCCGAAGTTGCTGGTTCCAAAGGGGTTAACGAGACGAATCGGGATGTACGTGGGTTCGCCGTGAAGTTTTATACTGAGGAAGGCAATTTTGACTTGGTTGGCAACAATATACCTGTTTTTTTCATTCAGGACGGAGTTAAGTTCCCGGATTTGATTCATGCGGTAAAGCCGGAACCTAACAATGAAATTCCACAGGGCTCTACTGCACACGACACCTTCTGGGATTTCATTGCGAATAACCAGGAGTCGGCTGCTATGGTCATGTGGATTATGTCGGATCGCACGATACCGCGAAGTTTTCGAATGATGCAGGGATTTGGAGTACATACCTTCCGACTGGTGAACAATGAAGGCAAATCCAGATTCGTGAAATTTCATTGGAGGCCCGTACTTGGCATGCATTCTTTTGTGTGGGATGAAGCTCAAAAGCTGGGAGGTGCGGATCCGGACTTTCATCGCAGGGATCTGTGGGAGAACATCAATGCGGGCAATTTTGCCGAGTTTGAACTCGGAATACAAGTTTTGGAGGAAGCGGATGAATTCAAGTTTGATTTTGATATTTTGGATGCAACGAAATTATGGCCTGAAGAAGACATTCCGGTGCGAATCATTGGCAAAATGACGATTAACCGCAATGTCGAAAATGTATTTGCTGAAACGGAACAAGTTGCTTTCCATCCAGGGAACATCGTACGTGGTATTGATTTTAGCAATGATCCGTTGCTTCAAGGGCGACTGTTTTCTTACACGGATACTCAATTGGCGAGGGTTGGCACGAATTATCAGGAACTGCCGATCAATCGTCCGATATGCCCTGTACATAACAACCAGAGAGACGGCGCTTCCCGGTATACGATTGATCGGGGAAGAGTTGCCTATCATGAAAATTCTCTTGCCAACAATTCTCCCTATACTGTGCCTGGTACCAAGGGTGGCTTTGTAACCTACCCTTCCACAGTGCAAGGTCTCAAGGAACGGAAAACCGCACCGAGCTTCCTGGATCACTTCTCACAGGCACGTTTATTCTGGAACAGCATGAACGGCTTAGAGAGAAGCCATATCATTCAGGCACTCACGTTTGAACTTGGGAAGGTAAAGGATGTTTCCATCCGTCAGGAGGTTGTGAATATGTTGGGTCATGTCAGCACAGAGCTGGCGACCATTCTGGCCGTTGAACTCGGAGTCAATGTACCTAACGTTCCTGAATCTCCAGTGACGAAGTCATCTCCTGCGCTCAGCATGGCGAATACTGTGTTTTCTCCCAAGACATTGCGTGTCGGAGTGATTATCGGTGAAGGATTCGATGGCCCGAGCACACAATACATTTTGGAAGAGCTTAAGGGAGCAGGACTTCAACCGGTTATTGTACATGAAAGACAGGGTGTGGTGCGTGGAACAGGGAATGTAGAGCTCAAGGTGGACGACAGCTTTTTAACCGGTTCATCCTTGGTATATGATGGTCTGTTCATTGTTGGAGGACAGCAGGAAAATGATTATGTTCAAAAATACACCCGATCCTATGCCATTGAAACGTACAATCATTTCAAACCGATCGGTGCTACACCGACGGGGGCAGCGGTGATCCAGCCTGTCGGCATTATAGGCAAACCTGGCGTCATTGTGGAACAGCAGCCTGCGGCGTTTGCAGAGCAATTCATTCAAGCGATGACCCAGCAGCGCTTTTGGGATCGGACATAGCCACGTGGGATAAACTGGACATGGGAAGTTCATGCGTCTAAACTAGATAGACCAGACACACTAAGAAGGGATGCGCCGATCCAAACCATGTTGCAGAAATTCGGATTTACACAATATGAAAGTCAGGTATACGAGGCTATATTTGCCCAGGATGAACCGCTTGATGCCACATCGATTGTAAATTACTCCAACGTTCCCAAAGCCAAAATCTATGAAGTGCTCAATCGCCTGATCGACAAGGGAACGGTGCTGACAACGATGGATGGGAAGAAGAAACTATATATGGCTGTGGATCTTCAGTCCATCATTCATAAGATCAAGGCTGATTTTGAGAAAGATATTGAGGAATTGAAGAGTTACAAAATCAAACGTACATTTACAGATGAGCATATCTGGACCTTAAAAGATGAGTCGTCCATCGCATCGAATATCGAACAGCTTATCGAGGAAGCAGATTCATCAATTCTTTTTCTGGCCTGGAATGAGCGTATGGAGAAATATCGTGAACTGCTGGAGCAGAAGGAAAAGCAGGGCGTGTACGTTGAAGTGCTTGCCGTTGGGGGAATGGAGACATCCTTAAACCGGATATACTCGTTGATTCCATTGCTTGATGCGCCAGAACCTTCACAGCTGCTTATTGTGGATCATGCGTATTTGCTGTTTGCCGGTGTGGAGCATGATTCATGGCGAGCGATCAAGACGATGTCCAAACCGATTGTTAAAGCGATGACTGATTATTTCTACCATGATGTTGCCCTTACTCAGATTACCAAAAAATACGGTGACCAACTGTTACAGGATGCTGAAATCGAGAAACTGCTCACCAGGTTGATCTATTAAAACTATTCTCTCGGAGGATAGTTTTTTTGTTATATCTTTGTTTGAAAACAATCATGAAAATAACTATTGAAACTTTCATTCTTATGGGTTACTATCGTAGTTGTAACTTTTTGAGGAGGATTCAAAATGAATAAGAAAGTATATGTGCTTGCTATCGCAGCATTTGTGGTCGGAACCGTTGAACTGATTTTGGGCGGAATTCTGGACCTGATTGCTACGGATCTTCATCTTTCCCTGGCGAAAGCCGGGTATTTAATCTCTATTTTCTCACTTGTCTATGCGTTGTCTGCGCCGATTTTATTAAATATGACGGCCAGATTCGAGCGTAAAAAAGTATATATGTGTACGCTGTTTGTATTTCTGATCAGTAATCTGATCTCTGCATTTAGTTCCAGCTTTTATATGCTGATGGCGGGCAGAGCACTCGGAGCCGCCACGGGTTCACTTATTTTTGTGCTCTCCCTGACCCTTGCAGCTCGCATTGTGGAACCACAGTATAAAGGACGCGCCGTGGGGATCATTACGATGGGAGGTAGTGCATCACTTATCCTGGGTGTACCTCTTGGAATCTTTGTAGGTAACTTGGCAGGCTGGCGTGAGGTGTTTATGTTGATCGCTATTCTCACAGCAGTGGTTATGGTGGCCATCTGGATTGCGATGGATCGTGTGCAGCCTATTCCTGCTGTATCCTTGAAGAAACAGCTTACGGCTCTGTGGAATCCAAAAATGTTGGCAATCCATGCTACGACTTTGCTTGTGCTTGCGGGTCATTTGACTTTATATGCGTATTTCACGCCATTCTTGCAAGAAACGCTGGGTGCCAGTGCGACGATGGTCACCTTTATCTATATGATGTTTGGAATCGCCGCTGTTGCAGGGGGAGGAATCGGGGGCATGTTATCCGATCGTCTGCATCCTGCTAAAGCCATTATCATTGTGCTGATTCCCTTTATCGTGAGTATGGCTGTCATTCCGTTCAGTGTGGGATTGCCTTTGATCGCCTTCTTGTTATTGTTAAGCATCTGGAGTGCACTGAGTTGGACCGTTACACCTGTACAGAATAGTCTCATTATCAAAACGTCGCCGGAAACAGCCGAAACGCTAATTAGCACAAACTCAGGTATTGCACATGCAGGTATTGCACTGGGTACCTATATCGGCGGCATGGTGATCGATCATTCATCGATTCTGAACACCGGATGGGTTGGTTCTGTTCTGATTCTGCTTGGTTTGGTGACTGCCATATATGCCATTAGCGTTAAGGAAAAAACCGTTCAGGCGGTTGCTTAGAATAAAGAAATTAGACAAAAAGCTTGAACCTCTGCATTCCCATAGTCTAATGGGTGTAGAGGTTTTTTTGCTGTTTCGCTAGAGCACGCGTCAGTAGAATAAACCATTTTCATATCGAGCAAAACTTGCTTTATTCATACTAATCTATATAATTAAAAGAGTTTTTAAAAGTATTATTTAATGTTGAATTACATGATGTGTAATGAGGGAGCGGTGATCATGACTACGAAGACGGAAAAACAAAAAATGCTGGATGGCGAGCTGTACATGGCTTCGGATCTTCAATTGTCTGAGGACAGAGAGTATGCAAGGAAAATGACGCGAATGTTCAATCAAACGACGGAAACGGACGGTGAGCTTCGCACCAAGTTATTGAAGGAACTGTTGGGATCTACAGGTGAACACCTGGGCATGGAACCTAATATTCATGTGGATTATGGATATAACATTCATGTAGGCAATCATTTTTATAGCAATTTTAACTGTACGATATTAGATGTGTGTGAAGTTCGTATTGGAGACCATTGCTTAATGGGACCAGATGTACATATCTATACGGCTACTCATCCACTCCATCCGCATGAGCGCAATACGGGTGCAGAATATGGCAAGCCAGTCACGATTGGCAATAATGTATGGATTGGTGGTAGAGCTGTTATTAATCCGGGGGTTACCATTGGAGACAACGTGGTCATTGCTTCCGGGTCTGTGGTAACAAAGGATGTTCCGGATAATATGATTGTGGGCGGTAATCCTGCTAGAATTATTAGAGAGATTGAGCTTTAATTTATTTTAGATAGAAGATGGGAAGTGCTTACGAAATGATGACTGAAAAAGAAAAATCTCAATTGGGGCTCTTATATAATGCCAATTATGATCAAGAGTTAATTGAAGAGCGTTTACATGCCAAAGGACTTTGTTACGATTATAACCAGCTCCATCCAGCCAAGATCAATGAAAGAGAAGCGTTGATCAAGAAACTGCTGGGGAAAACGACGGATCGTTTCCTGATTGAACAGCCATTTGTATGTGATTACGGCTATAATATTGAAATTGGTGAGAACTTCTACAGCAATCATAATATTGTCATGCTGGATGGAGGAAAAATCAGTTTTGGAGATAACGTTTTTGTTGCGCCCAATTGTGGATTTTATACTGCAGGCCACCCTTATGATGTTGAGCAGCGCAATGAAGGTCTGGAGATCGTTGGACCCATCACGGTGGGCAATAATGTATGGATCGGTGGCGGTGTGACAGTTCTTGCCGGTGTGACGATCGGAGATAATACGATCATCGGCGCAGGGAGCGTAGTGACCAAGAGTATACCGTCTGGTGTGATCGCTGCGGGTAATCCTTGCAGGGTCCTTCGCAAGATAACGGAAGAAGACAAAACAAAGTACAGCAGGGATGTAGTGAGGAACATCTAGTGAAGAATAAATAGTGAACAACGTGATAGTCGCTAATGGAGAATGCCCGATGTGTATCATCGGGTGTTTCTTTTTGAAAATAAAAATAAAATCCCCCAGACAGAAAACATGCCAAGGTATCGTATAACCGACACTTTTTTATGTGATATGTCTGGGGGATAGAAGAATGTATCTGTTACATTTGCTTAAAGAACCTTAACGTTGCAAACTTTTCCCGTTACCGCTGATCACTTCTTTGTACCAATGGAAGGATTTCTTGCGATAACGTTCGAGTGTTCCTGATCCATCGTCATGACGATCCACATAGATATAGCCATAACGTTTTTTCAACTGGGCAGAAGACGCACTTACAACATCAATGCAACCCCATGATGTATAACCCATAATTTCAACGCCATCTTCAATAGCTTCACCAACCTGAACCAGATGATCATTCAGATACTGGATGCGGTAGTCATCTTCAACTGTTTTCTCGCCGTCCGCACCCGTGATCAATTCATCAACAGCACCAAGACCATTTTCTACAATAAACAGTGGTTTTTGATAACGGTCATAGAACATGTTAAGCACATAACGCAATCCTTGCGGGTCAATCTGCCATCCCCATTCACTTGCTGGCAGATAAGGGTTAGGTACACCCCCAAGCAGGTTACCTTCACCTGCGATTTGTTTCTCCGGGTCTGCTGTCTGACAGATACTCATGTAATAACTGAAAGAGATAAAGTCTACTGTATTCAGTAACATTTCTTCGTCGCTAGCTTCCATCTGAATCTCGATTCCATTTTCACGGAAGTAACGTTTCATATAACCAGGGTAGCGACCTCTTACGTGTACATCGCCGAAGAAATAGTTGCTATGTTCGAATTCCATGACTTTAATCATATCGTCTGGATTTGGTGTCAGCGGGTAGGTCGGCATACTGAGCATCATACAACCAATCTGTGCCGTAGGAATGATCTCATGACAGAGCTTCACAGCGGAAGCACTGGCTACAAACTCATGATGGATCGCTTGATACAGATCTTGCTTGCTAAGCTTCTCCTTAGGCGTGTAGATACCACCGCTCATGAAGGGTGCTTCAAGAATCGAATTGATTTCGTTAAAGGTAAGCCAGTATTTCACTTTATTCTTATAACGTTTAAATACGGCAGTTACATAACGCTCATAGAATCCAACCATTTTTCGGTTAACCCAGCCGTCGTATTCTTTGGACAAGTGAAGAGGTGTCTCATAGTGGGATAGCGTAACGAGTGGTTCGATCCCGTATTTGTGACACTCGTCAAACAGATCATCGTAGAATTGAAGACCTTCTTCATTTGGTTCCAGCTCGTCCCCTTTTGGGAAAATCCGGGACCAGGCGATGGAAGTACGGAATACCTTGAAGCCCATCTCGGCAAACAGTTTCACATCTTCCTTGTAGCGATGATACAGATCGATACCGATCAGTTTCATGTTATCTTCAGTGGGTTCTTCCGTGATTGGACCCATGATGCCTTTGGGAGCTACATCCTGAGTAGATAATCCTTTGCCGCCTTGATTGTATGCACCTTCAGCCTGGTTGGCTGCAATTGCGCCACCCCACAGGAAATTTTCCGGGAATTGATAAGTATGATTACTCATGTGTATCGCTCCATTCATCAAATTGATATTAAGATGATTCATGTATGACATAAAAAAAGCTTAAACGTTGTAACGGGTTACACGTCAAGTTTTACTTTTGACCCAGATTTGATGCATACTATTATTCTATAGTTCGTTAGCAAGAAGGGAGTCTCCGATGTCCAAGTTTGATGAAATTATGAAGCGGTCCGGTTACTCAAAAGCGACGGTGTCACGCGTGATTAATCATTCTCCGCATGTTAGTGATGAAGCAAGACAGATCATAACGGATATTATGAAACAGTTGAATTATATTCCCAACCGGAATGCGATATCGTTATCTACAGGGCAAACAAAGCAGATTGGAATTGTGACCTCTACCACAGGTGAGATCATTCTTACATTCATGAATCAATTCATTGATACAGCCATGGATTTTGGGTTTCAGACGATTATCTATACATCCCGTGGAGATCCGGAGATTGAATTGCAGGCTTTCGAAGATCTGCGCAGTAAACGAGTCGATGGGCTAGTTATTATTGCTTGTGTTAATGATCCTCGGAAATTAAAGGCGTATTTGGAATACGGTCCGATTGTCTCCTGGCAGCGAATGGGGAATGACGAGATTCCGTCTGTTGCTATGGATCAGGCAGAAGGGTATAAGTTAGCTCTGGAGCATCTGGTTTCGAGAGGATACACCCGAATTGCAAATGCATTTGGCAGGGCTGAAAGTTTGAATACCCAGAGCCGCCGTGAAGCCTATGAATCTTTCATGAAGAGCAGAGGGTTGCATGTGTGGACTGAAGCGTATCAATATTCAGTATTTAGCTCGTCCGATGGCGAAGAAGCGATGCGAAGAATGGCTGAGGGGCCAGAACTTCCACAGGCCGTATTATGTTCCAATGATTATGCGGCCATCGGCATTCTGAGTGAAGCACGCAGACGGAATATTCAGGTACCGGAACAACTCGCCATTGTGGGGTTTGATGATATCGAGCTTTCCCGTGTTCTTGGAATCACGACCATACACAATCCGATTGCAGAGCAAGCCACCCAGGCTTTCCATCAATTGTGGGCCGTATTGGGTAAAACAGAGTTGAAGACAGAACAGCTAACATACCAGCTGATTGAGCGTGAGACGACTTGAATCCGTAAGACTTGATGTGGGAATCTGGTTTTATGGATTCAATAATTATTCAAATTTGAAACATCTTTGAATCGGAGTCATACGTTATACTGAATATGAGCTTCAGAACGACATATTTGTACAGAGATGTGGCGTGAGGTTTTTGTATCATGTTACAAGTTACATATTTCACAAACGATTAGTGGGAAAGGTGAGAATGGACTTTATGAAAACAGTGACAGGCCGATTCAGAATTGCGGGCATATGGGAGGGCATATCCTTACTTCTGTTGATTTTTATTGCTATGCCTCTGAAATATTTTGCAGATATCTCTTCCGCTGTAGCCGTAATGGGCATGATTCATGGTATTTTATTTCCTTTGTACCTTATTGCCCTTGTGCATTTGGCTCTGGTCAAAAAGTGGAAGATAACACGCTGGCTGATGGGTGGACTCGCCGGTCTACTGCCGTTTGGAACTTTTGTATTCGAATCTTATCTTCGGAAGAGAGATTGGAAATAAAAATCAATAAGAATAAATGAAAGCAGGCGACTAATTCAGATGTTATCCGAATTGTCGCCTGTTACTTTCTGTACAAGTTCTACTTTACTGTACCTTGCTGACGATCGGACAATAAGCTGACTCCAATATCGCCTGAGGCATTCGACACAGGTGTATACGCCGAGAAGGAAGTAACAACAACCAGGGTAGTGAACAGAAATAAGAATGATTTTTTCATACCATAACCTCTTTCATATGGGGATATATTCCATTTGATTCTAACGCACATAGGCTATACTTGAAAAGAAAAAGTTTAAATGAGCAAGCTATTGAATGATCGAAAGGGTTGAGCTTCTATGAAAGATATTCATGAGTTAACATCCATAGAAATGGTTGAAGAAGTTATTCAACAACATGAATTGGTTTTTTTGTATGTATCTCGTCCAGAGTGCAGTGTATGTCACGCTTTACTCCCCAAGATCAGGGCGTTGCTTGAACCTTATCCATCAATATACCTCGGTCACATTAATGCTAACGACGTGGAAGAAGTTGCTTCCAAGTTTCTTATTTTTACCGTTCCAACAATGATCATGCTTGTGGAGCAGAAGGAATATATTCGAGCGGATCGTTTTGTTCGCTTGGAACGTCTGGAAGAGCAGCTGCAACAGATTCACTCCATGTATATCCAGGATGAGGAATAGAAAGCTAAAGCTTCATGAACGGCGGCTCATACATGAGCCGTTTTTTTGCGCCCGCAGTGGCATATAGCTATGAATAAAGTACATGATGCCTGAACTCGCAAATTAAAGTGTTGCCATGAAAACGGTTTTATGATAATTTAAACATTATAAAAACGTTTTTATAGTAAAGGAACAAAACTTATGGCAAAGATAACGATTAAAGATGTAGCAAGGGAAGCGGGCGTATCCATATCTACGGTCTCCAACGCCTTAAATGGTGTGGATGTCTTGAACCCGGAGACAAAATCACATGTTCTTAAGGTGGCAGAGCGTTTAAATTATGTGCCCAATCTGAATGGCAAGCTGTTGAAGTCCGGTCAAACCAAAATGCTTGGTTTTTTCACTACAAGTGTATCGGGTCCGTATTTTTATAAGCTGGTTGAATCAATGTCTCGCGAATGTGATCGTCTTGGGTATGGTTTGAATGTATTTGTGACCAAGGATAAACACGTTATTATGAGTAATATTTTGGGTCGGCGGGTGGATGGTGTCATTATCTACGAAGAGCTTCGGATTGATGAGCAAGATATTATCGCCATGGAGAAAGACAAGATCAAGGCGGTTTTTCTGGATCGGGTCTATCAGAGTGATACGATGGGAAGTGTCATTTTTGACTCGTATGTGGCTGCTTATGAAGCAACCAAGTATTTAATTGGGCTGGGGCACAAGAAAATTGCTTATATTTCGGGTGTGGACACGATGTTTGACAGTGTGCAGCGTAGAGACGGCTATTTGGCTGCCTTGCATGAATACCAGCTTCCAATCGATGAAGATTACATTATACAAGGGTATTTTGAGGAGGAGAGCACGTATAGTGCGATAAAATCTTTTCTTCATTTGCACCCCGGCAAGCGGCCTGATGCATTTCTTGCAGGGAATGACTTGAGTGCAATTGGCTGTATGCATGCGTTGAAGTCTGAGGGCTTTGAAGTGCCTCAAGATGTTAGTGTCGTGGGTTTTGACGATATTGATATCGCACAGTATTTTTCTCCACCGCTTACAACGGTAAGAAATCAAATTGCAAGACAGGGTATTCTGGCAATCAATCAACTGGTGGGTATGATCAAGGAGAAAGAACAAGGGGCTGCACAGAAATTGACGGGTGAGCTGGTGGTGAGAGGTTCAAGCCATGTGAAGATCGACCGGAAAGACTACCGCACATAAGTTGACTCAGCTTCTTCTCCGGTCTTTTTTTACATAAATAAAAACAAAGGGGTTTTTTATGTCCAAAAATAAAAACGTTTTTATAAACATGTATGCATGATGGAGGGGAGTAAAAAAACGTGGATAAATTAGCCGTAGAGACTTCAACCGGTAAAAATGCGATCAGTCCCAATGGGAAGAAACCCATCGGGCAACGGATTAAAGAATTCATAGTCGATTATCGGAGACAATGGGAGATTCAATCGATGATTATCCCAGGCATTATCTTTATGATTATTTTCTGTTACATCCCGATTTACGGTTTGACAATTGCCTTCAAAAATTACACGGTCATTGATACGCTTGCTACCGCTCCTTGGGTAGGGCTCGATAATTTCAGAATCATTTTATCAGATAAATACTTCTGGGATGCAGTAGTGAATACGCTGGGGATCAGTTTTTTGAAATTAGGTATCGGGTTTGTCATTCCGATCATTCTCGCAATCATGATCTACGAGTTAAACAGCGGACGATTCAAGAAGTTTGTGCAAACGGTTTCATATTTACCTCACTTTTTGTCCTGGATCGTACTTGGGGGAATGCTGATCACCTGGTTTTCGACAACGGGCTTATTTAATCAGTTGTTACTTAGCCTGGGAGTGATCTCGCAACCGCAGAACATCTTGCTGGATGCAGGAAAGTATTGGTGGATTGCTACGTTATCGGATATTTGGAAAGAAGCAGGTTGGGGAACGATTCTGTATCTGGCGATCATGGCAAAGATTGATCCTACGTATTATGAAGCGGCCAAAATTGATGGTGCAAGCCGTCTTAGACAGATCTGGAATATCACATTGCCTAATATGAGATCCATTATCAGCCTAAATCTGATTTTAACTGTAAGCGGTTTATTAGGGTCCAATCTGGATCAGACACTGGTCCTCATGAACTCCCAGAACCGCGACAAAGCAGAAGTCATTAATTCGTACGTCTATCGTATGGGGATGTCTCAGGGCGACTTTTCATATGCAACGGCCGTTGGCTTGGGTGTCTCCATCATCTCTGTCATTCTACTCGTCACGGCAAACAAAATCACAAGCAAATTAAACGATAATCAATCTGTGTTGTAGAAGGAGGCATCCCGCGTGAATGGAAAGGTGGCAAAAGAAGATCTCGATAGTCGGATCTTTGATACCTTAAATATGATTTTGTTAATCATCTGTACGATCGTTATTCTGGTCCCGCTCTGGAATGTCATCATCTCTTCCTTTAGCTCAGGCAAAGCGTTGGCGGAAGGTGGGTTCATCTTCTGGTCACCGGAATTCTCGCTGGAGAATTACAGAGCTGTATTCAATGATCAGGGCATCTGGCAGGCCTTCTTCATATCGGTGTCCAAAACAACGATTGGCGTTGTTACACATGTGTTCTTCTGTGCCATGGTTGGTTACGGTCTGAGCAAAAAGTACATAAGAGGCCGTAAATTATACGTTGCCATGGGTGTTATTACCATGTTCTTCTCGGGCGGCATGATCCCGACATACCTGTTAATCAAATCACTTGGATTGTTAAACAGCTTCTGGGTGTACATTATTCCGGCGTTGTTCAGCTTCTATGATGTCGTAATTCTGATGAATTTCTTCCGGAATGTCCCGGATTCGCTGGAAGAATCGGCCAAGATTGACGGTGCAGGCGATTGGCATATTTTCCTGAAAATCTTCATTCCACTCTCCATGCCTGCCATGGCTACAATTGCGCTATTTAATGGGGTGGGGCAATGGAACGACTTCATGACAACCAAGTTATACATTACCGATCAGTCACTGTATCCACTTCAGATGATGTTGTATGAGATTATCGTTCAGTCCCAGACACAATCCATGCAAAATGTCGGGGGTTCGGCTGTGATAGAAACAACGACCAAAGGCGTGCAGCTAGCCACCATTGTCATTACGACACTCCCTATCGTGCTGATCTATCCCATCGTTCAGAGATACTTTATCTCGGGAATGATGCTCGGAGCAGTCAAGGAATAGGAGCAACCAATACCCCATTTTGAGGAGGAACAAAAATATGTTGAAGTTGAACAAGGCAGCAGGCAAAAAAGGGATTAAATTGCTCGCAACACTGCTCACAGCCGTACTTATGATTACAGGTTGCAGTGGTGGATCGGGGGGCTCTAGTGAAGGGAACTGGGTATCCATTGAAGATCGTTATACGGTTGACCCGGAAAAGCCAGCTTGGCAGTTGGATAAAAAGGAAGAGGCTACCGACCTGACATGGTACGTCAATGCGGACTGGTGGAACACTGATTTTGGCAAGGACATTGTTACCAAGAAAATCAAAGAGGATCTGAACATCAATATTAAATTTATCACAGGTGATGATACCAAGTTAAACACCTTTTTCGCCGGTGGAGATATGCCTGACTTGCTGACCGTATTTGACTCCAATTCTCCTGTGGTACAAAAAGCTGCAACCTGGGCGATGCCGCTGAACGATCTGGCGGAAAAATATGATCCTTACTTCAATAAGGTAGCGGCTGCCGATACGTTGAACTGGTTCCAGTTGGCAGACGGTAAAACGTATGGTTACCCGAACTATTCCAATACACAAGAGGATTATGATAGCGGTAACATTCCTGCCAAAACGGCATTTATCATTCGTAAAGATGTGTACGAAGCATTGGGCAGCCCTGTTATTGGAACGCCAGAAGAATTCCAGAGTGTGATGAAACGAATTAAGCAAGAGTTCCCTGCGCTGATTCCGTTTGGATTCAACTCCATTGGTGAAGGAACAGGTTCACTCGGGGATACGTTGCAAGATTTCATCGGTGTTCCGTTGGAGACCGAATCAGGAGAATTCTATGATCGTAATCTGGATGAAGATTACCTCACGTGGTTGAAAACATTGAACACCGTGTATAGAGACGGCAATATCAGTGATGACAGTTTTGCCGATGATGGAACCGCTTTTGAAGAAAAAGTGAAGTCCGGTAAATATGCAACCATGCTGCTTGACGGTACACCTCAACAAGGAGGAAACTTGCAAATCTACATGAGTGCGAATCCAGGCAAAGAATATGTTGCTATCGATGGACCACAGAGCACCAAAGGAAATGCACCAACATTGAATCAATCCGGAATTACCGGGTGGATGATCAATTTCATTTCCAAAGACTGTAAAGATCCGGCCAAGGCCATTCAGATATTCACATACTTGCTGAGTGAAGAAGGACAGACGCTTATGAATTACGGGATCGAGGGGGAAACCTACCAAACCAAAGCCGACGGTAGTGTAGAACTGCTGCCAGCAGTGAAAGACCTGCAACTCAATAATGCGGATCAATTCAAAAAAGATTATCGGATGGGTGAATTTATGTTCTTCGGTCATGACCGCCACAAAGCACTCAGTGCAGATGCTTTTCCAGAAGCGATTAAACAGATGCAGGAGTGGGGCAAAGGCAAGCTGAAACCACACTTTATTCTGGAGAATATTAGCCCGGATCAAGGTACACCTGAAGCTCGTGCGTTGTCAGCAATCAATACGAAGTGGAATACAACATTGGTCAGTATGGTACGTTCCAAAGATGATGCCTCGTATGACAATGCACTGGCTTCTTACAAGTCATTTTTAGGTGAGAACCGTTGGGAAGAGATTGTGAAGGTACGCAGTGAAAAGATGAAATTGAACAAAGAGAAACTAGGTATTCAATAATTGAAATACAAAGGAGAATCCTATGACGACATTCAAAATGTACAAATCTACGGGCGAAGAAGATTTATTCGTATCTCTATCCCAAGAGCAATTGAAACCACGGGATGCTGATAAGGAGACAACGACCATCCATCTGGATGATCAGTTAACGTATC
The DNA here is from genome assembly GCF_037993015.1 of Paenibacillus sp. FSL E2-0151. NCBI lineage: Bacteria > Bacillati > Bacillota > Bacilli > Caryophanales > Paenibacillaceae > Paenibacillus > Paenibacillus sp. FSL E2-0151. The sequence continues at coordinate 3,193,491 of NZ_CP150308.1, forward strand.
AGGAGATGGACGGATTTGGTGCTTCTTTTACCGATTCTTCCGCCTATCTGATTAATCAAATCTTGAATGATGAACAACGGGATGAGGTCATGACCCGACTATTCCATCCGGAGAAAGGGATCGGGCTGTCAGTCATCCGTAATCCGATGGGCGCTTCGGACTATGCGAGAACGGTATACAGTTATAATGATATGCCAGAACAGCAGACAGACCCGGACTTAACCCAATTCAGCATTGCACATGATGAAGGGGACGTTATTCCTTTAACGCAAAAGGCGTTGGCATTGAATCCTGAACTGAAGCTGTTTGCTTCACCATGGAGTGCACCGGGATGGATGAAAACGAGCGGCTCAATGATTACCGGACAATTAAAGGCTGAATGGTATCCCGTTTATGCTGAATATTTCGTGAAATACATTCAAGCGTATGGCAAGCATGGATTACCGATCCATGCCATCACACCACAGAATGAGGCGCTCTATGAACCGGGACATTATCCTGGTATGTTGATGCCAGCCGAAGCTCAAGCAGATTTTATCAAAAACCATCTCAAACCAGCCTTTGTGCAAAACGATATTCAAACCAAGATTCTCTGTTACGATCACAACTGGGATCAACCGGACTATCCTCTGACCGTACTTGAACAAGCGGGAGAGGAAGTGGATGGCGTAGCCTGGCATTGGTACGGGGGCGATGCTTCTGCTCAAACGAAGGTTTATGAAGCTTTTGCAGGTAAAGAAGTGCATTTCACTGAAGGTTCGGGTGGAGAGTGGATCCCGCCATTTGAGCAAGCCTTCTCAAATGTGATGCGAACGGGAATTCAGATTCTTCGCAATTACAGCAAGTCCTTTGTACTTTGGAATATGGCACTTGATGAGAACAACGGGCCAACCGTTCCGGGATTTGGCCGCAGTACGTGTCGTGGGATCGTCCAGGTGAATCAGCAAACAAAGGAACTTACGTATACACTTGATTATTATGCCCTGGCACATTTCAGTGCTGTGATCCGCCCGAAGGCTGTTCGGATCGAATCAACATCCAGTGATGATGGAATTTGTTCTGTGGCTTGTAAAAATGCCGATGGTTCCGTAGCGTTAGTCCTCTTCAATGATGGGGAGGAGACGGGCAACATACAGGTTAAGCTGTGCGACGATGTATTAATGAAGTTCCAGCTGGAAAGCAAGAGTGTCTTGTCCGTATTAATCACAGATTTTTAAATGGATGGAGTTATAACCAGGTTTCATCAGAAAAGAAACCAAAAGAAGCGATATCCGGAGTGTACACGGATATCGCTTCTTTTGGTGAAACTCATCTGATTCAGGGTTATCTTATACGGGTTGAATGGCGAGATGGGGTGTCCCGCTACTTTCATCAACGAACAGTATATATTGATTGCCAGCAGTCCCTGTTAAGACCAGACCGGGTTGACCTGCAACACCAGGATTGTAATATCTGAGTTGTTGCAAAACGGGTAGGGAGAGTGGAAGAGTAGGTTGATTAAGTGCCATTAATTGTGTAGCGGCCTTAACGCTATCTCCAGCTTCAATCACTCCGCCTACACCCAAATGGTTGACAATCGAGGAGCTGGCGTTGATTTGAAGGCTTCCTGTTATGGTCTGACTGCCATTGACGTTTAGATCGACACCAACGGTTTGATTACCATTAACTTGCAGATCTTGGTTAATGGTCTGATTACCGGTGACAAGGATGCTATCAAATGTTGGCAAAGATATCATCTCCTATATAGTATTCTTATATTCTATGAGGACAAGATCTGGAATGATCCGGGTGGCTACACATTATATACTTGGGATAAAGCCCCTTTTGCAGATAAAGAGTTAGCGAAACACTATTTCGTGCATATTGTAGGCAGAGAATGTTTTCGCATGGAACAGGAGGGTTTGTTATCCAAAAGAAGTCAAGAACGCAGGTTAAGTCCGCGAAAAAGAAACGTTCAGTTCATGATGCGAACCGGTTATTCCTGAGACAGATGAATGTGGTTCTGAACAGGAAACTCAAATCCATGCGTAAACATATGGAAGTACAGCAATTGGAACTGAATCAGCAATGGCTGAAAATGATGCAGGTGGGAAGCATACCTACCCGAGAAGTACCAAAAGTGATCTATAAGGAGTTAAATGTGCTTCTTATCACTCCTTGTAATGACCGAGAAATGTCATCACATTGCGTCCTGATTGAACAGAGTCTGAAACATCTCGTGAGAAATGTGAATGAGATTAAATATATCGAATCCGTGTCAGCCTGCTTGTCTTCTAATGATGTTGACCTAATTATGGTCATCGGAAGCGAAGAAAACTTGCCGGATGAGAATATTACAGCATTAAGGACATCAACCGTGAAGAAGGCCATCTGGTTGTCTGCCGATCAACATGTGAACCAAAGCGAAACTATTCTACCGATTTTTGATCACGTGTTTACACAACATTCAACCCAAATAAGCGATGATCAGCATCATATGGGAAGCACTGGTAGTCATGAACTGTTCATGCCGCCTGATCCACATATATTCTGTCCGCAAGCTGTTCCCTCGGAGTACGAATCGGATGTTTATATCATCGGGGATGCAGAATCGGATGGCATCGTCACCGCTGTTGCCAAATCGGGTCTTTTGGATAACAAAAAGGTTCGGGTAGATGGAAAGGGTTGGGCACAGATCGGGGATTTCAAGCCTGTTCATACGAATGAAGCTCGTCAGATGTTATATAACGGAAGTAAACTGGTTATTCAAAGTGGCGAATCAATCAAAAACGTGATGGAAATTGCCGCATGTGGGACGTTTCAGCTCATAGGACCATCTGTGAATCAGAGCAACGGGATTGACCTTAGTAACTTTCAACAATACAACTCTTGTGAAGAACTCACTCAGAAGTTTGAACATTACTGGCAGAGTGTTGATGCAAGGAGACTGGCCGCTAGCCATGCTCTGGCATACATGAAATATAATCAATCCCATCTACAAAAAACATTGCGACTGCTGGATATCATTTTCATATAAATCATCCCAAAATCACAGGAGCGTAGGCTGCATCATGTTGCTGCATTGGAGGAGTTCTGATTGAAGGTAATTGCTCTGCATCTGCCCCAATTTCACCGGATTGAGGAGAACGACCGATGGTGGGGGGACGGTTTTACCGAATGGACGAATGTAAAAAAAGCCGCGCCTTTATATTCGGGTCATCATCAGCCTAAACAGCCATTTCAGGGGAAATATTATGATCTTTCCGATCCAGATGTACGAAAATGGCAAGCGGAAACGGCTAAACAGCATGGCATTTATGGATTTTGTTATTATCATTATTGGTTCAAAGGCAAGCGTTTGCTGGAAAAACCAGTGAATGAAATTTTGGATAGTGGGGAGCCTGATTTTCCTTTTTGCTTGTCCTGGGCCAATGAGACATGGACAAGAAAATGGGATGGGCAAGAATCCGATATTCTCATGGCCCAGAATTATGGGGATCGAGAGGATTGGGAAGAACATTTTAATTATCTGGTAAAAGTATTTAAGGACAAACGATATATTCGAGTGGAAGGTAAGCCATTATTTCTGATCTATCGACCAGCCAGTATTCCGCAATGTGAGGAAATGATTCAGTTTTGGCGTGAATTGGCTTTGAAACATGGCCTGAATGGGATTCATTTTGTTCAGACCATTGGTGGATTCCCTACATTTAATGGTCAGATCTTTGATGCGAGTATGGAATTTGAACCGCATTATACGTTTGCACATGGACATATGAATGGAATCTGGATCGAAATGAACATCAAGGGACAGCAGCATATTGCTGTGAATTACGACAAGGTATGGTCCTCCATTCTCGAACGAACACCACACCGTAACGGAGAAATTGTCTATCCAGGTGCTTTTGTCAATTGGGATAATACACCGCGGAGAGGTGTTGACGGACAGAGTACGCTCGGGGCCACCCCAGAGAAGTTTGGGCTGTATCTGTCCAGACAGATGGAACGAGCGAGGACGCTGTACAAAAGTGAATATCTTTTTGTTAATGCCTGGAATGAGTGGGCGGAAGGGGCATATCTTGAGCCGGATCAAAACTATGGTTATGCTTATTTGAGAGAACTCAAGAAAGTAACTCAGCATGAATCGAACAGAAACAAGTCTATAGGAGGGAGTTCCGAATGAGGGAACTCTCTCTTTGCTTTGAGTTTATTTATAGACCATGTTTCGTTGTAAGTACCGTTTGTTGTTTGCGGTACTCCGTTGGAGTTAACCCTGTATGCTTTTTGAACTGTCTGGAGAAATAATACAAATCACTGAAACCGAGATGCTCGGCGATGGTGGTTATTGTGTTCGGGGTGCAGGCCAGCAACTCCTTGGCCTTATCGATTTTTTTGCCAGTAATATAGAGGATCGGAGGAACACCGATCTGCTGCTTGAAGAATCGAATGAAATAATTCGGATGCATGTAGGCGATCTGGGCCAGATCCTGAACCGAAATATTCTCTTCGATGTTGGAATCAATATAAGCCAGAATGGTGGACAGTTTCTCCATGACAGGCACGTTAATAAAAGAGATCTGATCCAGATCCAGATTCATTATATAGTGGGACAGTAGCTCGGTTAGTTTGCTCTTGGCCATCATATGGCCATAGACTTCATCGGATTTTGCATATGTAAGGATACTGCTGAAGATTGCTTGAATCAACTCAGGTTGATCTATCGTACAGATGTGTGGGAATTTCAGAATTTGGAACAGATTGATTCCCCCAACCTTTGCGCTAAAGTGACACCAATATTTGAGAAAAGGACGGTCATTAATGGCAGAGTAGGACTGTTGGATCCCCTCTGGCATTAAAATAATCTGATTAGGTGCAGGGTAATACTCCTCATCCCCAATTTTGAGCCAACCTTCACCTTCGCATATGAAATAAAACTTGCTGTAATCGGGCGTGTAATCCAGATCCCGCCAATCCGTATCGCACCGATTGTAATTGACCATGAATAATTCGACTTGGAGATTGGACAGGTAGTTCGTAAGCAAAGTTTGATGATTCATACTTTTCATCTCCATACAAGGTTATTATTGTCCATCTAAAAGTTAGTGTTCTGCATGTCTATCTTTCAGCCGTAGCACTACAATACAACTACAGACAATAACAGAAGGGATGAGAACATCTCATGGACAAAAACGAATATTTGCAACATATTGAAGCAACGATTGAGAGCGGTAAATTCAAGGACAACTGGAGTTCGCTTAGCACCTTCCAAGTACCCGAATGGTACCCAAAAGCGAAATTCGGCATATTCATTCACTGGGGGCTATATTCTGTACCGGCCTATGATAGCGAATGGTATTCGCGAAATATGTACATACAAGGCACCAAAGCTTATGAACATCACCTTGAGGTGTATGGACCTCATAAGGACTTTGGATATAAAGACTTCATTCCGATGTTTCGTGCAGAGAAGTTCGATGCAGACGAATGGGCAACGTTATTCAAACAGGCTGGAGCCAAATATGTTATGCCTGTGGCTGAGCACCATGATGGTTTTCAGATGTACAAAAGCTCTATCTCTCACTATAACACATATGAAATGGGCCCCAAACGGGATCTTCTGGGTGAGATGAAGGTTGCATACGAGAAGCAGGGGCTGACATTATGCGTGTCGTCTCACCGCGCCGAGCACTGGTTCTTCATGTCTCACGGGAAGGAGTTTGATTCAGATATTAAGGAACCTCTGGAGCGTGGGGATTTCTATTGGCCTGCCATGCCTGAACCCAAGGATCACTTCGACTTGTATGACTCACCTCCAACCGAGGAGTATCTGGAGGACTGGTTGATTCGATGCTGTGAACTGGTCGATCAATACCAGCCAAAGGTCTTTTATTTTGATTGGTGGATTCAAACGGTTGCGTTCAAACCCTATCTTAAAAAATTTGCTGCCTATTATTATAACAAAGGCGAAGAGTGGGGCGTGCCTGTAGCTATCAATTATAAACATGAGGCCTACATGTTTGGTAGTGCCGTTCCGGATGTGGAGCGGGGACAGTTCGCTGAGCTCAAGCCCTATTTTTGGCAAACGGATACAGCTGTCGCTAAAAACTCATGGTGTTATACAGAAAATAATAACTATAAAACGGCTGAGGAGATCATTCGGGATCTCGTCGATATTGTAAGCAAAAACGGGAATTTACTGCTGAACATTGGGCCCAAAGCAGACGGCAGCATACCGGAAGAAGATCGTGAGATTTTGCTGAGCATTGGCAAGTGGCTGGAAGTGAATGGGGAAGCGATCTATGACACGTCATTCTGGCGTACGTTTGGCGAGGGTCCGACAGAGGTGAAGGAAGGGCAATTCACGGATGGAGATACGAAGATATTTACGAGTGAAGATATACGGTTTACGTTAAAAGAAAGCAATCTGTATGCCACGGTTCTTGCCTATCCAGATAACGGGGTGGTGCAGATTAAATCCCTGAAGGAAAATTCTCATCATTTTCAAGGGGTCATTCAAGATATTCAGGTACTTGGTTACGAGGAACAACCGAAATGGGAGAGAACAGCGGACGCACTGATGATCACAACGACAACTGTGAAAAGTAATGCACCTATTGTTTTCAAAATTAAATTGGACTAATCAACAAAGATGAATTAAATACTGTAAATATAAAAAGGGCGCATCCAGGAGTATTGTACTCATCGGATAGCGCTCTTTTGGTTGGGCTATACATAGGGCTGACTTCCATGCAAAATCCTCTCTATGATAATGGAGGTTCCTCCAAGCTGAAAACTGTAATTCGGAAATTTACTTATATAATAATCACGAAATTCTTGCTTGCTAATATACTGATATCATCAAACCAGTGATGTTCGCCTGTAATGGATTGATTGAGACTCACTAAGGAGGATCTGCAAAAAGATGAAACCAAAGAAACGCATCAGATATGGTTGGAGCGGATTTAAGAAAAAAAAAGCTGAGGACTGTGACCATCCCCAAGAGCAGCACAAAGAACACCACCACGAGCACCATCATAACCACCACAATCATCATCACAATAACCACCATCATAAGTGTTTTGACAAAGAAGCCGAATTCCTTCTCAAATTAATTGGTGAGTTGAAGGGAGCAATTGTACAGGTTTTTGCCAATCCCACGCCTCACAATGTTTCACTTCTGATTGAGGTACTGCGTAAATTACTGGCTCTGGTTCATTGCTCGGATTTGAAAAAGGGAACCAAGGCAGATCTCGAAGCGATCTTGGAGCTTACCATTGTATCTGCAGAGGCCGTTCCATTTTCTCCGATCAGTGTGGGAACCAATTTGCAGCAATTGCTGGATGTGCTCCTATCTGTCATTTTACAGGGGAATATCGATTCGGCTGAGAAAGATCAACTGGTCATTTTGATCCGGGCGACCGAATTGGCTATCACAACAGGGCTTAGAAACATAGGGAGTCAAGGTCCCGCAGGACCTGCAGGACCAGCGGGTCCTCAGGGCGTACCTGGTCCACAAGGCCCGGCTGGCGCTGCTGGTGCTCAGGGTGGTGTAGGTCCAGCTGGTACACCGGGAGCTGCTGGTGCCCAGGGACCAGCAGGTGCAACAGGTGTTACTGGAGCAACGGGTGCGGCAGGCCCAGCAGGTGGCGCAACAGGAGCGACAGGTGTAACGGGGAGTACAGGAGCTGTTGGGGCAGCGGGCGTTACAGGAGCAACAGGTGATCCTGGTGTAGCAGGAGCCACCGGAGTCACCGGGGCAACGGGTGCAGCCGGAATTGCTGGGGTAACCGGGGCTACCGGCGCAACTGGGATTGCGGGAGTAACTGGCAGCACTGGTGTTACAGGAGCTACGGGTTCGGGCGCCATCATACCGTTTGCTTCTGGCGGACCTGCCATATTAACAACGGTTCTTGGTGGACTGGTCGGAACGACAAGCCTTATCGGTTTCGGCAGCTCGGCAACAGGAGTCAGCATTCTGGGTGGCACCATTGATTTAACGGGAACGATTGTCGGACCACTCATTAATTTTGCGTTCTCTGTTCCACGAGATGGCGTTATAACTTCCATTGCTGCCTATTTTAGTACCACAGCAGCCTTGGCCTTGGTCGGTTCAACAGTGACCATCACTGCGCAATTATTCAGTTCACCTACTCCTGATAATGCATTTACTGCGGTTCCGGGGGCGGTCGTTACACTGGCACCTCCACTCATCGGTATTATTGCATTGGGTAGTATCTCCAATGGTATAACAACCGGATTGACTATACCTGTGACTGCACAGACACGTCTGCTACTGGTGTTCTCGGCAACGGCAGCCGGACTTTCTCTTGTGAATACGGTTGTCGGGTATGCAAGTGGCGGCGTGAACATTACATGATGAGATATAAATTTTGAGATGAACGACATGAGAGTTCTCATGTCGTTCTTTTTCTTGATTTGAAATTTTGATTATGAGGTCTTGGTTGTATAGAACTACTACAAACTATTATTCATCAAAAAAAATGCATGAATACGAAAAATAAGCTGAAATACGTAAGCGACATGAGACACATAAAAGCATTAAATAGACTTATTTTCTATAATTTTCAATAAAGTGCTTGTATATATCGAATAATGATTTTATACTATACCAATAAAATCCAATTAAATTCCTAATCGACTATTATATGTAATTAAAATGTTTAACTACTCACTCGAATCACGATCGAAAGTCATATCCACCACTCCTTAGCAAGCGTTCTGCTAACGCTCCAGATTACCCTTCCACATGAATGCTTACAGACATTCACTCTCATTGGATTATTCAAACACCCAAACTATTCACTCACATGGTTTAATCCGATTCATTCAATCTCCTAAACTTCCAAGTAAAAAATCATAGACTGATCTGTTATCTCTTCTGACTCATATTGTTCCCTAACCAGACCTGTAAAGGAGGTGAGGCTTTATGTGAAATCCAGGGTATCTATTTCGTACGCAATAAAGGTTATTTTACCGTTTCATTCTGCAGAGAAGGGCATATGTACCAGACTAAATTAAAAAACCGGGTAAAAGGAGTGGAAAAGTTTGATAAAGATTAATCGGTTACGCAAGCCCATCTCCATGGGGCTCTCGCTTCTCCTTGCATTTTCGATCATTCATCCGGTTTCAGCTGAAAACTCCACATCATCCAAATTGGATATGAAATCTGGACTTGCCAAAGTTACGGAGTCCAAAGTAAACGCCAAGTTAACCAAAGAATTTGATGGTAGTGAATATGTGACCTATCTGGTGAAAATGAAGGAACAGGTGGATACAGCAGCAGTCTCCAAACAGGCCCTTGAAAAGGCGACCATCGCCAAACAAACGGCTTCAGCCACAAAGCTGTCCGTTCGTAATTCGGTCGTCAGCTCTCTGCGGGAAACGGCCTCGCGTACACAATATCCATTGGAAACTTATCTGGAAAAGGAAGTTGACCTGGGTAAGGTCAAAGAATATAAAAGCTATTTTATCGTCAATTCACTGGCAGTAACGAGTACGAAAGAAGTCATGGAACAGATTGCGCTGCTGCCTGAGGTGGAGAAGATTCTACCGAATGAGACGAGATACTTACAGAAAGCCGAAGTGAGTAAAGAACCGGCGAATGCGGCACCAGGCAAAGATGCTGTCCAAACGCCAGCTAAAGACTCTTCAGTCGGTGTCAAAGACAAAGACAAAGAGCCTGCTGCAAAGGACAAGCTTGCGACAGAGAACGTGGAATGGAACTTGGATTACATCAATGCGCCAGCCGTGTGGGATCGGGGCATCGATGGAACAGGGATTGTTGTTGCCAATCTGGACAGCGGTGTGGATTATACTCACCCTGCGCTTCGCAGCAAATGGCGGGGATTGGATGCCTCGGGCAATATCGTTGATCCCGAACTGAGCTGGTATGATCCGCACAGTAATGCTTCCCTCCCTGCGGACGAAGACGGACATGGTACGCACACGATGGGTACGATGGTTGGCTCCGAAGCAGATGGTACCAACCAGATCGGGGTTGCTCCCGGTGCAAAATGGATTGGTGTGCGGATATTCAATCCGGAAACAACAGATGCCATTATTCTGGATGGCGGACAATGGTTGATCGCTCCGGTGGATGCGGAAGGTAATCTGCATCCTGAACTTGCACCGGATGTTGTTAACAACTCGTGGGGCGGAGGCGCAGGATTGGATGAATGGTTCCGTCCTATGGTCCAAGCTTGGCGTGATGCTCAGATTTTCCCGGAATTCTCCGCAGGAAATGTGAGACTGGGTAACCCGGGCGGACCTGGTTCTGTTGCTAACCCAGCCAACTATCCTGAAAGTTTTGCTACAGGAGCAACCGATATCAACGGAAATCTGGCTTCGTTCTCCCTGCTGGGCCCATCCCCGTATGGTGAGATCAAACCGGAAGTATCTGCACCTGGTGTGAATATCCGTTCATCAGTTCCGGGCGGAGTATATGAGGGAGGCTGGAACGGAACATCCATGGCAGGCCCGCATACAACTGCACTTGCTGCACTGCTGCTTCAGGCCAATCATTCCCTTACGGTGGATCAGCTGGAGCAGATCATTACAGATACAGCCACGCCGAGAACGGATAGTCAGTATCCGACCTCTCCTAATAACGGCTACGGTCACGGCATTATTAATGCCCTTGATGCTGTGGGTTCTGTACTCGAAGGAATTGGCACAGTATCCGGCAGAGTGGTTACAGCCGGAGATGATCTGGAAGAGCCAGTACTGGCACATACCCCTGTCAATTCAGCCTTTACAGGCATTGATATACCATTAACCGCTCATGTGACAGATAACGTCGCGGTAGTCTCCGTCGAGGCTTTTGCCAAAACGACAGGTACCAACCAGTACGTTTATCTACCGATGAACCGGATTGCTGGAGATAACAAAGATGGTACGTACACAGCGACCATTCCGGCATTTCTGATTGAGCCACAAGGTGTGGAGTATTATATCCGTGTGAACGACTACGGCAACAACGGATTCGAAAGTCAGGTATATAAAGTGGCTGTCTCCAATGGCGTTCAGCCAGGATATCTTCAGGATTTTGAAGAAGATCAGCTGGGCTTCACAACTGGCGGAACCGGAAGTACCTGGGTATGGGGAGCGCCTAGCAGTGGTCCTGGAAGTGCATACTCCGGTGACAAGGTGATTGCAACCAATCTACAAGGAACTTATGTGGCGAATAGCAATGCATATCTGCTTGCGCCGCCTATTGATCTAACCGAGAGTCCAGAAGGGGCGTTATTATCCTTCAAGCACTGGTATGACCTGGAGAATAACATCGACTTCGGCAAGGTATACATCGCTTCCGAGGATAGCGATTATGTGTTCCAAGAACTGTTAACCTTCACGGGTACAGGTGGCAATTGGAAGACACAATATGTGGATCTTCGCGAATACGCGGGACAGCAGGTGTTCATCAAATTCAATCTGACGAGCGATAATTCATTGCAAAAGGCTGGCTGGTACATTGATGATTTCGCTGTAGAAGAACTGGATGAGATTGCTCCGGGTGCGCCTGCCGGATTATCTGCGACGGCCGATATTCTTGGTAATGTAGCCTTGAGCTGGACGGGTCCGAGCGATGAGGATCTCGAATCCTATATCGTATATCGCTCCACAACCGCAGGTGCAGGTTATGAATCCATTGGAACTGCAACAGGAACAACGTTTACAGATACGGCTACGGTGACAGATTCGACGTACTATTATACCGTTGCCGCACTTGATTATAGTGGCAATGAAAGCGACAAATCGAATGAGGTCTCCATTACAGTAGAGGTGCCTCAGGATATCTACATCGATCATTTCGATGGCAGTGATGATAATGGCTGGACTCATTCAGGAACCAAAGATGAGTGGGAACGGGGGATTCCGGTAACGGGACCTGCCAGCGCGGTTTCTCCACCGAATGTCTGGGCGACTGATCTCGACAATACGTACGAGAGTGGCTCCAACTATTCACTCGTATCTCCGGTCATTGATTTGACGGATGTCTCCGAAGGAACACTCACGTTTAATCATTGGTACGAGATTGAGAGTGGATACGACTACGGGTATGTGGAAGTCACCAAGGATGGTGGAACCACATGGTCAGAACTGGGCAAATTTTCACATAGTACAAACGGTAAACAATGGACACCCGTATTTTATGATCTGGATGCACTTACCGGTAATGAAGTTCAAGTCCGGTTCCGCCTGACCTCAGATAACAGTGTTGTGAAGACAGGCTGGTTCATTGATGATTTCCGTGTACTGGGTGTTGCTGCGGAGACGTTAACGGAGGACAGTGCGATTGTGCTTAACAATGACAAACCGAAACCGTCCTATGATAATCCATGGTACAAAATTTCGCGGACAGACAAAGCGGAATTTAACAAAACGAAACAGCAACAACCGGAAGTTGAAAAACCAGAAACAGGTTCGGTTAACCCACAAAGCCTGCCTGCAAGTGCAACGGTTACCGTACTGGAAACCGGACGTTCGGTGAAGACAGATCCAGCTACAGGCAAGTATAACTTCACACACGTAGCAGGTGATTACACGTTAAAAGCTGAAGCATATGGATATTATCCTCGAACTCAGCAGGTGACGATTACAGATGGCAATGGAGCCAAAGCCAACTTTAATCTGGAGGCAATCCCGCATGGACAGATTGAAGGTGTAGTAACGGATGAGCGGACAGGACAACCACTGGCTGATGCTTCCGTTCTCGTGGTGGAAGATGCCAAGGTAGGTGAAGTTCGCACAGGTTCAGATGGCAGCTTCGATATTCAGGTATTGGAAGGAAGTTATACCCTGTCCATCCGGGCTACGGATTATTACAGTAAAACCGTAACTGTAACTGTACCTGGTAATGGGACAGCAGAGGCAAATGTTGCCTTGAAACCATTCATCGGTTTCCCAGGGGAAATTGCTTATGATGATGGATCAGCAGAGAACGCACGAGCTTTTAACGCTGCGGATAACGCTTGGGCAGTTCGAATGACACCAGAGCTGGAGACCGCTCAACTGACAGGTGCATCGTTCCGATTCTGGAACACAGAGTGGCCTGTGCCTGGAGGTACAACGTTCCAATATGCCGTATATGATGCATCGGGTGCGGGTGGAGCTCCAGGACGACAGCTGGCTGGACCATTCGACGGTACTGCACTTCGTAACGATCAATGGACAACCGTTGAATTCCCAGAACCGGTCATTGTAACGGGTGACTTCTATATCGTGTATGTACAAAGCGTAGCCGGAACAAGTGCTCCGGGACTCGCTACCGATGAGAATGGTACGAATGCTGGTCGAAGCTGGCAGCGTGTAAGCGGAGCATGGAGTACTTCACCGGTAGAAGAAGGCAATTACATGATTCGTGCAGTCGTGAGATATCCGGTAAATGCACCTGTGCTCACAGTACCTGCAAACACGTATACGAATCAATCGACCTTCACTGTGTCGGGAACGTCTCCGGCATCTGGAGCTCAGATCAAGATCTACAACGGCAAGGATCTGGCTGGCACCACAACGGTGGCAAATGGGAAGTTCTCATACGGTGTGAAGCTCCGTTCTGGCATTAATGCGATTACTGCGGAGGCAGTGGTAGACGGTAAAACAACGGACCGTTCACTCCCCGTAGTCATTATTCTGGATCAGACCAAACCGCAGTTGACCATTGTTACGCCAACTCAAGGAGATCGCATCAATGCGGAAGTTGTTCACGTAACGGGTAATGTCGTGGAACAATTCCTCGATAAGTTGACTGTTAACGGACAAACCGTACAAGTGGGCAAAGACAGAAGCTTCAGTCATCGCGTATTGGTTAACGAAGGCGAGAACACGATTACCATTACAGCAACCGATCTCGCTGGCAACAAAACAACGGTAACCCGCACCGTATACGTGGAAACGGCGTTGCCAGAACTTACGAATATTACGCCAGCTGAAGATGTTCGAATCACATCAGGAGAAAGTGTCACCGTATCTTTTGACAGTAAACCTGGTCTGCAAGCATCTTTCCGGATTCAGGTACCGCTGAATCTGAATGCCCAGGGGGCAGGAGAGGTTCCATTGGTGGAGACTGAACCTGGTCGTTACACGGGGACGTACACAACACCTTCATCCCTTGTTCTGGAGGGTGGAGTCATTGTGATTCGTGCTCAGGATGCAGCAGGCAACAAAGTAGAGTCGGAAGCAGCTGGACGATTGTTCGTCAGCGCAGCACAAGAACAATCCGTTCCAGAACCAGATTCGAGCCCTGAAGAGAATGGAACGGAAGTGAGTCCACCGTCCGCTGAGGGTCTGCAACCTTAATTATGCAAAGTATGACTTGGATGATAACTGCGTTTTGACCATCTAAGCAAGAAGCCGATAAGCCGAGGTATCAGGGCTTGTCGGCTTTTTGTTGTCTCGATTCATAACTGACGCCTAAGATTAATGAAGCATCCATCGGGATGCTTTTTCTTTTGCTCTCATATGACAGCAGGTGAGTTGTCTCCTTTCTTCACATTAATGATATAACATGATATATTAGGATGTAGAACATGAGAAGTATGGGTATTTATGGAGGTGCTTGTATTGGGGAAAGATTCGGCATCCAAGCCGATGTATGAACAGATCTTTGAATCCTTGCGTGAACGGATACAGCTTCATCAATATCAAGTGGGTGAGCGTGTTCCTTCGGAAAAGGAATTATGTGATGAATTCGGAGTGAGCCGGATTACAACTAAAAAAGCACTTGAGATGCTGGCGAGTGAACAATTAATTGTTCGTCAGCCGGGACGGGGTTCTTTTGTAGCCGACACAGCAGAAATGTTACAAGAAAGATCTAACAGACCTGCTCCGCTTGCTTCGGTTAAAGATCCAGAGAAGAAGCTGCTCATTGGTCTGGTCATTACTAATTTCAGTGATATGTATGGTACAGAACTGTTATATGGTATGGAAGAAGCTTCGCGAGAGCATGATTGTTTTCTCGTACTTAGACGTTCCTTCGGGATTCCCGAGCAGGAGGAACAGAGCATTCAGGAACTGCTGGAACTGGGTGTGGATGGATTGATTATTTTCCCGGCACAGGGTGAATATTTCAGCGATGAGATTCTTAAACTGGTCGTTAACAAATTCCCGTTTGTCCTGATTGACCGGTACTTGAAAGGAATTCCGGCTTCATCTGTCAGTACGGATAATGTAGGCGCGGCGCGAGAAGGGACGAATTATCTGTTCAACCTCGGTCACCGACACATCGCTTTTCTGACGCAGCCTCCGGCGAACACTACACCGATTGAAGAACGAATTGAAGGAATCATTGAGGCTCATCATGATCAAGGGGTGCTGGTGAACAGGGAACTGTGGTTAGAATCTTTTCTTTCGACACTGCCAAGTGTGTTTGATCCTCAAGTCGAGGTCCGTGATGTGGAGACATTGGTGGAACATTTACAGAAATACCCCCAGATTACTGCACTCTTTGCTGCGGAGTATCATATTGCTTTACTTGCAGAACAGGCAGCGGATCGGCTTGGTCTGAGAATCCCGGAAGATATGTCCATCATTTGCTTTGACAGTCCAAACGCTGCCGAAGGAAGCCGTGTAACCCATATGAGACAAAGCCAGTTTGATATGGGAAAACAGGCATTCGAGATGGTGCTTCAAAGTATGCAGAACAACGAAATGACAGTGAACAGAGTTGTTTTACCTGCCCGATTGGTGAAGGGTAAGTCAACGAGTATGGTGAAACAAAAGGGTTAAGTATAACAACTTAATATTCATTGTGTTCAATCAGGGGCTTCGTATAAACGAGGCCTCTTTTTGGTGCGGATAAAATGGGGAGAATTGCTTTAAATGGTATATTATTTGGTGTCTTCAAATTAAAATAACATGCTAATATACAAATAAATATATTGACATAACATTATATTCGTTTTAGGATGATGAAAGCGGTTAACAAACTGGATTACATAAGGAGGACAACATGCTGACACCCAGAGATAATCAAGAAATTTCCCCCTCGATATACGACATGATTGATCAGGTTAAGCAACGTATGCCGGACCATCCGGAACTCAATCAAATGTTCAAAAATTGTTTTACCAATACGATGGCGACTACAATTCAGCGCAAAGAAGATGGAACAACTTTTGTGATTACGGGAGATATTCCTGCCATGTGGTTACGTGATTCTGCCGCTCAGGTCAGACCTTATCTGCTTCTCGCTTCAGAGGATGAAGATATTGCCGACATGATCGCTGGACTGGTTGAACGTCAACTGAAATATATTCTCCTGGACCCTTATGCAAACGCTTTTAATGAGACGGAGAGTGGAAAAGGACATCAGGAAGACCTGACGCAGATGAATGATTGGATCTGGGAACGGAAGTATGAGATCGACTCACTGGCTTATCCGATTCAGCTCAGTTATCTCTTGTGGAAGAACACGGGAAGAACAACTCAATTCAATGATACGTTCCGTAAAGCATCCCAGATCATCATGCAGTTATGGCAAGTGGAGCAACATCATGAGACGAAATCACCCTACACGTTCCAACGTCTGGATGCTCCCGAAACCGATACGCTCACCCGAGAGGGACGAGGTACTGAAACAGCCTACACAGGCATGACCTGGTCGGGATTCCGTCCCAGCGACGATCGTTGTGAATATGGTTATCTGATTCCATCCAATATGTTCGCTGTTGTGGCGCTTCGATATCTTCAGGAAATTGCTGAAGCGGTGTTCGAGGATGAAACGCTGGCAGCGAATGCTAAGCAGTTGGAGGAACAGATCAACAAAGGTATTCAGGATTATGGCACCGTTGAACATCCGGAATATGGAACCATATATGCCTACGAAACGGATGGGAAAGGCAATCACAATCTGATGGATGATGCCAATGTGCCGAGTCTGCTGTCTTTACCTTATCTCGGATATGTGGAGGAGAACGACGAGGTGTATCAGAATACACGCCGTTTCATTTTATCCACGAACAACCCGTATTTTTATGAGGGAACAGCTGCAGCGGGAATCGGTAGTCCGCATACACCGGAAGGGTACATCTGGCATATCGCGTTATCGATGCAGGGGCTGACTACAGAGGATCGCAATGAAAAACTACGATTGCTTCAGCTCATCCATAAGACGGATGCGGATACCGGACTGACCCATGAAGGCTTTTCGGCTAACAATCCACATGAATATACACGTCCATGGTTTTCATGGTCCAACATGCTCTTTAGTGAACTGATTATGGATTATTGCGGATTCCGCGTACAGAAATAGATAGGGAAGCAAGAGATAACCTGCGAGTACATCATAACGTTCGGAGTTCGTTGAATTCCGACAAGAGGAGAGCGAATCATGAGAAAAATATCATTGAAAATGCCGGTAGCAGCAGTTATGACATCCTTGCTAATTCTTACTACAGCCTGTTCGGGCGGAAGCTCAAGCACAGGCACAACCAGTGACGGCAAGAAGGAAGTAACTGTATCGTTCCGTTCTTCAGGATCTGAAGATACACTTACGAAATTCTTCCAATCAGGTTTGGTGGATCAATTTGAGAAAGAAAATCCGGATATCAAAATCAACATTGCGCCTGTACTGGCAAGTGAAGGCGATTATACGTCCAAAATGGTTCTGCAAATGAAATCCCCGGATACGGCACCGGATGTCATTGCCGAAGATACATCCATCATCAAATCCGATGCTGCTGCGGGATATCTGGAGCCGCTGGATACACAGGTTCAGGGATGGCCCGATTGGGAAGAACACATCATCGACAACCTGAAGGCAGGGGTTACCGGCGAAGACGGCAAAGTGTACGGCGTTCCGGCTACCTCGGATACACGCGGAATCTGGTACAACAAGGAACTGTTTCAACAGGCAGGACTTGAAGTTCCGTTCAAACCTGCAAGCTGGGCAGAAGTACTCGAAGCAGCACGTACGATCAAGCAAAAACTGCCGGGTGTGACACCACTTAATATGATCGTGGGCAAAGCAAACGGTGAAGGTGTCACCATGCAAACACTGGAAATGCTGCTCTATGGTACGGCGGACACGCTGTATAACGACACCAGCAAGAAATGGATCGTGAACAGCCCGGGGCTGCTGGATTCCTTCAAATTCATAGATCAAGTGTTTAACACGGATAAAACAGGTCCAACCATGCAGGTTGCCCTGAATGGACAAGCTGGCAGTATTGCATTCCAGCAACAGTTCCCGCAAGACAAACTGGCGATGGCTGTAGATGGTAGCTGGGCAGGTTCGACATGGGCCGAGAACGGTGCTGCTCCAATCGCCAACGTTGAAGAAAAAATAGGTTTTGCACCATTCCCAACACAAAATGGGGAAGAACCTGGAGCAACTACGATGTCTGGAGGATGGGCATGGTCTGTTCCTGCACAAGCGAAGAACAAGGAAGAAGCTTGGAAATTTATCGAGTTTCTGATGAATAAGGAAAATGCGACTGCTCGTGTAGTAGCGGAAGGCAGCCTCAGCCCACGTAATGATTCCACAGAAGTTGAAGGTTATACGGATCGTCCTTATACCAAAGAAGCACAGGAACTCTTGAATGTGGCCCACTTCCGTCCAGCGAACGATCAATATGCAGCGGTATCCGCACAATTGCAAAGCATTGTTGAGAGTATTGCCTCTGGCAAGCTGACGCCGGAAGAGGGAGTTACACAATTGAAGGACAACGTATCTCGTTCCCTTGGCGCGGACAGCATCGAAGAGAAATAAGGATATCGATATATTCGGAGGGGGAGGCACAATCTCCCCTTTTTCCGGTTCGAATGGAGAGTGACTTATGAAAAGGAAAGCACCAGGTTCATTTCTGTTTCTAATGCCTTCCGTACTGTTATTACTTGTGTTTTTCATTGTTCCCATCATTCTGACGATCTGTTTTGCCTTTACGAACATGGCTCTGACCGGGGCGGCAGCCAAGAGTTTGGAGTTTGTCGGATTCCAGAATTTCATTAATATGTTCCATGATCCGGATTTCCGGATTAGTGTTTGGCGCACGCTGGTTTTTCTCATCTTCTCCGCAGTGATTGGTCAGGTATTGCTTGGGTTCATTCTGGCTCTTCTAATGAAGGAGAAAAATGTGACCTTCCGCCGGGTCATTGGCATCATCGTCATTGCCGGTTGGGTGACACCCGAGATTGTTGTGGCATTCTGTATGGTCGCCTTTTTCAGTGACAATGGTTCATTGAATCAGATCCTCGGCTGGTTTGGAGCGAATCCAGTCTCCTGGTTGTTCAGTTTCCCTATGGTGAGTGTCATTATCGCAAATATCTGGCACGGCACAGCCTTTTCAATGATGGTCTATCAGTCGGCACTGGATGATATCCCGAAGGAAGTTGAAGAAGCTGCGATTATTGACAGTGCCACCGGGTTCCAGATTGTCAGACACATTACGATTCCAATGGTAAAAGGGTCCATCGTGACCAACATGATGTTGGTCACCCTACAGACACTGGGTGTGTTCACGCTGATCTATACGATGACCGGTGGTGGCCCGGGTACTTCAACACAAACCTTGCCGATCTTCATGTACAATCAGGCCTTTGTGAACTATCAGTTTGGATACGGCACAGCCATATCTCTGGTTCTGTTGTTCATCGGTATTATCGCCAGCCTGTTCTACATGCGATCCATGAAAGTGAAAGTGTAACCATGAAGGAGGTTCGATCCCTATGGTCAAACATGGGCTTCAACGCAAAATCCAGTACGGGATTCTAGTCTTTCTAGGGCTCTGTTTTTTATTGCCGCTGCTCTGGATCATTCTGGCTTCATTTGACCCGAATGCGCAACAGGGCATCAAAATGCCCAGTACCTGGACCATTCAAAATTTCAAGGATGTACTCGGGGATTCGAGCAATCTTCGTTCATTCGGTGTAGGCCTGATTCTGTCGGGAGGACAAGCGATACTGGTTGTTCTGGTATCTGTCCTTGCTGCTTATCCTTTATCCCGTTATGAAATGAGATTCAAAAAAAGCTTCTTGTTATCCATTCTGTTCATGACAGCTCTACCGATTACTGCCGTGATGGTTCCGGTATTTCAGATGTTTCTGTTCTTCAAAATGCAAAATAGCATCATCGCCACGATGTTGTTCCTGACCGCATCCTCACTTCCTTACGGCATCTGGATGATGAAAAATTTCATGGATTCGGTGCCCATTGATCTGGAAGAATCGGCATGGATTGACGGAGCGTCCGTATGGAACGGATTGAGACGAATCGTGGCTCCGCTGATGTTGCCAGGTATTGCAACGATAGCGATATTTACCTTTTCGGGAAGTTGGGGCAACTTCTTCGTGCCATACATCCTGCTCCAGACACCGGAGAAACTCCCGGCATCAGTCACGATTTATCAGTTCTTTGGCAGCCACGGTATGGTTGAATACGGCAGATTGGCTGCATTTTCACTACTTTATACAATGCCTTCGGTTGTGCTATATATTTTCTCCCAGCGTTACATGTCCAAGGGCTTCAGCATGGGCGGGGCAACCAAAGGTTAATGACAGGAGGTACGCTACATGACAACCAAAAAGACGGCACATCTCATCTCGCATACCCATTGGGACCGCGAATGGTATATGCCTTATGAACATCATCACGTATTGCTCATTGAGCTGATGGATAAACTGCTGGACACGCTTGATCAGGACCCGGAATATCATTATTTCCATCTGGATGGGCAGACGATTATTCGTGAAGATTATTTGCAGGTTCGGCCCGAACAACAGGAGAGGCTCGACCGTTATATCCGCGAAGGACGCATCCATTTTGGTCCATGGTATGTGTTACAGGATGAGTTTCTGACCAGCAGCGAGGCCAACTTGCGTAATCTGCTCATCGGTCATCGTGATGCTCGACCTTTAGGTGTGATATCCAAGACGGGATACTTCCCAGACTCCTTCGGAAATATGGGACAGGCACCGCAGATTCTTCAACAGGCGGATATTCATAACGCGATCTTCGGGCGTGGGGTGAAGCCTACGGGATTCAATAATGCGGTGGTTGATGCAGACAGTTATGAATCTCCCTATTCGGAGATGATCTGGCGTTCGCCGGATGGTTCGGAAGTGCTCGGCATTTTGTTCGCGAATTGGTACTGCAATGGGATGGAAGTTCCGGTTGATTCGGAGAAAGCCCGAGCCTATTGGGATAAAAATCTGGCGGATGCCGAGAAGTTTGCCTCGACTCCACATCTGTTGTTCATGAATGGTTGTGATCATCAGCCGATCCAGACGAATCTGCCAGAGGCTTTACGCACGGCGGCTGCATTGTATCCTGATGTTGAATTTATTCACTCCAATTTTGACGATTACATTGAGGCGGTTACGAAGGACGTGCCTGAGCATCTGGCGACCATCGAAGGCGAGCTTCGCAGTCAGCACACGGATGGTTGGGGAACACTGGTGAATACGGCATCCGCACGGGTTTATCTGAAACAGTTGAACCAGCAGGGGCAGACGTTGCTTGAAAAAGTAGCCGAACCACTGGCAGCCATGGCCCATATAGCCGGGGTAAAAGATTATCCGCATCATCTATTGACGCATGCATGGAAGATGCTGATGCAGAACCACCCACATGATAGCATCTGCGGATGCAGTGTCGATGAGGTTCATCGTGAGATGGTGACCCGCTTTGCCAAGAGCAGACAACTTGCAGAGAAATTGGTTTCCCAGAGAGCGCAGGCGATTGCTGAGTCTATACTAGTGCAACCTGCTGAGGCTTGGGGAGAGGAAGCGGTGCTGTTCACCGTGTTCAACACGAGTGGGTGGAATCGAAATGGAATCATTGAGATGGATCTGATTGTGGACAAAGCATTTTTCCCAGAAGGTCCTAATCCTCAGGCGCTTGCGCAGAAGGTGGAAAAAGATGCACTGCCAGTGTATCAGCTGGTCGATTCAGATGGACGCACGTATTCGGCAGAAATCAAGGATCTGGGTGCGCATTTTGGCTATGAACTTCCGAAGGATCGCTTCCGACAGCCTTATATGGCTCGTAAAGTAAGAGTGACTTTCCAAGCGGTGGATGTACCTTCGCTGGGATATAAGACATATGCTCTCATTCCAGTAGAGAAGCAAGCAGAGATTGCTGAGATTGCTGAAGTGCCCGATATGAGCGAACTCATCCAGGTTCAGGGAATGATGATGGAGAACGGTCAATTGCGGGTGACGGTTGAAGAGAATGGTACGGCAACAATTGAAGATAAGGTCTCCGGTGCTGTATACAGGGGATTGAATTCATATGAGAATACCGGTGATATCGGCAATGAATATGTCTACCGTCAACCTGAGGGAGAGACAACGCTGACCACGGAGCATCTGAAGGCAGACCTGCGGATTGTGGAGCATTCTCCGTACCGGGCAGTTATGGAAAGTGTATTACGCTGGGATATTCCTGCTGGAGCAGATGAACTGTTCGAGCTGGAGAAGCGCCAAATGGTTCCTTTTACAGAACGGAAGGCACAGCGAGTCGAGAACACTGTTCCCCTGGTGATTACGACAACGTATACATTGGAAGCAGGCAGTAATATGGTCAAGGTAAAATCTGACTTTAACAATCAGGCCAAGGATCATCGACTGCGGGCACTCTTTCCATCCGGACTGGTGACAGAGGATCATTATGCAGATTCCATCTTTGAAATTGCCAAACGTTCCAATACACCGGCCAAAGAATGGGTGAATCCGAGTAATGCGCAGCATCAGCAAGCGTTTGTACATGTGACCGATGGTGATCATGGCTTGATGATTGCAAACAAAGGGCTGAATGAGTACGAGATTTTACAGCATGAAGAGGGCAGTACGATTGCGGTTACGCTGCTGCGTGCCTCTTCGGAACTGGGAGATTGGGGTGTGTTTGAAACACCTGAAGCCCAATGTCTGGGACCTCAGAGTGTGGAATATGCGATGATTCCATTTGCGGGCGATGCTGCACAGTCAGGTGCATGTGCATCCGCATACGTGTATCCGATTCCGTGGACGACTGTACAGCAAGGGGCACTTGCGTATACATTTGAGCGAGAAAGTCATGCCGGTGCTGATGGGAAAAAGGTTGAACTGCCTCTGTCGAAGCAATGGCTGGCATGGAATGCACAAGGTTCGTCACTAGCCTTCTCCACATTGAAGATCGCAGAGGAAACTGGAGATTTGATTGCTCGCTGGTATAATCTAAACTCCGAACCCGTTGAGTTGAACGTACAAACTGGATTCGAAACTGCCTCCGTTTATGAGAGCGATGTGCTGGAACGGGTTAAGGACACATTGAAGGGGCAAAGCCAGACGGTATCCGGGTACAAGATTGTTACACAAGGTTATGCGTTACTTTGAGTTGATTATTGAATATCATAATTATAGAAACCTCCTGGTCACGGTAGCGTGGACAGGAGGTTTTTGTTGTGTGCTCCGTTATGTAAAATATATCAGGGATTTGGGCAAGTGTATAAATGTCTAATACCATTCATGTCGTGATTTTATACATTTATTGTCGTGAGTTTCTATTAAAAATAGATTAAGTCTGTGATAACTTATAGATAAATGTCAGAATATTATATAGTATGGAGGTAAGACAACAGTGACCATTCGAATTGGAAAAATTAGCTTGTGGCATGTTCACGCATGGGATTACATCAAGCAGGCACAGGAACATGAGGATACAGTCATCGCCGCTGTGTGGGATGACGATGCCAAGCGGGGGCAGGGTGCGGCTGAACGCTTAAACGTACCATTCTATGCTTCACTCGAAGATATGCTGGCCAAGGATGACATCGATGCCGTTATTGTAGATGCGCCAACTCGCATCCATGAAGATGTGATCACCGCTGCTGCAAAAGCAGGTAAACACATCTTCACGGAGAAGGTTATTGCGTCGACACAGGCGGAATCCAACAGAATCCTTAATGAGGTAAAGGCAAACAAGGTCAAGATGACAGTCTCCTTACCGCGTCTGAATGCAGGATATACGCTAACGATACAGGATGTGCTTAACCAAGGATTACTTGGTAAAATAACTTATGTAAGAGCGCGTTTATCGCATGATGGAGCGATTTCCAACTGGTTACCTGAACACTTCTATGATCTGAAGGATTGTCAGGGCGGTGCACTGATTGATCTGGGCTGCCATCCAATGTATCTCGCCAAACTGTTTCTGGGTCAGGAAGTAACAGCGGTTAGTGCGAACTTTGGATATATTACAGGCAAAGAAGTGGAAGATAATGCAGTTGCAACCTTGTTTACGGATTCTGGAGCAGTCGGCGTTGTTGAAGCCGGTTTTGTGAACAGCCATTCTCCGTTTACGATTGAGGTTCATGGAACGGAAGGTACACTTCTGTATGGGACACCTGATGAAAAGTTATTGATTCGCACGAAAGCAGTACAGGGACAGTATCAAGAGTGGACTGAACTTCCTTTGGCAGACCAAAGAGAAAGCGCATTCAATCAATGGGTTGCACATATACAGAATGATACGGATGCAACAGAAAACGTGCAGATCGCTATGGAGCTGACCCGTTTGATGGAAGCAGCGAATCTCTCTGCCAAAGAAGGGCGCAGAATTACTCTGAAAGAGTTGAAGGGTTAGTTTTTATTAAGGAGGTGTGCAATCTTGAGCCTGTATCCTTATGAGAAAATGCTTGAACGGCAGGATCTCTTGGAGAGACTGGATATTCTAATGGTTTGGGGACATTATGAGATTCGCGTGATGCGATTTCATCTGACTTCTTTTCCAGCGGGCCGAGTTGTGGATTTCCATAATCATGCGGAGTTTGAGTTTCATTTTATCCCGAGAGGTAAAGGTAAAGTTATTCTGGATGATCAGACACATGCACTCTCGGAAGGTATGCTGTATTTGACTGGACCGGGTGTCGTTCATTATCAGGAGGCTGATGCCAAAGAGGACATGGATGAACTATGTCTTCATGTAGATATCGTTCACAAGCCAAGGGAACATGTCGATCCCTGGGAAGCAGCAGAATCCGAGGAAACGATTGAAAAGCTGAGAACGCTTCCGCTTACTCCGGTGAATGATTATCATCGTGCAATGCATTGTTTTTTGGAAGCCTACGAGGCATGTGATCTAAAATTGTTAGGTTATTATACGTCGATCAAGCAACTGGTTATCAGCATATTACTCAAAACCGTGCGAGCATACGACACCGGGGGGAATCGACCGGAAGCCCCTGTGCGGGATATGTCGGTATATCGCTATGAGTATGCACTACAGTATATGGAGGCGAATCACCCTTCGGTGGTCACGCTGGAGCATGTAGCTGAGAAACTTCATATTAGCAGCAGACAATTGCAGCGAATCTTCTACCAAGTACAGCCGGAGATGCCGTTCAGCCGTGTACTGGAGGATATTCGTCTGCGCGCCGTGTGCCGCAATCTGGAGGAAAGTAACGTATCCATTGAACAGATCGCACTTGCTTCAGGATTCAATAATGCCAACTATTTGCATGCTGTATTTCGCAAACGTCTGGGGATGACCCCGTCGGCTTTTCGTAAAATGAAACAACCAATACTTAAGTGAGGGTGAATATATATATGAGTAAAGTATATCGTATCGGAATTATTGGCTGTGGTGGAATCGCGAATGGTAAACATCTGCCGAGTCTGAGTAAATTGGATAATGTTGAACTGGTGGCTTTCTGTGATATCGTTCAGGAACGTGCGGATGAAGCCAAACAGAAATATGGCGCTACTGAAGCCAAAGTCTACACGGATTATCAGGAATTGCTTAAGGATGAGTCTTTGGACATTGTGCATGTACTTACGCCGAATATTTCTCATGCCGAGATTTCTATTGCTGCCCTGGAAGCGGGGAAACATGTCATGTGTGAAAAGCCAATGGCGAAGACATCTGCTGAAGCACAGCTCATGCTGGAAGCGGCAGAACGTACTGGCAAAAAACTGACTATCGGATACAACAACCGTTTCAGAGAAGACAGTCAGTACTTGAAGAAGGTGTGCGAAGCGGGTGACCTGGGTAATATTTATTTTGCCAAAGCACATGCAATTAGACGTAGAGCAGTACCAACATGGGGTGTTTTCCTGGATGAGGAGAAGCAAGGTGGCGGTCCATTGATTGATATTGGTACGCACGCACTTGATCTGACGCTCTGGATGATGGATAACTATCAACCAAAAGTTGTGCTGGGTACGACCTATCATGAGCTTTCACAACGTGAAAATGCGGCCAATGCCTGGGGCCCGTGGGACCCGAAACAATTCTCCGTAGAGGACTCGGCCTTTGGCATGATTGTAATGGAGAATGGGGCAACGATCATGCTGGAATCCAGTTGGGCACTGAACTCACTGGATGTGGATGAGGCGAAATGTAGCTTGAGCGGTAGCGAAGCGGGTGCGGATATGAAGAACGGACTGCGCATCAATGGTGAGAAATTCAGCCGTCTATACACCAATGAGATTGAACTGAGTGCAGGCGGGGTAGCTTTCTACGATGGTAAGAGCGAGAGCGCACCGGATGTTGAGATGAGAAAGTGGATTGAAGCGATTGAGAACGATCAGGAGCCAGTCGTTACACCGAAACAAGCGCTGGTTGTATCTCAAATCCTGGAAGCACTCTATGAATCTGCTCGCACAGGCAAGGCTGTGTACTTGAATAACGGTAACGAAGCATAGAAAAGGCTTAAAACAATAGATTACAAAACCCTTTGTCCTGTTATTTGGGGCAGAGGGTTTTTGGTGTTTTGGATGCTAGGGCGTATCTGAAAACTCCGAAGGAAGCAGATTTTGCCGAATTTTCGTTCCAAGCCAGGAAGTTTTCCGCAGGCGTGCCGGGGCACGTCAAGGGGAAGTGACGCAGCAGGGGGCGAAAAGGCGGTAAAAGATGCACTTCAGCGAGTTTTGAGACACGCCCTAACTATTGGTCCATACCAGACTCTGTTTCGGCACATATGATGAGAGAAAAATGAGCTGAAAAGAGGGTATGTCTTGACTAAACACAAAACGGGTCATGGTGTTTCCATTGTTGTATGTACCAATCGGCCGCAATTTTTTGATAACATCCTGCAAAATTACAGTTGGCAGCGTTATAAAAGCAAAGAATTGATCATTGTCCTGAATCATGACAGTATGAATCTGGCATTATACCAAAACCGGGTTCGAAATCTTGCCAATGTTCATGTATATCAAGTTCCGGAGAGCATTTCCCTAGGACAAAGCCTGAACGCTGGCATGACAAGGGCACGCTTTTCGCTGATTGCCAAATTTGATGATGATGACTACTATTCGCCGTATTATTTAACAGAGCAGGTGAGAGAACTTAGACGGACCAAAAGTGATATTGTGGGTAAACATTCGTGCCTGGTCTATTTGGGCGCATCCAAGACATTGTTGGTCAGATCTCCGGCTGAAAAAAATAAACCGGTTGAATTTGTTCAAGGGGGCACTATTTTATTCAAAAGAGAGATCTTGAAAAAAGTCCGCTTCACGGACCGTTCAATAGGGGAAGATGTGACCTTCCTGAGACAATGCAGGAAAAGAGGATTCAAAGCGTACGCGACCTCTCCTTATAATTATGTCTATCACCGCAGACAGAACAAAAAGAGTCATACCTGGAGAGCGGATGACAGCTTTTACCTGGAGGGAAGCAAAAAACTTGCGGTTACAGAGGATTTCAGACCCTATGCTAATAAAAAGTTATAGTCTGTAATCGTAGTGCCCGTATGTCGTCAAATATCGAAAGCGAAGATGCATCTGCTGCGTGTAGATGCGTCTTTTTTGTGCCAAAATGCTTAAATTTGGAGGTGGTCAGAAAAAAATATGAATTTACTTGAAAAAAAAGTATTGCATATAAGTTTAGTCGGAATTATATTAATGGTATAAGGTCTAGACCATATACAGATCGGAGTGTTTAGATGTCCAGTACGTTTTCATTTCGTTTTGAGAAAGTATCTACCAAAAAGGTTAGTGAATTCATTAGGGAACAACTGGAAGAAGCCATTATTTTGAAAGAATTAATGAGTGAAGAACAGCTTCCAGCCGAGCGAGATCTGGCAGAGATTTTTAACGTAAGCCGGATTACCGTTCGCGAGGCACTCTCTTCATTGGAAGAGAAAGGCTTGATAGAGAAAAGGGTGGGTGCCAAAGGCGGAACATTTGTACTGCCTCTGACAGCCAATTCGCATAAACGGACCAGAGAAGAAATTAAACGGGATTGGTCACAGATGCTGAAGGTGTTTGAATTTCGAACCATCATCGAGCCAGAGGGAGCTTTTCTCGCTGCTGAGCGGATCACCGCAGGCGAACTGGAGCTGCTTGAGGGTTACATGGAACAAAGTATAGAGCCAGACTGCACAAGAGAATGGTTCAGGGCGCTGGATGTGAAATTTCATCTGACCATCGCCAAGGCTTCGGGGAATCCATACTGTGAGAGAGCCGTCAGACAGATTCGGACGAAAATTAATCCGGCGCTCGACTTGATGCCTTATGATGACCGGATCCGTACCGTCAACCACGGTGTACATATGGAGATTCTTGAAGCATTGAAAGCCCATGATAGCATCAAGTCTAAGGAGACGATGAAAAGGCATATCGAATTCTCGGCGGATGCAATCTATGCCCGTTTGGTTTCTGAATCGGACAAAAATGAAGGGAATGACAGCGAATGAATCGTTCAGAACTAATACAGCTGGCTCAGCCACTACAAGCCCAGTTAAGCGCTTGGCGCAGAGATTTACATCAGCATCCGGAGATCGGTTATGAGGAGCATCGCACATCCGCTATCGTAGCTGAGCATCTGGAAAGCCTGGGGTTGGAAGTTACACGCAATGTCGGACAGACCGGGGTTACAGGCCTGCTTCGCGGAGAGAGCGATGGACCAACCTTTGCCTTGCGCGCAGACATGGATGCTCTGCCAATCCAGGATCAAAAAGCGGTGGAATACCGCTCGCAAGTGGAAGGCAAAGCGCATCTGTGTGGACATGACGCTCACACCTCCATCCTGATGGGAGCCGCCCAACTGCTTACTGGTCTTGGAAGACCGAAATCAGGCAACATCAAATTTATTTTCCAGCCAGCAGAAGAGGGACTTGCAGGTGCAAGAGCCATGATCCAGGACGGTGTTCTGGAGAATCCAAAGGTTGATGCCATCGCAGGATTACACATGACACCTGGACAGGACACAGGAACCTTGGGTGTAAGTCAGGGCGTTGCGTTTGCATCAGCTGATCCCTTGGTTATCAAGGTGTTTGGCAAGGGTGGTCACGCAGCTCGTCCACATGAGGGTATTGATGCAATCGCGGTATCCGCTCAGGTCATCACCGCATTGCAAAATATCGTCAGTCGGATGGTTGATCCACTTGAACCGGCAGTAGTCACGATTGGCAAAATCACGGGAGGTTATATGGGAACAGCCATCGCCCCCGAAGTGGAGATGATCGGTACGGTTCGTACACTCTCACCTGCCATTCGTGAGCGGATGCCAGCTTTGATCGAGCAGGTTGTTAAAGGGGTCTGCGATTCTTTTGGAGCTGGATACGAAGTCGTTTACGGTGATGGATACCCTGTTGTCGTGAATGATCTCGGCATGGTTGACCTGCTAACAGAGACTTGTGATCAGGTTAATGCGGAGAAGGGATGGACTTATATCAAACCTTCTACAGGGGGCGAGGATTTCGCGTTTTATTGTGAACAGATTCCGGGTGTGTTTTTCAGACTAGGATCTGGGAATGATGAGGAACGTACTCGTTATCCACTCCACCATCCCATGTTTGATCTTGATGAGACAGCGATGCCTTATGGTGTGGGTATGTTGTCCGCAGTAGCACTTGAATTTTTGGCACGGAATACATCTTCTGAGGGGGAGCAATCACAATGAAAAAAAGACAATGGACAGGCTTGTGGATCACGTTACTGGCAGTCGTAATGGTACTCAGCGCTTGCGGAGGAAAATCGACAAGCACGAATGATAGTTCCGCAACAGAAGGAACGGGCAGTGGAAGCGCAAGTACAACACTGACTGTTGCTGCGGCAACCGATATTGAGAGTTTCGATCCGCACAACAACAACAACACTTCCAGTGAGGCGGTTCTGGTCAACGTTTTTGATTATCTGATCAAAAATGACAGTGAACAGAAAAAAGTTGCGGGACTTGCGACATCATGGGATCAAGTCGATGATACAACGTGGAGATTTAAGCTGCGTGAAGGTGTTACCTTCCACAATGGCGATCCATTCACTTCAGCAGATGTAAAATACACGCTGGAGCGCGTAGCCAAGGACGAGACACTGAAACAAAACAGTTATTTCAAAAATATCGTAGAAGTTAAAGTGGTGGATGACTATACCGTAGATATCATCACGGATGGTCCAGATCCGTTGCTCCTGAATCGTCTGTCCAAAATGGGAGCAGGCATTCTGCCAGCAAAATATATTGCAGATAAAGGATTCGATGCTTTCCTGAAACAACCGGTAGGCACAGGCCCTTATAAGTTCAGTAAATGGACCAAAGATGATCGTGTGGAACTGGTGAAAAACGAGAACTACTTTGACGGTGAACCAAAATGGAATGAGGTGGTATTCCGCGTTATTCCTGAAGCCTCCACACGTGTATCCGAATTGCTTGCTGGTGGTGTGGATGTGGCTTCTTCCATTCCGTCCACTGACATTGCCCGGATCGAAGGCGAAGCAGATAAAAAGATTGTCAAAGCGCCAATCCAACGTGTGCTTCAGTTGATATTCCGTCAGACAGAAGGCAGCATCACAGCTGATCCGAAAGTACGTGAAGCGATTGACCTGGCTATCGACAAACAAGGGATCGTGGACAGCATTGCCGGCGGAGCAGGTATTGTAACCCGCACATCCGTAACACCAGGCAACTTCGGTGCTGATCCTTCATTGTACAAAACATCACTTTATGATCAAGAAAAAGCTAAACAGTTGCTGCAAGAAGCTGGCTATGCGGAAGGTGAAGCCGAGATGACCATCTCCGTTTCCGCACAATACAAAGAACAGGCTGAAGTTGTTGCAGCAATGCTGGAACAAGCCGGATTCAAAATCAATCTGGATGTCCTGGAAGCAAGTGCATTCAGTGAACGTTACAGCTCCAAATCATTCAAAGAAATCTTCATGATTGGTATTGGTAACTCCTTGTTTGATGCTTCGAATAACTACAATCGTTATATGTTGGAAGAAGCAAAAGGCGAGTCGGATTACAACAACCCTGAAGTAGAGAAACTGCTTCAATCGGCATTGGTGAACATGGACCCTGCGTCTCGTGAGAAAGAGTATCAGCAAGTACAACAGATCTTCTCTGAAGAACGCCCAGCCGTATATCTGTACCAAATGGAAGGTGTCTACGGAACAAATGCTAAAGTGAACTTCGCGCCGCGCAGTGACGAGATGTTCTATGCTGACGAGATTACACCTGTTGCACAGTAACATCGGGTATAACAACCGGTCATTGAAAAGATAGGCCGTGAACGGCAGGGACTGGATAACCATGTTCCTGCCGTTCTTTTTTAAAAGGGAGGTGAACAAGGAATGGGCAAATACGTACTTAAGTCACTACTGCAGATCATTCCGGTGCTGTTCATTGTTTCATTAATTGTATTCATTTTGGTTCGAGTCACCGGTGATCCGGTTGCGTTAATGTTGCCTGAAACGGCTACCGCTGAAGATCGTGCTGTCTTGACGCAGGCACTTGGTTTGGATCAGCCTTTATATACGCAATACGTGAAGTTTCTGGGCAGTGCGATACAGGGAGACTTTGGTCAGTCTTTTCGCTACAATCAGCCTGCGCTAGAGCTTGTGCTGGAGAGATTGCCTGCCAGCTTTGAACTGGCGGTAGCCGCCATGTTTTTTGCCGTACTTATGGCTGTGCCACTTGGAGTCATTTCAGCTGTCAAACGCAATACGTTTACCGATCTCATTATTTCAGGAATATCCGTCATTGGTAAGGCGATGCCAAACTTCTGGATGGGGATTATGCTTATCCTCTTGTTCTCCGTCATGCTGGGCGTATTGCCGGTATCCGGTCGCGGAGGATTGTCACATCTGATCTTGCCGGCCTTTACACTTGGCGTTGGACTGGCTGCGCAGATGACCCGGCTGATTCGCTCCAGCATGCTGGAGATTCTCAACCAGGACTATATTCGAACAGCTCGCAGCAAGGGGCTTGGCCGGATGGTTGTCATTGTAAAACATGCATTTCGGAACGGATTGATTCCGGTCGTGACAATTATGAGTTTGCAGTTTACAAGTCTGATCGGGGGCACTTTGATTACGGAAACGGTATTCTCCTGGCCTGGACTGGGTCAGTTGCTGGTCGTTGCAGTCAACACACATGATATGGCGATTGTACAGGCAGCGGTGTTTGTCATTGCCTTTATCGTTGTGGTAATCAACATCTTGACGGATGTAGCTTACAGGCTGCTCGATCCGCGCATCAAATACGACTAGAAGGAGGTGCAATCATATGACAGGCAGCAATGAAATGCCAATTCCGGGTACAGAACAGGAACAAGACAATGGGCGTGCACCAACGGGATTTCGTTATATCTGGCAACAACTGATCATCAGCAAGACCGGAATGTTTGGTGCTGTGCTTGTATTGTTGGTTGTGTTAATTGCCATAGGTGCACCTCTATTGACGAGTCATGATCCGGCAGCGGTGAATCCGCTGGGCCGACTTAAACCACCAGCATGGCTTGAGGGTGGAACGGCCGAATACTGGCTGGGTACCGATAATCTCGGCAGAGACATGTGGAGTCGAATAGTATATGGTGCCCGAGTTTCCTTAATCGTGGGGATGGGTGCCGTGATTGTGTCAGGAATTATTGGCGCGATTCTGGGGCTGGTATCCGGATTCTACGGGAAATGGCTGGATGCTGTCATCATGCGTGTAGGTGATGCATTCATGGCGATTCCAACCATTCTGTTCATGCTTGTTGTGATGGCAATTGTTGGCCCGGGTATTACAACGTTGATCTTTGTCATCGGGGTGACGAACTGGGTTCCATTCACCCGTGTGGTAAGAAGTGAGGTTCTTAGTATCAAAGAGCGGGATTTTGTTCATGCTGCCAGATCAATTGGCGCGAAGAATGGAAGATTAATTCTGAAACACATTCTGCCGAATATCCTTTCATCCTTTATCGTCATCTGCGGTATGAATGTCGGCACGACAATTATTATGGAAGCTTCACTCAGCTTCCTGGGTCTGGGTATCAAACCACCTGATGTATCCTGGGGAGGGATGCTTAGTGATGGCAGACAATACGTTGCTACAAGCTGGTGGGTCGCTACATTCCCGGGACTAGCCATTACATTTACCGTACTCGGTGTTATTTTCCTTGGAGATTGGCTGCGTGATGTGCTTGATCCACGTACAGAGACAACCCATAAATAAACGGAGAAGGGAGCCATCAATATGAACCAAAGACCAATTATGCCGGAGGATCTGCGTCATTATCGTTGGATCAGTCAGCCAGTAATCAGTCTGAACGGACAAGTGGCTTATGTGGAACAGACCATAGATCAGGATAAAAATGAATATAACACGCAAATTCGAGGGATTTCCCTCGATGGTGATGAAGATATTGCACTTTCGGATGGAACAAAAGATTCCTCACCTGCTTGGTCGCCGGATGGCACACAGCTCACATTCATTCGCTCAGTGGATGGTGGCAAAGGACTATGGACGCTCCATTCAGATCAAAAAGAGCCGGTCATGCTGATATCTCCCGCATGTAAAATATTGAGTTATATCTGGTCGCCGAACGGGCAGTACATTGCGTTTACCAGCAAAGTGCAACCGGAGGACCAACAGAAGAAAGCAGACGCACAACAGGAGCCTGCACCTGTGCTGCGAGGTAAAGTCTTTGAGCGTACAACGCCGAAGGCGGAAGGGGCTGGCTGGTGGGATGGTCAATACAGCCAGTTGTTTGTATATGAGATCAAAAGCGGGGAGATCACACAGGTGACTTCCGGGCTATGGAATATCAGTGCTCCGGCGTGGTCGCCAGATAGCCAGCAGCTTTCTTTCATTTCGAAGCAAGTAGAGGACGAGGAACTTGATGCGGATCTGCTTTACTTTACCGATGTATACAGCATTCGATTGGGAGAAAGTGATCTGTTCAAAGTGACGGATTCCAGTCTGGCGATAAGCCAATTCTCCTATTCGTCCGACGGGCAGCAGCTGATCCTGATCGCCAGTGATCGTGAGTATGGAAGCGGGAGCCAAAACAGCTTATACGCTGTTCCCGTTCATCGAGGTATACCCAGGCCAATCGCACCTCAATTAGATATGCAGATTGGTAACGCGGCGCTTGGAGATATGAAGTCGGCAGGTGCGTCACCTTCTCCTATCTCGGATGCCCATCATCCGGAACGCGGTGTATATGTACTCGGAACACATAACGGGAATGTGGACGTGTATCGCATTCAAGAAGATGGGAATTATCAATCTGTGACGGGCGCTGGTGAAAAGGATGTGTATCAGTATACCTTAACGCCAGATGGTTCGTCGCTGGTAATCGCTGCGTTGACTGCTGAACACCCTGGAGAGTTATATCGCGTGGATATCGACAGTGGTGAAATGTTCAGACTCACCCGGCGTAATGATGAATTCATGGCTGAATTGGCTGTAAATGTGCCAGTCCGTGTAGAGTTTAAGTCCTCTGATGGATGGCCGCTTCAAGGTTGGTTAGCCACACCGGCAATACGTGACACCAATGGGAAACTGCCATTGATTTTGCAGATTCATGGTGGACCGCACGCGATGTATACGGGTACATACAGTCATGAAATGCAGACACTCGTTGCGCAAGGGTACGCTGTGCTGTGGATCAATCCTCGCGGAAGTATGGGATACGGTCAGGAGTTTGCCAGAGCTTGCCGTGGTGACTTTGCCGGAGGGGATTACCGGGATCTGATGGAAGCTGTTGATTATGCCCTGGCTACATATGATTTCCTTGATGCATCACGTCTGGGTGTAGCGGGTGGCAGTTATGGCGGAGTGATGACCAACTGGATTGTAGCGCATACCCACCGTTTCAAGGCGGCTGTAACCCAGCGTTGCATCTCCAACTGGTTGTCCATGTATGGAACGAGTGATATCGGAATTTCTTATGTTGAGGGAGTCATCGGTGGTAATCCGGCCGAAAACGCTGAATTCCTGTGGTCCCGCTCACCACTAGCTCATGCACATCACATTGAGACGCCACTTCTGATCATGCACGGAGAGCAGGACTATCGGACACCGATTGCGCAAGCGGAGGAATTATATACTACGCTAAAACGATATGGCAAAAAGACCAAACTGATTCGTTACCCGGGTTCCAACCACAGTTTACTAAAAAGCGGTAAACCTTCATTACGGATCGATAGCTTCGAACAGGTGAATGCCTGGTTCAATCAGTACCTCGGGAATGAGGAGGGCGAGCAATGAGTCGAACTCAGCTGTCCATTCCTGTAGGGCTTCTTGTAGAGAATGTTCTAACAAGTGGAGAATCAAAAGAAGTGATTATTGAATGTTTACAACGTCGAGACTATTCCCGGTTGCTCCCTCTGGTTAAGGAATCCGCGATGGATTTTGACGAAAGACTACAGACAGCAGATGATATCGGAGACGATTGGGAGAAGGCGATACGTCAAGGTTATGAGTTCAAGTTTTTGCATATTAACGGGTTGAAACGATTGCTCGATTTCCGGTTTGACCGTAAGGTGGATCGGGATTACGTTCAAGATGAGTTGTCTCTGAAGCATATTCGTTTGACCGCACAAGAGATTGAACTGCTACAATCGTTAATTGGCAGGCAGTGGATCGTGCAAGCAGAAGAAACAGAGGCAGCAGAAGAAGGTAGCAAAGAGAGTGGGATATCCTCCCGCATTCCTGTCCGTATTCAATTGAAGTTCCCTTAATATGGACCAAGAAGAAGCCGCGATGATCGCGGTTTTTTTGCTATGTACAGGTAGAAATGAGGATGACTGAATTCAAAAGTTGAAATCGGACTCTGAATGATTTATATTTATATTAAATGATACTATTATCTATCAAAAATGCAGGTATAAAGAGGGGGACCTAGGATGTCCATTCAAAATGTTTTAGGAAAAATTCAAATATCGGATGATGTGATCTCCAAAATTGTCGGCAAGATTGCGAATACCACCAGCGAGATTTCCTCCATGTCGACAGGACTTATAGAAGGGGTCACCAAAAAGTGGAGCGGGAAAAGTCTGCAAAATGGCATAGATATCCGCAAGGTAGAATCAAGACTGGAGATAAACTTAAAGATTGTCGTTTGTTATGGAACAAAAGTGCATGAAGTCTGCAGGGAATTGCAAAACAATGTGAGATTGCATGTGGAACAGCTGACCGGATTAACCATTGATACGGTGAATGTGATCGTTGAGGGGTTATCATTTAACCAACCTGCTGCCAAGCTTTAATCCAATTTCAGCTACATAGAGGAGTGACAGCGATGAATAAGATTTCCATAACAAAAGCCAGTCCACAATCAGTAGTCGGCGGGCAACTAAATCAGATGGCACTTGAATATATGGCCTATTCGCTTGCAGGTACCAAGGATAAAGGCATTATAGAGAAAACATTTAACAAGTTATGGCGTTCGAATCAGAACCGATTCAGTCACCAATATGCTTATGAAGCTAAAATGGGTAACCAAACGCTGGGCATGATCATGTGTTATCCGACCACTATAATGAACAAACTTGCTTTACCAACGTTCTCCAAACTGTTTGAACTTCGTAAATGGAGCCTGATTAAGTATAATCTCCAACACTGGAAAGAGTTCTACTCCATGGTGACATTAAAAGAAGCGGAGAACGACGAGTACCACATCGGGACATTGGCTACGTTGCCTGAAAGCAGAGGACTTGGTGTAGGGACACAGCTCATTCATTTTGCTGAGGAGCAAGCTATAACACAAGGTCTGTCCAAATCTTCACTTACGGTTAAAAAGGAAAATTTACTAGCTATTAAACTCTACGAGCGTTTGGGATACCAGAGAGTAGGGGAAATCAATAAACCTTCGTTATCCCTGTACAGGATGTCCAAAATATTGGTGTAGTGCTTTCTAAGAAGATTAGAATAAGCAACTGGAAGGTTCACATATATAAGCCCACATTGGAACAGTTAAAAGTGTGAGCTGGAGGGACGCTTTATGCGTCCCTTTTTTAGTTCTTCAAATTTTTCTCATAAAAAAGTAACTTGACTTTTGTGGGTGTTTAAGCAGGTACTTGACAGGGGTGTGGTATAGTATAAAAAGTTCTTTTAATGAAGAAAGACGGAGAAATATACAATGTGGGGTGTAACCAGTGTATCAATATAAGGATCAGGAATATGAAGCAGTACACTTTGAGGGACGTGATCTGCGCTATGGAGAACTCATAAGTTGTGTTTTCAAGCAGTGTACATTTATGAACGCTTCTATGGAAGAAATTGAAACGAGTAACTGTCGTTTTATCGAGTGTGACTTCAAAGGGGCTTCCATGAATGGTTCGATTCATACGGAATCGGCTTTTGAAAATTGCACCTTCGGTGGTGCAAATCTCTTTGCTTCCAAATTCAGCTCCTGCAAGATGACAGGCTCAGACTTTTCAGGTGCGCAAATGGATGGCATTACCCTAAGTCACGGCGATTGGTCCTATACCAATCTGAGACATACACGTTTGGGGAAACAGGATCTGCGAGGAATTCGTTTCTTTGAGGCTGACTTTACGGACACGGATTTCACCAAAGCGGATTTGAGAGACTGTGATCTTACCCGAGTTGTATTAAGCAGAGCCAAGCTTCAAGGGGCCGATCTTAGAGGGGCTAATCTGGAAGGCATCGATCTGAAATCACTGGATATCAAAGGCGTACGTTTGGATCGCGAACAAGCTGTTCTGTTTGTACGCTCGTATGGTGCGAAAGTAGACTAAGTTGAGTTGAACATACACAGCATGAAGCCGCCCTTAAGGCGGCTTTTTTGACGTTAAAGCTTTCCCATTCAAGCAAATTGGCAGGAAAAAGAGATCTAAACAAGAAGTAGTTAACATAAGTTTCAACTAAAAGGAGGTTATCATGACCGTCACATTAATTATTATTGTCGCTATTATTGTCTTTGGGCTTATAACAGGCACAATCACTACGATTATGGCATTTAAACTGCTACGTAACAATAAAGAGAAACATCACCTTCGCAAGAGCATTCTGATGGACGGAATTCCAACAGAAGCAATAATTCATGATATTGTGCAGACATCATCCAGTAGGGATGGAAGGCCTGGCGTGCGATTGGATCTGACTGTAACCCAAGTTGACCGCCGCACCTTCCCAACAATTGTAGAGACTTATATTCCAATCACACATATTCCCCATTTTCAGAAAGGAAATGTCATTAACGTAAGATACATTGCGATGGGGAATGAACGAAAAGTTGAGGTAGAGGATGCCTACCTTCCGTGAGGTGCCGCATGGTGGTAAGCTTCGGTTATCAGGCATATCAAAAACCATTACCTGAAACAAATCAGGTAGTGGTTTTTGACGTTAATTTAATTGAGTTAATCCTCTTCTTTTGACATATTTAGTATATACCTCGCTTTGTTTCATGAAGTGAATTTCATTACGTTTTAACGCTGTGCTTGTGGGTTCGTTTCAATCGCACAGCAACCCAACTCATAATCAGAGCAGCAATGAACAGAAATACGGTCACACCTGCAATGACAACAAAGAAGGATTGGTCAAATGCAGCAAAGGCGGCATTTTTGAGCGATTCAGCAGACGCAGCAGGCAAGCTTTCGGCAGCGATAAGCGCTTCATCCAAACTGTCTTTCGCATTGGCTGGCACACTAATTCCCACAGGAATCTTCATAGCGAGTGTGTAGAAAAGAGTCGACATGCTGCCGATGATCGCAATACCGGATGCTCCGCCCAGCTCATAACCCACTTCCTCAATGGAAGCGGCCATGCCCGCTTTGTGTGGTGGGGCATAACTCATAATGGAATGTGATGCAGCGGTCATCCCTGATCCAAGACCTGCACCAAGCAGTGCCAAGCCGATAATCTGCCCGGTGAACCCAGCATTGAAATACATCAGATACGTCCCCATGCCAAGGGCAGCGATGAAGAGAGTGAAGCTTTTGATATATACAACATCCACACGGTGCATAATGGCCCCCGTAACAGGTCCGGCAATGAGTGCTGCAACAGGTATGGATACGGTGAATAGTCCAGCCTGAAGCGGTGACATGCCTTCCACCAGCTGAAGCCGCTGAGTGACCATATATTGCACACCCATTTGTGCAAACAAGCCAACCAGTGCGGTAATAAAGCCGGTGCTGAATCTTGGGATTTTGAATAAGGACAGATCCAGCAGTGGATTGGGACTGTTATTCTGACGGCGAATAAAGATGATCAGGGACAGAACACCGATCACAGCAGCAATGATAGCGAGTGTGAGAGATCCTTCGCGTCTTGTGAATTCCTTAATAGAATAGATAATTCCGACCATGGCAATCATGATCTGAATGGAACTGGTGAAGTCCCACTTTTTCGAGGTATCCCCTTGATGTTTAGGGATCATTTTCAAGGCGAATACAAACGCGATAATGGCTATGGGCAGGTTAATCAGAAACACAGAGCCCCACCAGAAATGTTGAAGTAGCAGTCCACCAACAATCGGTCCCAATCCAGCACCACCTGATGCAATGGAACCCCAGATGCCGATTGCCAGTGCGAGTTCTCGCTCATTCGTAAACGTAACTCTGATAATCGACAATGTCGCTGGCATCATCATGGAGGCACCTACGGCTAGAAGAATTCTGCTCATGACCAGCATAGCCGGTACTGGAGAAAAGGCAGCAGCAAGAGAAGCAGCAGAAAAGACGAGCAAGCCCAGGGTGAATATTTTTTTATGACCAAGACGGTCCCCGAGTGTTCCCATTGCAGGAAGAAGACCCGCCATGACAAGGGAGTAACCGTTCAGAATCCATAATTTCTCCGAAGCAGATGCACCGAGATCATGGGTCAAGCTGGGTAGGGCTGTGTACAGGATGGTCATATCCATCACAATGAGTAATAGTGCACTTGAGACAATAACAAGAATCATCCAACGTTTGAATTTTGACATGTTTCCCTCCGGCGATATGAATAACTTACAATTTTAGACTAAACTATCGGGTAACCCTATAGTCAAACTTTTCTTTACACACTATAATGCATTTATATTGATAAAACTTAGACTACATATGTACATGGAGGGCCCATAGATGGCTGGACATCACGCACAACATTTTACCACCAGTGAATTTGCCAAGATCTGCGGAGTGACCAAACATACCTTGTTTCATTATGACGAGATTGGGCTGTTAAAGCCTGAATATACCAATGCCAAGGGCTACCGCTATTATGGTATGCAACAAACGTATGTGCTGGATGTCATACATGTGCTGAAGAAGGCAGGAAGCTCACTCCAAGAGATTAAGTCGTTTATTCAAAATCAGAATACACCATTGTTAATTGAGCTGTTTGAACAGAAATTAAAGGCACTTGAATTGGAGCAACAACGAATCAAACGTATGCAAAAGCTGCTAAGTGGTGCCATTGAAATGACGAAACAAGCCACGGATGCTTCTCCTGAAGGGCTGCATATCGAACAATGTGAGCTGGAGTATTTTATTGCTGTACAACTGGAGCAAGGGGATGGGGATAAGGAATTCTTCCGTAAGTTCATTGAATACAGGACCCATTGTGATGAACAGATGATCGACTATGAGTTTCCGGTATGGACGATCTTAACTCAGGAGCACTATGAGGCAGGAGAATACTATCCGGATTACTTTGGCAACAAAATAAAAGCTCCCATTCCAGGGGAAACGATATGGATTAAGCCAAAAGGGATGTATGCCGTCATGAATCATCGAGGTTCATACGAAAGCATGCCGGAGACGTATTCCCTCATGAAAGAGGAGATAGAAAAAGAGGGACTGCAAGTCTGTGGACATGTGTATGCACTGGACCTGCTCACTTATTTTGCAGAAAGTAACCCCGATGAGTACATCATCAAAATTTACGTAGAGGTGTGTAAGCCAGAAAACACAATGGTTTAACGGTACGAGGATGGAAGATGAGATCGAGGCTACACTGTCTTGACCCATATCGTATTCCATGTTAAGTTTTCTGTATTAAATTTTGAACTTTCAAAGGGGGGATAGAGTCATGACTGAATTAGAGGTTGTGGATGTTTATGTGGACCTGTCAACAAACATGAACAGTGGCATGGTTCACAATATGACTAATCAGAATCCGGCACTTTGTCCTCCTATGCATAGATCTACTTGGCGCTGAGTGGTTTATCGCCAGGTTTCTTTATTGTATAAGCGAATCTAAATTCTGATTATGTTCAAATATTAAAGTGAGGGAATCCATGCCATGTTCTATGGTGAAATCCCGTCAGTTTACTTTTATATTTCACATAAAAAGGATGATATGCATGTCTTTAATCAACGTTACCAACCTGACCTTTGCTTATGAAGGCAGTTACGATAATATATTTGAAAATGTTAGTTTTCAGTTGGACTCCGATTGGAAATTGGGTTTTACCGGAAGGAACGGCAGAGGCAAAACGACTTTCCTCAATCTGTTGCTTGGCAAATATGAATACAGCGGACATATCTCTGCGAATGTTAGCTTTGAATACTTTCCTTTCCAGGTAGAAAATAAGGGAGCCATGACCGTTGATGTCATCAGCGAGATTCATCCTGAATATCTACACTGGCAAGTTGTGCGTGAGTTTAACCTGTTAAAAGTGTCAGAAGATGTGTTGTATCGGCCTTTTGATACGTTATCCAACGGAGAACAAACAAAGGTGATGCTGGCTGCTTTGTTCCTGAAGGATAATCGGTTTCTGCTCATTGATGAACCTACCAATCATCTTGATCTTCATGCAAGACAAATTGTCAGTAATTATCTTGGCAGCAAGAGTGGATTTATTTTGGTATCTCACGATCGGGCGTTTCTGGATCACAGCGTGGACCATATCCTTTCCATCAATAAAAGTAACATCGAGATTCAGAAAGGCAATTTCTCCGCTTGGTGGGAAAATAAAAGAAGGCAAGATCAGTTTGAACTTGCGAGTAATGAGAAATTAATAAAGGATATCAAGCGTTTATCCGATTCAGCCAAACGGACCGGTGGATGGTCGCATGAAGTTGAAAAAACCAAAAATGGTACGAGAAATTCCGGTTCCAAGGTGGATAAAGGATATATTGGGCACAAGGCTGCCAAAATGATGAAACGTTCCAAAAATATCGAACAAAGGCAGCAATCTGCGATTCAAGAGAAATCCAAACTTCTCAAAAACATCGAGAGTGCAGAACGTTTACAGATTCATCAGCTGGATTTTCACAAGCAGGAACTTGTTGAATTGGAACATGTGTCGATATCATACGGCTCCAATACGGTGTGTAAGAATGTCAGTATCACGGTTGAAAACGGGGGTCGTATTGCCCTGTACGGTAAAAATGGATCTGGCAAATCAAGCATTCTTAAACTGATCTGTGGTGAAGATATCCCTTATACAGGTCTTTTCCGAAAGGATCATCAGCTTAAAATCTCGTATGTGTCGCAGGACACGTCCGATCTCGGAGGGCATTTATCTGAGTATGCGGCCACACAGGGGATTGATGAAAGCCTGTTTAAATCGATACTTCGAAAGTTGGATTTTTCCAGACTGCAATTGGAGAAAGATATCTCAACGTTTAGCGCAGGTCAAAAAAAGAAAGTGCTCATCGCTAAAAGTCTTAGTGAGAAAGCTCATCTGCATATTTGGGATGAACCACTCAACTTTGTAGATGTCATTTCACGTATGCAGATCGAAGATTTACTCTTGGAATACTCGCCAACCCTGCTTTTTGTAGAGCATGATCGTGAATTTTGTACAAATATTGCAACGAGAATCATCGAACTGTAAGTAACGTGAAAGATAACCATGTTAAGAGCCGCCAAATGGCGGCTTTTAGTATTACTCGTGAGGAAGTATGCTATAATTTTATAATCTCATCCAATCATTTGATGGATGACTAGATCAATTGTAGACTAATTCGCCAAGAGGTGTAATACCAATGAAAAAGGAAATGACAACAATCAAACAAACCAGGCTCCATTCCATTTTGGACGAGGCCACCAAATTGCTGATTGAAAAACCGAATGCTTCCATGAATGAAATTGCGGAATCTGCAAAAATCGGAATCGCTACGTTACATCGATACGTGGAAAGCCGCGAACAGCTTATGGTATATCTCGGATTACGCGCAATCGAGGTGGTCAGTGAGACCATGAAAGAAATCCAACTGGATGAGGAGCATTGTGAAAAGTACATACCTGAGCTGATCGAGGCGCTGATTCCATTAGGCGACAAAATTTATTTTCTGGCTCATGACACCACCATTAACTATAATCCCGAGATTGAGGGAGCAGATCTGAAACTGAGAGAACCTGTATTACACGCGGTCGGTCTGTTACAACAGAAAGGTTATTTCCGCTCCGATCTCGATAAAACCTGGATTGTCGATGTGTTGTATTCCATCATGTTCCTGACGTGGCAGCAGGTTGTAAGTGGTCATATCGCGAGAAAAGCAGCCCCTGCGCTTGTGGTGGATACGTTTTATCATGGATTTAAGCAGCGATAGGTCAGGGTCTATCCAATGAAAAACAATAGATTTTAATACGAAAACACCCTCAAAGAATCAACTGTATCGTTAGATACACAGACTCTTTGAGGGTGTTTTTTTGCGTTCACAACAGCGTTTCTCAGTGCGCAAGCTGCAAAGACATGATTTTCTCACATATTCAAATATTAACAGAGTTCAGAATTTAAGATTTTCAGTTTACAAAAAATGATATAAATTTCTAGTAGATTCAAATCATTACCAAATAAAGACAAAATATTCAAGTGAGGGGGCCGGACAGAAACACCAGCAATTGTGCAGTTCGAATCAGCTTATGTACTCATTCCATCAACCCAAATCAGGAGGGATTCCATGCTTTACACCATTATTGTGCCAGTCAACCAGGACTATAACATTTTGAACCTGTTCACAGATTCGCTACTCCGGACGGTAAGCCCATCCACTCAGATTATTTTCATCAACGATGGTTCCGGCTCAGCAGTCTTTCAACATCTGGATAAACTGAAGCAAGAAGTAAGAGAAGGTGTGACCATCGAGATTCTTCAGCATGATTTTCCACTCGGTTGCGCCGTGTCGATTAATAGCGCACTGAGCCTAGCCAAGGGAGAGTACATTTTCTTCCTGGATTCTGACACCATTCTTCAACCGAACTGGCAACCGATGATGAAAGAGACACTGGATAGCGATATTACGATTGGCATGATTGGGGGCGTTCTGTTGTATCCGCAAACAGGAGGCGTGCAGCATTGCGGCATTGCTTTTGCGGACACCATCGGCCGACACCTGTTCCTGAACGCATCTCCTGATGATATCCCGAAAGAAACCTTCTCTGTTCAACTGGTGGTGTTCGCCATGTTTGGCATGAAGCGGGAGGTGTATGAGACCATCGGTAACCTCGATGAGAAGTTCTTTAACGGATACGAGGACTTTGATTATCAGATGCGGGCACGAGCTGCCGGATACGATACGGTCATTAACCCGAATATTCAAGCGTATCACTGGGAACGCAGCAGCGGGATTCACCGCAACTTCAACCGCAAGAACAATCTGGCACGCTTCTGGAAAAAGTGGGGCGGTCAAATCGAGGCTGATGTATGGCCATTCGTTTTCAGTCATCTGAAAGCACAGCTGGAAAGCCAAGAGGAATACCAGCATCTGCCGATTGTCGGGATTGACCTTGCCGAGGTTCGAAGTGATGCCGATACATTCTGGACCAAGTTGGAGGAAGCCGAATTTGCAAATGTAGC
Source organism: Paenibacillus sp. FSL E2-0151 (assembly GCF_037993015.1). Taxonomy (NCBI): domain Bacteria; kingdom Bacillati; phylum Bacillota; class Bacilli; order Caryophanales; family Paenibacillaceae; genus Paenibacillus; species Paenibacillus sp. FSL E2-0151. The sequence continues at coordinate 3,238,367 of NZ_CP150308.1, forward strand.
CGAAGTACGGGACTATTCAAACCGCTTTAATTCCAATGGGGCCATCTGGCTGCCACAGGTACTAGGCAAGGAACTGATTCATAGTGAGAACCGGTTACTGTTTTTGGTGGACAATTTCGCCCGTTTGCTGGAGAACCGCTACTGGATTGAGATGAGACATGCTCATCGAGCCAAGGATCTGATCATTGATCTGTATGGCAATGTGATCACGATGGATCGCATATACGATGGATGCTGGCCTGGAACCAAAGTTCGGTAATTCACTCACAACGAAAATAAACAGGGAGGTACTTAAAGTGAAAGAAAAAGAGAGCACGCTCGATCGTGCCGTACGGTTTACCCGTAATCTGGAGTGGTTGGAACAAGTCGAGAAGGTAATTCCGAGCGGATGCAGCACTTTAGCCAAAGCACCTGAACGTTTATTTCCGGGCCATACACCCGTATGTTGTGCAGAGGCTTATAACTCCCGATTTACAGATATCGACGGGAATGAATGGCTGGATTGCGAAATGGCCATGGGTACGGCGCCATGGGGCCATGCCAGACATGAAGTCCAATTAACCGTCATTCACCAGTTGAAAAAAGGGACAAGCTTTTCTTTACCTGCCGACATCGAGCTTGAATGTGCCGAGTTGATTCTGGAGCGGTTCGAGGGTCGTTATCCATCGCTGCGCTTCACCAAGAGTGGTGCTGATGCAGTGAGTGGGGCCGTGCGTCTGGCCCGTGCCGCTAGTGGCAAAAGCAAGGTTATTGCGACAGCTTATCATGGGTGGCACGACTGGTCTGCCTACGGTTATTATGGTGGCCAGACGAAAGAACGTGGCATCCCGGTGGATATCGAGCGTTCAACGATCTGGGTTAACAAGCCTACTACGGAGCGAATTGAGGCTCAGATTACCGCGTCTCCCGAGGATATCGCATGTATTGTTCTATGCCCCAACGAGTGGAAAAAGGATGCGCTGGAGGAAGCCGTAAACCTATGTCGGTCTCTGGACATCATTATCATATTCGATGAGGTAACTTCCGGTATTCGAATGGGCAAGCAGGCTACAGCAGGAGAATATGACATCTGGCCTGATCTGCTCTGTATCTCTAAAGGTATGGCCAACGGTTTACCGCTCGCAGCGGTTATGGGGCCTGAGCACTTGATGTCTTTGTCAGGACAGGTCAGATTCAGTAATGCCCATTCCAGTGAAACGACAGCGCTCGCGGCAGCTATTGCCTGTGAACGATTAATGAAAAATGCGAAAGTATGGCCGACTTGGCGTGATCCGGCAACCCGGATCATGGATCGTCTGGAATCTGAACTTGTGTTACTCGGATTGACGGATCAATTGGAAGTGAGAGGGACTTATGCAAGCTTCTGCATTCAATCCTTGGCTGAAGATAACTTCCAAACCGATCCTTTCCGCGAGTTCATGGTGAAGAGAATGGCTCACTTCGGCATTTTCACCAAAGGATACTTTATTTTCTCTGATGCCCATACACGGGAAGAATTGCTATGGGTCGAGGAAGCGCTGTTGCAGATCCTGTCAGACTGGAAAGAGATTCAGAAGCAGGAACATCTTCATGCGATGCAACTTTCGAAAACGTTTGAAGCTTAATCCATAGATCATAATCAACAATCGACTAGGAGGAATTATTCAATGAAAGCACTCGTATATCAGGATCTCAAACAGGTGACTTACCAGGAGATTGAGGAGCCAACCATTCAAAAGCCAAACCAGGTAAAAATTAAAATCTATGGTTCCGGCATCTGCGGGACAGATCTGAATATTGTCAAAGGCAAAGTGCCGGCGAATAAAGGAACGATCATTGGTCATGAAGGCGTAGGCACAGTGGTTGAGGTGGGCGACGACGTTCGTGGTTTCAAGATCGGTGATCGGGTATTGGTTGATCCCACGCAATCTTGCGGTACCTGCTCATACTGCCGTGAGGGTCTGTTCATCTACTGCGAGAATTTTGATGACTATCAAGTAGGGATGACGACACACGGAACCTTTGCTGAATATTTTGTTGGGGACGAAAAGTATATCTATGCCATTCCGGATTCCATGAGTTGGGAAACGGCCATGATGATCGAACCACTGGGATGTGTACTTCAGACGTTCATGAAAGCAGGGACTAAGCCAAGTGACTCTGTACTGGTCCTCGGTTCTGGAGCAATCGGTTCCCTGTGTCAGCTAGTTAGCAAACGATTGGCAAGGCTTACCGTAGGCACGGAAGTTGATCCATACCGCAAAGAGTTCGCTTCAGGGATCGCGGATCATGTGTTCTATCCTCAGGATCTGACGCTGGATAAAGTATATGAGATCAATAATAACAAAAAGTTTGATATTGTAGTGGACGCGGTTGGTAACCAGCTTCATGTAGGGTTTGAGCTGATTGCCAAAGGCGGAAAAATTATTCCTATGGGATATGACGACAGCTATGAGGTGACGTTCAAATCAACAGCCGTGATTAATGATGGCATTAGTATCATTGGCGCAGTGGCTAATCACTCGATGATCAGTACGGCACTGAAATTTGCCCAAAGCATCCCGGAACTGGAACAGATGGTGACAGCCAAGGAACTGCTGAGTGATTATGAACAGGCCTTTAATGGAACGATTGGTTATGACATGCATACTGGAGAGAAGTTGCCGATGAATTCGGTCAAAACAGCTCTTATCCTATAAGAGGTACGATAAGCATGTAGACATTAGCGGGTTTGCCGCTGCGAGAAGTTTGAATTCGCAGCGGTGAAAACCGCAGAAGGAAGGGATATCGATTGAAATTGCTTCAAGATTTGCCGAAGAATCCACGCTACTCCATTTTACTCGAACCGGTATGGGCCATTCCGGGCACGATCGTTCTCTTTTACGCTCCTTTATATATGAAGGAAGCCGGACTTTCGGACATAGAAATCGGTTTAATCAATTCGGTGAATCTTTATTTTGCCTTTATCTTTCAATTGTTTGCGGGTTCCATTACGAATAAGCTGGGCCGGAAACGAACAACACTGATTTTTGATCTGCTTGCCTGGAGTGTTCCCATGTTCATCTGGGCCTTCTCCCAGAACTTCTGGCTGTTCCTGATCGCTTATTTACTGAATGCAACATCCAAGTTTGTAACGGTCGCCTTTAACTGTCTGATCATAGAGGATGTGGAGGAACACAAACGATCCAAGGTATTCGCCATTCTCAACATGATTATTACAGGGGCAGGTGTACTCACGCCTATTGCCGGGGTGGTCATTGCTGATTATGGTATTGTGCCTACACTCGCCAGCATTTACTTTGTCGGAGGCATCCTCATGACCGCCATGTTCTTCATTCGTAACCGATACACGGATGAGACCGAGGTCGGCAAGGAACTTATGGGATTGCATAGTAAAACCCGCGTGCTTCAGAGCTTGGGTTCCAGTCTGCGCCTGTTTGGAAAATCGTTCTACAAACGGAGACTTTTTCCGATTATTCTGATCACGGTGTTATCCAATCTGATTTTGCAGCTGAATTTCTTCCAGGTCATTTTCTTCAAGGAACAGTTGAAGTTTGATGACCGTGTCATTTCGTTTATCCCAGTAGTGACTGCGGTGACCGTCATGCTGCTCTATTTGGTCATCATTCCGCGATTGAAACGGCGTTCGGAGGAAAAGTATGTTGGTTTTTCTATCGTGCTTAGCACGGCCGGAGCCATTCTGTTTCTGTTGATCCCTGTGGGGAATATAGGGATGTTGTTTCTCACGCTAATCGTGCTCGCTGCGGGTAACTTCATTTTGCAGACGTACCGGGATTCCCTGCTGATGAACCGATTGGGTACGCATGAGAAAGCCGATATGTTCTCGGCCGTGCAGACCGTCATGACGCTTACAGCCATTCCATCCGGTTACCTGACGGGCCTGCTCTACCATCACAATCCAACACTGTTATTCAGCGTCATTCTTGGTCTATATGTTGTACTCATGGTCATCATGTTCTTCCTACCAGATCCGCAAAAGCACTCCCAAGTGCTGGAACCTTACAAAAATATGTAGAAAAAGGGGTTTACTGTATCTGGAGCGAATATGTAGTACAGAAAAAAACTAGTAAATGCATGTTCAAAAAGAGCGGTTTTCAGTACCGAGAAGATGGGATGAAGCTAGAAATGGAGTAGCGGAGCGTAGATAGAGCTACGTGAGCAACGGACATTTCGGCTGAATGCCATATTCGATGCTGATGATGCCACTAGGCATCCTTCGTAATCAAAAGCGGACTTTTTGAACTACCTCTAGAACATATTTTAACTTGGGAGGCTGCTAAAAATGACTAACGTAATGACAACAGAAGCGCGGAAGCAATGGAGCTGGATGAACGAGCCCGATATCTGGTCCTATACGGATCAGGGAGGTGTGCTGGTGGAAGCGAAGGCGGACACCGACTTTTTCCAAGATCCAGCGGGCAAGCACATTCGTGCAACCGCACCATTTCTGTCCATGCCTGTGCCTGGCGATTTCGAAATCACAACCCAATTAACCGTTGATATGAAAAATCAATATGATTCCGGATGTCTGATGGTGATGGCGGATGATCTTAACTGGTGCAAAATTTGTTTTGAGTATGATGGAAAAGTGCCTACCATCGTGTCGGTGGTGACACGTGATGGTTCATCCGATGATTGTAATTCGGTGGAAGTCTCCGTACCTAATCCCTATCTGCGTATACGCAAAGTAGAGGGCTGCATATCATTCTTTTATTCACCCGATGGGGATGAGTGGAAACTAATTCGTTATTTTGGCATGCCGATACAAGGGGAACTTCGAGCTGGATTAGTTGTTCAGTCGCCGACTGGAACGGGCTGTACGTGTCGCTTTTTATCGGTGAACGTTACTCATCCGGACTTGACCGCACGTTTCTAATCCGCTCCCCTGGCCGATCACTGGAGGGAGAACAGGTTCATGGTAAAAGCATTTATATTTGATTTTGATGGACTCATTGTTGATACAGAGACACCTTGGTATTATGCGTTTCGCGATATTTATGAAGAGCACGGAGTGGAACTTGGTCTGGAGCTTTGGTCGAAAAATGTGGGGACATCCTTTGAGGAATTTCATCCATTTCTGTATCTGGAGCAAGCGCTCCAAAAAAAGATAGATCATGATCATATCAAACTGCTCTCTGAACAGAAATACGAAGTCTATTTAGGACAGGCCGCCATTCTTCCAGGGGTGTATGAATTGCTTCAGTCTGCGAGGGAAAAGGGGATTCAGCTTGCGGTTGCTTCCAGCTCTACACGGGACTGGGTGCATGGTTACTTGCAGAAATTAGGCATTTTTGATTATTTCACAGTCGTTCATACATCCGAAGATGTGAAGCGAGTGAAACCGGACCCTGAACTGTACCTTCTTGCTCTCCAGAGTCTTGGGATCGAGGCTTCCGAAGCGATTGTGTTCGAAGACTCACCTAATGGCTTAAAGGCAGCCAATGCGGCAGGTATTCGTTGTATCATCGTACCTAACGAGGTAACGCGTGGTCTGGAATTCGCCATGCATGAACTGCGGTTATCCTCGCTGGCCGAGATTGATGTGGAGGCGCTCTAATCCAGATACTGCTTGCGTAGCTCGATAGGGGAGATCCCTTCGTATTTTTTGAACACTGATCCAAAGTAACTGGCACTGTTGAAACCAACGGCTTTGGCTATTTCATGAGCGGTCGTAGCGTTATTTTTGATGAGCATTTCCTTGGCTTTCAACAACCGATATCGCATCAGATATTCCAATGGAGTCATTTGAAATTCTTTTTTGAATATCCGATTGAGGTGCTGCTCGGTAACGTCCATCTGCTCAGCCAACAAGGGGAGAGAAATATCCTGATGATAATTTTGTTTGATAAAAGTAATGAGTTCATCCAATCTTAATCGGGCATCAGAACGTTCGTAAGCACTATAGCGTTCACCTTCAATGGTTAATCTGACCAAAAGCATGTACAGTAATGCGGATACGTGCCAGATCTGATCCTTGTGCCGGGACTGCAGCGCCAACGTAATTTCACGCAACAGGATATGAAGCATTCCATCCGGCTTGAAGGCGCGCAGCTCCCCGATCTGCAAGGTATGCAAGAACCGTGGCAACAAATAGCCATTGAAAGACAGACAATCAAATCGTAATGAATCACTCAGATTGTGGTAACGGTAGGTTACCTCCGGGAACAAAATGAGAGCGGTCCCTTTTTTGATCGAAAATTCATGATTCTTTGCTGCGATTCGCCCTGTTCCTCCGATGCACTGTACAATGCTGTAATCCCGTGAATGGTCGCTCCAATTCATCAATTCATCAACGGTCAACTGGTTTTGCCCTGTAATCATGAGCGGCATATCGGTATCCATCGGATTCCCCATACTAGGTTTCGGCATCGTCGTGTTATTCCTCTTTTCGTTAAAGGATCATGTGCGTAAGTGGCGTGGTTACAGCGTTAAAAGAAACCTAGAAAGAATTATATTACATAAATGGAATAATTTTAATTGAATGACGGGCAATATATAAAACGTTTTCATATAAATGCTTCAACGATTATTAATTGGATGAATGAGTATGAACTGTAGTCTGATCAGCCTCTATTTATGGATCTAAAAGTACGCCCGCCTTGCCAACAGAATGCGAAACGGTATACGCTATAACGAATGAGTGATTAAGGGAAGGGATGCAAACATGAAGAAAGTCATCGTAGTCGGATCGGGTATTCTGGGGGCATCAACAGCCTATCAATTAGCCAAGCGGGGCGCAGAGGTAATCATCGTAGATCGAAAAGATATAGGACAGGCAACGGATGCAGCTGCCGGTATCATCTGTCCATGGCTGTCACAGCGTCGCAATCAGGACTGGTATCAGCTCGCCAAGGCAGGTGCGCGGTTCTATCCGGGCATCATAGCGGAGCTTAAAGGCGAAGGAGAAACGGAAACCGGTTATGCTCAAGTGGGCGCGCTTAGTATTCATACGGACGAGGATAAAATCAACAAGATGGGAGAGCGGGCACATCTTCGCAAAGCAGATGCACCGGAGATTGGGGACATCACACCTCTTGATGCCAAAGAAACCCATGATCGTTTTCCTCTACTGGATGAACGTTATCAATCGGTACATATCAGTGGTGCTGCACGTATAGATGGAAGAGCGCTGCGCGATGCATTGATCCGGTCTGCACAGCGGAATGGAGCGGAAGTGATCCATGGAGACGCCACGCTTCAATTCGAAGCGGATCGGGTCATTGGTGTGAGTGTTAATGATCAGAGTTTCCTGGCAGATGAAGTCGTTGTCTGTGCAGGTGCATGGGCTAACGAACTGCTGAAGCCACTCGGCATACACTTTAAAGTGCATTATCAAAAGGCACAAATTATGCATCTACATGTCACGGATGGGGAGGATACAGGCCGCTGGCCTGTGATCATGCCACCTTCTGATCAATATCTGCTGGCCTTTGATCAACAGAAGATCGTGATTGGTGCCACTCATGAAAATGATGTGGAGGGTTATGATACAAGAGTCACTGCAGGGGGCATGCAGGAAGTTTTGAATAAAGGTCTGGAACTGGCGCCGGGGCTAGCCAATAGCACATTCCAGGAAGTAAGAGTTGGGTTCCGTCCGTTCACACCTGGCTTTCTGCCAGTAATGGGGGCTGTTCCAGGCTGGCAAGGTCTGATTACTGCAAATGGACTTGGAGCCTCTGGATTGACCATGGGTCCTTTTATCGGGAGTCAACTGGCGAAACTAGCTCTCGGTATGGAGCTGGATATCGATATTGAGCCCTACACTGTTGGCAAAGCAATGGATGAAATTGAAAGAGGTGAGTCATGACATATTCACAACGTGTATCCGATGGAGCGAACTCGTCCGATATCGTATATCTGGAGCATCAGATCGGTACGACAAAAGAAAAACTGCGCATAGCTTTGGAGAAACAAGAAACATACAAAAACGAATTGTCGGAATTGAAGTCATCACCAATCAGGAATGCATCGGAAGACAGTTCTGAAGAGCAAGTCTTAATGGAGAAGGTAAGCCAAACGAAGAACTTGATTGAAACCCTGTCTGAACAACTGGAACAACTACAGGAAGCATTGGCGAAACTAGGCGATTGATTGGTTCGTATGGCTTATCTCTCTGAGACATCGACAGAAATAATATACGATACGTATAAAACGAAAACCCCTTATATTAAGGGGTTTTTCTGATTTAGTTCAAATGGTTTATATCAATAAATGAACGATTGGTATAAAATGGAATCAGGTGCTGAACTGTCAATTCAGGTACCCATGTAACCAATCACGAAACTATGCTGAGAGGTGGATTCCAAATGTATAAAGAAGTGATACGTGTTGAGGACATCACGGGGTTTCAGTCCAGATCTGAAGAGTTTTTCCCACTTCACTGGTTTCGAAAAATGCTGTCCGAGCATCCAGTGTACTATCACGAAGATACAGACACCTGGAATGTGTTCAGATACGATGATGTGAAGCAGGTCCTTAGTAATCATGAGTATTTTTCAGCCGAAGGAACCCGGACAACGATTGCCGTTGGAGCAAAGAACAATGAAGGCACACCTCCAGACAAATTAAACATATCAAGTATCGATCCTCCCCGTCATCAAAAAAGTCGTTCGTTGTTATCGGCTGCTTTTACACCGCGTAGTCTGAAAAACTGGGAGCCACGAATTCGCAACATTGCAGAGCAGCTGGTAGCCGATATTGAGCCAAATACGACGATTGATATTGTTCAAGCGTTGGCCGCTCCGCTACCTTCGATGGTTATGGCCGATCTGCTTGGCATCCCTCTTACAGACAGCCATCGCTTCAAGAACTGGGTAGATATTCTGTTTCAACCCATCAATCCCAAGACGGCTGAGGAGAGTGAACTGAAAAAGCAAACTGCAGCTCAAGAGTATTATCAATTCCTGTATCCTATTGTGGTTCATAAACGGACTCATCCTGGTGAGGATATCATTACCGATCTGTTGAACGTGGATGTTGAGGGGGAGAAGTTCACGGAGGATGAGGTTGTTCGCACGACCATGCTTCTGCTTGGAGCCGGTATAGAGACAACGAGTCATATGGTTTCAAATACGTTCTATTCCTTCCTCTACGATGACCCGAGCTTGTATGGCCAACTCAGGCAGAACCCCGAATGGGTTCCGCTCGCAGTGGAAGAAATGCTTCGTTATAGGTTCCATAATGCCAAGCGGCATCGGACAGTAAAGCAGGATAATCAACTGCTCGGAGTGGATTTGAAAAAAGGAGATGTTGTCATCTCCTGGATGAGTGCAGCCAATATGGATGAGCAGATGTTTGAAGACCCCTTTGAGCTGAATATTCATCGTCGGAATAACAAAAGACATCTTACCTTTGGTAATGGCCCACACTTTTGTCTAGGGGCCCCGCTGGCAAGAATGGAACTAAGCATTGCCTTGACAGCATTTGTGGAGAAGATTGCTCGGATTGAACCGGTGGAGTCCTTTGATCTGGAGAATAATCTGGCCACTTCAGCTCCGGGACAGTCATTGACCCATCTGCCAGTGAAGATCGTTGCGGAGTGAGAAGGAATCATACGGGACACAACCTAAAAAGCGGCAGATCAGACGTAAACGTCTTGATCTGCCGCTTTGTTATGCAAGCAAGTATGAGGCTGGACACCTTAATTTGAATTCATAGAAACTTTTTGTCTTACCACCTGTTTGATTTCTTCCTCTTTGGCTTGTTTGGTGCGTTTGATAAAGAAGGAAAGGACCAATCCCACAACAGCGATACCGATGATAACAACATAAGCATCATTGATACCCTGGATCATGGACTCTGTAGCAAGCTGTTTTTGACTGAGACCATTGGCTGCACCAGTCGCCATCATATCCTGTACGTGTGCCGTTGTACGGGAGGTCATGACACTTACGAGCAATGAAGTACCTACAGCACCAGCCACTTGTCTGACGGTGTTGGAGATAGCTGTACCGTGTGCACCAAGTCTTGGTGGCAGTTGGTTAAGTCCCGCAGTCTGAATCGGCATCATGAGCAGAGCCATACCAATTCGGCGGCCGGTAGACATCAATACCAGGTATCCATAACTGGTTGAATCCGTTAAGTCAATGAAACCAATTGTTGTCACGATGGTGATCACCATCCCGATAACAGCGAGCCATTTCGCTCCAAATCGGTCAAACAATTTTCCGGCTACCGGCATCAGGAAGCCCATGACAAGCGCACCCGGCAGAAGCAATAATCCGGACTCCAGTGCAGTGTAACCACGTGCGTTCTGGAGATACAAGGGAAGCAACATCATGTCAGCATACATGATCATTGTAATCGCGATACTAATGACCGTGGTCAAGGAGAACATGTTGTATTTGAATGCCCGCAGATCAAGCAGCGGAGTTTCGGAAACGAGCTGACGCCATGTAAACAGGGCAAGAGAAACAATTCCAGCCGCAATGCAGATAAGAACTTCTGCACTTGACCATCCCAGACTTCCTGCTCTGCTGAAACCATAGAGCAATGCGCCAAATCCGATCGTGGATAGCACCACACTGATTGTGTCGAACTTTGTGTTGACCCGTTCGGATACATTCTTCAGGTATACAAACGCAAAAGCAATGACAATAAGAGTTAATGGAATCATGCCATAGAACATCGTTTGCCAAGAGTAGTTCTCGAGGATATAACCGGCAAGGGTAGGCCCGATTGCAGGGGCAAAAATGATGGCAAAACCAACCATACCCATTGCAGATCCTCGTTTTTCAGGAGCAAACAAGGTCAAAATAACGTGCATCAAGAGCGGCATGATAATGCCGGCACCCGCTGCTTGAATCATACGTCCTGTCAGCAGTGTGCCAAAGTTATCTGCAAGAGCGGATACGATGGTACCAATCAGGAAAATAAACATGGAAGCTTGGAATAATTGCTTGGTTGAAAAGCGTTGCATGAAGTAGGCCGTGATCGGGATAAGCACCCCGTTCACCAGCATGTAACCTGTCGTTAACCATTGTGCTGTTGCGGCGGAGATGTTAAAATCACCCATCAGTTCCGGTGTAGCGACACTCATGATCGTTTGATTCAACGTTGCAAGGAAGGCTCCCAAAATCATGATAAACAGGATGGGGCCTTTCTTTACGGATAATTCTTTTTGTACTCTAGCCTGACTCAATCCTTTTCATCCTTTCAATCCACACGTGACTAAATTTACAACGTGTTGTATAGTTTACATTGTATTTATTGAATTATATACATATTCGGACAGATTACAATTTACGTTATGACGTGTTTTCGTCGTTTATTTTACAAATAAAATGAATTTGTTGTGTAAATCAAAAATAAACGACTGATTGTTTAAAATTGTAATGTTTAAAATTTGATAGGAGGGATACACGTGAAAGACGAGAAGAAATCAGCCGTGGACCCAAGAATATTGCGAACGCGTCAGTTAATTCGAGGTGCATTTGTTGAATTGCTGCAGGAAATGGATATTGAGAAGTTGTCAGTCAACAAAATTGCCGAACGAGCGACGATCAATCGGGTAACCTTCTACCTGCACTATCGAGATATTACGGATATGATGGAGAAGATGGCCGACGAGATGATCGAGAATATTGAACGGATCGTGGATGAATATGCCCCTCATTTTGAGAAACAAAGAACGGAAGAGGCTTGGCCTGTTCTAGTCAAGTTACTGGAGCATTTTGCAGAGAACGCCTCGTTCTATCAGGTGGTTCTTGCTACAAAGCGCACACCGATTTTTACCGAACGACTGCTCAAATTGTTAAGTACGCTGGTCAAAGCCAAAATTGATCGGGTAGAGATGGAAGATGAACTCGAAGAATCCGGCATTCACAAAGAAATCGCAATATGGTACGGTTCTTCGGCTCTGATTGGAACCATTGTTGCCTGGTTGCGTAATGATATGCCATATTCACCTCATTTCCTGGCGAAGCAATTCTCGTTGATTCGCTCGTACTCTTATAATGACCTGATATAATCATGCTACAATTGCACCTAACGTTAATAGAGGAGGAATAAAGTAATGAAATATAGTGCAGAACGTATCTATGTGAGATTTTGGAATGTGGATGATGCCGCATTGCTTTTGGATCTACAGGTTCGCAACCGTGCGGAAATTGAGAACATATCAGCAAGTGATCGGGAGGAGTCTTTCTACAGCTTGGAAGGGCAAAGGTCACTCATTGAGAGCTGGAACAAGAAGAGAGTAGACGGAAATCGCTATTCTTTTGGTATTTTTCTACATACAACGGATGAACTCGTCGGTGAAATTTCTTTGTTCGAGATCATACTGCATTCTACCCCAAAATGGATCGTTGGTTATGTGACGGATACTCTGCATCAAGGAAAAGGATATATGAGCGAAGCCCTGCGATGTGTACTGGAATTTGCCAAACACGAAACTGAAATTACTCGAATCGAAGCTGGCGCTGTACCTGATAATACAGGTTCCATCCGTGTCCTTCAAAAAGCAGGATTCAAGGAGAATGGGTCACAGCCTGTGCCAATCCAGGGAACGTTGAAAGAACATACGATATTTGCTGTGGATATACTATAAGCAAGATGTTTTACTATTTACTATACAAGTTGGACTATATATTTAAACGTAACGGAGAGGACAGAAAAAACATATGGCTACTATACTCGTTGCAGACGACGATGCGAACATTCGTGAACTCGTCTGTCTATTTCTCAAAAACGATGGATTCACAACAGTGGAAGCTGCGGACGGTAAGGAAGCTCTCACTATATATGGCGAAACTCCAGTAGATCTGGTCGTCCTTGATATTATGATGCCTGTCATGGATGGTTGGGCACTGTGCAAAGAACTCCGAAGAGCCAATCCCGACCTCCCGTTACTCATGCTGACGGCGAGAGGAGAGACTTGGGAGAAGGTGAAAGGATTCGAACTGGGTACGGATGATTATTTGACCAAACCGTTTGATCCGTTAGAGCTGACCGCTCGTGTCCGAGCATTACTGAAACGATACAAAATCGGCTCCACACACACAATCCAGTTTGGCAACGTCATCCTGGACCGTCAGACGTATAAGGTGATGAGAGGTACAGAGTCGCTTACGTTACCACTTAAGGAGTTCGAATTGCTGTATAAGCTTGCTGGAACACCAGGACAAGTCTATACACGTGAGCAATTAATCGATCAGATATGGGGTATTGATTACGCGGGAGATGATCGAACAATAGACGTACATATTAAACGCCTGCGCGAACGATTCGCCACTACACCTGATTTTCGGATTGAGACGGTGCGTGGGCTAGGGTACAGACTTGAGGTCTATGAATGATCAGATCCTTATATATTCGTGTTGTTCTGACCTTTCTGGTGTCAGTCATCACAGGCACGATTATTTCATTTTTTATGTCAACCTGGATATTCGAAGATCAATTGAATGAAAATGCTCAAATTAACATACGCAACTTTGGCCAGGACGTTGTGCAGATTTATAAGACGCTGCCTGCTGATGAAGCAGAATCATTCGTTAGTAGAATGAAGCAACTTGATTCGTATCATATTCGAATTTATGATGCAACGGGCAAGTTCCAGTCTTATGGGAAGCTTAACGAACATAAATCATCCCCCGTATCGACGGATCAACTCAAGAAGGTGTTAAACGGAGGGGTTGTGCAGGACACACCTAAAGGTATCGCTACCGTTCTTTTGGGGCTACCGATCAAGACGGAAACGGGTACAAGAGCGATGTTTCTAGAAACACTCTCACCGCCCTCAGCCTCTTTTGTGGTCCAGTTTGGCTTGATTTTTGCAAGCTGTTCCTTGATTGTAGGAAGTTTGTTGATTGTGGTTGCTTCTGTATATCTGGTTAGACCGATCAAAAAACTGACCAAAGCGACCAAACGGATTGCAGCTGGAGACTTCAACGTCAAGCTGAACATTAAACAAACGACGGAGATTGGTACATTGGCCCGCAGCTTTGAAGAAATGATGCATGATCTTCAGCAGTTGGAGCAGATGCGCAGGGAATTCGTTACCAATGTTTCGCATGAGGTTCAGTCTCCGCTCACCTCGATATCCGGTTACGCTTCGGCACTGAAGCAAGTAAATCTCTCAGAACAAGAACGAAACCGTTACCTGGATATTATCATCTCAGAAGCAAAAAGAATGTCCAAAATGAGCGATAGCCTGCTGAAGCTGAGTTTGCTTGAATCGCAGTCACAGCAACTACGGCTCACCACCTTAAGCCTTGATGAACAGATCAGGCGGGTCATCGTGGCGCTTCAGCCGCAATGGTCTGGGCGCAACATTCATTTCGAGCTTGATTTGGAGAACGTGAAGGTAACGGCTGATCACGATCAGTTAAATCAGGTATGGACAAACATCATCGGAAATAGCATCAAGTTTTCCGAGGATGGCGGTATGATTAAAGTCAGTATCGAAGAGGACTTCAAAAATGTGACTGTTCGAATATCCGACACGGGCATTGGAATTCCCCTGGAAGATCAGAAGCGTATATTCGACCGTTTTTTCAAGGCAGATCGTTCCCACAGTCGTAAATACGACGGGAGTGGTATGGGACTTGCTATCGTTAAACAGATCGTATCGCTTCATCAGGGTGACATCCGAGTGGAAAGCGAACCTGGTCAAGGCACGACCTTTATTGTCACGTTGCCCATCCATCCACCAACGGATAGTTAGGCTCACAGGATAGGGTCAATGAATAGAATATCCATCGGGATTATCTAAACCGAATTTTTATGCCATGTGTAACATGCAAGTTTTCTTGTATGTTACACATGGCATTTTTTTACTTGTTCATATTCCGTTCATATTAATGTCATAAGGAGTACATCTTTGTTAGTTAGGCTTGCATTAGCGGCCTGTTAGGCCAATAAACACAGATGAGGATAGGAGCAGATGAATGTGAATCAACAAGCAGAGAAAGAAGTACAGAGTAAAACAAAAACAAAGAAAGTGTTAAGCATCTTGTTTAAAGTGTTTGCCGCAATCGTTATCGTAATCTTACTTTTTATAGCCACGGTGTATACCATTAACAAAATCAGTAGTTATTCGGAGCAAAAAAGAATGGAGCCGTATGGTCAACATGTATCCGTAGACGGAAAAAATATGAATGTGTTCATTCAAGGCGAAGGCGAGGAAACGATTGTGCTTCTGCCTGGTTTTGGAACAGCGGCACCAGCGCTTGATTTTAAGCCTCTCATCTCCGAGTTATCTCCATATTATAAAGTTGTCGTTGTTGAGCCCTTTGGTTACGGATTGAGTGATCAGACCAAAAAGGAACGCAGCACAGCAAATATCGTCAGTGAAATTCATGAAGCGTTACAGCGTCTACATATTGATCGTTATATCCTCATGGGTCATTCCATTTCGGGGATCTATAGCCTGGATTACGTGAACAAATATGCAGATGAAGTAAGTGCATATGTCGGGTTGGATAGCAGTGTTCCAGCGATAAGTGAACAGAAGATTGAATCATCAGATACACAACCGATTAAATGGTTCCGCAACTTGGGTTTCGCCCGAGTGCAACTGAAACTGAGTGCTGACCCTTATGATGGACTGCCTTATGATGAGCAAACGAAAGAACAATTGAACATTCTGATACGCAAAAATATGTATAATACCACGCAATTAAATGAGGCAGAAAGTATGTATTCCAACTTTAAAACAGCTGAACAACTAACTTTCCCTGTTAATCTTCCAGTTCTTTTCTTTGTTCAAAAGAATCATCCGGCAGCAGACAATTGGGTTCCGGAACACGAGAAGTTAATAGAGAACTCTGTGCGTGGTGAAGTGGTGCTGCTGGAAGCAAATCATTATTTGTATCGTTCCCATGCCAAAGAAATTGCTGAAAAATTCAGGGGATTTATGACGCAGCAGTAAATATAAATGAATTGGCTTGTTCATATTCAGTTCATATTGACGTCACGGGGAGTACATTTTCATTGGATAAGATTTCATTAGCAGCAAAAAAGACAATCGAACTATCAGTTCAAGACAGGAGAAGATAACACTGACGACGCAGCCTGCGGAAAAGAAAACAAAGAATAGATCAAAGGCCAAAAAAGTGAGAAACATGATACTGAAAATAGTAGGAGCAATCGTAATCGCCATTATTCTATTTCTAGGTATTGTTTATATCACCAATGTGATCAGTAGTAATTCAGAGGCCAAGAAAATCGATTCCTATGGTCAGCATGTATCTGTAGACGGGAAAAATATGAATGTGCTCATTCAAGGCGAAGGCAAGGAAACGATTGTACTTCTGCCTGGTTTTGGAACAGCTGCACCAGCGCTTGATTTTAAGTTGCTCATTGACGAACTATCACCATATTACAAAGTTGTGGCGGTTGAGCCATTCGGTTATGGATTAAGTGATGCTACTGAAAAAGAACGAACCACAGAGAATATCGTAAGTGAAGTTCATGAAGCTCTGCAGCAACTCGATATTCATCAGTACATGCTCATGGGTCACTCCATTGCAGGCATTTATGGCATTGATTATGTGAACAAATATCCGGATGAGGTCACGGCATTTGTCGGAGTTGATAGCAGTGTTTCAACACAACCGGGTATGGATGCCAAATTACCTACTAAAACGTTCGCATTTCTTAAAAAATCAGGTCTCCAAAGATTGGTGGTCAAATTTAGTAGTGACCCCTATGCTGGACTCGCATTTGATGAACATACCGTAGAGCAGATGAACATGCTGTCGAATAAAAACTCGAACAGTTCCACGACTTTGAATGAAATGGACCATATTGCTTCCAATTTTAAAGGAGCCCAAGGTTTAACCTTCCCTAAAGACCTGCCACTTCTTCTCTTTGTACAAGCGAATAATGAAGGTGTAGAAGGATGGATACCGCTGCATGAAGAGCAGATTAAGGATTCAGTACATGGGAAAGTAATCACCATGGATGGCGAACATTACTTGCACCATACGTTATTCAAAGAAATAGCTGAAGATGTTAGAGCATTCATGAACGAAGCGAAGTAAAAATTCTGTAAAAGTCCGTGATGAGAGAGAGGAATTCAATTGAGATTATTTGAGATACTGTTAGTTCTATCCTGTTTCGCGTTACTCATAGACCTACTATTTATTAAAAGAAGTGCAAAGAAAATAGGTTTGGGTTTGGGTATAGGAAGTAGCGTTATATTATTAGTTCAATTGTTTGTTGAGGGATACAGATGGCAGTTGCTTTTGGTATATATCATGACGGCTCTATTCATAATCATCGTTTTATTCAGACATTCCGATAAGATGGCGAATCTTAAAATAGGGAAGTTCTTGAAATATAGTTTATCTTCCTTAATCGTTATTCTGCTTGTTGGTTCTACCGTCTTGTCTGTATACTTACCTGTTTTTAATCTGCCGAAGCTTGATGGTCCAGAGAAGGTGGGTACTCAAACATTTCATTTAACAGACCAGAACAGAGACGAAATCTTCACTGAAGATCAAAGCGATAAGAGAGAACTAATGGTTCAAGTTTGGTACCCAACTGAAAACAGCAATAATAACAAGCGTGACACGCTGTTTCCAAAAGATAAAGAAATGTTCAAAAAGTATATTCAGAGCTTCTCTAATTCTTTAAAACTGCCCGAATTTTTGCTCGACTACTTGAAGTATAGTCAAACCAACTCTTATGAAAATGTTGAAATAGTACCTTCTACAAGTCCTTATCCCGTGGTACTACTATCTCATGGTATGGGAACCAGTAGAGTTCTACATGTATCACAGGCCGAGAATCTGGCCAGTCATGGGTATATCGTGGTCACCATCGATCATACGTATAGCACCTTTGCTACTCTTTTTCCAGATGGCCGTGTAACGGATTACAAAAAAAGTACGACCACACTAGATGAACGTACAAAAACAGGGAGTATATGGACGAAAGATGTGGAGTTTGTAATCGATCAAATCGAAAAGCTGAATTCAGGTGCAATCGAAAGTCAGTTTAAAGGGAAAATCGATCTAGATCACATCGGCGCGATGGGGCATTCTTTTGGGGGTGCAACCGCGTTTAATGCAACGTATTTAGATCAGAGAATCAAGGCCGGGGTTAATATGGATGGGTCACTATATGAAGTGGAAAATAGAGATGATATAAACAAGCCGTTTATGTTCATCCGATCGGGAAGTTTTGAAGACTGGTTCGCCAACTTTGAAATGGATAGAAATTCGGATGATGAAGTAACTAAATCTCTTTCAGATGAGCTGCACATTATGAAAAATGTTATGAATCATGGGGGAAAAGTGATCTATGTAGAAGGAACCCAGCACTTCAATTTCACGGACCTTCAGTTCTATTCAGAGCTGGTTAAACTGTCCGGTATCACAGGAGATATCAATGGTAAAAGAGGATCAAACATCGTAAATCAATATGTACTCGATTTCTTTAACAAGCAACTGAAAGGAACGGGTGGAGATCTGATTCAGGGACCAAATGACTTGTATCCGGAGGTGAAATTTGTAGACCCAGAAGAAATCAAATAACCAAAACACTTAAAATTCAGGAGATGATGTGAATGGGACGACAAAAGGGAAAACGAACTTCAATCGCCGTGTTAACGCTGGCATTAACGATGTTAGCTCCAATGTCTGCAATGGCTGCGCCTCCTACAAGTAGCAGTGATTTTACGTATGAACCAACCAAGAAAACGGTGATGGAGAAAGCCAAGTTACTCACTGAGAAGCATGGAATCACAAGCCTGCAATATGCCCTTATCGATGGTGGCGAGATTGTGGTGTCCGGTCAGACGGGCAAAAACGATAAAAACAACAAGGTGCCTCTTACGCCGGATACAATCTATGGCATAGGATCAACGAGTAAAATGTTCCTCACAGCTTCTGTTATGAAGTTAGTTGACGAAGGCAAGGTGGATTTGGATCTGCCTGTTGTGAACTATATACCTGATTTTCAGATGAAAGATCATCGCTACAAACAAATCACACCACGCATGCTGCTGAATCATTCTTCCGGTCTGCTGGGAGGCACGGGCAGTAATGCCACATTGTACGGGGACAATGATACGTACTCACATGATACGTTTCTGGACCAATTGGCGAGTCAAAACCTGAAGGCAGATCCCGGCGCGTTCTCGGTGTATAGTAACGATGGGTTTACGTTATCCGAGATTATGGTTGAACGTGTTAGCGGCATGAGTTTTACAGCTTTTATACACCAATATTTTACGGAACCTTTGGACATGAAACATACCAAAACACCACAGGATGTGGTTGACACGGCAGCAATGGCGGGAATCTATTCTCCTATGTATGAGGGTCAGCTTCCACAAGAGAATTATAATGTTATCGCTACTGGAGGCATTTATTCCACCGCTGAAGATCTTGCGAAGTTTTCACAAATCTTCACGGGAGAGGTCCAAGGCATTCTTACCGATAAGTCTGTAGAAGCCATGGCGCAAGAAGAGTACAAAAAAGGCATGTGGCCAGAGGGTGGCGATACGTCTATATCTTACGGTTTAGGGTGGGATAGTGTAAATCTGTACCCATTCAGTGAATATGGTATCAAGGCAGTAACAAAAGGTGGAGATACCATATCGTATCACTCATCATTAGTCGTACTGCCGGAATATAATCTGGCTGCAGCCGTTACCTCATCAGGTGGGACAAGTGCCAAAGATCAGTTCATTGCGAGTGAATTATTACTCAGCGCACTTGAGGAAAAGGGCATTATTACAGAACGGAAGCCGGAAAAATCGTTTGGTGTTCCAGTGAAGGCAGATATACCTAAAGAAATAGCCACGAATGCAGGTATATATGGCGGCAATAATTCAGTTAAGAAGATCGAAATGAATACGGCTGGACAAATGACTGTATCCACACCCGCAGCTCCAAGTGATCCGGCTCAAAAATACACCTATACAGCAGATGGTACTTTTGTTAACGATGAAGGCACGGAAAAGTTGAAATTTGTTAAGGAGAAGAATGGAAGGACTTATCTGTGGTATCGATCTTATATATCCTTACCAGGACTTGGACAATTGGCTTTCTCCGAATATAAAATGGAGAAGCTGGAAGCCAATGAATTATCCCAGGATATTACGGCCTCATGGGAGCAGCGTGAAGGTAAAAAATATTACCTGCTGAATGAGAAATATACATCAACGGTTTATCTCAATTCGGCACCAATTCTCCCTATTCATTTGGACAAAGAGACCCCTGGGTATGTATCCAATACTAAGATTATTGGAGCAAACGAAGCAGTCACGGAGCTGCAAATCCCTGGCCTGGCTGGACGTGATACAAAGGAGATTTACTTTGCTAAAAAGAACGGAGTAGAGTACATTACAGCCGTTGGTAGCATATACGCCAGTGAGGAAATGGTACAACCACTCTATTCGGGGAAACAATCTCTAGCAACGATTCAAGCAGATGGATATGCCAGATGGTTTTCGTTACCAGCAACGGTGAAAGGAAAAGTCATGACGGTTAAAATGCCTGCAACTGGCGCCTTTGCCGTATATGATCAGAAGGGTATTTGTATTAATCACACCGTAGTCAGCGGTCAGAATGAGGTTGTATTACCAGAAAACGGCCGCATTGTATTTGCAGGTGACGTGGATTCCACATTTGAAATTACATTAAAATAGATGTTGTACCGTAGTTAGTTTTATGAAAGAAACTAAGAAAGCAGCCGATCGAAGTAATCGGCTGCTTTTGTTCAATTTAACTATAATTAGTTTGTCACTTCAGTTAGAATTCTTCGCTCTTGCTCAACTGAAGAATTATTCTTTTTTAGGAGAGTGGAAACGATGCCTACGATATTGGTTGCTGACGACGATGCGAACATTCGCAAACTCGTCTGTTTATTTTTGCGCAACGAGGGATTTACATCTATCAACGCCGCAGACGGTAAGGAAGCCCTGGCTATCTATACCTCCACGTCAGTCGATTTGGTTATTCTTGATATTATGATGCCGGTCATGGACGGATGGGCATTATGTGAGGAACTTCGAAGAGCCAATCCGGATCTTCCGTTACTAATGTTGACGGCAAGAAACGAGACCTGGGAGAAAGTACAAGCATTTCAGCTCGGGACAGATGACTATATGACGAAGCCATTCGACCCGCTTGAGTTGATGGCTCGCGTCAAGGCACTGTTGAAACGATACCGTATAGGATTAACGCAGACGATCCAATTAGGAAACGTTATTTTGAACCGGCAGACTTATAAGGTCCTGAGGGGTACAGAGTCGTTCACCTTGCCGCTTAAAGAGTTCGAATTATTGTATAAACTTGCTGGATTACCGGGACAAGTCTATACGCGGGAGCAATTAATCGATCAAGTTTGGGGAATTAATTATACTGGCGATGATCGAACGATAGACGTGCATATTAAACGTCTACGCGAACGTTTTGCAGCTATCTCCGATTTTCGCATCGAAACGGTGCGGGGACTTGGCTACCGGCTTGAGGTGCAGGAGTGATCGGTTCTTTATATACACGCGTAGTCCTGACCTTTCTGGTCTCCGTGATCGGGGGCACAATCCTTTCTTTTCTTGTTACAACCTGGATATTTCAAGATAAATTAAACGATAACTTACAAGGCTCCTTGCTTGACTTTGGCCAGGATATCGTCCGCATTCACGAGACATTGCCGTTACATGAAGCAGAAATGTTTATAAGTGAAATGAAACAACTCAATTCCTATCACATTCGAATCTATAAAGCAACGGATCAATTCCAATCCTACGGAGAACTTAAAGAACAACATCCTTTCCCGGTGACGACGGAACAAGTGAAGAAAGTGCTGGATGGGGAAAGGGTCCAAGTCAATGGGATCGATACGTTCTTCTTGGGATTGCCGATAAAAACTGAAATGGGAAGCAAAGCAATGTTTGTAGAGCCCCTCACTTCCTCTTCCACCTCATTTCTCATCAAGTTTGTTGTAACTTTTATGATTTGTTCGTTAATAGCAGGAAGCCTATTGATACTAATTGCGGCTATGTTTCTGGTGAGACCGATCAAAAAGCTGACAGAAGCGACCCGGCTTATAGCTGCCGGAGATTTCAATGTCAAGCTTAATATTAAACAAAAGGGTGAGATAGGTACTCTGGCTCGTAGTTTCGAAGAAATGATGCACGATCTAAAGCAGCTTGAGCAGATGCGCAGGGAATTCGTAGCAAACGTGTCCCATGAAGTTCAGTCTCCGCTCACTTCCATTTCCGGTTTTGCTATAGCGCTCAAGCAGGTAGACCTCCCGGATGACGAAAGAAGCGATTATCTCGATATTATCATCACTGAAACTGCACGAATGTCCAAAATAAGTGATAGTCTGCTAAAGCTGAGTTTGCTTGAATCTCAATCATTGCAAATGCGGCTCGCCACGCTCAGTCTGGATGAACAGATCAGACAAGTAATCGTCGCTATTCAACCCCAATGGTCGGCCCGTAACATTCAGTTCGATCTTGATTTGCAGCCCACCAAAATCATGGCCGATCATGACCAGTTAAATCAGGTGTGGATCAATATCTTCGGCAATGCCATAAAATTTTCCGAAGATGGTGCCCGAATTAACGTCACGATCAAACAGAATATCAAGAACGTGACGATCCGCATATCGGATTCGGGTATTGGTATTCTCCCGGAAGACCAAAAGCGTATATTTGACCGCTTCTTTAAAGCAGATCGTTCCCACAGTCAGAAATATGAAGGAAGCGGTATGGGACTAGCTATTGTAAAGCAGATCGTCTTGCTTCATCAAGGGGACATTCGGGTGGAGAGCGAATATGGACGAGGAACGACTTTCATAGTCATCTTGCCAATCACAACACCCACAGAGTGATTGGATTTCATGTCTTCTCTTAGCTATGACACCCTGTATAAACCTCCTTGCGTATGATGATGCAAACTTTTTTTGCCTGTTCATCCCCCGTTCATGCTGCAGTCATTAGGGGGACATCTTGGTTTGTTATATTGTCTTTAGCGCCCACTTTAAGGTGGCTTAACACAATGATGAAGTCAGGAGTAGATGCAAGAATGAAACCAAGAGAGGTAACAAAACTGAAGATGAGTGTGAGGACAGCAAGAAAGAGAAATACTATAGCTGCTGTGACTCTCATGCTGACGATACTTGCCCCAATGTCTGCAATGGCCGCACCGGCTCCCATGAACAACAGTAACCTTACGTATGAGACAACAAAGAAAGCCGTGATCGAAAAATCCAAATTACTGACCGAGACGTACGGTACGACGAGTCTGCAATATGCACTGATCGATGGTGGAGAGATTGTGGTGTCCGGTCAAACGGGCAAAAACGATATAAACGATAAGGTGCCTCTTACTTCGAACACCGTCTATGGCATTGGTTCAACCAGTAAAATGATGCTTACAGCCGCTGTAATGAAGCTGGTTGACGAAGGCAAGATTGATTTGGATGCGCCTGTTGTGAACTATATGCCTGACTTTAAAATGAAAGATAACCGATACAAACAGATCACACCCCGTATGTTGCTGAATCATTCCTCCGGTCTTCTGGGCACCTCAACCAGCAATGCCACCTTGTACGGAGATAATGACACGTATTCACATGATACGTTTCTGGAGCAATTGGCGAATCAAAACCTGAAGGCAGATCCCGGCGAATACTCAGTCTACAGCAACGATGGCTTTACGTTAGCCGAGATTCTGGTCGAAAGAGTGAGCGGCATTGGTTATACCGCATTTATACACAAGTATTTCACGGAGCCTTTGGATATGAAACACACCAAATCACCACAGGATGTGCTTAATCCGTCAGACATGGCGGCAATCTATTCCCCTTTTTATGAGGGACCACTTCCAAAAGAGAATTATAATATCATCGGTACTGGAGGTCTGTATTCCACCGCTGAAGATCTGGTCAAATTTTCAAGAATCTTCACGGGAGAAGTTGATGGTATTCTTTCCAATAAGTCTGTAGAAGCTATGGCGCAAGAAGAGTATAAAAGAGGCATGTGGCCAGAGGATAGCGATACGCTGATGTCTTACGGGTTGGGGTGGGATAGTGTGAACTTGTTCCCATTCAACGAATACGGCATTAAGGCCGTTATGAAAGGTGGAGATACGTTATCTTATCAGTCCTCATTAGTGGTACTCCCGGAATATAACATGGCTGCAGCCGTTATCTCTTCAGGCGGGTCAAGCTTAACCAATAATTTCATAGCGAATGAATTATTACTCAGCGCACTTGAGGAAAAGGACATCATTACAGAACGGAAGCCAGAAAAATCATTTGGCGTACCCGTGAAGGCCAATATGCCTAAGGAAGTCTCCAAGTTTGCAGGTATATATGGTGGCAATAATTCAGTTATGAAGATCAAAATAAATACGGCTGGACAAATGACTGTATCTTCACTTACAGCTCCGAGTAATCCGGCTCAAGAATACACCTATACAGCGGATGGTACTTTTGTTAACGACGAAGGCACAGAAAAGTTGAGATTCGTTGTGGAGAAAAACGGGAATACCTACCTGTGGTCTCGATCATATATATCCGTTCCAGGACTCGGACAGCTGGCTTTCTCAGAATATAATGGGGAGAAGCTTGAAGCCAATAAATTATCCAAGGAGATTAAGGCCGCATGGGCAAAGCGCGATGGTAAAAAATATTATCTGGTGAATGAGAAATACACATCCATGGTCTATCTCAATGCTTCATCGATCCTGCCTATTCAGTTGAATAAAGAGAATCCGGGATATATGTCCAATAATAAGATTATTGGAGCCAACGAAGCAGCCAATCAATTGCAGATTCCGGGTACTGCCGGACGTGATACGATGGACATTCATTTCTCCAAAAAGAACGGAGGAGAGTATCTTACATTTTCAGGTTATGTATACGCTAGTGAGGAAATGGTGAAACCAATCTATTCGGGTAAACGATCCGCAACAACCATTCAAGCAGATGGATATGCCAAATGGTTTTCGGTACCAGCGACTGCGAAAGGAAAAGTCATGACAGTGAAATTGCCTGCAAATGGAGCCTTTGCTGTCTATGACCAGACCGGAATTTGTATTAATCACAGCGTAGTCAGCGGTAAGAATAATGTTGTTTTACCAGAAAACGGCCGTATTGTATTTGCAGGTGAGGTTGGTTCCAAATTCGAAATTTCATTAAAAAAGTAAATGAACTCAACAGGAGAGAACCATCATGATGAAAAAAATATTAATCATTTTGCTCAAAATATTCGGAGCCATCGTTATCGCTTTTGCATTATTTATTGCCACTGTTTTTATTGTTAATGTATTTAGCAACAAATCGGAAGAAGGGAAAATAAAACCCTATGGTCAGTTTGTAGCAGTTGACGGGAAAAACATGAATGTGTTGATTCAAGGAAAAGGAAAAGAAACGGTGGTATTGCTTCCTGGATACGGAACACCTGCCCCAGCCCTTGATTTCAAACCGCTGATCGATGAGCTATCTCCATTTTACAAAGTCGTTGTCATTGAGCCTTTCGGTTATGGATTAAGTGACATTACTGAAAAAGAGCGTACCACTGAAAATATGGTTAGTGAAATTCATGAAGCGTTACAGCAACTTGGTATTCATAATTACACGCTCATGGCTCACTCCATTTCAGGGATATACGGCCTGGATTATGTGAACAAATATCCAAACGAAGTAAGTTCATTTGTGGGAATTGAGAGCAGTGTCCCAACGCAGGGAGGTAATGATGATCCATTTCCAACCGAAACGTACAAACTGCTTAAAAAATCAGGATTCTACCGATTGTTAATGAAACTGGCCCCTGATCAACTGATTGCACCCGATGTTGATGATGAGACCAGAGAACAAATTAGAATACTTTCACTCAAAAATACGTTTAATCCGAACAACCTGAATGAAGGCGAAAACTTTGGTCCTAATTTCAAAGCAGCTGAGAACTTGTCCTTCCCCAAAGATCTTCCGTTGATTTTCTTCTTACAGGCGAATGATACGGAAACGGAAGGCTGGATACCCTTGCATGAAGAGCAAGTCAAAGATTCTGTGCATGGAAAAGTGATGACATTTGAGGGAGAACATTATTTGCATCACACCCGATCCAAAGAAATGGTTCAAGAATATAGGAAGTTTATGAGTGAGATAAAATAGTATTGTCGCCAACAAAAGAAGTCGCGAAATCGCGGCTTTTTTTTTGTTGGCAAAATGATGAATATACAAGCGTAGTTACTTTATTGGAAAATTTAGGTTGACACTTCTTTTTATCGCGTATACAATCGTATACATGAATACGCTGTATACATATGTATACACGTTATGGGGGTGGCAAATATGAGAGATCGTCCTATCGAAGAGAAGGATGGAAGTGTACGTCAAGTTGAGCGTCCGAGACGTGATATGAGTGACAATGAGCAACGTGGTGAACGTTCCAGACGTGGAAGAGGTCATGTTGAACATGAGGGAAAACGGGGCCGTGGTGCGCAAACATTCCGTCGCGGCCGAATTCTTGTATTTCTGGAACAAATGCAGAATCGAAGAACAACGCTCGCCAGACAACTTGGTCAGGAGGAGTATGAACATATTCGCCCGATAATCAGTGGGGAGTTGAAAGCCATTGATCAGGTCATCGACGAGTATATCCATCTTTTCGAGCTGCAAAATGAAGATGTAAACCCCAATAAGGATCTGGAGAGTGAGAGTGAATAAGTATGATTCGTCGTTTTTTTTCGTATTATCGTCCCTATAAAAAACTGTTTTTGATTGATTTTGGATGCGCTGTACTCGCAGGTCTTCTGGAGTTGGCTTTCCCCCTTGCCGTCAGCAAATTCATTAATGAATTGTTGCCAGGTCAGGATTGGCCTCTCATTATGCTTGCCTGCGTCGTGCTGTTATCCATCTATGCACTTAATACCGTATTGAACTATGTAGTTACATATTGGGGACATATGCTGGGCATTAACATTGAGACCAACATGCGTGAGAAGATGTTCGCTCACTTGCAGAAGCTGTCCTTCCGGTTCTTTGATAATCGTAAAACAGGCCACTTAATTGGTCATCTTACGAATGATCTGAATGATATCGGCGAGGTTGCTCACCATGGACCTGAAGATGTGTTCATCGCAGTGATGACATTAATCGGATCGTTCTGGCTGATGGCTAACATTAATCTGGAGCTTGCGCTGCTTACCTTTATCATTATCCCAATTATGGCTTGGGTCATTATCGTATTTGGTGGCCGCATGACAAAGACCTATCGGCGACTTTTCGGAGACGTCGGCAATTTCAATGCGCGTATTGAAGACAACGTCGGCGGTATGCGTGTTGTGCAATCGTTCGCCAACGAAGAACATGAGAAAGAACTTTTTGCAGTGGACAATCAGAATTTCCGTAAAACCAAACTGCTTGCCTACAAAACGATGGCGAAAAGTATCTCGGTGAGTTATATGATGATGCGACTGGTTACGGTGTTTGTCATGATCAGCGGGGCTTGGTTTTATATCGATGGCAGAATCAATATGGGTGACTTTATGGCCTTCCTGCTTCTGTCCAATATCTTCTTCCGCCCGATCGAGAAAATCAATGCCGTCATTGAAAGTTATCCAAAGGGCATTGCTGGTTTCAAGCGTTATCTGGAGATCATTGATACAGAACCTGAGATTGCGGATAGCAAAAACGCCGTTGAATTCGAAAGTGTGAAGGGTGATATTCGCTTTGAGAACGTCTCGTTTGGATATGAATCCAGTCGGCGTATTCTAAGTGATATCAGTCTGTCTGTTCGACCAGGGGAAACCGTTGCTTTTGTTGGACCTTCGGGTGCAGGCAAAACGACAATCTGTAGCCTGTTGCCTCGATTCTATGAGGTAGAAGAGGGACGTATCACTGTAGATGGTGTGGACATTCGTAACGTTAAGCTTCAATCCTTGCGCAAGCATATCGGAATCGTTCAACAAGATGTATTTTTGTTCTCGGGTACCATTAAGGAGAATATTGCTTATGGTGATCTGAGTGCAACGGATGAACAAATCTGGGATGCCGCCCGTCGTGCCTCATTGGAGGAATTGATTCTTACGTTGCCGGATGGTATGGATACTGTCATTGGCGAGCGTGGAGTTAAGCTATCTGGAGGACAGAAGCAACGGTTATCTATTGCTCGTATGTTCTTGAAAAATCCACCCATTCTTATTCTGGATGAGGCAACCTCAGCGCTGGATACGGAAACGGAAGCACTGATCCAGCAATCACTCGCTGAATTGTCGGTGGGCAGAACTACACTTGTGATTGCACACAGACTGACAACTATCAAGAATGCAGATCGAATCATCGTAGTAAACACAGATGGTATCGCTGAGCAGGGCAACCATGAGGAATTGGTCGCCGCTGGAGGGATATACAGCCGTCTTCATCAGGTGCAATATAGTCACTCTTAATCCATGTAAATTGAATTTACACTAGCCACTCCGATGACAGAATAACCTTCCGATCGCTGTTATCCCCAGATTTTTTTATTCCTCTTATCTAAAGGGGAAATCCGGGGATAGCGTATGCTTTCGATGTAGCTTTCTTGCAGAAAGCTTTCAGGCGAACGCTCCGCTTCTTCAGGTTCTTTCTGTCCTCTCCGTTTTGTGTAAATGTTTAGTTCAATTTATATAGAAACTTAAGTAGCTGACTAAGTATCTGGATCAAGTATCTAAAACAAGTAAACCTTGCCGCGCATATGCGCGGCTTTTTTTATTGATTGGATATTAAAAATGAAGTTATAAAATGCTATGTAAAATATAATGTTGACAACGTCCACTAACGTGATTATTATAATGTTGACAATGTCCACTAAAAAGGAGGGTTTGACATCGACTCTCAGTACATAAATCCAGATATACTGGCTGACATGCGACGTTTTAACCGTTTTTATACCAACATACTCGGTGTACTTGATAAGCATATTCTCGGAACAGGGTATTCGTTTGCAGAAGTACGAGTCATTATTGAGATTGGAATTCGGGGAGAGAGCATTGCGAATAATCTGGTAGATACACTGACCATTGATCGCAGTTACATGAGCCGAATTGTGAACAAGCTGTCCAAGGAAGGACTGCTGGTGAAAGTGGATTCTGCGGCCGACAGCCGGGTCAGTCTGATTCGTCTGACAGCCAAGGGTGAGGAACTGTATGCCCAATTGAATGACCGATCCGATCAACAGATCCTGAAGCTGATGCAAGAATTGAATGAAGAAGAGATTCAAGAGGTATACACCTCCATGATGAACATACAAGAGAAGTTGAACAAGAAGGCAGGAGAGACAACACGATGATACGATTTGAATGTGATTATAACGAAGGTGCGCATGAACGCATTTTACAAAGACTGATGGAAACCAATATGGAACAGACGAGCGGGTATGGCACGGATGGACACTGCGAACGGGCGAGAATGCTTATTCGTCAGGCTTGTGACAATGAGCAAGCTGATGTTCATTTCCTGGTTGGTGGTACACAGACAAATACAACGGTGATTGCCTCTATTTTGCGTCCATATCAAGGTGTGATTGCTGCGTCCTCGGGACACATTGCGGTTCATGAAACCGGAGCTATTGAAGCTACGGGACATAAGGTACTCACAGTTCCAAGCGAGGACGGAAAGATCACGCCTGAGCAGGTTAGAGCAGTCTACGATGCGCACATGAATGAGTCGTCGCCGGAACACTGTGTTCAACCAGGAATGGTCTACATATCCCAACCAACGGAGAATGGAACGATGTACAGCAAGGCAGAACTGCAAGCATTGCATACAGTGAGCAGAGCATGTGGTCTTCCTTTTTTCGTGGATGGAGCACGCCTTGGATATGCACTCGCTTCACGCGCTTGCGATATGACACTTGCTGATCTTGCTCGCTTGTGTGATGTGTTTTACATCGGGGGAACCAAGATTGGCGCATTGATGGGAGAGGCGGTTGTTATCCTGAATGATGCACTGAAACCTGATTTTCGTTATATGATCAAACAAAAAGGTGGCCTGCTTGCCAAAGGCAGATTGCTAGGTATCCAATTCGAAACGTTGTTCGAAGACGGTCTGTACCTCGATATTTCTCGCCATGCCATAGATATGGCCTTGAGAATTCATGACTCACTCGAACAGCAGGGGGTACGCTTCCTGTACGATTCACCAACCAACCAGCAGTTTCCGATTCTGCCTGATCGTTTGCTTGAGAAATTACGCAACGGTTATACGTTCACCTTCTGGGAAAAGGTTGACGATACACACAGTGCGGTGCGCTTCTGTACCAGCTGGGCAACGCAGCAGGAGAATGTGGATGCACTGACTCGTGACATCACTCAATTATTGCACGAAGAGATCCACGTGCCAGAACGGGTCGAAGCATTGGTCTAATCTTGTTCATTAAATTAAGGAGAACAGCTCCGATTTCCTTTCATAAATACGAGTATTTTGAAAATTCCAAAAGATATTACGCAGAATTTTGATACTGAAAAAAGGACAATCCGTTGTGGTTGTCCTTTTTTGGTTTGCCTTTTGTGTGATAGTTGTGAGATAGAGAGTACATACTCGGTTACTCACTCAAGGCCATGTCATATTTCTCTTTCAGCCGTCGGATATCGGCTCTTGGCGGCGCACCGAACATGCGTGCATATTCGCGGCTAAATTGAGAAGCACTCTCGTAACCAACCCGGAACGCTACATCTGCCGCGTCAGCAGATTCGGCCATCAGAAGTCGCCGGGCTTCCTGTAATCTTAATTGTTTCTGGAATTGTAATGGGCTCATAGCTGTGATCTCTTTGAAGTGACGATGGAATGAAGAGACGCTCATGCTCGCGGTCTCAGCCAGATCTTCAATGCGAAAAGGCTGTTCCCAATGATGAACGATGTACTCAATCGCTTCTCTGATCCGATAAGTGCTGCTACCTTCAACCGCAATCTGCGCCAGTTCTCCTCCGTAAGGCCCTTGAAGGAGACGGAACAGGATTTCTTTAACGTACAACGGAGCCAGAAACGGAATCTCTCCTGGCGTATCCAGCAATCGAACAAGTCGGAGTACAGCATCCTGAATGGACGATTCCATCTGACCTACAAACATGGCTCGTCTGGCGTTTTCGTTGAATGTTACCTTGATATTACATTCGTTAAGTACTTCGAGAATTTGGTTCGGTGTGAATTCGAGCTTAAGACTTAAGTAGGGTGCATCTGCGGATGCCTTGATAATCTGCCCGATGACCGGGAGATTCATGGAAGCAATCAGGTAATTGGAAGAGGGCCTGAGAGGATCAGGCAATCAATTAAGACGATTGATATACCGCTTGCAGCCCATGACTCGGCATACTAAGAGTATGTTAACAGAGCCAAGCGATTAAAGTTTATTTGAAAAGTTGGGTGAGTAAGGTGATGAAGTGGTTATCAAACCATGTGAGGCAAATTTTGATTGACAGGCTCGAATCACAGATCAAGTTCGAAGAAAATTCCGTACATCGAGAGATATACTTCACATGCTGGTTAGAGCTAGTTACCGAAGAGGTCGAGACAACATCAGTTTACAGAACAAATTCAAGGAGAGTGTGAGATATGGAATATGTGGGCTAACAGGAAATCTCAGTTGATCCGAATCCTTAATGTTGAAGTCGCCATTCGGCGGCTTTTTTTATAGTGATCTGATAAGTGAATTGACAGTTCCTTTATATTAAAGTTATTATAGATACATTAGATCCTTAATTGAGAAGGAGATTATAATCTATGAATAACGGACATTCATCCGGTCAAGTGAACGAATCATCGAGTGGTCATTCCGCTCCTTTTGCTACGTTACAGGGCACACCTATCTTATCATTGCTCCAGCCATCCCAAGGTGAACGTATTCTTGATGTAGGTTGCGGTAATGGCGGTCTGACAGCCAAAATTGCAGCCGCAGGAGCGCTGCCAACAGGTATAGATTTTTCAGAAGAGACGATTAGGCAAGCTAAACAGAAATACCCTGATATGAATATTCAAGTAGCAAATGCTTGTCATTATCGGACAGAAGAACCGTATGATGCGGTCTTCTCTCATGCCGTTCTGCATTGGATAAAGGATGCTCCAGCTGTAGTACAATCAATACAGTTAGCGCTCAAGAGGGGCGGGCGATTCGTGGCTGAGTTTGCTGCAAATGGTAACACGGCTATATTAATTACAGCGGTACAGGAAGAACTGGATGCCCGTGGATACAAATGGGAAGGACGGAATCCGTGGTATCACCCGACCATTGGCGAATATGCTAATCTTCTGGAGCAACACGGATTTCGAGTTAGTCTGGCTCAGCATGTGGATCAATTTACCCCGTTCAAGCCAGGTGCCAAAAAGTGGTTGACCAGCTTCGCGGAGTATTTATTCAGTGGTATCACACCTGCGGAACAGGATGTTATTATGGAAGCTGTTGAGAAAAAAGTACAGCCACAACTGATGCGGGATGGACAGTGGTATCTGGACAGAAGCCGACTGCGAGTTGTAGCTATTAAGGAATAGGGGAATACGGGATGAAAATGGACAAACCCAAGATTCAGGAGCAGTTGCTCGAACCGGAAACGATTGCATTCCTGGAATCCAAAGTGGAGTACAAACACAAACTGATCGAGAACATTACATTGGATCAACAGGAAGCGAGTAAGGTTTCCTTTGAAAATGTTGTATTTAGACATGTGACAATCTCGGAGTCTACCTTGGAACAATTTGAATTCACCGATGTCCGGTTCGAACACTGTGACTTCTCCAATGTCAATCTCTCTAGTGCCTTCATGCATCGAATCGAATGGCATAACTGCAAGTTTGTCGGAACTGATTTTTCCAATAGCCGATTGCAAAATGTCAGTTTCCTTCATGGTCTAGGCGACTACAGCAATTTCCGTTTTGCCCATCTGAAACAGGTCTCCTTCTCGGAATGTACCTTGATTGGTGCGGACTTTGCCTATCTGGCACTGCAAAAAATGGAGTTCCGTCAATGTAACATCGACCAAGCATCCTTAACGGGGACCAAAATGAAGGATTTGGATCTTAGCGATTGCGAATTTGACTCCTTGGTGCTGACGATGGAAGATCTCAACGGTTGTGTGATTTCACCACATCAAGCCGCCACATTTGTAGGATTAATGGGTTTGATTATCAAATAAAGGGCATGATCACATTTACGGGGTTGCCAAGATAGTGGAAGTGTGTATAATTGGAGTCACATTAGAATAAAAACAGGTTTTCTAGGGTTCCGCGATGTATGTGTCGGTCTGGTCCGAGAGAAAACCCGCAACCTGTTGGTTGTGCCACGGAGGGATAAAAGCCTGGGAGATGAACTGCTACATGCAGTTTGTTTCCCGGGCTTTTTTTGTTTTTACGCTAATGAACCTTACGGGTTGTACAAA
The DNA here is from genome assembly GCF_037993015.1 of Paenibacillus sp. FSL E2-0151. NCBI lineage: Bacteria > Bacillati > Bacillota > Bacilli > Caryophanales > Paenibacillaceae > Paenibacillus > Paenibacillus sp. FSL E2-0151. The sequence goes on from NZ_CP150308.1 coordinate 3,271,684, forward strand.
AAATGTAGTAGAGAAGGAGTGTTACAAGAATGAATAAAACGTGGATGTCGGTTGTGATTGCTGCGTTGTTTGAAGTAGGTTGGGTCATTGGATTGAAACATGCCAGTGGTCTGCTGGAATGGGGGTTTACGTTGGTTGCAATTATCATTAGTTTCTCCTTGATGATTGCAGCTTCGCGTACACTGCCTGTGGGAACCGTATATGCCGTATTTGTTGGCCTGGGTACCGCTGGCACGGTACTTGCAGAGATTGTTCTGTTTAATGCGACTGTTCAAACCGGAAAAATGGTACTCATTGGTGTACTTTTACTTGGCGTGATTGGTCTTAAAATGCTGAGCAAAGAGAAGAATAAGGAGGTGCAGCTATAATGAACTGGGTATTTCTTATCTTGGCAGGTATATTTGAGATGATCGGAGTGCTGATGATAAACAAGTTGCACAAAGACCGTAATCTCATTTCACTGGTTCTATTGGTAGGCGGGTTTGGTTTAAGCTTCCTGTTCCTGTCCATTGCAATGGAAACTCTTCCGATGGGGACAGCATATGCCGTTTGGACGGGAATCGGGGCCTCCGGTGGTGCCATTCTGGGCATGGTGTTTTATGGAGAACCTCGAAATGCCCTTCGAATTCTGTTTATCGCTATGGTGCTCGGATCGGCAGTTGGTCTTAAATTGGTGAGTTAAACAAAGTGATTTTAAAAAGATAATGTACAAATTACGTTTTTAATGGTATCCTTATACGTTACGTGTGAAATAAAAGATGCGTCATATTGATAGATGTGCGTAAATGAAGGAGACAACATGACATTTAAGGACTTAAATATTATCCCCTCTATTATGGAAGGGTTAAGCAAAGCAAACTATACTAATCCTACCCCTATACAGGAACAGGCCATACCAGCTGTATTAGCTGGCAGAGATCTGCTGGGATGTGCACAGACAGGAACAGGCAAGACGGCAGCATTTTCAGTGCCGATCATTCAATTATTAAGCGAAAGATCCAAAGGGCAAGGATCGAAGTCCGCACGACATATTCGCTCATTAATTTTGACACCAACACGAGAACTGGCTATTCAGATCGCGGATAATATCAAGGTATATAGCCGGTATACGGACATTCGTTGTACGGCAATCGTTGGCGGCGTTTCGCAAAAAGTGCAAGAGCGTGCGTTGAATCAAGGTGCAGATATTATTATCGCAACGCCTGGTAGATTGAACGATCTGATTAACCAGAAACGTATTGATCTGAAGATGGTTGAGATTCTCGTTTTGGATGAAGCAGACCGGATGTTAGACATGGGCTTCATTCATGATGTGAAAAGAATCATTGCCAAAATGCCGAACAAAAAGCAGACGCTGTTCTTCTCAGCTACGATGCCTCCTGAAATCACCAAAATGGTTAAAACCCTGCTGGTTGATCCAGTCAAAGTAGAAATCACACCGGTATCTTCAACGGTAGACCGCATTGAGCAGTCTATTTATTTGTTGGAAAACGGCAAGAAGCAACATATGTTGAACCAAATTTTGGAGGATAAATCCATCGTCACGGCATTGGTGTTCACACGCACGAAGCGCGGCGCTGACCGGGTTACACGTGATTTGGCCAAAGCGAATGTTACGGCACAGGCTATTCATGGCAACAAGTCTCAGAACGAGAGACAACGGGCACTGAACAACTTCAAGAGTGGTGCAACACGTGTATTAGTTGCGACGGATATCGCGGCAAGAGGAATTGACGTAGAGGAACTTTCACATGTCATTAACTTTAACCTGCCTAACATTCCGGAAACGTATGTTCACCGTATTGGCCGTACAGGTCGAGCAGGCAAAAGCGGGATGGCCATCTCGTTCTGCGAGAAGGACGAACTTCCATTCCTGAAGGATATCGAGAAAGTAATCAAAAAGACGATTCCTGAAGTAAAAGGTCATCCGTATCCAATGACAGGTGTACCTGTGTTTGATAAAACCAGCAAAGCATCAGGCAGTAAACCTTCGTTCAACAAATCGGCTGCAGGCAAACCGGCGAAGTCCAAAGCTAACCCGGCACGCAAGCCCAAATCCGAATGGTTTGCCAAGAGTGGTAAATCAAACAGTAGTCGTTCAAACGACGGTAGACCCAATAGCAGTAGATCAAACAGTAGTAGCAGTAAATCTAACCATGGCTCATTCAGCCGCAGCAGCAAAACTAGGAATGATAGAGCCAATTAAGATCTAAATAAATCCAGATAAAACCTTCTCCATTCATTTGGAGGAGGTTTTATTATGTGCTTTTATGTGCAACGAGCTTATTTACATACGAACTTACATTCGGTATCATTATATCGTCCACTGGTGAAAGGGAGGTACTGACTTGAAGGATACGATGATTGAATACAGTTTGAAGAAGAAAGGTGCGACCAAGGATTATCCATTTGGGCCTGATCCAGTCGCGATGAAGGTCGGAGGGAAAATATTCGCATTACTTTTCGAAGACAAAGAAGAAAATGGTCTATTAAACTTAAAATGTGATCCCATTATTGCAGAGAACCTGAGAGAGCAGCATGAAGCGGTTCGACCAGGATATCATATGAACAAAAAACACTGGAATACCATTACGCTGGATGGTTCATTGTCCGATGAAGATGTCTATGTCATGATCGATCACTCGTATGATATGGTTGTCAAATCCCTTCCAAAAAGCGTTCGGGAGTCTTTGGCCGAATGAGGAGAACATATACCACTTTCTCTACACCTCATTCATCATGTTATTGACATTTAAGAGGTAGGTGAAAAGGCTAATGGTCTGCTTCTCTAACAGAATGAATATCCTATGAAAATGAAGACATATTTGAAGTCCATTTGGTTCCATTACCTTGGAAATAAACAAGATCGAACGGCCTTGTTTAATGTGGCTTCCCTTGTTATCAATGCTGTAACAGGGATAGGCAAGTTAATCCTGGGCATATATCTGCTTTCGGGATGGTTCATTACAAATGCTGTATATTATCTGATTCTGTGTGTGGCAAAAGGACAAGTGCTCCATAAATATACAGTTACCAAGAGAATGGACTCTCCCGAAGAAAGATATAGATTAGAACTTACGGTATATAAGCGCGGAGGTCTGTTCCTGTGTTTACTAGGCGTGTCCTATTCGATGGTCTGCCTGCGAATGTATCTAATCGGCGATGCCTTCATATATGAGGGTAACATCGTGTATATCGTATCTACAGTTGCTTTTACCAAGCTGGTTTTTGCCGTGTATGGTACCTGGGCGAACCGTCATCTCCATAACCCGATCATATCTACATTGAAAATGATTAACTTCACCGATGCGATGGTATCCATCGTGGTGACCCAAGCGACGTTACTTACCATGCAAGGCTCACCTCTTGCATTAAAAACCAGTAGCTTGTTTGGCATGGGGTGCAGCGTTTTATTTTGTTTGATGGGGGTCTGGATGATGTTCCACAAAAAAAAGGAAACAAGCACGGACCCAAACCAATCTCCTGGCACTGAATGTTAACATTGAAGCATTAAGAGCAGGGGAAGGTAATTTTGGTTGACGTTTCAGCATGTTGATCAATACATATCAAATGATTTGCACATGACGGAATAGACAAGTGTCATCTATACTTAAAGTGACAACGGAAGAAGGCGTATTGGCAATCCACTAAAGGAGTGATATCTATGGATCAACAACAACAATTGGCAATGGTACAACGTATGCGTCAAAATGTCGTCGGTACAGGTGCAGCTCTTCAACCCAGTTCCACGTATGCGGTCACAGTAAAAGAAGTCATGATTCCTACAACTAAAGGGGATACACGTGTACTTGTGTATACACCGGATAGGGAGCATTCCGCGCCTCTGCCGGTCTTTTTTAATATGCATGGGGGTGGTTTCATCTTGGGACAAGCAGAGATGGATGATCCATGGTGTCGCTTGATTGCTGATCGATCTGATTGTGTGGTCGTTAATATCGATTACAGTCTTGCACCAGAGCACAAGTTCCCAACGGCGGTTCATGAATGTTACGACGTTGTACAGTGGGTCCATGCCAACCCGCAATCCTTCTCGGTTAACCCGTCTCTATTCGCTATTGGGGGACATAGCGCTGGTGGTAATCTTGCTGCAGCAGTGTGTTTACTGAATCAGCAACGAGGTAGCGAGCTGCCAATTGTTCTGCAAATTATGGATTATGCCGTATTGGATGTGGCTACAGATCCGGCCGAGAAACCGAGTTTTGCAGAAGCCATTCCAGCCGATATCGCCAGAACGTTCAATGCTATGTACCTTGAAACGTCAGAAGAGGCGCAAGACCCGTGGGCTTCACCTGTGCTTGCAACATCAGTAGAGGGACTTCCAGAAGCATTGATCATTACCGCGGAGAAAGATTCACTGGCCCAAGAAGCAAGAACATATGCAGCAAGGCTGGAAGCAAGCGGTGTGAAGGTGACACTTAAGGAGTATAAGGGAGCCGCTCATGGATTTACGCATTTTGGCGATCTCCAGATGGCTGAGGATGCCTGGTACCTGATGAGTGACAAGATCAGAGAAGCATTTTCCAAATAACGTGTATCAGAGTGACGCTTAGAAGGAATATAGTTACCTTGAAGTCGCCTAATGGCGGCTTTTTTTCGTTCATTGGTGTAATTGCTTCAATGGCATGTTGAAACCAAGCTTCTGAGCTTGCGGATGTGTTAATAAACTAGATTAGGAGCCTTATTGAGATTATAACGATATCGTTAAGGGTAAGAGTTGTTAAATTAGAGGAAATAATGACCAATACCAGGAGGTTTATTATGAACCAATATAACAGTCCATCCGATATCGCGATTCTTGGCATGGGAACGGCTCTACCTGCTCACCCCGTAGCACAGTCAGATATTGCAGAACTAATCGCTTCTTCTCTTCAGGATCGGCCAGATTTGGCCCGTTTTGCCAGACGAATATTCAAGTCCTGTGGTGTTGAAACACGATATACCGTGGAACCGAGCTATCTGGGTTCACTCGAAGAATGCCGTTATCTGCCCTCTGGTGAGCGATCAGACATCCCGACAACCGAAGAACGAATGAATACATACAAGCGAGAGGCGCTTCCGCTCGGGGTTGAGGCTGCAGAGAAAGCCCTGGAGGATTCAGGCGTATCTCCAAAGAGCATCACACATATCATCACGGTCAGCTGCACAGGTCAATATCTGCCGGGTCTTGATGTTATGCTCATCCGTCATTTGGGTTTGTCTGCCCGAGTTAATCGACTGCCGCTAATCTTTCAGGGTTGTGCCGCAGGGCTGAAAGCCATTCAGATGGCACGAGATGTGGTGCAGGGAGCTCCCGGATCACAGGTCCTTGTGGTCTGTGTAGAGTTGTGCACCATTCATTTTCAGCCCGTACAAGATCGGGAAGCGCTGTTTGCAGCTTCATTCTTCGGAGACGCTGCTTCTTCTTGTGTAGTGGGCACACCAGAACCTCAGCACAAGAATGTTTTGAGTCTGGGAACGGGTTATTCTGTGCTTCTTCCCGATTCGACTGAAGATATGACCTGGGAGGTGGGGAATCTGGGGTATGACCTGTATCTATCCCCACGTATTCCAAAATTGTTAGGTGTTCACCTGGAAGAGGAACTGCGTCTCTTATTGCAAAGTGAACAGCTGCCTGAACTGTGGGCCATTCATCCGGGAGGACGTGGGATTGTGGACTCTGTGCAGAATGTAATGAAGCTTCGAGACGAGCAAACAAAGTATAGCAGGGATGTCCTCAGAACGTATGGTAACTTATCCTCCAATACCATTCTGTTTGTAATGAACGCGATGCGTGAGGACATGAAGGTACAGGGTCAATCCTCCACAGATGGTGTAGCCATGGCATTTGGACCGGGACTCACCGCAGAGTTGATGAAATTCACTTATGTACCCTCATTATCTTCAGTGATGGAGGAGCACGATCATGTCCTTTTTTAGAACATTGTCCATTCGAGCCAAGGAAGATGAACTGATGGATGACTTCTCTCTGGGAGGGGAGGAGCTGCGTGAAGCGCTTAGACATCTGAGACGTCTTAACAAAATATTTGCAGCACCTGGCCCAACTCTGGCTGGTGTAGAGAAGTTGTGGAACTCAGTCGGTAAGCCGAATAAGCTGACCCTGCTGGATGTGGGGGCAGGTTCAGGGGATGTGAACCAGAAACTACTGCAATGGGCAGATCGTCAGGGTGTTCAGCTGGAAATTACGTTGGTTGATCTGACGGAAGAAGCGTGTGATGAAGCGAGACAACTATTCCGTGACGAATCCCGAGTCCGGGTACAACGTGCCGATCTTACACAACTGCCGGATGCTTCAGCAGATATTGTGACAGGTTCCCAGTTTGTACATCATTTTGACGGAGATCAGCTGGTCGATATGGTTTCTCATATGCTAAGAGCATCCAGATACGGTGTCGTTATTAATGATATTCACCGCCACCCCGTATCCTATAAGGCGGTCTGGATTACTACACGGATGATCTCGCGCAATCGTTATATTCGTCATGATGGGCCTCTTTCCGTAGCCAAAGGTTTTACAGGGAGGGATTGGAAGGAACTTAAACAACGTCTCAATCATGATACGATGACCTATGAATGGAAGCCCTTATTCCGTTATTCTGTTGTAATTCCCACGAAAGGCAGGTGATCTTACGTGTCGAAATCGATAGATGTGATTGTCATCGGAGCCGGAATTGCCGGCAGTACATGTGCAATGCAACTGGCAGGGAAAGGACATCGGACCCTTTTGCTGGATCGCCAGGAGTTCCCGCGGCACAAAACCTGCGGTGAGTTCATGTCACCCGAAACCAAGGAGATGTTAGAAGTTCTGGATATTCACCTTCTGGACCAGTCAAAGAAACCGAGCACCATGGATCATGCCAAAATCGTTATGCCACAAGGCGGAGTGATCGAAGCACCGCTGCCGGGATTCGCATATGGCATAAGTCGATATGAGCTGGACCAGATTTTGCATCAGAAGGCGCTGGAGGCCGGAGCCCAGATTGTGACCAAAGCGACCATAACGAGCATCGAGCAGCTTGAGGATGCCAGTTATGAGGTTCAGGTGAAACAGGGAGATGAGCGGATCAGTTACAGAGCCAAAGCCGTTATCGGGGCACATGGGACCAAAAAGCCGCGGGGGATGGCTTCCGCACCTGATCTGCGGGACCAAACCGTATACGTTGGCGTTAAGTCCCACTTCAGCGGGATAGAGATTCCCGCACGCGTAGAGTTATATTTTTGCGAGGGTGGTTACGTGGGCATTTCTCCGATTGAGGATGGTATTGTGAATGTCGCCGCATTGTTAACACTGGATACCGTCCAGGGAAGTGGCAAGTCTGTAAACGATATTTTACAGGCGGCATCCCTGACAAACGTGAGCTTGGCATCCCGTTTAGCTGAAGGAAAACCTGTAGATGGAACGCAAGTGTCGATTGCGCCGCTGCATCTGTCCAACGTTCCTGAACCGTGGTCTCAATATCCGCATATTGGGGATGCCATGCTGATGATACCGCCCTTATGTGGAGACGGAATGTCCATTGCCCTTCGCTCCTCACTCCTGTGTGCAAGGTGGACTGACAAGTACCTGCAGGGCGATATTGAACATGCCGATTGGCAGAGTAATTACACGCTGGAAGCAAGCCGTGAATTCACCCAATTGCTCAGACGCGCAAGAAGAATCCAAAAGCTGGCTTTTGCTAAGACCAATAAATTCTATCCTGGTCTGGCCCGGATGATCCCTGGTCTAGCCGCTTATGTTGTGAAGGCCACACGGCTATCCGAGATGAACGCAGCGCGCTAACAGGCTGAATGTTTGCTCAATACTTCTGCGAAAGAGGTTGCTGACGGCGGCCTCTTTTTTGGCGTACAAACATTAATTTTGTGGAGACAGTTTGGAAATTCGGGAAATGCTCGTATAATAGAATTTAATGTAATGATAGAGAGTTAATTCAGATGAAATGTCGGGAGGCACTAATTAAGATGAACTATTCATTTTCCAATCGTATCGCAGCACTGCAACCATCCATTATTCGTGAGATTCTGAAGGCTTCTTCGGGACAAAATGTGATTCCATTCTCCGCGGGAAATCCTGCTCCGGAAACCTTTCCTATTGAGGCGATTCGCACATTCACTCAATCCATTCTGGAGCATGACCCCGTCACAGCTCTGCAATATGGGATAACGGAAGGATATGTTCCCCTCAGGGAAGCATTGACTCAACATTTGAAGACAGGTTTTGATACAGGTAAACCATCCGATCAATTGTTCATTGTATCTGGAGCGCAGCAGGGGATTGAACTGGCCTGTAAAGTATTCTGTAATGAAGGGGACACGATCATCTGTGAGAGCCCGAGCTTTATTGGTTCCCTGAACTCCTTCCGGGCATCCGGTGCAAAGCTTGCCGGTGTTCCGATGGAGATGGACGGTATGGATATCGAGAAGCTGGAACAGGCACTGCAAACGGAGCCTAATGTGAAACTGATTTACGTGATCCCGAGTTTTCAGAATCCGACGGGTGTAACAACGAGCCTGGAGAAACGTAAAGCCATATACGAGCTGGCTAAGAAGTATGGCGTGATGATTTTGGAAGATAACCCGTACGGAGAACTTCGATTCAATGGAGACGATGTGCCAACCATCAAGTCTATGGATGATGAGGGTCTGGTCATCTATGTTGGATCATTCTCCAAAATTCTATCGGCGGGACTGCGCGTTGGTTTTGTACAAGCGCCCCATGAAGTCGTGGAGAAGATGGTTGTTGCCAAACAGGGAGAAGACGTACATACGGCCATGCTTCCACAGATCCTGGCGTACAAGTTCATGACAGAGTATGACTACGCGGGGCACATTAACAGCATTCGTGAGGTCTATCGGAGAAAAGCAACATTGATGATGGACAAGCTGCAAGAGCATATGGGTGAGTCCATTACCTATACCCAACCGGATGGTGGACTGTTCCTCTGGTGTGATCTGCCGGCACATGTGCCAATGCTTGATTATGCCAAGACAGCGGCAGCTCAAGGTGTTGCGGTTGTACCGGGAAATGCATTCCTGGTGAACGAGCAAGACCCTTGTAATGCCATCAGACTTAATTTCTCAACCCCTTCAGACGAACAGATTGTCAAGGGTGTAGAGATTTTGGGGCAGGTATTGAAAGGATATAACGCTTAAAAATGCTTCAATGTGATATATCTACGAAAAGCCGCCAATTGGCGGCTTTTTTTGGGCTTTTTCTCGTCCTTAATTATCAATTAAAGCACTTAATTCTGCTTGAAATACCTTTTGATTCTTCTGATTGAAAGTACTCAGCAGCACTGTAACAATCCCATTTCCTTTTCGTCTGGGAGTCAGTCCAATGACTTCTGCAATGACATGAAGTTCATCATCCGGAAAGACCGGTTTCAGGAATTGAATGTTATTCATTCCGGTGCCCGCCACGACATGCTCTCCATAGACCCCGACCTCAATCCATAATTTAAAGGAGATATTCATCGTTTGCATGCCAGAAGCAATTAAACTGCCAAAGCGACCTTGCTTGGCCTTTTCCTCATCCAAATGCATGTACTGTGGGTCATAGATTGTGGCAAACTCAATAATATCACTCTTGGATAATGCCAAGGATGTGGATTTGTAGCGCTGACCTATTACATATTCACTAAATCTCATGAAGGCACCTCGGTTTCTTTAATATGTTTTTTCGTAGTTGATGTTTTGCTAAGAGACATGACTGGACTGACGTGTTAAAATGCTAGTGAACTATCCCGTGTGTATTGCTGTGTTACTGCCATAATGAACTAAACAGATGAAGCTGTTTTTGAGGAGTATATATGATGACAACGATTAAAGATGTAGCCAAGATGGCTGGTGTAGCCAGTTCGACCGTATCTTGCGTACTCAACGATAAAGGGAATGTAAGTGAGCCGACAAGACTTCGAGTGCTTGAGGCAGCGAGTCAACTCAATTATGTTAGGCATGGTCCTGCATCGGAATTAAAACGAAATAGTACACAAACCATTGGTATTATTGTCCATGACATGTCCAGCCCGTATTTCTCGGATTTGGTGAACGGAATAGAAACCGTCGTTATGAGTCATGGATACGATATGATCGTATGTAGTTCGTTGGGTGGAGAGAAGTCGACAGCCCATCGTTACATTCGTGAACGAAGAATTGACGGAGCTATTGTTATTGCTCAGAATATTCAAGATCAGTTGCTGATTGAAGCATCTGAAGCAGGGTTTCCGATTGTTGTCATGGATCGGGATCTGGATGCTCAACATATTGTAAAGGTTTTGATGAGTGATACGCAAGGCGGTTACTTGGCTACCCGTTATCTGATCGATAAAGGGCATCGGACAATAGCTTATATTAGTGGCCCGTCACAATCGGAATGTAATCTCCATCGTTATCAAGGTTATTTGAAAGCCCTGAAGGAGGCAGGTATCGAAGAGAACCCCGAATGGAAAATTGGCGGACAATTCATGAAGCAAGATGGGTACGATGCAGCCAAGAAACTGCTTGAAGGAGAGTTGCCATCCGCTGTATTTTTTGCAAATGATGAGATGGCGATCGGCGGCTTGGAAGCCTTCAGGGAGCATGATATCTCAATACCTGAGCAGTTATCCGTAATTGGCTTTGACAATATACCTGCATCTCAGTACATGAATCCACCTCTAACCACATTTCGTCAGCCGAAGAGGGATGCAGGCCAGCTTGCAGGTCATGTTCTCTTCCAACTGCTGAACGGAGAGATCGTAGAGACGTTATATACACTGGACATCCAATGCGTGGAACGTGATTCTGTTCGGCTCCTCAACCTGAGTTGAGGAGTTTTTTTGCATTCGATAGAATTTTAAATACTTAAAAAGAAAGGAGAGTAGCCATTAATGCATAATATAAAGATGAGGAGTATTTTTTGTTGGAAATAAATGGAGGTTGATACGATGGGTGTACCCACTTTTTTGGAGACAGGCCATATGCAAGAAGGTTTTCCCATTCGGGTAATTCATACAGGAAATCAGTTCAATTATGCTGCACACTGGCATGATGAGGTTGAACTGGTTCTCGTCAATGGTAAGAGCGCCAGAATTGGCGTGAACGACCACGTGTGTGAGTTGGAAAAGGGGGATGTGCTGCTGATCAAACCAGGGGATGTGCACTGCTTTTTGCCGGGGACCGAACATTTGACCATCATCTTGTTCCGACTCGAATTGTTAACCGGGAGTTTCACGACCGAAGCCGAAATTCAGGATCTCGGACAACTTTTCAACAAAACAACAGTTATTCCCTCGAATACGGGAAGTCAGAGCAATCTGACTCAATATATAGATGACATCATTACCGAGAAGAAAAATCAGAAGCCGGGATACCGATGGTTAATGGTATCCAGATTGTATGATCTCATCATTCTTTTATTACGTACCAAAGTACCGGTTACCACCGATGAATCTTCATCTTCAGGATGGGCATGTACTTCCTCCAAAAAATTTGAATTCCTTGAATCGGTCTGTGAATACCTGGAGGAGCACTATGCTGAGCCCATTAAGCTGGAACAGGTGGCAGAACATATTAAATTCAGCAAGTTCCATGTCTGCAAGCTGTTCAAAGAGATCAAGGGAGTAACACTGATGGAATACTTGAATCATTTTCGAATTATCAAGTCCGAGTGGGCTTTATTGTTCCGTCAGGATACGATTCTGGAGATTGCGATCGGACACGGATTTAACAATGTTAACTCCTATAATCGTCTTTTCAAAAAATATAATGACTGTACACCCTCCGAATTTCGTAAGAAACATCGTACGAATATCACAAAATATGGAGGGTAATGCACAATATTTGTGGAGAAAGCCCTCTCCAAAATCAATATACTCTAATAAATTGTAAGCGTTTCCTTTTTGAAGGAGGGGGCCTATGAAGAAGTGGTTTAAGCCAACTATTGTATTTGTATGTGCAGCGATGTTGTTAGCTGGTTGTCAGTTCAGTCCATCGAGTCAAACCAAGCAACAGGAGATTACCGTGTGGAGTTTTACGGATGAAGCAGGGTACGCCATCGAGAAATTTGAACAGAAATATCCTGACATCAAAGTGAACTTTGTCAACATCCCCGGTAATTTCTATATCACCAAGCTGAAATCTGCGCTACAGACAACCTCGAAGGCTCCAGATGTATTTATGATTGAAAATGCGAATATTCGAGAGCTGATTGACGTTCCATATCTGGAGAATCTATCAGCTTCGCCGTATAACGCCAATGAACTTATCCAGGAACAATATGCTTTTGTTCAGGCCAATGAACAGGACAGTGAGGGAAATGTCAGAGCAATAGGTTATCAGGGAACACCAGGGGGCATCTACTATCGTCGGGATTTGGCGAAGAAATATCTGGGCACCGATGATCCTGAGAAGGTGGGTTCACAGATCGATACATGGGAGAAGATCTTCGAGATTGGAGAGAAGGTACAGCAACTTAGCGGGAATAAAGTACATGCATTGGCGAATTGGAATGCTATATCGAATTCATATGATGGTATACCTTGGGTGAAGGACGGCAAACTTGTTATCGATCCAACGTACTTGGAAGTGCTCGATCTTGTACGTGAAGCACGTGAGCGGAATGTACTTGCCGAGTATGAAGATGGAAGTGCCGGTTACGCTGCATCCATGCAAAAAGGAGAGGTCATGTTCTATCCCGGGGCAACCTGGGGTTTGCAATATACGTTCAAGGCAAACGCTCCGGATACCGAAGGCATGTGGGGCTTAGCCCAGGGACCGTCAGCCTTTAGTTCAGGTGGAACCTACATCGCGATGTACAGTAAAAGTGAGAAAAAGGATTTGGCCTGGAAGTTTATTGAGTTCTATAATTTTGACCACGATTTTCTATCCGAGTTAGCGAAAGAACAGGATTATTTCACCAGCAACATGGTTGTGAATGATGAACTTGCCCCGTCTCTCTCATCATCTTATTTGGGAGGACAAAAGCATTTCGAGTTTTTCTCGGAGGCTGCAAAACGGGTACCTGTATACGAACGCACCAAATATGATGCCACGATTAACAATGATATCTACAAGATTGTACTCCAGTTATATCTCAATAAGGACATTCAGACCAAGGAAGAAGTCGTAAAGCGAATCAAACGTGATGTCACCTTGAGATTTCCGGAACTGGAAGTGGATTAGCTTAGGACGTGTCTCAAAACTCCTTCGGAGTTTTCAGACACGCCCTAGAAGTAAGCGAATGAATATACACATCCGATGATAACTGGGGGGATAGAACATGTTTGCCAAAACGATTCGTAAGGACCATTACGGCTACTACTTCATTGCTCCGTTTTTTATTATTTTCACCACTTTTGGGCTGTATCCCATTTTATATTCCCTCTACATCAGTTTCACCAACTTTGATGGGATCACGACACCTGATTTTGTAGGGATCGGTAACTACGTTGCCGTATTACAAGATCCGTTGTTCTACAAAACCTTGTTTAATACGTTATTCATCTGGGGCGTATCTGTAGTTCCACAGCTCACAATCTCACTTGTGTTGGCTTTTATCTTGAATGATAAGCTGCTCAAAGGACGGGACTTTTTCAGAGCGGTATACTTTTTTCCCAACATCGTTACGGCGGCATCACTTGGATTGCTTGTCAGCTTGATTTTTGACTGGCAGTCTGGCGGACTGAATCATTTTTTGGTGCAGACCGGCATAATACAAGATCCAATTAACTGGAAAAATGACCCCTGGTTTATGCGTCTTATTGTATCATCCATTTTGTTTTTTCAATACTTCGGCTATTCCATGGTCATCTACCTTGCAGGTCTTCAGGGCATTGATCCTTCATTGCTGGAAGCTGCACAGATGGATGGCGCGAAAAAGAAACATATTTTCATCCATATTATCGTGCCGATGCTCCGTCCAATAATTCTGTTTCAGATGATTACATCCATTATTGGTGGCATCCAGATTTTCGATCAGCCATTTACACTAACCAACGGCAATGGCGGTCCTGACCGAGCAGCCATGACGAGCATTATGTATCTCTATAATGTAGCATTTCAGAGCACACGATTTGGTTACGGCGCTGCCATCGCATTTTGCCTGTTTATTATCATCATATTGTTGTCCGTTGCATCCTTCATCATGACCAAGCGGAAGAGCCGTTCATAGGGAGGGGAGTTCTTATGCAAACTGCAAAATCAGTTGAACAACCAAATGCGGCGATTCAGCAATATGCCAATACAAGGGGCCTGACGGCAGGCAAAATCATCATCTATCTGTTGCTGACAGGTCTTGCCGTGCTCTGCATTATTCCATTTTATCTGATGCTTATCTATTCCACACATAACAATGCAACGATTGCTTCGACGTTTACATTTCTCCCTGGGTCATTTTTGATTGATAACTATCTGAACATGGTATCCAAAATCAACATATGGCGTGGGTTTGCCAACAGCATATTTATTGCCGGAACATCGACCGTATTATCTCTGTATATTGGGGCCTTAACTGCGTATGGATTTGCCAAATTTAAATTCAAAGGACGAAACGGGTTGTTCCTGTTTCTGTTAGCAACCATGATGGTACCGGGTCAACTGGCTCTGATTGGCGTATATCGACTATTCAGCATGATGGGACTTCTGGATAGTTATGCCGCAATTATTTTGCCTGCTGCGGCTAACGCGTTTAATGTATTTTTTATCAAACAGTTCATGGAGAGCAGCATCCCGGATGAGATTATTGAATCTGCGCGGGTGGACAGTGCCGGTGAGTTCCGGACGTTCAATCAGATTGTACTGCCTATTCTGGGGCCGGCAATCGCCGCCCTTGGCATATTCACGTTTATCGGATCATGGAATAATTTCCTAACACCGCTGGTGCTATTTTTCTCCCTGGATAAATATCCACTTCCGGTATTGGTTGCGCTAGTGCAGGGGTACTATGGGATGGATTATGGACTCTTGTATTTGGGTGTAGCGATCTCAATCCTGCCTATTATCATTGTATTTTCTATATTTTCTAAACAGATTATTGGGAGTGTTGCTTTGGGTGCTGTGAAAGGATAGGAATGAATAGTGTTCTATATCATCAGAGTCGCTCATGAGGGCGGCTTTTTTGGCATTCTATATTTTGCGTATATATCCCATCTGATAAGTAAAGGATACCTTTAACTGAGAATATCTGGACGGAGCGTTTACGGAAAGGGGAGGCGTCATGGACACATCAGCGATAACACAACAGGACCTGCCATTAACCGGAAATCTTGCTATTGATCAAGAAATGTTACGCTCCGTTTTTGCGGGTTGCTCGGACGTTGTATTTCATACATTCCAAACGGCGTGTCTTACATCAGCATTATGCGTATATTGTGTTGGTGTATGCGATACGGAGCGGCTGGAACGCCAGGTACTAACGCCCCTTCAGGAAATGGGGATCGAAGCTGCGCAAGTTCCCCTAGCTTCTGTTAAGCAAGTTGAAACGACTACTCAGGCAGTACAGGCCATATTTGAAGGAGAAGCTCTGTTACTGCTGGATGGTTCAATAGGAGGAACTACATACCCTCTATACCTAGCTGCAAATCGTTCAACGGAAGAACCGTTAGCTGAATCGACCGTGCGTGGTGCACGGGATGGGTTCACAGAGTCGTTGACCATGAATATGTCTTTACTGCGCAAACGTCTCAAGACACCTGCATTGAAGATTCATACACGTAACATGGGAGATCGTACAAACACCAGTATTTCACTTGTATACATGGAGGGGATTATTGATCCCAAACTTGTTAAGGAAGTGGAGACACGACTTGGCGATTTAAAGCTCCGAGACGTACTGGAGAGTCAGTACATTGAAGAAGGCATTGTTGACCAGCGATATTCACCATTTCCACAGATGATTGCGACGGAGCGCCCGGATGTCGTTGTTTCCAACTTGCTGGAAGGTCGTTTTGCTATTCTCGTTGACGGAACACCGTTTACCCTTATCGCGCCAGTGACTATTTTTTCCATGTTACAATCCCCCGAAGATTATTATCAAAATGTGTTCATGAGTGTTTTTGTACGCTGGCTGCGATACATTTTTTTTGTTTTATCCATGCTGCTTCCATCGGCTTATGTAGCGATTACGACGTTTCATCAGGAGATGATTCCTACCGTATTACTTCTCAGTATTGCTCGGGCGAGAGAAGAGATCCCTTTTCCTGCCCTGGTGGAAGCGCTCATTATGGAAATTGCCTTTGAAGCATTGCGTGAGGCTGGCGTCCGATTGCCCAAGCAGGTCGGATCAGCGGTCAGTATCGTGGGCGCCTTAATTATTGGGCAAGCGGCGACGAGTGCCGGAATTGTCTCAGCCCCCATGATTATCATTGTCGCGATAACCGGTATCGCTTCTTTCATGATCCCTCGCTATGCTGCCAGCATCGCGACTCGTCTACTACGTTTTCCCATGATGTTTCTGGCGGGAACGCTGGGACTCACGGGTGTCATGTTGGGAGTCATCTTGGTTGTCATTCATCTAAGCAGTCTTCGTTCATTTGGAACACCTTATCTCTCACCGGTAGCACCTACGATGGCTAAGGAACTTAAGGATGTGTGGTGGCGTCCATCCCCAAGGAACAAACCACACTAGAACAATCTACATTCGAGCAAACAAGGGAGCGGGATTACATATGTTGACTGACAAAGGGAAAATATCGGTGACTCAATTGGCATTTATGGTCTTTCCCGCCATTCTCGCGACGGCTATCTTGTCTGTGCCTGGAATTACAATGCATTATGCAGGACATGACATGTGGATGACTCCAATTATAGGTTCTCTCGTTGGGTTGGCTGCCATTGGTATTTCCGTTGGACTTGATCGTTTGTACCCTGGAAAAACGCTCATTCAATCCAGTGTATTGATTATTGGTCGGATTCCAGGCAAGTTATTCGGTCTGATATATATCGCTTTTTTGCCCCACCTGACGGGCTTGATTATTCGAGAATACGGTGAATTCATTGTCAATAATGCACTTCCGCGTACACCTTTGTTTGTTGTGATGGGGACGATGGTTGTTGTATGTGCGATTAATGTCAGACTCGGGATTGAAGTTGTCGGACGAACCGCTCAGGTGTTTGTTACCCTGCTGATCGTTCTGCTGGCTTTGATCTTTATATTGTTGATTGGTGAACTGAATCCTGCCGAGCTGTTTCCTTTTATGGAGAAGGGTCCAATTCCCATTATTACGGGGGCTGCTGCACCTGCTGCATGGTTTAGTGAATATATCGTGTTGGCTTTTCTGCTACCTTATGTGAATGAAAAAAAACGAATAACCCGGGTCATGCTGGGTTCCCTTGTATTTACAACAACTGCGATGACAGTTACCAATCTGTTTTGCCTGTTTTTAATTGGTGATTTGACGGATACATTTGTATTTCCAGTCATGATCGCAGCAAGATACATAACCATTGCGGACTTTCTGCAACATATCGAATCCCTTATTATTGCCATCTGGATTTTCGGTATTTTCGTTAAAATTTCCGTTTTTCTATATATCTTTGCTACATCAACCGCGGAATGGTTTGGTTTGCGGGACTACAAACCTGTGGTTGGTCCACTTTCGTTTCTGTGCATGGTATTTGCTTACTGGGTTGTGTCCGGTGGATCTGGTGTTTCCAGTTTGGTTAGTGCTTCAGCCAACTTGTATACGATCAGCATTTTATTAATCCTTCCGGCTATGATCTACGGTGTTGCATGGCTGAAGAAAGGGTGGGCACATTTTCGGAAGAAGAATCGAGCGAACACCTGATTGATGGGGGGAGGAGCACTTGCGAATATTTAGAGTACTACTAATGCCAATATTGTGTTGTGTGCTTTTAAGTGGATGTTGGGATCGTATCGAGATTAACGATTTGGCTATCGTGCTGGCTACAGGGATAGATTATGAAGATGGTGAAGTACAATTGACTTCACAGATTTTCATTCCGCGAAAGGCAAGTGCAGGAGATAGCAGTGGGAGTGGAGGCAGTCCAAGCGGGGTAACAATGATTCGAACAGCGGAAGGACGTACAATTGCCGAGGCATTGAATCGGTTACAACGTAAAGTTCCCCGGAATATGTTCT
Organism: Paenibacillus sp. FSL E2-0151; assembly: GCF_037993015.1. NCBI lineage: Bacteria > Bacillati > Bacillota > Bacilli > Caryophanales > Paenibacillaceae > Paenibacillus > Paenibacillus sp. FSL E2-0151. The sequence goes on from NZ_CP150308.1 coordinate 3,289,775, forward strand.
GGGGCCACTGCGAAGTCATAATCATTAGTGAGCAAGCCGGCAAACGCGGTATCCGCGAGTATATCGATTTCTTCCTGCGTTACCCTCAGTTCAGGGAGCATGCATATGTCTTTTCCAGCGATAAGGCTGCGAAAGATATCCTTGCGTTACTTGATCCACTGGAGCGAAGTTCTGCTGAATCGTTGCGTGAGATGGCCAATTTGAAGTTAGGTACACGTGTTACTGCGCTTGAACTGGCTAAATCTATTGAAGGTCCGAGCAGTTCAGCCATTTTGTCTCGCATGTTAATCTTACCCCCGGAGCCCGATCAGGATAAACTGACGACAACGCCATATGTGAAAGGTCTGAGTATGTATAAGAAGGATCGTTATGTCAAGACGGTCAAAGAACCACTAAGCGTAGGTGTATTACTACTTGCAAAAGAACTGAACAGCATTATCATGCCCGTTGAGTTTGAGCCGTTAAAGGGTTCTTTTTCGATAAGACTCATTGAAAATAAAACCTCCTTGAAGCCGCGAATTGTAAACAAACAGTGGAGTATGAAGGTCGACATCCAAACCAGGGGAGAAGTGGTGTTAAATACGACGGATGCCAATCTGACGGATCCCGCTGTATTAACTAAACTGGAAAAGGAATGGTCGGCTAAACTCAGATCTTTGGCTCATGATGCTTTAGACATGTCCCAGAAAGAGCTACGCTCCGATTTCTTCAAATTCGCAGTTGAATTCCGCAGATATTACCCGCATCAATGGAAGGCGCAGGAGAAGAACTGGGAAACCATCTATCCTGATATGGACGTGCAAGTCAACGTAGATGCACATGTAGTACGCACCGGAAAATCAACAGGACCACAGGGGATACCTAATGAGGACGAAAGTTGAACAGAATCGGCTCCTGTACAAGCCTGGAAGAGAGGTGATTGAATGAAACTAGGCTCAATCCTTGGAATATTGATGCTGGCGACTGCGATAGTGTATGGAGGGTGGAAGAGCAGCAAAGAGAAGCGAGCCAGAATAGTGAGCGCGGGATTTACTGCTGTAGCGGCAGTAATTGGGATTATTCTTCTCTTTCAGCCCCGTTTGCCTGGTCCTACCCAGTTTGTGAAGCTTATATTTGGAAGTGTGGATAAATTTATAAAGTAAGATGATGGGAACAAGAAGGACCAAGTCTCTGCGTACCAGAGGCTTGGTCCTTCTTTTTATTTAAGTTGTATCCAGTTAGAAAGTTTACTCTTTGATCACAGAAGCATTTACGGCATCTTCCATTTTCGTATTGTAGGAACGGAACAGACCCAGACGCCAGAACGCGGCTCCTTTGAGGTCATAACGTTTGGCGAGACCCAGCTTATCATCAACAGAGGAGGGCGTTTCACTGCTTAGACTGATACCAAGCAGAAGCTTGCTCTTTGGTACACCAGCCTGTATGGCTAATTGAATCGCTTGATCCACAAGACTATTTGGCTCAGGTACCTGAGATTTGGTGCCAACCGGATTATACTGATAGGCCATAATAATAAGATCATCTGCAATAGAGGCAAGTGTTTTGTAATCATAACCTTTATAAGCACTATTTAGCGGTGGTACCGCCAGAGATAAAACTGTGTCCTGGGGCAAGGAACTCTTTAGTTGTTTCACGTAAGCATTGAGCAGCTTCTGTTGTTCTACCGCATCCAGTTTAAAGCCCAGTCCTTCAAAATCCAGAACAACTCCACCAAAACCATGCTCTGCGACAGCAGCAGTTATGCCTTCAATCGATTTCTGCCGCAGGCTGCTGTCGCTCAGAACTTTGGTCAGTTCACCATTTCCGTCCAATGCGTACACCATGAGCTGTGGTTGGATCTGCTGATCTGCTGCGTCAGCAACGATAGACTGCGGTGTAATATCACCCGCAGCAGCAGGGAGGCGGTACTCATCCCCTTGGAGCGTAAATTGGCCTTCACGATCAATGCGGCTCCAGCCAAAGGCTACGGAATTCATGGAAGTAATAAGGTCCTTTTCTTGAAAGGATTGCAATGCATAGAAGGCTCTCAGGTGCATCTCGCGTTGTGGGGAGACAAGGGAGACCGTCTTGGTTGCTTGATTCCAGCTTACTTGTACACCGAATTGGTTACTGAACGAACTTAGTGGAATAAGTACGCGGCCCTCCCGCTGAACGGGTGCTGCAGCAAGTGTAACTTTTTTTCCATTTACGGTCGCTGTGGTGCTGCCAACTTGTAATAGTACCTCGGTAGTTTGTCCTTTCACAGTGTTCGTTGCTTTTACAGTCTGTGATTTGCTGTTCCAGGTAATATCGATACCTAGGGCTTCCCCGACCGTCCGAAACGGAACGTAAGTGACACCTCTATCAATACGTGGAGCTGCATCAAATATCAGGGGCACATCATCCAATTGAACTGAGATGGCCGGGGCAGCATAGGCTCCACCGATATTGGGGGTACTTCCAAGAATAGAGAGAGCAATTACGGTAACCGCAGCGATGTTTCCTACACGTTTAATAAGCATCGTTTGTGTCCTCCAACTCCGTACATAATAGTAGAATTATATTTTGAACAGAATCTAGTAATCTAACATATGTAGCATAACAAAATTTTCATATCGTTCCAATATAAGAGTCTGGAATATAGTCATATATACCATATCGCTGTTTAATGGATTCTTCCAACCATAGTGTAATTGAATGATAGCTTTGGTGAGTTGTTGGCTAGAAGTCCAAACATAATAGTACGCTACGAATATACTATCCTATCCCAACATTAGGAGGTAGATTGATGAGCACATTTCTGGATGCAAGAACATCACAAAATGCCAGTTTGGCCAACTCAATAGCTATTCCAATATTATTCCTGAACACCCCACAGCTCTTTGGTCAAATTGGTCTGCAAACTGCCGGAGCAGGAGCCAATCCCAGAGTTCAATTTAAAGGGACGGTTTCTGTACAATTACCTTTAGCTCTTGTGGGCATAACGATTACCGTTGTAAGAGGTACCTTGTCAACGGACCCGGTTATTTACTCCGCAACGTCCACATTTGGTTTAAGTGTATTGGCACCACAAGTAATTACATTCTCTGGAAATGATTTTAATCCACCGATTTTACCACAATTAACTTACACTGCTTTTGTAAGCTCCAACTTGCTGGGAACAATCCGCGTTGGTCCCGAGAATTTTGATGGATTTGTGGTCTCTGATTAATAGCTCGCTCTAAAAATAGTTATGTTATCGTAAAAACAACCCCATATCTCTAATCTACGGGAAACCGATTAGAGGTATGGGGTTGTACATGTTTGTTCAATCTGAAACGACATATCCGTCGAAACTCTCGGGTCCCACCCGAGTAGTACCGAGCAGGTTTGTGCTGATAAATGCGGTATAGGTTAATTGGGGCATGAGCGGTGGGTTATAGTCAGTGGCAGAGAAGACAATCACTTCAGGGTTAAGCAGACCATTCAGACCATATGTGTGGTTTCCCGAGTATACAATTGGATCGGTTGCGATTGTTCCTCTTACCACAGTAATCCTTACTATAAAAAGTGCACGCGGCAATTGCACCGTGATGGTTCCTTTTAATGAAACTCTTAGATTGGTTCCGGCTCCAGCGGTGATGAGACCAATCTGGCCGAATAATTGTGGCGTAAAAATCACTGGAATCGGTATGGAAATGGAATTAAACAACGCAGCATTTTGCGATGATCTTGCATCGAGAAATTGAGTCAACGTATATACCTCCTATCTGTTTCAGATAGAATAATATATTCATCATTCAGATATTTGTATGGACGTTGGGTGCAGCGCTGGAGATATTAAAGACAAACCGACTGCCCATAGGACTGGACTCTTTAAGCCATACAACGCCACCCATTAATTCAGCGAGTTGTTTACAGATGGACAAGCCCAGCCCCGCTCCGCCATACTTTCCTGAATTACCATGAATCTGGGAATAGGATTTGAACAACAGATCCTGACGGTCCTGCGGGATGCCGATGCCCGTATCCTTTATTTCGTAGGATGCATGGAGAGTACCTTTGGTATCAGCAGATACCTCAGTAGAGATGCATACTTCACCTGTCTCCGTAAATTTTAGCGCATTCCCAACGAGATTGATTAAAATCTGACGAACTTTGTGCTGATCGCCCATAAGCATCAGATGATCATTAATATTATATTCTGCGTACAACCTAATTCCTTTTTTCTGTGCTTCAGAAGAGAATAATTGTAATACATGTTCAACTGTGTCAGAGACACTATAGGGCTTGATCTCCAGAGAGATCGCACCAGCTTCTGCTTTGGAGTAGTCCAGAATTTGATCCATCATCGACAGAAGGCTGGCGCCACTTGACTCAATGACATTAACATATAACGATTGATCCTCACTTAGCCTGGTCGATTGCAACAGATTGGCCATTGCAAGAACACCATTCATTGGCGTCCGGATTTCATGGCTGAGAACGGCCAGCAAATTTTTCTTTTCTTCAAGCACTTTTGCAGCGGTCTCTTCCGCCTGTTTTAATTGTTGCAGAGTTGTTTCCATCTCAAGAAGACTCGTGAAAAAGGAAGACAAGGAGAGAAGCAGATCCACGTCCTTTTGTTGATAGGAATAGAAATCCTGATCAAATGAGCAAAGGGAGCCGTAAATTTCTCCGTTCTCATTATGTATAGGCACACCGACAAATGAACACCCACCTACGAATTCGGTTGCGTCCATATGTCTGGTTAATGGATGTGTTAGATTATTATTGATTACTAACGGGCCTTGGGAATGTTCAGTCACAAGTGCACAGTATGACTCGGCGTTATCAACGACCAGCCCCTCACCCAGAATGAGTTTGTCACGATTATATACGTTCAGAACCTTGGTGGATAGATGATCCAACTGGGCAATACAAAACGTGTTTGCAGGAATTAACCTGCTTGCCGTGTCCATGACATTAGCAGCCGAATCATATAATTTATGTGAGACAAGGGATAGTACATCAATGAATTCTGTTTTTAACATATTGATTTGACTCCTCCTGATTGTAGAAATTCGTTGTGCACTGTATTCAGTATATATGAATTTGAAGAATCGATCATGTATGGTTTTGACAGTGGAAGACGGAAATGAGAAAATATAATGCTGTGTAACATGTATATATTAATAAAGTTTTGGAGGCAAATCAATGAATCAGCGTTTTCGAATTACCCGATCCATGCAGGAAAGCAATGCGGAACAATCCATCTCGCTGGAAGAGTGCAAACTCTACTTCGAATCCCAACCCGATTTTACCTATTCACCGGTTCTTAACATTGTAGGAGCTGAGAGCACCATGACCATCGACGGGGACTTTTTTATGTGGGACCTTGAGGGTGCACAGATTGCTTTTCGTTTGTACATGGGGGATCTGTATGTAGCTATTTCTAACGAAGCTATTGTTCCCAAAATGATTGAGATTGCAACGGATCTACGTGCAGATATCGTTGAAGGATAAGAAGTAGAGAACTAGAGTTTGATAAAAATGTAATGATGTTAGTTGTAGTATGTTTTAGAGATCCCTGTAAAAATGAGACTAAAGATTCATTTATATTCCATATGTTAGATTGTAATATATGGAATATAAAACATTTTACAGGAGGGTAATGAAGTGAAAAAGACCAAATTAATACTTGTTGTATTCATGAGTATGATCCTTGCCTTATCAATAACTGGAATAGGATCGAGTTCAAAGGCTTCTGCAGCTACGGCACGTACACCCATTGTATTGGTACATGGATTGACCGGTTCAGATAGCAATTTTACAGCAATTGAGAGTTATTTGCGTAGTCAAGGGTGGACAAGAGACGAATTATTCGCGATTGACCTTCCTAGCAAACAAGGAAACCAGCTGTTGAACTCCGCAGCAATTAGTCGATTCGTAGATGATGTTCTGCGCCAAACGGGTCATACAAAAGTCAATATTATAGCTCATAGCATGGGTGGAGCTAATAGTCTCTATTACATACTTAACCGTGGAGGCGCTTCCAAAGTGGATAAGTTGATTACCCTTGGCGGGGCTAATCGATTGACCACAACGACAGCTCCGAGTGGAATAAAGGTGACTTCGATCTATTCCACCAGTGACACGATTGTGTCCCCGGTACTTTCCCGTTTGAACGGGGCGAACAACGTTTCGGTTTCCCTCGTATCCCATATCGGTCTGCTGTTTAACTCGCGGGTGAATGCCCTGATCAAAACTGCGTTGAATGAGTAGCTGAACATACAAAATGTGCATTTTTTCATTGATATACAATGATTGACTTGAACACGACTGGCCATTTATGGGCAGTCGTGTTTTCGTATTACCCGGAAATGGCTCGCTGAGGTAAGTTTCAAAAATAGGTACATCCGTTCTATAATTAGAAATCAGAATTAAAAATGGAACAAGTTAAAGGAGTCTATATACATGCAACTTCTACCGAATGATCGAATTAAAGTTCATCCAGGTTTCTGGGCTGGTTTACATCAATTAGGGATTGGTGCTCACGACGTAGCTCGCACTGCACAATTGCCTCTTGAAGTAATCACTCAACCTGTAGTGACCCAATCTCAATACTTCGCAATCTGGCAGGCCTACTCTGATCTCAATGGGGACACCGCCGAGGGCATCATCAAACTTGCAACCGGATATGAAATATCGAAGTATCCTCCGCCTGTACTGGCGATGTACCATGCTCGTGATTATCGTGATGCGTTGAATCGCATGGTGCGTTACAAGCAAATGTGTCCTCCCGAGAGTTTGCAGATTACCGAAGCAGGGGAGGAATGTATCATTGAACTCGAATGGTTACATAAGGAGCAACAAGGTCCGCCATTACTTGTTGGTATTACGCTGGCATTTCTGATCGAACTTGGACGGAGGGGCACAGGACAACCTTTGACTGCCAAAAGGGTTGAGTTCTCCCAACCGATGGGTGACGTAGCCACCCTTGAGGCTTACTTCGGCTGCCGAGTTGATACGAATTCTAAGCATAATCGGCTGACGCTAGAACGGAAAGATCTGAGTCTTCCATTTCTATCGTATAACGAGGAGTTACTGGAGATTCTGACCCCGGCACTGGATCGGTCGCTGGACGAACAAGAGAGCAATCGTTCCATTACTGAAGTGGTCAAATGGATTATGAAACGCAGCCTCACAGGAAAGCGCCCTGACATCCAGACGGTCGCCAAAGAGCTTCGCATGAGTGATCGTACCTTGCAGCGGCGACTGACGGAGGAGAACACAAACTTCAAGCAATTATTAACCGAGGCCAGACGTGAGCAGGCCCGAGCGTACCTTGCAGATCCTTCACTTGATATCAAAGAAGTGGCATTTCTGGTTGGGTATGAAGATCAGAATTCGTTCTATCGTGCTTTCAAGACCTGGGAAGGGGATACACCTTCAAATTGGCGTGTAAGGCAATAACTCTGGCGCAAAATGCTAGTTACTAGGTCCTTCAGACTGCGTAATATTATACCTATCCGGTGCATGAAGCTATTGGCAATGTCCAGAAGAAGCAGCCGGATAGTTGTAATCATGAAGGAGAAATGCAGGATGGATATGGGACTAAAAGAGAAAACAGCCTTAGTTACAGGATCAACAAAAGGGATCGGCAAAGCGATTGCTATAGAACTCGCTCGAGAAGGTGTTCATGTTCTGATTAATGGACGTAATGATGAAGAGGTGGAACAAACCGTTCGTGAAATCAAGTCCACTTTTCCGGAGACCTCTCCGCAAAAGGCTACCGCTGATCTTGTGGATCTGGCGCAACGCCAAGCTTTATTCGAGAAATTTCCTGAAGTTGATATATTAATCAATAACATGGGGATATATGAAATCATGAGTTATGAAGACATAAATGATGAAGTGTGGGAGAAATATTTCCGTACTAATGTACTTGCTGCCAATGGCTTGTCCCAATTTTATTTACCTAAAATGGTGAAAAACAATGACGGGCGTATTATTTTCATCGCAAGTGAAGAAGCCCTTATGCCTTCAGGCCAGATGCCTCAGTATTGCATGACCAAGTCAATGCTGCTGTCATTATCCAAAAGTTTGTCCAAACTGACAGCAGGGAGCGAGGTTACGATCAATACGATCCTGCCAGGTCCAACACTGTCCGAAAACGTACAAGAAATCATTGAGGGCATATACCCTGATGAGGCACTTACTTTTGAGGAAAAAGAGAAAGACTTTATGAAGAGTAATCTGCCACAGTCCGAATTACAGCGATTCATCAAGCCAAGTGAAATAGGCAGACTCGCTGCATTTGTATGCAGCCCATGTGCTTCCGCCTTCAGAGGCTCTCCCATCCGGATGGACGGGGGCATGGTTCCCACCATATTTTAAAATTGTTCAGGATACAGGATATGGTTCCATAAGATGTCGCCAGCATTGGCGGCTTTTTTATTTGTAAATGATCTATGCGAGGGCGTCAATCGAGTTTATAATACAGGTATGTTTTTCGAAAACGATTTCTGTTCATTGGAAGCGATTACTTTTATCGATTATATGAATCTAAAAGGGGACACTATCATGATAGAAGCAATAAATCTGGAAGGCATATGGAAACTCCAACTTGATGAACATAAGGTGGAACGTGGTCTGAATTTCTCAGACGTTATTACATTGCCAAATACTACATCTCATGCGGCCAAGGGCAAGAAAAACGAGAATGTGTTAATCGGTGCGCTGACGGATGAGTACTTATTTGAGGGTTATGCCTGGTTTTCAAGAGAGATTGAAGTTCCCGAACACTTGGCTGGCAAACGTTGCTTCTTACATCTGGAACGAACAAGAGTTACCACAGTCTGGATTGATGGGGTGGAATGGGGAACACAAAACAGTCTGAACACACCTCACCGTTACGAGATTGAGGCAGGGCTAACCGCTGGGACTCATACAATTACCATTCGAGTGGACAATACCAATTATCCAACCAAAGGGGGTCACCTTACATCCGAAGACACGCAGACGAATTGGAACGGCATCACCGGGAAATTGGAACTTCAATTTTTCGAGCGTGTTTTCCTGGATAATGTTCAGGTCTATCCCGATCTTGCGACTCGATCTTTCGAGATCAAGGCAGCACTTGTTGGTGACCTGCAAGAAGCACGAATCGTGGTTTCGGCTGTTGCAGTCAGTGCAGATCCGGTGTATACGACCGAGGAACAGATTTTCGCCCCGGATTCGCAGGAAATCCAGCTGACGTACAAGATTGGTGAAGATGCGATGTTATGGAGTGATGATGAGCCTAACCTGTACCAACTTCATATTCATCTGCAAGATCAGGACGGCGAAGTGCTGGATTCCACCGAAGTATGGACGGGACTACGGGAATTCCGGGCTGCTGGAGACAAATTCACCATTAATGGTCGCAAAACGTTTCTTCGAGGCAAACATGACGGGCTGATCTTTCCGCTCACGGGATACGCGCCAACAGATGTGGATGAATGGGTTCGTATTCTCGCTATCTCCAAGTCCTACGGTATCAATCACTACCGTTTCCATACCTGTTGTCCTCCGGAGGCTGCTTTTATTGCAGCGGATCTGCTCGGCATCTACATGGAGCCTGAGCTTCCGTTCTGGGGAACGATTACGGATGAATCTTCGGATGGGCATAATCAAGCCGAGCAGGATTACTTGATTAGCGAAGGATTTGCGATGCTGCGTGCTTTTGGTAATCATCCTTCGTTTGTCATGATGTCGATGGGGAATGAACTATGGGGAAGCAAGGACAGATTGAATTCGATCCTGAAGGCATACAAAGCATATGATCATCGTCATCTATACACCGAAGGTTCGAATAACTTTCAGTTTGTGCCGGACATTCTGGAGGAAAGTGAATTCTTCTGCGGGGTTCGTTTCTCCAAAGAGCGCCTGTTCAGAGGTTCATATGCGATGTGTGATGCTCCGCTCGGTCACGTGCAGACCGACCTGCCAAATACATTGAAAGATTACGATTCAAATATTGTACCTGAGCAAGGCAGCGATGCTGACCCTTCTGGTCAGACTGGGGACAAAGAGATTCAGATTCAGTATGGGACTGGTTCCAAAACAGTGCAGGCCGAAGCTGGAAGTGACCAACTTGTCTCACACGTACCAATCATCTCGCATGAAATTGGACAGTACGCCACGTTTCCTAATTTCGAGGAGATCAACAAGTATACGGGTTCACTCAAAGCCAAGAATTTCGAAGTGTTTCGAGAGCGTCTGAATGCCAAAGGGCTGGGACATCTGGCGGAAGCATACTTCAGAGCCTCTGGTAAACTCGCGGTCGCATGTTACAAGGAAGAACTGGAAGCTGCTTTTCGTTCGAAGCAACTAGCCGGGTTCCAGCTGCTGGATCTTCAGGATTTCAGTGGTCAGGGAACGGCGCTGGTGGGTGTACTGGACGCATTCATGGATTCCAAAGGCATGATTACACCTGAGGAGTGGAGAACGTTTTGTTCCGACGCTGTGTTGTTGGCGAGATTCCCCAAATATAATTATCAAGCGGGTGAATTGTTCGAAGCACGCATTGAACTAAGTTACTTCCGCAGACAGGCATTGGACGGACGTCATCTGAAGTGGGAAATTCAAAGCGAGCAGATCGAAGGAAGCGTCCTATTGGAAGGGAGAGCAGACCTGCCAGCGACCCATGGAGAACATTATGTGAATGTCGCGGATCTCAGCATTCGCATTCCTGAAGTCTCCAATATGACCAAAGTGGAGCTTAGACTGTCCATTCCGGGTACGGATATCCGTAAGTCTTACGACCTGTGGATCTACCCGAGTCAGGAGGCAGTGGACCTGAGCGGTTTGAATCTATTTACCGAACTCTCGGAACAGGCGTTGGCGCTGCTTGAGCAGGGCGAGGATATTTTACTTTTCCCGAATCCTAATCAGCTTCAACACGCGATCCAAGGTTTCTATAGCACCGATTTCTGGTCTTACCCTATGTTCCGATCCATCTCGGAGAATATGAAAAGAGAAGTTCCTGTGGGCACAATGGGCTTGTTAATTCAACAGGATCATCCGGCCTTCGAACATTTTGTCACAGAGGAGCACTCAACTTATCCGTGGTGGAGCATCGTGTCCGAGTCGTCATCGATCATCTTGGATGAGTTGGATAAAGACTTGAATCCGATCGTGCAGACCATTGATAATTTTGAGCGAAACCACAAGCTCGGCCTGTTGATGGAGTGTCGGGTCCGGAAGGGGAGAGTGCTGATGGGAGCGCTGAATCTGGAGCGTCTGATGACTACATTGGAGGGCAGACAGTTGTTATACAGCTTCCAGCGTTATGTACAAAGTTCCGCTTACCAGCCAGTTGCACGTCTGGAAGTAGAGGAACTTCGCAAGTTGTTTAACTAAGATGTAGGGAGAAGAAGTGTCAGGTTTCCCTTAATTATGCTAATGAGCCCCTTCCGCGAATGGAAGGGGCTATAAGACATGCAGATTGAAACGGTTCATTCTCCCATTAAGCCTTAGATGAACCTGCACTTTTTAGGATTACATTCCAATCTTCTTCTTCAAAAAGTATGTTGTCTTTATCCTCTGTTACTCCGATCCGGACCTCAAGGATCACCATCCTGGTTTCAGCCAGAATAGAAAAGAGACTCTCCTTGGTAATCACGAACTGATTGCCCATACTCATTTGCATGACCTTTCCGTTTACAAGCACTTGCCCACTGCCTGCAAGCACGGTCCATGCTCTACACCCAGTTCTATGCCAGTTCAACCCGATATGTTTGCCCGGTAGAACCGTTATGTTTAATGTGGTCACAGTTGTATTCTCATCGTCTAACGAACTCTCAATGACACGATAACTGCCCCAGGTTGCTTCACCATACATCGGTTTTAATGGCAAGTTACCCAATTGCGCTTTAATTTCATTTGAATTATTTTTGTTGGCAATGAGAATGCCATCCGGACTTGCGGCAGCGATAATACCTGGCACGCCAATGACTTGGATGGGGTAGGGAAGCTCGTTAATAATATAGGAATCGGAGGAAGAACCCGAGATTCCACCGTGTCCGATTACATGGGTATCCAACTGTGCGCACAGCGTATCCCAGCTTCCGATATCCTGCCATACTCCCTTATAAGGCAGGACTACGGCCCGCTGTGCCTTTTCTGCAACATGCTTGTCAAAACTCCGTTCAGGCAACGCTTCATACAGGGACGACAATTGATCATAATGAACCGGAAGCCCCATTTTTTTAATATGGGATATCATAAACGCGACGGTGAATGCGTACACACCGCAGTTCCATAGAGCCCCACGTTGTAGCAGCGTTTCAGCAATGGAGGCTTCAGGTTTTTCTATAAATTGTGTTATGGGCGCATAAGCATTACGTTCTTCCCCACCCGGCAGGATGTATCCATACTGTTCTGAAGCATGTGTAGGCCTTGTCCCAATTAAAGCGATTTCGGCTTGAGAATGTTTCAATATGTCCGGCAGTAATTGGAAGTTGCTGAAAAAATCTTCACCTGCGAACACATCAGCTGGCGCGATACAGATCACATCGTCATCTTTGGCCATTCGGAAGGATTGCAGATATAACGTCGCTAAGGCCGCCGCAGTAAAAGTGCCTCGTTTATAAGGTTCCCCAATGACTGGTATTTTGCCTTGAGTATGTCGTGCCGTAATATTAGCCTGATCCTGATGTGAAATAATGAGTGTTGAATCCGTTAGGGATGAACTGTCAAGCTGGCGGCATACTCTGCTGATCATGGATTCCCTACCTCCAGCGGGTGATGGAAGTATATCTATGAACAGCTTGGAGCGAAGCTCATTGGATAACGGCCAGAGCCTTTTGCCAGAGCCGCCGCACAGCAGTACGATATGCATGGGCTTCCTCCTTAAGCTCAGGGAGCTTTACTATAGATTTTCCGTTTATGAAAGGAAAGAGAACGATATTTAAGAGCCAGATTGCGGATTTGTTGCTCTTTTAACGAAGAAGCGTTCACATTCAGACTTTTATTCTTGGAACTTCTAAGGACCATGCTGCCTGGGTTTTTCGTATACATAAAATTGGCATACGTTTCATACTCGGAGAAACCAAACTGTTTCTTCTTATTGATATTAGATATGATCGCTTTGTACCATGGCAGCTTATGAACCGCTTCAATTTTCTGTTTTAAGGCAGCGAGTTTCGATTTGTCGAACAGCATATAATGGGTGACAAAAGAGCGGGGACGCGGAGCTTTCATGCCTAACAACTTGCGGTAGGTATTGAAATATTCCGGCTGGCTCCAGTCACGGCAGTAAAAGACTGTTTTGCCTTCTACAAGAAATGAATGAGGTTTAATCAGTACGGTATCTGCATCCATGACTAGAAAGTACTTTGCCTTCACAATGGAATCTCCGTTCATTTTGAGCAGCTGCTGATATAACCAGCCTGACCGATTCCATCGGGAGGACTGGTAGTGTATGTCGTTTTTGGTTATAGGCAGGACGGATCGCTCATTAACAAAAATGCAGTTTTTAAGGGAACAGAGTTTTCTGATTTTGGTGCTAACCGGAGAAACAATATATATGCTTCCAATGGGATGTTTTACATAACGGCGAATGTTATCGATGACGAGGGGAAGGGTAGCCAAATCTTTCTCGATCGCTGGTATAAGAACATCAATCTTAGGCGCATTATTCAACCGGATTCCAGGCTGGACGGACATCTTCTCAACTCCTTGCACAAATCGTGATGACTCATTATATGGTATGTGTGCAAAAGTGTTTTGGTCAGGGCATGTGCAAATATACATTTTTACGAATAGGGGCTTTTGTTGAGGGTTCCTTTATCGGTATTACATATAATGCTTGCAGGATCTTGATCAAACAGCAGGCTTTGATGCGGTTGCTGAAGGGAGAGTTTACGACATGGGAGTTGATAAGTTGCAGCCGTTAAGAAGCAAGTGGTTAAAAACAAAATTGATCATTAATAATGAATTAATTAAACCGTTTATCCCCGACACACAGAAATATAACAAAACGAATCTGAAATCCATGATCAGCAAATATGGAATGGTCTATGTCAAACCCGAGAGAGGTACTTTCGGGATGGGTGTTATTAAGGCGGAGATGGAAAGTCAGCAACATTTTGTCTATCAGATCGAGCAAAAACGTCTGACGTTTGACAGCTTTGAATCGTTTTATAACAGTCTGACTCGTCTGGTGAATAAAAGAAGTTATCTGATTCAGAGAGGAATCCATCTGCTTAAGCACAATAACAGACGTTTTGACATCCGTGTCATGATACAGCTAAGCCCGACCAAACATTGGGAAGCCACCGGAATCATCGGGCGACTGGGTCATCCAAAGAAAATCGTAACCAATTATCATAGTGGTGGTACACCGATGGATATTCACAAGCTGCTAAAATCACATGCATCCACCAAACGCAGGAATGAACTGATTCAAGAGATGAATGAGCTTAGCCTGCGCATAGCTCGTCATATGAAAAAAAAGTACCCGCATCTTAAGCAAATTGGTGTGGATATCGGCCTTGACCACAGTCTGAAACCCTGGATTATTGAAGTGAATGTCAAACCTGACCCATATATATTCAATCAATTAAAGGACAAGACGATGTATCGCAAGGTAATACGGTATTACCGCCATGCTTTCCCCAAAAAAACAAAATAACAGACTGGACTTTTCATAGGAATGCTGGAGAAGGTTACAAGCTCAAGAGTCGCCAATGTGGCGACTTTTTTTGTTGATCTGCGTTTTAGGGTCGGAATAATGCATTTCATCCCCATTCGACTCCGAAACCTATGCTAAAATAGTATATTCGAGAGTGAAATTCAGAGTCGATGTCGATGAAAGGCGGATGTTCCCCCATGTTCAATATTGCAATCTGTGATGATGAGGAGCAGCAACGAGAACGTGTGAAATCCATGCTGGTCTCCTTATCTCTAAAAACCAATTTTGATTTTCAAATTAGCCTATTCACATCTGGTGAACAATTGCTCTCACACTACAGAGAGGTTGGGGATACATTCAATATTCTCATCTTGGATGTGGAGATGGGCGGAATGAACGGGATTCAGACCGCTAAAGAGATCAGGAACATGAAGTTTCTGGATGTACAGATTATGTTTCTGACCAGTTACCCGGAATATATGGTGGAGAGCTTTGATGTCATCACCTTTCAATATCTGATCAAGCCAATCCAGCCGCAAGTTTTCGAGGAAAAGATGATTAAGCTGTGTCAATATTTTCAGGCATTGGACAAAAAGTATGTATTAATCAAATCAGACTATGATGAACTGCTGCTGAAATATGATGATATTCTCTGGATTGAGGTCGTCAAAAGTTTAACGATCAAGAACAAGTTGAATTTTGTGACACAGGAAAATGTACATGAGACCAAAGGCATTTTATCCAGCTACGCTACAGGTTTGAAAGACCATGGTTTCTTACAGATTCATCGCTCGATTATCATCAACCTGATGCATGTTCAGAAGTTTTCCGGTACCCAGGTCGTTATGTTTAATGGAACGGAACTGCCCATAGGTCGATCCAAGGTCAAAGAAATCAAGGATGCTTACACCAAATATATGATCATGAGGATTCAATGATATGGGTACCTATATGATCTTTTCCATCATCTTTGTGACCTTACTTATGGCATTTCAGGCGAATTTTTATTTTGATTCTGTGTTGGGCAAGTCCAGACGAAAGCCGCGCAGAGCGATCTATTTCATGGTATTTCTCATGTTGGGTTATTTTTATTTGGTCTCTTCCTTCTCTGATATCATTTCTACTGCTGTTGCTCTGCTGTTAATCTTCAGTCTGGCACAGTCCTATGAAGTGGAGTTTAAAATCAAGCTTGTTTTTACCATCCTGTATGCGGTTCTGATTACTATGGCAAATACAATAGCCGTATATATTCTCGGAGTTTTGGAATCCACAGAATTCATTTCATGGGAACAGTTCAACGGAGAAAACCACTGGATTCTCTCCAAGGTGATGCTGGTTGGTTGCAGTATCATGTTCATTGTTATTCAAATTGTGCGTTTAGTGGCTAAACGCAGAAGTTTTGCCGTGCATTATCGTTATTATTTGCTGTTTCTTATCGTACCCATTATTACGATCTATCAGATCAATGTAGCCTCCATATATAGTGAAAAAAACATATTCTACGTCTTTTCTGTACTAGGCTCGCTATTTCTCAACGTGTTCATTGTATATGTATTCGATAACATGGTGGAAAAGGTACAGCTTGCGCATGAAAATACCCAGTTACAGCGTCAGATGGACTACCAGGATGCCAACTATGAGAAGACCGTTCACAGTTTCAAAAACATTAAATCCATCATCCATGATATCAATCAGCAGTTTCTGTATATTGATGAATGTATCCAACGTAACGAACTGGCAGCGGCAGGTGACCATATCAAGTCTACATTAAATACCATTGAAGGTGCGTACCAGCGGGTGAACTCTGGCAATCTGGTCATTGATGCACTCGTTACAAATACCTTGGCTATGGGGCAGGCAAACGGGATCAAAATCGACACCAAAATCCAGCTCCACTCGCAGCATATCCAGATCGATCGGTACGATCTGTGTGTGGTGCTGGGTAACATGCTCGATAACGCAATTGAGGCCTCCAAGAAGGTTAGACAGGCTGAGGATCGATATATCCTGATTGCCATTCACTCCACATCATCTACACTGGTCATCCAGATTATGAATCATGTGGAGCAACCGATCGTTGACTTGAAAAGTGACAAGCCCAATCCGGAGTACCATGGGATCGGTCTAACCAATATATCGCGAATGTGCGAGAAATATGGTGGACATATGAGTATTGAGCATCAGCATCGGAAATTTAACAACATGGTCGTGCTTCCGTTTCACACCGACAACCCCTGAACCTGCCGTTCAGGGGTTGTTTTTTTCCATTCAGGGTCCGTTTGCGTTTGATCAGTCTCTTCCCGGATATGATGAATTCATTCATAAGAACATTTGAGGGAGGACATATGATGAAGAAACTAATTAGTCTTTTATGTACAGCGGTGCTTGCAATTACACCGCTGGCAGATGTCAGAGCAGAGGCGAATAACAGCGGTACGATTGAGGCACGGGCGGAGCAGATCGCCAAGGAGATGGTGCAAAACTACGGTGTCACCAGTGTGCAATATGCGATCATGGATGAAGGGGAATATATTTTATCAGATAGTGTCGGATTGCACGATAAGGCATCACAGAAGCCAATAGACAAGGCTAGCATGTATGGCATAGGCTCGGTTAGCAAAATGGTTGTTACGGCAGCCGCCATGAAGCTGGTCGATTCCGGTAAAATAGATCTGGATGAGCCGCTTACTTCGTATATCAAAGACTTTAAAATGGCAGATGCGCGCTATACTCAAATCACACCGCGCATGTTGATGAATCATTCATCCGGTCTTTACGGTACACATTATGGAAACAGCATGTTGTTTGAAGATAATGACACCCGCAATCATGATGAGTTATTGCTCAAACTTCAGTCCGAAAAACTGAAATCCAAACCTGGTGCATACTCCGTCTACGCCAATGACGGTTTTCAATTGCTTGAAATCCTGGTTGAACGGGTGAGTGGATTAAGCTACAGCGAATATATCGCCAAGTTCATCAGCGAGCCGTTGAAGTTGGAATCAACGAAGACACCACTAGATTCCTTTGACAGAGCGCAATTATCCGAAACCTATTGGCCTACACTTGAGATGAAGATGCCTACCGAAAATGCAAACATTATCGGCACAGGCGGAGTGTACTCTACCGCAGAAGAATTGAGTCAATTCGGAGAGGTTTTAATGGGGAACAGACCGGATATTCTGTCCGAATCTGCTGTGAAGGCCATGCAATCTCATGAATATCGTAAGGGCATATGGGTATCTGATGAGCAAAATACGATCAATTATGGCTTGGGATGGGATTCGGTTGACCTTGCACCTTTCAGCGATTATGGGGTTACCGCGCTTGCCAAAGGTGGGGATACCATGTTGTACCATGCCGTGTTAATCACTATACCTGAACATGATATTTCAATGGCGGTTCTATCATCTGGCGGATCTTCCATCTACAATCAGATGTTTGCCAGCAAAGTGCTGCTGGAAGTTCTGGCGGATCAAGGCATCATTGACAAGGTTAAACCCGATCAGACCTTCTCGTCACCCGACAAAGTGAAGATGCCAACAGAATTAAGCGCGTACTCCGGTCTCTATGGTACGGTAGGAGAGACATTGGATATAACGATTAAGGATGGTGAAATGCAACTGCCTGCTTTGCTGGGTGGAATTATTCCAGAGCAGAAATATGTGTACACAGGCGACGAACATTTTACAAGTGTCGATGGCAGTGTGAAAGCTAGTTTTGTGAAGGAACGTAATGACAAGGTATATGTTAAAGTTCAGGGTATGATTACGTTACCCGGCATAGGCCAAACGGTAATGAACACGTATGATTATCAAAAACTGGATCATAATGCGCTTGACGCAGCAACAAAAGAGAAATGGACAGCTCGTGACGGCTCGAAATATTACGCGTTGGATGAAAAAATAACATCGATCTTTTATCTGCTTCCATCGATGCTGATCAAGAACCTGTCTGTTGACGCCGAACATGGTTACGCCAATGGTACGCAAATCATGGATGCAAACAACGCAGAGAATATCGCCGAGATTCCTGTAATGAACGGAAGAGACGCGTTTGATCTGCAATTTTACACAAAGAATGGCGCCGAGATTTTGCTCCAGGATGGGCAGGAATACATTGCTGAGGAGGCGATTACTCCAATCTTTGGTGGAAAAAAAGGAATTACGACTATTCCGGCAAACGGTCAAGCCCGGTGGTATGCGATCGATGCCCGATCGGGTAACAAATCCATCACGGTGGATTCTCCGAAGACCGGAGGTTATGCAGTGTATACTGATAAAGGGGAAATGGTTGACTTCTCTGTAGCAACCAATCATGAATCGACGAAACTCCCGAAAAGTGGTTTTATCGTTTTTGGTGGGGACTCCGGTGATATATTCCAGATCCAACTAAAGTAAAGCAGAAACTTCATTAATGAGTCACGTTCGCAACTTATCACCGAAAAAATACAGTTATCAAGAAGTCGCCTGGTGGCGGCTTTTTTGATATTTTCTTTGAATAATTTAACAATACGGTAACTATTTGGACCCATCACACGTTATGTTTATGTAGTTATATCTCAGGATTTTAATAACAGGAGGAATTCATTTACCATGGTCAATATACATAAACGTCAAATGAATAAGGAATGGAAAAGAAGAGCAGGAAGACCCATCATTGCAGGCATTACTGCCGGAATGTTGATGGTTCACGGCGTTATCGGCGTGTTGCCATCGCAGGCACATGCTGAAGCATCGGATGTATCCATCCGTAACTGGTATTCGTATCAACGAATCACTGTACCTGAACTGAAACCTTCTTGGACAGCGAAAGTAGATAACTATCTGAATATGAACGAGACTTATGTTGGAGTTAATGCGATCGCAGAAGAAGGAAAAGTATTCACGTTTGCTGGATCGAAGCTGATTGCACTTGATGCGACAACAGGTAAACGGTTGTGGACTTACGGCAAAGAACTGACTCCTTATATTACCTATCAAAGCGGGATTCTCTACGGACTGACCATTGATCACAAGCCATATGCCTTGAATGCGAAGACAGGCAAAGCAAAATGGCAGTCAGGTACATCCACCTGGATTGATACGTATAACCGTACGGAAGCTCTGATTCCAACGGTGGATACCCTCTACGTGATTAAGGGGAGTACAACGTTTGCACTGGATATCCAGTCAGGCAAACTGCGCTGGGAAGCAGATGAACCATTAGGTGAAGGTAATGGTACTGAGTATCTGAGAGAATCTAATGGTGTAGTGCTGAGAACCTTTTTTGTCCAAGGGGCACTTACATCCTTACAGCTTAATGCATATGACAAGAAAACGGGCAAGAAGATATGGGGTCATTTTGGTCAGGGGGAAGCTATTCAGATCAAAGACGGTCTTGTATACTCAGCGGACTACTATTCTTCGATGTTGGAAAATGACGAGTCTTCACCAGAACGCAAATGGAAAGTGAATGCGTACAACTTGAAGACCGGTGTGTTGAAAGGAAGTCAGGAGTATAAGTGGACCATGCCGGGGGATCCACCGTATGTGAATGGGTATGGAGGGATATTTTCCAATAAAGACAAACTATACATTCTACAAGGGGATAAGATAGCGGAGTATTCGTTGACCTCAACCAAGCCGGGTCCCGCGCCACTTCGAACTTTTCACCGTCCTTACGGCGAAAATATGGTATGGCTTGGCGTTACACAGGAAAGGTTGATCTTCAAAAACGGAAACACGGGAGAACTTACAGGCATCAAGCTGGCTAATGGTCAGGAGGTTCAGTGGCATGGTGATGCTCCCGTTTCTCAGATCGATGTTTACGGTAAAGGCATGTATCGAGCGCAACGTAACGGCACCCTGCTTGTCCTCAACATGATGTCGGGTCAGTCGGTCTTCCGCGTCTCCACCGGTGGAGATCTGCATAACACGACGTTAAAGACAAACGGAATGATCATCATCCAAACCGAAGGCAAACTTCTCGGCGTTAAGCTGCCAGCATCGCTGAAATAAGTGATTTAAGATGAAAAATATGTGAGAAGACTGGATTACGGCATAGCTGCCCATAATCCGGTCTTTTTTTATTTTTGCGCATAAAACACTGCAAAGTCCAAGTATTTGTACATGCAATCTGCCACGCGAAACCCCGCTTCCTCCAACCACACCAATTGATCCTCCAGCGTGGCATTGATATCCACCTTGCGTCTTTCAATCGATGCCGAGATGTCCGTATCGAGGGTTCTTCCCTGACCCTAGGGAAATACTGATTATGGATAAACTCATAGGTTGGACCTATGGATTCCGAGTCTCAGCCATGGGTAATAACATGTAAGCGCAGAATATAGACAGGGAGGAATGAACCTGATGTTTCAACCACGTTCTATTATGATGAGTATCTCGTTAATCGTTATAGTTCTAACACTTGTAGCTTGCTCTGGTAGTAATGAACCTTTGCCTAGCCCTCAACCATCAATGCCAGTAGGTGAACCTGCTCCAGCACCTTCAACAGAAAATGAACAACCAACTGAAACAGGTGGAACAGAAGAAGCAAATGAAACGGAGCGTCCACAGACCGCAAGTTTTGAAATGTTGACCGCAGATGGCAATCAATCACTAGAGGCGACCTTGCAACAAGGAGAAGGATTTTCCTTGTACGTATTCGAGAAATTCACATTTGATGCTGCTCAAGGCCGTCTGTCACTGACTAGTAACGCTGACTATTATGTGGATATTGAACCACTGCCTTCGGATTATAATCTGGCAGAACTGGAGACAGCGGGTAAAGAAGAATTAGAAAAAGCCGGTAAGGTATCTGATTATAGTGGAGAGCTGGTAGAACACCCACTTGGTTATGCCGAGCTCTATCTTCAGGCCTCTGGTGAAGAAGGCATTAGCGATTATATGGTCTGGAAATCAGAAGAAGAGGAAGCATTTCTATTCCGTCTTCATAATCCAAAAGGAGAAGAGGCCTCTGATTTCGCCAGTCCGGTCCTTGTTTCGTTATCCACCGTTCAGGGTGATTCGTAACGTGGATGACTATAATCATTTCAACGAAAGTCGCCAACTGGCGGCTTTTTTACGTTTACAGATTGCACGGAGAAGTTGCAGGTGATGTATTCACTTCCATTTGACTTAGAGTACGCTCTAGGGTGTAGACTTTGAAGAAGTAGAAATATTACTAAGGAGATGAACAGAATGACACAGGAAAATAATACTAGAACTTTACAACATAAAATGGACTCTGGCTTCAACCATAATAGTACAGCGGAGGATGTATTGAGGGATCTGGACCTGTCCGGACAGCTTGCTATTGTAACGGGTGGATATTCCGGCCTGGGGTTGGAGACGACACGTGCGCTTGTTAATGCGGGAGCCCGTGTAGTGGTGACTGCACGTCGTCCAGCGGTTGCGAAGGAAGCACTTTCGGGTCTGGAAGGTGTTGAAATAGATGAATTGGACCTCGCTGATTTATCCAGCGTTCGTGCTTTTGCGGAGCGGTTTCTGGCGAGTGATCGGGACATTGACATGCTGATTCTTAATGCGGGCATCATGGCTTGCCCGGAGACGCGGGTTGGTCATGGCTGGGAAGCTCAATTTGCAACCAATCATCTGGGCCACTTTGCCCTGACTAATCTGTTATGGCCAGCACTTGCAAGTCAGGGGGGAGCACGTGTTGTTTCCTTGGCATCAGCGGGACATCATTTCTCATCGATTCGTTGGGATGACATCCAATTTGAACATGGCTATGAGAAATTCCCTGCCTATGGACAGTCCAAAACAGCAACGATTTTATTCAGCGTTGAGCTGGATCGTCGAGGTACAGAGCACGGCGTACGGGCTTTCTCAGTTCATCCAGGCGGAATTATGACACCACTACAGCGTCATATGCCACAAGAGGAAATGATTGCTCTAGGCTGGATTGATGAATCTGGACAAGTGGCCAATCCTGCGTTCAAAACACCTGAGCAGGGGGCAGCGACGCAAGTCTGGGCAGCAACTTCACCTCAGCTTGAGGGAAAAGGCGGTGTCTACTGCGAGGATTGTGACATCAGTGAATTGGCTCCAGAGGATGGAGGTTTCTATGGGGTCAAGAAGTATGCCATCGACCCTGAGCAAGCTATTCGTTTATGGGAGCTATCAGCCAAGCTGACTCAAACAGACATAGAACTCTCATAATCATGTAGTTGCGGCAACAGAGCAACAGCTTGCTTCCATGCAGGAACTCACGGAAAAGTTCAAAATCTAAAGAGAATGTGATTAATTATAATGAAAACAACATAATTTCAAACAAAATCTCCTATTTAGCATATAATAAAGAAGGAGCATCTCATTTTCGCGATGGTGCAATCATTTCTTTATGAATTCAGGGAGAGAAAATCATGAATATTTTTGAGCATCAGATACCTTTGGAAAAAGTGAAATTCAATGAACCACTAAAAAATCACACGTTTATTAAAATAGGTGGCAACGCAGATATTCTCATCCATCCAACAACGATAGACGAAATCACTAAAATCGTGGAAATTGCCAACTTACATCAGTTACCTCTGACGGTCATTGGAAAAGGCTCAAACGTCATTATTAAAGACGGGGGTATCCGGGGAGTAACGATTTCTCTTAGCCACTTTGATCAAATTAAAGTGAATGAGGAGAGCATGATTGCGCAAAGCGGCGTTGATATCATTGATGTATCCAGACTTGCTTTGGAGCATAGCTTGACCGGTTTGGAGTTTGCTTGTGGCATTCCTGGCAGCACGGGGGGCGCACTTTACATGAATGCGGGTGCTTATGGCGGTCAGATCGCCGATGTTGTGGAACGTGCGACTGTGATCACCAAAGACGGCGCAGTGTTGGAGATTCCGCGAGAAGAGATGAAGTTTGGTTATCGAAATAGTCTCTTCAAGATGGATCACTATATCATACTGGAGGCCGAATTCGGGCTCAAAAAAGGAAACAAGGAAGATATTGCAAGCAAAATGAAGGAATTAACGTTCCTAAGAGAATCCAAGCAGCCGCTTGAATTCCCCTCTTGTGGAAGTGTATTTAAACGACCCGAAGGACATTTTGCCGGTAAACTGATTCAGGATTGTAACTTGCAGGGCACTCGCATCGGAGGCGCTGAAATCTCCATGAAGCATGCAGGTTTCATCGTAAATGTGGATCACGCTACTGCCCAGGATTATATGGATCTGATCCAATTTATTCAGAAGAAAGTATATGATACGTTCCAAGTTGAATTGGAAACCGAAGTAATCTTTCTGGGAGAATAGCTTCGATGAATGACTTGAAAGGTCGCCAATGGCGGCCTTTTTTGATTATGGCTTTAGCCAGTTGAGTGCGTGAAACGCGCGAAACAAAAAACCACCCGCTATGCGGGTGGAGGGATCGAGGGTTTGACCACCAAGACCATTCCGATAAAATTGAGATGTTCAGGCTCAAAGAAAGGAATGGTCTTAGATGGCAAACAAGAGCTATAGCCTAGCTCACACAAAGTGGATGTGCAAATACCACATTGTATTCACCCCGAAGTATAGACGGAAAGAAATCTATAATCAAGTAAGAAAAGACTTAATCGAAATTTTTAGACGTCTATGTAAGTACAAGGGAGTAGAAATTATAGAAGGTCATATGATGCCCGATCATGTTCACATGTTGGTAGCGATTCCACCGAAAATAGCTGTCTCAACGTTCATGGGATATCTAAAGGGAAAAAGTTCGCTAATGATATTCGAGAAGCATGCTCAGCTCAAGTATAAATACGGCAATCGAAAGTTTTGGGCAGAAGGGTACTATGTGAGTACAGTGGGTCTAAATGAAGCAACGGTAAGAAAGTATATTCGTGAACAAGAAGCACATGATCAAGCGTTAGATAAGCTGAGCGTAAAAGAATACGAAGATCCATTCAGCAGTCATCGGAGCAAAAAGAAGTAAAACCAGTTTAACTGGTGAGTGAAAGTGACAAATAACACTGAGCCTGAACAGCCCTGCTGTCAGGCTAGCGTCTTTAGGCGCAGTTTGGCAACAGGGGGTTATACCCCAAGAGCAAACCACCCGTTGGACGGGTGGTCCTGATTGTCCGAATTATATTTAAACAAGAACTAATATGCTAATTATGGTAATATCAGAGTGATTGTATTTAATATTTCATCGTTATCATAAGGAGTGTACATGGAGATGTTCAAGCGTAACAGGAGAATTTTGCTAATCACTGCAATGGTAATTTTACTATCGCCCCTGTCAATCTTGGCATATATGTATATGAATGAACGAGCTGGCGGGCTAGCCGATCAACGGATATCCAAAGTTTGGGGATTGAATGAACCTATACATATTCCTATAGCGAACAGTCCTCAAGGGGCCGTTCAAGAATTTAGAGGTGAATCTTATACCTCCCAATTCATTCATCAGGAGGCTGTGGACGGGGGCATGATTTTGTTTACACAAAAAAAGGGTCGGGAAAATAACAGTAATCTTCAGATGGAGTATACCCGCAAGAACATTTTCGGATGGAAATGGGTATGGGGTGGAGGATATTCCATTAATGAATCAGTTGAATCCAAGTTTGCGTTGAATTATATGAGCATACCGAAATTAGAAAAAGTCTCGGCCCCGTTACCGATGTTATTTGGTGACATCATAGACTCCACTATCAAACGTGTAACTGTTGAAATCAAGCAAAATGGAAAGCCTGAAACTTTCGATGCGAAGCTAGTTGAGGCAGGTGAGAACCAACAAATCTGGTATGCATTCCTGCCTTCATCAGCTACTCCTCCTTATACAATCAAAGCATATGATGAAAAGGAGAGCCTCTTAATCAACAAAGACATTGAAGAGGCAGATAGCTTTGGCTCATTATTTATTGAATAATCTCAAATAGAACTCCAGTAAAAAACAGCGGCATTCGAAGACTTTAGGTACGAGTCTAAGATTGTTGCTGTTTTACGGTTAGAGAATAAATAGTTACCTGGACTTTGGATCATCTGCGGTTCGATTGGCCTTCACATATTTGAGCTGCGCAACGATGATGACACTGATGATGACCAGCAGGAACCACGAACTAATTTTGCTAAAGCTAACCAGTTGCCAGGCATCATGCTGATCAGGGTATTTCCAGGCATTGAAAAATGTAGCGATGTTCTCAGCAGTCCAAATGAAGAAACCAACGATGATAAAAGCAAGCGATAAGGGCATTCGATAGGTCGTTGCTCGTACCCGGTAAATAATCCAGGTTTTCCAGAAGACAATAAATACAAGCGCCGTCAGCCACCAGCGAAAATCGGGCATAAAATGATGAGTGAAAAAGTTAATATAGATGGCTGCTCCGAGCAGCATCGAAGGTGCAAAACCAGGCCATTCGGTCATGTCCATCCGCAGTCTTCGCCACACCTGACACATAAAACTGGCTACACTTGCATACATGAATCCACTATAAAGAGGGACACCCAGGATTTTGCTGTATGCTTGCTCAGGGTATGACCATGATCCCATCCATACTTTATAGATTTCTAGCACCAGGCCAATAATGTGAAATACACAGATGACCTTGATTTCATCCTTGGTTTCCAAGCCGCTTCGATACATTAGGTACTGCACAGCAAGCAATACGAGCAGAATGGCATCATATCGATGAAGGTAAGGAATAGGAACTACGGTGGACAGTGCCAGTGTTCCAAAGATCGCTACGGGAAATATGCAACTCATGGCCTGATGATAGCCAAAATGAAGTAGTTGTATTAGAGATTTCAAGTCGAGTTAAACTCCTTTCCAAACATGTTGGAGCAAGATTCATTTAAAATTTAAGGTTCTTCATCACGGGCGTTTTTGCCTACACTTCATAATATAGATATGATCCATGAATAAAAAGAGAAAAAACCACGCAAATCTGTTCTTGTTTTCAAACTGGAATCATCATGAGAGGGCTCTATGAGAGGTCGACAGGGTCACTCCATGTATATTCTCTTGTGGTTATGTTAAAATGAAATTTGTACAATTACATTAGACAAGGAGGCCGCTATGCAACCGATTAAACCTCAAGACATTCAGCTCCGGATCAATAATCTTGCTGATCAGGACTTATACGTACATCTAGAACTTACGTCAGGTGCTTACGCACAACACATGGACAGTACAAAACATCCAGCATCGGCATTCATTACTAATGCGGCCATACGATATACGCAGGGGTCCATTTCAGGTACAGGTCCATACCGTGTTGGTCTGAAAACAACGCAGGGATGGCTTTACGCCGAAGGACTTACACATATTGATGAGCAGGAACAAGAAAGACTGATTCTCGCCGGTCACGACAGCCAAGGTAAACTAGTTGTGGCGTTACAATTAAGCCGAGAGATGTTCTGATGAAAGCGGAGGATTGAATAACCATGAATACTACACACAACGAGCATGAGCGCATCTTGGTGGTATATCCACATCCAGATGATGAAGCTTTCTCTGTATCGGGAACGTTAGCCAAATACATAGATGGCGGTGCCCATGTAACCTATGCTTGTCTAACACTTGGCGAGATGGGGCGCAATATGGGGATTCCTCCATTTGCCAACCGAGTGACGTTGCCTGGCATCCGTAAACAGGAACTCATCGAAGCTTCTGAAGCGATTGGTATTCAGGACCTGAGAATGCTGGGTTTCCACGATAAAATGCTGGAGTTCGAAGATCCACAGTTACTGGAAGACACCATCATGTCGCTACTTAAAGAGTTGAACCCTACGCTGGTCATAACGTTCTATCCGGGGTACAGTGTTCATCCCGATCATGATGCAACGGGAGCCGCTGTTATACGTACAATCACTAAACTTCCTGTGGATGAACGTCCGATTGTTCATTGCGTTGCGTTCGCTAATAATCAGGAACAGTACATTGGCAAACCGGATGTATTTGTTGATGTATCCGAATTTTTGGATCGAAAAATGGCGTCCATTCGTGCCCACCGTTCACAATTCCAGGCAGCAGAGCTTGTAGGAAATCGTGAGCTGAATAATGAAGAAATCAAGAAACGTTTTGGCAGAGAAACATTTTGGACCTATCCATTTGAATAATA
Organism: Paenibacillus sp. FSL E2-0151; assembly: GCF_037993015.1. Classification (NCBI taxonomy): domain Bacteria; kingdom Bacillati; phylum Bacillota; class Bacilli; order Caryophanales; family Paenibacillaceae; genus Paenibacillus; species Paenibacillus sp. FSL E2-0151. Next base: position 3,317,436 of record NZ_CP150308.1, read on the forward strand.
TATTACTTAGAAGTCGCCTATATGGCGGCTTTTTTTGATTTGCATCACAATATCGACACAAAAATGTAGCGTCTATAGCCTAATTGAGCTATATGGAATAAATATCATTTTAAGTACACTATGATCAGGATTGTGATAACGCTTCATTTAATGCGCTGCTTCAATGGATGAGGAACATGGAGAGTTGATTTTAAGTGGAATGGAGGGATGGTGTGTACAACCAACGTATATTTTGGATTAACGTAAAACCCGTTGAATACATTGCCACAGCAATAAGCAACTGTAACAAGAAGCCGGAATTGCGCGGTTTGAATCATGAGTAATCCTTGGGCAGGCTTGGGTGCATTCAACAGTTGTAAGAAGAGTCGGGTTACGGGTTTCATTTTTCTAATCGGAATGATGATGCTCCTACTATCCCTTCCGCACGGTGCAGTCATGGCCTATCCCGGACATCGTGATCTCATTCCCCTTCAGCCTATGATTGACCGTTCTGCACCTGGAGAAGTCATTGAACTTGCATCAGGTCGTTATTCTGGACCCGTGACGATTGACAAAAACATCACCATTCAGGGTGATCCTACGGTCATAGTTGTTAATGCGGAAGCCACCTCTACGATAATGATTCGCTCGGATGGGGTGAAATTGAGCGGTTTTACAATTGAACATGATACGAATGAACAGACTGCAGCGATTCAGGTTGAAGGGAAAAACAGTGAATTCACGGATCTGCACATTCAGACCCAGGGGTATGGGATGATCATCCGGAATTCGAGTCAGGCAACGATTCAGCGGAACAACATTACGTGGGCCGGGTCTGATTCTGCTTCCAGTGGCCAGAAGGGCAATGGCATTGATCTGTACAACTCCCATGATAGCTACATTGAAGCCAATGAGATCACCGGCATGAGGGATGGAATCTATCTGGAGAACAGTCGCAAGTCTACTGTGCAAAATAACAGGCTGTTACATACAAGGTACGGCATCCACTGTATGTACATTGACGGCTCTTCTGTCATGGACAATACCGGAGAGGAGAATATGACAGGTGCCATGATTATGGGCGTCAAGAATACGGTCATATCGGGCAATTCTTTTCGCAAACAGAGTACCAATGTTCACTCCCAAGGGATTTTATTGTATGACGTACATCAATCCTCTGTTCACAACAATGTAGTGGAGGGTAATCGTGTTGGCATGAATATTGCAGAATCCTCAGGTAATGAGATTCGTGGCAATGCGGTGCTTCGGAATTTTGTTGGCATCCAGCTTGTTCTGGCAGAAGCTAATGAGTTTACACGTAACCAATTGGTGTCTAATGTCATTGAAGCTTCGGCGCTGGATAGCCCGAATAATGTCCTGATGGAGAATTACTGGGACTCCTTCCAGGGGCTCGATCTGAATCAGGATGGAATCAGTGAAATTTCCTATGCCATCAATCCTTTTTATGAGCAACTGGTCAGTCGAAATTCTGCGTATCAGCTCTTTTTCCAATCACCGGGTATGGTCTTTCTGAGTGAATTGTTTACAGAAGGCAGAGAACAATGGACTACCGACAAATCGCCACGAATGAGCATGGATACGGAATCTGATCTGCACATGTCAGTGGAAAGTGCTACAGGTTCCAAGATGGTGTGGATGTTCGGGTTAGTTCTGTTGGGTATGGCAACTTTTATAATCATCTATATGGGGGTATTACGAAAATGAACAAAGGCTTGAACAGAAGATGGACATTGGTCATGGTACTTATGTTTGGCATGGTATTGTTAACCGCTTGCGGAACAAAATACGCGGCATTGCCGATCAATGAAGACGTGGACATCTGTGCGATCTGTAAAATGCAGGTGAAGGACGACGCATATGCAACACAGCTCACTACGAAAGACGGCCAAAATTACAAGTTCGATGATATCGGCTGCATGAACCAGTGGAAAACAGAAAATGGCACAGATAACATCGGTATGGACTATGTACGTGATTATAATGACAAGGAATGGATTGAATACAGCAAAGCCACGTATGTATACGACGCTTCATTGCGTACGCCTATGGCCTATGGAATTCTTAACTTTAAGGATAAGCCCTCGGCTGAAGCTTTCATTGCAGAGCAAGGTGTTGGAACCATTATGACCGCTGAGGATCTTGCCTCTCATGACTGGAAACAGAACACAGAGAATATGGACATGATGGGTGAACATGGGCATGATGAGCACGGACATGGTGAAGAAGGAGACGGTAATGAGATGCATCAGGAAGGTGAGATGAAAGAAGAGTCAGGCCACTAAGTATGACAATAGAAAATGGTGATCAATGATGTCAGATATGATACAGATTGCAAGACGAGAAGTGAAAATGGGATTTCGCAATCCTTGGGCGTATTCGTTTCTGATCCTTTTTTGCACATTTAGCTTAAGCTTGTTACTTCTGAATTCGCAGAATCTGGTTGAAGGATATTCAGGCACCACAGGTTCCATGTTGAATCTCATTCTCTACCTTTTGCCATTAATGACGCTATTCCTCGGATCCTTCTCAGTAACATCCGAAAAGGAAGACGGTAGCTGGCAGCTGCTGTCCACGTATCCCATCGGCACGATGTCTTTTATTGTGGGCAAGTATCTTGGGCTGTCGATTGTTTTAATTACCATTGTTGCGTTTGGATATGGCCTGATGGGGGTCATTAGCGGAGTAATCGGAAATCCACTGGATGTAATGACATATCTTCTCTTTCTGGCATTCTCGTGTGGACTGGTGTTGTTATTCCTGACGTTGGCGCTATTTATCGGTTCGTTGTCGCGCAATCGGTGGCAGGCGTTAACCATATCCGTGACCGTATGGTTTTTCGCAGTCATTGGATGGCCGACCTTATTGCTCTCTGTGCTGGGACTGATGCCTTATCTATGGGTGAAGCCGCTGCTGGTTATGCTAACACTCATCAATCCGGCCGAGCTGGTGCGATTGTTTGTAGTCATCAAACTGGGAGGCGGCTCCATTCTTGGACCAGAATATTATCGATGGGTGGAGTGGGTGCAGCAACCAAATGGCAGTTGGATCTTCATCGGGATATGCCTATTCTGGATTGCTTTCTCTGTCCTGGCGGTATATGCGATCTGGGAGAGGGGGCGTTCTCATGGATAAGGTGGGACTCGAAGTGATGGGATTGTGCAAATCCATTAAAAAGCAACCAATTGTTGAGGATATCTCCTTTCGCATTACTTCAGGCCAAGTGCTTGCCCTCTGTGGAGGGAATGGTGCAGGAAAGAGCACGGTGCTGCGTATGATCGCAGGAATTCTTCGGCCTACCTCCGGTGATGTTGCGGTGAACAATGTTCGATGGTTGAAGGAGCGCAAGCGTTATTCAGAGCAGATTGGATATATGCCGGACGATTATCAATTTAATCAAGGACTAAGTGCGGAGGAAATGCTTCTGTTCTGGGCTTCTCTGAGGAAAGTTCCCAAGGAGAGAGTACAGGAAGTACTGACCATGGTAGGTTTGGAGGATCAAAAGAAAAACCGGGTTACGACCTTCTCCAAAGGCATGCGCCAACGTGTGTTATTCGCCCAGGCTGTGCTGTCGAAACCTCCACTGCTCATCATGGATGAGCCAACGAATGGATTGGACCCATTCTGGATGCAGGAATTAACTCAGCTACTCAAGGGCATCAAACAGGAAGGCCACATGGTCGTGTTCTCGACCCATCAGCTGGAGATCGCAGACGATATTGCGGATCAGGTGATATTCATGAACCATGGACGTAATGTTGGAGAGGGCTCTACTCACGACTTTTGTGATCAATTCGGTTCGCTCCATGCAGCATTTCATCAAAGTCTTGGTTTAAAGTGAAGGTGAGTTTATTGCAGAAGAAGAGTTTTAAAAGTAGACGTACACTTACAATTTTGATTGGTGTGATCGCATTGTTAGTTGGTACATGGGCTATTTTCGAAAATGTATCGACACCCGAATCTCAGCGAGGTAACGCCATTGAAGCTGGTGCCGTGGCCCCTGAGTTCACAGCGGTTAATTCAGAAGGCGAACAAGTCAGACTGTCCGATTATCGGGGCAAAGCCGTGATGATTAACTTTTGGGCTTCATGGTGCACACCTTGTGTAAGGGAGATGCCGCTCGTTCACCAGATTGCTCAGGACTATCAGACCGACGTGGAAACCCTGTTTGTTAACGTGGGGGAATCGAAGGGTACGATTCGTGAGTTTATGGATAAGCAGGCGTTTGATTTTCCGGTGATCATAGACGTGACGGGCAACATATCAGGTATGTATCGTATAACGGGTTTGCCCGCAACAATGGTCATTGATAGGGATGGGGAGTTCCGTCACATACTGCTCGGTGAACTGACCGAAGATATACCATTGCAGCAATGGCTGGAAGAGAGTATCTAGTCGTAAGCGTTGGGTGGTGGTGAGAAAAGGGATAGGAACGCCAAAGATCGCCATGTTACAAGTGAAATCAGATAAAAAGCCGGACACCCATTTAACGAAGGGGTGTCCGGCTTTACTTTTGAAGTTATGCTGCTTCGCAGCCGATTACAATACAGCAGCTGAAGCGTGATTGTTACGAGCGATTCTGGTTGCGTCAACCATGTTACGCAGAGAAGCTACCGTTTCTTCCTGTCCACGGGTTTTTAATCCGCAGTCCGGGTTAATCCAGAACAACTTCGGATCAAGAACACGCAGGGCACGTTCAATCATGCTGCTCATTTCATCTACACTCGGAACTCGTGGGCTATGGATGTCATATACGCCAAGACCGATACCGAGCTCATACGTATTTTCTTCAAAGCTATGAATCAGTTCACCGTGACTACGGGATGTTTCAATGGAGATAACATCCGCATCCATAGCTTCAATGGAATCAATCATGTCATGGAATTCGCAATAGCACATATGCGTATGGATTTGAGTCGTTTCATGCACCGTGCACGTAGAGATACGGAACGCTTTGACCGCCCAAGCCAGGTAATCGGCTTGTTCATTTTCTTTCAGCGGAAGTCCTTCACGAACAGCCGGCTCGTCAACCTGGATCATACCAATGCCTGCCTGTTCAAGTGCTTCGACTTCCTGTCTCAACGCATACGCCAATTGATAGGCAATCTGCTCACGAGCAATGTCTTCGCGTACGAATGACCAGTTCATGATGGTAATCGGGCCAGTCAGCATGCCTTTGACAGGACGCTCTGTCTGCGATTGAGCATATTTCGTTTCTTCCACTGTCATTTCACCCGTAAATGCAACATCACCGAAAATAATAGGTGGCTTCACGCAACGTGAACCATATGATTGTACCCATCCAAACTGTGTAAAGGCAAAGCCGGCCAGTTTCTCGCCAAAGAATTCAACCATGTCGGTACGCTCAAACTCACCATGCACCAATACGTCAATTCCGATCTCTTCCTGAATCTTAATCCAGATATCAATCTGCTCCCGGATGAAGGCAGCATACTGTCCGTTGTTCAACTCACCCTTGCGCCACAACTGACGTGCTTTTCTGACTTCGGCAGATTGTGGGAAACTACCAATCGTTGTTGTCGGGAAGAGTGGCAATTGCCATTTGGCCTGTTGAGCTTCATGACGCTCTGCAAAAGGACGGGAGCGCTCCGGCTGTTGAACACTGATGGAAGCAACGGCTTTCTGTACAGCGGTACGGTTTCGATCTTCGGATTGCTGAAGCGCTTGAAGAGGAAGCTCTGCTTCGTCTATTTTGGCAGTAATCTCTGCACTTGGTGAAGATAAGGCTGTAGTCAAAAGAACAATCTCTTCCAGCTTTTCATCTGCAAATGCAAGTGCATTCTTCAGTTCAGATGTCAGTTTTGCCTCACGGTCTGTCGTTACTGGCACATGCAGCAGGCTGCAAGATGATTGCACGATGATACGTTCAGGCGTCACGAACTCAGTTAATTCATTCAGCAAATTCAGTTTTGTTTGAAGGGAAGCTTTCCAGATCCCACGTCCATCAATAATACCTGCACCGAGCACTTTGTCTGCCGGGAAACCGGATGTCCGAATAGATTGTGTGTTACCAGAGAGTCCGTGTACAAAATCAAGTCCTACACCTTGAACTGGCAGTGCAACAATGTCGTTGTAGTTTTCGACAGATTCAAAGTACGTTTGCAGCATGATATTCAGGCTTGGAACGGCTGCTGCAAATGTCTCATATATTTTATTCAGACGCTGTACGTCTTCATCGCTTAATTTGGTTACCAGAATAGGTTCGTCGACCTGCACCCACTGAACGCCTTCGCTTGCAAGTTCCTGAAGCAATTGAGTATAGAGTGGAAGCAAGCGGTCCAACCAAGCGTCTGTCTCGGATTTATCATAGCCTTTGGAGAGCTTTAGGAAGGTTAACGGTCCAACGATAACCGGCTTGCCTTCAATGCCGAGTTTTTCTTTTGCTTCACGATAAGCGAGAAGTGGTTTGTTCTCCGTCAGAGTTGGGGAAGCCCCGTCCAGTTCAGGTACAATGTAGTGATAGTTCGTGTTGAACCATTTTGTCATTTCACTTGCTGCGGCATCTTTCGTTCCCCGTGCAATGCCATAATATACGGACAACGGAACGGAACCACCATCATAAGCAAATCGTTTAGGGATAATGCCAAACATCACAGCCGTATCCAGGATATGATCATAATAGCTAAAGTCATTCACCGGAATGATGTCGATGCCTTTTGCTTGTTGCTTGCGCAAATGATCGATACGAATTTCCTGCAAACGTGCGTGGAATTCTGATTCCTCCAGCTTACCTGCCCAGAACGCTTCCAACGCTTTCTTCCATTCCCGATCAGCACCAATACGCGGATATCCCAATACACTACTTTTTGTCATCGTTTAAAACCCCTCTGCTTTTATGTTACACAAAATTTATCACAGATCCGGAGTTATAATGTAATTCCATTAAATTATACCTAGTTATAGCCTAGGGCTATATCAAAAGGTGTGTTCAGCATGAAGTATAGAACTTGAAGAAGTCATTACGTTTGAAATAGACCCCACTAATGTTACAATGGTGAGCTATGTTCATACGATTGATTGAAAGGAAGGCGGTACGCATGAATCTGTATCATATCCAGTCCACCGTGCACGGAATCAACAGAGTAACATCCTTTTTGGAAGACAATTATATTGGTATTGCTTGGTCAGGTACAGGGGATCTGGAGCAAACGCCCCGGGAACTATGGAAGGAACTGTTGGTTCAACACTATCCCTTGGATGAAGCAGAATTGGCGAGCACACTCGCGACATTACATATGTTTGGTAACCTCATGCAGGATGGAGATTATGTCTTAATTAGTGATGATGAATGGACGTATGTTGGGGATATCGGGGATTATTATTACGACGATTCCGTTAGTTCTGAAGAGGACTTGATATGTCACCGTCGCGGAGTTACATGGTTGGGTCGTATTCCTCTCGCTGAGCTGAATGACAAAGTGCAGGCACTGCAAAATGATTCAGCCATCCTTGCGAAGTTTGAGTATCCCATATCACAAGCACAGCTGGATCGAGGTCTTGCAGTCAGTGTAACAGCCGAAGCAACCAACTCTCTCTCAACAGGGGTAGATGAAGCCACAATTCAGACAGCTCTCCAGGTGCTGAGAGAAGCCTTACAAAGTGAAGAAGAAGAGCTGCGAATTCGTGCGGCTACAGCCATTTTACAGTTTGCAAAACAATAAAACCTTAACTATATAAATTGAACGAAACATTTACACAAAACGGAGAGGACAGAAAGAACCTGAAGAAGCGGAGCGTTCGTCTACAAGCTTTCTGCAAGAAAGCTACATCGGAAGGCTGTTCTGTCATCGGAGTGTCCAGTGTAAATATTCTTTAGTTCATTTTATATAGCTCTGAGATCTGTTCATTTACATTCCTATGAGTTAGTCCTCCGTGATAACAAACCACAGATGAAATGTCGAGTTCGATATACTTTTTCAAAGAGAATCGAGCTGTCTCTGTATCCAATGTAGTAGGTTCATGAATTCCTCCAAGCATGCCGTCTACACTATACATTGAATCTCCGGCGATGAGCGTCTTGCTGTCCATCAAATATAGACTGATATGACCTGGCGTATGACCAGGTGTATGAATAACGCGAATTCCACCGCAAAACGGCAGTTCCTGACCATCAGTCACCGTTTCATCTACTTTGCCCTTTGGAGGATGCTCAAGGTGACCATCTTTGAGAAGAGGGAGCTGGCCCTCAATATATGGCTTATCCAGCTCATGCGCATATATCTTGACTTGTGAGCCGCACTCCTGCAAAATCTCGGGAAGACACCCTATATGGTCCACATCCTGATGCGTCAAAATCACTGCTTTAAGTCGGCTGATTGGCACACCAATCTTTTCGAGTGCGATACGCAAATCGTCATATTGTCCAGGGAAACCGGTATCTATTAACACAACCATTTCTTCATCCCATATCAGAACAGGGTGAATTATATTCCTCTCAAAATCAAGCTGAAGCATCTCTATTCCCTTTGAAATTTCCATAATATCAGACCTCCGAGAGTTAAAATTCATATACATCGTTGCTTGTTATATTTCTTATGTAAACGAATAAAGACGGCAATAAGATACGTTGGGGTATTTATAGAGTGTACTTATAGAAATATTCAATGAATGGGGGAATTGACGCTTGCTGTTGGGAATGATAATTTAGATATATCATTTAAACCAATAAGTCCAATAAGATAAAGGGGGTATGTGGGATGACACATATCGTGCATGCAGCAGCTGAAGATATTCGAAGCGAGGATTCGCTGTTATTGATCAAGGAACTGAGTGAAGAACTCGGTTTGTTATATGGCGGTGATGGAACTGCGGGATTTCAACTGTCAGACGTTGAGGTGCCACGTGCGGCTTTTATCGTTGCCAGGATCGACGGGTATCCGGTTGGTTGCGGAGCACTTAGACCCCTTGATGATACATCTGTAGAGGTTAAACGCATGTATACACGCAGTGGTTACCGCCGTAAGGGGATTGCCCAGGCTATATTGGCCGAGGCAGAGCGTCTTGCGAACGAACTTGGTTATACCAATCTGAAACTGCAAACAGGCCCCTTGCAACCAGAAGCAGCAGCGCTGTATGAGCGTGTAGGGTATTATCGAATTCCTGTTTTCAGTGGCAATTGGGACAGAGTGTTGGCCTATCAGAAAGATCTGGTACACGAAAAAGTATAATTCTACGAATCACAGCTTTTATTTGCTGAACGTACAGAGGAACACAAGATAAAAGTAAAAAAGTCGCCGATTGGCGACTTTTTGCATTTTAACATACTGCATTTACTCCAATTATTTCAGCTGAAAATATAGACAAAAGCGTTCAATCCGTTGCGCTATTATTGATCAATAAAGGTTCTTGATGTTGAACACCCCATTCGCATAGTCCTTCCAAAACGGGCAATAACGTTTCAGCTTTGGCTGTCAGACGGTACTCGACTTTAGGAGGGACTTGGGGATACTCTTTCCGTTCGACCATACCATCTGCTTCCAATTCTTTGAGCTGTGAACTCAGCGTTTTATACGTGATAGCGCCGATCTGTCTTTTAAGTTCATTGAAGCGGACAGGCTGGTTATCAGCCAGAAGATACATAATCACCATTTTCCATTTGCCACCAATGACAGACAACGTATATCCAAAAGGGGTATCTTGAATGTTTTTAACTTTACCGTGGTATTCAGCCATACTCATCATTTACACTATCCTTCCGGGTAGTACCTATCATAAAAGACCGTACTATTTATTTGTTTGGGCTCAGTTTATACTAACCTTACTTTGAAGTAAAGGAGATTTACGATGACTCAAAAAACAATACGTCTGCTTATGCCACAATGGCAAGGTGGAGATAATCCAAACTACTCTTTTGGAGCGGAGCTGCTTGCATGGCTTGCACCTGACAATGATCAACCTCTCATTCATGTTCCTGTTGAGGCTTATGATGGAACATCTCTGGTAAGCGAGAACGGGATAAAAGGCAGAACACAGCTACTTCAGCAATTGCAGGCTGCCCAGCATATTATTCAAGCTCACCAGCCCGATCGCATTGTCATGTTTGGCGGTGACTGTTTGGTTGAACAAGCCCCGTTTGCTTATTTAAATGAACGATATGGCGGAGAACTTGGTTTGATATGGATTGATGCACATGGTGATCTGGTTAGATACGAGGGCTATGACAACGGTCATACTTTACCGCTTGGGAACCTTCTTGGGGAAGGCGATCCGGAGTTTGCTAAACATGTGAGTGTCCCCTTGAAGCCCGAACATGTCTTCATGGCCGGGTTGACAACCCCCACGGAACAGGAAACCGAAGTGATTCAAAGATTGGGTATCCGAACGGCTGGAACTGAAGAATTAACCCATGGCATGGATTCGATTAAGAAGTGGATTAAAGAGACTGGGTTCAAACACCTGGCAATTCATCTTGATCTGGATGTGCTTGATCCCAACATGTTCCGTTCATTGTTATTCGCCAAACCAGGGGAACCTTATGTGTTTTCACCAGCGGGAACCATGCAATTACCACACTTGCTTCATCTGATCAAAGAACTGTCTGAAGAAACAGATGTAGTTGGATTAGGGATAACTGAGCATATGCCGTGGGATGCCATTAACTTGAAGAATTTGCTTGGAGAAATACCTATCCTGAACCAGTGATATAGGTAATAAGTCGCCAGAATATATCAGAATACTGATATAAGGAGTCAAAATATAGGAAGATTACAGATAGAAATATCAATATTATTATATGGGTGGTTCGACGAGAATCAGAAATTAAACAAACTGAGGAGAGACACCCAGATGGTCACGTTATTGTTAATTATTATTTATCTCGCATTTATAGGGCTGGGATTACCTGATGCTTTACTTGGCAGTGCCTGGTCCGTTATGAAAAACGATATACATGCGACAACAGAAATGGCTGGTTACATATCGCTAATCATTTCATTTAGTACAGTAGTGTCCAGTCTAATGGCCAGCCGATTGTTACACCGGTTCGGAACGGGTAAAGTCACGTTATTCAGTATCCTCTCAACAACGATCGCGCTGTTGGGATTCTCATTCTCTGAGAATTTTGTGTTTTTACTGATTCTGGCGATCCCTCTCGGCTTAGGTGCAGGTTCGGTGGATGCGGCACTAAGTAATTATGTAGCATTGCATTTCAAGGCCAAGCATATGAACTGGTTGCATTGTTTCTGGGGAATTGGCGCAGTGACAGGCCCACTCGTTATGGCATATTGGCTGAATCAAGCAAACAACTGGCGTGCAGGATACGTTACTGTGGCGTTGATTTTGCTTGGGATTGTGGTGGTCTTATTATCAACTTTGTCTCTATGGAAGATTTTTGAGAAGGGAAGAGTAGAGGGTTCAGGCGATGAGAAGAAACGCGTAAGCAACCGTGAGGCCATACGTATCCCCGGCGTGAAAATGTCGATGATTGCGATGCTCTGTTACAACGGTTCCGAAACTGCTGCCGGTCTGTGGATGGCTTCTTTCTTCATTGTTAGCAAAGGAGTTTCTCCAGGTACTGCCGCAGCACTATCCTCTCTATTTTTCATTGGCATTATCTTGGGACGTGTAATCTCAGGTTTTCTTTCCACTCATGTATCCAGCAAAAATCTCATCAGATATGGTGGAATCGTTGGATGCTTCGGATTGGTTATCCTGATTATGCCGATTCCTTACTGGATTGCCGCAGGGGCTTTATTTATCGTGGGATTGGGCGGAGCACCGATCTATCCGAGTATTGTTCATGCGACACCGGAACGCTTCGGTGAGAAGGCATCCCCAAGTGTAATTGGACTTGAAATGGCCAGTGCCTATACAGGTTCAACACTCATCCCGTTAGGTATGGGACTTATAGCCAGCCAATGGGGAATGTCAATGGTACCCCTGATCCTGCTGATTCTGTTCAGTGTTATGTTCGCGGCTACAGAGCTGGTTAACAGAAGCAACAAGGCTACGCGCCTGACCGTCTAGCTCTTGCTATAGGTCATTAAGGTTCTGCCACTATACAACAAAGGAACAACCATCGCTGGTTGTTCCTTTTGGTGTGTGGACTATTTTTTATAAGAAGATCAGTAACAATGTTCCTGCAGCAAAACAGTAATACGAAAAGTATTTCAGATTGCCTTTGGCCATAATGCCCATAAACCATCTCATGGAGAAATACGTGACAAAGAGTGTCGTGATGAATGCGATCAGATAAGGGATAGCCAGTTGTGATCGATTCGGATCATTGGCAATGTCGGATACCCCCATGATGAGTCCGCCAATACTGATGGGAATGTACAGCATAAAGGAGAACTTCAAAGCTGTTTCCTGTTTCATGCCAACAGCGATGGACGCAATTACAGTTGCCCCTGAGCGGCTAATCCCCGGAATAAGAGCGACCGCCTGAGCCAGACCTACCAACAATGCATCTTTCGTAGACAGATCACCGTCTTGCTTGCGACCACGAAGATTACGAATAAGCCACAAGGCAACCCCGGTGATTAATAGCGCGATGGAAACGGTATATACGGATGAGAAGATTTCTTCAATCCGGTCCTTGAACAGGACTGCAACGACAGCAGCAGGGATCGTACCAATAATTATGTATAAGCAAAACATGAAGTCTGCTCGATATTCTTCTTTACGAGTACGCAGGTAACCTAATGCACCAATAATCAACTTTTTGATATCTTCCCGGAAAATAAAAATAATAGCGATAAGTGATGCTGTGTTTGTTAAAATCTCAAATGACAATCCATTCTGCTTGATGCCCATAAGTTTCTGGGCGATGATCAGATGACCGCTTGAGGAGACGGGGATTGGCTCCGTCGCACCTTGAACAATACCTAAAAACAAATACTTTAACCACAATATAATCTCTTCCATGTTGTCCTCCTTTAATACGTTTCATTGGCTTTCCAATGATCTCTCTTTTTAATAAAAGTGACTTGTCTACTCTATTGATGATAGCTGTTTAAGTTGGTGACTTGCAAGTTAGAGTTCATAGAGGGGGTGAAATAAACATAGCTTGTCAAATCCTGCATAGCATGATATCGTTGATAACGATTATCAATATCAACGAAAAGGTGGGTTTATTTTGCGTAAACAGATAAAATCAATATGGATCATGATGGCACTTTTCTTGCTGATTGTACTTAGTGCATGTGTTCAGTCTGCGACGACCAATAGTACAACCGGGGACAGCACGAATGCGGCTGCGGAGAAAGAAACCAAGACGAACTCGGATTCAGCTTCTTCCGCTGATAAAGCGGCAACTGCCGAAGAGGAACTTGTTACATATCAATCGGATGCAGGCGAAGTACAGGTACCGAAGAATCCTAAGCGTATTATTGATTTGACATCATTTTCGACAGGGTACTTTGTTGCCCTGGATGCACCGGTAGTCGGCGCATTATCAGGAGCGATGAACAACAAATATATCAAGGATCAACTTACAGCAGCGGGTACCAGTGATCTGGGTCAAGAGCCTACACCAGAGAAACTAATCAGTTTAAAACCTGACTTAATTATCGTGTACACTGGAACAGAGGGTATCGATAAGCTGGAGCAGATTGCGCCTGTTGTACAGATTGCATATGGTAAGCGCAATTTCAAGGATCTAATGCTTGAAATGGGTAAGCTCACGAATAGAGAAGACGCAGCGAAAGCTTGGAATGCTAAATGGGAAGCGAAGATCAACGAACTGAAGCCCAAGGTTCAAGAAGCTGTAGGCGATCGTACCGTTTCCATACTGAATCCGTATGCCAAAGGATTATTTGTATTTGGTCATAACTATGGTCGAGGCGGTGAAATTATTTACGGGGAGTTTGATCTCAAGGCACCGGCCAAGGCCCAAGCTGAAGCGATTGACAGCGGGACTGGATGGGCTTCAATCTCCATGGAACTATTACCGGAGTATACGGGGGATATCATCTTCACCAGCCCGTGGTCAGGAGATACAACCGATCCCAAGATCGTATATGATAATACATTGTGGAAAAACTTGCCTGCGGTGAAGGCAAATCATGTGTTCCAGCTTGATCCGACTTCAGACTCGTACAACGATCCGTTAACGTTGGAAGGTCAGCTGCAATTTATTTCCGATAGCTTGCTTACCGCGAAGTAAGATTAGACTGCATAAATGGTGATACTGGAGCATTTCCAAACGTCGTTGCAAGACGGGGAAATGCTCTTCTTATGAGCTTAGAATGTTATATACGTCGAACTTGGATGGGTTTTGACCAATGTAATTAAGCTTGATACAATAGGATAACAGCTGATGAACATTAAATATCAAGTGGGGTGATCTAGATTGCAGCAAAAGAGTGAACGTTTGAATGTTTGGTTGGCTTTCTCTAACATTCATACCCATCTGAACGAGAAGCTGGAACAAGCTCTGCTTCAACAATATGACTTATCTTTGAAGGAATTTTATGTGTTAAACTTCATATATAATGCGGAGGGTAAGGAATTACGCTTACAGCAACTTCAAGAACTAGTAGGGTTGAGCCAAAGTGCTACTTCCAGGCTCGTCGTTAGGATGGAAGCCAAAGACTGTGGGGCTCTGGAAAGACATGCATGTGAAGATGACCGACGTGGCATTTACACTCGTATTACTGAGCTTGGAGAGAATAAATACAAGAAAGCACTTCAAACGTTTAATCAGGTCTTGCAAACTGAATTGGAACAGGATGGATTTGAGACTCGATTAGAGAACCTCACTAAAGAATTGTTCTAAGGCTAGGGGAAATATAGGGTAATGTAGTCATTTACCCTATAAGAAGACTTGACACTCATTAATATATCCGTTAAATTAAATGCATGCGCATGAATTTAATATGGGTGGGGTGATTTTGTATAAAGGAGGTATTGAACATGAAGGTCTTCGTTGTAGGATCGAATGGACAGATTGGTCAACAACTTATTCATCTTTTGAAGAATAGTGAAGAACACACCGTTCTTGCCATGGTCCGAAAACAAGAACAGGTAGATTCATTTGCAGCACAGGGTGTGGAAACGGTGCTTGCCGACTTGGAAGGTACGGTTGACTCACTTGTAGCTGCTGTAACGGGTTGTGATGCCATTGTATTTGCAGCTGGTTCTGGCGGTACAACGGGATATGATAAAACACTCCTGATTGATCTGGATGGTGCCGGGAAAACCATTGAAGCGGCTCAAAAAGCGGGTATTGATCGATTTATCATGGTGAGTGCGATCCAAGCCAATAATCGTGAGAACTGGCATGATAACATCCTTCCATATTATGCAGCGAAACACTATGCTGATAGATTGTTAGAGATCAGTAGATTAACATATACCATTATACGTCCAGGGATTCTAATGAATGAACCGGGAACAGGAAAAGTAACTGCTGCTGAGAATATAACAACCGGTAACATTGCTCGTGAAGATGTAGCTCATGTGATTTTGGCCAGTTTGAGTGAGAAGAATACCTACAAGCGTTCATTTGATCTAATCGCTGGTGAGGATACAATATCTGAGGCATTGAGTGGGCTCTGATCCAAAACAAAATTTTCGACGATATCTGATGAGTTAAGAGAGGGCTATACAATGATTATGTTGATGCTTTTGACCTTCATATTAGGTATCTTCATCGTTGTACGTCAATTTTGGCCAGTACGCAATCTTGAATATATAGATTATCAAGTATTTCTCAGACAAGAGCGTGATTTTCAGCAGTATAAAGTGATCGATATTCGAGATGCGACGGATTACATGGCTAATCCTACTCCCGATACGATTAACATCTCATTGGGGCGTCTTGCTTTCACATGGGAAAAATACCTTCTTCGAGAAGATAACGTAATTATAATGTCACCTGGTATGCTTCAATCCAAAAAGGCTGTTCGTATTTTGCGAAAGCATGGATTTGAATGTCTTTATGTGATGAAGTAAAAGATATATGTGAGTTCCAAATCATACGGAGTTATTAATTGTAGGCATTGATTCGATGCTTGCGCATGCATTTTTATTATTCATGATTCATGAAAAGGGGAGTTTTATTTTGATGACAGATTTGTTTAGTCCATATTCTTTTAAAAGCCTAGAGCTTAAAAACCGTGTCGTAATGGCTCCAATGTGCCAATATTCAGTTGAGCAAAAAGATGGTATTGCAACAGATTGGCATTATATGCACTATGTTAGTCGTGCCGTGGGAGGAACAGGTCTCATTATCATTGAAATGACAGATGTGGAGCCGGATGGCCGAATCTCAGATTATGATCTTGGGTTATGGTCAGATGAACAGATCCCGGCTCTGAAGCGGATCGTAGATGCGTGTCACAGTTATGGTGCCAAGGTTGGCATTCAGATTGCTCATGCGGGCCGCAAAGCAGAAGATGCTGAGGTTCCAGTTGCTCCATCCGCGATCGCCTTTGATGAGAATTCCAAGCAACCTCGAGCGCTTACAACGGACGAAGTAAAAGGAATGGTTGAAAAATTCCGGAGTGCTGTAGCTCGTGCTGTGAAAGCTGGTTTTGATGCGATTGAGCTTCATGGCGCACATGGATATCTGATTCATCAGTTCCATTCTCCACTAACAAACAAGCGAGAAGACGAATATGGTCAAGATTTAACGTTATTCGGCCGGGAGATCATTCAGGCTGCAAAGGCAGAGATGCCCGAGGATATGCCCTTGATGATGCGTATTTCAGCCAAAGAATACGTCGAAGGTGGCTATGGCATTAACGAAAGTTCCGAGTTTGCCAAGGCTTATAAAGAGGCAGGTGTTGAAGTATTTGACATCTCATCTGGTGGCGAGGGACCTATTGGTGCATCGGGCAGACCAGGAACTCACGCAGCTTATCAAGTACCTCTCGCTAAAGCAATCAAAGAAGCTCTTGATGTGCCTGTGATTGCTGTTGGAAGGCTGGACGACCCGAAATTGGCAAATGCAGTCATCGGAAATGAAGAAGCTGATCTCGTTGCAGTCGGAAGAGGGTTGTTAAGAAATCCTTACTGGGCCTTGGAAGCTGCGACTGCTTTGCGCAAGACAACGGACGTTCCAAAACAATATACAACTGGTTTTTAATGTATTAATAATTTAACGATTAAATGATCTTCATTAATACAGAAATAAGAAAGGACTCCTCTAATAAAACAGAAGGAGTCCTTTTTGAGGTTAAACTAGACAAGGTAAAGGAACGATATCAGCCAGTAACCAGTCAAGAGATGGTAGTCGGCTCATCGCTTCCGCCTCTCAAGCGTTTAATATCTTCTCTGGGCGGAAATCCGAACATGCGAGAATATTCACGGCTGAATTGGGAAGGGCTCTCGTAACCTACCTGAAATGCTACATCTGCTGCATCGGTGGACTTGGATAATAACAAGCGGCGCGCTTCTTGCAGCCTAAGTTGTTTTTGAAACTGAATCGGACTCATGGCAGTCACTTCTTTAAAGTGTCTGTGCAGCGAGGCAGTACTCATATTGGCCAAATCGGCTAATTCCTCAACCCGAAAATTTTGCTCAGAGTGATTCATAATATATTCAATAACGTCTCTGATTCGATAGGTATGGCTGCCCTCCATGGTAGCTTGTTCCAGGGCAATCCCATGTGGGCCTTTCAGAACTTTATAGAGAATTTCCTTTTTGAACAAAGGAGCGAGCAGCGGGATATCTTCCGAATGATCTTCCAACAAACGGGCTAACCTGACGACTGCATCCAGCAGAGACGGCTCAGCTTGGCTGACAAACATCGCACGTCTCGTTGTTTTCCGCGGTCTTGCTGGGAAATCGGAATGGTTCAATACCTCCAGAATCTCACTGGATGTGAATTCAAGTTTCAGGGCCAGATAGGGAGCCTCAGACGAGGCTTGAATCACTTGTCCACTAACCGGCAAGTCAACGGTTGCCACGATATAACTTCCTGGACCATACCGGAAACGATCCTGTCCCAGCAGGACCTCTTTCTCACCCTGAACGATAATGCAAAAGGATGGTTCATTCACTCTAAATATAGGTTCAGTAACGACCGATTCACGGATTAGAAATAATGAAGGGATTACCGTAGGATGCACCCCGTCCTTGTCAGAAAAACGGTCAATGAGTGTGGCTAATTCGTTCTGTTGTTCATGTATTTGATCAGACATGCAAAGTTCTCCTTTTTCCTCACAACATAATAATCACATTCTATCGTATATTGACCGAAGGCGGTAGAAAACGGATAGGAATAGGCAAACATTTGATGTGAATGGATAAGACATTCTGATTGCTGGTTACATAATCACAAGTACACAGGTCATGATATACAACAAGTACAGAAGATATACACTTACGGTTCAGCTAATACATGATAAGATAAGAATGAAAAGGGTATCTGCATCTTTTATTTACTGATCGTTCCCGATGTGTTAGATTGATTTTGGGAGGGAAGTTGAATGGCTAGAAGTAAAGAGTTTGAAGTGAATGAAGTATTGGATAAAGCAATGAAGATCTTCTGGGAACAAGGTTACGAGAAGACGTCGATGAGTGATCTGGTTGAGCATATGGGCATTCATCGCAGAAGTATATATGATACGTTCGACGATAAACATACGCTGTTTTTGAAGGCTATGGATCGTTATAGTGGCAAGATCAGCGCCACATTACTCGCAGAAATCAAGGCATCCAAGACGGCAGTGGAAGCACTGCATAAAATTTTCGATGTTATGATCAGTGAAGCAGAGGATACGCCATCGGGATGCTTGATCGTGAACTCCGCCGTGGAGCTAGGCACACGTGATCAGGAAGTGGACAACCGATCTCTTGAATCGTTTAACGAAGCTGAGCGGATGTTCGAGCAGATCATTCAATGGGGGCAGCGGGAGGGAGAATTCTCTTCTGATCATGATGCGAAGGAAATGGCAGAGTACCTGCACAATATTTCTGTCGGCATCAGAGCCATGGCAAGAACCTCGACGGATAAGGAAAAATTAAACCGGATTATCCATGTAACGATGAAACTTTTGGGAAAATGATGAGTAGAGACGTACCCAAAAAAGTAGCTTGAAATCCGTTAGAGGACTTCAAGCTACTTTTTTTTTGCGCTAATTTTAGAAAATAGAAAGCATGAACCATCAATTGGTGATGGCATTTTCCATCGGTTTAATTTTATGAATCTCTTCGGTCCCAGCCTCCAAAGCTGTTTCGTAGTAGGAGCGTTTGTGCTCGATGACTTCCATGGTTCTTCTTAGTTCCTCCATTTGTGCTTCCACAATAGCCTTTCGCTCCGTAAACATGTCATATCTTTGCTTCAGCGAGGAGTCCCCTTCAGAGCACCATTCAATGAAGTCTTTAATGTCTTTAATAGGCATGCCGGTCAGCTTCAGACATTGGATGATCTTTAGAAAGTCAATGTCGGAGTCTTTGAACAAACGTGTTCCACTTGTGGTACGTTCCACAAAAGGCATGAGTCCTTCCTTGTCGTAGTAACGCAATGTATATACCGTAAGGTCTAATTTTTTGGCAACTTCACCGATTGAATAGGTCATTTTCATAAAATTCCTTTCTACTGGGGGTAGACTTCGAGTTAACTCTAGGATGATCCGAGTGAATTCTACCATGCTGCATACAACATGTCAAAGTGAGCTGGAGATAAAAAAAGTAAGATAAACATTTGACTTAGAGTTAACTAGAGGGAGTAAGATTATTTTGAACTTTAAATTACTAGGAGGTTATACCATTGATTATAGCTAAAGCCAGAGCCGTTGACGGACCAGACCAACAATTCAGAAGTGCTGAAATTAAACGACGTGATCTGGATACCAATGATGTATTAATCGAGATTAAATATGCCGGTATCTGCCATTCTGACATCCATACTGCCCACGGTGAATGGGGCCCTGTGAATTATCCACTCGTTCCTGGACACGAGATTGCCGGGATTGTAACCGATGTAGGAACCGAAGTCTCCAAATACAAGGTCGGTGACCGAGTAGGGGTCGGATGTATGGTGGACTCTTGTGGTGAATGTGTTAACTGTCGCAAAGGTGAAGAGCAATACTGTCTCAAAGGAAATATTCAAACTTACGCTGGAGTAGACAAATACGGTGAGCCTACGCAAGGTGGATATTCAACTCATATTGTTGTCGTAGAGGATTTCGTCGTTCGCATCCCTGATAACATTGCACTTGATGCTGCTGCACCTTTGCTGTGTGCCGGTATTACGACGTATTCACCACTTCATCACTGGGGAGCTGGCCCAGGTAAGAAGGTTGCTGTTGTAGGTATGGGTGGTCTAGGTCATATGGCTGTCAAAATTGCACATGCGATGGGTGCGGAAGTAACGGTTCTCTCCCAATCCTTGAGCAAAAAAGAAGATGGACTGCAATTTGGTGCAGATCACTACTTTGCCACAAGCGAACCGGAAACATTCGAGAAACTTGCAGGCACCTTTGATCTGATGATCAACACAGTAAGTGCGAATATTGACATTAACGCTTATTTCTCCCTGCTCACACTGGATGGCACACTCGTGAACGTGGGTGCTCCTGCTGAGCCACTAGCCGTAAACGTATTTTCTCTTATCGGCCATCGCCGTTCATTCGCAGGTTCCATGATTGGTGGCATCCGTGAGACGCAGGAAATGCTTGATTTCTGTGCAGAACATGATATTGCGCCTAATATTGAGGTCATCTCCGCTGACCAGATTGACGAAGCATACAAACGTGTACTGGCTTCCGACGTGAAATATCGCTTTGTTATTGATATCAGCACCATGTAATTGTGAAGTGTGCAATAATGATAGTTAAAGATAGAAAAAAAGCAGCTGCCGCCAAGGTCAGCTGCTTTTTGCTTTTCAGTTTGTTAATTCCTGATCATTCTACAACCCGTGCTCTTTTCGCAACGAACAGAAGGTAACTGCGTCTAATAACTAGTGAAGTAAACATGAAAGGAGTAGAATGAGAAAGATGACAGTATCATTTTCACATCAGCCTGAAGGGTACGAATGTCCATTTTGTCGTATTTGGGGTATCGAGCGACCTGATCAGGGAACAAAACAAAGGGATATCATCTATCAAAATGAAAAGGTAACGGCATTTATAGCGGGCAAATGGTGGCCAAACAATAAAGGACATGTTCTTATTGTTCCGAATCAACATTTCGAGAACATCTTTGAACTCCCTGCGGATTACGCTGTTGAAATTCACCGCGCGGCTCAGCTTACAGCATTTGCAATGAAAAGTACATATGGATGTGATGGGATTTCGACACGGCAACATAATGAACCTGCTGGCAATCAAGACGTCTGGCATTATCATCTGCATGTTTACCCTAGATACGTGAATGATCAACTTTATCTGACAAATGGTTCTCCGTCCGATCCAAATGAACGCGCTTTTTATGCTGATCAGTTGCGATCTTGGATAAAAGAAAACATTTAAAGTCTAGCAGGCTACTCATTTTTTGTTGAGTTATCGGCAGATAAGGGTTTTTGAATTTGATATTCATGATAGAATAAGATTGAATTGGACAATATAAGTAGTAGATTTCTTGTTATAGGGGGAAACTAATGGAGACCTTTGCAGAATTTACAGCACGCATCGATAACCCGGAACACCAGGCACGAACGGAAGAAGTTTTGAACTGGGTCACTGAAAAATTCCCGAATTTAAAACAAAAAATAGCCTGGAATCAACCGATGTTTACCGACCATGAGACCTTTATTATTGGCTTTAGTGTATCCAAGCAACACTTGGCTGTTGCTCCCGAGAAGGCAGGAATTAATCGTTTTTCGGAAGAGATCACACAGGCGGGTTATGATCACACCAAAGAGTTGGTGCGGATGAAGTGGAAACAGGAGATTGATTTTTCGTTACTTGAGAGAATGATTGAGTTCAATATAGCGGATAAGGCAGAATGTTCAACATTCTGGCGTAAATAAATCGCGATATAAAAAGAAGACCCCCAACTTCCGGATACGGAAAGAGGAGGTCTTCTATATTTTAAGCAAAAGCGATTATTGAGCACCTACTACAGGGTGAGGTACATAGGGTTCTTCAAGGAATGAGACGTCTTCTGAGGTCAACTTAACAGAAAGAGCACCTACCGCATCTTCCAGATGCGATATTTTGGTGGCACCGATAATTGGAGCCGCTACAGTGTCTTTTTGCAGCAACCACGCAAGTGCAATGTGTGTGCGAGGGACACCGTATTTTTCTGCAATGGATGCAACTCGTTCAACAACAAGCCGATCCGCATCACTTGTCGCATTGTACTTGGATTTCTGAATTTTGTCTGTTTCGGATCGAAGTGTTGATACGGACCAGTCACGGGTCAACCTGCCTGAAGCAAGAGGACTGTAGGGAGTCACACCAATCTTTTCTTCCTTGCATAAAGGCAACATTTCTCGTTCCTCTTCACGGTAGATGAGATTCAGGTGGTTTTGCATGGAGACAAACTTGGTCCAACCATTTTTCTCTGCTACATGTAATGCTTTTTGGAACTGCCATGCAAACATGGCCGAAGCGCCAATATATCTCACTTTACCGGACTTCACCACATCATGTAAGGCTTCCATGGTTTCTTCAATAGGCGTATTGTAGTCCCAACGATGAATGATATAGAGATCCACATAATCGGTTTCCAATCGTTTCAGGCTTTTATCAATCTCACTCAGGATGGCTTTTCTGGAAAGACCAGAACCGTTGGGTCCTTGATGCATTTGTCCGTGTACTTTGGTAGCAATGACAACCTCATCCCGATTTGCATAATCTTTTAACGCCCGACCAAGATACTCCTCGCTTGTACCCAGAGAGTATACATTCGCTGTATCGAAGAAATTAATGCCTAGATCCAGCGCTTTCTTTATCACCGGGCGAGAATTTTCTTCATTCAGTACCCATTCATGAACCCATTTACTGGCATCCCCAAATCCCATACATCCCAGGCAAAATCGAGATACGTCCAAGCCTGTATTACCAAGTTTAGTATATTCCATGTCATGTTCAAATCCTTTCTAATGTTTATTATTGCCACCTGTAGGGTGATCTATATACACATTATTATGTCATAACGAAGGGAACAACCTGTACCACATTTCTATCAAAGTTTTGCCTAATCCTATCAGAATCTCTGAATTTGAATCAGTTGAGCCCATTAAAGTTCTCATATAAAAAGAACAAGCCACTCGTTTCTCCGTTGGAGATTCAAATGGCTTGTTCATAAAATATTATTTAATCATTGTTTGATGAATCCAATCGCTTATTTTGGTTGATTTAAGATTGGCTTTGATATTATCATCTAACTCTTCATACCGTGGAAGAAGATCTGTATGCCCATCAATCCATTGGTACAATCCTTTAAGACCTGCTGCTGTCTCACTTCCCAACAAAGGCTGAATCGCTGCTTCAAAATGATCAAAAGGAAGAGACATGAAGCTGATCTTTTCACCTAATACAGCACTGAATTGTTCCGCTAATTGTGTACCTGTCAGGGCTTCTAATCCGGGTGCTGGGATAATGCTTCCTGCCAATTCCGAATGAGTCAAGGCATAATAGTGGAATTGAGCTGCATCGTTTAAGCTAATCCAGGAGATCGGCTTGTCTGCTGGTACCGGGTAGGCCAAAACGCCATTGTTCAGTATTCCGGGAATCAGGAAGTTTTCCAAGTATACAATGGGTTCCACAATGATATATGGAAGACCACTTTGCTGCAATTCATGGATAACTTCACGTTTCAATTCAATTCCTTTGGAATGGGTGATAGGGTCAGGAACATAGGTACCCGTGTTAACTACAATCAATTTAACGTTTGCCTGTATAGCAGCATCAATTGCATTTTTGGTATATTGTCTGATCTTATCCGAATTGAACTCCACCGGCAGGTTCAGGAAGACTTTACTTACACCTTCATGCGCCGTATGAAGCTGTTCCACATCTGATAGATCCCCGATGAAAGCTTCAATGTTTTGTTCCTTTAGTGTTTTGGCTGTTGCCTCATTTCGAGTAATCGTGCGAACCTCACAACCTTGTTGAACGAGTAATTGAGCGACAGCGCCGCCTTGGGAGCCCGATGCCCCATATACTAAAAATCGATCATTCTGTGTCATAGTGGTCAATAACTTCCTTTCAATATGTGATTGGAATGAATGAGTTAACACTCAGCATTGACCTCAGCATAACGGATTTAGAATAGGAGCGTAAGTACGCACATTAATGATATAAAGTATCCCTTGGGATACTATGGGAAGGCGTTTTACATATGTTTCGATCCCCAATCACCTAACTGAAACAAGATCGAAGTCAGGCTTTGTCCTTTTTCTGTAAGGGAATATTCGACTTTAGGCGGAACTACAGGGTGGGTAACACGGTTTATCAAACCAGCTTCTTCAAGTTCTCGTAATTGCCTGGTTAACGTGCGATGCGTAATGGGGTCAAGCATTTTCTGTAATTCATTGAATCGAATTGTTGAATGGCGGATGAGACGATTTATAATTAATAACTTCCATTTCCCACCAATCATATTGACTGCAAACTCAACAGGACACCGGTCCTCCACAGGTTCTATATTCATATTTATGTATCCCTCCCAAAAGCATCAACTAATGTTTTGTTCATTTTATCGAATTTATAAAGGGGTGTATAGCTTACAGCGCATTCAGGGTATGAACCATGCCCAGGACACAAAAAAAGATGCCCCCAGTGTAGTTCGAGGGACACCTTATATAATATAAATTATTGTTCAACTCAGACAGAACGAAAAAAAGCATTGAACGTGAAAAAAAGCCATGATATAATCTATAGCGCACTTGACATTTATATTGAATGTAAAGGGTGGATCATTATTTCTCCTAATTTAATTTTACATCCGACATTCCGATTTGTCAATGCTCTTTTTTTTGGTCCTAATAAATGGAAAAGGGAGTGGACTTATTCATGGATAAAACAAACGAATGGAAGTTGGAAGAGGAAAGACTAGTGCAGGTGAGGAACAAACTTCAGGCACGACTCGACGAGTTAGAACCGAAGGTTGCCGGACTGCATGAACAGGCTGCCGAAATTCGTAAACGGTTCTGGGAAGAAGTAACGATTAATACGGGTTCGTACACGGATTTTGAAGATGCATTCTATACCATTAATCAGCAGTCGAGAGTGTTGGCCGAGAGGGAGCGCGGGCACAAGCTGTTAACACAACAATGGAAAAATACAAAGAGACTGCTTCCAACGCCGTATTTTGGCCGTTTCGACTATAAGGAAAAAGGCATGACATTGACTGAACAGATCTACATCGGTGTATCATCCTTCATGGATGAAGATGGATTGAACTTTCTAATCTATGACTGGCGTACGCCAATTGCAAGTCTGTACTATGATCACTCTCCCGGGCCAGCAAGTTATGACACACCTTCAGGACGAATCGACGGAAAGATGGAGCTCAAGCGTCAATTCCAGATTCAACATGGGCAGCTTCATAGCATGTTTGATTCAACTGAGACGATTGGTGACGAACTGTTGCAGCAAGTGCTCGCCAAGGGTGCAGACTCACAAATGAAGAGTATTGTAGCAACTATCCAGAAGGAACAAAACGCCATCATCCGTGATGACCGAAGCCGAATGCTTATCGTTCAGGGGGCAGCTGGCAGTGGCAAGACGTCGGCTGCGTTACAGCGAGTCGCTTACTTACTATATAAACACCGCCAGACAGTTAAAGCAGATCAGATTGTACTTTTCTCGCCGAATCCGATGTTTACCAGTTATATCTCGACTGTGCTCCCGGAACTTGGGGAAGAGAATATGCAGCAGACGACTTTCCAGGAATACCTGAATTATTGGCTGGATTCCTCCATCCGACCAGAGGATGCCTTTGATCAGATTGAATATGTGCTGACAGCTCAGAATGATCCGGGATATGAAGCTCGTATGGAGGCGATCAAGTACAAAGCTTCCGAGACATTCCTGCAAGTGCTCCAAAACTACGGTAAGTGGTTAGGAAGAGAGGGGACGCGGTTTAACGGCATTCAATTTCGGGGACGTGAATTCATCAGTTCAGACCAAATCAAGACCCAATTTTACAATTTGGATCAGAATCTTACCTTGTCCAACCGTATACTTCTTTTGCAGGAATGGTTGCTGAGAGAACTTGTTTCGCTGGAACGTCTGGAACGGGAAGCAGACTGGGTTCTGGAGGAGTTGAATTATCTGGACACGGATGAGTATGTGGAAGCTTTCCGCATGTTGCACAAAGAAAAGCCTGTATTCGATGTAGCGGAAAAATACGCAGCACGAGATAACGGTAATGACAGCGCAGTGCAAGATGAGGGTGCCTTTAACTTTGCAGTGCGAGAAGAGGAGCTGCTTCGTCAGAAACTGGTGAAAGACATGTTTAAACCTTTAAGAAAGAGTGTGCGGAAATTTCAGTTCGTGGATGTGAAAGGGATATATGAACAACTATTTGTAGATGAGACCGCTTATCGGGAACAAACGAATGGGGCAATCCCCCCACAGCACTGGCCTGAGATTTGTAAACAGACCAAGGCCATGATCCTTCAGAACAAGCTGTTCCATGAGGATGCTACTCCGTATTTATATGTCAAAGAGATGATCGAAGGCGTCCGGACGAACACAGAGATTCGTTATGTCTTTGTCGATGAAGGCCAGGATTATTCGGCGTTTCAATACGAATATCTCAAGAAACTGTTTTCTCGTGCCCGCATGACGGTGCTGGGGGATTTCGGGCAAGCGATCTTTATGCAGGCTACGGATTTGGCAGCACCTAACTCGCCACTGGTTCACCTTTACGGAGAAGGTGAAACTACTTTGATACGGCTCGTACGCAGTTATCGTTCAACCAAAGAGATTGTTGAATTCACGAGACAGATGTTACCAGGGGGAGAAGAGATTAGACCGTTTGAAAGGGGAGATCAGAAGCCTCTTTTAACAGGATTGAAGGACGAAAAACTGCGTGGTGCGCAGATTCTCGCAGACATCGCCGCTCTTAAGGCGGAGGGGGTTGATTCCATCGCTGTGATTACAAAGACCGCGGCTGAAAGCCGTGACGCCTATGAAAGGTTGCAAAGTCAAGGCGGCGAAGGGTTGCAGCTCATAACAAAGGACACACAGATTTTCGAAAAAGGAATCATGGTTATTCCTGTGTATCTCGCCAAAGGCGTTGAGTTCGATGCTGTCCTGGTCTATGATGCTTCACCCGTTGCTTACAGCCAGGAATATGATCGTAAGCTTCTGTATACGGCATGCACACGGGCCATGCACCGACTTCATCTATATACTGTTAGTGACTGGTCACCATTTGTGCAGGCGTTACCTGCGAATCTATATGACATAAAATCATAATCCATATGTAAATCCATTCTCAATGAAGGACCAAAGAAAGATGCTCGGAGCCTTTTTTCAAAGGTTATCGGGCATCTTCTTTTACTAAAAACATGGATCATAAAAGTTATTCTTTACTGATCGTTCCCAATGTGATAGATTGATATTGGGAGTTATTAGAATGATCATTCCCGAAGATCTCGAAAATGAATACATTCTCAATGAGAGGGAGTAATAATAAATGAATATTTCCAAACAAGTTGCTATTGTAAGTGGGGCTAATCGAGGGTTGGGCAAGGAGCTTGCTCTTGAACTGCTGGCGAGGGGAACCAAAGTGTATGCTGGCGCGCGAAACCCTGAATCCATTAATCTGCCCGGGGCTATTCCACTGCAACTCGATATTACGGATCCACAATCTGTCATGGCTGCAGCTGAGGTAGCTAGTGATGTAACCCTTCTAATTAATAATGCCGGTTCCGCTACGGGTGCTTCTCTGCTCACGGGTGAGCTGAACGATATTCACTTGGAATTCAATACACATGTATTTGGTACGCTTTCAATGATTCGTGCGTTTGCACCGGTAATAGAGAAGAATGGGGGCGGTTCGATACTGAATATCCTGTCCGCTCTATCCTGGCTCAGCCTTGGTAACTCAGGTGCATATTCAGCTGCAAAATCCGCTCAGTGGGGAATTACGAATGCATTACGTCTGGAATTAGCCCCTAAGAACGTTAGTGTTGCCGGATTGCACGTGGCGTTCATGGATACGGATATGACTGCAGGTATCGACGCACCAAAAACGAACCCAACGGATATTGCCAAAATTGCAGTAGATTCCATCGAAGCGGATCTCTACGAGATTATTGCTGATGATACTAGTCGGAATGTACAACAGGGTCTTGCTGGTGGTGTTGCTGCCCTTTACCCGCAATTGTTTCAAAAATAGAGAAGTGTAGATGCATTTTCACGCTATAAATAAAACAACCCCCGCCAGATCTGGTGGGGGTTAAGTATGTCATGAATACTCCAATTCTATTCCTTGAGAACCGTGAGAATATAAGGTTTAACCTTTAACTGCACCGGCAGTAAGGCCGCTGACGATATATTTTTGCCCGAATAGATACAGGATGAATACAGGCAGGGAAGTAAGCACGAGATTGGCGAAGATCAGGTTCCAGTCCCGGCTATATTTGCCGTAGAAATTGTAGATCGATAGTGGCATCGTCCATGTGGAACTGTCTGTCAGGAAGTACACCGGAATTGTGATGTCATTCCAGACGGACATGAACACCATGATGGCTACCGTTGCGTTAACGGGCAGAATGAGCGGTGTGACGATGCGGAAGAACACCCCGAACACACTTGCTCCTTCCAGAAATGCCACTTCGTCCAGTGCTCGTGGAATGGTTTTGATGAATCCACTATACAAGAATACACTGAAGGCTGTATTTAACGCGGCGTAGATCAGGATGACACTTGTGATGCTGCCGTAGAATCCCAATCCCTGTACAACCCGTATGGTCGTAATAATCGACATTGGCGCAATCAGTCCCATGAAGAAATACATGTAGATCGTGCCGGATAGTTTGGTTTCCCGACGTGCCAAAATGAATGCCGCTGCCGAAGAGGCAACGATATTAATGATGGAAGATACGCCAGTAATCAAAATGCTGTTGAAGAATGCTCGCGACAGACCGCCTTCCTGGAAGACACGAACATAGTTCGAGAACTGCCATGTTTCCGGAAAACTCAGGGAGAAACTAAGCACTTCGGCGCTGGTTTTGAATGAACCAAAGATCAGAATGACAAGCGGCAACAGAACGATAAGAGAGGCCAGAATCAGGAAACCTTCCACGATATAGTTGCGGATGGCGAGTTTGCGTGTATAGCCCATGTTATTCCGTAACCTCCTTACGCCGCATGAAGATCAATAGCGGTATAGCAATAATGGTAACGACGACGAAGAGAAGTGTGTTGACCGCGGTACCAAGTCCCCAGTTGCCTTCGCCGAAAGATCGCAGAATGATCGTACCTACGACCTGGGAAGCGTTACCCGGGCCACCACCGGTCATGACATATACTTCGGAGAATACTTTGAGTCCACCGATCAATGTCAACATCAAGTTAATGTTAATTGCGGGCAGCAAGAGTGGTAGTGTGATCTTGAAAAAACTTCTCCACGAACTTGCGCCATCAATCTTGGCTGCTTCGTAATACTCTTGAGAAATGGACTGCAGGCCCGCCAGATAAATGGCCATCTGGAACCCGGCACTCTGCCAGATCGAGACGATGGCAATCGTCCAGATCACAATCGATGGGTTGGTCAGCCAAGCTTGGCTTAACGAATGTAATCCTACAGATTCCAACAAATTGTTGATGGTACCTTCGGTACGCAACATGGGAGTGAACAGGATGCTGATCACAAGGATGCTGAGAATAGAAGGGGCGTAGAAGATCGCGCGTAGCAGGTTCTTTGTTCTTAATCGCATGTTAAGTCCTACGGCCAGCAATAGGCCGATAACGTTTTTGCCAACTACAGTGACGATTGCAAATATCGCCGTGTTTTTCAGCGCCAGAATAAGCGTTTTGTCCGAGAAAATTTTCTGGAAATTATCCCACCCGATGAACTTCAGCTCCAGCCGATCCAGCCGCCAATCCGTGAATGAATAATAGAAAGCGGCGAGAGCAGGCACAACAAAAAAGATGGAGTAGATAATCAGTGCGGGAAATATCATGTAATACGAGTACAGATTTTTAGTCCTTTTCATGTCTCACACTCCGTTATAGCCAGGCAGCATAACGGTCGATCCTGTTATGCTGCCTTATATTTCACTCTTTAGAAACCTTCTACACCTTTATCCTGCATCAGCTGACTGAACTTCTCATCCCAGGATTTCAGTACTTCTTCCGGTGACAATCCGCCTGCAAATTGATCCTGCAATAATCGGTACAGTTCGCTGCGATCAACCAGCATGTATGCATCCGTTGTCAGCACGGTTTTCTTCGGCGTAATATAGTTGTCTACAATATCCTGCTTGTAAGCCGGCAATTCTGGTGTGGTGACGTCACTGAAATTGGATACGTACCCTTTGGAGTCCACGATCTGTTGTGCGACATCCTTGGAAGCGATATAGTCTAGGAACTGTTTGGCTTCATCCAAATGTTTGGATTTCTTCGGAATGAACAGTTGTCCGCCCAGTGGACTTGCACCCAGACTGGCATTGTCTGACGATGGAATCGGGAATACGCCCAGTTCCATATTTGGATCTTGCTCGGCCACGCCTTCAATTAACCAATCGCCCATAAACATCATGGCCACTTCCTTGTTCAGGAATTTACCTACGGCCATGTCATAGCTGTCGCTAAGCACATCCGTGTTGGTGTAACCTTTGGTGTAAATTTCATATTGTTGTTCCAGGAATGTTTTGAATTCCGGGATATCAGACCATTTTTTCTTGTTGCTGTTCAACTCATCAAAAAAAGTCGGTTCATTTTTGGCTACAAAATCGGCAAAAGCTGCAGCAGGCCAGATGTTGGCAGCCCAGGCATCTTTGTACGGCATAAATACAGGTGTAATGCCACTTGCTTTGATTTTTTCACAGATCGCCAGGAATTCTTCGTAGTTGGTTGGAAGCGACAACCCGAGTTCTTCAAAGATTTGTTTGTTATAAACGACCCCTTGCATCCCCGTATCTTGGCTGACATGGAAGCTGTAGAGATGACCACCAGAAGAGAGGACGTCTTTGTTCACAATTCTGCTTGCCCAAGGCTCGTTATCCAGAATCTCGAAGTTACGTTCAAGGTTCAGGTCTGTGACTGCGCTCGCCAGATTGTACTGAATAATGTCAGGCGTTTCATCTACAGCCAGTTTGGTTTGCAGTACAGTTGTCGTTTGTTCCGCTGGAATCAGCTGCAAATTGACACGAATGTTCGTTTGTTTTTCGAATGCATCAAGAATGTCCTGCTGGATGAAAGCAGAGTCCTGAGAACTTTTAGAGATTGCCAGCTCCAATGTGACTTTGCCACTCTTGCTGTCCCCGCCAGCAGCTGTGCCGGAATCCGTACCTCCTGATCCACAAGCCGTTAATGAGACCGATAATAAACTGGCCAGAATAATGGAAAACACCTTTTTTCTTTTTATTGTTTTCAATGCAAATCCCCCTCTGAAACGTGTAGTGAATCCGTTTACAAGTCCGATTATAGATTCTTTTCTCGCCCCGGTACATGTCTGTGCTTGAACGTTGATGTGTAAAATCCTGAACTTGAAATCGCTATCATTTCATGAAATACCGTGATAGAGTAGACATGAATATAAGGGATTTCACATCATGTCAGAACAGGAGGGCATCTCTGAGAATGGCAAAGCTCATACATAAAGCAACTCAATTCAGTTTGCAGACAAAGGTGTTTTTGACATTTCTGGCTCTGCTTTTGTTTGTGCTGGGCTGTTTTATCGTGTATGTAAATGTGATCGTTGTCCGCCCGCTCAAACTGAAAACAGAGCAGGATACGCTCGTTACAGCTACGAAGGTAAGAGAGCAAGTTGATCTATACGTAGAACAACAGAACCAGATGTCGCAGCGAATATTATCCAGCAAAAATATATTTGTAGCCATGGACAAGAGCTCCTCAGCTCATAGTAACTATGAAAGACTGAAGCAAATTCGGATCATCAAAGACATCATGTTTCAGGCCATCGGGCCGAGCATGAATATCAAGGACATGTCCATCTACGACAATCACGGGGTTCTCCTGACATCATATCTGGGTTCGGGTAATCCTCCCGCAATCCTGAACACCATGATGGAGAGTAGTCAGGTCGGACGAGATTGGACGGAAAGTGGTTTTGTTCTGCTGCGTCAAGACGATACGATCTCCTTTGTGCGCACGATCAATGATCAGAACGGCAAGGTGTACGGTTATCTTAGCATCCAGATGGAACAGGCCTATATACAGAACCTAACGGAGGGCATTACCGCTGGCGATGTCTATATTCTGAATGAACAAGGCGAGCAGATGACAGGTTCGGAAGCGGGTGTGACATTTACCAATTGGACAAAGCCTGCATCAGACGAGGGACTGGATGTAGACAAAAACGACAATTATATCACACATTCCACATCACCCAGTACAGGCTGGATCACGTATATCATAACGCCCAAAAAATCTGTTCTAGGCTCGATCCATTCGGTTCAGACGATGTCCATTCTGCTGATTACAGCACTGATGCTGGTTTCGTTTGTGTATATCTTCATGTCGACACGTAACCTGCTGCTGCCTATCCGCAAGCTACGCGGTCAGATCTGGCGCATGAACTACAGCAATATGAATCTGAAAGTGGATGAAACGCCGAAGAATAACGATCTCTTATTGCTAAATGAAGCCTTTCAGGATCTGATGGAGAGGCTGCAGCAATCCATTGACCGGGAAAAATCGGCGCTTCATGAAGAAGTAAAGGCGCGTAATTCGGCGCTGCAAGCCCAGATTGCACCTCATTTTATTCATAATGTCTTATACCTGATCAGTATTGCCGCCCAAGAGGGGAAGACCAAAGTTGTATCGGATATGTGCAAACATCTTTCGGACAGTCTGCGTTATATTGTCTCTTCACCATACGCGCATGTGACTTTGGCTGAGGAGCTTCAACATACGAGACATTATCTGTCCCTTGTACAACAAAAGTACGAAGAGGATCTGGAGTGGGACATCTGTGCTGACGAGCTGGCGAACGATATCCGGTTGCCGAGGTTGGTCATTCAGCCGTTTGTGGAAAATTGCATTGAACATGCCTTTGCCAACACCGCGCCGCCTTGGCGTATCCAGATTACCGTGAAGCAATATAACGGATTATGGGCTTTGGAGATCAAAGATAACGGAGAGGGCTTTCCACCGGATAAGATCCAGGAGATTTTAGCCAATATTCAGGCATCGGGTTCCGTAATGAACCAGACTGCCGATCGTGGAACAGCCCTTGGTAACATGGGGATTATCAACAGTGTCAATCGACTCAAACTAATGTATAACAACCGGCTCTTTATTAATATATTTAACAATCATGCGGAAGAGCAACATGGAGCAACGATTCAAATCATCGGCTCACTGACGAGAGATTTTTACTAGCGAGGAGGCATAGGCGATGTATAACGTTATGATCGTTGAGGATAGCAAACCGATATTACGTAATATTAAAATGCTCTTGGAGACGCTGAGCTTCCCGATTCGTGTAGCGGCTACGGCAACGAATGGAGAAGAAGCCTTGGCAGCGTTAAAGCAGGAACCGATTGATCTGCTGTTGACCGATATACGAATGCCGAAAATGGATGGGCTGTCCCTGATTGAGCAAGCCAAAATTGCCAACCCGGATCTGAAGGTCATCTTGATTAGCGGTTACAGCGATTTTGAATACACAAGAAAAGCATTGAACCTGCAAGTGTTTGACTATTTGTTAAAACCTGTCGAGCGAGAGGCGCTTGAAGAAGTCATGAGTCGGGTAATTGACCAACTTGATCAACAGATGTCCAAGGAACTGCTGGATTTGCAGGAAATCATTCATCCCCAATGTGAGACTACGCCGAAACAGGGGGAGGAGTTTCCGCCTTTATTCAGCCAGATGATGATCATTATGAGCAAACAGCCTTTTACCGCAGGGCATGAACGATGGGTGCAGGGGGAACTTGGTGGCATAGTGCAGGATTTTTTTGCATTCCATCCTTGTCGTGTTTACACTAGTCAAACCCCATATCAATTTATCGCTTTTGTCAACAAGAGTGCACTTGAGGTGTACTCTTCCGTACATGAATGTCTTGAATCGTTGCGACGGCATTTGGTTGCGCATGACATCGATGCGATCATTGGAGGACAACTTCTATTCGCTGAGTCTGGTAATCTGCCGGAGCTCTATCACCGCATGTCGTCCATTTTGTCTGAGCAGCAACGTTTGAAACAAGGAATAGTGCTGGATACCGGGAATCCGGTGTCGATGGCCAGATCTGAGACAGGCTGTCTGGATCCGGTGCAGGAATCTGCTTTTGTACAGATGATACAGGCTCGGCAGAAAGAACGGTTTGCTCTTAAGTTATCCGAATTGCTGAATCGATGGGCAGAGGAAAATGTACATATGACCGAGGTGGATCGGTTTATTGGATTGATTGTAGACACGTTTGCTCATCTGTACGAGGAACAGGGGGCGGGCATGAGATTGGGTCTGGAGCTTCGGTCAAGACAATTCGCCCAGGCACAGTCCTATGCCGATTTTTGCCGGGAACTGGCGGAATGGACGGGACAGTGCTTCGATATGCTGCAATCCCACGTTCGAAAAAGCAAGGCGATCCTGTTTGAACAGATTGACGATTACGTAAAACTAAATAAATATTCTCAATTATCTATCAACGACATTGCCATGAAGTTTCACGTTAGCCCGTCGTACGTCAGCAGAGTGATCAAAAATGCAACACAAATTACATTTGTTCAGTATTACACCCGGCTTCGCATTAAGGAGGCATGCAGACTGATGGAATGCCAACCGGACATGAAGTTTAAGGAAGTTTCCGATTTGCTGTCGTTTAGCGATCAGCACTATTTCTCGAAGGTGTTCAAAGAGTATACGGGACTAAGTCCTACGGATTATAAACAACAGATGTCTGGTATAAAGACCCAATCATAGTTAACAAACCCTTTTTAATTATGTTATAATACTAAACAAATACGGCTTGTTACTGAATTCATTCAGGCAATACCTATGTATATACATGCTCAGAGTTTCTTTGGGTGTGCATATATATGGGTTTTTTTGCGTTTACTGGCCGATTAGTTCTACCAAAAATGAATAAAGAGAGGAAGATTGAACTTGAAAAAGGAAAGTGAAAAAAGGTCATTTTATAAGAAAGGAGGAGCCGTTTTACGATTAATGAGTACTCGACTCATTGCAGCTTTCCTTGCGGTACTTATTATCCCCACTGCACTTATCGGTTATTTCTCATATGATAGTGCCAAAGATCAGGTACAACAAAAAATGACGGATCCCATCAACACCATTTTAACCATGACAGGGCAGCATATTAACAATCTGGTGGGGGAAAAAGCAGCATTATTGAGTTACATAGACAGTATGTATGGCACCACCCCCAGTCAGACGAACAACGAAGCAGTACAAGTAGGAATCGACCAGTTAGCTGATACATATCCTGATATTCTTGCCATAACCGTGGGCAACGACCAAGGCGATGTTATATCATCTCCAACAATAGAGGATGCAACATACGATCCACGCAGCACAGAATGGTATGCCAATGGTGAAAGTAACAATGGATCACTCTATTTTTCGAGTATTATGAATGATCCGGCATCGGGGAAGATTTATGTAGAGATTTCAAAAGCTCTTTCAGATGAACATGGTGTAGCAAGTATTAAACTTGATCTGGAGCCATTAGCAAAAGCGTTATCATATGTGGATGTCGGAGGTAATGGAAGTCTGATTGTAGTAGACTCCAATCGAACGATTGCAGCTTGGTCCGGTGCGATTGCAAAAGGTGGAGGAGGAGAGCTCGGCGGAGCACTCATAGAGGGAATTCCAGTCCATCCTAATACGGCTTCAAATTCCGATGAACCGATGGCATTTTCTCAATTTGTCAGAACGGATCTGGCGTATGATCTGGAGGTATATAACGGTGTTAATGCTTTAACGGGTTGGAATGTCATTGCTTTGATGGGCCATGAAGATTTTATCGCCGCAGCGAAACCCATTATGGTATCGAGTCTAACGGTCATTGTTATATCTGTATTGATTGCCGGTGTAATTATTTTCTTCATTCTGAGATCTTTTATCGTACCTATGCAAAAACTGCGAAAGGCCACCCGCAGCGTAAGCGAAGGGAATCTGTCCGAACGGGTTAATCTTAAAACCGAAAACGAATTTGGTATATTGGCAAATGATTTTGACCAAATGACCATCTCCCTTCAATCGGTGGTTGCTGAACTTCACCAGACTTCATCGTTGTTAAGTCACTCTTCCCAGATGATTCAGGAAAGTACAGAACAAACCACCCAATCGGTTCAACATGTGGCCGAAACCATGCAACAGACTGCGGAATCAGCTATCGTTGGGGCGGAGAATTCGGAACAAACCGCGAATGCCGTAGAAGAGATGGCGAGAGGCATCAGTACAATTGCAGAATCTGCGAGTGCGATTGTGGATTCGGCTGAAGAGACGGAGCGCGCTGTTGCTAATGGTGGGAAAACGATAAACCAGGTCGGAGAACAAATGGAACACATTCTCGGAGCTGTTGAAGAAACCTCGGCATTGATTAATGAGCTGTCCAGTCTCTCCGCCGAAGCTAATCGAATGAATGAAGCGATTGCGGATATCTCTCGGCAAACCAATCTTCTATCACTGAATGCCTCTATTGAAGCATCAAGAGCAGGAGAACACGGAAAAGGTTTTGCTGTCGTTGCAGGCGAGGTACGAACGTTATCGATGCAATCCAAACAAAGTGCGGACGAGATTGGCGCTACCATTGGCAAAATGCTTGATTTGATTGCCAAATCCACGTCTCTTATGAATGATAAAGTTCGTAATCAAGTTGGTGAAGGAATGCGGATCAGCCAAGAAGCTTCTGCAACCATATCGAACATTGAACAATATACAACGCATATCGTGGATCAAATTCAGGATATTTCCGCTGTCTCAGAACAGTTGTCAGCCAGTACGGAAGAAGTCTCGGCTACCGTTGCCGCGATGAGTCATATCTCTAAAGTATCGGCTGATAGTGCTCAGACAACTTCAGCAGCAGCCCAAGAACAAATGGCGGCGATGCAGGAGATATCCGCATCATCTGCACAGCTATCCAAAACAGCTGAGAATATGCAAGAACTGGTTCGCCGGTTTAAGCTCTAGAGTAGAAGTAAGTAAGTGTGTAAAGAAATATGTAAAGAGACATGTAAAGCACCAGGCGCTCCCCTAATGGAGCGCCTTTCTGCATGTAGTACGATTAGTAAGAATGTGACACCTCATCCCCGAACATATCCTTTTGATTCTTTTTTCGGAAACTTCGTGGTGATTCACCAACCGTTTTGGTAAATAAAATCGTAAAGTAATTGGGGTTATCGTAACCGACCAGTTTGGCAATTTCCCATATTTTTTTGTTGGTTGAGACTAATAATCGGGTGGCTTCACCCAATCTTCGTTGAATCAGGTAATGATAAGGAGAAGTGCCATAGTGATTTTTATACATATGAATTAAGTAATAAAAATCGATATGAAATTGATCTGCCAATTCTTTGAGCTTAATGTTTTGCCGATAGTTGGTATCCAAATAGTCTTTAATGCTCTCAGCAAGGGTATTGCTCTCAACGATCTCCCCACTAGGAAGCTGCTGACGGGACTGCCGATCGATGATCAGAAGTATTGCTTTCAGGACATGCCCAGAGATCGACTCGTATCCATGTTCCCGGATTGAAAATTCATTGAAGAGAGTCTGCATTAACGAATGGAGCTCATCGGAATATCGGTTGGCTCGAATGATCGGATTGTTAGAGGGAGGGATGACCCAATCCTCAAGGGTCTGGGTGCCTTCTGCAAAACGAAAGCCGCAATAAAAGGTGGATAACGGGAATTCAGGATTGGACTTCTCCTCGTGAAGAGTACCCTTGTTATATATGAGCATGTCCCCTTTTTGAGCCCAGTGTTTGGTACCGTCAATGGTGAACAATCCTTTGCCTTCAGTTACGTAGATAATCTCATGCAGATCGTCATGTTTATGCGTCGGAAAACTCCAATGGGGATTGTCGGCCAGTTTTCCTACATAAATAATGGTGCAATCTCGATTTGGATGCCGTTGGCCGGATTCGTGGTGTGGATTCATCTATGTCTTCCCTTCAGAATCTGTAATGAAAGTCTGTGTTGAAATGACAACATATATAATGTTTTGCAATAAAACCACAACAACCTTGATTGTCGCCATGGTATATCTGACAGTACAATTTCACTATCCAAAATGTACTATATATCGAAAGTGAAGGGATGGGAAAGCAGAAAATACATGAATTAATGATCGTAGACAGAATTGAAGCGCTTGCAACAATAGAAAGGATTAGTGAGTATTGATTTATGACTAGAAATAGAGAGAACCTACTTATTTTAACGCTTACGCTTGTTAGCTTTGTACTGGGAACAACCGAGTATGTCATTGTGGGTGTGTTGAAGGAAATTGAAAGTTATATGAAAATATCACTTGCTGCCGCGGGTATGCTTGTCTCCGGTTTTGCGATTGCATACGCAGTGGGTACACCATTTGCTGTGGCTTTCTTGGCCAAAATATCCAGAAGAAGTTCCATATTGATCGGATTTGCAATCGTGTTAGCATTAAATCTATTGACCGTGTTCTCAACAACATTCTCTTCTCTGATGGCCATTCGCATCGTGTCGGCCGTTGCTTGTGGACTTACGATATCGCTTTCGATCTCGATCGTAAGCGACGCAGTAAACCGGGAGCGAAGAGGGGAAGCTATCGCCTGGATTCTGGGCGGATTTTCAATCGCTAATGTGCTAGGTGTTCCGCTCGGTACTTTTATCGGACAACATCTGAGTTGGTCCATGACGTTTGTTGTTACGGCATGCATAGGTGTTGTGCCGCTGGTGTTCATGTTCCGTATTCTGCCACGCCAAACAACAACGATTGCAGGTTCGTTCAGTGATCAGATGTCTCTCTTTTTAAAACCACGGATATTGCTGGCCTGTCTGATCCCTGTACTGGGAAACAGCTGTATTTTCGTCGTTTTTACGTACATTACGCCACTCCTGAGTGAGACGATGGGTGTGCCAGTACAATGGATTAGTGCCATACTCCTGATCTATGGCGCCTGCAGCATACTGAGTAACTGGATTGGTGCCAAAATAGCCAAGGATGACTTCCTGCCCAAGCTCAAGCGACTTTTCGTCATCCAAGCCATCCTGTTCCTTGGCATGAGTTTTACCGTTTCTAATGTGTGGATGGGCTTGGCGTTTCTGTTCCTGATTGGATGTCTGTCATCCTCCATGAGCGCGGCATCCCAGTTATATTTGTTTGATGTGTCAGGATCGATCGCGCCGGGGTCCAAAGCATTTGCATCTACACTCCTGCCTGTGGCGGCCAATGTGGGTATAGCGCTAGGCTCTGGTGTCGGGGGAATTGCCGTTAATATGGGTGGTCTCCAGTGGGTGCCTTCAGTTGCTGTGATGCTTGCCTTGCTGGCTTTTGTCGTTACCCTGATATGTCAGCGTTCCATCCAAGTGAATTCAGACGAAGCAACCACTGTAAAAGCAGCTTAGATGAGATGCTGTCTAGACTAAACGCATGAATGCGTGTATATGGTATATGAACTACAAACAAAGTCGCTGTTATACGGCTTTGTTTGTTTTTTTAGTTTTCCAGCATTCCGGATGTAACGGGTTCGTAGATGATAGAGGTAGGATAATGCAATAATTCAGTGAATTTATATATGAAGAGATCTGATAAAATGAATGAAAAGCTTGGAGGTAATGCCATGAAAAAGCCGATGATCGGTGTTCTGCCTTTGTATGATACAGACAAAAAAAGTTACTGGATGCTTCCAGATTATATGAACGCCATAGAAGGAGCAGGTGGGATTCCACTTATGCTACCTTTGACAACGGATATCGAGATCATAGCAACGCTGGCTAATCAGTTCGATGGGTTCCTGTTCACCGGGGGACATGATCTCAATCCTGAGCTGTATCATGAGCATGCAGAGGTTACCTGTGGAGAGTTGTGTATTGAACGCGATATGATGGAGTCGATATTATTACAAAAGGTAATTGAGCTTGATAAACCTACCTTTGGCATATGCCGTGGACTGCAGCTATTTAACGTTATGTTGGGTGGAACTTTATATCAAGACATTCCCACTAGCCTTCAACTTCATGGGAACAAGATCGTTAATCATAAGCAAAGTCCGCCGTATACGAATCTTGTACATGATGTACATATTGAGGAAAATAATTTGCTTCGTGATATCTTGCAAACTGATACGATAAAAGTGAACAGCTACCACCATCAGGGAATCAAGATGTTATCGGATAAGTTAACTGCTGTGGCCGTCGCTGAAGATGGACTCGTTGAATCCGTGGTCATGCCAAACCGCTCGTTTGTTTTGGCTGTGCAGTGGCATCCAGAGTACAGCTACAAAGTAGATGACTATAGTCAGAAGTTATTTGCGGCGTTTGTTAATGCTGCTAAATCCCCACGCTATACTATCCATATTGAAGACATCACCGCATAAAATGTGAAAAAGAAAAAAAGACCTCCTGTTTATAAAAACAGAGGAGGTCTTTGTATTGGTTAATGCAGTCGTAATAGTAATCATGGTATCGCCGTTCTATTGGCAGAATTATTTTGATCCAGACTTCGTGTTGGCATGCTCTTCAGCATTCAGGGAAGCAATCAGCTTCTCGCCTTCAACATCCAGGTTTGGTAGAATGCGATCCAGCCATTTTGGAAGTGCCCAAGCTTTGTCTCCGAAAATAGCCATGATGGCAGGGACCAAGCCCATACGGATGATAAAAGCATCAATCAGAATGCCTACCGCCAAAGTGAAACCAATCTGCTTGATCATGACATCGTCAGTGAATATAAATCCTGCAAATACAGAGACCATAATCACTGCTGCGGCAACAACCACGCGACTTACCTGATTGTACCCATGAACAACGGATTCGGTCCCGCGATGACCATGCACATAGGATTCCCGCATGGAGCTCACAAGGAAGACTTGATAGTCCATCGCCAGGCCATACAGGATACCTGTTACGATGATCGGCATAAAGCTCAGCAACGGGCCGCCGGTATCGAAACCAAAGAGCGAATGCAGCCAGCCCCATTGGAATACAGCAGTGGTGATCCCGAATGTAGCCAGGATACTAAGCAGGAAGCCAATTGTTGCTTTGATGGGAACGATGATCGAACGGAATACGAGTAACAGAATGATCAGTGACAACAGGATAATAATGCCTACATAAATAGGGAACACCTGCGCCAGTTTGGCGGACATATCGATGTTAACAGCTGTGAGTCCAGTAACTCCGAGTTTCACATCATAGGTCTGTGCGATGCCGGAATCAGCCGAGCGCAGATCAGTGACCAGTGTTTTAGTGAGATTATCGTTAGGACCCGTTTTTGGAATGAGACTGAAAATAGCTAAATCTTCTGTCATCCCAAGCGGTGTGACTTGTGCAACGTTATTCTGACCTTGAAGTTCCATCACCAGACCACCCAAGAGTTCCGGTGTAACTTTTGCGGAAGACTGATTAGGCTCTGCGACCAGAATAAGGGGTCCGTTGAATCCTTCTCCGAAGCCTTCGGAGATGGCATCATAACTTTGTCTTGCAGTTGTATCCAGATTCGCTGAGGAAGCGCCGGGGATACCCATTTCCATTTTGGTGATCGGCGTCGCGGCAAAACCAAGAATGACGATGATGGCGATAATGGTAGCCCAACGATTTTTGATAACGAATTTCACCCATCTGTTCGCGACTCCGTGGTTAGTGGCTTTAGGATGTTTCGCGCTTTTCTCACGAGCTTTGGCGGAACAGATGCGTTCTCCTACCAATCCCAGTAAAGCCGGCAACAGGGTTAAAGCAACAAATACGTTGATGAGCACGGTGGCAGCTGCGACTAAAGCCATCGTAGACAAGAATGTGAGACCGATGACAAGCATACCGCACAGTGCAATAATGACGGTTAATCCGGCAAAAAATACTGCGCTACCCGATGTACCAATGGCTCTGGCCGTTGCTTCTTTTGCGCTCAAGCCTTGATCAATGATCATTCGACGCTGGCGATTAACAATGAAGAGCGCATAGTCGATTCCAACAGCCAATCCAACCATTAGAGCTAGAACGGAAGTGACACTAGGCATTTCGATGAATTTGGAGATGGAGAACGCACCACCAACTCCAATGGCAACTCCTAGGAGTGCAGTGATCAGAGGCAGACCTGCTGCAACAACGGAGCCAAGGGTGATCAGCAATACAATGACAGCAATGACCAGTCCAACAATCTCTGCCGAGCCGACTCCAATCGATACCGTTTTGAGAGTTTCGCCCGGCAACACCTTAATATTGGTTCCTTGCTCTACCGTCATAACGGACTGAATAACGGAATCAAATACATCCTGTGTTATGGCAGACTGTTCAATTGTAAATTGGAACTGGAACAGTGCAATGCTGCCGTCCGAAGAGATCAGCATGCCAGGTACAGGAACACCATCCACCATCAAAGGTCCATAGGGAGGAGGCGTGGTTGTTGCGGATTGCGCCATATCAGTAGCCTGAGCATTCTGAACCATTTCCGCCTGAGCACCCGAATTACCCGCTTCAGCTGCATAGTCCGCAGGGTTAATGACTTTGTCTAATCCGTAAACTTCATTAACACCTTTCATCATGGCCGCCAAACGTTCAGGCGTATCCAAACGCTCGTTGTCTGGAGCTTTGAAGACAACACTTCCTTGACCGCCGGAGGCGGCAGGCAGTTCTTTTGCCAATTGATCCAGAA
This sequence comes from Paenibacillus sp. FSL E2-0151, assembly GCF_037993015.1. Classification (NCBI taxonomy): domain Bacteria; kingdom Bacillati; phylum Bacillota; class Bacilli; order Caryophanales; family Paenibacillaceae; genus Paenibacillus; species Paenibacillus sp. FSL E2-0151. The sequence goes on from NZ_CP150308.1 coordinate 3,360,244, forward strand.
CCTTCTGTGACTCTGTGCCTTCAATCTTCATTTCGGAACTGATGTGAATACCATTGATGCTGATCATGGAGATGACAATTCCCAGAATTAAAACCCAGCCAATGATGAAATAGGCAGGTTTGCTAAAAGCGGTTTTCCCCACTCTGTATAATAATGTAGACATTTCTCTATTTTACACTCCTCTATGATGAATGTGGATGGTTGGCATGTTCAAATCCTGCCCGTAAATGATTAAACGTGGTTTCCAAAAATTGATCGAATGTTAAAACACCGGGCTTGGTATCTTCAGTAATGACTTGTCCGGGCAGTAACACATTGAGTCTTCCATCAATTAATGGCAGTATTGTTCCATATAGTGCGTTGATCAAAAGATAAGTATAGATCTCGTCATACTTCCCGTTAGATAAGTCTAATAAGGTATCTTGTGCCTGCGTCTGCATCCGGTGCATGGCTCCAAGGTAATGCGGTTCAAGCACGGGATAGGTCTGGGATAGCGATAGTAGCTGATGAAGTCTTCCTATTAGTTCTGTTGTAAGCTGCATCTTGATCAGGTTATACAGTACGTCAAGCAAGGAGACGTTGTCGGGCAATTCGGTGAGCAACTCTTCGAGTTCCGTTGTATTCTGAACGGATATTGCGCCTCTGGCTACTGCCTCTTCCTTACATGTGAAGTAGTTTGCAAATGTTCTGCGGGAACAACCCACCTGATGCACGATATCTTCGACCGTAAAGCCATCAAGCCCATGTTCAAGGGTAAGTTCAAATGCAGCACTAGCAAGTGCTTTTTCAGTTGCTTCTTTCTTCAAATGTCGCAAGTTTCGTTTGATCATTATTCTCCGCTTATGCGTTCACCTCCAATACCAATGACTATGGTTTAATTCTTTTAAGAAGAGCACACTTACTGAATATGCACTTTGTGAGGTTTATCATAACAAACAAGTTGCTCATTGTGCAAATTTACTCATTGTGCAATTATTTTATATGACAGCTATACTGCGAATCAATGCTTCAACTCCTGAGGAATGAATGTTAAAATCAATAGAAAAACTTGGGGCGATAACGAGATATGAGTAGTCGTAAACAAAGTTTATTGGAAACAGCACTTGCACTATTTTTAGAGCACAGCTATGCAAATACAACAATCCAGATGATCTTGGATCAATCGGGTGTATCCAAAGGCACATTCTACAAATTCTTCAGTTCAAAAGAAGACTGTTTATATTCTATTATTGATCAGCGTATGCAAGAGGATGTTTTCATTCGCAAAGAGCTTGAACAAAATCACTATACATCGGATTATGACCTGCTTGTAGATCAGATTGCGATTCCTATGTCTGTACCTAATAAAGAGCGAGTATGGGAATTATATTGGACGGGTTTTTATTCCGGGGAGATCAACTCAGCCAAACTGGCTACAGTTCACCTAAAATGGCTGTCCACACGCTTGATTCAGGTTTACGGGAACGATATTAGCTTATATGCCAACGAAGGGGCCATATTGTGCTACGGCATATTACATCAGATTGCCAACACATCAAGAAGTCTAAATACGCAAAAACCGGTATGGAGCGAAGTGGTTCCCAAAGTATTAACGTACATTGAAGTGATCCTAAGAACAATGCATCAGAGAAATGAACATATTTTCGACTTTCAGTCTCTCTATTTCCTGAATGCCGATGAGCGTAACCATGATATGGGTCTGGACATCGATAATGTATTGATCGAATTTGATGAGTTCAACAACCGTGTTCAAAAATCCAAGGAATCTGCATCATTGAAGCAACTTTCGAAGGGGCTTTTAGCGCTATTACAGGATCAAGAGGATTTAAATATTCCTGTAATCGAAGTGGTGCTTCAAGCGTTTCACAAAGAGTACAAATCCAGTGCGTTTCAATCTGAAGCCAATAGACTGACCGAAGCCTGTTGGTGGTATTTGGAACTGGTGAAGCATCGTAATTAATATGGGGGTTGGCTCGTAGCCGACCTCTTTTTTTGCTTTTTTATGCTTCTAGTTATTAATTAATATACTATTAGTATATTAATTAATTGTTGTTATAACAGTTACTTTTTGCTTTTTAAACAATGATATTTGAAATTAAATATACGAGTAGTATATAATCGAAATGAACATATATTTCCATAGATTTGAATAACTTCACTTCGAAAGGAAGATTAATATGAATAACTCGAATAACCAGACATCAGAAAAAGCAGAATTTAATTTGTTTAGCGAAGAAAATAGTAAAGATCCATTTGCCATGTTTGCACAGATGCGTTCCAAAGGCTCCGTTGTCCCTATTCCTAATCCAATGGGTGGAGCAGGGCAAACCTGGATTGTAACTCGGATGGACGTTGCCATGGAAGTGCTGAAAGATCACTCTCGATTTACGGTAGATATGAACTCTATTGATAGTGGCAATGATATTCGAAAGAATCTCTCAGGTGAGCTTGGTTCATCGGAACCCCAGACTTTTTTTACCGGAAAGTCGATGCTCTTTGTTGATGAACCGGATCACCGAAGATTGCGTAGCCTGGTTTCCAAAGCGTTCACGCCAAGATATATGGAAAGCCTGCGTCCACGCGTCCAGGAAATTGCCGATGAGTTGATTGACCAAATCGAAGGAAAGGGAGAGATGGATCTTGTAAAAGACTATGCCTATCCTTTCCCAATAAACGTTATTTCCGAAATGTTGGGTATACCTCAGGAAGACCGACCTCAGATTCATGTATGGTCTGAAGCCATTGCAAAAGGTCTTGGTTTTGGTAAACAGGACCCTGCCGTAGCGCAGCACTTGCGATCATTCGCAGAGTACACCTCACAACTTGTGGCGAACAAACGAGTAGAACCTTCAGATGACCTCATCAGTCAATTGATTGCGATTGAGGAAGAGGGGGATCGACTGAATGAAGATGAATTAATATCCATGATCACGTTATTGATATTTGCCGGACATGAGACAACTTCCAATCTGATTGCAACTGGTTCTTATCTTCTTCTGACCCATCCCGAACAACTGGAACAACTGAAACAAGATCTGAACCTGGTTCCTTCTGCGGTGGAGGAGTTGCTACGATATAACGGACCCGCGACTTCCTCAGGTCCTCGTTATGCAACACAGGACACGGAGCTGGATGGACAATTGATTCAAAAGGGAGATGTTGTGATTCCCCTCCTGAAATCAGCGAATCGGGACGAACAGCAATTCACTGATCCAGAAGAATTGGATATTGAACGCAAAATAAAACGGCATTTGGCCTTTGGACACGGCATCCATATGTGTCTTGGCGCTCCACTTGCTCGTGTAGAAGGGGACGTGGCGTTTACTACGCTTTTACGTCGGCTACCGGATATTCAGCTCAGTATTCCTCAGGAAGAGATTCATTGGCACTCTGCTTTGTCATCACAGGGATTGGCAGCATTGCCCGTAAAATTTTAATAGATAAACTTAGTGTAACCCATTGGAGTATGACGAATTTTCGTCATACTCTTTATTATGGCTTTAGCCAGTTGAGTGCGTGAAACGCGCGAAACAAAAAACCACCCGCTATGCGGGTGGAGGGATCGAGGGTTTGACCACCAAGACCATTCCGATAAAATTGAGATGTTCAGGCTCAAAGAAAGGAATGGTCTTAGATGGCAAACAAGAGCTATAGCCTAGCTCACACAAAGTGGATGTGCAAATACCACATTGTATTCACCCCGAAGTATAGACGGAAAGAAATCTATAATCAAGTAAGAAAAGACTTAATCGAAATTTTTAGACGTCTATGTAAGTACAAGGGAGTAGAAATTATAGAAGGTCATATGATGCCCGATCATGTTCACATGTTGGTAGCGATTCCACCGAAAATAGCTGTCTCAACGTTCATGGGATATCTAAAGGGAAAAAGTTCGCTAATGATATTCGAGAAGCATGCTCAGCTCAAGTATAAATACGGCAATCGAAAGTTTTGGGCAGAAGGGTACTATGTGAGTACAGTGGGTCTAAATGAAGCAACGGTAAGAAAGTATATTCGTGAACAAGAAGCACATGATCAAGCGTTAGATAAGCTGAGCGTAAAAGAATACGAAGATCCATTCAGCAGTCATCGGAGCAAAAAGAAGTAAAACCAGTTTAACTGGTGAGTGAAAGTGACAAATAACACTGAGCCTGAACAGCCCTGCTGTCAGGCTAGCGTCTTTAGGCGCAGTTTGGCAACAGGGGGTTATACCCCAAGAGCAAACCACCCGTTGGACGGGTGGTCCTGATTTGTATAGATGATAGAATGGGATGAACAAGAAGCATTTCATGGAGTGAACATGCTTAAAGCAAAAACATAAAATTGAGTACATAAATTTTGTTGTAGAGGTAAACCTTATGAATAAAGATGAACAATTCATGCATAAAGCCATTGAGATTGCTCTGCAAGCTCGCAAAGAAGGAAACGAACCATTCGGCTCATGATCAATTAGCGGAAATTGCTGGTGGCAACATCATGATCTCGTGTGAAGAAGTATTTGAGAAAAGTCCTCAAAAACCTGAAGTAGTGGGGGAATTACTGAGCGCAGAAGGCTTGAAATTATTCGAAGGATATCAATTTCATTCCTAGTCGTTATCCGGAAAAAAAATTATTTTTTTGATAATTGCTTGATTTTTTTTTCAACGTCTGATAGTGTAAGACCTGTGATTTTGGGAAGTTAATTTATCAATATGAATTAGAGCTTTCCAGCAGATAATTTTGACCACTTCACCAGGAAGTTAAGGCCATACGGACAGCCGGGTCAAACGCCGATTGGCAACTTACGTTGCTTTATTGATTGAGTTCAAAGCTCAAATTTTATAAGTTGGTTACTTTACAACCAGTGCAATTGCACATCAACTTGTGAAACGGTCAATAAGAGTGGTAAAGGCGAATTATTTGCTATATAGACTCTGATCCAATATTGATATACATGAAGGAGCTTTCCGCCAAAGGAGTTCTTGTGAACTTTTTTGGTCATGGAGACTTCACGTCTTTTTTATGATGTATATCGATAAGCAAGTGTGATGATGCGCGATTGCGAGCATTTTTCACCTTGCTTTTTTTGTTGTCTTGTTGTCACCGTATTAAACCAATTAAAAAAAATACATATTGGGATAGGAGAATGTAAAATGGGAAAAGCACTAATCATCGGCGCCGGCGGCGTTGCTTCCGTGGCAGTACACAAATGCGTTCAAAACAGCGAAGTTTTTGAGGAAATCTGCATCGCGAGTCGTACAAAATCCAAATGTGATGAACTCAAAGCCAAGCTGGACGGCGGAAAAACAAAAATTACAACAGCACAAGTAGATGCTGACAATGTTGACGAACTGATCGCTCTGATCAACGAAGTTAAACCTGATATCGTTATGAACCTTGCTTTGCCGTATCAAGATCTGACAATCATGGATGCTTGTCTTGCAACTAAAACAAATTACATGGACACAGCGAACTATGAGCCACATGATACAGCGAAGTTTGAATACAGCTGGCAATGGGATTACAAAGAGCGTTTTGAACAAGCAGGCATCACTGCATTGCTCGGAAGTGGATTTGACCCAGGCGTGACTGGTGTATTCTCCGCTTATGCCCTGAAGCACTACTTTGACGAAATTGAGTACATCGACATTCTGGACTGCAATGGCGGCGACCATGGCTATCCGTTCGCAACCAACTTCAACCCTGAGATCAACATTCGCGAAGTATCTGCGAACGGAAGATACTGGGAGAATGGTGAATGGATCGAAACAAAACCGATGGAAATCAAACGTGTCTACGACTTCAAAGAAGTTGGCGAGAAAGACATGTACCTGTTGTACCATGAGGAATTGGAATCTTTGGCAAAAAACATGCCAGGTCTGAAACGTATCCGTTTCTTCATGACATTTGGTCAAAGCTACCTGACTCACTTGAAAGCTCTTGAAAATGTAGGCATGACTTCAATCGAGCCTATTGAATATGAAGGTAAACAAATTATTCCACTGCAATTCCTGAAAGCAGTACTGCCGGATCCAGCATCCCTTGGACCACGTACTGTGGGTAAAACAAACATCGGTTGTATTTTCAAAGGCAAAAAAGATGGTCAAGACAAAACATATTATGTATACAATATCTGTGATCACCAAGAGTGCTACAAAGAAGTTGGTTCCCAAGCAATCTCGTACACAACAGGCGTTCCAGCTATGATCGGTGCAGCAATGGTCATGACAGGCAAATGGAACAAACCAGGCGTATATAATGTAGAAGAGTTCAACCCAGATCCATTCATGGAAGAGTTGAACAAATGGGGCCTCCCATGGGTAGAAGACTTCAACCCGGTACTCGTTGATGAGCTGCCAGAAGAAGTTAAAGAATCGGAGCTTGTTCGCTAAAATGCGGTTCGAGCAATTACCGACACCATGTTTTGTTGTTGACGAGGCGCTTATTGAGAAAAACCTGAAAATCCTGAACGGTGTTATGCAGCGTACAGGTGCCAAAATCGTGCTGGCTCAAAAAGCATTCTCCATGACTGCGATGTATCCGCTGATTGGAGAATACCTGAGCGGTGCAACGGCAAGCGGTTTGTATGAAGCGCGTCTGGGCCATGAGGAAATGGGCAAAGAGAATCATGTCTTTGCTCCAGCATACCGCGCAGAAGAGATCGACGAGATTCTCTCCATCTGCGACCACATTATTTTCAACTCATTTTCACAGCTTGCAAAATTCAAGGATAAGGCGCTTCAAGCTGGCCGTAAGGTCGGCTTGCGCGTCAACCCTGAATGCTCTACCCAAGAAGGACATGAGATCTACGATCCGTGTTCTCCAGGTTCGCGTTTTGGCGCAAAACTGGAGGATTTCGATGCAGACCTGTTGGAAGGCGTCTCCGGACTGCACTTCCACACACTGTGTCAGCAAAACTCCGATGATCTGGAGACTACGCTGAATGCAGTGGTCGAGAAGTTCGGACAATGGTTGCCACAAATGGAATGGATCAACTTCGGTGGTGGACACCATATCACACGTGAAGATTATGATATTCCAAGACTGGAAGCATGCATCAAGCGTATGCAGAACGACTATGGCCTGGAAGTATATCTGGAGCCGGGAGAAGCTGTTGCGCTGAACGCGGGTTATCTGGTGACTTCTGTGCTGGACTTCCATAAGAACGGTATGGACATTGCCATTCTGGATACTTCAGCTACATGCCATATGCCGGATGTGCTGGAAATGCCATATCGCCCGCCGCTGATCGGTTCGGGAGAAGTGGGCGAGAAGGCTCATCTGTATCGCTTAGGTGGACAAACCTGTCTATCTGGTGACGTAATTGGGGATTATTCATTCGACCAGCCTTTGCAAGAAGGCGACCGTCTGGTATTCGAGGACATGGCGATTTACTCCATGGTGAAAACCAATACGTTCAACGGCATGCCGCTTCCAGCGATTGCAGTCAAAAGAAAAGACGGCGATTGCGAAGTTGTTCGCGAATTCGGATATCAGGATTTCAAAATGAGGCTGGCATAATTACTTCATTATATAGTAAGTATTAATATAGAATTGAAAATAAATACAAAGAAGGGAACCTGGAGACAGGTTCCCTTTTTAACGTTAACTGAAGTTTAACGATTACATTTAATGATGTTTATCAGTGAGGTTAGATGAATGTTTACCGGTATTGAGCCGACTTAGCTTCGACTTCAGTTTTCGGGTTAATTTTGTGGTTTCGAGGCTGCTCTCGCAGCGTATGGAAAGATCGGTTCTCTTAGTTCAAAGTCATATGTTAACCCATCCACAATGCCCACTACACTCTCACTGTCATACAACTCCAGCAAAAATCCAGCCATTTGTTCCGCTGTATGGAACTTGGGAACCCTGCCTTCATATTCAAACTCATCTACATTAAAGGAATGTTTCGCAAATTCCGTCTCGGTTGCAGCCGGAGCTAGCACCTTGGCCTGCATCGCTGCGTTCTTGCCTTTTAACTCTTGCGCAAGTCCTTCCGTAAAGGCACTAACATAGAACTTGGTTGCGCAGTAGGTTACTGCATCGGCTACAATCGTATATCCACCCCCAGAGGAGATATTAATGATCTGTGTGCCATCAACATTTGCATAATCACGTACATACAGGGAAGAAAGAATCGTAAGAGCTTCTATATTAAGATGAAGCATCTGCTCAATCTTTGGCAGGTGTTGTTCGCCAACGGAAGCGAAATTCCCGAATCCGGCGTTGTTAATCCAAGTCTCAATGGAAGAAGCCTTAAGACTTTCATAGAATTCATGCACATTAGCGGCAATAGACAGATCCACTGTACGAATGACAACATCCAAATCAGGATTGATTTCAGTTACTTTTGCTTTTAATTTGTCCAATTCATCGGTTCTGCGTGCTGCCAGGATTATATTTTTGCCACGAGCTGCAAAAGCTAAAGCCGCTTCATATCCAATGCCTGAACTGGCACCGGTAATCACTGTATATTTCATGAAAATTCCTCCTGGATCTGATTTCATTTTTTATTGTGATGTGACCACGAGTTGATTATACTGATTAGAGCTTACTCTAAGTCAAGCGGGAAAATGGAGGGGAGGTTAACCATGCATACCATTGGTGAAGTGGCAGAATTACTCCATATCAGTGCACATACGTTGCGTTATTATGAGAAGGAACAGATTGTAACTCCTCTCCGAGATGCCAGTGGAGACAGGCGATACAACGAGTCACACCTGAAGTGGCTGCAATTTGTGATCAAATTAAAAGAGACTCAAATGCCCATTGCTATTATTAAGAAATATGCGTCCTTGTTTCAGGAAGGGGAGCATACGGCGGTGGATCGTTTAAAGCTGCTGGAGGAGCATAAAGAGTCGATTCAAAAACAGATGCACATACTTAACACAGCAGATGAGATGCTTGAGCATAAAATTTCGTCGTATCGAACGCTCATCGGACAATGAACTAACACACACAAATGACGATCTATTGCCAAAACAGTGATTTTTATTATAGACTGTTTTTTATCGGTTGTTCATCAAGGGGGAAATGCAATGCATCAAAACAGAAAACAAAAGTCAAACAAGTTAAAGATCCTCTCCAAAGTATTATTGATTATCATAGGGGGATTTATAACGGCATATGGCCTGGAAGCCATATTGATCCCGAATAATGTCTCAGATGGTGGTGTCACAGGTCTGAGTATCGTAGGATCACAGCTGTTCGGATTACCACTGGGGATGCTCATCGGGATTATTAACATTCCATTTGTGTGGCTCGGGTACAAGCAAATCGGAAAAAGCTTTGCGTTATATTCGATCATCGGTATTGCTTCACTCGCAATCAGCACCAGTCTGATGCACCATATACCAACCATCATTGAAGGTGATACCTTGCTTGTTACGGTTGTCGGCGGGATTATCATCGGTTTTGGTATGGGACTTGCATTACGTAATGGCGGTGCATTGGATGGCATAGATATGCTGGCTGTACTCCTTTCGCGAAAAGTACCTTTTGGGACCAGTGATCTCATCCTGTTCCTCAACATGTTTGTATTTATTGTCGTTTCTACCGTGTTTGGTCTGCAAGGCGCGATCTTGTCAGGACTTGCGTATTTTATTGCTTCTAAAGTAATACATATTGTTGAAGAGGGCTTGAGCGGCTCCAAAACGTTTAAAATTATTACGAATCAACCTGAGATTATGGTTGAAACCATTCGGGACCGTTTAGGCCGTGGAGCAACGTATACCGAGGCTTACGGTGGCTACTCTAATGAGCAATTCAAGGAAATTACTTGTGTCATTAACCGGATGGAAGAGAGTAAAATTAAAGATATCATTCACGAAATTGACCCAACTGCTTTTGTAGTCGTATACGATGTAGCTGAAGTGAGAGGCGGCAATTTCAAAAAGAAAGATATTCACTAACATACAAAAACGCGCTGACAGGAGGAATACTCTTGCCAGCGCGTTTTTGTTTACCTTATGCATATAAAAAAAATCAAGCTTCCGTAAAAATTGTACTGAAGCTACTGTCAACACCTTCAATATATAATGGAACAGCATATACCTTTTCAATTCCAGATAAATCATGGTTTAAATTCATATCCTCTATAAGTAGAATGAACTTGCCATCAACCCGACCTTTCCCGAGCATAATTTGATGAAAAGCGATAGCTTCATCCACGTGAATCACAGAGCCTGAAGAGATCATATCCATCCCAACTGCTCGCAATGAATCAAAAACCATCAGGTAGCTTGCAGCATCCGCTGCAAACCCTGGGTTATGATCCCTATAACGAACAGGGTCAGATGATCGAAACTTTCCAAAACCTGTGCGTATGAGCAGTAGATCAGAGCCAGCGATCTGATGTTCATAGGGCTCCAGGTCAGCTTTGGTAATAAGTTCATCATTACCTTTGGGAATATCGAGGATTGTTGGATGAGTAAAGATAAAATAGTCTATTGGAATCTCGCTTATTTTTAGACCTTGCGGATTGAAATGCCAAGGCCCGTCAATATGAGTTCCATTATGGTTGAGGGATGTGATGATAAATTGGTTATACAGGTCTCCTTGATCTATGCTGGACTGCTGCTGAATCTCAACAGAAGGGTTATCTTTATAAACGGGAGTATTTACACTAAGAGGATAGGACAAGAGGATCCGCTTCATCTATTGTTCTCTCCTTTATGTCACACAGGATTTATATAATGTTTGGTGAATGTATGGACTCATATTATGAAAGGAATCGGTACTTCATGCATAAGCACAGCTCTATTATGGAAAACTTCTGTAGTGTGATTAAATAGCATGATTCCTATGGGAGGTTAGCATAGTGACAAAGCAGGACCCGCAAGAGCTTTTGAAGCAAAAACATGAACTGGATGATCAAAAAAGACAGTTCACTAATTTTTCGCGGAATATTTCAGGTCATGGTGAGGTTGAAGCTGGTCAAGAGTTCAGTGTTGACCGGGTACCAGATGATCAAAACCGTATGAAATCGGTTGAGAACAGACGCGGCGAAGTCTAAACCGTTACAACATAAGCCGATCCTTTCATGGATCGGCTTATTCGTGCGTAGCATTTTATCGAATAGGAAGATATATGTTGTAGTTGAGAATGATTATCGATAGAATGGAGAAAAGTGAAAATATCCGCTGATTTTGCTGATGTTTTGCTAACTTAATGGATTGTGGAAGGTGAAGGAAGAGATGCACGTAGAAGAGCATGTGAAGTTATGGAATCTGGCCTCAATTAAAATATGGGAAGTGCGTCACGTCGTCGTGCGCGCTGGCGAACCCATCCATGCCTATCGATTTCCAATTAGCGGTTTTATATATACAGTTCGCGGCAATGCAACGATTACGCTGGATGACACGATGTACGCGATCGATCAGATGCAAGTCTTACATGGAGGCAAGGGGGTATGGATGAATATCTCCCTGAGCGAGGATTCATTCGAATTTTATTTGATGTTTTATCGGGCTAATTTGTCGTTATCCAATACTCGTGAGAATCAAGCTCTGCTCAGGCAACATGTCCCGTTTCACGTGCAATATGCTTTCGCCCCAAGCTATCCCATTGACTTATATGATAAAGTCCAAAGAATAGAGCAACATTGGGAACGGACGGATGCGTTCTCGAAATTTCAGGTAAAGACGTTATTTTATCAATTTATTAATGAATTAATGAGGCAGTTAAGTGCACAAGGAATTGAGACTGCCAAGCCCGATCTGGTAGCTCAAGCCGTTCGTTATCTTCAAGAGAACTACATGTTGCCCGTTATGGTCGATCCGCTCGCAGAACTTCTGGATTGCAGTGCAGGGCATCTGTCGAGAACGTTCAAGAAAGAGACAGGCAGCAGTCTGATTACCTATTTAACTCGGATACGGATGTACAAAGCCAAGGAGCTGCTGTTGCACACAGATGCATCTCTTCAGAAGATTGCCGAGGCAATCGGCATTCCAGATGTGATCTATTTTAATCGTTTATTTAAAAAGCATGTTGGCCTTTCACCAGGTCGGTTCAAACAAAAATGTATCGCCCTGCCAACCGGTCAGAATAATGCTATTCAAGAATCAGAATTGTCCATTGTCAGTCCCATGCATCGCGGTTATGATCCTATTGATGATGATAATTATTATCAATACAACTCAAAAGGAGAATCACTTACATCTATGAGATCGAGAAAACCCGTTGCATTGCTTTTGATGCTCAGCCTTACTTTATTAATATCAGCCTGTTCCCCTTCTCAGGGCAGTTCAGCAACAAGCAGTAATGGAACAAGCGGTAACAATGCTCCAACCACCGAATTCGCGCAATCCACCGAATCAGCAGTACAGGAGCGTGTTGTTAAGCATCCTTGGGGAGAAACGGTCATCAAAGGTGATCCTCAGCATATTATTTCGTTGTTCCCGGCTGCAACTGACTATTTGTTAGCACTCGGTATTGTACCCCAGGCAGCATCCAGTAATGAGGAGGGGAGTGATCAGTTTCCTACCTACCTGTCCGATCAACTACAAGGAAAAGAAAATCTGGGCTGGCAGGTTGATCCCAACTACGAAAGCATATTGGCGGCAGAGCCAGACCTGATTATCGGTCAGGATTTCATGAGTGATGCCTATGACAGCCTCAGCAAAATTGCCCCTACCTTGCTGGCAGAGAAGCTGCAGGACGAGCAAGGTATTATTCGTATGAAGACAAGCCTGTTACATATGGGAGATATGTTAGGGAAGACGGATCAGGCCAAACAGGTCATTGAAGAATACGAAAAGAAAGCTGCAGAAGCCCGTGAGAAAATCAAGCAATCCATCGGAGACGAGACCGTGATGTTCCTGCGTTTATCCGATAAAGAAGTGCGTTATTACAGTAAAAGAAACTATGAGGTTCTGTACGACGATCTAGGCCTGACACCTCCTGTATCCATACCTGACCCGACAGATTCAATGAAAGTAATCTCCATGGAGTCGTTACCATCGATTAATCCCGATCATATTTTCCTGTTGTCATCAGACGAGAATGAAACGACAGAATTGCAAAAAACAGCAGTGTGGAAGAGCCTGAATGCTGTCAAAAACAACAATGTCTACATCGTTGACTACGGCTTGTGGTTCCAAGGTCCCGGAGGACCCATCGGACAGACCAAGATTATCGACGAAGCGGTAAATTTCCTTACCCAATAAATAAGGAAACGAGACAGGAGGATTAATGCATATGGAAACGTCCGTCGTAGAGAAGCTCATTCGTGAACGAAGAACCGTTCGTCAGTTCAATGGCAAACCGCTGGCGAAAGAAACGATCATGCACTTGCTGGAAGCGGCCGTGTGGGCACCTGTTCATTCCCGTAAAGAGCCATGGCGCTTCATATTATTTGTAGAAGAAGGTCGGAAGCAATTTGCTGATGCGGTGCTGCATACGTTCTCCAAGGATGAGCGAGAGCGATGGGGAGAGAAGCTGCAAAAAGACTATTGCGAATCTATCCAAGCCCATCTGCTGGTTGTGATTGAGGCTGATCCGAGACAACGGGTATGGGAAGATGCTGTGGGGGCTAGTGCTGCCCTTATTCAAAATATTCAACTTCTGGCATGGGAGCAGGATATCGGTGTAGTGTGGAAGACAAATGAATATAATTTTGACCCTGATTTCTACGCCAAGACAGGTGTAAAAGCAGGAGAGAGAATTGTTGGCACACTTCATCTGGGGTATTTTGATACAAACAAGGTTCCCAAACCTCGTCCTCGCACACCCGTAGAAGAATTGATGACCTTTGTCTCCACGGCAAGAGCAGAAGTACAGTAGTAGTGATACTTCATACGGTTCCGAGCTGTGAAACGAACTCATTGTAAGCCGCGAACATAGCGGCTTTTTTGCATAATTGAATATCGATGTTGATTGGATGTCAGACATTGAGGAGTTCAAACTGTTTCTGATTAACGTTATCTCACACTGCCTGCCAAATCATGAACGAAATGAAATACAAATTCGGCGGTCAATAAATGGATGGTTGAGGCCATATAGGTGGTAGTCAATCGTTGTAAAAGGTCGTATATTAATAATATGTCGATTGTGGGAGGGAACATGTACCACATCGCAAAATGATAAACGATTTTACATAGAAGGACGGGAAAAAATGGACTTTAAACCGCTTGCTTCATTTATTGACCGCATTACATCCTGGCGTGTACCGTGGGCAGAGGTGCTGGTGATGCATCGAAATGATACCGTTTTCCATTATCGTAATGGATACGCCAATCTGGAAGAGAAAACACCTATCGGTGATGGAGCGATCTTCAATCTATACTCCATGACCAAAATTATGACTTGCGTGGCAGGGCTGCAACTGGTGGAGAAAGGGGCAATGCTGTTAAGCGATCCCTTATCTGATTATCTGCCAGAGTACGCTGAGATGACGGTTAAGAAAACGATGCCGAACGGGGAGATCCGACTGGAAAAGGCGACAAGAGCCATTACAGTACGTGATTTGTTCACCATGACTGCCGGGTTCTCGTATGACGTTGGTTGTCCAAGCATTCAAGAAGCTGTAAAAAGCACCGATGGAACATTGCCAACACGCGACTTCGCGAGAGCGCTTGCGAAAGAACCGTTGCTGTTTGAACCAGGGACACACTGGAATTACAGCATGTGCCATGATGTGTTAGGAGCCTTGGTGGAAGTGGTAAGTGGCAAACGCTTTGGTACGTATCTGCGGGACGAAATCACAGGAACCCTTGGCATGAACGATACAGCGTTTAATCTGAACGATGAGCAGCAGACACGTCTGATTCCACAGTATGCTTACAATGATGAGCTTGAAAAGGCTGTACGTTTGGACGGCAATGGATTCCGTGTGGGTACGGAGCTGGAAAGCGGCGGTGCAGGGTTACTATCAACCGTTAGCGATTATGCACGTTTTCTGAACGCGCTTACTGGGCATGGTACGAGTCCCGAAGGCGTGCGCATTCTGTCACAAGCTTCAGTGGAACTGATGCGAACGGACCACCTGAACGAGATGACTCGTGCTGATTATTCCTGGGATCATATGTATGGATACGGCTATGGACTGGGTGTTCGCACACATATCTCCAAAGCAGCAAGCGGCTCACTGAGTCCAATTGGCGAATTTGGATGGAGCGGCGCTGCTGGTTGTATGGCTATTATTGATCCGGATTCAGAGCTTACAGTCATGTATGCACAGCACCTGCTGAACAGTCAGGAGCCGTACGTTCAACGACGCTTACGAAATGTGGTATACTCCTGCCTGTAAATCATATCGTATTCGAAGTTACTTGAAGAGCCGCTAAATAGCGGCTTTTTTATGTTATATGAGTCGAAATCTATTAATTAGTTTGTTATTTCTTTATTAGAAAGGGTATGTTATCATTCTTAGGAAAATAGTACTAGTAGGAGGATATGCTTATTGAACATGAACTTAAATTCATTACATAGTTTGATCAAGATTATACTCTAGCAAGTACCTGTTTGAATGTTGAGATTGTGCACGGTTTAATATTAGAAAAGCGATGTTAGATTTTTATTTTTTTACTCAAAGGAGAGTCATCGATGATACACCCTAAACACAATGCAAAATGGGCTTCTCTGGCCTTACTTACCTTAATCGCCTATGTTCTGAGCGCATTGCTTCTGCTACCACCTAATGCCGCTGCCAAAGGAGAGCAAATCTCCGCCAAACAGCTCGAAAGTATGAGCCGGCTTTCATTTACGCTTCGTGATGCCAAGCAAACGGCTTACACCGTTTATATTTTTGCTTATGATGAACAGAAGAGTACACTAACCGAAGAAAATGGTTGGACAAACAATAAAAAAGGCGACAAGAGTTATTCAGGCACGTATCGTGCAGCCTTGCTGAAAAAAGGTGCAGCATACGGAACTGTTCAGGCAGCAAAACTGGATCTGAGTACGATTATTTTGCCTCAAACCTGGAACTTTGTTGTGAAAAGCAAAGAGTCTAGTACACCAGACATGCTGATGATCACCGATTGGGGAACTTCTAATTTCAATGAGGTAAAAACGTATATTGTTCGTTCCGGGGAATTGCGCCGTGTAACATATGTCGATAATAAGGGAAAAAAAATCGACGATTCCTACTCTGCAAGCAGAGATGATGGAATCCGTACTCTTTCAGGTGCCCGAGTGCAGTTCAAAAATTACAACAACCTTCAATTTGTCTATGGGGTTGATACGTTTAAGCTGAATGTGAACAAATTGGAATTGCGGTTGGAAGATACACGTAACCTCCGTTCAGAAGCTTGGCCAAACTCGGGTGTTGGCGATCGCGCTTACCTGAAAAGCCTGAAGGAAGCTGCTATAAAGGGTGTGTTGCCAGGCCGGACGGACATCAAGATTGGCATGACGCTTCAAAATGCGCAAAAAAAGCTGGGGAAACCCAATTCTCGTTCAAACGGGGAATGGGGAGCGTACTATTATTATTCTAAATTCGGCATCGGGTTTGATTCATACATGCACGAGCTTAGCAAGAAATCACGTATTGCGGTTATCCAGCTGTACAATGAAAAGCAGTACCTCTCACCATGGAATGTGAAACGATGGATGGGAAAACCCACCTCGGAATATTATAATGAAGTTGTGGGTGGTTATGAGATGGAATATGAGCTGGGTAAGCACACTATAGTTTTTAATTATTTGGAAGAAGAAGACTTAATTGACTTTACGAATATATATTAAGGTATAGCATCGTAAAGAAATGAAAGCATAGCTTGATCACATTTACAAAAAAAAGCCGCTGATTAGCGGCTTTTTTTGTTATCAATGAAAGTGGACGCGTAGTCTATTTCATTGGAGTGTTATTAGAGCTTTGCACAGAACGTACACGATTGACTAAATAAATGCCAACCGACACGAACAGCAATGCGACCAGATTTTTCAGTTCCAAGATCGTTTCCCCCAGGAATAACGCTGATAATAAAGCTCCAAATACAGGGATTAGGAAGTTATAGACAGACACTCTTCCGACCTTGTTGTACTTGAGAAGCATATTCCATAGACAAAATGCGACAGATGACAGCAAAGCCAGGTAGATTAAGTTACTCGTGGATTCCAAGGTGAAATGGGTGACACGACCGCCGAGTGATAGACCTAACAGCGTAAGTACCAGTCCCCCGACGAATAAGCTGACACCTGTTATGATCAGAACATCGATGGTGGCGGTGAGACGTTTTGCGTAAAGGGCTGTAACGGAAAAAACAAGTGCCGCTATAATAACGAAGCCTTCGCCTGTGAATGAAAAGGAAAAAGCAAGCAGATCCGTATGGAAGTTTACGATGATTACGCCAACGAATCCAAGCAAGCAACCAACGATTTTATTTCTGCTTAATTTGTCGTTTTTATAGATGAAATGGGCCAGAACAACACTGAAAAAGGTTGTAGTAGCGTTCATAATGGAGCCTTTGACACCCGTTGTATTGGCTACGCCAACGTAGAAAAACGTATATTGCAAACCCGTTTGCAATATACCTAGCATGATGAGGCTAGTCCACTGCGGCTTGGACAATTGGAGCTTCTCTTTTCTAACGATACGAGACAGGAGCAAGAGCAGCAAGCCCGCCAGTGTAAACCGGTATCCGGCAAATACATACTTGGAAGCAATATCTTCCGGCAGAATGTTAAACGCGATATATCCAAGTTTGATGGATGGGTACGCACTTCCCCATAACAAGCAACACAGGCTTGCCACGAGCATGACAAAAATGGGATCACTAAATTTACTCGGTTTCTCAAGGGTATTTCTCTCTATCACTTTCGATCTTCTCCTCACATTTCATGTACATATGTATGTATGAATCTATTAATATCCTCACTGACCATATCACATATCGCTAATCTTTGTAATGATAATTAATAAACCGCTCCTCAGCTGATAAGAATATCAAGAAGGAACGGTTCATGAGGAGTCTATGTTATAGATTCCTTTCTAATAAAATCCCAACTTGTTCTGCGACAATATAAGGTTGCCGGGGGAATCCATTTGTGAAATAGGATTCCACGATACCCACGATTGCTGTACCAAAGAACGTGAGAATCACTTCTTTTGTTAGTCCTTTATTTTTCCCCTCCGTTACATTCACCTCATCTTCCAGTTCTTCAATGACAAGAGCCAGGAAGCGATTGCGGAAAAAAGGGGCTCCTTTACTCAGTAACATAGCCGAGAAAAATGAATAGTGAACTTCAAAATATTCGAACCAAAGTACATTGCTTTCTATAAAATCCAGATCGGATGCTTCCTTGCACAATCTTCGTAGTTCATCGATATGTTCTTCAATTAATTTATCCAGCAAGTCAAATTTGTCCGAATAGTGATGGTATATCGTTCTGCGGCCGACATTTGCATGATCAGAGATATCTTGCATCGTAATGGTATCAAAAGGTTTCTCATTCATGAGTTTGATAAAAGCGGATTTGATCGCTTCCTGAGACTTAAGTATTCTTCGATCTGTGATAGAAACGATAGTAATCACCATTCTTTCCAGAGAGTAATTGCACAAATGTTGTTCCTTTGCGCCATAAGGCACAGATCGGGTTCATTTGATCCTTGCAGAGGCAGTGCAATTATTTTATATTATACACGAATGTGCGATATTGCACGTATGTGTGTAATCACTTTTAGGTCAACATTAGGAGCAGGAAGCATTAATCAATAAGATCACACTGGAGGAAATAAAATGGCTAAACATGAAGAAGTTAAAGATGGAGTGATATTCCCGGTAGGAGAAAAAAACGAAGCATTTTCGCAATATTTCATAGGGCAAAGTTATCTCCAATCCTTGGTTGCTGATCCCAAAGTGAATGTGGGTGTTGGTAATGTAACGTTTGAACCGGGATGCAGAAATAACTGGCATATCCATCGTGGTGGATTTCAGCTGTTGTTAGTGACTGGTGGGGAAGGTTGGTATCAGGAAGAAGGAAAACCTGCCCAATTCCTCAAAGCCGGCGATGTTATTGTGACTCATGATGGTGTAAAACACTGGCATGGGGCCGCTAAAGATAGTTGGTTTGAACACATTGCAATCACTGCGGGTACACCAGAATGGTTGGAACCTGTTACAGATGAAGTTTATGGGGAGTTATAAAAATAAACGCTATGAATTGATTTATTCGAAAATGGTACTATCTAATTTGTTAAATTAAAGGCTAATTAAGTTCAGGAGCTTGCTGATTTTATGTTGATCTGGGTGCCATCACTCTGAGTTTTAATCGAGTGATGGCCTCTTTACGTCTATGAAGTATCGATCTCCCTGCCAGGAGAAAACCATGATATAGATGGATTCCAGTGCACTTTATGTATACTTGGAGAAATTTCCAGAATGAAAACACTTGTCAAATTAAAAATAATATGATAATTTAAGTTATGTAACCGGTTACACATAGAGGAGAGCAACTTATGACAACAATTAAAGATGTAGCTCAACTGGCTGGCGTATCTGTTGCCACCGTATCCAGAGTCATTAATGATAGAGGTTATGTTCATGCCGACACACGCAAGAAAGTGGAAGATGCTGTGAAGGCGCTTAACTTTTCGCCAAATGAAGTGGCACGCTCATTATATAAGCGTAAATCCAAACTGATTGGCCTGTTGTTGCCGGATATTACGAACCCTTACTTCCCGCAGTTGGCCCGCGGCGTAGAGGACCGGATGCAGGAGCAGGATTACAGACTGATATTCGGAAATAGTGATGAGGATGAACGGAAGGAGCAGGATTACATCCAGACGTTTATCCAGAACAACGTGGTCGGTGTGATCTCTTCAACGAACTACCCTCATTCTTCGATATATGAAAAACTGAAGATTCCCGTTGTGTTTCTGGACAGAACTTCACTGGATCGTCCATCCGTGTATGCGGATGGCAGGGAAGGTGGAAGACTAGCTGCAAGGGAGATTATCAAACGCGGCAGTCGCCGGATCACAGTTATGCAGGGACCGTCACAGATCAGACCCGCTCAGGATCGTTTTGAAGGGGCGATTGAAATCATCCGTGATGCTGGGTTAGACTACCGGGTAATCCAGACGACCTCATTTTCAATTAATGAGGCAAGTGTGTGGGCTGAAGAATTATTCAGGAAGTATGCGGATACAGACGGGGTCATTGCGAGCAATGATATCGCAGCCATGGCAGTACTGCATGAGGCATCACGGATCGGAAGAAAGGTTCCTGATGACGTACAAGTGATTGGTTTCGATGATATTCCGATGAGCAGCCTGTTATCGCCGGCATTGTCCACCATCCATCAGCCAGCATACGAGATGGGAAGAGAAGCGGCGGGATTACTTATCCAGCTTGTGGAACAAGCTGCAATAGAGAATAAAAACATACAGTTGCCCGTGAGTTTCATCGAACGGGGCACTACGAGAAAGGTGAGATCAGATGGCTAAAATATGTGTAATTGGAAGCAGTTCAATGGATCTGGTTGTTACTTCATCAAGACGGCCGGGGGCGGGTGAAACCGTTCTTGGCGATAGCTTCAAAACGGTTCCTGGTGGCAAAGGAGCCAATCAGGCTGTTGCCGCTGCACGACTGGGTGCCGAGGTTGCGATGATCGGCCGGGTAGGCGACGATGCTTTTGGCAAAGATATTGTAGAGAACTTTAGAGCAAATGCTGTAAATACGCAAAATGTGAAACCGGTTACACATTTAGAAAGTGGTACGGCTCATATCATTCTGGCAGAAGGTGATAATAGTATCGTAGTGGTTGAAGCGGCGAATCGGGAAGTTACTCCTGCATATGTCGATGAAGCAGCTGAAGTGATCCGCGATGCAGATATCGTATTAATTCAGCAGGAAATTCCGGAGGAAACGGTTGTGCATGTGAGTGCATTGTGTGCAGAACTCGGAACACCGCTGCTGCTTAATCCCGCTCCGGCGAGAACATTGCCGCAAGAAGTGATCGACAATGCCGCATATATCACGCCAAACGAGCATGAAGCCGAGATTTTGTTTCAGGGCATGAGTCCTGCACATGCATTACGTCAGTATCCTAACAAGTTGTTCATTACGGAGGGCAGTAAAGGTGTACGGTACTTTGATGGCACTGAGGAAATTCTAGTCCCAACTTATAAAGTTGAGGCTGTTGATACTACGGGGGCAGGGGATACGTTCAACGCCGCATTTGCAGTTGCTTTGGCTGAAGGAAAAGCGTTACAAGAGAGTATACGCTTCGCCAATCGGGCTGCATCGTTGTCCGTCACCAAGTTCGGAGCGCAGGGCGGCATGCCGACGCGTGATGAAGTAGAGGAGAGCTTGTAATGAAAAGAAATGGCATGTTGAATAGTCACATTTCCAAGATTTTGTCTGATCTGGGCCATACGGACATGATTGCGATTGCGGATGCAGGTCTGCCGGTACCGGACGGGGTACTCAAAATTGATCTGGCCCTTAAACTGGGAACACCAAGTTTTCGCGAAGTGGTGGAAGCGATCGCAGAAGATATGGTCATTGAGAAAGTCATTGTGGCTGAAGAGATTTGCGAAGGCAATCCCGTAGCTATGCAATTCATCACAGAGAAATTCGGGGTAGAAGCAATTGATGCTTCCGTCAGCCATGAACAATTCAAAGCATTAACTCGGCAGGTGAAAGCGGTCATCCGCACAGGTGAAGCCACACCCTATGCCAATTGCATTTTACAATCGGGAGTCCATTTCGGTTAAAAGGAGGTTGCGTAATGCACATTCAGATGCAAAACATTCATAAAGCGTTTGGAACGAATCAGGTGCTGAGCGGAGTGGATTTTGAACTAAAGGATGGTGAAGTTCATGCCCTGATGGGGGAGAATGGAGCCGGCAAATCCACACTGATGAATATTCTGATTGGTCTTCATCAGCGTGATCAGGGAACCATCAGCATAGACGGAGAAGAAAACTATTTTGCAAGTCCGAAGGAAGCCGAGAAACTGGGTATCACATTCATACATCAGGAACTGAATGTATGGCCTGAAATGACGGTGCTGGATAACCTCTTTATTGGTAAGGAAATGACATCATCATTCGGATTGCTCAACACAAGACAAATGAAAGCGCTTGCCAAAGAACAGTTCGCCAAACTTTCCGTAGACATACCACTGGAACGTCCTGTGGGAGAGTGCTCTGTCGGGCAACAACAGATGATCGAGATTGCCAAAGCGCTAATGACAGATGCCAAGGTCATCATTATGGATGAGCCAACAGCAGCACTTACGGAGCGTGAGATCCAGAAGCTGTTTGGTGTAATCAGCTCGCTGAAGAAGGAAGGCGTATCCATCGTCTATATTTCTCACCGAATGGAGGAGATATTCACGATCTGTGACCGGATTACCATCATGCGTGACGGAAGAACGGTAGACACACAAGCTATTCCGCAGACAAGCTTTGATGAAGTGGTGCGGAAAATGGTAGGTCGTGAACTTACCGAGCGTTATCCCGTCCGGAATCCTTCTTATGGTGAAGTTGTCCTCGAAGTAAGGAATGCAAGCAGCAAAGGTCTATTCGAGAATATTAACTTCACCGTGAGAGCGGGGGAAATACTCGGTTTCTCAGGACTCATGGGTTCTGGACGAACAGAGATCATGAGAACCATCTTTGGTTTGGATACGTTGGATAGCGGTGAAATCTTCATCCGCGGCAAAAAAGCGAACATTCGTAAACCGGCAGATGCAGTGAAACATGGAATCGGGTTTATTACAGAAGACCGCAAGGATGAAGGGCTGGTATTAGACTTCTCTATTCGCGAGAATATGGCGTTGCCAAATCTGTTCAGTTTCTCAAGCAAAGGTTTCATCTCAACTTCGAAAGAACAAGACTTCGTAGATACACTGATCAAACGTCTACAGATCAAAACGCAATCCTCCGAGACGGCGGCAAGGAATCTATCCGGGGGTAACCAGCAGAAGGTGGTTATCGCGAAATGGGTTGGTATCGGACCAAGCGTACTTATCCTGGATGAACCTACCCGCGGAGTGGATGTCGGGGCGAAGCGCGAAATCTATGAATTGATGAATGAACTGACTGACCGCGGCGTTGCAATCATCATGGTATCGTCGGAGCTGCCTGAAGTGCTTGGCATGAGCGACCGGATCGCGGTTGTGCATGAGGGACACATCAGTGGCGAGGTTGCAAGGGAAGTAGCAACACAAGAACACATTATGACATTGGCCACAGGGGGACAGTGATATGACAACAATGCAGGAAAACAAAACGGCTAAAAGCGGATTCCGTTTCTCAAACGTGATACAAAAATTGGGACCGCTGCTTGGCTTAATCATTCTTATTCTCATCGTATCGGTGTTGAATCCCAGTTTCTTGGAACCGCTTAATATCTTGAATTTATTGCGTCAAGTCTCGATTAATGCGCTGATTGCCTTTGGTATGACGTTTGTTATCCTGACGGGTGGAATTGATCTGTCGGTCGGCTCAATCTTGGCTTTATCCAGTGCTTTTGTAGCAAATATGATGTTGTCTGGTCTCGATCCGATCTTGTCCATCATTATTGGTGTAGCACTCGGTGGTGTCATGGGTATGGTGAACGGACTAATGATTACCAAAGGTAAAATGGCTCCGTTTATCGCTACATTGGCAACCATGACGATATTCAGAGGACTGACATTGGTGTACACCAATGGTAATCCAATTACAGGGCTCGGGGATAACCTGTTGTTCCAACTGTTTGGCCGCGGTTACCTGCTGGGCATTCCGGTACCTGCAATCACGATGCTGATTACCTTCATGATTCTGTGGATTGTTTTGCATAAAACGGCTTTTGGTCGTAAAACGTACGCCATCGGCGGTAATGAGAAAGCTTCCATTATCTCGGGTATCAAAGTTAATCGCGTGAAAATTATGATCTACTCCCTGACAGGTATGCTCGCTGCTCTGGCAGGTGCAATTCTGACATCGCGTTTGAATTCAGCGCAACCAACGGCAGGTACATCCTACGAGCTGGATGCAATCGCAGCAGTTGTATTAGGTGGTACAAGCCTTGCTGGAGGACGCGGACGCATCGTTGGTACACTGATCGGTGTTCTGATTATCGGCGTGTTGAATAATGGATTGAACTTGCTTGAAGTAAACTCATTTTATCAAATGGTTGTAAAAGGTATCGTCATTGCCATTGCCGTCCTGCTGGACCGCAAGAAAACAGCATAAGGAGAGAAGCGAATATGAAAAAGTGGACTGTAACACTCATAAGTATGCTGATGATCATCGTTCTGGCCGGGTGCTCTCTGGAGCCACCGGAATGGGCGAAACCTAACCCAAACAAAAGTAATGGACAGAAGAAAATAGGTTTGTCGATATCTACACTAAACAATCCATTCTTTGTATCACTGAAGGACGGGGTAATGGCTGAAGCCAAAAAACAGGGAATACAGGTCATCGTGGTGGATGCGCAGAACGATTCGGCAAAACAAACCAATGATGTTGATGATCTCATTCAGCAAGGCGTTAGTGCACTGCTAATTAACCCTGCGGACTCTGCAGCGATCTCCACAGCGGTTCAATCCGCTAATAGTGTGGGCATTCCTGTGATCACGCTGGATCGCTCCGCAGATAAAGGCGAAGTGGCGGCACTAGTGGCATCTGATAACGTTAAAGGTGGACGCATGGCAGCTGAATATTTTGTGGAACAACTGGGTGAGGGAGCAAAAGTCATTGAACTTGAGGGTGTACCTGGCGCTTCCGCAACAAGAGAACGGGGTAAAGGTTTCCATGAAGTGGCCGACAAGCAACTTGATGTGGTTTCTAAACAATCTGCTGATTTCGATCGGTCCAAAGGATTAAATGTCATGGAGAACTTGCTACAAGGTAATCCTGACGTACAGGCAGTATTTGCCCATAACGATGAGATGGCACTTGGTGCGATTGAAGCGATTCAAAGCTCAGGTAAAGACATTCCGGTCATCGGATTCGACGGGAATGATGATGCAATCAAATCCATTCAGGATGGTAAATTGACAGCAACAGTCGCTCAGCAGCCTATACTGATTGGCCAACTGGCGCTGCAAGCAGCTCTGGATGTGCTCAGTGGCAAGCAGGTGGAGTCATCGATTCCCGCTGAATTGAAGCTGGTAACGAAGGAAAATGTGAATGAGTAAATCATCATAAAACATGTATCTTCTTGGACATGAACATAGAACTAAACCAAGCCGCTAATTTAGCGGCTTTTTTCATTTTGGAAGAAGCGTGCGGACATCACATCAATCAGATTATTGACTTTTTAAAAGCATATTAAAGGTGCCCCAATTGTATTAATATCCACTTTGTCTTTTTGGAGTGCTCCAAAAGAGCATTTTTGGATATGTATATCCAATCCATCCGTTGCTATACTAGCATGACGTTCTACACAGTCTTCACAATACATAAGGAGGAGCTAATCTCATTGATTCATTCCTGTTTGGAATAGAAAGAAGGTGGCTGACATGAAACATCTAGTAGAAGAAAATCTTCAAGCTGTAAGACAGCAAATGGCATTGGCCTGCCAGGCTTCAGGTCGCAACATAGAGGACATCAAGTTGTTGCTCGCGACCAAAACGGTACCGCTAGAGAAATTACAAATAGCTATTCAAGCAGGTGAGGTCCTGTTTGGAGAAAACAAAGCTCAAGAACTCCGAGACAAATTCCCACTCATGGAACAAAGCAAGCAGGTGGAATGGCATTTTATCGGACATCTGCAAACAAATAAAGTAAAGGACGTAGTTAAATATGTTACTCTCATCCATTCCGTAGATCGTCTGAAACTGGGTCAAGCGTTACATAACCAGCTTCTCAAAGAGAATAAGAGCTTAGACATTCTTGTGCAAATTAATACGTCCTACGAAGAAAGTAAATTTGGTGCCTCTCCAGAAACAGCCGTTGAGCTTGTAGAACAGTTGTCTCAATTCGAGACATTAAACGTGAAAGGTTTAATGACCATTGGAAAACTGAATGCGACAAACGAAGAAACACGACATTGTTTTCGATTGTTAAACCAGATCCGTACACAGATTAAAGAGAAAAATATTCCACGCGTAGAAATGGATATTTTATCGATGGGTATGTCTGGTGACTTCCAAGTCGCCATTGAAGAAGGAGCTACAATGATACGTGTAGGGACAAGTGTATTTGGTCAACGCTATTTACCGGACGAGTATTACTGGAATGAAAACACACGCATCGATGATTAAGTGAGAGGTAGTGTTAAATATGAAGACAGCATCCCCTTCGTTACGCGGCCGTGATTTGATATCTCCGGTGATCGCCGCTTTAATATCCGTAATTGTTAATTACGGGGGTACGTTTATCCTTGTTTTTCAAGCTGCAAAAGTGGCTGGTTTAAGCCCGGAAATGACCGCTTCCTGGATTTGGTCCATCTCGATTGGGGTAGGCGTAACGGGAATTTGGCTCAGTTATCGATATAAGGAACCGATTATTACAGCCTGGTCTACACCAGGTGTGGCGTTTCTCGTTTCAGCATTAGCGGTAACTCCTTATCCAGAAGCTATTGGCGCTTACATGATTTCAGCAGTCGGATTTATTATTTTAGGTTTGTCAGGCATGTTTGAACGTTTCGTTCGACTTATTCCCCCAGGCATCGCTTCCGGATTGTTAGCTGGTATTTTACTACAGTTTGGTATTTCGGCCTTTGGAGGGGCGAAGGTAGATCCTTTGCTTGTGATTGTACTGTTTGCAGGCTATATCGTGCTAAGAAGGTTTACTTCCCGTTACGCCATTGTTGGCATATTGGCAATCGGTTTGATTTATTTGATATGCATGGGGAAAACAGACTTCAGTACGATCCAATTAGCGGTCGCTTCGCCTGTATTTGTTGTTCCAGCATTTTCGTTAAATGCTTTACTTGGCGTTGCGCTACCGCTGTTCATTATTACCTTGACAGGGCAGTATATGCCCGGAATGCTTGTTCTGCGTAATGATGGATTCAAGACAAGTGCCAATCCTATTTTAGCTGTAACAGGTTTGGGTTCGCTTCTTGCAGCCCCATTCGGATCACATGCTTTTAATGTGGCAGCTATTACAGCAGCGATTTGTACAGGAAAGGATGCACATGAGGATTCAACCAAACGTTATATTGCAGGTATTGCTTGTGGTGTTTTTTATATTTTTGTCGGCATTTTTGGCGTAACATTGGCTGCTCTGTTTTTGATTCTTCCTGCTACCTTTATTGCAACATTAGCGGGATTAGCCTTACTTGGAACGATCGGTGGCAGTCTTGCCAATGCATTAACGGACCCTAAGGGACGTGAAACTGCATTGATTACGTTTTTGGCGACAGCAGCGAATGTGACTTTGCTTGGTGTGGGTGGTGCATTTTGGGGACTGTTTGCAGGAATGATGGCACATCTACTGATGAATAGTAAATTTCCCAAAAAACAACTTGGAACGAATAAATAACCGTAATATTGAGAGGAAGATGTTCATGAAACATTTGGAGAAGCAAGATAAAGTAATAGGAATGGCTGTCCAGCAAGAGCTTGGAAGGCAGCGGGATAAGATAGAACTGATTGCATCAGAGAATTTTGTAAGTCAAGCTGTGATGGAAGCAACAGGTTCGGTATTGACCAATAAATATGCGGAGGGGTATCCGGGCAGAAGATATTATGGCGGGTGTGAGCATGTCGATACAGTCGAAGAGATAGCAAATAGCCGCCTTAAAGCACTTTTTGGCGCTGAACATGCGAATGTGCAGCCTCACTCCGGTTCTCAGGCCAATATGGCAGTATATTTTGCCTCGGTTGAGATTGGGGACACAATACTTGGCATGAATCTATCCCAGGGTGGTCATCTAACCCACGGAAGTACTGTTAATTTTTCAGGTAGGTTTTACAATTTTGTTTCATATGGTGTCGATGCACAGACGGGCCGCATTGACTTTGACGAAGTACGTAAACTTGCTTATAAGTATCGTCCACGCATGATTGTTGCAGGTGGAAGTGCATACCCGCGGACCATTGAGTTTGAATTATTTGCCCAGATTGCCGCCGAAG
This sequence comes from Paenibacillus sp. FSL E2-0151, assembly GCF_037993015.1. Lineage (NCBI taxonomy): Bacteria > Bacillati > Bacillota > Bacilli > Caryophanales > Paenibacillaceae > Paenibacillus > Paenibacillus sp. FSL E2-0151. Next base: position 3,388,186 of record NZ_CP150308.1, read on the forward strand.
TGGGAGCTCTTTTCTTTGTAGATATGGCGCATATAGCAGGAATTGTTGCGGCAGGTTTGCATCCTAACCCGGTACCACATGCCCATTTTGTTTCAACCACCACACACAAGACCTTACGAGGACCACGAGGGGGAGCCATTTTGTGCCGGGAATCCTGGGCAAAGGCGATAGACAAAGCTGTATTCCCGGGGACTCAGGGCGGGCCATTCATGCACGTTATCGCGGGGAAAGCGGTGGCATTAGGCGAGGCATTGCAAACCGAGTTCACAACATATATTGAAGGTGTTCTGAATAACGCCAACGTATTGGCAGAAACTTTAATGAATGAAGGACTTACCCTTGTATCGGGAGGAACAGATAATCATATCGTGTTGGTTGACTTACGAACTATGGGCCTTACAGGCAAAGAAGCCGAAGCTTTACTGGATGAAGTAGGGATTACGGCGAATAAAAATGCAATCCCTCACGATACGGCAAGTCCTTTGGTTACAAGCGGTATTCGTTTTGGAACTCCGGCTATGACTTCAAGAGGGCTTGGAGCCAGGGAAATGAAAGAAATCGCTCAGCTGATAGGGCTTGCTTTTAAAAATCCAAAAAACTCGGATGTGAAAAATCAAATATTAGGTAGTGTCCGTGAAATCACTTCGCAATTTCCTCTATATGAAGGGCTTAAATAGCTCAACAGCAGACACAAATAGAGCCTGCAATTGTTCCTAATGGATAACAATTGCAGGCTCGTAATGTGCTTGTTTATATTGAAACTTACTTTTTTGAACGAAGAGATATACCTTAATTGAGATTTAGGAGACGCCCTAGTAGGATATACCTACACGAGACTGTACATACTCATCAGACATTAATTGCTGATAAGCAAACTCCGCAGTATCGATTACAGATATAGAAGTTCCACCGTCAGGCAAATAGTCGCGCTCAACCCGGTACTTACCAAGAGATTCTCCATCAAATAAGTAGGTAGGACACACGATTGTCCATTCTAACTCTGAAGCCTTCAGAATGTTGTACATCTCCAGATGCTCTTCAGCTGCTCGCGTGGACTTACGTTTGGACTCAGGGGATTGAAAACGAAGCAAGCCAGGATCCGTTCGACTTTCCAATATTCCTGCTGTACCAACGGTAATGATTCTTTTGATACGCTCCTGAGCCATAGCCTCAACAATATGTCCCATGGATTGCGATAATGTAGTTGTTCCATCGGTACTTAAGGAACTAACAACGAGATCCACACCCTGTATGGCGTGATGAATATCCTCTTTGACTAAAGCGTTTCCTTGATGTAGAACGAAATTGTCATCGTTGATTTGTACCTTTTCCGGGCTTCTAACCAGTGCAGTTACATGATGATTGGAACGTAGGGCATTAGAGACGAAATGACTTCCAACCCGTCCGGTGGCTCCCAATACTAAAATTTTCATCCTAAAAAACATCCTTTCGAATCCGATTGGAGAGCATGTTCTCCATCATAGTACAATCTTTGCAAGTCGATGTATGCCTTCCTCAATCTGATCCTCATCCACTTTCGCAAAACCTAATATCCATCCCTTTCGATGACTCTCCAAGCAATATCTGCTAAGCGGATACACGCGTACACCTTGATCAAGGGCAGCATTTGTCAGCGCTTCTTCGTCAAATGACGTTTCAGATTCTAGAAGCATATGTAATCCCGTTTCCACACCACTTAATGTAAATCGTGAGCCTAGCCCAGAAGCAACAATGGCTTTGGTCATGACTTCGTGTCTGCGTCGATATATGTTCCGAACTCTTCTCATATGGCGCATGAAATGACCACGTTCAATAAAGTGAGTAAGCGTTAATTGTTCCATAATCGGCAGATGACGATACGTTAGTTCGTGTACTTGGGTAAGGCGATCGATGGCTATTTTGGGGCCGATGATAGCGGATAGTCGTATGCCTGGTGCAACCATTTTGGAAAAACTCATCATATAAAGCGTATTCTGGGGTTGCTGACTAAATATAGTTGGAAGCGGATCTCCACGGTACCTAAATTCGCTATCGTAGTCATCCTCAACAATCCAATATCGATGATGAGCTGCCAAGTGCATCAATTGTTGCCTGCGTGGCTCCGACATAATAACACCAACGGCGCATTGATGAGAAGGTGTGACAAATACGAGTTTCGTCTGTGGGTGAATATGATCTACACATAATCCATACTCATCGACTGGAACGGGATCGACTTGCATCCGGCGGTATTTCATCGCCATCCAAGCGGCTGGGAAGCCGGGATCTTCTACGGAAACTCTGTCTCCCTCACTTAAGAGTGCCTGGGCAATTAAATCAATGCTATGTTGTGCACCTGAGGTTAACAAGATTTGATCAACATCGATATGAATGCCTCGTTCAAGTGACAAATAACGTTGAATCTGTTCTCTTAACGCCAGTAACCCTCTGGCATCACCATAAGCCCAAAGACCCAGATCAGGTTCAGTGGAAGCTTGTAAAAAGGATTGCCTCCAGGCTTTTGTGAAACTTTCATCCAGATAAGGCTCGTGGGGATTAAAATCAATTTCTATTTTGCGATTGTCTCTATTGCCAAACCAACTATGCAGATGACCAATCGATTCGTTTAGTGTAGGCAATTCGGGCGGTATAGGCCCTTGCATCGTGACGTCTTCTGATGAACGAGGTGCATATGTCCAATCACTAACTCTTGTCCCGGCTCGTCGAGAGGTTACCGTATACCCTCGACTGAATAATTCCTCGTACACAATCTGTATGGTTGAGCGTGAAACACCAATTAATTGAGCAAGTTCACGTGAGGGGAGTAGCAATTCTCCTGGTTGCCATTTCCCGGTTGTGATATTATGAATCGCTTGATCCAAAAGTTGCTGCCAGATCGGGCGTTGGTCATTCCGATTAACTTTTAGCATTGCTTCAACTCCATTACTCATGCTGAATTATGGACTGCATTTATTTATGTACTTAGCCATGTTATTGGCAATCCATTGATTGATATACCATTATAGCAAAAGTTTAATTTGCAAACAAAACAAAGCTGGACTAAAGGGATTTTTACTGTGTGTCCAACCTATTTGGGTTGGTCCTGCTTGGTTCATACTCGATTCATATTCAAGCCACAGACAGTTCATCTTCTTCGGTTACACTACGGGAGTACTAACACAGAGATTCCTAATCCATAGACTAGACAGGAGAAGATGAGATTGACACGAAAGAAACGAACTTCTATCGCCGCCATAACCTTGGTGTTTGCAATGATGTCCCCAATGTCGGCCATGGCCACACCTGCTACCAGTAACGGTAATAACCCTACGTATGATCTAACTAAAAAGGCAGTAAGTGCAAAGGCCAAGGTACTCACTGAATCATACGCTACGACAAGTGTGCAGTACGCACTGATGGATGAGGGTGAGATTGTGATCTCCGGTCAGGCAGGCAACAATGATCTGAAAAACAACATCCCGCTTTCTTCAGATACCATGTATGGCATTGGTTCAACCAGCAAAATGGTGCTCACCACTGCCGTAATGAAGCTTGTTGACCAAGGCAAGATCGATCTCGATGAGCCTGTCGTGAAGTATATTCCAGACTTTAAAATGAAAGACAAGCGTTACCAACAGATTACACCACGCATGTTACTGAATCATTCATCCGGACTTCTCGGAACGTCAAGTAACAGTGCAATTCTGTTTGGAGATAATGATACCTATGCACATGATACGTTACTGGATCAATTGGCGACGCAACATCTGAAGGCCGATCCTGGCGCATACTCGGTGTATAGCAATGACGGTTTTACATTAGCTGAAATTCTGGTTGAGCGGGTCAGCGGCATGGACTTCACAACTTTCATGCACCGGTACATAACTGAACCCCTTGGTATGGAGCATACCAAAACACCGCAGGATATTGTGGACTTTAGCCAGATGGCAGCAACATATGCCCCTTCGCATGAGGAGCAACTCCCATTAGAGACTACAAATATGATTGCCTCGGGAGGCATCTATTCCACCGCTGAAGATCTGGTTCAGTTCTCGAAAATCTTTACAGGTGATGTTGAAGGTGTTCTTTCGGAGGAATCCGTAGAGGCCATGGAGCAAGAAGAATACAAGAGAGGCATGTGGCCAGAAGAAGGCGATTCGTCCATTGGTTACGGCCTAGGCTGGGACAGCGTGAACCTGTTTCCTTTTAATGATTACGGCATCCAGGCAGTAAGCAAAGGTGGCAATACAATCACCTATCATTCCTCCTTGATTGTGTTACCGGAGTATAATATGGCTGCTGCCGTAACCTCTTCGGGTGGTCATAGCTCAACGGATCAATTGCTGGCAACTGAGCTGTTGCTTAGTGCGCTTGAGGAGAAGAATATCATTCCAGAGCGTAAACCGGAGAAGTCACATGGTGCACCGGTGAAAACAACCATGCCGAAGGAACTTACACAGCACACAGGCATGTACGCGGGTGGGGCAAACATGTTAATGAAGCTGGACGTAAAAGATGACGGGCAATTAACGCTATCTAATCTGTCGTCTCCTAACAGTTCTGATCAGACCTATACGTACACCGCTGATGGATCATTTGTTAATGATGCGGCTACGGAAAAGCTGAAGTTCGTTCAGGAAGTCAATGGGAACACATACTTGTGGTCTCGCTCGTATCAGTCTGTGCCTGGGCTTGGGCAAGTTGCTTCCTCTGAATATAAGGCAGAAAAGCTTGAAACCAATGAATTGTCTGCAGAAGTAAAGGCCGCATGGCAGAAACGAGAAGGCAAAGCCTACGTCTTGGTCAATGAAAAATACACATCAACACTGTACAACGCAGCGATGCCGATGATTCCCATTCATACTTTTAATGAGCTGCCGGGTTATGTCTACACGAATAAAATCGTTGGAGCTAACCAAGCTGTGAACCAATTGCAAATTCCTGGATTAGCGGGCCGTGACACTATGGAGTTTAATTTCTATGAGGAAAATGGCGTGGAATATGTTACAGCTGGAGGCAACGTTTATGCTGCTCAAGACATCATCAAACCGATCTATGCGGGAAAACAATCGAAGACAACGATTCAGGCGAATGGTCATGCCACATGGTATTCGATTCCAGCATCAGCAACAGGTAAAGAAATGACGGTCAAGATGTCTGCAAACAGCGCATTTGCTGTATATAACCAAGCTGGCATAGGCATTAATCATACAGTGGTCAGTGGACAAAACGAAATTGTGTTGCCTGAGAACGGAACTATTGTATTCGCGGGTGAAGCTGGTTCGAAGTTCGAGATTGTATTGACAACCAGAGCAAATTAATAGATTATAAAAAACTGTACAATAAAAAGTCGCGGAAATCGCGGCTTTTTTTGAGTTTTAAATTTTAAATAATACGTTTTAAAGTAAATGTACCTTTTTTCAGATTCACAATGTAATATTGGGTTTCGCGAAGCTTACTTAAAGGGTAAGTATTAAAAGGACTTTTACTGGTTGGAAAAAAATGATGGAGGAAAATGTTGCAAGTGGAAAGGCAAAGCATTGATTGTTAATATACAGTAAATAATAACAATCAAATGGGCAGAAGATCGACAAAAAGCATAACCGTAATACCGATTCCAAAGAAAATAATGATTATTCGGACAATACCGAGACGGGGAGGACACATGAAAACAACGAAGATCTCATTTTTTATACTTTCACTGATGCTGCTCCTGGTGAGCGGTCTATCGGGATGGGTAGGGAACGCTGCCGCAGCGTCCGATTCCGGTAAAACCTATGTTATCGGAACTGATGTCACATTTGCTCCATTCGAATATGAAGATGAGAATGGTGATTTTGTTGGTATCGACATGGATTTGCTGGATGCCATCGCCAAAGATCAAAATTTCAAGTATCAAATCAAATCCCTGGGATTTAACGCAGCTGTACAGGCACTTGAGGCGAATCAAGTCGATGGTGTAATCGCAGGGATGAGTATTACGGATGAGCGAAAAGCGAAATTTGATTTTTCAGAGCCATATTATGATTCAGGCGTTGTTATGGGGATTAGTTCCAATAATGATACCATTAAAAGTTACGAAGATCTTCGTGGTAAAAAGGTCGCTGTAAAAACGGGAACAGAAGGGTACAGCTTTGCTGAGTCCATCGCCTCAAAATATGGCTTTACCGTTGTTCCATTCGATGAATCATATCAAATGTATGATGATGTAAAGACCGGTAATTCGGTGGCCTGTTTTGAAGATGAACCCGTTCTAAGATATGGGGTAAAGCAGAATAATGGTTTGAAAATCGTTACCGCCAAAGAAGACGGGGCTTCCTACGGATTTGCGGTAAGTAAGGGTAAAAATCAGGAACTTCTGGAGATGTTCAATGCTGGTCTTGTGAATATCAAAGCAAACGGTGAGTACAAGCGCATTATCGAAGAATATGTTGGAGAGAATTCCCAAGTCGCAAATCTGGGGCGTTGGGAGTTAATACAGAAATCTCTTCCTGCACTTTTTAAAGGTCTGGGAAAAACACTTTTATACACGATTGTATCCCTGTTCTTCGCGTTTATCATCGGTCTGATTTTCGGATTCATGAAGGTGGGACAGAACAAATTCCTTCGAGTTGTTGCCACCGTATTTGTGGATATCTTCCGCGGTATTCCGCTGATTGTCCTGGCATTCTTTATCTATTTCGGGATTCCACAGGCGATGGGCTTCACGATGCCATTGTTCCTGGCGGCTATTCTGACACTTAGTCTGAATGCAGGGGCGTACGTAACCGAGATTATCCGAGGCGGGATTCAATCGATTGATCGTGGTCAGATGGAAGCTGCCCGTTCATTGGGCATTCCTTATCGCAAAGCGATGATAAAGATCGTTATTCCGCAGGCAGTGCGGGTTATGATTCCGTCCTTCATTAACCAGATGGTTATCACGTTGAAGGATACGTCAATCTTATCCGTTATTGGTCTCGTAGAGTTGACACAATCGGGTAAAATTGTTATTGCAAGAACGTTCTCCTCTTTTGACATTTGGTTAACGGTTGCGGTTATGTACCTGATTGTCATTATCACATTGACCAAAATTGCTGATTATCTGGAGGTGAAGGTTCGTCGTGGCTAAAATAAAAGTTGAAGGTTTGAAGAAAAGTTTCGGCTCGAATCAGGTCCTCAAGGGAATTGATGTGGCGGTCAACGAAGGAGAAGTTGTCTGTGTCATCGGGCCTTCCGGTTCGGGAAAAAGTACCTTCTTGCGCTGCATTAACCAATTAGATGTGATTACGGCAGGCCGGGTTATTGTGGATGATCAGGATCTGAATGACCCTAAAACCAACCTGAACAAAGCTCGCGAAAATATTGGCATGGTATTTCAACATTTTAACTTGTTCCCTCATTTTAGTGTACTTAAAAACATCATGTTTGCGCCCAGAGAACTCGGGATATTAAATGCACAGCAGGCGCGTGATACAGCACTCAAATTACTTGAGCGTGTGGGTCTGTCTGATAAAGCAGAGAGCTTCCCAACACAACTGTCAGGTGGACAAAAACAACGTGTAGCTATCGCTCGTGCGCTTGCTATGAATCCGGATGTTATGTTATTTGATGAACCGACGTCGGCGCTTGACCCTGAGATGGTAGGAGAAGTCCTCGGTGTTATGAAGGACCTCGCGAGCGAAGGCATGACGATGATGATTGTTACCCATGAGATGGGTTTTGCTCGTGAAGTAGCTGATCGTGTGATCTTCATGGACGGTGGTTATATTGTCGAGCAGGGCACTCCTGAAGAGATATTTGGAAATCCGAAGAATGAACGGACGATCAGCTTTTTGGAAAAGGTACTCTAGCACTGAATCGAGAATGAATACATTGAAAGTCGCTATTTTAGCGGCTTTTTTTGTTATATTTATGAGGTGATTTAATAGAAAGACCGAACAAACTAAGCCAAGAAAGTGAGGTCTATACTCTATGGAAAACGTGTCACAAGAAGATCAACTGCAATCCATTAAAGCCTTTCAATCAACCATCCGCAAATCGGAAAATGCCTTAGTGAATATGACTCAGAAAAGGAATAACACAACATTGTTACAGAAACGTCTCCAAGCTTTATACATCGGCCTAGCACTGTTGGAAAAGGTATGGAATCAGAAATCTCATCCCTACACGGAGGAAGATATCGCAGAAGCTCGTCTTGTCTTGATGGGATTGTTCCCATCTCTAGAGAGCATGTATGCCAATTCCAAAGAAGGTAGCCCACAAAAGACTCTTCTAGAAAGAAGGATTAAAGCATTTCATCTGGCCGTTCAAGCCATGGATACATACTGATGAAATGAGAGAGAGGTCTGTCTAATGAACGACAGACCTCTCTTTTTCTTTTGCAAGCTTAGGAAAACCGATAGAGACGCACACCGTGCACAGGTACAGTAGTAACTAAGGAATTCTCTGTTAATTGAGCTGCTTCTTGGCTCCACAATTCGGTACCTTCGGTAATGCCGGACAGTCCGACCTCATCAATGGACAGATCCACAGGTAGAGCATTCTCGCCGATGTTAAACACAGCGACGTAAGAGGAACCATCCGTATGCTGGGCAGTCCACACAATAAGATCTTCTTTGCGTAAGGCTTCTCTGGCTCCGTAACTCTCGCGATGCATTCGCAGAACCTCACGATTAGTTAGCAGGGATAGTGTCCAGTCATCGTTATCTCGCAGTTCACCACCAAAGATGAGCGGGGAACGGAAGATGCTCCACAGTGACATCATCGTCAACTGCTCGTCAGGTGTGAACCGAGTCCAGCGATCTGCTCCACCACCGTCTACAGAACGGATACCGATATGACCCAAAGGCAACATATCACAGTCTGGCCAGCAGCCTGCTTTGGGAACGCTCTGCCACGTCCGGCAGCGGTCGAACATATCCAATAACAGTGGCCAGAGGTCCCAGAAGTCGTCCGTGACACGCCACATGTTGGCATGATCAGCCAAGAATTCTGAGTATTCTACTGGAGCAGGGCCAGGAGAGAGACTTAGTACCATGGGCCGACCGGAGCGCTCAATCGCTTTGGATATCATTTCGATCTCAGGCTGATGGGTGTCATAGAGCCTTGAAGCAGCAATATCGTCAACCTTCACCAAGTCAACGCCCCATTGTGCATACAGTTCAAAAAGCGAATCGTAGTAGGCTTGTGCGCCTTCTTTTGAGCTATCAACACCATACATATCTGTATTCCACGGACAGATGGAGTTAGGATGAGCAATATCGCGCGCAGTGGCGGTTGTTCCCAGAATCGGAGTAGCCGCATGTGCAGCTTGACGTGGAATACCACGCATGATGTGAATGCCGAATTGCAGCCCCAGACTATGAACGTAGTCGGATAATGGCTTGAATCCCTGTCCACCTGCAGCGGAGGGAAACCGATTCTCGGCAGGCATAAGTCGCGAATATTCATCCATGATGAGTGGAACGAACGGACGATATTGCGAAGAATTGGCCAAAGGCTCGTACCATTGAATGTCGACCGTAATATAGCTCCAGCCGAAGTCTTTAAGATGTTCTGCCATGTACTCGGCGTTGCCACGAATTTCGTCTTCCGTAACGGCTGCGCCGTAACAATCCCAGCTGTTCCAGCCAAGCGGTGGAGTTGATGCTGCAAGTGTATGATTCATGGGAATGCTCCTTTATGGATTAATTATTGCTCTCGCTCAATTCATCATAATAAAGGATTTTATTAATATCTACAGTAATGTTGAGTGTCGAATAGCAAAATATTGCGGTTAGTCGAAGAACAATTTACGGTACACAAGGCTTTCTCCGCCACTACGAAATTCACCTGGCGTAACGCCTGTTATGCTGCGAAAGGCTTTGATAAAATAACTTCCGCTGGAATACCCGACTTGCTCGGCGATGACTTCAATGCTAAGAGAAGTTCCGCGTAGCAGTTCCATTGCTTTCTCGGTACGTACACGGGTTAGATAAGCACCAGGCGTCAAGCCCGTACTGGAGGAAAAGCGACGTATAAAGTGATATTTGGAAAGGGAAATATGCTCCGCTAGGTGATCGATACTGATCATCTTGGAGTAGTTGTTTTCTATGTATTCAACGGCTATTTGAATGTTTTCAGACCAATTCTCCCTGTTGCGCAATGTTGTTCTCTGTAATCGCGTTAATTCTGTCATGAACTGATATACGCTGGATGATGCGATCAGAGGATCAGTTATTCTGCCTGTTGCCGCATCAGTCACGATCATCCGCAACAGTCGGATGGGTGTACAATCAGCGGGAAGATAGGGAACTTCTCCCGCTTCACGAAGAAATTTTCTCCAATGGGGCAGAATAAGAGTGGGTCTGAACAGCAGGAACAGAAACTCCCAAGGCTCTTTTGATGCTGAATGGTAGTAATAGCGATGTAGCCCTGGAATTTCTGCCAAAAAAGCTTGTCCTGCGGTAACATGATGGATGCGATTATTCGACTCAAATACACCTTCACCCGAGATTGTATATTGGAATAACAGGAGAGGCCCGTCCGAACGTTCGAGTCCATCCCAATGATAAGAAGGATCGGTTATTGAATCACATCCAGCCGCATACAGTACACACAGTTGGAGCTCCTTGTCTTCCGCGAATCGAAACCCATAGGTTCCTCTAGGGATATTCATGTCAGCTCTCCTTGTTGCCCTGAATTTTTACTGCGCTCCGCGAATGAAAATATCTACTAGCTTCTGGCCTAGAGAAAAGTTGGAACCATATTTATGCAGGTTATCTTCCCGATTACCCATTAACATCAATGTCGAGAAGGTCTCTGCGAGGAAAAATGGATCGTCCGTTCGCAGTCTGTTTTCATCCATTGCCCGTTGGAAATGGGAGGCTAACACTTCGTGAATCTGATGCTCCGCGTTGCGTATATCCTGAATTTGAGCTGGTTCAAGAAAAGGCTCAGCTTCTCTGAGCATGGTTTCAATCTCCGCATGTGGATTTCCCAGTCTGGCCTCTGCCAGACGCACAAGCCCCGACTCCAGATTCTCGGCTTGATCAAGGATATGCGAGGTTAACCGGCTCACATTCTGTAACATCGTTGTAAAGGCAACCTTAAAAAGCTCGGGTTTGCTGGTGAAATGATAATAAATGGTTGGTTTTGACACGCTACATGTTTTGCCAATTTGCTGAAGCGTGACTGTTTCGTAGCCATACTCCATGAATAACTGTGAAGCGGTTTGAATAATGGTTTGCTGAATTGAGATATCGTCGTTGCGATGTTTGGGTCTTCCAGGCAATCGTTTAGGTGATTTTTCTGTCATTGGACTTCCCTCCATGAATATTTTATGACAAATAACAATAGTAAGCAAAATCATCTTGTAATTATACTTACCGGTAAGTATAATTATGAAGAGTTAAAAAAGACATATCATTATCCTCATGCTAAGGTGGTTTTAAGGTTGAAAACAGCACAACGTACTAACAATTGGAAAAAAATAATCATGTGGACAATCTTGTCCATCGTTATCCTCGTGGCCGGAGTATTCGTATATCTCAATTCGGTTACGTATAGTCCGACTGAGCGAGCTGAAACGGCGATGACAAGTGATGCTCAGGTTATTGTCGCCAAAATTAAGGACGGTTACCGATTTGAACCCGTGGGTACAGAGATAACCAAACCGAATATTATTTTTTATCCAGGTGGTCTGGTTGAACCTGAAAGTTATTCTCCACTTGCCAGAGAAATGGCAGAACAGGGTCACCGCGTATATATCGCGAACATGCCAATAAACTTGGCGATTTTCGGTCAGAACAAGGCTGATTCCTTTATCGAGGAACATCCTGACGAAGCGTTTGTTATTGGTGGCCATTCGTTGGGAGGGTCATTTGCATCACGGTATGCTACGGAGCACAATGAGAAGTTGGAAGGAGTCTTTTTCTTGGCTTCTTATGCAGATGAAGGAGGGAGCGTAAAGAATACGGACTTGTCTATCTTACAGATTACAGGCTCGGATGACGGAGTGCTTAACTGGGAAGACTGGGAGAACTCCAAAGCAAATCTTCCGGAAGACACGACATATGTGAGTATTGAGGGTGGAAATCACGGTCAATTTGGCTCATACGGCATGCAAAAAGGAGATAATCAGCCTGCCATTACGGAAGATAAGCAGTTGGAAGAGGTTGTTGTAGCCCTAGAGAACTGGATGGATACATTAAATTAAACTATTAAATGAATGTGTTGAATGATAATGATCGTGGTACGATTAAAGTCGCTATTTTAGCGGCTTTTTTTGTTGTAGAATAAAAATAATGCTTCAATGGAGCAAGGCAACAGCTTTAATTGATTGAATTTCAACTCCATAATAGGCTTACAGAATTGCTTTAATTACCACAAATCGTTAACATTAGAAGCATTGTCATCGAAATAGCACCAAAACGGAAGACAGCAAGAGCAAGAACATCAAAAGGAGAAAAGATTATGTTTTTCAGAAAATTTGCTTACACGTTAGTGATCATCCTCGCTGCATTATTGTTCTCAGGTTGTACGTCAGAGTCTTTGCGTGATCTCGGATCACCTCAAGTTTCGGAGGATATGGGATTTGATGAGGTTGCCAATTATATCTCGGAACACAATGAACTCCCACCAAACTACATTACCAAGAAAGAGGCCAGAGATCTGGGATGGGAACCAAGCGAAGGTAACCTGCGAGAAGTCGCTCCAGGCAAAAGCATCGGCGGCGACGTGTTCAGGAACCGGGAAGGATTACTCCCCAACAAAAAAGGCCGGATTTGGTACGAAGCCGATATAAATTACTCAGGAGGACGGCGCGGAAGCGACCGAATTCTATACTCGAATGACGGTCTAATCTACCAGACGACAGATCATTACAAGTCATTTGAACAGTTAAAATAAACGGAGGAAATGATATGAGCATCATTCAGATTAACGGAAACGACTTTCACAGCAAGGAAGAGCTTCATCAAATTTTGCAGAACCAGCTTGAGTTAGACGAAAGTTATGGAGGCAATTTGGACGCACTATGGGATGTCTTAACTGGGGCTGTAAGCATGCCGCTTACTTTTCAATGGATTGGCTTCGAGAAAAGTAAAGAAATTCTTGGAGAATACGCTGATCAAGTCATGGAATTGTTGCGGGAAGTTGAAGCAGAAATCCAAGGATTTACGTTAGAACTATATTATTGAAAAGTAGGTTTGGTTTTATGAGGCGATGGGCAACCATCGCTTTTTTGGTCTTCACATTTTTACTGAGACTCATGTCTAGATCATGCTATTTTCATGGCTTAATAATCAAGGTTGGGGTGATCAGACTTCCTTATACTTTAAACATGGAATAGGGTAGGCAGGATTGTAGTCGTTTACTAACGGTTGAATATGTAAGCGTATACTATCTCAAAGTGAACCATCGTAATGTCTGGATTGGTTATTACGACTAACATCATTTAGGGGGCAGAAAAATAATGAGAGCCGTATCAAAAGTGCTAGGAGCATGTCTCGTAACAAGTGTTGTGTTAGTTTCCGCCGGTTGCGGAAATGCTGGAGAGAATTCCGAATCAAATACGAGTGACCCCAACAGCCCGATCACATTTACCTTCTTCGGCGCAGATGCAAGTCCCAACTGGAACAAAATGCAGGATGCTGTAGGGAAAAAAATTACGGAAGAAACCGGTGTAAGTATTGATGCTGAATTCGATATTTCGAGCGGAGGCGGAAACGACCGTATTTCCTTGATGGCTGCCAGCGGCGATTATCCGGATTTGATATTCCCCAAAGGGAACTTGACCAGACTCGTTGATGCCGGGGCAATGATTGATTTGACAGATCTGATCGAAGAACATGCCCCCAACTTGAAAAAGATCTACGGTGAGCACTTCAATCGGTTGAAATACAGCAATGACGATCCTGCAATCTATTGGATTCCAACGAATGGTGCGATCGATCAGGTCAGCTTTGATGCCACGAATGGTACTGCCATTCAACATCGTGTAGTCAAGGAACTCGGGTATCCTGAGATCAAAACCTTAAACGATTTCGAAAAAGTGCTACGTGAATATTACGAGAAACATCCGACCACAGATGATGGCCAACCCACAATTCCGCTGACGCTTAGTGCAGATGGATGGCGGCGAATGATCACTGTTACTGATCCCGCTGTCATGTCTACTGGAGGACCTGGAGATGGTGAATATTTCATCAATCCGGACACCTACGAAGCCGTTCTGCATTACAAACGTCCCGAGGAGAAAGAATATTTCCGTTGGTTGAACAAGATGTACAATGAAGGCTTGCTGGACAAGGACAGTTTTGTTCAGAAGGATGACCAGTATAAGTCCAAAATCGCCAGTGGTCGCGTGTTATCCTTGCTTGATCCAAGCTGGGGATTCAGTGATGCGGAAAATGCTTTGAAAAGCGCAGGAAAAGATGATATGACCTACGGATTCTATCCGGTCACGCTAGATGACAGTTTTCAGCGGAAAGACTTCCAGAATATCGGCTTTGATGGTTATGGCATTGGCATAACAGTTGATTGTGAAGATCCTGTCCGTGCCATCAAATTTTTGGATTGGATGTCTTCTGAAGAAGGACAAGTATTGAGAAACTGGGGCGTTGAAGGCGAGCAATATAATGTGGAAGACGGTGTTCGCACCATCCCGGCCGATGTACAGGAACGTAAAAACAAAGACAATAACACATTCACCAAAGAAACCGGAGTAGGCTTGTATTACATTTTTGGTGCTCACTACGGGGATGGCGTTAAAGATTCAACGGATAACTACTATACAACGAATTATCCTGAACAGATTCAGCAAAGTTATTCTGATGAGGAAAAAGAAGCTTTGAAAGGCTATGGCATCACCACATGGAAGGACTTGTTCCCTTCCGAAAAGGAGTTTCCGGTGAAAGAGTGGGGCGCGGCTTACAATATGCCGATTCCTTCGGATAGCGGGGATTATAACGTTGTGTATCAGAAAACGCAGGATATTATTCAGAAACGGATCGCCGAAGCGATTACATCCTCTCCGAGTGCCTTTGAAGACATATACGACAATATGATTACCGAACTTGATAATGCAGGTGCAGTAGCCATGGAACAGCAGTATACGGAGTGGATTAAAGATCGCGTTCGATTGTGGACGGGTAAAGAGATCAATTAACTTGCGGATATAATCAAAGTAATGCACTGTTTGCAGATCCGAAGTATATCAAGAACTTAAAAAACATCGAGCCATGCAGGATGGCTTGATGTTTTTTAGTTTACATTGAATGAGCTTGTCATTATTTTGGCAAAGCTTCCATTGCATCACGTCTTTGTTTGATATATCTACCAGGGGAGATGCCAACCATTTTGGTAAAACTGCGAATAAAATTGGCATAGTCACTAAAGCCCGATTGAAAGCATGCATCCGTAATACTCATTCCTTCTGACAGGTGGAATTTGGCCCGTTCAATACGACGACCCAAAATGTAGGAACGGATGGTCAATCCAGTATGCTTTTTGAACTGGCGGCTGATATAAGTACTGTTCATGTAGAACACTTCGGCAAGTTTGCGAAGTGTAATGTCTTGATTTAGATGTGTTTCAATATAATCCATGGTTTCACGAACTAGTTCAGGCATAATGTCATTGGGAACAAAGGAATTGTTATGAAACCAGACGTTAATCATGACCAACAATTGGGCTACGGCTGCATTTATTTTGATATCGGTGCCATACGCATCGGAAGCAAGCAATCCTTCCAGTTCGTTTGTACATTGCAGCATCCGCTTCAAGTTATCGTCGTCTAAATGTACGATGTTGCCTGTTCCTTTGGGGCGATGGTCAAAACATGACGATAGATTGGTTGATGGTGTGGAAAGCTGAAATAGATATGTTTTTTTGAGATTGATTGTAATTCGTTCATACTCAGATTCATCCAGAATAAAGGCTCGGTGCATCTCCTCGGGTGACATCACAAGTAGATCACCAGGCTGTACATGGTAACATCGATTATCTACATAAAAGTGAACGTTTCCACGAAGAAACAGGTAGATCTCGTATGCATTATGGCGATGATAGATCGTTTCCAGCTTATACGTCGTTACGCTGTGTAGATATAAGAGCTCAGGCTGGATGGGATCATAAAAACACTCAGAGGATCCACTCATGAAGTACCTCCCGTCATTTCACGCAATAAATAGAGCGGTTAACGCAATGAAATTGTACTCAGCTTACCTTAAAATGTAATCATCCTATCATGATACCTTTTGTATTGCAAACGCTTTCTTGTAAAAAGAACAACTAAAAACGATTATAGGGGGATTCTTTTGATGAATCATCATTCTACACCACATGCTGGTGAGCAAAAGCAAGACCAAGCTGCCAATCTGGAGAGTATTCCAGGGGAGATTGGAAAGCTTCGTCCCAATGGTAACCCTTTGGTGGCCCACAAATTTGGAGCCGATCCCTATGCTTTAGTATTTAACAATCGAGTTTACTTATATATGACTAGTGATAAGCTGGAATATGATAAGGACGGTCTTCCTCAGAAAAACAGCTACAGTTCAATCAACCGGATTACGGTCATTTCTTCGGATGACTTAATCAACTGGACCGATCACGGGGAGATCAGAGTTGCTGGACCGCAAGGCGCAGCAACATGGGCTTCGCAATCCTGGGCCCCGGCAGCTGCTCATCGAAACTTGGATGGCAAGGACTGTTTCTTTCTTTATTTCGCCAACAATGCCAGTGGAATAGGTGTACTGTCTGCACCAACACCTGTAGGTCCATGGATAGATCCTATAGGACAGGCACTTATTACAAGAGAGACTCCGGGAGTGGAGGAAGTAACCTGGCTATTTGATCCGGCTGTCATTGTAGATGATGATCAGCAGGCCTACATCTATTTCGGTGGTGGTATTCCACAGGGGAAAGCAGAAAGACCGGATACGGCAAGAGTTATGCGATTGGGAGACGATATGATCAGCGTTGTTGGCAAAGCGAAGGTTATTCAGGCGCCTTATATGTTTGAAGATTCAGGGATACATAAATATAATAATAGTTACTACTTTACGTATTGTTCCAATTTTATTGAGGGTGATCGGCCAGATGGCAGCCCACCACCTGGTGAGATTGCATATATGACCAGTGTTCAGCCAATGGGGCCATGGACATATCAGGGTACGTTACTCCAGAATCCTGGACACTTTTTTAATATTGGCGGCAACAATCACCATGCTATATTTCAACTATCGGATCAGTGGTACATTGCCTATCATGCCCAGACATTATGCCAAGCCATGAATATCCCAGAAGGTTACCGGTCAACACATCTTAATCGAGTCGAACATGATGAGGCCACGGGTAAGATCAAGAAGGTACATGCCGATTATCAGGGCGTAGATCAAATCAAGTGCTTCGATCCCTATGGGCGGGTAAGCGGTTCGACGATTGGATGGAGTAGCGGAGTATCAACAGAGCAATATTTTGACTCTGGTGAGATGTCTGCATCAGATTCGAATATGATCTCCGCTAAGTTGCATAATGACAGCTGGATAGCTATATCCAAGGTCGACTTTGAAAGTGAAGGACCTACAAGCTTCACAGCCACGATTGCGAATCAAGGAACCGAAGGTACGTTAGAACTTCGACTTGATCGTACAGACGGACTGTTAATTGGAGAAATCATTGTTCCACCTGCAACCGAATCTCTTCAATGGATGGAACTAACAACGAATGTTACGGGTGCGAAAGGTGTGCAAGACTTGTATATTAAGCTTAAAAGTTCAACAGACAGCCCAACCATCCTTTTAAGAGAATGGAAGTTTAATAGACAAAATGAGGTGTAATTAAAGCATGTATCCGAATCCGATTATTTGGGCCGATTACCCGGATCTTGATGTTATTCGTGTAGATGACACATATTATATGGTCAGTACAACCATGCATATGATGCCGGGATGTGTCATCCTGCGTTCATATGATCTGATCCATTGGGAAGTAGCCACATATGTATACGACACATTGGACGATACACCTGCACAACGGCTGGTGGATGGTCATCACGTTTATAGTAAAGGCATGTGGGCTGCATCACTCCGCTATCATCAAGGAATGTTCTATGTGATCTTTGTTGCGAATGATACCCGTAAGACATACTTGTATACGTCGACCTCCATCTCGGGAGTATGGAAGAAACAGATCGTGGAAGGGTTTTACCATGATTGCTCCTTATTTTTTGACGATGATGAACGAGCATATCTCGTGTACGGTAATACCGAGATCTATCTGACCGAATTAAGCTCTGATCTGTCCGGGCCCAAACCTGGTGGAGTGCATCGCTTGATTGTAAAAGACGAGCAGCCTCATCACCTTGGTTATGAAGGAGCACATTTTTACAAGATCAATGGTAAATATATTGTGTTCCTGATTCATATCACGAAAGCTTCCGGACGTAGAACACAGGCGTTTTATATGGCAGACTCTCTGGAAGATGTCTTCACTGGTGGAGAAGTATTTAATGACGATATGGATTATTTCAATTCAGGTGTTGCTCAGGGCGGTATCGTGGATACGCCGGATGGAGACTGGTATGCAATGCTGTTTCAGGATCATGGGGCTGTTGGCCGGGTTCCTGTTTTGGTTCCGCTACACTTTGATCAAGGTATACCGGTCTTTGCAAGCAAAGCGCCGAAGCAGATTGATATCCCGAGCACGAGACCAGAGCACCGTTATAACCCGTTAGTGGGTAGCGACAGTTTCAATTATGAACCCGAGGAAGATGGAAGCATCCGCCTCCGTGATTTTTGGCAATGGAATCATACACCTAATCATGAACTTTGGTCCGTTACAGAGAAATCGGGGGTGTATCGTGTTCGAACGGGACAGATCAGCCCAAATCTGACGTTTGCGCTCAACACACTAACCCAGCGTTCAATGGGGCCCGCTTGCGAAGCAATAGTTACGCTTGACGGCAGTCGGCTGAATGATGGGGATTATGCCGGGTTGTGCTTTCTGATCGGTTCGTACGGTATGATCGCTCTTACGAAGCAGGATAGCAAGTTTTACTTGGTCATGCATGCCAGAGATAGTGAGGATTCCACCATATTTGGCAATCTGATCGACCAGAAGCCAGCCACTGAACATGAACGTATCCCGGTATCAGATCCAGTAGTTAAACTAAAAGCATTCGGAAATTTTGAGAACAATCTGGATGAGTGCTCTTTTGCCTATTTCGATGGAACTGAATGGAGAGATATAGGGATTGTACACAAAATGATATATAAACTGGATCATTTTATGGGTTGTCGAACGGGGTTGTTTGTATATTCAACTGAAATAGCTGGAGGAACAGCTGACTTTTCGAATTTTGAATATCGTATGATTAATCCTGATGAGAAACAATAAAGATACGAAAAGCCGCCCAATGGCGGCTTTTCGTATTCAATGAGTACAAGTTGTTGTACAATGATATGGATTAAAGTTGACAGAGAGAAGAGAGTTGTTCAAACCGAACTGGGGGCATGTCGTCATGTATAAGAGATGTCTGGACATAACAAGATGGACCTTCATTCTGTTCCTTGCTGTATCCATACCAGCAGGTCATACCGAAGGTAATACCAAACAACATCATCCGCAGCAAGATGGGCAGCAGATTCAACTTCCCGCTACGTTTGAGAGGTATTCTCCTCCCATCGTGGTCTCTTTTGTCAGGGAAACGGGAGATGACCTTGAGCGCATGATTAGTCAGTTACCTGGTGAGACGATACTGGATAATCGCTGGACTCGTTTGTACGAGAAAGAGCTAGGTATTCAAATTCACTATGACTGGACTGCTAAGGGAGATGTATACAATCAGAAGTTGGGTGTATCCCTTGCTGCAGGACGTTTTCCAGACGTGGTGAAAGTTAATCCATATCAACTTAGACAACTGAGCAACGCTGGAATGATCGAAGATTTAACGCATGTGTACCAAGAGTATGCTTCCCCACTTACAAAGAGTATATTGGAGGCGGAGGGAAGAGGCGCATTTGATGCGGCAACCATTGATGGCAAACTCATGGCTATTCCCGAATCATCTTCCTCCATTGAGACAGCGCAGTACCTGTGGATTAGAACCGATTGGTTGGAGCAACTGGGGCTACGGCCGCCTGAAACGATAGAAGAGCTTCTCCAGGTTTCGAAAGCGTTTACAGAGGAGGACCCCGACGGGAACGGAGAGCATGATACGTACGGACTTGCGCTAACGAACCATCTATGGGATCCAGTTATGGGAGCTGCAGGGTTCATGTCCGGCTACGGTGCCTACCCTAATATATGGGTTAAAGATGCAGAAGGAAACCTCACTTATGGAGGTATACAGCCTGAAGTTCGGGAGGCTCTGAAAGTACTGCAAACGTTGTATCGTGAAGGCCAACTTGATCCGGATTTTGGTTATAAAAGTGGAAACAAGGCGTTTCGTCTAGTTCAAGATGGAAAAATAGGGATGCTTTACGGTGAACAGTGGACATCCTTTATGCTTCAGAGCACCCGTGATAAAGATACAGGTATAGATGTAGAATGGCAGGCATATCCCATTGTTGCCAAGTCGTACCGGAGCCTGTTCGTACCGCTACGTTCCAACACTGGGCAATACTTTGCTGTAAAAAAGGGATTCTCTAATCCGGAAGTTGTTGTAAAGCTCATGAATCTGCATCTGGACATCAACTGGGGGGATCAGGCACAGTATGAAACATACTACAATGACGACTCCCGAGCTGTGTGGATGCTTTCACCGGTAACTCCTTTTCCCGGTAATAAAAATATAGATGCATACAAACAAATTCGTGATGCCAGAAGTACAGGAGACTTCTCGGCTCTGCAGAATGAAGCTCTCGCCATTCACAAACGCATTGTGGCCTATGAATTGGAAGATGTAGAGAGCGGCTGGGGTTGGAAACAAACCTATGGGCCTTCGGGTGCTTTTAGCATTGCAGATTCTTACGAGAAGAACGGCCAACTTCTCTATGATCAATTCACGGGCGGAATTACGGATACAATGGTTGATCGACAAATTATTCTTCGGGATCTTCAGCTTGAAGCCTATATGAACATTATTCTAGGCAGGTCGATAGATGAGTTTGATCAATTCGTTGAGAACTGGCGCAAGCTGGGGGGAGATCAGATCACATCGGAGGTTAACGCGTGGTTTCGCGCCAGCAAGCCAAAGGAGCGCTAATGTTCACTTTATTCTTACAAGGAACCCACTCAGCCTTTGGCATTGGAGGTGAATGTATTGATCAAGATCCCTGCTAAATCATGGTTTAACAGTATATTTGCGCGATTAATAATCACCTATCTGGTATTTATACTCCCCCTTATTCTTCTTGGCGTGTATCTGTATCATTGGAGTTATGACAATGCAAGTCAGGAAATATCGTTGTCAACGGAAAGACGGTTGAACCAATATGTGGTGGAATTGAACAGAGAGATAGAATGGATGGAATTACAGCAGTTTGATATCGTTGAGGATCGAAAACTCAATCGTCTGGCCATTCTCTGGGACATGATGGATCAGGTTGAGCGGCGTGATACATTAAATTACCTGACTGAACGACTCGCTTCATTCAAGAACAGCACTGCTTATATCAAAAACGTTCATGTACATATCCCTTCTGTTGGCAAGAGTATATCCGCGATCCAAGGCATCGATGATTTCGATAAAAGTTCTTACCTATATTTCAGTTCAGGCATGCAAGGAAAAGGTACACGTTTCACGGTGAAAGAGGACGCCTTGAACTTAAGTGCTGTCAGATTGACAGGCACGAGAGGAGAACCCCCGCTTTTTGTCATTCAGGTGGAGCTGGATACATACCATTTTCAGAATGAACTCACACGGCTTAATTTGTACCCTGAGAGTTCAACGTTTCTGATTGAGGACAAAACGGGGTATGCCATCACAGATAAACATCAAGCTAGTGTTATTCTCGCGAATTACCGTGAGCACAGTGTAAAGGGTACACTTGATGGCTTTCGGATGAAGGTGGGTGACACCATGTACCATGTTAGTCAGTTGCATATGGACTCCCTGGGCTTATCCGTAGCTACATATCTACCCGAGGCAATTGTTACGAAGCCACTTAGCAAGTTCTATCATTGGGCTTGGCTGTTTGCAATTACATCATTTGTTGCCATCACGGCGTATCTCTATTCAAGTTACAAGTTGATTCATATCCCGTTGCTGTTGTTGGTGAAAAGATTCAAAAAAATGGAGGGAGGCATGCTTGATGTCCCCATTGCGCATAACCGAAAGGATGAATTCGGCTTCCTCTACACCCGTTTCAATCTAATGATTGAAAATCTTCAATCCCTTATCGATCGAGATTTTAAGAAAACATTGATGATGCAGCGGGCCGAGTTGAAACAGCTTCAATCGCAGATTAATCCTCATTTTCTGTACAATAGCTTCTTTATTCTGAATTCACTGGCAAGGACAGGAGAAACCGAACGTATTGAGCAATTCACCAACATGCTCGGAGAGTATTTCAGGTTCATTACGAGGAATGAAACAGATCATGTGAAGTTGAAAGTGGAAGTTGAGCATTCACGAATCTATACAGAGATTCAACAATTACGATTCTCCAGACGAATCAAAGTTGATTTTGGGTCACTACCTACTGAGATGGAACATATTAAAGTTCCCAGACTCATTATTCAACCTATTATTGAGAATGCCTACGAACACAGCCTTGAAAAGAATACGGACTCCGGTCTTCTAATTATTGGGTTTAATATGGAAGGTTCATATGCCGAGATCACCGTAGAGGATAATGGAAATGAGCTGGAAGAGCAACACATTCAAACTCTTCAACAACGCTTGCATAAGGACGGAGGTACAGACGAAATGACTGCGTTAATAAATATTCATCGACGTCTGGTCCTGACGTATGGAGAAGGAAGTGGGCTTTTTCTATCCAGAAGTGAACTGCAAGGGTTAAAAGTCACAATTCGAATCCAGTGGAAAGAGGGGGAAAACGAATGTATCGACTTTTGATTGTAGATGACGAGGAGATTATTACGGATAGTCTCTATGAAACGTTCGCCAGACATATACCCGAACAGCTCGATGTATGTAAGGCCTACTCTGCAACAGAAGCATTGTCCTGGATGCAACGTTCGAGAATTGACATTGTTCTAACGGACATCCGTATGCCGGGTATGAGTGGGTTGGAACTGACAGAGCGGATTCAAGCCAGTTGGCCGAATTGTCGTGTCATTTTTCTGACAGGACATAGCGATTTTGATTATGCATATCAAGCTTTTCAGATGGCTAATGTGCGTTATTTGCTCAAAACGGAAGGTTATGACAAGGTGATGTCTGTTGTAGAAGATGTGATGGAAGAGATCCGGCAAAGTCACAGCATGGTTGAGTTGTTGGAACATTCTCATAAAGTTAATTCGCAGCTTGCACTGATACAGCAAAAAGAGTATTTACGGAAGTTACTTCAAGACTGTACAGCGGTTATAGATTCTACTATGCATATGCAGGACGAATTATCCAAACGAGATATAAGATTACAGATCAACTCGCCTGTTTATCTCATACTGGGTCGGTTCAATAATCTGCCAGAAAAAGGTTCGGACCTCACACAAATTCAAGAATCTGTGCGCATTATCGGCTCTTCTCTGATGAATGAACGTACAGTGTGCGCAAGTGTAACGGACCATTATGGGGATACGATCTGGCTGCTTCAGCCGAAGCAGGAGGAAGAGATGACAAATGATAAACTTGTGCGATTTCTAGAAGGTACACTGGAACTGGTACAGGAAGCATGCATGGTCTCACTCGGCGTATCCATTGCTTTTTCATTAAGTAGTCGCAGTTGCAATTGGTCCGAGTTAACCAAACAATATGAACGTCTGAGATTACTCCAGTGGATGAAAATTGGGGATGGTGTATCCATGGTACTCACGGACCATCGTAATGATCTCTCATCTGATGTACCCAAAGAATCCATGCGGATCTCAAACCGGATCGAGATTATGTCAGGATATTTGGAAACGGGACGAATTCAGCCATTTTACGATATATTTGAGGAGCTTGCAGGAGAACTGATGCAACAGGATATTACGATGGAACGTGCCATGGAGACATACTACAATCTGGCCTTATTATTGCATTCAACGATCAATCGTTGGGGCCTTCAACAGAAAATCCCGGATCAACGAAGCTTGCTGCACTTAGGGGAGTATACCTGCATGAAGGATGCAGTACAATTTCTATATCGTGCTGCCGATGAATTAGTACGCTACAAAAGATCAAATGAACAGGAACGCGCTAACGTTGTCATTCATTCCTTATGCAGTTACGTCAAGGAGAACCTGGAGAAAGATCTCTCTCTGGTGAGACTGGCAGAACTTCATCATTTTAATCCATCCTATCTGTCGCGATTCTTTAAGCAGGAAATGGGAATAAACGTGTCAGAGTTCATTGACGACTGCCGAATACGGAAAGCCAAAGAATTGCTTCAGAACACAAATCTTATGGTGCGTGAGGTCGCACTTCAAGTGGGGTACGAGGCTGCCCATTCATTTACCCGACTTTTTAAGAAAATAACGGGAATGACTCCCCAAGAATACCGGGAATCCCTTTTGGTACGTTAACGGTGAATACTCTGGAATTGACCAAACCCAAACAACCACAAAAAAACGCAGGAAGTAGAATACATCCTGCGTTTTTTTGTGGTTATTATCTAATTGATAAACAGTCCGATTCGGCGATCCACCTTAGGCCGTGTGGATTTTTTGTCTTCTATAAGCATTGGGACTCGATCCGGCATACGCTTTGAACTTTTTATAGAACCAATCAATATCCTTATAACCTACCTCAATAGCAATCTCATATATTCGCAGATTCGTGGAAGACAACAACTGCTGTGCCTTTTCCATACGTTGCTGGAGCATATAATCATTGAAAGACATCTTCTCTTCCAGCTTAAACTTCTGTCCAAGGTACGCACAGTTAAAATGAAGCATGTCAGAGATCTTCTTCAGCGTGATTTCATCACTCAGATGATCCCGTACATAGGCCTTAACGATACGAATAACATGACTGGAGTGCATGGGTTTACCGTTCATTTGAACGGGTGTTTTGAAGAACGACGACGTTTTGTGTGCCGGGTCGGTTTCAAGGTGGGATCTAAGTCCATGCAGACTGTTAAGTAAAGAAGAAGGACTAACAGGATACGGGAGATAATCATTTACCTGATACGTCAGGGCTTTGCGTACAAACCTGAAGTGATCTCTTCCACCCATCAGGAGGATAGGTATCTGACTTTTTTTTCGGATGTCATTGCATAACCAGAGCCCCGCGGTATCAAACCTCTCTGTATGTACCATAACAAGGGAAAAGTCTCGTTCTGACAATGCGGTCAAAGCCTCGGCCGATGAGAACACACAATTTGCGATAGTATATTGAGCTTTGCTCCGTAGCAACATCTGTTGCAACTCTCCGCACAAACGACGGCTGAAATCCACAAGTAAAATATCATACATGAAGCAATACCTCACCTTCTGCTGAATTGTAATGCGCTAGATTAACTGAAATTTGACTTAATTTCATTATGGTAATAAAAGAAAGCGCATACAATGTGCATATTTTTGTAGACAGTGCATTTCTTTACCAATTAAAACCTATAATGCACTTTGCTCGTGCAAAATTACGCAAATCTATATTCAGCCCGGGTAAACATCTGTATTTCGGCAGGTTGTTTGCGCTTTCATTTGAACGATACACTGTGATAGCAAACGACAATCAGGGGGGAAGACGATGAGAAAACACAAGTTCATGCTACTGAGCCTGGTATTTGCGGTCTTGTTGGTGATTGCTGCATGCAGTTCTGCACCTACCGCTCAACCCGAGCCGGAAAAGACAACACCACAGGAGGAACAAAAACCCGCGGAAACCGAGCCAAAGAATGAAAACTCCACGCCAGAAATGGACTTTGACATGGGTGGCAGAACGATCAAGGTTGTTGCTTGGTGGGACATGGAAATACAGGGGAACAACCCGGACAACATTCAACGTCTTGAGAATCTCGAAGCGCTGAAGAAAAAACACAACTTTAATATTGAATATGTTTCCATCGATTTTGGTGAATATCAGGAAAAAGTAGTTGCTTCCCTGATGGCCGGTGAACCGCTTGGCGATCTGGTGAGACTGGGCAAAAACTATGCCATTCCGGCATTGACCAAACAGGATCTGTTATGGCCGGTGGATGATTATATTAAAAACGACAAGGTATTCAACCAGAAAACAACCAAGGAATACATGCAGTATGAAGGCAAAGGTTACGGCTTTACCGAGGACCAGTCCTCGTTTATCAACGGAATTTTCTATAATCGCACACTCATGCAAGAGCTCGGCTTGAAGCCACTTCAGGAGTATGTGGATGCCGATGAATGGAACTGGGATACGTTCATCAGTGTTGCCAAGCAAGCGAACAAGGATCGAAACAATGATGGCAAGCTAGACACTTGGGGACTCGCTCAAACGGGCTTGCTGGAACCGATTCTGTATTCCAACGAGGCTTCTCTGACCAAAGAGGATAAGCAGAACCTGGAAGATCCAAAAACAAAAGAAGCGTTGAACTTCCTGTCCAAACTGGCTACCGAGAAGGTCGGTAGAGCTTCTGAGGGCGGCGATTGGACAGAGCCATCCACGTTCTTCCGTCAAGGCAACACCTTGATGTATTCAGGTGCCATGTACGAAGTTGAAGGTATTATGACGGATATGAAGGACTACGATATTGGTTTTGTACCGTTTCCAAAAGGTCCAAGTGCAACAGCGTATCACTCCGGTGAGTCACGTTACCAAGCTATAACGATTCCAAAAGCAGTAGAGAATCCGGAACAACTGATGTACATCTGGGAGAAAATTAATGAGATCGAATCGATCTATGAGTATCCGGGACAATCCACACTGGAGACACATCTGACCGATGAAGCAGATATCAACAACGCCAGAGAGGTTGCGGAAGGTATGTTGGTTCTCGACCATAACACATTCCCGTCCTTGCCGTTCTGGGATTTTGATGGGGAACTCAAAGAAGGGGTATCCGTATCTACGCTGATCGAGAAATACAAGGCTCCTTTCCAGGCTGCGATTGATGAGGTTTACAAATAAGTATCACGTTACACGGGCAGAACGCACCAGTGAAGGTGCGGTCTGTCCGGGTTAGTCAATCGTTCAGTTCTCTCAACGCTTACAGGAAAGGGGATACATTCAAACATGCGGTCACGTAAGAAAAAGGGACTAATCCTGGTGCTTGTCCTGGCCTTGGTGCTCTCCATATGGACACTATATCCATCGCGGGATCGTAATCCGGGAACGGTACATGCGCTTGAGGACTTTGAGGCGGTATCGGGAACCGAGGATTCATTCAGTTATGAGCATTATCTGACTGCTCATGACAATACGGCCAAACCGGATGAAATTGTACGCATCGAAGGCGAATCTTATGTTCAGGCAGAGGATGGAGAATTTGAGGTTGTGCAAGGGTACGCCGGATTAGACGGAAATGCCGTAATTACGCCGGAAACTGGAACCATTCGCTGGGATGTTCCCGTTCAAGTGAGCGGTTTGTACAACATTCGCATTCACTATTATCCCGTAGAAGGCAAAAGCTCCGGGATCGAACGCAGGCTTGAGCTTAATGGTAAGGTCCCGTTCAGAGGGGCCGATATTCTTCTGTTTGACAGGGTATGGGGGAATCGCGAGGACAACGTCCGGCAGGACGATCGTGGCAACGAGCTTAGACCAAGACAAGTGGAACAGCCTGAATGGCAGCTGACTTCCTTCAAGGACAGCGCAGGGTACTTCGAGGAACCGTTTCAGTTTTATTTTGAAAAAGGCAGTCAGAAGTTATCGCTCACTTCATTAAGAGAAAGCATGGCGATCGATTATATTGAGCTATATCAAGAAAGCGAAGTTCCTTCCTATGCAGAGCTGGAGCAAACCTATGCCTCACTCGGCTTGAAACAATCGGCTCCTGTCATGCTGAAAGTTCAGGGGGAGGAAGCTGTTAGCAAATCATCTCCTACACTGGCACCAATCTCGGACCGATCAAGTCCTTCACTCGAGCCTTATAATGTATCGAAAATTCGGATGAACGCCATCGGGGGCATTAACTGGAAACTGCCGGGCGAATGGATTGAATGGGAAATTGACGTGCCTGAAGACGGACTGTATCAACTGGCGCTTAAGGTGAAACAGGATCAATTGCGTGGCATCTATGCCACCCGCAGTCTGACGATTAACGGCGAAGTTCCGTTTAAGGAATTGAAACGCATTCGATTTAACTACAGCCCGGCCTGGCAAACTCAGGTCTTGGGTTCGGGAGAGGATAAGCCATATCAGTTTCATCTTGAAAAAGGGAAACACCGAATCCGAATGACAGTTACACTTGGCGACATCGCTCCGCTGCTTCGGACCGTGGAATCCAGCGTGCTGGAACTGAATGAGATGTATCGCAAAATATTAATGATCACCTCCAACAGTCCGGATCCACTACGGGATTACCAGCTGGAACGGCGTATTCCAGAGATGACGGAGGTGTTTGAACGACAAGCTGACACCTTGCGTTCCGTTGCAGATTACCTGGAAAAGGCCACAGGTGAGCAAAGTGACAAAGTGGCCGTACTTCACGCTATGGTGTTGCAGCTTGAAGATATGGCGGCCAGACCAGAGACGGTTCCCAAACGGCTGGATACGTTCAAAATTAACGTAGGCGGTCTCGGCACATGGATTCTATCGGTACGTGAACAGCCGATTACGTTGGATTACCTTGTCGTATCTCCGCCGGGTGAATCACTGCCAAAAGCGGAAGCGAGCACCGTCCAGCAGGTGAAGCACGAACTGGGTGCATATGTTGCCTCGTATACCGAAGATTACGACAGTATTGGTAACGTGGAACAAAAGAAAGATGCCATCACCGTATGGATCACAACCGGACGAGATCAGGCCCAAGTACTGAAAGGTATGATCGACGATTCATTTACCCCGGATACGGATGTGTCCGTGCAGTTACGTCTCGTTCCGCCTAATATTTTGCTGCCCGCAACACTCTCGGGGGAAGGACCGGATGTTGCCATGCAGATGGGCGAAGACATTCCGGTTAACTATGCGATGAGGAATGCTACAGCGGATCTGAGCCAGTTCCCCGATTTCGAGGAAATTTCGGGCAGGTTCCGTGAAAGCGGATTGACGCCTTACCGCTACAACGACGGGGTATATGCCCTTCCGGAGCAGCAACATTTTCCAATGCTCTTTTACCGCAAAGATATTCTGAATGAACTGGGCCTCGAACCGCCGAAAACGTGGCAAGACGTATATAACGCCATCGCCGTGCTGCAGAAGCATAACATGGAGTTTTATCTGCCTATAGAGGATACGCTGAACAATGCCAACCTGGTTCCGAATTCAACCTTTGCGATGTTGTTATATCAGAATGACGGAACGTTCTACACCGAAGACCAGAAGAAAAGTGCACTGGATTCGGAGATTTCAATGGACGCGTTCAAACGTTGGACGCAATTTTATACCAATTACAAGTTTCCGCTCAAAGCCGATTTTCCGAACCGGTTCCGTACAGGGGAAATGCCGATCGGGATTGCTGATTACACCACGTATAACATGCTGACGGTTATGGCTCCGGAAATCCGCAATCTCTGGGACTTTACGATTGTTCCGGGTACACAGCTTCCGGATGGGTCCATACGGCATGAAGTGGCCAGCGCTACGAGCGCGGTGATGATGCTCGAAAATGCCGACAACAAGGAAGCGGCGTGGAAGTTCATGAAGTGGTGGACTGATGAGCAGACCCAGATTGAATACGGGAGAGAAATGGAAGGTCTTATGGGAGCGGCTGCCCGTTACCCAACGGCCAATATCGAAGCCTTGAAGCAATTGCCTTGGCCTGTGAAGGATTATCAAAATCTCGAGAAACAATGGGAATGGGTACAGGGAATCCCGCAGCTTCCTGGAGGTTATTTCACGGGACGACATCTGGACAACGCCTTCCGTAAGGTGGTCAATGCAAATGAAAATCCGCGTGAAGCCTTATCAGACTATGTATTGTACATTGATGATGAAATTGAGTTGAAACGCAAGGAATTTAATCTGAAATAGAGGAAAGGGAGGGTAACGGTTGCAAGCTAAAACTACCAAGACAGCCGCCGCTCCTGCCGTCCATACCCGCCAGGTCGGCTGGTGGTCCCTATTGAAGCGGGATCTGTATCTCAGCAGGCATTATTACGTATTGATGGCACCGTTTATGCTGATTTTTTTCATGTTTACTGTCATTCCGGTCGGCATTTCACTTGGGCTCAGCTTTTTTCACTTCAATATGCTGGAGCTGCCGCGATTTGTCGGCTGGCAGAACTATTCCCGGCTTTTCCTGAACGATGACGTATTTCTGATCGCGCTCAAAAACACGCTGCTTTTTGCCGTAATTACAGGCCCTCTCAGTTATATAGCCTGCTTTTTGTTTGCGTGGATCATCAATGAGCTGTCTCCTAAAATTCGGGCGGTCATGACGCTGGTTTTCTATGCCCCATCCATATCGGGCAACGTCTTTTTCATCTGGCTGATCATCTTCTCGGGTGACAGCTACGGGTATATGAACGGCTTCCTGATGCGCCTTGGCGTCGTACTGGAACCGATCCAATGGCTCGCAGACGAGAAGTATGTACTGGCAATCGTCATTATTGTACAGCTGTGGCTGAGCCTGGGAACCAGCTTCCTGGCCTTTATTGCAGGACTGCAAACCATTGATCGTTCTCTGGTTGAAGCAGGAACCGTAGACGGGATCAAAAACCGCTGGCAGGAGCTCTGGTACATCACCTTGCCTTCGATGAGACCGCAGCTGATGTTTGGTGCGGTAATGCAGATTACCGCTTCCTTCGCCGTAGCTGAGATCTCCATCGCACTGGCAGGTTTCCCGAGCGTAAACTATGCGGCACACACAGTTGTCACACATCTGATGGACTTCGGAACCATTCGTTTCGAGATGGGCTATGCCTCGGCCATCGCAACGGTTCTGTTTGCCCTGATGCTGGGTACAAACGTTTTCACGCAAAAAATGCTTAGAAAGATAGGTGAATGACGATGACCAGCAAAGTACGTGCCGTGTTTGGCATGCCAAAAAGGCTTAATCGGTCATTTACCGTCAGCCTGATGTTATTTGCATTGCTGGGCGTGTTCGGCTCCTTTATGGTGCTTCCGCTCATCTATGCTGTCAACAATGCATTCAAGCCGCTGGATGAGCTGTTTATTTTCCCGCCGCGCTTCTGGGTGAACAATCCGACAACGGAGAATTTTGCCGATCTGATCAATCTCATGGGTAATTCGTGGGTGCCGTTATCCCGCTATATTGCCAACACATTGCTCATTACGATACTTGGCACAGCGGGGCATATCCTGCTTGCATCTGCAGCAGCTTATCCGCTGGCGAAGTATCGTTTTCCGGGTTCCAAAGTGTTGTTCACCATTGTCATTCTGTCCCTGATGTTCTCGCCGCATGTTACGGCGATTCCGAACTACATGGTCATGTCCTGGCTTGGCTGGATTAACACTCATGCCTCCATAATTGTGCCATCACTTGCGTTCTCGTTGGGACTTTTCCTGATGAAACAGTTCATGGAGCAGATTCCCGATGCTTTGCTGGAGGCAGCCAAAATCGATGGAGCCAATGAATACCGGATATTCTGGAGCATCGTGATGCCCAATGTGAAGCCGGCATGGCTCACGCTCATGATCCTGCAGTTTCCAGCGTTATGGGGAACGGATGGCGGGAGTTTCATCTACAGTGAAAATCTCAAAACGCTGCATTATGCGCTCAGTCAGATTGTGCAGGGAGGGATTGCAAGGGCCGGTGTAGGTGCGGCTGTTGCCTTGCTGCTGATGATCGTACCGATCACTCTGTTTATCATCTCTCAGAGCAGTGTTATGCAGACGATGGCCACTTCGGGCATGAAAGAATAGAAAGGAGGCAGCGAGGTGCGGAGAAGCACATGGAAAAAACGTAAATCGATCATCATGGGCATGATCTGCCTCCTGTTGTTCGTTCAAGAGGCGCCCTATGTGAGTGCAGACGGTAAAACGGATGCGTATCATTATTCCTTCTGGGGTGACGCAGTTCCTTCACCCGCGGCATATGAGGCAACAACCATTATCACCGGCAAGAAGTTGAACACAACTCCTATGAAAGAGCCAAGCGACATGCATGTTACCGCCAATCAGCACGTCTTTGTGCTCGATTCGGGCAATGGCCGCATCATTGAGATGGATCGCAACTTCAAGCTGGTACGGACGATTGATTCATTTGAGCAGGAAGGCAAGGAAGATCATTTTAAAAATCCACAGGGATTGTACGTCACGGAAAAAGGCCATCTGCTGGTCGCTGATTCGGATAATCACCGGGTGGTGCATCTGGATGAACAGGGGAAGCTGGTCAAGATCGTGTCTGAACCAAAATCGGATCTGTTAAAAGCAGACTTCCAGTTTAAACCGATGCGGATTGTTATGGACAAGGGGGAGCGTATCTACGTCATGGCCGAAGGCGTATTTGATGGATTCATGGAGTTCAGCGCCGATGGTACGTTCTCTTCCTTCATTGGAGCGAACAGAGTTCAGGTGGACCCGGTGGAGTATCTGTGGAAACGGTTTGCAACACGGGAGCAGCGGAGCCAGATGGTGATGTTCACTCCAACGGAATTTACCAATCTGGATATGGATGAAGAGGGCTTCATCTACGCCACTAGCGGGGATCGCGGCAAAGATCCGGTCAAGAAGCTGAATGCCCAGGGTACAGACATTTTGCGCAGAGAAGGCTATCAGACTCCGCAGGGTGATTTGCTGTATACCCAGGAAGCAGGGCCATCCCGCCTGATTGATGTGGATGTGGGTGACAGTGACATGTATTCCGTACTGGATTCCAGCAAGGGCCGAATCTTTACCTACAATGGAGACGGATATCTGCTCCATATTTATGGGGGCATCGGGAACCGGCTGGGCCAATTTAATACACCTGTTGCCCTGGAACGTGCGGGAGACCGGATGTTAGTTCTGGATAAAGCGCTGGGTGAAATCACCGTCTTTCAAACAACTGAATACGGACGTACGCTCCACGAAGCGGTGCGCAGCTACTATAACGGTGATGAAGATCAATCTTCGGTGCTGTTTGCCCAAGCTGCCGAGATGAACGCTAACTTGGAATATGCGTATGCGGGAATTGGCAAAGCATTGCTTCGTCAGAAGGAATACGCCGAGTCTGCGAAATATTTCAAGCGCAGCATGGAGCCCAAAGGGTATTCCAAAGCTTTTCTTTTGTACCGCAAAGAGCTGATGCGTGAGCATTTTTCATGGATGATGTCCGGTATATTCCTGGCTGTCGCTGCGATTGTCACCGTCATCATCGTTCGCAGGCAGAAAAGGAGGACTACGAATGCAGGCATCAAGTAAGCAACTATACCAGTACCCGCTGCATCTGATTTTTCATCCGTTTGACGGATACTGGGAATTGAAGTATGAACGGAACCAGAGAAACTCACTGCTGATTGCTTTCATGATCCTGGTGCTTCTGGTCATCACCAAAATTTTGCATGCCCAGTACAGCGGTTTTCTCATTAATCTCAGTAATCCAAAGTACCTGAACAGTCTGCTCGAAATGTTATATGTCATTGTACCGGTACTGTTTTGGTGTGTGGCGAACTGGTCGTTAACCACATTGATGGACGGGGAAGGCAAGTTCTCCGAGATTTTCATGTCAACGTGCTTTGCACTGGTACCGTTGTTACTCATTCATTTTCCATGGATCTGGCTGAGTCTTGTGATCTCTGCGCAGGAAACTGCCTTTTATTATTTCTCCAATGCACTCGCCGTTGCGTGGACGGTATATCTGTTATTTGTGGGGAATATGACGGTTCATCAGTACACACCAGCCAAAACGGTGCTCACGATGCTGCTGACACTTGTAGCGATGGCGTTTATGGCATTTCTATGCCTGTTATTCTTCAGTCTTGTACAGCAGATTGTATCGTTTGTTGTAACCATCTATCAGGAATTAGTGCTTCGGGGCTAAGGGAGGAGGAAATTGTTATGAATTATACCGTAGCCAAAAAAATAACAGGAATGCTGCTCGCGGGCAGTCTGCTTCTGGGCGGTTGTCAATTCTCGCCAACACCGCTCGCTCACGAGACAGTGACTGCCGCAGATTCGACGGACTTTCCCTCCCTGCCTCCCGGAGAGAAACTGAAATCATCGTTCAGCGATGTCCGCCTTCCCGGCATGGTAGGCATTGCGCAGAATGCTGCGCTGCAATTGTTCATTAACGAAGAGACTGCCGAGATTGCAGTGATTCACACGCAGAGCGGCCAGATCTGGCGCAGCAATCCTGCAGATCGTGAGCAGGATGGGGTTGCAGCCGGGATAAACAAAGACCTTTTGTCATCACAGACGAAGCTCAGCTTCTTCAACAGCCTCGGACAGAGCAGCACCGTGAATTCCTTCACGGATAGTGTTGCACACAAGCAGATAAGCTACGAGGTGCTGCCGAGCGGCGTGCGGGTCCACTACCAGTTTGGAAGCACTGAGCGATCCATAGAAGACTTGCCGATGAAGATCAGCAAGGAGCGATTCGAACAAAGGCTGCTTGCACAGCTAGACAAGGCCGGGCAACGGGCCTTGAAGGTCGGCTATGCGGAAGACAAGGATGAAGGCGCTTACGTCCGGATTGATAAGGCGATGCAAGGATTGCAATTGTCCCGGGCCTTGAAGGCTTTTGACACAGCCGGTTACACATCGGAGGATTTGGCTCAGGATCATGCCGAGTTTGGCATTGAAGAGGAACGAAGTGGACCACGGCTGTTTATGCTTACGATGGAATATGAGCTGGATGGAGAGGATCTGCTTGTACGTGTTCCGTCCTCAGGCATTCATTTTCCGGAGGAATATCCGATCAACAGCATATCTGTAATGGATTACTTCGGGGCGGGGGGTTCAGAAGAAGAGGGCTCCATACTGGTGCCGGACGGTTCGGGAGCGCTGATCCATTTTAACAATGGCAAGCTGCAATATCCTGCCTATCAACAAGATATATACGGACCGGATATGACCATGAAACTGCGGGAAGCAAGTTCGAATGAAGCCAGAGCCAGGTTGCCGGTATTTGGACTGATTCGGAAAGAGGGAGCTTTCCTGGGAATTATTGAACAAGGGGATGCCGTTGCAGTTGTGAATGCCGATATCAGCGGCAAACTGAACAGTTACAACAACGTATATCCAAGCTTCTATGTAGTGAACAAGAGCGATGTGACGCTTCAGGCAAGTGATATGGTTCGTACACTTCCGAAATTCCAGAAGAAACCGACCGCGTCCGACTTCGTCGTTCGATATGCTTTTGTCGGGGCGGATAAGGCCTCGTACTCAGGGCTTGCATCTCTCTATCGGGATTATCTGGTGCAAAACGGCGGACTTCCCGAGCTGAATGCCAGCAAGGAGCAGAGTAACGTTCCCTTTTATCTGCAACTGTTCGGCGGCATGACAACAAGGCAGCATATGCTGGGCATACCGTATGATTCAACGGAGGCTTTGACCACGTTTGATGAAGCCAAAAACATTCTCTCCGCCTTGACGGAGAAGAAGGTATCCAATATTCAGTTGCGCTATGCGGGATGGCTTAACGGCGGACTTCATCATCGATTGCCGGATTCCATCCAAGTAGATGGCGCGGTAGGCGGGAAAAAGGGATTGCGGGATTTCAGCGCATACACACAAGAAGCGGGCATCGGTTTCTATCCCGATATCGCTCTGCTGAATGTGCAATCCAAAAAAGGGTTTAAACCGTCCAAAGAAGCTTCACGCACATTAACTCAGGAACCGGCGGTCTTATATCCGATGAACCAGGCCATCCAGCGGCGGGACCGGGATCGTTCACCATCCTATGTGCTTTCGCCCAACATGCTGGAGGACGTGACGGCAGACATGTTAGATGAGCTGAGGTCCCTTCAAAAGGATGGACTGTCACTAAGTCTGAATGATCTGGCAGCTCAGTTAAACAGCGATATGAATCCGAAAAAGCTAGTGGACCGAACACAAGCGCTTGGCTCCGTGAAGAAGGTACTTGAACAGATCGGGCAGCAGGCTGGCTCGCTTGTTGCTGAAGGCGGGAACGCTTATGCCCTGCCGTATGTAACTGGTCTGACAGATGCGCCGATGACCAGCAGTCGTTTCAAGCTGGAGGATGAAGAGATTCCGTTCTATCAGCTCGTTGTACACGGCAGCATCGGTTATACGGGGACGCCATACAATCTCTCCACATATACCAATGCAAGGCAATATGTGCTGAAGCTGATTGAATATGGAGCCAGCCCTTACTTTGCATGGTTCAATGCGCCAAACCATGTTGTGAAAGAAACGGATTATGATGATCTCTACGCGGCGAATTATGAACAATGGATCGATCTGGCTGCCGAGATCTACAACGAGGTGAACCAGGTGAACCAGCCGTTTGCCGGACGTTCCATGATATCTCATGAATCCCTGGAGGAGGGTGTCTTCCGGACAACATATGAAGGTGGCGGGTTCGTAATCGTCAATTATAACGACTTCCCTGTAGAAGTTGACAACGATACAGTGGAAGCTCAAAGCTATGTGACTGGTGGTGAGCAGCTCTGAAGACGCTCCTGAAATGGAAATGGGGAAGTCGTACGTATGCTCAGCAGAAAGCCATGTGGGGCGTAATCTACGTGCTTCCCTGGCTCATTGGTTTTGTGTTGTTTTTCTTCATTCCGCTGTTAGCCTCTCTGCGATACAGCATGAGTACAATTCAGGCTAACGCGGAAGGCATAGCAATTCAGTTCAACGGTGTTGCCAATTACATTCAGGCGCTGACCGTCAATACAAGCTTTAACCGTGCGTTAATTGAGGCGATCACAGACGTGCTCATCAACGTACCGCTTATCGTTATATTCAGTCTGTTCCTTGCCGTCATCCTGAATCAGAAGTTCAGGGGCCGGGCTGTAGCGCGGTCGATCTTTTTCCTGCCCGTTATTCTGGCATCGGGAGTGATTATGACACTGGAGAGCACCAGCCTGATTGAAGCGGTTAATCAGAGCAGCACAGGTGGAAGCTCACTCGGGACATTTGAACTCGAAAATCTGATGGTTAACGCCGGAGTGAGCGATTGGATCGTTACGTATCTGAGCAGCGCCGTAGATCGGATCTATCAGATCGTCAGTCAATCCGGTGTACAGATTTTGATCTTTTTGGCAGGGATCCAGACGATTTCCCCTCAACTGTATGAGGCTTCGAAGATGGAAGGGGCAACGGGTTATGAAGCCTTTTGGAAAATTACGTTCCCAATGGTCAGCCCGCTTATTTTTGTCAATGCGATCTATACAATCATTGATTCGTTTGCCAATAACGCCATGACGGAACTGATCCGGGATACCGGCTTCGTCAAATTTGACTTTGGATTAAGTTCTGCCATGGCATGGGTTTACTTTCTGGCCATTGCCATCATTCTGGTTATCGTAAACATCATTTTCTCGAAGCGAGTCTTCTATCAAGATTAGAAAGGAGGGTGTCCCACGTGACAACATCACGATTATTATCGCTGGAGCATTGGAAAGGCTGGCTGTGGGCCATGATCCGATTCGTTCTGATTACCGGGCTTTCCTTCGTTATCCTGTTTCCCATATTTCAGAAGGTTTCCACATCCATCAAAGCTAAAGGTGATCTGTATTCGGCAGTGGTGGTGTGGATTCCACAGAACTTCTCCATCGACAATTTCAAAGAGGCGATACGCGTAATGGATTACTGGGCAACGCTGTTTAATACGTTTGCCCTGTCTGCAACGACTACACTGCTGACTACAGCATCCTGTGCACTTGCAGGATACGGATTCGCCAGACTGAAATTCAGGGGAAGCAACTGGCTGTTTGCTGGTGTAATTCTAACGATTCTTGTACCGCCAACGACCATTCTCATTCCGGTATACCTGAATCTGAAAAGCTTTGACCTGATGGGGCTTATGACGCTTATAGCCGGCAAACCTGTTAATTTGCTTAATACCTATTGGCCGTTTATTCTGACGGCAATTACGGCCAATTCACTTAAAGCCGGTTTGTACATCTTTATCTTCCGGCAATTCTTCAGAGGTATTCCGAAGGAAGTGGAGGAGGCGGCCTATGTGGACGGCGCGGGCATCGGACGAACATTTTCAAGAATCATGCTGCCCAATGCCATTCCGTCCATGGTAACAGTCATGCTGTTTTCCTTCGTATGGCAGTGGAACGACAGCTTTTATACGACGACTTATCTGACTTCAAGTAAAGTCATGTCGACTCAGTTATCGTCCCTTCCGTATAATCTGGCCCAGCAGGTTACTGACGGTGCAGCTTCCCAAGCCGATCCGTTCTATCTGAGTATGATCCAGGATACAGGAATTCTTCTTGCCATTCTGCCTTTGATCATCATCTATTTGTTTGTGCAACGATATTTCGTAGAGAGTGTAGAGCGTACGGGAATCGTCGGTTAAGTTAAGTTCTTCTGTACATTTGGAGTGGGATCAGACTGGAAGAGGGAGGAGGAACTTCATGCAACATTCCATCTGTGAAAAGGGGGCATGTAACGATCTCATGAACGTCTGCTTACAGCAGAACCGCGATCCTTCCCTGCGCAGGATCCCCCTGATGGTGTGGAACGGGCTGCGGGAGCGGGCGCCGACCTGAGCGATCTGTTTGATGAGAGATACTCTGACGGAGCATACTCGCGTTATTGCAAGGCAATATATCAGATCAGGAGGAATTAAAGTGAAGAAGTTCATGACATCTTGTAAACTTGTACTCATTCTGGCTTTATTGATCACAATTGCTCCATGGGGAGGCAGCCGTGCCGAAGCATGGGTGGGCATGCCGATGGGCAAGCTGCACGTAAACGGCAAAAACCTGGTGAATAGCAACAACCAGCCTGTGCTACTGAACGGTTGGCATCAACCCTCAGGTGCCTACTGGACATATCAGGACAGCAATTATTATCTCAATCTGCACGGCAATAACCGTCATGCAGCTACACTGGCATATCTGAAAGACATTACCGATACTTTTGCTGACACCAGCGCGAAGTACGGAAGCAATCATGGCTGGAATATGAATCAGGTACGTCTGTTCATCGATCGTCAGGACATGGGAGATGTGGCTGCTGGTACATATAACTTTGCCGGTGTGCAGACCGTTACGCAAAATGTAATTATTCCGTATATTCAATATGCCAAAACAAAAGGTGTCTATGTTGTCCTGGGACTGGACTTCACATTGAAGGATGATCAGGCAACAACACCTGCCAACCTGCAAAAATTCAACGAAATCTGGGGTTATCTCGCTTCACGCCCGGAGATCAAAAGTGCAGACAACGTTCACTTCGAACTGATCAACGAACCGGTGAAATCCTATGCCAATGGACATTGGGGTGGATACAACGGGGAAAATGACTTTGTGGATCACTGGAATGACTTGCGTAATTTCCAAAATTCCATGATTTCAACAATTCGCAGCAAAGGTGCGGACAACGTCATCTGGGCGGCAGGTCTGGGATACAACCAATTTTACAGCTTGACGGCAAGCCATCCATTGACTGATCCGCTCAATAACTATGGATATGCGGTTCACTGGTACCCTGGTTATGGCGCATATGACAACTTCTCTATCCTGCAAGACCAGTGGAATACCAACGTGAAGGCAGCTGCTGACAAATATCCGATTAATATTACCGAGGTAACCTGGTTCAAAAACAAACCTGGCGATTCGGCCTATTGGAACTTGTTTAATGGTAGCAATGAAGGTTTTGGCACCAATACCAAAACGATTTTCAACGCATCAGGCAATGTCAGCATTGCAGCTCATATGAACGGATTCATTCTAAGTGAAGGACCACGAAGCTCCTTTGCGGACCCAACGGCTGGACTGAAATGGGATGGAGATGCTTCACGGAGTGCCATGGGACGATTCCTGTTCAACTGGTACCATGAACGTGCCCAGACTTATCCGGGCAGTGGACAAGGTGGCGGACCGACAACGGGTCTTGTATCCGGTGCAACTTATAAAATCGTAGCCCGGCATTCCAACAAAGTTGTTGATGTTCCTGGTGGTCAAAATGAAAATAATCTTCAGCTCCAGCAGTGGAGCGATCTGGGCGGTAACCCTCAGAAGTGGGTTCTGACTTCGATCGCTAACGGCAACTATACACTGACAAGTGTGAACTCGCCGGACAAAGTCATCGACATTCGCAACGGTACCCTCACCAATGGGGAAGCGGTTCAACTCATGAGCAATCTGAACACAACCGCTCAGCATTTTAAGGTCAATGATCTTGGTAACGGGTACTGGAGTATCATTAACGTGAACAGCAATAAAGCGATTGAAGTGGCAAACGCTTCCACTTCGGATGGAGCCAAACTGCAGCAGAACACCTACACAGGTGCTACAAACCAACAATGGAAATTTGTTGCCGTTAGCAATTAATAAGCACAACGTTAAACAAAAGCCTTCCCAAGTCATTCCATGTCTTGGGGAGGTTTTTTTGCGTTTATTTTTGATATTTTGTGATGGATGTCATGCGAAGGTAAAATACAACTATATTTGTGCGCTAACCCGCAGACCAACAATTATTTTCATGCAAGCATTGTACGCTACAGTATGTAAATGTACCATAAGGAAGAAGTTGTACCTTCACCAGGAAGAAATGCCCGGTGTATCATTGAACAGCTACCTTATCACAGAGAAATGTAAGCGCTTGATAAAAAAGGGAGGGTACATATGCAGCTCCTATGGTCCAAATTTTCACCCGTGTTCCGCCGATTCCTCATTTCGTATCTTGTCATTCTGATGATTCCTCAAATTGCGGGATATGCCTCTTACCGAGCTTCCATTGAAGCGGCCCGTTCCAGCTCCATTGAGAACAGTTTGAAGTCGCTGAGTCTTGGCAAAGAGATCATTGAGCGAAATCTTCTTCAAGTCGAAGCTTTTACCAGACAGCTTGCCGTCAATCCCGATTTGCAAAATTTAATTGCTGGGCCAAAGCCGCATGATCTCTACAATGTCTACGGTATGAACCGTATGCAGCGGAGCCTCTCCATGTACAGCAGTACCAATGATTACTTGTCCCATTTCTTCATTCACATACCAAACTACAATGCCATCATCACACCAAGAACTGTGTATTATCGTCCAGAGCATTATTATGCTGCCAATCAGCTGGACGGTATGTCGTTTGAACAATGGCATGACCAAATTCTCAAACAACCACACTTTAATGAAATCATACCGCTTCGAAACTATAAACGTGAAATACTCGGCACTGTGCTTGCAGACGTTCCCGCCATTACGTTTCTGCAATCTCTGCCTTTGAACAGCTTCAACAAACCGCAAGCGACGATTGGTGTCATGATTGATCAGGATCAGATGGCCAGCCTTACTCAACATATTGTGGATCAATATGGCGGCTGGACTCTCGTCACTGATGCGGAAGGGCAGATCATTTTCTCCCATGGCATTGAACAAGCCGAAGCCGAGCAAATGGCACAGAGTCGCCAGAGAGAAGGTAACGCTGCGGAAACGGAGCTGAACGTGCAGGATGTACAGCCTGGAAGTGATGGTCGGCTGCTGATATCGATGCAGTCCAGTCAAAATGGATGGAATTACATGGCAGGGATTCCGGAGAAAGCACTCATGACAAAAGCGGACCAAATCAAACAAGTCACGCTGGTCTTTACTTTGGCAACCATTGCCTTGGGACTGTTATTCGGGCTGGTTCTGGCCTATCGGAATAGTGCACCCGTATACAGATTGTTGGCCTCTTTTCGGGAACAAATCACCGATTCCCCAGGCAGACGGGGCAATGAATATGATTTTTTGGCAAGCCATATTAACAATCTCATTGCTAATAATGACTCACTTAAAAACGCCATGAATGAGCAGATTCCGTTATTGAGAGACGGTTTTATCAAACGTTTGTTAACGGGAGAAGTCTATACCTCACTTGAGTTGGAGGTTATCTCATCCCAGGCGCACATTTCTCTTCATAGCAGCAAGGGCTTGGCAGGCTTAGTGAAGGTAAACGGATATGCCAATCCGGACAGTGAAGAAACTATCCATGAACTGGGTGTCGCAAGGCTGCTCATCAAACAGGTACTTACAGAGTGGAATGCGCAGCTGCTGATCACGGATTGGGGAACAGACCAGATCGCTTTTGCCTGTCCATTGGATGAGAACTCACTGAATGAAGCTATAGGGAGATGTGAAAAAGAGCTGAACACCTTGATGGAAGTGATCTACCGGGAGCATCGGATATCCACAACAATTGGCACAGGTGCAGCTTACGAGGTCTGGAATGATGCAGGGCGTTCCTTTGACGAAGCCAAACAAGCTCTGGATTATGCCATTCATATGGGAACAGATCATCTGGTGAGATTTGAAGATACGATGAAGGAAAATGAAATGTTCTATTATCCGATTGAGTCTGAACAGCGCCTGCTGAACACAATCAAAGTCGGGGAGCCTGAAGAGGCGGTACGTATTCTGGAGCAATTGTTTTTTCGTAATTTAGAGGAGCGGGAACTGTCCTACGAGATGACACAGCAGTTCATCATGGAGCTGAAGGGGACTTTTCTGAAGCTGGACGAACCCAAATTCAAGTTGGATGCCTCCCTGCTGGAGGAATATAAAACCCGGGTGACATCCATTCAGATGACAGAAACGATTACTTCGCTGCGTGCAAAGTTCAAACGGTTAACAGAAGACATCTGCGGTGATTTCCAGAGAAGAAGAGCAGGAGCACATGCGGATACTGTAAGCGAAATGATTTGTTTTATCCAACAACATTATGGGGATGCAAACTTGACGATCTATCGGATTGCCGAGCACATGAGCAAGTCCGAGAAGTTTATATCCCAACTATTCAAAGAACATACGGGAGAGAATCTTTCCGATTATGTAGAACGGGTACGCATCGATGCTGCCTCGAACTTGTTGCACTCCACCGGTCAGACCATTGACGAGATAGCGGAGGCCACCGGGTATAATAGTGCACATTCATTCCGCCGAGCTTTCAAGCGGGTACGCGGCATTTCTCCGAGTGTGTTTCGGAAAATGGACGTTCATAGCGGTTAATGTAGGCTGTTTCTCGGGAACTATATTCGCTATTTGTACTTTCTCAGCGTAACTGTACCTTTACGCATCCCCAGCGCAATCTTATGATTACTCAAAAAGTAAGCGCTACCAAGTTGAGCTGAAGTTCAGCACGATTTGGAGCCAAGAATGGGGGGATGATTCTGAGAACCACAATGACCAGTGAATCAAAGTCCGTGGAGAAACCAAGTAAACCGTTTGCCTTGAAGCAAGCATTATCCAGAAGCTGGAGGCGACATTGGCAGCTATATCTGCTGATCCTGCCACCGATTGCTTACTTTATTATTTTCAAGTATGTACCTATGGTGAATGCGGTCCTGGCATTTAAAGATTACAACGTCATCAAGGGGATCTGGGGCAGTCCGTGGGCCGGAACCAAGTATTTCGAATTACTTTTTAAAAATCCAGCGTTTGTCATGCTGATCAAGAACACACTCTACATTTCGTTTTACAGCCTGATCGTTGGTTT
The DNA here is from genome assembly GCF_037993015.1 of Paenibacillus sp. FSL E2-0151. NCBI lineage: Bacteria > Bacillati > Bacillota > Bacilli > Caryophanales > Paenibacillaceae > Paenibacillus > Paenibacillus sp. FSL E2-0151. Next base: position 3,431,807 of record NZ_CP150308.1, read on the forward strand.
CCCGATTCCTATATTACTGGCGCTCGCGCTGAACGAAATCAAAAACATACGATTCAAAAAAACAGTACAAATGGTGACGTATGCTCCATATTTCATCTCTACCGTTGTTATGGTCTCCATCATTATGCTCTTTCTGTCTCCTAGGCTGGGTATTGTCAACACGATTGCAGGCGCCCTTGGTTTCGAAGCAGTGAATTTTCTCGGTGAGCCTGGACTGTTTCGATCCATCTACGTATTCTCCGATGTGTGGCAGGGAATGGGGTACTCCGCTGTGATATATCTGGCTGCTCTGGCAGGTGTTGATCCATCCCTGTATGAAGCCGCCAAAGTGGATGGAGCCAACCGAATACAGAAAATCATCAATGTTGATCTGCCTGGACTACTTCCGGCAGCCGTCATCATTCTGATCCTGAGTGTAGGGAATATCATGGCTGTTGGGTTCGAAAAAATATATTTGCTGCAAAATCCGCTCAACCTGTCTGCTTCGGAGATCATCTCCACGTATGTCTATAAAATAGGATTGCTGAATGCCAATTACAGCTTCGCTACTGCGGTTGGCCTGTTCAACTCGGTGATTAACCTGATTCTGTTATTAATCGTAAACGCGGTTGCCAAGCGACTGTCCAATACAAGCTTATGGTAACGGGAGCGAAAGGAGGAGAATCAACCCATGCCTAACACACAGACAAATGCAGGTCGTTCGCGGATCAAGAGCACCAGTACGATTCGTGAATCCTGGGGAGACCGCGTATTTATAACGGTTGTGTACTTCATGTTGACAGTGGTGCTGATTGCCGTGCTGTATCCCTTGATATATATTGTGAGTTCTTCGCTCAGCAGCCCTGCTGCCGTCTCCTCGGGAAAAGTCTGGTTGTGGCCCATTGACCTGACGTTTGACGGTTACAAGTCTGTATTGCGGAATGATCAAGTCCTTACCGGTTATGCCAATTCCCTTTTCTATACAGCCTGCGGCACCTTCATCAGCGTGGCACTGACCATTATGATTGCTTATCCATTATCCAAAAAAACGTTTGTTGGTCGCAGCTCGTTAATGATGTTTATTACCTTCACCATGTTGTTCTCAGGCGGTTTGATCCCTACCTATCTGGTGGTCAAAACCATGGGACTGATTGATACCCGCTGGGCGTTGCTGATTCCCAATGCCGTCTGGGTATGGCAAGTCATCATTGCCCGTACCTTTTTTCAGAATTCGATACCGGAAGAATTGTCCGAAGCAGCAGACATCGATGGCTGCAGTGACATCCGGTTTATCTTCAGTATTATCCTGCCACTCGCCAAACCGATTATCGCCGTGTTGTCACTTATGTACGCTGTCGGTCAGTGGAATGCATACTTTGATGCCCTCATCTATCTGAAATCACAGTCGCTCTATCCGCTACAGCTGATATTACGCAGCATTCTTATTCTGAACAGCAGTACAGGGAGCATGGATGCATCGGAAATGATCAAACAGCAGCAGATGGCTGAACTCATGAAGTACTCGTTAATTGTGATGGCCAGCTTGCCGGTGCTAATCATCTATCCTTTTGTTCAACGGTATTTCGTGCAAGGTATGCTGATTGGCTCAGTTAAAGGATAAGTTCATTTTTTCTATTATTCATGAAGGAGAGGATTATATTGAAAAAAGCGGGATTCATCATTCTTGCCTGTATGCTGTTTACCTCGTTGGTACTTGCCGGATGTTCAAGCTCTGATAAGGGGAACGGGGAAGGCAGCGATCCGTCAGGCAAGACGGCCATTAATGTGTTTGCTCACCAGGGTTCGGATACCAACCTGTCCACTAACAAATTCACGAAGAAAATGGAAGAGAAGTTTGATATTCAGTTCAACTGGACTACGGTTCCATTCGACGGTGCAGCGGAGAAAAGACAGATTTCACTGGCTTCCGGTGATTATCCGGACTTGTATCTGCTCATCCCTTGGGTAGATCGTTTCTCCCAGACAGACTTGTTGAAGTTTGGTCAGCAGGGGGTTATTTTGCCGCTGAATGATCTGATTGAGGAGCATGCTCCCAATATTAAAAAAGTACTTGAGAGCAATGACTATTATCGGGCCATGAACACTGCTCCTGACGGAAATATCTATGGTCTGACGGGTCTGAATGAATGTTTTCACTGTTCATACCCAAACAAGATGTGGGTCAACACCAAATGGATGGAACAACTGGGCCTGACCGAACCAACGACGACAGAAGAATTTAAGGAAATGCTTCGGGCATTTAAAACGAAAGACCCGAACGGGAACGGCAAAGCCGACGAAGTACCGCTAAGCGGTTCGACTGAAAATTTCGGTGTGCACATTATTCCGTACTTGATGAACGGTTTTATCTATGACGACGATCGGAATTATCTCATTGTCAATCAGGGGAAAGTGGAGACCGTAGTGAACAAACCGGAGTGGAAAGAAGGGCTTGCCTATATTAAATCCCTGTACGATGAAGGGTTGATTGATCCAGGGGCATTTACCCAAAACGTCGGGGCCTTCAAAAAAATTGGAGATAACGCTGATGCACAGCTTCTCGGTGCGGGAGCAGCGATGCATCCATCATTATTCGTAACCACTGCCGAAGGTTCTCCTTACGGGAATGATTACAATCCCATCCCTCCATTGAAGGGACCCCATGCTGCTTATGCTACGTACAACTATCCGATTGATCCCGGAGCGTCTTTTGTACTGACAAACAAAGCCAGTGAGGAAACGCAGATCGCGGCCATAAAGCTGCTGGATTATCTCTATACCCAGGAAGGAACCATGGCATCATATCTGGGAGAAGAGGGCGTAAGCTGGCGCAAACCTCAAGAAGGAGAAGTGGCGCTCAATGATCAGATTGAGCCGTTATATAAAGCCATTCCGCTTCCTTCTGGAGAAGAACCTCGTAATGACAGTTGGGCTGCATTGAGTCAGTACAATCATTATCAGGCATATCGGGACTCCGAAGTACAGGGGACAGACATCTATGCCAATGATGGTGGTGAGCGACGTCTCTATGAGGCGACATTGTTAATGGAGGGCAAGGAACCAAAAGAGATTTTCCCTCATTGGGCATTGTGGGTAGATCCGTCCCAAGCTGATGAAGCCAGCATGATGCAGACCAATCTCAAGGATTACATCGATCAGAACGCCCTGCAATTTATTACTGGCGCCAAAAGTCTGGATAAGGATTGGGATGAATATGTGAAAGGCCTGGAGGGATTGAACATTAATCGATATCTGGAGATTATGCAGTCTTCCTATGATACTTCTTCTGTTTCCAAATAATTAAAGTATCTGAATCATACAGAGCGGGAAAAGTTACTGCCTGTATTTGTACAACCAAACGTTCCCGGTTCGCAGTAAACATATGCGAGCCGGGAACGTTTTTTATTGATATAGATTAAATCGTAATATCGTTGCATTTTTCTTAAAATTCAGTGATTGAACCTGTCCTGCAAGCCAAATGTTCACAGGACAGGTTCAACGGCTCATGCACATTCCCTTAGTTTAGTACATGCGATATCTTCCGCTTAGAGCGAGCATGCTGAAAAAATACAGGCAATTGTCGTAATAACGTCGCTCTCCTTGACGCAGAGGTGTGTTCCAGAACTTGTGAACGAATGTGTCAGCATGTGGACCGTCCGCAGCCAGTGAAGCCATGGCATTGGTAGCCAGCAAACCTACAGGATGCAGTGAAGGTTCGTCGAAAGGTTCACCTTCTATTGTATAGCGACGATAATCGGACATTTCAATATCACTGAAGAAGGATTGAATCCGATTGGATTGTTCGATCTGCCAGTGATCCTTGCGGAACCATTCCCAGTCCAGCGCTATATTCGCAGCAACACGGTAGGCATCACTGTAAAAATGTCTGAAATCACCATGCGGCTGTATTGGAGCCGGAGAGCCGTCATAGTTCGCATATTCAGGTGATAGTCCGGTTACGGGATGGCAGGCTGTATGAAGGTAAGCTCTACTAGCGGCCGCCGCTTCTTTCCAGAAGCGCTGATCTTCTTCATCCGCATATTTCGCGAATAGTTCATAAAAATGAGGCAGATGGTAGGATGGGTCGCTAAACGGTGTTTCTGGTATGAATTTGATCAGTTTTGTTTCCGGGTCCCACATGGGATGGCCTTCGCCGTCTTCGCCCTGATGTATACATGCACGAAGGATCTTGCGGGCTTGTGCCTTGTAATCATAAGGTTCAGCGCCATCGCCCCAGCGGTTGGAGGCAAAAAAAAGCGCCATGGCAAAAAACTCCTCACCATCAGGAGCAGGACCTTGCGAGAGTTGGGTTCCGTCAGGCTTGCAATGCCAGGCAAAATAATCTTTATAACGACCCGCTTTATGTTGCATAAACGAGTGTGAGAAATTCCAGAGTCGATCAAATTCCTCCTTTTTGTCCATCTGAACAGCCATCATCATGCCATAGGACATGCCCTCGGATCGAACATCGAGATTACCAGTGTCCAGCAAATAACCCTTGTCCTCACCCATGGAGTAATATATTCGAGTATTGTCATCGCCATAAAACAGCTCGTTCCATGTTTCTTCCAATCTGTTCGTGATCTCATTCTCATCGTAGCCTAGCTTCAAAAACAGATTTGTATATGTACCCGTATCCCACGCGCCTTGACCCGTGATATTCATGAGTATCCTCCTTCATCAATGCGGTTTTTCAAAATTATATCATGGAAATAGTATACAAATTAAAGCGTTTACATGAAAAATTATAGGTGTTCTGATCTGCATGTCATTGTACTCAAATTAAAATGATATATTGGTTAAAATCCTATACTTTGTCAGGTTGTTGTAAAATTATGTAAGGGATACACTTTGGGAGAAGGATCACATCTGATCTAATAATAATAAAAGCTGTGATCCTTTAAATGTTGTTTGAGGATGGTCAGAATCTAACCGGAAGGATGTGATGATGATTTATGCTCCAGGATTCAGGAGATGCAGGTGAAAACACGGAATTCACTGCACCGCGCGATCCAGTTGGAGTGACAGCGTCGGCAGTCAAGCCCGCAATTGATTTTGAGTCACCTAGATATCGCGACATGATTGGCCGATCTCTTCTGAACAAAGGAAATAATGTCAGATTAAAACGAGCCATTGAGAAGGCAAAAAACGGCGAACCTGTCGTTATCGCTTATATTGGAGGCTCCATTACCCATGGTGCTGGTGCAGTACCTATTCATCTCCAAAGTTACGCTTATCGGTCTTATGAGTCGTTCAAGTTTATGTTTGCGCTTTCAAAAGATAGTCCGATTCATCTGATTAAAGCAGGTGTGGGTGGAACTCCTTCAGAACTGGGGATTGTACGTTATGATCGTGATGTGCTGAGGGGAGGTGCCGTTCAGCCGGATATTGTCATAATCGAATTCGCAGTCAATGACGCAGATGATGAAACCCAAGGTAAATGTTACGAGAGTCTGGTACTCAAAGCACTTACTGCCGATAACAAGCCAGCGGTCATCTTGTTATTCAGTGTATTCGAAAATGACTGGAATCTACAGGATCGTCTCGCTCCAGTAGGCTGGCATTACGATCTGCCAATGGTAAGTGTGAAAGATGCTGTCGTAGATCAGTTCAACAAGACAAAAGGTGAAGGCAACGTTATTTCCAAAAAGCAATTTTTCCATGATATATATCATCCAACTAACATAGGGCATCGAATTATGGCCGATTGTTTGGAATATTTGTTCGACGTGACGAATCGTTCTGAGTGGGATGAGGAAGATCATGATATTGAAAAAGCTCCGCTAATTGGGAATGAATTTGTTAATGTGAAGCTGTTGGATCGGAAAAACGGCAATCACATTGCCCGTATCGATGCAGGCTCTTTTTGTAAAACGGACACGGATCTGCAGATGGCTGAGATGGATGCTCATGACTATGGCACACCTCAGTTCCCCAACAACTGGATGCGTACAGGAGAGGGGAAAGAGGATCAGAGTAGCTTTCGGATAAGTTTGCAGTGCAAACGCCTCATTCTAATCTTCAAGGATTCTGGTAACGATGAATTCGGAACTGCACATATCAAGGTAGATGGGGTATTCGTCCAAAAAGTCGATCCGCGTCAAGTGAACTGGACCCATTGCCATGCCACACTTCTGCTTAACGAAGAGCATGTGGGGGAGCACTCCATCGAGATCGAAATGGCGGAAGGCCATGAACATAAATGCTTCACTATTCTGGGTTTTGGCTATGTGGATTAACTGAAGACTGATAGTCACTCATATGTTCGGAGGAAAAGAGAATGGAATTGATCTCACCAGCAGTAACGGGATATGACCAGTATCGAGAGAATATACCACGTGGAGTCATGGAGACGGTAGAGTATCCTTCCACCACGGTTGGCAATTCCCGTAAAGCGATGGTGTACACCCCACCAGAATTTTCTTCGACAACGATGTATCCTGTACTTTTTCTTTTGCATGGTATTGGCGGAGACGAAACCGAATGGCATACTCATGGTTCTCCGCAAATTATTCTCGATAATCTGTACAACGATAATATGCTTGAACCGATGGTTATTGTTTTCCCCAACGGTCGCGCAATGTCGAATGATCGAGCCGTAGGAGACCTGTTTGAACCTGAGAAAATCAAAGCATTTAAACGGTTCGAATCCGATCTGCTCAACGATTTGATACCTTACATGGAGTCGAACTACCCTTTGCATAAAAGCCGGGATAAAAGGGCGATTGCTGGTTTATCCATGGGTGGAGGTCAATCCTTAAATATCGGATTAAGTAATCTAGACCATTTTGCATGGATCGGTGCTTTCTCCGCAGCCCCAAACACCAGAAGTCCGGAGCTACTTGTCCCTGATCTTTCGAAAGCGCCTTCATTGCTCTCGCTGTTATGGATCTCTTGCGGTGAACAGGACAATCTTATAGAGATTAGTCTTGGGGTTCACCAATATTTGGCGCAACACGGAGTACCTCACATTTGGCATGAGGAAAGTGGAGGACATGATTGGCCCGTGTGGAAGAACGATCTGTATCTGTTTTCGCAACGTCTTTTCAAGTGAATTTGCTGAAGAACATTCATATCGGATTGTAGCATCAACCAAATCTATTAAAATATCAGGAGGTATCATCCATGTTCAAATTCGGAAAAAAATTAATGACCGTTGTTCTCGCAGCTTCCATGAGTTTTGGTGTCTTCGCAGCAACATCAAGCGCAGCAACAGATTATTGGCAAAATTGGACAGATGGCGGAGGAACGGTCAACGCCGTGAATGGATCGGGCGGGAATTACAGTGTGAATTGGCAAAATACTGGGAACTTTGTTGTCGGGAAAGGGTGGACATACGGTACGCCTAATCGAGTGGTCAATTATAATGCCGGCGTATTCTCTCCTTCAGGTAACGGCTATCTCACCTTCTATGGTTGGACTAGAAACGCTCTAATTGAATATTACGTGGTGGATAGCTGGGGAACGTATCGTCCTACCGGAACGTATAAGGGCTCGATGACTAGTGATGGCGGCACATATGACATCTATACAACGATGAGATACAATGCACCTTCCATTGATGGTACTCAGACTTTCCCTCAGTATTGGAGTGTTAGACAGACCAAGAAACCAATCGGAGTCAATTCTACCATCACGTTCAGTAATCATGTGAATGCATGGGCGAGCAAAGGGATGTACTTAGGCAACAGCTGGTCCTATCAGGTGATGGCAACGGAAGGTTATCAAAGTAGCGGAAGCGCAAACGTGACGGTTTGGTAAAAATGATGTGATGCAGTTCAACTTCTGCACCTGCATTTGAAATTCAATTTTCCGGTAGCGTTGAGTAACGTTATTCTCCAGACTAACGGACCTCGACGTTGCCGGATTTAAGCTAGTAAAGGAGAATAATTGAATGAAGAAGCTGGTATGGTTAACTTTAATCGCTATAGTTGTTAGTCTAAGTGCTTGTTCAGCAAGTAATACGAAATTAAGCGATGACTTGGTATTCGTCGAAGGAGGAGCCTTCAAGAGCAGTAAGCCAAGTCAGATCGATAGGAATGAAACGCTGGATTCCTTCTATATTGGCAAATACGAAGTAACTCAAAAAGAATGGATGGAGGTTATGGGGGAAAATCCTTCTGGCTTCAAGGGAGATGACCTGCCTGTTGAAATGGTCAGCTGGTATGACGCAGTGGAATACTGTAATCAAAAAAGTATAAAAGAAAACCTGAAACCTTATTACAATATAGATAAAGACAACCAGGACACGAATAATCACAATGAAAATGACACTATAAAATGGAATGTAACGATCAACGAGGACGCCAACGGTTACCGTTTACCCACAGAGGCAGAATGGGAATACGCTGCAAGCGGAGGTCAAAAGAGCTTAAATTACACATACAGCGGAAGTAACAATCCTGATGAAGTTGCTTGGTACTGGGTAAATGCCGGCGAGAACATTCTGACGGGTGACTGGAGCTGGCCCGCTATTGAGAGCAATCGTAATCAAACCAAAAAAGTCGGAACTCAGAAGGCGAATGAGTTAGGAATCTATGATATGTCTGGGAATGTGAGAGAATGGTGCTGGGACTGGTACAGCGATTCGGAGAGTCCAAATCAAACTTGGCGAGTTGTGAAAGGCGGAGGCTGGATCGGCGGTGTCAATAACAATGAAATATCATTTCGAGGCAAATTTGATGCAAATGGTTTTGGTCCCGATCAAGGATTCCGTATTGTGCGTGGAGAATGAAAACTCTTTTTCCTGGCAATAGATTACTTCTGAGCTAAACCTATACTTTGTCGGGTGAAAACCTATAGTTTAACAGGTTGTTGTACCAAAATGTAAGCGTTACACTTGAATTGTTAACCCGGCGCTTCGCTACAATCGGAGCGTTCTTATAGTACGGTCCGATGGAACCGTTTTCTATGTTATTGATTAATGACGATGAGACTGGTAGAAATTTTGTTCTCCAAAGTTGTGCGAGCAGACAACAATCCTGCTGTTGTTCTGCTGTTTAGCGTTTTCAGAACAACTGGAATCTACCTATTGATATTGATAAATTACATGCAGCTGATCAAGGATAAAAGTGAGGTGAGCTAATGTACAAGGTCATTGTCGCGGACGATGAGCCGTTTATGCTAGAAGGATGGAGAACGATGATTGACTGGCGAGCTTGTGGATATGAACTCTGCGGAACGGCAACGGATGGGGAGGAAGCACTTGCTCTATTCAACTCGGTTGAACCGGATCTTGTCGTCACTGATATTCAAATGCCTGTTATGGATGGTCTTGGTTTGATTCACACCTTGCGAGAAGATCTCGCCTATACCTCTAAAATTGTTATCGTTACAGGATACTCCGATTTTAATTACGCGAAGCAAGCCATACGGTATCAGGTCGATCAGTACGTGCTTAAACCTCTTGTTCCCGAGGAGATTCATCAAATCCTTATGGAAATGATTGAACCTCTGGACAAACGCAGAAATGAGCAAAAACAGCAAAATGGAGTCACGGTTACAGATGAAACCTATGAAGATCATTTTAATGAATATCGAATAAACGAAGAATATGATTTAGAGCAAATGATGAATATCTCCAAAGAGATCTTGGCGTTGATTGAAGCAGAAAACACGTATTCCATCGATATTGCAGTGAGTGCACTGTTAGAGAAAAGTGAGAAAGCAGAGGTTTCATTGGAATGGATACATCATGTCATTCGATATATCCACGGGGAGCTGCTACGAAAATATGGAAAAAGAGAGGGTTGCAGAGAAATACTATGTGAAAAAGAATGGCATGAGGCTGCGAGTTGGTCTTCCGGCACATTGCAAGACCTGTGTGTTCGACTGTCCAAGCAACTTTCCCAGTCTGAATTGAACCAAAAGACGGGTACGGGAGGGCTGGTTGCAGAAGCAGTGAATGAATTGAAGCAGCACTATCGAAGTAAAATTAAATTACAAGATGTAGCTAATCGTATTCACGTGAATTCTGCCTACCTGGGTCAACAGTTCAAGCGGGAGATGGGGGTCAGTTTCAGTGACTATGTGCACCAGCTTCGTGTTGAGGAGGCCCGTAAACTCCTGCGACGCACCAATATGAAGATCACTGACATTGCATTCAGGCTAGGATATCATGATGCTGAATATTTCACCCAAAAGTTCAGAGCGCATACTGGGGAGCTTCCGTCAGTCTATAAAAACAAAAACCAAGGGTGATTATATGCGTCATAAATTCTGGATGTTCAGTAAAGTTAATGATATTCCTCTCCGATCCAAATTTCTGCTTATTTATGTACTTAGTATTCTCCTTCCTGTAATAACGATTAATATCTTCTTTTATGAACGAACCTCTGCGGATATCAAGATTAGAGAACAGGAAAATCTGCGTAAATCCATCGACAGGGCTGCGGGAGAACTGCTAGGCATGATTGATGAGAGCGTTGCCCTGAGCCGAATTATTGCAGCAGACGATTCGCTCTATGAGGCACTGGATCGGACCTATCACTCCCCCGTGGATTATTACAACGTCTACCATGCATTCCTGCGAGATAAATTAACACGGTACATGTCAGCGAATATTCTGGAGGTGCGCATCTATACGGATAACGATACCATTCAGACGGGCAGTCATTATATCGTGATGAAAGACAAGAATCTACTCCCTGGATTGAAACAGCTGAAATCCACCAGTGGAGGCATTCTTGTCGTTGATTATATTGAGCCATCCGGATTCAACGCGGGAAGAAGAATCAGTGTGATTGGCAAAATGGATACCTATACTTCCTATGCCAATTACAACAAGTATTCCAAGATTGATCTGGAACTTAGCCGGGTGTATAGCATTTTAAATCGTGAATCAGACAGTCTTCAGCTGCGTCTGGTGGACAGCAACAATCGAACTGTCGTTTCAAGTGGGGAATTCAGCGAAACCGACTTATCCCCCCTTGATAATGAATCAATGCTCGAGGAATCTGGAGATTCTGCTTACACGCTTGAAAAATCGTTGGGGAATCTAGCCTACCTAAAGGGTTGGAAATTGATTGGAGTTGCCGATACGCGTCACCTTGACCACCTGCTGCAAGAAGCCTTTAAATCAATTCTGGGGTTGCTCGCATTAAGTATCGTGGTCCCCTCTGTATTGATCTACATTATTTTGCGTTCCTACCACTATCGGATTCGCAAGTTATCCAGACATATGGAGAAGGTTCGTAACGAACGATTCGATCTGATTGAAATTCACGAAGGCCGCGACGAAATTGGCGGGCTTATTCGTACATTTAACATCATGATTGGTAAAATTCATACGCTGATTAATGACGTATATAAACTGGAAATCCGTCAAAAAGATCTGGAGCTGGATCAAGTGAGGACTGAATTGTCCATGCTCCAGAGTCAGATGAATCCCCATTTTTTATTTAACACATTGAATGCCTTGCTGGTCGTTAGTACGAAGAATGGATATACGGAAGTAATTGAGATTATTAAAAGTCTGTCCAAACTGATGCGACAGTTGCTCAGTCATTCTGACAATCTGATTCCTTTGCAAGAAGAGCTGCAATTTACGAATCTTTATCTCCAGATTGAGAAGTTTCGCTTTGGAGAGCTGTTTGATTACACCTTCGAGGTTGATCCTGATGCAGCTTCGTTGCTCATTCCCCGCATGAGTATTCAACCGCTCGTCGAAAATGCATGCAAACACGGCTTGCAGGCGCGAAAAAATGGAAGAGAGATCAAGATAACGGCGAGACGAAACGCTTCTGAACTGGTTATTCAGGTGATCGATAATGGAATCGGTATGGATGCAGGGAGACTAACCGAGCTCCTGCGAGATATTCGTTCTGAAAGACCTAGGAACGGCGAGCATGTAGGACTCCGCAATGTCTACCGCAGGCTGGAACTCTTTTATGAAGGAAATGCGATATTTGATCTAAGCAGTGTACCTGGAAAGGAAACCATTGCAGGGTACCGTATACCGATCTCCAAGCTGGAACAGAGGAAATAGGAGGTAAACTCTCATGTATAAAGTATTGTTAGTCGATGATGAACCTTATGCCATTGAAGGGTTGCAGCTTCTGATCAATTGGGAAAAGTATGGTTTTGAAATTAGAGGCGTGTGCGCCAACGGTGAGGAAGCCATTCGGATGATGGAACAAGATCGACCTGATCTCGTGGTGACAGATATTCGTATGCCTGTGATGAATGGGCTGGAACTTGTAGAAGAAGCACGACGATTGGAACATGAGTCTGTGCTGTTTGTCATCACGAGTGGATACAGTGATTTTAATTATGCCAGACAAGCTATTCGATTAGGTGTCTCCAACTATCTAACCAAACCGGTTGACAGTACAGAAGCAGAGGATATGTTGGTCCGTCTCCGTATGCAATTGCAGGAGCGTGAAAACCAGGAGCGTATAAGGGAACATGCAAATGAGCAAAGGATCAAAGCGTTTTTGTCCGCACTGATTAAGGATAAGCAAAATATATCGGAGGAGGAGATGTCAGAGATACTTCCTCGTTTAAACAAGTCCCATTGGGCATACCTGCGGATAGCCTTTCAGGGAGATATTCAGGAAGTCTGTTCAGTAGTCGAACAAACGGCTGAAGAAACAACTTGCTGTTATGTGATAGACAGAACAAGAGACTCATTGGGACTTGTATGGGGGGAGGAAACGAATGATAGAAATGAGACATTTGAAGCAATTAAAGCTTTTACCCAGCGTTTGATGAATAATATGCAACATAACGGCTGCGAAGAAATTCATATCGCGGTTGGATTAACGGTCAACAAACTGGAGCATTTATCTGAATCCTTCCGCTCCGCTCAGGAAGTTGGGCGTTATTTGTTTTTTAATCAAGAGCGTCTTTTGTTTGCCGAAGATATTCAGCTGGAGAATTGGCAGTTTGATCCGGAAACGCTGTCAGAGGTGGACCATATTTGCGATTTGCTTGAAAACGGTTCTGTGGAGGAACTCTCGTCTGCGATTCGGAGTGCTTTTGAACTGTTTGTACAGATGAAGGCTGCGCCAGAGATTGTACATATTTTCTCTACCCATATTATATTCCGCGGATTGTCCCTGTGTAGAGAATTAGGAGGAGAACCTAATGCTCTAATGAACGAATTGGCGAGCGGAATTCTAGAGAAGGGCCATCGAAATATAGAAGAGGTTGCTAACAATCTGGAACATTTCTGTTTGCAATGCAAGTCAGCACTGGCGATTTTCCGGGAGAGGCAAATGGGTGGCATCCAGGCGACGGTTGCTGAATATGTGCAGATGCATTACAGGGAGACATTTACGATCCAGGAGCTCGCAGAACAATTCTACGTGAATCCTGTCCATTTAGGGCAATCCTTTTTGCGAAAGTATGGTAAGGGTGTAATCGAGGTAGTACATGATTTAAGAATGGAAGAAGCGAAGCGTCTGCTCCAGCAGACGAATCAAACATCCAGTGCGATTGCGGAGCAAGTAGGGTACCGCAGTTACCAGCATTTTCTCAGACACTTCGAAAAACGAACAGCCATGAAACCAGTAGAATACAGGCAAAAGTATGCGAATTGATCCATGAAAAAGAAGAACCCCTCCTGAATAAGACCTACAATTACAGGGGGGTAGACCTTAAATGTATATATTTTGTAACCGCATACATTTCTTCATACTAAAAACAGTAAGACATACCACTTCCAAGGAGGGCAAGTACATGGGGGGACTTAAGAAAAAGAAGCTTTGGGGTTCCGTATCACTCGTTCTGGCTTTGAGTTTGGCACTGGCAGGATGCAGCGGTGACAATGAGAAAGCGACTACAAAGGATGGGAAAGAGGTACTGAACATTTCGGCCTTTATCGGAACGCCAAATCAGGCGCCAGCTAAAGATAACCGAATCTACAAGAAGATTCAGGATGAACTCGGCGTTAATCTTGAGATGGAGTTTCTAGTAGGTGATCTTCAACAGAAGTTGGGCGTTATGATTGCCGGGGGCGATTTCCCGGATCTGATCACAGCAGACACCAAGTTGGTCTCAGCGGGTGCGGTTATTCCGCTTGAAGATCTCATTGAAGAGCATGCACCTAATCTGAAGAAACATTTCGGTAAAGACTGGAACCGGATGAAAGATTCCAGTGACGGACATATTTACTGGTTGCCTAACTATGGAGTGTATACAGGAGAGTTCATTAGTAACTATTATTCTGGTCCTGCATTCTGGATCCAAAAGTCCATACTGAAGGATGCCGGGTACCCAACTCCAAAAACGTTGGATGATTTCACAAAGTTGGTCCGTGATTATGCAGCCAAGAATCCAACTATTGATGGTCAACCAACGATTGGTTTCACTACATTGGCTTCAGACTGGCGGACGTTCCCTTTGCTTAACCCACCTGAACATCTTACGGGTCACCCCAACGACGGGGGCGTAGTCGTAGATGATAGTGGAGTCGCAACCGTGTTTGCCGACAAAGATATCTCCAAACGGTATTATAAGGAACTAAACAATCTGTACAACGAGGGATTGCTGGATAAAGAAGCCTTCGTTCAGAACTACGATCAATATCTGGCCAAAATTTCTTCGGGACGTGTGCTTAGTATGTTCGATCAGCACTGGAATTTCCAAGCCGGCGAAGACCCACTCGTAGCACAGGGGAAAATTGGCCAGACATACGTAGGCTTCCCGCTTGTCTATGATACAAGTATCACAGATCATTATCTGGATCGTCCAGTCATTAACTTGAACAATGGTTTTGGTATCAGTAAAGATGCCGAAGACCCTGTCGCACTCATCAAATTCCTCGATAAGCTTATGGACGAGAAGTACCAGAAGCTCTTGTCATGGGGTGAAGAGGGTGTAGACTATCAAGTGAATGAAGAGGGAAGATTCTATCGTACACCAGAGCAACGGACAGAGCAGGATGATCCAGCATGGAGATTGGTTAACAAAGCTGAAGGTTTCTACGCTGCTGCACCGAAGCTCGAAGGAACATTTGAAGATGGCAATGCAATTGGAGCGATCAACCAACCTGAGGAATTCTATGACAACCTCAAACCGGAAGATAAAGAACTTCTGGATGCATACGGCTTCAAAACGTGGAGTGACTTCTTCTCTCCTGCACCAGAAAATCCAGTGTACTATCCAGCATGGCAGGTCGATCTGAAAGAAGGCTCTGATGCTGCGGTAGCGAACAAACAAATGACAGACACTTCATTGAAATTCTTGCCTAAAGCAATCATGTCAAAACCGAATGAGTTCGATAACATTTGGACTGAATATGTAGACGCTTACAAGAAGATCGATGTTAAATCCTATGAAGATCGAATTAATGATCAACTGAAATGGAGAATCGAGAACTGGTCTGTTAAATAAAAAAATGCGGCAATGATTCTCTCGGAAGGTATCAACCAAAGGATTACTCAGGCGAGTGCCTTCCGGGGACATCATGCTTAAAGTCGCTGCAAGCCAATAGGAGGAGTGAAAGATGGCGAACACGCCTGGAGCCATACCAGAGCAAACCACCCGTACAGTCGTTCCCAAGGCACCACTGTTAAAACGATTGCGCGGACAAAGACAACTCATGTTCATGTCATTGCCCATCGTTGCGTACATTCTCGTATTCTCGTATTATCCCATTTGGGGCTGGGTTATGGCCTTTCAGAATTACAGTCCTGCGAAGAGTTTCACCCAGCAGGAATGGGTCGGGCTCAAACACTTTAAGTTTTTGTTAACAGACGATGCATTTCTTAACGTGCTTCGTAATACCATTGCGATGAGCGTCATCAATATGGTGCTCGGATTTGCGACAGCAATTATATTTGCCATTTTACTTAATGAGATCAAACATAAGTTATACAAACGAACCATTCAAACAATATCGTATTTACCTCACTTTCTCTCATGGATTATTGTGACAGGTATCGTAGCAAGTTCACTATCTGTAGATGGTGGTATTGTGAATGTGGTACTCATGAAGCTGCATATCATTCAAGAACCTATCATGTGGCTTAGCGTTCCGGAATACTTCTGGGGCATTGTAGGCGCATCCCATGTATGGAAAGAAGTTGGCTGGAATGCCATTATTTATTTGGCAGCCATCACGTCTATCGATCCTTCCCTCTATGAAGCGGCAGAGATTGATGGTGCGAACCGATATAAGAAAATGCTGTATGTGACCTTACCCGGAATCAAATCCATTGTTATCATTTTGCTGATTATGAATATGGGCTGGATTTTGGAAGCTGGATTCGAGGTTCAGTATCTGTTAGGTAATGGTGTGGTTGTCGACTGGTCACAGACGATAGATATATTTGTCCTGAAGTACGGACTACAGATCGGGAATTATTCTTTGGCTACTGCGGCAGGTATCTTCAAAACAGTAGTTAGTATCACGCTGATCTTTGCGGCGAATTCAATTTCCAAACGGCTCGGGGAAGACCGATTAATATAAGGGGGACTAGAGATGGGAATCAATAAATCTCGGCTTGAACCGATTGTCTTCCATACGTTAAATGGTATACTGATGATCGCAATCGCGATTGTTACCCTGTATCCGTTTGTGAATACACTCGCCGTATCATTCAATGCCGGTAATGACACCATCCGGGGTGGGATTTATCTGTGGCCTCGGGTATGGACAGATCAAAACTACAGAGCAGTATTTGCAGGAGGGACCATCTTCAGCGCCTTTGGTATATCTGTGGCGAGAACGGTTTTGGGGACAGTTTTAAGTCTATTCTTAACCTCCATGCTGGCTTACACACTAAGCCGAAAAGATTATATATTACGAAAGCCCATTACCATTACAGTTGTTCTTACGATGTATTTTAGTGCAGGTCTTATTCCAACTTACTTCCTAATGAAAGATTTGCATTTGTTAAACAACTTCCTGGTGTACATTATTCCTGGGCTGATCAGTGCCTTTAATATGATTGTTATTCGAACCTATATCCAGACACTACCGGAAGGATTAATCGAATCCGCCAAAATCGATGGTGCTGGAGATTTCAGAACATTCATTTCCATTATTCTACCGCTGTGCCAACCGGTTCTTGCTACTGTTGCACTGTTCATTGCAGTCGGTCAATGGAATTCTTGGTTTGATACGTTTCTGTATGCATCTTCCAAACAAAACCTGAGCACGCTGCAATATGAGTTGATGAAACTATTATCATCTTCTATGAATTCCAACAGTAGTGCAGCCGTTGCCAATGGTGCAGATCTTGGTGCTGCGCGTAACATGGTCACACCTGTATCTATTCGGGCAGCGATTACGATTGTTGCGGCATTACCCATCTTAGTCGTATATCCATTTTTGCAGAAGTATTTCGTTCATGGCTTGCAGCTTGGAGGGGTAAAAGAGTAAACTTAATGCAGTTCCAGATAACCGATCAAAAACGGTCACTAGGTGACCGTTTTTTTATGTTTTTTAAAACGTCAGACCTTAGTATGTCAATTGCACACGAATCGAACTTATTCAATAATGTTGTTGACAATTAAATTAAAGTTACTATAATTTATATTTACTTGATTCACCAGTCAGTCTCTTTTCAGGGTGCCACTGCGCGCGAAAGCCCTATATCAAGAACTGTCCACAGCGCCTGACTATCCCGAGCTCTTACCATTTTATCAAGGAGACTGAAGAGAAAATGAAAGTATTAATCGTGGAAGACTCCATTTTCGTACAGAAATTGCTTACAAAGCTGATTGTTGATCATATTCCAGAATGCGAGATTCAGATTGCTAACAATGGAGAGCAAGGATACAACCTATTCAAGGAATTTCAACCTGATTTTATAACCACCGACCTGCTGATGCCTGGTTTGAACGGACAAGAAATGCTTCGTATGATTCGAGAAACGGATAGCAATGTCAAAATTATTATCTTATCTGCAGATATTCAGAAGACAACTAGGGATGAAGTTGAAATGTTAGGCATTTCTGGTTTTTTGAATAAACCGTTAACCGCAGAGAAGGCAACTACCATGATTCAACTGATTCAGGCGGCCTATCATGCTGAATGATTTACAGAAGGATTTGCTTACTGAACTAGTGAACGTTTACGTGGGACAAGCGGCTAACATGTTGTCAGAGATTGTAGACAAGCGTATCGTTTTGAATATTCCGGAAGTGGAACTAATCTCCATATCCGATGTTGATCCTGGAGATCGAAGATACAACATTTTTTTTAGTGAAGGTCACCTGTTTAGGTCATCCTTACAGTTTGGATACGAATTTCAGGGAAAAGCATTTCTGATGTTTCCTGTTGAGCAGGCTAAAGTATTGGCAAACATCTGTCTTGGAGAACTGGGTGAGAGCGTTATATCGAACGATCCGAACCTGATGGACACGGATTTGGACGTTTTGAAGGAAGTTAGCAATGTCCTGCTTAACGCCATTATTGGAGAATTCGGTAACTTCCTGGAGATCAAACTGGAATACGTCCTGCCTGATATTGAACTGATCTATGTCACCAATTCCGATCAACAAATATTGCTTCAGAATGAAGTTTATGTCCTGGTTTTACATACCTCGTTTTTACTTGCCGATACGGATGTGACAGGTATCATTGTCATAGCACTGAGTATGAACTCCATATCGAGCCTGCTGGCCAAAATGGACGCTTTGTTGGAGGCGGGCAATGGATAATCTTATTTCACAAGCTTTGAACAAAGCCCATATGGGAATAATGATCGTGGACAGGCATTTAAAAATTGTTGTGTGGAATGCCTGGTTGGAGCGCTTTACTGGCAAGAATGTAGAAGAGGTAGTAGGCTTGAATCTGCTTGAGATCTGCCCACGGTTTAAGTCGAACATGTATTTAAATATTTTGCAAAATGCGCTGTATCATGGACAGAGCAGATTTTGCTCAAGCGCTTTACATAAGGCGTTCATTCTTCCTAATGAAGGAGAGGATGAACAATTATTCAGACAAAATATGCATGTTGAACCGCTCTATCATGAAGATCGGAGTTACGCCCTTATTCAGATTACTGACATGACTAACACCAATACCAGGGTATATAAACTTAAAAATCTGATCAAAGAACTGGAGACGGAGTACGCCAAAATCAAAATCTCCGAGAAAATCAGCAAGCATTTGTCTTTGCATGATCCACTTACCGGTCTGCCTAATCGTCTTGCTTATAATGACCGTCTTGCCTGGGCCATCAGTAATGCCAAAAGAAACCATAACAAACTAGCCGTCATGTTTGTGGATGCTGATGGGTTTAAACAAGTGAATGATACATATGGACACCATGTTGGCGATCAAGTGTTGCTGGAAATGGCAAAGCGATTAAGTGAAACAATTCCAAGTGCGGACACTGTAGCTCGGCTTGGCGGGGACGAATTCATCATTTTAAGCCATCTGAAAGATGATCACGATGCTGAAGTCATCGCCAAAAGATTGGAAGCTGCATTCAGTACCCATTTCAAAATTGCCGGAAACTATATCAACCTTTCGATGAGTATTGGTATCAGCCTATTTCCCAAGCATGGACAGGAGCCTTCCGAACTTCTGAGACATGCGGATGGAGCTATGTACAAGATTAAAAAGAATGGCAAGAATGGTTACGGAATTTATGAACCTGAAAATGCTTAAGAAATCTAAAAATGTCTTTTAATAAAGTTGCTATAATAGCAACTTTATTTGTCTATACAATTAACATAAGAAAAAATACATTTTTTCTATGAATAATATTTTTTTACATATGAAGATGAGAGAGTAGTTATTGAGTAATGTAGTAATCATTCAGCCAGTAATACTTATAAAGGAGTGTGCATATTGAATGTAATAGATGGGTCGATAATCGTACTTTTGCTGTTCAGTTTCTATATTCTATTACTGTACGGAATGCCGATTATCTTAATCATAGTGGGGTATTTCATATTTAAAGGGTACAAGAAGCGCAGGGGTGTGAAGACGAACGATAAGTCGGTGGCTCCTGATGGTCAGCAAGCTACTATTAAACCATAGATTAATGTTGATACCACGATATTGAGCGGGACCAGAGTAAGGCCCGATTGAGAGCCGCTATATTAGCGGCTTTTTTGGATTTTAAATAAGAAGAAGTCTGAAAGAGGCGATAGTCAGAACAGTACCAAAAGCAAGGAGAAAAACGCCTCTAAACTTGATGCCCATCATATCGTATTCATGAAGTTCATCCTTCGTACGATTAAAAGGCCATGAATTAGGTCGTCTCAGTGCTCTAACCCCAAAGAATAAACCAATCATTCCAAGCAACAGAAAGAAAAAGAAGAAAAACATATCATCCCCCCTTTAACAAAGATAAGTAATATGGAAACCTATTGATTTGCCTATGCTGGCTGAGAATACATACTTTATGAAGGGTTACGTGGTTTGAACATTTTGTAGAAGATCAAACTGTATACATACGCCATAACCATAGGTTTAAAATACGAAGCGTAAGACCAGATGATGTACCATCTATTAAAATACCACACTTTTCCGTAATCTTTGGCGATCCACTCTACAATAGTCAATATGAGAGCTGATACAACTGCTACTAACCATGGATGTGCTCGATGCCTGTTAATATAATATATCATAAGACATCCAGCCATAAGGAAGAGACCCACATCGAATGGCAGAGCTGAAAAGGAGCGATTCGTGAATTACGGAGCAAGGTGTCAAAAATATGTCTTTGATGTTAAGGCAAGAAAACTAGCGAATCTATTTCAAAAAAACTGGAACAGTGCTATGATATAAAAGGAAAATAAATCTAATTATTACAATAAATTTAATATATTTACAGAGAGGGATTAAAGATTGAAACTATAATCCAAATATTTTTTATTATGAGGAGGAGAAACTATGAATAAGAGAAAAACGAAGAAAGTTAGTACGGTAATGATTTGTATTCTATCGTTATTTTTGGCATCTTCAACAGTCCTGGCTAATACTGCATCTTCACCGTATAGTACACCCAAAATTAAGGGACACACGTACACTTTCACATCTGAAGTATGGACTCGAAATTTCACTACAGGTACGACTGCTGAAGCCGTTGCATCAGTGAAGGCTTCAGCAAGTGTTCCAAATGGATATATGGGAGCTATGGCTAGATTGTACACATCTGGCGGAAGCTTAACAGCTTCAAGTTCCATGACATATAATACGTCGAAAACCTCTAGTTTTTTTGTCTACTCTCCAAGAATAACGACTAAAACGACGTATTATGCTCAGAACGTTGGTGAATTCTATAATGGGAATGGATACACTCGTTATACTGGATACAAATCGCCAAACTTAAAGTTATCGAACGTAAATTCATCAAATGTTTTATTTGAAAACAACACTGAAACATCGGAAACGATTCACGAATTATTGCTTCAAACTAAATATGATGTCAATTCACAGGGCGATACCTATGGCTCAGCATTATCTGAACCAATCATTGGGGTTGAACCCGATTTGATTGCTGCAATTGGCACCAATGGAATCGAGGGTTATCTAAAAGCTGAAGATCTTACACCTAAAATCACTACCATCGAAGAAGCCTTGGCACAAACACAAGTGAATGGTACTGTTCGAACGATTCATTTGTATGATGTAGAAGGAGACAATATTATTGGAGAATTTGATGTAGTTACTGATTATAAAGTAGAATAGAAATTTTTCAGAGTAAAAGAGCCGCTAAATTGCGGCTTTTTTGGGTTAAGCTATCCATTTCAATTAAGTTGCTTAGCCGTATTCTTTTCCAAAGTCCTCCATCTTTTCAAGGATCGGTAGTAACTTCATTCCCTTGTCTGTTAACGAATACTCAACTCGTGGAGGAACTTCCGGATATACATCGCGTTGAATAACACCATCATTCTCTAACTCTTTAAGCTGCTTTGTAAGGGAGCCTTGAGACAGATCTCCAAGGAATTTTTTGATATCCGTATATCTCCGTGTTTCGTCTTTTAGGTACCATAAGATAAAATATTTCCAACGCCCAGAAAGGACATTCTGAGTAAAAGCTATGGCGTACATGTCACTTTTTCCATCTATAAACTCTTGTTCAAATCCTTCATTGCAAACTCTCATTCATATCACTCCTGATCCAAAGGTACAAAAAGATGTACTATGTTCATTTAAATTGCCCTCTTTGCTAATAAAACAAATACACCTATGATGGTGTCAACACCAAAACAATTTTAGTTTACCTAAAGTATGAAAGAATAATTAATGTTATCTCGATTGAATAGTTAGCAAGCTAAATAAATATATCATAGAAATGAGTGACTGATAAGAGCTGGAGACAAACCGATATTCGATCATACTGTAAATTTTAACAAGGGAGATGTTTAACAATGAGTAAAAAAATTCGTACAGGTATCATAGGGGCATCCATTAATAACGGGTGGGCGAGTGGAACACATATTCCAGCTATTCAGCATTTGGATGAGTTCGAGCTTACAGCGGTTGGGACAAGTAATATGGTGAGTGCAAAGGCAAGCGCAGAAGCTTTCAATGCAGATCACGGCTTTGATAATATGGAGGAGTTGGCTCAGCATCCTGATGTGGATATGGTCGTTGTCAGTATTAATGTCAAGGAACATTATAACGCCGTTAAAGCCGTCGTGCCTGCTGGCAAACCAATCTATTGTGAATGGCCACTGGGGTCGAATACAGAGGAAGCCTTGGAAATGCAGGAATGGATAGCGTCCGCACAACTGCCAAATGCGATTGGATTACAGGCTAGACAAGCCCCGGCCATTCAATATGTAAAAGATTTATTGGCAGAAGGTTATGTGGGTAAAGTATTATCTGCTAATTTGAAGATATCCATTGATGGCATGGGTGGCGTTGGTGACAAGTCGAGTGCGTACTTGTATGACCGGAAAGTTGGAGGGAACTTGCTGACCATTGTAGGGGGCCATAATCTGGATGCCTTCACTTACATGCTTGGGGACTTTACAGAATTGTCTGCCACCACAGCTCAACAGTTTTCAGAAGTTGAATTGGTAGATATTCAGAAAGTCATCAAGAAAACAACGGATGATCAGATCATGATTACAGGGAAATTGACTAATGGGGCAGCAGCCAGCGTTCATATTCAAGGTGGAGTCAAACATCAGACAGGACTCACACTTGAAATTTTCGGAGACAATGGCACGATTGTTCTGAGCGCTCCTGCATCCATTCAATTCGGATCACACCATTTACGCGGTGCAGGATCTACGGACAACGAGCTTTGTGAACTACCCATTCCCGATGCCTATTACTCGGCTCCACATTCTCTATATAACGACTCCGGAATTGTTCTGAACATGGCTCAGGCTTATCGTAAGTTTGCCAAAGATATTCAAGAAGGTACTACCTTAGCACCTAATTTCGCGGATGCGGTGAAACTTCATCAGTTACTGGATGCCGTCGAGAAATCAGCCCAGACCGGTGAACGTCAATATCTATAACCCTCACTAAACGGAACAAAATCTGATCCATCCATATACTTAGCATGCTAAATATATTCACGCTATAGTAAGGGCACAAATATCTGTGCCTGTCCAGAACGAAGGAGAAAATCGTTATGAAAAAAAGAAGTGAAATGCAACTGGCTTTACAGATGGTTTCGGGTTATGGAGCCGAATTTAGCGCATGGAGAATGCCTGGCACGGATCCTGCAGCTTACACCAATATGGATAGTTATGTAGAACGGGCTAAATTAGCTGAACAAGGAAAGTTTCAAATGATTTTCATCGCTGACACTCCAGCATTATCCAATAATTTAGGCCCACAGACGCCTATGTTCCCTATGGACCCCATGTTGGCACTGATGGCAGTAGCAAGAGAGACACAACACATTGGGCTTGTGGCTACACTCTCTACAACATTTAACTATCCCTATAACATTGCACGTCAGTTCAAAGCACTGGATGTTATCAGTCATGGACGTGTGGGATGGAATGCGGTTACCACATCCGACCCCCTAGCGGCGGCTAATTTCGGTGCCCGGGTTGAAAATCGCCAAGAGCGCTATGACAAGGCACATGAAAGCATACAAATTGTTCAGGCCTTGTGGGGGAGTTGGGAACCAGACGCTTGGACGTTAGATGTAGAAGGAGGGGAATTTGCGGATATGGACAAAATCCAGCCTATTAACCTTCAGGGTCAATATTATGCATCTCGTGGTCCTTTGCCCATTCCGCCCTCTGAGCAAGGGCAGCCAGTGATTTTCCAGGCAGGGGGAGGAGGTGAAGGATTAGAATTAGCTGGGAAATATGCTTCCGGAGTGTACGCCAATCCTTATGATATTACTTCTGCCCTGGAACACAGACAAGCGATAAGGCAAAGTGCTGCCCGTTTTGGTCGAAACCCCAATGATATCAAAATGTTTGCTGGTTTTATGTTTTCTCTGGCTTCAACGGAGGAAGAAGCTCTGGATCGTCGGAAACAGCTTATGAGCTTTAACCCCCAGGAAATCCCCAGCAGGGTAAGTTACCTCGGATCCATGGTTGGTTTACCCTTATCGGTAAACTCAGTAGATATAGATCAACCTTTAGCGGCAGACTTGTTGAAAAATGCATATGCCAACCCCATGGACCCACGTTCTCCGAGAGCCTTAAAGTTATTAAAAGAAGGACTCTCTGTAAGGGATGTTCTCGCTCACGGGGTCATCAACTATCATCCGGTTGTTGCAGGCACCCCGACACAGGTTGCTGACTTCTTGGAAGAATGGTTTTTGGCTGAAGCATGTGACGGATTCTCAGTCGTGCCCGATGTATCTTTTGATGGCGTTGCAGATTTTGTGAATCAGGTAGTACCTATCTTGCAGGAACGCGGTTTGTTCCATAAGGAATATGAAGGAAAAACACTACGCGAGAATATGGGCGTTCCTTACGAATACGGATTGTAGGAACATGGAATCAACGAATAAAGGAGATTTTTTTAATGAATAACACAATTGAATTGCTTCATAACCATACATCGTTTCGTTCTTACACATCTCAACCCCTAACTGAGGAACAAATAGATGCAATATTTCAGGCAGCAAATCAAACTTCATCGTTCAGTCTTCTGCAGGCGGTATCCATTATACGCATCACAGATCCAGTACTTCGAAAAAAACTCAGACATCTGTGTGTCGATCAACCCTATATTGAAGAAGCGGCCGAATTCTGGATCTTCTGTGCAGATTTCAACCGAAATCATGAAATCGCTCCGGATGTGGATATTGAATATATTGAATTTCTGTTGATTGGTTCATTCGATGCTGGCCTGATGGCACAAAATGCGTTAACCGCGGCTGAATCGCTGGGACTTGGCGGAGTGTTCATTGGTGCGGTCAGAGCTAATATTAGCGAACTATCTGACGCATTGAATTTACCTAAATATGTTATCCCTCTGGTGGGGTTATGTATCGGTAATCCAGCTGGAGATAAGCCGGAACTGAAACCTCGACTCCCTCAATCCATGGTATTGCTTGATAATCAATACCAACCAATGGATCAAGAGAAATTAGCAATCTATGATGAGACCATGCTGAAGTACTATGAAAATCGTCCGACGAGAGCCCCTTTCACCGTAAAAAAAGTAAAAGGATGGAGTGACCATATCCAGGATCACCTCGAGAGAAGTATCCAACCGCAAATGATGGCCTATTTGAACAAGCAAGGTTTTGCCAAAAAATAAGGACTAAACCAATATTTCGGGTGAAACTTGGATAGGAAAAGGCCCTTAAAGACGACACTAAGGTGAATTGACACCTGTATATCTCCATGATACATTTAGTCTGCTAAATATAATTCGGATGTTAGGGAGGGATCGTTCATGACAGATACAGTAGATTGTGAAATTCGACAGTCTTTAGATCGAATTTCCTCCCAAATGCGACGAAATTATAGTGAATCTCTTCGGGAACTTAATCTCTATGTAGGACAAGATAATTTGTTGTATCGGCTGTGGTTGGGTGATGGGGTAACCCAGATGCAACTAAGTGAACATATGAAATGCGAACCACCAACGGTTACAAACATGGTCAAATCACTGGAACAGAACGGATTTATATATCGCAAACGTGATGTACAGGATGCAAGGATCATGCGTATCTTTCTAACCGATAAGGGCAAAGAATTAGAAAAACCGGTTGAGCATAAATGGAGAGAGCAACAAGAGAAACTACTTCAATCCATTTCTTCGGAAGATCGGCTGATATTGAGACAATTCATGCAACAAATGGAGCGAAATATCTTATAACTTATGCCAAGATTAACGTAATCTAAATAAATGAACGAAACAGAGCCGCTATTATAGCGGCTTTTTTTATTGCCAATAGCTATATTTTCTTGCCCGGAACAAGAATTTGTACTGTCAGTTTCGGAATTCACGATTACATCTTTAATGCTGGGATAAGATTGTGATAATTCAAGTTAATTTTGTTCATTTAGATGCTTAAGAGATTACAGTACACTGAAAGAACATACAAACGGAACACACTAAACATGAAAATATGAGGAATTATAATTCGTTGGAGGTTTTAACGTGAAGACCAAAAATATCTGGTTTAATCAACCTGCTGGAACATGGGAAGAGGCATTACCTATCGGAAATGGAACTCTTGGAGGCATGATTTTTGGAAAAACACAGATCGAGAGAATTCAGCTTAATGAAGATAGTCTGTGGTATGGTGGTCCGATGCAGCGGAATAATCCTCAAGCACTTGAATCTTTATCTCAGATCAGAAGCTTGATTTTTGACGGTAAGATTAGGGAAGCAGAAGAACTCGCAGCAGATACTCTGGTAGGTGTTCCTGACGGGCAAAGGCATTATGAGCCATTAGGGGACTTCTATATCGCTATGGATCACAGTGAACATGAACCAAATGGATATCAAAGACATCTCGATCTGGAACAAGGCAAGGTAAACGTGAATTATACCGCAGATCAATCCATTTACAGCCGAGAATATTTTGCTAGCTACCCGGATCAAGTGCTCGTTGTTCATCTCAAATCTAGCGTGCCTGGAAAGTTATCTTTCTCCACTGTTTTTGGCAGGGGAACCGTTCTGGAATCAACATCCTATTCCGATATTCTTAAGCATCCTGTTGGTTTCCAATCCTATCTGGACCGGATCGAGAAGCGTGGAACGAATGACTTGATCATCCGGGGAAGAAGTGGGGGAGAAGAAGGAATCCGTTTTTGTTGTGCGATTCGCCTTATATCTGAAGGAGGGCAGGTTCATTATTCAAGCGGCCAGCTTTCTCTGAAAGATGGTAATTCAGCGACTATTCTAATCACGGCTTGCACGGATTTCCGAGTACCTAAGGAACAACTTGAAGCGGAGTGCCTCCGAAGAATTGAGGCCGCTTCAACAAAGCCATATAGCGAACTGCTCGCCGATCATGTCTCGGACTATCAATCCTTATTCGAAAAGATGGATATACATCTCGAAGATAAAAATAAAGATGTGAGATGTTCCGAACTTCCAATCGATCAGCGCCTTGAGCGGCTTAGAGCTGGTAAGCATGATCCAGAACTGATGAGTCTATACTTTCAATTTGGTCGCTATCTGCTTATCTCAAGCAGCCGTCCAGGTTCTTTACCGACAAACCTTCAAGGGATATGGAATAAAGACATGCTTCCTGTATGGGATAGCAAATATACGATTAATATTAATACACAGATGAACTACTGGCCTGCAGAAAGCTGCAATCTGTCTGAATGTCACGTTCCATTGTTTGATTTTATAGATCGACTGCAAGTCCGGGGAAAGGAAACCGCTAGAACCATGTATGGATGCAAAGGGTTCGTTGCTCATCACAATTCGGATATCTGGGCAGACGCTGCTCCGCAGGATGTATGCATGACATCGACGTTTTGGACCATGGGGGGAGCATGGCTTTCATTACATCTATGGGACCACTATGAATACAATAAGGATGTTCAATTTCTCAAAAAAGTTTACGCCACGATGAAAGATGCGGCTATCTTTATTCTGGATTATCTAATCGAGGATCCTTCCGGCAATTGGGTGATATGTCCTTCGTCCTCACCGGAAAATCGCTATATATTAGATAATGGAGAGTCGGGAGCTTTATGTTTTGGTGCTTCAATGGACAATCAGATTATTAGAGAACTCTTCACGCGTTGCATTGAAAGCACCCAAATTTTGCGAGAAGATCAGGAATTCGGAGAATTACTCCGTAGTGCTTTAACCAAAATTCCGGAGACCTCCATTGGAAAACATGGTCAGATCCAAGAGTGGAGTAACGATTATGATGAATTGGAACCTGGTCACAGACATATTTCCCATTTATTCGCTTTGCATCCTGGAACGCAAATTACGTTGCAATCAACGCCTGATCTCGCCAAGGCAGCTCGAGTAACACTCGACAGAAGACTGGAACACGGTGGTGGACACACAGGATGGAGCAGGGCGTGGATTCTCAACATGTGGGCACGATTAGAGGAGTCGGAACTTGCACACGATAACATCGTGGAACTTCTACGTTCCTCCACGTTACCCAATCTGTTTTGTGACCATCCTCCATTTCAAATTGATGGGAACTTTGGAGGTACTGCAGGTATAGCAGAGATGCTTCTTCAGAGTCATAACGAAGTAATCAGATTGTTACCTGCTTTGCCATCAGCTTGGCCAAAAGGATATATTCGTGGTATTCGGGCTCGTGGCGGATTTGAAATAGATCTGGAATGGAATAATGGTCGTCTATTCAATACCAGAATTCGCTCTATTGCAGAATCAAGAGTAACCGTATCCTATCTGGACCAAAAGATAGAATTAACCTTTCCTGGCCCCAATTCAATAATTGAACTAAGAGGATACGACTGGAATAACAAATAAGAACTTACTGATTACCTGAGCGAATGCCGGCTGACAAAACTGTCGTGCGAATTCGCTCTTTTTATTTGCTGAGATAAGATTTAGGCAAGAGTTGGCGTGTTTTTGCTCAATGCAAATAAGATTTCGACAGCTCTATACGGCGACTAGCGACGAAGATAACAACAGCTCATTCTGGATTGGATCAAACAGGTATTCTGAGGTCATATCAGATATATGACCTCCTTATCGTTTCGCGCAATAAATATAGCCGTTTGTGCAATGAAATTGCAGACATGAACCTATAAAATGTAACCATCCTAGCATGATGGACACCATCGGGTGGGGTTGTCAGACCTATAATCGTTATGATCAAGAATTCGGCTATGGCAAAAAAGGATGGATGTCTGAACGCTTCTGTCATTCGGAAGGACTGGTCACTGAAAAATATGCGGATGGTACACCAGCCAGCACCTGGTTTTGCCTGATGCCATGGGCCAGTGGATCGATCATCGAAGGCCTCGTTGGCGACTATTGGGATTATGCACGACATGAATGAATGTATTTTGCAATAACTACAACAGTCACCATATTAGATTCATTCCGCCGATAGGGAGAGACGCTACCGGCGGTTTATTTTCGTTGGAGGAAAGGGGACAAACGGATGTTAAAAGTATTACTGGTAGATGACGAGATGTATGTACGAAAAGGGCTGTATGAACTCATAAATTGGATGGATCTTAACATGGAGATTATCGGAGAGGCAGAGAACGGTGCAGAGGCATTAAATCTGATTAAATGCCTGCAACCAGACGTGATTATAACAGATATCCGCATGCCAATTCTGGATGGACTGGAACTTATACGTGCCGTAGAGAAAATGCCACATCTGGAACCTGTGTTCATTATCATCAGTGGTTATCATGACTTCAAATATGCACAGCAGGCAATCAGGTACGGCGTTCATGACTATATCTTAAAGCCTATTGATGATGAAGAACTGACGGCGACGTTGCAGAAGTCGGCAAATCTGATTTGCAATAAAAGAAAACATATTCTTTTGGCTGAGGGACAGGCCAGTAACATCATGCTGGAGGATGTGATCAAAGGCCATGTACAGAAGGAGGATGAACATCGATATGCTGAGATGCTTGGGATCAATCGTAACTCCAGTCTGCTCATGACTTTGATTGAACTTCAGACCGGATTAGATGCAATTAAAATTACGATTGAACAGCTACGTGAAGCAGTACATTCTCTGGAGAGTAATTTATGCAAAATGTTCATCAGTGAGCAACAACGCGGCACGTTTGCTTTATTACTGTTGTGGCCTGATCATCATCAAGGGGGCTCGGCGTTACAAGATAAACTGCTTAATATTCATATAACACTGAGCAAAAGGTTTAACCTGGATATCGGTCTTTACGCAGGAACACTCGTCAAAGAAATTGGTGATGTCCCACAATCCCTTATGGCGGCTGAAGAAGCAGCCAAGCATAAATATGCTGAAACTGGTGGTGTCGTACGTTATACGGAGATCAAGGACAAACCACTGTTTGTTTTCAATGTATACCAGGACGAGGTGGATCAATTAATTCTGAGCCTGGAAGAGGGGAATAGGTCAGCTTATCACAAGATTGTAGAAGAGAAATTCAAATTGTTTCATATGAATCGATTTTCTACTCAGGCTGTATCGGGTTCTCTTTTGCGTTATATAACGGGTATTCTCGCTGTGGTCCATGAAATGGGTGGTAATGATGAAGGGTTACAGCAGCTGAAGAAGCTAGCACAACAAAGTCATGACGGTTGGAATTTACGACTATTGAAGAATGCATTTCTCACCGCGCTGGAGGAAGCCGAGGATTATGTCTCTCATCTGCGGATGGAACGATCCAAAGGGGATATCAGCAAGATCAAACGATATATTGATGCAAATTATACGGAGAACATCAATCTCAAAAGCATTGCTGCGCTCTTCTACATGAATCCCGTTTATCTAGGGCGATTATTCCGCAAAAGTTACAATCAATACTTCAATGACTATCTGCTGAACCTGCGGATTCATGAGGCGAAGAAGTTACTGCGCCAAACGGATCTGAGAATGTACGAGGTCGCTGCACGTGTAGGATTTCAGAATGCGGATTATTTTGTAACCCAGTTTGAGAAATTGGTTAAGTTATCGCCTACAGAGTATCGCAATCTCCTTATGGGAAATGAGCAGCGAGGTGCACAATGCCAAGATGGAACCTGAATTACATGAAGCTTCGAGATAAGCTACTGCTCATGTATGTCTTATCTGTGTTTATTCCCATCGTTGTCACCAATGTGGTGTTTTACAATGTCACATCCGCCAATATTCGTAGTCAGAAAACTCGTGATGCCGGCATGGCCTTGAACAATCTGAAGAACGACCTTCGGGTAACCATTGATCAGGGCGTCGGACTCTCTTATTCGTTATATACTGACCCTGTATTCAATGACACTATTTCCCGTTCATTTCAAAGTCATTTTGAGTATATTGACGCTTATAATTCCTATCTAAAAGGGCAATTCTCCGGTCAAATGAATCAGGGAATTCGCTGGTATCAAGTGTATACCGATAATTCTACCATTTTATCTTCCGGTTATATTGATCGTTTAACTGACGATGTCCGCAACTCGGACTGGTACGTTCAATTTCAGGCATACTCCGCCCCTTATCCGGCATTGATCTCATCGGATCAGATGTTAAGTCTGGTTCAAAGGCTCGACAATCTGGACACTGGGGGGAGAGAGCAGTTACTTAAAATTGACCTGAATATGGATATGATCAAGCAGTATTTCCACAACAGCGGATTTGATGGAAAAGTGTATCTTCTTGATCCGGGGGGACACATCCAATTTTCAAATGATCCTACAGCAGAAGAAGCTCAGATAGGGAAACGTTACAGCGAGATCCAGTTTCCGAACAAAATGATTCCCTTTGAACTTACGTTTACAGGTATTAACTATCTGGAAGGGTGGTCCCTACATGGAGTGATGGATGAAGAAATTGTGTTGAAGGAGGTGCGAAAGTCCCGTTCCTTCGTCGTATGGCTGGCTTGCATTAATTTTGTCTTGCCTTCTATTATCATCGCGGCGATGTCCAGATCCATCCATGTCAGGCTGGTACGTATTCTAAAACATATGAAAAAAGTGAAAACACAGAATTTTCAGACGATTCCGCCTGAAGATGCAAGAGATGAAATAGGTCAACTCACGATGGAATTTAATCGAATGACCGAGACGATCCATAACCTGATTCATGAGGTATATCTCGCCGACATCCAAAAGAAAGACCTGGAGTTGAAGCAGCAGGAAGCACAACTTCATGCGCTCCATAGTCAGATCAACCCACATTTTTTGTTTAATACGCTGGAGTCGGTACGTATGAGGAGCCTCATCAAAGGTGAGAAAGAGACTGCCAAAATCGTGCATAACATGGCCAAGATGTTCCGAAAGTCGATTAGTTGGAATCAGAATGATGTGACAGTGAAGGAAGAATTGGAACTCATCGAGAGTTTTTTGCAAATTCAAAAATACCGCTTTGGAGAAAAACTCCAATATACCATTGAGGCAGATCCTGCGGTACTGATGTACCGAATCCCCAAGATGGTTATCCTTCCCTTTGTTGAGAATGCAAGTATTCATGGAATTGAGTCATCTCCGGGAGTAGGCATCATTCAACTCTTCGTTTCAATGGAAAATGACCAGCTCCATATCAGACTAACGGATAACGGTATAGGGATGTCACAAGCTAAATTGGAAGAGTTGCTAAGTTACCTAGATCAAAACACCGATATGGGAGAGCATGTTGGCATGAAAAATGCGTATAGTCGCTTAAAACTTTGTTATAAAAATCACTTTACATTCGATATCCAGACATGGGAAGGAGAAGGTACGCGTATCCAAATTAAGCTTCCACTTGATCCATCAGCCATGCCAGGCGACTAAATACGAGGGATATACTTTTCTAAGTAGGAGGTACACTTTCATGGGTAACTTTGAAAGCGCTATCTTGATATATTGAGAAGGCTTAAAGACACAAACAATACTTTAAGGGGGCATTTGCTACATGTTTAGAAAAAAAAACATTATAACAGGTCTGGCCATTTTACTGGCTGTAACCCTGGCAGGTTGTAATAAAGCCAGCCCGGAAGCCTCCTATCCTGACAGTAATGACAACACCCCGGTCACCTTTAAATATTTCACGTTTGGCGGTGGCAAGAAGGACATTCTGGCAAGCAGCACGACCATTGGCAAGAAGCTACAGGAACAAACGGGCGTTGACTGGAAGATGGAATATCTGGTGGGCGACGGTGCAACCAAGGCAGGTGTAATGATTGCGAGTGGGGATTACCCCGACATCATCGACTCCAGTGGTGAAATGGCCAAATTGATGGATGCAGGTTCTTTTATCCCGCTGGATGAACTGATCGATCAATACGGGCCTAACATCAAGCGGGTATACGGGTCTTATATGGACAAATTCAGACAGGAGGATGGAAAGATATACTTCTTGCCATACACTGCCAACATCGGTTATGTGTCAGAGCCTAATTTTCAGACCGGCTTTTATATTCAGCGTGCTGTGTTAAAAGAGTTTAACTATCCCAAGATCAAAACGCTGGACGAATATTTTGACTTGATTGAGCAATACAAGCAAAAGCATCCGCAGATCGATGGAAAAGAAACCATCGGCTTCGCCACACTTGCTGGTGAATCGGGCAGCTTTTTCACCCTGCTAAATCCGGCTATGCATCTGGCAGGTTATCCAAACGATGGCAGTGTGATGGTGGATATGCAGAGTCATGAAGCCAAACTGGTAGCCGGATCTGATTATCAGAAACAATGGATTCAGAAGCTGAGCGAGGTTAACGCACAGGGGATGTTTGATCCAGAATCCTTCACAATGAACCAGGATCAGTATCTCGCCAAGTTGACGTCCGGTCGGGTGCTGGGATATTTCAGTTACTCCTGGCAGGTTGGAGACGCAACGAACAACCTCAAGAAGGCTGGTATTGACGATAAACGATACGTATCTCTACCGATCGTATTTGATGACAGTGTCAAAGACCAGTATGTGGACCCGCCAGGTTTTGTGAACAACTACGGTGTCGGAATTACCGTAAATGCCAAAGATCCCGTGCGAATTATTAAATATTTTGATAATTTGCTCAAGGAAGAAAACCAGATTCTGGTTCAATGGGGTGTTGAGAACGAGACGTATAGTGTGAATGATGAGGGTCGCTTTTACTTTGAAAATGATGACCAACGCAAGGCACATGAAGATCCGGAATTAAGTCGTAAATTCGGCTTTGACTATTTTAATTACAGCTGGCCTCGTTACGGCAATAACTCCGTGCTGGAGGATGGCAACGCCTATGGACCGGGCAATCAACCAGAAGTGGCTACCTTTAGTTACACGGACGGTGACAAGCTGTTGTTAGAGAAATATGGTGTGGAGACATTCACAGAACTATTCAGCACACCGGATGAGCGTCCTTGGTCTCCTGCTTGGTCCATTGCACTGGAGCAGGGCTCTCCTGAACAGATTTTTATCACCAAGGCAGAAGACCTCCAGAAGAAATATTTACCCAAAATGATTATGGATTCGCCTTCCACTTTCGAGAACACTTGGAATGAATATATGAGTCAATTGAATCAACTCGACAAGAAAACATACGAAGCTACGATAACACAGGCAGTTAAGGATCGTGTAGCTGGCAAATGGTGAGTGCAATCCATAAGGGAAAACACGGAACGGGGGAATATTCACATGTTAAAACCAAAATTTAGAACAGCGGGTTTAGCTGTATTACTAACAGCTTTGCTGGCTGGATGCAGTCAGAACAACTCGTCATCATCACCTTCAGACACAGGTGATGATGAGAACAGTCCAGTCACGTTCTCGTATTACATGTTCTCTCCAGGCAAGAAGGATGTTCTGGCAAGCGAAACTACCATCGGTAAAGCGTTGCAAGAGCAGACGGGTGTGGACTGGAAGATGGAATATCTGGTAGGTGATAGTGCTACAAAAGCCGGTGTCATGATTGCCAGTGGAGACTATCCTGATGTCATTAGCTCCAGTGGTGAGATGTCCAAGTTACTGGATGCAGGTGCCTATATTCCGCTGGATGATCTGATTGAGGAATACGGTCCTAATATCAAAAGGGTGTATGGACCATATTTCGATAAAATGAAAAATGCCGAAGATGGAAAAATCTATGCCCTGCCTTATACGGCTAATCAGGGTGAGTATTCAGGTAGTCCAAATGTGGGCGGAGGAGCTTTCTGGATTCAACGATCTGTGCTCAAAGAGTTTGATTATCCCAAGATCACTACACTGGATGAATATTTTGATCTAATTCAGGATTATAAGGAAAAACATCCAACTGTCGACGGTGCAGACACAATCGGATTTGTGTCACTTGCGGGTGTGGCCAATAACTTCTTCACCTTGCAAAATCCAGCGATGCATCTCGCCGGTTATCCGAACGATGGCAGTGTCATGGTGGACATGACAACCCATGAAGCAAAAGTCGTCGCGGGAACAGATGCTCAGAAAAAATGGATTCAGAAGTTAAATGAAATCAATGCTCAAGGCATGCTTGATCCAGAATCCTTTACGATGAACAAAGACCAGTATTTGGCCAAGCTGACTTCGGGTCGTGTGCTAGGATACTTCAATTACGGCTGGCAAATTGGAGATGCGTCGAAAAACCTGCTCTCGGCAGGCATTGATGAGAAGCGCTACGCTCCACTTCCGATTGTGTTTGATGAAGGAATTAAGGATCAGTATGTTGATCCTCCGGGCTTTGTCAACAACTATGCAACAGGCATCTCGGTGAATGCCAAAGACCCTGTTCGTATCATCAAATATTTTGATAATTTGCTGAAGGAAGAGAATCAGGTTCTGGTGCAATGGGGAATCAAGGATGAGACGTACAGTGTGGATGAAAAGGGCCGATTCTATTATGCAAATGAAGATCAACGCAAGGCTCATGATGATCTGGAGCTCAGCCGTAAATTCGGGTTCACCTACTTTGGGACAGACTGGCCGAAATATGGCGGTGAATCTACACTAACCGATGGTAACGCTTATAGCCCTGGCAACCAGCCGGAAGTGGCCGCTGCATCTTACACCGAGGGAGATAAGAAATTCCTTGAAGCCTACGGTATCCAAACCTTTAGTGAATTGTTTAACAAACCGGAAGAGCGGCCTTGGTTCCCGGCATGGTCCATCGCATTGGAGCAAGGATCACCTGAACAGATCTTCACGACCAAATCGGATGATCTGCAACGTAAATACTTGCCGGAGATGATCTTGGGAGCGCCATCGAATTTTGATAAATTGTGGGATGCCTACATGGCTGAACTGAACAAATTGGATAAAGCTGGTTATGAAGCGACCATTACCAAAGTTGTGAAGGATCGTGTAGCAGGAAAATGGTAATACGAACACTTTAAGTGCGTGTTCAATAAGACCGGTTTTCAGTACCAAGAAGATGGGATGAAGCTAGAAATGGAGTAGCGGAGCGGAGGGAAAACTACGTGAGCAACGGACATTTCGGCTGAATTCCATATTCGATGCTGATGATGCCGCAAGGCGTCTTTCGTAATCAAAAGCGGACTTTTTGAACAACCTCTTTAAAACAAACTGTTACATGCGCAGGAGAAGACGAAAGAGCATAAACTCCGGCTTCTCCTCGCATGAATAACAGCACAGGAAAGGAGCAGGTTCACCGTGGAGAAACCTAATGTCTCCCTTAACTCGATGCCTCCGGCCTCGAGTCCGAAGGGAACCAGAGCACACTCGTTCTTTAAGCGACTTGTGCAGCAACGAACGCTTGCCTGGATGTGTATTCCTTTTGTCATCTGGGCTTTTATCTTCAAGTACCTGCCGTTATGGGGATGGACCATGGCTTTTCAGAATTTCAAACCGGCAAGGTCCTTCTCGGATCAGCAATGGGTAGGTTGGCAACATTTTAGTACGTTATTTGAAGACAATACCTTCTACCGGGTGCTGCGAAATACACTCGTTATGAGTTCCATTAAACTGGTGTTGGGATTTGTGACAGCAATTACGCTGGCTCTCTTGTTGAATGAGCTGAAAAATGTCATATTTAAACGTTTTGTGCAAACCGTCAGTTATCTGCCTCACTTTATCTCGTGGGTTGTTGCTTCCAGCATTGTATTAACAGTCCTGTCACCAGACGGAATTATCAATCTGCTGCTGATGAAGCTTCACCTGATTGACAGTCCGGTACTATGGATGGGGAAAGGAGAATACTTCTGGGGTATTCTGGGGGCAACTGAGGTCTGGAAAGATGTCGGTTGGAACACCATTATCTATCTGGCAGCAATTACGGCAATTGATCCTGCGCAATATGAGGCTGCCGAGATTGATGGAGCCAGTCGCTTCAAACGGATGTTATATATCACCCTGCCTGGCTTGAAACCGGTTATTGTGATCTTGTTGATCATGAACATGGGAAGTATTCTTGAATCCGGATTCGAACCGCAATATCTGCTGGGTAACGGGATGAATATGGACTATTCGGAGAATCTGGACATCTTTGTACTCAAATATGGATTAGGGATGGGGAACTTTTCCTTAGGTACAGCAGCTGGCATATTCAAAACGGTGGTCAGCTTCATCTTCCTTTTCTCAGCGAACTATATAGCGAAAAAAATGGGAGAGAGCAGACTATTCTAAAAGGAGGCCTATGCCATGCGTAAAGGAAACACATCTCGCTTGCGGAATAGCAGCACCGGGGATCGAGCGTTTGACACTTTTAACATCATCTTCATGGTATGTCTGATGATTGTGACGATCTATCCCTTTGTTAATATGATTGCCGTATCTTTCAATAATGCAAATGATGCCATTCGGGGTGGAATATATCTATGGCCTCGTGTATGGACACTGGACAACTACAAATACATTTTTGGCGAATCCGATATTTATCACGCAACTCTGATCTCGGCGCTGCGTACGATCATTGGAACCGTGGTGTCCGTCTTCTGTACAGCCATGCTCGCGTATACGGTTAGTCGTCAGGAATTTGTGCTTCGCAAGTTTGTTACAATGTTTTTTGTATTCACCATGTATTTCAGCGGGGGGTTGATCCCCGGTTATCTGCTGATTCGAGACCTTGGATTGATCGGTTCCTTCTGGGTATATATCATTCCGGGTGTAATCGGTGTCTTCAATATGATCGTCATCCGTTCATTTATTGAGGGTCTTCCTGAAGGCATTCTGGAGTCAGCCCGTATTGACGGGGCAGGGGAGTTCACGACATTTATCCGCGTTGTCCTGCCGCTAACAATTCCCGCAATGGCAACCGTATCACTCTTTGTAGCTGTGGGACAATGGAATTCCTGGTTCGATGTATTCCTGTACAACTCTTCCAATAAAGAATTAAGCACATTGCAATATGAGTTGATGAAGATTCTGCAAACTTCGACAACCTCAGCGACTTCATCAGCAAGTGATGCTTATCAGTCTGCCGAAAGCAATGCAACGGCGGTCACACCAACCTCGATTCGAGCGACCATGACCATTATTGCAAGTGTTCCTATTCTGATGGTGTATCCGTTCTTACAGAAATACTTTGTCCAGGGTATGACGATTGGTGGCGTGAAGGGATAGTCATGACCTGAATATAATTTCATTGAACTTATGAAAACGCAACAAACTATACCGTAGTAACGTCTATTCATCCATAGAATACAACAGGAGTGAAACAAATGCATGTAAAATGGATGACGATTATTGGTGCCGTTGTTGGCTCTATGCTTATAGGGGTGGGAACGGCAGCTGCGGAAGAAACGTTTGTTGATCTAAAGTATTCAAAGTGGGCAGAGGATGGCATCACGTATATGGCGAAACGGGGAACAGTAGCCGGATACGGCAATGGGATCTTCAAGCCAGAGGCACTTGTGACAAGGGCACAAGCTGTCACTTTTATGGTGCGCGAGCTCTATTCAGATCAGCTTCAAAGAGCAGTGGAAGGCACAACTTATTCCGATGTTCCAACTACACATCCTTTCCATCGAGAAATCATGATAGCTGCTAAAAATGGACTTGCAAGTGGTTTTCCTAACGGAACTTTCCGTCCGGATGTACCACTTAGCCGCGCAGAGACTGCGGCCTTCCTTACACGGGCATATGCACTCGTGGAAGGTAAGAACGCCGCAAAATGGACAGACACGGACAGGCATTGGGCAGCAGCACCCATTCTTATTATGAGTTCAAACGGCTTGGTCGGCGGTTATTCAGATGCCACCTTCCGTCCGAACCAAGCTGTCACGCGCGCTGAATATGCCGTATTTATGGCGAGAGTAATTCGCTTCGAACGTGAAGTGGCCATTCGGACACAAGATTGGGACAAACTGATATCCTATATGACGGTAAGTGAGCAAGTTGGTCAGATGCTTATGCCCGACATTAGGCAATGGAATAATAAAGCGACAACGACTGTCAATGAGGGGCTGAAGCGCACTATTCATGATCAGGACTTAGGCGGACTCATTCTATTTGACAAAAATATTGCAGACGTGACGCAGCTTACAACGTTCACACATGATATACAAAGAGAAGCAGGTGACATTCCTCTATTTCTTAGCATTGACCAAGAAGGAGGCGTTATTAAACGAATACCAGGAGGTACGAACCTTCCCGGTCAGATGGCGCTTGGCGCAACTGGAGATGCAACACTAGCCGAAGCAGCTGGTCAGCTGACAGGGAAGGAGCTGAAGGCACTGGGACTGCAGATTAATTTTGCGCCAGTGCTGGACATCAATAGCAATCCAGATAACCCCATCATTGGTATACGGTCGTTTGGCTCGGATGCGGATTTGGTGACACGGCTTGGTCTGGCAACAATAAAAGGGCTACAGCAATCAGGGGTGATGGCGGCAGTTAAGCATTTTCCGGGACATGGAGATACAACGGTAGATTCCCATCTTGGTATGCCTGTGCTTGCCCATAACCGAGAACGGCTTGATGCGGTCGAATTAAAACCGTTTCGGGCTGCGATTGAAAATGGGGTAGAGATGATTATGACCGCGCATATTGCTTTCCCTGCCATAGACAACGAACATGTCACTTCGCTCAAAGACGGTGAACGTGTGCCGATTCCTGCCACCTTATCGAAAAAGGTACTGACAGGACTTCTTCGCGGAGAGCTTGGATACGAAGGTCTCATTGTGTCTGATGCCTTTACAATGAATGCAATTGCAGAGCATTTTGGGGAGAATCAATCGGTAGAACGCGCCGTTTCCGCAGGTGTTGATATCATCCTTATGCCAAAAGATTCAGCAGCGGCCCATCAAACGCTGGTAAACGCGGTGAACAATGGAACGATCAAGGATGAAACCATACATGCATCTGTGAAACGAATCTTGGAGATGAAAGCGAAATATGGTTTATTTGAACGCAGTCAAACTCTTGCGCAAAAGCTAACTCAGCTTAACGGTATCATCGGATCGAAGGCGCACCGAGCAGTGGAGCAGACAATCGCAGAGCGAGCGGTCACTGTACTCAGCAGTCGCGAAGGTGTGCTTCCTGATCCAATTCAGCAAGGCGACCGGGTTGTTATTGTCGCAGCCGAGCAGGAACAGGCGAAACAGCTTGAGAAACAACTGTTGCAAGCCGCTAATAACCTGTCGTTAAAGACTGAAATATCACTTGTTGGACAAGGCAACATGAATGAAACGCTCCAGGCGATTGGCAAAGCCAATTATGTCATTCTTGCTTCTTACCAATTCCGCAATGTGGCCAGCCAGTTCGGGTGGAGTGATTATCAAACCTTGATTAATGCAATGAACAAGAGTAATCAGCGATACACGCTGTTGTCTCTCGGTAACCCTTACGAAACGATCTATTTGCAGAACGTGCGCTCAGGAATTGCTGTGTATGGAAAGCAGGAGCCAAATACGTCTGCCGGGATCAAAGTATTGCTTGGTCAACTAAAAGCTGGAGGACAATTACCCGTACTAACGGATTAACGCTTAATTAATGAAGAAAAAAACGGATTCCAGCATACGGAATCCGTTTTTTATTTCAAACTTTTGTTTTATCGAACCATGTACCATGCCATCACTCGGGTATTTCTTCGCTACAAACAAAATGGAGCAGCATCTTCACAAATTGCTCCGTCATCCGCATATCCAATGAATTATCATGAGCACCACGAATAGTTACCATGCGCTGGAGCATGCCCATCATCGTTGTGAAGATAAACTGAGCCAGATCCAGCGGAGGAGATGGGTTCTTAATACTGCCGTCAACAACACCTTGGGATAAAGCGTCCATCAGGAAATGATTTTCTTTCCCGTTCTGGTTGAACTTATCATACTCTTCTCTTAATTCAGGGCTAAAATCATACATCTCATAGTTGATATCAAACAATTGAATAAACCGGATGTAGTCTGGATGATTCTCGGCATAAACAACCCATGCATTCAACATAACCGTGAGTTGTTCCCGCCCGTTTAAGTCCTTCGTTGAAGCACGGCTAACCTCATCCGTTAAATGTTCGATCAGTTGCATCTGAATGGCTAGAAGAAGTTCATCCATTGACTGGAAATGTTTATAAAAGGTCACTCTACTAAGTTCAGCTTTCGTACATACATCCTTAATCTTCACCTGGAGCAATCCATATTTCAAAAAAAGCTCCTTACCTGCTGCAATCAAATCATCACGATGTTTATTTCCCAATTGTTGATGCCAGTTTTCATTCACTTGTATACAATTGTCCTTTCTTCGAACGAAATGCGTTCAAGGTCAGTCCGAGAGAAGCGAGTAGCATAATTGCACCAAAAATATACGGGAAGTTTATGTTTTTGTCAAACAATAGTCCTGCGATCAGCGGCCCAATCACCGTGCCGAGACTGGAAAATGTAGTATTCAGACCCGATGCATAACCTTGCCGATCTCCTGCATTTTTGGATATTAACGTGCTGACCGAAGGTCGTAAAAACGAATTAAAGGCAAAGAATAACGCAGAAGCGAACAACAGAAACACAAGGTTGACCTTAATTAACATTAACAATAAAGCTATGGGTGTGATTATTAAGGAGAGACGGATCAACTTAACTTCACCTATTCTCTGTACGAACCAATCCAAAAGCCAGATCTGCACAACGATACCGATAATTGCGCCCAAAGTAATAATGATGGAGATTGTTGCAGCGTCGAATCCGTATTTTTGCTCTGCAAAAAGCGCGAATACTGTCTCATAACTCATGAGACCAAAGGTCATGACAAGCAACACAATCAAGTATTTGAAATAGGGGACTTTAAAAGAACTCCAGATTTTCTTGCCCAAGTGATCTCCTTTTTGAAGACGGATGGAGACCGTTCTTTTCTCGGGGGGAAGTGTCTCAGGCAATAGCAGCGTCATCAGGGCCGCAATCAGTCCCAGACCCGCTGCGAAGAAATAGGGCATGCGGATGCCCATCTCGGCGATGAGACCGCCCAGACCAGGTCCGAGAACCATCCCCAAGTTCATAGCTGCGCCGAAATAGCCCATGCCTTTTGCACGTGTCTCTGGCGTTGTAATATCGGCGACGTATGCGAGGTTGGCAGGAACCATTAAACCAAGACTGATTCCACCGATAAACCGTGCGACATAGAGGAACGGTAATGACGTCGACAGCGCAAAGATGATATCTGAAATGACAGACAGAAACATACCTGCGATGATCAACTTTTTGCGTCCAAATCGATCAGACAGTTGTCCCCCGAGAGGTGAAAAGAAGAATTGAGCAGCACCAAAGGCTGCAACTAAAAATCCTGCTACTGTGCCTCCCGCATGAAAAAGCTTCAAATACTCCGGCAATATGGGGATGATCATCCCTTGCCCCAATAAAGCGATAAACAGATTTAACATCAGAATGAACAGTGGAAAGCGAACTGATTTTGGTAATGTACTCATGTACGTCATTAACCCCTTCATTTACAACTTGTTAACCTTTACATTGTGTAAACCATTTTAAATGATTTGAAGGAAATATGTAAATCTTTTTTTTTAGTGAAGCAGTCTAATGAGTAGAGTTATAATTGAATTCATACGGAGGTGGGAACACGTGAAATTAGAGGAATTGTTTACGGTACATGTGAACATCGAAGAATCATTTGATTTACAGAATAGCGAAGATGATTCGGTTGTCATGATTACTTTTACAGGCAGCGTAACCGGAAAGTACTTTGAGGGAATTGTGCTGGGTGGAGGAGTGGATACGCAGATCATCGGGAAGAATGGTGACCCGCATACGCTATCGGCAAGATACATGCTCCAAGGGACCGACAACACAGGTCATTCCTGCAAAATTTATATCGAAAATAACGGAAATATTGATAAAACGCTGAAAACTGCTTTATTTCGTACTTCCCCCAAAATGATTACAGACAGCAAAGCCTTATCCTTCTTGAACCGTGAGACACTTATTGGAGAAGGTCATCCGACGGAGTCAGGGATAGATATAAAAATATATAGAAAACCGCTGTAATGCGGGGCAAATAGCAATTATCTTTTTATTGTATGGCAGAGAAGATAGCTTTCTATAATGAAAAGTCAGAGTCGCTAAGGAGCGGCTCTTTTTGTTGTATGAGACTTTACGTCAATATTTATATGTACTCTTTTACAATTAATTAACATAGGATGGATACGGCGCAGACACTGCTCACCTATAGTATGATGAGCGAAAATAAACCAATATCAGGCGGAATAAGGAGAAAACTATTCATTATGATGATCAAAAAAATCGGGATTTCAGTAGCATCACTCGCCATCTTAACGTCTGTAAGTGTATTTGACGCATATGGTGCAGGCTCCAAACGCATGATCGAAGTTTCTGAACAATCGGCTAATGTGGTTGTGAACGGTCAAAGGGTGGAAGGCGAATCATTTCTCTACAATGGGGTTACTTATGTACCTGCAAGAGCGATTGGTGAAGCCTTGGGGCAAGAGGTAGACTGGGATAACAACACCCAATCGGTATTTGTTGGAGCTAAAATTAACGATCAGCAGGGATACCGCGGTACCAAAACGCCATATCCTTTTAAGGAAACAAGTTATACAAAAGCTCCTATTGGATATGAACCCATATTTATTAACTACATAGGGAGACATGGTTCCAGACATCTATCCAGTTCCAAGTACGACAAGACGTTATTTGAACTGCTCGACATCGCTGAAAAGGACGGGCAGATCACTAATCTGGGCAAAGAGCTGAAGAAGGAAATTGGCAATCTGATGAAGGTTGAAAAAGATCATTATGGATTGTTATCCACTACGGGTGGGGAAGAATTGAAAGGAATAGGGGCCAGAGTTGGGCAGAATTTCAAAGAACTATTTACATCGGATAAAAAAGTGATTGCACAAGCAACCTTCAAAGATCGAACGCCGCAGAGCAGAGATCAGTTTATTGACGGGTTAAAGGAAAGCTTGGGAGATAACAAGGTTGACATTCTGGCTTCAGCTTTTGAAGAAGGGAAAGACCCCTATCTACGGCCCTACGACCTAGCGACAAAGTATAATGAGTACGTAGAAGATGGAGACTGGGTTAAGTTATACGAGGATTATGTCACACAGAGCACTGGAACGCTTTATGCAAAAGAGGTCCTTCTGCAATTTTTCTCTGATGACTTCTATCAACGGCTGAACGCTGGAGAGTTTGAACTGAAAGATGAGAAGGGAAAAGTGAAGCTCAGCAACCCAACCGAGGCTGCTTCTAATTTATACGAACTCTACATCATATCTTCGAATATTAAAGGAGAAGGTGACTTCGAATTCGG
This sequence comes from Paenibacillus sp. FSL E2-0151, assembly GCF_037993015.1. Taxonomy (NCBI): domain Bacteria; kingdom Bacillati; phylum Bacillota; class Bacilli; order Caryophanales; family Paenibacillaceae; genus Paenibacillus; species Paenibacillus sp. FSL E2-0151. The sequence continues at coordinate 3,476,359 of NZ_CP150308.1, forward strand.
GCGGTATTTCACGGCTAATCAGTTGAGATGGTACGAGAGCATTGACAATATCAATGACTTTTATGAAAAAGGTCCATCTTTAACGTCAACGGATCTGCCGCAAAATATCATTTCACCTCTGTTCAAAGAGTTGATCGTGTCTACCGAACAGTCCATTCAGCAGAAAGACACGGCTGGTATATTTCGTTTTGCTCACGCAGAAACCATCATTCCACTATCTTCATTCCTGGATATCGCAGGAGCTAATGTGAGTATCGACAAACCGCAGGACGTGACCCAAAACTGGAATGGCTCGGTTATCTCACCGATGGGAGCAAATATCCAATGGATTCTGTATTCCAATGGTAAGGATGTTCTCGTGAAAATGCTTAGAAATGAAGAAGAGATCGCGTTCCCGATTGAAACAAAGACCTATCCATACTATAAATGGGAAGATGTGAAGACATATTACGAAAACAAACTGCAGAAGGTAGGCGTAAGCTTGGACAGCAGTTTGGAAGACAACATTGAGCTATTACAGAAGAAATTCTAGTTGGTGAACGATATGCATTTTATATGAAAATAAAGACGAAGATGAAGAAAGCAACTCCTTTTCATGGAGCTGCTTTCTTTTTTTGCATTTTGAATGAAATGGACCAATAAAAAAATCCTAAAACAAAATGTGACCAAATGCCGTCCGTAAGAGTGTTAGAGGTATAAAGGAGGGCATAACAACCATGCAGCGATCAGTGCCCCAGCTGGGCGATCATGTGATGAAAGTCTATGAGACATACGCGGATACGCTGTTCCGGATTGCCATGGTGCACCTCGGCAGACGAGAAGACGCGGAGGAAGCCACTCAGGATACCTTCATCAAACTAATAGAAAAAGCCCCTACATTCAACGATGCGGAGCATCAAAAAGCATGGTTGATTCGGGTCATCACCAATCATTGCAAATCCTTATTAGGCAGAGGCTGGCGCAAACGGGAGGTCAAGCTGGAGGGAGTCGATGCTCTTACAACAGACAACCCTGAAGATCACGCGCTGATCGAACTTGTGCTGTCACTGCCCGTCAAGTATAGATCGGTGGTTCATCTGTATTATTACGAAGATTATCCGATCCGAGAAATCAGCGAGATCCTGGAGATTAGCGAATCAGCAGTGAAAATGAGATTGAAACGAGGAAGACAGCTGTTAAAACTGGAGCTGGAAGGAGAGGAACTGTAATGAACGAAGAACAATTCAAACAAAACTACAAGAAAGCGGTGGATCATATGAAAACAAACGAGCAAATGAAAAAACGGGTAGAGCAATCCTTAAACACGCAACATCAGGGACCAAAACGTCAACGTAAACCACTATACATTGCAGCAAGTGTTGTTATCGCTGCCAGCATTGGATTGGCTGCGCCAAGTGTATGGCAACAATTCAATGGACCAGCCGCACCAACACCACAGGTGGCAGCGGTGACTCCAGGCGCTTCGTTTGACCCGATCGTGATTCCGAAGATGGAGTTGCCGAGTTCACAGGGCAAAGGCGCGATGGCTGATATGATGCAACTGGTTGTATATGGAGGAAACGTATATACGCAGTCCCCAACATTGCTTGAAGGCGCAAATGCACTCAACCTGCGGGGTGAGAAGCTTGGCACTACAACTGGTGGCATCAATGAACTGAGCGGCCAGGATAAATATACGGAGCTTGCTTCCAACATTGGCGAAGCAGACATCTATGCGGTCAATGGCTATGACAAGGACTTCCGCATCATGTCCTACACCGAGATCGATGGTCAGGTGTATGCTCAGTTATTCGACAAGAACAACGGGATCACCATTGGTACTGGTGCCGACCTGATCGGCAAGCTTCATCTCGAAGGCAACATCGCCTCGGCGCAATGGGAGACGTTTAACAGCTGGAATAATGGATTGCAGCAGCTTCAACCGTTAGCAGCGGATGAATCACTGGAAAGCTTCATCTCATCGCTAAATGCTGCCAAACCAATCGCAACGAGCCCAGAGTTGGAAGAGAACCTCTACGGCAAGGAAGATCGCAAGATCATCTATCTCACGCTGGAAGATAAAACGCAGGTCCCACTGGTTCTATTCGGTGAAGGTCTGGTGCGTTATGGTAATGTTCCGGCATTCCTGGAAGTGGAGAAAGGCGCTTTCCAATCATTCTGGAACAGCTTGGGCGAGTAAGGTGAAGACAGTAATATGGCTGCACCAAGAAGAGCGAACAGGGCACGCAAGTGCTTTGTTCGCTTTTTTCATCAACAAACAATCATTTGATAGGATTAGGCAATAAAATGATATGAATAGGATATGGATTCTTTCCTCTTTCAATATAAAATGGGTACACCTAGTTTTAACTAAAAAGAAACAGGAGGTTAGATGAATATGAATCGAATCGAAAAGAGCCAGGAAACATATAAAAGGTTATTCGGCGAGGGAGTTCCAGCGGCATATGCTACAGATCCTGAATTTCAGGACATATTAAGTCGCTTCATATTTGGTGAAATTTTTGATCAAGGTACTCTTGACGATAAGCAACGAGAGCTTATTACTTTGGTCGTACTGGCTACTAATCAAACGTTGCCACAGCTCAAAGCACATACTCGTGCAGCGCTAAATGTTGGGTTGACTCCAACGGAGATCCAAGAAGCAATCTATCAATGCGCACCTTATTTGGGATTCCCCAAAACCTTAAATGCCATATCGGAAATGAATGAAGTGTTCAAAGAGCGAAATGTTGCACTGCCTCTTGAAAGTCAAAAACGGGTTGAAGAAGATAATCGCTTTGACAAAGGACTTGGTATTCAAAAAGAGATTTTTGGCGATATTATTGAGAAAAACCGGGAAAATGCCCCGTCAAATCAGAAGCATATACAGGACTATCTTTCAGCATTTTGTTTTGGAGACTTCTATACCCGCGGAGGTCTGGATCTGAAAACACGAGAGCTCCTTACCCTTTGTATACTAAGTGCACTCGGAGGTGCGGATAGTCAAGTCAAAGCACACGTTCAGGGTAACATCAATGTTGGCAATAATAAAGAAACCATGATCACCGCTCTAACTCACTGCCTTCCCTACATGGGATTTCCTAGAACACTAAATGCTTTAGCCTGCGTTAATGAGATCATTCCAGAGAAATAATCTTCTTTATTTGAAACAACAGACAGTTGATTATCCCAATCAACTGTCTTCTTCTGGTTAACAGGAAGGTATAGTAAAGAAATGAATGATTCAGTAGATACTTAAATGAACGTAAATCAGGAGGAATTATGGAGTTAAGAGTACTTCGATATTTTTTGACAGTAGCTCGAGTAGAAAATATCACACATGCTGCAACGATCTTACATGTGACACAGCCAACGTTAAGCAGACAGTTGGCTGATCTGGAAAAAAATTTAGAAACTCAATTGTTTATACGAGGTAAAAGTAAAATAACACTTACAGATGCAGGCATGCTTCTACGTCAAAGAGCAGAAGAAATTCTCACTCTTGCGGATAAAACAGAGAAAGAGTTTAAAGATCAGAACAATCTGGTTGGAGGAACCATATCGATCGGGAGTGTTGAATCATTAACGTCCAATGTTATTTTACAATTATTAAAAGACTTCAATATGGAGTATCCGCAGGTTAAATATCACATCTATAGTGGAACGGGGGATGACATAAAGGAGCGAATCGATAAAGGACTGCTCGATGTGGGCATTTTGTTAGAGCCCATTCACATTGAGAAATACGATTTCATCAGACTGCCCCAGAAGGAACGCTGGGGAGTCCTTATGAAGACCTCATCACCTCTTGCCCAGAAAGAATATGTCACTTCAACCGATTTAGCCGGAGTGCCTCTGCTCATATCCAGCCGATCTGTCGTACAGAATGAGATTGCAAGCTGGTTTGCCGATGAGTATGCACATTTAAACTTTGTTGCGACCTATAATTTAATATCTAACATACTTAACCTCGTAGAGGAGGGGTTAGGGACGGCCATCTGTATTGAGGGTGCGCTTGCAATGAAGCAGTCTGACACATTATGCTTCAGACCTTTTCAACCGGAACTTCAGTTTCCAACAGTGATTGTCTGGAAAAAACATAAGGTATTCAGTCAAACGGAGGTACGTTTTTTGGAACATATCAGGCATGCCTTTCAGGCATAATAAAGTATGAATTATAGGTATTGGCTATAGCTGTTTATCAGATGATATTTTAAAGGTGTAATGAATGCAGCCTTTATGTATTTCAGATAAATAGCTTTTTTTATTGCAAAGAGAAGTTATTTAGAGCGCTTTTGGTCTCATTCATTTAGATGGCAACAACAAGAGGGGGCATTATTGGATGAGCAAGAAATACGAGAAGTTGGCTCAAGATATTGTAGAGAAAGTGGGCGGTAGTGAGAATGTATCCACTCTGACTCACTGTATGACTAGGCTTAGATTTGCACTGAATGATACTAATAAAGCAGATCAAAAAGCGCTTAAATCGTTTGACGGTGTTATTGATGCGGTTGAGAGCGGCGGACAATTTCAAGTCGTCATCGGCACACATGTTGAAGACGTTTACAAAGAAGTGATCAAGCATCTTCAACCTAACGCGAGTTCATCGGGTGAACCAACTGATGTTAAGAAAGTTAGTATTTTGGGGAAATTAATCGATTTCGTCTCGGGGACATTTAGTCCGATTGTCCCTGCTATAGCTGGGGCTGGTATGATCAAGGCATTACTCGCTCTACTTATTTTGTTCAACTGGATTTCAAAAGATTCCCAAACCTACTATATCGTAAGTCTTATGTCAGATGCTATTTTCTACTTTTTACCATTCTTGCTGGCGTTTTCAGCTGCAAACAAACTAAAATGCAGTCCCGTCTTAGCACTCGTTTTAGCCGGTGTTTTACTCCATCCCAACTTGACGCAATTGCGTTTGGATGGGTCTGACGTAAGTGTTTTTGGAATCCCGCTAACTCTTGTATCTTATAGTTCTTCTGTAGTTCCAATTCTCTTAATCGTTTGGTCACAATCATATATTGAATCGTTGTTTAAAAGGATCATTCCGAATGCAGTGAAAGTTATTTTTGTTCCCATGAGCACTATTTTAGTAACGGGAATTCTTGCCTTAACCGTGTTGGGACCACTGGGGTCATTTTTCGGAACGTATTTAGCGATGGGCTTTGACTTCTTGGCCGCACATGGTAGCTGGCTGGTTATTTTCCTGGTTGCAACCTTCTGGCCAATACTGGTTATGTTTGGGCTGCACCATAATATTGTTCCTCTATCCATTGCTCAAATCACCACATCAGGTTATGAGAATATCCTCGGTCCTGGAGCGATGATCAATTGTATAGGTCAAGGTGTTGCGGCATTAGTTGTAGGGATGAGAACCAAGGATAAAGCATTAAAACAAATTTCTGCTTCCAGTGGGATCACCGCGTTGATGGGAATCACGGAACCAGCTCTTTACGGCGTAAATTTACCGAAGAGATACCCACTTGTCGCGGGTATGATTGGAGCTGCTAGTGGGGGACTCTTTGCAGGGCTAATGGATGTTTCTCGTTACGCAACAGGCGCTTCAGGAATCCCGGCGATTCCTCTGTACATTGGTGAAAATATCTGGAATCTATATAACATTTTGATCGCACTTGTTATAACAACTGTCGTAACTGCTGTACTTACCTATTTGCTCAGTTTGAAATATGAAAAAGATGCACCTTCACAGAACACTGTTTCAAATGCGAACGAAGGGAGTGGGGTTGCGGATGAAGTCATTACAATTAAAGATTCTGTTATTGCAACGCCACTTAAAGGTCAGCTTATTCAACTTCAGGATGTACAAGATACAGCGTTTGCCTCAGAGGCAATGGGTAAAGGAATTGCTATTGAACCTAGCGAGGGGAAAGTCATTGCTCCATTTGATGGTATGATTGTATCTCTATTTCCTAAGAAACATGCTATTGGACTATTATCCGATGAAGGAGTCGAAATTCTTATTCATGTCGGCTTAAATACGGTAAAGCTGAACGGAAAATATTTTGAAGCGTTCGTTGAAGAAGGTCAGAGAATTACAAAAGGACAGACCTTGCTGACTTTTGATCTGGACAAAATCAGACAAGAAGGATATGTCACTCAAACGCCCGTTATTGTAACCAATTCGTATAGTTACTCGGATGTGATCGCAGAGACTAGTCCCCAAAATATTGATTTTAACAATACATTGTTGGTTGTCAAAGCTTAACAAAACTACAGGTTAGGAGTGTGTTTTAATGACTTTAAGAAAAGACTTTTTGTGGGGTGGGGCAGTTGCTGCTAACCAATGTGAAGGTGGATATGCAGAAGGCAACAAGGGACTATCCACAGTTGATGTAATCCCGGCAGGGAAAGATCGTGTTCCTGTCATGCGAGGACAGTTAAAAATGTTGGAGTGTGATCAAGAACATTTTTATCCGAGTCATGAGGCTATTGATTTTTATCATCGGTATAAAGAAGACATTGCTTTATTTGCAGAGATGGGCTTTACGTGTTTCCGTTTATCTTTGGCATGGACTCGGATCTACCCTAATGGAGATGACGAGTTACCCAACGAAGAGGGTTTGAAATTCTATGAAAATGTATTTGACGAATGTTTGAAGTATGGCATTGAGCCGTTAGTCACCATTACCCATTTTGATGTCCCTATTCATTTGGTGAAAACTATTGGATCGTGGAGAAGTCGAAAAATGGTGGATTATTATGAGAGACTGTGTGAAACGATCTTCACCCGTTATAAAGATAAAGTGAAGTATTGGCTTACCTTTAATGAAATTAACATGCTGTTGCATCTACCTTTTGGCAGCTCAGGCCTAGTGTTTGAAGAAGGTGAGAATGAGGATGCTGTGAAGTATCAGGCGGCTCATCATCAATTGATCGCAAGTGCAAAAGTAACTGAAATTGCGCGTAGAATTAACCCGGAAATTAAGATTGGCTGTATGTTAGCAGGTGCCAACACTTACCCGTATACATGTGCACCAGATGATGTCTGGAAAGCCATGACAAGAGATCGCGAGCACTACTTCTTCGTCGATGTACAATCCCGAGGAGAATACCCAAACTATGCCAAGAAAATGTTAGAACGAATGAATATTCATTTAGCCATGGAAGACGGGGACGAGGAATGTTTGAAAAATAATACGGTTGATTTCGTTTCGTTCAGTTATTATGGTTCACGATTAACCAGTGCAGATCCGGAAGTAAACACACAAACGGCAGCTAACCTGTTTCCGACACTGCGCAATCCTCATTTGAAAACGAGTGAATGGGGATGGCAAATCGATCCTGAAGGTCTAAGAATTACAATGAACTCCTTGTATGACCGCTATCAAAAGCCACTATTCATCGTTGAAAATGGCTTAGGAGCGATAGATACTCCTGATGAGACGGGATATGTTGCTGATGATTATAGAATCGAGTATCTGCGTCAACACATCCAAGCTTTCATAACAGCAGTGGAAGAAGATGGCGTAGAGTTGTTGGGTTACACGTCGTGGGGTTGCATTGATCTAGTAAGCTCAAGTTCTGGAGAGATGAGTAAACGATACGGTTTCATACATGTCGACAAAGATGACGCTGGAAATGGTACGTTGAAACGCAGCAAGAAAAAATCCTTTGAATGGTTCAAAAAAGTTATTCAAAGTAACGGCAAAGAACTCTAATCGACTGAGCAGTAACGTATGAAGTCATCGACTTATGCGTTACTGCTTTATCCATTTATCGCAGCATTAAGGCTAACTATCGGCCATATGGAGCAAATACAAACATTAGGAGTTGGTTTTTTATAATATCCATGGAGAAGCTTAAAACATATTCGTTATTGTCCGTTGCGTTATTAATTTCTTCAGGTCCAGTGATTGCCGCTAACATTCCTGCGATAACCAATGATTTTCCAGAGATATCGGTAACACATGTAGGATTATTAACGACCATACCTTCATTATTTGTCATTCTTGGTGTGTTAATTGCTAATCGACTTGAACTTCTTATTGGGAAGAAAGCAACTATACTAACTGGATTAGGAGTTGTTCTCATTGCGGGAGTATTCCCTGCATTGTATCATGACCTTTTTCCGTTGCTGTTCATTTCTCGCTGTTTGTTTGGGTTAGGTGTAGGTTTATTTAACCGGCTCATCATTCAGATGATCAGTGATATGTATCATAAGAATCCAGCTAAACAAGCAACCGTAATTGGCTTAGAAAGTGCCTTTGAGGGATTAGGAGGCATTTGTCTGACACTACTCGTTGGTCAACTATTGAAAATGGGCTGGCACACATCATTTTATGTCTACGCCCTGGCACTTCCTATTTTCATTGCATTCCTGATTTTCGTTCCTTCTGATAAAAAAGAGCTTAATAGAAGAGAAGAGGTCAGCACGAATCCAAGCCACACAAATAATAAAAAAGCCCTTCAAGTCATGATTGGCTATGGTCTCTTATTATTTGTAATAGTAGCTATTTTCATCAATTATAATTTACAGATTACTCCTTTGATTTTGGAAAAAAAAATCGGAACTGCGACAAATGGAAGCAACATGATTGCATTTATAGGTTTGGGAGCTTTTGTTGCCGGCTTTTCTTTTGGGAAAGTATACAAAACACTCGGTAACTATATCGTTCCATTATCGATTCTGTTACTTGGAAGCTCGATGTTCGTTACGACGATCTCGCAAAGTATCATGCTTACTACCGTGTGCTCAATGATCATCGGGTTTTCATTCCGCTGTATAATGCCCTATTTATTGCATACTTTTGCACAACAAATCGCCAAAATGGCAAAGCTGGGTACGACCATTGTTCTAATCGCGTATAACTTGGGAGCCACACTTTCACCGTATGAAGGAAGGTTAATTACGCAATTATTACAACTAGATACAGTGCAATCATTAGTCTCAAGTAATGCAATAATTCTATTATGGATTTCAGCAGTTAGTTTGGGAGTAGTAACCCTTCATCGCAAAAAGAAGAATATTCAACAAACATAGAAAACAGGGAACTTCATGATATGGAGTTCCCTTGTTTTAGAGTAAGTTGTATGAACCGTTTAATTAGAATTTTTGTAATACACCAAGTGATCGGTCCATTCATTATTTTCGTGTATAAACCCTTTACGTAGACATTCAAATTCCATACCAACACTCTCTGCCAGTTTCATGGAAGGGGTGTTATCCACATTAATATGAGCTTCTATGCGGTGAAATTTCAGATGTTCGAATGCACTCCTCTGGATTGAATTTATGCTCATGGCATAGCACTGAAGTAGTCCATAACCACGCTGCGAAACTCTAAAGCGGCTTTGGAAATATACCTGTTTTTGTGCGAAAGTAGAGCGATTTCCCGAACGAGCTGGTGTTCCTCTACCTGAAGATATCTAATGCGCTCATGCGGGTTTCTGGCTGTGCTAGGTATAAACGCGAGACCGATCTCCGCTTCAACAAGGGCTGTTAATCTTGCAGGCTCATCACCTTCATACACATACTTTGGTAGGAAACCAGCGGATTGACATACGGAATCTACCATATCACGAACCCCATACCCTTGCTTCACCCCAACAAACCACTCGTCCTTAAGCTCGGATAATTTAATGCTGCTTCGGTATGCATATCGATGACCCATAGGAATAGCGACTACAATCGGATCGTCATATAGTATCTGACATTCGATATCGTCACCTTGAATCGGAGGGGAGGAGAGACAAAAGTCCACCTCGCCCCGATGTAGGAGTCTGGACATGTTTTCTAACGAAACCATTTGCACATGGAACTGAATATCCGGCTTGTTTTTCCGGAATTCCCGCAGTATACCTGGCAATGTGCTCGCCGTAGTCACCGCCAATTGCAGTGTACCCTGATCCGGGTTGGAGAGGTCAGCGATTTCCCGCTTTCCTTGTTCCAATTCAAATAAGGCTTTTTCAGTTCGCTGAAGAAATGTTCTTCCAAAGTCGTTTAATCGCAGCTTTCTCCCGATTCGATCAAATAAAGGGACTCCCAAGTCGTCCTCTAATCGTTGTATCGTTTTGCTCAGGGAGGATTGCGTGACATGCAGCTTTCCCGCAGCTTCCGTAACATGTTCGCATCGGGCCACCGTCAGGAAATATTTTAGTTGAAGAAGCTCCATTTGCACCATCACTTCATTCCTTCTAGTTCATCAAATCATAACATATAATGCGTTGGAATAAATGAATACGTTCAAGTAAGATAACAGCAGAAGAGAGAGAGGTGCACCAATGAACGTTCGAAATAAAGGATTGATGTTAGCTGTTGGACTCGGAATTATGTTGAATCCGTTGAATTCCTCCATGATTTCGGTGGCAATCTCCAGGTTACAACAAGTGTATCAACTTAATTTTACAGCCGTTTCGTGGATTATTTTATCATTTTACATTGCCAGTGCTGTCGCTCAACCCGTCATGGGCAAGTGTAGTGATTTGTTTGGCCGGAGGAAGATCTTCCTCATGGGTCTTGTTATTGTTTTTGTATCGTCCATGTTAGCTCCGTGGTCTCCCAGTTTTTCGTGGCTCATTGTATTCCGGATTGTTCAATCAATTGGCACAAGCATGATGGTGGCCGTCGGAATGGCGATTGTCAGAATGAACGTGACTGAAAAACAAGCCTCCGCCTTGTCCACCTTGGCTATATTCCTTTCTGGAGCGGCTGCAATTGGACCTTTTATTGGTGGAGTATTGATTCATTGGTGGGACTGGCACAGCATATTCTTCGTTAATATTCCGTTTGTCTTGGCGAGTTTTTGGTTCGCCTGGAAAACAATCCCGAAGGACGAGCAATCTCCGTCTATCTCTGGTCACATGTCCATTCGGCAATGGCTCGCGTTAATTGACGCACCAGGTATCCTGATGTTTACGGTAGCTTTGGTGACTCTGCTCATCGGTTTACTTTCAGTAAATTCCACAGGAGATATTTCAACATGGCATCTGCTGACAGGGGGGATCGGGTTAATCGCACTCGTCATGTTCTTCCGACATGAATTAAAAGCAGCCACGCCTTTTATCCCTCTGCGAACGTTTGCCTCATATCCGGAGATGACTTGGGTGAATGTGCAATACATGCTGGTGAACATCCTGTTTTACGCACTTTTTTTTGGAGTTCCTACGTATTTGAAGCAGGTACGTCATCTCAACGAAGTTCATACAGGAATGAGCATGCTAGCTTTGGGGTTATGTTCAGTCATTATTGCTCCGATCGCAGGGCGCTGGATTGACAGATCAGGATCACGGCCAGCTCTGATCGTATCCGCTTCTTTAATGACATTTGGATCTATATTGATCGTTGTTATGAATGAAACTTCTCCAATCTTCATAATCATTGTTGCTTTAGCTTTATTTGGAATAAGTAATGGCCTAAACGCGGTCGGCATGCAAGCAGCACTGTTTAAAAGCACACCGAAAGAAATGATCGGAGTGGCATCGGGTATTTTTAATACATCACGCTACCTGGGGACCATTTTATCGTCGTTATTGATTGGAATTGTTATGGGGGATACATTCAATGTGACAGGATTTCAGAAGCTTGGAATCATCCTTACGGTATTAGCTGCATCACTGATCATCATGAGCGTACGTCGCGAGGCAGGTTTAGTGAGTCCGGAGCAAGTAAGCAAGTAAAATAGAGAATCTTCCGTGCAATAACACGTTTACACCCAATGAATCAATAGCTCCATTGGGTGTATTTTTTGACTTTCACCAAGTTGTCAGAAAGAGTTGATCCTTTCTTGAACGTTTAGGGTAGAAGACGTGTCTTTGATTGAATTAGGTAAAAATAAAGATATAATAATTTTGATTAATAGGCTTGGTTAGTACTTTAAGTGCATTAATATCAGATTTTAATAGGCATCCAATGCTTGTTATTATCGGGGGCCTACAGGAGTAAACGCATTATAGGTGTGGCAAGATATCGTCATACCTAACTTTGTGAAATTTTTCGCAACTCTGCATTGAGCTTGGCCAAATCTGATATTGAATGTTTCTAAATTGAACAGAGTTTGAAAGGAGGCAACACAAAGAATGGCTATTGATACGGTTTTATGGAGCAGGCTAGTGACTGGTTTGACGCTCGGGTTCCACGTGATTTTTGCAACGCTTGGTGTCGGCGTACCTTTGATGATTGCTATTGCAGAGTTCATCGGCATTCGGAAGAAGGATCACCATTACATACTTATGGCAAAGAGGTGGTCCAGAGGGTTTGTCATTTCTGTCGCGGTTGGTGTCGTGACAGGCACAGCGATCTCACTACAGTTGGCCTTGGTATGGCCGAATTTTATGAAACTTGCCGGGAATGTCATTGCACTGCCGCTATTTATGGAAGTATTTGCATTCTTTTTTGAAGCAATATTCCTGGGCATTTATCTGTACACGTGGGATCGGTTCAAAAATCCGTATATCCACTGGTTGCTGACCATCCCAATTGTCGCCGGGGCAGGCATGTCTGCTGTTTTTATTACAACAGTGAACGGCTTCATGAACCAGCCTGAAGGTTTTGTCATGGAAGCAGGTCAATTCATGGCAGTGAACCCCGTGCAAGCGATGCTGAATACAGCGACGTTCTCCAAAGTGTTCCATGTATTAAGCTCGGCTTATCTGACAGGAGCTGCTCTGTTAGCAGGAATAGCAGCCTTTGCGATGCTGAGAAAAGGAGTGTCGGCCTACCACAAAAAAGGTTTGAATCTCATGATGGCCGTTGTGCTGGTATTCAGTTTGTTAAATTCTTTAGCTGGAGATGTGTCTGCCAAGTTTTTGGCTGAGCATCAGCCGGAGAAGCTCGCAGCTGCCGAGTGGCATTTCGAGACGGAAAGCGGCGCGGATTTGATTTTTTTGGGATGGCTGAATGCAGAACATGAAATTATAGGCGCTCTTCATTTGCCGAAACTGCTCAGTTTCCTTGCCTTTGGAGACTTTAACGCCGAGGTAACCGGGCTGAACGAATTTCCACCAGATGAACACCCGCCCTTACTTGTGCATTATTTGTTTGATCTAATGGCTGGTATTGGATTCGCTCTGCTTGCTATATCAAGTCTGTACTTCCTGTTTGTATTCTGGAAGAAACGTAATCAGTTTAACAAGTGGATGCTTCGTATGGTTGCACTGAGTGCACCGCTTGCTTTTCTGGCCGTTGAGATGGGTTGGTTCTATGCAGAGATCGGGCGGCAGCCATGGATCATCCGAGGTTATATGCGGGTAGAAGAGGCCGCTACTTCTTCACCGAGTGTGAGAATTTTATTTTTCGTCTTCTTGCTTCTCTACATCCTGCTAGGCGTTATGTGTGTCGTCGTACTGAGACGGTTGTTCAATAACAATCCTGCTGAACTCGAGATGGAGAAATGGTTGAAGGAGAAGCATGATCAATCAGCCAAGAAAGGGGATCAGGCCTGATGAGTTATGAATTAATTGGTATTTCGGTACTCTGGCTGTTCTTGTACGGCTATCTTATTGTAGCTTCCATTGATTTTGGAGCAGGTTTCTTTGCCTTTTATGCACGCCTGACAAAGCAGGATCATCTGATTAATCGTCTGATCTCCCGTTATCTATCACCTGTCTGGGAGATCACCAATGTATTTTTTGTCTTTTTCTATATTGGTATCGTCGGATTTTTCCCGGACACGGCCTATTATTATGGCTCCGCGCTGCTTGTTCCAGGAAGTATTGCCGTCATTCTACTTGCCATTCGTGGGTCGTTCTATGCTTTCGAAAATTATGGTTCCAAAAAAAGTATCGTGTATTTGTTCTTATACGGAGCTACGGGTCTACTTATTCCAGCGTCATTGTCAGTGGCACTGACCCTGTCTGAAGGTGGCTTTATTTTGAAGCAGGGAGATACCGTTTCCCTGGATTACTGGGCGCTATTTACGAATCCATTATCGTGGAGCATCGTTGGACTGGCGATCGTGTCCGTATTGTTCATTAGCGGATCATTTCTCACATTTTACGCTTCTCGCGCAGAGGACCATTCGGCATTGAAGCTGATGCGGAACTATGCTTTGTTCTGGAGCACACCGACCATTATTCTCGCGCTGACTGCATTTATATATTTGGGTCAACACAATGAGCGTCATTTTCAAAATATGATGGATTTATGGTGGCTGCTGGCGCTTTCCGTTGCGTTTTTCATGATTGCCATGTGGCTGTTATATAACGGACGCCGTTATGGTTTAGCTTTTATATGCATCATGCTGCAATTTCTCACAGCCTTTTTTGCTTACGGGATTGGGCAATATCCTTACATTCTCGATCCATACATCACCATTCAGAGTAGCGCCACATCACCTGCAATGGGCTTTGCACTCGTCGTTGTGTTTATCGGTGGTCTGTGCTTGTTAATTCCTTCTCTAATCCTGGTCTTCAAACTGTTCCTGTTTGATGCGGATTATGTGAAAGGGAAAAAATAAAGGAGGAGCGTTCAATGAAAAGGAGAGGCAAATCCAATCTGATCTCGCAGCAAATGTCTTTACAACGAAAAAACAGACTTCTCCTTGCGATCATTTCGCTGGCCCTTGGTGTAGCTATTATAAGCCAGGCCACCTTGGTGGCTGAAGCAGTCCAGCGAATCTTTGTAGAGAAAGCTTCCTTTTCATCAGTGATGCTGTTGCTTGTCCTATTACTGGTTGTTATGGCTGTACGCTCACTGTTGTCGTATGGCAATGGGAAAGTGGGCTTGCATATGGCAGCACGCGCCAAGACAAATATGCGAGCATCTGTGTTGCAGAACCTGACCCGCGCTTCCATGCCTTCAACCCTGAGTGGACAGACGGGAGGAAAGGTCAGTGTTGCTTTGGATGCTGTAGATGAGGCTGACAGTTATTTCAGTCAATATATGCCTCGAATGATGGAAGCTGCGATGATCCCGATTCTGATTCTGGTTGTTACGTTTACGCAGCACTCTAACACAGGCTGGATTATGTTGTTTACGGCACCGTTTATCCCGCTGTTCATGATCTTGGTTGGGCTCAAGACAAAGAACAAATCAGAAGAAAAATACGCGCAACTGGCTGAGTTTTCCGGTACATTTCTGGATTCGCTTCAAGGGCTGGTTACGTTAAAAATATTCGGACGGGCTAAACGTCAACAGCAGGAGATTGAACGCAGCAGTCTGGGGTATCGTGATGCCACCATGGGCATTTTGAAGATTGCATTTACAAATACGTTTATGCTGGAATCGATCGTGATGTTAAGCATTGGTATTGTCGCGCTTGAACTGGCTATTCAATTACTGGTTTTCAAATCGATGAGCTTCCACACGGCCTTTCTCGTGTTGTTACTCGTCCCTGAGTTTTACAGTCTGTTGAAGAATACAGGAACGGCTTTCCACAGCGGGCGAACCAGTATGGGGGCCATTCGCAAGGTGGAACAGATGCTCGCGGACACTAGTGTCAAGAGCACACAAACGAAGCCTGAAGAAGGACCGGATCAAAGCGAATTAACCGATGTCGATGCAATTGCAAAGATGGAAGAGCTTCGTACAGCTCGTGCCGAGTTGATAACAATGCCACCAACCATTGAACTGAACGATGTCCGATTCCAGTACACACCTGATTCCTTTGGACTTGAGACAGGACAGATCTCGATTGGACCGGGAGAACAGATTGCTATTGTAGGCAAAAGTGGCTCAGGTAAAACCACGCTGCTTCATCTCATTGCCGGTTTACTGAAACCAGATTCGGGAGCGGTTCTGGTTAACGGAAGCCAGCTTTCGCAACAGGATGAGGCTGCTTGGTTTGAACGTGTTAGCTACATTACACAGCATCCGTATATTTTTGCAGGTACATTTGCGGAAAATATTGCGATTGGGGCGGGGCGGAACGTCTCCAGAACTGAAATTGAGCAGGCGGCAGAGGAAGCAGGACTTGCTGGCGTTGTTGCACAATTGGAGCAGGGACTGGACACATTTGTTGGTGAAGGTGGCCGGGGGCTGTCTGGTGGGGAAAAGCAGCGACTTGCCTTAGCACGTGCTTTTCTGAAGAGACCATCCGTCATTTTGTTCGACGAACCCACCGTTGGTCTGGATCTACACACCGAGCGGGTATTGCAACAATCCATTGCGGCATTAGCCAAAACGGCAACGATGATTACTGTGGCTCACCGTTTATATACAATTCAACATGCGGACAACATTTTGTTTATGGATAGTGGGGTATTGGTGGATTCAGGACATCATGAAGCGCTTCTGGCGCGCCTGCCTCAATATGCGGAGATGGTGGATGTACAACGGAAAGGTGGGTTAGTATGAATGAGCTGACGATTCTGTCAAAAGCGATGATTCAGGAGCGCAAGGATATCTTACTTTCGATATTGGGCGGATTTATCGCCGGCATAGCAGGGGTAGCTCTCTTTTCCGCGAGTGGGTATATGATATCGCAAACGGTATTTGCTCCACCGCTGTACACCTTAATTGTACTCACTTCCATGGTCAAACTGCTTGGTTTCCTTCGAGCGGCGAGCCGCTACGGAGAACGCTTGTATTCGCACAGGGCAACATTTTCCATGCTGAGCCGCTTGCGGACGTCCTTTTTTGCCAAACTGATCCCGGTAACGCCAGGTATATTGAACAAAAATCGAAGCGGGGATCTGCTTGCGCGGATCGTGGGTGATGTGGAAAGCTTGCAAAATTACTTTTTGCGGGTCGCGTATCCACCCATCATGGTCGTTATGGTGTTTTTGGCTACCATGTTGTTCACTTCGGCCTTTTCGATCTGGATTGCGTGTTTGTTAGTACTAGGTATGCTGATTACGGCATTTGTTGTACCAGGTATTGTCTTGTTAGGTCAGCGAAAAATACACGGACGTGTCCGCCAGCAACGGGCCTTGCTGTCCACGGAAGTAACCGAAGTATTGTATGGTTTCAGGGATTTGAAAGTATACGGCCAATTGGAACAGCGTGAGCTACAGCTTCAACAGGCTTCCGCTGCATTGGCAACGGAACAGAAACAAGCCGCTTCGCACCTGCTGCGCGGGCAATCCATGCACGTTTTTGTGACGTATCTTGTTACATGGGGAGTGCTGGCACTGAGCGCCTTTTTAATTGTGAATGGAGCGTTTGCCGGTGTATTCCTCGCCATGCTGATCCTGGCCACGCAGACCGTGTTCGAAGAAGCTGCGGCAATGGCTATATTACCTTTGTATAAGCAGGACAGTGAACACGCCGCTCAGCGACTGGCGGAAACGGTGCCAACCTCCGATGTGCATCCTGTACAGCCAAGCAGTGAATTGTCAGCCGATCAGGCGGTTTCGATTGAACTATCCGGTGTTAACTTCCAATATGAAGGGGAATGGAGACCAGCGCTGAGGGAGCTCTCTCTGCAACTTGCAGCAGGCTCCAAAACAGCAATTGTCGGGCCGAGCGGGTCAGGTAAGTCAACGATTATCGATTTGTTACTCAAGCTGCGTGCACCAACGTCTGGCGATATACGATTAAACGATGTTCCGGTGCAGCAACTGAATGAAGAGAGCATATGGCAAAGGGCAAATGTTGTGTTGCAGCAAAGTCATTTTTTCCGGGGAACCATCCGGGACAACCTGTTGCTGAATGGAGAAGAACATTCGGATGAACAACTGTTGGCTGTGCTGGATAAAGTCCAACTACCGAATAAGTTGTTGACCGACATGGTGTATGAAAAAGGGGAAAACCTGTCGGATGGCGAGAAGCAGCGGTTGGCTCTCGCACGGGCCATGCTGCGCAAAGGACGGTTATGGCTTCTGGACGAACCAACTTCTTCACTGGATTACGTCACAGAGCAACGTGTATTGCAGCATCTTCTGGCACAGGCATCCGAAGATACACTTCTCCTGATCTGCCATCGGCTGACGGGATTGGAAGAGATGGATCGGATTGTGGTCATGGACAAAGGCAAGATTGTAGAATCAGGTTCCTTCTCCGAGCTGATGGAGCAAAAAGGCTATTTTTATGAAATGAAACAAATTGAACGACAAATGATTGGAGACGTCGGGGCGTAAGAATCTAGTCTATTGAGTAGACAATACGGTCGATTGTCGTTAATGAAGAAAACTTCAATAAATCAATTTTTATAAATTTAACTAAACCCCAAAGGATGCGGTGCATATACTCCTTGGGGTTTGTTTTGATATAATAGTTTTTTATGTCTATAAAGGAGATGGAAGATGGGAAAATATAAGTGGGATATTGTTTTTTTATTTGGCCGTATTTTTATTTGTTGTGTACATGAAGATGAATGACCAATCTCTGTTTTGGATACTTGGAGTCGTTCTCACCGCTACTCTGATCATGTTTACCATTCGTATTTTTTATCCTCTGGGTTGGGAAACACGCATGGACCGCGTCGAGGCTTTTCTACGCAGACAGGAGAATACCCCAAAGCTTTATATCTATTACGCTCTTGCAAACAGACTTGATGATGAATTGGAACACACAATAGAGCGCATCAGAAATGAGGACACCAATAAAAGGACCCAAGCAGTCTATAATGCAGCTTACGGCTCCTATCGCAACGACTTGGTAGCTGTTCGTACTGCGGTGCAGAATATGCGTAGATCGGATTATCGTACATATTATGAAACGTATTTGCTTATGGAAGAAGGAAGAAGTGAGCAGGCGAGGGAACACTTGAAATCCATTAACAAGGTCTGGATGAGATCTTCGCTTCTTGCAGCGATCGAACTAAAAGCGGGACAACGCGAAACTGCGATTCAGCTATTACAGGAAGCAATGCATGCTGTCAGAGGTGTCCATCGTTATATGATATTTAAGGAATCAGAGAGATACTAAGGGTGAACAAAAATCTTCCTTGGCATATAGTACAACTGACACGGATAAAAGCTTGTTCCATATAGGAGCAGGCTTTTATCTTTTGTCTTAAAGGAAGGTCAGGAAGGACAAGAGTATACAGAGGCGCTAAACTGTTCGGCATAGTGGAGAACACCCGAATTAAAATGCTCTCCAACCAGTTAGACTATATGATGAGAATCTTAAAGTCTTTTAGTAACCTTCACATAACCGCAGATGATTCAGCCGTTTTATTTTTCTTCGCAAGCGGTTTTTTCCTTAGTGTCCTATCATACAGATATGGCTTTCCGTGATATTCCCGTGCATGCTTTTGTTTCTGCTTTTTATGTATATCAACCTTGATCTCAAGATTGGCAACGTTGTTCTGGAATTCAGTAGCAATTCGTTTGCACCATTTCAATCCACTTTCTTCAGATGCACTGAAATGAACACGTAATAGATATCCGTTCACCGTTAATTCAAACTTGTATAAATTCATGATATGTATCCTTTCCAGGCGGGCATGTTATGTTACACCAAATACGATAATCTGATTATAACAGGAACGTATGTTCTGTAAAAGTGTTATTTATGATACCCGCAATTCAATAAGGTTCGCTAGACATCTTTGCAACAGTTCGTTTAATGGTAAAATATCTAAAAATGGTTCATGTTGGGGGATACGCATGTATAAACTGATGATCGTAGATGATGAATTGCTCATGCGGGTTGGAATTCGTTCCATGCTGAATTGGGAAGAGTACAATTTCTATGTTGTTGGTGAGGCGGGAAATGGAAAAGAGGCATTAAGCCTTGCGCTTGAAGTGATGCCTGATCTAATTATTACAGATATTAAGATGCCGATTATGGATGGGCTACAGCTTATACAAGAGGCCTCCTGCGTACTGAAAACCTGTAAGTATGTCATCCTGAGTAATTTTGACGAATTTCATTATGTGAAAGAGGCGCTAAAACTTGGCGCTTCAGATTACTTGATTAAAAGTGAGATCACCGAATCCTCCCTTATTGACCTCCTGAGCACTGTTGGACAGAAACTGCAAAGTGAACATGTTCACCCAACCAACACACCCTCTATAACACAGGACTATTCCAAGAGCCTAAGATATCTAAAGGATAGTTTCTTCCAAGATATTGTAAGCGGATTCATTAGTGAGGAGGATATCGTCACCAAAGCGGAAGAACTACATTTTCGTATACGTTCGGACCAGTTGGTTGTCATGAAGTTCATCGTGAACTATTACGAGGATGCAAAGCGGAAATATGTTGAGAAGGGGGAAAAGCTGCTCCGATTTTCGATTCTTAATATTATGGAAGAGATCATTCCATCGAAGTGGGAGAAAGAGATTTTTGTTGAAAGTTCCTCAGAATATTGGGTGATCGTCAATGTACTTCCTGAGAGCCAATCTGTACACGCCGACTTGAATAAACTATGTAATAAATTGCTGTCTTCGATCAAGGATTTTATGAATCTATCGCTCACGGCTGGGGTAAGTAGAATGACTTCCGGTTTCCTTCACATCAGGAAAGCCTGTCAAGAGGCGGAAACGGCTCTACAACAGAGTTTCTTCACAGGAAGCAACCAGGTGTTGTATTACAATGATATGGTTCAATCCCCAGATCGACATGAAGTTAAAGGGGCTTTAAGCCCGCAACAAGAACGAGATTTGTTGAAGTTATGGGTAAGCAAAGACAACAAAATGGCGGAAGAGTTCCTTGAAGGAATCCGATCCAATCTGGAACAGCTACGAGCAGATGAGAATAGCATTCGCAAGCAATATATTATGGTAATGGAAACGATACATTCCCATCTATCCCGAGCTACGGAAAGAGGTGCCCCTTCTTTAACAGAAAAATCACCCTACGAAATCGTTCTAAAGGGGGAGTATTGGGAGGATATCCACCAAGATATGCTTGCTCATATTGCATATTACTTCCAAACCGATTCCCAAATCAAACAGGAAAGCACTTACACCGATCTCGCCACTGAATTGATCGACAAGTATTATGCGGAAGATATCTCACTGCAAAGTATCGCTAGCCAAATCAGTGTGAATCCGTCGTATCTCAGCCGTGTGTTCAAACAGGAACGAGGAGAGAACTTTATCACGTACTTGACCCGAGTTCGAATTGAACATGCCAAGGCGTATCTATTGAGCAGAGGAATGAGAGTGTATGAAATCGCAGAAAAGGTGGGTTACCATAATTACACGTACTTCAGTAAGATTTTCAAAAAATCGGTAGGTGTCACTCCTGAGGAATATCGAGAATTACAGCAGGGATGAATGTAATCGGTGAATAGAGGTGCAGCATATGAAGCATGTTCGGCCCTTCCGAATCAAGTACAAAATTATGGTGATCTGTATGACGGTCATTATCCTTCCGGTATTGGTGATGACAATCAATTCGTATTACTCCTCAGAGCGGTTGTTGGCACAGAACTATACAACGTTGCTAAACGATCTGGCCAAACAGACGAATATTCGCATTGATGAGTTCCTCAAGGAGATTGAGAAAATTTCGCTGCTAGCCAGCAATGGGCTTAGTGACAATCTGTCTGCGACTCATGAAGGGAGTTTTCCGATCCAGGATTTCCTGCGAGAGGGTGATAAACAACATGAGATTGCCGCATACAATATTCTGATGAATTATATCATGATGAAAGATCGCGTATTCTCCATTTACCTCTACAATATGAACGGGGGGCAAGACCTTTTTGTCAGTCCACATCAACCCATTGATCCAAACTTCAAAGTAGCAAACGAATTGTGGTTTAAAAAGTTCATGCATGATAAGGATCGAACCATTACCCTCACAACACGAATTGATGAGCAATTGGAGAATAAAATACTGGCAGTGTCACACGCTCGCAAAATTCATGATGTGACTAGTGGAAAACTGCTTGGCGTGATTGTTGTCAGCATTGATATCAAATTCATCGAAATCGTCAATCGAAACTTGCAGGAAGGGCTGCGCTCCAGATTCATGATCGTTGATGAGGATGACAAGATCGTATATAACGTGAATGAACGATTAATCGGGACACTGTTCCGGGACAACGTTCGTCCGCCTGAATCACTAAATGTCGTGGTGACCAGTCCCCTTAGTCAGCAAAAATGGACAACGTACTTATATATGCCTTTGGATGAGCTGACTGCTGATGGCATAATATTGGGCCGTAATCTGGTGACGCTTGCCATTGTCATTGTTCTTTTTGCTGCCGTCATATCCATCTTTTTATCTCACGTGATCACAACTCCCATTAAAAAACTGCTACGGAATATTGCTCTAGTCGAGAAAGGTCAGTTTGAACAAGTTGAACCTATTGGATCAAGAGACGAGATTGGACATTTATCCATTCGATTTAACAGAATGTCGCACGAATTGAAGCGAATGGTCGAACGGATGCAGCAGGAAGAAATAGAGAAAGCGAAGGTCGAGATGCGTGCGCTCCATGACCAGATCAAGCCCCATTTTCTGTATAACACACTTGGGTCGGTGAAATGGATTGCCACAATGCAGCAGGCTGATAAAATCGTGGAAATGACCGATGCACTAATCTCGATGCTTCGCTATGCAACAAAATCCGATGGAACCCTCGTAACCATTCGTGAAGAACTCGATAATATAGCTAATTACGTAACGATTCAGAATGTCAGGTACTATGATTGTATTCAAATGAGATATGAGGTTGAGGATAGACTGCTGGATTATCGCATGCCCAAAATGATCCTGCAGCCGATTGTGGAGAATGCGATTTTTCATGGTCTGGCCGAACTGGAAGAAGACGGAATCATCACCATTCGGATTCAATCACAGCTGGATGAAGTTGTGATCCAAGTCTGCGATAATGGTGTTGGTATGGATCATCATACGATGCAGAATCTATTGGAAGAGAAGCCCGGTGCAAGTAGGGGAACGAATGGGATTGGATTGCATAATGTGCAGCGGCGGATTCAGCTTCATTTTGGGAAACCCTATGGAATACAGGTGGAGAGTAAAATGGGTGAAGGCACCATTTTCTCCATTCTGCTGCCTGCCATCATAGAAGCCAAATAGTCATACATGCTTGCATTTATGCATCTCATAATGCGGCACAGCGATCATAAACATAAGTTTAGATATAAACAAAGGGCTCGCAGTATGAACTGCGAGCCCTTTTGTTCACCCTTTGACGCTACCTAGCACCAAACCTTTGGTGAAATATTTCTGCAAGAATGGGTACACGAGTAAAATCGGAATCGCACCCAGGAACATCTGAGCGGCGCGCCCCGTTCTGGCGTTCATCATGGACAACAGCTGCGTATAATCTGACCCAGATTTCAGCATGATTTGCTCAAAACTTTGCAGGAGGGTCTGGAGGTAACTTTGTAATGGATAATTGTCTGGATTGTTCATATAGATAATGCCATCGAACCACGAATTCCAGTGGGCAACGATACTGAACAAACCAACCGTAGCGAGAGCGGGCTTGAGAAGTGGGAGTAGAATACGAAGCAATACCTGTACAGGCCCAGCACCATCGATAATGGCTGATTCTTCAATCTCTTCGGGCAGCCCCCGAATGAAATTCATGAGGATAATCATGCTGAATACGGGGAGGGCCCCAGGCAGGATCAGAGACCAGATGGAATCGATCAGTCCCATTTTGACAACCACGAGATAGGTTGGAATTAGTCCTCCACTGAATAACATGGTTATTATGAAAAATCCCATATAGATATTACGCCCCATCAATTTTTGTTTGGATTTGGAGAGGGGATAAGCCGTGAGTACGATCAGAACCAGATTCACCACCGTTCCGATAACGGTTCGTTGAATGGCTACCCAGAGAGAGGAGAAAAATGATCCTCCAGTTAATGCAAATTCATAGGCTTTTGTCGTAAATTCCACAGGCCAGAACGTAACACTCCCCGCAGATACAGCTGCGCTGCTGCTGAATGAAACAGCCAGCAGGTTGATAAACGGCAGAATACATAGGAGAGAGATTAGAAGCAGTATGGTGTAGTTTATGATAAGAAACACACGTCTGCTCATACTTTTATCATAGATCATAATGTAAGTTCCTCCTTCTTAGAAGATACGATAGCCAGCCACTCTGTAAGCTAGGATGTACGATACAGCAACGAGAACACTGGAAATGATCGATTTAAATAACCCAACAGCGGTACCAATCGAATACTGTGCCTGTTGAATTCCTAAACGGTAGACATAGGTATCAATAATATCACCAGTCTGATAGACAACAGGGGAGTAGAGATTATAGATTTGGTCAAAGCCAGCATTGAGTACGTTTCCAAGTGAAAGTACGGTCATTAAAACAATGGTTGGCATGAGTAGAGGCAACGTAATGTAGATGGTTTGTTTCCACCGTTTCGCTCCGTCGATCACCGCGGCTTCGTAAAGTCCCGGATCAATACTGGTCAGGGCTGCCAAATAAACAACCGTGCCAAACCCGAAACCTTTCCATATGTCACTCACAATCATCGTCCAAGGAAAAATAGAGGGTGTGCCAAGAAAGGAGATCGGTGCAATACCAAATACACTTAGAAATGTATTGATAATGCCGTCGGAGCTAAGGATATCCAGCATGATGCCAGCCATAATGACCCAAGAGAGGAAGTTCGGAATGTAGACAAGTGTTTGAAATGTACGTTTAATTCCACTGTGTAGTACCTCGTTAAGCAATAATGCGAAAATTACGGGTACGATTATACCACCGATAATCTTAAAGACAGACATGTACAATGTATTCCAGATCGTTCTTACGAAGTTCGGCTGATTAAATATGTGGGTAAAATTATCCCATCCTACCCATGGCGAGTTAAAGCCAAGGCCCGGATTGTACTTCTGAAACGCAATAACAAGTCCGTAGAAAGGGATGTAACAAAAGATGAAGACCAAGACCAGGCTAGGAATCAACATGAGATGGTAAGGACTCTGCTGCTTCCATTTTCTCAACATACATATTCCTCCGTTCCTTGTACGCCAAATGTAATCGCTATCAAATAAAGGGGAGGGATGACCCTCATCCCCTCTTTGTGACAAACGAAATTATTTCTTCCCGTAGGCTTCATTAACTGCCTGAGTTGCGTCATCGCCCCCGGCTGCAAGCCAATTCTGGACAATAACATCGAAATAATCGATACTTTCGCTACCCATAATGATCTTGGTGAAACCTTCGGTCAGGATATCATCCAAGGTTGTTCCGTAGCTTGAAAGTATTTCTGGCGTAACACCCCATAAGGCCGTCTTTGTATAGTTCTCGCTGTCCAGTACTTTCTTGGCAAGACCATACGCATTCTTTGGAGCCCCTTGTTGCAAATAATCACCAACTGCTCCTGGGGTTGCATTCTCCATGAATTCCACACTGTTGTTATATTTTTGCCACATACCCGAAGTTGTGAGTCCACTGGTATCCTTGGATTGAAGGGCAGCGGAGACCGCCTCAAATTGCTCGTAATCGGAATTCGGATTAAGTACACGGAATGCTCCAACAACATGTGCAATATCGTTGTCCAGCAAGGCGGATAACGTTTCTGTGGATTCCTTGCCATTGCCTTCATCCACAATATAAGCATAGTCGTTCAAAATTTTGATCACTTCTTCAGGGCTCTTAAATCCCTTTTTCATAACGATATAATTGTTGTTGGCGAAGAAAATAGATTGTTTGGCTTCTTTTCCATCAACGGTAGGGATGATATAAGGGTAGAAGATAGCGTCCTTACCCAGATTGGATACTGTGTCGACACCCGGATTATAACCCCACCATTGGTAATAAGGTTGCATTCCCACTTTGCCGGCTACGATATCCGCGTTCATCGCATTAAAGTCTTTGATTGCAAATTCGGGATCAATAATGCCTCGCTTGTACCATTCTGACCACTCAGCCAGCGCATTTTTCATCTCAGGCTGCACGGAGCCGTACACGAGTTTTCCAGTGCTATCCTCCATCCACATATCCGGATGCGCATTCCATGCAATGGCCAGCAGGTTGAGGTAATCCAACGATTGGTCTACCGCTATACCATAACCGCCGTGTTTCTCCATGAATTTTAGTGCGATATTTTTGATGTCTTCCACAGATTTTGGATCTTGGACTCCCAATTCTTCTTTCCAGTCGTTCCGAATCCAGATGAAGTCTGGTTGTTCAATTAATCCCCAGTGCATCTGTGGTATCCCGTATAGCTTACCGTCCTTCTTTCCAGATTCGTAACTGTCTGCATCTGCTTCCATGTAACCTTTGAGACGATCTGAAGCGTGTTGATCAAAGACCTCGGAAAGGTCCATGACCATATCTGCTTCGACTAACTGTCTCAGTTGTGATGGATTAACTCTGAATACGTCAGGAAGATCGTTCGATGCGATAGCCAAATTGAGTTTTGTATCGTACTCATCGCTGACCCAGTCTGTTTTGACGTTGATATTAAACTTCTCTTTGTATCGCTTAATCCATACATTGTTGGTGATATCGTCGCCCTTTGGATATTTTGCTGAAGTGTATTCTGATGTTACGGTGTGAATGGTTGTCGTTCCAGCCTCGTTGGAATCCGTGTCCGTCGTTGAACCTTTATCGGCACCGCTTCCATTGCTACAGGCTGCGAGTAATAAGGTTGACATGCACACAGACAAGACTAAGGCTTTTGTTTTCTTGTTCATTTCTTTTCCCCCTTATCAGTCATATTTCAATAACGCTTACTTGAAAATATTCTAAACGAGAAAGGGGGAACGTGATATAAAGGTTATTGACGAGAACTGGTATCTTTTTTTACTTTTGAGTTGTAGCGGAGAAAAGAATAATGAGCTTTGTGCACTTTTTTTACTTTGTGCTCCTTCTTTTTTTACTCATGACTCCAAAAATTGCTTTAGATGACGATCGATAACGAGTGAATCCTCTTCGTTTGCTCCGATTCCAAAGCAGTGTCCCCACTTGGACTCTATAGGTTGATACACCGCGTTTGGCATATGCTGAGCATCATACGAACTGTCTTCTGGCGTGAAGAACAAGTCACTTGATCCTGGCATAACGAGTGCAGGAGCAGTGATCTTGCTTAACGCCTGTTCGAAGTTGCCGTCATCTACGGGATTATCGCTAATGTCTCCATAGATTCCTGTACGTAACATGGTAATCAAGTCGTTAGCATCGAAGGGAAGAAATACTTGATCCCAGTAATCTTCTACATAAGATTTCAAGGAGTCGTACCCCTCAGATTGGTACAATTTCTCCAAATAGTATGCCTGCGAGAACCCCCATGGAGCATAAGCTCTTCCCATCGCTGCGAGACCGGCAACCGGAGGGCGTTCATATCTACCATTTTTATAAACTGAATCTGCCTGTAACGCCGCGATCATTGCTTCGAATACCAACTGTGTATGGGGTCTGCTCTTTGCCGTTCCGCCAAAGGGGGCAATACGTTCGACCATCTCAGGATAACTAGTTCCCCATTGATAAACCTGCATGGCTCCTAGAGACCAGCCCACAACAAGTTTGATTTTGGAGATACCGAATTTTTGAGTGATGAGTTGATGTTGGGCATGCACATTGTCATACATGGAGATCATAGGGAAGTTGTTCTTATCATATGGGGCAGGGGTATTACTTGGAGAAGACGATAACCCGTTACCTAACATATTGGGCACAACGATAAAATAACGACTGGGGTCCAGTGCTTTGTCCGTTCCAATTAACCATTCATTATCTGTGTGAATTCCAGCAAACCATGTTGGGACAACAATAACATTGTCCTTTGCCGCATTTAAGTTTCCATAGGTCTTGTAAGCGATAAAGGCTTGAGGGAGCTGTTGTCCCGATTGAAGTAATGTATCTCCAAGGTTATATGTTTCATAATCGTTCATAGATTGATTCTCCTTATAAAATAGTAATAACTTGATTTCACTCTACAATACGTCTATTATCAATTCAACGAAACGTTATCGAACATATCATTCATTTATTTTGAACTTAGGAGGTGTCTGACTCATGGAAATACGCCAGCTAAAAACCTTTTGGACACTTGCATCGACGTGCAGCTTTAGTCAAACTGCTGAATTATTGAGCTATGTACCCTCTACCATAACCATGCAAATCAAATCGCTAGAAGAAGAGCTTGGGGTGAAATTGCTGGATCGATTAGGTAAAAAGGTCGTGTTAACGGATGCTGGCCAACAGTTTCTGCCGTATGCCACTAAGATTTTAAACGATGTAGAGGAAGCAAAATGCATATCCAGTCAGCACGGAGAATTGGCGGGAACGGTTGTGATCGGAGCAGACGAAGTGCTGTGTGCATATCTTCTTCCAGCCTTGTTCAAACGCTTTCGAGCGGACTATCCTGGTGTGCGGTTATTGTTCCGCCCCTTGTCTGGGCAAGAGCTTAAATCAAGTCTGAGAGAAGGGCATGCCGATGTCGTTTTTGTATTGGATGAGCCTATGAATTCCAAAGACCTTCATTCAGAGTTTTTAAAGGATGAGACCTTTCAAATGGTGGTTTCTCCCGATCATATGTTAGCATCGCGTTCCAAGTTGGTCATTGATGACTTCCACAAACAGCATTTTTTGCTGACCGAAAAGAACTGTTCGTATCGCACTCATTTTGATCAATCCATAACAAAGAAAGGTGTGGATGCTCTGACAGAGCTGGAGTTTCATAGTGTAGAAGCCATTAAACAATGTGTTGCGGCTGGTCTAGGGATCGCTTTATTACCTGAAATGGCTTTGAAGAAAGAGTTGAGCGATGGGGAAGTGGTTGCTCTGCCGTGGGATTTATCAGATATATCCTTTTCTGCGCAAATGCTCTGGCATCGGGAAAAATGGATCTCTCCGTCTATGGCTGCTTTCATGGAGGTCGCCAAGAGTGAGTTGATTTGATTGTTCAGAATTTGTTTAGATGTATGTGTTAAAATATTCTTCATGGAGATCGTGAGGTTAAATGGAATAAACCTTCAACAACATGATACAGATATATATGGGGGATTAGCAATGGAGAGAAAGATTAGAAATTCTGCAAAAGCATTGATCATTAAAGACGGGAGAATGCTTGCAATGAAGCAGGATGATAATGATGAAGTCATCTACATTCTGCCTGGTGGGAGCCAGAATGCAGGTGAAACCCTGACGGATGCGGTGAAGCGTGAAGTTGCGGAAGAAATCGGAATAGATGTAGAACCGTTATCACTGGAATTCGTCATTGAAGGGGTATACGGTGAAGCTCTTCATCGTGTAGATTTTGTTTTTTTATGCGAGTACATAGGTTTGATGGACCAAGATAGTTCTATTCTGCCAAGTGACGAAAATCAGGTGGAATATGAATGGCTTGAAATTAAAAATATAAACGAACTACCTTTATTTCCTTCAAAATTACGAAAGCAGATCATTAGATTGGTTGAGGGAGAAAAAACGGTTATGTATTTAGGAAATGAGGAAGATGACGACCTGAACAGTTAGATGTGTACACGTCGTAAACAAGCGGCCGTCTTGTATTTATAAAGGAAAGGCTATTTCAAAGGACATGATGGTCCAGTGAAATAGCCTTTTTGTCGTTGAACAAAGTGTACAGAGCGATTCAAAAATGGACATCTATGCTAAGGGGTTACATTAGGCCAGGAGTTATAGTTCTTGTTGCTTCACGCCTGCTGTCATATTTTTCTGACCCCACATTACCATGGATTCAATTAAAGGAACCAATTCCTTGCCTGATTCTGTGAGCGAATACTCCACTCTCGGTGGCACCTCGTTATATTGCTCCCGATGCACGATGCCGTAATGAATCAAATCCTTCAAACAGTTCGTTAACATCGTTCCGGTAATGCCAGGCAGTCTTCTTTTTAATTCATTGTAACGTATACAGTCATTTTCACTGAGGATTGCCAGGATCGGTAGATTCCACTTGCCTCCAATGACCTGAAATGCATAAGTCGCTGGACATAACTGATCGAAATTAAACTCGTATTTCACTTGATAACCTCCAATAGTATACTTTTTGATACTAAGTCAGAAAAAGAATCGTACTTGTTCAGAAGATTGTAGACATTATAATCAAACTAACACAAGAAAATCAATTCATAAGACAATATAAAGGCGGGATAAACGTGGGTAACGAATCAATGATGTGTGATCTGGAAACAGGCGTATGTGGTGTGAATGAGGAAGAGGCGATGCAAGAAATCAATCTGAATCATGTTGAGAAAAGGATAACTCTATATTACGCAACAGATCCGATCTGCTCTCACTGCTGGGCGCTTGAGCCTGTGCTTCATCGGTTTATTGAGGAATACGGCCATTATTTTACGCTGCAAATCAAAATGGGTGGGCTATTGGCTAACTGGAATGGTTTCTCAGATGGCGCTAACGGGATTCAGAAACCTTCGGACGTTGCAGCGCATTGGAAGGAAGTGGGTGAACATTCACGCATGCCCATCGACGGTTCCTTATGGCACGATAATCCAATACTTTCTTCCTATCCGCCATCTCGCGTATTTAAGGTCATTCAGAGTACACACCCTGGTAAAGAGCAGGACTTCTTAAGACGTGCGCGTGAAGCCGTGTTTGTATTTAATCGAAATATTGGAGAAGATGATGTGCTGACGGATATCGTCAATCAACTGGGCTTGAATGGAAAAGAAATAGTTGAGGCGGCTGCAGAGCAATCTGCACAAGAGTTATTAGAGGAAGACTTTGAGAATGTCGCTAGTTTGGGAGTTAGAGGTTTCCCATCTATTATCATTGTGAATGAAGAGAACCAGGGTATAAAAATTGTCGGAGCCCGTTCTCTTGAAACATATGTGCAAGCACTTCAGCAGGTGCTTGGTGGTGATCTGAAACCCAAACAGATAAACTCGTTGGAGCAGAAAATCAATGAGGGACACCTTCTTTTTTCTAAAGAAATTGAGGTCTTGTACAGTATCGAAAAGAGTGATATTGAATCATATGTGAAATCTGAATTGGCAGAGCACACATATCGTATGGGTCATATTTTGAATGAGATGTATATTGAGCATATCTGAGGCAGGAGCCATGTCAGAATCTTCCTGCTTTCGGCACACGGATGTGTTATTCGCACAGGCAAGTCGTCCACCCATTGCGTAGACTGAAGTAGATCAAGTCAAGTGAGGTGAATTCCATGGCTAAAACCAATGAAATACACGTCCGGGTGAAACGGCTCAAGGATCGCCCAGTCTGCGTGACTCTTCATAATGGCGAGACGTACGTCGGGTACATCTCTGGTGTTAACAGCGAAGGCGTAGTGCTTACCGGGGGCGGAAAGCTTACACAGGCCGCAATCACAGCACCCTCATCTGAAGGCAGTGCTCGCAAAACCAAACCTAAAACCGGGGCTACGAGAAAAACAGCATCCTCTCGAAACCGTAAACGGGTGAACAGCACACGTAAGTCGCAAGTACGATCCCGGTCGATGTCTCGCTCAACGTCTAGGCAAGCCCAGGTATCCTCTTTCATGCCTATGCTAGGCTCACTGTTAGGTGGCTTTGGCGGTGCAGGGTCGATTGGAGGTATGTTAGGCGGTGGCATGCGGTTGTTTGGCATGATCCAGCGGTTTACACCTGTGGTCAAAATGGGGTATGGCATGATTAAGCAGATTCAGCCATTTATGGGGGCAGTTCAAGGGCTGATGACTCCAGCAAGCCAAGCAGCTCAGGCTGAAACCGAAGGTGAAGAGGAAGCACAACAAGGATAATACTTGAAATGAAAATCGTGAAATAGAACATAACCTTCTTTTCATTTGGGAAGGAAGTATTGCTAGTGTGTTGGGTGATTTGATCTCTTTCAGATCTGTTCTGTTCTGTTCCTTATCTTCTCCGCTAGATGCTTCACTGCAAGCTGCTCTCCGTACGGCAAACGGAGGGTGGCTTATTTCTTATGCTGTATAAGAAGTTTGAACCAGCTCAATATAGCATGCTTGCTCAGCGCTAACGAACCTTAGAAACCGTATTCGGGTCAATATCAAGCCATTAAAATTCTAACAAACATGACAAACCCTATTTGCTGCAAAATGCAAGCTAGAGTGAGAAAACGGCACTGATTCTGCAGCATAACTTCTCCTGTGTTCGTTAGAATTAAAATCCGCCCGAATCGGGTTAAATAAGTCTCCCTGTGTTCGTTAAATTCTTTCGTTGCGAGGAATAAAAAATGAGGTTTCCAATACGCACCACACGTCTAACTTTGGAACTGTGTAGTTCGGCCGACTACCCTCATGCAGCAAAAAGCACCGCGCGCAGGGAGCTGCACGCGGTGCGAAAAACAATGCTGATGTTGCAGAGTAAGAGAGAATTCTATCCCGCTCTTATTATTTATTATGCCTGTTTGGTTTTGAGGCGAATCACGTTCCATGATGCTTTGTTCAAGACTGCTTGCACTTTACCCTGATCAACCGTAGTATATCCGCCGTTGTGAGGAACAACGTTACGTGGGTTTTCTTTGGTATTGGTGGCTTTCAAGTCGTTGTTCTCCAATACGATATGCTCCACAAATGTGGTTTCTCCGAAGGAACGCAGATCCACATTCAGTTCCAACTTCTCATCCAGATGTCTGTTCACCGCAAAGATTGTGATCGTGCCGTTTTCTTCATCATGCACACTGATCGCTTCGAGATAAGGCACATCTGTAAAGTCTTTGGAATCATATTTAGGTGAAGTTGTGATGGATCGCAACACCGTACCACGGCCGAAGTTGGATGCGTGCATGAATGGGAAATACGTCGTCTGGAACCAGATTGCTCCGTTATTTTCCGTCATGATTGGTGCAATGGTGTTAATCAACTGAGCAAGGCAAGCCATTTTTACACGGTCGGCGTGCTTGAGTATGGTAATCAGATAACAGCCCACAGCTAGTGCATCTTCATGTGTATACACATCTTCAAACTCTGGAGGCGCAATCTGCCACCGTTCTTCCATACGGCTTGTGCCGATGGATTTCCAGACATTCCATTCATCCAGAGACAGCATTAATTTCTTTTTGCTGCGTTTCTTGGCTTGTACAAAATCACAGATCGAAGCCACACTATCAATAAATTGATCCAGATCCAGCGATGTCGCCAGGAAGTCATACGTGTTGTCTTTATTATTGTTGTAATACTGATGCAGGGACAAGTAGTCCACATTTTCATAGGTGAGATCCAGCACGGTTGCTTCCCAATCTGCAAATGTACTCATGTCACGGCTGGAACTGCCGCAAGCAACAAGCTCGATATCCGGGTCTACCCATTTCATCGCTTTAGCGGTCTCATTCGCAATACGTCCATATTCATATGCAGTCATTGCACCAATCTGCCAAGGGCCGTCCATTTCGTTGCCTAGACACCAGGTTTTGAATTTATGCGGGTCCTTGTAACCGTGAGAGATACGCAGATCACTCCAGTATGTGCCGGATGGGTGGTTGCAGTATTCGATCAGGTTTCTGGCCGCATCAATGCCGCGAGTACCCAGATTTACAGCCATCATCACTTCGGTTCCAACCAGTTTGGCCCAATCTGCAAATTCGTTTGTTCCTACCGCATTTGTTTCAATCGTCCACCATGCCAGTTCAAGTCTGCGTTTGCGCTCGGCTACCGGACCAACGCCGTCCTCCCAATTGTAACCGGATACGAAATTGCCGCCCGGATAACGAACAATTGGCACATTCAGAGCCTTGATCGCTTCAATAGCATCCTGACGGAAACCTTGAGCATCTGCCGTGGGATGACCTGGATCATAAATTCCGCCGTATACGGCCCGTCCCAGATGTTCTATAAATGAACCATAGACACGCGGATCTACTTCCGCAATCTGAAAGTCTTTATCGATAAGCATTTTGGATGTAAGCATGGTAAGTACCTCCATTGGATGAATTCATATTTTTGAAAGAATTAACAGTGGTATTGAATTCGCTTAAAAGCAAAATCAAATCATTGATTTGTTATCTAATATGTATCATAATGCTTATATATTGAGCAAGTTCATTTTTATGAGTTCGCAAAATAACGAATCCTGAAATTGAAATAGATCGATTTTACTCAAAAAAGGAAGTGAACATCATGATGCTTGGGACAGATGCAGCTTCATTGCTAATTTACGAGGCACTGGCAAGTGAAGCCCGTTTAAACATTGTGCGCCTGCTGCTACAAAACAGGGAAATGCATATCAATGCGCTTGCCCAAGAGCTTTTTCTGAGCAAAGCTATTGTAAGTACACATGTAAGCAAGCTGCAAAAAGCCGGAATTGTCGGTAGCCGAATGAAACGGGAGAACGGTGGAACCTATAAATACTGTTTTATCGTACGAGAGTTCATGACTATTAACCTGTCACCAGAGCCTGTTGATGCTCCCTACCATGAAATATCCATACCGGTAGGTCAGTATACAGATTATGAAGCGTGGCCGACCTGCGGGATTGCGACAACTACGCAGATGATTGGACAGTACGACACACCGGCCTGCTTCATGGACCCAGATCGGGTCAATGCAGGTATTCTTTGGTTGGCACGAGGTTTTCTGGAATATAAGATTCCCAATTATCTGAATACAGAACAGCATCTCCAGGAAATTGAAATTTCACTCGAACTCAGTTCGGAAGCACCCCAAGTTAATGAAAACTGGCCTTCCGACATCCGTTTTTCCCTTAATGGTCATCACCTCGGAACCTGGACAAGCCCAGGGGATTTTGGAGATCGGAAGGGCAAACATACACCGTTATGGTGGAAATTGGACGTCAACCAGTATGGTGTACTGAAGGTGCTGCGTATTAACGGAGAAGGGACGTTTATGGATAGCCAGCGCATCTCAGATGTGCGTATCCATGATCTGGAGCTGGATTCATCCACTTACTGGACGTTTGGATTAAGACCGGAAGAAGGGGTGCCCGGTCGAGGCGGACTTACGTTGTTCGGGAAAGGGTTTGGCAACTACGATCAGGACATTTTGATACGGTACTATTACGAGGCTGCTGAGTTATAAATTTGGCTAGTAAAATGTGGAATATTAGGATAAGATGTAACCATCTGAACAAAAAGGAGCGTTTTTAAATGTCTAACAAGGTGATTTTGCTTTAGGTTCACAGAAGGATATTTGCGTTACAGGGATTCCTTTTGTGGACATTGCAGTGCGGGAAACCGTCCAAACAATGTTTACTGGAGGAGATTATTATTAATTTTAACGAAGCTGTTAACATCAGCAATACACATGTACTGACGCTGGTAACCGAGCTGTTTGACCTGGAGGGTTACAATATTCAGCTTATTCCGCCTCATGAGGGTGGACGTAATGTGGTTTACACTTGCGAGCAAGAGGGGCGTGAATCGCTAATTCTACGGGTGTCTTTTTTGCCTGACAGAAAGCGGGAAGATTACATTGCCGAACTGGAGTATGTCCGGTATCTGTTTGAGCACGGTGCAAGTGTCTCGAATGTAGTCAGCTCGAAAAAGGGCGATCTGTTAGAAGAGGTCACTTATGGTGAGCATACGTTCTTTATCTGTATGTTTGTGAAGGCCACAGGGAAGTTGCTGGTAGAGAACCATTATCAGTACCGGGAAGGCGTTCCACTTAGCGAATACTATTATAATAGCGGTAAAGTTCTGGGCAGAATGCATCAGCTATCGAAAGGGTACACTCCCGTCCATCGCCGGCATCATTTGATTGACAATTACAGCGGTGAATATATCGATAACCTAGTACCTGAATCATTTCCTCTACTTAAGGAGAAGATGGTTGAGCTTCTGAATACCTTAGAAGGTTTGGATACAAACCAAGAGACATTCGGAATGATCCATTTTGATTATAACGATGGGAATTACTCAATCAATTTTGATACCGGTCAGATCACCGTGTATGATTTTGATAATTCATGCTTCGGTTGGTATATGTATGATCTGGCAGATCTATGGACGCACGGCGTCGGCTGGATTCAATTTGAGCCGAATGCGGATAAACGCAAACAGTTCATGGATGACTATTTCCAAACCGCCCTCGCTGGATATACTTCCGAGACCAAGATCGAAGATTCGATGCTGGAGAAGCTACCTTTATTTATTCAAGTCACTCTCTTGGAGAATATTCTAGGTCAATTTGAGGAAATGCAGCGTGCTGGCGAAGAACTGGAAGCTAACGAAGAACTGTTGTATCTCATTAAATGTCTGGAAGAGGATATACCGTATAAAGGATTTTTCCATGAGATGTATTCCAATGAAGCTCCTTTTGAGTACGAGGGACGCTGAAGGGACCTGTACGTAAACTAAACCCTGAATAACCAAGGGTTCATCAAGTGGGGAGGCAGCCGGATCGACCGGTTGCCTCTTTGTTTGTCTGCGGTATGTTATTCAAATTTGGAAGGGGGCACGTTGTAGAATTTTTTGAATGCTTTGGAGAACGTAAAGGGATCGGGATAACCCAGAAATCCGGCAATTTGCTGGATCGTATATTTTTTCTCATACAGATAGTCTCTGGCCCGGTTCATTTTGATCTGATTGATATACTGCCCCGGTGTGATACCGAGAATTTTTTTGAACAACGAAATAAAATATTTCTCAGAGACGCCGGCAATATCTGCAAGTTCGTTAATTCGGATGGCACGATGCAAATTCGCATCCACGTATGGGAAGACATTTTGCAGAACCTCCAGACTTCCTTCGATCTTCCTCGGTTTTCGGTCTTTCAGAAACTCACCGTGATATAAGCCTTGCCTATGCAATTCCAAAATTTTGGCGATGACGAGAAGCAGAGAGGCTTTCAAATAAAGTGGACTGGCGGAAGCGCCGCTACTCTGCTTGAATCTTCGATAGGACGAGGTGAACAGCGTTGATTCCTCATGAATCAGATTGCCAAGTACGATGCCAGGGAGCTGAAACTCGCCGAGAATCCGCTTCTGCTCAGCGATGCTGAAATCAAAGTGCATGTATACGAATCGGCACAACTCTCCGGTCGTGGAAGCCGTGTAGGGCATATCCGGATAAAAAAACACGACGTCACCCGGGTTCGCCATATGCTCGATTCCATCGATGGTAATCTGCACGGAGCCTGCTGTAATGAACCACAGATCATAATCGGAATGAGACTTGTGCTCCGTCCAATTGCTGTCATGCGTTTGTTCCAAATAAGAGCTCATGCGAAGTGTGACATACTCCGAAAGTTCGTCGATTATACTCATATTTACAGTTCCTGTGTGCATCTAATCCAACCTAGTCCTCTCGACTTTATGACATCCTTTATATTTCACTATCATAACAAAGGATTTATCTCTTGTTAACTATCGTACGATATGACATGTTTTGAAAACTATCACACATTCCGATTCCAGCCCACTCACCTATAATGAACTTATATCGTTAAAAGGAGGGGTTATTGATGAATGCTACAAGTACACAGCATCCAAAGGTAGTTGTTATTGGGGCGGGCAGCCTGTTTTTTGGTCGTCAGTCCATCTGGCAGATGGTACACTCCCCATATTTGAATCAGGGAACGCTGGCTTTGGTGGATACGGACGAGGAACGGCTCTCGAAAATGGTGAAATTAGCGAAAATGGTCGCCAAGGAGAACAACGTATCCCTAAAGATTGAGGGTTCAGTGGACCGAAGACAGGTACTACCGGGAGCCGACTTCGTTGTGCTCAGCTTTGCGGAAGAATCGGTGAAATATCGGGGCATTGACTGCCAGGTTTCTCTAAAGTATGGAATTCGTATGTGTTCCGGCGATACGATTGGCCCTGGCGGAATCTTTCGCGCGATGCGGGAATTGCCGGTTATCATGGAATGCGCCAAAGACATAGAGGAGCTGTGTCCAGATGCGTGGGTGATCAATTATATTAACCCGTCTACCGTTCATGGCATCGCATTACATCGATATGCACCGAAGCTTAAATCGTTCGCGCTGTGCGATAGTCATCATATGCCGCATAAAAAAGCCTATTACGCTGTACGAGCCGAAATCATTGAAAATACAAGCCAGTTCACTGAGGAGATCAATCAGAAATTCGATTTTCGTATCGCAGGTGTCAATCATTTCACTTGGCTGCTCAAAGCCGAGTATGAAGGAAAAAATGTGATGCCCACAATTGCAGAAGCCATGCGCAAGCTGGCAGGTGATGAGAATAACGGCGGTGATCGCGGCGCAAAAGCTCTGTATAACGATGCGATTACCTATGAACTATATGATATTTTCGGAATCATTCCCACTTGTACGGCGCATACAAAGGAATACGTTCGGTATTGGCAGGGTCTTGGAAAAACTGCAGATACCATTCCTCCATTATCGATCTGGGAGACAGAGGACAGATATCAGCGTCATGACGAAATGTGGAAGCAGGTGGATGACTTCCTTGCGGGGAACATTCCGATTGCCGATTATATGAGCACCTTCGGACCAGATCATGCGACAGATATCATCGAAAATATGGTGGGGAACTTGGGCAAAAAGTTCTTCATCAATACGCTCAATCAAGGTGCGGTAACCAATATGAATAACGATTCGTTCCTGGAACTACTATGCGATGTAGATATGGATGGGGCGAAACCACTCCATGTAGGCGAGATGCCGCGTGGGATAAGAGGGATGCAAGAACTTGTACTGGATACGCATGAGCTTACGGTTGAAGCTGTTCTGGAACAGAGCTACGAGAAGCTGAGAAGGGCGATGCTCACCGACCCGCTCGTGAGTTCCATCAGTGACGCGGACAAGATCATCCATGAATTGTTGGAGCTGGAGCGTAAGATGATTCCGGACATTTGGTATAAGGACAGACTGCAGTATAACTAAGAACGATAACGATCAAAGACCACGTCGGTTCCTTCCATGGGACTAACGTGGTCTTTGTTTTTATCTTTTGTCATGTATCAAGAAATCCTACTCCACTTTAAACAAGCTAGCATGGTCTTCATAGTACGAAGTAATAAAATCACGAAATTCTCGAACAATAGGAGATAACCATTTTTGTTTGACCCAGGATAGGCTAATGGGATATATGGCTGAATCATCAGCAATTTTTACATAACGTAACCCCAGTGCTCTACATACGGAGATCGGAATTAATGCAACACCTTGATTAAGGCTGATAATTTCAAGCAGGGTATGAGAATCGACCTCAAATGCATGATTGGGGAGGAAACCTGCTTTTTCACAGAGCATAGTTGTAAAGCGGCTGTACTCCTTATTATCGGCAAGGGAAATAAAGGGCTCATTTGCAACAACACTTAATGAAATGCTTGTTTCTCCGCCGTATGCATGATCCGTGGGCACAACAAGAACAATGTCCTCCTCAACAAGAACAACACTCTCAATCTCCTCATCCTGAATCGGATGCCCCGTAATGCCCAGATGCATATCATTTTTCTTCAAACCTGTAATAATTTCACTGCGGGTCCCAATACCCTGATGAAGCTTGGTTTCAGGGGAACCGTTGATATAGTCACTAATGAGACCTGTGAGGAACCGAGTATTCGTAATCGAGATCCTGATTGTATTAGAAATTTGCTGTTCCTCCGCTTTAATCTCCATCTCTGCATTTTCAATTTCAATAAAAATCCGGTTTACATGTTTCAATAAAATCTCACCTGAGGAATTCAATTGAATGTTTCTTCCTCTCCTGTGGAATAAGGGGGTACCCAGTTCATCCTCAAGTCTTTTAATCGTTAAGCTTAGGGAAGGTTGAGCAATATTCAATTGGGCAGCTGCCTTGGAGATATGTTCAGTATAGGCAACGGTCTGAAAGTATTTGAGCTGAAGCAATTCCATTTATCTGCACTCCTTATTTATTCTGATAAATATATATAGTACTTATTATGTATTATATTAAATTTAAATATTGATGTAGAATTTTTTTATGAGATACAGATCAAATTTTAAATACCAAAACCTGACTATATAAGTTGAACTAATCATTTACACAATAACGGAGAGGACAGAAAAAACCTGAAAAAGCGAAGCGTTCGCCTAAAAGCTTTCTGAAAGAAAGCTGCATCGGAAGCATAAGCTATCACCGGATTTTCCCCTTTAGAAGGGGAATAGAAAAATCTGGGGATAACAGCGATTGGAAGGTTGTTCTGTCATCGTAGTGTCAGTGTAAATAATCTTTAGTTCAACTTATATAGAACCAAAACATAAGGTAGGTGTCTTTGATGAAAATCGATGTGAATAACATAGCTAAAAATCTGAATACACCCCTAACAGCTCCGGCATATCCAATGCCACCGTACAAATTCGTGAATCGTGAATACTTGAATATTATTTACCGGACCGATGAAAAAGCTTTACGAGCAGCCATACCAGAACCTCTCGAAATTACGGAACCTTTGATTAAATTCGAAGTGATGTGGATGCCAGATGTTTCTGGACTGGGTGCTTATACCGAAGCTGGACAAGTCATTCCTGTGCAATTCAATGGGGAGGAAGGCGATTATGTACATTCAATGTACGTAGACAATTTTCCCGCGATTGCAAGTGGTCGAGAGCTCACCGCCTATCCGAAAAAGCTGGGCGCGCCCAAGTTGTATACCGATTCAGATACACTAGTTGGCACACTTGATTATGGAACGCTGCGTGTAGCCACGGCAACGATGGGCTATAAACATGTGGAGTTGGATAAAGAGTTCGCCAAACGTGAAATATGCCGACCTAATTTTATGATTAAGATTGCTACCGACTATACCGGGAATTTAAGAATATGTGATCTGATCCGTACTCAAATTACGGACATCGAAGTGAAGGAGGCCTGGACAGGACCTGCCCGGCTTCAACTGTTCGAACATGCGTTGGCACCTCTTGCAGATCTGCCTGTGCTGGAAGTGTTGTCCGCTTC
Organism: Paenibacillus sp. FSL E2-0151; assembly: GCF_037993015.1. Taxonomy (NCBI): domain Bacteria; kingdom Bacillati; phylum Bacillota; class Bacilli; order Caryophanales; family Paenibacillaceae; genus Paenibacillus; species Paenibacillus sp. FSL E2-0151. The sequence goes on from NZ_CP150308.1 coordinate 3,516,893, forward strand.
TCATATCCTTACCAACCTAACCTTAAACGCAGCACAACCTGTATATAACTACCTGGAAGAGAAATAAGGAGGAAAAATAAAATGAGAATTGCAATTGTAGGAGCAGGATCTTTGGGAACCATCGTAGGTGCATACCTTGCGGATGGTGGACTGGACGTTGAGTTAATTGATGCATATCAAGAACATGTAAATGCTTTAAATCAGACCGGTGCTAAAGTGACGGGTACCACAGAGTTTCAGGCCAAAGTAAAAGCAATTACTCCCGATCAGAAATCAGGACAGTATGACCTTGTTTTACTTTTAACCAAACAACTCTACAACGATTCCATTCTTCAGGAATTACTTCCATTCTTGAAAGAAGAAAGTATGGTGTGTTCGTTGCAGAACGGGATTCCGGAAGAAAAAGTGGCGTCCATTGTGGGTGAAAAACGTGTCATTGCTGGCTCCGTTGAATTTGGCGCTACGCTCATTGAACCGGGTGTGTCGAGCCTGACCATCGAGTACACTCAATTTAAGCAGTATGCTTTTCAGATTGGTGAATTAAATGGTGAAATCACCGAACGAATTCAGCGCGTGAAATCGGTGTTGGATCTTGTGGGTGGAACTCATATTTCCGATAACCTGGTTGGAACCAAATGGTCCAAATTGTTGATTAACAATGCATTCAGTGGTTTGTCCGCTGCATTGAATGGGGAATACGGAGACATTATCGATCATGAAGCCGGCATTGTGAGTGCAGCTCATATTGCGGACGAGACGATTAAAGTTGCTCGCGCCAATGGGGTTACCTTGGTTAAAATGAATGGATTCGACATCTCTTCACTCGAAGTGAACAGCGAAGAAGAAATCCCTGAACGGGTGAAAACATTACGTTACGTGATGGAGCCCTCCAGACTGCTCAAAGCAAGCATGCTTCAAGATCTGGAGAAGAACCGCAAAACGGAAATTGATTACATTAACGGAGTTGTTTCAAGCAGGGCAGAAGGTACGGGAATTGCGACACCTTATAATGATTTAGTTGTAAAACTAGTCAAATCTGCTGAAGAAACTCAAACCGTTCCTGATTTTGACACGAACATAAAAGCTTTTGAAGAACTATTAAGTGCACAATAATAAATTCAATTATTTCAACTGAAAGTCGCTAATATAGCGGCTTTTTTGTTGTATCAGTAAATCTAGTCAGGCTTGATTTTGCGACAGATAGAGTATTCTTCGTGATTTTTGTTCCCTAATATTATACAAAAAGAGGAATTAAATTTGATATAATATAGATTTGCTGGTTATTTTTCTATTCGAAGGAGATACATATGAGTAAATCTTGGGGGGAATTCGGGTTTTATTTAGTTGTATGGGACATACATTATTTATGTTCTTGCAAACAGACTTGATGATGAAGTAGAACTAGTTATGGAGCAGATTATGCAGAAATATAAGCGAAGAACAACACAAGCACAGTTCAAGGCAGCTTACGGATTATATCGCAAGGATATGTTTGCCATTCGGCAAGCTGTACCTCATATCGGCTTATCGGACTACCGTACATATTACGAAACCATTCTACTCTTTGAAGACGGGAAAAGTGAAGATGCGCGTGAAAGACTTCAATCCATTAAAAAACAGTGGATGCGATCAACATTGCTCGTGGGTATTGAACTCAAAGCAGAAAACCGCGATACCGCTATTCAGCACGCGCATGAAGCACTTAACTCTTCCAGAGGTGTTAATCGTTATGTTTTATATAAGGAATATGAAAGAGTATTAGCAGAGGTAGTTGGACACATATCGTAAGATGGTGAAAATCTTTCGAAAAAATAAACCGTGCTTCACGGTTTATTTTTTTTCATTTACTAGCAGAGGTGTGAGTCCATCCTTAGCAAAAATAGAGGGTAGAATCGTCAATAACCTCTCACGGGTAAGGGGATCATCGTAGTTCCAGCCAGCTTCTACTATATGTACTTTACTGGGTAACAACATGCCAACCAAACTTTGGAGCGGAGAAGGTATATTTACATTCATCTCCTCCTGAGGTACCATCACGAAGTTTCGGTCTCCACCGTATTGTGTGATTTTATTGTGATCGATTTGTATCCAAGGTCTGCCATTAATGATCAGTTGATTTACGGATTCAGTGGGCCGAAAGCCAAGTGATTCATACACGGTAGCGGCAAATCCCGTCTGTCCCATAACATATATGTTCTTACCCAGCACCAGATAGACAGTTGCTCGTTCTCCTGCAATATAATCATCCGCCAATTGTCGCCGGATCCTCCTGACACTTTCCTCATAGCGGTCGATCCACTGTTCAGCCGTTCTGCTTCGACCGAAAAGATCCGCAATATAACGAAGACGCTCAAAAGTGCTGGTTGATTCGCGATAAACGATGGTAGGTGCAATGGCATCCAATCGAGGTAACTGCTGCTCACTATAGTTGCCTAGCAGGATAAGATCAGGCTTCAGCAGGGAGACTTGTTCCGGTGCGGCTTGCAGTCCAATGTCAGGGATCTGAAGCAGTTTGTTCCGATATATGACTTGTGATTTCATTGTAGTTATACCCGCACCGACTGGACGGATACCGATAGCAAGCAACTCACCAAGGGTGTTGGTACCTGTGGCCACGATTCGTATAGCCGCATCAGGGAGCGAAATCTGCCTGCCGAGGGAATCGGTGATCGTTCTTTGCCTGGTATTTCTTTGTATATTGGCGTATTCCCGTGGAGGGTGTCCTGTGAGCTGATGAAAGCGCCGACTGAAATAATACTCATCCTTAAAACCGACTTGTCTGGATATTTCACGCAAGGTATCGCTAGAACTGGACAATAGCTTTTTGGCATGCTTGACTCTAAGCTCTGCCAGGTAATCGGTTGGTTTCTTACCAGTCATCACCTTAAACAATTTGCTATATTGCCATCGAACCATGCCGGCCATTTCCGCCAAAAGCTCTACGGTCAGATCTTCGTTGTAGTGCTGCTCCATATAGCTGAGTGTACGCTGTACCGCTTGATCATTTTGCACTGGCGGAGCAGCGCTTTCTAGCTGAGCCATCAGGCTAAGTATCAGTTGCAGCCGGGCCTGAGTAACTGCTGATTTTGAATGATGCGTAGGCGTGAATTTCTTCTCCTGCAACCGATTTTGCTTGTTGGATTGCAAAGGCAGCGGAGAAATCCAGTCCTCTCCTACCAACGCCAATTTTATAGTAGAAAGAGACAGCCTGTAAGGAAAGCCCAGAATAAGAGGAGGGCAAGCCGGGAGCAGATTCGACTTATCCACCTGAAAAGCAAGAAAGGTAAACCGAGCTACATGCGCTTGCTCTTTTATCGTTTTGAGAATGTAGGATTGCTGAGTAGGGAGCAGAATACAACTGCCTTGGCTCAGATCTTGGGAGATGTTGTTTGTTAACACCCGAATTCCATGATCCAGAGCAATAAGCAATGTATATTCATTGGCAGCGTTGCTCTTGATTGACGGATTATGATGATTGGTTTCCTGCAGTGGTGTGAGCTGAAGCAGATCATGCTGCTGCAGTTGGATGTAAAGGGAAGCCATTTGCATTCTGGAGCACTCCGATCTAGTGATAATAATTCTCAATTACTAGTTTACCACATTTTACACGTTAGATAATGTTTCGTTGCAGACATTATTACACGTAGCAGAAGTTTACAAAATCCAAAAATCCTCCATAACCCAAAGGGGTTGGAGGATTTTTGACGTTATCTATGCGATATTATTGATTCATCCATTTCGGTAGTTCATCAAGCAATTGCTCCAGTGCCAGCAGGTTGTCGGTATTCCAATCGGCTGATGCTGTGTAAACGTGTCCTTGCTGAACGGCCGGCAATGTTTTCCATAGTGTGCTCTGTAACAACCGATCAGATTCAGCTCGACTTTCGTCATTATCCAGCGTTAGGACAAAGAGATGATCTCCTGCATAGTCCGGCATTAGTTCTTCCGAAAGTTCGACGAATGTTAGCTCCTTGTCGATAATGTTTTGCTGAATTGCTGGTGGAATTGCAAATCCGTGCTCTTGATACAAGACTACACCCAATGAACGATTGCCCATCACATAGAGCTGTTTACCCAACTGCAAGAAGATGGTCGCTGTCTCGCCCTCTGCCACATTCAGCTTGTCCCACATCGCTTCCGCTTTTGTATCAAATCTGCTGATCCATTGCTCCGCCTCATCCTGTTTGCCAAAAATGTTGCCAAGTTCGCGTACGCGTTCCGTAAATGGTAACGCCGAGTTGAACGGAATGGTAGGCGCAATCTTCGAAAAAGCGGTGTTTCGGTCAGCATCTTGGTTATAACCATTCAAAATCAAGGCAGGCTGCAAGGCTGTTATTGCCTCCAAATCACCAGGATTTCCGACATCATCAATACCTTCTAATCGGTCTACAATATAGCTTTCGGAAGCATGAATCAGATTGGCTCCAACGACGGAAATATCCATGGCCAGGAGATCTCCAAGTGTTGAACCAAGATAGATCACCCGTTGCGGCTGAGTGGGTATTTCAATCACTTCGCCTGTTTGGGTTGTATAGCTTTTTGTCGTTTGTTCGTTGGTCTTCACAGCTTCTTGTGAAGGGGCGCTTTCCGAACGGCTGCATGCTGCAAGGACGGATAGAAGAAGGAAGCATGCTCCCCATATGAATAGGTGTTTCTTAATTGTACTGTTCATCATTGTTTCCCCCTGAGTTCTCTTTTTCTCATTGATAACCATTATCAATTACAACGTAATTATAGGTGCCTTTTCAGCGGCTTACAATGAAAAAAACGCAGTGAATTTATTTGTACAAATGTCAATGCGTGCATCTATTTGTTCGTTGCTTTGTTTTCAATCCGCAGGTGTGTTGTCATCGGAGTATGCGTGATCAAAAACAGCTTGCTGTATAAGGAATTAATAACCTTTGGATAATAATGACATTGACAACTGTAGGTTTTTCCAAAATAATAGTATGTAATTGAATACTGGTACCTTTAATTCAGTCCAGAGAGGCTGGCAAGGGCAGCGGATTTCATAATCACGCGAGAATCAGGGCTTATCCCGTCATGGGATGCTCTGTGTCTTCGCGCGGATTATGATGCAAAAAGAGGCTACTTGTCAGTGTATAACTTGACGAGTAGCCTCTTTTTTCTGCTTTTTTTGGTATCAGATACACTTTACGTTGGGGGTATTCTGATGAGCAAACAAGATCAAGAGTTTTCATGGCAAGCTGTGCCGAAATCGCAAAGAAACCACTTTTGGAAGACGTTATCCGTCATGCTCGGTTTCACATTTTTCTCAGCAAGCATGCTGGCAGGAGGCACGTTGGGCGTAAGCTTGACGTTCATGGAGTTTATTGGCATCGTGCTTGCAGGCAATCTGGTGCTCGGTATCTATACAGGGGCACTGGCACATATCGCCGCCAAAACGGGCCTGTCCACACATCTGCTCGCTAAATATGCGTTCGGCGCAAAAGGGTCGTATCTGCCTTCATTCCTGCTAGGCTTCACACAAGTCGGATGGTTCGGAGTAGGCGTAGCCATGTTCGCGATTCCAGTCGCCAAAGCCATGGATTGGAACGTGTACCTGTTGATTATCGTGTTCGGACTTGCCATGACAGCATCAGCCATTTTCGGCATGAAGTCACTCGTCATTCTCGGATATATCGCGGTTCCTGCGATTGCCATTCTCGGTGGTTACTCCATGTTCGAAGGTGCAGGTTCGCTGGGTGGTCTGCAAGGGTTGCTTGATTACACGCCGACTCAGTCGCTTACCGCGGCGGCAGCATTAACGATCTGTATTGGATCATTCATAAGCGGCGGAACGCTGACACCCGATTTTGCCCGGTTTTCCCGGACATCAAAACAGGCAGTTACTGCAACAGTGATTGCATTCTTCCTGGGTAACTCACTCATGTTTCTGTTTGGTGCAGTTGGCGCAATGGCCTATAACCTGGCTGATATCTCGGAGGTCATGTTCCTGCAAGGATTGATCTTCCCGGCAATCACCGTTCTGGGCCTGAATATCTGGACCACCAACGATAATGCACTGTACGCTTCGGGTCTTGGTTTTGCGAATATTACCAAAATCTCAAAGAAATTCTTCGTCATCGTAAACGGCATCGTGGGTACCGTATTCGCCATGTGGATGTACAACAACTTCGTCAGCTTCCTAAACGTACTGGGCGCGGCGGTACCATCGATCGGGGCTATTATTATCGCAGATTACTTCATTGTGAAACGTAGAAACTATAAGCCATTTGCCGACATGTCATTCAAAAATGTAAACTGGGTAGCGATGGTGGCTTGGGCCATCGGCGTTGCATTCGCTCAACTGGCTCCTGGCGTAACACCATTGAACGCACTGCTTGGTACAGCAGTGGCCTATATCGTCTTGATGCTGATTGTTCCTGCGAAAGAAACCAAAGAAATGGGGAAAATAAATGATTATACAGAACGCAAAATTGCGGGGTAAAGAAGGACTATGGAATATCGTTGTGAAAGACGGAAAGTTCGAACGAATCACACAATCGCTGGAAACGACCGAGAATGAAGAGATTCTGGATGTCAACGGATCGCTTGTGCTGCCACCGTTTATTGAGCCGCATATTCATCTCGATACAACGCTCACTGCAGGTGAGCCGGAGTGGAATCTAAGCGGAACGCTGTTCGAAGGCATCCAACGCTGGTCAGAGCGCAAGGCTTTCTTAACACATGAGGATGTCAAAACACGGTCTAAAACGGCACTCAAGTGGCAATTGGCACAGGGCATCCAGCATGTACGGACTCATGTGGACGTTACCGATCCAAGCTTGATCGCAGTTAAAGCGATGCTTGAAGTCAAAGAAGAAATGGCTCCATATATGGACATTCAGCTTGTTGCTTTCCCACAAGAAGGCATTCACTCTTATCCAAACGGGGCAGAATTGCTGGAAGAGTCACTGAAAATGGGCGTTGACGTGGTCGGCGGCATTCCACACTTCGAATTCACACGGGAATACGGCGTTGATTCAATGAAAGTTGCCTTTGATCTGGCCGAAAAATACGACCGTCTGATCGACATCCATTGTGATGAAATCGATGACGAGCAATCCCGTTTTGTTGAAGTTGTTGCCAAGGAAGCTTACGAACGTGGACTGGGTTCACGCACGACGGCAAGTCATACAACGGCGATGGGGTCATATAATGACGCTTATACGTACAAATTGTTCCGTTTGCTGAAGATGGCTGATCTGAACTTTGTCTCCAATCCGCTGGTTAACATTCACCTGCAAGGACGCTTCGACACGTATCCAAAGAGAAGAGGGCTGACGCGTGTCAAAGAGTTGCAGGAAGCAGGTCTAAATGTGTGCTTTGGTCACGATGACATCTTCGATCCATGGTATCCGCTCGGTACAGGCAACATGCTGCAAGTACTGCACATGGGGATTCATGCTTCGCAGTTGCTTGGTTACGACCAGATCGTGAATTCGATCGACCTCATTACGAAAAACAGCGCAAGAACGTTACACATTGAGGATGTATACGGTATTGAAGAAGGTAAACCTGCTAACTTCATCGTACTTGAAGCAGAGAACGAATATGAGGCTGTTCGCAAACAAGCCGGCGTACTTTATTCCTACAGAGGCGGCCGTAAAATTGCGGAATCGAAGCCGCGGGACACGTCCATCATTTTTGAAGGCGGTACAGAAAAGGTTACTTTTAATAAATAATGAAGAAAATATACTCCCATTAAAGTCGCTATTTTAGCGGCTTTTTTTCTTTTTTACTGTCTACATACAATAAGAACCAAACATTCAGCTTGTCTTAAGTGCTTCACTAGAAGCCTGCTTCCCGCCTTTTTTACGAACAAAACTAATGATTAGCAGTAGCAGTGGTAACAAGCCAAATAAAAAAATGGACATATTGCCAAGAAAATCACCCAAAGCTAACGTTTCCTCCAGGTTTTTAGGCAAGTAAGCAATTACATACAAGACTGGCAACATGGCGAATTGTATGCTCGTAATATTTTTGAGACGAAACAAATCTCGGATCCCGATTGCCGCAAAATAGTGTTTAAAAGCATAGGTTGCAAAGATCTGCATCAGCCAAAACACAATGAACAGCGATTCATATCGCTCAAAAAGAAACCCCTCAATTTCAAAACTTCGAACCATGTCGAACGTTGGCCACATTCGTGTTTGAATTCCTGGCAAAGATAAGTTTCCTACAACGGTAACAATCGTGACCAAATATATGATCGTACAACTAAGTATGCTGTATATAGCAGCTTTATTGCTCGCTTTCACGTCCACCATGTAAGCTGTGATGATGAGTAATACTTCATATCCAGAATAGGAGAGACACGAAGGTTTAAGACCTTTCAACACAGGCATGAATCCATCGCCCAGGAGTGGTCTGAGGTTATTAATTTCAAACATCTTGCTGCTTAAAAGGAAAACCAACGCTAACAACACAAGCGTAACGGGCAACACGATTGAAAAGACCCGGATGATGACCTTAAGACCACCCGTTAACATATAAATACCAATCCACAGACTGACCATAATGGTGACCCAAGTAGGCGTGCGCTCAAGGATGTACATACTTGTAATTTCGGCCATGACTCTAACTTCGAATGAACAAAGAACAACAAAATACACGATAATTAAAAGTCCCAATAGATAAGCAATCCATTGACCTGTGATTTCGGGTATAAATTCGAATACCGTTTTACCGGGGAACCTACGACACAAGGTTACAAGAAGAATGCTGATTGTGGTTACAATTAATCCTGATAAAATGACAGAAATCCATACATCTGGTGTCCCTACTGCTTTACTAATTGTGCGAGGGAGTGTTAGAATTCCAGCTCCGAGTATTGAATTGATAACTACAATAATGACCTCGGAGGTATTAATATTAGTTGTGGATTTCTTCATTGGCCTTCGCTCCAAACCGGAGAATATATTTCTAGGTAGTATCGCCCAACGAAGTTGTTTTATGTAAAATATGCTGTACTGATATAATGTAGAGATATCCAATAATGAACTGAAGATGAGGATGCAGGTTATGCCAAAGAACGATAATATGTTAGCCATTCTATGGATGCTGAATTCAGGCACCAAAGTAACTGCAAAACAGATGTCCGAAAAGTTAGAAATCAATATAAGAACCGTATATCGATATATTGATGCATTATGTGCCAGTGGAGTACCGATCATTTCCGATACGGGTCACAACGGCGGGTATAGCTTGCTGAATCAGCATATCAAGGCACCTCTGTTATTTGATATTGATGAAAAAAAGGCACTTCTCCAAGCTGCTGTGTTTGCAAAAGAAGCTGGATACCCTTTAAGTGAGGCATTGGACAATGCCACATCCAAATTGAAAATGTATACAAATCAGGATCAGGAAAACACACTTCGCCGTCATTTAGACGGGTTTAACGTTATCAATCGCATGGGAGATCCATCCGTTCAGCCGATCTTGGCGGAATTGGAGCAAGCCGTGGCTAATGATTGCTCTGTCGAAATTGATTATCGCAGAAGCCGCGATGAACAACCCAAGAATAGAGTAATAGACCCGTATGGAATGGTTTACTGGAATAATAAATGGTATACCATTGCGTTTTGCCACTTGAGGAATGAATTCCGCAGTTTTCGAGCAGATCGTATTCTGCGAATCAAGCATACTCCGCTCCGCTTTAATCGTTCGGAAGCCTTTTCAGCCCGTGAATTTTTTCTGCAAAATTTATTACCTGATGTAGGGGGCAAAGAGGGGTTAATCTCCTTGGTTATCGAAGGCCGATCAGAGGCATTGGATGACTTGGGGCTGCATTGGTTTATGGGACATTATCTGAAAGAGCGGACTTCTAATCAAGCCATCTTTTTATTTGATGAAAAATCAATTGATACATACGTCCCCTATTTTCTCCTATCCTATGGGAAGTCCATTCAAGTCATCGAACCACTGCGTGTGAAGGACAGACTTGTTGCTGTTGTATCCGAGTTAATAGAATACTATCAACTTTAACAGCTTCACTGACAGTAGATGTCAGTGAAGTTGTTTTATAATGATGACAATCTCGGATTACTGAGAAGGAAGGCGGAGTAGACATATGAGTGGACAGACAAAACACAAGGCAGTTTCAGGAAAATATACAAAGAAGGGTACACCTAACGGCGTTACATCGATTACCCCATTTATAACAGTGAAAGACCCTTCTGAAGCAATAGAGTTCTACAAAGTTGTTTTCAATGCAAGGGTGAAAGATATCACTGAGCATCCAGATGGAAATCGTAATAAGATTATTGTTCATGCCGAATTAGATTTTGGAAATGGTTTTTTACAGCTGGGGGCTGCAAACCCGGCATATCAATTGGCTTTGCCCCCAGATCAAGATCATGCATGTTATTCTTTAGGGATTTATGTCATTAATGTGGATGAAACCATTGCAACCGCCGTATCCAGAGGGGCGAAAGTAAGAGAAGAAATTATTAACTTTGCGTCTGGTGATCGATTCGGAAGTATACTAGACCCTTTTGGCGTACGGTGGTCTATTCTGACTCGGATTGAAGATCTATCGGAAGAAGAAAGTAGTCGAAGAGTCGCTGAGTGGGCCAAAAGCGATTTTTCCATGAACAGCTAGTTCAGAGCGCATCCTAAACATGGATGCGCTCGTTTTCTACTGTCCTAATCCTATTCATCTGTATCGTTCGAAGTATCCTCATTAAGCTTCTTATAATCCATTCCCATGTTTCCATCACACTAATGAAAGGAGGGAACATGTTTAAGCTAAGGAAAACACGGAAGATGTTAAAGTTGTTATTGTTAAAGTTAACTTGGATGACAAAGTGGAAATCCCGTCACGTTTTCAGATTATGAGCATTTCTGCAACCATTTTATTCAAAGATGGTAAGCGTGTTGAGCAAGAAATCGGTATGTTGTCATCAGAGCGTTTAAAAGAAATGGTTGCTGATATTAACGTGGACACAAGATCCGCTTGGCCTCCTTTATTCTGATTTGATTGATGAATGGGTGCTCGATAAGCATTTTTGCATAAATATCACTTTTTTGAAGCCTGCCTTGGCAGTAAACGGGCCCGATTTCAGTTCTTTTTTAAGCATATAACCGAACCGCTCATATAATTTTTGTGCTGAAGGATTCGTATCGACGACCTCTAGATTGATTATAGTAATTTGCTTATTTCTTGCGACTTGCTCCAACTTAATTAATAGCAATTTACCTATGCCATGACCACGTGCTTCTTCAGATACGGCAATAGGGTCAATATGCAGTACATGTTCGTGATACAAATGAAATTTCAAATAAAACGCATAAAATAAAAATCGCCAAGTCGCTACCACTGGGGAGTACACGTTCCGAAAAGCTGCATAATTGGCAGGTGTGAACGCTTTTTTTCCTATATTGTAACCGAGAAATCCAACTACTTCTTCATTTCTTAATGCGTAAATGCCCTGTTCAAATTGAATAGACTGAGCTAATAGTTCTACTGCTTGTTTTTTCGTTTTTGCATAAAACCAAAGATGTGTTACTTTCAATGGAAAAGCTTCGTAAAATAAATGAGCAACTTGTTCTTGTTGTTGTGCATTAAGCTGCTGTGTGATTTGAATTTGGTTCATTCATATCTCCCCAATCCTTCAATATCAATCAAGTTCACCGTCTATGGCAGACCGATGAAAACAATGTCGTCCTCCAAATAAATATCGATGCTGCATTTGCAAAGGAATATTACCCTGATTTATCCTATGTCTGGTTTGCGCATGAATTTAGCCCTGGAGCATATCTAGGTTTAGAACAAACAGAAGGAATCATTGAGGCCATATGCACGTTAATAACTCCAATTGTAACTAAGAGTGAGATGCCATTTTTAACGTTAAAGAATACAGTCGAACAGTTATTGGACCTGCTTATTATGAATTTTGATGCGAAAAGAATGTTCGAAGGGAACCCAACCAAGCTGCAACGAATAGGAAGAATATATGATTACTTATTCAATAATAGGGGGTTTATTAACAAGGCATCTTTGAATGATATCGCCAAGCACACAGAGGAATATTTAAATTTGGATTATTTATCATCACAATTCAAGTTATTAATAGGAGATACGCTGCAAAACTTGCTTCATTACTTGCGCATTGAGCACGCAATCAAACAATTATTGACGACAGATCGAAGTCTGGTAGAAATATCAATTGAGAGTGGTTTTTCTTCACCCAGATATTTTTATCAACGATTTAATAAGATTTTTCCGGAAGGACCGAAAGCATTTCGTGAACAACATAAAAAGAAACAGGAGATGAAAGATCACTGTAGGGAAATCATCGATCCAGCATTAGTTTTTGCAAGACATCGTAGATTATTTGAAATTCCTGAGACGATAAACAGCGAACCAAATAAATGGATTCACATCGATATATTTGGACATGTTGAACAAAATTCAACTTCTCCATATTTGATCAAGCTATCTGAATTAGTAAAAGGTGATTCACATGCGTATCTTAAGAAGATCCTTCAGGAAAATAATGTAAGCCCCAATAACATTTTTCGATTTGAAGAAACGTTGGATACTGCAAACCGTGACGATTTTCAAGTTTTGACAGGGCTGCTCAACCAATTCAGGGAAAACGATATCTTGCCTGTATTTATCGTCAGGACTAGTAGTAACGCTATTCCAGAACAGATAACCACCATACAAGGACTACTTCAAAACTATACCCTCACTTATGGCGCAGAATATATGAAGGGATCCAGAATTGAACTTCAATAATACGAAGGAACAAGAGAACAACCACACTCATGATGTTGATAAAAAAGTTGCGAAGCTTTGCTGCTTTGGATATGATTATCTAATGTGCAATCAAAGATAACACTTATGTAATCAATTAATGATAAAAGATAGTGAGGTAAGAAAAAATGATCGCAAGAACAGAAGAAGATTTTAATGGTTTGAAGGAAATTGGCAAAATTGTGGCTTCTATTAGAGATGAATTGGTTCAAAGAACCATCCCAGGCATAACGACTAAAGAACTTGATGATCTGGCCGGAGAGCTTTTTGAGAAAGCTGGCGCAGTTTCTGCTCCTAAAAGTGAATATAATTTCCCAGGGTTCACTTGTATTAGTGTTAATGAAGAAGTGGCACATGGTATTCCGGGAGAGCGGGTAATTCAAGAAGGGGACATCGTCAATATTGATGTTTCTGGCTCGAAGAACAGTTATTTTGCAGATACGGGAATCTCATTTGTCGTAGGCGAAGGCGAAGAAGTGTTAACGAAAATATGCGACGTTGTTAAACAAGCATTTGAAGCAGGTCTTAAGAAAGCAAAACCGGGATCCAAAAAAAGCGGGATCGGAAAAGCCGTATTCCAAACTGCTAGACAGCATGAATTAACGGTTATCAAAAACCTTACAGGACATGGTGTTGGACGTGCAATACACGAAGCACCTGACCACATCTATAACTATAATGATCCATCGGATGATGAATTGTTAAAAGAAGGCATGGTTATCGCATTCGAGCCATTTGTCTCCACCTCAGAAGAAGAAGTATTCCAAACAGGAGACGGCTGGACCTTTGCTACTAAAAACAGCTATGTAGCTCAAATTGAACATACGATCATCCTTTCGAAAAATGGTCCAATTATTGTTACCCTTTAAAATGTTCCAATTAAAAGTCGCTAATTTAGCGGCTTTTTTTGTTTTATTGGTACGTTATAACAGATCGTATTAGAAACCCTTGCATATTAATTTATGTTGAAATTATGGAAGGATTTAACGTATATTAAGGACTGATCTTTACGTTATATACAGAGGTGATTGATTGAGCACATCAACAAAACGCGTCCAATTAATAGATGGACTGCGCGGATTCAGTCTGGCCGGCATTGTGCTGGCGAATATGCTGGCTTTCCAATACGGAATGTTCGGCCAGAGTAAACCCCAACTCTTCGGGATCGGCGGTGCAGACCAGGCCTTTCTCTCGTTCCTGCTTATTACTGTAGTGGGCAGTTTTATGCCGATTTTTGCATTTATGTTCGGCTTTGGCATGATTAAGCTATCGGAAAGCCTACAATCACGAGATTTACGACCCAAGTGTCATCTGGCTCGACGCTTTCTACTGCTGTTTGGTATCGGATTGCTGCACATCATCTATCTGTGGGAAGGGGATATCTTGGCGTTTTACGGCGTACTTGGTTTCTTCTTGCTCATGTTCCTTAATCGGAAGCCCAAAACGCTGCTCATATGGGCGGTACTGCTACTAATGGGAGCGGGCATACTTGGTCTCCCGGCATCTAATCCGATGAACCCGCTGGCGATTGAGTCCATTCATATGGAGAACTACATCATTCAAAGTCAGGATGTATACGGCAACGGCACATACGCGGAAATCAGGAATTTCAGTAATAACGGCGATCCATTCGGCGGGGATTTGGAGCTGTCATTTGCCCTGATAGCCCTGATGTTAGCACCACTCATGACGGTGCCGATGTTCCTGCTCGGCATGCACGCTGCCAGAATAGGCACGTTTAGCGATCCCCAAACGATGCGAGCTATATATCTTCGCCGGGCATCATTATTGATTCCGGTAGGTTTGATACTCAAAGCATACGGTGTATTGGCGCCACAATTGGGTGCGGAAGGTTGGCTCGGAATCGGAATCGGGGGGACGCTTGGAGGAGCGTTGCTTGCACTCGGATACATATACGCATTCGCGCTGTTGTATGCTGGAAACCGCCGTTTCAGCCTGATGGGCAGGTTCGAGGCGGTCGGCCGTCTCTCGTTGACGAATTATCTGATGCAGAGCGTAATCTGTACAACAATTTTCTATGGATATGGCCTGGGACTGTTTGGAAGTGCTGGCGTGTTTATCGGAGCAATTATTGCGCTTGCTGTCTACGTTATTCAATTGTGGCTCAGTCCGCTATATCTTAAGAAATTTAGCAATGGACCTGTGGAGTATATCCTACGGATTTGGACTTATCTGTCCTGGAAAGGGCAGCCAAGAAAGAAGAAAAGATCGAATTTAACTACGAATGAAAACGCGCCTGGTGTCCAGTAAGCATAAAGTGTTATCGTGAAACGCAAAAAGAAGCTCGTTCCACCAAAAGAAAGGGCTTCTTTATGCCGTAACGATCATCTTCCTAATGTTTCCTGTTATAATTAGTAATTATTTATAGATTCAACATATCAACCCTAATACATAAGCTAACTAATATAGTGCGGGCAGTGGTAAGGTAATGCGAAATGAAAGATGAAGCATATACATTCAACTGTTTCCACTCAAGCTTGAAAGGATCATTATTGTGCTAAAAATAATTAATTTTCTTCTTTTCTTGCTGATCATTTGGGTAGTCATCTTTTATCCTTTTCGTTTTGCTTGGTTTGAAGGTTTGAAACAGATTCCTGCAGATCTTCATGTTATTTATTTACTTTTCTTGTTCTTTGGGTATCTGATCTGTTCATCGGCTATGGGACTTATGGTTGGCAAGATGTTTTTTAAACGAAAAGAACAGTGAGTATGTGTAAGTATGGAGGTTGGAGAATTATGAAGTTACATACTAAAAGACTTTCTCAAGAAATAGAAGATCTGCACTCAGGAAAATATTTTTCATAGGATACTCTGCTGGAGATTAGGTATTCATATAAAAGTCGCTAAAGCAGCGACTTTTTTGTTTAATCCATGTAATTGCCTATCTCAAGGGTTGAGCGGAAAGAACTTATTTCAATGATCGATTAGATAATTATGCATCACTTTTTGCTTTGAATAGTCCTACATTCGCATCAACCAGTGGGTTGGAAGCAATGAAGGAGTTTGCTACATTACAGCCTTACGCCTGTCCTGCCCAGATTATTGACTTGGGTAGTGACTCAGCGAAACTGGAAAAGATTATGGATGCGAGACCTGATGTCATCGTAACCTTTAATGGTTCGGTCGATACCATATATTATGAGTTGATGTCGAGGGACAAGAACATTGTGTCATTTCGGATTAGATTGAATCTTGAATATGCCTTGGATGATTTTATGATTCGTATATTTGTTCCTATTAGATAAGTTGATACATTTACCTGAGGATTTGAGCCCCAGCGCTAATAAATGTTCTATCGTCGTTGATATTTAACAAAAATGTGAAAGATGAAACACTTATTTTTAGTAGATATCCCAAGATTTTTTGAGTAAGGAGTTTCTATTATGCACATATTAATAAGCCAGCTATTATATTTAATAGCTGACTTTCTTTTTATTCAAAAGTGAGCTATTCCCAATTAGCTGCGTGTTTTTGAATTAGATTAATCATCTGTTTCATTGCAGGTGAAATCCACTTATCTTTATGATATGCCAAATATGTGGATATTGTAGGGCGGTCAGACCCAACTTCTTCGCCTTGAAATTTTTTGGATTTTAATTCTTCTTTGACAGAAAAGTAAGGAACCATCGAAATGCCTAGTCCGTTTTTCACACATTGCTTAATCGCTTCGATACTTTGGAACTCTATACTGTTCATAACATCGACTTTTTTATAATTGATGTAATCCTTGAATACAGATTTGTAACTGCAGCTACGTTCCGTATATAACACAGTTCCTTTTGCATGGTTTTTCTCATGAGGGGGACTAATAAGGACCATTTTTTCTCTCACCAAACGTTCGCAGTGTAGTTCGGGAGCCCCCCATCCCTCTTTTTCTAAGGCAACAAGAAGGTCAATCTCACCATTTTGAACAGCTTGAGAGACATCTTGGTAGTCAAGTGATTTGAGCGAAAGGTTAACTTGCGGATATTTCTCACCATACTCAACCAATAAAGAAGGGATGCGACAGATCATTAAGGATTCCGAAATACCTAGTGTCAAATTTCCCAAGGGCTCATCATTTGAAGTAAGTGCTTGCGTATACAACTCAATAATTTTATGAGCATACGGCAGAAATTGATGTCCGTATTGTGTGAGCACAACTTGTTTACCTAAGCGATCAAAAATAGGCTTACCGAACTCTTCCTCCAATTCTTTAATATGTGTTGTGACAGAAGATTGAGCATAACCGAGATGTTCAGCTGCTTTCTTAAACCCTCCTTTTTCAACAATAGTTTTTAATGTAATCAAATGGCGGAGTT
Organism: Paenibacillus sp. FSL E2-0151; assembly: GCF_037993015.1. Lineage (NCBI taxonomy): Bacteria > Bacillati > Bacillota > Bacilli > Caryophanales > Paenibacillaceae > Paenibacillus > Paenibacillus sp. FSL E2-0151. Next base: position 3,533,981 of record NZ_CP150308.1, read on the forward strand.
CCATAGATACCCTCCTAAAGTGAGTTCATTTTTAATGAACTAAAGATTCAATAACATCAATTTTACTGTTCATTTCATTCATTTTATAATGTTCATATTCTGAAAGATATATAAACATAATTGTTAAAGGTGGATGGTTAAATTGGTACAAAAAAATAAATTGTTTGAACCTGTCAACGTTGGTTATAACTTTCTAAAAAATCGTGTAGGAGTAGCTCCAATGACTCGTACGAGTGCTACTCCGGAAGGTCTTGCCACGGAGCAGATGGCTGAATATTATGCGTCTTTTGCTCGTGGAGGTTTTGGATTTGTCATTACAGAAGGAACATACACAGATCAATTGTACAGTCAATGTTACTTTAACCAACCTGGCTTGATAAATGAAGAACAAGCTATTGCTTGGAAAAAAGTCGTGGATACTGTACATGAAGCGGATGCTGCAATTATAGTTCAGCTTGAGCATGCAGGAGCACTTTCTCAAGGAAATCGCTTCAGTTCCCATAACCTAGCTCCTTCAGAAGTGCAACCTAAAGGAGATCCTTTGGCGTTCTATGGTGGAGTTGATAAATTTCCTACTCCGATAGCTGCAACAAAGCAAGATATCGAACAAGTGATTCAGGGATTTGTGGAATCAGCAATCCGGGCAAAAGCAGTAGGGTTTGATGGTGTTGAAATTCATGGAGCCAATGGTTACTTGCTTGATCAATTCTTGACCGACTACACTAATGAACGATCAGATGAGTATGGCGGTTCGACCGAAAATCGGGTACGGCTTTTAATTGAAGTTTCATCTGCAGTCCGTAAAGCCGTTGGACCGAATTTTACAGTAGGTATTCGAATTTCTCAAGCCAAAGTCAATGACTATATCCATAAATGGGGTGGAGGTGAAGCAGATGCTAAAGTCATTTTCGGTGGATTAGGGCAAACCGGGCTTGATTACATTCATGTGACTGAATATAAGGCATGGAAGCCTGCTTTCGAAGAGAATGGGCCTTCATTGGTACAACTAGCTAAAAGATTTTCAGGTAAAAGTGTCATTGCCAACGGTCAACTTGAAGATCCATTAAAAGCATCTGAAATCATCACTGATGATAAGGCTGATCTCGTGACATTAGGAAAGGGAGCTCTAGCTAACCACGATTGGGTTACTAAAGTTAAAGAAGGTAAGCTACTAGCTGAGATGAGAGAGGATAAGATACTGCGACCAGATGCAACGATCAAAAATTTTGAAATCCTTTAATGGGAACAGACAAAAGTATTTTACTCAATTATTTCAAACTGAGGATGTCATACTATCTGTGTAGAGCTCTCAATCAGTGGTATGCATTCTCGACACCAAATAAATGGCTTTCAGAACTTATTGAGCAATAATAGTATTGCCATAGGTCGTTTTAAACGGATGACCTGTGGCAATTAAGGTAGAAAACAGACATTCAATTAGTGGGTTGCAATTATATACTAATTAATATTGGGAAATATCCATTTCAAAGTGATTTTAACGTTCTTATTCAGATAACAACGAAAGATACCTGAATCTTTGATGCCGCCTGTGGAATTCATCTATAAGTTACACACTATCTTTTTGGAAAGTACCTATCATAAAAGTGCGTACTATTCATAATATGTGACTCATGTATACTAAATTGTACCTCGATGTAAAGGAGAAAAGATCATGAAAAGCAAAGAAAATTCGACAACGTTGCGTATGTTAATGCCTCAATGGCAAGGGGGAGATAATCCTAATTACTCCTTTGGAGCTGAGCTTCTTGAATGGCTAGCTCCAGAGAATAACAAGCATATAACCGTTAAAGTACCTGTTTCAATGAGTGATGATACCCCCTTGGAAAAAGAGGAAGGTATTATAGGTGATATTGTGGGAAAAGAGCAATTATTAAATCAACTTGATGCGGCAAATCATTTAATCAAAGCATATCAACCAGACCGAATTGTCATGTTTGGAGGAGACTGTTTAGTGGAGCAAGCCCCATTCGCTTATTTAAACGAACGTTACAGTGGTGAGTTGGGATTACTTTGGATTGATGCGCATCCTGATATAACAACACCAAAAGAATACTACAATGGTCATACTTATGTATTGGGTAATCTATTAGGTGAGGGAGCTCCTGAATTCGCTGCTAAAGTAGATAAGCCTTTTCGTCCAGAGAACGTAATGATCGCGGGAATAGATCAACCGACTGGCCAAGAATCGGAACTAATTTCAAGATTATCAATTAAATCAGCGTCCAGTTCTCAATTAAAAGAAAGTAGCAAAACTGTGCTGGATTGGATCGAAACGAATAGGATTAAATATTTGGTGATTCATTTGGATCTGGACGTTCTTGACCCGAAAATTTTCAGATCATTGCTCTTTGCAAATCCGTTATCAGACTTAGAGATTGATTTTCCTATGGGGAAAATGCAACTTTTTGAGGTAGCAAAATTGATCAATGAAGTTAGTGATGTCACTGATGTAGTTGGTCTCGGGATAACCGAACATCTTCCATGGGATGCAATAAACTTAAAACAACTACTTCAGAAAATGCCTATCCTTAACGATTAAGATGCTAATGCTTCAAAAGTATGCGCTTAATGAAAGGGACCATCGATATTAAGGAACAGAAGCACTTTCTTCATATAGTTAGTCTCCTTAGTAGCATTCATAAGAACTACATCTGTATTAGATAGGAGAACAAACAAGTGACTTATAATAAAACTGTTAAAACGTTACGCATGCTAATGCCCCAGTGGCAGGGAGGAAACAAACCAAGTTATATTCTTGGAGCTGAGCTCCTAGCATGGTTAGCTCCAGAAAACAATAATCATACGACAGTTAAAGTACCTGTATCCTATAGTGAAGATATGACTCTCCACACAGAGGAAGGTATTTTAGGAGGAATCGTAGGTAAGAACCAATTGTTGAATCAACTGGATGCAGCAACTCATTTAATTGAAGCTTATAAACCCGATCGAATAGTTATGTTTGGCGGGGATTGTTTGGTTGAACAAGCGCCATTCGCCTATTTAAATGAGCGTTATAATAGTGAAGTTGGACTATTATGGATCGATGCACATCCTGACGTGGCAACCCCAGAGGTGACGCCCAACGGGCATGCTCATATATTAGGAAATCTGTTAGGTGAGGGAGCGCCAGAATTTTCTCAAAAGGTTAAAAAGCCTTTCTTACCGAAGAACGTTATGTTAGCGGGACTTGTTCAAACAACTGAACATGAATCGGAACTTATTTCTAGGTTATCTATTAGTTCAGCAACTAGCGCCGAATTAAAGGATAATAATAAACCAATATTGGACTGGATTTCAGAAAATCAAATCAAATACGTAGTAATTCATTTGGATTTGGATGTACTTGATCCGAAGATTTTCAGGTCATTGTCATTTGCTAAGCCGCTGTCTGACAAAATTCATACTCGTATGGGTACGATGCAACTTACAGAGCTGATAACTTTAATACAAGAAGTTAGCTTGTTAACTACGGTTGTTGGACTAGGTATCACAGAACATCTTCCATGGGATGCTATAAACTTAAAAAATTTACTTAAGGATATGCCAATTCTAAAAAACTAAAAGAGAGTTTTTGAAAATTGGTAGATGTACTGATGATTATATATACTTGAGCAATTTTAGCTAATCGCTCATATAGATTAGAAATGTAAAAAATCACAACAAAACTGCTTCGTCTTCATGAAACAAGGCGTTTGGTATTATCTAGTTAAGCGTGGAGTCAGAGATGCCTACTGGTCCAAGAGTTTCATCCGACATCGTGATTGGCAAACCGAAAACTTCCATGGGAATTTACAATTGTAGCTGATAAATAAACGGAAAGTGCTATCCAGAGAAAAACCACTCCTTTGCCGGAGTGGCTTCTTTGGATCACACGGAATAAGTGAATTAGTAGACAGTTATATAACCTGAAAATAGTTCAATTACCGACAGGTAATCCATCTCCAATCGTTAGACTACCGCCGACATTAGATAATCGCCTTGCTTCACTTCCTGTTCAGTAGTTTTTAACACGTCCAAGTAGTTGGCGGAGTTGGTAACGATGACTGAGGTGGCAGTGATGTAACCGGCTGTCCGGATTTGCTCCGCGTCAAACTCTACAAGCAGTTGCCCGCAAGAAACCCGATCGCCCTCTTTAACTTTTTTCTCAAAAAATTGTCCTTTTAGCTTTACCGTATTCACTCCAATATGGATCAGAAGCTCCATGCCACTGTCCGTGGTCAGACCGAGCGCATGACCGGTAGGGAATACGGTGGTTACGACACCATTGATTGGCGATACCAAAATTCCATCAGTGGGTTCAATGACAAGCCCCTGTCCCATGGCACCTGAAGAGAAGGCGGGATCGGGCAAATCTTCAAGTAGCTGAACACTGCCTTTAAGCGGACTCACAATGATTTCCTTGTTTAACCGAGATTCACTTGGCTCAATCGCTTGTTTTTCCTGTCCAGAAGTTTCAATCTGCGGCTCCTCAACAGTAGCCTCAAGATCCTTGAATCCAAGCAGCAACGTGAGTAGAAAAGCCAGGACAAAAGATACGGAAACACCGATCACAACCGAGGCCAACCCCGTTGTCACGTAAGTAGGAAAAGCGAGCAGGCTGGGAAGTGAGTAAGCGACTGCCCGACCACCCCCGACTCCGATAATTGCGCCCCCGATCGCTGCGGAAATACATGCGTAAATGAACGGTTTTTTCAATCGTAAAGTAACTCCGTAAATGCCTGGTTCCGTGATTCCGAAAATCGCAGTAATCGTAGCAGATCCGGAAAGGGTTTTAAGCTGTGAATTGCGGGTTTTCAGCATAACGGCGAGCAAAGCACCGGCTTGAGCCAGCACGGCTGCGGTCAACATAGGCCGCATTAAGTCATAGCCTATTGTCGCCAGATTATTAAGTGTAATTGGAAGAAAAGCCCAGTGAAGTCCGAAGATAACAATGACCTGCCAGAAACCACCAGTGACTGCTCCTGCCAACATTGGGCTGAATTGCATGAGTGAGGTAAAACCGCTAGCTAACCCCTGACTAACACTGTTGCCGATCGGTCCAAAAGCAAGAATGGTAAGCGGGACGACAATTAGAAGCGACAGCATCGGCACAAGAATATTGCGGATAGACTGGTGAATAATCGAGTTGAACCATTTTTCTATATGAGATTGAACCCACACCGCCAGAAGGATTGGAAACACAGTGGAAGTGTACATCACAAGCACAATGGGGATGCCTAAGAAATCATAAGTTTGACCGCTATTAAACGCAGCGGAAATGGTCGGAAAGACCAGGGCTCCTGCAATAGCCAAGGATACGTTCATATTAGCTTTGAATTTCCTTGCGGCAGTAACTGCCAAAAATATGGGCAAAAAGGTGAATACACTGCTTGATGCCGCGTTTAAAATTAGATAAGTTCCTGAGGTGTCATCTAGCCAGCCGAGCGCCACAGACAAAACAACCAGACCTTTGAGCAATCCAGCGCCAGCTAGCGCACTGAGCAGCGGGGAAAAAACACTGGAAATAAGATCTACGGTTTTTCCGAATATTCCTGTTTTTTCTGCATTCTCTTTAGTATCCGTCTTGCTGCCGCCATCTTGAAGGTTGGTGTACTCCATGATTCCTTCATAAACTTTGGACACGTTGTTGCCGATGACGACTTGAAATTGACCGCCGCTTTTCACAACGGTGATGACTCCAGCTGTATTTTTCAACGCCTGTTCATTCGCTTTTGTATGATCTTTCAGGGTGAATCTAAGCCTGGTTGCACAGTGATATACATCATTCACATTAGATTCACCGCCAACAAGTTCAATAACACGTATGGACAGTTCTTTGTCTTTATTACTCATAGCATATTGCCTCCTTCATGATGGGTAATTGATCTCAGGTTGTGAGCTGTTCGTTCCTGATGTGCCGGCTTACATCGTTTCACTTCCAAAAAGCAGCAAAACCTGAACTCGTGGCAAAATAAAAAGAAAAATCATTTTGCCATCAGTCCAGGTTTTGCCTGCTTTACCAGTCACAATCCTTTATCCTAATGTGTTGTATATGAAGTTTTAGCTTGAAAGAAATAGGGCTATAAAGTGCTTCGTTCAGTAAGCCGCTGGATATGAATGGTTAAGTAAACGAATTCATCTTTGTTTAAGGACTGTACATACGTTTTTTCTAAGTACTCGTTGATCTTGCAAGTGCAGGAAAAGGCTTTGACATAAGTCTTTTTCACCTGCTGATATAAAAAATCTTCGCCGCTTTGGTGAATCTCGTGGCGCAATAAGCGCATGGCGAAATATTGAAGGTGTGTTAAGAAACGCGAATAATTTAAGCTCGATTCATCAAGAACAGTGCCGTAATGGTACGTGACGATTTTCAAAATCTCGTTGACAATTTCAGTCATCTTTATCGTCATTTTCATTTCAGTGCCGTCAAGTCGGGCATTGACGACATGTAAGGCGATAAAACCAGCCTCATCTTCCCCGAGCGAAACTCCAATCATGTCGCTGATTAACTGCAGAGCATCCAATCCGATACTGAATTCCGTTTTATAGAAACGTTTAATTTCGAACAGCATGGCATTTTTAATCTCCATACCTTTGTTCTTACGTTGGATGGCAAAACTAATATGGTCGGTTAACGACAGATAAATATTGTCGCTGAGTTCAGTACCAAGTACATGGTTGGCGTGTTTTACGATCTCGTTCACAACTTCGAAATGAACGGCGGGTAATTCATGTATCAGTTCAGCCATTTTTACAGCAAATGCATGCTCGGCTAAATGGAAGATTTTATCGATCTTGTGTTCATCGACCACATCACCTGCACTTTTTTGGAAGGAGATGCCTTTACCCATAACGATGACTTCCTTCCCCTTTGTATTGCGGGTCAGCAGAAGGTTATTGTTTAATACTTTTTCAATAATCATGTGCATCGGCTCCTTGTTTTCTGCAATATGCATAAAAAAAACCTAAGATAGTTCAAACGCCGCCAATTGGTTAACGGCATTCAAACTTTCTTAGGTATTGCCCGAATCAACGGTCACAATCCTTATTTGAGGTAACTATAGCACAAGTGATAAAGCGGTTTCAAGTTACAAATTAATCCCATTTAATCCTATAAAAAAAGTTCTTGACATGTAATGCATTACACAAGATAGAGTCCAAATTGAGAACACAATAGAACAAGGAGGACTTCAAAATGAAAAAGGGATTAAAAATTGTGACGATTGGCGGCGGATCGAGTTACACCCCAGAATTGATCGAAGGTTTTATCAAACGGCATCATGAACTTCCAATACGTGAATTGTGGCTTGTAGATATTGAAGCAGGAAGAGAGAAACTTGAAATTGTAGGAGCCATGGCTAAACGGATGGTAAAAGCGGCGGGAATCGACTGTGATATTCACTTGACGCTTAATCGAAGAGAAGCGTTGGCCGATGCCGATTTTGTCACCACCCAATTCCGGGTCGGCCTTTTGGAAGCTCGTATTAAGGACGAAACGATTCCGATTAGCCATGGGATGATTGGTCAGGAAACCAACGGAGCAGGTGGGATGTTCAAAGCATTCCGTACCATTCCAGTCGTTCTTGGAATTGTTGAGGACATGAAGGAACTTTGCCCAGATGCTTGGTTAATCAATTTCACGAACCCTGCGGGAATGGTAACGGAAGCTGTGCTCCAATATGGTAAATGGGAGAAGGTCATTGGTTTGTGCAATGTTCCGATTATTTCCTCCAAGAATGAAGCTGCTGTTCTGGAAAAAAATGAAGAGGAACTGTTCTTCAAATTTGCCGGTATTAATCACCTTCACTGGCACAAAATTTATGACCGAGATGGTAAAGAGCTAACTAAACAGGCCATCAAAAAGCTCTACGGTCCTGATGCCGAGCCAGAAAAAATGGTAGAAAATATAAAAAGCATGCGTTTCTTGTATGAGCAAATTCTCCAACTGGGTATGCTGCCTTGTCCTTATCACCGGTACTATTACATGACTGACAGCATGCTTGAAGAGGAAGTAGAAGCGGTCAATGGCGAAGGAACTCGCGGGCAGGTTGTGAAACGCCTGGAGGAAAGTTTGTTTGAACTTTATAAAGATCCTAACCTGAATTACAAGCCCAAGGAATTGGAAAAACGCGGAGGAGCTTATTACAGCGACGCAGCTTGTGAAGTTATTAATTCCGTATATAACAACAAGGGAACGCATATGGTAGTCAACACACAGAACCGCGGAGCAATTAGCGATCTACCATATAACAGTGCCATCGAAGTTACAAGTATCATTACAGCCCATGGTGCAGAGCCTGTTCACTTTGGCGCATTCCCGTCCGCACAAAAAGGGCTATTGCAGGTGATGAAGGCAATGGAGGAACTGACGATCGAAGCAGCGGTCACAGGAGATTATGCAACCGCTCTACAAGCATTCACACTTAATCCGCTCGTTACCAGCGGTGACATTGCTAAGGTAGTTTTAGATGAAATGTTGGAAGCGCATAAAGAACATCTTCCGCTATTTCACAAATAATTTATTTAGAGATTGAAGTCATTCAGGCCTGTCCCTCATATAGGGACAGGCCTGAATGTTGTTCGTTCATGAAGTTTAACGGGATGGAAGAGAAAAGAACTCATGATCTCAAATGGGCTCTTTCTTTCTTTTAAAAGGATGGATGTTGTTTTATGTAGATTTTCGTTCAATCAGTCTAAACTGAAGAGGATGAAGATTGGATGCCGAATTTTCCAGCATACTCATAATAATATTAAAGGCATTCTCTGCTTGTTTATCCACGGGGTAATGGATCGTTGTCAGATCCAGCAGGTGAGCGCTGTCTGTATTATCAAATCCCATGATTCCCACATCATCCGGAACCGAAAACCCCGAGCGTTGAATCTCCGTTAAAATACCTGCTGCTACCTCATCAGTCGAACAGGAAATGGCATCCGGCTTGTCCGTTTGTTCTATCCACCATCGCGCTATTTCCTCACCATCATGAATGGTGACTTTATTATGAAATTGCGGAAAGCCAGTGTTCTTCAACCCATGCTTCTGTACAAAATCCTCATAAGCTCTTATTCGCTCCAAGGTATTCTGTCCTTTGGACGAATACACGTTCAAAATTTTACGATAACCTCTGGCATACAGATATTCGAGACCCAGCGTATAACCTTGATATTGGTCCATAAATACGGACGGTATGGTGTCGCTGGTAAGACGCTGCCATGTTACAATTGGCCCATATTTCGTATAGGATTCGATGATATCCCACTCAATCGTCCGTACCAGACAAAGAAGGGCATCCACCTGTTTACTGCGTAACATTTCAAGCGCTACAAGCTCCTTATCACGATCTCCGTCTGTCATAAAAAGCATAATGTTGAATCCGTATTTTTGGGATATCATGTGGAATGAACGGACAAGTGACATCAAAAGGGGATTGTAAGTAACACCCATAACACCGATGACTTTTGTCGCTCCATTTTTTAAGGACTTTGCATTTGAATTAGGGACATAATCCAATTGCTCAATGATGTTCAAGACTTTTTCTCTTGTTAAATCGCTTACATAAGGATGTCGATTAATTACCCTTGAAACGGTTGCTGTAGAAACGCCTGCAAGACGTGCAATCTCTTGAATATTTGCCATCTGATCCACCTCATCATTAAGGATAGCACGATTTTAATTGTTTACAAGGTAGAGGCCATCATCTCGATTTGTGACCAGATAATGGCATGTTAGATGTTGAGAACAAAAACTTAAATCCTCACAAAGTGACACGTATTTTTCATATACCTTCTACGTTGGTTGACAAACCAAAACCACGTTTGTTAGAAGCTCACCTTTAACAAACGTGGTCGAGATGGCGGCTAGATAAGACGCTAAGAGCTTGAGTTTGTCCTTTCCGCCAGTTTAGTAATCAACTCGATATCTTGTTCGGTTAATTGTTCAAAAAAATGTTTGCGTATTGCCTTGGAGAGGTAGGGACGGGCATCATCTAACATTGATTTTCCAGAAGAAGTGATACTGACTTGTACTCCACGATCGTTGTCTAATGGTTTCTTCATCACGAGTCCACGTTTTTCCATACGCTTCAGATGATGAGATAATCGACTTTTATCCCAGTCCATAGAGTCGGCTAATTCCTGTTGGCGAAGGCTACCATCCCCAAAAAGGACTAATCGGTCCAATACTCCAAAATCACCCTCCGACAATCCTGAGTGATCGGCCATATCTTTGACGATACGACCGAAGATGGTCTGAAAGGAACCTTTCCACATATGCCATATTCGCATTTCTTCTTCGTTAAGTTCATTTTTATCCATAGGAGCATAATAACATGGTTGACGCGTCAACTTCAATGTGCTAAATTTGATCCAAGGTTGACGTGTCAACTTAGTTCATATGGACTCACCAATCACAAAAAAAGGAGATTATAACTATGCAAGATAAACCTGTCGCTCTGGTCACCGGGGCTAATAAAGGTATCGGCCTTCAAATTGCGAAGGATCTCACGAAACAAGGATTCACCGTGCTCGTTGGATCTCGCAGCCTCGAGAATGGAGAAACTGCCTCAAAAAGCATCGGTTCAGATTCACACGCTCTCCAGCTCGACGTTACCGATGAAAACTCCATCGCTGCTGCTGCAGAACGTATTCGGAACGAATTTGGTCGTCTCGATGTACTCGTGAACAATGCGGGGATCTCGCACGCAGGCAGATCGGGTGAACCATTTCCGAACGGTGGCGCAGCGAGTGGTCTTTTGACCGTTGCTTCGCTTGAAGATATTCGTACAGTTTATGAGACTAATGTTTTTGGAGTTATTGCTGTTACGCAGGCGATGTTGCCACTTTTGCGGGAGGCCCCGGCAGCACGTATCGTCAACATAGGCAGTACCGGCGGCTCCCTTAGCTGGAACTCTATTCCCGAAAACTCGCATCGTGCGATGTTTGGTGCCTATTCGGCATCAAAATCAGCTGTTCATGCGGTGACACTTGCCTTTGCATTTGCGCTTGAATCAACAAACATCAAGGTCAATGCGGCATGTCCAGGCTTCACATCGACTGCGCTTAATAATTTTGCTGGTACTCGTAGTGTTGAACAAGGGGCTCGTGAAGCGGTCCGGCTGGCGATGATTGGAGCGGATGGCCCAACAGGAACATTCTCAGATGAGGATGGACCCATTGCTTGGTGATCATAGTTATACAATGAGGGTGAGTAACTTAAGGAGGATTTCATGATGCGCGTTTTCGTAACAGGAGCAACAGGCTACATCGGTTCCGCTGTCACCAGCGAACTTATTGAAAGGGGGCATCAGGTCATCGGTCTCGTGCGTTCAGACAGTAGTGCTGCGAAACTAGAAGAGTCCGGGGCCGAAGTACACCGCGGTGACATCAACGATCTTGACAGCCTCCGTAGTGGTGCAGCTGCTGCGGATGGCGTCATTCATCTGGCATTCCATCACGACTTCTCGAACTTCGCTGGAGCACTCACAACAGATCTGCATGCCGTAGAAGCGATGGGGGCGGCACTTGAAGGATCTGGCAAGCCGTTCGTAATCACCACACATGTGAATGGAGTGGCAACGGAGAACATAGTGTTAGCGCTGGCAGGGCGTGGAGTGCGTACATCGATTGTAGAGCTTTGTCCATCGGTACACGGTGAGGGTGACACAGGATTTGTGCCGAGCCTGATCAATATTGCCAAGACTAAGGGCTTCTCAGCCTATGTGGGAAAGGGGAACAACCGCTGGCCGGCTGTGCATCGCCTTGATGCCGCGCATCTATATTGCCTGGCATTAGAAAAGGCACCCGCTGGTTCACGACTAGATGGGGTCGCAGATGAAGGAGTGCCATTTTGCGACATCGCGAGTGCTATTGGTGAACAGCTGAACGTACCTGTAGTCAGCATTTCACGCGAAGAGGCAGATGCCCATTTTGGCTTTCTCAGTACACTTGCATCGCTCGATATCCCGAGATCAAGCATTGCAACTCAGGAACTTATGGGATGGCGGCCAGTGCAACCTGCACTGATTCCCGACCTTAAACAGTCTCATTACTTCAACAACTGATTGGAATTTTCACGCCTTTTTAAAAAAATAACAACCATTAATAGAAGACACTCCATTCGTCAGGGGTGGCTTCTTCTTTTGCTAATGTATTCTTAAGACATGGAAAAAATAGGTTCTTGAATTTCTTTCCCGATGTACTGCCGAATCCGAGATTGTGATAGGCTGTATCTACAAAAGTATTACACATTCTAAATGGAAGGGGATGATTTACCTGGATCAGGAACTTGCGACCACGATTGCTATCGAATTTAAGAACAATCAGAAGGTGTTGAATGCGATCGGTGACGAAACCCGGCAAGCCATCCTCATAGCCTTGATTCAAGGGCCGCAAAAACCCGGCATGCGCGTAGGAGAGATCAGGATGAAAACTCATCTTTCCCGACCGACCGTATCACATCATCTGAAAATATTGAAAGAATCACAGATAATAAGTGTTCGTAAAGAAGGAACTCTCAACTATTACAGCCTTGACTCCGGTAGCAAGTTGAAATTGTTGAAAAACCTGGTGAACGAGATAGAAAAGTTGCTAACGCAATGTGAAGAACAAGCATCGGAACAACAATTAGAAAAAACGGGGAGGGGGAGTTGCGAATGAATCAGACAGTCGCAGCGGCAAACGGAGTGGACATTCCTCAACTCGGGTTCGGCCTATATAAGATCAAAGACGGGGGGACCTTCGAAAGGACTGTCGAGGAGGCTATTCGAATGGGTTATCGCCATTTCGATACGGCCAAAATTTACGGTAATGAAGCGGCGCTAGGTCGGGTCATCCAAAACAGCGGCATTCCCAGGGAGGAGTTCTTCATTACCTCCAAGGTATGGACGACAGACCTGGGGTACCGTGCGACGAAAAAGGCGTTCGAGCAGACTTGCCAGAAGCTGAACGTAACATATCTCGATATGTATTTGATTCATTTTGCCGGTCCTCAATACGTGAACGCCTGGAAGGCGATGGAAGAGTTATACGACGCAGGTAAAATCAAAGTTATAGGTGTAGCCAATTTCGAGATCCGGCATCTGGAGCATCTGAAGAAACATTCCCGGATTTCGCCGATGGTAAATCAGATCGAGACCCATCCGGAATTTCCGCAACACGAATTGCATGATTATATGGTTCGACATCGGATTCTGCATGAGGCTTGGGGACCGTTGGGGCAGGGAAGCAAAGCGCTGCTGGAGCATCCGGAGCTGGTGGCAATTGCCCTTTGCCATCAGAAATCGGTTGCGCAAGTCATTTTGCGCTGGCATCTGCAACGCGGAATTATTGTCATCCCCAAATCATCGAATCCTCAACGGATAAAAGAGAACAAAGAAACATTCGACTTTGAGTTGAATGAGAAGGAAATGGAACAAATACGACGGTTGGACACGGGTAAGAGATATTCCGTAAGTCCAAATGGCTACATGGTCAACCCGTTTTATATCAATTTGATGAAATTATTTATTCGTTCTCATTGATGGATCATAATTCGATTTTGAACAACAACCGGATACTCAAATCTGGTGGTCATTCCCCAAAAGCTTCTTTCTTCCCGAACATGAAGCGACACTTCGATTCCCGAAGTCCAGTTGAGTATATAAAAAGGTGTCTATACGTAATTATTTTCTTGGGGCTGTCCTGTGAGTCATGAGCATGACCGGGTACAGCCCTTTGTCAGGATTATACAGTTCTAACGGACCTAGCACACGCTATTTGCTCTCATTTGCATAGGTTTGAATTCTAACGAATCATAGAGACGTTATTTCATCGAGTTGGTCCATTTATTTGATGTTTAGGCGGTTTACGATGGAATTAAGTTAATGAGGTTCGTTACATGCTGCGTTCCTTAAAAATCCGCCGTTTAGAGTGTGGTATGGACCTATGTCAAAAAAGTAGACACTACGCTGCGGATTTGTCCGTAAATTTCATCGCAAAACGAGCAGGGGAAAGATACCCTAGCGCGCCATGCATTCGCTTGCGGTTGTAATAGAACTCAATGTACTGGTAGATGGCAGTATACGCCTCTTCCGGCGTCTTAAAACGAGGGTTGCAGTAAATGAGTTCCTTCTTTAAAATACTGTGCCATGACTCAATACAGGCGTTATCATAACAGTTTCCTCGGCGGCTCATGCTTGATTCCATTCCGTATGATTTTAGTTGCTCCACGTATTCTTTTGACGTGTATTGAGAGCCGCGATCCGAGTGATGGAGTAATCCCGGAGCGGGGCGTTTGGCCTTGTAAGCTTCCTCCAGTGCACCCATCACCAAACTGGTTTCCATATGGTTATATAGACGCCAGCCTACAATTTCACGTGTGCACAAATCCAGAACGCTGGCGAGATATAGACGACCTCCTCGGCAAGGAATGTAGGTGATGTCGGTAACCCATACTGTATTCGGTTTGGACGTTCTAAATTGTTGATTCAGCGTATTCGGTGCAATGGGATGATCGTGTTTGGAATCCGTAGTTTGAACGCGATATTTGGGCATGACCACAGAACGTAGATTCATTTGACGCATGTATATACTGACGGTACGGGAAGAGATTCGCAACCCTTCTAAATGGAGCAGATACGTAATTTTAGGGCTTCCACACCGCATCCGGTGGTCGTAAAAATGATAGCGAATACGCTTCATGACCTCGTCTTTACGGTTCTGCCGCATGCTGGTTCGGCCCATTCGCCATTTGTAATATCCGCTCCGTGATACTTGAAAGGTTCTGCACATCTTCTCCAAAGAAAACTCGGAGCGATGATCTTCCACAAACTGAAATCTTAGCTCTTTGGTTTGCTGAAGATGTGCACTGCTTTTTTTACAATCGCCAGTTCTTCTTGTGTATCCGCAAGCGTGTGATCTTTCTCTTGAAGCAACCGGCGCATCTCTTGAAGCTCTGCTTCCAGTTCCTTCACTCGATCTACGCTGGCAACAGGCTCATGTTTTAGTTCGCGGTACTTACTCATCCATTGGTGCAACGTACTTTTTGGAATGTTGAGTTCTTCTGCCAAATCTCCAAGTGTCTTCGTCTGCTCTTGAATGAATTTGACCGTTTGTTTTTTGAATTCTTCGTTATATCGTTGCCGCTGTTCTCCCATGTGGACACCTCCGTTAGTCTTATTATCCTTCCGTCCGTTAACGGGTGTCCACTTTTTATTCTAGCTCCAGTAGGTTCGTTAGCGCTTGAAGCGAAGGGAATTCCTTTTGAGATAGTCCCAGATTTACATTCGATGAGTTGTTCTTCAGCAATCGCTTTTGAAATATTGTAAATCCATGTAGAGACATGATAATATGAGAAGAGATCCATTTGAATGAGGTTACCTAAATCAAAATGAAGGAGCGTCATTATATTGAACAATAATAAGGTTAAAGTTGGTGTCGCTAATAAAGAAGGGCAGTTAGGTTTTGTCTTTTCGAGAGGTGGTCTGCGAGAAGGTTCCGGGAGAAAGAGTATAGGTGTGACTAAAAAAATATCTTTAACTCTAACAGAGGACATGTGGGGGGAAATCGAAAACCATTGCACAGAGCATAAACTTTCTCGTTCGGAGGCTATACGTAACATCATTGAGTCCTTCTATACAAAATAATTTTTTTATTCGAGGTAGGTGAGGTCTTTGCTGGTAGAGATAACAAAAAATTCTCTTATGAATGCCATACAATATGTGATGAAGGCAGTAGCAGCAAATAGTTCAATACCTATTCTTCAAGGAATACATATTCAAGCAGGTGCAGATGGCGTTACTTTTACGGCAAGTAATACAAGTATGACGATACAGTCTATGATTGCTCAAGATGGTGTTTCTCTGACTGTAAAAAGAACAGGGGCTATTGTTATACCATCGCGTTATTTTTACGATATTATTCGTAAATTTAATGGTGACAAAGTTATACTTGAAATTAAAGGGCCAATGATTCTTTCGATTGTATCCGGTCATTCTCAATTACGTTTATGCGGCATGGACCCTACAGAATTCCCTTCCATTGATGATGGACAGGCGTTCCCTTCTACTAAACTACGCATTAATACTTCCTTACTTCGTTCGACTATTAAACAGCTAGCAATCGTAGCATCAACGTCCGAGACGAGCCCCATATTAACAGGAGTTTCTTTGGAATGCAGTAATGATCGTCTAAACCTAATTGCTACAGATGGAGTGCGGCTTGCATACCGCGCTTTGCATTTAGAAGATGCTACCCACAACAGTTTGAACGCTATTATTCCAGCGAAGAATCTATATGAATTATCGAAAATATTAAACAAAACAGATGACACAACTGAAATTGAAGTGAGTAATAATCGAGTTAAATTCATGACAACTAGACTGAAAGTGGAGTCTGTTCTTATTGAAGGAACGTTCCCATCCATAAAGAATGTAATCCCTCAATCTTATTTGTGTGAAATCGCAGTTGATACAGCATGTTTGTTGAGAGCAGTTGAATGCGTAACTGTAATGGCTAGTGAACAAGTGATTAGATTAGTAGCTAATGCAGATACATTAAAACTATTGTCCAAAACAGCCGATGTTGGAGATATTCACAATGAAATTCCACTATTAGAGATGTGTGGGGAAGAATTTATGGTATCACTAAATGGAAAGTTTTTTATCGATATACTTCGTAACATAGATTGCGAGAGTATCCGATTAAGATATGCAGGAAAAACGAGTCCCATCGTCGTACTTCCAGATGATTCGCTCATGTCTACTCTGTTCTTGATTACTCCAGTGATGACCCGGTGAAGCGTATCATCCATAGAGCAAGTTTTTTACTGACTTTTTCGTGCAGAAATTGCAAGGTATTCATTATTTATTTCCCATAAAATCACCTTGAAGGGAGGGAGTAGGATGGATTGGTTGGTCAGGATGAATAGTGCCATGGAATATATCGAAACAAATTTAGCGGACACTATTTCATATGAGGAAATAGCACATAGAGCCTGTTGCTCTACCTATCATTTTCAAAGAATGTTTCCATTTATTACTGGCGTAACGTTATCGGAATACATTCGACGTCGACGGTTGACATTGGCGGCATTCGAACTGCAGACAACAGGCTCAAAGGTTATTGATGTAGCTATGAAATATGGATATGATTCGCCGGAGGCGTTTGCACGCGCCTTTAAGAATCTTCATGGTATTATGCCTATATCCGCGCGTGATACAGGCGTTTCTCTAAAAGCCTATCCTCGAATGTCCTTTCATATTTCAATAAAAGGGGATGTTTGGAGTATATGGAATTATAAATGCAGACCAGAAAACAGCGTTCTCTGAAGTTCCTCTATTCCGTATAAAATGTGATGATGATGGCAGCGTTGATATGATGAACGACTTACTGGGACGTTTTGGTGACACCATGCTACACGCCGCCCTTTATGATCACACTAAAGAATCTTTCAAATACATGATCTGTTATCATGTACCTAAGGGGCTTGAGATTCCGGAGAGATTCACAAAACTTGCTATCCCAACATTAACGTGGGCGGTATTCCCGGAGCCGCAGTGTGATATGCAAAAACTATGGGAACGAATCTATTCTGAGTGGTTTCCGACATCTGAATACGAACAGGTTGAGGGCCCTACTTTCGAAATGTATTATGGAATGGCACGGCATGGGAATGGTTCAGGAGAAATCTGGATACCCGTGAAGAAAAAATAATGCTTTTATATGAGCGAAATGCAGGCGTTAACGAAGATGTAAACTGAACAAATCTAGATTAATAAAGGGTCATCCCGACAAAGGATGGTCCTTTAACTTGCCATTACTGACAGCGCGGTGAACCGTATCACAAATAGAGGGATAGGGATAGGGATATTGTTCGATTATTTTATCTTGAGGAGGTTGTTTAGTATGGATATTAAAATTCGAGAAATTATATCAGATGATTATGCTGAAGTTGTTCTTTTATGGAATGATGTACTTGAAATTCGTAATGTTAATGATGCAAACTTCCGAGTGACTATGGAAGAGATGAATAAGGCCGGGAATTACAAAACATTTGTCGCATTGATAGAAAATAATGTGGTCGGTTTTGTAACTATTGTACAGTCATTATCTGTAGGAGTTCCAATTGGTTATCTACATATTCAGGCGCTTGCTGTTAAAAGGGAGTTGCAAAATAGAGGGATAGGTACAAAACTACTAAGACAGACTGAAAATTATGCTAAAGAACGGGGAATATCAAGTATTATTTTATGCAGCGGAATGAAGCGAACCGACGCCCATGCTTTTTATGAGCATAACGGCTATGACAAAGATTCATATTGCTTTGATAAGGTGATCGACCTAACCCATTAATTGTACCAAAAAGACCCAACTCACTCTTTAAACTGAAGAGTGGAAGTTGGGCTTTTTCGGTACTGCATTGGATATATCATTTATGTAACATATTCAACCGAAGTCATTGATGGATCATATTTCTGCGGTACTGGTAGGGCGTAACTCCATATTCCACTTTGAACAACTGGATAAAATATTGATTTTTTCGGTAACCAACCATCTGCGCTATATCGGCTACACGGAGTTCCGAATCTTGAAGCAATTGAGAAGCCTTCTCCAACCTCTTCCTGGAAATGTAGTTTGACACATTTTCGCCCGTCTCTTGTTTAAACAGTTTGGAAAAGTAGACGGGATGGAGATGTGCAACTTTCCCCAGTTCATCCAGGCTAAGGCCATGTGACAGATGGTCTTCGATATACGTTTGTACTTTGTCAACGATAGTTTGAATCGACATCTGTTTGTTGTTTCTGATCCGACTGACCCGATCCATGAGAGTTGAGGATAGTTCATCAGGATACCGTAACTGGTTAAATATCCACTCCACGGTTTCAGAGGGATCGCGATCCTTATCCGTCAGATATACATATAGAATGGTCTCCATGAGAAAGATTGTTTTTTGCTTATGGAGATGGATTTGATCATATTTTTTAATGATATTTCCCGCCGACTCCCAATCACCGCATGACGGAGAATGGTTGAATATGCCATTGAAGTCTTCTAAGTGTATGTCCTCATTAAGAAAGAACCTGTAGAACATCTGCCGGGTCACGTTTCGGTCGGTCAATGAAACGGGAGGAGACGCGACTGATTGCTCCAGTTTGATGGTCAGTTCCCCAGCAGCTTCTTCCGGAACAAGACCGAACAGTCCCGTTCCCGCAGTCCACACGAGACGATCCAATTTGTCTCCGACAGCATGTTTTATAACATTCTCATGTTCCTGTGTGAAACCCTCCAGCTTGAAGCAGCACATACGACGACGCCCTAAAAATTCAGTATACGCATCATATTCCTTCCTTAATGTCTCATTGTGACCAAGCAGGGAAAGCAGATACTCCAATCCATCGAAGTTCTCCCATGCAACCGATTGAGCGGGCCGTGTCTTTGTAATATTGTTGATGGCTTTGGACATTGCTTTCTCCACATCATCTTTGTCGACAGGTTTGAGCAAGTAGTCGAGAGCACCTAAACGAATTCCTTGTTGCGCATATTCGAACTCGGAGTAGCCGGAAAGGATGATCACTTTGGTTGGCAAGTTATGTTGGTGGATATGTTGAAGCAGATCAATACCAGACACCTCAGGCATTCGGATGTCAGTGATCAGAATATCGATGTGGTTTTGAGTCAACATGTCTCGGGCTTCAATCGAATTGGTCATCGTCTCGATCTGATCAATGCCAAAGGTGTTCCAATCGAGCAAGTGCTTCATATATTCAACGACATAATGTCCGTCATCCACAATTAATAATCGCATTAGTTATCTCCTTTCACCACGGGAATGCTGATGAGCAGCAGGACGGACAAGCCGCCCCAATCATTAGTACCAAAATTTAACCCGCTACGTTCGCCGTACGTATTTTTCAGACGTTGATTTACATTCCAGAGCCCTACGCCTTTAATTCCTTCAGGCGGGGTATCACTCTCAAGCCGAGCCTCCAGACTGCGGATAGCATCCAGTGAAAGACCTTTACCGTCATCGGAGACCTTGATCGTTATCGCAGTCTCCGTCTGTTTTACTTCAATCGTCACCCGATGGGCACCTTGTTGTCCTTCAATGCCATGTTGAATCGCATTTTCAACCACTGGCTGGATTATCAGCGGCATGAGGTGAAGGGAGGACAGTTCTGGCGGCAGATCAATACTGTACTCCATTTTTTTGCTAAGAGCCATAATGATCAAGAAATGTTCCGCAAACTGAAGCTCGCTTTCCAGCGTGACTTCATGCCGGTCCAACTTGGTTAAATAACGATAATATTCAGCTAGATGTTTGCTCATGCGCATGACAGAATCAGGTGAGAATTGAGCCACCGACATGATGAAAAACAAACTGTTGTACAAAAAATGGGGATTGATCTGAGCCTGGAGTTGTTGAAGTTCCGCACTTCGTCTTAGTTCCGTTTCAGTCTTCAAGGATACGAACAGATCCTGGATCTCGGTAACCATATGATTAAAACTTCTGAACAGGCTGTAAAACTCTCTATCCGTATTTTCGGTAATACGAGTATTATGATTGCCTTGTTCAACCTGTGAAAACTTCCGCTCCAACAAACGAATATTACGGTAATAGTTCCGGTAAAACGTAAAGATCACAAACAGACCAAGCGTGAAAACGGCTAAAATGCTGGCAAAAAAAACTTTGCGGTTGCGGTCAATCGGTTGCAGAAAATCATTCGTCTGTGTATATGTAATCAGGTAGGCGTCGATTGATTCAATATATCGGGAAAGAACATAGTAATCGTCCGACTTGGTGTGATAATCATATTTCAACGTGATCTCCGGCTGTGGAGAAAGCATATCGGTAACCGCTTTCAATAGATCGTTGTCGACTTCTTTCTCACTCCATAACTGATGGGAATTAAACCAAAAAAAAGCGTTTGAGCTGTCGTTGTTCACAGCCTTTTTCAGCAGATTTTTCAAATAATCGGTATTCAGCTTTACACCAACGACGTACTGAGTCGGTTCATTTTGTCCGGATTTTTGGATGTAAGGGTAGAGGGCAAAGTAATACAAGCGATTGCCGACGATTTGCCATCCCCGTTGATGAACATCCTTGAACGGAAGTCTCGCCTCCGGCGTACTGTTGGTGGACAGAAATGTTTCTTCAGACTTCCAGTAAATGCCGATCGATTCAATCGATCGACTGGATAGTAGCGTTTGCCGCAAGCGATCAACGATATCGTTTTTCTTCATTTGGGAATCGTAATTGCTCAGCTCGATAACATGCCTCTGATAAAACCGGACATCACTGTCTGCCGCATACTGAACCCCGTACATATTAGCCTCGTATATAATCCCGTCAAGAATGCCTTTCACATAATCAAGCTGGTTTTTGGAAGCACTAATCAGATTTTCTTCAAGTGTCTTGGAGCTTAATCGGTTCATCACGAAAAACAAACTTAACGTCAGCAGCAGAAAAAAAACAAAGAAATAGATGAATCGCTTCATATACATTTTTCTGATCATATATGTTTCCTTTCATATCGCCAAACGCAGAAGTTTAAAATCCATATCGAATTAACTTTAATATAAGCCAAACCTTCAAAAAGCGGAAGGGTAGCAACGACGATAAATGAAAGCGGTTTTAAAGTGCTTCAGGGTGGGGTGATGATCTTGAGATTTTGGCATTTTGGAGTGAAAGCGCTTTTGTTAAGCTTATCTTCAAGGATCGCTTTCGAAGAACCATCATAGAGGAGGTATGCAACATTAACGAGATTGTACCCGCCAGATCCGCGAAAAAAACAAAAACAAAGCTATCCCAGCGGACTTCATTCAAAAAGGAAATCAAGAAAAGCTGGCCTTTGTACGTACTGTGTATTCCCGCATTTGTGTTTGTCTGCATCTTTTCTTATGGCCCGATGGTAGGTTTGCTCATGGCATTTCAGGACTACAAACCATGGCTGGGCATCACAGGTTCACGGTGGATCGGGTTAGATAATTTCGAACGAATTTTCCAGTATAAAGAAGCCACACAAGCGATTGTTAATACGTTAATTATCGCCGTTTCTAAAATTATCGTTGGTATTATCGTTCCAATCGTCATGGCTATCCTGCTGAGCGAGATTCGAAATATGGGCATTAAGAAAAGTGTTCAGACACTGGTGTATCTGCCGCATTTCTTGTCCTGGGTAACGGTCGCGGGGTTGATGATCGACATTCTGGGATTAGACGGAGGAATCAATCACATCTTGACACGTATTTTCGGGAACGATCCCATTTACTTCTTGGGTGATCCTGATCTGTTTCGATTTACGGTTGTGATCAGCGATGTGTGGAAGAGCTTTGGCTTTGGCATGATTGTTTATCTGGCGACCATTGCGGGAATTAATCCATCTTATTACGAAGCGGCCGAGATCGATGGTGCCACACGCCGGCAGCAAATTCGATACGTAACTTTGCCTAGCATGTTGCCCATGATTATCGTCATTTCTACGCTGAGTCTGGGCAATATTCTGGACGCGGGCTTTGATCAGGTTTTCAATCTGTACAATCCGCTTGTCTACAGTACGGGAGATATCATTGACACCTATGTCTACCGTTCATCCTTGTTAAACGGGCAATACGGCTTCGGGACCGCTGTAGGACTGTTCAAATCGGGAATTAGCTTGATCTTGATCGTTGTCTCTTACAGGCTGGCCTATAAGTATGCCAATTACAAAATATTCTAACAAGGAGGGAGAGGGATCATGTACCATAAAACGACAGGTTATAGAGTATTCTCCTATTTTAATTACGCGTTCATGATACTGGCGGGTCTGGCGTGTTTTCTTCCACTGCTTCATCTGTTGGCGCAATCTCTAAGCAGTAAAGCGGCCATTAGCGGTAATATGGTTTCATTTTGGCCGGTGGGGTTCAACGTGGATGCCTATGTAAAAACGTTCAACAATTCTAATTTCAACGGTGCCATGCTGACATCCATCACTCGAACCGTATTGGGTACAACCATCAGCATGTTTATCCTTACCTGTGCAGGATATGCCTTGTCCAAGGAATTCCGGGGACGCAATGTGCTCATGTGGTTTTTTATCTTTACCATGCTCTTCTCGGGGGGATTGATACCTTCTTACATATTGATCACAGCCCTTGGATTAAAGGATACCATATGGGCTCTTGTGTTACCGGGCGCTTTCGGTGCTTATAATTTGATTCTTCTCGTCAATTTTTTCAAAACGATTCCAAAAGCCCTGGAAGAAGCAGCTTTCATTGACGGAGCTTCCTTTTTCGTAATTCTCAGCAAAATATATTTACCATTATCTCTGCCTGGCATAGCGACCGTATCCTTGTTCATTATGGTGGGGCACTGGAACTCCTGGTTTGACGGGATTTTGTACATGTCGGATGCAAGTAAGTATCCGCTGGCTTCGTTCTTACAGACTGTTGTCGTGCAGAGCAATATGCAAAATATGGCGATGAGCCAATCTGAAGTTGCAGCCATGTCGGAGCAAAGCATCAAAGCAGCGCAAATTTTTGTAAGCACGCTACCGATCATTTTGGTCTATCCTTTTTTACAACGATATTTCGTGAAGGGAATTGTACTAGGAGCCGTCAAAGAATAATTAGGATGACGACAAACAAATTGAGTATGAGTGAAGGGGGCATGTTTCCATGAAGAAAAGAACTGATTTATGGAAAATGGTAAGTATGGTTATGCTGTCGGCTGTTCTTATGGCTGGCTGTAGCAAAGGGGAGAGTGCTTCCGAGACCGCACCGGCATCGGTGCTTAAGGACGGAAAATATGACCCACCGTTTACAATTACCATCGCCAAACAACAGGATGAAAATGCTGGAAAGTACATCAACGGTGAGACGTTGAATGACAATGTATTGACCCGTTGGGGCGAACAAAACCTGGGTATCAAAATCCAAACCACCCTGCTGGGAGGTGATGCTTCACAATATAATACCAAGCTGCGGCTGGCACTGACGGGTTCCGAGAAACTACCAGACGTTCTGCCTGTCTATGATACCATGCTGGTCAATGATCTGATCGAGTCGGGGCAGGTCAAGGAGATTACAGAAGACATCTCAACCTACATGCCTGACCGGATAAAAGAAATATACAAACAATACCCAACCACCTTCAATCCAGTGGTTAGGGAGGGTAAGGTCTACGGAATGGCGATCGCGCCGAATTTGACGGAAGGCGAAGTCATGTTGATCCGCCAGGACTGGTTGGACAGATTGAATTTGAAAGCGCCAACAACGATTGATGAGTTTGAACAAGTCATCGCGGCGTTCACTAATGAGGACCCAGATGGGAACGGCAAGAAAGACACATACGGCTTTACTTTTTCAGGTAAAGATTCCTACAACACGGGCTGGGTCAGCGATCCAGTCATGATATTCAGCGCATACACGGGCAAACATCTTCCAAGGCAATGGCATAACGACAATGGCAAACTCACCTATGGATCTGTGGCTCCTGGCAACAAAGAGGCACTTGCCAAGTTACGCGATTGGTATGCACAAGGGTACTTGAACAAAGAATTGGCCACCCAAGGTGCCTGGGATGCACTGTCTGATTTTACGGAGGGGAAAGCTGGTATCATCATTGGTCGTCCTTGGCTGTACGACAGTGTGAAGGACGTAGAGAAAAATGTGGAGGGTGCAAAAATCAGCGCTTATCCGACCATTCAAGGTGTGAACGGTGATAAGACCTACCAATCCGCCCAGTTGAACGATGGTGTGTTCATGTTTAACAAGGATTTTCAGAACATGGAAGCCTTCTTCCTGTACTACGATAAAATGTACGACGCAGCGTTCAGCACGGGAGAGTTCAAATACGGCTACGCTCAAGGATACGATTACGATATCGTTAACGATGAAGTCACTTTTGATCCAACGAAATTCAATACGCCATTAGAGGCTGTGCAGGGTGTTGGGAAAATGGCATTTACCAAAAATACACCGAGTGTTGATGGCCCCGGCCAATCCTACTACGATCTGGCGAATGGGGTTAAAGCCGACACGGGTGTCCTCATTCAGAGCGCCTCGAAGGATCAAACGACGCAGGACGGATACCGGATTTCGTATGAAAACAGAGATGTTTTACTGCCAAATGAGTTTAACGGTCCACCAACGCCAACGATGCAAAATGTGTGGGAACAGTTGACCACCATGGAACAAGAGACGTTCACCAAAATCATATATGGCAATGAGCCGCTTGAAGTATTTGATACCTTTGTGAAACAGTGGCATGAAAAAGGCGGAGACACCGTGATCGAAGAAGTTAATGAATGGTACAACCAAGCCAGCGAGACGGATGTAATGACACTGATGAATTTGAAATAAAATCTAGTTTCACCTGAACCAGCCTTCCGGCAACAGGAAGGTTGGTCTTCTAAAAAAAGGAGATGATGAGACATGATCAAAGGTAAATCGTGGATGGCTATCGTCATTGCATTGATGTTGTTAACAGTTCATTTAACGTCCTCAGCTCAAACCGTTCACGCTGCTGGTGAAGAGACCCATGTTGCTGCAACATTGTTTGTGCTAAAGAATGAATCCGAAGTATCCAATGCCAAAATCCATTGGGCACCTGTCCAGGGAACTACTGCATACGAGTTATATAGATCCGAGAACAATGAGCCCTATGATTTATTACAGACCCTAACCGGTACAACGACGGATGATTATGACCTCAACATAGGTAGTACGTACAAATACCAAGTGAAGGCATATGGCGGAACTTCCTTGTTAACCTCCGCTGTCTCGCCAGAATATACCCCTTACAGCCTTCCAGAAAACCTCACAACTTTTGATAACACAACGCAATCAACGCTTATGCTCCCGAATGAACTTAAAGTGGGAGACACCTACTACAGATTCAATTTCGTGCAAAAGTCATCAGGCGGTTTTGGCGAAATGATTCAACAGACGTCAACGGATGACATCACCTACGGTAACGACAAAGTGGTCCTGTCCTACACGGATCATCCCGATCTGGCCAACTCTAAATTTGAAGGGATCAATATCCTATATCACGCGCCCACGAACAAATTTGTTTTTTGGGCTCACTATGAGAACAGTACAGACTACACACTTGCCAGAGTATCGGTGGCTTCGGCCACGCCTGGAGAAGACTTTACATTTCACAAAAGCTTTCGACCGGAAGGGAACCAATCCCGGGATATCTCCATTTTCAAAGATGATGATGATTCGGCGTATCTGATCTCTACGGCCAATAATAATTCGGACACCATCTTATATAAGTTAACCTCCGATTGGTTGGATGTGGATCATCAAGTTTCTGTTATTTATCAAAATCAACACAGGGAACTGCCCAAGATGATCAAAAAAGATGGCATTTATTATTTGTTCTCTTCCCAAGCGGCAGGTTGGTATCCGAGTATACCCTTGTATTCATCAGCAACAAGCATAGACGGAGATTGGTCTGAATTGCGGACGATTGGCAACACGTCAACCTTCTCGGCGCAGTCGGGTTCCGTCATGCGGGTGAAGCCAAATACGGGCAACAACGTGGTTATGGTTGCGTATCGCTGGATGTTCGGCTGGGCAGGTACGCAAAATGGAACAACAGAGGAACGACTGCTTCCCGTTTGGTTCTCTGATGGTTACGCATTTTATGATTATTTTGATCAAGTCCTGTACAACACAAGCGATGATGTTGTCGTTCCCGTTCAGAATGGAAAACTGCTGTCACAAGGTAAACCGGCAACAGCCCAAACGGTTACTGGAACAAATCCGGCAAGTTATGCTAATGATGGCAACTATCAAACCGAATGGGTAGGCACAGGCAGTTCCTGGCCACATTGGTGGAAGGTCGATCTCGGCTCTGTTCAACAGTTGAATAATGTGCAAATCTCCTGGTGGATGCAAAAAGGCTCCGAAGGTTATTACAAATACAAAATCGAGACCAGTACGGATAATATAAACTGGACCGTGGCATTGGATCGAACTAATAATACATCTTACGGTTTCACATCAGATACGCTATCGAGCACTGCTGCCAGGTATGTACGAATTAATATGCAAAATGCGGCACTTCATAACAACCCCAACAATTGGTACACGCCAAGACTATGGGAAGTGAAGGTATTTGGATCGGACACCAATTAACGATGTTCTTAAAAGAAGAGAGGTAACGGTGTGAATAATCAATTAACCAATGGTGGCATCTGGAATGATTCAAGCGGTAATCCAATCCATGCTCATGGTGGACATATGTTATTCCATGATGACTATTATTACTGGTATGGCGAAGATCGGAGAGACGATATATATGTGAGTTGTTACCGTTCCAAAGATCTATTCAACTGGGAGTTTCGAAACCATATCTTGACCACCTCTACACCAGCTGCACCCATTCGAGTTCGGACGAATCTGGCATTAGTGAACGATAAAGGTGGAAAAGTAAATCTCGAACGGCCTAAAGTGCTTTTCAACGCGGTGACCAAAAAGTTTGTACTCTGGGCTCACTATGAGAATGGTAACAATTACAACGATGCCGCATGCGCCATTGCCACATCGGATTCTCCGGATAGTCATTTCGTGTATCATGGCAGCTTTAATCCGTACGGGTATATGTCGCGTGACTGCACGCTCTTTCAGGACGAAGACGGGGCAACGTATTTTATTTCAGCTGCCAGAGACAATGCAGACCTGCACATCTATCGTCTGCAGGAAGATTACCTTAATGTCGAAAGTCTTATCGGAAAGGTGTGGCAGGGGGAGTATCGGGAGGCGCCAGCCGTCTTCAAACGGAAAGGGAAGTATTATATGGTGACCTCATTTTGCACGGGTTGGGCTCCCAATCAAGGGAAATACGCGATGGCTAATACGATGGATGGTCCATGGGGGATGCTCAGCGATTTTGGCGATGAAACGACGTACCAAACGCAACCAGCGTTTGTGCTGAAACGATCAGCGGAGGAGTATCTGTATTTTGCAGATCGCTGGAACGGATCGGATTATTTTCAGTCCAGCTATGTGGTACTGCCCATTGAATTCAATGGGGACATTCCGATTCTAAATGATTATTCCACATTATCTTTGCGAGAGGACGCACATCGGATTCATTTTGAACGATAATTTGAACGATAAAACGACTGATGAGAAAAGACTTTGATCCTACAGCGAATGCAGGTTCAAAGTCTTTTTGGATGAATTTTATAATTTCAAATCCAACGAATAGCGATCGCGAAGTACTGAACAATGGTGGAGCTCATGTCCAGCCATAACAAATGCAATCGATCGAGCTGAAGCAGTGTTATCACTGACGATCCCTCTACAGAGCCATGCTTCCGGGGTGAGGCGACGAAGCATAAGAATGGTTGAGCGGCGTGTGACGGCATATTCTTCGCTCAAATCGGCCAGGGTATACGCATTGAAAGGGTGGGTCTGCATAAGCACGTCCTGGTCGTAGCCGGGATGATTCGCTTGCTCACCTCTGGCGATGCGAAGCAATCGGCTGCTCATGATGCGTTCGTTATCCAAAAGGTGACCGATGACCTCTTTCACGCTCCATTTGCCTTCGGCGTACCGATAATTTGCTTGCTCCTCTGTCAATGAAGAGAGCAAAGTTGGTATGATATTGGCTTGCAGCTCTAAGCGTTCGATGATGTTCCCTTCAGGAACAAGCTGGATGTACCCTTTATAATAAGCTGCATATTCCTCTGTAGTTGGTCTTTCAACCATAGTAATGCCTCCTTTGGGATTCGTAGATCTGGAATATATTGTAGCATAAATCTTACTTCCAGCATTTAAATTGGCCCTTCCGCTTGATAGGTGGAAGGGCTGCTTCATGTAATTTAGGCAGTTTTTCAAGGTTACGTGTTATTCCACTTCTAATCCGTACGTCGTATTCCTTTATTTTGGACAAACTTCTCCAAAACCGCAAAATCCTCTGTCAGTTTTTTGAACGGTAACGTGTCCAGCACCTGTTCCCGATAACTCTTTTTGGCCGCTGCGCTGAGACGAGAGTCAAGTATGCTGAGTATGCCGAGGTCCGTTTCACTTCGAATCAAACGACCCGTTCCTTGCCGTAACCGAAGAAGCATGTCCGGTACAAATACCTCCATGAACGAATTCTCCGTTACAGATGCCTTATATTCATATACAGGATCCGATGGAACAGGGAAGGGCAGACGGAAAATAATGACCTGCGACAGGTCAGACCCCTCGATATTCACGCCTTCCCAGAATACACCAGTACCCAGGAGGACACCTTTGCTTTTCCTGAAATCGGCGATGACACTGTCCTGTGATGATCCCTCTTTTTGAACATGGAGTGCCCACGTATATTCATTAGCCCTTGAGATCAACTTTTTGTGAATGTATTTCATGTCCTCTTTTGCTGAAAAAAGGACGATTGTTCTTCCTTGAGTTAGATTACAGAGTTGAACCAATTCCTTATAAGCTGCTTCAAGATAGATTTCGCGCTGGTCATGTTGGTAATATGGAATTTTGTTCGAAATGTACATCGTGGCATGGTTGGTGTAGTCAAAAGGGGAGGGTTGGCGCTCTAAGAAATCTCCCTTATAACCAAGGGAGTGCGTCATATAAGAATATTGTTCCTCCAGCGTATCCCCGCCTTGGCACAGCGTTGCTGATGTTAGGATTACAGGTACCTTACCATTAAATAAAGCGTATTTCAGAAATTGGCTTATATCTTTGGGACAGATGCTGATTGTGGTTACTCTAAG
This sequence comes from Paenibacillus sp. FSL E2-0151, assembly GCF_037993015.1. Taxonomy (NCBI): domain Bacteria; kingdom Bacillati; phylum Bacillota; class Bacilli; order Caryophanales; family Paenibacillaceae; genus Paenibacillus; species Paenibacillus sp. FSL E2-0151. The sequence goes on from NZ_CP150308.1 coordinate 3,563,665, forward strand.
GGGGCTGCTTGCCCATAAAAGATAGTTGTCCTCAATTTCAGATAAGACACGAATGAGGGTAATAAGCCCGTTGATGGCTTCAAAAGCGTCATCGATCTCCCGCTCGTGGCGTGAGGTCAAAATGGAAAGTCGCAGACTGAGATCTTTTAAATCGTTTAAGACTTGGTTTAACGGTATTCCTTTGATTTCCGACACTTTGATTCGGTCGTTATCCTGCTTGGCATGGTGGAGCAGATCCGCGTTTACCTGTTTGAAGATGCGCTCAGCGCAGTTTTTGATGAACTTGGATTGTGAGAAGAGACTTTTATCCCCGGACTGCTTCGTTAGAAGCTGCACCGTGTTATCCAGAATGCGGCAGATTCCCCGATAAGTGAACTCGAGTGTTCTGGCATCCCGAACTTTTGCTTCCAGATTATGCGCTTCATCAATGACGATCAGAGCAGGCTGTTCTGAGATGATGCTCTTGGTTCCTTCTTTTTTCTTCATCAAATCTCGTATGAGCAAGTCCTGGTTCACGATAATAAAATCAATCTCGTGAGCTTTTGCATTTAATTTCGCTCTCATATCGTAAAACAAACATGCAGTTTTATGATGACAACGTTCAAATTTGCAATCATTCACGGAAACGTGGGACCATTCGGCATCACTAACCCCAGCTTTAATATCGGCTCTTTCATCAATTTCATAATCTAATATGCGCTGCGCAAGGGTAGACACGGAGGAGTTTGCATCATCAAGATTGATCCATTCCGCTGCTCTACTTCGGCAGGCATACTGACCCATGCCTTTTCCCACGACGGAGCGAACCGTTGAGAATCCCAATCGACTACCAATAATCCTTAAATCTTTATGTATCTGTTCCGAGAGCTGAATGGAGGATGTCGCTATAATGACTGGTTTCTGAGACATTTGATTCGTGAGCAGACTTGGGATCAGGTACGCAAAAGACTTACCGATTCCGACACCAGCTTCAATCATGGCATTATGCCCATGGATATAAGCATCGGCGATATCGAGAGACATTTCTTGCTGTCCGATCCGCTCTCTAAGGCCAATTCGGGGGAACCGGTCATATATTCGGAAGATGGCGTTAACCAAAGAACGTTCGATTTCCTTGTCCGGTTCCTGCTTATTTATTTTATAAAGTTCATTTAACCAATTCATAACGATCGCCCCTCTTCCGAATGATGATCTTCTTGTACTACATTTTGGAGACGATTTACCTCACAATGCAGTTGTAACGGCATTTTTTAATCTGGATACGCCTTCCTGTAATTGTTCATCTGACAAATGTGCAAAAGACAAATAGATACCATACTTCGTACCAACAGACGTTGAACTGCTGACTTCTGAGTATACCACACCTTGTGACCGAGCTGATTCCCGAAAGGCCTCATAAGTGGTCACATTACCTCGCCACCAGCCAAACACGTGGAGACCCGCTTCATTCTCCACCCAATCAAACCATGTAGAGAGCTGCTTGTTCAAAAGTTTGAGTAACAGATGGAATTTCCGACTGTATAATCGATTCATTCTGCGCAGATGACGTTCATATTGACCACTTGTCATGAATGCAGCTAATGCCCGTTGTTCGATCAGGTTGACGGGTCTTGGCTCGTATAATGCCTGTGCCTTTCTAAAGGTATCTGCTAAGGTAGGGGGAAGAACCACATAACCAAGTCGTACTTCTAAAGGCAAGGTTTTGGTAAAGCTACCCAGGTAGATTACACGTCCTGCTTTATCGAGTGTTTTCAGTGGTTCAACATGCATTCCGCGATATCGGAATTCACTATCATAATCATCCTCAACAATCATGGCATCATTTCGCTGTGCCCAGTCCAGCAAGGTTTGTCTGCGTTCCAGACTGAGCATTTCACCAGTAGGAAATTGTCGTGACGGCGTGACAAACATCATACGTGCTTCCCAGTCCTGGGGCACAACGCCCTGACCATCGAGATTAGCTTCAATCAACTTTGCACCCGCAGCCAATATGGCTTTAGAAATCCCGACATAACAAGGACTCTCTGTCACTACATAATCCCCAGGATCTGCAAGTAATTGAGTGAGTAGAGCTATAGCTTGCATGGAGCCTGCAGTTACTGCAATATGATCCGGATCAACTTGAATGCCCCGCATCCTCCGAAGATAGGCAGCAATGGCTTCTCTCAATTTCGGATCCCCGGTTGAACTAACCATGGCAGAGGTTGTTTTCAGGTGATGCTCACGCTGCCTTATCTCTGCATACAATCGATTATTCCATTCATCGTAAGGAAACTTGGAGAAATCAGGTTGATATTTGCTAAAGTCGATCACTTCGTCGCTATTCATTCTGGAATCAAGTGTATGAGCATTGGACGGTGTATTTGTTTGAATCGACTGCTGTTCAAACTGCTGAATACGATTTCCCCAGGCGGATAAGTGATGCGTACAAGCTTTCTCGGTGGATGCATCATTGCTTAAGTCCAACTGATAAGCAACAAAGGTTCCTCTTCCATGCTCTGAATGAATGTAACCTTGAGCAGTCAACGTATCATAGACCTGATTCACGGTTCCTCTGGAAATGTGATACGTCGCGGCTAACTCTCGAGTAGAGGGTAACTTCTCGCCATGTATAAGATTACCTTCATGAATTGCATCACGAATGGCATGATAGAGGGCCTTCATCTTGGTATATTTTCGGTTCAAATATGAACTGTAAGCTACATGAAATTGCATAGGACCTCCAGAGTTATCATTGAAGTGGTACAATAAAAACCAAAAATATTGGATCTTTTTATATGACCATTCTCATTCTATACTAAATCATAGATTAGAGCGATGCCTTTATTGAAAACCACCCAAAAGTTACTTAGGAGGATTACAATCATGCAAACAGGTACAGATCGTGTAAAAAGAGGAATGGCTGAGATGCAAAAAGGTGGCGTCATCATGGACGTTATGAATGCAGAGCAAGCTAAAATTGCTGAGGCGGCAGGGGCAACAGCTGTTATGGCTCTTGAACGGGTACCTTCCGATATTCGCGCTGCTGGCGGTGTAGCTCGTATGGCAGATCCAACCATCGTTGAAGAGGTTATGAAGGTTGTATCTATCCCAGTTATGGCCAAAGCACGTATCGGTCATTACATAGAAGCCAAAGTGCTTGAATCCCTAGGTGTGGACTATCTCGATGAAAGTGAAGTTCTTACGCCTGCAGACGAAGTGTTCCATATCGATAAACATGAGTTTACTGTACCATTTGTATGTGGAGCCAAAGATTTGGGAGAAGCTCTTCGCCGTATTGGTGAGGGTGCATCGATGATTCGTACAAAAGGTGAGCCTGGAACGGGCAACATTGTTGAGGCAGTTCGTCATATGCGTCTAATTAACAGCCAGCTCCGCAAAGTGCAAAATATGTCCAAAGACGAGCTGTACGCTGAAGCCAAAAATCTGGGTGTAGCTTATGAGTTGCTGCGCGAAGTTCATGAAAATGGAAAACTTCCTGTCGTTAACTTTGCAGCAGGCGGTGTAGCTACTCCGGCGGACGCAGCATTAATGATGCACCTGGGAGCAGACGGTGTGTTTGTAGGATCAGGTATTTTCAAATCTGATAGCCCTGAGAAATTCGCTCGTGCAATCGTTGAAGCTACAACACATTACACCGATTACAAACTGATTGCTGAAGTATCCAAAAACTTGGGCGCCCCGATGAAAGGGATCGAAATTTCTAAATTGGCTCCAGAAGATCGCATGTCCAACCGCGGTTGGTAAGAGCAGATAGAGCAACTGGAGTATGAATAGTGTCAAGCAAAGCCGATCATAAATTGGATCGGCTTTTTTGTTATTGTTGACGAAAGCAATAGAAAAAAACGGAGAGGAGAATGTCCTATTTTCATCAATTGAGAATGATTATAATTATCATTTACGAGATTCGACATTTGCTGTATACTGACAATAACTATTTTACATAATGCATAAATAGAAAATTAAGGATTCAAAAGGGAGAGAATTAAATGTCTACACACTTTAAAAAAGGAATGTTATTTTGTTTTATTGCTGCACTTGTTGTTGTACTTGCAGCCTGCTCCAATAATAGTGATGGTAGCGATCAGGCAAACAATAACTCGCAACAAGCAGCGAAAAATGTTGCAACAGATGAGAAGACATCGGATGCAGAGACTTCAGCACCTGCTGAAACAACTTACCCGGTAACCGTTTCAAATTATACAACAGAGAACGGCACATGGGTGAAGAAGGATCAAACGTTTGACAAGGCACCTGAACGAGTAGTTGCCAATACCCAAGGTGCAGCCGAGCTGATGATTCGCCTTGGTTTGACAGACAAACTTGTAGGTGTAGCTGCGTTGTTTGGTAGTGTACCTGAAGATATTGCTGACGAGTTTAAACAAATTCCTGTGCTTGCTGAAGGCTATGTAGGTAAGGAAGTGACGATAGGGGCTACGCCTGACCTGGTTGTAGGGCGTGGTGGATTGTTTGAGGATGCGGACTGGGGTGTTGGTACAGTAAGCAGCTTGAATGATATGGGGATTAAAACGTACGTACAAAGCACCAGTGTTCCTGATGCATCGTTAGATAGTCTGTATCAGGATATTACTGAATTAGGTGAGATATTCAACGTACAAGCCAATGCAGCGGCATATATTGAGACGCTTAAAGCACGCGAGAATGCCTTGTCGGCCCGAGCTAGCTCTGAAACGATCAACTATGCATCATTTTCGGATAATGGTGATGGAACCATTGGAATTTACAACGGAAATGGTGATACGTTTATTGAAAGTGCAATGTCATTAATCAATATGCATAATATGCTGATTAATGAAACTGGCACACTCAGTCTGGAGAAGTTAATCGAGATTAATCCAGATGCAATGATTATTTCGAGGTATGCAGGTGGTATTGATCCAGAAGAAACGATTAAAAAGCTGCTTGCCAACAAGCAGGTGCAAAACATTAACGCAGTTAAAAACAAAAAAATCTACATTATCGATTTCAACAACTTCTGGGGTTACGGGGATTCCATCTTCACAGGTGTTGAAGGACTCGCTGATGATCTCGAGTTGTAATGAAGCCAAGGACAAAAACATAGTACCATTAAAAGTCGCTATTTTAGCGGCTTTTTTTGTTTATCAGGGACCGAATTCCTGTCTAAAGCTGATCAAACTTTTATTGGAACATAACGTTACTATTGTAAGATTAAAAATTACATGAAGTGGGTGAATCGCTGTGAGAATGAAGCATTTGAAAAAAGTAGTTGTCGTTGCATTAGTGATGTCGGTGTTATTACCATTGGGGGCGCAAAAATCTGAAGCAGCATCCAAATATGTTGATTTGGAAATTCAGTGGGCAGACGGTCGTATTAACCATGTTCAGACGTTAATCAAGGATGGAGTCACTTACGGAAGTTTTTTCTCACTCGGTATTAAGGCAGGCCTAGTGTGGGGGATGGAAGATGATAATACGGCCGTACTGAAGAGCAGTCAGAAGCATATTGTTGTGCACTTGGGAAGCAGCATTGCCGAGGTAGATGGTCAAAAAGTAGATATGGGCACAGAACCTGTGTCGTATATTAGTCACCTTTATGTACCCATTAGATTTCTTGCATCTGCTTTGGACGGGGAAGTGACTCATCAAGATATGAAAACGAACAAGGTAACCGTGACTGGATTGAGCAATTATACTGATACTTTTTATGGCAGCAACATGGGTTACACCTATGTCATTCGCACTGCAAAAGGAGACCTTGAGATTACGAATGCTTCTACTGGACAAAAGAGTTTGATACCCTTAGGGATCAAGGACATGAATGTGAATACTCATGATCTTAAAATAAATTTCAAGAGGAGTCCCCAAAATCTACTTATTGTCATCATTGAACACACTAATCGAAAAACGGAAGACTACGATCTTTACACCTTGGTATTCAAAAATAAAGGTCTGATTCGCAAATCCATTGCTCACGGGGTAACGGACCAGCAGGAAATTTTGAATTCAGATAGTACCATTCAACTCATCGATGACAACAGTATACGTATTATTGAAGATGGAAGTGGTAAAGTACTTGAAGTCCTTTCTCGTTGAATAGATATCTGATCCGATATTCATGAATTTCATCCCTCACCAACTGATTTTAATACAAACATCTCAAAGAGCCGCTGATCAGAGTGATCAGCGGCTCTTGCATATTTCTTCCCGAATCTTTTCAAAACTAGTTGACTTGTGAATTTATTATCAGTATAGTGTGAATCAGTTCACACTATACATTAAGGAGTAGTCTATGCCAAAAAATACTTTCTTTCGTTTAGACGAAGCAAGGCGCGAGGAAATATCGAATAGCGCTATGCATCTTTTTGTTGATAATCTTTACGAGGATATAACTATGAAGATGGTTTTGGATAGTTTGTCCATGCACCCCGGAACATTTTATCGGTATTTTGAAGACAAAGATGACCTTTATTGTCACTTAATACGTATTGTGACCCAGAAAAGAGCTACATACTTCAGTAACAGTAATGAAGATTCCCTTTACAGCTATTTCCTTACTGGCTTATTTGGTAACGTTAATGGCATGGTGACCGAGCCACTGAATGAGTTGGAAATCAAACTGACTAAAACATTTTCATATATTCCTGAGGACATTTTGCTGAAAGTATATGTGAATGTGTTAAAGGGCGAGTCATTCCCCATGATCAAGGACATTTTACGCCGAATGAGGGTTGATGGATATCTCCGACCGGATGTTGACGACGATCTGATCTCTTTTATGTTTGAGTCAATGCAGCTTAATTTAATCTTGTTTTTTAGGGAATTCGATATTAAGGACTCTGAGCTGCAACATAAGATCAGCAAGTACTTTGCTGAATTTATGGGTCATGGGCTGCTTGAAGATCATAAATATTCTGAAATGGTTAGCGATCTTAAGGGGGAAAGAAAATGAAAACCTATGACGCATTTCCAGAACCAATTGGGGGCTATACTGTCGGTCGAACCCAGATGGATTTTGAGTACACGGCATCAGATTACTCCAAAAGAGAACTGACCGCTTTTGTGTACTATCCGTCTGACAGTAGCGAAGGTAAGACTACATCAACGTACATGTTTCCTGAAGTCTACGAGATGTTTAATGAGCAGCCACTTGTCAATGCGTTGAAGGATGTTTTCTCTATAGATATCAAGACCCAGTGTTACGACGACCTTGCTCTTTCCGGGAAGGAAAAGCGCTATCCAGTGTTATTCTATGTTTGCGGCGGGGGCGGATCTCCAGAATGGGGGACAGTGCTCTGTACAGACTTGGCAAGCATGGGGTATGTTGTGGTAAGCATCGGCCATCAGAATAGCACGATGTATAAACGTAAAGATGGGCGCCTGTTTAATGTATCAAAGGACTTTTCGGATGTCATTACAGCGTTTGGTGAAGATCCGGAGATGCTGGCGTTGGCTGGTAAGATGGAGATGCGTCCTGACGATGAAACTGCCATTGAGATGTGCCGTAACGTGCTTGCACTACCGATACTTTCCAAGATAACAGAGTATAGTGAATTACAGGCAGAAGATGTAAGGTATGTAGCCGATTATCTTTACAAACTGGACTCTGGAGAGCTGAATTCCATCTTTAAGGGCAGATTGTTGCTTGACATCGGCATGGGTATAGTCGGACATTCCTATGGAGGGCCTACGACGGCGATGGTTTGCCGTGATGATGACCGGTTCACCTGCGGGATTGGTTTGGATAGCGGTGCGTTTGGACTTCTTGACAGCGATCTTAAGAAACCTTTCTTGTTCCTGTTTTGTGAACCTAACTATAATATGAATGCGATTATTGGCGCTAACAATAGCATGGAAACCTATTATTTCTCAGTTGATCGTGTTGCACATTTAGATTACTGTGACATCGTGTTTACCAGTGTTAATGAGGAACTCAGAGGTGAACGGGATGTTATGGAGATGCGAAATATTGTTACAGACTATGCGAAGAACTTTTTTGATCATTACATACTGCAGAAGGCAGCAAGTGTGGAAATTCTGGCATACGATGGTGTGGAATTGATCAGGAAGACCAGCAACAAGTGACATAACCGAGAGTTTGCTGATTAATGTATGTCGAAGAGCTAGCCGTACAGACGCAGAGCCGATAACCCCATTACGGGGTTATCGGCTCTCTGATATTGCAAATTAACTTCCTGGTTCCAATAACTGACGCTTATTCGGCCTTAGTCCCGCCAGTGTTTACTTCGCTTCTAGGCTCCATCAACATGATATGACATTCCTTTTCGGCGGAAGGTTTGATCTCGACTCCCTTAGGGACAATATACATCTCGCCCTTGGAAATCTTCACTTGCCCATCACGAAAATCAATTATCATTTCCCCCTCGAGCACAAAAAATAACTTGTCAGTCTCCTCATGAACATGCCACTCAAAATCTCCAGCAATCTTAACGATCTTAAATTGATAGTCATTCATTTCACCAATGAGTTTCGGAGACCAAAGATCGTTTAATTTCGAAAATTCCTCATTTAATTTAATAGCTTGATAGTGCATCGTCATTCCTCCTGTGTATTAATCCTATATGTTCAGTATACTGATTTAAGCTTTGGTATAACATGGATGCCTATTGAAATCAGGATGGATTATTGATGAACTTCAGACGATACTCCGTAGGAGAAATACCATATTGTTTCTTGAACACTCTGCTAAAATAAAAGGGGTCAGCAATGCCAACGGTCTCGGCAATCTGTTGTACAGACGCATCACTTGCCAATAACATTTGTTGTGCCATGTTTATACGATATTTCAATACATATTCTGCTGGACCCATACCTGCATGTCTTCTAAACACGTAGGAAAGTCGATTTCGATTAATATTATTTTGTTCTGCAAGCGATCCGACAGTCAGATTTTGATCATAGTATTCTTGGATATAGGTAGAGATCCGTTCGAATAAAACATCTGTTTCACAACTGTTTTGCCTATGATCAACACATATTAAGGTCTCATTCAGTACATCGCGAAACAGCATTTCGGTCTGAAACTTTGAAATACCTCCACGCTGGTTATACACATGCCAAAGACGCATGATTAATTCGATCAGACGTGGAGACTGACCCGTTGATAATTCAAAATGCTGATGGGAAAAGCTTGTCTCTTCGAGGTCCGAACTACATATTCGGTATAAAACGAGGATATATTCCCAGTCCGTTCTATGAAACACGGTTTGATCCAGTTTCATTTTCGCGCCCCCATGTACAACTTTTCCTGGTGAAAAAATATAGGGTGTACCATCAAATTGAAATTGTATTTTTCCTGTAAGAGGAAATACAAATCCAGGAAAAGAATCGGTATAGTCAGCCTGGGGAACCCCTGGATTTCTAGCATATCGATATACGCCTTCTACTTGAAAAGGAATGTGTGCAAAATGCGCTGCTAACTGATTAACGTCTACTTTCACATTACGTACCTCATTTCAAAAGTGTTTGCCAGTCATTCTAAGATAAATCGTTGTGCACCTTACTCCAACATTATTGATAACGATTATCACTGTCAACATATATAATGAAAAAGAAAGCTCTTTTTTACATATGGGCAATAGAATCCATCTTGTGTTAACATGTGCACTAACTAATCCAATTGTTTGCTTGAGAAGGGGAACCCATGTCAATTCGAATAAAAATGCTGCTGTCCTTTACGGGCATGCTTGTTATAAGTCTACTGTTCATCCTGCTTACGGCAAGTCTGTATACGATTGCGGCCACAGGGGATCTACAGAGTTTCCGTGATATATACAAGGTACATTATCAGATCAACCCCCTGACTGAACAGGGAGAATCGATCTTTCAAGAGATGAAGTTTCTGGCCAAAAATGACCCGGACGACCTGCAGAACAAGGTTTTGCTGCGTGAATATGATATGAAGCTTCGAGCTGAGAAGTCAGGGCTCTATATCAGACGAGAGAATAGTCAGATCTTCGAATCACTGACCTTCAACCAGCCAGAACTGAAGCAAGCACTGCCTGCCTATGATCTTAACAATTATCAGATTCGGAGCACCTTCAATATTGGTGAGCGATTTTACGCGTATGCAAAATTTGATTTTCAATATTCAGATGGGGAACGGGGGAGTATCTTTGTCATTCGTGAGAGAAGCCCCTTTGCGGAGCTTACTCGCAAGTTGCTGCCTGTGATGTCATTCCTGCTTATTGGCGTCCTCATCATTGCAAATCTGCTCTTGTTCCGCTGGATCACGCGCAGCTTCATTAAACCCTTGAATCAACTACGAAGTTCAGCCGAACATATTAAGGATGGCAATCTATCCTTTAAACTTCAGCTAAACTCCAATGACGAGGTTGGTCAACTTAGCGAAGCGTTTGAGAGCATGCGGAATCAATTACAGCTCTCCTATGCGTTACGTCAGCAGGACGAAGTGAACCGCAAAGAGCTTATCTCCAACATTTCGCATGATCTCCGTACGCCGATTACCAATATCAAAGGGTATATTGAGGGTATTCGTGACGGCGTGGCTAATACTCCGGAGAAAATGGAGAGTTATGTTAATATCATTCACTCCAAAGCAGTTAGCATGGATAAGCTGGTGGATGAACTGTTTTTGTATTCCAAGCTCGACTTGAACCAAGAGCCTTTCCTGTTTAAAGCAGTTGATCTCGCTGATTTCCTTGAAGATAGCATCGAAGAGCTGAGATATGATCTGGAGGACAAAGGTGTTGCCCTGGATTGGAATAACCAGGTGTCTGGTCCCGCTATGGCTGCTGTGGATCCGGAGAAGTTAAAACGTACCGTTGTTAATGTGGTGGATAATGCACTCAAATACATGGAGAATGAACACAAACGATTCGAGATTACACTTCAAGCTGATGAGAAATGGATTACGATGGGCTTTAAAGATAATGGCAGGGGAATACCTGAAGAGGCACTGCCTTATATATTTGAACGCTTCTATCGTGCAGAACAATCCCGGAATTCCTCAACGGGCGGAAGTGGGCTCGGGCTGGCAATTGCCCGCCAAATCATTGATGGACATGGGGGCTTTATCTGGGCAGAAAGCCAGCCCAATGATGGCACGAGTATATATATCAAACTGAAACGGCTGAATGAAGAGAGGAACTAATGAGTTATGGCAAACATTTTGATCATTGAAGACGAAACAACGATTGCGGAACTGGAACGGGATTATTTTGAGCTCAACGGATTTTCCGTGGATCTCTGCCATACTGGAGATGGAGGTCTGAAGCAGGCACTGGAGGGGGACTATAATCTGATCATTGTTGATCTGATGCTTCCTGGACTCGACGGCTTCGAATGTTGCAGGCGCATTCGCGAGGTGAAGGAGGTACCCATCCTTGTCGTTTCCGCGAAAAAGGAAGAAATCGATAAGATCAGGACATTTAATCTGGGAGTGGATGATTTTATTACAAAACCGTTTAGCCCAAGTGAATTGGTTGCACGAGCAAAGGCTCATTTGACCCGATACGAGAGACTACTTGGCAAAAACAAACCAGCTGAGCAGGATGAAATCCACATTCGCGGGCTTCACATTGACAAAGGATCACGCCGCGTTTTTGTTAATGGAGAAGAGGTGGCGATTACAACCAAGGAATTCGAGTTACTTGTATTTCTTGCGAGTCATCCCAACCGTGTATTCAGCAAATCAGATCTGTTCGAGCGGATCTGGGGCATGGATTCCACCGGAGACATTGCAACGGTTACTGTCCATATTCGCAAACTACGCGGCAAGCTGGAGACAGACCCCAAAAATCCGGAGTATATTGAAACCGTCTGGGGTGCAGGCTACCGGTTTACTGCATAAGTTTCGTGAAAATTTAGAGCCAGTTTATATTTTGTTAATAACTTTAGCCTTGGGAGTTTCTTTTTGTCCTCTATTCTATAGATACAGGCAACTACAACCTATAGAGGAGGAATTCAACCATGAATTCTACAACCCGCAAAATCGCTACATTTCTAACCATAACTGCATTAGGTACAGCAGTGTTCCCGTTAACTGCGAATCAAGTACATGCAGCTACATACGTTACTAACATTGCGGCAACAACCACACAGCTTAATCAACAACAGATTGAAGCTGCTATCAAGGATCTCAATAGCTTGGGGATCATGAACGGGTATGCAGATCAATCTATGGGTGAACATCAAGCAATTACTCGTGCGGAGTTAGCTTCATTGGTTTTCAAAACGTTTAATTTGGAGAGCAAGAGGGGAGAAACCGTAGAATTGACGGATGTGAATCCGAATGCATGGTATGCGCCATATGCGTCAAAGCTTGTTGAACTTGGCATCATGCAGGCTAACGATGGACAATTCAATCCGCAAACTCAAGTGTCGGATGCTGAACTCGAACAGGTCGTATCCAAAGCGATGCAACGTGATGTAAAGTCCGTTCACCATTGGATGAGCGAGTTCTACTCCGAGAACGGTACAGCAACGCGCGGCGAAACAGCAGTGCTGTTGCAAACTGCACACCAAGCTATTCCTTCGGAGCAAGCTCAAATCAAGAGCGTTAGATCACTGAATGCCATTACGTTAATTGTAACTTTTGACAAGCCGCTGACAGCAGCGAATGAAGCTTTTGCCAAGGCACAAACGGACTTTGCGTTTAGTGGCGGGTTGACGTTAACCAATATGCCCCGTTTGAAAACAGGGTCAATCGCGACTTACATCGTTCCAACGTCCGTACAAGATGCTAGTGAAGTGTACAACCTGACTTACAAAGGCCAAGACGCTGGTTCCTTTGAAGGCAGTGGTACGAAAATAAACATGACAACGGTTAGTCAAGTAACGAATGATACATTCGAGATTGAAGCATTGCAAGTGAACAGTGTCGTGGATTATGGTTACATCATTTCGGCTTACAGTGGTGGTCGAGGAGCTAATGCATTCGTGCTGAATGATCAAGAGCAAGCAGGAGGCAAAACGTATCAGATCATCTCTTCCATGCAGGCAAGACAAGTTGTAATTACGCCAGAAGGTGGCGAGCCTATCGTTGCCAGATATGTTCCGTTCACGCAATCCACAGATGGCAAACAAGAACCGAAGTTCCGTTTGCCTGAGGGACAAACGCTGAAATCAGGTGTCACATATACGGTTTCTTCGGATTGGGCCAACATCGAAAATGCTTCATTTACGGCGAAATCGTTTGATCCACTAGTGGTTGCAAGTGCTCAAGCAGTGAGCGAAACCTCCATTGAAGTTACACTTGACCAGGACCCTGGGGATGAACTGTTCTCTGGTCGAAGTGTAACGTTAACTTCACCTAGCGGGGATGTTCTGACGGCCACTTATAAATATTCAAGTCGAAAAGGTGCGACGGGTGTATTCGACCTAACAAATGATGGAAAGTTGACTCCGGGTACTACGTATACAATAAACCCAGTTGGGGATTGGAGTATCGCTTCTTCGGTCACCTTGACACTGGAGTAAAGGAGGCAGTATGAGTAAAACGCTGATTATCGTTGTCCTGATAAGCAGTATGTTGATCGTTCAAGGTTGCGTGCCTGAAATGAGAAACGACTCTAACGTGGAGGAAAAGGCCATGACTTCAGCAGATGAACAGCTGTTCAAGGCAGTAGAGGACAGCGATACTGAACGCATCGAACAAATGATTCAAGCAGGTGCCAATATCAATGCTCAAGATCAGAGTGGACGAACCGCTACAATGATTGCAACTTACAATAATGATCTAACATCGGCTAAAGTGTTAATTGAAGCGGGGGCAGATGTGAATATACAGGACGATATGAAAAATACCCCGTTTCTGTATGCTGGTGCTGAAGGATACTTGGATATTTTGAAGCTGACAATCGAGGCGGGAGCGGACCCAGCGATAACAAATCGATATGGAGGGACAGCACTTATTCCAGCTTCGGAGCATGGATATGTGGATGTAGTGCAAGAACTACTCACTCAAACTTCGGTGGATGTGGACCATGTGAATCAATTGGGATGGACAGCACTACTCGAAGCGATCATTCTTAACGATGGCAATGCTCGGCAGCAGGAGACGATACAATTACTCATTAATCATGGAGCAGACGTAAACATATCGGACCGTGATGGGGTGTCACCACTCAGTCATGCGAAGAATAATGGCTTCAAAGAAATTGAAGCCATTTTGGTACGAGCTGGTGCGAAATAGAACCCTTTTAGGGTGAATAAAGAAACAAACATGTTGAGATATATGTAAAAATGGTTTTCATGGAGCGCCTGATTCCTTCTATGCTGAAGGGCAGGCGCTTCATTCAATCCATCTTACGTGTATGAAACTGGCATAGTCTTAACATGACATGATTAGATACAAGAACGAAGATCTTAAAAATTGAATATCTCTGCTTTAAAGTTTGCTATAGTTTACCACCATGCTTCCGGATAAAATGGAAATACCAACCATGTAAGCGCTATCTATTATTGCGCTGATTATACATGTTGGAATCATTCATGGAGGTGTGTGATGAAGAGGAAGTCTTGGTATACTTTGGCGGTAACTGGTGTCATCTCTTTGTTTTTTTCGGTAAGCGCTTTCGCGGGTTATGTGTTCTGGGAACCTCTAACCTATTTTAACGCAAGTACATGGCAAAAAGCGGATGGGTATTCCAATGGGAACATGTTTAACTGTACGTGGAGGGCTAACAATGTTAATTTTACAAGTGACGGCAAGCTTAAGCTTGGTTTGACCAGCTCTGCACAGAACAAGTTTGATTGCGGAGAGTATCGTACCACGAATACGTATGGGTACGGCTTATATGAAGTCAGTATGAAACCTGCCAAGAACACAGGTGTAGTTTCCTCATTTTTCACATACACAGGGCCCGCACATGGCACCCAATGGGATGAGATTGATATCGAATTTTTAGGAAAAGACACAACCAAAGTTCAGTTTAATTATTATACCAATGGGGTTGGTAATCATGAGAAGATTATCAATCTAGGTTTTGATGCATCCCAAGGTTTCCATACGTACGCATTTGACTGGCAGCCGGGACATATCAAATGGTATGTTGATGGTGTATTGAAACACACGGCAACCAGCAATATTCCTAAAACACCCGGAAAAATCATGATGAACTTGTGGAATGGAACAGGAGTAGATAGCTGGCTCGGTCCTTATAACGGGGCTAATCCGCTCTATGCTGAGTACGATTGGGTTAAATATACGAGTAATTAAGCAGACTGAAGCAGCCGTTAGCGGCTGCTTTTTTCTATTTTCTGGTATTGTATTTATTCAATATATGTATTCAATATCCAATATCCTAAATTAATGCAATAAATGTTGCAATATTAGTATGGGCATAAATATCAAAAATTCATTATGATTAACCTGTAAGCAACATTACATAGACTGGGGGAACGAAGTTGGACACAAGTAAAAAGAGACGAGTAGGCAGTTTGGTCATGATCGGTGTATTGGCCCTATCTGCAGCCTTGAGTGGGTGTAGTAACGGGAGCGATAAGAAAACTGAATCGAGTACACCAGCGACAACGTTGGAGCTCAAAAATGGGAAGTATGATCCACCAGTATCCATTACGTATTTACGACCATGGGGTCCAGACGTGAAGTTTAAGTCAGGCGAGGATCAGGATAACAACGTCCATACAAAATGGGCCAAGGAGAAACTCGGAATTGAGTTGAAAAACCAGTGGATATCTCCATCCACCAATAATGCATTTGAGACAAAACTGCGTCTATCGCTTGCTTCCAATGCGGACATGCCGGACATTATTTCGTATCGCGGCGAATTCAATCTGGTGCGTGAATTGATTGAGTCCGGAAAATTTGTCGATGCGGGCGAGTTGTTTGACAAATATGCCAGCGACACATGGAAAGCAGCCGTAAACGAAGATCCTTCCGTATGGTATCCATACATGCAAGATGGCAAAAAGATCGGTATTCCGATTCTGGACTATTCCTATAATGGTGATCCTGTCATGTGGATCCGTGAAGACTGGATGAAGAAATTCAATCTGGAAGCACCTAAAACGATAGATGATCTTGAAGTCATTATGGAAACGTTTACGAATCAAGATCCGGATGGCAATGGGAAGCAGGACACTTACGGACTCACCATTGGCTTCAAGAACTGGCTGAACACATGGATGTCAGAAGCTGGGTGGGTATTTGGCGCTTATGGTACAATGCCAAACCAATGGAATCTGACGGCAGATGGAAAACTTGAATACGGTTCCGTTACACCTGGTGCAAAGCAGGCTTTGGCCAAATTACAGAGCTGGATGAGCAAAGGGTATATCCCGGAAGAAGCCGGCGTGTATGATGAGACAAAAGCAGCTGAAGAATTTACTGCCGGAAAAGCAGGTATTGTGGTTGGTCCTCACTGGATGCCATCCTGGCCGCTGGAGGATGTGAAGAAAAACAATCCGGAGGCTGAATACAAGGCGTATCCAATTCCTTCTGGTCCAAACGGTCAAGCAGGAAGACATGGTACGTCAAACGGAAATGGCGTAGTTCTAATTAACAAAGACATGAAAAATCCGGAAGCCTTTTTCACCTATCAGAACTATCTCTTTGATCACTATGCGAATCCTAAAGAGGGCGATGAGTTTGAGCATGGATTTGCGGAAGGATACGATTGGGTTATGGTAGATGGGAAACCATCAACCGATGCAAGTCTTACGGGGGGTTATGCTCCCGAGAAGTACACGTTGACTTTTGATGGAGCGCGTATTCCCAATCTAAGTATGACAACACTTGCCAAGCTGGCAAGCGGTGAAGAAGCAACTACACCATTTGAGAAAAAAATCAAATCAGGTGTACCAGTACCTATGCTTGATGCAGCCAAGATTGTTTTGGATCAAAAGGATATCGTGTTCAATCAAATGTTTACCGGTGCACCTTCAATGACGATGCAGATGAACAATGACATTTTGACGAAGATGGAGAAGGATACCTTCTCTCAAATTGTATATGGCAAAACCTCTGTGGACGCGTTCGACTCATTTGTTGAGAAGTGGAAGTCTTCAGGCGGAGATCAGATTACGAAAGAAGTTAACGAGTGGTATGATTCCGTGAAAAGCGGAAAATAGGATGACAAAGGGCTGGCTGAAATGATTCATCCCGGCCACATAAGCACCAAAAAGGCATTGCAGGAGAAGATCTCCGGCAATGCCTTTTTGTATTTGATATGGAGAAGGGGAAACCGGAGAGATTACTAGAACGTCAAGTCTGGTCTGTGTACTCTCTTAAACCGGCAGATTTTCCCGATATTCCTGCGGTGTAAGATCATAAAATTTCTTGAAAACTCGAATGAAATATGCGGTATTGTTGTAACCGACAAGTTCTGCAATCTCAAACACTTTGGCGGTTGATGTTCGCAAATGATAGGCTGCTTTCTCCATTCTTAACCGGTACACATAGGCAGTAAGTGCTTCACCTGTCTCCGCCTTGTATACCTTGGACAAGTACACTGGATGCAGATGCACATGGTCAGCAATTGCAGGCAGTGATACATCACCAGCCAGATGAAGGTCGACAAAACTTTTGACGCTGCGCACAATGGTGCTGTGATTGTCTCTAAGCTCTTGTTCAGCATCATCTCGTATGTAATGAAGTGTACGGACGGACCAGTCCTGTAGCTGCTGCGCAGTGGAATAGCTGGGAGCTTGAAAGTAACGATAGGACTCTGCTGGAATCAAAGAAGAGATTTGTTTGCCATTTTTATGAATGATGTACGCAAACGCGCCCGCTATAGCAAAATACACCTCAAAGGTTGACTCGGCAATATCATGATGTTCATTGGAATGCAGCAGTTCCGCAAAAATGTGTTCGATTTTCTGTTCCACATCCTCAAAGCGACCAGCTTCGAGCAGGCTAATCAACGTTGGTGGCTGATACAGCGACCTGATCGTATGTAGAGGGTTAGCATCCGTTTCATCGGAAGCGGTGACAAACAAACCTTGCACCTGACCCATCCGTTTACGCATGGACATAACCGTTCGCTCATAGAGTTCTCCAATTTCATGGGGAAACTTGCCCCAACTGGAGACCGAAATGGAGATAGCACCTTTCAAGTATAACTGAACATTGGTTTGAATCTGGGCAGCATACTGCTCAAGCAATGTCTGAGGCGTCTCACTCCTGCTGTAACTCATCGTTGTGGAATGTTTCATGCTTACCAGAACAACAATGTAATCATGCACGTCTCGTGTGTGCCAGATATGAAAATGATTATGCATCACTTCACTTATGATATTACATATCGCATATTCCATTAAAGCCAGGTCGCCGTGTGCCATATCGGATAGATGTTTCTCCATACGAATAATCAGCATGCCGAGATCTTCTCCTACGGAGTAGGGAAGCTCCAGCAGATCAAGCTTGTCTGCCAGCGTCTTCTGATCATAGACTTTTCCAGTCAGCAACTCATGCAGCATCGTGGATTGAAGCAATGGCAGATGATCCTGAAAGGCGTGTAAGGCTCTTTGATGAGATGCTGCGGTTTCCCACTTTTCTTTAATTCGATGAACAAGACGTTGCACGGATTCGATGAGATCTTCATCACTAACAGGTTTCAGCAAGTAATCAAAGCTTTCCTGTGCAATGGCCTGTTTCGCATATTCAAAGTCGGCGTGACCTGATAAAAGAATTGTCTGCACATGCGGCCACTTTTCATGAATCGCTGTAATTAGTGCAATGCCTGACATTTCGGGCATACGTATATCCGTAATTACAATGTCAATATCGTGGTTGTCCATAATTTCCAGCGCTACTGCACCGGATAAGGCTTCATGAACTGTACCGATCCCGCAGCTTTCCCACGGAATGGTCTCTGCCAGCGTTTCCACGACGGAACGTTCATCGTCAACTAGTAATATTTGCAGCATGGGTCGTTCACCTACTTGTCTGTATTGTCGTGCCATGTGATGTTAACTTTAATTCCACCCATTGAAGACTGTTCATAGGATAGTCCAGATCCTTCACCGTACAGAAAAGACAAACGCTGATGGACATTCCATGTACCACATCCCATATTCTCATCCAGCGGTTTAAGAAGATTATCCCTCAGATGATCAAGCTGTTTCTCAGACATACCAAGCCCGCTGTCCTCCACGATAATCGTGTACACATCATCCTCGCAGTCCGCATAGATTTTAATCTTACCATCCACCGATTTGGGCTCCAGACCATGAATAATAGCGTTCTCAATAATAGGCTGAAGGGTTAGTCTGGGAACTGTTTTATCTAAAATATCATGGGGCACGTCGATTGTAAAATGCATTCGTTCCAGACGAAGTGACTGGATTTCCAAATAATTTTTGACCATCGTCAGTTCTTCACGAAGCGTGGCTTGATCCTTTTCGGACCTGGTTATGTATCGGTAATACTCCCCCAGATTCAGTGCCATGGCTACCACGGCCTTTTCATTTTTCATTCGGGCCATGTTCTTGATATAGAACAGGCAGTTATATAGAAAATGCGGATTAATCTGCGATTGTAACTGTTTGAGCGTGGCTTCCCGACTTCTTAATTTCTCCTCATATACATTCTCGATTAATTCTTGAATTCGTTGAGCCATGATGTTGAAACGTGCAAATAACAGGCTGAACTCATTGCGTGCAGAATGATGCAGCCGAACGGAAAAGTCCCCGGTTGACAAGCGATTCGTCCCTTTCACCAACTGTAAGAGTGGAAGCTGCACACTTCGGTAGAGTGTATATAATACAACAACGCTCATCACGATCAGAACGGCAATTGAAGCGTAAAAAAGATTTCGGCTGCTCGTAATCGGTTTCAAAATCTGCTGCATCGGCACATAGTCAACATAATACCAGCCCAGGCTCTTGGATTGAATATAGGAGACGTAATATTCCGTTTTGTTCAACGTTGTGCTGAATCCGCCGCTGGCTTGCAGTGTTGCTTCTTTCAGAGAGGGCAGGATGGCATTCAGGGTTTCCTTTCCAGAGCTATTGCTGATTAAACCATAGTCGGGATGGAACATGAATGGATCGCCCTTATTGTTTAACTTGTTTTGATTAAGAAGTGCAGTTAAGTGATGAACTGGAAAACTGATTTTGGTAATCAATCTGGCTTTGCCAGGTCTCGCCATCGCTGTCGTTGGATCGGTAGTGTACCAGATAAACTGATTGTCAGCATAGGTCCAGGATTGCGAGAGAGGCTCCTTAAATTCATCATCCCTGTACGGAATGTAAGCATAATAATCCGTTGATATCACTTTTTGCATCCTTGGGAAGTATAGTGTGATGGTCGAATGCCATTTGCTTGCTGCGTTGTACAGATTCATTTTCTCCAGAATGGCACTTCCAACTTTCACACGTTCATAGGGAATGTCCTTGTAGTCGGGACGTTGATATTCCTGAATACTCGAATCTTGCCCAATAGACATCCCATACAATGACAGTTGGTAAATGTTGGATTCTACTGAATCAGCAAATGTCGAGAGATGATTCATCGTATTGTTCTGAATCTCGTGTTCGATAACACGCACGCTTTCCCGGTTCGAGTATGTATAGAGAAACAGCACCAGAATAAGCAGCATCACAAACAACAGTGTAATTTTGGTAAAGACATTCAAGCGTGTGAACAAAGTCCAACCTCCTTAATCTTATTAAAATATTGATATCGTTGTTGCAATATTAGGATATAGATCACAAATTTCCATTGCTATAATTTTAATATACAAGTTCACGATGACTTGTAAAATACAAAATTTAGAACATGGGGGATGCAGGAGTGAAGGAACATACGTTAGAAACGCCGCATAAACGGCGCTCCACCAGGGTTAAACAGCGCTGGAATATGCAACGGAACTGGACCTTGCATATGATGCTCATTCCAGCTGTATTGCTGGCACTGGTGTTTCAGTACATACCGATGGGCGGCATTGTAATTGCTTTTCAGGATTTCAAACCATACTTGGGATTTTCTGAATCCAAATGGGTGGGTTGGGACAATTTCCGATATTTATTTTTATATCCGGACGTAGGTCAGGTGATCTGGAATACGTTGGTCATTGCATTTTTCAAAATCATCGCAGGACTATTCGCTCCATTCCTGTTTGCCATTTTGCTCAATGAAGTACGCTTGACGGCATTCAAGAGAGTAAGTCAAACGCTTGTGTATCTACCGCATTTCCTATCATGGGTTATTCTCGGTGGTATTCTGCTCGATATCCTGTCTCCTCAGGGCGGCATGGTCAACCAGCTTGTCGTAGCCTTTGGAGGAGAACCGATCTTCTTCCTGGGAGACGGTACATGGTTCCGGATAACGCTGATCCTCAGTGATGTGTGGAAAGAATTTGGTTTTGGTACGATCGTATTTCTGGCTTCTCTCTCAGGAATTAATCCTGCGCTCTACGAGGCTGCCGAGGTGGATGGGGCCAACCGATTTAAACAGACGCTGCACATTACGATTCCGGCATTAATGCCGATTACAATCGTACTGATGACACTCTCTATCGGCAATATCCTGAACGCCGGTTTTGATCAGGTATTCAACTTGTACAATCCACTTGTGTATGACAAAGGCGACATCATTGACACCTTTGTATATCGACTCGGAATTCTGAACGGGAAGATGAGTTTTGCCACAGCAGTAGGGTTGTTCAAATCTGTGGTTGCTACCATTTTGATTGTTATATCTTACAGAATGGCTTACAAACTAGCTAATTATCGAGTTTTCTAGAGAGGAGAAAAGGGCTTGTATTATAAAACAAAAGGATACCGCATATTCAGCATCGCTAACTATACTTTTCTTGGGATATTATCGATACTCTGCATTTTACCAATTATTCATATATTGGCTGTTTCATTCAGCAGTATGGCGCCAGCATCATCAAACCTGGTTACCTTCTGGCCCATCGGGTTCACAACGGACGCATATGTGAAAACATTCGGGAATTCGAACTTCATCAACTCCTTGATCGTATCACTTAAACGGACTGTAATTGCAACGATCATTGGTATGGTCATCATGCTCTTAACCGCATTTCCGTTGTCGAAGGAAGATATCAGTTTTAAAGGTCGCTCCTTATATACGTGGTTTTTCGTATTTACCATTTTGTTCAGCGGCGGTTTGATTCCAAGTTACATTCTGATCCAGAAGCTTGGCTTGATGAATACAATCTGGGCGCTTATTCTGCCTGGCGCACTGTCCGTGTGGAACGTTATTCTCATGATGAACTTCTTCCGCGGTCTGCCTAAAGAACTTGAGGAAGCAGCTTATTTGGATGGAGCAGGTCATATCAAAACGTTGATTCTGGTCTACGTACCGCTTTCACTTCCAGCTATCGCAACCTTGTCCTTATTTACGATGGTGTATCAGTGGAACTCCTGGTTCGACGGCATGATCTATATGTCTGATATTAAAAATTATCCACTTGCTTCTCTATTACAGACCATTATTGTTCAGCAAGATCTCAGCAAAATCAACGTCGATCCTTCCATGTTGGAGAATATCTCGCAGCGAACCGTACGCGCAGCACAGATCTTTATCGGCGCGCTTCCGATCCTGATGGTATACCCGTTTTTACAACGATTCTTCGTTAAGGGGATCGTTATTGGAGCAGTCAAGGAATAGGCTATGCAAATGCAAGGATAACTGAGCTGAGGGAGGAAGAAGGATGAGAAAAGGACTGGCATGTATGGTGGCATGGAGTTTAATGGCTTCTCTCGTTTATCCAGCAACTGCTGGAGCAGAAAGTGTACAGGGTCAAGCGGAGGTGGGAAATGTGCAGGCAAAAAGCCTGCACTTCTCTGTTCCCTATACAGACCTGACGGGGCATTGGTCACAATCTGCAGTTACACGTTTGCAAGACTTGAATTTATTGAAAGGTTATACGGACGGTACGTTCAAGCCCAGTCAGGTCATTAGCCGAGCTGAATTCGTCATGATTCTGGATCGGGCCTTTGGTTTCACCGGTAATGCGGCGACTGGTTCATATGCGGATATGACTTCAGACGATTGGTACTATGACGTGATGGTACGAGCGAATGGTTCTGGCATCATCGAAGGGACAGACCGTGAACATCTGTCACCACAACAACCGATTACACGCCAAGATGCAGCGGTTATGGTAGATCGAGCTTTTCAACTTTCAGCGGTTACAAATGAAGATAGTGAACAATTGAAATTTCAGGATGCAGATGATATTTCCGGTTATGCAAAGAAAGCGCTTACCTATCTGGTGAACGAAAATATTCTTAAAGGTTTCCAAGGCAAATTAAATCCTAAAACCTCGATTACACGAGCGGAGACGGCAGAGTTACTGTCAGCGATGATTGCAGATGTAAAAAGCACTCCTGGAGCATATGAGTCCCGGGTAGATGGCAACTTGATTATTAAATCAACGGATATCACGTTGAAAAATATGGTTGTCAATGGAAATCTGCTACTGGCAGAAGGCATAGGCGAGGGATCTGTTGTTCTTCAGGGCGTAACTGTTACAGGAAGTGTCATCATTAAAGGCGGAGGCAGTCATTCCATCAACATTAACAACTCCAAGCTGAAGCGAGTAGTCGTTGACAAACGTGGGGAACCCGTCAGAATTGCCATTACGGAAGAAAGCAACATTCAGGAGATGCATGTAAAGCAGAAATCCATTCTGGAGATCTCTTCAAACAGCCTGATTGATTCCATGAATATTCATGCAGAAGCGAGTCAGACTCAAATGGATACCAAAGGTACAATCCAAAAATTGAGTGTAGATGCCGATGATGTTGTGATCAACGGAGAGAAAGTAAAACAAGGATTGCGCACATCCATGGTGGGTGAAGCCCAACCACCTGCTTCATCGCAGCCTGGTGGTTCAACAAATGTGACAAGTACACCCACACCATCTTCTCCAGACGGGCAATCACCGTCTACACCATCGACACCAAGCAATCCGGCGGGCGAAAAACCGGTTCCAGCAACAACGATTCCGCATGATCAATGGGAACTGGTCTGGAATGATGAGTTTAACGGACCTTCGATTGATTCTTCCAAATGGACCGTGCAGGATACAGGACTCGTTTATAACAATGAAATGCAATATTACAGCCCGGACAACACTCGCATTACGAAAGATCAGAATCGAAGCGTGTTGCAGATTGAAGCAAAAAAGGGTCCGAAAAACGGTAAAGATTACAGCTCTGGCAAACTGATCTCCATGGGAAAAGGCGACTGGACCTACGGTAAAGTAGTTGTACGTGCGAAGCTTCCGATCGAAAAAGGCATGTGGCCTGCCATATGGATGATGCCAACAGATGAAGCACATTATGGTGGATGGCCTGCCTCTGGAGAAATCGATATTATGGAGCTAATTGGTGGCAAAGAGAGTAATAACAAGGTATATAGCACATTGCATTATGACAGTGTGAAGCCTGACGGTTCCCATGGACATGATCAGGGAAGCCTTACTCTTCCGAAGGGAGAAACTTTCGCTGACGATTATCATGATTTCCAGGTGGAATGGTTGCCGGGTATGATTCGTTTCTATGTGGATGGAAAGCTGCATCATGAAGTGACCAACTGGCAAACGAAGGCCGCCGGCCAACCCGAGTATTATACGTTCCCTGCACCATTTGATCGTCCATTCTATCTGATTCTGAATCTGGCAGTTGGAGGAGACTGGCCGGGGGCACCTGAAAGCAACTTCACTTCCGAAAAGATGAATGTTGATTTTGTGCGAGTATATTCTTACAAAAATCTAGACACATGGCCTGATGTAACAACAAATCCCATCGAGCCTGTGCAACAGCGTGACCCACAAGCCGATGGCAATCAAATATACAATGAACGTTTTGCGGAAGGGGCTGCAGACAATGGAGTGCCTCTGCAGTGGAAATTCATCACAAATGCTGATGGAGCTGGCAGTGTCAAAGTTGTAACAGATGAGCAGAAAGGGAAAGCAGCAGAAGTTACCATTGATGCATCGGGTACTGAAAACTACTCGGTTCAACTCACTCAGATGCCGATGTACATCAAGAAAAACAAAAAGTACAAGATACAATTTGATGCGAAAGCATCTGCTAACCGTACGATCATGTCCAAACTGAACCAATTCGAAAAAAGTTGGACCAATTATTCGGGTGATAACACCTTTGCACTCACGACAGATTGGCAATCCTATGACTATACCTTTAATATGCGGGATGGCACGGATAACAATGCCAGATTTGAATTTAATCTGGGGCTGGATGATACAACGGTTTGGCTTGCCAATGTCAGACTGATTGAGGTGGGTGAGGCTGATCCAATAACGGTTGAACGGAACGCGCTGCCTGATGGTAATTTCATTTACAATGGTACATTTGATCAAGGTAAGGAACGCCTCGGTTTCTGGACCACCAGCGTCCAGGAGAATGCTGAAGCCAATATAAGTGTAAATAACTTTTCGAAATTCCCAATTATGGAGCGTCAGCTGGTTGTTGATGTTACTCAAACGAATAATGACCCACAACAAGTTTCGGTGAACCAACCCGATTTGAAACTGGAAGCGAATACAACGTATGGTTTCTCCTTAGATGCCAAGGCAGACACACCGCGAAGTATCGACATTGATGTTGTCAGCAGTAATGGGCATACGGTACAGGTTCATCAAGGACAAAACCTCTCCTTGAACCAAGAAATGAAAACATACACCGGAGAAATCATCATTGGAGATGGAGCATCAATCGCACAATCCGAGCTAAAACTGTTATTCGGCAGTTCTAAAGGTAAGGTATATGTGGACAATGTTCGTCTGACGAAACGCGGCAAACCTCTGTCAGTGAATGGCTACGCACATGTTCCTGCAACCGAAGCCTGGATGATGCAGGGCTTACAACTGGAGGACTCCGTAGAAGGAGGAAAACATGTCAGTTACATGGATCAGGGAGATCTGCTGCAATATAAAATCGATGTAGCTCACGACGGAGTATATGTTCTGTCTGCCCGAATGGCCAGTGGAAAAAGTGATTCCAAGGTTCAGTTCAGCATTCAGGATGAACAAGGTACAACCGTTGCACAATCAGACCTGAGTCTCGGAGACACGGGTGGATGGCAAGCATATAAAACGGTGTATTTTCCAGGGGTCAACTTGACAGCAGGCAAACCCTATTATGTGAATTTTGAAGGAGCAGATTATAATACACGTTGGGTGGATATTTCACAAAACAAAATTCAGAACAGTGAGCTAACAGCTGATCTGAATCATTGGGAGCTAACTCCTAATGATCTGACAGCCTCACATGACGAGGGTGAAGGATTAATGGTTAAATTGCCTGGTACAAGTGAACATTGGTGGGATGCTTTATTGCAACAAGGTCAGATCAAACTGGATGCAAACAAAACGTACCGACTTACCTTCGAGGCATCTGCTTCAAGTCCTAAATCCATGCAAGCGGTTCTTTCTCAGAATGCAGGCGATTTTGTGAAGTATTTTGAAGAAGAAGTGGAATTAACCGCAGATCAAAAGTCGTATACTTACACCTTCACTATGGGGGATACCTCCGATTCGGCAGCTATGCTTGCATTTGGATTAGGATATCCGCTATCTACAGGTGAACACTCGATTCACATCAATAACGTCCAATTATATGAAGTTAATCCGAATGCAGATCAAGGAGGTCAGCCAGCTCATGTTAACCTTATTCCCAATGGGGACTTCTCCAAAGGTGCAGAAGGTTGGTTTACCCACGCGGATGGTAATGCAGCGGACCTTGAGATGCAAGTTAGCAATCAACAGCTTCAAGCCAAGATTGGTCATGCAGGACAGCATCCATGGGATCGTCAAGTCATCAATGAAGGATTCGGCATACAGCAAGGTTTTAAATATAAATTAACGTTTAAAGCCAAAGCGGAGAAGTCCAGGAAATTGGGTTTGGGGATTGGATGGGTCGATGCAGCTGCCAACTATGAATGGCATGGGTTCTTTGGGGCACGAGTTGATTTGACCCCAGAAGAACAGGAGTTCACGTTTACATTTGATGCAACAGAAGACAGCTATGCGAATACTCGAATTTCATTTGATCTGGGTAACATTGATGGTGAGCAAGATGGCAACACAACCGTCTCATTATCCGAGGTCAGCTTGATTAATCTGGGTCCTGCCAATTAACTTCTGAATTCTCTATAATTTGTCTTATATGCTTGCCTAATTCTCTTATTACCTATACAAGCAGAATAAAGTTGTTCAGGAATGACATCATCCCCATGGCAAAATCAAATCGCTAAAAGAATTATCCAGCGAATATGAAGAGAAACCTACTACGAATTAAGCAAGAGACTGTCAGTGAACATTGCTGGCAGTCTTTTCTTCATATATCGCAGACATTGAGCGATACGTACTTACTCTATCCTAAAAACGAATGAACAAAAGAGATGATGTCTGTATAGTTCGTAAATAACTGTGAACAAATCGTTAATTCATTGACATTGCATGTAATTTTAATTAGAATACGAAATGGACTTCAGGTTGAAAACAGATATGAGTATCTTTATGTTTAGTTTAGAGCTTAGCTGTTGAATCTTTAAATCCTAACAACGAATATAGGAGCGACAATATTACAATCCTATATGAAGATTAGGATTTTTTGTTTTTAGCTTTGGAGTATAATTTGAAAGTTGGAGGCTGGCTTTACCATGGACAAATGGTTCAAACTTAAAGAACGAGGCACGACCATCCCCACAGAAATTATCGCAGGGGTTACAACATTTTTCACAATGGTATACATAGTTATCGTAAACCCAGGAATACTCAGCAGCACGGGCATGGACTTTAACGGAGTATTCATAGCAACGGTACTGGCAAGTATTGTGGGAACTCTGATTATGGGAATATGGTCCAATTATCCAATCGTCATCGCGCCGGGTATGGGGCTGAATGCATTCTTTGCCTATAGCGTAGTTGCCGGGTATGGCGTATCTTGGCAGGTTGCACTGGGAGCCGTATTTATAGCAGGGATTTTGTTTATTATTTTATCACTGACTTCATTCCGTTACATGTTGCTAGATGCAATTCCTGCTAGCTTAAAACATGCCATAACCGCAGGGATCGGATTGTTTATTACAACGGTAGGTTTGCAAAATGCCGGGATTATTGCCGATTCAGAATCGAATTTGATTACGATCGGAAACTTGGCTGAGCCGATGGCTTATCTGACCATTATCGGATTGATTATTACCGTTGTGCTGATGGCTTATAATGTGAAAGGTTACCTGTTCATCGGAATGGTGGTAACAGCGATACTTGCCTGGATTATGGGACTATTCCAAATGCCGGAATCGATTGTATCCATGCCGCAAGGCCTCGCGTCAACGGCTTTGCAACTGGATCTGGCAGGGGTATTCTCGAATGGCTTATATACAATCATATTTACCTTCTTGTTGATCACGCTGTTTGATACGACAGGCACGATGCTCGGCGTTGCTGAACAAGCAGGATTGCTTAAGGATGGTAAATTCCCACGCTCGCGTGGCGCATTATTGGCAGATGCCGTAGGAACAACCTCAGGTGCTTTGCTCGGAACAAGTCCAACATCGGCTTACATCGAATCCAGCACAGGGGTAGCTGCAGGAGGAAGAACGGGACTGACAGCGGTAACGGTAAGTGTACTGCTTGCGCTGACCTTGTTCTTCACACCGATCGTAAGTGTAATATCAAGCATTCCGGCGATTACTTCTCCGGCACTGATCATTGTTGGATACTTTATGATTAACGTTATCAGCAAAATCAAATGGGATGATCTCGAAGAAGCATTTCCTGCCTTCCTGATTATCATTCTTACTCCATTGACGCATAGTATTGCAACAGGCATCGGCGTAGGTTTCATCTTTTATCCGGTACTCAAGCTGCTTCGTGGAAAAGGTAAAGATGTTCATCCAATCTTCTACATTTTTGCGGTATTGTTCTTCATTCAGCTTGTGTTCCTGGACCACTAAAACTGTCTTATCCTATGGAGAACTGCTCTCAACAAGCAGCTCTCTTTTTTTTGTAGTTCATACTCCGTTCATATTCCCGTCACGAAGGGGACATCTTTCATGGTTACACTATACCTATGTCGCAAGAGCGGCTCTACAGATATAAACGACAGGAGAAGATGGAAATGGCAGAAGCAGTGGATGTAACAACAACGGGGACTAAGGGCCGTAAAAAACGGTACTTATGGTTGAAAATAATAGGTGGTATTGTCGGCGCGCTGGTGCTGTTCATGGGCATCACGTTTGTCGTTCATACGATAAGTAATGGGGCCGAGAAAAAGAAAATCGAATCGTACGGCCAATATGTCAATATTGATGGGAAGAATATGAATGTATCCATTCAAGGTAGCGGCGAACAAACCATCGTGCTACTTCCCGGACAAGGAACACCGTCACCAGTACTTGATTTCAAATTGTTAATCGATGAATTAACTTCTGATTACAAAGTTGTGGCGATTGAGCCTTTCGGTTATGGGTTAAGCGACCAAAC
Source organism: Paenibacillus sp. FSL E2-0151 (assembly GCF_037993015.1). NCBI lineage: Bacteria > Bacillati > Bacillota > Bacilli > Caryophanales > Paenibacillaceae > Paenibacillus > Paenibacillus sp. FSL E2-0151. Next base: position 3,593,082 of record NZ_CP150308.1, read on the forward strand.
CGAAAAGGAGAGAACCACCGAGAATATTGTTAGTGAAATTCATGAAGCTGTACAGCAGCTCGGTATAGATCGTTATATTCTGATGGGGCATTCCATCACGGGACTGTACGCGGCGACTTATGTGAACACGTATCCGGATGAAGTCTCTGCTTTTGTCGGGATCGATAGCAGTGTTCCGAATCAACCTGGCATGGATGTTAAATTACCTTTGAACTTAATGAAATTCTTTCAAAAATCAGGCTTAATGAGAGTACTCAATAAAGTGAGTGGTGATTCATATGCATCACTTGACTATGATGAACATACCAAAGAACAGATGAAGTTGATTTCGAATCAAGTCTCGACAAATCCGACATTAGTAAATGAGCTTAAACATCTGGGTTCCAATTTCAAAAATGGAGAAAAACTCACGTATCCTAGTGATCTGCCAGTGCTTCTCTTTGTTCAATCCAATAACGAGAAAAACCCGCAGTGGATTCCGCTACATGAAGAACAAGCCAAACAATCCGCACAGGGTAAGATGATCCCAATGGAAGGTTCACATTACCTGCATCATACCAAATACAAAGAAATTGCTGAGGAATTCAAATCTTACATGAAACAAATCCAATAGGATGATTGATTAATAAACTGCGGTACCGAATCTGGTGCCGTGGTTTTTTTGTTATCAGGAGAGGCTAAAATAAAACTTGACCTTAGGTCAGACCTAAGGTTTATGCTTGTAATATGAAAAACAGCAAAGGTGGTGAATTGGTTGAGTGATGAAATTACGATTAGTGAGCTGGCAAAGCTGATGAAAGTCTCTGTACATCAAATTCGATACTTCGAAGAAAAAGGGGTGTTACACCCTGCTTATATAGCAGAAAACCAATACAGGATGTATGGGGTAGATGAAATTTACCGTCTATCTCATATTTTGTTGCTTCGCAAAATGGGACTGTCTGTTCAAATGATCAAGGAATGTTTGAGTAATCTGACAACCGTTCAAATCACATCATTATTTCGCCAAGCGTTGGCAGACACGGAAGAAGCCATCACTCAGCTTCAGCAAACAAAGCACCTTATCAGCAAGTTGTTGCATGAGCAAGAGCATATTCCGCTTGAGGATCAAGTGACTTATTATATTGTTACTCGTGAGGAGATTCACTTATCACTGTGGTTCCATATGGAAGCGCAAGGGTACTTGCAAGCAAGGCAACTGACCCAACATAAAGGAAACATTCCCAATTTATTTGAAGCCGACATCCATTATGCGTACGACGAGACGGACACCGTAGGAATTTATACACAAAAGGAGGGAGCAAACGATTTAGTTTTGCCTAGAGGAAAATACCTTTCTCGTCATGTATATGTACAAATTGAAGCTGAACTCAAAGAACATATCAACGAATTTTATGCTTATGCAGAACACCAGGGCTATCCGTATCACGGTCCACTTATTATGGTAGAAAAATCTTATTTATCTTTATTCACACCAGAAAAGCTTCATTATGAGCTATTGTTACAAATGATCGAGTAGGGGAGGCACACAGTGACAACTTCCATTCAGATAGAACCCGTTTGTCCCCAGTTTCATCAAGCTGTTGCTGAACTCATGGCTTATGGTTTTGGACACAAATTTCAAAAGATCACTTCATTGTCCATAACTGATCTGGCTTACGCATTTGAACAGTTGCTCAATCATCCGCCCATGGAACAAAGTACTCTTCGAGTCATTGCTCGTGAAAATGAGGAAATTGTTGGCACCATGTGCTTGAAATGGAAGGAAGCAGATAACAGAGCAGCAATAACAAGCGTTCGTGCCAATCCTCATTGGTGGGGCCAGTGCAATAGGGTTGGCATGTGGAAACTGCTTCAGTTAATAACTGGTTTACATCTGCTGAAGCATACTCCTACATTAGGTGAATGTTATGTGGAAGATCTGGTTGTACATCCACAGCACCAAGGCAAGGGAATTGGTACGCAGTTGCTTCAATGGGCACAGAAATATATGTTGCAATCCAAATCAATATCATCTCTTAGCTTGCATGTGGCAAGTCAGAATCATCAAGCGATACAGTTATATGAACGCTATCAATTTCGCAAGCAGTATAGCACAAACAGCTTTCTGACCGGCCTGCTCTTAGGCGAAAACCAATGGTATTATATGATTTACAAAGGAGATAGTTATGTTTAATTGGAAAAAACGATACATCTCAGTTATTGTGGCAATCTTACTGATGGTTGGTGCAGGACTGTACATAGTCGATCAAAGTGATTTTGACATGGAGGAACAAACCATTGAAATTCAATCTCCACAGGGTAAGTTAACAGGTACGCTCACGTTACCCAGAAACCATTCAGACAAGCTAGGTCTAGTACTGTTTATTCACGGTGACGGTCCGATAGACTCTACTCATGGTGAGGGATACAAACCGTTATGGGAGCGACTGGCATCGATCGGGTATGCATCCTTGTCGCTAGATAAACGGGGAATCGGGGGTTCAGAGGGAAACTGGCTAGATCAAAGCATGGATGATCGTGTTGTGGAGGCACAACAAGCAATTGCATGGGCGAAAGAACAATCCATCATTGATGATTCCAAAATAGGCGTATGGGGTGCCAGCCAAGCAGGCTGGGTGATTCCTAAGCTTGCTGGGAAAGAACATCTTGCCTTCAGTATTTTGGTATCACCAGCGATAAACTGGTTGGAACAGGGAGAATACAACACACGCGGCCAAATGGCGAAAGATAGTTATTCCACGGAGGAGATTCAAAATCAGGTCGATTATGAAAACCAGATTAAAGAGATTTTAAAGAAACAAGGCACATATGAAGAGTACACCAAGATTGCTCGAGAGGATGATCTGATTTCCAAAGAACGCTGGAACTTCATAAAGAAAAATTTTGCTTCAGATGCCACGGCGGATTTGCATCATTTCAAAACCCCTGTACTACTTCTGCTTGGAGAAGATGATGTGAATGTGGACATTGTTGATACAGAGCAAGCATACCGTAAAGGAATTCAGCCATCTTCCTTGCTTCATGTGAAAATCTTCTCTAATACAGAACATTCGATGTTACCAACCTCTATTGCAGGCTCGGAATGGAAACAATCACTATTATTTCTGTTTGCTCCGAGAAGCATTACAGTGGAAGGGTATATGGATGAAATAGAACATATGTTGACCAAGCTCTCCTTATAACAGTTACAGTTATAGTTTCCTAGTATCGTTAGATAAATAATTGTCATTTGGAAATGAAAGAGCAGGGTCAGGGAGCGGGAGCGCCCTTATCCTGCCTTCTTGCGTGTTATATGTTATCTACTGTGCTAAATGTTCCAGATCCGGCTGCAATTTGGTCCGCAAAACATATAACATGATGGCCCCAACTAGGAACGCCACGGCATCCGCAATAACGAGCGACCAGATCACTCCATGAAAGCCGTTCATTTGATTAGCAATATACAATACAGGAATTAGTGTAATTCCTTGAATGATGGACATAACAAACGCGGCGGTTCCTTGGGCTGTTGCTTGGAAGATCCCCATAAACAAAGAAGTCATTCCTGTAATGAACAAGGATAAAAAGGTTACATGAAGAATGTAGCTACCCATTTCAATTAATTGCGGGTCAGTCGTAAATAAACCAATCAAGTGGTCGGAAATCAGATAGACGACAACCCCAAACAGGATGGCTAAACCCAAAATAGATTTTATCGTGAATCCAATCGTTTGTTTCATGCGTAATTTGTTCGCTGTGAATGAGAAGGCAATCAACGGCACAACTCCCTCGCACAAACCCATCAGAATAAACTCAGGAAATTGTAATAAACGTGATGAGATTCCATACCCAGCAACGGCCTGATCCCCATATTCGACAAGAAAAAGGTTAAGAATAAGCGACATTGCACCCAAGAAGACACTCATAACAAAGACGGGAACACCGATTTTGAACACATTACTCAGGATGTCCTTCGTCACCTTGAACCATTTCAGGGAGACGGTTAAGAATTGACTCTTATAACTCATATGGAATGCGTAAAATGCACTCGCAACCAAGTTGGAGATGACGGTAGCAGATGCAACGCCAATCACGCCCCAATGGAAGACAAAAATGAATAGTGCATCGAGGATAATATTTATAACAACACTGAGAATCATACCGGTCATAGAAGTCATTGCTGAACCTTCTGAGCGCACGATATTCTCCAGGGTGAAGAATAAGATGACGAAGGGTGAACCTATAAGCATAATCGTGACATACTCTTTTGTAAATCCGAAGGACTCTGGCGTTGCCCCCAGCCCATGAACGATTGGTTCAATCAGCGGGAGCCCAACGGCCATCACAATAATTCCGAGAACTAAACTGCTGTAAAAGGCAAATGAAGATACATGCTTCAGATCATCTACTTTTTTCTCTCCCAGCAAACGGGAGATGAATGTACCGCTGCCTATACCAATTAAATTACCAAGGGCCATGATGACCGCGAATAAAGGTAAAGTTAATGCGAGTGCGGTTAACATTGCCGTATTACCAAGTGTGCCAAGGAAATAGGCATTCAAGATGGAGTAAATAACACTCATTGACGTGCCTAGCATCATTGGGACAGCAAAGTGAGCTACGGCTTTGGCGATTGGTGCTTTTTCAAAGTAATGGAGGTTTTCTGCATCCATGTGGGTCACTACTTTCTTCGTTAATATTGATCTAATCTAACAGCGTTAGATTGAACCTTACAGTGTTAGATGTTATCATGAACTTATGAACCTGTAAAGCATAAACTTACACTGTTAGATAAAAGGGCGGATACCGATGAAAAAACAACAGCCTCAGATTTCGGAAGATAAGATTTTGGAAACTTCGTGGGAACTTCTTGGAGAAGAGGGCATCGAGAAATTCAGCATGAGACGCTTGGCAGACAAGTTGGGGATTCAGGCTCCATCTCTATACTGGTACTTCAAGAGCAAGCAGACGCTCTACCAGCGTCTGGCCAACCAGATATCGAAAATTATTCTGGACGAGTTTCATACTGAAGGGGACTGGAAGGAGCAGATGGAGGGGCTTGCGGTGACGGTACGGAGTGTGCTCAGCAGATACCCGTGCTCCACACAGCTCATGATGATGACGCTGCCCCATGAACCGGACATGATCCGCTTCACCAACCGCATGTTGCTCTGTATGGAATCAACGCCACTAGAGCAAGAACAGAAATTACAGGCCGTTCTCACGCTTGTGAACTATGTATTCTACTTCGTCCTGGATGATTATCAGCATCAGCGCAATATATCTGCTGTTCTTAAGGATCAGGAAGCACTTCAGGGTGAAGAGATGATCCAACTTCTGGATTCTATGAGTGAGAAGGAAGCTGGACTTTTCAGCAGGATGTATAAGAACGGTCTGTTTGAGGTGATGGGAACCGACGGAGCTTTCGAGTTCGGCTTGAAGCTTATTTTACTCGGGATTGAACAAGTCATAAAGAAACCCACCGAGAATTAAACTCCGGTGGGTTTCTTCTTATACTCACGTTAATCCCTTTATCAGTCTAAAATTTAGCCTGAATGTCTTTTAAAAACAAATCCGCAGCAGTCGAAAAGACCTGATGTTTTTTCCAAACGATATTTAACCCAGATTCAAGTCTTGGCTCTAGAGGTCTGAAACAAAGATCGCTTTCACTGGACGTATTCACTATTTTATCAAGTGTTAATGCATAACCAATGCCTTCTTCAACCATAATGGCAGCATTATATGCAAGATTGTATGTAGTTACGACGTTTAATTTGTCAAAATCTTCACCAAACCAATCCGCAAACTCATTTTTCGAAAATGTTTGCTTCATCGACTGTCGTGAACAGATCAGTGGAACATGTAATAAGTCTGTAGATCGAATCGTATCTTTGGAGGCGAGCGGACTTTCTTTTCTCATCACCACTCCCCAAACATCTTTGTCCGAGAAATTGATATAGTTATATTTGGAGACATCCGCTGGCTGGATTAGAATACCGAAGTCAAGGAGTCCCTTGTCAAGCCGCTCAGTTACATCATCTTCGTTACCGCTGTATAGGTGATAGCGTATATCGGGATATTTATTCTGAACTTCTTTTGCCACTCTTGCAATCTGTTTCATGGCTTCCGTTTCTCCACCGCCAATATAAATATCTCCACTTATGGTTTCTTCCATGGATTCAAATTCTGCCTCTAATTTATCAACCATACCTACAATTTCTTCAGCTCTATTCCTTAAAAGCATACCTTCATCTGTGAGAATAATACTGTAACTACTGCGAATAAATAATTTCTTTCCCAACTCTTGTTCAAGGTCTTTCAATTGTCTGGACAAGGTGGGCTGCGTAACATGCAAGAAATCAGCAGCGCGTGTAATGCTTCCTTCTCTGGCGACCGTAAGAAAATAACGCAATACTCTAATCTCCATCGTAACTCCTCCTTTATCCCTTATATTCTACAATAAACCTTACAGAAATGCCTTTCAAGCATAACTTGTTATAAGATATGAGTATTTGCTATGTGGTGTATAAACGCTAAACTAAAAAGCAAGGCAACTGGAGAAGAAATTGAAAGGAATGAATGATATGGATAAGACAAAAGTATGGTTTATCAATGGCGCTGGTCGAGGTATGGGCACAACTATTGCTAAGGCTGCTTTAACTGCTGATGCAGAGCAGAAAATTGCCAACCTTCAGACAGAGATCAATGCTTACCGGGATCTCTCTAAATCCATGGCATATGACAACTAAACGAAATCACCTGCTTGTATTCATTCTGACCTTTGGGGTATTCAGTATTTTAAATACGGAGATGGGCGTAATCGGAATCTTGCCTTTGATTGCAGAACATTACGAGGTCAGTATCTCAACCGCTGGTTTGATTGTGAGTCTTTTTGCGCTTGCGGTTGCTGTATCTGGCCCCATTTTGCCCTTATTATTTTCGGGCATGAACCGCAAGCATGTCATGTTATTTGTACTTGGCATTTTTATTGTGGGCAGCCTGGTCTCCGCCATCACATCAAACTTTACGGTATTGGTCATTGCACGTGTCGTTCCGGCTTTTTTCCATCCTGTCTATTGCTCATTGGCATTTACGGTCGCAGCGGCGTCAGTCCCCAAGGAAGAAGCGCCCAAGGCAGTCGCTAAAGTATTTGTAGGCGTGTCGGCAGGCATGGTACTTGGAGTACCCCTTTCGAGCTTGATTGCCACCAGCACATCGTTGTTCTATGCGATGTTGTTCTTTGCTGCCGTAACAATCGTCGCATTTGTAGCAACACTTCTTTTTGTGCCCTCAATGCCAGTTACGAAAAGAATCTCTATGGGTACTCATCTGTATGTATTGAGAAGATCCGTGATGTGGCTATCCATTGCTGGCGTGATTTTCATGAACGGAGCTGTATTTGGGGTCTATAGTTACCTTGCCGAGTTTCTGAAAACCGTGACAAGTTATGACTGGAACACCGTCAGTGTGTTGTTATTTCTATATGGCTTGGCCAATATGGTTGGGAACATGATAGCAGGGAAACTGCTCGCTAATTTCCCTTTAAGAACGATCAAGATGTATCCCATTGCATTAATAACGATATACATCTTGTTGTTCACCTTCGGACAATTCAGTGTGCCAACAGCCTTCCTTATTTTCATTTGGGGGATCATAGGAGGCATAGGGGGCAATATCACTCAATATTGGGTGGTAGCGGCAGCACCAGAGGCACCCGAATTGTCGAATGGGATCTTTCTAACCTCTTCCAACCTGGGAACAACACTTGGTGCTAGTGTATGTGGACTAATCGTAACTGGAATAAGTACACAATATATTGTAGTTGGAGGAATCGTGTTCCTTATCTTTAGTATCGTAACGAATTACTTCAGAATCTCCATGACTGGCCGATTCGAGGGTTCCAAAATTGGAGGATAAGAGGCGGACGTAGTGATAGGCGTTATACATCACCGTTTCGGCATTTTGCTCTCATCCATATACAACAGGTTCCAGCGGTGACCGTCCAGGTCGGCAAATCCAGCGCCGTACATCCAGCCGTCTATTTCACCAGGCTTGCCAAAGATGGTTCCTCCAGCAATCTCTACTTTTTGAATAAAAGCATCAACTTCTTCTCTGCTGTCAGCACCAATGGAAAATATCACTTCTGCGCTATGGGAAGTATCTGCGGTTTTGGCACCTGTAAATTTCTCGAAGGTTGCTTCCGGAAACAGTAGAATCGTTGTTGAGCCTATGACAAGCTGGGCTCTCTCGTTGCCAACATTCTCCCCATGGAATCCAATCTCATTGAAAAAGGTAGTGGATTTCACAACATCTTTCACCGGCAGGTTCATCCAGATTTTTTGTGACATGGCAGTAGCCTCCTAGAGTATATTTTCGACACTCTTACTATACTCTACCTCAATTCAAAATTACATAATCAGTTCAAAAACCAAACCAAAAGAGCAATCTCCAATGAGGTTGCTCTTTTGGTCATGGCTTATTATGCCTAACGGTGTATACGCAGTTTCTTCCTCCGGCTAGAATGTATTCTCCCCGTTCAATATGAACATTATCGCCTAGAACTGTTTTGAATAAATGTAACTCATTCTTGCATAACCCGGTACATACCGCGGCCGCTTCACAGATCGGACAATGCTTCTCAATGAATAGGAGACTGCCATCATCCTGCTCCTTAACCTCGGCCATATAACCTTCATTCGTACGAATTTCGGCCAATTTCTCCAATCTCTCTCTAACTCCTGATGAATCGCCAAGATGCTGAAGATATTGTTCTTGCATATTTTTATTTCGAACATCCAGCAGCTTGTCCAGCCCTTCAGTACCAAAAGCCTCTTTCATTGAATTGATGAGGCTGACGGATAGATCCGAATATCCACTTGGAAAAAAACGATTAGCCGCGGGAGTTAATATCCATAACTTGGTGGGACGACCCATGGGACGGGCCTCTTCCACAGTGGTGACCAATCCTTCTCCTTTTAGCGCATTCAGATGTTGACGAATAGCCATTCCGGATAACGAAAACTGAGAGGAGAGAGTGACAACATCCATTCCCCCGCGCTCTTTTAACAGATTAATAATTGCTCTCCGGGTACTGGTCGAGACATCCTTTTTAGTTTGATTTCCGCTCATGGTGCACCTCCTTGTGACGCAACTGAGTCTACATGACTAACTACATTTTAAACAAAAATGTTGACAAAGTCAAAGCCGGACTGTAGCTTAGACATTATAAACAAAAATGTTTACTAAGTATCCGGATACGATGTATACATACCAATTTTCTTGGAGGTCACATTTCATGTCGTCTAATCATCAAAGTATTTTCAGTCCGCGTTATTTTGCACTAACCATAGGGATTATTTTATCAGTGATGGCCGTTGGATTCGAAGGTCTATCCGTCACCACCATTGCTCCTTCGATTGCTGGAGACTTGAACGGCCTTAGCCTGTTCGGATGGATATTCAGTACCTATCTGCTTGCGCAGATTATCGGAACGCTGGTCGTCGGTCGAATCATTGATAAAAGAGGACCTGCAGCACCGTTCACTTTTGCACTTCTGTTATTTATCGTAGGGCTGATCGCTGCCGCAACCGCAGGCGACATGTATACCATGATAGGATCACGGGCTCTACAGGGTTTGGGTGCCGGAGCTATGATGACTTGTGTGTATACAGCTATATCGTTAAGTTACCCGGATGAGTTGCGTGCCAAAATTCTTGGAGCATTTGGTACTGCCTATGTTCTTCCGTCCATGCTCGGTCCATATGTAGCAGGAGTTATCGCAGATCAGTGGTCCTGGCGCTTTGTTTTCTGGGGGATCTTACCTGTGCTGGTGGTTTCAGCATTGCTTAGTTTACCTGCCTTTAGGAAATTGAAAGTGCAGAAGACAGGAGGGGATAGCGGATCTTCATCCACTTGGATGGCGTTACTCTTAACGTTAGGTACAGGGATTTTCCTGGTTGGTCTAAGTAGGCTTCCGAGCATTATGGGATTTGTTTTAGTCGTGATTGGCCTAGTATTGATGATATTTCCTCTGCGTAAATTGCTACCGAAGGGAACACTTACGTTGCGCAGAGGAATGCCAGCTATTTTGGCAACACGTGGATTGTTCTTCGCTGCCTATACTAGTACACAGAATTTCCTGGTATTGGCTCTAATCGATGTGAAAGGAATTACACCTTCTCAGGCCGGATTAATTGTGGCGAGTGCTGCATTAAGTTGGTGTATCATTGCGTATCTGCAAGGACGGTGGGATGCGGCAGATCAGGGCAGTGGACGTCATATGAGAATTATTCTTGGCGTATTGTTACTTGCCATAGGGATTGCCATCGTATTTTGGGTACCTGTTGTGACCGTTACCATCGCAGTTATTGGGCAGATCATTGCAGGAGTTGGTATTGGATTGGCGCATCCGATTAGTGGTGTTGTCGCATTCTCCCAAACGGGGGAAGAAGGCGTGGGCCAAACCTCGGCAAATCTGCAATTTGCAGATTCTTTTACACCTGGTGTAGTGATTGGCATTGGTGGTTCCATACTTGTCGTGTGTCAGGCTGGCGGTATGTCACTTCAATCCGGCTTAATTGTAGCCATGGGTTTCCATCTCTTGTTGATCGTCACGAGTATCATTGCCAGTACTCGGATCTCACCACGCAGATGAATAAGAAAGTGGGTGTACAGACCATTGCTCACTGAGGATCCGAATAAACTATTTACAGCTTATCGCATCATCGGAACGAAATGGACGATCCATATTTTATGTGCTCTGTCTCAAGGCCCGAAGAGATTCGGTGAAATATTCGATAACATTCCTTCCATTTCCGAAATGATCCTCTCCAGACGTTTAAAGGGTCTTCAACATGATCATTTGGTCAAAAGAACAATACGGACACGCCCTACACAAATTATTTATGAACTTACGCCAAAAGGAGCTGCTCTTGCAGCATTCATACCCTGTCTAATGGACTGGGATACCAAATTTCAAAATGATACCACCGGGAGGAATAAAGATGATCATTGAGGTCAGTGATACAGCATCGGACAAAATCGTTGAGATCTTATCAAGTGCGGATATCCAAAATGCCTTTCTTAGAGTAGGCGTTGATGAAGGGGGATGCAGTGGTTTGTCTTATACTCTTATCGTGGATGAACAGCAGGCAGAAGAAGACATTGTGTTAAATAAAAAGCAATTTAAAATATTGGTTCACGCAAACAGTATTCCATATATTGATGGTCTTGAGATTGACTATGAAGAGAGCGGAATGTTAGGTGGATTCACCATGAATAATCCAAATGCCAAAGTTTCGTGTGGATGCGGAGCCAGTTTCAGAATGGCCAATTATCGTGGCGAAGTGAAAAAATGTGATTAATGAAGGAAGGAGTGCAGAGCAATGATCTCATTTGTAGTATCTGAACAAGCAATCGATTCATTTAAGAATGAATGGGAATTGGAAGAGGACCAATATGTAAGGATTTACGCAAAATATATCGGAGGAGGCTCCGATGCTTTTACAATTGGCATAAATGCGAGTGCTACACCGGTCGATCCCGCATTGGTTCAATCCATTGGAGGATTTCATTTCTTTGTTGAAAAAACAGATGCCTGGATCCTGGAGGATGAACTTCTCCAAATTGACTGTAATGAACATGGCATATTTTCAAGCAAAATCTCCTATTGAACATGGGGAACCCTATTCTAGACCATAATCTTACTTTTTAAACATTTAACTTTACAAAGTATAACACTTCATGTATATTCAGGAAGTAAAAAGGTTTATTTTACCATAATACCCATCAAATTATGGAGGTGTGGAAGACAAACAACAATCAGATTGGGATTTTTGATGCTCAGTACAGGGCGCCTACAATTGGGATTATGCTGGTTCTGGCAACCGTAGCTTTTGAAGGACTGGCTATCACAACGATTGCCGCGAAAATGGCACAAAGTTTAGAGGGTATTCATTTATACGGTTGGATTTTTAGCGCATTTTTGTTATCTCAGCTTATTGGAACTTTGGTTATGGGTCAGCAGATTGACAAGCGCGGCGTTTTTACATCCATGCTGATATCTTTTAGTGTTTTTGTGTTAGGAACTGTGGTCTCCGCTATTTCTTTCGATATGCACATGCTTATTGCCGGAAGAGCCCTTCAAGGTTTTGGAGCGGGGGCCCTGATCACATGTGTTTATACCTGTGTGACGTTACATTATCCAGATACACTTCGTACTCAAATCCTGGCCGCATTCTCTATGGCATTTGTCCTACCAACCTTAATCGGACCTTATGCAGCAGGCCTTATAGCTTCCTACATCTCGTGGCGATATGTTTTCTGGATCGTTCTACCCTTGATTGGAATAGCGTTGAGTCTCACATTCCGTTCTTTCCGTAATTTGCAGCTTCAGCAAGATCTGTCAGGTCCAGCGCGAGCAACTGACTCAAAGATTATGTATGCGATTCTGCTTGCGGTTGGAACGGGGCTGTTACTCACAGGACTTGGTATGATAACCGATTGGAAAGGCATAGTACTCACTTTGGCTGGATTAGTCGTCATGATCCAACCAATGCGTAAATTGCTGCCTGTGGGCACTTTTTCGGTAAAAAAAGGATTGCCTGCTACTTTGGTATCGAGGGGTCTATATGTTGCTTGTTATTTTACAACGGAAAGTTTTGTGATCTTGGCACTAACCGAAGTGAAGGGGTTATCAGCTGACCTTGCTGGCCTCATTGTAGCAGCAGGTTCTCTGAGCTGGTCCGCCGCAGCGTGGTTACAAGCCAAGCTTGATGCACGAGATCAAGGTCGGGCCCGAAAGGGTAGGGTCATGACGGGCATTGGGATTATGATCGTTGGAACTGCGCTTGTGATCCTGGCTCTTATTTTGACGGACGGTGGGATTATACTCATCCTTCTCTCACAAATGATTACAGGGTTCGGTGTTGGATTGGCCAACCCTACAACAGCAGCCATTGCTTTACAACATGCCTTGCCCAGGAAAGAGGGAGAAATGTCCGCGAATCTGCAATTTGTGGATTCCTTCTACATGGGCGTAAGCATTGGAGTTGGTGGCGCTCTGATTGCCTTGTCCGAAACGTTACAGTGGGGCATATCGACAGGTGTTTTGATCGTGTTAACACTGCAATTATTATGGGTCTTGTTAAGTTTCTTGGCATCACTACGAATTACCAAACTCGTTCATCAAGAACATCATCCAATCAACCAAGTGAAGGATAACATCTCCATGTAACGGATGACGACCGCGTCGTTAAATACATCACGAAGAACGGGGGGACTAATTGCATTGGGAGGTGGGTAAGATGGCACGTGTATTAGTAGTCATTACTCCAGCTGAAGGACATGTGAATCCATCGTTAGGATTAGTTACTCAGTTGATAGACAATGGTGAGGAAGTCATCTATGTGTGCACGGAGGAGTATCGTTCCCGAATTGAACAAACCGGTGCCCAGATCATTACCTATCCGTTTCCACAAGATGCCTTCTCTCATGATCCGGTGTTGAAACCCCAGGAATACAAGCATTCTTATCAGTTCATTTATATGATGGTAAGCGGTATTATCCGGAGGATCATCCCCAATGTGCTACAGGTGATCGAGGATCAAAAGTTTGATTATATGATCTTTGATTCCCTGATGGGATGGGGAGGGACTATTCTTGCAGAAAAACTGGGAATTCCTGCGGTGTGCTCGATTGCGTCCTTTGCTTTTGTGGAGCCTCTGGGATCTAGCTCAGTTCTGAATGAGACGGAGACGAAGGAGCTTTATGAGGCTACGATGAAGATCACAACGGAGTTAGCTGAAGAGCTTCAAGTGAGTATTCCAGCTATGGAAGAGATTCCGGCACATACAGGTCAGTTAAAGCTCGTGTACACCAGCCGTTATTTTCAGCCGCAGGCAGAAAAGCTGGATGATCGTTTTATTTTCACGGGTCCTTCGATCATAACACGCCAAGATGCTCCGACCTTCTCGTTTGAGTTGCTTCGTGAACGGTACCCGCAAACCGTGTACATTGCTATGGGTACGATTTTAAATAAAAATTTGGATTTCTATCAGCTTTGTTTTGAAGCATTAGGGGATCTACCCGTGAATGTTGTTTTATCTTCAGGAAAATACACGGATATGGAGCCGCTGGCTGATCAAATACCACCTAATTTTATCGTCAAGCCATACATTGCCCAGTTGGACATGCTGCAGCATACCGATGTTTTTATTACACACGCTGGAATGAACAGCACAAGTGAGGCGTTATATTATAACGTTCCAATGGTGATGATTCCATTAACATCGGATCAGCCTCTTGTCGCCAATCGGGTACAGGAGCTCGGCGCGGGTATTACTTTAAATAAACATAACCTCAGTGCAACTAATTTGAGAGAGGCATTAACAGAAGTGCTACACAATTCACTTTATAGACGGCAGGCTTACCTCATTGGTGAATCTCTAAGGCAGGCTGGCGGTTACAAGCGAGCTGCCGAAATGATCATGAGTCATATGGGTTCAGGCCGGGGGAGTTACACAATTTAAATAGTTTTCCATTCAAAGTCGCTTAATAAGCGGCTTTTTTTTGGTTTTAATAGTCTTAAGACTTGACCTACAGTTAACTCTATGTCTTATACTCGATTAGGCTTGCAAATTATATAAGGAATTGGAGATTTTATTTATTATGGCGAAGAGCACGAATTGGAATGTTTTTGGACTGGCAATACTACTAGGTTTATTTTCTACATTAGGTCCATTTACGATTGATATGTATTTACCGGCTTTTCCGGAGATTGCACAAAATATGAATACAACGGCATCACTTGTACAATTTAGCCTTACTGCCTGTTTATTAGGACTTGGTGTAGGACAACTCGTTATGGGTCCTTTGAGTGACGCGTACGGTAGACGTAGACCATTGTTGATCTGTATGGCAGCCTACATTATTTGTTCCTTGGCATGTGCTTTTGCTCCGAATATCGGACTATTGATTTTGTTTCGTTTCACGCAAGGATTTGCGGCTTCAGCTGGAATTGTCATTTCCCGTGCGATAGCTAGAGATCTATACAGTGGACATGAACTCACTAAATTTTTCTCTTTGCTGTTGCTTGTAGGGAATTTGGGGCCTTTGGCAGCACCCATCGCGGGAAGTGGGGTTCTTTCATTCACAACCTGGATTGGCGTGTTTATCTGCCTTTCATTCTTGGGAATTTTCTTATTAATCATGACAAAGTGGAGCTTAAAAGAAACACACCCTATCGAAAGACGTATAGTTCCTGACTTCAAACAGCAATTGGGTAATTACAGAATGCTTCTGCGTGACCGTAAGTTTGTAGGCTACATGCTGGCACAGGGAATTATGACAGCAGGGGTCTTTGCTTATGTGGCGGGAACACCATTTATTTACCAAAATATATATGGCGTCACACCCACTGTATTTGCTATATTATTTGCTTCGAACGGCATCAGCTTGATCATCGGATCTCAAATCGTGGGTCGACTAGCTAAACGTATCCCTGAGCAGACGCTGCTATTATCGGGACTATGGCTTGCTATAATAGCAAGTGTGGCTGCTTTGGTCGTCACCCTGGCTCATGGTCCACTTTTCGCATTGGTGATTCCATTGTTCTTCTTTGTATGCTCGATCGGCATTACGTCTACAGCGGCATTCCCACTTGCCATGGAGAGTCAAGCTAAGATGGCCGGAAGTGCAGCAGCACTGCTCGGCGTTGTTCCTTTTCTTCTGGGTGCACTGGTTGCTCCTCTGGTCGGCATCGCGGGTGAGGACACTGCCGTCCCGTTAGGACTCACTTTGTTAATGACCAGTATCATTGCCATTGTTACTTATTTCCTACTCGTTAAAAACGTCCCGCAGCATACACCTAATCATGCCCAGTCTAATGCTGACTTTTAGTATTGAAGGAACAGCTCGCCAAACATTGGCGTAAGACATGAATGAATATGAATATGATTCCATCACAAGTCGCTGCAATAGCGGCTTTTTTTGGTTTTCCGTGCTGAACCCTCAGCCTGAATTCAGGTAAGGTATTGTTAGATAATGGAGAGACTAGGTAGGAGGGGGCTGCTCACTGCTTCATTTGGTATAAGCTTAATCTCTCTTGTACAGCATTCAGGACTTCTTCCGGAATCTCCTTCACCTTGATATCTTCTCCTAGAAAAAGCAACCAATTGGTGATTTCGGTTAACTCTTCTGAGTTATGAACATTCATAAATGCCTTTAGGAGAGCCGTAGTCTGGTATGGATTTGTATAGGCAATTGAAAACTTTAAAGGATGGTATTTTTTGAATTGCGCAATTGCCTTTGGACCAAGTTCCAGAACAAGGTTGATAACTTCTTCCTGTGTATTTCGTTTGAGTTGTTCTACAATCTTTTTTGTACTCAGTCTTTTTTTCGCCGGGTATGCTTCGACATGGATGAGGTTGTCAACGGATACGATTCGTCTTTTTTCTTCCTCCAAGTCAAAACCTTCAATGATCCAATGGCCTTTTTGATGATGAAGGTGCAAGAGAACAATGGGATAGGACTTGGTTTTCTTCTCTTCTTGGACAGTGACTAACAAATAACGTTCTATAAGAAGAATTTGGATGAGTTTTTCCAAGGTAGGGTGAGGCAGGTCTGATAGATCAAGCAAGTCTGGATTATGGGGATTGGTTCCTTCAAAAAGCAATATTTGATTCAAATGTACAAGGTCATCTTGCTGATGTTCTGAGATAAGGCCCAATAACTTTTCAGCCAAAGATTGACGACTCTTCAGATAAGGAAGCTGTTGATTTCTTGTCGCCATAAAAGCAATGAATAACGCTTTGATTTCATTATCGGTAAACCGTACCGTGGGCAGGAGGGAGTTGTTCATGACAAAATAACCCCCGTCCCGCCCAACTTCAGCGACAAGTGGCATTCCCATGGCTTCAATTTCTCTGATATCTCGAATGGCTGTCGAACGAGAAATATTAAATTCTCGCATGATTTCAGAGATGGTAAAGTGTGCACGGTTATTGATATACCGCGTGATGGTATTAATGCGTTCAACTTTTTTCATTGGGCCCCCTAAACAGTATCATATTCTGACATGATTTAAGGTTATTATAAACCTATCAAGTGAAAACACAAATCAATTGAAAATTTAAAGAGGACGGTGTAAACCATGAGTAATTATCATTTCGAAGAAAAAGAGAGCTTTATCGTGTTAGGTATTGGAACGGATCTTAAGAGCGACTATACAGACTATGTTGGCATCAGCAAGGAGAAGGCGGATTTTTGGTCCACGGTGAAAGAGGATGGAAGCCTGGACAAACTAAAGTCTCTGGCAACAAACGACTACATTTTTGCCGTAAACGAAGCAGTAAATAACCAGATGATGCATTATGCTGGTGTCATGACAGCAGAAACTTTGCCAGAAGCAACGAGAGTAATCCAATTTCCTAAGGGAGAATACCTGGTTGTGAAGGGCGAAGCTGCAACGGCTGATGCGCTCAATAATATGCTTACTGGCATTGCCTTTGGTCAAGCCCTCCCCGTAGAAAAAGATTATGCCTATGTTGGCGGTCCAAATACAACAGTTGAAATGGGAGAGAAAAACGGTTTGGTATATGGTGAAATGTGGATTCCTGTTGTAAGGAACTAACGAGCAGGGGAGATTGGATAGTCGGTCGTATATCGTTTAAAGTCACGAACATAGTACTATTAAAAGCCGCTAATGTAGCGGTTTTTTTGTTGTTCATTAGGAGCATAATCATACATGAAAACAGCAGATCACTAATAAAATAAATGAAAGGAAGAATTATGGAAGGGAGCAGTCTGAGTGAATACTCGTCTCGCTGAAACAACTATTTGTGGGGAGTTCCATATAAATTCAGCAAACATAACAGAGGTTTTAACGCTGTGGTCAGCATCTTCAGCCTTAAAAGTACATGGTACAGTAAGTATTTATAATCATAAACAAAGTAATTCATCTGTCTTTTTGAACATAATACATAATGAAGGAACGTGTTCGCTTCCTGTTCTACCGGGTAACACCTGTGCTTTTAGCTGTGCCGGAATGCATCATATTGAAGTGGAGATTGAAAAGAGCTTAAACAATATTGCAAGCGGCACATTTGGAATAGATATATACTATCAAGTTCTAAATGAAGAAGAGGATGAGGAATAAATGGAAACAAAGTTGGAATAGCCCGAACCACTACTATCTCCCCACATATATTTATAGAAAGAGCATTTTTAAGGAGGTTCACAAATGGCTCAAATTGGTAATTGTAATAATACGGTTTCTCCAGCGGTGGTGAACGATGCCGTATGTACTACGATAAATTTGTCAGATACGGGAGGGACACCAACAATTATATACGAAAATTCCTCAACGTTTCTGATAAACGGAACTATTCTAATTGAGAATAACGGAGTGGGGGTTTCACCCACCGCTGCTTTGCTTATTGACGGTGTTCAAATTCCTGGTTTTGTCGTAGCCCCAGGTAGCAGTAGATCTTATACTGCACCAACAATTAATTCTATAAGTCTCATTGGAGCCGGTGCGGGAACAACAAGTATCAAAATTGCGTTCTCTTTGAATTACAGATTCTAAGTATAGGATATTCAATGTGAAAGAATCCCTTCTTTTATAGGAAGTGGATTCTTTTTTGGTTCGATGTCTAGTGATTATCATTTAATAGATTTAGTATTCCTCAAGTATGTTATCATATTCTTTGTGATGGCGGCTTCATTCGAGAACAGCTAAGTAATAAGCACTTTTTATTATTTACATAAAGTCAATGGAAGGCAGGAGATATAGCAGTATGGTCACGCTGATACTTTCGCTCGTTATGATTATAAACATATTACTCTCAGCGGTATTTTTGTTTTTTGAAAGGAGAGACATTGGTTATACTTGGGCCTGGCTCATGATATTTTACTTCATTCCTATTTTAGGTTTTATCGTTTATCTCTTTCTGGGACGTAACCTCAAAAAGAAAAATTTCTACGGACTTTCAGCTGAAGAGAGAAATTCCCTAAAGTTAATTGTCGAGAACCAGTTAGTGACATTGAAGGAGCAACGTAAGGAAAACAACCCCCTGCTCATGAAATATGCTGACCTGATTCAATTGAATCTCACATCATCCAATGCAATCCTAACCAATGACAATGAGATATTCATCTTCGATGATGGACAAGAGAAATTTGATTCATTATTTGCTGATATCAAGGAAGCCAAGAAAGAGATTAACATCCAATATTACATTATTCAACCGGATTCCTTAGGGAAGAAATTACGAGATGAATTAACTATAAAAGCTAAAGAAGGCGTAAAAGTGCGAGTTCTCTATGACGAAATTGGTTCAAAGAAACTTTCATTGAAGTTTTTCAGAGAACTGATCTCTGCCGGTGGAGAAGTAGAGGTCTTTTTCCCGTCACTGATTAGGCCATTAAATTTCCGTATGAATAATCGAAATCATCGAAAACTTTGTATTATTGATGGGGAGATTGCTTATATTGGCGGATTTAATCTTGGAAATGAGTATCTAGGCATGGATAAAAAGTTTGGATACTGGCGTGATACACATTTTAAAATGCACGGAGATGCCGTTAATCATATTCAAGGCAGGTTTATTTTGGATTGGAAACACGCCAGCAAATCCGATCAAGTAAGTTACGAACAATACTCCTTCAACACAGCAAGGCTTGATGGTTCAAGTCCAGTTCAGATTGTGTCTAGTGGTCCTAACTCACAGGTGGAACACCTGAAGAATATGTACATCAAGCTTATAGTAAATGCCAAAAAGAGTGTGTATTTTCAAACGCCTTACTTTATTCCTGACAGCACTTTTATGGATGCATGTAAAATCGCACTGCTATCCGGGGTGGATCTGCGCATTATGATTCCCAATAAGCCCGATCACCCGTTTGTATATTGGGCGACTTGGGCGTATGCTGGTGAATTATTGGACTATGGCGCCAAGATTCTGTTATATGATAATGGATTCTTACACGCAAAGACCATTGTAGTAGACGAAGAAGTCGCTTCAGTAGGGACGATGAATATTGATTCCCGGAGCTTTAGGTTGAATTTTGAGGTGAATGCAATTGTATATGACGAGCGAGTTGCGAAACAACTTCAAAAATTGTTTCATCAAGATAGCCAGTTAAGTACAGAACTTACTTCTGAACGTTATAGAAACAGGTCCCTTATTATCAAATTTAAAGAAGGAATATCACGTCTTCTTTCACCTATTTTATAGGTCAGCTTCACTGCCGATGTTATACTCAACCAGGCACGATAAAGCTTTTCACTGAAGTTCTTCTTAACGACTAGAGGTATTAGCAAATCCTTCTTTTTAAGTCAACAGTCAAAAGCTCTCTTCCAAATGGAAGAGAGCTTTCCCAATTGCACGACAGCATGTTATTAATTTAAAACGCCGCTGCCGACTATTGTAACCTTTACTTCCGGGTGAAAACGAACTTGGGCATATTCTTTATTCCAGTTTAGGCTTTTCCATAAGTCCGGGTAATGGGCAATTAAATGTCTGCCAATACCGAAGGAATCACAACCACTTTGCTGAAGTGTCTTGATAATTTGTTCTGCGTCCTGAGTCATGTCATCGGATAACTGGCTGTTCAGACGTTCAATCGTGTCCTTTTCCTGAAGATGATTCATTGCATACTCAACGATCGTTACTGGAAGTTCGATACGGAGGTTCACATCAATTTGGCTATCACTTGCCACCTTTACCGCAAGTTTACGCTTAATTTGTGCGATATTTGCTTCATAAGTGACATAGTTCCGCGGGTTGTTGGACGGCCCTGCGTGGACCTTTTTGACAAAACGCGCTGTTTTATTCCATTTCCCACTCATAATAATGTATAGAGGAGCCTGTTCGGTAGTAAGACTCCCATTGAATCTTTGCCCATGAAACAGGGCGATTCCCCGAGCATCAATCTCCTCTCCGTCCTTATATAGATAAGGCAGTGTAAAATCCTGTCCCGGATCCAGCATGGGAGGGAGAAGGGTCTCTAACGTCATTTCCGGAAAAATACATAATTCCTCCAGACTCTTAATTTTTTTGGTAATAAAATCACCAATCAATATGCTGCCAACTTTTTTTTGGTGTAACAGATCTCCGGCATCGCCATCCACAATAGCAATTTTCACATGTGATGTTGGGTAGTCGGGTTCCCGATATAAGACGTCCAGGTAGGGGTAGATATCATTTTGTGCGAGTTTGTTGCCGTATAAGATCATCCCATATTTGAAAAACCGGATATCACCAGTCACTTTAGCACGAATTCTATCCGTACTTTGACGGACGGATCTCCCGGTGCCTGAGTGGACTTCATTACCGCTGCTCCCTTGTTGACTCTCAGAATCATCGACAATTTCAAGCGTCTGTTTAATTTCACCCTCTGAGGTGATGTCAAACGCCGAAGCATTAGCCAGTCTTGCATCTTTTAAACTATCCTGATCCCAACATCCCGTCATCACCATGAGCAGGGTCAGCAGGATGAGGATTTTCCCCCGTTTACTCATATCATCTTCTCTTTTCGTTTCATTATATAAGATAGAACCAACAGGAGCAGAGGCAGGATCATGAGAAAAAAGTATGCCGATCTGTTGGCTATCGTACTAATTAACTCAAGTTTTTCCTTCTGTTGTGGCAGATACGCAATTATGCAAGAAGCAAGAACGACATAAGGCACCGCTTTTTTATGGTGTTTTTGTTTGAAGAGATAACTTATACCATAGGATGCCGTATAGTAATAGCCACATATGGCCCCGAAAATTGAAATTAACCAGATAGGGAGGAACAGGAAATCGGCCCGATCCATTGTCCCGAGTGGGATAGAGCGGAGCAGATAAATAACCGGTTCAGGCATTAAGTCAAGTTGCTGGGGGCTGAACGCCGTTGAACAAATGAACACGGTGAATGCATACAACACCACGACTACAGCACTTGCTAAAGCAACAGACTTGAGTTTGCCACCGCTGCTACCTTCAACCATAGGAAACACAACGAGAAAAAACTCGAATCCAAACATAGCCATTAATGTTTCGGTTGATCCACTAATGATATTGGGCCATCCTGCTTCGGTTAAAGGCAAAAGATATAACAGATTAACTTCCTTGAGTCCATAACTGATCAATACCATCATGGGCAAGACCAAAAAGGAGATGAGTACAAGTACTCGCGCAATGATTCGTAATTTTTGCCGAACCAAATAGATACTGCTGAACAAGAAGAGGGCTAATATAGCCCATCGAGGCGTATCCTGCAGCATCCAGCGGTTAATCACACTGTAGGCGTTCACCAGAACAGAAGTACCCATTAACAGGAAATATCCAACGTAGGCAATGATCAGCAACTTGCCAATCCATTTCCCCGTAATCAGCGTTACAATGTCATAAATGGATGAACTCGGGAATCTTCGCATCAAAAGCCAGCACAACAATATGACAAGTTGAATCAGGAACCCTCCAAGGAATACAGAGATCCACCCACCGCCTTTAGAGAGAAGGTGTATACGGTAAGGGAGGGACAAGATATCTACACCAATTTCAAATTTCAAAATGAGCAAGAATAATTGTCCCCGAGTAATTGTTGTTTCCTTATTCACGTTTTTTCCAACTCCTAGAGAACTTCTGCTGATTCAGCCGCTGCGGGCGGGCATCATGAGGACGCCCGCGAAGCGCCCAGATGGGAAATCGAATCCATACATCCTTCATGTCGGCTAATCTGAAAGGGGCCACTGGAGCAAAATAAGGCGATCCGAAGTTTTCCATCTTGCAGAGGTGAATGGTTAGAATCACCAGACCAAATGCGATGCCGATATATCCAAAAAGCGCCGCTCCAATCATCATTGGAAAGCGGAGAATACGGACTGCCGAACTCATCTCATGCGAAGGCACCAAAAACGACGAGATAGCGGTTAGTGAAACCACTATAATCATTGTATAGGATACAAGCCCCGCACGAACGATAGCATCTCCGATAACCAAACCGCCAACGATGCCGATGGTCTGGCCCACTCGGCTGGGAAGTCGGACCCCGGCTTCTCTTAATACTTCAAAGATCAGTTCAAGTAACATTGCCTCTACAAGTGCAGGAAAGGGGATGTTCTGCAATGATTTCTTGATTGTGTGTGCCAGTTCGATCGGTAAAATAGCGGAGTGAAAAGAGATGGTAGCAATATAAACAGCAGGTAATGTAAAAGCAATGACAAAACTCATCATGCGAATTAACCGTAAAAAAGAACTGACAATCCAGCGACCATGATAATCATCCGGACTTTGATAAAAAGCAAAAAACGTAACTGGAGCGATAAGAGCTGAAGGACTTCCTTCCGCAAGTATGGCGACACGTCCTTCCATCAAGTTGGCAATAACCCGGTCAGGTCTTTCTGTATTGAGCTGCTGGGGAAACAGAGAGAAGGGGTTATCCTCCATAAACTCTTCAATAAAACCTGGAGCGAGCACCATATCTGAAGATATGGACGTGATTCGCTCTTTTACTTCGTTCACTAACTCCGGATTGGCCAAGTCCTGAAGATATACAACTGCAATTTTGGTATGTGTCTTCTCGCCGACGTTAAAATATCGAACGATTAAGGATGGACTAATAATTTGTCTACGGATCAGATTCAAATTAACCGAAAGCTGCTCTACGAATCCATTGTGCGGCCCTCGAATAACGCCTTCATTCTCCGGTTCGGTTGTGCTTCGGACATACATTTTCTCGGTAGAAAGAATGTGAAACTCCGGGTGCCCATCGATTATGTAAAGACATTTCCCTTGGATAAGTGAATCTATTCCACGTTGCAGATCCGTATCTTTTCGACTTTCTAAAGTGGTGAACGATGGGTAGATTTGCGAATGAGCTTGGCCATTCAGTGCTGTTAAGACATGTGTTTGAATGATCTCCTGATCTACAAGTGAATCGATATAGAGAAGCACACTCTGTACACCATTAAGTAGAAGCTGTTGTTGTTTCAAATCGTCAGTACAGTAGAGGGACTGTTCAACATAAGAAATATTCATTTTTAATTCAGAAAAAGCCTGATTGGTTGGGGTCATTGATCCACCTCTTTATAAAATGCGACATGGATTATCTTGTGCAAAATCGAGACTATTATGCAATAGGCGCTTCTTATTCAAAGAACTTATAACCAAACATTGAAAAAATAGTTGCACAAAAATCCATAATTTACAATTCAATTAGAAACTTTTCCCTAAATCTAGCGTCTAATACTATGACTTTTTGAGGGGTTATACATTACTAGAGAGTAGAAGGAGCCAAAGACAACACATGAATATGAAGAAGAAATTATCCATTTTTACCGCTTTAGCCGTTTTTCAAGCATTTGCAGTCGGTTCTGTGAGTGCGCAATCAGCACCGCAAGGTGACACCGCGTCAGTAAACACAGCCAATGTAGAATCAGTTGAGGTGTTACAGCAAGAGCAGCCGATTGCAGAGCGTGAAGTGAAGACGGAGAGCAATAACAAATCTATCAATACTCCGCCCACTGAAGCCAAGGACACTCAAACCTCAACCGGCACTGAGGCAACACCCAAAACAGATAGCGAGAAACCTGCATTGGATGGGGGAGAGACCCCTGCAAACGAAACGGGTACAAAACCTGTAGTTCAAGAGGAAACCCCTGAGAAGGTTGAAACGCCAGCTACGCCTGCTCAGATAGAGCAACCATCCGTTGATGGGACATCTCCTGCAGTAGCAGGTGGAAATCTGACGTTGTACATGAATAGCAACAAAATGGAGCAGGATGGAAAAACGTATCTTGCTGGACAGCCAATGGCTGTAAAAAACGGTGTATCCTATGTTGCAATCCGTGCGCTGGTTGACCGTGTGGGATATGGCGTCAAATATGATAACAAAACCAAGGAAACCATCATTATTAGTGGTGAAGATGAACTCCGATTCAAAACTAACAGCAAGGACTATACGGTAAATGGAGAGACCAGAACGATGAAAGGCCCTGCTTATCAGCAAAAAAGTACATTCATGGTGCCGTTAACTTCCATTACTCAAGCTCTGAACATCACCTATAAAGTGAATCAGTCGGCTAAAACGGTTGTGTTGAATCTTAATACAAAACCTGTTGCAAGCTTTACCATTTCCCAAAAGGAAATTTTTGCGGGTGATCAAGTGGACTACGTGACTTCTTCCAGTTCACCTAATGGAATGGATATCGTTGACGAACGCTGGACTGGTCGCCAGGATTCATTTGATCAAGCAGGTACATATACGATTTCATATCAAGTACAGGATTCCAATGGTCAATGGAGCGATCCCTATTCAACTACGATTGAAGTTTTGGCTCCTAATCTTCCTCCTGTAGCCATGTTCGCCACGGATAAAGAAGAGTATAAAATGGGCGAAAAAATAACATACACAGACCAAAGTACAGATGATGAAAATAATATTGTTAAAGCGGCGTGGGAGAACAATTCACTTGCGTTCTTTGAACCGGGTCCAAAAACCGTGACTCTTACGGTAACTGACAATCACGGTGCTACGAACACGTACTCCAAAGTCATCACCATAACCAATGAGACCTTATATTCATTTACCGATTTTAATTTACTCTTCACGCCGGTAGGACAGAAATTCACCTTTAACGGCGGCGAAGTGACTACGATGGAGAAAGTGCCTTATACGTACATGGATGAGCCAAGTTTGCTGATCCGCAGTAACAGTCCGGAAACTGTGAATACGGAAGGCATTGTATATAAAGAATCATCTTCGGGGCAGACCCGTTTCATGATTCACCACGTGAACAATACAGGCAAAAGAGTAAAAATGTATGTGATTGCAACCAATAACAATCCGAATCCAGCCGTATTTGAACAACAGAATATGGGCTTTGCCGGACCTACACCGTATGCTACCGTAGCTGGGAAATTGTCTATTGATAAATGGTTCAAGTCGATTCAGACTGGAGCGGATCAAAAGAAAGAGTACCTTCAACCTGGGGAAAGCAAACTGATTTTGACAGAACTTAATAAAACGCCGATGAAAGAAGGACAAGTAATCTCCCTCTATTCGGACGCTTATAGTGATTATTCCTTAGACTATAACGTTATCCTGGTGGAAGAAAATAAAGATCCTTTCGAGGCTTTGTCATTGCTACCTGTGCTGGATCGTGACGGAGTACACAACCGGGGTACGTACCCGAATGCGACTCGCATTATAAAGTACGATGAGCACGTGGGAATCAAACCTGCCCGTCTGCCACTTGGTGACAATTCAAGCGATCCCAATCTGGTAGGAACAGATCCGATGGCTTACACAGACGCATCCAATGCGGGTAATTTCGGCGTATTGTACAAAATCACGCTGACCAATGTTGCTCCGCGTACACTTATCTCCTTTAACCCTCGTGGAGGGAAGTACTCCGGAGTAGCTCTGGTGAACAATCAGTTGGTATCGATTGCCGATGGTAACGTTGCGGTTGCCAATTCAAGTGAACAAAGCGTGCTTTACCGCACCGGTTCAACTGGAGAGAGCGTAACCATTCTATTCTCTGCCGCGCCGGGAAGCAACCTGCCGGTCAATCTGCTCTTTACACCACTCCCATCGGAGAAGTAAAGGTATATAAAGTTTTATATCTAAATCAAAGGCAACCGAACAGGAATGATTCGGTTGCCTTTTTTTGCGTTGGAAGAAATCAGACTATAGTTGGGAATGAATCATCTTTGTTTAGGAGAGGTTATTTTCCAATAACATTCCCACTTGTTTTCCCATAACTTGAGGTGAATAGGGCATGTCATTAATAAACCACCATTCTACAATTCCTACATAAGCTGGTGAGATAAATTGAATAAGAAGCTCTTCATCTATTCCTTGTTTTTTTCCCTCGGACATATCCCAACCATTCTTAATATCGTCTGTGACAAAATCGAGGAACCTGCTACGGAAAAAAGGAGCTCCTTTACTAGTTAACATTGCTGAAAAGAATGAATAATGTTGTTCAAAATATAAAAACCATGTTGCACTACCCTCTAATGTATCCGTTTCAGCTTCCAATTCACACAATCTCTTTAATTCCTCAATATGCTCTTCAATAAGCTTATCCAGTAGATCGTACTTATCCAAGTAATGCAGATAGATCGTTCTACGATTAACATTAGCTTGATCAGCAATATCCTGAATCGTAATGTCATCAAAACTTTTTTCAGACATGAGTTCTATCACTGCTTTTTTGATAGCTTCTTGAGATTTCAAACTTCTTCTGTCCACTTTAAGCATGTACATCCACCTAACTTTCTTGAAAAGTAATTCACAATTTGAGTCGCGTTGTGTATTAATGCACGAATCCTGATGTTTTGTGGTTGTTGATACATTTTATTTATATATAATAATACACAAATGAGTATTAAGCCCTCAATGTGAATTTGAATTAAAATAGATGATTACAGCCAAAAGGAGGAGAGTTTGGTTTCAATCATTTGAATATCATCTTGGGCGGAGTACAGCATGAGAAAGAGAATATGGAGCAACGGTGGGGGTAATAATCATGTTTAAACGAAATAATTTATTTATATTTATATTAACTTTGGGTGTCTTCGGAATCTTAAATACTGAAATGGGCGTTATTGGGATATTGCCTCAAATTGCTGAACAGTTCAATGTTAGCGTGTCTCAAGCAGGATTGCTAGTAAGTCTGTTTGCACTTGCAGTTGCGATATCGGGTCCCATTCTGCCTTTAGTGTTTTCGCGTTTTAATCGCAGAGGGGTAATGCTACTTGTACTCGGTGTGTTCGTGATTAGTAATATTTTCTCTATATTTGCAACAAACTTTACATTCGCAATAATTGCTCGTGTTATCCCGGCATTTTTACATCCCGTCTATATCTCGATCGCTCTGACAGCAGCAGCTAGTTCGGTTAGTGAGAAAGAGATCCCTAGAGCAGTGTCAAAAGTCATTATGGGCGTGTCTGCTGGCATTGTGCTAGGTGTACCCATCACAACTTTTATTGCCAGTATCGCTTCAATTGATGCTGCTATGACTTTTTTTGCTATCGTGAATGCAGTAGCATTCATTGGTGTATTGCTATTTGTTCCATCCATGCCTGTCAGAGAAAGGCTTTCATACGGATCTCAACTACGTGTATTGAAGAAAGCAATAACTTGGCAATCTATTGTTGCCGTTATATTTGTAAATGCAGCAACGGCTGGAGTGTATAGTTACTTCGCCGAATATCTTGCGACCATTACTCATATTTCTGGGAAAGGCCTCAGTCTAATGTTAGTTATATTTGGTGCAGCCAGTTTGTTTGGTAACGTATTAGGAGGAAGATTGCTTTCCAAAAATGCAATTAAGTCCGTAATGATCTATCCATTTGTATTTGGAGTAGTCTACATCTTCCTGTTCTTTATGGGCCAATTCACTGTCCCTATGTTCATTATTGTTGTTATATGGGGAGTGCTGTATGCAATCGCAAGCAATATTAGTCAGTATTGGATTACGTCAGCAGCTCCGGAAGCCCCTGAATTCGCGAATGGATTATTTCTAACATCTGGTAACCTGGGCGTAACCATTGGAACAACTGTCGGAGGGTTGTTTATATCAGGAATGGGGGTTCGGTACATTGTAGTAGGTGGACTGTTATTTTTGATATTGAGCCTGGCGTTTATCCTATTAAGAATTTATATGTATACTCCTAAAAAACAAATCTCTCATTGAGAATTTAACCTTTTGTTATCTTGGGGACACGTTAATAACGTGTCCTTGTTTTATTGAAGAATAACCACACTAAAGGTAAAGCGCACTTTTATTATGAACCATAGATATCCTTTATAAATTGAATAAAGTGAGCGGTAGCTGAGCTAAATATCCTATTCTTTTTCCAAGCGAGTACATGATTTGTTATTCGTTCAGGTTCAAAGGGAACAAAACATGTGCTATTACTTTCCCGGATTGTATATGATCCGCTTACACATATGGCATACCCCAGTTTCCGTTCTACCAACTGCATCGCATTAGTCAATAAATTATGGGAAGCAAAAATAGTAAGACGATCATTCTCCACACCAAGCCAACTTGCAATCTCATTCTGCACAATTGTCCGACGGGGTGGAATTAAGGGTAATGAAAGTATTTCTTGAATCCCAATGGTTGATTTCTGAGCAAGAGGATCATCTCGTCTCATCAGAATGCCCCACTTGTCCGGATAGGGTAATCGAACATAGTCATATTTTGCAGTTTCAATGGGTTCCAATAATATGCCAATATCGATATTTCCTCGATCAAGCTTTTCTCTAATGTCATCTCCATCTGCACTATACAGTTCATATTGTACTCTAGGATGCCGGTTAGAGAATTTCTCTACAATTTCTGCCAACGCTTTGGATACAATGGACTCCACACATCCAATAGAAACTACTCCACCAATTAAATCCTTTTGTTCTGCCAGATCTCTTTCTGTCTTGTCTAAGAGGGAAATGATTTCTTTTACCCGTTGCTGATACAAGAGACCGCTATCTGTTAGTGTAATCTGTCTTTTTCCTCGTATCAACAAACGCGTACCCAGTTCTTCTTCAAGATCCATAAGCTGCCTGCTTAGTGTTGGTTGCGTAATATGAAGGATTTCTGCTGCTTTTGTTATATTGCCTACTTTAGCCACAGTTAAAAAGTATTTTAAAACCCGAATATCCACAACTTATCATCCTTTCATAATACATCGGATAAATCATTCACAGATGATTATACGATACATATTAGGCATGATACAAAATACACCATAGGTATTAGTAATTATACAGATAGGAATTTACAATGAATGGAGAACGTGACTTGAGAGTTATGTAGTGAATAATAGAATATGAGGTTGAAACTATGAATAAATTGAAAATGCCATTTTCGACCCCGTTGTTATTTACGGATAAAGATTTGATGAGAATATTTATCCCGTTAATTATTGAACAAATTTTAGCATCTTTGATCGGATTGTCAGATTCAATCATGGCAGCTTCTATAGGAGAGTCAGCCGTATCTGCAGTTTCTTTAGTCGAAATGATTATGTTACTGTTAATAAGTTTATTCGCAGCTTTAGCTACGGGTGGCACAGTGATTGTAGGGCAATATCTCGGAAAAAAACAGGAAAATCAGGCCAGAGAAGCCTCGAATCAATTAGTTTGGTTTGCTGGAGCAGCAGGGCTTGTTATTATGATTTTTATTTATCTCTTTAAAAGCTTTATTTTAGATATTCTCTTTGGCAATATCACCGACGAGGTATATAACTATGCCAACACTTATTTATTGATCGTCGGAGCTTCTATTCCTTTTTTAGCTCTCTATAACGCTGGAGCTGCCATATTCAGAACGATGGGCAACTCCAAATTGCCTATGAAAATTATGCTGGCTATGAACATTCTGAATATAGCGGGCAATGTCTTGTTCATATATGGGTTCAATATGGGGATTGCAGGGATTGCTATTCCTACTTTAATTTCCAGGATAGGTGCTGCAGTATGCGTTCTAATTCATCTAACAAATCCTAAGCAAATTCTTCATCAGAATAAAACCGTAAAGCATAAGTTTAATTCAATGATGATTAAACAGATCATGCGAATTGGTGTACCTTATGGAATAGAAAATGGAATATTCTATTTTGGACGATTGTTGATACTAAGTTTGGTATCTACATTTGGAACAGCTGCTATAGCTGCAAATTCGGTTGGCAGTACGATTACTTCATTGCAAGCTTTACCTGGAATGGCCATTGGTTTAGGTATGTCCATAGTCATTTCCAGATGTGTAGGTGCTGGAGATTTTACACAGGCTAGATACTATACGAAAAAGATACTTGGTATCATTTTTGTGGCACAGATTGTGAGTTCCGTGGTGAGTTTAGCCTTGTTCCCAAGTATACTGAGCATTTATAATTTTTCAGCAGAAGCAACGCAGTGGACTACTGAGATTGTGTGGAGCCATGCGATTGTCATGATATTGATTTGGCCTTTCGGCAATGCACTTCCATCGGTATTTCGGGCTGCTGGAGATGCAAAATACCCCATGCTAGTGAGTATGATTACTATGTTTTGCTGTAGAATTATGTTCGCTTATATCTTGGTATACCTATTTGAAATGGGGATGTTTGCAACATGGATAGCTATCTATTGTGATTGGTTGATAAAAGGAGGGCTGTTCATTTGGAGGTATCTTAATGGGAAATGGACTACATTCCAAGCTACCGAGCTAAATGGCAGGAAAGCTGAATAATTAATCGAATTGCTTGAAGGGATGGCTTTAAGCATCGAAGTTCACAGAAGCGCTCCAAGCTGCGGCGCAACGAATTTAAGAAGCTACGGGCGTTTCCCGGTATTCAACCGAGGAACGCCCGTTTAGTCTTTTCTGGAATCGGTTCTGGTTATAGAACATAGTATATTCGCTCACTTGCTGCTCAACCTCCACTTGGCCGGGATTAGCTGTTGGAACGAGCCAGGCACACTTCCTTAAAATCTTATAAGAAATTCTTGATATTTCAGAAATTTATCCGATAGGTGGGTGCTATTATACAAATACAAACAAAGACGAGGTGATGAAATGCAAGCAAAGTTGGCAGCGGACGCCATTCCCATCTCCAAAAAGCGAAAGACATGGATAAGGACGATACAAAAGCACAAAGTGATGTATGCTCTCTTATTACCAGCCTTAATTTACTTTGCGGTATTCAAATACATTCCTATGGCGGGAATTATGATTGCTTTTAAAAACTACAACCTGGCTTTGGGACTATGGGATAGCCCATGGGTGGGATTCAAAAATTTTACGGATTTTATGAACGGAGTTTATTTCTGGGACATCATGAAAAATACGATTGTTATATCGCTGTATAAGCTATTGTTCGGTTTCTCCGCGCCAATCGTACTTGCTTTACTCCTCAATGAAGTGTATAGCCAATGGTTTAAGAAAATCGTACAGACAATCACTTATTTGCCTCATTTTCTATCATGGGTCATTGTGTATGGAATTATGGTAGCCTTACTTGCCCCGGGCGATGGTCTCTTTAACATGATTTTGAAGGACTTTGGTGTTGAACCCATTTCGTTTCTAACCGAACCTGCCTGGGGCAGAATGCTGATCATCTTATCTGAAGTATGGAAGGATATTGGATGGGGGGCGATTTTGTACCTTGCTGCCTTGGCAGGAATCGATCCAAGCTTGTATGAAGCGGCTCGAATGGATGGTGCATCCAAATGGAGACAGCTCTGGCATATCACGTTACCCGGTATTCGAGGAGTCATTATTCTGATGCTGATTCTTAAATTAAGCCATATCCTGGATGCGGGTTTTGACCAAATATTCATGTTTGCCAACACCTTTAACCAGGAGAAGATCGATATTATTGACACATGGGTATACCGCGAAGGGTTGGAACGTCTTAAGATTGGCTTGGCTACGGCTGTAGGATTGTTTAAAGCTGTCATCGGATTTGCTTTAGTGTTGGCAGCGAATAAGCTCGCCAAAAAATTCGATGGGCAAATCTGGTGAGGTGGTCTTTAGAATGATCCATATGACAATCGGGGAAAAAGTCTGGCAAACCGTCGTTTATGTAGTTCTTATTATATTATCCCTACTGTGCGTGCTGCCCTTTCTATATGTGGTTGCTGTCTCCGTAACACCTGAATCGGAAGTATTAAGAAGAGGGATTGTGATTATACCAGAATCCTTTACCTTTCTGGCCTATAAAGAAGTATTCATTTCTCATGGGATCTGGCAGGCGTATAAAATTACGTTGTTCCGAACGATTGTAGGGACTGCGTTAAACGTGTTTTTTACGGTAATCGCGGCCTACCCGTTATCCAAAAAATATTTGCCCGGAAGAAGTCCATTTTTACTCTTCATTGTGTTTACCATGATGTTCAGTGGGGGATTAATTCCGACTTATTTACTAATCCGCTCTTTGGGATTGTTAAACAGTCCTTGGGTATTGATTATTCCAAATCTCATTAGTGCATTTAATCTGGTGATCATCAAAGGTTTTTTTGAACAATTGCCTGGTGAAATTGAGGAATCAGCGAGGGTAGACGGTGCCAGTGAACTTCAGACGTTATGGCGGATCATTTTACCCCTGTCCTTACCCGTCCTGTCCACCATTTCCTTATTTTACGCAGTCGGGCATTGGAACAGTTATTTTGATGCTATTGTATATATCAATGATTCCAACTACATGCCACTTCAAGTGATTTTGCGCAACATTCTGCTTAACGTTGCAACTCAAAGCGCTGATTCGCTCGCCAATTCCGGGGCTGTCAGTACGTTCGCTGTGCAGATGGCTACAGTAGTTGTAACTACAGTCCCGATATTGATCGTTTATCCATTTTTGCAAAAGCATTTTACCAAAGGTGTACTCCTGGGATCCGTTAAAGGATAAAAGGTGTTCCAACCTAACTTATTACGGGGAAACCGTGATAATATACAAGCAAAGGAGAGGTCAATATGCAGCGTAAAAAGATTTCATTTGCTATTCTATCGGCAATCTTAGGACTTGGAACGCTTTTATCAGGATGTGGGGGGAATGAAGAAGTTACATCGACAACTTCGAGTAATTCGCAAGGCCAGTCTGGCCAGTTTGCAACAAAAATGAAAATCTCAATGTTTAACCAAGGCACTTTTAATGCTGCTGCTCCGGTACCTCCACGTGATGAAGATATTCAACGCCAAATGTTGGAAGAAGAGATGAACATCGACTTGGAGATGATGATTCCTCAGGCTGGGCAAGCAACAACCAAACTGAATACACTCATTGCAGGCGGGGATATTCCAGACTTGATCTTTTTGAAAAGTCGTGCTGATCTTGCGCAATATTACGACCAAGGAGTTCTTGCCGATTTGACACCGTATATGGACCAATTCCCTGAACTACAGAAACGATTTGGCACCGACTCATGGGAGGCAATGTCCTATCAAGGGAAGACCATTGGAGTTCCAGGCTATGATAATGTAAACGGTATCAGTCGAAGCTTCTTCATCCGTAACGATTGGCTCAAAAAGCTGAATATGGAGGTACCAACGACACCTGATGAGTTGTTCGAAGTTATGAAAGCCTTTACAGAGAAAGATCCGGACGGGAATGGCAAAAACGATACGTACGGATTCATCGGTGGTATGAATAAAGAAGGTAATCTGCAAACCTATGGCTTTGATAGCTTGATGTGGATGTTTGGCGTCAATCCTCCTTCAGCCGTTGAGATAAAAGATAATGAACCGGTATTTCTGTTTATCGATCCCAAAATGAAAGAGGCGCTTGCTTACATTAATAAAATGATGACAGCCAAGGTGGTTGACCCGGACTGGGTGACGATGAATTCGCCGGATCTGTTGGACCAAAAGATGTTTAAGGGTAGAGTTGGCTTCATGATCAGAGATGCTCGTAGACTGGAACCGGATTATCAACAGAAAATGAAAGAAATTAGTGGCGAGGTGCCCGAATGGATCGTTATTCCTCCGATGAAAGGTCCTTACGGGGATCAAATTGTAGAGAGAAAATCATTTCAGGGCAATTCATGGGCCATATCCGCAAAAGCGGACGAGGACAAAATCATTCGGATCTTGTCCATGTTAAATTATCTCTTTACGGATGAAGAAGCCTATCCGAACTTTGCATACGGAATTAAAGGCATCCATTGGGATGTTGTAGACGGCAAGATCAAAAATAAAACCTCCGAGTTATCGAAGGAAATGAAAGAGAAGTACCTATGGGTTGATCATTATAGAATGCCGCGCCGTGGTGATGATGCGGAGTACTTCAGTTTCCAGAATCCGAAGACAGCGGAAGCTTTCAAGGACAATCAGCAATATGTGGGGCCAACGTTGCCCGGAAATTTATTGACCCCAGACCCTAGCGATACCTTGGATGCTGACCGCACTCGTTTCATTAATGAAAGCTTGGTTAAATTTATGACGGGCAAAGAGCCTCTTTCCAACTGGGACAATTTCCTCCAGACGCTGGATACCAAGTTTGACATGCAGAAATATAAGGAAACCGCAATCCAGCAATTTAAAGAAGCCGGCCTTATCAAGTAAAAATAAACGAAGAGAGAGTGGCTATTCGTAGCCCCTCTCTTTATTAGCATATGCTATTCTTAGTTTAAAACGGAACTAAAAGGAAGATGATGGATGCGAAGAAGAATCAGCTTGCCTTTAAAATTATTTTTTATCGTGTTTGCCTTTGTATTAGGCTGCATCATCTTGATAAGCCAATTGTCTTATCGCTATGTCCAAAAGGAAATAAGAACCAATGACATTTTTTACACCAATCAAATATTAGACAAGGTTGACCAGTATTTTACCGTTAATTTTTCCTCTTTCCAGACGATTCTCTTCTCAGTTGAAACATCAGTGAAAGCCAACATTAACAATACCGAAGTGATTAAAAAGCAATTAAGGGAGCTGTATGAACTCAACAGTATTTATGTCAGTAATATTTATTTGATCAAAAGTGATTTATCCATTCTGGGTGGAAGTACACCTACTCGAATATTCGATGAACCTTTATCTGAAAGAGCACCTTTATTTGATGCGGCTGACAAAAATAGAAGGACTACCTTTGTTAGTGAACCTTACAAATCGAAGTATTCT
Organism: Paenibacillus sp. FSL E2-0151; assembly: GCF_037993015.1. Lineage (NCBI taxonomy): Bacteria > Bacillati > Bacillota > Bacilli > Caryophanales > Paenibacillaceae > Paenibacillus > Paenibacillus sp. FSL E2-0151. The sequence continues at coordinate 3,628,656 of NZ_CP150308.1, forward strand.
GGCTGGACCGTTACGATGGTTCGATATCTGAACGGTGCTCCGTTTCCTATGGCCATTGCGGTTGATTTGGATCTAAATGCCATTGAAGAAACCTTGTTCAAGATTAATAAACAGGAACAAATGAATCTGGCTCTGATCACTGCGTCAGGTAAGATCATTGCCGGATTTTCTGAAAATAAAGGACCTCTGAATATTCAAGATCATTCTTTTTCGATCGGAGAGACGTCAGCGGAAGAAATTCTGGATACGACAGAAACAAACCTTCAACTGTTTACCAACGATGGTATTCCGGTCTCCCTTTTGAAAAAACCAACGGAGAAGTTCAACTGGACCATCATCTCGATCAACGATGAATCACGCTTAAAAGCAGCGTTGTCCAGATTGGAAACCTATTACCTCGAGCTGCTCGCTGCAGGTCTTCTTTTAAGTTTGTTCATTTCTTTTTTTGTTGCCAAATATATAAGAAAACCACTTTATACGCTCAAAACAAAAATGAAGCAGGTGGAACAAGGTATCCTCACAACGACTATAACGATTAATCGAAACGATGAGTTTGGCGATCTTTCACGGGCATTCGATCGTATGCTTCAGCAAATTGTTGAACTGATTCGCCGAGCTGAACTTCATAATGAACTTGAGCGGAAGCTGGAAATCCAAGTGTTACAGTCTCAAATAAACCCACATTTTCTGTATAACACACTTGGTTCAATCAGCAATGTGATACGTCTCGGACAAATAGAGAAAGTAGATGTGGTGATCGGGTCACTAATTTCATTATTGGAGTATGGGATAGACGATGCATCTGAGAAGGTTTCCCTACGCCAGGAATTACGCAATGTAGCGGACTATATCGAGATCCAGAACATTCGGTATAACCGAAACTTCCACTTGATTGAAGATATTGAAGCAGGACTGATGGATTTTCCTGTTTTTCGAATGCTGCTGCAGCCCCTTGTGGAGAATAGCATCTTCCATGGTTATAACGGAGGGGGAATTGAGGGACCTATTACGATTCATGCGTATAGGGAGGACAGCATCGTCATCATCGAAGTTGTTGATCAAGGCGAGGGAATTCCAGCTGATAAAATAAAGCATATTTTAATCTCAGAACCGAGTGAAGAAGAAGTAAAAAGAAAACGAATCGGGCTGAACAATATTCATGGTCGAATAAGACTCCACTACGGAGATCAATTCGGGCTGGATATCATTAGCATACCTAAGGAAATAACCCGTATACGCGCTGTATTCCCGGCAGAATTGCCAAAAGGAGATGCATAATGGGGAGAGACTATACCTGCTTCATTGTTGACGATGAAGACCTGATCATTCAACGATTGGAATTGTTTTTTAATGAACTCTCTCATAGGGATCGACGATTTGTTCTGGTGGGCAAAGCGAATAATGGGCTGAATGGGATCGAGGAGATCATAAAACTTAAACCGGATATCGTTATATCCGATATTGTAATGCCGCGTATGGATGGCATCTCCATGATTGAGGAGCTCAAGGCGGAGCTCCCCCATACCCAGTACATACTTCTGACCGCCTATTCATCCTTCGAATACGCTCAGCGGGCGATTCAAGCCAACGTATTGGAGTACATTGTAAAGGTTCCGCTGAGGGAAGCCGATTTGAATCGAGCGTTGGATAAGGCAGCCGGAATTTTAAATGAGTTTGAGAAAAAAGAAGCGGAATTTCACTCGTTAAATGTATCCGTGCTTGAAAATAAATACAGAGTCCGCAAGCAATTTTTTAACGAATTGATCCGAGGTGAAATTCCTTCTCATCGGGCATCGGATTTTGCCAATCGCATGCAGTTTCATTTCTTTCAAGCCAACTATTGCTGCTTCATCGTTGAGATGAATACGTACGAAAGTTTCCGAAACGAATACGCGGCCGCAGATCAAAACATCTTGAAGTATGCGATAACAAATATCATCGAAGAAACAGTGATGAATGGTAGCAGTGGCGTAGCTGCGGATCTGTCCGATAATCGTTTTATTGGCTTTTTATCTTGGGAAAATAACCGCAGTGATATGGAAACGGAATATGCTTGTTTATCCTTGGGAGGGCAGATCATCTCTCATTTGCATCAATATTTGAATAAAAGGGTATCTGTCGCTTTTGGTGGTCCGCACCGAGGCTGGGAATCGATCAAACAGGCGTACACGGAAGCTAAAAATGTGAGTGAGGATTTCTATTATCATACCGAAAAAGTTGTAAAAACACCGATGCATCGGTTCCAATACCATAATGACAAAAAAGCAGACTTTCAGAAGAAGCTTGCTGATTTTCTTATACGGCTGAAGAGGAAGATTTCCAAGGAAGAGCTGGATAATGCACTTGCCGATCTGTCGCAATTTGCTACGGACCATAAAATCCACAAGTCCATCATGGTGCCAATGATTAGAGACTTGTACAGAGACATTACCGTGAAATTTAAATCGGGGAATAAGATGGCCATGGAAGTTCCAGACTTCCCCATGGAATTTATGGCTTTTCAGGAGCAGCTCGCCTATATTGGCGACTTCACATTCGAATACGTGCATGCGGGCCAACTGTTACATCGTGCAGAAATTATGAGTGCTATGCATTATATAGAGACAAACCTGAAACAACGTTTAACGCTGGAGGCAATTGCGGAGGAAGTGAATCTAGCGCCGTCGTATTTTAGCAGCTTATTCAAAAAAACAATGAACGAAGGCGTGATCAGCTACATTAACCGTAAAAAAATCCATCTCGCCCTCGAGTTGTTAAACGTTCGAGATTATTCTTTATTGGAATTGTGCGAGGAGGTAGGTATCGTCAATGAAGGGTACTTTTGCAAACTTTTTAAAGAATATACGGGGGATACACCTAAGCAATATCGGATAAAAATGACACGGTAGGAATTCAAATAAGGATACAAAAAAATGTATGATTTTTTCGCGAAATCCTGTAAAAAAAAAGGGGTCAAAACCATTACCATGATAGGAGCATCTAATCATGGAGGTTATCAAAATGGAGCTTATGAAATCAGATGTAACCGTCATAGGTGGAGGAATTGCCGGGATATGCGCTGCCATTGCTGCCGCACGCCAAGGGTTGCTGGTTTCACTTATCAATGATCGGCCAGTTCTGGGTGGAAATGCGAGCAGCGAGGTCAGAGTTCACATTAACGGGTCGGCATATCTCGGAAACAGTCCATCCTATTATGCTCGCGAAGGCGGGTTGGTGGAAGAACTCAAACTGAAGATCTTTCATTATAATCCGTTATACAACAAAAAACTTATGCTTTCACTTTCGGATACGGTCTTGCTTGACATGGTTTATGATGAACCCAACATTTCTCTATTTCTGAATACATGTGTGCATGAAACGGGCATGGAGAACGGCAGAATTCAATGGGTGGAGGGCCTTCAATTGGCTTCCGAAAGAAAATTTCGTTTTGAAAGCCCAACCTATATCGATTGCTCCGGTGATGGAATTGTTGGATACCAAGCAGGTGCTCACTTCCGATGGGGAAGAGAGGCGAAGCATGAATACCAGGAGGAGCTCGCTCCAGAAGTGGCGGATCATTACACCATGGGTGATACGATTCTGTTTCAAGCCCGTGACGTAAACTATTCCGTTCCTTATGAAAGGCCAGGCTTTGCGTATGATATTACGAAGCTAGAGTTTTTTGATAGTATCAGAAAAGGATTAAACCATCGATCTTTTCCAAGGAAAATCAACGGGCTTGGCGGATTGTGGTGGCTGGAATACGGCGGACATATGGATATTATCAAGAATAATGAAGACATCGCGTTGGAACTGCGGAAATTGGTATACGGGATCTGGGATTATATCAAAAATAGCGGTGAGTTTGATGATGTAGACAACCTCATCCTGGATTATGTATGCCCGATTCCGGGAAAGCGGGAGTCGAGGCGGTTTATAGGGGAACACATGCTGTCTCAGAACGATATTACAGAAAAGACTCATTTCGAAGATGCGGTATCCGTCGGAGGTTGGTATATGGATCTGCATGCAAATAAAGGCATCTACGATGAAGGGCCGGCTACCGCGTGGAACTTTGTGCCGGGATTGTATAATATCCCTTTTCGCAGCTTATTTTCACGCAATATTCCTAATCTCATGTTCGCTGGCCGTAATATAAGCGCTACTCATGTGGCTTTTGGGTCTACAAGGGTGATGGCAACTTGTGGTTGTATGGGGCAGGCGGTAGGAACGGCTGCTGCGTTATGCGTAAAATATGATACAGACCCTGCGGCCATCGTCAAAGCGCATATGGGTGAGCTTCAGGCGCAGTTGCTTCGAGACGGGCAAACAATTGTAGGGCTTCAAGAGCCGCTAGATCCTTATTTCGTAGACGGATTAACGATTCGTGCCTCGTCTCAGCGAAGCTATGAACAACTTCATACAACCGAAGAGATCTTCTTGGAGAAAGCGTTATGTTTGGTCTTGCCGATTCAGACATCCGTGGCTGAAAGCGTGCAGATCAAAATTAAAAATAAATCCGAGCATTCGGAAACGTTGCAAGTGAAGCTGTTTGGCGGGGCTCGGAAGGAAAACTATATTCCCACCAGCGAGCTGAAGGGCTACAACTTGGTGATTTCAGCGGGTCACGATGACTGGATTACACTGGACCTCAGCCTCAAGAAGCCAGAAGACGACAAAATCTACATCGTATTGGAAGGTACGGCGAGCCTTGCCGTGTATGGCAATGAAGAGAAAATGACTGGAGCGGTGAGCTTCCTTTATAGACCGGAAGAGCCATCCAGGCTGAAGAAACTTAATAAGAGCATTTGCTTCAAAGATCTGATACCATCCCAGGATATGTATAATCCCGCGAATGTCGTCAACGGTTTCTCCAGACCTTATGGTCTGCCAAACATCTGGATTTCGGAACGTACGGAAGGACAGGAATGGTTGGAATTTGGTTTTGCAAGCCCCAAGAATCTGGATGAAATCCATCTTGTTTTCAATTCGCAGCTGAATTTGGAGCATTTCGATGATCCAATCGAGTCGTTGATTCAAGATTATGATGTGACTTTAACTTTGGAAGACGGAACCGAGAATGAAATTAAAGTCCGTGGGAATTATCTTTCATTGAATAAACATCAGGTGCATGCAGAAGGTGTAACCCAAATCCGGTTTGATTTCTGTGCAACGTATGGTTCGCCTTATTATGAAGTGTTTGCTGTGAAATTTTTTGCTCCTAAAAACGCTAAGTGAGGGCGGGTGAAGTCGTGATGAAGGAATTTTTCCCACGAAGAGGGCTACCTAATGTCATTCAGAAGTTGGAAAATGGGGAAACAGTAACAATCGTTTATTTTGGCGGCAGTAATACACGTTCGAAAGGATACAGGGTCATGACGGCGGATTGGCTGCGAGGACAATATCCCCATGCCGATATCCGCGCTGTGAATGCAGGCATTGATGGAACAGGATCGGACCTCGGTTGCGCCCGTTCAGAGACAGATGTGCTTCGTCATCAGCCTGATCTCGTATTTGTTGAATTCGTTGGCAACGATGGCGGAGTTCCCGAATCCAAGGCGCGGATCGAAGGCATTGTCCGACAGATTCGCAAGCGCAGCCGGTTTATCGATATCCTGTTTGTATATACGATCAAGGAGCGGGATTTGACCTCATTTCAATCCGGCGAATACCAGAAGGGCGCTCTTATGCAAGAGGAAGTCGCCGACTATTACGGTATTCCTTCGATTCATCTGGGCGTAGCGGTCAGTCAATTGGTTTCGGATGGAAAGCTTATTTTTACTTCAAGAGCAGACGTGTCCATCCCCGGAGCCGTTATTTTCACGCATGATTCGATCCATCCGACGATTCCCGAAGGACACCAGATCTACACAGACACCATCATTCGTTCGTTTGAGAAAATGAGCGAACTTCGAGATCACGTGGGAAAAGTCGAACATCACTTGCCGCAGGACCCCTTGGTCCCGGCCAATCCTTGGGAGTATGCAACCATGCTGCCACTGGATCGTCTTACTCATTTTTCCGCAGGATGGTCTTACATGACCTCTGATGATTTTCCTTTAGTGCGTGAGTATGATTGGTTGTTCCCCGGATTATGGCGAGCAGTTGATGCCGGAGAGGCGATCACAGTGGAGTTTGAGGGAACCCACATCGGCTTATTTGATATCGGGGGGCCGGATTCTGGCCGATTGAAGGTGTCGGTGGATGGAGGAGAACCCTTCCTTATTGATCGATTCACGCTCTACAACGATCATAATAGAAATCAATATATTTTCTTGCCGGAGCTACCAAATGGGAAACATACAGTTCGCTTCGAGATCGATCACGAGAAAACTGACAAAGCGGCCGTGTTTGAGGCAAGTGGCAATGAACGAGGTATGGAACATGTTCGGCAACATCCAGCTTGGTATGATCAAACCGTCATTCAGCTTGGAAAATTGTTATTGGTGCAGCCGCCTTTATAATTGATAAGTCCTCTTGGAACACTTGAAAGACCTATATTCTATCTGACTGCAACTGAGCAATCAATTAGGATGTAGGTTTCTTTTTTTACTTAAAATCGTATAAGAAATTCTTAAAATGAAAGAAATTTCACCGTCATGTAACATGCTAAGATAAAAACGACAGAGCGGAATTAGACAGAAGGGGAAGGTTAAGTGCTTTTTTACGATCATTAGAGCAAAAGGTAACTCATTTTTGGAAGCGTTATCATTTTAAGGAGAGGCTGTGAATTGTATGGTCAAAAGGAAGCTGTTTTTCTTCATCGTTTTCATGTTGACGGTCGTAGTTCCTTCCAGCCTGATCGGAATAAGGGCCGCTGATGCGGAGACCTTACCTTATCAGACGATTATCATCGATGACGGGAGTATCAAGATCAATGATGTTGTGACACCTGATGCGGGTAACGAGAACAATGGATATGTGGCTCCAAATTGGACTACAAGCACAGGGGTGAAGGGGTATGATCTTTCCAGCACCAAATATACGAGTACAGCAGGCAGAACGATAACATGGAATCCACGCTTGGAAGCAGGAACCGCGAAAATATCGTTCTATAAGCTGGATTGGGCGGATAAGGCTGATAGCAATGTAAAAATCGAAATTGTTCATAATGGAACAACGGATGTAGTCTTTATGGATCTAAGACCCTCATCTGGCGCTCCCGCAGGGTGGGTTGATTTGGGAGAGTACTATTTTTCTGGAGTTGGTGAAGAATTTGTTCAATTGACCCGGTCTACCGGCACCACAAACACGATCCTTACACGCGCGGATGCGGTTAAGTTCGAAGGAAATATAAAGCAGAAAGAGCCACATAAGACAATCATCATTGATGATGGGAGCCTCACAATTGATCATGTCGTTACGGTTGATTCCGGCAACGCTAATAACGGATTCTCCGCTCCATATTGGAGCACAAGCGCGGGAGTGAAGGGATACAATAATTCCAGTTCCAAATTTACAGACGCTGTAGGTAGAAGCATCACCTGGAATCCACGCTTGGAAGCAGGGACGGCGAGAATATCGTTCTATAAGCTGGATTGGGCGGATAAAGCAGATAGTAATGTGAAAATTGAGATTGTTCATAACGGGATTACGGATGTTAAGTTTATGGATCTAAGACCTTCGTCAGGTCCATCGGTTGGATGGGTGGATCTGGGGGAGTATGAGTTTAGTGGTGATGATAGCGAATTTGTCAGGCTGACTCGAACACAGCCTTCTACGGGTACAATTATTACGCGGGCCGATGCAGTCAAGTTCGAGGGGAATATCCGTCAACAGGCACCACCTTTGCCCCCGCTGCGGAGCCGCACATTAACAAATCTCAGTTACACAGAGAAAGGTAGCATCGAAAATGCAAACTACAAGGCAACCTTCTATGAAGCGGCATGGGATGGGGGAAAATCCATCGTTCGTGACATGTTCTACAAAAACACAGAAACAGGAAACTGGGAGCCAATAAATACTGTGGTGGAAAGACTTGAGGAACAATGGGTTTTATTGGATGGGAATGCGGGGAGCCGAACCAATTACTACGATACGATGAACAAACGCTGGATTACATTCGACGGGGTCCATTTTCCAGACAGCCAGACGGCGGTATTAACCGATGCTACGCATGGCAGTGATTACGATTTTGAAGTGAACTGGTCCATGGCAGGGGATAAACCAGATGTTTCTTTTGCCTTTACACCTCGCCGCGACGGCAATTATGTGATTGGATATCAGTCCTTCACAACAGAGGCAGTCTCGGGCATCAATGAAGTGTTAAATGGATTCAGGTCACATGCCAAAATGGTAGGTACGGTGGAATCAACAAGTTTAAGAGAGCTGAGCGCTCCGATGAGCCTGGTTGAGAAAAAAGATGGTTCAGGAAATCCATTAACGTATGGCGTATTTGTACCTTCGGCAGAGCTTCCGGTTGAATTTGAACCGACGGGAGGTGTTACGAAACAACGGCTTGGCATGAGCCTGGTTAACAACGAAGGCAGCGTGCAGCCAATTCTGTATGCGCCTCAATTAGGGACTTATTCGCAAATGACCGCAGAAAACACCTATCAATTTCATATGGGGCTAATCGCTCAAAAAAGCAATCTATATGAGTCCTACGTGGATATTCTTCGCAATGAGTACGATTATTCGGCATACCGGAAAAATGTGTCAGATCAATCGCTTACTGATGCGATGTTTAATATGATCGATTTGCTTAAAGTTGAGCCACAAGGGGACGACTCTGTGAATTATGTCCCATCACCCAGCGGGTGGTGGAGCCGTGCCAAGGGTTTTATTGATATCGAAAACGAGGATAGCGTCCGAACAAGCTCAAATGCGGTTCTTTTGGGAGCTTATTATTTGACTGGAGATGACCAGCTTTACGATACGAGAGCACTACCGTCCGTCCAGTATGGCGTATCACGAAATGGTATCGGTTGGTCGCCAACGCAGAAAAAAGTATACGGTGTGCCTTCGTTATGGAAAATGGCTACTCTGCCGTTTGATGTTTCAAGTGTCACCGCTGTTCACCAGATGATGGGAACTACAGCTGGTATTGGGGCGCTGGCACAGGAAGAATACCTCGTACGTGACCCGGATCAGAAAGACCGCGGGCCTGTTATTCAACCCCTGATGATGTATCGGATGACGGGAGATGCGCAGTATTTGCAAGCTGCGAAGGATGCAGCCGACAGTTATATCACGCAACATATCGATACGCCAGCATCCGTCGATGTGAGTAAAAATGAGTTCATTTATTATTATAGCAAGCTGTGGATGGAGATCTTGGAGCTATATGAGGAAACTCAGGATCCCAAATACTTGGATGCCGCCTATAAGGAAGCCAAACGCTATGCAACAATGTTTGTTGCTCGTCCAGTTCCTGAAGGTAACGTTACGATTCCTCAGCCGGAGACATATAATTACGCCGAGTCGTTCCATTGGCCGGAAAGTGGTAAATTTCAATATCCAAGACTCAAGCTTCCCGAAGATATTGCCGGAGGTGTTCAAGCGGAGCGTTGGCTTGTTTCACCGAGCGGATTGACGTTTGAAGCAGGAAGTACAACCGGTTATTATCGGATGAATGCTCAGGAAGCTCCGTTCATGCTGAGATTGTCGCTCTATACAGGGGATGAACTGCTGCAGGATATTGCTCATAATGCGGTTATTGGACGATATTCCAGTTATCCAGGTTATTATTATAAAGGCTTCGCCGTTAGCCAACTTGAACCGGACTTTCCTCTGGAAGGCCCAAGCGGGGCTACATCCATCTATTATCACCATATTCCGGGGCAACTCGGGCAAACGATGGATTATTTGATCAGCGAACAATCATTGAAATCAAACGGGAGCATTACGTTTCCTTCCGTATTTGAAACGAATTTTTTATGGTTCAAATATCACCTTTATGGGAATAAACCAGGTCAATTTTATGGTAACTCCGACGTTTGGCTTTGGATGCCCAAGGGGATTATTAAGACCAACCATCCTCAATTGAATTGGATAACGGGTGAGAGCGGGGATAAATTCTACATCGGATTAAGCAATGCATCGTCTGAAGAAGTTCAGACTCCGATTGAATTGAATGAACAGATCATTGGATTCAACCCGGCACAGGATTATACCGTAACGATCATCCGCGACAATGGCACACCAGAGCAAACGGTAATGAGTGGCGGAATCATTCAAACCACGGTTTCAGGCAAGGGCATCACCGCGATCATTGTAGAAGGACTTAACATTAATGTGCCGCTGCATCAGGTTAGAACGGCTGATACATCGGGTGCAAGCTATTTCTTTGATACCCACAGTCCAATTGATGCGGTTAAAGGCATGCTGATGGTTAAGCCCGACGAAACGGTTTATGATGCTTATGTGCAGGCCAAAACGACAAAACCAGCGACAATCCATTATTCCTTGGATGGCGGGGCCACGTACACGACCATCCCAGATACGATATACCCGATGGAATGGTCGATACGAGTGAATGATTTATCCCAAACTTTCACGTATTACGTGGAATCGGAGGGGAAACAGACCCGCAAGCGGACACTTTATCTGCCGGATCAGGTTTCGGAAACTCCAGTCCAACCCGATGGGCAGGATAGTTCAACCATCATCGTGGATAATACGGAGGCGGAGACAGAAGGCGTCTGGATAAGGGATACGACAGCTAACGATTATTATTATGATAACTATGTGTATGCCAAATCTACGACCGGCACAGCAACAAGCAAAATGAGATGGCGGCCTGAGCTGCCGGAAAGTGTCACTTACAGTGTGTATTACAAGATTCCGCAAATCACGGCTGCGAGTGAAAATTGGGCAACAAATGCCTCATTTACCGTTTATTATAGCGGAGGCTCCGAGACGGTGACAGTTGATGAGACAACAGCGAATGGTACTTGGGTGCACCTGGGGGATTATCCTTTTGTTGCAGGCGATAGCGGGTACGTGGAATTAACCAATAAGGCCAACAAGTCCAGAGTCGTTGCCGATGCAATCATGTGGGTGGACCCAAACAGGATACCGCAATTGGAGTCTGCTGTGATCCTGTCCGATCGGAACGAGCTGCAGATGACTCAAACCGCACAACTGAGCGTAACCGGCTATTTGGATAACGGTTTGATCGGTGATCTAACACATGCCGATGTACAGTATTTCGTTGATCGTACGGATCTGGCTGAAGTGAATAGCAGTGGGGTGTTGACCCTTCTTAATCTCGATGGGAACACGGATCACATTGAGGTATGGGCTACGGTCACGATTGACGGTGTGACCTTAACCACAGCACCTTTGAATATCACGATCAGGGACCTAACGGTTATCGTGGACAGTACAAATACAACAGGGTTATACACGACAGAAGGGTCGTGGAGCCAAAGCAATTTAGCCGGATACAAAATTGGGGTTAAATCCCGCTATTCAACAGTTCAAGGATCATCAGCAACGTGGAAAGGCGAGTTTCCAGAGGGGAAATATACGGTCTCGATCTACAAACTTGTCCATACGACAGCAAACGATAACAATGTCAAAGTGGAAGTGAAACATAAAACGGGTACCGAGGTCACCTATATCGATGCAACGGCCGGCTCATCGGGTTGGGTTAATTTGGGAACGTTCGACTTTACGGGTGACGGTAGCGAGTATGTCCGGTTAACCAGAGTTTCGCCTACCACGGTAGACCCGCCAACGCTTCCTGCGGATATGATCTATACGAGGGTTGACGCAGTTATGTTCGAACGGCATTCCGATGATTCGGAGCAGCTTGCCAATGAGCCGCCAGTTGAATCGACACTTTCTGAATAAGGGCAGTGATTTATGAATGGAAGTGGAACAACGGTAAGTGATGTTATACAAATTATTGTAAAATAACATAAAGAGCCGAGTGGATCAAAACGATCCATTTGGCTCTTTGTGTCCAAGTGCAAGAAAGTGTGGTTACAAGGGAAGGCAGTCGGCCACCTTCCTCTTACCACCCATTAATCACTTAAGTTTGCCAAATCCAACTTTTTTGGATGCTCGTAAAAAAATTGCCGCGTTCAGATTATGTTTCGTCACACTCAAAACGTTTCTCTAGACCCACACAAATCTTCAATGGTACCATCATACACGTGCTTGAATTGAAGATTGCAGGAGGATATCATGTGGATCAACTTAAATACGATAATTTAAAGCTGGGGGAGCGCGGAGCTATCATCAGCATTATCGCCTACATATGTTTGACCGTATTAAAACTGATCGTTGGCAGTATGGCCGGATCAGAAGCGCTCAAGGCGGATGGATTAAACAATGCCACCGATATTGTGGCCTCAATAGCTGTACTGATCGGTTTGAAGCTTGCCCAACGCCCAGCCGACACAGATCATACATATGGTCACTGGAGAGCAGAGACCGTTGCGTCACTTGTTGCTTCTTTCATTATGATGGCAGTAGGTTTACAAGTACTGTTTCAAGCCATTGGTTCTGTGTTTCAGGGTAAACATGAATCTCCGGATATCATCGCTGGGTACACAGGCATTTTCTGCGCAGTTATCATGTATCTGGTCTATCGCTATAACAAGAGACTTGCTACTCGTATTAAAAGTCAGGCAGTCATGGCTGCAGCTCGAGATAATATCTCCGATGCCTGGGTGAGCACCGGTACGGTCATTGGGATCGTGGGTTCCCAGTTCGGCCTCCCATGGCTGGACCCTGTAACGGCTGTCATCGTAGGTTTCCTGATCTGCAAGACCGCTTGGGACATTTTCAAGGAAGCCACACATCATCTGACGGATGGTTTTGATGTTGAACTGATTCAGGAGTACAAAAAAACGATTGCCGGAATTGACAGCGTAGAGACAGTTAAAGACGTGAGAGCGCGGAACTATGGCAATAACGTTGTAGTGGATGTTGTCATAACAGTTGATGCTGAGCTGGATCTTCAACAAGCACACGATATCTGTACAGACGTAGAGAACGAGTTAATGGAGGAACATGACGTATACACCGTTCACGTTCATGTGGAACCTGATACGTTGGAAGAGTGCATTTGATAGCAAGTTTATATAAGAGAGACTCAGCAAAGGAAAAAAACCAGTGAGCTTTACTCATTCACTGGTTTTTTGCTGATTTCAATTGTTCATCACTAAAAGAATACGCGCGTTATTTATCCCATACATGACTATCTCGGCAAATTGTAGGTAATCAGATTGTTATATTTATCCGCATGTTTCTGTTCGTCCAGGATGATTCCCCACACCGTGTCTTTATATATGCCATAAGGGAGACCAAACCATATTTTTCTATACTTTTCCACGGCGGCCAATTCACCCTGAAACGCCTTTTGCAGTCCGGCAAGATAAGAGGTGACCGTCTCAACCGGCTCACTGCTTACGCCCGTAATCTCCTGACCTGTCAGATCCTTGTACATGTGGCGGAACATTTGATTATGTCCGCGTTCATCATTGCGGATGCTCGTGATGATGGCAGCCTGATTGGCATCAGGTGACATCTGAATCAGTGAATCATAGAATATCTCATCATTTCTTTCTCCTTGAACAGCCGTTTTGATTAATTCAAGTGCTTCGGCTGATGATGTTGCCCATACCGGAGTAAAAGTGTACCTGTAACCATACGGATATGCCACATACATTACGAATCCCTCCAAGACAAATATGAGTTAAGATATGCACGTATGCCCATCAGCGTTAACCCATATCATCTGCCCTGCCTTATTAGTGGAAAGCTTCAGTAAAACTTCACTTGGTATACCTCAATATTTTACTGTAACCATAAGCAAGAACAAATGGCAGGAGGTATGACAAAAAGGTCCAAAGAATGTTCCATCCATTAAAATAAATGACATGCCCCATTATTTTGGCAACCCATTCGATTAATGTCAGCGACAATGATGCAACAAGAATCGCCAACCATGGCTTGGCGCCTTTTTCTGAAATCATATACATCATCAGGCAACCAGCGATCGGATAGACTCCAAGATCCATTGGAAGAGCAGCCAAGGATTGATTATGAGTATTCGGCAGAATATTCCAGAAGTAATTAAACCCGATATTGTTGATGGATGCTGAAATAGCCACACCAAGTGGATAATATAGAATAAGGATTGTAAAGTTCCGACGCAGAATCCATACACCCAATATAATGGGAATGACCATACCCAACAGAATGTTTCCTAACATGCCATTTTCCTCCAAAGCTTTGTTACTTCTGTAGTTTCACTATAAGCCGCATCAGCATTTATCGGATTTTTCTCACTTCAATACAAGTGGTGTTGTATAAGGTAACCAACTCCATGGGATATAATGCATATTAGCAAATTCGGAATAGGCGTACGCCTTACTCGAAGTGAATGGACAAGTTTCGGTCATGAAAAAAGAAAAGTATAGAACGGCTACGGTTAAGGATGTTCATAAAAAGGTAGAGTGGCATATCAATAAGGATTTTATGAAAAAAATCCCTTCTCTTCGGATGAAAGAAGAGAAGGGATGATCCTAAACTATTGAATTATTGTCGAATTATTGGTGCTTGCTGAGAATATCAAATATGATCTTGGCATTATCTGTGTTGTCGATCAAACCGGCGAAGCGATGACTTGCCGGACCGTAGGCATAGACCGGAACATCTTCACCTGTATGTCCACCTGTTGTCCAGCCGGTAAATGAACGGTTATCAATAATCGCTTCAATAGCATTATCAATCTTTGTTACATCCGCAGTTTGGGCTGCTTCTTTCACCGATTGAATCTCTTCAGGTTTCAACTCCAGTTTCAGATAACTTTTCAGTGTTTCTTCAACCGAAGCACCTTTTGCAATTTGTGCTGCCATGAAGTCAGGTGTACGCAGTGCAGCTTTGATCGGGTCTACGAAGAAGTTGTACTCTCCGTCTTTTCCAAGCGTAAGTCCACCTGTGGAGTGGTCGGCAGTAGCTACGACAAGTGTTTCACCGTCTTTTTTGGCAAAATCAATAGCTGCCTGAAATGCTGCTGCGAAATCATCCATTTCACTCATCGCACCAACGATATCATTATCATGTCCTGCCCAGTCGATCTGGCTGCCTTCGACCATTAGAAAGAATCCTTTGTCGTTCGAACTGAGGCGATCAATCGCTGTATTGGTCATCTCAGCCAATGATGGAGTTGCAGCAGTACGATCAATCAACTTGTCCAGACCTCCGTCCGCAAACAGTCCAAGAACTTGTTGATTCTTATCAGCGAGGAGAGAGGAACGATCCGTCACATAGCTGAATCCGGCCTTCTGGAACTCCTTCGTCAGGTCACGACCCTCGCGTACAAAATTGGATTTCCCTCCACCCAGAAGTACATCCACCTTATGCTTGCCATTAATCAACTCATCATAATAATCGTCCGCAATAGCATCCATATTTTTTCGACTGATATCATGGGCACCAAATGCAGCTGGTGTGGCATGAGTGATCTCCGACGTAGCCACGAGTCCGGTGGCTTTCCCGTTTTCTTTTGCCTGCTCAAGTACGGTTTTGACCTCCTTCTGCTCAGGGTCAACCGCAATGGCCGCATTGTAGGTTTTCACACCCGCCGACATGGCCGTTGCTGCGGAAGCGGAATCCGTTACATTTTGTTTATCATCATCCGGATAGGTCATTTGTGCTCCAACCAGATAAGGGTCGAATACGGTTTTATCCATGCCCTTTGTCGAAGGATCATCTTTCATATAACGGTAGGCAGAAGTATAAGAGCTCCCCATGCCATCCCCAATGAGGAAGATGATGTTCTTGATTTGTTTTTTCTCCACACTTACAGCTTGAACGGCACTTGCTTGTCCTGCAGACAAGAGAGTAGAAGCCGATACAGCCAGAGTCAGCGCTACCGCTGGTAATACTCTTTTGGATAATTTCACAATGATTCCTCCTCGTAATATCTCAACAACAAAAATGAATGCATGAATCTATATTCATTTGTTCATCATTAAGAAGATTAGCATTTATATGTAAATGAACACCAAGAACTTTGTTTACCAGAGGTAAAATAAACAAAATAAAGGGGATGTGATAATTCTTTGCAGGAGGAGCAAGTCAAACATTCCAATCAGGGCAATATATTTCCGGCGAAAAATTCACATGATCTGCAACATACGAGATTATAAAAATATACTCATTCTACTGTTTTTGAAGTATGATACAACATAAGTAGAACGCTTTCATTTTTATATTACTGTTAATATAAAATCAATTTCATTTTCAGGAGGCTCTTTACCATTGACCAAAACAACTCCAAAATATGATGGGTATCTCTTTGTACATTTTATTGGCGAACAACCAGACGGAGAGCAGGTTTATTTCTCCTATAGCGAGGATGGCCTTCACTGGAAGGATCTTAATGGCGGCTCACCTGTGCTGTTTTCAGACCTTGGAGAAAAGGGGGTACGGGACCCGTTTCTGGTTCGTTCAGTCAAGGATAATAAATTTTATCTGATTGCTACGGATCTCCGCATCGCAAGCGGCAAAGGATGGACTCATGCCGTTAATGCCGGGAGCCTTGACGTAATCGTATGGGAATCCAGCAATCTCGTAAACTGGTCATCCCCATGGAACGTTACACTAGGTGTTGAGGGCGCTGGATGTGTCTGGGCACCAGAAGCTGTGTATGATGAAATGGCAGATGAGTTTCTTGTATTCTGGGCTTCTGCGACGCAGGAACCACAGGAGCAAGAACGAAAACAAAAAATATACAGCGCTCGTACAAAAGACTTTCGTACGTTTTCTGCATCAGAAAAATACATTGAGCGGGATAATCATATTATTGATACAACGATTCTTCCTGCGGATGGCTCTTATTATCGATACTCCAAGGATGAAACAACCAAAAACATACGGGTAGAAAAAGGAGACTCTCTCGACAAAGGGGCATTTGTTACACTTCAAGCTCCGGTACTGGAGGCTATGGCAGGTGTGGAGGGACCTCAAATCTTTAAATTCAATGACCGGGAGGAATGGTGCCTGATTGTTGATCGATTTGCTGAAGGCAAGGGTTATCTTCCTCTGCTGACTACAGATCTGGGAAGTGGAGAATTCCGAATCGTCCCTGATGGTGAATTCGATATGGGAACGACTCAAAAGCGGCATGGAAGTGTCCTGCCAATCACAGCTGAGGAGTGCAGCCGGCTTCTCGCGGCTTTTGGGGATGGTCATCAGGTGCTTCCCGGACAATATGCCGATCCTGATGTCGCACAGTTTGGGGATCGTTACTATATGTATCCGACAACAGATGGTTTCGAGGGGTGGTCGGGGACACAGTTCAAAGTGTTTTCTTCTTCTGACTTGAAGCATTGGCAAGATGAAGGTGTTATCCTTGATCTGGGAACAGAGGATGTCGCCTGGGCAACCGGTAATGCCTGGGCACCGGCAATAGCCAACCGTAACGAAAAGTTCTATTTTTATTTCTGCGGCAAAATGCTGAACGGCGAGAGTGCCATCGGCGTTGCTGTAGCAGATACACCGATTGGTCCATTCCTGGCCGAGTCACAGCCTTTAATCACAATGGAGCAGTTGAAACGTCTGGGCATTACTATGGGCCAAGCTATTGATCCCTCCATCTATGTCGAAGATGATGGAAGACCGTATCTGCTATTTGGCAATGGACATGGTGCCATTGTGGAGCTTGGTGAAGACATGATAAGTGTCGTTGAGGACACAATGAGCAATCTGGCGGGCTTGCATGATTTTCGTGAGGCGGTTACCGTGCTGAAGCAGGGTGGACTATACCACTTTACGTGGTCCTGTGATGATACAGGCAGCGAAGACTATCATGTGAATTACGGTACGGCAGAGCAGTTATACGGTCCAATTACCTATCGATACCCAATCCTGAGCAAAAATGTCGAGAAGGGCATGCTGGGCACAGGGCATCACTGTATATTTAATGATTCCGAAACAGTTCAATACCGGATTGCCTATCACCGTTTTGTCACGCCACTATCCAGATTCTCCTCTGGAAAGGGTTATCACCGCGAAATATGTATGGACCCGCTTCTTTTTGGTAAGGACGGACTGATTCAGCCTGTTATACTCTAAAATAAGCAATTCAATTGAATCGCTATTTAATGAAGGCTTGATACAGCATGAATGCCTGTCAAATGTCGCTTTTAGCGGTTTTGGCAGGCATTTTTATCATCCACCTGGAACAAGCAAAGCCGTAGGGTTGAGCGAGTATGCGACTTATTGAACGCATTCAATCCAGAATACATTTGACAGGCGAATCAATAAATCGTATTATTACGATATAACGATTTAGGAGGAATACTTTTGAACACTCCCGCTTTTGACAGTAATAACATTAAACAGTTCGATGAACCAGCTAATCTGCTGAAAGCTTTGTCTCACCCCATTCGTTTATGCATTGTGCGGGGACTGATGATGAAAAAAAAATGTAATGTTTCTTATATGCAGGAATGTCTGGATCTTCCCCAATCAACAGTCTCACAACACCTCCAGAAACTTCGCAGTGCAGGTATTGTTGCTACGGAGCGGAATGGTCTTGAAGTGAACTATGTGCTTGCCGATCAACGGGTTGAACAGATTATCAAAACTTTATTTGAAAAGGATGATTGTGAATCATGAGCAAAAGAGTACTCATTGTTGGCGGTGTAGCTGGAGGTGCATCTGCAGCTGCACGCCTTCGCCGTCTGGATGAACATGCCGAGATTATTATCTTTGAGAAGGGACCCTATATCTCATTTGCCAATTGTGGTTTACCTTATTATATAGGTGGCACAATCGATGATCGAGAGCGTCTGCTGGTGCAAACGCCAAAAGGGATGGCAGATCGCTTTCGTATCGATGTCCGTACAAGAAGTGAGGTCGTAGCTATTGATTCGCAGAAGCGAGTGGTTAAGATACAATCCCAGGAGCGCGGTGCATATGAAGAAAGTTATGACGAGTTGATATTGTCACCAGGTGCAAAACCGATCATTCCCGATCTGCCGGGTAAGGACAATCCGCTAATTTATACCGTACGAAGTATTCCAGATATTGATCGGATCAAAGACCAAGTAAGTTCGTCTAACAACAAGTCTTCGATTGTCATAGGCGGTGGATTTATAGGTGTGGAAATGGCTGAGAATTTAAAGGAAGCTGGTCTGGATGTAACGCTGATTGAGGGGAACGCACAAGTACTCACACCCTATGATACCGAGTTAGCAGCCGCATTAGCACAGGAAATGGAGAATCATGGTGTAAACCTGCTGTTTTCCAAACGTGTTCAGGGATTTCATTCCCTGGAGCAGGGCATAGGGGTTGAACTTGCCGATGGTCATGTGTTGACAGCTGACATGGTTATTCTTGCGATAGGCGTAACGCCGGACACCTATTTTTTGAAAGATAGCGGCGTTTCGCTGGGTGCACGTGGACATATTATCGTAAATGAAGCCTTGGAAAGTAGTGTGCCACATATCTATGCTGTTGGAGATGCCATCGAAGTAACGGAAACCATTCATGGTACGAAGGCAACGATACCACTTGCCGGACCTGCCAACAAACAAGGCCGTATTGTTGCCGACCGTATCGCAGGGCTTCCTTCTACCTATAAAGGGACACAAGGTACGTCCATTATCAAAGTATTTGGAATGACCGCAGCTACGACAGGCAGTAATGAAAAAACACTACAGCGCCTGGGCGTGGACTATCAAACCGTTATCGTACACCCTGCTTCTCATGCATCGTATTATCCGGGTTCAAGCGCAATTACTCTTAAACTGCTGTTTACTCCTGAAGGCATAATTTTAGGCGCACAAGCAGTCGGTTATGATGGAGTGGATAAACGAATTGATGATATTGCTGTAGCCATTCATTTTGGAGGACATGTCCGGGATTTAACAGAGCTTGAACTGTGTTACGCGCCTCCTTATTCGTCTGCCAAAGATCCCGTGAATATGGCTGGATATGCAGCAGAGAATATGATTACCGGACGTGTTCAGACGTACACCTATAATCAACTGGCTGATCGTCAGCCGGGGCGGTCGATACTTCTGGATGTACGCAGTGAAATTGAGCATCAAAATGGTCATATTCCGGACTCAATCTCTATTCCAGTTGATGAGCTTCGTCAACGTTTAGATGAATTAGACCCATCCAAAGAAATTTGGCTATACTGTCAAGTCGGCTTACGTGGTTACACTGCTTCGCAAATTTTGCGTCAGCATGGTTTTAGTGTAAAAAACTTGAGTGGTGGTTATAAAACATACCGTCAAGCCCAGTTTAAGCCTGCTACATTTACTGCTGCAAAAAAAGACCGTCCTGAACCTGTGGAAAAGGAGTCTATTCCCACTGACTCAACACAGCCGCAACGTATTGATCATGAGTTGAACGTGTGCGGATTAAGTTGTCCTGGTCCGCTAATTCAGGTTAAGCAGAAAATGGATCAACTCTCGAACGGGGAAACACTTCGCGTGAAAGCTTCCGATCCAGGATTCTATGAAGATGTCAAAGCATGGGCGACAATGTCGGGTTCCACAATCTTGCAGTTGGAAAGACTGAAAGGCGGTACGATTGAGTCTGTCATTGCTAAAAATACAGCACAACCCGTATCCGATGCCCCAATCAGCGATCCTGCCAGCACGATGGTTGTTTTTAGTGGTGATCTGGACAAAGCGATCGCTTCACTCATTATTGCAAATGGGGCAGCAGCCAGTGGACGGAAAGTAACCCTATTTTTCACTTTTTGGGGATTGAGTATTATTCGCAAGCAGCAGTCGCAGAAGTTATCCAAAAATATGATCGGCCGTATGTTTGATATGATGTTACCTCGCGGGAGCCAGAAGCTTGGCATGTCTAAAATGAATATGCTTGGAGCAGGCCCGAAAATGATCCGTGGTTTGATGAAAAAACATCATGTGCCGTCGTTGGAGGAATTGATTGAGAGCGCAATTGCACAAGGAGTAGAGATCGTTGCCTGCCAAATGTCCATGGATTTAATGGGAATTCAGCGTGAAGAATTAATAGACCAAGTCAAAATTGGTGGCGTAGGTTACTATCTTGGACAAGCATCACAAGCCAATCATAATCTGTTTATTTAAAAAAATTAGTAATGCTGAGCAGGATAATTGAATGCGTACCGAGAGAATGCCACGATGAGTGGCATTTTTTTGTTCAAAAAAAATGAACGTTTCATTCAGAAACGGTTCTTTGACTTACATTTAACAGCAACATAGAGTGATGACAAGGACGGTGGTTGATTTAGCTAGGCAAATGAGAAGCATATACACCCTTGACTTTCCCCTGTACGGGAAACTATATACTCGCATTATGTTAAAAGATTGGAGATGATATGTTGTTCAAAATCAGTGCGTTTTCCAGGCTAAGTAGGGTCTCATTAAAAACACTGCGTTATTATGACCAGATTGGCATACTTAAGCCGAGAAAGGTAGATCACGATACAGGTTACCGTTACTATTCCGCAGATCAGCTTCTCGAGCTTAACCGAATCTTCATTTATAAAGAATTGGGGTTCACGTTGCCACAAATCACACAGCTGTTACAGGAGCATATTACATTGGAGAATATTCAAGGCATGTTTAAGCTAAAAAGAAGCGAAATTCAGCAGATTATCGATACGGAACAAGCCAAACTCGTCCGGATTGAGGAACGCATGCAGCTTATAGAGGAAGAGGGGCACGTCGAAACTGGACAAGAAATTCTAATCAAAGAGGAGGGTGCTCGGCAGTTTCTTTTTCAGACAGGGTGTGGGAGGGAAGAGGAGATCCCGAGTTTATTTCGTCAGTTTGATCAGTCATTAACAAAAGAAATGCGCCAACTGATTGACGGTCCTCAGGTTGTTTTGTGGAAAGAAATCGCAGGACAAGAGGAAGAGTTCGAGTTTGAAATAGGTTACTTCTTAACCTGTGATCTGCGCTCACCTCCCGACCCATTTCAACTGCGGACTCTTCCTGCCGAGCCCATGATGGCCACCATAGCTTATCGTTCCAATGCCACCTTTGCCTGTAAAGCCTGTGTTCATCTAGCTACATGGATTGAGAAGAATAACTATCAGATCAAGGAGAACGGAGCTGGTAGGGAATTATATTTACCCTTATCTCAAGAACAAGATGTACAGTTTATAGAAATACAAATTCCAATATTAAATAGATAACTGAAGAATAGATAACTGAAGAAGACGGAGTGGATTAAAGTGAAAAATAAATGGATTATATATATCTTGGCATTGGCTGTTTTTCTGATCGGAACCCTTGAATACATTATTACAGGAGTCATAGAAATGATCGCCTCAGACTTGAGCGTATCTACTTCCGAAGTGGGTTTACTGGTGACTGTATTCGCTCTGGCAGCGGCCATTATCGCTCCGATTCTCATTGCAATTACAATAAATATGGATCGCAAGAAGTTACTGTTGTCCGCCCTCAGTGTGTTTATTGCCAGCAACGGACTTATGCTTGTTGACCTTTCTTACGAAACTTTACTATGGGTGCGAATTATTCAAGGGGCTAGCGGAGGAGTGGCTACCGTAGTAGCAATGGCCGTATCGACACGACTGGTTGAAAAAGAAAAAAGGGGCAATGCCATCGGCATCATTTTGATGGGGCTAAGCAGTTCGCTAGTGCTCGGTGTCCCATTGGGCACATTTTTTAGTGAAATGTTTGGATGGAGAGTTCTATTTATATTCATTGGATTGTTAAGTGTTCTTCCATTACTTATTATCTACAAAAAGGTTCCGGCAATCAAAGAGGAAGAAAAGATCACCCTCAGAATGCAGCTCTCCATTTTGAAAAATCCACTCATTCTGACTGCCTTGCTTATTACATTATTGTATATCGGCGGCTATTCGACACTGTTCACGTATATTACGCCTTTCTTGCAAGCTACATCCACTCTTTCTATGACCGAGATAAGCGGTGTTCTGTTTCTCGCGGGAATTTGCAGCTTTGTCGGATCAAAAGTGGGCGGACAATTGGCAGATGCAAAGGGATCAAAGTTTACAATTTGTCTAGGCCTTCTGTTACAAGGCGTAACTCTTCTTTTGTTTGCTCTAGCTGGAGTTAATCTTATCATGTTAATCTTGGTTTTAATGATTTTTATGTTAGCAACGTGGAGCATATCTCCGGCCCAGCAACTATATCTGGTTACACTGGCACCTCGTAATCCCGACATTGCCCTTAGCGTAAATACGTCATTTATCCAATTTGGTTTTGCACTGGGATCTGGATTAGGTGGGATTGTGATCAGTCGTACATCTGTCCTGTACTTAAATTGGTTGGGGTTTGGAGCTGTAAGCATTGCTTTACTTCTTGCCATCTTACTATTTAAGAAATCGAGAAGCAGGACTGGAACGCCAGATCCAGTGTAATTTCAGTGATGGGTAATTCTTGCTTATGAGTAAAATAAAAAGAGGATCTCTTCAGCATTCACTGCTCAAGAGATCTTTTTGGTGTATAACAAGGTTATAACGAGAATCACGTGTGATTTGCGTATCACAATATGATAATTGATCAATCATGCTTGAGAATATGTCATTGCATCATACAGTCTAAAACCTTAACTTAAAATGACAGCAGAGAACGCTAACAACCTCGATGACGTTTATACCGATTGGATGGCTAAGGTATGTGTAAACGCGTATTGGACAGAGTGGGAATTTTTCCATAGATCTAAGTACATCCCCCTTAAAAGTGAGATTTATATCCCAAATCTGTTAAGTCAGCCGGGACACCTTCACGTCGTTTATGAAACTGTTTAGGCGAGGAACCGGTCATTTGTTTGAACTGCCTGCAAAAATGCTCGACATTACGGTAACCGCATCGATCGGCAATCTCTGCAACCGTATACAAATGATGTCTGAGATATTCTTTGGCCAAACGTATTCTGCTATGAATAACATCCTCCATACACGAGAGGCCAAACGATTTCTTGTACATCAACTGCAGGTACCCCGGGCTGACGTTTATGATCTTCGCCATTTCTGATATTGTCCAAGGATGGCTGGGACGGTTATGAATTGCCGTTCGAAGCTTCAACAGAGGATAGTGCTGAGGACTAATATCCTCTTGGACACAAGACTCAAGCAATTTATTGAACAAGGTTCGCAGCAGACAATTGATGGATGATTCCCGGTAATCGTTCTGAAAAGAATGCTCTGCAACAAGCAATTGGAACAGCTTATGACAGTATTCCGGATCATCCAGTGGGAAAGGTGTGCCTGGCGGAAGGGAGGTATCGGTTACAAACGGTTCATCACTTTCAAAACGAATCCAATCATTTATATAGCGCTCTGAACAAGCCCGATAATATATTTTTTGATACGGTTTGAAAAGTACAGCACAATGAGCCGGGTATTCCTTAAGTTGTCCATCAACCCAAAACTGGGCAGGGGTCTGTGTAATGACTAATAACCAGGCATCATGCCCTTCAGGGATATCAAAAACAAAATGATTCTGATGTACCGCGTCACATTCAACGTAAAAAATAGATGTCATGGTTCTTCCCCTTTATATTTAAGTTGTAGAAAAGAATAACCCATACACTACTTAAGCTATTTTCTATTATACGAGAGTTATCTTTATTTCATAGAACGAATGTACTATTACAATTATATGAGGAGTGTAGCTGGAATGAACAAGCAGGGGTTCAACCCATATCTTCCATCCTGGGAGTACGTACCTGATAGTGAGCCTTATGTATTCAATGAAAGAGTGTATGTGTATGGTTCACATGACCGTTTTAACGGACATGCCTTCTGTCTGAACGATTATGTATGCTGGTCTGCACCCGTGAATGACCTGGGGAATTGGAGAAATGAAGGGGCGATCTACCGAAAAACAGATGACCCGTTGAATCCGAATGGCCATATGTGCTTGTATGCACCAGATGTTACGCTGGGTCCTGATGGGCGGTATTATCTGTATTATGTGCTGGATAAGGTACCCGTTGTTTCGGTGGCTGTATGTGATGCACCTGCCGGTAAATATGAATTCTACGGTTATGTACAATATGGCGACGGCACTCGTCTGGGTGAAAGAGAAGGGGACGAGCCCCAGTTCGATCCCGGCGTGATGACTGAAGGACAGCACACTTATCTGTATACCGGCTTCTGTGCGGCCGGAGACCAATCAAGACATGGCGCGATGGCCACGATGCTAGGTCCGGATATGCTGACGATTGTGGAAGAACCCATATTCGTAGCACCGAGCGAGCCTTACAGTGAGGGCAGCGGTTATGAGGGCCATGAATTTTTTGAGGCGCCTTCCATTCGGAAGAGAGGTGATACCTACTATCTGGTGTATTCTTCTATCGTTATGCATGAATTATGTTATGCCACCAGTCGATTTCCAAATAAAGGATTTACATATCAGGGCGTCATCGTAAGCAACTGTGATCTCCATATCGACTCCTACAAACCTACTGACAAACCCATGTATTATGGAGGCAATAACCATGGCAGCATTGTGGAGATCAACGGAGACTGGTATGTCTTCTATCACCGTCATACCAATGGGGACGCATTCAACCGGCAGGGCTGTATTGAGAAGATATCTTTTGCAGAGGACGGCAGCATTCCTCAGGTGGAAATGACCTCCTCTGGTCCAAGTGGGAGACCGCTTGAAGGAAAAGGCGAGTACCCCGCATATCTTGCATGTAATCTTTTGACCAAAGATGATCAGAAGTACACTGGAGGTTTTGGAGCAGGAGCCTGGCTGGACAGCCGCTTTCCAAAGATCACCCAGGATGGTAGAGACGGTGATGAAGAAGTCGGATATATCGCCAATATGGTTGAATCCGCAACGGCAGGTTTTAAATACTTTGATTGCCGAGGAATTCGCCAGGTCTCGATCAAGGTACGGGGATATTGTCACGGGGTATTTGAGGTCAAAACCGCATGGGACGGTCCTGTCCTGGGTACAATCCCGGTACATTTCACCAATCATTGGAAACCCTATTCAGTCGAGATGACCATTCCGGATGGTATACAAGCTTTGTATTTTACGT
Source organism: Paenibacillus sp. FSL E2-0151 (assembly GCF_037993015.1). Classification (NCBI taxonomy): domain Bacteria; kingdom Bacillati; phylum Bacillota; class Bacilli; order Caryophanales; family Paenibacillaceae; genus Paenibacillus; species Paenibacillus sp. FSL E2-0151. The sequence goes on from NZ_CP150308.1 coordinate 3,654,594, forward strand.
ACAGAGGTTCTGGAAGTGCAAGCCTTGCATCATTTATTTTAGCGTAATCCTCAAACACATGATCTAAGCAATCCAGACAAAACAAAGCAGCTGCTGGTCATCCAGTAGCTGTTTTGTTGACCGATCAGCCTATGCGGCTCAGATAGTTGGTTTTTTTATGATTAAACTTTTAGTCATCCGCATCGTTGGCTTCTCCGGCCTGTTGCGAATGGCTGCGATATTCGCTTGGCGCGATGCCTGTCCACCGCTTGAACTGGCGGCTGAAATGCGCATTGGTCTTATAACCCAGCATCATCGCAATATGGTCTATGTTCAAGTCGGTTTGCTTTAACAGCCGCTGCGCTTCGTTCAGAAGGGTTTCGGATAGAAACTTGCGTGGAGCGATGCCGTATACCTCCCGAAAAATACGATTAACCTGTGACGGGCTTATGCTCAGCGATTTGGCAATGTCCTGAATCCAGGTTCGATCGCTCTCCTGAATTTCCCCGTGAAGATGGATATACCTTACCGAATCCTCAATGTGCTCAGCAATCTGATGGGCAATGGTTTCTTTTCTCGACAACGTAACGGATGCTTGCTGAGATAACTGACCGACCAGGGAACCGAGCAGTTCAAACACGGCGGCGTGTACCTTCATTTGTTTGGAGGAAGATAGCGAGCTAGACAAATGCTCTGTAGCCAAACTATACAAGGTAGACAGGGAAGGGGAGAGCCCCAGAGCCAAATTCGAATTTGCCGGATAATAGATGTCTTTGCAACGGTTAAGTTCTCTGCAAAAGGATGTATCGTGTATGCTGAAATGCACAGAAAAATAAGTGAACCCCTCTGGTCCGGCTCCGGTGCAAGAGTGGGTCATACCAGGCCGGATGAACAGAAGGTCGCCAACCGACTGCCGATAAGACTGCCCGTTGACAACCATGTTCATCTGCCCGTCCATCATCCAGTGCACTTCATACATTGAATGTTCATGAGACGGATAAGTCCAGCTGGAATCTACTTTTCTTGCATGCAGCCCCAATAATTGAAAAGACATGCGAACATCGGGCAGACGCCCTAAATACACAGCATCCAAAAGCTTGGTCACAGCAAACCAACCCCCTTGTACTATTCTATATACCAACATCCTGTCATCGGATTGTCCTCGTAAATTATCTTTAGTTTAATGGATCTAACCTCATCTTAACAGAAAAAAATGCGTGAAAAGGGTAAATCGTCGGAGTGATTAGAACATCGTCATGAACCATAGCGGGTGCTATGGTAGTATTATCAACCCGATGGGGAAAAATGGAGGCAAGCTTGAATGAGAATTATTCGATTTCTGGACGGACAACAGAAGTGGCTGGCAGCCGTTACGGATGATGAACAAGCGTATCGTTTGCCACAAGCAGATTTTATGACTTTGATCTATCAAGCAAGAAAGCAGGGGATTTCTCCAGTTCAACTTGTTGAAAGCGCTTTTAAACCGTTAAACAAGTTAACTGACGATTGGACTTCCTTACATCTACTCACTCCATTGGAAGCTCCGGAAGTATGGGCCGCGGGTGTGACTTATCAGCGCAGCCGGGAAGCGCGAAATTATGAAGCAACGGAAGGCAAGCTGGATGCAAAGACCTTTTACGATAAAGTTTACGATGCCGAAAGACCGGAGATCTTTTTTAAATCTACAGCAGCCCGCACCATCGGGCCCAATGAGGCTGTCACACTTCGCAGCGATTCCAATTGGCAGATCCCGGAGCCTGAGCTGGGGTTGGTGCTTGCCGCGGATGGCAGCATTGTGGGATACATCGTTGGTAATGACATGAGCTGCCGCGATATTGAAGGGGAGAATCCGCTGTATCTACCGCAAGCAAAAATGTGGCGCAATTCCTGCTCGATAGGGCCAGCCATTCGTCTAGCGGAAACGGTGCAAAATCCATATGCGTTCAACATCGTCTGCGAAATATATCGCGAAGGTGAAATAGTTGTCAAAAGCGAGGCAAGCACAAGTGAGTTAAACCGAAAACTCGATGAGCTGGTCTCTTTTCTGGCCAGAGATAACGATCTCTTTGACGGTACGGTGTTATTAACAGGCACAAGCATCGTGCCACCCAATGATTTTACACTTGCACCCGGGGACCGCATTGAAATATCCATTAGCGATATCGGGACACTTATTAATCCAGTCATTTCAAACTAATGTACAAGGAGGATGAATGCAATGACCACATTTCAGGTAGAGCAGACATACAGCAATTACATTAACGGAGAATGGGTGAAGGCGACATCCGGTGAAACCGAACCGAGCATCAACCCGGCGAATCGGAAGGAGGTAGTTGGCTACGTACCCACCTCAGGCGTAGAGGATCTGAACCGGGCTGTTGCAGCCGCGAAGGAAGCAGCAAAAGATTGGCGGAGGTTATCGGGCGCGGAACGCGGAAACTATCTATTTCAAGCAGCCAATGTGCTGGAACGCCGGGCCGATGAAGTTGCAGAGGCGATGACCAGGGAAATGGGCAAAACACTCCCAGAAGCTAAAGGAGAGACACTGCGCGGTGTAGCAATCTTAAGGTATTACGCCGGAGAAGGCATGCGAAAAACCGGGGATGTCATTCCATCAACGGACAGCGAAGCACTGATGTTTACGACTCGCGTACCCCTTGGCGTTGTTGGGGTTATTGCTCCTTGGAATTTCCCGGTAGCCATTCCGATTTGGAAAACGGCTCCGGCCTTGATTTACGGCAATACGGTTGTGTTGAAGCCTGCTCAGGAAACTGCGGTCACTGCGGCTAAAGTAATGGAGTGTTTTGAAGAGGCGGGCATTCCGGCAGGCGTTCTTAATCTGGTATGCGGCAGAGGCTCAGTGATCGGATCTGCACTTGCTGAGCATCCGGATGTGGGCGGAATAACGTTCACAGGTTCCAATGAAGTGGGCAAACGGGTCGGCGGCGCAGCACTGGCACGTGGGGCCAAGTATCAACTTGAAATGGGTGGGAAAAACCCGATTATTATCGCGGCTGACGCTGACCTGGATTTGGCTGTGGAAGCCACGATCAGCGGTGGGTTGAAATCGACCGGGCAAAAATGTACGGCCACCAGCAAGGTCATTATTGAACGAAAAGTATACGATGCCTTCAAAGAAAAGCTGCTCTCGCAAATCCAGGAAATTCGGCTGGGTGACGGCATGTCTTCTGGAAGCTGGATGGGTCCATGTGCAAGCGAAGGACAGCTCAATACCGTGCTGAGTTATATTCAAAAAGGCCAAGATGAAGGTGCCGTTCTGCTCACTGGTGGAAAAAGAGGGGACGGTCCGGGATTAGAAGAGGGATTCTATGTGCAGCCGACCGTATTTGAAGGGGTCGAATCCCATATGTCCATCGCCCGGGAAGAAATTTTTGGCCCGGTTCTGGCCTTGATTGCGGTAGATTCCCTGGAGGAAGCCATCGAAGCGGCTAATGATAGCGATTATGGCTTGAGTGCTTCCATCTATACACAGAACGTCGGAGCCATGTTGTCTTTCATCCGGGACATGGATGCAGGACTGGTCAGAATTAATGCAGAAACAGCCGGCGTAGAGCTGCAGGCTCCGTTTGGCGGAATGAAGATGTCAAGTTCACACTCCAGAGAACAGGGGCAAGCGGCTATCGAGTTTTTCACGGCCATCAAAACGGTCTTTGTGAAGTCATAAACTGTGGGAGGCTATCATGTACGAACAGATTACGTCGATTATGGGAGAGACCGCGTCCAACTGCTTCGATATCATAGCACATGCTCCAGGGGCTGCCGGACGTCTGCCTTTAACGGATGATTTGCTGCGGAATGCTCCAAGCGGCGACTTGTTTGGCATGTCCCAGAATGTTGGAATGGGCTGGAAGCCCGGGGAATTGAACGGAAAACAATATCTGATCTTAAGTACGCAAGGTGGCATACGCAATGAAGATGGCAGCCCGGCAGCACTCGGTTACCATACGGGTCACTGGGAGGTCGGCCTGCTGATGAAGGCTGCCGCAGAAGAACTGTCAAGCCGGGGAGGAATCCCGTTTGCTGGATATGTCAGCGATCCGTGTGACGGCAGATCTCAGGGGACAACCGGCATGTTTGACTCGCTTCCGTACCGGAACGATGCCGCTATGGTATTTCGCAGACTGATTCGCTCGCTGCCAACACGTAAAGGCGTGCTTGGTGTCGCCACTTGTGACAAAGGCCTTCCAGCGATGATGCTCGCGCTTGCCGGCATGCCGCAATTGCCTGGCGTAATCGTTCCCGGTGGCGTCACACTTCCGCCTACCGATGGAGAGGACGCCGGTAAAATTCAGACCATCGGTGCACGGTACGTCAACGGGGAACTTTCTCTGGAAATGGCGTCGGATTTAGGATGCCGAGCTTGTGCTACACCGGGAGGAGGCTGTCAGTTTCTAGGTACCGCGGCTACAGCCCAGGTTGTAGCCGAGGCAATGGGTATGACAGTGCCACATGCCGCGCTTGCACCTTCCGGGCAGCCGATCTGGTTTGAAATGGCGCGCCAATCGTCACGTGCACTCATCCATATGGAGTCTCAGGGGATGAGGATGGCAGACATCGTCACGGATGCATCCATTCGCAATGCGATGACCGTCCATGCTGCGTTTGGAGGATCGACCAATCTGCTTCTTCACATACCGGCGATTGCCCATGCAGCGGGTTTAACCGTACCCACGGTACAGGACTGGATACAGGTCAACAAAAATGTTCCGCGGCTGGTTAGTGCCCTGCCAAACGGACCGATCTTTTATCCGACCATACGTGTCTTTCAGGCAGGAGGTGTACCGGAGGTCATGCTACACCTCAGACAGCTTGGTCTGTTGGATGAGTCTGTACCAACGGTTACAGGTACTTCATTGGGTCAGGTACTGGACTGGTGGGAATCGTCGGAACGCCGTCATCTCATGCGGAAGCAGTTAAAAGAGCAGGACGGCATCGATCCGGACAGTGTCATCATGAGTGTAGAACACGCTCAGCGGCTTGGAATCTCATCGACTGTAACATTTCCAACCGGGAATATCGCTCCAGAAGGTTCTGTCATCAAATCCACCTCTATTGATCCTGCTGTGCTGGATGAGCATGGCGTATACCGTCATCGTGGCAGAGCAAAGGTGTTTACCACCGAACGTGAGGCGATCCATGCGATTAAGACCGGAGGTATTCTGGCTGGCGACGTTGTTGTGCTTCTCGGGCGAGGTCCATCGGGAACCGGGATGGAGGAGACGTACCAGCTTACATCTGCGCTTAAACATTTGCCTTTTGGCAAATACGTGTCACTGATTACGGATGCCCGGTTCTCCGGTGTTTCCACCGGAGCGTGTATTGGTCATGTTGGCCCCGAAGCGCTGGCAGGCGGACCGATTGGCAAGCTGCGGAACGGAGACCTGATTGACATCGAGGTTGATCGTAACACACTGGAGGGTAGCATTAACTTTGTCGGAGAAGGAGAGCTGGCGTTTTCGCCGGAAGAAGGTGCTCTCATCCTGGCACAAAGGCCCTTCCATCCGGATATGAGACCTGATGAAGCTTTGCCGGATGATACAAAGCTCTGGGCTGCATTGCAATCGGTCAGCGGTGGGACTTGGAGAGGGAATGTATATGATGTCGAGCGGATCATAACCGCCCTGGAAGCCGGCAAAAAAGCGCTAGGCTGGTACTGATATCCACCTTTCTTATATCTGTTGTTGTACAGATCATCACTTTCATACCGGAGGTTTCTTCCATGAATAAGATCCAGAAAATGATCACCAATCCCATCCTTCCCGGTTTCCATCCCGATCCGTCCATCTGCCGAGCAGGGGAGGATTATTATATCGCTACTTCCACCTTTGAATGGTTCCCTGGTGTACGGATTCACCATTCTCGGGATCTGGTTCATTGGCGACCCATCGCTTCTCCGCTGACTCGTGTAACGCAGTTGAACATGGAGGGCAACATTAATTCCGGAGGCGTATGGGCACCCTGTCTTAGTTACGACAACGGTGTGTTTTACCTGATCTACACCGATGTTAAAAGCCGGGTAGGCGCTTTTAAAGATACCCACAATTACCTTGTGACAGCAACGGATATCGAGGGCCCTTGGTCCGATCCGGTGTATCTGAACAGCAGCGGTTTTGATCCTTCCCTGTTTCATGATGAAGACGGGCGTAAGTGGCTGGTCAATATGATATGGGATCATCGTAAGGGCAAAAATCGGTTTGCAGGCATCGTTCTTCAGGAATATTCCGTCCAGGAACATAAGCTGATCGGACCGGCCGTTAACATATTTAAGGGAACAGAATTAGGCCTGACCGAAGCACCCCACCTGTATAAACACAACGACTATTATTATCTCATTACGGCTGAAGGTGGAACCGGTTATGAGCATGCGGTTACCTCAGCACGTTCCCGTACGTTACAAGGTCCTTATGAGGTCGATCCTGCCAATCCGATCCTCACTTCATACGGCAGACCGGATTTAGCTCTGCAAAAGGCAGGCCACGGTAGTCTGGTCGAAACGCATACCGGCGAATGGTACATGGCTCATCTGGTCGGACGACCCGTTCAGCACAAATATTGCATTCTTGGACGTGAGACCGCACTTCAGCCATGTACGTGGAGTGAGGACGGCTGGCTGAGACTTGCGAGCGGTGACCGATATCCGGAGGTTCAGGTGCCTGCACCGATGAACCAGTCCCATCCGTTTGAGCCGATTGTTGAAATGGATCATTTCGATCACTTTGAGCTTCGGCATGATTGGAATACACTTCGCATTCCACCCGATTCGACTTGGCTCAGCTTGACGGAACGCCCCGGTTACTTACGCTTGCACGGCATGGAGTCGATGAGTTCAACGCACAGGCAAAGCATGATCGCACGGAGACTTCAGGCCTTGGAGTGTGAAGCCGAGACGTGTCTGGAATTTGCGCCGGACCATCCACAGCAAATGGCAGGATTGATTTTGTACTACGATACCCAGGACTATCTCTACTTACGTGTAACTTATCATGAAGAGAAAGAGCACTGCCTGGGGATTATTCAGTCCAAATACGGGGTATACGACGAACTGCTGGAGGATATTCCGCTAGATTCGGTGAGCACGCTCCGTTTAAAGGCTGTGGTGGATCAAGATCGCGCCCGCTTTTATTATTCGTTAAATAGTGATTCATCCTGGAATACAGCAGGCGAGTGGGTTGATATCACACATCTGTCCGATGAATCTCCGGAGTATATCCGGTTTACGGGAACCTATATCGGTCTTTGTGTGCAGGATCTAGGTGGAACCCGAAAACATGCCGATTTTGATTACTTTAAATATAAAGAAACAAAGCATGCAGCTGGTGTATTGGAAAACATGTGACGGTCTTTTTGGAAGGAGCAGAGGACCATGAAATGAAATTGGGTAGTATAGCAGCAGAATAGAGGAATACATGCTCACAGAAGAAATGGATGATGGGATAGTGCGGGGCGGTAAGGCTGCGTGGAATTGTGACGATTCTGCTGGGGCTGGACTTCGAGACACTTCGTACATTAACATAGATGGAGTGAGTCAATGATCGGTACAGTAATGTACCGTTTTTTTTGTGTTTAGAGAGATTGTTTTGAGATAGTACTTGATAGAGGTGATCAAGCATGAGTGATTATTCGAAAGACAAACCGTATACAAGCTCCCGATCTGATATTCAAAATGTTCTGCGTGATTCTCGTCTGCCTGCTTTGATCTGGGGTATTCTGATTTATTTTTCTGCATTGTACTCCCAGCTACCGATGTTGCCCACATGGTTTGAATTTATGATGTTTACAGCTCTCATTCTGGTTCACGTTCTGCTGCATTGGTATGCAGGATACGTTGTCGATCGAAGACCCTGGATTTATTTTGTGACACAAGGATGTATTGTCTGGGGGTGTGCGTTATTCATGCCTAATGCTCATTCTCTCATTTTTGTAAGTCTATTGACGGCTTTGGCCGGTCAGAGTATTGGCGTATACGCTCAACGGATGAAGGTGCTTCTGGTATGTACCTTTTACTGTACCTTGTTTTCTGTCTCCCTGGTTTGGCTCGGGACTACCGAGGATTTGCCATCTACAGTACCATCGCTCTTCTTCATCATGTTTTTCGTAATCGGCTATGCTGCTTTGTTCTATAAACAAGTTCGTGCCAAATTGCGGACCCAGTCGTTTTTACGTGAGTTGGAACGAGCGCACAGGAAAGTTGAGGAGCTAACGATTGCCAATGAACGTCAAAGGATGGCCCGTGATTTACATGATACCTTGGCACAAGGGCTGGCAGGTCTCATCATGCAGCTTGATGCCGTAGATGCGCATTTAGAAAATGATAATAACCACCGTGCCCACGAGATTGTTCAGTTGTCAAAAGCCCAAGCCAAGCGCACGCTTTCAGAAGCGAGAAGCGCAATTGACGACTTGCGTTCGTATTCTGCAGAGGTCATAAATATTTCTAAAGCGGTGAAGGAAGAGGCTGAACATTTCTCACAAATGACAGGGATTCGTATTGTCACTCGGTTATCGATGCCCCATCTGGTGGTGCCGAAGTTGATCTTCGAACATAGCTTACATATCATCCGAGAATGCTTGGCCAATACAGCTAAATATGCTAATGCTACGAATGTAGAAGTCGTGGTTGCTGCGCGGGAAAACGAAATCGAGCTAAGCATAACGGATGACGGAATAGGGTTCGATACCAACCTCATCGAGAAACAATGCGGTAGTTATGGTCTAATTGGCTTATATGAACGAACCCGAATTATGGGCGGGGAGATCGAAATTGAAAGCGGAAAGCAAGGAACCCAAGTTTCTGTTCGCATCCCATTACAACAGGAGGAAACCAACGTATGACAATCAAGATTCTTATCGTGGACGACCATTTCGTCGTTCGGGAGGGACTTAAGCTGATCCTGGAAACCAATCAAAGGTACGAGGTAGTTGCAGAAGCATCTAACGGTATGGAAGCGATTCGATGGGTAGATACTTACAAGCCGGACATTATTCTATTGGATCTAAACATGCCTGAAATGGGTGGCCTTGATACCATGACAGCGCTCAGAGCTAAAGGAATGGATATACCGATCATTATTTTGACTACATATAACGAGGATGAAATGATGATCCGCGGGCTGGCTTTAGGTGCTAAAGGGTATTTGCTAAAGGACACGGGAAGAGAGATGATATTTCGTTCGATTGATGCAGCGATGCGGGGAGAAACGTTGCTACTTCCGGAGATCAGCGAGAAAGTATTTGCTCACAAGACATCAGAAAAGGCGAAAGAATCATCCTCGACGAGGATATCTCTCACAGACAAAGAGCTAATCGTGCTTCAAGCAATTGCCCGTGGCTCTCGAAGTAAAGAAATCGGCTTTGATATGGGCATATCCGAACGGACTGTAAAGACTCATTTAACGAGTATCTACAATAAATTGGGTGTGGATTCGAGACCGCAGGCCGTCGCCGTCGCGGTGGAGCGTGGAATATTGCATTTATAATCTAACATTTCATAGATTTGCCCGATCGTACACTGGGGACTTGCCCTTTTGTACGATTTTTTATTTTTCTCCTCCGTTTATGATAGTTGCATGAATACAAATTGGAGGAAAAATGATGAAAAAAAGACTGACAACGATTCTGGCAACTGTTATCTCACTGACCATGCTATCCGCCTGCAGTAGCACTAGTAGCGGGACTTCCACACAGGAGGAAATTCCGAAACCTGAAAATAGCGTTGCTTCCGCACAGAATGAGTTTCCGAAACCGATGGGAAGTTATACGGTCGGGCGTACACAGATGGACTTCAAGTACACAGCATCAGACCATTCAGAAAGAGAACTGACGGCATTATTTTTCTATCCGTCCGACAGTAATGAGGGCAAGCCGACGGCAGAATATGCATTTCCGGAGTTTCATTCACTGAGGGATAAGCTTTTGGTTAGATTAGGGGGCACAGCGGGTGGTGAGCAGCTTTTTGATTCCAATTTCAAGACGTGGTCTTACGACGATCTGGCCTTGTCTGAAAAGGAAAAACAATATCCGGTTTTATTCTTTGTTCATGGCGCAGGCGCTTACCCACAGCAAGGCACTTTGTTCGCTCAAGACCTGGCAAGTGCTGGCTATATTGTGGTATCCATTGGCCATGCCGAAAGTGGTGTGTACAAACTTAAAGATGGACGAACGGTTGGGTTGTCAGAGAAATTTATGGACGAAGTAACGAAATACGGAATGGAAGCGGCCACCCTAACACCACCTGAAATTGTGACTGAGAAGCTTGAGGAAGAAGAAGCTATTGAAATTGCTCGCAAATTAACTTCGGCGCCTGAAGCAGTCAAGTTTGCAAAATATGCCGTTTTACAGAGCGAGGATATTCGATATGTTGCAGATAACTTGTACAAAATGAATACAGGTGACATGGAATCCATATTTAAAGGCAGATTACAGCTTGATCTCGGTATGGGTGTGTTCGGACATTCTTTTGGAGGAACGACAGCGGCAATTGTTAGCCGTGACGATGACCGATTTGTCGGCGCTGTAAACCTTGACGGTAATATGTTAGGTGCCTTGGATAGCGATTTTAAGAAACCTTTCATGCAGCTTAGCACCGTGCTAGCCTATAACACGAATGCATTTCTCCTTGAATCCAACAGTAAGGACACCTACTTTGCCATTATTGATAATGTAGTCCATGGTGACTTCTCCGATTCCTTGTTTACAACTACGGATAAAAAATCCAGAGGAACCCGAGACGCGATGGAACAGCGCAACATCATCACTTCTTATACAAAGGCGTTCTTTGATAAATATATGTTGAAAAAGGATACGGATATTGACAGCCTTACCTTTGACGGCGTAGAGATGATTAAGAAACCTCAAAAGCCTTAGTATTGATTTGCCTGGAGTTTTCAGAAGGGGTAACGAGAGAAGAGGGCGGACGGATTTAACCGCACGAGATTTAACTCCGAACTCTTGAAACCAAAATGGTAAAAAGACCATACGTTCGTGGAAACGTTAAGGTCTTTTTATCGTTTTGAACAATCGAAGAATTCTTAGCCTATTTGTTCAATACTCACAACCGTTCTAATGGGTGGCGAGGGTTCTAGTTGGTCAAAGCCAGCAGTGATTCTTACTCTTTGCCCTACTTCAAATGTTTCATATGTTTCTCTATCGACCAAATAATACGAAGCTTCCTGGTCTTGTGCTAGTTCTATAAAATCCTCAAGATTTCCATTCTCCAGGTCTTCCTTACTTATATTTTGTAGTACAAGAAATTTGTACTTGTCATTTTCATCTGTTTTAAATACTACAGTGCCATCGAAAACTGGATAATTCTCTTTCTCATCCTTGTTAGAACAGCCCGCAAGTATAATCATACTAATGAATATAAACAATATTATTTTTTTCATAATAACCTCCTTGATTCCCCTTGCTTTTAAGTATACCCTATATAAAAAAAGCAAATTATTACTAAAAGGTAATTCATACGAAAAAAGTATGAAACATGGCATGAGGACCCCTTTAAATAAATAGTTCCTAGAGTAGAAAAAACTAAAAAGAGGTCACGATGATGGATATCCTAAAATGGATTCAAAGCTGGTATTATGAAAACTGTGACGGAGATTGGGAGCATTCATACGGTGTGCGAATTGATACGGTGGATAATCCTGGTTGGTCTGTCGAAATCGATTTGACGGATACCTATTTAGAAGATGCGCCATTTGATTCGATTGAAGAAGAGAGAACTGAAGAAGATTGGTTCTACTGTATCGTGAGAGATGGAGTGTTTCACAGTGCAGGGGGAGCAAAAAATTTAGAAGAGATGCTTAATTGCTTCAAAAATTGGGCTTCAAGTTTGGATAGAAGTTAATAATGCACTTACCATCGGGAGTAATCTAAGGAGAGAACCAGATGTATCTAAAAGGATTCAATTTGGATTTACCGTATATTGTAGATGATGAAAATATTGAATCTATAATGAAAAAACAAAAATGTGAGTACAACGAAGCTACGAAATTAGATTATGCGTTGAATTGGAAATGGAAAAGACGCTCTTTTAGTTTGGAAACTCGCTGTATTACAGCGATGTATGAACGTCTGTTGGGGAAATACAAAACGAAAGATTGTTGGAAAGTCCTAATAGAGTGTGTAGAAAACATTACGGATGAACGTATTGTTAACGTTTCTGGTGTGTGTTCGGTACCGATCCAATTTAGTTTGAATGACTTTAGTGGAAAAAATGAGTTGGAGAAAAAAAAGGCTACGCTTCGCCTGCTAATGGAAGGCATAGAGAAACTTGCTCTAAGTAAAAATTGGGATATTGATCCGTTTAAGGAGATAGCTTTGCAAATAGAGGAGTTAGATTATGTAAATGAATGGACTTGGAAAAAAGACGTGAAGAGCCCTAATAAAAAGTACAATGCTAGAGTCATTTGTCATCATAATGTAGATAGCATGGATATATTCCTATCTATTTTACAACGTGATGATGGTACGCAAGTACATTTAGAGAAGGTCATATCAGAACAACCAGATGAATTTGCCTATGCTGAACATCTAGGTGAACTTACATGGATATCTGATTTTGAAGTTGCTTTAATTAATAAAAGAGGTACTGAAAAATTTTCTGCAACCCTAGAACATTAATTATTTTGCCTCTAGAAAACATTGTCGAATCCTCTATTAAGAAGACTATAACAAAATCTGCAGTAAAAGCAATCAAAAAGGGAACGTCGTCTGCCGCAAAGAAAATGGGATGGTCAGGAAAACAAGTTAGACTTACAGAGTAGCAAATGATGATAAGGTTTCAACTTCATTGCGAGGTGAAATCAAAAGTGATCTAAATATAATATGAGCAAGAAACACAAAAATGTAAGAGTCCTCAGGGGATACCAATGCAGCATAAACGTGGTTACAAGGTAAGAAGAGGTTACGAAAACAGTGTTTAAAATATTCAAAAACTATAAGATGTAATACAGATACGATATCAAATGAAAATGATAAAACATGATTAGGAGGAAATATGAATCAAAAAGAATTGGAATCTGTTATCAATCGCCCTGCAAATATTCGTTATGAATACTTCATCAAAAAAGTAGTAGATACAGAGGAAGTGTGGGGTCTTTATGAGAATGGATGGTCAGTTACTGAAGATGAGAAAGGCAACAAATCACTTCCATTTTGGCCTAAAAAAGAATTCGCGGAGTACTGTGCAACCGATGATTGGGAGATTTATTCAAGTGAACGTATTGATTTGTACGAATTCATAGACGAATTTCTGCCAAACTTAAAGACAGAGGGTTACAAACCATCAATATTCTTTAATAAAGTTGATTCTGCTGTACTAGATGTCGAGATACTAATTGAAGATTTGAAGGCAGAACTCGAAAGATATTAATCTCATTTGGACAAATTTAAGCTACGGACAATACCATTGTGTCATCTCCGATTGGACAATAAATAATTGTGATTTGTGAAATTGGCTATTCAATAAGGATTGCTGTGATGCATATAAGGTAACATATAGTCCCATTAGAAGTCGCTAATATAGCGACTTTTTATGTATGCATCTAATTTAATCAACTTACTCGAGATCATGATTCAAACGTGTTACCGACATAATGAAAAGAGTGAATATGCGTTTTGGTGAGTTCAATCACGTTTTTGATAAATGCCTCGCGTGACTCACGATATCCGCTTAATATCCAATTGTTCAACAGCCCAAAAAAACCGTAGGCGGTATAGTATTTGAAATAGTCCATGTTAACTGGCGAGTTGTTGATCGTCTCAAAGACAAATTGCTCCTGATAGATTTTGAGTATGGTTTGTGGAAAGCCTGTATGTAAACCAGGTAACGTATCATCGTATTGAATCAGTTCGAAGAAGTCACGGTGTTCGTAGATATAATCCACGATTTGAAAAGATTCGGCATCCAGCTTGTTTGTTGAAACCTTTTGACCGTGCCAATAGGGTTTACCTACTGCGCCCCTCAATCCTTCGAGTGTCATACTCAACAACTCTTCGGCGAGAATATATTTATCCTGGTAGTGTAAATAAAACGTGCTGCGATTATAACCCGCCTGATCAACGATGTCTTTGACAGAAACACCATGGAATCCTTTTTTCTTAATGAGCTGAATCAGAGCAGTTTTTAGGTGCTCCTTGGTTCGATTACGATGTTGAGATGTCACAATAAGTTCATTATTCATTCAAGAAAACTCCTATAAATATAGACATAGTTTTATAAAGTGTCTACGAGGTAGACACTTGGTCACATCTTAATGATTGGATTGTTACAATTTTAAGCATAGAATTAGTTTTGTAAACATCATATAGCACTATTTATATAGGCGCTATTCAAAATATTATACTGGGGGATTTATTCATGGGCAAACTTCAAGATAAAGTTGCAGTCATCACAGGAGGAGCATCCGGGATTGGTGCAGCGACAGCTCGCTTATTCGTTTCCGAAGGAGCTAAAGTGGTCTTGGTGGATCTGAATGAAGAAAAAGGCAAGGCGTTTGAGCAGGAACTGAAAGCGCTTAAAGCAGAGGCTCTTTTTATTAAAGCAAACATAACAAGTGAAGAAGAGGTTTCTGAGATTTTCAAACAAACCGTAGAAGCATTTGGTCAAGTCGATATCGTATTCAACAATGCGGGAATTGGACGTGTTCATCCGACGCATGAGCTTGATTATGCCGAATGGCGCAATACGGTCAATGTTGATCTGGACGGCGTATTCTTGGTCGCTCGTGAATCGATCCGCGAAATGCTGAAAATTGGCGGAGGCACAATCGTTAACACGGCGTCCATGTACGGATGGGTTGGTTCGCCTGGTTCAGCAGCCTACAATGCAGCTAAAGGCGGCGTTGTGAATCTGACTCGTTCACTCGCGCTCGAGTATGCTGAGCAGAATATTCGGGTGAACTCCCTTTGCCCAGGCTTTATCGATACACCGATTATCCCGGAAGAGAGCAAGCAAGCACTTTCTGCGGCAACACCGATGAAACGTCTGGGTCAAGCAGAAGAGATGGCCAAAGCCGTTCTGTTCCTAGCTAGTGACGATTCTTCATATATGACAGGAAACAGCTTGATCATAGACGGAGGATACACCGCTCAATAATTGCAGCAATTGTCGAAGCACACAAGAAAGAATATAGTTCCATTAAAAGTCGCTATTCTAGCGGCTTTTTTTATTGTATTGGTATAAGAGCAGTTCCCGAGCCAAGGACATCTAGCAAACAGCGAGTTTAGCTACTCATAATAGATGGCCTCATAAGGAAACTCTAACTTATTCAAACGATATTCTTTGGGAGACATGGACATATATTGACGAAAAACTTTGCCGAAGTAGCTGGGACTCTCAAAGCCGCAATGTTGGCCAATTTGAGAAATCGGAAGTTCCGTTGTGCGGAGTAGCCGGATTGCAACCTCAATGCGTCTGTCTTTGAGATAGGCTAACGGTGATGTTTTCTCGGATTTCTGAAATAACCTGCACAAATAGTGTTTATTGATATCGCAATGGCTGGCTAGAAGATCCAACGTCAATGGAGATGCATAATTCTCTCGAATGAACTTTTTACATTTCTCAATTGTTGTTATGGAAAGGGCACCGATATCCTTCTCCGCATCCCGACTCGTCTGTACCAGGATAAGCAACCACCGATAGACTTGCATGGACAAGCGATACTTGTCCGTAACTTTCTCTTGATGAATCAAATGGATAATTTGCCATAACTCTTGAATCAAGGGAGAGTCCGCGTTTCGTCGAATGACATGTCCCTCATTATCATGCATCATATCCCAAATTCGGTTAGCTTCATCCCCGCGAATGTTGATCCATATAAATTCCCATGGTTCGTTGTTCTCTTGTTTATAGTAATAGCAATGTTCTCCTGCGATTTTGACAAGTAGGGCATGCCCCTTCGGTAAAGGGAGCGTTTGATTGTCAATATCCAGATAACCCTGGCCATTAAGCGTGTATTGAAAAACGACGTGCCCCGGGTCCGGTCTATCATCACTTGGACAACAATATTCCTCGCTAGAAACGATCTGCCATCCAATAGAGTCCAGTGTCATGATTGATGTATCGTCATTACGAAAAGCATAAGAAACCGTATGAACCATCGTTTCATCTCCTTCCTAAAAAAGTCAATTATCTTATATAATACGTCACATTTTTTAGATTGTCTGTCTTTTTTTAGACCTGTAAGATAAATGTAAGCGGTAACATAAAAAGGAGGTGGCTGTAAATTGTGTTCATATGACAACAAGCTGGGCAGGATCGAACTGATGATTCTAAAAATGAATTTTTAGATAAGGAGGAGTTAATCGAATGATCCGAAGAACTGTTTCCATCCAGAAATCGATGTTTGTATCTTTTTTAGCACTCCTTATGGTTATTTCACTGGCTGTTCCTCCGGCACCGATGCGTGCAGAGTCATCATCAAACGGCCTGCCGGGTCGCCAAGCAGAATACCTGAACCGGAGTTTGGTTGCGGTTCTTGTAGACAACGGCGTTTTTTTAAGCTGGAGGTATTTAAACAACGACCCAGATGATATCGCTTTCAATATATATAAAAATGGAACCAAAGTGAACGCATCACCCATAAGCGATGTGACGAACTATGTGGACACCACTGGTTTCGACAGCTCGCAATATCAGATCTCCACCGTTATTGAAGGCAAAGAGCAGATGCAGCCGGAGGTTGTATCAGTCTGGCATAACGATTATCTCCCTATCCCGCTCGATAAACCGGCCGATGGCCGGACTAAGGATGGTGGAACTTACTCCTATTATGCAGGAGATGCTTCCGTAGCTGACTTGGATGGGGATGGCGAATATGAAATTGTTTTCCTGTGGAGTCCGAGCAATTCCAAGGACAATTCGCAGGCCGGTTATACCGGCAATGTCTATATCGATGCTATCAAACTGGACGGCACAAAGCTGTGGAGAATTGACCTGGGAGTCAACATCCGCGCCGGAGCGCATTATACGCAGTTAATGGTGTATGACCTCGATGGCAACGGAAGGGCTGAGGTTGTTGTCAAGACGGCGGACGGCACAAAGGATGGCCAAGGCACAGTCATTGGTGATGGCACGAAGGATTATCGCAACGACGGCGGATACATATTGTCAGGTCCAGAATATCTCACACTGTTTAACGGTGAGACTGGCGCGGCTGTATCCACTGTGAATTATGATCCGCCAAGAGGCAACGTCAACGATTGGGGTGACGGCTATGGCAACCGTGTAGATCGGTTCCTTGGCGCGATTGCTTATCTGGACGGTACGAAGCCAAGTGTCGTGATGAGCCGGGGTTATTATACCCGCACAGTGCTTGTTGCTTATGATTATGTTGGCGGGGAACTCGTCAAACGCTGGACGTTCGACACAAACGAAGCAGGATCACAATATCAATCACAAGGCAACCATAATCTAAGTGTGCTGGATGTCGACAAGGACGGCAAGGACGAAATTATGTTTGGCGCCTTGGCCATTGACGATGACGGCAGCTTGCTGTACAGCACCGGACTCGGACACGGTGATGCTATGCATGCCGGCCAGCTCAATCCGAACCGGGAGGGCTATCAGGTCGTAAGTGTGCATGAGCATTCGGATGCGGCATACGGACTGGAGATGCGCGATGCGGCAACAGGTGAAATCCTTTGGGGTGAGAAAACAGGTTTTGACACCGGTCGCGGGATGTCGGCGGACATTGATCCGAACTATCCGGGTTACGAATCATGGGCCACGACCGTTACCAACGGGCAAAGTGTCCCAGTAACCAATACTTATTCAGCTGCCGGAGAGGCTATCTACACTGTGGACGAAGGGCCCAAAACCGCCAATTTCGCCATCTGGTGGGATGGAGATCTTCAGCGGGAGCTATTGGACCATGAGTGGGATAATAGCACAGCCAAAGGAATTCCGCTCATCTATAAGTGGGATTACCAAAACAAAAAGCTGAATGAAATCTTCCGGGCAACCGGTACGTTAACGAACAACCATACCAAAGGCAATCCGGCACTTCAGGCGGACATTCTGGGCGACTGGCGTGAGGAGCTTCTGCTGCGGAGCGAAGATAGTTCGGAGTATCGTCTCTACACAACGACCATTCCTTCAGACTATCGCATCCCTACGCTGATGCAGGACCCTGTGTATCGACTTGGCGTAGCCTGGCAAAATGTAGCCTACAACCAGCCGCCTCATACCGGCTTTTATCTTGGAGCGGAAGCTACAGCATTCCCTAAAGCCGATCTGGCGCTGACTCGCGAAGCTGAAATGCCGGAGCCGGTCTACCGCTTTAATTTCGGTACAGAGACTGCGTCAGGAAGTACGAACATACAGGATACGCTCTACGCACAAGATCCGGGATACGGCTTCAAGGATACAAGTGGTGTTACGGTAGGGGCAAACCAGGTTTCGGTCGCGGCAGGCACGACATTTGCCGTTGATCTGCCCAATACAAACTATAAGGTGACGCTGCGATTGGGCAATGATGCAAATGACTCGAACGTTGGAGTCAAATCCGAATTCGTCCAGAAGCTCGCCGTAACCAATGTGACAGCAGGAGCACCACTGGAGTATTCCTATGATATTGCTGTGGTGGATGGACAGCTCGATCTTATATTCACGGGTACAGCCATAGACATCCAAGACGTCATCATCGAGAAATATCCAGAGAAAGCGGCTGGTGCGGCAACAACGATCTATATGGCTGGTGATTCAACCATGCAATCTTATAGTGAAGCGCAGGCTCCTCAAGAAGGATGGGGCCAGCAGTTCGGACGTTATTTCTCCAATGGGGCAGTCGTCGTGAACGATGCGATCGGTGGCCGAAGCAGTAAATCCTTTATGGTAGACGGTCGTTTGGATACAATCCTGCAACGAATTAAGCCGGGGGACTTTTTCTTCATTTCCTTTGGTCATAACGACGCTAGTGCAGGGATACCGGACCGGTATGCATCCCCTGAGGATTATAAGATCTACTTAACTCGTTATGTAAACGGTGCCAAACAGCGCGGCGCTACACCCGTATTGCTCACTCCGGTTGGACGCAGAGATTTCAACACGGTGACTCAGGAGTTCAACGTCAGCTTCCCAGCATACGTGCAGGCTGCCAAAGAAGTGGCAGAAGAGCTTGACGTGCCGCTGATTGATCTGAGCAAGTTAAGTATTGCGTACTACGACAAAATTGGTAATACAGCTACGGAAAAAGTATTCCTATACGCTAATCCGGGTGAATATCCGAAATACCCGAATGGAATCAACGATAATACCCATTTCAGCAGCTATGGTGCACAGAAAATTGCCGGACTCGTTGCTGGTGCAGTCAAAGACATGGAGCTGAGTATCTCATCACTGGTCATTGACCCAGATATTACCGAGCCAGAACCAGAGCCAGAAACCCAGCTCTATGAGGAGGATTTTGAAGGCGACGCTGCCAACTACCAGTATGCGATGGTCAATGCTACGGGTATCGCAGGAACCATGGCGGGAACGGTAGTTGAACAGTCCGGAAATAAGGTACTATCCGTCGCGGGTTCCGGATCGGGCAATCGGGCCAAGGTATTCCGTCTGTTTGATGCCGTGAACGGCGATCAGGTGAACGTGAACTTTGACTGGCAATCCGGTAATGTGAGTGCATATCCATCAGAAGGTCACCTCACAATACAGGATTCTAACGAAAATGCCCTTTTCACGCTGTTTACCAAAACCGGAAGCACCAAAATTCATTATTATGTCGGTGCATATAATCCGGACTACGGCGCGGGTGATACAGCCATACCTGAAGGGGGAACGGCTACAGATATTTCCAAGAACCAGTGGGTCAATGTGGATGCTACCGTTAATTTTGCCGAGAAAACACTTGATCTGACATTAACGAACCTAGCGAATCCGACACTTACACAAACGATTCAAGATATCCCACTGAGTTCCGCCGCATATGCGGACAACGTCAGATCCATGCGGTTCCTGGGCACGAGAAAAGGCGGTGGAGGCACGTTGAACTGGACTACCCAGATCGACAACGTGCGAATTGAAGGCACTCAGCTCTCTTCAGAGGGTGGCGATCAGACTGCATTGATCGCTCTGTATGATGAGATCAAAGCACTAGATCTGTCAGATTATACAGATGCGTCGAAGGCCGTGGTGAACCGGGCTTTGGTAGCTGCGGAAGCCATTTTCAATACGGAAGCTACCCAAGCTCAAGTTGACCATACGTTTAACATGTTAACTGTTGCGAAGGATTCTTTGACAAGTGAAGCGAGCGAAGAGATAAACGAATACAAATTTGACTTTGGTTCTGGTGGCGCAGCCGACGGATACATTAAAGTAGATGCCAAAAGAGCATACATCGAAGGCAACGGGTACGGCTTTGCTGATACTGCACTGACCAAAGATGAGAACCGGGAAACCGGAGATTTGCTTAAGGAAGATTTCACACGAGTAAATGGTACCTCTTTCCTGGTGGAAATGGAGCCGGCGAATTACCGGGTAACGATGACCATCGGAGATGCAGAGGAATCAACCAGCGCAAATGTCGTTGTAGAGCAGATGACAAAGCTGCCGCTGACAAGCATTGCCAAGGGCGAATTCAAAGAAATCACGTATGACATTGCCCTGATCGATGGGGTGTTTAACTTCAACTTTACCGGAAATGCACCGAAGATCAATGCGATGAAGCTGGAGCGCCTGCCAGATCACAGTGCAAGCGATAAACCGGTTATTTATCTGGCCAGCGATTCGACTGTGGCCAATTACGCGGAAAACTATCGTCCGCAAGCAGGCTGGGGAGAAACATTGGGTGGATATTTTGATCCAAATGAAGTCAGTATTGATAACCGGGCAGTTGGAGGTTTGAGCAGCAAAACCTTCCTGGTCGGTGGATATCTTAACGATATTTTACTCGACATTCAAGAAGGCGATTATCTGTTCATGCAGTGGTCTCATAACGATTCCACACCTTCACGTCCAGAGCGTTATCTGACACCAGAGCAATTTAAGGTATATCTGAAAGAATACATTAACGGTGCTCTGCAGAGAGGGGCAATTCCAGTTCTGGTCACGCCAGTGAATCGTCGTGATTTTACCGGAGAAGTGCTGAACAAAAGCTTCCCGGAATACGTACAGGCGATGAAAGAAACGGCGCAGGAAACGGAAACGCTTATCATCGATCTGAACCAAGCCAGTTGGGAGCATTTCCAGGAGCTTGGCACTGAAGGAACCAAATCGATATTCATGTGGGTAGGCACAACGGAAGACAATACACATTTGCAAATGAACGGTGCAATCAAGGTTTCTGAACTCGTGGCACGTCTTGTGAAGGAATTGAATACTCCGCTATCTGATTTTGTCACGCTGGAAGGGGAATCTCCGGAACAGAAGGCTCCGCATACTACGGCAACTGTGGAAGGAGAATCGCAGAACGACTGGTATACTTCTCCAGTCCAAGTAACCTTCACAGCAAGCGATGAAGATTCCGATATCGAAGGGACCTATTATCAAATCAATGGTGGCGAAACGGTGAGTGGCACACAGTTGACCCTAACTGAAGAAGGTACACATACCATCACCTACTGGAGCGTCGATGTTGACGGTAACAAAGAGAGTGAACAGTCTTTGTCCATATCCATTGATCTCGTACCTCCAACCATTGAAATTCATGGTCAAACCGAATACACCATTGATCAGCATGTGGAAATTGGCTATACAGCCTCCGATTCGGTATCCGGTGTGGAAGAACCGGAGGGTGTGCTTCTCGACACTCCTGCGTATACACTGGAACCCGGCCTGAACCAGGTTACGGCAACGGTCTCCGATTTGGCTGGCTGGGAACAGACGGTAGAATATCGTTTTGGCGTTATTGCTACATTCGACAGCCTGATCAATCTGACCAACGTCTTTGCAGATGAATCGACTGATCCTAATGCTGGTGTTCTTGCTGATCAGCTCACAAACACGTTGGAGCAGGCCAAACAGGCAGCAAACAATCGTGAAGGAGCAAAAGCGCGTCAATTGCTTGTATCCTACGGTAATGACGTTCAAGCAGCTAGAGGAACCGTATTTACGGATGAGCAGGCAAGTGTGCTGATTAAGTGGGAGGAATGGCTCCATCAGACAACGCCACTTGCAAACGGTGCCCCAGGCACTCCGGTGTTATCTGATAATAATGGTTACGACACGGGGCTCAAAGACGGCGACTACACGATCACGATGAATCTATGGTGGGGTAATAACGGCAATCAGTTCAAACTGTATGAGAACGGTGAATTGATTAAAGAAATTTCTCTGGTCGATCAATCCCCGTCCGCCCAATCTGTTCAAGTTGATATTACTGGAAAGAAAAATGGCACCTATATCTATACTGGAGAATTGATCAATGCACTGGGTTCAACCATGAGTGTTCCACTGACAGTCATCGTCACGGATGCTTCCCCGGGGCAAGCTGTTCTGTCGAACGACAACTGGGACGGTGACGGCAACTATAATGTCACAATGAATCTGTGGTGGGGAACAAACGCAACCGAATACGAACTTTACGAAAATGGTGTATCGATTGACACACAAATGCTGCAATCTCATTCTCCTGGTGCACAGTCTGCGGTTACCTCAATCTCTGGAAGGGTACCTGGAATCTACGAGTATGAAGCTGTACTTCGTAATTCTTCAGGGGAAACCAGATCACACAAATTAAATGTGACGGTACGAGAGTAGACTGAAATGTTCGAGCATTCCATTAACAAGAAGTGATACAACTGAAGTAAGGTACGCATACAAAAGTGCTATTCCTCATCATTTTGAGGAGTAGCACTTTTTATATATGCACAGTATGAAAGCGTTTGACTTATTTGAATATCAATCTATAATGATGAAAGGAAATTGGACTTGGACAGGATACAGACAGCCTGTCCGCTTGAATGTATATTCAGAGCAAGCTTCCATACGCAGGAGGCTTGCTGTTTCATTTTCAGAAGGAGAATAGGTTCCCATGACACTTAAAAAAAGAATATTTTTACTGTTCTTTCTCAGTGCGTTTATCCCCTTTATCAGTATATTTGCGATTTCTTATTATACGATCGACTCCATTTTCGCAAATAAGATCGATGATGGTATCCGTAGCAATTTACAGCAGGTGACATCCTCATTGGAGAATTCCATCACCAATCTGAATCATGTGACGCAACAATTATCTTACAGGGGTACTTTAGGCAAAAGAATGGATGAATTCTTGAATCCGTCCTCCGATATCTTCGAACTGATTGAGGCCAGGGACGAATTAAAAAACGAGTTAAGTGTTGTGACCTTCACCAATCCTAATATCGGATTGACCCTATATTACTTTCAAAAAGAAGGTACTACTCAGTTCGGCAACTTTCCGATTAAGGATCGTTTCTCTCCTGAGTCTCTGCCTGTGCTCTTCCAAACCTATGGCATTAAGTACTATGGCCCCCATATGAGTATGAACCGATTTGATGATCAACTCGTTCTGTCTGCTATGCGCAAAGTGCAACTATCCGAGAGGAACGACGTGTTCATTTACGTAGAATCAGGCTTTCGCCTCACTCAAGATATCTTGGGCTACAATCAATACAACGGCGCATTATCTCATCTCATCCTGGATGGTGAGGGAAACATTGTGTACAGTGAAATACCGGAAGCCATGAAGGTAGGGGAGAATTTCTCCAGCTTAACAGTAGATCCTGCCAAAGACGGGATATCCCGCGGGTATCACTGGTTCAAGGAGGATTCCTCACAGAAATGGAGTGTCGTATCGGTCATTTCGCAGTCTCAATATCAACAGGAGAAAAACCAGTGGTTGCTTCAAATTTTGCTGGTCGCTTTATTTTTCCTCGGCTTTACCGTGTTTCTCGCTTGGCTTCTGTGGAAGATGGTCTACAAACCACTCGGTCTGTTTCATTCGGAGATCAATGGAATGTCCAAGAATCCACAAACAAAAGGGAGCCGAGCTCGCACTCAGATTCCCGAATTTGATTTTCTGTTGGGTGAATTTTCGAATATGCAGCATCAGATTGGTGACCTCTTCAAGGAAGTTCAGCAGAAAGAGAAGATTCGTGCAGACCTGGAAGTGGAAAAGCTACTCTATCAGATCAACCCGCACTTTCTAATGAATACGCTCGATACGGTACACTGGTTGGCCGTCATGAACGGACAAGGGGAGATCGACAAGCTGGTACAATCGTTGAACAAGCTGCTCTATTACAATCTAGGCAAATTAGGGCAAGTATCCACTATGGAAGAGGAGATCGATGCCCTAAGACAGTATCTAATTTTGCAGCAAATTCGCTATGACTTTGAATTTGACGTCCGCATTACTGCAGATGAACAAGTACTTCAAATTCCTGTGCCCCGCTTTATTCTGCAACCGCTGGTTGAAAATTCGTTATATCATGGATTAAGTGACGAAGGTTTTATTCAGATTGAAGTGACATGCACTTCAACGTTGAACATTATGATACAAGATAATGGTGCAGGTATGACTGAGGAAACCATTCATAATCTGCTGAACAATCGTGAAGCTGAACAACAAAAAGTAGGGATGGGCATCGGTCTCAATTATGTTCACCGCATGTTAAAGGCACAGTACGGGGACCAAGCACAACTGGTGATCGAGAGTGAATTGGGAACAGGGACAAGCATACTGCTCGTATTGCCTATTAAAGGAGAAGATATCTCGGCATGATTAAGGTATTGATTGTAGATGATGATAAGCTGGTACGCAAAGGCATTAGCTCTGCGATGCCATGGAACGAGTTCAACATGGAGGTTGTAGGAGAGGCCAGCAACGGGGCGAAAGCGCTGGATTTCCTAAAAACCCAACCAGTCGATCTGATGCTAACGGATCTTGCGATGCCCGTCATGTCAGGGATTGAACTGATGCGAGCTGCGAGGCAGCTCTATCCAGAACTTCATATTGTTGTGTTAACACTGCATCAGGATTTCGATTATATCCAGGAAGCGCTAAGACTCGGAGCCATCGATTATATAGCCAAAGTGCAGCTGGAGAAAGAGCAATTCGAACATGTTCTGCAACGGATTCATACCCGAATTAACGGGTTGACAAGCACGATAAGAAAGATGCCATCGCTGGATGAAATCAATGTCCATTATCGAAATGTGTATGCACTTGTTTCACAGGATCGTAAATCAGAGCAGAAGTGGCCAATGGAGCTAACTGCGCATGAAGATGAGATTAGATGGGAGGTTGAGCGTAATAGCTGCATGTGGGCTGCACCCCCGTCCGAAGAGGATCAACTATTTCATCAATTGAAGGAAGGCCTGCATCACGTTCCCCAGTGTACGTTGTTAGTTTTGTCTGATGTACAAGAGCGAACATGGTCGCAAATCAAAAACTGGATTAGGAATTATACAGAGACGACTTTATTCTATGCGTACAATCCCAATAACCAAGTCATTACCATTTCCATGAATGAAGAAGATACATTTTCAAAAGAACCGCAGGATGAGGACCTTGACCGGATTAAACAAAGTTGGTTCCAAACCCCATGGACCCACCATGACAGTTACTACAATCAACTCATTGATCAGTTTATATCCTTACGATTACATAAAGGTCAGTTGATGGGATTGCTGTACTCAATCGTGATGGAATGGAACCACCTTTTTGCCCAAACTACGCTTGGAAGAATCGCGATGATCCATTCTTTCGAGTCTTGGTACGAGGTTGAAGAATGGATCAAACAGACTGCTGCAAGCATTCGCAAGGCTGATGAACAGACTTCGTACTCACAGGAAATCATCGATGCCGTGAAAAAAGCAGTGATGATCGTGCAGCAGGATTTGGAACAGGCCTATACAGCTTCAGGTCTCTCCCAACAACTCAATATCAGCCGAAGTTACTTCAGTCAATGTTTCAAAGATCTGATGGGGAAAACCTTTAATGAGTACTCCCGCTTCATCCGGGTAGAGAAATCCAAAGAGTACTTGCTCAATACGAATAATACGATTTTCTGGATTGCGGAGCGAGTGGGTTATACGGATGAAAAATATTTCAGCCGGATTTTCCGCGAACTGACAGGTCTTCTGCCAAGCGAATATCGGCAGCTAGGTAGAGGAAATAAATAGCCGACAGCTTCCTGTTTTAGGAGCTGCCGGCTTTTGTTTTGATCGAGAAGAGGGGTAGATAGACAAATGTTAGTCAGTAGGTAGGGTAAATGATCACAAGTTAACCATACTTCATCATACGGACTGAAAACTGTAACCATTTCTCTATCCAAACGGACGTGTAATCCCTATCTCGATTGGCCTTCACTTCATTTTATAATGAAAGCGCAAACAAATATATTGAACATCAGAATAAAGGGGAATCGAACTAGATGAGAACAAAATGGTCTATGAAAAGCAAACGGGTGACAAAGCGTCTGGCCGTGCTGTCCATGTCCGCCTTGATGGTTGCAGCCCTAGCGGCATGCGGAGGCACTTCCAATCCTCCTACTGCAGAGGAAGCAGGCAAATATGAGGTAACGCCTGGAGATCCGTTCAGTGCCTATAAAGACGAAATTACCGTAACCATGGGACGGGTAACCACAGCCAACCCAAAACTGCCGACTGGTGATACCTATGAGAACAACGCATATACTCGGCTGGTCAAAGACACGTTTAACGCTCAGATTACAGATCAATTTGAAGCCAATGGTGAAGATTATAGTCGTCAAGTATCGCTTGCCATCGCATCCGGGGAATTGCCTGACATGATGCGTGTTGATTCCAAAGATGAACTGAAAGAGCTGGTGGATAACGACCTGATTGAGGATCTGACATCCATTTACGATCAATATGCCACGGATAATATCAAGCAAATGTACGATTCCTACGACGGCCGAGCATTAGACAATGCAACGATTGATGGACGTTTGATGGGACTTCCGGCGACTTCCCTGGATTCCGCACCAACGATGGTTTGGGTCCGTCAAGATTGGCTGGATCTGCTGGGGATTCAACTTGATGCAGATGGAGACGGCGCCATTTCGCTGAATGAGGTGGAGCAAACAGCACTGGAATTCCTGAAAAGAGATCCTGGTCAATCCGGGAACCCGGTAGGTATTCCATTTGTGAACACGATGAATACAACAGATTATAATGGCTCTGCTTATACGATGCTGGGTGTGGCCTCAACCGAGGGAGCCTTCCCGCAATATTGGATGAATGGTGAAGACGGCAAAATCGTGTATGGTTCCACAACAGAAGAAACGAAGAAAATGCTGGGTACCATGGCGGATTGGTTCAAGAATGGTATTATCGACCCGCAATTCGGAACCCGCACGTTTGATGATATTACCGCACTCTACGCCAATGGCCAAAGCGGTATTGCCTTTGGACCGTGGCATATCCCTGACTGGGGACTGATCAGTGCAAAACAGATGGATAAAAATGCGAAATTCTCGGCTTATACGCTGGAAGATGCAGACGGCAAGGTCAACGTGGCGCATGCCAATCCATCCAATCAGTTTATCGTGGTGAGAAAGGGTTATGAACACCCTGAACTGGCCGTTAAGATTGTAAACCTGTTCTACGATAAACTGGCCAATGATAAAGATGCCGCAACAACCATGCCGGAAGCTGCCAAATATCAGGAGACCGGGGTAGACGGATCTACGAGACCTTTTAATATCGAAGTCAACTCGGCTACATCGCTGCTGGATGATTACTCTGATGTTGTTCGAGGAATCAAAGGAGAGATTTCCCTGGATGAGGTTCGCACTACCGAATCGAAGAACAATATCGGAAGCATCAAAACCTATTTGAGCGACATGGATACGGATGATGTGACTGCTTGGTCAAAATATCATTCGCGGATCAACGGAGTGGGACTAATCGACAAACTGACACAAGAAAGCAAATTTGTATGGATGACACCTGCTTTCTCTGGCACTACACCAAGCATGAAACAGACGTGGGCCAATCTGACGAAGTTGGAACAGGAATCGTTTATCAAAATCATAACGGGTTCAGAATCGCTCGATTACTTCGATACATTCGTGAGCAACTGGAAGAAACAGGGTGGTGATCAAGTCATTCAGGAAATTGAAGACGAGATCGCATCGAAACAATAATATCCATGAAAAGTGGAAGGGCTGCGATACGCAGCCTTTCTTCAACGAAAGGGGTTCATCCATGAAACAGGGGAATTTGAAAGCGCGAGGGCGGCTCGGCCCAGGTGCCATGTACCATATGATGATGATTCCGGGCATTTTATTTTTGCTTGTATTCAGCTATGTTCCAATGGTCGGTATCATTACAGCGTTTCAGGATTATATACCGGCCAAGGGCATGTTCGGCTCTGAATTTGTAGGCTTGAAGCATTTTATGTATATGTTCAAGCTGCCGGATATCGCGCAGGTCGTCAGCAATACGTTGGTGATTGCGATTGGCAAGATTCTGCTCGGAACGATGATGGCCATCATTTTTTCCGTTTTATTAAATGAAATTCGTATCAAATACGTTAAAAAATCCGTGCAGACGATTGTTTATCTGCCACACTTTCTATCCTGGGTTGTTCTGGCATCCGTCGTTGTCAACATGTTCAGTCTGGATGGTATTGTGAATCAAATGTTGGCATTTTTTGGCCTCGAAAATATTAATTTCCTTGGCAGTAACACCTGGTTCCAGCCACTGATTATAGGAACTGATGTATGGAAAGAATTTGGTTACAGTTCCATCGTCTATCTGGCTGCCATTACGTCCATTGATCCCGGTCTGTATGAAGCGGCAGGAATGGATGGAGCCAGTTGGTGGAGAAAAGTATGGCATATTACATTGCCAGGCATGCTGCCTATTATTCTGCTCATGGGCGTAATGAGCTTGACCAACATTCTGAGCGCCGGTTTCGATCAAGTCTATAATCTGTATAACCCGGTTGTCTATGAGTCAGGCGACATTCTGGATACTTATGTCTATCGGATCGGTCTTGTTGGGCGACAGTATAGCTTCGGTACAGCTGTTGGTTTGTTCAAGTCCGTAATCGGCATTGTTTTGCTCTTGTCTGCCAACCAGTTAGCCAAAAAATATACGGATCGAAAAATATTCTAAGGAGGCCAAACCTGTGTCCTATTCTGCAAACTTCAAAGATCGAATTGGCCGGTTTGTCATCTATGCCATCGTCATCGTGCTGGCATTGGTCTGCCTTCTTCCGTTATGGAATATCGTCGCCATTTCATTCAGCAGCAGCGAGGCGGTATCCGCAAATGCAGTAGGTCTCGTTCCGGTCAATTTTACAACAGCGGCTTATACCAAAATTATTGATGATGCACAGTTCTGGCGTTCCTTTGGCATATCTGTTCTACGTGTCGCGCTTACTCTTGTGCTTAACATGATTTTGATTATTTTAATGGCTTATCCGCTATCCAAATCGAAGAGGGATTTCAAAGGCAGAAACATTTATATGAATATCATGATTTTTGCCATGTTGTTTAGCGGAGGCATGATTCCGAGTTACCTGCTGATCAAAAACCTGGACATGCTGAATACGATATGGGCACTCGTTCTGCCAGGCGCTGTCCCCATATTCAGTGTCATTCTCGTGATGAATTTCTTCTCCGCTGTACCTAAGGCGCTTGAAGAAGCAGCATTCATCGATGGAGCAAATCCCATTCAGGTCTTGTTCAAAGTGTATGTCCCTGTGTCCATTCCTGCGCTGGCGACAGTCGCCTTGTTCAGTATCGTGGGTACATGGAATGACTTCTTCAGTGGTTTGATCTATATGACCAAAGTTAGCAATTACCCGCTAATGACCTATATTCAGTCCCTTAACGTGAATATTGCCGATTTGCTTCAAGCTGGCACCAATTCCAGTGAACTCAGCAACCTGACTGAAATTTCGAACAAAAACCTGAACGCAGCCAAAATCGTAGTTGCTGTTATCCCGCTATTGCTGATTTATCCCTTGCTGCAAAAATACTTTGTGACTGGCATTGTCGTAGGATCGGTCAAAGAATAGCCTTAGAAAGGTTGAATGGAACATGGAAAATAAAAAATGGTGGAAAGAAACTGTTGTATATCAAATATATCCACGCAGCTTTCAAGATCGAAACGGTGATGGAATCGGAGACTTGGAGGGCATTGTGTCTCGATTGGATTATTTGCAGCAACTCGGCATTGGTGCGATCTGGTTATCACCTGTCTGCAAGTCTCCTCAAGATGATTACGGATATGATATTTCAGATTATCAGGACATCGATCCGATGTTTGGGTCTTTGGAAGATATGGAAACGTTAATTCTTGAAGCCAAGAAACGAGACATTCGGATCATCATGGATTTGGTGTTGAACCATACCTCGGATGAACATCCCTGGTTTCTAGAAGCCAAAAAAGGTAAAGACAATCCTTACCATGACTACTACGTCTGGAGAGATGGTGTTGAAGGAACGCCTCCGAACGACTTGGGGTCTACCTTCAGTGGTTCAGCCTGGGAATGGGTGCCTGAGATCGGGCAATATTATTTGCATCTTTTTTCCGTAAAACAGCCTGATCTCAATTGGGAAAACCCCAAAGTCCGGCAGGAGATATACAACATGATCAATTGGTGGATCGACAAGGGTGTGGGTGGTTTTCGACTTGACGTGATCGACTTAATTGGTAAAGAACCGGATTTGAAAATTACGGGAAACGGACCTAATCTGCATAAATACATCAGGGAACTGAGCAAGGAGACGTTTCAAAAAACAGAAGACCTGCTTACGGTTGGAGAAACATGGGGCGCCACTCCGGAAATCGCCAAACTGTATAGCAACCCAGACGGCAGTGAATTTTCAATGGTATTCCAATTTGAACACATCAGTTTGGATGAACAAGAAGGCAAAGGAAAGTGGGATCTTAAACCTTTGGATGTGATGGCATTAAAAAAAGTGCTGTCCAAGTGGCAAACGGAGCTCAAGGGTGATGCTTGGAACAGTCTGTTCTGGAATAACCATGACTTGCCTCGAATCGTATCACGTTGGGGAAATGATGGAGAATTCAGAGTTGAATCAGCTAAAATGTTGGCTACCCTTCTTCATGGCATGCAAGGTACGCCTTACATATATCAAGGTGAAGAGCTGGGTATGACGAATGTTCAATATGCGATCGAGGATTATCGGGATATTGAATTACTCAACTTTTATAAGGAAAGAATGGGGAAAGGTTATCCTGAACAAAGCGTGATGGAGTCGATCTACGCCAAGGGACGTGATAATGCACGCACACCTATGCAATGGGATACTTCAGATAACGCGGGTTTTACACAAGGGGAACCTTGGATTACGGTGAATCCAAATTATAAGCAGATCCATGCCGAGGAAAGTTTGAATAATCCCGAATCCATATTCCATTATTACCGGAAGTTAATTCAATTACGAAAAGATCATGAAGTCATTGTATATGGTGATTATGAGCTGATCTTTCCAGAGAACCCAGACGTGTTTGCATATACCCGAACGCTGAACGGTACGACAATTCTTGTGGTATGCAATTTCCAGGGATATACGACTGAACTTCCCCTTCAGGAGCAATTGACAGGGTCCCATCGGCTTTTGATAACTAACTATACAGGTGAACTCTCGGAGAGCGAATTACGTCCATATGAAGCCAAGATGTACCTTATCCATGATTAAAGCATAATACGTTATATAATGTTCAGTTCTCAAGAAAGAAGGATTGTATTCAATGAAAAGAGTATGGTGGAAAGAAGCAGTAGCTTATCAAATCTATCCGAGAAGTTTTATGGATTCCAACGGAGATGGGGTTGGTGACATCCAGGGGATCATATCTAAACTGGATTATATTCAAGATCTCGGTATTGATCTGATATGGATCTGTCCGATGTATAAGTCACCTAACGACGATAATGTTTATGACATCAGCGATTACTGTTCCATTATGGATGAATTCGGCACGATGGCGGAATTTGATCAATTACTGTATGAAGTTCATCTTCGCGGCATGAAACTCATTATGGACTTGGTGATCAATCATACAAGTGACGAACACCCGTGGTTTATTGAATCCAGAGCTTCGCTGGATAACCCCAAACGGGATTGGTACATCTGGAGAGATGGGAAGAATGGGGACGAACCGAACAACTGGGAGAGCATCTTTGGCGGTTCTGCTTGGGAATATGATGAAGTCTCCGGACAGTACTATCTCCATCTGTTCTCCAAAAAACAACCGGATTTGAATTGGGCAAATAAAGAAGTTCGGAAATCCATATATGAAATGATGAATTGGTGGCTGGATAAAGGGATTGATGGTTTCCGTGTGGATGCAATCAGCCATATTCACAAAGAAGAGGGCCTCTTGGATATGCCAATCCGAGAAGGCGTCAAATACATCTCCTCTTTTGAAAAGCATATGAATGTGAAGGGAATCCAGAGTTATCTGCAAGAAATGAAAGAGAACACATTATCCAGATATGACGTCGTGACTGTTGGGGAAGCAAATGGAGTTAAGGTAGAGGACCAAGAAGATCTGCTGGATTGGATCTGTGAAGTCAGAGGGAAATTTAATATGGTCTTTCAATTCGAACACCTGGACCTTTGGAAAAACAGTACAGACAGGCAACTGGATGTTCCCAAACTGAAAAACGTCTTGACCAAGTGGCAAAAATCACTGGAAGGCGTCGGCTGGAATGCTTTATTTATTGAAAATCACGATCAGCCTCGCAAAGTTTCATCTTGGGGAAATGATACGGAGTATTGGTATGAAAGTGCCACAGCACTTGGAGCCATGTACTTTTTCATGCAAGGCACACCTTTCATATATCAGGGGCAAGAGATAGGCATGACAAACGTGGCTTACCCATCCATAGCGGATTATAACGACATAGCCGATCGGAATTTATATCAGATCAAACGCGAAGAGGGGATGTCGCATGAGGAGATCATGAACATCATCTGGGCTTCGAGTCGCGATAACTCCAGAACACCGATGCAGTGGTCTTCGGCCAAAGAGGCCGGGTTTACCAGTGGAACACCATGGCTGAAGGTGAATGACAATTACATTAATATTAATGTAGAGAAACAACTCCAGGAACCACGTTCTATTCTTCAATTTTATAAAGAAATGATTCAGCTGCGAAAAGAGCACGATACGCTGACTTATGGGATCTATGAGCTTCATATGCCGGATCATCCGAGTGTATATGCATATACACGTACACTGGCAGATCAACAGGTGCTGGTAGTAATCAATCTTTCTGAACACATGGTGGAGCTTGAGGAAGATGAGCTTGGCCTCAACTTCTCAGAGATCTGGCTTACCAACTATGAGAATGGCTTGCTGCCACTGGTGTTGCGACCGTTTGAAACTATTGTTGGATTAAGCGATATAGTAAAGTAAAGTAGGATACGTAAAAAGAAAAAGGCGCCTATATCATTCAGAAAATGATATAGACGCCTTTTATTGTTGTATAACCACATGAAAATTAGCTGCGAATATTCGTTTTATTGATGGAGAACATCCGCGTATTCGGAAATACGTTCGAAACGTCCCTTGGCAAACGGACATAGAGGTAAAATCTTAATACCGTTTTCCCGCGCGTATTCCACCATAGCTTTGATAAGTTCATCGCCAAGCCCTTGTCCTCGGTAAGCATTTTCTACCAAAGTGTGATCAATTATGTATAGCTCTGGACTCGAGATTACATAGGTCATCACCGCAGCAATGTCACCGTTATCTTGAATAAGGAATCTTTTATTGGCAGGTTCATGTTCTACGTTATGCATGTTCATCCTCTTTCTTTGTTGAATATTCACCGTCCAGAAGCTTATACGTCAATGCTCCGCTTGGACATGTGTCAATATGCCGGGCAATGGCCTCCGAAGTGTCACCATCAGGATCAACCCAAGGACGCTTGCTTAAATCAAAAACAGCAGGAAGGCCCTTTACACAAATACCGGAATGAATGCAAACATCCGAGTTAAACATAACCTCGATATCTTTACCGTAATATAATTTCTCTTTAACCATAATGCATTCACATCTTTCACTGTTGAGTTTGAGTTTGTTTACAGATCGATATCCCAGGCATCCATGGTAAGTCATGTCTGGCAGGCTCTTAATGTTCGAATTATAAATGAGGAATCATTATTAAGTCAACGTGACGAATCTCCTAATTCGTTGGTGGAAGCTGCTGATCAGAACCCTGAGTCCTCCGAAAAATTAACGCTCCAAGAAAGTTACGTTTCCGGCGGCGATTCTAAATTGTCATCTAACAACACCCTTAATGAGATTGGGAAATTATTTAGTGACTTCGATCTGAAATTGATCGGAATATGATTTGAGGTTGCCTGCAAGACCAGCGAGTTCCCCGGAGATGTTCGACAGTTCGTTTGCCGATCGCTGCTGCTCCACAGCACTAGCCGTGACTTCTTCGGCCATGGCTGAAGTTTCCTCGGTTGCGGAAGCAATATAACTGAGATTCTGTTCCAACTCCTGACGAATAGAGTGCATGTCCATCGTCCGGCTGTCTAAACTCTGAGCCAACTCATGCACTTCGGTCGATAAGCGGCTAACCTGTCCAAATGCCTGGAGACAATCAGCGATCTGTTTCTCCTGTTCTTTAACAGCTACCATATTTGCATCAAAATGACTGCCCATCCGATGTATCTCTTGAACAAATGAACCCAGGATCTCATCAATCTCCTGGATCGAACGTTCGGATTGTTGAGCGAGCTGTCCCATTTCCCCAGCAACGACTGCAAAGCCTTTACCCGCTTCTCCAGCTCGGGCAGCTTCAATTGAAGCATTCAGGGATAGAATTTGAGTTTGTTTTAAAATGTTGTGAATTTGACCGCTAATAGAGGAAGCGAGTTCGGATTGAGTCGTCAGAGACCTGGAAATATCCTGTTGATGCTCAACACGCTTGGCATTCTCTCTGCCCTTCTCAAGTAGAACCTCATGTTCACGTGTAACTTGTACTTGAACAGAAGATAGCTGCTCTGAAGTATAAGTAAACTGTTTCACATATGAACCTACTTCATCCATTATTTTGCCCAGATTCTCTGAATGCTGGACGGAGTGTTCTGTCTCTTCAGCCTGTTTCATTGAACCTATGGCAATCTCCTCAATCGCTCTGGAAAGTTCTTCGCTCTGACGCTGGTTTGTCTGAGCGGTTTCCGAAATATCTTTTGATGACTGCTGTAATGTATTTGATCCTTGCTGTATTCCCATCAGAATGTTCGTCAATTGGGCAACCATGATGTTAATCAAATCACTAATGTCACCGAGTTGATCATTGGACATATGTGTGGATACGACTGTAAGATTCCCATCAGCAACCTGCTCGAGACTTGACTTAATATCGCGTACTTGTCTAAGAATACCTCGTACTACGAATAACATCATGACCAAAGAAAGAATCAGTACAACCACAAAAATCGGGATTATGGTCCGATAAGCATTATTCACAGATGTCGCGGAGACTTGACTCACTGCTTCAGCAGAAATATCAATGCCCAGATAGCCAATGACAGTACCTTGCGAATCCTTGATTGGTGTAAAGGAGGACAATAGCTGTCCCCAGGTTGGATCATCTACAATGCCTGTTGTGACGACTTCACCACGTAACAAGCGTTCTTGAATCTGGGGATTGAATTCCATTGCAGTGCCGTAAGGACTATACTCTGTATCATTCCAATCCGCTCCATCCACGGTGTAAATCCACCCGTCCGAAGTTTTGTTATACATATAAACATACAAGGCTCCCGATTGAAGCCTAACTTTAACGAGTTCGTCCCTAAGACTTTTATATTCGTTGCTCTCCTCTGAAGCAGTAGAAGATAATGTCTTAATTAATTCCGACTCCTGACCTAGTTGAGAGGCGGTATTCACAGCCAGCTGCTGATTGTTATGCTGCATGGTCATTAATGATGCATTTTCACTGGAGTCGATGGTGGCCCATATGATTAGACCGCCCATGGCCAGTAGCGGAACCAGAATAATCAAATACAGTTTGAACCTTAAATCCATCTTTTTTTTGCGAGTCTGTCTCACGTACGGTTCCCCCTTGGATGTAATAAAGTAAATATGGTTATTCGTATAACCCCATACTATTTATCGTAATATTGAAGGGGGAAATGAAGACTAACACTAAATTTGTATATACATATACGTAGGAGAATATGATCATTTGTAGTACCAGTGCACTCAACCCGAATGTAGAAGTTACGTCTTGCATCAAGAAACGTTGTCATTAACCAAAAAAAGCTCCACCAGCTTTATGCCAGTGGAACGCTTAATTTTTCTCTAAGACATTCTGTTCAATATACAAATATACTCATGGATGCTCATTGCAGAAACGGTCGATATAATCGGAACATTGCCCAGGTTCATCTTCCATAACGAAATGACCTGCTTTGGGAATGACATGCAGGCAGGCATGGGGAATATCCTGGACAAGCCTCTTTGCATAAGCGAGGGGCTGCCATTCATCTTCTTCCCCCCATAAAATTTGAACGGGAACCTTCAGCTTGGGTAAATCTGTTCCATAGGATTCAGTATATTTTGCATTATAGTGAGCTACCTGATGGGAGAAAAAAGAGGCTTTGCCCAATGAACCTGCATGAGGTTCCAGATATGCATCCAGTGTATCGCCAGTCATAAGCTCTTTATTATACACTGCCATGGGTAATTGTTTCTTTAGCATGGTATCAAAATCAGCACGGGGCATTTGTTCAACCTGTTCAAGCTGTTCTTCAATAATTTTCTTCCAGGTTGGTGAGGGCCACGAATCATAGCTGGGCATGTTGAGTAACGTAAGCGATTGTACACGCTCAGGTTGTTCCTGAGCCAGTTGGAGGCCAACAATTCCACCTAGATCGTGGGCTGCGACATGTAAACGATCCATTCCAAGTTCGTCTAAAAGCTGACTGAACAGCGTATATTGTGCTGCCACAGAAGTATCTGCTTCGAGTGGTCTTTCGGATGCTCCATATCCCAGAAGGTCATGAACGTAGACTTTGTATCCTTTTTGAACCAGAGCGGGTATTACTTTTCTCCATTCATAGCTATAAGAGGGTGTTCCGTGAAGGAGCCATATGGGAGAGCCTTCTCCGTATTGCTCATAAGCGATTCGATATCCATTAATCAAGATGGATGACGTTGCTGCTGTTTGCATAGTGATTACTCCCTTCCATAAACGATTGAGATTAAAAATGAAATGGGCTCTTAATGAGCTACATTGAATATAAACGATTGCTTTCCATTAGTTAAATTGATAGTTTATATGTAAACGATCAGTTTTAATGATGTTAAAAAGAAGGGAGCCAATGATGGAAATACGTCATTTGGTCACATTTATTACAATTGTGGAACACGAGGGATTTACCAAAGCTGCTGAACATCTTGGATACGCGCAATCTACAATTACATTGCATATTAAGGCGTTAGAAGAGGAGATTAACTACCCTTTATTTGATCGAATTGGTAAGCGGGTTATTTTAACGGAGACTGGGAAAAAATTGTTGCCACATGCCCAAAAAATGCTTGACCTGTATCACATGATTAAGGAAGTGACTGCTGCACAAGGGGAATTAACGGGTAATATCGTGATCAGTATTGGGGAAACGTTGTTGATTTATCGTTTTCCACCTATTATTGAGGAATTCAAAAAATTGCATCCTCATGTCAATATCGAGTGGCACCAATTAGATTCCGTATATTATAAAGAGAATTTGATGCAAGGTAAAAGTGATATTTCCTTCATGCTGGGGACAGAGGTGCATGACCCCAATCTGTACAGTGAGAAATTGGCTGAGGAGCCCATGATGCTGCTGTACCCCAATTCATTTGAGCTACAACGGGACATTGTACGAAGCAATTTACTTTTTACCGAAAGAGGTTGCGGTTATCGCACATTGTTTGAACAATGCATTGAAGAGTATCAGATTGGGATTACTTCCAATATTGAATTCTGGAGTATTGAAGCTGTGAAACAGTCGATATTGAGCGGCATGGGCATATCCTTGTTACCTCGAATTACGGTAGAGAAGGAGCTGAAGGAGGAAAAACTTTCAGGTCAGCAGTACAAACAAAATCTAGCTACACAGTTGCTGTATCCCAAAAACAAGTGGATCTCTCCCCAAGTAGAAGCATTTATTGAGATCGTTAGAAAGCATGCCTCCCTC
This sequence comes from Paenibacillus sp. FSL E2-0151, assembly GCF_037993015.1. Lineage (NCBI taxonomy): Bacteria > Bacillati > Bacillota > Bacilli > Caryophanales > Paenibacillaceae > Paenibacillus > Paenibacillus sp. FSL E2-0151. The sequence goes on from NZ_CP150308.1 coordinate 3,692,712, forward strand.
TGGTGAGCTCATTTCAACTGTCCTTTATAGCCTACCACTGAACCGTTGGATTGCTTCCTCGGTCACCGGCGTGAAGAGATTAACCAGATTACCGTCAGGATCGCGAAACAGCACAGCACGATTCCCCCACGGCATTGTGGTAGGTTCCTTTACCCACTCATCGACAAACGGCTTCAAGCGCTCGTATTCGGCATCAACATCGTGGACGTGGAACTCAATAATGACAGTACGATTGTTGGCTGCCACAGCGGAACCAGCGCCAAATAGTTGCACCGTCTGGGAGTGGCCGATCGCTAGAGTGCACGATGGCATAACGAGTTCGGCAAAGACAGGTGCAGGGCGTTCCGCCGAAACACCCGTGATTTTCTCATAGAACTCGACGAGACGATCCACGTCATCAGTAATGATACGCAAAGAAGCAAAATTCACGAGATATCATCCTTCCTATAATAAGTAATACATTTTGGACCAAAAACACTTCGCATTTACTTCTACTCCTTTACAATTGCTTACTCCAACTATACAAATACACTACTGACAACAGTATGTCAGTAGTGTTTTACGAAGAAACCACCGTCCACTAGCCATCATTCTATAGAACGTATTAGAGTTTCAAAGTGAGGGTAAGTGCTAAAAATCGATTGTACTTGGTGGTAAACAGTGTTACTCTAAAAGTCTGTGTTCGACAATATATTTAATATTAGCCACCAATTTAGTTGTAAAGAAAGGTAACACTATGATAAAAGTTGAAAACCTATCCTTCTCATTTCCACAAAAGGAACTATATAAAAACATTTCATTTACGTTTGAAGAGGCACAACATTGTGCTTTTATCGGAACAAGCGGCAGTGGAAAAAGTACATTGATCGATATCCTGATGGATCCGGAACGATATTTGTTCGAGGGCAAGTTAGAGATAGACCCCGATTGCAGAATCGGGTATGTGAGTCAGTTTTTGCAAGTAGATAAAACAAAAGAAATGACCGTTTTTGAATATATCGCAGAAGAATTCATCAAGATACAAGATGAAATTACAGCAATTTATGCGGAGATGGCCACCACATCGGATATGGATTCCCTGATGGAAAAGCTTCAATTGGCTTTGGATGCCTTCGAAGCGATGGATGGGGATAATTTCGAAAAAAACATCAATAAACAATTAAACCTTGCCAACCTCATGAAGCTCAAAGATCTTAGTATATCAGCCGTAAGCGGCGGGGAATTCAAACTTATTCAAGTGATGAAGGAAATGCTGAATCGTCCCGACTTCATGATTATGGACGAACCCGATGTATTTTTAGACTTTGAAAACCTGAACGCGCTAAAAAAATTGATTAACACCCACAAGGGAATGCTGCTGGTCGTTACGCACAACCGGTATCTGTTGAACCATTGTTTCAACAAAATCATACACCTTGAAAACACAGAGCTCCAAGAGTTTGACGGGCGATATATCGATTATAACTTCTCACTGCTTCAGTCTAAGATCGAACTGCAAGAAATCGCAGTTGCTGAAGCTGAGGAGATTGAGAGATACGATCACATCATCGACAATCTTAGAGAGATCGCCACGTATAATTCGGAAGCCTCCAGAGGAAGAGCGTTAAAAGCCAGAGTCAAGTTTCAAGAGAGATTGGAAGCACGTCGAATAAAAGAACCCTTTGTCGATATCAAACAGCCGAATATCCGTTTTGGGATTGATAAGGAAATGGAAGATACCGTTGTGGTTAACGTCAATAACTATAACGTTTCCTTTGACGAGTTGCTTTTGGAAAATGTGAACTTTGAGATCAAATCAACAGATAAAGTAGCCCTGATCGGTCCTAACGGTACCGGGAAAACGACATTACTTCGAGAAATCTTTAAAAACAATCAGGATTCCATTGAAATAAATACCGATGTTAAAGTGGCCTATTTATCTCAGGTTCAAGGCGAAATGTTAAAAGATTCGAATACCATACTAAATGAATTCATTGATTCCGGCTTTCAAACGTATGATGAAATTAGATCATATCTTCCAAACTATGGCTTTGAAGGAGAAATCCTTGATCAAAAGATTGAATCTTTATCTGGTGGAGAAAAAAACATGCTTCAATTGGCTAAAGTTTCTGCCAGTCAAGCCAACGTATTGCTCCTAGATGAACCGACAAGCCATCTGGACATCTATACACAAATCGCATTGGAGAAAGCCATTGAAGACTACAAAGGTGCGATTATCATGATTTCTCATGATTTCTATTCGGTTGTAAATGGTATGGATTATGTTTTGATTATCGAGGACAAAACGATTAGTAAAATGAGTATAGAAGAATTCAGACAGATGATTTATACGAGTCATTTTAATGAAAACTATCTAGAAAATGAACAAAAGAAAAAGTCTGTTGAAATGAAAATTGAATTGGCTTTAAAAGATACTAATTTTGAACTTGCAAAGAGTTTGGTTGATGAGCTAGAAAAGCTGATTAAGTTGCTTTAGACAAGGTGAATATTCCATAAATCTAAATCCCCCTGTATGTGGATTAATCCGCATACAGGGGGATTTACTTCTAGAAACAGCTAAACGAGCTGATTCGCTGCAGATCAATGCCGGTGTATAGCCAGAAGAAGCCATTCCAACGGAAGCCAGCCACCGAATTTCTACCTACAAATACCGGGTACATCCAGAAGCCGGGACCACGATCCGGCCAAATATATGTGTAACGAAACAGGCAGCCGGATATGGCTCTTGGATCTACCGCATATAACGAAGCGGGTTGCTGTGGAATGAATGATGGTGGCGGCCCTGTAGGTGCCTGCACGCCTTGTGGTCCGCCGCCTCCACCCCCGGGGAACGATGGCGGACCAGGAAATCCGCCGGGTCCTCCTGGTCCTCCGGGACCCCCAGGTCCGCCAAACCCTCCACCAGGTCCAAAAGGAGGTAAAAATGTCATATCACATCACTCCTGTTCATTAGTCTAATGTATTGTATGTAGGCAATTGAGCAGGGGAATGGGTGAAAGCCTATAAAAGGCCGCTAATTTGGTCATAAGCTTGTCAGCTAGATAGTAAAAAAGACAACAGAATTTGCCCAAAAGATATTATGTTTTATTAAATCCAACAAGGAAAAGCAAGCGTACCACGTCCTGATTGTACATTGGATACATTTTCACCGTTTATAAATTGGATAAAGACAGAAAGAGACCGCACTATAATAGTTACGGTCTCTTTCTACTTATTTTAAGTATGTTTTTTTATGAAGTGAAGTAATGTTTGTCCTAATGTAGTTAGAATTACGCCCTTACCTTCACATTTTGGACAAGGCACCATTTGGTCCTCCTCATTAACTTGCTTTTCGCCATTACAATGAGGACAAGAAAGTTCTAAATCATCTGTTGATATAACGACCGACACCTTTTAGCACCATCCTGTCATTTAGATTTAATGTGGTGTAAATTCAATTCGCTTTTTTTATAGTAGCTAATGTAGGATTTTTTTCAATATGTGCTGATATAACATGGGTGTAAATATGTTGCAGAAAAATGTCGAATAAAGTGATTGCTAACTAATTTATTGTGTGATATTATGATCCAGTAAACGTTTACATCGATAACGAATTGAATATTAGCAGTGTTTGGCTGTTACTGGTAAAGCAGGCATGACCAAAATGATTTTGCATTTTCCTTATGTGAGTAGGGGAAGGCATATCGTTTTGGTCTTTTTTATATCCAAATTCAGAAATGAGGCATTGGTATGGATTATCGCAAGCTGGGACAAGAGATAACGGAATTGGTTGGGAAGAAGGATAATATCGCTCGGCTTACGCACTGCGCAACTCGACTTCGGTTCGAACTGCACGACATCTCCAAAGCGGAGACAGAAAAACTCAAAGCACTTCCAGGTGTCATTACTGTTGTGAACAATGGTGGACAATACCAGGTCGTTGTGGGCAATGAGGTGCAGCAGGTCTACCGAGTTATCACTCAGCAGATGGGTTCAGCTACCCGAAGTGCGGAATCCAAATCGGATTCTGGCAAAAATAACGGACCAAAACAAAAACAGAGCTGGATCTCCAGATTCATCAGCGTGATCTCAACAACATTTACTCCGGTAATTCCGGCAATCATTGGCGCGGGTATGATCAAAGCCATATTAGCCGTACTTGTGCTGACAGGCCTCGTAACGACGGAAAGCCAAAACTACTATATCCTTAATACCATTGCGGACGCGGCTTTTTATTTCATGCCTATTCTGCTGGCTTATGGAGCTTCCATTAAATTTGAAACTAGTCCCATTCTGGCGATGACAGTTGCCGGCGTGTTGTTACACCCGGGATGGAGCGCCCTGATGGCGGAAGGAAAAGACGTGTTTTTCATCGGTGTGCCAGTTCGACTAACCGATTACGCGGGCTCCGTGTTGCCGATTATTATCGTCGTTTGGCTCATGTCTTATATTGAACGTTTCGCGGATCGGGTATCGCCCTCAATGATCAAATTTTTCACGAAACCAATGATTGTACTATTGATTACAGCACCACTTGCATTGGTGGCGATTGGGCCTTTCGGAACGTACCTGAATGATCTGGTTGCGATGGGTGCAGAAGCGATTAATGCCAGAGCCAGTTGGCTGATCCCTTTGTTAATGGGAACTTTGCAACCATTCCTGATCGTAACAGGTACCGCATGGGCCATGACGCCGATTGCAACTAGCCAACTGACCAAAAATGGATATGAAATGATCAACGGTCCCGGAATGCTCGCGTCCAATATTGCTCAAGGTGGGGCCACCCTTGCTGTAGCATTGAAAACAAAAAACAAAAAACTGAAACAGCTCGCTGCTTCATCCGGTTTCACCGCTGTGCTGGGTATCACGGAACCATCCTTGTACGGTGTAACGCTGAAACTGAAGAAACCCTTAATTGCCGCAATGATCGGTGGTGGTGTAGCAGGGATATACGCTGGTCTGACCGGATTAGTACGTTATGCCTTCGTGTCTCCAGGGCTTGCCGCGTTACCTGCATTCATTGGCAGCAATCCGATGAACATCGTTCATGCCATTGTGACTTGTCTGATCGCTTTTATCGTTACCTTTGCTCTGACATGGATCATTGGTTTTGAAGATCCAGTGGACGATGAAGAAGAAGGAAATACCAACGTTAACGATGACAAGACACTTTCCGGGCAGCCTGTTCAAGACAACAGCCCAAGCACACAGTCTTCTACAATAACAAATGTTAATGTACCGAGCCAAAATGAATTACGCCCACTTACGATCGCCAGCCCGATGCAAGGGGAATTAGTCCATCTAGACCGTGTACCAGACGATGTCTTCTCTTTGGGATTACTGGGTAAGGGTGCTGCCATTATTCCTTCCAAAGGAGAACTGTATGCACCAATCGCAGGTGAAGTTACGGCTTTCATGGACTCCAAACATGCGGTCAAATTAAACGGTTATGATGGAGAAGAGGTGCTCATTCATATTGGAGTGGATACCGTCAACCTAAAGGGGAGACATTTTGACTCTTCCATTAAAGTAGGGGATCGCGTACAACGGGGGGACTTGTTGATCCGCTTTGATATCGATGCCATCAAGGCAGAAGGGTATGAAGTCATAACCCCGATCATTATCGCCAATTCGGAGCGTTTCTCGGATATTAAGCTGGAGAAGCAGAATCCTGTGGAGGTTGGAGCAACCATTATCCACCTTTCGTAACAACCGTAATATGGTCCCGTCATATATCATGATCAACTTTTAAAATGAAGGAGTGCTTGAGATGTTATATCAACAGATCAAACCATTCCCCAATGAATTTCTGTGGGGAGGGTCTACCTCGGCCTATCAAGTGGAGGGAGCCTGGAACAAAGATGGCAAAGGCCTGTCCGTCATCGATATGTGTGATCATCCGGCTGGAACCGCCGATTTCACGGTTGCGAGCGATCACTATCACCGATTCAGAGAAGACGTGAAGCTTTTTGCAGAGCTGGGCCTCAAAGCATATCGTTTTTCAATTGCATGGACTCGAATCTTGCCTTCAGGCACAGGGGCTGTTAATGAGAAGGGACTCGATTTTTATCACCAATTAATTGACGAATTGCTGCTCCATGGTATTGAACCCATTGTGACCATGTACCATTTCGACTTACCCTACGAGCTTGAGAAAACCGGAGGGTGGAACAACCGGGGGACGATCGATGCCTTCGTCGAGTATGGGCGTATCTTGTTTGAACATTACGGGCATAAAGTGAAATATTGGTTGACCATTAATGAGCAAAATACGATGATTCTCCATCCAGGTGCTATTGGTACACCAAAAGGCGGACGTCTGCCTTCCAGTAAGGAACTGTATCAGCAAAATCATCACATGTTTGTAGCTCAAGGCAGAACGATGCGACTATTTCATGATATGCTCCCGCAAGGCAAGATTGGTCCTGCATTAAACATGACTTCCATGTACCAGGCAACTTCCAAACCAGCAGATGCAATCGCTGCACATAACTGGGAGACGATTCGTGGATGGGGTTTTCTCGACTTATCGGTGTGGGGACAGTATAATCCATTATTCTGGAGTTATTTACAGGAACGCGGCATCGAGCCGGTTATTGAGCAGGGTGACATGGAAGATATCCGGTCTGGCCGCCCCGATCTGGTAGCAATCAACTACTACTCGACGGCAACCATTGCCGCCAGTATGGGCGATGCGTCGGATGTTACAGCTCGTGCAGGGGATCAGCAAATTATGCTTGGTGAGCAGGGAGTATACCGGGCGGCGGAGAATCCTTATACCGAAAAAACAAAATATGGTTGGGTCATCGACCCGGTTGGCCTAAGGCTGACATTGCGTAAGGTATGTGAACGGTATGGTCTCCCTATTCTAATTACGGAAAATGGCATTGGAGCCCCGGATGTACTTGAGGCAGATAACACCATTAACGATACGTACCGGATTGATTTTATCGAGAAACATCTGGAACAGATCAGACTGGCTCTAACAGATGGAGTAGATGTGATTGGTTATTGCCCTTGGTCCGTTATTGACGTGGTAAGCACACATCAGGGGTATGGGAAACGTTATGGAATGATCTATGTAAACCGCGGTGAACAGGATCTGAAAGACTTGAAGCGTTTGAAGAAGAAAAGCTTCTCGTGGTATCAAGAGGTCATTAAACAGAATGGCAGATGTATCGGAAATTCGGATCAGACGGTCACGAAAGAATAAAGGATCGTGATGAATGCATGAGAGTAATCAAAATATTAAATAACAGCTTGCTTCTGACCAAAGATGAACAGGGACAAGAGATGATTGTCATGGGAAAAGGGTTGGCATTCAAAGGCAAAGTCGGCGAGCGACTCGATGAAGAGCATATCCAGAAACGATTCATTCTGCAAAATAATCCGTCTGCCCAGGCTTACGTACGAACCATCGAAAACATGCCAGAAAAACATGTGAATGTCATAAACAAACTGATTACCAATGCAAAAGAAAAGCTGTCTCTTGACGATCAAATCTTCTTTACGCTTATGGATCACTTGTCATTTGCCATTGAACGATGGAAAAAAGGTGTAGCATTACAGAATCGCATGTTATGGGAGATCCAGAGGTTTCATCCTGTCGAGTTCGAACTGGGGGTTGAAGCTGTTCATATGTTGAATCTAGAATTGGATATTGAACTACCGGAAGAAGAAGCAGGGAATATCGCTTTTCATTTCGTGAATGCCCAAACACATGAGCAGAATATGGAGCGCACGATGCAATCCGTTAAGATGTTAAAAGATATTTTTAACCTGATACAATACACCTTTGATATGCAATTGAACAAAAACTCCATCCATTATGTGAGACTTGTCACACATTTGCAATTCTTCATCCAGCGTTTACAAGAAGGACGTCTGGGCAATTCGGCGAAAGATTTTATATTTCAGCACATGGTGAAGGAGCATCCGCTTGAATACAAATGCGCGGAGATGATTAAAACCTACGTGCAGAATATGCTGGATATCTCCATATCAAACGAGGAATTATTATATTTGATGATTCACATAGCTCGAATTGTGCAGGAGGATCAGGGTCACGAGGGACGATTATAAAACAAAGTTTATATGCCTGTTAGTGAACAGAAAAAAGATACTTTCTAACGATGACCGTTTTCTCGTATTTTATCGGGAAACGGTCTTTTATTTTTGCAAATATGTAGCGGTTTTTTGATATCCCTTGCGAACGAACTCCAGCTTCCTAAACCCACATAAGATTACCAAGTGATAACATTTTATTGTAATTATTGTAAATTTGTTATATGTAAGCGCTGTCTAAAGAGCTATAATCTATTTATCTGGATGTTAATCCGTTCAGAAATACTTAGACCAAATTAAGAGGAGGAATTGTATGAAACGGTTAGGCCAATGGAATATAACGGCCTTGGTTCTTGTGCTGGTACTCGCCATGCTTCCATTTACGAATGTCTCACATGCAGCCAAAGCAGTTACGGAAGTGGAGGGAGGTCATTTGAGCACAAACTTTGAAGACGGTACACTTCAGGGATGGACTCCACGTGTCGGTAGCGAAAGGCTGACAGTGACACAGCAGGAAGCACACGAAGGTCAGTCCAGCATGCTGGTCGCCAACCGTGAGCGTTCCTATCATGGACCGATGTTATCCATGAAGGATCTGCTTAAGCGTAACCAAGAGTACGAAATTGCGGCATATGTAAGACTTACTCAGGAGCCCACCACGGATCAAACACTACAGCTCACCACATATAAAAAAACAACTTCCGAAAGCTGGAACCCAATCGGTAGCGTGAAAATTGCCAAAACAGAATGGAATACATGGCACAAGATCACCGGAAAATTTCAGTATAGCGATGATCCCACTGAATTGAATTTGTTCATCGAAACACCCTACATCTCTGAAGATAGCGTAGATACGTTATCGTTCTATGTGGATGATGTATCATTTACTCTGGCCGAGCAACTGGAGATTGAAGAAGGTATTCTGTCTCTGAAGGACCTGTATCAAGATGATTTCCCCATTGGTGCAGCGGTGTATCGCTGGCAGTTGGAAGGCGCATACGGACAACTGCTCACAAAGCACTTTAACAGCTTGACCGCAACCTATGAGATGAAACCGAAGTACATGTCTCCTTCCGAAGGTGTTTATGAGTTCGAGGCAGCCGATCAATATGTTCAGTTCGCCGAGGAGCATGGTATGGGCGTACGCGCACATGCGTTGTTGTGGCATATTGATGCAGCAGAGTGGATGTTCAAGGATCCTCAGGGTAACCCTGCGAGTCGAGAATTACTACTTGCCCGGATTCAGGATTACGTTGAAACCGTCATGACCCGATACAAAGGTAAGATCTATGCCTGGGATGTGGTAAACGAGGCGATTGCGGATAGCAATGGTGATGCCAACGGTTTACGTAAAAGTCCCTTTTATGAACTAATTGGTCCGGATTATATTGAGAAAACCTATGAATTCGCTCGTGCAGCCGATCCGAATGCCAAATTATATTACAACGAATACTTCACGGAAATCCCTGAGAAAAGAGAGCATATGTATCAGTTGGTCAAACGACTGAAAGAGAAAGGGCTCATCGATGGTGTGGGTTTGCAATCCCACTATAACCTGGAATCCCCGCCCATCAAGGAAATTGAAAAAACGATCAGCATGTTCGCCGAACTTGGATTGGATATTCAGATCACGGAACTGGATGTGGATAGCGGAATTCCATTTGGTGAAGAGATGTCCGATGAAGTTGCAGTAAAGCAGGCGTATCGATATAAGGAACTGTTGGATTTGTACAAAAAACACAAAGACCACATTTCTTCAGTTACCTTATGGGGACTCCAAGATGAGAAGTCTTACAACAACCAGGCTATGCTGTTTGATTCAGCCCTTAAGGCCAAAAAAGCATACTGGGGACTTGTGGATGAATCCAGCTTGCCTGTGTTGACACAGAGAGCCGTCTCACTTTCGGGTAAACCGGATATCAAAAAACAGTCACAAGATCCGCTCTGGAACAAAGCGGTGTCTACTCCACTGAAGGGTGACTCTGCGGGATCAGCCAGTTTCCGCACCTTATGGGATCATAGTAACCTGTATATCCTCGTGGATGTTCAGGATGCGAAGGCAGATGTGAATGACAAAGTAGATATCTTTGTTGATCTCAATAATGGCAAGACCACTTCATATGAAGTAGATGACCGACATGTAATCATTAAGCGGTCGGGCAAAGCTGAGGGCGTGGAGAAGCGTTCATATCGTGTACGCGAGACCAAAGCCGGATATCAGGTTGAATTGTCCATTCCGTGGGGTGGTATCCAAGTCGGATCAGAATATGAAGCCGGATTGGATATCCGTGTGACTGATGGCGGTTCAAGTGGGACACAACCTTATAATCCACTGTACTGGAATGATCGAACACAATCTCAGGAACAGGATACAAGCAAATACGGCGTGATTCAGCTTGCCCCTATGCCCAAATCTGCACAAGCTGTACAAGGGATTGTTCAGATTGATGGGAAGAAAGACACATCATGGAATAAGGCTGCACCGATTGAAGTAAACCGGTTGAACCAAAGCGAAGGTGCAGAGGCAGTGGCTCGCGCAATGTGGTCAGGTGAATATCTATACCTGCTGATCGACGTCACTGATCCAAACATCATCACAGATAGCATCAACCCATGGGATCAGGATTCGGTTGAGATTTTCCTGGACGAGAATCACCAGCGCACACCGTATTTTCAATATGATGATGCCCAGTTCAGAATCAGTGCAGACAATGTAGGAACCTTTGCAGGGGGTGCCTCACCTGGACGCCTTGTAAGTGCTGTGAAGAAAACAAATAAAGGATATCTCGTAGAAGCCCGAATCCAGTTACATTCACTGACGCCCAAAACAGGAAATGTTCTCGGTTTCGAGCTTCAAATTAACGACAACCAGGGCGGAGGTAAGCAGAGCGTAGCCAAGTGGAATGATACGACCAATGAGAGCTGGAGAAACACTTCCCAGTACGGAATACTCACTTTTGTCGGAAAGAACAAACTCGGACATTAAACCATCGGCAGTAGTTGCAAGAATAGAAAACATCATAACAGTGGCTAAAACTCAACCATTGTTGTGATGGTTTTCATCGTTTACATACGTCACCAAAGGTGATGAGGGGCGATACAATCTGCCTTGACTATATTTAACAGCCCTTGATATACTAAATGGATGTTATTTTTTCTTTTATGGGAATAAGAAAGTAATCAACTACATACAACCGTTTGCGAGGGAGCCTTAACCGGCTGAGAGGGTGTTAAACCGACCTTACCTGACTTGGATAATGCCAACGTAGGGATGCAACGATGAAACACTGTACTTGGGTAGCTCATGCGAACCCCCTTGTTTTAGTGTATTTGTCTGCGAAACATCCTATGGATGTTTCGTTTTTTTGTTTTTAATACGTACATTATGAATTGGAGGAACACATGTTGACTATTTCAGAGAGACTATATCAGGCAGCACAGCCCGTGTGGAAGGAATGTCTCGAGCATCCCTTTGTTAAAGGAATCGGAGATGGTTCCTTACCGGTTGAACAATTTCGTTATTATTTGCTGCAAGACTACTTGTACCTGTTCGATTATGCCCGTGTATTTGCACTAGGTATCGTCAAGTCGCACGACCCCAAATTGATGCAGTTTTTTAGTAAAAACGTAGATAACATCCTGAATGGTGAAATGAAAATTCATCGTTCTTATATGGAGCGATTAGGAATTACAGAGGATCATGTGTTCCAGGTAAAACCTGCACTGAAAAATGCAGCCTATACTAACTATATGCTCTCTATTTCCCATGCGGGTGGCATAGCAGAAGTACTTGTATCCATTCTGGCCTGCTCATGGAGCTATGCGGAGATTGGTCAAGTCCTTGCTCAAAAGCCAGGTGCAGCTGATCATCCTTTTTATGGAGAGTGGATCACAGGATATGCTTCCTCTGAATACAACAGCAACAATCAATCCCTAGTGACGTTAACGGATAAGCTATTAGAAGGCTGTAGCGAGGGAACGTACCAACGGATGGAAGATATTTTCGTGATGTGCAGTCGCTTTGAGCTTGATTTTTGGGAGATGTCATGGAGGTTGGAGCCTTGAGTTCACTAATAGTTAATTCAATTAGCGAGCAGCGTCCATAAACAGTCTCAGGATGAAAAATAAGTAGATTTAAGTAAAGGAACGCTTGTATATGCGTGTTTCGTGACGATGCCAAAAAAAGGGCGGAGTGTATCCGCCTTTTTTATTGTTGAAATTCTTGACACAGGAACATTTTGTTCACTGAAGTCTCTAGCTAAAATCAAAAAGGGTGTCAGGACGGAATGTTCATAGCAGTCTGAATATTTTTCAGATCGAGCTGAATTTGCTCTGCAATATGGTAAGGGTGGTATAAGCCATGCTGCACCATGTAATTTGATATCTTTTCATGAGAGTCTATGGCTTCATCGAGCTGTTTCATCAAAATTTGTTTGATTTCGGGGGTGGCACATTCGGTCACAGCCATGGCGTAGTTTCTGACACCGCTCTTGGCGTTCATCAAAAAATCCATTGCGATCACGTCATCGGTCAGCGTATTAAGACCAGTCATGTGTTCTAATATTGGGTTCATTTTTTTATCTCCTATACAGTCGCTTTAGACAGCACTCCACCGAGCTCCTGAAGCTGCTGTTGTGATAATGTCGCATCTTGTTGCAAAATTTGCTTGAGCTCCGGGTCGGTTACCAGAGCTTGCATGGTCTTGGATTTTGTCATGCAAACCGTCTTGAACGCAGCTATTTCATGCACCTCGAGCATCTCATGCAAAGCGTATGTGGAATCCATTCAGATTGTCCTCCCATGTATCAATTCATATTTAAGGCTTTAAGATGACTTTAATGCAATCGTCCGTTTTTGTATCGAACACTTCATAGCCCCGCTTGGCCTCGCTGAGCGGAATGACGTGCGTAACAATGTCCCCAGGGTCCACTTTGCCAGACGTAACCAACTCGTACATGTATGGCATGTAGTGAATGACCGGAGCTTGTCCGGAACGGATATTCACGTTTCGCTGCATGATGTCACCGAGCGGGAATCCGTTATAACGTCCGCCGTATACACCAGTGACTTGAATGGTGCCACCTTTGCGGACAGCCTGAGATGCAATGATAAATGCACTCATGGTGCCGCCTTGCAGTTTCATACCGCTGGCTAGAAATTCAAGATCGCTCATCTTGCCGTCCATTCCTACCGCATCAATCACGACATCGGCGCCGCCTTTGGTCATTTCCTTGAGAGTGTTCCCAATATTCTTATCCTGTTCGAAGTTTACGATTTCCACATTGTTTGTTCGCTTTGCATGCTTTAAGCGGTAATCGACATAGTCGACGGCTATGACCCGCTTAGCTCCTTTCAGCCAGCAGAACTTCTGGGCCAGGAGTCCGACCGGACCGCAGCCGAGCACGATGACTGTATCACCATTCTTAACGCCGGCGTTATCTACGCTCCAGAATGCCGTCGTCATGGCATCGGCGATCAAGCTTAGCTTTTCGTCCGGTTGTTCGCAGTTTTCAGGGATCTTAAAGTGGGTAAAATTGGCAAATGGGACCCGTAAATATTCGGCTTGCCCGCCGGGATATCCGCCGGTCGTTCCGGAGTAGCCGAAATATGCGCCCATATCCCCGTGTTCGTTTGAATTGTCACATTGGCTTTCCAGCTGATTTTTGCAAAAAAAGCATTCTCCGCATGCGATGTTAAACGGAATGATCACACGGTCACCTTTTTTTACCTTGGTCACGCCAGGACCTACTTCTTCTACGATCCCCATCGGCTCATGCCCGATGACATAGTTTTCCTGAAGGTTAGGGATCATCCCGTGAATAAGATGAAGGTCAGAACCGCAAATGGCGGTACTGGTGATCTTTACGATCATATCGTCCGGTTTCACAATCTTCGCATCCGGCACCTCTTTGACCACGACATTTTTAACCCCTTGATACGTTACCGCCTTCATGCTTTATGTCCTCCAATATGTTCATCTGGGGTCCGATCAAACATCCCTTTACGTGACGTATCACCCGGGAACAGATTCATCTGCCCGATCATCACCGTATTTTTCGCCGAAAGCTGATCGAGTTGGTACTGTTCGTTCAACTCATAAGGATGAAACCATTTTTTGCGCATCATGAGCTCCGAGATTTCTTGGTGCATTGCAATCCCCTGCTTAAGATGAGTATGCAGCAGGGCTCTTACATCCGGTGAAGCCGTTTCCGTCAGGGCGATGGACAAATTACGTACACCCTCCTTGGCACGAAGAAGGAAGTCCATGGCAAAAGTCATATCTGCCATTTCCGGCATATTCAATGAATTAATCGGATCTAAATAATCGGTATTCATCTGAGTTCCCCTTAATGTGTTATAGGTGTCGGATTATTTGGAACGGGTGCTTGGAAAGGAGCTCTTGCGTAGATTGCTTGCAGCTCAGCGATCTGTTGTATGGATTGAGTTACGTCTTTCTGCATTAAGGCTTTTAGCTCTTGGTCAAAGACCAGGCCTTGCATAAGTTTCGACTTAGCGATGCAGAGCGTTTTGAAGTTTAACGCTTCATGCAGTTCCATCGATTCGTGCGGCGCTAGCGTTGGATTAGCCATTCAGAAATGATCCCCTCCTTTTTCATCAAGATTAGATTTTCCAATGCATCGGATCTTATACTAATATGGATCACCGGAGAGGTAAGATCCGAATATTCCCATACAGTCGCAGGGATATAAACAAAATCTCAATCCCATACTTATTTCTGTTTAAATGAATGATCTTACTCATGGAAGGAGGAGTCACGGTGCCCAATAAAAACAAAATTGATCTAGCAACCGAAAACGCAAGAAAACCAGCAGAAGATGCACTTAACTCGAGTGGTAGTAATACGCTGGAGCAGCATGCATCTAACGCGGTTTCTGAGGTGCAGACGGCTTTAAATCAGGCAATAAGCTCGTTAAGTGAATCTAATGTGGCAACAAATTCACAAGCGTTGGAGATTGCCAGGCAGCAATTGACCCGAGCAGAGGAATTTTTAGATCAAGCGATAACTTCAGCCAATGCATTAGGTTTACCGGACCAACAATAAAACCTTTTTGGTACTGATAAGCTTGGCAAAGTTTTGCGTTGACGATCGGAGGAAGCATTTTTCCTAGAGCACATATAGTTAACGTCAACATGCTTCGGCTTACGCCGAAGTTTTTTTGTATTTTTAAATGTATCGGACAATTTCAAAATCGAGGTAAAAAAAGAATGATTAAGGGCCAGGCATTAGAAAAAGTCTTGAACATAATTATAGGTAATATCTATTCAACTATGTTGAGGAGGACATCATACAGCCTATGTTACCTATGGAAGAATATTTTGGTAAGTTAGAACTCGTTCATTCCTTTTACGGGGCTATGCCTACAGGCGTTAGTGTATCCGAGACCGGGCGTACCTTTATTTGCTTTCCAAAATGGGGAGATGACGTTAGATTTACGGTAGCGGAAATTGTTGATGGTCAGATGCAACCTTATCCTAATGAAGAAACGAATTTGATCAACCCATTGAATATCGTTATGTCCTTCATCAGTGTCCAAAGTGTTGTTGCAGATGGAAGGGGAACCCTGTGGGTACTTGACACGGCTGCACCAAACTTTTCAGAGCCTATTAAAGGCGGCGCAAAATTAGTCGCGGTAGATTTAGAAACAAATACAATTAGAAAAGTATATACATTTGCAGATGATGTAGTCTTGCCGACAACGTATCTAAATGATGTCCGATTTGACTTTCGTGTAGGAAAAGCAGGTTTCGCATATATAACGGATTCTTCTTCCAATGGTCCAGGCGCTATTATCGTCGTAAATTTAGAAAACGGAAATGCGTATAGACGGTTGCATGGAGCAAGCTCGACCTCACCCGATCCATATTTTGTGCCAAAAGTGGAAGGTAAAATTTTGATGAATCGAAACGCGGATGGTTCGACATCTCCGTTTCGATTGGCCTCTGATGGTATAGCCATTTCCCCTGATGGAAAAATGTTATTCTATTGTCCATTAACCAGTCGCCAGCTATACTCGATCTCAACAGAATCGTTAAGAGACAGAACGATACCGGATTTTAAGTTAAGTGATCTTGTGCAGTATTGGGGAGAGAAGGGCGCATCTGATGGGATGATCACGGACGCTAAAGGAAACGTTTATGCTGGAGATTATGAAAACGATAGTATTCGAAAGATATTGCCGAATGGAATCATGGAAACCATCGCCCATGATCCCCGAATTTTATGGCCAGATACGTTTTCTATTGGTCCGGATCAATACTTATATGTGATTGTGAACCAATTACATAGGCAGGCGAGATTTCATTATGGAAGAGACCTGCGACAAAAACCGTACATTTTACTACGTTTGAAAATTGATGAATTACCTGCTCCTACCTTTTGATATACATCCCACTTTTCAAAGCAGATTTTAATAGCAGATTATTCAGTTCATTTTGCGGGACCGTAGGCCCTTTATCTAAGGGCAATATAGTAATTCTAATGAACTTAAGATAGGGACAGGTATCAGTTGATGCCTGTCTTTTTGTTTTTTGTCGCCCAAGAGGAAAGCCGGAGACAGATACAAAGGGTAGGGTACCATAATACACTCATTCGATTAAGATTAATCTGGTAGCATGTTGTTCCCGATATTGCTGTTAAACTACAAATTGCCGGTCGTATGATTTTTCGATTACAGGACAAGATATTAACCTTATCACCATTTTATTACTTTGATAAAGGAGACGACCATGGTTGAAAAACACGAGCCTCAAATGAAAAATCATCAAAAGTCTACATGGCTTGATGATTTAAAACAGATATTAAACCATATGGAAGATGCCGAAATCATTGAGCACAAAATAGGTACGAGTGCTTCAGTCCATCTTTTATTTATAAAAACGTTAATAGATCAAGAGCGTTTAAACGAGGCGATTATTCAGCCACTTCATCAATCAGGCGGAAATTCGCTTTCTTCATGCATAATCAATTCTGATGTTTCAGAAGTTATATCGATCGAAGATGCTGGGCAAAAAATAATGCAAGGATATATTCTTCTATACGATTCAGTCAACGATCAATGGCTAGGCATACAGTTGGAAAATCCTCTTGGCCGGGCAATTGAACCTTCCCAAACGGAAACGGTTATATATGGAGCGAAAGATAGCTTCAGCGAACAAATCGATAATAACATTACAATGTTGCGCAGACGTTTGCCTATAACGACATTAAAAACGGAAAGCTTCACTATAGGATCACTGAGTAAAACAAAAGTTGTGTTAATGTACATAGACGGAATAATTAATCCGGAATTTGTTTCCCTTGCAAGAGAGAAAATTGAAAGTGTGGATTTCGATCAGTTTTTAGACTCCGCACAGCTTGCAGCTTTTATTGAAGATCATAACCATACGGTCTTTCCCCAGTTTCTACAAACGGATCGGCCGGATGCCTGCGCCTTCGCCTTAGGTGAGGGTAAGCTGACTTTATTAGTCTCCAATTCACCGTTTGCTTTAATTTGTCCCATTACATTATTCCATCTATTCCAATCGCCAGAAGACTACTTCCTTCGTTGGCCGGTAGCCAGTTTTTTACGTTTAATGAGGTATGGAAGTTTTATTATTTCTTTGACGATGATTCCTTTTTATGTTGCGTTAACGACATTTCATTACCAAATGGTTCCGCTGCCGATTCTCTTCGTATTATTGGAATCGAGAAGCAAATTGCCCTTTACTCCGTTTGTGGAAGGAATTTTCATGATCGTAACGCTGGAAATCATCAAAGAAGCAAGTTTGCGAATGCCGACCAAAACCAGTCAAACTCTAGGGGTTATCGGTGGTATTGTCATTGGACAAGCGGCTGTAGAGGCAGGCTTTGCAAGTAAAGTATTAATTGTTTTGATGGGTATATCCGCTATTGCTTTCTTTTTAGTTCCCAATTATCAAATGACAAAATCCATGGTTCTGTTGCAATTGCTTCTTCTTATCCTTGCATCGTTTCTTGGGCTGCCAGGAATCGTGGTCGGGATAATCGGCATTCTTGCGCATCTCCATGCATTAACGTCATTAGGTCAACCTTATTTAGCGCCGCTTTCACCTTTTTATGGGAAGGATTGGATTGACCTCTTTATTCGCGGGCCTTTGATTTGGATGAAAACGCGTCCGCATAATCTAAAACCACTACAGAAATGGCGACAGGAGAAGATGAAGAAATGAAGACTTTATCCCTATTCAATCAAACTTCCACCCTTGGCGGCATCCATTTCCTTTTATTAGTTAATCGAACGCAAATGCATTATTTTATTTTAATCATGCCGGTTTATTTGGTTCATTCCTATATGGTTTGGGGAATTGTCGCCTTGGGGCTACTGTCCCAACTTAATTTGATGATGCTATCCAAATGGTTTACTTCCAGTTATGCATCGAAAGGCTATCAAGGATTTGTACAGCTTTTTGGGAAACGGGCGGTTCAAGTTTTCGCAATACTTGGTTTTGTAATAATACTGTTAAAAATTTCAATCATCACACTGGGTTACGTTGAAATGCTCCATAATTTTATATATCCATCAATGAATAAAAAGTGGCTGATCCTAGTTATTCTTTCGATCAGTTTATTTGTGGCTTCACATGGCATGGAAAAAACATTGCGTTTTGTCGTTATCGCCTTTCTTTGCGGGGCGTGGATCTTAATCATGTTTATTCCCTTTTTCTTTCCAACGATTGCAAATTACCGCGATTTGTATCCTCTAATCCCCACCGAATGGTCAGGACATTCATGGCAGGGCTTGTTGTTTATTTGGTCGGCATTTTCCGGTCCAGTATATTTGGCCTTTATGGTTCCATGGTTAAGCTCCAATAAAAAAATATCAAAATATCTTGTCATTGGAAACATGCTGACGATTATGGAATATTCATTATTGTTCATTGCTTCGGTATTGTTTTACGGTTCAAACTTTTTAAGCAAGATCAACTTTCCGGTAGTATATATGGGAAGTTACATTCAAATGAGTGGTTTAGAACGAATCGATTACATCCTTATCTCTTTCCATATGTTTAATTATGTATTTGACATTTCAATTCTTTTGTTGTGTTTATATGGAGCTGGAAGAGTCTTTATGAAGAAAATGAACAAAAGCACAACTCGGATCGGATTATTGTCGAGTTGGTTTGTCATTTTGATAAGTATTATCATAATGGATCAATGGTTATGGCAAACGGTTCCGGGTCAAAAGATGTTACTGAACATTCAAATCTGGCTTGGTGCATTCATTTATTTACTTGTTCCTACGATCCTTTTCACTATGGTTAAACGAAAGGAGAGTGTGTAGGCATGATACCATACAAGCATTATGGTTTATTGGCGATTGTAAGCCTTATGTGGATGACCGGTTGCTCTTCTCCATATGCCGAGAACAATATGATCGAAGAGATCGCTCCGGTAGTTTTCTGGTCGGTTGACAAGGGAACGGAGGGAAAGTTTAAAATCAGCACTTTAGTACCACCACTCATCAAAGAAAAAAAACGATTTCTCTCCAAGGAAGTTGATCTGTTAAAGCAGGGAGGCAAGGAGTTTAATTTAATTTATTATCGGGAATTAAAACAGGGGCAGCTGCGAATGTTATTAATCAATGAGGAACTGGCCAAAAAAGAAGGCATTGAAAAGCTGATCAATACGATATTGGTTGATCCCGATATTTCAATGCGTGTCTATTTATTGATTGTCAGAGGAGATTTTGATGAATACATAAAAAATCAATTGACGAAGCAAGAAAACCAAGATTATTTTCTTTATCGGATGTTAAAGCATTACGAGGAACATAACCAAGGTGAAATGAGCATTGTCAATATTCATCAATTCATGAAGATGTTATATTCCCCTCTTAAGGATCCGATCCTGCCGGTATTTCATGCGGATAAGAACAATTTCAATTACGTAGGAACGGCCTTCTTCCGAAATGATAAAGAAGTAATGGTTACTCAAGACGTAAGTGATGAAATTTTTCAACTTCTGGATAACGATCATTTCTTAAAAGTCTTGGCCATTCCAAAGTTATCTATCAGTTTAGGACGTGTTCGATCCAATATTCGCATGAATCTATCGAGTGATTATTCATCCTTGTCTTTACGTGTGGGATTGAAAGGAAGAATTGAGGAATACCAGGGAGAAAAGAATATTCAAAGCGAGGAACAATTGGAACATTTAATTCATGAGATTGAGGTATACCTTGAGGAACAAACATCAGAATTATTAAAAAGTATGCAACGGTTGAAAGTGGATCCCTTAGAGGTCGGAACACATTCACTTAAGCCGTTTTCTAAAGAACTAACGGAAGAGCAATGGTTAAAATATTGGGACAATATGAAAATTAATGTTGACTTCGATATCAAAATACAGCCTTTGATTAATGTTGAACGGCTGTCGTGATTTAAAAGATGCCCCCTACATGATCAAATACATCATTGTGGGGGCATCTTTTTGTTCAAATCATGTACAAAGAGAGCTTATTACTGCAGCCCGTGGCGGACAAGCCATTTGGATATCTTTAGAAAATGGAAAGTCTAATGATCTTATCGTCAACAATAACAAAATGATAATCCAATAATAGCGGATCGGGTAGACCCGTCTTATCGTAGGTACCATCCAGCTTGCATGTTAACACAATTTCATCACCTATTTTTTTGGCTTTTGTTGGCTCTAACGTTACATTCGCCGCGAAATGGTTTTGATCACTCCATTTCCGAATCGCCTGTTTGCCATTTCGCTTTTTTCCTTCATCCATCACAACGGCATTTTCTGAAAAACAATCTACAAATACTACTGGGTCTGGCTTGTTAGATGCAGTAATGTATTTGGCAATTACAGACGGTAAATGATTGAGATCCATATTGTTCTCTCCCTTTATTAATTAATTATTAGACGGTAGGGATAGTTCCCCCATCTATGACATATTCACTACCTGTAATAGATGCTGCTCGGTCTGAGACCAGAAATGCGACCAGCTCAGCGACTTCTTCAGGAAATCCTGGCCGACCAATTGGAATACCTCCGAGTGAAGTCATAAGTTGTTCAAGGGCACTTTCTCGACTTCCGGTTTCAGTTGCGATCCGATCAATTAATGCGTCAGCTGCTTCTGTCTGAATAAACCCAGGAGACAACGTATTTATGCGAATTCCTTGTGGGGAAAATTCATTTGATAATCCCTTGCTATAATTAGCCAGCGCGGCTTTGGCAGACGCATAAGCCAATGTAGTTTCATATAAAGGCAAACGTCTCTGGATGGAAGTGAAATGAAGAATAACGCCTGAATTATTTTCTAACATAAGTGGAATTAAGCCACGATCAAGTCGAACTGCTGCGAGTAAATTCCAATTTAATGTATGAAGCCAATCCTCATCACTCAATGCAAGTGCGCCTCCTGGTGGTGTCGTTGATCCACCTACGCAATGGACGATAATATCGATACCTCCAAGTTGCTCTTTTACTGCTGTAATTATTTGCTCTACACCTTCAGGTGTGGCGACATCTGCTTGCACAAATTTGACCGAATTTGGCAAGTCAGCAGATAGGGAACGGGCAGTAGTAAGAACTGTAGCTCCGCCGTTTGCAAGTCTTTTCACAACTGCTTGCCCCATTCCCTTTGTTCCTCCGGTTACAAGCACCCTTTTACCTTTAAATTCTGATACAGAGAACTCAAATTCTTTATGCATAACTATTCCTCCTAGTGATGGTATTCGATGATTAATTTGAAATTGCTCTGTCTCTAAACCTTAATGTGTTGTTCGAGAGGAGCTAGAACTAATACTACACTTGCTACTTTCATAACGTCCAATTTATTATAATAATAGAAATGATGAATATTATTAATATATGGAGGGTTGTTTTAATGGAACTTACACAATTGGAATACTTTATGACCGTTGCACAGCTTGAACATATGACCTTAGCCTCCAAAAAACTCGGTATTACTCAGCCAGCGTTAAGTCATGCAATTGCCAAGCTTGAAAACGAGATAGGAGCTCCTTTATTTGAGCGAAATGGACGAAATATTAAGCTGAACCGAAACGGTACTATGTTCTCTAAATGGATTGGTAGAGCCCTACATAATATTGAAAATGGTCTAAGAGAAATCGAAGAGTGGTCCAATCCGGATACTGGTGTGATTACGTTGTCTTATCTAAATATTCTCGGTGTTGAATTGATCCCTAGCCTAATTCGAAGTTATCAATTGAAGTATCCCAAAGTTCGGTTCGAATTGACACAAGGGAACTTAGGAGATATTGATGAACATCTGGAGCAAGGATTCTCGGATATTATGATTACATCGAGGGAATCTACTTTGAATAATCATCACTGGAAGACGATTAAAAATGTTCCTTTATACATTGTTGTTCCCTCCCAACATCGTTATGCAGCTTGTAGCGCTCTTAGTTTGGCAGAGCTGTCTGGCGAGCCATTTATTGGATTGAAAAACAATTGTGGATTAAAAGCAACGATCATATCCCGGTTCCGACATACCGGATTTTTTCTTGCTTCGGCTTATGAAGCGGAGGACCTGATCACTGTAGCCGGTTTTATAAAGTCGGGTCTAGGTGTATCAGTACTACCTAAGACGTTGGGGTTGATGTTAGATGAATTGGTCTGGATCCCTATTATTGATGAAGGATGGTACTGGGAAATAGGATTAAAGTGGAGAGATGATCATAATATTTCCCCAGCAGCGAAAAGGTTTATTGAATATGTGGATACTTTACATCAAGGAGAATGACCGTCAAATTTTTTAGTTTTGAAAAGAAATTCTGAGAAAACAATCATACTTTATTGTATTTGAACACAAGGAAAAAATCCTTTTACAATCATTGGCAGTACGTTATAATACAATCACCAGGTAGATTGCCCAACAAAAAAGTGAAATATTGTAATATCTAGTCACACCCGGCTCATCATAGTTCTTTGAGCCGCATAACACAACATAATAGATATCGGAGGAATGGTTATGGTCAAGAAGAAAATTTCCACAGCCCTCAGCGCAGCTTTAATTGTTTCTATGCTGGCTACTGGCCTAATAGTCACTATCCAAGGTAACACAACGTTAGAGGTAGCGAAGTCAGCAGGGGATAAAAAGGTTGAAGTTGTTAAAGCATAAGCGAGCCGTTAATTTATTTAGAACATGTTAAGAGACAAGAGCATATTCCTATTGAAGTCGCTATTTTAGCGGCTTTTTTTGTTTTATCGGTAATATTAGGTTTAATACTAACGATATTTTGCTGAACAAGTAAAGAGAAGTTTAGATACAACCTTTTTTTACATTTGTAAACCAATGGGTTTGAAATAATAAAGAAATGATTAGATTAACTTAACTAAAAAATTGTTATTTTCTATAATCAGCCATAAATTGTGCAAATGTAAACCAAAACATATATATACATAAAAAATAATGTTCATTTATACAAAAATACTTTGACAAATGAAAACAGGTGGCTTATTTTGTTAATAAGGAATGCATATTACTTCTTTGAGATTTTAAATAGCCTTAAGGGAGCGTGAATAAAATTAAAAAAGTACATCTATCAGGTGAAAATAATATCAGCAAAGGTCCAGAAAACTTTATTTATAAAAATGAATATAGACCGCAAATACATTATTCCCCTAAGGAAAATTGGATTAACGATCCTAACGGAATGGTTTATTACGAAGGAGAATATCACCTTTTCTACCAATATACTCCCCATGATACGCAGCCTGACTTCGGCAGAATGCATTGGGGGCATGCAGTAAGTAATGATTTAGTACATTGGGATGAACTTCCACCAGCCATCTCGCCCGGGGTAGATGGAGCGATCTTTTCGGGAAGTGCGGTAGTCGATAAGAACAATACAAGCGGATTCTTCAACGAAGCAGGATCAGGATTGGTTGCAATTTATACTAATAATGATAACAGCACTCAACCCGGTAAACCGCAGGTTCAAAGCATCGCTTACAGCAAGGACAAAGGTAGAACCTGGACAAAATATGAAGGTAACCCTGTTTTATTCCCCACGGAGACGCTAGACTTTCGAGACCCAAAGGTATTCTGGCATGAAGAATCTTCAAACTGGATAATGGTTCTTGCTGTTAGCGACCGTGTAGAATTTTACACATCTTCGAATCTTAAGGATTGGTCTTATGCAAGCGGTTTCGGTTCTGATATTCCGGGCATCCATCGTGGAATTTTTGAATGTCCTGATGTTTTTAAACTCCAAGTGGATGAGGACCCTAATACCACTAAATGGATTCTGACACTAAGTGTCGGAGATAGAAATGGCGTAAATCCAAACGATTCAGAACCACCCGCAGGCGGTTCTGGCATGATGTATTTTATAGGTCACTTTGATGGTAAGGCTTTTACACTAGATGAAACATTGGAATCATTCGATACAATCCAATGGATAGATTACGGATCTGACTTTTACGCGGCCGTGACCTGGGACGGTATCCCGAATGAGGATGGGCGAAAGATTTGGGTCGGCTGGATGAATAATTGGCGTTATGCTTCCACTCTTCCTTCTAAAGAATGGCGTGGTCATATGTCCATCCCACGTGAGATTCAGCTCAGGACGTATTCGGAAGGACTTCGCTTAATTCAAGCACCCATAACTGAGTTAAATCAACTCAGAAAATCAATTCTGTCTCTACAAGACATTACGATTAAACCAGATATGAACGTTTTGTCTGCTGTTTCTGCTGCAAAGATGGAAATTATTGCGGAATTCGAAATCGGTAATGCAATAGAATTTGGGTTCAAGGTGCGAAAGTCTTCCTCTTCCAACCAGGAGACAGTCATCGGATATAATGTCTTGGATGAGGAGTTGGTTGTCGATCGAACGAAGTCAAACGCTGTTGATTTCCATCCCGATTTTGCTGCAAAACACAAGGCCCCCATGAAGCCAGAGCATAAACGGATACAGTTGAGCATCTATGTTGATTGGTCAAGTGTAGAGATCTTTGGCAACAATGGGACAACTATCATTTCAGACACGATTTTCCCCGACTTGGGAAGTAGAGGGCTGGAACTCTATGCCATTGGCGGAGAACTAAAGGTCGTGTCGCTTCAAATCAATGATCTCGTAAGCATTTGGGAAAATCAGAGTGTTTAGAATTTAGTAATGGCTTGATTCCCCTTAATGGTTACTGCGCGGTTTTGGGCAACCAAACTGAACTGGTTGTCCAAAACCAATTAAATTTGAACCAACTTCACAATATTATTAGAAAAGAGGGTATGGAATGAAAGATAAATCTAAATTCGCAATATGTCTTCTGATGGCAACGGGATTAACTCTGACTTCAAACGGTATTTTTACATCTAAATCAATTGCGGCTAGTGCTGTACTTGCTGATCAGGAAACAAATAAACAGGCAAAGGAGGAGCTTGATATTTTTGAAAGCGCATCCAAATCGAATACCAATCTGATAGGCTGGCAAGTGAAAGGAAAAGGTGGATTAGAGGATACTTCAGAAGGAATCTTGCTGACTTCACAGCCTAAAGAAAATGTAATGGCCATCTCAGAGACAGTGTCCGATGATTTTATCTATGAAGCTGATGTCATGATCAGGGATACGAAGGCGGATGCAACATTGTTGTTTCGATCTAATGAGGATGGATTTAGCTCGTACATGCTACAAATCGTTCCGGAAGCAGGTCTGATTCGGTTAAGAGATGCAAAAAATGGAGATGGGAAATTAAAGGAGGAGCGTAAAGTTTCTGTTGAAATGGGGCAAATCTATCATCTCAAAGTGAAGGCAGTGGGTTCCTCGCTAAAAGTATATTGGGGCAATCAATATAAACCATTAATTGATGTTCAGGACATTTCGTATCAAAGCGGACAGCTTGGACTCCATGTATGGGATGGATCCGCCTTGTTTTCGAACATCGTGGTGAGCGATCTGAAAGGTAATTTGGGGACGGTGATTTCTAACAAGGGAAAATGGCAGCCTGATATCAACGGCAAAAGAGGGACGGTAGAACAGGGGAGTATAGCACAGCAAATCTATAACAAAGAGGCGACTGATATGGTTTATGAAGGGAACATTACCCTTCGTCCTGATTCTATTGCAGCTCTCGCATTTCGATCTTCAACCGATGGAGCTGAAGGATATGAAGCTACTCTTACGAAGGAAGGAGATCAGGTCCGTGTAAGTTTGACGAATACAAAAGGAACAGTAATTGCCAGTTCGCAACGTACTTATCCGAGTCAGATGGGAGCCAAACATCATGTGGAAATCAAGGCAAAAGGAGATCGAATTCAGGTCTTCCTGGACGGATACACTACGGCCGCGATTGACGTGAAAGATTCAACCTACAGGAGTGGAAGTACCGGAATCGTCGTAAAAAAGGGGACGGCTTACTTCCAGGATACTTATGTGACGGAACTGAGCCAATATTACAATGAGATATATCGTCCACAATATCATTACACGCCAATACGTGGTTCAGCGAGTGATCCGAATGGACTTGTCTACTTCGAAGGAGAATATCATCTCTTCCATCAGGATGGAGGAACATGGGCGCATGCGGTAAGTAAAGATATGCTGAACTGGAAACGGCTTCCGATTGCACTTCCCTGGAATGATCACGGACATGTCTGGTCTGGGTCGGCTGTTGCGGATATGACAAATGCATCTGGTTTATTCGGAGATTCAGGAGGCAAGGGCCTTATTGCATATTATACTTCCTTTAATCCAGATAGCCCGAATGGGAACCAGCGTATAGGTCTGGCTTACAGTAAAGACCAAGGTCGTACTTGGGAGTATTCGAAGGAACGCCCGATTGTGATCGAGAACCCGGGTAAGAGCGGAAATGAAGCTGGGAATTGGGATTTCCGCGATCCGAAAGTGATCCGTGATGATGAGAATAACCGCTGGGTTATGGTTGTGTCCGGAGGAGATCATATTCGTTTCTACACGTCAGCGAATTTACTTGACTGGACATTGACAGATAATTGGGGATATGGGGATTACGTACGCGGAGGCGTATGGGAATGCCCGGTTTTGTTCCAACTTCCGGTAGACGGAACGTCACAGAAGAAGTGGGTTATGATGATCAGTACAGGAGCGAATCCCAAAACAGGTGGATCAGATGCCGAGTATTTTATCGGTCATTTAACAGCTGATGGTAAATTCGTGAACGATAATCCGGCGGGTAAGGTGTTAAGAACAGATTTTGGTAAAGAATTTTACGCTTCGATGTCTTTCGCTAACATGCCTGATCATCGCACAGTGATGATGGCGTGGATGACGAATTGGGACTATCCGTTCGCTTTCCCAACGTCCAATTGGAAAGGTGAACTAACCATTCCGAGAGAAGTATCATTGGTAACAACCAAAGATGGAATTCGGATGGTGCAAAGTCCAATCGAAGAATTGGAATCACTGCGTAAACCTTTGTATTCTGCTTCTAACAAGTCGGTGAGTCCTTCTTCCGGGAATCTGTTAAAAGGTATTATTTCAGGTGCTTACGAAATTGAAGCTGAAATTGAAATCCCTAAAACCAGCACAGTGACCGAGTTTGGCTTTAACATTCGTGAAGGTGCAAATCAGAAGACGGTCGTGGGTTATAAGGCAAGTGATAGTCGTATGTTTGTGGACCGAACTGCATCCGGTGAAACGGATTTTTCTAATCTTTTCAGTAAGAAACATGAAGCGCCTACGCAAATGGAGAATAATCGGATCAAGATGCGTATTCTTGTGGATGAATCTTCTGTTGAAGCCTTTGGTAACAACGGCAAAGTCGTCTTTTCAGATGTAATATTTCCGGATCCTGCTAGTAGAGCGATGAGTTTTTACGTGAAAGGTGGGAATGTGAACGTTGTTTCCTTGAAAGTGCATCAGCTTCAATCTGTCTGGAATGAGGACATTCCTTCAAAAGCTCAAATAAAGATGGATACGAGCGTTCGGGAACTGGGGGTAGGCGAGTCGGATACACTGGAGGCGATGGTCGAGTACGGACCAGGTCTAGGCGTTCAACCGCTTAAGTGGAATTCCAGTAATAACGAAGTAATAACCATAGATTTGGTAGACAATTCACATGCAGTTATTAAGGCAAAAAAAGAAGGGGAATCCACAGTCACTGTATCTACTCCGAATGGTAAAGCTTCCAGTAGTGTGCTCGTTAAAGTCTCAGGTGGCGAGTTCCGGACAAACCTGAGTGGATGGACTAAAGATCTGTCTGCTGCTTCATGGTTAGTTAGTGAATATGGGATTCGTGGTAAATATTTTAGCGATGCGAATTATATTGCCAAAGAGAAGGCTGGGAATTTTACGTATGAAGCAGACATGTTGCTCGGTGAAACAGGAGGGGCAGGTTCTATTTTGTTCAGGGCTAGCGAAGATGGTCGCAGTGGTTATTATCTGAATCTAGACCCTAACATGAAGGCCATTCGTCTGTTCTATAAAATCAATGGAGGATTTGAAGAACGTCAGGTTCTTGCAAAAGTACCAACGTTCATTCAGCCAAATCATACGTATAAGGTGAAAATAGAAGCGAATGGTCCGCATATTGTCGTTCACGTGGACAGTCAAAAAGTGATAGATATCATGGATGGTACTTTTGCAGAAGGCCACTTTGGACTGAATGTATTTGGCGGCTCCGCATCTTATCAGAACGTCAATGTGAGCAACGGTGAACCTGCAAACATCACCAAGTCCAGTCTTATAAATGCCGCAACACAGAAATCCATTTATACCGTGAACCTTGTCAACGGGGAGCCGGTTACCTTGCATGATGCAAGTGCAGCTTCCATCCAGAAGTGGGTATTTGTTCCGACAGGTGACGAAGCAGGTTCGTATTCAATTCGTACTACGGCCGGTCAGACACTTGATCTGGATATAGGGCAAAACAAACTTCAGCTGTATCATTACTTAGGGTACAACAACCAGCGTTGGGTCCTTCACGAGAACAAAGACGGATCCGTTCATATTACTTCAGCTCATCATCAAAAAGCATTAGAAGTATCGGAAGATGGGACCGAACTCTTCCTAAGTGAACTGAATCCATCACTTGATCGACAAAAGTGGATATTAACGAAATAATAAATTTATTCCATGATGGCGTATCTCATAGATATTCCAATAAAGAAATGTCGTGGGACGGGAACATGTTCAATTCAAGTCGCTATTATAGCGGCTTTTTTCTTTTAACGAAACGAGAGGGATCAATCATATATTATATTTTTTCCTTCTTCACTTAGTTTTCTCAAAGATGTAATCATGTGATTAATCTCTTCTTCAGAGTGTCTTTCCCATGAAGCTAATTCAGCTATTATTTTAAGTGGCGATTTAGATCGATATGAACGTGTTGGGTTTCCAGGAAACTTTTTATCAGTTACGTTTGGATCACTTTCAAAATCTCCTAAAGGTTCTACAATGTAGATTCTTTCTTTTGCATTAGATCTTGCCAATTCAGCACCCCATTTGGCAGCATTTAATGTTGCAGTAAAGTATATATGGTTAGAATTTTTTTCTTGGTAATTTGATAAGAACTGTGGTTCTAATAAATCACCAATTTGCAGTTCTGCTTTTGTACCATGAAAAAAAGGACCTTGGTCTATGATCACTTTTTTGTCATCCATAATGATCCACCTCTTTTTTAGTTTTGTATTTAGCAGTATAGTGTAGGAATTTCAAAAAAAACAGTCTATAAAAACATAAAAAATAACGGTATAATTTAAGTAGAGAGAACGATACTGAGTCCAATAACCCAAGTTTAAGAAAGCAGCCGATCAGCGTGATCGGCTGTTTTTGTTTAACTAACGAGCAGGTTAAAAGATAATCCGTTCAAGGCAGGTCTCTGTCCTGGATTATAGAGTAATGTTGTAATGTCAGAGAATATAGTTGATAAGCATTATCATTCATGATATATTGTTAACCAATAAACTAAATATAAGAATTTATTTAGAATAACTCTATTTTTAAAAGAATATTTTTGTTTACAAGTAAATAAGGAGCGATCAAAGAATGATCTCAAAAGATCGAACAAAACAGTTGCTTTATGACCAATTTATCCGTTTTTTACATGTGTATGAGAACCACAAGGATACAGAAATCGAGCATTTCCTAAGTATCGCCCAGCGTGAAAGCATCGAGAAAATCCCTCAGCATTTGACCGCGGTTCATATGATAGATTGCATAGGCAAGCATGAGCCAATTAACAACACGGGTATTGCCGAGGCAATGAATTTGTCCAAAGCAAGTATCACCAAAATTGGCAACAAACTGCTCGAGGAAGGATTCGTCAAACGTACGAAAATGAACGACAACAAAAAGGAGAGCTATTTCCGGTTGTCACCGCAAGGCAAAAAGATCTTTGAACTGCATGAACGTCTGCATATACATGAGGCTGAGCGCTTCTATCGTACTCTCGACAAATATTCGGAAACGGAGCTAAAAGTAATCCATCAATTTCTTCAAGACAGCAGTATAAATATTGAATCCAGATAGAACAAAGGAGAGTGAAGCATATGAGTCTGGCGGAATTGATCAGGGAGCGCAGGAGTATTCGTAAATGTAACTCTACGCCGGTGGACCAGGAGTTGGTTGTTGAACTACTGCGTAAGGCTATACGGCTTCAACCATTTGTTGAGTCTGGCTCATGGCGTGTAGTATATGCCGGAACTCCAGAAGCACGCAAACGGTTGGTGGACTGCATGCTGGAACAGATGTCACAAAGCAAGCTCGGCAAGTTGATTCCAGGGAAACTTCTGGATGTTTTTAAAAAGAGATTTACCGATATTCCTGCCCACGTCATTGTTATGTCGACTGTAGGACCGAATCGTCTGACCAATGACCGCAATTATGCGGCTGCCTGCGGGGTGATGCAGAGCTTCCAACTGCTGGGCTGGGAACGAGGGTTAGGAATGTTGTGGGATACAGAGTCCATGATTCAGCATGAAGGGTTCTTCAATGGAATTGGCTTACGTGAGGATGAAAGATTTGTTGGTATTCTTCATATAGGGTATTACGACAAAGCGCCAAGAAGTCGGAAAAGAACACCAGCCGAGCAGAAGTGGACCGTATTGCGAGGACAGTTTACATAGAAGAGGAGGATATGAAAATGAAATTGTCAGATTTGGAAGGAGACATGGACGGTCCGAGTGCGTTTTTGGATCAACCGGTATCGCAGGATCTAATCCTTGAGTTGCTCAATCATGCCGTATGGGCGCCAAATGATGGCCTCCGAGAGCCGTGGCGATTTATCTTTGCTGATAACCGGTATGGGGACATCATGCAGGGATTACAGGAGCCTGCCCCTGCATATCTTCTGGTGTTGGTGAAGGAAGAGGCGGATCAATATAAGCGGGAAGAGGACTTTGCAGCTGTCTGCTGCCTAATTCAGAATTTCCGCTTGCTGGCTCATGAGCAAAGTCTGGGTGTGCGCTGTACCTTGCATGACTGGATGTACGACCCGAGCCGTACTGAAATGTTTGGTGTACTAAGTAACGAGCGCATTGCTGCGGTTCTGGAATTGGGATACGGTGCAAATCAGTGGAAAGGAAATACGAAGTTACCTGAGACTCAACTTCATTTTGAACTGCTGTAAGGTGGGAACGATGGGATGAGACTCCAAATGGAAAAAATTGTTTTACAATCATTGTCAGTACGTTATACTACAATCATTAGGTGAATTACTCAATAAAAAAGTGAAATATTGTAATTTATTAGTCACCCACGGCTCGTCATCGTCTTGAGCCACTTATTACATAATAAATATAGGAGGTATGATTATGGTCAAGAAGAAAATGTCCACAGCACTCAGTGCAGCTTTAATCGTTTCTATGCTGGCTACTGGCGTGATAGTCGCTATTCAGGGTACAACAACGTTAGAAGTAGCGAAGTCAGCAGGGGATAAAAAGGTTGAAGTCATTAAATAAAGCATACGTGAGACCTGCTAGAAAGTTAAAAGAACCTCATCTCGGTTAACCCGGCTGAGGTTTTTTTCTGTATCATTAGGCATTGAAAAAATGCAGACCTAAGTCCGTGAACGCTTGACCACCATTTACCTTGACGCAAAGTCCAATCTAATGTATACGGAACTGGAAATGACCAACCAGGAAAAACGGCAATCCAAGCAGTCACAATTAGTTACTTACTACAAAACACCAGATAACGAGTATTAACAGCTCAACATTACGAGAGGTGAGGGAACGCTTAACGCAGGGAAAGATATTAACACTTGGTACCGATTTAACCGTTGGCAATAAAAGATCATACTTCATGAACTTGAATACCAACTTAAGCAAAATCATAAATAGTGGGACAGTTCGAATCAATCTGTATATTGGACCTCTGTCAAGAAAGTGGACACTTACGCTACGGATCTTGCGGTAAATTGCTGTGCAAAACGGGCAGGGGAAAGGTACCCCTACACCAAAACATCATAATTGATTGAGCTTGCTTTCAGGCTCCTCACCATTTTCTACACGTCTTATATTCTTTATAAAGAACTCATATCTTGTTTTATGAAATTTCCGACCATCAGGCATTCCTGCTGTATGGGGAGTAAGTATCACATTACCCAGATTCCGGAGCTCGCTGTCAATCGGAAGCGGTTCAGATTCAAACACATCCAGGCATGCGCCTGAAATATCCCCGTTTTTTAATGCATCAATCAAGTCTCTTTCGTTGACAATGCCTCCGCGGGCTGTATTGATAAAAAGAGTGGTATTTTTCATTTTTTTGAATGCCGCTTTGTTGATCAGCTGTTTGGTTTGCTCATTCAAGGGTACA
This sequence comes from Paenibacillus sp. FSL E2-0151, assembly GCF_037993015.1. NCBI lineage: Bacteria > Bacillati > Bacillota > Bacilli > Caryophanales > Paenibacillaceae > Paenibacillus > Paenibacillus sp. FSL E2-0151. The sequence continues at coordinate 3,725,506 of NZ_CP150308.1, forward strand.
TGTACACTGACTATGTCCGATGTACTTACAAGAGTATCGAAATCCGTCATTTTCACAAAACCATCAGATTGTACAATGGCATTTCTCGCATACGCCAGCACATTCATGTCAAAAACCCTGGAAAACGCAGCTACTTTTTTTCCAATAGCACCCAAACCGATAATCCCAATCGTTTTGCCCTTTAATTCACTCCCTGTATAGTCCAATTGATTTTCATCCATCTTGTTTTTCATGAAAGTATCAAGAAACGGTATGTTTTTATAATAAGACAATATCAGTGCCATGACGTGCTCGGCCACTGCCTGTGCATTCACTCCTCCAGCATTGGCCACCCAAATGCCGCGCTGTGTACAGGCAGGGACATCCACATTATCAAATCCTGCACCTGTCTGTACCAATTTTAATTTTTTTGCGTTAGAAAGCAGACTGTGATCCACTTTAATATGTTCAGGAATGATTACTTGGCAATCTTCAATATGATGCAGCATTTCTTTTCCGGGCGGAACAATTACAACGTTCCAGTCTTGCGGAAAACACCTTGCAATATTTGATTTTGAGGTCTCGCTAAAATAGCCAACGATGAGAATTTTCATTGCTAAACCACCTTTCATAAGCTATACCATTCTTCAAATAAAATCGTTGATGCTCGTCATTTTATCCTTTTAATACAATTTTATCAATAAAATCTCATCACGTTCTATTGAACGGGAATGGAAAAGAATCTAGATAAACAATATACTAGCTATATAGTTTTTTTTGTTGAGGTGAATAGTTCTAATGTCATTCTGTTGTGGATCGTCATACTCGGAATTGGTGGAGGTTTCGCCTTTAGTTTGGCCATGATGTTTTTCGGGTTGCGTACTGAAAATGCGCATCAAGCAGCGGAACTATCTGGCATGGCCCAATCGATCGGATATCTTCTTGCCGCAATCGGTCCAGCCCTTATAGGATATCTGCACGATGCAACAAATAGTTGGAACCTGCCACTTTTCATTCTTCTTGGGGCTTCGGTGTTACTCTTTGTAGTTGGTATAGGAGCAGCAAGTAATCAAAAAATCAATACCATGAAATAATAAAAAGCCCGCAATGACGCGGGCTTTTGTTAGTTTTAACATCAAGTATACATTACCTGCCGGAAATTTCATTCAACGAGATTTCTTGTTCCTCCAGCAGTCGTTTCAGCTTTTGGCGCTGCCGTTTTTCCTTCTGACGGCGCTCTTTGTCCTCAGCCTTTAGAGCCTTGAGCAGGGAGAAACACATACCGATAAGGACAATAGCGAACGGCAATGCGGTTACAATGGATGCCGTCTGGAGGCCAGTTAACCCCCCGCTGATTAGCAGTACTACCGCGATGGAGGACTGCATAATTCCCCAGGTTAATTTCACTCTTGTACTTGGGTCCAGTTTGCCATCTGAAGTGAGCATGCCCAGTACAAAGGTAGCTGAATCAGCCGACGTAATAAAGAAGATCATGATCAGCATTGTGGCGATGAATGCCACGATCGTGCCCAAAGGCAGCTGCTCCAGCATAAGGAATAAAGCGGTTGTCGTATCTTCCTTGACAGCCTCCGCCAGATGAGCGGCATTGAACAATTCCATGTGAAGTCCTGTTCCGCCAAAGACGGAGAACCAGATAAATCCGAAAAGACTTGGAATAACCATGACGTAAATTACAAATTCCTTTATGGTTCTTCCTCTGGATACCCTTGCGATAAAAGTGCCGACAAAAGGAGCCCACGAGATCCACCATGCCCAGTAAAATAACGTCCATGCTCCAATCCAGGTTTCTCTTGAGAACGGCGTCAGTCTCAAACTCATGTTAATAATATTCTGCATGTAACTGCCCAAGGTTGTTGTGAATGTGTCAAATATAAAAGAAGTCGGTCCAGTCACCAATACAAACAACATCAATAACAAAGCTATAACGAGGTTGACGTTGCTCAGAATCTTAATACCTTTATCCAGACCGGAGGTTGCCGAGATTAAAAACAGTACGGTTACAACGATGATAATGACAACCTGAGACAGAGTCGAGTTAGGAATACCGAATAAGTGATTCAGACCCCCGCCGATCTGAAGAGCACCCAATCCAAGCGAGGTCGCAACACCAAAGATGGTGGATATGACCGCCAGAATATCAATAACCTTACCAAGCCAGCCAGCAGCAAGACGCTCACCGATCAGAGGAATAAAGGTGGAACTGATCAGCCCTTTGTATCCTTTCCGGAACTGGAAGTAAGCAAGTGCTAAGCCGATGACGGTATAGATAGCCCAAGGATGCAGCCCCCAGTGGAAAAAGGAATAACGCATTGAAAGTATGGCTGCTTGCGTTGTTTCGGGTACCGCCCCCTCAGGTGCAGATAAATAGTGGGACAGCGGTTCAGCAACTCCCCAGAAAACCAGCCCAATGCCCATACCTGCGCTAAACAGCATGGACAGCCAGGAAACCGTAGAATACTCCGGCTCATCATCGTCATCCCCAAGCCTAATACCGCCAAATCGGCTGAACGCCAGATAAAAAGCAAAGATCAGGAAGAACAGTGTCGCTAGCAAATAAAACCAGCCAAAATTCTGAATAGAGAAGTTGTAGGCAACATTAGCCACATCCGCTAGCTGATCAGGAGCGACGGCTCCCCATATTGCAAACAGTGCAACGATGATAATTGTGATTGTAAATACCATGATGAGACCTCCATTATGTAAGCTTCAGCCAACTGTTTCCTTAGTATGTGCTAGTCTAACTTGTAATATTTCGAAAAGCTAGCTGTTGATAAATTAAAACAAACCGCCATGTAATGAAACACTCAGCGGTTTGTTTTGATCTTGCCTGAATAATATATGGCCTATAATCTCTTGTTAATCTGAGATATTGTATCATCTCATCTAACTAGTTTTATTCATTTATGAAAAGAAATCTGAAGAAGGCTGACTGTCATTGTAAATTTACAGATCCTTCAGATTAAATTGCATGCGTGTAAGCATGTCGGTCATCATTGCAACTTCTTCTTCACTGAAATCCAGTATCATCTGATGAAGAAACTGGTTTCGATCCTGCTTGAAATTGGCGATATGCGTTAGCCCTTGTTCTGTTAACCGGACGAAGGTTTCCCGATGATCGTCAGGGTTTCTTCTTCGTGACACCAAACCGTCTGCTTCCAGTTGCTTCAAATGGCGTGTAACAGCAGCACTGTCAATATGAATGGCCTTCTGCAAATGGCTTTGTGTAACTTCTTCATGAAGATAGAGATGATACAGCAGAACGTATCGTGAGGAACTGATCCCCGTACAACGTTCAAATTTAGGTTTCAACTGATTGCTTATATTTTTAAGTAATATTAATAAGGTTTCTTGTTCCAGCGAACAATTCATGTTTGCCCCTCCTTGAATGGTGCAGAATGTCTTGAAAAGTTTCATGTAACAAGGGCAGATTGCTTCCAAGACATTCAGCAACTAAAGGCAACTATATCACAATGTGGAGAATACTCGCACTATCGCTTTGAATCATGCCCAAAACGTGGTCTCTTCGGCTGGCATACGGTAGGAGGTGTATCCCTCGCTTGCAGCTTTTCCAATTGTCAGTAGCATGACTGGTACATAGCGTTCTTTATCCAAGCCAAACACTTCAGCAATTTGATCTTTTTCATAACCACCGACTGGATTGGTGTCATACCCATGTGCACGGGCAACCAGCATCAATTGCATGGAAACCAGACCGGCGTCAAGCATAATGACATCGTTCATTTCAGCATCGGACATGTTGTTATAGATCGGTTTGAATGCCTTCAACTGAAAGTCCTTAACATCTTGTGGCATTAAGCCATGCTCAACAGCTTTTCCATAGATGTTTTCTGCATAATCGAAGTTGTTTTTGTCCGCAAACACGGCAATGACAGCAGAAGCTTGAGCGACTTTTTCTTTGTTAAAGCGAGACAGTGGGACGAGTTTTTCTTTTCCCTCTGGAGTATCCACCACAAGGAAGCGCCAAGGCTGCATGTTGATGGAGGAAGGGGCAGTGCTAGCTTCATTGATGATTTGAGTCATTTCTTCCCTGCTGATTTTTACGGATGAATCGTATGTCTTAATGGAGCGGCGTCCATAAATAATTTCGTTAAAATCGTTTGTTTGTTGGTATGGTTTCATAATAGTTACTCTCCCTTTATATTTTGTTGAGCTATCAATGTTTGACTAGTCAATTGTTGATAAGTCAAATATAAACGAAAACTAAGTCCATCTCAATAGTTTTTTTTATGTAAAATCATAACAATAAAAGCAACATTTCCAACGATTCTAACTTAACTTTTGCATAATTTTATCCTGGTTGTTTAAAAATGAGTAAGGGTAATATGCATGAACCCCAGTGACTAGATACAAATAAATAATCGGGAATAACATGTAAAAGGATATTAGCTTAGAGGAGTGATACAAAAATGAAAGCAGTTGTGATTAATCAATATGGAAGTAAAGAAGAGTTAGTTGAGCAGGAAGTGAATAAACCGAGGGCAGAAGCCAATCAAGTGGTTGTAAAATTAGAGGCTACATCCATTAATCCAATCGATTGGAAATTAAGAGAGGGTTACTTAAAAGAAATGTATGATTGGGAATTTCCTATTATCTTAGGCTGGGATGTAGCTGGGGTCATAACTGAAATTGGTTCAAACGTTACCAAATGGAAAGTTGGGGATCGAGTATTCAGTCGTCCTGATACAACACGTTTCGGTTCGTATGCTGAATATACAGCAGTTGATGAGCACCTTCTGGCAAAACTACCTGATTCAATCTCATATGAGGAGGCTGCGGCTGTACCTTTGGCTGGTTTAACAGCATGGCAGGTACTGTTTACTCATGGCGATCTAAAAGAAGGTGAAACTGTACTTATTCACGCTGGAGCTGGTGGTGTAGGTATGTATGCCATTCAATTAGCAAAACATGCCGGCGCTCATGTTATTACAACAGCAAGTGAAAAAAATCATGAACTTCTTTACTCGTTAGGTGCTGATCAGGTCATTGATTACAAAAAGGAAAACTTTGAAGAGATTCTAAAAGATATAGATTTAGTGTTTGACACGATGGGTGGAGAAGTAGCTGAGAATAGCTATAAGGTGCTTAAGCCAAATACCGGAAGACTAATTACCATTGTTGGTGAACCCAATCATGATACTGCTAAGTCTCACAATGTATTAGCAAAGGGGATTTGGCTACAGCCAGATGGTGATCAATTGCAGAGAATGGCAGAGCTGATGGAAGAGAACAAGATAAAGTCAATTGTAGGGGCAACATTCCCGTTTAGTAGACAGGGGATTTATGATGCACATGCTTTGAGTGAAACTCACCACGCTGTAGGTAAGATTGTCATTACATTTTAAAAAAGAAGACTGGGAAAAACCGCTAAACATTAAAATTGGCATCTGTCGAGGGACAAAAACATATTCCTATTAAGTCGCTATCTTAGCGGCTTTTTTATATTATCAGTACAAGTTCGTGTCCCGAGCCAAGGACAAGAACTTGTACTGATTGTGATTTAAAAGATTTATGTAAGCAAACTTTGCGTCTCTTTAATAAAAGCGGCGATAGCAGGAGAGATCGCTTCCAAGGAGGGGACTGCTAATCCTATGACACGGTTAATGGAACGGGTAACGGTTTTACCAGGATATTAGCTGGCACAGCCGGTAGTATCATCGAAGGCAATCGTATGGCTAACGCCCGATTGGCTGGTATTTTTCATTTTACACTCGAAGGGCAATTCATTATCATGGATTCAATAGAGCAGATGGAGGTGGGTCACGACGATGATAAATTTGCGAGTCGTTCATTTTATACTGACAGGTTTCTCCATTCAAGTTGGAGAATTCGCGCATGTAACCCTTGAAGATTATTTGCGCCTGACCGAGAATTGGGGGGATGTTCATGATTGAACTGATCAGACACGTTATGGAAGACATGAACAAGCAGCTTGACCGTATCGAGAAGAGTTTGAACTTGCTGAATGATGAACTCATTTGGATAAGAATAAAGGGCTCCATGAATAGCGTCGGTAATCTTTGTTTGCATTTGGCAGGTAACGAATATCAGAATTTCGTTAGCGCGATCGGCAACAGACCGTTCATCCGGACGCGAACCCGTGAATTCACGAAGGACGGGGGAATATCGAGAGAAAAGCTGATTCTTCTTCTTCGGGAAACCAGAAAGGAATCGGAAAATGTTGTAGCTGCGTTATCGAACGACGATTTGTCCCGAGAGGTTATCATTCGCTATGACCGTGAGGATTGGAACCGAATGCATCGAACGAATAGGTGTACTGAAGAAACCTACGATACAAGAGTAATCGGTCGTCTGCTTATCCAGGTATCGGCACACTACGGGTATCACGCAGGACAGATCGTTGTGCTTGCCAAGATGCTGCAAGATACGCAAGAACATGTCACGGGTCAGTACCATTGAGGAGGGCATAGATGGTCATGATCAGACTTGAACCGTTCAAACATCCCGATTCGACAAGAATGGTTCTAACGAACTGGAAGTCGAGAAAACGGAGGATAAGCTTCTGACGAAAGTCCACGCCAACGTGAATCCAATGCTGATGTCCCATGCGATCGCCAACCTTGTGGACAATGCCATCAAATATTCAGGCAGTCCATCGCTAATCGAATTGAAGTTGGAACATACGACAAGCGAGATAGTTATACGGATACGTGATCAAGGTATCGGCATCGAGGGCGATGAGCTGGAGAGAGTGCAGGAACGTTTTTACCGGGCGAAAAATGCAAGCACATCGAACGGTTCAGGTCGATGTAAAAGAACGAATACCCTTTAAAGTCGCTATTTTAGCGGCTTTTTTTGTTGTGAAGAAAAGGCACAAGTGCTTTCGTGGCACAGAGAAGTGGATGACCAAACCGTTGAAATTGTCGGTCTATAGGAGTGAGAGAAGGATTAGGATATAAGGAATGCAATTCTCTCCTGTTCCTAAAACGTAAAGAAAGCGGGGTGAAATAAATGGCCATTTTATCAACTGGACCGATTGAGAATAATCCGGTCAGTGGTGTAAGACCAACACAACAGCTGACCATTAATATTGATAATAGAAATTTGGTTACGAATGCAATTGTTTTGATTCAGGGTTATTACCTAAACGGAACCAGAACGGAATATATACTCGAATTAATTAGCGTAAATCCAAATCAAGCCATAAAAAAAGATTATTTTGCAAACCTAGACGTATTTGAATTTGTCTTTACAACGAGTGGTTTAGCAGAACAACAAGTAGAAATTTCAGTTTGGGGAAAAAACTCCATGGGACAGCTCGTAACGCCTCACCGTATTGTATCTTCAGAATTGTTAGAAGACAATGGAGCCACGGGAATCACAGGCTCAACCGGCGCAACTGGGGCCACGGGCGTAACTGGAGCTACGGGGAACACAGGTTCAACCGGTGCGACTGGGGCAACGGGCGTAACTGGATTAACTGGAGCTACAGGGAATACAGGCCCCGATGGAGGTGCAACTGGAGCAACGGGCGTAACCGGAGCCTCAGGCATCTCAGGCGCAACCGGCGAGACAGGAGCCACGGGCGTAACCGGAGCCTCAGGCATCACGGGCGTAACCGGCGAGACTGGTGCAACGGGGGCAACCGGAGCCACAGGCATCACGGGTGCAACCGGGGAGACTGGTGCAACGGGGGTAACGGGAGCCACAGGTATCTCAGGCGCAACCGGCGAGACAGGGGCAACGGGGGCAACCGGCGTAACGGGAGCCACGGGCATCACTGGCGTAACCGGGGAAACAGGGGCAACGGGCGTAACCGGAGCCACGGGCATCACGGGCGCAACCGGGGAAACAGGGGCAACGGGCATCACTGGCGTAACCGGGGAAACAGGGGCAACGGGCGTAACCGGAGCCACGGGCATCACGGGCGCAACCGGGGAAACAGGGGCAACGGGCGTAACCGGAGCCACAGGCATCACGGGCGTAACCGGGATCACAGGTGCTACTGGGGAAACTGGTGCAACCGGCGTAACGGGAGCCACGGGCATCACGGGCGCAACCGGGGAAACGGGTGCAACGGGGGGAACTGGAGCCACAGGCATCACGGGCGCAACCGGGGAAACAGGGGCAACGGGGGGAACTGGAGCCACGGGCATCACTGGCGTAACTGGGGAAACGGGTGCAACGGGTGCAACCGGAGCCACGGGCATCACTGGCGTAACCGGCGAGACTGGTGCAACGGGTGCAACCGGAGCCACGGGCATCACGGGCGCAACCGGGGAAACAGGGGCAACGGGCGTAACCGGAGCCACAGGCATCACGGGCGTAACCGGGATCACAGGTGCTACTGGGGAAACTGGTGCAACCGGCGTAACGGGAGCCACGGGCATCACGGGCGCAACCGGGGAAACAGGGGCAACGGGCGTATCTGGGGCCACGGGGATCTCAGGTACGACTGGGCAAACAGGCACAAGTGGGGCAACAGGTGCAACGGGCTCAACTGGGGCCACAGGGAGCACAGGTGCAACCGGGGCAAATGCCACAATACAAAATGGATTATTTAATGTTAGCGTACCTTCTGTTGCAAATGCGACAGCTATTTCGTATACGACTGTATTTATTAATGGCACTAACATATTACACCCAACAAGTACTACCTTTGTACTGGCATCAGGGCACATTTATTTGGTTTCGTATACGTTTAGAGGAACGAGTTCTGTAATTGGGAACGTTACGGTTACACCAAGAATTAATCTCGTATTTCAAAGTCGGTTTTCAGGGAGAGCAGTTACAGGAACTTTAGATGCGAATGTAAGTGTATCGGGTACGTTTTTAGCTGATGCTACTTCAACTGCGCTTACAATCGATTTTCTTTATAATGGGTCAGCAACAGCTACATCTACAGATGGTTCTGTTTCAATTATTCAGGTTCAGTAACTGGGTGGAAAATGAGAGCATAAATTTTGTTAGTTTAAAACCAAAGGAGTGGAGGTGGATGAATATTTCTGCCTCTAATCATTTGGAAAAAAGGAGAATAAAATTTTATGGCTATTTTATCAACCGGACCGATTGAGAATAATCCGGTCAGTGGTGTAAGGCCAACGCAGCAACTGACAATTAAAATGGATAATCGAGATTTAATCAATAGTGCCGATGTTTTGATTCAAGGATACTATCTAGACGGAGCTCGAAACTTATACGTAAACGAACTCATTAATGTGAATCCAAATGAAGTAATAACGAAGAATTATGATGGGAACTTTAATGCTTTTGAATTTGTCTTTACAACGAGCGGTTTAGCAGAAGATCAGACGGGAATCTCGGTTTGGGGAAAAAATGTAGAAGGGCAACTTGTAATTCCCCATCGTATTGTATCTTCAGAATTGCTAGGTGCAAATGAAGTAACAGGACCCCCAGGAACAACGGGAGCTACAGGAGCCATAGGAGCCACTGGGGCTACAGGGGCTACAGGAGTCACAGGAGCGACGGGAGCCCCAGGTACGATTGAGCCTAATGCGACCATCGTGGGAGTAGGACCAAATGTCAGCTCTCAATTTAACGAATTAAGAACCAGTGAAAAAACGCCGATTATTGAGTTGACTTCTGTATATGGCTTATCCAACCTAAGAGACATTGTTTTAACATTGGGCGATGCTACAGTGGGAAGTAATAATACGGAATTTCAATTAACTACAACTATATCCGGATCTGACATTGCTATTCTTCAAAGCTCGGAGAGAGGAAGGTATGAATCAGGTTTAGCGGGAGAAATAGGAATAGGAGTTCGATTGCCGGCTCCACCGACAGGGGCCCAAGTGGTCAGATGGGGCGCTTTTGACGATCAGAACGGCTTATTCTTTGGACAGAGCGTAGTGAATGGAATATTTGTAGCGATCAGAAGAGCAGGTGTTGACACTATTATTCCTCAAGCATCTTGGAATGTGGATAAATTAGATGGAACAGGTCCGAGTGGCGCAACGCTTAGTTTATCTACAGGGAATATATTTCAAATCGTATTTACATGGTACGGGTATGGAGTAATCGAATTTAGAGTTGTCATCCCTGATCCTGCAACTTTAGCACAAGAAGTAATTATCGTTCATCGCTTTTCCCCCAATGGGCAAACCAGTCTGGCCGATCCTAATCTTCCGCTACGTGCGGAAATCTTTAATAATGGCACAGAATCAGAACTCAATTTATTCGTTGGAGGAAGACAATACAGTATATTGGGTAAATATAATCCCGTTTTCAGGGTTACTTCCGAAAGGAGAACTGTAACTGCAACAGGGTCACTCACACCAATTTTGTCTTTCCAAAGAAAGACATCCTTCCCGCCAGGTTCAGGTAGGGCAAATTCAGTGAGTGTCAAATTAGAAAGTATTGATCTTATAACTACAGATGATATTTATTATCAGATCATATTAGGCGGAACGATTAATGGAGGCTTCGTAAACTTTCCAACAGCAACGACTAATATTCCAACTTCGGAAACAGCTCTTCTAATTAACAACACACTAACGACAATTGCGGATGGTCAAGTCCTATTACAAGGCTTAGTAGCCGGAGTTGCGGGAAGTGTCAGAATAGCAGCTTCTTCTTCATTATTGGATTTCCAATTACCTGACTCTGAAATTGTGACTTTAGCCGTAGCGAATTTAAGCGGGGGGACTAATCCTGTTACGGCCACCTTCAGTCTTACTGAAGAATGGTAAAAAGTAATAGGAGAAGGAGGGGATTCACTTTTCCCTTCCTGCTAAGGAGGAACTATCTTGTCGGATATTATAATCTCAAATATGGGTCCAAATATAAGTTCGCAATTCGATGAGCTGATTGTATCGGAAAAAACCCCAATTGTGGAGTTAACATCTGCATATGGTCTATCCATTCTAAGAGATTCCGTTACAACCGCTGGGGATGGTACGGTTACCAATGATGCAACGGAATTTAATCTAAGCAATACCACTAACGGAACAGATTCGGCCATTCTAGAAAGTGTATTACGAGGTAGATACGAGCCAGGATTCGCAGGAGAAGCCGGAATCGGCGTTCGAATACCTATACTGCCGATAGGCAATCAGATTGGAAGATGGGGATTCTTTGACGATCAGAACGGGGCCTTTTTTGGAGTGGATAGCACAAATGTATTCGTGGTCATACGGCGAGGAGGCTCCGATACAACTTTTCCTCAAAGTTCATGGAATGTAGACCGATTGGATGGTACTGGATCAAGCGGAGCGACACTTAATCTATCTAAAGGGAATATATTTCAAATCGTATTTACTTGGTATGGATATGGAGTAGTCGAATTTAGAGTGGTCATCCCTAATCCGGCGACTTTAGCGCAAGAGGTAATTACCGTCCACCGATTCTCCCCAACTGGTCAAACGAGTTTTATTGACCCCAATCTTCCATTAAGAGCACAAATCGATAATAACGGAACTGCTACATCCTACACCCTTTTTGTTGGAGGAAGACAATATAGCATTATCGGAAAATATGATCCTACCTTTAGAGTCACTTCGGAAAGGAGGAGGGTTACCAATCTCACATCAACACTAACACCCGTCCTATCATTTACAAGAAAAGCAATCTTTCCTTCGGGATCAGCTAGAACGAACTCTGTTCAAGTGGATCTAGAAGAAATAAACATTATCTCATCCGTAGATCTTAGTTATCAAGTACTTGTGGGTGGAACTCTCGACGGAGCATTTATTAATTATCCAACAGCTACAACGATCATTCCCGATAGCGAAACAGCTCTGTTGGTAAACAACTCTTCTACGACGATTACTGGGGGGGAAGTCGTTTTTCAAGGAATTACAGGAGGCGGAACAGGAGGAAACAGGATATTAGCTTCTTCAGAACTATTCGATTTCACGCTTCCTGAAAATCAGGTCGTAACATTAGCTGTATCAAATATTGGTGGGGCAGGCTCAAATATAGTTGATGTGGTATTTAGTGTTGCTGAGAGCTGGTAAAACCTCAGGTCATAGTGAAATACATTAAATGTTGGAAAGGGGTAAGAGAGAATGATTTTATCCACCGGTCCGATAGAAAATAATCCTGTTAATAGTGTAAGGCCGACACAACAGTTGACGATCAAAATAGATAATCGCAACTTAGTCGATGGCTCAAATATCTTGATTCAGGGTTATTATTTGAATGGAACAAGAACACTATATGTACTTGAGTTAATTTCTATCAATCCTAATCAAGTCCTAACCAAAAATTATTATGCAGACTTTAATTCTTTTGAATTCGTCTTTACAACAAGCGGTTTAGCAGAACAACAAGTTCAAATTTCAGTTTGGGGTAAGGATGCTGCCGGACAGCTTGTCTCGGCGCATCGCTTAGTAGCTTCTGAACAACTTGACGAAGCATAAGAAGCAAGATAAACGGCGGGCTGAGTTAGATAAAACAAACTCGTCAAAGCACTTTAGAGAAGAAATGAAGAGGATGGTGGATCTGTCTTTTGGCTCAATGGATGAAATCAGTACAAAAATAAAAAAAGGACCGTAAGTGTTCATCTTCCATCGATGAATGCTTTCGGTCCTTCTATGTTTATCCTGCACTAATGAATGACGGGATCGGTTTTCGCCTCTCTATGTTAACGTCTTCGGAAGGCTCCGCCGCGTGCCAGAGCGAAAAAGATGAGCAGGGCAATAATCGAGCCAACAATGGCGGGAATAATATGAAATCCGCCAATCACCGGCCCCCTTGGTCCCAGCAATTCCGTTCCTAACCAGGAACCGATAAAACCCGCGATAATGTTCCCAAGTACACCGCCCGGTACGTCCCGCCCAATTAAGTTGCCGCTTAACCAGCCAATAAGTCCACCAACAATGAGTACCCAGAGCAGATCCATGGATTGTTCTCCTTTCTTCGGGTTTATTACAAGTTATGTTGGGTTCGTTGGAATATACCTTATCTTCCTGTTGGTGGAGGAATCTAAAGCGCCTGTGCTAAGATGGGTTAATAATTGATTAAAGCTGGTGAAAACAAGGCTAGATAGGGGTGTACAGTTGAAGAAAATCCTAGTCATTGATGATGAAATTGCAATTCGAGATTTAATTGAGCTTGTACTGAGAAGAGAAAACTACGTCGTTCAAACGGCTGAGAACGGTAAAATAGCCTTGCAGCTGCTGGATACTTTTCAGCCGGATCTGGTGGTGCTTGATTTAATGCTGCCTGACTGCTCTGGATATGACCTGTGCAAGGAAATCACCGGGAAACGTGCCGTTCCTGTGATCATGCTCTCTGCCAAAAATGAGGTAATCGACAAGGTGTTGGGACTAGAGCTAGGGGCGGAAGATTACATGACCAAACCTTTTGACAATCGTGAATTGCTCGCTCGGATCAAGGTCATTCTGAGAAGAAACGAGAGCAAGGAGGAATCAAGTGAAGGAACAGAAGTGAAATCTACACGCATCATTCATGAAGAGCTGACATTTGATCTGGAAAGCCGCAGGGTGCTAAAAAACGGTGTACCCGTGTCTTTAACGGCCAAAGAGTTTAAAATTCTGGAAACGTTACTCAAAAGGCCAGACAAAATCTTTACCCGGGATGAGCTGCTGCAGATCGGATGGGGATATGATTTTATGGGAGACAGTCGCAGTGTGGATATGACCATCATGCGATTACGGAAGAAGCTGGAGGATAACGCGGACGAACCGAAGTATGTCAGGACGATCTATGGATTTGGCTATCAACTTGGAGGTGGCGAGGCCTGAAGTATGCAACCCGGTTACTGCTGAATTATTTATTTTTCTCCGTGCTGTCCTTTGGCATCATCATTTTTGCGGTGAATAAAGCCATCGATTACTACAGCTTCATTACCATTGAGAAACAGATGATGGAGAAGGCGGATCTGTCCGAGTTGTCCTTCCGTGAGGTGTTATCTCAGCATAGGTCATCTTCAGGAGAGCCCCAGACCAAGGAAATTGTCAGACTCGCTCTGGAGAAGCTGAAAGCTTCAGGCAAGGAAGTACGTATCTATGACAGCTCCAAGCAGTTGCTGGGCTTGGCTGTGGATGGCATCATCATTAATGATGGCAAACCTCTTATTTTCGAAAAGAATATTGAGAAAGCCCTGAGCGGCAGTTATGCCTACACCGTAACGGAAGATCATCTGCTTTATTTCGCGACGCCCATTCAGGATCAATTCTACGAGAACGCTTATGTGTATGAGTTCGTGGAGGACATTTCCTACTTTTATGCGATTATGGATCAAATCCGTTATATCCTGTTTGCGGGTGCAGGCGGATTTATTGTACTGATTACGTTATCCAGTCTGTGGATTGCCCGCAACACAACCAAGCCGATTAAACTGTTGCTTGACGCTGCGCAAAGTTTCTCTAGGCAGGAGTTTCGGAGAGTTCATCTAAACCGTAAGGATGAGCTGGGCATGCTGGCAGATGGACTGGATTCCATGGGGCGGCAGCTTCATGATTACATTCAGTACCAGAGGCAATTCGTCTCCAACGTATCTCACGAGTTAAAAACACCCTTGGCAGCCATTCGTGGTTTCTCTCAATACTTGGTTGAAGGGGAGAACGAGGACAAGGAGTTACAAAAAATCTATGCTCATCTGTTGCAGGAATCAGATCGGCTGACGCGCTTGATTAATGAACTGTTGTTGTTATCCCGATTCGACAAGGCTGGTTCTAACGAACTGGAAGTCGAGAAAACGGAAATAAACGAACTGATTCAGCAAGTCGCAACGAGTATGGGTGCCAAGGCCAAAGATAAAGGAATTGAGATTATGGTTAGTAAAGTGGAGGGAGGATCAACAGATGGAGGTCTGACAAAAGTCTACTCCGATGTCAATCCCATGTTGATGTCCCATGCCATCGCCAATCTTGTGGACAATGCCATCAAATACTCAGGAAGTCACTCACAGATTAAAGTAGAGATGGAGCATACGCCAAGTGAGGTGGTTATACGGATACGTGATCAAGGTATTGGTATCGCGGGCGATGAGCTGGAGAGAGTACAGGAACGTTTTTACCGGGCGAAAAATGCTAGCACAGCGAACGGTTCAGGTCTTGGGCTTTCTATTTGCAAGGAGATTGTCGAGCGGTTTAATGGTTATATTGACATGGAAAGTCAAATCGGGGAAGGAACAACCGTTACGATTGTGTTGCCCCGTGCGGAAACACAATCGTAAATAATTAACGTTACAAGATTGGTACATTTCTGTTATGAGACTAACAAATGTTTTATTTATAATCACTTCATAAGAACAAATCACACATTTATGGAGGGATCATGATGAAATTGATAAACAAAGCAACAGGTGTTATCGTACTAGGTGCTCTACTAACGGTGGCATTAGCGGGCTGTCAGTCCAATGATGCTACGCCCCCAGCAACCGGACAGAACACAGCGAATGAACAAAGCAAAGGCGAAGGAGCAACAAATGCTAATGCTCCTGCTTCCGAAAGTTCTGAAGAAAAGGGGACTGAAGCTATTAAGGAAGGTTCGATGGAGAAGGAAGGCAATGTGGTGCTGAAGGAGCTTGCTTTTGTCTATAATGAGCACACCATTGCGATTTCGGATACAGCGAATGAAGATCAGATGGAACAGATGCTGGGCAAACCGGATAACCTGAAATCTCATACGTACAGTGCCGACGATGGAACAAACATGGATACGTTAATCGGTTTTACAGAAAAGGTCTATACGTATCCTGGTCTGGAGATTAAAACAATCAGTATACCAGAGGGAAAACAAGACTCCATCTTTCATATCGAAATCACAGATCCCAAGTACGCGACAGTGCGAAACATTAAAGCAGGAGATAGCCTGGATACACTCAAAAACGCCTACCCTGAGGGGAAACTGCTTGGTGATGGAGCCCCTAATGAGGAGGATGACTTCCGTTACGAGCCATCCAATTATGTGGATGTGATGTCGTTCCATATCAAGGATGCCAAGGTGGAGAGCATTCAGATCTACAGCCTTCTGGACTAATATTTAGGAATCGATGTTGGTAAGCCATTCATACGATTCACCTTTTATACCTGAATAAAAATGAAAAGTTAACCCTCATACTCCTGAAAAGGAGCATTGAGGGTTAACGTAGTTTTAGGACTTTTAAATTAAGCGCTGCTTGGGCAAATGCAGAATAACGTTGAATTGATCACCATGAATTTCGATTTTGATCTCCCCGCCGTGCAGCTCAACGATACTTTTCACAATGGACAGCCCTAGGCCGGAGCCTTCTGTCTGGCGGGATTCATCTGCTCTTTTGAAACGTTCGAACAACTCTTCCGCAGCAAAATCAATCTCATAAGCAGCAGTATTTTGAATTTTGAATAGCACCAGATCATCAGACTCATCCAAATAAATATAGATTCTGGTTCCCGGAAGCGAATATTTCTGCGCGTTGCCAATTAAATTTTCGAATACACGCCAAATTTTATTGCCGTCCAAATGTGCATGGATCGGGAATTTCGCAATCCTCTCCCGAATCACAGGCGACGCTTGTCCCATACTGGTGTTGGACTCGGCAATTGCCTGTGTCAACAATGTCGCGACATCGACGTACTCAATATCCAGCTCTACTGTACCACTGGCCATCTTTGAGATTTCGAACAGGTCTTCAATCAACAGCTTCATCCGTAGCGCCTTCCGGTCCAGGGTTTCAATATAGGATCGGGTGGTCTCTGTAGACAGATTTTCTTTTTTTAATAAATCAACATAGTTGATAATAGAAGTAAGTGGGGTCTTCAAATCATGTGATACGTTGGTAATCAGCTCTGTTTTTAACCGTTCGCTCTTCATTTGATTCTCCAGCGCGCTTTGATACCCGGCTTTCATATTGTTAATATAACCAGCAAGCTTGGATAGATCATCCTTGCCGGTATCCTGAATTGTGTTTTGAATATTTCCTTCGGCAATCTCTTTGCTCCCGTTGATAATGGCGATGAATCTTCTAAGCTTGGAAAGTATATATGGAACCAAGAACAACACGTAGAGCAACAAATAAAGTAGAAGCCACCCCTGTCCGTAATATGTGACTGCCTGCCAAATACAAATGCCGGCTATCGCGGTTAGCAAAAGCATCATGATGAGGCCAAACGTTAGTCTCCCGTTTTGTAAACTGGCTCTAAGACCGGTTCTCCAAATATGAAAGTAATCCATCAGCAGACTGCCATGCCAGAAGGAACGCCTACTATGGGGTGCCTTAAAATAAAGAAACAGTCTGCTTGCCAGCAGGCAAAGAATAATTAAGGCAAGCAGTGTCTGGATATAACTTGAAGTTGAATAGCTCAGACTCAACCCCGTGTATGAATACCTGTTTATGAGTACGAGGCTCCATAGAATCGCGGCGACAATGATGACAATAAGGTCGATTGGAACCTTCCGATCGGCTTTATTTTTTCTCGATTTTGTATCCAATTCCCCATACCACCTTTAAATATTTTGGGTCTTTGGGATTGATTTCAATTTTTTCACGAATGTTTCTCACATGTACGGCAACCGTATTCTCTGAAGTGAAGATCAGTTCATTCCACACGCGCTCATAAATCTCTTCGATTGAGAAAACCCTACCCTTGTTCTCCATCAGCAGCTCCAAAATTTTGTATTCTTTCGGGGTCAATCTGACGTCCTCTCCATCTATCTCAACAGTCTTCGAGCTTTTGTTCAGCACGAGTCCTCTTACTTGAATGAGCTCATCCCCGTTTGACTGGAAGGAACCTAAATTCGTAAACCGGCGCAGCTGAGATCTGACTCTAGCGATCAGCTCTAGAGGATTGAACGGCTTCGTAATATAGTCATCAGCCCCAACGTTGAGTCCCAAAATCTTGTCGCTATCTTCTGACTTGGCGGAAAGCATAATGATCGGTATATTTTTGTTTTCACGAATTTTAAATGTCGTTTTAATTCCATCGAGCTGTGGCATCATGTTGTCCATGATAATAAGATGAATGGTTTCTTGTTCAAGAATTTCCAGCGCCTCCAATCCGTTAGAGGCAGTTAATACATCCACATCTTCGCTTTTCAAATAAATAACAAGCGCTTCTCGAATTTCCGGTTCATCGTCTACAACAAGAATGTTATTTATAGCCATTAATTCTCACCTTCATCACGATATTTCTTATATTTACTAATCCGGAACTCATGTATCCCGAAAATTCAACATGGCCGGGGGGAGCGTCTGCAAGCATCAGCTCCGCTGGTGATTCTTCCTGATCCGTGTAAAATCCATGCACCCCGAACCTGGACAGAATCTGCATAACCGGTCTGCTGTTGACGGTGTGAACATAGCTTTTTACCCCAAACTTATGTAGTGTTGGAACTAAATTGGGGTTTAGATACACACGGTATACAGGCATGGCAACCGCTGTCAGTTGTTTGTCCCTTACGAATTCTACAATACTTTCGGCGGAGGCGCCAGTTTTGTAAAGTGAATATATTTTGTTTGGAAAGGGGTGGATTCCCATAACCGTGTCATACATTTCCGGGCTGAAAATTTCAGGTATAATCCGGTTGAGCAGTGCAGGATCCGTACGTTGAACCTCATTGACTAGATGCGCAAACTGCTGCTGAATTTGCTCTTTGCTGCCTGCTTTCGTATCCACAATTAAGTCAAAATCAGGATATTGCTGCATCAGCTGCAGTATGTCCGGCAGTGTAAGAGGGTGGAATCTTCCCATAATAAGCGAGTTTTCAAACTGAAGCGTTGTTACGTTTCGTCCGCGATGAGCGGCCAAATCCGGCTGTAGCTTCTGCGACCAATCATGTCTGGCTACAAGTTTCCCGTCCGTCGTCTGCACCAGATCAACCTCGAACAAACGGTACCCTCTATTGTAATTGGTTATAAACGCCTCATAAGAATTGGTGTAGCTAGCCCCGTTAACTCCACCAAATGCATGTGCAATAAGCCTATTCTCCTGCCAGCCGCTGGTGCCAAATGTAGAGTCCGGCTGATTCTGACCTGTCCTAACAAGCCCCCAGTTGAACCAGATCATTCCTGCCGTAATGACTATGAGTAAGGTTAACATCATCGTTTTCTTCATTCGTTGTGCTCCTTCGTTATCCCGATGTAAGACATACTACAGGACGCAAATGAAGAAGGAGTCGTATAAAAACGAAGGAATTTATGAAGTTTTTACATTTCACTACCAAACGAGATTTCTTCACTGAAGAGAAGACATTCACAGTCACAACTTTCCGCCTAGTCACGCCCACCGTATGACCCCGAATGAAATGAAATTGGTACTTCAGAGTTTAAGAAGAGTTTTTTTGGTAATCAACAAGTATTAACAGATCTGAATTTTCAATTTGAAAAGGATAAATTTATGGCCTTACCGCTGGCAATACTACCAACTCTCTGAACACCGATGCAAACATCACGATGTTAAATAATTATTATCGCTTGTTTGATGCATCTCGCACTGACGATCGGGCTATGAAGGACTTGTTATCCCTGTTCACGCAGAATGCTGAAATTGTTTCAAACGGTAGCAGTCGTACAGGATTCGAGGTGGTTATTAAGACTTTTTATGAATACAATAAAGACATTAAACATATGTGGGATGCATGGGTTCTTCAGCCCGACGGCAGTTATCGAACTAACTGGGCAGTATGCGGGCAAGCAGTAGATGGCACGGTGTATGCGAAGGCGGGTATAGATATTATGCGTGTGAACGAGTCAGGGCAGATCGTGTATCTGAAGAACGTGCAGACGACTGAAGATGCTTACAATGAATATAACTCGTAAGATGAATATAGGTGGTTGTTACTTCATAGGCCTCTGGTAAGCAACCATTGCTAGTTTGCTACATAGTAACCCATTTTTTTGATCAGTAGACATAATTTTATCGACTTATATTTTAGATTCACAGCATCTGTGGCCTTCAACCGAACTATCCTAAAACTAAAGAAACCGATGGGACTTTACATAAGTAAAATGCCCATCGGTTTTTATTTTATCTCAACAATAAGATACCTTCTTATTCTGGTGGTGAAAATAGGTCAGGCTGGATAACTTGGCTAGGTACGTCGCGTAGAGTGAGCTTCATGCTAGTCTAACATGATTTTCTCGTTAACCATTTGATAGTAATACTCATCCATCTGTCCTGCCGTAACATCTTCTTCAAGATGATATATCCACCACGTGACAAGTAAACTAATGACCCCTGAATGATATTCGGCTAAGAGTTCTATGGGGGGTGAAAATGGTTTACCTCTTCTTTTTAGTTCCAGAAAATCTCTTCTGGATATATCTCCGATATAGTTTTTGAAAAAGTCAGTAAATCCCTTGTCATTCTTCTGGTTTTGAACAATCGGCTCCAGTAAATTCTCCAACATGAATCTAGATAGGCTTTGCAAGGGCTGCCGAAGCCGATCTTCTATACTCATTTGTAAATAATCCTGAAGAACCCACGTGAGGGTAGCGGATAACAGCGCAAATTTATCCTCAAAATGTTTGTAAAACGTTGTACGGTGAACCATCGCTTTATCACATATCTCATTAATCGTGATATTGCTGAATAGTTTGCCTTGCTCAGATAACAGATCTCTAAAGGCCGTAATTAACAATTTATGAGTCCTGGCAACTCTTAAATCAAGCTTTTTTTCATTGATTTTCATCTACACCACTTCCATATCGTAGTTTAACTATATGCCATCGCTATATTGATTCTTACTATAAAAGAAATTTTGATTATATATTGGTATTATAAGTAATATTTTGATTGATCTACAAGTGTAGATTAAAATCTAATTTCTAGAAAGGATGAATCTTCGGTGTCTGACATGAAAAAAGCTGTGGTGATCGGAGCAGGGATTGCTGGATTAATTACTGCAAGAATGTTAGCCGATTATTATGAGGAAGTATGTGTGATTGAGAGGGATGAATTCCCTTCGGAGCCAAATAACCGGCAGGGTGTACCTCAATCTTTTCATCCACACCGTGTACAACCACGCGGCGCGCTGATTATGGAACATTATTTCCCAGGTTACAATGACGAATTGATAGCATTGGGAGCGATCTCTTCACACGATGAGAAGCTTATAGTTACTAATCGATACGGTACATTAGTTAACAAGGAGGATCCTTCTTCATTCAAAATTGCATCGTGCAGCAGAGCTTTGCTGGAATGGGTGCTGCGCAAACGACTCCAGGACATTTCTCATGTAAGCATCTTAACCAGCTTGGAAGTTACCGGGCTAATGGTCTCTGAAGATCAGCACTCCATTACAGGAATTTACACAAAAGAAAGAAAAGGAGAGAAGCGAGAAGACCAACTTCCAGCGAATATGGTTATTGATGCCTCTGGTCGTTCCTCCAAATTGATCAGATGGCTTGATAAATTAGGGTTGAATGTGCCGGAGCCGGAGGTGCTGAAGGTATCTCTTGGTTACAGCACTCGTTATTACAAAATAAAATCCTCTATTCCAAATGAATTCGTGATGTCTGATTCAGATCCTGAGCAAGGTATTCGTGCAGGCATATTTACGCGCATTGAGGATGATATCGCTGGACTCATTCTTTTCAATGCTGGAGGGGAGGAGTATCCTTCAACTCAGCCAGAGGAGTTTCAAGAACAACTCAAGCATCTATTTGCTTCAGATAAAATTGTGGAGTTGATGGAACGGTTGGAGCCTGTGCAAGGGCCGCGCGGATATCGTATATCCGAGTCTATTCGTCAGCATTTTGAACTCATGGAAGATTGGCCATCTGGTTTACTCGTCCTTGGTGATGCATTTTGCAGCTTTGATCCAATTCATGGACAAGGCATCACCGTTGCTGCGATCGAAGCTGAGACTATAGGGAAATGTTTGGAAGCACAGCGCTTGCATCCCGATCCGCAGTTTGAACGGAACGTATTGCTGCGTATGCAGCAGGCCATCGATCCGGCTTGGTGGCTTAGTTCCGTGGCTGACCTGCGTTGGAGAGGGGTAGAACATGGTGGGCCTTATGAACTGAAAGGAGTAGATTTTGCTCAGAAATATATCAACTTATTTACGAAGAAAGCGATGAAAAAAGCGGATCAGGAAAAAGATAACCATCTCTTTTTTATGCAATTCCTGATGAATGCTTTGATCCTTCCTCCAAGTGAATATTTCAAAGCGGATGTCCTGGACATGATTTTGAACGACAATGGTTCAGAAGAAGAAATGGAATTAAGAGCAGCGCTTCGTGTCCAGGATCCGGAATTGTACCAGCAAAAATTAGATGAGGTAATTCCATTATTCCAACTGGACTATGATGAAGAGATTAAGAAACTGCTGGAAACTCTTCAGCCTGCGATGAGCTAATAAAACAACTTAAAAGCTGTATGTAGGGGTGATTACAACCACCACAACTAATAGTCGAGAAACCCAGGTGATTCATAGACCTTGGGTTTCTTTCGTGTTTGAATGAGGACGTACAATTGAATAACGAGGTGACGCTGCTCGCAAGTGAGGAGGCTGCACCCTGTTTGACCGGAGCCATTCCGCTTATTAAAAGTAAAGTTACCCTCGAGCTAGCATGCAGCAATCCTTTGAAACACTGCGTTACTTTTATGTTACAAATGTGAATCTGTGATACCTTGAACTAAATACGAAATAACATATATTTTATGAATTAATCTATGTAGCATAAGTTGTGCAAACAAATACATGATAAAAAAACCGATAAAGCGGGATTCGTTTTTTATCCAGATCAGCTGAAGGTTTAAAAGAAAGGTGGGCTTACCAAATGAGTCAAACATTTCAATTTCCTAATGGTTTTTTGTGGGGCGGTTCCGTCTCTGCGAACCAAATTGAGGGTGCATATCTAGAGGACGGGAAAGGACTATCCATTTCGGATATCATGCCGCACGGCATTCAGACACCTCCAACAACAGAACCAACAGAGGAGAATATGAAGTTAATCGCAATTGACTTCTATCATCGATACAAGGAGGACATTAAACTCCTTGCCGAAATGGGTTTCAAAGTTTTCCGCACGTCTATCGCCTGGTCCAGAATCTTCCCCAAAGGGGATGAACTTGAGCCAAACGAAAAAGGCCTCCAATTTTACGACAACCTTTTTGACGAGTGCCGGAAATACGGAATTGAACCTCTAGTTACGATCTCTCATTATGAGACTCCTCTACATCTCGTTAGGGAATATGATGGCTGGGCGAATCGAAAAATGATCGGTTTCTATGAACGGTATGTGCAAGCCATTTTCGACAGATATAAAGACAAAGTGAAGTATTGGCTTACATTTAACGAGATTAATTCTATTCTGGAACACCCGTTTGTGGGCGGCGGGATTAACACGCATGCGGATCAACTTAGCAAACAGGATCTGTACCAAGCGGTTCACCACGAGTTTGTTGCAAGTGCTCTGGCGGTTAAAATAGGGCATGAAATTAACCCTGATTTCAAAATTGGTTGTATGGTCATTGCTATGCCGATTTACCCATTGACTCCTGACCCTAATGATATGATCAAAGTGATGGAAGCTGATCATAAGAATACAGGTTTCACGGATGTCCATGTGCGTGGTTACTACCCAGGCTACATGAAACGTTATTTGAAAGATAACGGAATTACCATTCATTTTGAACCTGGCGACGAAGAAATATTGAAAAACACCGTTGACTTTATTTCCTTTAGCTACTACCAAAGTAGTTGCGAAACGGCTGATCCAGCCAAGCAAATTAAAGGAGAAGGAAACCTGATTGGTGGTGTTCCTAATCCGCTCTTGGGCGCGAGTGAATGGGGTTGGCAGATCGACCCCCAAGGCCTGAGGTACATCATGAATGCGATGTATGACCGTTATCAGAAACCATTATTCATCGTTGAAAATGGATTAGGAGCCGTAGATGAACTGATCACGGACGAGCATGGCCACAAAACAGTTATTGATGATTATCGCATCAATTATTTGAAGGAGCACTTGCTTCAAGTCGCTGAAGCCATCCAAGATGGTGTTGAATTAATGGGCTATGCAACATGGGGTTGTATTGACTTGGTTAGTGCAACAACTGCAGAAATGAAAAAACGGTACGGATTCATCTATGTGGATCGTCATGATGATGGTTCAGGAACATTGGAACGCTATCGTAAGAAGTCCTTCCACTGGTATAAGGATGTCATTCAGAGCAACGGGATCAGCTTGTTTCGTGAATAGCGACAGCTGCTGATGTTGGAAATACGTTTATTACAGATTAGCGTACAGGCCTACAGAATAAATTAAGAAAGGGCCGCCAGTCAGCGGCTCTTTCTTAATTTAATATTGATATTTGAACGATTAGGGAGCAGAATATGAGAAAAAAAATGTTTTTAATAATTGCATTATTTGTTGCTACATTGAATTTGCGCCCAGCTATTAATTCTATATCTCCGCTGCTAGATACGATTCGGGAAGATCTGGGGATGAGCGCTGCACTAGCCAGTTTGCTAACTTCTATACCTGTACTATGTATGGGCGTATTTTCACCTTTTGCCGTCAAAGCAAGTGGGAGATGGGGAATAGAACGAATCATTGGATATTCCCTGATTGTGGTGGGAATCGGAATAGGCACTCGGCTATTTACACAGTCTACGTTCGTTTTACTTTTATCTGCATTGATCGTAGGTATCGGGATCGCTTCGATTGGCCCGTTAACTTCAGGTTTTATTAAAAAGTATTTTCCCGATCATGTGCCATCCATGATTGCACTCTATAGTATTGCGATCACTGTAGGGGCTGCAGTTAGTTCAATGGTATCCATTCCCTTAGAGGCATACTTCAATTCTTGGCAGACAGCGGTAGGAGGGTGGGCATTAATTGCCTTTGTGGCAGCGATCGTTTGGTGGATCATGGTGAAGCCGCGGTCTGAATCTGTTCATGTGAGTGAAATAAAAGAACGTCCGCAAATTAAACTTCCTTGGGGAAATAGAAGCGCATGGACGCTTACGCTTTCATTTGGATTAATGGCTATGTTGTTTTATTCTTTTACAGCGTGGCTCCCGTTAATGATTCAGGAAATGGGGTATAGCAAATCCTATGCAACGCTTTGTCTGACCATATTTGTTGTAATCCAAATCCCGATTAGCTTTATACTTCCTGTATTATTGAAGAACTTTCCCTCAAGAAGAGTATGGATGGTTGGTGAATCTCTGTTCATGATTGTTGGTTTGATTTTATTGATGATGAATTTCATACCGATGGTTTCCGTTGTACTCTTTGGAGTTGGAGCAGGGGGCTTGTTCACTTTAAACCTGATGTTACCAATTGATTCTACAACCAATGTGAACGATGCAACTTCCTGGTCTGCGATGCAGCAATCTGCTGGGTATGTTATTGGAGCGATGGGTCCAATATTGCTAGGTTGGATTCATGATGCTTCCAATAGTTTCACACCTGCTATGATTGGAATGATTGTGATCATCATTCTAATGATTATGACGCAAATTGCAGCAACACGAGGAAAAAAAGTAATGGAAAGCGTCTAACGTAGTCATCCCATAGAGAGTCATTAAGACTGAAAAGAGAGCCTAGAGGGCTCTCTTTCTGGTGCGTGTTTATAAAAAGATCGGGTTCTCTCTCATAGCTCTAATTCTGTATTTACCATTTCTTTGAAAACCTCTCGTCCCAGCCATTCTAAAAGGAACGCAACTGGAACCTGAGTGGTGATGTTAGTGGATTCATAATACTCTTCTTTTACATAATAAGGGATATTCACATCTGATATTTTAGCCATGGTGGATTGGCGATTGTTTGTTATCGCCACAATTTTATTTTGCTCCTGCTTGATCCGTTGGAGATAAGGTAGAACATATGGGTTTTCACCTCGCGTAGATAATGCAATCGTAACGCTGTCTTTTTGCATTTTGATATGAACAGGATAATGAGGATCTTTTATGTACACGGAGCATATCCCTAGATTTGAGAAAAATCGGGCTCCATACTCACCCATTATTCCGGAGCTCCCGATACCAATAAAAATGACGCTACTGGCTTTAGCAATTAATTTTGCTGCCGTTTGAATTTTTTCCTCCAATTCAGGAGATTGAGAACGTTCAAAAAACTCATACACAGCATGATGTGGACTTTTTAACTCCTGCTTCGTTAGTTTACCCTTTTGGGAAATGAGCATCTTAAGTTTTACTTTAAATTCCGAAAATCCCTCACATTGATTCTTTCTGCAAAATCGCATAATGGTGGCTGTAGATACATGAGTTTCATCGGCCAGCTCTCTAATCCGCATGTACGCCACTTTTTCCATGTTCTGAGAAATATAGTTATATAAAGATAATTCCAATTCATTATAGGATGAGATTTGTTCACTGGTGAACATGGATATGCACTCCCTTAGACCATAATAAAAATAATAGGTAACCTGCTTAGGCAGTATACATTACCTGTATTCAAAAAACAACACGTTACATTTTTGTTACAAAAATCATTTCGTGTCAAAGGAAACTAAACACTTAAACAATATATATTTTCTTCTCTGTTCTGAGTAACATGACGTTATAACATATGTTTCGCACTTCCATTATAACTGGCTAACGCGTCCATGGTCAGAGAACGAAGGTGGCAACGAATAAACCAACCTACCCTTAACTAGTTCCAGTTTCAAGCTTGTTGAGCTTCCTTAGTCTGCTTAAGAATGTCACAATAGCTGTCATATGAAAACATAATGAGTTTGTTTTGCCATCCTCAAAATTTTAGCTTTACTACCTTAATATACGTCGAAGGAGCCTTACATCATGGATAAACAACAATTGTCCAAAGATATTCTCAAACTGGTTGGTGGGGAAGAGAATATCGATCAAGTTACCCACTGTATGACTCGACTCAGATTCAATCTAAACGATAACAATCTAGCAGACAGAACAACGTTAAAAAACACACCTGGCGTTATGGGTGTAACGGAAAACGGTGGACAGTTTCAGGTGATTATTGGCAATGAAGTTTCCGAAGTGTACAAAGCACTAGTGAACAATATGAGCATGAAGCCTAACGGAGAGAGTGCTCCAAAAGGTGGAAAGAAACAAAGAAATCCGATCAGCGCATTATTTGATTTCATCTCGGGCATGTTCACGCCAATCCTGCCAGCAATTGCTGGCGCAGGTATGATCAAAGGGATCGTGTCCATTCTGGTGGCTCTTGGTTGGATGACGAATACAAGTTCAACCTATATCATTTTGTCTGCGGTTGGCGATGGCGCATTCTACTTCCTGCCCATTATTCTGGCCATTAGTGCTGCGAAGAAAATGGGAAGCAATGTTTATGTAGGTGCTGCACTAGCGGCTGGTCTCATGCATCCAACCATTACAGCGTTGCTTCAAGAGGGTAATACTTCGTTTGCAGGCATTACGGTTATTGCCACATCCTATGCATCATCGGTTATTCCCATCGTCATTGCAATCTGGATCGCTGCTTACGTGGAGAGAGCCATTGACCGCATCACTCATTCTTCACTGAAACTGATTGTTGTACCAACTGTTACGTTACTCATCATGGTACCACTAACCTTGATCGCGATCGGGCCACTGGGTGGCATTATTGGAAACGGTTTATCTGGGGGTATCAGATGGTTATTTGATAACGCATCCATTTTGGCAAGTATCTTGATTGGTGGCACAATGTCTGTGCTGATTATTACAGGCATGCATTATGCACTGTTGCCGCTTGCAGTTGGTTCGATTGCAACACTTGGTTACGATTTTATCGTTCCGTTAATGTTCGCAGCTAATATGGCCCAGGGTGGTGCTGCATTTGGTGTGGGCTTCAAGTCTAAAAACACCCAAACCAAATCACTTTCATATTCTACAGGACTGACCGCTCTTATGGGAATTACGGAGCCTGCCATGTACGGAATTAACATGAAATTCAAAAAACCATTTATTGCAGCGCTCATTGGGGGCGCAGTCGCTGGGGCGTTTCTGGGAACCTTTTCTGTTAAAGCCTATTTCATTAGCACTGTAGGTCTTCCGGGAGCTGCCTCATATGTCGGTCCAGACATTAGCAACCTGCTCTTTGCACTGATTGCTGCTTTAATTGCATTCGTTGTAGCTAGCGTAATTACTTATTTTCTGGGCTTCCAGGAAGAGGTACCTGCACCATCAGCAACGTCTGCAACTATACCTGTAGTAGCTGAAGACACTAAATTACAGGATGAACAAATATTCAGCCCTATGAGTGGGGAAGTTAAGCCACTTAGCCTAGTTCCAGATCCTGCTTTTTCAGAAGAAATGATGGGTAAAGGATTTGCCATTCAACCTTCAGAAGGACGTGCAGTTTCCCCAGTTAACGGCACAGTATTCTCTGTTTCTAAGAGTGGTCACGCTATTGGTCTCGTAAGTGATCTTGGCGCAGAGATGCTGATTCACATCGGGATTGATACTGTAAAGCTGAAAGGCCAATTTTTCTCGCCCAAGATTCAGGCAGGAGCAAAAGTATCCGTAGGTGATCTATTGATGGAATTTGACCGTGAAGAGATCGAAAAAGCGGGTTACAATATGATTACCCCGGTCATTATTACGAACATGGTTCAATATACCGATGTCCAATCGGCTGGGCGTACCACAATTAATGAAAAAGAATTGATGTACACAGTCAAAGCCTAATTTGGTGTTATTAATAGCGGCAGTGATTCCAAGTTATTTCTGGAACGCTGCCGTTTTTAAATAAAATAAAACACTGCGTTACTTTTGAGTAACAAATGTGATCTCATGTTAATTCAAACTAAAATGCCAAAATGTATATATTTATTTGAATAATAAAAGTAACATAAGTTTTGCAAAATAAAATGTATTACAGACGGATAAGTAGGATTACTCTGAATATGGAGAAATCTCTTACGGAGTTAACACTGAAAGGTGGAACACACAAATGAGTCTAACCATTCGATTAGCGGATGTTTTAATGTGGGAAGGTCTTTAGCTACTAATTCAATAGAAGGGTCTTATATAGAAAATGGTTTTGTCCCAAATGAGTGAATGTAAAATATTTATTTTAGTGAATAGTTAATTAATCTATTTTTCTAGAAATACAGAAATAAGAAGGTGAAATTGTTGAAAAATATGTGGAAAATATATTTATTAGCTGTAATTAGTTTTCTTAATGGAGCATCAGAATATGTTATTGCCGGGATCCTAGACAAAATTGCTGAATCTAGCAACATTTCAGTTTCTTCTGCTGGACAGCTAATTACAGTGTTCTCTATAGCATTTGGCGTAGGTACTCCTTTTTTAATTGCTTTCACATCTAAATTAGATCGAAAAAAACTCTTAGTTTATGCATTAACTGTATTCTCTGTTATTAACATTTTAATTGCAACGATAACAGGATATGAGATGCTTATCGTAGCTAGAATTATTTCAGCACTTAGTGCCGGTGTTATTCAGGTTACGCTCCTTACTCTTGCTGCGGTTTTGGCTGCTCCAGGAAAGCAAGGCAGCTCAATTGCTACTGTTATTATGGGAAATAGTACGGCATTAGTTATCGGTGTACCCATAGGCAGGGTTGTAGCTTCCCATTATGATTGGAACATCATATTTATTGGTCTTGGAGTAATAGGACTTATTCTCTTATTCCTAGCGCTGCTGATCATCCCCAAAGTAGTTGCTGAAGAAGTTGTTCCTTTGCGTGATCAGTTTAAATTCATCATGCAACCGCGTATCGCAGCAGCGTTACTGATTACGTTCGTGTGGTTAGGCTCATATTCCATTTTATTTACGTACATTTCACCGTATCTCCTTGATATATTTAGCATGAGTGATCAAGGTGTAACGTTAGCCCTGTTTATATTTGGTATCGCTAGTGCTATTGGTTCCAAAATAGGAGGACTCAGTACAGATAAATGGGGTACATTCCGTACACTAGCTGGTGGAATGATACTCCATGCCACTGCATTACTGTTGTTCCCGTTTATAGGCCAATCCATATTTCTTCTATATATATTACTTATTTTCTGGGCAATAGCAGCCTGGTCCTCAGGTACGCCGATCCAATTTCAGCTTATAAGTCTCGCTCCCGCTGCTTCAGGCATTGTACTTAGTTTGCATAGCGCGATTGGACAAGTTGGAATGGCTGCCGGAGCTGGTATCGGGGGTATTGCTGTCAACCACAGTTTGTTGAACTACATCCCATGGATCGGCGCGCTTGCCCTTGTGATTGGCATCGTAACAACGTTGCTTGATAACTCTCTACCTAAAAGAAAACAAACGAAAAAATCTTTGCAATAAATAAACACTTGTATCATCTTCGTTTGTTACATGCCTCTTAACGATGTATAAAACCTTCTATAACAATAAGAAAGCAGCTGACCCAAGTGATCAGCTGCTTTCTTTGTTATATAATTCATAACTCATTAACCCAATAATAGTAGGTCCAACTGCACCAAAGCTTGATGTGATGGGATTAAGTTCACAGCGAATGAAGTCAAGCTTATCGACGGTTTCCGCATACATTTATATACCGGTTGAGACGAGTACTAACCTCCAAGCCTTGTTACACCACAACTAACAGTACGATAATTCCGAGAAAAATTAGCCAGCATACTGGGTGACCGAAATTTAATCCCCAGCCGACTCCGAATCTTTTCTCAACGATTAGGTTTGGATCCTTCCGATTGAAATAAATCATACCTAATAGCCATTTATCATCATCATGGACAGGTCTGAAATTGGAGCGATCTGCCGATTGCTCCAAGCGGCTTCCACCCTGACCAGCCCAAAACGATAATGCTAAGGCGTATAGGATGATAAAGGCTATTATGATTAGGACAATAGGAATAGCGAAATTGATGTTAAGCAGAGATATCATATTTAGTTGCACGACGGACAACAGGATAACTATTAAGAAGCTTGCTGTAATCATAAAACCTGACCAAGTACGGCGGAAAATTACGTCTTGTCTGATGGAGCGGTTCGGATCAGTGGGTTGAACCTGCTGCTTCACTCTGCGAATACTCCAATTCTCAAATATGAACACAAGCATTAAGAACACTTGCATTATCGTAGGCATAAACACAGAACTATAAGATTTAGCTGCATAGCCGTCTACGTTCCAACTGCTGTTGTAATGGATCGGAATCTGATCAGGAATTAGGTCGTAGTTGAGTAGCACAGTTACAATACCAACAACAATAATGAAAACATGGATGAGGAACCAGTTACTAGACAAGTTAATGTTTCTTTTCCGAAAACCAGTGTCCACTGCTATGATCGATGGTTCCAGAGCAATAGGCAGCATAGGTAGTAAACTTTTCATTTTGAAATGATAGCTAATGTTTATGACTAGGGAGATTACGACCATGGCGAGTGAATAAGTGACAATGATCCAACTTTGTTGCTTGGAATGTTCATCACCGTATATTAGGCAGATGATACAAACAATGAATAGGATGGTATGCAAGGTAGCACTAATCCTAACATATAACTTCCGCATCTGGCGCAGAGGTTCGCTGTGAAATTGTACAGCGCTGACGGTGACCCCAAAACTAATCGTCTCTCTTGTTAAATAAGGCATGCTTATCATGAGTATAATGGAAGGTACAAATACAAAGATCATTACTATAACAGGCATTATCGTCATATCTTTCGCCTCCTCTTATACATAAGTGTGTATTTGAAAACTCTATAACCTTTAGAGCATATGCGATGCATCACTATGTCTTTTTGCGTTTTAACTTAGGGTAGGTAATCGACTTGAATATAAGTTAATTATAATCGATTTTAGTGGATATATGGGTGGAATTAACATTTGTTCAGGCCAACAATGTTAATCAAAAGTTTCTTATCAAAATCCATATCTCAACGATTTCCATTCAATCAAAAGGGAATATCGCATCAGAGCTTATTTGGCTTGAAGCTCTGGTTAAAGATACAAATCTCGTCGTACCTGTACCTGTTAGAAATCTTCAAGGTGATCTGGTAACAGAAATCTTAACTGATCTTAGAGAAAATACAATCATGGTGACTATTGGATTCATGGAAGCGTACTTCAAAGAGAGCCAACAAGTAATGAAACTGAAAATTTGGCTCTCTTAATGGCGGCTCACTTAATCAATTAAAACGGTTAGTAAATTTAGAGCTTATCTCAAGTGAAGTGTTTGTTCATGTGGAAGAGTCAGCACATAAAATAGCAAATGTGATACAAAATCATAAACGTTTGCCAAGTAACTGGGGAATTATTCATTCTGACCTTCATGAGAGTAACTATGTATTTTATGACGATACTCCTCAACCTATAGATTTTTCGAATTGTGGCTATGGCTTTTATTTATTTTATTTCATCGTATAGCAAAGTAAATCAACTGGAAGAGAATTATGTCTAGTTATTTAGAAGCATTTTTTATTTGGTCAATCATTAGGACTTTCGCATTCCATTCTCTAAATCCAAATGAACAACAATCCTTAGCGGCAAATTTTCCATTAGTTATTGAAAACTATTTTAGGAAATATCTTAAAGGAGAAATTTTTTTGTTAAACTAAGGAGTAGGTTAGTGTAATTTCCCGTTTTAGATAACGTTATAATATAAACAGAGTTCAAGACATGAATACAATAAATGGAGGGGTAGGATTGAACAAATATGTGTTACATATAGTTGCAAGTGTAATTTGCATATTGTTACCTGCTATTGGTCTCTTATATGTTTTGTGGGATAGCCACCAACCCAAAATAGGACCTGTAGGAGACGGAAAACCGAATTATCCTTCAATATCTCAATGGATATCTATTAGCTCTTCTTTTATTCTTGGAGTAGTTAATTTACCTCTTTCCATAATTCGATATAGACAAAAGGCTAAAGAAGATATTAAAAGTTAATGCTTTATTGCGCTAACGTAGAAACTATAAAACATAAACTTTTAAGATTAAAGTAATGCTACAGTCTTCAAAATCGCAGAATTCGTCAAAGGAAGTACGATCGAAGAATAAAGAGGTCGAACCCGTCCGAATTTTATGGCTATCAGCCCTTCGATGGTGAAGTGCCTTCATGCACAAGATACGATCATAATCCATTAAACCGGAAGGAATATCTCTTACATATCTTGAATCACGATAAATCTGAATTAAAGCTGGAGGCGAATGAGATGCTGGAATTAGAGTTTACGACTATAGAGGAGTGGGATGAAGCATTGTGGGCGCGGATGGAGCGAATCTATCATGAGGCTTTTCAAAGCGGCGCTAAGACAAAAGCGATTCTGCGCAGTATGCTGGACCGGAAGATTGGTTATTTACACACGG
The DNA here is from genome assembly GCF_037993015.1 of Paenibacillus sp. FSL E2-0151. Classification (NCBI taxonomy): domain Bacteria; kingdom Bacillati; phylum Bacillota; class Bacilli; order Caryophanales; family Paenibacillaceae; genus Paenibacillus; species Paenibacillus sp. FSL E2-0151. The sequence goes on from NZ_CP150308.1 coordinate 3,758,660, forward strand.
GCGTGCATCATGGAGAAGTGGTTGCGATGGCTGTTACTGGACTGGAGGGGAAGGTTGCGGACCGCATCCTGATCATCGATTACCTCGCGGTTGAACAGAAGCTGCGTGGGTGGGGCATAGGGACCTGGATGCTGGAGCAGCTCAGAGCCTGGGCGTTAAGGGAACACCGGATTAAAGGTATGATTATCGAGGCGGAGTTCGGGACAACGGAGGCTCATCAGGAACGCATTCAGTTCTGGCAACGTAACGGGTTCATCCTAACCTCCTATGTCCATCAATATAGAATGGTGCCAGAGCCGTATCAGGCAATGATGCTGCCACTGGATACAAGTACGCATGTGCCTGATGATGGTGAAGCACTGTTTCGTTATATCAATGCTTTTCACAAGGTTGCTTACCGGAAGAGTTAGACCGCATTCAATGGACCTGCAGGAAATTACCGTAGAGATTAGGATGTAAAATGATCAGTTCTTGACTGCATGGTCAATAACTGATACATTAATCCCATGAGCAGACCAAGAGAATTTGATGTCGATCGTGTATTACACCAGTCTATGGAAGTGTTCTGGAATCAAGGCTTCAAAGCAACTTCTTATGAGGACCTTACGCGTACTACAGGAGTCAAAAAGCAAAGTTTGTACTGTGTTTTTAAAGACAAGCGATCGTTGTTCCTGAAGGCGCTGGCACTTTACCGTGAACAGGTTATAGCGAAACTGAAAGAGATTGAAGCCCTGGATTCGTCTCCCGTTGATAAACTGGATACCTTACGATATTCCCTTTTAGACGATGAAACTAGCTGCCAAGGGTGTCTAATTGTGAATGCATCACTCGAATTCGGAACAGATGACGAGCAGGTCACACGCGAAACTGAGCTCATGGCAGAAGAGATTCAACTGGTATTAGAGAAGATCATAAGTAGTGGCCAGAAACAACAGTTAATTTCCAACCGATATACGAGTATAGAGCTTGCATCTTATCTAAATAACACCATTCTTGGTGTGAGAGTTATGGAGAAATCAGGTTCATCCCGTGAACAGATCGAGACGGTTCTGCGTACTTCATTTGGCATGATCATGTCTTGATCTTTTTTTTGTGGAATTCTTGACTACGAAGTCAAAAATAATTGAAGGCGGATTAATACACCACGAAACCTTGAAGGAGGTGGGGCTTTTCGATAAAAATCGTGTATTGATTCATTTGGAAATAACGTCTAGCTGTTAACCAGGCTGATTGCTGTTTAACATCTCCTAGGTCAATTTATATAAAAAAAACGAAATATGTGGAGGTTATTATGAATTATTCTCAATCCGTAGAAGCATTGTTCCAACCTATAGAGTTAGGTCACTTGAAGTTATCCAATCGGATCGTGATGGCGCCGATGACGCGTCAATTTTCTCCGGACGGTATCCCGGGTTCGAATGTTGCGGGCTATTACCGCCGCAGAGCAGAGAACGCAGTGGGGCTTATAGTGACGGAAGGGACAATAATTAATCATCCGGATGCATCCAATCAAGCCAATGTGCCGCACTTTTATGGTGAAGCTGCAATGAATGGTTGGGCACATGTTGTATCTGAAGTACATGAAGCTGGCGGTCGAATTATTCCACAGATCTGGCATATGGGAGCCAAAGGTCATGTTAATGATTATTCGGAAGCTGAGATTGCTACAATCGTTCAGGAATTCGCAAAAGCAGCCTCAGAAGCGAAACGCGTTGGGTTCGATGGTGTTGAAATCCATGGAGCACACGGCTATCTGATCGACCAATTCCTGTATGAGAAAACCAACTCTCGTACGGATCGTTACGGTGGAGATATGATGGCTCGCACACGTTTTGCAGTTGAAGTGATTGAGGCTTGCCGTAAAGTAGTGGGATCGGAATTCCCTATTGTACTGCGTTTATCTCAGTGGAAGACAGATGATTATCAGGCTAAATTGGCTGAAACACCGGAATTACTGGAGCAGCTTCTCGCACCGTTAGTTCAAGCTGGAGTCGATATCTTCCACTGTTCCACACGCCGTTTCTGGGAACCGGAATTCGAAGGGTCTGATCTGAATTTTGCTGGATGGACCAAAAAACTGACTGGTAAACCGACAATCACTGTTGGATCGATTGGTCTTGATGGTGACTTTACAAGTCTATTCACAGAAGGTAAAGGCGCAAGTAACGCCAGTATCGAAGGATTGGTACAACGACTTCAGAATAATGAGTTTGATCTGGTTGCTGTAGGCCGTGCTCTTCTAGTCGACCCTGAATGGGTTAAGAAAATTCAAGAAGGACGTACTGATGATCTGGTTCCATTCACAAGAGAGGCGATGACTGTACTTACTTAATTGTAGTTATAATCCTTAAGAATATGTATTAATCAAACACACCTTCAAGATCATCTTGGAGGTGTGTTTGTAATGGCAACCAGAGTGAGTTATCCGGTGGAACTAAAGATGAACGCCATAGAGATGAGACTGGCAGAGGATGCAAAAGAAACATCGGAATAAGGTCCTCAACTTCATTATTGCTGGTTCCTTAATTTCTACATCATCACTCAACAACACCACTGCTTGGGGGGAGCTCTCCCTCCGAAAGATCAACGCTTCTCTTCACTGAATTCCCAATGCAAGTGACGATCTATTCATTAGTGCTAAGTGACAACAAGTGTTTTAGATTGTCATCAATAAATTGATTATCGGCACTGTTGATTCCACGACCGGCAAAATGGCCCCAGATCGATTGGATTGGTTTCAAGACAGCATTAGGTATACGCTTAGCTTCGTATTCATTATCGGCCGCTGTGCAGAAGAGATCCGTGCTTCCCGGCATGATACAGGCATAAGCTTTTATGCTCTGAAGTGCTTTATCAAAGTCTCCGTTATAGGAGGGGTTTGCACTGATATCTGCATGTTGTCCTGTCCATAACATAGCCAGAACATTATACGGATCCATATTCATAAAGCTATTTTCCCAAACACCAGCTACAAAATCCTCCAATGTGTCAAATCCCATCTCACGGTATAGCTCTTCTCTATAAAACGCATGTGATAGTCCCCATCCCGCATACACCCGACCAACGGCACGCATATCTGTAGAACTTAGTTGGTTTAATTTACTTGAGTCGAAGCCGACTGCGGACAGCAATGAAGCTTTCACGCCTTCCAGAACCACAAATGTGTGAGGCCAAGGTTTGGCGATGCCTCCGAAAGGTGCGATTCGTTCAACCACCTCCGGGTAACTTGCCCCCCATTGAAATGCCTGAATACCACCCATCGACCACCCGACGACGAGAGCAATCTTTTTAATACCTAATTTTTCGGTCAGCAGTTGGTGCTGGAAACGTACGTTGTCATAGATGGTTACCTGTGGAAAGTTAGCGCGATCGAATGGAGGAGGCGTGTTACTGGGAGAGGAAGAGAGTCCATTGCCCAGCAAATTGGGAACGATAATAAAATATTTCTCTGGATCCAGTGCCATCCCGCTGCCAATGAGCCATTCATTCTGAACATGCTGATCACCAAAAGCCGTTGGATAGACAATAACATTATCTTTCTGTTCATTTAATTTTCCGTAAGTTTGATAAGCGAGATAAGCGTTTGGTAACGTCATTCCTGATTGTAAGATGACATCACCCAAGTTAAAAATTTCATAATCCATCGTATAATTGCTCCCTTCAAAATGAAACACCACAGGTTCACTGTGATCTCTTGTACTCAGTATAGAGCTGTGATACTCTCAATAAAAGTGAATAGAATTCAAGATAGTATTCAATAAAATTGAAAGATGAAGGAGGGATTATTGGATGGAATTGCGTCAACTGAATACGTTTTGTACGGTTGCAAAAACATTGAATTTCACGCGGGCAGCAGAAGCGCTGAGCTACGTTCCTTCCAACGTCACGATGCAAATTAAAGCATTGGAAGATGAGCTAGGTGTTCGCCTCTTTGATCGGTTGGGCAAGCAACTCGCGCTCACAACTGCGGGTAAACGCTTTTTAACACACGCCCAAGGCGTTCTCAAAAAAATGGACGAGGCTCGTAGTGCTGTCCATGATAATGAAAAACTAAGTGGAACCTTAACGATAAGTGCGAATGAGGTTATTTGCTCCTATCGGCTTCCACCTGTCTTCCAACGGTTTCGTTCGCAGCATCCGGGAGTTCGCTTAATTTTCCGCTCAGTTCCGAATCAAGAGCTCAAGCAAACGCTCTTTGAGGGGACCACGGATATTGTTTATATGTTGGATGAACCCATTCGCTCGAGTGGACTTTCCGTGGAACCTTTGCTGGAAGAACATTTCCGATTGTTAGCTGCTCCAGATCACCCACTCGCCAAACGAACTGTGTTGCAATTGGAAGATTTTCATGATGAAGTGTTCCTGACAAATGAGAAGGGTTGTCCCTATCGGACGATGTTTGATCGGTCATTTGAGAAAGAGGGCATTGATAGCATTACATATTTAGAGTTTCAAAGTGCCGAAGCCATTAAACAATGTGCAATTTCAGGAATCGGTATTGCCTTTCTTCCTGAGATCATCGCGGAATCTGAAGTTGAACGCGGAGAACTTGTTGTCCTCCCCTGGCAAATTCCGGACTTGCAGGTATATACACAGATGTTGTGGCATAAAGACAAGTGGCTTTCACCAATGATGTTATCTTTTATAGAAGCAACCAGGGAAGTTTTTGGTTCACAGAGTGAAAATAAAACCGTATAGCTTATGTACGAGACATCAAACTCTTGAGCACAGTAAAATGCTGTTGAAAGTGAGGAGACATTATTTATGATTCCATTAGTATATGACCAGATTAACCATTGGGGAAAAGACGATGAATTTTTCCTTGCATTGTTAAAGAGATTACAAGTAGAATCTATAGCTGACCTGGGCTGTGGAACAGGAAGATGGACTACTCATCTTGTTCAGTACGGTTATAAAATTACCGCTATAGATCCCAATGAAGAAGCGATTGAAATAGCGAGAAGTAAAGATAATTCTGAAAGTGTGGAATGGATTATAGGTGATAGTGCAGATTTACAAACCAATACCTATGATGCGGTAATTATGACAGCGAATGTTGCACAGGTATTTCTTACAGATGACAGCTGGAAACGAGTAATCTCAGACGTATTCCGATCCCTAAAAATCGGGGGTCACTTTATTTTTGATACAAGAAACCCTTTGGTAAAAGTATGGGAAGAATGGGAGAAGGACAAAACTCCTGACTTAGCTAAATATAGACTAAGCGGAGATCCTTTAGAAATTTATACAGAATATGAAGGGTTTGAGGGAGATATTTACACTTTCTATGAAATTGTAAAAAATACCAAAACAGACAAAGTATTAGTTCATGAAAAAATGCAGCTGAGGTTTCGAAATCAAGAAGAATTCAATGAATCGCTGAAACAAATCGGTTTTTCAAAAATTAAAACATATGGTGATTGGGAATTCAAACAAGCAAATTCTCAGAATAGATCGTTTATTTTTCATTGTGTAAAATACTAAAATAACTACAAACATTGTTTCATTCAAATCCATTCAATGAAATTTGTTCATATATGATGAACTGGAGTATGATTGGGGAAGGCGTTGCTGATAACTATCATATAATCAATGCCATGTACAGAGTGTAATTTGATATAGGTCTAAAGCTTTTGGACCCGGCTATACAACACCATACTTCCTTGAAGGGGGACATCTGTTTTGGATGAGCAGTTTCTAGATTTATTGGCCGAGAAATATGATACGGAAGAAAAAATCATAACAGAGATCATCAACCTTGAAGCGATCTCCAATCTCCCGAAGGGAACCGAGCATTTTGTCAGTGATTTGCATGGGGAGTTTCAGGCTTTTCAGCATGTACTACGAAACGGTTCGGGTACCGTCAAAGAGAAAATCAAAGAATTATTCCGGGAGGTTTGGACGGATCAAGAGATCAATGATTTTGCGGCGTTGGTTTATTACCCTGAAGAAAAAATACAGCTGGTTATAGGGGAACTGAGCAATAAACAGGCTTTGAACCAGTGGTATAGACTAACAATTGAACACATGCTTAAGCTTATTTCTTATGCCTCTTCCAAGTATACACGCTCAAAATTGCGTAAAGCTCTGCCGGAGCAATATGTATATATTGTAGAAGAGCTTTTATACAAGACGGATTCGACCAACAATAAGGATCCTTATTACGAGGAAATATATCGGCAAATTATATCCTTGGGCCAGGCGGACAATCTCATTATCGGCCTTGCTTATACGACACAGCGCCTGGTGGTTGACCATCTTCATGTGGTTGGAGATATCTATGACCGGGGGCCGTACCCCGATAAAATTATGGATACGCTGATCAACTACCATTCTGTAGACATACAGTGGGGGAACCATGATGTCCTCTGGATCGGAGCCTACGCAGGTTCTCTAGTCTGCCTTGCGAATATTATTCGGATCTGCGCCAGATACGATAATCTGGACATCATTGAAGATGTATACGGAATCAATCTGCGCCCACTGCTAAACCTGGCGGAGAAATATTACGAAGACAATCCGTCCTTCAGACCTAAGTTACAGGCTGGACATAATGTATCGGAGCAGGAAATTCTGCAGATCACCAAAATTCACCAAGCCATTGCCATGATTCAGTTTAAACTTGAAAGCCCGATTATCAAGAGACGCCCATACTTTAATATGTCTGAAAGACTTTTGCTGGAGCAGATTGATTACGACAACAATGAAATCAACATCTGCGGTAAAACGTACCTGCTGGAAAACACCTGTTTCGCAACCGTAAATCCGCAGAAGCCCGAACAATTGCTTGAGGAAGAACGCCAGGTGATGGAAAAGCTGTTGTTTTCCGTTCAGCATTCCGAAAAGATGGCCAGACATATGAATTTTCTCATGAAAAAGGGCAGCCTTTATTTAAAATACAACGGGAATTTGTTAATCCACGGCTGTATTCCTTTGGATGAAGAAGGAAATATGGAAGAAATGCAGATTGAAGACAAGACATATGCGGGCCGTCAATTGCTTGATGTTTTTGAAGATTATTTACGTTACGCCTTTGCGCATCAGGAAGAGACAGAAGATCTGGCGACGGATATGGTATGGTACATCTGGACAGGAGAATGTTCCTCGCTCTTTGGAAAGAGAGAAATGACCACTTTTGAACGGTATTTTATCCAAGATAAAGAAGCACATAAAGAGAGAAAGAATCCGTACTACCATTTACGTGAAAATGAAGATATCTGTCGAATAATCTTGCAGGAGTTTGATTTGAATCCAGATCATGGACATGTCATTAATGGGCACACGCCAGTCAAAGAAATTAGTGGAGAGAGCCCTGTTAAAGCAAACGGAAAAATGATCGTGATTGACGGCGGTTTTTCCAAAGCCTATCAATCCACAACGGGCATTGCCGGATATACCTTGTTGTACAATTCCTTTGGCATGCAGCTCGTCGCCCACAAGAAATTTAATTCAAAAGAAGATGTGTTATGTAACGGAACGGACGTGTTATCTCTAAAAAGATTGGTGGACAAAGAACTGGCGCGGAAGCTGGTGAGGGAAACCAATGTCGGAGAAAAGCTGTTGCAGAAAATTTCAAATTTGAAGGATCTATTAGACTATCGCTACATGAAATGAAACGATTGCTAAAAGTACACATTCGGATCAACCGTTTGAGTGCAATATGACATAGACGCTCGTATTGGGCAGGGAAGTAATAATACCCTGCCTGTGCGAGCCTTTCTTTTGTAACATGCGATTTAACAACAAACTTTATGACTTACAGTTGAACTAAACGAGGATTTTCAATTGGTGGAGAGGAGGAAGATATGGACTACAATTCACGGAAGGAAGCGGTTTTTGAGACGAAACGGTTCCATAACTGTACCATAGCGGCAGGTCGTCGTCATACCGTTGCTCTTAAATCTGACGGAACAGTAATAGCTGTGGGTGATAATAAATATGGTCAATGTAAGGTAAGCGATTGGTGCCATATCGTCGCAGTTGCAGCGGGTAATGTTCATATGGCTACGAACACCGGTAATGCACATACCGTTGGTCTTAAATCTGATGGTACGGTAACTGCTATAGGTTGGAATAAGCATGACCAATGCAATGTAAGCGAATGGCGCGATATTGTAACCGTTTCGGCAGGTTGGTGCCGTACGGTTGGGGTTAAATCAGATGGCACCGTGGTTGCGGTGGGGCGAAATAATGAAGGGGAATGCAACGTGAGCAGCTGGCGCGATATTGTATCGGTCACGACGGGTGACTGGCATACAGTCGGTTTAAAAATAGACGGAACGGTAACAGCAGTTGGTAACAATAAGTATAACCAATGTAACGTAAACGACTGGGGCGACATATTGGCTGTTTCGGCGGGGTATCTTCATACAGTTGGGCTTAAATCGGATGGTACGGTATTGGCTGTGGGAAGAAATAATGAAGGTGAATGCGACGTAAGCGGATGGCGCGATATTGTAGCAGTTGCAGCGGGGAGTTATCATACTGTTGGTCTTAAGTCCGACGCTACAATGGTTGCTGTGGGTTCGAATAAACATAACCAATGTGATGTACGTGGCTGGCACGGAATTAGAGCTGTTTCGGTGGGGTGTGTCCATACGATTGGACTGAAATCGGATGATACGATGGTTGCTGTGGGTAATAATGATTATGGACAATGTGATGTAAGCGGATGGAGTAACATTCAACCATAAATAAAGGAATTTTATATCGAGGGACAAGATCATGGTCCAATTGAAGTCGCTATTTTAGCGGCTTTTTTGTTTTATCAGGTACAAGTTTTATTCCCAAGTCAAGGACAAGAACATGGTCCGATTACCAATCAGCGTATAAATAATCGATTCTTCTCTCCATAAATTCATTGATCTAACGAGAGAGATAGTCCATATAGGGTAGGGGGGTATAAAAATATGTTGACTAATATAGGGTAGGGGGGTATTGTATTGTACAAGAGCTTGATGAGACCTGAAAAACTGGCCTCGAGAGTTTAGCCCATCGTTTAGGTCAAACTAAACCAAAAAATCACCCACAAGAAGGGACGAAATAAGATGAAAAACATTGTTTTGAATGTACAAGGTATGAGCTGCCAACATTGTGTAAACTCCATCGAAGGTGCTCTGAAAGAAATTGGAGTGAGTGGCAAGTTGAACCTCAGTGATGATTCGGTTGAAGCGACGTATGATGAAAATCAAGTCTCCTTGGAGCAAATTAAAGAAGTTATTGAAGAGCAAGGCTACGAAGTAGCGTAAGTAATGGACGATGAGGGGAGTGAGTTATTGTGGCAACAGCAGCGGCTCAGACAAAACAGTCGAGTATACAAATTACAGGTATGACCTGTGCAGCTTGTGCAAACAAAATTGAAAAAGGCCTCGGTAAGATGGACGGGGTCACATCAGCAAATGTTAACTTTGCTTTGGAAAAGGCGAGTGTAACGTATGATCCCACGAAAGTGGAAATGAAAGAACTTGAGGAAAAAATCAAAAAACTTGGATATGGTTCCGTATCAGAGGTTGCGCAATTCAATCTTGAAGGCATGACCTGTGCAGCATGTGCGAACAAAATTGAAAAGGGCCTGAACAAATTGCCCGGCGTGACTAACGCTTCAGTAAACTTCGCCATGGAAACGGCTCGAGTTGAATTTTCTCCTGGTGAAGTTTCCATCGAAGACATGAAAGACAAGGTAAGAAAACTCGGTTATACAGCGATCAGCAAAGCAGACGGTTCCAGTGGTGGTGCAAGTGAGCATCGTGCTAAAGAACTGAGCAAACAAAAACGGAAATTACTGATTTCGGCAATTCTTTCCTTGCCGTTGTTGTGGACTATGGTAGGTCACTTCTCGTTCACTTCATGGATCTATGTACCGGAATTGTTTATGAATCCGTGGTTCCAACTAATTCTGGCTACACCAGTACAATTTTATATTGGTAGACAGTTCTATGTGGGTGCGTATAAGGCTCTCCGGAATGGGAGTGCGAATATGGATGTGTTGGTATCACTTGGCACCTCTGCAGCGTACTTCTACAGTTTATATTTGACCATTCAATGGTCAAGTATGGCTGACGGGATGCATCATGGTCCATCCCTGTATTATGAAACGAGTGCGGTCCTTATTACTTTGGTTCTTATGGGTAAATTGTTTGAATCACTTGCGAAAGGCCGAACATCAGAGGCAATTAAATCACTGATGAGTCTGCAGGCGAAGACGGCATTAGTGGTTCGGGATGGCAAAGAACTTACCATTCCAGTGGATGAAGTCATTGTAGGAGATGTTGTCCTTATTCGCCCAGGAGATAAAGTTCCTGTAGACGGAGAGGTGCTGGAAGGGTTCTCATCTGTAGATGAATCCATGCTTACGGGTGAAAGCCTTCCAGTAGAGAAAAAAGTCGGAGATGCTGTGATTGGAGCTACGATTAATAAAAACGGTATTCTTCGGATCAAAGCAACCAAAGTAGGTAAAGAAACCGCTCTTGCACAAATTATTAAGGTTGTTGAAGAAGCTCAGGGATCAAAAGCACCAATTCAGCGGGTAGCCGATGTGATCTCGGGCATATTCGTCCCGATCGTTGTAGGGATTGCAATAGTTGCTTTTGTGGTTTGGTACTTCTGGGTTACACCAGGCGATTTTGCAGGTTCGTTAGAAAAAGCAATTGCGATTCTTGTTATCGCATGTCCTTGTGCACTTGGACTTGCAACCCCAACATCCATTATGGCGGGGTCTGGTCGTTCGGCTGAACTAGGGGTGTTGTTCAAAGGCGGGGAACATCTGGAACAGACACATAAAATTGATGCGATCCTTCTGGATAAAACCGGTACTGTTACAAAAGGTAAACCTGAATTGACTGACGTCGTCGCTCTTGGCAATGAAAATGAATTCCTGAAACTTGTTGGAGCTGCAGAGAAAAATTCTGAGCATCCACTTGCAGAAGCCATCGTTGTAGGCATCCAGGAACGAAATATCGAACTACCAGGAACTCAATCCTTTGAAGCATTTCCGGGTTTCGGAATCCAAGCAATGGTTGAAGGTAAACAACTGCTCGTGGGTACACGTCGACTGATGGAAAAGTATAATATCGATGCAAAAGCAGCTTATCATTCGATGTCACGTTTGGAAGAAGCGGGGAAAACTGCGATGCTGGTTGCCATTGATGGTCAATATGCAGGTATGGTCGCTGTGGCAGACACAATTAAAGAAACGTCGAAAGCTGCAGTGAGCCGTCTGAAAGAAATGGGCATTCAGGTCATTATGATTACAGGTGACAATGAACGGACGGCAAAAGCCATCGCTGCTCAAGTAGGTATTGACCACGTTCGTGCAGAGGTCTTGCCTGAAGGAAAAGCGGAAGAAGTTAAAAAACTTCAGTCTCAAGGTAAAAAAGTGGCCATGGTTGGCGATGGTATCAATGATGCACCGGCTTTGGCAACTGCAGATATTGGTATGGCGATTGGTACGGGGACAGATGTAGCGATGGAAGCAGCTGATGTAACACTCATGCGCGGCGATCTATCCAGTATTCCTGATGCTATATACATGAGTCGTAAGACCATGCGCAACATTAAGCAAAACTTGTTCTGGGCACTTGGTTACAACACTTTAGGCATCCCTATTGCAGCTATCGGTCTGTTAGCACCATGGGTTGCAGGCGCAGCGATGGCCTTGAGTTCGGTATCCGTCGTTCTGAACGCCCTGCGATTGCAACGCGTAAAAGTACGTCACTAGTCAAAGTACTAGAATAGGAGCGAACAAAATGATGAGGAGGAGTAAAAAAATCATGCTAATGTTAACCGGTGTTTTAGCTTTCGGTGTGTTGTCTGCTTGCGGAACCCCTAAAGAAAGTGCACATACAGATGGACATGGTGGTATGAATCATACTGAGATGAATTCTGAAACTGAAGGTGCGAGTCATGATCATGCAGGGCCTCACGCTGATTCAACAGCAAGTAGCCCTAAAGCCTCGTTCTCCTTTGCATCAGATGTGAAGGCCAATGAAAATTCGCATCTGACAATCCAAATCACGGACGCCGATGGAAATCCGGTTAATGAATTTGAAATGGGCCACGAAAAACGAATGCACCTTATCGTAGTGAGTAAAGATCTTTCTTACTTTAATCACATTCATCCTGATTATAAAGGCGATGGAAAGTTTGCGATTGAAACTTCATTTCCAGCCGGTGGCGAATACAAAATCCTTGCCGACTTTGTTCCAAAAGGTGGAGCGAGTACTACACTCAGTGAATGGGTGAACGTTGGAGGTCCAGAAAAAGCCCAAGAGCCTGTTCAAGCGGATTCCGACCTTATAAAAGAAGTGGATGGTAAAAAAATCGAACTTTCATTGAGTACCAAAAAGGCCAACAACGACGTAAATCTGACCTTTAATATCATGGATGCGTCAACGAACGAAGGGATTAATAATCTTGAACAATACCTCGGTGCTGTAGGTCATGTTGTTATCCTTTCTGAGGATGCAGAGCAATATCTGCATGTTCATCCAACAGAGGAAAAGGCAACAGGTCCAAAAGCGGAATTTATGACCTCCTTCCCGCATAGCGGAATCTATAAAATCTGGGGCCAATTCCAACATGATGGGGAAGTCTTTACAGTACCTTTTGTCGTAGATGTAAAGTGAGTAGAGAGGTATGAGCATGGGAGATCAAATTAAAATAGCGATTAGTCCAGCAATCCAACTTGGTGGAAGCTTATTCACTCCAGAGCAACTAGTTAAAATTGGCGAGATTATTGGTCCCGATTCAAAAGTGGAAATGACACCTTTTAAGCAACTCTACGCAGAAGTATCGATTGAACAACGAGATCATATCACAAATGAACTTGAGGATCACGGTCTTGAAATAAACCCTGCAGGATTTGTAACCAAAAGTCTGATCGCTTGCAACTTTTGTAGAGGTGCAGAAGAAGCAGGCATGGAAACAGCCAAAAATTTAAATCAGGCCATTTCCGGTATCGATACGCCTACACCACTCAAGATTGGATATGCTGGATGCGCCTTAGGCACAAGTGAACCGTTGATTAAGGATATTGGGATCGTAAAGATGCGCGATAAGTTCAATGTTTATGTTGGTGGCGAGTCGAAGGGGCTTAAACCCTCCTTCGCCAAGCTGCTACATTCCGGATTAACGGAGGATCAGCTTATTCCTTTCGTTACCGCAATTATTGATTATTATAAGATGCATGCAAAAGGCAAAGAAAAGTTCAGCAAATTCGTTAATCGAATGACACTGGAAAACTTGAAGTCTAAGACGCTTGAAAGGGGGTGAAAACAGTGAAAGAAGCAACTGTAAAAATTCAAGGTATGTCTTGCCGTTCTTGTGTATCTAAAATTGAAGGTGCAATTAGCGCTCTTGGCGCTGAAGGCCACGTTAATTTTGAACAAGGAACAGTAGAACTTCGATTTGACGAATCTAAAGTTCAAATCGCTGAAATTGAAGAAGCGATCCGTAAAAAAGGATATAACATCGGAGCGTAATATATATTGAAATACAAGGGAGAGTAATTGGGCATGACGGAATCCATTCAGATTTATTCAATCCCAACCTGCAGCGATTGCAATTATGCTAAACGTTACTTTAAAGAGCATGAGCTTCCCTATACGGATTACAATTGTGAAGAAGATGCCAAGTACGCTGAGGAAGTCTGGAAGTTGACTGGAAAACAGGTTGTTCCAACCATTGTCATTGGAGATAAGGTGTTTGTAGGCTTTGCCGAAAATCTAACTGAAATCAGCGAGTTAGTTAAATAACTGTTAGGACCCCGGTCAACTTCCGTCCGGGGTTATTCTTAATAAAAATATACCTTTGACTGATATATCTTTGTAGGAGTGGAGGGTATAATATGCTTACAAAATGCAGTAGATGGTTGCCCAACCGATTCAATCTTGGTTGATGACAAGCCGTTCTCTTAGCACGTACCATGATACTTCTTGCTCCCTTTACATAGGGTAGGGGGGGATGGTAATGTGTAATAAAGGAGTTGATCTACATGGATGATACGATACTTGAGGACGCCTCATGTGACCATACATCTTCAAACGAGCGGAAAAGCCATCATTCGGAGAGTACAAAGCGAAAATTAATTAGCCGGTTGAATCGGATTGAAGGGCAAGTGCGTGGAGTAAAAGGAATGATTGAGAAGGATACGTATTGTGATGACGTGTTGCACCAAATTGCCTCCATTCAATCCGCGTTGAATGGGGTAGGAAAGCAGCTTTTGGAACATCATATGAAAAGCTGTGTCATTGAACGCATTTCAGAAGGCGATCACAACGTTTTGGATGAACTGATGATCACTGTAAATAAGTTAATTAAGTAAGCTAGGATAGGGGAGATATCCTCTTGTTTTATTCAGGCAAATGCCCCATCAGTACTTCAAATGACCATATTGACAAATCTAACACCTTCCACTAAGATAATCGTACAAGTAAATAATGAATATAATCAGGATTGTTACTGATCAGCAGGCAAGACCGATTAATATGCAAACATGTAGAGTATAATTACCATGTGTGCACTATTAATGGTCTTTTTTATTTGCTAAATTCTGTTAACGTTTCATTTTAAAAGGAGATTCGTATGAAAATCACGCGAATTATTAATAATAATGTCGTCTGCGCTGTAAATGAGAGACGCCAGGAAATGATGCTTCTAGGAAGTGGCATTGGTTTTCAGAAGAAAAAAGGAGACGATGTGGACACAGAGAAGATTGAGAAAGAATTTTTCCTGAAGTCCAAAAATGTAACTGGCAAATTATATGCCCTGCTCGCGCAGATTCCGATGGAGTACATCCGTGTGTCCGATAGTATTATTCAATATGCCAAGCAGTCCTTGGATAAAGAGCTGAATGAAAATATATATTTGACGCTAACAGACCATATTAACTTCGCCGTATCACGCTATAAACAGGGAATGAACTTCAACAATGCGTTATTGTCTGAAATTAAAGCATTCTACGCCAATGAGTATCGAGTGGCTTTGAAGGCTTTGGATATGATTAATCAAGAATTCAACATTACGTTGCCTGAAGATGAGGCCGGCTTTATTGCGCTTCATATCGTCAATGCAGAGCTCGGATCTGAAATGGAAGATACCATGAAGATGACACAATTGATTCAAAAGGTCTTAAATATTATTCGTTATCAGTTCAAAATTCACTTTAACGAAAGCTCCCTTCACTACTCCAGACTGATCACGCATCTAAAGTTTTTTGCCTATCGTCTGTTTAACAATACGGTGATGAAAAGTAATGATAACGATTTCCTCAATATTATTAAAGAAAAATATAAGCTAGAGTACCAATGTAGTCTAAGAATTGCGCAGTTGATTCGGGTAGACTATGGGAAAGAATTAACCGAAGACGAATTGGTGTATTTAACTGTTCATATCAAAAGGGTGACTGATGAAGAAAGGGATTGACCCATCATCGCTCCATAATGACTATACTAGGATTGTTACTGGTGATGCAGGCAAGACCTAGAGTTCCATCGTGTATAGAGCATATCTATATTCGATAGAACTCTAGGTCTTTTTTTGTAGAATAATGCATTGAAGGGGGAACAAAAATGAAACATGAACAAACGGCTACCGACATTCTAAAACTTGTTGGTGGTGAAAAAAACATTGAAAGTGTTACACACTGTGCTACCAGGCTGCGCTTTAACTTAAAAGACGAGTCGATTGCAAACAACGAAGCACTGAAAAACGTACAAGGAGTTGTGGGCGTTGCCAGTAGTGGAGGTCAGTATCAGGTCATTATTGGTAATGAGGTCAACAACGTCTATAAAGCCCTTGCGCAGCTAGGGAACTTTACAAGCAAGAATGATGCTCCAACTGTGAAAAAAGGAAAAGTTTCTACTGTTCTGGACACGATTTCCGGAATCTTTACACCCATCCTACCGGCGATGATCGGTTGTGCCATGATTAAGGCAGTTCTTCTTATTTTGAAAACCTTTGATCTCGTTGACCTTGACGGTCAATTTAATACGATTATGACTTTCGTCGGGGATGCGGCTTATTACTTCTTGCCAATGCTGCTCGCTTGGAGTGCTGCTGTTAAACTTAAAGCTAATGTGGGTTTTGCGTTAACCATTGCGGGTATCTTGTTACATCCTAGCTTTTCGGCATTGATGTCTGCAGGTGAGCCTGTTACGTTCTTGGGTCTGCCTGTCACACAAGCGACGTATTCTTCTTCCGTTATTCCAATTATTCTAGCTGTATGGATCCTGTCATATGTGGAACGATTTGCTGAAAAGTATTCTCCTTCCGTGATCAAATCCATTTTGAAACCTTTAGTTGTAATCCTTGTTATGGCGCCTCTAACATTAATTATTCTAGGACCATTGGGTGCGATTGCCGGTAACTACCTTGCTTCTGCTGTATCCTATGTCAATACACACGCAGGATGGTTAGTGTCTGGTATTATCGGCGGGGCATTCCCATTCCTGATTCTGACGGGGATGCACTATAGTTTGGGACCCGTTGTCCTCACTGCTTATGCACAGACAAAAACCGATGGCATTGTTGGCCCAGGTATGCTCGTACACAATATAGCTCAAGGTGCAGCTGCGCTCGCGGTCGCATTAAGAACCAAAAATAAAGCATTTAAACAAGTTGCTTACTCTACTAGCGTAACTGCGCTGTTAGGAATTAGCGAACCTGCATTGTTTGGTGTAAATCTACGGTTAAAAAAACCACTGATCGCTGTTGTCATTGGTGGTATTGTAGGCGGAATATACGTTGGCTTGTTCGGTGTAGCTCGATCTGCTCTAGGCATTGCCGGCTTGGCTACGTTACCAGCATTTATCACAGATAATCCATGGAACCTAATCCATGCAGCAATTGGTCTGGTCATTGGCTTTGTTGTTACCTTCTTGATGACGCTTATTTTAGGATTTGAAGATGTGCCTGAGGATGGAGAGGATCAACGAACACCAGCCAATTCATCTTCAACAAACCGTGTGCCTGTTGTTAGTGATTCTGAACATGTGCTCATAGCACCAATGACTGGTCGAGTTCTAGAGTTATCAACAATAAAGGACGAAGCCTTTGCAACTGGAGCTATGGGAAAAGGGATCGCCATTGAACCTACGATTGGAAAGCTTGTTTCACCAGCCGATGGTGTCATATCCGCGGTATTCCCTACCTTCCACGCAATGGGTATTAGCTCGAATAATGGCGCTGAACTCCTCGTTCATATCGGCATGAACACGGTGAAGCTGAAAGGTGAACATTTCAAGGTGCATGTACAAGAAGGTGATGAAGTAAAAGCTGGGGATTTACTTATCGAATTCGATACAGATGCAATAGCCGCCAAAGGTTATGATCTGACTACACCTATTATTGTTACGAATTCAGATGACTTTACAGATGTAATTGGTATAGATAAACCATCGATTACGATCGGGGAAAAACTAATTAAGATCATATAAGGAGGAATTTCCAATGAAGAACACAACCGTATTCCCAGACTCTTTTATGTGGGGCGGCGCAACAGCGGCGAATCAATACGAGGGTGCCTGGAACATTGATGGTAAAAAAGCAAGTACAGCAGATATGATGACGGGTGGAACGCATACTATTCCAAGACGGATCACTAAACACATTGAGGAAGGTGTAAACTATCCTTCCCATGAGGCAGTAGACTTTTACCATCATTACAAAGAAGATATCCGTCTGTTTGCAGAGATGGGCTTTCGATGCTTCAGAATGTCCATTGCTTGGTCCAGAATATTCCCCAACGGGGACGATGTAACGCCAAATGAAGCAGGACTTCAATTTTACGACAAGGTGTTCAGTGAACTGAAAAAGTATAATATTGAACCTATCGTTACGATCTCACATTACGAAGCTCCGTTTGCGCTAACTGAGAAATTCAATGCTTGGGCTTCCAGAGAAATGATCGATTGCTACGTACGGTATTGTGAGACCATTTTCACCCGTTACAAGGATGTCGTGAAGTACTGGATTACATTTAATGAGATCAATAGTTTAATTGTTCCAGCAGGAGCATATATAGCAGGGGCATTATTAGTTGATGATAGTGGTGTATTTAACAATACGGTTGTGGATAGTACGCAATTAAGATTCCAGGCTTTACATCATCAATTTATAGCAAGTGCAAAAGCAGTCAAGCTTGCTCATGAAATTAATCCGGCGTTCCAAATCGGTTGTATGATTAATTATAGTCATGGTTACGGAAGTACATGTAAACCGGAAGATATGTTGAAGGCTCTGAGAATGGATCAGATTAACAATATGCTGAGCAGCGACGTGCAAGTTAGAGGGGAATACCCTGACTTTGCCAAGAGATATTTTAATGAGAACAATATTCAGATTGAGATGGCAGAAGAGGACGTAGAAGTGCTAAAACAAGGCTGTGTTGATTTCTATAGCTTCAGCTACTACAAGTCTCATGTAGTGGGTACCCGCCCAGAAGGTGATGAGACCCAGGGGAATGTCTTTGGTGGATTCAAAAATCCTTATTTGAAGGCAAATGATTGGGGATGGCAAATCGATCCAGTTGGACTTCGTTACGTCCTCAATCATGTGTACGATCGGTATAGAATCCCTATAATGATCGTTGAAAATGGTCTAGGAGCGGTTGATGTCATAAAAGAGGATGGCTCTATCCATGATACGTATAGGATCAATTTCCTGCGAGATCATATCGAACAAATGAGAGAAGCTATCCTCGATGGCGTTAATCTTATCGGCTACACGGCTTGGGGTTGCATCGACATCGTTAGTGCCTCAACTGGCGAAATGGAGAAACGCTACGGATTCATTTATGTAGATAAGGATAACGAGGGCAGAGGTACCCTGAAAAGAAGTAAAAAGGACAGTTTCCACTGGTATAAAAAGGTGATTGAATCCAACGGGGAAAGATTGGATTTGGAAATATAATTTGCAATCGAACGAAAGATGATCCAATCTTTAAATCCTATCAAATAGACCAAGTACTTATCACTTTGTGAGACAAGTACTTGGTTTTTTGTGCATCAATAATAAAACTAAAAATTAATTATTTGGATGGCTACAGTGGCTGACAATATCCAGTCTACAGTTCATTATGGTGTCCAAGGGTTTTCAAAAGCTAATTATAAATATTTACCTCTTGCATAAAGAACATGTGTTCGGTCTATAATATATACAAACATACGTTCTCAAAAGTACAGGAGTGATTACAGTGTTGACTAAGCAACGAACCATTATGCTCATTGATATGCAGAGCTTTTATGCTTCAGTCGAAAAGGCAAAAATGCCTCAATACAAAAATAGACCATTAGCTGTTGCGGGAGACCCCGCAAGACGCTCTGGAATTATCCTTGCCGCTTGTCCACTAGCCAAAGCGAAGGGTGTGTCTACCGCGGAACCACTCTGGCAGTCTCTTCAGAAGTGCCCTGAACTGATCATTGTGAGACCACACATGCAAGAATATATCGAAGTATCCACTCAAATCATGTCCATTATTGAAGAGTTCACCGATCTGGTCGAACCGTACAGTATAGACGAATTATTCGCTGATTTTACAGGGTCTATGCATCTATTCGGTAATGATCCAGTAGATTTGGCCAAGCAAATTCAAGACAAAATCTATAATGAAACAGGCGTTTACGCGAGAGCTGGCATTGGTGAAAACAAAATCATCAGTAAATTATGCTGCGATATAATCGCTAAAAAAGCAGAGGGGGGCATTTTCCACTTAAAAAAAGAGGAGTTACACCTCCATATTGGAGATAAGCCCATCCGCGATATGTGGGGGATAGGCTCAAGAATGGAAAAACATCTGTGGAAGATGGGGATCCGAACCATTAGAGACCTGGCGAATACGCCTCTTTCCAAATTAAGAAGTAAGTGGGGCGTTAATGGAGAAGTCATCTGGCGAGTCGCAAATGGACTCGACAATTCGCCGGTAACCGTCAACACGCACAGTACACAAAAAGATATCGGAAACGGAATGACCTTGCCTAGAGATTTCACAGAGGCTTGGGAGATCGAAGTGGTTATTCTCGATATCTGCACAGAAGTATGCAGAAGAGCCCGCCAAAAGGGACTGATGGGTAGTGTCGTGTCCGTAAGTGTGTCTGGAGCGGATTTTGACCACCCCACTGGTTTTCACAGGCAGGTTAAACTGTCTGATCCTACAAACATAACCGTTGATGTATGCAAGATAGCCAAACGCATATTTCATCAACACTGGGATGGGCAACCTGTGCGCCGTGTAGGCGTATCCCTGTCTCAATTATCCAACGCGGATACATATCAACTATCTTTTTTTGATGATCAAGAACAGAAACGGGCCATTGATCAGGTGATGGACGACATTAAGGATCGATTTGGCGACATTGCCATTCTACGAGCAAGCTCCATTACGGCTGCGGGTCAAGCGATCGATCGAGCATCTAAAATTGGGGGGCATTATAAATGAGCAAAAAACTGGAGGCCAATGGATTATGGGAATCGAGCCGCATGATGCTTCCACAACATAAAGAACGGATTATACAGCATCGTACTCAAGTTCATTATCTAACGAAACCGCTGATCCATGAAGATGAGTGGGAGATTATTACACAAAATATAGATATGTCGCTCAATTATACATTGCAAGCCACCTTTGCAATATTTACTGAGTCAGGCAATCGTTATATACACGGGATCGTCACTTCAGTCAGTACCTTTGGAAAGAAAATCAAAATTGAAATGGAGAATGGATTTGAATGGGTCGATTTTGATCAATTGGTCGCTGTAAAACTTGAAGAAGGAGGCGTGTAAAGTGCGACAGACTTTCGAGGAACTTTCACTCGTAAAGAGGGTAGTGGAGCTCCCTTATCTGTTAGGTGCTCTGGAGGTAGATAAGCATAAAATATACGCTTCAAACTTCAAAATGAAATCTGTGTATGTTGACTACCTGGACGGTACCCAAAAGAAAATAGCTTTAGAAATGTACAAATCAAAGCAAAGGCTAAAGGAACATCATATAAAAATCATAGATGAAGTGAGATCTGAGCTGAGTTTAACGGTAGATTATTCGGTGAGAGGTTACATTCATAAAATGACATTATTATGGAGCAAAGTGAAAGTAGATGTAACCTTAATGCTTACTGAACATATGAACGTTGATATTACTGAATTGCCCACATGAACATAGAAAATAAGAGTCTAACTTATGGGTGCGGCAACAAATACGAGCAGATCTTTCGGCAAACCGGGAATCACAAAAAAGATAAATAAAGAGGCAGAGTAAACTATGTTTGGATGTCAAAGATAAAAAACTTCATTATTATAAATCTGCCCCTGTATTCAGTAAGGACATTCAAAAGAAAAGCCACGAAGGAGGAGGAATAGCAGAAGGTTTAAGACAGTCGAGAAATCAGTAGGATGCCCCATTTCCCGGTTCGCTTGCGGGACGTAATTTTCAAGTCGTCATTTCAAGTAGCATGAGAAATTTTAAGATAAAACTCAAGAGGAGAAGTGGGCGTAAAAGTAATTGAGGGGATGGTAGCGTCATGCCAATTGAAATCAAAGACATTGTGTCTAAGAAAATATTAAGTGAAGTAAAAGGTTATCTAGATATTGGTTTTACTCATTCACTAAATCCCTATACGGGTTGTGCATTTGCTTGCGAATACTGTTACGTCAGAGAAATGCCTATTCAAAAGTTTAAGGATATTCCTTGGGGATCGTGGGTGGATGTCAAGAAAAATGCAGCAGAAAACTATCTAAAGGAAGTCTCTCTTCTAAGACGTAAAAATAAACCCATAAGTATATTCATGTCATCAGCCACAGATCCTTATCAACCTGTAGAGCAGAAGGCAAACATTACAAGAAGCCTGTTGGAAGAAATGGATAAAAACCCACCAGATTCACTTCAAATTCAAACTAGAAGCCCGCTGGTTGCCAGAGATCTTGATATACTGCTGAAATTAAAGGAAAAATGTAGAATTATGGTTTCAATGACAATCGAGACAGATCGCGAAGACGTGAAACGAATTTTTTCGCCCTATGCTCCTGGAATAGATTTACGAGTTAAAGCCTTGAAAAAGATAAATGATGCAGGGATACATACACAAGTATCTATTTCCCCTGTGCTACCTTTTTCACCTAATTTCGCTAACATGTTACAAGGCATAACTGATCGAATTTGGATTGATACGCTATTGATTGGTGATGGTCAAATGGGGATGAGATCTAAGCGGTTAGGGATGCCACAATTATTTGAGGCGAACGGCTGGGAGAAATGGTACGAGAAAAGAATTCATCTGAAAGTCGAAAAATATTTTAAGGCAAGGTTTCCATCTGAAATTATTCATGTATCCAAAAACAGTGCATATCCATTTTGATTTTAAATAGCCATTCATTTAATAAGGATCTTGCCCGTTTTTTCTTCATGCAATAGAAATATTGCAGAAACTGGTGTTCGAAGATCAACTCTCTCATACGAGTCAATGGAGGACGTATGAGTCCTCCATTGATTTAACTTGAAGATGTAGAGGGATTCATTTTATTTTGAAATGACCGTGGAGTAACAATTTGACATCATTCACTCTGATGAATATCGTTTGGAAGTTCATCATTGAGTTTCTGGTACCCGAGCCCCCATGTTTCCATAGAGAATATAATTGGCTTCAGTGAATTTCCTAAATCACTTAAGCTGTATTCGGCTCTCGGAGGGACTTCTGCAAAAACAGTACGAATGACAATTCCATCCTCTTCCATTGAACGCAAATTTTCAGTGAGAACCTTTTGACTGATCTCAGGTATACTTTTACGAAGTTCTCCGAATCGATGAGTTCCCTTCAAAAGATCCCTCATAATCAATAACTTCCACTTGTTACCTATCAATCCAACTGTCGTTGCGACGGGACACAACGGCAACTCTTTTTTTGAAATCACTACATTATCGCCTCCAATAGTTACTATTAGTATCCTATATAACAAAAAGGTGCCTACTTTCAAAATCAATACATTGCTTATATTATAATTCTGTCGATGAAAAATCAAATGAAAGGAGGAGGGAGTTTGCAAGAGAGTTTATGCAACTGAGTGACTATTTTTTGAATCATATGTTAACGTTCTTGAATTCTTGGAGACAGCATTTAGAGATCAGTTTATTGGCTCTGCAGCCTAGAGATAAAATAATAGTTACAAAAAGGTTCCTATATAACAAAAAGGTGCCTACTTACCAATTATCTAAAGTAGCGATAAAATTTAAGTGAAGGCATATGCTCACGAAAATAGAAAGGGGTTTAAATATGACGATTACAGAAAACAAACAATTGATGTATCGTTTCACGAACTTCATTAATACGGCAAGCAAGGAACTTGCTGAAGAATTGATTGCTCCAGATGCTGTTTTTTATGTACCTATGCAAAAAGAACCAATGAATGGTCCAAGTGGTTATCTCTCCATAATTCATATGATGAGATCTGGTTTTTCCGATATACAATGGACTGTTAAGGAGCTGGTAGCAGAAGAGGATCTAGTAGCAGCTCATTTTGTCATGAAGGGCACACAAGACGGAGAGTTTCTCGGGTTTCCACCAACGAGCAAAAAAATCGAAGTAAATGCAATGAATTTTTATCGGATCTCTAATGGCCAAATTATTGAAGAGTATGGTCAACCCGATATGCTTGGCTTGCTTCAACAAATAGGGGCAATTCCAAAAGCATAATTAGATTAAAGTCGAAGAGGGACTGCATTTTGCAATCCCTCTTCTTAGTGATTTTACAATTAGGAAATATAAACTACTAGTTTTAGCCTAGTTTTTGCGAACCATTGAACCACACAGATTTGATTGACAAGGTATCTGAAATATTAGTGATCGGATCACCGTTTATAAGAATAAGATCAGCACGTGCACCTTCGGTAATCCGGCCACGATCTTGTAGACCAAAGCAACGGGCCGGTTTGGAAGTAGCCGACTGAAGAGCTTCGATCGGAGTGAACCCAGCCTTCACCAGCAGCTGCATTTCGTGGTGAACACTGGCCCCATGAGCAAGGCCACCAAGGTTCGGAACGGGAACCGGCGCGACATCCGTCCCTACAAGAATATCAACTCCGGCACGGTGAAGATCCATCACATTTTTAAAGCTGTTCTCCATGTTACCTTGTGGGAATGTATTGAAGCTTGAGTTCAAAATATCGATCCAATCCGGACTTAATTTGGAATGAACTCGTGGATCACTAGCCAATTCCGATGCCGGATTACCAATAATCGATGAATTTAACACCAAGCACGGTGTAACAAAAGCTCCAGAATCTGCTATGGATTTAACCAATTCGGACGTGTACTCGGGTCTGTCGATAAACAAGTGGCCCAATCCGTCAACTCCAAAATCGATGGCAGCTTTCGATGAAAGAGCCGTCAAAACGTGGGCAATGACCAACTTATCGAACTTGTGGGCTTCAGTAACGGCTGTTTTTAGAATCTCGTCACTTAGAACAGGCAGGCCGGGTGCACCCATAACCGTTCCCTCTTCAATCATGATCTTAATATAGTCAGATCCATTCTCCACTTGGGTATGCACATGTTTGATCGCTTCTTCAACCGTTGTCACTTGAGGTATTTCGTCGTGATCGTGAGCGTAGGCGGCCAACATTGCTTCCCGGTCTTCCTCCGATAACTTCTCTAGTTCCTTTAATACGAATTCAGGTATTTCATCTCCATCAGGCAGTAATTCATCTGGGTGCCCACCAGGAGCGGTAATCGCTGTCCCAGCAGATCGGACGTCTGCAATGTCATCCACATTTTTTAGCTGAATTTCGCGCCCTCTTTTCGTAAAATCGCCGTTCATTTCGAGTTCTGTTGTAACACCGAATTTTAAGGCATCTCGTAATCCGCCAATTGAGGTATGGACATGTGCATCAACCAGGCCGGGTATTAATGTCGCATTTTCTCCATCGATAATTGTTGCGTCGCTTGGGATGTCTCCGCCCACTGAAATAATGGACACCCCTTTAATGACAATATGTCTGGGAGCAATGATTTGATATCCATCAAAGATTCGTACATTTGTAATCGCCGTAATTTCTTCTAACACAGCATTTTGATTTAATTTCTCCATCATAAATCCTCCTAATGTGTTTGTGACCGAACACTTAGCAGTATAACTGTTAGATATCTAACAGTCAATAGTCTAACAATTGTTTGACAAGCCTACTGGGATCACTGTATATTTTAGCTACTTACAATTAGATTCCTAACAATTACAGAGGGGACGATGGACGGTCATGCATTCCCGAGAAGATACGCCTTATATGGAATTGTTTCAAATTATCGGTCTTAAGTTAAAGAAAAGAGCGGATGAGAGTATAAAAGAGCTAGGATTAAGTTCTCAACAAGGAAAAGTAATTGATTATATTTATGAGAATCAAGATAATCATATTATTCAAAAGGATCTTGCAGATCGGTTTCATCTGCGTGGGGCAAGCGTTACAAGCATGCTTCAAGGTCTAGAGCAAAAAGGTTTCATCGAACGTAAAATCCCGGCCAATAATGAACGGCAAAAAAATATTTACGTATTACCAAAAGCGGTTGACTTGATTGAAGACTTCAATAACTCATTTCAAAAAGTGGAGGATGAAATCGTTCAAGCCCTTAATGACGAGGAGAAGCAAATCTTAAAGAAATTACTGATCAGAATTAATGAACGCATATAATAGACGGGCAGGAGAAGTAAATGGTGGCCATAGAACACTGATGACATTGATTTCTCATCAGGAATTATTACTTACAATAGAACGGAAATCTTGGATCAAGAAGATATTTTTCAAGTCATTACTGCATCGTTTGAAAATCTTTCTATTTAAGGCGGTATATTAATGAACAAACTTGAAATTAAAATATCTAACTATAATCCCAAGTATGCTGAACATACAGTGAAAATGTGGAGAGATAGTAAGGAACGGGCAATTGGTCAGGCTGAAACCCATAGCTTCGAAAACCATCTATATTTTTTAAATCATATACTATCTAAACAGTATCAAATAGATTTAGCGTTAATTGATGAAAAAGTAGTTGGAATGATTGACTATAGTGAAACTGAGATAAGCCAACTTTATATTCATATTGATTATCAAGGGAATGGAATAGGGCGAACCTTGCTTAATAAAGCAAAAGCACAAGCAAATGGAAAATTAACTTTATATACATTTGAAGTGAATAAAGATGCCCAAAAATTTTATGAGAATAATGGGTTTGAAATTACTGGTAGAGGACAAGAAAATGAAGAGAATTTACCTGATATACGATATGAATTGAAGTTGTAAGAATTGAAGTTGTAAAAATCGAACATAAAGTTACATTCAAAAAAGTGAACAGTCTGCAGGTTAGCAGGATGCTTGACCACCCAACCATTTTCACTGGAAATGTAATCCCATGTATTTGTCTTGACAGTAATTGAGTCTGACTCGTAATATTTGAAGTGGAGATGTAGGAAAGGGGACTCGCCGGACCATGTGGACTTCCTTGTAATGATTATCTAAACTGGATCGCTCGACTTGGTGTTTTGGTTATAACCACACGCCTGGTTTGTGATGCCGATCCGCAATCATTCAAGGGACGCGAGGAACCGTTTGAATCAAACCCGGGCGCGGATACTTGATGTATCCGCTTTTTGTTATACCTAGGATAATTCCATCTCCAATGAAAAATGGTTTTCTCCCTCCCTTATTAAACGGAGGTAATAAAATGACCAAACTATACGGAAAAACCGCTATTGTGACAGGCACAAGCCGCCCCGGAGGTATTGGAACCGCTGTCTGCCGCACGTTGGCACAAGAAGGCGCTAATGTGTTCTATACCCATCTGTACGATTACGATAAAACAGAGAATCCGGGGGATGCCGACAAAAACTGGCCGGATTTCTTTGCCGAAGAACTTCGCTCCTATGGCGTTAAGGTAGCGCATATGGAGGTCGATCTTACCGATCCCAATTCTCCAGCGCAACTGCTTGATGCATGCCGATCGGCTCTCGGGCTGCCGACCATTCTCGTCAACAACGCTACTTACAGTGTAGCAGCTGATTTCCGTCAATTAAATGCATCATTGATCGATGCGCACTGTGCCATGAATATTCGAGGTACATTCATGCTATCGGCCGAATTTGCGCGTATGCTGGAGGTTGAACTGGCCGTCCATCAGGACCTTTGCGGCGGCCGGATCATCAACCTCACGTCCGGTCAAGGTAAGGGGCCGATGCCTGGCAATCTCGCTTATGCCGCAACAAAAGGCGCTGTCTCCACCTTTACCGAATGTCTATCTGCTGAACTGGCTCCGTTTCACATTACTGTGAATGCGGTTGATCCCGGTCCTACCGATACGGGTTGGATGTCGGAAGAAGTGAAAAAATCTTTGCTACCGGGATTTCCGATGGGCAGGATCGGTCTTCCTGAAGATGTATCCCGTCTGATTGCTTTTCTCGCAAGCGACGATTCTCAATGGATCACCGGACAAATCATTCATTCTAGAGGTGGTTTCTAATTTCCATAAAACCAAAGGAGGCCGCCGATCAGCAGGATCGGCGGCTTTATTCGACTACCGGGTGGAAACTACGCTTTGTGAAGAAGATGATGCAACGGTGGCGAAAGAAGCTTTACGTCAATACCCAATCAATTGGGTAAAACTTGTCGTCTCCGCCTTTTTAACGTCTTCGAAACGCTCCAGCGCGCGCCAGAGCATAGAAAATCAAGAGAGCAATGATTGACCCGACGATCGCGGGTATGATATGAAATCCACCCACCACAGGCCCCCTCGGTCCCAACAGTTCATACCCTAACCACGATCCAACAAAGCCAGCAATGATATTTCCAAGTACGCCTCCCGGCACGTCCCGTCCAATCAGATTTCCACTTAACCAGCCAATTAGCCCACCGACAATAAGTATCCAGATTAAATACACGAATTGGTCTCCCTTCCATTCATTTATTACAAGTTATGTTTCGTTAGGGGGAATGTTGCGGATCATCTGCGAATCGTCCACTAAACCATTTCCATTTTAATCCAAGGGTAGTAAAATCGGTTGTACCACCACTAGTATGAATGCTGGTGCAGATGGGGATGGAGATGGCCAGTATAGAAAGGAGGCGCTCAGGTGTTTATGTTTCGAAGTCCTTTTATTTTAGCCTTGTTGATGATGAGTCTGATGTCAGGCTTGTCTGCTTGTTCTGAGTCAGAGCAATCGGAAGATAAGGGTGCTTCGACAAAGGCTGACTTCACGGAGCAGATACAGAGCCTTAATCTGAATCTGGAAGAACCGTCATGGAAGCTGGATACCACCCCCGTGAATCTAACGTGGTTCGTTGGAGCCGAATGGTACGGGCACACTTGGGGTGAGAGCCTGACTTCCAAATATGTCACCCAAAAAACAGGGGTCAATATCGAATTTGAAGTATCAACTGGTGAACCAAGCGAGATGTTATCACGAATGTTGACGACCGGTAGTCTGCGGGATCTGATAACCATCGGCTCCTGGGAGAGTGCGGTTAACAAACTTCGGGAGAGTAATCTCGTCTATGCCCTGGATGAGCTAGCCAACCAGTATGATCCTTACTTTTACAAGGTAGCAGGTGATGGTATTCTACAATGGTATCGGCAGGAAGACGGCCATACCTATATCATTCCCAATGATGCGTACAGTCCCGAACAGATGCGTTCAACCGGCTTGACGGGAGCGAACCAAACCTTTCTCGTACGTAAAGATCTGTATGAGTCGATGGACAAACCGGACCTTACCACACCAAAAGGTTTTTTAAATGCATTGCAACTGCTGAAGAATCAATATTCTGTTTATAAAGGTCAGCTGATCAGTCCGTTTTGGGCACAGGGGAATGCATCCTATGGGTTGACCGAATATTTGCAAAATCTGCTTGCGATCCCCCATGAACAGAACGGTAAAGTATACGACCGAATGACAGATCCCGATTATATGGAGTGGCTGAAAACATTTCGTACCGCTTACGAGCAGGGCCTGATTAATGTTGATTTTCTGGTCGACTCCAGTGCGCAGGTGCAGGAAAAAACCAACCATGCCCAATATTTTATGATGATTCGGGAATGGACAGACATATCGGACCTCAATTCGAAATTGGAAGTCCTTACGAATCAGAGTTCATACTATATCGCTGTAGATGGACCCCGGAGCAGCAGGGGAGAATCCGCCAAACTGTTTCCCGGCAGCATGGATGGCTGGATGGTTACGTTGATTAGCAAATCCACGGAAAACCCTGAACGGGCCATTCGATTTTTGACCTATCTGGCCAGCGAAGAAGGCCAAAGGGATTTATTTTTGGGCAAAGAAGGTGAAACCTGGGCGATGAAAAACGGCAAACCGCAGTTGACTGCGGCGATGGTTCAGTTGTATGACACGGATAGGGAGCGGCTGGAAAAGGAATATGGCATTATGGATACCTACTGGATGCTGCGAAACCCTGCTTTCGTTAACAAGTGGAGACCAGAGAATGCACCATCCATTAAGCAAATGGAGGAGTTCGCCAACCAACAGGCCGATCTGGACAGCGGCATCTATAAGGGACTAGATCCTATAGGGGATTCCGATATAGCGTTAGCCTGGTCACGTATTTCTCAAAATTGGGAAGAAGTGCTGCCAGAACTGATTACAGCGAAGGATGAAGCTGCCTTTGACAAAATTTTTGAGAATTTTCTGATACGTCGTGTGAACTACGGCTTTAACCAGGTGATGGAATATCGCCAGGCTGAACTGGAACTGCGGAAATCCAAGATAGCCAGATAACCACTCGCTACTACATTGTTAACGATCAGCTAACTAGTAATATATGGTATAACAAAGGTGGTGAATACATCAGAATGAAATACCTACTAACGAGATTGAGGAAGCTTTATCGCAATGCCCGTATATCCCAAAAGCTGTTTCTGGCATTTAGCCTGATGATTGCCATACCTGTTATTTTGATATCCTTTGTGTATATCCGCATGCAAGAAACCCAGCTATATAAGGATGCTATGGCAACGGGCAACAGCCATGTTTCATGGCTGAATGAACAATTGCGCAGAAGAATGGACATGATTGAGAACGCTTCCAACACGGCCCTTACTCAAAAGTCATTTGTGGATTTTATTCATTCCAATATGCTTGTGGATGGACTGCGTCTGGTGAAGTTTAAGCAAAACCAGTTTGAGCAAATGCTTAATATCATTCAAAGCAATGCGATGATCAGTGAGCTTAGCTTTTACGTTGATAACCCAAACTTGTATGAAATCTGGCCTGAAATCTATCATTATAAGAAATTTTGGCCGCAGGATTATTGGATAAAGCTACGGGACGAAGGTGGTGCGGCTTACCGTTTATTTTCTTTTAGGGATGGTGAACACACTTTATCCTACTATCGTCTGGTTCGCCTTCAAGGTCAGGAACAAAAACGCCCTAGTATTATGGAAGTGCGAGTCCCGCACAGCATGTTTTTCAGCGACCTGCTCCAGGAGAGCAAGGGGGACTTCTTTTCGGTATTGATGAACGCAAGTGATCCTCCTCAGTATGTTTACAATCCCCAGCATGAGTTTTCTGAGAAGTACGGGCAGAGGATGAAGGAGATCCTTGGCAGTATTCATCGACAGCTGGATATATTGCCGCAGGAAAGCCCGCTTCAGGTTAAGGTGGGAGATCAGAGCTTCTATGCATTGTATCGATACATCGCTCCGTTGAACACTTATGTGGTTGAGATTGCTTCCCATCAGGCATTGATGAAGGGGCCGCGCAGTTGGTATGCATTTGTGGTAACGATTACATTATGTGTATTGCTGCTGATTATGCTACTCGTATCCCAAACGACACGGCGTATTTTCCGGCGGTTGGACAGCGTACTGATATCCATGCGTCAGGTACGAAAAGGCGAGCTGGATGCAATGATTGATACAGGCCTTGATGAGAACGAAAGAGGAGATGAAATCGATGAGGTGGCGGTGAATTACAATAAAATGTTACATGAGGTCAAACGTCTAATGACACAGGTCGTGGATAAACAGTTAATTGCCAAAAACGCACAGTTGCACTCCTTGCATTCGCAGATTAATTCTCATTTTTTATATAACGCCCTGGAATCGATCCGTATGGTGGCAGAGGTACAGAGGCAGCCTGCTATAGCCAATTCATTGGTGTCGTTGGGCTCCCAGCTACGTTACAGCATGCAGTGGCGTAGCGATACCGTTGCTTTTCGTGAGGAGCTTGCCAATATCCAAAGTTATATTGAATTTATCAACTTTATGGAAGTCGGCAGTATCGTTATGACGGCAGATCTTCCTCAGGAGATACTTCGCTACGCCATTCCCAAGATGTGTATGCAGCCCATCGTTGAAAATGCAGTTCATCACGGGGCACCTTCAGGCGGCAGGGTAACTATAGAGATTACCTTTTCTGTGGAGAATGACAGTCTGCTTTTCATTAACATAAGAGATGACGGAAAGGGGTTAGAGCCTGAGATGTTACACCGTCTTCAGTCAGTACTGCGGAGCGAATCGGATACGCCGATGGTTACTAGCAGGAGCGGACTTGGTTTGGAAAACGTGAATAAGCGATTACAGCTTCATTATGGCAAGAATTGCGGTCTTTGGATTGATAGTGTTCAAGGTGCATATACCTGCGTAACGATACGTTTGCCTTGGGAAAATGTAAATCTTGGAGGGTGGTAGAGCATGATTAATATCCTGATTGTGGACGATCAAAAACACATTCGTGACGGCCTGCAGGCCATGCTGCATCAATTTCCTCTGGAGCTGAACAACATATACTGTGCCGCGAGCGGGATTGAGGCGCTGTCCCTATTGCGGCAGCATTGCATTCACATCGTGATTACCGATATTATGATGCCGGATATGGATGGGTTGG
Organism: Paenibacillus sp. FSL E2-0151; assembly: GCF_037993015.1. Lineage (NCBI taxonomy): Bacteria > Bacillati > Bacillota > Bacilli > Caryophanales > Paenibacillaceae > Paenibacillus > Paenibacillus sp. FSL E2-0151. The sequence continues at coordinate 3,790,523 of NZ_CP150308.1, forward strand.
CACTCATGGCTCAAACCAAAGAGGAATACATGGATGTGGAGTACCTCATTATCAGCGGTTATAGTGATTTTACATATGCCCAAAAAGCGATCGGGCTTGGTGCAAAGGGTTACTTGCTCAAACCTTTGAAGCGAGAGGATCTGCAACATTCCCTGGAGCACGTATGGCAAGAGATCCAGACACGGCAGGCACTTACGCATAATATGCAGCGTGTATCCCGCCTCGCCCAAGAGACCGATCGTAAAGAATTAAGAATGTTTATGCAAGGTGCGTTAAGTGATGACGCATGGATTCTTCAGATTGAGAAAAAAAATGATGCGTTATGGCGTAATTATCGCCTAGCCCTGCTACGGGAAGAAGTTTGCATGAACCAGCCCGGAGCAAGCAGTGCACATAGCATGGAAGCCATTGCTTATCGTGTGTTTGGCAGACAAGGTTGTATTTGCCTGCAACATCGCCCATACCTGATCCTTGCGGTAGATGCATCCATAGATTCAAGTGTTTTGCCTGCAGCGCTCAAGGAAGGAAAGATCAATGTCATAACGGCCATGACTAACCCGATTCAGGGGTTAAAAGAACTACCCGACAGCTATACCCAAGTGCTTGAGCTCTATCGCCACAGTTACCTGTTTCCTGATCAGTATAGTATCTTCCCAGCACATATTGAGCATATGGAACAGCAGTGGCAACTTCCCTATGAAGACTTATATGAACTGTTCCAGTCGATTGGAACAGATAACAGCGGAACAATTACTCAGGGTATTTCTGCAATATTTCACAAAAAGGTGCTGCAACGTTATCCTATTCGCTATACCCAACAGCTCTGCGCCGCCACCGTTCAGATGATGGAGGAATACGAACGAGTTATCCACCCTTATATGGGGGAAGAAGTGCTGGATCTTGAATCATTGCGTAATCTCTTTGATTATCAAGGGATGCGTGAGTATATACAAGCACTGCAACAGCAGCTGCTTCGGCTGAATCAGTTATATTATGACTATAAGTGCAGCTATCGCCATTCGCAGGATCTAAATGAAGCCATTCGTTTTATACACGAGAGTTACCACAAACCGCTGGACCTCGCGATGGTATCCAATCATGTATCGCTTAATTATGCTTATTTTTCAAATCTGTTTAAGAAGAATGTTGGTAAAGGTTTTGCTGAATACCTACGAGATGTGCGTCTGGATAAAGCGCGGCGGCTTCTCGCCGAAACCGATCATAAAATTGTTGAGGTGGCTGCTATGGTTGGCTATGAAAGCTACAAAAGCTTTACACGCGCGTTCCGACTTGTGATGCAGATCCAACCCACAGAGTACCGACAGATGATGCGGCAGAAGGCAGATTGAATCAAAAGCCAAAAAAATGGGATACCACAAAAACAATTGTACCTTTTCAGCGAATTAACCTATTCGATAGAATAAAGATATCCCTTCATGTAAGCGATTTCCTTAATGCACATGGATTGGGAAAAGCTATTATTCTATTAAAGGAGGACAATTATGAAACCATCTCACTTTACGGCGAAACGGTTTATGAAAAAGGTACTCGGTATGTTCCTTGTGGTTGTGATGCTGGCTAGTATTGGCATACTGCCAGCTTCAAAGGTTCAGGCAGCGGGAACTACCGTAACCTCAATGGAGTACTTCTCACCAGCAGACGGGCCTGTTATTTCAAAATCAGGGGTTGGCAAGGCCAGCTACGGATTTGTTATGCCTAAGTTCAATGGAGGCTCCGCGACATGGAATGATGTTTACAGTGATGTAGGCGTTAATGTAAAAGTGGGCAACAACTGGGTTGATATCGACCAGGCAGGCGGTTATATCTATAACCAAAACTGGGGGCACTGGAGCGATGGCGGCTTCAATGGTTATTGGTTCACCCTCTCCGCAACAACCGAGATCCAACTGTACTCCAAAGCGAATGGTGTTAAACTGGAGTATCAACTTGTATTCCAAAACATCAACAAAACAACCATTACCGCGATGAATCCGACACAAGGTCCACAAATCACGGCAAGTTTCACAGGCGGTGCAGGCTTTACATATCCAACGTTCAACAATAATCCTGCGGTCACTTATGAAGCTGTTGCGGATGATTTGAAGGTATATGTCAAACCTGTAAACAGCAACACCTGGATTGATATTGACAATAACGCAGCCAGCGGATGGATCTACGATCACAATTTTGGCCAATTCACGGATGGCGGCGGTGGGTACTGGTTTAACGTAACGGAGTCGATCAATGTCAAATTGGAATCAAAGACTTCTTCAACTAACCTTGTTTATACCATTACGTTTAATGAACCTACAAGAAATTCATATGTCATTACGCCATACGAAGGAACAACCTTCACAGCAGATGCGAATGGTTCCATAGGGGTTCCGCTTCCCAAAATTGATGGAGGCGCGCCAATCGCCAAGGAACTGGGCAATTTTGTATACCAAATTAACATGAATGGGCAATGGGTTGATTTGAGTAACTCCAGCCAGAGCAAATTTGCATACTCCGCTAATGGGTATAACGATATGTCCGATGCCAATCAGTGGGGTTACTGGTCCGATTATATCTATGGTCTTTGGTTCCAGCCAATCCAAGAAAATATGCAGATCCGTATTGGATATCCACTGAACGGACAGGCGGGTGGAAATATTGGCAACAACTTCGTCAACTATACCTTCATCGGCAATCCAAATGCCCCGCGTCCGGATGTATCTGATCAAGAGGATATCTCAATCGGAACGCCAACCGACCCGGCAATCGCGGGCATGAACCTCATTTGGCAGGATGAATTCAACGGAACTACGCTGGATACAAGTAAATGGAACTATGAAACAGGATATTATCTCAATAACGATCCCGGTACTTGGGGATGGGGAAATGCAGAACTGCAGCACTACACAAACAGCACTCAAAATGTTTATGTACAGGACGGGAAGCTGAATATCAAAGCCATGAATGATATTAAATCTTTCCCGCAGGATCCAAATCGGTATGCACAGTATTCTTCGGGAAAGATTAACACCAAGGATAAACTGTCCTTGAAGTACGGCAGAGTCGATTTTCGTGCCAAGCTTCCTACAGGTGATGGTGTATGGCCAGCACTGTGGATGCTTCCAAAAGATTCGGTATATGGCACTTGGGCTGCATCAGGTGAAATTGATGTTATGGAAGCGAGAGGCCGTCTGCCTGGATCAGTAAGCGGTACCATACACTTTGGTGGACAATGGCCCGGGAACCAGTATTCGGGCGGCGATTATCACTTCCCGGCGGGGCAAACTTTTGCCAATGATTATCATGTATACTCGGTAGTCTGGGAAGAGGACAACATTAAATGGTATGTGGACGGCAAGTTTTTCTATAAAGTCACTAACGAGCAGTGGTATTCCGCAGCTGCACCGAATAATCCGAATGCACCTTTTGATGAGCCGTTCTACCTCATTATGAACTTGGCAATCGGTGGTAACTTTGACGGCGGCCGTACCCCGAACGCCTCCGATATCCCGGCGACTATGCAGGTAGATTATGTACGCGTGTATAAAGAACAGTAATTTGCGATTTCGGATAGAGCGAATGAAGATCAGATGGAACAGATGCTGGGCAAACCGGAGATCCTGAAATCTCATACTCTATAATTGGCTTACGACCGATTCCCAATATTTCAACCTGGGAATCGGTCGTTTAATTTTAGACTTGATACTGTAGTTCATCGGCTGCAACTCTTGTCGAAGGACAACATCATTAGGAGGAAATATGAATCAGAAAGAATTTGAATCAGTCATCAATCTCCCTGCAAATATTCGTTATGAATACTTCATCAAAAAAGTAGTGGATTCAGAAGAAGTGTGGGGGCTTTATGAGAATGCTTGGTCAGTTACTGAAGATGATAAAGGTAATAAATTACTTCCATTTTGGCCTAAGAAAGAATTCGCGGAATACTGTGCAACTGATGGTTGGGAAATTTACTCAAGTAAAAGTATGGATTTGTACGAGTTCATAGACGATTTTCTACCCAATTTAAAAAAAGAGGGTTTTAAACCTTCAATATTCTTAAATAATGCTGATTCTGCTGTATTAGAAGTCGATATACTAATTGAGGATTTAAAGACAGAACTTGAAAAATACTAACTTAAAACCTCAACGAAGGAGTTTGGAAAACCGTGAAAAATACGAGACGTAAACGAATAAAATTGGGTGATATCTACGCTATACCTCTGCCTAACGGTAAGTTTTCCTTTGGGAGAAGGCTTAAAGATGCCAGCATTGCAATCTATAATGTGATAAGTGACACGATAGAAGAGATACCTCAAGAAGAGGAATACCAATTTATCGTGGGTGTATATGATGATGTACTGAAATCAGGTGATTGGTCGGTCGTTGAAAATCGTCCGTTCCCGGATGAAGAAGAGGCGTGGCCCCCACCTGCCTGTATCATTGATAAGATATCAGGAGAATATTTGATTTATCATATGGGAGAGATTAGACCTTCTAATAGCGAAGAAAGCGAAGGATTAGAGATTGCGGCTGTTTGGGAAGCCCATCATATTGTTGATAGAATAATGGGAGATGATAAGTGGCACCGAGACCCGAATAAATAGCGAATAAATAGTGTACGAGTATACCATCTATGGTTCCAGAAATCAGGTGTAGCGGTTTGAACCGCTTTTTTACTTTCCAATACTAACATTAAGTCACGTTTCTATAGGGGTAACACCAAGCGCTTCAACCATTTTCTCTGTTTAAGTAAACTCTTCTGGCATCTTATATAATCAAAATCAACCAAGCCAAGCCCTCCTTTTACAAAGAGGGGCTTAGCTTGTTTTGCATTCAGAGGTAAGTAAAAATGCAAAGTTAACTTGACACATAATGCAAAGTGAACTATGCTAAAAATGCAAAGTAAACATTGCAAGGACGTGATCACTTGAAGACAAGAATTGCAGAACTGCGTAAGCAGCATAAGCTGTCACAGGAAGAGCTGGGACGAATTGTTGGTGTTACCCGGCAAACCATTACCTCTCTTGAAAGGGGAAAATACACGGCTTCCCTTATTCTTGCTTACAAAATTGCCAATTTTTTCGGACTCGCCATTGAAGATGTTTTTGATTTCAGCGAAGTGGAGGAAATGTAAATGGACAAGTACAAGATTAAAATAAAAACTCGCAAAAACGTACTGTCACTGGTAGCCGCTGCTACCCTATTGATCTATGTAGGACTTATATTTTACCGAGGTGGACTACCCGATTTACCTAGTTTTATAAAGGGATTTCACACAGGCGCTTTTATCGGGGTTGAAGTGGCCGTCGCTTTTTTCCTCGTCAGGTATATAAAAGCCAGTAATAATGAAGCCGAGCTGAAGAAGCAGTATATTGAGGAGAATGACGAGCGGAGTGTAATGATACTCCAGAGAGCCGGCACACTCAGCACAGCAATCATTCTCATTGGTCTGGGCATCTCCTCCGTGATCGCCGGTTTCTTTAATCCCTTGATATTCTACACCTTACTAACTTGCTTATTATTTGTTTTAATCGTATTTTTTGCACTGTGGATGTATTATGCGAGAGAAATTTAAGGTTTAGATCAATGATGCTCATACAACCAAAACTAATGTACTTAATATAACAAAGTTGTCGAGGGACAAAAACATGATCCCATTGAAGTCGCTATTTTAGCGGCTTTTTTGTTTTATCGGTACAAGAACATCTTCCGCTTACCGATTAGATGAATATCTATTGGCTGGTGAGACTTTCTCAACAGCTTGGAAGCAGGAATTTCCCCGCTTTTTTAATAATATAGGGCCTTGACCTTCACATGGGCTACCCAGGAATATTCGAAATGGCTAATTTTGCATTATGCATAAAACAAGATATAAATAGTTTTGATCTTTTATGATCAAGTTATCGTTAATTAGTTTGAGGGGGTGAGGGAGCGTTGGATGATGAAGAATTAATTCATGAGATTCGTGAAGGTAGTCGGGCTGCAATGGAAGTTTTGGTGAAGCGGCATTACAAGTCGATATTTTCATATGTGTACCGAAAAACGGGAGATTATCATATCTCTTTTGATCTAACTCAAGAGGTATTTGTAAAAATGATGAATTCATTGGAGAATTATCGAGATAACGGAAAATTCAGTCACTGGTTGCTGAAAATAGCAGTGAATCATTGTATGGATTATTTTCGTGGGCGCGAGTTCAAGCAACAACTCAGAGAGAGCGAGTTAACAGAAGAGGCGCTCCCAGCAAGTGAGCACCAGAATGTGTGGAACATATTCTATAAACGGCTTCAGAATGATAAGGTCAGGCTGGCGGTACAAAGTTTGCCTGAGCACCAGCGGGACGCAGTCATTCTGAACTATTACAACGGGCTAAAGATCAAAGAGGTTGCCGAGCTGACGGGATCGAATGAGTCGACAGTGAAATCACGTATACGCTTGGGCATAACAAAGTTAAAAGAGATCATTGTGGGAGGTGAGCGGGATGAAACGTACAGAAAACGAAGATAGAAGGAAGCGTCGAGCTGAATTAGAGATGGAGGAGTACGCCGAAATTGCCCCTTTTTTGGATGACTATGTGGTTGAATATCCATCCGAGATGGAGATCGAAAGGACGATAAGGGCCTTGGATGCACATATGCCGGGACAGATGAATGTTCATCTGGAGCAATCACCGGGGAAATCATTTACAGAACTGTTCCAACTCGTTCGGGGTGAGGTTATGGTTTTCCACAAATCGTACTGGCTAGTTTGCGCATTGCTTCTGTTGTGCGGATTCTGGTTGGGAACCCGCAGCACAATATCCCCATACATGAGTGGACTTATTCTGGTACCTGTACCTTTTATTCTCGGATTACTGGAAGTATTCAAAGGTCGGGATCAGGGGCTGATGGAGATCGAACTGACCTGTAAAATTACGGCACAACAGCTGATGCTGACTCGTCTGATCGTCGTGCTTGCAGGAAATATGGTATTTGTTCTGCTTCTTATGCTATTGGTATCTGGCGGAAGAGGAAGTTTCATCTCATGGAGTGGCGTCGGTCTGTGGTATACCCAACTGATGATTGCGGCAGGGGCTAGTTTGTGGCTGGCTATGCGTGTTCGGGGTGGAACAGCTGTTAGTATTTTCTTGGTCGCATGGTTTGGGCTTTTCTGGCTTATGTTAAGCAATCCCCGATTTGTTACTTTAGTACAATCGATTCAGACCCCAGTACTTATTGCAATCGCATTATGTGGAGTGGTTCTGTTGATCAGTCAGATCCGGCAGATGACGCGAAAATATACATCACAAACGGAAAGAGGTTATTCCTTTGAAATTGACCATGGATAACGTATCCAAGAAGTATAGAAACAAGTGGGCCGTGAAATCGTTCACGCTAGAGCTGTCCAGCGGTGGCGTCTATGGCCTGCTTGGACCAAATGGAGCGGGCAAAACAACGCTGCTTCGCATGCTTGTAGACATCGCCAAGCCAACGTCCGGACAAATTATGCTGGATGGGCAACCCATTGAACAGATGGGGGATCGTTATCGCGATATATTGGGCTATATGCCGCAGCGCTTTGGATTTTATAATCGTTTCAGTGCTCATAAATTTCTCATGTACATGTGTTCGTTAAAAGGACTGAGTACGAATCAAGCCGCTATTCGAGTGCAGGAGACATTACGTATGGTTGATCTGGAAAAGCAGGCACAACATAAAATTCGTACGTTCTCTGGAGGCATGAAGCAGCGGCTCGGAATTGCACAAGCCTTGCTAAATGATCCGCAAATTCTAGTTCTCGACGAACCTACGGCTGGCCTTGACCCGAAGGAACGTATTCGATTTCGTAACATTATCGGTGAGTTGGGAAGAGACCGGATTGTACTGTTATCGACGCATATTATCTCTGATCTGGAGTTCTCGTGTAAGGAAATGATCCTGATGAATGAAGGTCAACTGATTACTCAGAACACACCGGAAGCGATCATGAACAGTATGCAAGGCAGCGTTTGGACTGCAACGTTAACAGAACAGCAGCTTGCCGAACTCACCTCTCGTTTCAAGGTAAGCGGATTGTCCTATCAGTCCGATGGTATTGTGGCGAGAATCTTGGCAAAAGAACGGCCTGTCCCACAAGCTATGCCAGAGGCCCCTCGGCTTGAAGACGTATATATGCACTATTTTGATGAGGAGGCGACATCGTGATTCGTTTGATCGGATATGAATTTGTTAAAATAATGACGCGTAAAAGTATCTATCTTGCACTCACCGGGCTACTAATGTTGCTTGTTCTGTATGCCTATCTCGGACATCCGGGGCCGATGAAGGGTACATCGTTCTACAAACCCTATGAAGGAGCCATTACGGCTGAGAAGGTTCAGGCTGCACAGGAACAGTTACAAAACAAGGGTTATAGTGATGAAGCGAATCAGAATCGATATGGCGTATTTTATGAGATTTCCATGTTTTCGCCGGAATTCATAAAAAACTACACCAAAACTGATGATAGCGGGAATGTCATGGAACGGACCGTAAACGTCACTGAAATTCACTACAATAAACCTTGGGGTTATCTGTTGGAATACATTGATCAATTTGGCGTGCTTTTTATGATGATCATGATTTTGCTGGGACTGGCTCCCGTATTTGCAGAGGAATATGCATTGGGAACGGCAGCGTTGGTACGCAGCAGCAAGCGAGGGAAGAGCCAAATCGTATCGGCTAAATTGATGGCTTCAATAGTATATATTGTCCTATGCGTCATCTTGTTTACAAGTATCAACTTGCTAATCTACTGGTTGAGGTTTGGAAATTTGGCTGGAGCAGATACCCCAATACAGAGTGTAGGCATGTACTTTCAAGGCTTCGATTATGAGTTCTCGCCTTATAGGTTGTCTGCGCTTCAGTATTATGTAGTTCAGTTGGTCACACACTTGGCAGGCAGCCTGATTTTTGGATGCGTTGTGCTATGGGTTTCTTCGCTCAGTTCAACGGCGTTTGTTGCCATAATCATTAATGTGGCTATTGTAGGCGTGCCCTATCTGGCATTTGATGTAATGAACTTTAACCCAGGATGGGCGAAGTGGATTGAGGAATTTTCCTTCAGTACAATGATGCGGGTAACGAGACTGTTCCAAACTCCAGTAAACTACTCCATATTCAGGGTGGAGGTGTCATATCTACAGTTGTATTTGCTTATTATGACTGTAGTTACAGCTGTAGTTGTACTTGGTACATATCGAGCGTTCCGTAATCGTGAGGTATTTTCTTGACTTGAAGCACTATGAGGAACATGATGTATTACACAATTAGGTCCGCAGATTCTGCGGACTTCTTTTCATATGAATAAGCATGGCAGTGTCCCCAGCTGAGGACAAGAACTTGGTTCCATTGCCAAAAGGACAAGAACATTGTGTCATTTCAGATTAGATAGTTATCTAAATAGTAGCATGATGGAACTCCTATGGCGAGATAAAACCCACATTAATATAAGACTTCGTTTGAATGACGATTTTAAGAACATGGTACCGATGTCGATTAGAACATTTATCTGTTTCATTAAACTAACGGGCAGGTTAGTTTCGGTATGTGGTATTATTTGTTTGATGGAGTAAACTAAAGCTTGAGACAAACATCAGTCAGTGTTTTCCAAAAAAAAGGTAAGCATAACGATCAAAGTTTTAAAAGGGAGTGAACTATATTAATATACAGCATCCCTATTTACGACAAATTCAGCTTAAGCGGCAACAAGTACCCACCTATAATCGTTACCCCTTTGATTTGGCAGTCATTCGAAACCTAAATACTCTTGATTTCCACCCCAAGGTAACCTATATCGTAGGTGAAAATGGAATGGGCAAATCAACACTGATGGAGTCCATTGCTGTCGCATGGGGATTTAACCCGGAGGGTGGGACGATCAACTTTTCCTTCTCAACCCAGGCTACTCACTCGAACTTATATGAATATATACAATTGATTAAAGGTCCGCGACGCCCGAGGGATGGCTTCTTTTTCCGGGCAGAAAGTTATTATAATTTAGCCACAACGATCGATGAGTTGGACAGTCAGCCTTCATTCGGTCGCCCTATTCGCCCTATTAAAGATTCGTACGGTGGCAAGTCCTTGCATGAGCAATCGCACGGAGAGTCGTTCTTTTCCACTTTCATTCATCGGTTCGGAGAGAATGGATTATATATACTGGATGAGCCTGAGGCTGCACTGTCTCCCCTTCGCCAAATGGCGATGCTGACACGAATCCATGAACTTGTTTTGCAAAACTCTCAATTTATAATTGCGACCCATTCCCCAATCCTTATGGCATATCCAGATTCGATTATTTACAATCTAAAGCCAGATGGTATCGAAGTCCAAGTATTGGAAGAAACCGACCATTATATGATTATGAAAGAGTTTGTGAATAACAAGGATAGGATGCTCAGAGAGTTATTCGAGTAAGCTAAAGATTAATTCCACTGCTATCCTATAGAATCTAAAAGCTTAAGAGAGATCGTTACAAAGAAAGCGATCTATTGTCGAGATTAAGCTAACGAGAAACGTTAGCTTAATCAAACTTAATAAGGCATCAAATTGATCATCTGCTGATTTCAACTAGCGGACTGACAACAGGGATCGTTGCAGAAATGCTAACGATCCTTTTTTGTATATGTTTACGTATGAGTATTTAAATCACGAAAAAGGGCTCCTCCGTAGATTAGGACGCCCCAAGTGCAGGTCAGCGATCACGTACCTGGATATAAAGGGAAAACAGTGGGTGTTGCCCAACAAAGTGACGTTTTTATTTTTCACAGTCCGATCGGTAATTTTGGTGATGCTGAGTATCTACATGCTGTAAGCTTAGTAGAAGTGACTTTGTAGAACCATTCGAACGCTCTACAAAGAGAAACAACGGGTCGAACAGGAAGAACGGTACAACTATATTGGACTTTTATGGAGAAATAAGGATATAAAGCTACTGCTTCTATATATTTTAAAACAGAAGATTCTATTTTTTAGCATGGGTGCTTGTAGGGGGGGATGCATGTTTCATTATTTTCTGAAGATAAGCAGAAACATTGTTAGGATTGCAACTGCGAAGCATTCGTCCTAAATCGAGGAAGTATAAATATACTATTCTCTATTTTCATCATCTAATCGCCGACGAAATATCAAAGCCGAAACAGCAAATATAATAAAAGATAATGTTGAAGCAGCAGTAACCATCTTCAACACACTTCCTATCGGGGGGTTAAACAACAGAGCAATTGAGATGATTAAAACAGCACCTGTTAAACCCATTCCCAAAATCGAGATCGCTAAAATCTTGTTCATCAAATCACCTCACAGGTTGAAATAGAGTTTCTCATTGCATAATAATAGTTTAATACATGATGAATTAGTATAGAATGTAACAAAAAGTATAGCAAAGATTTAGTAGCGATTGCTTCCGAGAATGGGGAAGCAATCGCTATGTTTTTTTGCAGATTTTTTTATTTTTTTGTCCGCCACATGTGTACAAAAAATAAAAATGATGATACATTGAATTTAGTTTATTTCCTTTTATAACAGGGTTTTTTCGAAGAATACTGTGTCTCCTGTACGAGGACATGCGTATATCGAGGAGGGAATGGAATGTCAAGTCAAGCATTGGACCAATTTTTAAGTTCGAACATCGAAGATCTAAAGACTAAAGGTCTATATAACGTCATTGATACGCTGCAGGGTGCAAATGGTCCTGTTATTCGTATCAACGGAAAGTCCTTAATCAATTTGTCTTCCAATAACTATTTGGGACTGGCAACAGATCACCGCCTGATTGATGCTTCAGTTAAGGCGTCGCAGACATACGGGGCAGGCGCAGGGGCTGTGAGAACAATTAATGGTACGATGGATCTTCATATTGAGCTTGAAGAAAAACTGGCCCGTTTCAAAAAAACGGAAGCCGTTATCGTGTATCAATCGGGATTTAACTGCAATATGGCTGCTATATCCGCGGTAATGGACCAGCATGATGCGATTTTATCAGATGAGCTGAACCACGCTTCGATTATTGATGGCTGCCGCCTGTCGAGAGCCAAGGTGATTCGCTTTAAGCATTCGGATATGAATGATTTAAGACAGCAGGCGAAAGATGCCAAGGAATCCGGTCAGTACCATAAAATTATGGTCATCACCGACGGGGTTTTCTCCATGGATGGTGATATAGCAAAGCTGCCTGAAATCGTGAAAATAGCAGAAGAATTCGATCTGATTACTTATGTGGATGATGCCCACGGTTCTGGCGTTCTCGGAGCAGGTGCGGGAACCGTGAAGCATTTTGGATTGTCCGACCGCATTGACTTTCAAATTGGTACTCTTTCCAAGGCGATTGGCGTTGTCGGCGGTTATGTGGCGGGTAAAAAACAACTGATCGAATGGTTGAAGCTGAGAAGCCGTCCGTTTCTGTTCTCGACATCGCTACCTCCGGCTACAATCGCTTCTTGTAGCGCTTCTGTCGACATTTTGATGAATGACAAAGAGCTGATCGAGAAGCTGTGGGAGAACGGCAGTGATTTGAAAAATGGCTTGAGCCGGCTTGGATATGATGTAGGCCAAAGCGAAACGCCGATCACACCTTGTATCATTGGCGATGAAGTAACCACCCAACAGTTCAGCAAACGGCTTTATGAAGAAGGCGTTTACGCCAAGGCAATCCTGTTTCCGACGGTTCCGAAAGGAACCGGAAGAATACGCAACATGCCGACAGCTGCCCATACCAAGGATATGCTCGATCAGGTGATCTCCGTTTATGAGAAAGTTGGCAAGGAAATGAAGCTGATTTAGCTACATTCGCGGGAGTACATTTCGGGAGGAATGTCTTATGAACAAGATTTTGGTGACCGGAGCACTGGGCCAAATCGGTTCTGAGTTAGTTGTTAAATTACGTGAAATTTATGGTGCGGATCACGTCATTGCTACGGATCTCAGGTCATCAGCCCACGAAATTACCCGATCCGGGCCATTCGAGCTGCTGGACGTGACGAATGATAAGGCGATGTTCGAAATCGCCAAGCGGTACGAAGTTGATACCGTCATCCATTTGGCTGCGCTGCTGTCGGCTACCGCAGAGGAGAAACCGCTACTTGCCTGGAATTTGAATATGGGTGGATTGATGAATGCACTTGAAATATCCAGGGAGCTCGGCTGCCAATTTTTCACTCCAAGCTCCATTGGATCTTTTGGTCCTTTGACTCCGAAAGACAATACCCCTCAGGATACGATCCAGAGGCCCAATACGATGTACGGCGTGAACAAAGTGTCCGGCGAACTGCTTTGTGATTATTATTTTCACAAATACGGCCTGGATACTAGGGGACTGCGATTCCCGGGTTTGATATCTTATATGACGCCTCCCGGCGGAGGAACGACGGATTACGCCGTGGAAATTTATTACGCAGCCGTGACGGCTGGCCGGTATACATCTTATATCGCCAAGGACTCAAACATGGACATGATGTATATGCCGGATGCCCTGAACGCTATCATCGATTTGATGGAAGCGGATTCTTCCCGGTTGATGCACCGAAATTCATTTAATGTCACGGCAATGAGCGTGGATCCGGAGGCGATCGCTGCAGCGATTCGGGATGAGCTTCCCGGCTTTATCCTCGATTATGACGTTGATCCGAAGAGACAGGCGATTGCCGATAGCTGGCCGCATTCCATTGATGCAACGGCAGCGAAAACAGAATGGGGATTTCATGCTCGCTACGACTTGAAGGCCATGACGAAGGATATGCTTTCACATCTAAGCGAGAGACAAATGCTTCGCAAGGCTTAAAGTTATTATGAATTCGATCGAAGAGTGACATCGCTAAAAAAAGCAAGAAAGGGGAACTTATAAAAACAAAAACAGAACGAAACTGTCGAGGGACAAGAACATTGTTCCATTAAAGTCGCTATTACAGCGGCTTTTTTTGTTTTAAGGACAAGAACATTGTGTCATTTCGAATTAGGTATCTATCTAAATAGCATCATGATGAAGATCATGTGGCAAGAAAAAAGCACATGAATTTAAGAATTCGCGTGAATAACGATTTTTTTATTAGAAATAACGTTTTTCCGGTAAAGACCAATCAATCTGCGCCAACCATCGGGACGCGAATATGTGCTTACGAACTCGTCGATGTCGGTTTCGTAGATTGCTCTTGGTATCTCACGCTCATGCTTAGGAACACGAATTGTGGCTTCTTGGCAGAGGTAGTAATTCAAATGTTCGTGTCCAAATATGATTGTCATGTGGATTCATGACAGGCTCATGGTACTTGGAAGCGTTGAGAACGCCGGAGTAAGGACAGTACCGTTATCTTCGTATCTGACTGCAAACATTATTCTATGCCTGCCTAGTTCTGACAGATCTAAGCAGGGAGTCGAGCCAGATCAGATTCGGCAAGAATAGCCTTTCTGTTCATATCATACTAGTTTATTATCAAGTATCCTTCAGCAAGTCAACCATGTTAGAATAGTGAATTTCACTCAGTTGCTCGATAAAGTTATCTACCCTGTAGTTCTCCGGTTCAACTATCCAGAGACAAATTACTCCTACCAATCCAGATATCATGTATTCGATGCCAATTTTTATCTTCTCATCGTGGCGATGATCGCCGATTCCCGAAAAAATGATCGTTTTAAAAGCCTCTTTCAAGTAAACGGAGAAGTTTGGATAAATATTTTGAGTGATCATTGTCTTAAAAAATATCATATTGGCTTCAATATCGTCGAAAATCGTTTTTAACATGGTAGCAAACATATCTTTATCCATCTCATGAATTGAACTCACTTCCAGGCTTAAGCAAGCATTTAAACTCTCCACGTTTTCCTGAAATAACTTCTCCATGAATTGAGGTTTATCTACATAGTGCAAATAAAATGTGTTGCGATTTATCATCGCTTCTTTGGCAATGTCCTGCACAGTAATTCGTTCATAGCCTTTGGTTTGTACTAATCTCAGAAACGCTTCTTTAATGGCTTTCCGCGTTTTGAGAATGCGCAGATCCACTTTATCTTTACCCAATTCGTACTTCCCCTCCATAAATAATAGTCGGATTTATCAAAAGTGATGTTTAATTAACAGATTGAACAATATCAACCATTGAGTCGTTTAAGTGTACGTTTTACAATCAAAACTGTCAATTGAACTCACTAACTCATTCATAAAAGGAGAATCATAAATGAAAACACTGGCGATTATTGGTGCAGGTAAGGGATTAGGATTATCTATTGCGAAGAGCTTTGGCAAGCGCGGCTTCCAAGTGGCATTAGTTGCAAGAAATGCTGCAAAACTGCAAGATATGGTGGATGAACTGAAAGCGGATGGTATCGAGGCATCTTATTTCGTAGCAGATATTTTTAACAAGGAACAGATTGCACAGGCTATGACCAACATGAAAGAAAAGTATGGTCAGATTGATGTGTTGGAATTCAGTCCAACAGCAGGCAATTATCCTCCCACTTCTGTATTGGAGCTAACGGCGGAGAACGCCAGGGACGCATTTGAGGCGAATGTGGTTAGTGCCATCCATGTCGTCAATGCTGTTCTCCCTGCTATGCTCGCCAGGAAAGAGGGAGCCTTGCTCTTTACCTCAGGATTATCCGCCATGTACCCTGTGTCCATGATGGGGAATATCGGTATTGCTCTTTCAGGGTTACGCAATTATGTTGCTAATCTTCATACTTCATTGTCTGCTCAAGGGATTTTTGTGGGCCACCGCTCATTAGGTTTATTGATCAAGGAGTCAGGTACCGGCGCAATTAATGATCCGGATGTAATTGCAGAGATGTGGTACCAGGCCTATGTAGAGAAAAACGTATGGGAAGAAGAGTATCCTGAGGGGGTTACCCCCGAAACCATTCTGTTTTAACATTGGTGATGATTTCAGCAGGTCATAACATACAGTTGTAACCAAGTAGATGAGCTTGAGAACTAGGCATATATTTTGTGCTAAGAGACGCTTGAAAGAGATGAAGAAGTCGCTAATTTAGCGGCTTTTTTGTTTATCGGTACAAGTTCTTGTCCCGAGTCGAGGACAAGAACTTGTACCGATTGCCGATTAGATAAACACCTAACTAAGTTTCATGCAATTTCATTTAACAAATGTGTAGGAAAAATAAACTAATTGTCCAGTGAAAATATAGTATTTTCTTAGTGTTTAGGTTAAAGATAAGTCCCTGTTTAAGCACTACATGCTACACGCGTAGGTTCTTTAATAAATGATTGGAAATGGAATATAAAAAGGAGGACGTAACCCGCGAAGGCGCGGAGGGCAGTGCTTAGACTTTCATGAATAAAAGAGGTGTCTGGGGTATTATATGTAATTATGGGTTATGAAATAAATGGATTATTTGAAAAGAAAATGGGGGAATCAAAATATGGAACGTAAAATTCAACTAATGGAAACCTACGTAAATATCGACTTTGGAAACTCACCCTTTTTAAAATTAGATAAAGGGTTGCAAATTCCATACTCTTTAATCGAGGGAATAACAACAGGTAGACCAATACCCAAGGCTTTTAAACTATATGGTGCTTTATTAGGAGAAAAAAGAAATGGGTTATTTAGATCAAATGGTGGTTATCAACTCCACTTTTTTGAAAATGAGCTTGAAACTCTTCATTTAGATTTGAATAGCTTGAAAGTTGGTATGTTCAAAATATCAAAGTTGATCATTGGTGTTGAAAATCCTGAAGAAATAAGTGAAAATATTTCCGAAAGAGTGCAGTGATAATAAAGGAAAAGTGTATTACGAACGTGAGACGGTGGAACTTCGAGAAAAAAGCTTACGAGCTCAAAAACTTGTGAAGACATATAATGGTTGCGATCCAGAGGAGAAGAAATAATATGTGCGACAAGACAACGCAAAAAAGATCACTTCATTGTAGAATATAAGAATTATGAGATGGGCGGGAATTGTACATTTTTTCGGGGGAAGTTCTTTATTATGTGTACTAGGAAAGAATAAGCGGAGCTTATACAATAACATTAGAGATTGTAAACGCTTGCTTTTAATTCTGAGGATGCAATCAATGAATTACCGTAATCCCGTATATGAAGGATTCTATTATTCCAATACCAAAGGAGATGCCTTATGAATCAACAACAACTACCTAAGCCCCACCAACCGCTCGTAACCCACATCTTCACTGCTGACCCGTCCGTCCATGTCTACGAGGGCAAAATCTACATCTATCCTTCCCATGACTTCGATCATGACGAGCCGAGCAACGATAACGGCGACCAGTATAAAATGGAAGACTATCATGTCCTCTCGATGAACAACTTCGATTCCCCGGTGGTTGATCACGGCGAAGCGTTGCATCTGAGAGATATTCCGTGGGCCTCCAAGCAGCTCTGGGCACCAGATGCCGCTTATAAGAACAATACCTATTACCTGTTTTTCCCGGCACGGGATCATGACGACATCTTCCGTCTGGGTGTGGCAACATCAGAGTCTCCGGCAGGCCCATTCATGCCGCAACCGAATTATATGGAAGGCAGCTTCAGTATCGATCCGGCCGTATTGGTGGATGACGACAATCAGTCATACATCTATTTCGGCGGACTCTGGGGTGGCCAGTTGGAGAAATGGCAGACCGGCAGCTTCGTGCCAGATGCAGAAGGACCTGCTCCTGACCAGCCGGCGCTTGGACCGCAAGTTGCACTGCTTAGCGACGACATGCTGTCCTTCCAAGGCAAGCCTGCCGAGATATCGATTGTCGATGAAGACGGGAATCCGATTCTGGCTGGGGATGAGGAACGGAGATATTTTGAAGGCCCATGGGTGCATAAATATAACGGCTATTACTACCTGTCCTACTCTACAGGAACCACGCATAAGCTCGTATATGCGATCGGCAAGAACCCGATGGGACCATTCACGTTCAAGGGCGAGATTCTCTCTCCGGTTATCGGCTGGACAACCCATCACTCCATTGTGCAAGTTGAAGACAAGTGGTATCTGTTCTATCACGACAGCTCCCTGTCGGAAGGCGTCAACCACAAGCGCTGCGTTAAATATTCGGAGCTGAACTACAACGAAGATGGAACGATCCAGAAGATCAATCCTTATCCGGGTGCGGAGTAAGTTAGCTGGTTAGCGGAAACAGATAAGATTACAATATAAGGCATAATACATGAGGCAGCTCCTGACGGGGCTGCTTTTTTGATAGGAGGAGGATCAGTTGTTTCACTCAAACTTGGAGAAAATCTCTGCTGAACAAAGAATACTTCAGCAGTATACTGATTGAATTAATAAATTTATCTTAATTAAACATAAAGCCTTCTTTCCTTCGGAGAGAAGGTTTTTAGTTTAATTAGAATTTTGTTGACACATATAATATCCTAATGGCTTTATCCAGTTGAATGCGTGAAGCGCGTGTCGACGAGTTTTAGTAGGGAACTTCTTTTCCTGTGGAGGGACAAGAAAATAGTCCGATTAACGATTAGATGAGTATCAAAATAAAAAAGCTATATAGAGGAGAGTGGGCTTTAACTTGGGTCAGTAGCGCTACAGGGAAATACTTAACCCATAGAAAGGGATGAAATAGTTGTTTACTTAGATACGTATTGTGTCTTATAATTTTCACAAAGATACAAATCGTATCCTAAAAAGTTTGTATCGCACAAGTAATGTAAGGGTGCTCGCATCTTGGTTCCAGTTGGTTCCAGTTTTTGTAGAAAGAGGGGACGATCGATGGAAACGAAAAAAACGCCTTGGCAGGCACCGGAATTAGAGGTGCTGGATGTGCAGCAAACGATGGCTGGCTATGGATTCAGGCAAATTGATTGGATCGAAGAACATGATGCAGACCTATATGATCCATCGTCCTGATAATCATACTTCAAATTAGAAATCGTATTCTTGCTCAAAAGGTCGCCTGTGGGCGGCTTTTTCGATGCTCAGATGAGGGACAAGAACATTGTACCATTCCAGACCAAGACGACTATGATTGATATTGAGCAGCAGCTAAATAAGGCGTAGCATCAGCCTCCTGTTGATGTAACATTTGTTCGAATACGTTGCGAAATTCGTTACGCCGCTCGACAAACATTGTCCAATTGAGGCCTCCACGAAAAAATGATTTCTCCAAAAACGGCTTATACAGACAGTTCATAATATATAACGGAACCTGTTCTTTCAAATCCAGTGGTTGAAACACATGTGATGCATCATCGTAAACGGCTCTTCTTTTGTCAGCTTCAAATGAACGGGGGTGAAGGAGTCAAAAAATACTCTTCTCTAAATACGATTGAATTGTGCATGATCAGATTCCCTTCGCTTCGTAAGTCATTTGGAAGGAAGCATTGCTTACGGACAGTATGTCTGTATTTTTCAGCGCATTCAACCATATATAGGATTTGTTTATTATGTTAAAGAGGTTCTACACCATTTATAGCGTTGTGAGAGGGGAGTGATCATTTTGAATACTTCTAAACAAATGATGTCTCATAATTCCAATGATCGTTTTAGTAAACTTGGAATTTATAGCGTCCAAAGTGTCTTTATTATTCTGTTCTTGCTGTTAACCCCTGTCTACTATTTGAACAAGTGGGACTTTAAACGTCAGAAAAAGCGGAATCCTTTCTACACCAGTAAATTGGTTCGATTGCAAGAGCGTTATCCGATTTTCTACGAATTGGCCATGTACGTTCAAAATTTTCCTATTCCTCGTAATGTTTACAAAGTTTTACCCCCTTTAAAGGGCGATGTTCTTCAGGTGGGCTGTGGTACAGGTTTATTGAACAAGTATTTTCGCAAGCAGAAGGATGTTCGTTTTTTTAACATGGATCCGAATATAAATGCTCTAAAACTTGGAAAGAAGTGGGGAAGGTTTAATTCTTATATCCATGCTTTCATTGATAAACCGACTTCTTTACCTGATCATAGCTGCGATATGATTTTGTTTGCAAGAAGCTTTCATCACATTCGCTATCACAAAAAAGCCTTCATAGAGAGCTGCAGACTGTTACGTGACGGTGGATCTATCATTATTGCGGACCCGGTTGTTCTCAAGTCTCTTTCAGGTTCTGTAACGGACGGTGGTTATATGGCGAACTCTTCGATTGATGGTGTAATTTGGAGATTTACCAAAGAAACATTAATTACTCACATAGAGCGCTGTCTTCCTCCTGAATTAAAGATAGAATCAGTAACCGAAACGAGACAAGTGCATGTAACGAATTATAATTTATTTGTACCTCAGACAGATATCGTAGTGGTACTGCGAAAAAGGGAGGCTGTATACAATGACAACTAAATTTATTTATGGTGTTTGAAATCTGCAGCATTATTCAATGTTTATCCATTGCTCAGCCAGAAACATGTCTTGCGGATAATATAGGTAAAGGTATCTCTCCACAGAGGTGCCTTTTTTTGTTTTTAGGAACCAAGTCTTGTCCCAAGCTGAAGACAAGATCATTGTGTAGGCTGCAACGTTTGTCGTGTCAAGGGAAGATGAGTTGCACGGGAATAACGGCGTTCTTAGGAGAATAGATATCATCCATTTGTTCACGTAACAGCTTTACGGCTGTTCGTGCCATTTCCTGTTCATCCTGCTGCACATAAGCTACGCCTGAAAGATGTGGATTATCAAAAGATAGCAAGTCGATATTTGAGTGAACGTTCAGAAGACTGATAGCGGCGGATGTAAGGCGTGCTGTTTCTTCAGTCAAGGAAAAGGCTGCCGAAATTCCAATGTGGTTCTGCAAGAAGTTGCTTACATAGTCCAATGCTTGCTCGCTGCGTAGAATGTCGAGAGGGATGTGACACCACAAGCTCTTGTCAATCGAGATGCCTTGATCTGTGTACGCCTGCTCAAAGCCGAGCGTGCGATCCTCGACGGCTGTATTGGCATTTTCAGGTGAGATGAGCGCAATCTGCTGATGGCTCTTGGATAACAAATGGGATACAGCTTTATACGCACCGCCGTAATTGTCGGATGTAATGGTGTACGTCTCAATGTTGCGCAGATAGCGGTCGATGAACACACACGGGAATTTATCGAGCGACAGACGCAGTAATGATTCGTTATACTTCTCATCTTCTGTTGGAAAAACGATCAACCCCTTCACACCGAGCTCCGTTAGTGTACGAATGACGTTTGATTCGATAGAGGAGGACTCGCGCGTGATGCTTAGTACCATGCTGAGGCAGGCTTCTTGTAGGAAGTGTTCCGTGTAGTCAACGAGCTTCTGAATGACACGGGTTCTCATCGTCGGAATGATGAAGCCGATGAGCGGCATGGAGCACGCGCTACTTGGGGATGGCGAGAAATTGATGCTAGAAACAACAAGACTAGAAGAGACGAATGAGCCTTTGCCTTGTACGCGTATAATTAATCCTTCGTCAGCTAGTAGGGTTAGGGCGTTCCTGACGGTTATTTTACTTACTCTGAATTCGTCCATTAGTTCTTGTTCAGAAGGAATGCGGTCCGTTGGCCGAAGCTGCCCCGATTTAATTTTCTGTATAATATTTTCTCGAATTTGTTTGTAGAGCGCCAGCTTTTTCAAAGAGTAGCATCTCCCCATAAACTTTATGATTTTATAATCAATTGGTTATATAAAGCTTATTTCATATATATTATAATACGGCATGTAAAGCGCTTACAATACGAAATCTGAGAAATTGTTGCGAAGGGGTCTTTTCTTTGAAAGGTTAGAATTATGTTAAGGATGGTGGTGCCAAGATGGATTGTAACCGCTTAAATTAACAGAACTAACTAGTCAGCCGACTTTTCAAATGCATAACAAAAAAGAGAGGATGACGAACAAATGAAAAAACGCAGTGCTTTAATCTCCATCGTTACTCTCCTGATTATGTCACTTGTTTTTACTGCATGTGGTAGTCCTTCTGGTTCAAAAACGGAAACACAACAATTAGGCGCTAATGCCGGTGAGAATGCAACAGAATTATCATTTTGGACATTCGCAGATTTGCACGGCAAGCATTTGGATAAAATGCTGGGGTTATGGAACCAACAGAACCCAGACAAACAGATTAAGTTGAATGTAACGGTTATGCCTTACGATGATATGCACAACAAGCTCTTATTGGCAGTTACAAGCGGAAAAGGTGCTCCTGATATCGCGGATATTGAGCTTGGTCAATTCCCTAAATTCTTGGAAGGTGACAACGTTCCCCTGGAATCTTTGAATGATGTATTTGCACCATACAAAGACGTTGTTGTTCCTTCACGTGTCGAGATTTACTCCAAAGCCGATCAGGTTTATGGCTTTGATTATCACGTAGGTGCTACGCTTGCTTTCTACAACACTGAAATTCTCGAACAAGCAGGTGTTGACTACAAGACAATCAAAACGTGGGAAGATTACAAACAAGCAGGTATCAAGGTTTACGAAAAGACTGGCAAGTACTTAGGTACTGCTGATACATCAGCTTCGTGGCAAGCATCGCTGCTACTAGCTCAGCAAAATGCCGATTTTACAGATGAAAATGGTAATCCAAAAGTGAACTCGCCTGAAATGATTAAAGCGTATGAAATGTTAGTCGATCTGCAGAAGAACAATGTTATTCATACGATCCCTGGCGGACAACCCGACACAGAAGAAGCAAAAGGTGAATATAACAAAGGCAACTACGCAAGTGCATTGATGCCTGAGTGGTACATGTCCCGCTTTGTAAACGAAATGAAAGACCTTAAAGGTAAGTATGCAATAGCTCCATTGCCTGTATTCGAAGAAGGTAATCCTCGTTCCGTTGGTTTAGGCGGTACTGGCACAGTTGTTACTAAGAATGGTAAAGACGTTCTGTTGGCAAAAGAATTTGTAGCCTTTGCTAAGCTTTCGAAAGAAGCTACTACAGAAATCTGGAATACACTTGGATTTGACCCAATCAACATGGAAGTATGGAAAGATGATGCAGTTACGAAAAACCCTGAAAATGAATACGTCCAATACTTTAAAACAAATGCATTTGATACTTTGAATGAAATCAAAGAAGAAATTAGAGCGATTAAGTCCGTTAAAGCTTCACCAACCATCGGCAATATATTCAATACGGTTACTTTGAATGCTATCTTTGAAGATGGCCAAGACGTGAAGGAAGCGTTGGATGAAGCACAAGCAGCAATTGAACAAGAATTGAAATAAATATAATAAGTAAATGATTTGATTAAACCTGTCGGCAGGTACAGTGGTCGGCAGGTTTAACCATAGTCAAGGGAGATTGAGAATATGATAAAGAAATTTGTATACTCTCAAAAAGTTGCACCTTATGTTTTTGTATTGCCATTTATACTCATATTTTTGATATTCTGGTTTTTTCCGCTTGTAAATTCATTCGTAATGAGCTTTCAAGATAGGATGCTGGGACAGGATCCTAAATGGATTGGTGAAGCAAATTATTCGAAATTACTTACTGATAAAGTGTTTTTGACATCTATTAAAAATAGCGTTGTGTACATGTTAGGAACCTTAGTGCTGTTGATTCCTTTTCCCATGTTATTCGCCGTTATGATCAACAGTAAGTTAATGATGGGAAGAGAGTTTTTTAAATCTTCTTTCTTTCTCCCTGCATTGACATCTGTCGCAGTTGCGGGTACCATTTTCCGCCTTACATTTGGTGAGATGGAAGGTTCATTAATGAACAGTTTCCTAGGTATATTTGGTGTAGAGCCTATCAAATTTTTGAAAGACGGAAATTGGAGTATGGCAGCACTGTTAATCCTCGCATGTTGGAGATGGACAGGCGTTAATATGCTTTACTATCTATCGGGTTTGAAAAGCATTGACAATGAATATTATGAGGCTGCTTCAATTGACGGTGCATCTGCTTGGCAGAAGTTTAGAACGATCACAATGCCATTATTGAAGCCGACCACGGTATATGTTACCACAATTAGTGTTTATGCAGGTTTAGCAATGTTTACTGAGAGCCTGATGATGTTCAACGGTAACAAATCACCACAAAATATTGGCTTAACCATTGTTGGATACCTGTATAGACAAGGGATTGAGCAGAATAAGCTGGGTTACGCAGCAGCAGTTGGTATCGTTCTGTTAGTCATTGCTATGGTTATCAATTTAACGCAGTTGAAATTTAGTGGAATGTTCAAAAAGGAGGAGGATTAAAGTGGGCAGAAGTCAGACGAGGAGTGATTTCATCTCTAGAATAGTAATTATTTGTTTATTCATTATACTATTCGTTATAATTATGATCCCATTCTACGCAGTGGCCCTATCTTCCTTTAAACCAGGTGAATCATTAGTTAGATATGGTCTTAACCTAAGTTTGGATTTTGAAATCATGAGTTTTGATAATTTCATCTTTCTGTTTACTGGAGAACATGATTATTTTGTGTGGTTTTGGAACAGTATGATTTTAACAATCGTTCAAGTGGTTTTAACACTTTTTGTAAGCGCATTTGTTGCATATGGTTTTGCAGCATATCATTTTAAAGGTAAGAACTTCCTCTTTATATGTGTTTTACTCATTATGATGGTGCCTTTCGAAATACTGCTGGTTCCTTTGTACAGCCTAATTAATGATTTGGGAATGGTGAATAGCTATACGGCAATCATTCTGCCCGGTATAGCCAATGCCGCGACAATATTTTTCTTCAGGCAATATCTACGAAGCATACCCAACGAGATTATTCAATCTGGGCGGGTTGATGGCGCAAACGAGTATGCGATTTATTTCAGACTAATTATGCCGATTATGAAGCCATCGTTTGCAGCAATGGCCATATTGAATGGTATGAATAGCTGGAATAATCTATTGTGGCCATTCATGGTGCTCGGAGATCAGAGTAAATATACACTTCCAATCGGTTTGAAAACATTGTTAACTCCTTATGGCAATAACTATGACTTATTGATCGTGGGCTCCTTCTTCTCCATCATTCCAATTTTCATATTATTCATTGCTTTTCAGAAATATTTCATAGACGGTATGACTGCAGGCGCTGTTAAAGGGTAATCTATATTATGATGAAACAGGTGATAAGATGGAAATCCAACAACGAGCGTCACACGACATTCAACCATTAATTGAACAGAGAGCTGATCCTTTTATTTACAGACATTCGGATGGTTATTATTACTTCGTAGCATCCGTTCCGGAGTATGATCGGATTGAAATCCGTAGAGCCCAGAACCTTGAGAAGCTTGTTACATCAACTCCTGTAGTGATCTGGAGAAAGCGCGAGAATGGTATCCTTAGTGCCAATATTTGGGCACCCGAACTGCATTTTATTGATAACAAATGGTACGTGTATTTCGCTGCCGCATACACGACGGAAACGAATGAAAGCTTGTTCGACCATCGGATGTACGTGCTAGAGAATGAAAATGACAATCCGCTCGAAGGCAGTTGGATGGAAAGAGGGCAGATTCGTACCGAATGGGAAAGCTTCGCCCTCGATGCCACTACCTTTGAGCATAATGGCAGCCGTTATTACGTATGGGCACAAAAGGATCCGAACATCGGAGGTAACTCTAATCTGTATATATCTAAAATGAGCAATCCGTGGACGCTGACTGGGTCGCAAACGATGATTTCGATGCCGGAATATGACTGGGAGATCATTGGTTATAAAGTGAACGAAGGCGCGGCATTTCTTCGCAAGGGTAATCGGGTATTCCTCTCTTACTCGGCTAGCGCCACCGATTTCAATTATTGCATGGGCTTACTTGAAGCCGATGCGGATGCTGATTTGCTCGATGCCACCTCATGGCGCAAGTCTCAAGCAGCGGTTTTCTCTACAGATGAGAGTATCTCAATGTATGGTCCCGGTCATAATTCCTTCACGGTGTCAGAGGACGACGAAGAGACGCTATTTGTGTTTCACGCAAGAACGTACAAGAACATTATAGGAGATCCGCTGTACGATCCGAATCGCCATACATTTGTGACGGAGCTTTTGTGGACGGCTGACGGCAGACCCGATTTCCGCGGTTCTGTTGCAGCACTTGCACGTTCTTTACAATGAACGAGTGTCCCAACAAGGTTGGTTGATGGATTTGAGTTCGTTTATCCAACTTGCCAAAGAGAGACAGTTAGAACATCGAAGGCACCCTACTGGGTGCCTTCGATTTCGCTCTACAGATAATACTTCGAACCGTATCATAAGGGCAGGATAGTTTAACAAATAAGTCGAAGAGTTGAGTGGGACTAACCTTGCTTAAAGAGGAAAGAGATAACGTTAAATTATAAAAATGTTGTTCACACTTAAATTAACCATGAATTAACCAAAAGTGAGGAAAAAATACTTGTGATAATTTTGGGTTTTATCGAACAAATAGCTTTAAGTAATGATGTTGATGTTCGAAATGTTGTAAGTGTATCAGTTATGACTCGGTTAGGCGACGATACAACAGTTCTGACTAACGACTTGAAATATCTAGGGGAACAAACAAATGTATTGTCTAAAGAAATTGAGGCGAGTTATGGAAGAAGTTGCAATCTAAAGATTCGGGAAACGATAGCTCAATAAAACCGAGGATAGGGCAGGTTATAATCAAACTGCTTAGCAACTTTTTTTGTTTTAAGGAACCAAGTTCTTGTCCCAAGCTAAGGACAAGAACAAACCGACCAGATTTACACATGATAACGGCATCATTTCGATGATAAATCTTTTACCATTAGATAATGCGGAATTCCATCTTCCATAAATACATCGGAGGTAGTCTGGTATCCTAGCTTGTGATAAAATCCCTCTGCATGTGTCTGTCCGTGTAATTTAACTTTGGATATTTCTTTATTTTCTGCAATTTCTTCCAGTGATGTAACGATTAATTTACCGAGACCATATTCGCGATAAGGTTTTAAGATACATATTCGATCTAATTTACCTACGCCATCTCGAATAATAATTCTGCCTGTTCCGGCGGGTAGTTCATTAAAATAGACCAGGATGTGCTCACACTGTCCATCTAAATTATCATAATCATCAAACTCATCTTCAATTGGTACATTTTGTTCTTTCACAAACACTTTTTCTCTTATTTGAAAAGCGATGTTGAGCCCCTCAATTGAGTCTATTTTTTTTGATTTCATTTCTTATAATCCTTTCAGAAATTCATTTTGTAATTAAAAACAAATTAAACATACTTTTAGAATGATTATAAACGATAATTTTTTTGTTGTAAATACAACAAAAAAGGAGGAGCTAAAGGACTACGACAGATCATTAAAGACTCCTAGATACCGAGTGTTAAATTACCAGTTGCCTTATCATTTGTAGTGAGCGCTTGAGTGTACAACTCAATGATTTTTAAAGCATACGGCAGGAATTGATGACCATACTGAGTAAGAACGACTTGTTTACCCAAGCGATCAAAGATAGGTTTTCCAAGTTCAGTTTCCAATTCTTTAATATGCGTTGTGACAGAAGACTGAGCATAACCTAGTTGATAAGCTGCTTTCTTAAATCCCTCTTTTTCAACGATGGTCTTTAAGGTAATTAGATGACGAAGTTCCATAATTACATCCTTAATTAATTGCTCTTAATAGGAGGTTTTATTATGATTTTAATTGAACTTTGGAATCATTATAAGGCTGATAAACGAATTCAAGGGTTGAGCCCTCAAGATGTTGGTTTCTGATCTAGGGGATGTCGATATTTCGGGAGTAACTCTAAATCTCCTGAAGGAATACTTAGCAAAGCAATCTGATCGTCTAAAACCAAGCAGCCTAGGGCACGGTATCCCTTTTGTACGTTCCTTATTTTGCTTTGCACATGAAGAAACCTATCTATCTAGCAATCCTTCTATTAAACTGCATGAGCCAAAACATGGAGAAGCGGGTATTTAAGTTTTTGATGGAAGAAGATGTGATTCATTTAAAGATCTCTTGTCAGACCTTACGGGAAGGAGTTTAAATTAAAATAGTATGCCTTCATAAACTGTTAAGAATTGCTCTCTATAATTCAAACTGTAAGCATTAAAACAAATTATTAGGAGGGCATTAATATGAAAAGAAAGAGTTTGAAGTGGGTTGGATCAACAGCATTATCACTTGTACTGGTAACTAGCATATTACCAGTGGCAGGGGCGACTGGTGTGTCTAAAGTTAATAGAGTTACGGAAGTGAATGGAACTGTGACTACAAAAAGTGAGAAAAACAATGTATATGTAGAGAGTGAGTTCGCCACGCTAAAAAGAGTTGTATTGACACAATCTGAAGCTTTTATGCACTTCAATTTTGATGATTTTCCAGAAGGAGACATGCCTATGCCTGAAGGAGGCATGTCTATAATGAATACGGATCCGGCAGAGGCACAGAAAAAGTGGGAAAAAGAGCGTGAAGATCTTAAAAAGGTTCTTGAAAAATACGGGGTTGAGGTTCAACGTCCACGCCTTTTAAATGAAAAAGAAAAACAACTAGGGGCTGTGAAAGATGGCATTACAGGTGGCGAAGGAGTAACTAATTTCTTTGTCAGAGATCCATTCTTCACAATCGGAAATCATCTAATTGAAGGTTCATTTAAATCGGCTTACCGGAGACTTGAGGTTTTACCTGTTAGAAGTATTCTGGATAAGGAAGCAGCCCAAAATAACGTTCCGCATGTAGCTGTCCCACAACCAGACGTTTCTAAAGGAATCAACTCTGCTGCCGGTCCTTACCTTGAAGGTGGAGATATCCTCGTGTATGGAAAGACTGTATTTGTCGGTAATTCTGGTCTAGCTTCAAACAAAGCCGGTATTGATTGGCTCAGAAACTATTTGACACCATCAGGTTATAAGGTGGTTGAGGTGAAGCTAGAACCTGGCACATTGCACCTGGATTGTGCTATCAGTTTTGTAAGAGATGGATTAATGATTGTTAGCATGGATTCGTTAGCCAATGGGCTCCCAGAAGAACTTAAAAATTGGGACAAAATCGAAGTGAGTTACAAGGATGCTCAAGATTTGGCAGTAAATGGATTGCCAATCAGTAGCAAAGTATATGTTACGGACATTGCATTCAAAAATACAATTGGAAAAGAGCTTGAGAAAAGAGGAATCAAAGTAGAATATGTTGATTACGAAATTTCTCGTTCTTTCGGCGGAGCTTTCCGTTGCAGTACACAGCCATTGCTCCGCACGGATAGCTAAAAGTTAAATCAAGTATGAGGTGAACTATGACAAGCCGGATTTTAGTGGTTGAAGATGATCAGGAAATTCGTGATCTGCTACGTATGTCTCTTGTCCGTGAAGGTTATGAAGTAACAACAGCTAAAGATGGAGAACAGGGAATTGAATTAGTAAATGAGTCATTGGATTTGGTGATTCTGGATATTATGATGCCTGGAATAAACGGACTGGAGGCTTGTATACGAATCAGAGAACGATACAATGTTCCTATTCTTTTTCTAACTGCTAAATCCGGAACTTTGGACAAAACGGAAGGTTTGCTTGCCGGTGGAGATGATTACTTAACTAAACCTTTTTCTGTACAGGAGCTTCTGGCAAGAGTTATTGCTTTGTTGCGTAGGTATACGATTTATCAAGATAAAAAGGATTATGGCGAAACATTTCTTATCGGAGGACGCTTAAAAGTAAGTGAACAATTTAACGATGTATGGAAAGGCAGTCAGAAGATTGAGCTTTCCGATCTGGAGTACGGTCTACTTAAACTGTTGATGACCAGAAGAAATAAAATTTTCTCTGCCCAAAATATTTATGAGAGTATTTGGAAGGAACCTTATTTCTACAGTTCAAATAATACGGTAGTAGTACACATCCGAAAATTACGATTGAAAATCGAAGAAGATCCAGCAAAACCAGCGTATATCTTAACGGAATGGGGAAGAGGTTACCGTTTTGGCCACTCATAAACTTACAATAACTAAAAAGTTGACTGTTTTAATAATTATTGCTCTCACCATAAGTGTTCTTTGTTTTTTACTTTTGCAGTCCATAAGCAATCGGGTTATGGATCATTATTTTACTTCTGATGAGCGTTTAAAGTCCGAATCTCAAGTTTACGTCCAAAAATTTTCAGAATATGTTTCAGCAAACGATCTGTCAACGACAGATCGTATTGCGTTTTCAGACTGGATTAAAAGTCAGAAGAGTAATTTATTTTTATACGTATTTCAGAACCAGGTGCTTCAATATGATTCCTTGTATCATGCTGATGACGAAGGAGCATATGGAAGTCAGCCTGAAACTGATTATGATCGACGGAACTCTTACCCAGTACAATTTAAGGATGGGACAGGTAACGTTTCAATCTATGGATTTTATTTTTCCCACTACTATAATGTGGCCTACATGCTTGAAATATTGCTGTCCGCAATGTTATTTATAACCATTGTTTTATTTGGAATACGTAGAGGGATCAAATATTTACGCACAATTAATAATGAAATTCATATCCTTGAAGGCGGCTCATTAGACTATTCTATAACGGTACGAGGGTATGATGAATTGGCGATGATTGCGGAAAGTATAGAGGAACTACGTAAAGCATTTTTAGGCAGGTTAGAAAGGATAGAAAATTTGCAAAATGAGAGTAGAAATCTCGCAACCGAAATGTCTCACGATATGCGTACGCCACTGACATCTCTCATCATGTATTTAGAGTTTGCCCGTAATACACCAGAAGATTTATGTGTAGAAACAAGGTATCAAATCGAGAGTGCGTATCAAAAGGCTCTCCAACTTAAGAATCGTACAGACGATCTGTTTTCATATTTTTTATTAGATAAAGAGAGGGAGGCAGACTTAGTAACCCTTTCAGTTCGGGAATCAATTCATGATGTATTGTCAGATATTACAGCTGTACTTCGAGCGGAAGGATTTCAGGTACTTGTAAATGCCTCCCCTACGGATGTCATAATTATAGTGGATATGGAAAATATTGGACGTGTATTTGATAATTTTCTGTCGAACATACTAAAATATGCAGATCGAGAGCAAAAAATTAATTTATTTACTTATATAGAAGATAATCATTTTGTGATTTGTGTAGAAAACAAATTAAAAATAAATAATGAATCTGTAGAAAGTTATAAATTGGGTGGAAAAATCATAGAAAAAGTTATGCATCGGATGATAGGAGAATTCTCTTCATCTGAAGATCAAGAGAATTACAAGATTATCCTGAAATTTAAAATAAGTCGAGCTTTTAAATAGCTGCCTAAAATTGCATGTAACATGTTTTCGTAGATCTATCACGTTGACTGTATTCAATTCGTTCGACGATGAAGTTATGCGCGGGGTTGTTACGACAAAACGGGTAATTCTGTTGGAAGAAGGTACAGCTGAGATGAAAGGGCTAATGGGCAGTAAAGGGGCTCAACGAAGCGAGCACTGGAAATCTGCCATAAAGATCCAGCCACAACTCATGTTCACCTTTATAATTGGACTGATGAAGTGAAAGAGCTGAAGGTACTGGCCCATGCTGATCGATCGACCACAGGATGCCCTGACATCACGAGAATCAATATTTTTCCAGCCCATTCCAAAATGAATTGTCGAGGGACAAGAACATGGTCCCATTGAAGTCGCTATTTTAGCGGCTTTTTTGTTTTATCGGTACAAGTTCTTGTCCCGGGCCAAGGACAAGAACTTGTACCGATTGCCAATTAGGTGTATATCTAAATAATCAGCATATGCACTTATTTGGGAACAACTATAAGAATAATGTTACATTAATTAAATCCAAACCCCCGAGTTAGCTGTCTATATAACAGGAGGTGAACGACAATGATCGATGCACAGCAACAAATCAACGCCGCACAAAACGGAGATCACGATGCCTTCGTTTCTCTTATAAAGGATCGAACGGATAAGCTGCACCGAGTGGCTCGCCATTATGTACGGGAGTCCAAAGATGCGGAGGATATCGTTCAGGATGCCCTGGTTAAGGCTTATGAGTCACTGCAAACGCTGCAGCAAGCCGAAGCGTTTGAGAGCTGGCTTACCAGAATTGTGGTGAACCGGGCGCTCAATCATTTGAAGAAATCCAAGCGTGTTCACCTGAGCGAAGACCCGCAGGCGCAAGAGCCATTGGTCGTTAATGATATCGATCAAACCCTGGATCTGGAGCGTGCATTGGCCAGTCTGAATCCGAAGCTGCGTCAGCTCCTGTTCTTAAAATATAAGAAGGACCTGACCCAGCAGCAAATCGCCCATCTCCTGGATATGCCATTAGGTACTGTAAAAACACAATTACGGAAGGGGCTGGAACATTTGCGCAACGAAATGGCTCAAGATTTTCTCGAACGAGACCTGGATACATTACGCCTGCAGTTAAGACAACAGGCAGAGCACCAGTTTGCCGTTTCACCGGATTATGATCTGATCGTCAATGACTATCAAGAGAACACCGGGAGGGGAACAGGGAAGGGAGAAGCGGGATTCTTATGGGTTAAAACGGGGAGTGATGACGCCGTTTCTGCCACGCTCTCCAGGGGCGGCAACTTGCTAGACTATGCCATTTCCTGGGCCTCATTGGACAACGAGACACGGATATCTGAGGAGGAGCTCAAACAGCAGGCAGAGCAATTCCTGGAAGATCATTATCCCGGCGCACTGCGTGATTTTCCGTATTGTGAGATGGAGTGGATGGAAGGGATGTTGGTGTACACACGACAGCAGAAGGCGATGGGGCTGCCGCTTCCTGAGACGGGATGCCTGATTATGGTTCATCCCAGCGGTCGCGTGGTCGGATTTAGGTACTATGGAACCGTTCCAGGGCCAGCACTCCCAACCATGATCACACCAGAAGAGGAACAGATGGCGTGTATGAAGGCGAATTTTTTGCTACATGTGGAATATTGCGTATTGGACAAAGCCGTGTACACGGATGGTGACGATCAGGTCCATCTTGTTTACGCCCCCCGAAGTAGAGGACTAATCTATACTGCATCATCACAGGAGGAAGTTCCGACAGCCTATAGGGCAGAAGCTGTCCCCTCTGACCCAAGAACTCTGGACGAGTGGCCAGGTGAGTTCCCGCCCGCACGAAGCCTAGAAGAGTGGATTGGCGTAGACAACGACCAATTTCAGTTAGTACAAGACAACAATATTGGCTCGAACACCAAGTTGATGGTGTGGAAGCAACAGAATGAAGAGCGTCCAGCCAAGAATGACCGGTCTTGGAAGGCCTATTGGGCTGATCAGATGGAGGGAGCGGTCAAGGCGCGAATAGACAGCCAAACCGGACAACTGATTGACTTTGTTTCGCATGGTAAGCCAGATCAACTAGCTCCATTAACCTGGGATCGAGACGCATGTATAGAAGTAGCTATGGACTATGTACGAGGACTAGCAGCCGAAATGTTGCCGTATCTCAAGCTTCTAACTGAAGAGAGCGACGACGAAGATCGTTTGGAAATCATTCGCTTTGGTGTATATGTTCAAGACATATCTGTCAGGGATGAATGCTATCAACTAGCTGTTGACCGCTCTAATGGGAGGGTCAAAAGTTTGATGTCCCCCTCCATAAGGCCAGAACAGTTAAAGAAGCTGGAGACCGTGCCTTCATTTGATTACCAGACAGCCATCCTCCGATGGACGGCACAGGCCAAGCTGCGTCTGCAATGGGAACGGATGCACAATACTAGGGCGGAAGAGGCCCCGTACGAACTAGTGTATCGAATGATTGGTAGCGAGCACGAGCGGACGCCCGAAGTGCTTGATGCGCATACGGGGAAGTTATACGAAAATACTTTTTACTGACAAACAAAAACATCTAGCCCGAAACTAAGGGCTGGAAGGCATTCAAAAGCCTCCGGACGTAGAACAGCATTTTACAAATAGACGTTTAACACAACGTTCTATGAAAAACTTGTTGAGAAATATGCAACAGCCTTTGGAAAGCCGGCTTTGACGGTTCATTCTTCTTTGAGGCATTCATTTGCCATTATTTAGACAAAGGGCATAAATTCATGAACCTGGAGGATGCGAGAGTCGATCAAACCGGCATATTAATTGTGTCCATTGAATTTTAAAAACGCCGAACTCGGAATATGAGTTCGGCGTTTTAGGTAGATTATACGACGGAGGGGTGGGAGTTAAAACTACAAACTCATGTCCAGGGACAAGAACTTGACCGATTACCGTAATGGACAAGAACATCGTCCGATTGCCGATTAGATGTGTACTTAAGTAAAAAGTACATAAGCCCTCATTAGTACCAAATAATTTTATATAAGAACATTCACATTAAAATATATTACTTATGTAACATTTCTCAAAGAAAGACTTTTAAATTATAGTTCTCTTTTTTGTCTCAAACTCTCAATAAAAACAGGTAGTGATCTCGATAAACTTAATGGAGCGAGTAAATGAAATAATAATTGCTTCTCGATCGTGTATGCGATATATTGCATATAAGAATAATTGTAATGAGGATGAAAACAATGCCAATACCTAAAGATTTTTCCTTACCAGTACGTATGTCCGCAAAAGAAAGAGCGTTTTCTCAGATTCAGCGATGGATCATTGATGGAACACTGCAACCAGGTGAAAAGCTTATTGATGCGGAAATGGCTGAATCGCTTGGAGTCAGCCGGACACCGATTCGGGAGGCATTTCAGTTACTCGAAGTTCAAGGCCTCGTGTCCATGCATCCAGGAAAAGAAACAAAAGTAACGAATATTGAGAAAAACGATATTTTTAAGATGTATTCAACCATGGCTGCTCTTCAGGCTTTGGCTGCTGAAATTACCGCCAAAATTATTGTTCCAGAACAGATTGAGAAACTAAGATCACTAAATTTGGAATTTGCAAGTTCCATTAAGAATGGCCAAGTTTATCAGGCTATGGAGGTGGATGAGCAATTTCATAATTATATTGTGGAGCTCTCAGATAATCCTTATGTAGCTACATTTAATACATCTCTTCAGATTCACATTAGGCGATTTAAATACGTATTTTTAAAACAACCTATTAAGGCTACACTAGCTTCAGTTGAAGAACATGATCAGATTATTAAAGCTTTTGAAGGCAAAAATAGCAACGATGCCCATAATTTAATGAAACAAAATTTTATTCGACCGATGCAGGAACTGAACGAAATACTTTGAAATGAGGGAAGAAACATGGAAACTAAAAAAGATCTTCGCATTCGAAGCAAGGTAATCAGTGAAGGTGCTAACCGGGTACCGAACAGAGCGATGCTGCGTGCAGTTGGATTTCAAGATGAGGATTTTAAAAAGCCAATGATCGGAATAGCAAGTACGTGGAGTGAAGTAACACCGTGTAATATGCACATCAATGATTTAGCGGTGCAAGCTAAGCGGGGCGCACGTAATAACGGCGGTGCCCCACTAATTTTTAATACGATTACCGTTTCTGATGGGATCTCGATGGGGCATGGCGGGATGTTGTTCTCGCTACCAAGTCGGGAAGCTATAGCTGATTCGATTGAAATTGTGACCGGAGCCGAGCGTTTTGACGGCGTTGTTGCAATCGGTGGGTGTGACAAGAATACGCCTGCATGTTTGATGGCTATTGGACGGATGAATATTCCTTCTGTTTATGTATATGGAGGAACCATTCAACCTGGTAATCTCGACGGTAAAAAAGTGGATATCGTTTCAGCTTTTGAAGCCGTTGGGCAATATCAAGATGGAAAAATAACAGACGAACAATTGCATAAGGTCGAATGCAGTGTTTGTCCAGGTCCAGGGGCTTGTGGGGGGATGTATACCGCTAATACGATGGCCGCAGCTGCAGAAGCAATGGGTATGTGTTTGCCTGGTTCATCTTCGACATCAGCTATCTCAGCGGATAAAGCATTGGAATGCGAAGCAGCCGGTAAGCAGGTCATCTCACTTCTTGAACAGGAAATCTACCCAAGAGACATTATGACGAAGAAAGCATTTGAGAATGCGATCACCGTTGTTATGGCTCTAGGGGGATCAACCAACGCATTTCTCCATCTGCTAGCTATTGCGCACTCCGTAGAAGTGGATTTAACCTTGGATGATTTTGAACGAATTCGCTTGCGTGTTCCTCATTTGGCAGATCTGAAGCCAAGTGGCCAGTATGTCATGCAGGATTTGAATGATATTGGTGGTGTTTCCGGGGTAATGAAGCTATTGCTCGCTGAGGGATTACTTCATGGGGATTGCCTCACCGTAACTGGTAAAACGTTGGCGGAGAATTTAGCGGAAGCTGCTCCACTACAGAATGATCAAGAGATTATACGTCCACTCAATAATCCGCTCAAACCAAATGGACCACTGGTTGTGCTTCGAGGAAACCTAGCTCCTGAAGGCGCTGTTGCCAAAATGTCAGGCATGAAGATACAACAGTTTTCCGGACCGACAAAGGTCTACGATAGCGAAGATGAAGCGACAGAAGCGATCATGAATGATGAAATTCAAGAAGGGGACGTATTGGTCATACGCTATTGTGGACCGAAGGGTGGACCAGGTATGCCTGAGATGCTTTCCGTTACAGCACTCATTGTAGGGAAAGGTCTCGGTGGGAAAGTTGCTCTCATAACAGATGGTAGGTTCTCGGGTGGCTCGCATGGATTTGTAGTCGGCCATGTATCCCCTGAGGCACAAGTAGGTGGACCGATCTCTTTGCTCCAAAATGGAGATATTATCACCATTGATAGCGACATTCAGGAAATTAAGGTTGAAGTGCCAGAAGAAGAGTTGGCCGCTCGAGCGCAAGCTTGGGTACAACCGCCACTGAAAGTGAAATCCGGTGTACTTGCCAAATATGCTAAATTAGTTTCCTCTGCTTCAAGAGGTGCAGTAACAGATTTGATGGAATAGACAATTAAACATTGATGCTACATATAAAATGGGAGGGGAGAAGCTACTACAACGAATGCATGAAGCGTGCTAAACAAAAAAAACGCCATTTAGAGATCAAGAATGTCGCAAGAAAAAGATGAAGAATTTAGTTTCATCATTCGAAAATGAAGTGCACCCCTTAGAATAGACATTGGATTAAACCCCTGAGTTTAGCCGATGAAATTCTAGGGGGTGTATTTTTGCTTGTACCGTTTCTCGACTTTCATTAATTGGGGGTTCGCTACGAATAGCAGGCAGGTTCCGGCTAG
Organism: Paenibacillus sp. FSL E2-0151; assembly: GCF_037993015.1. Classification (NCBI taxonomy): domain Bacteria; kingdom Bacillati; phylum Bacillota; class Bacilli; order Caryophanales; family Paenibacillaceae; genus Paenibacillus; species Paenibacillus sp. FSL E2-0151. The sequence goes on from NZ_CP150308.1 coordinate 3,827,509, forward strand.
TGCAGGAATGTTTGGATGGAGTAAATATACCTGTCGAGGGACAAGAACATGGTCCCATTGAAGTCGCTAATTTAGCGGCTTTTTTATTTTATCGGTACAAGTTCTTGTCCCAAGCAAAGGACAAGAACTTGTACCGATTGCCGGAATTGACAAGAACATAGTCCGATTGCCGATTAGATGAATATCTAAGTATTCAGGTAAAGGTTTTATTGGGACAAATACACACTATACAATTGTCACATCACGATGAAGCAACAGCGTTTCTGAGGGTAAACACAGGCTGCCAAGCATTAAAAAAGCGAAATTTCGTAATGAAACTAGCTGTTGAAAGACACGAACTTGTTCCCATTTCCGATTAGATAAATATCTAAGTGTAGAAGCGAGTCTCTTTTGAGCGATTAACAGACTACGGGTTGGATTATGAATAAGAGACCAGCTTCAACGCTAGGAGAGACTTCCACTTGAACTGTAATCCCATTTGAAATAGATAAAACAAGTTCGTTAACAAGCACTTTAGCAAAGAAAAGGGGAGGAAGCCGAATGTGATTTTGGATCAAGGGGCAGATACCGTACTTAGTGCTGATTTGTCATTGTTAGGGACAAGAACTTGTACCAATTGGGCATATTAACTAATTTTTTTAAGAAATCAAAAAATGTTAATTTACGGAGCAAGTTGAGTGTGTGATAACATTGGTTTAACTTATGCCTGTTGGTGAACCAGGTGGACCTAATCTTGAACCAGGGGTTGATTCACTGGATCATCCTGCTTCTGTAAGCGAGAGATTTTTAGAAATTGGGAACAATGTATTTATGTGTTACAAAAAAGAAGACACAGGATTTGTAAAAATGCAAAATCCCAATATTGATTATGGAGGCGGACTAAAAAGTATTGCAACAGCTCTTAATGGTGACAAGGATATTTTTATACGGTTTTCTTCTTTAATCCCAATAGAAAATTGATGGAGTTAAATGGTAAACAATATACTGACGATTTAAAGTCGTTTAGAATGATACTTGATCATGTGAGACCGGCTCTTTTCTAATTAATGATGGTGCGGAGCCCGCTAATAGTGATGCAGGGTATATAACAAGAAGGTTATTATGAAGGGCGATTAAAAAAATAGGTATACAAGGAAGTTTTGTGGGTGAGTTGTCTGAAGTTTATATAGATGAAGCAATAGCTGTATGAAGAGTAGTTAGTGAACTCTTCTACAAGGTCGTAAGACGCCGACATCATTTAATCCACTCATGGATTGATGATATGAAAGACCGATTACAAACGTTAGAAGAACAAAAAGCATTATTGGAAGAACTCAAAGCATCGATACCTGATTCGATCACGCAAATTTTCAGTTTGAATACCAAATACAAGACCTAAAGGCTAAGTTAGAACGAGTAACCGGCAATAAGTTACCTTATCGATGTGCACAATGAGCAAACATCCGAATCATCTAACTCTGGGGAATTGTGATTTTTGACAGCCATAGTTTGGAAAATGAAACCTTGTCCATACAAAACCATAATGGTTATTGTTGGACAAGGTTTCTTCATATTTTCTTATATGGAGCTTACGATTCGTACAGATAACAAGAAGCTAGAGGGATAAGCTAACAGGACGTCGGCAACCCCAATATTAATTGGGGTTGTTTAATATCTTTAGTTTTATAACTGATCCTGGACTGGAAATGTCTGAAATAACTAATCCCGAGTCACTGTTATTCCACAACCTACTTGAAGGATTAGTACTCCCAGAAATAACTACACCATCTTTCTCGGAATATAGATCAGTACCATCACCAGAGTTAACGTCATTTTCCAAGTCGGAATTACCATCTGCTTGTAGAAGTGCACATTGATAATGTCTATTGGAGCTACCTGTCTGTAATTCATTAGAACCTAAAGTATCACAGTGATACACAGCCAGACCACTGGAAGGGAGATATTTATCTAGATTTAAATTTGTGCGATTTTCTAAAATAAAATATTCATTCTCGCTATGCGTACTATACATGCAAATTGTGTTATATTCACCATGCTTTATGGAAAGTTCTCCGTTTATCTCATTAAGATTAATAATATTAGGAGCCCACCCTACAAGCTCTCTTAGATAAGAACAAACTGGAGAGGGGGTATGACCATTATCTAAATGATTACCTGAACCCATTAGACAATACATGCCAATACCACTGCTCTTGATATTGTCTCCATCACGTTCACCATAATCATACATATCAGGGAAACGTAAAAGTAAATGGCCTGTCTCATGACAGAATGTCCCAATACTTAGATCACTTTTATTCCTCCCCATACTTGTAAGCATATATAAATCAATTTTATATCCATTGTAGTTTAAATTAGCATTACCATTGTGGGGCCAGAGGTTCCCTTCATAACTTGTTCTGCCCGCATATAAAAAGTTGATGGAGTCTACAATTTTAGAATTAGTTGAATCAACTGCAGAAAGGTCAACATTGAGATCATTTATTATTATATCTAAAGCATCTTTCACAAGAAGATTACGTTTATAATACTCTACTGTATTAGGCAAGGTTATAGGTCCAATAACCGTGTTTTTATAGTCGAGTTGGTTAGATGATATAATTTTGAAATATTCATTTATCGAGCAATAATTTCCATTCTCCTTATAATTCTCTCCATTTAACATCTCATTAATATCGTCGCTGGTGACAGTAGATTTGAGGTCTTGGAAATCAACGAGTACTGTCAACCCATTAATATTCCCTTTAGCGAGGGACCTTCCTTCGAGAAGTCCCTTATTTGGCCCTAAAGTTTTATTCGTATTGTTTTCATGTGGATTACTTTCACTGGAAATAAGTTCATTGTATTTTTTATTGAATTTACCATTTTTTACAACAGAATTTTCTAATAAGTGCACTTCTAAATCAGCTGGTGGAGGAGAAGTAATATCTATTCCATTTGAAGTCAGAGCACCATTTACCAAGGAAGCATAACAAAACTTTTGTAACTTATCATCATATATAGCTGTATAACCCTCCAGTGACTCATACCGCGCGTAAAACTCATCTCCATACACTCGAAGTTTTATTTCATTATTGTTCTGTGTAAAAGTTAAAATCTCACCATCTATGTAGCTCATCCAAATCTTACCTCCATAAAATTAATTTACTTATATGGTTCTCCATCTAAGAACATTTATTCTTAGTAAAATTAGTTATTACAGTTCCACTAACGTCTTTGTGTTTCCTCATCTATAAGCGCCATCAAAATTCAAATTTTCTTGACCTTTGTCAATTTCACCACTGCCAACAATGTATAATTTATGATCTGTTTATTAATAATAATTTTGCGAATATATTGAATTAGGAGGATGGATAAAAACTGAAAAGATGGCATCACGATTAAAGCTATCTTATAGTACTACTAAACACTTAGAGGAATGGAACAGCTTAATTTGGGTTATCCACATTTGAAATAGCAAAAAAGGATAAAACATACGGATGGACAGTCAGAAGAAAATTTCTTTGTGAAGGTGGTATACAACTGTGGCGATTTTAATTAGAGAATATGATGCACGATTGCGATCAATGACAATTGATGCTGATCCAGATAATCCAGAGAATTTTGTTACTGATGATTATATAGATTTTGGTGTGCCTATTAAATCATGTTGGACCGCATTAAACACTTTCAGTATTGATTTGCCTAACTACAAAGATGAGTCTGGAAAAATAATAAACATTTCAAGTAGCAATCTGACTGTAGGATTGCTTGTAAGAGAAATAAATAACACATTTGCTAGGATCAATACAGTAATTTCAATGAGATCACCTGAGCTAATTGAGAAAAAGTTAAATATTACAGGGCTAGTTAGTTATATCGCTTTTGCAGAAACAGTCGATTAAAAAACACAGTTTCCGTTAGATGTCTCTAGATTAAATGACGGTTATGATGGCACGCATATACGTGCCATCAATGAATCGCAGCTTTTTCTAGGCAACATGAATTCGTCAAGAGGAACTTTATAAACCCAAGTTGCACAGGATCTTCCTGAATCTGAATTAAGCAATGCAAAAGTATTCAAGTGGTTTTGACATAAATCTAAAACTCATTGTGAAGCTTGATTTTAAATTTAATAAGGAGGAACTTACTATGGCAAAACTTAAACAATTTGATCCACCTGCTTTTCTGGAAGACATGAATGAAGAACAAAAGAATCAATGGAGTGATTACATATCAACAAGATTTGACGTGTGCATTTCAGAGGTCGAATCCGAAGTTGGAGTCGGAAAATGTCAATTTTACAACCCTGTAAAGATAGATACTCCAGAAAATTACCTTACCAAAACAATCCGTTGGAAGGCATTCCCAAAACTGATCGCGGACAAATATCAAGATAATTGGGAGCTAGCTTATAAAGAAGCAGAGGAGACGTTAATTCAGAATGGAAAGTATATTTATCGCCCACAGGATGAATATTGTGAATGGCATGTAGAACGTGATGAACAAACGGGTAGGCTCAAACGTGTGACGTTTACATGTGAAGGAGAAGAATATTGGAAGTCCCTGGATCAAGATAAAATTGTAGAACTTTACAATCAATATATAAAAAATGGAATCTCTAAAGAAGAGTTATTTATGAATGAAGAGTATAACCCTTACAATGCATGGAATACCGAAAAAGGCAAGATGCATTTAACTCATGAGTCCAATACACTTTCAGCTGAAATTAATATCGCTGCCCGTGCTACTGTTCTCCGAATAAAAGACGGCAACGAAATAAAGGCATATGATGAGTTGATTGAGTGTAGTGACTATGGAAACGCAGGACGTGCGAGCGATCCACTTATTGGGGGTATCATAAATGATTTCGCACGAGATAAGTACTTTATAACCATACAAAATCCTGTTGCTCTATATATTGATGATTTAGATACAAATGGGTGGAAAACTAAGTCTGGTACCGATCCAAAAACATATTGGAAAATAATCAGAGGACAAGATGGATCTAGTGGTGAGGAAGTGCTAGGAGTCAGGGCGGTCTATGAAATTCCAGATGGAGAAGAAGTTTTAATTGACGATAAACCGATTCGTTACGGTGGTCAGGTTGCTCGGTTCATTGATATTAAATTAACGGGCATTGTATGCCGTAAAGGCGAGGCAGACAATGTGCAGCATCAGTGTCCAGGAAATACAGCTGCAGTAGCTGAAATGATGATACATCCAACAGATATGCAGCGCAGTAGACGCAATTAAATTATGAAAGGTTGAGATGGATGGTAGAGCAATCTGAACCGGTCTTGGATATACAGGATATCCAAGGAAATATTTTAGCCGGATTTAATAAAGACTTTCAGAACTTTCTATTTCTCAAGATCATCCAGCCTCAGCAGACTAAAAAGTGGTTGAAGGAACTTCTACCCGAGATTTCCTCTCTGGAGGAAGTTTTGCGTTTTAATAATTTATTTAAGTCGATGCGTGAAAGACTTGGTGGTCGAGATCCACAAGGACTAACATCAACCTGGATAAATGTCGCATTCACTTATGTTGGACTTGAAAAACTAGTTCCCGATGAATCAGTACATTTTACAAGCGAAGCTTTTAAAGATGGCATGCCGAGAAGATCTCTTGGAGATCGTTTGAACCCGGAACAATGGGAATATGGAGGATGGAACAACTATCCAGACTTTGTACTAATCGTTGCTAGCGATAATGAAAATTTTTTGCAAGAAAGAGTAAACACTATAAAGAAGATGATTTCCGAAAATGTAGGACTTCGCTTAATTCAAGAAGAAGTAGGACGAGTTCTACCAGACAAGCCAGGGCATGAGCATTTTGGGTTTAAGGACGGGATCTCGCAACCAGGGGTAAGAGGGCGAATCTCTGATGGTGATCATGATTACCTGACTCCAAGACTCATTGACCCTGATGAAAAGAGATCTCTTTCATTCTCGAAACCAGGAGAACTGCTCATTTGGCCAGGGGAATTTGTATTTGGATACCCAGCACAAGGAGCAAGGCCTCACCCTGATGATGATATCCAACCCCTACTCAAGGGACCTGATATGTACATTAATGTACCAAAATGGGCTCGTAATGGTTCATATTTGGTTTTCCGACGATTACGCCAAGATGTAAAAGCATTTCAAGATTCTTTAAAACAAATTAAAGTGCAGACCGGACTATCGGAGGATCTCATTGGAGCCAAATTAATGGGACGATGGCCAAGTGGTGCTCCTATCATTCGTTCTCCAGAGCACGATCAAGAAAATATAGGAAAGGATGCGTATGAAAGCAATCACTTTTCATACAATGAAGTGGAGCCCCCAATCAAAATGAGTAAGGAAGTAGGCGGACGAGTAATAAGTGGCGCAACGAACGATAGACTTGGAGGAATATGCCCTTTTTCAGCACATATACGTAAAGTCAATCCTCGGGATATGGGTACTGATTTAGGTTCTGCAGAGCAAACACTACTTAGACGCATTATAAGAAGAGGTATTCCATTTGGAAGATCGTTTAATGAGGTGCCCGAGGAAGAAAGAGGATTATTGTTTATTTCATATCAAACATCCATAGAAAGACAGTTTGAGTTCTTGCAAAAAACTTGGGCAAATAATAAGAAAAATCCTCCGGGCTCTGAAGGAGAAGATCCTATAATCGGACAAAATACATCAACTGATCGGAGTAGAACATTTGTATTAGAGCACAAAACACTAAATTTACAAGAGTTTGTAACGATGACAGGTGGGGGTTACTTCTTCCAACCTTCAATTAGTGCAATTAATGAGATTATCACTAAACACGTATAAGGTAATAGCAACAACTTTAAAGCAAATTACTGTTATGGTCGTTCACCTTAACCTGGTAATGGTCGTTTATTGTCGAGGGACAAGAACATTGTCCCATTGAAAGTCGCTATTTTAGCGGCTTTTTTATTTTATGGGTACAAGTCTTGTCCCAAGCTAAGGACAAGAACTTGTACCGATTACCGAAAAAGACAAGAACTTGATCCGATTGCCGATTAGATGAATACCTAAACATTGATCATATGCACTTAAAACCGATCAAAGTTCAGACATAATTTTTGACGATGATGGATCAGGGGAAATTGCTGATATTGTTTCTATTAAAATTGATATGCAGCATAGAAAAATTATATTTCATCTTTATCATTGTAAGTATTCACACGGAGAGCATCCCGGTTCTCGTGTCTCAGATCTATATGAAGTTTGCGGCCAAGCTGAAAAATCAATTGTTTGGAATGATAATGTATTAGAAATAATACAAAGAATGATTGAAAGGGAAAATTCGAGACAGAAAAGCTATGGTGAAACACGATTTGAAAAAGGGAACTTACAAACTTTAAATATGTTAAAAAAGATGGTGAGAGCTGGTTATGAAACAGAATTTGAAATTTCTATTGTCCAACCAGGAGTATCAATATTAGCGATCACAAACTCTATGAAACAAATTATCCTAGCAACAGATACTTATTTAAAAGATACGTTTGGTTTACGTTTGACATGCTTTTTTAGTAATTAGTTGGATATTTGTGGCTTACAAAGACATAAAAAAGAGCGTGCAACTGTAAGGAGTTGTACGCGTAGTTTATATTTTATAGGATTAGAACCGTTTAATATATACAACTGGGTAGTAGAATTTTTAGGTTTAGGACAAGCTGGACTTAGATGGCTTAATAAGCCAAACCCATAATCCTTTCTAATTAGAAAAAGTCTATAACTTGCGAAATAACTGCAATCTCTAAAGGTATCAACATTCAAAACTGTCTCTCCGATATAAGGAGTAATAAAAATTGGAGGTATAAACATAGCTTATGAGAATCAATGCAAAATCTATACTACTCTTTCTTAGTATAATTCTCTTATTCTGTGCGTGCTCAGAGAAAGCAAGTAGTAGTCTCCATGTTGAACTTTCCGTAAAAGAAGATTTCGATAAGGATAGCCGACTCCTTTTCACCGGCACCACTAATTTACCAAATAGAATGAAACTTGTTTTATCTATAACAGGTGAAGATGGATTCTCAGCTCAGAAAGAAGTTGAAGTCAATAATGGTAAGTTAGAAAGTGAGTTGATTTCTAATAATGGAGCAGGGTTAGTTCCTGGAAAGTATAGCCTTCAAATCACGTCTCAAGCAGGTATCATACAACCTATTTCAGTTCAAAACATAATTGGTAAACAAGGTGAGAATCTTGAGGGTGAATTTGTTTTGTCCCAAGAGACTCTTGGAAAAATGATCGGATATACGTATTCTTTTAGCACGAGTGATTCTCAGACCGCAGCGACCGAGAGCGAGAAGGTTTGGGATGAGTTAAATGGCTATTTAGCCACAGGACAATACGCTCTCATAACGGAGTTTATTGATAAGATCCAAACAACAGATCAGGATCTCCAGATGATGTATCACTTTTCAAAATATCATATCTATGGCCAAGCTGGAGATGATAAAAAAGCATTAGAGTCCTTATATAGCATCCCTAAGAACTATAAGGGTCGAAATGAGGATTTGATTAATTACTACAAATATTTAAATGATTTTTACAAAGATGAATCTCCTTTTAGCTTTAATGATTACGTAGCACTCTACAGAAAAAACCGAATTACCCCAACCTCCTTCGCATATTATGCAACTAAAAGTGAACAATTCGGTGATACTAAAAACAGTGATGCTGACACAGTTTACAATTATATGATGAAGGAGTTCGATATCTTAACGGATTACGGAAACAATTACGTTCCTGAAATACACGATCCCATTATACTTGAAAGAGCTAGTACACATTTTGGAATGACATTGAGTCAAGTAGATGAGATTTTTATGAATCGAGCAATGCAATTACCGTAATTTGTAGCAAATCACAAAAACGAGATCTTCTTATGTGAAGATCTCAAATGTTATAGCTTTAAAAAGTGGAATGTATGAAACACGCGAAACAAAAATCTGCCAGCCATAGGATCAAGGATGTCGCCAGCAAGATTGTGCTGAGAGAGGATTAAAGGGTGTCGAGGAACAAGAACATAGTCTCATTGAAGTCGCTATTATAGCGGCTTTTTTTGTAGAGGGACAAGGACATTATTCCATTGCCGAAAAGGACAGGAACTTGGTGTCATTTCGGATTAGATAGTAATATCGAGGATGGTTTACAAATAGGCCATCTTGGACTGTCACTAAGGTAGATAGGTGATATCCGTCAGAAGAGCGAGACCAGGGATTCTTTTCATGCAGTCTCTCTATAAAAGGTTAGGTAATGTTAGGTGCTCCTGAGCCGCCTTAACCATCCGTTTGAATGGTTTGGGTTTCAGATGAAGACAGACCAAACCGAATTTCTTTATCAATCTGCGAATTCGTTTGAGATTATACACGATACCAAACTCATGATGAGCGTCATTTTGCTGGAACGTGAACCTTTCTTAAAACCTGGGCGATGAAAGGCTCTCTTCACCCATTTAAAGACATCTTCATCGCGCTGAGCCTGCTTTAAGCGTACCATCTGCTGCTTGAAGATAACGATAGTAGCCGGATCTGGAGACCCCTAAAAGCTCACAAAAGTACCGGGTCATCCGCTTCAAACCTTGGCCTACGGCTTGTTAACAGAGTTCAAAATCTTGATTTTCATAATACTACGATCACAAATTCTATCTATAACCTTGAAATATATGGTATTGTTGTACTAGAAATTAGAAGGAGGGTAGACCTAATGGACTATATTATTTTTCTGCTGATTATTGCTGCAGTTTTTGTGTTGTCTATATTAATTCTCATCTTGTCGAGAAAACAAAAGACTATCGTTGTATTTGATAAGGAGGATTACGATCTAAGAGATATCACTTTAGGTGATATTGATAGGATGGGTGACGGCTCAGGTTTTGAAATGTACCTATACAGATTATTAATCGAGCTAGGCTACTCCGGTGTATATAAGACTGTGGGTAGTCGTGACTTTGGAGCTGACGTAGTTTTTACTGATCCGGATGGAGTCAGAAATGTCATCCAAGCCAAAAGATACGCTGTAGAAAATCCGGTAGGCATTAGTGCCGTTCAAGAAGTCTTCTCTTGTATGAGATACTATAAGGCCAAAAAAGCGGTTGTCATTGCAACAACCAGATTCACAGATTCATGTGAAATGCTGGCAGGTATCAATTATGTGAAATTGATTGATCGAACTGACTTATCCAACATTATTGAGGCCTTCAGGGCTGGTGACACCCTTGAAGCACGTAAAATAATCGAAGCGGAACCCAGAAGGTTACTTGATTCCTGGTCAGAGACAAATTCAACTACGCTGCATGAAGTTCGTAAGGATTACAAGGCCGAGAAGTATGTAAAAAAAGTGATGAGTAAATGAGAATATATATTATTATCCATGGGAAGAGGAGGAAGGGATATTGGGAAAGTTTATAGCGTTTAAGTTGAATAAAGGTGACTCGTTCTATTTAGAAATAAGAGTACATAATTAAAAGAAATCGGTAATGGTAGATGGTGGAGATGAATCAGAGTGGCTAAACACTTCAAAACATAGTAGGTAAGGATAAAGTAAATGCTACTGTGTGCACACACAAAGACAGTGACCATGATAAGGGAATAATAGCAATCTTAGAAAGTATCAGCTGTGATGAGGTTTGGTTGCCATCAGAATGGGGAGATGTACTTAATCATTTCACCAGAAGTAAATTGTCAGTACAGCCGGCATCACGAACCCTGATCCTTACCGGGTTAAACTCTTCATGGCCAAACTCACATACCCACGATGCTCAACGATGAGATTCTGCAGTTACATCGTTCGGTGAAATCCTTTTATTTTTCTTTGTATCCCACTCTGCAGCTTTGTGGCTATGAGAAATCGAAAAGGAGACGTTTGTTTGTGCTGACAAAGTATATTCACTCCTAGTAATTGCAACTTTTAGTCAATCATTCTCTTCTCTGATCCATAAGTATAGGTGAGTACTTGAAACTTTAACAAGGGTTATGTTTCATCAGTTAAGTAGCCGATAATATTTATTATATATGATGTATAGCAAGTAAACTATTGGAAAAGTGGGGTATGTATATGAAACGAATAACAAATGAGAACTTTTATAAAGCTGATGAACTTTTTAGTTATTTTGTTAAGCCCAATCTACAGACAGGTGAAGAACAAAAAATTACGGAGAGTCACTTGATAGAGTTGATCGATAAGCTTGATCTTAATGAACATATTGTTCCAGACATAAAAGAGATGTTAGAAGTATCTAAAGCTCTCTTTGCCTACGGTTATTTATATTGGAGTTTCCTGACACTATCGCTGGATCAAGCATTTAAGGCTTTTGAGGCTACCGTTGCTCATGTTCACGAGAAGGTCTATGGATCAAATTACTCTGAAGGTAACCGTGTGACACTTTCAGCTATGATTGACAGATTGTCTAAGAGAAGAATTATAGATACTGAACAAAAGTATAAATTCCATAACATAAGAAAATTTAGGAATATGCAGGCTCATCCATCTTTTCAAGCGCAGCTTGGGTTGCCTTCCTATGATGTACTGAAAAATCTATGTACAGAAATAAATTCCTTATTTCTTATTTTACATAATCGTAGTCTTAGTGAGTAATTAAAGCTGAGTTAAATAAAGAGGAGAGATCTGGGTCACATGGTCACGCTTATAACTGATTTTAAGTTTTACTGGTAAATGCGAAACATACAAGCTGAATATGTAATGGAGGAGAATAGATGAGTTATCTAAGTGAACAAGATTTCAGGAGACTTTGGAAAAGTGCTCTCATATCCGTTGACACATCTGCATTGCTTTTTTTACAAGAATGTAATTCACCGCTTTCTAAATATGCAATGGACACTCTACTTTTTATTGAAGATCGTATTTGGATTCCTTCCCATGTTGCTAATGTTGAGATGGATCCCCAACTCAATTATACCGGTGAAATAACTGGTTCAATTAGAAGTCTAAATAATTTTGATAGGGAGTTCGATAAAACTATCTCGGCCATAGATGAAAAATTTCAATCGCTACACAAAAAACTAGATGAACAAGGTCATGAGTTGCTGTCAGATTTAATTGCTGAAATCGATATAAATAAAGTTTTGTATGATGCAATCAGCAAGTTCAAATTAAATGTAGCTTTATCAACCGAAGAGAACAAAGATTTCCTTCAATCAAAATTGGTACAAGTATTCCAAAAGTCACTTTGTTCTAGAACTAGCACTGGGTTTACTGACGAAGAGGTCTCAGATATTGAACAAGAAGGTACCATACGATATGAAAATAGTATCCCGCCAGGATACAGTGATCGAAACAAAGCCACAAATAAATTCGGGGATTTAATCATTTGGAAGGAATTATTAAAAAAGTCCAATGAAGAAAAAAAACCTATTTTGTTTATAACAAGAGATAAAAAAGAAGATTGGTTCAAACTAACAGATAACAAGATTGTAGAAGTACGAGAAGAACTACGTAAAGAGATGGAAGCGAACAATGCCGAAGTGTTTGTCATATACTTCAATGATTTTATTAAAATGAGTCTTGAATTTGTAAGCAGAAACTTCGAGGAACTACAGGAGAAAGTTGATAATCAAGAATATGAATTAGCTGAGCAAATAGAAATTTATATTAACGAAAATATGCACGGAGAAATTGAAGAAAAGCTTACAAATATAGAAAGTATCGAATATAATTCAGACTTTATTGCAGTGGATGTGGTTGAAGATATAGAGATTAATAATTATATGAATGATATTGATGATGAAATAGTGATTATTAATTGTAAGGTGAATTTTACTGTATATGTTGATCATAATTATTATGTTGGTAGTAGAGAACCTAACATTGAGCTTCCTAGTGTAATAAAATGTCAGGTAGATGCAAGGGTTTATATTGAAATTTTTTCTGGTACACATAACGATCAAATTAAATTAATTGATATTGATTCACCTTACATTGAACTGGATGAAGTTGAAGTGATCAGTTCAACTGATCCGCTAGGTCATGATGAGGATTATGATGATGCATTTCAAGAAGATACAGAACCCTACGAAGACCAGGAACGTACTGATGAACTTGAGGCAGAATTTGAACGAAATAAGGAACAAAAAGAATCAGCTTTTGCCAATGAGGAACACATTAGCGTGGAAGAAATTGAAGCAGATCTTGAAGAACGTATTCGACAAAAAGAAGCTCAAGATGACTACGAAGAGAGGTTACGGGAAGAAGAAGAATAGTTTCTATTCATAACCCAGAGAGTTCTTTTCCGATATTAGATGCTAAAACTCCATTAGTAATTCATTCAGTACAATTGAAGCAAGAGATTCATTAAAAACTAATACAGCGGGCATCACATGTTAACTGATGTATTCACATTTCAATTTTCACTTCAGTAGTAATCTTAATTACGTGTATCATTCTTTGCTTGAAAGGGAGAGATCTATATAAAGTTGCCGTTTATAAATCAGTATTTTCTGAACAATACTTATCAACCTATTATTAGGAGGATGTTTTAGCATTTATAAATGGAATTAATCTCCTTTTGATAATCAGCTGCTTCAGGCCACCCCTCATTTATCAGTCTTATATTTATAACTAGGGATGACTGATAGTGAGATTCTTATGTATTCCAGTGTCTTCGTTTCTATTTTTTCATTAGCTTACTGATCGCAAGATAAAAGAAGTTCATAGGAAAGTTTCGTTATTATATGGTTTAGCTACGTAACACGTATCTCTTTGTTGATAATAGGCATAGGGATAAGGCACATGAAGACTAATCATTGGTCAGTTAATTTGGCAATAATATATTTGATTCTTATTTCGATTGTTAATATAAGCATCTCAATTTGGTCGTCTATTGAATTTAATCAGATAACACAAAATTTCAACGAAGCATCAAAAAATTCAACCGTCACTCGAGAAGCTGATTCGTTAATTAAAACGGCTGCGAGTGCTCTTATTTACATTTTGCTAAGCGGATTTGCGATGTTATTTACAACTATTGCATTGTTATTTCCAAAACGCATGATGGATTTAATTGAGAAGGTAGTTGATGACCCTGATGCTGACTTTGATTCGATTTATAAATTCAGATTAGTAATGGTTCTAGCTAATAGCAGTATTCTCATATTGGATTTTTATGGAATAGTCAGTGCATTCAAATATCTGTAAACCTTTATGTCAATATAGCAGATGTATTTGAATTTTAGGCTCCAGTTCACTATTCAGGCGTTCAAAGTGAAAACGAGCAACACTCATAGAAAACACCTAGTTTCCTAGGTGAAGGAACTAATTGTTAAATAATAGTAGTATCCGAACGGAACTTTACTAATATGGGAGTGAACCGTATGGAAGCACCAGCGACTACAGGAACTGTTTTTTTTGAGAATAAGGTTACTATTTTATTAAACAATATAGGTCCAGATTTAACTCAAGTAATAGCGGGTAATCTATTGAGCCATGAGGGAGAAATACTCATTGTCGATTATTATGGAAAACCAAAGAAATCTACAAATCCCAAGATCGAAGTCTGAACATGACATCTGTGTCAGTTAATGTTTTGTTTACTTCGTTAATGGAGCACACTAATTATAATTACCTCGTAATTAATGGAGTTGAAAGGTTAATCAAATCCTTTAATGGAGATGGATTATTTATAAGAAAAATCGCAAATCAGCGAATTAGATTCTTTCAACAACATCAACTTGACTGGAACTGGCTGTCGAGTTTTGTAAAAAGGCTAGGTGATTTGCTAAATGAAAAGAAAGCTATTGTTTGTCTTTATGTAGAAGAGGATTGATATTCAAAAGAAACTGCTTGAGGAAATGCAAACTGTATACATATGTACAAAATACGAGTTTTGTGAAACAGTACTAATGATTTAAAAGCTGTACAGTGATTTTTACCCCTGTACAGCAATTCTTTATATTTTTCGAGTTAATCCCAAACTACTTCTGTTCCTGCTACAAAGTCATGAATCGCACGTCGATCCTCACGCAAACCGACCATAAAAGCACTCACAATAACTCCGATACCCAAAGTTAATACGTACACAAGTCCAGCTACAACAACTCGCATCAGCATCGTACCAATTTTTGGCGGTTCGTGTGTATCGTATTGGCGGATTCGAATTCCACATATACGTTTGCCTATGGTTCGACCATACCAGTAAACTGGTAATAAAATTGAGTATAACGCACTAAGCAGTTTGGCAATCGGCTCATCCGTATCAAAGTTGCCCGTCAGCACACCTGCAATAATCACTAACGGAATTGAAATAATAAGACTATCCAATACACCTGCTCCTAATCTAATCCAAAAACCTGCTTTATACAAAGTGCTTTCCTCCAAACTACAATTTTAAACTAAACGGCTAATTTACTTCATGAACTCCCTTCATTAAAATATCTAACTTTATGTACACAACCCAAATAGTATAACAGAAAATTTTACCTTTTTACGATAAAACTCCTATTTCATTTTAATTGCATCCTTTGTGAATTTTATAACAAATATCGAATTAACATACTGCTGTACATGTTCACTATTTACTCTTACATAATCCTTTCTAAATATTGTATTTGGCTTCTGAGCCCCCAATGAAAACACCATAATAATTATGTAAACCAAGAAGGCTACTCAACATTTGTTAAGTAGCCTTCTGTTCGTTCTGTATCTGCCCTCTTCGCCAAATCTTATTCTCTAAAAAAGCATAGACTAAACCGGCGATGGCAAATATCCATATCGATGTCATTCGGTTCAGATGGTATCCATTCACGAAATATGGATTGTACATGAGATCAAAAACCCACAGCCCGCCCCATCCAAACCCAATCATATAGATGAAAGTTCTCACCATAGGAAAGCATACATATTTCCGCAGCAGCCATGAGATCGGGCTAATAATAACAACATAAAAAGCGACTAAATAGTGACCGAATCCCAGGATAAGCGAAAGAATATATATTACTCCCCCTGCATTGCGTAAGCCGTAATACTCTGTCGTTGTAATATGGTACCCTTCAACCCTTTCAAGAACGAGATATGCAGTCAAGCTTATACCTATAAATATAAGTCCTAATACCATGTACCGTTGAACCGCGTTCACCAACATCAGATCAGCCCAATGTCTAAACGCAGCCAGAACCGCTCAAGTTACATGATTTCGAACAAATTACACAATTACATATAGAGCCGCCATTAGATTCTGTTAAATATTAATGTTAATCCATCGTTAATCGCTCCAATCCAACGACTACTTCTTACCTTCCAGAATCATCGTACCCAAACGGTCCATAAGCTCCATTCTCCCCATCGCTGTGTACGAATAATTATAATTATCGACATTAGAGATTTTATAGATCTTTTCATTCTTCACTGCGTTCATGTTATTCCACACCTTACTATCGACCATCTTGTTCTCACTATTCTCCATCAATAACAGACGATCCGGATTAACGGTAGCCAGAGCCTCCAGTGCGATCTGTTTACCGCCCCAGCCCTCTGGATCAGGGATACCCTCTGTGCGCTTCTGGCCCCATTCACCGTATAACATCTCAGCTGCCCCTTTATTGGAATAGATGACCAGGTTGTTTGGATATGTCTCAATTACGGCAAAGGATTCACCATGTACAGCCGCCTCCAGCTTTTGTTTCCACTCTGCAGATTTCGCATCATACTTGGCCAGATATTCATCTTTCTTGCTTTCTTCTCCAAACGTATCTGCCAAGAATGTCAGGCGTTCTCTCCAATCATAGTAAGAGTAAGGCAATGCAATTGTAGGTGCAATTTTAGATAAAGTTTCATATTGATCCGTGTTAAAATCCTTTCCCAGAATAATCAGGTCCGGATTAGCACCCGCTATAGCTTCAATGCTGAACGGTGAACCATACCAGCCCAGATTAACGGTATCTGCACTCAGTTGATCCTTAATGGTTGGAGTGATTTCCTCCGGGTTACCGTAATCCGCACTCATCGTTGCAACAGGTGTTTTCCCAATGATCAATAGCTCTTCTGTAGAACCGGATAGATCAACAATACGTTCTGGATTCAAAGGGATCGTAATTTCTTCTCCATTCGGGTTGGTAATCATTTTGGTCGTTGCTTGTGTGGTTCCCTCTGAGGAGCTCGCCACTTCATTGGTGGTCTGGGTCGTTCCACAGGCCGCCAAGGTGAGCATACAGCATAGTGCAATCCATACAGGAATTCGTTTAAACATCGTCGTCATTCTCCTTTTATGTCAGTTCAAGAGCTACATCAGGCTTATTTACTTCATTAATCTCATCGAACTCATGATCCGTTCAATTTTACATGCCAGCCTTCTGCATCCTGTTGTAATTGCCACAACCGAGCGTAGATGCCTGAGTGATCTAACAAATGCGCATGCGTTCCTTGCTCTACGAGCTGACCTTGGTCCAATACAAAGATCTGATCGGCATTCTGAATGGTCTTTAATCGGTGCGCAATCAAAATAACCGTCTTGTCCGCGACCAATTCATTAATCGCTTGCTGCACGGCGGCTTCGTTCTCCGGATCAAGTGAAGCTGTAGCTTCATCGAGCAATACGATTGATGCATTTTTCAACAAGGCACGTGCAATGGAAATCCGTTGCTTCTCCCCACCAGATAACGTCGATCCACCCTCGCCAACGAGCGTATCGTACCCTTGAGGCAGACTGGAGATAAACTCATGACAACAAGCTCTGCGTGCTGCTTCCTCAATCTCGAATTGCGAAGCGTCTTTCTTTCCTACACGAATGTTGTTGCCGATCGTATCCTGGAACAGATACACGTCCTGGAAGACCACAGAGATATCCTGCAACAGCTTCTCGGGGTTCATCTGATCAACGGGTCTGCCACCAATGCGAATGGTTCCTTGCTGTACATCCCAGAAGCGGGCAATGAGACGTGTGACTGTACTCTTACCACTACCGGATGGGCCAACCAAGGCAGTAATGGTATGCGGCTCAATCGTAAAGGACAAGTCTTTCAACACAGGCTGCTGGTCATCATATCCAAAGGTCACCCGGTCGAATGAAATCGCCTGATTGGGCTGTACATCTCCCGTTCCTGCCATCGGGGCCTCCTGCTGCACATCCATAATACGTCTTGCACTATATGCAGAGTACCGCATCTCCCCATAACTCATCAGTACAACCGTTAACGGTTCGAATACCTTTGTACCTACCAGCAAAAATAACAGAAATACCGGTAGGGACAACTCACCACCAGCAAGCAAATAACTGCCCACTAGAATCATCCACGTCATCCCTGATCGTGCAAGCAACATCGCGCCCATGATCATCGGTCCCATAATACCTTCTAACCGAATGGAAGCTGATTTCAATTCGTCAAAAGAACGACGCAGCCGTTCAAAACGTTTGCCCCCCATATTGTGGGCCTTAATCTCACGAATACCGCTCAGATACTCCTGCAGCCGATTGGCGGCTTCGTTTTTGGCTCGAACATGGTTCTCACTCAGTCGTGCCTGAATCGAATCCGTAAGCCATAACAGAGCCACACCTAAGGGAACCGCAACAAACATGGCTACGGCCATTCTCCAATCCACCAACAGAAGTCCGCCAAAAGCAAGTACCGGAAGCACAATCGCGCTGATCAGCTGCGACAGATTGTGAGAGATCGTATGCTCGACCTGACCATAATCACTCAGGATCAGGTTCGTCAGATCCCCAGGATCACGTTTTCCGAAGAATCCCAGCGACAGATGGCGAATATGTTCGGCCAGCTTTAACCTTCCTGAGGCCGCGAGGCTGTATGCTGCCCGATAGGTCTTGTCATAGAGCGAAGCATAAGCCACATACTCCACCAGAAGCCAGGCAAACAGGATGCAGCATACAACCCACATTCGGTTGATATCCAGTCCTTTGTCTGGTTCAGCGAAAGACTTATAGATCGTATTGAATATATCCACAAGCAGCACCGCAGGAACAATCTTTGCAATCCCGTCCAGAATCGCTGCAATTACCGAAGGTAGCAGACTACGCGGGTTACCCCCAGATATATTGTATAAATAATTCTTCATCGTCCTGCACCTCCAAGCTTCCAGGAAGCCGCACTGATATGGGCCTGCCACATGTGCTCATATACTCCGCCTAATGCACGCAATTGATCATGTGTCCCACGCTCAGCAATTGTCCCTTGCCGGATCACAAGAATTTGCTCTGCTGCACGAATCGTTGTTAGACGATGAGCAATAATCAGTACCGTTTTGCCTTGAACCAATTGGGCCAGACCTTGCTGTATCTTGTGCTCATTCTCTGCATCCGCGTAGGCCGTCGCTTCATCCAAGACCAGAATGGGAGCATTTTTAAGCAGTGCTCGTGCAATTGCAATTCGCTGTGCTTCACCGCCAGATAGATACGTACCGCCTTCTCCGATTTTGGTGTCATATCCGGCATCCAGTTTCTCAATGAATTCATGACAGCAAGCAGTTTGAGCCGCAGCTATAACGTCCTGTCGTGAAGCTGATGTATTGCCCATCCGAATATTTTCTTCAATTGTATCGTAGAACAGATGTACATCCTGAAATACAAAGGACACGGTATCCATCAGTTTCTCCGTACCCATCTCCTGAATCGGAATTCCACCAATCGTAATCTCACCTTCCTGTACATCCCAGAAACGAAGCAATAGATTCGCAATGGTGGACTTTCCTCCACCAGAAGGTCCGACAAGTGCGGTCATCTCTCCTGCGTTGGCTACAAAATCAACCTGATCAAGTACAGGTTTATATGCTTCGCTCTCCTTACGTTCATAAGCAAAAGATACCTGACGAAAGGCAACCTCATATGTATCCGGAACTTTGGGCAACTCAGGTTCTTGTACAACCGGCTCGGCAAACACCGATTCTATCCGTTTCTGTCCTTCCACAATCTCTCGCATCCCACTACCCAGATACATTAACTTCAATAACGGAGCAGATAGACTCGGGGTAATGATCAGAAACAGAATAAACGTGATCGCAAACGACTGATTGCCCGCATTTCCACTTGACAGCAGAATACCCACCGGAACGATGAAGGTAAATAACGAGATCATGATTACAAAAAACAGCCCGTAGGATGTTTTACACAAATCTGTTATTTTTAACGAAATATCCCGATACCGCGTCACCGCCTGTTTAAACGTCAGAAACGAATCAGCTGTAATGCCAAATACTTTCACCGCCGGCATACCTCTCACGTATTCAACACCCGTCGCATTCATCTCTTCGATGGCAAGTTGAAAATCACGATAAGCCTGACGGCCTTTTTCGCTGCGGAAAAGGCGACTTTGGAGCCAGAACCCGATTCCAATCGGAACCAAAAGCGTCAGCGCCATGCGATAATCGAGCCAGAACAGATATCCCAAGAGCATCAGTGGAATAACGATCGCACTTACCAGATCCGGCAACTGATGAGCGATAAACTTCTCAATTTTCTCCACACTGACTTCGATGATCTTCTTCAGCTCACCGGTTGCCGTCCGGGTGTGATACCCCATGGGTACTTTGGCAACATGTTCCGCAAGTCTCACTCTGAGCTGGTACAAAATGTTGAACGCAGCAATGTGTGAGCACATCCCCCCGATATAGAGCGCAACAAGCCCTGCAATGAGGGCTACGAATGCGACGATCCCCCAATAGATCAACAGATCTTTGTCCATGGCAGAGGGTTGCCCCGCATGCGTTAGCAGTTCCTCGACGATCTTATACACTCCGACAAAAGGAACAATCTGCAACAGACTCGACAGGGTCGAGAAGATACTTGCTGTAATCAGCAGACCTTTACGCTCCTTCGTCACTTGCATTAACCCGGACACTTCAGATGTGTTGTTCATCTCACCCCTCCTGATGTTAATAATCATTCTCAATATAACGCAGTGTTATATACGCACATTAATATCTCATAGAGCCCTGAATGATCACTACCTCTTCACGGAGCAATAATACCTCATCACGGATTATTGTTGTCTAACAGCATCTTATAAGCACTATTGGACATATGACCTCGTCGCGTAACTTGAGAATGACTGGTGAAGTATTTACATTCTCGCCAAGCAAAGAAAATTGTTGTTGGAGAAAGTTTTCGTTTTTGATTGTATAGATAAATATGACTTCTTTGATCTGTAAATCCCGTAATATTTTCCATTTAGTATGGATAAATATGTGAAAGAGTTACTTACATCATTAAACTGCCGCCTATTGAAATCAACTGTTAGTATGTTATATTAAACTTTAACATGTTATAACATACAAAAGGAGTGATGCAATGCAATCGCCAGTATTAACTATTGGAGAACGGTTAAAAGAAATACGAGCAACGAGAAATCTTACACTTGAAGATGTTTCTAAACTTACTGATGTAAGTAAGCCTATGCTTGGACAAATTGAAAGAGGACAGTCTTCACCAACGATTACAACTCTTTGGAAAATCGCAGTGGGCTTAAAAGTTCCTTTATCTTTATTATTGGAAGAGCTAGAAGATGAGTGCAATGTGGTTGATACACGGTCCAAAGACGCTATCATTGAAAATGATGGAAAAATGAGAGCATTTCCTGTTTTTCCTTTTGACCCTACCCGTAACGTTGAAATATTTTATATCGAATTTGATCCTGGGTGTCACCATCCATCTGAAAGGCACCTTGATGGTGTGGAAGAATATGTTTTTGTGGTACAAGGTATGTTAGAGCTGGTAGTCAACACAAAAAAAATTGTTCTAAAAGAAAATCAAGCACTCCGCTTTCGTGCTAATGTTTTTCATTCCTATAATAATCCCTATCAAGAACCATGTGTCATTTACAACATGATTTTTTATCCAAGAACATAGGCAAGTTTCATCTATGATCTTCTAGAAAATATTTTAAAATGAGGTGTGATGATTATGGCAATTGAAAAAGTAAAAGATTTTTTTAAACAATATGGTATGGATTCTGAAATTATCGAATTTGA
Source organism: Paenibacillus sp. FSL E2-0151 (assembly GCF_037993015.1). Lineage (NCBI taxonomy): Bacteria > Bacillati > Bacillota > Bacilli > Caryophanales > Paenibacillaceae > Paenibacillus > Paenibacillus sp. FSL E2-0151. Next base: position 3,849,429 of record NZ_CP150308.1, read on the forward strand.
AGTATCTAGTGCAACCGTGGATTTGGCTGCAACTGCATTAGATTGTGAGCCAGAGAGAATCGCAAAAACACTTTCTTTTATGGTGAATGGACAAGCTGTTTTAGTAGTTGCTGCCGGGGATGCAAAAGTGGATAACAAAAAATTCAAAGAGTATTTCAAAACAAAAGCAAAAATGCTTTCTCCTGATGAAGCCATTGATATGGTTGGTCATGCCATTGGAGGTGTTTGTCCATTTGCTATTAAAAATGATGTTTCTGTTTATCTAGACATATCTCTAAAACGTTTTGACATAATCTATCCAGCTTGCGGGAGTAGCAATAGTGCTATTGAACTTACAATAGAACAATTAGAAAAATACTCTAGTTATTCAGAGTGGATTGATGTGTGTAAAGGATGGAATGATTGATTTATAGTAGCTCTATATGGGGTAGCGCCAACATTTTGACTGTTATATAAGCTAAGCATCAGCGGACATTTGCTTAAAGCAGGAAAAATCCGCTGTCTTTGTGCCTCAACGTCCTTAGCGTATATTTTCGTTAAAATGTTGGCTGTCCCCTCAATCAATTATGAAAAGCTCTCCAGAACGAACCTTCTGTATTAATGATATCCTTGATCTGGACAAAAGGAATCGTAAACGTTGGAAACCCTGCCGCATAGGGTGCGATATCATACGGGTTGAAGTAGAGATGTAGAGCATCCGCTGTGACAAAAAACGGCTGATCCGCACTAATCCCCGTATAGGTGTCCGGAAACACATACGAGTATTGAGGATCATTTTTGATCTGATCCCCCACAATCTGGCTCAACACTTTTACATAGTCACTATTTGGTTTAAATAAATCCTTCAACGCATACAACTGACCATTCGTCAGATTAATGATCGCATAGATCATCGTAGGCATACCATGCGCTGCACCCGCCGGGTAGTTATAACCTGTGAGTTGCAGTTGCAGCAATTGCTGCTGATAAAACGTAATATCAAAATCACCTGTATACGTATAATCCAGCTGCTGATCGGCAGGGATCGGTTTAACTTGGGAGAGTTGCTTCAATTTGGCATTTAGCGCAAGCTGCTCCGCTTGGTTCGTTAATCCCTCCACCTGCGGATAATATACGAGATAGTCCCTGTTTGGTTTGTACTTCTCTTCGCGTACACGGTACGGCGGATGAAGTGGAACGATTGTATTTTGCCGCCAGATGATCTGTCCGGCCCGGTTCACATACGATAAGCGCTGGTCTACATAGGCCTTAATCAGATCTGGTGCCACGACCTCCAGCGTACCCGAACCTTCTACATGTGGATACCCAGCGGCAGGTCTTCCACTCAGATCCAGCAGATAGGTTTGTCTGCCATCCGATGCGGAAGCAAGACCGTTTTTGTAATTGCCTACTTCGCGATATAGGAACTCCGTAAGTCTTCTACCGTTGGTATCTGCAATCGTATACACAGAGCCGATATAAGGCTGCTCCGGGTTAATCGCTTGCCCCAGCGCATAACGATGCTCGCCTAGTTCGCGGATGTCATTATACGCGGGTTGAATGATAAACGATCCTTGCGTATTAATAACACCGTAGATCGATTTGTAATCCTCTGCTGTATTAACAATCGCTTGCCCGTCGTTAAAAGGAAATGCCGATGAAAACTTGGGCTGAATGCGAATATTACCCCGTTCGTCGATGTACCCATATTTGCCCGAGCCCTCTTTTTGAAAAGCGAGCAGTCCATCCCCTAGTGGTCCCACATAGGCATATGGATACGTTGCGAGCCGATGTCCATTGCGATTAATGAGTGCATATTCATTGTCCTTAATCTGCACAACCGCTTTACCATCTTGAAAATCATTCGCAGAAGCGAACTGTGCAGGTATCACCTCATTGCCCGACGCATCCAAATAACCATACCGACTCACCGATCCATCTGCCTGACCAGGATTAGAATCGTAAAATAACGCTCGACCGTCGTTCATATTTGAGATATACGGGTACGCCCGTTTGGTCAGGACTGTACCTTGTTCATTAATCATCTTAAATCCTTGAGAATCAATTGTTATCGCCCGTTCTTCGGAAAAGGAATTGATGGAATCGTATACAGGTTGAACGACATACTGCCCTTGAAGATTAATAACGCCGGCACGACCGTCCTTCACAACCACAGCCAATCCATTCGGCTGAAACTCTTGCGCGTCATCCAGTACCGGTTCAAGCCGAATGTGGCCTTGTGCATCCATATACCCCCAACGCGTCCCACTCGTGGTTCGAACGGAGATTGGATATAACCATGTCGCTACCCGGGCATGGCTTACAGGGACCATCGCCTGCTTAATTTTCTTTTCCAGCTCCTGTAGTACCTCTCTGGAAGGATAAGCTTCCGGGAAACTGAGTGCCTTCTGAACTGAAGCGAGAGCTGCCGGATACTGGCCCGCGTGGTACTGAGCATCCGCAAGGTAATACCAGTAAAAGATATAATCAGGATATTGCTGGGTTAGTTGCTCGTAATATTGCACCACTTTTGGATAATAGGTTGCATATACGTCCGGTGCAGGAACCCATTTCCCATTCTGCCATCGGATAATCTCCACACGATAGGCTTCACCTGTGTCATGTATCCAGAGTGCAATCTCCACTTTCCCATCTCGACCATTCGGACCAGGCATATCTATAATCTCTGCATAGCTATAATATAGATCGTCAGGCGCCAGATCTTTGAGCCCTGATTCCGTCCACTCATATACGGCAAGCTTAGACCAAATAGAACCAATCCGCCAACCGATAATAAGATTGTTCCTTGCCGTTGAAGTTACAGGGGCAGCAGTCATTAAAGTCACCCCATACCCCAATCCCTTAATTAGTGCCATCTTGATCCAATGTCCTTGAACAAATTTCAGAATGAGCAAATACAGCTCACCATTCAACTGATAGACTGCAGCAATCTCCGGCATACCGTCACCGGTAAGATCGGCCGCATAGATCGCTGGATGTTGAACAGGTTTATCAATAGTGACGACCGTTGCACCAGCCGGAATATGTTGATTCACAATCTGCGTTAACAGCGGTTCGCTCATGGACATCTCAGTTTCCTCCCTTATGACCGCATTCGCCTAATGGTATGCGTCATAAATCAGGATATGACATGTAATTCATTTTATGTAAGTTGAACTAAAGAATATTCACACTTACCACTCCGATAACAGAACAGCCTTCTGATTGCACTTATTCCCCGATTCTTTGATTCACTTTTTATATTATCTATCTTGCAAAGTTACTTTCTCTCCATTGATTAGCAGGTAGCTCACATCATTCACCGGAATGGTCTTAGGCGAAATCCACTTAATGAGATCCTGATCCAGCTGGAGGAAACCGGATTCGCCAGTCAACTTTGTACCATCCTTCAGGTGCACTTCAATACTCAGATCCTCCATCCGAATCATACTCAGTGCCTCACCTGTAAGTGTGACACCAACCGGGGAAAGAGTAACATTTGCCTGTAAGCCTCCATTTGTATCAAGCTGAATGTTTCCTGTTTTACTCAAAGCATTTTGACTCAAGTTAAAGGTCGTTTTCCAATTTCCCTGCACAACTTCACTTATGCTCGTAAAGCTGCCTTGAATTCTCAGCTTATCTAAATTGTCAACAGTAGACAGATCATACACAAACTCCTCATAATCTCCTCCATACCCGACCCCATCTTTCATATAATGTCCATAGCTAATGGAATATTGGGGAATATCGAGCTTTTGACCTTGCTCATCCGTGAAGTAGAAATATCCATGATTATACTCGCCTATCTCATTATTCGGATTAATCTGAATGTGTAACTTGCCCTCCACAAAACCTAGATTGGAAATATGCATCCAATCAATACCGGAAATGGGGATATTCGTTACATCCTGATGCAGTACCCGAATAGGATCAGTTTCCAATTGAATATCGGTTGTACCTCCCAAGCCACTTATACGATCTCGCTCCAGGATTTCATAACTATTGTTTTGCTTTTCTTGTAACAACTTCTCCCAGTCCACTTGTACGTTGTAACCATCTTGAAGAGATGTACCTGACATCAGCGTATTAATCTGAACGGTAATTCGATTTTTGCTGACTTTTCCTTGAATGAGGAATCGAACAATAGCCGTTTTATTAGCTTCATCATAATAAATAATCTGAGCGTTGTTTGCATTACCTCCGGTTACCCTGTAATCATATACATCCAGTGTATCGTCAATGCGATGACCCGTCAGATCCGATAATGAAACATAGATTTCCGTTGTATCTCCGTCCCTGACAGCACCTATAACCTCCATTCGAATCCCTTGATCTTCACTCACCTGATGAACAGGCTGAAGAATGCCAATCCGATCTGCACCTAGAAAATGAAGAACAGTAGACAGATCAATGATGCCCACCGATGCAGCTGCCCCTGTAACAAGACATAACGATAACGCAGCGGTTACAGGAATATAGATGGCTTTGCGATACCTTTTTCTTTTATTCATGGACTTCTTTGTCTGTGCGGATGGAGCGGATGGATATAATATAGGTGGATAAAATGATGAATCTGATCTCGTAACGGTTGGTGGTTCATTCATCGCCAATTTATCATAGAACAACTTTTTAATATTAAAGAGGTTCTGCTCAGTGAATTCTTTTTCGGATTTTCGCATTTGATCGCCTCCTTTATTTCCTATTCATCCACCATGTCCTCAATCGTTGCCTGGAGCGATAAAGCTTGTTATGGACTTGCCTAACGTGTAGGGACAATGCTTCCGATATCTCATGGGGTCTCTGTCCTTCGTAAAACCGACGTTTCATAATCTCCCGTTCCGGTTCTGGAAAAGATTCAATCATTTGATTAAGTTCCGTATATGTCTCTTTACTGATCATCTGAACCAACAAATCATCCGTTTGCACCGAATGAATCTCCTCTTCATATGTAAGCTCAGTTCTTCGATTAAGTTTCCGGTAGCGATCAATCGCTTTATGTTTTGTGATTGTTGCAAGGTAATTTTTCAGGCTACTTCGCCCAGACTGGAATGCATCCGGATTCTGCCAAAAAGCAAAAAATGTATCTGCTACGCAGTCTTCAATCTCTTCTGTCGATGCATGATGTAGGATGGAATGAGCAATCTTCCATAACAAACCTGCGTAGTGGTTCATCACCCATTCCATGGCTTCAGGATCACGATTCGCTACTGCCTTCCGTATCTGTTCTTCTTCCACGATTAGATGTCCCCTCCCTTCCATGCTCATATGATCACGAGTGGTCGTGTTGATCCGTGCTTCCTACCTATATTCGTTTGGCAAATGACTTTTACTTACTCCACGATAAAAAAAGATTTGCAGTGACCTTGTGGTCTTCTACAAATCTTTTTTTATCCTATAATACATCTTGTAATACATCTTGTTTATTACATCATATCGCTCTCATGGGTCTTCGCTTAGAATACTAACCAATATTACGCCTCTTCTTGCACACTCAATTGTACATATTGGGTGAGACGACAATACTGAAATAACAGCAACTCTTCATTACCTTGTCCAAGAGCCACGCTACGCCCTTCCTTGATGAGGTGATTCAACAACTCATGCAGGAAACTCATCTGCAACCGCAAGGATTCCGCTGCGAGCTGCTCAAGTACCTCAATATCTCGGATCGTAAACTGAGATAACCCGCGCAGCAGCAACTCTTCTGACCAGCCGTTAATTTTCTGCATGAACTGATTATATTCTTCCAAGTCTGCCCATCCTCCCATTACCGATATCCATTTTCAGACTGAGCACCGTTTTGCCCTTCAGGAAACTGATTGGGCTAATCCGTTTTGGTTCCACACGCACAAAGGCATAGAAGTGTTCAAGCGATTGGGAACCATATCCTGACTCCAGTCTTTGGATCATCGCCTGCCAGTCAGATGAATACGGGAGAGTGAGTGCCAGTCTTTCCCCTTCGGTATTCTCAACCGTCAGGACAAGATCCTGCGTTTGTTTGACAAAGTTATGGTCCACGATTCGAGCAACTTTGATCACTGCCAATCGTTCTTTGGGAGCAGCAAACAAGTCGAACGATCGCGATTCCTCTTGAAGTACTGACGTTACGTCTTGCATGGTTTTGCCCATATTCAACGTTTCCACACCCGTTCGTGGCAAAATCGCAAGCTTGGCACCTTCCCCGGAAGAGATCCGGCGTTCTTCATTCACTTTTACTGAATGGAATTGAACTTCTTCACCCACAAACTGGCGAAAAGTCAGATTAGGCAGCCATGGTGTGAATGCACCATAATGCTCTGTATATGAGAACTGCTGATCATCATAATATACAGCACGTACATCGCTATAGGTGTAGATTTCCTCATCATCGAAACAATAGAAATGATAAGTGATTCCACGGAAACCGGATCGTGTCTCCCACGCGTCAGCTCCCAGTCCATACAGGTGAAGTGAAGGAACCGTAAAGTATTTACTTCGAAAACTGCCAATGAGCTGACTCTGCTGAATGACAGACACCTTTTCTTCTTCAAGAACCTGGAGTGCAAGATATAGCTTGCTTACCCGATCCAACATGGATTGCATGGAGAAACGTATATGTCTGTTGAAAAACAACTGTAGTTCTCCTTGAATCCCTCGTAAACTGCGTTCTATGTCAGGCAGGTTGCCACTATGAGCTGCAATTGCCAAAGTCTCCAGTTGTGCCATATAGGACTGAGGAAGGCGGGCCAGTCCCGTCTTCAACAATCCTGCCAGCATAACCCGACATTCCTGCACTGTCTGAAGAGAGAACTTGGCCTCGTACACCCGTCCACTTAATGCATCCGTATCATCCAGACCTTTAAAGTTCCGGTACCGTAACAAAGCTTCAAGCTTGGCCATTTTCCCGGCTGTCTGTTGCACCTTACATAGTGCTTTCGCAAGGTTCGGTTCCTCCGTAAAAGACACCTCGATATTCTGGGTGGTCAGATGAACCGTAAGAAGTGAATCTTCAAAGATCTTAATTTCCTCTGGGTATCTCAGTCGGAAAACAACTTCCTCAATCATGGAAGAACTATACGATTTAATTAACACGGGAAGGTCAGACTCCGTTATCCAGCGGAAGCGAGACTCGATCTCACGTGACACCGTATGCGGAATTTCGCTTGGATCGTCCACATTTGATAGTAAGTTTGATGCTGATTCTGTTACTGATACGTTTTTTGGTACGTCCAACGGATCATTATACGATATCCCTGAGTCCTTATCCAGCGCATGCTTCTCGTCTGCATTCATTGAATCCTCTGCCGTATATTCCCGTTGATCATACAGAATTGCAATAAGCACATGCTTGCAGATATGATCGGCCGGGCAGGAGCATTCCCAATGATCCAGCGTATTTTCAAGCGTACATTGTGTCCCGTCACTGAGCTGACAACTCACAGATGATGCATTCCATGTGTACGTTACACTTACACCATTGTCCAACTCTTTCAAAGACCTTTTGTACAACCCCTTGTTGGCATACCGAATCAAATAATCCTCCGTACACTGCTTCGAAAAAATCCGGAATTTTTCCTTGAATCCATTCACGTCATCAACGCCCCGTTGCTCTCAGAATGTCGTAGATCGTTTCACTGAACACGCGACCTGGAACGTTGCCTAGAGCAATGGGTTTGTTGTCACCATAGTAATAATATTGCTTGTTATTCGGTTTGAAGAAATGAAGGGATTCCAGGGTAATGTCATCCAATCCCTCGTAATACGTGATGCTCGTACCACTGAATTGCAATTCTGCAACAAGATCTCCGTACTCTTTATAAAATTCATGATACCAGCCGCCGTCCTGTGCCGGTCCTTTGATCCAACCGTATTTCTCCAGTGCTTTGGGGAAAGCCGTTGGTGAAAAATCAGACTCGGGCAGATGATCGTATTCATTCTTCGTTTTATCCTCATCTTCTGGCTGGTGAATCTCACGATTCAATTGCTCAAATGGCTGCTTGATCTCGTAATCCTCCAACTGCGTTGTCCAACCTTCAAGCGTTGCCTGATCCAGTTCCAGCGGGTGTATAAGTCCCACCTGCGCATCCGAAGGTAGATCAACCTCATCTTCATCCACAGAATTGAAGGTGCCGTCCTCCATATAACGGAAGGTGCTGATCAGAGCGCCATCCTCATACGTTCCCCAGATCAGACCAACAGCAAATTTTTGCATGATTACATTTTGTACAAACAATGCTTTCCACTCATCGGCAGACCACAGACGTTGCTTGGACAATGACTCTTCCAGACGCTGCGCCTGAATGTTAACCATGGATTTGAGATCTTTTTTCAGCTGTGTGAAACGTGCCTTGGACTGCGCTGCCAATTCAGGATCATCTTTCTGTGCAGGAGCAGGCAGACTCTTCACGGATTTGCCCGTTTCTTCATTTAAGACAACGACTTGTAAGTCTCCATTGACCTTAACCAGGAAGGAACGCTCTCCGTAACTCAGCTGCATGGTTCCTTTTTCATCAAAACCAAGTGTGGTGACCAGCCGATCCTCCAGTTGTTCCGAGGTAAGTCGCATATTATCGGCTGCAAGTTGCAATGCTTCTTCTGCTGCACCTTTCACCTGACGGTTCTTCACGCCACGTTTGATCTTGTCAATCGCCATAAGAGCGGATGGATCTTTCAGATAAGCGAGCACTTTTACAGCATCTGCTGCAATCGCGCCACGACTGTTTTCTGTCCATTCCTTAATTTGCGGAGCCAGAATATTCACAATGTGAATATCGCCAAAGAGTGCTGATACATACATCACCCATTTCTCTTTTGCAGGAGCACCTTCCTGAATCCAGACCTGGAGCAGTTCACTTGCAAAACGAGCGAGCGATGCCTCACTTACGTAATCTCGTAATTCATTCAACCGTTCATTAGGACCGGATGTATGATCCAATGATTGGACCAAAGCATACTGTTTAATCCGGTCATCTAAAGGCTGATTGTCTTCAATACGTATCAGTGAAGGGAGATCTTTCAAGGACAACCAGCTCAGTCTCGACAACTTTTTGGCATCCGCCTGATCAGCGAGTGCAGCATGGGCATACTCTGGACTTAGATCTGCGGTATCTAGCAGAATTTGGATCAAGCTCTTCCAATCGTCGGACTTCTCTTTCTTCAAAAGTTCACCGTACAGTTCCTTGCTGTTTTCCAGACTGCGGATTGCAGTCAGAGCCATTTCTTTGATCGCCACTTTTTTCTCCGAGAGGTATATGAGCGTATACAAGTCCTGATCAGGAATTCGGTTGAATTCCGCTAACGCCACGCCGTTGGCCTTTTTGGAAGAATCCTGCAATCCGGCACGAATCGCTTCGGCCAATATTTTCTTCGATAACTCATCACGCTGTTCAAAGGTAATCTCCAGAATTAAAATGCGTGTATCTGTTGGCAGTTTCTTGTACTGTGTCAGTGCATAGTCCAGATTCTGCTGAATGATTCGGCGGTATTCGTCATGCGGCATCGATTTGTATCTGTAGTCGGTCATGCCATTAAGTGAGATCAGGCTGGTTAGCAATTTCTCACGTTGCACCTCAGGGTCTTGCCCGTAACGTTGAAGCAGTTGCTCTGCACTAAAAGCGTATGAATTGTACATGTCCGAGATAATATCCAGTGTCCAATCGGGATGAGTGGTCAGGATTGCGAACCTGCGCATCGCCTCCGAATCCAAGGGCAGAAAACTAATACTAATGAGGTTGTGAACACGCTTCTTATCCCGATTCAGTTGATTAAACAACCCGCGACTATTTGGGTCCTCCCAATATTCCTCCAGGGTGTTTTCCCCACTTAAGTATCTTGCAATCGCAAGTCCTTGACGTCCCCCGTCCAAAGGATGCCGAAGAGCGTTAAATACCGCTTGCTCCAGTGACCCCTCCGCATTAGGCAATGTCAATCCTTGATCCTCCATGAATTTCTGAATGCAGAGTTTGAGGAATGGCGGTTTGATAATCTCGTATGCTCGAATCGCTTGTTCAGGACGATTCGCGATCGCTGATTGTAACATGTTCCAAGATACCGTGTACGAATTAAGCTCGTCCCGCAACATTTCAACCAACTGATAAGGTTCATCCAGAGGCACAAGTCCAGCAAGTAGATCATTTGGACTCTTGGCTCTAGGGTCCATACTCAGCAAGTAACGGCGAACTTCAAGTGGATAAATCTCATGTAATTGATGTACTGTGTGAAGCAAAACATGCCCAATCTCACTATTTGTATCAAGGAACCGTTGTTTACCTCCACTAATGTTAATCAGGTACAACAAGGCACCACTCACAAGTACCATTGTTTGATGGAATACTGTGTTTGAACATTGCTCTTTTGAAGAGAAAGACGTATTGGGATACAGTTCAGCTATGAGCTGACTACGCTTCTCCTTGAGGAATTCATCCTTCAATTCTTGGGAAGATCCGTTATGCTTTCCTTGAATATTACTGACCACTACAGGTTCAATCAACGTATGTAACTCGTCCCGCAACTTATCTGCATCATTAGCCATTACATGTTGAAACAACACTGGTAACGATTGAACAGAAGATTGAACCTCTGCAAGATGAGAAGCCGTGTCACTGAGTCTTGAATATAATTGCAGCAGCATTAATGCATTAATTACATCCCGGTAATCCCCTTGACTGTCCGCTTTTTTGGAATCAAAAAGCCACTGGGCACGCTTTAATTTACTCTTTAATTCAGTCAAAATTTCGTTCTCGCCTGCAAACTGTTTGATTTTCTCCAACCGAGACAACAATCCATCCATGCGATCAGCGCTTTTGCTCTTCCCGCTTAATCCATAAGCTTCGGAGTCATTTCCCATACAGACAGTAAAGGCATCCGTTCTCCATGAATTTCTTTTGGAATAATTGGATTCCAGATATATCACAATAGCCCCGGCACGGTAAAAGATATCTCCGTCGTCTTTTTTGGCAAGCTTCATGAGCAGATCAATCGTTTGATACACATAATGACTCGAATTTCCCAACATATCCGGGAACTTGTCTGTCGTTCCCAAGACGTAATCAATAATTTCGGAGCTTCGATCTGTTTTTAATGAATACTCGTTTGAACAAGTTACTGCGAATTTCTCCACCAAAGTTTCAACTGCGCGGTCTGCGGTAAGCATTACACATTCCTCCTTGAATTTAAGTGATGATCTCGCCAATCCAATCCGCGAGTTCGTTAGGCGTAATTGCTGCTACATGTGCCCCCATATTGGTTAATGTCTGTGCGGCATGTTTGTTATAGACTGAATCCCCGTTAAAATCGAGCGCGGTGAGAACCAGTAGCTTGCATCCTGCATCGATAATATCTTTACAGGCTTTATACATTTGCGCTATCGGGTACCCTTCCTCCAGATCACTGACCAGAATAAAGATGGTTTTGCCTGGATTATCGATTAACGTCTCGCCATATCGCAACGCTTTCGTAATATGTGTCCCCCCACCGAGCTGTACATTCATGAGCACGTCTACGGGGTCTTCCAGTCTATCGCTCAGATCAACAACCTGCGTATCAAATATGAATAATTTCGTGCGAAGCGCATTCAAGCGGTAGAAGATGCTGGCCATCACCGAACTGTAGATGACTGAATCCAGCATACTGCCACTCTCGTCCACACCAATGATGATGTTCCACTTGTTATGGGGCTGGATATTCCCGTCGAAATATAGACGATCAATTACAAACCTGCGCTTGTTTTTATCGTAATTCTTCAAATTCTTGGTGATAGTTCGCTTGAAATTCAGATTGCGCAAAGATCGTACTGAACTCGAGGTATAGCGACTGCGCTTGCCCATGATACTCGCTCGGGTCTGAGATTCCAGCTTACTACGCAGCTCTTCAACCACGGTTCGCACGATATCCTTGGCGCTCTTTAACACCTCACCTTTCATCCGTCCTTTGAACTGCATAATGTTCTTGAGCAGATTCATGTTGGGTTCAAGGGATTCAAGCAACTTTTTGTCCGTTAACAATTCTGTCAGCCCATAACGATCAAGCGCCTGTTTTTCCAATATTTCGACCGTTGGTTTGGGGAATAGATCCCTGACCTTGTGCAGCCATTTCGGTACAGTCAGGTTAGACGCACCGCGTCCTCCCTCTTTTCGATAACCTTGTTCTTCACCGTATTCACGGTTATAGAGATACCCCAGAATCTCATCGATTTCCGTATATTGAAATTCAGCAGAAGTGTATTGGTCTGTATTACACAACCCTTCTTCCGCCGATTCACCGAGAACCAGACGCCATCGATTTAAAGTTTCAGCAGAATGTTGATCCCCTCGTTTGCTTCCATCCGGATTGGAACTTTCATTGATTTCTCCGGTTTCGTCCGTTGTCCGATTCGCTTCATTCATATTAGCTTCCATGCAGCAAACTCCTTTCGAAGCGCTTCATCCCACGTCTTGGACTGAATCAGCATCTGTTCATCGACCGCAGGCCTCAACATCTCCTCTGGTTCAACCTGATGCAGACTCGCCACCCGCTCCGCAATCAAGCCCGTCTCCATGGGTGTAAAGTAGGTGAATGCCAGCCTTAATTCCGGTACCATACTGATGAAGTCGTCGTAGGATAACTGTTCAATCAAATAATTCAACTCAGACAACAGCTGATCTTCATATAAAAAAGCGTCACGTGCTACAGTGAATACTCCCTGTAAAAAAAGTGCCGTTTGACGGGTCTGATCCGGTGTACCATGGATATACCCGCGAGCACGATCAACAATCTCATCCCTGGGCCTGTCACCGAGCCCTGAGGAAATAGCCACACACACACCCTCCAGCTGAGCCGGAAGCTGCTGATCCGACAGAAGCTCATTCAGATGTATTCGGAATGTCTCATCCTGAAAATACCCCTCTGATGACTCCGCGAGCATAGCTAACAGCTTCAATCCCTGAATAATGGCTTCATGTTCATCCGAATTGGCTCTGGAGAGCTGTAACAACTTGTCCACGGCGTTTCTATAAGCTTCGGATACCAGATCAGGGAGATGTTGCTCGTCAGATAATCCCAGCAACCTGCGGTGTTGATGAATTCGGTTCAAGATATGCAGACTGTTACATAAGGATAGAAAATTCCCGTCGGTTCTCAGCGCCGAGCGCACCTGTTCATAGAGTTTCATCGCTGTGTCTTGAAGCCCCATGAGCAACGCTTGAAGCATGAGTCGGGCAAGTTCACCGCTATGATGATCCGGTATTTCTTGCATCTGTTCTTCCATTTTGCGTGTGGCTGCTCCAGCAAGTGTTCCGCCATAGAGAGAGTTTTCTATCAATCTGGCTTCAATACGGGATGAGTACATATAAACCCAGGTTTCGCGAACAAGATTCATATCACGCTCTGCGATCCAGTCCGGCCCCGATTGCCGTTTCGCAAATTCCGGAACCAGATAGGTGATGCATTGAATCAATTGGCTTATCTGACGATGCTCCGGTTTCGCATACAGATCCAGCACTTTCTTGTGTTGACCTGTTGTACGAATCTGCAGTTTGTACTCTGTACAACGCGCCTTGAAGTCCTCCACGATGGGAATACTGAATGAATTGGGAGCCACGCTTCCAATGACGTCTCCAGTCAATAACTGCTGCAGCTCTTGCAGCGGTTTATCGGTCGCCAAGGTAAGCTCCCCCTTCACAAAGGAAGAGAGTGCTGCATCCATCAACTCATAGACGCCGCCTTCCCTTTTACCCCGAAGCCCGGCAAGACCTTGAATCATGCTGTACGCCTCAATCGCATCACTCGTTGATACATGTTCGTGACCATCCCGTAATTGGCGCATCAGCCGGGATAACAAGTCCAGAGCCGTTAGATTATACGGTGTACTCTTTTTGCGAAGCAGCTGGTTCCAGATCTGATCATAATAATTCACATAAGGCATGCCGCTCGCATATCCATTGAGCCGATCCGCCTCAGCAAAGGTATAGACCATCGGGTACATTTGTTGGTGAACCGTATCTGGATTAACCGCACTTTGTTGAGACGTTCCTGGTTTACCTTGTCCATCCAAACGTTGGTCTGTATGTCGTTTATTCATTTCTGGCTGTTCCAATTCCGATTCATGTTTCTCTGACATCAACAGTCCATACGTATGAAACCCACCGGTAATGACAAGCACACGGTCATGCTCCTGCACCGCTTGTTGAATATGTTGTTTCATATGTGCTTCTCTTGCCAGATCACCTGAAGACTGTAATCGTTCCGTGGAATAGCACATTCGGGATAAAGTACAATACGTGAATACATCCTGCACGAATGCCTGAGTGGATTTTTCCAGACCACCAATTTCAAACACCTTTTCCCACAATTCATCAAAACTGCGACAGTTTGTTTTTTGGCATAATCGGTTAATGAAATCAGACCCCGCAAGCAAGGTTTCGTCCTGAATAGAGATCTCCTTTTGTTCTGTCTGGCCGGATTTGGATGCACGATTGGAGAAGTGTTGATAGTCCAAATCAATAAACTTCGCTGGAATGTCCAGCCGTTTTGCTTCTTTCAAAGCTACATATTCAGGCGAATACCGAAGCATCGGATAATAGCAGGCTTCTCTCTCTAGTTCACTCTCATAGGTATAGTACAGACTGACAGGAGGTATCGTTGCCTCATCACTCAGCACTGAAATTAATGGATTACCGCTCTCCGGTCCTTCGATCAGAATGATATCCGGCTTGTACTCCCCAATTAATCGTAACAAGTGATACGAACATGCAGGGCTATGGTGTCGTATTGGATAATAGACCGTAGGATTACTTAGGTTATACACCTGGGATTCGAACAAGGATTGTAACTGATCAACATCAGGGTCCAGAACTGCTGTTAACCGATCCATTTTCTCTCCTCATAATAGTCCTTCCACATTCCCTCTTCTCTGGAACGCTCTTTTACGACCTTGGAGAAGTAGGTTTTGAGAATGGACAGATCCTTGTCGTTTTCCTTTGCAATGGTCCCTAGCATATTCTGCACCAACCGATCCAGCCCAATAGCTTTATCTTCGTAATAATAGGAAGTCATCGCACTCTGAACATAGACAGACACCGCTTCCGCCGTACTCATGGATGCTTGAGGGGTATCGAGCTTGTATCCTTCCCGTGTCATGCCGGTGCGCAGTTCCATGAATGTTGTAGCCAGCAATTCAACCACATCCGGGTTAATTTCAATATCAATTCCACTATGTAACAACAGGCTTCGTGCCTGGGATTCAATGATTTTAGCTTCCATCTTTACGTTATGAATGGGCTTGATTGTTTCAAAATTGAAGCGACGTTTCAATGCACCGCTCATTTCGTTAACACCTTTATCCCGAATATTGGCTGTAGCAATGACGTTAAATCCCGGTTGGGCAAACAGTACACCACCATCCAGTTCAGGAATGCTCATGACCTTGTCACTGAGAATACTGATCAGACTATCCTGCGCTTCAGCCGGACAACGTGTAATCTCTTCAAAACGGGTAAGAATACCTTTCTTCATGCCGTTATATAACGGTGATGGCACAAGTGCCGCTTCCGAAGGGCCTTTATCAAGCAACATGGCGTAATTCCAGGAATACTTGATCATATCCTCTGTTGTGCCTGCTGTACCTTGAATCGTGTTTAGACTGGTACCGGAGATCGCTGCGGTCAGCAGTTCGCTAAGCATGGTCTTGGCTGTCCCGGGTTCTCCCACGAGCATTAATCCTCGATTGCCTGCCAGAGTAACCACTGCCCGTTCAATTAACACGTCATTGCCATAGAATTTGCGGGTAATCGGGATCTCTTCTCCATTTAATAACGCGGGCTTATCCCTGCCAATAATAAAATCGCGCACATAGGCGGGAGATAACAGCCAGTTCGGGGGACGTTTCCCCTGATCTTCCTCTCGCAGCGCGCGTAATTCAACCTCGTATAATGTCTCGGCGGGTGGTTTAAGCATCTCCATCGTCAAGGTGTCTCCTCTCACATAAACAGATCGTATGTTCTTATTCCTATCATTTTATCACAGCACTCCAGCAACTACCCTGTAAAACGATAAAAATGGTTGAAACGTCCTTCTTATCAGCACTCTTCCTAAGTCCATGGACATAGCCTCTAGCGCAAATATGAAGGTGAAACATCCTTACAACCGTGCCAACACACTGGTTTCGGATCCGAATCAGCATGCTTATTACCCATGTATACGCATTGTAGGTCATATGACCTTAGGATTCATTAAACTTTCGATCATGTGTTTCAACCAAATGAAGCCGATTATTACAAAGAAGACACAGGCCATCAGCAGCCTGTGTCTTCTTATATGTCCAAATTTCACCCAACATCTATGAATTTTGATCGAAACGAACCAATCTCTCAGAATTCCCTACTTACATTCTACGCCCGCATGAAGCGGAATACAGCTCGTACCACTCATAACGGGTAAGCTCAATATTTGTTGCATCACGACAGGCCAGAATACGTTCTGGTCGAATCGAACCAATGACAGGTTGAATCCCTGCTGGATGCTTCATTAACCAAGCCAGTACAATAGACTCCGGTGTAACTCCACGCTCCTTAGCCATTCGATCAACCAATTGAGCCGTATGCTCAATCTCAGCCCGCTGTCCCTCAACTACCCTGCCAGTAAATCGCCCTTGAGCAAGGGGACCCCAAGCTTGCAGTTGAATATGCTCTGCCTGACAATATTCCATCGTGCCATAGGGAAACACGTTGTCTCTGGCTTGAGGACGATTTACCGTCACACCAGCCTCTACGAATCCGATTTTGTCCAGACTCATCTCCAGCTGGTTCACAATCAGAGGTACTTTACTATGAAGCTGAAGAAGACGAATCTGTTCAGAACCCATGTTGGACACACCAAAATGGCGCACTTTACCGGAATGATGCAGCTCAGCCAGTGCTTCTCCAATCTCTTGCGGATGGGCAAGTGGATCAGGACGATGTAACAGCAAAATATCCAGATAATCGATTCCGAGCCGTTCCAGGATACCGTCCACACTCGCCAGGATATGTGCACCTGAGGTGTCATAACGCTGTGGCCCTTCATCATCACCCACAAGACGTATACCACACTTCGACTGTATAATGATCTGTTCACGCAAACCGGGAGTTTCCGATAAAACTCGTCCCAAGACATGCTCTGCCTTACCACGTGTGTAAATATCCGCTAGGTCAAAGTGATTAATGCCTATTTCGATAGCTGCTTCTACAGCTCGATGACCTTCTACGACAAGATCTGAAGTAATGGGGAGCCCATCCCATTCACCCCCAAACCGCATACAGCCAAGAACCATTCGACTTGCCGGAATCTGGTGGTGATGCAAAGGAAGTTGTGCGTAAGACATGTCAGCGTTCACCTCATTTTCATTTTTACCAAGCATAATAACCGATTCTCTCTACCATGTCTTCTTCCATCTTCCTCTATTTTCCTGCTCTATCATCCATATGAAGAAAAAACAAGGTTTCAAAAGCTTGTGTATTGAATATATAGAGGGTGCAGGTATTATGCAGGAATATGAGAGGAGATGCTGCATTTGAATCCGAATGAATCCAACGAGTCCTCAAAGCCAGCGTTTTTCACGAAAGAATTCACGCATAACCCTTACCCGGTATATGAAATGTTAAGAAAAGAGGAGCCTGTTTTCAGACTCATGTTTCCTCACGGGGAATTCGGCTGGATTATTACGCGATACGAGGATGCAGTCCGGATCCTGAAAGATCCTCGCTTCAGCAAAGATATGGTCCGACGTTACGGCGCTGACAATCAAAGCATCTTCTCCAATAATATGTTGTTCTCCGATCCGCCGGATCATAAACGTCTTCGGGGACTTGTGCAGAAAGCATTCACACCCAAACTGGTCGCAGACATGCGGAGCCATATTCAGGACATTGCTGATGAACTGCTGGACAACCTCCCGTCACAGGAAAAAATGAATCTGATCGATGACTTTGCCTTCCCGCTGCCCATCATTGTCATTAGTGAAATTCTGGGAGTCCCTCTTGAGGATCGTGACAAATTCCGCATCTGGTCCAATACGATAATTGATGCTTCCATAGCCGAGAGCGCCGAGCTGTTTGAGCAGCATGCCAGAGAGTTTACGGATTACCTGACGGCCTGGTTTGCGAAAGTTCGCCAAGATCCCGGCACTGATCTGATCAGCCAGCTCGTCATTGCGGAAGAATCCGGGCAGCAGTTAACTGAACGAGAACTGCTTGGCGTTGTCTCCTTATTAATTATTGCCGGTCATGAAACAACCGTGAATCTGATTGGAAATGGGATTCTCGCCCTGCTGGAGCATCCGGAGCAACGCGAACTGCTCATCAACCAGCCCGAGCTTATTCACAATGCCATTGAAGAGATGCTTCGCTATAATGGACCGGTGGAGTTCAGCACATCCCGCTGGGCTCTGGAAGATATTGAATTCCGTGGACAACGTATCGCTCAAGGTGATCTTGTCATTGTTGCGCTTGATTCCGCCAACCGGGACGAACAGCAGTTTAAGGATGCTGATATTTTCGATATCACACGCGAGAAGAGTTCGCATCTGGCTTTTGGCAAAGGCATTCATCTCTGCCTTGGAGCACCGCTTGCTCGTCTGGAAGGTGAGATTGCAGTCAGCACACTTCTGAATCGTTTTCCAAATATACAGCTTCAGGCAGATGTGAATGAACTGGAATGGAGACCAGGTATGAATGTTCGTGGTGTCAAGGAAATCCCGGTTCAACTAAAATAATGGCTAAATATGAATAAATGAAAGTGAGGCACATTACATCATGGAAATGAACACCTTGGTATGGATCGTTTTGCTGCTTCTGATCTTTGTGTTACTGGTCAGAGTCACCAGCCTGCAACGCCAATTAAATGAATTGAAAAGAGATGTCGAGCGTCTGGAGAACGGTTCAACCGGCAGCGTCCGATCCGACTTCAATTACACCTTGTCGCCGAAGGAAGCACCTCCTTCCCATACAAGCCAACCAGCCCAAACGGATCTGGATCAGGAACTGCTTACACTTATACAACAAGGGAAAAAAATTATGGCGATCAAACGACTGCGTGAAGCCAGAGGTCTTTCGTTGAAGGAAGCCAAAGACTATGTTGATTCTCTGGATCGGTAATATACAACTCACATAACTCTCGGGGGAAGTTACTCCAGACTTTCGGCTGTTAACACAGACGCAGTAGAAAGTATGGAATCTTCGTCCGAGAGTTTACTTTTCAAACAACATATGCTACTGTTATTTCTATATTACTAGAAATAAGAAATAAAGACGAAAGGACCGATCATTATGCAATCAAACTCAAATGAGATTGAACAAGTTGTCAAAATTCATAAAGCGCTGGGCGAACAAACACGCTACAAAATCATTCAGATTTTATCGGGCGAAAGCAACCTGTGTCCTGCCGATCTGGAGAGCCGCCTTGTTACGGTTGCCCTATCGACTCTGTCTCATCACCTGAAACAGCTGTCCGATTGTGGTCTGCTTACATCGCAAAAGAAAGGTACGTATATCTACTACAGCCTGAACACGGAGACCGCACAAAAGTTTGTTCCCTATCTGCTAAATAAATAAAAAAATTTGAGTCATATTTCTATATAATTAGAAATATTGAAACAATGTACAATATTTATTAGTAGAACTAGGTCACCTAAGTTAACGCTTATGCCATTATTCATTATCTAAGTTGTAGCATTACCATTCGCGCAGATGGGTTGCATTCAGAGCATTCATGTCTTGTTCTATCGTCTTTATTTCTATATTTCTAAAAATATAATAATAATCAGAAAGAGGTTATGTTTCCATGTCTTCTACGCTCAAAATCTATGTTCTTGCCTTGGTCAGTTTCCTTGTGGGAACGTCCGAATATGTCATTGCCGGCATTTTGGATCGCATTGCAGATACCATGAATATCTCTTTAATCGCTGCCGGACAGCTCATTACGATTTTTTCACTTGTATATGCGCTAGGTACACCTGTCATTATTGCATCGACTTCACGCTGGGACCGTCGCAAGCTGTTGTTATACTTCCTCGGTCTATTCGTTGTGGCTAATGTTCTTGCTTACCTGTTGCCGGGTTATGGACTG
This sequence comes from Paenibacillus sp. FSL E2-0151, assembly GCF_037993015.1. Lineage (NCBI taxonomy): Bacteria > Bacillati > Bacillota > Bacilli > Caryophanales > Paenibacillaceae > Paenibacillus > Paenibacillus sp. FSL E2-0151. The sequence goes on from NZ_CP150308.1 coordinate 3,869,463, forward strand.
TTCGTCGCAGCACGAGTGTTGATGGCTTTAGGCGCGGGTGTTGTTGTTATCACGGCATTAACGGTTGCTTCCCAAATAGCGGCGGAGGGCAAACAAGCTAGTGCAATCGCCACAGTAATCACTGGATTTACGGCTTCTTTGATTGTTGGCGTTCCGCTCGGAAGGCTTGTGGCTGCATCTTGGGATTGGAAGCTTGTTTTTGCCGGTATCGCTGTTCTTGGCGTTCTCGCCATGCTGGTAATTGCGGCCGCCATTCCGCCTTCCAAAGCAGAAGCGCCTGTTCCGCTGAAGAAACAACTGTCTTTGCTCAAACAGCCACGAATTGTTTTGGCACTGCTGGTGACATTTTTCTGGTTAGGTGGTTATTCCATTGCCTACACGTACATTTCACCTTACCTTGTATCCGTTTCAGGAATGAGCGAAGCACTACTCAGTTCAGCTTTACTCGCATTTGGCATAGCAAGTCTGATCGGTTCAAAAGTTGGAGGGTTCAGTGCTGACCGATTGGGTGTCAAACGAACGCTGATCACAGGCATGACATTGCATATCGTAAGTCTGGTCCTGTTGAATATAACAGCAAGCTCTCATCTCGCTGTCTTCCTTGTTCTGATTTTGTGGTCTTTTGCCGCCTGGTCTTCGGGTCCAACTCAGCAATATAACCTGGTCACCATGGCTCCGGAATCCTCTGGCATTATGCTAAGTCTGAATAGTTCGGTTATGCAATTAGCCATGGCTGCCGGCGCAGGTATTGGCGGAATCGCGGTCAGCAGCGTTTCATTATCATCCATTACCTGGATTGGCGCTGTCGGGGTTGCTGTTGCCGTCATCATCGTTATAGGCTCGTATCGTTCAGGATCTGCGAAAAGTACACACACCGATACATCTCACAACGCTGCCTGATATGAGTTCGTAGTATAAAAGACAAACCAAAAAGAGAGGCACTGTATGCAAACAGTGGCCTCTCTTTAACCATTTTAACGGCTATTCTATTACCGATAAGCAGAACTCTTATTGGGCCGTAACTGCACCATCGATCGGATATACTGCACCATTGATATAAGGCGCTTCATCTCCAAGCAGGAAGGAAACCAAGTTCGCGATCTCTTCCGGTCTGCCCAGACGTCCGGATGGAATGCTGTCAACAGTTGCCTTGAACACTTCAGGATTGTCTTTACCGAACTGAATGACCATCGGTGTCTCAATTGTACCTGGTGCAATCGCATTTACACGAATGTTGTCCTTGCCATATTCAATCGCAGCTGTGCGGGTCAAGCCCACTACGCCATGTTTGGTTGCTGCGTATGGTGCAACTGCGGGTACACCAACAATACCGGCTGTGGAGGCCGTGTTCAGAATGGAACCCCCACCTGTTTTGAGCATTTCAGTAATTACATACTTCAACCCGTAGAATACACTTCTCAGGTTAATATCAATAATCTGGTCAAACTGCTCAATCGTATGTTCAATCAGCTTAATACCAGGACCTGCAATACCTGCATTATTAAAGAACATGTCGATTCGTCCGAACTCTTCGACTGTTTTTTTCACATAATTCTCAACTTCAGGTGCTTTACTTACATCTGCTTGTACAAAAATAGCTTTACTTCCCAGCTTCTCAATCTGCTTAACCGTTTCAAGACCTGTCTCTTCGACAAGATCCACAACGACAATGGATGCACCCTTCTCAGCCAGCTTCAATGCTGCTGCTTGGCCCAATCCACTTCCTGCTCCAGTAATAATGGCTACTTTTCCTGCGTGACTCATGTTGATCTCCTCCATGTGTGTGTGTCATCTTGTGATTGGATCGATGAATACGATATGAAACGTACTTACATGCAATGATGCAATATGTAGGTCAAAAATGGCATAAAACCTTCCTGACTTTACCTATTCTAATAGACTTTCGATATAAAAACAAATCATATAATATGTATTCATACTATATCACTTGTCACATATTCAGCATTTTTATTGAAGGAGCATACAACTATAACGTCTTGTTGCATGCTCCTCTTTTACATATACAATACTTTTTAAGTCAGTATCTCTACAACTTCAAACGGTGCATATCCGCTTTTTGAAACACTTTAACGCAGCAAATTCGTTTTTGCCAATTCAATAATTTCGTCCCCTCGTCCGTTGAGCACGGCTTTCATCATCCATAAGGTGAATCCTTCCGCCTGTTTGAACTCAATCTTCGGAGGTAAGGACAATTCCTGACGATTCACCACCACGTCAATCAACACAGGACCTTCATGCTGAAGCGCACGCTGTACAGCTCCTTCGAGTTCATCCGGATCCTCAACCCGAATACCTTCCATGCCCATGGCTTGAGCAACCATCGCAAAGTTGGGATTGACAAGCTCTGTTCCCGATTCCAGGAATCCGGCAGCTTTCATCTCCAGCTCAACAAAACCGAGTGCTCCATTATTAAACACCACAACTTTAATCGGCAGATTATGCTGTTTCAATGTCAACAGATCACCCATCAGCATCGTAATACCGCCATCACCCGACAAAGAGATGACTTGTCTGCCCGGATCAGCGACCTGAGCACCAATGGCCTGTGGCAAAGCGTTTGCCATCGTACCATGACTGAATGAACCGAGCAGTCTGCGATTACGAGACATCTCGATATAACGGGCCGCCCATACTGTCGGAGTACCGACATCACAGGTGAAGATAGCATTTTCAGCTGCGGCATCACTAATGACCTTGGTCAGGTACTGCGGATGAATGGGCTTTTTACCCGGTTTTCCAACGGCCAGCTCGTCCAGATCTTTGCGTACTTTCACATAACGATCCACACTTTTACGCAGATGTTTGTCACTGTGTTCTTCTGTTAGATAAGGAAGTAAAGTTTCAATGGTCGCTTTCACATCCCCACATACGCCGTAATCCAGCTTCGTGCGCCGACCCAGATGGGAAGATTGAATGTCGACCTGAAGGACTTTTGCATCTTCGGGATAGAATTGACGATATGGGAAATCCGTTCCCAGCATTAATAATACATCACAGTCCATCATGGCATGATAACCGGATGAATACCCAATTAGACCCGTAAGACCCACGGAATAGGGGTTGTCATACTCCAAATATTCCTTGCCTCGTAGTGCAATAACCATCGGGGATTTCAAGCGATCACAGAGCTGCATAAGGGGTTCCCGAGCGCCCGCGCAGCCTGCACCGCACAACAACGTAATTTTTTTGCCTTGATTCAGATACTCCGCCAGTTTCACGAGTTCCGGCTCAGAAGGATGTACCACGGGGTTGGTTGCGTGATACACATGCTCAGGTACAGGAAGATCCGCTGCTTCAAGTCCTGCTACATCCCCCGGCAATACAACGACGGACACACCCGAACGTGCAACTGCTGTCTGAATGGCCATCGTCAGAGAACGCGGCATCTGTTTGGCTGTTGTAATGACTTCACAATAATGACTACATTCCTGAAACAGATACTCCGGATGGGTCGCCTGAAAATATTCACTGCCAATCTCGTCACTTGGGATATGTGCAGCGATAGCGAGTACAGGAACACGATTGCGGTGACAGTCATACAGACCATTAATCAGATGCATATTACCAGGACCACTGCTACCTGCGCAGACAGCGATACTTCCACTGACCTCAGCGTCCGCCCCAGCAGCAAATGCAGCTACTTCTTCATGTCGTACATGAATCCATTCAATCTTCCCAGAACGACGAATGGAGTCGAGTACCGCATTCAAGGAGTCTCCAACAATGCCATATATACGTTTGATGCCAGCGTTCAATAAGGATTCAACCAGAACGTCCGCGACTGTTTTTTTCATAAGTGATGGGTCTCCTTTAATTGCTCATTTTGATTATGTTTCCACTCGGTTAATATACCTATTCTTATACCCCAATCTTTCGAAAACCGAACCAACTCAATATGTATGTCTGGATATATGAAACAAAACCAGCCCCTTAAACCTTTATTCCAGCTATAGCAAAATGCCAAAAAATCCGCTTGTCGAATGACAAACGGATTACGGTTAAACTCAGTTAATTCATTTTTATGTGAAATCCCCGAATTCAATCAGACACTAGATAGCAGGCATCACATTGCCACCACTAACCGGGATATAGGCACCTGTGATAAATGAGGACAGGTCCGAAGCGAGAAAAGCTACCGCATTGGCGATTTCCTGATCTTCACCCCTGCGCTTCAGCGGCACGGTACGCGTATATGCCTCATCATGTCCAGGCTCACTGGACCGATCACGTTCACTAATTGTCCATCCAGGTGCAACCTGGTTTACGGTAATCTGATACTCACCAACCTCCTTGGCAAGTACGCGATATACACCGTCCATTCCACGCTTACCAGCGGTGTAGGCCGATTGATGAGCGAAATTTTGCATCGCACATTCTGTATTGATACCAATGAAGCGACCGGCTCTGACGTTTTGCATATGCGGTATGAAAGCTTTGGCAAGATACACACTTTGCATGACACAGGATTCAAACTGGCTCAAGTAATCTTCAGGAGACTGTTCCAACACCGTTGTCCATTCATATTGAATGACCGCATTGGCAACAACGATATCCACTCCGCCGAGGACAGACTGAATCTCATCACGCATCCGAAATGCTGTATCCCGCTTTGTAATATCTCCCTGTACAATAACAGCCTGACGACCGAGTGCTTCAATCTCACCTTGAAGCTCCCGAGCCTTGGTATCATTATTTATGTAATGTAGAGCCAGATTGGCGCCACAGGCTGCCAACGTGCGGGCGATGACTCTCCCCAGCTGTCCGGTTGCGCCTGTAACCAGAGCCGTTTTTCCTGAGAGATCCAATTGCATAACAGCGAAAACCTCCTTGAATCCATTTGGTCGAAAACGATTTCGGAAATATGTTACTTTTGTTCATTAATTACGCATTATTCAGAGAGATATACAGCATTGTTCAATGCTGTATATGGTAGTTCAACTTTTTCCCTATATGTGGAGACTATTAATTATGATGTTGAATGAGATCAATTTCCTGGAAGCGACTGACTTCCTTTTCCCAACGCTCTTCTACATATTGACGGTGAACCGGGTGATTGTTATATGCATCATACGCAGCCTGATCCACAAAGACCATCGAGAAACTGTAGTCAAACTCATTCTTCTCACTTACCTGTTTCAGAACCTGAAATTGCTCTACCCCAGGAATGACAGCCAGTGCATCTGAACTTTCCTTCAAAAAGGCTTCGGCCTCCGGTGTATCTTTACCCGCGTAAAGTGTAAACGTTACCATATGTGTGATGCTGCTCATCTCTATTTCCTCCTCCAATATGTTCGTACTCGTTTCCTAGTGTACATCCGAATGTGTTGTAAGCGCAATAATTGGTTGAATTAATTTTTATGAAATGGATATTTCTATATAAATTGAACTAAGGAATATTTACACTGGTCACTTCGATGACACAACAACCTTCCGATCGCTGTTATCCCCAGATTTTTTTGATTCCTTTTATAAAGGTTAAATCCGGGGATAAAGGCGAACGCTCCACTTCTTCAGGTTCTTTCTGTCCTCTCCGTTTTGTGTAAATGTTTATCTCAATTTATATAGTTACAAATATTAATTTCAAGTAAAATTCACTAGCCTTTACCCTGAATATGTACACAAAAAAACCTCAGGACAAATCCCGAGGTTTTTTGTAATGTATGGACAAACTTATTTGGTGATGTTGTATTTACGGTTAAATTTATCAACACGGCCACCGATATCCACGTTTCTTTGTTTACCAGTGAAGAATGGGTGGGATGCGGAGCTAGTGTCCACACGGATTACTGGGTAAGAGTTACCGTCTTCCCATTCCATAGTTTCGTTAGAGAACTTCGTGGAAGAACTCAGGAATTTGAAATCAGCACTTGCATCGTAAAAAATTACGAGTTGTGTCTTTGGATGGATGTCAACTTTTGGCATAATCTATTTACACTCCTTTAATATGGGTACTTCTTTAGAATCAAACTACATTTTATTATACTCTTTTTTTGGACAAAGTACCAGCAGGTTTTGAGGAATAGCTAAAAAAAATATGATATCTGTGACTTTGCACCTAATCAGGTGTCACGCCGTCCCTTTCTCCAGTACATTCAACATGTACTCCAAAGCCTCCAGTTCATCCCTGCCTCTTGTCTGTAATCTGACAACACTACCATATCGAATGGGTAGTAACGCCATTCCAAGCAGGCTTTTGACATCTACACGATGCTCATGCTCAGACTCCATATACGACAAAATAATATCCGAGGAAAAACGCGACGCTTGAGAAGATACCGACATCAAATCATCCCGATGAAAATCAGCGTGTATCATAAATTCATGTACTCTCACAACCTTCAGTTCCTTTCGCTAAGTACTTATTCACCGATATGGTGTGTATCCATTTATATATTAAAATCTTCATGAATTATACCATGTTATGGGAGCTTGACCCATACTTTTTTGCAAAAAAAAACAAAAAAAGAGTCCTGAACCGCAGGACTCTTCCAGGCTGTTCTTACATACCGTTCGGATATACCATGACCTTCAGACTGCCGCTCTTATTGTGTAATGCGCGCTCCATCGCTTGCTGTGTCTCTTCGAGTGAATAACGATCTGTAATCAGGGACATCACGTCATGCTGACCGGAGCTCAGGAACTCAATTCCTGCCGGATACGTATTGGCATAACGGAATATGCCATAGATATCAACTTCATTGTCTGCGATAAAGGGAACATTGAGTGCGATCTCATCCTGTGCAGGCAGGCCCACAATCGCAAGTTTGCCTCCACGTCGAAGTGAATACAGAGCAGATTGTAGCGCCTTTGGATTCCCCGCTGTTTCCCATGCGGTATCCACACCCACACCACCTGTTAACTCGCGAATCACAACCAGCGCATCTTCATGTCGCACATTAATGCTATGAGTGGCACCCATGCGGCGAGCTGCTTCCAGCCTAACTTCCTCCAGATCCGTTACAATGATCTTCTCTACACCGAAAGATTTGGCAGCAGCCACGGCCATGAGTCCAACGGGACCCATGCCCATAATCGCCAGGGTTGTACCCGGAGCCAACTTGCTACGGCGTGCAGCGTGAATACCAACAGAGAATGGCTCGTTCATAGCTGCTTCCTCATAAGACAGGTGATCCGGGATCGGGAATACCATATCTTCACGTATCACCATGTATTGTACAAATGCCCCATCCACCGGAGGGGTCGCTAGAAATTGTACATCCGGACACAGGTTATAGCGACCTTCCTTGCATGCCGAGCAACGTCCGCAAGTCACCCCAGGCTCAATAGCAACCCGATCCCCTGTTTTCAGACGGGATACGTTCGAGCCAACAGCAGCAATGAATCCCGCACACTCATGTCCCAAAATGATCGGTTTCTCCACCACAAATCTGCCAATGCGTCCATGTTCAAAATAATGCACATCCGAGCCACACACCCCGACAGCCATAACCTGGATTAACACCTCATCCGCAGCCGGTTGCGGGACAGGTTGTTCCTCAATAATAATGTGTCCTGGCTCTGTCATGACAGCGGCCTTCATGGTCTCAGGCAGTTGATATTGTCCCATACGGTTCTCCTCCTCATGTATGTCCATGCTGTCTATTGTACATCAAAGAAAACAAGGTATCTTCTTACTTCCTTCCTAATTACCAAGTTCATCTGCATCCGCAATTCCACTCAATAGATAGTTCGACCCTGTTCATCCGCAATGCCGCTCTTGCGATAGAAGTACGTATTGATCATGTCCCGCCATTCCTTCGCATGTTCGGCCTGGTTGTCCTGTAAAGAAGCAACTTTGCTGAAAATGACTGGGTCGATTTTGCCCTCCAGCCCTCTCCATGTCTCGGCTAACGCCTGCGCCTGAGCAACACCTTCAAAGTGTGTATCATAAATATGCTGAATGACCGTTTTACCCGAATGCAGAACATGGGTGTATGGCACGTGATGGAAAAATAAGATCAGCTCATCCGGACAGGTGTCTACGGACTCATAACGATCAGCATTCTCAGGGTGATACTGTGACGTGTATCCTGTACCGCTGTTCACGGTTCGATCTACACCAATGCCATGACAATCGGCAAAGTGATACGTTCCCCATTTGGAATACTCGTATCCATCTACATTCGGCCCGTAATGATGTTCCGGGTTAACCATCCAACCCACACCGAGAGGCGCCGTATAATTCTCATAGATATCTAGTGATGTCAAAAGCATGCCCGTAACTTGCCGCACAACTTCGTCTTCATGTCCAAAAGTGAGTCTCACCCACTCATCGGCAATCTCTTCCGCGGTCAGCTCCGGATTCCACGCAAGTCTTCCGTATCCATATAGATTCGCCTGCGCGAGTGGATGTCCTGTCCAACAGGCATCTGCACCAATATTGGATACTGCGGCGAAGCCACTGTATGGTCGTTTATACAGAGAACCGTCCGCGATTCGCTTGATCTCTGAACCTTCGCCTTTAGCGTATGTGTCAAAGTCCAATACTTCTTTCCACTGGGGAACCAGATAACAGAGATGACGTTGTTGCCCGGTATACTCCTGTGTAATCTGAAATTCAATCACCTGATTTGTATTTTCCATGGCCCCGAACAGCGGGGATACCGCCTCTCTTACCTGAAAGTCCATCGGCCCGTTTTTGATCTGCAAAATGACATTTTCGGCAAAACGCCCGTCCAGCGGCGTAAAGTGGTCATAGGCTGCACGTGCACGGTCAGTGGAACGATCCCGCCAGTCCTGCTTGCAGTTATAAACGAAGCAACGCCAGATGACCAATCCACCGAATGGCCGAAGGGCTTCAGCCAACATGTTCGCACCATCGGCATGATCACGGTTATACGTGAACGGTCCAGGACGATTCTCGGAGTCTGCCTTGATCAGGTAACCGCCAAAATCCGGAATCGCAGCGTACACCTTGGCCGTTTGAATGTTCCACCATTCCCGTACCTGCGCATCCAGCGGATCAGCCGTACGCAAACCACCAATCTCAATTGGACTTGCGTAGTTGGCGCTCAGGAACAATCGAATGCCATACGCTCTGAATTCAGCGGCAACCTTCGCCACATCACTAAGATAACGTTCCGTCAGAAACAGACTCTCACGGCGGTGTACATTGACGTTGTTGATCGATATGGCATTGATTCCCGTGGAAGCGAGCAAACGTGCGTAATCCCGGATGCGTCCCGAGTCCAGCGTGAATTCCCCGTTATCATAGAAAATGGATTCTCCTGCGTAACCCCGTTCAATGCTGCCGTCCACATTATCCCACTGATTAATCATTCGTAGTGCATTGGTAGGCTGCTCTATAATGAAGCTCCACTTACTCACAGCGTCATCCGCCTTACTTGCAATTCCTTGATCCATTGTCAGTTCCCGAAGCAGATGGAATGCACCATACAACACACCTTGAGGAGTCTCTGAACCAATGACCAGTACACCCTCGGTCTCGTTCTCACGAATGATGTACCCTTCTCCTTGAACAGTTGAACGCTCTGTCTCACTGAACGACCCAGCCACGGAATCGCTCCCTGTCCAAGTGCCGATTCGTATTGCGGGAGCGGAAGCGAGATTGTCCCGTTCATTTTCCTGAGCATCAGACAGATGACTGACCGACGGTTTCACGCCATATAACCTCTCCAGTCCCCGTGAAAGTTCGGTCAGAGCTGTTGTGATCACTCCATGGTTCTCTTCCGCCAGTATAAGTTTGCTCCATGCAGGAGCCGTCTTTTTGGTAAACTCATTCGCTCTTGGCAATTCAGAGTGATACCCCAGCCACGCATCATACTGTGGACCTGACAAGGCAGATTGAACGACGGATTGGCTCATTGTACCGCCTCCTTGCTCGCATAGATCTGCGTAAGGCGATTCCCTTTTCCTTCGAGTAACCATAGAATTGACGTTACACCACGCGGATAGTATTTACTGCCAACTGCCACACCAGACAGGATCTGGTCACTCCAGCACCAGTATGATTCCTCCGGATGCAGCAGCCAGTTGACATGAGCCGCGTCTGCAGCCTTGCCTGTCTCATTCCATTCCACACCCAGCAGCTCTCTAGCGATAAACTGGGACAAATAGATTTTGCTCAGCCACGAGTTATTGCTTGTTGAGGACAGTTTCCAGCCTCCATCTTCGAACAGACATGTTCCCGGTACAAGAACCGTCTTCAGATGAGTTTGGAGTGCTTTAAGATAAGGGCCAAAGCGACCATTGACATCCAGTGCTGCTTCACAGCCTGTAAAGTACGGGAACACCAAACCTTCAATCGCCGGAATAATTCGGGAATCATTATTTTCTGCAATCACAGCTGGAATGTAGCCGTCATCAGTCAACTGTGCAGCGATACTGGCAGCACAGCGATCGGCTTGAAGCCCTGCTTGATGGGACAGATCGGCCAACTTCTCAGTTGCGAACAGCTTCTCCAATGCAACATAGACCGCCCAACATTTACCCGCCAGATAGATATTATTGCGAGACTGACCAAGTGACACATCCAGGCTGTCGTAAGTTGTAATCTCCGCTCCACCTTGGGTACGGCTGCTATCCAGACCCATTAGACCGTTACGCTGCTCTGCGTCGGGATGGTCACGATTAAGCATGCTTTCGAAGCAATCTTGGATAACAGGCAACATGTTTTTCACAAAAGCTTGATCCTGTGTCTGTTCAATGTATACTGTCGCGCAGCAGAGCCAGTTCACCAGCTCCTCGTGGCTCATCTGTGAGAAACAGTCGTCAATGCCAACCAGCTCATATGCCGAGTGTCCAGGGCGTGAGAACACATTGGCAACACCAATATCATGTGTAAAGGTAATTCCGCCCGGATATAACTTCTCTTCCCCCGGGAAACGAACCTGATCCGTATAACTGTATCGTTTCACAAACCACTCCAGCTCATTACGCACCGTCCATGGATTCAAGGCAAGCTCGAAGTACAACTGATCAGCCGTCAGATCAAGTGTGTTCATCATCCGATACTCCCCTTCGTTCACCACCCAGAGTGGCTCACCATCGGCATCCAGCAGTTGAGTACTGGCATAATAGCTGTGAATGGAATGAGCAAGCATGAATGATTGATCTTCGGTCAAAGCAGCCGATCCAAGGCGTTGTTCAACCTCTCCACAGGATGCAGTCAACTCACTGAAGCGTTGAAGTGCATACTCTCCTGCTGCCTGAATATCGGAGAAGTACCGCGTATACCAATACGTTGTGTCCATTCCTGTCGTCACAATGCCCCCGCGATAGAAACATACTGCGAATTGATACGTGCGTTTCTCTCCAGCCGGAACCTCCATCAGTAGTGCAGCGATTGAGCCAAGTCCAAATGCCAGATTCTCCCGATGTTTCTCCTGCAACAGTTTCTCCAACGTAAATCCGCGTGCGGGCCACAGTCCCTCATCTGCTGACATAATTGCTGTAAGTCGACCTTGTCCCACACCTGTGATGGAGCCACCTTCCGGTCCCCCAATCAGACGCATCGCAGAGTACGGATCATTGCCCTGATAGCCAAAGTAGGCTTTGCGGGGTTGTTGACCTTCCGTATTGTCAATTGTCATCTCAACCAATACGGCAGGTACGAGTGCATCCATTATTTCTTCACGATTCCCATTCGTTGGATCAGGTACTGGACGTACAGGCGAGTAGATACGGAACGTCAGATCTCCAGCAGTCCACGTATCCGTACCTGAGGTAAATTCACGTGTGATATCTTCATCGCGAAAAGCCGTAATAAGAGGTTGTGGAACTTTGGTCGCTGTTGTCGACGCAGGGTCCCCATTCTCCAGCTTCTCTACATCATAGCGGCTGCTCTCATCCTCGGAAGCTTCATAAAAAGGAAGCGCCTGATAATTGTCGCCATCGCGAGATTGTAATCCAATATATATATTCTGGTCTGCCGGCTTGCCGAGTTCAAGACCCAGCCCGCCTTTGGCTCCTTTGTAACCAAGTGTAAAACTCGCAAAAGCACCAATCGGTGCGTGATGTGCATTATAAAAGATGGATTTGAATGTGCTCATGAGTCATAACCCCTCTCAGAATGGTATGCATGCGTTTTCATTAGCCCCATCCTAACACGTGGTTCCACCTTCGACCATGATCAAATCAATCGGATATTTACCCAAATCAAGCTGATAGACTATAATAGATTAAAGCGGTTACAAAAAAACATTCCAATTGATATACGTGCGTAATCAAAATCACATTTTTTGAACAACGTCTATGAAGGAGGATCTTCCATGTCTTCAACATATTTGCCTCCTACTTTGGGAGAAAGTGTCCATGAAGTTTTTTATCCAGATGTGCAAACAACGGTTAATCTGTTCGCCATTCATTTACGAAGTGTGGGTATGGAGTGGGATTATCCGGCGCATGAGCACCCTCAATATGAATTGAATTATGTCACGGAAGGCGAGCAACACATGATGGTGAACGGTACCTTATATATTCAAAAGGCTGGCGAACTGCTCCTGATTCCTCCGGGAAGCATTCATTCAAGTCAGAGCCATAACGGTAAGGGATTCACTTATTTTTGCATGCATTTTGACATTGATGATCAGTTGTTCCTATCGTTGCTGGCGCGCATCAAACAAGTGCGATTCAGTGCGGATAGTCCGGTTACACAGCAGATTGAGCCGGTTTTACGCAAATTGATGTCATCTGCGGATGATGAAACAGCAAATACGATGGTACAGCGTATGCAGCTGCAATCTGCGGTATTTGAACTATTTGGCCATCTGTGGGAGACGGTCTCGCAAGAGGCAGCGCACTGGTTTACCGACGGACACGAGAAGATCGAACTCGCCCACCAGATTCGTAATCGGTTGCAAGGCCTGATGAGTCAGCAATTCAAACAGGGACACGAGTCCAACGGTCACTATGGCATTGATGATATTGCAGCAGAGCTGGGCATCAGTTCTTCTCACTGTAATCGCGTGTTCAAGCAGGTGTTTGGTCAGTCTCCACGTGCTGTATTATCCCAGTTGATTTTGCATGAAGCGAAGCTTCTTCTGGGCAATCCGAAGCTGTCCGTTCAAAATATTGCCGTCATGCTTGGTTATAAGGATATTGCCCATTTCAGTCGTCAATTCAAGCGCTGGTCCGGCATGTCACCCTCCCGCTACCGACAGGAACAGCCTGCTCTGGAATGAAGTCCAGTAGCAGGCTGTCGGGCTTGATTCAACTTTTTCATAATTCGATTCAAGATGTTCTCTGTGTTTAATATGAAGTGTTATTTCAACAAACGCTTAATCAACTTCAGCTTGTTATCATAAGGTGGATACAAAATCGGCAGATTCAACTTGGTGCTTTTTTTCAGTACACTTTTGAGATGAGAGAAGGTTTCGAAGCTGTACTGCCCATGATACGAGCCAACACCGGAATGACCAACACCGCCAAACGGCAGACGTGGATTCGCTACATGCGTGATGGTATCGTTAATGCAGCCGCCTCCAAAAGAAACTTCGCGCAGTACTTTGTCCTGAACCCGGGTGTCGTAAGTAAACAGATACAAGGCGAGTGGTTTCGGCCGCTTTACGATTTCTACAATGGCTTCATCAATGTTACGATAACTAATGATCGGCAGAATCGGTCCAAAAATCTCATCTTCCATCGTTGCTGCATCCCAGGACTCTGCATCAATCAGTGTAGGTTCAATGAAGCGATCTTCCTCATCCGAAGCTCCCCCATATATCACGTTGGCCTGATCACGCTCAATCAAAGTCGTCAGCCGTTTAAAATGTCCCTTGTTCACGATTCGCCCATAGTCCTTGTTGTGCTGGATATCCGAACCAAAGAAGGACACGATCGCTGCCTTCATCTCCGTAATTAACGGTTCCTTCACGCGCTCATGCACAAGTAAATAATCGGGTGCGATACAGGTCTGTCCTGTATTGAGCAGTTTACCCCATATAATGCGCTCAGCTGCTACTTTGATATCCGCCTGTTCATCCACGATGACCGGGCTCTTGCCTCCAAGTTCTAACGTAACGGGAACGAGATTTTTGGCAGCTGCCTCCATCACAATCTTGCCAACCGGTACACTGCCTGTAAAAAAGATATAGTCGAATGGCGCGTTAATCAGCGCTGTTGTTGTATCTTTTGCACCATCAAGCACTTGTACGTATGCTGGTTCGAACACACTCGCAATCATCTCACGTACAACAGCCGACACCGCAGGTGTATTCTCTGACGCTTTGAGCACGGCTGTGTTACCTGCTGCAATAGCACCTACCAATGGTTCGATTAAGAGTTGAAAAGGATAATTAAACGGTCCGATAATCAGAACCGCCCCGTAGGGTTCGGGTATGATATAACTTTTCGAACCAAGGAGCGCCATTTGCGTTTTCACTTTAACGGGTTTCACCCATTTATTCACTTTACGAATGGTGTGTGTGATGCTGTCCATCATAAATCCGATCTCGGTTGTGTAGGATTCGAACTCACTTTTGCCCAAATCCTGATAGAGAGCTTCTGTCAGTCTGGTCTCGTACTTTTGAATGGCCTGCTTGAGTTGGGTCAGACGTGCAATTCGAGCTTCTGCCGATCGTGTGGCCCCGGAACGAAAGAACTGTCGTTGCTGCTCCAAAATCTGTTCAACTTCCTGACTGGTTACTTCCTGTATAGTCGTTGTCATATATACATACTCCTCTATTCATTATTGATCAAGCGTTTAAACTTACGAACCTATAAGACACATGCAAAAGCATGTTTTATCACTATTACTCTACAGACACTCTTCTTCCAAAGCAGCTACCAGTTCCTTCAGCAGTTCCACCGATGCATTCAATGAAGCCGAATAATAACGCTGTGTGCCCTTCTGTTCCACAGATATAAGCCCTTTCTCTAACAACAGCTTGAGATGATGAGATATGGCTGGCCGGGATAGGCTGGATTGTTCGGTAATTTCATTCACCGTCATTCTGCCCTTCTCGGTAAGTGTCAGCAAAATGGATTGACGATGGTTGTCACTTAACACCTGAAATAACGGAATACAGGTTTGAAAAACGCTAATTGCTTTTTGTCCCATAGTTTCACCTCTATACTATTTCTTCTTCATTATTTCTACGTATATTTTCTCTGTTTGATGTCTGTTCGTTTAAACATTCGAACCTAGTGATTGAATTGTACTCTTTAATCACTTGAACTGCAAGTGAACCATCAACTAAATTTAATATAATACCGATAAAGCGCTTCCATACTACCATACTTGTATGGTAGTATGTCATTGAAGGAGTTGAAGTTGTGGAATATACCCCAAAGTTATCATCCAAAGCCGGTTTGTTGCCTGTTGCGAGCAATATGTCTTCCATGAATAATAAGCAATCTTACTCAACGCGAGATGTCGTTTACTTCACGCTGAAACAACTCATTTTGAGTTTGAAAATGCCTCCGGGAACAGCTATTTCTGAGAAGGAAATTTCGCTGGAGTTCCAGGTAAGCCGGACACCTGTTCGAGAAAGTTTTGTAAGGCTTGCACAGGAAGGTCTGCTGGAAGTGTATCCACAGCGCGGCACATACGTCTCTCTGATTCAGGTCGATCTCGTTGAGGAAGCACGGTTCATGCGTGAACAGCTCGAACGAGCCGTAATCAGGCTCGCCTGCGAGAACTTTCCGAACGAACAGATGGTCGCTCTTGAACAGAACCTTGCGTGGCAACAGGAATGCAGGGTCAAACCGGATGATGAACGAATGTTCCAATTGGATGAGGAATTCCATAGCACTCTTTTTGCAGGCTGCAACAAAAGCAACACCTGGACTGTTATCCAGCAGATGAATGTACATTTGAATCGAAGTCGCATGTTACGCCTGTCCTCGGACCACCAGTGGGATCACCTGATTGAACAGCACCGGTCTATGGTCAAGGCCATTCAGCAGCATGATGCCGACACAGCAGAGCGACTGATGCAGGAACATTTGCATTTAACTGTCACCGATTTGGCTGTCCTGCAGGATACATATCCGTCCTATTTTCAATGACTGAATTTTTCTTCCTACTATTCATGATGAGGTGAACGTGATGAGAATGGTTTTTCGCTGGTTCGGCGAAGGCAATGATACGGTAACGCTGGATCATATCCGGCAGATTCCGGGTGTTGAAGGTATTGTGTGGGCACTGCACGATGTTCCTGCTGGCGAGGAATGGCCAATGGACAAAATACTCGCTGTCAAAACAGCAGCAGACAAGGCCGGGTTACATCTGGATGTCGTTGAGAGTGTGAACATCCATGAGGATATCAAGTTGGGCCTGCCATCAAGGGATAAATACATTGCGAACTATATTAAAACAATGGAGAAACTGGCTCAAGTTGGTGTGAAGGTCATCTGTTACAACTTTATGCCGATCTTCGACTGGCTTCGCACGGATATGCACAAGGAAATGGAGGATGGCTCAACTGCCCTCTTCTATGAGCACAGTAAACTTGCAGATATAGAACCTCTAGAACTCGTTCGACGCATTACGGAAAACTCCGCACTCACCATGCCAGGTTGGGAACCGGAACGATTGCAGTATTTAACAGGTCTGTTCGAAGCCTACAAGGATGTAACCGAGGATCATATGTGGGAGCACGCACGTTATTTCCTGCAAGAGATTATGCCTACAGCCGAACGGCTGGGGATTCGAATGGCCATCCATCCAGATGACCCGCCATGGCCAATCTTTGGATTACCAAAGATTATTACAAGTCAGGAGAATGTTCGGAAATATTTGAATCTTTATGATAGCCCTTACAACAGCGTGACACTATGCAGTGGCTCTTTGGGAGCGAATGCTGATAATGACATTATCGGGATGATACACGAGTTCAAGGATCGGATTCCATTTGCCCACATTCGTAATGTCAAAATCTACGAAAACGGCGACTTTATTGAAACGTCACACCGCAGTCAAGATGGAAGCGTCGATATTGCGGGGGTTGTTGAGGCTTATCATGATATCGGTTATGAAGGTTATGCAAGACCCGACCATGGTCGTCACCTCTGGGGAGAACAGTGCCGACCTGGTTATGGACTCTATGACCGGGCTTTGGGGATCATGTATCTCTGGGGCGTCTGGGATTCCCTGCAAAGGAGGGCAAAAGCATGAGTGAACACCAATATGAACGCTCATCTCGTCTTGAAGGCAGAACAGCTGTAATCACCGGAGGTGCTGGAGTATTATGCCGCTCCATGGCGGAAGAACTCGCTCGGCACGGTGCAAGTGTAGCCATCCTGAACCGCACGGTGTCCAAGGGACAGGAAGTTGTATCTGCGATAGAAGCTGCCGGTGGCAAAGCGATTGCTATTGCCTGTGACGTAACCCAGGCCGATAGTGTGCAAGCAGCGGCAGATGCGGTGCTGGAACAGCTCGGACCATGTGATATTCTGATCAATGGCGCGGGTGGCAATAACGCCAGTGCCAACACCACGAATGAAATTTTCAGATTGGAAGATCTGGAAAAGAACGATGTCACTACATTTTTCGATGTAAGTGTAGAGGGATTTCGTCAGGTGATGGATTTGAATTTTGTCGGTTCTCTCATCCCTACTCAGATCTTTGCAAAACATATGATAGAGCGCGATGTTCCCGCTACTGTCATAAACATTTCTTCCATGAGCGCCCCATCGCCCATGACGAAAGTTCCTGCGTATAGCGCTGCGAAGGCAGCCATTAACAACTTCACGCAGTGGCTCGCCGTTCATCTGGCCGAATCCGGAATTCGTGTCAACGCTATTGCACCCGGATTTTTCCTGACTGAGCAAAACCGTAATCTATTACTGCAACCAGACGGCTCACCAACGGAACGTTCCAGTAAAATTATTGCTCATACACCCATGCGCCGCTTTGGCAAACCGGAAGACCTGCTTGGCACATTGATGTGGCTTGCGGATGAAAGACAATCCGGCTTTGTCACTGGCACAGTCATTCCGGTAGATGGCGGATTTATGGCGTATTCCGGTGTATAAGGATTAACGTGTAAATGAATCAGTTCAACTAATATAGAGAATTTATAGAGACCGAAGCTTGGGATACATACCCAGGTTTCGGTTTTTTGCGTTCAAGCATAAGATCCTCCAGCATAGGAAAAGCTTGTTATAATACCTGTTCGAAAGCAAACTTTTTAAACAACCTCTTAATACAGCTACGGTGAAATAAAGGAAGGTGATACATACATGATGGAAGAAACATGGGTTGTTGCTGTACGGTCTATTATTGCCTTTCTGACCCTGATCATCTATACAAGGGTACTAGGAAAGCAGCAGATGGGTAACTTGACGTATTTTGATTACATTAACGGCATTACAATTGGTTCCATTGCGGGTACGTTTGCAACCGATCTTTCGTCCAAGGCGTGGATTCATTTTGTGGCCTTGACCATTTTCACAATCATTACGATCATCTTTCAGTATATTACGCTGAAAAATCGCACCATCTCCAAACTAATGGACTCTGATCCTACATTGATCATCCAGAACGGTAAAATTCTCGAACAGAACCTGAGTAAAATGCGAGTCAAATTTGATGAATTGACCATGATGCTGCGGCAAAAGGATGTATTTGATATTACGACTTTGGATTATGCGATTCTGGAGCCGGATGGTAGCCTCTCGGTTGTTTTGAAACCTGAGAATCAGCCTGTAACCGCCAAAGATATGCATATGCACCCGCCCAAGAGCAAGCTGATGACCGAGATTATCATTGATGGCCTGCTGATTAAGCAAAATCTGGAGGAAAGAAACAAAGATATCAACTGGCTCAGCGAGCAGCTTAAGAAACAAAAGATCACGATACAGGATATTGCTTTTGCCGCCATACTGCCCAATGACAAATTGTATGTTGATCTGTTCAAGGATAAAATCACCGAAAAAATCGATATGGGCGATTATGAGGGGCCTTTCTAAACTCTTCACATCAAGGAGGCGGTTGAATGAAAACGCGTTTCTGGCTGTTATATGTGCTTCCGATCTTCCTCATTCTTGTGTTCGTTGCAATTATGGCTAGCGGATCCTTTCTCAAAAAGCCCTTTGGCACCGATGATCGCTTGCTTGAATCTATACAAACGTTAGAGAAACAGGTTGAGAGCAAAAAATGGACTGAAGCCAAGTCTCAAGTTGATTACGCAATGAAGGCCTGGGATAAAGTCGTTAACCGCATTCAGTTCAGTGTGGAACGTGAAACGATATATGATATTCTGGGCACGCTTGCTCGGATCAAGGGCGGCGTTGCGGCAGAGGATGATAAGGCGATTATGGAAGAGATTTATTACTTTTATGTGTTATGGGATAATCTTGGAGATTAGGTTCAATAATCTTTATTATCAGACTTTAATATCAGATGTAAGTCCAAAAAGAAAAGGCACTTTCCTTTCATAAAGAAAAGAAGTGCCTTCTTTGCTTTTATATAACTTTATATCCGTTACGCTCTTCGTAATCCCCGAGACCGTGACGATCGCGAAGTACCTTCTTTGCGGAAAAAGAGACTGAGTGCTCCCTTGGCACACCATAGTGCAAACAAAGCAAACAGCGTTCCCCAGAATAGCGCCGGAAGGAATGTCTGCTGAGCGAGATTCGCCGCATCCCCTGCCCGTGAAGGTTGAGTCCAGGACATCAGTCCAACGTATACCGCACTAACAACCGACTCTTCCAGCGTAAGAAACGCCAGTAACAGATAATAGAACTTCACGATCTTGGCGCCAAAAATCATAATGACAACGTTCAGTACGATGAACCCGGTCAGCCATAACATGCCGAACTCCCCTCTTACATATAACAGGAGCGACACCAGAGCGACAGCCGTCATAATACCAAGTCCCCACATGTGCAAGCCTTTGCGGTATAAGTAAAACAACAGTAAGGCGAACAGAGATGCACTGATATATCCCGCCAGAGAAACCAGGATCGATCTGCCTGGCGTCAGCATGGAAGAGTAAGTTACACCACTATGATCAGCGTATAATTCAATGCGCAGCACTTTGCCGGACAATACCAGTGTCATTAGTGCATGACCGAATTCGTGAATCATCGTATCCAGGTTACGGAACAAGGACGAAAATGGGATGAATCGTGTAAGAAAGACGGAGCCTAGTAGAAAAAGTATCGTTTTGATCCACTTATTCAATCGTGTTAAACCTCCCTTACCTTCAAGTAAACAAGCCTATTCTTTATACTACGCTTTTTTCACTCGATTCGTTTCGGCTTCCGAACTGTAAGGCACAGTGCTCCATCCACCAGCAGAAGCTCCGATTGTGTCCAATGAAAAAAGAAGATAGATCATAGCGGCCCTTTTCGGCTTCTAGCGTAACGAGCAGTCGATTCCGCATCCGACGGAGAGCATAGTGCACGAATTGATCTGCAACCTCACTTTGTATCAGGGTAACATAAGCATAAAGGGAATGATCGACAGGTTCATCAAGCGGACTCACCCCTGCACATGAAAATTCCGTCCTCACGCCCGCACTCTGAAGTATGGACAATGTCTTCACAAGCTCGGCATCAACTTCAACACCGTTCCAAATCTCTGTTTTCTTCGCGGATACCGTATGTTTATCACGTTCCGTCCAGTGCATCAGCTCCAGCTTACGCCGTCTCCACAGATGGGCAGGCTGTTCACTTAACAGCAATTCATGTTCCTCATTTAAATTCATGCAATGCGTCCTCCTGTTCTCCTCGATCCGGTCACCTTATTCAACAAAGCAGAGAGCACATCACTGTGCTCTCTGCTTTGCAAAAAGGCAAAGGAATGGCGGTCCATTCCTCAGCATGTTGTATTATTGTACCTTTTTCGGTGAGAGGCATCAAATCGATCTTTTATTATTCGTTCAGCGCCAGTTTCAGAGCCTCCAAATTTTGTCTCATCACGCTAATGTAGTCCATTCCCGCCGCAATTTCTTCCTCGGTGAGTCCCTCTATCGGGTTCAGTACAGCCGTTTTGGCCCCCACTTCACTTGCGATCGTCTCAGACACTTTGGATGAAACCAGTGTTTCGAAGAAAATCGTTTTCACCTGATGCTCTTTCGCAAAATCAATGACAGATGCCATCTGTGCTGCCGAAGGTTCTTGCTCAGGAGACAATCCTGCGATGGGCACCTGTTGCAATCCATATTCCTTGGCAAGGTAGCCAAATGCAGCGTGTTGTGTGATGAAATCTTTGCGTTTGCTATCCGTCACAGCCGCCTTGAAGTCCTGATCCAGTGACTCCAGTTGAGCAATGTAAGCATCTGCATTCTGCTTGAACTGTTCAGCATGTTCCGGGGCAGCCTGCGCCAAACCAGCTTCAATATTGCGCACTTCCTTTACAGCCAATGCAGGTGACAGCCACACATGGGGATCGAGTCCACCATGATCATGTACATGTCCTTCTTCTGCCTCGGCGTCATGATCATGATCGTGTTGTTCTTCAGCAGTCGCTTCATCTGCATGATCGTGGTCATGTTCTGTTGCCTCTGAATCTTCATGATGGTGATCATGCTCTCCACCTTCAAGAAGGTTGATGCCCTTGCTTGCTTCCGCTTGAATGAGTGAAGTGTTACTCAGACTTCCGGTGACCTGATCAATCCATGATTCCATACCGGCACCGTTGTATACAAGCACATCCGCTTTCTCAATGCTGGCAATGTCCTGTGGTGTAGGCTCCCAATCATGGGGCTCCATTCCTGCTGGAACGAGTGTATGCACATCGGCCAGATCACCTGCCACGTTTTTGGTGAACTCATACATCGGGTAGAAACTGACCTGCACGTTTAATTTTGCTGCTTCACTCTCGACTGGAACGGAAGTGCCCGTCGAAGCTGTATTTGTATCAGAAGCGGATTTTTGTCCGCAGCCTGCGACGATAAGTGTAAGACTAAACAACAATCCGAGCGTAGCTTTTTTACTGAATTTCATGTGATGTATTCCTCCTAGAATGGTTGACCAGAATGACGTGCTGTGATTTCGTTTCTTTACGGTGACGCTTGCGGTTGTATCGTGCAATCAGCTTTTGCGCTGATATTCCAGTCAATAGGAAGACCAACAGGATGAGAGCAATCGTTCCTCCCGGTGGTGTATTTAGATGGTAAGATGTTGTCAGTCCGCTAAAAATACCGATTACCCCCGTGATTACCGCGACGATCATCGCTGCTGTAAAACTGCGAGACACTCTTAGTGCCAAGGCAGCAGGCAATACAATAAGAGCAGAAACCAGCAACACACCAACGATGGGCATGGCTGAAGCTACAGTCATTCCTGTCAGAATGGCAAATGCAAACGATAAACCTCTCACCTGAACGCCTCCAATGGAAGCTGTCTCTTCATCAAACGTAAAGCTATAGAGCGGTCTTCGGAGTAAGATGAAAAAAAGTAAACCAATGACACATACTCCCGCCATCATCCACAACTGCATATCGCTAACCGCGACAATAGATCCAAATAAGTATGAGCTGAAGGTCTTGGACAGATTGGTTTTGAGACTCATCAATACCACAGCAAGAGCCAGCCCCGAAGTCATGATGATCGCCACAGGTACCTCGCTGTAGGTTCGGTAACTTCGCCGCAGTTGTTCAACCAGTAAGGCACCGATAATTGCAACGGCGAATCCGCAGATCACCGGGTTAAGATTCATGACTGAACCGAGCGCCACCCCTGCGAGTGAGACATGGGATAACGTGTCTGCCATTAGGACCTGCCTCCTGAGCATCAGATAAACCCCGAGAATTGGAGCGATGACTCCAATCAGTCCACCTGCCCAGAAGGCACGTTGCATGAATTCGTACTCAAACACTGCCATTCCTCACTTTCTTGCCGCTCCAGAGTAATCGTACGATCCAATCGATTCCCCATCTCTTCCAGTCCGTGAGTAACCATAATAATCGTTAACCCATGAACATCAGCATAGTGGCGCATCAGATTGTAAAATCCTTCACGGCTGTGGCGGTCCATTCCCGTTGTTGGCTCATCCAGTACCAGAACTTGCGGTTGCCCAGCCATAGCTCTGGCAATACAGATCCGCTGCTTCTGTCCACCAGACAGCTCACCGACGCGTGTATTCCGATATTCCCACATGCCAACTTCCCGCAAACTGCGTTCAACGATGGCATCCTGCTCTGCTGTGAATCTGCGGAATAATCCCAGCCTGGTGTAACACCCGGACCGGACCAGTTCATTCACCGTACTGGGAAATCCACTATTAAACGATGCCACCTGCTGGGGCACATAACCGATATTGGACTTGTTCCCACGTTTCAACTGCGGACTCATATGTATCGTGCCGCTCCAGGGCTTCAATAGCCCCAGCAGCAGCTTTAACAGGGTTGTTTTGGCAGAACCATTGGGACCTGTGATGCCTATGAACTCTCCCACATGGATATCCAGCGACAGTTGATCAATGACCGGCTCTTTGCCATATCCAAATACAACATCATGCATGGAGGATAGTATCATGCCTTTCCCTCTTTTCGTAAATATTACGATTTAAAAATAACAAAAAAATTTTATCTGGTTTCCCGGCGGATCGTCATTTTCTTCAAACGTGGGGAGTACTTCTTCATCTCAAGTCTCTCTGGATGGTTACGTTTGTTCTTGGTTGTTGTATAGTTGCGGTCCCCGCACTCGGTGCAGGCTAAAGTTACAATGACTCTCATGGTTGTTGCCTCCTCTTATTTAATCGTAATTATTACTATTTAATGATATTAGTCTATGGCTTTTCTTTTGTCAACTCTATATCTGTTACAGTAAAATTTTGTATGAATAATATAATTTCATATGATATACTGCTTTGGTAGCATTATACTTTACCTACGGAGGAACTAGATGAAGATCAAAAAATCAACTTTTATTGGGTCATTGGTAGCATGCAGTTTGGCTTTCGGTGCCCTGGGTGTAGCAGCTTCAAACGGAATTCAAGATATTGAAGCAGCACTCGACAGCAATATTAGCTTTAAAGTAAACGGTCTGTCTTGGACACCCAAGAATGAAGCTGGAGACAAACTGAATGCACTGGTATATGACGGTGATGTATACTTGCCTGTAAATACCACAGCAGAAGCACTCGGAGCCAACGTATCTCTGAATGTTAGCAACAAAGTTGTAAGTATCACTAATTCAGGTAACAGTAAGTCTAGTAGTTCAAGTAATAACAGCAGTACAGGTACCAAAGGTTCTGAAGATTCAAGTAAACCAAGTAGTTCAAGTAACTCAAGCACTTCTGGCTCAATCAAGATGACTGGAACTGACGCTCAGATGATAGTCAAATTGCAGAAAGAATCTTTAACATTGATCAAAATGTATGGTAAAGCACTTAAAACAGGTAGCACTAGTGAATTTGATAAATACATAGATGCTAAAGTTATTGAAAATCCCGAGATCGACATTTTTGATCTGGGTAAGCAATCCCAGAAAGATAAATTTAAGACTACAGTCAAAGGTATCATTGCAGCAAATGATAAAAAAACGCTGACTAAATATGCAGATCAGTTGATTAATGTGAAATCAGCTGATTTTAAAGTGATTGCAATGGATGATAAAACCAAAACAAGACACAGCTACAAAGCCATTTATTATCCACAAGGATGGACGGGTTCCTATGGAGTGTACCTTACCTTTGTGTTTAGTCCGCAAAAAAGTGGCAACGGTGATTTTTATCTTGGCGATTTGTACTTTAGCTAAAGTCATTAATGCAATATAATCATTGATCTTCAGGGGCACTATTGCACTTGAAGATCTTTTCTTTTCACTTCAACTCCACGCTGGAAAAGGATCTTTCAGTTCACGCCAGTTCATCAACATCTCCTCCTCCGTAAGAAGGGTCTCATCCAATGTACGTTCAATCTCCGCCCAGTCCATGTCACTGCCGATGAATACTAATTTGGTTACCCGGTCACCCCACTCATCATCCCAGTCCGGTATGCTTGGCAGCGTGTCGCCAAAATGAAGTTGCCTTCCCTCCTCACTCATCGCACCTACCCATATTCCTGCTGGCGCAAGCTGCTTCGATGTGCCTGCATGACTGAAAGAGATTGCCATATGGTTCCTTGTTGCCAACCACATCAGACCTTTGGATCGCACGATGTTATCTGGCCGATTCGCAATCCAACGCAGTAAGCGTTCCGGGTGGAATGGACGTCTACGATGATAGACAAATGAATGAATTCCATATTCTTCAGTCTCCGGCGTATGTTCCTCTTTCATTAATTCGCGGATCCAACCCGCGGACTGGCTTGCTTTTTCAAAATCAAAACGTCCCGTATTCAATATCTCTCTCGGATCAATCTGACCATGTGTCGTGCGATGTCAACATCTAATATGATGAAAAATCTTGATTAATCGTAAAAATGTTGATTAGAACATAGGAATGATGTATGTTGCCGCACGTACAAGCATATATTTTAGCAAAGTCCTAGTTGTGGAGGTCTGTTTCATGAAAATGGCAGCCAATCTGAAGCTCCTGTCCTTCCTGGTCCCTTGTGCATTTCTTGTTCCCGTGTTGATCACAATGGCTCCAGACTTGAAGGAAGCATGGAACAGTGAAGCTTTGCAAAATATGAAAACCGTATTCATAGGTATTTTCCTTGAAGCCGCACCTTTTCTGCTCATGGGTGTGTTATTGTCCTCGCTCATGCAGTGGTTCGTATCTGAAGAAATGGTCCGTAAACTCACACCCAAGAATCCGATCGGCGGTGTGCTGGTCGCAGGACTACTCGGTATTATTTTCCCCATCTGTGAATGTGGCATGATCCCGGTCGTAAGAAGGTTGATGCACAAAGGCATGCCTGCCTATATCGCAGTGACGTTCATCTTGAGTGGTCCCGTAGTCAATCCCATCGTATTTACGGCAACCTTACTTGCCTTTCCCTCCCATCCTGAGATTACCATTGCCCGTATGGGACTGGCCTTTGCTGTAGCAGCTTCCATAGGGATGCTTGTGTATGTGTTTGTTCGTCGAAATCCTCTTCGGATGCCAAAA
Source organism: Paenibacillus sp. FSL E2-0151 (assembly GCF_037993015.1). NCBI lineage: Bacteria > Bacillati > Bacillota > Bacilli > Caryophanales > Paenibacillaceae > Paenibacillus > Paenibacillus sp. FSL E2-0151. The sequence continues at coordinate 3,895,393 of NZ_CP150308.1, forward strand.
GTCGCAGCGACAGAGGTTAAGACACATCCTGGTTTTAAAATGGCGCAACCTCACGCGCACGCAAATGCACATGATCATAAGCATGTAAAAAACTGGCGCAGCTTCTTCATTCACGCCGGAGACGAATTTGTCGATATGAGCAAATATCTGGTGATCGGTGCCCTGATTACAGCCTGCATCCAGACATTCATTAGCCGCAGCGATCTGATCTCTCTTGGTAATGGTCCTGTTGCCTCCTATGTGTTCATGATGGGATTTGCTTATGTACTGTCTCTCTGCTCCACTTCTGATGCTTTTGTGGCTTCTGCGTTCTCACATACGTTTGCACTGGGGCCGCTGGTATCCTTCCTTGTACTTGGTCCGATGCTGGATTTCAAAAGCACGCTCATGCTACTCTCCACCTTCCGTACCCGATTTGTTATTGGTCTAAGTCTAGCGATTATTACGCTCGTTTTTGCCGGCTCGTGGTTGATTAACCTACTGGTATAAAGGTTGAGCAACATACTTCATGGCCTGAATGGTTAATCACATGAACTTTCATACTAACTATGAATAGAGATGAGGTGATGATTATGAACCACACTGTCTATACGATGACCAAACCTCCTGTTCCAAGGTCACACGTCATCCAATGGCATAACCTGATCCGTGCAGGCTGGATCGGCGGGGTGGCAGTGTACATTATTCAGTTGAATTCAAGTGATTCGCTTCATTATTATTTGGCTCCTACCATGCAAAAACTGCTATTATGCTGTCCTGTTCCCTTATTGTTTATTGCCGTTATCATGGCGTGGCACGGACTGTTCGGCAGAAACGAGGTTCATTGCGACTGTGAACATCCACCACCCTCGGGGTTCTTTCGTAGCTTAATGGTATATGGTCTGATTGCTATCCCCTTGTTGCTGGGGTTTCTGTTACCTGATCGGGCTCTCGGCAGCTCCATGGCCAGTCAGAAAGGCATGTCTCTCACCTATGCCCCTCCCGAGATTCGTCGAAAAGAGCCTTTACCTGATCCAGCAACGCAATTGAAAGTACAAGATTTCACACAACAACCAACGGCTGTTCAGGCTGCTTCGGCTACCAAAGTACAATTCATTCCCCCAGACGAGTATAGCCGCGAATTCGCTGAACTGGCGGAGAAGTTGTATGCAGAACAGGTCATTCGAGTCTATCCTGAAATTTTCTCTGAAACCCTCGGCACGATTGATATGTTCCAGCGACAATTTGCAGGCAAAGATATTTCGTTAACCGGGTTTGTCTACCGTGACAAAAGCATGGATCATGAATCACATTTTGCGCTGGGTCGATTTCTCGTCATGTGTTGCCCCGCAGATGCTGCTCCCTTTGGCGTGATGATTCACATCCCCGAAGCGGATAGCTTCCCTACAGACAGCTGGGTGCAAATCGATGGCAGCATCGGTTCTGCACAGGTGAACGGTAAGGATACGATTGAAATTCGCGCCACAAAGGTGACACCTGTAGCCGAGCCATCCACGCCTTATATTTACACCAATGCGGACTCGGTGATGGCTTATGAGAAAATAAAGAGCCCGTAGTTGCTAGTAGTAGTAACAACAGCGTACTTTTACGACAAAAAGCCCCAAAGCTATGGATTACATCGCTTTGGGGCTTTCATGTTCAGTCAGATACGAGATTACATCTCGTCTTCTCTGATTGTATTATTCCGTTACGATATCATGAACCAATACAGGAGCATCGGCATGATCCGCAATTGTAATGTTTTCTTTGATCTTCGCGATGACGTCTGCTACGTCTTCACGATTGGCATGGATCGTTACGAGGGACTCACCAGCTTTGACTGGGTCACCCACTTTTTTGTTCAGCATCAGACCAACAGCGAGATCAATCTCGGACTCTTTTGTTGCACGGCCTGCGCCGAGTAGCATTGCTGCAGTTCCGATTTCGTCAGCGACGATTCCGGCAACATAGCCGTCTTTGTCTGCTGGGACTTCAACCAGATATTGTGCTTGTGGCAAACGATCTGGATGATCCACAACCGAAGCGTCTCCGCCTTGGTTTGCCAAGAAATCTTTGAATTTCTCCAGTGCTTTACCGTTCTGGATCACTTCTTTCAATTTCTCCTCAGCGTGCTCCAATGAATCTGCTTTGCCAGCAAGGAATACCATCTGACGTCCAAGTGCCAGGCACAGTTCTTCCAGATCTTTTGGACCTTTACCTTGCAGGGTGAGGATGGCTTCTTTCACTTCAAGTGCGTTACCAATCGCCAGACCCAGTGGTTGGGACATATCGGAGATAACAGCCATCGTTTTACGGCCAACATTGTTACCGATGCTTACCATGGCATGTGCCAATTCTTTGGCATCTTCTGTTGTTTTCATGAATGCACCAGCACCCGTTTTAACATCCAAAACGATTGCATCTGCACCTGCTGCAATTTTCTTGCTCATGATGGAACTGGCGATCAGTGGAATGGAGTTAACGGTAGCTGTTACGTCACGCAGTGCATAGAGCTTTTTGTCTGCAGGCGTTAAGTTACCACTCTGTCCGATAACTGCAACCTTATGTTCGTTTACGAGACGAATGAACTCTTCTTTTTCAAGCTCTACGTGGAAACCAGCAACGGATTCCAGCTTGTCTGTTGTACCACCCGTGTGACCAAGTCCACGTCCGGACATTTTGGCAACAGGTACATCAAGCGCAGCAACAAGCGGAGCAAGTACCAGTGTTGTTGTATCGCCCACTCCTCCTGTGGAGTGCTTGTCTACTTTGATGCCTTCGATAGCGGACAGGTCGATCGTTTCACCGGAATTCACCATCGACATCGTCAGATCAGCGCGTTCCTTGTCTGTCATATCTTTGAAGAATACTGCCATCGCCCAAGCGCTGACTTGATAGTCCGGGATTTCTCCTTGTGTGTATCCTTGAACAACAAAATCAATCTCAGCAGTTGTCAGTTCTTTTCCGTCGCGTTTCTTAGCAATAATGTCTACCATTCTCATGATGATCTCTCCTTGTGTGTGTTGATTGTATTGAACACTTTGTTGTTAGTCCGTTACGGCTCCGGATCGTTCCTCCGATCGCTGTTGTCTCCAAGTTTTTTTGATTCCATTTGCAATGGAGAAAACTCGGAGACAAAGGCGAACGCTAACGCTTCTTCAGAATCGATTCCGGGTCCTTTACTCCGTGCTTAAAACAAAAGTTTCGATCCACAGCAATTAATTATGAATATAAAATGCAACAATTACAGTGTGATTGCTGTGTCCAGGGCAACTACCATCATGTCGTTGAACGTTTTTTGACGTTCTTCGGCAGATGTTTCTTCGCCTGTCAGCAAGTGGTCACTTACCGTCAGGATGGTCAGTGCGTTAACACCAAACTTGGCAGCGATAGTGTACAATGCTGTTGTTTCCATCTCTACGCCGAGTACGCCGTGTTTCATCAACTTCTCGGTTACGGAACGGTCATCGCGGTAGAAAGAATCGGAGCTGAATACGTTACCGACGTGAATCTTCATACCTTTAGCTGTTGCACGGTCATAGGCTTCTTTCAGCAGGGAGAACGTAGCAATTGGTGAGAAGTCATAACCACCGAATACGTGTTTGTTCATGCTTGAATCTGTACATGCTGCTTGTGCAAGGATGACGTCACGTACACGTACATGCTCCTGCATACCGCCACAAGTGCCCACACGGATCAGGTTTTTTACGCCATATTCGCTGATCAATTCGTTAGCATAGATTGCGAAGGACGGAATTCCCATCCCTGAACCTTGCACCGAAATCCGGTGTCCTTGATATGTACCTGTGTAACCGAGCATTCCACGAACCTCGTTGTAACATACAACATCTTCAAGGTACGTATCTGCAATATATTTCGCACGCAAAGGGTCACCTGGCAAAAGGATCGTTTCTGCGATATCCCCGGGTTTTGCTCCAATATGTGTACTCATGAATGAATCTCCTCCAGTTATACAATTAGTCTATTATGATGGCAGGACCGGAGCAGCCAAGCTACTCCGACCTCCCCTATCCAGTTTTGAAAAACTTATTTCAAATCCTTCAGGAAGCTGGTGCCGTATTCCGGCATTTTCACTCCAAAGTTCTCGGCTACGGTTGCGCCAAGGTCAGCAAATGTGCTGCGCAGATCAAGCTTTTTGCCCTCGCTGAAGCGCGGAGAGTAGGCAAGCAGTGGTACATATTCACGTGTATGGTCTGTACCGCGGTATGTTGGATCGTTACCATGGTCAGCTGTGATCAGCAGCAGATCATCATTGGTCATTTTGGCAAAAATCTCTGGTAGCCGTGCATCATAGTCTTCAAGTGCCTGAGCATAACCTTGCGGATCACGACGGTGACCGTACAGGGCATCAAAATCAACCAGGTTCAGGAAGCTGAGTCCAGTGAACTCTTCATCCATTGTTTCAGACAACTTGTCCATGCCATCCATGTTAGAGACGGTACGAACAGCCTTGGTTACACCTTCGCCATCATAGATATCTGCGATTTTACCCAAAGCAATCACATCAAATCCGCTATCTTGCAGTTCATTCATAACAGTACGACCAAAAGGTTTAAGCGCATAGTCATGACGATTCGCAGTACGTTTCCAGTTACCCGCTTCACCTACAAATGGACGTGCAATAATGCGGCCGAGCATGTACGGATCTTCAAGTGTAATCTCACGGCAGAACTCACAGATCTCATACAGTTCTTTCAGTGGAACAACGTCCTCATGTGCTGCAATTTGCAGAACCGAATCAGCGGATGTATATACGATGAGCGCGCCAGTTTCAACATGTTCTGCACCCAGCTCATCCAGAATTTCCGTGCCGCTGGCCGGTTTGTTACCGATTACTTTGCGGCCCGTTTTCTCTTCAATGCGTTGAATCAACTCATCGGGAAAACCATTCTCGAACACACGGAAAGGTGTATCAATGTAAAGACCCATTAGCTCCCAGTGACCTGTCATTGTGTCTTTGCCTCTGGATGCTTCCTGCATCTTGGTGTAATACGCTTTAGGTGCATCCGCTACAGGGACACCCTCAATTTCTTTGATGTTGGACAGTCCGAGACTGGCCATGTGAGGCATTTTCAGACCTCCGCGTTCACGTGCAATGTGACCGAAGGTATCTACATCAAAATCATCAAATTCTGCTGCATCCGGCGCTTCGCCGATCCCTACAGAATCCATAACGATTAGATGTACTCTTTTGAATGTTGACATAAACTAAGCACTCCTTCCAATAATCCGGTTTACAAGAACAGTCCAGTAATGATCGCTGACAGCACGCTGACAAGCGAAGCACCGTAAAGCAGTTTCAGACCGAAGCGGGCGACCACATTACCTTGCTTCTCATGGAGTCCCTTCACCGCACCAGCAATGATACCGATGGAGGAGAAGTTGGCGAACGACACGAGGAAGACAGATACGATACCCGTTGTTCTGGCAGACATTGCAGTCTCCTTCAAATTAAGCATAGCTACGAATTCGTTGGATACCATTTTGGTTGCCATAATACTTCCTGCCTGAATCGCTTCTTTCCATGGAACACCCATGATGAAGGCAAATGGTGCAAACACATAACCAAGTAGCTCTTGGAACGAAATGCCAAGCACCGCGCTGAAAATTCCGTTAACAAGTGCAATCAAGGCAACAAACCCGATTAACATCGCAGCTACGATGATAGCAACTTTGAATCCATCCAGGATGTATTCGCCAAGCATTTCGAAGAAGGACTGTTTCTCCTCTTCCTGTACTTCCAATATATCTTCTTCCTCTGTAACCTCATAAGGATTCACAATCGAAGCAATGATAAAACCGCCAAACAGGTTCAGTACAAGAGCTGTAACCACATATTTCGGCTCGATCATGGTCATATAAGCACCAACAATCGACATCGATACCGTGGACATCGCCGAAGCACACAAGGTGTACAGCCGATGTTTTGGCAACAACCCAATTTGTTTTTTCACAGAAATGAACACTTCAGATTGCCCCAATACAGCCGAAGCAACCGCGTTATATGATTCCAGTCTGCCCATTCCGTTGATTTTGCTTAATACCAGACCAATATATTTTATAACAAAAGGCAAGATTCGGATATACTGCAATATACCGATAAGGGCGGAGATGACAACAATCGGCATCAATACGCTGAGGAAGAACGGTGCCCCCCCGCTTTCGGCACCTACAGTAGTCAAACCCCCAAATACAAATGCGATACCTTCATTCGCATAGTCGAGTAAACTTTTAAATACGGTCGCGAAACCGCCAATTAAAAAAGTACCCACTCCTGTATTCAACAGAGCATAAGCTAATATAACTTGCAAAACAATCATGATAGCCAGCGGCCGGTAACGAATCTGCTTTTTGCCGTTGCTTGCGATATAAGCCAGTCCAAAAACAACGAGTAAGCCGATAATGGCAATTAGAAATTTCATTTGATTTCTCCTTTGAAGGTAGTTAAGCCGGATGTGAAAATTCAGCTCAAAGGGCTCTTAAGCATTCTTATCAGTAATCTTTCAGAAAACTTATGAAGCGCTTACAATAAGTTCAGTTAATTAAAATATAAGTGTAAGTTGTATTCCCTGTACCTGAGTCGAACGCCCAAGTACAGAGAATATAACATTACTTTTATTTATTAAGCTTTTTCTTGATAAGATGCTTTTGCTTAATAAGAAGATGTAGACTGACCACCCTGCATAATCTTCACGCCAGAACTTGCACCGATACGAGTTGCACCCGCTTCGATCATTTTTTGCATATCTTCCAGGCTACGTACGCCACCGGAAGCTTTAACGCCAACATCAGGACCTACAGTACGACGCATCAAAGCGATATCCTCTGGCGTTGCTCCACCTGTGGAGAAACCTGTAGAAGTTTTAACAAAATCAGCTCCAGCTCGCACAGCTGCCTGACAAGCACGTACTTTCTCTTCATCCGTCAACAGACAAGCTTCAATAATAACTTTCACCAAAGCTTTACCCGCAGCCGCTTCAACGACAACACGAATATCTTGTTCAACGTAATCATCATTGCCATCTTTCAAAGCACTGATGTTGATGACCGTATCGACTTCAGTTGCACCTTTAGCTATCGCATCTTTCGTTTCGAAAGCTTTTGTCTCCGATGTAGATGCTCCCAGAGGGAAACCAATAACGGTGCAGATATCTACGCCAGTACCCTGCAACTGCTCAGCAGCATAAGCAACCCAGCCTGGATTAACACATACGGAAGCAAACTGGTATTGCTTCGCTTCTTCGGTTAACTTGGCCATTTCACTTTGCGTTGCGTCCGCACGAAGCAACGTATGGTCGATCATTTTCGCTAATTGTGGTGTAGTCAATTGAATCTCTCCCTTATCTGAACTAGTTATTTTCTATACACTTACACTAACATGAACATATGTAAAAATCAACTTGAACTTTTGTTCACAGTTACACTTACATTTCTTCTTCGTTATATTTTCTTCCTAAAAAAGCAAAACATCCGCCCTTTTTGCATGGCAGATGTTGTCATCCATATCCATTTGAAATTAAAATCGAAGTAATGCCTGCGCTGTGTACTGATCCGTGACCAGAATATTAGCGTAATGACCTTTGAGCGCGGCGTGAATGGCTTCAATTTTGCGTTGTCCTCCGGCGACAAGGATTGATTTTTCCTTATTTCTCAACTCGGCTAGATCAATTCCAACGGTTCTGCTGTTAATCTCTTCACTGATCAACTGACCTTCCGCGTCGAAAAAGCGTGAACAAATGTCACCTGCACCGGAGTTCATCAGCAATTGTTGCTCTTCTTCATTGAAGTAACCGAGCCTGAACAATAATGCATCTTCTTTCACAGTACCCACGGTAAACAAAGCAATGTTGGCCTGTCTGCCAAGTTCCACGATTCTGCCGATATGTCGATCCGCTTCTACCATGTTTTTTACTTCAATGTTGTCGAAAATAACAGGCAGCGGCAGATACCTTGGTACCGTATGGAATGCCTCAGCGAACAAATGAACAATCTCAGCGGCATACGTATTGACATGGGAGTGGCTTACGCCCCCCTTCAATTGTACGACTTCAACACCTTTAACCTGCTTGGGACGAAGCTGGCGTGCTACAGCATGCATGGTTGTTCCCCAAGTCACCCCGATAATATCTGCATCCTGAACCGTCTCTTGAAGGTAGTCTGCTGCTCTTTTGCTGATATGCTTCTGTATTTCCTCATCACTCTTCAACGGGGTAAAACACACAAGTGCCGTATCCAGATCATATTTTGACTTAAGTTCTCCGGCAATGATGTCGATATCCTCCAGCGGGTCCATAATTTCAATCCGGACATATCCACGATCTTTGGCGTACTGAAGTAACCTTGATACGGTTGGACGCGACACGCCCAACCTTGCGGCAATATCCTGCTGGCTATAATCGGACTGATAATACAATTTCGCTGCTTCAATGCTTAATCGTTGCTTCTCCAGGTCCATTCCCATGTGCGCTCATCTCACTCATCCTATTGTCTTTGGAAAATAAATACTCGTCCTGTATATTATACATGGATTGAGTATCCGGTCACCATATAACATCCAATTCAGTATCATGATCGATCCATTCATTCATATCCCTTTCTGACGTATAAAAATGGGGAAACGATGCATACTACTGCGGTCGCTTCATCATTGCCAAGATCAATTCACCCCATTAATCGCACAGAGAGGAAGAACTACATGTCTACCTTATTGTATATTACTGCCCATCCTCATGATCATGAAACCTCCTTCAGCATGGCTACGGGCAAAGCATTTATTGATGCGTATCGTGAAAGTCACCCTTCTGATGAGGTAGTTCACCTCGATCTGTATCGTTCGGATATTCCGCATATCGATGCGGATGTCTTCAGTGGTTGGGGCAAACTGCAATCGGGCAGTGATCTGACTGCCGAAGAACAGACCAAAGTAAGCCGTTTGAATGAACTATCGGATCAATTTGCCTCAGCAGATAAATATGTTTTTGTAACCCCGATGTGGAACTTCTCGTTCCCTCCTATTCTGAAGGCTTATGTCGACTCGATCTGCGTAGCTGGCAAAACATTTCGTTATACCGAACAAGGTCCTGTCGGACTGCTGTCTGATAAAAAAGCACTGCATATTCAGGCCCGCGGCGGCATTTATTCCGAAGGCCCAGCGGCTCAGATGGAATCCGGTCATCGTTACTTAAGCATTATCATGTCATTCCTCGGTGTGCCGAAGCTTGATGGCATTTTTGTTGAGGGGCATAATCAATATAAAGATCGTGCAGATGAGATCAAGCAACAAGCTATAGAGCAAGCACGCACTTTCGCGAAACAGTTTTAAGAGAGGTAGTTCAAAAAGTTGAATATCACTCAAAACATAAACAAAACCCGCGTGCGACCTAGGGGATGATCCCAGGAGACACGCGGGTTTTCAATGTATAATCAACCTAGAGCTTACTGATGTCCAGCACTGGCACGGCTCATGGTTTCAAGTTTACGTGTGATCGCATGACGGTCAACTTTCAATCCCCAGATCATTTCAATAATCTGTTCTTTCTCCTCAGGACTGTCGGCATACTTCAATTGCATTAACAGATCATGCATTTGTTCATTAATGCCTTCAAATTGAATCCATAAATCCTGTCTTATCTCTTTGGAATCCAAATGATGATTCGCATCGACTTCTTCCTTCAATGCTTGCAGAATAGCATCTTTCCATTCGTCATCACCTAGCTGTTTCGCAATGTTCAGGAGATCCAGATAATCGTCAACAAGAAGTGAGTTCAATTCAGCATGTGTTTTCATCGTTTATTGCATCCCCTTTTCGTCTATTTACCAAGTATTATACTCGGTATTTCAGGATATGCAATAGCTGTCGGAAAAAGTTGATTTATGTAGCCTGTCCCTTCAACCTGTGAACAAGCAAATTACACAAGACAAAACCGATCAAAGCGTACACACCGATCATCCCCACAATGCCTATCCATCCAAGATGACTGTAAAGCAGTCCACCTCCTGTTCCACTTACGCTTGAACCAAGATAGTAGAAAAATAAATACAACGCATTGGCCTGGGATTTGTGCTGATTGGCCACGAGTCCAACCCAGCTGCTTGCGATGGAATGACCGCCAAAGAAACCAAAGGCAAACAGGGCGAGTCCGATAATTTTGACCCAAAGCGCTGGATGAACGGTACAGACTGCACCAGCCAGAATAATTCCCAGCGCGATTCCAAGCACATGTGACCTGCCGTACCGATCTGCCATCCTGCCCATCCAGGTGCTGCTTACCGTGCCCATCAGATATACCACAAAAAGACTTCCAACGATAGACTGGCTCAGATGATAGGGTTCACCCGTTAATTCAAAACCGATATAGTTGAACAGGGTCACGAATCCCCCCATCAGGAGAAAACCGAGTCCATACAGGCATAACAGCCTTGGATTGCGACATTGTGACCACAAAAGAGGTATTGGATTTTTGAATCCTGGTGCAGCTTTGACAAAATGACGGGATGGCGGGATGACAAGCAAAAAAATAACGGCTGCACACAGTCCAAGAATACCAATGAAACCCACAGCAGCGCGCCAACTGAACCAATCTGTCACCACACCGCTGATGAAGCGGCCGGCCATGCCTCCTATCGAATTGCCACTTATATATAGGCCCATAGCATAACCAAGACTTCTAGGTTCAATTTCTTCTGACAGATATGTCATGGCTATCGCTGGCAACCCCGCGAGTGCCACACCCTGGAGAATACGAAGCAGAAGAAGCTCCGTATATCCCGGGCTGAATGCGCTGAGCAAAGCAATAACAGAAGATATCACCAGTGCAGCTGTCATTATAAAGCGTCGGCCCACAGAATCAGACAAGGACCCGATGAACAACATCGTCAGTGCCATGGCGATCGTTGTAACGGATAACGTAAGACTGGCGTGTGCCGGCGTAATGGAGAATGCGTTGCTAATCTCAGGCATCAGGGGCTGGAGGCTGTAGAGCAAAGCAAAAGTGACAAAACCTCCGGCGAACAGTGCAAGGCTAATGTTACGAAACGTCTTAGTTCCCTGCTGAATCATGGATGTTCCAACTTTCCCAGTAAGAAAGCTTCTTGGATCGACTGTGGTCTGATCGCCGGTCAGCGAAGCCTTCCATCTATCGTTATTTAGTGAACAATTTCCGCTCCATATGGGTTAAAAACTCATAACCATCTGGCGTTACAACAATTGTATCTTCGATTTGGAATCCACCAGCACCTAGCTCGTAATAGGGTACCTCAACACATAACACCATACCGGGCTCCAGTATACGCTGTTCCCCAGGGGAGAGGGTTATATCGTCGTACAGTTCCAACCCGATGGCATGTCCGACATGCTGACGTCGGTAATGTGGAATCCCTTCACGCTGTACGCGAGATACTGCCGTATGGAATACTTCCGACGCCTTGACGCCAGGGCGCACCGTTTCAAGTGCCGTCTCCCATCCACTTTTGACCGCAGCAAAATGTTTTTTCATCCAAGCGGTAGGCTCCCCTGCAACAACCGTGCGGCCCGTATCTCCCCAGTATCCTTCCAGCTGCAGGCAAAGATCGAAACGGACCTGATCTCCAACCTCAATCATATGAAAATAATTTTCGATGAGTGGTAGCGCACTACGTGGCCCTGCCCCTACCGCTGTCATTGCCGGAGTTCCACCCGCTCTCATCACAGCCAGACGATAATGATCGGCAAGTTGCTTCTCATGAACACCTGCTGCAATCAGGTCAATTAGTTCCTGCTCAATCCGTTCATTTAATTGGGCAGCCTGACGAAGTTGCTCGATTTCGAAAGGTGTCTTGACCAGACGGATTTCTCGGAACAACTTATATGCGGGAATTACCGGTCTGTCAGGAACCTCCTCCTTGATTCTAGCCAGAATATCGGGAGCGATCCGCATCTCATCGATGCCAATCGGCTGATCTTCGATCTCAAGCTGTTTTAATGCAGCCTTGAGTGCTTCAACAGGACCCGGATGAATAACCGTCGTTTGCAGAAGAGAATAAAAGAGATCAATGTCGTCAGTGGAAGGTTTGCCTTCAATTGAACCTTCCACAAAGAAATCACTGTAGGCAAATATATCTACCCCCGTAATACCGAACTGAGCTACAACGCCTAACCGATTCGTTGGAATGACGATACAAGGCTTTGCAGATCTGTCGGCAGGTAAAACAGCATAAATCTGCATGGTCCAGTTGCTTGCGCGTAGCTGGGACCCGATGACATAGTGAATATTCTCCGGAGTTGTTGCGATCAGGGCGCTTAGCCCTTGAGTTTTCATCACTTCTTCCGCTCGGTCCCAGTTAAGACCTGAGCTATGGGATAGATGCTGTGAATTATTCATTTTGATCCAGTCCTCCTTTTGTTTTCCTGCGACCAAACAAACTTTCAAGTCCTGGTACAGAGCGCAACACTAGTTTAATCGTCATAAACAGAGCCAGCGCAAACGCGATCAATACAACAGACACCACGGCTATCGTTGGGTCCTGCCATTTCTCCATATACAGGAATAGTTGTATTGGCAACGTGTAGCTGTCCTGACGGAGCAGCAACAGAGCAGCCTCTACCTGATCAAAAGTGAAGACAAAAGCGATTGACCCTGACAAAAGCAGGGATAGTCGGAGCTGTGGCAGCGTAATTGTGAAAAAAATGCGTATCGGCCCAGCACCAAGGTCCGCGGCAGCTTCCCGATGAGCCGGGTGCAGATTGGCTAACGCACTGCCAACAATAGTGAGCACAAATGGCAGCACAATGACCGCTTCACCCAAAATAAGTGCAAACAGTCCGCCTGCAATATGCATTTTTGAGAATAAAATCAGGTATGCAATACCCAGCGTAATTTTTGGCATAACCATTGGAGATACAAAAAATGCCCTTAAGATACCAGAGCCCGGGAAAGGGTATTGCACGATTGCTAACGCAGCAAGCGTACCTGTAATCAAAGCCAGCAGAACCGCCCCTGTAGAAGCAATAAGGCTGTTCTTGAATGCATCGAGAAACTGGGTTTGCTCACTCAGATTGGCATACCACTTCAAGGTGAGACCTTCCGGGGGAAATTTGCTGGCTGAACCTGAGCCTACAGATGTCAACATAATCATCAGCAGTGGCAGCAGCAAATAAATCGCTACGGCACCCACAAAGATGTAGAGTAACAGCTTGGTGCCCCTGTTCGACTTAACCATACGCCTGACCTCCCTTGCGGGAACGACGGAACATCAACGTTTCTGCTCCTTTATTCACAAGCAACGAAACAACAATGGAAGACACAAGTAAAAACAGGCTGGCAACCGCAGCCATCGGCCAGTTGGTGTCCAAGGTTCGCTGATATATAAATACCGGAAGTGTCATGACTCTTCCCCCGCCGATCAGCTGAGGTGTGGTGAATGCGGTGAGACATAGCGTGAACACAATCTGCACCCCGCTTGCAATGCCTCTTGCCGATAAAGGCAGGGTAATGGTCAGGAACGTTCTCCAGCTGCCCGCCCCCAGATCCTGAGCAGCTGCCTTTAAGGAAGCGTCACTTTGGGACAGTACATTTAGAATCGGAAAGACCATAAATGGCAGAAAAATATGGACAAGGGCCACAACAACACCTGTCTCGTTGTATATCATGCTGAATCCTTCCTCGGTTAGCCCCAGACGGATGAACAGCCAGTTCATGAAGCCCTGTTTGGACAACAAAAGCTGCCATCCGTAAGAACGCACAACCGCACTGACCAGTAGCGGAAGAAACGTGAGCAGCAACAACAATTGCTTCATGCCAGGCTTCTTTAGACCCGCAATGCAATAGGCCAGCGGATAGGCAAGCAGAAGACTCCATAGCGTAACCTTGAAGGCAATGCGAAACGTTGTGCCAATCAGCTTCCAATAATAAGGGTCGGACAGAAACGCACGATAAGCTCCTAAATCCCAGCCCCGAATAAGCTTTCCATTCTCATACATATCAAAGCTATATCTGCTAAAGATCAGCAACCCACCCAGATAAACAATGCCCATCAGAGCAAGCGCAGGCAACAGAAGCAACAACCGGGTTACCCATGTGCGGTCTCCAAAGGAATACAGATTCACGATCCGATCCGCGATCCGGTTCATATTCCTGCCCCCTGTAAACGGTCATCAATGGGTTCGGATAACAAGAGCGCGTCCTCTGGGTCAAAGCCAATCTGTATTGGCTCACCTGGACTATAACGTGAGGTTCCCCGCTGATGCAGCACACTGGCCTGAATTAGAAAACCCTCAGCAATCTGCACACTGTATCGAATATTTGCTCCGCCATACACCGCTTCAATCACGTGTCCATCCAGCTTGTTCAGGCAATGAGTTGCATCTTCTCCAAGTCGAATATACTCATTGCGGATTGATAAGGAATGTCGTGCTCCCGCTTTCGGTACAGCATTGCCATCACTGACTTTCACCAGCAATGGCTTGCCGAAGCATTCCACCCGAATTCCATTCACATCATGTCCCAGTACTTCCGTCTCAAAGAGATTGGTATCTCCAATAAACTTGGCCACGAAACTATCGGTCGGTCTTTCATAGATTTCATCAGGGGTTGCGTATTGCAGCAGCCTTCCATCGCGCATAATGCCAATTCGGTCAGACATATTCATGGCTTCGCTCTGATCATGCGTTACAAAGATAAACGTTCCGCCAAATTCACGCTGGATGCGTTTCAGTTCACGCTGCATATCGAGACGCAGCTGCATGTCCAATGCAGAGAGAGGTTCATCAAGCAGTAGCACTTCGGGTCTGTTGATCAGTGCGCGAGCAATGGCGACGCGTTGGGCCTGCCCCCCGGACAGCTCGGATACAGCACGCCTGCCATAGTCTCCGAGCTGGACTAGATCAAGCATTTCACCTACCTGCCGTTGGATATCGGCTTTTGGTAACTTCTTCACCTTTAGCCCATAGGCAATGTTGTTGAATACATCCATATGAGGGAACAGCGCAAGCTGCTGAAAAATCATATTGCTATTGCGTCCATAAGCCGGGATGCCAGTAACATCCCGACCTCCCAGCATAATGGTGCCCTGATCCGGTTGCTCAAGTCCGCCAAGCATGCGCAGCAGTGTTGTTTTGCCACAGCCACTCGGACCAAGCAAGGAAACGAATTCGCCCTTTTTCACTTGGAGTGTTACTTGATCAACGGCGGCTCGCTCACCATAAGTCTTCGTGACTTCCCTTGTTTCAATGGATATGGTCTCTTGTCCGCTGCTCATCTCTGATTCCCTCCCATCCATTCCAGGTTCATAACAAGACCCGGAATCGTAGTGTACCTGGCAACAATCCTTTTATTGAAGCTTTGTTTTCACGAGTCGATCCCATAGTTCTTTCCAAGAAGAACTGTTCTGTGCAAGCACATCCCAGTCTGGATTAATGCCGTTACTTTGCGTTTCGACGGAGAATGAAGGATCATCCTTGTACTTGTCCGGAACTGCAGCTGTCGTACTGGTTACCGGCGTACCCGTTGCTTCTGCATATTGTGACAGCGCCTCGGCGCTCAACAACTCGTTAATAATTTCATTTGCAACACGTGCTTGCTCAGGTGTTGAGCCCTTCACTACCTGAAGTGTGTACGGGAAGGAGATGGCACCTTCACTCGGATAAGCTACGGCAAGTGGAGAACCACCATCAATCCATGTCTGTGCAACCTGTGCACTGAATGGGGCAATGAGCGCATCACCTGACTCCAGCAGTGCCTTCAGCTGATCATTGGATGAAACCAATGTGCCAATCTGGTCACTGCGATCTGCCCAGAACTGGAAGGCTGGCTCGGGATTTTCATAGGATGCGCCAATCTCTTGACCTTTGGTAGCAATAAGTGGGGAGATATATGAATAGAACATGTAGTCCCAGAGCGCAGTTTTTCCTTTGAACTCCTCGTTATCCCATAGATCGTTCCAGCTGGTAGGTGGCGTTTTCACCAGATCTTTGTTATATACCAGGGCGAAGCTCGAAACGCCCCAGACCACACCTTTATTGTCTGGCTTGTGGAAGGACTCGGGAATATCCTTAATATTGGTCACGATGCTGGTATCCAGTGGCTCCCACATGTCATCATTCAAGCCTTTTGCCGTCGCATCTGCATTGAAGTAACCGAAGTTAACAATCGGATTGTTGGCATCAGCCTGCTTGCCTGCGACCATCTTGGGGTACATTACCGAATTGGAGGATTCCTCAAAGGTGACTTCAACGTTGGGATGTTCTTTCACATACTCGGCAACCACTTCTTTCGGAACGACATCCTGATTGGAGCCAGCCCAGATAAACATCGTCAGCTTAACTTTGTCTCCGCTTACTCCTGAAGAGTCGCTCTCTCCGGCAGTATTACTTGAGCTGCCTGCTCCACCGCAGGCGGAAAGCACCAATGTACCGGCCAGTGTCAGAGAGGCGAGGCTGAGAAAGCGTTTTTTGTTGGATTTGAACATGCAAATTCCCCCATCCATGTAGTTGGTTTTACCGATAAGACAGAACTAGATAGTCTCCATACACTTGATCAATGCAACCCTATTTGCTGGCGTAAACCTTCCATAATGTCGGATATCTCCCGTGGATCTACAGATAGGGAATCCTTATACTTCTCCTCTACAACGCCCATGGTCTGACGCTTCAGGTAGTCTCTTAGTGCAAGCGGAGCATTCAGCAAGGCCTGATTCAGTGTTACCTGCATCTCATCGCTCCATATGTCTTCAAATTGCTCCCGCGCCTTGCCAAAGGCGAATTCCTCCTGCTGCCGTGGTCGCTTGGCTCGCATTTGTTCGGTATCGCTCTCGTTCAGCTCCAGGCCGTCAATCACAACACCATATAACTCAAGAGCTTTCTCCGGGGATACCAGCCCACTTCTTACATCCTCCAGAACTAGGCGTGGTTCACGTTCAAGTGGATCACCATATCCGCCTCCGCCTTGCGACAGGAACGTAACCGTTTCTCCAGGTTGAAGCAGCAGCTCATCAATTCTTCCCAGATGATGCTCACTTGCACGTCCAGCATTAAGAATCGCTTCTCCATGTGAACCTACGCCACCACCGAGCCTGCCCCAGGGCTGGAACTCCATACGCTCCATGTTTCTGGCCGTCATCACGGTATCCGGTGTTAGAATTCTGACACATAAATCAATTCCGCTTCCGCCACGGAAGGTTCCTGCACCCGCCGAGTCAGCACGAAGACCATAATGCTCAATCAACACAGGCATCTCGGATTCCACCGTTTCCGCAGGAATATTCCGAAGATGACCGACCGCAAAATCCATGCCATTAATGCCGTCTTTCATCGGCCTAGCTCCCGAACCTCCGCAGATCGGCTGAATTACGCCCACCTTTTTCTTGCCATCGGATGCATCTGTCATCGCCATCATGACGATGCAGGCTTGTCCAGCTCCTGCCGCGGGAACCATACTGCCCTGAGCTTTCCCCAGTGCTCCCGTGATAACGTCCATCAGCCGGATAAAGGTCGCAGCACGTGCCCCAACTGCTGCCATCGGCTCCGGGTTTAGTACGGAAGCAGGCGGCGCGTAATTTCGCACCATACGAATCATGCCCGAATTCCAAGGAATGGTCGGATCGAGCGTACGGAAATAACGAATGAGTGCGGGCACCAGCATGTAATGGCCCTGTTGGTTGTGGGTAGGAATGTTGAATGAAGCCCTAACCTGAGGATCGGTGCCGCTAAAGTCCAGATGAATGTCACTACCTGCAATCGTCATCTTGCAACGCAACCGAATAGGATATCCCCCTGGTCCTTTCTCCAGATAGTCCCAGAAGTCATAGGAACCGTCCGGGATATCTTGCACGATAACACGTGCCTTCAGCTCGGCATATTCCAGCAAATGTTCGATGCCCTGCTGGATTTTTCCCACGCCATATCGTGCAATGAGTTCCTCAAGCCGTTGCTCTCCCCGATTCAATGCAGCCATAAGCGCTTTGAGATCACCGAGATTTTGCTCCGGAATTCGGCTGTTGTCCATAAACATTCGCAGGATCTGCTCGTTGAGAACACCAGCTTCATACAGCTTGACTGGTGCAATTCGAATGCCTTCCATATGAATATCGTAGGCGCTGGGAGATACGCTCCCCGGTACCTTGCCGCCCACATCGGATGAATGGACAAAGCACATGCCGTAAGCAATGATTCGCCCTTCGTGAAAATAAGGCTTGATGAGATGAATGTCTGGAAGGTGTGTGACCATGCCTTTGGTGGAATAAGGATCATTACATATGACGAGATCCCCTTCTTTCCAGTCTTCTATACTGTTAATGGTCGCAGCAGCAGGGATGCCCAGGGACAGATTGTAACCCGTCTCCAGCGGCGATCCGAACGTTTCCCCGGATGGAGATAAGAGGTAGGTTCCAAAATCGCCAGTTTCTTTGACAAAAGCGGTGAATCCTGTGCGCAGAACAACATTTGCCATCTCTTCCACGGTAGCTTGAATTCGGTTGTTAAAAATCTCAAGAAAGACCTTGTCGCCGATCATGCTTCCACCTCCCCAATCACGTTCCCATGCACATCCCGGTATACCTTATATCCTGGCGGAATAAAGATCGTTGTATCATATTCCTCCACAATAATGGGCCCGGGGATGGGGGCATCCACCGATGGAATTTGTCCCCTTTTCAGTACCTTGGCAATCTGCTGTACATGGTCAAAGGTGATGAGCCTTTCTTCCGCTACACTCTCATCAAATGGCAAATTTGCCGGATCTACCGTGTTATGGGTAGGTAAAACACCAACAATGGTTGCTCTGAGACTTACAAACATGACCTCTGCCTCTGGCTGACTAATGCCAAACACGTTTTGGTAAGATGTATGGAATTTAATCCCTGCCTTCTTGGGATCTTGAATTTCTTCCAATGTCAGCGTGACCTCTATATCAAAGGCCTGTCCCTCATATCGCATATCCGCACTGTACAGGCAATAAATATTGTCCAGCTTGACACCACCACGGGCTTCCTCATCGACCCAGCTACGTCCCAGGTTTTCCAATTCAGCAAAAAGAGAGCTTAATTCACCACACTCCAGAGTCTGAGTGCTTTTGTGTAACGTATGAACGAAATCATTGCGGAGATTGGCAACCGTGCAGCCCATGGCACACAGTGTTCCCGGAGATGGCGGGATCAGCACTCTGCCGATACCTACCTCACGTGCCATCAGAAAAGCATGCATCGGGCCGGCTCCACCATATGCGAGCAGCGTAAAATCGCGGGGATCAACACCCTTGCGAGCCATGAGGGGAGAAAACTGGGCGTACATATTGGCAGTTGCCACATCAAGAATGGCTTGCGCAGTCTGTTCGGCATTCAGTCCAAGCTTCTCTCCCAGATTGCCCAGAGTACGCTCTGCAAGTTCGGGATACAGACGCATTTGTCCGCCAAGGAAATGGTCAGCATGCAGGATACCGAGCTGTAGATAGGCATCTGTGGTTGTCGGCTCTTCTCCCCCGCGCTGATAACATGCCGGACCGGGATTGGCTCCCGCGCTGCGCGGTCCAACCTTGAGTACGCCTACGGAATCAAGCCAAGCAATTGAACCACCACCTGCTCCTATAGCCGTTACATCAACAGCGGGAATGATGACAGGAAAATCTCCAACCTTGTTCTCAGAAGAATAACTCGGTTCTTTGTCAATAAGGGCGACATCAACGCTTGTCCCACCCATGTCAAATGTGATGACCTGATGAATGCCCGCTCGTTCAGCAATATGGGTCGCGGCCATTACACCGGAAGCAGGCCCGGACAGAAGCGTACGTACCGGCTCATTAGCCGCTCTGGCAGCCGTCATAATTCCACCGTTGGACATGGTCGACAGCAAGTTGGCTTTGAGGCCGTATGCCTGAATCCCTTCTTGCAGACGCAGGAAGTAAGACCCCATCCGTTCACCTACATAAGCGTTCATGGCCGTTGCGAGTGTTCGTTCGAACTCACGCTGTTGCGGCCAGATGGCGCTGCTTCGGCAGATGAACAGTTGCGGATAACGTTCCCTGATCAGATCTTCTGCAAGCTGCTCATGAGCAGGATTCACATAAGCATGTAAAAAACTAATCGCCAAAGCGGTAACGCCATCCTCCACCAGCTCATCCACCGATTGCAACAGTTGTTCCTCATTCAGTGGCTGGAGTATGCCTCCACTCGCAATGACCCGTTCATCGACTTCCTTAACGCGATGTCTCGGTACCAGAGCATCGGTCTTGTCACCATACAGATTGGTTGTATCCTCAAGTCGCAACCGGCGGATTTCAAGAATGTCACGGAATCCTTTAGTGACCAGCAGACCTGTAACTGCGCCATTTCGCTCAATCAACGTGTTGACGCCAAGCGTTGTTCCATGCACAAACAGATCAATCTCATGAATATTCACGCCACTCGCCTTCAACTGATCAAGTGCGTTAAAAATCGCCTGTTCCGGAGCTACTGCAATCGATGGCGTCTTCAGCGCCGCAATCACCCTGCCCTGATGGTCCATCACCAGCGCATCCGTGAAAGTACCTCCGATATCTATGCCTAAACGGTAGATTGTGTCCACAAGCTCAACTCCTTTATCACCGGGTCTGTTTCTAAGGAATGTTATTGGTTTTGCATGGCGAAATAACGTTTGACATCATCGATCATTTGGTTGATATGATTCACCATTGCCGCTTCAGCCTGCTCCGGAGAGCCCGCTACAATAGCATCCAGAATCTGCTGATGATCCACAACTAATTCACTTCCTACTCTCCGGCGAATATACGCTGTTTCCAGAAAATCGCGGCTTGTCTCCCATACCAGTTCAACCGCATGCAGAAGAATTTGGTTTTGCGCAGCATAAGCCAGCAATCTGTGAAACTCCCGGTCCTCCTCGTATGGTATAATATTCTTGGAGAGCAATTCATGCTGGTTGGCAATAGATGCTTGCAACAGTACTATGTATTCTTTCGAGGCACGTTGTGCTGCCAAGGAAGCGATCTCCCGCTCAAGTGCCCTTCTGGCAACGAGAACATCCAGCAGAGCCTTTTCCCCGGAATGGTTCAGCATCTGAATTAACTGTGAGTTCACGCTTTGTTGCTGCAAATCTTTTTCCAATGTCTTCATTCGATCCAGACCCTGTTCGGTCAAAGTTCTTCCCTTGCGACCTTCCAGAACTGTAAAACCTTCAACATCCATCTCCATAAGTCTTCTTCCGATGGTTGCCTGACTCAGACCATACGTTTTGCCCAAAGTATGAACCAACGTACTGGCCCCGATGGGAGCATTAGCGTCTCGAAGCTGCTTCAACAGTTCGTATTCCAACTCCATTTCGTTTAGCTCAGGACCCACTGATCTCACCCCTCTTAGATACTTAATTGTTTTTTTATCTTCTTCGTAGTTGTTACTCACTGATGATTAACGTTAGTATACCTTGCAGACATCACAATTTCAACAATTCTCATCAAAATAGTGCGAATTATTCCCTCAACTATACTGTGCACCTTTTCAATTCAAAATTAAAATTAAAAAAGAGCATTTCACATCCTTTGTTCCAGCGTTTATCTGGAGGATGCAATCTGCCCTTAACGTAGTAATCTTTTAAGATCACGAATGTAATCATTAATACTCAAATCAGGTATCAGGACTTGAGTTGTTGCAGTAACTGCACACGGTAGGCTTCACTTTCAAGCGATTGAATTTCCTTATATTCTTCAGCAGTTAACACTTTGGGTTCCCCCGCTGCCTTGGCGATCATATATACCTTTGCGCTTTCTTCCACCACTTGGGTGCGGTAATAGGCTTCGCGGAGGTTTTTACCGGTCGTAACCAATCCGTGATTGACGAGAATGAGTGCCGTATGTTCTTCTACCTTTGCTGAGACTGCATCGGCAAGAAGCTTCGTCGTTGGCAGAACGTATGGAACAAATCCGATATCACCTACCAAAGCGGACTGATCAGGGAACAAGTGTGGCAATTCATCGAAAACGAGACTAAGTGCGATCGTATATGCCGGATGCGTATGCACAATGGCTTGGATATCAGGATTCACACGATAACTGTACAGATGCATCAATACTTCGGAAGATGGACGTGTTGATCCCGCACGAGTCTCTCCTGTCTCGATATCAATGGCGATCCATTCGTCAGGCTCCAGATCCTCAAGTGCATAACCACTCGGAGACAACAACATCGTTCCCCCAGAGCGAGCGCTCAGATTCCCACCGGGTCCTACCACCAACCCTTGGGCAACTGCTCTACGTGCATACTTCGTCAACTCTTCCCTTACTTGCTGTTCAGACATGTTGCTCACCACTCCTCATACTTTTCTTTTTAGCATTTTGCGTCAATGCTCATTGCATTGAATCTGTTCATTACCTTTTGATTTAATTCAGACTTTGGTAGTTTTCATAAGCTTCCTGCCACAGCTCTGTATCCTCAGGCTCATAGGTCTCGGGGGAAAAGGAAGCAGCCATGACCTCCCGTACCTCGGCCAAGCTACTCACTTCTCCATGCGCAAGGAATTGCAGCATGCAATTCCCGGCTGAAGTCGCCTCTGCGGGGCCTGCCACCACCGCGACACCGGCTGCATTGGCTGTAAACTGGCATAATAGTCGATTGTGTACACCACCACCAACCATATGAATAACACGAGGTCTTGTACCTGTAACCAACTGCAATTCATCCAGCGTCTGTCTGAATTCCAGTGCAAGACTTTCCAGAATGCAGCGTACAATCGCTCCAATCGTTTCGGGCACTGTCTGTCCGCTGGCACTGCATTGTTGCCGTATTCGTTCAGCCATATTTCCTGGCGCCAAATACACGCCATCTCCCGGCGATACATAACTTTGATGCGGCGTTGCCAAGGTAGCCAATCGAATCAGTTCTTCATGTGTAAAAAGTTGATTCTCCCGCTCCCATTGCCGTTTGCATTCCTGTAGCAGCCATAAGCCTGAACGATTTTTCAGGGTGCGTACTTTTCCACTTACCGTCCCTTCATTGGTGAATCCCAATGCACGACTTCGGTCATCCAATACAGGTGTATCACGCTCCACCCCCATAAGAGACCAGGTACCACAGCTGATAAAAGCGAAATCCGAATCCATCGCAGGAATCGCTGCCAAGGCAGATGCCGTATCATGTGATCCTACAGAGACTACCTGCATCGGTCCAGTCCGTAACTCGGCGCACAACTCATTTGTTAGATCGCCCAGCACGGTGCCCGGTTGAACGAGTTTTGGAAATAATGTTTCCGGTATACCGAGACGCCCGATCAGATTTTCATTCCAACGCGCCTCGCCTGCATGCAACAGCCCACTGGTACTTGCAATCGTATACTCACAAGCCTGCTGACCAGATAGATAATAGTGAAATAAATCCGGCATAAATAACATGCGCACATCCGGACGCAAACCTTCGGCCTGCTCTCGTGCACTGCCTAGCAGTTGAAATACTGTATTGATCTGCTGCGGCAAAACGCCGGACATGGCATACAGTTCTTCTTCTTTCACCATGTGCAGAACTTCTTCCATCCACTCTGCGTTGCGTGCTTCCCGATAGTGACGTGGGTTCGAGCACAACCTTCCCGCACCATCCACCAGTCCATAGTCCACTCCCCACGTATCCACTGCTATAGAACGGACCGATGGAGAGATGCCTTGCGTCCCTTTCACAATGCCTTGTTTTAATTCATGAAAAAGTCGCAAGAAATCCCAATACAATCCGTCCCCCAGCTGCACGGGCTCATTGTTGAATCGATGCACTTCTTGTAACCAGAGTCTGTTACCATCAAAAGAACCACGGACTACGCGTCCACTACCGGCGCCGTAATCGGCAGCAAGCACATGTGTTGCTTGATTGCCCATTCTTTCAAGCCTCCTTAACTCTTCGCGATAAGCCGTATTTGAGTTCTGAGCACAGCTTCAAGAGAAAGCCATGTTACCTCATCTCACAAGGAACATGGCGTTTGACAGGAATGGAACTTTATTTTAACGATACAACGGGCCAAACACACTGCAAGCACGGTAATCTGCACTCTCCGGCTCACTTGTGCCGAATAATCCCCATGCACGCGGACGGAAAATTTCCGTTTCAGGTACATTATGCATATTTACCGGAATGCGAAGCATGGAAGAGAGTGTAATCAGATCAGCACCGATGTGTCCATACGAGATGGAGCCATGGTTGGCGCCCCATTGATTCATGACTTCGTATACGGAAGTAAACGCTCCCGATCCGGTTAGAACAGGTGCAAACCAGGTGGATGGCCAGGTTGGATCTGTCCGCTGATCCAGCGTATCATGCACATCTTCAGGCAGATCGACCGTGTAACCCTGAGCGATTTGCAGCACCGGTCCCAGTCCTTTGACCAGATTCAGACGTGTCATCGTTACAGGCATGCCACCTTTGGTCAGGAAATCCGCTGAATAGCCGCCTCCGCGGAAGTATTCTACCGATGCCGGTCTCCATGATGTTGCTTTCAGGCAGTCCTGAACTTCCTCATCTGTAATTTCCCAGAATGGTTTAAGTACAGGCTTACCATCTCTGGACTGTTGCCCAGTGCCATCCAAGGCTGCCGAACCAGAGTTGATCAGATGCAGGATACCATCCTTCGCGTTTCCTTCCAACTGGTGTCCCGTCACACGCTGTACTGAATCCGGACTCCAATACGTACGCACATCAGCAAAGATCTGTGCCGTATGTGTCAGCAGCGAACCGAATAACATCGATACTCCATTCAAGCTATCATTCTCTGTTGCAACCAGATAAGGCGCACGTTTGCCATTCCAGTCAAAGGAAGAGTTTAATATCGACTCCAGAAAATCTCCGTTCGGAGAATGATCCGTCCACTGCCGTTGTCCCTGGAAGCCGGATACAATCGCGTGGTGGCCCATCGATTCCTCTGTAAACCCGAGCTCTGCCAATCTTGGGTTGCCCGCCATCAAGTCACGCACGATTTGGGTCATTTTCACAACGGTTTCCCATTCGTACTCTTTGCGTTTGCGATCCGTTTGCAGATGGGCAGCGTTATTGTCCGGACCTTCGCTACAATTCTCCTTCACCCAGGCCAGTGCGAGCTTATACTCCTCAGGATCATAGATTTCTTCTTCAATACGACGAGTGAGTTCGCTCATATCCACATATTCGTTCCTCATGCCCAGATACTCCTGGAAAAATGAATCGTTCACAATCGAGCCTGCAATCCCCATGGATACCGATCCAATGGACAGATACGCTTGCCCTTTCAAGGTAGCGGCTGCCAGACCCGCACGGCTGAACCGGAGCAATTTCTCACGCACGTCCTCGGGAATCGTTGTATCTCCGCCGTCCTGCACATCTTCTCCATAGATCCCAAAGGCCGGGATCCCCTTCTGTGCATGGGCAGAGAGTACTGCCGCCAGATATACTGCACCCGGACGTTCAGTCCCGTTAAAACCCCAGATGGCTGTAGGAATGGATGGTGACATATCCATCGTTTCCGTACCATAACACCAGCATGGTGTCACGGTGATCGTTACGCCAACGTTCGAACGGCTGAACAATTCTGATGCTGCGGCCACCTCGGCCACCCCGCCAATACAGGTCTCAGCCACAACACATTCCACCGCGGACCCGTCAGGATAACGCAGTTCGGCTGCAAGCAGTTCCGCAACAGATGTCGCCATCCGCATCGTTTGCTCTTCCAGTGACTCCCGAACACCCTTGCGTCTTCCATCAATCGTGGGACGAATACCAATCTTGGGGAAAGCCTGTTTATAACGATAATCCTGATGTGTCATACTGGAATGTCCTCCTTCAATTCGTTTCATAGAATTTGGGTTGAATTGAGAAACCTTCTGTCTGATCCATGTGCAGTGATTGGAATAAGATAATGACGGAAATACAACCGATACCCGGGTGGCACGCAAGAGCTGCATACACAGATTACCAAGAGCCTTATTTTAGTTTGAATACGTTTACATATTTAAAAAATAACAATAAACCATTTCATTAATTAGCTATGTATGTAGTTCCTCTATTCAAGAAAATGGAACGTGCATGAGCGAATTCAACGAAATGGTTTATGTAGTAAAGACGTTCAGAACCCTTTAGGGTTATCGGTAACCCTAACATAGCACGAGCCTATCTTGCTGTCAATTGACATTATCCTATAGAATGGTAAGACTATGTTGCGGAAAGGTTAGATTCTAATGATTACCATTTACGATATTGCCAAAAAAGCCAACGTCTCCGCCATGACGGTCTCCAAGGTCATTAATCATACAGGCCGTATAAGTTCCGCGACACGTGAACGTGTGCAACAGGTGATCGACGAACTGGGTTACATCCCGAACTCCAATGCACGCAGCCTTGTGCTTCAACGAACCCAGATGCTCTCCCTGCTTATTACGGATATTACCAACCCTTTTTATACAACACTGGCGCGTGGTGCTGAAGATGCAGCCCATCTTCGTGGGTACCGTCTTTTATTCGGCAATAGTGACGAGGATTACAAAAAGGAAAAGGATTATGTAGATGCGATTCTGTCTACTCGTGTGGATGGTGTACTCTTTGCCCCAGCGGGAGATCGTTCTCTCCAACATCTGAAACAGCTGCAGGAACGTCACATTCCGTTTGTCTTTCTGGACCGCACCGTACCTGGCATTACGTCAGATATCATTGCTGGAGATAGCCGGGAAGGCGCGATTGCTCTGATCCGATATCTGGTGCAATTGGGGCACCAGCGCATTGCACTGGTCAATGGTTCTTCGGAGGTTTCTACCGCCAGACTGCGGGAGGAAGGTTATATAGCGGGTTTACGAGAGGCCGGAGCTGATATTGATCCCGAGCTTGTGCTTCGAACCGGGTACCGGGATTTCACTGATGTAGAGGGACTCGATCGACTACTCTCTCAACCAAATCAACCAACAGCCATTTTTGCAGCCAACAACATGCTGGCGATTGGGGTCATTCGGCTTTTGCGCAAACGGGGACTACGTGTACCAGAAGACATTTCTGTTGTGTGTTTCGACGATCTGGATCTGGCTTCTGCCTTCGATCCTTTCCTGACTGTAGCTGCACAGCCAGCATATGAATTTGGGTTTCAGGGCGTACAGATGCTGATTGACCGAATTGAGGGTAAGTCCCCTTCCGAAGCCCAAACCGTCATTCTACCGTCAGAACTGCGCATACGGGCTTCAGCTACTGCTCCACGTGAGCAAAAATAGAGTTAAGCGCGTGAGTTGACTAAATAATATCGTGTAAAAGATTAGTCCCACTTATCTAAATTAGGTCCCGTTCAAATTCGTAAAAATGTACAACATAAACAGGGTGCACCGGAGATTACGCTCTGGTTGCACCCTGTTGGATGTTCATTCGCTGAAATAATCCGTCATTCGAGCCGTTTGGTTCGTCTGTTTCACTAAGGCTCGTCGAATTCATTTTGGTTCCATCCGGACCGATATTTCTACCGCTCCGACTGTAATGCAAGAGCGACCTCACGAACGAGTCCCGGGAACCAGTCCATCAAAGGTTCGAACGTATACCCCGTTTGTTCAGCTTTGGTCGTCTCCATCGTCCATGATTGCTCAATTCCGAAGGGTGACATGTCCTCTTTCACCGTTTCCGTGAGGATCTGGGACTGCATGCCCGTGACCGTCTCGATCAGATGTATCATGGCTGACAGCGTAATCGCACCCTTGGAAGCTGCATTCACCGGACCTGTAATGGACGAATGTCCAAGCCAAGCGAGAAATCTTGCCGCTTCGGTGGAATTGATAAATCCAATCTCCGCATCCGGATTTGGCATGCCGATCGGTTTTCCTTTTTGCACATGTTCAATATGAAAATGAAGTCTTCTCGTATAATCATCAATCCCGAGTACAATGGGAATGCGCATCGCCACAACCGGGAAATCCGCTTCCTGAAAAAACACAGCCTCCGCAAGCCGTTTGCCTTCTCCATACGAAAAATCCTCTGCACTTCCATACTGCAATGGATATGTATACGGGTCAAAATCCGTTTCCTTAAATCCAGGTCTGGGATCACCGTACACCGAGAGTGTGGATGTCAGAACGTATCTTTTGGTGCGTCCTGCAAAAGCTTCACATGCCGCTTTCGCCGCATCTGGAGAATAACAAATATTATCGTACACAACATCCCACATGTCTGTCTGTGCAACCTCTGCCAGAGATTCCGGGTCTTCACGATCCATCTTGATTCGGTTTACTTCGGGTCCGAAGTCGACATCCGTTTTACCACGAGTTGCGACTGTGATCTGAGACTTCCCTTCCCACAGCAAGTGATCCACCAGACGTTTACCAAAAAAACGTGTACCCCCAAGTATAAGTACTTTATTCATCCAAAAAACCTCCTATCTTGTTCGATTATGTTTAACAATTTGAAGCATGGTATGAGCATTCCGTTGAAACTCATATGAAGTTGGTTCTTCGGATACCGTACACCCACGCTCTTCGAGTATTAATTTCAACTCATCCATGTGTTTGTAACGTTCGCCAGACAGATCCACTGTTGGAAAAATGCGAACCTCTTGTTTGGTCACACGCAGCAACTCCATTATGGTTGCAACATGAAAATCAACATCCAATCGATCCGCATACGTAAACAGGAAATGGGCGGATAACGTCAGATCGAATTGTTCATCTGCAAAGGGTAGATCCGGGAGCACAGACGCCACATAACGGTCAGGAAACATTCTCATATCTGCGATGCAATCTGTGATGGCACGAGTTCGTTCTTCCTTTAACCCCTGGATTGATCCAAATTGATCCCACACATATATGCTTTGCACCGATTCCATCTGTTTCATCGTATGCTCAATGTCCTGAAATCCCTTTACTTCAAGCTCGTCGATCTCATATTCGTAGGCCATATCCACGGCCATGGGGTTGGCACCCAATTTGCGCGCTTGGCTACTAAACGAACAGGCACCGCCTGGACAATCCAGAATGGACTTGCCAGTAAGTTCCTCCACCGTCAGGTTGAACATCTTCATATATTCTTCGAAGGTTCTTCCTATGAAAACGATCTGTGACAGTTCCAAACCTCCAGAATCATTGGAGTGCTGATCTTCTCTGCTGTTATTCTTCTCTTCTCTACTGTTGCTCTGCTCATCTCTGCTCATCTCGTCTCAGCTTCCTTTCCTGCGCTTGAATCAATCGTTAGGGAACACAAGCCCAATCTGCTTCCGAATCTGATCCATAACCTGCATCGTAACATAGGAGCGTTCATACGTGTTCATGTCAGACTCCTTTTGGCCCTGCTCAACCAGATTCACGAACTCCTCCACTTCATAATACATCGCCGGATGGTTTTGTTCGACTGTGAGCTGCTCCACCGTACCGTCATTGTAACGTATCTCTGCATGTTCCGGTGAGCCAATCTTGTCAATGATGATGCTGCCCAGCTCACCCATGATTTCGCTTGGTAGATGAGAGTTGGAGATTTTGGAGTATGTAACGACCGCATCCATCCCATCATAGTCCAGCAGCACACTACCTTGTCCATCCACGCCAGATTCCAGCATCATCGCTTGGGATTGAACCCGGTTAGGTTCACCGAACAACGTAATCAATGGATATAGACAATACACACCGAGATCCATTAACGCCCCATTGGCGAGTTCAGGCTTGAACGCATTCAGGACGATCCCCTCTTTGTACTTGTCGTAACGCGAAGAATACTGAGAGTATCCTGCTACATATTTGCGGACAGGACCGATTTTATGCAGGCTCTTCTGCACTATTTTGAACTGGGGAACAAGGGTCGATTTCATCGCTTCCATGAGCAGAACCTCGTGTTCTCGTGCTGTATCGATCATACTCCGAACTTCGGCGCTATTTGCAGCCAGAGGTTTCTCGCATAATACATGTTTACCGTTTCTCAGAAAAAGCTCAGCCTGCTCCGCATGAACCGTATTCGGTGTTGCGATGTAGACTGCATCAATCACATCACTTGCCGCCAACTCTTCCAGATCGGTGAATCGGTGTTCAACATCATATTTATCTGCGAATGCATTAGCCTTATCTTCAGTTCTTGAATACACGGCGGTTAATTTGAATCCTTCAACCTGTGCTGCGGCTTCAAGAAGCCTTTCTGTAATCCAGTTGGTACCCACTACTCCAAAACGAACCATGCTTACCTACCTCTTTCATCTATAAATTTCATTTGAGATATAAACCACTTCCATCCTGTATATTGTAGCTCATATTTCGTTCAGATTGAAGGAAGGAGCCATATCCCCAAATATTGATATCTTGCTTTTTAAGTTAAAACTTCGTCAGTCCCTTCGAATCAAGGGTATAATTAGAGATGAGGTGATCACCGTGGAAAGTCCAGATCAAGATCGCATACTGCCCAAATCTATAGATGAAAAATACTGGCACGCCATCATCCACAACGATAGTTCCTATGATGGAACGTTCTTTTACGGTGTGCAAACAACGGGTATCTTTTGCCGACCTTCCTGTAAGTCCAGAGCACCCAAAGCTGAAAATGTGCTGATATTTCAACATGTTGAAGAAGCGTTGGCACGAAAGTTCAGACCCTGCAAACGTTGTAAACCTACAGGCGAGCGGGTACCTGATCAGGAGTGGATATACGGGATCACGGATTACATCGAACATCATTACGCCGAACCTCTAACCTTGGATGTCCTTGCCACTGTAAGTCATGGCAGTCCTTATCATCTGCATCGTGTGTTCAAGCGGATTACAGGCCGCACACCGGTTCAATATATTCAGGATAAACGAATTACCGAAGCCCGGAAGTTGCTTGAACATACCGGACTTACCGTCACCGATATTGGCCGCCATGTCGGTATACCTAACTCAGCTTATTTCATTACTGTATTTCGCAAACACACAGGTCTCACACCTGCACACTACCGCGAAAGGCATGAGAACTTATGAAGACAAATCTTACTTACAAAGTACCCAAAACGTTACTCAACAAGGGGACAGGCTTCCTTAATGGCTATACACATACGCTGAATCCTTACACAGGCTGCGCCTTTGGTTGTTCCTATTGTTATGTCAGACAGATGCCTGTCTCCCTATTTCGCAAAGAGGATTGGGGAAGCTGGGTAGATGTGAAACAGGAGGCTTCCCGAGTGTTCGCCAAAGAGTTGCAGCGTGCCCAGACCAAAGGGAAAGTCACTCTGTTCATGTCATCCAGTACCGACCCGTATCAACCCGCCGAATACAAGGAGTGTATCACGCGTTCATTACTTGAAACGATGGTACAGTATCCGCCCGATTTTGTATTAGTCCAAACCCGCAGTCCACTCGTTACCCGGGATATAGATCTGCTACAGCAGTTAGGTGACCGGGTTCGGGTCAGCATGACGGTAGAGACGGATCTGGACGATATGCGCAAGCATTTCAGTCCTTCCGCTCCCCCAATTGCAGGCCGATTACGTGCACTGGAACAGTTGCGGGATGCCGGAATACCCACGCAGGTTGCGATTGCTCCCGTATTACCCAGCAGTGAACAATTTGCAGCCATCATGAGACCTCTGGTTCAGCGTGTATGCATTGACGATTATTTCATGGGTGATGGCAGCGAGGGCCAGCGAACCCGGCGACTCGGCATGGAGTCGCTTTATCAAGAAGTGGGGATGGAGCATTGGTATCATCCAGATGCGTATCAGACTGTTGTACAGCGAATGAAAGACTATTTTGCCGAGGATGAGATCTGGATCAGTCAGGCGGGATTTGAGCCATAAATGGCTATATAAGTTGGACTAAAGAATATTTACACTGGACACTCCAATGACAGAACAACATTCCGATCGCTGTTATTCCCAGATTTTTTTGATTTAATAAAAAACAGCCCCTTTCCTTGTTCGAAGGAAAAGGGGCTGTTTATCATGATATAAGTCATAATGGCTATCTTATTTATCCAATGTATACAATGGCAGATCCACCGGCAATGCAGCCGGGCGCTGACATGAACTTTTCATCTGGTAGAACGTCTGTTCATCTGATGAATCGTGGAATGCCCACATGGCCTCAAGTACGTGGTATGCCAGTTCCCCACTCGCACGGTGTGCACGTCCACTATGTGCTGCATAGGCCATATCTGCCACACCGATGCCGCGTGTATTTTCCTGATATCCTGGGAGGAGCGGAACTTCCGTCCATTCATGTTCACCCAGCAAGCGATAACGAACCGGACCACCAAAGGTGTTGGGGTCAGGTACCTGCAATGTACCGTGCGTGCCATATATCTCAATCGGTGGCAATGCACTTCCGCCAAATACGTCAAAACTTGTAATCAGTGTGCCAATGGCTCCCTGTTCAAACTGTAACAGACCGGTAACGTGAGTTGGAATTTCGACGGGAACCGTCTGACCTCTCTTTTTCTCACTCGTAATCGTCCGTTCTTCCATGGCTTTACCCGTCATGCCTGCAATTGACTTGATCGGGCCCATTAGTTGGACCAATGCGGTGAGGTAGTACGGACCCATGTCAAACATTGGCCCACCGCCTGACGCGTAATAAAACTCCGGATCTGGGTGCCAGTGCTCATGACCACGACTCATCATAAATGCGGTCGCCGCCACCGGCTTGCCGATTACCCCTTCCTCCACCAATTGAAGTGAAGTCTGGATGCCTGAACCAAAGAACGTTTCTGGTGCACAACCCACGAGCAATCCTTTACGCTTCGCTGTTTCGAGCACGGCCTGCCCTTCTTCACGGGTAACCGCGAGCGGTTTTTCTACATAAACATGTTTGCCAGATTCAAGCGCCCGCAAGCATACATTCGCATGAACGGAAGGAATCGTCAGGTTGATGATCAGCTCAATCTCGGGATCAGCCAAGATTTCGTCGACGCTGTATACGTTAGGCACGTTATAGGCTGCTGCCTGCTCCTCGGCACGTTTCCGGTCGAGATCCGCAACAGCAACAAGTTCCAGCACCTCGAACCGGTTACAGTTTTCCATATAAATACCGCTGATTTTACCGCAGCCAATAATGCCTACTTTCATTGTTTTCATACCTGGGGCTCCCTTCGCCGTGGATCAGAAATGGTTTATCCATTGAGGATGAATGGTTAACACTGAAGTTACGTTTGCAATCCAACTACAATCTCATTAGTTCTGGTTGTCCGCCATACCTGTGTACACTTCGGTTGCTGAACTTACTCGACTCTTGGCAAGTTCTTTGCCTGCTGCTGTCCATTTGAACCCACTGCGCATCATTTCAGTCACGGGTTTCATGTCTACAATGTCTGCATGATGTCCCAGGGAGTTGTAGAATACCCGTCCTGCGCCCCAGCGTTTCGTCCAGACAACAGGCATATCTACGGGCCCATTCGCTGCATGCGGACCAGTTACCACTGGGAAACGAGTTGTTGCCAGCACTTCCACTGCCGGGTCTACGTGCAGGTAGTACTGTTCACTTTTCACCTGAAAATCTTCAATATGATCCAATAACGGGCTAGAGCCACGCTTCATGTTCACCATATACTCCACACCATCGTTACCTGGATGGGCAACCCATTGTCCACCCGTCATAAACTGCCAGTCTACGTTATTTCGGAAGGCATCACACATCCCGCCATGAAGACCAGCCAAGCCCACACCGCTCTGAACAGCCGCTGATACGTTATTGACGAGTTCTTGCTCAATCTGTCCCATTGTCCACAACGGCACGATCAGATCCAGACCTAGCAGCTTCTCTGCATCCGCATAAGACTCCAACGTATTCGAGACTTCAACCTCAAACTGCTCTTCCTTCAAAATACGCTCAAATATCGCTGCTACCTGCTCCGGTTCATGTCCATCCCAGCCGCCCCATACAATCAGTGCTTTACTCATCGTTTATTCACTCGCTTTCGCCTAGTTTTATGTGTTCAACCTTATTTCTGACGTCACTGTCTTGCTTGCTCACATCTCTTCAAGCGTCACCCAGCGCCGTTCTGTTACCGAACGTTCTACTGCTTCCAGTACAGCCTGACACGCGACCCCATCGTGGAAACTCGGTGATGGTTGGCGTCCTTCAGAGATCGCTGTCACCAGCTCCAGCATTTCATGGGTGAACGTGTGCTCAAATCCAATCGTATGTCCAGCAGGCCACCAGGCTTCAGCATATTTATGTGCCGGATCGGTCGCCAGTACACGGCGGAATCCCTGTACGTCCTCTTCATCCTTTGTGAAATACACTTCCAGTTCGTTCATCCGCTCAAAATCAAATCGTACACTGCCGAGACTGCCGTTAATCTCAAACGAGTTCGTACTGCGATGCCCCGCTGCAAAACGTGTAGCCTCGAAGCTGCCCAGCGCCCCTCCTGCGAATCGTGCCAGGAACAACGTAGCGTCGTCAACGGTCACTTCTCCTTTCGGTGCATCCGCATTCGAACTGCCCTTTGCACTCAGACCGGTCATCTCAGCTGCAAGCGGTCGTTCTTTGATGAAGGTTTCGCTCATGCCGATGACTTCCTGGAATTCACCAACGAGGAAACGAGCCAGGTCGATTAAGTGTGCACCCAGATCCCCGTGGGAACCGGAGCCAGCCACTTCTTTTTGCAAACGCCATACCAGCGGGAACGAAGGATCCATGATCCAGTCCTGCAAGAAAAAAGCACGGAAATGATAGATTTTACCCAGTCGTCCGCTCTCCACCAGATCCTTCGCTAATTGCACCGCTGGTGAGAAACGGTAGTTGAACCCGACCATATGTGCGACTCCAGCATCCTCAGCTGCCTGAAGCATCTCACGCGAATCCGCAAGCGACAGGGCCAGAGGCTTCTCACAAAACAGATGTTTGCCCTGACGAGCTGCTTCCAACGCAATTTCCTTATGGGCATCACTTGGTGCGTTAATATCAATCAGATCGATATCATCCCGCTTCACCAGTTCACGCCAATCCGTTACACTTTCGGACCAACCGAACTGATTCGCTGCCTGTTGCACTCCCTGCTCGTTACGTCCACAGATCACAGACATCTCAGGTTGCAACGGAGCAGACGGGAAAAACATCGGCAGACTGCGATAGGCATTACTGTGGGCCTTCCCCATAAACTTGTATCCAACCATTCCGACACGAAGACGATTTGACATGATCATTTCCTCCTTTGGAATAATAAAAAGTCTTTCAATATGTGTACCAATAAACTATTGACGGATAGAAGAAGCACGGATAATCAGTTCGGTAGGCAACAACGCTCTCGCAGATTTGGGTACCGCTACAACAGAGTTATTCGCTTCATGTGTATCACCCACAGACCCATGCATAAGCTTCGATACTGCAAGTTCACCCATCTCAAAAAATGGAACCCTGACGCTGCTCAGCGGCGGAACCGCCATCTCGGCGGCATCGGAGTCGTCATAACCCACAAATGCCGGAAAATCCGCAGGCCCTATTCCCCGCTCACGTAAACCATGCATGACACCAATGGCCATCCGGTCATTGGCCGCAAATACAGCATCAATCTCATGTAGGCGATCTGCTACAATCGCTGCCGCCTCAATACCACTTCTTCTACTATAATTCCCTTTAAGCAATAGACTCGGGTCCAGCTCCATACGTGCTTCTTGCAGGCCAAGACAAACGCCTTCCATTCGCTCCTGGCTGTTGGAATAGCTGTCTGGACCATTGAGAAAAGCGATTTTGCGATACCCCTGATCCGTAAGATGACGTATGGCAAGTCTGCTTCCTTCCACATGATCCGCATCCACTTCCGTGAACGATTGGCCCTCAAAATGCTGATTCATGACACAGAATGGGTGTCCTTCCTGATGAAGTTGCTGCATGGCCGCCAGTTCTTCATGATCATCTCTGGCACCAAGGATAATGCAGGCGTCCACTTTCTGACGCCGGAACAGATCCGTATAATTCATCACTTCACCGGGTGTTCGGAACATAACCAACAGGTCCATGCTATTGTCTCTGGCTTTGCTTCCAATCCCACTCAGCATTTCCGAGAAGAAATACGCCGAGAACAGATGCGCCTTCGGAACATAAGGTAATACCACGCCAAGGTTTCCGCTTTTACTTCTGGCAAAACTGCGAGCAAGCGCGCTGGGCACATAGCCTAACTGTTCGGAAGCTTCAAGAACCTTGCGGCGTGTCTCTTCTTTAATAGGACCTACCCCATTAAGCACCCGGGAGACCGTCGCCTCGGAAACACCCGCAAGATCAGCCACTTCTTTACGAGATGCCATGAATTTCACCCCCTTCTAGCTCACCTATTAATGATGTAATAATTAAAAATCGATATTTATGTACGCGCGTACATTTTCTCATGCCATGTAACCGTTGTCAATGCTTTTAACACAAAAAAATAATGAGGGTTTGGGTTAATCCAAGCCCTCATTATTATCTTGCCAGAGATGGTACTTTCATTAACTTCATGCTCTGTAATCTTAGGGGTTCAAGTTACTTATCAACCTTAAATACAACGTTTTCAGTTGATCCTGTTTGTTCAATTATGGGGAGTGCAGCTCACAACGTCGTTGTAACGCCAAGATCAACGGAGGATTGACTAAACTCAGCTTGCTCCATCGTTTTCGC
Organism: Paenibacillus sp. FSL E2-0151; assembly: GCF_037993015.1. Taxonomy (NCBI): domain Bacteria; kingdom Bacillati; phylum Bacillota; class Bacilli; order Caryophanales; family Paenibacillaceae; genus Paenibacillus; species Paenibacillus sp. FSL E2-0151. The sequence continues at coordinate 3,931,857 of NZ_CP150308.1, forward strand.
ATGACTCGGAATGCGATCCGAGGGTTCTGGCGTGGATTGGAGCTGTCTTACTTTGTGCAACACTTCTTTGTTCGGCAGGAAGTGTTGGGAACGAATAAACCGAATTGTTTTGGTTTTGGCACGCATAACTATCGAATCCGTCTCGGCACGATCATCCGCAAGATATCGTACCCCTCCCAAGATCTCACCTGGCGTCACACCCGTTGCGGCAAAAATGACATCCTCCGTGCCGATCATATCCTGCATCGTTAACACTTTGTAGGGATTATCGATCCCCATCTGCAAGCAACGCTGGAATTCGTCTGCGTTGGCAGGCATCAGACGACCTTGGATCTCACCCCCAAGGCAAGATAGCGCTGCGGCAGCCAGCACACCTTCTGGTGCTCCTCCAGATCCGACATACAGATCAATGCCCGCCTCCGGGAAGGCCGGTGCCATCGCACCCGCAACATCACCGTCACTGAGAAACTTGATCCGTACGCCAACCTTGCGTAGCGTCTTGATGGTACTCTCGTGTCGCACACGATCCAGAATCATCACAGTGAGGTCCGAGATGTTTTTGTTCAATGCGGCAGCGGCTTTCTCCAGTGTGACTTCAACCGGGTCTTCAATGCTGACCTTGCCTACAAGCGCAGGCCCTACCGCCAGTTTCTCCATATACATGTCCGGTGCGTGGAGCAGGTTACCTTTTCCCGCCACTGCAATAACCGATAGAGCGTTGTTTAGTCCTTTGGCCACGATTTCTGTACCTTCGAGCGGGTCTACAGCCACGTCAACCTCAGGGCCCTCAGCGTTGCCTACTTCCTCGCCGATGTACAACATGGGTGCTTCATCCATTTCTCCTTCACCGATTACCACCGTGCCGCGAATGGACACGGAATCGAACATGGCGCGCATGGCCAAAGTAGCCGCTTCATCTGCACTGTTCTTGTCGCCTCGTCCCATCCAGGGTGCTGAAGCTAACGCAGCCAATTCTGTTACTCTGACAATTTCCAACGCCAGTTCGCGTTCCATTTTTCCCACTTCCTTTCCAATTTCCAAAAGCATAACGTGAAAGCGGTACTAAATCCATCGCAAATCCATATGAAATTGATCTATAATCGGCGTAGTAGCGCCTTTTTAACGATTTATACCTTATTTATCCAATTAATATATTGATCGATTTCGCTCCTTTTTTCGGCTGGTTTTAAGAGTCCAATCCACCTGATTTCTCACTTGAAATATTAATTTTAATTTCCATTTTCCGCTCTAAAACTAAATAATTCAACATGGTGAATTAACAAGCCTGATTAATGCGCAAAAAGTTCTTTTAACATGAGGTATATACAACTTATTTACTGATTATTAAGAACGTAACGCTATCTAACAAAATACGAACGAAAACGATTTTTGGCTGACTGTCCAAACGTAGAAATAAACTAATAAATTGTAATAATGACTTTGAGATCAGCCTATTACCTTCACGATTATTGAGCAAAATATTCCTGTTAATTATGTATTAATCAGGCCTTTAACTTTTGCTAAAGCCATAGATGCAGCTTATGAAGGTCATCGAAAATAATAAGTTTACATAATATTTATTATGTATTAAACTTCGTCAATTTCTTCATTTTATTATTCAACGGTTCTGGCAAAACATAAAAAAGCTCAAAAGAATTCTGCTCAATAGCATTTTTCTCTCAAGCTTTTCCCTCGATGATCCCGTTACAGTATCGTTTTGGTCATTATAAAATCAATCTGTTCCTCATCTCCCATGTAAAAAGCATGAGCTCCTGTCTGTACAAACCCCATCTTTTCATAAAATGCGATGGCATTTTCATTTTTCTCCCACACGCCTAACCAAATATTCGTTTTGTGTTGTTCTGTTGCCATCTCTATGGCTTTATGGAGCAGTACCTTACCCAGGCCATGTTTTTGGAACTCTTTTTTGATGTACACCCGCTCGATCTCAAAGGATTCCAAGCCCATCTTCTCAGACTGAGCATCATTGATATTCACTTTCATGTACCCTGCCACTTTATGGTTGACATAAATAAAAAGAAATTGTGAATCCGCAATGGATAGTTCCGTTTCTAATTGATCCCGATTAAACGCCTTTTCCAGATAAGCTTTCATATTTTCGGGTGAGTTTTGCGCTTTAAACGTTTCATTAAACGTCTCATAACTAATCTCCTGCAGTTCACATACATGTTCAATGGTACATATCTCTATACGAATCGTCATCTATATTCACATTCCTTTAACAATTTAATCGTTTGTTGCAAATGCAATAAAAAAGGGTTACATTAAATCTAGCTCAATTTTGTTGTATTTGCAACATAATATCAAAAAAGAGGTTGAATGAATTTGAAATATGTACTTTTTGTCGCAGGTATTCTAATCTTAACACTTGGCATTTCCCTTACCATCCAATCTGAACTGGGTACCTCACCGTTTGATGCACTTCTGGTAGGGCTGTCCCATCATGTAGGGCTAAGTGTAGGAAGCTGGGAGGTCATCATTGCTTTCCTATTAATTGGATGTAATTCGCTTTTGAAGCAGCAAAAACCCGAGTTTTTGGGACTCGTCACCGCATTCATTACTGGTGTCGGGATTGATATCTGGCTTTATGTATCTGATTCCTTGATCACACCCGAAGTTTGGTACAGCAAATTAATGACTTTTGTCATTGGTTTAGTGATCATAAGTATTGGCACGGCAATTTATTTACAGACCAATTTTGCACCCATTCCGATTGACCGCTTAACATTAATCTTGCATGAAATCACTCGAACTCCCTTATTTGTATCGAGAACATTGATTTACTTTGTATTTTTGATCCTGGCGTTTCTGCTCGGTGGTCCGATCGGGCTTGGAACATTGCTAACCGTATGTTGTGCAGGTCTGCTCCTTCAGTTCATCATGGGGCATACGAAAAAGATAATAGATCGCATATTAACAGACAAGGATACATCCACACATACTACACGTGAAAAAGAACATTCCGTCTAACGGGGTACACCGTCTACACAATAAAAGGCTGGATCTGAGGTTCAACCCCTGATCCAGCCCATGAAAACGTGCTTCTTCCTTACGGCTCAATTCCCCATACCAACTGACCATTCACATACCCGGTAACCTTATCATGGTTTGCGAACTGACTACCGGATGCCTTGAACGAGTAATCGTCAGTCTGAGTATAATTCGTCCAATTGTTCTTGGAGAAGCGAGCTTGAAGCTCAGCGCTCTGTCCTGCATTCAGCGTTCCCGCGGCACTTGTAAAGCCCACTTCAAGATAATGATCGGCTCCGGCAACTGGAGTCGCCAGTTTAACGAAATTGCTCGTTACATTCGCACTGCCCATACTGGACCAGTCAGACCAGAAATTCTGAGCTTCTTCCCCGTCGATCGTATAGTAATAACGGAGTTTTACATCACTCAACGAGATGGTCGAATTACCAGCGTTGACCAATTTGAATTTGGGTGAGATTCCGTTGGTGGATGCACTTGTATTACCGTTAAAAGCTTGAATCGTCAAATCCCCTGCTGGCACAGTAACCGTGCTATCTACTACGTTCACCGTAAGCACAGCGTTATTTCCTCCATTGAAGTGAAAGGTCAACACGTTCTGACCCAAAGGCAGCGTAGCGAGGTAGGATTTGTTCAAAACAACAGCAGAGCTGGACGCTGTATAATTCTGACCTGATACAAGCGTAGCATTCCCCTTCGTGATGCTTGTAAGCTGACGTCCGTTTAAGGTGAGAGATACGGTAACATCCTGCGCTGGATTCGTCGCTTTATCAAATGTTGCATTCACAGGAGAAATCGAAGCATTCGTACTTGGTGTTGAATCCACAATTTTGACTTTTAACACAGGGTCCTGACCTTGATTAAAATCCAGAACAATTGAATGTTCGCCAACTGGCAGAGTTGCCAGGTAAGCTTTTTTCAGCAGCAATGTGTTTCCGTTCAAGGTATAGTCCGTCGTTGCGGTCAACGCATTGTTGCCTGCCCGAAGAGCAGTCAGCGTATTTCCGTTCGCATTTACCGTTACGGCTTTGTCGCTTTGATTGGGTGTATATTTGTCAAATTCGACATTTACAGGTGTGATGGATGCACTGGGGTTGGGATTGTTAACCTTTAGATTCGGCAGTTCATCCAACGTAATGACATAATCGCTTTGATAAAGCGTTTTCAAAGTTGCTGGGTAATTAAAAGCAGAACTCATCAGATGCTCGCCATACCAAGGGCAGAAGTACAGCCATCCTGATTTCTCCTCTGTCAGATTTTTCACGCTTGGAATCGTGTCGTTTTCCGTCATCGCAACCATTTTCGTACCATCTGTCAATTCAACAAGCTTATAGAAAATCGAGGTAATCGCATCCTCATTCGGTACGCCGGACAAACCGTCATAACGGTTGTAGATCGTATTGTATTTATCATATCCGACAAGATCTACCTGATCATCGCCCGGATACCAGGCAGGAGAAGTACTGTATACGTAGCTGTTGTAAGTCCAAATCAAATTATGCAAGCCATATGTTTCGGTCAGTTCGGTATATAGCAGATCCCATAGCTCTTTGTACACTTCAGCGCCTGCCGAAGCCCACCAGAACCATGCGCCTTCCCCGTTCAGCCCGCCGTTGCCTTCTGCTTCATGATACGGACGGAACAGCACCGGCACATCGTTATCTTGCAAAATCAGCAATTGCTCTGCCAGATCCTCGATGGTCATCATCACATATTGATACTCTTTCGTACCGGGAATTACCGCATTGGCTGTATTAAAATTCGTTTCTGTTGGCTTGTAGGTAGCTTCTTTCCAATCGACGAAATCCCCGAGCTCATACGTATTGAAATTACGAGGCACATTGATATGCCAAGAAGCTGTTGCAATGCCTTCACGGTTATTCACCCAATCAATCATGCGATCGGTTGTACCGTCCTCCCAACCATACAACGGATTATAGTTCATCAAGTCAAAACCACGGATAGCCGGATACTTTCCGGTAAGATCATGAATCCACTCGAATTCAAGCTCTGTATCTCCGTCATTTCCTCCTCCATAGATCTCTTGCTGACCTGAGATGATGTTGTTTCCGTATACCTCTGTTAAATAATTCATCAAAATTTGAGTTTCCGGTGTAGCTGCTGGATCAGTCAGAACTGGCTGCACATTCAGGGGATCCAGATCAGCATAATCCACTGTGAACGTGTCAAAATAAGCGAAGCCCCAACCCGCCTTTAGCTCGATGGTGTTGGCACCCTGATTCAGCTTATGGAAGCCAAAATCAAAGTCCGACCACGTTGTCGTGTAAGGCAGCATGTACGCCCCTTTCGTAACACCATTTACGATTAAATTTTGTGACCTGCCATCTGCACTGAGCTCCTGCATATATCGTGTGGAGATCGCGTACATGCCGGTTTCCGGGACAGTTACTGTGAAGGTTAATGTGCCAGAGTTCTGCATCCAGACAAATCCGGCCCCTGAGAATCCGGGCTTGGGCTGCCCATAGATTGAAGTAACTACTTGAAGATCCGGGGTGAGCTGCGCATCTTCGCTTTCGATGGTGAACAATGGTGTGTCTGCATGAACGGGCGCTGTCATTAATCCAAGCAGTAGGACCAATGCCAGCATCATTGCGGTTGCCTTTTTGAGCAAATTTTTCATCAATTCCATCTTCCTTCCCAAGTGAAATATGATAATGAAATGTCAATGAACCCATTCATGATGACGCTTTCATTTTAAACATAGCATGCGCATCAATTTTTGTAAATATATGGTTTATTTAAATGTTTAAACTTCTTTTGTACCAGTACTTTGAACATTATATCTCCTTTCTCTCTTCCGACTTGATAATTGACGAAAACGGTTCATAATCCAATCAATTTAGCGTATGAAACTTCATCTCACATTAGATGTGTACTTTAAAGAAAAACTGATAAACAACAAAAAAAAAGCATTCCTATTCGGATGCTTTTTCACGTATGTTTCTTCAATTGTCCTTGCTTATATCTTCAGCCTAGATCCCGCCTCAACTTACGGTTTCCTCGGCAGACGTTTCTTTTACCACACAGCGTTCCCCTGCCTTGCGTACCGCCCGAATAATGCCACCGTAGCCGGTACAACGACACAGATTCCCGCACAATCCCGTTTCAATCTGTTCTTGAGAAGGCTCAGGATGTGCATCCAGTAATGCCTTGGTTGAGATCACCATGCCCGGAGTGCAATAGCCGCACTGAAAGCCACCTTCCTCCACAAAAGCCTGTTGAATCGGATGCAAAGTGCCTTTCTCCTCGCCGTGCAGACCTTCAATCGTCATAATGTCACTGCCTTCACATTGATAAGCCATGACAAGACAGGAGTTCACGGGTTCTCCATCCATCAGAACCATACATGCGCCGCAGCGACCAACTTCGCAGGATACTTTGGTACCCGTTAGTTGCAAATGAGTCCGAAGCACATCGACAAGTCGGGTCGTTTGCGCGATCTCCAGATGTTTCTGTTCGCCATTCACAACGGCTGTCCAGTGATTCTCAAGTGGTTTACTCATGATGGACTCACTCCTTCTTGCAAAGGTACATTTAAAGGTCTGGCCAGTTGTTCCCTCGGTACAGGAAGACGGTTAACCCATACGCCTGTCGCCTGATGAATTGCGGCTGTAATGGCCGGCGCAAGCGCAACGGAGCCTATCTCACCGATCCCCCTAGGGCCAAATGCATCACCTTCGGGTAAGTCTTCAATAGCCTCAACCTCCAGATTGGTATGAATATCCTGAATGGTTGGGATCAGATACGTGTCGAGGTTCGTGGTTACATAACGGCTGTCCTGCATGACCGCATCCTCCGTTAACGTGAATCCAAGTGCCATGACACTCCCGCCTTCAATCTGTCCGATATAACCCATCGGGTTGATAACCGGGCCTGCCGCTACAACATGGCGCGTATCAAGAAGCTTGGTTTCTCCGGTCAAAGTATTTACTTCCACCTCTGCCGCAACCGCCGCATACGTATACAAATAATGCCCGCCTACCACGTTGTCTGGCGTAGTTGGGTAATCAAACTTTGTATCAAAAATCCATTCATCGGCTTCGCCCTGCGTCGCGAGTTCGGCATACGAGATCACTAAGCCTGATGAAACTCCCTGTTTCGCCAGGTATTGAGATGCACCTAAATAACTACTTTCAGCAGTTTGATCACTTTCAGTCCCTCCAGCAACGATATCAGCCACTTCAGTTCTTTCAGCCTTCTCGCTCTTTCCTGTTCTTTGCACATCTGTTTCTACTTCTGAACTTTCGGCAGGAAGCTGGCCTTTGCGCCATATACCACCAGGTCCTGTTAACAGTTCATCTGCCGGAACGCCTGACATTTCAGACGCGACAGCGAGAACACGGGAACGAAATGGAGTCTGCAAGCGTTGAAGAGCCATCCATGCCATCGTTGTTGAACGTGAAGCTGTACTTGATCCGCTGTGGGGCACACGATCCGTATCGCCGATGATAATACTGAGATCCGATGTACTGCATTGGAACAGATCACATAACATAATTTCCAGCGTTGCAATGAGCCCCTGACCAAATTCCTCGTAGCTGAACGCCACCTCAATCTTGCCTTCGTTGTTCAGGGACAGGCGGCCTCCTGCAGGATCTGGAATGCCATAACCCAGCCCTGCACCATGCATGGCGATGGCTGCTCCGACTCCGCGTTTGATCCACGGCGGCAGAGCAGGATCTGCCGGGGGACTCTGATGTTTTTGCCACAGTTCGGAGCGATCCAATGCCTCCCACACTTGGGACAGTCCATCCGTAACCAGAATGCGTTGATTCAGTGGTCCAGGATCATTCTTTTCCCTCATATTACGTCTGCGGAACTCCCAAGGGTCCATGTTCATGATTGCTGCAAGTCGATCCATCTGGCCTTCCATGGCAAAAATCGCCTGATTCCCGCCAAATCCGCGAAACTCACCTGACAGCCCGTTATTCGTATATACAGATACGCCTTCCACATCCACATTTGGAATAGCGTACGGTCCAAGGCAATGCTCGGTACAGAAGTTCAGTACGGGTGCACCAAGTGTGGCGTACGCTCCGGTATCTGCTGTTATACGGACACGATGCGCTTGGATGATGCCTTCTCGACTCATGCCGGTCTGCATTTCAATCTTCATTGGGTGACGTTTCAGTCCTGCACGCACGGATTCTTTACGAGAATTATGCATTTTCACAGGACGTCCGCATCTCAAGGCCAGTAGTGCACCATAGGGCTGTACGTTTAGTTCATCTTTTCCGCCAAACGAACCACCAATCGGTGAAGACACCACCCGGATATCTTCTTCAGGACAGCCAATAATGCGTGCAAGCTGCATCCGGTCTTTATAGCCATGTTGCGTTGCCGCGTATACATTCAGCCTTCCCTCTTCATCCGGGACAAACAGGCCACCTTCTGTCTCCATGTACGCATGCATCTGACGAGGCGTATAATACGTCTCTGTCACGATATGATCACACGTGGCAAAGGCTTGCTCAACATCTCCGCGTTTAATCTCCGTCCGATGCAGCACATTACCTGGACCATGCTCATGCAGCTCTGGTGCGCCGGGAGCCAATGCAGCGTCTGTACTATTCAGCGGAGTGAGTTCCTCATACTCTACACGGATCGCATCCAGTGCAAGCGCCGCACGTTCCGGGGAATCCGCAGCAACCGCTGCAATGGCGTCCCCAACATAACGAACAATATCCTCGCAGAACACAGGCTGATCCGGGGTCGCTATGCCAAAACGATTCAGACCAGGCACATCTTTGGAGGTCAAAACCGCATAGACACCTTCCAACGCCTCAGCTTCCGAAGTATCTATAGACAATAGACGAGCATAAGGATATTCGCTTCGCAATACTCTGCCATGGATCATGTCAGGTAACGTCATATCCGTCAGATATTGAAGTTGGCCTGTAACTTTGGGTGCCCCATCTGGCCGCAGGTGCCAGCGTTTCCCGCTCTGTTTCCGATTCAGCAGCATGATGCCTCTCCTCCTTTCCTTGATCGAAGTCTTCTATTCGTGAAGTGCTTCCCATAGCCCGGCACCAAGCATGTTGCCTGCGGTCTGTTTGCGATAATGTTCCGTTGCAAATACATCGCCATACGTCGTAAATTCGTCAGTCACAGCAGCTGCAAGAGTTGCTGCTTGCATGACAGTAGCTTCGCTACCAAGAAGCTGTTGTTCCGACTTCAGAAGTCGCATCGCCATGCCTGAGCCTCCACCAGCCGCAATCGCAATCTTGGTCCAGCGGTTATCCAAATCAATCTCACCGTATAACGCAACCGTCACCAGCGAAGCACTGAACGTCTCCCGTCGACCCAGCTTGCGGTAAAAGGAAACTTCTCGTGCAGCAGGTCTGTGCTCACTGTCCACATCAAACATAGATGACGGTCTCATCGGGATATGAATCGAGATTAATACGTCCCCTGGATTACGGCTGCCATCCCGTCCACCCTGAAGCCAGGAAGACACACTGCGGATCTCAATGCCGCTGTCTGTCAACCAGTGCAGCTCCGCATCATATACAAGCAAAGCAGGCAGCGTATCCCCTACTCCGGACACAATGTTCCCGCCAATGGTTGCCACATTACGAATGGAAGGGGCCGCAATTGCATTCACCGCTTCTTGCAGGATCGGCAGATGATGCAGCAACGCTTGTGCAGCACATTCCTTTAATCGGGTCATTGCGCCAATGACCATCTCATCTCCACGAATAGATATACCGCTCATTCCAGGAATACAACCCAGACTAATCATGTGTTCAGGCGCTGGAACCAAGCCACCCTCCCACTGGGTTCGTAGCAATGTTCCACCTGCCGTGAAACAACATATTCCTTTGAGTCTACTCCTTAACGTTTGCAGTTCTTGCAGGTTCTCAGGTTGCCATACCGATGGCATGGCTCCAGAACCGTATGCCGGTGTTACCATCGCTGCATCCCCTTTCTCTCTCTCTTCCTTGGGCAGGAAATTTAACCGTCTGATCCAAATAATTCTTCAAATCATATGAGAGTTCAGCAGTAACGTCAATTACCTTTACATCGTTTTGGATAAATGTATAAAACCTGCGTTTTATTTGTGCTTGATGCATCATGATCTATCAAAAGCTAACATGAAGTCTTTTTCACCATACGTGAAAAGAAGACAAATAGGCCAACCAGACTGCCTGGCTGACCTGATCATGTCATTAAATTAAACATAATTATTCATCTTCTCCTGTTCATGAGTCTGTCTGCTGTGATTCATATACATGACTCAGAATGCGTTCCAATTCCGGTTCTGTATCCGCATCCCAGAAACTAGTCTCAGACAGTGGTACATGTACACCTGAATAGTTAGCGCTGCGCATAATCTTACGTGCCCCCTCATCTCCATGCAAGGATAACAGAGGGCCGAACATATGGGAGCGAAAAGCAACGGGCGGCTTGCCTCCCTCACCGTCGGTAGCTGCGACATAGTCACTTAGCTTGTGGATAGCCAGTGCTGTGGTCACCTGATTAATATCCTGTGCTTGTAATAAAGGCTGATCGCCCAGTAACATGAGAATGCCCTCCGGTTTGTACTCCATGGCCGACAATACGCCAGAATGAAGAGAATTGGCCATACCGCAGGCATAGTCAGCACAGACCACAATTCGAAGTCTTGCTGTGGGATGATAGGCATACGTGGCAGAATCAAACCATTTTACAGGTAGCCATGCCAGCGAATCTTCCGGTTTGACCACACAGACCACTTGATCTAGCTCCGAATTCAGCGCAGCTTCCAGTGACCATGCAGCCAGTGACCTCCCGTCTGGCATGACAACCGAGAGTTTATCCCGACCAAGGCGACGACTCTTACCTGCTGCCAGAACTATGCCCGTCATTCGCATGTGCAACGCTCCCCTTCTGCACCTCAGAACTCAAGGAAGAAACCTTATGTTTACATGCGATCAATTCCGCTGCAATGCTGATGGCAATCTGTTCGGGACCGTCTGCTCCGATGCTCAAACCAACGGGAGAATGCACATATTTCAACGGTGGTAAGCCATCCAGCAGACGGGCTGTTCGTGTTTTGGAACCCATGATGCCAAGATACGCGTACTCACAGTCCACTACCATCTCCAACAGTTCACGTTCGCGGGGAAAATTGTGACTCATTAAAATCAAATAATCTCCGTTGTTTACGTTTAACAGAGGCATAATCTCACGTGGGAAACCAAGTACAAGTTCAGCTTCAGGGAACCTTTCCGAGGTGCATAAGGACTCTCGCCAATCGGCTACAACTACTCGGAATCCTGCGGATTGGGCGAGTCTGGCAACAGGAATAACATCATTCCCGGCTCCGATGATAATCAGGCGAGGTTTAGGCGTGTACAGCGAAGTAAGTTGCTGCGGAAGCTCCCAGGGATTCGTTGAAATCCCGTCATTTGTAGGTATTTCAGCATCAGTATCAGAGAAATGTTGTGAATCACCGGATAGATGGGAAGAGTGAAATTCGTTTGACGTAGCAGTTACCATTTCAGGCACAAGCGTAAGGCGAGGTATGTCGGGAGAATATTGTTTTGATGCCGTATGTTCATGCTTGATATTACCACTGCTGTGTTGTACATCAACCTGCAATGAAGCTGGATTATTGTTCGTCACGCGATCATGAGGTGGGACGAGCGAAGGACGCAAGATTGGCTGGCGCCAGGGACCTGTTGGTTCAATCCGTCTCCAGCCATATCGAACCCTTGTGTAACCATCTTGGAACGTTCGGGTTAACGCTGTTGCAGCGCCGGATTGAAAACACTCTTGCATCTTCTGCAACGTATATCGGAGTTCACCACACACGGGTTCAAGCAACACAACAACGAGTCCGCCGCAGCCAATCGTCTCACCCCAAGACAGATCATCCTCGGGACGCATGTCGTATTCCGCGAATTCCATCTGGTTTGTATCCAGCACATGGCTCACCCGGGCCTGAAGATCACTCTCCAGACATCCCGGACTGATACTGCCAACCATTTTGCCATCCTCAGTCAACAGCATAGAGACTCCCTGCTTACGGTAAGCATGACCCTCTACCTTAATCGCTGTTGCGAGCACGCAGCGCGTTTCACGGGCTGCAATTGCACACAGATCATGCATTTCCATAGCGGTCCCCATCCTTTCTGGAATTGCATAAACTTCCTTCGATCAGATACGTTTCATCAATCTCGCAATACTCTTATCCGACTCACGCAGCACAATGCCACGATCAATCGTCTGAATCTTACGATTCTTGAGTACAATGCTACCATCGATAATAACGGTATCCACACAGCTACGTGTTGCGGAATACACTACGCGGGAATAGACATCCGTCTCATAGGAAGGGTATGTGTGGAAATCATCCAGATCCAGCAGCAGCATATCTGCCTTTTTGCCCACTTCGAGACTGCCAATTTCCTTCGACAAGCCAAGCACTTCTGCTCCGCCCATGGTAGCCATGCGTAATACGGTCCGAGCATCCATCACCGTTGGACCATGAGGAATCTTCTGCATCAGGGCCGTCAGGCGCATCTCCTGAAACATATCCAGATTATTGTTGCATGCGGCACCATCTGCCCCAATCCCAACCGCGATCTGCCGATTCAGTAGATCCGGAATATCTGCTACCCCGGAGGAAAGTTTCATATTTGATCCAGGACAGTGAGTGACTTTGACACCACGTTTGCGGATGATCTCCTTCTCTTCCTCACTCAGCCATACACAGTGTGCCAGTACCAATCTGGGGGTCGCCAGACCGATATGATCGAGGTATACGATGTTACGCATTCCGCGTTCGTGTTCTACCAGTTCAATCTCTCCGCGATTCTCGGAGGCATGGGTGTGGACTTTGACATGATATTTATTCGACAGGTCGCGCACCTCTACCAGCAATTCTTCGGTACACGATACAACGAAGCGTGGACAGAAAGCATATTGAATGCGACCTCCGCCAAACCCGTTCCATTTCTCCAGCAGATCCACACTCTGTTGCAGCGAAGTTGTTGTATCCTCACGCAGGGGTTCCGGAACCTCGTCCCCATGATCCATCATCACTTTGCCCGAGATGACCCGGATGCCGCTCTGTGCCATCGCCTGAAATGCGGAGTCTGTGTGATGTACCGTCTCCATATCCAGAATGGTCGTGGTTCCGCTGGAGATCAATTCGCCGAGTCCAAGCATTGCCGAATAATACACGGACTCCTCATCATGCGCTGCTTCCAGCGGCCAGATTCGTTGACGGAGCCAATCCATCAGTTCCAGATCGTCCGCACGTCCACGGAACAAGGTCTGACACAGATGAATATGAGTCTGGATGAAACCTGGCAACAGCACTTTACCACGAGCATCAATGACCTGGTCAGCCTGAACGTCAATGTGAGCTGCAATCTCCTTAATTTTGTTATCCTCGATTAACAGATCTCCAATGAACACTTCCTCTTCTGCATTCATCGTCACAAGCTGTGCGCCTTTCAGCAGGATCGTTCCCATGCCAATCTCCCCTATCTGTGTCTGTCTATATATTACAACTCATACATATTTACACTTGTACTCCGATGACAGACCAATCTTCCGATCGCTGTTATCGTGTAAATATCTAGTTGAACTTATAAATGTCCAATGTAGCTGTTACCACCCAATAGCCATACCATCACCTCTAGGGTCTGCTGCGCCACTAATCATGCCGTCCTCACGAATGACAATGCCTTGCGACTGTCCCATAATACCGTCCCACGGCGCTCTCGCTTCAACGTTATGTCCCCACTGGGCAAGGGTTGCACATACGTCATCATGATATCGGTTCTCCACACGCATCGTATCGCCTTCTTCACCCCAGGTACGTCCGTACACCCAACGCGGCAGGCTGATCGCTTCCTGGATGTTGAGCCCGTAATCAAGCACTCCGGTAAGCACCGATAATTGTGTCTGCGGCTGCCCTTCTCCCCCCTGTGTACCCACGAGCATATAAGGTTTGCCATCTCGTGTAACAAGGCCCGGCATGAGGGTGTGGAATGAGCGTTTGTTGGGTTCCAGAACATTGGCATCCCTCGGATCTAAGGAGAAAAAAGATCCCCGGTTCTGCATGATAACTCCCGTATCCCCTGGTACATACGCTGCACCGAAGTCAAAATACAGGCTTTGAATGAAGGAAACGGCATTGCCTTCGCTATCGACAACCGCTGCATACGCGGTATCCTGACCTATCGTTTTGGACAAAAACGGTTGTGCCACAGGTGGAGCAGACTGAATCTCATTCCACAATTGGTCTCCGTAACTCTTGGACAACAGAAGATCCAGCGGAATGTCCCTGAAATCCGGGTCCGTCAGATAACGATCACGATCCCGAAACGCCTTTTTCACCACTTCCGCCATCAGATGATAGAATTCCGGTGAGGTCCGTGCTACAGAGGACAGATCCGTATGCTCCAGCATATTTAACATCATCAGCATCGAGAATCCCTGCGAGTTGGGCGGCATCTGATGAACTTCATAGCCACGATACTCTGTGCTAACGGGTTTCACCCACTCGCCCCGATGGCCTGCAAAGTCTGCTGGGGCAAGCATGCCCCCATCCTCACGAATAGCCGAAGTCAGACGATCCGCGAGTTCTCCTGTATAAAAAGTATCTCTCCCTTCCGTCTGAATCAGACGAATGGAGGCAGCAAGATCAGGCTGGATCAGCAGCTCGCCTTCCTGCAAAAGTGTACCCGAAGGGGCAAATACCGCTCGCAGCGGTGTATGCCCCATAATAAAATCTTCATCTCTTTCCATCCACAGGCGGAGATTTCGGGATACAGGGCATCCTTTTTCCGCATACTGCGCGGCAGGTTCAAGCAATTGCTCCCACGGTAACTTTCCGTACCGGGACCAGACTTCCCACCAGGCATCCACCATTCCCGGAACCGTGATGGCACTAAGCACACCGCGCTGAGGAATGGCATTCATACCCATCGCTTTGAACGTATCGGCATGAATGCCTGCGGCTGATCGCCCACTTCCGTTATAGGCGGTAATCTCACCGCTCGTTCCATCATGAATCAGGAAGAAGGCATCCCCGCCAAGTCCGGTCATATGTGGATATACCACACCCAGTGCTGCACTGACCGCAACAGCAGCATCGTAAGCATTCCCGCCTTGCTGAAGGATGGAGCTACCTACTGCACTCGCCAGGTAATGAGGAGTGGTGACCATGACCTCTCTGGAGATTGGCATTTGGTTTAACATAAGGCGCCCTCCTTCCCTGCATACACATCCATCGCTGCCTGCACCGCTTCACCGGCTGGTAATACGTGACGATGACGGAGAAGAACAGCTTCCAGCGCTCCCAGCACATGAAGTACGTTCTTGCGTTGGCAGCTGAATCCCATTGTACCGATCCGCCAGATCTGCCCTCTCAACGGTCCAAATGAACTGGCTATCTCAATGCTGAAATCGTTCAGCAACATGCTGCGCACCGACTCACCATCGATCCCCTCCGGAATCGTGATACAAGTAACCACCGGAAGTTTACTGGACATATCCCCATACAACTGTAGTCCCATTCCTTGAATTCCAGCAACCAACGCACGTTCATTCACCAGATGTCTCTGGAACCTTGCCTCCAATCCTTCTTGCAGCAGAATACGTAATCCTTCGTGAAGACCGTAGAGCATGGAGGTAGCTTCTGTATGGTGGTTCAACCGTGCTGAACTCCAGTAATCCTGCAATTGGCTCAGGTCAAAATAATTGCTGGCAATCGTGCGGCCTTCTGCCCTCGCACTGGTTGCATCTCGCAGTCCGCGTTCAACTGTTTTGCGGCTCATCAGTTTCTGCTCCACTCGACTGTTGTATGTGAGAGGTGCCATCCCTGAAGGAACAGACAGGCATTTCTGCGTACCACCCATTACCGCATCCAGATGCCACGCATCCGTCTCCACCGGAGTCCCACCAATGGTAGCCACAGCATCTACAACGAGTAAAATATCAAGATCGCGACAGGCTTTGCCAATCTCGGCAAGGGGTTGCATCTGTCCGGTGGAAGTCTCACCATGAACCATCGCAACCAGACTTGGTTTATGGGTATGAATCGCCTTGATCACTTCTTCTGGATCAAATACCGTTCCCCATTCCGTTTCAAAAAAGACAACCTCGGCACCACAGCGTTCCGAGATTTCAACCAGCAGATGTCCGAATCGCCCATAGATCGGGACGAGAACTTTGTCACCGGGCTGAATTAGGCTGACCAACACAGCTTCTATCCCTGAACGGGATGTACCATCAACTGGATAACACCACTCGTTATCTGTCATATACAGCTCTCGCAGCATCGCCATTGTCTCGTTCATCAAGGATGTGAACTCCGGGTCAAACTGCCCCAGGATCGGAAAGGATAATGCTCTTAGCACACGCGGATCAACCTCAACGGGGCCCGGGGTCATAATGGTCCGCAAGGACGGAGATAACTCTTTATAGTTGGACATCTGCATTCAACTCCCGTAACCGTATTTATAGAGTAGCCGGACCAGAACCTGAAAACCGTGCATCAGGTCTGCTTCAGCTGTATATTCAAGTGGATTATGACTAATACCGTCCTGACTCGGCACAAAGATCATGGCCGTCGGACAAGCCGGCTGAAAAATCTGCGAATCATGTCCCGCGCCGCTTGGCATTAACCAGTAGGACAACTGCTCCTGCTCACAGGTATCCTGAATGTCTGAGATCATCTGTGCGTTCATGGGAATAGGTGTGACGGATAGATGCTCTTCCCAGTCCAGTACAAGCTGCTGCTCGGCTGCGATACGACTAAATGCCTGGAGCATATCCTGCCAGCAGCGATCAATACTCTCCTGCCGGATATGGCGGATATCGAGTGAAAACACCGCCCGTGCTGCAACTACATTCCCAACACCCGGATCGGCCGTGATTCGCCCAACCGTGGCTACAAGCGGTTCTCCTGCATCCAATGCGACACTCCTTACCACAGTAATCATCTCGGCTGCTCCGGCAAGTGCGTCTTTGCGCCAGGACATCGGCGTCGTTCCTGCGTGATTCGCTTCCCCGCTTACGGTAATACTGAACCGCTTCTGACCTACGATATCGGATACAACTCCAATCGAATGTCCAAGACGTTCCAGAACCTGACCTTGCTCAATGTGAAGCTCAATAAAGGCACCGTAATTTTTCGCGGCAGGTCTATATGCACTATCAGGTCCAAAACCCGCATCCCGGATCGCTTGTGCAAATGTAACGCCGTCTTGATCCTTCAAATGCTCTACATCTTCCAGAGACGTTATTCCAGTTATACTGCGTGAACCCCAATACGCAAAAGGAAAGCGACTTCCCTCTTCTTCACATAACGATACCACTTGAAGTGTGCGCTTCGGTGCTCCGAAATGCTTCTGCAAATACTCCAAAGCAAGGACACCCGCCACCACACCGTAAGCACCATCATATTTGCCGCCATACACCACAGTATCAATATGTGATCCTGTAACAATAGGTAATTCTTCAGTACACGTCGCTGATTCCTTACCCTCGCTCTTGAGTGTGCCATACAGATTACCAGACTGGTCAAATTCGGGAGACAGCCCTTTCTCCTGCATTTTGGCAGCAAGGGCACCTTGTGCTTCACACCAAGCCGAGTCATACAACAGTCGTGTAACGCCACCCTGTGCATCCGCGCCATATGTCGACAGCCAGTCAAGCATGGCTTGCAGCTCCACCTGTTCCACATCCGGCAAAGGAAGAGGTGCATTATTTGTACCGGATGACCGGTATACTCCAGACTCCGTCATGGCGTCTCCTCCGTTCCCGCTTCGATGGGACTAGAGGAATAGGCTACAATGTGCTGTCCGACAGGCACAGGAGATAAACCGGATTCCGAGTTATAAACACGCTGCCCACGGCAAAATACGTCTGCAATCTGACACTTAAATGTACGTCCCACATAAGGGCTCTGTTTATGCGTATAGAGCAGATCCTCCGTGTTCAGGGTTGTGCTTTTCTCCCAGTCAATCAGGACCAGATCTGCATCCTTACCAATCGCAATCTCTCCTTTGTTCTCCAGACCAAGCCTTCTGGCAGGCTGCAGGGAGAGCACTCTTCCGAGCAACGGGAGGTTGATATTGCGCTGAAGATGTCCGTCTTCCAGCATGATCAGCAGTGTGCTTTGCGCCCCGGATATACCGCCCCAGATTTCAAAAAAGTTATCGGATTGTTTCATGGATGGCGGACATGGAGAATGGTCTGAGGCAATAACATCAATTAATCCTGACGTCAGTGCATCCCATAACTGCTCCTGCTCGGAAGAGCTGCGAAGCGGTGGAGCACATTTCGCAACTGCACCCAGTCGGACCACATCCTGATCGATCAACGTCAGATAATGAGGGCATGTCTCCGAAGTCACGTCTTGCCCACGCCGTTTTGCTTCTGCAATCAAATCCAGTGCTTCCCGGGTGCTAATGTGTACAAAATGCAGCGCACACCCAGTCTGTTTGCCATATTGCAACGCCCGGGCAACGGCAATGACTTCAGCTTCTACAGGACGGGACCGGACATAGTCCATTGGTCCAGTCTTTCCCTCCGAAATGCTTTTCGCGCCGAGTTCGGCAACCATGCCTTCGTCCTCTGCATGAAGTGCCAGCACACGTTTCAATGTTGCAATTTCATGCATTCCGTCCAGTAGCGTATGGTCATCGGCTCTGGCAAAGATGTCTTCCCCTTCGCCTCCCGGCTCAGACATAAATGCCTTGAATCCGGCAGCACCCAACCCTGCCAATGGAGCAAGATCACCACGATTGCCGGGAACCAAGCCTCCCCAGAACGCATAATCAACATAGGATTGGTCTGCGGCTGCTTTCTTTTTCATCTCCCACGCTTCCGGCCTTGTGGTTGGTGGTACGCCGTTAAGCGGCATATCGACATAGGTCGTGATTCCACCTGCGGCAAGAGCTGCCGAACCCGATCGAAATCCCTCCCAACTGGCGAGTCCGGGTTCATTGAAGTGTACATGAATGTCCACGACACCCGGCAACACTGTAAGCCCCTCAGCTTCTATGATGCAAGTCGCTTCACCAGCGGTCAACCGCGTGGATAGTTCCGTTATTTTTTCACCAGTAATGCCAATATCCAGTTGTTCTACCCGATCTCTCAGCACCACCCGGGCCCCCCGGATGATGGTATCAAATATTGTCATGTGGATGACCCTCCCCCTGAATCAGAACCGGATGTGTGCATATTCAGCTTCCCCGGTATGTACTGTAACCTCCTGGAGCTATCAATAATGGAATATGGTAATGGCTTGAGGCATCAGATACGGCAAAACGAATCGGAACAATCGTCCATAATGCCTGGCCTAGCTCCTCCAACGAACGCTGTGCGTAATAACTCTCGACATGGAATTGAAGCTCATATATGGCTGGCTCCAACTTGCCTCCATCCAGCAGCGGTGCATCCAAACGCCCATCCGCATTGGTCACCGACTCAGCTACTTTTATCTTGCTTTCCTGTTCTCCATCCCTCTTCAGGGTATACAGCTCGATCCGAACACCCGCAGCAGGCACACCTTTGGATGTATCCAGCACATGTGTTGTAATTCGTCCACCAGATATCGACATCAGACGTCACCTTCTTTCCCGGAGTCACGGTCGTCTGTTCCCAGATCATCTCTTGTCATCGAGAAACCCTGGAATCCATATGGTGGTCTCGGCTCGGTAAATACTTTGCCTTCTCCCTCTTTCACTTCCTCCAGCACTGTCTCCCATGTCCGATTGTTGGATTCAAATGACACCTCACTCAGTTGCTCAAATCGACTTAATAACCTTCGTCCAATCTGGTAGATCAGATGTTGAATGGAAGCGGATCGACACTCATGAAATACCGCAGCAGCCAAATCTCTGACCTGTTCCGCCGCTACATACCGTCCACGCTGATCATCTATACCATCTCTCGGATCGTCATAACGCCAATTAATGTTCAGGAAAATAAATAACGGTCGATCCCATGTCTCTGGAAGAGTGGTATATTCATCCTGCATAAATCCGGCAAATTCACTACCTTTGACCTTGATCAGTCTCAGATCGGCTACACCACTGAAATGGTTGCTTAGTTCAATCGAGTCTCCTGATCGTTCTGCTTCCACGGCAGCTGTCGCCCGATCATTCTGCGAATAACGAAATACGAGCGCACTCGGTCGATAACTTCCTTCTAATCCAATAGGTATATCTTCAAACGGAATCTGGTCCGCTGTCATCTGAACCTTGCTCATCTGCGGATACGTCTCCAGGAAACGCCGACTTACCAGCGCAAGAAATCCTTCCACCGTCGCCCCTGTGTAATCCGCTGCATGTTTGAGAATGAAATTTTTCATCGAATCGGTTGCGACCACCAGCGAATTATCCCCTTCTGCAAAAGAAGGCAAGAATTCATCCCCCTGCACAGCCACCTTGATGTTCAATCCAAACAGAATATTGCTGCGTCCCATAAACGGAGATTCCGGAATGGACTGGATACCCGTCAACGGTTTGGCGTAGGAACGATACATCCACACATCCCCTTTGCCGTAATACATCGTCCGCTGCTGCACTGCGGCTCGCTTGCTCACGAACTCATGTTCATGACCGATCTGTGCAAGCCATTGCTCCAAACGAATGCCCACAATTTTGAATACTTCCTTCAATGCAGTCTCGAATTCTTCTTCCCTGCCTCGGCGATGACGTTGCCTCATGGATTCGAGGATGGAGCTTGCGGTATGGCCTTTTACGGCTAATATGAAAGGAAAGCCAAATTGGCTTGTATATGCTTTGTTTAATTGTTGAAGTTCGTTATATTGCTCCTGTGAGAGTGAATCAAGTCCTGCACCAGCCTGCTCCTGAACGGAGTTGCTGCTCATACTGATTCGTGCTCCAAGATCCGGGTGATTTCGAAGCAACTGCAACTTCACCTTGTCATCCGATGCCTGAACCACGTTTTTCATCACTTTCATCATCTGTTCAAATGAATCAAAAGGTCGTGAAAGCCCGGAACGCTCAGCCACCCATGGTGATTCCTCAAATAAGCCGCCAAACGCATGCACAAACTGTGTAGTAGACCAGTTGTTAACAAGTTTAATTAAGTCGCTCATGTTAGAACCTCCGGTCTGTTGTGGATTATTGTTCTTCATTCTAAGTGCCGTTCAATATCGCGACAACAATATTTACGCAATTTTGTAATATAACATAACATCAGAGTTGTGATTTGTTTGCTGTGCACGGGAAGATCAGCTTTTGTTGTCCTCGAACATGAAAAAACCGCACTCCATCAACGGAATGCGGTTCTTGGGGGTCTAACCCGGTAGCATTGTCATGTTGCACAATGTGCGGTCTAGAGTTGGACATTGTGCGGTCTTGCAGCTGCTTTGTCCCGCACGAACTTGCGGAAGGTAAATACCAGCTTTAATTTAAGCAGATCATTCGTTTTCTTAAAGTCCATTTGCAGCAAGCTGCCGACTTTCTCCATCCGATAAGTGACCGTGTTGCGATGCACAAACAGCTGTTTGGCAGCTTCATTGATCAGTCCATCATTTTCTATAAAAGACTCCAATGTATTCATCAGCACTTGATTGGGATCACCATCCCTGGCAAGTAATGGCTCGAGTACTTTATTACAGTAGTTCTCCATAATGTTATCCGGTACATGTTGAAAAACGTAAGCAAATTCGAGCATTTCAAATTGCAACGCACGGTCTTTCATACCGAATCGACGAGCCAGTTGTCGTGTATCCAGACACTCCTGGTATGCTTCACGGAGCGATTTGGGTTCATGTTTCATTTTGCTGATCCAGAAACGCGGAGCCGGTGCCCCTTTTGCTTCTTGCGCTGCCAGAACATCACCGAAACGGCTCAAGAGAAAACTTGACAGCTCTTCTCCATAATCTCGCCCTGTTGGACAGGTGTAGATGGACAGAATGCCATCTTCGATCTGAAAA
The DNA here is from genome assembly GCF_037993015.1 of Paenibacillus sp. FSL E2-0151. Classification (NCBI taxonomy): domain Bacteria; kingdom Bacillati; phylum Bacillota; class Bacilli; order Caryophanales; family Paenibacillaceae; genus Paenibacillus; species Paenibacillus sp. FSL E2-0151. The sequence continues at coordinate 3,953,803 of NZ_CP150308.1, forward strand.
TGCTGTGAGGCCGTGAATTGCATCAGCGGATTGTATTGTAATTCACGATGAATCTGTTTAAGCAGCTTTCCCTCGGCAAACAGAGTCGGCTCAAGTGTAATCAATACGCACTGATAGGTTCCCTGGAACAGATGTACACCTTTGTTTTCACTCATGGTGGCCAATTCCTGAACAGTCATTTTGTTGTCCAAATACTGTGAAAGCAGTGTACGCATCTCATCTTGCACGGTCGGATTAATATGTTCACGATAGGTCATATCCATATAGAATGCCAGTACATCCGCAGCCTGTTGGAACAGCTCTTCCTCTGCCCGAAGCGATAAGGCTGAATCCGTAAACACGAGCAGAGATCCGTATTCTTCATCATTTTGTTTAATCGGTACGCGATGACAACTTCCCTGATTCCATTTCACTCGGTGCATGACGGATTTCCAAGGCCAGCCCTGTGTTAACGCGTCTCCCGCAATGCCTTCACTGCCGTAAAGCACATGCCCACGAGAACCAATGACTGCAAGCGGATAGTTCAGTACCGTGGCAAGTTCGGCAAACACATTCCGGTGTGGCTGCTGTTGCAACGCAAAATGCATTAATTTCTTCTGCTTCTGCACGACCTCATGCAGCAATCGATTACTGCGTTCATGTTCAGCCTTGAACAAGGCATTCATCTGGTCCGAGAAAGTGAATTGAAAAGGAAGTTCAAGCAGCGGCAAACGAAGTCGATCGGCTTCCTCGACAATACCTTGGGGAATGGACTGCCAGAAACGCCCTAGCTTGATGCCAAGTCCTGCACAGCCACGTTCATTCAAGCGCCGCATCAAACGCAGTGCATCCGTCTCACTGTCTTTCATAATAAAAGCGGTGGTAAACAACATTTCTCCGGATTTGATCCAATCCGCGATATCAGGAGCGTCCATGACGTTAACGGATTTCATCATCCGTGAAGTCCCTTCTCCACCCGCAACCAGTTTGGCCTCTGACAACGGGTACACCTGTAAAGCCTCTTTAACCGTAAGTTGCATGGACACTACCTCCCATATATATAACACAATGTTATGTCATTCTGGTTAACGAAACTAAATTTCGCATTTTTTTTCTAATTAAATCCATATTTATGCGTTCAACTTTTATTTGTTGTTAAGTATTATAACATCAATTTTCTGAATAAAGCTTACACGGCAAAAAAATAAAACCTATGACCTAATTACAGCGCAGTTTCCTGTAATCGGCATAGGTTTTTAGATCAGATTTCCATGGTTTCGTGATTCATCCATAATTTCATACGGGATAATACATCTTTGATATTCAGTGGTTTGCTGAGATAGTCCGAAGCACCTGCTGCAATACATTTCTCCCGATCCTCTTTCATGGCCTTGGCTGTCAGCGCAATAATCGGAAGCTGAGTCAGACCAAGTCGTTCACGGATCTGGCGAGTTGTCTCATAACCATCAAGTTCCGGCATCATAATATCCATCATGATGATATCAGGCTTGACTCCTCCACGCTCCAACAATTCCAGACACTCGTACCCGTTCTGCGCTGAAATGACATTCATACCGTATTGCTCAAGGGCGTTAGCCAGGGCATATACATTACGTATATCATCATCAACGACAAGTACTTGGCGTCCGCTGAGCAACGCTTCTTCCAGAGGTGTCAATAAAACATCCGATTGTCCGGAAGTGATTGAAGGAAGCTTATTGATCTCAGGTGTAGTGGTAGCCACCTCATTCAGGAACAACCGCGATGCATTCATAGTCTCAGGTTCATCTCTTCGCAGTGGCAGGAATAGTGTGAACACGCTGCCCTGCCCCTCACGACTTGTTGCCGAGATTGAACCCCCCAGCAAATTCGCAAGCGATTGAGAGATAGACAGGCCAAGTCCGGTTCCCCCGTATTTACGTGCTGTAGCTCCATCCGCCTGTTTGAAAGCATCGAAGATCTGCACGAGTTTGTTATCCGCAATTCCGATCCCTGTATCACTGACGGAAAAAGCAATCACGTCGGTCTCTTGATCTTTCAATTCAGGATGAGCCAGACTCATTTTGGAGATGGTTAAGGCAACTTCACCCTCACTGGTGAACTTGAATGCGTTCGAGAGCAGGTTTCGGAGAATCTGATGCAATCTCATCTCATCCGTCACGATCGTTTCCGGTAAAGGACTTTGGAGCTGAATCCGGAAATCTATTTTTTTCTGTTCCGCTGTTTTCAGGAAATACTGGTTCATGACTTCAGGAAGACTGCCCAGATAGACATCATCGAAATCCACTTCCATCTGTCCGGCTTCCACCTTGGATAGATCCAGAATATCATTGATCAGATTCAGCAGGTCTTTTCCTGATTTGTGAATGACTGAAGCATAGTTCTGCTCTTCACTATTCAAGTGTTGATTTTTATTTTCAGACAATATCTCAGATAAAATCAACATGCTGTTGAGCGGTGTCCGCAGTTCATGGGACATGTTCGCCAAGAATTCGGATTTGTACCCCGAGCTCGTTCGTAACTGATCTGCCACAACCGAAAGTTCATTGGCTGATGTCTCTGCAGCACTCTTCTGTACTTCCAGACGATCGTTAAGCATATGAAGCTCTTCGGTCTGCATCTGCAGTTCCTCCGTCTGAGACAGCATCTCTTCGGTCTGAGCCTGAAGTTTCTCCGATTGTGCCTGTAATTCTTCATTCAGAACTTGCGACTCATCATATAATTGCTGTAATTCCATGCGAGTGACGGTCGAGTGTAGTGAAACACTAAAAATATCCGTCAGTTCTTGCATCAGCTTCATATCATTCTCTTGCAACGGCTTCATTGAAGCAAGCTCGATTACCGCAATCGTTCTGCCTTCGAAGAGGACCGGTACTACAGTAAGTGATGTGGCAGATGTATACCCAAGACCCGAAGAGATTCGGATATAGTTCTGGGGCAGATCATTCATACGTAGAACTCGCTTCTCCACAGCACTTTGACCTACAAGCCCCTCACCCGGAGCAAGCGACACTTTACCGAGCGAACGTTCTTTCTCTCCATCCCCAGCATATGCAGCCAAGCGCAGCAGTCGATTGTCTTTCCAGTAATATAAGACGCTATAGGGAACTTCAAACAACATGGCTAGCTCGTTCAGGAACAAGCGGGACAATCCTTCCAGATTGGTCGGGTTCTGTAAGAGTGTGGCAATGCCTGTAATCTGGTCCTTGACCCGATTCTGTTCCTGTACTTCATCCAGTAATTTGTTGGTTTCGTGGCCCAGGTCTCCCACTTCATCATGTGTGCGCACCTGAATCCGCTGCTTCAGGTTTCCACCTTTGGAGATATCACTGATGGTTTGCATGACATCTCGCAACGTTTTGACGATATTTCCGGATATCACAATCGCGGCTACAATGGATAATGCTGCAATAATACCCCACAGCGTGTACATAATCGTCAGCAGTGTGGAGCTACGTCTGGCAAGTTCAGTAACCCTCGCCTCGGTCAGAGCGATCTCTGTATTACGGAAGGTTGTAAGTTGAGAGCGCAGTAGATCAATTTCAGTTTTACCCGGATCAGATTGAAAGAATGCAACAACTTTCGCTTGATCCCCTTGCTTTTTCAAGTCCACCGACGGCTCCCCAGCGATCTCAATCCAGCGTGTAATATGAGCTTTGATGCTTTGCAGACTCTGCTGCTGTGAAGGATTATCGCTAATGAGAGCATTCAACTGATCATAGTTGGAACTCCACTGGGATAGGCCTTGGGAATAAGGCTCCAAGTAACTTTCATTGCCTGTAATCATGAATCCACGCTGTCCTGTCTCCATGTTCAAGACATTTTTTTCAATCGCGTTGGTCAGATTATGCACTTCCAGATCATGATGGGAGATAAAATCATTTTCCTTCTGTAACACATTAATTTGGGCCGTAAGCACTAACAGAACAGCTCCAAACAAAAGCACAACCACAAGATAGCCCAATAAAATTTTGGAGCGTATCGTAAATCTTCTCGTTTTTGACAACGCGGAAACCTCCAAATATATACGAATCCCATAATTAAATTAAAACTGGTGCATATGTAGTTTATATGTATACGTATAGTCTGACAAGCTTTAAGTTCATCGGTAATCATAAGAAAAACGACCTGCTTGTGCAGGTCGTCCTCTTCAGTGATCTATATTGCTCATTTCGGCTGATTTTAGGCCTTTGGAGCGATCATTTTGGCTGGATCGACATATTGATCAAATTGCTCTTCGGTAAGCAGGCCCGTTTGTAACGTCGCCTGTTTCAAAGACAAACCTTCTTTATGTGCAAGTTTCGCGATTTTGGCTGCATTCTCATAACCAATATGCGGGTTGAGCGCTGTAACCAGCATAAGCGAATTGTTCAGATTATGTTCAATCTGATCCAGATTAGGCTCAATACCCACGGCACACTTGTCATTAAACGCAATAATGGAGTCCGCCAGGAGTTGCACGGATTGCAAGAAGTTATAGATGATAACCGGTTTGAATACATTCAGTTCAAAATTACCCTGACTTGCCGCGAAACCAATCGCTGCATCATTACCCATGACCTGCGTAACCACCATAGTAATGGCCTCGCTCTGAGTTGGGTTGACTTTACCGGGCATAATGGAGCTGCCTGGCTCATTCTCAGGAATACGGATTTCGCCCAATCCACTACGAGGGCCACTGGCCAACCAGCGGACATCATTGGCAATTTTCATCAAATCAGCTGCAAGCGCTTTAACGGCACCGTGCGCATACACAACTTCATCATGACTTGTAAGTGCGTGGAATTTGTTTGGTGCAGATACAAAATCTTTCCCCGTATGTTTGCCAATCTCCTTGGCAGTGAAGTCCCCAAAGTCCGGATGTGCATTAATGCCCGTTCCGACAGCTGTACCGCCGATCGCAAGCTCCTTCAGATACTGTACGCTTTCACGGATCATACGCTCACTCTTGCCCAGCATGGCTTCCCAACCACTGATCTCCTGGCCAAGCGTAATTGGTGTTGCATCCTGGAGGTGAGTACGTCCAATCTTGATAATATCCTTGAATGCCTCCGACTTGTCTGCAAAAGTGGCTTTTAATACCGCGATTGCTGGCAAAAGTTGATCCTCAACAGCCAGAACACCTGCGACATGCAGAGCCGTTGGGAATGTATCGTTGGAGCTCTGGGACATGTTCACGTCATCATTTGGATGCAGACGCTCTTCCTTGCCCTTTTGCTCCAGCAGTTGGTTCCCCAGATTGGCAATCACTTCGTTCACGTTCATATTGGATTGTGTTCCGCTTCCCGTCTGCCATACTACCAGTGGGAAATGGTCATCAATTCGGCCTGCAATAATCTCGTCTGCTGCATAAGCAATAGCATCGGACTTAGCCGCAGATAATTTACCTAATTTATGGTTACTGGCCGCAGCACTTTTTTTCAAAATGGCAAGAGCACGGATAACTTCCATCGGCATATGTTCATTGCCAATCGGGAAGTTCTCCTTGCTGCGCTGCGTCTGAGCTCCCCACAGCCTGTCGGCTGGTACTTTCATTTCGCCTAACGTATCTCTCTCAATGCGGTATTCCACTTGCTTGTCCTCCTCCAAAAAGATGGTTTGGGTCTCTACAAAGCTTGTGTATCTCGTCATATTATACATGATTTACGAGCAGGTTTTCACCTTTTCGACAAAATTGTAAGCGTAGCGCAAAATGAGCGTGAATTATTTTTGTGACGCAATTGGATACAATCGGCTGCTCTGTTCGAATAGTTCACCTGGTTCCAAACCGATCAATCCGATTTCTTCTGCAGGTATGCCTTCAACATTAGGAGCGTTAACCAGGTTCATCTGTGGTTCAGGACAGAAGAATTCGCCACCCATGTTATTGTTCCAGATCATCCAGTGCTTGTAGGAGGTACCCACATCGTATACCAGTTTGTCTCCAGTACGGTGATCCGTAAGTTCCATATAGTTACGTCCATTCTGCGGCTCCGCCGTGTAATGATTATCCATGGCAGCAAAGAACGGACTAACCCCGTCTTTCTTCAATTGTTCTTCCTCAGGTGTAAGCGGTTGAAATTGTCCTGTTGGCAGGGAACGCTCATTCAATTCACGACGTTGTCCAATCGTAACTTTGGCCGTGTAATCCGAGGCCTGACTGTCCGGTGCAAAAGGTACAGCAATCGCCGTGTGGAATGCAAACAAATTCGGCATATATTCAGTCCCGTTGTTGCGGACGATCAATTGTTGCTGAAGTCCTTGGCTGCTCAAAGAGTAACGAAGCGTCACCGTAAACGTAAACGGCAGGTACTGATGGAATGTATGTCCTTCTTTCACGTCCTGGCTAAGCAACACATAACTCTCCAGCTGATCAGAACCGTATCCCTCAACCTTCCACTCGGCATCATGCAAAAATCCATGCAAATGGTTACCTGTAGCCGGTTCGTTCACAGGCAACTGATAGACTTTACCATTCCAGGGGAAGCGTCCATCCTCATAACGGTTCGGTGGAGAAAGAATCGGAATTCCATAGACCGCAGGTGCAGCCATAAACTCATCCATCTGATCCTGATTTGGTTCTCTCAAGTAACGAAAACCCTTTTCTGTATCACGGAAAGCAACGAGGTTCGCACCTACGCTTGGAATAACTGCCGCTTCAAACTGATTAAAACGAAGCCAAATGGCTGGTATCCCTCCAAATTGTTCTTCAAATGCTGCATTTTGCTGTGTCATCGTTATATGTACCTCCTGCATACTAAGGTTATATTATACGGCTCGACTATATCATGCCCGAGCGTAAAATACCAATCTATGATAGAGAACAAATTCATAATAGAAAGACAAAAAAGACAGGAAAAAGACAGCTGTAATACGTTACGGCTGTCTTTTTCCTGTCTTTCATATGATGGTTCAATTAATCCACATATTTGCCATGATCCGGCACAGTGCTCTCTTCAAAGTCCAGATCAAGCCGCTTCAAGGATTCACTCAGCATATCTCCGCTCAAGGCATGCCCGTGCCCGGTAATCGCAAGTTTCGGCTCCAGATGCCTTATATGCTGGACAGATTGATGAGCAACCTGCCAATCGGTTGTAAAATAGGAAGGCGGGCCATGCAACTGTTTGTCCTGAAGCAACACACTCCACAGCGATTCCTGCTTCACTGTGATGATTGCATCTCCCGCAATTAACAAACGGTCCGCTTCCCGAAACAGCGACACATGTCCAGGCGTATGACCTGGCGTGTGCACCCATTCCCATCCTGATAGACCTGGAACGGAATGATCTTTGGGTAGACTGAATATCCGATCATCCAGATTGATTGCCTCATTAGGATAAGCGAATGACAACCTGGACATTAAACCTCCACCTACAGAAGGGTCCGCTGGCGGGTAATCTTTTAATCCCGTTAAATACGGAATTTCAAGCGGATGAGCATACACTGGCACACCCCAGAATTGTTCCAGCTCAATAACGGTTCCTACATGGTCGAAGTGACCATGCGTCAATATGATCGCAGACGGCGGACCTTGAAATCGTTCTGTTGCAACCTGAACAATATGATCCGTGAACCTCGCCATTCCGGTGTCCACGAGGACCCAGTTCCTGCTTCCTGGCTCTCCGATGAACACGACATTAACGAATAGTGTACGTAGACTGAGAATATCGGGCGCGACTTCTTCAAGTCCCGTCAACCCTTCTGTAATCAGATTGTCAGATGCCATTCACGGTTACCTCCCATTAGGCGGATTGTCTCTCTGGTTCCATTCATCTCGTAGACTTCCCTTTTCTGGATCATCTATTCAACATTTCCAATAAAATAGACGGTATACACCCTGTTTTGGGCATACACCGTCTAGTATAGTCATCGACACAACACAATAGAACAAGAACATCTCAGCTAGTTAAGCTGGAAATGCCTCCAAAGCAGCATCAAGCAATTGATTGTACAGATCGTCATCATTCTCAAGCAACTCGTCCATACGCAGTAACTCTTCTTCATCACCGGATTGCTCCGTGAAATGCAAGCTATAGTCCCAGTCTTTTCCGTTCTTGCTCATGAAGGTAATCTCATATACTGACTTTTCGCCTTCTGTGCGGTAAACGGTATTTCCCACGTATCCTTTTTCACCTTCACGGCGCATTTCAGTACTTATAATTTCAATATTCACAATCATTCTCTCCTTTAATCTTTCATCTACAGTCGGTCTCCAACATTTCTGGTAAACCTAGTTTGGTAATTATTATTGGTTAATTGTACAATATATAACGTAGCAACGTATACCTTATTCAATGAAGGAACCATTCTGAGTCCTTACATAGTTGTAATGAGGACTATAATAGCCAACAAGCTACGATATTATTATCACATTGGAGGAAAAAATAGCATGAATACTTTTGAAACGAATCTGCAGCAATATGCTGAACTGGCTGTACAAGTCGGTGTCAATGTCCATCCTGGACAGACACTCGTGGTTAACGCTCCAATCTCGGCAGCACATTTTGTACGACTGATTGTCAAATCAGCCTACGGTAAAGGTGCGAAATTGGTCAAAGTAAACTGGAGTGATGAAACCGTTACACGTCTTCATTACGATCTTGCACCTGATGAAGCTTTCTCCATTGAACCGAAATGGTTTGCAGCTGAAATGACTGAACTCGTTGAAGAAGGTGCCGCTATTCTGCACGTCATCGCTGAAAATCCAGATCTGCTGAACGGTGTAGCTCAGGAACGCATTATTACTAGCCAAAAAGTGCGCGGCAAAGCGCTCGAAAAATATCGTTCTTATCAGATGGCTGACAAATTCAGCTGGTCTATCGTGGCCGTTCCTTCTCCGGAATGGGCAGCTAAAGTGTTCCCGGATCTGCCGGAAGCGCAACAAGTGGACCGCCTGTGGGATGTCATTTTCAAAACGGTACGGATCGGTGAGCAGGATGCTGTTGCCGAATGGAAAACCCATTTGCAAAACCTGGATTCCCGCGCTGATCTGTTGAACAACAAAAAATACAAGAAGCTTCACTATACAGCTCCAGGCACAGACTTGACCATTGAACTTCCAGAAGGCCATATCTGGGTATCCGGTGGAAGTGTGAATGAGCAAGGACATGTCTTTATTGCCAATATGCCTACGGAAGAAGTATTCACGGCTCCGCTGAAAACGGGTGTTAACGGTACAGTGCGCAGCACGAAACCACTGAGCTACGGCGGCAACCTGATTGACGGTTTCTCACTAACATTCGAGAACGGCCGAATTGTTGACTATACCGCCGATCAAGGTCTCGATGCACTCAAAAACCTGATCGAGATAGATGATGGCGCACACTATCTGGGTGAAGTAGCTCTCGTTCCACATCAGTCCCCAATTTCCGATACCAATATTTTGTTCTACAATACTTTGTTTGATGAAAATGCCTCCAACCATTTGGCGATTGGTAATGCCTATGCCTTCTGTCTGGAAGGTGGTAAAACGATGTCCAAAGAAGAGCTGATTGAACGTGGCATGAACTCCAGCCTCACTCATGTAGACTTCATGATTGGATCCGGAGAAATGAACATCCACGGTGTGACCTCCGAAGGCGCGGAAGAGCCGATCTTCCTCCAAGGAAACTGGGCATTTTAATCCCGTTTGATGTGATTTAGGAGAGAGGAGATTACTCCTCTCTTTTCCTGCGTCAACAGGTCAAAAATTCAACAATTGGAGGGAACTCATATGTTAAGTTTTGAACAAAAACTGGATCGTTACGCTGAACTTGCTGTAAGAGTAGGTGCTAATGTGCAACCAGGGCAAGTATTTGTCATCTCTGCGATGATTGATACCGCTGAATTTGTACGTTTGCTGGTACGTAAGGGATATGAAGCTGGAGCCAAGCAGGTGATTGTAAAATACGGAGATGAAACCGTCAATCGATTGCGGTTTGAAATGGCCCCTGAGGAATCCTTCCAAGAGCCGCCGAAATGGCATGCAGCGGAGCTTGAAGAACTGGCGGCCAATAATGCAGCCTTCCTGACCGTATTGTCATCCAGCCCAGACCTGATGAAAGGTATTGACCCGGAGCGGATTTCCACTCATCAGCGTACATATGGTCAGGCGATGGCCAAGTACCGTCAGTATCAACAGGCGGATAAAATGAGCTGGACGGGTGTGGCATGTCCTTCGCCCGATTGGGCAGCCAAAGTATTCCCGGATCTCCCGGCAGCTGAGCAGGTTAGCCAGTTGTGGGAAGCCATTTTTGCTGCGGTGAGAGCCGATCTGGAGGACCCTGTAGCGGCTTGGGAACAGCATATTGAACGACTGGAGACCAAAGCCGTTGCCCTGAACAACAAGAAGTATCAAGCATTACACTTCCTCTCCCCGGGGACGGATCTTACTGTCGAGCTTCCAGAAGGTCATATCTGGGCGCAGGCAGGTAGCGTGAATGAGCAAGGCACCCCTTTTGTCGCGAATATCCCGACAGAGGAAGTATTCACCGCTCCAGCCAAACATGGCGTTAATGGCAAAGTGTCCAGCACCAAACCACTCAGCTATGGCGGCAGTATCATTGATCATTTTTCGCTCACATTTGAGAACGGACGTATCATTGATTTTCATGCTGAAGAAGGTCAGGATACGCTGGAAAGACTCATTTCCATGGATGAAGGATCTCATTACCTCGGCGAAGTCGCTTTGGTTCCCTTCCATTCACCGATCTCTGAGAGTGGCATCCTGTATTACACTACATTGTATGATGAGAATGCGTCGTGCCATCTTGCGATTGGCAGTTCCTATGCATTTAATATCGAAGGTGGCAAAACGATGTCTCCTGAAGAGCTTGCAGCCCGTGGCATGAACACCAGCATCACCCATGTGGACTTCATGATGGGCTCTCCCGAGACGGACATCTACGGTATCACGGCAAACGGCGAACGTGAAGCCATCTTCCTTAAGGGAGACTGGGCGTTCTAAATGATCGCGGAGAGTTATCTCCCGTAATGTATGTTCTCTGAATAGTCGAAAGGCTGTCTTGCAACCATGTATTCATGGTTGGCGAGACGGCCTTTTATTAATTTTCAGCCAACTTTCCCGCATGTTATACACACTTCTCTCATCTGGTTTTTCCCTGACCAACCTCCCATTGTACCGTTTCCATATTATGTTGTAAAATGTAATGATACCAATGTTTGTGGACTGTTCACCAGAAAGGAGAACATCATGGCCAATCGGCTCCAGTTATTACTAGCCTCAGATTTCCATAATTTAGGCTCTGCACTTCAAGAAGAAGTGTATTATGAATATTATAATATGGTACATGGTCTTATCGTTTATATCATCAAGGAGCGTGCTGCAGCAGAAGATATTATTCAGGAAGCTTTTATCAAAATCATTAAAAACAAACCCATCTTTGAAGACGAGGTCAAACTGAAAGCCTGGCTCAAGGTTGTCACACGGAACACAGCTATTAATTATCTGAGAAAAAATAAAAATAACCGTAACCAATTGGATACGGATAGTGTTTTTATAGATATGGAGACGATGAATCAGACCGCAGCTTCCGTGGAAAGCATGGTAGAAACGCAGATGATGGAAGAGTCCATTGAATATTATCTCAGACAGCTCAAACCGGAATATCGTGTACTGGTGGAGTTACGGTGGAAAAAAGGTCTCTCCTACCGAGAGATGGCCGAACTGCTGGATACCTCCGAAGACATTGTGAAGCAACGCTTGTTCAGAGCCCGTGGCAGTATTAAGAAGAAATTACATAAGGAATGGGGTGGAAGCATTGAGCAAAGGCAAGTCCGATAAAAACGTGGAGCGATTCGATTCAGAGCTGGAAGACGAATATTTCGACGCTGCGTTTGACCTGGCTTTTGATGAAGCTTTCCATCAGGCCGTCTCTGCCCCTTCCGCCTCCCATACCGAATCCATGCGGCAATCCTGGCAGAAGGTAAACAGGGAAATTAACAGAATCGGTTTACGTAAAAAAAGAATACGTACCTTGCGACTTTCAGTTGTAGTCGCTGCATCCGTAACTATCGGGGCCGTTATTTTCAGCCTGCCGTCCGGTACGCAAGCGGTATCCCCTTTTGTGCAATCCATCAAGGATTGGGGCAATGGCATGAAATCCATTATCATTGAGGATCGTACGACCCAACTGGGGGCTGATCCGTCAACAGCCAAAACGCCTCCACCACCAGAAACCAGCTTGGACGACATTCTTAAGGTACAAGAAGAAGAAGCTCTTAATACACCTTCGTATGAGTTATCGAGCCATCAGTTTCGTCCAGTACTTGTTACGGAAGAGATTGCACGCGAAGGGTTCATGGGTGACTTTCTGTTATCCAAGGCCATTCCCGAGCGATTCAACAAGGTCAAATTCGAACTCGTGCTTGATACTGAAAACCCTGTGAATCCAGACGATTATTATGAGTCCAACCAAATGAGAGTTCAATATACCAGTGAAGGCAAAAGCATAGAAGATGAGATTATCCAGTTTGATTATATCTATGTCATGCCTGGGGAGAAAATTGAAGGAGCCATGCTTCGTGATATGAGCACCGTAAAGCTGGCGGATGGCTCGGAAGCACTGATGTATATCGGCCCACCTTATAACTCCTTTCAGTGGATGATGGGTTCAAACAATATGAGTCTGTTTGGCACCCTTTCGGAAGAAGAAATGACTGCTATTGCCAACGATTTTCAAGAGCAGAAGTTTCCGGGTAGCACCCGTCGATAAGATCAAAATAACACGGTGCCAGAGACATGTTTGCTTGTTTCCGTGGCACTTCCATCATACGCTGTATGAATACTGGTAACGCGATAATAATATCCTGGCATTACGGTCCAATCCGATGCGGCATTCAATAAGTTTGTATTCGTTGCATTGTTGGAACCCGTTTTGAAAGTTACCCATGCTGTTCCTGTCCAGCGCTCAAGTCGATAATCTACGGAAAGTGTCTTCATTGCTGTATATGTCATGGTCTTGGTATTGACGATAGCCGATAGTCCACCCCCCGGAATGACTGCACCGACCGCTTGATAGATATGTCCACGTTCGGAATTGGTAGCAAGCGAATGGATGGATGGTTCTGGCGGTGGCGGAGCTGTAAGGGCACCAGAGGACACGTTGATTATCGGGCTTGCAACGGCTGGTTCGGACGTAGGTATAGCCAGGATTGTTGGCACCATTAACAAGACAACAAGGGTTATTTTTAGCATAGATGCTGCACTCTTTGTTTTCATTTTCCACATATTGATCCATCCTCCGCTTCCATACTTGATTTTGTGTAAGGGTATAAACGGACGGATCGGGTGACAGGTTTCAAAAAAAAATTAGACGCTCCGATGTTTCTGTCGGCAGCGTCTTTTATCTTTGCATGCATCTCCAGCATAGTTGAAACCTAAATTATTCCAGCCCGTATGTATTGGGTAATGGATACACGAAACCATATGAACCAACCAGATTTGCAAATGAGGTGTATAACTTGAGTAAATTTCAATTCAAATCCAGAAGGCATCGTCACAGCTCCAATCCGAATCAACTACATATCGAAGTTTCCGGCTCGTTCAAACGTTGGCTTGTTATCTTGGTGAGTGCACTTACCGCAGGGACCTTAATATATTTCTTGGCTACAGCTCGGGAAAGCTGGATAAGCATGGGGATTGACCGCTATGTATTGCCCTTTATGATCTGGGGACTTGTACTGTCCCCCATCCTTGCTTTTCTTTTTCTCAAGCAGAGCGGACGGACCCTTTCCCATGTCAAATTTTTACGTGTTTTCGGGATTGCTTTCTCCCTTCTGCCTCTGGTACTTCTGTTTTATGTGTTACCCGTAACACTTGGCATGGTGAATGATCACCTGACCCAGTTTAAGCAAAATCCCGTGTTATCCACCACTAAGGTGGGGGACTACAATTCTCACGAGGTTACTTTTGTCGATACGCCTATGTACGCCATCATCACCATTAAGACACCGATAACAACCCAATCCACTCGAAAAAAGCTGAATATCCAGTATGATCTTGCTCCGGGAGAGAATGTTTACGTCACTTATAAGCGAATTTCTATCGAGAACAGCTTGGTCACGGAGAATCGTTACGCCGATATTGTCATTCATGCACCCAAAGAATCATGAGCATGCAAAAAAAGCTGTACGATGACCATTACGTCACCATACAGCTTCATTTGTTACAATTTCGATCCGGCTACGCGCCTTCTTCTTCAACCAACAGTTCCAGCTTAATCACATTTACTCGGGAAATCCGCTTATGCTCTGTCTCTTGAATGACAAATACATAACCCCCATACTCAACCGATTGACCAACCTCAGGTGGAATGGCATCTACTCTGGAGTATAACCAGCCCCCGATGGTATCGTAATCGGCACGATCCATCTCCAGTCCGAATCGTTCGCTGACTTCTTCAATCAGCATCAATCCATCAATAGAGTATTCCATCTCATCCACTTGTTCAATGACAGGACGCTCATGGTCGAATTCATCCTGAATCTCGCCTACGATCTCTTCCATGATATCTTCAAGTGTGACAAGGCCGGAGGTTCCGCCGTATTCATCAATCAGAATCGCAATCTGTGTCTTGCTACGCTGCATACGTTTGAGCAGATCACTGATTAGCGTGGTATCTGGCACAGCCAGGATGGGCCGGATCACGGAGATGGTATCCGTAAGTTGGGATCGCATCAGATCCTTAATGTGAATAAAGCCGATAATATGATCCTTGTCTCCGTTATATACCGGATACCTTGTTCGCATACTCTCACTGGCAATCTCCAGATTCTCCAGCATGGACTCATTGGCATTCAGACAGATCATTTCCGTTCGAGGAATCATAATTTCACGGGCGGTTGTATCCGTAAAATCAAATATATTATCAACAAGTGCTAATTCAGTGTTATCAATTAAACCGCTCTTATTGCTTTCTTTCATCAGAATGCGTATTTCATCTTCGCTATGTGCGGAGTCCATCTCCGAAGCTGGTGCCATTCGGAACAGTCTCAACAAGCCGTTAGCCATACCGTTCAGTGCCCATATGAATGGATACATTAACTTGTAGAAGAACGTTAGCAAAGCCGCAGACCACAACGTGATCGTCTCAGACTTTCGAATTGCCATCGTTTTGGGAGCAAGTTCTCCCAGTACAATGTGCAAGATCGTAATAATCACAAATGCAATGGCAATAGAGATTCCATGAACGTAGACTGGTCCCAGTCCAAATGCGGTAAACATGGGCTCTAACAGATGTGCAATTGCCGGTTCTCCCAGCCACCCGAGTCCCAGTGAAGCCAAAGTTATACCTAGTTGGCAAGCTGATAGATATGCATCCAGATTACGTACGATATTGGAAGCATAGATGGCATTTTTGTTGCCTGTTTCCACCAAAGCCTCAATTCGGCTTCCACGAACTTTCACCATCGCAAATTCCGCCGACACAAAGAAACCATTCATTAATACAAGTAAACCAATGATTACTAAATTTAAAATACTCGGTAAGGGGTCACTCAAATTTTCATCCTATTTGCCGTCATTCTTCGGCAAATAGGTCCACCTCCTTCGAAAATGTAGGATATTTGCCATTCTGCCGCTCATATGCAATTTCAACTTCCCAATGCTTCCACCTCCACCTTGTTCTGTCGAATAACAAAGATATGCTTCTTTTATTATATAATTCTACACTACACAGTCAATCCGTGTCCTATGACAACGAAATAGCACAAACGCCTTTTTTCTTGAACAAAAGTCTCGATTACGCTGTTTTTTAACATTTCACAAACAATGATCTACCATAACCAAACCAAAGAGAGCATCCTCGCTCATGCTTCGACATGGCTGGATACTCTCTTTTTGCAATACTTTATTTTCTCAGATTCTATCTGCTGATTACGATGTCGACTCAATCTCCACTACGGTTTCCGAAACGGGGTTCCAGCGCCATCTGGCTTGTTTCCCGCTTGCGTTATGCAATCCACCGATCCAGAATTCATCCTGCTTCAGCAGTGCCCAATCGACTTCTCCATTCAACACCTGAATTCCGAGTTCCGTTAGCGACAGGATTCCGTCACGGAATTTTTCATCATGCTGCTTGAAATTAGGGAAAGTGGTTGCACCGCTCATCTGAAGAAGAGCATGAGGTCCTTCTGTCATCCGCTTCAGATGTGCCCAGTATTCAAGATCACCCATCCCGAGAATATGCAGCTTGTCTCCTACCTCGCGAAATAATGGATACGGATGCTCCACACCTGCTCTAATGGTTTCCAGTGTTGTCTGCTCAATGAGTCCCAGACCGTTCGATACAGATGGCAGACGGGACAAATGTGCCTTAAAGGCAGCTTTCGCAAAGGGTAGCGCAGAAGTATCTGCCTGCAAGTAATCCAGATGATGCCGGAAATCAGTCGACGTATAGGCTTGCCAGAACTGTGCACCGGCTTGTAACTCGTTTTTCTCAATCACATGCCAACTGCCGGACAGACGTTCAATCTGTGTGGAGGTAAGCTGTCCCAGTCCTCTAAAGTGCTCAATCTCTGGATACGAGTCAATACAGAGTAAATTCAGTTTCGTATTCTGGAGTGCTTGTCCTTTGAAATAATGCAATAGATAAGATAACATCGTCTGATCATAGAGATCGTATTCGAACCATAAGACAATTTCCTTGTATTGTTGAAACGAATTCAACTTGCGTTCAAGTTCCTCGATCTTCAAGTATTCCGCCTGTGGAATGCCCAACTGCTGCTCTAACACGGATGCCCGAGTCTGCCGCTCCTTCGTATCTCCCATCTCTTTGGCTACCGGACCGAACGTGTACAACTCTCTCCATACCAGGATGTCTCCCTGAATTCCACTCTCTCTTAAACGATTGGCAGCGTGATCCCCATTCATAATGTGTAACAATCCTTTTCCCCCTTCATACAAGTCACTGAATACAGAGACCAGATCCCTTACTGGCATAGAGCGCTTAAGTTTGGATCGGGCATCGAACAGTCTTTTCTTTAATGCAGGTACCTTGACCCCGAGGAAATCCGATATTTCCTTGAGCGAGTATCCTTCCAAATAAAACAGTTCAACAGCAATCCGCATCGATGATGGCAGTATTGCAATAGAATCACGCAGGGTACGATGCATTTCGTTTTGCACCGCTTGTTTTTCCGGATTATGCGCCTGATCCTCTTCATGGAATACATGCTCCAGCTCCTGAACTGGAATCATGGTATGTTGCTTGCGTCTTAGCCAGCGATAACACTGCCTCTCCACGATCACCTTGAACCACCCGGGAAAAGCCTCAGGAGCTTCCAGCTTGGACAGATTGCCAAAGGCTTCAGTAAATGCCTCCTGTACGACATCTTCAGCCCAAAATGTATCTCCTAAACGATTGTAGGCAACAGCAAGAGCCATCCCGCGATATTGAGACATCAGTTGTGCGTAAGCATCAGTTTCGCCCTTCATCGCTCCTTCAATCCATGAATTCAATGCTATGGACTCCCTTCATATAAGCATGCTGCTTGTTCTATTCATGTATAAGTGCCATGTTATCGCCAAAAGGTTACGTATAACTCTAAACCTAGAGTAACCTTCGTATATATGTTTATGTAAAAAACTGTCCTGTCTGCGGATTACCTCCACATTCAGGACAGCGAAGTAAATCAGTATGTGTTAGACATGTGACATGTCAGTTATCAATCAACATGATGAGGTGAAAATGGTTATCTGCTTGGAGCTTGCGGGTAATTGCCTACCACGCCCGGATATTGATACAACAACGGCTCATCAAATGTAGCATAGTCGAAGTTGACCATCAACAGCATGATTCTTCTACCTGTCTTCGGGTCACTGATGATAATATGATCACGGCCCGCTGCTTCAATAATACCTTGGAATATGCGAGCGTTCCATTCTTTATTGCCTTCATATGTCATGTAGAATGTACCGAATTTACCAAGGTTCAGACGTAAAATATTCTCAATGTATGATTGCTCAAACTGTGGAGCCGTTGTTGTAATCACTGCACCTGTTGGTGTCATTGGGCTTCCACTGGATACGAGTGGCGGTACACTTGTGGAGCTTGGTGATACCATCCCTGGCGTTGGTGACATGGCAGGCATTCCGTTACCAATTTTGTAAGACGTACCTTGAACCTGAGAATTAGCTTGTTGACCCATCACAGAATTGGCTTGCTGACCCAGTGTTTGAGTTGTTGGTTGATAAGGCTGATTAATCATGATGATTCCTCCCAAAATTTAATATACTTCCGGACAGTCTTCGCCTGAAGGACTGAAGAAACAATGCGCTTTGAAACGTCCTGTATTTTGCTGGTCATACCACGTTGCCGGACACTCGGCCACAGGTCGGAAGAACCACAATGAATTGCTGGCAGGCCAGAAGCGCTCTCCATTAATCACCCGTTGTGCGAGACGTATCTCGGACTGTCTTGCCCGTTGGTAAAAGTACCCCTTCTGTGTTGACTCGTAGCCTCCTGGATTCTGGAATACCATACGATTGATATCGCGAATATCCTTAAAGTCCAGACAATCCACCAGCACCCGGTTCACACTTACATTGCCCACAAGCAACATACCCTGTTCGCCGTCACCTTCAGCCTCTGCCCTCATGAGCCTAGCCAGCAGCTTGACGTCCTCTGAGTTGGCTTTAATAACAGCCATAGTCTGTTTCCTCCCTTGTTTCAGCTGTTCATCACCGTACATCGTATTGTGCAGGAGCCCATTCGGTGACACGATTCCATCTTTTTTCCATAAAAAAAAGCCCGGAACCTCACCCAAGGTGAAGTCCCGAAGCAACTCGTTTCTTATAATACTCGCCTGTTTAAGGCTTGGCTTCAATCCAATAATCATAGGCATGAACAATGTTGCCTTGGTAAGCCTGATATTCGGCCAGCAGATCAGGAAGCTTGGCAAGCTGAAGTTCCATCTCCGCTGCCCCTTTTTCATAAAAAGAAATATGAGGACCTTCGTGGTTCTGCTTCATTTCGACCGAAATCATCAACCTTTTACCGAAACGATCGGCGATCTCCATCTCCTGACTCACAACAGCAGCAATCCCATTGGAACCTTCGGCGTTGTTACGGAAAGCCATCAGCGACACATGATCGAGTGTACGGATCATAAATTCAGCCACAGATGTATCCTTTCCTGGCAACGCGAAGCTATCCAACCATACAGCAAGGTCTGCGCTTGTTTCGAGATCACTGTCCTTCTTCGTTTCTTCCTGGAAAAATGTAATATTGGCAGCCCATTCGGTCAATAAGGTGTCCCGACTATTCTCCCACTCTGGCAAAGTGTAAGGCTCAATATCCAGATGGATGCCTTCAAATCGTTCATCCGGTTCGGATTCAGCATTATAGTTTTTCACATAATCAATCAAGCGCTTAATGCGTGGACGATTCTCCTTCTTGCCCCAGATCGGATGTCCACCCATCGCATGGATCTCTATGCCCTGCGCTTTTGCCCGTTTCACAAAACTACGATAGCTGGAATAGGGTTGATCCAGGTCCAACCGGACATACAACCAGTTAATATTCTGCTCTCTAGCAAATGCTAGTATGTGCTCTCCCCCGTCATTCGTCACCTGAGAGGCCTCCCAGATATACGTTCCCCGAATCTCTGGCTGATTGGATGGAGTCTCCGGTGATGGCAGTTCCGACGGCTCCAGTTGTCCCCAGTATACGATGTCATGTACAGCAGAACCTGCGTAGGAACTATGCTCGCCGAATGCGGAGGCAACTTCTTCAATAACACTTTCCAGTTGTGCTGCACCTTTCCCGGCAAATGACGTGAACTCCTCGCCAGGCATGGGCTTGGTGTTCAACCCAACCGTGACGCTCACATTGCTGGCATCGGCCCAGTTCATTTCCTGTTCAATCAAACGTATGATACCATTGTTCCCTTGCGCGTTATCACGGTAAGCGAGTAAAGTGACATGCTCCACTTGTTCAATGAACCAACGTGACAATGGTTCGTTATCTGCATCCTCAGAAACTCTATTTCCTGTGACGGTATAGGAATCCAGCCAAAATGGCAGGTCAATATTCACTGCAACTGCGCCATCCTGTCTCACTTGCTCAAATAACAGATTCATATTGGCTACCCAGGATTGTACCAGTGGTTTAGCATCTTCTTTCCAGGCTGGTAACACATAGGGCTTGATATCCAGATGTATGGCATTAAATTGCTCGTTGGGTTCAGCAGCTTGATTGTAATCACTTATCCAAGACGCTAATCTGAGCATGGGACCTTCACGGCCACTTAGTGCCCAGGATGGATCGCCTCCCAGCGCTTCAACCGCAATACCTGCACGGCTTGCTTTGGCTATAAACGTCTGGTATACCTCTTTGGACAGCGTCATGTCTACATTCACGTACAGCCTGTTTATCTTATGTTTAGCTGCATTGGCCAACAGCTCATCTCCGTTGCTAACAGACTGTGCCTGCCATACCCAGGCCGCCCGTATATCTGCGCCGTCAGCTTCAGCAGGTGACTCATTACCTATCATTATCATCCCTCCGATCAGCAGTAACAGCCAAAATACCTTCCGGGATTGTTTCCCGAACATATACTCCCTCCATTCCTCTACTGTTGTAAAATCACATTTATTATAGCAACCGAGTTATTAAAAACAAATAAGCCCAAGTGCTTAACTTGGGCTTATCACTCTGAAGTTGGGACAGCTTAGGGCTCGCCCGGTTCAATCCCGGTTCTAGTCCTCATATATCATTTTTCGGGTCATGCCTCCATCAATAACGAGGTTGGTCCCTGTGACAAAGGTATTGCTTGGGTCAGACAAATATAAACAAGCACGGGAGATATCCGAAGGAACACCCACACGACCGGAGGGATGCTGTTCATGATCCTCCTTTTTCAATTTCTCCACGTCTCCTGTCTCAATCCATCCCGGACTGATACAATTGACCCGAATTTGGTCCTTGCCCAGTGAGACCGCCAGCGCATGTGTCAGAGCTACAATCGCTCCTTTGGATGCGGCATAAGCTTCGGTATCCGGCTCAGACATCAGTGCACGGGTAGAAGCCATGTTGATAATGGCACCCCCGTGTTCATTGCTTTTCATATGTTTGGCTGCTTCCCGACTCGCCAAAAAGCAACTTCTCACATTGGTATTGAGTACATCGTCCCATTCTTCCAGCGTCAGCTCATAGGGTGACTTCCACTTGGCGAGTCCTGCATTATTCACCAAAACATCAATTTGTTTGAATTCTTCCACGGTTGTCCGAAACAGATTCGTAATATCCTGCTCGCTCCGAACATCACATTGGACAAAGATGGCTTCTCCGCCTTCGTTACGAATGGAAGCTGCCGCTGCCGCCCCTTCTGCTTCCTTGTAGTCGGCAAGTACAACTTTGGCTCCAGCGACTGCATAAGCCTCAGCCACACTTCGTCCTATTCCCTGAGCGGCCCCGGTTACAACAACGACCTGATCTGTAAATGACATATTGATTGCCTCCTCTATGGTAATGATCTTTTGATCATAATCTTATTAAGCCTCTTCTTATATAAAAACACGTTAGGCCCATTAAGAAACGCTTGTCCAGTAAATAATCAAAAAAAGCTCGCGCCATTCTGGCGCAAGCTGCTCAGTTTAACCCCGTAGGCGTTCAGAATATACGCGATTATATCGCTCGAAGCCTACATAACGCGTTCCTTTGAACGAGAGCCGTCCTTCATCCCCCTCAGCACACAAACCATACTCTTCGCCATTGACTTTGAATTCGAGCCGATCTCCACTTTCTACTTCAAAGGTGACGTAGTATAACGTTCGTGCTGTACTGCCCGGTTCAGATTGCGACTGACTCATCTTCATCCGTCTGCTGGTGATTCGTGAAGGCACGGTCAATAGCGGCTCCGAGTTGTTGCGTCCCCACCTCCATACCTCCTTTCCCATCGACAGAAGGACTATACCTATAATCAGAACAAATACAACCGGAAAGACGGTTCCAAACAAATCAAACATCCAGGATGATTCAATGCCCATGTCTCTCCCTCCGTTCATACAACTTAGGACAGCCGGAGTCTTGACCCGTCTCCTGTAATGTATATGCACGTAAACAAGGAACTTGTTATCCGGATTGAAATCGAACGGTGTGAAGGGAAAAACCCTCCGGCAGAATACCGAAGGGTTGCTTCATACGAAAAATAAGTACTATTTCATTATCTAATACCCTGCTGCCTAGCAGCCATGTTTTAATTAAAGGTTGTTGCAAATCGTTGATCCGACAATATAACCTGATTAACCTGTCCCTCTTTTGTCAGCATAAACGATGCACGATAGATAGCCAGATCATCTTTTTCCGCTTGCAGTGACTTCTCATCCAGGAATGTTTCCTTCTGAATATGATAGGCATAATCGATATTACGTTCAGATTCGACCAAAACATGTTCCTTGCCATACAGATCGAGAATCTCTTGATGTGTCATCCCCGCCTCTGCCCCGCGAGCCGTCTTAAAGTACCCTTTCGAGTCCTTATTCAAGATGATACTAACGACTTTGGCATCCCTATAACCAATCGTGATCCCGTTATTGTATTGATAGGATTGACCCACACCGGTTGATGTTCCCTCACCGAGGATTTTCTCCGCCTCTTCCTGACTCATTCCATACGTAATCTTATCCTCACTGTCGGTCTTCATCACAGCCAGATCCTGTTCTGAAAATTCGTTTGGATTGAATTTGCTATTGCTGCAAGCCGTGACCATGATTAATAATAATGCTGCAACAACCCATGTAATTTTTCTCCAGTGTCCATTCTTCATGCACTCACCTCTGATGTTTTTCCAATATTTTATCATATTATCTACTGAAAAAATAATTAGTAGTGACGTTTTCACCATTCCTCAAAAACAAAAAGGGTATCCGATATGTACTTACTCCTGTACCATTATCCGCTCCAACTGAGATAACAGCCTCAGGTAAAGCACTGCTATCTCAGTTCAAGCAAACCCATGTTACCGTTGTGGATGCATATTTAATAAAGTTGAGGAGAGTTTGCTAGCCTGTTAACGGACTCATGCTAATTGTGTGATCACAAGATGTGCGGATACAGGTCTAGTTCCGCCCGCAAGTGGCGTGATTGTTAATGCTGTAGCATTACCAGCCGGGTTCCGCACGGTCAGAATAGAATTAATCACGGTTGTCTGCACCAAAGCCATACCAAAAATCTGAGACGTTCCCGTTGCTCGCCCAACTACAGTAGGAGCCAAATCTGCCCCATTGAGAGTTAAAATTAATTGACCGGCTTCATTAATGCTCACCTGGAACAAAATCTGATACGTACCAATGGCTGCCAGATTGAATGAACTAGGCCCCGTACGTGCGATAGTTGTTCCACTTGTCGGCCCATCCTGAGGAAAGCTTACATCAGTACCGGGAGCAACCGTTGCTGCATTATCAGGTGGCATCAGTGCGAAAAAGTCAGCAAATCCCAGTACGCTTCCGGCTGCTCCTGTTGCACCTGTACCTCCCGTGGCTCCAGCTGGACCCGCTACTCCTGTAGCACCAGTCGGGCCTACTGCTCCTGCTGCACCGGCTGGCCCTGCCGGACCTACTGCTCCTGCTGCACCGGCTGGCCCAGCAGGGCCTACCGCTCCTGCTGCACCGGCTGGGCCTGCCGGGCCTACTGCTCCTGCAGCTCCTGTCGCACCCGTCGGCCCAACAGCTCCAGCAACACCTTGAGGCCCAATTGCCCCGGCAGGTCCAGGATTACCCTGCGGACCTTGTGGCCCTACGGCCCCTGCTTCTCCCGGAATCCCCTGTGCTCCCATAGGTCCAGCAGGCCCGACCGGACCTTGAGAACCTACCGCTCCAGCAGGACCAGGCTGTCCCTGAGGCCCTTGTGGTCCAGGTGGCCCCCCTGCTGGTCCTTGAGCTCCAGTTGGCCCTTCAACCCCTTGTTTACCTGGAATACCTTGTACGCCCTGTACGCCTTGTATACCTTGTGGTCCTGTTGGGCCAACGACAGTAGGGGTAGATATATTCACTTCTGGAGGCGGACATTTTACTTGAACGAACTTTTTGACCACTTTCAATCGGCGTTCTTTTCTTTTAACTTTACACGGATGGAATGTTGCCTTTTTTCTCTTCATACGTTTCTTCACTTCTGAATGACTCACAGTGTGGACACCTCCCTATAGACATGGTTTAACGTACGTATGTAGATGAAAAGATGCGTGGACGAACAACCATTTTAACTAAAAAACTCCGCTAATTATCAGGTAAAACAATAAAATCAGTAGCAACTGCCTATACGTTTGATCTATTTTGTTCAAAACCATTAATTGAGTCGAGCTGGTTTACGTGAGGAGATTTGTTCAAAAAAACTCATGCCATTTGGGCATGAGTTGCTTGGTTTAACTAAGCAGACGTTCCGAATAAAGCAGATTAGTTCGTTTAAAGAAATATATCTTGTCCCTTGAAAGAGAGCCGTCTTAAATCTGCATCGGGTGTACGACGATATAGGAGTTTTGAGAAAAAGGTAACCACGACCTCCATAACATGTTGAGTTCATTTATGCTGATTTTTCGATTGTAATATTCTTCATCACAATTAATCTTGTGGTCTAACGATTCTGCCAAGTAAAAATGCGTTTCATCATAACCAACGACGGGAACAAAATGCAAATAACGTTGTTTGGGATGTACTCTAATAAATAAAATAACAGGCACACCCTGGCTGATCTGTTTCTTTAACGTATTCACATTACCACGTAAGTACATTGCCTGATATCCTAGCTTCCTGAAAAAAACAACGACCGCTTTGGGATATACCGTCCCATCCAGTAATTTGCGAGGATAGGTTTCATATAGCTTTGTTCCGTTGGACTCCAAACCGAAATGTCTCAAGACAAACGCACTGGAAAATGCAGCGCATTCGTAGTTTTTCTGAATATCCAACCGATTTGAAGATTGAATGTAATATGTGCTTGGCACATTGACTGTGTACATGCGATCTTTCTTAGGAAAACTGAAATAAAGGGAGATCACCCAGAGAATAATCAACCAAAATAATACATTGAGAAACAATTCTTGACCTCCTTCGTCTCATCAAGATGTACTCTAACGTTTAAGTATGCCATTCACTAGACAGCAGACTATACGTCACAATATTCTCATAATGATCGTAAACCCATTGAGCTTCTCTGGATGTTCCCTCATATGAAAATCCGATTTTCTCAGGTATAGCCCTGCTTTTAAAGTTGTTTTCTGCACATTGAATGATTACACGATTTAACTTCAACTCGTTAAAGAGATATTTAAGCAATTGTTCTATTGATTTGGTAATGATTCCTTTGCCCTGTGCTGACTCAGCTAAAAAATATCCAATGCTCGTTGCTCGATTCGTCCAATCAATATAATGCAATCCTAACATCCCAACCAATTGTTCATTGAACCATATTCCGGAATCAAAACCGTTCTTCTCTTCATAATTATGTGTCCATACTTCAATTACAGAATCTAAATCGCTGGGTGATTGTCGTTTATCAACCCAGAGTAACCACGCTCTCAAGTACTTTCTATTCTCATCAATTAACGCATACAACTCATCTCTATCTCGAGATTGGATCAGCTTTAATACAATAGATTCATTCACTTGAAAAGGTAGCATCCTGTTCCTCCCACTCAATCTAACTATTAGGTTATTTTAAATGTTCATTCAACACACCAGTTCTTTAAAACCCATTCTTTAATTTGTTCAGCTACTCCCTCTACTGTAACTTCTGTCGTATCAACTGTTTGCATTGGCGGGTCAAACGCAGTTTCCGAATTCTGGAGTAACCAATTGGCAAAATTCTTGTGATCTTCAACCAGGTTCTCGTCCCACCCACGGGCTCTTAAACGCGTCTCGCGAGTAACATCGTCACAATGCAAATTCATATATAGAATTCGATCAAATCGATCTATGTAATCCGACGATGCAATGTTTTCCGGAACCATCGTTCCGCATAAAACAGTCCCTCGTCCACTTAGCGATATGTTATACGCAATCCTCAACCAATTCTCTTTGGCAATCTGCCAATCCACGTTATCGATGATATCCATGTCAAAGACGTCAAATTCGGGAAGTTGCTTGCGAACAAGCGAAGAGATCGTTGTTTTTCCTGTTCCACTTGCGCCTGTCACTACAAACAGCGGTAATTTTCTCATAACTAGCCCCTTTAGTTAAAATAAAATTTGATCTATTACGTTCTCCATTGATCTGCTTTCAACCCATAAATAATCCTGTTTAAATATGTACCGTTAATATATTCGTAATCTCTTAATTCACCTTCACGTTGAAAGCCTAATTTTTCAGGAATTGCGCGGCTTTTGAGATTATCTGTTGCTACGCCAATTTCAACTTTATTTAATTCAAGTTCATCAAATGCGTAATCAATTAAATTTTTAATCGATTTTGTAATAAGTCCCTTACCCTCATATTCCTGACCAAGCCAATATCCTATTTCAGTCTTCTTGTTTTCTTGATCAATGTACAAGTATCCAATAGAACCAGCAAGCTCGTCTCCACACCAGATTCCTAACCAATAACCATCATCTTGAGCATAGCGTATACGTGTTCTCTTGATGAAATTTCTTGAATCATCTTCTGTTAATGTCATGCTGGGGAACTTCAACCACGCTCCTATATGATCCCTGTTTCGATCGATCAGATTATATAATTGGGGTGCATCTTTCATTGCCAATAGCGATACATAGGTAGCAGTATCCATTTGATATTTAAACATATCCCACTCTCCGATTCATTTCATTTAATCATCGTTTTCTTGCTTTAATTACAAAGGATACAGGTAACATCTTCGCTCTTTTAAGGAGACTATCGCTATTATTATGTAATTGCATGATATCCTCATCGGATTCTTCTATCATTTGTTCAATGACAAATCCCGCTTTCGCTAACGCATTGACATAGGTTGATAGTTGACGATCAGCCAAGGTTAATTCACCCTGACAAAAGTCAGGAGATATCGCATACCACGATTCATCAGAATATGGCTTATTGAAGACAAATCTATCATTTTCTTCAACGACACATCTATGAATTGGATGAGACCAACTGAAAATAAAAATACCATCTTTCTTTAAATAAGAAGCGATTCGGCTGAAAGTACCTTCAAGATCGGTTGTCCAACCTATGGCATAAATCGAATACACAGCGTCAAAATAATTAGTAGGAATCCCACATTCCTCTTCCATGGGTGAACATATCAATGTTGCAGGAATTCCGTATGTCCTCAAGTGTTGTTGTGTCTTTTCTATCTGTTTCTGGGATATATCCATACCCCACAGTTCACCTGCTTTGCGGTCTCCATGATACTGCAAGGATTGACCATTTCCACAGCCCACCTCTAACATCTTTAATCCTGAGACATCACCAAAAAGTTGGTGTTTTTCTTCTGAGATAAATGCTCCATAATGTGGAAGCACGATTGCTCTCAAAAAGTCATTCCCTTTTGTATCCCAATAAAAGCTGTTTGTTTCATAAACACTGTACTTGTTCATCTGATAGTCTCCTTTATACACCACATTCAGAACATCACTTGTTACCTTCGTTGAAATATGTAATCTACATCGACTCGTTTCATTGATTGAACTTCCTTTCCGGAAACTTTTAAATATTATTCTTATCACTGAACTCAATGCAAAAAGGCTGCATCTCAGGTTTTAAGCAATACTCTATTCTTTCTCTGAAGTTTTTCCATTCGACTTTTAAAATGGCTTCATCGATCGGAAAGAAACCAGACTCTAAACTCTCCGATGATGTGATTAATTCTCCTCCTATTGGTCTTGCTAGAAATAATGTGTTACATATTGAATTTTCGATATTCTGAAATATTCCACAGAATTTGATGATTTCAATGTCGATTCCAGACTCCTCTTTCGTTTCTCTGATCGCAGCTTGACTTAGGGATTCTCCTTCTTCTACTTGACCGCCTGGCATTTCCCATCCTCTTCGTGGTCCTCTAATAAGTAATAATTCATTTTGTTCGTTGATCACGATTGCAGCGGCAGATAAGATATGTTTTGGAGGGCTCATTTATTCGACTCCTTCTAGAAAGATTAATATACGTTTGAAGAACAATTTATATCCAGGCTAAAAGAAGTTATATATCCCGTCTTCAAAATAATTGTATTCTTCATCCGTTATTCTTAAGTTTCCATACCCTTTATAAAATATTTCTCTATCTCTTTCATTGTCAAACGCATTATGTTTCGGTCTAATGGCTAATGCTACATCATATCTTGGGTCGCCATAAGCTGCTCCTGCCCAGTCAATAACTCCAACAATATTGCAATCATTAACTAGCACATTATCTATAGTGAAATCTCCATGAATGAAAGTGTTCTCTATTGGTTTTGGTCTTGCTTCCTTCAACTGTTGAAGTAGTTCTGCTGAGCCGACTACAGCAAAGTGAGTAAGATTATATTCTGCTTTATTAAGCATTGTATCTAACCAAGGAGTGTTATTGTTCAATAATTCAACAGGACAAGAGCATTCATGTATTTTCTTTAAACAAAGCCCAAAGTTAAAAATCGCTTTTTCTTTACTTTGAAGGTCAGGCATCTTAGAGAGAAATTCTCTTAAACTTATTCCATCAATATAATCCATCAGAAGCCATCTTGATGTGTCCTCAGTATGAAATGAATATACCTTTGGAACAGGGAGTCCCGTATGGTAAAGGTATTGGAGCACCTTATATTCATCGGATAACCATTCATTATAAAGATCGTTTTCTGTCTTCTTGATGATGTACTTTTGATCAAACGTATCCAGTATAGCCACAGTAGAAGTATGACCTTGCTTAGGAAAAGTGATTTTCTGGACTTCCCTATATGTTCTTTTATTTCAATTGGGAGATCTTGAATGTTCATAGTTTTATCCTTTCTACTATCTCGGACCTTTATCACGAATTCCACATTTTGAGTAATTTACCTTAATTATTTCTATAATAACCCATGCTGCAATATTTGCGAAGTGAATTTAAAGCGTATACATTTCTCTCCAAATCAAAAAGAACCCTCCCGCAGGAGCGTTCTCCGTGATTGATCCGTGTATCATTAGCCTAAGCGTACATTAGATCCATAAACCCGCGAGTTACTTCTCCACCTTCAGCTGGTTCGGCCTGGTCTGCCTGTGCGTGTTCTGCCATGCAAGCCTTCACTGCATCCTCTGTGGTACAACGATTCGCATCGTCACATGTGTAGCATAATTGAAGCATATATCTGGTTAATTCATCCGCCTGCGTGAATTGAGTTTGACCGTTGGTTCTCATCTTCATCACTCCTTCTCTTGTTGAGTTAAATATATCACCTTCTAGCGAATTTATTTGTGATTTATTTCACAAACTAAGCAAAAAAAGAAAAGAAACCCTTAGGCTCCTCTCCTTTCTCCTATCTTTTCACATCGATAACACTCTACTTTAGAGTACTTTCCAATGTACACCGCCATCTACCGTTTGCAATAACAACGATCTTTTGGCATCTGTATTTTCAACCAATATCCAGCCAAGCTTGGGGGTAACCATCTGCATCTTCACAATCTCCGGATAATCTTCGAGAATTTTCTCCAGTACACTGCTTGCAGGAAGAGCACTCCACGTTTTGCCCGCATCCTTGGTGTGGTAGGTTATGCCCTTTTGCATCGCCCAACCTTCCGATGCGTTCAGAAATACCGGTGAAAGGTTACGATTCGCACCCGTTTGTTTGTTTAAAGTGAAATTGGACAGCTTCCAGCTCTTTCCGCCATCGGTGGTAAAGAATCCATTAAATGTCGTGCTCTCGCCTTTAGAACAGGACATTGACATCCAAGCTGACTGCGCTTCACGTCCAAAAAATTGTGGTGAACTAACACTGAAATTACCACACCCGTTGAATTTGTTTCGATCAAAGAAGGATGGTCCAGTATTCCAGTTCTCTCCGCCGTCTGATGTTATATACAACTTCGGTGTGCCGAACTCCAGCGCTGTTAAGAAACCATGTTTTGGATCCGAGAAAGTCATGCCCGTGGTGTATCCACGTTTGGAAATCTCTTCTGCTTCCTGTTTGCCATCTTCATCACTGGATGACATCCGATTCCAGGTAATTCCACCGTCCTCGGTGAAGTAAAGTTTCTTATCCTGTTTACCAATAGCGGTATCGACCGTGGTGAGAATCCAACCTTTTTCAGGAGATACAAATGAGATCGCAGTCACTTTATCCGTCTTGGACAGAGAAGACAGGCTCCAAGTTACGCCTCCATTATTGGTGCGAAGCACCATGGTATCTGTTCCACCCATGCCTTCACGAACAATCCAACCATGTGCACGATCTACAAAATAAATGCTTTGTCCATACTTAGGGTTAGCCGGAAACTGTACATTTTCCGAAGGTGAAATATTGGTCCAGGTCTTTCCCTGATCCTGAGTGTAGTACAGGCGCAGCGCATTCCGCGTCACCCCCCACGCCAATCCTCCGTTGTCATTGAGCAACTGAAAATCGGTCAAACGGGTCTGTATTTGGTACTTGGCCATATCTGCAGATTCTGTACTGTTCACAGGGGGAACGACAGTTAATGTCTGCCCTGTATTCCCGGCGTCCTCCTGCTGCTGCGGAGGTTCTGCTACCGGAGGTTGATCTGAGTCGGTGCATGCAGCCAATACAGCTGCTATACCTATAGACAGTAATGCTGTCTGCGCGATTTTAATCCATTGCGAACGCAAGTGGGTTCCACCTCTCTCATCCAATATACAGGCGCGCATGCCTGTCCTATGGCGTTTTATTTACGATTCATCAGAATCCACTGCTCCTATTCTACCACAAACCTTATGTAAAAGGCTCATTGGCCACTTATGGTTGGCCCGCTCCCTTTTTCCAGCTCATACTCTGGGCTATAGGTCGCACATTTATTACCATTAATTTTATCCTAAACTGTTTTTCGACGGAATAATTGGTAAAAAGACATGAAATGTGAACTATTTTATAGACAACACTCGCTTTATATTCTCTAATCCCTTAATATGGATGGGAGTATAACCCAAAAAGGAGAGGATATTGAACATGACAAATAGTGCAGCTCTGAAACCAAGTCGTGTCGTAATTGTAGGCATGGGTGCGGTGGGAACAACAACGGGATACACGCTAATGTTGAGACAGCGTTCGTCCGAGTTGGTATTTGTGGATGTGAATCATGATAAAGCAACCGGCGAAATGCTGGATATGAACCACGGTCTTCCATTTACGGGAGGCGTGAAAGTATGGGCTGGCGATTATTCCGACTGCAAAGATGCAGATATCATTATTATTACAGCCGGTGCTTCCCAGAAGCCGGGCGAAACCCGGATTGATCTGCTGAAGAAAAATGCAAGCATTTTCAAAGATATTATTGAGCGCATTACTGAAGTGAATTCTCATGGTATTTTGCTGATTGCAACCAATCCTGTAGATATTTTGTCCTATACTTCATGGAAACAAAGTGGATGGCCTGCTTCCCGTGTCATCGGTTCAGGTACATTGCTCGATAGCGCACGTTTCCGTTACCTGATTGGTAAAAATAAAGGGATCGACCCGCGTAGTATTCACGCACACATTATTGGTGAGCATGGAGATTCCGAAGTACCGGTATGGAGCCTGGCTAACGTTGCAGGAACAGATCTGGAATTGGATGAAGAAACACAACAGGATATCTTCGACCGTACCAAAAATGCAGCGTATGAGATTATTAATGCCAAAGGAGCGACTTCCTATGCAATCGCCCTTGCTCTGGACCGCATTGTAGCTGCAATTCTCGGCAACGAAGGCTCCGTTCTGAACGTATCCACGTACCTTGAAGATTACAATGGTGTATCGGATGTTTATCTGGGTGTTCCATGTGTTGTCGATCGCAACGGTGTGCGCGAAATTCTGCCTCTTCCGTTGAATGAAACCGAAAAAGTGGCTTTCCAGGCTTCTGCTAACAAATTAAAAGAACAGATCGCCGGACTCGAGTAATTCAATCGCGCAATCATTCATATCGTGAACGATTCAGCACGTTAAAAGTTGTAAATTAAGATATCTGTCTTAGCCAAAAGGGCCATTTGTTTCTTCTAAAGAGAAGAGGCGAATGGTTCTTTTGTTTGATTTCTATTATAGGCCTATTTAGATTTCAGATATTAGTTTACATAATATTAATTATGTTTAAATATCCATCATCCAAATCAATAACAAAAAAAGCCTGTCACTTGGACAGACTACTTTTCGGATTAAATATTGGCTTTTTTCTTCTAATATGTCGGAAGTTTTACGTCCAGCAGAGCCATAGCCTCTTCTTTCTCCCTACTGGTGACGTGTGTGTACACGGTTGTTGTTTGAATCGATGCATGACCAAGCAGTTCCTGTACCGTACGCAAGTCGGCTCCACGCCGTAACATCATGGTCGCGAAAGAGTGACGCAGCTTATGACTGGAGTAGTTTTGACGTTGATTGGCTGGTGATTCCTGCTGGAAACGTTCAAAGGTTTCCGTAGATATGAGCTGGATGCTGCGAATCGACAGTCTCTTCCCTTTTTGCGAGACAAATAGTGCTTCCTCTTTTGGCCGCCAAGGATCGAGACGCTCAGCCATCGCTTGAGATAATACTTTTGCCACAGTCTCCGGTACAGGGAGTGAGCGCCATTTACGACCTTTACCAAATACATCCAATGTACGCCGCTCTGCATTATAGTCTTTGCAATCCAACGCATGCACTTCTCCAACCCGTAATCCCATATATCCCATCAATAGAAAAACAGCCAGATTACGTGTACGATACTTGCCTTCTACCGACTCCAGAAAACGTGTCAGCCCACTTTCATCAAGGAAAACGGGCGCACGGTTTTTCTCGGTTTTGGATTTTTTGATCCCAAACGCCGGATTATTCGTTAACAATTCGAGTTCAATGAGGGACTTGTAAAAACAGTTCACCGCCGCATGTTTGCGATTTCTCGTGGCATCACTAACCCCACGCTCCCGCGCGCGGGACAGAAAAGACAACACATGCAGCTTTTTGACCTGCTCCAGTGACTTCCCTTGAATGGAGACCAGGAATTCCACCACGTCACCCGTGTATGATTTTACCGTATGGCCTGTATATCCGGCGTCCTTCATCCATATGTGAAAAGCTTCTAGCTCGTCCGCATATTGCTCCTGAATCTCCTCGGTCATCATCTGTCTACGTCACCTCAATTCGGTTCTTTATAAATTGACTAAGATTATTTACACGGGCACTGCGATGACAGAACAACCTTCCAATCGCTGTTATCCCCAGATTTTTCTGATTCCCTTTTCTCAAGGGAAAAATCCGTGGATAAAGGCGAAGCGTATGCTTCCGAAGTAGCTTTCTTGCAGAAAACTTTTAGCTTCACTTTTTCAGGTTCTTTCTGTCCTCTCCGTTTTCGTGTAAATGATTAGTTCAATTTATATATTTATTATAAAGCAGTGCTCTACGCTTCATCCACAATGACAACATCAATCAGTGGAATGATCGTTTCGGGTTTGCCTTGATTGCGAGTAAGTACAAACGATGGCAATGGATTCTCGTGCAACCCATTCACGGATTCACAGATCTGAGTATACAGATCCATATGCAACGTCTCGCCTTCACCCGCCACATCAATAACAGGCCAATCGTTCTGAACGCAGGCAGGCCAATAAGCCAGCTCATTCGCAGGTACGATACTTAATTGCTGAATGGACGGATCAATACGGTAGATCCCTTGCCGTTCAGGTTCATCGCCCAGCTTGTCCACGGCGAGTATTCGAGCAGACTGCTCATCTGGTGCAGAATAGAGTGAATAACACCACGGAGTCACGCCCCAGGCAATTGCCATCAGCCCCTCTTCCAGCAACGTATCTGACAGATTCCCTTCGGCAAATTGCTCGATCAGATTATGGTTACCCGGTCCCATCAGTGCCTCTACGCGTTCAGCGAGTCGAGGCAGGTCAGCGAGAATAAATCCTCCTCTCCCGTAGGAGTCAAACACATGATGGTTTCTGCTCCATACAGCTTGAGATGGTGAACTCAACGACGCTGCTTGTGCCGGGAAAAGCGATATATATACGGTGATAACTTGCGCATACTTAACCATTGCAAGTTGTTCAGGTTCGAGTGTACCTTCAGCAATACGAGGTGTTTTCATATGCAGGGAGATTCGAAGTTCGTATTCCCCCTCTTGAAATGCTTCCCAACCAAGATTAACAGACTGTTCAACGCCTTCAATAGATGCAATGGAGATTGAACTATCCGGTTTCAGGTTAACAGCATACTGCACGTATGCCAGCTCCTGACCATAGATGATATTGGCATCCTGACGATTGACCGGTGAATCCAACTGTTGTGCAATGACAGATACCTTACGTCCATCCTTCAGAAGACGCTGCGGATCAATATCTAACTGTAGGTCACCTGCACCTCCTGATTGTGAAACAATTAATTGTGCCTCTGCAAGTACAGATGAGTCAGCTAATGCAAATCCAAAAGCTGCGTTTTGATGATTTGAATTCGTATGTAATGGTGTGTTCATGATACATCCCCTCTCTTATGTCTGATGGCATGTCACATCCCCAAATATATTTCATATTTGGCTTAGCCGCAACCCCGCCCCCGTGATTA
Organism: Paenibacillus sp. FSL E2-0151; assembly: GCF_037993015.1. NCBI lineage: Bacteria > Bacillati > Bacillota > Bacilli > Caryophanales > Paenibacillaceae > Paenibacillus > Paenibacillus sp. FSL E2-0151. The sequence goes on from NZ_CP150308.1 coordinate 3,988,369, forward strand.
AGTTCGTCACGTCCCTTATTACTTACCCATATATGAAGAAAATCCCAACCCTCCCCTGCTGTTATCTTCCTTTATCTTTCTATATAAAAAAATCCCCATCCCGCTTCGCCTAAGCGATACGAAATGAGGAAAATTGAAGATGTTCTCGGTTAAAGACGTTCTCAACTAATCTATTTATCCTTTGCCCTGAAAGCACTCGAGATCCGGCGTTTCGGATTCAGATGACTGTAATGCCTTCCATACGCAAAGTAGATAATTAATCCGATGATCAACCAAGCAAAAAACGTAATCCATGTCAGCGCCGCAAGGCGTGTCATTAAGTATACACAACCCAAGGCACTCAGAATCGGAATCAGCGGCACAAGTGGAACGCGGAATCCGCGTTTGAGATCCGGGTTATTTTTACGCAACACAATAATGCCCAGACTTACAACTGCAAAAGCAAACAACGTTCCGATGTTCGTAAGCTCCGCCAAATGACCCAACGAGATGAACCCGGAGAACAAAGCGACGATAATGCCCGCAACCCATGTCCCTACCGCTGGTGTCTGACTCTTGCCACTAACTTTGGAGAAGACAGGTGACAGCAGGCCGTCACGAGACATGGAATAGAGCAGACGTGTCTGACCATACATCATAACCAGCAATACGGTCGTAATGCCGGCAATCGCTCCAAGAGATACAATCCAGGACAATCCTTTCAATTGAACAAATTCAAATGCAAACGCAACTGGATCACTTACATTCAACTTGTTATAAGGCACAATCCCTGTGAGGATCAACGATACAACAATGTAGAGAACCGTACAGATTGCCAGTGACGCAATAATTCCAATCGGCAAATCCCGTTGTGGCTGCTTAACTTCTTCTGCCGCTGTAGAGACCGCATCAAATCCGATGTAGGCAAAAAATACCGTCGCTGCCCCTGCAGTTACACCCGAGATACCAAAAGGCAAAAATGGCTGCCAGTTGGTTGGCTCTACATAGAAAACACCTACACCAATGAAGATCAACACCACGATAATTTTAATCGCTACCATAATGCCGTTCGCACGAGCCGCTTCCTTCACCCCTCGGGTAAGCAGAAAAGTGATAATTAACGTAATGACCGCAGCTGTGATGTCAAAATAGGTTCCCTTTTCCGGGCTGAACGCACTCGTAAGCGCATGGGGTAACTCCAGCCCGAATCCGGACAACAACGTTTGAAAGTATCCAGACCATCCACTGGCTACCGCCGCACTCGCAAAACCATACTCCAATATCAGATCCCATCCCAGAATCCAGGCAATCACCTCTCCAAAAGCCGTATAGCTATAGGTGTACGCACTGCCCGAGGCCGGTATGCTTGAGGCAAATTCCGAGTAACATAATGCCGCGAATGCACATATGATACCTGCCAGTAAAAATGACAGTACAAGTCCCGGGCCGGCATACGTTGCGGCAGCTACACCAGTCAACACAAAAATCCCTGTGCCGATAATGGCACCTACCCCGAGTGTGGTTAAGTCCAACGGACCGAGCGCCCGTTTCAATGCACTGCTGTTATCGCCCCCGGAGGCAATTGGTTTTTTGCGAAATAATGAAGATCGTTGTTTGTTCTCACGCATAGTCATGTTCCTCTCGTCATGAATCTTGAATGTGCTATGGATGTAGCAGCGATTGGATGGCTTCCCATCTGTTCTATGAAAAAGTCATTTGTTCTATCTTATCGATCACCTATAAAAACCTATCGAATTCTACACGTTATCGCGTTGCTTGGTTAAATTTATTTTTGAAGATCACTTATTTTGTTCTTTTTCCGCGAAATTTATCATGATCTGTTGCACGTGGATGAATATGAAAATGGATTTAAAACAAAACTGCGTATAATTTATATTATGCGCAGTTTTTATGAGCCTTAATTTTCGTGAAAAACACCTTATAATCCCTGTTATCCGAAGTCAAGAAAAAGAGAGCTCTTTTCGTCTTTTTCTGCTGTCCCTTCCTACCTTATCCTGTCTAATTCCACGATATGAAGGCACGTAAAAGAGCCACATATCATTATGCGGCCCTTTATTTCTTGCTATAGGTAGAGGTGTATATAAAAATACGAACTGACTTCATTTCAGGTTTTTATGAAAAAGTAAATTATGAGAAAGCAATTCTCTCTGCATCTGACATCCGGTATTGGGTTAACAAATAATCTTTGCTCTGCATCGCCGCATGACGAATCGCATCCAGATCAACATTCAACAGCTTACCCTCTCGCTTCACGAGTCTACCTGCCACAAAGACCGTATCCACGTTGGATGGATTGGCAAATTGCACAACAGCGCCGATTGGATCATGAACGGGGAACATATTCAGATCGCTGGTACGAATCATGATCAGATCCGCTTCCTTCCCTGGGGTCAACGTACCCACCTTCTGCTCCAATCCCAATGCCTGGGCACCAGCTGAAGTTGCAAATCTCAGTACTTGGCTGGACTGCAAGTTCAACTCACCAGGCATCTCACCCTGCTGCAAAAGTTGTTCATTGGCTCTGGATCGTTCAGCTTGAAGTGCAAACTTCATCTGCGAGAACATATCTCCGCCTGTAGACGTCACTACATCTACACCAAGTGTAGGTGTTCCCCCATGTTCAAGAAAATAGCCGGTGGCCGGATATCCATGACCCATCATCATTTCAACCTCAGGTGTGACCGACAAGGAAGCGCCGCTATCTGCCAGCATTTTGTATTCATCCATGCCCATGGTGTTACCATGAACGATATTCACCCGTGGACTTAAGAGTCCCGCTTCGTACAAGTGACTGATCGAGCGATCCACAGATCCCCAACTGCCAAATCCGGCATGCATGGAACAGATCGCATCCAGTTCTTGTGCTAGCTCGATCTCTTTCACGGTTGTATCCCAATGACTGAACTCCGGACCACGAATGGCAAGCCCATAAGTAAGCAATTGATCCCGTGATGAAAAATAACGTTCTTTGACTCTTCTCACATCATTGATCGAATACGTGAGTTGACTATCCCGATTCCAGTAGTCCGTCTCACCAGGGACTCCGTGAGCAAATACCGCCCGAATGCCAGCATCCTGAAGTCCACGAATCAGTTCATCCGTATGGTCAGGGGAATATGGCATGCTCCAATCCATTACTGTCGTCACTCCTGCGTTAAGCGCTTCCAAGGAACCGAGCAGATTGGCAATATAACTATCTTGTGGGCGGAGCTTGCTTCCCATCGCACCATAATAGAGATTTTGCAAATAAACTGGTAACGACCAGTTGGTTCCCGCTGTTTTGACAAGTGATTCCCACATATGCCGATGCGTGTCCACCAGCCCAGGCATAATAATCATCGATGAAGCATCAATGATCTCCGCATCCGGAATATCCAGGTCGGGCTGAATCGCCATGATCAGTGAATCCTGAATCAGAACGTCCGCCCTCTTATACTGTCCAATTTTAGCATCCATCGACAACACACAGCCATTTTTCAACAGATAACTTGTCCGCACAAGAAACATCTCCCATCTATTTTGGTTTGAAAGACGATCACATCCTGCTTACGAATCTGTACTGCTTCTGACTATTTTTTCGCTAGTATATATACATTATATAGTTATTGTTAGTATTTATCAATTTTGGAATTTGCGTTTCGCCCGAAATCTTCTGACCTTCATCAGATTGCCACACATCTTATCATCACAGTACTTCTGTGTTCTGCTTCGGGTATCATCATAGAACATCCAGCGACAATCCGAATTATCACAGATCCGAATCCTGCCGCCTTCTCCCTCCACCAAAGTCATGGCAAAATCAGCAGCTACCTCAGCCATAACCTGATGCCAATGTGCTTCTACAGCTACCAGTTTGAGTTTCAGTTCCTGATCAATTGTAGTCAATGTCCTTCTCACATGCCCTGATTCCATAACGCCGTTCAACCATTGTTTTTCTATATCCGTTAATGATGCTCCAGAAGATAAGCGGGCTCCAAGAGCTATCAATTCATTCCTGAAATTTCTCATCGACAACTCCTCTTCTGGAGATGCAGGGACAGAAGCGTTAAGTTGCCATCGTTCCAGAAAATCTTGCTGCCAGTTCGCCTTCCCAAGTCTGTCCTCCGATCGATCTCCCCCACGCCAGTCGTGATAATCGCTGTTTACAAAATCGGTCCATAACCTGTCCATATATACCTCCGTTTATTGTAACCATCTAATTAAACAAAGAAAGTTACAACTCGTCTTTGATGTGTTATATTAAGTGTAACCTTATTAATCAGTTTTAGCTAGTTACATCACAAATCACAATTATACGCAAGGAGGAAAAGGCAATGACGAACACAACAGCACTAGATGTGTTACTTATTCAAAAGGATGATACTTGGGATCAATGTAATTGGATTGTACCTTTGTCGAAATCCTTGGAGGGCCTTACAGCAGAACAAGCAGCCTGGATTCCACCCTCAGGGGGATTAAGCATCTGGCAGTTGGTTAACCATATGTATTATTACAACCATCGCTTATTATGTCGCATGCAAGGTAAGGAGCCTACCCTTCCTGCTGTAGACTCCAATGAATACACATTTGGGAATCCGGGAGATGCAACGGATGCAGCTGGTTGGAATACACTGATGCAGGGTACAACTCGATTAGCCCAGCAGTTGCGAGATCAATTAGCTGCACTACAAGAGTCTGATCTTGAAGCCGCATATATGGACTCCGAAGAGAAATGGGCACACGAACTGGCTCGCTGGGTACTCCATGATGCGTATCACGCAGGCCAGATCGTGCTCCTTCGCAGACAGCAAGGAAGCTGGAAAATCGTTTTCTAAAAAAAATGCTTGAACTGCTAGCGCTTACAGGAATAAGATGAACTTATTAATGTTACAGCTTGTTCAACACACTATATAATTGAATAGGATCTTCGGGGTAGGGTGCAATTCCCAACCGGCGGTGATGTTCTTCGGAACCAGCCCGCGACTCGCTAATTGTTCTTAACGAAGGACATTCAGCGACTGACTTGGTGTGAATCCAAGGCCGACGGTACAGTCCGGATGAGAGAAGATCAACACATTGACATGCCGTTCACGGGAAGGCCTCTTTCCTGACGCATGTCCTTGGATGAGCCCCCGTTTATTTGGTATATACCAAAACGGGGGCTTTTGTCGATTTTGCCAACTGAAGATTCCGTGTTCTGACGAAGGAGTCCTGAATATGGAAAAGACATCAGCAGCATCACCTGTTTACCGCAAGGAACGAAGTAATACCGGATTCTGGCTTGTAGTTCTCGGCGCCGCCTTATGGGGTGTCGACCCACTCTTCCGCATTATTTTGCTAAATACGATGACCTCCACGCAGATTGTACTGGTGGAACATATCATCGTCAGTCTTATTGCCATTCCCGTACTGTGGAAATTTCGGGCTGATCTGAAAAACCTGCGTGCTCGCCACTGGATTGCCGTGATTTTTATCTCATGGGGAGGATCAGCACTCGCAACGGTATTGTTCACCATGGCACTAACACATAACGATCCGAATACGGTACTTTTATTGCAAAAAATGCAACCACTCTTCGCTATCGTGCTGGCTAAACTGTTATTAAAAGAAACGTTGCCACGTCGCTTCGGTGGATTGTTCTTCATTGCATTAGCAGGAACGTACCTGCTTACATTTGGCTTCACATTGCCATTAGGTAACTGGGACAACTGGATTCATGCCGGAAGCTTGTTATCCCTTGGGGCTGCTGCCTTATGGGGAGGTTCAACCGTTATGGGACGATTGATGCTGGGTCAGGCGCGTTATGAAACGGTCACCTCCCTGCGCTTTGTCGTTGCTCTTCCCCTCCTGATCTTTATGACGTGGAATGAAGGTGCAGCATGGACGTTCCCGTCCGGAACGGGTGAACAGACCGCTGTCATCCTCAACATTCTCGGTCAGGCATTGTTGCCAGGTTTGCTCAGTCTTCTGTTGTATTACAAAGGTCTGTCGTCAACCAAAGCCTCTGTTGCAACACTCGCAGAACTTAGCTTCCCGATGGCGGGTGTGTTGGTGAACTGGATTGCTTTCCGTACACTGATTACATGGGAGCAGCTGCTTGGTTTTATTCTGATCTGGGTGGCCCTCTTCGCCATTTCTAGACAGCAGGAAAGATCATCAACTGCGGCCGATGCTGCACCAAAGCTTCGTACAGAGTAAGTGGATATATGTGAGGTTCTCATATCAACAAATAGTCAAATATAAAAATAAAACCATTGCACATCAAATAAGATGAGCAGTGGTTTTTTATTTCCATGACTCGATATTACTCGATCATTTTCTCAATTAGCAAAATGATCTATTAACCCTTTGCTTTATCTCTATTTCGCAAATGCAAATCCCCCTCTTTTCCCTCCAACCTCATAACGAGTATGCATATCATCGCACTACGTCTCTTCTATCTTTTGTCTTTTGTCTAATCCGGTGGTACGATGACATATGGAATAAACAGATGAAATATATTCAGAGAGGAACGATCATAATGTCTTCATTCTCATATACCTCCTACGACGCCGTAGGTTTGGCTGAACTGATCCGATCCCGGGAAGTATCCCCGGTTGAAATGCTTGAAGCGGCGTTTGCACGCCTTGAAGAAGTGAATCCGCAACTTAATGCGGTTATTCGTACATATGAAAATCGCGCACGTGAGGAAGCTGGTTTGGTTCGCCCTGGAGAACAACCTTTTGCCGGTGTGCCCCTGCTCCTGAAAGATATCTCGCAATCCTTGGAAGGTGAATTTCTGACTTCAGGCTCCCGTTTGTTCAGCGAGCATCGTGCATTACGCAATTCCAATTTTGTCACTCGACTCCGTGATGCAGGCTTTATCTTCATAGGACATACCAATACTCCTGAATTTGGTTTAAAAAATATTACCGAGCCCCGTCTTCATGGTCCAACTCGCAATCCATGGAATATCAATCACTCCCCAGGTGGTTCAAGTGGTGGTGCCGCTGCTGCTGTAGCTTCGGGTATTGTTCCTCTTGCCGGAGCCAGTGACGGAGGAGGTTCGATTCGTATCCCGGCTTCCTTTAGCGGATTGTTTGGGTTAAAGCCAACCCGCGGGCGCACACCTGTAGGACCGGGAGTTGGTCGTCAATGGCAAGGCGCATCGATTGATTTTGCCCTCTCTCGCTCGGTTCGGGACAGTGCTGCATTGCTTGATACGTTACAAGTCATTCAGCCCGAAGCTGCGTTCCATGCTCCACTCTTTCCAGGCAGTTACTTCGCTGATATGAGCTATCCACATCAACGCAAACTGAAAATTGCATACACAACGGATTCACCCGTGGGTACACCTGTCAGCGCAGAAGCCAAAGAGTCTGTATACAAGCTCGTGCGCTGGTTGGAAGAACAAGGTCATCATGTTGAAGAAAAACTGAGTCCCGTCAACGGAGTTCGGTTGATGGAGAATTATTACATGATGAACAGTGGTGAGATGGCTGCGATGATCTCTTCCATGGAACGATCCATGGGCCGGGCTCTGACCTCCGAGGATATGGAGATTGAATCCTGGGTTCTCGCTGAAGCTGGCAAAAAGGTGTCCGCTGCGGAATTTGTACATAGTCTGGCTGAGTGGGATGTAGCTGCAGCGCAGATGTCCACTTTGTTTGAACGCTATGACTTCTACGTCACACCCGTTAATGCTTTTCCTGCGCCTAAGATTGGTGAATTAACACCTCATGACGAACAGATCCGTAATCTGATGCGAATTAGTGAATTGGACAAGACCCAGCAGCAGCAACTCATCTATGAAATGTTTGAGCCAAGTCTTACGTATACACCCTTCACCCAGCTTGCAAATCTGACAGGCCAGCCTGCGATAAGTGTGCCTCTGCATATGACACCTGAAGGTTTGCCAATGGGCGTTCAAGTGATGGCAACCAAGGGACGCGAAGATTGGTTATTACATCTGGCTGGACAGCTTGAACAATCAGACCTCTGGATCGGGATGAGAGGTAATCCACTATTTCCAGCATAAAGACGTATTATGTGGTGTGTTAAATTTACCATTGGATGTTCCTGCCTGAGTACAGAGTGCATCGCCATAAAAGTGCATGAAAGCATCATCTGCTCCACATACTGAAAGCAAACAGTAGCGGAGGAATGTAACAGATGAATACGAATCAGCGCCATAAACAGTCTTATCTTATCCCAGCCAAAACGGGATATGCCTTGAAAGTAAACAAGGGTTCTTTACTACGCATAACGGATCTGGAGGGACAGCAAGTCATTGATTTTGTGGCATATGATGCTACGGATGCTAACCATCGCTTGGATCCCGGCGTGACAATGGACGTATTGCGTACTTATCGAATTAAACCAGGACAATTTGTATATTCCAATCAGTATCAACCTTTACTCAAGATTGTCCGTGACACCGTTGGGGTACATGATTTCTTCAACTCTGCTTGTCGTCCAGAGATGTATGAGGTGTTATACCACAAAAAGGATCACGCCAGTTGTTATCACAATCTGAACACGGCACTAGAACCCTTCGGAATCTTACCGCCGGATCAACACTATCCATTTAACCTGTTTATGAAGTCCGTTGTAGACAGTGAAGGCAAGATTGATGTTGTAGCTCCCGACTCTCGTGCAGGTGATTATATCGAGATGGAGGCATTAATGGATCTCACAATTGGGCTCTCCGCTTGTCCTTGTGAAGAAAGCTCATGCAACGGATACAACTGCACCCCAATTCAATTGGATGTGGAACTTTAACAGAATAACAAGGCCTTGACGCAGTATGAGATAAAAGTAGTTTGTTCTAATTCACTCCTTACGGGAATACGATGACTTGTACCCATTTTCTGTGACGACTGGTACAATTCATCGAACCCGTTAAGGAGTGAACGTGTTTATGTCTGTACTGTTCAGTTATATCATTCTGGGAATATCATTGTCCGCTCCAATCGGTCCGATTAACGCCGCCCAACTCGACCGTGGAGCCCGCCACGGATTCATGCATGCTTGGATTCTAGGGCTCGGAGCTATGTTTGCAGATTTGGTGTATATGCTGCTGATTTATTTTGGAGTTGCCCATTTTCTGGACACGCCGTTCATGCGCTCTTTTCTCTGGTCATTTGGCAGTTTTATTCTGATTTACACGGGAGTGGAAACGCTCTCGAAGCTAAAGCAAGGCATTCAAGGTACATCTACTGCGGAAGCAACTGTTCGAAAATCTTTTATTTCCGGATTTTTGATGGCCCTGTCCAATCCACTGAATATATTATTTTGGCTGGGGATCTATGGCTCTATTCTCGCGACAACTGTGAAGCATACGGATACTGCTCATTTGCTACTCTACAGTTCAGGCATATTCATTGGTATCCTGGTATGGGATGTCATTATGGCTGGAATGGCCAGTCGATTCCACAAACATAGCAGTGAGAATGTATTGCGCTGGATCTCTATCATTTCGGGAATCTGCCTGATCGGATTTGGTTTGTATTTTGGGTACGAAGCTGTACGTTCCATATTTTTCTGACAACAAAATCAGGCTGGACAGTCACCCAACTTCCCCGACATTAATACTGTAACGGTATCATGTGGAATGGAGTTGGGAATCAATGGCGGAGCTGTATAGTGCCGACGAAATAAACACCTTGTTTGAGCGTCTTCCATCTTGGCAGCAGGACGCTTATTCGCAATTTGGTAAAATGATCGCCGACGAAGATAATACGTATCCATGTGTACCTGGACGAATGGGATTTCTGTCAGGACATTTGAGGTACGGATTTACGTGTGACCCCCGATCTGAACATGCTGCCGAAGATATGGCCGATCTGCTTAGACAATATGGTCCTGTCTCCAGAGACACCGGTCATTACGCTTCGATGGTCGTGATCTGTGAGACACCAAGTGATCTGAAAGATCATACAACGGTAGAGCAATATCAGACGTTATTCTGGCAAATGCTTAATCGGGTAAGTTCACACGATACCGAGCCGTGGCCGGAACATATTTCAACCGATCCTCATGATTCATCATGGGAGTTTTGCTTTGGCGGAGAGCCTTACTTTTGTTTTTGTGCAACTCCTGCACATGAACTCCGAGCCAGCCGGCATTTTCCTTATCTCATGTTTGCTTTTCAACCACGGTGGGTATTCGAATCCATTAATGACAACACCCCTCTTGGCCGTAAAATGAAAACCTTAATTCGCAAACGTCTCGCTGCATATGATGCTGTACCTGCTCACCCTTCGCTGATGTGGTATGGTCAGCAGGATAATCTGGAATGGAAACAGTATTTCCTGCCTGATGATGAGCAGACACCTTCCAAATGTCCATTCATGCGGATGAAGCAAGCCTTAGGCAAGTTGACGAAATAATCTTAAAGCACTCATTAATCCGTTGTACGACCTCCACGAAAGTTGCTGAGAGTTGCTTATGGTTTGGATGGTGCTGACTGCGATGCTTTCGAGCCACGTACCTTATGAACAACATACGTGATGATCCCAAGGAACACCAAAAGTCCCACACTTGCCAGCAGACCCGTTCTGCTGGCTTTTTCCATCGCTGTCCCAGCCACAGCAGCCACAATTAATACTATGGCAATCCACACTTTGATGCGATTCCACTTCACGGGCTTCATTTTTTTAATGTACGTGATGCAGATGAGCAGCCATGTATACATTAATACCAGACTACCTGCTGTCGTCACATATTCAAACAAACTCTTGGGCATCCATAATGCCATCAACGTAGACAGGACTAATCCAGCCGCTGTGCAACACAATGCCTGAAGTGGCATGTCCTTTTTTCCCCAGGTCTTCGTGAACAGCTTTGGTGCATCTCCATCTTCCGCGAGTTTCACCAACATGGACGTAATGGCATATAACGAAGCCACCATCGTCGAGAATCCGGCTATAATCAGAATTCCGTTGAGAATGTGGACCACAACAGTGAATCCAATGGTTGACATGGCTTTGACAAGCGGACTTTCATCTGGAGTTAACTGAACTGAAGGCACAAGCAACAGGATCAACGCAATTGCAATCACATAGAGTGTACTCACCGTCAATAGCATTACTCGACCTGATTTCACTGCATCTTTTGGTTCTTTCAGGTTAGCTGCCATCAAACCCATAACCTCGATCCCGGCAAAAGCAAAGAATGCATAGATGAAACCGGTCCATACGCCTTTACCTCCATGCGGGAACCATTCATTCTTCAATTGCTCGGGTGTGACTTTTACAGGTAACCAACCCAGACAAGCCGCTCCTGCTATAGCTATAAATGCAACCGTTGCAGCAAGTTTGATTACAGCAAGAATATTCTCCGTTTTGGTTAATCCCTTCGCTCCCAGTGCAGCAATGAACAGACCTATAGCGGCATAGATCGCAACAAATGCCCATAGCGGAAACTTGGGAAACCAGAATTGAGAGAACAGCCCAAGTGCCGTTAATGAGCTGCCCATGATGAGCATTTCAGAGAACCAGTACATCCATCCACTACCAAAACCAGCCCAAGGTCCGAATGCTTCGCCCGCATACGTTCGAAAAGCGCCTTCCTTTGGATCATCTGCAGTCATCTGTGCCAGCGCACCAAATACAAAGTAAGTACCTGCCGCCGCCAGCACCAACAATATAAGTACGGATATGCCGGCCCAATGAATCGCTAGACTGGTTCCCAGAAAAAATCCCGTTCCCAGTGTGCAACCCGCGCCAAACAAGGATAGGCTGAACCAACTTAGTTTTTCGTCGTCGTTTTTACGGTGTTGCTGACTTTTCATGAAGCTCCTCCTTCTGCCTTATCCCCTTACGATTTGCAGGTCATGGAGGTTTTATGTCTGTATTGCCAAAAGAATTATTATTAGTTTACATAATAATTAATATGTTATTATCATTCTTATAATTAATTTAAGCTGTATGCTTTTAGAGATTATTCATAAAGATATATTTTCAATTTGATTTAAACCCGCAAAAAAGTGGTTGACTTCAATCGCTTAAAATGGTTTTCCTTTTAAACTTGGTGGTGCGTCAATGTGGCTATATGAGAGATGGTAACTAAGGTGAGAAAATGATCTTTCTATTGTGAATTTTTCATATGTTGAAATATTATAACTTATTCGTTATTTCTTTTAAATTGAACGTAGATTGCCTATTTTTCGTATTTTCTCAATATCTTCGTCGTTTTTTATAAATTTAGTCGCTTATAAGAAGGGATATTTCCTGGGATTTTTCCTCTTTCATCCTTTGTCACCCGTTCCGTTTCGGACTAAGCTGACGTATAGACATTATCCCCTAAAATTTTTCTCAGCCCCTGATCCGAAAGTTGTTGTGAATTTTTCATATGTTGAAAATATTTTATGTTATTCATAAAAAAGCCGCCATATGGCGGCTTCGCTAATATTTCTGATTTAAGTCCGGCCAGTCCAATCTGCTCCGGCGATTTCTTTCCATCGTGCTCTAATTTCATCATACAATTCCTGTGGGAGTTGCCCTTTAGCCACAAGATCAGCATTTTGCTGCCAGCGATTGGGCTTGGCTGTTCCTACAATAGCTGTGTCTACACCTTCGGTACTTAGCGTAAAACGCAGTGCTGTTTCCACCGCTACCTGGGCATCTTCACCCAGAAAACCATAGTTCAGTTCACTTAAGCGCTTCCAGTATATAAATGGATAAGCCTCTTCTGAAAGTGTATCATACGTCCAGGCCGCATTGGCAATTGGTCTTTTGGCGATGACACCCATGTTTCTTTTTCTTGCCTCAGGCAACGTAAGATCAATTGCTTCCTGATCTGCGATATTTAATGAAGTCTCCAGGCTGTCAAATACTCCGGTCTGAATCGCATATAGCGCATCTGTTGTATCCCCACTGTATCCGATAAACCTGGTCCTACCTGATTCCTTGGCACGCTGTAGCACTTCGATCACTGCTCCTTGTCGGAGTACTTCTTCGGAGCAGCTATGCAAATGGATAACATCCACATAGTCCGTTTTCAGCCTTTTCAGACTACGGTCAATCGTTTGCTCCAGTACTTTGGCATCCCAATCCGGACCTTCGATCCCGGCAGCATGTCCACATTTGGTGAACAAATAGTAGTCATCACGCCGATGTGACAACACCTCGCCGATTAATTCCTCGCTGTCACCGTAACATTCAGCCGTGTCTATCACGTTTAATCCAGCATCCAGGGCACTATTCAGCAATGTTGCTACATCCGTTTTGGATACATTTTTTCCTATTTCCGCTCCGCCAAATCCAAGTGTACTTACGTTCATGCCAGTATTACCGTACTTGCGCGTTTCCATGGTTATCTTCCTCCAAGTTCAGTGAATTGGGTACAGATAAATAGAAATACAGATTAACTTCAACTTCCCTTATGTTATTACCCATGATTTGGTTATGCCACCCACTTTTCCAAACTGCAACCAACTTCATTTATTTAAAAGCCATAAATGGACATTCCACCGTCAACCAATAACGTCTGACCCGTTATGTATCCCGCTGCATCTGATGCCAGGAATACAACCGGCCCTACCACTTCTTCCAGTTCTCCCACTCGCTGTAACGGTGTACGGCTTACAATTTCCTGCAAATAATGGGGATCATCCAGCAACTTTTCAGTCAAAGGTGTTCGGAAATACCATGGCCCTACTGAATTGACACGGATTCCATACTTGCCCCATTCCAGTGCGAGAACTTTGGTCATATGAATTAATGCAGCTTTGGTCGCACCATATACAACCCCTGTCCGCAAAGCCGTATGCCCACCTACCGAAGAGATGTTAATGATCTTCCCAGTCCCACGTTCTTTCATATGCTGTCCCGCTAATTGCGAAGCGAAGAAAGCCGATTTTAAGTTTGTCTGCATGATGGTCTCCCACTGCTCGTCTGTTACTTCAAGTGCTGGTGTCCGTATGTTCATACCTGCGTTATTCACCAGAATGTCCAGGCTACCCATCTCCGAGATCGCCTCTTGAAACGTCTCTTCCATTTGTTCTTTTGATGTCACATCCGCAGTCAGAGCGAGCGCTTTACGCCCTGTCTGTTCATAGATGTAGGCTGCTGTCTCCTCAATTTCTTTCATCGTTCGGGATACAAGTATAACGTCACTGCCTGACTGGGCAAGTCCAATCGCAATTGCTTTTCCGATCCCTCTCCCTGCACCTGTCACCAGTGCTGTCTGTCCATCGAGATGGAATGTGGGTACGTTCATGTCACTCACTCCTTCATCAGATTCTTTATTTCAGCATTCAAGCAGAATGCTTTATATGTAGGTAAACCCCGATGGGAATCAGGTTACAAAATACTGGCTTGGATTGCCCAGTTCCGGATGGAACTTTTCTCGAAAGCGGCCTCCGGTATAATCCCCTATAATTTTTCGCCAGAACGCCTGGGCAATGACATTGTTACGAACCTGGGTCACTTTCCATCTTCCTGGAAAACGTTTGAACAGTTCATAGGCTGCCCGAGTACCCACTCCACTGCGCCGATATTTTTGCATCACAAAAAACTCAGTCAAATAGTAGTCATTATCCTTACTACCAGGCTCCAATTTCTCCACCAGAGCAAACCCTGCAGGTGCCCCATCACTTGTAATCAAAAAAGGAAACTTGCGGTCCTTTTCTGCCCAGAATGCCTCCAGACCGGGATATTCCGGAAAAATGCCGTTACTGTCCACATCAATATTCAGGTATTTGGTAAAATCATATAAATAAAATTGCATTAAATGCCGAATCACCTGACTGCGTTCCCGGGGAACCAGTTCTATTTTCATATTCATCCGGTTCACCTCCTCTGCTTTACGTATACTAATTACTTTAAAGGTTTACGCGCCGAAGGGCAAGGAAGCATACCCTACTTACTGCATGCTTTGGTGAACAAGCTGTGAGCATGTAAATTATGGTACACTAGAGCATAGAATACTATTAAATTGAATATTCATTTTATATGTTTTTCACATGGAGGTGTCGAACTTGACCAACGTGCAAAAAGAGATTGATCGACGCAAGCTGGATGACAAACTACCTTCCATGCCTTGGTTCGTTCAGCAATTCATGGACTACAAGCTGCCTGACCTGTCCCCCTCTACCCTACTCGAATATCTGAGAGATTACGAAGCTTTCTTCGGATGGTTGCGAGCAGAAGGGCTGTCCGAGGCAAGCTCTAATAAAGAAGTTACCTTGACTGAACTGGAAGTCCTTCGCATGGATTCGGTTACCGCCTATCGGTTATTTCTTACAACCAAACGGGAAGGAACCAATTCCAGAATTACCGTATCTCGCAAGCTCTCTTCCCTTCGCTCCCTTTTTCATTACCTGAGCCAGATTGCGGAAGATGAAGACTTTTATCCTTTGCTGAAGCGGAACATTATGGCCAAAATCGAGATCAAGCGTACCCATAAACCCAAGGACACCGCTGCCAAACTCAAAGGTAAAATTCTGGAGGAAGAGGAACTGCTGGAATTCATCGGCTATATTCTTGAAGGTTACGCTGTCGATATGGAGAAGAATAAGCAGGCCCTATACTCCCATGAAATCAACAAAGAACGGGACGCCTGTATTGCCAGCCTGATTCTGAATTCCGGCTTACGGGTGTCGGAAGTTGTGAACCTGAACGTCGATGATCTCGATCTGAACAACAAACTCCTGTATGTTTATCGCAAAGGTAACAATGATGAGACGTACAAAACTCCCGTTTATTTCAGGGAACAGGCCAAGGACGAACTCGCAACTTATATGAACCTGCGGCAATCACGTTACCGTACACCCAAGCGGGAGAAAGGTCTGTTCATTGCTTTGCGTAACGGAGATTCAGAAGGCAGTCGAATGACCAAAAGAGCGATCCAGGCCATGATTATGAAATATGCCAAGCGCTTTGGTAAACCCTACTTGACCGTGCACAAATTACGCCATTCATTCGCAACCGACTATTATTTGCAAAATGATATTTACAAAACAAAAGAGCAGCTTGGACACGCTTCTACGGAAACAACCGAGATCTATGCTCACCTTACCGACAAAACGATGTCCGAAGCCATTGAACGTCGTACCGACGAAGGGATGTAACATCCCGAACATAATAAAAGCAGCAAACCGCATCAAGGATTTCGATCCGAGAAAGGTCTGCTGCTTTTTTGTTTTTTTTGCATCATTCAAGGAGAAGAGCATAAGTAGAAATAATTATAGTTTACATAATAAATATTACGTTGTATTAAAAAGAATCAATCACGCTCTCTGTAAATTCAATCATATCCAGCGATCATAATATCCTACTTTTTTAACGTTTCTACGATTAGACTTCACCATTCTGCCTTCACTTGCTTTCAACCATCGCTAACAACGCTTTGGCTATATCCTCCGTTTCATGAACCGAGTACCATGTTATCTCTCTGCTTACGGCGCTCCGCTCTATAAACTGCTCTGAAGGTAGCCATGAGATTATACCCACTACCCCTTCAAGCTGATCAACCAAGGTCAGATCTTTCTCTTCTCGAACCATCACAAATTTGGGATAAGAAACATTCTTGAATCCTTCAACAACAATCCAATCATAATCCGATAGATAGCTCAGCATATCCTCCAGCTTGGTTGCCTGTCGCTCCATAATCGCAGTACGTTTCTCTGACATGATAACCACCGCCGAAGCCCCAGACTCTCCAAATCGATAAGAATCCGTTCCTTCTTGATCCATCTCAAAATGGTCATGACCATCATGCTTAATTGCTGCTACTTTAAGTCCCATAGAAGAAAAGTGCCCGATCAGCGCGGCTGTCAGGGTTGTCTTGCCTGTGTTTTTGTATCCAACAATCTGTATGATATGTGGCTTTGTATCACTCATTGTAGTCATCTACCACTACCTCACATGACCTGAGGGCAGTTTGAGAATACGTACCTGCTCACCCGCAGGAATGCCTTTTTTCTCAGGTGGAACAACAATCAGGCAATCACTGTCCTTAATGGTGATCATCACGCTGGATTCATCTACACGGGCGGCAGCCGGTATCGCGTACACCATGCCGTTGCGGATCTCTGTGCGTCCACGTACGAAACGTGTAAAATTATTAACTTTGGTGTACTCTTCTTCCAAGATCGCAGTCCATTCTTCCATATAAGGATGAGCATCCGCCTGCATGGAACGAATGGTTGGACGAACAAACAGACCAAAACCTACAAAACAAGCCCCCGGGTTACCCGAAAGTGCAAAAAGCAATTTATCTTTATATATAGCAGCTGTGGTCACACTGCCTGGTCGCATCGTCACTTTGTTAAACAACATCTCCACATGTTCTTCAAGCACAAGTTCGCCCATAATATCATAATCCCCGACGGATACTCCGCCTGTGGTCACCACGATATCATTATCTTGAATGGCTTCTTCCAGTTTGGCCCTTGCCGTATTCACATCGTCTGCAATAGAACCGTACATCACAGGCTCTCCACCTGCCTCTACAACCAGAGAGCGCAACATGTAACTGTTGCTATTCCGAATCCGACCTGGTTGTAATGGCTCATCTACATCAAGCAATTCCGTGCCGGTTGCGAATATCGCCACCTTTGGACGTTTAAATACAGGAACTTCTGCTATGCCAAAAGTAGCTAACACGGACTGCTCTCCTGCCCTGATGATCGTTCCTGCTTCGAGCAGTTGCTGTCCCTCTTGGACTTCCAGTCCGATTGGGGTGATATTAGCACCCGACAATATGTGCCGTTTCAATGCAATCCACTGTTCTCCATTCTCTACCTTGCTCTCGGTCATCTCCATCATAACTACCGCATCCGCACCTTCCGGAACCTGTGCACCCGTCATGATGCGAGCCGTCGTACCTGAAACAATGGTGTGATCCGAGGTGTAGCCGCAAGGGATTTCATCAATGACTCGAAACCAAACTTGATGATCACTCGATGCATTTATGGTATCTGTACTTATAATAGCGAATCCATCCATACCCGATCTCCGGAAGAATGGATACGGATGGGGTGCCTGAATCGTCTCTGCAAGTGTGCGGCCATGAGCAGATTCAAGGTGAACTTTCTCTATGGAGCCTACAGTAACTCTTGCAGCTATTTTGGCTTGGGCATCCGGTACCTGTACAGCTGTACGATTGAATTTGGCAGTTGTCATATCATGTGAATGTGAGTTCATTTTCAAAAGTATTCTTACCTCCTAAAGACTATCATCCTTTAAGAAAGTGTAGCCCGAATACAGTAAGATAACAAGTACATCACTTATTGATCCTGTGACAAATCTTATTTCTTACAGGTGTAACATTCCTTGACCTATGTTCAACATGAAAGGCATCTTGTCTGCCCATAATATAAGTGACAAAGGGAGGCGATGATCATGAGTAATCGATGTGAATTATGCGAAAGAGAACCTGTGAATACGACCATTCATCATCTTACACCCAAAGAAATGGGCGGAACATTTCTACCAACGGCCAACCTGTGCATCCCCTGTCACAAACAGATTCATTCGCTATACACCAATCGCGACATTGTAACCCTTGGTCTCACTGATCTGCAATCCTTGAGACAGGATGAACGAATGATTCCATTTATCCGCTGGATTCGCAAACAACCTGCTACAACGATTCCCCGCGTACGCAAGTCCAATCATGTTCGCAAATCGTAAACCAAAAAGAACAGTTCCAAGGTAAATGCGCGGATAGAGATAAATCCGTCATACCTTTTCCTGTTCTTTTTGGATTGAACTATATGTTGGGCAGCCAAGCTTATAATTAAATCATTATCTTCGCCTCTTAATTCGGCCGCCGCCCACTCTGGTTTTTGGTTTTTTGTAGGATTTCTTAGGTGAATCAAACAGCCCACCACTGCTCTTGTTGCGATCAATGGTTCCCTTACTCTGATCCTTGTTGCGGTTGAATAATCCTCCGCCAGATCCCACGCTTGAATCTTTATCGCTTCCGCGCCTTGTAATCGTACCTTTCCGATCAACAGTAATAGGTGGAGCAAGCTTCTTGTCATTACTTGTTGGTGCACGATAAGATCCTGCACTCGGTTTATACGTATCTTTATTGGTATATCCTCGATAGTTGCCATAACCTCGCCCGCCAAAAGAATCGAACAGATTACCAATTAATGTAGCGGTGAGGTAACCTTGTAAAAAAGATGAATCGTAGTTCTGCCGAACATATTCCTTGGAGTCCACCTCAACCAAGGTATCCTCCGGCTTGTTCGGGTCTTGTTGCAGGTGATAATACTCGTCCTGATACACGAGGAACATACGCTCTGTGTTCTCCGCCGATATCTGATCCGGTTGCCTTTGGTCAGACAATTCCTGAGCCACTTCCGGAACGGTACGGTCCGAAGCACGGTACACATAGGACGTTGAGTTACCACTGCCGTTAACCGATTCAAGCGGATATGTGTCCTGAACAGAAGGTGCTGCTCCGCACGCGGACAACAGAGACATGACAAGGCTGAGGACCAGCATTAATTTTAATCCATGTGCCAAGCGTTTTTTCATTGGAACCTCTCCTAGCTCGAACGAATCACTTTGATATCCGCAGGAAGAATGGACTCACCCTCATACAGTGTAAATCTTCTGTCTTGCCACTCCACGCGAAGAAGCATATTATCATCCGACTGATACTGCCATACCAATTGTTCTCCAGCCTGGCCATATGGAGTTCTACCTGCCGTTGATACCATGCCTCCATACTCTTCCTCCAGATGATATGCGCGTCCATCCAGGTCCAGCAATGTGGGCACCTCATCAGGTGCATCAAGCCTGCCATCAATTGGTGTATATAGGGCGTAACGTGTGAGTTCCCGTTCTTCGATATGCAAATATCGAAATGCGGTACCATCCTGCAGCGTGAGCACAACTGCATTTCGAGCACGATTTTGTACCCGACCAACGACTTCATAAGTGACCAGAGAAACCTCACAGATATCACCAGGTGCAAGCTGAAGCATCGTTTTCTCTGCCTGCGGTGGTTCAGGTTTCGTTAGTATTCCTTTAATTCGTTTCCATACACTCATGAGAATTACTCCTGTTCCTTATCTTATAAACAAGCTGCAATAATCAGTGCGCCCACGATATGTAAAGCGCCAGAGAACAATCCGTACCCTGTCTTCCCTTGCTGAATTCCCGTATCCAGATCCAGATTGGCCCATTTGCGAATCATAAAGTGTACAACACTCTCCAGAATCAACAAAATGATAAAGGATACAACGGAGACCAGCAGTGCTTCTCCCAGGTGACCGGCCGTAGAAATGGACGTAGCGAGTACATATCCTTGTGCAAATAATTTCATAACCATACGTGTAGTAACGGCCATATTGCCAGCCTTAACTTCAGCAAAATCCTTATATTTCGTGAACAGTGAATCAACATACATCAGGACAAACAGCAAAACCGAACCAGATCCGGTCCAGACCAGCATCGCCAAAATGTTCAAATCCATTTACACAGCCCCCACATATCAACATGAACCGCATTTAAAAGCGAAGGAGAAATACTCTTCTCCTCCGCTGGTTAACCTTGCTGACAACCAAGGTATTAGTTCTTATTATCGTACTGTTTCATCAATGCTGCGAGTTCGTCTTCAACAGCCTGATCTTTACCCAACTTCTCGAACTCTTCATCCAAAGATTTTCCTTTGGAAGACATTTCGTTGCTTGCTTCTGCCTGTGCTTCCATCTGCATCATCTTCTCTTCCATACGCTTCATACCAGCACTTGCGGTATCAGAGCCAAACCCATTCAACGCTTTGTTGATTTCCGTTTGGGCTTTTGCTGCATTGTAACGCGCTACCAGTGTTTCGCGTTTGTTCTTCATTTGAGTCAGTTGCTTACGCATCTCGTCGAGCTTGCCACGCAGGTTATCTGCAGAAGCCTTGTTTTGGTCATAGCTGGTTTTGTACTCAGCCATCTTCTCTTCAGCAACCTTTTTCTCTTCCAGAGCACGTCGAGCCAAATCTAGATTCTGAGCACGTGCCGCCGTATGCGCCTGCTCTTCACGTTTCTTCACAAGAGCTTCCTGCTCTTCGAACAACTGCTTGAATTTCTTCTCAATGGCGATCTGTTGAGCTACTGCTTTCTCCGCATCTTCCAGATCCTCTTGCATGTCACGGATATATTGGTCCGTCATCTTGATTGGATCTTCCGCCTTGTCAATAATGGCGTTGATGTTAGACATGGTTAGATCACGCAAACGTTTGAAAATGGACATTATGTTATTCCTCCTAGTCGATATTACATCGTATATAAACATACATACGTAACAATCTACAACTCGTTTCAATTTTAGCAAATAAAATCAAAACATTCGATGGCTCTTATGTCAGGAAGATCGTTTATCTTTGTTCAGATGATCCTCCATCAACCTCTCTGCAGTCTGCACGATTTCGTCGATCTGCATCCGCGTGATGGAATCAAAATGGATACCCATGATCACCGTAACGGTTACTTTCAGTTGCAAGGCTGCCTTTCGGGCAAGCCGCTCACACAGCTCTTGTTCTTTATGCCCGGGAATATGTACCGTCGTCCCGCTTACGCGCTCATGATCCACATAGAACGTGGCTACGGCGCCAATATGCGCCTTTCCTCCGGTAACGAGAAAAACCTTATCTTCTCCTGCTTCAATCACCTGTAAACGTATGGATTTCAAATCAGATGTACTCATACCCATCCACCTATCCTTTTCTATATGTTATATATGGAGGAATTATGGCTGTCATGAGCTAAATCCACAATGAAACTTCTCACACTGCGCATATTTTATGGAGCCCCCGGGTATACCAAGGAGAACGTCATTTTGAAAAAGGAGGCCGATATTATGCGCGTACGCCTCATTATGCTGATGGTTATCGTTATTTTTCTCGGGGGATCTCATGCTCCAGTTTCATCGCGGGATGTTTCAAGCCCGCCAGGTGAATCCGTATCAGGTTCGGATTCTGCGGAAGAAGAACAACTGACATTGGGACAATTACGTCAAAAATATGCCGATACGTTCAAAACCAATGGTCCTTCAACCAAGAAGGTTGCACTGACTTTTGATGATGTACCTGATCCACGGTTTACTCCACAAGTGCTGGATGTATTGAAGAAATACAATGTCAGAGCTACATTCTTCATCGTGGGTAGTCGTGCTGAGAAACATCCGGATCTAGTGAAACGCATCGTTAAGGAAGGGCATATGGTTGGTAATCACAGCTACAATCATCCTGAATTCAGTAAGCTGTCGATGAATGCCTTTCGCAAACAAATTTTACATACCGGGGATATTATTCAACGTTTGGCGGGATATACGCCCAAGATGATTCGGCCACCTTATGGAGACATTAATGAAGAACAGCTGAGATGGGCTGCCAAACAACATTATAGCATTGTGAACTGGAACGTAGACTCCCTGGACTGGAAAGGCCTTTCAAAGGAACAGGTGAAAGATAACATCCTCTCTGCCGTGAAACCTGGCTCCATCGTTCTGCAACATGCTGGAGGCGGTGTAGGGTCAAACCTGAACGGCACGATTGAGGCTTTGCCTGAAATTATTGAGGAACTACGTAATCGGGGATATGAACTGGTCACCTTGGACGAAATGCTGGGATTGCCCAAGGCCAAAGATTAGGATGACCGTGATAACAAATAATGAGAATATTAAAAGGGTGCTGTTCAATCGCGAATTAGCGACTGGCAGACACCCTGTTTGAATTCATTTTAAATGTTATTTTCTCTCTACTTCAGAATGTACAGCTCGATATCCTGAAAACCAAATGAGCTTACAGACTGTTTGCTACCCGGGATAAAGATATCAATCCGGTGACCCTTGATTGCACCGCCCACATCCCGCGCTGTGGCTACAAAAGCCTGTTTTGGCAATCCTGGATGGCTGTGACCAGTTACCAGTACTTTGGTTCCAAGTGGAATTACACTTGGATCAACTGCAATCGTACCCAGTTCAAGGTCATTTCCGAAATAATCGACTGCACCCCAGCCTCCATTTTCAGACGGATCTGCAGAGTATGCCGTTGCTTTTACGTTCACAGCTTTGCTGTAATCGAATGTTTTACCCCAGGCTTGAACAACTTTATTATCTGCGTTGACGTCCAAGCTTGCTGTAGTAACAGTCTTCGCTTGGGTCTTGCTCTCCGTTGCCGCAGCGTCTGCTACATTGTTTGCCTTACCGGGAATCGTAATTTTCAAACCACCATAAATGTTGTAAGCCGAAATGTCGTTGTTTGCTTTAATTAACGTGTTGAGTGCTACTCCATATTGTTTTGATAAGGTGTAGAAGGTATCCCCTTCTTTGGCCACATGAACTGAATCGGCGTGAGCCGGAACGGCTTGAATGAGCATTGCTGTTGTCATTAATGCTACTGCTGTTTTGGCTATACGTTTCTTGTTAATCATGGTCTTCCTCCCTCATTGTGCCTGCGAAGTTAGTTGTCGGATTCGGATGAGGAGCCCACCCTATAGGTTCTTCGTTACATTTGAAACGTTATGTACCCAATTCACCCCAAGCAGTGTGCTGTAGATCTTCCCCCTGCACAATCTGCATCGTTACATCCCCCGCACTCCCTGTCCGGAAGTTTCGGCAGAGTTCAATATATCACAATTTTGTAACCTGAACTTGTAGTAATTCTTACCAAATGGTTTTTAGCATGTAAGCATTTGTAAGAATACTGGTTAATTCAGAAAGTTTGGTTGACCCGATTCCTTTACATTTGGTAACAGAATAGTTACTTTTCCGAATCCATACGTCATTATTATCCATAAAAAATAGCGTTACCGACTCGAAGTCAGTAACGCTATTTGATCACATCGTTTAGAGTACTTTCGCAAGAAAATCACGTGTACGTGAATTTTTGGGTGCTCCAAACACCTCATCAGGTGTTCCCTCTTCCACAATAACCCCGCCATCCATGAACAAGATGCGGTCTCCCACTTCACGTGCGAAACCCATCTCATGGGTTACGATGACCATCGTCATTCCGCCTTCTGCAAGACGTTTCATGACATCCAGCACTTCGCCGACCATCTCAGGATCCAGTGCCGACGTAGGCTCGTCAAACAGCATCACATGCGGCTGCATGGCCAATGCTCTAGCAATGGCGATCCGCTGCTTCTGTCCACCAGACAGCTGATTCGGGAATGTATCTTTTTTATCGTACAAGCCCACGGTGTTAAGCAGATCAGCAGCAATTTTTTCCGCTTCCTGAGTGGATTGTTTCTTCACTTTAATTGGAGCAATCGTAATGTTTTGCTCTACCGTTTTGTGTGGGAACAGGTTGAAGTGCTGGAACACCATGCCCATTTTCTCACGAGTTGCGTTAATGTTATGCTTGGGGTCCGTGATTGACACGCCTTCAAAATCAATCTCTCCTGAGGTAGGCTGTTCCAGCAGATTCAGACAACGCAAGAACGTACTTTTACCTGAACCAGAAGGACCGATGACCACGACAACCTCACCTTTGCCAATCGTCACGTTTATGCCCTTAAGCACATCGTTATTTCCATAAGATTTGTGTAATTGTCTAACGTCTATCACTTGCACTCAACTTCCTTTCCAGTCGTCCCAGCAGCTTGGACAAAATGAACGTCATTACAAAGTAGATGGCTGCTGCAATCAAAAATGGACTCAAGCCTTGGTACGTAATGTTCTTGACTACACTTGCCTGATACATAATGTCCACCATACCGATAACGGAGATAATGGAGGATTCTTTGATGATAGTTATGAATTCATTACCGATCGCTGGTAATACAGCTTTGAAGGCTTGTGGCAATATGATATAACGCATCGCGGCGCCTCTTCCCATACCTAATGAACGCGCTGCCTCCAACTGACCACGATCCACACCTTGGATACCTGCACGGAAAATCTCCGCCAGATAGGCACCACTATTGATTGAAAGTGTAATGATACCTGCCTGAAGTGCAGTGAAGTTAATGCCAAAGCTCAGGGAAAAACCATAGTAAATAATCATCAACTGTACCAACATCGGTGTGCCACGGATCACTTCAACGTAAGCCGTACCGATCCAGCGCAAGATTGCAGCGTCATGCAAACGGAACAAACAGATGATCAATCCAATAATTACCCCGAAGATAACCCCAAGTGCAGACAACAGAAGTGTGTATCCTACACCTGTAGCATAGAAACTTTTGTACTCCCAGAATACTTGGAAAATATTTTGTGATTTGTTCGCTTTATCCGCCATCAAGAGGCTGGCGTCCGTCACCATCTGATTGATTTTATCTTCGCTTTTCAGTCGCTCCAGTGTTCCATTTACTGCAGCTAGCAGCTCGGTATTACCTTTACGAATCCCGATTGCCGCTTCTGCTTGCTCTTCGTCCGGAACAGCAGCAGCAAGTCCAATGATATCGTCCAGATAACCTACAGCAACGGTATCTTCAACGATTGCCGCGTCAATGCGTTTTGTTTGCAGTTGAAGCACGATATCCGAGATTTTATCCAGCGCAGTAAGCTTCGCTCCTGGAATACTCTGTCCGATCGTTTCCTGAATGGAGCCTTTCTGAACGCCAATCTTCGCATTTTCAAGTTCTGCCATGGTTGGATATTTGTCTTTATCCACATTGCGAACCATAATCACTTGTTTTGACTTATAATAGGTGTCGGAAAAATCGATACTTTTCTTCCGCTCATCCGTCGGCGTCATACCTGAAATCACCAGATCAACACGCCCGCTCTGCAATGAAGGCAGAAGACCGTCGAAGCCCATATCCTCAATCACAAGCTCAGCGCCAAGATCTTTGGCAATCTCTTTGGCGATCTCAATATCGAAGCCGACGATTTCATCTTTGCCATTAATCACTTTATGGAATTCATATGGTGCAAAATCGGCACTTGTACCGAGCACCAGCTTTTTACTGCTTGAATTATCTGTAGTTCCACTAGCAAGTGCCACAGGAACGGCAGTCGTCAGCAGAATAACAAAGGTCAACAGCATCATGGTGTAACGACTTATTAATTTCAACCTTTTTCTCTCCCCTTACAATACTTTGTATGCTTCTCATGTTGATGACTGAGTCATTATAAAGTACAATGCATGATTATGCAATGCATTTTGACAATACAAATCTTGACTTGTTTCTGAAAAAAATAAAGCAAACATGATATAATCAATGAATTATTTTCATTTTTGCATAAGGAGTTTACTAATGACAGCTAACAAATCACAAATTCTAACGGTTATTGATCAATATGCTTCCCGTTTTAAAACCATTTCATCATATATCGGTGCCAACCCCGAACTGGGAAATGAAGAGTATCTCGCTTCTGCCCGTTTGAAAGAAGAACTGCTCTTCCACGGTTTCACTGTAGAGGCTCCAATCCTTGGTCTGGAGACAGCCTTTATCGGAACCTATTCAGCCGCCAAACCAGGCCCTACCATTGCTTTATTGTGCGAATATGACGCCTTGCCGGAGATCGGTCACGCTTGTGGTCACCATCTGATCTGTATGATGAGTCTTGGGGCCGCTGTTGGGCTAAAATCTATTCTGGATGAAGTAGGTGGAACCATTAAAGTGTTTGGTACCCCCGCTGAAGAGACACGTGGTGCCAAAGTTCCGATGGCTGAAGCAGGTTTGTTCGATGACTGTGATGTCGCTCTCATGGCGCATCCATATTATGCCTACGAAAAGTCAGGCAGCTCACTGGCTATTGATGCAGTGCAATTTGAATTCCATGGCCGATCTTCACATGCCGCTGCAAGTCCGCACGAAGGTATTAATGCACTTGATGCTGTCATTCAAACGTTCAACGGAATCAATGCATTTCGGCAACAAGTTAAAAGCAGCGTTCGGATTCATGGTGTGATCAACAACGGAGGTCAGGCAGCAAACATCATTCCTGACTATGCTTCTGCGCAATTTTATGTACGGGCAGCAACTCGCAAAGAACTGAATATCCTCACAGAACGTGTGATTCAGATCGCTGAAGGTTCTGCTCTCCAGACAGGATGCAAGCTGGTGACATCCAACTATGAAACGTCCTATGACGAGATGGTTACCAATGAAGCATTCTCAGCTGCGTTTAGTCAAAATCTGATGGAACTTGGGATCCCGCAAGAAGAGATTGTGAGTGGTAATGATCACGGCTCTATGGACATAGGTAACGTTTCCCTGAAATGTCCTGCAATTCATCCCTACATTCGTGTTGTAGACGAGGTGCATACACTGCACTCCATAGCCTTCCGTGACCTTGCACTTCAGGAGCGTGCGCTGGATGGCATGATTCTGGGAGCCAAGGCACTTGCAACAACAGCCTATGACGTACTGAGCCAGCCAGAGCTGCTTCAAACCATCCGCACGGAGTTCGAGCAAGCTATTCGCTAAAATTCACTTTCAACATGTTATATAGGGGTGCCCTGAACAATCTTGAATTCCAAGCTGTTCAGGGCACCCTTTTTTCTAAATTAGCTGTAAGTATATTCAGCACAAAGCTGGAAATGCTGTGAAAGAAACCTTTGAAAACGATGAAAATAATACATTTTATTACAGTAAATGTGATTCGTTTGCTGGCTAACTTGGTTAATTATAACTATAAGTGCGTGTTCAAAAAGACTGGTTTTCATAACTTATCCTATATTCAGGAGGTGCTGTCATGCTGCTCGAAGCCATGTATCATGTTCCTCGTGACAAATGGGCTTATGCTTATAATTCGTCTACCATACATCTGCGCGTACGAACCAAACGTAATGATGTGCACTACGTGACTGCACTGACCGGAGATAAGTACGATTGGAACGGAACATACAAGGAAATTCAATTGGAGAAGGCTGCTTCTGATAACATGTTTGATTATTGGGAGGCTGCCGTCAAGCCACAATTCAAACGTCTCACTTATATATTTCGGATAACTGCCGGTTCAGAAGATGTTTTTCTTGCGGATAACGGAATTCATTATGAGACCCCCTATCCAACTGGAGGATATTATGAGTTCTCGTATATACATGAAATTGATGTGTTTAAGGTGCCCGAGTGGGCCAAAGAAGCCGTCTTTTATCAGATCATGACGGAACGGTTTGCTAATGGAGATCCCAAGCTGAATCCAAAAGAAACGCATGACTGGGGTGGCAAACCTGAGTTGGACAATTATTTTGGTGGAGATCTGCAAGGTGTGCTGGATCATCTGTATGACCTAACTGAACTTGGCGTGAACGCCATTTACTTTACCCCGTTATTCCAGGCCAATTCCTACCACAAATACGACACGATTGATTATAAAAAAGTCGACCCCCATTTCGGTGATAATGCCCTGCTTAAACAATTGACAGAAGAATGTCATCGCCTGGGTATACGTGTCATGCTTGACGCGGTGTTTAACCATTGCAGCGAAGACTTCCCTCCTTTTCAAGACGTTCTCCAGAATGGAAAAAACTCCAAGTATGCCGATTGGTTCCACATCAATGAATATCCGGTTCAGATCAAGGATGGTATACCAACCTACGATACATTTGGGTTCTATGGCAACATGCCCAAGTTCAATACAGCCAACCCTGAGGTTAAGGCATATCTACTTGATGTAGCTGAGTACTGGATCAAGGAAATTAAGCTGGATGGGTGGCGTCTGGATGTAGCAAATGAGGTGGACAACCATTTCTGGCGTGATTTTCGCAAGGTCGTTAAGGCAGCGAACCCTGAAGCCTATATTGTTGGTGAAGTATGGAGCGACTCCTTGACCTGGCTTATGGGAGATCAATTCGATTCCGTCATGAATTATCCATTTGCCGACAAAGTGCTTCAGTTCTTCTGTGGTTCAATGGACGGTTATCATTTTGCCAACGAGATGGGTTCACTGATTATGCGCTATCCGCAACAAACCAATGAAGTGATCTTTAATATGCTGTGCAGCCACGATACCCCACGACTGCTCACCCGGTTAGGAGAAGACAAACGCCGTTTAAAGTTGTCGGTTGTATTTCTTTTCACCTATATCGGTACACCTTGTATCTTCTACGGCGACGAAGTTGGGATTAGTGGTGATGCTGACCCGGATTGTCGAAAATGTATGGAATGGGACCCGGACAAGCAAGACAGAGAATTGTATGATTTCTATAGTCTGATGATCGATCTACGCAAAAGCAATGAAGCCCTGCGCAAAGGACGCTTCCGATTCCTCAAGGCTGATCACAATGATCCCTGTATCGTCTACGAGCGTGTGGATGACAACCTTCACTTTACCGTATGGATGAACAATACACCTCAAGATCGAACGCTCTCTCATCCTATGGAAACAAAAGACTGGAAAGACGCATTAACTGAAGAGCCTGTGTTTCCAACCGATGGAATGATGAATATTAAGCTTGACCCCTATGGGTACCGCATTTTGTATAGACAGCTTGATCCGACAACCATCCAACACTGCTGAGGTTTAAATTCTGAACAGTCATATAAAAGAAAAGAAAAACACTTCCACCGTCTCAGATGATACTTCATTCTGAACTTTGGAAGTGTTTTGTTTATTTGATTAAAAAAGCCACAGCATCATGTGCTGTGACTCATTCAAGACTACATCAATTTACAAGGTCAAGTGTGATCCGACGATAAATATCCATATATTCTTCAGCTGAGACATTCCAGCTGTATTCTCCGCCCATTGCATTTTTCACAATTTTCTTCCAGTGTTCTGGCTGTTTGTAGATCTCCTCAGCACGCCGAATGGTACTCATCATGTCATGAGCGTTAAAGCTTGTGAATGAGAAACCATTACCTTCTCCAGTAAACTCGTTATATGCCTGCACAGTATCGTTCAGACCGCCTGTTTCCCTTACGAGAGGCACACTACCGTACCGCAGAGCCAGTAACTGACTAATACCACACGGTTCGAATCTGGACGGCATCAGGAAGATATCACTGCCTGCATAAAACCGACGGGATAATCCGTCGTTGAACTTGATCTGTGCAGACATTTTAAGTGGATAACGATTCGCGGCTTCACGGAACCAGTGTTCATAGGACTGCTCCCCTGTTCCAAGTACAGCGAATTGAATATCATCATAATACAACAATTCATCCAGGATACGGCAGACCAAGTCAAGTCCTTTGGAATCCACAAGCCTTGTGACCATGACCATAAGAGGTGCATCAGGACGAACAGGAAGTCCAAGTTCCTTTTGCAGCTCAATTTTGTTTTCCGTTTTCTTGGACAGACTTGTTCTGTATTTCACCGGGATCTTGGTGTCTGTAGCCGGGTTGTAACTCTTGGTATCAATGCCATTTACAATCCCGCTGAATCGATCTCCAAGTGAACTAAGCAGTCCGTCCAGACCGTATCCGTAATAAGATGTTTTCACTTCCTGTGCGTAAGTTGGACTAACGGTTGTTACATGGTCAGCGTAGACAATTCCAGCCTTTAGGAAGTTGACATTACCGTAATACTCGGCTCCATCCACGGTGAAATATCGATCGTCCAGCTCAAGGATATCACTGAATAACTGATGCGGGAATACCCCTTGATACAACAAGTTATGTATGGTGAATACCGTACGAATATCACTGTAGAATGGATCGTGTCTGTAGTGTGCTTCAAGCACCAAAGGAATCATTCCTGCATGCCAGTCATGACTGTGCAACACGTCAGGCTTGAACTCAATCTGTGGCAACACTTCGAGAACTGCACGGTTGAAGAAGGCGAAACGCTCGCCATCATCCATATAACCGTACACTCCATCACGCCCAAAATAATACTCATTATCCACAAAATAAACTGGAATTCCATCATGAACCAGCATTTCTATTCCACAATAGGGCCTGCGCCAGCCAAGAGGCACATCCGTTGTAATTACGGGCTGTAACGCGTCTTTATACTCATCGGGAATCCCCTTGTACTTAGGCATAATCACCCGCACATCTGCCCCGCTCTTCTTCAATGCAAACGGGAGAGCACCGATTACGTCAGCAAGGCCTCCTGTTTTGATAAATGGATGTACTTCAGCAGCAGCAAATAGAATATTCATGCCTTTGTCCTCCTCTTCGGTTTGAGCGTGTTGCTTTCATTTTTATTCTTCGTTTTTGAACTGACGGAAGTTATACTCGCAGGTGATTCATCCGTTTTCCGACGTGTGTTCTTTTTTAGAATCACGATGCTAAGCGGAGGTAATACCAATTCGAGACTATGCGGATGCCCATGAAAAGGAATCTTTTCGGTAGGCAGTTGCATATCATTAGTAATGCCTGAACCGCCGTAAACGGAATGGTCACTGTTCAGAACTTCGGTATACATACCGGGACGCATGACACCAATCCGGTAACGCTCCCGCTTGACCGGCTGAAAGTTAATGAGCACAAGGAGTGTATCCGCAGGTTTTTTTCCTTTGCGTACGTATGAAATGACACTCTGGTCCTGATCATCCGGAGTGATCCATTCATAACCGTCTAGGGAATGATCAAGCTCCCACAAAGCTTTTTCACTCAAGTACAGGTTAGACAGCTCACGCTCAAACTTATGCAAATTGCGGTGACTGTCATAATCCAGTAAGAACCAATCCAGTTGATCCTCATCTTTCCATTCGATGAACTGGCCAAAGTCTCCACCCATAAACAACAGCTTTTTCCCTGGGAAAGTCATAAAATAGCCCAGAAAAGCACGCATGCCGGCAAATTTCTGCTCATAAGTTCCTGGCATCTTGTCGAGGAGCGACTTTTTGCCATGAACAACCTCGTCATGTGACAGAGGTAGCACATAATTTTCAGCAAAGGAGTATACGACCGGGAAAGTCAGCAAATGATGTTTGGAAGGACGCTCATGAAAATCAGATTCCATGTAATCAAGCGTATCGTTCATCCAGCCCATGTTCCATTTGTAGTTAAAACCCAGACCACCTTCATCTACAGGTAAAGTCACCATAGGCCATGCACTAGATTCTTCAGCCATCATCAACGCATAAGGGAAATATTTGAACACTGTCTCATTCAGCTGCTGCAAAAAGGCTACAGCTTCCTTGTTCTCAAGACCACCTTCATCATTGGTACGATATTGTCCTGGCTGCTTCTCAAAATCAAGCCGAAGCATACTCGTAACCGCATCAACACGGAGTCCGTCAAAATGATACATCTCCATCCAATATAATGCATTGGAGATCAGAAATGAACGAATCTCAGGTTTCGAGTAGTCAAAGCTAAGTGTGCCCCAGCCCGGCTTCTCTGCTAACATCGGATCTGCATACTCATACAAAGGCGTACCATCAAACATACGCAACCCATGAGCGTCTTTGGCAAAATGTGCAGGTACCCAATCCAGCAATACGCCAATCCCTGCCTGATGTAGTGTATCCACTAGATACATCAGATCTTTTGGATGCCCATAACGACTGGTTGGCGCATAAAACCCTGTGTTTTGGTAGCCCCACGAAAGGTCATATGGATGCTCACTGAGGGGCATCATTTCAACATGTGTATATTTCATTTCTAATAAGTAAGGAACAAGCAAATCAGCCATCTCGCGATAACTATAGAGGCTTCCGTCTTCATTGCGCTTCCAGGTTCCCATGTGCATTTCGTAAATATGTAGAGGTTTGTTATACATGGCACGTTGTTTGCGTCTCCAGGCTCCATCATTCCATTTGTACCCTTCGATTGAACTGGTGACAGAGGCTGTCTGAGGTCGAACCTCTGCTTGAAACGCATATGGGTCCGCTTTGAGCAATTCTGTTCCATCTTCCGTTAATATACGGAACTTGTATAAAGTTCCTTCGCTGATTTCCGGAAAAAAACGACTCCAAAATCCTGATTCGGGTATCTTATATAAAGGTTCCTTTTCGCCTTTCCATTCATTGCGGTCCAGAGCCAGTCCTACTTCTACGGCATTTGGTGCCCATACGGTAAAGCGATACCCCCGAAGGCCATCGCAAGTCTCAGGCTGCGCGCCCAACATTCGATAACTGTGATGAAGGTTACCTTCATGAAATAAATAAATATGCTCCGGCAATATGTCCGGGTGTGCTAACGGTTGAATGGCCAAGAGATCACCTTCTTCTCAAGAAAATAGATATAACAGTAACCATTACCCCAGTCTAGCCAAGTTGAAAAGAAAAATGCGGTGGTTTAGAAAATGTTGTCTTTTTTCTGAATTTTTACAGTAACAATCGTTTCATCTGCTCTACTTTGCGTTAATGATGTACTACAATGCACAATATTTTGGGAGGGAAACGATTATGTTTAATAAAGATTGCATCGCTATGCTGTTGGCGGGAGGAGAAGGGAAGCGATTAGCCCCTTTAACCTCGAGTATCGCAAAACCCGCTGTACCGTTTGGCGGGCACTACCGGATCATCGATTTTCCTCTCAGTAACTGCGTAAACTCAGGGATCGATACTGTAGGAGTATTGACGCAGTACCAAGCGGAATCTTTACACGATCACATCGGTGGAGGAGAACCATGGGGACATGGCAACTCAAGTGAGGCAGAAATATCCTTGCTTCCATCTTATCATACAGGAAATGACGAATACTTGGGAACGGCGGATGCTATTTATAAAAATATCGACTATATTGATCAACAAAACCCCGAAAATGTTCTAATTTTGTCGGGTGACCATATTTATCATATGAATTATCGCGATATGTTGGAGGCTCATCAAGCCAATAATGCCGCAGCAACGATTTCAGTTATGGAAGTTCCATGGGATGAAGCACATCGCTTTGGGATCATGGCTGCCGATGCTGATTTGCGTGTAACCGAGTTTGCCGAGAAACCGGCTGAACCAAAAAGTAATCTGGCTTCAATGGGCATTTACATGTTCAAATGGGATTATCTGAAACGCCATCTGTTGGAAGATGCCGCTAATCCTGAATCCAGCCATGACTTCGGTAAAGATGTGATTCCTCAAATGTTGAACGAAAATAATCCCCTCTTTGTCTATAACTTTAATGGTTATTGGAAAGATGTAGGTACGGTTAAGAGCCTATGGGATGCACATATGGATCTGTTACACAACGAGGAAGACTGGAGTCTGCAAAAAGAAAACTGGCCGATGTTTACTCGCGACTGGCGCTCCAAGCCAAGTGCTTACAAAGCAAGACATACAAAGATCGAACATGTTACTTCCATGATTCACGACTCTTGTGCAATCGAAGGTCGTTCAGAACGTTCCGTTATCTTCTGCGGTGCAGAAGTGGGTAAAGGCTCTGAGGTTAAAGACAGTGTTGTTATGCCTAACGCACGCATAGGCCGTGGGGTTCACATCGAACGCGCCATCATCGGTGAAGGTGCAATAATCAAGGACGGTGCAATCGTTAAAGGTACAGCAGATGAAATTGTGGTCGTTGGACCTAACGAGATCGTCTCTGCCAAACCGGCTGTCCGTACGCAACCTGTTCGTATGTTGAAAGAAGTATATGAGAAAAGTGGACGCCTGCGCACTGGCGAACTTTCTTCATAAGAATATGCAAAAAAGGTGAGCCTTGGATGGCTCACCTTTTTTTGGTGTTGATGTTGATATGGAAGTTATAAAGCGTACATGCTCGATCATCAGGTAGAAAAATCGCTTATCTTTTAAAACCTTAAGACTTTTCTAGATCTGATTTTGTATCGCTTGCTGTTCGCTCATCTGTGACTTCAGCATCACCAGACGCGGTTACAGGTTCTTCTGGACCCATCTCCGCAGCCACAGCCGGTAACGTAACCGTAACGGTTGTCCCCGATCCGAGTTCACTTTGCATCGTGATCGTTCCCTCATGCAGTTCTACCAGTTCCTGCGTAATCGCAAGACCCAGTCCCGTTCCCCCATTTTGATGATTCACCTGGAAGAAGCGGTCCCGTACTTTAATTAAATGTTCTTCACTAATTCCGATACCGGTGTCCTGAACAGCTGCAATGATCTGACCATTCTCCTCTTTGACCGACAAGAAGATCCAGGAATTCTCATGTGAAAATTTGATCGCATTATCCACAACATTCAGGAAGACTTGTTTCAGTCTGTTACCGTCTCCATGGACATTATAAGCACGAGTCTCGTCCGTTTCCAACTTGAGATGGACCTGTTTTTGTTCCGCTTTGGCCCAGACATTCAACATCGTTTCCTGTACAATTTCACGAATGTTGACGGTTCCTTTGACCAGCTTCATCTGATTCTGCTGCAATTTGGAAAAATCCAGCATCTCTTCAACAAGTCCAATCAGTCGTTCGGTTTCCTTGGAGATAATACCCATACCGATACGGGTCTCTTCCGGATCATAACCGCCTGAATCCAGTGTCTCGCTCCAGCCTTTGATACTGGTCAGAGGTGTTCTTAATTCATGTGAGATCGAAGAGATAAAATCATCTTTGATCTGATTACTGCGCACGATTTCATGTGCCATGAAGTTAAGTGTTGATGCCAATTCGCCCAGTTCGTACTTATAATTCCCCTTAACCCTGACATCCAGCCGTCCTCTAGCCATTTGGGCAGATACTGCGGTGATGTTGTTAATTGGACGTACGATGGAATTTGCCATACCAATACTGATGATCAACACTATAGCAAGCACGCCAACACCGACGGCAGCGGCGAGTAGTCCCATATTCAACAGCTTTGAATTCACATCTTCAAGTGATGTCAGATATCGAATAACATAAGTATTTTCGCCGCCCAGATCAAACTTGTGTGAAACGGCCATGACGGATTCTCCAGTACCTGGTTGTCTTCCAATCCAGCGTCCCATATCCCCATTCAGAGCCTGCATAATATCACTGGTTTGCAGCACAGCACGGTCAGATTCAAAAGCAGTCGAACTCGCCAATACGCGCCCGTTCAGATCCAAAATTTCCAATTCAGTATTGGACAATGCCAAGTTCACAAGGAGTCTAGACAGATTATTGCCATCCTCCGTAGTATTCTCACGAGCGATCGGCTCGAAAAAGTCCTTTGAATTAGAAATGTGGGTACTAATCGTATTGTAGATACTCTCATAATAATACCTTTGAACTGCCAACATAAATACGAATTCGACCAACAGCAGAGCGAGAAAAACTACAAAGAAATAATGTAGTACGATCTGCCGAGTAATGCCTTTTTTAATCATTGCTCCCGGCCCTTCCATTTGTACCCGTGACCCCATACAGTCTGCAGGTATTCGGGCTCGGAAGGATTGTTCTCAATTTTCTGACGCAGACGACGAATGTTGACATCCACAATTTTGGGATCACCCATGTACTCTTTTCCCCATACGTGATCTAACAATACATCGCGGCTGAGCGGTGTATTTTCTTTTTCCAGGAAAAACTGAATCAAGGAAAACTCCGTTGGAGTCAATTCAATCGCTTCATTCTGTTTCTTGAATTGCTTCGAGATCAGGTCCAGTGAAAATGGCCCGGACTGGAACGTAACCTTTGCCGCAGTTTCCCGATGCACGTTCACCCGGCGTAACAATGACTGAATACGTGCAATCAACTCTGTTGGGCTGAAAGGCTTGCTGACGTGATCATCTGCACCAACGGAGAGTGCGTACACTTTATCCTGTTCCTGCACTTTCGCTGTCAAAAAGATGATGCCCAGACGTTCATTGGTTTCACGGATGCGTCGACACACCTCAAATCCATCAATACCTGGTACCATAACATCCAGCAGAGCCAGATCAATATCCGGTACTGTCTGCAGTATGCGAAGCGCTTCATGACCGTCACCCGCTTCAAGCACTTCGAATCCGTTTCTCTTTAAATTAATCACTATAAAACTGCGGATGGATTCTTCATCCTCAAGAATAAGTACTTTACTCATTAAGTTCTCCCTTTCTATTCAGCTGAGAAGTATTGCTCAGTGCATCTTTACCCGCCTCTGATTGTGCTACCCGTGAAGCAATAACCCGATCTTTGGTACGCGTAATTTCCTTCCAGCTTTTACCCTTCTCCTGTTCCCACTTGGAAAGGGTGAAATATTTGATCTCTGCTACGGTTTCGTCCGTATCAATCATTTTAAATCGAATATATTTTTCCTTCTCCGATTTGGTGTCAATAGTGATCTTACCGTACCACTCTGGCTTGAGATTTAGATGGAATAAATCAGCATCATCTCGGAATTGGAATGAGACAAATTTCTTGCTATCTTTGCCATCCCACTGATAATAGGTGTAAAACCACAACCGAGAGTCAAATACGTAATGCTCCCAACCTTTTGGAGTCTCTTTGAGCCCAAACTCAATAATACCATCATTATCAACATCACCGCTTAAAATTTTGTCATCTCTATACGTTTGATCCGGTGATTTGAAAGCATTGACTAACTTGTTATCTTTAACATACATAATTTGCGAGAAGGAACTCCGATCATCCAGCTCGGCATCCAGTACAATGCCCATCTGTCCTTTGGCAATCTCTCCGCCCAGAGCATTATAAACTTCTTTAACGGTATAATCGGTCTGCACCCGATCAACTTCCTTGAAGCTGCCATCTTCGTACTGGTATAACGCAATCGTTGCAAAACCGCTGTTGTTCAGCGAAATGATAACAAAATCACTTTTACCATCTCCGCTCAAATCCAGCGTGTTCCCCTGCGCATCATCAATGATATATTGATTATACGGAACTCCACCCAAGACCTGCTCCAGTGCCCCGCCCTTGTAGGAATATGCAGTCAGGGCTTTCTGCTCCTGCAGGCTTACACCAAGAATAATATCCGGATTTCCGTCATTCGTAATATCCAATACTTTAAAGGATTGCAACTCATTTCCCGGCACATCAAATGTAAGTTTTTTAACCCATGTGCCTCCCTGCTCTTCCAAAATCATGCCATGGATTCGCACATTCTCATTTGGTGTCTCATAAAAAACAATCGCTTCCCGAGTTCCATCCCCATTCAGGTCTTCCACCCGAATCATGCTGGTATTATTCATATCCTTGGGACGAATCAATGTACTCTCTGGCGGCAGTTTAACCTGAACCACGTTGTACAGTTTCTCCTTATCGGTGGACATCATTGGTTTTCTCATCAAACCCTTGGGGTCACTTATGACTGTGCATCCGCTTAGAACAGAACCAAGCATAATTGCCATAGTTCCTGCTGCTACAAAGCGTCCCCACCGTGAATTAAACAATCTCATCACTCTTTTCAATAGTTTAAATCTGGTTTTT
Source organism: Paenibacillus sp. FSL E2-0151 (assembly GCF_037993015.1). NCBI lineage: Bacteria > Bacillati > Bacillota > Bacilli > Caryophanales > Paenibacillaceae > Paenibacillus > Paenibacillus sp. FSL E2-0151. The sequence goes on from NZ_CP150308.1 coordinate 4,026,372, forward strand.
TTCTTGCTGTGTCAGTCTTCGTCCACGAATATCAAAAGCAATCTTGCCTTCTGCCAATCCCCAGATCCGTGTGGCATGTTTCTCAGCAAGTTCAATAGGCAGTACTGCAATGACTGTTGCACGTTCTTCTTCACATAATTTGCGCAGCGTTTCCAGCACCGAATCTGCTGTGTGAGGGTCAAGACCAATCACTGGTTCATCCGCCAAAACGACTTTGGCACCGTGAGCAAGTGCTCTTGCAATAGCAACACGCTGCTTCTCGCCACCACTGAGCTTCTCTGCTATTTGATGTGCTTTATCAAGTAATCCCAATCCTTCGAGATAATCCATAGCACCCATATAATCATCGGAACGTACCATACCGGTTACCATTCTCCATACAGGAGTCTGACCTGATCGTCCGATTAATACATTTTTAAGAGCCGTACGTCTAGGAAATAATTCTGGATTTTGTTCCAAGTATGCCCATTCCCGTTTGATTTTCCGTTTTCCGGACCAGCCTTCTTTCAAAATCTCGGCGCCATCCACCGTAAACCGGCCGGAATCCCATTTTTCCATCATGGCCAAACATTTAAGCAACATGCTTTTACCGCTACCGCTTGAGCCAACTACAGCTATCATTTCACCCTGTTGCATATCAAATCGAATATCCCGCAGAACGGGAACGCGGTCCACGCCAACGGATTTACTCAAGTTCTCTACTCTGATCATCGCGATGTCTCCTCTTGTCCATGTTTTTCCCTACCACTAGTGTACTCGGAAATGGACATCAATTTCCATGCGAACACCAGCTTCTATTTTAACACAGATTCGAGCTCAGGTTTACGACGAAATAATATACCTGCCACGCCGAAAAGAAGGTACATGATTCCGAGCAAGGTGAACATGCTTCCGGGTGAAATCCAGTTGATCATCTGACCACCCAGATTCGGTCCAATAATACTTCCAATCGTGAAATGAAAAGACGCCACAACGTTGGCTGCAGGCAGCAACACTTTAGGCAGAATATCTGCGGCATAGGCCAGGCCCAGTGAGAAAAAGGAGCCGACCAGGCCGCCTGCGATTGTTAACAATACAAGCGTCCACCAGAAATGCGTACCTGCCACTGGAACCAGCATGAAGATGATTCCCCCGCTGATGCCCGCAAACATCAATATCTTCTTCCGCCCATATCGGTCACTCAACATTCCGAGAGGTAATTGAAGGAACAAACCTCCAATCCCGATAAAAGGAAGTAACGACGAAATCTGATTGGTATCGAATCCAATACGTAGCCCATAAACGGGGAAGTTACTATTCATACCCGCTTCCATATATCCGTATAAGAGTGCTGGTAAAAGTGCATACCAGGCCCATGCCAGACTACGACGGAAGCGACGTTCAGGCAGTTGGCCATGCTCTGCTTTTTCCGGTTTTGTATCCGGAAGCTTCATTAATACCAGTATAAGCACTGCTGCTATACAGATGAACAAGACCCAGAAAGGGACAGCATCACCGAAGCCAAGCAGCTTAATTCCCAGCGGTCCAATACTGAAGCCCAGCCCGTAGGACATGCCATATAGTGATATGTAGCGTCCACGCTTTTCAGGTGCAGTAACAAGTAGCACCCAGAGCTGAGCCGCATAATGAAGTGCGCTGTCTCCTATTCCAACGATCAGACGCAATATGAACCATATTTTAATATCTGGTAAATACGGAAATAGTATTAAAGGGACCATGACTAATATCAGGCCACCTACAATCAACTTTTTGAAACCGAATGCACCCAGTAGTCTCTCCGCAACGAGAGTCATGGCAAAAGAGCCAATGTACAACGCGGCGGCGTTTAATCCGTTTAAACCTGGTGAAACCCCTTTTTGCTCCAAAAAAATCGAAAGCACAGGTAGCAAAAGCCCCTGACTTATTCCCGCCACCACAATAACCGTAATCAAAATGAGATAGTTGGCTGTCGAGTGTGATAGTTTGGGACGAGTAATCGATGACACGAATTCATTCCTCCTGCGAGCACACAAAGAAAAATCGCCATCGCTGACGACTTTTGTATGTTATACATATGGTTTTAAACTGCTATTCAAAGATCAGGGCTTTGCCCCGGACTTGAACATTATAGTGGACAACGCCCTGCAAAACAAGCCATAATAGAGGTTGTTCAAAAAGTTCACTTTTGATTACGAATCATGCCTAGTGGCATCATCAGCTTCGAAGATGAATTTCAGCCGAAATGTCCGTTGCTCACGTAGTTTTCCTACGCTCCGCTACTCCATTTCCATCTTCTTGGTACTGAAAACCAGACTTTTTGAACACGCACTAATCGTACTTAAGTCGCTGCGTACATTTAGATGTGACGGGAGGATTCTGCAACAATATGGCTTATCATGTGACAATTGATGTTTCACCGATATATGAAATGCTCAACAGCTTTCTGGTTTATGTCACGAAAAAATGGATTCAGCATCTGGATATTGGTCCTGAATGGATTCTGGAAGTGGAAGGCAAACTAAGTTCCAATGTACGAGCTGCGCTCGCACCTGCTGCCACTTGGCCTTTTGATGATTTTGATGTTTTGTTTGCATGGGCAGCCTATCAAAATGATACATCGGAGAATCGTGATTTCCTGGACATGCTTGCCGGAATGACAGCGGAAGACCTGTTTGCACGTGTTTCTCCTCTTCTGCCGGCTCTTACAATAGAAGAATCTACGCGCATTCGGAACAGTTATGTCCCATTATTGCGACTATGGGATGAACACTACTGTCAGAATATGAGCGAAGATCAGCGTGTGTGGCTGGAAGAAGATGCCGAAGAAAAACGCATTTTGCTTGATAAAATGGGCTCTGAACTGCTTATTGAATATGCTACAGCGGGCGTTCTTGTTGAACCGATGCCTGGACTGAACGAAGTCATCCTCTTCCCAACGGTTCACAATCGTCCTATTAATATGTACTGCTTCTATGAGGGTATGATGATCATGCAGTATCCCGTAGATGCACCTGAAGAGAACGAAGACCAGCCACCAACATGTCTTTTACGTTTCACCCATGCGCTGGCTGATCCCGAAAGACTTCGCCTGCTTCGTTACGTATCGGATGAACCCAAATCCCTCGCTGAGATGTGTGAAGAATTGGGTAAAGACGAAGACACGGTCAAAGACCAGGTTATGGCGCTACGCATCGCAGGTCTGCTACGGACCCATCTGCTCGGAAGTAACCGTAAAGAGAAATACAGTATTCGGCCGGATGGCGTATCTGAATTAAATATGTTCCTGGAATCCTATATTCGCATTTAATTTAGTTGAACCATTGTGGATTTACTGGCTACAAGGAGTGAGTTAGATCATGAAAATAATGAAACAACATATTTTGTTTGACCTTGATGATACACTCGTATATTGCAACAAATACTTCAACCTGATTTTGGGAGAGTTCTTTGAGAATATGCAAGAGTGGTTTGATGGACATTCTCTGACAACACAAGAGATTCGGGAAAAACAGCTGGAGATCGATGTAACCGGAGTGAACAAGCTTGGTTTTGCGAGTCATCATTTCCCGCAATCCCTGATTGATACCTATCGTTATTTCTCCGGCAAGTTCGCCAGATTAACCTCTCCCAGAGAAGAATCTTATCTGAGCAAGTTGGGTATGAGTGTGTACGATCAGGAGGTTGAACCCTACCCTCATATGGTTGAAACGCTTGAGAACCTCAAGGGTGCTGGACACTCCCTCTACTTATATACCGGCGGCGAAACCGTGATTCAGCAGCGCAAGATTGATCAGATGAAACTCTCAGCTTATTTTGATGATCGGATCTATATCCGACAACACAAAAACGTCGAGGCACTGGAAGGCATTCTGTCTAATGGTCCGTTTGATCGTCGTGCAACATGGATGATTGGCAACTCACTACGCACAGATATTATGCCTGCGGTAAAAGCCGGAATTCACAGCATTTATATCAAACAACCGAATGAATGGCAATACAACATCGTAGAACTTCAGCCTAATCCGGAAACGTCGATGTATACCATCACTGCACTGGAAGAGGTACCAAAAGTCATACACGAAAATATACAACAGCAGCAACAGAAAAGGACCCTTGGATAAGGGTCCTTTTGCTGTATGTTAACTGTTAACTAAGATCAAGCATCCTGCTTCTCGCCAGATAATTTGCCTGTTACCACATCTTGCAAAATAATACGTGCTTTCACCGTACTCCCGTCTTTTCGTTTGAACGACAATACTTGTGTACTGCCCTTCTCAATCAGCGATTTTAACATCGTACTGGTGATTTTTTTGCCTGCATACTCTTTCCAGACCACAAATGAACAGCCTTCCTTGAAACGTGAGCATCCATAACCCTTCTTGCCCTCTATAATCTGACCCGAGCAGCCAGGAGAAGGGCAAGGTGCCAGTAACTCTCTCACTCCAGATGAGCTCGCACTTGAGGACGGCGCCTTGGTGGTCGTGCTTTTCCCACTGCCAACTCTCGATGAAGATGCCGAAGTCTGACGGGACGTTTTTACAGTTGAACCGCCACTAGCCGTCTTGGCTGATGTCCTTGTATTGCCTGCCTGGGTTCTGGCTCCCTTGCCTTTCCCCCTGCCTGCCCGTGAATCTTCTCCAAAAGCATCTGCTGGTGCTGGGGCTTGTACACGCACTTTCTCAATGATGGACAAGGTGAATTTCTTAACGTTCTCCATGAACTTGTCCTGACCCGCCTCACCTTTGGAAATCTGATATAACCTTCTTTCCCATTGCCCGGTCATCTCAGGTGAAGTTAACAGATCTACACCCGCGCGACGAATCAACTCAATAGCCGTTCTGCCTTTGAGCGTTAACTGCATTTTCTTCCCTTGCAGAGTAATGTAACCTACGTTTTTGAGGCGTTCAATTGTAGCCGCACGTGTAGCCGGAGTACCCAGGCCACTATCTTTCATCGCGTCTCGCAGCTCTTCATTCTCGATCTGCTTGCCTGCACTCTCCATCGCTTTCAGCAATGTTCCCTCGGTATAACTCTTGGGAGGCTGGGTCGCCTTCTCCTTGAACTCACTCTTCGTGCATTGAACAGGCAATTCAGGTTGCACACTAAAAGCCTTGTCCGTCCACTCTTCAGCTTCCTCTTCCTCATTGCCGTTTTTCTTGGTCTTCTTCTTGCCTGCACCGCCCTGTTCCTGATCTCCAGAACCGAGAACCACTTTCCATCCGAGGGACAACAGCTCTTTGACAGATGTCTTAAACTGATGTTTCTCCACTTCGGTGAGCACGGTATGTTGCTTATACTCTGCCGGAGGATAAAAGTGAGACAAGAAACGTCTGACAATCAAATCATAGATGTTCTGCTCATCCTTGGATAAGGTACCTGGTCGCTTCAAAGTAGGTAGGATCGCATGGTGATCCTCAACCCTGCTCGGATTACATACCCCTTTATTATTCTTATGAACAAGCTCCGGCTTGGCCCCCTGCGCAAGCTCACTATAGGTACCATTTTTAAGCAGGTTTAGTGTTTTTTGCATACCTTCAATATTCTGTTCTGTAACATAGTTGGAGTTTGTCCGCGGATACGAAATTACCTTGTGTTTTTCATACAAGGCCTGTGCGATATCCAGTGTTTTTTTGGCTCCATACCCAAACTTGGCATTGGCTTCACGCTGTAAAAGGGTCAGGTCATACAAACGATACGGATACTCCTTCGTCTGCTTTGCTTCGTATTTGGTAATCTGCCCTGTCTTGCCCTTCACACTGGCTGCAATGGCCTCTGCTGCCTCCGCATCGGTCAACTTATCTCCCTGACGCAGTCCCCGGTACTCAACACCTTCCTGCCGAAACCAGGCGGCTACTTCATAAAAGGTCTGTGACTGGAACGCTTCAATCTCGATTTCACGATCGTAGATTAGCGCGAGTACCGGCGTCTGCACACGGCCTACAGACAACAATGCATTATGGCGGGTTGTAAACGCCCGTGAGGCATTCATCCCGATCAGCCAATCGGCTTCACTTCTGGCGCGAGCAGCATGGGTCAGATTTTCAAATTCAGAGGCATCCTTCAGACCATCAAAACCACGTCTAATGCTCTCTGCCGTCAAATCCGATATCCATAAACGCTTTACAGGCTGACGCAGCTTCAATTGCTGTTGTATGAGGGCGAAAATGTACTGACCTTCTCTCCCTGCATCGCAAGCATTAACGATCGCTGAAGCCCGTTTTGCCAGTTCTCCAATCATTTTAAGCTGCTCTTTAGTCCTCGGATTGGGTACAATCTTGAACTGATCGGGTATGATCGGGAGGTCCGCTATATTCCAGCGTTTGTACTTTGTATCATAGGCATCCGGTTCAGCCAGTCCAAGCAAATGCCCTATCGCCCAAGTGATGATGTAATGTTCACCCTCCAGATACGTGCGATTGTTCTTGGCCTTTGGTTCTATGACGGCGGCAATGGTTCGACCCATGTCGGGTTTTTCCGCTATAACCAGTGTCTTCATCCGTCCATCTCTCCTCCTTCACCGTCCGCATGACGGCAAAAAGGGGCATTCCGCCGACGGAAGCCCCTTGCTTCTGAAACTCATTATATCAGATTTTGGATTCGGGAGCACCTTCCCGAAATGAATTATCCTGCTGCCTGTTCCTTTAATACATGCTTTTGTCTGCACTCTTTGCATACTCCTTGGAAATCCAGACGATGATCCGTAACAGCAAAGCCATACTGACGCTCGATTTGTTGTTCCAAACGAAGCAGACCATCTTCCATAATCTCTTCCACTTTACCACATTCTGTACAGATCAAATGATGGTGGTGATGGGAACCGTCTGTACTTCGCAGATCAAAGCGCGCAGCGCCGTCACCAAAGTTAATCTTTTCAACGACCTGAAGGTCACTCAGCAGTTCGAGAGTGCGGTATACGGTAGCCAATCCAATCTCAGGGAACTGCTCCTTAACCAGCAGAAATACTTCCTCTGCGCTAAAATGATCCTTTTCATGTTCAAGCAATACACGTACAGTAACTTCCCGTTGTTGTGTTAACTTATATCCTTTTTCAACCAATTGATTTTTAATGTGAAAGATCTGTTCTGAAATGGACTTGTCCCGGTTACTTGCCATAGCAGGTCGCACCTCCGATTTATATTCATTGAAATTTACTTTTATCGTACGGATTCATGGTTTCAGTTAATCCTTATTTATAATCATTATAATATAATAATAAATCTTTATCACTTAAAAAGCAATGATATTGCTCACACTTACATGAAATATGTAGTCAAATTGGTTAAAATAACAGCAAACAACCCTCGCTGATCGCGAAGGTTGTCATTGATATCTTGTTCTATACTTTACACCAGAACCGAAGCACCCATCAAGTATTTGTCCACTTCACGAGCAGCCTCCCGGCCTTCATTAATTGCCCATACAACCAAACTTTGACCACGACGCATGTCACCTGCTGCAAATACTTTATCCACATTGGTGTTGTATTTGCCGTAACGTGCCTTAACGTTTGTGCGACGATCTGTTGCAAGTCCCAGTTGCTCTACCAACGTTTGTTCCGGTCCATCAAAACCAATGGCAATCATGGCCATCTGAGCCGGGAATACACGCTCTGTACCGGGAATCGGCTGATAAATTTTGCGACCAGTCTCATCCACAATACGCTCGATCTGTACTGTATGCAATTCTTTGAGGTTCCCCTCATCGTCTCCGACAAATTTCGTTGTCATGATGGAGAACTCACGCGGATCTTGACCAAACAACGCTTTGGCTTCCTCTTGCGCATAATCAAGTGTGTATACGTTCGGGAATTGTGGCCAAGGATTATTAATGCGATCACGCTCCATAGGCGCTTGTGTATGCGTACCGAATTGAGTGATCGTACGACAACCATGGCGCAGCGATGTAGCCACACAGTCAGATCCTGTATCACCGCCACCAATGACGATAATATCTTTATCTTTAGCGGACAGATATTGACCATCTTCCAGATTGGAGTCCAGATAACTCTTAATACTGCCATTCAGGAAATCCATTGCGTAATGAACGCCTTTTAAGTCGCTGCCTTCAATATTGAATTCACGCGGCTTCGTTGCACCACCGCACAATACAACAGCGTCATACTCATCCACCAGCTGTTGTGCTGCAATATCTTTACCAATCTCGGTGTTCGTAATGAATTGAATGCCTTCTGCTTCGAGCAGATCAACACGACGTTGAACTACGTTTTTATCCAATTTCATCGTTGGGATACCGTACATCAGCAATCCGCCGACACGGTCCGAACGCTCATATACGGTTACCGAGTGTCCTGCTTTATTCAACTGAGCCGCAGTAGCCAATCCCGCTGGACCTGAGCCTACGACAGCTACACGTTTACCCGTACGTTTTTCAGGAGGTTGGGGAACCACCCATCCTTCTTCGAAACCTTTTTCAATAATAGCTTCTTCAATGGTTTTGATGGTTACAGGCTGACCAATTAAGCCAACTGTACATGATCCTTCGCAAGGAGCTGGACAGACGCGACCTGTAAACTCTGGGAAATTATTCGTTTTGTGAAGGCGCTCAAGTGCTTCTCTCCACAGTCCGCGATATACAAGATTATTCCATTCTGGAATCAGGTTATGCACGGGGCAACCTGACGTGCCACCAATCATATCTATACCTGTATGGCAATACGGGGTACCACAATCCATGCATCGTGCACCTTGTGTTCTGAGCTCTTCTTCAGCCATGTGTTTATGAAACTCTTCCCAATCCTTAATCCGCTCCGCTGGCTCACGATCTGTTGGCAGTTGACGTTTGTATTCCATAAATCCAGTAGGTGTAGACATCTTACGTTTTCCCCCATCCGTTCTTGTCTTAATCCCTTCATGTGCATGGTTCTATATGAAATGGATTACTCATTACTTGAGTTTTTGTCTATTGTATCACAAAATCTTCTCGAAGATATTTCAATTATAGTAGCATTTACTGTGCTGAATATTAAATGGATTATCCGCATAATTATTTGTATTTTATACATCATATCTTTCAAGTCTACCCATGGTCAATACCCTTATTTTGGTGTTAAATGTGATTTTGAACTGCGAAATCTGGTGTGTGTTAAAGAAATAAAAGGTCGAAACGTTAAGTAAATGTCAGATAATTTGTCATCAAATCCAACATATTTTGCTATAAATCGTTCTCAATTCCGAATATCAGACCTGTTTTAGGGCTTCACAACGTTAAAACCCCAAAACTTTTACACTTTTTTACTGTTTAATGCTTGGCCGTATGTATAATATACATAAATACCAATTACTCATGTGATATTAATGTTATATGTATTCGAGTTTAAACAAGTGACTCATTTTTTTATAAAGAAAAGACGCTGTTCACGAATATTTCGCAATCAGCGCCTCTCATCATACAAATACGACCGAAGTCAGGAATTTCTTATGTCATATTTACCGTTTACGTTCGTAAAATTCGAATGTATACGCATGAACATTTTTTTCATCCTGTTCGCCTTCAATCTGTTCAATCAGTTCCCATTCGGACCAATCCACTTCAGGGAAAAACGTATCTCCCTCAAAATTCTCATGAATTTTGGTCACCACAAGACGATCTGCAAGTGGCAGGAACTCACGATACACTTGGGAACCCCCAATTACGCACAGTTCCTCACCTTTGGTTACACTCAGACCCTCCTCAATCGTATGTACGACTTCAGCCTGTTCCACCTTGTAGTTCAGATCTCTTGTCACTACGATATTACGACGCTGAGGAAGCGGCTTACCGCCAAAAGATTCCCACGTATTACGTCCCATGATAATGGTTTTGTTCAGCGTACGTTGTTTGAAAAAGGCCATATCCTTGGGTAAACGCCATGGAATCGAATTATTTAATCCGATCACACCGTTCTCCCCCATTGCCCATACCAATTCAATACTCAAGGGTAATACACTCCTTCAATCCAAGTCTCTTGTCGAGATTGAACACATAATTAGACTGCAATTGGAGCTTTAATGCCCGGATGATGCTGATAGTTCTCAAACTCAAAATCTTCAAACTTATAATCAAAAATAGAATCCGGCTTACGCTTGATTACCAGCTTAGGTAAAGCATAAGGTTCACGCTCCAGCTGCGTTTTAACCTGATCAACATGGTTAGAGTAGATGTGAACATCCCCTCCAGACCAGATGAAATCACCCACCTCAAGATCACATTGCTGAGCGATCATATGAGTCAAGAGCGCATAACTCGCGATGTTAAACGGCAATCCGAGGAACGTATCCACGGAACGCATCGTAAGCATACATGATAATTTACCCTCTGCAACGTAAAACTGAAACGCAAAATGACAAGGTGGAAGCTTCATATTATTGATCTCAGCCACATTCCATGCGCTGACAAGGTGACGACGTGAATCCGGATTATTTTTGATCGAATCAATGACTGCGGCGATCTGATCAATTTTTTCTCCGTTTGGGGCTTCCCATGTACGCCACTGCGAGCCGTATACCGGACCGAGATCCCCATTTTCGTCCGCCCAGTCGTCCCAGATCTTCACACCGTTTTCTTTCAAATAAGATATATTGGTATCGCCACTCAAAAACCATAACAGTTCATGAATAACCGATTTGAGATGAATTCGTTTGGTTGTTACCAGCGGAAATCCTTCGGAGAGATCATAACGGAGTTGTCTGCCAAATACAGATTGTGTTCCTGTTCCTGTACGGTCTCCTTTATGCACGCCGTTGTTCAGAATATCCTGCAATAAATCGAGATAGTTTTTCATGTTGAAATCCCCTCACTAAAGAATATTTACACTTACCACTCCATGACAGAACAACCTTCCGATCGCTGTTATCCCCAGATTTTTTTAATCTCCTTTTCCAAAGGTAAAATCCGGGGATAAAGGCGAAGCGTATGCTTCCGATGTAGCTTTCCTTCAGAAAGCTTTTAGCTCCGCTTCTTCAGGTTTTTTCCGTCCTCTACGTTCTCGTGTAAAAGGTTAGTTTAACTAAATATATAGACCGCGATTGGCTTGGAGCCACATCATGACTGATCATTACTACAGTGTACCACAAATTGAGTTGTTGGATAAAATCAATTCACTGAAACTTATGAGCGTGTAAATTTTCATCATATCACATACACGAGTATTTTATATTTCTCGACTCTTGCTCAGAAAAAAGAGACGAATAACGCGTTAACGTCATTCGTCTCTTCTGATATACGTATAATGCCGGACGGATCCGAAGCTTAGTTGATCTTAACGGGAGATGATGTGGATCGGGTGACCCATAACCAATTCCGCAGCTTCCATCACGATTTCGCCCAAAGTTGGGTGAGCGTGAATTGTGAGAGCCAGATCTTCCAAAGTAGCGCCCATCTCAATTGCCAAACCAAGCTCAGCAATCAAGTTGGAAGCTTCCAGACCTACGATTTGGCAACCCAATACAAGGCCGCTTTCTTCGTCAGCTACGATTTTCACGAAACCTTCAGCGTGGTTCAAAGATACAGCACGGCCGTTACCCGCATAAGGGAACTTGCCTGCTTTTACTTTGTAACCTTTTTCTTTAGCTTCTTTTTCAGTGTAACCTACGCTGGAACATTCTGGATCTGTGAACACAACAGCTGGCATACATTTGTAGTCAACTACAGATGGTTGTCCTGCGATTGCTTCAGCAGCCACTTTACCTTCATAAGAAGCTTTGTGTGCCAGAGCCAGACCAGATACGATGTCACCGATAGCAAAGATGTGAGGAATGCTGGTACGACCTTGGTGGTCAACTTTGACAAATCCACGCTCGTCAACGTCAACACCAATCATGTCGAGACCCAGTTCTCCATCTGTGTTTGGACGACGTCCAACAGTTACCAGCAGGTAATCTGCAGTTACTTCTTTGGACTCACCATTTACAGAGTACTTAACAGTTACATCTTTATCCGTTTGCTCAGCACTTTCAGCTTTTGCACCCGTTACGATTTCGATGCCTGTTTTCTTCATGTTTTTAGCCACGAGGCTAGTCATGTCTTTATCGAAACCTGGCAGTACTGTATCCAAACCTTCGATGATTGTTACTTTTGCACCGAATTTGGAGTACATTTGACCAAGCTCAGCACCGATATATCCGCCACCGATAACGATCATGCTTTTTGGTACTTCAGGCAAGTTCAGAGCTTCTGTCGAAGACAGAATGCGTCCACCAAATGGGAAAGGTTTCAGTTCGATTGGACGGGAACCTGTTGCAATAATTGCATTTTTAAATTTGTAACGTGGAGACTCGTGGTCATTGAATACACGAGCTTCGTTTTCGTTGATGAACATGCACTCACCGTTGAAAACTTCAACTTTGTTGCCTTTGAGCAAACCAGCTACGCCGCCAGTCATTTTCTTAACAACGCCGTTTTTGAACTCTTGAGTTTTGCTGAAGTCCACTTTTACGTTCTCAGCAGAGATACCAAAAGCTTCACCGTGAAGTGCAGACTCATATTGGTGTGCAGCAGAGATCAGGGCTTTGGATGGAATACATCCACGGTTCAAACAAACACCGCCCAGTTCGGATTTGTCTACGATCAATACGCTTTGGCCCAGTTGAGCAGCGCGGATGGCAGCTACATAGCCGCCAGGACCCGCACCAATTACTAATGTGTCGATATTGAGAGAAGCGTCGCCTACTACCATATCTTACACCTCCATAACAAGCAGCTCAGGGTTAGCGAGCAGCTGTTTAATGTAATTCATAAAGTTTTGTGCTGTTGCGCCATCGATGATACGGTGGTCAAAGCTCAGGGAAAGAGCCATTACAGGTGCTGCAACTACTTCGCCGTTTTTGATCACTGCTTTTTCGCTGATGCGTCCTGTTCCGAGAATAGCAACTTCAGGGAAGTTGATGATTGGAGTGAAGAACATACCGCCAGCAGAACCGATGTTACTGATGGAGATTGTGCTTCCTCTCATTTCATTCGCGCTCAATTTGCCTTCACGACCACGAGCAGCCAGATCACGGATAGAATCAGCAATCATCCAGATGGATTTACGATCAGCATCTTTGATAACAGGAACGATCAAGCCGTTGTCTGTATCTGTAGCAATACCGATGTTGTAGTATTTTTTGTAAACAATTTCGTTAGCTTCTTCATCAATCATAGCGTTCAGAGCCGGGAATTGGCGGGAAGCCGCAACCAGTGCTTTAACGATGAATGGCAGATAAGTAACTTTTGTTCCTTTTTTCTCTGCAATTGGTTTCATGCGAGTACGGAAAGCAACCAATTCAGTTACGTCCACTTCGTCCATGATTGTAACGTGAGGTGCTGTGTAAGCCGATTTAACCATTGCATTAGAGATCGCTTTACGGATACCTTTAAATGGTACGCGCTCTTCTTCAACGTGTTGATCAGCTGCAGCTGCTGGTGCTGCGGATTTTTTCTCTTCTTGAGCCGGAGCTTCGGAAGATGCCGCTGCGGAAGAACCGCCACCGTTTTTGAAGGATTCAACATCTTCTTTGGTTACTTTACCGTTGTTGCCAGTGCCGTTAACCTGAGCGATGTCTACACCTTGTTCGCGAGCAAATTTACGCACGCTTGGTGTTGCCAGAACGTCTTTGGCAGGTACTGCCGGAACGCTGTTGTTGCCGCCTTCTTTAGCTGCATCCGAGCTGGAAGCTGCTGCAGAAGAACCGCTTGTGTCAGCTCCGCCTTGAGCTGCATCTTTCTCTTGCTCGCCTTGATCGCCAGCAGGAGCGTCGTCTTGCTCAGGAAGTTCGCCTTCTGCATCGATGATCGCTACAACTTCACCAACGTGGCAGACTTGACCGTCTTTAGCGAATACTTCTGTAACTGTTCCGTTAACCGGACAAGGTACTTCTACAACCGCTTTGTCGTTCTGTACTTCCATGATGATGTCGTCGTCAGTTACTTTGTCACCGACTTTGATGTGCATCTTGATGATTTCGCCTTCGTGCAGGCCTTCGCCCAATTCAGGGAATTTATATTCAAATTTAGCCAACTGAAAAACCTCCTTGATTATGTGCTCAATCCTGAAAACAACCCTTAACTCCAAGAAACAACTGTTACTGCTAATGCAAATAACTGTTACTCAAGGGGCTAATGGCTGTTTACAGTGCAGCTTGCGCTGCGGTGTGAATCACCATACTGCGCCTTGCGGCATGTCAGATGATTAAATTAGAAATTTACGACTTTGTTAACCGCAGCAATGATACGCGCCGGGTTAGGCAGCCATGTATCTTCGATTTGTGCAAATGGATATACAGTGTCCGGACCAGCTACACGCAGAACCGGAGCTTCCAAGTGCAGGATTGCTTTTTCATTGATTTGGGCAATGACTTCAGCTGCAACACCTGCGCTCTTTTGAGCTTCCTGTACAACAATTGCACGGTTTGTTTTCTTAACGGAAGCAACGATAGTATCGATGTCGATCGGGCTAACCGTACGAAGGTCGATAACTTCAACTTTGATTCCTTGTTTTTCGAGTTCATCTGCTGCTTTCACAGAAGTGTGAACCATCATACCGTAAGTAATGATCGTTACATCAGAACCTTCACGAACAACGTTCGCTTTGCCCAATTCAACAACGTAATCTTCTTCAGGCACTTCTGCACGGAAAGCATGGTACAAGTTCAAGTGCTCCATGAAGAATACAGGATCGTTATCGCGAATAGAAGCGATCATCAGACCTTTTGCATCGTAAGGGTTAGAAGGAATTACGACTTTGATACCTGGTGTTTGCGTGAGCAGACCTTCCAGGGAATCTGTATGCAATTCTGCCGCTTTTACGCCGCCACCGAATGGTGTACGGAATACGATTGGAGAATTGTATTTTCCACCGGAGCGGAAACGCATACGAGCAGCTTGCACTACCATTTGGTCAAGGGCTTCGAAGATAAAACCAACGAATTGGATCTCAGCAACCGGACGGAAGCCTTGTACACCCAGACCTACAGCCAGACCACCAATAGCGGACTCAGCCAATGGTGTATCAAATACACGCTCTTCGCCAAACTCTTTTTGCAGACCTTCCGTTACACGGAAAACACCGCCTACATTACCTACGTCTTCACCGAAAAGCAGAACGTTAGGATCACGTTTCAACTCCACGCGAAGCGCATCACGGATTGCTTCTTTCATGTTCATTTGTGCCATTTGCTTCATTTCCTCCTTAAACATTGACAGTTCACATTTGAATTCGTACATGTATACCGGGACATTAAAGTCGCGGATGTTTATGCTTTATCGGAAAAAACTTATTGGAAATCAGCTTTTTGCTCTTCCAAGTGCTTAGGCGTTTGTTCGAACATGCTGTCGATCAAGCCTGAAATCGTCATTTTCTCGGTTTTTTCCGCTTTTTTGATCTCTTCATTTACTTTAGCTTTTGCTTCTTCTTTCACACGTGCTGTATCTTCTTCAGTCCAAAGACCTTTTTTCTCCAGATATTTAGCGAAACGTGCGATAGGATCTTTAGCAGACCATTCTGCCTCTTCTTCTTTTGTACGATACTTGGAAGCATCATCCGAAAGGGAGTGAGGACGGAAACGGTAAGTTACTGCTTCGATCAATGTTGCGCCTTCTCCGTTACGTCCACGCTCAGCAGCTTCCTGAACAGCTTTGATAACAGCGAAGATGTCCATACCGTCAACTTTAACACCTTTGATACCTGCTGCTACCGCTTTGTGAGCGATGGAAAGAGCTGCAGTTTGTTTAGCAAAAGGAGTAGTGATGGCATAACCATTGTTTTGTACAAAGAAGATAACAGGCAGTTTGTATACACCAGCGTAGTTCAGACCTTCATAGAAGTCACCTTCAGAAGAACCGCCATCACCTGTGTACGTGATAACAACTTGTTTTTGTTTCTTCAATTTGTAACCCATAGCGATACCCATTGCATGCAGAATTTGTGCACCAATGATGATTTGTGGCATCAATACATTAACGCCATCTGGAATTTGTCCACCATGTTGGTGTCCACGGGAGTACAAGAATGCTTGATAAAGAGGAAGTCCGTGCCATACGAGTTGCGGAATGTCACGATAGCCAGGACATACAAAGTCTTCTTTTTCAATTGCAAATTCACTACCAACCATTGTCGCTTCTTGACCAGATACTGGAGCATAGAAACCAAGACGACCTTGACGGCCAAGGTTTACTGCACGGTCATCCCAAGTACGGGTAAATACCATGCGGTACATAATTTCTTTTAATTGATCATCGGAAAGTGTAGGCATCATGTCTTTGTTAACAATTTCGCCGTCAGGAGACAGCACGGACAGAGCTTCTACATCCTCTGTATACACTTCATAAGGAACCTTGCTCATTTTTTTCTTCACCTCAACAAAAAATTTGAATATCAAGTTCCGCTGTTATAATATTATTATACACCTGTTTCACTCCATACGTCAAAGAAATCCGTAATTTTTTTATGTTTCCTGCCGGATTGTATGTATAACAGGGGCTTAATATTGGTATAACAGCATAATACATGATTGCGTGTTTGACCTAACCCCGCACAAGGGTAATCTTACCGTATTGCGCGGTCGAATGCAAAAAATTAACCGAGAAAGGTGACGTTTTATGACGGATTCCCGCTATTTGAAACGCACGATTGTGAAGGAAGAGATTGAAAGTCGCTATCTCGGAGAGAAGCGAACGCTCCGTATTTACCTTCCTCCGGGCTATAACGAATTGCTTAGCTACCCTGTCGTTTATTGTCAGGATGGCGAAGAATTTTTTAATTTCGGACGAATTGCTACAACAGCTAACCAAATTATTCTGGACGAAGGAGCCGAACCTTTCATTATTGTAGGGGTTCAGGTCGATGTGTCTGTGAGAACGCAGGAATATGCTCCATTTGGAGATCGGTTCAAGGCATATACCACTTGCTTCGCTGAAGAGATTATTCCCTATATAGAAGAGAAATATCCTGTGCGCCGTTCTCCGCAGGAACGCATTCTTGCCGGAGACTCGCTCGGTGGCAGTGTTTCGCTTCATCTTGCTCTGTTATATCCGGATCTGTTTACACGTGTGATCAGCATGTCTGGTGCCTTCTACTCTGCTTCACAGGAGATCTATGCCGCAGCTGAAGATCTGTCTTGGCTCTCGATCTGGATGATTGTTGGCTTGCAAGAGACTGATTTCGAGGCAGACACGGGTACGTATGATTTTGTTCAATTAAACCGGGATACTCGAGAATTACTGGAAAAGCGTGGTGCCCTCGTCTCCTATCAGGAGAAAGACGGAAAACACCAATGGGGTTTTTGGCAGAAGGAATTGCCCGAAGCATTACTTTATTTTCTCCAGGAAAGATAAAAGGACCACTTTAACAAGCGGCTGAAATGCCGCTATTTTTTTTCATTTTAATGATACCGCTTACAATTGTAACCTGAAAAAGAAGCAGGATATCCTGCTTGCTTTAAGTGCTCTAATCCTGCTTCTTTGTCCAATTACAAATTAAGCATGAATTCCGTTTACTTTTTAGGCTAAGGAATGTTCCGCTTCAATCTTACTCAACAGAACATCGCAGCCTGCGTTAACCAGCTCGTACACCTCTTCAAAATTGCCTGTGTGATATGGGTCAGGTACTTCTCTGAGTTTTTCCTTAGGAAGCATGTCCATGAACTTGATGATGTCCGCCTCAGCTCCGCCTGGAACGTTGCGCACATTATCTGCATTGGAATTATCCATACACACAATGTAATCAAATTGAGTAAAGTCTTCGCTGGCGAACTGTCTTGCTGCCATGTTGGCATAAGAAATCTGGTACGAATCAAGCAATTTTCGCGTCCCTTCATGCGGAGGTTTACCAACATGCCAGTCCCCTGTACCCGCAGAGTCCACACGAATCTGGTGTTCAAGCCCCTTCTCCAGGACTTTGTGACGCAAAACGGCTTCAGCCATTGGTGATCTACATATATTGCCCAGACATACAAACAAAACATTAATCATATTAATCCCCCTTGCTTAACGTACCTTGAAGTACCGACGATGTTGGCTGTGTCACAATGTTCTCCGGCTGAGGACTGACGTTTCCGGTCTCAGATGGTACGAGCGAACGACGTGGCAGTTTCCATTTATAATGTACAGAACACATCCGGAAGAACACAACGGCCGCAAAACAAAATAATAATCCAGCATTCGTTGTTAACCAGCCCATACCTATAACAAAACCGGCTGTCATTGCCCATACAGCATAGATTTCGTCACGCAATACAAGCGGTTTACGTCCAGCAAGCACATCACGAATAACGCCTCCACCAATACCGGTCATTACTGCTGCAACGATAACTGCGCTAATAGGATGTCCCATGTTCGCCGCGTAGAGCGCCCCTTGAATTGCAAATGCTGCGAGTCCGATTGCATCAAACAGCGCCTCTGTTCGCTTCCAGTGACTAATCCACTTGAGAGGTAATATAAACGCAATCGCTACTGATACTAGGGCTAACATAATAAGTGATCCCTGACTCCACAGTGTCGTTACAGGTATACCTATAAGTACATTCCGGATAATCCCGCCTCCGAATGCCGTGACAAGTCCAAGCACTAGAACACCCAGAATGTCATACTCCTCTTCCATTGCCACGAAGGCACCGGACATTGCAAATGCGATAGTGCCTATAATGCTGAATACTTCAAAAATGTGTAAGTCCAACCTGTTCAAACCTCACTTTTCAAGTCATCTCCATGTCGCTCTACCCATTGTATCCGCGAGCACTGAAATTGTGCAACCACATTTTGTGGATTATACTGGTTTGGTGAATATATTTGTACAGGTTCCAACATTATATTTGAACAATGGACTATTTTTCTCTGAATTAGGAAGGATGAAATAAAATGACGGCGAAACGGATTATTATTTTTACAGGCGGAAACTTATCTGTAGAATTACTTCAGGAAATACGAGAAGATGATATGATCATCGCGGCCGATCGCGGTGCATTATTTTTAATTGAACACGGAATTCAGCCACACATTGCAGTAGGAGACTTCGACTCCATTAATGAAGAGGAACGTATCATTGTAAGTAACAATAGCATTCGGTTCATTACATGCGACCCTGTTCACAAAGATCTTACTGATACAGAAATGGCTTTTGAGACAGCGCTAGATTACGAACCTTCTCACATCTTAATGTTAGGTGCTACAGGTACACGTATGGATCACACACTCGCCAATGTACATATTATGGTTCGCGCGATGCAGCATCATATCTCCTGTGCCATTCAGGACAAGCACAATTACATGACACTGACCACATCCAAAGCTGTGGTTGAGGACCGTGACTATAAATATGTTTCTCTGCTCCCCTTGACTCATGAAGTTACTGGAATAACTCTAGATGGTTTTATGTATCCGCTAGATCAAGCCACCATTCGCATGGGACAATCCTTGGGTGTAAGCAACAAGCTCTTAGGCTCCTCCGGTACAGTCACTATTGATAGCGGCTTATTACTGATTATTCAGAGCAAAGATTGAATCTATTCGTATGCTTCATAGTTATTTATTACGTTTTTGTAACCAGTGATTCAATCAAGAAAATAGGTTCACACATAATAAAGACCCTTGATATTCAAGGGTCTTTGTTGTTTCATCATTATTCTTCATTCGTCAATGATTAATTTTTTGACATTTTTAATCATATTTTAATAAACATACCCAAACCATTGTGGTGCAAGGGATTACACTCCCCTATCCAATTTCTAGGCTGTTACAAAGCTGTTATACTCGCTCTAGCAACTTAACGAAAACGAATTTTGGAGGTACTAACTAACATGAAAACAAACATCTTTGTCCAAAAGGCCGTAACCGTCGGGTTGTGCGCTACACTAGGTTTTGGAGCTGTATTAATGACTAACGCACCTGTTGCACAGGCAGCAACTGCTTCTGTATCCACAGGTCAACAGATTGTTAACTATGGTAAACAATTTACTGGAACTCCATATAAATTTGGTGCTTCAACCTCAACAACCAAAGTTTTTGATTGCTCTTCTTTTATGAAATATATTTTCAAAAAGTATGGTGTAGATTTGCCGCGCACTTCCGTGAACCAATCCAAAGAAGGTAAAGCTGTGTCTAAAGCTAATCTCCGTGTCGGAGATCTGGTATTCTTCTCCAGCGGTAGCCGTTCTACCGGTTCCAATGTCACTCACGTAGGCGTTTATGCGGGAAATGGTAAGATTCTGCATACGTACGGATCTCCAGGCGTAACCCTCTCTGATCTGGACTCTGGTACTTGGAAGAGAACGTATGTTAAAGCTCGTCGTGTACTTTAGATTCACATCATAGCTAATGAGTAAGGACCGGGGGTATTATCCGGTCTTTTATTTTTACCCTCTTTTTGCCACACTTTAAACTGGTGATTCATGGAACTAACCTTCGTAATCTAATTTTTATCATGCAACATATAACCGATCCCACGCACAGTATGAATCAGTTTCACACTTCTTCCCTTATCCACCTTAACCCTCAGATGTTTGATATACACATCCACAACGTTGGTATCCATCGCATACTCATATCCCCATACTTCCCGCAAAATATCACTCCGGGTACATGCTTTATTCACATGCAGGGCCAGAAATTCCAGCAATTCGTACTCTTTTGGTGTTAATGTCAGGTATTCACCCGCACGATTTACCCGTCTTGAACGCAAATTCACTTTAAGATCATGTACTACAATTACTTCTTCGCCCTCTGGTGTTGCATTCGCAAAAACACGCAATAAGTTTCGTATTCTGGCAAGCATTACGGTCATGTGGATGGGTTCCTCCATCACGTCATTAGCTCCATAATCCAGCCATTCCACGATGAACTGAGGAGATGCATTTGAAGTAATAACCAGTAGAGGTATAACCTGACCTTTATCTAACCATCGTTTTAATTCTAATTTCTGATCCTTGCCACAATGTTTCGTCCCCTCTTCCCGGTCTACCAGGATGATCAGGTTAATATGCAACAACGAAGGCTCGACGGATTGGTTTAGTTCAGACCACTCCATTCGTTGCACTTCATACCCTTCGCTACATAAAACATCCTGAATAAGGCTGACCTGCTCTCCTGCTCCAATCAGCAAAATGGCTGTTTTCACTCTTTTTCACCCGGCCTGTCTCTATCCCCACCGCTCGCAGCAATGGTTGGTACAGATAGCATGCCGTAAAATGAAAAAGTCCATTCCCTCAAGGGAACAGACTTTGCTTCTTTCTTGCTTTAACCAAAGTAGCGATGGACAAGCGTACGTGCTTCAGCTGTGTCTTTTGTTCCGTGTACGAGGACACGTCCATCTTGGAAAATAACCATTCTATGGACTCCTGTTGTAAAAGAAACCAGAAACGGATTGGATTCCACTTTTCCTTCTTGAAGCCTGTTCAGGCGATCTGCTGTATGTTGAAGATCCAGATTCATGCGCCTTGCAGGTCGGATCTGAACGGTGTCCCTGCCACACAACACATCTGTTTTCTCCAGATTGGACGCAGAAAGATATGGATACGTTGCCGAAGTACCGCAGGAAGGACAGTCTTGCTTTTTCGCACCATCCACATTGATGGATATGTATTCGTTCCTCCACACGTCAAATGACAATAACTTACGTCTCAATGCATTTGCATTGCCACTAAGTAACTTCATCGCTTCTGCGGTCTGATTCGCCGTTACCATCTGTACGGCTTGAGGTATGATGCCAGACGTATCACAGGTATCTCCACCCAGAGGGACTTCACCCAGCAAACAATTTAAACATGGCGTATCTCCGGGCATAAACGTATAGGTAATACCATAACTACCTACGCATCCACCATAAATCCAGGGAATACCGTGCTTCTGTGCCATATCATTAATAAGTAGTCGGGTATCAAAGTTATCCGTTGCATCCATGATCAAGTCTGTATGCTGAACGAGTTCTTCCAACTCATCTACTCTGACGTCCAACACTTTCCCTTCCACATGAACCGTGGAATTAATGGCAGATAAACGTTTTTCCGCCGCCATTGCCTTCGGTATCCGCTCAAGCGCGTCCTGTTCTACATATAATTGCTGCCGCTGCAGGTTACTCCACTCCACATAATCACGATCCACAATCGTTAAGTGTCCGACTCCTGAACGAACTAACGTTTCTGCAATTCCTGTTCCGAGTGCGCCAGCGCCTACAATTAAAACTCTGCTGCCCTTTAATCTGGCCTGGCCTTCCTTGCCAAGTGGCGCGTACCGTTCCTGTCTGGAATAACGATCGGCCTGCTCGGAAGATGTTATTTGATCTGTCATGTATGAACCATTCCTTCCACCGGACTACTGGCTGCTGCATAACGCTTTACGGGAATCATGCCTGCCTCATATGCCAATCTACCCGCTTCTACCCCCAATCGCATCGCTTTAGCCATGCTCACTGGATCCCCTGATCCGGATACGGCTGTATTTAACAATACGCCATCGGCACCAAGTTCCATCGCATAAGCAGCATCTTTTGGGGAGCGTAATCCTGCATCTAAAATTACTGGAACAACGGCCTGCTCTATGATGATCTCAAGGTTATAGGGATTGATGATGCCTCTGCCCGCTCCGATGGGAGAAGCGCCAGGCATTACAGCATGTACACCAAGCAATTGTAGCCTTTTGGCCAGAATGACATCATCCGAAATATAAGGCAATACCGTGAAGCCCTTTTCAAGCAAAATTTCGCAAGCCTTGTACGTTTCAATCGGATCTGGGAGTAACGTAATTCCATCTCCGATGACTTCGACTTTTATCATATCACAAAGTCCTGAAGCCCGCGCAAGCTCGGCAATCCGCACCGCCTCTTCCGCAGTGGAAGCCCCCGCCGTATTCGGAAGAAGTGTGTATTTATCCAGATCCAACGTATCCAGGAAATGCTTCTGGTTACGTTCCTCCAGATTCAGACGACGAACAGCAAAGGTTAAAACTTCCGTTTCAGATGCTTCCACAGCCTGACTTTGCACTTCCAGATCCGAAAACTTGCCTGTTCCGAGCAACAATCTGGACTCAAACGTATATTTACCAATGTTCAACATCATCAACCGCCTCCTACAAAATGTACAATCTCGATTCGATCGCCTTCTCTTAATGCCGTCGTTTCATGATACTCGCGGGTTAAAATATGCTTATTCAGCTCTACAACTACAGTCTTGACTTGCAGATCAAAAGATTGAAGCAGTTTATCCACACGATTCAATCTGTCTTCAATTTCCATCCGTTGACCATTAACGATGATATTCACTGCACCACTCCCTTTCTGTTCAATCGCTCAGGGCTCATCGCCTCAATTCCGAGCTCTTCTGAGCTTTTGCCCGCGAGTAATTCAGCGATTAGTCTGCCTGTTATCGCACTGAGCAAAATACCGTTACGGTAATGTCCAAAGGCGGCAAACAGCCCGGGAACACTTTCGCAAGCACCTATATAAGGCAGACCATCCGGAGTTGCCGGCCTTACGCCTGCCCACGCTCGTATAAATTGTGCTTCCTTCATCCCAGGCACCCAGTGGGTAGCCGCTGTTAATAGCTTCTGAACACCCTGTACAGAAACGTTCAAATCCGTTCTGCCTGGCAGACTGGTTGCCCCGAGCCAAACCTCTCCATTGGCTTTGGGAACAATATAGATATCCTCTGCATACACCGTTCTGTCAGGTCTGTACCCTGCATGTTCATCTGAGAACTGAACGGCGGCTATTTCACCTTTTACCGACCACACAGGCAAGCTCAGATTCACATGTCTCATCAACTCTTCACTCTGTAATCCAGCCGCTATAATGACATGTTTGCATCTCATCTCACCGGTGGATGTGTTGATTCCCTGCACGCCGTGTTCGTTTGCTTGCACACGTATATCCTGTATGTCCTCCATAACCCGTGCTCCCAATGTTTGAGCCGATTCGGCGTATGCCTTCGTTAGATGGACTGGAAGAATCTCACTCTCGTAAGGTCTGTAGTAGGCTCCATACGTATCTCTGTTAAGCCATGATGCCTCCTGTTGCACAACGGAACGATCCCACCATACCTCATCAGCAGACAACGCAGACTTCCGATTGTCCTTATAACTACTTAATTCACTGTATGAACGAAAAGGAGTTAGGAATCCCTGGCGTTGCAGACCAACCTCTACCTTGCTGAGTGTAGCCATTAGCACCTGTTGCTCGATAAGTAACTGTTTACTCTGCCTGGCGAGCTTAGCCATCAAAGGATGAGCAAAATCCTCACTATCTGCCGCCAGCATTCCAGCCGCCGCACAAGAAGTGCCTCCCGCAATCGCCGAACGCTCCAGCAACAGCACATCCTGTCCACGGGAAGCAAGCTCATACGCAATGGCACAACCAACAACGCCTCCTCCTACAATAATCGTTTCTGCATGAATTTTATCCGGTCTATCAGTAACGATCTCTTTCATCCTCTCATCTCCTTGATTCAGCGCCTCAGACTTTCTGTAGCCACGATAGACTGCCTTAATAATGCAGCCGCCCGATCCGGGGAATCACTCGCCCATACATTCGAGATCACAGCGACTCCCTGTGCGCCTGCAGAGCGAATAGCGTGAATGTTCCCCGGTTCGATGCCCCCAATCGCCATGACAGGAATGGAGACAGCAGAGCACACTTCAGCCAGAGCATATAATCCTCTTGGTTCAAGATCAGGCTTACTGTTGGTTGAGTAGACATGCCCGAAGAAAAGGTAATCGGCTCCCCGTTCTTCAGCGATTTTTGCCTCATCGATTGAATGAACAGATACGCCCAAACGAAGTCGCTGCATATTGCTTATTACAGCAGGGTTATAGTTACGTATCGCATCTTGCCCCCAATGTACACCGCCATAGATGTCATTCTGTGGTGGCAGTTCTGAACCATTGATAACGATGCGACAAGATGGAACGCCAACGCTACGCAGACTTTCAGCCCAACCGATCTTGTCTTGCCACGAGAGTTGTTTCTCTCGTATATGGATGTAGTCCACCCATGGCCAAACGTCCTTTGCAGCTTTTACAAAAGATGCTTGATTCCCTACACCCGTAGATACAACATGCAATTCAAATGATTCGTGAACATGTTCATGAGAACTTACCGTACTGTTCATCCCCTTCCATGTGTGAATGCTATGAAAACACAAAAAAGCCACTCCCGTAGGGGAGTGGCTGCGTATTAATTATAGGACCAGATGACTGACTGATACATACAGTTCATTTCGTGCAATAAAGCTATAGACCTTATAGCCATAACGTTATACACGCAACTGCATGTTTCAATTCGTTAAGCAGACGGTTGAAATCCTTCCGAATTGCCGTTTGCTCACGTCATTCACTGAAACGCGCTCGCCACTTCCCTACGCTGGTATGATCCAGATCAGGTGCAAAGGGTCCGGAATCGCATTCTTCCATCTCAGCCACATCGTGCGGCCCCCCTAGTGTTCATATGAAGTTGTAGCCTATGTTACCATAGAAGGATTTTTTTGTCACCGTTCATTTCTATTAAGCGTTGCTTGAATTGTCTAGTTTTTCTCAGACCATTCTTCAACATTCCATGTTTTGGTAACCCAACCCTCGTAGAAATCAGGTTCATGAGATACCAGCAACACCGTTCCCTTGAATTCTTGCAAGGCACGCTGTAACTCAGCTTTAGCTGTGACATCCAAATGGTTCGTCGGCTCATCGAATAGAATCCAGTTGCTTTCACGCATCAAGAGTTTGCATAGACGAACCTTGGCTTGCTCTCCACCACTCAGCATGTTAAGCGGACGGGTAATGTGCTCATTTTTCAACCCGCAGCGAGCGAGATGACCCCGGACTTCATTTTGGGTCAAATGTGAAAACTCATTCCACACATCCTCAATCGGCGTGATATTCCCAGCACGAACTTCCTGCTCAAAATAGGCCGTTTCGAGATAATCTCCCAAGAAAGTCTTTCCACTGAGTGGAGATATTTTTCCCAGGATGGTTTTCAGCAGTGTTGATTTACCCACACCATTACAACCTACGATGGCAATCTTTTCACCACGTTCAATTGTCATTGTCATTTTAGGCAGCAAAGGATACGTATATCCAATTTCAAAATCAATGCCCTCAAAGACCGTTTTGCTGCTCGCGCGGGCATCCTTGAATTTGAACGTTGGTTTGGCCGCTTCATCTGGACGATCAATACGTTCAATTCTGTCCAGCTGTTTCTCCCGGCTCTTCGCTCGACCTGAAGTTGAAGCACGTGCCTTGTTACGCTGAATGAAATCTTCCTGCTTCTTGATGTACTCTTGCTGTTTCTCGTACGCATCAATATGCTGGGCTTTATTCATATCAGCCATCTCGAGGAACTTGTTATAGTTCGCTGCATATCTCGTTAATTTGGCAAATTCCAAATGATAAATGACATTTACGACTTCATTCATGAATTCCGTGTCATGGGAGATTAAAAGAAACGCATGAGGGTAGTCCTTCAGGTAACGTGACAACCATTCAATGTGTTCTACATCCAGATAGTTGGTCGGCTCATCCAGCAAAAGAGCTGTAGGTTTCTCAAGCAGAAGCTTGGCCAGAAGCACCTTGGTACGTTGTCCACCACTTAGAGCTGCGACATCCCGATCCAGACCAATTGCGGACAAACCAAGTCCATTGGCCATCTCTTCCACTTTTACGTCAATCAGATAAAAGTCGCCCTGTTCCAGTTGTTCCTGAATATCGCCCATCTCTTCCAGCAACTGCTCCAGCTTATCTGGATCTGCATCTGCCATCTGGTCCGTTATATTCATCATTTCTTTTTCTAATTCAAGCAACGGAAGGAATGCATCTTTAAGAACGTCACGAATGGTTTTGCCTGGGGTAAGCTTCGTGTGCTGATCCAGATATCCATAACGGACCTTAGGTGTCCATTCCACTTTTCCACTATCTTTAAGCAATTTACCGGTAAGGATGTTCATTAATGTGGATTTACCCACACCATTGGCACCAACAAGTCCTACACGCTCTCCGGCAAGTAAACGAAACGATACATTTTTAAATAACGTGCGATCTCCAAAATTGTGACTTACGTTCTCTACTGACAATAAACTCATAAGATGAGGTTGCTCCTATCTATTAGACATTACTTTTATTATTGTTCCGAAACCCTATTCTAGCACAGGTCCCGTCTTTTCTGAAAGTAATGTAAACAGTTCAGGAACCTCTTACATGATTTTGTCATACAGGCTACCCTAACGATTAGAGCATTTATATTCGAAATAGCCTTGTGCAGCTGCTTGTCTTGCGTCTGTAAACACCTCTTCAGCACGGTAACCATTACCACATGTGGAGGGATAGTAGTACTTGATACCCGTTAAAGGATCTACCCCACCTACGATGGCCGTTTTCTTCACAAGTCTGCCTCCACCGATCGCATAATTGTTGATCTTTTGGTCACCCACACCTATACCTTGGATAAAGGCCATAATCCCTGTATCATTAATGGAATTGTACCAATCTTCCTGCGCAATCAGGGGCATTGTAAATGTATAGGAAATACCGTTTTTTCTGGCAAACTCATTATGGCGGTTAATCACATCAGCCAGATCATCCTGCACCGTAGTCACAATCCGGCTTTGTCTAACTTGCTCAAATACGCTGGTATTCTGAAGTAAAGGAATCTGTGTGCTTGAAGCCAGTTCTTTTTGGAATCCCTCAATCCATCTCCCTGCGCTTGCGTCAAAAGCATATACGTAGTCATCCAGTGTAAAGTTGATACTGTTACCATTAGAATCTGAATATGTATAAGGTTTCTTGGGGCTCCACACTTGCCTGAAAGAATCTTCACGGCTACCCGTCATCTCTGTTTCTTTGGACAACATATAATAGCCATCATAATCCAGAATAACCACGGCAGGAATGTAATTAAACATGTTTCGAATAGCTGCGGGATCGTCTTGAATCCCTATATTCAAAGCCATCGTCTGCGTAAATGTTAACAAGGCAAGCTCTTTGTCCGCTTTAACAAACTTGGTTGAATCATAACCCGCTTCATCATTTTGTTTCTCATTCTGATGCATGACTGCACCTGCATCCATGACTGAGGTTTGAAGTGCAGATCTGTATCGTTGACCAAAATATTGAGCCTCTTCGGCATCTTGGGTATGGAGTGAGATGATCCAGAAGAGCGGGAAAAAGATCAGCACAAATACAATGGATAGCTCAGTAATCTTCATTGAGGACCATACCTCCGTATGTTACAAATACTGCTGAAGCCTGAGCCGTACCACTCAACCATTCACGAATGAGCATGGAAGGTGTACGATTTGTATTTTGGAGCGTCACGGTGAAAAAATCCCCTGTCGTCAACGTATATCTTCGGCCAGGATCATCAACCGGTATCACACCTGAGGATGGGAATAGTCTTTCTCGAATCTGAGCCGAATAATATCCATCCTGCACAACCTCATAGGTCCCGTTAAAACTGTTATTGTCCATTGGATCCATATAATGAGGTACATATTTCTTATGTAAATGTTCCATGGATACCTCATACACATTGCCTGTCTGAGCCAGTTGCTCCTCAAACTCAGCCAACATTCGAGGTGAAATATACCCTTTTGTTCGGACAGCATCAACAAAACGTGTTACATTCTGAACAGCCGTCATACGTGCTATATCATCCTGCCGATCGGCTGTTTCAGCAGCTGGGTACACATAGAGCAGAAGGACTGCGAGCAATACGGCAAGCAGCTTGGATGCGGCATTAATCAATTCACACTCGCCTCCTTCCAAAAAACAATCTTGAGCAGTTCTCCAGTTTCATTTCTTATAAACTCTGGTCTGTAGGTGGCATCGAGCTGGACAGGAATCGTCGCTGTTTTGCTGACAAGTGGATCGATCACATACGAAGTTCCATCTACCTCCACAGTAATGCCTGTGCCTGTCATCTGTCTAACGGTATGCAACACTTCCGCACCACTATACTGATACGGATTGGTGGTATGCAGTGTTGTTGTCAGCCGACCTTCCATGCCTGCTGTTGTCTGTACTCTGTCGTTCAAGGCCGCTGATAAAATCTTAACATTCTGTTGCCCGTACAGGCAGGCTGTCACAAACAGGACAACCGCCGTACAAAACAACATGAGATGCTGTGTATTCCGGGACATGTTAAACCAACTCCTGTCAGGATTGCTGGAAGATCAGCCCTCTTACCACGTTCGAACGGTCTTTTACGATAATGGCTTTGAATTTACCACTTGGATTGACATATTGATTTTCTTTTTCACTCATGGTCTGGTTAATAATCCCCACTTTATCGTCGGGTGCAATAACCGAGCCGTAGTCCGCATTATTGAGATCCTGTGAAATGTTTAATTGATTGCCGTACCATTGACCCGCTTTATTTTTACCTGTAATAACTTGAATACCGAACTGATCCTTGTCCGCATATTTACGCAGCGCATTCGTTACCTGTGATCCACTGATGGTTGTTCCGTCATATACCGTAAATGCAGCCTGGGACAACTCGGTTTGGATATCAGCAAAATTGTTCTGGGCCGTCTTGGTTGCCTCCTGAGCCGAAATAAACAACAGAACTACAATTGTGATCAAAGCGATTGTTAAGAATATCCCTGCTGCCACCTTTAAAGCGCTTGATGCATTGTTCATGATAAATCCTCCCAAGTTATAAGTTATTAAACTATTTCAGACTGTCACACAGATGAATTGTGCTACAGTTTCTGAATTTGCTCATAATAAATGCTCATCTGTAAGAAACTCATACCGACCAATGGAATAACCAGATACAAAAAGATAAGGGCATACATAGGTGTAAATCCAATAGTTCTCCCCCATGATGCTTTGACATCTATCATTTTGCTGTACTCCTGCTTGCGTTGTTCAAAATAAAATGCCATCATGCTCTCGAGATCATCGAAGGCTTCACGTATTGAAATTTTGCCAAGGGCAAGCTGCAATTTATCAACCAGTCTCTGGAACTCGGGCAAACCCGCCTCTTCCTTTAATTGTTCAAGTGCAAGCTCTGGTCCATGTTCAAAATGCAACAAACATTTTTGAAGCGGGCGCTTGAAAATGACGGAAAATCGATTAAGCCACTCCAATATCTCCTCGACTGACATCCGGTCCATCTCACGCAAAATGGAAATCACTGTCTGGAATTGATAGATTTCATGTCGCATATCCAACCTTCGCATTTTCCGCTGAAATAACATAAGCCATACGGGCATGTAGTACCCTGCTGCACCCATGAGAATGGCTATAATCATTTCCCACCAGCGTACATATTGCTTGTTATACACCTCAAGTTTCTGCATAATGCGCGTGATGGTCTCATTCTGGGTATCATGGTCTAACTGAACTGGAGATAACTGCTGTAACGCTTTGGAGACTTCTTCGTATGTAGCTCCTCGGTTCATTTCTACACTTTCCAACACGGATTGATCCAACGCTGTTTTTTCCTCAGCTTTCCTGAGATCCGCTTCAGCCATTGCACCAAACATTCGATCATCGCGGATTGGATCATACAAGATATGATTACGTTCAACCTGGTGCAACAGCAAGATGCACACCATTGTAAGAACCAAACAACCTGCGAATAACATCACTCGACGAATGGCAAGCCATTCGTATTTCAACTCTGAGCTGCTCTCCCTCATGAGCCGTATCGTTTGACTGTACTGTGCACTGCCAGGTTTCGCTGCAAACAACATCGCCAATTTCCGTATGAAGATTTGCTTGTACAGAAACTGATCCAACCATGAATGCTTATGCCCTGACCGGTAACGAGTTTCATCGTATTGCTGGAGCCTTTGCAGAAGCAAATAAGCAAGGATGATGATGACATAGATTGATATTTTGGTAACAAAACCGATTTTGCTGCGATAAAATTCATCCATCGTTGGAAAACTGACTCTGGCCCAGCGTTCGATTGGAGCAGTGAACAATACCGGAGCTAGCGCGATGATATTAAGTCCTTTGAGCAGGTAATCCAATTTATTACGCCGCAATATCTCCAGATGGATCTCCTGAGTCAGGTTACCAAGTCCGTTAAGATAAATAGAGCCTTGTGCTCTGTCCTTATCCCCAAACTCCATGACCATATAGGAAACGCCGGCAAATCCTTTGAGAAAACGGTTGGGAGCCACTTCATAATAACGCTCAAGTGCTTCATTCGGATCTGGAGAAGTTAGAGCTTCGTAGATCAGTCTTACCTGTTCTGCTGCTTCTCCTGTACCTGCTTCAGCGGCTTCATAGAGCGCTTCCTCAACCATGCCATGCTGATGATAACGATGCCTTACATCTGCAAAGAGATCTAACATCTGCACCAGCAACCTTTTTTCCATACGACTGAGGCACATATCCAATACCAAGCTATTTAGCACCACAGCACAGAGTACGGAAAGTATTACAAAAGCGATACCCGGCTGCAGAAGAAACAGAATGACACTTATGCCTCCATAACCTCCAAGAATAATCAGAACCACTGTCATAGTCAGCCTGCGAAGTGAAGGCTCATCCCCAACATGGCGGAATGAAATGCGTTTCTGCACCTGGAGAATATAAGCTGATAGCAGTGGCACTTTCATTCCAAGACGGTAGGACTGCAACAAGATTGATCCCAGTCCCTTGAATCCCTTCCCGCTAGGAGCAAAAATCACGCCGGATTGACTTGTTGAACCACCTCCTCTGTGACGTAACATACTTAAAACCAGAAGTGTGATCAGCAAACCTCCTGCACAAATACTTAATACGAGGAGCAAAATCCATTTAATTGTCATGCTGATCACCCCAGTGTTGCTTCATAAACTGTTCAAATCTCTCAGCATCCTGTAATGTCATCTGTTCTCGCATATCCATCATGCATCCAGAGGAGATTGGAGCTGTTGCAACATACGCTCCATCTCTGTACTCCACAACATTACGAAATGTAAAACCTGCCCTCTCTTCCACGCTATCACCTTGATTCGCACGAGGAAGACACTCCGTAATTCGTTCGATATATCTTCGTCCTTCAGCATCTTTCTTCATATGAACATCGAAGTTGATTACACTCACAACCTGCTCCTCAGCAATATGCTCATGCTGGAACATACCTGTCTTGAGCAAGGAATTACGGAGGGAGAAGACCAGATCACGAAACGTTTTGGCATGGTGGGTAAACAGGGTGAACAGACTGGCAACTTGAGACATTTGAATCATCCATGCGGCCACCTCATCACTCGCCACCTCACCGAGAATATTGACGGTACCATCCGTTTTTTTCTGCAAATCAAGCCCTTGTTGACCTGAAATGTGTTCAGTCTCTCGGAAACTCAAAATATTACGCCGACTATAGATCCGTCTTAATTGAAGTTCAAACGCCATCTCCTGCACCCGAAGGGTGTACGATGCATAGATGTGTTTGACCATAGCCATAAGCAACGTTGTTTTACCAGAACCCTGCGCCCCGGTTACAGCTGTGATCCGGCTTCCTTTCATCAGGTATTGAAGCAATGTAATTGGCAGATCTGCGTTGTTACCCGTAATCAATTGTTCAAGTGCAGCATTCGGAATATCGAACTTCCGCACGAAGAACGCCCATGATTCTGCAAAAGGAGGTCTAACAACAACGACACGGGAGCCGTCTTTCATCTCGTTCACCTTGTATCCACTTGCTTCCGACAACTGTCCGGGGTAATTGTATTTGTATATATTCTGGCATACCCTTTTCAGTTCACGAATACTGCCGAAGGACAGAAAGGATAGATGAATGGACTTACCTTTATAGAAAATCCAGACACTTTCCATGCCGCTAAGTGGTTCTTCATGTGCATTATCCTCCAGTCCTTGATCCAGCAAATCATTCCATGATGCCGGTTTTCGAAGTCCCATATTATGAACAGCATCAAGCATACCGCTGACACCACCACTAACACCGTCAATACGTTGGTCCCTTATCTCATCAACAACCGAGAATCCTTTATAATGTTGGTAGATACGTTGAACGATGATATCCGTCTTTTCTCTGAATCCAAGCTCTCGATATTCGCACTCGAACACATACTGAATATCCTCCTCAGAGATATAATAACTTCCTCCATCGTCCGTACCTTCCTCCATTCTCAGTCTGCCAAGATCGTAGGTATCAATCATTCGGGAGAGTGCATCCACACCGAATTGCTGTCGGTACAGATAAAATACAATTTCGAATCGGTCCTGGATCGTCAGCAAATCTGGTTCTGCAAACAAAATAACTTCATCCACATTTGATTTGTTCAGCCCTATGCTTCGGGTCAGGAGATCCCCTATCAGATTTTTGACATACGTTTTGTCGCTGATACTGCCTGAGACACAGCCCTTCAGTGCTTTTCTCATCTCGGCACGCTGATTAATTCTTCGACGATATTCTTCTTCATGGAGACCCGCATCCGCGAGCTGACTATGACTAAGCTCATGAAGTGAGTTCTTCACCTTCTCAATCAACATGTCAATCGTGAATGATTCCTGTTCAGGCACACGAGCATTCTTTTCACGAAGAAACGTTCTATACTTGAACCAGATATAAGTCAGGCACAGAATCAAAATCAAACTTATCCATATGGTATTCCAGAGCATCGGAGGTTCAGGCTCCCCTTTCCAGCCTCTTCAGAACTGTGCGCATACCTGCACCGTCCATAATCAGGCGAGCGAGTTCGCTCATGCTTGCAGCAAAACTCCCTTTACGAATATCCTTATCCTCAGTCAAACTTTCCAACTGCAAGTATCTAGCGACATCTCGCCGATTCATTGCATCCAGGTATCCGGTTGTGTACGGTATCGCAGATATCGTGCCTTTATATCTGAACTGTCGCTTAATATTGGAAAGCGTTGCACGGGAATGCAAATCGTATTTGTTAATGACGACATGTATATTCTTATTGTTCATTCGTTCTGGTAGGATCTCTTCAAAGAACAACTCCAGATTTCGCATATTTTGATCGAGATTAATTACAACATAGTCCGCCTGTTGCAGCTTGAGCTGTGAATCAACACCAGCATGATCTGCATCCAGAAGAACCAGATCATAATACTCGTTAGCTACATTTAGCAGCTTTTTCACTGTCTCACCATGTTCCTGCGGGGAACGTTCCATCTCATCAATTCTTCCGGTTAGGAAATCAAGTCTTTCCTTCAGAAGTGGCTTGGTATAATCCCTGAGATTGTGCTTATTCAGACTGCCGCTCGAATGCAGCCGTTCAATCGCATCCCAGCCACCCTCTTCGAAGGAGAACATAAAATCCGCTGGATCCGTATCTTTGGATGGTAGAGCAGCTTCTGTGCCAGTTCCGGCAAGGCCTGCATTAACAAGTAACACTCTTGTCCTGTAGTGAAGTGCCATCGCATAAGCACTAATTAATGTGCTTGAAGTGCAACCTGTTCCTGCAAAAGGGCTCCAAAAGGTAATTGTGCTCATGCTCTCATCCTCTCTGCTTCTTTCATCGCACGGCGACTGCGAACACTTTCCCAACCTGTTAACTGCTCGACCACGCGACACAACGATTTTTTGTAATTTCGTGACAGAGGTCCAAGATGAACTCGGCGATGATGCTCATTCTCAAGCTTAACCGCAGCTGTTAACTCATCCCACGGAAGCACTAAGGATTCTCCTGTCCACACAAATGGACTGCCTTCCAGATACGCCCATAGATAACGAGCTTCAAGCTTGCAGTCAACCCCGTTAATTAAGAGCCGCTGAAATGACAGCTCACCAGGTAATGACTGTTCTTCAAGCAACCGCTTCAACCAGCCCTTGCCACGTTCCAGATTGTAACGCTCATAATCACTCACCCAGACTCTTACATCAGCGGTTAGCCAGAGATTACGTGAAGCAAAATGTGAGGTCTCCATGTCATATAACACATAGTCATAACTATCCAATCGCTCGCCATTTACTTCAAGATGATTCTCTACTGCTGCTGAAGTAACAAAATGACAAGCGATATCAAATCCTTCAAATTCCGTAATTCGCAAAGACTGCTGACTGTCACCTACACCGTACCCATACTTCTGCTGTAAGGTTCCATCTACGAGCAAAACCTTGTTGCCTGTCGAAGCCAGTATCTTGCAAAGATATAACATCAGATCATTCTTCTCACATAAACCCGCAAAGATCCATGTATGCATAGATGTTACAACTCCTTTCTTTTTCTTAAACTCCCTGTTATATGAATTATTCTAAATTAAACCTCGGATTTCGCTCTATTCTCCACCCGTTAGCAAGCTCTGTTGTTCTGTTTGTGAAGCATCAGCAGGATCATTTACGCTTCCAGAATTAGCTCCTGCTCCGTTTCCTGAACCATCATTCCACATCACTCCATCCGACGTTGCCGGATTATTTGATGATGGACGACTGTTATATGTAACTGAGGATTGTGCCACATCCTGTTCAACCCCTTTTGACGGTGCTGTCATGGAGGCGGCCAGTGAACTTTCAAGCGAACTTCGCACCTGTCTGGATAACTCCTGCTCGGCTCGTCGAACAATATTCGGATCACTCTCCAGCAGTTTTAACACTTCTGAATTGGCAGGATACGTCGCGATTGCAGGTGTCTGAAACTGTGGTTCTACATAGGTTAAGGCATAGATTGAAGCTTTATGTAAATAGGCATCTACAATTGCACTTGAGAGTGACAGAATTTCTTCCTCCGTCATCGTAATCCATAAGGTAGCTGCATTGAGTCGTTCCACTTTTTTCTTCGATAAGAGAACATAGTCTTGTCCGGTAGGGAATTGAATACGAACATCAATAATATCTCCCTTAACAAGTGAGGACGGCAGTAATACAACTTGCAGCTCTCGATTTCTTAAATCGGGAGGAGCCGGTACATCCTCATACACCATCTCGGTGGTAATGGCTGTTCCTTTTTTCAACTCTATTTTGGCCACTTGGCCTTCCATCTGCTTAGTACTGGACCAGAGATTTCGCGGTGCTTGTGCATCCGGAACAGCAATGAGCTTCAGATCCTCCGGTAATATCGGTTCACCTGCTTCAATATCCCGAATCGTAACCCATCCTTGTGCTCCCGAATCCCATTGTTGCTTTAATTCAGCTTCCTTTTCCTCATATGCCGATAAATAACGGGCTTCTACAGCTGACCTGACATCCCCCATCGTTTTGACATTGTAAATAACATATCCTCCGAACACCAACCCTACAGCTCCTGCTCCGATAAGTCCGGCATAGATCAGTTGACGGCTTTGTTTTCTTAATTTAGACAAAAGAGGCTCTCCTTTCGTAATCTTCTAATCATGTACTTTCCTTCTTGAAAAGAATGAACGTTTCTTGGGCTGCTGTGCCATCATATGCATTAAAATATGTGAAAACACTTTATCCATCTGTGCGTCCTTGTCAAAAGGATCAATATGTAACGGCAGACCATATACACTCGATGTATCCAGAGCTTTACGAATGCGCTGAACTGCTTCACTTGCTGCCAGGGGCAGACAATAGATCCATTTCTCTCGTGGATACCGATGATGTGATCGAACAAAAGCACCAATCTCCGCCTGTCTCCATTCGGCACCTGAGCCTATAACAATTGGCAGATCTGCACGCAGGAATTCTTCCAGCCGGTTCTGGTCCTGACCACTACCGAGATCCATCACGATGAACTGATAACTCCCCCCAAGCAAAGACAAAATATCCGCTCGCCCGGATTGTTTCCAATAATGCACACCATCCACTGCAAACTGTCTGCCTGCTGGTACCGGTTTACCCGCTTGAGCGATTTGTTGAATCCTTGCAAAGGATTGAGAGCGAGGTGACATTTCAATCACAGCTACTTTGAAGTTTTGCCTTTCGAGATAATGACTGATAGCTATAGCCGTATGGGTAACCCCTACACCAGATGAAGCACCAGTCAGGGCAATAACTCTTGTTCCCCCATTCAAGGTCATCGTTGTATCTCCACCAGGCGTTGTTCCGCCGGGTATTCGGAGCAGTTCCTTCCGCACCTCATCGGCAGATTGGAATCGCTCTTCGGCATTATACCTTAACAGTCTTCTCGCCACAGGGATGTATGTCCGCGGAACATCACTCCGGATAGAGCTTTCCACACCCTGAATCCATTCCGTATACGCACCACTTGTCATAAGATACAGTAGCAATGCTCCGAGTCCATATAGATCTGAACGCGCATCGGTCTGACCCGCGCCATACTGTTCAGGTGCGGCAAAACCGGCGGTTCCCAACTTAACGGTATCTTCAGCACTTTGCGGTTTGTAACTTCTGGCGATGCCAAAATCAATTAATCTTACTTCATGTTCCGGCGTGATCATGATGTTTGATGGTTTCAGATCCCTATAGATCACAGGTGGATTCAGATTATGCAAATAACTCAACACATCGAGCAATTGAAGGACAAGCTCCGTCAACTGCTCCATTGGAATCTTCCCACGGCACTGCTTGAAATACTCACCGAGGGTTAACCCTTCGATGTATTCCATCACCAAGTACGTGTACCCATCTTCATCCGGGACAAAAAAATCAACAATTTGCGGCAATCTTGGATGACGAAGTGATGTCAGAAGAGCGGCCTCCGTCTCCATACTGCCTTCATATGGCATAATCGTTACGCTTTCTTTAATTGCCCATATCTTGCCCGGCAACTTCAGATCCTCCGCCTCGTATACATGGCTCATTCCGCCTGTTCCAAGAATGGATACGATACGATATCTACCTCCCAGCAGGCTTCCACGTTCCAGCCTGGCCGGATGTCTCATATCAATTCCTCCTTCAAAACACAACAAAAAAGGGAAAGCTTCACCGAAGAAGAACAGACCGGATATCCGGTTTTGTTCGCTTCGGGATGCTTTCCCTCAGGTTTGTTATGGTTAATATTGGTATCATTATAGTACAGTCAGGAATAGATTGTAAAGCACAAAATTTAATGAGCTTAATCGAATCAATTTCATAATACCTTTAACAGCTTTAATCAAGGCTAGATCTCTTAATATTTGACCATATAAAGTGTAATCTCTTCCCGGTTATGGAACAACTGCTTGGAACGTTGAATCTGCATCCGCGAACGCTCAAACGTATCAATCACATCTTTAATGAGCGCGAGCGGTTTTTTATGCAATAACTTCACGGTAACAATCGCTGTTCCCCCAGGCTGAAGGCTATATAGAAGATCCGATACAAGTCGGCTCATCAGCTTCGGACTCCAACTCATATCACATACGAGTAGATCGAACTCTCCTTCGCGGAAACGAACATCCCCTGCATTCTTTTTCAAGAAAGTCAGTTTGGGTGATGCCAGCAGCGTTGCATCCATCTTCGCAGGATCTACCGCCGTTACTTCAAGCCCACGTTCAAGCAGGAAAGAGGTCCATCCACCTGGTGCTGCACCGATATCAAGTGCTTTATGAAATGAAGTAAAGTCAATGCCAAACGTTAGCTCGGCCTCAAGCAATTTGAATTTGGCCCGCGAGATCTGCCCATCTTCTTTTTGAAAACGTACGGCTCCCCCGCTCCAGTCTGACAGGTTCTGTTCAGGTCTGGATATGCCAGCATACAACATATCATTCGTTGCAAATACAGAAATGACATATTCAGCATCACGTACAACCCATTCACAGTCTAGCTCATCCAGCTTTTCAGTTAGCAGTTGCTTCAATGCGGCTGCATTTTCTTGCCAAAAGGCCCCTTCTGTCTTCCGTACCTGTAGCACGACAGAGGCACCGTTCAATTCCTTATGATTCAACACAAATGCAACCAATTTCTCAATAGACTGCTCCGAATCTTCAGTATTCTCCTGAAACTGAACAGGTTGAATATGACGTAAAAACGTTGGATACTCTGCCCACAGCTTATCTGCAACTTCTTCCTCCGCTACAGGTAGACCCGCAAGCAATATTTCTCCTGGTACGAGTACCGTGCTCTTCACCGCACCAAACGTACGGCGCAACTCTTCCTGAGCATAAGGGGCAAAGCCATGATTGGCTGTGCAGATAAAACGGGAGAAGTTGCCTTCTTCCCAAGACGATTGTGTACTCAAATTGTGTTACCCTCCAGAACGTACGCGTATCCACGGACGACCATTATCCCACTGGATATCGACCGGAACATCGTACGTATGCTTAATTGTATCTTGTGTCAAAACTTCATGTTTGGGGCCGGCTGCCGCAATACGTCCATCGCGGATCAAGGCCACATGTGTAAATAAAGGTACGATCTCTTCAACATGATGTGTTACATACACAACTGTAATGTTACGCTGGCGCAGACGATCAATCTCAGCCAGCATTTTCTCACGTTCATATAAATCTAGTCCGGCACACGGCTCGTCCATAATCAGCAATTTTGGCTCGGCCATTAATGAACGAGCGAGCATGACTTTTTTGCGCTCCCCTTGGGATAACGTTCCAAGCGGGTTGTTAGCCAGGTTGGCAAAGCCCATGTCATCCAGCAAACTCATTGCCTTTGCTTTTACTTCATCCGGAATTGTCTGATAAAAACGCAAAAAAGCATAAGCTCCTGTAGCGACGACCTCCCATACCGGATCTCTGGGTGTGAGTTTCTCAATCAACGTTTGGCTGATATAACCGATTTCCTTACGTACTTCCCTGACGTCACATTGTCCATACAAATTACCGAGTACTTCAATACGTCCCTGGCTTGGAAACATATATCCGTTCATCATTTCCAATAACGTTGTTTTGCCAGAACCATTCCGACCCAGAATAACCCAATGTTCGCCTTGTTCAATGTGCAAATGTACATTATCCAAAATCTGATTATCTTCTCGTCTAAGTGAGACATGTTCCATCGAGATTATACTCATTTCAGCACCGCCTTCCGGATCTCCGAGAGCAAATGCTCCACAGAGCTCATCCGATAAACCATTTTTGGAACATCTTGCTGGCCGTCAAATAGCATCACTGCTGGAACGCTTGAAATTTTAAATTGTTGTACAAGTTCAGGAATGTCATGAATGTTCATTTCGAATAAAATACCTTCTGGCAGCATATGCTCTACTACCTCCAACATACGGCGGGCTGCCGCACATGTCCCACATAAAGGGGTATATATAAATACAGCCTGTGGCATGCCTTCCCATACACTGCGCATTAACATTTTGGATGTAATTGGCTTCATTAACTTTCTTCTCCCGCGGCAACACGCAGCATGACCTCACCCGTCATTGGCCCATTATGAATGGTTACCGAATCCGGTTTATTGCTATATAACATCTCGTACATCTGGCGTTTCCCAAACATACTGGACGTATGCAAATAGATCTCACGCGGAAATAAACCTTCTCGTACAATGGATGCCGCGACCTCACCGCCATTAGGCGAGTCCGGACCAAGCTCATAATCCA
This sequence comes from Paenibacillus sp. FSL E2-0151, assembly GCF_037993015.1. NCBI lineage: Bacteria > Bacillati > Bacillota > Bacilli > Caryophanales > Paenibacillaceae > Paenibacillus > Paenibacillus sp. FSL E2-0151. The sequence goes on from NZ_CP150308.1 coordinate 4,066,631, forward strand.
GAGACAAAATGTCCACGTCACCTTCTCTTAGCAGCATCAGGCACTCTTCTGCATTCGTTGCCAGAACAAATCCTTTCGGACATGCCCGATAGTCATCCAAAAAAACATGCATACAATCGCTCCTCTCCCCATTATAACCAGGAACGCATGAGCGCTATATCATCACGGTGCGTTCCATCTTCGCCCGTTTCTGTCTCGAGCACAACAACCGCATTTTGGAACTCAGGCGCCTTTAACAAGGTTTTCATTGATTCATTTCCGATATATCCCTGTCCGATCCTCGCATGTCTATCCTTACAGGAACCAGACGCATATTTGGAATCATTAAAATGTACAGCAGCAACATTATCCCAATATCCGAGCATCCTGCCCTTTTCGAGCATCGCCGCTTCGTTGCCTGACGACCACAAACCTGAAGCAAAAGCATGGCATGTGTCAAAACAAAAAGCAATATGCTCCGGATATCGGCTTAATTTGCGAATCTGTATCATTTCTTCCATTGTCGTGCCCATCGGGCCATGATCACCTGCCTGATTCTCAATCAGCACCTTTGAATGTCCATTCCAATTCTCCAAGGCGGTATCCAGACAATGAATGAGGTTCTGATAACCTTCCAGCGGATCGTTTGTTTTGATATGTCCAAAATGGACCACCGTCCCAACAGAACCGCAAGCATTCGAAATTTCAAGATCATTGCGAATAGAAGCTATTGTAGCATGAAACCCCGCCTCTCCACGGGTCATGCCCAACGCCGGATTCGTGGGATAGGGTGAATGTGCAATCGAAGCAAGTCCCTGCTGTTCACACCAATCCCTGCACTGCTCAGCATCCTTGAGATCCAGACTTTTCAGGCCAAGACTACGCGGGTTCTTCGGAAAATACTGAAACGCCGTTGCTCCCATCGCATGTGCTCTCTTGGCTGCCTGAAGAAATCCGCCTCTGGTGCTGACATGTGCCCCGATACCGGTTTTAGGCCTCATGCTGGCATTTCGGACAGAAGAACGCCTTCTTGCCCGTAATTTCCACTCGTTCAATCGTTCCCCCGCAGCGCGGACAAGTCTCGCCTTCCCGATCGTACACGCGACATTGCTCGTCAAAACTTCCTGTCTTCGTATCCCCTTGCATCAGCGGCATTTCCATATAACCGCCCTCAGAAGCTGCTTCACGCAACACGGACTGCATCGAATGGAACAAACGCTCCGTCAGCTCAGGTGAAGCCGCGATGTTCTGCGTTTTGGAGCTTGGTCTCAGACCGGCAGCAAAAGCAATCTCATCCGAATAACAATTGCCAATCCCCGCAATAATATGTTGGTTTACCAACGTTGTCTTGAGCGTACCCCGGCGACCTTTCAACAGAGAAGCAAAACGTTCCACATTCATCCGTCGATCTAAAGGTTCAGGTCCAAGATCAGACATCGCCTCTTCGGTTTCTTTCGAAGTAAGCAGATGTAAATAACCCAAGCGCAGTCCGATAAAGAATAAAATGTGATCGCCAAACTGAATTTCCACTTGTGTGGAACGATCAGGACGTTCTTCTTCCGTGCCCCAGAAAATCATACCGCCCAACATGAGGTGCAGCACCAGGCGTTTGCCATTAGCCAAGTGGAAAATCAGATGCTTCGCTCGGCGCTCAACAAATATGATGCGATTACCTGTAAGTTCATTAATAAACAGATCAGGCTCCGTATTTATCGTTTTATCGCGGTTAATTACAACACCTGTAATCAGTAGATCAAGTATTTCCTCGGACAGCAAGGTCCGGTAATTTTCCATTTCCGGCAGTTCCGGCATCGTACATTACCCCTTTTTGGAAGCTTGGTCTGCCTCTTGCGACAGCCACTCCATCAATTTATGCAAATCTTCAAACACATGATCAGGTCGAGCCTTCGCTGCTTGAATGTGTCCATCCATATTATCCCGTGTTGTCACACCGGTAAGTACCAACAGCGTCTCACACCCTGCTGCCACTCCAGCTGCAATATCGGTTCGCATATTATCTCCGATCACTGCCACTTCATGAGACGCCAGGTTTAGCCGGCTAATGGCCGACTTCATTATAACACTCGATGGCTTGCCTATGACTGTAGGATGAACTCCGGTTGCTGCTTCAATTGCTGCTCCAATAGTCCCCGCCCCAGGTGTCAGTCCATCATCGGAAGGAAGCTGCAGATCCGGGTTGGTCATGATGAATTTTGATCCCGCATTAATCCACCTTAGCGCCTTGGTCAGTTTATGATAGGAAAATTCACGATCAATCCCCTGTATCACGTAATCTGGTGCATCTTCCGTCAGCTGTAGTCCTGCTTTTTCTATGGCTTCCAGCAGTCCTGCTTCTCCAATACATGCCACTTTTGCACCCGGGGACTCTTCAGCAACATATTCAGCAGCTGCCACAGCAGAAGTACATACTTGAGACGCGTCGGCAGGTATGCCCATCCCGTTCAGATGATCTGCCACACCTTGTGGTGTACGGGAAGAATTATTTGTTACGAATAAATACGGCTTTCCTAGCTCTTGCAGTGTTCGAATAAGCTGATCGGCTCCTTCGATACGATGTCTGCCATGATAGAGCGTACCATCCAAGTCAATCAGATAGGCCTTAATCACACACAGCACTTCCTTTCTTTATTCCATTAACGTTTCATGTCCTTAATCATTTACCTCGAACTTGACCGCGAACCTATGTATTCAGGCAAAAAATAATGGCTTGCTGGCATATGCACGCAACAAGTCGAACCGGATCGAACACCGACGGTTTAACTCGCGCGTCTTCTGTACAAGCTTGTCATTTCCTGCGCTTTCCCGGAAAATAATTTGAATCATTTCCCTCTTCATATTGCCCATCCTACACGCTTTCTGACCAGATTGCAAAAGGGACCGCGGGAGTTCCTCTCCCTCAGTCCCGCGCAATTACCCGGATCTTTATATGACGTGTTTAGCCGTGCACTGGTTCGCAATCAGGGTTAAGATTCTTGCTTGCGATGCACGACAGGAATAAGCTGGTGTTCGTTTGCAAGTCTGGTGTTCGGGAATACGGACTGCGCCTCTTCCAAAAGTGGCTGAAGTTGATCCTCATCCTTATAGCGTGAACTGAAGTGAGTCATGATTAGTTGCCCTACATTGGCTGCTCTAGCTGCTTCTGCCGCTTGTTTAGAAGTACTATGATAGTACTCATGCGCTGTATCGGCCAGATCATGCATGAATGTAGCTTCATGTACAAGTACATCTGCATTGATGGAAAGTGGCTGTACGTTGTCACATGGACGTGTATCACCCAATATGGTGATCACCATACCACGTTTTGGCGCTCCCAATACATCTTCTGGACGAAGCGAATCACCGTTATCCAACGTAATGGTTTCTCCACGTTTCAGTCGGCCGAACAATGGGCCTGGTTTCAGACCATATTCCGCCAGTTTGGCTGGATCCAGGCTTCCTGGACGATCTTTTTCGGTGATCCGGTATCCATAACTGTCAATCCGATGTTCAAGCAAAGCAGCTTCCACGATAAAACTGTCATCCTCGAACAGGACGCCGCCCGTATGTTCCACGATATTCAGATCATAGTTAACCCGGGATTGGCTCAGCTCCATTGTTGTACTGATCATTCGTTCCGTACCTGGCGGACCATATACGGTTAATGGTGTGGTGCCACCTTGATAGGCTCTGCTCGAAAGCAGTCCTGGAAGTCCAAATACATGATCACCATGCAGGTGAGTAATGAATATTTTCTCCAATTTGCTTAGTTTAAGCGGAGAACTTAAAATCTGGTGCTGCGTTCCTTCCCCGCAGTCAAACAACCACAAAGCTCTGCGCTCATCCAACATGCGTAGCCCAATGGAAGTTACATTCCGTTGAAGCGTAGGTACACCAGCATTAGTTCCCAGGAAATATAGTTCCATTCTGGATCGCACCTCTTTCTGTTGCCAGCAAAAAACCTCCGACAATGCGGAGGGCTTTGCCTGACACTCTACTGAATTTATGCCTTCTCTACATTAAAATACTTAGCTTGCGGGTGGCTGAATACCATCGCTGATACGGAAGCTTCAGGTTCCATCATGAAACCTTCCGTCAATTCCACACCGATATCCTCAGGCTGTAGTAACTTGAACAGCGGCCCCTGGTCTTCCAGATCCGGACAAGCCGGATATCCAAAAGATACTCTGATCCCTTGATAACGTGCACCGTGACGTTGCTTCATGGTCATCTGGGCAGAATCCGGGAATCCCCATATATCTCTCATCATATGATGCACACGTTCAGCTAATCCCTCTGCTACTTCAAGCGCTACGGATTGCAGAGCATGTGAGCGAAGGTAATCCCCTTGATCTTTCCACGCCGTGGATAGTTCACGCACACCGTGTCCGGCCGTAACAACCATAAAACCAACGTAATCCATCTGACCGGATTCAACAGGTTTCAGGAAGTCGGACAAGCACAGAAACGGCTCGACTTTTTGACGTGGGAACGTAAATGTATGCAAAATATTACTGGTGTCCTTTGGATCATAGATGATGACGCTGTTACCGCTGGACTGAGCCGGGAAGAAACGATACATGGCATGCGCCTGAATAATCCCGTCACGAACAGCCTCTTGCATAATATCATCCACGACTGCTTTCAGGTCGGTAGCCTTCTTATCACCTGAAGCAAGCAGTTGTTCTACTGAACCGCGCAACCCCAGATGATGTCCAAGCAACATCTGCATGTTCACATATGGCAGGATATGTGATAATGGGTAGTTACGCATCGTATGCCGTTCCAGATCAGGCGGGACAAGAACCGGATGATCTACAGCAATATCCGAACGCTCCACTCGCGTAAGCTCTGGAAGAGCCTGAACAGCTACAGCACTTGAAGCATCAGCTTCTTTTTCTGCTTCCATCTCCAGTTGCATCACTTCACGTGAAACGGGATTCATCAATTTGTTCGCCAGATCCAGACCGTCCATCGCATCTTTCGCATATACAACCATTCCGTTATATTCAGGACGAATACGATTTTTGGTGAATTTACGTGTTAGCGCCGCTCCGCCAACCATAATAGGCACATCAATACCTGCTGTTCGCAAATCCTGAGCGGTAAGAATCATCTGTTGCGCTGATTTTACCAATAGACCCGAGAGGCCGATTGCATCGACTTTTTCTTCTCGGTATGCCTCAATGATACGTTCTGGTGGTACTTTTATACCCAAATTAATGATCCGGTAACCGTTATTGGACAGGATGATCTCAACCAGATTCTTCCCGATGTCATGCACATCGCCCTTGACCGTGGCGAGAATGATCTTGCCTTTAACCGAAGTCTCGTTCTTCTCCATGAATTGCTCCAGATATGCTACAGAAGCCTTCATAACCTCCGCACTCTGCAACACCTCAGCTACAATCAACTCATTGTTGTTAAAGAGACGACCTACTTCCTCCATCCCCCGCATCAGTGGACCGTTAATCACTTGAAGTGCTGTGTATTTGGCAAGTGCCTGCTCCAGATCCGGCAGCAATCCTTCTTTGCTTCCTTCCACAACATATGAAGCGAGACGCTCTTCTAATGAAAGGTTTGAGATTTTTTCCTTCTTCTCAACCTTCTTGTTACGGAACGCCGCTACGAACGCCGCCAGAGTTTCATCATTCGTGTTATATAAAAGCTCTTCGGAGAGTCTGCGTTCTTCTTCAGGAATGGAGGCATAACGCTCCAGTTTCTCTGTGTTCACGATCGCATAGTCAAGACCTGCTTTGGTACATTCATATAAGAATACTGAGTTCAGCACCTCACGGCCCGCTTCAGGCAGTCCGAATGAAATGTTACTGATCCCGAGGATCGTATGACATTCTGGCATCGCTTCCTTAATCACTCTTATACCTTCAATGGTTTCTTTGGCTGAACCGATGTACTGTTCATCTCCCGTACCTACCGGGAACACCAACGTATCGAAAATGAGGTCTTCTGGTTTGAGACCATATTTGTTCACCAGCAGATCGTAAGAGCGCTTGGCTACGTCAAGCTTGTCTTCCCGACTAATCGCCTGACCCCGTTCGTCAATCGTTCCGACAACTACTGCACCACCATATTTATGAAGCAACGGTGTAATCAGCTCAAATTTCTCTTCGCCATCCTCAAGGTTAATAGAGTTAATTATCGCTTTACCTTGTGAGTACTGGAGGGCCAGATCAATTACTGAAGCATCTGTCGTATCGATCATGAGAGGAACCTTCACTTTTTTTACAACCAATTCAAGGAACTTCACCATGTCTTCAGACTCTTCACGGTCTGGGTCTTGTACACACACATCGACAATGTGCGCTCCATTTTTCACTTGAGCACGTGCAATTTCCGAGGCTTCTTCATATTTTCCTTCTACAATGAGGCGTTTGAATTTCCGTGATCCCAGCACATTCGTACGCTCTCCGACCATATATGGGCGATTGTCCTGTTCGATGTAGATCGGTTCTATACCAGACAATGCCGGTGGATGTGTTCCGTTCATTTCTCTTGGGGGGTACTGGGCAAGTGTATCGCGCATCGCCCGAATATGTGCAGGGGTTGTCCCGCAACATCCACCAGCAATGTTTAACCAACCCTGTTCGGCAAAAGCACCAATCTTCTGAGCAAGCGAGTCAGGTGACTCATGGTAATTACCATTCTCATCCGGAAGACCCGCGTTCGGGTAACAACTAACGGCAACCGATGCCATAGCGGAAAGTGAGCGAATGTGATCACGCATGAACTCTGGACCCGTAGCACAGTTTAGTCCTACCGAAATTGGGTTAAGGTGTTCTAAGGATATATAAAAGGATTCGATGTTCTGACCTGCAAGGGTCGTTCCCATCGGTTCTATCGTTCCTGATATCATCAGGGGCAGTGTAACACCACTCTGTTCGAAGGCCTGCTGAATTCCAATGCTGCCTGCTTTTACATTGAGGGTATCCTGTGAGGTTTCGAGTAGTAGCGCATCAACGCCTCCCTCTATTAAAGCAAGCGCTTGCTCCAAATAACTGTCGATAAGTTCCTGGAACGTTACTCCCCCAGTTACAGACAGTGTTTTGGTAGTTGGTCCCATCGCACCTACCACATAACGTGGAGATTCCGGTGTAGAGAAACGATCAACCGCAGCTTTCGCAATTCTGGCTGCTTCCAGGTTGATCTCGCGTGCCCGATCCTGAATATCGTACTCAGCAAGCACAACGGATGTGGCACCAAATGTATTGGTTTCAATTAAATCAGCGCCCGCCTCCAGATATTCTTCATGAATGCGCTGGATCAGTTCTGGACGAGTAAGCACTAACATTTCATTACATCCATCCAGATCTTCGCCGCCAAAATCTTCGCCAGTCAGATCAACTTGTTGAATCATGGTCCCCATTGCACCGTCGAGGATTAATATTCGTTGTTTTAATGCATCGTGTAGACTAATCTTATCCAATATCTTCACCCCCGCAAAACGTTAGATCTTAGTTTAACAGAAACTAACTTAATGTGAAAGATCGGGTTTGGTCCCGAAAGATGGCGGGTTTGCACGAATATGAACGGAATTTCAGAATCGACAAAAACAAAGCAATCCGATATAATTCAATTAAACCAAGTGGAAAAGAGGGAAAGAACATGGCTGAAATTGTTATCCGAAATACGAACGAACGCATCACTGGTGACGAAAATGTTCGAAATTTCTTAAACAAATACGAAGTATTATATGAGAAGTGGGACGCTTCCAAACTGAACACTGATCTGCAAAATAACTTTGGATTAACTGATGAACAGAAAACCGAGGTTTTGGAAACTTACGATTATGAAATCAGAGATTTGGCTGCACGTCGCGGATACCAGATCTGGGATGTCATCACGCTGTCCGAACAAACACCAGATATCGAAGAAAAGCTCGCCAAGTTCGAAGAAATTCACACCCACGCTGAAGATGAGATTCGTGCAATTGTTGCTGGTAAAGGAATCTTTGTTATCAAAGCTACAGATGATGTGGGCTACTTTAATGTAGAACTGTCTCCAGGAGACGTTATCTCTGTACCTGAGAATACACCGCACTTCTTCACATTAATGGAGAACAAACAAATTATTGCTGTACGTCTGTTCATCGAAAAAGATGGCTGGATTGCAGATCCATACCCTGATCCTACATTTATCAAACAAGCCTAACACTCTCGTGTTACAACTTGCTTAACCAAAACCCCTGTTCAATTGAACAGGGGTTTTCGCATATGCATATGGAGAGTAGTATACAACATCGGTGCATTATACAAAATAATGCGGGTATTTCGCCCTTATCGATTCCTGTTCAATAACAACGAGTCTAAGATGAGCTTCCATCACCTGAACAGCTTGCTCGGTCTGACGCTCTGTGATAAGACGATAAATCTCTTTATGCTGGGAGATAATGACCTCCAGGTTGGAGTCCTCCGCTAGACGTAATAAACGCAACCGATTAAACGGAATATTCAGTTGTTGCAACATTTTCCATGTTCTTAGCTTACCCGTGCCCTGGAACAAAATCTGATGAAACTCTTCATCCAGTTCAAAAAGTCGATAGAAATTGTTTTTCCCTATACAGACTTCCTGCATTGCAATGTTGGTTTCAAGTCGAAATCTGAACTCTTCTGGAAAAGAAACACAAGCCAAAGTCACGATTTCCTTCTCCATCTTCTCCCGCATAAACCTGCCTTCTTCCACATGCTCCAGATTAATATGAGAGACGATCGTTCCACTCTGGGGAATAATGTCCAGCAGTTCTTCTTCAGCAAGCTTCATGAATGCTTCTCTCACGGGTGTTCTGCTCACCTGCAGTTCATCTGCAATCTCTTTCTCTGAAATCTTGGTACCCGGCTTAAGTTCCAGGTGAAGAATTCGTTCTTTTAACAGGTTATATGAATATGCCCGGGTCGAGCCTCTAATTTTTTGATTAAGTGACATGCCTAGACCTCTTTCTATCAGCCGTATTCATTCATCTTAGCACAAATTACCGTTCCACTTATATATCGGTGTGAAACGGTAATCTGGCCAACATCAACTATATTATTGCTTGTTTTCTTTGTAGGCTTTGTACGTGTCATTTGCCAGCTTCAGATAATTAGATAATCCTTGACTATCCAGCTCTTTGGCAAACGTATCGAATTCAGACAAGTCCCGTTCACCCAAGATAAATTTAAGTGTATTTTGATCCGAATAATCTTTCAGTGGTGTACTCAGAAGTGTCACCCGTTCACGGTCCTCTGAAGAGTAAGGAATTGGTGGTTCTGCCGGGATCACTTCCTTGGTATCCTTCATGTCTTGCTGGAATTTCAACTCTTCTTCACTAAACATCGATTGCAGCAGATCTGTCGTACCACCGTAGGCAAATACTCCACCAGAGAAACCAAAGTCAATACGCAGATCCTTCGTGCCTTTAGGATTCAAGCCATTGTAGTTCACATCTTCTACCAATTCACGTTTTCCGCCCTCTTTGGTAAATGTTTCGCCTTCAACGCCCCATTTGGCAAACTCTTGACCCTCATCACTGTAGTATAACCAATCCACAAATTGCATAATGGCTTTGAAGTTTTCGCTTTTTTGAATTTTCCCGGATATCATGACACCGTTTTCAAGTCTTGAGCCAGACATTAATTGCCCTTTTGGCCCACCAGGAACTGTAATCTTCGCAACAGAGTATTTACCTTCTCCTAGCGTTTTGTTCATATCATTTCGGTGCAGCACTACCGTTTGGGAATTACCATTAATCATGAATGATTTGCCGGATACAAATTTCTGTACAGCCTGATCATCATCCTGTGTGAAACTTTCTTTGTCCAGCAATCCTTCGGATACCAACTTGTTAAAGTACGTTAGCATTTCCTTATACTCCGGCGTAGTAGCCGTGTACACAAATTCATCCTGATCTTCCTTATACGTCAATCCGTTACCAAAACCCCATCCAGCCTTGGTACCAAAGCCGGTAGCCGCAATACCTAATGTGCTATTAAATTTGAAACGGTCCGAGAACGGAACGGAATCCGGGTACAGCTCTTTGAGTTTCTTTGCAGCGTCATACAGTTCATCCCATGTGGTTGGGATAGCAATGTTATTTTCTTCAAAAACATCTGTTCTTACGATTAATGTATAATCTGGCCATACTTCTTCATGCAGACCCGGGAGTACATAATACTTGCCATCTTCCTGTCGAAGTCCTTCGATTTCTTCTTCCAATCCCCATTTTTCCACTTTATCCTTGAAGTTGGGCATCAAATCAATATAATCACTAACGGGCAGAATCGCACCGGAAGATACAAATGCAGACTCTTCACCAGGGTACGTTTTAGGAATAACCAGTGGTGCATCACCAGAACTGATTAGAAGAGATCTCTTCTGAGAATAGTCACTCATAGGAACAATCGTTGGCTCAAGTGTAACACCAGTCATTTCAGTCATCTTTTTGAAAAGCAACCAGTCTTTTTTGTACGGATAGGTAGGTTGATCACTATACAGTATCGATAGATTAAACGGCTCAGTCGCCTTGAATGTATCCCCTACATTGTACGTCTCCATCGCTGCCTTGGTTTGAACTTCTGTGACGTCACCTCCTGCTCCATTACCGCTGCTACATGCTGCCAGAACAACGGTCATCATTGATGCCAACACCATTTTACCAACAAACTTACGTGGCTTTTGATTCATTTAGGTTATCCCCCTGAATTTGGTTTAGGTTGACCTTGACTTAAAACTTTTTAATCAATAAAAAGCGAAGCGCTCGCCTACAAGCTTTCTGAAAGAAAGCTGCATCGGAAGCATATGCTATCACCGGATTCTCCCTTTTAAAAGGGAATCGAAAAAATCTGGGGATAACAGCGATTGAAAGGTTATTCTGTCATCGGAGTGTTCCGTGTAAATCATCTTTAGTTCAATTTATATAGCTGCTGCGTATTACTGTTTAACAGACCCTAACATGATACCGGTTACAAAGTATCTTTGGACAAATGGATAGATGGTGAGTATCGGCAAGATGGTTAATACCATCGTTACTGACTTAATATTGGCAGCAATCTGTGTCAGGTTATCAGCTGAGGTTGCACCGGCAGATGCCCCGCTTGTCGCTCCTGCAATCATATTGCGCAAATAAATGGTGACCGGGAAAAGTTCTTTTTTGTCCAAATACAGAAAGGCTGGGAACCAGGAATTCCAATGACCTACTGCGTAGAAGAGCACCATGGTTGCCATAACTGCTTTACTAAGTGGCAATATAATGCGTAACAAGATCCCGTAGGTGTTCAAACCGTCAATGGAGGCAGCTTCCTCCAATTCTTCAGGCATATTTTCAAAAAATGACTTCATGATCAGCATGTTGTATATGCTAATTGCGCCAGGAACAACAAGTGCCCACATGGTGTTGTTGAACCCAAGGGAATTAATCAACACATAGTTTGGAATCAATCCACCACTGAAGAACATCGTGAATACGGCGAACATCGTCAGAAACTTGCGACCCATCAACCTCTTTTTGGACAGGGCATATGCGAAAATAGTCGTCATGAACATGGAGATTAACGTACCTACCACGGTGTAGATAATCGTATTTTTATAATTCGTCCAGAACATGCTGTCACGTGAGATGGTCTTGTATGTCTCCACATTGAATCCTCTTGGGAACAAACTAACCTTACCCGAATTAATATAGGACTCACTACTGAAGGATTGTGCCACGACATTTAAGAATGGATAGAGCGTAATAAATACCACGAACAGCAGAAAGATGACATTGAATACTTTAAATACCTTGTAAGATCTGGATTCCTGCATGGTGCTCCTCCTTTACCATAAACTTCTTTGTGTCAGTCTGCGTGAAATGGCATTTACGGAGAACACCAGAATCAGACCGATCAGCGATTCGAACAAGCCAATTGCAGTAGCATAACTGAAGTTACTGGATTCCAGTCCAACCCGATACAGGTAAGTGGAGATCACATCAGATGTCTCGTAGATAAGTGGATTGTACAAGAGTAAGATTTTTTCAAATCCAACTGCTAGGAAATTACCCATGTTCAAAATCAATAACGTCACAATCGTTGGCAAGATCCCTGGTAACGTTACATGAATCGTTTGCTTCCACCGATTGGCACCATCGATACGCGCAGCTTCATACAAAGAATCATCAATGGTTGTCAGTGCAGCCAGATACAGAATCGCTCCCCAACCCATCCCCTGCCATACCTCGGAAGTGATATAGATTGTTCTGAACCACTCAGCCCGCTGCATAAAAGGAATATTGTCTCCGGTGAAGAAAGCCACCAGTCCATTAATGGAACCATTCACTGCTGTCAGCTGCAGGATCATACCCGCAACGATAACGATAGACAGAAAATGAGGCAGATATGACGCGGTCTGTACAAACTTCTTGAATCGTTTACTTTTCACTTCGTTAAGCATCAAGGCAAAAATGATTGGAACCGGGAATGTAAAGAGTAATGCAAGTCCGCCTAACATCAGCGTATTACCGAATACTCTCCAGAAGGTAGGGTCCTCAATGAACATTTTGAAGTACCTTAATCCAACCCAAGTTTCTCCAAATATACTTCCCCCGGGAACAAAACGTCTGAACGCAATCACATTACCAATCATCGGTCCATATTTGAAAATAAGGAGATAAATGATGGGAAGGATTAATAGTGAATACAGCTGCCAGTCTTTGCGAAACAAGGTTGCTGCCGTTCGTAATCTGCTCTCTTTACGTAAAGATGTCATGGTTAACGTTGTTTTAGCGGTTTCCGACTCCATGTGTTTTCACTCCGATCCAGGACTTGATAAGTAAGAGTAATTCATGTACATTTCCCATGGTTTCTCCTCTTGTAGAAGACAACAACTCCTTTAACTTCACCCCCACTACCAAATAGATAATTGCTTAATGTAAGCGATATCAATTTGATGTATTATGTAGAATCACACAATCCAAGGTGCTTCACATCATTCATTAGCACTTACTAAGTGGTGTGATCTCCAAATCGGAAGAAGATACTCTAAAATATTAAGCGCTTACAATTAATCGAAAATAATAAGCAATAACTCCCTGCTTCCATTTAATGAAGTAAGTCAAAAAGTAATTGCTTTATGACAATCTAAATACTAGTCATACTAGTATGTTAGTTATATTCTAATTCAGCTTCCCCCTAATTTCAATAACTTTTAGCAAAAAAAATGAAGATCTCTTTTAACAAGGTAATTTAGTCAACAAACTCAAATAAAAAAACATTGGTAACTTCAAGAACGACATCATCGTTCATTGAAGCTTCCAATGTTTCAGGGTGCTGAGGAAAGATGTTATAGCTGATCTGCTTAGAAATTAGCAATAAGCTGATTTAATTCCGATAAATGTGTTATTTCATGGTCTGGCGCATACGTTTCGTTGTTGGTCTTATGCTCACGGTTAATCCATACGGATTGGATGCCAGATGATAAAGCACCACGAATATCAGTCGTTAACTTGTCTCCAACCATCATGCTCTCTTCGGGTTTAACACCCAGTTTACTCAAAGCATGTTCAAATATCGACGGATCTGGTTTTCCTTTTCCGAAGTTACCCGAGATAATAATCTCATCAAAGAACGGAGTCAATTCAGGTACACCATCCAACTTTTCTTGTTGCAAAGCAGGACAACCGTTTGTTAATAATAACAGTTTGTACTTTCCTTGTAACTGACGCAAGGTATCCATCGTTTCTTCGTACACATGAGGTCTGGATCTCCGTTCTACTCCAAACTGCGCAGCAAGTTGTTCAGCAAGATCTTCCCGATCTATACCCAACTTCAACAAGCCACGACGCCAGGATTCTTTACGGTAAACTGGAGCAAGCTGTTCCAACTGACGGAACTCAGGTTGATCCCCACCAGTAAAGTTTGCCCATAGGCCTTCAAACGGATTGATTCCAATCATTTTGGTAAAAGGAAAGGTTTCATATGATTCATACAGCCCACGTGCCTCATTACGAACAGCTTCTTCAAGTTCTTCTGGTTTTACCCCAGTCTCTTTCGCTGCGATTAGACAAGTCTCATGAAAAGCTTCTCGAACACTACGCTCATCCCATAATAAAGTATCATCCAGGTCGAACAAAATCGCTTTTAACGCCATTCCGATCATCTACCCCTTTATGCAATAATTACTTTTCGACGGTTTCCACGGTGATCTGGTGTGCTTTTGCAAACTTCAGCAAACGTTCTGCAATCGCATCTGTATCGTAACGGTTCAATAACTTGGTGAACACCCATCTTTTCCCGCGACTGTTATGTTCGATAACAACTGTACCTGGTTCAATTCTGAATTTGACGATATCGTCAACCCCAATTGAACGTTCACGATTACCCTTCGTCGTTATAATCCGATTACTGCTAATCTTGATGTATGGACGACGAAGCATGAAGATGACTGCCAAAAATACGTAAAGCAGCATGGTCACCCAGTCCCAAGTTGTCATTGGAGCTTGCACAAGGAATGTGCTCATGAACAGATACAAAAAGGCGAGACCAATCAAAAATATAGGGAACAAAAGACTGCGTCCCTTAAAGACTTCTTCACCTGGTGTACCTGTGATTGGTTGACCACTTTTTTTGCGTTGCTGATTTAACTGCTTGGAATTTTTCTTAACCGTTCTCTCGAACGAACGCGACATGAGAATCCCCCTTATGTGTCTTTGTATCGGCTTACATAATTGCAAACCAACATTTCCCCCTATAAATTGCACACTCAAAATAACAGGAAGAAACCTAAATATCATAATGATATCATTAGGTTTCGTTAGTGTTTGAGTTTGCCTTGGTGGCCTTTGTCATTCTCATCATCAACAATCTCAATGGTATCCAGTTGTTGTCTGAAATTGCTGCGAATATTACTCAAATAAATCTCTCTTAGCTCGGCACGTTCAGCAAGCTCTTCCTCCGACAATCCAGTGGACTTTTGCTTACGAGCCAATTCGTTAATGCGTGCTACCAGACTATCTATATCCAAGCTTGTCCCCTCCAAAAATACAAAGTCATATTAACTTTGCCATTATAAAGGCTGCTTGTCAAGCTGACACGCGCTAACACTCATTGATGTGCATTTTATTCTGCAAATTGCGGTAGAGCTAGTACTTGTCCCACTTGGATGGAAGTAGTATGAAGTTGATTCACTTTCTTAATTGCTTCTATATATATACGTGTATCCATATTCGTCGGCTTATGTTCCAAAGAAATACTCCATAATGTTTCCCCTTGTGAAACAGCTATCTTTCCTCCTGGCAGAACATCATTCTCATTGCCAGCAAAAACAGTTAAAACGGTGCTGCATCCAATAAATATAATCATAGAGGTAATGGCTACCTTTAACATCCATGAAGAAATCTTGAAACGCGCTAAAACCTTCTTGTAGTTCCCTATGTTAGACTTCACCAGTTCCGAATTGATTGGTTCATAAATGCTTTGATAAGTAGAATATCTCATTAAATACCCGCCTCCAAACGTTTGTTCCTATCTGTTGGAATCAATATAACACGAACACTTGTTTTGTTCAATAGATTTTTAGAACAATTGTTCGCTTCTTTTTTGAAGGAGAAATATCTTATTTCAAGTCCTTTTACAAAACATTTGCAGTATTATGCTCTGACTTTTGGACAATTTCTGTTCTATAAGTTAAAAAACACTGATTTAATGCTATTTTATTTAGAACTTATGTTTGTACGAACGGAGGTTCTATGTTATAATTTTCCCAAACGTTACTAAAATGGGGTTGATACGGTATGTCGAAGATATCCAGCAGGCAGCAGGCTATTCTGGAGTTTATACGAAATGAAGTCCGGTTGAAGGGGTATCCTCCTTCCGTACGGGAAATTGGTGAAGCGGTTGGACTGGCTTCCAGCTCAACAGTACATGGACATTTGGATCGTTTGGAGAAAAAAGGTTTGATCCGACGCGACCCTACCAAGCCAAGAGCCATTGAGCTTTTGAGCCAGGAAGAATCTGAGCATTCTCATCAATTTGCTCATAGCGTTGCACGTATTCCTGTCGTTGGTAAGGTTACAGCCGGGGTTCCAATCACTGCAACCGAGAACATTGAAGACTACTTCCCTCTTCCTACACATTATGTAGGCGAACAGAAAGTGTTTATGCTTTCAGTAGTCGGAGATAGTATGGTGGAAGCTGGAATCGTTAATGGAGATTATGTTATTGTTCGTCAACAGCAAACTGCTGATAACGGTGATATCGTCGTTGCAATGACTGAAGACGATGAAGCTACAGTGAAAACGTTCTATAAAGAGAAAGATCATATTCGCCTTCAACCGGAGAATGCGACCTTCGAACCTTTACGTTTGAAACATGTTAGTATTCTGGGTAAAGTCATTGGCCTTTTCCGAGATATTCATTAATATTTAACTTGAGTAACAAAACTAGATGTAATGAAATACGAAAGAGGTTATCCTGATCAACAGGACAACCTCTTTTTTTCATGTTTATGTTATTTTAGCGGCTAATTATTCACTGCGTTTCAGAACACTCTTGTGATGCGAGAACACATCAAAGCTCTGTTGTCCGTGATATGAGCCCATGCCGCTCTCTCCTACACCACCAAACGGAAGGTAGTGTGATGTCATATGAGAAAGTGTGTCATTAATACATCCCCCACCGAAGGATACTTGATTCAGAACCTGATTCTGCAGTTGCTCATCCTGTGTGAAGAGATATAGCGCCAATGGTTTTGGCCGGCGAACAATCTCATCCAGCATAGGATTCAGGTCACTGTACGTAAATACAGGAAGAATCGGACCGAAGATCTCTTCTTGCATGACAGCTGATTCCCAGTTCACGTCTCCAATTACCGTCGGCTCAATAAGCAACTGCTCACGTACAGAACGCCCACCAATCAGCGTTTTGCCATCTGTGAGGAATTTCGACAACCGATCAAAGTTACGCGAGTTAACAATATGCGGGAAATCAGCGTTCTGTAACACATCATCCCCAAATTTATCTTTGATCTCTGCGCCAATCAGATTGATCAATTCGTCATGAACTTGTTCATGTACAAGCAAATAATCCGGAGCAACGCAAGTTTGGCCTGCATTAAGGAACTTACCACGAACAATACGCTGTGCCACCAGCTTCAGATCTGCATCGTTATGGACAATAGCAGGACTCTTGCCCCCTAGCTCAAGGGTTACAGGAGTCAGATGCTCCGCAGCTGCCTTCATAACAATGCGACCAACACCCGTGCTTCCTGTGAAGAAAATATAATCAAACTTCTCTTTCAACAATGCTGTGCTAGCCTCGACTTCTCCTTCCATAACCGCAATATACTCCTGAGGGAAGATCTCTTGAATCAGATCATACGTCAGACGAGATACGGCTGGTGTTAATTCAGAAGGCTTGATAACTGCACAGTTACCGGCTGCGATTGCTCCAATCAGTGGACCAAAGGCCAGTTGGAAAGGATAGTTCCAAGGTGCAATAATAAGAGCCACTCCGTATGGTTCAGGGTAAATGGTGCTCACACCATCCGGCATAGCCGAATTGGTTGGGACTTGTTTTGGTGCAGCCCATTCCTGCAGGTGTTCTAATGCAAAATCCAGTTCACCCAAAACAATGCGAATCTCGGAACCGTAAGCTTCCGCCTCAGATTTGTTCAGATCTGCCCGAAGTGCATCTTGAATCCGTTGCTGATACTTTTCAATTCCCTTTCTAAGCTGTTGAAGTGCATTAATCCGATACTCGATATTTTTAGTTTGTCCTGTATAAAAAAATGTACGTTGTTCTGTCACAAGTTGTTTAGCCTGATTCATATTAACATCTCCAATTAATTATTTAAAATTAAATTGTTCAAAATTTAATTAAAGTATACCTCTTCTATATGAAACTTTCAACATACAAATGAAACATCCATTTGTATGTATTTGAACGATGGTTGGAATTTTTATAGAGTGAAAGCTAGTATTCCCTCCTATTCGTGGCTATCAGAATTTCTAAGGAAGTTTGATTAAAATCTTTTGATTCAGACAGTTTAATGCACTGTAGAAAGAATTCTAATCTCAGTTTCTCTTTAATAAGTTAGTAAATAAATGACAATCGTTTTGCGCTAAAACAAACATGAAGTGATTCAATTCATCAGATGGAGAGGTTTAGTTACCATATATAAAAAACTCCCCTTTCATTATGAAAAGTGAGTTTTGCGATTATCTAAATCGACGAACAAACGTGTTTTGTTATATAAATGTAAGCCTTGGTTACAAATAAACACAGAAATGTGGGCTGGTGAAGAAGAATTCAGGGGACATTTTTGGGCATTTTGTGGGCGCCTTTTTTTCTTATTATAATGAAGAAACTCATTTCAAATACTCATTTTGATTGCATTATTACTCTGACATTAAAAGCAATAAATTGTAGCGCTGGTTAAATTAAAAATCTCCTAAACAAAATATTAAACTTATACAAATATTGTAAATTATAAGCTCACAATTCATAAGCGATACAATCCCTTTAATTAACCGAGATAATTTCGGCTAAAGAAATCGAGCGGAACTCACCCTCTAACATCAACTTTATTTCACACCGTACAAAGTCTAATCCCACAACTACTCCTGAAATCGGCTCTTCAAAGAAAGAGTTAAATAATTTCAAATAAACCGTCTACTACTATTATAAGAGCCAACTAGTACCTAACTGGTCCGCTGTGTTTCCTGATCGTCCAAATCAGGGTTGCCGCGGCTCTCTGTGTTCAGCCATAATCAACCTGGATGTCTCACAATCCGTTATCTATCAGTCTGCTACGCATGAAAGCCCCATAATATTAGCCCAAAAATCGATGTTCCCAGAAGTTCGTGTGCGGCCTACCTTAGGACGTTCTCCCCACCCAGCCTTCTAAGATCACTTTGTAGGACATTTCAGACCATCCTCCAAATGTATAGTTTTCCGCTCCCACAAGAGCGTCAAGAGCAGCCATGACGTTCGTCTTATGTTTACCCGTTTCGGCTATAATCTCATGTATAGTAGGAAACCTACGCCGTCCACCTTTGTACTTATCTAAGATCCGGAGGACCTTTCTTTAACAATCCTTTAACATATCAATCACCTCACCAATACTATGTGAGAAAATAAGTTCGTTTTTAACATTAAATTCAGAGATATCTGCAATTATATATAGAAACATTTACCTAGGTCTGATAGACTATGTAATAAGAATATTAATAGGAGGATTATTAGTAATATGAAAATAGTACCAGGAATTTTGCTTATTTCCGCATTTTTAACACTTGCAGCTTGCTCACCTCAACCTAATGCCGATTTAAAAAGTGATGGGGTCGTCGCAAATGAAGTGGAGTCCACTGTGTCGCAAACAGAACCAACAGAAGAGTCAAAAGATGAAATAACAACAGATTCTGTCAATGAGGAACAAGAAATTACTGCAACTACAATTAAAAAAAATGATACAGTAACGATAGACGGGTATGCGGAGCTTTCAGTCTCTAAACAAAAGTTTTCTAAAAAGATTGAACCTTCAAAACCAGGTAATTTCTACACGTACTACGAATCAAAGGAAGAAGATTCTACATATTTTGCACTCACTGTAAAAGCTAAAAATTTATATTCTACTGGCATTGATGCAGATGAAATAGCAAATGTCACCTTGATATATGATAATCAGTATGACTACCCTACATTCAGCACTGTTGAGGAAAAAGGAGGAGAAGACTTTACTTATAGCAACATCACTAGTGTCAATCCTCTAAAAACTACAACGTTATATTATCTAGCCGAGATACCGAACGAAGTCGCTGATAGTGATAAACCGTTAAAAGCTCTGATTAAGGTAAAAGACAATACTTTTGAATATACCATTAGATAATTAAAGGCCCTCCCACATATTTGATGGCAGGGCCATTTTTTCGCATAAATTAGAACGTTCGTTCTTTAATATACAACAAAATTTCCTAGTCATTTGGACCAGGTACATTTATAGTAGCATTCATGGTAGAGAGTAGTAACATCATCCCCAGTTTACTATGAAAATATTCTTAATCAGTTGGAGGAATTTTTGGAAGTTACGTTAGTAGATCTGTAGGGTGTGAAATACAAATCACAACGTGATATATGTCATAATTTTACATTGAATTATATGGTATTTTTAGAAAGTAAAGTTTTATAATTCATTCACAAAAATTTAGGAGGTATTTACATGAAAAAGAAACTAGCCACAATTGGAGCGCTCACTGCTATTGTAGCAAGTATTGCTGTTCCAGCATCACTTGCTTCTGCCTCATCTTCTGTTCAAGGTTCTGTAACTGCACAAAGTGTTACGATTCAGGCGACGCAAAAATATGTGAGATATTCAGATGCTAACAATAAGTATGGAGATGCGAAGTATGTTCCAAAGACATATACTTATGCTGATGGAGTTTGGTATGGAGTACTCAATCTAGCATCTACTACCAACTCAAACGGATTATATTACGGAAACTATGAAGGTTACGTAACGAAAATGGAGTAATTTTGTCATCATAATAAAATTCACGTATATAAATATAACAATAATAAAAGAAGGCTTCTGAATTCAATCAGAAGCCTTCTTTTATTACAGGGACATCTAAATGACCCATCAGAATAACCGTTGGAGAATAACTACCTTTATTATTCACTTACCTCAAACGTCAGAACCCGATCATATAAGATCTGGTCCTTATTGCTCTTGAAAGGCCCTTTCTTATTTTCATGCTTGTCAATTGCATAAGATGTTTTTCCGCTTCCAGCTTGTTTTGCTTCGTACCAATCGATAAAGCTGTTAACTTCTTGCATAATCAGATCGAACTCTTTTTCTAAGCCGGTAGTCATGGTCCCACAAGGATAGCACGGTTCCCTGAAGGTTGTTCAGGTTCAACTGCAGGCCCTTGAGGAGTGGCAGATGCCTCATTGGAAATTCAGATTCAACACTATTAACAATAGCACTCACTCCAAAATAGTATGTAGTTCCATTAGTTAGTCCCGGAATAACGAAATTCCCAAATTGATCTTTTGTAGCTTTTACTTTTTCTGTAACTTGCCCGATTCGATTCAATAATAAATTATGTATTTTTCAACGTTCTGAGGAGCCATGTATGGCCTCCGTTTTTGTGTCCTGAATTCGTACTATTTCGGAAGTATCTACCGCCCATAATCTTAATGGATAACAGGTTATATCCTTTTAATGGAGCGCCATAATCAATGAGTTGCTCAGGATCCACTTGGATTCCTGCAGATGGATACGCGTACCTGAGTCAAGGCTGCTGTGAGGAAGTCTTGAAACTCGTTTCAAATACTCACTTTGATTATATTACTACTCTGACATTGACCGCAAGATATCTAGTCTATATGACGCTGGTTAACTCGAAAATCTCCTAATTAAAATAACATGCTTATACAGATATTATAAAGGTATAAGATCGTAATTCTAAAGCGATACAATCTCATTAATTAACAGAGACAATTTCGGCTAAAGAACCCAGCGGAACTCATCCTCTAACATCAGCTTTATTTCACACCGTGCAGAGTTTAATCCCACAACTATTCCTGAGATCGGCTCTTAGAAGAATGGGTTAAATAATATCAAATCAACCGTACTACTTCTATTATAAGAGTCAACAAGTACTTCACTGATCCGTTGCATTTCCCAATCGTCAAGTTCCGGCTTACCACATCTCTTCTGTTGCTCACACTGAGCCAACCATGCCTCTCTGTGTTCAGGCATAATCATTCTAGATGTCTCATACAATCCGTTATCCTTCCGCCTGCTACGCATGACAAGCCCCCTTAATATTGAGTCCAATAGTCAATGTTCCCAGAGGATGGTGTGTGGTCTACCTTAGGACGTTCACCCTCACGTTCCCAACCCTCAAGGATAACAATATTGGCCGTATCCGACCTGTTATCCCAGTGTATGTATCCCGCAACCACTAGAGCGTCCATAGCAACCATGACGTCTGGTTTATGCTTGCCCGTTTTGACTGTAAGTTCATGGATAGTAGGAAATCTACACCGTCCACCTTTGTAGTTATATAAGATCCTAAGGACCTTTCTTTGATAATCCGTTAACAAGTAAATCAACTCGTGAACACTATATGCGAAGATAAGTTCTTAACGAAACAAGAAAAAAGCCCCATCAGCATAAGTGGACGGAGCATTCCTCATTAGTATTCACTTACCTCACACGTAAGTACAAGATCGAATATGATGTTAGTCCTTGCCGCTCTTGAACGGGCCTTTGTTATTATCTTGCTTGTCAATCGCGTATGATGCATTTCTGCTTACTGCTTATTTTGTTTCATTCCAATCGATGAAACTATTTACTTCTTGCATGCTCAAGTCAAATTCTTTTTCCAGGCCGGTAGTCATAGTTACAACGAGGATCGCACGATTTCCTGTAGGTTGTCCAGGTTCTGGATCAGGAATCGTTGCTGGATTTGTGGGTTCATTTTTATAAATGTAAATTTTTAGGGCTGTCTTCAAAGTACTACTTCCATTAGTACCACCAATAATAAAATATCTCCATTGACAGTTACTGCTACGCTTTGATTTCTTGGGGTAGTTAAATCTTTGAATGATCTAACTTCGTTGGTTTCAGGATTATATACTTCTACTCTTGATTGTGAGTTAGTATTGTTAAGCCCACCTAATACATAAATTTCCCCATTATAAACAGTTGAAGGTGCAGAAGTAGTAGCTGTTTTAAAGCTAATTATTTTTGTCCATGTGTCATTAGCCACAATATACTCGTATATTGCCCTCGACATCCCACTAATGAAACTGGTTCCTTCGCCATAAGCATACATTTTTCAAGTGTATAGAAAAATTTTACATTTATAATGTAAATATATACTATTAAATAGAAACATATTCCAATTATAAGGGTGATACAAATGAAGAAAAAGCTTATGATTGGTCTTTTAACCGTCGTTACATGCTTAACTCTTGGCTCTACATCTTTTGCAGCTAGTGATATGACCAAAACTTCAAACAATACCACAACGGAAAATGTGAAAGTAGCCCCTTATGCTTCGATGGATATTTATAGAGGAATAATCTACAAAAAATCAGATTACCCTGATGGTAACGACATACCAAATAAAAATTATTATTCTGAAGGAGCCTTATCTGGTTGGATAACGCTAGTTGAGATCAAAAGCCTTACAGGTGTAACTTGGATTGCCTACTATCAAGGAACCATTAGCTAACCATAATAAATTTCAGAACTCCCTCCTATATTTGTGAAATTTAGGAGGGAGTTCTGATTCTAGTAATTGTGCTTTATCGACTAATGTACGTCGATTATATTATCAACTCTGCCAATGCATTTGAAGGAGAATACATATGAACGCCAATGGAACCTAATCCCGATCCATTACCGTCAGGTGACCGTGCTATACTTGTAATTACAATGACAACAGGCTTGGAGAAAGAATACGATCTTCCAATGATTGATGTAAATGCATTCCTCAATTGGTATGATGCTCATGATGTAGGAGTTGGTCCGGCCAAAGGATATGTCCATTTACAAATAAATGCGCCATAGGTTTAATATGAACAATCTGGTTTATCGCTTCAAGATTATCTGGATTTTTGGATCAACGATTATAAATAAGGAAGTGTTCGGAAGAATACATTGGGGAAAGATACCACCATGACCTTGATCTGGTTCTATGTAGGGAAGATGGAAACTTCATGCCTAAATCATCATTGTTCAATGCCTTCTCCCGCATCTTACAACGTTGTGATCTCCCATCCCTCCCCATTCACTCTCTCCGACATACCTGCGCTGTTCTTTTACTTGAGTCCGGGGCAGATATGAAATTCGTTCAAGAACAATTAGGTCACGGAAGTATTCAGATCACATCAGATGTATATGCCACATCTCAGGCAAGATCCAGAAAAGCAATATAGATAGATTTGAGAAATTCACTGAAGAAATTTTCGAATAGAAAAATATTTTGTGGGCACTTTGATTTTTCTTTAAATATATAGGTACTTGCCCACAAAAAGAAAAAAACCTCAGCGCTAGAGCGCCAAGGGATTGAGCTATTAGTATAAAGTAATATATTGATCGCGTTCCCATTGGTGGACTTGTGTGCGGTTTATGTACGTTAACTTCATATGATTGTATATCTCAATGAAAACGGGCTTTATAGGAATAAATACAGAAACACACGGTCAAAATTGATCATAAGTTTTCATAAGTTGGGGGACGTTTGGGGGATGAATTGGGGGACGTCCTCCTAATCCTATATGAATCAAGCATACGGCTTTATTCAAAATAGAAATTGCTTATTTGGAACATATATGTAGAAGAAAAAACTGAGTCCCTGGGATAATCGCTTGGGCTCGATCAATTATAAACTTGCCTAAGCGATCTCTTCAAGCTTGATCCAACTATAATCCTCTTCACCTCTGACAAGCTTAATCCTTCTATTTAGCCTATCAATAGGAACTATGCGAATAGGTACTCACATAGTCTAGGCTAGAATAAAAGGCTGGGCAAGATCCAGCTCCTACTCAACAAACCGTATGTTAGATTTTCCCTTTACGGGTTTCCGATGTTCGTCATTCATGCGCATGCAGATTACAGTAACGTTTTTAATCCATATTGCCTGGCAATATACTTCACCTCAATCGCATCCAGCTTCTGGGTTGTCTATTCTTTATATACAAATCGATTTAATCGTTGCAGAATTTACCAGTACAGTCTAGCTAACTTCTACTGACTGAAGTTTATATATTAATAGTTTCTCCTTCCCTGAATCTTTGGATCGAGCCACGCTACATGTTCCTAAAATGTTCTCACCCGCATATTCGCCGGTTTGGAAATAGTGCCATCGTACAGGCTGCGGATGGTGGTTACATTTCTTTCAACGCTCGCTCAAATTCCTTGAGGAAGTTCAGTTCTCCTTGTTCCCCAATCTCTGTCAGCGGTCACTGTATCCACGACTTCTGCCACCCTATACGCTTTCACTCGTTTACACGCCTCGTACAGCACACCCCCGCGGAAGAATTTTTCATACATGACATGCCATTTGTGCTTGTGGTTCTCCTTTGCCGCATGAACTAGCTTTTCAAGTTGTTTAATCATTTTCTTGGTTGTTATGAGCACCTCGGACTCCCTACCTCAGACGTTTCAATTCGTCTTTTTGGAATTATAGATTGTCTCTTTACGGATTCCTAAAAAAACTGTGTGAAGGAGGGTCTGCCATGATCACTGCAGGATTTTTCATTCCATTCTGTTCCCCATTACGCCGAATTGTTATCCACTGCTGCTCCAAGTTCTGCATAGCTTTCTTAGCCTTCGTCCAGTTTCACAATACTCGTCAGCCTCTTTCCTCCCTTGCGAGGCCTTTTGGATAACGTGGCAGGATTTCTTCATGTTGCGGCCTGAATTGTTGCTCGTCCTGTCTCTGACGGGTACTATTGTCGATGTGCTCTTACACACAGACTTCGCCATATGCAAGCATCCTGGCTACCATTGCTCCTTGGTCGGACTTTCACCAACAAGATCATACGTGTATCTGGGCACACTAAAACAAAAAAAGCCGCTATAATAGTAACTTTAATGGGATATTTTCTATCCGACATAAATAGATTTAATATTCGTTCACTGGACCACAACCAAAAGGTTGGCAAGTCTGGATTGTCGATGCTGTTTCAATGAAACCTGTATAATCATGATATTTATAATAGTGATGGTCCTTCCTGATGAATAATGTCGCACTAAAATCACTATGCCTAACATCTCTAGTGTATGTTTTTGTTACCCAGTAGGCTCTAGGAGCATCCTTAGAAAGATAATAACCACCGATACTTACCAGTATACCTGCTATTTTTCCACCTACAGGTCCTCCAATAAAGGAAGCGAGTATACCTGCTATTGCAGAAGCAGTGGCATATATTATCTCAGTGGAATTTTCCACTTTGCCTTTATATACATAACCGTCCGCTAATGCTTGTGGCGAGAAACTGAGATCTTCGTGAATAGGTTTTATTTCGTTTGTAGCATAATTCACTTCGCCAGTTTGGAGATTTTCATACTTTACTTTAGTCTCATCAACTTTTGTAATTTTTAACTCATCTTTACTATTTAAATCTGTTGCAATATAATAGCTGTCATATTGAATTAATGTAGAACCGTCTTTAAAAGTGATGGAATTATCGGTTGTACTTTCGACTAGTTCTAAAAGGCTATTTTCTACTTGAAGTGCTGGTAAAGAATTTGCCTGATCTTGAGCGAATGCTGGAATTGAGATAGATGTAGAAAGCATGACTCCGGCTAAAATGTTTTAGCAATTTTCATTGTTTGTATCATTTTAGTCCTCCATTCAATTCTAATCTTTCTTTTTTCTAAAAAAATCGAATTTGATTACGTAATCAAACAAAGATGTAATCACAATAGCCCCAATTGGAATAAACAAATAAACCCAGAACGGATTATTTGGAGCTTCACCAGGCGGAGAATCTGTTAAAATAAAGTAAAGAACAATGCAATAGATTATAGCCAATACAATACCTGTTATGTTTCTATTTTTCATAGTTGCTCTCACCTCTTGTTCACAGAATCAAGTATTGTATTTCCAACTCAAAAATATTATGACATAAATTTGGTATAATTTCTCTTATATACCTTAAAGTTTTTAAATAATATTTATGATGATAGCTTTAACCAGTATAATTCCCTTTGCTCAACAGCTATTTTCAGTACTATATTTCGTTTTTAATATCTGACTCCCTATCTCAGCGTTTCAGTTGCTATATAATAATATGTAACTTCTCATGCGCTAGGATACTAAATGATATTTTCAGTTAAACGCACAATGATTAGACACATCTCTATTCCGACACTTGGTACAAGGTACAAGTTCTGGTCTCGAACTAAGGACATGAACTATAAAGCTAAAGTATGGTCAAATTCTCTGAAATAGGGTAGAATTATTATAGTTACTTTCTCAGCGATAAAACAAATGTAGTAGACTAAACATAACTTTCGGAGCCAAATATGACTCCTGCACAAACGAGCCTTATATACAAAGGCTCGTTTTTTGATGTATCTTGTAAAATATCTTTTCTGTTACTAATTCGAAGATTTTCCTTTTTACATCTTTCAACAACAACATTTTACTGCTCTGTTCGATACTTTGATTAACTTGCGCTTACACTGCTGTAAGGCGGTTTTACATACACAAAAAAAGGAATAACGTTCTATACAGTACCCGTTCTCTCGAGATGTGCCATCATCTCTTATCAGAAGTTTTCCCATCATTCCTACAGCTACCGCATACGTACTCTCCGTATAGGACGAATGCTTTCCATATAAAAGCTCGATCTTCCATAATGCCTCAACCGTTTTTGGCATCTCGCTGAACTGAACATTCGGCGCAAACCATCAAGCCCCTAGAAAAGAAAAAAAGACGACCCACCAATTCGAGTCGCCTTCATTCCAACTCAATGCCAGTTTAAAAAATCACGAAACGACCCAAACAGCTCCGTCAAAATACACCCCGAAAATGAAGGGGAACTAGAGAAGCTGAAGAACAATTGGATCGGACAAACTTCATGAATAAGCATAAATCTTCATAATAAACAGAAAAGTTTCAGCGCTAAGTACACAAGTAGATCTTATAAAAACTCGAAGTCATAGCTCACGTTTTTAAAACTTGATGATACGAACAAACACTCTAAACAGCGACCTATTGTAAATCATCACCATAAGATATCATTATTTTAGCCCGGTATCGGTTAGTATTAATCCACATTTACAGGCTCGATCACTTCGAATAAAAATGGATTACCATTTAAATATTCTCTTATGTATGCTTGGGCATACTTTTGTTCATCGATTAAACTGGTTGTTTCTCTTGGATCAGAGGAGTGATGGCAGGTGTTCTCGATCATGAACATGACAAAAAAACATTCCAGATCCCGAATATAGTCCGTTTCCAACTTCCTAATACTCTCATAACCTTGGACAAGCATCCATCGATGTTTTGGCCAAAGCTCCAATATGGTACCTGCCATATCATAGAGATAATATCCGTACCCACATCTTCCAAAATCAATCGGATAGGGTTGATTATCTCTAAAAACCATATTACCGGTATGTAAATCAGCATGAATGAGCCCATAGTTATGTTCACTTGGATGCATCGTGGTAAGTTGGGATACAACCTTCTCAGCTGCATCTTGATACAGCTTCCACCCCTCTTCGGATAAAAAACGCTCATAATAACGTTCCAACTTAGCCATTTCACGTTTAAAACTTTCTACTCCCCAAGTAGGTCTTACAAAATCAGAAGGTGGATTGAAATCCTTTGCCGCTGCATGGAGCCTGCTCATCAATACACCCATATTATATGCTTGATTATCTGTAAATTCACCTACTGCTTTTTCACCTTCTATCCACCGCATCATCGTTACATAAGGGCGCCTATATCCTATCTCTGTTTCGATGTCCAATACATAAATACTATCACAATTTGCCATCCCTTCTGGTACAGTTAGATCTTTCGATTTGTTCAGGGCTTGTAACAGTAGGAGCTCCGAACGAATTTCCTCTCTGCTTAATCGGTCCGAATGAATGCGAAGTAAATAATTGTTATCTGTACTGGTTTCAATTTTATAGGTGATCGTATCGGATAGTTGAATAAACTGGATGTTATCCCATTCTAAGTCATACTTTCGAATTGCAGATAAAGCGACTTTCCTTGCTCTGATTAATAACGCCCGCCGTTCTTCATCAGTATCAAATCTAAAAAAATCATTCATTTGTTATCCCCCTACAGTTTTATGAAGTAAACCAACTACTTCTCTTATATGTTATTATAACGATAGTAAAAGCTTGAAAATATGTAGTAAACAATTTAAACCATAATATACACAAAAAAGTCACATTAGGATTTCTTCCAATGCGACTTTTGTTAAGCTATTATTTTGTATAAACGATCTTTTTAATAGTATCGCTTGAAAGGAAAAATCGATCTGAAAGTTTCTCGATAGTGTCACCATCGAGAAACTTTCGCCGGATTTCATCATTTCTAAGATTATAACTTTTCTGCTGCCTGAATTTTCACCCCGATTTTTAACGCAAACCTTTTGATTTTGGGGACGTAAACCAATCCACCGTTCATATACTTTTGTATTTCATTTAATAACTCTTCCAGAAAGATGATGTCGGCATTTACATATCTCATGATAGCCGCTCCTTAAAATAGTTGAATTTTAAGGTAGCAAAGTCTACACTATAACAATTATCACTATCCGGATTTAAGCTGTTACTTATATTATTAGCTCTATACAAACAACCGCCGTTGTTCATAAAATAAACTTTGCATAGAACATATCTCGAACATTGTCATAGTGTCTCTCCTTCCTAAATAACATTCAAACTAAAATATGTCTTCATCGGAAATAGAATGCTATCTCAATAGTAAGATATTACTCCAAGTGGGCGAAGTGTCAACACTATACAATTAAATCGTTTGAGCTAAACTGTCACATCTCATCTATTCCTTACGGACCATCAATATTAGACACTCCACATGTATCGAGTACGTGAATACTTTAAGCTCCTTCCTGCAAACTCAGCGTTGCCGATGCGATATCCAGTTCAATTCTCTGCTTTATCACTAGCGATGATATGGTTCACCTCAGTTAATCTTAAACTAAACTGCCCGCTAGCTTAATGAATTAGAGCAGTGACAAGTAGTTAAATACTTATCTAATCGGTAATCAGATCATTTCCTTGTCCTTTTCGGCAATCGGTACAAGTTCTGGTCTCGAACCAAGGACAAGAACTTTAAAGCTAAAGTATGGTCAAATCCTGTGAAATAGGGTAGAATTGTTTTAGTTACTTTTCCGCAAGAAACCTCTGCACTAATCCAAACATAGTTATTGGAGCCAAATATGACTCCTGCACAAACGAGCCTTAGTTACCGAAGGCTCGTTTTTTGATGATTTTTTTAAAATATCTTTTCCGACTTTAATTCGAAGCTCTTTCTCCAACCCAGAACATTTCACTACTCTGCTCAAAATTACGCTTACATCGCCGTGAGGCGGTTTTACATACACAAAAAAGGAACTAACGTTCTATTAGGAGGAATCAGAATGGCAAGTTTTAAGAAATTAAAAAGTGGCTGGAGGTATCGGTTAAAGTACACCGATCCGTTCACTCAACAACAAAAAGAGAAATCTGAGGCTGGTTTTGGAACTAAACCAGAGGCTGAACTAGCTGCTGCTGAATTTTTAAGGCAGCTAAAGCAAGGGTTTGAACAGACAGGCATTCCTTTGGTCGATTACATTCGAAATTGGATAGATAACTCTAAAAAAGGAGTTGTACGAAAGAATACGATCAAACAACATGAGAATAACTTAAACACCATATCCAACCTTATTTTAAGCGTCTGATGCTCAAAGATTTAAAACCAGATATGTATCAAGTCTTTTTGGACTCTCTATTTAAAAAGGGACTCAGTAAACGAACGGTCGAGATCATTAACTCAACAGTATACTCAGCCATAGAGCATGCATTGATTCAAGGGAAAATATTACGCAATCCATGTAAAGGTTCAATTATTAAAGGAGAGCACAAAAAGAAGACGATCCAATTCATTGATTCAGAGGACATTCCCATTTCTTCATACTGCTCGAGGAGATGGGTACATTTATTGGATTTTCTTTAAAGTGCTGATTGAAACGGGGTTACGAAAAGGGGAGGCTGCCGCTCTAAAGTGGTCGGATATCAATTTCAAAGAAAAGATGATCCGTGTTGATGTAACACTCGATTTTCAAGCTGAAGACGAGGACGAACTTTTCGGAGATACAAAAACCGGAATTCTACCCGCACCATTAGTGTAAGTAACGGAATCATAAATGATTTGAGGTATCATGCTTCATGGCAGAATCAAAATAAGATCAATTTAGGGGAGTCCATGTACAGACACGATTTAAATCTCGTCTTGTGCAGGAATGATGGTAGTCCGATGCCTAAATCTAGTCTTTTTAATGCTTCGAAGAGAATTTTGAGAAAAGCGGGTTTAAGTGAGGAATTAACGATCCATTCCTTGAGGCATACCTATGCCGTGATCATGCTTGAAGCTGGGGCTGACATAAAATTTGTACAAGAGCAACTCGAGCATGGCAGTGTGCAAATTACATCAGATGTGTATGCTCATATTTCCAAGAAGTTAGAAAAGCGTAACATTGATAAATATGAAGAGTACACTTCCCGTATTTTTGGATCAGAAAATCAAAAACCGGGGGACGTTTGGGGGGCGCAACCTCAATAGAAGTGCAATCTTCCCAAAACGTCCCCCGGTTCATTTCTTCAAAACCCCGTAGTTACAAGGTTTTTTCGATTAGTACAACGTAATATATTGATCGCGTTCCCATTGGTGGACTTGTGTGCGGTTTATGTTCCATGCTTTCAAAGTGGATCACCCACCATAATAAATCGGCTTAAAACAAGTATTATCAGTGATCAGCTTATCAGAACTAATCATAATTATTCAGACTTTTGTGGGCATTTTGTGGGCGCTTTTGTGGGCGCCCTTTTTTTCTTATTATAATGAAGAAACTCGTTTCAGATACTCACTTTGATTGCATTACTACTCTGACATTCAATGCAATAAATCTAGTCTATATAACGCTGGTTAAATCGAAAATCTCCTAATTAAATAATATGCTTATACAGATATTATAAAGTATAAGCTCTCAATTCCAAAGCGATACAATCTCATTAATTAATAGAGACAATTTCGGCTAAAGAAACCCAGCGGAACTCATCCTCTAACATCAACTTTATTTCACACCTTGCAGAGTTTAATCCCACAACTACTCTGATATCGGCTCCTCGAAGAAAGGGTTAAATAATATCAAATAAACCGTACTACTTCTATTATAAGAGTCAACAAGTACTTCACTGATTCGCTGCATTTCCTGATCGTCCAAATTTGGCTTGCCACGTCTCTTCTGTTGCTCACACTGAGCCAACCATGCCTCTCTGTGTTCAGGCATAATCATCCTGGATGTCTCATACAACCCGTCATCCTTTAGTCTGCTACGCATGACAAGCCCCCTTAATATTGAGTCTAATAGTCAATGTTCCCAGAGGGTGGTGTTTGGTCTACCTTAGGACGTTCTCCCTCACGTTCCCATCCTTCCAGTATCAATATGTTAGCCGTGTCAGACCAACCTTCCCAATGTATGTATTCCGCAGCAATGACATCTGGTTTATGCTTACCCGTTTTGACTGTAAGTTCGTGGATAGTAGGAAACCTACGCCGTCCACCTTTGTAGTTATATAAGATCCGAAGGACCTTCCTTTGATAATCCGTTAACATGTAAATCACCTCTCCATTATCATATAAGAACATACGTTCTTTTATCAATAAAAAGACATTGCCATTTATTTTTATAGTCTAGTCCAGAATTTTATAGTAAAATCGAACTGAAAAAGTAAAAATATGGAGGGGTATTATGGGAGCAAAGAACCAAGTTATTGCTGGTGATTACAAAGGAAAGTATTTAACACTGATGTTCGGATCAGTCAGCTTATCAACCGGATTCTTTTCTTCAATTAATCTAGATAAAACTACTGTTGAAGAATACGAAGTGATGGATGCAACACGAAGTAAAAGTGCTGTGAGTGCTGTTGGAAGAGGTTTTGTTGGAAGTTTAATTCTAGGACCTGTTGGTCTACTTGCTGGGCTTTCAGCAAAAGAAAAAAGCACTCACACAATTGCCTTACAATTTAATGACGGGAAGAAAAGTTTAATTGAAGTTGACGACAATATATATAAAGCCATCATGAAGAAGCTCTTCTAAAGATACAATAGATCTACATAAAATCGGAAACGAGGTGTTTATCCTAGTTAAGATTGAACACTCCAAAGAGATGGAAGATTATTAAATAACTTAGCTAGTGAAATTGAAATCCTTTATAACATACCAGACCTCAAGGGTTCTGTAGCTCAGATTAAATGGGCACGAGATATCAGGATCAAATTTTTAAATCAAGTCCACGACAAAGATGAAAACTTAGAGACTTTGTTGCCACTCCAAAAAAAGACTTCTGCATCGTGGTGGATTAATAACAAAGATTTAACTTTAGAACAGTTAATTAAAAAATCAGCATTACCTTAGGTCAACTACCCCAGCTGGCTAGACAGGCAACAGGACAAATACGCCTGTGTTTCACTATATATCATATGATAAGAAATAACGCAAAAAGGCTCCGCAATTCAACCGCGGTAGCCTTAGTTAACAACTTTTTTAGAATTCGCTTACTTCAAACGTCAAGACACGATCAAATAGGATGTAATCCTTGCGACTTTTGAATGGTCCCTTGTTATTATCGTGCTTGTTAATTGCATAAGATGCCTTTCCACTTCCCGATTGTTTTAATTCGTACCAGTCGATGAAGCCATTAACTTCTTTCATACTCAGATCGAACTCTTTTTCCAAGCCAGTTGTCATTGTTACAACTAAGATCGCGCGATTACCCGCTGGTTCTTGTGGTTCAACTACCTGCGCTTGAGGAGTTGCTGAAGCTTCATTGGAATATTCGGACTCAACTCCATTTACAATAGAATTCACTACAAAATAGTATTTCGTCCCATTAATGAGCCCTGGTACGATAAAATTCCCATATACATCTTTTGTAGCTGTAACAGTTTCAGTGTATTTACCTGGGTCAGTGCCATATCTAATAGTGTATTTATCTGCACCTTCAACTTGCTCCCATGATAGAGCAACCTGACTGTCACCTGGTACAGCTTTCAGGTACAAAGGTTCACTCTCTCCTACTAATCTTCCGTTATCATCAATATCAATGGCATCAAGCGAAAATGTATTACTTGTACTCGTCGTCGTTAACTTCACTTCATGAACACCAAGGGGTAAATTTAAAGATTCAAAAACCAGAGCTTGATATAAATTTACTGAATTATTTGGATTGTATGTAGAAATCTTCCCATCTATTTCAATAGTTACGTTGTTCACTCTGTTGTTCCAGTAGACATCAATAATTCGCAACTTAGTTCCATAAAATTTAAACTTAATTGCGTTTGATGTTGCGCCGGATAATTTATTGAAATGACCTGATCCCCCGTAAGTATTTACATCATCGGTCACATGACTCCATCCAACACCTTCATATTTAATGAACGGGTCCATATCATCATACCTTTTCCAGCCTTCGTCTGGAGATATTAAACTTTCACCAATTGATGCTGCATTCACATTATGGTTTAAAACTATACCAGTTATAAAAAATAAAACTGCAAACAAAAAACTTATCTTTTTCAAAAACGTTACCTTCATGAATATTCCCCCTGAAATAGTTATCTGAACAGATTAAAAGATACAATGCGCTTCTATATCATGTCTAAACATAAACTTGCTGATCTATAAAAATCATCTAATTTATTGCATTTTTATTTTATATTGGATGCGCATCTCCACAAATTACCCGTTTCTATCCTTAAAGATTTGAGTAAAATTACATAGTATAGAGTCTCAAATGAGGCATTATCCTGTGTGGTAGATTCACAATCTCAGATCCCATAGACGCGATAATGGACAGATAGTATGCATCTATAGCTGATGGCTTTGACTACAAGCCTAATTACAATGCAGCGCCTATGCAAGTACATTCCTACAATTATTGGCAGCATAGACGGTAATCGATTGGGTACTTTCCGATGGGGACTAGTTCCTTCATGGGCCAAAAACGACAAGTTCGGTAATAAGATGATTAATGCCCGGGCTGAGACATTGAATGAAAAGGCATCCTTTGAAAGGTTGATCAGTTCAAAGCGTTGTATCATTCCGACAAATGGATTTTACGAGTGGAAGAAAGAAGAATCGGCAAAGCGTCCAATGCGCATTTTGATGAAGGATGACCGCTTGTTCTCGCTTGCTGGCCTGTACGATACCTGGACAGATCCGGATGGAAACAAATTGAGTACGTACACCATTATTACAACGGAACCAAATAGTCTTATGGAGGATATCCATAATCGTATGCCGATCACCTTGCGATCTGAGGATGAGGCTGAGTGGCTCGGAAGAGATAATGATGATGTTCAGTCACTACTTGGTCTGCTTAAGCCATATCAAGCTTCAGAAATGCGAGCGTACGAGGTGCCGAAGGAAGTCGGCAATGTGCGGAATAACAGTGAAGGGCTGTTAAAAGAGATAGGATAGAAAGTTATCAGCTTTATCGACTTAGAGAGGTCGTTAAAGCTTTTTTTATTATATCTAACACTTACTTGAATATATAGACATAATTGTTTATACATGGTTCTCTCGAAAAAGTATTATCATTTATGCAAATACATTCTGAAGGAGAATAAACATGAAGAAAAAAATAGTTTTACCGATCTTATTATCATTCATTTTAGTTTTAAGTTTTGGGACAAGTGTTTTCGCTGCTAATCTTGGACAGTCTTTAAAGTCTCCAGAAGCTGGATGGAACAGATTCGACGATGACAACAGTAAGTTTATCTACACTGGTGAATGGGAAACTAGCAATAGCGGCAGTGTCGCATGGTATGGTGGCGGAGTAAAATATATTACAAAATCAAGCGACAACGATTCAGTTAGATTTAATTTTCAAGGCACAAAGTTAAGAGTCATTGCACAGACTCATATAAGCAGAACAGATAAGGTTCAAGTGAAAATTGATAATGAAATCATTGATACATATAGTATCAATAATTCAGCTTCTACAGACCAATCTTTAATTTTTGAAAAAGTGGGTCTAACAGACTCAGTGCATAATGTAGAATTAATAAACTTAAATCCACAAGCTGATTTCATTTTTGATGCCATCGACATTGATGGAGAACTTCTAGATCCCACCACATCTACTCCTAATCCAGAACCTCAACCAGCGGGAGACCGCGCTATATTAACAGTATCAATGATAGGTGGTTTAGAAAAAGAATACGACCTTCCAATGAGTGATGTAAATGCATTCCTCAACTGGTACGATGCTCGTGATGTAGGAACTGGCCTAGCTAAATTTGGTATCAACAAATACAGCAACAACAAAGGTCCATTCAGCAAGCGTACAGATTACGTGATATTTGATAAAATTTTGACGTTTGAAGTGAGTGAGTATACAAGCAACTAAAACGAAAGAGCAGTGAGGTTATCCCTCCTGCTCTATTGTTGTAGCCTAAGCCATATTCAATGATGTATCCTTGATCATCTAAATCATGCCAGACGAATACCCGGACCTTAATTAAGGCTGCCGTGAGGTAATCCATATCTGTTTGTAGTACCCGATATCTATTCATTCTTCCACATCCATACATTTTTATAGAAAAATATACCTAGGTCTGATAGACTGTTTTCTTTTGTTAATTATTACTAAATCAGGAGGAAGAAGATTGAAATTAAAGAAGGTCCAGCTCAAAATGTATTTCAGTATATGACTACAGATTACATACGCATCACTAGTTCAGTAAACAAAGTAGACGAATCGTTACGGGATGTAATGATGATTGGACAAGGAAATGGTACTCTGTCCTCTGGAGCAGATATTATTATAAGTATTGGATTGGTTATATTGGCAACCAACGCTGACATACCTACATCAGCCGTAGGCGATATTATGAAAAATTTAGGAGTCATCGATGAAGGTGTAGATTGGACAACAATTGATGAATCCACAGAGGTTAATGGCGTTCGTTATACTCTTACCGGTTCTGATGTTCTTGGAATCATGTTTAGCGCTAGTGACGCAAATGATAAGTAATCTATAAAGGAGACTATTATGAAAAGATTACTAGCTCTACTCCGTGCCATATCAATGTACTGAATATATTTGAATAAACAAAGGTGGCAGGTTATCCCTGTCGCCTTTTCTTTTGTTATTAATAGAGTTCTTAATTACTGAAAATTTCCAATATAGTATTCACAGAACTAATATTTTACATGTTAAGCATTTACAATATTAAATTATATATGGTATATTTAACCATGGTTGGCCAACCGTCATATGTGAGAGGCTATTCGACATCTAAGTTCAAATAATCACACAAACCAGAATCTCTATTTTATTGGTTCTAGTATATTTAGGAGGTTTGAATATGAAAAGATTAAGAAAATTCTCTATTTCTGTTATGGCAACTGCTTGTTTATTAGCATTCGGTTCCGGCTCTGCATTCGCTAAAACTGGTTGGGCTGATTCCTTTGAGACAGCAGAAGTGATGTACTCAAGTGTTAACCAGTCTTCCGGATTTAGCGCAACACAGTATTTAGATAGCATGAGTGATAACGATTATTATGTTGTAGACAACACAAATGGATCTTCTGTTGTCACATTTAGTGTTATTGCTACCCCACCACCTAATTTCGATATTATTATGGGTATTATTAAAAAGGATGCTAGCGGTGCGATACTGTCCATTCAAATGGATAACTGGAATGGACCAGGATACGCTGAGGCAGTTGGTATGAGCGCTAAACCTGGTGAGAAGGTTTACTTCAGAATTATGGATAATGGTATCAACAACTACAACCAACCTTATACAATTCAATTCACTAAAAACTGATAATTAGTTTTATCAAAAAGCTCCCCCGCTTAATCTGCAGGGGAGCCATTTTATTTATAGTACTTTGACGACAGGATGAGTACAATGGGAAGTTTAACCTACGCGTTCCAAAGAGTCTCCACGAATCTGGAGTTCTCTCATTAAGCGACGTACCTTTTTGTGATTCACCTCGAGGCCTTTCTTTTACTGACGCGGTTCGCATACGTTTGTAGCCGAAATAAGGACGAAGCCGATGAATGCCTAAAATATGTGCTTTTAGATCCGCATCCCGATCCGCTCGTTTCTCTCTGAGGATGATATTCTTCTTCCATTTGTAGTAACCCGTACGAGAAATTTCAGCAGTTTTACACAACCAAACCACAGATGCCCACTTACTTATTTCTCGAACGGACTGGCACAGGGCTTCGAAATCCAGCTTCCCTCTCCGTGCAAATTTGGATTGAGCTTTTTTAGATATTCTATCTGCGCTTTCAGATAAGCATTTTCTTCTTCTGCACTGCTAAAATGCTTCTTCGTCCAACGTCCTCGTTAATCCTCAAAACTCTCTCCATTTTGGCTTTTCCGTACCCAAGTAATAATCTGGCCATCACTCTAAATACCAAACTTCTCCATGATCCGACTGTATGTCTAACCCTCTTCCAATCGCAGACGAACAACTTCTTTCTTCGTTTCTTCACTATATTGATTAAAAGTTTGGCTTGCTGGCATAACAAAAATCCCCTCCTGTTTTCAGTGTTGAGTTCATTTTAACATGATCTCTTTTTTCACTGTCTACCTTGAGGGGATAATACCATTGATTCGGAGGACATTGCTATTTTTCTACATGCAGCTAGAGGATATGGATATATCTATTGAATTTTCTTTAAGCTTCTTCTTGAAACAGGTATGAGAAAAGGTGAAGCAGCAGCTTTAAAATGGTCTGATATTAACTTCAAAGAAAAAAAGATACACATTGATGAAACGCTTGATTTTCAGGCAGAAAATGATGATGAGCTATTTGGAGATACCAAACCTTCAGATCCACGCGCACAATTACTGTAAGCGCTAGCTTAATCAATGATTTGAGATATCACGCCACTTAGCAAAACCAAAAAATAAAATTAACCTAGGAGAATTCATGTAAAGGCATGATCAAAATTTAGTGTTGTGTCGAAACGACGGAAACCACATGCCAAAGTCTACCCTCTTCAATGCTTTCCAGAGGATTATAAAGCGTGCAGAGTTAAATGAAGATCTTGAAATCCATTCTCTTCCACACACCTATGCTGTACCCATGCTTGAAGCCGGTGAAGACATAAAATTTGTTCAAGAACAGCTTGGTCATGGAAAAGTGTGCAGATCACCTCTGATATATATGCTCACATCTCCAAAAAGTTAGAGCAACGCAATATTGATCAGTATACCGCCAACATTGTTGGTTCAAAAAAGTCAAAATGGGGGACGTTTGGGGGACGCAACCTCAATAGAAGTGCAATTCCCTCAAAACGTCCCCCGGTTCATTCCTTCAAAACCCCGTTGTTACAAGGTTTTTTCAATTAGTACAACGTAATATATTGATCGCGTTCCCATTGGTGGACTTGTGTTCTATACATATCCCACTCAATTTCTTTCAGCTCATAGAAGTGAGCCAAGGCGTGGTCGCCGAGAGCATCACAGATGACTTCGCTGCGGATCAATTCATTCAATGCTTCTTTCAGGTCAGCTGGCAAGCTTGGAATGCCTTCTTCCACACGCTCTTCTTCTGACATGATGTAGATGTTACGGTCAATTGGAGTTGGTAAGGAAAGCTCACGTTTGATTCCGTCCAGACCTGCTTTTAACAGAACAGACAAAGCCAGGTAAGGGTTAGCAGCCGGATCCGGGTTACGAACCTCAACACGTGTACTCAGACCACGGGAAGCTGGAATACGAATCATTGGGCTACGGTTACTAGCAGACCATGCTACATAACAAGGTGCTTCATAACCTGGTACAAGACGTTTGTATGAGTTCACAGTTGGGTTAGTAATTGCTGCAAACGCACGTGCGTGCTTCAGAGTTCCAGCCATGAAGTGACGAGCAGTTTTGCTCAGACCCAACTCGTCCGACTCATCAACAAATGCGTTCTCATTGCCTTTGAACAAGGATTGGTTACAGTGCATACCGGATCCGTTCATACCAAACAGTGGTTTCGGCATGAATGTAGCATGTAAACCATGCTGACGTGCAATCGTTTTAACAACGAGTTTGAACGTTTGGATCTGGTCAGCAGCTTTCAGAGCATCAGCATATTTGAAGTCGATCTCATGCTGACCTGGAGCTACCTCATGGTGGGAAGCTTCGATCTCAAAGCCCATTTCTTCAAGTGTGATAACGATGTCACGACGACAGTTTTCACCAAGATCCGTAGGCGCAAGGTCGAAATAACCACCTTGGTCATTCAGTTCGTTAGTCGGGTTTCCTTTTTCGTCTGTTTTGAACAAGAAGAACTCGGGTTCAGGACCAACGTTGAAGGAAGTGAATCCCATATCTTGGGCTTCCTTCAGGTTACGTTTCAAGATACCACGTGGATCTCCTGGGAACGGATTACCATCCGGAAGATATACGTCGCAAATCAGACGTGCAACACGGTTCTCTGCAACCCATGGGAAAATAAGCCAAGAATCTAGATCTGGATAGAGGTACATGTCGGACTCTTCAATACGTACATAACCTTCAATGGAAGATCCATCGAACATCATCTTGTTATCCAGAGCCTTAGTCAACTGACTCACAGGAATCTCAACGTTTTTGATAGCTCCAAGCAAATCAGTAAATTGCAATCGAATGAATCGTACGTTTTCTTCTTTCGAAATGCGGAGAATGTCTTCTTTTGTATAACTCACTATAACCTCTCCCTTTCTTATCTGCGTATTTGGCTTGCCTGTTATATTTGTACATTAGAAAGTTCCACGGGTCAAGGAGTCTCACACCAAAAGTGCATGTTTTCCCCTCACTCGCCAAGTTATGCGAATTTAGTTTTTATTAAAGAATCGGGAAAGCTCTCCCTGAATGAGAGATACTTGTCCTGGTCTCTTACCTGATACAAGCTGCTGCTTCAGCAAGCGGTGCAACTGCGTATCGGACAGCTCTCTGCGTTTAACTTCAGTATCTGGCGTGATAACTGTAGCTTCCTCGGATTCTTTTGAAACAGGATTCATCACTTGTTTGATGCCCGCGATGTTAACTCCTTTTTCAATCAAAGCCTTGATCTCTAGCAATCTCTCTACGTCATTAAAAGAGAATAACCGTTGATTACCTGACGTTCTCGCAGGAACGATCAAGCTGTGCTGCTCATAGTAACGAATCTGACGTGCAGACAGATCCGTAAGTTTCATTACAATACCAATTGGGAATAAGGCCATATTTCTGCGGATTTCATCACCCATGTTCATCAACCTTCCAGTCATCTATTCTTCACCCTATTGTACATTTAGTTATTACCAAGTGTCAATGACGTGTTAGATAAACTCACAATAATTTACGATCTTTCATAGTCTGTAACGCCATTAAAACGCCATATTTGACATGAGAGTACGTTAATCCGCCTTGCATATACCCGATATACGGCTCCCGAATAGGCGCGTCGGCTGATAATTCCAGACTTCCACCCTGAATGAACGTACCTGCCGCCATAATGACAGGGTGCTCATAACCAGGCATATCCCACGGTTCAGGAACCACATGGCTATCCACAGCTGCTGCACGCTGAATCCCCTGCACGAAGGCGATCAGATGCTCGGCAGAGCTAAACTTAACAGCTTGGATCAGATCTGTGCGAGCTTCATTCCAGGCGGGTTTGGTTACAAATCCTGATTCAGCAAACATTGCAGCAGCAAACGTACTTCCTTTGATAGCTTGTCCTACAATTG
This sequence comes from Paenibacillus sp. FSL E2-0151, assembly GCF_037993015.1. Classification (NCBI taxonomy): domain Bacteria; kingdom Bacillati; phylum Bacillota; class Bacilli; order Caryophanales; family Paenibacillaceae; genus Paenibacillus; species Paenibacillus sp. FSL E2-0151. The sequence goes on from NZ_CP150308.1 coordinate 4,108,073, forward strand.
TCGGTGCCATGTAAAGTCCTTGGTAGATGCCACGTGTTGTCCCCAGCATTGCTCCAACCTCTCCCCCAATTCCAGGGGCTGTTAGACGATAAGCTGCCAGCTGTACGTATTGTTCCTTCCCACATATGTATCCACCGGTTTCCGCAATGCCTCCACCAGGATTCTTGATCAGTGATCCGGCCATCAGATCAACTCCGACTTCTGTCGGTTCACGTTCCTCCGTGAATTCACCGTAACAATTGTCTACGAATACGATGACATCTTCCTTAAGCTCTTTAACACGCGTAACCATGTCAGCAATCTCAGCAACACAGAAGGATGAGCGCCAGTCATAACCACGTGAACGTTGAATCCCAATGACTTTTGTAGCCGGTGTAATGCTTTTTTCAACTGCTGCCCAGTCCACTCCACCTTCATCAGTTAAGGCCGTCTCACGGTAACCGATGCCAAAATCGCGTAACGAACCTGTACCATCACCGGGTTTGCCAATAACTTTATGCAATGTGTCGTAAGGCTTACCCGTGATGTACAATAATTCGTCACCTGGACGCAAAACTCCAAAGAGAGCTGTACTAATCGTATGAGTACCTGAAGCAAAATGAGGACGCACCAACGCGGCTTCCGCGCCGAATACATCAGCATATACTTCATCAAGCACTTCACGCCCACGATCGTTATAGGCATAACCTGTTGAACCTGCAAAGTGAAAATCACTTACTTTTCGCTGTTGGAAAGCATTAATCACCTTCCATTGATTGTGATCTGTGATCCGATCAATCTGTTGCAGTTGTCCTTCAATCTGACGCTCCACTTGACGTTGAAGTTCAGATATTTCTGAATCAAAGCTTACCATCTTACTTCATTCCCCTTCATAGCACGAATCTGACGTCGAATATCCATTATCGTGTAACTTATCACATCAATATGTCATGAATATTACAATTCAATGAATTCTTCAAGCATATAACCAAATTTCTCATATTCACCTTTTTGCAATTCAACTTCATAAATCACATCACTCTCTTCAAAGCTGGTATCCACTACATCACCAATTTTATAGAGTACCGACGTAAGATCACCACGTTCTGCCGGAATACGGAAGCGCTTCGTATCACCTGTCAGCTCTGTCTGAATGAATTCACGGATTTTAAGCAGATCCTCCGAGTCTAATGCGCTTACTTTAATATGGTCTTTATCCAATGGAAGCATCTCAAGCTGCTCTGCTGTGCACGCATCTTTTTTGTTATACAGGACTAACTGCGGCTTGTCCCCTGAACCAAGTTCTTGCAGAATCGTATTAACCGTCCGCATCTGATCTTCACGCATAGCTGATGAGGCGTCCACAACATGCAGGATCAGGTCTGCTTCATTCACTTCCTCCAACGTTGCCCGGAATGCTGCAATCAGATCATGCGGTAGATTTTGAATAAATCCAACCGTGTCGGTAAGTACGATTTCTTTTCCACTTGGAAGTTCCATCGTACGTGATGTAGGATCCAATGTTGCGAATAGCTGATCTTGAATATACACATCTGCAGCCGTCAACTGCTTGAGCAAAGTTGATTTGCCAGCATTGGTATAACCAACAAGGGCCACCTGAACAATACCTGTCTTTTTACGGCGTTCACGATGCAACTTACGATGACGTGTCAATTCTTCCAGATGACGTTTCAGATCATCGATACGACCACGAATATGACGGCGGTCTGTCTCCAGTTTGCTTTCACCTGGACCTCTTGTTCCGATTCCGCCCCCGAGTCTGGACAGGTTCTTGCCATGACCCGACAACCGTGGCAGCAAATAGCTATGTTGAGCCAATTCCACTTGAATAATACCTTCTCTAGTGTTTGCCCGTTGTGCAAAGATGTCCAAAATCAATTGGGTACGGTCAATAATTTTGAGATCGAGGGTTTCTTCCAGATTACGAACCTGTGCACCTGACAATTCCTGATCAAATATAGCTGTAGTTGCTCCCAGTTCCTCTGCAATCGCACGGAGCTCTTCCACCTTACCTTTACCAATGAACCATTTGGTATCACGTTTTTCCCTGTTCTGAGAAAGTACACTTAGCACTTCCACTCCAGCTGTCTCGGCAAGTTTCACCAGTTCCTCTAAAGAGTACTCAGGGTTGATACCTGTGCGTTTTACATCATCCGTAACAAGACTCACCAAGACGGCGCGATCTTTTTTGACCATATCTGTATCATGCGTGCCATTTGTCATGTATATGTTCACTCCCTCTAATTACTAAATTAATCCGTTGATATACATTGCCACGAATATGCCATGGCATGCCTTAAGCCGAACCGGTTGGCCCGGCCGGCTGGTGTAAAAACTATATTATCGCTTACTTTCGCTCAAAGTTCAAATCCTCTGTACGGATTGTCATCAACTCCAGTTTTCCTGGACTGCCTTCCGAGTATTGTTCCAACAAACGAACCGCCTGATGCCTGATCGAACGCTCAATGGCATTACGAACGTATCTGGCGTTACTGAACGCATGCAGCGAATCATTTTTTTCCTGAAGCAAATGCTGCTTTAGCTTGAGTATGGTCTGTGGCATTAGAATATAATCGCGCTCTTTGGCCATAATCTCAGAGATTTGAATCAACTGATCAATGCTATAGTCTGGAAACTCCACTTGAATGGGGAAGCGAGAAGGTAATCCGGGATTGGTCTGAAGAAAAAAATCAATTTCATCTGAATAACCAGCCAATATGAGAATGAATTGGTTTTTATTGTCTTCCATTGATTTTACAAGTGTATCAATAGCTTCCTTGCCAAAATCCTTCTCTCCACCGCGGGCCAAACTGTAAGCTTCATCAATGAACAATATCCCACCGAGTGCCTTCTTAACCAGATCTCTTGTTTTCTGCGCCGTGTGACCGATATATTCTCCAACCAGATCCGCACGCTCTACTTCAATAAGATGACCTTTACTTAACACACCCATCTTCTGAAAGAGTTTGGCAACAATCCTCGCCACGGTGGTCTTACCGGTTCCCGGATTACCTTTGAAGATCATATGATACACGTGCGCACCACTAAGTAAGCCTGCTTCGGTACGCATCTGAGCAATCTGTAGAAAAGCATAGATCTCAAACACCAAGTCTTTGATATTTTCAAGTCCAACCAGTTGCTCCAATTCACCCTGTATCTCTTGGAAGTGCGCATGTTTGGTTATACTCTTGGCTGCCTGTACTGCCGCTGCTTCATCTTTGACCAACATCTGAGGTTCCTGGTTACGCAACACAATATTAATTTGTCTGGATGGTCTGCCTCCTGGTTGCTCTCCTGCAGCCATGACCCGTCCGTTCATTCGCCATCACCTCTATTTTATCGGGCTGAACTCTCCTGATTATTAATGTATTCTATCAGGTGCTCCAATATTAGAAGGATCATGAAGAATTCTACGGATAAGTAGATGACTCAAATCTGAATGTTTTTTCGAAACTCTCCGTTCTCAAACAAACTCGGCCTATGCTTCAGTGATAACTGAAAGTATGGGAATACATGTGCATCAATGGCATGCAGCAGTTCCTTTGCCGTCTTGTTAGCCAAGTCATAATCACCCGTTGTAATATGTTTTCGTGACAGTGCATCTTCAAGCTCATCTTCATCCAGCAAAAATACTTCCCCATCTTTCAATACAACGACATCCAGATACAGGTCATCAAACCAAGGAACACCCTGATCGGTTATCCCCTGACTACGACATGTATCAATGTACCACTCTACAATCCGTTCCTGATCGTCAAACATCGCCGTAACTACAAAGTGCTCTCCCTTCGGATAGTATTGCAGCCAGGAATAACCTTTATCTGCGATACAGAAGGTACTGCCTCCATAAGTTTTCCACAGAGGTTCTTTCAAATCCTGTATGGTGTACAACGTAATATAACCTGTGAAAATTTTGGATTGAACGAACCGGCATGTGAATTGTCGGTTCGTAATCCGGCGCCAGTTCGCGCGATCCCCGAATTTCCGTTTCATACGAACCCCTCTTTGCCGACTACAGGTCCGTGACCTGCTCTGATGTTATTGGTGAACAATGTAATAACGTCCGCCTGATGGATTCCAGCGCTCTGGGTCCGCCCTTGCACAACGTATTACGAATAGTTACAGCTTACCATATTTAAGGTTTACACTCAAAATCAAGCTTTGTCCCACCTATTCATCAAATCAGCTTCCATTACAGTTGGTTCTGTATAACACAAAAAACTGCTTCACCGGTTTCCCGGGAAGCAGTTTTTCAATGTAGCTATTTAGTGATTCATTGGCTTAGCCGCCGGTGCCAGCTTGGGAATCTGCAGGTGCATCTGTCCCTCCAGTATCCCCACTTGTTCCGCTGTCCGGAGTTACAACTTCACCCGGCGTTGTTACGCCCCCATCATCGGGACCTTCACCATTTCCGCCAGGATCTGTTGTGCCCTGACCAGGTGGGGTCGTATTGCCTTCCCCAGGTTGACCGTTTCCGCCGTTATTACCACCGTTGCCATTGTTTCCGTTATTACCATTACCATTACCGTTATTGCCATTTTCATTTCCATTTCCATTTCCATTACCGTTATTACCGTTCGAGTTGCCATTATCCGGTGTACCATTGTCCGGATTCTCCGTACCTGGTTGCTCAGGATCTATCTCTGTTCCAGGGTCTATACCAGGATCAGGTTCCTCCGGCGGCACTTCCTGCGCTTCAATCATCAAGGAGATGGTGTTGGAAGGATCCGTCTCAAGTCCTGATGCCAAGTCGTAAGCTGTCACATAGTACTCATAGGTTAGACCAGGCAACGCACTTAAATCTTGTGCATTGGTCGCTCCTATTGAATCAATGAGATGAGTGAACTGGGCTTCAGATGTTTCTTTCCGATAAATTCGATATTGCGTACTCGCGTCACCCGTTCCAGTCCAACTCAGGGAGACGGTTTGTGCATTTGGATCGTATGATCCACTCAGCCCACTAACGGACAGAGCCGGCTTTTCTGGTTCTTCTACTGGCGGAGGTGCCTGCCCTCCAGCTGGTGCTTTGAATTGCTTCACTGGAACGCCTTTTAAAGCATCTCCCATGACTTTGGCAAAGAAAGCTGCCGACAGCTTGCTGCTGTTCTTAAGCATATGATTGGCATCCGGATTGTCATAGCCCATCCAGACTGCGGCAGTCCATTCCGGGGTGTATCCAACAAACCACACATCACGGTTGGCACTGTTGCCAGAGATACCACTTTGAACTGTTCCTGTTTTACCCGCTACCGGACGATCCAGACGTGCTGAACGTCCCGTACCGTCATTAACGACGTTCTGCAGCATCTGTGTGAGCTGATACGCATTTTGCTCACTCATGACACGCGTTGTGTCCGAGTTATCATGTTTATAAGTGGTTTTGCCTGCGCTATCCTTGATTTCTTTAATCGCATAGGCTTGTCGGTATTCTCCGAGGTTGGCAAATGCACTATAGGCCTGCGCCATTTCCAGTGTATTTGTACCTTTACTTAGACCACCGAGGGCAATCGCCAAGTTTTTGTCTTCATCTGTCAGCTGTATGCCTACACTCTTGGCAAAATTAATGCCTGTGTTAACACCTATTTTATCAAGCAGCCAAACCGCAGGGATATTTTCCGACTTCGTAATGGCATCCGTCATACTGATCGTTGAAGAATATCCATGCAAGTTACCAGGACAGTAGTTACCAAAACATTGCTTCGCATTACTCAGCGACGAGTTGGCACTGTAATTTCCTGATTCAAGCGCAGGTGCATAAGACACAATCGGTTTAAAAGCTGAACCTGGTTGTCTTCGACTCTGCGTTACACGGCTATAACCTTTAGTCTGATAATCCCGTCCTCCCAGGAGGGCAACGAGGCTACCATTCTCATGGTTCATGATAACCATGGAGCCTTGAACCTGTTGATCGTCTTTACTTGCCTCGAACAGACTATCATCTGTGAAGGCCGTTTCCATGGCTGTTTGAGCCTGAGCATCCATAGTTGTATAGATTTTGTATCCGCCGATATTCAGATCATCTTCCGTTTTGCCTGTTACACGTTCAGCTTCACGGAGCACATAATCTATAAAACCTTGATACTTCCTGTCTTTCTCTGGTCGCTTGTAATTATAGTTAATCTCTTTTGCTTCGTCCATCTCCGCCTTGGTAATGTAGCCTTGTTCATACATCAGCTGCAATACCACACCTCGACGTGCTTTTGAATCGTTTGGATTGCTCACCGGATTATAGGCAGAAGGCCCTTTCGGCATAGCTGCTAAGGTCGCGATTTGCCACAACTTCAACCTCTTGAGATCAGTAACTCCAAAATAAAATTCAGATGCTGCTTTAATCCCGTAACGCTGATGACCGAAGAAAATACGGTTTAGGTACATCGTCAGGATTTCGTCTTTTGTGTACTTGCGCTCTAATGCCATGGCAATCGATACTTCCGTTGCTTTACGGAAGAACGTCTTGTCACGGGACAAGAACATGTTCTTGGCAAGCTGTTGGGTTAGTGTACTACCACCTTCCACCATGGAACGAGCCATGACGTCCTTAACCGCCGCACGCCCAATGGACCAGATATCCACGCCCTGATGATCGTAGAATCGCTTATCCTCCGTTGCAACAAAGGCTTGCTTCACAAGCTCAGGAATATCATCTTCTTTGACAGGTTCCAGCTTCTGAATGGATAGTTCCCCCATTAATTGGCCATTGCGATCATATACTTTTGAAGTTTCATTAATTGTGGTTTTGTCCTTATTGGCTTTGAGCAGATTTTCACCACTCACCATAATAAATAAATATCCGCCAAGTGCACAGAATATGGCGATTGCCATTGTGAAAAACATTGTCCATCCAACGCGTTTACCCGTAATTTTTTTCTTTTTAGAGGTCTTTGGCTTCGCTTTTTTGGGTGACTTGTTATTGTTGTTGCGATTGTTAGACCTCGACAACGGATCGTTTGGCATGTTACCTCCTGACTCCCTTTCGGTTGCATAATTTCTAATCGTCTGTAGGCTCAGGCATATATTAAACATTTTTTGCCCGGAATGAAAAGAACAACCCTTTATTCAGGTTGCTCTGTTTCAATACCTATACTTGTAGACGAAATGGTTGGTGAAAAGGTTTCGTAATTTTTTTAAGCTTCGCCGCTGTTATCTTGCTGCATCAGCGATACGCTGCGTTGCGGCGTGAACGTGGAGATGGCATGCTTGTAGACCATTTGCTGGCGTCCGTCGCTGTCAATGACGATCGTAAAATTGTCAAATGCCTTGATCGTCCCGCGGATTTGGAAGCCGTTGGTCAGATAGACCGTAGCAGGAATATTTTCTTTCCGCAGTTGGTTCAAGAACGTATCTTGGATGTTGATGGACTTGTTCATTAGCCGTACCCCCATTGGTTCATTTGAATTTCGTGTTCAAGTAATATTCAATATCGCTGAGTAGCTTTCGTGCTATTATATCATGAACAGTTTCATATAATCCACAAAAACCCCTTGTCTGCTATTTTACCCCCGTTCTTAGCGAGGTGAACAAATAGAAGACTTATCCATTATACACCGCTTGTCTGTTTTGCAAAAGAGGGACAAATTCTTCAATTCAAAGCACATTTATTCATTGTTTGCCGAATACTTAATCTCTACCATCTGTTCTAGTGATAAATAAAAACCTCTATCCTTTTGATGACCAGAAGGTAGAGGTTTACATATCTTGATCTAATCGATGCCTGTCAGAGAATACTAATAATCGCTCAAATCAATCAAATTTCCGTGTAATCAATTCACTTATCTGCTTGTATTTCCCTTCAAAATTCTGGGTATCCGTCATGTCCACCCATTCTATATCCTTCATATGACGGAACCAGGAAAGCTGCCGTTTGGCAAACCGACGCGTATCCCTCTTCAACCACTCAACCGCTGCTTCCCAACTCACTTCCCCTTGCAGGAACGCTGCAATCTCCTTATACCCCAGCCCTTGCATGGAAATATGACCTCTGGCCACTCCACGTTCCAACAGGGACTTCACTTCATCCACCAGACCTTGTTCGATCATCAGATCAATCCGTTCTTCTACCCGGGCGTACAACTTCTGTCGATCCATTGTCAAACCAACAATAAGAAGGTCATAAGGCGACTCTTTCTTCTGTACTGCCAGCTGATCAGACCACTTCTCTCCAGTGAGATGATGGATCTCAAGCGCACGTACAATTCGCCGCTGGTCATTCGGATGCAAACGGTCCGCACTAACTGGATCAACTTCCCTCAGTCGATCATGAAGGGCCTGAGCTCCATTTAGCTCAGCATAGCTGAATTGTTCCTCTCTGAACGCTTCATCTGAACCGCTATCCGAAAATTGGAAGCCGTAACATACCGATTCCACATACAGACCGGTGCCACCTACAATAAAAGGCATTTTACCGCGTTCGTGAATTTCACTAATCAATCTTGTACAACTCTCCTGAAACTCGGCCACAGAATACGGATACTCCGGTTCATGGATATCAATGAGATGATGGGGTACACCCTTCATTTCTTCAGAGGTAATCTTGGCAGTTCCGATATCCATTTCACGATATACCTGCATCGAATCGCCTGATATAATCTCACAATTGAAAGCTTGGGCAAGCTCGATGCTCATTCTTGTTTTGCCTACTGCTGTTGGTCCAACCAACACAAGCAGTTTAGGTTTTGGTTTAACTTCCACTTTCAACATTAATCACTCCGTACAGGGTTTTTGCATTCGCCCGATCAAGTATTTCAAATCCGAGCCTGTCAAACTCCGCGCTGCCGCGCTTTTCTTTCATAACGACACGTTTACGGGCAACCCGTCTTGCTTCCGTAATGCTCTGTTCGTCCAACGCGTGAGCATTCGCATAATCTCGCAAGGGCTGAATAGCACTTGAATCCATCATCGGTTCACGGAACATGGGGTCAAAATATACGGTATCACAGCTTCGATCCGGCATGGAACGCAGCAACTCAAGATGATTCGCATGATGCAGCTCAATACGCCGGAAAGCTTCATTTACCGCTGGCTTGATCGTCTCATATTGAGACATCCCCTCCACTAATAGTGTATATAGCGGAAGAGAGCTCTCACATGCAATCACCCGTCCACTTTTGCCCACTGCAACCGAGAACACCAGTGCATCCGTGCCCAGTCCGGCTGTACAATCGATGATCGTATCCCCTTCATTCACCGCCCCCGCCTCCAGCAGTGGATCAGGTTCTCCTCGCAATATACGTTTGGCACGAACAAATCCCATGCTGGGGTGGAACTCCAGCAACGGTGAATCCTTCCGAAATAGACGCACTTTACCCTGGAGTACAACCAGAACCTCCTCCGCCTCATAGTGTTCAATCATCATGGGCAGAGACATTTTATTACGGCGCACGTAAGTACCCCCTGTTGTTTCAGCAAGGTTTCGGGCCCGCTCCACAAGTAAAGCCGCTTCCTTTTCACCGGTTGTAATATACATAGATTCCTCCTAAATAGCTACATAACACGTTTGAACAATTTTTCCAGATCATATGTTGAAAATGAAACCACAATCGGCCGCCCATGTGGACAAGTGTAGGGCTGACGACATGAACCCAGACGCTGAATTAGCACTTCTGCTTCCTGATCCGTCAGCTTTTGGTTCGCTTTGATGGACGCCTTGCAGGAGCACATGATCGATGCAGCTTCTCGCATCTTGGCGACATCTATGCTGCGTTCACTCAACACCCACTCGGACATTTCTTCGATAATGTCTTTCTCGTCCCCTTTGGGGAACCAGAACGGATGGGAACGCACGCGGAACGTCTGTCCACCGAAATGTTCCAAATATACACCCGCCTGTTCGAACCAGGCCAGTCTTGTTTTCAGCTTTTCCGTCTCCGAAGGTGTAAATTCCAGCGTAATCGGCAGCAGTAACTCTTGTGAGGCCTGGGCTGGGTTACCAAATTTCTCGTAATAGTACTCATAATTCACGCGTTCATGAGCGGCATGCTGATCAATCAAATATAAACCTTGGTCATTTTGGGCAATCAAATACGTACCATGATGCTGTCCGATCAGACTCAGCTCCGGAAATTCAGGCATGGAGGCATCTGATTTAATGGCAGCAGCAAGTTTAGTGGCATCAGGAGGACCTGAAGTTTTCCACGTCCGTTCACTTCGCGTAACTGAAGACGGATTATACGATGAACGTGCTTCCCTAACCGGTGAATTTACGGATTCGGAGCGATACGTAGCTGGTTTGCCTTCAGCCAACGGTTTTTCTGTTGCTCCACGATCCCCACCATCTTGAGAAGAGAGGTCAGATTTGGGAACAGTTTCGGTAGAACTTGTATTTGAACTTGTACTTACATCCTTAGTGCCTTCTTGCACGTTAGCGGATGTCTGCCCCTCGCCATGACTAGCAATCTTCTGCAAAATATCCCCGTTCCAACTTTCTAACTGCTCCGGGGGCTGTGTAACCTCAGGTGGAGCTTCGGGCAACGGCACTGAGGGAACCTGTTCAGATACCAACCGTGCTGTAGACACATCCGCCGGAGCATCCAAATCCAGATCATCATCTTCTGCAGTTAACTTCAGAGGTGCAGCAGTAGGTTTCCCAAGTGGCCCTTGTTGCCCATATCCTTCTGCATCAGATGCATCTTTCAGCGGACCACGTGGAAAGAGGAATTGTTCCTGGATAAAGGAACTATCGTCCCCACGTCGAATCTGCTGTTTTTTGACCTGTGGAATCAGTACCTCCTGCCGGAGTATACCCCGCAACGTCGTCTCTATGAATTCATACAGTTCTGGTTCCTTGCTGAAGCGAACCTCCAACTTGGCCGGATGCACATTCACATCCACAAGAGAGGGGTGCATCTCCAACTGCACCACGACAAGTGGGAAGCGATTGATGGGCAGCAAGGTATGGTAGGCTTTGAGAATCGCCTGATTGAGACCGTAATTGCGAACAAATCTCCCATTAACAATCGTTGACATACCATTACGATTCGCTCGTGTCCATTCTGGCAGGCTGATCAGCCCGCTCACCCGGTAATCCAGACTTTCTCCCTGGATGGGAAGCATCGCTTTGGCAGCACTTGTCCCATAGATCGCTGCAATCACTTGCAGCAGATCGCCGTTGCCCAACGTCTGAAGCAGCACATTCTCATTATGGCGCAGTCGGAACGAAATGTTTGGATGAGACATCGCCATCCGGTAAAGGACATCTGATATATGTCCCAGTTCCGTCTGGATCGTTTTCATATATTTGAGTCTGGCAGGTGTATTGTAAAATAGTTCTCTCACTGCAAAATCTGTACCTTGGGGTGAGGTTGCGTCTTCATGAGTGCGAAGGTTCCCGCCTTCAATTACGATGCGGCGCCCCCGCCCATCATTGTCACTTGCCGACAATACCTCTACTTTGGACACGGCGGCAATACTCGCCAAGGCTTCGCCACGGAATCCAAGACTTGTGATCTGAAACAGATCTCGGCCATGGGCTATTTTGCTGGTCGCATGACGATAAAAGGCGGTTTCCATGTCCTCTGGCTCAATACCTGTACCATTGTCTTTGACACGAATACTGAGGAGTCCGCCCTCTTCCACCGTCACTTCAATTTTGGTGGCGCCTGCATCCACCGAGTTTTCGAGCAACTCTTTGACAACTGAAGCAGGCCGTTCGACCACTTCACCCGCCGCGATCTGGTTGGCAATATGTTCATCAAGCACATGTATCTTCGCCACAGGTTTTCCCCTCCCTTATACTCAGGATAATTGCTGTGCCTTCAATTTGAGATCATTCAATATCTGCATCGCCTGAAGAGGCGTCATATTCATGACATCGATATCTTTCATCGTACGGATGAATTCTCGCGCTGGTTTATCCACCGCAACTACATCCGGTTTCGTTGCCACATTCGGCTCATCATCTCCAAAGATGGACAGTTGAACCACATCCGAATGGTTTGCGCTGGACTGTCCTTTGCTGTTTGATTTCTTGGCATGTTGCTTCCCAACCGAATCTTCAATAGAAGGTGTGTACTCTGCACTCTCCACAATCTCGTGTTCCCGGATCAATAGTGCTGAATCCGTGTGCTGGAATTCTCCACCTTTTAATTTCAAGCCTTCTTCCTGCTTCTCGTTTCCGATATATTCACTGCCCACAGCTACTTGCGCGGCCGCATGTTCGAACCCATGCAATAGTCCATTCGCCCGCTCAATAATGCTATCAGGCAGACCTGCAAGGCGTGCACAATAGATACCATAACTGCTGCTGGCTGCCCCGGCAATCAATTTGCGCAGGAAATTAACTTTGTCACCACTCTCCTGTACCGCCATCGAGTAGTTGGCCAGCTTATCCAGACTCTCCTCCAGATGAGCAAGCTCATGGAAATGAGTTGATACAAGGGCTTTACAGCCGATAATATCATGAACATATTCAATAACAGACTGAGCAATCGCCATACCTTCGCTGGTCGATGTCCCACGTCCCAATTCATCGATAATAATCAGACTGCGTGGTGTGGCTTTGTCCGTCATGACCTGAATGTCGGCCATCTCCACCATGAATGTGCTTTGTCCACCAATGAGATCATCCGCGGCACCGATCCGTGTGAAAATGCGATCCATGATCGGCACTTCGGCCTGACCCGCAGGTACAAAACAACCCACTTGCGCCAAAATGGAGATTAAAGCGACCTGTCGCATATACGTACTCTTACCAGCCATATTTGGACCGGTAATCAGCAGAATACGTGCCTCTTCCTTGGTCATTGCCGTGTGATTGGCAATAAATGCGCCGTCTCGCATGACCGCCTCGACGACCGGATGGCGTCCTTCTTCCACAACCAGGTCATAACCGTCGGTCAGCGTAGGCCGTACAAAGTTACGCTCAGCGCTAATCACCGCAAAAGATTGATATACATCAATCTCTGCAACCTGTTCTGCCAGCTTCTGCAATCTTGCAATCTCTTTGTTCAGCCGCTCGCGCAGCTCTGCGAACAGCCCATACTCAATATCAACCATTTTGTCCTGAGCTTCGAGAATCAGCGTCTCTTTTTCCTTCAACTCCGGCGTAATGTAACGTTCTGCATTGGCAAGTGTCTGTTTACGTTCATAACGTCCCTCTGGCAACGCGGACAGATTGGACTTGGTGATCTCGATATAATAACCAAACACTTTGTTATATCCAATTTTAAGCGATCGAATGCCTGTCGCCTCACGCTCTCGCGCTTCCAGCTCCGCAATCCACTGCTTCCCGTTAACCGAAGCCTCACGCAATTCATCCAGACGTTCATGATACCCTTCACGAATCAGACCTCCGTCCCTTACCGATACCGGCGGCTCGTCCACAATGGCTTGCCCGATAGCTTCACGCAGATCATTGCAATCATCCATCGTTTCGGAAATATGCTGCAATGTTGCGGAAGAAGATCCTGCGCAATGCTGACGAAGTCCTGGAATTTTCTCCAGCGATGACTTAAGTGCATTCAGGTCACGACCATTGGCATTACCAAACGCAATTCTGCCTACCAAACGCTCCAGATCATAGATGTCTTTGAGTTCTGCCCGCAGGTCTTCACGCAATATAAACTGGTTGTACAGCGTATCCACCGCTTCAAGACGCTCATTAATCTTCCCTTTTTGCAACAATGGCTTATCGACCCAGCGACGCAGCATTCTTGCACCCATGGACGTCTCGGTCCGATCAAGCAACCAGAGTAATGAACCTTTTTTGGAGCGTTCACGCACAGTTTCCACCAATTCCAGGTTTCGGCGGGTAAACGGGTCCAAGATCATGTAATGATCGGGCTCATACGTTGAGATTTGAGTTAACTGCCCCAGAGAACGTTTCTGTGTCTCACTCAGATAGGAGAAAAGACGTGCAATGCACGCTTGACGTTCAGGCTCTAATCTCGCCCATACAGCCTCGCCAAACTGCTGACGGACCAAATCCTCCTTATTTTTTGTCCACGACGTGTAGACCACAGGGCGACCGATTGGAGATGCCTCGGCTTCTACCGTTTCAAGCAGCGCTACATCCCCCACCAGCTCCGATGGTTCGTAGATGCCGATTTCATCCTTGAGCCATTCCTTGGAATAGGGTACGGATGTCACATACAACTCACCCGTTGACAGATCACAGGCCGCGAGCGCCAGCGTATTTTGATTACCTGTAAGGCACACCATGTAGTTGTTCGATTTGTCCCCCAACGTTTTGCCTTCCATCACCGTTCCGGGTGTAACCACACGTACAATTTCGCGTCGTACCATGCCTTTGGTTACACTCGCATCTTCCATCTGTTCACATATTGCAACTTTATATCCTTTTTCAATCAGACGCTGTATGTAATTGTCAGCCGAATGATAAGGTACACCACACATCGGAATTTTATCATCCGTGCCTCCGTTGCGTGCGGTCAGCGTGATCTCAAGTTCACGGGAAGCATTAATCGCATCCTCGAAGAACAGTTCATAGAAGTCACCCAGTCTAAAAAATAGAAAAGCATCTTGTGCTTCGGCCTTCACTTGCAAATATTGTTGAATCATTGGCGTATACTGAGCCATGATGAATATCCTCCATCCCGTTCCTATAATGTCAGGAAGAAACGCATCCTGGAAGGACAATAAGACGGTCAGGCACTGTGTTTGCGCCTCCGCCTTATGTGTTGGCTAATCGCCACTTCCTTCAAGGGTTGCTGCTCCATATCTTCCGTAGTAGCTTATTACTCATAAAAGACTTGTTTCTTATTATATCAAAAAAACGTCCGTACTTCATGAACCTGCCCGAATATTCCAGAGTTTGCGAATATCGCGGCTCTCATCCCAAGTTCTTCCCAGTTTTAATTGAAGGATTAACGGAGATGCATACCGTTCATAACGTGCATATCCATCCAACCTCTTCAGATCATCTACCAGAGTTGGAATGTGTTCCTTAATCACTTCGCGCTTTCCTTCATAAAAAGCGGCATGGACCTCAGCTTTCGCTAACGGACGCTGCCGTAATTGAGTATACCCGCTCGCGATCAGACCTGCCAAGGCCACAACACCTTTCGCAACAAGGGGCGATACAAGAAAGCTGGGTAACGTACGATACTCAAACCCACCATAGGATTTCAGGCGAAAATCACCAAGTGCTCCATAACGGGGTCGTCTTCCCGATCCTCGTGGGTCTTGCAGAAATGCCAGTGGCAATGCCAGATAATTGTCCAGTGCACGAAGCAGTTCCCCGGTAAGATTCATCCCGCTAAAATGAATATGACCGCCTAGAGGTAACCCACGCTGTGGCATCCCGCCTGCCTGCCAGATGAGTGAGTGATCACTAATGCTGCGGGAAGCGGCTGCGAATGCCCTCATCAGATGAGCCAGCAGTTCTCGTGGTTCGGAGCTGGGAGCCGGTCGCAGTTCGGCAACCGGATATATGCGCCGTCCACCAATCGTGACGGAATCACAGCCTGCCATTCCTGTACGTTCAAGAAATCTGGAGGCGGGTACGATTTTGGATTCCGGCATCTGCACCAGAAGAAACTCCGGGTCCATGCCGAGTATTGGAATAGGTCTGTGACTTACTTCCTCATCCAGCAGTTCCTGATGCTGCTTCCAGCTTTCCCTATAGGTAGTAGCAAGGTTGGTCACCCCTTTCCAGGGACATGGATCAATCGAAATCACTGCACAACCGCCGTTCCCTGAGGATTCCATTCGAACAGCTCCATGATCCAGTCCTAGCGTATACAGCGTTTTGATCGCAAGTCGTTCTATGCGCTTGAATAAGGTTGAACTCGCTTCACGCTCCAACAGAGTTTCCTGTGCCCTTCCCATGCCACTAGTATCCTTACGTTTGATCCGAATCGCCTGCAGACAGCTTATCTCTACGTCATAGCGTACACGCAAGCCTGGTTCACGTTTGCGCCGATCGTGCATTGACAATACTTCAATGCCTGCCTGTTTCAACCGTTCTGCACGTTCTCCAGAAGTCATCCTTTCATATCGGCGCAGCGCTTCCTCCGCTTGTTCCATCACATTCATTACGTGCCCCCTCCCGGATCATGCAACTAAAATAAAAATAACCCCGCAATGCGGAGCCTTCCCGTGAAAGGTATTCCAGGCACATTGCGAGGCTCGTTACCACCCATTTTTTAATATTTAAGAAGAAAGAGGGCTTACGCCCTCTTCACCGCGCCTTATGGCGCATATGATACCTTAGGTTATCAAATACAGGCGTCAAACTCACAGCTCATCGTCGAGCAGATCGGGATCGAGATCGTCATAATCTCCATCGGCACTGCCAAAGTCATAGTCCTTGTCTTCGTAGTCACCGCAACCATCTGTGCAGACCTTCACACAAACTTTGGTTTCGGCAACAAGTTCCACAGCGAATTCCCGTTCTACCCGGATAATTACACTGCTTCCACCTGCTGATACTGTGGCTTCCACACAGCTAGGTTCCTGCGTTGCATCCGCAGATACCTCCACTGTGGAAGTCCGGTGTTTCGGGTCCAGATAGGACAAAGGCACATGTTCTACATACGAGACCGTTTCTTTGGCTACATCCGTCTGAGAATTCTTGTCGTAGGAATACCAAATGTTGATATCGTAAGTACCAATAACTTCAATTCCGTCACCCGCTGATACGGCTTCATATTGGTGGTTGATAATCCAAGCCCCCAAAATACTTGTCGGACCATTTGGTGGAGTCACGGTATGTGTTACGGTAGAGAACTTACGACCTTTGCCGCAGATCGCCTTCGTGATAATCTCTCTACATTGATGTTTATGACTCAATGACATCTTTAAACCTCCTCCATACAATCATTCACTACAAGTGTATGCAGGGCATTCGTCTAGGGTGACAACTATTTTCTATTATTCGTTTGTAGATTGGGACCGGTCCGAGATTGGGGACGGCGCTTTGTCCTTCTTCGCGACTTTCAGATACAGCGCGAGTTCACGGCACAGCTGGAGAATTGCAGAACGAATCTCGAATTCTTCCCTTGTATCCGGCAGCTCCATACGTTTGAATTCTTCTTGCACATCCGCAAGAAGTTTTTCAGTTCGTCCGGTGTAGGATTCAGTAAGTACATCCTGACTAAGCTGATCGAACAGTTCCGATACCATTTCCGCATGTGGCATCTTCTGATAGATCTGGGACACCAGATGCATCATGTGCTGGATGGAGTCCAGCTGCGTTTTGCGCATATAGAAGTAGACACTCCATTCCTCATTCGGATGAATCACCTGATTCTCCAGAGACCGCTTGGCAGCATCAATACCGCCAAGGATCGCTTTATCTGCTTCAATCAGCTCTCTCCCTGCCCATGCTTCATTGGGATTACGCAACGTGGCCGCAAATTCCTTGAAAATCTTCGAGAAGAGTTCATCGATTCGTTTGCGAATGCGTAGCATCTGTGGATCTGCTGCCGGCATATAGGCCAGGTTAACCGCCATTGCGGAACCAAGACCAATTAACAACAAAGCAATCTGTACGAGGACGACATGCACGTCCATCTCCCCGCCGCCGAACACCCGAAACACCACAACAGAACCTGTAACAATACCTTCTTTGAAGCCTACCCGGACAATAGCCGGGAATGCGATCAATATGTATACCGCCAGCACCCAATAATGGAAGCCTAGAAAGTGAAAAAGTACACTTGCAAATAAAAGTCCAACTACGGAAGCAAAGAACCGCGCCGATATGGTGCGAATACTTCGTTTTCTCGTTACATCCACGCCAAGAATGGCAAGCAATCCCGCTGATGTTGGTCCCGGCAAGCGACACCAGTCTGCAATCAATACAGCCATTAATGCGGCGATTGCAGTTTTAATTACCCTAAAACCCATTTAACATTCCATCTCCTCTAAGCTGCAAAAAAATTCTTAGCCAGCTCGTCGCCTCATTCATTTATCATGACTAGTATGTCTCATCCAAAAGTAAACTAGACGACATCAACCGACATGCGCATGCATGCCGGTCACAGCAACACGCCCCGAATGAGGGACGCTGGCAAGTTAGATCGTTGCGACAGAACCTCAAGGCCCTCTTCTCCAATCATCGCATTCATTCCGGATCTGCGCGGAATAATCATACTAAATATGGTACTTGATTTTACGGTATCGGGCAACGTGACACCCCTTGTGAAATTGTATACATATCATACCCGGTCACATTACGAGTAAAACACTTCCGAATCACCTGCGGCCAGCCAGCATTTTGCGTTCTGCATAGACAACAAGTTGGTACATGGCTGTTGCAACTGCAGCAATAATTAACAGACTTGATAATACAAGTGTGAAGTTGAATACCTGGAATCCGTAGATAATGAGATAACCGAGCCCTTGTTTGGCGACAAGAAACTCACCCACAATTACACCCACCCAAGCCATGCCAACGTTCACTTTCAAAGTGGATACAATCGCCGGAAAAGAAGCAGGTAATACAACTTTTGTAAAAATCTCGGAACGGTCTCCACCAAACGTACGAATGACTTTAATATAATTGGGATCGACTTCATTGAAGCTGTTATACACGACCAGTGTAGTGATAATGACCGTGATGGACAATGTGGTCATAACAATCGCTGTAAAACCCGCGCCGAACATCACAATAAAGATCGGGCCAAGTGCTACCTTTGGCATACTGTTGAATACAACCATATAGGGGTCCAGCACTTTGGACAAAAAAGGAGACCACCAAATTAAAACCGCAAGTAAGGTTCCCACCAGTGTTCCCAGTAAAAAACCAACTGCCGTTTCCCCTACGGTTACCCCAACATGTGCCCACAACTCGCCACTAGCGATGTCCTTGCCAATCTGGGCAAAAACCTTACTCGGATAACTGAATAACAGTACATCAATCCAACGGAGTCTGCCTGCCACTTCCCATAGCAAAAACATACATACTAACATAGATAACTGTACGGCAAGCACTTGATGTCGCCATCTGGCCACCTGCTGAATATGATTCCGATGCAGCTGCCCCATCCATTCGTCACGCTTTTCCTGCTTCGGATTCATTGGATTCACGCGTCTTCCTCACCTCCCCCGGACTGATCCAGTTCACTCCACAATGCC
This sequence comes from Paenibacillus sp. FSL E2-0151, assembly GCF_037993015.1. Taxonomy (NCBI): domain Bacteria; kingdom Bacillati; phylum Bacillota; class Bacilli; order Caryophanales; family Paenibacillaceae; genus Paenibacillus; species Paenibacillus sp. FSL E2-0151. The sequence continues at coordinate 4,127,108 of NZ_CP150308.1, forward strand.
TGAAACAACGCATTAAATCCTTCTTGCTCCCTGGCATGAAACGGCTGAGATTTACGAATTCCATCGGGAATGATAAATTCACGACGGATGCGGCCCGGATTGCGATCCAGTACAATGACGCGGTCACTGACCGCAATGGCTTCAGACAAATCATGGGTGACGAGAACAGATGTTTTGCCAAACTGTTTTAACGTGTCCGAGACCAGATCCTCCAATTGCAGCTTGGTTTGATAATCAAGTGCTGAGAATGGTTCATCCAACAATAAAATCCCCGGATCGGTTGCCAGCGTGCGCACCAGGGCTACTCGCTGTCTCATGCCTCCTGAAAGCTCTGAAGGGTACTGATTCTCCGTTCCGGCCAATCCCATACTTACCAGCAGTTCCCGTACACGCTCTCGGCTCCGTTCATCCAGTCTGCCTGTCAGTTCAAGACCGATTAATGCATTATCCAGAATGGTCCGCCACGGAAACAGATAGTCCTGTTGAAGCATATAACCAATCTGTGCTGAGGGGCCGCCAACGAGTTTACCTTTAACCTTAACCTCTCCTCGGGTGGGTGTGAGCAGCCCGGCGATGATCGACAACAATGTCGTTTTACCGCATCCACTCGGTCCAACCAGACTGACGAACTCTCCTTTTTGGATCTCCAGACTCAAGTCCTCAATCACCAAGGAAGCTTCCCGCTCGCTGACGTATACTTGAGAGATCCCCTCCAGTCGGATCACACTTTCGGATTCAGGCATTCTGCTCACTTCCTTTCCTGAATACCCCATTACTTTGATTTCGTAGCTTCTTCCGCATGGGCATTATCCACAATGGCATTCAAATCCACACGTTCTTTCAACTCTCCGGCGGCACTCATGACATCAAGCAGATTGTTCCACTCTTCCTCATCAATGATTGGATCCGTTGCATAGCTGCCCTGTTCCTTATAACGGTTCACACTGCTTACCAAGATGGCTGGATCGATGTCTTTGAAAAAAGGAGAAATAACTTCGGCAATCTCTTCAGCCGTATGGGAATCCACCCATGCCTGCGCTTTGTGTAGACCATTCGTAAACTTCTGTACGATATCCTTATTGTCGTTAAGATAACTCTGTTTCGTCATGAAGACGGTGTAAGGCAGAAGACCACCTTCTGTGCCAAACGATGCAACAACCTTACCCCGACCTTCTTGTTCAAAGATGGATGCCTGGGGTTCAAACAGTTGAACATAATCTCCCGTGCCTGAGGCGAAAGCAGACGCAATGTTGGCAAAGTCCACATTTTGAATCAGCTCCAGATCACTTTGAGGATCAATGCCATGTTTGTTCAGTGCGAACTCCCCTGCCATTTGCGGCATGCCGCCTTTGCGTTGACCGAGAAATGTGGAATCCCTCAGTTGCTCCCAATCGAAGCTACCTTCTGTGTTACGAGCGAACAGAAATGTACCATCCGTCTGGGTGAGCTGGGCAAAGTTAATGACCGGATCTTCCGCTCCCTGCTGATAGACATATATGGACGTCTCCGCTCCTACCAGTGCGATATCCACCGAACCTGCGAGTAATGCCGCCATCGTTTTGTCACCACCAGCAGTCGTTTGAATGTCCACCTCAAGTCCCTGCTCTTCAAAAAAACCTTGAGCCACAGCCACATACTCCGGTGCGTAAAATACCGAACGAGTCACTTCGCCAATCGTAATCTTGGCTTCATTCTCTTCCTTATTACAGCTGGTGAGCGCCACAATGATAATCAGCAGAATAACGATGCCCCGGACGAACCATGGCGTGTATTTCATGTTGTTTCCCTCCTTCACTGGTTTCAGCAGTTTCTCTCTATTATGGATATGCCGATGCCCAACAAAAGGTTAAGAACTTAAATGCAAAAAAGAGCCGGGCAATGATGCCCGACTCTTCAGCTCTTCGAAATGTTATTTAATATCTTATATATGGGATATCTACAGCTTGTAAATCTCGGCATATTTGGCTTCCAGATAATCAGCCAGATAATCCGGGTTCAATTCTTCACCCGTTATGGCAACAATTAATTCGGAAGGTGTGCGACTTCTACCATACTGGTAGATCTTGTCTGTAAGCCATTCCTTAATTGGAATCAGATTACCTTCGGCAATGAGGGTATCAAATTCCGGCATTTCCTTGCGCAATGTATGTAGAATTTGAGCTGCATACATATTACCCAGAGAATACGAAGCAAAGTAACCAAAGTCACCACCGGACCAGTGAACATCCTGAAGAACGCCGTCTCCATCATTCGTTGGCATGATACCGAGATATTCCTTGTATTTTGCATTCCAGGTCTCCGGCAGATCTTTCACTTCCAGACCATCATTGAATAACATTTTCTCAATCTCATACCGGATAATAATGTGCAGGTTATAGGTCAGTTCATCCGCTTCAATCCGAATGAGTGAACTCTCCACCCGGTTGATTGCACGATAGAAATCTTCCAGTTCAACCTCGCTCAGTTGCGGGAAATGCTGCTGCAAATCTTTGTAATAACGTGTCCAGAATGGCAGACTGCGCCCAATCATGTTTTCCCAAAGACGGGACTGGGACTCATGAATCCCCATGGACGTTCCTTCGGCAAGAAGGGTACCCGCCAGACTGTCATCAATATTTTGCTCGTACAGGGCATGTCCGCCCTCATGCAGTGAACTGAAGACCGCGCTTGCTACATCATCTTGCAGATAATGTGTTGTGATCCGCACATCACCCGGGTTAAGACCCGTTGCAAAAGGATGAACACTCTCGTCCAATCGTCCAGCTTCAAAGTCATAGCCCATTTGTTCCAGGATGAACAGACTGAATTTTTCCTGCTGTTTGGTGTCAAACAACTGATTCAGGAACTCTGTATTTGGCTTGTTTTCTGAAGCATTAATCTTCTCTTGCAAAGGCACCAAACGTGCTTTGAGGCGGGCGAACACAGCGTCCACTTTCTCAACCGTCAGATCCGGTTCATACATATCAAGCAGCGTATCATAACGTGTATCCTTCACACCCCAATAATCAATAAACTCCTGTTTGAGCTTAACGATATCTGTGAGAAAAGGTGAGAATCCTGCAAAATCACTATTATGCTTGGCATCTTCCCATGCCGTTTCCGACTTGGCTGTTAGCACGGTATAAGCTTGTACTTTCTCAGGTGGTACGGATTGACTGCGATCATATTCTTTCTTGCAATCTTCAACCAGACGACGATCTATATCTTCGAGCTGTTCCAATACTACTGGAGTCGTTAATGCATCCAGGTAAGTCTTCATGTCAGCCGAGGTTTGCAGCTTGAATGCTTCGGTGGACAACATACCCAGCGTCTCCGAACGAGTCGGAACGCCTTTTTTCGGCGCACCTGTGCGCAGATCCCAGTGAAGCAAACCAATGGCTTCATGATAGCTCTTAATTTTACGAGCCAGATTACGGAAGGATTCCAAATGTTCCTGTGTTTGTTTATCCATTGTTATCGTTCACCTCTTCAAAAAAAATGTTATACCCTATTGATGATACTTTTTGCATTGCGTATAATCAACTTTTAACAGATGAAAATTGCATTGTTCTCCTAAAGATACGTGTTCAAAAAGTCTGGTTTTCATTACCGCGAAGATAGAAATGGCGTTCAACTTCGATGCTGATGATGCCCTCAGGCATGATTTGTAATCAAAAGTGGACTTTTTGAACAACCTCTAAAGGGTTGGAGTAATTCCATCTGCTGACCGTGAAATACTATTAAAGCAAAGGCGTGTAGGACAAGCTGCATCATATGCAAGTGGCCGTGCTCGTCGTATTGGATAACAGGAGGCAATGGACATGAACAACATTCAAGAGATTTTGACTTACAACAAATCATTTGTCGAGACCAAAGAATACGAAAAGTATACGGCTGGCAAGTTTCCAACCAAAAAGATGGTTATCATCACTTGTATGGATACACGTCTGGTGGAATTGCTGCCCAAGGCTATGAACTTGAAAAACGGCGATGTGAAAATCATTAAAAACGCAGGTGCAATTATCTCTCAGCCTTTCGGGAGTGTAATGCGTAGTGTACTTGTCGCCATCTATGAACTGGGTGCAGATGAAGTCCTGGTAGTGGGGCATACGGAATGTGGTATGGCTTCCCTTCACGCTGAGACCATGATTGGACATATGGTTGAGCGTGGCGTATCGGAAGAAGTCATGACTACTCTGGAGAACTCTGGCATCCGTTTGCAAAAATGGTTGCGCGGGTTTGACAGCGTCGAAGAAGGGGTAAAACATACTGTGGAAGTGATCAAGAAACATCCTTTACTTCCTCCCAATGTACCCGTCCACGGCATGGTTATCGATTCTGCTACAGGTGAACTTGATCTTGTCGCTGAGGGGTATGGACAACAGGCATCTCTCTAAATGGTTTGGAGTGCGGACCTTATGGTTCGCACTTTTTTTGTCTAAATTAAGGCAGTTGTTCTGTCAGGTTGTCAAACCATACAGTTTCAGTGTACACTTTTTATGAAAGCGGTCAAAGAAAGTAAAAACGATTGTTCTCTCTGACCTAGCCCTAATATTAAGGAGACATGTGCATGAACATACTTTCCTACGGATTACTCGGGCTGCTTACCCGCGAGGAGTCATCGGGCTATGATCTGATGCTGAAAATCCAGCCACATTGGCAGGCGAAACACAGCCAGATCTATCCACTCCTGTCCAAGATGGAAAACGATGAGTTATTGGCCTCCCGCTGGGTACAACAGTCTGACAAACCGGACAAGAAAATGTACGCAGTTACGGAAAAAGGCATTGAAAAGCTCTTGGAATGGATGATTACTCCTGTTACCGCACCGGTTACACGCGATGAATTTAATTTGCGTATTTTGTGTGTTGGCATAGCGGAAGACGGAAGCATGAGACGCATTCTTAACGAGCGTAAAAGCTGGTTTATGGAACGCATACGTTATTTCGAGGATCTGAAGTCACGTATACCTCAGGATAATCTTCGTGTAGGCAACCGAGATTTTGGAAGCTACATCCTGGTACAAAAAGGGTTAATGCACGCACAAACAGGCCTGGAATGGTGTCATTGGGTTACCCAATTGCTTGATGGCCAAGCTGCAATTCAAGACCCAAGTCCAAGCGTTTCAGAAATTTAATAAAATTTGAAACGTTCCTGCAAGTTGACCGTATTACATGAGTAAGGCCCATTTTTGGGCGATTCAAACAAATTAATCGGGGGGTTACGATCTTTACAATGAAGAAAAAATTCGGAGTTAAACATCTAATGATGGTATTTATGGCCTTTACATTATTGTTCGCAACAGTGGGAGTAACGAATCCGGATTCTGCAGATGCAAGACGTGGTGGCGGATTCAAGTCCGGTACAAAAAGTTATAGCAATACACCTAAGAAATCCGACAGCAATGTAAGCAAATCGAATACGAATAACAATTCCAGCAATGGAGCAGCTACAACGAACCGTGGCGGATTCTTCGGCGGTGGCGGCGGATTCATGAAAGGCATGATGCTTGGTGGTCTTGCTGGTATGATGTTTGGCGGATTGTTCGGTGGCATGGGCGCTCTGGGTAACATCCTTGGATTGCTCGTGAACGTTGCAGCAATTATGTTGATTGTTATGCTGGCTATGGCACTCTTCAGAGCCATCTCCAATCGTCGCAAACCTGCAGCGGATGGTCGTTATGACCGTCGCAATGATCGTGATGATGACCGTAACAGAAACGGACGGTACTAATCTCTATGGTTCTGAGCATGGATGAAATTGTGAATGCAATCTGTATTCATATGGCAGAACGTAAGGGTGTACGTCCAACCGATGTGAATGTAGAACTGAGCTGGGAAGAAGATACAGGTTATTCCGCTGAAGTTTGGATCCAAGGACGCAGTCAATATCTGGTCGAGTCCAATATGATTGAAGCGATTCTTCGTTACCTGCACAGTGAATACAACATCCGGGCGTACCGTGAAAATGTGCGACTTGATCTGGATGAAGAAATCACAGCGATCGTTAATCAATAAGATAGGTCAATCACTGGCCTGATATACGAAAGACCGCCTCCCCTCTGTCGCCTGACAGAGATGGAAGGCGGTCTTTTTGTTTCTGTATTTGTAGCTCTATTTGTGCGTCTATTGTAGTCTCTATACGTCTCTGTGTTACGTTCTAATTCTTGGAAACTACGATTGAAGTTTAACCAGGCTGTAGTTCTTCTTACCTTTACGGATAATAATGAATTTACCGCCAATGCCATGCTCTGCCGACACTGTGAATTCAAGCTCCGTGATTTTCTCACCGTTCATGGAGATAGCGCCTTTAGTGACATCCTCACGCGCCTGGCGTTTGGATGGCTCCAACCCCAGATCTACGAGCCAGTCGACGATATTTTTCGCTTCCCCGTCCGTTTCGAATGTTGGCATTTCCTTGAAACCCTGCTCGATTTCATCTGCTGTCAGGGAACGGATATCACCACTGAACAGCGCCGCTGTAATACGTTTAGCCTGTTCGAGCATTTCTTCGCCGTGAACGAATTTTGTCATTTCTTCCGCGAGTGCTTTCTGTGCTTCACGTCTGTGCGGCTCTGTCTCTACCTTTTCAGCCAAAGCTTCGATTTGTTCTTTGCTGAGGAAAGTAAAGTATTTCAAGTATTTAATGACATCACGGTCATCTGTATTCGCCCAGAACTGGTAGAATTCAAATGGTGTCGTTTTGTTCGGATCAAGCCAGATTGCGCCGCCAGCTGTTTTACCGAATTTGGTTCCGTCCGATTTGAGCATGAGCGGAATGGTCAGACCATACGCCTTCGCTTCAGATCCTTCTTTTTTACGAATCAGATCAAGACCACTCGTGATATTCCCCCATTGATCCGAACCGCCAATTTGAAGCTGTACATCTTCGTTTTGGAACAGGTGCAGGTAGTCGAGTGATTGAAGGATCTGGTATGAAAACTCGGTGAACGAGATTCCGCCTTCCAGTCTGCTCGCAACTACATCCTTAGCTAACATTGTGTTAAGGTTAAAGTTTTTGCCGTAGTCACGCAAGAATTCAATCACATTGATTTTGTGTGTCCAATCGTAGTTGTTCACCATGCGAACCTGATTATCACCGTCTGTTACGAACAGCTTCTTCATCTGCGCTGTCAGTGCATCCACATTCTCCTGCACTTGCTCCATCGTTTGCAAAGAACGTTCTGCCTGTCGACCACTTGGATCACCAATCGTTCCTGTAGCTCCACCAATCAAAATAACCGGACGGTGTCCTGCCAGTTGAAAACGTTTCAGCATCATGAATGGAATGAGATGTCCGATATGCATGCTATCCCCCGTAGGGTCAACGCCGCAGTACAGTGAGATTGATTTGGTTTCAGTCAACTCACGCAGTCCCTCTGCATCTGTCTGCTGGTTAATGGCGTCACGCCACTGTAGTTCATCAATAATATTCATGTGTATAACCCCTTTTCTATCCTCAAGATTCAGTCATGATCTACGTTAAATTACGAAATTACACGCTGGAACGGCTTTTTTGGACACAAAAAAATCGCCTCCTTGTCTTCATTAGACACAGGGACGATTATCATAACCGTGGTACCACCCAAATTGCATGGACAACACGTGACCTTAACACGTTATCCATACCACTTTTGGCAATATATCGTTTGCCCATCCGCTTGGCATTACCCAAGTACTCCAGAGTGTAATTCGCAGCCCTTGTATGTATCAGGTTCCATCAACCCCTGACTTTCTGTAACAGGGACAAAGCCGCTACTGCGCTCTATCAACGTGATTCATGTATTCAATTTATAGCAAGTATAGCCGAACGTTTCAGTCATTGCAAGACCAAGTATTAATCTTCGAACAGAACAACGGATGCATAGTTGAAACCAGATTATATAATCATCATGTTCAATTTTCCGTGATAATAACCATAAGCTTTCTCCGCGATCTGATCCTCATTGTTCCAAAACTGCTGATCCAGCGCATCTAACTGCTGCTCTTGTTCCTTTGTCAGGAATTTAGGAATATCCCACAGTTCGGTAAGCCTTTCATCCTCTTTCAAGTGCTCAATGTAGCCGTATGCTGACGTTATAATCTCCACGACTTGAGTCGCACCAATGATATGTAATGCCCGCAACGCGTAACGGTATACCTCTTCCCCCCAGTTGCAGAAAAACTGTATAAAACCGCCATTAAAGACATCCGCCTCTAACAGCCATAAAGCAGCAATGTCCTGCTCATTCGAAGTCAACGATGCCCAGCCCTGTTCAGATTCATTCTTTTTTTCGACAAATAACACAGCATAGTCATACCATACGTCATTAATATCTTGCTCGCTCATGTAACACACCTCACTTTTCTTTATGCCATGCCCTCTAAGTCCTGACGTTTGCCCGTCTGATGCCAATGTAAATAAGGATTACCGATCTGCTGGAAGGCTTCCAGGACACCCCTGTTCAGGTCCTTCATCACTTCATTTGTATAGTTCAAATGCGTCTCTTTATTATCCACGCCATGTCTTTCCAACAACCCTACATGCGTCGCGGTGAAAATAATATCTTCCAGCAACCAATAGATGACTTCATCCGGCTGTTTCACCTGTTTCTCCAATGAGACGTGACCACGTTCGTATATTCGTACGATATACGTATCTTCTCCAGTCTCTACATAAGGCACCCCATCCCATTTAAAGGTCTCAAACAAGCGGTTAACATAGTTCTGCATCTGTTCCCTGGGAAAAGATGTACGCTCTAAAAGCTGTAAAAGGATGTCTGCCAATTGTTGTTTGCTTAACATGTTGGACATGAATGCACCTGCCTCTATAAAGTAACGTCGATGACAGAATAAAAAAATGAAAAAGCTGCCCAAGGCAGCCTCTTCATATTTATTCCTACTGTTCAATCAGGTCCCACAAAAAGTCTGATACGAAGTATTACATTGTGCAGGTAGTTCGGCATATTCAGCCTGTTCAGGTGAGTGTGCAAACGGATCTGAAAGAACTGCCAAAAGCTTCTCCATCACGCTAAGGTCTCCGTGATTCTCCGCTTGCTCAAGGGCTTCCTCGACCCGATGATTTCGGGGAATGACGGCTGGATTGCTTGTTCTCATCAACTGTCGAGAGACTTCCTTCTCCTCTTGCTGTCTGTCCAATCTTGCTTGCCACCGCTCATGCCATTCAGCAAATTCTGTCGTGCCAAACAAAGCTGTCCCTTCCAATGTATCAAAGGTCAATGCCAGAAACGTATTGGTGTAATCTGCACTATGCTTCTCCATAAGTTCAAGAAGCTCCTTGATCAGCGCTTCATCTTCGGCCTCTTCATCCAACAAGCCCAGTTTGGCACGCATTCCCTTGAGCCAATGATGATGGTACAATTCAGAAAATTGTGCGATAGCATCCTGAGCAAGTTGCACGGCCTGTTCTTCATCTTCATGCAACAACGGCAGAAGCGTCTCGGCAAAACGAGCCAAATTCCACCCGGCAATATACGGTTGATTACCATAAGCATAGCGACCTTGCCTGTCAATGGAGCTGAATACGGTCGAAGGATTGTAAGCATCCATAAAGGCACACGGACCATAATCGATGGTCTCACCACTGATCGCCATGTTATCCGTGTTCATCACGCCATGAATGAAACCAACACGCTGCCACTGGGCAACGAGTGCCGCCTGCCGCTTAATCACTTCTTGAAGGAACAAAAGATAGCGATTTTCGGCTTGGGCAACCTTAGGGAAATGTCGATTCAACGTGTAATCAGCCAACGCCCGAAGATCGTCGATAGACCCCCATCTGGCTGCATACTGGAAGGTTGCTACCCGGATATGACTGGAAGCCACACGCGTTAAAATGGCACCTGGCCGCTCTGTTTCGCGGATAATGTTTTCTCCTGTTGATACCACAGCCAGACTGCGTGTCGTTGGGATCCCCAGTGCATACATCGCTTCACTAATAATATACTCTCGCAACATGGGCCCTACAGCAGCACGTCCATCTCCTCCACGAGAGTACGGTGTTCTCCCTGAACCTTTCAGCTGGATATCCACTCGCTCGCCCTGTGGCGTAATCTGTTCACCCAACAGCAAAGCTCGTCCATCTCCAAGCATGTTAAAATTGCCGAATTGATGCCCTGCGTAGGCTTGAGCTAAAGGCTCGGCCCCTTCCGGAATCAGGTTACCTGCAAAAATTTCCGCTCCTTCCTCACTGTCAAGAGACTCCACATCCAGACCCAAGCTGGATGCAAGCAGTCTATTGAAAATAATCAGCTTTGGTGATTCAACAGGCACTGCGCCCTGACTTGTAAAAAAGGGTTGCGGCAACTGCGCATAACTATTCTCCAAGTTCCACCCTTTGTTCAACGTTTCTTGTTGCATGGTGATCACAACTCCTTTTCTGCACCAGGGATATCCCTTGGTTATATTGTAGCCTTGTGAACCAATGCTCATTTATGTAGTCGCATGGAAATTCAATTCAAGAGGTTGTTGACTTAAACGAACATCTAAAATGTTCTTGATGAAACTTTAGCATATTTGCATGTCTTTTGCATTCCTCATGAATCGTAAGCACCAAAAAATCCAAGAGGTTTCTTTGCCAAGTGGAATCATTGTCTTACATTCCACTTCCCAGAAAACCATCTTGGATCTATTCCACTTACTACCAGATGACACGTCTGTTATTACAAGGATTACGTATGTGCTTCTTGAGCCTGTACAGGCTGTATTGGCAATTTCTCTTTTTTCAAAGCAAGGTTAAAGAAGACATTAAGCAGGATGGCTGACAGGCTTCCCGTAATAATACCATCGCTAACAATAATCCGAATACTTTGAGGAAGCTGGGCAAACAGATCGGGTACAGCAGTAACACCGAGCCCAAGTGAAACGGAGCAAGCCACGATCAATAGATTCGATTGTTTGCCAAAGTCGACGTTTTGCAGCATTTTGATCCCGGATGAGACGACCATTCCAAACAGGACAACAGTCGCTCCTCCGAGGACAGCACTTGGAATAATGGTTGCAAAAGCAGCTACTTTGGGAATAAGTCCGAGAAAGACCAGTATACCTCCGGCTGCAACAACAACATTGGTCGTTTTCACTTTGGAGAGCTGAACCAAACCAACATTCTGAGCAAATGTATTATATGGAAAAGCATTAAAGATGCCGCCAAGGACAAACGCAAGACCTTCTGCGCGATATCCCCGTGCCAGATCGTTTTCGTTGATCGGTTGATCACAGATTTTGCTCAAAGCCATAAATACACCTGTTGATTCGATGATAACCACCGTACCTACAATAATCATTGTAATAATGGGGCCGATTTCGAAGGTAGGCCATCCAAAGTAAAAGGGTTGAGGTAAATGGAACCAGGAGGCTTCCTGTACAGAGGCAAAATTCACTTTTCCCATGATGGCTGCGATGAGGGTTCCCACAATAATACCAAGGAGAACAGCCAGGGATTTTACAAAACCGCGAGCATATCGATTCAGGATTAGAATGAACAGTAATACACCAAATGAAAGCGCCAAATTGTCCAAACTTCCGAAATTCTCGCTGTTTGCTCCACCCGCCATGTTTTTAATGCCGGTTGGGATTAGCGCAAGACCGATAATGGTTACCACTGTACCGATCACAACTGGCGGAAACAATTTGACGATTTTGCTAAAAAATACGGCAAAGATGACGATAAATAACCCGGCTGCGATGATCGACCCATATATGGCAGGAATTCCGTATTGCGATCCAATCGCAATCATGGGTGTCACCGCTACAAAAGAACTTCCGAGCACCGCTGGCAAACCTATACCCAGATACTTCCCTTTCCGAGCCTGAAGCCATGTTGCAATCCCACACGTTAACAGGTCAATGGATACCAGATACGCCAACTGCTCTGCAGTCAGATTTAGTGCTCTGCCCACAAGCAAAGGCACCAGAATTGCTCCCGCATACATCGCGAGTACGTGCTGAATTCCCAGTGAAAAAACTCTCATCTTTTTGGTTTCTTTCATCCCACGTTGCCCCCCTGAAATTAGAATCAACCAAACCGCTGCAAAATCATGTTATGTTGATTCACATTATATAAACTATTCAGGGAAGTTCCATGATTCATAACATAGAATTGTGATAAGAGATAAAGAGCCCAACTAAAATTGGGCGTGTTATACAAAAGGTACTCTCAAACCGTTTGTATCGTGTTATATTAGTTGACGCAGAAAAACGAAAGTACTCTTTACACTCAGAAGCAATGAAACATGAACGTGAGAGGTAACTTCAGTGATTCATGTAAATTCATGTTAATGCATAATGTCAGAACATCATTTCTTTCATATTCTCAGCTTGTCGTGTTAAGAGGTTTGATGTTAAAACGTTGCTCCATTACCTCTCCGTTCTGGTGAACCCTCTCCGTAAAAAACACTTCTTCTCTGTTCATCAGAACAACGGATGAAGCTCTGGTCCCATAGTCGAATTTCTCACTTCTAACAAAGATGGGAGAAAGCAAACGTTCCCACTCCAATGGAACACCTGTATGGGGCAAAAGCTCATCCACTGAAGGGTCTGCCATTTGCAGCAAACCTAATATTTCTTCTGTCAGGGTAGCTTCGTCCTCCCCTTGGATGATTTTCTCCAGCCCTTCTTTTCCACGCTTCACCTTGGGCCAATCCGTATTAATCAAGTGATTACTAATCCCGTATATTCCCGGTTTCAACTTCATCACAACATTACCTACATTAGAATAATAATAGAGGTCGTCAAGATCACCCACTAACAAATTGTAGCCAGGATAATCATTTCGGCTTTGCTCCGCATGTTGCATATACTGCTCAGGTGTGGACGTTCCCTTTAAAAAATCAGCAACCAGATCTCCTCTTGAGCCCTTGGCATGTACATCTTCATTCGGATCACGATAATTCGTGGTAGCAGCCAGACGCCCCTCTGTGGTTACGCCCATCCAGGTTCCCATTTTCGACAAATCCCGGCCAGCCAATATATGAGGATGATCTTCCCAATAGTGTGCTTGAGCCGTAGGTCTGTGATAGAATTCATCCCTATTTGATCCCAATATAAGCGGATACTTTGGATCCATGTTGTAAGCAAATAAAATTAAACACATGGGAATCTTCAACTCCTATATTCGTTAAACCTCTGATTTCGCGCCTTTATATAGCATAATCAACTACAATTACATCTTCCACCCAACCATCGAGGGAAGCTACAAATGCCTGATGAGCAGGATGTGGACCATAGGCGCGCAATGCCTCCTGATCTTCAAACGTCACTCTCAATCCAATCGTGTAACCTTGGATACGATCCGTTTCTTCCGTTGCATTGATCCCTGCGGTCAGCCCGACAATCCCCGGGATTTGTTCCTGTAACGTGAGCAATTGATCCACCCATTCCTGCTGTTTAGCTAGTGTGGTTTTATCGTTAAATTTAAAAACAACCAAATGTTCAAACATCTTGTTATTCCTCCCATATCCATCCGAATATTAATGCAATTTCGTTAAATGAAGTCAATTCAACAATTCCAATCCACCCATCATATAAGGGACCACTCTGTTGGCTAATTCAGCCGGAGATTCCTGCCCGCCTTCAATATTCCATCGATACGTCATTCCATAGATCGACCAACTTAGTGTGGTTGCCGTAATTTTCAGCGTTTTGGGATCTACATCACCCGCTACTTTGCTCAATAATTCAAGAAGGAATTGCTCCAGTTGAGTCTTGATGTTCTCTTCAATAATTGGTGCAACTGTCTCATATTTTTTGATGCAACCATTACTTGAGACGTGATAATCACATAATGAAAATATAAGCTGCTGTATGGTTTCGGCTGATAACCGGGCATCCGGGTCCACTCTTTTCGTCACGTATTCCATAAAAGCATCCGCTAAAAAGGCTTCAAGCAGTGCATATTTATCCTGAAAATGGGCGTAGAATGTAGCCCTGTTAATTGTGGCTTGTTCCGTAATGTTTTGAATCGTAATGCTGTTGAAATTTTTAATATTCAATTGGTTTAAAAACGCATCAAGAATTAATTGACGCGTGCGGATTACACGCGAATCATTCGAGTTTGGAGACAATACACCAGACATGTCCCAATCCTCCTTTGTACACAAAATATTTGGTTAGACTCCTTCATTATAGATAAGTGTTAATTGTTCAACAAGTGAAAGTAAGTGCAAAGACACCATACAATAATCCGTGTCTTTCGCTTAAGCAACAAAATGCTTCGATTGTTGGTTGAGCATGCCTATACACCTTGTTAAGATTGCACTTGTACCCGCTTGAAGGTGCATAATAATGGAGGTGCTTAGTTTGAGTAATCAACAACATAACGTTATTTCTACGGAGCTTCTGTTCCAACCATACACTGTTCAAAAGTTAACCCTATCCTCGCGCATCGTCATGTCCCCCATGGCTCGTGCCTTCTCCCCGGATGGTGTGCCAGGTCCCGATGTAGCTGCATATTATCGCCGACGTGCCGAGCATGGTGTTGGACTCATTATTACAGAGGGTGCAACTATTGAGCATCCGTCTGCATCAAGTGAGCCTAGGCTCCCTCATATGTATGGAGAAGCAGCTCTTCACGGCTGGGCTGAAGTAGTCAAACAAGTCCATGAAGCTGGCGGCAAGATTTTCCCGCAAATTCTGCACTTGGGTATTACCCGCCCTTCTGGATCTCAACCTCACCCAGAAGCTGAATCTCTTAGTCCATCGGGAGTTGATATGGAAGGTACTCAAGTAGGTGCGCCCATGACGGAGGCAGAGATCGCAACTGTGATTCAAGCTTATGCAGATGCAGCAGCCAATGCACAAAGAATTGGTTTTGACGGAATTGAGCTTCACGGTGCACACGGTTTTCTGATCGATCAATTTTTCTGGAAAACAACGAATAGGAGAACAGACCGCTATGGCGGTGACCTACAGAAACGAACTCAATTCGCGGTTGAAGTTGTAATGGCAGTTCGTGCTGCGGTAGGTCCTGATTTCCCTATCGCGATGCGGATTTCCCAATGGAAGATGAATGATTATCAAGCCAGACTGTTCGACACCCCCGAACAACTGGAACAATTCCTTCATTTGCTGGTTGACGCAGGTGTAGATATCTTCCACTGCTCGACACGACGCTTCTGGGAGCCCGAGTTTGAAGGATCTGAGCTTGGATTTGCAGGTTGGGTGCGAAAGCTAAGTGGTCAAACCACCATTACCGTCGGTTCTGTGGGTATGCCAGATGAGCCTGAAGCAGGAGCAGATAAAGCAACACATCCAGGTATGAGCGAGCTTATGAAGCGTTTCGATCAACAGGAATTTGATCTGGTAGCTGTGGGACGTGCACTCCTTGGTGATCCAGCATGGGCTGCCAAAGTACGCGAAGGACGCCTATCCGAGATACAGGCTTTTACACCTGAAGCACTGGCTACGTTACACTAAGAACAATACCTTATTGTTCCAGAGATTTTTTCTCCACTATATATAGGTTTGAACTCATGAATCAACTATACTTAGCAAAGGGCTCGCTTTCCCTCCGGGATTGCGGGTATTTTGTTTTTAGAGATATCTGTCCGACCAAACACTTCGAGCAATAGCAATATCGTTCAAGAAAATTCCTTCTTTGCAACCTATAATGACGTTAACATACCAGAAAGAAGGTGCATCATGACTCGGGAAGTCCGGACTGTCGTATTTGATACCGATCTGCAGCTAGAAGCTTATCAATTTGAAGGCATTATGCAGAAGTTTCCCAATCATTTTCATGACTATTACGTCATAGGATTCATTGAGCAAGGCAAGCGACACCTCGTCTGCAACAACGAAGAATACATGCTGAATAGCGGAGATATGATTGTCTTTAATCCACATGATCCTCATGCCTGCGAACAGGTCGATGGCAGAACCCTCGATTATCGCTGTATCAATGTCCAGCCTGAGGTTATGCGAGAGTATGCGAGAGAGATTACTGGACAAGCTTACTTGCCACGGTTTACATCCCCCGTTCTCTACCAAAGTGAACTTGTGGGTTCCCTGCACGAGCTGCATCAGATGATTCTGGAAGAGCAATCCGATTTTTGCAAAGAAGAATTGTTACTCTTACTACTGGATCAATTGCTGCGAGATTATTCGGATGCTGAACCACCTGTTTCCACACAGGATGTTACCTTGGAGATCAGATGCATATGTGATTACATAGAAGCTCATTACATGGAGAGCATCTCGCTGAACGAGTTAGCCGACTTGACGGAGATGAGTAAATACCACCTGCTGCGTTTATTCACGCGCCAGAAAGGGATATCACCTTACCGTTATCTGGAGACGATTCGCATTAATCAAGCCAGGCGTCTGCTGGAACAAGGTCTGCTGCCGATTGAAGTAGCTGCACAGACAGGATTCAGTGACCAGAGCCATTTCACGAATTTTTTCAAAAAACTGATTGGCCTGACACCCAAGCAATATAGACGTATCTTCAATCATGATTCGGAGTTGAAACGAACCACCACTAACATCGTATGACAAGTCATCTTGGTCATCAAAACACTAAAGCCTCTACCGGACATTTACTCGCTTTGTTTACTATACTAATCTGGGGCACTACGTTTGTCTCGACGAAGGTTCTGTTGATTGACTTTACTCCAGTGGAAATTTTATTTTTCCGTTTCCTGATCGGTTATTTGATACTGTTATTGATCTATCCACGTTCACTGCGGATCGCCTCATTCAGAGAAGAATGGTTATTTATTGGAGCAGGACTATGTGGGGTGACGTTATATTTTCTTATTGAAAATATTGCTCTGGTGTACACAACAGCTTCCAACGTGGGTGTTATTGTCTCCATTGCCCCGTTCTTCACTGCCGTGCTCGCACACTTCTTCTTAGATGGCGAGAAGTTAACTCGCCGCTTCATTATTGGATTCGGGATTGCCTTGAGCGGCATAATACTCATCGCACTGAACGGCAGCTTCATTCTGCAACTGAATCCGATAGGTGATCTGCTTGCTTTCATAGCACCTGCAGTATGGGCGATCTACTCTGTGTTAATGCGGAAAATTGGCGAGCTTCGTTATCACACCATTGGCGCGACTCGCAAAGTATTCTTCTATGGCCTGATTTTCATGCTACCAGCTCTATTCCTGTTTGAATTCCATTGGGAACTCGGACGCTTCACGAACATGACCAATCTCTCCAATATTCTCTACCTCGGTCTGGGTGCCTCCGCGTTGTGTTTCGTGACCTGGAACCGGGCCGTGAATCTTCTCGGAGCTATCCAAACGAGCGTATATATCTATCTGGTGCCCGTCATTACTGTTGTGTCATCTGCACTGATTCTTCAAGAGCAGATAACCTGGGTAATTGTACTCGGTGCGTTCTTAACCCTATTTGGCTCTTACATTTCAGAACGAACAGGACACAAGCTTAACAACAAAAACACTAATCCGCATAGGGGTTAGTGTTTGCTTCATTTTTCACTGATATAACTGGACATCATGTGTGATTACCGTTGACATGCAGCAGAAGTCATTCATTTTATCTCATTCAATTGAGACATCAGAATCTCCAGTTCCTCTTGCTGCAGATGACGCCATTGCCCCCGCTCCAGTTGATCCAGCGTAATATTCATAATTCGCACGCGCTCCAGCTTCAGGACCCGATACCCCAAGGCTTTGCACATTCTGCGGATCTGCAGGTTGAGACCCTGTGTCAGAATAATACGAAATACATTGTCACTTTTCCTATACACTTCGCAGGGCTTGGTCACCACGTCCAGAATTTCAACGCCATCCGACATGGACTTTACGAATTCGTCAATTATGGGTTTGTCTACAGTCACTACATATTCTTTATCATGATTATGCTCCGAACGCATCATCTTGTTCACAATGCCTCCGTCATTCGTAAGCAAAATCAACCCCTCAGATGCCTTATCCAGCCTGCCTATCGCAAATATGCGAGAAGGATAATTCATATATTGAATGATGTTCCCCTTTACATGTTCTGCTGCTGTGCAGACAATACCCATGGGTTTGTTCAAAGCAATGTAGACAGGTTCGCTGTCATTACGAGGAATCTGATTTCCATCAATGAGTACCACATCGTGAGGTTCAACATCCGTCCCTTTTTCACATACCTTGCCATTAATCGTTATGCGTCCGGCCGCAATTAAACGGTTCGTTTCCCTGCGGGAGCAGAATCCCGTTTCACTTATGTATTTGTTAATTAACATGTGTCACCGCTTCTCATCTATAGTATTGCCACTGGTGCTTAGAGTGCTGGTACGTTCATTCGCTTCTTGCAATGAGTTAGTACCTTGTACTGATTTTCATTCCACATCATCTCATTTATACTGAAACGAAGCAATGATTGGTTATATAAAAACACATACAACGTTACATAGGAAAGCCAAATTACACTCTGGAAGGAGTTTCTCATGTACAAAGTTACTCGATTTACAGTTGACCCCGATGATCCAAACCAAGACTCTGGCATGTGGATTGGTGGAAAAACTGCATACGTTTCCGACTGGCCACTCAACCCTGAGGGGCAGCCTTTATTACATCTGTTCTCCATCAATTGCAATACACTTTCACAGCAGGTCCATATCCCTTCTTTACCACAAGATAAATATATCTCGGTCTTCTCGACCTACTCCGCTTCCGAATACTTTCTGGATCAGGTAACCTATACGGGAGATGAGCTGGAATGGAACGAGAATATTGTTGCCGGATGCACTTATGTCTCGGTATCTTCGCATCCACTCACTTCCGTATGTCCCGTTCCACCCATTCCGTTAAGCGGCGTACATTTGATTGAAATGGAGTTAGACGATCATGAGTTCCCTGCATTTTCATTTTTCTCTCCCACTGTACCAAACGGTGTGAAAGGAATTGACCATTTGCTAGAAGAACATCAACTGGTTTGTCAAATATATTCCGGAGATTTTCCTGAGCCTTATCGGGATATATTGGGTCTTCCCGATGCAAACGGTTATTTATTTTTGCGAAGTGGTCCCGCGTCTGCGCACGCACCATTCGATGGAATTTTCTTTGTGCAAACTGCTTAATGGCGATACGTTGAGGTCAGGTATCATCATATAAAACGGCTAATCAGAACGTTTCCCGTCTACTCAGACAGGGAACGTTTTTTATATATGCACGTTTTACTATCCTCGATCAATACAGATGGAAAACCCTGTTAAAAGGTCATATGAATTAAATCATATCTACCCTTTCGACACGAAATCGTTTTAGAAAAAATTTAGTACAAGAAATATTTCTCTTCATCAAAATTTAACATTATTTTACAACAAAAAGCATGTACATTTGGACAATTATGGTATAAGTTATATATGAAATAAACATAAATTACATAATATAAAATTTATATCCAACTAGGAGGCGGGCTTTTGAAAAGAATATTCGCTCTAAGCTGCGGTTTTTATCTGTTAATCGGCATAACCAGCGTTGTGCTCGGTGCACTTCTTCCTGTTTTATTGTCACATTATGAGCGCGGTTACAGTGATGGCGGATTTTTGTTATTTCTGCAGTTTCTTGGATTTCTTGTCGGTGTCATCGCAGCTCCTGCCCTGACAGCCCGTATCGGAAGAAAAGCGATGCTGACCCTAGCTCTGATCTGTATTGTAGCCGCCTATATAGTACTCGGTTTTCTGCCATCCTGGTCTGTAGTTCTTCTTCTCACAATTATCGTAGGTTTCGGTTCAGGTATCATCGAACCCTCTGTAGGTGCATTCACGATCGAATTCACTGAGAATCAAAAGGCGGTCGCCATGTCCAAGCTGGATGTCTTCTTTGCTCTTGGAGCACTTCTCATCCCGGCTGTCGCTGCTTTATTCATCTGGATGGATCTGTGGCATCTTACTTTTTATACGGTGGCCGTGTTGTCACTGGTTCTTATGCTGCTGTGGATCACTATGCCCCGGCCAGCCGCACTGTATCTGGAACAGGCGGGCGAAAATACAGTGGCACATGCAGCAGGTAAAGTCCAATATTCGAGAAAACATCTGGGTCTGCTGACAATCTTCGTTATCTTCTTTTTCATCTACATGGGATTGGAATTGGGATTGATGAACTTCCTGCCCTCCATTCTCGTAGAACGATTGCACCTTCAGGAATCTGTCGCATCGTTGAGTGTCTCCATCCTATGGATTGCGATGATCATCGGTCGTCTTTTCTCCGGGAAAATAGCGGAAGCCGTCAACTATATGCCTTTCCTGATCTGGAGTACGGTTGGCACGCTTTTGTTTACGGTCGCCATGGTATTTGTAACTGGACAGTGGACAACGTATATACTCATTTTCGGAACCGGTCTGTTCATGTCGGGGCTGTTCTGTATCGCACTGGTCTACGCAAATGTTCTGATTCCCGGTATGACCGAGCGGACAACCAGTATCCTAATCGCTTCGGGTGGTATTGGAGGTGCCATCTTGCAGTATTTGACTGGATGGAGTATGAGTACATGGCCTGTCGTGAATACAATCTGGATTTTGGCCGGATTCTGTCTGATCTTGCTGCTCACATTGATGGTCTCTCATCTATGGACTGTAAAAAATAATGCAGTACGTACTGCTCTCGCACAACATAGCAAGGAAATGTAAACATCGTTTCTTAAGGGAGGTGATGCCCGCATCATCCGGATTGTTGAGCTTCGTTCGAGCTAGTACACCATTATATTGGAGGAAATCGTA
Organism: Paenibacillus sp. FSL E2-0151; assembly: GCF_037993015.1. Taxonomy (NCBI): domain Bacteria; kingdom Bacillati; phylum Bacillota; class Bacilli; order Caryophanales; family Paenibacillaceae; genus Paenibacillus; species Paenibacillus sp. FSL E2-0151. Next base: position 4,147,760 of record NZ_CP150308.1, read on the forward strand.
TGCAAACTTTAACCAACAACCGCTTCATAGCCGGAAAAGGGATTAAGTTGATTGACGATTCAGGTGTTGAATACCTGGATGGCGTGTCGGGCACGTTCAATCTGTCACTAGGCTATAATCACCCACATGTTGTCAGCAAAATTCAGGAACAAGTCGGCAATCTGACGCATATGTCTTCCTCCTTCACCGAACCGTACGTAAATGAAGTACTTGATCACTTAATCGAATATGCTCCAAACGACATTAATGCCGGATGGATGCGGGATATCACTGGTTCAACTGCCAACGAATGTGCAACCAAAATTGCACAGAAGTATACCGAATCAACAGACATCATCAGCCTGTATCTATCCCATCATGGGCAGACCCAATTTGCCACCGGGATTTCGGGGAATGCCTTTAGGCGGAAACGCTTCCCCAATTCGGCTGTGGCTAATGCTGTCCATGTACCTGCCCCATACTGTTATCGCTGCCCATTCAAATCCTCAAATGGAGACTGCGACTATCAATGTGTTGAAGCTATATCTGATGCGATAGAATATGCAAGTTCCGGCTCAGTCGCCTGCATGATTATCGAACCCATTCTCGGGAATGGCGGCAATATCATCCCTCCCGCCGGATATTTCAAACGTCTGCGTAAACTGTGTGATGAGTACAATATTATTCTTATTGCCGACGAAGTACAGACAGGCATCGGTCGTACCGGAACCATGTTCGCTAGCGAACTGTTTGATATCCAGCCTGATATGATTACCCTTGCAAAAGGTCTTGGTGGGATCGGCGTACCTGTTGCTGCGGTACTAATGCAATCCCGGCTGAACGTGCTCGAAAAGCACGAACATTCCTTCACCTCAGGAAGCAATCTGATCTCCGTAACTGCTGCCAAATCCACCTTGGAAGTGGTATCCGAACCCGGGTTTCTGGATGCGGTGAAACGCAAAGGTGAAATTTTGGGTGAGTTGCTGCATGAATTGGCTATGAAATACCCAAGTATCGGTGAAGCTCGTGGTGTTGGGTTAATGTGGGGGTTGGAGATTGTAGGTGACGGTAATGAACCGGATACACTCAAAACCAATGCCATTGTTGACCGTGCTTTTACAGATGAGCATCTAATCTTGAGAAGTTCAAGATATGGATTTGGCAACGTTGTTAAGGTCCGGCCTTCCCTTACCACAACCGAAGACGAACTGGTTGAGATTGTAGAGCGGCTGGATTCAGTGCTCGCCAGCGTTAATTAAAACATTTCAATGCAACTGTTCGAAGTGGTCGTTTCGGTTACGAATCGTTCTTATGATCGCTGTTATCCACGGATTTTCTTGATTTCCCTTTCCCAAGGGAAAAATCCATTGATAGCATATGCTTCCGAAGCAGCTTTCTTTCAGAAAGCTTTGAGGCGAACGCTTCGCTTCTCCAGAATCGATTTCGTCCCCTTCACTACTTTCGTATCTTGTCAGAAACTGTTTTCAGATGAATCGCTATATTTATATTTTTTATAATTATAAGGAGGTTATATCATGCTTGCATTGGTATACAAATCGGCTTGGGATGTGGCGCTTGAGGAACGGCCTGTCCCGGAAATTACAAGAGATAATCAGGTGTTGGTTCGTATTCGGGCGACAGGTGTATGTGGTACCGATCTCGGTATTGTCAGCGGCAAATATCATGCAGTTCCTTCTGTCATTCTCGGTCATGAGTCTGCCGGGGAAGTCATTGATGTTGGCTCTGCGGTAACGACATTACAACCGGGCGACCGTGTTGTGATCGATCCTACCTACTATTGCGGACAGTGTGACCTGTGCAGAACAGGCAGACAAAATCATTGCACACACAAGTCTGTTACCGAGACAGGTGTGAGTGCTGACGGAACATTTACAGATTATTATGTGACCGAGGATCGTTTTTTGTACAAATTGAAGGATCATGTGAGCTATGAAGAAGCAACTTTGACGGAACCACTCAGCTGTATGCTGACCGGGATTAATCAGATTCATTTACTGCCGAATTTCAGAACAATCATCCTAGGTGCAGGCCCGATTGGCATCCTGTACAGCTACGCGCTCGCTTCCAAAGGAGTTACCGGCTGTCTGGTCGATATCTCCGAAGAACGCTTAGCCATTGCCGGTTCCATTGCACCTGATCGCTGGGAAGTTCATTCATCCTTCGAAAATGCCATAGAATCACTGTCACCCGCAACCCATCAGGTCGATATGATTGTGGATACAACGGGCGTTGTGGGCACACAAGTGCTATCCCAGCTCGCCAGCGGCGGTTACCTGATGCTGGTTGGTCTGAGAGATGGAAACACATCATTCAATCCCAAGGAAGTTGTGGACCGCAGTCTGAAAATTATTGGTTCCATCGATTCTCTGGGGACATTCGCTACCGCACATTATATGATTGAACAAGGGATTATTCCGGCAAAAAAAATCATCACCCACTCCTTCCCGTTGGAGGATTACGAAGAGGCATTCCGCACACTTGGCTGCGATATTCAGGGACGCACACTTCAAGCCTCTTCACATGCCATTAAAGTTGTGCTGCAATCCAGCAGTTCCAGTTTCTGAAGTGGAACGTTAACCATGAATGGATTACATTAGAGATATATGTATACACAATCCTGGAGGAGGAATACAACATGGCAGCGAACAAAGAATCTAACGGACTGGGAGCCCCCAATGATGACATCATTCAAGCGGTCATTTTTGACATGGATGGTGTACTGATTGACAGCGAACCGATTTATTTCGAGATTGAGCGTAGCTCTTTTACCCATTTTGGAGCAAGGGTGACTGATGAAGAACATCATAACTATGTAGGAGTTACGCTGGAATCCATGTGGCAACAAGTATTGGACAAACATCAGCTGACAGCTACGCTGGAAGAAATATTTGCTTATCATCAGCATAATGTGATGCAAACGATGCTCGCCCATCCCAATTTGACGGCAATGCCTTCCGTGGAACGCTGGTTACGCTGGCTACATGAGCAACACGTACCCATAGCCGTAGCTTCTTCCTCTCCACGTGCACTGATTGATTTGATCATGGACAAAACCGGACTTGGACAATACTTTGAGATTCGAATGACAGGTGAGGAAGTTACGAACGGCAAGCCGGCACCAGATATTTTCCTGACCACCGCTGAGATGATTGGTGCATCCCCTTCAAATTGTCTGGTGATCGAGGACTCTCGCAATGGTGTTCAGGCCGCCAAAAGTGCAGGCATGCGTTGCATCGGATATCGTAATCCGGGATCAGGCAATCAGGACTTGTCCAAAGCCGATCTTCAGATTTCCAGTTACGATGAGTTATGGACATTGAAGAATACACTGCCCTTTGAAGGCAGATTGCCAAGCTTGTCAAAGTTTCGCTGAGAAGATTGTAATAAAAAGATCATAATTTCGGAATGTATTTAGAAAAAAAACAACCCAAACGGCTTCAATTCATTCGAATTGGAGCTGTTTGGGTTTTGCTTGCTGCAATGGGTGTTACATAAGAACACATGCTGTAATTTCAACTAAACCGAAAGATCGAGACTTCTACCCAGATTGGGATGAGGAGCAGGCATTGACTTCAACATTTCCGCCATCTGCTGGCCTTGCTGCTGTGCCATGTCTTTTGTAATCGACATCACTTGCAAGCTTGCCGACTGCACTACTGAAGCTTGGCTCATCGCCATTGATAATGCTGCAATATCCATGTTCTGCACTCCTTTCGCTTTCTGATTACATAGATGTACTTATTATATATCGGTCAGAAGGGAGGAATTGTTAAAAGGTCGATCAAAATGTATACGGAATCCATTCCATTCATTCATACCCTCCCTCAGCTTCAGGCAATTCTTTATAGGCTTCTTTCGTTTCAACGATCTGTTGAATGAACTTCCGCAGTTTCAACAGCTGATCTGCCTCGCTTGTGACATCACAATGTTGATCCGACCACGTAAGAGACTTCATTTCTCCATCTATAGTAATTTTCCAGTTATCTTCATTATAAGGTATTTTCGAACAGTTTGAACCGGTAAAGACGACATCCTCCATCCCCATCACGTTCATCTCATACATCTTTTTATAGATGCTGCGCATCTCTTCTGTGGTTAAGGTAATATCTGCCGTGGCCGTTCCTTTATTAATGAGGTCCTTAACAACCTGATCCTCATAACTGTTTATTTCATTTTTGGTCACTTCACCATATCCAAAACGAACCATGAAATTAAAATCCCCAGGCATTTCTTGGGGCATAGAATTAGCGATAGGAGGCTGATTTGTTTTCCAACTGCAACCGCTGGTGATACACAATATTATGATGAAAATTATACATAATCGTTTCATCTCCACACCCCTTAAGTATGTTCTCCATACCTCCTAGACGGGAATAACCTCATTTTGTTGTTTAGCCGGGGGCTTATCCAAACAAACAGAGCAATAAAAAGGGGCGTCCCATAAGTCATGAGCATGACTGAGGACACCCCTTATTAAGGTTATTTTATTCTAATGAACCTGGCACACGCTATTCGCTCTGATTTGCACAGGTCTGTGGTGTAACGAATCACAGAGACGTTATTTCGTCGATTGGGTCGAATTTTCGGTTCTGACACCCTGGTATGATGAAATAACGTTACTGAGGTTCGTTAAAGTTTGCCGTTCACATCGAATCTACTTCTTAAGACGCGTCAGATTCGTTAGCGCTTTGAGTGAGGAGGAAACTCACTTTTGGATCGGCCCATTACTTGTGCATTAATAACTGTTCGACGTACTCAATGCAAGTTCGTTGATTTTAACTTCCGGGTTACTTACCACCTGTTGAATCATGGAAATAAAGTGTTTTTGAATCTGTTCAACGGTAGATGGGTCATACACATTGGCATTATACATCAATATGATCTTCATATTTTCATGAGGCTTGACGATCAAAGTAAAATCAAAACTATTATGTTCTGTACCCCCAACATTCATAATCTCAAGCGGTGATTCACCTTTCTGACCCAGACTCTCCATTCGGTTCTCTACCGGGAAGTTCTGATATACAACAACATGGTTAATCAGAGATTGTTTTTGCTTGGTCAGATTTTGAATATCATATAACGAATACGTATCATATGCATGTGACTCCACAGCTTGTGCCTGATTCCTTTTCATTAGAGATATAAATGACTCATCGACCTGAGCCTGGATACGAACAGGAATCGCATTAATAAATAATCCAATCATGCTTTCGATCCCAGGAATGACAGGTGGTCTGCCCGATACCACACTTCCGAATACAACATCGTTGCTTTCATTGTATTGCTGCAACAATACACCCCAGACCGTCTGCACTAACGTATGGAGAGTAACATGCTGCTGTTCCGCAATCTGTTTCATTTGCTCGATTAGTACATCATCCAAATAACAGTTTAACGTTCTGGAATCCTGTCTTTCATGTTTCGGTTTGATTTTTTCTCCAGGCAATTTCGTTTGTCCTTCATAACCCTTCAGGTAATGAGTCCAATACGTTATTGCACCTTGATGATCTTGCTGTTCCAGCCATTCAATGAATTGACTATAAGGTGTTAATAGAGTCAATTGAGGCTTTCTATTCTCCCGAATCGCAAAGTAATTCTCGAATATTTCCTTGCTTACCAGAGACATACACCAGCCGTCCATCAAAATATGGTGAAAACTCCATATGACGCGGTATTCCTCATGGTTTGTTCGTAAAACAGACATACGTATTAGCGAATCTCGTTGTAAGTCAAATCCTCTTGCCTTGTCCTGCTCGATATACTCGTCAACATACGATTTACGTTGCAGCTCACTTGTGCCAGCTACAACTTCATAGTTAAATTCAAATTTCTTCTCTTGATACACGATTTGAAGAGGGATGTCCACGAAATCACTGTAAAAATTAGTTCTTAATATCGCATGCCTTTGCATTAATTGATCCAAACTTTGCGCAAAAGAGGTAACATCCAAATCTCCACGCATATCAAACATGATTTGTACAAAGTAAGCGCCCGAAATCGGATTCCGTTCACTTTCGTACAACATTTCCTTCTGTAATGGTGTAAGTGGGTACACATTTTCAATTTGGCCGATGTGCCCAGTTTGTTCCACAATTTGATCCAATTGATCAATGGTTAATGACTTGCATGAAATATCACTTGGCGTCAGCTCGGTTTGTTCCTTCGTTACACAATGTTCAACGACTCTATTAAGACCTTCCTTATAGAGAAAAGCCAATTGCTCCATCGTTTCCCGGCGATATTGTTTTGAACTATAGTTAATGGACAGCGACAACCGACCCTCTGTAACGATGCCATTGATATTCAGCACAAAAGGTCTCTTGTTGTTTTCACTTACGGATGGCCCGCTGGAAAAAGGCGAGAATTTAATGCCATCTTGGCCCGAATCCTGATTCACCTGTCCCATATAGTTGAAACTAATTTCGGGATTTTTCGCTAACTTGAATCCTTCATTTCCATGTGACAAATACCTCGAAATCCCGTAACCAATGCCCTTGGTTGGAATCTGGCGCAGTCCTTCCTTGACGGCCTTAATCTTCCTTGATAAGTCAGCCCCGGACTCCATCGTAATCATAACGGGGTACATGCTCGTAAACCATCCCACTGTACGCGTAATGTCCAGCTCTGGCAGGATGTCTTCTCTACCATGCCCTTCCAGATTTACGAGGATTTCTCCCATGCCTGTCCAATCATGAACAGCCATTCCTAATGCGGTTAGCAATATATCATTAATTTCCGTATGGTACGCATGATGTGTTTGCTTTAATAATTGCTCGGTTTCCGCTGCGGTCCAATGAATGGTGATCGTTTCACTATCTTTGCCAATCGTCTCATCACAATCCATATCTTTTGGCAGCGGGCTTAGCTGGGCCTGCTCCACACGACTCCAGTATGGATTCTCTTGCTTCATCGCCGGGCTGTCTGCAAACGTAGACAATTGTTCTGCCCATTGTTTAAACGAGGTCGTTTTTTGAGGAAGCCGGATTTCTTCGCCTCTTAAGAACTGGTCTTGCCCTGTCTGAATATCTTCATATAAAATACGCCATGAAACCCCGTCTACCAACAAATGATGAATGGCAATAAGCAGGTGATCCCCTTCAGCACATTGGAACAACCCAAGTTTGATCAAAGGTCCGTGAGACAGATCCATACCACTCTGAATTTCTTTTGCTTTATTTTCAATGAACGATGCTGGATCTGCTTCAGTTTTGAGGTCAACGATTTCAAGGCTGTATAATCCATCTTCGTCTGCCCCTCGATTCCACGCTTCATATCCGCCCTCAGGCGCTTGTCGATAAAGGATGCGGAGAGCATCATGCTGTTTCACGATCTTATCCATGATGCTGTGAATGAAGCGGACATCAAACCCTTTTTCACGAAAGAACATCATTTCCTGATTGTAATGATGTGCGTCTACCATATTTTGATCAAAGAACCAGCGCTGAACAGGTGTCAGCATCACTTGTCCCGTAACTTCCCCTTGGTCAGAAATAGTGCTCACGGAAGTAACGTGTTCACTCAACTCCGCTACTGTCGGATAGGTGAAGAAATGCTTCATTTCCACTTTATACCCTGCTTGAAGCAGTCGTGAGGAAACTTGAATACATTTAATCGAATCGCCTCCGAGTTCAAAGAAATGATCTGATGTGCTAACCTTTTGAACACCAAGCACAGCTTCCCAGGCAACGACGATCGCTTGTTCTACAGCGTTCTGCGGCGCCATATACTCGGTCCCTTTTTGCATATGTTCTTGTGGAGATGGCAATGCCTTACGGTCAACCTTCCCATTGGAAGTTAACGGTATATGCTCTAATTGAACAAAATAAGACGGGATCATATAATCCGGAATTTCATGAGATAATGCCATTCTGATTTTCTTCGCTGTCAGTGAGCTGTCGCCTTTCCAATACGCACACAACTGCTTCGAACCATCCTTATGCTCACGGGCAATAACGACTGCTTCCTGAATGGAGTCTATTTGCAAGAGCGCAGTTTCCACTTCGCCAAGCTCAATTCGGTAACCGCGAATTTTCACTTGATGATCGATTCGTCCCAGATATTCAATATTTCCATCCGACAGCCATCTTGCGGCATCTCCTGTGCGATACATTTTCCCTTTTGTAATCCAGGGATGATCAACAAATTTCTCTGCGGTTAAATCAGGCCGGTTCAGATAACCTCTGGCAAGGCCCTCACCTGCTACAACTAATTCTCCCTGAACACCGATCGGTTGAATACGTTGATGTTTATCCAAAATATAGGTCTGCAACGTTGGGATTGGTTTTCCAATATTGCTCTTTCCAGCATGTATTTCAATGTCGGTTATTTCCTTATAAGTTACATGAACCGTTGTTTCGGTTATTCCATACATATTAATTAACTGGATAAATGGATATTTCAGCTTCCATTCCTTCAATAACACGGGATTGAGGGCTTCTCCTCCAAAAATCACTTTTCTTAATTTCAGATCTGCTGCATGACCTGCCAGTTCTTCCTGAAGAAGATGATAGAAATACGTTGGCGTTTGATTCAATATCGTCACTTGCTCGTTTTTTAACAATTGTAGAAATTGTTCCGGACTTTTTGCCGTCATTTGAGGTACGATAACCAGTTTTCCGCCATAGAGCAATGCCCCGTACATTTCCCATACCGAAAAATCAAAACAAAAGGAATGGAATAATGTCCATGTATCTGATGCATTAAAATCAAACAAATTTTTACTATTGAACAACAATCGCACCACATTTTTATGTTCAATACATGTCCCTTTTGGTTTTCCTGTCGTTCCTGAGGTATAAATTACATATGCCAGGCCTGTTGGTGTAGCAGTCATTCCCAAATTGGAATGATCTTCATGATAGGACTCAAGTAAATCCAGGCAAACGACCTCTCCTGCAAAAGAGATGCGTTCTTGCAAATGACTTTGCAATAATAATACATGTACACCCGAATCCTCAAGCATGTAGTTTATACGATCCTCCGGATATTCAGGATCAATCGGCACGTATGCGCCACCCGCTTTCAAAATCGCAAGGATTCCTACAACCATGTCTAGCGAACGATCAGCGATGATCCCGATTAACTGATCATTTTGAATGCCTTTAGCCTTCAACGTTCTTGCCAATTGGTTGGCTTTCTCGTTCAGCGTTTGATAGGTTAAATGTCGATCATCATATACAACCGCAACGTTTTCGGGAGTTCTTACTGCTTGTTCCTCAAACAGTCCATGAATTGTCTTGTCCATTGGATATTCAGCCATAGAATCATTAAACTGTTCCAAAATTTGTGTTTTCTCCTGTGTTGTGGTCAAGTCAATGTCATGGATCGGAATATTCGGATTGTTGACCACTTGCTCCAACATCTGAATCAAGTGACCTTGAATGCGTTCTACACTTGCCCGGTCATAGACATTAGCATTGTAATAGAACATACATTTCATGGATTGGCCTGGTTTGATAATCAGGTTAAAGTCATAATTTGTTTGTTCATCTGCTTCTACATTCGTAATCCGAAGAGCTGTCTCTTCCTCATCCCCAAACTGTTCCATAATGCCCTGTACAGGATAATTTTCGAATATCAGGATATGATCAATCAAATTTTGCTTTTGCGATGTTTCCGCTTGAATCTCGTATAACGGATACGTGTCATGTGGATGCGAAGCGACAGCTTGTTCCTGATTCCGCTTCATAACCGCTGTAAATGTCTCGTTACCTTGAGTCTGAACGCGTACAGGAATGGTATTGATGAATAAACCAATGATTCGCTCAACTCCAACAATCGCCGCAGGTCTGCCCGACACCACGCTTCCGAATACAACATCCTCACTGCCGTTATATATCTGTAGCAACATTCCCCAGGCTGTTTGCATAAACGTATTCAGCGTCACCTGATTCTGACTGGCCACTTGTGCGATTTGTCCGGTTAATTCCTGACTTAATGTACAAATCATATGCTCTGAATGATATTCATCACTCTTCGTAATCGAATGTTCTTTTGGCAAAGTGGTCTGCTCATCATAACCTTGCAGATAGTCACGCCAGTATTTCAGGGATTCTTCATGATCTTGGTTGTCCAGCCATTCAATATAGTGTTTGTATGGAATCGTACTCTTTGCCTCCAGTTTTCGTTGTTCCTGAATAGCAAAGTATCCATCAAACAACTCCTGGATTACAAGAGACAGGCACCAGCCATCCATCAAAATATGATGATAATTCCAAATGAAACGATAGGTTTGGTCATGCGTTTGCAAGATCGAAATACGCATTAACACATCCTGAGACAGGTCGAAACCTTTTATTTTATCTGCTCTTGTATATTCTGCCACGTATGCTTCACGATCTTTTTCATTCATCTCACGCAAATCTTCGTATGTTAGCCCATTCCGTTTATGACGGTATACCACTTGCAGGGGTCCATTCTTCCATTTGCTATGAAAATTTGTTCTGAGAATCGAATTACGCTGCATCAACTGATCCAGACTCTTCGTAAAAGCTTCCACGTCTAACGGACCATGAAGATCCAGTGTGGTTTGAAGGAAATACGCTTCAGACTTTGAATGAAGCAAATGATGAAAGAACATCCCATTTTGCATCGGTGACAAAGCATATATATCTTCGATTTCACCAATGTGTTTCGATTCTTGAACAAATCCTTCTAATTCTTCAATCGTAATCCCTTTTAATGTTAGATCACTTGGTGTACATTCCGGCTTTTCTTTTGTTACACAATGCATCACGATTTCTTGCAGATGATCTCTAAAATATGTTGCCACTCGCTCTATCGTTTCTTTTTGATATTGTGTGCGACTATACCGAAGTGACAACGTCAATTTGCCTTCTACAATTAAGGCATTCATATCGATAAGAACATTTCTTCTGTGATTGCCGCTTGCTGTTACTCCGCCTGGATAGGGAGAGATCTGCATCCCGCTATTCTGAAGATCCTGATCAAATTGTCCCAAATAGTTAAAACTAATTTCAGGATTCAAGGTAAAGGGCGTTTCTTGCTGATGTGCACTTAAATATCGTAAAATACCATAACCAATCCCTTTTTTAGGGATTTGACGAATCATTTCTTTGTTGGTTTTGATGAAAAGAGACATATTTGAACTTGCTTCCATATCAAGTACAACCGGATACTGGCTCGTAAACCATCCGATCGTTCGTGTAATATCGAGATCCGGTAAAATTTGTTCTCTTCCATGTCCCTCCAGATTGACCAGCACTTTATCCATGCCCGTCCATTGGTGAATAGACATGCCTAATGCATGGAGCAGCAAATCGCTAATCTCCGTTTTATACGCACGATTCGCTTGTTTTAATAATTGTTCCGTTTCTGCCGCTGACCATTCCATCGTGATTTCTTCGCTGTCTTTTTCCAGTGCATGATCCGCTTTAAAATCTGTAGGTAACGGCTTATAGGTTGCTTGTTCAATTTCATTCCAATAGGCTAGCTCTTGCGTTATCGCATCACTGTTCGCATACAACTGGAGCTGTTCTGCCCATAATTGGAAGGAAGCCGTTTTTTGCGGTAGTTGAATGGATTCTCCCTCACTTAATTGTTCATATCCTCTCGATAGGTCTTCGATCAAAATTCGCCATGAAACCCCGTCGATGACGAGATGATGAATAACGATGAGTAAATGATCTCCGTCTGCACATCGAAATAAGCCCAGCTTCATCAAGGGCCCACGTTCCAACGTAAACGTGCTTTGCATTTCATTTGCCTTCTTATCGATTTCTTGAGACGGATCTGCTAATGACTTGAAGTTCATCACTTCAAGTGTATATAAGGGTTCCCTTGCCAACCCTTCATTCCACGCTTCATACCTCTGCTCCGTATGGCGATATACCATACGAAGTGCATCATGATGCTCACTCAGTTTATCGAATACACCGCGAAGTGTGGCTTCGTGAAAACCTTCTTTCCGATACAACATCACGGACTGATTATAATGATGAGCGTCCACCTTGTATTGCTCAAAAAACCAATGCTGGATTGGAGTCAGCATCACTTTTCCAGTGATGATTCCCTGTTCTGACAGGGTACTTATGGGTTGAACATAGGGAATCAAGCTTGCTATGGTTGGATTTTTAAACAGATGATCCATCTGCACCTGGTAACCTGCTTGATATAACCTCGAAGAAACTTGAATGGATTTAATCGAATCTCCTCCAAGCTCGAAGAAATTATCCAAAATCCCGATGTTCTCTACCCCAAGTACCTCTTCCCAGATCGATACAAGTTGTTGTTCCACCATCGTTCGGGGTGCTTCGTACTCCATGCCCTTCAACATATGTTCTTTGGGAGCAGGCAAAGCTTTGCGATCGATTTTCCCGTTAGACGTGAGCGGCATCTGATCCAGCTGTACAAAATAGGACGGAATCATGTAGTTTGGCAACTGCTGGGACAGCGCCTCCCGCAGTTCCCCGATCGTGATTGCATCCTCTCCTACCAGGTACGCACATAATTGTTTGGTTCCCGTTTCATCTTCTCTGGCTATGACGATGGCCTCTTTTATCTGGGTACTATTTAGAAGAGCCGTCTCCACTTCACCAAGTTCAATCCGGTGTCCACGAATTTTCTCTTGATGATCTACCCTTCCTATATACTCTATGTTCCCATCGGGCAGCCATCTTGCGAAGTCACCTGTCTTGTACATTTTTGCTCCCGAAACAAATGGATCATCCACGAATTTCTCCGCAGTCAGATCTGGACGGTTCAAGTAACCTCTGGATAGCCCTGCTCCGGCTACACATAATTCTCCCTGAACTCCAATAGGCTGCAATTCATTCCGTTCTCCTAAAATGTAGACTCTATTGTTCGCAATAGGCTTCCCGATTGAGATATTTTGACCTGCCGACTTGATCGACAGAACTGTGGATACAACACTATTTTCAGTTGGACCGTATTCATTACACACTTCGATGCGTGGATTGATGCGCTGCAATTTGTGTATTAAGGCAGGAACAATCTTCTCTCCCGCAGCCACCACATTTTTCATGGATGCCCAATCTTCCGCGCTTACTTGTTCCAATAGCGTCATCAAGAAACTGGGTGGACTTTGGATGTGCGTGATTTGCTGTTTTTTGACCATCGTATTGATGGCTATAGCATCTTTACACTGTTGCTGGTTTAACAAATACACTGTGGAGCCAGATATCATCGGACCAAAGAAATGAGTAATAAATGAATCAAAAACGAATGGATTCAGCATTATTACCCGATCATCTCCGGTAAAATGATAAAAATCCGATTTCCATTGCAGGGAATTCACAATGCTGGCATGTTCAATCATTACGCCTTTGGGATGACCTGTTGTTCCAGACGTGTAGATCATGTATGCCAAATCACTGGAGATCGCTCCATCGTCCAAATTTAAATGATCATCATAATGATTTATTTCAGAATCCAGAATGACACATGTCCCTGCAAAATGTTCAGGTTCCTGTATATGACTTTGATGCAGCAACCAAGCCACTTTTGAATCCTCAAGGATGTAATGAATACGGTCTGCCGGATATTCCGGATCGATTGGGACATATGCCCCGCCAGCTTTTAGAATACCGAATAAACCTATGATCATCTCAAGTGAGCGCTCTGCCATAATGCCAACGAACTGACCCGCCTGCACCCCCTTAGCTTGAAGCAATCGGGCCAATTGGTTGGATTTTTGATTTAACTCTCTGTATGTTAACTGTCTATTCTCAAATACGACTGCCGGATGGTCCGGTGTTCGTTCCACCTGTTCTTCAAATAATTGATGCATCGTTTTGTTCTGTGGATACCCCACCCTTGTATCGTTAAAGTCATATAACAGCTTGTTTCGATGAAACTCTGATAACATATCAACTTGACTTAACTCCAGATCAGGCTGGTTTAGAACTACGGAAAACAATTGGTCAAGATGCTCTACAATTTGTACCATATAATCGCGATCATAACGATCATCATCATAAACTAATCTTAACTGAATGAAGTCGTTCTCGAGATCAAAGTGGAACATTGTCGCCGCTTTTACGTTATTTTCATCAAGGGCAGGATGAATTTCATTTAACGAAACCAAGGTATGAATTAGAGGTACATGGTTCGAATCATACTGAACATTTAAACGTTCAACCATTTTTCTGAAAGGGATTCGTTGATGCTGAACGGCTTCAGTTAAACTTGCCTTCACTTGATTAAATACGGATTTGAATGACATCACATGATTGATATTATTTTTTAAGATAAGAACCTTATTCGAGAGCGATAGATCATTGTTCTTTTCTTCCATCGTTGGTATACCAATAATCATCTTGGTTTCATTCGTGTATTTATATAACAGACACTGAACTCCCGTTAATAAGATCGTATATATCGCCATAGGAGCATTTCGCGACATGGACTTGATTTTATGTGAAACATCGGCTGACAAAGACTTATATATATCATTCTGGTGCTGCGTATCGTCTGGGTGTTTGGAGGTTGTCTTGCAATAAGGCAAATGAACAAGATGATCATCATCTTCAAATCGGCTTGCCCAATACGATTCCTGTTTCTTGAAAATAGACATACGGCACCCCGATCACATTTATATTTTTAGTTATTTTAGAAATCTACTTCAATTAGATCCGCCAGCGTATCCCCATCTATTAATTCTTCAACCAATTGAATCTTGTTGATTTCAATATGAGGGTCTTTGGCAATGGTTGTTAATATGACCAACAGATTTTGTGACATCGCTTCAATCGTTGTTTTCTCAAATAAAATCGTACTGTATTCAAAGGCCACTTCTAACTTGTGTTGCAATTCGGTAACATACAACGTTAAATCGAATTTGGATACTCTCGTGTTTGGTGCATAAGGCTTACAGGTTACTCCATCCATCTGAATCTCTGAAGCATCTGTATTCTGCAATACAAACATGGTGTCAAACAACGGATTCCGCCGAGCATCTTTGGTTATATTCACTTTCTCGATCAATTCCTCAAACGGATAATCCTGATTCTCATATGCGTTCAACATATTTTCTTTCACTTCCAGCAGATACTGCGTAAAAGTTTTATCCCCCGCAGGATAATTTCGAATAGCCAGTGTATTCACAAACATCCCCATAACCGGCTCAAGCTCAGCATGTGTCCTTCCTGCAATCGGCGTGCCCACGATGATATCTTCTTGTCCGCTGTATTTAGACAACAGAATGGTATAGGCTGCTAATAGAATCATATATAACGTTGTTCCTGTCAGAGCTTCCATGTTCCTTAAGCCTGGAAGGATGTCTTCCTCCAAAACAATGTCCAATACATCTCCCGCATAGCTTAGGGTTTCAGGTCTTTCATAGTCTGTTGGCAGATCCAATAGCGGGATACTTTCAGCAAACACAGTAAGCCAATACTTCTCCTGCTTTTTCATCCGCTCACTATGAAGTTGCATTTGCTGCCATTCAGCATAGTCCTTATACTGAATTCGAAGAGGAGATAGCTCCTCTCCCTTGTAGAACTGGCTAAGTTCAGTCATCAGAAGATGCACGGATAGTCCGTCTGCAATGATGTGGTGGAGATCTACCAGCAATACATGACGCTCCTGCTGAAGTTCAATAAGTCCCACCCTCATAAGAGGTGCTTGCCCGAGATCAAATGTGCGAACAAACTGTTCAATTCGATCTTCGATCTCTACTTCCGTTGACTCGATCAATTCAATTCCAAAGTTAACTTTAGGGTATACGATCTGTTTTGGTTCTCCGTGTATGACTTTGAATCCAGTCCGAAGCGATTCATGACGATGAATCAATTGTTGGAATGCTTCTTCCAATCTGGTCCGATCAAGCGATCCTTCCAACATAAACATACCTGACATGTTGTACATGAGTTCCTTGCCAGCTTTGATGCTCATAATGTACATTCTCATTTGCGCCGAAGAAATAGGATAATATTCTTTTTCCTCCACTTGAGGAATGGAAACTGATACTTCCTGTTCCATTTGTTCAATAGATTGAGCCATCTGTTCAATGGTCTGCCATTCAAAGACGTTTCTTACCGATATGTGGATATTCAGCTTTTGATTGATTTTGGCGGCCAGCTTGGTCGCACGTAAAGAGTTGCCTCCTACATCAAAAAAACTGTCTTTTACACTGATTTTTTTCACGGTAAGCACATCCTGCCAAATAGGCAACAACTGTTTTTCCACCCCAGTTCGGGGTTCTATATATTCACTTCCCGTTTGTATGTTCTCTTCTGGACTCGGAAGCGATTTGCGATCGATTTTCCCGTTCGCTGTGAGAGGCATGTGATCCAATTGTATAAAGTAAGCTGGAACCATGTAATTCGGCAACACTTTAGAGAGGCTTTGTTTTAACTCTCCCACCGTCAGCGTGGAATCCGCTGTAAAGTATGCACATAATGATTTGTCCCCGTGATCATCCTCATGTGCAACGACGATAACTTCTTTCACGCACTCTAGATCTAACAGCGTTGCTTCGACTTCTCCTACTTCGATCCGATATCCGCGAATCTTAATTTGGTGATCCATTCTTCCCAGATACTCGATATGCCCATCGGGAAGCCATCTCACCAAATCTCCCGTTTTGTACATTGTCGCTCCCTGGACAAACGGATCACGTACAAATTTTTCTGCTGTCAGCTCAGGTAAATTCAAGTATCCTCTACCAACCCCATCACCAGAGATACATAATTCCCCTACGACGCCTACAGGCTGAACTTTGCCATGTTTGTTCAATACATACAGGCGATTATTTCCTAATGTTCGACCAATCGGTAGGTGAGCTCGTTGATTCGCTGTATCCAGGTGTTCTGGAAGTACACGGTATGTCGCAACATCCACACAACATTCTGTTGGACCGTACACATTAATTATGGCTGGCGGCGTTATATGATTGAGAGCAAATAATGATGTGATATCATTTACACTTTGCTGAGAAAGAGCTTCACCGCCAATGAGCATATATTTTAGCGATATGCCTTGAACGTTTTTTGCCTTCGAAAGCAATTTCAGGTGCGCAGGTGTTCCGTCCGTCAAATCAATTTGGTGGTGCTGATAATAATTCATTAAATCTTGTCCATCCAGTACCGTGTCCTTGTCTACAATAAACAAGGCATGTCCTGACAGCAGTGCGCCAAAAATCTGCTTCACAGATGCGTCGAAATAGTAAGGCGCAAGTAAAGCGACATGCAAACCGCTAAGCTGATCATCTATAACTTGACTGTACAACGCTTTAACCAAGTGATGAACCTGACGATGTTCGATCATTACACCTTTTGGCATGCCTGTTGTGCCTGAAGTATAGATCATATAAGCCAACTGTTCGGAATTCCCCGCTGGTTCCAGATTCGACAGATTAGCTGCATAGGTTTCTTCATCGTTCAAATCAATCATTTTTCCATTAAACGATACCAACTGCTTCAAATGCTCCTGCGTGACTAACAACGTTGTCCCCGAATCATGCAGGATGTACCGGATACGCTCTTCAGGAGAATCCGGATCAATCGGTACATACGCCCCGCCTGCTTTTAGAATGCCAAAGATGCCAACGATCATATCAATCGAACGATCTGTCAGAATACCTACAAATTGATCCTGCTGCACTCCCTCAGCTCTAAGCGTATATGCCAACTGATTCGCCCGTTCATTCAATTGACGATACGTCCATCGCTCATTTCCAAAACTAACAGCCAATTGATCAGGTGTCCGTTCCACCTGTGCTTCGAATAACTCCTGTATGGTCTGATCCCGGGAATATTCTATGTTGGTATCATTAAAGTCATATAAAAGAACGTCCTGCTCATGTTCAGACAGCATTTGAATATCGGACAAGGCAATATCAGGTTCGATCACAATGTCTCTGAGGATGTTGAACAGATGTGTTTTCATTCTGTCGATGGTATCCCGTTCAAACAGCTCCGTCTTGTAATTAAAGTGCATTTCCAGACACTCGTTATCATCCTCAACGATGAACATCAGATCATACAACGATACACCGACATTTAATTCTCTAACTTTAAAGCTGCAATCCTGTTCTTGCCGTTGATTCAACGCGGTATTTAAGAAGATATACATCGTATTAAAAAGTGCTGTCCCAGTGGTATCCCGATGTGTGTTTAATTTCTCTACAAGATTGTCAAAAAGATAGTCCTGATTATCCAATGCATCCAGGGATTGTTTTTTAATTTCTTCGAGATAGGATCGAAACGACTTATTCCCCACCGGCTGTGAGCGAATCGCTACCGTCTGGATAAAGACACCTATCATATTCTCGACATCCGGATGGTTTCTTCCTGATGTTGGCGTGCCTACAATCATATCTTCTTGTGCTGTGTATTGATGAATCAGCACATTATACGCTGCCAATAACACCATAAACATCGTAGTTCCCGTTTGTTTCGCAAGCTTTTCCAGCGACTGCTTCAAATGCTGATCCAACACAAATGACAATCTTGAACCTGCCGAAGTCAAATGAGGTGTCCGAACAAAATCAGTAGGCAGATTAAGGTTCGGGAGTTCTCCTTTGAATTGATCCAGCCAATATTTTTCTTGCTGCTTATAAGACTCCCCCGCCAGAAATTCTTTCTGCCAAGCTGTAAAGTCTTTGTATTCAATCTCAATGTCCGACATGCTTCTTCCGTCATACACATCGATCAGTTCATTCGCAAGAATGCCAACGGAATATCCGTCCGATATAATATGATGCATCTCGATGAGAATCTCTGCATGATCATCGTTTACACGAATGAATTCGGCACGTATTAATGGCGCTTTGGAGCAATCAAATGGTTTGGCAAACGCCTTAACATGTTGTTCGAATGAAGCAGAACTTTCCTGAGATCGTTTCACTTCAAAATCAATCGTTGGAGCAATACGCTGGTAAAGCTCTCCATCCATCAGATGGAAACTGGTGCGAAAAGCTTCGTGACGGTGCACGATTTGTTCCAATGACGAAATCAATTTAGCTTCATCGATATTTCCTGTGACCGTAATATGGCCGCACATGTTCTGAAACACACTATTCGGCTCAAATTGATCCAAAAAGTAGATCCGCTGTTGTGCAGATGATGTCTCATAGAATTCCTTGACGTCCAATGCCTTAATCGGAATGAATGTTTCCTCGTTCTCGCCTGTAATCAGACTGGCCAGCTGCTTCAGACGTTGATTTTGGAAGAATTGAACGATTGAAATTTTGTGTTGAAACTGTTCATGTACCTTGGATAGCATTACTGTCGCCTTGAGCGAGTTACCTCCGAGATCAAAAAAGTGATCATGTCTCCCCACTTGATCGAGGGATAATACGTCCTCCCAGATCAAAGCCAGCTTTTTCTCCACGTCATTGACTGGAGACTCGAATATGGCTGCATGATTAACGTGAGGAAGACGCTCCGTAACAAACCGATTATATATTTCCTGTAATTGGTCCTGTTGCTCGGATGAGAACAACGTCAAAGACGAAATTTCAGCCTCTGGATGACTCACCATTTTTTGCAGCAAACCCTTAAATCCTTCAGACCACAATTTCATCATCTCAGGTCCAATAAGCTCGGTATTGTAATCAAAATCCAGGTACAATTCATGGCTAACATCCGTAATATTAAGAAATAAATCGTAAGAAATATGTTTGATCGGATACGACATGAATCCAGTCTTGATATTTTCAAATTGGAGATGATGAATCGTTCTGTCCATATTGAATAAAATCCGGGTATCCGGTGCAGGCATATGAGCAAGCTGTTCGGATACGAGGGTCAATGGAACATGCTGATGCTTCATGACTAGAGCCAGCGTTTCCTTGAGCTCAAGGACATGGTCTACAACGGATTGCTTCGTTAACAAGGCATGATGAACAGGCACAATGTTGACACAGTTGCCAATGAGCGCATTTTTTCGCATATGAGACTGACCCGCTGTAGGCACGCCGATGACAAGGTGAGACTGCCCTGTTAGTTGATGCAAATATAAATGAAACGCTGCAAACATCGTTACAAACAAACTGCTCTTATTATTGATGCTTAACGTTCGCAAAGACTCTGTTAATTGATGATCCAGCTTGATGGAATATCTTTCACCGTCATATCCCTTGGGCACATCATCGGACGGTGCCGTTGGAAGTGTAATGTTGGGATAGGATAAGGAAAATTGTTCTTTCCAGAACTGGACTCCTTCGGTAAATGAGCCTTTTTCATGTTCAAGTCGTTGCCAGCTTAAATACGCTCGGAATGGAGTGGCTTCAGGTAATTGAACCGGAACTCCTCGGACCAGAGCAGAATAGGTATGTTCCAACTCTTGAATGAATACTGCAATCGACCAGCCATCTACAACAATATGATGAAATGTCAGCACCATAAGGTATTGATCAGTTGCCTTTTTAAGCAAGGTGATTCTAAATAGAGGTTCCCCAGACTGTAAATCGAAGGCTTCATTTGCATCGGCAGATAACCAATTGGAAATTTCCCGTTCTTGATCCTCACCCGCATATGCTGAGAAATCCAACCATGTACATCGAAGTTCCATTTCGGATATGATTTGTTGTGTTTCACGATCGGCATGAATGACTGTTCTCAGAGCTTCATGACGCTGTGCGATTTGATTCACGGCCTGATCCAGTGTGGAAGGTTTTATTCCACCTGTCATTTTTAAAATAACACTCTGATTTAATGCAGCATTCGCATTTTCCCCATGTAATGAAGTTAACAATAATTGTTTTTGCTCTAAAGAGAGCGGATATTCCGAAACAGGCGATTCACCAGGGATAAACCCCCACTCGCGTAGTTCATGGATCGTCTCTTTCACGATTCTGATTATCGTATCCATGTCACCCATGGAATGCACAGTTGATATAAAACAGTTACGGCCTTCCCAAATATATAAACCTTTATAAATTAAATGGTAGAAGAATAATTCCATATCTCCAAATGATATAAATCGAAATAAAGATTCATAGTTCACCATTTGCATCGGTACATTCGCTGTTTTGAAAAACGCATTTAATTCTTTTACAAGATAATCTGTTTTTTCATTTAATTCCTTATATAAAGTTTCTGCTTCAGATTGAAGATACTGTAATACCGTTAACATCACTCTCATCGTAAGAGGGTGTGTACAGAAGGTTCCACCCACAAACGTTTTCTTATCTGCGTCGGAAGGGTAAGAACTATCACCAAAGTTCCAGGTTCCACCATCTACCGGATTCATAAATTCAGCTTTACCCGCGACTATGCCAATAGGCAGCCCGCCACCGACCACTTTCCCATACGTAACCAAATCTGCTTGAACCCCAAACCAATCTTGTGCCCCACCCAGACCAATTCTGAATCCAGTGATGACCTCATCGAAAATAAGTGCAATGCCAAACTGTTTCGTGATCTCTCTAAGTTCCCGTAAGAATTGTGTTGGCTGCATATCAGGTCTTCGACTTTGCACCGGCTCTACAAGCACAGCAGCCAATTCATCACCCAGGTTCTGAATCATATCCAGTGATTGCGGATGGTTATAATTAAGAATAATCAAATCATCCATTGAGCTTTGTACAATACCAGGAGCCATAGGCAGCGCAGACGATAAAGCATCCCCAGGATTTGCTACACCCAACACGCCGTCATGTGTACCGTGGTAAGATCCTGAAAATAATACAACTTTGGAACGCCCTGTTGCTGCCCTCGCTAAACGAAGTGCCACCATAACAGCTTCTGTTCCTGAATTATAAAATGCGACACGCTCTACACCCGTTAGCTCGGAAATTTTAGCTGCGACATCTCCTGCCAAGTCTGACATAGGGCCCAATGGAGGCAATTGTTCCTGGAGGCTGTCTGCTATTACATTTTGAATAAAAGCGGGATTATGACCAAATAGATTTACACCAAATCCCATCGTCAGATCCAAATACTCGTTCCCATCCAGATCCCATAACTTAGCTCCCTCTGCACGTGTTGAAATAATCGGATACACCATTTCCTTCCAATACGAGCGAAATCCGGACACATTGCGATTATTCGCATGAACCAAACGTGTTTGGTCTGTTTTTAATTTGGAGCCTTTGGTTCTTGCGGTATACTTTGTTACAAATTGTTCAATATACTGGTTCTGAAGCGCTGAGAATCCACTCTCTTCATGAATTTTCAACGATTGATACGGTATAAAAGGTTTTTTTTCTTCCTTCGATTCCGAATCCGGTTGGATCTTTTTGGGTTCGTTGGTTTTATTGATTTCATTCATTACCGGTGAAGCTTGAACTTTTGGGGTTTCATGATGTTTGGTTTCATGATGTTTCATCTCCAAAAGAGGCGATTGAACAGCATTCATTTGCTCGCCTAACAGCACATTCAAACTTTTTAATTGAGATTCCATGAGCTGAATGGCAGACATCACAATTTGTTCCGACACATTCCCTGATGATTTTGCCGTGTTTATATTGTTCACAGATGCCAGATTTCGTTGTTCAGTATGCTCCTGAACTGTTTGATTGTTTATATTTTCAGATACATCATGATGCTTTATATTCTCTGACACATATTTAACTAAGGAATTAATATTCGTAAGGGTTTCAAAAAACATTTCCATCGGGATATCCAAACGGAACAGCTCTGAGATCTCCTTCTGAATTTGCACAAGAATGATGGAATCCAATCCCATTTGGAGAAAATGAGCTTGATGATCCAGCTCTTCCAACTTCAGACCAGATGCACGACTGATGCTTGTTTTAATCTTTAATTCAATATCGTTTGTATTCATCTCCATTTGAACCTCATTCCTCTCTGACCTATGTTCCGCTGGTATCGTATGTTTGACTTCAATCCAACACCGCTTCTGCTCAAATGGATATAGAGGCAATGGAATTTTCCGAATGACTTCATGATTATAAAACCTTTCCCAATCAATCACTGCCCCCAGTGTAAATAACTGACCGAGTTCATTTAAAGATTCTGCCTTTCCCCGAGCATAAAGATGATCGCTAACAAGCGTTTTGTCTTTTTTGGCATAACCAAAATAAACATATGGCAGTTTACCTTCTCCGCTTGCAATTCGTTTCAATTTTTCATGTAATTCTTGTGTACTCGTGACTATGATGGCAAGCCGATAATCCAGATTAGCCCTTCCCGTACTGGCTGTATAACAGATTTGTTGAATGGAAACATCCGTGTGATCGGTTAGATATTCATGATACGTTCTGACCAATTCATCCAGCGCCCGTTCCGTGGCAGCAGACAGAACAAATAGATTAGGCTCTTGGGACATTCTTTTATCTACGGTTGGGGAAGGAACATATTCTTCGAGAACCACATGTGCATTGGTACCACTGAAACCAAAAGAACTAACCCCGCATCGTAATGGACCCTCTTTTTCACCAAAAGCCATTAATTCCTGATTCACATAAAAAGGTGAAGCTTCAAAC
The DNA here is from genome assembly GCF_037993015.1 of Paenibacillus sp. FSL E2-0151. Classification (NCBI taxonomy): domain Bacteria; kingdom Bacillati; phylum Bacillota; class Bacilli; order Caryophanales; family Paenibacillaceae; genus Paenibacillus; species Paenibacillus sp. FSL E2-0151. The sequence goes on from NZ_CP150308.1 coordinate 4,171,137, forward strand.
TTAAGCAGGGGATTAGGCTTGTCAAAGTGAACCAATGGCGGAATCTTTCTATGTTGAAACATAAGAATAGATTTAATTAATCCAGCGATCCCCGCCGCTTCAAAACCATGTCCAATGTTAGCTTTGGCAGATCCGATTGCACAAAATTGTTTCCGATCCGTATATTTCTCAAAAGCTTTACGCAAAGCATTGAACTCAACCGGATCACCTAATTTTGTCCCTGTTCCATGTGCTTCAATAAAGTTAAGCGTATCAGGAGAAATGTCGGCTTCTTTCCATGCCTGTTCGATCACATTGGTCTGTGATTCCGGGTTAGGTGCTGTGATTCCTACCGTCTTGCCATCCTGATTAATCGCACTTCCCTTAATCACACCATAGATATGATCCCCGTCCTTAATCGCTTGCTGCATTGGCTTCAACATGACCGACCCAACACCTTCGCCAAATCCCGTGCCGTTGGCATCTTCGCTAAACGTTCTCGTCAATGCATCTGGAGATTCCATATCCAGTCCGATACTTATCGGTAATAATGCCGTTCGAATGCCTCCTGCGATTGCCATTTCACAGTCTCCGGCGAGCAATCCTTTACATGCCATGTGAACAGCAACAAGTGAAGAGGAACAAGCGGTATCAATCGTTAAGGCCGGGCCTTTTAAATTCAAGAAATATGCAATTCTGCTCGCCAGTACAGATGGTAAATTTCCAATGATATAATTTTTGAGTTCTGCGGGGTAACTCGCCGTCACGAGCCGTTCGTAATCATACCCAACTTTGGAATACCCCACGTACACGCCCACATTTCTTCCATTGATTCCTTCCCCTGCATACCCAGCATCTTCAATCGTATGCCATGCCGTTTGCAAGAACATCCTTTGATTCGGGTCCATAAATTGTGCAGTTTTTGGAGTTATGCCAAAGAAAGAATAGTCGAATTGATCAATTTGATCCAAGTAACCACCCTTGATCCATTGAACTTCGCTCATTCCACTTCGCATGGATTGTATATAATCCGCTGCGTCTTTTATCCGACTTTCCGGGTAGTCCCGAATGTTATGCGTTCCATTTTCCAAAACACGCCAAAAATCGCTTGCATTTGATGCACCAGGGAGATTCAAAGACATACCGATAATAGCAATATCTTTGGATGGCGTATGATCCTCTTGAGTTTTGTTGACTTGCATGGTCTCGCTGTAGCCTCTAGCCAGATATGCTGCCAATTCAGTTATCGAGGGATAGGTAAAGAGGTCCGTAACAGCAAGCTCTTCTCCGTATTTTTGTTCTATACGTTCAGCGATTTGGGCCAGCTGTAATGAAGTTGCACCCATATCAAAATAGCTATCCTCAAGGTCAACCTTTTTCCCAACCAGCACTTCAGAAAATAGTGAAGTTAATTCACGTTCTATGACTCGAACCGAAACAGCAGCCTTTTCTTTTGCCTTGTCATTGTCATTCTTGATCCAGTCATGGATGAATGCAGATTCTGTTGAGAATTTGCCTGCTTCATACTGCTTGGCTAACTGATACCGCTGGATTTTCCCACTTGTTGTTTTGGGTAATTTCTTGATGGGCAGTACCTCTTTGACACTCCATCCCCCATGTTTATATAGATGTCTTTTGATTTCTTTAACAAGCGGCAGGAAGTGTTCGATCTTTTTTTTGTACACGACAAACACAATTATTTCTTCACTTTGACTATTCGAATCATACACACCACAAGCAGCAACTCTTCCGAGTTCAACATCATCTAATTGTATGGCGACACGTTCAATGTCATGGGGATATACATTTTTACCATTGATAAAGATAATGTCTTTTTCCCGCCCTGTTACAACCAGTTTTCCGTTCATGATGAAACCCAGATCTCCTGTATTCACCCATCCGTCGTGCGTTAATAACTTCTCCGTTGCTAGTGAATTATTATAATAACCTTGGGTGACGTTATCCCCCTTGATTTGAATTTTTCCAATAACCAAATCGGGAACACTGTTCATTTCCTCATCGCAAATTCTAACATGGCAATAATCAATTGCTTCGCCAACGGCAACAAATGATGCCACATGTTCAGCATGTTTCTCGACTTCGATGACACGCTCCCCTAAGTTCAGATGATCCCGGTGAACGTACACCGCAGTAAATTCTTCTTCTACCTTGGGAAAGGAGACGGCAACAGAGGCCTCTGCTAATCCATATACGGTAAACATGGCTGTTTTCTTTAAGTGATATGCTGACAATACATTTAGGAATTCATCACACACTTCGGGTAATATAGGTTCCGCCCCATTATAAATGACTCTGACAGATGACAGATCCCATCCCTCCGCTTTGTCTTCGCGAAAGAAATTCAGGAAGTATTTATAACCAAAGTTAGGAGAAGACAGTATGGTTGCTTTGTGTTCATTTACTTTTTTCATCCATAGAATCGGTTTGCGAATAAATAATTCCGTTGGGAGCAAGTACTGATGAATTCCTGCCACGAGGGGTACGAGATGAAATCCAATCAAACCCATATCATGGGTAAGGGGCATCCAGGAGAGAAAACTATCGTTTGAACTAATTTGTGTGCCATTAATAGCAGCACAAGTATTATAAATCAGGTTTCGATGGGTGAGCATGACGCCTTTGGGATCACCAGTTGATCCAGAAGAAAATTGAATAAATGCCAAGTCATCAGACTGAGGTTCAACTATATTATTAATAGATTCATAATGATATATGGTATCTTGGATCAGATCCGTTCTGACTTCTAATTGATGATGGAAATCAAGCATGTCATGTTCCAAAACAAATCTCTTCATTTTATCCAGCACCTTCTCAGATGCAATCATGAAAGGGTTATTTAGCAAATTCCAAATACGGCATACTTTCAAGTTTTGTTCTTCATCTTCACCAATACTTACAGGGATAGGGATCATTCCACCGAGTATACAAGCCCAGAATGCGACTAAAAACCGTTTGTTTTCTTGAATCTGAAAAATAATCTCTTGTTTAGGTTTAATTCCGATGGCTTGTAGATAACCTAAATACCCTTGTGCCTCAGTAAATAATTGATGATAAGATATAAAAGTTTCACGTTTGTCCGCATCGATAAAACGAATACCGCGGTCGGTTATTTTACCTTTGTCGCGGATAATATCCACTAGTGTTTGAAACTGATTAGTATACATATCTCTCCTCCAAATGAATCATCTCTAACATGCTTATCTAATTATTTACACATATTTCAAGCAAAATTTTACCATAGAAATATATGTAAAATCAATCAGTTTATTGTTACTATATGGTAAAAAATAGAGATTGATTTATGGGTTATTGACATATTTATTACCAAATATCTGAAGCTTCAACAAGTTCAGATGCATTAAAGGACAAAAAGACTACCTTATAAAAAGGCAGTCTGTTGCTGTAATATAGATCTTGCAAAAGCACAGATCGAGTACTAGATTGCATCAATCAACGCGGTTCCATCCAATGGAATATTTTTTGCTATAATAATGGAATGACATACCTGTAGAGCATCATTTATCTCTTCTTCACTAAGTTCATATTCATTGTTGTTTACTTGTTCCTTTGCCCGTTGTAATTGGTGAAACAATGGCTCAACCGTTTGGGTATAGGATATTGAATCTGTATTATAATTCCTTGAAATGAGTGCGGTTACTATTAGTTCTGATAACAACTTTTTACGAATCGTTAACCGCTTATCTTTCCTTTCTTGTGTATTTGTAAGCATTAGTAAATCAGAAGGCTGACTTAGCGAGTACGGTACAATACGCTTCGTTATTTTACTCATAAGACTAACTAACACATGTTTAGAACCCAACTCTATAACTTCAGTAACCCCATTTGCAACCAGATAGAGCATAGACTCTGACCATCTTACAGGCATCGTCATCTGCATGGTTAAATAATCCACGACAGATCGATCAGACTCATAGGGTGCTGCTGTAACGTTGGAAATAACCGGGTATTTTGCATGGGCATATTGATATTGATCCAATTCAACTTTGAATTGTTCTGCTGCGGTTTGCATCATGGGAGAATGATAGGGACCACTTACATTGATATAAGAATGTTTCGTTCCGAGGGTTTCTGTCCTTTTAATAATTTCTTGTATAGAGTGCCAATGTCCCGAAATGACAAACTGCTGGTCAGCGTTCACACAAGCCACACAAGCAGGGCGCTCGATCGTGGAAACTTGTTCACATATGTTTTGAATTGTATCTAAATGAATACCTGAAATGGCGGCCATGGTACCTTTCTGATCCGGGTCTGCATTGTGCATAATGATACCCCGTTGTCTTACCAGTTTAATGGCGTCATGAAATGATAGAACACCTGCGCAGACCAGAGCCGAATATTCTCCCAAACTATGCCCAGCCAAATAAGCGGGTTCCATCCCTATTTCTTGCATATACACCTGATATGCTATGACACTAACAGTCAAAAGTGCAGGCTGAGCGTTCATCGTCATTGTCAAATCAGCCATGCTACCTTCAAAACATAACTTTCTCAAATCGAAAGAAATGGCATCACTGGCTTCTTCAAATAACTTCTTAGCCACATCGAAGTTATTCCAAAAGTCTCTACCCATCCCAACCATCTGAGAACCTTGCCCAGGAAACAACAGAGCTACATTACTCATCCAGCATCCTCCATGTATCAACTTTATATTTCATGCACTTCGACAAACGAAAACCAATAAATTCCTTGTTTGCAAAATTTATATTAAACTTTCATTAGGAGTTATGCAATAACAAAGTCAAAAGGAGGGGCATCTATTTCGATTAACGGAAAAAAATTCGTCATTCTTTTTGGGCTCCTTAATGCAAATAGACACCCCCATTGAGGAGATGCCTGTTCCATTCTGATCTGATCATTCAAGACTCGCGATTCTCCTTACCTGGAATCCTAACTTGGCATACAGAATTTTCTTTATTCATGGTGATCAGCTGCTCCATTAAGTCTGATGCCGTTATAACTTCTTTCATCCGAACCCCCTCACCTTTCTACGGATTTACACCTACTGCGAACGGACGTGCCCCCACCGGAATAGTAGCAATCACCGTATTTGTTTCGCCATCGATCACAGAAATGGTATTGTCATCTTGATTGCTTATATAAACTCGATTAGTTAACGGATTGGCGCCCGCTCCGTTTGGATTATTCCCGACCGGAACAGTAGTAATCACGGTATTTGTTAATCCACTAATTACTGAAACATTATCCGTGTCTCGATTGGGTACGTAAATGGCATTTGTGGAGGTATTAACCGCTACTTCAGCTGGCGTAACGCCGACTGGAATGGTATCAATGACGGAATTCGTCAATCCATCAATAACGGAAACCGTATTACTGGTAAAATTCGATACATAAATACGGTTGGTGGCTGGATTGACACCTATACGGAATGGATTGACCTGAACGGGGATTGTAGCAATCACTGTATTGGTTACTCCATCGATTACAGAGACAGTATCAGAATTAAAATTAACTGCATAGATCCGATTGGTTAAGGAATTGACGCCTATACCCGTTAAAAAATTGAGTCCAGGAATAGTGATCGCATCAATCACCGTGTTGGTTAATCCATCAATAACGGTTACATCTTCAGTTGTATCCAATGAATTAAAATTTGCCGTATAAACGGCATTGGTTGCTATATTGACCCCTACGTCCCCTGACTCATTCCCAACCGGAATAGAAGCAATTACCGCGTTGGTTACACCATTAATGACGGAAATGGTATTACTGCTTCTGTTTGCGACATATATACGACTCGTTAATGGATTGACATCAATCCCTGCAGGATTCGTCCCCACAGGAATGGTAGTAATGACCGTATTCGTATCACCATTAATGACGGAAACATCGTTACTATTAAAATTGGCTACATATATGCGGTTGACTGACGTATTATCCCCCTCTATTTCTAGTTCGGAAGAAACTAATCGATGTGCAGCAACAAGCTGGCCGTTTTCATTTTTGCCCCACACGGAAATCTCTGTCTGCTCTATAGCTACACCTTCAACTGTAAAGACAAATTCAAATGCATCAAGATTGGCAAAATAAGTTCTTGTCACTACCTGATCCGGATCAATTGAAATCTGCTCGCTGACATATAAAGTCCTCGTAGAGGTCAGATTATACCCTTGTATCAAAACAACGGATCCATCCAGAGAATTCCTGTTATCAATTTTAACGGTAACTTGTTGTGTTGGCCGTACATCACTGACGGCATTATTCTCGATAGGTCCGGTTGATAGAATGGCCATTTCGATTCTCTCCTTCACTTAGATGTTATGGTTTGATTAGAATCCTTTTGTAAAAATATAAATTGATCTGTTTTAAACCAAAAAAAGACCCTGCAATAATATATGCAGGGTCTAAAATAAGGTTTGGGACAAAGGGTGTACGTATTAACTGTTTTCCAGATTGCCTCATTTCTTTATCAAGTGATCAATCCATACTTCACAAAACTATGATACAATCCATCTTCCTCGACTGTTCCAGTAATATCATTTGCAATGGCTTTCAGTCCAGGCTTCGCATTACCCATGGCAATTCCGATGTTACAAAATTCCAACATCTCTGCATCATTCATGCCATCACCGATGGCAAATGTATCTTCTTGGGACATGCCCAGATGCTTCAGCAAATCGGCGATTGCAATGGCTTTGTGAATGCCAGGGATCATCAGTTCACCACTTCCTTCACCAAAGATTGGCACGGTGCACTGAATGACTTCGAATTTCCCTTCAAACTCTTGCTTGATCCGCTCAAACGGGATGGCTGAGCTCTCCAAGAAACATACTTTGTTCACATCATCCTTATACAGGTCGGCCTCTCCATACGTTAATCCGGCAATAAACGGGTGCGGTTTCAGCTCCTTCTTCTCTCTGGCTACAGGGTCATTCTCCACATCGCCATAGATACGGCGTTCCAGGTGAGGTTGAAGATTGCTACTCGCATACAATGCCGAATTGGATTCAAGGTAGAAGTCAATGCCGTTTTCATTGAAAAAATCGACCATATGTCGAACATCTTCCGCTGTTACCCTTTTGTGATATAACACGTCCTTGCCAAACTCCACATAACCCCCACCTGCACCAATCAGACCATCGAATCCGACATCCCAGATGGAATCATAAATTTCTGCTTTGGATCGGCCTGTACATAAATAGAGCAGATGTCCGTTCTCTCTGGCCTGTTTACAAGCCTTCTGTGCTGACAACGGAATGTTTCCATCATCGTCGACCAATGTGCCATCAATATCAATAAAAACAATTTTTCGCTTCGTTTCGTTCATCTGCCTAGCCCCCATCATGTATGTTGTCTATGTCTATCCGAGCGAGTGCCGACAGGCATTTTCCTTTTACAAAATTACCTATTCCGTGATGTTCGCTGATCGATCAACTTCTCCAAAAATTCGGCAAAAGAATCCGCGTATACTTCAGGTTCCCCATTAAAGTAATCCAAACGCATCACTTTGTACTCTCCAAGGTGATCTGCCGTCCGCGTGTCAAAATAGTAATATTCATCTTCGTCCGGTACAAACAGTTCCAGCTTCCCTTCCTTCTTCGCGTCTTCGTCGGCAAGTCGGTATCTATACAAAATATCAGTGTCCGCATACTCTCGGTGTTCTGGAGGCGATATGGTCAGAATTCCGGTTCCACTTAACATCGCTATACCATAATTCAGAAGCCACCAGCGATAGGACGGAGGTAACGGAAAGCCCAACTCCTGTTCAATTTCGGTAATCCAGCTCTCTTGAACTTGATGATTCGGGAACCAGCGTATAACCTCGGTATGCTCCAGTTTCTCAATCAGACTTGAATACATGGATAGATCTCCCCCATTACCATCATAAAGTCATTTTCCTTCAATAAACTCCAATGGTTACTTACATGCCAACTTGTCCATATGTACGGTTTGCCAGTCATCATCCTGCTCAGCAATAACCGTAAACCCTTGGCGTTTCCAAAAATCTACGGCTCCTGGCAAGAAGCGATGTGTATGCAAATACAGCGTCGTATAGTGCATATCCTTTACCACGCTCTCCAGTTCGTTCATCAACATCGAGCCAATGCCAAACCTACGATACGCGGGATCTACATAACATTTTACTATTTCGGCAGCCAATCGAACTGCATATCGACCTTCCACAGCTTCGATACGTCCATCATATGGTAATATCCCAATAGAACCGACGATGCTCGCATCCTCCATCATTGCAACAAGAAAGATCGAACCATCGGAGCCCAGATAATGTTCTCTGAACTGCTCGAAGTCTACAGGCAATTTTGTATGATCCATCATCGGAAACACTTCTCTGCGTACACGCATGGCAAAATCAATGGCATCATGAATTTGGTGTGCCTGGACTGGTGTGACTGTCGGTATACTCTGAAGTTGTGTCAATAAAACCACATTCCTTATCCTCTGTATTTAGGAGTTACCTCTCGGCCCTGCCTTAAATCTTGTTCATGCCAAAGCGGCTCTCTTCATATCATCTTACCGAATTTATCCCTTCCTATCAATCTATCTACACTACTATCCAAATTGCAAGAGTGCCCGCGCAGTCTGATAGAGTTCGCATACGATAAGGCGTGTCACAAATCATATTGGAGGGATAAACGCTCATGTGGTTATGGTTAGGTGTTTTTGCTTTCATTTTGCTAGTAATCGGGTTCGTGTATCGTTACCTGGACCAACTTGCCGAGAGCAAGTTTCATCCTCACGCTCCCAAGCAGCTCTTAGTCAAATTCAAGGAAGGTACAACCGAGGATGAGATGCACACCCTTCACAAAAAAGGGAGATGTAAAGTCGCTGAGACCTATGAAGATTTAGGCTGGTACCGTGTGGAATCCCGCAAAAAAATGCACAGAATGCTGAAACATTACAAAGATCATGAGCTTATTGAACATGCAGAGCCGAATTACCTCGTTGAGGCTTCTTTCACTCCCAATGACCCTTTCTTTCCTTATCAGTATAACCTGTCCAAAATCAATGCACCCGCTGCATGGGATATTACTCAGAGTAACAGCTCTGTCAAAATCGCCATTATCGATACCGGTGTACAGCTAAACCATCCAGAATTGGCCTCCAAGCTCCTCCCCGGTTATGATTATGTTGATTATGATAACATTCCTGAGGACGGGAACGGTCACGGCACCCATGTAGCCGGGATCGCTGCCTCCGTTACCAACAATGGTGTGGGCATCGCAGGCGCTGCACCGCTCGCATCCATCATTCCGCTCCGGGTACTGGATAACACCGGGCAAGGAACGATAGGTAATGTAGGTAACGGGCTTGTCTTTGCTGCCAATAACGGTGTTCAGGTTGTTAACCTGAGCCTTGGTGGGCCGATGGGAAATGCTTTCCTTCAAGCTGCCGTACAGTATGCTTGGGATCGAGGAGCTGTGATTATTGCCGCAGCCGGTAATGATAACACTTCATTCCCAATCGTACCCGCATCGTATCCCAATGTGATTGCTGTCGCTTCAACCAACCCTTCCGATCTCAAATCCAATTTCTCCAACTATGGTTCCTGGGTGGATATGGCTGCACCGGGTGATACCATTCTATCCACATACCTGGGTGGTTCCTATGCCTACCTTAGCGGGACATCCATGGCTGCCCCTCATGTGGCTGGAGTGGCTGCACTTCTCGCTGCACAAGGGAAAACAAATGCTCAGATTCGGGACGCGCTGTGTTTCGCTTCTGATCCAGTATCAGGCTCCGGGATCTACTGGACATATGGTCGACTGAATGCTTATCAGAGCTTGCAGGGGCCATAATACACCCACCTACTATCGCTCATGATTGCACACAGGGCATATCCTTTCCATTTTTCACAAATAAAAAACGAAGGGGCATCTGTAAGTAAGATGCTCCTTCGTTTGGTTAAAAAGTATTCGATGTTACACTTTTGCTGCCCAAAGCTCTATTTCAATTTTAATCTCTGGGAGACCTAACGCCGTAATATATCCAATCGTCATTGCAGGGTAATCCGTACTAAATAATTGTCCCCACTCGGCATATAAGAAATCCCAATCGATTTCCTCGGTTGCCCATACGTTCACTTTGATAATATGTTCAGCATCTAAGCGCTCAGATTCGAGCACTGTTTTAATATTATTAAATGTATTAGTGACTTGCTCATTCAGACTCTCTGGAAAGAGTCCATTATGATCTGCTCCAATTTGACCCGAAGTCACAAATAACTCTGCATTCCTCGGGATTCTTGTAATATGCGTGTACTGACCTACAGGAGCTGGCATATTTGCTGGATTTTTTCTAGTAATTTTGTCAATATTCATTTGGATTACCTCATCATTCTTAAGATTTTCTGCGTTATTTCCTAGTTTTCTTCCGATTTTGGGCAGACTTCACCCTTGGAATAGATTCTAGAAAAAGACAGCAGTGGAGTATCCATATCCCGAAGATATAAACGCAAGTGATTTTTTCTTCATGAGTGGATGCTCCTCCCTTCTTAAGTGACAAGATTCTCTTCATTTCTTTATTATATCTGAAAGCCACATTAAGGGTCAAATTCATCCCCTCATAGACAAAGAGCAATCCCGTAATAACGAGACTGCTCTTTGTTTATTCTATAGCGTTGGACCCCTTGTATCAGAAATATTGTGCGCCATTACTCGCAATGACATCTTGGTACCAGTGAAAACTCTTCTTTTTCACTCTGCGAAGTGTGCCCGTGCCATCATTATTTCGGTCTACATAGATATAGCCATAACGTTTCTTCATCTCTCCGGTACCCGCACTGACCAGGTCAATCGGTCCCCAGCTTGTGTAACCTATGAGCTCTACACCGTCTTGAATCGCTTCAGCCATTTCGGCAAAATGACTATTCAAATATTCGATGCGATAGTCATCTTCAACGGAGTCATTATCTAACAACACATCGGTTGCACCAAGTCCATTTTCTACGATAAACAAAGGTTTGCCATAGCGGTCATGCAGTTGATTAAGCGTAATTCGAAGCCCCTTAGGATCAATGGTCCACCCCCACTCGGAAGCTTGCAGATAAGGGTTCTTCACCGAACCAAATACATTGCCTTCTGTCGAATCTTTCAAAATCTCAGGGTCTGTACTGGTGCACCGGCTTGCATAATAGCTAAAACCGATATAATCGACCGTGTTCTGCATCAAGATCTCTGCGTCTTCCGGTTGCATGTCAATCCAAATGTCATTTTCCCTGAAAAATCTTTTCGTATAACCTGGATATGCTCCCTTCGACTGCACGTCGATAAAGAAGAATGACTCGCGATCTTTCTCCATGGCTTTCCATACATCATCCGGATTAGAGCTGTATGGATACACCATTCCAGCGGCTAACATACATCCAATCTGTGCATCCGGAATGATCTCATGACAAGCCTTAACAGCAAGTGCACTCGCTACCAATTCATGATGTGCTGCCTGATACAGAACCTGATCTTTGTTTTCACCATCCTGAAGGACAATTCCCGCTCCAATATACGGAAGATGCAGCAACATGTTGATCTCGTTAAACGTCATCCAGTATTTCACTTTATTCTTATATCGATTGAATAGCGTCGTCGCATATTTCTCAAAGAAACCAATCATCTTGCGGTTCTTCCACCCGCCGTAAGATTCGACCAGATGTACAGGTACATCGAAATGGCAGATCGTCACGACAGGTTCAATGTTGTATTTTAATAACTCATCAAAGACATCATCATAAAATTGCAAGCCTGCTTCGTTTGGCTCCGCTTCATCGCCATTAGGGAAAATCCGTGCCCAGGCTATGGAAAGCCTGAGGCACTTAAATCCCATTTCTGCAAATAACGCAATATCTTCCTTATATCGATGATAGAAGTCAATGGCTTCATGTGAAGGATAGAATTCCCCTGTTTTTGGTTCATATGAATCCAGGTTACCCAGAGCAATATTCCATCGATTAGCACCAATCGGAATCAGATCTACCGTTGTTAAACCTTTGCCACCTTCCAGATAAGCACCTTCCAATTGATTCGCTGCGGTTGCTCCTCCCCAGAGAAAATTCTCCGGGAAGGCTGTAAACTTTTCATTCATTGAGTAGTTCCTCCTTAACCATCCTTAGTTTCAATTAGCTTAATACCGTGATCAATTTATCTTTCTCATGAACGGATGCATCTTTTGTTCCTACAACGTCCAGATAATTTGAAGTATTAGTGACAATGATCGGTGTAACCGTCTCATATCCTGCATCCTTAATCGCTTGCAGATCAAACTCAACAATCAGGTCACCTGCGTTAACACGGTCTCCATCTTTCACATGGGTTGTAAAATGTTGACCTTTCAGTTTGACCGTATCCTGTCCAATATGGATCAGCATCTCTACACCATCATCGCTTACAAGACCAATGGCGTGTTTGGTACGATATACGGTTTGAACGACACCTGTGATTGGAGATACCACTCTACCACTGGTTGGACGAATTGCAATCCCTTTACCCATGTGCTCTCCTGCAAACGTTACGTCATTAATTTCGTTCAGTGCAACAACTTCACCAGCCATTGGGCTTACAATTTCGTATCTGCTGTTCGGATTTGGATCAAGTACTGGTGCAGGTGCAGCTACTTTTTCCACCGGATCTTTGAATCCAACCACATACGTCAATACGAAACCAAGAACGAATGCAATCAATGAAGCAACTATAGCCATGTAGAACGCGAAGTCTAATCCTGTTTCTTTATTAATAAAAGTTGGATAACCGAATACGCCAAGTCCGCCAATCATGTATATCTTCGAACCTGCATAACCGAGAATACCGCCTCCGATCCCCCCAGCAATACAACTCATAATAAAAGGTTTTTTCAATGGAAGCGTAACACCATAGATCGCAGGCTCTGTTACTCCAAATATACCGGAGATAAATGCTGGTACACTGAGTGTTTTTATTTTCGTATTTTTTGTTTTGAGTAATACGGCAAGTACAGCACCGATTTGAGCAAAAGAAGCAGCAAATGACATTGCGATAACCGGATCAGCGCCTGACGTACTAAGATTCAATAATGCAACTGGAACCAGTCCCCAGTGAAGTCCGAATAATACAAACACTTGCCATAGTCCACCGATAATCAATCCTGTAACAATAGGACTTAATTCATAAATATTAGTAGCTCCCGCGCCAATCAATTGTCCTGCCCATGTGGAGATTGGACCAATGACCAAAAAAGTCGCTGGAACAATTACAAGCAAGGTGAAAAAGGGAACAAGGAATGTGCTTACCACTTTCGGAATAACGTTCTTGAAGAATCTTTCTAGTTTTACAGCAACAAATGTCGCTATAATGATTGGGATAACCGATGAAGCGTAGTCCATCAAGATAACCGGCATACCCAGGAACGTAATGTGGATAGGTGATTCAAACAATGTACCTGTAAACAAGGTGTACAGTGGATCTCCTGCCTTAAGACCGCCCAATGTCGGATAAACAAGAGATGCACCTATCGCCATACCCAGAAACGGTGAACCGCCAAACTTCTTGATTGCAGTGTAACCCAGGAAGATCGGGAAGAAGTAGAACAGACAGTCCCCCGTTGCTTTCAATAATTGATACGTTCCGGAATCCTGAGTTATCCAGCCAAAGGCTACAAACATCTCGTTAAAACCTTTGATCATACCTGTGGCGGCCAGCAAACCGAGTAGTGGTGTGAACACACCGGAGATCATGTCGATAAATCGGCTGAACAACCCTACTTTTTTGCCTGAGTTGTCCGTTTCCTCTTCCACTTGTCCTTCACTTGGGAAATTCCCTGCTTTAACAACTGCTTTATATACATCCGGCACTTCGTTGCCGATAACAACTTGATATTGTCCACCACTTTGCATGACGGTAATAACACCTGGCAGATTTTTAAGTTCTTCCGTTTTGGCTACGCTTTCATTTTTCAGTTTAAACCGCAGTCTTGTTACGCAATGGAATACACTGTTTACGTTCTCGCGACCACCTACACGTGACAGAATGTCCTTAGCTAATTGATCGTAGTTGCTCATTGTAATTCTCCCTCTCTAAGTAGACTCCCCATGGCTTTTGAAACAAATAAAACCTGAACCACTGAACATACACAACATACCGGATCGTCCGGAAATCAGTCGTGTTATTCAGCAATTCAGGTTTTGCCCTTAACGGTTGCAACCCTGTAAGGCTGTACACATTGGTATTTAGTTATTTAGATAACGAAAGTAAGTTACATTCCATATCCTCTGAACTGAGGATGGCCGGCATTGCCTGATTGAACAGTTACAATCCGATTAATGTATGCGCTTACTTCTTGAACTCATCATAGTACATCTGAACTACGTTTGCAACACTTATTTTTATTAATTTCACAAATACATTGGAGTGACCGAAAATGAAAAAAAGAGACCACTTCGAAAACATCAAAGTGGTCTCTATATAGCTAATGTTCAGATTAATAAAATACGCACTAAAGCAGAATTAACCTATAACCGTAACCAATTTATCCTTTTCTTGCACTTCACGACTTGTTGTAGCAACTACGTCCAAATAATCAGCCGTATTCGTTACAATAATCGGTGTTACGGTCTCATAACCCGCCTCAATAATGGCCTGCAGATCAAATTCAACGATCAGATCGCCAACACTCACACGATCTCCATCTTTCACATGTGCAGTGAAATGTTGACCTTTGAGCTGTACCGTATCCTGACCGATATGGATCAGAATCTCTACACCTTGATCATCTACAAGTCCAATTGCATGTTTGGTACGGTAAATCGTCTGTACCACACCATTAATCGGGGATACAACTCTCCCACTGGTTGGGCGAATAGCAATCCCTTTACCCATATGTTCACCAGCAAATGTAGCATCATTAATTTCTTGCAAAGGAACCACCTCACCCGTCATCGGGCTGGCAATTTCGTAGCGATTGTTTGGATTAGGCTCAAGTGCAGCCTTCTCTTCTTTTACTGGCTCTGGAGCCTGTTTGGCAGCCTCTGGATTAGCAGGATCTTTGAATCCTACAAAATAAACGAGAACAAAGCCTAGTACAAAAGCAATGATAGTGGCAATCATGGCCATCCAGAATTCATAGTTGATTCCCTCTGTGGGACTAATCAGCGCTGGAACACCAAAGATTCCTGAAGCAAATACAAACATTTTGGAGCCAGCGAAGCCAATAATACCACCAGCGGTTGCAGAAGCAATACAACTCATAATAAATGGTTTCTTCAGTGGCAAAGTAAGACCATAAATAGCAGGCTCAGTTACACCAAAAATCCCGGACACAAAGGCAGGAACACCCAGTGATTTGAGTTTGGTATTTTTCGTTTTAAGCATAACGCCAAGAACGGCACCAATCTGAGCAAAGGAAGCAGCAAACATCATTGCCAGAATCGGATCTGCTTTCAGTGTGGACAGATTGAGTAACATAATTGGTACGATACCCCAGTGTAACCCGAAGATCACCAATACTTGCCACAATCCACCAACAACAATACCGGTTACCAACGGACTCAAGTCATAGATGCCCGATACCCCGGCACCAATCAGCTGACTTGCCCATGTCGCAATTGGACCAATCAAGAGGAATGTTACAGGGACAACAATCAGAATCGTAAAGAATGGCGTGAGGAACGTTCTCACAACAGAAGGAATGATCTTTTTGAAGAACGCTTCTACCTTTGCTCCAAAATAAGTAGCAATAATAATCGGAATGACGGATGAGGAATAACTCATCAAGATAACGGGAATACCCAGGAACGTGATATGAATCGGTGATTCAAACAATGTGCCTGCAAACAGCGTATAGAGCGGTTCCCCACCACTAAGACCGGATAAGGTCGGATATACAAGTGATGCTCCGATGGCCATCCCGAGGAATGGAGATCCACCGAATTTTTTCATAGCTGTGTAACCCAGGAAGATTGGGAAGAAGTAGAACAGGCAGTCTCCTGCAGCATTCAACAATTGATATGTTCCTGAAGACGGGTCCAACCATTCGAGAGAAGTAAACATGGACAGGAAACCTTTGATCATCCCTGTTGCAGCTAGCAATCCGAGAATTGGTGTAAAGACACCTGAGATCAAGTCGATAAACTGACCCAAGAGACTCTCTTTTTTACCGGATGATTCTGAATCATCACTTGAGACCGGTTCATCCGCATTCATATTACCCACCTGTAACAAGGCTTTATAAACATCAGACACTTCGTTACCCACAACGACCTGGTATTGCCCCCCGCTTTGCATTACCGTTATGATTCCAGGCAGATTTTTGAGTTCGTCTGTTTTGGCATTATTGTCATTTTTTAATTTGAAACGAAGTCTGGTCGCACAGTGCACCACGCTGTTAATGTTCTGTTTTCCACCAACGCCAGACAGAATGTCTCTGGCTAATTGCTCGTGTTTCATGAAGTCTTTTCTTCCTTTCTGGCTAGACACGGATTCAAAGCATATTGGAGAGAATAAAAAAACCTGAACATCTGAATGTATGGAACACCCGGTTAACGGTATGTTCAGTCATTCAAGCGTTCAGGTTTTGCCCTAGTGGTTGCAACCCTGCAAGCTGATCTATGGGATTATTCAGAAGTTGCATTCACAACTCTCTCAATATGAATCGTTAAGTACATCAATTCTTCGTCAGTTAGTTGATACGTGTAGTTGCTTTCAATGAATTTCTTGATTTTCTCCGAGCACTTGTGCGCTGCTGGATACTTTTTCTGAATCATCAGGAACAATTCATCATCGTTGTTGCTCTTGTAATGTTTTCCCTTCACCAAACGTTGGGCGAAAAACTTCAAATGTGTCACAAAGCGATAAAATGTCAGTGAGTTCTCATCAAAATCAATCTTGAAATGATACTTAATGATTGTCAAGATTTCCTGCATGACCTGGGTCATACTCTTGATGTTGGGCATTTCCTCGTTCAAAGCTGCATTGACAAAGTGAAGTGCCATAAAACCGGCTTCGTCCTCGGGCAAGATCACACCAAACTGATCACAGATCATATTGAGCGCTTCCATTCCGACTTCATATTCCTCTTTGTATAACTGCTTTGTCTCCCAGATTAACCCGTTGCGTATGGGCAGATTCTTGCGATACCGCTCAATGGCAAAGTGAATATGGTCTGTGAGATGTAAGTAAATGCTCTCATTTAATTTCTTGCCAAGTTTTAGCTTGGCATAAGCGATGATTTCCTCGGATACTTTCATGTATTCCAGAGGAATGCTTGAGATTAATGCCTTGAAGTTTTCCTGAATATCTTCATTCTGTAAAGTAAATATCTTGTCGATATGCTGCTCGGAAACCATATCACCCGCCCGCTTCTGATAAGCAATCCCCCGGCCAATGATAATAACTTCCTGTTCGTCATTCATTGCAACTACAGCATTATTGTTCAGCACCTTCTCGATTTTCACTTTATCACTCCAATATACAGAAAAAGACAAACCAATCCCTTTTCTCAAGGTATACGGCTTTGCCTGATTCAACAGTTACAACCCGATATGTTGTACGCGCTTCCCTCATATTATTACAAATTTCTACACAGTGCAACAAAAAGTTAATATCGAATTAGCATGACTCCTGATCTAGGTAAATATACTCACAGGAGTGAGCAAATCAAGAATTATTTTACAGGAATTCACGGTTTATTGTTTTTGCTTTCTTTCTCCAGTTCCGCTTCAATTCTTCGATTAATCATGTTCATTTCTTCTGAATCCAAACGATCAACTTGAGTGTATTCTTTATCCAACTCGTACTCTTTTGCCTCATTATTGTTCATTAGGCCCAGATGATTCTTGATATCCCGGATATCTTCACGCATATGCATCGTCTGGCGGTATTGGTCTACAACAAGCGCAAAAATAATGCCCCCGGCCAAAATCGGACCGAATGGGATCAGATAACATAGAACAAGTCCTATGAGCAAAAATAAAACAAAGTACATGATGTAATGCCCCTTTCATATAAAATATCTACTCTGCTAAGATAAACGTTTCATAGATTACAAATTAAATCGTTCCTGAATTAACTTTGCCACTTCATCCGGACTCTTGTGTGTGTTATCAATCCTTATGTAGTGCTCATGCTTGATTTCTCCCGGTTCCGAATTCAATCGATAATGCTTCATCGTATCTAGCAAATCTCGCTCAGACCACGCAATGTCACGCTTGGTTGGTTTATGTAACAGACGATGCGGACTTTTATTGCGCTCTAGTCTTTCCGATGCATCGGCCTCCAGTTCCACATAACAGACCTGTCCTCCATTAGATTCGAATAACTCGCTGATTTGACGAATGTACTCTCCGTCTTGCTTCAGGTCAAAAGCCCATACAAATGTAAAAATCAGACCCGGTAGGTCACTCTTCGCCACTTCTTCAAAAATCTCCTGACGGAATAGATTAACCAGTCTTTTGCCTTGTGGTGTACCATAGCTGAAATAAGGAGACACCAATTCAATGGTCATATGGTTATGAAACAATTTAAGCTTTGTTATCTTCTCCAGTTCTTGCCCAACCGTCATTTTGCCCACAGCCTGCGGACCAAAAATAATCACCAATTTCATTTGATCACTCCTGACAAGGTGGTGTTCATTCCATTAATTCAATTTTATGGACATTAAACTCTATAATACCTTCATTAGGGCAAATAAAAAAGAGGTTTCAAGTGATTCCCTCAACGCGTGGAGGGCTTGAAATCTCTTATCTTAAATTACATATGTTTATTTATACTTACCGTCCGATCAGTACCCATCCCCACTTCATCCGGCGCAAACCCATCGCACAGATCCATGAGATCAGGAGCGCCACAATATAAGAAAGTATGATGCCCACGCTGAAGTGCCGAGCCAGGTCATCTGTGAATTCACGTCTCCAGAAGAGCAGTACGAGTGGATGCATTAAAAATACACCGAACGCAACTGTACCCAAGGAGTCCAGAATACGCGTAGCTTTTCGAACCTCGGTATGTTTTCCTGTGCCCATTCGTTCACTGAAGATCAACAGGAGCAAGCAGGCTGACAAGGTAAACAGATTACGGAACAGGAACAGCACGGTATAGGTTATAACCGGGTATGCAGCAAAAGCGGTTTTGATATAAGCATTACCATATATAAAAATGGCACCTCCACCTAACAACGCAGCTATGAGCACATGACGGTGAGTATACAGTTTGTTCAATGCCCACTCAAAGTTCAACCCAACCCATGCGCCAAATCCAATCACGATCAGATAACTGGGTAACAAACTTCCTGTCCGTTCGAAGTGAAACTGCAAATGTAGAGCATAGAAGATCGCTTGGCCAGCAATAAAGAATAATGGCAAATAACGATTAAACAAACGATGGCGTGTAAGGGACAGAAGCCACGGAAAAACGATATAGAATTGAAGAATAATCAGAAAAAAGTACAAGTGCGTATGAGCGGTTCCCATCACTAATTGTTTGGCAAATTGAACACCATGGGTCAAAGGTTCTTTGCCCGCAAGCAACTGTTTAATGGCAAAGTAGATAAGGGACCACACCAAATAAGGTACAAATACATTTAATAAACGCTTCTTATAAAAAGCGAGCATCCAACCCTTCTCATTCACCTTGGAGCTGTAGTTGTAGAACAAGACCAGGGATGACAGGAACAGAAACGCTGGAACGGCAAATTGCAAAAACGTGTTCCAGAAGTAATACACATCATGATCTAATGTATGCTTGGGGTAATGCGCAACTGCTGTTGAAGTTGCATGAATAGCTACCACTGCCATGATGGCAAAAGCACGAAAGAGATCCAGATACTCAATTCGCCGGGGCCGATTAACCGGTTGATTCATAAAGATAACCTCACTTGTGCCTGATATGGGATGATAGTTTCCGGCCGCAATCCAGATTCTATGCTTCATTTTAATCAGCACACGAGGGTAATACAATCATAATCCATATTATTTTCGTTTTATTTCATCATTATTCTGCATTATTCGACATTCTCTATCCAGAATCGTTCAACAACGTTGCCATTGGACTCCACATAGTCTTCATCCCGAATGCCACCATTTCGAAGGATAACCCTTCTGGAAGGCTCATTAACCGCATCACATACGACCAATACTTTGGAAATTCCAAGCTCTCTCGTTTTCTCCAAAGAAAGCCTGAGAATTTCGGAACCATAGCCATTGTGCCGCTCTCCTGGACGAATACCATATCCAATATGTCCTCCACTGTTGAACAATTTATCATTAAGCTCATGCCTTATATTCACAGCACCCACGATTTGTTGACTCTCCGTGACCAGCCAATATGTACTGTCTTTGACCCAGCCCTCCGGGATGTCGATCCCTTGTTCATTACGCTGCAAAAATGCCAACATCTCATCGAACGCATAAGGATCTTTGGAAATGACCCAAGGAACCATCAATTCTCCACTTCTGACCCAGTCTTCATAAAATGCCAAATACGCATCCTTATAGGCTTTTGATGGTTTAATTAATCTCACGTGTTCTTTCCCCATGATCATTACATCCTCCCAACAGATATTGATATTGCCACGTTCTCTCTTCCAAGACACGACGTTCTTGTTCTTCCATCAAAGAGTCATAAAAGATAGCTTTCACTGCATAGGTTGCGGCATGTACCGCATGGCCTTTGACATGGGCCGTTGCAGCTGCGTGTCCCGCCGCACGAGATGCAGCAGAGGCAGCGACATGATCGACTTCCCGTGCAGCAGCATGAGCTGCAAAAGCCGCCTTTCGTGCATCAACCATGGCAATCTCTCCACGGATCCAACCTCTTCCTGCATCAATGGCATCATGGGCGCGGAGATCCTCCGTCTTCTTCTCAAATATATACAAGACACGTGCCGCACACTCCGCAGCCCAACAGGCCAATGTATGGTGATCCTGTTGCTTAGCCAAATTCTCTATTTCACTACGTAAAGGTGCATCTTTGAATGCAGGTTTTGCCATGGTCATGGTCATGCTCCTTTCATTGTTCAAAAACTACAAAATTACTCTCAGATAAGTTCGAAAAAGGACCTGCGTGTGTGCAGATCCTCTTCAAGTGTACCTCTTACCGCTTATTCTATCATTATACGAGCTCTGTCAATGTAGCCTCCTGAACATCCCGATCCTTTTTCGCATCCGTGTCTTTGTACGTAAATTGGTAGCTTCCAGATCCAAGTGTGACTTCAACATCGTCTCCAATGTTTTGAATATCCTGAACTCCACTTATCTGATCCAACGGTTTCCCTTGTTCCAGAACGATCTGTGCACCTGTTCCAGGAAGACGTACCGTACCTCTCGTGTTGGCGGGAATATGCACCTGTATCTCCATTTCACCATCCGCCAGCCGGTGCCAGCTTGAAGCAACTTGACCATACATCGTCTCCAGACTCGCTTCCACCCAATCCAGTCCAGGTCCGGGTTGCGGCTCGATATGCACCATTCGGAATCCTGGCTGATGTTCATCGGACCGAATGCCAGCAACATAACGATACAACCATTCTCCAATCGCACCGTACGCATAGTGGTTAAATGAGTTCATATCAGCACTCCAGAGACTGCCATCCTCTTTGATCCCATCCCAATGTTCCCAGACAGTCGTTGCGCCTTGAGTCACCTGATATAACCAGGACGGATAATCCTCTTGAAAAAGTAATGTATATGCCAGGTCGTGAAGACCTGCATCACTCAATACCGGATTTAGATAAGGTGTGCCCACAAAACCTGTAGTAAGATGATTGCCCGCCTCTTTCACGAGTTTTGCCAATTGTCCAACAGCACGAGTTCGAGCAGTGGCGTCCAGCAGGTCAAATTGAAGCGCAAGAACATGCGCTGTTTGCGTTGGAACAGCAATTTTCCCAGCTGGAGTCACGAATTCATTTCGAAACGCATGAACAATGTTTGTATGCAACTGCTTGTAATATTCAGCATCGTCTGTCTTTCCAAGTGCCTCAGCTGCCTTTTGAGTTAACGAAACCGAATAGGCATAGAATGCTGTTGCCACATAATCCGTGTCCGTTGCGCCGACATAACTATCTGGCTTGGAGTCCAGCCCCAACCAATCGCCAAAGTGGAATCCCGTGTTCCACAGGTACGGATTGTCACCCTGCACGTGAATGTATTCAACCCACCGCTTCATACTCTCATATTGTTCGGCCAGTAATCTGGCATCCCCATACATCTCATAGATGGTCCAAGGACAGATGACTGCTGCATCACCCCAAGCGGCGGAGGAATGACTGGTGTCTCCCCACCCTTCTGAGGTGGAACTTCTCAGATCCGGAATGAAGAATGGAATACCGCCATCTTCTCCCTGATCCGCTTCCAGATCCCGCAGCCATTTGGTGAAGAAGGGAGCCGTATTCATCAGGTAGGAGGACGTTCGGACAAACATCTGTGCATCCCCGGTCCATCCGAGCCGTTCATCCCTCTGTGGACAGTCTGTCGGCACATCAAGGAAATTCCCCTTTTGCCCCCATAATATATTGTGATGCAGTTGGTTTACCAGCGGACTGGAGCATGAGAACTGACCTGTTTGCTCCATATTCGAGTGCAGCACTATTCCGGTGAATTCATCCAGACGAACGTGTTCCGGAAAGCCAACCAGCTTCACATAGCGGAACCCTTGGAACGTAAAATGTGGTTCAAATGATTCCACGCCATCCCCCTTGCACGTGTAGCGAATACACTGCTTGGCGGCGCGAAGATTATCGGTGTAAAAGTTGCCTTCATGATCCAATATCTCAGCATGGTGCAGCTCAACCGTCTGACCCGCCTCACCTTTAATGCTGAATCTCACCCATCCCACCATATTCTGCCCCATGTCTACTACACGATCTCCCTGTGGGGTTGTTAACAAAGCGATTGGCTGTAGCTGTTCTACTTGGGTGACGGGTACATTCTCCTGCGCAACGATGATATCTTTCGGATGCTCCAGTACGTTCACGGGTGACCAATTCGTCTGAGATGAATCCGACCAATCGGACTCCATTCGTGCATCATACGTCTCCCCCATATAGATGTCCGACATACGAATGGCACTTGGAGCAGCCGTCCAATCCCCGTTGGATAAAATACATTCCTCTGATCCATCTGCGTATTTCATATGCAATTCCAGCAGCAATGCGGAAGTCGAACCGAATATCTCCCGTTCTTTGTTCCAGCCGAGATACCCTCGGTACCAGCCATCACCCAGATAAGCGCCTAATATGTTCTGCCCATCCTGAAGTAGATGAGTTACATCATAGGTTTGATATTGTAATCGCTTACGATAAGAGGTCCAACCAGGTGTAAAATAATCTTCTCCTACTCTTGTGTTGTTCATATGCAACTCGTATAATCCAAGTGCTGTCACATATATTCTGGCAGAAGTAACAGGTTGTTTCACATTAAACTGCTTGCGCATACGTGGGCATGACGTATCTCCATCATCTGATGGTTGAGCTGTGATCCATTCTGCTTGCCACTTGTTATGACTATCCATAAGTCCCATCTCGAAATAAGCCGTTTCGGACCAGCCCGAATCACTTCCTGCATCATCCCATGCCTGAATTCGGTAGTAGTATCGCGTTTGCGGGGAAGGCTGAAACTGGTTTAACTCCACATGTATGGATTGATCCGTACTTATCTCGCCAGAATCCCATGCAATTCCATCAAAATCTTCTGACAGGGACAGCTGGATCTGGTATGCAGATTGCATGCAATTTCGACGATCAGACTGTAACTGCCAGCTTAATCTCGGTGATTTGACATCAAGGCCTATCGGATTGATTCTATACTCACAGCGAAGGTGACTAACGTTGAACATTAGCAGATCGTCCTTTCCATCTTGGCTTCCCATTCGGGGTTACGATATAATTATATCGATCCTGTTGCCCTAAATACCCGGTAATCAGGACTATTTCATCCGGTGATTCAGCCATCTGTGCGAGGAGGTTGCTTGTGAATTCATCTGTACAACTCATGAAAAGTGAATACTTCCTGCATAATCATCTGCAACTTTTTGTCAATCGTTGCTCTGAAGATTTTGTGCTTCCTTTTCACGCACATGATTTTATTGAGTATAGCTATGTTGCCGAAGGAAAGGGCTTTCATCATATCGGTGAAGATATCATTCCGGTGACAAAGGGGATGCTGTTTGTTATTCCTGTCGGCGTTCCTCATGTCTTTCGTCCTGTAAGCACCAACGTAACCGAGCATCCGTTAATTCTATATAATTGCTTATTTAATGCTGAATTGATCCACACGCTGACAGCAATCATTCAGGAAAAAGAAATCATTCAACATCTGATGGATCTGGCACAAAATCAGGTTCCTTATATATCCGTTGTGGATCACAACGACCGGATTGAAGAGCTAATGGTGAAGCTGTACCGTGAATCCTCCGTTCCGGGAATCGGTTCGTCTACCATGTTATACACCTTGGTAAGCCAGTTGGTATTGATGACCTACAGACAACTTTATCAAAAGGAACATGATGAAGAGAATCATTCCACCGGTTTTGATTACATTCTTCATTATCTCAAACAACACCTAAGCAATCGTATTCGGATGTCTGATCTGGTCCGTGTATCGGGCTGGAGCGAGAAGCAAATTGGACGAATGTTTCTTCGGCATACTGGACAGACCTTTAGTAGCCACCTGCAACACCTGCGTATACAAAAAAGCTGTGAACTTCTTAAGAGTTCACAGCACAAAGTCAGCCTGATTGCAGAGCTGGTTGGATATCGGGATATGGATTCATTCTATGCTGCATTCAAAAAAATAACAGGCGAAACACCTCTCGCCTATCGCAAAAAATCCAGAGCATAGCACTCTGGACAATAAGATTTACTTTCAGACACCAACAACTTGTAACACTTCATCTATGTAAGCCTTGGCCTCTTTCCATGAAGACATCAACGGAAAGTTGTATTGCTCACGCTCCTGTATATTCCACGGATGTGGGATACAGATGACCTTTTTGCCGTCCTCATGCGCGGGGATCAGGTTATGTGCTCCATCATCAATAAGCAGATCGAAACCGAGCAAGTTTTTTCTTTTGCATGTAATAAACTGTTCTGCGGTTATAAAAGGCATATGCTGCTGGAGCCAGTTCCACTTCTCAACAACTGTTCTTGGTTCTGCTGCCGTTACAACAATGACATCATAAGCATCGTTCAGCTTTCGCATCTCATCTACAACATATTCGTCGTATAACTCCAATTCCTCGAACAGACCCGGCCGACCATAAAATACATCATGCGTGCTCTCTGGATGACGCAAATGGGATGTATCCCAATGAATCATATCCTCATAGCGCAACGGATGGGTCGGGAAGTTGAGGTTGTTGTGATATATAGCCCGCTTGACCAGATGACATATCGTGTCATCCATATCTACAGCAATAATAGGCTTCTTCATGGTTATCCCTCCCCCAATACGATCACAGTATACCATCCAGAATGTTATGTAGTCATCTTTTTTACCTTAAAATGCCAATAGCGTTGATGAGAATTCTACCTGATTATATTAAAAAGGCGCCCCGGCGCCGTAATACCAGCTACGCCCGGGGTGCCTATATAGGTTAATCTATTCCAAGTTCTCACCATTTGAGGCGATGACTTTTTGGTACCAGCCAAAGCTCTTTTTCTTATAACGATTCAATGTGCCTTGTCCGTTATCATCCTGATCCACGTAGATCACGCCATAACGCTTGGACATTTCCGAAGTGGATGCACTGATGATATCAATCGCTCCCCAGTTGGTATATCCCATCAGGTCCACACCATCCATAACGGCTTCTTTCATTTGTGTAATATGTTTTCTCAGATAATCAATCCGGTAATCATCGTTGATGGAACCGTCTGCTTCAACCGTATCTTTCGCACCAAGGCCATTCTCCACCACAAACAGTGGCAATTGATAACGGTCATACAGCTCTTTCAGTGCAACGCGCAGACCGATCGGATCAAGCTGCCAGCCCCATTCCGTACGCTCCAGGTTCGGGTTCTTGATCGTACTGTACAGGTTGCCTCCAGTTACTCCATATTCCTCTGGGTTCACTGCGGACACCAAGGATGTGTAATAACTGAACGAGATGAAATCAACCGTGTGCTCACGCAGGATCTGCTCATCTCCTGGTTCCATGGCAATCGTAATCCCGTTCTCTGCCCAGTACCGAGCCATAAACGTTGGATAACTACCACGAACTTGTACATCTGTATGCAGCAGGTTCAACTGATTATCGATCTGTGCTTGCAGCACATCCTCTGGCTTCGATGTCGCCGGGTAATGAATCATACGCGCAAGCATACATCCGATCTGGAAGTTCGGGTTAATTTGACGTGCTTTCTCTGTCACCAGGCTGCTGGCTACAAATTGATGATGAAGTGCCTGATAAGAAGCCTGCATCGTGTTTTCAACCCGGTCTTCAATAATACCGCCGCCTGTGAACGGTTCAATAATGGTTGTGTTAATCTCATTAAACGTCAACCAGTATTTAACCTTGTCCTTGTATCGGGTCATCACCGTTTCCGCATATCTCACAAAATGTCCAATCACTTCGCGACCAGCCCAGCCGTTATATTTCAGGACAAGTGCCATAGGCATCTCATAATGCGAGAGGGTTACAAGTGGTTCGATATCGTATTTACGGAGTTCATCGAACACTTCGTCATAGAAGCGCAGTCCCTCTTCATTCGGCTCGGCATCATAACCATTCGGAAAAATACGCGGCCAGTTAATGGACAGACGGAATGTCTTGAAGCCTAGCTCAGCGAACAGCGCAATATCCTCTTTGAAACGGTGGTAAAAATCAATCCCGTAACGCTTCGGATAACCTTCTGCACTGTGATGTGCCATTGCTTTCTCAACCGTTGCACTGGTAACATGCATCAGTTCTCTAAGGTTGGTGTAATCCTTTTTCTCAAAATAAGGAACCATGTCGGCTGTCGACCATCCTTTGCCGCCAGCGTCGAATCCACCTTCAGCCTGGTTGGCGGCAATAGCGCCGCCCCATAGAAAACCTTCCGGGAACCCTTGTCGATTAATCATTCGAATCTCTCCTTCTTTTGTTGATGTTGTTAGTCCTAAGACGGACAGTTTAGATCTCAGCTTTCAAGACGTCTTCACCCATCGTGATTTCGCCCAATTTCACAGGTAGAACATGCTTGTAATCAGCCGTATTGGTAACAACCATAGCAGTTGTGATGTCGTATTCTTTTGCAATCTCGGCCAGTTCAAACGTAAGCAATTTGTCTCCAGCCTGTACACGTGCTCCTGTAGCAACATGTGCATCAAAATACTGTCCACGCAGCTTCACCGTGTTAATTCCAACATGAATCAACAATTCCATTCCGTTATCACTGCGGACAACGATCGCATGTTTTGTTTTGAACACATTCATGATGGTACCTGTCACTGGAGAAACCAATTCACCCACCGTTGGAACAAATGCCACACCTTTACCCATCAATTCATCACCAAATGTTGGATCGTTGACTTCTTTGAGCGGGATGGATTTACCTGTCATCGGTGCAACAGCTACTGCATCACTCGTTGGTGTTGGATCACCCATGTCATCTACATTTACGGTTGCAGCATCGTTGGAAACAGCTTTCGCTTGTGCTGTAGAAGCACCCGGTGAGAATTGAGCCAACGCCTCTGCGTCTCCTTCTTCTTCCTTGATACCAAATATCGTAGACATGATTGCACCCACGATAAAGGCCAAAATCATACCCCCAAAGGAATACCAGAAGGTTTGTCCGATCAGGGAAGGAAGTCCCGGGAGACCACCGTTACCCGCAAGCACATACGCTTTCGCGCCAAAAGCAAGGGCGAATCCGCCACCCACTGCACTACCAATCATGGCTGCGGCAAATGGTTTTTTGTATTTCATATTTACGCCGTACATAGCCGGCTCCGTTACACCCATGAGTGCGGTGAAGCTCGTTGACAATGCCACGGTTTTGAGTTTTTTATCTTTTGCCCGGAAGAATACGCCGAGTGTTGCACCAGCCTGACCCATATTGGAGATAAAGGTCAATGGCAAGAATTTATCAAAGCCCAGTGTAGCGATATTACTCAGGATGATCGGCACAAGTGCATAGTGCATTCCTGTCATAATAATGAGCGCCATCGCGCCGCCAAGAACAATACCTGCAATCAATCCGCCTTCATTCAGCAGCCAGTTGATACCGCCAGACAATCCGCTACCTACAAATGTACCCAATGGACCGATCGCAATCAGCGTTACCGGAACCATAACAAGTAAGGTAATCAGCGGCACAAGCAGCAGCTTGAGTGCAGCAGGGATAACGCGGTCAACCCATTTCTCAACATAGGACATCAACCATACTGCAAGAAGAATCGGGATAACCGATGAAGCATAACTTACTGCTGTAACCGGGATTCCCAAAAATCCAACCGATTCACCGCTAGATAACAATGCTGTCATGTCTGGATACATGAGTGCCGTACCTAGTGCAATCGCAACAAACGGGTTACTGCCGAATTTACGAGCAGCGCTGACTGCAATCAGTAAAGGCAGGTAGTGGAATACGCCGTCACCAATGGCTGAAAGAATACGATACGTATCCGTTCCAGCAGACATCCAACCTACGGATACAAATAGTGCAAGTAATCCTTTGAGCATACCTGCCGCAGTAATCGCTGGAAGCATTGGAGCAAAGACACCTGCAATTGTTTCAAAAATTTTCAGCACGACATTTTGTTTTTTATCCGACTTTGGCTCTTTATTTTCTGTAGTTTGCTGGATTGCCGGATTTTCCTTCACCATGGCATCGAACACTTTTGCTACATCATTACCGATAATGACTTGGAATTGGTCGCCCGAAATATTCGTTCCCATGACCTTGTCCAGTTTCTTGAGTGAGCCGTTATCAACTTTCTCGTTGTCTTTCAGATCAAAGCGCAAACGTGTGACGCAGTGATAAACTGAGTTAATATTGTTTGTTCCCCCAACGGCTTTAATGATTTCCTGCGCCGTTTCCTGATGTTTCATGATGTTTTCCTCCTCATTTTTCCAATAAAAAATACCCGAACGAATCTAGCGCATATGGATGGCGCCATCTCATTCGGGTATTGCCTGATTGAACAGTAACAAGCCCATAGGATATCCAGTTGTAATTTGATTCTATTGCGTGGACTTCTCGTCCCGCTTGGTTTTCATCAAACGTTCCAGATGGAGCGTTAGATATAACTGCTCAGAGTGAGTCATGTCATACTGATAGTTCTTATGGATAAAAGTCTCGATCTTGCCAATACATTTGAATGTCTCCGGATAGTTTTTCCGAACCACTTCATATAAATACTCCTCAGCATCATCATGTGAAGAATGTGTAATGACACGCTGACAGAAATATTTCAAATGGGTGATGAAGCGGAAATAATTGACGCTATCTTCATCCAATTCGACGTTGAAGTGATATTTGATGATATTCATGATCTCCTGCAACAGCTGCATCAGATGGGTGACATCGTTCATGGAATCATTGACTTCCGCATTGATGAAATGTAAGGCAATATTACAGATTTCATCTTTGGGAAACTCAATATCCAGCCTTTCCTTCAGCAAGGTCAGTGCTTCTCTGGCCACATCATACTCCGCCTTATAGAAGTGCTGAACTTCCCAAGAAAGTGGATTACGAGTAATCATTCCTTTTTCCAAGCGTTGAACAGCAAAATGAATGTGATCAGATAACGAGACATAGATCCCGTCACTGATGGTTTTGTTCAATTGCGTTCGTGCCAGTGTCACAATATCATCTGTTGCCTGCAGAATCTCAATCGGCACTTCAGCTACAATGGATTTGAATTTCTCATAAATCGATGCATCCTGAAGACGAAATACCTTCTCAATCCGCTCTTCATCAATCTCATCGCCTGCTTTGAACTTAAATCCGATACCCCGGCCGAGGATCAGTAGTTCCTGATTTTTGTCATCCACGGTACTGACAATATTGTTATTAAATATCTGTTTAATAATCATTATGGACCCACCTGGTTTTTTTTGAGGAATAAAAAAGGGCAAAACCAAAACAGAAATAATAAAATCATTTCCATAGTGGTTTTGCCCGCATTACCGGTAACAAGCCTCGGATATAATTTATCATAACCTGAAAACGGTGTCAACCCAAAAATACTACTATTGCTATTCCACTTCATTCCCTTACATGAGTCTTTTCCCTAAGCTTCCACGTTTAAGGGTGCATATGCTTTAGTATTCACATTTTGGAGCAGATTCAAACGAAATCAACCAATAAGCATCACTTGATCACTTGCTTCGAACAAAAAAGACCCTTCTCTCGAAGGGCCCACCGTACTATTACTGGAATGTAACATTAATCTGTACAATCTCCGAACGACTGCTTGTGCGAATCGGAGGTCCCCAGAATCCAAATCCTGAGGTTACGATGGAGTGCATAGAGCCCTTTTGCAGATAACCCCAATCGTTCTCATAAATGGCCTGTGTGATGAACTGAGCCGGTGCAATCTGACCACGATGAGTGTGACCAGATACGACCAGATCTACATTATTCTGCTCCGCAATATCCAGATCATACGGCTGATGATCCATCATAAGTACCGGTTGGGTCAAATCAGTGCCTTGCATTAAAGTAGCGACTTCTGCCCGATCCTTCTCTGTTCGGTCTTTCCGTCCAATTAGGGTGATCTTGTCATCCAGGACAATCTTGTCATCGTACAGAACTTGCATGTTGCTCTTCTCCAGCGCAGCAATCAGATCTTCAATCGGACCATCGAACTTATCGTGATTCCCGAGTGAAGCATAGACGCCGTATGGGGCCTGAATATCACTGATAATATCGGCAATTCCGCTATTGCGGTACATATCCAGATTGTCATCAATAATATCTCCAGGATACAGCACCAGATCCGGCTTCAGTGCATTAATTTCCTCCACCATGCGTTTGGCATGTGCAGGGCCAGACAGAAGTCCGAAGTGCATATCGGCAGCCATGACAATGTTGAGCTTGTCTACACCTTCTACTTTTTTATCAATCTGGATATTATATGTTCTGACTACCGGGCTGTAAGCGTTAAAGATTCCATAACCCATTGTGGACACTAACAGCACCAGCGTAACAACTCCCGCCCATTTCTGTGTGTGATGTCTTGGAATACGGGTTAATCTAAGCAACCACATCGTGAGGTGAACGACGGGCAGGATCAACAATAACAACGAGAAGATTGCCAGCCAGTAAGAACCGATAATACCGAGGAACGAGATGCTTCCAAATACCCGTGCCAAAATGAAGGAAACGGCAAGGAATACAAGCGCTATAATATAGAACCATCGAAATCTGGCGGACACAACTGGTTTCATCCAACTCCAACCGCTCCAACCTATGTAGAACACTAATAAACCGTATACGACCAAAAACAATATACCTGCTAATACAAACATGCCCGGTCTAACCTCCACGTCATTAAGTTGTATTCTGAATTTTCATTACGGATATAGGTCCGTCTGAACAAGTATAACGTAGTTGAAGGGTCAGATCATCTGTTTGCCAAACTCAGATTCGTACATTTTATTACAATTTGATGATATTCAAATTCGAACCATTAACGAGAAAAAGCATTCCCGCTGCCGCCCTGAATAATTAAATTCAAGGACAACTGCAGGAATGCTATATTTTCGAAATTAAAATTACTCGTTAGTGTCCATCCACTGGAAGTGGAATGAACCTTCTTTGTCAACACGTTTGAATGTGTGAGCACCGAAGTAGTCACGTTGAGCTTGCAGCAAGTTTGCTGGCAAACGCTCTGTACGGTAGCTGTCGTAGTAAGACAGTGCGCTGGAGAATCCAGGTACTGGAATACCTTGTTTTACAGCAGCCGCTATAACTTCACGCCATGCACCTTGATAAGATTCAACGATGTTTTGGAAGTAAGGATCCAAGAGCAGGTTTTTGAGTTCTGCATCTTTGTCATATGCTTCTTTAATGTTTTGCAAGAACTGCGAACGGATGATGCAACCACCACGGAAGATCATGGCAATGTTACCGTATTTCAGATCCCAGCCGTATTCATCGGAAGCTGCACGCATTTGTGCAAATCCTTGTGCATAGGATACGATTTTACTTGCAAACAATGCTTTACGCACGTTCTCGATGAACGCTTTTTTGTCGCCAGAGAATGCTTCAGTTGCTGGTCCATTCAGGATTTTGCTAGCTGCTACACGCTCGTCCTTCATGGCAGACAGGAAACGGGAGAATACGGATTCCGTAATCATGGACAATGGAACGCCGAGATCCAGCGCACTTTGGCTTGTCCATTTACCTGTTCCTTTTTGTCCAGCCGCATCCAGAATAACGTCAACCATTGGTTTTCCTGTTTCTGGATCATATTTGGAGAAGATATCTGCCGTGATTTCGATCAGGTAACTGTCCAGCTCCCCTTGATTCCACTCGGTGAAGATCTCATGCAACTCTTCAACGGAAACGTTCAATACGGATTTGAGCAAGTGATAAGCTTCACCAATCAACTGCATATCTCCGTACTCGATACCGTTATGCACCATTTTCACATAGTGTCCGGCACCGTCTGGTCCGATATATGTGCTGCAAGCGTCATCGCCAACTTTGGCAGAGATCGCTGTCAGGATCGGTTCTACCAACTGATAAGCACTTTCTTGACCGCCTGGCATGATTGCCGGGCCTTTCAGTGCGCCTTCTTCACCACCGGATACACCTGCTCCGATGAAGCGGAAACCTTTTTCTTCCAGTTCTTTACTGCGACGTTGTGTGTCAGGGAAGTAAGCATTACCTCCATCGATAATAATGTCGCCTTGATCCAGATGAGGAAGCAGTTGCTCGATCGTTGCATCTGTTGCTTTACCTGCTTGTACCATGATCAGAATTTTACGCGGAGACTCCAGGGATTCCACGAATTCTTCAATGGTGAACGCACCTGTCAGGTTTTTACCTTCTGCTTCTTTCAGAAGATCGTTCGTTTTCTCCGGGGAACGGTTAAATACCGCTACCGAGAAACCTTTGCTTTCAATATTCAAAGCCAGGTTTTTACCCATTACTGCCAATCCAATAACACCAATCTGTTGTTTACTCATTATGTCCTCCCAATACTCCATTATTTATATAGTAAGTTGAAACGAATGAATGGTTATAGATTATTGTACTGTTTTTTTCCAGTCCGCTGCAAATTTGTCCATACCTTGATCTGTCAGCGGGTGTTTGGAGATCTGTTCAATGACGGAGAATGGAACAGTAGCAATATGTGCTCCAGCCATCGCTACACGTGTAACGTGATCCGGATGTCTTACAGAAGCCGCAATAATCTGTGCATCCAGGTTATGTGTACGGAACAATTCAGCAATTTTGGTAACCAATTGTACGCCATCTTCTGAGATATCATCAAGACGTCCCAGGAATGGGGATACATATGTCGCACCAGCACGAGCAGCCAGAAGCGCCTGGTTCACCGTGAAGATCAACGTTACGTTGGTTTTCACGCCTTTTTTGGTCAGGTAACGGCAAGCTTCAAGTCCTGCAAGTGTCATTGGCAATTTGATCGTAATGTTTTTGTCGCTGTTGTTAATTTTGATCAATTCGTCTGCTTGCGCGATCATTTCTTCAGCAGTAAGGGCATCTGGTGTCACTTCCGCAGAAACGGACTCCACTTCAGGTACCAAACGCAAGATTTCTTCAATACGATCTTCGAATTTCACGCCTTCTTTGGCTACCAAAGATGGGTTTGTTGTTACACCAGACAATACGCCGATTTTGTATGCTTTTTGGATATCTTCCACGTTAGCTGTATCGATAAAAAATTTCATGATTAAATTACCTCCAGATATATTTTTTATTTTGGTTTAGAGATTTGCATTAACCGCCAAGGGTATGCTATTTGTAACTACAGACTCCTGATCCGCCGGCTCATCAAACCACCAGTGGTGACCTTCTTCTTCAAGCATAACATCTGATTCAACCGGTCCATAGCTACCCGCAGGATACAGGTGAAGTGGTAACAGATTTTCCTGGAATGCATCCAGAATTGGCTGCACCCACGCCCATGACAATTCTACTTCATCCCAGTGGGCAAAGAATGTTGGATCACCCAGCAAAGCATCACGAATCAGATTCTCGTAAGCTTCCGCGAGGTCACCTTTATCCGGAGAAAGATCGATGTGAACCGGTTTGAATTCACCTTTATTCTCAGGATCACTTGCATTAAGTTGCAATGTCATGCTCTGATCCGGACTCATCTCAATGACGAGCAGGTTTGGCTTGGAACCTTTGTTTTTCAGCACATTTGTCTGTCCTGAAGGTTCTTTGAATTCAATCACTATACGTGTTGATTTCTCCTTCATTCTTTTACCCGTGCGAATGTAAAACGGAACACCACGCCAGAAGAAATCATCAATTTGCAATTTGGCAGCAATGAATGTGTCATTCATCGTATTCTCGGCTACACCCGGTTCAGCAGTATAAGCATTTACCGGTTTACCTTGAATGTTGCCTTCTGCATACTGTCCACGGATGATGTTTGCGCCCACAGTTTGTTTTTGTAACGGCTGGATCGATTCCATAATGTGTTTTTTCTTCAATCCAACTTTTTCGGAAGTACTGTTGTATGGAAGCTGGATCGCCATCATCATGAGCAATTGCAACATATGATTCTGGAACATGTCTCGCACTGCACCAACATGATCATAATAGGATGCACGTTCTTCGACACCTACAGTCTCATTCGCCGTAATTTGCACATTGGAGATGTAACGGTTGTTCCATAACGCCTTCATGATTGGGTTACTCTGATGCAACGTCTCCAGACGCTGTACCATCGGTTTGCCCAAATAGTGGTCAATCCGATAAATCTCTTCCTCCGTGAACGATTCGCTTAATTTGCGATTAAGGTCTCTCGCAGACTGTAGATCGTGACCAAATGGCTTCTCGATAACGAGGCGTTTCCATCCCTCTGTGGAACCCAGTCCACTTTCTTGAATGTTCTCGGCAATCGGTTCGAAAAATTCCGGACCAACCGAGAGATAAAACAAGCGATTGGACGGAATGCCAAGTTCAGCTTCTCTTTGTTCAACTAATCCCAACAGCTTTATATAATCTTCCTTATGGCTTATATTCAATACACTGTAGCGGAAAGCTTTCACAAATGACTTCACAACTTCAGGATCAGCCTGGCGTCTGGAAAATTCATTAAGTGATTTTTCCACTTGTGCCTGAAAGAATTCATCAGACCAATCTCTACGCCCCAGACCAATCAATGAGAAGGTTTCAGGAAGCTTCTGCTCAAGATATAAGTTATATAAGGCAGGATATATTTTTCTTTTGGCTAAATCGCCAGTAGCACCAAATAAAACAATGGTAGTTGGTTCCATCTCACCGTTCTCCTTCCAAGTAACTCTGGTTTCTTTGTTGTAGTTACACTATAATACGTTTTATAGCTATACAAGTAATTAATATATTTCACAGGAGCTATAGACCACATCTATGACAACAAATTACGAACTATATAAAGTCTTTTATTGGGCCGCCAAAACGGGAAGTTTGACACAGGCTGCGAAAGCGCTGTATATCACTCAACCCAGCGTCAGTCATGCCATTAAGCAATTGGAAGAGAGCTTTGGTCTTACCTTGTTTTATCGAAATTCCAAGGGTGTCGCGTTGACACAGGAAGGTGCCAGTCTATACTCCTATATTGAACAATCCCAGATTCTGATCTCACTTGCGGAAGAAAAAATGGCCGCACTGAAGAATCTCGACAATGGTGAATTGAGAATTGGTGGCAGTGACTCCCTGTTCAAGCATTACATGCTGGCGTATTTAGAGGAATTTCACACCTTGTACCCTAACATCAAGCTACATCTGAGTCATGGAACCACGCCGGAAGTGATTACCTTTCTGAAAGAAGGCAAGATTGATCTTGGTGTTGTTCGGATGCCCATTGTTGATCCACAGCTAGAAGTCAGGGAAAGCATTCAGTTGAAGGACTGTTTTGTAGCTGGGGAACGTTATGCTCAGTTGAAGGGTAAAGTCATGACACTTGAGATGCTTCTGGAGCATCAACTGATCCTCTTCTCCCGGAACAGCCGTGTTCGGATGGCTATAACTGAGTTGTTTAACAGCTATAACTACACGTTGAAACCTGAGATTGAGGTTGGTAGTGTTGATCTGTTGATTGAGTTTGCGCGTCGAGGACTGGGTATTTCCTATGTCACACGTGAATTTATATCCAAAGAGCTGGAGGAAGGCTCTCTCTTCGAAATTCAGCTTGATGTCCCGCTCCCCCCTTCCCATGTGGGGATTATGACCAAACGCAATATGCCGATCTCTCTGGCAGCCAACCGGTTTATGGATCTCATTTTCAAATCCTGAGTGGTCACAATGTCAAAAGGTACAACAAAGAGCCCCACCGTCCAGTTATGGCTGATGAGGCTTTTTGGCCTACATAAAAATTTGTGTTTATCTAACGATTAAAGACTCACCAGATATGACGCGTCCAATATAAGGGCAACTTTACCATTACCGAGGATCGTTGCTCCAGATAGATGGTTCATCGCTCCCAGATACGTACCGAGTGTCTTAATAACGACTTCCTGATTTCCTATAATCTCATCTACTGCGTAAGCTGCAATTTTATCAACGGAACGCACGATCACCAGTGGAATGGTCTTGGATTTGCGGTCTGTTCGTGGATAGTTGAGCCTGTCGCACAGTCGGTGAAAAGGTACAATTCGTCCATGATTCAGGATCGCTTGTTGCCCCTGGATCATCTGAATATCTTCAGGTGAAATTCGAACAATCTCAGCAACATTATACATCGGCAAGATCAGCACACGACCCGATACTTTGACTAACAGACCTTTAATAATCGCCAGTGTGAGCGGTAGACGAATCGTAAACGTGG
The DNA here is from genome assembly GCF_037993015.1 of Paenibacillus sp. FSL E2-0151. Classification (NCBI taxonomy): domain Bacteria; kingdom Bacillati; phylum Bacillota; class Bacilli; order Caryophanales; family Paenibacillaceae; genus Paenibacillus; species Paenibacillus sp. FSL E2-0151. Next base: position 4,208,023 of record NZ_CP150308.1, read on the forward strand.
TACCCACACCAACCTCCGTATCAATATCAATTATACCGTTGAGTCGCCCGATCTGACTACGCACGATGTCCATTCCAACACCGCGTCCTGATACTTCACTGACAGAAGAAGCCGTCGAGAAGCCAGGTTCAAATATGAGGTGGACAGCTTCCTGTGTTGTTAGGCGTGCAGCCTGTTCCTCACTAATGATGCCCTTGCCCAAGGCGGAAGCTTTAATCTTCTCACCATCGATACCTTTGCCATCATCCGAATAACGAATGACAACATGATTTTCTTCATGAAACGAAGTTAATGTAATACGTCCTTTGGACGGCTTACCGTTCTCCGCCCGAACCTCTGCACTTTCAATGCCATGATCTGCACTGTTGCGGATGAGATGGATCAGCGGGTCACTCAGTTCTTCAATAATCATCCGGTCAAGCTCAGTCTCTCCACCTTGAATAACCAGTTCCAGATCCTTACCCAGCTTCTGTGATAGGTCACGAACCAATCTCGGGAAGCGACTGAATAGTTGATCAATGGGTAACATCCGTGTCTTCATTACACCTTCTTGGAGTTCCTTGATTACCCTGCCCATATGATCGGATACACCACTAATACTCCGGATGAGTGTTGAAGACTCCTTACGCGCGCCCGATCCACTCAGATCTGCAAGGGATGTCTGATCAATTAACAGTTCACCGACCAAATTCATCAAATGGTCCAGACGTTCAACACTCACACGAACTGTAGGTTGAGCAGCTTTCACTTTCTCATCCGGCCCAGTTGTATTCACGGTAGGCAAGCTTTGTTTCGTTTGCTCTGTTTCAGAGATTAATTCAAGTGGTGCAGACGTCGCTGCAACCTCATTGGATTCCAGCAGATATGGATCAATCTCCAGCATATGAATATCCGAGTCTGAAGACAGCTCTGCCTTAAGCTGCTGTTGGTCATTCGACGTTGCTACGATGATGATGAACTGACCATAATGATCATCTTCATTTTGCGCGCCCGGTTGAATCTCCATGAGCGAAGTAGCGACAACCGTACCACAGATGTCCTCAATGCGTTGTCGTAAAATATGATATCTGGCCGCTTTCATCATGCACTTCTGCTCCAGCACAACATGAATGGACAATAACTGCTTGCCTGACACAATAGCTACCTGTGCCATAATCGACTCTGCTGGTTGCAATTGAGGTGTTTTAAGTTGCCCGACTACTGTCGGGGTCTGAATTAAATCCTTTATTTCTCTTACTACTGCTCGAAAATCTGCATAGGCTTCCCCACGGATGTACTGATCACGAAGCACCTTCATGGCGTCCAAAGAGCGGAACAACGTATCAATTAGCTCCGAAGTCATCTCCGGTTTTTTCTCCCGGACCCATTCAAGAGCATACTCCACTTCATGCGTAAGGTCGCTTAATTCACGGAAATCCATAGTGGATGCCGATCCCTTGATGGTATGGGCTGCCCGAAACAGCGTCTGAACCAGTTCTACAGAAGGCGAAAGCTCCAATGCCAATAAAGACTGATCCATACGTTCCAGTTGATCATTCAGTTCTTCGATAAAGATGTCACGGTAGGCAGACAAATCCATCATTCGTATATACCTCCCTAACCGCCCAATATTTCGTCCAGTTTCAAAATGCCCACAAGCTTGTCTTCCTGTTGACCCACACCATGGAATAAACCTTCACGGTTACGACCATATCCGCCGGTTGGCGGATGTATGTCCGAATATGTGGTTACCTTGTTCACGCGATCCACGATCAAGCCAATATATTCATCCTGATGTCGAACTACGATAATACGCGTCGCTCTGGTGTCCGCTTCATCCGGCATACCCAGCAAATTACGAAGGCTCATTACACATACAACCTTGCCACGCAGATTAACTACCCCTTTGATCTCTGGGCGGCTGAATGGGATATCTGTAATGCTGAGCATTTTAATAATTTCGTGAATTTCTTCGATTCGAATGGCGCAAGTCTCTGCACCTACAGACAGTTCAATATATTGTTCCTTCTGAAGTGAAGACATCGATTCACCCTCAATTCAATTTTATTAATTTGTTTTGAAGGCAGCTGCCGAATTCGCCAGTTCTTCCGCAAGATGCGCCAAAGACTGGCATGTTGCCGCTGTCTCTTCAGACGCTGCAGCGGATTCCTCACTGGAAGCCGAGATGGATTCAACAGAGCTCATCACCTCTGCGGCTTGGGCTGCTTCTTCTTCACATGCAGCAGCAATTTCGTTTACTTTCTGTGAAGAGTTATTGACCATATCAATGATCTGATCAAACGCCTGTCCCGTCATGGAAGACTGCTCAACACTGGCTGCTACAGCCTGTACACTTTGTCTCGTATTTTCCTGCATTGCTTTGATGATGGCTGTAATTTCTTTGGTCGCCTCGCCACTTCGTTCGGCAAGCTTCCGGACTTCATCTGCTACTACGGCGAATCCTCGTCCTTGTTCTCCGGCACGTGCCGCTTCAATTGCAGCATTCAGCGCTAGCAGATTGGTCTGCTCAGCAATATCATCAATCACTTCAATGATGTCACCGATTTTACGAGAATCATCTTCAAGTTTAGTCATTTTTGTATTAACAGCTTGCATACCTTCCAATGAAGTCTGTACAACAAGTCCACCTTCACGAGCAGTCTTCACCGTATCGTTGGACAGTTCAGCCGCTTCTTCCGCACTTGCAGCGACGGAGTTAATGGCAAGTGAAAGCTCCTTGAACAATTCGGAGATATTTCCCGCCTCACTGGATTGGCTTGTGCTGGTGCTCGCAATTTCCTGTGTGCTGGCTGAGATCTGTTCCGAAGAAGCAGCAACACTTTGGGAGTTCATCACGATATTGTTAATTAACTCTTTCAGATTATCGACCATCCGATTCAGTGCCGCGGCTAGTTGACCCACTTCATCTTTGCTGGATATGTCTGACTTAAGGGTGAGATTTCCGTTGGCAACTTCCGTAGCTAGACCCAGCATGGCCATGAGCGGCTTCGAAATGGAGCGAGAGATGATATATCCAATGAGAATACTGAAGAGTACGGACAGAACCACAAGAATTATCGTTACTTTAAATGCTTGTGAATAGGCAGCCTGAGATTGTATATTCGCCTGTTCAGCCATACTTTCATTAAGTTCGATCAAATTGGTAAGGAGTTCTACAATCCTGTCTCCTTGTGGTTTAAGCTCAATTTTAAGGTAGGTATTAAAGGCACTTTGATCATCTGCGACAGCCAGATTAGTTGCTCGTTCAAACATTGTTAAATATCCTGGATATTCCGCATCAAAATTACGGAGTAACTCTATTTCTTCAGGGGTTGTTGCAAGCGGACGATAGATGGTCAGGCGATCATTCACACTCTGACGGATCGAAGCGATGTTTTCCGTGATCCGAGTTTTTTCGGTTTCAACGGTTTCGAAGCTCAAATCACGCACGTTCACACGCATTCTTTGATAATCAATCTGAGCAGATGATAATTCTTTGACAGAGATTAGATTGTTGTTATACATCTCTTGCATTCGTTCATTCGTACTTCTCAATGTTACTACAGAGTAGACGCCAAGCGCCGCAAGGATTATCGACACAACTAAAAACGCTGAGATAATCTTTGTTGCTGTTTTCAAATTTCCAAACCACTTCATGTAATCTCCTCCTAGGCATCGTAGTGTCCAGTTATGTATATAACGCTTGGTAAACCCTTCTCTTGGTCGCGCTCCAGACAACTTACGATCTATTTCGACATAAATATATTAAAACTGAATAGGAGATTTTTATTTCTATAAATTTGCACTATTATGAATTTTTATTTCAGATATAAAGAATCTTCTTTTTAATATAAATTATACTTTTTACCTATTAAATTGTTTTTTTCATTTACATATATACGTATAATCAACATTCTGCATTGACTTACACATACATCTCCATACAAAATTTCATGTGACATGATCTTCTTTTATTTATACAAGAAGTTATATAGTTCTTACGTCTAACAAATATCATTTTCCACACAAAAAATTATGTATTTTTTCTGTACACACTCAACATTTCAAGACCTAAGTCTAATAAATACTTACTCATACTGAGTCCATTTCCCCATAAAAAAACCAAACCCGAATCAACAAAGTTTGGTTTTGAAGCGAAAAAATATACTTTAAATTAACATAAAACCCGTTTAAAACTAATTACTTATGTGTTATATAACTGCTCCAGTTCAATTAAGCGGTCCTTAATCCTGTGCGGAATAATATCAAACAGATTATCCCACGTCATGAACATCTCCTGTTTTAGTAAATATTCTTCGAACTCCATGGTAGGTACAAACGCTTTGGTTTGCAGATAACGCTCCACCTGAGCATCGATCTGTTCATTCGTTTCAAAATAATCTTGAAACAACTCATTCACAAGTAGCCCATCACATCCAGCTTCGGCACCTGCTGCACTATACAGGTTTGGCAATAACTCAAATACAACCGGAAGTGGTGAGAAAGCATGTTTGCCAGGCTGTGAGTACAGACATACATGATGTCCAACCACATTGACCCGCCCCTTCAACAATCCGCGCAGCACCTTTCCATGAAAACTGGCTTCACAATCTACTACCTCTCCGTCATGACCCACATAAACCCATACATGCTCCATTTCATACAGATGTCCAATCTCATAATCCCACCAGATTGCATATTCAATTACATATTGTACTGCCTCGGTCGGAAACTTAATATCCCGTCTGAACGATGGTGAAGGCCCAGATCGATGCAACACAGAAATGCCAACAAAATCAGGATAAAAGGGTTCGGCTCTGTCAAACATCAAAATAGGTGCATAACTCATTGCAGTTTCAAGCGTATCCATTTCTGACATGTTCATTTATGAGTCCTCCGTTTTTGTTGGATGTTCATACTATACTAACAGAGAACGTAACACACTGACTCAGGCATTATGAATTTTCTCTAATATAATACCAACCCCCTCCGTGACTTCTTACGATTATTACATCGACACATAAAAAAAACCTGCAACTGTTATTCTCCAGTTACAGGCTGTGTACTTTGATAATGAATAAGGAATCTTGACTTAAGATTTCAGCTTATTGGATGGTGACACGGACGTCTTGGAAGGTGAGGTCGATTGATCAGAAACCTGCGTATCACACCCTATTGGAGGGCCAAGAATCGCATCATTTTTAATGGAAGCAACAGCTCTCGTATATGCCTCTTCATCCAAACAGTACGCGCGGTGAGCCACCTCCGGCGGTGTAGCTGCCAAGAAATCCGCTCCAAACACAATATCAGGCGTTGGTTGATCAAAGATTGTTAAGACATATACATCATCTGTCTCAGCGACAAACCAGTGAAACCAGCCTTTCGGAAATACAACAACCTGACCTGGTTTCAGACGATATGTCAATCGTTCACGCGTAAACGGATTAAAGACTGACGCTGTAATTTCACCGGTGATGACCACAACCATCTCCGTGACATTGGTGTGCCAGTGTGGCTGCACAATGATTCCTTTGCTTAAGTACACGTTGAAGAACCCATTTGCAATGGTCGGCAGCTGTTCTCCAAACAACTGGGTTACATAGTTGCGTGAATCCCTCTGATAATTGACAACCGCATTGGAATCGGCTGCCAGCGGAACATTCGGGGCTTGTAAAATCGGATTCATCATACGATCATTTCTCCTCCTTGGGCATACATCTCATTGTTGTACTGTATGCCGGAGAATAGAAAGATAATACCGTTGACACATGTTATATATTGTTTTTAATCCTGAACTTTAGGTTTCTTAGAATCTTGTATAAACAAACTAGACTTTACCAGGGAATCTGCCTCCGGCTGCAATGCCTTGGGGAGATATGTGATCTATCTGGTTCATCTCATCATCCGTAAGCGAAACCTGTAGCGCCCCTAAGTTCTCGTGAACTCTTTCCAGGTTGCGAGTCCCCGGGATCGGAACGATATGTTCTCCCTTTCCAAGTAACCAGGCCAGAGCAAGTTGAGAGACCGTGCATCCTTTTTGCTTAGCCATCTCTTGGATCAATCCAACAACCTCCAGATTTTTCTGAAAGTTCTCACCTTGGAAACGCGGATAGTGACGACGATAATCATCTTCCGGGAGATCGTCTATAGAACGGATCTGACCTGTCAGGAAACCACGTCCCAATGGGCTGTATGGAACCAAGCCTATGTTCAATTCATGCAGGACAGGCATAATCTCATCCTCAAGCTCTCGACTCCATAATGAATATTCGGTCTGCAACGCTGTAATCGGATGAACAGCATGTGCACGCCGAATGATCTCTACTGGCGCTTCGGACAGACCAATATATCGAATCTTCCCCTGTTGAACCAGATCGGCAAGTGTGCCTACCGTCTCTTCAATGGGTGTATTCGGATCAGGACGATGTTGATAATACAGATCGATATAATCCATTCCCAAGTTGTAAAGACTCGCATCTACTGATTTTTTGATGTAGACTGGATCTCCCTTGGGGCCCTGCGTGTGTGTTATACCAAATTTGGTGGCAACGATTGCCTTGGATCTTCGACCTTGAAGCGCGCGTCCAAGCAGTTTTTCATTCCCTCCAAATCGCTGTTTTTCATACTCTCCGTATAGATCCGCCGTATCAAACATGGTAACTCCTGCATCCAGCGCACCCTGAATGGTATGTACCGCTTCGTCATTATCCGGCATCATCATCACACCCAGGCCGAGCGCAGATATTCGTAATTTATCATTTCCCAGTGTTCTTGTTTTGAGCATGAGGCTCCCTCTTTTCATCTTGAAATAGAAACGTTAACTAGAAACGTATGAACTTGAGTTCATTCTATTTCACTCCCGAGACCCCAACCACACTCTGTTTATGCTAGTAAAGAAATTACCAGTTTGATTAACTTTCTATATGGCAACAGGAACGTAAATACAACAATGAATGCCTGATTGGCTGTTCAGATTATTCATGGAAAAGATATCGTATGCATGCACAACGCCATCTGCCCGATCCGTCGTTTCAAGCAGGACACAATTGACTTGTTTTAACTCAACTTGGTGCAGGTTCCAGATCGTTCGGAAGTCTACACTTTCGTCAATCAATTGTTTCACGATTCTGCTAAATTCGGGGTCACTCGGATACTTGTCATAATACGTACGGAATACGGCTACCGAGTGCCGCGCGAATTCATCCCAGTTGTGCATACGCTCCCTGAGCGCTGTATCCAGAAATAAAATCCGCATCATTAAACGCTCATTCACATTCATCGACGAGAAGTTGAAAAGGTTCGTATCTGCAGCTTCATTCCAGGCAAGTACCTCAGAACGTTCATTGGTAATAAAGGAAGGATGAGTCAACTGGCCAATAATACTATGCCACCCTGGCTCCAGTTGCGAATACGAAGCAAGGAATTCATGTTCCGTATTAGGGTCCCATAAGTCAAACAAATGACTCTTCTCTTCCAGGGTTAAACGGAGCGCATCCGCTATACTCTGCATCACTTCTCGTGAAGCCGCCAACTCCCTACCCTGTTCGAGCCACGTGTAATACGTCGCACTGACACCAGCCAATACCGCTACTTCTTCCCGCCGTAGACCGGGTGTTCTTCGCTGTCCATAAGATCCTGACAATCCAACCTGTTCCGGTTGAATGCGGCTTCTCCGTGATTTCAAAAACTCACCCAGTTTTTTGTTACGGCTCATACTTGTATCCATTAACATCGTTCCTTTTTATAAAAGTATTCAAGCCTATTCGGCTCTATCCCAAAATGGTAGTCTCTGAATGACTTTGATATAATTCATCTATTATTAGTTCTGTAGAATACTTGGTTTACAAGTAGCTTAGCATCGATTGATGCAGAACGAAAGGAGCATAACATGATCCCCAATGTTGGAGATGTGTACTGCGTGTATGTCGAAAAATTACAACAATATACAGCCTGCCAGGTAACTGGACTGAACGAAACGGAGGGTAAAACTTCCAACACGCTTGCCTCGGTCCTTCAGTTGGATTGGACTGGTGATCAACTGCCTAATGAAATGCAGCTTCATCAGATGAAACCGTTGATCTGTAACTTCTATTTCTGGCATGATCGACTTGCCCATAGTTTCGTGAGTGCTAATGTTCCTTCACAGTATGTGCTTGCAGGCAATATCCCTCCTCTCTACACCGAGGAAACAAATACGTATGGCGGAGGCTGGCCGATCGGAGAAAGTCTCTATCTCCAGCGTGAATGGGAAGGTATCGATGCGATCCGAAGAGCGCAGTTCAAACAAGCTGCGGATGATGACAAAGAAGTGATGGTTGGCGATCGTGTAATGCGGCGCAGTACGAGTACACTCCGCGATTTCAGCCCTACATCTGCGGAAGATGTAGCCGAACTCGCAAAGCTACCTTGTCTGACACATATTGAAATGGATGGATGTACGGAATCAATCTTTCCATTTATAGAGGACAACCCGTTCATTAATGAACTTCATATCATACATCATGGTCAAACGATGCTCGATATCAGCAACAGTCACCTGACCAAACTTATTGTGGATGTCAGCGGGTTGAAGGAGTTAATTTTGAACACAAAGATGAAAAGTCTGAATTTCACAGGTGAGCTGTCTCCTGATCTGCGTATCGCGGCTTATGAAGACGGTAAATGCATCACTCTCAATGTTCCATCGGACCTGCCGCAGGTTACGGGTATCTCACGACTTGAAGCTCTGTATATCAGAGATATCACGGAACTCAATCTGGAGCCACTTGTGCAGTATTATCCTGAGCTTTCAGAGTTACGATTGTGGGGTAAACCCGGCAATGTATCCCATATAGAGTCGATTCAGCATTTGGCAAATTTGCAAACCTTCACTACATATGACCTGTTCGGCTTCAATGGTGAAGAATTCCCTGGTCCAGAGCAACTTCCAAAATTGGCTACGCTGTGGCTAACCAGCCTGCCTGCCGATGCAGCCAAATCGATCAAAACAAGATATAAAAAATTCGCTGCCGCCGGACTTGATATTGACATCACCAAAGCACGCAAACCGGAATGGCTTGCGGAGAACCTGAACAATCCGTTTCGGGATTGGGATGGGCGGGACCACATCAAGGCAGCTCACGCAAAAAAAGCAGCTCAATTGTACAAGCAGTGTTTGAAGGAAATACGTCAGTTAAGTCAAGATTTTAACAATCAGGAAGCTATGCACAAACAACTCGTCTCCATGGTTGAGAACTACACACAGACCTTCAACAAGATGGATGCCAAGACCGGCTTTATTGAAACTGTTGAGCGGGAAGAGATTTATGTTGTTCTAACGGAGTTGCTGGATCAATTACAGGAGCATTTGGAACTGCGTCAAGATGATTTGGTTAAGGTTAATCACGAGGAATTATATGAGGTATTTGATCGTTTGAGGGATTTTTAGTTTACGCAAAAAGGGTCCTGTTATGAAAATGGCAAGACCTTTTTTTTGCATGAATAGAATTTCTTGCACTCTATTTTCAAAAAGACGACGTGACTCGGGCAGAACCTTGGGTCGCTCGATCCTATGATAAGCCACACAAATTCAAGTAATTCAGGATCGATGCGGTATCATCAATGGAGGTGCGCAGGGCGATGTAACCGTCAGGACGAATCAATACAAGTTCTTTACTTGCGACATCGTAAACTCGATAGGCATTCCCTGCAGTGTCTATTATGCCTTCCGCCCCCTCCACCTTAAATGGAAGGATATAATGCAAATGGAGTGCATCGTTGCTGAAGTTCTTCAGAGAAGGATCAATGTAGTTTGCAAAAGCCAAAAGCGTCCAGTGTGGGCCGCGCAAGAGGTCAAAGACACTTCCTGCAAACCCGGCGCCTTGCAGTCCCGTAGCATTAGGAGCACGATCTCCAGGAAGTAAACGGGTAGCATTTGTTCGAGCAGACGGACGGGTAAGCGAACTTGAACGATAGGAAATGAGAAGCCCGCTCGTCAGATCGTCGGATATGGTGCTCAAGGATTGGGACAACCCTCCGCCTTCTGTCGCCGTTCCTATGACGCCTCCCATTTTCTTTGTGCTGTCTTTGAGCACGGCTTGAGCCACTGGGCGGCGCTCTTCATCGTACGTGTCAAGTAAGGCGGTGTCCGCTCCGCGTATGACAGCCGCCAGCTTCCAGCCGAGGTTGTATGCGTCCTGTATTCCCGTATTCATGCCTTGACCGCCGGCCGGCGAATGAACATGAGCCGCATCACCGGCAAGGAAAACCCGGTTGTTTCGGTAACATTCAACCATACGAACGTTGACCCGGTAGATGGACAACCAAGAAGCATCCGTAAGCCGAACACGTCCGGACCCGGCGCGACGGTCAAACATGGCTTGATACGCCTCTAGCGACGGCTGCTCTGGTTCATCGATGTCTGCCGGAATTGTAGCCTGCAGTTGCCAAATATCGGTTTTTGGCAGCGGCGTCACCCCGACCATCCCCTCCGAAGAAGTCCAGATATGGATATGGTCACGATCTAACCCTTCCAATCGTACATCGCCAAGATACCATCGCTCATGATCATGTGTTTCCCCAACCAGCGGTAAGTGAATAAATTTGCGGATATTGCTTTTGCCCCCGTCAGCGCCGACTACATAACGAGCACGAATTTGCTCTTCTCCTTGTGGTGTTTTCACGGTTATCGATACACCATCCACATCCTGAACAAGTCCTACAGCTTCCATGCCCAACTCAACTTGACCGCCAAATACTGCATATCGGTCGCGCAACGCTTTTTCCACATCAAATTGAGCAATCCAGACCGGATCACGATAGGGTGTCTCAAGTTCGGCGCTGGCTGCAACGGTAATACTCGGCTTGTCCACACTTCTGCCATCTGCGGTATAATAACGAACAGGCAAGTCCACAACACCTGTATCAACAATGTAGTGAACGGCTTCCAAATCATCGATGACTTCAAGCGAGCGAGGCTGGATTCCTTTGGCGCGAGATGCAACGTTATACACGGTGCTTCGTTCAATAATACGATGGTTGACGTTTCGACGGGCAAGGTCGCAGGCAAGTGTAAGCCCTGTGGGTCCGGCCCCGACGATAAGAACATCAACAACAGACGGTATGGTATTCATGGACAAAAACCTCCTTGAGCATTGATTTGATACGCTACATTTGTTACACTACACCGTACAGTATAGTTTGTAAAGCAGGACTCTAATCCATTTCTTAAATATACATATAAGGGGGGAAACGTAAGAATGGATCATACGGAAAACAAGAAAATCCGCAAAGGCTCTTCAGACAAACGAGCTAAAATAATTACGGCGGCACGAGAGCTGTTTCTTTCAGACGGGTTTGATCGTTCCAGCGTCGATGCGGTCGCAACTAAAGCGGGAGTTTCCAAACGGACAGTTTATGATTATTATGGCGACAAACAGAATCTACTACTTGCCGTTGTGGAAGAATCCAGTTCGGCGGTTCTGGTCATGATTGAGCAAGGGATATCAGACCACCTCTGGAAATTCGAAGATCTTGAGCAGGCGCTCATCTTATTTTGTGAGCAAATCGTAGCTTCTGCAAACGGTTCGGCAGATTACAAGGCTTTGATCCGTCTGGTTATGGTGGAAGCTGCCAACCTGCCAGACTCGTTTTTTGAAAGGCTCGATAACGCAACTGAAGAGGGGATTATCAGGAGGTTTACAGCGTTTGGACAAAACGGACTGCTCCATGTGATTGATCCTAAAATGGCTGCAAAGCACTTCGCTGCATTAACGTTTTTATTGGTATTCAATCAACCGGGAAAAATCGGGACATTAGATGAGGACCAAACTAAACATATCATCACTGAAGGCGTACGCGTCTTTCTTTGCGCTTATGCCCCACAACGTAAGTCTTAAAATCGCCATTGTAAATGCCTTGTCTTTTTCCGGATAAATTCCATAATCTAATCCATCTGCGACTTCATTATCAATGGTAAACGCAAAAACGGAACGAAGCATGCTGATACCCTGCTTCGTTCCGCCCATCTTTTAATCTTCGTCCCATTTCGTTAGTGATCTTGCTCTAATCTAAAGCAGCCCTTCATTGAATGGAAAACACTTCTTTTTTCAATAATTCTTCTGGCGTCTGCCCTATCACATCACTGTGAAAATAATCGCGGATAACGCCATCTTGAAGATAGTTGGCGATCGACACCATAATCATCCCTTGATCCAGTGCCAGATAAGCTTTTGCAAGTTCTCCCGTTTCAACATTGACTGAGTCATAGAAGCCATATTCGCCAAACATTTTGAAGTTCTTTAAAGCTTTAATGTTCTTTCGAACTGCTTCAGGGGCATAATCCAGAGCAAGGAATGTTGCGTGTGCTGTTACCGTTGCTCCATCTTTGTAACCTGAGGTACCTAACGGCGTTGCTGCAAACTCACTGTAACCTGCCGGAGTGGCAGAAGGTGAGAAGCCCCATGCGGAATACCCTTTTTCTTTGGCGTATTCGATCTGCAATTCGACATGACGCTGATTGTTCAATCCCAAAGCTTGAGTACCCAGGTCTTTTTCCTTTATGACCATACCGGGCATAAGAGCTTCAAACATACTACCTCCCCAGCTTGGTACGAACTTTTTATCCTTGTATACATAACTTCCTTCAAACACATCCACTCCATCGTACTTAACGGATTTGCCTTGAGGAATCTGAGCTTGCCAATCCCATTCTTGAGGTAATGTGCGATACATCTTCCACCAATGATCTTGGGGAACGTCACCTTTCCCAATGGCAATATAGCTGCCTACACGTGGTTCCGTATAAAACATCCCATAATGGTGGTCCGTCAGCGCGCCTTTAGCCACATCATAACCGCCGCGGAATTGGCCGACTTCAGGATCATATAGCGGAGTATAATTCATATTTGTAACCAACTTGCTTGTTTCCCCATGAAGTTCTTCATAGGCTTGCCCAACAACAATTAAACCAGCGGATAACCAGCCATTATCGACTTGGGAAATAAATTGCCCCCAATCTTTCTTCACCGAACCGTCAACTGTGTTATACCAGTTATAAAATAGGCCGTTCCACTTTTCTAACTTTTCGAGGGAATTTATAGTTGTTTGCAGGCGATGTACAGCTTCTTTCTTTGAAATAATGCCCAATTGTTGCGCTGAAACGGTACTCATCATATACATTGCGATGTTTGTGGGCGAGGTACGTTTAGCTTCTTCTATCCCGTTTTCAGTGTGCCGTACTTCATCGTAAGTCAAGCCGGTATTCTGATCCGTATAGTCCTCAAAAAACGTATAGGTTTTATATGCAATCGCTTTCAATTCTGCTCGGAATCCAATTAAATTGCTTGAGTCACCTGCTGAAGCCATAGGAGTTAAAGCTAGATTAGCTAACAGACAAAAAGTTAAAATGAAGCTGAATTGTTTTACTTTTTTCATGATTTTCTCCCTTCAAATGGATTCGAAACGTTTCGTGTATATGTTATCATAAATTTCCCATCTCCGTAAACAATAAAATAAAACGCTTACAGATACTGAATATAATGTGGCTTAATTATAAATTTGAATTCGAAACGTTTCATTAAAGGGACTACATTAAGGCAACTCACGTGGAATTATATGACGACTTGATCGTTTGAGGGTCTTTTAGAGATTCTAAATTGAGGAGATTAAAAGCCTGACTCCATAGGAATCAGGCTTAACCCTTCACGTATCTATTCTGAACCGTTCTAATTTGTTACAACTGTTGTTCCGCAATACTCGCAGTCCGTTGATTGCTTAGGAAGCACTTTTGCCTTCGCCCCACACCCCGGGCAACTCACTGAAACAGGCCTTTGTGGCTCTTCAACTTTTTCATCGGCTTTCTCTTCAGTGTTTTCCTTATCTGAAAAATTGATCTCTGTATAGTTAATTGTATTATGACTACTGTAACTCACGGTGTTGCTATTGTAACTTGAATAAGTATGCGGATTCGCATTTTCGCGATCAAGATGACCTCCATAGTCTCCCCCATAAAACTTTCGTTCAGGGCCACGCTTTTTCTTAACACGTTTTTTCCTAAGCAATTTAATACCAAAAAACAAAAATAAAAATTCAATAATAATAACTCCAATTATGCCAAATAGATCCCCACTTTTGTGATTGTCTGCATTGAAAAAAGCAATGGGTGTGCCAATTGCATACACCATAAAAATGAGCCCGAAAAACTTCCTCAATTTGATTCCTCCCAAACAAACTCTACGCCTAACCGACACACTACAAGTATCCGTCCGCTAAAACTGTTAAAGTCTATTTATGTTAGCTACGACTAAGAGATCCTCATTGTCGTTCCGCAATACTCACAATCCGCAGACAAAGTAGGATATACCCTTACCTTGGCTCCACACCCTGAACAATTCACGGCTACAGTTTCTTGAGGTGCCTCGTCATATTTCACACGATGCTGATCTTCGTAATATTGATTATCATTAGAATTGTGATGGTATTGATCAGTGTTAGAACGAGATTTAGGTCGACCACACATTTTAATGCCCGTAACAAGTACGATAACCCCAGGGATAAAAAGAATTATCGTACTGATAATGGCTGTTTCTGTTCCCTCGGATATTAATATTAAAGATAACAAGATCGTCAGAGACGAAAGGATAATGAATATAATTCCAAAAAATCTTTTCACCGCGTTTCCTCCTGCAATTTATGATTTGCTTGTCATGATCTGTTGATTGCGCTCTTTCAAACGGAACTTTAACTGGGATAGTTGCGAAGCAAAACGTTCACTATTTACCAATTCCCCTGCTTCGTACTGATTTGCAAGCTCACTGTTCATCAATTCAATGTCCAGCAAGATCTGGCGGTCATTTTTCTCAAGGGAATCCGGAGTGATTGGGTCACTATACTTTACAAGTTCAATTAATGACTGAACGGTTTTGCGCTCCTCTTCCACAGTTAGGACGGGTTGTTGCACCATGGTATGAAGCAATTGCTGTAAGGCTTTTTCGATTAATTGTAAGTTTGCGATTTTTGTATGTTCATCTATTTCATGACGGCGCGCACTCTGAATATAGATCATAATGATTCCGCACAAAATAATTGCGATCGCAATCGTTAACGTGTGTAACAATACGAACCAGCGAAGCGCATGATCTGCTGAACCTGTTAACAACGTGTAGATCATCACACAAATCAGATAAATACCTAATACTACACCTAAAGCTGTGTAACCTGGAACAAACCGTTTAAACCGATCCATATTTTGCATGATGAACCGCGCGTAGATCCAAATAGCCGTAATCGCTACATAAGAAGCAACGAGATTCATCCAAAAAGAAAACGACAGAAGCGCATGATTAAACAGCGTAAAAGAAACGATTGATGATACTAACATGCATATTAAATAGACGACATCCAAAATCAAGAGATTGCTCCGTTTTACCATCACTATGCCTGTCCTCCTTCTTGCAGATTGTTTCCGCAATCGAGACAGAACTTCTGGCCGGGTTTTACTTCATGTTGGCACCGACTACATTTCAAGCTTAAACTTGTGCCACAGTTGCCACAGAATTTTGTATGACCGGAATTCATATGGTTACAATTTGGGCATGGGCTGGGCATCGGTTGATGACATTGGATACATTCCAATGCGTTCTCCGCATTATCCGCCCCACATGAAGGACATGCATGGTATTTGTCACCACAGTTAGGACAGAATTTGGTTCCCTTTGGCAAGGCATGTCCACAATTGTTGCAATCTGTTGTTGCTACCGATTTTTCGGCTAATGAATTGCCACATTTGCTGCAAAAAGAGCTGTTCTCCTGATTCGGATGATGGCACTGCTTACATATACTTACTGCAGGCGTTTCCTTCGTAGACATCACTTTAGACATCTGGGACATCTCGCCACTGAAAGAACCACCCAGACCAACCCCCATGCCCATACCAAGTCCTGCGCCCATGATGTCTGACTGCATGCTTCCTTCATTCTTCGCTGCACCTTCAAGCGTATCAAACGAACGTTCTTGCTGATATGTGTAGCCAATGATATCCATCTCAGCTTTGCGTGCCAACGCTTCTCTTAATCGAATGACGGAAGGGTCTTCTTCGGGCAGATTGACATTGTGAATATACAGGTTGATTAACTCAATACCAAATTCTTCAAAAGTAGAAGCTACCGTATCTGCAAAATGTCGTGATATCTCGGCGATATATGCATTGATCTCCAAAACACTTACTTTTCTATGTATTAGATATGATGACAACATGGAGTTAATATTCATGATAATCAACCCACGGAAGTAATTAATCATATTAGCTTGGTTAAACTCAGGCAGTGTTCCCACAAGCTTGACCAAAAATTTTCGTGAATCCGAAATTTTAATTCCCATTTGTCCAAATGTTCTTACGGGAACAATAATATTATACTTGGGATCCTGGATCTGAATCGGATTCGCCGTTCCCCATTTAACGTCCAATGCGCTCACTTGATTGACATACCATACTTCTGCTGCAAAAGGTGACTTTCCTCCGAACGGAAGGTTAACGAGACGGTTCAAGATTGGGATATTTGCAGTACTCAGCGTATGCCTTCCGGGTCCAAACATATCAAGCGCTCTTCCATCCTTGAAAAGAATTGCTTGTTGAGATTGATTCACAATTAACTGAGTCCATGTTCCCAGTTCAGTCTCGGGATGTTTCCAAGCAAACACATCAGGTGAGCCATCATACTTAATTACGTCAATAATCGCCATGTTCAATTCCTCAATTCAGTATTAGATTACTATAATTTACTATAAAGTTTTTTTGCTAAAACACTGATTCTACACTATTTCCTATATTTAATTGTCTTTAATCTACTTATTCCATGTCTAGGCATTGATATTTTACCATTTCTAACCTTAATACGCACTAACATAGTTCATTTTTCATATGATATTTTTCCTATATTGGCATGTTCATAATGGTAAAAACCTCTTCCATATGTTCATAGGAAAGAGGTTAGCTATATAACCACAATTTGTGAAAAACCAGAATATTAGCTTGAGTATCCACTCTCGATCATAATCAACGTCCCAATTTTGAAACCACTGGCAAAAGCCTCTTTTGAATGAATAGAGTGAACTTGATCCATCATATCAAACAATACCTCCAACTGTTTAAAGTCATCCTCCGAAAGCTTTTCCTGAAATTTTTCGATATAAGCTGTAATCTCCTTATTAATAGATCGATACTCCGAATCTTGAGGAACAATATTCTCCTCTGGTCTCAGGTTACCATAATATAATTCTTCTATTATATTTCCCACATCACAGACCCCTTTCTCTTATACATGTCTGGTACTCTTCTCATGACAATTATATAAGATTGACAGACAATGCTGGGAATTTATGCGATATTCGCATGTGATTCTTATAGCTTTCATAGGATATCGCATTTTGCATGCTTGCTTTGACATAATAATGTAGCGCTTGTTGAGCCCTACCTCGGGAGTATGCTAAGATAATGGACACCTATTTCTACAAAATCCTATAACAAATCAACCGTACAGAAAGGACACTATGAATCCTTCATCACTGTCACCCAAATTACAACAGATCGTTCCGCAACTGGATCTGCGAAGCTGCCTCGTCAGCATACGCGGTGAGATTATGTACGAACACTACCGCAACCACGAGGCTGCGACTGATATTGCAAAAATCAATTCATGTACCAAGAGTGTGCTATCCGCCCTCATCTGTATAGCGATGGATAAAGGCTTGTTGCCAGAGGCATCAGCCCCAATCTCTACTTTTTTCCCACAGTTGACATCCGATCCTGACCCGCGCAAACCAGCGATCACACTGGAACAACTGCTCACGATGACAGCCGGATTCAACTGGGACGAGTTCGGCGGGCAGAATTCATTCCCTCGCATGACCCGCACCGATCATTGGGTGGATTTTGCGTTGGAACAACGCTTAAGCCATGTACCGGGTACATATATGGAGTACAACTCAGGAGTATCACAGATCCTATCCGCCATCCTGATGCAAAATGCAGGTATGAACGTAGCCGAGTTCGCAGAGCGTTATCTTTTTGACCCGCTCGGAATTAAGCATTACGAATGGGAAAGTGACCCTCAAGGTGTTCATACAGGCGGATTCGGTCTTAAGATGTTACCCGTAGATCTGCTCAAATTCGGTCAGCTGTTTCTACAGCAAGGTATGTGGGAGGGTGAGTCTCTCATTTCAAGTGATCTCGTATCTCGTTCGACGCAGCCTTTTATTACAGTCACTCCACCGAATCACGGCAGCTATGCTTGGCATTGGTGGGTGGATGTCTATCCGAACGAAAGGTCTGACTCCGAAGGTATTGCTGCTGAAGACGACCAACCCAATCTCCATTATTATTACGCACGAGGATTTGGTGGTCAGTATGTATATATTGTCCCTGAGCTAGAGCTCGTTACCGTGTTAACCAATGACAAACGAAAGAAAGAGAAACCTCCGCTGGATGTTTTCCCTCGATTAATCGCCCCTGAGCTATGGAAAATGTTATAAACGGAGAACAATCCTTCTATCCTGTTCAACAATGAACCCCCAACCTTTTGGCCATAACCTGACCATTGGTTGAGGGTTTATTTGTCATGCCAAAGCTTCTTCGATAGCAATTGTTATTGGATAAGGACCAGACTCTTGATTAGAGACCACAACCAGTTGTAGATCATAGTCCCGATACACGGAAGACATGAACGACACTCCTGGATCAAACCCCATGACATGAAATTTGAAAATGTCTTCCTCTTTACGGTCGATCCAGATACCCTGCCCATAATACTCTTCATCCTCTTGATGAGCATGTGGAGTTAATAACTGCTGTGTCGCCTCTTCATTCAACAATTGGTGACCCAGCAAAGCACCCCAAAATCGAATCATATCCGGTGCCGTAACATAGGCTCCACCATCTGATCCACCTTTGACAGGAATGGAGAACATATTAGTATTCCAAGAGCCATCTTCATGATCGATATACCCTAAAGCTGTGTTACGCGGGAGCTGATCTGTTACGAAATAACCGGATTCCTTCATGCCACACCTTTTGAAAATGTGCTCTTCCACATAATCTGTAAATGACAGTCCTGAATGTTGTTCCACGATAAGTCCCAGCACAATAAAACCCGCATTGTTATAATGAAAACGTTCACCCGGAGCAGACTTCATTGGCAGATGCTGAAACATGGGCAGAAAGTCACTTAAACGCCGCATCGCGTAGACGGGTCTGTCTTTCCATAATTCTGAAAAGTCATCCATCACTTCTTCATCGAAATAATCAGGAATGCCTGACGTGTGTGTTAACAACTGCTGGATGGTGATCCCTTTGTCCCACAGTGGAAACTCCACATCCAATACATCCGTAAGCTTGGAATCCGCAGACAACTTGCCCGCTTCAATTAGTTGGCATATACTCACTGCCGTGAAAATCTTACATCCTGATGCAATCCCAAAGCGTGTGTCCACCTGATTGGCTAGCTCTTCGCTACGATTTGCATAACCACGTTTCATATTCAAAAGGGTTTTCCCGGCTTGCTGGAGTAATACAACACCCGAAAAATTCACGCGTTCCATGACTTCTTCTACTTTTGTTGTCAGCTCTACTGCATTCAACATTTTGTTGTTCACCTACTTGTCTATGTATTCATTACATTCTCATTCTTAATTCTTCGTCATATCCTGCATACCTGCCATATTTTCATAAAAAGAAGGATTACTCCCTTATAAAAGGAAATAACCCTTCTTCAGACAACGTAAGATTAAGTTTGACAAAGCATGCTAAAGTGCTGTTCAATCACTTGTTCCACTCGTTTTACCGTAAGTCTATCTGGCTGCATTAACATATGTATTGCGAGCCCATCCACCAGAGCATATAACTTCTCTATCTCCATCTCGGCATCCAGTTCAGGATGTGTCATCCCCCGCTTGTGCAACTCCTGTATTACCCATTGAACCGATCGATACATCCCTTGATGCATCTGATCACTTAACTTTTTTAATTCGGGGTACACCAATAATTTGGCTGTAAACGAAAACCAGACCTCCATTTCCATCATTCTGTCTTCGTCCAACGGGAGAAATTGCAAGAGCAGATTCTTCATATCCAGCAGTACAGATCCACTCATCTGTAATGCCTCCACCCTTTTCTGTACCCGTTCTGCAAAAAGATTCATGCAAAAGGTGAACAATTCAGCCTGTGTGGCAAAATAATGACGCATGGAACCTACAGATAGTCCCGCTTCCTTTGCTATATTCCGAACGGTAGCATGCTCAAGTCCATGCTCTTGAATGACCCGGATGGCTGCATCAGCAACGATTTTCCTTTGAGCTTCATGATCTACGATTTTTGGCATGACAACATTATACAACAAACTTCTCTTTTTGTAATACACTGTGCTATAATCTTTTTAATACATTGTACTAAAATATAAAAACAGCTGTAGGAGAGGAATTCATAAGATCATGCATACAACTACCCCAGCCTCAACACGCAAGAATTTCAGAGTTTTCACCTTCATAGTAAGGTTATTCTGCACAATACTACTACTGATAGGTGCCGCATTCCTCTATGAGTGGTTTGCTTCCTCGCAGGCCAAAAAGGACTTTCCACCTCCAGGTACGTTAGTTCAAGTCGGCGGTTACCAACTACACATTCATAAACAAGGCAATGGTTCACCGACCATACTTATGGAGGCTGGAAGTGGTGAAACCAGTTTGTCGTGGAGAGACATTCCTGTGGAACTAGCCCAACATGCAACGGTGGTCACGTATGATCGCGCAGGATATGCCTGGAGTGAATCTGCACCCACAGAACGTACAGGTGCAAATATCGTCAAAGATTTACATGCTGCTCTGGAGAAGGAGAACATACGCGGCCCTTACGTTATGGTAGGTCATTCTCTTGGGGGTATGTATGCTAGACTCTTTGCACAGACCTATTCAAATGAGGTTCAGAGCCTTGTCCTCATTGATGCGCGACCTGAGGATGATGAACGGAACACAAAGGTTTTGTTGGAACAGGCTCAGTTTCAGGGAAACCCGCCTGCCTCCTTGTTATCTTTACTGAAGGTATCTGGAGCTTTCAGATTATTTCCAGACTTTATGCTTGATGGTCTGGTTGCCAAGCAAGATCGGGATACTTTTGTTAATGTGATTGCTACCCCTTCCTATTTTCACGCCAAAGAAGAAGAAGCCCTCCACGCCCATTCAACAGAAGATGCCATTCGTGGCCAAAGTCTTGGATTAATCCCTGTACGTATCATTGCACGCGGACGTCCTCAAGACTATGCTAGTGCAGGGATTCCGGTTGACATTGGGCAGAAGCTCGAATCCATATGGCAATCGGGGCAACGGAACATGTTGAATATATCGAAGGATAGTCAGCTCATTGTGGCCACCCGCAGTGGGCATATGATTATTCACGATGAACCTGAACTGGTTGTGAAAACAATCCTTGAGTTAATCACTGATAAGTAGAGGTATTTTTATTCAGAACATCCTCCGCTGGATCCAATGTTAAAGGGCTGTTCCAATAGCCATGGGTATGACTTGGAACAGCCCTTTAAGCAATATACATTAAGATTAGATCTAATGAGTTCGGCCTTAAGAAAACATGAGTTAGCGTAACGCTTGCAGGTCCGATTCGGGACTTCCTGCACTCTTCTTCTTTTCCCGTGGAGCCCTCGTATTGATCAGATAATACAATGTGGCATAGATTGTAGTGATAAACGTGCCAAAAAACAGGCAAAACGCCAGAGACGGACGGCTTACACTTTCGTGCATCAGTTCAATCAGCATCTCGCGATTCGTCAGTGCATCCCAGCTATTCAGTCGATATACACGTCCAAGCAATACCCCGTAACTTCCCAAAGCACAACCTGCCAGTACAAAGATCCAGGATGCCCAGCGTCCAATTCGGTGATAAATCACTTCCTGAAGCTGATACATCGACAGGAATCCAAGCAGGAGTCCAGTCCAGACAAACATTAATACAACACTTAAGTCGTACCAATACGTATAGTCCACCCCATTCCCACCATAATACCGGGAACTTCTCGCTGTCAGATGAACCAGATCCGTAACAATGTAAGAAGAGTTCGGGAAAAATAACAACCATAGCAGACCACTTGCGACTGCAAGCCATGCGGCACCTTTCCATTTCACATCACTTAGAAGATAGGCTGCATAAGAGAACACAAAAGGAATCCAGCCCAAGAACAGATTCCAGATCAGGAAGCGGAAATAACGCTGATCCAGCCTATCAGCAGCTACATAGTACAATCCAAGCGTTACTATGGTGACCACACTAAGGAAAATAAATATGCGAATATAATTCAGTTTTCTCAATGATTCTGACCTCACTTGATAAAATTCAATTAGTTTCGAAAATAGCGGATGATTTCTTCCTTATTCTTTTCCACACGCAAATTCAATCCTCGTTTATCCTTTAATCCATACTGCTGTAATTCATGCCCTGGATCAAGCACCAACGGTTTAGTCGCCACATCAACCAGCAAATCCATCGTCAGTTGATAGGTTTCCCGTAACTTGTCCATCGGCAGAGAGGATTCATACCGTTTGATCAGCTCAATCAGACGTTCAGCATACACGAGACGAACCATACTGTCCGCACTCTTCAATTGTCTTGAAGCAAATGCTGTAATAGCCTTAATTATACTTGGTTCTGTTCGATGTTTGGCAATCAACGCAAGTTCATCCACCGCATCCCAATTCATGATAGACAGCTCGGAACTTAATTGTTGAATTCGCTCCCCTATCCATTGTTCCTCTAACTCTTGGGGTACGTCCCATCGCTTATAGTCGGCATACACGCCTTCTCGATGCATCTGTATAGCGCTCCCATAATGTTTGACGAACAAATCCTTTGCTACACCCCAATCGGTCTCTTCCATCCTTAACCACCACCATGCCTGTTCCTATTTGTGCGTATACTCCTAACACTTTACATAAGTTTACTACTTTCCAAGCATACTATAGAAGTTGAACTATACATTTGCACGAGAACGCAGAGGACAGAAAGAACCTGAAGAAGTGAAGCGTTCGCTAAAAGCTTTCTACAAGAAAGCTACTTCGGAAGCATAAGCTTATCACCGGATTTTCACCTTTGTAAAATCGAATTAAAAATCTGGGGATAACAGCGATCGGAAGGTTGTTCTGTCATCGGAGTGGCAAGTGTAAATATTCTTTCGTTCAACTTATATAGAATCATACCATTTACCAAAGGAGAATCAAATTTACAATGAATCCAAATTCCATGAACCCTCAGAATGTAGTACAACCCACATTGAACACCAATCCAAATGTCACCCCTAACATGAATCATGGCGGCCATGAGATGTTCGATGTGCATGAGATTCTGTCCTCCACCATTAACGTGCTGGATCAATACATGATCTTTCGTACTTTTGTGCAGAGCCAGGAACTGATTGGCATTCTGGACCGGCAGTACAACTTCATATTATCCCAGTACAATCTGACAGCAGAGTGTTTTGCATCCGGACAGAAGCCTCATCAAGAGACAGCTACCTATATGATCCCCAACATGGTACCACCGGTATATGGCCTTAAGCCATCAGCACCGAAAAAACCAAACCAGAGCTTAGCTGATGTAAAGGATGCCGGGATTAGCGGTCATATGCTGGGACTGATCAAGTCACATGCGAGTCTGCTCGGCATGTCCTGTAGCGAGATCACAAATGGAACGGTTCGCCGGGTCATCGCTTCTCAGATCCAGCATTTTATCGAGATGGCCTATGAAATTTTCATGTTCCAGAATAAAAATGCCTATTATCAAGTACCTCAACTCACTCCAAGTGATACACAACAGATGCTTCAGGCATACATTCCAGCAACCGGAGCACCTCAGATGCCTATTAACAATAAACCACTTCATTAATTAGAAAATAAAATCCGCTTCCCCAGATCAGTCTCTTCAACCCATGCGGGTTTTAGGGGCTGTTCTTTGGTTATTTATAATCATTTCCTGCTTAAGACTCTTGATTTGGTTACCAGAAACTGGTTTAATCAAAGACAAACCCGTACATATTCAACTTAAGGATCATACATATAAAATAGGGTGAAATGCCGTTATACGAGAATTCAAATGGCTTTTTCTTCATTAATGGGGAGGTATACAAATGAGATGGAAGCAACCTGCTAAACTTGGTTTACTGGCTATGGCTCTCGGCTGTACTGCCATTGGCGCAATAATTACACCTTCAACAACACTCGCTGCATCTGTCCCTGCTTCCAAAGCGGTGTATCATCAATTCCAAACCTATCGAACAGAAGCAGTGAAGTCCACAGAAAGTCTGGTTAAAGCGCGTAAATACCTGATGAATCATATCGATAAAGTCGACCCTTGGCAGGCCACACTAATGACGTTGCAACTGGAGAACATGCAGAACGTGAAGCTGGCTGATATGGATTACCAAATGTATACGGAACAATTTCAACAGGCCATATCTCAAGCCCATGAACAACTTGGTTACGAACAGAAGCTTACATATAGTCGTCTGCTCAAAGAAATTAAAGATCCGACCGTGAAGAAACTTCTGCAGGAAGCTTCAGATCTCGGGTTCAAACTGGAAACCAGTGAAGGCTTGTATTACCCCATCATCAATTATGAGATATATCAAAAGTTCAAACCTTTTGTTAAGGCTGATATTGCTGCATACATTAATATTATGGCTACCGAGTCCAACCAAATGACGACTTCAGATGGGGGCATTATCATCTCTTGGAACGAATTAATCCAGCGTGCATTGGAGAAAGAAGCCTTTTTGAACAACTTCCCGAATTCCAATCGCACATCAGCAGTGAAGCAAGGGTTATTTGTGGATTATCTGTTTTACGGAAGTGACAACACGCCTGCTTATGATTGGTACACGGATGAAGAAATTCGCACCATGGACCCTGTGGTGAAACAGGCTTACGAGAAAGCTTTGGCTAAGCGGGAGCCCAATACGGAGAGTGTTCTTCTGGACACTATGGAAAAGATTTTACGGGTTCTTAATCAGAACAATGATGAGCTTACACCTGAAGTCAGAGCAATCATTGAACCTGTTCAACAACAATTTGCCCGTGAATAATCGGATGCTGAATCGCAAAATGTGAATGCCAAAAAAGCGGCAATCCTCGTGACAGAGGTTGTCGCTTTGAAGTTTACATATCAAGTCCTTACGTTTGGATCAAAGAGTTTAAGTCACTATTGATGTAAGTTTGTTCGGATTGACGACGAGATACACACCCTCAATCCGCTCTACGGAAGCGTCCAACTCCAAACAGAGTACCTCGGACAACTGCCCTTCTTTCATCAACGCGAGTTGAAGTTCGCCATTGATCCACATCGGTACCCATTCCCTTTCACGCAATCGCGTAAGGACTCGCCGTGAGGTCAGGAGTGCAAGCACACCTTTGTGCACATTCATTGTTCTCATAACCGTATGCACAACGCCACCGCCATCTGCTGTAAATACAGGCTGATCTGCCAATAACTCCAGCATGGCAGAGACGTCATAACGAAGGAAAGCCGTTGTAAAACGGCTCAGCAATTCACCTTTGGCTATCATATCCGCATCACTCTGCTCGATCGGCGGAAGTTTTTCGGGCAGATTTCGTCTGGCACGGCTAAAGATTTGACGGCAGTTACTCTCCGTTTTGCCCAGCCAATCCGCTATTTCGGAATAATCATATCGGAACGCTTCACGAAGGACAAAAACAGCCCGTTCCATGGGCGATAGACGCTCCAACATGACCAGATAGGCGTAGGAGATCAGCTCTTTTTTCTCCATCGTTTCCTCTGGCATGTTCGCCTCTTCACTGTCACCCATCGGCTCTGGCAGCCACTCACCAACATAACTTTCCCGCTGATTACGGGCGGAATTTAGCAGATTCAAACTTCGATTCACCACCAATCTGGCGATGTAGGATTTGGGATTACGAATATCCTGAGCAGACGTGCTCTGAATCCCCGCAAAACAATCCTGCACAATATCTTCAGCTTCTGCCACACTGCCCAACATGCGATAAGCTATTGAAAATGCATATTTTTTATAACGAATATACAACTCACCAACATCCAGAGAAGACACTTCTGGCTCATTGGCGTGGAGATTGGAATTCATAAGAATGGCCCCCTCTGGCATGGTGCGTGTATTTTAGTTAAAGCAACCCGGATACATCCCAGTTGTGATCGCAATGCGGTTCCAGTTATTAATCGTGTTAATGGCCAGGATCAGATCCACCAGTTCGGATTCACTGAAATGTTCACGGACCTTATCGTACAACGCAAGGGGTACACCGTGTTCCGAGATTCGGGTCACCGCTTCAGCCAGCTCCAGCATAACACGTTCTTGATCCGTGAAGAAAGGCACTTCACGCCACACACTCAGCAATAAAATATGATCCGCATAATCTCCCAGTTTCATCAGATCTTTGGCATGCATATCGAGACAAAAGGCGCAGCCATTAATCTGGGACACGCGGATTTTCAACAACTCGTATAACACTTTATTCTCAAATTGCCCGGATATATATTGCTCCATCGCCATCATCGCTTTAAATGCGCCTGGACTCGCTACTCTGTAGTTCGTTCTTAAATTCATTTCTCATTCGCCTCCGTCATTTGGTTTACATACTGTAGACAAATGACAGCCGGAATCTGTGACATTCTTTGCGAAAATCTTTTTATGCCCACAAGAATGGTTGCTCAACTAACGAATATTCACACTTAGATTCTGATGACAGGACAACCTCCATGGAGTTAATAATCAGTAATGGAAAAACATACTGGAAAGGTTGTTCTCTTTTTACAATTAACATCTAATGTAATAAAAATCCGCGTTTTTCCGTATTCATGTACGGTTTTTGCTGTAGCGTTTGTGATTTCAACCAAAAGTAGGTTGGATATATTGATATTTTGACCAAAAGAGTAGTAACATACGGCTAATTAAGTTAACTTTTCTAACATAAAAAGAGAATCGTTTATTCATATCGGCAAGGAGTGTTTCCTATGATAACTTCCAATGCAAACCGTAATGTGACGTCCGAATTGCCTAGAGGCTGTACGTTCACCGCCGAAGACTGGCATGTATTATCCCAATATTGGTACCCGGTAGCCCAAGCAACCGAAGTAACAGACAAACCCTTGGCTGCTCAATTACTCGATGTGAAGCTTGTTCTCTACCGCAGTAATGATCAGATTGTGGTAGCCAAGGATCTTTGTTTTCACCGCGGGGCCCCACTTAGTAAAGGCTGGGTAGAAAATGGCGAGATTGTCTGCCCTTATCATGGTTTCCGTTATAATTGTGAAGGAAAATGTACCGCAGTACCTGCGCACCCAAGCTCCAAGATCTCGCCTAAGCTCAAACTTATCGTGTACCCGGCAGTCGAACGTTATGGCTTGATCTGGACCACTTTGGCGGGAACGGAAGAACAGATCCCCTCCTTCCCTGGATGGGATGATCCGGATTATATCAATATTTTGCCACCCAACTTTGACATTGCCGGTTCCTCTGGACGACAAATGGAGGGATTCCTGGATGTATCCCATTTTGCCTATGTGCATACCGAAACGTTTGGTGACCGAAACAACACCGAAGTCCCCCAATACAAAGTGAAACGCGAAGGTAATGAGTTACTGGCGGAGTATTGGAGTACTGTAAGTAACTATGGCAAAGGGCAAGATCTTGTTGCACCTGAAGGTTTCCAATGGCTGCGCGAGTTTCGAGTGTTCCCACCTTTTGCGGCTTCTCTTACGGTACATTTCCCAGGAGACGACAAGCTGAATATTCTGAATTGTGCTTCGCCAATCTCTGCCCGTTATACACGTTTATTCTGTCCAATCACACGCAACTTTGACAAAGACGCTCCGATTGAAGACACAATCAAGTTCAACTTGCAGGTATTTGAAGAAGACCGCGAGATGGTCGAGTCACAGAAACCGGAGGATCTACCCCTTGATCTGTATGCCGAGGCCCATATTCCTGCGGACCGTACTTCGATAGCTTATCGTCAATTATTAACGGAGCTTGGCCTGGGACGAAATTACACATCGTAAATTAAATAGCTGTTCTTCTTTAACCTCAGGCAAGCTATCGATGATGGATGTCAGCGCCTAAAAAGTCTTGAAGTACTATCCTGCGGTCTCTGGGGAATGGGTTGAAAATTTTCTTAGGAACTCAGGACATCTTATTTGGCCTCTAGGTCCTCAGTTAAAATTGTAAGGAACCTCAGACTCGTTATTTCCCAAAATCCCCGATAAAAACACTTCATACGGCTGTTTATTCTGATATAACGTGTCTCAGATTCTTTAGATTTTTGAGCACGCCTCAAATCCTTGATTAAGACGCCTACGATTCGTTAGCACTCCATGCTCCGGACACGTTCAGGTATGCATCGGCTTTCAGCAGGTTTGAAGACACCTTTAATCAACAAAAGAAGCGTTCCTTTGCGGACGCTTCTTTTGTTATACCTAATTTAACTGAAATACTTATGTGTATTAGATAAACCTCGCCTCATGACCGTCATCTGTCCTCTTGATTATTCGTATTCATAGGAAGCTCTCTATAATACGGACAGCCCGGCTCATGAATAATACGTGGATCAACCCAAGTGCCCCAGTACGGAAGACGGTTTACGTAAGGTTGCATGTTTGGTTGGTTGTTCGGCTGTGAGTTGGGCTGCATGTTTGGTTGTACATTGGGTTGCATGTTTGGCTGTACATTTGGTTGTACATTAGGCATTACGTAAGGCTGATGATTCAAATTTGGAGCACTGTTAGAGGCAGGAGCAGTTGAAGGCTGGCAATCTGCCGGCGGGCCAATAATCACTGTTTTTTGAATGGGAGCCAGCGCTTCTTGAACTTTTTTCTCATCCAGACAGTACGTATAAGCCAAAAGTTTTGCAGGTGTAAGACGTAAGGTGTCTGAGCCAAATATCGCCTCAGGAATAGGAGCATCAAAGATTGCGAGTAAGTGCGTGTGATCTGCAGTAGCCACTTCATAGTGCCACCAGCCTTGAGGAACGTTAGCCACCTGCCCCGGAGTAATCGGGAAATGAAGAAGCTCGTTGGTAAACGGATTAATGAGGGAAACAACTGCCGCACCGCTGATACAGTATACCAACTCCGTTGCATTCTGATGCGTATGTGGTTCAACCACATTGCCCGTGTTGAGGAAAATATCCAGTAAAGAAGCATTGCCCAGTGTGTTTAACTGCTTGATGGAAAGAGCGTTAATATAGTTGTTCTCATCCTTCTTGAATAACGGGTTATTGCTCAAATCGTAAGTAAATTCGGTGGTTGGTAAAGTGTAATCCATGTATGAGGTTGCCAAAATAAAACGCCTGCCCTTCGCTCTCGGTTTAGGTCATAACCTATATGCCAGCTTATGCCCAGCGCCCAGATACGTGAGCCCATTTCCGCCAAGTTTTCCTCGCATAACAAATATCCCTGACTCGGACATCCCGAGCAGGGCTCTATTTGTTACATGTTCTTTTTCATTTCCCAGACTTCTTCCCAATGGGTTCCAAATGGAATATTCATTAAGTCTACATACTTCAGCCAATGCATTCTTGTGACAACATCCGGAGTTCCCTCAATCAGTGCATTTGTCACCAGTAAAGCACGCAGATTCTTCAGTTTTTCCAACTCCGGGGGGAGCTCACGTATACCAGAATATACGATCTCCAAATACTTCAGCTCACTTAATTCACCAATCTCAGGCGGGATACAATTTAATCCCAACTCAGTTTGTGGTTTGGGCCTCCAACCAGGTGCAGATTCAAAAGGACTGCCACAATAAATTCTTAACTCTTGAAGTTGCTTCAATTTCCCGATTTCTGCCGGAATACACTCCAGATCCAACGTTGTAATGACCAATCTTTCCAATGAAGTAAGTTCAAACAGACTTGCAGGGAGTGAGTACAGATTCTGCTCAAAAATCGTCAACTCCTTCAAGTGCTTCAACTCCCGAATTCGTTCGGGAAGCTCACTTAAACCATGTAAGCTGATATCCAGCTTATCGGTCTGATGTCTGATCGCATCGTCCAGGAGATGATCAATTTCCTTATGACGGTCCAAATCAAAGAACAACCCCGGAATCCGCTCCATAAGTTCACTCGCTTCTTTGTATGTAATCCTCATGCCATACATATGCTCATGGGCAACCGAGAAAAAATAATCATTTCCGTCTTCTGTCATAAAGCAAAGATCGTCCGGCAATGACGGATAACACCAATCCTGAAAACGATTGGCTTCTTCTTTGAGCACGCGACCCGATTCCGGCGTACAGCGATATGTATAATAGGTGCCTTCGGAATAATAGGCTCCGCTTTTTAGCATCATTTCTTCCATCGTAGCTCGTTCCACAAGATAGGGCTTCAATCTCTCTAACACACGAACTACTTCCGGTATCTCGTTCTCTTCGTACCTTTGTCTGTCTACCAGCATAAAACGATCTGCCTTCTCGATCAATTCGTCAATCAACAGTTCATAGGCAGTTCCTCTTGGATCAGTGTGAAAAGCTACGGCTACCATATGTTCCCCCTCATTACTCATTATTCATTAATCTTCAATCTGCTGTATCATCTGAAACCACTGTGGCATAGGCTGATATCATCAATCCAGTCATTGGAGGCTTATTACATGGCATACGGCCCTGGTTCAGTTTCATCCCCGCAATCTGCGGGTTATCCTTACCCTTATTATCCGTCACCCCCACCGTATCCTTACCCTTATCCCTATCCATACCAGCCCATCGTTCCTGTTCCACTACCATATCCGATCGGTGGTCCTTGGTGGCATGGTGGATATCCCGGCGGTGGTTACCCCGGTGGACACTCTGGTCATTTCCCAGGAGGTGGCTATCCAGGCGGACCTCATGGAGGCGGGCCGGGTGGTCCAGGTGGACACGGAGGACCTCCAGGTGGAGGATTTCACGGACACCGTTTCTTTCAGTGGTAATCATTAGACTCATTCAAATTACTTGTTCAGATAAAGGAGCTGCTTCGGCAGCTTCTTTATTATTGAAGGAATTGCTAATCGTGCAGGATTTTAATAGGTAATCTCATCCATCATCTTCAGATTACGGTTCGACATGCTGAGGAGATCCGTGAAGGTAGGTGTAAGGTAATAGACAAAGTCCGGATCGTGAACGTACATAATAATCTGCCCATACGTCCCTTCATCCGTTGGATCAAAATCGAGCATCAGATACAGTGAACCTCCCGCGATCGTTGCAAAAGGAATCCATGGTTTATGGAACAGGTATGGCTTGATCTCCGGGTCCAGCTGGCTGAGCTCTTCGGCAGAATAATACTCTTCAAGCTTCTCATCCACTTCACAGAAGTATTGTTTGGTCTCTCGAATCTCTTCCAATGACATCAGATAAAAGGGTGTACATCGGCCCTTCTCGGCATCACCGGGGTAAAGCACATGCAAACCGTAACCACTGCCATCTTTGCTTTGATAAAAGGTACGAAAATCGCCAGGTAGCCTGATGCCATAATCCTTTTCGAATAGATCCAGACTTTTCTCGGATGCACCTTCCAGATGTTGATATTCTTCAAACAATTGCCGAATCTCGTGATCCTGTATTCTCTCACCCAGCAAGCGATTCAGCTCGTCCATTAGCACGTTTAATGATACATTTGGCTCCAATCTCACCACACCTCCCCTAACTCAGTTCTTCTCTTCTTGTAGATATTGATGATATTCCCAAAACGCTTCTTCCTCTCCGCCGCCTTCAAGCAGAATCATGGCTGCATAAGATAACAAATTAAGCCATTGTTCCATCAATGTTACCTGTTCGTCGGAAATGAGGTTGTTGCTGCGAAGCATGCCTTCGGGTTCAACGGCCCAAGCACGGGCCATATGAGTAATTCCCCATAGACATGCCATGACTTCCCGATCCAGTGAAGGCCGTGCAAGTTCGGACGCCAGAACACGCAGTATCTCCATCAACTCATGAAAATTCTCCTTAATCAAATGTCCACGGAAAGGCCGCAGACTGCCAATAAAACCGTTCTCCATCTTGGGATGACTCAGATCATCATAAGAAAAGGAGTGACATTTTAATAACGTTACAGCCTCTTCACGTTCCATCCCTTCACCCCCTTGCAGGTTGTAATACGACCTTACCAGCGAAGAGGTTCTTCTCCACGCCACAACACATACCGCTCCAACTCACGAAGAGTGCCTGTACCGATCCCGTACTCGTCCATTTCTTTGGAACGAAGATCAAGCACATGCAGCATGCCACCATATGTACCAACTGCCAGCTTAGACTGCTCTGGTGATACGGCGAGAGAATAGATCGTACTACCTACAAAATGGCGCCATACTTCCTTTCCCTTGTTATTCACACAATACAGATAACCGTATGCATCTCCAAGCACCATACCCGCCTCTATTTCCACTGCTGCATACACACGTGCATTCTCATCCATCACTGGCCAATCTTCCTTCGTTTCGTTGCCTGCAATTGATTCCAGCGGGACCTGTATCGTGACCCCGTTATAGAAATGACATGCGTTAAACCAGACAGTCTGGTTATCACTGGTGAATGCTGCATAATGAGGGTAGCTCGATTCTGGATAGAGAGAGTATGTCTTGCTCAGCCGACGGTCCATCACCATATGATTGCTTCCTTGGCTGCCATAGGCAATCCATCTACCATCCCTTGATACAGCTGCATGTCCCATATCTATCTGTGTATCCTCTAGCTCATACTCTTCGATCTCTGCCAGATCGGGATGAAGCAAGGTCACCTGGGCTTGTGTGACGAGATATATCCCGTATCTTGAATGTATGAGTAGTGCTTTGCCTTCATCGATAGGTATAAGTCCTTCAAGTGTCCGTTCGGGATGCTCACAGTCCGCAAGTGATTCAATCCGAGGTAATGCCGACTGTATCCGGGCTTGAATATCTACCCATTGATATGTCGCTATCTCCTGTCCTTCCAACTTGCGATCTGGCTGACGAATGATACGAATCCCATCCGGTCCTGCAAGCGCAAAGTCAAGTCCATCCGATGAGCAACCTGCAAAAGTATATGGAGTGATCAACTGCCATCCGTGCTGATCCATCGCATATATCTGACTATTCTCCGTGAAAATTCCCGTATTACATACAATCGTTTCCTCGTTCAGATAACCTACAACTTTGACCGCTTGCATGGAAGCCTGAAACGCCTCGTTCAATGGCCACGTCGCTGCGGGTAGCTCACGTCGAAGCATCTCCAAGTCACCGTGGAGATTGGCCTGTCTCACCATCTGGAATACTTCAGTACTCATTCCGCTTCTGGAGTCTCCCTCCAGCTCGGATTCATCCGGTTGCTCTCCACACATACTTCTCCGGACAAATGCATTAACATCCCTTGCATAACGCTTGCCTTCATTGCGCCATTGTTCCGCAATGTCTTCCTTTAACCAACTCATAGGTTTCCCTCCACTCAAGCCCTATTCATATGCCGTACAATGATGTGCTTGCAAAAACAAACTGATTTCGTTATCCGTCGCCTCCTCCGCACCATTCTTTTCTTCATAGAACAGGGCAACTTCTCTCCCAGCAGCATAGTTAAATCGTAAATATCCTCCCATCGACACCATGAACATCTTGCACATGTACTCATTCTCCAACACAGCATCCCACTTAAATTCTGTTTTGCATGTATCGGCGAGTTCCTTCATGGAGCTTCCCTGTTCCGTCCCTGAAAAATGGTAAAACGTATGTTTCCGCAGCTCATTCCACGGCTCAAAGTAAAGTGGCGTTATTGGTTTATCCTGATGGTAATACCCACAATAGATCCGGTCCAGCGTTTCGCCAAATTCAGTCTCCGAGCATGTCCATAAGGTGATATTTTCATCATGACGCGGTAGCCACAACAGCCCCTCAACTTCCGGATGAACAGCAAGGAAATCTCCATCTACAGAACTGCCGATGGAGATGCACTGCTCAAGTTGATGCTGACTTATAGGCGAATCATCCGTATGTATCCAAAAATCATATTCAACAAAAGGCTTCAACACTTCTGGGTCCGGTCTCTGCACATTCATCCACCCCGTATATGTACCTTCCCCGTAGTGCTCAATCCAGGTGCGGTATGACAAAGGTAGCGAGATGCCGTGCTGTTGTTCAAAGTGATCCAGTTCCTCTGTTGGAACCGGCTTAATTACACGGGATACAATATACATTTTTCGACATCTCCCATCTCAGTTTGTTCATTCGTTTTCAGGATCTAAGCCAGTTCTTCCTGTACAATTTCAGTCCATACTCCTTTACGATTCAGAATGCGAACGGCAAAGGCATCATATCCATCACGCTTGACCTGATCAAAATGCATGCTCTCTCCCGTAATCAGTTCATATGCACCATTTTCATCTACATCTTCGCCAAACTCTTCATCCCAAGGCACATTGTAGTAAGCCGTCAACTCTACTTCAAATATGTCCTCACCTTCAACATCCAGGTAAGGACGAAGGGGTCTGTCATGTAGTGCGTCTTCCGAATAGGTCTCACATAACATAGCATCATAGCCGTGCTTGGCGGTATCAATGAGCAGATAGCGCTCACCCGTGACCGTATGCTCCGCATATACAAGAAGAGGTGTCGAATCATGCCAGGTAATCAGATCATCTTCAGTCAAGTCACCATAATAAAAAATATGGAATTTATCATGACCATCACTCATTTGAAGTTTGCCTTTCCACTCCACTTCATCGGACTTTATGTTCTCTTCCTTCCTAATTAATCCTTCCAGATAAGCAGGTCCGTGTTGTACACCATACTCATTCATCATCTCGCCTCCGATTTGTTCATTCGAATAGTAACCACTTTGTGTTCCTCATCCACCGTCAGTTTCACATCAATGTTAAGCTTGTCGCGAAATAACGCCGTAATATTGATATGCGGATCGCGGGCAGCTTCGCTACTACCGCCACTATTACGGCTCATTCCCTGATGAATGATGGATTCTACCAGCTGTTTATCTCCCTTGCCGGTGTTATTGTAGGTGTAGATCACCTGCCCATCCTGATCATACAGATTCAAAACCGTTGTGAATTCATTGGCGTTCTCATACTTTCTCTCGGTCTGCACATAGTTGTGATCTGTGCGTTGATAGTTTACCGTACCAGCCAGATACGGATTGTCCCCGCCGGGCTTCACATCATACTCCTTATAGGCCAGATTAAACAGGTATTGGATATGATTCATATCAATTCGGTAATAAAACTGACGGTTATCTTCCTCTTTGTCCATCGCTGCAAAACTGTTAATCAGCGGCCAGGCCCCATAGGACTTCCCATTAACATCAACGGCCAGAGCATAGTCAGATAATACTGTCTCTTTTTGAAATACACCAAATGTCTGTAAAATAAAATAAGCCGGAATCATCAACATACCCAGAATGACTGCAAAAATAGTAAGTTTAACTCGTAGTTTCATGTCTTCTCTCCTTGCGGCTTTAACTCTTCAATTTCAGTCTCATCCAGTCTTGTGCTGAAGCTTCGACAGTGTACGCACAACTACATCCCTGTTCTTCGCATCCTTGATATAAGAAGGAATACTATGTGAAGCCGTTCGTATAGGCATATTTCCGTATTTTACACGCAGATCTGCGGAGACATAAGCGATGAGATAATTCAGATGCTCCCGATTCACAGCCCATATTATTTTTCCTCTGAAATCATCCAGGAAGTATAATTCCAGCCCGAACACAGGATCTTTCCCTGCACAAATCTCGGAAAAACACCTTTGGTATGTCGGCTTGGCGTGTAATTCAACCTGATTCACAGAACCACAATGCGGGCATTCCACATGCGTCGATCGGTGAGACGTCTTCTTCTCGTCCATGACTTCCACGTTAAACCAACGTTCACATACAGCACAATTCCCCTTGGCTTTATATTGATATACTGGTTCTTCAAAAGCTTGAGCGTAACATTCGTAACACTTCCACCCCAGTTGACCGTTCCGTTGATCAATCGAAGCGTGCCCACCGCATTTGGGACATTTCACATCAATCCGCTCTCCCCGTCGAAGAACCGAATAGAAACTATACTTATACGCACCTTCATCTTCGAAACGTTTCATCCTGTATCCACCTTTCTTCTGAAACTACGACATACACAGCGTCAAAATACTCAACATTTACCAATCCATCTCTCTAAAATTATATGAAACTCCGTTGCTCAGCACAACAATTGAAGACAGATTGTTGGAAATGCCTCTAATACGACATACCCAAGTGTGTGCCTCATCACACCCGTCCCCACCTCAATAACGTAATCTATAACTAAATAACTACTGAAATGAAAGAAAACCTGCTTTTTAGATTGTGAAAAACATCACTTGAGTAAAGGTTGTGCATCTATGTTTTCCTTACTGAATGTATATAAATGGTCACTCGTATTCGCTATATTCACAGCAACTCTCTCTCACTGTAGTTCAACCGATACAGTTAAACCTGTTCACCACGATGAAGTCTCCTCCTCCTCTGCGATCAGTCAACCCCCGGTGGACCCGATCATTCGCAGAGAAGGTACTACGGTATATATTGAAATGACGGCCCAGGTTACAGATGTCGAAATCTCCGAAGGAGTGATATACAACGCTTGGACATTTAATGGTACCGTTCCCGGACCCATCCTACGAGTGACCGAGGGAGATACCTTGGTGTTCACGTTGAAAAATAAAGATTCCAGCCTGCCTCACTCCATGGATTTTCACGCTGTACATGCTTCTCCCAGCAGCAAATTTATTGATGTTATGCCAGGCGAGGAAGGCACGTTCACTTATCCCACCTCCTCACCCGGTGTATTCATGTATCACTGTGGAACCAAACCGGTCCTTGCCCATATCGCAAACGGGATGTACGGCATGATTATTGTGGAACCCAAAGCAGGATACCCTTCCGATCACTTGGTTGATCGTGAGTATACTCTTGTTCAGAGTGAATGGTATAAAGAGCATGATTATGAAGCTTTTTTGAACGGGGAACCGGATTATGTCGTATTTAACGGCAATGATTATGGATTAATAAAACATCCCCTGTTAGCCAAAGTAGGAGATACGGTGCGAATCTATGTCAGTAATGCAGGACCCAATGAAGTCTCATCCTTCCACGTTGTGGGTACCATTATGGACCGTGTGTATACCGATGGGAATCCACGCAACATCCAGTATGGAATACAGACGGTTATGCTTCCCGCAAGTGGTGGAGCTGTCGTAGAGTTCACCGTGACCGAAGAAGGTGATTATGCGATTGTAACCCATCAGTTCAACCATGTAGCCAAAGGAGCTGCCGCTGTTCTGCGTGTGACCAAGGATGGAACTGATCATGGTGGACCCGCGATGTCTCACTGAGACATGACAATAGATAATGGCTATACCTATCCTGAACCATTCGAGGTGATTAAACGATGATCTGTACACACGAAGCGAAGGATGCCTGTTTCTCCAAAGTATCTCTGTTCCAGCATCTTGATCCATCCGAAGCTGCCTTGTTGATCTCCCTTCTGCATACCCGCAAATATAACAAAGGCGAAGTTGTCGTCCAGGAGGGAGAACTCTCAGATACGCTTTATGTGGTTCATCAGGGATGTGTGAAGTTATCCAAATACAATGAAAATGGCAAGGAACATATTATCCGGTTTCTGTTTCCCGGCGATTTCTTCGGACAAGATTCCCTGTTACACCAAAAACCACATGTCGCAAACGCCGAAGTTCTGGAGCCTTCAGCCATCTGCTCTATCAGCAAGCATGACTTTGACCAATTACTTGAACATGATCCAAAGCTTGCTTATCATTTCCTGCTTGCCATTACCAAGCTTCTCCGTGAAACGGATGAATGGAATAGCTCGCTCAGTGCGATGACAACGGAACAGAAGATTGCCAAGTTGCTTTTGTATTTCCATACCCGAAATCATGCAAAACATGAGATCCGCTTGCCTGTATTCAAAAAAGATATGGCTCTGTTACTCGGGATCACACCCGAAACACTTAGTCGCAAACTTGCCATGATGCAAACACAGGGACTGCTTCAGGTTACAGGAAACTGCATCCTTATTCTGCAATTGGAGCAGCTCAGGGAAAGAATTGAACCGCCTGCCCGAAGCCAATGAATTAGGTAAGAAAACTTGCGAATGCGGAAGAAGCTGTTTTGGCAAAAAAAGAGTATCCGATCAGAACCACTCTGTTCGGATACTCTTTTTATATAAATTCAACTCAGCGATCGGAAGCTTGTTCTGTCATCTACAGATCCAACAACAGCGACACAAGCAATCCCATGGATGCAATCAAACCCACTACAGGTCCGCCTTCTTCAAATGCCTCCGGCATCATCGTCGAGCAGATCATGGCAATGATTCCGCCACCTGCAAATGCACCAATCGCTGCACCCATCTCCTCTGGAAGCTGCTCCAGAAACAGATATCCACCCAGTGCTGCAATCGCGGAGATCAATAGTACACTAAGCCACATTAATATGATTTTGCCACGACTGTATTTGCCCTGTAGTCCAACCGTACTGGACAGACCTTCAGGAATGTTGCTGACAAAGATCGATACTACCAGGACCACACTGACACCGTTACCGGCCAGCAAGCTGGCACCAAGCATGATGGATTCCGGGATAGCATCCATTACTGTTCCTGCAAAGATCCCAAGCCCGCTTTGGTTCGAGTCTCCCGACTTTGCCGAACGTTTACGCCCCGCCCCTCCCTTTGCAGAAACGAGCAAGTCAAACAGCGTGTACACGACGGCACCCGCCGTAAATCCAATGGCGGTAGGTATTATTCCTCCATCATTCAGCGCATCTCCGAGAAGTTCAAAGGTCGCTGCACCAATTAATGTTCCTGTCCCAAAAGCCATGATCCATCCAATGACTCGTTTGGGAATCTTCAGAAACAAGGCTGCGAGTGCGCCAATGACAACCGCTGAGGCAGAGATGCCGCCCCACATGAATGCAGTCCACATCCGGGCCGACCCCTCTCTTGTTTAATCATATTCTATCATTCCATTAACCCAGGTTGAGTAATCAAAAACAGTGATGTGGCTTTACGGTGATCTATATCACCTGATGTGTTCAAAAATCACGTTATGATAAAATGATGTCGTCGTTCAGAACTATGAACACAGAGAGGAGAGATTCTCATGAGTAGGGTAAACAAAGATACAGCAGGGGAGTTTCTACAAC
The DNA here is from genome assembly GCF_037993015.1 of Paenibacillus sp. FSL E2-0151. Lineage (NCBI taxonomy): Bacteria > Bacillati > Bacillota > Bacilli > Caryophanales > Paenibacillaceae > Paenibacillus > Paenibacillus sp. FSL E2-0151. Next base: position 4,247,217 of record NZ_CP150308.1, read on the forward strand.
AGTTTCCCATCTTCCAGGACCTTAGCCCCGAGGAATTAAAGCAAGTCGAAGATATCGCCATTTCCAGAAGCATTCAGAAGAAATCGGTTATTTTCAGCGAAGGAAGCGAAAAAGAAGCTGTCTTTTTTATCCGTACCGGCATTGTAAAGGCTTATAAAACCGATGAGAACGGGCATGAACAGATTGTCTCTTTCCTCAAAACAGGAGATATGTTCCCACACACCGGCTTTTTTAATGCGCACCCTTACCCGGCCACCGCAGAAGCCATTACCCCTACCGAACTACTAGCCATACCTGTCCGACTTTTCGAACGATTAATGCTGAGTACACCTTCAATTGCGATCAAAATTATGCGTGTACTCGGTGACAAAATAAGAGAATTACAGGATAAATTGCAGGTGCTCTCTGGTCAGGATGTACGCAATCGTGTACTTTCCTTCCTTCTCATGCTCGCAGATCAGCACGGACAGACGCATGGAGACCAGATTATCATCAACCTGCCCATGACACATCAGGAGTTTGCCAACTCCATTGGAACTACAAGGGAAACAGCGAATCGGCTTTTAAACCAGCTTACAAAAGAGAATTTACTCGAAGTGGATCGTAGCCGGATCATCATTCATGATTTGCAAGCTTTGAAGGAACAAAGGGATACGTGACCACCCTGCACCCAGCTACACTGTTTTCTCCCACGCTATTACATTACACTGTGTGTGCACAAAGAGACCTTAACGACCGTAATCGATGTTAAGGTCTCTTTCGCATGCGCAATTAGCAATATACGTATCAGAATATTTTTAGTTTTGGCTTGACAATGGCACTTTTTCCATACAGGATTCTGACTCAAATAAGGCGAGACTATGACATTAAAAAAGGTGTGAGCAGGCTCACACAGCCCCCTCCTCACGTTTTCTATAATCAAATTGCAACACCACACTATCCCTATTTGGAGGAATGACACATGAACACATACGCAGCAACCATTAATGCCACAGAGTATCCACCGCATTTGAAACATAAAGTTATTTTCGAAACGTTTGATCAGTTGCAACCACAGGAATCCATGTTGCTTATTAACGATCACGATCCAAAGCCTCTTCGATTCCAGTTTCAATCCACACATCCCGATGGCTTCAACTGGGAGTATATTGAGCAAGGTCCTACAACCTTCCAAGTCAAAATCAGTAAATTATAGATTGGAGCTGAACGGCTATGGCGCACGTTGAAATCATTGACGATACTACACTTCGCATCACGTTGCTGCTGGAAGACGCCACAACCATGGTTCAATTGGCACAGCGTGAGCAAGCAGAATATGCGCAAGAGATTATCACCATTTACGAAAAAATGCCTGTGTTCGAATATACTCATTTCTGTTTTTACGCCTATGACAGTGCAAGACTTTTTGAGCGTGTGCTCGGCATGGACCCCAAAGCCTATCTGTCCTTCTCCCTCGAAGCGCCGGAGTCATTCTTCTATGCGCTGTACGGTGGAATGGCCGCCCTGTATGAATCATCTCTGCAGTTGGTACAGCAGGCGGATGTAGCTAGTGCAGGATCGGATGTGAACGCACATGTCTCCATCTGATGTCCATATTGTTGAATTGGATGTGCGTCTTCATCTGAGTAAAAAGTTGGAGCCGTTTCAACTGATCATGGACACGGTCAAAGGCCTTCAGCATGAAGATGTCTTTGTACTACATGCTCCATTCAAACCAACGCCCCTGCTCGGTATTCTCAAGATGAAAGGATACTCCAGCACATCGGAACGAAAAGGTTCAGATCACTGGGTTACCACGTTTGTGCACAAACAAAATAAAACCGGTGCCAAAGCATTATCTACAATGGTTTTATCTGGATTGGAAGTCGATTCTAAGCCCGGTTCAGACGAAGAACCAGCTTCATGCAATGGCCATCCAGAGGAGCAAGCTGTTGCGATTGAAAACTTTGAATCCCTACAGGCGCCCACCGTTATACTGGACAATCGCGGATTGGAACCGCCACAACCCATGATGCGAACACTTGCCGCACTGGAACGTTGCAAACCTGGGGAAGTCGTACTGATTCATAATGACCGTGTGCCAGTCTTCTTGATAGAAGAGTTAAATAATCTCGGTTGCCCCTACACCGTTGAGGATCAAGCCGATGGTACGGCCAAAGTGAGAATTGAAAAAGGGTAAGGAGGCAAAGGCCATGTCCAGGTTGCCGTTTCTTTTTATCATCACGGGCATCTTTGGATTTGTAATGTATCACGCATTCTCCCTGCTCTCGCTGACAGGCTGGCTTGGTGATGAACTCAGAGGACCCGAAGGCTGGTTTCATGCCCATCTGTTTGTGCTAGGGTGGGCAACCATGCTGGCTATGGGTGCCGTTTATCAGTTGATACATGTTATTTTGCAATCCAATATTTACAGTCTGTTTCTCGGTTATTGTCATTATTTCTTGTTCAGTATCGGAATCGTGGGCATGTTATACGGCTTCATCCGTGCAGATGTCATCTGGATTGCGGGTTCTGCTACACTCGCTCTCTCTGGCATTCTGTTGTTCGGATGGAATATGGCCGTTACCCTCATCCGTGCCTCACAGTGGAATCCGGTAACGATCAGTGCAGCTTGTTCCTGTCTTTATCTGGTTCTAACCGGGCTTTCCGGTATGCTGATGGGTCTGAATTTTGCCTTTGGTGATTGGAATGGTCTGCATGAACGATTATTCGGTGCACATATCTGGATGGGAACACTTGGCTGGTTTGGTATGTTAATTACCGGCTTCAGTTACAAAATGCTTCCGATGTTCTACCTGTCCCACGATTATTCCATTCGACTGCAAAAAGTGGTCCTGGTTCTGTGGAATGCAGCTGTAGTTACAGGTGTTGTCGCATTTCTGACAGGTATTAAGGGAGGATTGCTCTGGCTTGCGCTCTTACTTCTAACAGCAGCCCTTCTCTTCTATGTGTATCACTTGGAGCAAATTCAGGAGAAACGGCACAAAAGTAACCCAGGTCCGGGCATTCGCTGGTCTGTCTATGTAAGTCGTGCGTTTGCTGTATATGCTGTGGCCCTACTGATCTATTCCTCGCAAGGGACTGAACTGCTGCTCCATCCAAGGGTTGTTCTGCTGTCTGGATGGGTATATCTCGGGGGCTGGGTGTCCCTCACCATACTCGGATATGCCTCCAAAATCGTTCCTTTTCTGTGGTGGACCCATAAATATGGCAAGCAGGCAGGCAGACCCGGGACACCGTTAATGGCTGGTATGCTGAGTGAACGGAACGTCAATTGGGGGATGATCGCCATGGTGGCTGGAAGCCTTCTGCTAGTCAGTGGAATTCTGATTAATCTGGCTGAGGTCATGATGGTTGGAGGAACGATACTGTCTCTTGTCTCCATCGTTTATATAACAAATATTGCTTTGGTATTCAGACGTTAATGTTAATAAAATGGACTGGAGAGTGAACATGATGGAACAAACCACGCATTTGCTGGAATGTCTCAAGGAAGTATATGACCCTGAATTAGGTGTCAATATCGTTGACCTGGGTCTGGTGTATGAAGTAAGGGAAGAGCCTGAACGGGTACATGTACGGATGACGCTGACTACACCAGGTTGCCCGCTGCACGATACAATTGTCGGTGCGGTGAAATGGGTTTTGCAGGAAAATACAAATAAGACCGATATTGATGTTCAAGTCGTGTGGGAGCCACAATGGTCTCCACAGCTGATGTCGAATGAAGCCAAGGAAATGCTGGGATACTTCTAGGCAGAATGACTATAGACCGGATGAATGAACAAGTTGCTGGCGGAATACAAAGAAGCGTACTTAAATCTGATGTTCTCAGACCCAGGTATGCTTTTTGTTTTGCGATGGGAACCACACTTTGTCAAGGTATTTTTTAATAAAAAATAAATAAGGAAACTCCAGAATAGAGTTCCCCTTATATTGGTACCGATCAGTGAATCATTCTAACGATTCCTTGATATTAGATCTTAGATGTCCTTTGCATAGGATGCTGCTGGCACTTTGTTTAACACCACGAACAAACGAACCTCCTGATCTCCTGTATTATGGAATGCAAACTCCACTTCACCGCCGCAATGAATTACATCCTCTTGTTTCACCTCTTGTTCTTTTCCATCCAGCATAAGTGTGCCTGTGCCTTCAACCACCAGCAAAATAACGTCCGTGCCTGGATGTTTATGAACGGGAAGCTGCTGACCTGGCAGAAAATGAAGTACAGAGGTCACTCCACCACCCTGTTGGAATAAAACACGTTTCGTAAAACGGTCTTCACTAAATGTTTTAACTTCTTGCAATGACGTGATAGTCATCATAATCGTCCTCCTCGATAATGTAATCTGTGAATGCATTCATCTTATCGCAAGAAAGCCCGCGTTTCCTTGATCTGAATCAAGAAATGCAGGCAATGAACAAATCATGGGTCGGTCCTCATGACCGTTTGTTTCTAAGATGGTTACACCATCATTTTGCGCAAAGAAGCGATATATCTCGAACGTATAATGATGAAATAAAACGTCTGTGCAAGTACAAAGGCACCAAATACAGTCAACACCGGCATCGTATAATTGGTAATACCGAATTCAGTCAGGAATGGCTTAACTACGACCAAAGTTTCAATGATGGCTACCCCGATCGGTAAAAAGAACAAAATGGCAATCTGAACGGTGGATGATCGTTTCATCTCCTGGAAACTGAGACCCATTTTCGAAAGAGAATGCACCATCTTTCCATCCGCTTCAAGATCGGTATGCAGTCTGAAATACAGAAAGCTTGCAGAAGAGATCGAGAAGATTAATCCGATAAATATGCCCAGAAAGGTAAAGAGTGCTGTACCCTGTCTAAATCTTTCAAAATCATCGTACCGCGTACTCAGATATCCAGACTGGTTATCCGTTGAAGCGTTGCTGCTTCGGATGGAATCCGCGGAGGATAGAAGCTGATCGCTAACCATGGCTTCCGAAGAGTGGCGATCAGGTACAGCATGACCCCATGCAGGGATCTGATACAGGTATTTACCAGATATCATATTATCTTTGATCTGTTGGGCAATCTCTTCATACTTCTCATCCGGTAGGACAACTACACCTGTAGCATAGAGTAGGGTTCCAAACTGTGGATCGATATCTGTATCCGTAACCCTAACTTCCAGCGGACTAGCATTCAGAGTCAACGTCAACTTGTCTCCCTTCGCATAATCACGAAATCTGTTGCGCTTTATCTGATCCTGACCCTTCTCATTGCGGGTATCCACAAATACAGCGGACCCGGTATCCAATTGGAACATCTTTCTCCCTTGTGTCAGATTGTATTGGTTGTATTGACTAAGCGGCATAACCGAGACAGCACTCTGATCTGCATCAGACCAGAAATATTCAATATAGACTTGCTGATAATCCAAGCCTGCGGCTTCAAGTTTCGAATCAATAGCGCTCATATCCAATTGCTCTGTTGGTCTAAATACGTTGTATTGAATTGCAAAATCGTTGTTTGTAAACTGTTCCCGGTTCTCCTGATCCAGTGACAAAATTACAACTGCACTCATTGAAGCAATCGCAATCACCACGGTCACCATAAAGAGCATGCGGGCATTATCCTTCATTTTATAACTCATCTCTGAGATCCACAACAGACGTGTACCATGCCATACGGTTTTACGATTACGCTTCAATAAACGGATGATGAGCACGGAAAGTTGTGAATAGAAAAAATACGTCCCGGCTATCCCTGTTATTGCTGCAAGCATGATTGTTCCGCCATTTAACCCGTTACGGAGTACCACAAAACCTACTGTAAGTAATGCAAAACCCAGAAGTGAGAAGAACCATGAAGCTTTGGGCTCTTTTTTAGGTTTGTTGGTTCCCGTCAAAAGTTCTAACGTCCGTTTGTTTCCGATAAAAACCAATGTGAAAAGTGAAATGCAGAAAAATAATAACAGAAAGGCCCCGATCGTAATCAGAATCGCTTTCACGGGAAAATAAAAGGGCAGATCATCCATCCCGATAAAACGAGTGGTTAACATCAGGAACAACTTGGACAACAACATACCTCCGCCGATACCGGCAATAATGGACAGGCAGCCGATCAACATGTTTTCCAAAATGACCAATCTCCGAATCTGTGCGGGTTCTGCACCAAGTATGGTCAGAATGCCAAACTCTTTATTCCGAGATTTGAGAAAAGCACTGATGGAATACATAACAAAGAAAAATGCAAACACATATACGATAATTGAAGCGATCTGCATTCCCGTAGCGGTTGTGTCACCCATCGGTAACTCTGTCACATACGGATGATAAATGAACACCGCATAAGCGAAGAATATCATGACCATAAACACACTACTTAGAAAAAAAGCAATATACGCTCGCCCATTCCGGCGAATATTGTTAAACGCGAACTGAGGAAAGCTCATGTGAATTCCCTCCCCAGAAGGATAAAGTATCAATGATCCGCTGGAAAAACGTCTGTCGATTATCTCCACGGTGTACCTCGGCTGCCAGCTTTCCGTCCTTAATGAACACGATGCGGTTGCAATAACTTGCCGCAAGCGGGTCATGTGTGACCAACATAATGGTTGTTTTCTCCTGCTGGTTCATCTGTTCAAGTGACTCCATGACCGCTTGGGATGACGTAGAATCCAGGGCACCGGTGGGTTCATCCGCCAAAACAATCGAAGGCATATTGATCATGGATCTCGCAATGGCTGTTCGTTGTCGCTGTCCACCCGAAATTTCGTAGACTCGTTTATCCAGAATATGATCAATCCCAAGCTTCGCTGTAATGCGATGTAGTCTGCTCTCCATCTCCTTCAGCTTAACCTTGTCCAGTGTCAATGGAAGTACAATATTCTCAGCAACAGTCAACGTGTCCAACAGATTGAAATCCTGAAAGACAAATCCGAGTTCCCGACGTCGGAACATGGCAAGTTCTTTCTTTTTCATATCAAAAGGGTTCATGCCATTAATGAGCACCTTGCCCGAGCTGGGTTCATCAATGGTGGAGACCATGTTTAACAATGTGGTTTTGCCACTGCCCGACGGGCCCATAATACCCACAAACTCACCTTGTTTGATTGTCAGATGAATATCACTAAGGGCTTGAGTCTGCACTTTGCCCTGATATACTTTGTTCAGTCCTGATACCTGTAACATTTCCATGCGTAATTCCCTCCTGATCCATCATTCTTTATACGTTATTTCTATTCTTATCCTAACTGACCTCCCGTAACGGTGCTATCGAATTACCTTAAACTTCCCTTACAACGCGTTTAAGGTTTTGTTCCCCTACCTTCTCGATTACACTTCTGTGCATTAAAAAAAGCACCTCGCCCATGGGCAAAGCACTTTTCACTTCGGATATTTCGTATGAACCCAGCTGAATCTGAGCAACGTTCCCTCATTGGGCTCCGAAAACAACTCCACACGGTTATCCAGGCGGGCACTGATCTCACGGACTAGATATAATCCCATTCCCGTAGATTCGTGGTATTGTCTGCCCCGTTCACCTGTAAAATAGGGATTAAACACCCGATGAATATCTTCGGACGAGATGCCGATTCCCTCATCCTGAATGTCCAGGATTGTACGCTCTTCCTGTTTATAGCCAGTAATGATCACTTTTTTGCCTGATTTGCTATCGGAATAGTTCACGGCATTGGTCAAAATTTGGGTGAACATGAACCGCAGCCACTTGGAGTCACTATATATCTGAAGGTCACCCTCCATACGAATATCCGGCGTAATGCCTCTGCGAATAAACAAACGTCGGTTCTCTGCAATGCTGCTCCGAAGCACTTCTTGCAAAGACAACAGCTCCACACGAAAATCCCCTTCAAACTGTTCAAGCCTTGATGAATGCAAGACCATTTCAAGTCCTTTGCGCAGCTTATCCAGTTCATCCTGAATACTGCCAGCCGTCTCATCGTCCACATCTTCCAAGGTTAGCTGGATAATGGACAAGGGTGTCTTCATCTGATGAACCCAACGATTCATGAATACCACCTGTTGTTCCTTACTGGTACGTAACTGCCCCATCTCGTTCTGCCGATTACGCTCCAGTTCATGTAACAATTCCTGGATGGCTTCTGCCACGACCGAATTTCCAAGCGTTTGAAAAGGCTCGTTTACCCGTTTACGTGGTTGTTCAAGCAGACGATAATACGCTTGCAGCTGGAAGTAACGTATGACCAGATAGACCATCAGCACCACGGTACTGATCAGCATGCCATAAAGGACAATCTTCATCGGACGGCCCTCACCAGAGAGCCAGTAGACACACGGAACCAGCAGCATCTGTAACACATAAAATCCAACTAACATCTGGTGGTCTTTCAGGAAAAGTCTCATTTCCCTTTCCCCTGTGAGGACGAATCCAGATCTAACACACGATAACCCGCTCCGCGAACCGTCTCCAAAATCTCTTCAGCACCCAGCTCCTTCAACTTCCGGCGAACACGTGTAATATAGACATTCAACGTATTATCATCGATAAAATGCTGATCTTCCCACATCTGTTCTAGCAATTTTTCTCGGCTGACAACTCGCCCCGCCTTCGCCATCAGCGCTTCCACCAGTATGGCTTCCTTCTGTGTCAGCTCTGTTAAGCGTTCATCATATTCCAATACGAATCGCTCAGGATAAAGGATCAAGGGACCGTTCTTCACCTTTACTTCCTGGTGCACAGCAGCGTAAGAACCATAGGCTCTGCGCAGCTGACTGCGGACTTTGGCAAGAACGACTTCATATTGAAAAGGCTTTGTAATATAATCATCCGCCCCATGCTCCAACGCCATAATCTGATCCATACCACTGTCACGAGCGGAGATGAATAAAATAGGACATATGGAATGTGTGCGTATCTGTCTGCACCAATAATAACCATCATATTGAGGCAAGTTCACATCCATCAGTACCAGATCCGGTTCCATCTTCACAAATTCATCCAATACATGACGGAAATCATCTGTGACCTGTACCTGGAATCCATTTCGGGTCAGATAAGCCGCCAGCAATCCTGCTAACTTGGCATCATCTTCAACCAACAATATCGACTGCATCGTTAACCCTCTTTCCGTTTCCTGACGTCAGTGTATCACATCTAGTTAACCATTCTAGTCGGAAACGGCTTGAAAATAAAGGTTTAGACCACGAGACGTCCCCTCTTCTCTGCCAACCCGATGATAGCTTCCACCCCTGAGTTAAACTCAAGAAAGTCCTGCTCGACCCCATCGCTGAAAATAACACCATCCTCTGGCATCTGGGATACAATGTGCAGTGGTTGCTTTGAATGGATCTGTCCAAACACGAGATTGACCGCAGTCGTCCGGCTCGGGAACGGTTCACGTACTGAAAAATATAAATAAGGCGCATCCCAGTTAAAATGATTCAGCTCTTGCCTGCTCCCATGAATGGATGCCGATGCTGTAGCGACCTCTGCTTCAGAATTCAAGTTCTGCCATGCAGCCGATCCAACAATTCCCGTGGCTCCCGCCAACACACTTTTGAACCAGCCTGTCGATCCCATGCCTGTGGATACAATAATACCACTAGAGGATTGTTGTTCTGTGGATGAACCCAAACGCACTTCATAACGAGCCGATACATGTGTCTTCCGACCAATGAACAGATCATTCACACCATATAGATACTGTCCATCATTGAGTTCCACTTTGGCGAGAGTGACTTCTTTCAAGGTTCGTTGCTTTCGAATGACATCAGGAACAATGAAGCTCAGATCCTCCACGGTAAAAGGTAATAACACGCCATCCCAACGCATCGGATCCGGATTCACACCGATGAGCGGCTGCTCGGTTACGTATTTGAGGGTGTTGGCTACAAGCCCATCCTGTCCAACCACGACCACGATATCCTGATCTCCAAAGATAAAATTGGGCACATGTTCCCGATCAATCGTCTGAACCCGTCCCAATTGACCCAGCTGCTGCTGGGCCTGCTGCACAGATAGCCGATAACGACGGTCTTCCTCCATATAATCACTGAAGTCTGCGCCCAGACGTTCAATATAGAACTGAGCTTGCTGCACCGTGTTATATCGAACCACCAGCTCTTCCAGTCGGGTCCGGCGTTTCACCAAAATCAGCTTGTGTTCGGTCATTCGATCGTCCGTTGTGGCCTGCTGACGTACTGATTTCCCTGCCTGCTCTGCTTGCTCTCTTCTTCCTAATCTCATCTCGCTCGACCTCCCTGATCTCTGCCTGGCGCAGGAGACATCAATCCCTGCAACAGATCTGGAGAGATATTAAGTTGCCCAATCTTGCTAGCATTTTCAGCCAGTTCCTGGAATGCAAGTGCGATCAGCTTATCAGAATTCATGCCCATATTCGCCATTGCTTGCAATACATTCGGCTGTACATTTTGCAATGAATTCATCACGGCGGCAATCTCATACGCTTTTGCATCTGCCTCGGCATTGTGATTAGCAATGGTTAACTCAATCAGTTGTTGCTTCCGTTCCTCCATCGCTGTATTGAACTGAAGCTGCTCCTGCTCCATCTCATTTTGTTTCTGTTTCACCGAGCGCTCAGCCTGCAATTGGGTCTCACGAATCTGCTGTTTCTTCGTCTCTATGGCAATTTCGGTGTTCAGTTCGTTCTCTTTCACTCGTCTTTCCTGTTCAATCGAGGCATTACGACGTACATAGAGCGCTTCATCTGCCTGACGCAAAATCTCTTCCCGCGCTTGTGCTTCCAATGCACGCATCGTCTCTTTATTAGGCAGAATGGCCAGTATCGATAGACTCATCAACTCAACGCCCAATTTCTCCAACTCTTCACTTTGTACAACCTCGCGTTTCATGCTGCTTGCCAGCCGTTCACTGGATTGAATAGCTTCTTTCAGCGGCATTTGCTCCAGTTGTTTCTTGGTTAGTACTTTCGCTGTGGTGATCACCCGTTGATCCAGCTTGCCGGGGTCGTCGGAGATATACCGATTTTTGCGCAAATTGTACGTGTAATTCAGGCTCTGGGTTATTTTCAGGTAATCCACAATTCGATAGCTTAATTGCCCCTGCACAGTAACGGTCTGATAATCCGCCGTAATCTCTTCGAACATGAACGGTACATCCACCGAGGATACGGGTAGAACTACTACCGATGTGGTCGGCTCATAATAATAGAAGGACAATCCTACACCTTGATGCTGTACCTCACCATTTTTCACTTTCATGACATATTCACTGGGTTGAAACTTCGCAAATCGGAATCCAAACATGGCTCATTCCCCATTTCTTAATATTGTCGTTTTGATATTATCGAAATGATAACAAATGAATTCGATATTGTCAATACGACATTAACAAATTGTTTATATGCCTATTTAGAGAAAGGGATGAAGTCTGAACCTCATTTTTTCCGCAAAAAATAAAGAGACCGAATCATATGATCCGATCTCTTTACCTACTTTGTTATTTTCTATTCATGAGTGTTGATAATGCCATTAGGCACCTTTCGTAATCAAAAGCGGACTTTTCTAAATATCTCTAATACAGTTGTTCCATCATTCTGGCGACTGCAACAGCCCCTTGTGCACGGTTTGCTGTTTCTTTCGGAGCAAACGTGCCATCAGGCATGCCATTTAACAGTCCAAGTTGTTGCATCGAGGCTACAGCTTCTTTGGCGTATGCCGAGATCGCGGCGTTGTCTACAAACACCATATTTCCTTGTACAGAATGGGTCGCATTCTCACGTTGCACAACCTTCAGTGCTCTGTTCAGCATAACGGCCATGTCTTCTCGCGAAATACGTTCATTGGCTCCGAAGCTTCCATCTGCCCGGCCTTGAATAATGTTCATTTCAATTCCAAGTCGTACTGAATTGGCATACCACTGCCCTTCCTTCACATCCGTTGGGACTGAAATAGATGGATCCGGCTGGTGTGTATCACCAATACCTTTAATAATCATTTGCAAAAATTGTGCTCTGGTCAGTTCACCTTGCGGGGCAAAACGAGTTGCGCTCATCCCCGAAATAATCCCTTTACCGTAGAGGTTCTGTACCTCTTGGATTGCCCAATTGTGATTTTGCAAATCATGTAATGGCACTTCAACTTCTGCAATGACATAACTGCCGGATTCCAACGGTTTGAACGCCATCGTTTTCGTCTTATCATCGTACTTGGAATACGTAACAGGCCTCATTTCCCCACTTGTGGATATGGAATGTACAACCATAACTACATCATTTTTCTTAGGTTGTTCCACATTGGATAGAGCAACTTCAAACGCTCTGTTTGTCCATTGCAATGGCTTATTGTTCATTAACAAATTCACATCAACAATTGCATGATTACCGATCGCTGCTTTTTGCGATGTGGACAATGTATCTGTCGATCCTTTTGCTACTACGATGTCGAACGTTCCCGCAGTCTCCGCAATGGTTAGAGGGAGTGATCTCAGAGGAACACGAACGGTAGTCTGTCCTACAACTACATCCAGAGATTTTACTTCCTCGGAACGAATCCATGCTGCCAGCTGACTTGCAGCCAACTGGAATGTGACTGTCTTGGCTGTGTCGGGTACATCTGCAAGCAGCTTCAACGTACGATTTCCTGCATCCATGGATTGCAGTGCCTGAGTTAATAGGGATACATCTGGACGAATCGAATACTTGTCATCCCCGGTTGCTGTTCCTTTTACCGTTATTAGACCCTTAACTGGCGGATTACCAGGTTCAACTGGTGGTGTTACAGCCGGATTCCCCGTTGAAGGAGCTGTTCCCGGGTTGGAAGGTTGTGATGGTACACTTGGTTGTGATGGCTGGCCAGGGCCAGGTGTTACATCTTGACGTACAAGCTTACTCACAGCATCTTGTAACGCACGATCCGCATTGCTTACATCTTGCGTTGAAGATTCAACATCCAGAATGAATGCCTTCGCTTCAGAAAGTGCCTTACTGAATACATTCCAGCTTGATGTCGTGTATTCGGTTTGCTTTAATTTCTCAGCGGTATCTACAGTAGTTTGCAGTGCAGATTTGTCCGCTGGGAACGTACCGTATGCTTCAAATTCCATGAATCCTACCCATGTGGGACCTGTTTTAATCGTTACCCGAATGTAACGTCCCTCCGTGCCTTCTGGAAGTACATGGCTAGGTGCGGTTGATACAACAACATCACTTGTGGTGTCCACTACTTTCACAAAATTTTTGTTATCGTTGGACACTTCGATCGTATATTTGATGCCGCCACTCCACATCGATATTTCGATTTTACGGAGGTTAGCAACCTGACCCAAATCCACTTGCCACCAGCTATCCTTACTCTCGTCTGTTCCCCATGAAGTGTTCGGATTGTTGTCAATTGCACCTTCAGGAGAGTTGGCTTGATTGCCTCCTGTCCCTGCACTACTTGAAGCCGTTGCCGTTTTTCCCGTTGTTAAAGCCTCCAGAGAGACTAGATTAGTAAAGGCTTGTTTCAACGTACTCAGTGCTGAATTCACCTCAGACTGGACAACAGCATTGTTATCTCGGACCTGAATCGCTGCCTGCAAAGACTGTTCCAATACAGACCAGCTCCGGCGTGTATAGGAAGATTTAGTCTGCTGCTGCATTTGTTGAATGTACTGGTGCAGTTGTGTTTTGTCCACATTGGATAGACCTTGAATGGCATCATGCAAACGTTTAACCGCTGTATTCGCATCCGTCTGTGTTGCTCTTGGATCATTCAAGATCTGATCAGCGCCTTCCAGCGTTTTGGTCAATACCGCCCAAGTGGCCGCAGACCAGTCAGCCTGCTGATACGTACGCGCTTCCGCTATTTTAGCTCTGAGCTCGTCAAGCTGCGGGGTGATAACCTGCATCTGCTGCATCACACGTTCCAATGCTGTTGTCGCTGCATCTGTATCTAATTGAGTTACCCCACCCGGCGTGTATGCCTGTTGGTATACATCATTCGCTGTCGAGATTGCCGGAGCCAGAGTCACCCAGCTATCCAGAGTAAAATCAGTCCGTACCAATGATTCGGCTCGTGTAAGTGCCGCATCAAGTTGCTGGCGGTCTGCGGGCAGAAGACTCAATCCACGTTTGTACACATCAAGGGACCATAACGCTCTGCCTTCATACGAATGCCCGCCGTTGGCCGGAAATTCATCATAGTCAAACATCGCTTGGTTCTCCCATGCATTACCTTCGGATGCAATCCAGCCTACACCCGCCGGAATCCACGCTGGCTCCCAGTAGAAGAAACCTGCGCCATGATTATCTGGCACGTTCGCAATCATGTCCATAATGCCGGCAATAGCATCATATTGACCTTGAACGGTTGCGGGGAAGTCTGCTCCCCCAACATGAAGCGCTTCATCTGATCCAATGATGTTACCGTGTGCATCCCCGTTTTTGTAGGAAAACGGATAGGACGTTTCAGCGATAATGACATCTTTGCCAAACTCGACTGACACTTCATTCATCGTTTTCTGTACATCCGCAAATGTCCCATGCCAGAACGGGTAATACGATAGTCCGATAATGTCATAGTCCAATTTGCCTTTACGTAACTCTTCAAAGTACCATTTAAACGTATCCACCTTGCCACCTTCAGCCAAATGGATCATAATCTTCACCTTATCCGCGTTATCGGTGATCTCCCCTTCTACTGCACGTACAGCATCAACTCCGCTTTTTAGCAATGCAACATTTTGCTCGAAATCCACGTCACTGCTCAAGCCGTTCAGAACACCACTGTTGATCTCATTACCGATCTGCACCATATCAGGCATAGCGTCTGCGGCCTTCATCTCACTTACAACTTCATACGTGTAGTTGTATACGGCCTGCTTCAGCTCTTCGGGCGAAAGACCTTCCCAAGCTTTGGGACGAAGCTGCTGGCCCGGGTGCGCCCACTCATCCGAGTAGTGGAAATCCAACAGGATCTTCATACCTTTTTTCTTCACCCGCTCGGCCAAACGAATGACATCGTCCTTGTCGTTGTATCCCCCTGATTTCTGTGGATCATTCCACAGACGAAGACGCACATAATTGACACCGCGATCCTTGAGAATATCGAGCAAATCACGCTCTGTACCGTTGCTGTCCACGTATTTGCCGCCTTTGTCCTCAATGGCAGTCAACGTGGAAATATCAACACCTCTAACATAGTCTGCACGATATCCCTCAACGATCACTTTAGCTTTAAGCTGAGGTTCTGGAGGCGCACCATATACAACTCCTGTTACCGTAAATTCGCCTGCAGAGGCGTATTGCATAGGGTCGATATAATCCCAAGTCACAGGTACCATTCCCGATTTTTCATTCTGAAACTGTGCCTTTACCTCGTTGGGCAGAATTGGCGCACTTCTGGTCACCGTTCTCACTTCGATCTCATCATATCCTTTAATATTGGCTGGTTCAGTTCCTTCTGCTTCTCCCCACACTTTGAACTCCAATATTTCCGGCCAGACACCCTCACCCTTGTAAAAAGATATGTTCAATCTGATGTATCGCACATCATTCTGCTGAAACGTCAGATCAGCGATCTGTTTGGGATCGGCATTTTCATTTTGATCAGCAACGTTGGCCCATGCCTGCTGATCAGCAGATGTTTCTACCATATATTTCACAACCGTGTTTTCTCTCCACGTTATCTCCGCTCCAGACAGATTGTAGTCTTCACCCAGATCAATCATCACCCACTGTGGTTGTTCCGTTGTCACTCCAGCCTTAGCAGCCCAATGCGTGTCACTTTTACCATCAACCAAGTGCTCCTTTTTGCTCCAATGCTCCAAATATTCTGTGCTTACCGAAACCGCCTTGTTAAGTGCCACGTTCACTTTTTCATCTTCTGCAGCCGCTGGACGAACCATCAACCCCAGATCACAGAACAGCATTAGTAATACCAGACACCCGCTTATGTACCTTTTGTTCACTCTTGATCTCCCCCTTTTTGTGTTTGATTGTGCATGGATCAATGAATGTTATGATTCCTCCTCATTGTAAGCGCTTAATAGTGATGGGTAACACGGCATTTTCCAAAGGAAACAGCAGTTATTTTAACAATATGATCCTGTGACAGTTACATTTAGTTATATTAATCACACTATTTTGTAAAAAAAACAAAAAAATCTGTCCGTCTACCGTAAGGCAGAACAGAACAGATTTTCAGGTATATGATCATTGTTACACTTATTTAGAAAGTTTCAATTCAAGTTGTACCTGGATATCATTTTCAGTCGAGAGCACAACGGAGTGCGGATTTTCCATTCCGAAATCTTCGAACGTTACCATCGATGTTGCCGACAACAATACTGCATTATTCTCATAAGCAGCTTTTGCGTCAAAAGTCACTTCTTTTTCAATACCTTTAACCGTAATGGTACCATTCATTTTGATATCAACCGTTTGACCGACAGGCCATTCCGCAGGTACCCCTTCAAATGAAGTCGCTGTAAATGTAGCTTGTGGATATGTAGCAACGTCGAAGAAATCGGCTTGCTTCACGTGACCATCACGCTGTCCATTCCCGGAATCAATTCCGTCCATCTCGATCTGTCCTTCTGCCTTCATCTGAGCAGCATCATCTACATTAATTGTCCAATTGCCTGTTACCTTCTCGTCCACAAAGTTAACTGTCTCCTGTGATGTGGTTACGGAGAAGTATACTTTGGAACCTTCGCTGATGCTCCAGTCTCCGTTCAGTTGCTCTGCTCCAGCAGTTTCATTGGCTACAACCGTTCCTGTGCTATCTACAGCTGTAGTGGAAGTCGCTGTGCTCGCAGGAAGCACCTGCTCAATCTCCACGTTGTTGCCCAAGTAACTGTTTGTGATATAGTAACCACCGCCACCGATTACGGCAACCGCCGCTACACCTGTAATAAGCCATGCTTTTGCTTTCTTGTTCATCTCTATGTTTCCTCCAGTACATGATTGTTTAGGTTGCTTCTTGGAGTGAATCATATCAATTGAATGTGTCAGGAAGAAGTCAAGATAAGACAAGTCACATATTTTTTTGAAATCCGTAATACAGGATTGGCTTTACGCTCTGGCTAATGTAAAATCAGTACAAGTTTACAAAGCGAAAGGAGAACGCTTTTCTTGAAATCCATTCTTATCGTCGAGGATGAGCAAGCTATTGCACGAGTATTGGCTGCTTATCTGAGAAAAGCAGAATTTGAAGTTCATCATGCAGCAGATGGACCGACTGCACTTACCCTTTTTGATACCGTAACGCCTTCCCTTGTATTACTTGATGTGATGCTGCCAGGAATGGACGGATGGGATCTGCTGCGGATTATTCGTGAAAAAAGTGCTTGTCCCGTGATCATGCTAACTGCACTGGATGACATTTCAGACCGTCTCAACGGACTAAATGCCGGTGCTGACGATTATATGAGCAAACCTTTTGTACCGGAAGAAGTGGTTGCCAGAGTTAATGCAGTGTTGCGCCGTAATCCACATTGGACCTCAGGTGGCAAAGAGAAGCGTTCCTTTGGAAATCTCGTCATTGATCTTGCTGCCAAGCAGGTGCTGCTGAACGGTGCAGAGGTTGCACTCACACCTCGTGACCTGTCGTTACTGTTCTTCCTGTCCGATTATCCGAATCGTACATTTACCAGGGATCACCTTATTGAACAGGTATGGGGGATGGACTACGATGGCAGTGACCGTGCTGTGGATCTATCGATTAAACGACTACGTCAAGCCCTCTCCCACTGGTCGCCAGAGACGGGAGAAATTCGGACGTTGCGAGGAATGGGGTATCAATTTTGGATCGCCAACTGAAACAGAAGAAACCCAAACGAACGATATCCATTCTGTCACACTGGACACTGCGATATTTTCTCATTTTGTGCATTGGTTTCACGATTATTGCGGCAGGGGCACTCTACTGGATTCGAACAACTTCCATTGAGAAAAGCCTCAAAACCGCAGAACTGCTTGGTCTGGAGATTGCCGATCGAGTGACCAGTGAGAATAATATGCTTCGAGTTCCACCCGATCTGGACAGACTGGTAACCAAGCGAGAGAAACTATTCAACACAGATCATTATTTTTGTGTCATGATCTTGGACAATAACAATCAATTGATCTTTTCCCAGCCTAAAATGGAGCAAAAAGATGTGCATTATCGACTGTCAGACGACTATCTTGAACCGCGAAACAACAAATATGCAGGTGTAACGGTCAACATATCCGAGGGCGATCAAACCTTGGGCAAAGTGTGGGTCATGCAGTCCAAACAATCCATTACATTTGGTCCAGAGACGATATGGCTCGTGGCTCTAATCCTCGGAGGACTAATCCTCTGTGGATGGTTTACAATCTATCTCCTGTCCAAAAAGTTATCCAGACCGATTCGTCAGGTCGCCTATGCCGCTGAACAGATTCGAGGTGGCAATTATGATGTGAGTCTTGACTTGAATACACGAGAACGTGAGATCAATGAACTTGTAAATTCATTTCGCGATATGGCCACTCGTCTCCAACAACTTGAAGAATGGCGTACACTTTCGCTGGCAGGGGTAAGTCATGAACTCAAGACACCGGTAACTTCCATCAAGGGGCTCGTTATGGCAGTACGTGACGATGTCGTGAGTCCACAGGAAGGTAAAGAATTTTTGGATATCGCTTTGAAGGAATCTGAACGCATGGAGCGAATGGTCGCAGATTTGCTTGACTATAACGCCATGGCTGCAGGAAGTGTTGCCGTTCGCAAGGAACGGACGGATCTGAAACTGTTGGTCGGTGAGATCATCTATCAGTGGAAGATTGCGTATGAGGACAAAATGCCAGAGGTTCAGCTGCACGCACCTCCAATTAACTTTTTTACCATGGGGGATGCTCTCCGCATTCAGCAGATCATTGTCAATTTGCTTAATAACGCACTTCATGCCACAGCTCCTGAACAGAAGGCTGTCTTCGATATTTATCTAAGTACAGAAGAACAGATGCTTTACGTTGATGTTAAGGACCACGGCACAGGCATCGCAGCCGAAGAACAACCAAAAATCTTCGAACGGTTCTATCGTGGAGAACTCAAAAAACGTCGTAACCGCGGTCTGGGTCTAGGATTAACATATAGCCGCCTACTCGCTCAGGAACAGGGCGGTGAACTGATACTTGTCTCCAGCAGCCCGGAAGGCAGCATGTTCAGATTAAGCCTGCCACGCTGGACTGCAACACAAGAAGCTATGAATACAGAAAAAGCATACGGAGCAGCCGTTAAAGTATAACGCACCTCGCTAACATGACAACTAGCCCAGAACTCCATTCAGGAGACTGGGCTAGTTCAACGTGTTCCTTGTTGCTCTAGCCAGAATGGAAGCAATCAACACTCTAATACACGTGGTCTGTATTCATCGTAAGCATCCGAGATCAGTTGCTTATGAAGTACACTACTGGCAATGATTGCTTTCCGCTTTGCTTTCAGAACGATCTGCTCTATATCCGCATAACTGCACCCGGTCAAGCGTTCACATATGTAATCTTCCAGCCGAGTCTCCTGTTCAAATGCCCCTACCAATTTGCTGATATACAATTTGCGACTCGAATCATCAGGCATACCGTAGGTCATCTTCGTATCAAACCGCCGCCAGATGGCGTGATCCAGTTGGGTTTCCAGATTCGTTGCAGCCACCAGAATGCTTTCCCCATCGAATTCGTCCAGACACTGCAACAATGTATTCACGACACGAGCCATCTCTTTCACTTCATCATTGCTCTCACGTGTCCGGCCTATGGCATCAAATTCATCCAGAAATAACACACAGGGATTCATTCGTGCATATTCGAATAACTTACGTACGTTACTCCCCGTCTCCCCAAGATGGCTATGAATGATCGCATCTAATCTCACAAGAACCAATGGCAGATCAAGGCGCTCCGCCAGATGTGATGCCGTTAATGTTTTTCCCGTACCGGGTGGCCCGAACATGACCATTTTGTTGGGGATTGATACATCATGCTCTCTGAACTTCTCTTTCATGCCCAGAATGGTGATAAATTCATTAATGATGCGTTCATTTTCAGCGGAAAATACAATATGCTGGGCTTTGCGTCTACACTCTTTCGGCGTGTAAAAAGCAGCCATATCGATCCCTTTCGCGCGGGGAATCCGGTTCATATGGTTTATTTTGCTCATGTATACACATGCTCCTTCATTTATGGTTTCAGTCCATGATTCAAGTTATATAAGTTGAACTAATGAATATTTACACTGACCACTTCGATGACAGAACAACCTTCCGATCGCTGTTATCCCCAGATTTTTTGATTAAATTCCTAGAGGGGAAATCCAGGGATAAAGGCGAAGTATATGCTTCCGATGCAGCTTTTTTTCCAAAAGCTTTTAGCTCCGCTCCTTCAGGTTCTTTCTGTCCTCTCCGTTTTCGTGTAAATGTTTAGTTCAATTTATATAGAATCAATTAGACTTTTAATCGTAATTATTACTATTAAATAATAACATACTACTGCCTTTTTGCAAATATAACCACAGCACGTCCACTATTTTGCCACAGATGGGGGCATTTGGTTGCAAGCTTCAATAAAATTTGCTATTCTAAGTGTGCATCGTTGTGTATAACGCAAAAAAGCCCTCCGAATTTCGTGAGAGCAACAAAATTTTCCAGATTGACAAGCGGCAACTTGTTATATCCGGATTCTTTATACCAACGACTGTAATCCAATTAAAGTGAGGTTAACAATCATGGCAAAAGACGTATTGTGTGAAGTTAATTCCTGTCGTCACTGGGCTCAAGAGAACAAATGTAACGCTTCTTCGATCTACATTGTGAGTCACAGTAACAAAGAAGCAAGTCAGTCTGCTGAAACAGACTGTAAGACTTTTGAAGTAAAATAAGTAATTTCATGTGATTCACTTAAAGGAGCCCTTACCGGTTCCTTTTTTCTTTGTCTATTGTAACAAGAATGATAATTATTATCAAGCCCTATTCTGTAAAAATCCTTCTCACCTCTTCAATGCACATTGGACAGATGACCTACGTACACTACGTAAGAAGTCAGTATGCCCATGAACGATTAGAACCAAGAGGTGAATAACAATGCCTGTTAAAAGTGGCACACAGTATCGCGAACGAATTGATGCACAGTCCGTCCCTTGCTGGTACAAAGGTAACCTTATTACTGGAAAACGCTCTGAACATGTAGCATTTGCTGGTTTGATGGAGACTCAGATGTACATGTATGATCTGCAATCTGATCCTAAATTTGCAGAAACGATGACGTATGCCTCCCCGGCAGACGGCAAACCTGTGGGCATATCCTTCCTGCCTCCAACCAGTGCCGACGACCTCCGTAAACGACGGGAAGGGATGAATATCTGGGCAAATGTGCATCACGGCTTTCTTGGTCGCTCACCCGATTACATGAATACAGCCATAATGTCCTTTTACACAGGTGCCGATCTCCTGAACGAACTATCTCCCCAATATGCAGAAAATCTCAAAAATTATTATGCGTACTGCCGTGATCATGATATCACACTATCCCATGCCTTCATTCAGCCATATGCCAGCAAAATCTCAGGGCAATTGGATGCTACTGAAGATGCTATTGCCGCAAAGGTCGTGGATCGCACCGAGGAAGGTCTCATTATTAGCGGAGCATTCATGATGGCTACACAAGCTGCCACTTCGGATGAGATTTTTGTCTATCCGTCACCTTCTCCCGCCCCATTTGATGACGAAAATCCATTTGCATTCTCTTTTGCTGTCCCCAATGATCTTCCGGGTATCAGTCTGGTATGCAGGGATACCTACGCGGCCGAATCTCACGCTAACTATCCGCTGAGCTCCAGGTATGAAGAAATGGACAATATCGTCATCTTTGACCGGGTGCTCGTTCCGCATGAACGGATATTTTTTGCAGGAAGTGAGGAAATGTCCTCGCGTCTCTTCAGTGGTAGCAACTTTCATATTCACGCTGGTCATCAGGTATTGTGTCGTTATATTGCCAAGACGGAATTTGTTCTCGGTACAATCCAGCTTCTCACGGATACGCTGGATCTGAATACGGAAGCACATGTTATAGAGAAAACTGCACGTGTGTTCGCAGGTCTTGAATCGTTAAAAGCATTAGCTTTGGCCGCGGAGGCAGGTGCAATACCAGACGGAAGAGGATTTGTATTACCTGCACCCAAACCGTTGATGGCAGCTAATCTCCTCTTTCCGAAACTTTATCCTGAGATGATTGAAATTCTGCAGCTCTTGGGTTCGAGCGGGGTGATTATGATCCCTCAGGAAGAAGAGTTTCAATCCGATATCGCTCCTTCACTGAATATATATCTGAAAGGGAACGATATGCCTTCTCACGAACGCAACGCTCTGTTCCGCCTGATCTGGGAGCTTGGGTCTGGTTCATTCGGGGGCAGACAGACCCAATTCGAACGATTCTTTTTTGGCAATGTTCTTACGGTATCCAATCGGTTGTTCTCCGTCTACAATAAAGATCAGACGAATCGTCAGCTCGTTCGTGATTTTCTATTCAACACCAGCATATAACAGAACTAATGAATCATTTTTTTAGACCAGATGGTCATAGACCGTCATCAGTTCAGAGGCTGGTCTGCTTGCATCCATATCCCGCAATGCAGGCTGGTCTCCGTAACCGATATGAAAGACCCCCAGCACCTTCTCTTCACTTGTCAAACCCATCAAATTCATAAACACAGGATGTTGTTGATAATCATTGATCTTCCAGACAGCATTCAACCCCTGTTCCGCAGCCAGAATACTAAAGCGTTTGCTCCAGGCTTTGGCCGGCAGAAGATCATCCTCACGGGCATTTCTAGGCGCCACGACAACCAGATGGGTAGGGATTGCTTCCGTGTATTGATATGTAGCCCAATCGCCGTAGCGATCAGCCAGATGGGGTGGATAGCTCTGTCTGACCGCTTCCAGATAAAGCTGTCGTCCTTCGCCTGCAAACAACATAAACCTCCAAGGTTCTGAACTCATTACATATAATGAAGGATCTGCTTCATCAAGCAACTTTCGTATAACCGACTGGGGTACTGGCAACGGACTGAATTCGCAAGTTCCTGCACGTCTCTTGCTGCTGCTTATATCTTGACTTAGACCGGTAGACATGGCAACTTCCCCTCCTCTATCTGCATGATATATCGTTATCCTTCAACTGTCTTCACATCAACCATGTTTTCTTCGGTTCAATGGCTTCCGTTCTCCAGCGATCTACCTCTTCGTGGATGCGCGCTTTATCACGCGTCGTAAACTGTTCTGACTCCACCACTTCTGCTTGCGGCATGCTGTCACGTATCAAGCGAATGTAGTCCATGGAACGGATCAGAGACTGGCGTCCAGGGATGTACCTTATTTTGCGTCCTTCCAACAAGCAGTATATCTCGATCATACCCGGTAATTTTCCGAAGGCTTCCCAGCAGAATGCACTGACCATATGCTGAAATGCCTCAACTACGTTTGGATCATGGACAACCATATATTTCTGAATCAGCAACGAATCCCAGCCTTCTGGTTGCCAGGCCGCCTGAAATATCATCGATAAATGCATGGATAATGAAGGTAACTCCGTTCTCCACTGTTCAAAAAGAATGGCTGGATGCTTCAAATCATCGTTCATTGCAATGGCGAGTGACAATTCATCCGTAATCTTGTTCTTCACATCCCAGTAATGGAGAACAGATTCGAAACCATCCGTCTTTCTGGGCCACCACTTCTCAAGTAAATACTGTACGGGTACCTCTTTGCGAACATCGGGGTCGAGACTGTAAAAAGCATTGACCGCATGGCTCACCGCATATTGTACACGGTGCCTCCATTGAAGTGGAAGACGCTGCTCAGACACTGGTTCAGGGCGGATGAATCGATGTGGGCTGCGCAGCATTTCTTCCAATCTGTAATCTTCAAGCAGACGTCCAGGAAGATCATTCCTTCCGACTGGCATCGCTGCCTGAACATTATGTCTTAACATGATCTTTAGGATACCTGTAATCCGGCAGCAGCGAAGCGTTTGCCAAAGTCACGGCATGTTTCTTTCTCCTGCTCAAGCGGACTATATTCAATTTTCAACATCTCTGGAGATACCTCCGCCCCACGCTCCTGCAGCTTGGCAGCCGCCAGATCAACTGCACCGCAGAACTGCTCATACGAGGTGTCACCACTACCAAACACCGCAGCTCTCTTACCACTCAGGTCAAGCTCATCCAGCTCCTCATAGAAATCAAGGAATTCATCTGGCAACTCCCCATCTCCCCAGGTGTACACACCGATCATGAATCCGTCATAGTCCAATACATCAGATGCATTACAATCCGTTACGGATTTCAGGTCTGCCTCGTGGCCTCCCTGTGTAATTCCTTCCACAATCAGTTCTGCAATTTCTTCTGTATTTCCTGTCATGCTCGCATAAGCCACTAACAATTTAGCCATCTATTTTTCCCTCACTTTAATTTGATCATGTTATATTCTCTCTATGAAGAAAGAATGAATTTTGGATTAACAAAATCATATGTGATAATGATTATCATTGTCAAATTAAATTTTTGGTTATCTTTGTTTTTCAGTATATGGTGCACTCCCGTCCCCCAACTGGCGTCCAAGCCCTTTTTTGTTGTACAATAGTATCCAAATGACTTTTGAAGGATGGATAAATCATTATGTACGTAGCTAAGAATTGGAAGGACTATGAAGTAATTGATACAGGAGGCGGCGAGAAACTGGAGCGTTGGGGAGATGTGATTTTACGCAGACCCGATCCACAGATTATCTGGCCCCTTGAGCAAGAAACCAATGAATGGCGTCAGGTGCATGGTCACTATCATCGCAGTTCTTCCGGTGGCGGTAACTGGGATATGAAAAAGCCCATTCCCGAGCGCTGGACGATCGGATACGAAAACCTGAAATTCCACATTAAACCTACCAGCTTTAAGCACACTGGCCTGTTCCCTGAACAAGCTGCTAACTGGAGCTGGATGATGGATAAAATTTCCAATGCAGGACGCCCTATTTCTGTTTTGAACCTGTTTGCCTATACAGGCGGAGCAACGGTAGCCGCAGCTTACGCAGGCGCTTCTGTTGTGCATGTGGATGCAGCTAAAGGCATGGTTCAATGGGCCAAGGAAAATGTTCAATTATCCGGACTGGCTGATCGCCCTGTTCGTTTTATTACAGATGATGTATTCAAATTTGTACAACGGGAACAACGTCGCGGAAATCGTTACGACGCCATTATTATGGACCCTCCTTCATATGGCCGTGGCCCTAATGGAGAGACATGGAAACTGGAAGAGAACCTATATCCTTTCCTGAAGTCGTGTATGACGATCTTATCGGATAATCCATTATTCATGCTGGTTAACTCCTACACTACGGGCATTTCCTCTACGGTTCTGCGCAACATGTTGACCATGACGATGTCTGCTCAGTACGGTGGTGACATTACTGCAGGTGAAATTGGTCTGCCGATCACACGTAGTGGTCTTGATCTGCCTTGTGGTATTCTGGGCCGTTGGGAGTCTTAATCATGTCAGAACATCGGCATGACCACGATGCGATTCCGATTCTGTTTGAAGACAACCATCTGTTAGGCATTACGAAGCCGGTCAATGTACCTACCCAGGAAGATTCATCAGGTGATCCGGATTTGCTTACATTGCTGAAGCAGGATTTGAAAGAACGATACAACAAACCTGGCAATGTTTATCTCGGGTTAGTACACCGACTTGATCGTCCTGTTGGAGGGGCAATGATTTTTGCCAAGACTTCTAAAGCAGCTTCGAGATTGTCCGAGACTGTGCGGGGACGTCATTTCCGTAAAATATATGCGGCTGTTGTACATGGCAAGTTACCTGCACAGCAGGGAACGTTAAAACACACGCTCCTGAAAGATGCACGTACAAATACCGTTACTGTTGTACCTAAAGGTACGGCTGGCGGTAAGGATGCCGTTCTGGATTACCGTGTTATCGGCGAGACAGACCGTTACAGCCTCGTCCATATCGAACTGCACACCGGCAGATCTCATCAGATTCGAGTGCAAATGAAAGAAATCGGCTGCCCTCTGTACGGGGATCAGAAGTACGGCGCAAGCGTGAATAAACCCGGGCAACAGATTGCTCTATGGTCGGCGATTGCTGCTTTTCCTCATCCAGTTACTAAGGAAGAAGTTATTCTGCAATCTTTGCCTGCAAGAGAATTCCCCTGGGCAGAATGGCCCGCTACCGTGTACCAAAAAGCTTTTGGACAACCTCAATAAGTACGTGTTCAAAAGACTGATTTTCAGTACCGTTACGATGGGATCAGAAGCGGTATTATCGAACAACCTCTATAAGTGCACAGGATCAGGTTACATCTGTCCATACAACGTGTCGTTCAGATTCTGTATCTGAACGACACGTTTTTTCATATTTTCAGCTATATACCTAAAATACAGAGAGGAGACATCATGATGACCCCGTTTACCAAACAAGTCGTTGCGATCATCGCAGCGATTCCTGAAGGTAAAGTGATGACTTACGGTCAGATCGCAGCCCATGCCGGAAGTCCAAGAGCCGCGAGACAAGTCGTACGTATTCTGCACTCGATGAGCCGAAAGGAACGTCTGCCCTGGCACCGTGTCGTCAATGCAAAAGGAGAAATCTCCATACCGGACGAACACTCGCGCATGATGCAGGAAACAGAACTGATTAGCGAAGGTGTGGAGTTTCAACTAAACGGAACCATTAATCTCAAACAGTTCGGTCATGAGCCCGATCCTGTATTTCTTATCGATCCAACGATCCAGCCCGAATAATAAAAGTACTCTCCTCCTATCGCGCACACCAAAAAAAGAGAACTCAGGCAGTTAGGGTTACCCCTTCGACTGCTAGAGTTCTCTTTTTGGTTTTATCTGATATTCGTTATGCTGTAGCCGTCGCTTTTTCCTGTTCTACAGTAACAGGCTCAACAGCTGGTTTTGTTTTCCGAATAAAGAACGCCATGATCAAAGCAACCACGGTCATTCCGGTAGCCACGATGAATGCATAGTTAACGCCGTAAATCGTTGCATCTGCTGTAGCTGCTAACATCGCTGTCTTATTATTAGGGTCAACTTGGCCAGCAGCCACTGCATCCGCCAGATGTGTTTTGAGCTTACTACTCATGATAGTAACCAGAATTGCTGTACCAATCGCACCGGCAACTGTACGCAATGTATTGGACATCGCTGTACCATGCGCGTTCAGACGTTGAGGCAGTTGATTCAGACCTGCTGTCTGGATTGGCATCATCAGCATCGACATACCGAACATACGAGCCGTGTAGATAAACATCATGTAGCCGTAGGTAGTATCGATTGCCAGACGACTCAGTCCAAAAGTTGTAATTGCCGTAATGGCAAGACCTGCAACCGAAAGCCAGCGTGCGCCCACTTTATCAAATATGCGACCTGTAATTGGGGACATAATCCCCATCAATATCGCACCAGGCATCATCAGAAGTCCTGATTCAATCGGTGAGAATCCACGAATGTTTTGCAGGAAAATAGGAAGCAGGATCATACCTGCAAACATCGCCATGGTCACGAGCATATTGATAATCGTTGTTAATGTATACATGTTGTACTTGAAAATACGGAACTCAAGGAGCGGATGATCTGTTGTCAGTTGACGAATAACGAACAGAATCAGGGATATCGCACCTACGACGAGACATCCAATGACAATTGCACTGCCCCATCCATCGGTACCCGCATCACTGAATCCGTAGAGCAAACTACCAAAACCAAGTGTAGATAAAATAACGCCTGGATAATCCAGTTTAGGTCTGGACTGACGTGTTACGTTTTTGACAAAAGCAATACCAATTGCCGTTGCAATAATAGAGAATGGCAAGATGATGTAGAACAACAATCTCCAGGAATAATGCTCAACCACATAACCTGAAAGTGTAGGCCCAATCGCAGGAGCCAGAATCATCGCAATCCCCATGGTTCCCATGGCCTGACCGCGTTTCTCAATTGGGAAGATGGTCAGGAATACAACGGTCATCAGAGGCATCAGGATACCTGCACCTGCCGCTTGAATAACACGACCTACCATCAGAATGGTGAAGGTTGGACTAAGACCACAGACTAATGTACCTATGGTAAATAGAGTCATGGCTGTAATGAAAATTTGACGCGTTGAAAATTTGGCAATCAGATATGCCGTAATTGGAATCAGCACACCGTTCACAAGCATATAACCCGTAGTTAACCATTGGGCTTTGTTTGGCCCGATGCCGAGGTCTTCCATGATTTTAGGAAGCGCTACGTTCATCAGGGTTTGGTTCAGGAATGCCACAAAGGCACCAATTAACAATGCCGCTACAATTGGGCCTTTCTTGATGTTGTCCATCGCTGAGGATGGAGCTGCAGCAGTAGTCGTACTCATATGTTGTTCATCTCTCTTCCTTCTAACTTTTCAATCATTTGACTATGAATTCTAAGTAGGTGCTCAAGGTCTTCCTTCGATATGTCCAGAATGGGTGATACTCTTTCCATCCACAAATGGTGCGTTTCCTGTTGGGCCTGTTCCCCTTTATCCGTAATCTGAAGTTTAACGGATCGGCGGTCAGCATCCGAACGTGTCCGAACGATATACTCGCCTTTGACCAGTCGCTCTACAACAGCGCTCATGGAACTGCTACCCATATGGCATAGCTCAGCCACTTCATTGATGCCAATGGAAGGACGCTCCCTCAGAATGGATAACACCATAAACTGGATCGAAGTCAGCTCGATCTCCTTGTTCTCATTCCAAAATGCTCGAAAAAGCATTTGATTCACTTGGCGGAACGAATTAATAATATAGAATACTTCATACGTATCAGTCATTGTTTCACCCTTTTACTTTTGGAATATAATATTTCGTACACGAAATATCAGGGGAACAATTATTTATTATAACAAAAATATTTACATAGTCAACTCTTTACATATGAATTCGCAAAAATAATATTAGGACATACTAACTGTGTTACATCCATGCCTTTACTCAACTAACCTGGACACAGTGTGTAGCATATGTAATTTGTAAATAAAATAACCATAGGGCTCCTGCACGAAACGAGCAGGCACTCCTATGGTTATTCATAAGAATCAGCATGGTATCATACCGAAGTAGATAAGGCAGGCTCTTTGGTTTTGGGTGTTGTCATTTTGCCTAACAGATATACCAGCAATTGTTGATTGTGCATCGAAATGTTACTGAGAACAGAGTTCATGAATTCATTCCGGATGGTGATTCCCCGCTCTGTCTCCATTCTTCCTTTCTCTGACAGAGATACCCACACAATGCGTCGATCCTGATTATCCCGATTCCTGCGAATCAGATCATTCTTCTCCATTCGATCGAGCAGCATGGTTACAGCAGCTGGCGTAGTTGACAGATAAGGAATCAGATCCGAAGGTTTCATCTTCTGATGGTCTTCAAGTACCTCCAAAACAGCCAGCTGAGCCTCCGTTAATGAGGGTGCCAGCTCTTGATCCATATGCAATTTATAATCTTTGGTCAACCTGGACCAGCACTTGGCAAAATCGGAATTATACATCTTCCATCGCTCCTCTCTGCAACCGGTTATCACTTCACCTGCTTAAGTTTTCGCGCTCCAAAGCCGCATTCCTGCTGCCTTTTTTCAATTTCCTAGCGATCGACCGTAATCGACGAAGGTTGTTAAACTTTGCATGAATGCCCTCTTCTAATCCGCCTTCGAACAACAAAAAAAGACTTCTCGCATGACAGGATTAGCTGTTCTGCGAAAAGTCTCGTTTGTTTGTTTTTATGAAGATGATGGTGGTTGATTCTCATTGAAGTCCCTTAGAAGTTCAACGATCTCGTCCTGTTTGTCCACATGAACGATCAGCTTGCCAATATGTTTGCGCTCTGTAATCGGAACACCTTCCGAAGAGATCGGGAACACTTGGCCTTCTTTGGTCATTACAGTGATCTTACGTTGCTCTTTGCAATAAAACGCTCCAACAATACGGCTACCATTCGGTTTCACACGTTTGCCTTCTTTGAACTCGAATGTGGCAAGCCCCTTGCCTCCACGGCTCTGTATAGCGTAATCCAGAAGTAATGATCGTTTACCATATCCCAGATCGGACAACACGGCAACTTCACCTTCATCTCCTTCTACCCATAGAGCCGATACAACTTCATCTGTATCTCTTAACTGAATACCACGAACACCACCGGATACACGTCCCATTGGATTAACCTCATCCTCTCGGAAACGAATCGCCATGGCTTCTTTTGTAATCAACATAATATCTTGACCACCTGTACTTAGATGTACAGATAACACTTCATCGTCCTTGCCCACTTTACATGCCGCAACTGCACCGGAACGTTTGGTAACGTAATCCTTCAGCTCCGTTCGTTTCACCTGTCCTCTTCGTGTAACGAAGACCAGACTGTGATTTGGCTCTTCAAAGGATTTCACAGCAAGCACACTTGCAATACGGTCATCTTTCGCAAGGGGAATGACATTCACAATGGCTGTGCCTGGATCTTTCCACTTGAATTCAGGTACCTGGTGAACAGGTAACAGGAAGTACTGACCTTTCCTCGTAAAGACAAGCAAGTTCTCAAGCGTATTTACTTCCAGAACCTGAGCGATATAATCGCCGTCTTTCACACCACTTCCGCTCCGTTCACCACCAGAACGTGTAAAGGACTGCATGCCTGTACGTTTCACATATCCCTCTTTGGATAACGTAACAAATACATCTTCCGCATTCACAAGTACTTCGAGATTAACCTTAAGTTCTTCCACTTCACCCTGGATCGCAGAACGACGGTCTATGCCGTATTTCTCACGAATCTCCATCAATTCCTTACGGATGACTCCGATGAGCTTGCGGTCACTATCCAGAATGGATTGTAATTGTGCAATCTTTTTCATCAGTTCACCGAGTTCCTTCTCCAGAGAATTGATCTCCAGATTCGTCAAACGGTACAATTGCAACGTAAGGATGGAATCCGCTTGGCGTTCCGTGAATCCAAACATCCACATCAGGTTGTTTTGGGCATCTTGACGGTTCTTCGACGCTTTGATAGCCGCAATGACCTCGTCAAGGATGTTAAGTGCTTTTACCAAGCCCTCGAGCACATGCGCACGGTCTTGCGCCTTCTCCAGCTCAAACCGGGTACGGAAGGTTACAACCTCCCGCTGATGGGCAATGTAAGCCTCGAGGATCGATTTCAATCCTAATTGATGAGGTGCTTTATTCACAATCGCCACCATATTGAAATTATAGGTGACCTGCAGGTCGGTTTTCTTCAGCAAATAAGCCAAAATACCTTGTGCGTCCGCTTCTTTTTTCAACTCAACCACGATTCGCAGACCTTCACGTCCGCTCTCATCACGCACTTCGGCAATACCTTCAACCTTCTTCTCAAGTCGGATGTTCTCCATCGCTGTAACCAGACGAGATTTCACGACCTGATACGGAATTTCGGTAATAACGATCTGCTGTTTACCACCGCGCATGTTTTCAATCTCGGTTTTGGACCGGATATAGATCCGTCCCTTACCTGTGCGATAGGCATCCAGAATGCCGTCACCGCCCATAATCAATCCGCCTGTTGGAAAGTCAGGACCCTTCATAAACATCATGATTTCGTCCAGCTCAATCGACGGTTTCTCCATCACAGCGATCGAAGCATCAATGACTTCACGTAAATTGTGTGGAGGAATCTCCGTTGCAAATCCGGAGGAAATACCGCTGACACCATTAACCAGCAAGTTCGGATAACGGGATGGCAATACAACCGGTTCTTTGGCCGTATTATCAAAATTATCCTTAAACAGAACCGTCCGTTTCTCGATATCGCGAAGCATCTCCATCGCGATGGGCGACAAACGGGCCTCCGTATACCGCATCGCCGCTGCCGGGTCATCATCCTGTGATCCCCAGTTACCATGACCGTCCACGAGCATATGGCCCATTTTCCATGGCTGAGCCATCCGCACCATGCCCTCATAGATGGATGAGTCACCATGTGGATGATAATTACCCATTACGTCCCCAACGGTTTTGGCAGACTTGCGGTAAGTCTTGTCAGGCGTATTACCTGAATCGTACATGGCGTATAGAATACGCCGTTGTACTGGCTTCAACCCATCCCGGACATCCGGAATGGCTCGATCCTGAATAATATATTTGGAGTAGCGACCGAAACGGTCCCCAACGACCTCTTCGAGAAAGGCCGGCATAAATTGTTCTGATGGACTCATTCCAAGCACCTTCTATTCTTCGTACTCTGTAAAGTCGACGTTCTCTACGATCCAGCGTTTCCGCGGATCAACCTTATCACCCATGAGCGTAGATACACGACGTTCTGCTTTTGCTGCATCAACAATCTGTACCTTCAGCATCGCACGAGTTTCCGGATTCATTGTTGTCTCCCACAGTTGATCCGGATTCATCTCACCAAGACCTTTATAACGTTGAAGCTCAACATTATTACCGAATTCCTTCATATAATTGGCCAGTTCTTCATCCGTCCATGCATATCGAACACTCGCAAGCTTACCAGACTTACGAGTAAGTTTGTACAATGGCGGCTGAGCAATATATACTTTGCCTGCATCAATTAAAGGCTTCATATAACGATAAAAGAAGGTCAACAGCAGCACCTGAATATGTGCGCCGTCCGTATCCGCATCGGTCATAATGATAATTTTGGAATAATTGCTGTCTTCAACTGCAAATTCGGTTCCTATGCCCGCCCCGATCGCCGCTGTAATGGCGCGGTATTCTTCATTTTTGAGAATGTCGGCCAGCTTTGATTTTTCCGGATTGAGCGGTTTTCCCTTGAGCGGCAGAATAGCCTGAATCTTCGAGTCACGTCCCTGTTTGGCAGAACCACCTGCGGAATCCCCTTCGACAATAAATAACTCATTTCGGGTAAAATCCTTTGATTGCGCCGGCGTTAGTTTGCCGTTCAGGTTGGAACTTTCGCTACGTTTCTTGCCTGTGCGCATATCATCACGTGCTTTGCGGGCTGCTTCTCTGGCTCTGGAGGCTTGGACCGCTTTGCGAATTAACGTTTGCGCTACCTGCGGGTTTTCTTCCAGAAACCGTTGAATATTCTCGGACACGACCGAATCCACTGCACTTCGAGCGGAAGCGCTGCCGAGCTGATCCTTGGTCTGACCTACGAACTCAACCTCTGACATCTTGACACTGATGACGGCCATCATACCTTCACGCAAATCATTGCCTTCAAGGTTTTTATCTTTTTCCTTAATCATGCTGGTACGGCGCGCGTAGTCATTCATTACACGAGTATACGCAGCCCTGAATCCGGTCTCATGTGTACCGCCACCCCGAGTAGAGATCGAGTTCACGAACGAAGCCAGCGTTTCGGTATAACCCGCGTTATACTGGATTGCCACTTCGACTTCAATGTCATCCTTCTCCGCATAGAAGTGAATAACATCATGCAGCACATCTTTATTTTCGTTAAGAAAAGCAACAAACTGGCTTGCTCCACCTTCATACATGTATTCATCCTGATTGCCCGAACGTTCATCCTTGAGCACAATTCTCAGACCCGAATTCAGAAAAGCAATCTCCTGAAGACGTTCTGCCAATGTATCATAATTAAATTGAATACCGCTCTGGAACACCCGAATATCCGGTTTAAATGTAACTTTTGTACCTGTCCGATTGGTATTGCCCAACACTTCGAGACCGGAGACCGGTTCACCGACATGTTCAATCCCTTTTTTGTCCTTCCAATACTCGAATCGCTGACGATGAATCTTGCCATCACGGAAAATCTCGACTTCAAGCCACTCGGACAATGCGTTAGTAACTGACGCACCTACACCGTGCAAACCGCCTGATTTTTTGTATCCTGATCCACCGAACTTTCCGCCTGCGTGCAAAATCGTAAACACGACCTGGGGAGTAGGAATCCCTGTTTTATGTATACCTGTCGGAATTCCCCTTCCGTTATCCTGAACCGTAATAGAACCGTCCTTATGCAGCGTGATATCGATTTTGGAGCAGAATTTGGCGAGATGTTCGTCGACAGCGTTGTCGACAATTTCCCATACCAAATGATGTAAACCTGAAGTGCTGGTGCTACCGATGTACATCCCCGGCCGTTTCCGTACCGCTACCAACCCTTCAAGTACTTGAATGTCGTCCGCGTCGTAGCCTGAAGACCCCTGTCCTCCGCCTGTCGAACCTGCCGACATATCGATTTGCTCGACCATTCATGCTCCCCCTTCTTAACTTGCAACTAAAAAAATGCCTAAAATGCAAACAGATGTTTTCTTATCCTTGTCCATTTTAATTCAAGATATCCCGTTTCGTAAAGACAAGGAATGACACAATGAGTGAAGCAATGCCCCAAACACTAAGCACAATAAGGGAAAAACCTAAATTCATACCCTCGATTGGAGGTAACCCGCCAGACAAATAATTCGGAAGTTCGAGGTTAACCATGAACAAATACTTCGCGGTCTGCCAGGACGCTGCCATACTGGTCAAGATTGTTCCTGCAATCAAAGCGGCCATCATGATAACAATACTTGCAGCAGTACTGCGCACAAGCACAGATACCATAAATGCAAGCATAGCCACAATTACACTCACAAACCAGATCAGTCCTGCCTGCATGAGCATGTACAGCCACTGGTCTACAGCATGCACTGCCGACATATCGACATCTGTTCCCACAACTTTGAATCCTGTGAAGATTGGCATGTTGAAGCCTTTATAACCAAAGACCGCACCCGATATGACATAACATATAATGTAGGCTGATACCACTATGATCGAAACAAACATAATCAGCGTAATTAATTTACTCAAAAGCACTTTCCAGCGTCTAACCGGACGCGTTAAAAGCATTTTAATCGTACCTGTCGTACGTTCACCAGAAACAAGATCTGAAGCAATAGCCATGATTAACAGTGGAATAAACAATCCAACCGCGTTGTTCATGAACTCCCGCGTAAAGGTGACACCGCCCGGTTCTTTGGGATTGATGTCATTCTCAAGATAATACTGCATCTGCTGGATGTATACTGTTCTATATTTTTTGTACTCTTCAGGTACCCGGTCGCTACCGAGCGAATTTTGATTGTCTGTGATGGCCTGTTGCAGTTCAAGACGCCAATCGCCGCCAAACTTGTCGCGATTATTCTCCGCAGATTTCATCTGGGCATACGTAAACATCGGTACGAGGACCGCAAGTACAATAAATATAATATAAAGCCGTTTTTTCTTCACCATCTTAATCGTTTCATTGCGGATCAGCGGCATGATATTACTCAATGGATTCACCTTCTGTCATTTTTAAGAATAGTTGTTCAAGCGTAGGCTGAATCCGCTGTACCCCTTCAACCTGTATACCAGCTTGAACCATCTGTTGTACCATATCAGGAATTCGATCTTCGTGCATCTCGGCAACCACAGCGTTGGGACCAAGGCCCGCAACAATGGTATCATCCATCACATCCGCAGGTCGACCTACCAGAGCAATGCCTGCATCCTGCAACATTTTTTTGCCTTGCTCCAGTGGTGAAACATGCCATATAGCCAACTTCGAATGATCTTCAATCAGTTCGCTTACACCTCCAACGGCAAGCACACGCCCAGCACTGATAATGGCTACTCTGTCACAGAGAAGCTGGATCTCACTTAACAAGTGACTGCTGACAAATACAGCCATACCTTCGCTGGCAAGTTGCTTAATAAAGACACGAAGTTCCTTAATCCCTTTTGGATCAAGACCATTTGTCGGTTCATCCAGAATAAGCAGACGCGGTCGTCCAAGCAGCGCTTGTGCAATACCGAGCCGTTGACGCATACCCAATGAGTACGTTCTGACTTTATCGTGAATCCGCTGATCCAGACGCACAATATCTACAACTTCCTGAATTCGTTCATTGTCCACACCTGGTTGCATGCGAGCGAAATGCTCCAGGTTCTCCCACCCTGTCAGATATGTATATACCTCCGGATTTTCAACAATGGAGCCTACATACTTCAAAGCACGCTCAGGGTCCCGATTCACATCATAACCACAGACTTTAATTTTTCCTTCTGTTGGTTTGATCAGATCGACCAGCATCCGTATCGTCGTTGTTTTGCCGGCACCGTTGGGACCGAGAAATCCGAAGATTTCACCAGGTTTTACGTCAAATGTAACGTCCTTAATGATCCATTTGCGTCCGATCCGCTTTTTCAGATTCTGTACGGATAGGACGGAATCATACTGCTGCTCTGCCATTTAATTTCCGCTCCCTTCTGCCGGTGTATCTGCCTGGAATTCCTGTGCAATCCGAACTGCAATTTGCTCATAACCTTGTCCGTTGGGATGGAAATGATCTGACGAGAGATACTCCCCCAGATGATTTTCAAACAAATCGAATGTAGGGACCAATGTCATCTTGTCCTCATTGTTCAAAATAGCCAGTGCAGCATCGTTCCATGCAGCCACCACTGCATTACCTGGCTTCTCCAGTTCCTTCACATCGCCAAATGGATTGTACAACCCTATGTACGCAATCTGCGCATCGGGATTAATTTCTTTTACTTTCTTCAATATCTCTTGAAGGCGCTTCGACGTTTCCGGCAAAGCCGCTGCCAGCTGCTCTGCTGTTGGCGGATCTTCCCCCTGTAGAACTTGTCCTCCCTGGAACAAATCATTTGCGCCGATCGAGAGCAAGATAAAATTGGATTGTTGTAAGACGTAACGTACGCCTTGCTCATCGAGTTTTTCCAATAAAGCATCTGTTCTCAAACCGTTTACACCCAGATTATTAAGAACCTGAACGTCATATCCTTTATCTTTAAGCAGATTCCCTGCACGTCTCACAAAACCGAGTCCTTCATCATCGCCCGTGCCTCTTGCCAGAGAATCACCGATGACGGCCATCCGAATCTTGCCATCTTCCAGGACAGCCGGTTCCCCCTCGATATCCTTAGATGGAGCAGTTGCCTCCTGGCCTGTCGTTAATGCGGAATCTCCCTCGGGAAAAATCACGTCTTTTATGGCGTATCCAAATCCAAATAACAACAACAAAGTTGCCAAGATGGATACTGTACTAACAGTTCTCCAGATCCAGGGTGCTGAATCCAGGCTTTTTTTCTTTTTCATCATCACATCTCCACTCATGTACACCAGTCCGGGTGCTTTATAATTTATAATTTATAATTTATAATGACTTTACATTAAGGCGTGTCTGAAAATCCGATTACTTCGGAGTTTTCAAACACGCCCTGATGATGCTATTCCTAAATAACATAAATGTTCTGTCGTTAATTTGCAAACTTTGGCGCTGCATTCTCAGAATTCATTTTTTATATGTCATTTTACGGAAAAAAGGTTATGCCATACACAGATTTGAACTGTGTACTGGCATAACCTTGTGGAAAAGAAAATCATACTTTCTTCATTATAAATCGATTACTTACCGATAAACTCTTGTGCCCAGTATCCGTTGTAGAAACCTACACCGATATGCGTAAAGTTTTTGCTCAGAATATTGGCACGGTGACCTTCACTATTCATCCAAGCTGTAACAACTTCCTGTGGTGTTTTTTGTCCTTGGGCAATGTTCTCACCTGCATAGCTGTAAGTTACTCCGAATTGTTTCATCATATCAAACGGAGAACCATACGTAGGTGACTGGTGATCAAAATAGTTATTGTTACTCATA
Source organism: Paenibacillus sp. FSL E2-0151 (assembly GCF_037993015.1). Classification (NCBI taxonomy): domain Bacteria; kingdom Bacillati; phylum Bacillota; class Bacilli; order Caryophanales; family Paenibacillaceae; genus Paenibacillus; species Paenibacillus sp. FSL E2-0151. The sequence continues at coordinate 4,284,876 of NZ_CP150308.1, forward strand.
TCTTTTACTTTAGCAACAGCTACTTTGTCCAGAAGTGCATCTGAAGTCAGAGCGTTCAGACCTGCTTTAGCACGCTCAGCGTTCACAAGTTTTACAACTTGAGTAGCAAAGTCGGATTGTGTGCTTTCGCTACCATTATTACTTGTATTGTTACCTGTATTACCTGTGTTACCCGTGTTTGAAGGATCTTTAGCCGGTGTAGTTTCCGGTTTTTCTTCTTGAGCTGGTTGTGTTGGTTTAGTCGGTTGCTCAGGCTTAGTTGTAGGCTCAGCAGGTTTTGTTGTTGGTTGAGTTGGTTTTGTTGTCGGCTCAGCAGGTTTCGTCGTTTGATCAGGCTGCGTAGCAGGTTTCTCTACAATTTGCCCCTCGGATACGGTGTATCCATTTTGTTTGAGCCATTTCTCAATGTAAGCTTTCAAGCTGTCTGTGCTTGTAATTTTGTACGTTGTGATAGTCTTATATGTTGAATCTGCAGCAGACGCGGAAGCAGGAAGCATTACCCCTACGGCCAGTACGGCTGTCAGACTACTCGTTACGACAGTTTTCATCCATTTCTTTTTCAAATTCATTCATCTCCTTAAGATTAGTTATTACAACTTTGTAATTAATACTCTAGCAGTATATCAATTCGACAGGAGATTGTGAACCTATAAAATATGGAAAAGTAACTTTTTTGTCATTTTTTAGAATGTTACAGATTTTACAAAAGCATAAAAAAAAGACATTCGGACTAAAAATGCTAGTCGAATGTCGCTTCACCATCTATTTATCATTCACCACACCAGATTGTGCAGATCAGGATATCATGAGAATTTCCATGCAATAGAAGAAACTTTTTTTATACTATAGAAGAACTTTACTGAACCGATAACCTCTTTTCTGAAAACCAATGTGCTCATAAAAAGAGTACGTTGTTGAAGTCACTTCACGGTTTGCACCCGTGACAAACAGTTGTTTACCACCTTGCTGTCTGCCCCAATCTTCGGCACGAGCCATCAGACGACGGCCAATCCCACCACCACGATGTTCTTGACCTACAATCAGGGAAGTAATTTGTGCGGCAGGTTCTGGATAGGCATGACTTTGCACACATTGCAAGCCAATCACACCAATAATTTGTTCATCCACTTCGGCAACAAGCATGCATGCGTTTGGATTGGTTTCCAAACATTCAATACGTTCCTTCATGACATTGGTTGTTGTCGGATAGCTGACCTCTCGCATCAGTCCCGTTACCGCTTCAGCATCTCGTAGCTCACACTCTCGGATCATCAGTACAGGGGCCTCAACATTATTGGACATGATTTACCTCCACTTTCAGCATATTAGCGGCTTGAACCGCTGTTTTACGAGCTTCTTCCACATCTTGACCAGCACTTAAGGCTACAGCCATTCGGCGTCCTACTTTGGTCTCAGGTTTGCCAAATACACGAATCTGAGTACGAGGAAGAGCCAGTGCTTCTTCAATCCCGCCTACAGTAAAGTCAGATGTTTCATCATTAGCCTTCAGCGTTGCTGAAGCTCCCGGTGTCAACAGATGTACACCTGTGACCGGAAAACCAAGAATTGCACGTACATGCAGCGCAAACTCGGAACTGTCTTGCGTCACCATTGTAACCATACCTGTGTCATGTGGACGAGGAGATACCTCGCTGAACACAACACCATCCGATGTGAGGAACAATTCCACTCCAAACAGTCCATACCCGCCAAGTTCATCCGTGACGGATTTGGCAATATGACAAGCTTGCTGCCATTGCTCAGGAGTCATTGCATGAGGCTGCCAGGATTCGACATAATCCCCATCCTTCTGAATATGACCAATAGGAGGGCAAAATACGGTGCCTGATACAGACCTAACGGTAAGTAATGTAATCTCACTGTCAAATTGCACAAAGCTCTCCACGATAACACGAACGGATTTGCCACGAGCCCCCGAAAGAGCAATGTTCCAGCAATCCTCCACGTCGCCCGGTGTTCGGCATACACTCTGCCCTTTGCCGGAAGAACTCATTAATGGTTTAATGACACAAGGTGTGCCAAGCTCACGTACGGCTTCCTGAAGTTGTTCCAGGTTGTCCGCAAAAAGGTAATCAGCTGTCGGAAGTTTCAATTGTTCGGCTGCAAGCCGACGGATGCCTTCGCGATCCATCGTTAGACGTGCAGCTCGGGCAGTAGGTACTACACAAAATCCCTCTTCCTCAAGCTCCAGTAAAGCTTCTGTTGCAATAGCTTCAATCTCAGGTACGATGTAATGAGGTTTTTCTTTACGGATCAATTGTTTCAAAGCTTCGGCATCCAGCATGTCGATGCAGTAAGACCGGTGCGCGACCTGCATTGCAGGTGCGTTCTCATAACGATCAACAGCGATCGTCTCTACTCCCAGTCGTTGGGCCTCAATAACGACCTCTTTTCCCAATTCTCCACTGCCTAGTAGCAGCATTTTTTTGGCTTGAGCCGTAAAAGGAGCACCCCACATGTTCTTTCCAATCCTCCCAAAGAGAAATCTTCTATATCTGTCTCTCTATTTTCGGGGTTTTGGTTAAAGATTGCAAGAGTGCTCCCTATTTTTCTTGTGAATTTTACAAGATTTTTTGTGTTTTTTCGATCAAATTTTACAATTACCGCTCACAGATTCGATACTCCTTCCATTCCTCCCAAAATTAAGGAAATGTTAAAAGAGCAGACTTCAATACTCCAACGAATCGAAATACGCAAACAAATCCCAAGTTTAAAGACTTGGGATTTGTCGATTTTTTTCTCTGAAGATTTCATTATGGGAAGAAACATAAGCCATCTTGGGTGCATCTGGCGTCATATATTGTTTCGCACTATTAACTGCCACGATCGCATCATTGAAAGCTCCTGCAATGAGCCTAACTTTGCTATCGTGCGTCGCACAGTCTCCTGCTGCAAAAACACCCGGCAGACTCGTCTGTGCATGGTGACTCATTAGAACCATTCCATCGTCCATTTCTAAGCCACAACTGGCAAGATCACTTAAATTGCTTTTATATCCATGACTAATGACGACTTCATCCACATCTATCAATACATTTTCCTGACTCTCCATATGCGTAATTACAACCTGATGGATACGTTCACCATGATTATGAAGCCGTGTGATGCTATATGGTGTTCTGACATCCGTTACATTGTTCATCTCGCTAACATTGCGTTCCATTGCACGAAACTCATTTTTTCGGTGGACGACCACTACGCTCCGTGCAAGTTGAGCAAGTTCAATTGCCCAATCTACTGCACTGTTGCCTCCTCCTGAAATGAGCACACGCTTCCCTGAAAAATGTTCTGGATTTTGGACGGTGTAATGAAGATTCTCATGCTCATATTGAATCTGCTCCTGAAGCTCCAATTTCTGAATTTCTGCGATACCGCGGCCTACTGAGACAATGATTGTACGCGTATAGTGTATGTCGCCTTCAGCAGTATACAGAGCCAAAATCTCGTTGTCCAGTCGAGCGAACCGATCTACTTTGCAATTCAATTCAACCGTTGGATTAAAGGTATTCGCCTGCTGAACCAGATACTCAATCAACTTTGAACACTTCATGGGTGGCAGGCCACCCACATCCCAAATAGTTTTTTCGGAATAGGTATGCAGAAAACCACCAAGTTGGTCTTTGCCGTCAATGATCTTAACTCTCATATCACGCATCCCGGCATAAAAGGCCGCATATAATCCTGCCGGTCCGCCTCCGACGATGGTCAGATCATAGATATCTTCCTTATTCATTTTAAACACACCTTGTTAATTTAGTTATGAATTCGAGATACATGTAACTTTACCCGTTTGCTTTATTTGTTTTTTGCTTCAAAAGCAGCAACAATATCATCAATGACATATTCATCGGCAAGTGGAGACATTCCCAGATTGAACCATTCCTTGCCACCCACCATATAGACGTGGTCCTGCTTGACTGCTTTCAGATTTTTCCATAACGATGAAGATAACATATCTTCAAATTTCTTTTTAATTTCCGGATTTGTCTCATCATCCAGCTGAACGATCAGATGATCTGCGTCGTATTCAGGCAGTACTTCCAAGGATACGGACATGGCAGTTTGATCTTTCGGGAAATTAGGAAGTGGATTCATTCCCAATCGTTTATGGACAAAGTTTCCTCGGTCAAGGTTCTCCCCATGAAGTACGATTTCTTTTTCCATCACTCTAATGTAGAGAACAGTCTCCTCACCAATCAGCTTATCCAATTTGGAAGCAGCTACCTTCTCCTTATCCACCAAATCCTGAATCACCTTTTCTGCCTGTTCTTCTTTGTCCAGAATTTTGGCCATATCCCGCAGTTCATCGCGCCAATCATCACGCTGTGGCAAAAGTACGGTAGGTGCTATCAGAGTAAGCTGATCATAGTCCTTTTTGGACCACCAGTCAGGGGCGATAATCAAATCCGGAGCTGCCTCCATCAGGGCTTCAAAGTTAGGCGTTCTTCCTATTCCCATTTTCATCGTGTTTGTGAATGGCTCTTGCAAGTAAGAAGGAAAATCCTCATGGTAGTTCTGTACAGCGATGGGTACGATGCCAAGTGAATATAAAAATTCTGGATATACAACGGACAAACCAACTATTTTTTGTGGGTTCACCGGAATTTCAACTTCTCCCATTTCCGTGTTCACTTTTTTCACCTGACTGGCTTCTGTTGTTGAAGAATTGGCGGTACCCGCTTCTTGACCCTCGCTCGAGGATGCTTCGTTGCCTGCTGCACCGCAAGCCGAAATAATGAGCACCAACATCATGGTGCATAGTACCGTTAACCATCTGAATCTCATTCTTTATGTACCCCCTATATGGCATTTAGTTATGACAACGTCTAATTAATAATAATTATCATTATCATTTGATATAGGAGTAAGTATATTAAAATATGTTCAGGTATGATATTGACTATTCAGACTTTTTGCTATGGACGATCTTGCCATAACTTTAATATTTCATCCAACATAAGCTCATGGGTAAACGCAGTGTAGTCCAGCAGGACGCTCGACAAAAGCATATCCATTCTGCCATTCTGTACCGCTAACAATGCAAGCCATTCCTCAGACTTACGCACAGCAGACCATGTCTGCCTAGATTCCTCATCTTCACCCACAATCAATAATATTCTTTCCACGTTGAGAACAGATAACTCCTTAATGGTCACTGTGCCCCGTTCCCAATAAGTCTCAACTCCTTCGGGACCCTCCATTTGCATATCAACGTAAAAAACGGAAGCAATGCTCCTTGGGCCTAACATCTGCAACGCTTCACCATAAACTTTGAGTACAACTAATCTGTCTTTTCGTATGAAATCCTCAAGCTGATCCTTTATGGTCGTTGCCTTCTCTTCATATCTTTGAAGCCATACCTCTGCAATATCAGACCTGTCCAAAAAGCTTGCAACATATCTCAAATGTTCTCTCCAATCGCCTTTTTCCCACGGGAGGTCACACATAGGAGCAATGGAATGAAGCTGCCTCTGCAAATCCTCAGACTCCGTCCCAACAGTAATAATATAATCAGGTTTAACTAATCGAAGCTGTTCCAGCCAAGTGGTCTCACTCTCTGTGAGTGGCATAACTTTGTCCGTTTCATATTTACGTCTATAATAGTATGTCCATGGATGACTTGCCGGCGCGGCACAGGGAATGATCTGCAATGCAAGCAGTATACCAATGCTCACAGAATGAATTGCAGCAATTTTTTGTTTGCTATTACGTATAAACGCTGCTGGTGGAATGCCAGAGATTTGCTTGAATTTACGCCGGAAATACGTCTCATCCTGATAACCCACGTACGATGCCACATCCTTGAGTCGATAACTGTGATCATTTCTCATTAAGATCTGGGCTTGTTTAATTCGGTATAGCGTTAGATAGTCCACTGGACTGTACCCATACCTTTTCTTGAATAAACGCATGAAATGTCGAGGGCTCATTCGTGCCACATTTGCTAAATCCTCAATGGTTAATCTCTTCGAATAATTCTGCTCCATGTAACCTTTGACATGTTCAATTGGTGAAGCCGGATCCGTCTTTTCGGCACAGGCCACGTCGTAAAACATGGTATACAACAGTTCCTGAAAACGAATCTGACCATAGTACCTTTGCAAACCATCCTTCTTCAACGTGTGGTGGTAAATCATCTGACAGATCACACCAACAGCAACGGGTGAAGATGAGCTGACCTCGCCATTCACTTCATTACGTAAAAGTTGCTTCATCATTTCAAGGGCTGTTCCACCCTCCTGCTCCAGTGCGTACATGACATCAAAACTCATGTGATACACGCCTCTTTCATCCAACGAATGCACATTTGCCTCAACCAGTTGCCCCGGGAAGCCTACATACAGTCCGCCCGCCTTCAATTCGATGAAACTGCCATCTATCTTTAACCACCCTTGCCCACTGGCTACAAATAATAACATGTATGTTTCAATGAAGTGTTTCCTCAGAAGCCACTCCGTCGCAGGATCACTCGTATAATTAACGTGAAGGAGCCTAAAATTCATATGATCCAGGTGATCTAAATGCTTTGAATTTATTTCGTTGTTGTCCATCTGCATTGATCTCCCTCCAGCCATGAACGATTGTATTGATTTCATTCTTCAAAAATATAACATACCACACTAACGAATAAAAAAAACACTCCGGCTATCCTCTAACCTGTCTTCAATGAATAAGATGCACTTATTATTGAAGGATCAGGCTAAAAAACACCAGAGTGTTATAAGTTCATATGTGTTCAGACGCTTAACAGGCGTCCGAAGGTTTCATCACAAAAATCTGTATTGAGCTTCAATCAGCCCATTATAGACGCCTTGTTTCTGGATAAGCTGCTCATGGTTGCCCTCTTCTTTAATTTCACCATGATCCAGGACGATAATGTTATCTGCATTCCGGATGGTTGAGAGACGGTGAGCGACCATAAAGGACGTTCTTCCCTGCAACAGCACCTTCAACGCTTCCTGGATTTTAAGCTCTGTCTCTGTATCAATACTGGCTGTAGCTTCATCCAGAATCAGTATGCGTGGATCAGCAAGCAGCGCACGGGCAAAGGATAACAGTTGTCGCTGTCCCATGGATAATACGTTCCCGCGTTCCTCTACTTCGGTATCATATCCACCAGGCAGCTTCATGATGAACTCATGTGCATTGACTGCTTTGGCTGCATCCTCCACCTCTTCATTGGTTGCATCCAGTCGTCCAAATCGAATATTGTCACGAATCGTACCCGAGAAGATGAAAGTATCCTGTAATACAATGCTGATCTGGCTGCGTAAACTCTCTACTGTTACATCCCGCACATCCTGTCCGTCAATGGTGAGACGTCCGCCGGATATATCATAGAAACGACTGATCAGATTGATGATCGTACTTTTACCTGAGCCCGTATGACCAACAAGTGCAATCGATTGTCCCGCAGCCGCGGAGAAGCTAATCCCTTTCAGCGCCTGTCTGCCCTTCTCGTATTCGAACACCACATTTTCGAATGCAATATCTCCTTTAATAGAAGGAAGTGGCTTGGCACCTGGTTTATCCGCAATACTTGGTTTTTCATCCATGAATTCGAAGATACGCTCCGATGATGCCATTGCAACCAGCAACTGATTGTACATCTGTCCCAGACGGTTGATTGGGTCCCAGAAGTTGCCCACATAGTTGGCAAAGGCAACAAGTAATCCCACAGTCAATTGACCTTCCTGAATCAGATAAGCACCAAACCAGAAGAGGATTAATGTACCGAATCCGCCGGTAATCTCAATCAGCGGTCCAAAGCCTTGATTCATCGCTGATGCTCTATCCCATGACTTTTTGCTGGACAGGTTCATGTTGTCAAAGTATTTCATGTTCTCTTTTTCCTGTGTGTAAGCCTGAGTCACTCGAATCCCCTGAATGGATTCATTCAAGTGGGAGTTAATTCGAGAGTTCTTCATACGCACATCCTGCCAAGCCCGACGGATCAGCACCCGCAGTTTGGTCGAGATGATAAACATGATTGGCACCGTAATGATCACGGCAAGACCCAGTTTCCAGTTAATCAACAGCAAGATCACAATGATCCCGAGCAACTGTACGCAGTCGATCATGACGTTAACTGCACCATTGGTGAACAGATCCTGAAGGGAGTTAATATCATTCGTAACACGTACCAGTACGGAACCTGCCGGTCTTTTGTCAAAAAAGTTAAAGGACAGCTTCTGGATATGCTTGAACAGATCCGAGCGAAGATCATAAATAACGCGCTGTCCGATAATGTTTGTCAATTTGATCCGGTACGTATTGGCAGCCCACTGGATGAGATACAACACAAATATGGAGCCTGCGATAAGATAAAGCATGGTCATGCTTGGCAACCCCGTTGCCGGTGCGATGGCCCGGTCAATTGCCAGACTGATCAGAAAAGGTACGGACAATTTTGTAATGGTGCCCAAAATCATCATTAGAATAACGAGTGGTAACAATTGTTTCGCATAAGGTTTCATGTATGCAAATAAACGTCCAAATTCTTTCCAGTTAAACGGTTTTTCAATAATTTCATCATCCTGATACACAAATCGTTCATTCAGTTTCTTCTCAGAGGCCACTTTTGCCTCGCGCCTGTCTGCTATCGTTTCGGCACTCATGAATTCACCTGCTCCCCAGCCTCCCGCTTACCGCGGGCAATATAATCTGCATATTGAATTTTATAAACATCCTGATATGGTCCAGGCACTTCAATGAGTTCGGTATGTTTGCCACGTTGTACCACGCGACCTTCATCGAGCACCAGAATCTCATCTGCATGTCGTAGTGAAGATATCCGGTGTGCAATAATAAAAGTCGTTCTGCCGCGCATAACTTCCTGGAAACCGGACTGAATCTCGTGTTCCGTCTCCATGTCCACGGCGCTTGTTGCATCATCAAGTACCAGAATTTTCGGATTTTTCAGCAAAGCCCTTGCAATCGCAATCCGCTGTTTCTGTCCACCCGATAAACCCATACCGCGCTCACCAACCACCGTGTCATATCCGTCCGGGAACTCCATAATGAAGTCATGAGCCTTGGCCAGCTTGGCTGCACGGATGATCTCATCCATGGTGACATTCTTAAGCCCGTAAGAAATATTATTGCGAATGCTGGATGAGAACAGGAATGTTTCCTGGAAAACAGAAGCGATCTGACTCCGCAAACTGCGAATACCTATATCTTTGATGTTTTTACCATCCAGCTTGATCGTTCCCGAGTTGACGTTATAGGCACGCATCAGAAGCTGAATGATGGTCGATTTACCTGACCCTGTACCCCCGAGGAAACCGATTACAGAACCGGGTGCAGCGTCAAAATTAATATAGGTTACTGCTGGCATTTTGTTACCGTAGGCAAAGGTAACGGATTCAAATGTCACATGACCGTTCACTTGGTCTGCCTCCACAATGACCGGATCTTGCGTTTCTTCCACATCCACTGGCGTATTCAGCAGTTCGAGCACCCGTTCACCTGAAGCTTTGGATTGCGTATAGTTGTTGATATGGAACCCAAGATTCCACATTGGACCGATTATGTACCAGATCAAACTGAAAAAGGCAACGAGTTCACCGAGTGTCAGCGTCTTCTGTATAACCATTCTTCCACCGATCACCAGCAACAGCACGATACTCACCGAAGCAAGAATCTCCATGATCGGAAAATAGCGACTCCACAATGTTGCGGCATGAATCTGATTTGTTTTGTAACGCTCATTACGTATGGAGAATTTCTCCACTTCATAAGGCTCACGTGCAAAGGATTTTACCGTACGTACGCCAGTAATATTCTCCTGTACCGCTGTTGTCAGTGAACTGAGCGCCAGCCGCATCTCCTGAAACGCAGGGTGAATTTTGGATTCGAATCTCAGCGCAACGAAGGCAAGTAATGGGATGCATATGAGTGTGAACAGCGTAAGCTGCCAACTCATGGTCATCATCATGATTGCGCCGAATACGACCATGAAAACCATGTTAAGAATCTGGGCGAAACCAAATCCGATAAAGTTACGGATGGCTTCCAAATCTCCCGTGAGGCGGGACATCAGATCACCTGTCTTGGCCGTATCATAATAACGGAAGGATAAAAATTGAAGCTTTTCGTAACATGCATTACGAAGTCTGTACGCCAGGAAGTTACCCAAGCGTCCTCCATAAAAGCCGTGTAAAAACTGCATTCCCGCTTTCAAAATAACTACACCTAACACAGTCAAGGCAATTATGGGAACGTCTTCAAAAGTTCGCGGAACAATGATGTCATCAATCAGTATCCTCAGCATGTACGGATACACTAACCCAAGTGCGGTCGCTAAGGCGAGGAACAAGATTGATACAAATAAATACGTTCGCTTTTCCCAAAAAAAGGTTTGCAGTTGCCTAAGAACATCCATGTTTCTCCTCCTCTTATGTCGTTCAAAAATACTATGAACATTTATGAAGTTTATCACCGTACCCCATTCGCGGCAAAGCGAATAACAGACCATATTCTGCCTGCTTTCAGCTTATTGACGCATTAACGAAGGTAAATACCCACCTTTCAATCAAATGTTTGAATATTCTCTTTATTTCAGGTTGTTCGTACCAAAAAAAGGCTCCCTATATGCCTTTTCGGCAGGGGCCTTTTTGGGTTGATTTTCGCAACATTTTCAATGTATTGCTGTATCATTCATTTTGTTTTACAAAGACTTCCAGAGAATACGCGTTATGCCGTGATTTTAACTGCGTTCAATCTGTTCCAGTTGGTTAGACAAGCTGGTCCATTGCTCCGCCGGAATTCCGCTCTCCAGTGTATCTTGAATTCCACTCACCGCCTCGTCCAAACGTTCTTCCAACCGACGGGATTGGTGTTGCAACGATTGACAAATCTGGTTGTCATAAAACTGAATCAGTTTTTCTTGCGCAGCAGGAAGAACTTCAATGATCATCTGTTTAAGGACAGGATCAAGTGCCTCCTGTAACCGCTGACGTCCGTCCCCTTCGAAGAACTGTTTCGGATTACGGAAGTAATTCAAATAGCTCTTCCATCCAGACGGTTCTTCCAGACGAACTTCTTCAAGCACAGGTGTACTCCAGCGTTCGTTCAGTGGCAGTGACACATCCACGCCACCCGATAACTGTCTCACATCGTCTATACATTCCGTAACTTGCTTCATCAGCCAGGACTGACCTGCCTGTTCAAGTCTGAGGGTGGTAGCAAGCAGTTCCTGCTCCAGTTCAATGGCAATCATGCGTAACAGTTCACGCCCACAGGCTGCAAAAGCCGTCTTCAGATTGCCCCGATCCTCCCGAAGTACGGAAGGATGGAATGCTTCTGCCATGAATAGACCAAGGCGATAGGCAAGTCGCTGCCGCACATGGAACAGCAACTCTGCTGTTTCCTGTGACAGTTCTTCCTTCATGGATCGCTCTGCAAGTCGCTGTATGCGCTGGCGTGACTGTCCCTGGATCGTCTCCAGTTCATCCCGCCGCTGCTGCAATGCTTCCTCACCCTGAGCTGCATCCTCGGCACGCTTCTTCAACCGCTGAATGACACGTGCCATCTCTTCGGAAGCTCCACCTACGGCAAGATCGGCTAATTCTCTGCCTGCAAATTGGTTGAACTCTTCCTCAAAACGGATAAAACCGGATTGCTCAAGCAGCTTCGAATCACCTGCCATCTTGCCTTCCATCGCCAGTATGCTGGATACCGGGAAGAGTCGTGGTGCCCGAATTCCATTACTGCGCAGTTGGGTGCTCACATGATCGAGAACCTGCTCCAGTTCTTCCTCAGAGGAAGACAAGTCACTGGCATTCACAACAAAGAACATCTGATCCATGGCAGAACTATCCTTAACACGTCCCAACTGGTTCAGGAACTGGCGATCTCCTTGGGAGAAAGCATGGTTGTAATACGTTACAAAAATGAGTGCATCCGCATTCTTCATATAATTGAAGGTTACACCCGTATGACGAGCATTCACAGAGTCCGCTCCTGGTGTGTCCACCAATACAATGCCTTGTTCAGTCACATCGCAACTGTAATAGAGATCGATACTGTCTACAAAACAGGACTTCTTCTCGTTTGCGACAAAGTTACGATAACCGTCCAGATCCACCAGCACATCCTGACCTAACTGGTCCGCTGTTTCTTCCCAGCCAGCTGCCGCTGCCTGCAAAAAGCTGTAATGCGGGCGCCCCGCCGGATGCACATCCTGTGGTGAGAGGGAGCGTACTCGCTTCTGCCACTCCGCTCCCGGCTCACCCAGTCCGAGTAATCGGAAGGAATAGCCGAGGTCTTCCTGGAAGGCGTCCCGGGTCTTCATGCGGACCCGGGCTGTTCCATGCTCCGCGCCCCCGGCAGGAGCCATGATTCGGTTAATCGCCGCTGTTGTTGGATGCGGCGAGACGGGTAGTACAGCTTCGCCCAGCAACGCGTTGGCGAAGGAGGATTTGCCGGCGCTGAATGCTCCGAACAGCGCCAGAGTGAACGTGCCGCCCGCAAGCGAAGCCGCGCGTGCACGCAGATCCCGTACCGCCGACCCCATGGCGGGGTACGGCTCCACCAGCGCAGCAGCGGCTTCGAGCCGTGCCGCTGCTGCGTCCAGGCGTCGGCGGCGTTCAGCGCCAGCCGCCGACGATGGCCCAGGCACCGCCGCCGCGACTGCGCGCTGCTGCGGCGGTGCCTCTTGCGTCAGTGGCTGCGCAGCCACTGACGTTGACGTGCCCGCATGCGAACCGGGAGCTTCGCCCGGTTCAGGCACCGCGGGCACGTGCGGGCCCTTCACCTCCGGCAATAGCCCGGAGGGGAGGGGGCCCGCATAGGGCAGCAGGCTGCGCAGCCCTGCTGCCTCTGCGGCGGCGCTGCGCTGGAGCGCCGTGTAGCGCGCCGCCGCCGCGGATTGCGCCAGCAGCGCTGCGCGGCTGGCGTCCAGAGCCTGGAGCGCGGCTTCGCCTCGCGCTGCCAGCGCCTCCAGCATGCGGTCGGCCAGCATCATGGCCGACTTGCGATAGCGGGCCTCAATCTCGCCCCGCACATCTTTACTGAACTGAATCACATACTCTGGAGATACCTCTGCACTCGCACTGCGTTTCATCTCCAGCAGTGCCTCATCTACAGCAGGCAGTTCCGTATTAAGCGACTGCTCCCACTCCGCTCCCCATAGCTGATGGGATTCACCCAGCTGTCTAAGCATTGTACGAATATGTACCTCAACTTGTCCGGAAGCCTGATCCTGCAATAACCGCACCAGTTCAGAAGCACGACGTTGTTTCTCCTGCTCGGTTTTGCCACCTGAGAACAATAAGCCTACCCTGAAACCTGGTTTGCGGCTCTCCAAATAGGCGGCAGCCGACGCACGAATATCCGCAGGAGTAAGATTTGCATTTGCCAGAAGAGGTTCCAGCTCTGCCCGGAATTTCTCACGCACTCGCGAAGGCCCGGTACGAATGTCTGCTGCTTGTTGATCAAGAAGCTCCAGCTCTCGTTCCAAGCGTTCAATTCCTTCCTTGCCACCAATCTCATCCAGCAGGGAATTCTCTTCGTCTTCACGTTTCTCGGCTTCTCTCGTCAAGTGTTGCTCCGTTACATGACTGGCCGAACTTGCCAAACTGTGCGTAATTAACGCTTCCTTCTCTTGCATCATGTGTCCAATGAGTTCCGGAAGCACATCCCACTGGTTATAGCGATGCTGCTTGTCGCGGAGGGAAGTAAACAACAGTCCGTCATATCTAACTTCCCAGGCCGCAAATATAGCTTCGACACCTTCGGTATATTGGTCAAAAGAGAGCTCACGCTCCCGATGCTTGTCGATCTGGTTCACGATCAAAAACAACGGTTTGCCCCAATCCGACAGACTCTTGGCAAATGAAAGGTTGGTCTCGGACTGGACATGGTTATAGTCCATGACATAGAACACCACATCGGCCAGATGGAGCGCTGAATGGGTTGCGAGACTATGTCCGCGATCTGTTGAATCCACACCTGGTGTATCCAGCAGGACAGCATCATCTTTCAGCAGAGGAATATCATCCCATACCTCAATTGAGCTATAAGCTCCACCATTTTTGCAATACGCCTCCAATTCCTCTGGAGAAACTTCAAGTGTTCCTGCTCCATTGTCAGCGCTTACGTTTGGAGTAGTATAAATAAGCGCTCTTGGCTTACCATTACGTATGGATACCACATTTGCACTTGTTGGCACGGGACTTGAAGGCAGCACCCGCTTACCGCATAAACTGTTGATGAGACTCGATTTGCCTGCAGAGAAATGACCACAGAACGCAATCGTCAGATGTTTCATTTCCGCCTTGCTGATTAAATCCGTTATAGCCTGTACAGCCGTATGGTCCCCTGTCTGCTCCATCGCTTCACGCAGCGGAAGCAGAGGTTTGGCCATTTCTTTTGGGTAATCTGTTCTGGACATGACTGGCCTTCCCCCTGGCTCCTCTAATTTGACATCCGTTTCGACGTCTATCTCTTTTACAACATTTATTTTAACATTATCAAGTTTGAATTTGAACGGTTGGAATTGAATATACATAAATGAACGTATAAGTTCTATAATCTAAAAAAAATAAAACCGAACAAGTCGGTTTTATCTGTAATACGTTTTATACTTGGTATTTAGCAAATGCTTACCCCAAGTGTCTGTTGCATGAATGCGATGCGATCACCGTAACCACAACGATCCTCATGACATTAATACAACAGAACCAATAGTGTAATCACTTCTTATGAAACTGCGTTCTCCATGGAAGGTAGCAAGATTTCAAATACTTGTCCATGTTGCAGAATTGTAATGTCTCTGCCTTTGTCTCTCATAACAACAACTTCAGGTTTAACGGACATACGCTCCAGATAATGTTCAGGCACGTCGCCAGAGTGGCTTACTGTGATACCTTCTACTTCTTTTTCTTCATTTTCAGCCATTTCCTGTTCAACGATTTGTTCAAAGATATCGGAGAAGGCCTCAAAATTGTCAGTGTACACGGAAATGCATTTCATGATTATTCATCCTTTTCTGCTCATTAATTTATTTTTCGTTTTCGGGTGGTGACACGTTCCTTATCTTTCCTGATTTGGGACGTTTTCATACGTTTTTTCCCTTCCCTGCATATGTCCAGCAATGGACAGATATGACACGCAGGGTTCTGTGCCTTGCAATGGTAGCGTCCAAAAAATATAAACCGGTGGTGAGTTAAAGTCCACTCCTCCCGGGGTACGCGCTTCATTAGTTTCTTTTCGACTTCAAGTACGGAGTCATCCCAACCTGCAAGCGCCAGCCGCTTGGATACACGTTCAACATGAGTATCTACCGCAATTGCCGGTACTCCAAACGCATTGGAAACAACTACATTCGCGGTTTTCCGCCCGACACCTGGTAGCGTCACAAGCTGATCATGTTCCTGCGGTACATCACCGCCATACTGCTCTATTAAAATTCGGCACATGTTCTGAATATGCTTGGCCTTGTTCCGGTACAAACCGATTCGCCGAATATCCTGTTCCAACTCTTCGAGAGGAACTGCCAGATAATCTGCTGGGCTTCTGTACTTCTGGAACAGATCTGCGGTTACCTTGTTCACCGTTTCATCGGTGCACTGGGCAGACAAAAGGACAGCTACCGTCAATTCAAATGCATTGCTGTGATTTAATTCGCAATGTGCATCAGGAAACATTGCTTCCATAGTTTCGAGTATATGTCTAACCGTCGCTGCATTCATGAAGAGCTACCTCCCACAAAATGACTCCACTCTGCGGAGCCTTACTTCGAAGCTTCATCCGAGTACTTTGCGGGGACCTCAAAAAGCTTGCAAAAAAAACGTCTTGATGCGGGAAAGATCCCGTATCAAGACGGTCATTCTTTTGATCCTCGAAAAGAAACGATTACTGTTTTTGAATCTCCAGAATAACATTGTTCAGGAGATACAATACAATATTATCATTATCTCTGAGAGATTGCACGCTTAAAGTATTGTCACCCTGGTGAACAAATACACTTGATCCGAGTGCAAAACGATAGTTTGTGTCTGCTGTCGTTTCCCGTTTAACCAAAATCTGGTTACCAACGCCATCATAAGACCAGAATTGTTTGCTCATGACAGTTAGTACTCTGAAGCGTGTGGAATTATCCGTATCTTTTGTCATTTCCACACGATCTCCGACAGTAAGACTAGTCAGTGAAGTTAATGTGGAGCCAGATTTTACGACTTTAACCGAACCGCTAACAGGCACGGTTTCAGTCTGGCCGTTAAACTGTTTGAGCGTTACAGATGAAGCATCCACCGCTGTAACCTCAGCCAGCGTACGCTTCACGACTTGAACCGCTTTTGGCGTAGCTCCTTCAAACGTTACATTAATCAGGTTGCCTGCTGTCAGTTGTGAAGGCGTGATCGTCTGACCACTCTCTCCTGTCAGTACGGCTTGATCCACGTAGAACTGACTTGTCAACAGATCGGATTTTACTCGAATACGACTATTTGCTTCCAAGGCAACCACTTCGAATTGAGCCACAGTGTTCAGTGAAACCTTCTGCACTACATCCTGATTTGCTCCAAGCGTTACGGTCACTTTGTCACCAATCTTCAAATCTCCCAGACTTGCGCCCGATTTGTTATAGATCTCAACCGTAGGTAAGGTAGTATAAGGCACTGTAATCGTCTGATTACCAGACAACACACTGATTTTTCTGCCCGTTGTGTCAATGTTGCTGATCGTACCTTCATACTTGTAAATCACTTTAACGGACAACGCACGTGTTCCCACATAGGTCAGATCCAATTTGCGACCATCATTTAAAATCGACTCCAGACCAGCGAGTGTAGGTTTGGTCGTATTGTAGTCCAGTTTGGTTTTTTCGTCCAATGTAAATACAAACGGTTTTTTGTTGTTGTCCAGTACGGTAAGTACCTTTGTTTTGCTGTTGTAAGATACAACCGTTACTCCGTTCATAGGTTCCATTTGACGTCCAATCACCTGAATACGTGTTACCTGATCGTCAGAGTTCAATGACAACTCCACCTGATCCCCGTTCGTTGCATCCGTGATGAGATCATTTAGCGTCGCATCCTGAATACCATTAATAATAACTTCCGGCTTTTCAGTCAGCAGTTTCGCCTCAAGGGAACCCCCTTCACGTTTGAACGTTAACGTGGACTGGTTGCCACCGATCTCAACCAATGTTCCGCGCACAGATTGCTCCACACCTTGAGACAATGTGATAGTTTGCAAAACACTGTCCTTTACAGTGTATTTTACGGCACTGCCGGCTTTGAGATCAGCCACTGACATGATACGGTTTTGATATGTGATAAGCAGATTGTCATTGTATGCAAACTGCTCTGTAGCACCCGCTGCATTGACAAGTTTGATCGTTTTGCCAGAAGTGGATACTTCAGCAATTACGCCATTATCACTCTTGTTAACAATGCCGGATTTCACACAAATAGCAACTGTTTTTTTGTCAGTCGAGAACGTCTCACGCTGTACTTCGATGATGCTATCTGCCGTAATATCGGACAGTTTTATTGCATTACCATTCTGATCGATGAATGCAGTTGCCTCATCATAACTGTACGTTTCGTAATTCTCGCCCACAAAGATACCAATTTTATTACCAGACAATGAACGTGCAAATGTACCTTCAACACTTTCCACCTGCGGTGTAGCATCAACAACTTCTACATAGGAAGCCCCAGCTGCAGAACCTACAACCATAACTTTTGTATACAGCTTCACATCTGTGGCGGAAGCACGAGTCTCACTGTCTTTCGTAAAGTAAGGCGTACTGCTGTTCACTGTGAAGTTAACGGCTTTGCCGTCCACAACCAGCGTGATCTGCCCATCTTTCAATCCTGTCACATAACCCGTGGTTGTGTTCGGGTACGTTGTATCCGTTAATGATTCACCACGACTGAAGAAGGTAGCCAGTTGAGCACGGGTTACGGAACCAGTTGGATTGAATTTGTTGCCTTCCACACCTTTGGCCAGATCCAAGCTAACAGCCAGATTGACATAACCTTTACCACTTTCGGAAATACTTGCATTATCAGCAAATCCGGTAGATTGATTGTTTTGTGCCTTCGCTTCAGCATCCTTATCCAATGAACGGATTAACAATTTTGTAATCCATTCCCGTGAAGCCGGCTTTTGACCCCAGGAGGTCTTGGATACATCCACCGTTGATTCTTCCGTTTTGTCAATCAGTCCCAGTTGAAGTGCCAGCGCGACATATGGCTTGAAATAATTTCCCACTTCCATGTTTGTCGGTAATGCCGCAGCCGTGTCGGTATTCAACTGGCCCTCTTGATTCATAAAACGGATTGCCATTGTTACAGCTTCTTGCTGTGTTACCGCGTCTCCTGGACGGAACAGGCCGTTGTTACCGAGAAGAATACCTTGATATGCCAGTTTGTACACATGTTTCTCAGCCCAGTATCCGACCTTGATGTCACTGAACAAACCAGTTGGTGCAGCCGTATTTGTTATTGCAGCAGTCTGACCCTGCCCCGTTTCTGTTGATTCTGCTGCCATGGCAGCTCCGCCGGCGCTAAGGGCCATCATGCCTGCAAGCACGGCTGATACTACTTTTTTAGAGTGTGATGTATGGTTATATTTAAAAGTCACCTATGATTCCCCTCTCTCATGTAAAACGACCCATATTCCGTGGATTCCCGGTACAACAGCATGCTGTACAGCCTATTCGGATCTTGTCATTGGATGTTCAAGATCCACATGGCCCATCAGACTCTCCGTCTGCTGACCATCCACCAGTAAATCAAGTGATTTTACTTCATCAAACTGGAAGAACGTTTGTTTTAGAGCATCCAGTGCATAAGACTCTCCACCTGCTCCAAGACGTGCCGTATCTGGCATATGAATATCCAGCGTAAGAGCTCCATCCTTGAACTGAACAGACTTCAATTCAATTTCTTTAGACCACAGCGGAACCAGTTTAGCGTCTTTGCTCTGTTGCAGTGATGCAAAGGCAGCTTTATATTTGGCATCATCCGATGCGTATGAAATCTCTGCCGAAGCTTTGTGCAACTCCAGTTCTTCTTCATCCGTATAGAATACAGTGATCGTTTTCTTTTCATTACTTTCGGAAGTTGCCGGCTTCTCCGTAGACGTTTCGCTTGGCGGAGTAGTTGTAGTCTCTTCCTCCGAACTGCCTTCCGTCGATTCTGTAGGCGTTGTATTCTCTTCAGGCTCAGCAGTTACCGGTTCAGTAATTGTTTCGCCTTCAACCTCGGTTACATTGTTTTCAGTTCCTGCGCCTTGCGTCTGATTCGGAGCAGCTGTTGGCTTGCTTCCACATCCAGCAGCAACTGCCATAACCGTTACCAGCAAGGCTGCAATCCATATTTTCTTGTTCATTCTAACTCCGCCTCCTCAACATAAGGGCTTGTCCCTTATTTAATTCCCAGATACTCCTTGATTCCTGCAACAATCCCTTTGGCAACACTGTTCTGGAAACTCTCAGTGAACAGGGCTGCTTCGTCGCTCTTATTGCTAAGGAATCCACCTTCCAGCAGAACTGCTGGCATTGTCGTTTCACGGGTCACATGGAGACTTGCCGTTTTCACTCCACGATCTTTCAGTCCGGAAGACTGTAAAAGATACTTGTGCATCACTGTAGCAAGTGCTTTGCTGTTGGAGCGTGTATAGAATGTCTCTACACCGTTCGCAGCAGTAGGGCCACTGTTAGCATGAATGGAGATGAAAATATCCGCTTTTATGTCTTGTGCAATCTTCACACGTTCTTTCAATGCCAAAAATGTATCATCGCTGCGCGTTAACACAACGTCAATTTTGGATTCTTTTTTCAACAAGGCTTCCACTTTCAGAGCCATTGCCAGATTGAAGTCTTTTTCACGTTTACCAGTTACACCGATTGCGCCAGGATCCTGATCTCCGTGACCTGCATCGATAACGACAACTTTTTTGCCATTATTACCAACTGGAGGGGCAGGTGTACCACTTTGATTGTCGAGGTTAATCATAACCAGTCCGGAATCATTTTGCACACTGTACCCTTTTGAACTGGACAGATCGATTACAAAACGAATTGTAGATGGACTGTTGCTGTATAACGAGTAACGAATCTTCGACACATCCGGATAGCCGCTAACGACGAGTTGTCCATTCTGGTTGCTGTCTAGAGCCTGTCCTTCACTGAATGAATCAGCAAATGCGGTATTCGGCAAGTCTATAACGATTCGATCTGGTCCTGTCATCGTGAAGACGTTCGGCTTCGTACTTCCGCTTGTTGCAATCATGAAGCGGTTGTCGCTGAAGCTGATGCCGTTCACCAGTACAAGACCTTCTTGATCCGATCCTCCGCCTTCATTGCCAGAGTTCGGAGGTGTGGTTGTCCCGTTTCCGGAACCTGAATTCTGGGTAACTAATGTTACCGTCTTCGTGGTATTGTTCCAACCCACCTTAAGACCCATTTCCTCACCAATAAATCGGAGAGGTACGAGCGTAGTACCATTTTTCACGAGTGGCGGGGCATCCAAGTTTACGTTACTGCCGTTCACCGTTGCCGTCTTCTGTCCAACAATCATCTGCATGGCAGTGTTGTCTTTGCTAATAGTCACTGTTTGCGTTTGCTGCTTCCACTCCACGCTATATCCAAGATTTTCGGACACAACCCGGATCGGAACCATCACCTTGCTGTTGATAATTTCCGCTTTTGTATCCGATGGCTGTACGATTTCTTTTCCGTCTAGGATAATTTTCGTGTCTGTTGCTGCGTGACTATAGCCCGGGAATACGAGCCCAAAGACAAATAACAGTACCAAAAAACCGAACTTCTTCATCCTTCACCCCTACCATTCTCATATTTTTTTGCCGCATGTTGTCATTTTCCAACTCCGACTGACCGCTTGGGCATTACCAGACACCTATTAGACGCCCCTCGCTCTCAAAAGTTGCGAATATATTCCAACATAACAGAAAAAAAACGTTGTCAGATCAAGCTTTTTTTACATTTTAATGTCTTGTTTTTTCCTTATTTATCAAATATACATCTCTAAACAACGTAATACCCTAACCTTCATATTTGCGCACAATTCAATTTATAGTCCCAAAAATTCAACAATTCCGTCCACAATCGCCTGTGCACATTTGTCCTGGTATTCTTCCGTGAGCATGACTGCTTCATCTGTAGGGTTACTTAAAAAACCAAGTTCAAGTAACACAGCAGGCATGGTTGTTTCACGCGTCACATGCAGACTAGCCGTTTTAACCCCACGATCCTTGAGTCCTGTTACCGGTAACACATATTTGTGAAGAGTGTCAGCCAAAGTTTTGCTTTCTTTACGACTGTAGAGCGTTTCAATGCCGTTTGGTACCGGTGTAGTGAATTTGTTTCCATGAATGGATACAAAAACATCTGCCTGATTCAATTCAGCAATATCCACACGCTGTTTGAGCGAAAGTTCTGTATCATCCTGGCGTGTAATGACCGTTTGAATATTTGGGTATTTTTGAAGGGTTGCCTGTACCTTCAGTCCTACAGCCAGATTGAAATCCTTCTCATAAGCTCCTGACAAACTCACTGCACCCGATTGACGACCACCATGTCCCGGATCAATGACCACAATCGTTTTGCCATCATTGGTAGGTACTGCCGGTTGGCTTGTCGGTTCTCCACTCGTGGCTGTCAGGTCAACGAGCAAGACATTGTTATCTCCAACAGACCATTTGGCTGTAGCCGTCTGATTCAGATCCAGAACGACACGCACGGTAGAAGGCGATTTACTGAACATGGCATACCGAACTTTGGAAACTATGGATGAATCCGTAACGAGAATCTGTCCACTCCCATCCGGGTTAGAGGCTTGTCCCTGAATGAATTCCTCAGAAAATGTCGCTGAAGGCAGATCAACAATAATTCGGTCTGGCCCACCAATACTGGATACTTTGGGGCTAATATTACCGTTTGTTGCTACAATCAAGCGATCTCCGCTGAAGCTGATGCCTTGAAGCTCTGTCAAACCATCCGGGACAGGTGCCTCGACGGGGTCACTGTCACCTTCCGTTTCAACTACGGGAGGAATACTAAATAGGCTTACTGTCTTGGTTCCATTGTCCCAGCCAACACGCAGACCCATGCCTTCCCCAACAAAGCGTAACGGAACAAGCGTAGTTCCCTGTTTGATCAGTGGGGGCGAATCCAAGTTCACCACGTTTCCATTCACTGTAGCTGCATCTTTGCCAGCCGTCATTTGAATCATGCTGTTTCCTTTTTGAACCTGGACTGACTGAGTTTCCTTCTCCCACTTCACCTTATAACCCAGGTTCTCGGATACAATTCGAATTGGAACCATGACCGTTTTCCCAATATTCTCTGCAGGTGCACCCGTCTGCTGGTTAATGGTTACACCGTCGAGTACAATCGAGGGAGTGGTGTCTGCATGGGCCATGACTGGGAATAAACATAGGAACAGAAGAAAAACGACTGCTGCCGACCATTTTTTCATAACTCATCCACCATTCTTTTTGTCTTTTGAACATCCGACCTGATTCTCTGCAGCGTAACATCAATGACAATATGTAACCTTCCATAATCTACTAATCAGTTTATCAGATATTGTCTGATCATCCGGTTACAACGTTGTCATATTTAGTCGGAAACTGAGTGGCAAAAAGGTTACTTTCTCCATTCGTCCAGTACCCGAAATCATATGGAAATTACATTCCTCATCCATTTTTGCTATGCTGAGTTCAAATACTTGAATACAGGAGATTGAGACTTGATGCCTAAAATACTGATCGTGGACGATGAAGCAGATCTTCGAAAGCTACTGACTGATTATTTTGAAATTAACGGATATTCCGTGATGACGGCCAAGGACAGCAGGGAAGCGCTGCGGAAAGTGGAAAAACAACCCGATCTCGTTTTGTTAGATATCAACATGCCTGAACAGAACGGCCTTCAATTATGTGAAAAAATTCGCGACTTTGTCTCTTGCCCGATCTTATTCTTAACGGCTCGAATCGAAGATGCTGATAAAATAGCGGGATTTCGTGCCGGAGGCGATGACTATATCCTGAAACCTTTCAGCATTCGCGAGTTGGGCGCCAGGGTCGAAGCACATATACGCAGGGAACAACGAATCCAAACTAAATCTTCGGTAAGGTTTAACAATGAATTGGTCATTGATTATACGGCCAGGGAGCTCTACTACCTGGATAAGCGAATTTCACTGCCCAAAAAAGAGTTTGATATTGTCGAATTGCTGTCCACGCATCCTGATATGGTGTTTGGAAAGGAACGCATATACGAAAAGATTTGGGGCATGGACGAGCAAGGTGACAGTAACGTCATCGCAGAGCATATCCGGCGAATTCGCTACAAATTAAAGGAATACGGCTGTGATAATCAAATCGAGACCGTTTGGGGAGTAGGGTACAAATGGCCAAGTTCATGACTAGACTCCTGTTTTTAAAGCGATTGTCCTTGCTACAATCTTTTATGCTGTTGTGTGTGGTCACACTCATTGCCGTGCTTGCCGTTATAACTTTGGAGTTTGCTTGGGCGGAGAACCTGCGGCTGCGTTTCGGAGAAACGGATTGGGTGATGCCCTCCCTCGTCACGGCGGTTCTGCTCACCGTAGCGACTGGTATTGTCACCATGGCCGTTCTATTTTACAGATGGAAGCTAAAACGTCCGCTGGAGCTATTAAAACGAGCATCCAAGAACATTTCGGCCAACGATCTAGACTTCAGCATTTCCTATGACAGCCAGGATGAGATGGGCGAGCTGATCGCGCTATTTGAAAACATGCGCTCACAATTGGAAAAAAATCTTAAGACACTTTGGCGTTCGGTTGAAGAGCGCAAGCAGATCAATGCTATTTTTGCCCATGATCTGAGAACACCCCTGTCCGTGTTAAAAGGAAACGCCGAGCTTCTCTCCACCTATCTTCCTGAGAAGAAGTTGTCAGAAGAAAAGGTGCTGGACTTGATTCATACTATGAACCTTCACATCTTGCGTCTGGAGAGTTATGCAGAGGCCATGAACTCCATTCAGAGGCTGGAGGATGTGCCGTTGAACATCCAATCGATGGATACGATTTCATTGACGGCTTTGCTGGATGGCAGCGCTGAACAAATCGCGAAACAGTTCGGTATACGTTTCGTCTCATCCGTGGAATATGATAATCCCTCAGTACATGTAGATCCCTATCTCGTCATGCAGATTTTCGAGAATATAGTGGCTAATGGGGCGAGATACGCAGCCAGTCAAGTGAACGTCCATTATGACGTTCAGGGAGGCATTATGAAGATTACCGTCTCAGAGGACGGTACTGGTTTCTCTGACGAAGCCCTGAGTAAGGCTATACTCCCTTTTTACCGAGGCGAAGTATGGGATGCGAGCGAACATCGCGGGCTGGGCCTTTACGTTTGCAAGGTGTTTTGCGAAAAACATGAAGGTAGTCTTCAGATTGCAAACGGTCCTAACGGAGGTGGAAGCGTCACGGCAAGTATTCGGACCCAAGTTGATAAATAGTTGAAAATGATCTGATAACATCTCCTTATCTTGAATTCAAGGAGTGTTATCATGCTAAAACTGAAAAAAAGAATGTATATCACAATTAGCTGTTTGTTGTTATGTACCGCGTGGGCGTCCCCCTTATCCGCCGATGAAGCCAGAAACAGGACAGAAGTGCTGCAGGAGATCGACGAATATATGAATCGGAGCATGAAGGCCAATTACATTAAGGCTGCTTCACTGGCGATTGCCAATAACGATGAGGTCTTTTACGCAAAAGGCTACGGGACATTGGCGGACGGCCAGAAGGTTACGGGCAACACCCCTTTTCCCATTGCTTCACTAAGCAAGTCCTTTACTGCATTAGCCGTTCTGCAGCTGGTGGACAAGGGTCAGATCGACTTGGATGCGACTTACGCTTCCTATTTTCCAGAGCTTTCTCCACAGGACCCCCACGTTCTTGATATCACGGTCCGTCATTTACTGAATCAGACGAGTGGTCTCAATGACAAGATTAATCCCGATATGACAAAGACTCCGCAATTCCAATCACTGGCTGAAGCGAACCAATTATTAAACATGGTTCAACTTGCCCATATCCCCGGAACAGCCTACAGCTATCATAATCCCAATTACGTGCTGCTGGCGAACCTCGTGGAAAGTGTTAGCGGAGAGCGCTTTTCGGATTATCTGAAAAAACATATTTTTGAACCGTTAGGAATGAATCATACCTTCAGTGTCAATACAACGCAGCAATTCTATGAGAATAATACTATCCCGCTAGGACATTACCTGAGCTTTGGACGCGCTATAAGTCAATCCGAAACGCTTTGGTTCATTGAGGGCCCCGCCGGCATCGTTTCAACCGCAGAGGACATGTCCCTATGGATGCTTTCCCAATATAATAGCCGCCTCGTTTCCCCTGTGCTGATGAAACAATATCATGCCTCAGGAGCGATCGGTCCGTACGGCATGGGCTGGCTTGCAAACCAAGATGCGTCTAACGGCCAAACGATCTCCCACAGCGGCATTTTCTGGACCTACAAGTCCGAAGAACAGGTTTATTTGAACGAGCAAATGGGCATTGCCGTAATGTTTAATTCTGGTATAAACGCTTATGTGAATTACTCGGCATCTATTGATGGAATAGCGGATATTATGAGGGGGCAGGAACCCCAAACCTCTTTTGTAAACGGTCGGAATATGGAAATGATCATGATTGCGCTGATCATCGCTACGCTTGCATGGGGCATCTACGGCTATTCTCGCATACTTCGGAGCAACCAACGCCTAACGATCAGAAAATTGATTCTGATCACGGTCGGAAGACTGATCCCAGTTCTAATTCTCTTATCTCTGTCCCACCTGGTTACGTTTATCGGCGGAGGACGTGTGCTGCCTTGGTTTGGCATCTGGACTACCCTATCAACTCCAATCATATGGCTTATGGTATGGTCACTTGTGAATTTCGTGCATTTGGCTTGTTATATCTATGTCTATTTTCAAAATACAAAAAACGACCCTTTGGAGTTACCTCAATAATCGATTTTTAGGTTCTCTATTTAGTCAGCTGTTATTGTATCTGTTGAAGTATTCGGTCAAGAAAAATCAGGAGTTCTATGTATAGCTGACTTATTAAGCTAATTTACTTCTGAAACTACAAAAAGCTTCTGTCTCACCGATGGGAACAAGGTCCCTTGGGCGAGGCAGAAGCTTTTTGCTATGCGATACTTTAACGATTAACCGAACAGTTTTGCCGCGTGGCGTTGTTCATAAGCAGCGATTTCATCATCATGTTGAAGAGTCAGACCGATATCATCCAATCCTTGCAACAGGAATTGACGACGGTGCTCATCCAGATCAAAATCGATATGCAGTCCGTATGCATCAGTAATCGTTTTGTTTTCCAGATTTACATTCATCTCATAGCCTTCATGTGTCGCTGTACGTTGGAACAAGTCTTCAACTTGCTCTTCTGACAACTTGATTGGCAAGATTCCGTTCTTAAAGCAGTTATTATAGAAGATGTCTGCATAAGATGGAGCGATGACACAACGGAATCCATAGTCCAAAATCGCCCATGGTGCATGCTCACGGGATGATCCACAGCCAAAGTTGGCACGTGAGATCAGGATGGATGCCCCTTCATAACGAGGTTTGTTCATTTCGAAGGAAGCATTATTGTTGCCCTCTTCATCAAAACGCCATTCATAGAACAAAAATTGTCCAAATCCGGTACGTTCAATCCGTTTCAGAAACTGTTTTGGAATGATTGCGTCTGTATCTACATTGACCCGGTCTACCGGTGCAACGATGCCTTGTAATGTTTTGAATTCTTCCATATTAAACGTTCTCCCTTCTGTCTGTTATAGATTAGATCGCTGCTTCTGTTTTGAAATTCCAGTCCCGTACGTCCACAAAGTGGCCCTTAACCGCTGCTGCTGCTGCCATTGCCGGAGATACCAGATGCGTACGTCCTCCGCGTCCTTGGCGTCCTTCAAAGTTACGGTTGGACGTCGAAGCACAACGTTGACCTGGCTTCAATACATCCGGGTTCATTGCCAGACACATACTGCATCCCGCATCACGCCATTCAAATCCAGCTTCCGTAAAGATTTTATCCAAACCTTCTTGTTCAGCCTGAATTTTAACACGTCCTGAGCCTGGTACAACAATTGCTGTAACCTGACTGGATACCGTGTGACCTTTAGCCACTTGTGCTGCTGCACGCAGATCTTCGATCCGTCCATTGGTGCAAGAACCGATAAATACATAATCAATTGGAATCTCGGCGATTGGTGTTCCCGGTTCAAGTCCCATATATTCAAGCGCTTTTTCAGCCGCTTTACGTTCGTTTTCTGTAGGCAGTTCAGCCGGAACAGGAACTTTCGAAGAAATGTCGGTTCCCATGCCAGGGCTTGTTCCCCAAGTTACTTGCGGAATCAATGTCTCCACATCGATTTCAACCATATGGTCGAACTCGGCACCTTCATCGGTTACAAGCTGTTTCCAACCTGCTACAGCTTCGTCGAATTTGGCATCCGCTGGTACGTATTCACGTCCACGCAGATATTCAAATGTTGTTTCATCCGGAGCGATCAATCCTGCTCTTGCTCCACCTTCGATGGACATGTTGCAGACCGTCATACGCTCTTCCATGCTCAACTCACGGATGGATTCGCCTGTGTACTCAATAACATAACCTGTTGCAAAGTCTGTACCGTATTTGGCGATGACTGCGAGGATCATATCTTTCGCGGTTACACCCGGGTTACGTTTGCCGACAAAACGAACTTCCATCGTTTTGGCTTTTGCTTGTTGCAAACATTGAGTTGCCATAACATGCTCAACTTCACTTGTTCCGATTCCGAATGCCAGTGCGCCAAACGCACCGTGTGTGGACGTGTGACTGTCACCACATACAATCGTTTTACCCGGGTGAGTCAGACCCAGTTCAGGTCCCATAACGTGTACAACGCCTTGATCAATCGTGTCCAGATCATACAATTTCACGCCGAAATCACGGCAGTTTTGCGAAAGTGTATCAATTTGTTGTTTGGAGATAGGATCTGTAATGTTGAAACGGTCTTTCGTTGGAACGTTGTGGTCCATTGTTGCAAATGTCAGTTCAGGGCGACGAACTTTACGTCCGCTGAGACGAAGACCTTCAAATGCCTGTGGAGAAGTTACTTCGTGCACCAGATGCAGATCGATATACAGAATGCTTGGTTTGCCTTCTTCTTGATGAATTACGTGATTTTCCCAAATTTTCTCAAACATCGTTTTTTTACTCATCATTTTCACCTCATTATAAGTTCGGTCCTTGGAAGAGCCTCTGTTTTCTTTAAAAAGTGAAGCTCTTGAATGACATAAATATATCACCCTGTCCTTCATTGTTCCAAGATATAATATCTATAGATGTAATAGGTTTAACCTATAATGAGAGAAAGACAAATAAACCACTGCTCGTCGCAGAGGTTTCAATTGATAACAATTATCATTATCAGATAAGTCTTATACTACGTTTCCGTTGCTTCGCTGTCAATGCTTTTTATCTAGAACATAAAAAAACAGCCCTGAATCCAGAGCTGCTTTGCTAGTTTCTGTTATGAAATGAACATTATCATATCAACACCTTCTTATAGAGAGTGCTTGTCCGACTACTGTATTACAAACCGTTTTTTGCAATCACATCTTTGTACCAATAGAAACTCTTCTTTCGTTTTCTCTCCAGTGTTCCATTGCCGTCATTATCCTGATCTACATAAATAAAGCCATATCGTTTCTCCATCTCTGAAGAAGAATAACTAATCAGATCAATCACTCCCCAACTGGTATAGCCGAGCAGTTCAACACCGTCCAGAATTGCCTCATGCATCTGTTCAATGTGAGAGCGGAAATAATCAATACGATAATCATCCTGAATGCTACCATCCGCTTCAATCGTGTCTACCGCCCCAATTCCATTTTCAACGATAAACAAAGGCACCTCGTAACGGCTATACAGTTCATTCAGTGAGATGCGCAGACCTATCGGGTCAATCTGCCAGCCCCAATCATTCGTTTGCAGATACGGGTTCTTCACCCCTCCAGTTGTATTGCCACTCACCTGCTCCAATCGGTCGCCATCCACACTTGATACGAGGGACATATAATAACTGAATGAGATAAAGTCCACAGTGTGTACTTTCAAAATCTCTTCATCCCCCTCAAGCATATCCAGGTTAATCCCTTTTTCGGCAAAGAACCTCTTCGTAAAGTATGGATACGCTCCCCGCACCTGTACGTCCGTAAACATAAGATTAAATTGATTATCCCGGGAAGCAACAAGTACGTCTTCGGGATTACATGTATGAGCGTACGTTGTCAGTTTGGTAAGCATACATCCGATCTGGGAACCGGGAATGATCTCATGACAGTATTTCACTGCCAGAGCACTCGCTACAAATTGATGGTGTAACCCCTGATATACGGCCTGCTCCACATTTTCGAATCGCTCCGGAACAATACCACCACTCGTAAACGGATGACGAACAATGCTGTCAATTTCATTAAATGTAATCCAATACTTCACTTTGTCCTTATAACGGGTGAACACGGTTTTACAAAAGTGAACAAAATACTCGACGACTTTCCGATCCGTCCATCCACCGTGGTGATTCACCAGATACATCGGCATCTCATAATGCGACAACGTAATTAAAGGTTCAATCCCTTGTCTCAGCATGCCATCAATAACGCGGTCATAAAACTGCAAACCGGCTTCATTCGGCTCAGTTTCGTTGCCATTCGGGAAAATTCGGGTCCAAGCAATAGATAAGCGCAACGTTTTGAGACCCATCTCCCCAAACAGGGCCAGATCCTCCTCATAGCGGTGGTAAAAATCAATGCCTCTGCGTTTCGGATATTCTCTGTCCGAGCTAGACTCCATCGCAGTTTTGATCTGTTCTTCATTGATCGCATTATGCTTTTTATACTCACTCTTGGCTACACCTTTTCGATAGATAGCAATGTCCGCTGTAGACAGACCTTTGCCATCCACATTCCACGCTCCTTCTGCCTGATTGGCAGCAATCGCTCCTCCCCATAGAAAATCTTCTGGAAACGTTCTTGTTGTATTGGTCATTGTGTATTCCTCCTTGGATTATCTCTGTAACTCTTTCATTCTTGCTCAATTGCGACTCATGACCCGATTGATATGAATAATCAAATACATCATCTCTTCATTGGAGATCGTATGTTCAAAGCGAGCTTCAATATAATCCTTGATTAGCAGTACGCAGGCTTCTTCCTGCGGATATTTATTCGCGATCTGCTCAAAGAGCTCATGATCCTGCGTGTTTAATGTTTTATGTTCAAAAAGCCGTTGAATAAAAAACTGCAAATGGGTCAAAAAGCGTGAATAGTTGATGCTGTGTGTGTCCAGCTCCACTTGATAGTGAATTTTGATAATATTGAGTACATTCTTGACTGTATTGGTCATCATCATGACCTGATTCATATTGTCATCATTCTGCTGAGCATTAACGAGATGAAAGGCGATATTGGCCGCTTCTTCTTCAGGCAGGGAGAGACCAAGCTGTTTTTGAATGAGAGACAGGCCATGCAACCCGATACTGAACTCCTGGGGATAGAACTTTTTCACTTCCCACAACATTCGGTTCTGGATCGTCATATTGTCCTTGAATCGCTTCATGGCCATATACAGGTGATCCGTTAATGCGACATAGAGATGATCACTCAGATGGCGGGACAATGTATGTTTGGCATGGGAGATGATTTCATCAGCCAGAATCAGATATTCTTTTGGCGTTTCCTTCATCAGGGCGGTGAGATCCGAAGAGATCGTTTCATTTTCAAGGACATAGATCTTCTCGATCTCATCCTCGCCCACGACATCTCCCGGTTTGCTCCTGTAGCCGATGCCCTTTCCCATCACAATAATTTCCTTGTCATCCTCAACACGTCTGGCAAGAACAATGCTCGAATTCAGTATTTTTATGACTTCCATATCAGGCTGCCTGCCTTTCATTCATATTTCAGCGAGTTATAACACCGTAATTAATGGTTTCCCCGGTCCTGTTGTCGCCGCAGTTTCATTGCCCAGCACCTCCAGATAATCCGAGGAATTGGTCACAATTACAGGGGTCGTGGTGTCATAACCTGCGGCTTGTATAGCTTCAAGATCAAATTCAATCAGGAGCTGACCATGAGAGATCTGTTCTCCTTCGTTCACTTTTACATCAAAATGCTGGCCTTTCAGTTTCACCGTATCCAATCCGACATGAATCAGAATTTCTACACCTTCTACCGATCTCAGACCGATGGAATGTTTAGTGCGGAACACCGTCTCAACGGTACCATCAAACGGGGCAAACACCTTGCCAACACTTGGCTGAATGGCCATACCTTGTCCCATAGCTTCTTGCGAGAAGGCCTCGTCCTTCACCTCTCTTAATGGCAGAACTTTACCTTCCAATGGAGCAAAAACGATCTTTTTCGATTTGATCCCTTTGGATGGCTGGATTTCAGATTCGCCTCTCGCTTTGTTTGTAGGACTGCCTGCTATCGACACTGCTGTTGGAACAACATCCTGAAATCCAATGACATATACAGCGACAAACGCGACAATGGCAGAGATCAGCATGGTAATGATCGCATAGATAATATTCATATGATCTTCACTGATAAACATAGGCATAGATGCAATCCCCGGACCCACGGCAGCATATGCCTTGAGATTCACAATTCCTGCGAACAACCCAGCGACTCCGGCGCCGATCATGCAGGCAAACAGCGTTTTCTTGAGCCTTAAATGTACACCGTACAGAGCAGGTTCCGTGATACCGAATACACCTGAAATTCCTGCAGACAAAGCGACTTGTTTCAGCTTGATGTCTTTGGTTTTGAATGACACCGCCAGTGCGCCTGCTCCCTGCGCCATATTGGATGCCAGCATCGCGACCAGCACCAGTGTTTCATATCCAGGTGAAGCCAAGGCTGCGAAAATAATGGGATAAAATACTTTATGCATACCGAACATGACAATCAGAGGCATCAGTATAGCCATAATGACAACGGTCAACCATCCAATCTTATCCTGAATCCAATAGATCAGGTTGGACATTCCCGTTCCGAGATACATCCCCAGAGGTCCAAGTACAATCAGGGCAACTGGAGCAACAATGAGAATAACAATCAAAGGTTTAAGGAAAATTTTGACCGGTCCTGGTGAGATCTTGTCCGCGAACTTTTCAATGTAAGACATGAACCAGACCGTTAAAATAATCGGTACCACGGATGTCGCATATTGAACGGATGCAACAGGTATGCCAATAAAGGAAACCGGATCTTCACCGCCAAGCAGACCAATCATATTCGGGTGTAACATGATTCCACCAAACAGAACGGCAACAAAGGGGTTGGTTTTAAATCTATTTGCACTGGAATAAGCCAGTAGAATCGGAAGAAAGTAAAAGGCAGCATCAGACATGACACTCAAAACGGCATATGTTTGGCTCTCTTTAGACATCAGGCCGGTCACAGTCGCCAGTAGCAACAGTGCCTTAAGCATGCCCGAGGCAGCAATGGCTGGGATA
The DNA here is from genome assembly GCF_037993015.1 of Paenibacillus sp. FSL E2-0151. Lineage (NCBI taxonomy): Bacteria > Bacillati > Bacillota > Bacilli > Caryophanales > Paenibacillaceae > Paenibacillus > Paenibacillus sp. FSL E2-0151. The sequence goes on from NZ_CP150308.1 coordinate 4,317,471, forward strand.
ATAGGTTGGAAAATGCCTGCAATGACACTGGCAAAAGTATTAAACAGTCCTTTGGGGCTATAATCCGCTTTTTGTTTCTCCTGAATTTCGTTTGATTGCCGAGTATCCATCATCTTGGCAAGTTCATTGTAGACGTACGCGACGTCATTACCGATAATAACCTGATATTGTCCGCCGCTATTCACTGCGCCAATAACACCATCAAGGCTCTTAATTTCTTGGGTCTTCGCCATATCCGGATTCTTCAGGGTAAGTCTGAGCCTGGTAGAGCAATGAATTAACGTGTTGATATTATCATTGCCACCGACCAGCTCCATAATCGATTGGGCTAATTGTTTGTGATTCATGGTGCACCTCCGTTTCTTGATGGGAACAAAAAAAGACCTAAAAAGGGTAGGAAAAGAGAAACTCTTCCCACCCAATCTAGGTCTTGCCTGCCGAACAGTAACACGCCATCGTTGGATGAATGTTATTCAATTATATGAACGAAAAAGAATATTAACATTTGAAATGGTTCTGTGCTAACACTTGAAACTGGTACACATGAAAACGTTGATTTTGTTTTACCCGGGTAAGTGGTTCTTATTAAGCGTTTTCAAAATTAGTATAACAACTCTTCTGATGGAGTGCAAGCGGTTAAGCGAAATTAATGATTTCTTCATCTGTAATGATATAATGGTGGCATAACGAAAGGAATGACCGATGACGATGGAATTCAGACAACTTCAATATACGCTGCAAATTGCGGCCGAACGCAATTTCTCCCGGGCAGCAGAGAAGCTACATATTGCCCAGCCTTCATTAAGCCAGCAATTATCCAAATTGGAAAAAGAATTGGGTGTGCTACTGTTTCAGCGTAATACAAGTACCGTGGAGTTAACCCATGCGGGTGTTACGTTTGTCGAGCAAGCCCAGAAGATCGTAGATGCTGTGGAGCTATTGCGTCAGGAAATGTCCGATATCTCCCAGCTTCGCAAAGGTAAAGTCGTTGTAGGCAGCATGCCGATCACGGGATCACACCTGCTCCCACACGTGCTTCCTGCGTTCCAACAAGCTTATCCCGAGATTGAGGTTACCTTATTGGAAGACTCCGGGCTTACGCTTGAGAAATTGACAGCAAGTGGCAAAGCAGATCTCAGTCTGTTATCTCTTCCTTTACAAGAGCCAAGTCTCGCCTATGTTGCCATTGGAGAGGAAAAGATTGATCTGGCAGTTCCCCCGAATCACCCTTTGGCACGCAGGGCAGATCCGGAACATCCGCTTCCTGTGCGAATTGAAGAGCTTCGGGATGAACCGTTTGTTGTGTTGAAAAAAGGGCAGGGCTTCCGCAAACTTACATTTGATCTCTGTGAGCAGGCTGGTTTTGATCCCCAAGTTGTGTTTGAGAGCACAAATATTGAAACCGTTCAGTCGCTGGTCGCCACTGGTATGGGCATTACACTGGTTCCACGTTTTATCGCCCGTGCGCCGCGCAGTGAGTTCGTGCCTGTGTATGTGCCACTTGCTGAGCCTACTCCTAGCAGAACACTTGTTGTGGCTTATCGTCAAGGAAGAGTGCTGTCGAAGGCAGCCGAAGCATTCATCCATACGTTTCAACAAACCGTGGCCGAACTGTCAAAGGGAGACTAAAAAATTTCTCCTATGGGTATGGGTACATTTCATACTGAAACAAAACAAAGGCTTGACCCTTATGGGCCAAGCCTTTGTCATATACTCGTTTCCCGCATCCGCAGGATAGAGTTCTTACATTGCAATCACAGTAACTGGTTACAGTACAATGTTGCTTGTTAAGTTGTTTAGCTCAATGCTAATTTATAATGTTAACGTAGAAACGTACATAAGAAAACTTCATGTCTGGCGGTTTATTTACGCAAATTACGATCGCTTGTCAGCCTGTTTTGCTGATTCATGACACGGCCTTCGTCCTGAACAGTTGAATCAGGGGGTGATAGCCCTCCTGCTCCATTCTCTAAGAATGCCCTTAAGTGATCTTCCCTTGTGTTATCCTGTTCCAGTCTCCTGAGCGTATCTTTCACATGGTTGTCCATTGATTGATCATCCTCCTTGGTGACGGGATAGTTATCATTACCCGCGTCCTGGAAGAATAAACACTTTTTCTGAAGAATTTTATTTCAGTTTTTATTTTCCGCCAAAATAAACGCCAGGTCGACGGTCTTCAAATACAGGAATACGTCCGCGAACCTCATCTACCAGAGATGGACGAATAATTCCGGTCACGATCTCTTCCCCTTCGCCACCTTCAGCCACAATCTCACCCCAAGGATCAATGATGAGGGAATGTCCGAAAAATTCGGTCTCTCCCCCTTTACCTACACGATTACATGCGATCACATACATCTGATTCTCAATTGCTCGTGCGGTAAGCAACGTACGCCAGTGGTGCAGACGAGGTTTCGGCCATTCGGCGGGTACAATCAATGCCTTGGCACCATTCAAAGCAAGGGTGCGGGCAAGCTCCGGGAACCGGATGTCATAACAGATCGAAGCACCCGCTGTAAGACCGTTCTGCAATTCAAAAATTTCAGGTTCCGCACCAGGCTGTAAATATTTCTCCTCGTCCATCAGACGGAACAAATGTAATTTATCGTATCGTGTTACCTGTTTTCCTTCACGATCATAAGCGTACATTGTATTGTATATTTGACCATCCCGTTTCTCAGCAATTGAACCGCCAACGATGGAAATTTGATGTTTTTGAGCAAAAGCAGACAGCCATTCCCGAGATTTCTGGCCTTCCGGGTCAGCGAGTTCATGAATTTGAGTCAAAGCGTATCCGGTATTCCACATCTCAGGTAACACAGCCAGCCCCAGATCCGGATATTGTTCTACCGCACGCTTAAGCAACATCTGCATATGTTTATGATTGGCCTCAGGGTCTCCGAGCTGAATATCGCCCTGAATCAGGGCTACACGCATTTCTCCCTGTTGTTTTTCTGTCATGACAAGCACTCCTCTGAACCGTAATACCTGCTATCATAGCTTGATCCTCCTGAGGACTGCAAGCCTGTTTTTGTTATAAACCTGCACACAACAACTCAGGGAGCAGGGTCAACAATCGATCACTCGTGAGCGCATCACCCACATTCCATGTTGACTCCTCCACAGGATATACCCGTCCATTCTGCACAGCCGGAAGGGCCTGCCAACTGGGACTTTTCATCAGCATCTCTGTAGCCTGTCTTGCCACAACTTCCTCAGGCAGCATAACAAACACATGATCTCCCGCGTACTGACGTACCGCTTCAGCCGAAATTTCCTTATAGGCTCTACCTGCCGCAAGTGCTTCCTTCACTTTGGTAACTGGACTGAATCCCATTGGATGATATAACATAGGCGCCAGACCGATATTGCCCATAACAAATAATCGTGCACCCCGATGGTATGTAAATACGGATGCCGTTTCCCCCTCTTCAATCACAGTATGGATCTTCGCCCACATCTGCTCAGTACGCTCCGCATAGGAGGTTAGCCATTGTTCAGCCTGCGGTTGTCTGCCAAACCAGCTGCCCAATCTGCGCATTCGTTCTTCCAACGTGGCATGTGAATTGTAAGCAAGCGTCGGTGCAATCCGGTAAAGTTGTTCATACTGCTGTTCATTGCTGCTATCAAAAATAATCAAATCCGGCTTCATGATAACAGCGGCTTCCACATTAACCGGAGCGACCGCGTCATATGTCCGATCTTCCAGCAACTGAATGCCCAACATCAGCATATCCCCAGCGGAATCTCCGTAATACATAATTCGCTCCGGGTTTACTGGAATATTCACATCATGACCCAACCAATCTTGTACTAATGTCTGCTGCTGAATCGATCTGTCATATTGACGAGGAGATAATCCGGTCATTTGGCGAAAACGCCTGCTGAAATAATACTCATCCTTAAACCCCACGCGACTCGCTATATCCCGAAGTGGTTCATCTGATTTGCGAAGCCAGTCCTTGGCATGTTTGATGCGTACATGATTCACATAATCGAGCGGCTTGTGACCCGTGAGTTGTCTGAAAAGGGTCGTATATTGTACAGGTCTGATCTCCGCAAGTCGTGCCAGTTTCTGTACAGTGATTTCTTCAGCATAATGGTCGTCCACATACTGAATCGTACTGTGTAGCCTTGCTTCCATACTCTGTTCCGTCTTTGGAGAAGTGTACCGGGTAATGATCATCTCCATCCATTTTTGGAACTGTGCATTCAGATGGCTGTATTCAGCATCTGTTTTATAATTCCGAATGACATACATTTGCTCCAGCAGCCCACTTAACGGAGCATAGGCATAACCATTCAATTGGTTTCTGTGCTCAAATAGAGCGCGGGTAAAGAGTTCGGGATCACCCGTCAACACATGAATAACATCAAAAGCCATTATGATATATTTTAATTCCGAGTTATTACGATGTTCAATCTGGTACCCCTCTCCCGGTGAAAGCGGATAAACACATCCTGTAGTAAACGGAAACTGTTCATGCCCAATATATAAACGCCCATCCCCTTCTTCACAGATCAGGAAGGCATGTTTCTCGCAAGCAACTTCCAGCATCACCTGTTCAGGTGGTTCAATTCGACGTACCAGATGATCCAGCCGAAACATGAATGCTGAAAAGAACAACGCTCCCCCATCGGCATCCAAAGCCTGCATGTCGGTTCACCTCGTTTTTCTAAAATGAGAATAATTATCAATCATTCTGTATGGTCTGATTATAAGCGAGCAATTGTTAATAATCCAGATATGAGTTTAATCAGCAAAAAAGAGCGTTCAACGAAATGTTGAAGGCCCCTTTCACTTTTTTATAACTGCATTACTCAAAGGTGTTACTGGTGCCTTATTGGCTCGTCACCATTATTGAATCATCTGTTTTGGCAGTTCTTGTAACAGCCACTCCCTGGAAAGAGCATCACTAGAAGCTTTTACGATATTAAAACGATATACTTTTCCTTCTTTCACCGCAGGCAGGTTCTTCCAGATTGTACTATCCAGCAATTCCTTGGTGGATTGTTTCGCATCGTCGGTCACGGGATCCAAAATAAATATCCGATCACCGGCAAATTCAGATAATTTTTCAGTCGAAATCTCTACAAATCCCATGTCTTCATCCAATACTTTCTGGATTTCCGCGGTTGGCTTCAGCCCGTCTTTTCCGTATAACAACTGTGGCAATCCTGCACCTGCCATGACAAACAGACGATTCCCGGGATACATGGTGAATACCGAAGCGGTCTCCCCTTCTTTTAATCCATTCTCATGAAGTTGCGTCCACATCTCTTCCGTCGCTTTTTGATGAGCCGTAACCCATTCCTCCGCTTCTTGCTTCTTATTCAACAAATCGCCAAGGATACGCATGCGATCTTCTATTAAACCAAACGAATCAAATGTAACTGTGGGTGCGACCTTTGCGATCTGATCATGTTGACCCTCGTCACTGTTGGAGAAAATGATCAGATCGGGATTCAGGTCTAACTCCTTTTCCACACTGATCGGAAATCCTACATCTTCTGCCTGAGCAACCTGATCATCAAATACGGTTCCCTCTTGACGAAGTATGCCTACAGGAACAACACCAAGCGCGAGCAGATCCCCTGTAACTTCTCCATGATAGATAACTCGCTTCGGATTTACAGGAATCTCAACTTCATGGCCAGTCCAGTCTTTGAATATTCGGGTCTCGCCCTCGTTCGTCTCTTCCGTTGCAGTTTGGGTCTCTGTGGTTTCTGTGGCTGCTTTGGAATCATCTGCGCCAGCAGCAGGTGTTGCAGCCTGATTTCCACAAGCCAGTAGCAGGATGGATAACCATGTGATCGTTAATAATACTCCCGTATTTCGAATGCCCTTTTTCATTTCTATTTCTCCCCCTATATCATGTGCGTTGTGCCAGAAATTAATGATATTGATTATCATTATCGGATATTATCATAAAACATGGCTTCTCTCAGCTCAATGGACAAAACTAAATGAGCACTTTCAGTTTTGTACAATACTCTGCTCTTTGCTCCTATGTACTGTATATTCAAGTGCATTTCCCTCTATACAGCTCGGGATTGGCGTGATAAATTAATGAGAACTATTTGCCATTATTAATAACCGGAGTGATGAAAATAATGACCCAATCAGACCATACATCTGCTCGTTCAGCTTTTAAGATACCGACTTCTGATGTGATGACACAGCTTCCAAGGCAATTTTTTGCTACCCTTGTTCAAAATGTAAATCGTGAAATCGCAAGTGGACATGACGTGATCAATCTGGGTCAGGGGAACCCGGATACACCTACACCACCTCATATTGTGAAAACACTGCAAGAGTCGGCTGAGAATCCCCTCTACCACAAATACTCCCCTTTTAGAGGGCACTCTTTCCTGAAGGAAGCTGTCGCCAAACGTTATAAGGAAGATTACAACGTTGATCTGAACCCCGAGACTGAAGTCGCCATTCTGTTCGGAGGAAAAACCGGATTGGTTCAGTTACCTCAGGTCCTGCTTAACCCCGGGGACACCGTTCTCGTTCCAGATCCCGGCTACCCGGATTACTGGTCTGGTGTTGCACTCGCCAAAGCAAACATGTCATTTATGCCTTTGCTGGAGTCCAATGCATTCCTGCCGGATTATGAAGCTGTTACAGCCGAAGATCGGGAGAAAGCCAAGCTGATGTTCCTGAACTATCCCAACAATCCAACGTCAGCAACGGCACCCCTTTCGTTCTACGAAGATACGGTTGAATTTGCCATTCAAAATCAAATCGTCATTGCCAGCGACTTTGCTTACGGTGCAATTGGATTTGACGGACATCGTCCCGTAAGTTTCCTGCAAGCCCCTGGTGCCAAAGAAGTGGGCATTGAATTCTATACGTTATCCAAAACGTACAATATGGCTGGATGGCGTGTTGGATTCGCGCTTGGCAATGCAGAGATTGTCTCTAAAATCAATCTGCTTCAAGATCATATCTATGTCAGTCTCTTCGGTGGAATTCAGGCTGCGGCAACGGAAGCACTTACTGGCTCTCAGGAATGTGTTACTTCGCTCGTTTCACGTTACGAATCCCGTCGCAATGCATTTTATGACGCTCTTTCCTCGATTGGCTGGCAAGCTTCGAAACCCGCAGGTTCATTCTTCAGCTGGTTACCTGTACCTCCAGGTTATACCTCCGCTTCATTTGCAGACTTGTTACTGCGAGAAGCCAAGGTAGCCGTAGCCCCAGGTATTGGTTTTGGTTCGCATGGCGAAGGCTATGTGCGCGCGGGGCTGTTAAGTGATGAAAACCGATTACGCGAAGCTGCCCAGCGGATTGGCAAGCTGAATTTATTCAAGTAATTTACAGGACGATAACCCCTTTGCATATGCCAAGTTTCCATGGTATGTTATAAGAAATATTGAACGAAACGTGATGACGGGACCAGTAAGAGAATATCAGTCGCGCCCAGAGAGTAAATTCCACCCTGCTGAAAGAATTTACCGCGGCTCTTCTCTGAAACCTACCCCTGAGCGGCCTGTTACGTGCAGGACAGTGCCTTCTGTTACAGGGCATGAAGCCGGATGATCTAATCATCAATAAAGGTGGTACCGCGGAAGTAACGAACTTTCGTCCTTTTTAACTAAAGGGCGGAAGTTTTTTTTGTACCCGCTAAAGCCTGCTCCAGAAGCACTTATTAATCATGTTTAAGGAAGTGAAACCATGACTTCGCGTATTGTAGTTAAAATTGGAAGCAGCTCGCTTACAACGGAAGAAGGCGGTCTGGATCGCAGTTCGATCACTTTTTTTGCCGGAGAAATTGCAGCATTGGCTGATCAGGGCCATGAAGTACTTCTGGTCACCTCAGGAGCGGTAGCGGCCGGATTCCGGGAGATCGGTTACCCTCAGCTCCCCAAACTGCTACATGAGAAACAAGCCGCAGCGGCCGTTGGGCAGGCATTACTGATGCAGGCATATCAACAGGCTTTTGCAGCGCACCGCGTTACTACGGCGCAAATTCTGTTAACTCGTACAGACTTTCACAGTCGTAAACGCATGGGTAATGCAGGCATGACCGTAGAAGAGCTGCTCAAACAGCGAGTGATTCCGATTTTTAATGAGAATGATACGGTATCGGTGGACGAATTGAAGTTTGGTGATAACGATCTGTTGTCCGCATTGGTTGCAAATCTGGTGAAGGCTCAGCATCTGATCATTCTTACCGATACCAACGGCCTGTACACCGCAGATCCGCGTAAAGATCCTTCTGCCGTGCGTTACGACCGTATCCCCGAAATCACGGCTGAGATCTATGCTTTTGCCGGTGGTTCAGGATCATCGGTTGGTACAGGTGGAATGCGATCCAAAGTAGATGCAGCTAAGGTAGCTACACGTGGAGGCGTACCTGTATTTGTGGGAAGTGTGAAAGAACCCGGAGATATGCAGAAGGCGGTTGATGGCACGGGCAAAGGAACTTACTTTGAGACACGACTCGCTTCGTTATCCCGTAAAAAGCAGTGGCTTGGCTTCATGTCTACTCCGCTGGGAACCGTCGTTGTAGATGATGGTGCTGAAGAAGCACTTGTCCATGGGGGGCACAGTCTTCTACCTGTAGGGGTCAAGCGGGTACTGGGAACGTTCCACGCCGGAGACGTCGTAGAGGTCATCGGAATGGATGAAACCTTGCTCGGTCGCGGTATTGTCAATTATGATGATGACCAGCTTCGACTCATTGCCGGACTTCCCAGTGGTGAAGTGATGAAACAACTCGCTAGCATCCATAGACTTGAGGTTATTCATAGAGACGAATGGATTACGTTAAAATAAACATGAAGCTATATAGTGGTTAAAATTTTAACTTTATATATATGAGGAGGAATTACGATGAGTGAAGTCAGAGAAAAAGCCAGCAAAGCCCAAGCAGCGGTTCCACAGCTGAACCGATTGAATACAGAACAGAAAAATACGGCCCTGCGTGTCATGGCAGATGCTTTGATTAAGGAGACGGATTCCATCATTACGGCAAACGCCGAAGATCTGGCACGAGGCAGAGAACAAGGCACGCCAGAATCCATGCTGGATCGTCTCGCACTTAATCCAGAGCGGATCGCAGGCATTGCTGAAGGGTTACGTCAGATTGCAGATCTGCCTGATCCAGTCGGCGAAGTGTTAGAGACATTTACCCGTCCAAACGGATTACATGTTGAAAAATTAAGAGTGCCGATTGGCCTGATTGGCATCATCTACGAAGCTCGTCCTAATGTAACTGTAGACGCAGCCGGATTATGTCTTAAAACAGGTAATGCAGTGCTTCTGCGCGGCGGTTCCTCTGCCCTGTCCTCCAATCGTAAAATTGTGGAGGTGCTGCATCAGGCACTCACAACGACAGACATGCCTGCTGATGCTTTGCAACTGGTTGAGGATGCGGATCGTGCTTCCGTGGATGAAATGCTCAAGTTGAACGGACTGCTGGACGTCATCATTCCACGCGGCGGGGCTTCTCTCATTCGTAATGTGGTTGCCAATGCAACAGTACCTGTTATTGAAACCGGGGCAGGCATCTGTCATACCTATGTAGATGAATCAGCCGATCCAGTTATGGCAGCCGAAATTGCCATCAATGCCAAGGCACAACGTCCATCCGTATGTAACTCCATGGAAACGTTGCTGCTGCATGCCGCATACGCGGAAGAGCATCTGCCTGCTCTTGCCGAGCAATTCCGTGAGGCCAATGTGGTCTTGAAAGGTTGCGACACGGTGCGCCGTCTTGTTCCTTCTGCCCTTGAGGCAACCGAGGAAGACTATGCGACCGAGTACAACGACTATATTTTAAATATCCGGGTGGTCGAGAACCTGGACGAAGCGATGCAGCACATCGCACATTACGGAACCAAACATTCCGAGTGTATCGTAACCCGGGATACAGCCCATGCAGAGCGCTTTATGCATGATGTGGATGCAGCAGCCGTCTATCACAATGCGTCCACGCGTTTCACTGACGGATTTGAATTTGGCTATGGAGCCGAAATCGGAATCAGTACCCAGAAACTGCATGCACGTGGACCGATGGGACTGCCAGCACTGACGTCAACCAAATATCGTATTACAGGCAATGGACAGATCCGTCAATAATATCCCAGCAACAGTTATATAGGAGGAACGATAAATATGAGTCAAGAGCAACAGACGTTACTACAACAGAAGATTACTTTCCACGGAGCAGGCGCGATGGCTGAAGCCATCGTGCGCGGACTGATCTCCCGCCTAGTCGTTCGTCCTCAGGATATTACGATGCTGAACCGCAGCAACCAGAAACGTCAGGAGGAGCTCAGCACCCGTTATGCTGTACATACCGGAACTGCCTCGCAATCCTTGGATCACCTTGCCTCCACTCCGGTCATTGTACTCTGTATGAAACCCAAAGATGCTGCCGCAGCGCTGCGCGAGCTTGGTCCGCTGTTATCACCTGATCAACTGATCGTATCTGTCATTGCCGGATTATCGATCCGCACGATGCAGTCCTTGCTTGGTCGTAAACAACCGATCGCGAGAACCATGCCGAACACATCCAGTACCATTGGACTCGGTGCAACGGGTCTTGCCTTTTCTGCGGAGATTACGGATGAGCAGCGCAGTACGGTGATGACTATGTTTGAAGCGGTTGGTATCGTAACCATCGTACCTGAAGATAAACTCGAAGTGCTCACTGGGATTTCCGGAAGCGGCCCTGCTTATGTATACTATTTAATGGAGGCCATGATTGCGGCAGGTATTCGTGGTGGCTTATCCAGCCAGCAATCTCGTGATCTCACTGTTCAGACGGTGCTGGGCGCATCACGTATGGTACAACAAACCGGTTTGGAACCGATGAAGCTTCGTAGTGATGTGACATCCCCGGGAGGGGCAACCCAGGCAGCACTGAAAACGCTGGACGAAGGTGATTTCTTCGAAAATGTAATCGCAGCCGTCAACCGCTGTGCAGAGCGCTCACGGGAGATGGGAGCTGCTTTGGAAGGGGATTTAAAATGAATAACATGTGCACAGCCACATATCGTCTGCATGATGATCATGCAGACTTTCGCAAGAAAGCTCAGTCCATCGCGATTGGCATGACCGTGGGTAGCTGGACTGAGTTGCCGCAAGCACAACGTGAAGCGATGCAGAAGCATCTGGGCGAAGTAATCAGCGTAGAAGTCCATGAAGCTGATGGCATGGCTGCGGGTGAGCGTTACGCTGATATTACTATCGGATATCCTGATGTTAACTTCAGCCGTGATATCCCTGCCCTGCTCGTGACGGTCTTTGGCAAAATCTCAATGGATGGCCGGATTAAATTAACCAAGCTTGGTTTCTCGGATGGCTTCCTGACTGCATTCCCGGGTCCAAAATTTGGACTGAATGGTGTTCGTGATCTGCTTGGTGTGCATGATCGTCCACTGTTAATGAGTATCTTTAAGTCAGTTATCGGACTGGATGCAGATGAACTGCGTGAACAATTTATTCGTCAGGCCCTTGGGGGCGTTGATCTGATCAAGGACGATGAGATTCTGTTCGAAAATAAATTGACACCTATCGAAAAAAGAGTCGAGGTCTGCATGAAAGCTGCCGAACAGGCACGCCAGGAGACCGGCAAGAAACTTCTGTATGCAACCAATCTTACAGGACCTACATCTCGTCTGAAGCAACAAGCTGAACGCGCTATTGGTGCAGGAGCAAATGCCTTGTTGTTCAACGTATTGTCCTACGGGTATGATGTGCTGCATGAACTCAGCAGTGATCCAGATATCAATGTGCCAATTATGGCTCACCCTGCTCTTGCAGGAGCACTGTATCCTTCACCACATTATGGCATGTCGGCTTCGGTTGTACTTGGTCAGTTGATGCGTCTTGCAGGTGCCGATCTGGTGCTCTTTCCTTCTCCTTATGGTTCGGTTACGATGCCGAAGGAAGAAAATATGGCGATCACGGAGCAATTACTGACAGCCGATCTGCCAGTACGAACCAGTATGCCAGTGCCTTCAGCCGGTATCCATCCAGGCCTTGTACCGCTCATTTTGCGCGACTTTGGCACGGATGTCATCGTTAATGCTGGTGGCGGTATTCATGGACATCCTATGGGCACTGAGGCAGGCGGACGTGCATTCCTGCAAGCCATTGAGGCAGCTCAACGTTCCATTCCACTCGCGCAGTATGCAACCGAGCATCCGGAGCTAAAAAGTGCATTGGATCTGTGGGGTGGCGAACGATGAGAAGTGATAAGAAAACAGTCATTTTCTGTGACTTTGACGGTACGATTACGCTCTCGGACAATATTGTCGCAATCATGAAACATTTCAAGCCTGAGGGCATTGAAGCGATTATGAAAGATACAATTGAGCAAAAAATCTCGCTGCGTGAAGGTGTTGGAGCCATGTTTGCTCTGTTGCCTGCATCGCAGAAAGATGAAATTGTGGAATTTGTGCTTGGACAAGCGGGGATCCGTGAAGGATTCAGCGAGTTTCTTGACTACGTTCGCAGCGAAGGTATCGAATTCAATGTGACCAGCGGTGGTATGGACTTTTTCATTGAACCGTTACTCGCACCATTTCATATCCCGCAGGATCATGTCTATTGCAACGGAGCTGACTTCTCGGGTGAAACCATTAAGATTGAATGGCCGAATCCCTGCCAACCTCCTTGTGAGAATGGCTGCGGCATGTGCAAAACAACAGTCATTCGTACCTTCCCGGAAGAACAATACAATCGAATCCTTATTGGAGACAGTCTCACAGATTTTGAGGGTGCCAAAATTGCCGATCTCGTCTACTCCCGCTCCATTTTGACGGATAAATGTATTGAACTTGGTGTGGACCATGTGCCATTCGCTACCTTTTACGATATCATCGAAGATATGAAACAGAAGCAAACACAAGGAGTGCTGTAAACGATGGGCTTTGAAAAGATTACATTGGAACACAAACGTCAGGTCCTTGAAGAACTGGCTGATATTAAAGCGTTGTTTGCCGGTCGTAACTGGTTCCCCGGAACAAGTGGCAATCTGTCGATGCGTGTAGGAGACTTTGACCCGGAGCAATTTTATTTTGCGGTTACCGCCTCAGGCAAAGACAAATCACTTCGCACTCCGGAAGACTTTCTTTTTGTGGACAAACACGGCAAAGCAATTGAAACAACAACGTTGAAACCAAGTGCCGAAACGTTGATTCATTGCGAAATCTATCGTTTGACGGGTTGTGGTGCTGTATTCCACGTGCATACTGTGTTTAACAACCTGATCAGTGAATTCTTTGGAGCAGATGGACACGTACCGATTCAAGGAATCGAATTGATCAAGGCTTTCAACATTTGGAAAGAAAATGCGGAGATTCGTGTACCCGTTCTGCCTAACTTTGCGGATATTCCATCTATCGCTGAATTGGTGCCAGGTGTACTTGATGCCAACGTACCAGGAATTTTGCTGCGTAACCACGGCATATATGCGTGGGGCAAGGATGCTTTTGAAGCGAAACGTCATCTGGAAGCGTTCGAATTCCTGTTCGAAGTGATGTACCGTCAACTTCTGCTGAAGGGCGCTACGAAATAGCAATCATTTATTCGAAATCAAAGCTGCAAAACCAAAAACACGCCAGAGGCTGATATACATAGCCCTTGGCGTGTTTTTTTGTTGTTGGATAAAAGAGATTAGAAGGTTGCTCTGTCATCGTAGTGTCAGTGTAAATAATCTTTAATTCAACTTGGATCGTAAATTACAGTCGATCATCCCGATCCTTGAATAAAAAGAGACTATCTGCTCCCTCATCATTTTGATGAGCAGCACTTTGGATACCCGTCCCCCGTTGCTTGCCAAACAGCAGTTTCAAACCGCCAAAAATGAGCAGCAAGGATACGATGACGGTGTTTAAATAGGAACGTATCTCATACGTCATAAATGCATTAGGGAAGAGCTCATTCAGCTGTGGAATGACAAGACGGATCGTCAGGTAATATAGACCCAGCGCGGCAATCCCGAATCCAATCAGACGCTGATGGCGGGCCCAGTCCTTGAAGATTGGTTGATCAACCAATGGTTCGCGTCCATAACGACTGGAGCACTGGAGCCCGTCAAAGAAGCTGTAGAACCAGATCAACGGAATCATGAACAGAAACACCGATAAGTGAAGCAGGTCCAGAACATAGATGCTGCCCAGGAACAGGAACATCAATTGCATGCCTCTTTTCTGCAATCCCAGATAGAGATGACCTGCACCTGGAAAAGCGGATAGCAGCGTTGCAAGCACTTTGCTACGTCTTCCGGCTACTCTGCCCATCTCCAATTCTTCGAATAATGTCCGATCCTGCAATATCTCACCAGCCTGCTTACGGTGGACATGCTGCACCGCGTCAAACATGCAGTATACCCATATTACAGGCAGTATGAGTAGGAACATCAAAAATACGGATTCATTGGTGATCGAGGCCACAAAAACCATCATGGCAAATGAACCAAAGAACGCCATCAGAAACGACAATCCGCGATGCAACAATCCCAGATGAAGGTGGCCCAATCCCGGAACAAATGAGAGCAAAATGGTGAAGAACCGTTCACCCTCACTGCCTTTTCGGTACATGGGTTGACCATAGGGGCCCTCAGGATGGCCATATTCACCACCTGGATGTTGATGCAGCTCATCTTCATTCATCTGCTCCATAGGCCCTTGCTGACCCATGTATGCTCCCTGGTAGGCTGCCCCTTGGTGTGGAGGCGCTCCATAAGCCGCACCGTATCCCCTATAATGTGCTTCTCGGGCAGAAGGTGTACGGAGCAGAACAATAACCATATCCAGCATGCTGATCCCCCAGAAGAAAGCAGCAAAAAGTGCACCGAAAATCAATAAATCTTGTTCATTAGTGACCATGGCTAACATGAATGAACCAACAGCTGTTCCGAAGAAAAGCAATGGATAGATCACAGCCCTTGCAGCCCGTCCCCAATAAATGAAACCGAGACCTGGTATCAGGTTTAATAGAAATGCGAGTAATTTGTTACGATCTGAGTGCACAGTCGTCATCCTTTCTTTTCAGGCAATGCGAAACTATTTATGGTTTAGGCTTGAGGTTATCCAGCCATGAAGTGGCTGCCTCCGTCCATTTCTCGGTAAATGACCCTCTGTGGTCGCCATCCTGGAACTTGTGATATGGTGCTACCTTGTCAAAAAGTCCAGACGAGAGGAAGATCAATGTCAAACAGGCTGCTACCGCGTAATGGAACACTTTATGATCAAGCCAGCGCCGGTTTCGCCCAGCACGGGATTTGCGTTGTACCTTGGGTGATTGAATGCCCTCAATCCGATGCATGACTGAATCCGCAAACCCTGTTGGGTCATGTAGCGGAGGCAGTTCTCCATGGATACCAAGCGCTTCCAGATAGATGTCCATCGCATCCGGATCTTCCATCAGAAGCTGTTCCATTTGGTTCCCTTGAGTTTCACTCATATGGCCTTCAATATAATCAGTCCATTGTGCAGCGGTATACTTCTCCTGTTTACTCATACCATTCATCCTCCTTCCAATTTTTTCGAATCCACTGCCGGGCACGATACAAGCGGGATTCCACAGTCTTCACAGCCACCTGTGCATCACTGGCAATCTGCTCATAATTTTTTTCGCTTAGATAATACGCAGTGATAATGTCACGATGCTGAGCAGGCAACTGATTAATTCGTTCGCGAAGTTTATCCTGACGTTCTTCACGAACGAGACGGGTAAGAACGTCTTCATCCCGTCCGGGCATATTGATTATTTTTTCTTCTCCACCCAGATCCTCAGCAGTTCGTCTGCCCAGCTTGCGTTTGGCATCAATCGCTTTGTGAAAGGCAATTCGGGTTAACCACGTTTTGAAACCTTCAGAACGGTAGTCGGGGAGAGACTTATACATCTGTATGAACGCCTCCTGAGCTGCATCCTGTGCTTCCTGATCGTTCCTGAGTACGGAATAGGCCACATGGTATACATGCTGGCTATATTTATCAATCAGAGTACGCATCTGGGATGTATCTCCTTGACGGATTTGTTCGATTACACGCGCTTCATCAATAACTCTCCCCTCCTCTCCAATACAATAGACGACAGCTTGTGCGTTAACCCCTGCGTGATCTATCAAATTTTTGTGAAACAAAATGAAATCATTGCCTGAAAGGTTGATGTTGCTGATCACTCATCCAATCTTTAATCCAAAAAAAACAGGCACAGAATGACTTCTGGCCTGTTTCTTGTCCCTGCCTACGCTGGAATTAACGTCCACCATTACGAAACCGCTGTGTGTACGCCTTCGCGTCTTGAACGGTCTTGACACGATTACGACTCCACTCAAGCAGGATTCGATCGATATACCGGAAATGTACTTTGCCTGCAAAAACCGCTTCCTTCAGAGCCATTAGAATCAATTCCTCTTGATAACGGTCCTGATCCAACCAGCCGGATATCGTCTCGCACTCCATTGGAGAGAGCGGACGTCCAAATTCTTTTTCAAAGATAGAGAACATGTTCCGTTCTTCCTCTTCTTTTTGAACACTGTTCGAATCTTGACGTGCTGTATTGATACTCTGCTGCTCCGCACGGAATGCGGCTACTTCTTCAGCAGTGCACGCTGCAAGCTTGGCATATAATCCATGTAAGTCATATCGTTCGTACTGGATGTCCCGTTCTTCGTCACGGTGCTCGTCAATTGCAATATACCCATCCCTCATCAGACGTTGCAACATTCTGGCAATGCCTTCAGGTGCAAGTCCCATGCGCGCCGCAAGCTCTTCAAGCGTGGGAAACTCATTGAACTCTGCCTGTCGGAACCCTAGCAGTTGAATCAGAAGAAGCACTTCTGCATCTGATAGGCCAAGCTGGTGATAAAAACGTAACAAGGCATACGGCAGATGGGCTGTACCCGAAGTCATGCCATAAGCTGCTCCATCCAACCAAGCTTTGGATGTGGTGTCTTCCATAGACGCTCCTCGGTTAAACATTAAGGGTACAGACGATAGAGCATACGTGGGAATGCGATTGTTTCACGTACATGATCCAATCCACAGATCCATGCTACCGTCCGCTCCAATCCCAGACCGAAACCGGAGTGAGGAACCGATCCGTATTTACGTAAATCCAGATACCATTGGTAAGCTTCATCCGAGAGATTGTGCTCCTCAAAACGTTGTTGCATCAATTCCGGATCATCTATACGCTGCGAACCGCCAATAATCTCTCCGTAGCCTTCTGGTGCAATCATATCAGCACAGAGAACAACTTCTGGACGATTCGGATCTGGTTTCATATAGAATGCCTTGATTCCAGCAGGGTAATGCGTAATAAAGACGGGTGTATTGTACTTCTCAGCAATTGCTGTTTCGTGTGGTGCACCGAAGTCTTCTCCCCAAGGAATATCAAAGCCTTGTCCATGCAGGAATTCAATTGCTTCATCGTACGTAATACGCGGGAATGGCGCTACGATGCCTTCGAGTTTGGATACGTCACGACCGATAGATTCCAGTTCTGCACGGCAGTTTTTAACCACGGATTGAACAACATGAGCGATAAATTTCTCTTGTACGCGCAGACTTTCCTCGTGATCTACAAATGCCATTTCCGGCTCAATCATCCAGAACTCAATCAAGTGACGACGTGTTTTGGACTTCTCTGCGCGGAATGTTGGACCAAATGAATATACTTTGCCCAGCGCCATGGCTGCGGCTTCCATATACAATTGACCACTTTGTGTCAGATAAGCATCTTCATCAAAGTATTTGATGTGGAACAGGTTCGTTGTTCCTTCCGCAGACGATGGTGTCAAAATCGGAGGATCAACTTGTGTGAATCCGTTACCATCAAAGAACTGCTGAACAGCGCGAATAATCTCTGCACGAATCACCATAACAGCACGTTGCTTCGTAGAACGAAGCCACAGATGACGATGATCCATCAAGAAATCAACACCATGCTCTTTAGGCGTGATTGGATAGTTTTCAGTCAGGTGAATGATTTCAACCCCTGTAACAGTCATCTCGTAACCGGACGCACTGCGAGGTTCTTCACGAATAATACCTGTAACATACAAAGAGCTTTCTTGTGTCAGGCTCTTGGCATTGTTCCAGATCTCTTCACTAACTTCACTTTTCACAACAACCCCTTGGATATATCCGGTTCCATCACGCAGCTGCAAAAACTGAATTTTACCGCTGGAACGTTTGTTGTTAATCCAGGCACCGATTGTTACGGTTTCGCCCACATGCTCGTTCACATTACGAATTACACAATTCGTATTCATGCCCATATCTCCCCTTGGTTCCTGAATTTGAAAATGCAGCGGGCAGGCTTATGCCTGTCCTCTGCACTTCCTTGTCATTCTATATTTACTTTACAGTTAGATTACTGAGAATTCAATACGATTCGGTGTGTATCACGTGCAATTACCAATTCTTCGTTAGTTGGCACAACGAGAACTTCCACTTTGGAATTCGCTGTTGTGATCCGACGTGGTTCGCCGGAACGAATGGCATTCAGCGCTTCATCCAGTTCAACACCCAGATAAGTGAGCTGCTCACAT
This sequence comes from Paenibacillus sp. FSL E2-0151, assembly GCF_037993015.1. NCBI lineage: Bacteria > Bacillati > Bacillota > Bacilli > Caryophanales > Paenibacillaceae > Paenibacillus > Paenibacillus sp. FSL E2-0151. Next base: position 4,335,998 of record NZ_CP150308.1, read on the forward strand.
ACTTTTTGGCGAAGTACAACGGAGTTCTCACCTACACCAGCCGTAAAGACGATCACGTCTACACCGTTCATTGCAGCTGCATATGAGCCGATGTATTTACGCAGACGGTACTCGTACATTTCAAAAGCAAGCGTGGAGTTGGCATCGCCATTCTCCATACCTTCCGTAATCTCACGCATGTCACTGCTGATTCCGGAGATCGCAAGCAGTCCACTGTGTTTGTTCAACATAGAGTTCACTTCGCTTACGCTCAGTTCTTCCTTGTTCATTACATAAGGTACGATGGCTGGGTCAAGGTCACCAGAACGTGTTCCCATCATCAGTCCTTCAAGCGGAGTCATACCCATCGAAGTATCCACGGATACGCCACCTTTAACTGCTGTTACACTACCACCGTTACCGACGTGACAAGTGATAATTTTCAGATCTTCCACTGGACGATCCAGATATTCAGCAGCTGCCTTGCTTACGAAATCATGGGATGTACCATGTGCGCCGTAGCGACGTACTTTATATTTTTTGTAAAGTACACGCGGAATAGCATACAGGTAAGCTTTTTCAGGCATCGTCTGATGGAACGCTGTATCAAAGACCATAACCTGTGGCACACCAGGCATATTTAATTCAGCCGCACGAATACCCATCATTGCTGCAGGGTTATGAAGTGGAGCCAAGTCGAACAAACGACGAATTTCAGCTTTGGCAGCATCATCTACCAATGCAGATTCTTTAAATGCTTCACCACCGTGAACAACACGGTGTCCAACAGCTTGAATTTCACTTACAGAATCCAGTACACCATTTTCTTTGTGAGTCAAAATATCAATGACTTTACGGATCGCTGTTGTATGCTCCAGAATCTCACTAACTTCTGTAACATCCTCACGGCCTGTCGGTTTGTGTGTCAGGATGGAGGAATCCATTCCGATCCGTTCTACCAAACCTTTAGCCAGTACAGATTCGTCAGTCATATTATACAGTTGATATTTGAGCGAGGAACTCCCCGCATTAATTACGAGTACTTTCACAGTCGGTCACCATCCTTGTCGTACTTGAAGAATCCTTCGCCTGTTTTGGCACCCAGGTGTCCTGCACGCACCATTTTCTTCAGGACTGTAGAAGGACGATATTTCAATTCTCCGAATTCACGGAACATTCTTTCGAGTGCAGCTTCAACAGAATCCAATCCGAAACGGTCAGCCATTTCGAGTGGTCCATGTTGGAAGTTGTATCCGATACGCATTGCATCATCGATATCTTCAGCAGATGCAACACCTTCTTGCAATACATGCAACGCTTCGTTAATCAGCAGGCAGATCAGACGGGAAGTTACGAATCCAGGGGATTCATAAATCATGACTCCTTTTTTGTCCGCTACTTCTTCAACAAAACGTCTGGTCTCTTCGAATGTTGTATCCGAAGTTTTCAGTCCACGAATAATCTCTACAAGATCAACCCGGGATACCGGGTGAATAAAGTGCATACCAATAACACGCTCTGGGTATTTGGTCGAGCTTGCAAGCTCGGTCAAACTCAGCGTGGATGTATTACTTGCCAGAATGACATTGCTTGGACAAACTTGGTCCAGTTGGCTGAATACTGCTTTTTTCGCATCCAGATCCTCTGAAATTGTCTCAATGACCATGTCGCAAGTTCCAAGTTCAGCTAAATGAGCTACCTTGGTAATACGGGAAAGAATCAATTTCTTCTCCGCTTTTGTAATCGCCCATTTCTCCAGTTGTTTATCCAGATTGGTTTCGATCATGTCATATGCATGATCCAGCTTTTGTGTTGTATGCTCCACGAGAAGCACATCAAGTCCTTTGGCTGCGAGCATCTGGGAAATACCTTGCCCCATCGTACCGCCGCCGACAACTCCTATTTTTTTGAAAAACATGGTTCTGCTCCATCCTTTCGGTTCTCTATTTCTCTATTGTACCCTGTTCGCCGAAAATTACAAATTTCGACCCAACATATAATAATATCTTAGCACGAGTGAAATGTAAAAAAAAATAACCAGCATAAATAAATTATGCTGGTAGAAGGGCACTGTCACGAAATTGACAACGAAATTGCTCGCCAGACAAAACTTCCTCACGAATCAAGATGTCGAGTGAATTGTCGAAAATTGTCCGTTGTTCTTCAAGTAACCGCTTTGTCTGTTCCATCAGTTCTTGCAGAATTAATTTATTCTCTCGCATCAGTTCCTCGGTTGTGACCATATCCATGTTCACAATACCAAGTGAAGTCAACCCCGAAGCCATCATCGTCTGTACAACATTGGTGGCCTGATCAAAGTCATTGCGTGAACCTGTGGAACGACCACCGTAGTACATTTCCTCCGCAGCTGCTCCTCCGAGTGCAATCATGATCTGCTCTTCCAGAAAGCGCTTCGTATAGAGGAACTGTTCCTGTTGCGGGTTATGACGTACATATCCCAGCGCCTGACCACGCGGACTAAGTGCCACCTGACTAACACTGCCTGGACGAACGAGTTCAGCCATAATGGCATGTCCCAACTCATGAATGGCGACCCTTTTCTTCTCTTCCACGCTCGACTCACGGTCTGTCTTCTCACCCATCATGACTTTATCAATAGCCAGGGATAAATGCCGCTGTTCGATGTTTAACAGCCCGTCTCTCATGGCGTATATTGCTGCTTCGTTCATCACACTTTCGAGCTGTGCACCGGAGAAACCATATGATTCTTCCGCTGTTTTCTCCAGATTAACTTCCTTCAACAGAGGTTTGTTCACCGCATGCAGTTCCAGAATATGCTTTCTGCCCTTTTTGTCAGGCAAGTCCACTTGAATGTGGCGGTCAAAACGTCCCGGTCGCGTCAGGGCGCTATCCAGCATCTCTTTACGGTTCGTTGCAGCGATAACCAGAATTCTTGGCGTATCGGAAGAATAGATTCCATCCATTTCCGTCAGGAGCTGATTGAGGGTCTGATCATATTCACGCTGTTGACCACCCTCACGTTTCCCCCCGATGACATCGATTTCATCGATAAAGATAATAGCGTTTTCCTTATTTTCCTTGGTGGCACGGGTTCTCGCGTCCTTGAACAAATCCCGAATTCTGCTGGCACCCACACCAACATACATTTCCACGAACTCACTACCCGATGCTGCTACAAAAATAGAATCGGTGTAATGGGCAGCAGCCTTGGCCATCAACGTTTTCCCTGTCCCTGGAGGGCCCGTCAGCAAGATCCCTTTTAACGGGCGAATCCCGAACTTCCGGATTTCTTCATGTTTGATCAGAAAGTCAAGCGCTTCACGCAATTCCTGCTTAGCACTGTCTTGTCCGCCAATTTCTTCAAAAGTAAGCTTGGAAGGTCCTTTTTTCTTCCGTTTACGTTCCTGTGCAGCGCCTACTGTAATCCCGCCACGCATTTGCATCATGAACAGCAAAGCTCCGACAAGCACTGCTGCAATCAGGATCGGAACAATATTAACACCAGTAAAAGCAAGGAAAATAATCAATACGGGAAAAAATCCGATGGCAACTTCTTTTGTCCACTTAGGCATTAGGCCACACTCCTATCTGACCGGGCACACGCGGCAGAATAATAAACTTGCTGGCATCTCCGTCTCTGAGACTGACATATACATTGTTGTCATCCATCGCTGTATTTACCTTAATTCCATTCGTCGCCATCTTGGACAACGTTGGTGTAATCTCGGTGTATTGCTTGTTCTCCATCGCCTGAGCTACGGTGAACATCGCATCCCCCCACCAACTTTCCAGTGCTTCACTGGAATGATCCACAACATCCAACTTTAGTGAGCGTGTTCCAATCAGGGTCTGTCCTTCTTTGTGAATATATTGTACCAGTCTGCCCAAATCAACATCAGGTTGCAGATCCAGTTTCAATTGTACGTCATTGCGGTTAATAGTTAATTGAACGTCATTGACTCCATCGTACTGGGTTACCATTTTTTCAATCGGATTCTGCACAGCCACCTGACGATATACAAACCAACCTCCAAACAACACTACGGCTGAAATGACGGCAGTTAAAGCAATAGGCAATACTTTTAGCTTCAAGTGAATTACCCCTCCCAGAATTTGGCCCAACCTACTGGCTTATTGGTATATACGAATATGTGCACATTGACTCCTGCGATAATTTTGACAGGTTTATTTGTTTTGAATGTAACTTTGAGTACATATCTGAGTATATCACATCGTATATACAATTTCGAAGGCGAAAATATGAATAAATTATTAATTTTAACTATTTAAATCAAATATGTTTACAGACAACACAAAGAACCGGTTCAGCCGGATATCCGTCTGCCGGTTCTTTCATTTCTTTAATTCTCTAGTTATCTCACTCTATCTTGTTCTAGCTGTTCGGGAGTGTGTAGACCAGGTCCACCTGTTCTCCGTTGCTAAAACGATAAAAGCGATAGTGGTTATGCGTACCGTCTTTATAATACACTTGCCACACATATATTCCATTCACAACTCCGGGCATGATTCGTTTAATCTCACCGGCAGGAACTTCAGAACTGAAGCGATTGCGTATCTGCGCTTCGGACATGCCATTCTGCAGCAGCTCACTGTGTACAGCGTTTGCACCCTTAACCGGTTGATTGTTTGCGTCGAACTTAACCCAGACCATAACATCCTGGTTATCCTTGTTTTTGCCGATCAGGGTCCAGTAGATGTTGTCAGAGCCTTCTTTGTCTCCCCAGATGTACTTACGCAATTCATCATAGGATGTAATGCCCAGTTGCTCCTGTGCCGCTTGTATGGCGAGCGCTTCTTCCTTGCGTTGGTCCTGCGTGACATGAACGTAATAACGCTGAAGTCCAAACAGAATCAGAACCAGTGCAAGCAGCGAAATCCATATCCACTTCTTTTTTTTCTTCAAAAGCCGAACTTCCTTTCCCTATGATGCTGTCCTGCAATTAACGAGCAAGCAGACCATCAAATGCCAATTGAGACTCACGCAAAATGCGTTCTTCATCCAGCGTCAGACATTCGCCATGTTTCACTACTTGTTTTCCATCCACCCATACGTGTTCAACATCTTTGGCAGAAGCCGAGTAGATCGTATGTGAGATCAGGTCTGTATGTGGATAGAAATGTGCCTGTTCAATGTTAAGGGCGATAAAATCAGCCTTCATGCCAACCTGAAGTGCTCCGGTATTATTCAAGAAGATGGATTTGGCACCGTATGACGTTCCGAGTAATAACGCTTCGCCTGCTGGCACTGCCGTCGGGTCACCAGATACACCTTTGTGAATCAATGCAGCCAGTCTCATTTCCTCGAACATATCCAGGTTGTTGTTACTTGCTGGACCGTCTGTTCCGAGTGACACGGTAACTCCTGCTTTCAGCAACGCAGGTATCCGCGCAACACCGGAAGCGAGTTTCAGGTTACTTCCCGGGTTATGGGATACAGCCACATCATGACGGGCCAGAATCTCAATCTCTTCGTCATTCAGATGCACCGCATGTGCAACCAGGGATGGACGAGAGAAAAAGCCCAGTTTCTCCAGATGTGCCACAGGACGCAGTCCATAATCAGCCACGTTCTGCTCGACTTCACGAAGCGTTTCCGACATATGTGTATGAAGGGGAAGGTTTAGGTCGTTCGCGACCTGCACAAGCTTCTCTATGTAGTCAGGAGGGCATGTATATGGTGCATGTGGCGAGATTACGGTTGTAATGCGACCATCTGCCTGTCCATTCCACTCACGTGCAAACGCAGCCGACTCCTCCAGCTTCCGCAGTTGCTCTTCTTCCGAGCACAGTCCAATTACACCACGTGCCAGTGCTGCTCTAACGCCGGATTGCTCCACAACTTTGGCAACTTGATCCATGTGATCGTACATGTCCAGGAACGCTGTAGTTCCCCCTTTCAACATTTCAAGCACCGATAGCGAAGTTCCCCAATATACATCTTCTGAAGTCATTTTCGCTTCCATCGGCCACATTTTTTCCTGCAACCATACTTGCAATGCAAGATCGTCTCCGTGCCCTCTGAGCAACGACATCGCTGCATGACCATGCGTATTGATCAGACCCGGCAGGAAGAACAGTCCTTTTCCATCCACTTTGGTACAATTTTTGTCTTCATCCGGCAATGCCTCACCAATATGCACAATCTTGTCATTCTCAACAACCATGTATCCGTGGACCACGTTCCATGTTGTGCCGCCTTCATTAACGGCAAATTTGCCGTTGTGAATTACCCATCTATTTGTTGTCATCTTCCTCGTCGTCCTTTCCAGTCTCCAAGTAATAGGCCAAACTAAGCAGATCCGTTGTAAAGTCAGCATGGTGAATGCGGATATGCGGCGGTGTTTTTAGAATGGTTGGTGCAAAATTAAGGATCGCTTCAATTCCTGATTCAATAAGCTGATCGGCTACATTTTGGGCTTCCGTATCCGGAACCGTGATAATTCCGATGCGAATATTTTCCGTTTTAACCGCTTCCGTCAATTCATCCATTGGTTTTACCGTCAAACTGTTGATTTGACTACCTATCTTCGGTCCATATGCATCAAATACAGCAACAATCTTCATGTTGTCTTTCAGATATGCGTTGTAGTTGGACAAGGCTTGACCGAGGTTACCCGCGCCTACCAGAGCCACATTAATTTGCTGATCGATTTTGAGAATGTGACGAATTTTTTCGATCAGATAGGATACATCATACCCGATCCCTTTACGACCAAAATCACCGAAGTAAGCCAGGTCTTTACGAATTTGGGCCGGATTCAGATCCAGCCTCTGTCCAAGCTCTTGAGAAGAAACAGTAGCCACCTCACGCTGATGCAACTCGTTCAAATAACGCAAGTATACAGGCAGACGTCGTACCACCGCTTCCGAAATTTTATCCGATTTCATTCTTGCTCCCCCTTACCAAGGCCACGATAAAATAATAGATGAAAAGATGAGCATTCTGTATAAAACTCAAAGATAAACGTGACATTTTATACAGAATGCTCCTTGTAATTTGGGTTATAAGTTCTTACGTGCAACTGCTTTAATCGGATACGGAAATATCTAATAAAGTTTAACGCCAAACGATAGTGTCATGCAATGATATAACGAACAAAACAACCATTATTTTTGTTCATTAGCAGGTTTTTCCAACCACTCGGTGATTCGTGGAACCATTTGCTCCGTGAGCATATGCTCCATTTTGGGACCAGGTAATGAATACAAAAAGAATTTACCATAATACGCTTCAATCACCCGTGTATCATAAACAATGACAATTCCTCTGTCCTTTGCTGTACGCACCAATCGGCCAAATCCCTGTTTGAAACGAATGACCGCTTGTGGCACGGACAGTTTCATGAACGGATTTTTCTTCTGTTCCTGAAGCAACTCACTCTTGGCTTCCACCAACGGATGATTCGGTGGCTGGAAAGGCAGTCGAACAATAGCGAGACAGGTTAGGGCCTCTCCCGGGATATCTACACCCTCCCAGAAGCTGCTTGTGCCCAGAAGTACCGTTGCTTTGGCATCTTGGAACCTGCGAGTCAATTTGGAACGACTTCCACTGTCAACGCCTTGCCCAAGCAACGAGATGTCGTTGCCAGACAGTGCCTCCTTCAGCGGATCATAGACCTGTCGCAACATCTTGTATGAAGTAAACAGAACCATCATGCGTCCACGCGTAGCAATTGCCGTCTCTGCAAGTGATTGCACCAGCATATTAACAAAGTGCGCATCACCCACACTTCCCTTCACACTCGGGAAATCACGCGGAATCACCAGAAGTGCCTGATCGCGATAGTTGAAAGGTGATGGCAACATCGACGTTAACAGCTGATTGTTCTCGGCAGCTTCCTGCAAGCCAAGCTGTTCAATCATGAACTGGAATGACTTATCTACCGAAAGCGTAGCCGATGTAAGCACAACACTTTTCTTTTTATCAAAAAATAAATCCTTAAGTTGTGCACTCACATCTACAGGTACGGCATACAGCTGGAGAGATTTGCTGCGGAATTGGCCGCTGGCTTCCATCCAGTACACCGTTTTGGCGTCATCCATACGCATGAAGAAACGTAGATTCTCCTTCAATGTGGTCAGATCTTTCAGCAGTCCTGTAATGTCCGTGATCAGACTATCCGATTGATAATCATCCTGATCCTCTTTCACTTCAAGCAGCAATTTGTCCCCTTTGCGAACCAAATCACCCAGAGTCACATAGATCTGGTTCTCCAGATCCTGCAACTCCTGCCATTTTGCAGGTTTCTGAGATGCTTTCAGACGCAGTGAAAATTGCCCCGTCTCTCCCGGTGAAGCATCACTTCGTTCAGGCAACAGACCAAACAAGGCATCGCTCATACGATCCCACAGCTCCTTAACTTCAAGAGCGAGCGGGAACATCTGATCCACCATGGAGCCCCATTGCACCGAATTTTCATGCCCGGATAACTGCGAACGAAGCATAGGCAGCTGTCCATTACGACTGTCTTTAAATAGGCGGGTCAGTGTATGAACCAAGGTGAAATATTTCATATGCATTCCAAGATGTTTACCAGCGACATCCTCCAGATGATGTGCCTCATCGATCACAAGACTCTCATAGGCTGGCAGCAGCTGATGCGCGGCTTTCACATCCGTAAATAATTTGGAGTGATTGGTGATTACGATATCAGACAACCCTGCTTCATGTTTGGCACGATGGTAGAAGCATTTACGGAACCATGGACAGGATCTTCCCAGACATGATTCGGATTCGCTCTGTACGGTCTCCCAGAAGTCCCCTCCGCGTCCGCTAAGGTTAAGTTCCTCATCATCTCCGGTTTCGGTCTGCGTAAGCCAGACGATCATCTGAGCAGCTGTGAAATAATCCTCTTTCGGTGTGGCGAATTCACGTTTATTGATTTTGTGTTCAAATTTGCGCAGGCACAGGTAATGTCCACGTCCTTTGAATACAGCAGCCTTAAACGGGAACGGAACCACTTGAGTCAGCATCGGAATGTCCCGCTCTCTCAATTGCTCCTGCAGATTGATCGTATGCGTGCTAACCATAACTTTCTGTTCTTGCTTCACACTTTCGTAAATAGCAGGCAACAGATACCCTAGAGATTTACCGGTACCCGTTCCAGCTTCGATCAAGAGATGTTTCTCTTCATCCAGGGCTTGCCTTACACTGCTGAACATCTGAGTCTGCGCTTCACGCTCTTCGTAATGATCCAGTGTATCCTTCAGATTCTCCCGAACCTGGTCCATAAACTGTTCGAAGCTTACACCATCGAGGGGGTTAGCCTCCCGCTCATCGCGTGGTGCACCAATATCGGTCCAATCACTTACATTAAGAGCAAGCTGACGATAATAGGTATGTCCGTCCAGATCCTGAATCGGCTCTGCTTCCTTCTCACTGCGCATCCCGTCCAAGAACCAGCCCAAGTCACTGTCTTCTGGTGCAAACAGGTCACTGAGGCGCTGAATCGTTATGAGCGGTAATTCCTTTAACTCATCCAGACATTTGAGTAGCACATAGGCTGTCGCCAGTGCATCACTGTCTGCCTGGTGAGGGCGATCATGTTGAAATCCAAATTCGGAAGACACATAACCGAGTTGATAAGAACCCAGTGATGGGAATGTGATCTTCAGAAAATCAATCGTGTCCAAAATGCGGCCAGTGAACGGCAAATAACCGCAACGGTCAAGAGCATTCTGCAAAAAGTGAAAATCAAAAGCGACGTTGTGTCCAACAAGCACCACATCATTAAGCAGCGGAACCATCTCCATCATCATCTCTTCGAGTGAAGGAGCGTCCGCCACATCTGCATCGGTAATACCCGTCAACCCCGAAATAAACGGGGGAATCGGTACACCAGGGTTCACATAAGAACTATATATTTGAGTTATGCTGTAGTCATGATCTATGATGGCAAGTCCGGCCTGTATAATCTCACCGTCGGACTGCGTGCCGGTTGTTTCGAAATCCAATACGGCAAATTTCATTGCAATGTACGGTCCCTTCCATTCCAGTCTATGTTACAGCATAGCAAAAAAAAGGGGATTTGAAAATTAACTGACAAAAAAGCGGTGTCCCCGCCGCTATGCCAAAGGAGGGAACACCGTTTTTTTGTCGCCGAATTCCCGCTTAATGAAGGGTCGTCAGCTGATTAGCATATTGCAATTTTCCCCTGTTCAACCTGCAAGCTTCCATGTTGTACAGTGGTTCGGTCAATGTCGGGTCATACTGAAGGGCCTGTGCAAAGAGTGAACATGCAGCTTCGGGATTCGCAAGCTTGACTTGAATACAGCCCAGGGCGTTACACACAAGCCCTTTCAAGCGAGGTGAACCTTTAAGGTACATGATCTGCTGTAAATGTGTTCCGGCTTCCGCCATTTGTTCCAGATTCAGATACGCCAGCGCCAGGTAAAAACGAGTTAATGCACTCTCCGGATGGTCGGTCACAACCCGGGAGAATTGCATGATCGCCTGCGGATACATCTGTAATTTGAAATAACCCTGACCTCGACTGAAACATTCCAGATGGAGTTCAGGCAGAGCGGTAACAGCTTCCTGTTCCGGTTCAAGGGAAGCAGGCTTATCCATCTCTCGCTCCCTCACCTGGCTCATCTTTTCTTCAAACATCAGCCATTCATCCAGCATTCCGTCACTCATCCGCTTAAGCAAGTTCCACTTTTGCAGCAATTCTTGTTTGTTCAGGCCTTCAGCGGAAGGATAGCTCTTGATAATTTCATCTAACATGTCGTTCATTTCTGCGAAAACATGCTGGAACATCGATGCATCCCCACCCTTGAAAAAATGGATTAGTGCAGTGACCTGTACTCATTTTTTGCTTCAAGGGCCGATTTCATTCTCCTTACCAGTCGATTACATAATTGTTGCGTGGACTTCCTGTTTCATCGTTTGTACAGGTTTATTCTGCCCATCTACAAATACAACGGTTGGTTTGTGAGTATTTGCCTCTTCTTGCGACATCATGGCGTAAGAAATGATAATGACGTTATCTCCAGGCTGTACCAGACGTGCAGCTGCGCCGTTAAGACATATGACCCCGCTTCCGCGTGGTCCTGGAATCACATATGTTTCCAGACGTGCACCATTGTTGTTGTTCACAATTTGCACTTTCTCGTTTTCCATCAAGTCGGATGTTTCCATCAAGTCTTCATCTATGGTAATACTACCCACATAGTTCAAGTTGGCTTCCGTTACCGTAGCCCGGTGAATTTTGGATTTCATCAGTGTTCTAAACATGGGACAGTACCTCCGATTTTTGCAACCTTATATTGTCAATCAATCTTGTTTTTCCGAATTTCACCGCAAGTGCAATGAGCAGATCGTCACGGCCTTGAACTTCTTCCTGATCTGTGAGCGGCTCCAGACTTGGAAAAGCCTGAATCTCGGCGTAGTCGATAACGGCAAGCGGTGAGGTTGCAATGTGCTCGCGCAGAATACGACGGATATCTGCGGCTGTAGTAGCTACACCTATATCTGCGGCTTCCTGAGCTGCACGTAGTGCCTTCGATAGAACCAAGGCCTGTGTACGCTGTTCTGGGCTAAGGTAGACGTTACGTGAACTGAGGGCAAGGCCATCCTCTTCGCGAACAATCGGACAGGGTACAATTTCTACAGGCATATTCAAATCATTCACCATCTGTTGAATGACCGCAACCTGCTGAGCGTCTTTCATTCCAAAAAATACACGCTGTGGCTGTACGATGTTGAAGAGCTTGGAGACTACAGTTGTTACCCCGTCAAAATGTCCTGGACGTGAAGCGCCACATAAGCGCTCCGTCAGTTTTGAGACAGATACGGTCGTTTGCGTTGCCTGTGGATACATCTCTTCAACAGAGGGAATAAATACGATATCCACTCCTTGTGAGCGTGCTGTTTCCACATCTCTGGCTTCATCCCGCGGATAGCTGTCAAAATCTTCATTAGGGCCAAATTGAATTGGATTAACAAATATGCTTAATACCACGATATCGCTCTGTTGTCTGGCTGCCTGCATCAAGCTTGCATGACCTTGATGAAGATAACCCATTGTTGGTACCAGACCTACAACAGACGCACTGGACCGAATCGCTTGACGCTTCAAGCTTAGTTCCTGTCTTAACTCTGCGATTGTCCGTAATACTTTCATGAGTTACTCCCCACCTTTTCCTTGCGTTGTCCGCCGTACAGTTGATCCAGAACACCATCCGCCGCATTGAATACATGCTCTTCGGCCGGGAACGAACGATCTTTCACTTCTTTCACGTAAGCTTCGATGCTGGTTCTGATTAATGTACCCACATCTCCATAGGTTTTGACAAATCGTTTGGGCGTATACGGAGAGGCGTATTGAACCACATCGTGGAATACCAGTACCTGACCATCACAGCCTCGTCCTGCTCCAATTCCGATGGTAGGGATGGACAGTTCCTCCGAGATCGCCCGTGCAACTTCTTCCGTAACCAGTTCAAGCACAATGCCAAACGCACCTGCAGCTTCCAAGGCTTTGGCTTCGTCCATCAGACGTTTCGCATCCGCTGCATCCTTGCCCTGAATGCGGTAACCACCAATCTGATTAACCGATTGAGGTGTCAGTCCGATATGTCCAAGAACAGGCACGCCTGCTTGCACAACTGCTCTGACGGTGTCCGCTATCTCGACTCCGCCTTCCATTTTAACCGCATGGGCATGCCCCTCTTGCATCAGTCGACGGACACCCTTAAGCGTCTCATCCACGCTGCCATGATAGGTCATAAAAGGCATATCAGCCACAATAAATGTCTTCTCAGCACCGCGCACTACGGAACGTGTGTGGTATACCATGTCGTCGATGGTCACCGGAAGCGTCGAATTATAACCCAGTACTACATTGCCGAGTGAATCACCAACCAGGATCAGATCAATACCTGCTTCCTCTGCTAGGAGCGCTGTTGGATAATCGTAAGCCGTGATCATCGTAAGCGGCACGCCATCCTGCTTATATTTTTTCATTTTCACAATATTCAACGCTTGTTTGTTCGCCATTTTTTTCATGGCTCCTTTCTTCTTTTCAAATAAACGCAACAAAAAAACCTTTTAGTTTTCCACTAAAAAGTCCCGAAAAGTCAAAAAAGAGTCACTTGCGATCGTCCCTTCTGTCTCGGTCCTCTTCGGCTCAGAGCAGAATCCAACAACTCACTTAAACGTATTTCATTCTTGCACTGCGGTCTGCTTATATAAAACACATCAAAGCAGAACAAAGGTAACTGTTACGGGAGTGCAATTCGGTCTGCATTAGCCGATATCGCCTCACGAACACAGTATACCAAAGTTCTGCTCAAACTTCACGTCTTATGTTCATTTTACCAGTGAAAATTCGACAAATTGTTTATGATTTCCAGGAAATCTCACCAGAGATGATTAGCGTATGTTCTCCATCATGCTTCTCCACGATAAGTGCACCAGAAGGGTCAAGACCAATTGCCTTCCCTTCAATGATACCATGAGGATTCGTCACTGTAATCTCTCGATTCATCGATACGGACAGGGCCTCCCATAGAGCTGAAATCACGCCAAATCCTTCTTTTTGATACAAAAAATACAACTGTTCAAGCTCCGTCAAAATGGCAGCCGTTAGTTTGGTGCGATCAACGGATTGACCCGTCTCCATCTTGAGCGAAGTAGCGATTGTGGTCAGATCTTCCGGATAATCCTCGGGATCAAAGTTCACGTCAACGCCTATACCTGCGATACAGTATCTGACTTCATGATCTTCCACCGTGGATTCAAGTAATATGCCACATACCTTGCGTCCGTCAATCAACACATCATTTGGCCATTTGATGCCCGCATCAGCTCCTGAACAAGCTCGAACGGCACGACATACAGCCACTCCTGTTAATAAAGTTAGCTGCGGCGTATGCTGAAGTGGTAGATCAGGGCGCAACAGGACACTCATCCAGATTCCTTTACCCGGAGGAGAGAACCACTGTCGACCGAAACGTCCTCTTCCTCCTGTTTGTTCTTCCGCAATGACCACAGCGCCTTCTGCCTGCCCTTGCTCAGCTAGCTTGAGAACATCCCCTTGCGTAGACAGGGTCGAAGCCAACAAAACAGCCTTACGGCCAAATACGGTTGTATCCAGGGCCAATTGGAGGCTAGTAGCGTCAATGCTATCCGGCTTCGTTAACAGACGGTATCCTTTGCGGGATACCGCTTCAAACTCATAACCCATGTCTCGCAACTTGTTCACATGTTTCCACACAGCGGTCCGACTGATGGACAGATTACGGCTGATCTCTTCACCCGATACGAATCGTCCTTCTGCATTTAATAACATATGTAACAGATCTTCATGTTTGGTCATCTTGAACCACCCGCTTCACTTCTGCACTTAGTGCTTCATGCTGATTCGCTATCGTTCCAATCGCCGTTTCTCGTAACAACTGTTTCATTAGTTGCCCCAGCCAAGGCCCGCCTTTGCGCTGCACCATTTGTAACACTTGTTCCCCTGTAATATCCAACTCTTTCAAGTCATGCACAGGGATCGATTGACTCCATTCGCCTGCAAGCTCTTGGACCAAAACAACCTGTATTTCTGCCTGTTCGGACTGATTCCGCCATCCTGCTGGCAGTGTAGACTGTATTCGAAGCCAATCATCCGCCGCCTGAACGCCACAAGCCAGAACAGTAACGATCCAATCGGAACGGAGACTGACCGTATCCTTCGGCTCCTGAATGGAAGTATGAATCAACTGTTCCACCTGGAGGACCCCTGTTATACGAGAACGATGTTCATTGGAGAATGTCCACTGACGTAATAATACATCTGCTTCATCCTTGCTATAACCGCCAGCAATCAGGATGAGTGACCAACGAAGCAACACATGCTGACCTGACAATTGTTCCAAATTGGATAACAACATCTTGTTAAATCGGGTCGAGCTTACCGGCGCTTTGATATGCGCAAGGGAATCACTTCTGTATAACAGCTCCAACCCTCTTAAAGGATGCGGTCCAGACATCATTTTTACCATCTCGGTACGTACCCGTTCCATTGCTATATGTTGAAGCAGGTCTTTCTGCCTTACAAGACCTTTCCACGTGTTATGGGCAATTTTGAAATCAAATACGGAAGCAAACCGGACACAGCGGAGCATCCGCAGTGCATCTTCACCAAATCGTTCCATCGCAGAACCCACACATCTGACTCGCTCTTCCTTGATATCTGCCTGTCCACCGAACGGGTCAACGATTGTCCCAGTGACGTCCATAGCCAGAGCGTTCATCGTGAAGTCGCGCCGCTGTAAGTCTTCCTTGATATCCTGAACAAATTGAACCGCAGCAGGTCTGCGATTATCCTGATATTCGGATTCTGTTCGAAATGTGGTCACTTCAAAGTAATAACCGCCTGAACGAACGGTAACCGTACCGTGTTGTAAACCTGTAGGAATACAATTGTCAAACAGTTCCATGACTTGCTCAGGAGAAGCAGATGTCGTGATATCCATATCGTCCACAACACGTTCCAGCAATTCGTCACGAACGCAACCACCTACCCAATATGCCTTGTAACCATGTTTGTTTAATGTTGTGAGTACATTCTCACTTTGCATTGCCATTTCACGATCTACCTGTGTCCATTGAACCACCACATATCACCTCTTCTCTTGCCTGTTGTGGTATGCACAGTATGATTTCGTCAAAGAAATGATTAACCGCAAACCGGCTTCAGATTCGGAACTTCCCTTCCCAACACCCGGTAATATATCTGTTCATATTCATGCCGAATAGCATCATTGCAAAAGTCGTGATGCGCGCGCTGAAGACATGCTTCCCTGAACTCAGCAGCCAAACGATCGTCCGTCAACAAACGAATGGTGTTCTCGGCCATGGATTGTGTATCCCCAATCGCGGATAAATAACCCGTCTTACCATGTAAGACCAGTTCCGGAATTCCTCCGGCCTGTGAACCGATCGTGGGTACGCCACAAGCCATTGCTTCGAGCGCCACAAGTCCGAAACTTTCCTTCTCCGATGGAAGCATCAACACGTCCGCCATGGAGATGACCTGAGCAATGTCATCCTGTTTGCCAAGGAAATGAACTTTATCATTCAAGCCGAGATCATTAATCTTCCATTGCATCTTCGGCAAATCAGGTCCTTCACCAACAAATAACAGTTTGGCAGGAACCTGCTCCTGTACCTGACGGAAGACCTCTACCACATCCTGAGTTCTTTTCACCGGTCGGAAATTGGAGATGTGCATTAATATTTTTTCGTCAGGCGTAGCAAAGTCTCTTCGCAGACTGGCAGCATCCCGCGGATAATATATTCGTTTGTCAATAAAATTATAGGTTAGATCGATTGGACGCTGAATATCCAGCAATTCGACCGTTTCTCGAATCAAATCTTGTGATACGGCAGTAACCGCGTCACTTTCATTAATGGCTAGACGGATCAGATCCTTCAGAGATTCATCCTGAGCCAGAACCGTAATATCCGTTCCATGTAACGTGGTAACCACTTTAAGGCCGTCCCCTACCATTTGTTTCGCCAGAAAGGCACATACTGCGTGTGGCACGGCATAATGAACATGCAGCAGATCCAGCTGCTGTGACTTAGCCACCTGAGCCATCTTTGTTGCCAGTGACAGGTCATACGGAGGGTAACGGAAAACATAATAATCATTTACTTCAACTTCGTGATAAAAAATATTTTTCTGGAACGTACCCAGTCTGAACGGGATACTGTTGGCAATAAAATGAACCTGATGCCCCTGTTCGGCAAGTAATTTGCCCAGTTCCGTTGCGACAACGCCAGACCCGCCGAGGGACGGATAACAGGTGATGCCGATTTTTAGCTTTTTATCCATCCTGTGGACGCTCCTTTGATCTCCCGCTTCATGCAGGTTGATATAATGCAATGGAATAATGAAACCCTTCGTTTCATTAAACGTAAAATGTGAAATCGCTTATTGGGCACCCGGGCCAAATTGATGAACCACGTAAGGTGTAATTGTAGCAAAACCTTCTGCAAACGGGATGAGACTGCGTTGTCCGAGCAAGGAATCGCGGGCTCTTACACGTTCAATATACCCTTGATTCAATGGCGTCGAGACCGCTCCGTCTCTCAGTTCGAATTGGGAACGATAAGAGAGCAGTGATGCTTCTTTTTGCTCATAGTGTTCCGTAATATCGACAATCAAATCCGTAGGCCCGATGTCATTAATAAAGTAAAAATAAAGTTCCTTCACCTGCAAGGCAGGCATGTCCGGCATATAGTTGCGAAGCTTAGCGTTAAATACAGCCTCCTGCACAAGCTTACTGCAATTGACATGATCCGGATGACGATCTTCCCAATACGGAGCAAACACCATCCGAGGGGCATGACGCCGTATCTCAGCCGTCACCGCCTGTACATGTTCAGGCGTAAGATATAAGCCACGATCAGGAAGCCCCAGATTCGTTCGACACGAAAGACCGAGGACGCGGGAGGCTTGCTCCGCTTCCTCGGTTCTGCGCTCTACTGTTCCGTTGGAAGACATCTCAGCACGAGTCAGATCACACACGCCTACTTTCAAGCCGGCAGCGGTATGTTTGGCAATCGT
Organism: Paenibacillus sp. FSL E2-0151; assembly: GCF_037993015.1. Lineage (NCBI taxonomy): Bacteria > Bacillati > Bacillota > Bacilli > Caryophanales > Paenibacillaceae > Paenibacillus > Paenibacillus sp. FSL E2-0151. The sequence continues at coordinate 4,353,544 of NZ_CP150308.1, forward strand.
TCCACCCATACCAATCTCCGCATCGTCTGCATGTGCTCCAAAGATGAGAATATCCAGACTCATTCGGAATCACCCGAATTCAATCCAGCCTCCGGCTTGTATTTATGTACCAGCTCTCTCCAGGCAAAATCGCCACGATCCAGAGCCTTGACCAGAATCTCAGCGGTTGCGATATTGGTGGCAAGTGGAATTCCTTGCACATCACAAAGACGTAGCAACGCATTAATATCCGGCTCGTGAGGTTGTGCCATCAGTGGATCGCGAAGGAAAATAATCAGATCCATCTCATTTTGCGCAACCAAAGCTCCAATCTGTTGATCTCCTCCCAATGGGCCTGATTCGAATCGATGAATCTTCAGAGACGTTCCTTCCATAATACGAAGGCCTGTTGTTCCTGTAGAATATAATTGATGGTCCGTAAAAACAGGCTCATATGCCGTCACGAAGTTAACCATCTCTTCTTTTTTACGATCATGGGCGATAAATGCTATTTTCAACATGACAATCTCCTTTAGTCGATAAAGTGGTCAAATCCGTAGATCATTCCTGTATACTCCATAACCTTTTGCACACCAATCTTAACACCAGGCATATAACCTGCGCGCTCGTAGGAGTCATGCCGAATTTTGAGTGACTGTCCATAGTCTCCGAAAACAACTTCCTGCTGCGCGAATACACCAGGCAATCGTACACTGTGAATTCGGAAGCCATTGTAATACCCGCCGCGTGATCCTTCAATCGTTTCTTCTTCATTCGGATTACCTTGACGAAGTTCTTCCCGATTGGCAGCAATCAGTTCCGCTGTTTTGATCGCAGTTCCTGAAGGAGCATCCAGCTTCTGATCTCCGTGATATTCGATGATCTCCACATTTGGCATATGTTTGGCAGCCTGTGCTGCGAATCGCATCATCAAAATGGCACCAATCGAGAAGTTAGGGGCAATAAGCCCTCCAATTCCTTTGTCCTGGCACTGCTTGTCCAACTGTTCGATCTGCTCCGGCGTGAAGCCAGTAACACCCATGACAGGTCTGACTCCATGACGGATCGCGATCTCAGTATGTGCAAACGCAAATTGTGGTACTGTAAAATCAACCATAACCTGAGGTTTTGTTTCGGCAAAAGCCATTTCGATATCATCAGTCACCAGCACCCCACACTCTGGCAAACCAACAAGGGTTCCTGCATCCGTGCCTGCCCCGGAGCGGTTGACAGCCGCTGCAAGCTCCAATTCCGGGTCCTGAAGTACCAATTTCACAACTTCACGGCCCATACGGCCAGCCGCTCCGATCACGGCAACTCTGATTACTTCACTCATATTGACTGCATCTCCTCACTATGTTGGATCATATCGTAGAATCCATTTCAACTCGAAAGAAATCTTTGCAAAATGAATTCTTATTGAATGGATTTCATACGTTGCTTGATTTCCTGTAACATCTGATGCAGTTGCCCATTCTGCGGATCCAGCAAAATTGCCTCACGCAGCGCCTGAATTGCATAGTCAAATTCATTCAAATCACTGTAAGCCAGCGCAAGCATAACATGAGCTTCCACTGAGAGCGGATCAAGTTTGACCGCTTCTTGCAGAAGCGTAGACGCTTCCACATAGCGCTCCTGTGTTGCAATACCCGCCTGCTCCAACAGCAACTTCGCTCTAGAGGTCAATTGTTTTGCTTCCAACGTCTGCAGATGCAAAATATACTCTTCTGTTCCTGGCGACAATTCAACCGACTTGCGCGCATATTCAAGCGCTGGAACCAGATGTTTGCTGCGGGCGTGTGTAATGGAACAGCGATAATATAACTCCGCATGTTTTGGATGAGCGTGAATGGCTGACTCGAACCAACGAATCGCCTGCTCAAAATCATTTTGCAATATACAGCGGTAAGCCTGCTGCATATATTCTTCCGGTTTCATCATTAAGCTGACCCTCCCCGATCGGGTGATGGTACAGCATATGTAATCTACGCCTAATCGGTGTTTTTGGGAGTCCACCGATTGGCATCGCGGGTGTTAAATTTATGCATGACTTTATCGTGCGCCTCAGCCAGATCAATTCCCAGTGAGTTCGCAAAACAAATCGTGATAAATAAAATATCTCCAAGCTCAAGTTCAATGGAATTGGCTGCTTCGGAAGATTTCTTCGGCTTCTCGCCGAATTCATGATTCACTTCCCTGGCGAGCTCCCCAACCTCTTCAGACATCCGGGCCAACATGGCCAGAGGACTGAAGTACCCCTCCTTGAACTGGGAGATATACTGATCAACCTCACGCTGCATTTCTGCGATGCTTTTCTCCATGAGAACGGATTCTCCTTTGAAATGATGTCGTATTTGTTCCTAATAATATCAGTTATTTAGATTCACTTCCACCATCATCAGCGACAAATCATTTTTAAAGAATCAATAAACAGGTATACTAGATGGGAATGATTGCTTCTTCATTCTAATTTATCTACAGCGAGGGATCTTATGAGCACTGCCAAAACCTGGATACAAGTTAAACTGGTTCTTCCCATCGTACTGGGTACAGCCTTATATGCCTTTGGGCTCCTCTATTTCATTATCCCCAACCAGCTTATGGAAGGTGGCCTCACCGGGGTTACGGTGCTGATCAATTACGCTTTTGGCATCTCACCTTCACTTACAACCTTGATTCTGAATGTTCCCCTCTTTCTGATTGGGCTCAAAATTTTGGGCGGCAGACAGATGATCTATACGGGTATCGGGATCGGGGCACTGACCGTTTTTCTATGGTTGTTTGAGAAGTTGATTCATCTGGGCTGGATTGAACCATTACATACCGAGAATGACCTCCTGCTCGCAGCCCTATATGCAGGTGTCACCCTTGGAGCCGGCCTTGGCATTGTATTCCGTTGGGGCGGAACGACGGGCGGTTCAGACATCATTGCCCGTATTCTGAACCGCAAGTATGGATGGAGCATGGGCCGAGTATTACTGGGCATCGACTTTGTCATTATCGGGCTCTCTCTCATCTACATCCCCAAAGAAAAAATTCTGTACACGCTTGTAGCTGTATTCATCGCCTCCAAAGTCATCGACTTTATTCAGGAAGGTGCATATTCTGCCCGGGCATTTATGATCATTAGTGACCATGCACCCGAGATTGCGGACCAGATCACACGGGATATGGATCGTGGTGTCACCCTCATTCCAGCCATTGGCGCGTACTCTAAACAGGCCAAACACATGGCCTACTGCGTGATCTCCAGGCAAGAGTTCAGGCGACTGCAGACCATTGTACGTTCCATTGACCCGAGAGCTTTTGTCATCATCAGCGATGTTCACGATGTACATGGCGAAGGTTTCAAAGAAAGCTGATATATCACAGAAACTACAAGAAAACCTCTTTTTACATGAAGAGCCGTTAGCGTGGCTATTCATGCGGAAAGAGGTCTTTTTTTATATACCACTTATAGACCAGGATCAAGTTCATGTTCTATTAACGCCGAAAAGGAAAAATCCCCTGCTGCTGCGCACGATATTTACGATATCCGGCGTAACTAAGCGTTGCCACAATGACCGAACTAATCAGCAGCCCGGCTGCCCTGCGATCGGGACCCTGTACAAACGGTACAAAGGCACTCTCATCCTTCTCGCGACCAAACAACTTGTTCACCAGTTCCTCCCCATGGCCCACCATGCTCTTTAATTGAGCCAGATCAGGTTGCTTGGCAGCGGTAAGCCCTTTGGTATGAGATAACCAGGCGTCTATCTGAGCAATTTCATACGGTTCACGGCGAATCAGTGCGGCAGGACGAATCGTCTCATAATGCTCCTCCAGAACGGTGTAGCGGTTTGCCAGTACGGCCGCAGTTTGCCCTTGATTTGTAGCAGCGGATAAAGCGTCCAGATCGTTTTTCACGATTTTATAATATTGAAGCCATAAAGGCTTGGTTGGATTCGCGAGACTATCTGCTGCAAGTCTGAGCTTGGCTGAGGACTGCTGGAGAGAAGCATCGTCATTTTTCACCTTCACAACGGCTTGTTTCACTTCAACTATGGTTTCGGACAAGGCGTGAATGCCCTCGACTGTTGTTTGTCCCTCAAAGGAGATATGCTCCAGACTTTTACTGATACGCAGAATGCTTCCGCGCACTTCTTCAATATTATTCTCGAGCGCCTGACGATACAATATGGCTGCTTCCTCATTCAGTTGTGCAATTGAATTGCTTGTGGACACTTGCTGATCTGAATTCGAATTCAATGCTTCACTTTGCGCGGATACACGATATGCTAAGTTCGTCCACAGCATTATAGCTATAAACGATACCACCAATAAGCCAGTTTTGATCCCAAACGTTCTCTTCATGGACATCCCTCCCACCACCAATGTATGGCGGGGGACAGTTCATTAGAACAAGCTCAAGATCGGATATCAGGTTCGTTTCGCCTGTCTTAAGGCCAGCCACGCGCACAGAATGCTTACCAGTGTCAGTCCGAATGTGAAATTACGCACACCATCTACATGATCATAGAGGGAAGCGGGTAACCAAGGGTAAATATCATATGTATAATCCATCGTATCGTTCAACAGCGTCCAAAGACCTGCAACGACAAGGGAAGCCCAGCGGAAGCCGAAAAAGCGTACATAAATAAGAGCTTCAATGGCCATCGCACTATGCGAAGCAATCAACATCCAGTCTTGCCAGTGCTGTGTACCGCCTTGCATCCAGCCAGCAAAAATAATGGATACGGCCCACACGCCATATTTCACAGATGTAACCACGGCAAGCGCCTGAATCACATGTCCGATCCGTTTGATAATGATGGACCGTGGTGGGTACAAGACCCATAACAACGCTAAAGTAAAAAACAAACTCGCTGTTGGGCTATCTGGCACAAATACGATCTGCCACACCGGCTGCTCAGCCAGCGTCAATTTCATTTGCTCTCCGTACCAGATGTATCCGTATACCGTTCCTACCGCATTACACCAAAATAATAGCCACAGGAAATAACGATTGGTTAGAAATTCCCTACTCCAGAAATACGATAAAGCCACATTCCCTGCCCCTTCCTTCATCAATATTGTGCACGATACAGTGCTGTCCAAAAAAACACTTCAAAAAACCTGACCGCATAAACGATCAGGTTTCATTGGTTATTTCGATTTTACTGTTCTGCTTTCTGTTTCGCAAGCCATTCGGTCAGATGAGTGATCTCTTCATCCGTGACACCTTGAGCAATAGCATTATTGTACTGAGGTTGCATTGCATTGTAACCTTCTTTGATAATGGTCAGAATCTCTTCCTGGCTGTGCTTGTCACCTATGCCTCGAAGCGAAGGTCCAGTTGCGCCCTTCATATCAGCCGCATGGCAACCAATACATCCAGCCTTCTTGTACGTTTCCATTGCAGGATCATCCTGTTCCACGATCGCAACTTCTTCTTGCTGTCCAGGTGCATTGGAAACGGGTGGGAGCCCCTGTTCACGCCTCTCCAGCGCTTCTTCTTCACGTTGAATATGTTCAGGTTTCTGTCCACTTGCTTCCAACTCATGCTCGTAGTGCGTCCACGCTACATTTGTCAGGTAGAATACAGAAATGACCGACAAAATCATCAGTGATGAAGCAATTGGGCGTTTATAGAAACGCCGCTCCTTGCCTGTATCCAGGAATGGTGCCAGTAGCAAAGCTCCAAAAGCAACTCCGCTGACCCCCAGTACCCCGAGCAGAACGTAATCGCCCGATGCGTATGGATACTTCAAGTACTGATACAGGAAAAGGAAGTACCAGTCCGGCATAGGAATTACGGATGCGCTCGGATTGGCCGGATAGCCTAAAGGTGCAGGTTCTGAGATCGTGAGAACCAGAATCCCCACCAATACAACGACACCAACCATCCATTCTTTCAGCAGGAAGTTGGGGATAAAGGCTTCTGATTTGCCGGGATACGCCGTGTAATCAGGAGGGGTAATAAATCCCGCCCCTTTACGGACCCGTGAATCACCGACAAAGATAACCTTTTCCTCATCATCCTTCTTATGTCCGTGAGCCATTGCGATTCCTCCCTTCTCAGTTTATAGTGGTCCCGAAATGCCCTGTCTGCGGATCATGATAAAGTGTCCGACCAGAAGCACCAGAAGCACAGCGGGGAGGAAGAATACGTGCAGGGCAAAGAATCGGGTTAGTGTCTGTGCACCAACAATCGTACCGCCTTGCAGGAATTCTTTAATAATCGGTCCCAGCCAAGGAACCGTATTGGCAATCTCCAGTGTTACTTTTGTTGCAAAATAGGCTTTGTTATCCCATGGCAACAAGTACCCTGTCAGCCCCAGGCCCAACATGACGAAAAAGATCAGCATGCCAACAACCCAGTTCATTTCACGCGGTGCCTTGTAAGAGCCTGTAAAGAACACACGCATCGTATGTAAGAACATCATTACGATAACCAGACTGGCTCCCCAGTGGTGCATGCCGCGAACAATTTGGCCGAAGGCTACTTTGGTCTGCAGGTACTCCACACTAGCGTAGGCATTGATAATATCAGGTACATAATACATGGTCAGGAACATGCCTGACAGAATCTGAATAACAGTAATAAAGAACGTCAATCCACCAAAGCAGTACACGAATGCGGAAAAGTGATGAGCCGGATTTACATGCTCTGGAACTTCATGATCCGCAACGTCCCGCCAGATTGGCGTGATGTCAAGACGCTCGTCAATCCAGTCATAGACATTTTTAAACATCTGCGTTCACGCCTCCTAATTCACTCGGGTGTTCGGAACAATGTCGCCCAGATATACCCAACCCTGCTCTTCCTTGACTACGTACTCATCCAGCGGTTTGGGGGCTACGGCAAGATTCTTCCCTTCCTTGTCATAGTGCGCGCCATGGCAGGGGCAATGATACTCGTCAGGGTATTGCTTGTCACTATTCCAGCCTACTGTACATCCCAGATGTTTACAGATAGGTGAGAGTGCATAAATTTTACCCTGCTCATCTTTGCGAATCCACGCCACTAACGATGCATTACTCAGATACCAACCATCCTGTTGTTTAAGTTCAAAGGTGAATTCTTGAGGCTCATTCGTAATTTTGCTGATTTCAGCTACTTTGACAGAGGTGCCTTCTCCCTTATGTTGCAAAATCGGGTCCACCGCAAAACGGACCATAGGAAGGATTGCACCGGCGGCCATGTAGGCTGTAGCTCCACCAAGCGTGTACGTCAAAAACTGCCTGCGTGACATCTCCATGCGGCTTGGCAATTTCAATGAAGCTTCGTGGTCATGCTCACTGCTCATACTGTCTCCAACCCCCTTTTTCAGCCAACTCTCTCAAACGTTTTCATTTTCATAAATTCCACGACTTACTAGAACATACATAATCATATAGTAGCCCTAGAACACCGTCAAGAATTTGTCACACATTTTTAAGGTTCAATTGTAAGCGTTATTAAAAAATTGTTGTAAAATTGTCACATTTGTCGCTAAAAACTATTTTTTCCACAACTCTCGTATCTTTTCCCCTATAAATCTCGCAATCCCTTCTTCTCCGACCTCATGAGTTAAGACGGACCGACTCAAAACCAGATCAGCAGCTGGAATTTCCACGCCATCCAAATGACCATCCGATGACATAATAACCACATATTTGAATCCTGAGGATTTAAGCTGTTCGGACAAGGAATTTAATGTCATTGACAATTCCGAATTAGCATAATGAAAGGCTGGATAAGTCATGATTCTCCCTTTGAAAGGAATTTCGACCAGATCCAGAAAATCTCTCAGCCGCTCCAACGCCTCGGTAGCTTCAACTGGCGACTGCTCACCGCTAAGAGCTGTGTATGGAATAAGGCATGTATCCAGATAGAGTTGCAGTTCAGCCCAGCTGTCTTGAGTCATCTCACTGAATTTCAATTCCCTATATCCCCTCTCTATCCATTTTATTCCCATATTATATATGACTATATCTTATAAATCCAGACATTCATTTCGGAATTAAACATATTAAAAAAAGGAAACACGCATCTGCGCATTCCCTTTTATCTCAGAAAGGAACTATTTTGCTAATCAGTTTATGGTCCTCAGTTCATCCGTCAGACTCCGGAAAGCTACTTCGTCTCCGGTAGCTAACGCTTTATCGATTTCCAAATAGAGCTTCTCGCTGCGCTGTTTGCGAAGCGCTTCGTCCCAAACCATCTCAGCTGCCAGCCCCAACATGACTTCATACGTAACTTTCATTTTATCCAATAGGATGCACCTCCAAAACGGATTTAAGAGCTCCTATATTCTTTTCCTTTGGTAACATAACCCAGTGAAGTTCTGGACATCCGCTCCAGATCGGCATCAGTCAGCTCACGTATCACTTTGGCAGGTGTCCCCAAAGTAAGAGTATAGGGCGGAATTTTACTATTCTCAGTAACAACAGAACCGGCTCCAATCAGCGTATATTCGCCAATATCGGCTCCATTCAGCAGAATGGCTCCCATGCCGATTAATGATCCTGTTCCAATACAACAACCATGAATGATCGCTGTATGTCCTACTGAGACATCATCTCCCACAATCAAAGGTTGATCAGTATTGACATGCCCGACAACGTTATCTTGAATATTACAGCGCTTTCCAATGATAATAGGAGCCAAATCAGCCCGAAGGACTGCATTGAACCAAACGGAAGACTCTTCTCCCATTCTCAAATCACCGATCAGTTTTGCACCTTCAGCCATATATACCGAAGGGTGTAACTGAGGTTGTAGACCTTTGTATGGAATTATCATTATTATCACTCCTTAATTTGGGAGTGATTTTAGCAACTTGTCCTTCACTTGTCAAACATAATAGGCGTAATGTCTCCTGAGATGGAGCGACAGGATGCAGCAAGACGTGTGCCCCAGGCTGTCATTTGTATAGTCCTGCCTTCCTCATGTTCCCCAATACGGACCATGCCAAGATGCAACATCATTTTAACAATTCTGTTATCATAAATGGCCTCGGCCGTATCATAGTAAAACGGCTGAATGAACGGACCGATCTGACGAAACAGCGACTCGGCGGTTGACCATTCTTGGGCACATTCGCCTGTCCAATACACAATAGAGGACAGATTGGGAATAGCACCTTTATACAATCTTAACCAAAACCTAAATAGCTGTATCATTTCGGCTGTTTTCTCAGCTCCCAGCTTGTCTTCTCCAGCTGGTGATAACTTCAGCGTGCCTTGCTCCTCACGAACTAGCCGATGGTGAAATGCATAGTCGTAGAGAAGTGCGAAACGATCCGGGTAATCCTTGAAGGAACGGCCATATCCGAATCTCCATCCACCTTTGCCCACCAATTCCTCACTAATGTGCAGATGCTCCATAATCTGCTGTTGAGAGCGACGGTACATCATGCCTTCAGCGTTAAGGGCAATTTCGTGCTGCTGGACAAACTGCAGGAACAACTTGAGATCATCCGCTAAGAGATGATACTCATCCCGATACATGGGTGGTTCCGTTGTTTTGGTAATCCCTGCTCGCAGATGTGTGGATAACACATCCCTGAATCTTAATTTCAGATCCTGGGGTACCTGATACAAATACCTGGTCTGCTGCGTTGTCCCATTGAACAACCATCCACTCTTATTGAAGCGAACGATGAGATCACGTGGACTCGCGCCAGCCTCACTCTCCTTTTTGTCCATCGATTGACGGGCTATGGCAATGAGTTCTTCCATACCATAATACTGGCGAGGATCAAACAACAAGTTGTTCAAAAAGCGCTGATCTGCTTGATTCAGTTGACGTACCTGCTGCTCAAAAAAGGGTCTGCTGCCCAATGTAGTGAGAATACTCTGGATGAGTTCATGTTTGGAATTGGGCTTGCATTCACATTGGTAATAGTCTGCTATTCGATTAAGCTGGCCAATATCGGCAAAAGTAAGCATATCCGCTAGATTCATGGGTCCATCGCCTCGCCCGTTAACTACTTCGACTACTGATTCGAAGCCTGAAATAGTTTGGTTTTGTAAACATCGTTGACGGAATTCCCATAATCTAAACCTCTTTTTGGAAATCTTTTATGTTTTAAACCATACTATGCCCAGAGTTGGTCAATCAGAAGAAAAATGAGAGGTTTGAAATCATATACAGTCTTTATTTCCCCATAAAACGCAAAAAAAACAACCCAAGTTGGATTACTCAGGTTGTTTCGCTGTGTCCAAAGACAGATGTCGTGTGCAATTATATAACAGTGGACTCCAGTCATCACGTTCCTTTTCCAGGATCGTCAGTGACAGGTTTCCAATCCGTTCTGTATACCGATCTTTAAACAAAGCTGTTAAAAGGTTGGCTAAGAAAGCTCCGTGAGTGACAATGAGTACGTTTTGGTCAGAATAGGCCGACCATAGATCTTCCAGAAACGCCAGTGCACGAATCTGGATATCCGCTATCTGCTCCTGTCCCAAGTCTAATGTCTCCCAGGCTTGGCCCCAACGGGCAACCCGTTCTTCTGAAGTCAGACCTTCAATCTGACCAAAAGCCCTTTCTTTCAACCGTGCGTCTGGCTTGAGCAAAGGTACATTCAACAGCTTGGAGATAATCTCCCCTGTTTCCTGTGCCCGCGATAATCCACTTGTGATGATATAGTCCCATTGGTATTCTTCCGTCAGCAGACGTCTTCCCAGGCGCTCTGCCTGTTCACGACCTTCTCCATTCAGAGGAATATCCGTCTGACCCTGTATACGGCCCGCCGCATTCCAGTCTGTAAGACCGTGACGAATAAGCCCGATTCGCACTTACATCCCTCATTTCTCCACACGGCGAACGAAAGGTTATTACCTATGCACTCGCACCTTGTTTGCGTTTATTCGTTGTTCGATGCATACGTCCAAGAGAAAATAACGCCATTCCTATTGCAAGTAAAGAGAGGGCCATCCAATACTGCGGATATGCAGGTCCCATGCTCACAACAAAAGGTTCTATGATACTTCCTCTGTCCGCTCCAGTCATGTTGTACTGATACATGCCAGAGGACGATGGTCCGCTTCCGGCAACCCCTGTCTCCAGGATACCCGTAGTAACAACTTTGGTTTGCTCAGCTTCTGATACGTCTGGCTTAAACATTGCCATATACAGAAAGCTGCATAAAAAAATAGCCAGGAACGCGGCAATCCACAAAGACATATGCTTGCGGATCACAGCAGAGAAACGATTAACCTTTACCTCTTCTGGCAGTAACCATGGAGACTCCGCGTAGATCCGGTCCATAACGTTACGGTTCACTCTCTCTGCTTGTTGTTCTGTCACTGGAACCGGAATGCTGTGCAGCAAGATCTGAGCTTCTTCCCAGACCTCAAACTGCTCGGAGCACTCTTCACAACCAGCGAGATGAGCATGAAATGCAATCCGCTGAGGATGAGTTTCCGGCAAGTCCCAGACCAGTGCAAACAGTTCCTGGGCTTCATTGCAATTCATCGGTTCTTCATCCCTTCATATGGCTCGTACACCGGTTCGAAGAAATAAGGTTCCAATTGAGTTTTTACGCTTGATCTTGCTCTGAATAATAGCGATTTCACAGAACTGACGCTCTGCCCAAGAATATTCGCAATCTCTTGGTAGTCTAGTTGATCATACTCACGGAGTATAATCGCAGAACGCTGCTTCTCCGGCAAATTGTTAATCGCATCCCTAACCAGCATCACCCGCTCGCTGCGTAGTACAGCATACTCCGGTGTATTCTCCGAAGGAGCAACGGGAACAATCCCGCTCTCTTCAAGTGGGACATTTCCGCTACGCTGTTTGCGAAGCTCACTCAGTACCGTATTTCTCGCAATGGTATATAACCATGTTGAGAATGAGGCATCCACCTCACGGAAAGAGTGCAGACTGCGGAACGCCTTATAGAAAGTCTCAGAACAGAGATCTTCCGCAAGCAGCTCCATATTGGAACTTTTCAACATATGATATACGAAAGCCAGTATTTTACGCTGATAACGACTCATCAGCTCGGAATATAACTCCAGGTTACCTTCCTTGATCTCTCGAATCAACTGGGAATCCGTCATTTGAGTGCGACCCCTCCTCGCCCATCCATGTGCTTCTCCCCGTTCGACTCTATCCATGTATTACCGAACAGGCACAAAAAAGTTGCGGTTCTCACCGCATATAAAAAGCGTTCAGCGCCATAACTGGCCTTCCCGCCAAATTCCCCTATGTAATGGCAATTTCCCCAACGTTTCTACATTAACAGTATTTATTGTACAACGGTCTGCATCATCCTGGCAAATCCATTGGCATCCACAAAACCCGACCTGTCATTCATATGCGGTCATTTTCACGTTCATGACTTCATTTTGAGCCTTTTTGGTAACCCTTGCTTATATAGACGGACGATATACCGAAAAGGTTACAAAAATGTGATATTTATTGGATCTAAGGTATCCTAACAGATTAAGGAGGGAGATGTAAATAGAGGATGTAAGTCCAAGTGTAACTATTAACATATCAATGCCTTTCCCAAAACTTTTTAAGACAAAAAAAAGACCGCTTACATAAGCGGCCATTGCTCACGTGGAGCAATACAGTTATTGGATAGGAGTGGAGAGAAACCATACTGTACCCTTATTATATGTATACGTTTTCATTTTGTCAACACTTTCAGTAAAATTGTTTGAATTAATTATATCTTTCGGTAAATCAGGATAATACATCCTTTTTTTTCTGTGACTGAAAATCAAATAACCACTCCAATATAACCTCACAAAAAAGAGGGCTTTCGCCCTCTTTCTCGTCTTATATCCACACTTGATAGCCTAAGGAATCCAATAACGTCTTGGCTCGTTCCATGTCTTCTTCCTGACGGAAAGACAGACGCATAATGCCCGGCACATCCACCCGGTTTTCGATAATCTCCAAGTTGCTCAAGTTGATGTCATTCGCCCCAAGCTCAGTTGCGATCTTACCGATCATACCCGGTGCATCCTGAACATCAGTATACAGATCAAATAACGGCGAAATCATGCCTTTGCGTCGTTCTGGTAATATACTGCGAAACTCGCGGGCCTGACGGAATGCCTCCTCTATACCTTCACCGTTCTTATGTTCCAGCATATCCGTAAAGGCCGTCATCTGGCTATTCCAGTCCTTAAGCAAGCCCAGCAGTACATCACGGTTGCTAAGCAAGATATCTCTCCACACAATCGCGTCACTAGACGCAATCCGGGTAATATCCCGGAAACCACCTGCAGCCAGCATTTTATACAGTGGATTCGACTCATTATATTCACGCACCTGATTCACCAGCGCAACAGCAATAACATGTGGCAGATGACTAATCGCCCCCACGATGTCATCATGGAGCAGAGGCTCCACACGCACGATCTGTGCCCGCGTATACGCAAGCAGCTCAGACAGCCTGCTGTAGGCTTCCTCAGGTACATGTTCTGAAGGGGTTAAGACATAGTATGCATTCTCAAACAATACAGCTGAGGCCGCATCTACGCCTGCACGCTCCGACCCTGCCATAGGATGACCACCAATGAAGTAAGCGTCAGTCAACCGCACATGCTCGGCACAAGCGGCAATGGAAGCTTTAGTGCTTCCTACGTCCGTGATGATACATCCTTTTTTCAATGGCAGCTTGGAGAGCTTTTCGAAATAGGATTCAAGCAAACCTACGGGAACGCACAAAAAAATAAAGTCGGCATCCTCTACCGCTTCTTCCAGAGAGAGCGTAGCATCATCCACTACACCGCTCGCTATGTACTTGTCCTTCAGTTCATCCAAGTGGGCGTAGCCCATCACGGTTACACCTGGCTTGCCTTTGAAGCAGAGTGCCAGTGAACCGCCGATGAGTCCTACACCAATCATTGCAATTTTTAGTTTCATGGGTCCTCACTCTTTCATCGCCAGTATTAAGGGCGTGCTACCGCCTTCTCAGCCAGCGTGTTCTCCAGTGCCGTGACAAATGCACGGTTCTGTTCTGATGTTCCGACGGACACACGAATGTAAGTTGGGTATACGTGGAATCCTGAGCGAACGATAATGCCTTGTTTGAGCAAGGATTGGAACGCAATTGCCGAAGGCATATTCAGGTCAACCATAATGAAATTACCCTGTGAAGGGAAATACGACAACCCGAGCCGTGTAAATTCATTTTGCAGGTAATCCCGATCCGTTGCATTCCGCTTCGAGCACTCTTGAACAAAATCCTGATCCAGTAGTGCAGCTTTTGCCGCAACCTGTCCAAAACGGGAGGTGTTAAACGGTTCACGTACACGGTTAATCAAATCAATAATTTCGGGACGTGCAATACCATATCCGATCCGAAGCGAAGCCAAACCGTAAATTTTGGAGAATGTCCGCAGGATGACCAAGTTCGGATACCGTTCGATCAATGGTATACTTTGCGGGTATGCTTCATCGGTTACGAATTCATAATAAGCTTCGTCCAGTATGACCATCACATGAGCAGGCACACGGTCCATAAAGGCTGTAAGTTCCTGCTCGGAGATAATCGTACCTGTCGGATTATTTGGATTACACACCCATACTGCTTTGGTTTTGTCGTTAATTTGCGCGAGCATCGCGCTCAGATCATGCGTGCCATCTTTCAGAGGCACTTCGATGGACACGGCACCCTCAATATCTGCATTGCTTTTATATACAGAAAATGTCTGATCTGCCATGATGGTCTCGTCACCCGGCAAGAAGAAAGCTCTCGTGATCAAAGCAATAATCTCATCGGAACCACAACCAAATATTAAGTTGTTCCGTTCAACGCCAAGATGCTTGGCAAGAACTCCCGTCAGCTCAACCGAGCTACCGTCTGGGTATATGCTTATATTCGTCATTTCTTTCGTAATGGCTTCCAGGGCGGCAGGAGAACTGCCGTAAGGGTTTTCGTTGGAGGCCAGCTTGATGACTTGTTCAAGCCCCAGTTCACGTTTCACTTCTTCAATCGGTTTGCCCGGCTGGTACACAGGCAGATTGACAATCTGGGATTTCGGTTTCAACCCGACCGCCTCCTGTTATTGAAATAATGTTAGACACGAATCAGCGTGCACCTCATGTGTCCAAAAGATGTCCTTTCAGGACATCTCTATCCCTTTAATTGTGCCACAAAGTTGCGAATTTGCAACAGTCCCGCTGCACGCGTATCCGGATTTTCAAGCAGAGGAATCGCATCTTCCACCTGACGAACGATGGCACTACCTACTACAACGCCATCGCATATACGGGAGAAATGTGCCACCTGCTCATGACTGGAGATACCAAAACCTACCGCTACTGGGAGGTCTGTCAGACTTTTCACCGTCTCAATAAAGCTCTCTACGCCATCAAAGAAAGAAGCTCTCTCTCCGGTTACCCCAAGGGATGATACACAATAGATAAAGCCACTCGCGCCCGTTACAATCCGCTCAATCCGGGCATTAGATGTAGGTGCAACAAGCGGCACCAGATGCACACCAGCACGATTTGCGCGTTCTCGCATCTCTTCCGCTTCCTCAATCGGCAGGTCCGGAATGATCATGCCACTAATATCGTGTTTGACCAATTCATCAAAGAATACATCCAGGCCTGTCTGCAATACCGGATTATAATAGGTGAACAGTACAAACGGCAGTTTCACACCTGCCTTACGAGCTTTTGCAGCGGTTTCCATCACAGTACGAATAGTAATCTGGCTTTTCAGCGCACGTTCGGAAGCGCGCTGAATGACTGGGCCATCTGCAAGCGGATCGGAATAGGGAACACCCAGTTCCAAAATATCCGCTCCAGCCTGTTCAAGCTCCTTGATGATATCAATCGTTGTGTCCACATCCGGGTCTCCCACGGTTAAAAATGGAATAAGTGCCGTACGATTCTGTTCCTTCAATTGCTGGAAGGTCTGGTCCATCAGATTCATCCCAAGTCACCTCCCGTGTATTTCATGATCGATTCAACATCCTTGTCTCCACGTCCCGACAGACAAATGACTACAATATCATCTGCTGTAAGTTCAGGCGCCAGTTTGACAACTTGAGCTACCGCATGTGCAGACTCCAGAGCAGGAATGATTCCTTCCGTCCGACATAGGAGTTGCAGGGCATCCAGTGCTTCCTGATCCGTGATCGGTACATATTTTGCCCGTTCAATATCCTTGAGATAGGAATGTTCCGGACCAACACCCGGATAATCAAGTCCGGCCGAGATGGAATGCGCTGGCTGAACCTGTCCATACTCATCCTGCAACAGGTAACTCATAGATCCTTGGAATACACCATGCGTACCTTTGGTCATCGTTGCAGCATGATACTCGGTTTCGACCCCTTTGCCTGCGGCTTCAACACCAACAAGTTTCACATCCTGATCACCGATAAATGGATAGAACATACCAATCGCATTACTTCCTCCACCAACAGCGGCTACAATTACATCCGGCAAACGCCCTTCGATCTCCTGAATCTGACGACGGGTCTCATCACCAATCACACGTTGGAAATTCCGCACCATCATCGGATATGGATGAGGACCAACCACTGATCCGAGCACATAGAATGTATCCTCCACATTGCTGACCCAGTAGCGAAGCGCTTCATTACCAGCATCCTTCAGTGTCCGTGTTCCCGACGTCACCGGAATCACTTCTGCTCCGAGCAGCTTCATCCGAAATACGTTTAACTGTTGACGCTCTGTATCTTCTTCGCCCATAAATACTTTGCATTCCAATCCAAGCAATGCGGCTACGGTTGCCGTTGCAACGCCATGTTGACCTGCACCCGTTTCGGCAATAACTTTCTTTTTGCCCATCCGTTTGGCAAGCAAACCTTGTCCAATGGCGTTGTTAATTTTGTGCGCGCCTGTATGATTGAGATCTTCACGTTTCAGATAAATTTTCGGTCCGCCCAATCGGCGTGACAATTGCTCTGCATGATACAATGGCGTTTCACGTCCAGAATACTCGCTTAGCAGATAGTTCAGTTCCTTGTTAAATTCCTCATCTTCAGAGAAGTGGCTGTATGCCTCCTCCAACTCAATAAGTGCGTTCATTAGTGTCTCAGGTACAAAGCGGCCTCCGAAGTGACCGAAACGCCCGTGTTGATCCGGCAATTGATGTGTCATGCCTGCTTCACCCTTTCTACGAATGCTGTAATTTTGGCAATATCCTTCACACCTTCAGTCTCCACGCCGCTGGATACATCGACGCCGAAAGGTGTATATGTCTGTATTAGTTGTTGTACATTGTCCGGCTGCAAACCTCCTGCAACGAACAGAGCAATTTCGCGACTTTTTGCCCATTCAGCATAGGCAGGGATTCGCTCCCAGGCAAACGTTTTCCCGGAGCCCCCTCCATATAGAGGATCATGGGTATCAAGCAATATCGCATCCACGTATTTATCATAAGTATCAAGAGCCCTTATGGCTGCATCATCAGCTTCCGGTCCCGTTTCATCTTTGGGAAAAGAAAAAACTTTGAACACTGCGGCATTCCACCGCTGCTTCACCTGCTGGCAAAATTCCGCAGTCTCCTGTCCATGCAGTTGAATAACATCCAGCTGAGCAATGTCCATAATGTGTTCCAGTTCTTCGAGCGTAGGATTCACAAATACACCCGCAAGCTTCGGCCGATCATAGGTAGACCATTCGAACAACACCGTTCTTAATGCAGCAGCCTGCTCGGGTTCGATTCGGCGGCGTGATTTGGCAAAAACAACACCAATGTAATCCACAGGCAAGTTTCTCATCGATTTTAGCACTTCAACGTCCTGAAGTCCACATATTTTTACGGCCGCTGGCAGCGGGTTTCTCAGTTCTGACATACTGTCGCCTGTGCCATCGTGTATGGAAGTATTCATCATTTGGGCCCCATCAGATCATATACAGCCGCCTCGACATCATCCTTGCGCATGAGATGCTCACCTACGAGAATACCATGAACACCGGCCTGGATCAGAGGTACTGTTGATTCTGGTCCGTCAATACCACTTTCGCTAATCAAGGTAACGCCACTTGGAATCAATTCCATCAAATCCAGTGTTGTGTTCAGACTGGTTTCGAATGTTTTCAAATTACGATTGTTGATGCCCACAAGTGTTGCCTGCGGAATCTCCAATACCTGCTCCAGTTCTGTTCGATCATGGACTTCAATCAAGGCATCCAGCCCCAAACTTTTGGCAAATTCCAGATATTGACGAATCTGTTCAGGTGTCAGAATGCTGGCAATCAACAGTATCGCATCCGCACCCAGTAATCTTGCCTCGGCAATCTGTCGTTCATCTATAATAAAATCCTTGCGCAATAGCGGAATGTTCACTGCTTGATGGATAGCCTGCAAGTACTCGTTGCTGCCTTGAAAATACGACACATCTGTTAATACGGAGATGCAGTCTGCACCCGCTCGCTCATAAGCAGCAGCAATCTCTACCGGATGAAAATCCGGACGAATTAACCCTTTGGATGGCGAAGCCTTCTTCACTTCAGCAATAAGGCCGAGTTTGCGATTGCGTCCGCTTGATAGTGCTTGTTCAAACCCCCTAGTTGCGGGTAGTTGTTCGATTTTTTGGATAGCTTCATCCATGTTAAATGTTTGTGCAAGAACTTCAACTTCTTTATGTTTGGTTGCAACGATTCGATCAAGATACATGACTATACGCCTCCGTTGTATGAATTAACTGTTCAAGCTTCCCGGCAGCTTTGCCCGAATCTACCGCTTCTGCGGCAAGTGTCACCCCTTCAGCAATGCTATCTGCAAGACCGGATACATAGATGCACGCTCCGGCATTCAACAGAACGACATCACGATAGGCACTCTGCTCACCCTGGAAGATCCTCTTAATAATTTCGGCATTCTGTGCCGCATCTCCTCCAAGTACCGCTTCGAGCGGATGTAGAGACAAACCCATATCACGTGGATCAATATCATAGGTGTGCACTTCACCATTGCGAAGTTCAGATACCTGAGTTGGTGCCGAGATACTGATTTCATCCAGACCATCATGGCTGGCCACAACCAACGCTCTTTTGAGACCAAGACGATTCAGTACTTCAGCAATCATCGGCGTCCGGGAACGATCATACAGGCCAAGCAGTTGGCGATCTGCTCCCGCAGGATTCGTTAACGGTCCGAGCATATTGAAAATGGTACGAACCCCCAGCTCTTTTCTTGGTCCTGCTGCATGTCGCATGGAAGGGTGATATACCTGGGCAAAACAGAAGCAGATTCCGATATCATCCAGACATTGTCTGGCCTGCTCACCGTTCAGATGGATATTTACACCGAGTGCCTCTAATACATCTGCACTACCCGCTTTGCCTGAAGCTGAACGGTTGCCATGTTTGGCGACCCGAACCGAGACGGCCGAAGCAATGATCGCGGATGCTGTGGAAATGTTGAATTTGTGAATACCCGATCCACCTGTTCCACACGTGTCCAGCAAGCCGCTGCCATCCGTTAGAATTCGTCCGCCCTGACCACGCATGGCTTCAGCAAAACCGGTGATCTCATCTACCGTTTCACCCTTCATCCGTAGCGCCATCAGCAAACCTCCGATTTGAGCCGGCGTTGCCTCACCTCTCATGATCGAGTACATCAAATCTCTTGCTTCGGCTTGCTCCAGATGGCTGCCCTCTAGAATCTTCGCCAGGCCATTTTTCATGCCTTCCTCACGAGTAATCTCAGCAATAGGGGTTACAGGGTTCTCATTCATTATTGGGTTTATGTTCATCTCCGGTCTCTCCTCTCTCAGTTCTTAGCGGCCGCTGGTGTGACAAAGTAGTCTGCATTCGCCAGTCTCAACGTGCTGTCCTTTTCTTTGGCAGGAAACATTGCTTCTGCTGTTCGAATCGCCTTGAGCAATGCTTTAGCTTTGTTAACCGTTTCCTCATATTCATTCTCAGGCACAGAATCCCATACGATTCCCGCTCCGGCCTGTACATACGCTTTTCCTTTTTTAAAAATAATCGTACGAATCGTAATACAGGAGTCCATGTTACCCGAGAAACCAAGGTATCCGATTGCTCCTGCATAAGCTCCACGTGCCTCTTTCTCCAGTTCCGCGATAATCTCCATTGCACGCAGTTTCGGTGCTCCGGATACAGTACCCGCTGGCAAGCAAGAGAGGAATGCATCGAAGAAATCCTTATCTTCTCTAAGCTCGCCCGTAACGTTGGATACCATGTGCATAACGTGAGAATACCGTTCAATCTCCATGAACATGTCACACTTCACACTGCCGAAACTGGATACCCGGCCCAGATCGTTACGCCCCAGATCAACTAGCATCAGATGCTCCGCGCGTTCCTTCTCATCCTGGAGCAGATCAGCAGCGAGTGCACGATCTTCCGCTTCTGTTGCCCCTCTTGGACGTGTACCTGCAATCGGTCGTGTCTCCACACGATTCCCGTCCACCTTGACCAGCGCTTCTGGCGAAGTACCCACGATAATCTCATCATCCATTTTGAGGTAATACATATAAGGTGATGGATTCAGGGTCCGAAGCACACGATACACGTGAAGCGGAGAAACTTCCGTATCAATGTGGAAACGCTGGGATAATACCACTTGAAAAATATCACCTGCGCGAATGTAATCTTTGGCTTGCTCTACATTACCGATAAATTGCTCCTTCGTGAGGTTGGAGCGAATATCCCCCAGTTCCACGTCTCCCGGAATGGAACGCGGATTCAGGTTCTCTCCTGGTCCTTGCTGCTGCAAACGTTCTGCGGCCTGCTCCAGCTTCTCCGAAGTCACTGCATACGCTTGACGTATCTCGTCATCCGTTGCACCGTCCTTGACGTGTACATTACCGACGAGCAGCATCTGCTGCTTCACATGGTCAAACACGATAATCTGGTCACAGAACATAAAGCGAATGTCATCCATATTCAGGTCATCCAGCGCGTGAGCTGGAAGTTTCTCATAATAGGACAGCAAATCATATCCGAAGAAACCAATTGCCCCACCTGTGAATGGTGGCAGTTCATCATCTTTTGGACTGCGATACTTACGCAGCAGTGCTTTCAGTTCTTCGATCGGTTTACCTGGCAATTCACGAGTCTTCCCTGCTTCTTCTACAACAATCCGGCCCTTCTTGGCCGAAATCATCAGGAACGGATCTGTACCGATGAACGAGTATCTCGCCCATTGGATACCGCCCTCTACACTTTCCAACAGGAATGCCCGGTCGTTGTCAGCATAACGGCGGAATATTCGAATCGGAGTCTCCATATCTGCCAGAATCCGTTTGACTACCGGAATCAGATTATACTCATTCGACATTTTCAGTACTTGATTAACGTTTGGCGTTATCATCAGATCACGTCCTTTCAGATTTAGGTAAGTTCAACTAAAGAGGTTTACACTGAGCACTCCGATGACAGAACAACCTTCCGATCGCTGTTATCCCCAGATTTTTTTGATTCCCTTTCTAAAGGGAAAATCCGGTGATAAAGGCGCACGCTTCGCTTCTTCACGTTATTTCTGTCCTCTTCGTTTTTGTGTAAAAGTTTAGTTGAACTTATAGGGGGAGAAGAAACAATTCAATGTACAAAAAAACCTCTACCATCAGGTAGAGGCTTGGTTATAAGCTGTATTTAACAGGGTGATGCTTCATAAATAACAAGTCCCTATACTTCGCTGTCGGATTATTCACAGGTCGCTGAATTGATGCATCTCACATCATCCAAATCGGGAAAATAAATTAGTTATAACACTTCAACTACTCATTCCAATATTACGTAAAATATAGGAGAGTGCATTGATTGTGTTTGTACCAAAATATATCAAAACAAAAGATGTCCTATGACACGTTTGTTTTCCCTATTCCTGTTACCTATTCCGTAGCACGACGTACCGTGAATCAGTTGACCGGTTTCTGTTGCCCCGGTTACCACCCACTAGACTCTGCTATATACTCCACTAGCTCAGCTGCTCTCAGCTCAATCTCAACTCTACTCAACTGGTTCTCACTATACATCATTATGATCGGTTTGACAACCCACTACTTAAGAGCCGGAAGGTGCTGCCAAATCGGGACGTAATGCCTGTGCACCGTTCAGATACACATGGTTGATTTCATTCTGAGCTTTGTTTGTATTCACATGCACCATGAAACGAATGCACTGCGCCAAGGCACCTTTAACAGGAACCTCCAGTGCACACATTAGTGGTACGAGTTCCCAACCATCCAGTTGACGAATAGCTTTTGCCGGGAAAGCAGCATCCAGATCCCCAGTTAACGTAATCCACACACTGCAGATATCTTCCGGTTGGATCTCATTGCGATCCACGATCTCCTGCAACAATACAGCCGTTTCCTTCAAAATCTGTTCTTCGTTGTTCTGCGTGACTGTTGTAGCCCCGCGAATTCCCCGTGTGACCATTGCTGTTATTCTCCCTTCCTGAGCATTTCAATGACGTCCCGAACTTCCGACACAGGTACGTCCTTCACAATTCTTGCAGCTCCAATCCGATCAGGAATGATAAACACCATATGACCTTCACGGAACTTTTTGTCATGCATCATCGCTTCCATTAATGCATCCGTGTCGAGATGCGCAGGCATCGTTGTTGGAAGGCGAAGTGAACGCAACATGCGGACCGTATCTTCATAGAGCCCTGCTGGCGCACCAAGCTTCTCACCAAGCAATGCTGATCCAGCCATACCGATCGAGATCGCTTCTCCGTGCAGGAATTCTCCATAACCGGCAATCGCTTCAATGGCATGACCAATCGTATGTCCCAGGTTCAACAACGCACGTTCTCCATTTTCACGTTCGTCTCTGGATACAATCTCTGCCTTAATGCCACATCCACGTTCCAAGCCGTATCCAAGTGCTTCCGGATTAAGCGCAAGCAGTTCTTCCGCATGTTCCTCACACCAATGTGCAAAAGCCTCATCACGGATCAGCCCGTGCTTCAGCATCTCTGACAACCCTGCCGATACATCTCGTGGTGGCAAGGATTGAAGTGTGTCCACATCATAGAGCACTAGCTCGGGCTGGTGGAATGCACCAATCATATTTTTGGCCAGCGGATGATTGACAGCCACCTTGCCGCCTACACTGCTGTCATGCGCCAAAATCGTTGTAGGCACTTGAACAAACTTCACTCCACGCATATATGTAGCGGCAACAAAACCAGCCAGATCACCTACGACACCACCACCTAGGGCCAGAATCGCAGAACTCCGATCCAGTTTGCCTTCGATCGCAACGGTCATCATATCCTGGTACACCGAAAGGGATTTCGATGTTTCACCAGAGGGCACAACCGCCGATACGACTGTATAACCAGCCGTACGCAGCGTTTGCTCCAAACCTGACAAGTATTTGGGAGCCACATTTTCATCTGTAATGATGAGTAACGGACTTTTTTTGGTTAAGCCATATTGCTCAAAATATTGAGGGGCTTGTGCCAATAGGCCGCTACCAATCAGAATCGGATATGAGCGTTCCTCCAACTGTACCGTCAGCTGACGCATATTAGTAATTCTCCAGTTGAGCGTTATAACTAGCAACATTGGCACGGATCTCTTCCATGGAATCCCCGCCGAATTTCTCCAGGAATGCTTTGGCAATTTCCCACGCTACAACATGCTCCATCACGACACTCGCTGCTGGTACAGCACAAGCGTCTGAGCGCTCAACCTGAGCCGTAAATGCTTCTTTTGTATCAATATCGACACTTTGCAGTGGCTTATACAACGTTGGGATCGGCTTCATCACACCACGTACAACGACTGGCATACCGTTTGTCATACCACCTTCGAATCCACCCAAACGGTTGGTTGCCCGGTGGTAGCCGCGCTCATCCGTATGCATGATTTCATCATGCACCTGTGATCCTCGAATGACTCCGGCTTCGAATCCGATACCAATCTCTACACCTTTGAATGCATTAATGGACATTACGCCTTGAGCGATTCGTGCATCCAGTTTGCGATCGTATTGAACATAACTACCAAGACCAATAGGTACACCTTCAACGATACATTCCACTATTCCTCCGATGGAATCGCCTTCTTGTTTAATCTGGTCAATGTAGGCTTCCATCTTCTTCTCTGTCTCAGCATCCGTAACACGTACAGAGGAAGCTTCTGTCACTGCGATCAGTTCATCAATCGGAAGGTCCTGATATGGAGCTTCGATCTCTCCAATGCGAAGTACACGTCCAGCTACCTTGATTCCGAATTCAGCCAGGAATTGACGTGCAATGGCACCACATGCCACACGTACCGTTGTCTCACGTGCACTGGAGCGCTCCAGTACGTTACGCAAGTCTTTGAGATTATACTTGAGTCCACCGTTCAGATCAGCGTGTCCGGGACGTGGACGATGAACGCGACGTTTCTCTTCGTCACTGCCTTCAATCGGCTCAATATTCATAATATTCTGCCAATGTTTCCAGTCGTTATTTTGAACAACCAGCGCTACCGGAGCACCTGTTGTATATCCGTGACGGATACCACCAACAAAATTCGCCTGATCCTTCTCGATCTGCATCCGGCGTCCACGGCCATATCCCTTTTGGCGGCGGTGAAGCTGGAAATTCAGTTCTTCAAAATCAATCGTCAAATTACTTGGCAATCCTTCAATAATAGCGGTCAATTGGGGTCCGTGCGTCTCCCCTGCGGTTAAATAGCGTAAACTCATAATACGTTCCCCCTTTAAACTGTTAAACTTCACATTGCTAAAATCCCATAATTTCTTTGCTTATTATAGTATAGCTGACCGGCTTTGACAAGAAAGTCGGCGCTTTCTTGTACTTGGTATACAAATAACCGCCTGAACACATGTACATGTGCTTCAGACGGCTGAACAACCATTATCATTATTTTTTCCGATAGAAGAATGTCTCTGCTGTCTCCAGACCATATTGTCCCGGGGAGAAGATCTGCTCCGTACTGCCCACAAACAAAATACCGCCTGGACGCAAACTTGCTGCAAATTTGTGATACAACAGGTTTTTGGCTTCCTCGGTAAAATAGATCATGACATTTCGGCACACAATCAGATCGTACCCATCGTCAAAACGGTCCACCAGCAAATTTTGTTTCATGAACTTGATCGAATTTTTGAGTTGCTCATCAATACGGTATACCAAGCCATCCTGCTTGAAGTAACGGTTCGCCGTTTCCTTTGGCACATCCTTAAGCGAGCGTTCCATATAACGCCCTTCCTTGGCTTTGGCCAATGCACCTTCATCCAGATCACTTGCCGTAATGGAGCTGTCCTTCAAAATGCCCATCGTGTCCAGAATCATGGCAAGTGTATAAGGTTCTTCACCTGTTGAACAAGCCGCACTCCAAACTTTAGCACGACGCTTGGACCCCAGCAGCTCAGGCAGGATCTCGTCCCGCAGCACTTCCCAACGATTGGGATTACGCCAGAATTCCGACACGTTAATCGTCATACGATCAAGGAATTCGTAAAACAATGATTTATCTTTCTGCATAGCTTCAAAAAAGTTAGAAAATGTATGAAACCCGTTTTTGTTGCGAAGTGTGGTCAGCCTTCTTTTCATCTGGCCTTCCTTGTATTGAGCAAGATCAATGCCTGTGCTCTCTTTGATTTTACGAATGAATCCGGTGTAATCCGGGTCTAGTAGTTGTTCTTGCTCCAGCATCGTGTATCACCCTTTTGGCTAATAATTACAACCAGGCTGCGATGCTCTTGTCGTATACCACCAGTTCATCTGAAGCAAAGAAATTTGCTGCTTCACGGGAAGCACTTTCCGGTGAATCTGCCCCATGAATCAGATTATGTGGTGTGTGGCTGGCGAAGTCTCCGCGAATGGTACCCGGAGCTGCTTCCTTCACATTGGTTTTTCCGATGACGATGCGCGCAAGCGCCACAATATCGTCGCCTTCCCACACCATGGCAAATACAGGCCCCGATGTGATAAAACGAACCAGATCATCGAAAAACGGTTTGCCCTCATGTTCAGCATAATGGCGTTTTGCCTGATCCTCAGACATCTGCACCAATTTGCCTGCCACCAACTTAAATCCTTTGTCTTCCAGACGGCTAATAATTCGACCGATCAATCCACGCTGCACACCATCCGGCTTCACCATCAAAAATGTACGATCCATCAGCTCACTCCTCACTCACGGTTCAAAGTTAATCACTATGTAAACGCAATCCCTTTGATTGTAACATACATGTCCAAATCCTCCCAATGAGGAATCTCACAGTTCTGTTCAACTTTGGGTATGAGTAATCTGAGAGTCGAAGGTCATACATTGTTTAATGCGTACGTTTAACCACAAAATGAGCGATATCACGCAGGTTTTTGGTCGTCTTGATGTTAGGTAGCTGATCGAGAGCATCGAGCGCTTTCTTCATATATCGGTCAGCAAGGGCTTCTGCTTTAGCAATTCCTTGACTTTGGCGAATCATTCCAATTGCATCCGATGCACTTGCCCGTCCTTCTTCATGCTGGACACGGGAAATCTCCTTAAGCAAAGGTTCCCGCAGATCGGATTCTTCCAAGGCATAAAGTACAGGAAGAGTGATATTTCCTTGCTTCATGTCACTGCCAGGTGGCTTGCCAAGTTGTTTCTCAGTACCTACCAGATCAAGTACATCATCTTGAATCTGGAAAGCCATCCCCACATTGTATCCGTACGTATACAGCAGGGAAGATACATGCTCAGGCGCACGTGTAGCCAATGCCCCTAACTGACAACTAACTGCAATCAGAAGTGCTGTTTTGCGGCGAATACGCAGCAGATAGTTACGAACACTTTGTCCCGTATTGAAAAAGTCGCGAATTTGCTCCATCTCACCAATGGACATCTGTACCATAGCTTTGGCAAGGATACGATGAATCGCTGGATCGGATAATCCGGCAGTCATTTCAAGTGCCTTACCGTAGATATAGTCTCCAGTGTACATGGCAATCCGGTTATCCCATTTTGACTTCACCGTGGGTTTGCCTCGGCGTGTCTCCGCATTATCAATGACATCATCATGAACGAGGGATGCCGAATGGATGAGTTCCAGCGGAACCGCAACCAGCTTCAGACGTTCAATGTCGTATGTACCAAATTTCCCACCAAGTAACACAAAAACGGGCCGCAACCGTTTTCCTCCTGCTTTGAGCAAATGAAGTGACGTTTCACTCAGCAGCTTCTGTTCTCCTCGAACACTGCGATACAATTCTTTCTCAATGTAATCCATGTCCTTTTTTAACAACCCGAAAATATCCAATAGTTTCATTCGTTCACCCGTATCAGCGTATTGTCAGTCCATAAATTCATGCTTACCTTCCCCTCCAGCAAGTCGGGCCTGCAGGCATTACGAAAAACCCGGCTTACCGTTCTTGCTTGTGTTGTTCTATAAGGTAATCTAACGTGTTTTTCTTCTCCGAATGTCATAGCCGACACCCGAAAATTAAACTCTGCGACTTGTTCTGAAACAAAATACAGAAGTTGCCGGAGCATGGGTCAAGACTGTGGTTCATGAAGACTCACCATCAGTGCTCACCAATACCCCGGGATTCGGGGGACAAATAAACCGAGCAACACTTTGGCAAAAAACAGCCTTGTATCGAACTCAGTCGTTATCCCCGTTCATCCGGTTCTCCCCATCTTGTAAACAGTTGATGTGGGATGCGCAAGCTATCCAGCACTTTACCCACTAAAAACAGAATCAACTCATCCATAGTCTGAGGTTTGTAATAAAAAGCAGGCATAGCCGGTATCATTCGTACACCAAGACGAGAAAGCTTCAGCATGTTCTCCAGATGGATTGCATGAAGAGGCGTCTCACGTGGTACGAGGATCAATGTTCTTCCCTCTTTCATCATAACATCCGCTGCGCGAGACATCAGATTATCCGACGATCCCTGCGCGATGGACGAAAGAGTTCCCATCGAACATGGCATGATAATCATGCCGTCGGCCAGATAAGAACCACTTGCAATGGAGGCCCCTATATCACTCACAGGATGATAGATCAGAGAACCGGCACGGTTGCCGAATTTTTCTTCCAGCACCGCGTCCCGATTCGTCACATCCCAGTCCAATTCTTCTTTCAGTACACGCCACCCTGCATTGGATATGACCAGATGAACGTTATATTCCAAATCAAGCAGCGTTTCAATTAATCGAATGCCATATATACTGCCACTCGCTCCGGTAATTCCGACAACCAGTCGTTTATTGTCCGGCTGCTGCACCATTTATTTCACCGCCAGATCAATCAGAGTGAACGTAAATACGATTAAACTAAGCAAACTGTTCATGGTAAAAAACGCTGTTTGAACACGACTCATATCATTAGGCGATACAATATAGTGTTGATAGAACAGAATTCCATACGTCACCAACATGCCTGCGCCATACCACCAGCTCAGATCTGTCATCAACAATAACGCAAGAAAACCAATTGCAGTAATCACATGGAAGAACTTAGCGATCTGCAAGGATTTAACCAGGCCAAAACGGGAAGGTATGGAGTGAAGACCCTCTCCCTGATCGAATTCCAGATCCTGACATGCATAGATAATATCAAAGCCCGCTGTCCAGAACACAATCGTAACGTACAGCACAATCGCTGTCCAATCCATCGTTCCTGTTACAGCTACCCAGCCACCAAGTGGTGCCAAACCAATCGTCATTCCGAGAACAATGTGGCATAACCATGTGAATCGTTTGGTGTACGAATACAGTACCAACATAAACACAGCAATAGGCAACAGCTGCATCGATAATACATTAAGATTGGATGAGGCCCAGAATAACAATATAAATGAGATAATGACAAATATAACAACTTCCCCATTTTTCAACAGTCCTGCCGGGATGGCTCTCATCGCGGTACGCGGGTTTTTGCCATCAATCGCTTGGTCAATAATTCGGTTCAAACCAAAAGCCGCACTACGTGCACCGATCATCGCAAGCAATACCCACAAGATCTGCATCCAGCTTGGGAAGGTATCATTCACTACCATGGAGCCGAGGATCGCCCCCATAAATGCAAAAGGTAAAGCAAAAAGCGTGTGTTCAATCTTGATCATTTCTAAAAAGATGCGAATTTTCCTAAACATGCTGATTCTCCTTGGTTCCAATATGCAGTGCCGCGATACCTCCGGTCAGAGGGTAGGCCTGCACTTGTTGTAATCCAGTTTCTGCAAAAATGTCTGCCAGTTCCTGCCTTCCCGGGAAAATGGCCAGTGAGTCCGGCAGCCATTTGTACTGCTCAAAACTTTTAGCAAACACTTTGGCAAGATTCGGTAAAACCTTCTCAAAATAAAAATAATAAATGCCTTTGAACGGCTGCCATGTTGGCTTGGACAATTCCAGGCACACAACCATACCACCCGGTTTGACCACACGTTTCATTTCAGACAACACTTGTCTGAGATCAGGTACATTACGCAACCCAAAACCGATCGTCACATAATCAAACGAATTGTCTTCAAAAGGAAGTGACATGGCATTTCCCTGTGTCAGGGTAATCTGTTTTTGACGTTGCACCGCATTGATCTTTGTCTGGCCGACCTCCAGCATGTTGCTACTGAAATCAAGTCCGTGCATGTGCCCCGTTTCACTTGCCTCTGCCATAGCAAGCGTCCAGTCACATGTGCCGCAGCACAAATCAAGACCGGTATCGCCTTTGGACATATTCATCTTTTTCATGGTGAATTTACGCCAAGCCTTATGCCTGCGGAAACTTAAAATATCATTCATGACATCATATTTTCCGGCTATACTCTGAAAAACCGAATGGACATATTCTTCTTTCGGTTTGGTCTCTCCGCTCCCCATTCGTCTGTCTCCCCCTCAATCTTCCCTTACTGCCGCATGTGAAGGCTGCAAATATGCCAAGTAAGGCTCTAGAATTGCATGTATCTCATGCAAGCCCATCCGCCCTTCCTCATCTTGCAACAACAGTTGAATGCGGTGTGTACACTCGCGAAGCTTGTCCAGCAAAACCTCGCCAACCCTATGCTTCAGCACCATAGCGTTCCATGCACGTGCATCCAATTCAGATTGACGCAACACATTGCGCTCATCGTCATTACCATGCTCGTATATGTGCCAATATGCATAGCTGTGAAGATATCGTTTTGCGTCATTCATCCGCTTCAGTTCTTCCACGATCGTTTCGCAGGAGCTGAATTCGGTCAACAGGCTGTTCCATAAAGACTCTTCGTTATGTTGAATCATGCCTGTAAATGAAAGAAACAGCTGCATTCTCAGCTGTACCGTTTCACGCAAGTATTCGTCAGCCGAAACGAGAAGCTTCTTCATCCGTTCATACAGCGTCATCTTGCGTGCGTTCACTCCGGATACAGCACCACTGAGTTTGCCAATCA
This sequence comes from Paenibacillus sp. FSL E2-0151, assembly GCF_037993015.1. Taxonomy (NCBI): domain Bacteria; kingdom Bacillati; phylum Bacillota; class Bacilli; order Caryophanales; family Paenibacillaceae; genus Paenibacillus; species Paenibacillus sp. FSL E2-0151. The sequence continues at coordinate 4,383,798 of NZ_CP150308.1, forward strand.
TTTCAATTCTGCCCGCTTGGGCAAGCAATTGATAAAAACGGCTACTTAAATAATCCCCGGCGAGTACATTCAACTGACGTGAACGCATCTCCTGCTCTTTCCGCTCACCGGAAATGGTATCGATTCGATCATGCGTATCCATGGCCAACTGAACGAGCGAAGTTGCAAGAGCATATAACTCTTGATGCACCTTTTCGTCTGTGCGGCCAACAAATACCTGCAACAGACGTGCCCGGCTATCCGGAAATGATGGGATTTCCGTATGTTGTCGAATCATGTCGTAATCCGTATATTTCTTTGCTAGTTGGGGTACGCGATATGAATTCATTCTCAGCCTCCGAGCCTTAACATTGTTAAACCATTTCTGCACTACAATCTTATATATTATAGCATATGTTGAACGGGCACGCACTGAATCCTGCTATTCTATTACCCCTGACTTGTCATTTCGAATTGCTTCTTCCAGAGTTCGGTCTCCATCAAATGAAACCAGTCCTTCAATTCATCTGAGAAGGCCGCACTTTTCCAGTTCCGTAATGTTTCAATCGCATACAGAGGCCACTCTCCACGCCGAATATCAGCAGCAAGTAACAGATGTCGTTTATGCATCCATTCATCTTCTGCCATCACACGTAGCAGCACCTGATCCACGTTATCCAGACTCCGAAAGCCCAGATCTGCCACAGCTGCCATGTTCTCATAGATTTCAGTGTAACTTGTACCAGTGCCTTTAACTTTGAGGTCCAGTGTCAAAATGGACTGTTTCCATTCCACTCTTGCAATGGGCGTTGATAGTTGCATGGAGCTTAGCACATCAACCAGATTGTCATTCGTTAGCTGAACTGGATGATGTGATGCAGAGGCAGGCTGTACGTTGTCCCCGCCCCATGTACGCATATGTAAGGTTTGTATCGCAACAAGCAGAAAGACCGCCGCAACCGTTGCCAGCATTGAAGCAGTAACAATCATCCGCGGTTTCATATACGCCTCCCTGCCTTTACCTGTTAGTGTAGTCTGTCCGGTAAAGGCTCATACCTCATTGTACAATGAAAAAAAGCAGGCTATGCCTGCAATCTTCATTTGAATGTATTCAATCTGTCCATTACTCCGATTCAATCTGTCCATGCTTGGTAATCAGCGTGGCTTTGCCCCGGATTTTAATAGCTGAAGTATGGGTGGTAAATTGGGCAAACATCACTTCACCCTTGTCCAATTTCTCGGTGTGGTGAAAACGTGTATCCTGACCTCGGGTTAATCCGATCACCTGGACACCATTTTCCTCTGCCTTAATTACAATATAATCATTGCCGGTTGGATGATCCATCACGCATGTCCCCTTCTTTAGTTCGATAGCGTTAATGATGATTAAGATTGTTTCATTTGTCAACCTGCGCCTTATACGAATGAACCGCAAGAATCATCGTTAAAGGGCAAAAGAAAAGGCCGTGAACAAGTCACGGTCTTTTTGTCGACATATGGAATATGTAGAAATCTTATTTAATTCCGTCTTTGAGCGCTTTACCTGGTTTGAATGCAGGAATTTTGCTCGCAGGAATTTCGATTTCTTCACCTGTTTGCGGGTTGCGTCCTTTACGTGCAGAGCGCTCGCGAACTTCGAAGTTCCCAAAACCAACCAATTGTACTTTATCTCCGCTTTGAAGAGCCTCAGAGATTGCTTCGAATACGGCATCAACCGCTTTCGTTACATCTTTCTTGGACAATTCAGTCGCTTCAGATACGTGTGTAATCAAGTCTGATTTGTTCATTTGTTTTTCACCTCCTGTATCAATGTCCTGAATGTTATACTGTGTTTCCGTTTTATAGCGAAATATACGTTCATACGCAAAAAATCTACGTACATCTTGAGCGCTGAACACAAATCTCCGCCTGCGGTCAACAGTCATTTTCGGCAGAATATCGTCTGAAACCACGGGCATTTCAGACGCCGAACAAATTTCATACTAATACAGACAGCCCACAATTTCAAGTCCGGTTGCGGTTTAAGACGTAAAATGTAACCGCCAGAGCAAGCACGAGAACTCCACCTTTTACAATATCATGTGTGAAATACTGTACGTTCATCATCGTTAAACCGTTCACAAGTACACCAATCAGAACCGAACCAATGAAGGTTCCGATGACATTGGGTTTACCCGCACCAAACACAGAGAAACCGACAAATACTGCAGCTACGGATTCCATTAACAACGGTGATCCAGCATCGATTTGCCCAGATCCTACTTTGGAGGCATAGATGATACCACCGATTGCTGCAAACACTCCAGCGGCTACATAGGCGAGTGTACGCACCTTTTTCACCTTGATTCCAGACAACCGTGCAGCTTCCTCATTACCACCTGTAATGTACATCTGACGCCCATATTTCGTATACGTCAAAAAGATATGCACACCTATTACCGCAATAAGTAACATGATAACCGATATCGGCATACCAAGCCATTTACCCTGTCCTATAAGTAGAAATGTCGGGTCCATCTCTCCCGCAGCTTTGCTCCCGTCAGGGAACTGCATGTGATTGTAAATGGTATATCCCTGTGCATACGTTTTGTGAATACCTCCGATGATATACATCGTGGCAAGGGTTGCGAGTAAATCCGGAATACGCAATTTTACAATGAGCAAAGCGTTAAGTAAACCAATAACAGCGCCAATGATTAGTGGCACAATAATTACAATTGCCAGTGGTTGTTGATACCAAATCATTAACGAAGCAGTAACGACGGTAGTTAATGAGACAGTCGCCCCAACCGAAAGATCAAATCCATCAACAATGAGAGATAACGTAACACCGATCGCTACAAACGTAACGATAGAGATCGAGCCCAGAATATCGGTCAAGTTACTGTACGTAAAGAAATAAGGTAATTTAATGCCGAAAAAAGCGATAACACCTATGATGACTATAATCGCCCCGTAACGGAACGCAAAATCCAGTGATTTATCCTTCATGATTGCACCTCTTGTCCACCGCTTGCATAGTATAGCAGCTGTTCTTGGTTAGTCTCGCCTCGTTTGAACTCTTTTACAATAACACCTTCGCACATGACAGCGATTCGGTCACCAATTCCCATGCCTTCATCCAGTTCACAGGTGAAATAGATTACACCCTTGCCCGCCAAAGCCAGTTCATTAATGATGCGGAAAATGTCACTTTTTGCGCCAATATCTACGCCTTTGGTTGGCTCATCAAATATAAATACATCTGCATCCGCATTAAGCCATTTACCAATGGCTACCTTCTGCTGGTTACCACCGCTTAGATATTTCACTTCCTGTTTCACGGACGATGTTTTAATTCCAAGCTGTTTCACCAATGACTCTGCGTTCAGACGTTCCCGCTTGCGGCTTACGAAACCTAATGTACTAAGACGGCTTAGCAAAGGTAGACTTAAATTCCGTTCCACGTTCTCCTGAATCAGGATTCCTTGTTTACGTCGCTCCTCCGGTACAGAAACAATCCCCAGAGCCGCCGCATCCGCAGGCTGAGACAGGCGGAGGTTGCGGTTGTTAAGCCGGATCTCGCCTCCCTCCAGCCGATCTGCACCAATCAGCAAACGAGAGCTTTCCGTTTTACCCGCGCCTACCAGACCCACCACAGCGAGGACTTCACCTCGTCGTACAGAGAGGTTAACACCTTTTACCTTCACTCCACGACGAAGCCCACGTGCCTCCAATAACAGCTCCCCCACGGGTGCTTCCGTCTTCGGAAACTCTTCTTCGAATGGTTTGCCCAGCATCTGTGTAACCAAATCGTTGATCGTCAGTCCTTTTGCTTCACCGGTAAATACATGTTGTCCATCTCTCATGACCGTAACGCGATCACAGTGACCCGTCACTTCAGCAAGACGATGGGTAATGAAAATACAGGCAACGCCCCGATCCTTCAGGAGATGAACAATCCGGAAAAATGCATCCGTTTCTTCCTGGCTCAGCGGTGCAGTCGGTTCATCAAAAATGATGACTTTGGCATCCTGGATCAAAATTCGTGCCAGCAGTATCATCTGTTTTTCTGCAAGTGTCAGATCGGCCACTTTTTGGTGAACGGATATGTCCGCCCCTAATTGCTTCAACGCCTCAACCGCACGCTGTTGCAGCTTCCGTGGACTTTTCCACCAACCTCCAGCAGATGAAGCCAACTGATCCAACATAATGTTCTCCGCAGCCGTCAGCTGTGGCACCAGTGCCGCATCCACTTCCTGATAGACACAGTGAATCCCACTTGCCTTTGCGTCTCCCGGAGAACTCAAATGAAGCGCTTGTCCACTCAACTGAATCGTACCCTGATCCATTGAATAGGCACCGGACAGAATTTTCATTAACGTGCTTTTACCGGCACCATTGGCACCCAGCAGCGCATGAATCTCCCCACCTTTTACAGAGAAATCCACATCCTTCAGTGCAGGAATACCTGAAAACTGCTTGTGGATATGTTCCATTTGAAGCAGAATCGGTGCAGTGCTCATGATGTTAACCTCCAATCGTTCCCATACGGGAGTATCCCATTTCTCATCCATACTCGCACATCTTCATTATGGTAGAAAAAGCGCGCCTTGCGGCGCGCTTCCCATACGCTGCTTATTTAGCAGTAATTCCGTATTCACTCATCCAGTCCTTGATTCCTTGTGTGCTGCCACCCCAACCTTCAACGAACTCTGACAGCTCAGAAGTGGAGATTTGTTTATCTGGCAGAGCTTCACGTTGAACATAGACCGGGTTAAGAACAACTGCATCTTCTGTCTCGTCCCCGTTCAGTTTTTGATAAGCATAACGTACCTGGACGCGACCAATATCCGTTGGATCAACAGCAGCTGAAGCAACCCAAGGATTTTTCGGGTCCTGAATCATTTGCAGATCCTCGTCACTCATATCGATACCATACACTTTGATCTCATCACGTCCAGCTTGTTGAATCGCACGCGCTGCGCCTTTGGCGAACTCATCCCATGCAGTCCATACAGCTGTAATTTCACCTTTTGGATATTGCTTGAGAATAGCTTCCATTTTGGCTTGAGTATCCAGCGCAGGGTTCTGTGCAGAACCAAATGTAGCTATTTCCTTGATGTCCGGATTTGCTTTCATGAATTCACCGTATGCAATCTGACGACGTTCCATCGGTGCGAAACCAGCTACCCATACTTTGACAATATTGCCTTGTCCATTGATATCTTTTTTCATCTGCTCCAGTGTCAGTTCAGCCATCTTCTGGTCATCCTGCGACAGGACTGTAGCTCCTGGAACACTGATAGCTGCGTCAAACACGACCACTGGAATATTCTGTTCTACTGCCTTCTTCACGCCTGGCTCTAATAGGGAATCCCCATGATCCGTGAGAATGGCATCGAACTTCTGGTTAATAGCGCTATCAAGCAAGGATACCATTTTTGCTTTGTCATTATCGGCAACAAACGTTGTCAGTTCTCCACCGAATTTTTCAATTTCTTCTTTTACACCTTGTACATATTGCTGCGAGAAAGTACCTGTATTAAACTCCATAATAAGTGCAATCCGTTTGCCGCTTAGAGGGCCTGTAACTGCTTCCGTTTTTGGTGTATCATCTGATGCGCCCGAAGCCGGAGTGGCTGCCGGTTCTTTTTTGATTCCGCAAGCGGACAGCGCCAATGTAAATACTAATAACACACTCAACCACAGCCATTTTGTCTCTCTTCTTTTCATCTCTGTATCCCCCTGTCCAATCTCTGTGATCTCGATCACAATAGTTGAATATTAATATAACGGCTAATCCCTAGTATGTAAATGGGTTTTAGCAATTTAAAGCTAAAACTCGCTAAGTTTTTTCGAAAGTACTATTCTTCCTATCCATTTCATCCAAAATAAAGAAATCACGTAAAAAAGACCGCGAGGGGATGCCCCCTTACGGTCTTTTGATGTCTTACAGAATGATAGCGATCAAGCCGCCCGAACCTTCGTTAATGATTCTTCCCAGCGTCTCTTGCAATTTGTATCTTGCATTATCCGGCATCATGGCAATCTTGCCCTGGATCCCTTCTCGCACGATGGAGTGCAGCGAACGACCAAACATGTCTGAATCCCATACCTTGATCGGGTCGTTCTCGAAGTCCTGCATCAGGTATCTCACCAGTTCCTCACTTTGTTTCTCCGTACCGATGATTGGAGCGAACTCCGATTCCACATCAACCCGGATCATGTGAATGGACGGTGCCGTTGCTTTCAGACGTACGCCAAATTTGGTGCCCTGACGAATGAGCTCAGGTTCATCCAGAGCCATCTCGGCGAGAGATGGAGCAGCAATGCCATATCCGGTCGTTTTGACCATCTCCAGCGCTTCTGCGAAGCGGTCGTATTCTCTCTTCGCATGCGAGAATTCCTGCATCAATTGTAGCAGATGATCCTTACCGCGAATCTCGATGCCAACCACTTCCACGAGAATCTGATCATACAGTTCATCCGGCGCGTACAGGTCAATTTCGGCTACACCCTGCCCCATATTCATGCCACTCAGGCCTGCGCGATCAATGAATTCATATTCCATGAACTGTGCGACAACCCGATCCACGTCACGAAGTCTGCGAATATCCTTAACGGTATCCCGTACGGAATTTTCGTAGTTGCTACGCAGCCAGTGAGTCTCATTGAGTACCATAACCCAGCTCGGCAAGTTTACATTCACTTCATGCACAGGGAACTCATAGAGCACTTCACGAAGTACACCCGTCACATCATCTTCCGTCATGGTCGCTGCACTGAGTGTCATCACCGGAATGTCGTATTTGGCAGCAAGCTCACTGCGCAATTGCAGGGCTTCTTCACTGCGAGGACGAGTAGAGTTGATGACCAGGACAAACGGTTTACCCACTTCTTTTAATTCCGCAATGACCCGTTCTTCGGATTCCACATAGGAACTGCGGGCAATTTCGGCGATTGTGCCGTCTGTTGTTACCACAACACCCAGTGTGGAATGCTCCTGAATGACTTTGCGAGTACCAATCTCGGCGGCTTCCTGGAACGGAATTGGTTCCTCGAACCAAGGCGTGGAGATCATGCGTGGACCATTCTCATCCTCGTATCCCTTGGCTCCTTCCACCGCGTAACCTACACAATCCACAAGGCGCACATTGACATCGAGTCCCTCTGCCACCTTAATCTGGACTGCGTTATTTGGTACGAATTTTGGTTCGGTAGTCATGATGGTTTTACCTGCTGCACTCTGTGGAAGTTCATCCACCGCTCGACCACGGTCAGCCTCGTTAGTGATGTTTGGCAACACAATGGTTTCCATGAATCGTTTAATAAATGTTGATTTTCCCGTCCGGACTGCGCCGACAACCCCGAGATAAATATCCCCTCCGGTCCGCTCAGCTATGTCCTTAAAAATGTCCACTTTCTCCAATGAAATCCCCTCCCTAAATTACTCCGAAGGAAAAATGCTAAAGAGCATCCGCTTCGTTTTTTCAATCAGAAGACTGAAATCCCTGCAACGGTAGAGCCGCCTTTGTGAGTGCCCGGAAGTCGTCCGCCGCCGAACGTTGCATTCTGATGAAACCGGCGAGAGCGGCGTTAACTCGTACATGCAATTGGACTAGTATCATCTTATGTATCCGTATGCGGCAATATGACGCGTATTTTTGTTTTTTTATCTTAAGGTGATGACATTAGGAGAATCCCCCGATCTCGGACTGCGCGTCTTTATTTCAATCTACTTTATGTGATCCGTGAAGCTTTTATGACGGTTATTACTCATACTGACAAAAGAAAAAAGAGATATCCCTTATTGGGAATATCTCTTATTGAACCATTAGGGCCATGGTGGTCATACAGCTAAATCATTTGAATTGCAACCATGCTTATTTTATGGGCTGGGCAACCGGCGCATTATTTTTCCAAGCGTAGAAAACCGATTTTACAGGTACGAAGTAGGAGTGTTCCACCAGCAAATCCCGAACATCTTCAGTCTCTGCTGGAGACACGTCAGACTTTTCCACTGCCTGCATAATATCAAAAGCATAATCAACATAGACCTTGCCTTCGTCATCCATCATAAAAGGTAACGCCTGACCTGAATATACACTATTCAGCGTAATGGAAGGAGTACCTGCCTGAGCAGCCTGCTCCATATTCACAGCATATAACCCCGGATACAGTTCTTCCCCGCTTGGCAGCTTATTGTTATGTACGGACTTATATTGATTAACCAATCGTTGCACATCGTTTACTTTCTGTACGGTCAGAAGATCCATCACTTTAATGGTCGGATTCACTTCTTCGTCCTGAATAAGGAAGTAAGCGCTCCCACCACTTTCAAAAGCAGTCCCCGGTATTTCATCCAGATACCCCAGTTGTTTCAACTTGGGCAGGTCCACTCTGAACTTTTCATATTTTGGCGTTTCCATATCTGCATTGATGATTGGCAAAATCCCCTCATCTTGCTGAAATGCCTCGACCGCACTCTGGATGCGGCTCACGCTTTCCCGATAGGCTATCTTAGGGTCCGAATTACTCTGGGATGGATACATACAACCAGTTGCTGTAAAAGCAAATAACAGGAATAACAGCAGACCGCCCGTCTGATGTTTCAGACGCTGCCGTCCGCTTCCTTCCACACATTTTGGCTTGTTCCTAATCATTCGTGTCCTCCTTGAATAACTCATTAGAGAATCAATGTCATAACGCTCAGAACCAGTCGTCTTCCTGTTGTTGACGTTCCAGTTGTTTCCTAATGGCTGCCTTCAGCGGGTCCTCTGGAACATGAACCGATAGAGATCCACACACTTTGGCCTGACAGGACAGTCGTGTACCTGCTTCCAACAGTGAACCCAGCTTGCGCTTTTCTGCATCTGTTGGTGGATGTAGTTCCGCCCGATGTTCTTCATCCACATTCACTTTGCACATCAGGCAAGCCGCTTTACCATCACATCGAGTCGTAATCTTGACTCCAGCACGTCGTGCTGCATGCAGAAGTGTTGCCCCTGGTTTGAGCGCTATCGATTTGTTCATAGGTAAAAAAGTAACTTTATAGTCCATCATTTTCCTCCCTCAACCTACTGGGGCCATGTAAAGCCAACAAGCTCTTCCACTTCGGCTCTGAAGCGACTTGTCCATACATTCTGTTGACTTAAAAGCATCATTATAGGTTGATGTGCATCTGGCTGCTCGCGCATCTGTGTCGCAATGGGGACATAACGATCTTCACGACCTCGCAGCAGATTAAACAACAGCTCATGCGCAAGCGGCATCAGTCGCAGGCTATATGAACCCACTTGTGCTACTGGTGCATGCGGAGCAAGTACATGTTCAATCTCAATACGGTACCAACTTTTGCGAGCCCATATTTCGAAACCACCAACCAGTTCCAGCGCACATTCACCCACCTGATAGTGGCTCAGCAGAGAAGCATACGGTCCTGTCTTGTCCACTGTAGGCTCGTCAAGCATTTCCCCCGGAGCGCTACGGTGAAGTTCCTTAGCAGCAGCAACATCCGCATAGATATCAATATCTCTCGGAGCCTGTTGCAACTCCACCCCTTGAAGCAGCAACCCACAACTTCCTCCAAGTAACCATGTCTGTGACTGTGTGTTCCAGGCTTTGGCCGTTTCCAGCAAAGCCGCGTGTAATTCCGGATAACGCTCTGTCCGCCCCTCCGTATCATGCGGCCTCATAGGCTCACACTCCCCTCATCCGTGTTCATTGTGTCAGTTCTTATGATGTGCTTATGCGGATGTTATCTTTCAGGCATGGGAAATCAGGTCAGAGAAGCGATTCCACCGAAAAAGCCAATCAGCATAATCAAAAATGCAATCAGAGAAAGAATCCCCCGTACAATACCTTTTGTTTTGGCACGAGCAAACGTAATCAGGAATACAGATAGTCCCATAATGAGGATGGCCACCAATGACAGCCACATCTTGTCCATTGCACTCATAATCCAGCAGTCTCCCCTTCAGTCCGATATTCATCACTGACACTGTGACAATTGCAACCATTATAACATGAAATTCAGCTCAACTTTCCAAAAAAAAGACAAAAAAGCAAGCCGGCAGAAGCCGACTCGTCTTTTTGTCTTACTGGATCACCTGCACATGCAGGTGTGATCTATTATTTTTTCATCATCATTTTCATTAACGATTCCATACTGCTCGGATTCAATCCGCTTTTCTTGACCGCACTCACAATATCCTTAACCGTATCCTCAGATACCGGAACTTTCGCCATGGCGGATACTTGTTTGATCAATTGGCGCAACTGAACTTCATTCTGAATCGTCGTTGGTTTCACCGTGCTTGCCAATTTCTTAACGGCACCTTCCGTTATCGTTTTACCCGTTTTCTTGTTGATTGCATTCAGTGCATCTTTGGAAATGTTGTTACCCATTCGTCTCCCCTCCTCCGGCAATACTCATGTGTATAGTATGAGTCTGCTACAGAAAAGGTGAATAAGCTTCTTATTTCACAAGGTACGTTTAGGCTGACTACAATCAGGAATGCCATTGCTCCCAGGTTTCAAGCTTCATGACTTCCATTTCAGTCTTCGGGTCACGTCCCATCAAGGCTTCAACCGCATCACGCGGCTGTCTCTCCTGGAATAAAACGTGATATAACTGATCCGCAATTGGCATTTGCACTCCGTATTTTTGTGAGATGAAATAGGCAGCTTGCGTAGTTCGAATGCCTTCTACCACCATGCCCATGGACTTCAGAACATCATCCAGCTTCTGTCCCTGGCCCAACATGGAACCTGCTCTCCAGTTCCGACTGTGCTGACTTGTAGCCGTTACAACCAGATCCCCGATTCCAGCAAGTCCCGAAAACGTTAGCGGATTTGCTCCCATCTCAACACCAATACGTGTGATCTCAGCCAGACCACGTGTTAGCAAAGCGGCTTTGGCATTATCACCAAATTGAAGACCATCCGACATACCTGCACCAAGAGCAATGATATTTTTGAATGCGCCCGCCAGCTCAACACCGATCATATCCCGATTCGTGTAAACCCGGAAATAAGCATTCATAAACAAAGCTTGGGCAGATTCGGCAGATGCCTTATCCAGTGAAGCTACAACCACTGTCGTTGGACAACGCTTCACCACTTCTTCCGCATGGCTTGGGCCAGAAAGAACAACCACACGTCCTTCTTCACATTCAAGCTCTTCTGAAATGACTGTGGACATCCGTTTGAGGCTTTCTGTCTCAAAACCTTTGGTTGCATGAATGACTAACATCTCAGGCTTGTAATAAGCCTTAAGCTGGTTCGTAACTGCACGCATGGCTGATGAAGGCGCAACAATTAACACAGCTATAGCGCCTTCCACCGCAGCTTCCATATCAGTTGTTGCTTGAATCCGTGGTGAAAGCTCCGCATCCGGAAGATAGCGAGTATTAGTGTGCTTGTTATTGATTTCGTTAGCCTGGTCTTCACCACGTGTCCACATCATCACATCCAACTGATTGGCGGCGAGTACACTGGCCAGAGCTGTTCCCCAGCTCCCAGCGACTAGAACAGCAACTTTTTTAGACAACTCGTTTACCCCCTCCAGGGTTTTTCGATCCCAATTTATTTTCCTGTCCTTTGGCGAGCTTCGCAATATTGGTACGATGTCTCCAGAACGCAAACAGACAAATAATCAGACTCCCCCAGAAGATATTCATTGAATATCCGGGTAATACCATGATAAAGATGGGTGTAAATGCTACAAAAATCAGAGAGCCCAATGAAACATAGCGTGTCAATACAATAGACAGAATGGCGATCACCCCAGCACATAACGCAGGCAGGAAAGCAAGACTTACCAGAACACCAATGGCTGTGGCAACGCCTTTTCCTCCACGAAAATGGAAGTAAAGCGGCCAGTTATGTCCTGCAATGGCTGCTATACCACTGAGTGCAGGAATCCAGGCAGAACCGTTACTCAGCCAGATTCCAATCCATACAGCTGCAACACCCTTAAGTACATCAAGTAACAGAACAGCAATTGCTGGTCCTTTACCCAAAATACGCAATGTATTGGTAGCTCCCGCGTTTCCGCTTCCGTGCTGACGAATATCGATCCCCCGTATCGCTTTGGCAAGGAGGACACTAAAGCTGATCGAACCGAGCAGATAACTCAGTACAATCGCTGCGATTTGTAAAATCACACACTTCTCCCCTAACTTTCGTCGGACTTCTTCCGAGTAAATATGCGAATTGGTGTTCCTTCGAAGTCAAACGCTGCACGGATTTTATTCTCCAGGTAGCGCTCATATGAGAAGTGCATCAATTCCGGATCGTTCACAAAAACAACCATGGTCGGTGGCTTAACGGCAACCTGAGTCACATAGTTAATTCTCATTCTCCGTCCTTTATCCGTTGGCGGAGGGTTAATTGCAACCGCATCAGACACCACATCGTTAAGTAGATGTGTTTGTACACGTAACGAGTGTTGATCTGCTACCCTTTTCACAACCGGTAACAATTTTTGTAAGCGTTGTTTTGTGAGGGCTGACAAGAATACGACTGGAGCATAAGTCATAAACAGGAAGTGATCCCGAATTTTTCTCTCAAACTCTTTCATCGTTTTGTCATGCTTCTCTACCACGTCCCATTTGTTCACAACAAACAATGACGCTTTACCAGCTTCGAATGCATATCCTGCAATATGCTTGTCCTGTTCAATAATGCCTTCTTCACCATTAATGACAATCAGAACAACATCTGCACGCTCAATCGCACGCATCGCACGCATTACACTGTATTTCTCAGTTGTTTCATATACTTTACCACGCTTACGCATACCTGCTGTATCAATCAGCACGTAACGTTGGCCGTCTTTTTCAAAAGGTGTATCAATCGCATCCCGGGTCGTTCCAGCCACGTCACTTACAATGACACGCTCTTCACCCAGAATAGCGTTCACCAGTGAAGATTTACCCACATTAGGACGTCCGATCAGAGCTACACGAATGACATCTTCATCGTAAGTCTCTTCCTCAAGTTCTGGCAACTTCTCCACTATTGCATCAAGCAAATCACCTACACCTGTACCGTGACTTCCGGATACGCCAATAGGATCACCGAAACCAAATCCATAAAACTCATAAATGAGCTCACTTCGTCCGATATTATCCACTTTGTTAACGGCTACAACAATAGGCTTGCCTGAGCGGTAGAGCATCTCTGCTACCTCTTCATCCGATTGCGTAATACCTGCTTTTGCATCACACATGAATACAATAACATCCGCTTCTTCAATAGCGAGTTCTGCTTGCATCCGAATCGATTTTAAGATTACATCTTCACCATCAATTTCGATACCACCTGTATCAATGATACTAAATGGTTTACCGTTCCATTCACCGATTCCATATATACGGTCACGGGTAATGCCCGGCTTGTCTTCCACAATGGCCAGTCTGTCGCCGATGATCCGATTGAAAATGGTGGATTTACCCACGTTCGGTCGTCCGACAATTGCCACAACGGGTCTTGCCATACATTCCACTCCTCCTGTCCATACTTACGATACTCATCATAGCAAAAAAGATATATCTTGGCTAACGTTTCATGCCAAATTACTCACAATAAAAACAATCGGCGAACCCGCCTTGGGCTCGCCGATCTTGCTTTTGTTATTCAGCAAAATATGCAGTATATAACTTAGAACCATGCATTGTTAACTTATTTGAATTTGCTGAGTTTGTCTCCAAACAGTTCGCCAAGCGTAGTGCTCATACCTTGATTGTTCAAGGAAACGTTTGGATTGTTGATTTCTTCACGCGGAGCGTTGTTTCTTGAAGGTCTTTCTGATTTTTGTGGTTGAGCTGGAGCTTCTTCTGTTTCTTTGATGCTCAAGCTTACACGTTGCTCAGAAGGGTTCATGTCCAAGATTTTAACTTGAACTTCTTGTCCTTCTTTCAGCACTTCATGAGGAGTGCCGATATGCTTGTGGGAGATTTGCGAGATATGCACAAGTCCCTCAACACCAGGAGCGATTTCAACAAATGCACCGAAGTCTACCAGACGTTTCACAACACCTGTTACGATATCGCTGGAATTGAATTTTTCGCTTGCTGTTTCCCAAGGACCTGGTTGAACAGCTTTCATGCTCAGGCTGATTTTGCCTTTTTCAGGGTCAACTTTCAGCACTTTCACACTAACTTTATCACCTTCAGACAGTACGTCGGATGGTTTTTCAACGTGTGTCCAAGCCAGCTCGGATACGTGAACCAAACCGTCAACTCCGCCCACATCAACAAATGCACCGAATTGAGTCAAACGTTGTACTGTACCTTCGATCACTTGACCTTCTTGCAAACCAGCCATTACTGTAGCTTTGTTTGCTTCGAATTCTTGCTCCAGTACGTCTTTTTGGGAAAGGATCACTTTGTTGTTCTCACGGTCGATCTCTTTCACTTTAACACGCAGTGTGCGTCCTTTGTAGTCGCTGAAGTCTTCAACGAAATGGCGTTCAACCATGGAAGCCGGGATAAATCCACGTACGCCCACGTCTGCTACCAGACCGCCTTTAACAACATCACCTACAACAACTTCGAATACGTCTTGGTCTTCAAAATGCTTTTGCAATTGATCCCATGCGTTTTCACTGTCGATTGCACGTTTGGACAGAACGAGTTTTTCTTTCTCGTCGTCGATGCTAAGAACTTTAGCTTCAACTTCTTGTCCAACTTCTACTGCGTCAGACGCGCTGTCAACATGTAATGAAGACAGTTCACGAATTGGAATGACACCGTCATATTTATATCCAATGCTCACATAGGCTTGGTTATCTTCCAATTTGACGATGGTTCCTTTTACGGTATCTCCTTTTTTCAAGGAAACGAATTGATCCAACTCATCTTGGGTTGCTTCTTGATTTTTCATTTCTTCCGACATGTCAAATACCCTCCTCAATTCAAAAACCCCATTATATTCAAACCTGCCTGTAGCAGAGTTCAAAACACTTTCATCACTGAGTGCTCAAACTTTAGTCTCCCTCAAAAATATGGAAACATGCACTCAGCTACCGACGAAGCCATTACTTGCTTGGCACGCCCGTTTGCACCATCTCGTTAATCTTGGACATAATCTTTTCAGTCGCCTTCTCCAGAGCTTCTCCAGATGGGTCTTCCTTGAACTCGTCCAAACTTACTGGTGCTCCATATACAACTTTCATCTTACGAAAAACTTTGTAGTTACCGATAATAGCAGTAGGAATAACTGTAGCGCCACTGCGGAGAGCAAAACTCGCTGCCCCTTTTTTACCGATACCTCCATCATTGTGACGGCTTCCCGAGGGGAAGATTCCAAGCACTTGACCATCACGCAAAATATTGAGTGAGGTTTTGATGGATTCCTTGCTGACACCTCCACGTTTAACGGGGAAAGCGCCCACGGCTTTAATAATTCGGCCGAGTACCGGAATTTCAAACAATTCGCTTTTGGCCATGAAACGTACCTGACGGCGAAGTTTGATACCAACGGTTGGAGGATCGAAGTTACTAATATGATTGGAACATAAAAGTACGCCGCCTTCTTTCGGAATATTCTCCCGTCCAACGGCCTCCAAGCGGAAAAGAATGGTATAAATGATCCGCAGTAATGTGCTGCAAAATGTGTAAATCATAGACCGATCTCTCCTCTGACCATTGTGCAATAAGATACGATTTTGTCAACCACTTCATGAATGTTCATCTCCGTTGTATCAAGGACAATAGCATCCTCAGCACAACGCAATGGGGAAATTTCCCGATTCTCATCCAATCTGTCACGGGTGGCAATGTCTCGCTCCAGCTGTTGCAACGTCAGTCCTTCAGAGGGGTCCAGTTCTTTGAAGCGGCGAAGCGCACGCTCTTCCACACTGGCAGTCATGAAGATTTTCACTTCCGCATCGGGCAGTACTGTCGTTCCGATATCGCGTCCATCCATGACGACGCCCTTGCGCAAAGCCATTTGCCGCTGAGTATCCACTAATTGCGTACGCAGCCCCTCGATTTGCGCATATCGGGACACGATTCCCGTCACTTCACGGGAGCGGATTTCCGAGGTTACTTCTTCCCCATTACAGAACACTTTCTGTCCGTCGGGATCCGGTTGTAAATCAATGACCAGCTTTTGGGCTTCCTGAAGTACCTGTGTCACATCTTCCGGTGTAATACCTTTCCGAAGCATATGCAAGGTTACCGCACGGTACATTGCGCCTGTGTCGACGTATACATACGCGAGCGCCTCTGCAACCAATCGGGCCACCGTGCTTTTCCCGGCACCGGCAGGTCCGTCAATTGCAACGTTCATTTTCCCGTTCTCTGATGTGTTCTGGCTTGCCAACGGGGCATTCCTCCTCAAACGATAAACCTCAATAAAAAAACAGGCATTGCCTGCATCGTGAAAATTATACCACACTCTACACATGGATGCAAAAACAGACAAATCAACGACGTTTGTAATCATTCATCGTTTGCACTTCAATTGGCGTTCCTTCCAGGCGGTCAATGGTGGTCAAATTCTTTTTGAAGTCTGGTACCAACAGCAGCAATTGATATACCACAAGCAGGATTAGAAGGACTGTAATCAGAATCGTAACCTTTCGTTCCATTCGCCTGGAGAAAACATAATAAAGTCGTTCATATCTGCGGGTTGCATGACGACGATTCAAGGCAATACCTCCGTTTTTTCATTACGGTACCCGCAGTTCCCTCTCTTTATGCCACAACATTCCTATTTCGTGCGATAGTCAAGTTGCCGCTCAAAACAAAACTTGATAATTTTCTGGCGCTCCGAATCTGAAATCTGCACAAATTTGAGCATGCATAGCTGTCTGCCGGTTTCCAGGGTTTTGATCCTCACAACTTCAGCTTCAAAATTCACATGTTCAATGGTTGAATTCCGGTAGGGAACCAGCAACCAGCATTTCAATTTTTGACCTTCAGCTAGTGAGAAACCTGTTTCGCCGTAGATGGACAATCCACCACCGCCAATATCTTCAGTCAATCCGACAGCACGGGTCAGATCTTCACTCTGGATGGCCAATTCGAGGTTTGCATGAACACGAAGAAAGCTGCGCCGTTGTATTTTGGATATATCGCTCGGAAGCGGTTTGCGGATACGGACAAGACGGACCACATCTTCCTCAAATCCCGTGACATAGGTATTAAAATAATGCCGGACCCCATCCTCCGTAATATATGAAATGGACAATTCATCTCCGAAAAAGAGCCTTTTCAGACGGCTGCTTCCTTGTTGCATCGGGACCTCAATCAGAAAACTGCTGTCATCCATATCTGCAATGCGTGATTTGTACTCTTTGTGTTCCTCTTTTTCATCTGCAGAAGCAATGTGGATGTATAAAATTTCATTTATTTTCGGAAACAAGCTGTTCACCGCCACTTTATGTATTTATCTTCGTATGTACAAGGACTATTATACCATGACCTTTCTCACATTGAACAAGAAAAAAACAGACCACATCGTGGTCTGCCGCAGTTATTCGCTCAACTTCAAATTCAAATTATCCATCTTTTTATGAGGTTGCATTGACCGGTTTGATCTCTTCAACCGCTTCTTCTATTCCTGTATTCGCATTAATGTATATCCGGTAACGAGAACCGTTAATTTTCCCTCCGAATTCATAACACAATACTTCTTTGCTGTAATCATTCTCAATCAGGGATTTGCGAACATAATTTTCTTCGAACTCCGAATTAAGCTTTTTCCGCGCCTGTTGCTCCGTAAGAGTTGCTTTCGGAATTTTGCGCATGTCATTATGTTCGTAAACAAAGTCACTCGCCTGGAAGCCGGTTACTTCGCCTGTATCCAAACCAACACGAACTGACATTTTCTCGGGATAAATCAAGGTGTCCCCTTGCTTACGCACATAAGTAAGGTTACCCAGATTACCATATTCATCGTAGTTTACAGCCTTCATATCCTTATAGCCTTTGTTCATTAGAAATTGATCTGCTTTAGCCATGGCATTCTGACGAGACACTTTTTTGGTTCCGATTGGACGCGTATCACTGTAAGAGATCAGCATTCCGCCATTACGGGTGAAATCCATCATCAGTTTGCCATTGTTGGCATGATCAATCGTGGCAGTGTAGGACTCCCAGTCTGTTCCTTTGCCGTTCTCCTGCACTTGGATTTTGCTACGATCCGCATCAGAGAATTTTGCAGCCTTGCTCTGAATCTGTTCTTTGGTCACCGGCAAGCCGTCCAGTTTCTTGACTGATCGTTTTGCATAGATGTTGGATACGGAAGGACCCCAATCAAGCTCCGGGTATTCCTGTACCTTTTTGTTTACAGTACGAAAACCATCAACGATCGTGTTGTCCATGGTTTGCTCTTGTGTTGCCATGGCAGTCTCTGCATCCATCCAGCGCAATCGGTCCGTCAGGACTTTCTGCTGCACATCCTGCAGATTCTTGGTAATCTCGGATGAATTCTGATACAGCTTTTTCAGGTTGCCCATTTCCTTCTCACTTAGCGGTTCGTTCGTCAAGTCACGCATCGACGCCCGATAGGCAAAGTTGGAAATACGCGAGAGAAACTCCTCTGTCTCGTTAAATGGCAGCATGGTGAGTGGCAGTTGGTTGATCTCATTCTGCGCTTCACTGGTGAGTCGCCATACATTCATCAAACCTTTGCGATGCATCCCCTGTGATGTAGAGTGAACCGCCAAGGTGTTGCCAATCTCCGAATGCAATTTGTCCATATGAAAAGATAAATCGTGAAATGCACGCTGATATTGATTCTCTGCCTTGATCAGAATTGCATTCTTCTCCTGATTCTCCTGATAGCCCCACACGAGCGCACCGACCAGTAGAACCGCAAATATCGGAAACATAACTGAACTTAATCGTTTATACATCGGTAGAGTCTCCTTTCTTCTAAACCACTACCTCTATTGTGGATCGAAGAAAGATCTCTTATGCATGCGATTTCCAGTCCTTACACAAGCAGGCTGCTAAAGTACCGTTTGGGTCCTCCTTTTAATTCAGCTGAATCCCAGTTGCCATGCCCTCTTCTTCAATTTCGAACTGGTCTCTGTTATCACATAGGCACTGCTTGAATCCCGTCTCAATCCGGCCCCGATCTTTCTTGCCTCGTAATGTAAATCGTTCACCGCATTGTTTGCATCTGATTTTAATTTTAATTCTCATCACAACGATCTCCGTTTCTATCGGTCATTCCCCGGGAGTTTATCTGTAAAAATAAAAACACACCGGAGTCATAGGCGCAATATGCGCTTTATGTCCACCAGTGTGTCCGTATTTTTATAATTTAACCTCTTCCTCCCGCTTCACAAAACGAAAAGGAGAACGGTTATTAGCTCGTGTGATTTTACCCATTGCCCCATACCACAGGCCCGCCATTAGCGGCGCTATAAACCACAACCAATGATTCACCATGGTGTTCATGATGACGTCGTACAATGCATGCCAGAAAAAAGGTAACACCAGAGAAAGAACCAGATACCACCGCTTTTTCTTACCACCGATAAACTTGGCTTTACCCATATAATAACCCATGATTACCGCAAACATAGCGTGCCCTGAAACAGGGAGCAGTGCCCGAAGGAACATGGCTGAGACGGATGCATTCCCCGCAAAGGCATACAACACATTCTCAACAGTGGCAAATCCAAGTGAAACAGCGACTGCATATAATATCCCGTCATACGGCTCATCAAATTCGGTGTGATTATAGATGATATGATAAAGTACGAACCATTTAACGAATTCCTCCACACCACCTGAGATCATAATGGCCTCAAGATAAGGATTATCCCCGAGCCACATCATCATGCCACGCTGAATAATCATCACAGGCAGTACCATCAGAATCCCCATGAGGAAAACCCGCAATACCATATGAAGTGGCTCATAATCATAACGGTCTTTCAGGTAAAAGTATGTTAACAAGGCGAGACCCGGAGCAACTGCTGCCGCTAAGACCGAAAACAAAAGCACCGAAATTCCCTCCTCTGACTAAAGACGCGATTACAACTAGAGATTAATCCTGGCGTTTGAAGTGGGTGCAGATAACATCAATCGCTTGTGCAGGAATAACAACCTTACCATACTCTTCCATGACTGCTGGAGTAACTGAGGAGCCTTCGCCAAATTCAGCAAGCAAGGCAATCAATGCCGCATGTTTGGTGGAATCTACCTCATCTGGCTCCAAATGCAAGAACCACTTGTCTTTATAGGAATAAAGTCTCCCAGCATCCGTAACATGCTGACGCAACATATGTGCAGCTTCAATGAGCACTTCAAAGTCCTTGAATGCATAAACAATGGAATCGCTTTGCTCGAGTGTAACTTCCATTTCATATACTTCTTCAGGAAGATCATCTTCATGACCTAAACCATATTGTTGCGGATCATATTTTCCACGTGTGACAATGACAACCATCCCTTGAGCGGGAAGTGCGAATACTTCGACAGCGAGTGGACCTGTGGCATCAAATCCAAGTTCGGAATAGGCCTGATCCATCATTTCAGTGAACAGTTCATGAACCTTAGGTATTTCCTGCCACATATCTTCTTTTTGTATTCCGCGCTCGCTCAGATCGTCAAAGGTCAGGAAAATCCGTATCTTATCGTGACTTAGTCGTTCTATTTTCATACAGGATCTCCCCTTTATAAGCAAGTCTTATAACAGATTATGAAGCACAAAACAATATGTGCTGAAAATAAATCTATGTAGTTATGTTATCATTTTATACCTCTAAATGCACGAAGTAAAATCGACAAAAAAAGAATCATTCCACAGCAAATCAAGACTGTGGATGATTCTAATTGGAGGTTTTGGTTTATAAACCCGGTACTGTTGTGTTTGTTTGGCTTAAAATTTGCTCAACTTCATGCTTCACATCGGGATTGGTGCGAATAAAATCTTTGAGCATGCTCATATTCGCTTCTTTTTCCTGCGGTGTGATTGCTCTTGCGGTCTTTGCTGCCGGATTTTTGTGGGATTCACCATGTTGGTTTTGCTTACTTGTGAACCCGTCCATACCCGGGAAAGTCATTTCCATCATCTTATGTTTTGCCTGATCCATCATATTTCGTGATGAACCCGATGACATCATGGGTAATTTGCCTTTGGACAGCCATGAACTGGCTGCAACACCAATGACAATACCCCAAAAAAAGGATGACGTCTTCATTACACCAACCTCCTTCAAGTGTTAAAATCATATTTAGTGTTTGCGGTAGTGAGCGATCTCATTCCGTATAAATACAGGAAAGCGAGTTGAAATCATGTTTAGATATAGCGCCGCATTGATCATTGCTGCAAGTTTGCTGCTGTCAGCTTGTGGGACAGCGGAAGAAAAAACATCTGATAATTCCACACCAGCGGGCGAATCAACTACCACGGTTCAAGAAGAGCAAGGTAACTCTAACCCAACTAAAACAGGAGAACCCGGAACTGGTGTGCCCGAGCCTTCAACGGAAGATTCAACTGTGACAGAAGAAGAACCTGAATCTTCGGAGAAGGTTTCTACAGAAGAGAAAGTGGAAAAGACGTATCATATGAATGAAAATTATTATATTAAACCAAACGATGAAGCGAACCCAAGCAAAGTGGTCTTGTTAACTTTTGATGATGGACCCAAAGAAGAAAAAATGATTACTTCACTGATCGACACTTTAGATAAACATAACGCTAAAGCGATATTTTTCGTCAATGGATATCGGGTGAAAAGCCATCCGGAATTACTCAAACTCATACATGATCGGGGTCAGATTGTAGGCAATCATGCCTGGGATCATGAGGATCTCAAAAAAATGTCCAACACTGAGGCGGCAAAACAGGTTACAGATGTCCAAAAAATAGTGAAGGATACCATTGGTGAGGAACCGCAATTCTTCCGTCCACCTTTTGGTTCGGGAAATGATGCACTGAAGGCTGCTGTGAAGAAAAATGGCATGTTATATATGACTTGGTCTAATGGTTCTCTCGATTGGGATAAAAGCACCAAAGACAACCCGGAAAAAGTCATCCAAAATGTACTCGATCAGTTAAATCCCGGAAGCAATATTTTGATGCATGAGTTGCCATGGACGGTAGAAGCATTGGATGAGTTGCTGACCAAGCTCGAAAAGAAAGGTTATTCCTTTGTTGATCCGCGTGCAATTGAATTGGAAGCTCGTTAAATTGTAATTTTGCGCATTAAAATAAAACAGCCTTGATCCATTGGATCAAGGCTGTTTCTCTGTGAGTGCTTTTTCCGCGGGCACTCTTAACGTGATGATATGCATCTCCGCAGGACAACTTAGTCGGAGAGGAAGATGATTTGTACCGTATCCTCTGCTAACAAGCATTTTGCCTTCTTGGTGAATGTCCTCCGGACTTCGCTTCAGGGAGTACCACCCGTTCGATACGGGACGATACGCTTTGCTCAGGAACACAGGTCCGAAAAATGGCAAAACCAATTGTCCGCCATGTGTATGACCGCTTAAAATAAGATCTGCATTTTCTTCCAAGCGAAGGGCCTGCAAAGGATCATGGACGATAGCAATTTTGCAAAAACGGTTACCGATCTGCTGTAGTAATACATCGCCCTGTTTGGAACGATAGTCTATGCCGATCAGACTCAATCTGTCGTTGCCCCTTTGCAAATATTCCACATTATCCTGAAGGAGCTTAACGTCCGATTCCCGAAGGATTCGCGCAAGTTGAGCGGTACCAGCCCTCTTGTCATGGTTGCCATACACGGTAAATGAAGGTGCAATGTTCGATAAAATTTTCATGTTATGTCTAACTAAAGACCATGAGATTCCTTTTTCCGCAACATCCCCACCGATGAGAACCCAGTCCACCTTGTTTTTAACGTTTGCCAGATCCTTCTGCTTCAGCTTGCGCTTGTGCGTGTCGGATACATACAAAATCATGGCCCCGTCAAAGGATGTTGGCAGATGAGGCACTTCAACCTCTTCTTCAATCATTTGATGAATATGGGCTTCACGCCACATATGAAAAAGTAGTAAAACTCCCATCAAAATGATTAAACCTGCGAGTAAAAGCATTACCACGGCAAGGGAAGGAACGTATTCAGAGCGGGTGCCCCTTCAACCCCCCACCAAACCAGACTAATCGTTAACATGACAAAAATAAAAATGAGTGAATTCACAAACCTCTTGCTCAATTTTAACCGACGTGAAGGATGTAATTCTGTCCGTGTAGGAAGCGAACCCGCTTCGGGGATCGATTCTTCCGTTGAATTTGGCGTTTTTTTGGAGCGTGATGGTGCCCTTTGAGGAAGTACTGGACTTTCCAGTTTTTCTGTATAAGGCTTGCGCTGTGATCTAGGTAAAGAAACGGAAGTAATTGGTGTGATTCCGCCAACCTCAGCAGCTGCTGCCGTTTCAGCAACGATGCTTACTTGAGAAGCCACCTGACGCTCGGATTTCTCTTTTTTATCCGATTGACGATGGCGCTGACTGCCATATGTCTTCATTCTACTTAATGGCTGATTCATGATCCCCTCCGAAAACGTATCGCTAATCCGGACACCAAATCAATAATAAAGTGACATAATATAGGCGCCCATAATGTGCCGGACTGCAAGTAAATCCAACCCAATCCATAACTTGAGACAAACACCCAGCCTGTTGGAATCCAGTGGCGCAAATAACGAATATGGATAACTGCAAATAAAATACTTGTCCAGTAAGGACCGATGGCATGTTGGATGGCTCCACGGAATAATAATTCCTCACACACAGCAACAATGGCTGCTATACATACAATGTGCCAGATCGGACGCCCACGGAACAACATCTCGTTAATTCCACCGTCATCCATGCTTTCCTGAGGTATAACATACGACAGTACCAAGTCCATAACAAGCATTATTCCTGCAAGACCAAGACCCCACCATATAAATTGGTAATTGTCAGGCCATGCGAGTACATCTAACAAGTTTCGTTTCTGCAATAAGATCCACACAACTCCGATAATCAGTGTCAGACCTTGTGTAAAGTATAGATTGATTAAAAGCAAACGCTCGGTAAGCTGCTGTGGCTCAGCCTTCTGAATCTTGAACTTGGGAAACTTGAATTTTTTCATCGGATGCGTCTGTCCTCTTGAGTTAAATTTGATGGATAACAATTACGTTGTCCAATCGGATAGTATACTAAATGATAGCCAAAAAACCAATTAGGTTCAAGGCCTGCCCCAAGTCCTGGTTATATGTCCGTGCCATTACTTCATTAAAGCAGTAAAATTCAGTTCACCAAACAGCTTACTTTCCATCTTCTTGTGATAGGTATATTAACTATTGTATTACTTATGGTGACTCTGTTTATGTGTGAATCTAAAGACATCTGCAAAACATTTTAAAACATTTAAGCCTATTGACATGCTCATGTCAGCCATGATACATTATGAAAAAATTAGTCACGTTAAACACGATGATGGAAAAAAGACGTTGCTTCGTCTTACAGAGAGCCGATGGTAGGTGTGAATCGGTGGCAGGCAAATGGTCTTGAGCGCTCCTGAGTTATTGCATTGAAATTGGAGTAGGTGCAATCGGTTTAGACCCGTTATCCTCTTCGGTCTTCATTGACCGCTAAGACTGTCGTTGCGAAACGGCGGTGAATTAGGGTGGTACCACGACAACTCTCGTCCCTTATTGCGCAAGCAGTATGTGGATTGAGAGTTTTTTGATTTATTTTAAAGGATATCTGTGGGATCACTCTATTTGCTTCACCTCCCCCCTCTGTTGCGACACCGCGTTGTTGGGCGGAAGAATCAACCTGGTTTTAAGGAATACCTCTTCGCTGAGGTCAGACCTTGACGATATAGATACACATACCTAAGGAGGAAGAAACCATGTACAAAGTGTTAGTGTCGGACCCAATCAGTGATCTGGGGATCCAGCAACTGGTGGATGCAAATGATGTTGTTGTTGAGAAGAAAACCGGTCTTAGTGAAGATGAACTTGTTGCCATTATTGGTGATTATGATGCCCTCTTGGTTCGCAGCCAGACTCGTGTTACAGATCGTATTATGACAGCTGGTACCAACCTTAAGGTGATCGGACGTGCAGGTGTTGGTGTAGATAACATTGATCTGGAAGCTGCTACACAGCGCGGTATCATCGTTATTAATGCACCTGATGGCAATACCATCACAACCTGTGAGCACACGTTTGCCATGATGATGGCATTGGCACGACACATTCCTCAGGCATATGCCAAGACTATTCAGGGTACGTGGGATCGTAAAACCTTCCTGGGTGTGGAATTAAGAAATAAAACGCTCGGTGTACTGGGTATGGGACGGATCGGTAGTGAAGTTGCCAAGCGCGCCAAAGCATTCGGAATGGACATTCTTGCTTACGACCCGTTCCTCACGGAGGAGCGTGCCGAGAAGCTGCAAGTGAAGCTGGCTAGTGTAGATGATATCATTCGCAATGCGGACTTCATGACCGTTCACACACCATTAACACCGGAAACACGGCATATGATCTCACGTCCACAATTCGAAGTGATGAAAAAAGGCATGCGTATCATTAACTGTGCTCGTGGTGGTGTAGTTGACGAGATGGCACTTGTCGAAGCCATTGATCAAGGTATTGTTGCTGGTGCAGCATTTGACGTATTCGAAAGCGAGCCGCCAGCCGCTGATCACCCGTTCCTGAATCACCCAAGCATTATCGTTACGCCACACCTTGGTGCGTCCACAGTAGAAGCACAAGAGAACGTGGCTATCGATGTGTCGGAACAGGTGCTTCACATTTTGCGCAATGAACCGTTTAAAAACGCAGTTAACATGCCGGCTGTTGCACCAACCGTGATGAACAAATTGCAGCCGTATTTCAAACTGGGTGAAACGTTGGGTAGTTTTGCAGCACAGATTACACAAAATGCAGTGCAGGAGATTCGGATCGACTATGCTGGTGAACTTTCTGAAGTAGATACTTCTCCTCTCACACGTTACATTGTGAAAGGGATTCTCGCCAGACATTTGGGTGGGGAAGCCAACATCGTTAACTCCATGCATCTGGCCAAAATCCGTGATCTGAATGTGGTTGTAAGCCAAACCTCAACAACTAAAGGATTTACTAACCTGATTACCGTAACATTGGTTACAACTCAGGATGCTGAGGAACGCCGTGTAGCAGGTACATTGCTTGCAGGTTATGGAGAACGTATTGTTCGTCTGGACAAATTCCCGGTAGATATCGCTCCGGAAAGTCATCAAATTTTGATCTCCCACAACGATAAACCAGGTATTATCGGACGTGTAGGAACCCTGCTTGGACAAAACGATGTCAACATCGCATCCATGCAGGTTGGACGTAAAATTATTGGTGGTGCAGCGATCATGATTCTGACCGTAGATAAAGCTGTTCCAAAAGATGTGCTTGTGCAGCTTGCTGCGCTGCCTGAAATCAATACTGCTGTTGAAATTGTTCTGGAATAATCAAATATATCTCTATATGTAAAAGGAAAGACGGGACCCTAGTGGTTCCCGTCTTTTTTCATGTACTCGCTGAAATATCGGTGAAGAAGCTTTCAAACAAAATATTAGTGGAATTGGATATGAACTCCGCTTCTTTTGCTCACTGGGAAATAGTCTCAATACGTAATCGAACTATTAACTTAATTGAATAATGTTTAGTGTAGACCCCGGAGGAGACAGAACGGCTGCGCCAACAAGCCCGAATAATTGTAACTGTATTGTAGAACCAGCGGTAACGGTAACCATAAAGTCAGACTGTAGCTGACTGAGAGAAAGTACTGGAGATACTACACTCGCTGGAATTGCTGCACCGTTAAGTAAAACCCGAGATTGGATAGCAAGTGCAGCTGTCAGATTTATTTTGTATGAGATATAGTAACGACCTGCGTTGGTCAGTGTGAAGGTGTCATTAGCCCCATTGACGGTTATACCTGTGCCAATATTTTGGTTATTCGGTAATGGAACAAGTGTACCACCCAATATTACAACAATTGTACCATTAGTGTTCTCAGCAAAAGCCGAATTAGATGTTACAGATGTTCCGGTTGCACCGGTTGCTCCAGTAACTCCTGTACTTCCGGTACTTCCGGTTACACCGACTCCCGTTGCTCCCGTTATACCTGTGGCTCCTGTTCCACCAGTCGCGCCTGTTACTCCGGTACTTCCCGTTATGCCAACTCCTGTGGCTCCCGTTATACCTGTGGCTCCGGTTTCACCAGTGACACCAGTTACTCCAGTACTTCCCGTTACGCCAACTCCCGTTGCTCCTGTTATACCTGTGGCTCCTGTTCCTCCAGTCGCACCAGTTACTCCAGTACTTCCTGTTATGCCCACTCCGGTTGCCCCGGTTATACCTGTCGCTCCGGTTTCACCAGTGACACCAGTAAACCCAGTGCTTCCCGTTATGCCGACTCCTGTTGCTCCCGTTATACCTGTCGCTCCGGTTTCACCAGTGACACCAGTTGCTCCGGTGCTTCCCGTTACGCCGACTCCCGTGGCTCCTGTTACACCTGTGACTCCGGTTTCACCAGTCGCACCAGTTGCTCCGGTACTTCCCGTTACACCGACTCCCGTGGCTCCGGTTATACCTGTCGCTCCTGTTCCCCCAGTCGCACCAGTCGCACCAGTTACTCCAGTACTTCCTGTTATGCCCACTCCCGTGGCTCCAGTTACACCTGTCGCTCCTGTTCCCCCAGTCGCACCAGTTGCCCCGGTAATTCCTGTTACGCCAACTCCTGTGGCTCCTGTTATACCTGTGACTCCTGTTCCACCCGTGACACCAGTTGCTCCGGTACTTCCCGTTACGCCCACTCCCGTTGCACCGGTTATACCTGTGACTCCGGTCTCCCCCGTGACACCAGTTGCTCCGGTACTTCCGGTTATGCCGACTCCCGTTGCTCCTGTCACACCTGTTACGCTTACTCCCGTTGCGCCAGTCAATCCCGTTACGCCTGTTGCTCCTGTTTCCCCTGTAGCACCAGTACTACCTGTTACACTTACTCCTGTGGCTCCTGTGATCCCTGTCGCCCCAGTCAACCCTGCAACACCAGTCGCTCCTGTTTCACCAGTTGCCCCGGTTCCTCCAGTTACTCCTGTTGATCCTGTTACGCTTAGTCCCGTGGCTCCTGTAATTCCCGTCGCCCCGGTTAACCCTGTAAGACCTGTCGCTCCTGTTTCACCAGTTGCCCCGGTTCCTCCAGTTACTCCTGTTGATCCCGTTACGCTTAGTCCCGTGGCTCCTGTAATTCCCGTCGCCCCGGTCAACCCTGCAACACCGGTCGCTCCTGTTTCACCAGTTGCCCCGGTTCCCCCAGTTACTCCTGTTGATCCCGTTACGCTTAGTCCCGTCGCTCCTGTAATTCCCGTCGCCCCGGTTAACCCTGTAAGACCAGTCGTTCCTGTTTCACCAGTACTTCCCGTTACTCCAACTCCAGTTGCACCCGTCACACCTGTCGCTCCTGCTCCAGCGATCAACGTGTAATCTGGTGAAGTCCCCGGCGTTCCCGTTGGCGATGCCACATTTGCAATATACGTACTGCCATTGAACGTTACAACCTGACCCGCTGGATATGTCGGGGCTACAGCTGGATCGAATGGCACAATACCACTTAAACCTACACCTGTCGCTCCTGTTTCGCCGGATGCTCCGGTACTTCCTGTTACTCCAACACCAGTTGCACCCGTCACACCCGTTGCTCCTGCGCCCGCAAGCAATGTGTAATCCGGTGAAGTCCCCGGCGTTCCCGTTGGCGATGCCACATTTGCAATATACGTACTACCGTTAAACGTTACAACTTGACCCGCTGGATATGTCGGGGCTACGGCTGGATCAAATGGTACGATACCACTTAAACCTACGCCTGTCGCTCCCGTTACTCCTGATGCCCCTGTTACTCCGGTACTTCCTGTTACTCCAACTCCAGTTGCTCCTGTCACACCCGTTGCTCCTGCGCCCGCAAGCAACGTGTAATCTGGTGAAGTCCCCGGCGTTCCCGTTGGTGATGCCACATTCGCAATATACGTACTACCGTTAAACGTTACAACCTGGCCGGCTGGATACGTCGGGGCTACGGCTGGATCAAATGGTACGATACCACTTAAACCTACGCCTGTCGCTCCCGTTACTCCTGATGCCCCTGTTACTCCGGTACTTCCTGTTACTCCAACTCCAGTTGCTCCTGTCACACCCGTTGCTCCTGCGCCCGCAAGCAATTTGTAATCCGGTGAAGTCCCCGGCGTTCCGGTTGGCGATGCCACATTTGCAATATACGTACTACCGTTAAACGTTACAACTTGACCCGCTGGATACGTCGGGGCTACGGCTGGATCGAATGGTACAATGCCACTCAAACCTACGCCTGTCGCTCCTGTTTCACCAGTTGCCCCAGTTCCTCCAGTTACTCCTGTTGATCCCGTTACGCTTAATCCCGTGGCTCCTGTAATTCCCGTCGCCCCAGTCAACCCTGTAAGACCAGTCGCTCCTGTCACTCCGGTACTTCCCGTTACTCCAACACCAGTTGCACCCGTCACACCTGTTGCTCCTGCGCCCGCAAGCAATGTGTAATCCGGTGAAGTCCCCGGCGTTCCGGTTGGTGATGCGACATTAGTTATATACGTACTGCCGTTAAACGTTACGACTTGACCCGCTGGATACGTTGGGGCTACGGCTGGATCAAATGGCACTAGGCCTGTCAATCCCGCCCCGGTTGCTCCCGTTACACCTGATGCACCTGTGGCTCCTGTAGGTCCTGCACCTGCAAGCAATGTATAGTCTGGAGAACTTCCTGGCGTACCCGTTGGCGAAGCGACATTTGTAATATAAGTACTGCCACCAAACGTGACGATCTGTCCAGCTGGATATGTTGGGGCTAATGCGGGATAGAATGGCACGATGCCACTTAATCCTGCACCTGTGGCTCCAGTTGCACCAGTCGCCCCCGCAGCAGCGATTAATGTGTAATCCGATGAAGATCCTGGTGTTCCTAGAGGGCCAGCTACACTCGTAATGTAAGTACTACCGTTATACGTAATTACTTGACCTGCTGGATAACCCGGGGCGAGCGCTGCATTAAATGCCACGGCTCCTGTCAAACCAGCTCCGGTTGCTCCCGTTGCTCCATTGGTTCCACCCGACAGTAAAAGAGTGTAGTCTGGAGAACTTCCGGGTGTACCCAAAGGACCATTTACATTGGCAACATAAAGACTACCCTCGTAGCTTACTACTTGACCTTGAGCATAAGTTGGTCCCAGTGCAGGATCAAATGCAGTAATATTGTTCAAACCCACACCAGGTGCTCCTGCCGGACCCTGTGCTCCCTGTGGACCAACTGGGCCAACCGGTCCTACTGGTCCAATTCCTCCCGGTGTTCCAGTAGCCCCTTTCACCCCAGGGACTCCTGGGACACCTGGTACCCCCGGGACTCCTGGCACTCCCTGTGGGCCGGCTGGTCCGGTAATCCCTCCAGTTCCAAGAGTTGTCGTCGCACGGCTTAGCGATATGGAGATCGATCGAATTAATCCCACAAGTTTATCTTTTTCTGCAGGAGGTACTTCCAGAAGCAGCGTCACACTTAACAAGTCATCCAGTAAGTTTTGCAAGTTACCTGCGAGATTAATAAGAGGAACAGGAACAACCTCTGAACCTGCAATCGTTAATTCCAATACGGCTTGTAATTCTGCCTTTACTCCGGCACGAAATCCGGATTGATTTACAAAAGTGAGTAACTGGCTTAATCCATTCTGTAATGACAGTATATTGGCTGAAGTCGGCTGACTGATTGCAGCAGGAATAGCCACAGCCAAAGAACGCAGTATGGATTCAAACTGCTCCAGTTCGCTTGTGGTTATTGGAATAAACGGAGAGCCTGCTCTAAAAGATCTGCCTTCCAAGAAAGCTTTAATATTGACCCTTTTTCGATCATCGGACATGCTTAACTCAATCCTCCTCTATCTTGCTTGCTTTTCAAGCTTATGTTACATAGGAAGGAAAATTATCTTGGACACTCTTTTTAGTCAAAAAAAGACCATTCTTGTTCCACGTTGAACAAGATTAAACGGTAGTCTTCAACAAAAAAACACCCTCCATAAGAGGGTGTTTCCGCACTTTTTGTATGAAATTCAGGCTATTTCGATGAATCCAAGGGAAATTGCAAAATAAACTCTGTTCCTTCACCAAGCACACTATTGACGGTAATCATGCCTTGATGCGCATCAACAATATTTTTCACAATCGCTAAACCAAGCCCCGTACCTACACTTTCTCCCCGAACACGAGCCTTGTCTGCTTTGTAGAATCGTTCGAAAATAAATGGCAAGTCGGATGAAGGGATACCTACACCCTGATCCTTCACAGAAACTCTAACAAATGGAGCACGAAGATAAGTGACCCGCTCGGCTGAGATCATTACATTTTTGCCAGTAGGTGTATGTCTGAACGCATTATCCAGCAAATTCGTAAATACTTGCTCAAGTCGATCCTCATCTGCCTGTTGAAGTTCAATGGTTGGTTGTTCGAACTTAAATTGCAGTTGAATTCCCTGTTCTTTTGAACGCACAGAGAACTTCCGATATACACGTTCAAGTAGTTCTCCGAGGTCAACTTCCTTCATCACCATGTCCGTGTGTCCAGCTTCCATCCGCGCAAGATCAAGCAAGTCTTTAACCAGTCTGCCCATCCGCAGGGACTCATCATGAATGACCTGGATCAGTTCTTCGCTCTCTTCCGGTGAGGTTGCCATGCCGTCCAAAAGAGCTTCACTGTAGCCTTGCATCATGGATAGCGGAGTTCGTATCTCATGAGATACATTAGCCACGAAATCACGCCGCATTTTCTCCAGTCGCACTTCTTCTGTTACATCTCTTAAAACAGCCACAGCTCCTCTGACAACACTGTCAGCGTACAACGGTGCCATCTGAACAGACCAGACACCTTGCTGTACGTGAACATTGGAGTTCTGGTCCCCACCTTGCTCCATCACCATTCTGAACAAAGGAAGAAGGGGCTCAGGTACATCACGCGAAGTCTTGTCAGACTGCTCGGATTCTTGTCCTTCGTCCATTTTCGCCCAATCGAGATCATACCATGTCTGCATGATCTTCTCTCCAGGCGGATTCGTCAGAATAACTTTGCCTTCACCATCAAATGTAACAACAGCATCAGTCATGCTACGAAGCACACTCGCCAAATGTTCCTTCTCATGGTTAAGGTTTCGAATATTATCTTCCAGTTGGGCAGCCATATGATTAAATGTGTTGGCAAGTTCACCAATCTCATCACTCGTTACCAGGGAGAGACGTGTTCCGTAGTTCCCTTTGCGAATCGCATTGGCTGCCTGAATCAATTGCTGCATAGGCTGCGTTATTTTGGTGAATAGAAACAATGCAAAAAACGTGGTTAAACTGAATCCGATAATACAGATATAGGTGAACAACCGCTTAATATCTCTGGATTCGGATTCTGCAAAGTTCGTATCAATGTAGGGCAGCAAAAAGAGACCCAGCGCTATAAGTACACAACCCACAAGGCAGATAATAGTGATCCATAACTTCCCGACCAGTGATCTCCAGAAACTAAAACTACTTCGGTACTTCCAGTTTATAACCCACACCCCACACCGTCGTAATCATGGCCGCCGATTCAGGCGATACCTTGTTAAGTTTCTCGCGAAGACGCTTCACGTGCGTATCCACGGTACGAAGATCGCCAAAGAATTCGTAATTCCATACATCTTTGAGCAATTCTTCTCTGGAGAAAACTTTGTCGGGAGATGTTGCCAGGTAGTGCAGCAATTCATATTCTTTTGGTGTAAGACTAATCTCTTCGCCACCAGCGGTTACCCGGTGGGCATCATGCTCAATAACCAGATGCGGGAACACGATGTTGTTACTCGAATTGCTCTCCTTGGAGAGATAAGCTGTCGCGGAAGCTCGACGCAAAATCGCTTTGACACGATAAATCACTTCACGCGGGCTGAATGGTTTTACAACATAATCATCAGCGCCAACTTCGAAGCCTTGAACCCGGTTAATCTCTTCACCTTTTGCAGTGAGCATCAAAACCGGCGTTGATTTCACCTGACGAAGACGGGTACACACTTCAACTCCATCCATACCCGGCAACATCACATCAAGCAAAATCAGACCGTAGTCCCCTGCTGTTGCTTTACGCAGCGCAGTTTCCCCATCCTCAGCTTCATCGATTTCATAACCTTCTTTTTCAAGATACATTTTCAAAAGCCTGCGGATTCTCTCTTCGTCATCCACGACCAGTATTCGATTCTCATGCTCAGCCATGCCTCTCCAGCCCCTTTGCAATAACTCCTCATCACTTCTATTATGTTCGATCTGGCGAACAATATTTGAATACCCTTCAATAAAAAGGTACATTTGTGTTTCCCGCTTCTAAACTCAACCTTTGCAATACGAGTCTGTCCTAGTCAGCTCCAGCATAAGAATGTAATCCGGCAATGATCAGATTCACTCCAACCAGCGTAAACATAACCACCAGGAAGCCAAGAACTGCAAGCCATGCAGACTTCTGACCTTGCCAACCTCTGGATAAACGCAAATGCAGATACACACTATAATATAGCCATGTAATCAATGCCCACACCTCTTTGGGGTCCCAACCCCAAAAGCGACTCCAGGCAATCTGAGCCCAGATCATGGCAAAAATTAATGCTCCCAGCGTAAATATCGGAAAACCAATGGCAATCGCGCGATAACTTATCTCATCCAGATCATCAGCATCGATTCCATCCATCATTGGCTGTAACGCTTGTCCAAGTGGTCTGCGCACAAGAAGTCGTACAATTCCATACAGGATCAGACCTACAATAAGTGACCAAACCACCGTATTCAGCTTGCGCCCGGCATTTACCCCGTTCATCCAGGAAGGCGTCTCAAGTAAAGGTTTTTTCATGCCAAGAAACGGTGTCATGCTCTCCACTTCGCTATTATATGGTGCAAAAATCGGAGGCATGCGATAAATCACTTTCTCTATTGTACTATTTTCCTGTACCTCTGTGTCAATGCTGACCGTTTTCTGTACAAAAACCGCCTCGTAACCAGCTGTACGAAAGGCAAATACCGTTCCGATGAATCCGATGACTACAACGATCGTAACCAGGGTGAATTCAACCCATCCTCGTTGACGTCTTGAAGACTTGTCTTTACCACTGAAATCAACAGTACGGAGCAAATACATGAACCCTGCGGCAAAACCCACGGCGAAGAATGCTTCACCAAGCGCGGCCAACGTCACATGAATTTTCAGCCAGATGGACTGAAGTGCAGGGATTAATGGTTGTACCTCCTGAGGAAATACAGCGGCGTACGCCATAATAATAATGGTAAGTGGTAACGCAAACAAACCCAGTAATGACTTGCGGTATATGGCATATACAACAATAAATGCAACCATAATCATCATGGACAGAAAAGACATGAACTCATACATGTTACTAACCGGGATATGACCTGCCCCAGCCCATCGGGTTACAAAAAATACGATGTGTGCCGCCAAGGCGACAGTCGAAGCGATAAAAGCTCTTTTACCCCAGCGATTCATATGGTCCAGAGGATCACGATTACTCCATTTTTTGCCCATGACCGCGACAGCATATAACAAGAATGCAGCACAATAGAGAAAGAAAGATACGATAAATGCGTCGCTGCTGAAATCCAATAAACTCATGCCTGATTCCCCCCGTTATCCAACGACTTCTCTTCCACTTCCAGATTCATCTGTTTCAAGACGGCCGCAACTTCACGCCTGAAGCCAAACCAGTTTTTGTTGGTATGTCCACCCAATGTGAGCTGTTTATCATCAAAACGAATCCAGATGCGGCGATGATGCCAATAAAAACCCATGACCAGACCCAACATAACAATACCGGCTCCTACCCACACAAAAGGCATTGCCTTATCCACTCTTATATTGAGATAACTTACGGACTGAATAATATCGACCTTGTCCATGCTGTCTACTTCCAGCTGTAAAGGAATCTCAGCTCCAATCAGCTGTTGGTTAATTGCATCCTGTTGAAACCGTTGTTTATCAATCTGCTTCGCAAAGTACAGATATTGTATCCCCTCTTCGGGCAGATCCGGTCCCTTGATGAGAAAGAGAAAAGCAGGTGCATTAGGTGAAGGTGATTTTGATTTGGGCTGACCATTCTCATCCAATCCAAAGTCCATAAACTTTTCTTTTACCGTGAGCTTATAAGGACCAGCTTCAAATGTTCTTTGGGTATCTACCATATCGATCTTAATTGGCCCATATACTTCACCTGTCTTTGTATTGACCAGATCAGGCGTTACGGAACGAATGGTGGGTGTTAGATCATAATCAAACTGATATGCTTTCAGACCGTTATAATTCAATGGATGATTCACGCGTACATCATGTCTGGCTACCTCAGCTAACTGAGGTTTCTTCGAGAGATCCGAACAATCTGCTGTACATTCATACAAAACAACTTTTGTTTCGAACAGTTTTGGAACGGTCTTATTCAGGTTACGGAATTGCTCAGGTACTTCTTCCTCACTGTAGAATTCAACATTAAACTGTTCATTTTGCAGATACATCGATGTATTCGGGATCTTTTTGATCTCCCCTTCAGGAAAAGCAACATGCTCGTCCAGATTCAGACCAGGAAGTCCTCGTGCGAGCACCGCCAGCAAAAATATAATGAGTCCAATATGGATGACATATGGGCCCCATCGACTGAATCGCTGTTTCTCGGCGAGTAATGCATCCCCCTGGGTGTGCACACGGTATCCTTTCTTTTTCAACGGCGTAACCGCTTTCTTAATCCAGTCTTCTGGTGCCTCTTCGATGGTACCTTGGTACACCAGACGCTGTCTTGTCAAAAATTGCGTATGCTTACGTATTCTCTGTTTATTCAGTGCTTTGTAGAGCGGTAGGACGCGATCCAGACTGCATATCACCAATGATGCCCCAATCAGCACCAGCAGTAGAATAAACCACCAGGATTCGTATGTATGGGATAAACCCAACAGATAATAGATATGACCCAATTGACCGTATGTTTCTTTGTAGTACACGGAAGGATCAATATTCAAGAATGTACTTTCTTGCGGATAGATTGTACCAAGCATAGAACCTACCAGCGTAAAAACAATCATATAGACGGCAATTTTAACGGAAGAAAAAAAGTTCCATATGCGGTCAATGATATTAGGATTACTACGCTGTGAACGGCGCGCCATGCCATCATAACGCATTTCCAGCACTTCATCCGATTTAGCTTCAGACTCCAGCAGCGGTTTCCCACATGCTTCACATAGTACAGTGCCTACCGGATTCTGGTGTCCGCACTCACATTTGGTATTTTGGAACACGAATAGACCTCCTGTCAGGGCTGCTTCGCCAGTTGCGAAATTTGAGCGTCAAGTGTGTCCAAATCAAGTTGCCCGATATGAATGGTAGAGATTTTGCCCGTGTCGGATACAAAAAATGTCGTTGGCATGGGAGAGATCCCAAAATCACGAACCGAGTTTTTGTCCCGGTCAAGCATGATTGGAAACGTAACGCCAACCTGCCGTACAAAATTATCCACGGTCATCTGGTCTTCTCCAACATTAATCCCGACAAATTGTACTCCCTGGTCCTTCCATTTGTCAGCTTGCGCCTGAAGTGCAGGCATTTCTTTAACACAAGGTTCACACCATGTGCCCCAGAAATTGATCACCATCGCTTTTCCTTTGTACTCATCAGACGTATGAACTTGACCATCCAGGCCCAGCAGTTCAAAAGAAGGAGATTTGTCCCCTTCCTTTGGCTTGCCATTCGAGCCGGATACCGATGTGGTAATCGCATATCCGCCCAACACCAGGATCAATAACAAAATGACGATTTGCACCGTTCTTCTTGATTTCCCCATGTGCTGCTCCCCTTTTAAGTGACTGTAGCATTCGCATCTTATTGGTATAAGACAACTGTGAACATCCTATGAACAATTATAGCGAATTTCGTCACAAAACTGCGGCGGTTTTATGAAAATTATGTGTCCTCACATTACCTTTTTTTCATTTTTTTGGCTGGCTCTGATTGTGCGAGGGTAATCAGGTTGTTGACTTCCTCTTTGGTCAGATGACGTGTCAGACCACGTTTCAGGTTTTGTAGCAAAATACCACCAAACGAAATCCGTTTCAGGCGGGTTACCGGATGGTTGATTGCCTCGAACATACGTCTAACCTGACGGTTACGTCCTTCATAGATCGTAATGGAAATGACCGACTCATTAGCGGCTGTATCCACATCTTTGTACTCTACCTCTGCAGGAGCAGTCATGCCGTCATCCAGCATAATGCCTGTCTTTAATTTCTCCAAAGCTGTACCATGTGGCACACCTTTAACCGTTGCATGATACGTTTTGGGTACGTGATGCTTAGGATGCGTCAGCAAATGTGCAAACTCACCATCATTGGTAAGGATCAATAAGCCCTCTGTGTCATAATCCAGACGACCTACAGGATATACGCGTTCCTTGACACCTTTCAGGTAGTCGGATACAATTTTCCGACCTTCCGGGTCAGATGCACTTGTGATTACGCCTTTTGGCTTGTTTAACATCAAGTACACTTTTTTCTCACTACGGATCGGTTTTCCATTAACCGTAATCATATCCTCTTCGGGGTTCGCTTTTGTACCCAGTTCGGTTACGACCTCCCCGTTAACTTCTACTTTGCCGGACAGGATTAGTTCCTCGCTCTTGCGGCGGGATGCAATGCCTGCCTGTGCGATAATTTTTTGTAATCTTTCCATGTTTGTCATGTCACCTCACACTAATGATACCCATCACGCAAGGAAATCACAAGGATAATCCATGGATTTTGTAAACTGGAGACACGAATATCCATTTCTGGCTACCTTCCTCCCCCAGATTTGCCGCAAAAAAAAGCCTGCCTTTACACGACCTGTTGAACACAGATGGCGTAAAGATAAGCCTTTTCCTCAAATCATTTAATTGGAAACTTTGCCGGCAACTGCAACCTGTTTTTTGGCAGGTGTGGTACTCTCTTTAATGAAAGTCTGCAATGTCTTGGAAGTAATATAATAGGTACGTCCACCGTACACAAATGTCATCATACCAATGACCCGGTTGTTCTGATCCAGAACAGGGCCACCTGAATTACCTTGGGCCATGGATTTCACAATACTGCCGATTCCCTTTTTACCTGGAACGTCCGAAGCTTGGGAACTAAACACTCTGCTTTTGGCTATCGTATTGAAGGTTGAAGGAAAATCTTCATCCAGGATGACAAGATCACCAGCAGGATTTTTGGGGAATCCAATGGTATAGACGACCTGGTTATCCCTTGCGTTTGTAAATGTGACCGGTTGGGCGTCTATCTCCTTGTCCAGCTTCAGTAGTGCCATGTCTGTCACCGGATCTGTCTTAATAATCTTTGCCTTTACAGGCTTACCCAAGGAACCCGGACTCGCAACAGTCAGTGTACCTTCATCACCATCAGACAGTTCAGCAAAACTCTGAACGACATGATAATTCGTGAGCACTTCATCCTTTGAGATCAATATTGAGGTACCAACATCATAATATACCATATCGGGTTCATCCTGCTTGACCAAACGTACATTCACGACTGGAAAAGAATCCGCTGTGACTGCCATTTGTGCACGCAGCTGTTTATCGAAGTAACCTGTAAAATGTATCGTCTGAACGGCTTGAGCTGCCGCCAGCCCCGTTGACCCTGCGAGCATTGCAATAGCAAGCACGCCTGACATTCCGACACGGAGCATTCGTTTCCAACTCTTCTGCATGTCTCACTCTCCTCCGCTATTATTCTAGCATATCTAATATATCGGAAGGAAAGGAGATATCTTTTAACCAAAAACGAGCAAACAAATGGCGAGGGCAGCAATAAAACCAATGACATCGGAAAACAACCCTACTTTGAGTGCATATCGACCGTTCCGTATGCCTACAGCCCCAAAATAAACAGTCAGCACATATAACGTGGTGTCTGTACTCCCCTGAATCGTAGATGCCATGCGTCCAATCATGGAGTCAGGGCCATGGGTTTTGATCAGATCGGTTGTAAACGCCAGAGAGCCTGTCCCCGTTAAAGGACGCAGTATTCCGAGTGGCAACACTTCGCCTGGAACACCCATCCAGGACACCAGCGGAGCGAACAGGCTAATCACAAAATCCAGTGCACCCGAGGCACGAAATACGCTGATTGCGACCATCATGCCCACGAGATGCGGAATAATACTGATTGCAGTAGAGAAACCATCCTTGGCCCCATCAACAAAGGATTCGTAAACCGGGACCTTTTTGGTAAACGCATATAATGGAACAAACGCGATAATAACCGGGATGGCCCAGACGGAGATCCAGTTGATGAAGGTTAACAAAGGTGCTCATCCTTTCATACCGGGATTGCCACTTTTCTGTATGCGCGGCGGTTTGTGTAAAGCCCTGTTCCGATACCAGCGATCGGCGATTATAGCAGCAAGTGTAGCGATAATGGTAGCCATCAATGTTGTTCCCACAATCTCTGTAGCATTGGCAGAATGATAGTTTAAGCGGATGGCGATCAGCGTTGTCGGAATAATGGTAATACTGGCCGTATTCAGAGCCAGTAAGGTGCACATGGCAGGAGAAGCAGTTTGTTTGTCCGGATTAAGCTCCTGCAGCTGTTGCATCGCTTTGATTCCCATGGGAGTAGCTGCATTTCCTAGCCCCAGCAGATTGGCACTCATATTGGAGAGAATATAACCCATCGCCGGATGATTTTTGGGCACATCGGGGAACAGGAAGCCCACAACCGGGCCGAGCAGCTTGGCAATCCGGGCCAGGAGACCCGCATCTTCAGCCATTTTCATCATGCCCATCCAGAACACAAGCACACTAATCAGTCCAAAACAGACCGTGACTCCCGTTGCCGCCCCATCAAAAGCAGCTTGCGTGACCACTTCGATATTACCGTTGACGGCTGCAAAAGCAAATCCGATTAAAATCATGAGCAGCCAAATTAGATTAATCATGGATTATATCCTCCCTTCAATGGCGATTTAGCTAAGGAGATAACAGGTGGCTTAACACGGCACGCCATGCAGCTGCCCAGGAAGAGACATCACCGATTCCACCCAGCGTTGCATCTTCTGTCTTGGGTTCAGGAGGAATATAACTGCCTTTGCGATACACTGGAATTGAGCCCACAAGTTTGCCGTCAAGCTGCATATCAATGCGACCTGCCAATCCGAACGAAGGATCTGTCGATTGTTCCTTGCCTTCCGTTTCCGACTGTCCTCTATTTTCGTGTAGTATCAATTTCTTGGTCAATGAGCCTTCTTCACTTTTAGCCATTGGGTACCAGAATCCCCGGCCCGTAACGACATCTGTATTTTGCACAGGCTGTTCTTGCTTGGCGACCTCTACCAACGGGAAGTACTCAAAACCGAAATCTAGCATCCGAGCATGATCGTTCCAATCGTTTCCGTCATTCAGCGTTACCGCGGCGAGCTGCTGTCCATTACGTGTAGCGGAGCTGACCAAACATCTGAAAGCTTTTTTTGTGTAGCCGGTTTTCACTCCATCCGCACCTTCATACATCCGCAGCATTTTATTTTTATTGTGCCAAGAGTATTCCCAGCTTTCATTGGGGTTCGGTGCGGATTTGTCCTCCGTGGCTACGATGCGTTTGAACACCGGATTGTGCAATGCATATGCCGTTAATCGTGCCAAGTCGTTAGCTGTTGAATAGTGACCTTCTGCATCCAGTCCATGAGGGTTCATAAAATGAGAATGCGTCAGACCGATTTGCTCCGCCTTTTTGTTCATTAACAGGACAAAGCCTTCTTCCGATCCACCGACATGTTCTGCGATCGCAGAGGCCGCGTCATTGCCTGAACGGAGCATGAGCCCGTACAACATGTTTTCAAGCGTCATCTCTTCACCTAACTTGAGATAGAGAGAAGATCCTTCTTTGGCAAAAGCCGTGGGAGACACTTTCACTTTATCATCCAGCTTGCTGTGTTCGATCGCTACGATCGCTGTCATGATTTTGGTCAAGCTGGCAATTCGCAGTTCTTTATCCCCATCCTTGCTGTATAAGATCCTGCCTGATGTGACATCAATGAGAGCAGCGCTTTGCGCATGTGTAGACGGACCTTGAATCGTTGCCTGGGCTTGAGTAACCCCTAATGAAGACAACAAGAAGACAGGGATAAGCATGCATGCAATGACTTTCGTTATTTTTCGCATCAATTCATTCCTCCGGGTCACTTGGAATCTTGTACTATCTTATGTCCGGACAACTTGGAGTATGTCCCATAGGGCAAAAACAGCAAAAATCCCTCACGCTTGGATGCGGGAGGGACGTTATGTATGAGACATTATATAAGATATGAAGTGCTTAGACGACAATCAAGCCTGATCCTTTTTATCCAGCATTTTAGCTACTTTTCGCATAATTCTAGAGACTCTCATCTGGCTAATGTCTTCCATATCTGCGGTCTGGGTTTGATTAAACCCTTCAACACGATGCTTCAGTACAGTCACTTCTTTCTCACTAAGCTTGCGCTTGACCGAATCAATAACCGCATCAACGTATAACTTGTCCAAAATATCTTCTTCAATATTCTCCCCGCTATAGATGGTATCCATCAACGTCACGGATTGAGTTTGTTGATCATCAGCACCTACAGGCTCATCCAGGTATTTCACACCTTTACCCACTTGAAGTGCTTTATTGATCTTCTCTTCTTCCTCATCAAGCAACAATGCGATTTCATGTGCTGGTGGGAGGTAGCCCATATCGTGCTCAAGTCGATTGATTCGGTTAATTAATTCCGTAGCTGTGCGAGTTGGACGAATAATGCTTGCACTATCTCTCAGAAAACATCTGATTTCTCTGACAATCGCAGTAACACTAAACGAACTGAATTTTACGCCACGTCCCGTATCAAATGCTTTAACCGCTTTGATGAATCCCAGACGGCCCAGTTGAAGAATATCATCCTTCTCCACACAATGATTCTTAATAATCATTTCAGGTTTTCCAATATACTTATGAACGGAATGCCATATCAGGTTCTCATTGACCAGAATACAATCCCCGAGGAAATGCTCATCGAGCTTACAACGTTCAATATTTTCTACGTCATCCATTGTGTAATGCTTCTTATTTACCTGCAAATTCGTGCTAATATGTTCTGGAAATTTTCCCATTTGGATCTCCCTATGTAAAATTGATAAACGATCTTATAGTATTCAAATTTTATTGTTAAATAATATTTATTGATCTTTTTTGATTATTTGAAGCATCTTGTTATGATGTTCCTTCACTTGATTGTAGTACCAAGGGCGAGCCTTTCCCTTATCTACATTGCCCTCCCCCTGATTGTACGCAATGGTTGCTGTACGAAGATTTCCGTCGTACTTATCCATAAGATATTCCAAGTATATAATGCTTGTCCTGATATTCGTTTCAGGCTGATGTAGCTCCTGTTTGCTAACTCCAAACGATTTCGCTGTGCTTGGAAGAATCTGAAGTAAACCAATCGCTCCATGGGATGATACACTTTCCTCTAACATCCGGCTCTCTTGCCACATCATAGCCAGAATCCAGACGGAATCGATATCCGTATCCTTCGAATATTGAACTACCCACCTCACATACTTCAGCAGCTTTGCCCGGCTCACTGTTTTCTCATGGTGGAGTTCTATATACTGTTCAAGCATATCCGTCATTTGTATGTGCGTAGGAGCAACCAATGCATCTTTAACTTGTTTTCCCTGCTTTTCTTGCTTCTCTTGTTTTTCTTGCTTCATTGGTTTTACTGGCTGTACCTGCTCTGCTTCCGTTGCTTGGTATTGTGAAGCTAATACCACCACCGCAACAACAATACCTATTACTCTTTCTAAAGTGAGCAACAGATTCGCCCACCTCCTTACCGAAAGCCTCTATATTATAGAAGGAATAATCTCATACCTAAGTTAGGATTGGTCTTGTTCACTTGGCTGATATACAATGATTGCGGCATATTCCAACGTGTTACTGGATGGATCAACGGTGGAGGTAAACTCCAGTCCGGTAACGAACGTGTGTGGTTTGGATAACATCCATGCGTTGATTAATTCTTCCACACCTGTAGCGCTAGCGGACACAAACGTTTTTACAGCTAAATCCGAGGCGTAGTTTAACACCTTCATTGCTCTTCACCAGATGAGTCTTGTTCCTCTTCCTTTTTCTCTTCAATGAGTTGATTAAACTCCTCTTCGGTCAGTTCATGAATCTCCAATTCGTAAGCACTTGTCAGAATGTACCCCATACCATCCGTTAAATGAACGTTATAAAATGTTTGTAGTTCTTCATGAAAGGTACCCTCTTCGTAGTTGAATCCAATAACGGCTTTTTCGTAACCAGCTACACGACCAGCAAACCATACGTTGGCTTTCGTTGTTGCGCCGGTTGGCGTCTGGATTTCATGCATATTGGTCGGCGCGTGGATATACTTTCCAATCATACTGGCTACGATTTCTTCCGTTAATTTATCATCTTTTGCTTTGATCATATGAGTCATTGAATTATTCCTCCATTAGTTAAAGTCTAGCG
Organism: Paenibacillus sp. FSL E2-0151; assembly: GCF_037993015.1. Classification (NCBI taxonomy): domain Bacteria; kingdom Bacillati; phylum Bacillota; class Bacilli; order Caryophanales; family Paenibacillaceae; genus Paenibacillus; species Paenibacillus sp. FSL E2-0151. The sequence goes on from NZ_CP150308.1 coordinate 4,427,346, forward strand.
AATATTCTTGCCCTTACATTCTCTATACGTGTTATCGGAGCGGCAGTTAAATTGGAGCCGTAGATGAAGTATTGGTTCCGCTGCTTAAGACCATATAGTTCGTCCGCATATGATGTACAGCCACGTCCAGATCAGCCACTCGTTTGGAGACAAAATCTTCGATGACAGGCTCCAATGGCCTGAAACCTACACCCAAGATCGGTTTTTTATGTATATTAGCATGATGCATGATCACAATATCAGTAGAGGTCAAATGATCCATACCCAGATTAACCAAGACAGCATCAGCCTGTACCACTACTTTCTCAATGATCAAGGCATACTCCCTGTTGCTTAAATCAGAAGCTGTCGAAGAATCATGACTTGCCCAAGCGATATCCGAATACCCCTCTAGACGTTCCACAGAAAATCCTAAAACCACCACACTAAGCATCCTTGTTCCGCCTTTCTTTCTGTACTAATCTCTCTATACGACATAAAAAAGCACCCAGTTAAGGGTGCTCTCTCTGTTCTATGTAGGTTACTGAATCTATCTTCATCAAACTTAGGCTATTAATTGCCACTTATGACTACAATGCTTCGTATTTCTCACGAATCGCTTTCCATAACTGGGATATACGTGCCTTGGATACACCTAGCATTCCTGCAATCTCTACAAATTCATACCCCGAAGTCCGAAGCTTAAAGATTTGTTTCTCACGTTCGTTCAGCCTCATATTTTCCATAATATCTGTTACAAACTCAAAATTCTCATAAGCAAACCCCGCATGACCAAGCGCTAATGCGATGTCTGAGCTTTCCGATTCATCGCCACCACCCTGATCCGTGCACATGATCTGTACAGCATTAACCACACTGAGATTTTTCTCAGACATACACTTGCGGTACATGTCCTTAATTTTATTTTCGATAAGATGATCAACAAACGTCGACATTTTGGCCTTTTCTGCATCATACTTGTCCAGGGAGTTAACTAATTTGATCATAATCTCCTGGGTCACATCTTCTTTCTCCATCCCGGCAAATGTTTTACCTCTAAGCTTGTGACGACACTTCTCCTGAGCTTTATTCAGGAACATGTCTATATCCCCAATCTCAAATAAATCATCAAAACCCATAGCAGTTGTAGCAGACATTATTCATTTCCCCCATTAACTATTTAATTATCAGTAATCGTATTCTTTCTTCACAATCTAGTCGCTATCCAGCATGATCTTACTCTATATTCCCGCTATTGCTCCCGAAATCTCATATACCATATGTAGTCTTGTTACACACAATTGAAGCTAATAAGCCTAATTACACACAAACAATCAAGAAATCTCCCTTTGATCCGCCTCCCCATTCCCATCCTATTACATTCAGAATAACAAATACGAACTAATGTTCGCAACATTTATTTATTTCGTTCGCTTATATGCCTTTTACTGACTATATACGAAGTATACAGTGAAAGGTAAAGTAGCATTTTTTACAAACAAAAAGACCAACACAGAGCGCACCACTGGAAAATACCAAAATGGTGGAATGTGTCGGTCTTGGTCTGACATCTATTTCGTCCCAATTACCGAAGATATGGCCTTCAAGTTCTTTAACAAGGTTATAGGCTTCGTCAAGATTATTAATCTATTCGATCGCCATAAGGGTAGTATAAGGAAATATGTAGGATATTGTCAACAACAAAATTAGTTCCTAAGAACCTGTCCAGTATTCAAACGTTAGTTAATAGGTCTTAAGGCATGTTAATCTCATCATTTTTCAGGAGCACTTCAACATCCTTGTTCATCTTGAAGACTGTAATCTGCTCTGCAAAATCATGACCAAAAAATGTTGTTTCGATGTCTTCGATCTTCAGACCCATGTTGATATAGGAGAAAACGGGGTTGAAATCTTCTCTCATCATATGTGCTAGCTTCATCTTGTATTCGGCGAAAATTTGACTTGAGTGTGATTGCATATGTTCCAGCATGAATGCTTCAGGCTTGGTGAATTTTGCTGTAAACTTTAAGATGATAAAATGATTCATGATAGAGACTCTGGTATCTACCGGCCCGCGCTCAGTAAAATCTTTTCTTATTCTGGATGCCAACTTTGCGAGCTCTCTTTCCAAGTCTTTTATCTCAATGTCCCATCCCTCCTTGCCAATCATCCTGACCCCTTCTACTGCCCCTGAACATATGAATTCAACCTAGTTTAATCAAAACTGCTTGTACAAGACAAGTTTCAATGGATGCATTAAATCAAGTCACTATCAACTTTTCATGAAAAAGGAATAGACCCCAGAACTAGGCTTGGGGTATATCACTTTATTAACTATATTTTATAATTATTCAAATAAATCAACACTTGGTGCTGAAAAGCTAACATTAGTTAGCTCATACGCTTAATTTATCATTTCATTGGTGAGCTCTATTTTGAGTAGGCTAAACGCAACCAGGTTCAAAACGACATTGGCACCGTAGTCTTTTTCGATCAAATCGAACGCTTCTTCCGTTGCTCCAACCAGATCCTCCTTATCCGAGGTCATCTCGGTAGTGACAATTTCCTCATCATTCAGTGCAAAGGTCAGCCTGTACAGCATCTGTATTCCCCTCCTTAGAGGTCAATTCAATATTTCGCACATCGGTAAGATCAATGATATGAACCACATCGTCTGTATCTTCCAACGTAATCGATTTCCCCTCGTTCTTGTGTTTGGTGAAAAGTCGGCGATATTCTTGCTTAACCTCATTCCCAGTTAACGGGATTTCGCGTACGACCTTATCCGAATCTTTCTCTTTCTGTTGTAACCTTGGATTATCTTCCATCCAGTTCACTGTTTTTTTCTTCCCACTTCCCTTGAAATAGAAATGAGCAGTAAGTTCAATATTCATCGTACACTACCTCCCGGAATAATTACGTTCTCATACTACTTTCTCTATACGTCTTGATCAGCTAATTGTTAATGCTAATCTTCAATGCAGATGTGGGATACACAAACTATTTCGTTGTTAAAAGAAAAAAAGGACAGCATATGCTATCCTTCCGTATTAGTATTTCTTAACCGCTATACGATTGCCGTATGAGTCATATATATATTGGAAGTTAGTTTGAACAGGTGTTGTTCCCAACCTGGTGATGGACTTGGCCACCAATCTTCCCTCATCATCATACTGATAGATGACATCAACCAAAGTAGGAAGTTGCACGAAGTCCAGACCGTCATATCGATATATCTCACCAATCGAAATGACTAAGAAGGAATCATCCTGTGCATAACCTTCTGGAGAAGCCGGCATGGTAAGTACAGGTTCTCTAACAAGCTGCTCGGTGTAGTTGTCTGTAACGACTTGTCGAATAACTCTTCCCTGATTGTCAAAAGCAAAATATGTAACCACATCCGTATAATCTACCAAATCGCTGATCGATTCCCACGGATCAATGACATTCAGGCGTTTTCGTTCACCCCAAGTCATGCTCACATGGGTTTCTCCATCGCTGATCATATCGGCACTGTGTGTGTCAGGATGTGTGTAATGATTGGCCTCACGCTCGATGTTGGACAATTTTTCGCGTTCGTCCAGAGTCATGATAACGTTATGACTTCCATCTGTTAACATATCAGCACTGTGTGTATCCGGATGGCTATAGATCACCGTTTTGGTACCATTAAGATTAATCGTTCCATTCTCAGGATGGTTCGAAACTCGATCACCACCCACCTTTACATATTTCCCACCGCTGTATGTATAGGTCGTTGATTCATTTTGATTGCTTGAGTCTTGGCGTACCAGATATAATCTTCCTGCTTCACCTACGGTTGGAAGTTCTGTTTTCAGTCTGACCGAGACCACGTTTCCTACTGACACTGCGTCCAGTCTGCCATCAAGTGAGGCATAAGAATCCCTGGCTTGTTTAACTTCACGTTCTACTTTGGCAGCTTTGCTGTATGAAACAATATCCATGTGGTGGTCCTCCTCTCACCTTGTAGTCAAACCAACGACCTCAATATCGAAGTTGGCCACATCTGTACCCAGATTTTTTAACGACAAGTGAAGTGTTGAAGTCCCATCTACGTCCTCATATGGCAAATCAATCATATCGTAAATCCCTTCCATAAAATTTCCCGTCGAGTATTGGGCATTGTTGAAATAGAGAACCTCTGGATGTGGACCCGCACTGTTCAAAACATGAACTTCCACATTCGTCTCTCTGGACGGAATGACCCTAATCGTTTTGATCATGAATCGAGGATGTTCCATGGGAATATCAATCATTGCCTTCGCCCCACCGCCAACATACTCTACTCTTTGGGCAAACGATACCGGCAATAGCACTTTTCTCATCTCCTCCATCAGTTTCCATGTCCTGTTCAAGAGCCTTCCCTCCTTCTAGGAATATGTGTATCCGGATACCGTCGTGGACGAAGATGACTATCAGATGTGTTACCACTTCCGCTGTAGGACCAATCCCCCCACGTTTTCCCCACTAACCCAGCCTGCTGGACAGGAATCTTGACCTTAATACACCAATCGAGCCCCGCATAATTTTGTTTCACTTTGAGGCCTCTTATGGTATCACGAATTAAACCTACTCCACTGGACTGGGTCAAAAATTTATGCTTGAGTATCATATTTTTTTCATCAGGAACTCCCACTCTGGTTCGTGGCCCATAAATATACTTATCCGTAACGTATCCAATCAAAAGATCATTATGGTTGTCCAGCATCCTCCATGTACCCCAACGGTAGATGTCAATTAATTCAGCCGTAGTGGATAACGTTCCTAATGTATAGACCATTTCCTTACCCTCAATGGTTAACGGGACAGCATCAAGATCGTATCCAATGCTATGGAAAACTGCCGCCTTACTCTGGGTAAAAAGAGAACCGCTCTCGGCGGTCCCTACAACTTTCCCTTGATGTATAGCCATGTCCATTCACCACCTTAATTCATCAGGACAGCAACCGTAGCTCCTGATAAGAAGCTCTGTCCACCAATCGACAGAGAGTATACCTTATATGTTCTGGTGCCTACTTTAATCTCATCTCCATGGGAAACTCCGGCAGAAGGTACCGCATAGATATCAATAAGCTCGCCTCTCGGGCCTTCCACACCATTACACATAATAACCGGAGCAAGATGATAAAGAGACCCCCACCCTGGATTAACAGGAAGCATGGCAGAGTAAGCATCATAAATGTTATTCACCATCTGTTTATCTTTATCACGCAACGTCCGGATACCATTATCCCCATTGTAGCTGAGGCCAACACTCAAACTCGAGGAATCTGCCTCTGTGGCATACCTGTTCAGAATTCCGAAGTAACCCAAATTGGATATACCGGTAACCGAGTTCACATCCCCCTGCAAATAAATAATAATCCGGTTTGGTTGTACTGAAACTTGGTAATCGATTAATAGATTCGTATCAACGGCACTTGTATGACATAGGAAGTCCTTTTTCACTTCGGCTCTGCCCAAAGGAATACTACCATCTGTTGCCATCAAATCTTCAGCCACACTCACGGTCAATTTATTTCCCGTAGTTCCCTTCGTGTTTCCAACCTCAAGTCTAAAAAACAGTTTATCTGAACCCGTTGTGCCCACCGATTTCAGCACGATCACACTCGCTGTCTCGTAAAAAATGGACCAGGGAGATCCCGCAATCGTTTTAAAGCCTTGAACAATATTCGCGAATAATTCATTCATCTTAACTTTGCCTGTGAAATTAGCCATTCCTCATAAACACCTCCTATATTTGGAAAAGTAACGCTCTTTGTCCACCACCAAGCAGTCTGGCACCATGGAAGAACTTCGGTCTTGAATACACAGGAGCCAGGTTCGAATTGTGGTAATAACGTCCATAGTCTGTATTCGGATAATCCTGATCTACGACATGAAACACGTAATACTTGCCATCATTGCCAAGATCCAGGATCGATCCGTCCGGGTGCTGCGCACTGTTTTTAAATACAATGGAACGCATACCCTTGAATTCACCCCTAGCTCCTTCAGATGGATGATAGACCATGAAAGGCGTAACATAGTATCTTGAACCTACACCTGGAGAAGGGATGGACTCTGTCCCAAAATTGTACAGTGCGTACTCCGTTCCATTCCGTGAAGTCATAACGACACCTCTCGGCGTATCATATTGATCTGATGTGTTGTTATCCGAAGCAGATAAAGGCATATGTGGGAAAACGCCATAAAATTTATTGGCAATCGCCGGGTCTTCTTGCTCTAATGGCTCGCATTTACCTAGGAATATTCGTACTGGGTAAGCTCGTTCCGGGTAGTTCAGACTCTCTCCATGGATAAACAGAATATCCTCATTCGTTATTACAGACCACTTATAGTTCACATTGTACTGCACGTTATGACACAAAAATGGCGTTTCCGTCATGAATTTATCTGTGTCCACTGGCGGATTTATGAATAGATCTGGTGATGCCACATTGCTTCCCAGGTTCTTCAGTCCCCAGCGAATGTTGACTCCTCTGGCGTGCGCCCATACACACATGGTAAAACGCATGGATGTATTTTTTTTATTGGTAAGCAGCGCATTTCCCCAATTGGCATATGTCGTTTCGGCCGTATGTATGGTATCCCAGTAAGGATCGTGTGCATCTTTCAATGTGTTAACAAGCGTTGAAGTAAATAAGCTTAGCGTACTGGTAAACTCGTGTCTGCGAATCATGGTCATGCACTACACCTCCTTCTCGATCTCGAATAGCAGCACCCGTTGTCCGCCACCGAGAAGTAAGGGAGAGTCGAAGAAGTAGGGTTGACCATTGTAGTAAGCTCCATTAGTTGCAAAAAATCCCTGATGAGTTGCCGGATGCTGCTGAACATTCACATGGAATACATAATAGCGCTCATCCCCGAGGTCAAGAATTGAACCATCCGGGTACATACTCGAATTTCTTAGTACGGCAGTACGTATACCGAAGAACTCTCCCCTTACTCCTTCCGTTCCATGCCAGACATAAAAAGGAGAGATAAAGTACCTTCCACCTAAACCCGGAGAAGGAACTTGAGAACTCGTTGAGAAATGATATAACGCATTACTTGTACCATTTCTTGATGTCCTCACGTAGCCTCTGCCTGTATTATGCTTCAATTCAACACCAGCAATATTCATCCCAACTGGATAATGACCAAAAATTCCCACAAAGTCATTTGCCACAAGTGGATCTTCTTCCTCAAAAGGCTTCATTCTGCCAAGATATAATCTAACAGGATAGGCTGCATCGCCAATGTAATTTTGTGCCTCACCAAATAAATAGATATAATTAAAATTAGTGAATAGAGTCCACTTCCAGTAAACATTAGGAGCATTAGATAAATTTGAATACGCTTCGTTAATGCAAGTATTCAGAGGAATTTCGGTTACAGCTCCTACATTGGTATAAAGATCAGGTTTCACAATCGAACCATTATTTCTCAAACCTGTTCTAAGCATATAACTCCTAGTGCAATCTCTGCTGTAATTGGGTGTATAAAACCTAGAAACATTCATACTAATTGTGAAGAACATACTTGGATCTTTTATATTTTGAGCCGTAAGAGTGCCCAGATTTGCATCACTCCTACTAGGATGAGTCCAACTCCTTGGAATTGAATATTCATTAGATGGTTCATAAGTCCAGTTCCAATGTATATCCCCATATAAATCTTGACTAACTGTTTTGTAAAGTTCAGCAATCAAATTGGAAGAATAAGAATAAAACTCATAACGACGCAGGGCACCTAACAAGATATTTTCAGCCAACTATCCCACCTCCTTAAGCACCAAATCGGATTTTCATTTCGTGAAAGATGTTCTCTTTAAGTACGGTTAACAAGACTGTTTTCACCATGTCACTTCTCTCTGTTATGAGATTCTCATGATAAGCCTGCTCTTTATCCCCGGCTTCATCCTCTGACTCCACACCACTAGCAACAGCCTCATAAATTTTAGGTAGCCCTTTAAGTGAAGGCAGAAACTTATGAGCCACATTATCAAACAGAATATTGCTTTCAAATGCAAAGATCAGGATTTCAATTTCCTCTGTACTGAATGGCTCCGAGTGATTGCCCACTAATTTATCCATAATGGTATGTAGTGCAAATTTTACATCCTGCACGGTCCTCGTCACGTCAAATCACGACCTTTCTAATTTTTACTTGTTTGATGTTACCGCTAGCATCATATTCAAATCCCTTCTGAACTCCTTGGCCGTCATAGATCAAGGTCTCAGTCTTAACGGTACCGTCTGCATTGTAAGTAAACGATGTTTTCTTCAATAGCTGTGGATTCAAATCTACTGAGAATACTTCTTCTGACTCAATGTCACCATTAGAGAAGTAGTTATATACGACATCCAGCTCAAGTGTACTTCCTTCAAGAAAGACAAGTCTCCTCCGGATGTCCGTGTCATCGAAGGTAGCACCTCCTTGAAGCACATAATACTCTGCACCATTGTTAATTTCGCGCAGTACTCTACCCGTAATGTCACGCTGATACTCAATGGACTTGATCTGTCCGTTACTCTCAGTAACCTCCTGTCGTTCCAGATTTCCATCCGGGCTATAGAAGTGCTCAATGGTGCGGTTGATCCCTCCATCAATCTTCTCCGTATGTACTTTTCCATCTGGATAATAGGTATATTCGGTTACCGAAGTGGTGTTAATAATAGACCCACGACCAATGACCGTTACTCGGGCTTCCTTGGGCACATCAAAAGTAAACCGTATAAGCGTATCATTATATTCAATGTAATCGTCTCCTGCATCCATGCGTATTCCATCCAGAAATACCTCTGCAGAATTTGAACCAATCACATATCTGGGCACTTGAAAATCTCTAGACATCGACAACCTGCTGTTAGGAGCAGAAGTGAAATGGAATACGGATTGATGCTCCATAGTGCCTCGACTCTCAGCGAGTTCAAGACGACTCTGCATGTTGTCGAGTCTGTCCTTGAGAGCATCATAGACAACTCCGTTTTTATCTTCTTTTGAAGCCACAACTTCTTTAGCAGTTGCTTCTAATTGGACTTCCATCGCTTTGATCGTCGTATGATGTGTAGCAATTGTTGTGGTTTGCTCACCAACGGTTTTTTCCAGATCATCTACACGAATTCCCAATGCAGACATGTCATTTTCAACAGAACCCTTTGTTAAGAAATATCTGAAATCCAAAGCCGTGAGTGAAGTTGTTGGAGAAACTCCAACATCAAGTCCACCTATGATCATGGCATCCTTGGGCTCTTTTTGATCTGAGCTATAAGAGTACTCCCCATTTTCATGAAGAAAAATATAATATGTCGTATTGGCTTCAATGTCTGAAATGCTGAATGTCTGAGAAAATTGATCCACAATAACCTTGTTGATACTGGCTCGTCCTGCATTAATCGTAACTTGGACACTGTTATTTGCATCTAGGTACGTGGGGTTGGTAACACTGAGATCCTGAATGGGTTGCTTCGCTACAACTTCAATCGCTTTCTCCAACGTGTCAAATCGATGATCTATGGATGCCTCTGCTCCACGTGCTTCTTTTATCTCCGTCTCCGCAAGACTCAATCTCTTCTCATGGTCATCCTGACTCTTGGAAATGGTATTGACATCTGCTCTTGCCGTCAGAATATCCTGCTGAACATCATCCAATCGTGAGCTGTTTGAAATAACCTTAGTCTCGACATCGCCTAATCTCTGCTCATGATTTTTTACTGCATCTCGGCTATCGTGTGCAGATTCTTCTACGAGTGTGATTCGGTCACCTAGACTAAGCGCAGTCCCTCTGGCATCATCCAACTCTGCAAGATAGGAATCAATCTCATCATGCGTACGGACCCCAATATCACTTAATTCCTTATGACTCTTGACGGATGATCTATGAGACTGGTTAATTCTTACTGACATTTGACCACCTCCATTCATGCCTTACATGATCTATACGTAATTACTCCAATACGATTAAGTCATATGTATGTCGAATACATCTGTAGCGAAAATTTGACCTGGGAAGCATACCTGTCTTGAGATTCTTCCCTTTCCATTCGCAGCCAGAATGGATAGGACACTCCTGGCAAAATAGTAAACGCGGTGATCGAGAAGCTGAAGGACCCAGGAATGCCTTCAACATCAGGCGCAATCTGCACTTTATCCGTCCCGCTTGTGAGCGCAAAGGTTACATTTTTAAAGTCTCCTGATATCATGGGGTTCTTGGCAAACATTCGAACTTCTTGTGTAGCAGAACCACCTGCCGTTAAATAACCTAGAAACCTATCCGTGTTGGGATAAAGAAGCACATCGAAATCTTCTCCTGTTTCAGGATTCGATTCTTTGTAATATAAATCTGGTGTAACCTCAAAATACATTAGGTCTCCCCTGTATAACTTTATAGAATCCATAGCCTGAAACCGATTTCCATCCGGAAGCCTGATTCCGAAATTGCCCTCAAACGGATAGGGATATGGATCCATGTTAAAATGTACAACCGTTTCTTCAGATCGGCATACCCTGGACTCAAGCACAACACCATTCTGATCGATTAGATCAACCACAGTTCCTTTGGTTAGATTGTCTACGGCAATAGATGTTCCTTTGTTGATTCGAATATACTGAATATGCATGGGGTGATCCCCTTCACCCTTCAGATAAAGACCAATTTTAGGGGCTCCCACCAGTTCTACAGAACCAATGATGTTCCAAATTACGCCATCATCCGACCAATACGCCGTATAATAGTTATAATCTCGAATCAAACGTATCCACGGGTAAGTCTTCAGCAAAGGCTTTGGCAAGGACATATCCAAAAACTCTTCAATCTCCATGTAGTTATGTTCATCTACAAACACGATAACTCCACCGTAACATCCCTCTGTATCGGGATTGTAACTGTTCTTCACATCCATGACGAATTGCTTCATATCTGTCAAAGGTTTATAGAACATATACAGCGGATCTTGACCATGTTTGAGCACCAGGCTGCCACTACCCGCTTCATAGCGAGTAGCATCGTTAGGGAGTACTTCCCATTTGGAATCCAGGTTGGAGCTTACGAACGCATCCTCATAAATCCTGCCTGACTCTTTCAACCTCACAACACCCATACAGAACCTCCTTTCTTTACGTGAATAGCCAGATGCGTTTACCGATCACACACATCTTGGGCCTTGCTTTCCAAACTTCCAGCAAACATTTAATAAGCGCTTCAACACACTTGTCTCCACCACCACCTTCGCAGTAAGGAATGACGTAGACGTCATCACATATCCAGTTGGTCAGCTCCATCCAGTCCAGATTAGCATATTCGTAACTACGCGTACCCACTTCCTGAAGTGAGGTGAACACCCATTTGAACTCATGTTTGCCTTTGGGCACTGGATGTGAAAATGTATAGTATCCACCCTCTTGGGTGAATGTTTTGATAAGCTTATCGTCAATGAAGAAATCCAGTTGACAATCAAATGGTTCAGATACCCACACCCATCGTTCGTAGGCTTTGAAGTCATGCACTCGGAAGGTGGTCAGATATCGTTTTCCTGTCCAATCGCTGATTTGCCCCTTCTGATCTGTTGTAATCTCCACCTTATACTTGCTATATGGCTTGGGAGCCAGATCATTCAGTTCGAAGCCACGATACCCATCCCCGTAATACTTTTCATCCCATAACACTTTTCCGTCCTCACGTGTAATTTTCACGCGCATATTACTGTTATCGCAGCCACCCATCCAGATCGGTTTATTATTCCAAACTTCGAAGTGAGTCACTTCTGCCCAGGATGGATCTAATTTGCTAATATCGTCAAGTTGCATCGATCCGCCCCAGATCATCGCTCCATCTCCCGGGCAGCCCTGCTCAAATCGAATGCGAACCTCATAACTTTTCTTCTGATCTGATGTATTTTCTACCTCAATAGAAATGATTTGGTCATCTTCATTTGTAACTGGTCGAGTATCAATTACTTGGCCTTCTTCAAGAGTTTCGATGACAATTTTAGTTCCCGAACAAGCTCTACTTGTATTTTTATATAAACGAATTACATCGAGCCAGGCATGACTTCCACCATCTGGCGCAGTGGTAACTGGGCCGGGCGGATTCCATGAGTCTTCACTTGGATGTGGAGACTCTCCTTCTCCATACAGTAATCCCTGAGCGTCTCCGCAGAAAGCATCCCATGTCTCTAAAAAGCTACCTCCGCTGAGAGTGAATCCACCAGCATCCAAACCAGAAGCCGTAGTTTCACCCTTTTTTTTATGAAGGGTGTACTCAATTCGATAGGTATGACCAGGTGTTAAAGTTTTAAAGCTGTCTGTAAATTTTCTAGGCTCTCCGTTTAATAAATTATAAGTGGCACTTCCCGCTTGCATATCTAGTGTTAAATCCCATATTACTGCTTGTACTTTCGTTTCATAATCATAATCGGGATACCCAATCAAACTATTTTCATTTTTACTGTAAGGGTCTTCAGTATGTATCTGCAAATTACCAATAGTCGCATGATAGCGGACATTTTGCTTGTTTTGATCCTCGTCTGGATAGGTGTCCGTAACACCAATACTTACTGTATATCTACCTGGCCGGGGTACATTGATTACATCAGATTGATAGGATGCTGCCGATCTTTCCCAAAATTCATTGGTAAAATTGTCATAATCAACAGTGCTACTATTGTATCCTCTGTTATTATTCTCTTCATGAATTAGCCTTTTTTGTTTTGACTGACCTTCAGGATAGAAATACACTCTGAGTTTAGCTCTTGGGTTCTTGTCTACAAGGTAACTAATAAATTTGTAGTTGAGTCTAAATTTGCCTTCACAATGAAAAGAGATTTCTATTTTTTTCGTGTATTTACTATCAAAATCAGACTTATTATCTCCAGGCTCTGTACCTTTAACGTTTATAGAATAATAAGATGTTCCCAAAAATTTAGGGTATCTTACTCCTGAACTTGGAATGATAGTTGGAATAATTTTTCTTAGACCTTGAACTTTTTTATTTTTCACCGGATAAACGGTAATTTGCTCACTGTATAAGATACTTCCAGTAGGTGGAGCTTTAAAATACCGTGTGACTGTCTTACCTTCATCCAGCACTTTAATACCCTGCATACCATTATCACTATAAATTAATCCATCGTTCTTCCATCCCCACTGGCTAGACTGTGCTGAGTTTCCGTCATATGGGACTTGCCCATATTGAATTTTGTGAGTTTGAGTACCTGCTGGAAAACAGCTTTGTCCAAAAGGATCGGTGACTACATCTCTCATTTGCTCATTTGCTGGACCATTTCCACCGGTATTTCCAAAGCCTGCAGAGCCTCCTGAACTTCCGGCACCAGGAGTATATGCCTTCCCATCCTGGTATATCCAGCGGAATATATGATTACCAGCAGGGAGGGGATACATACAATCTGTACCTTTATCACCGTTGGATTGACTTCCTGTCCATACGCTGATGCCATCTATTTGTAGTTCCAACTTCTCCCCCGTATCAAAGTCGCCACCATACTGCCAGCATATATATCCAGAGTTATTCATTGAAGCTGTAAATTCACAAATAAAATTTTGGTTATGTCCCTGCGCCCACATTACACCATCTCCAACCGGGATTGGATCAGGGGGATTGTCAGGGTTATATTGCGGAGGTTTGATATCTTTCCATTTCCAACCACCAATAAATTTCAAAGACGGTTTATACACATCCTTTTTATTAAATAACTCTCCAAATATTTCGATATCTCTTGAAGTCCCTTTATCTGGGTCATAATTGGAATCCATTGCAGGATAGATTCGCATGTGCTCTTTAATTTTTAATTTGGCACCAGGATTGAGCTCTGCGCTGTATGTAATTGTATCTCCATTTGTTTGTGTAGATGCTCCAGCATCGGTTACATCCCATCCACGTGTCACATCAACATATGAACCTAGCGGTGACGTTGTACGGTATGTATTACCCGTGTTATTACCATAGGTGAACAAATGATTCTTCTGATACTTAAATGGCTCCTCTGTCAATCGATCTTGAATATGAAACTCTATGATGTTGTGTCCAGCCTCTAATGGAATACGCACTAGTTCCCTGGCACTTTGCATGGACGTATAATGTACTAACATTCCGTTAACTTTTACTTCAAAAGCTTCAGTAGGTCTAAGCAAATGCGCGTAACTGAATACAAACCACCCCTCATGATCTAATATCACCTCTGTCTGTGCTATCATATTCCCTTCCGTTGGTTCATCCAAACGTAAAATATCTTCTTTACGGATCCATCTCGGATTTCCCGACATTAACCATTGATATTTCCCAATCCCTTGTCCCCGATGAGACGGCTCCCAATGATCAATTTCTCGCGGAGGACAAGTTAGTTCGAGTGAACCTCTCAAGTCCACCGTCGTATCAGGCCCTGCAACAATTTCATACTCTATTTTGGCCTGGTTGGCCTCCGTTTCTGAATACTCCCCATTCAACACCCATTCAACACCATGTACCGAACGAGCATTGCTACCATGATCTCCATCACCGTGCTGGGTCCGCAGATGGAATTCATCATCAAAAAATAACTGATAATCATGAGCTGGATACGGTTCTTCATCCACACCCATTTTGTAAGCAAATGAAATCGTACCATCACATTCGTTATCCAGATCCATCGTCATGGTTTTCTTACGTAAATCATCCGTAATGAACTGTCCTTTAAAATGGGCCTGTGCCACACTTTGCGGTGATCTTACAACCCAGTTTCCATACTCATATACGTCCTCACCATCCAGATCGTAATCTTTCGGAGCAGGCGGCTTGCGTGTATCCACAATCTCAACAACTTCAACATCCTTGATATAGATACCATTGTTCTGCCATACTTCGGGTCTCATTTTGCGGATTAACCAGTCGAACTTGTACATCTGTCCTGGCTGCAACGTAAATGCAGCTTCTTGCCATCCGCTATTCTCGCTCCATTCGCCCCCAACTTGCTGCCCATTAATATAGAACAGCATGCCATTACCGCGCTTGGCACTAGCCAGGTACTTGAACCTGATCTGTCCATAACGCTTCACACGCCAGTTAAATGTGATTTTGGATGAGTTGCCAATCTCCAGAAGCCCTAAATCCAGTTTTAAGATCATCTCTGATCCAGATTGTTCATTTCGGCCTACGGAGTGGACAGCTACCCATTCCTGATCCTCCGTCGATGATACATATCTGAAGAAATCAGGGAATTTATTCGAGAACGGGACGTCCTTTTTCATTGAAAAGAGCGGAATCTCATATACGGTTGCATCAAAATGATTAAAGTAATTCCCACTAAAATGATGGTAGTAGGGTGCCGGACAAACGGGCAATGATACACCATGATGACTACCGCCAGGCTTCTGAGCATTTTCAAGAATCTTGTGAATACAATCTTTAATCATCTGCAGTACTCGCTGATATTGTGTTTTATCTGGAGGCTGCTGTTGTTCTACCCACCATTCAAGCCTGCGATACATATTCCACAGTGCTTCACGGCATCGTACACTCGCATACCACGACTTATCTTTCAGATATTGCTCAATGATTTGATCAATACTGTTTTCCAGTGCATCCAATTGAACCGTCTGCCATCGTCCTATCTGACCGTAACCTGGATCACCCAGAATAGGATTATTTTCTTCGCCATGCCGGTCCGTTTCACTCCTCGGTGCATTGGGACTCTGCGGTAAATACGCAGGGTTATTGGGGTTGCCGTAACTTTCGTCCGCAATCTTCGCTCTCATATTCGCGAACAATACACCTTTCTGTGACTTGGAGAACAAACCAAATGTATGACCCATACCAATCACCTCCCAATCTCTCTATACGACAAAAAGAGCACCGAGTTAATCGGTGCCCGTCAGATCATATTGCAATTTCGAATCTGTGTAGATCTGGAGTTTATTTTTCATGACCGACACGGACAATGTATACCATTTTTCCTTCTCCCACTTAAAGGGTTGCATCGGAGAACCCACTGCAGTTGGATTGCCAGCAACGATTTTATATAGCTGCATCGGCGTTCTCATATCCAGACTGTTATCGCTATCTCCTCCGTGAACCATAAACATCCAATAATTATTTTCATCGAAGTATTTGAAAATAATTCCTGCGCCATTCCCATCCGTACTTGTATCCACCTTGAAATCAATGGAGAACTTATACGTCTCAGCCAGGAAATTATTGCGGTACCATCCACTGATGTCCTTCGTATCTGCCTTGGAATAAAACTTTCCAAGCAATGGATCCCGATCCCAATCGCCTTGACCGAATTTAGTCCAATCGTCTGATTGGGATAATTCCAGTGCATCCATATCCTTGGAATACGGATAGTACACATTAAATGGATCATTCGGATCATAGTCCTCCGGCACACCCAAACCACCTTCCCAATCTTCAGGATCCATCCCTCGATCGAGCAGATCTTCCGAGTAATCGAATATAAGACCCTGTGCCATGGTGTCCATCATCGGAATGTAAGCATCAGCGGTTTCACGTTCAGCCACCGGATGATCAGTCAGTGTGAAGCTCTCACGTGGTTCCATCTTGGCTTCGTGATACATTTCCATAAGATGAGCTGTTCTCTCGGGAAGGAACGCGTGCAACTGTTCCAGATACTCTGCTCTTTTCTCAGGTCTTTCAGCGAAAATAAAACCTGTGATGACTTGAGAACAGCGTTCTTCAAATGAAGCCATGAGAGAATCAGGATCTTCAATTTCAGACAATCTGGCGTTTGCTGTTCCAGTCGGCCACTCTCTTTCTATGCTAGATTCACGTTCCTCTGTTATCCCTTCAAAATCATCTTCACTAAGATAACCCGGGTCTATTAACTTACTGCCAAAACTCTCGCCGTCATTAACAATGTAACTTGTGTATGGCAGACTATTTCCGTAACTTAACTCCTCACTGGAGAAAGCAAACCTCTGGAGTGTGGTACCATATATCCCATCAAAATGCTCACCGGCTCGCTCATCCCCAACGCCACTTTCCATTTCATGTAAATGACCATATCGATCTATTTTCTCCGCTGCGAATTGCTCCCAATCCAGAGTCGTGCTTCTTAACAAGTTCATTCCAGAATCCAATTGATGGTTATACGCGTCATAAGAACTTCTGGAGCTCATGAACGAATTATCTTCAATATGAACGTCTCTCGTTTTAAGGTAAGCATATTCGCTTCGGATCAGGTCTAGCTGTTTATATTGGAAGCCAACCAGTTCCATGTCCAAAATGGATTCATTAAATTCCTTGTTTCCGTAGAACATGTCCTGATCCAACGATCCATTTCGCAGTTTCACTACATCATTGATCGTCTCATGGGTATGCGCCCATCTTTCAGCTTTTACCCCCAAAAGGTTGTCATGAAGGAATGCTGACCTATCCTCTTTATTTAACTCAAGCGTTTGGATCAAATCAGCTTCATTACCGTTTTTAAACGCATGAATTTGCTCATCAATAGTGGAATCTTTGGCATTTTTCAGACCGTACATGTTCTCTTCCAAATATCCATATTGCGGTTTGTCAGCGAGCAGATTCTCTTCCATATTGCCGTACTGGGGTTTGTCCGCTGAGAGTACAATCTCTGTTGTTCCATACTTCAAGTTTGTTCCACCAACAATCTCTACAGGTATATCTCCATAAGTGAGCCCCGTCCCACCCACAGATTCCACTGGAACATCTGCATATTTCAGATTTGTACCGCCTAGTGGTAACGTGAGGTCAAGGTAACCATTTTGCGGTTTATCCGCTATAAGTTGTTCTTCAAGATTAGCAATCTTTTCAATCGTGCTATCAGTTGTCTCATGAAGGTAAGCGTCATGAGTATGCTTGTATGCAAGAATCACATCATGATCCAGTGCTGAATCCTTTTTACTCTTTATCGAATCATAGATCAGTTCGACCAAGTCAGTATCTCTGATACCTTTACCACCGTACCAACCCTCACCATGCAATTCACTCAAGCGTAACTTGACAACTTCACTCTCAATTTCATGAACTGATGCCTCTTTCACGATTCTTGTAAAATGGTTATCTTCAAGCATGAGGGATAATCTGTTCATGTTATCCGAAATGATTTCAACGTTCAATTGTCCTTTGCGCATGATTGAATGAGCCGTCAGCATATCGTCAAGATTCGCAGATTTCATTACAGTAGTGGCTAGAGATATCTCATCTTGCACCGATCCATATCGATCTACCCTAATCGCTTCAGGAGTAATATTTACCAACGTGGATTCCCAAGCTTGCCGCATACCTTCGTTAAACTCAATATCCATCGCACCTTCTCTTGCCCACGATGAACCAAGCGTATATCCAATCTCAGCTACTCCATCTCGATATTTCGAGCTGCTTATGGAATAATCCTCGCTGAGCAGCGCAGATCTCCATTCCATAGTTGCCAGTGAGTAATCGATATCAATAGCTGCCTGACGTGGTTCAATCATGCCAATAGAATAGCTCTCATTCAAATACAACTGTCTGATCTTGGCTGTGCCTATGGAGTACTCACCACTGATTAAACCTTCTCTTATTGGATTAGTAGCCATAAGTTGTTGATCATACGAGTATCCCTCACGAGTCTTTGACGTTCCAATAGCATATTCGCTGTTCAAAAGCATCTGGCGTAAGTTCGTGCCACCCATGGTGTATTCATCATCAATTATTCCATATCGATACCGGGAAACCCCGCCCATATTAAATTCGGTATGAATCACACTCTCACGGTTCATGTTGGAACTCACGATATGATGGTCGAGAGCCATTCCGTCCCGTTTATATTTTGCGCCTATCCCGTACTCATCAAAGGTTTGTCCTCTGCGTTCAACTTGACTTCCTTCATACGCTGGGTCATCCGGGAATAATCCCCCTCCAGGATTCAGGTAACCTAATGAATCTTCGAACTCAATAATAGCCGGTCTTGCATTAAAATCTGCGCCGTAAATGACTTCCGTAATTTCGCCATGCTGATCTTCCTTTACTTTCACTCCCTCGAAAACGTCTGTCTCTAGAGTAGAATTACGTCTGTTCAGTTCAGCCGATCGAGATTCATCCTCAAGTACTGTTATGCTCAAATCTTTGGATGCTTCTGAGAGTTCCGTCCCTATATCACCAAGCTGAGATTCCTTCGCACCTTCGAAATTAAAGGAAATGATGCCTGATCTGCTTCCTTCTTTATCAGCTGTTAAGATCCCACAATCGATTAACGCATCTACCCGCTCTCTAACCCCAGCCAAAAACGGTTCATCAAAATAAACCGAAGCGCCTGCATTATTCACAGCTTCCATCATCATTTCCAGGATGACTGCCGGACTGTTCTCCAAGATCTCCCCTACGATAAATTCCTCGTCCAGATATCCAGGGTATGCTTTATTCCCCAACCATCCTCCACCAACCAAATTGTCCAAAAGCTCATCCCGAATCATGGTTGGTCGACTATTATCTCGGATGGATTGCAGGGTCGTTTCCAGATGTAACTTTTTACGATCTCTATGTGATACAAGTGGTTTCTCTGTCAGATGTACATGCTTCTGTTCGTCGTTCTTTCCATACGAATTTAGCTTTTCGAGCATGGTAGAACGTAATAATTCTTTGTCAGCCAAATGGTCCTCAGACTCAGGTAACCACAAATCATGAGCCAACGCTCTTTCTGCCGTTGTTGAACCAGCCGTATAACTTTCAAAGGATGCTTTTCTTTCTGCGCCTTCCTCGCTGTTCGGGATGAACAAATTCCTTTTTTCTGTTTTTGCAGTATGGAACTTGTCCTCAATATAGCTATCGAACTTGCTTTCCCTTTCACCAAGTGATTGCTTGTTGAGTATTTCAAGAGCCTCTGCAGTCACTCGTTTGCCTAACCTACTCTCCTTCTCTACATACCCAGGAACCTTACTGATCCTTCTGCTCTCCTGCAAATCTCTGAAAACAAAACCGTGCTCCTTACTTTCACGATAAGCCTGTTCTGCATGACGGTCCACCTCACTATGAACCACATAAATTCGTCGTGCCTTAGGACGCTTATGCTCAATATACATTTTCTCCACATAAACTCTTTGCCCCGTAGTCAAATCACCTATGACGTTCATATCTTCTGCTTGATCTCGAACAGCCCAAGGAAACTGTCGTTCCACATCCGTAATAGTCCCTATATCTCTGGATGCCAAAATGATACCGGATGCTGTAGTTGCCGGATGTTTGTCTATAATTCTGTGAGCTTGGAGCGGATGCCACAGGGTATCACTCGGACGAAAGACTAATGCATTTCGATGTTGGTCACGGCTGCTATGACTGAGATCATCATGAAAGTATAGTTGCTTGTCGACTTCTCGCGTACTTCTCATTTCGGTATGCAGAACTGTGGGGTACTGACGATCCTTCAATTTGGCAAATACATTCTCATGATTTGTCATTTCATTCTCAATTACCCGCGTAGCCTGATTCAGTTGTGAAAGAAACATATTCTCATCGATGTCTCTAATTGCTTGAACAATTTTGCCTGTAGTCGTTCCGCCAAACGTTGCTGCTCGCATAGCTGTTCCCAGTGTCCGCATGAGTGTCAATTGTGAAGTGTTATACACTCTTTGGGCTAACGGCAACGTGCGATCAAGGTGCATATACTTTATTTCCTGAAATCGACGAATATAAGCAGTTGACATATCAGAGAGAATGGATAATTGCTGATGATCATCTACCCTTTTCCCAATCATGGTAGCTTGTTCAGCAAATGTTTCTTTATGAACATCACGTAAACCTAGCAGATCCTGATATAGAATTTCCACGTCTTGTTTGCTTACCTTCCGGGATTGAAGGCTTCTCTCCAGTTCTGTACTTCTGAAGTGGTCTTGAATGGCTTCTAACAAAAAGTCATTTTGTGCCCGGCGTCCAATGATCTTCTCCACTTTCTCGAAAACCTCTGCCACATCCATATCCGGTTTATCGTTTCGAACAGAGTGTATCAATTGTTTAATCACCAGTTCAGAGCTGTTATCTTGCTCTGCACTATCTGCATAGTCCGCAATCATCCCAAATTCACTAACCCTGAAACTGATTTTTCCAGGCTCCAGCTTATCCAGATTCTTAACAAAGTTACGAGTTAAACCCAAATTACGGACAATCTTTAGCTCTTTATCGTTATCTACGCGCCAGCCCTCTGACATATCTTCAGGAATGAATGAGTCCTTTAAACCTCCGGGTCTGTGGCCCTCATCTTGATGATCCATCTCCAAAGCTTCAATTAACGCAGACCGCTGCATTTCAAACGAAAATTCCATGACATCGCCTTGCTTGGTACCTGAGCTCGATCCTTCCATAGAACTGTGCAGAAGTCCTTCTTTATCCTGTTTAGCTTCACTTAGGACAATAAATCGTTCTTCTCCTTCCAGATCCTTGCGAATCGCTTCCACAAGTTGATGATTAAATCCATGTGAGATCGATCTTGCCATGTAAAAATCAAGCATCAGGACACTTGGATACCGGCTGTAAGGCATGTATATAAATCGATAATCCTCAGGCCTGCTTCCTGTAGTTCCGACTGTAAACAGGTAACCGTACTGAGTTGTCGTGTAATCTATAACGGTGAAATCAAACTTATTGACTACTTGACTCACGTCACTGCCCCCTTCCAACTAAAAAAAGGGAACCCCTGAGTGGAGTCTCAGAAAGTTCCCTCTCACTGAATCTATACGACTCAGCTTTGATTCAGTTTAACTTACGCCGTATAACGGACTTCCTTCAGAATAGCCACACCCATACGTTGGTTGGCAGACAGATTCATGAAATTCTGCGCTGTATCGGTATCGAAGTAACGATACACTTCTTGGTCCCAGGACTTGCCTTCCACATCAATAATTAACTCATCCAGGTGAAGGATATTATGCTTCGTAACCGCGATGCAGTTATCGAATTGACCGCGGTAGCCCTCGTAAGGGTGAACCACGTAGATCGGAGACAAGTGATATTTGGATGTCCATTTGGACGCCTGGAAGCCTTGAGGCTCCAGTTCCAACCCCGTATCCCCCAATTCCGGATCTTGATAAGCTTTCCCCTTCGGTGGAGCTTGAGTAATAAAGGAAGGATAGTGCTGCTGGAATTCAATACCTGATTTGGTTTTCAACATCTGAAGTGTGTTGTTACCTGCAGAAGTATATTGACCGTAGTAATACGTTCCTGTTGTTGCAATCTGAGAGATATCTGGTTCTTCGATTACTGCTCCAGCTGTCAGCATTACATTTCCGTCTACGTCATTCAGGTTGTATTTGAACGGTTTCAATGCACCTGCATACAGGAAGGATTTTTTGTAATCAAGGAAGTTTACTGCTGGGTCCGCAACGAGAACCATCGCCAAACGATTGTTCATGACATTTACATACATGTATACAGGTTTTTCTTTATTCCGATCCGTTGGTGTATAGTTTTCCAGTGCCCATTGGTAGAGTACCGGATGTCCTGTTAGCTTGAATGTAGGGCGAGTGGTAACTGGTAGTGTAGTTGGTTCGCTGCCTTCCAATCCTTCAAGCAGCTGAACAGTCAACGTACTATGCTCCTCATAGGCTGGAACTGGTGCAACTACGCGTGGTACCAGAGCATGATTAATGAAACTTACATAGAAATGTTTAGTAATCGGTGTTGCTTGTGTTCCAATGGTCATGATCCCGCGAAGAATAAGTTCCTGAATACGGTCACTACTGTCCTTTTCTTCGTAAAATACTTCCCACAGATTTTGTTCCTGAGACTCGCCTGCAGTGGATTCAAATGGGAAACTCTTAAACCCTGTAACTTCCTCTTTCAGTTTTGTCAACACGTCCTGTGAAGTAGTGATTGTTTCTACATATTTAAAATTTGCCATTATGTAATCCTCCTTATTTTATCTCTTTCAAAAATGCAATCGTAATTACATCTGGTGATGGGGAATGCTTGAATAGATTCAACGGACTCTTGATACTGAAAAACTTGTAAACCTCTGTCCACGTACCCAACGCAGGTTTGGAAGGATCTTTCAGAATTTCTGTATCTACGATTAATTCATCGCGATTGACCAAATTATGGTCGTATATCGCAACTACACCGTCCATATAACCCCGATATCCTTCTGCCTGATGCACAAGGTAGATTGGGCTCGCGTGATACTTTCCTGTCCATAGGGACTTCTGGAACCCATCCGTATCTACAATCAATTTCGAGAGGCCCGGGGGAAGTTTACCCACAGAAGGATAGTTCGGAAGATGCGAAATAAATGCCGGGTAATACCGCTGGAACAAGACATTACTGCGTGTCTTCAACATGGACATGGAGTCCATACCATTTGAAGTGTACTCACCGTATTTGGCATAGGTATCCGGATTAAGATCCGTGAGAATATCATTTTTCGTATAACCTGTCATATCTGTTCGCAGATCACCCATACCTACAGTGACACCAAAGTTGCCTCCATGGTCGTAATCATTGAACGGAACGATCTTGCCTATGTATCCAAAACTGCGGTAATAGCTGTGAATATTCGGTGAAGGATCACCTTCCAGAACAAGAACTACTCGATCATTGTTTACCGATAAAGTGTAAGCTACCAGGTAATCCGGTCTGCGTTTTTTGTTAGGCAACCATGACGTTGTAGAATGTCGTCCGTGGAAAAACCGAGCTGCAGGGCTTACGATCTCTGTCTTGCCGTCATAATCCAGCTTCCACTTCGTGGACGGTGGGATGAAAGGTTTAATGGCTGATGAATCATTCCATGTCAAATACATATAATGTGCCTTCAATTGGTCAATGACTGTAGGTGCTTTCCCAATCGTAATGGTTGCAGGATCACAGATCCCATCATACGTTTCGCTCTGGCTTCCTTGAGTAACTTTCCCCTCGAAACCTTTTCCATAGTAGATGTTAATGTAATTCCAGTCATGGGCTGGCTGCTCAAACATGACATAATAATCACGAACTTGAATCCCTGTGGGAACCGTAGGCGTTGCTTTCACTACTGTCTGAGCAGTTACATTGTTCAGTATATCAGCTGTATAGAATAGTTCATCAAATTTGTAAAGTTGCTTTACAGGTTCATAAAAACTATCAACAATTGCTCCCCACGCCCAATACGGACTCCTGTCATAATAATTATCTGGTCTTGAAAAGTTGTATTGAAACTTTCCTTTCGGTGCAAGCTTGATTGCGTATGCCCAATCAGTTGGCATTTCTGTAACAATCTCAAACTGGTTCCACTCTTTTGATGGCTTTGTTGTTCCATCGAGTTTTCCAATTACCTGACGCACCAGATACGCTCTGTACCCGTCTGGAACTGAATTATCTAAAACAACGGTTACCAAGCAGCCAGGAACATCAACATATTTTGTTTCATTTGTCTGAGTGTCTTGGTAATTAAATTGTAAAACCTGAATTTTACGTCCTGTCTTATAATTGCCGTAAGTTTTTCCGATGTTTGCTGTGCCTGGTTGAGTCATGCCTTCCACTGCTTCGTCAAAATAGGTTTGCCTTACTTCCCATAAACATCCATCCGCATCTAGAGCAGAGTCTCCTGTGTAACTTTTGGCTTCCGTCCAATCCGGAATTTTGTATACTTCATACTGATTTCCATCCGAATGGGTGTACATGCCAACAATTCCTTTGTGATAACTTTTACTGTAGGTCACCCACTCAGCTCCGCTAGATTCGTAGACTTTCTCCCAGCGATTGGCGTCAATCCCGCCCTCTACTTTGGGAATATCAGCACCCACGATTTCATCGGCCAGCGTGTTAATTAGTTTTTGTGCTTCCGACTCTCCGTCAATATAAGCGGCAAAGTTCGTCTGCGGTTTTTGCAGTGCCATCGTCACCCTCCTTATCTCAAAAATTTGATGTTGTACCAGACCGACTTGGCTTCAGCCACCGCGTTAAAAAAGTCAAACGTGATGGTCGTTCCCGCCGGAATCGGGTAGACAATTCCGAAACTGTTACCCATGGAAACCGACTCGGGAAGTTCCTTCGTATAGATGGTACGACATACCTTCTCCGTCCCGATCATCAGCTCCCAGTAATCGCCGACACAGTAGTGGCTCGCAGCAAACGCAATGCTCAGGAACTCTGTGTCATACGCCAAGGTGAACGTATCAGACTTGGTGGTCTTCGCCGCCGGAATGTCCAACATCTGTCCCCGAATGAACGGGATCGTCTTTTTACTGAAGTGTGGGTACGGCAGCTCGCGCACTTTGTCGATGACGCCACCCGCGATGTAAGATACATTAAATGCCATGGAACCACCTCCTACATGTTATATACGACTTACGCTCGTTCCAGTTAAGCGTCCTTCGTCATCATAATTTAGACCAATATTGTAAGTGAACATGGACTCTCCAGCTGGATCATATGTACGGGCCGTCACCTGCGTTAGCCTGTAATACTTGTAATAATCATAATCCGGGTGGGAATAGCCCACCCCTGAAGGAAAGTCTTCCTCCTCCTCTGAGCCAAACTTCATCCAGATCGAGACCTTCCATGCTGATTCATACAAGAGGTCTGCCCCTGTCACTCTGTCCGGGTCCTGCATATGCTCCCGATATAATGTAACGGAAGGTTCACCTTCAAGAGGAGAAACATTTGAATTGGAGATACTGCTATATTTGCGAAGCTCCCGGTGGATTAGATCCAGCACGGGAAATACAATATTTTCATTCACAATGCCGGCCATTACACCATCACTCCCTTTCTTGCCCACATCATATCAATGACCTGTAACATGCCACGGTCGACCGAATAACTGGTTTTAATACTTTTAATCGTATATACAGCCCGTGTGGTGGTCGTTTTATCCGTCACAATGACGTTGTCGAGCAGATCAAGCGCAGGATTCGCAGGAATGGATACCTGTAACGTACGGCACATACGTTTCATATCAAAAAAAGCTCGTTCTGCCACCTGTCTTTTGGCTTCAACCGTCTTCGCCCAAGGAACGGCCAGCACCATGGTTCGGATTTCTCCTTTGAGTTCGAGCAAAATCTCCTTGTCTACGAAACTGCTCTGAATATCATTCGAGTCAATAACAACAATGTGGCTTCTTCCTCTGGACCAATCCGTGGATTTGGTAATGGAGATCAGATTGTCATTCTCAGAAAACTCTGTCACGACCGGTTTGTCATAATTTAAGCGCTCCAGTCGGTACGTACCATAACGGTCACAGTAGCTTCGATACGGAATCTCCGAGATCACCTCCTGAACAGCTTCCGTAACTTTGGCAGACCATTGCTCAAACGTCTTGCCATACTCCTCAATAAATGGATTAAGCCATCCGTTCGGTGTCAGCACCGTGCTTGCGTCCTTAACTTCAAACTCACCTTCCTGACCCGGTACGGGGACAATGACCCTGCCCGTCTTTTGATTCACTTCAATCAGATAGGTCTCGTCAATCACGTAGTCAGGATAAGAGCGATCCTTACTGGTTGCCCGCCAACCCACCATACCCGCATGTTTAACCAGATCTAGTACAACCGTTGATTTGACCCAAGCAGGCTTTTCAAATTCTACAGGCTGAGCTGGTGTTGGTGTAACTGCCGGGGTGGAGGTTGCTGTAATGGTCCAGCTTGCCGGATCTGCGAGCATCTCCTGATAATAGGTCCATACCTTGTCCACCCAATTCTCCCGATCTTGACTCCAGGTCATGGGAGCAATGTCTCCACCATTGTGGAAATAAAGTACATCGGCTTTTGAAGTCACTTTTTTACCTCTGGAAGCTAGTGCTTTGGACATCCGTTCTGCTCCGCGCTTCATTTGCTCCTGAATACCTGCGTATTTATCAGTACACGGTCCCTCACTAGGACAGCCATATCCAAGAATAAAGCTTCCGTTCTCATCTTTACCCTTCCCCTGTGTTCCGAGAACGGTCTCGTGCCTGCATATCGCAAGCAAAAACTTATGATCAGGCACACCATACACTGCAGCTTGGGCCTGTGCAGCCTGAATTATGGATGATGTCCGGTCCGTGCCAGCTGCTGCAGGCGGCACCGGATCTGGCACATTATCAATCTCTTCTACCTCTGGATAGGCTTTTTTCTCGGAAATGACTTTCTCGATAATGCGCTTGTACATATCTCGGGCCGTAATCTCCAGCGTGGAGCCTTCGCCATTGATGTCCACCTTGTCAATCAGTCCCGTAAATACCCGCATCATGTGCTGACCATATCCCATATATATGCGTATCGGTGTATTTTCACTCAGAACCCCGATATGGAATCCGTTTGCAAAATAAGACCATGGAGACGGTACACCACCAAGCTCGGGAAAATGAGCAGGATTATAATCCGGAGAGAAGAATCCTCTCGGATTGGAGATCGTCAGTCGTGCTTCCCTGGCTTCAGAATCAAACTGATCATCAATTTCGGCACTAATGATATTGGGAAGAACCTGCGTGTCCATATAGACAAAAGACCCGACCTGAATAACATCCGTCTCTGTCCTTCTATTATTGATAAAATCTCCGTAGCTGTTCGTTTGATAATATCCTTTGGACGGATCTAGCCCTTCTTCACTCTTTTGATTCTTCAACGGAGCAGGCAACAACTCTTGTATGCGAATATAATCAATGGCGAATTTTTTATACTTCTTACTCGAAGCAGGAACAGACCCGGTTGGGACAGTGGAGTTTTGTTTGCCCCCATAGGTCACCTTAATCTTGATACTCTTGGCTTTTGCAGGGATCACAATATTATTCAATTCCGTCAGTTTGGTCAGATCATATGCCCCGTTAAACTTATTCACATAGGCATACGTTTTACCATCAATCACCACCGCGAAAGAATCCCCTTCTGCTTCACTAAAATTAGTCCCCATTCCAATACTAAGCAGCCCTTGCGTGGGCATACTCAGTTTTGTCACGTTAATCTCAAATTCAGCTACGGCGGCTTTGCCTTCAAACGTATACAGTAACTTGCCTCCTGAATCAAACATAGTCCAGCCCGATTCAATCTTGGCATAATCCGAAAATTTCAATCCGGTTGTATAAACGTCTTTCTCATGCCAGTTTCGCTTGTCGAACTTCTCATTCAGTTTAATCTCTCCGGGATATCCCTCGACTTGAACCGGCTTTACATCAGTAAATGTTGTTTTCGCATTTCCATGCAGTTTGCGCTGTCCGCTCAGATATAATCTAGGATCAACTGGCTTGCCGCCCTCTCCGGTTCTCGTTGTTGGATTGACTCCTTCCCAAATTTCAAAATGCAGATGTTTTCCCTTGCCCGCCGCACGTTCTGCCGCAGACACCTTATGACCACCGGTATACACGCCACCTGTATTGCCCAGCGTTCCAATGACAGCCCCTTGAGCTACTTCATCATCCACCGAACAGAGAATTTCTTTCAGATGAAAATATTTGGTGATAACACCATTATCATGTCTTATATTTACGGCATTACCGGCACCTTCTGTTTTATTCAAGGATGTTCGGACTACTTTTCCGGCCCATGCAGCCAAAATTGGCGTTCCGATCTTCTCCGACAAATCGATGCCTCGGTGAATTTTTGACGCGCTATTACGAGGAGCACCAAATTCATCTGTAACAGGAGTGGTAATCAGCGTTTTACCCTTGATCGGAAAACAAATCTCCTGAGCATTCGCTTGAGTAGAACCGTTATATATACCATTACTCGACTCATCTACCCAAACGGATTCTGTACTGATGATGGGTACTTGCTCGGTTACGATATGCCTGAACTCTTCTGTCCGTCCCGGGATAAAGGCCAGCCGATCTACTTCGACACGGATATTGGGAAGTGCTCCTTCCCCCAGCTTCAGACGTTGGGACAGCACATTCATAACCTCATCCGAAATTGGAATCATTTTGTAATCTCCCCCTTACTTGAATCGCTCGATGGTCCATTTCATGAATCGGTCCAGGAAAGCTACGGCTTCAGCCCGGGTCATAGCGGAATTTCCAAGGAACCATAGCTCTGCCTGCTCTGTGCCATTTGTAGGTCTCCCCATATCTGTTACTATCGCTGCACCATCCAGCTTGTTATTGATAGGAATTCCATTAATTAGTGGATCATTGTTCGCAAATGTTTCGTCTTCCATTTCCGAGACGGCTATTTTCCAGAAAGCATCCTTGGACTGTTCTACCCGCTCACCTTTGGTTTGATAATAAATGGCTGAAGCTTTGCCGACATCTGCGAACCTCTCGCTCACATCTTTGAGATAATAGAATGTCACTTCGTCGCCTTCTGAAAAAGGTTGATTAAATACAACCGTGTGGTTGTCAATTTCCGAATAAGCCGGTGTTTCTGGGACGTTATCTTTTTTTTCGTCTTTAAATTTCACTGTAATTTTAAGTTTCTTTTTACCTGCCGGATAATTGCCATTAAGTCTAAACACCCGTTGACCCTGAAATGCCGTAATAGGCTGATTAATCTCCGTCGTTGGTGCTTCCATGTCCGTAAATCTGGCATAGAACACTTTGCGCAACTTGTTAATCAGATGAAATGCTTCTCCCCGCTGTATAATGGCATTAGGAAAAAAACAATTGTTGTATGCTGGTTTGAGTGTTGTCGCTTTGATATCTTCACTCTTGAATTTGTTATTCTTCGTCCAATAATTGAACTTGCAAGTGACACCGTTCAGATTAAAAGGAAGAAACACCGATCCCCCCGGGCTGACACAATATACATCCGTTCGGTAACCAATAGCCTTTGTTGCAATTTTGGTTACCGCCGCGGCATCCCCCTTGGTATCACCCCATACCTCGGAAGGAATACTGAGTCTGCGAAGCGGTTGGCCTGCTGCATACAAATATTCCTGATGATTACGACTGAATGGATCGTAGAAATAGGTCGTCGCTGCACTAAGTTCAGCTCTGGGCAGATCTCCAGTCCAGGAGACGGGCGGCCTTTTCCAAGCACTGTCCAGCAACGGTTCACCATAACTACAGAAGGACACCACCTGTCCTGCTTTTACGCCCGTATACAACTCCACATCAGTTAATCCCTTACTATTGGTTTCAGCCGTTTGGTAGATCGTTTGAACACCGTCAATAAACACATACAGTGGATTGTCATCTGTTGGTTTAATCAGCACAGGCAGACTAAATGAGGTTTGCCCCGCTTTCCCTTTGATTTCTTCATATACAAAAGGCTTGCCTTCCTCAAACTTGTTATAGTTGATTCCGGCCACAAAGACTTCACCATCTTCCAAAACCATATTCGTGGCTTCCATAACATCGTTATAGAACCAGTCCCCTTCGTTTACATCAACCCATTTTCGTATGATAAACACCTCCTATCTTTAGAATAGACAGAAAAGAGAGTAGGTCACCCTACTCTCGAATTGTTCGTTCCAGCAAACGTTTAGTACGCATCAGGAAAGTAACAAACTCTGCTCTGGTTATGAAGTTTTCCGGTCTGAAATATAGAATGGGTTTGCCATCCAATTGTGTTATAACCGTCAGTCCCAAATCAGCCAAGCGTTCAATGGAATCTCTTGCCCAGTGGTCCTTCCCTTCTGTTGTCTGTAAATCCTGAAACTGTATTGCACTCTTACGGTCATATCCATCTTTTTTGATCAGGGTCATGGTCAATTCGACCTTGTACCCCTTCTGATCTTTATCCATCGTATCCTGATGGTAGAAAATAGGGTCAACTTTGATGGACTCTACAACACCAACATAGATATTACCCTTCTCATCATAAAATTTGTGCGTCCAGCCTACGTACATGACGTAGTTGTGATAGGCCTGCTTGTCTTTAAATAGAAAATTAATAATTGCCTTGTATGAAGACACTCCCATTTGATGAAAATGTGAGGGTGCATTAATCATTTTAATTTCCCTCACTTGCGGATTGGGCGAAGGTGAAGAGTACGGATCAATAATTCTTCCGTTCACTAGCTCGAACTTCATGCCTGTATCTACATACAGCTTTCTTTTATACCGGTCATTAACTAAGCCAAACGGATCTTGCTGAGTCATATCAGATGCCCTCCTAACCTATTTTATCTGGGGTAATTCCTTCCCATTCCCGCACCAACATTGCTGGCCATTCGGTTTGCAATACCAGGACTGTTCTGCCGCAGTGTCTTGTCCAACGTAGATGTCAGTCTCTCCACATCTTTTGTACTGCCTGTCATATTATCGATGTTCACATGAACCGTGACATCACCTGAGCCAACCATCACACTTTTATGTGTATTGTTCGTCGTCATGTAGTCAAAGTAATCCATGACCTTAAGACCTGATGGAATGTTGAATGAAGATATCGGTTTATCCATTTTTTTGCTAATTTCATACAAATTTTTGGACTGTTCTACACCCAATGCTTGGATTTGTTTAAAAATCTCCATATATTCATTTGACCCTGGTTTAAACACACCACTATTCAGCAGATTCTTCCAATCTTGCTTGATCGAACTTATTTGTGAATTCATTTCAGATGCACGGGATTTGTTCAATGCAATTAATTCTGGTGCATCTTCCTTACCCCCATTAGCCGCAAGAAGATCATACATTCGTTTATCATAATCCAACTGTGTCAACTCAAACTGATCATTCATCTTGCGTCTAAGCTCATCAATCTGGCTGTTTTTAACACCATTCAGTTCAAGCTCTGATTGTGCCTTCTGCTGTTTCTTCTCATTGATCTCCAGGCCCAGTTCATCTTTATCCTTACCTTCAGCCATCTTGTCGTACGTCTTCTGTAAACTTGCAATGGCCTTATCGAAGAACTTGATATTCTCTTGCAAATATTTCTCCATTAGCGCGCGCATCTGACCAGAATCTTCGCGAACACCACTAATCAACAGGCGGGATCGAGTGACTTGGTAATTGGTTTCGTTATCACTTGTCGATTTGTTAAGCTGCCGATTAATCTTGGCGATCATTTCATCAATACCATTGCTTTGCGGCTGTGGCCTATAACCGTTAGCAATAGTTCCTATTCCACCCGCAGCAGGAATATACTGCATTTGAGGTTGAATATATTGTATCTGCGGTGGTTGTTGTTTGTTGTCCCCAGGCGGTTTTCCAGACTCTTTATCCATTTGAATCTGGGCTTCTTTTTTCTCCTGCTTATAGTTGTATTCCTTGCCCAGTTTCTTCTCAACTGCATCTCCGCCGTCTTCGCTCCATACCGCCTTAAATCCCTTCCAGTAATCCCCGAACTTGTTATTGGTAGCACTTTTTCCGAATATTGAACTCATTGTGCCAGACACAGCAGCATCCATCCCCAGGTTTAACCCTTTCCACACTTTCCCTACAAAAGATGACTGCTCCATATCCTTGAAATCTTTGGCCAACTCTTCTTTATTGGTTGCGCGAATACTCTGCTTCTCCGCTTCTGACTTCCCCATGTTGTTTAATGGATCGACAAGACCAGAGACGACATCCATAGCGGTCATCGCTAACCCAAGTGCTGGTACAGCTTTTAAAGGCCTCAATAATCTCCCGCCGGATTTGACTAATTTCGAAAATTTTCCGGGTGTTTTAATCCCACGGGCAGCTTGCTCCGCATTGATGTCACGCTGAGTAATCGAGTTGCCTTGTCTATCTCGAAGAATATTTCCATCTTTATTACGGATCGGGGCATTGCTATCAAAAAATGCTTTGCGATTGCCTGTATCTTTCATATCCTTAAATCTGGAAAGAAGACCTCTTTTGGGTGTGTTTTTATTCCCTTTTTTCGAGTCGCCCCCCGGATTGAATTCATCCATTATCGCGTCTTTCATGACATCTTTGATCAGGTCTTCATGACGAGCTACAAAGGTTTTGTTCTTGGGTTCTTCCTTGTCATCCTTAACAGGGGATCCAGGGGATCCAACGCTTCCTGCACCTTGAGTAACTAACAATCCTCCTGGACCACTCATCATACTCGCGAGCTGAACCTGTTCAAGTTCCTTCAGTTTGGATATGTATGCTGTAGCATCGATCATGCCTTGTCTAAAAGAAGCATTTAACTCATTGACTTCGGTTCTCAATGTGGAGAGAACATCATTCAATAGAGTTGACTGTTTACGCAGCTTCTGGATCTCGGATTCGTACCGTTGAACATCGGTTGAACCGTATGTAAACTCAGCATTAAGGAAATACAACTTATTTCGTAGTTCAACCGCATCGAGGTCCATGTCATCCATCGCCATCATCAAAACTCTAGCTTGGTGTTCAAGTTGCATCATTGCTCTACTCGTGTCATCCAACTCTCGCCCTAGAAACTCAAGGCTTCGCTTCGTCTTTGCAATCTGAATATCGAGTGAATGCATTTCTTCTCGCAACAGAAGAAGTTCTCGACTATACGTTTTGACTCGCTTCTCAGCTTCGTCACGTTCTTCTGCATGAATGGAAGAAGCCGCTGTATCCCCATCTTGTATAGCCTGATTGTACATTTTATGTTGATGATCTCGGTTAGTCCGAGCCTGAAGTACCTCACCTTGCTTGGCTGCGGCCCTACTTTGAATTTCTGTTCTGCGATGATCCAGAGTCTGTAGACGACTCTGCTGTCTGCCCATTTCTTGCGCTACACCAGCACGTTGCACATCCGTGACTCGAAGTGGCTCGGGAACGTTGCTCCCCGTATTTTCGACTTCCCCTGGATCCGTATTTGTAGCACCGTATCGCTTCTGATCGCCTTCATTCATCACTTCACCGAACTTATCCCACGCAACCTGAACTCCGACTTCATCCATAATTCGGTTAAGCACTTCCATATGATCAACAATGCCACCCGTACGATCTCCAATTAACCGCATGACTGCGATAAGATAATCGCCCAGCTCGGCAAATTCCTCTTTCAACCCTTGCATCGCCTCATGTGTTGCAATCTGAAATGCGATTTCGATCTGTCGTTGTCGGAATTGAAGGTTGTCTCTGCTTCCAGTGCGCTGATGGACCGACGCGTTTGCATCCGAAGCCTTCAATTGTTCAGCAAGAAGATCGAATCTAACTCGATTCGATGCAAAGCCCTGCTGAGGATGATCTCCTTTTGACTGAACCAACAATCCAGCCTTGCTAATCCAGTTGGCTAATGCATCCTCTTGTGCAAGCGTTCCATCAGGGTTACCAGCCATTGGAAGGGTCTGACGCATCATATCCATCAAGTCCTGAATGCCAACATCCAACATCGTTGAAGCTCTGATCATCATGTCTGTGACTTGGGACAGATCAAAGCTACTGCTTCCCCATGCCGGAGTAACAGCTTCCAGACCTGTTGCCGTCTGTTCTACATCCATATTGCCCACTGAATGCAGCTTGGCTACTTCTTCAGCAAACGCGACAGCTTCAGATGAATGATCATAATTACGAGAACCAATACGATAGGCAAGACCTACATCTTCCTGATCCATACCATGTTTCAGTGCAATTCGTTGCAGATTTTTGACCGTTCCGGTTTGTGTGAATTGCCCACTGCCATTTGTAGTCCCAGACGATCTAAGCTCCAAATTTTGGTCGGCCCGGCTTATCTGTTGATCCATCTGCTGCGACGAGTCAAGGGATTTCTTAAGTAATGTTGTTGAATACCCCTTGGTTTCACCTGCTGAAATATATTTCATCGTATTCATCACGGAGTCTATCAACCCCTGTGAGCCAGCTGCAGATACATCCTTCATTTCACTGAACGCTCCACGATAAAAGTGCTCCAAATCGGTAGTCAATGTTTCAATCATTTGCGACTGCATATCACTTCTGATTGTCTCCACTCGTCTAATCAGTGTGCTAACGCCTGAAGGGGAACTCTCTTTCAGTACTGCGTTTTGTCCAGTTAATTGATCCTTATCCGTTAATATTTCTTGTGTTAAGGAATGTTTATCTCCTTGTCCTTCTGTTTCAGTCAAAAGAATCACCGCCTTTATGCATAAATCCCGTTCTACCTTCATTTAGGCAAAACGGGATATCTCTCTCTTATCCTCCGAGCGCTTGTGCAAGCATACCGATATCATCTTCTGATATCTCTGCGTAATCCTCGTCATTGAAGGTTCTTTTACGTCTGACGGTCCCATCTTCTTCGACTTCCTCGCCCCCACCGCCACCGAACATGCGAAGAGGTGCTGTCATAAGCTCAACCTCAAATTGAATATATTTCTCGGCTGACTTGCACAGCTCCGCAACCTGAGGGAGTGTGTACTCCCAAATCTCCCACTTGTTCAGCCCACAGTGTTTATGGAGGGTGAAGAAGATTTCTCCCCAGTGAACAGGTTCCTGTGTTTCCGTATCACGGATTTCGGTTCCCTCCAAAGACTCCCCCTCGGTGCGTTCTACTTTTTTAAACCATTGAGTCCAATGAGCATATCAATGACTTTGCGAGCTGTGTTCAGATCAAGGTACTCATCCAGATACTCTCGATTGATGGTATACTCACCATGCTCATCTTTGGTCACGATATGTGGATAGTTTTTGAATGCCATTGCCAATACATCAAATAAATCCTGCTGCCGCTTTTCATCCAGTTCATCATTCTCAGTCGGAATGAAGTTAAGAATAATGGCATCGATATTCACCGTTTTTAGCAACTTCATCAGACGGCGGACATCCTTCAGGTTACATGGCGGAATACGATATTTCCGTCGATCCCTCAGCGTAATAATCTCATCATCTTCAAAGAATGCACGCTCAGCAGCTTCCACTTCCTCCGGAGTCACCCGTTTGTTTTCCGGATCATCTTTGATTCGTTTCGCCGCTTCCTCATTCAGCTTTTCCGCAAGCTCACGCTCGGCTTTTTCTTGTTCTGTTTCCATGAATTTAAAGACCTCCCCAGGACATTCTCCCCCATATAATAAAAAACCTGGCAAGGCAAGGCTCTGTGAAGGGGAGGACACAGATGCCGTTTGATACCTTGCCAGGAGCAATCAACTTTATTTAGATATTAGATCTTGCTTGGTGCGCTGAAGCGTTTGATACTGCCGATTTTTCCATCAGCACGTTCAGGGTCAAGAATCTGCAAAGAGATTGCAGATGCAGAAGCGGCAGCGCGCTGGGCATTGATGCTGAATGTACCTTTTGCACGGCACATGTACAGCTCGGTTTCAACACCTGCATACGAACCATCTTTTTGCTGGAACGTCCCGTGATGAACGACAGAGATTGGGAATGGTACTTCGTCAACCAACAGATCAACCATGTCTACAATTTGATCTCGCTTGTAGTTCAACACAATCTCTTTACCGATATGGAACGCATTCAGGATGACTACACCGTTCGCTTCGTCGTAGAAGAACGCATTGGGTTCCACGGCTGTTCCTTTAGTAGTGAGTTGTTTCAGCAACGTGTTGGAATCTTTGAGACGAACCGTAATGTCACCGTTACTTCCATAGATATCACTTACATGCTTCGGTTTGGCTTCCGCAAATCCAGAATTGGAAACGCCTGCAGCCACTGTAGACTGCTCATTCAGCACCCATACATAAGACTTCACTTGCTCTTGTACCGTTGAACCCATCATCAGCTGGATCGCATCCAGATCGAATTTAGCATCTGTTGCCGATACTTCGATCGATTTCGACTTCACCAGTACATCAATGGCGAACAGACCGTCACCACCAAAGATGTCCTCAAGCTCCACGTTAAGGTCAATTTTCAGATCTTGCAGGGTGCCCAGGGTAACTACCTCAATTTCGCCCATCGGATCTTTTGGAAGGCGTTTAGCCATAAACGTACCTACACCTTTGATAATCATTTTTTTAGCCATTGAACAGTCCACTCCTTAGGATAGTATGTATTTTTAGCTACGGAGACTTGCTTAAGCCGGGATCAGGTTAAAGGACTTGATGATCGGGAGATCCTTCTTTAATCCGTCTGGCTATTCACCGTCTCTGCTTTTTATAGTGTAGAACGCTATCTTCAATCCCTAACGATAATGTAAACGAAATATATTGAAGCACGATTAGCAACCGTCATCTTTGCAAAAGGAATAGTCCAATAAAGGTCAAAGAAAAGACCCCTACATTAGAGGGGTCATTCTGTTTGGCAAAGCATCTATAATTTGCGCTACCTGTTCTGCACGTTCTTTGATCTCAAATTCATCGGCAGTAACCAGATGAACATGTGAGCAGTATTTGCCATGCTCATAGATTCTCTCGGGTGTAATGAAGACAACGTCAGCAACAGCTTCCATCTTGTGTTTGTGCTTCTCGTACTGATCCGGATCGGTCAACGAATCAAATACGACCAGATCAGGATAGGCTGTCTCGACAGAACTTGCCAGCCGGCTATCGTTCACCCAATAGATTACGCGATCACCTTGAAACAGCGTACGGACATTATGGCCCACACGGGCTACGACAAAGTTTGGAAGCTCCGGATGGGGATACTCCAAGGCATCTACCTGATAGAACTCATCACTGGAGTTGATATATATTACATTGTAGCCTACTTCCGCGAGTGCTTTTAACAGCCGTTGTGGTCGACGCCCGAATCGTTCACTATGGAAATCGATCGCAGGCAGATATACAATCGTTGTATCCATGTTTGGAGTGTATGTCGTAACATTGAACTCCGTCGCGTCAATCTCTATTTCTTCAAGCTCAATTGTCGGTGGTGAAGTCGATTGGCTACCAAACATTCGTTTAAATACCTTTTTCATTTCTCATACCTCCTATGACCTGATTAATCATCTTCACGGCATCCATTGCCCTGCCATCCCAACTATTAGACTTAGCCACCCTTACTCTTGCCGCAATTTTGGAAGCACTATTCTCACGAATCGCTTTCTCCAACATCACCCCGCAATTATGCTGATTCATAAAGTAAGTTACATCGCTGTACTTATGAACAATTTCCTCCATACGCGTCGTCAACACAGGTTTGCCCGCAGACAAATATTCATAATACTTGATCGGATCGCAGCCCCGGATCATCTCTGTCAGCTTGAATGGCACGATACAGACATCGAATTGAGCAATGTAGGCGGGAAGCACTTTATAATCTTTGTGCGGAAGACAAGTCACACTGGGATGCACAATATTTTTTTGATAGAGGGCATTGTTTCCAATCAAAACAACACGATAACCTTTATCTGCAATAGCGGTAATCAGCGAATAATCCACCCACGATGCCATTGCACCGTGGAAACCCACAATCTTTTGCCCATCATGAACATCGGGGAAGTCCGCCGGTTTGGGCAGAATTGCCCGCGCTTTCTCAAAATGTTGGTAATCTGCCCCGTTAGGGCACATAAAGATTGGTTTGCCGTCATGTTTATGTGCCTCGTACATCACCTTGGCAGTCGTGGCAATAAGATCTGCACGGTCGAAACATTTCGGGATGTAGGATTTCCACACAGCAAACTCATCAGCCGAATTATCAAGGTAATCAAATACGGTAAAATCAAACTTCCGTCCATCCGAATAATTGTACTGACCTGGATTCGAGAACCAGAGTACCTTCTTTCCTTTCACCAGGTGATCGTAGTTCACACCTTTTTGCACAAGGAACAGATCCTCATTTAACTTTTCAATCGGGCGGGTCTGCTTTCTGTACGTTTCTTCATTGATAAAGATAGCCCTTATACCTGGAATATTAGAGAAGGCGGTCATCAATTGCTGAGGACGTTGGAACAAGAGGTTCCAGTCAAGTGCGGGCGGGTAGACAATGGTCATTTCTATACTTTCAAAAACCGGATTTTCTCGTTGTTTTCTACGAAGCAGCCAATTGAGCAATCAACTCCACCCCTTCCGCATAGGCATGAACGGGACGCAACCGAGTATCTACAAACAGTTCAAACCCCAATCTTCTAGCTTGCTCACAGAATGGTGCATCTTCACCTGTTGGATGGGAACCATATCGAACCCCTGCTTCGATCACTTCACGCTTAATCAAATATACGGCACCTGTCAGTTCTACTGGGAACAAACCCGCTTTGAATTCAGGTATATGTTTTCCGCCGCTCATGGCATTATGAGCCTTCAATTTTGGGTGATTCCGTATAAGCATTGCGCATATATCTTTGTCATTATCCATTAACTGCCGTAGGCTACCCTCAGGAATGATGATATCCGTATCAATTGAGAACAGATAATCACAGTCCGATTCCAGAAACTCATCCAGAAGCATATTCCTCAACAACGCCAGGTTGTGATAGGAATATTGTCCACGTATATGACCATATGTTCTCCCCAGATGATGAGTCAGATAAGGAATCTGATGACAATCAAGGATATGCTCCGTCTGATCTTCACTATCATTCAGGATGTACATATAATGCTTCTGCACTGCTTGTTGCTCAAGTGATTGCAAGTGCCGTTCCATAATCCAAGCCCGGTTTCGTACAGGACTACCTATAAATACGTTTTTCACAGTCCATCCCCTCTCCCTTTTTACATAGTCTAGACTGTTGCTCAATAACCTTCGCACATTGAACAAAAAAAGAGTGATTCCTCAAAAGAAGAGAGAGAACGAAGCGTTTTTCCTATTCTAGTACAGAAGGAGTTGATGAATATGTATACCAAAGAAACCATTATTCACACATGGAAAGAAGGTGACCTGCATGCTGGGGAGTGTAGAATTAATCCACAACTGGTTCCAAATGGCCTCTGATGGAGAAGCCCATGCTTCTGTTCGATTTGGGGATGCTTCCAACACCATTCTGGCCCACGATACCGTTCTGACTATGGATTTCATTAAGTCTCATTACGGCTGGTTGAACGATCCTACCTATTGCGGGATAACCTTACCCAACGCGAGTGCGAGAGAAATTATTGTACACTGCCTGCGAAAAGCGGATTACGTCGGACATCTGATCCAGACAGATCACTGGTATTTCAAGCCGTTATTTGATATGTGCCTTGCCTATTACAAGGTGGAACCCAAAGAGACCTTCTATGCTTTTGAGAATAATTACATCGCCAGATTCAGGTTATTCTATGAAACATTCAAGACCATGCCTATTCTGCTCTGCGGAGCCAAGGCCGAGCAATATCGAGAAGTTCTGGAGCGGAGATACGGGTGGACAAGCATCGTGGGAACGGTGGACTGCCCCTCGTGGTCTCATGTGAGCACAGCATCCAAACAAATGGAACATATCTACCAACAGACACCGTGGAAGCTTGCTCTGGTGTGTGCAGGTGCACCCGGCAAGGTACTGGTTATTAAAGCGAAAGAACTGCACACCGTAGGTGTTGACTTTGGTTCCGGAGCAGATGTTGCCATTCAAGCCGACAGCGAAAATCTGAACGCATGGGATTACAACGGATTTCCTGATTATTGGGAAGGCAGACCCAAAAAATGACCCTCTCCGGGTCTTTTTGCTGGATAAAACTGTGATTCCAAATCCGATTTTATTGACTTAGTAGCTGTTGATAATTTAAACTATCTGCCTTATTATTGTTAAGATAACTCCTAATCTAACCTGGTTTAAACTTGCATGAAGAGGAGCTCTGCTAAGATATTCAAACCGTTGGAGGGAAATGTAATGGCGTACTCGCAGTCAAAGACCGAAATAGTAGCGACTCATTTACGAACAAGATTTATGGAAGGTAACGTGGAGGGACATGAGATCGTTGTTGCCTTGATCAGTATGGTCAAAGCTGAGAAGATTAATTTAGATGAGGTTGCCCCTATTCTCTCTACAGTCTTTTTTGAACAACCGCAAGGTATTCTGTTGGCACTCGAAAAAGCTAGCACCCTGATTGATGATGAATTAATTGATTCCATTCTCCACGAAGTAAACGAAAAAGCTTAATCTTACATACAAAGGGAGAGCTTATCATCAGATTTTAATTTACAACAACCAGTTATTCTCTCCACACTTTTAGATTGAATAGATTCATCACTGAGAAATTGGAATTTCTCGTTATTTTCTGTCCTCCTCCGCTTATTCTAGTAGTATTACGAAGGAGGGGACACCAATCGAGACAGTGAATAAAGCCATTTTATTTTTAGCAGTTATTGAAACCATGCTTGAAGCGCTCCACCATACAGAAGTAGATCAGACAGAACTTGTGGATTCGCTTGTCATGTTAGGTTTTGATCCCATTGAGATGTTGTACGAGACAAATACCATTAGATCTTTCCAAAAGATATGCAGGGCTTTCGCAGAACTCCATCTTACAGATGAGGCCCTGGACACGTTCTCAAAAGAGTAGTTACATAACCAGAACCCCACATCACATTCGACGTGGGGTTCTGGTTTTTTTTGAATTTGAACCCGTTTTGAACCGGATCATCTTAACCTTCCCCATCCTGCCTCGTATAGGTCATCTAGGGACTATGGACATCTCCATCGCCCCTGTTGACTCTGACTTAATTAACGAAAGGACGGTTGTATGAGCTCACCCACACCAACACATGTGATCGAAACAAATCAACTCGCTGTTATTGGAGTCGTCGATGAATTCTCGATTCAGACCCAATATGAACTTGAGTATCCTGACCATATCGTGATTATACAACATTTTTATTTTTTGAAAGATCCAGCACACTTTAACTCTTGGTTAACCAGCAGACAGGCATAACCTCTATCTGAGATGTACTTTGGGTCAGGACTTTTTACGTCTGCGCTCATCAATTAAAACCTTCAGTAACAGCAACTCTCCATAGGTTAACTTCTTCTTGCGTACCTTCTCTACCCATGCCCAATCTTCAATCACCTTGTCGTTGTAGGCATCTCCAATATACTGATCAAGTTCATTCCAGGCCCATTGTGCATAATCCAGAACTGTATTCATATCATCATCCTCCGTGACTGCTATTTCTTGCAGTGGGTTTAATTTTATATGTACTGCTTGCTTAAATCTTTCATATTCACCTGGTTGTTTAATCCATGGCAGCGGGCATTCCTTCCATCCAACCACTTCTTTATGTGTGAAGAAGACGGGTGGAAAGCCCCGTTCCCTGATTAGGTATACCGCGAGGTCTACAACGTTGTTAAATGTATCTTCATGGATACTGCCATCCTTTTCAATGCACATCTCAATGCCCACTGTACTATTGTTCGGATATGTCCCAAGTTTGGCTAGCGCTTCCTTCGTGTATGTTGCACTCCCACAGTGATAGGCTAGTTCATCATCCGGGAGACTGTTATATATCGAAGTGCGATCTACCGAGAAGTGTGCGCTTGCATAACGACCTTTCACTGCTTTATTGGAATCCTGCTGTGCCAGACTTGCAAAGTATTTGCTAATGTTCTTCGCGGGCGCTCCGGGAGAAGCCGTATAATGCATTACAATTCCACATTTCGCTTTTAATTTAAGTCCGGCCCGACTGTATTTATTCACAGGTATGTAATCCTTGGTGATCTGTATCATGACATCTTCTCCTTATCTTCAACTTGATCTTCATTCCCTCGAAGCTTAAAGAGTGCTGAAGTGATAAACTTCGGTACAGGCAGGCCCAGTTTTCCCATGTTCTCCAATATACTGATTCCTTCGGTACCAATGATGAACATTAACATTGCATCTCGCATAAAATCATTGGAATTGCCTGCAACCATATCCAGTTGATGTGCAATAATGACAAAAACAAATGTCAATGACTTACGAGCAAGCCCCCACCATCCAACCCTGCTGGATAACTCCTTCCTATACCATG
Source organism: Paenibacillus sp. FSL E2-0151 (assembly GCF_037993015.1). Classification (NCBI taxonomy): domain Bacteria; kingdom Bacillati; phylum Bacillota; class Bacilli; order Caryophanales; family Paenibacillaceae; genus Paenibacillus; species Paenibacillus sp. FSL E2-0151. The sequence goes on from NZ_CP150308.1 coordinate 4,469,795, forward strand.
CAGACAGCACCCCTGTGATGTAATCCAGCCCCACAAAGATGGTCACGGCAATAAACAGGTGATCAATTCCTCCTACCAAATACACGACTGCCGATAGCAGCCAGCCAAACAAAACCATAAACACGGTATCTCTGTGCATTAACGTTCCCCCTTTAATAACCTATTTCATGTCTAGGTTAGGCGGATCATAGACATAAGTCTCATGCAATACGGAAACCTCCGAAAAAACACTCACCATCTGCTATACAAACAGCAAAAATCCCTCACGCTTGGATGCGGGAGGGATCATGACGAAATGATTCAGCTATAGGTTGATGGATCTGGTGTAACTGGTACACCTGTTGTATTCGTTGGTGTTGTATTCCGTTGGAACATGCCTTGAATTCGGTCCAAAACATAAGGGGTGGAGTCAATGAGTTTCTCAAACAGATGTGTGGAGTTATCGAGTGGTACAATGTGTACCCCCTGTTTACCTACCACCAGGAACGCAATAGGACGTATGGATACACCGCCGCCACTACCGCCACCAAATGGAGAAGCTACTTTAGCTGAACTCGCATGTTCAGCAGAGGTACCCGTAGCACCACTTTTGCCACTACTTTCTCCATTAACGTGAAAATCACTACCACCGGCAGCAAATCCGAATCCCACCTTACTGATTGGCAGAATCACGGTACCATCTGGTGTTTCGACTGCATCGCCAACAATTGTATTGACATCCACCATGGCCTTGATATTTTCCATTGCGGTTTCCATTAAGCCTTGAATTGGATGATCTGACATTTAAATTCCCTCCAGTTTCAATGTAAGCTAGGTTTGATCTAACCATATCATCCCCAAACTTGAAGGGACTTATGTAATAAGCATTTTAAATACACTCACCAAATCCCAACCTTACATTCTCAAAAACAGACCGACTATGATGGGTTTTTATACTGTTGTCCCACTAAGTTTCTTCTTTTGCTTCTCCTTATGCCTGCGGCGCTGTTCCTGAAGAAGCTTGAACCACATCCGCCATCCGCCTTCGACTTGAAACACACGGGTGAGTAGTGTAACTCCAGCGATCAGAACGGCTGTAATCCGAATTTTCACTCTGAAATCAAGTTCCGTTCTAAATTCCATTTCATCGGACCATACCGGCATAACCTGAAGCACAGGTGTTTCATCAAAGCGGATCTGATAGGTGAGAAAACCAATAATAATGGACTTGATACTCCACACCCAGCCCGTCAGCACCGCTGTATATGCTGCATCACCAACGCCGATGTGGGTAGCCCAGGACAGTTGGGTCATATGTACGCGTGTAAGTGTTTGCTTCAGCCACAGCTTGAGCGCGTCCGTTGCCCTAAGCATAATTTTCACATCTTTAGCCCACTTCTTGACTTTGCGTTTGTTGACCCGCTCGCTTCCTTGGGCCTCGCCTCTCGAATGATTCATGGATTGTTCGGTCTTGACCAGAAAACCTTCCTTCATATTGCGAAAAACAATACTCGGGATCTCATAGTTAATCCGCACAATTCCATAGAGAAGACGAACATTAATATTGGCGTAATCATCACTTTTATGTTTACTGAATGTAAAATGTACATGAACATTTGAGATGAGGACTGCGGCAATCAGCAATGCGAACAACAAACCGATTCCTCCAAGCCAAATCCACACAGGCCTTACCTCCAAGCCCTCAATTCTTTTCTCGTCTAGTATGGCACTCTGAATAGGAAAAAATTCACGTCTGACCTAAAAATCCCATTTGATATTTGTTTGGAAACTGTTTTATTCACCATTTATCTAAAAACAATGCGCAAAAAAACCGACTCCACTGATGGGTGTCGGTTAGTATGAGCTTGCAAATTAGAGTGAAGAGTCCGTATTATCGTCTTCGTTGTCAAATTGACTTAGATCATCCACCGGATCAGCACTTTCCGGTTCCAGTTGTTGCAAATCCAGTTTGTTGAATAATAGTTGTGTCTCTTCCTCCAGGTTTTCGGAATCTTCGAACAAGCCCGGTTCCGGAAGGTCTTTAATTGAAGCCAGTCCGAAATAATCCAGGAATGACTTGGTTGTTCCGTACAGAATTGGTCGTCCGATCGCCTCGGCTCGTCCCACTTCAATAATCAGATCCTTATTCACAAGCGTATGGATGGCCCGCTCCGATTTTACACCGCGGATTTCCTCAATCTCTACCCGTGTAATGGGCTGCCGGTACGCTACAATAGCCAGCGTCTCCAGAGCCGCTTGGGATAAGGACGTACGCGCGGGAGAGTATGCCAGTTTCTCGAAATATACAGCGTGGTCAGGCAAGGTGCCCAACTGAACTACACCAGCGATCTTGAGAATCTGTACACCTCGTCCCTGCTGTGAAAATTCATGAATCATCTCCTCAATCGCGTCCGTTACAAGCTCCACTCGCTGGTCAACGATCTCGGCGATTTGTTTGATACTCAGACCTTCTTCTCCGGACAAAAACAGCAGGCCTTCAATAATCGATTTCAATTTCGGAAAATCCATGATTCTTTGTTTCCCCTCTCCACTCCATAACGATATCCTCAAACATCCGTTCCTGATAACAGACAATCTGCTTCATCTTCATCAGTTCCAGCACCGCCAGAAAAGTGACAACAATCTCATGGCGATAGATATGTTCATCCATCAACTTGGAGAATAACAGTCTGCCACCCGGCCCCATACTTTCCAAAGCGCCGATGACATCCCGTATCCGATCCTTAACCGAAATCTCATCCCGTTTGATCCGGGTTACGGTTGTACGCTTCTCAGCCTTGCGTAGCGCCTTCTGAAATGCTGCAATCAGGTCAGAGGTGTGTAAACCCTCAACCGGGTTCGATTGGGCTTCTACGGGCATATAGGGGCGCAGATCCTCGGGCTCTTTGGAAAATATAAGACTGCGTTCCCACTCCCGTTCATGAAGATGACGCGCAATTCCCTTGTACTTGCGATATTCTATCAGACGCGCAATCAGCTCTGCACGTGGATCATAATCTTCTTCTTCCATATAATCATAATCCTCGAAGTCCTCAATGACCGGTGGTTTGGGCAATAAAAGTTTGCTCTTGATCGACAGCAATGTTGCTGCCATGACCAGAAATTCACTCGTAATATCCAGTTCCAGTTCCTGCATCGAATGCAGATACGCCATGTATTGATCGGTAATATCGCTGATGGGAATATCCTGGATATGAATTTCAGCCTTATCAATCAGATGAAGCAGCAGATCCAAAGGCCCTTCAAAAGTCTCCAGTTTGTATGTAACTACCGTCACTAGACGAATCCTCCCGCCAGAAAAATACAAAACCCTGCTAAGCCGTCCGAATCGGTTTCCCGTGTTCGTCTGCGCAAAGCAGGGCACTACTATTAAATAAGCACTATTTTAGCTGTTTCGTCAAGTTTGCCATCTCAATTGCCGCCGTAGCTGCATCCCAACCTTTGTTACCCGCTTTGGTTCCAGCACGTTCAATCGCTTGTTCAATATTTTCTGTTGTAACCAGTCCAAAGATCGTAGGCACGCCAGTTTTCAGATTAATTGCTGCTACCCCTTTAGCCATCTCGTTGCACACATAATCGTAATGCGTAGTGGATCCACGAATGACAGTTCCCAAGGTAATCACCGCATCATACTTGCCGCTCTCTGCCATTTTCTGCGCAATCAAAGGGATTTCGAACGCACCTGGAACCCAGGCTACATCCACTTCATCATCCTGAACGCCGTGACGTTTGAATGCATCGAGCGCTGCGCTAAGCAATTTACTGGTAATGAATTCGTTGAAACGTCCAACGACAACTCCATATCGTGATCCTTCTGAAACTAAATGTCCTTCAAAAAATTGTGGCATTCAAGTCATCTCCCTAACGGTATAATGTAATGTAAGTAACGGAAATTCCTAATTAATCTCTTCCATAAATTACATGGTGAACATTGTTCATCTAAAATATATTTACTGTTCGTTTTGCTCGATATCATCAAACTTGAGCATATGCCCCAGCTTGGCTTGCTTGGTATGAAGATAAACCGTATTGTCCTCGTTCTCCTCCATCTGGATCGCGACACGCTCTACGACTTCAAGTCCATATCCTTCAAGACCTTTAATTTTACGAGGGTTGTTAGTTAACAGCCTGATCTGACGAATCCCAAGGTCTTTCAGAATTTGGGCACCAATTCCGTAATCACGCAAGTCAGCAGCAAAACCCAAACTCAGGTTTGCATCAACAGTATCCATACCTTCCTCTTGCAACTTATAGGCTTTGAGTTTGTTGATCAGGCCAATACCCCGACCTTCCTGTCTCATATAAAGCAGTACACCATTGCCTTCCTCGTGGATCTGTTTGAGTGCCGCATCAAACTGCGGACCACAGTCACAACGATGCGAATGGAATACATCACCTGTCAAACATTCAGAGTGCACACGTACAAGTACGGGTTTCGAACCATCAATTTCTCCTTTGACCAAAGCCACATGTTCCTTATTGTCCACAGCGTTTGTATAAGCCACCGCTTGAAACTCACCAAAGTCCGTTGGCATACGCACAGCCACTTCACGTTGAACCAGCTGCTCTTTTTCGTTACGGTAACGAATCATGTCCTGAATACTGATCAGCTTCAGATCATGCTTCCGGGCAATCTCCTGCAGATCCGGAAGTCTGGCCATCGTGCCATCTTCCTTAATCACTTCACAAATAACGCCAGCAGGGTAGGAACCACACATAATGGCCAAATCTACCGCCGCTTCTGTGTGCCCGGCACGACGAAGTACTCCGCCGTCTTTTGCAATCAACGGGAACATGTGACCAGGCTTACGGAAGTCCCCGGCTTTCGCCTCAGGATCAATTAGACCTTTCACGGTAATAGAGCGTTCATGTGCCGAAATACCTGTTGTCGTATCTTTGTGGTCCACAGAAACGGTGAAGGCTGTTCCATGGAAATCCGTATTTTGTTGAACCATCGGTTTCAGGTTAAGTTCGTCCGCACGTTGTTGTGTAATCGGAACACAGACCAGACCTCTACCTTCAGTAATCATGAAATTAATGACTTCAGGTGTCGCCTTTTCGGCCAAAGCGATAAAATCGCCTTCATTCTCCCGATCTTCATCATCCACAACAATGACGGGTTTACCACGCATGAGATCATATATGGCTTCTTCTATTGTGTCCAGAATGGATTGTTCTGACATTGGTCCACCTCCAGTTAATTTCTGTTCTCTATTTATGCAAATCCGTGATTGGAGAGAAAATCTTCACTGATACTGCGCGGCTTGCCAGCACCCGTCTCCCGATGTCCTCTCCCATACTGGAGCAGATGATCCACATATTTGCCCAAAATATCGCATTCGATATTAATGGTATCCCCTGTCTTTTTCACATTTAGTACAGTTTCACCAATGGTATGCGGGATAATGGAAACCGTGAATGCGGTATCCGATGTATGGACAACGGTTAAACTAATGCCATCCAGTGTAACCGATCCTTTGGGGATCAGATATTTGAACAACTGGTGATCATCAGGCTTGATCTCAAACACAATTGCATTCTGATCACGTGTTATACTGCCAATCACTCCAGTACCATCGACATGACCCTGAACGATATGTCCGCCAAAACGACCGCCTGATTGCATGGCCCGCTCCAGATTAACTTTACTGCCAGATTGCAGCTGACTGAGATTGGTATGGCGATAGGTTTCAGGCATTACATCGGCGGTAAAACCTCCACCTTCGAGCGTTGTCGCAGTTAAGCACACACCGTTCACTGCTACACTATCACCAATCTTCAGATCGTCCATGATGGCGGAAGCTCCGATATTCAGGACCATCGCTTCGCCTTTCCGACCAATACGCCGGATCTGACCGACTTCTTCCACCAAACCGGTAAACATGCTGCCGCCTCCCTTTTTCAAGTATAAAGAACCTAACTTTCTACTTTCAAATCCATTTATTTATTCAGGCCACACCGGAATACCGCCAATGCTGATATTATCTCCAACTTGTTCAATCTCCAACTGATTCAATTGAATCGCCTGATTCATACGTTCCACACCCTCGAAGCGGAAGCTTCCAGGTGTATCATAACCGCCTACAATCTTCGGAGCGATAAACATGAGCAGTCGATCGACCAACCTTGCCTCCAGCATGGCTCCATTCAAGGTGCCTCCACCTTCAAGCAAAATTGAACCAATGTCACGCTCACCCAACTTGCTAAGTCCGTTTAACAGATCCACACGTGGTCCAGGACCACAGCGTATAATTTCGACGCCGTAGGCTTCCAAACGTTCAGCAGCTTCAGGACTGGCTTCGTCTGTTGTCAGCACCCATGTTGGAGCAAGACCATCCTTAACCATTTTGGCACCTACGGGAAGACGTAACTTGGAATCCACTACAATGCGCACTGGACTAATGCCTTCGACTTGCAAACGGGTTGTTAGTTCCGGATTATCGGCGATTACCGTGTCGACGCCAACCATGATTCCCTGGTGACGATGACGAAGGGCATGCACAATCTCACGAGCGGGCTCGTTAGAGATCCACTTGCTGTCTCCGCTGCGAGTAGCAATTTTGCCATCCAGAGTAGTAGCCGTCTTCAGTGTCACAAAAGGTAGACCCGTTGTGATAAATTTAATGAACTTTTCATTCATGCGTCTTCCACGCTCACGCAGTACGCCAACTTCAACTTCAATGCCTTGTTGACGAAGCATGCTTATACCCCTGCCGGATACTTGCGGATTTGGATCTTCACAACACACCACAACACGTTTCACCTTTTCATGAATCAGGCGTTCACTACAAGGTGGCGTCTTGCCATAATGACTACAAGGCTCAAGTGTAACGTATACCGTACTTCCCTCTGCATCACTGCCTGCCATGTTAAGTGCATGCACCTCTGCATGACCGGTTCCACGTTTCAGATGGCTCCCCAGGCCTACAATACGGCCTTCTTTCACAACTACACATCCAACAACCGGATTAATCCCCGTCTGTCCCTGTGCTCGTTCCGCCATATCCAATGCCAGTGCCATATAAAATTCATCATTGATCATTTCCAAATCCGTTCACCCCGCGGTTTAAAGTCTTGTTTATTAAAAAATCCCCGTCGAACAATCAGTTCGATGGGGATGATGAGAGACAAATGTCACCAGCAGGAGTGAAATGGATACAGCACGCCAACACTTTGCCCAAAACTTCATTTCGGGCAAGTGAAAATAGACACATACCTTAATGAACATCAATTACAGGTAAAGAGCTTTTATAGTGCGGCATATGTATGGAACTGTCCGACGTAACCGGATCTTCCCTGCACAGTGCAAGACAATACAAATTGTGACTGTGCAGCAATACTCCTGCTGAATGCAAACCTGTTAGGTCTGCACCTCTCCTTCTCCCATCCAGACTATACTGTCGGTTCTGGAATTACACCAGATCAGCCATCTGCCAATGGCAGACAGGTCACGGACTTTGCATCAAGTGCTGGACACCATAGGTCCTTACACTTCCTGCATCACCGCCGGTAGGGAATTACACCCTGCCCTGAAGGATTGCTTTCGTTATTACTTGGATGTTAGCACTTTAATGCCAAAAAATCAATTGTTTTTTGTTCCTTTTTGTCACATACTAACTTTTAATAAGCTAAGAAACAACAAAAAACCGCTTCCTCTCAAAGAGGCACGGTTTTGGCTTGGAGGCCTATTTCACATCCATCGCATCATTCTACATATCAGGAAAACACCAGCTCGCCATATGCTTTAATTCTTTGGCATTATGGAATGGAGTGCGATCAGGTTCTTGCAGGGGCGAAGTCGGAAGCGGGAACTCTCTTGCCACCCTTCTGACCCAACTTGTGGAATCGATCGCAATAGCCGAGCATTTCCAGCGTCCATTCGCTCTCGGTCGAAACGTCCCATGCAAATCTGCTTTTCCCGGCATCTCTGGGAAGACTCCATCCAGATATTCAACGATGACGCGCTTGTCTCTGACTTCATGACAATATACAGTCACCCATACACCTTCCCGGACCCGAACAGCATACACATCTCCAGACTGTACCTCCCCGGTACCTGCATCAGGTGATGCCTTTGGTACTTTTCCGCGAACACTTCTCTTCTTCTCCAATGCCCCTAAGATCGTGTCCTTTACAGCTGGACTCTCACCAGGCTTATCCGCAAGTGATATATTATTCAGATCAAAATCATGAAATATCTTGTTCAGGTTGTTCTCATTAATTCCGACAGATGAATCCCACCACGCCAGAGGGGCCTGCACTTCAACCCGCACATTGGGGCGTGCGTCACGCTGCATGTATGAGGTGAATTCCGTGATCATTCCAGGATGTTCCTGCGTATCCAATATGCCAATCAGAGCTAACGTCTCAAGTAAATCACGGTAGGCATATTCCTTCTGTGTAGGCAAAAGACGTTCCTTCTTGAGCGCTACTGCTGCCTTGCTGTAACGTGTTTTGGGAGGTAATTCGCGCAGCACCGTTAACACCGCACGGAATGTCCAGCGGTCGTACTCATTGGGTATTGGAAGCTCCTGCGCGGTAGCCAGCTCTCGAAGTGCCAACACGCATCCAAAAGGATCACCGTCCAACGGGGTTCCATTGGTCATCCGCCAATACCATTGCAGCGTTGTGTCAGTTGCTTGATCCACACTTAATCCGCAGATCTTACAAGTGTTCGAAGATGGATATGGCGTATGTTCATGACTTGGCATACTGCTCGCAATAAGCTTGCCTGTAAGCAACGAACGCCAGATCATGGGTGCTGACCACAAAGAGGATACAAAGGCCTGCGCTGCATCATTGATCGTCCATTGGTTCGCAACTTTTTTCAGCTCAGTAATCGTTTCATCATGTTGCGGACGTACAAAGCGATTCGGTTCATGCCCGGCTGCCTCAAGCGCTTCTCGATCCTTTACGGATAGACTATCCGGAACGACATGGCGCGATGCCTGCAATTCTTCATCCCACAACGTGCGCTCACTATAAATTTGTTTTAACAAGCTTAGCTGAGTAACCATATCCAAGGTTATATTCATCCTTTCTAATTATCGATTTGAAGTATGTAAAAAATAAAAAAAGTGCTTCTATTAAAAGAAGCACTTCATGTTTGGATCCAGTTAAGGTGAAGGTATTAAGCTTCTACAACTTCAACAGTTTCCATTTTGTCTTTACCTTCTAAAGCGTCCACGAACTCCATACCTTTAGTTACTTTACCAAATACAGTATGTTGTCCATCCAAATGTGGTTGCGGTTGGTAGCAGATGTAGAACTGGCTTCCACCTGTGTTACGGCCAGCATGTGCCATAGCAAGTGTTCCGCGCTCATGTTTGTTCGGGTTAATTTCACAGTTGATTGTGTAACCTGGGCCACCTGCACCGGAACCGTTAGGGCATCCGCCTTGAGCTACAAAGCCCGGGATAACGCGGTGGAAAGTAAGACCATTGTAGAAACCGGAGTTAGCCAGTTTCTCAAAGTTTGCTACTGTGTTTGGAGCTTCTTGATCGAACAGATCGATCAGAACTTCTCCGCCGTTTGCCAATTTAATTTTCGCTTGTTTCGCCATATGTAAATGACTCCTTTCGTATTGACCATCGTTAATGGTGCCAGAACGCATGACCCTGGGCCAAGCATTACAGCACTTTTCTTAGTGTACACCGAAAATGTCTGGATCGCAAAAAAAACGGCAACTTTTTTTCATGATTTAGCTCAAATACGCAAAAAGCAGACAAAAAAGGAAGTTCCCTTTTCATCTGCTTCAACTGCAAAATCCCTATATCTTGAATAATGCAGAATCGCATTATCTTTTGACGAATTAGCGAGTTACTGGCTGTTTTCCAATGCGCGCTGGTACCAGGTCATTCTGGATGATATCTTGATACGTCTCACGGCGTACCACGACATCCCCTTGACCGTCTTTGACAAAGACAACAGCTGGACGACGAATCCGGTTGTAGTTGCTCGCCATGGAGTAGTTATACGCACCTGTGCAAGCTACAGCGAGCAGATCGCCGCTTTCCACTTTTGGCAGGTCCAGATCCCAGATCAACATATCGCCACTCTCGCAACATTTACCCGCAACAGATACTGTTTCCTGAGCAGCCTCATTCGCACGGTTGGCAAGCACAGCTTCATACTTGGATTCATACAAAGCAGGACGTGGGTTATCGGTCATACCACCATCAACGGCAACGTATTTACGCACGCCTGGAATGTCTTTGCTTGTTCCAACGGTATACAGCGTTGTTCCCGCTTCACCCACGATGCTGCGGCCTGGCTCAACCCAGATCTCAGGTACGGCATAGCCGATTTGAGCAAAATGATTTTTAACGGCATCTGTAATAGCCTTCACGTATTGTGCAACTTCAAGTGGCGTATCTCCATCGATATAACGGATTCCGAATCCACCACCAAGGTTAACCACTTTGAAAGCAACATTAAGACGCTCATATACACTTGCTGCAAATTCAGCAACACGTTGAACCGCCATCTGGAAGCCTTCAACTTCGAAGATCTGGGAACCGATGTGGGAATGCACACCGAGCAATACCAGATTAGACTGCTTGGAAGCCAAGTCAATCGCTTCAAATGCCGTACCATTACCGATATCGAATCCAAATTTCGAATCCGTCTGACCTGTGGAAATATATTCATGCGTATGTGCCTCAACACCAGGCGTCACACGAAGCAAAATGTTTACTTTACGATTTTTGTCCGCTGCTACAGCCTGCAACAGATGCAATTCATTGAAGTTATCAACAACAAAGCATCCAATCTCTGCATCAAGAGCCATTTCGATCTCTTCCAGCGTTTTGTTGTTACCGTGGAAGTGAATGCGCTCAGCCGGGAATCCTGCTTGCAGTGCAGTAAACAGTTCACCGTCAGATACGACATCCAAGGAAAGTCCTTCTTCAGCTGCAAGGGCACACATCGCCATTACACAGAATGCTTTACTTGCGTAAGCAACCTGGAAGCCAAGTCCGGAAGCACGGAATGCTTCCATGTACTCTCTGCAACGCTCACGAACCAATTGCTCGTCCACAACGTACAGGGGAGTTCCAAATTGTTCTTTCAGATCTGTTGCATCAACTCCGCCAATCTCTAGATGCCCTTGCGCATTTATTTTACTTGTACCATGTAAATACATAATCTGCATTCCTCACTTTTTATATACTGGAACAATTGATATTCCAATGATTTTACACCAGTATATCAAATTAGGCAGCGAGATGAATGGATTTTTCGGAAGATCATTTGTGTTTTTTACTTTTTTGCAGTTCCCCGTCCGGATCATCGGACATTTTGGTGTTGTCACGGGTTTTATTGAATGATGGACGTTTTTTATTTTCCAGCAGCGGAAGCCGGAATAAAAAGTTGCCCAAGGCCTTTGCATTAAACGGTATAAAAGGCCAGAGATACGAAGAATTGTACGACCGGTGAACGGTGAGCGCCAATATGAGTAATGTACAGCCCACGACCAACCCCGGAACCTTGAATATCGCAACAGCGACTAGCAGAACCAGCCTGACCAGCCTATTGGCGAGACCCAACTCGTAACTCGGCGTGGCAAACATACCGATGGCTGCTATGGCCATATAGAGCACAACCTCATTGACAAAGTATCCTGTTTTCACCGCGATATCCCCGACTAGAATGGCCGCGATTAAGCCCATAGCCGATGCCAGAGGTGTAGGCGTATGGACCGCTGCCATCCGTAATAAATCGACGCCTAGTTCGATCAGTAGAAACTGTAGAATCAGTGGTAACTTTACATTTTCCTGCGGACCAATGAAGTCGAGTCCCATCGGTTTAATCGAAGGGTCAATAACCATCAGAAGCCATAGTGGTAGCAAAAACAACGAGATGAGAATCCCTGCAAAACGGACCCATCGTAAATACGTTCCCATTAAGGCCGTCTGTCTGTTCTCCTCCGCATGCTCACATAGGTCGAAAAAGGTCGTAGGCAGAATCATCACACTCGGGGAAGTGTCTACGAAAATGACGACTCGCCCTTCCAGCAAATGGGAGGCTGTAACATCCGGTCGTTCCGAATATCGAACGAGTGGGAACGGATTCCAGCCCTTGTTGATAATCGCTTCCTCCAGCTGCTTGTCGGCGGCCGGAATACCATCGATATCCACTCGCTGAATTTTTTCCCGGACTGAATCCACCTGCACTTTATCCACAATATCGTCAATGTACACCACGCAGACATCCGTTTGTGTTCTCCGACCCACCTGCATGATCTCAAACTTCAGTCCAGGGTCGCGTATTCTGCGACGCACTAAGGTCACGTTGGTCAGGAGCGTTTCTGTAAAGCCGTCTCTGGAACCGCGGACCACCCTTTCCAATGAAGGTTCTTCTGGTGAACGAACCGGGTAACTCCGTGTATCCATAATTAAGACCGAGCGATCTCCTTCAACGAACATTGCGCTCATACCGGTAAGGACCTTGTTGATGACAGCACTCATCTTCTCGACTTTTTCCACCTGAATGTGGGGAATGTAACATTCAAAATAGGATTTGAGTGCATGTCCTGAGACGTCATCCGGCGTGAGATAGGTTAATCTTTTCAAGACTTCAAGCAAAATCTCATCCTTGGCGAAGCCGGTGATCATCAGCAATCCAACGTGCTTACCACCTAGGACCATTTCCCTCATATTCACGTCGAACGATTCTCCAAGCCCCAGCACCTGTTGCAGTGTATATCTGTTCTCACTCATGCGTGGGGAGATATCATCGTTTTCCTGCCAATATTGTACGGATTCCTCAATGCTGTCGGACATCTCATTTTGTTTTTTCTTATTGTACGCTTTCTCCTCTTCTTCCTTCTGAATCTCATAAGCAGACTTGTGTAACATCTCTTCCGTTATACCTTCACTATTTTCCTGGCCTGTGTGCTCCGTTCGTTCATCCATCTTCCATCCTCCTATGGCCACGAGTTACCGCTGATATATGAAAAAATCAAACAGGGAACCTGTCATTTTGCCCAAAATCATGGCGAGCAGTAATCCAAATAAATAAGGTTTCATGCCCAATCGTTTGGCTAGCACGGGCAGTACATTGAGTACCTCAGTGAGCGCTGCGGCGAGCAGACCGATGAACACGCCACAGAACAAACCAACGATCGGGCTGAGCAGCAGCACCCCATGCATTTTCCAATGCCAGAAGTCCGCCACCGTCCCGAGCAGTGAACCACCAATTAGCGCCCCTTCGTACCAGTGAGTTTTGTCATACGATTGCGTAAGTTGAGCCAACCTGGGAATCATATCGAGCACCAGAATGAGCGCAATTACGCCGCTCCCTACGGCAATCCCCCCTGCAATACCCAATACAATGCTGATTGCTCCATTAAGAACGCTCATCCGCATTCATCTCCCTGCGTTCCTGCTCGTGCATCCGTTCACTTTCTTCAATCACCACATATTTATCTACATTTTGCTGGTATAGGAACATCTCTACTTCCAGCGGGGTAGGTTCCTCATTCCATTTTTTCTTAAACAAATGATTAAAAAATACTGCCATTCCGAATCCAATACCAATAGAATACGCCACTTGGAACAGATAGGGATGTTCGTCCCGATGCCCAGTGAGCATCTCCACAATTCGAATCTGTACTTCCTGCATGTTCACATCGGCATGAAAATTCATAATGGTTAAGGCCGATCCGAAGAACAGCAGCAGCCAAACCAATATGAACAGAGACTTGGAAGGTTGACCATTTCCCGCAATGACTTCAACCAACGTATGGCCTGATCCTATCAGTTCCACACTTACCTCCGGCAAGATGTGCCGAATTTGGGGAATAATCTGCAATATATCAATGAGGATCAGATTGCCATCCTCTGGTCCAGGGCTTAGCAGTTCAAGCTCCAATAGCCTGCCCTCTTGGTCTTCTGAAGAGGTCAGTACATGTGCAATGTCTCCAAGCTTGACTGCTCTGCCCCTCTGGATGCGAATACGGCTGCGCAGACGAATATAGACCATTGGAGTGGGTGTCTGGGACATCCATAGCACTCCTTTACTGCGTAATTTAGGTTAGTATTTGAAGAATGTGCAAATTTATTACAGTCTGGTTGGAAAAAGATCGTGAGGTGGGTGGACGCTGCGGGATGGATCGGTCATTGGTCGCTGTTATTCCCGGATTTCTTGAACTCTCCTTTTCAAGGAGGAAATCCAGTGCTAAAGGCGAACGCTTCGCTCCTTTTGACCGATTCCATCCCTCCGCTACCCATCGTCCTCCCGTTTCCAAAGGTTTGTAATAAATATGCTGGAGGAGTAGGCAGGAAGGGAATTGAAAGATGAGCTTTTTGGGGTTATTTTGCGCAAAATTCTATGACTTGTGAAGGTAGCTTCTGGATATTAATTTTAGAAATTTGGGGATTTGAAGCGCAACCGAGTGCGGAGCATTTTGTTACATATCAAAAAAAGTCGCCGTATGGGCGACTCTTCGGTATTGGTAGATAGGTCACGGATCATATACAATAACTCAAGAATTATGTTCTTTTTCTCTTTTGTTCAATTCCCTTCTAAATCGTAAAGGGGTTGAATTCATTGTTTTGCGGAATTGGTTAATGTAATAACTCGTGCTGTTAAAACCGACCTCATAGGCAATTTCGGTGATGCTACGCTTGGAGGATTGCAATAGTTCAATGCTTCTTTGGATGCGGTACTCGATCACATATTGCATGGGTGTGGTTTTCAGGATTTGCTTGAAATAACGGCAAGTCTCCGATCGACTTAACTGTCCGGCCTTTGCAATATCTTCAAGCTTAATTGGATCGGCATAATTGAGATTAATCCATTGCAACATGTCTTTCATTCGGTTGTTTCTGCTCATCTCTGATGGATCATGTTCAAGAGAATATCCGTTCATAATCAGCAGTTTCCACATATTAAGCACCGCAGAAGCAACATTCACTTCGTAAAAAGGAACTTGGTGCACTAACTCTTTTCTAATCCGTGAAATAACATCCAGGATCTGTTCTCCCCAAGCGTTAGCTCTTTCGATATACAGAAAAGGCAAATTAGTTGCTGTTACATATGGATGTACGTACTTTATATACAAATCCGAAGGCATGATAACATGTGGGGACAAATTCAGACATAAATAAATGCAGTTCTCGCTCACCCCGTGATCTTCGGCCATATGCATTATTCCACTGTTGATAAAAACCCCGTCACCTTTGGACAAAATCATCTTTTGATCGTTGATATGGAACAACGCCTTACCCTGAAGAACGGCAACAAACTGCAATTCATCATGCCAGTGGAGAGGAATATGTCCGTGAACATTTTTAACAATGGTTGTCTCATAACAGGCTATAGATAATGTATCGGTACGGTGTTGCGTCATTTCTTTCAAATGTTGATCAATGATAAATTCGATCTTCTGCATGGCCCTCATCTCAATATAGTTATATTTTTAAGTGTAATATTGATATAAATGTATCGTATTTCTCTTTAATATAACACTATTCTTATATTTAAGGTGAGGCGAACAAGAATGACAACTTCTGCAAAATCCAAAATTTCAGGCATCGTGCTCGTTCTGACGGGAGCCATCTGCTGGGGCATTGGGGGGACGGTATCTCAAAAATTGTTTCAGCTGGATGGAATTGAGGTCAATTGGTATGTCACTGTACGATTGTTGATTGCTGGGTTACTATTACTGGTTATTCAATCGTTTACAAATGGAAGATTTCAGATTTTTGATGTATGGAGAAATAAAAAAACCGCTGGGCAGTTGATCATTTTTGGATTGGTGGGCATGCTTGCCGTTCAGTATACGTACATGGCATCCATTAAACACGGCAATTCAGCGGTGGCTACACTCCTACAGTACCTGTCCCCTGTCATGATCATGATTTACATCGCACTCCGTAAGCAGTCTGTCCTTACACGCAATGACCTTGCATGCGCCGTTCTGGCTCTCGGTGGGTGTTTTCTCCTACTGACGAACGGCTCACTCACGCAGTTATCTGTCTCCTGGCTCGCAGTGATGTGGGGCATATTATCCGGGGTTTCAGCTGCATTTTATACGCTGTATGCCGTGCAACTAATTAAAAAATTCGATTCACTTGTTGTGGTTGGCTGGGCTATGATCATCGCTGGTTTGGGAATGAGTTTTATTCACCCGCCTTGGAAAATGAATTTTGCTAGCATCACGCTCGAAACCTACGGTTATTTGATATTTACGATCCTTTTTGGAACCATGATTGCTTTTTGGTTTTATATTGCGAGTCTCAAAAGTCTTACACCCAAGGAAACTAGCTTGCTTGGGAGCGCAGAGCCGCTTGCTGCTGTTGGAACAACCGTCATATGGCTCCATGAACCTTTTGGCTTCTATCAATGGATTGGTATGGCATGTATTCTTGGCATGATGCTGGTCATGCAGTCCAATCGTTCGGGATCTCCCCGTATTAACAACAAATAACCTCCCTCGCCATAATGCGCGATAGAAGGTTGTTAGTTGTTGTATATTGGTGTATAAACGCCAATACTGTTGGTGCAACCCATGAAATCACTGCGCGATCTGGTCGCGGATGGATTGCAGTATTTTTTTCTCCAGACGTGATACCTGCACCTGAGATATTCCCAGCCTGCTGGCAACCTCGGACTGGGTCTGATCTCGGTAATACCGAAGATAAACGATTAATCGCTCCCGCTCGCTGAGACCACCGATGGCTTCGTTCAGAGCCAGCTTGTCAAACCAACGTTCCTGAGACTCGTCGGCAATCTGATCCATTAACGTGATGGGATCACCGTCATTCTCAAATACGGTCTCATGGATGGAGGTCGGTGGTTTGTTCGCTTCCTGGGCAAATACAACTTCCTCCGGAGTTACCCCCAGCTCTGCGGCAACTTCCTTAATCGTTGGTAAACGATCCAGATGTTTGGACAGTTCGTCCCTTTTTTTGCGGACTTTATTCGCCATCTCTTTCAGTGAACGACTGACCTTCAGGGTACCGTCATCCCGCAGGAATCGCTGGATTTCTCCGATGATCATCGGTACCGCGTAGGTTGAGAACTTCACGTCATAACTGAGATCGAATTTGTCCACTGACTTGAGCAGACCGATACAACCAATCTGGAACAGATCTTCCGGATCATATCCCCTGTTCATAAAACGCTGTACGACGGACCAGACGAGTCTGATGTTGCAGTTCACCAGCGTATCCCGTGAGACATGGTCACCCGACTGACTGAGCGCAATCAGCCGTTTGACCTCGGCATCGTCCAAATAGGTCTGTGAAGATGGTTTCACTTCAGCATCCATAAGAACACCAACCCCTAATTATACAATGCTTTCTTGGATTCAATCCTTTTTTTCATCTTGATGGAGGTGCCTCTGCCGGGCTCACTGCTGACTTCGAATTCATCCATAAAGTTTTCCATAATGGTGAAGCCCATGCCCGACCGCTCAAGTTCGGGTTTGGACGTATATAGCGGCTGCTTGGCGAGTTCAAGATCTTCGATTCCTTCACCGCGGTCTTCCACGATGATTGTAATCATGTCTTCCCGAATCTCGGCCTGGATAGACACAACACCTTCGGAGTTGTTGTTGTATCCGTGGATGATGCTGTTGGTCACGGCTTCCGAAATGACCGTCTTCAGGTCACTGAGCTCGTCCATCGTTGGATCAAGCTGGGAGATAAACGCAGCAACGGTTACCCGTGCAAACGACTCATTCTCTGACTTGGCCGCGAATTGCAGATTCATGAAATTTGTCCCTGTTCCTTCATTCATGAGACGACCTCCAGACCTGAGAGAGCAGTTCCCTCATTTTCGTATATCGGCATAATCTTGAACAGACCCGACATTTCCAGCAAACGGTACACTGGCGAATTGACGTCACAGACCACCATCTTGCCACCTTTATTCTTAATGAGCTTGTATCTTCCCAAAATGACACCCAGACCTGAACTGTCCATAAATTGCAGATCTTTCAGGCTGAGTACGAGATGCTCGCTTTGTCTCCGCTGGATGGCTTCATCCATTTGCATCCGTACCATGTCAGCTGTATGGTGATCCAGCTCCCCGGATAATCGTACAATCAGAATCCCGCGATGGTGTTCCATTTCCACATGCAAGTTCACGTTTGCTCACTCTCCTCCCTGTCTTAGAACAAGGATTTCTACGCTTCCGAAGGCTTTTCCTGCCCCCCGACAAAACTAGAAGAAAACCCCTATTTAACTACAAAATATGTTCGAAGGATACGTGCAACTCGCAGAAATCGCCGTTTAGTCAAACAGGTTGGACGTTGTCCGCTTGAACAGCTTCCACCAGCCAGCCTTATTCACATCCTGCGGAGCCTGAATTTCGAACTCCTTAATGACGTCGTTGCCCTGGTAAACCACCAGTTTACCTATACTTTGCCCGGCTTTGATCGGAGCTTTCAATTCTTTGGCAACCAGCAATTCATGCCGGATGTCGTTGGATTTGGCTCCTTTGCGCATCAGCACACTATAATTTTGCGTGGCATTCAGAGGCAATTCGGCAACTTCACCTTTTTCGATCTTCAGACTACCCAGCAGATCCCCTGCCTTGTAGAGCGCCTTCATCGTATATTGACTAAACGCATAGTCAAACATCGAAGACACTTCACTGTTCCGTGTTTTGGTATTTGGTTCACCGAGTACCACGGAAACGACACGCAGTCCATCTTTGGACGCTGTTGCGGACAAGCAGAATTTCGCTTCGGATGTGTAACCTGTTTTCAAACCATCTGCCCCTTCATAAAAACGAACCAGCTTGTTTGTATTCACCAGCCAGAATGGCTTTTCCGTATCTTTGCGAAGGTAATCCTGATATGCACCGGTGTACTTCGTAATCCCGGAATGCTTCAACAGTTCACGGCTCATGACGGCAATGTCATGGGCGGAAGAATAATGATTATCGACCGGCAGGCCGTTACAGTTGGCAAAATGAGTATCCTTCATGCCAAGCTCCTTCGCACGCTCATTCATCAGCTGTACAAAGGCTTCTTCCGAGCCAGCGATCTTCTCAGCCATCGCTACCGAGGCATCATTGCCCGAAGCCATCGCGATCCCTTTTAACATATCATCTACCGTCATTTCTTCCCCAGGCTCCAGGAAGATCTGCGAACCGCCCATGGAAGCTGCATACTCGCTTGTTCTTACTTTGTCGGTCAGCTTCAGCTTACCCGAGTCGATCGCTTCGATTGTAAGCAGCATGGTCATAATCTTTGTAATGCTCGCTGGAGGCAGCTGATCATGACTGTTTTTCTCATAAATGACCGTTCCCGTGTCTGCATCCATTAAGATCGCAGAGCGCGCCGACGGGGCCAGATCAGTTCCTCCCGCTGCCTTCGGTGTTTCTTCAGCCAATGCTGTTGATGCCATAAGGGACAGCAGGATACAAAGGGTCATGAACGATGCCATTATTCTTTTCTTCACAAGGTTACCTCCTCAAATGACTTGCTTACTGCATGTTCCATGCATGTACTGCTAATCATTGTCGGCCCGTTTCCAGTAAATTATTCCATGTAAAGCATGATTTCCCGAACTTTTATTGAAAATGTGGTCATAGCCAAAAAAAACGCACTGCACTCAAGGAATGAGTAACCGTACGTTCAACACAACAAAAAAAGGTTACCCCCCTATGATTTCTCATCCAAAGAGGTAACCTTATCTACTCAAATCTTGCTTACATTTGTGGAATAACTGCCACTACCAGCGCCAGGAACGACTCACGCACACGTTCCGTCGTCTCCATAACCTCATCATGTGACAGTGGCTGGTCCAGAATTCCGGCAGCCATGTTGCTGATACAGGAAATACCGAGTACTTCCAGGCCCGCGTGGCGTGCCACAATCACTTCAGATACAGTGGACATGCCCACTGCGTCTGCGCCCAGTGTACGCAGCATTCTGATCTCTGCAGGTGTCTCATAGTTCGGACCGAGCATACCTGCGTATACCCCTTCACGTACGTTAAAACCTTGTGATGCAGCCGTATCCTTCGCCAGCGCACGCAAACGGCGGCTATATGCTTCGGACAGATCCGGGAAACGCACGCCCAGTGCAGCGTCATTTGGTCCGATCAGTGGATTTTTGCCTGTGAGATTCAAGTGATCCGAGATCAGCATCAAGTCTCCAGCTTCATACGACGTATTCACGCCGCCTGCAGCATTGGTTACAAGCAGGCTGCTTACACCCAGTTCTTTCATAACCCGTACCGGGAAAGCTGTCAATTCCGGACCATATCCTTCGTACATATGGAAACGGCCTTTCATCATCACGACTGGACGACCTTTAATGGTTCCGACCAATAGTTCACCTTCATGTCCTTCTACTGTGGACACTGGAAAATGCGGAACATCCTGATAAGCAATACTTACGCCATCTTCAATCAGTTCTGCCAGTACGCCAAGACCTGAACCCAAAATCAAACCTACTTCCGGCTTGATGGAGCTTTTGCTTTGAATATAAGATGCTGCTTCCGAAATCATTTGTTGGTTTAATGCTGTCATGCGATGTATGTTCCTCCTTGAGTTGAAACGATCCGTCTTATGTATAACGGCGTTTGGATGTATTCAATTTATTTTATCCTAAATCGGCCCAATGTTCCGCATTTATTTGTGAATGCCATGCGTCAAAATCTATCTTGCCCTCGGATGATGGGTTTCATAGATTTCTTTCATGGTTTTGCGACCATGATTGCCATATTGTTGTCCAGGCTGCTCCACGTGACCCAGCATGTCTTGAACCGCACGTGTATCCGCCCCATTGGCAATCAGGTGTGCTGCAAACGAATGACGAAGGGTATGCGGCGTAATTTCTTCCGAGATTCCCGCATCCACCGCCGCTTTTTTGAGCAGCTTCCAGAAGCCCTGCCGGGTTAAACGTCTGCCAGATACATTCACGAATAGTGCCTGCTCGGCCGAATCGGTTTTGAGCAACTTGTTGCGGAATTCCTCCACATATACACTTGCCCAATGTGCAGCTGGTGCACCGATGGGAAGGATACGTTCCTTGCCCGCCCCACCGCATCGTATAAAGCGCATCCCTGGCTGTACATCCCGAATGTCAAGGGCAATCAGTTCCGAGACCCTAATGCCTGTAGCATATAACAGTTCAAGCATCGCTCGATCTCTCACACCCTGCGGTGAACGAGTATCAGGCGCTGTCAGCAGTTGTTCGATCTCTTGGATACTTAACACCTGTGGTGGCGTCTTGTCCGCCTTGGGAGCTTCCACATCAAACGTAGGGTCCTGTATAATATCACCCCGTCGCATCAAAAAATGAAAGTAGGAGCGCAGAGATACGATGCTGCGGGCAATGGTTGCATTGGCACGTCCTGCCTGTTTGAGCTGACCTGCAAACAGGACGACATGTGTACGTCTGACCTGGTCGGCTTCGCGTATGCCATATTCCTTATCTGCAAATTCAATGAACTTGTCCACGTCTCGGAGATACGATTCAAGCGTGCTGCTCGACATCCCTTTATCATCTTCCAAGTATAAGGCGTAGGCGTGTATCGTCTGTTTCATGTACAACGCTCCTCAACTGACAGATCTGCCGCTCTGGCAGACTGCTCCCGTATTTGCATCCCTGGCTGTTTGAAGCTACTCCCCGTACCAATAGAACAAACGGAGACGCTCTGCCATCGTAGGACGTCCTTCTCCATTACCCGGCCAATCCGTTTCCTGAAATACTTTGATTGCATTGCCAGTCGGCATCTGATACTGATC
This sequence comes from Paenibacillus sp. FSL E2-0151, assembly GCF_037993015.1. Taxonomy (NCBI): domain Bacteria; kingdom Bacillati; phylum Bacillota; class Bacilli; order Caryophanales; family Paenibacillaceae; genus Paenibacillus; species Paenibacillus sp. FSL E2-0151. The sequence continues at coordinate 4,491,506 of NZ_CP150308.1, forward strand.
CACAGGTGAGATCCAGCCATTAAACAGATCCAGAACATGATAGAACAGATAAACTAATGCAGCAAAAAATATAATAAATCGAATAAAACGGAGCCCTCTCCGCACTGATATAATCATGGGCGCGTCCCCTCCTGATTCGAATCCGGTATTGTCCTTGAATCAGGGTATGTCCATAAACACAGGTTTATGCCATTCGGGGGAAACTCCAGATCATGTCCGGTGCCAAAAAAGCTCTCCCGTCAAAACCGCCGGTGAGAGCTTGAAGATATGCTATGTTATTCTTCATCTTTGGGTTTCTGTTCATTTTTAGCTTTGCAACGATAACAAATTCCATGAAAGTCCAGTCGGTGATCTACTACCGAAAAGTTGAATTCCCGCTCCAAACGCTCTTCAAGCGGTCCAAGCCAGTCTTCACGTATTTCATCCATACTTCCGCATTGAACACAGATTAAGTGATGATGGTGATGCTTGGATGTATCTCCGCGCAGATCATAACGCGCTACACCGTCGCCGAAGTTGATTTTCTCTACAACATGCAGCTCACTCAGCAGTTCGAGGGTACGGTACACGGTTGCCAGACCGATTTCGGGAGCCTTTTCTTTAACGAGCATGAATACATCTTCTGCGCTCAGATGATCTTCTTCATTCTCAAGAAGTACTCTTAAGGTGGCTTCCCGCTGGGGCGTTAATTTATATCCTTGGGACTGTAGTTGCTGCTTAATTTTATCAATCCGTGCTTCCATTTTCTCCCTCCCCCTAGGAAATCACTGCACACTGCAACTTAACCCACTCTTTTCATTATAGGGGGAGTGCGTAATTAAAGTCAACATTTTACACTATACGGTGCACGTTAGGCCGGTAGTAACATTGGCGTGACCCAACGCATCATTGCAGGTGTAACCCATGTTTCAAAAGACGCCACGCCGAGCAGCAATGCAGCCATAACCAAAGTTAACACTATATATGAAGCAAAAGGCCTTTGTCGACCAGGTGTTCGCTGCATCAAAACACGATTACGAATGATGTATAACGAGAACGTCATCGCCGCTACACTGCAGATCAGGAGGATCGGAATGACAAATAGATTATGCGGTGCCACGGACACCAGTGCAAACAGTAGCCCTTTCCAGGAATACTGTCCAACAAGGTACCCCACTGTGAATCCAATGAGCACACCTTTCAAAAAATCCAGAACCAGTATACCGGGTAGTCCAACGACGGATAAACCCAGAATAAAGATCAGACCCACCCATTTCAGATGGAGCATGGCAATGTCCCAATATGCCCCGGTCTCAGTCACTTGTGCACTGTGCTGCACGGTCATGAAGAAATTACCGAGATAACCCTCCAGATCCTGACGTTGCTCGAGAGACAATGCGTTCACCATGAGCGCGCCAAAAATGACGCCGACCAGAAACAAGACGGCCACGAATACATATAACGAAGTTTGACCTTTAAATGTAAAGTAGGAAGAGCGCATACAGGTACGAGTCCCCTTTCCGGTATCATGCTGCAAGGATTTTCATTTACATCCTCATAGTCATTCTTATGAACCGGAATGCACCTGTATGACTTCTTGTCCAGATTGGACCTCTGTATAGCGAAAGCTATATGAGTTGAACTAAAGATTATTTACACCGGTCACTCCGAGGCTTTTTCCTGAACAGCAACCTTTCCGTACGTACCGCCACCTCCGGAGGACAGCTCCAGTTGTCCGTTCCGTGCAGCCACAATCAAGCCTGCCAGCACAGGTCCAACAACCGCAGCAAGCTCTTCCTCACGCGTGCGATGAAGTACGTTCATTTCTGTACCAAAATGGTCCAGTAGCTGGCGCAGTTTGGCTTTGCCAAGTCCCGGGATGAACTCCAGTGGCACCTGATAATGATAGGCTGGTCTGTTTGCAGGAACATGAGGATTCTCTCGATCAGAGATCGCCAGGATGCGATCCAGCACCCCCTGCACCAGCTTCAGACTGCCACAGTGCGGACAGCGCTCTGCTGACATCGCTTGCTCATCCATAATGCTGCCACATGCTGCACAGTAGGTACGATGATATTTGCCCAGCCTTGGATTCAGTCCATAATTGGCCGCAATTTTCCTGCCGGCTTCTCCTTGAAGTGCCATACGGAATTCATCAAAAGAAGGGGCAGCAACTTGCAGCTCGTTATACTCCCGTCCAATCTTACCGAGCGAATGAGCATCCGAATTGGTCAGAAACGGTACATGATCCAACTCCCGAATATAACTGGCCATGGATGAGTCCGAGCTTAACCCCAGCTCTACCGCATCCACGAGACGGGTATCCAGTACATCGCCCATACGGGACGCCGTACTGCCATAGATGCCTTTATGCGGTGTAAATACATGTGCAGGAACAATAAGTCCACCACGGGCCTTAATCTCCGTCTGCATCTCAAGAGCGGGCACGTAGACCCGCTGAGAACTGAGATTCACATTTTTCATATAACGTTTCATCCAGTCCGTGAAGGACTTCATCGTTTTCAAATCACGGAAGTACGCCAGCATATGGAACTCACGCATTCCAGGCTCGCGCAACTCAATCTCTGTACCCAGCAGAATGGTCGTGTCCTGGTAGGCAATACCGCCGCCCTCAATCTCGGACATGGTGCCACTCTCCAGCAATTGCTCAATATCCGTCTGTACAACCGGAGAATGACAATCAATAACACCAAGTAAATGAATTCCTTTGCGATCCGATGCTTCCCGGGCAATATTCTCAAATGTCAGATCACGACTGCCGCTGATTTTCACGGCCTCCCCACGTGAGGTTCGTCCGATGTGGATATGCAGGTCTGTATAACAGGGCTCCCACATCGTGGACGTTTCCAGTTGATCTTGCATCCTTAGAACCGTCCTGTCGTTCTGTAAAGGTCCCACGCGTACACGGCCATCATCGTTTTGGCATCGCTAATCCGGTTCTCGTCCATAAGCGCATAAGCTTCCTCCAGAGTTATTTCGGCAACTTCAAGGAATTCATCTTCGTCCAGCGCCATGTCCCCTGCTTCCAACTCTTCAGCGATGTAAAGATGAATGATCTCATCTGCGAACCCCGGTGACGTGTAAAACGAACGCAAATGACGCAGCGACTTGGCTACATATCCCGTCTCTTCTCGCAATTCACGTGCTGCGGCAACTTCCGGCTCTTCTCCCGGGTCCAGTTTTCCCGCAGGAATCTCCACTTCGGTGCGTCCCATTGCCTGACGATACTGATCCACAACAAGCATGCGATCCCCATTCAGAGCGAGTACAGCTACCGCTCCAGGGTGCCGGATTATCTCACGTGTAGCCGTCTGGCCATTCGGTAGTTTAACGGTATCGACTTGAAGTGAAATCACTTTGCCCTCGAAGATTGGCTTAGTGGATACGGTCACTTCATCTAGTTTTGGATTGGCAGGTTGCGCCGCGTGGATGGATTGGGCAGATTGATTTGGTTTCATTGGTTCTTCAACTCCATATCGTAGGATTATATATTCGGTTAATGTATATATCTCTTATTTTGGGCATATGGTGAGCGTATAGAACTCTCACAGCAAATATAAACGAATCAGGGGGACTTTCAATGAATAGTTATATGACGCCTCAATCCTTACACGTGGTAGGACAAGCACGGCAAGTACAGCTCATACTCAAACAATGGTTACGCGAGTGGGGCCCGGATGCCAAGTTAATCGATCTCCTCGCTGGACGCAAATGAATGGGTAATCGATCCATTGTTTCAATTTGATCCTAAATTAACGAGTCTTCTCACTTGAAATATAACATGAATTCACAAAAAGTCCGAATCCGATACAGATAGACCGGGTTCGGACTTTTGTCTAACAACATGTGAGGTAACATGTGCTCTATATTATTTCTTGTCAGCTGCCGTTTCCTGAATAATAGCTACGACTACCTGGGATAACTTCACAATGTCTTCGGCACGAATACGTTCTTTGGTTGTATGAATATCCTCATACCCTACCGCCAAGTTCACTGTTGGAAGGTCGAATCCGTTAAAGATATTGGCATCACTGCCACCACCGGAAGCAAACGTACTTGTCTCCAGCCCAATACTGCGGATGGCACGCTGTGCAAGTTGTACAACTTCGTGTTCATCATGGAAGCCAAATGCAGGGTAAAGGATCTCACTTCTGAATTCAGCTGTTGCACCGTATTTGCGACAAGTCGTTTCCAACGCGTCACGCATCTGTGCAACCTGCAATTCAACTTTCTCCTGCACAATACTGCGAGCTTCCGCTTCAAGCTGTACAAAGTCACATACCACATTGAGTGCTGACCCACCCTGGAATTTTCCAATGTTTGCTGTTGTCTCGTCATCAATTCTGCCCAGTGTCATCGCTGCAATTGCTTTTGCGGCAACCTGAATGGCGCTGATCCCGTCTTCCGGATTCACGCCAGCATGGGCAGACTTACCATAGATGCTCATTTGAATTTCAGCTCTCGCTGGAGCAGCAACACAGATCGTGCCTACAGCTCCATTAGAATCCAGCGCATAACCGAACTCGGCATCGATATCCTTCGGATTCATGGCACGTGCACCCACCAGTCCAGACTCTTCGCCGACCGTAATGACAAATTGAATTTTACCATGTGGAATCTTGTTTTCCTGGATCACACGAATCGCTTCAAACAATGCCGCAATCCCTGCTTTGTCATCTGCTCCCAGGATCGTTGTTCCATCACTGCGGATCCAGCCATCTTCACCCAGTTCAGGCTTGATTCCCTGTCCCGGCGTCACGGTGTCCATATGACATGTGAAAAAGATCGGTGCAACCCCTTCAGTTCCTTCGGCTTCCCAGGTAATGACGAGGTTTCCGGCGCCATGTCCGGTTTGCTCCATGGTATCATCCTCATAGACATGAAGACCAAGCTCTGCAAACTGTTCTTTTAACACCTTCGAGATGTTCTGTTCATTTTTCGTTTCACTATCAATCTGCACCAGTTCCATGAACTGATCGATAACACGTTGTTGTTTAATCATAGGACTTTCCTCCCTCTCGTAGATACGGTACAATACAATTACTATGGCTTGTTTATTTTATGAGGTTGTTCAAAAAGTCTGCTTTTGATTACGAAGGATGCCTGGCGGCATCATCAGCATCGAATATGGAATTCAGCCGAAATAAGCGGGAGGCTTACGAAGTATGTTTCCTTTGGAAACATTGTGGTTGCTCACATAGTTTTCCCTACGCTCCGCTACTCCATTTCTAGCTTCATCCCATCTTCTTGGTACTGAAAACCAGTCTTTTTGAACATACACTTTATGTTGAAAGGAGTTCTCTCATCATGCAAAAAAAGAAATGGTTCAAAATCATCATCTATCTCATGCTGATCGCCATGATCGGGTCCACCCTTTTCATAGCTCTCGAACCGTTGCTGTTTGGATAGCAACCTAAAGCCTTTCGACGACCTGTTTACAGACGTTGAAGGGCTTCTTTTTCCGTGACCCAATTAATTTGATATTGAAAAATACGATTAAAGTACGGAACAATCTCCTGCGCTACTTGCTCCACCGCATAGGACTTGCCCGTTATATCCTCCAGTGAGGTAACGCCATACTGTTCAATCCCACAAGGAACAATCCCCTGAAAACCTGCATGTTGAATGCCTGAGCTGATGTTAAAAGCAAACCCGTGACTGGTCACAAAACCGCGGCGGTGTTTGCAACGATTAAACTTGATGCCGATTGCAGCAATCTTCATATCACCAATCCACACACCCGTGTAACCCTCTTTGCGTCCAGCTTCAATGCCCTGGTCTGCGAGATAATCCATAAGCACCTGCTCAAGTTTCCGTAGATAGCCGTGCAGATCCAGGTCTTCATCCCGACCAAGAATCAATAACGGGTAACCTACCAACTGGCCCGGGCCATGATAAGTAATATCACCGCCACGGTCAATTTGAAACAAAGAAATCCCTTGCTCACGCAACTCTTCCGGACTGAGAAGCAGATGCTCCGGATGATTTTGTGAGCCGATCGTATACGTTGGCGGGTGCTGTAAAAGTAACATCTGCTCCGCTCCCTCGCCCTCGTCCAATCGCTGCACAATCGCTTTCTGGCGGTTCCAAGCCTCTTCATAATCAAGCATTGGTATGTATGCAACATCCAGCAGCTTGCTCATGATTCCCCACACCCTTCTGCTTCAGGTTCAGTGTACAATTGAGCCCCTGTCCGTAGACAGCAGGAAAAGTGCACGGCCTCCGGCACATACACTTTCCCGACAACTATTTACTTAATACACCTTGGTCTCCATGGTATATCCTTCAAGGTTTTCTTTGACACGTTGCAAGAAACGTCCGCTGATTACCCCATCCAGGATTCGGTGATCCAGCGACAGACACAGGTTAGCCATCGAGCGAACAGCGATCATATCATTAATAACCACTGGTTTCTTGACAATCGACTCGAATGTAAGAATGGCTGCCTGCGGGTAGTTAATGATTGGCTGGGACAGGATCGAACCAAATGAACCGGTGTTGTTCACCGTGAACGTACCACCTTGCATATGGTCCAGCTTCAACGTACCTTCACGTGTTTTACGAGCTAGCTCATCGACTTCACGGGCCAGACCTGCAATATTTCGCTGATCGGCATGTTTGATTACGGGTGTAAGTACAGAATCTTCGGTTCCTACCGCCATGGACAGGTTAATGTCCCGTTTGACGATAATTTTGTCCACTGCCCATACCGAGTTCATGATTGGGTAGTCTTTAATCGCGTTAACGACTCCCTTCATCATGAAGGACAGATATGTCAGATTGATGCCCTCCTTACGCTTGAACTCATCCTTGAGTTTATTGCGCAGCATCACAAGATTGGTTACATCCACTTCGATCATCGTCCATGCATGCGGGATTTCCGATACGCTTTGACGCATATTCCGGGCAATGGCATTACGCACAGGGGTAACATCGATGAAATACTCCGATCTTCCCTGGCCGCCACCTTCCACTTCGATCTGTGGAATTTTCGGACTTTCGGTTAGATGAATGCCTGAATGTCTCACAGGAACACCTGCATCAGACGCTGAGATCGCTTCTCCAGCGGTTAAACCCATTTCTCCATTTCCACGATTCACTCCGCTGAATGGAGAAGCAGACGGCACACCAGAAGGCGCATGCTGTGCTGCAAGAGATGATGCTTGTGCAGACGATCCAGCCGCGTTACCTCCTTGTGCAACAAATGTCAGCACATCTTTGCGGGTAATACGACCACCGGCACCTGTGCCTTGGATACTTTGCAAGTTCAAGCCATGCTCTGCTGCCAAGGATTGCACTGCCGGGGAATACCGATTACGCATCGGCTGGTTCGGATCATGTCCTGCTGTATTTGACGCGGCAAGAGGAGTGGGGCTCGCATGTTGCTGCACTTGCTCCTGTTGCTGCGATACTTGTGTTACTTGCTCAGCCGCTTCTTCGTCAGAAGCTGCGACCTGCATGCGGCAGATTGCTTCACCAACAGCAATCGTTGTGCCCTCTTCCACCAAAAGGTCACCCATAATTCCATCCACAGTGGATGGAATCTCGGCATTAACTTTATCAGTGATTACTTCACAGATCGGCTCGTACTGTTCCACACGGTCGCCCGGTTTTTTCAACCATTTGCCTATGGTAGCCGAGACCAGCGATTCCGCCAATTGCGGCATAATGACCTCGATCCATTTCATACGTTCAGCCATTTGATTATCACTCCAAACTTTACTTTTAAACGATCCAAAAAACGAAATTAAAACTCGGCAAGTGTACGCATTGCTGCTTTGGCTTTGTCCTTGCTCAGCATGTAGAATTTCTCCAATGTTGGGCTAATTGGCATGGCCGGCACATCAGGTCCGCAGAGACGCTGAATCGGTGCATCCAGTTCAAATAGACATTCCTCACTAATAATCGCGGCAACTTCGGCACCTACACCACCCGTTTTGTTATCTTCGTGTACGATCAGCACTTTGCCTGTCAGACGAGCGGAAGCAATAATCGCTTCACGATCCAACGGTTGCAATGTGCGCAGATCCAGAACGTGTGCTGTAATGCCTTCTTCACGCTCCAGCTCCTCAGCAGCCTGCATAACAAAATGCAGCGGCTGGCTGTAACCGATCACCGTAATATCCGCACCCTCACGAAGTACATTGGCCTTACCAATCGGAACGATGTAATCATCTTCAGGCACATCTTCCTTGATAAGTTTGTAGCATTTTTTATTTTCAAAAAAGAGTACCGGGTCCGGGTCGCGAATAGCGGCCTTGAGCAGTCCCTTAGCATCGTATGCCGAGTAGGGAGCTATAATTTTCAGACCAGGTGTACCAAAGAAAATCGATTCCGGACATTGGGAGTGATACAACCCACCGAAGATCCCGCCACCAATCGGCGCACGGATAACAATCGGACAGCTCCAGTCATTGTTGGAACGATAGCGAATCTTCGCCGCTTCACTAATGATCTGGTTGGTTGCCGGCAACATGAAGTCCGAATATTGCATCTCGGCAATCGGCTTCATGCCATACATCGCTGCACCAATCGCAACACCTGCAATAGCAGATTCAGACAATGGTGTGTCCATCACTCGCATTTCGCCAAACTGATCTTGCAGCCCTTTAGTTGTGGTAAACACACCACCTTTGAGACCTACGTCTTCACCAAGGATAAACACATTTTCATCCCGTTCCATCTCTTCTTTCATCGCGAGACGGATTGCATCAATATATTCCATCACTGCCATACTTACCGTCCCCCTTCTTCGCTGTCCGCATAAACGTGCGTCAGAGTGTCCTCAGGTTTAGGATATGGCGCGTTGTCTGCATATTCAGTTGCTTCTTTCATTTCCAGCGCAAGCTGGGAAGCCAGATCCGCATCCCGGGCTTCGTCCCAGATGCCGCAATCGATCAAGTAGTTCTTCATACGAGGAACGCCATCTTTCTTCCAGTTCTCCTCAACTTCCTCTTTGGTCCGGTAAGCCAGATCATTATCGGAGGTGGAGTGAGGTGACAACCGATACATCATCGCTTCAATCAGTGTCGGGCCTTCTCCGGCTATGGCACGGCGACGCGCTTCCTTCACTGCAGCATATACTTCTAATGCATCGTTACCATCTACACGAAGTCCGGGGAACCCGTATCCTTGTGCTCGATCGGATATTTTGCCGCTCAACTGTTTGTGAATCGGTACCGAAATTGCATATTGATTGTTCTCACACATAATAATGACAGGCAATTTATGCACACCTGCAAAGTTGGCTCCCTCATGGAAGTCACCCTGATTGCTTGATCCTTCGCCAAACGTAACAAAAGAAACAAATTCTTGCTTCTTCATTTTGGCAGCCAGTGCAAATCCAACAGCGTGCGGAACCTGTGTTGTAACCGGGCTGGAACCCGTCACAATCCGCAGCTTTTTGTGACCGAAGTGACCGGGCATTTGCCGACCGCCACTATTCGGATCTTCTGCCTTCGCAAAAGCAGACAACATCAACTCACGCGGAGTCATGCCTACCGCCAGTACAAAACCGTAATCGCGGTAATAAGGTAAATAATAATCGTGATCCCGATCCAGACCAAAAGCAGCACCTACTTGCGCAGCTTCCTGTCCTACACCGGATACGTGAAAGTTAATTTTGCCAGCCCGTTGCAAGAGCAAGCAACGCTCGTCAAACTTGCGCGCGAGCAGCATGTATTTGTACATATCCAATACTTCACCATCGCTAAGTCCCAGCTGTTGATGCCGGTGGACCGCGTCTGCAGTACCTTGTGAACTCATATGAGGTACCTCCTTTTAATCAGAGCCTGTGCCACTCTTACTACCCGATCTTATAACCTGGTACTAAGACTTGGCTTAACCTTATTATAATCCCTTTTACCCAAAAAAGGAAAGGACCTTTCTCATAAGCTTGTTTGGCTTACATTCCAATGGCCTTTCCATCGACCGCCAACATGGCTTCACCCATAATTTCCGACAGAGAAGGGTGCGGATGAATGGTTTGTCCGACTTCCCAAGGTGTGGCATCCAGCATCTGAGCCAGAGAAGCCTCAGCGATTAATTCCGTCACATGGGTGCCAATCATATGTACCCCCAATATATCATTCGTCTTGGCATCTGCGATCACCTTCACGAATCCATCCCGACTTCCGTGAATAAGCGATTTGCCAATGGCCGAAAACGGGAACTTGCCTGTTTTAATGTCATAGCCACGTTCTTTGGCTTCACGCTCGGTGAATCCGATGCTTGCTGCTTCCGGACGTGTGTACACACAGCGCGGGATACGGTGGGATTCTACGGCATGTACCGTTTTGCCCGCCAGATGATCGACAGCGAGAATGCCTTCATGACTTGCGGCATGTGCAAGCTGCAAACCGCCGATGCAGTCACCAATGGCGTAGATGTGACCTTCACCGGTCTGTAACTGTTTGTTCACAGCGATGAACCCACGCTCCAGTTTGATATCTGTATTTTCGAGTCCGATATTTTCGACATTAGCCTGACGTCCAACCGACACGAGCATTTTCTCCGCTCTTAGCGTTTCCTGCTTATCTTCACCAAGCTGCACATCAATCTCAATGCCCTCTTGATCCGTGTTATATGTTTCGGTTAGAACGGTGGCACCTGTCAGGAAACGGACACCTCGTTTGCCAAGCAATCGCTGCATTTCTCTGGCAACATCCTCATCCTCGGCAGGCAACACGTGAGCAGCTGCTTCTACTACTGTGATGTCTACGCCAAAGTCATTCAGCATGGATGCCCACTCCAATCCAATCACACCCCCACCAACAATGATGAGTGATGCAGGAAGTTCATCCATACGCAGTGCTTCGTCGCTGCTCATTATGAATTTGCCGTCCGGTTCCAGGTCCGGCAACACACGTGGACGCGAACCAGTGGCAATGATGAGATTGGTTGGAACTACCGTATCCATCTCGCCATCTTCAAACTCCACAGCGACTGCTCCGCTCTGCGGTGAGAAGATGGATGGTCCGATGACGCGACCTTTCGCGTGTACAACCTGGATTTTATTTTTTTTCATCAAATATTGAACGCCCTGATGGAGCTGTTCGACAATTGCATCCTTGCGCGCCTGTACTTTGGGAAATACAAGTGTAGCTCCAGCTGTCTCGATACCATACGTCTCGCTCTCCTGGATTTCGGCGTATACTTCCGCACTTTTCAGCAAAGCCTTACTCGGAATACAGCCACGATGCAGACAGGTACCGCCAAGCTTGTCCTTCTCAATGATAACAACCTGTTTTCCCAGCTGTGCAGCCCGGATCGCGGCTACATATCCACCGGTTCCTCCTCCAAGAATTGCAACATCACATGTAATTGGCATCTCTCATGCTCTCCTCTATGAATCAAATTTCAATATAATTTATGATGGCTTAAATCATGGTTTGGCTTATACCCTCTATATGCCATTGTACTCTCCTTGAGCGGTCAACTCAAAGTTTGAACCAATCACACATGGACAGCCTATGCATTCCAAGCTATGATGGAATCAGGTATGATCTGTAAGCGTAACCTTTATTTAATGTCGACTTTGGCAGAAAGGGTATAATGCTCATGAATACAAGATTGGTCTTTGCGCGATTTTTGGCAATTGTTGTTCTGGTCATCCCCGGGTTAATGGCAATGAAGGGTTTTCTGATGATGAAAGATGCCCTGTTCCTATATTATGCCGAGCACGGGAACGAACTGATTTCACCAGGATTCCAGTGGCTTTCCTTTGGCGGTGGACTTGTCCTTTTTGCCGCAGGTATGAGTTTTCTGGGAGGCTGGATCTTGTTCCGTGACCGCAAGCGTAATTATGTAGGTCCCCGTTTCCGGTCCAAAAGTGTACCCGAAAAAGCAGAGACGCCCGGAAGGACTCCATGAGTCCGGGCTTTTTGTGTGTTTATACAACACACCGCCTACTTTACATAGACAGGATGGATCATCATGGTATCATTTCTAATCACGTTACAACGATTGCTCAAAGGCATTTTCCATGCGTTCAAAGACCCTAAGTTTCTGGCTCTGTTCGCGTTAACGGCAGCAACGTTGCTATCAGGCACTTTATTTTACACTCGTGTTGAAGGTCTGCACTGGATCGATGCGTTATACTTCTGTGCGGTTACCTTGACTACGGTGGGACATCCTGACTTTGTGCCAACCACCGGATTCAGCAAAGCCTTTACCGTAATCTACATGTTTGCAGGCATTGGTCTCACCTTTGCCATGATTGCCAGAATTACAGCAGGTATTCTGTTCCCTCGCAAATTAAAGACAGAAGAGGACCCGGAGTAATCTCCGGGTCATTCGTATAAGGCATCCCGCAGTTTGGTAGACATACGTGATTCTTTGGAAGAAGACTTCAAGATCGTTCTACGCAAGGTAAGGTTACTTGCCTGCAGTCTCTCCGCTTCTGCGAACAGTTCTGCAAATAACACCTGCGCCGCTTCATCTAGAGATCCCTGTTCTTTCAGGCTTTCATATCGCTCTTGAAGTGATGATAATGCTTCACTCATACTAAAACACCTCTTTTCACAACTCCTGTTAACTAGCTGCCGTAACCAATACCTTAACATTCCATATAGTAACACAAAGCTGCGCAGATTAGTTCTGGCTCTTTCCAAAGATTTTGTGGTACTCTGTAAAGGTCGCTTTTTTTGTTGAATCCCGTATGTGAGAGGAGTAGCAGCACCGTGCAAACAGGACGTATTACCGTAATTACTGGACCCATGTTCAGTGAAAAATCCGGTGAACTCATTCGCCGTTGTCAGAAATTAATACAATTTGGCCGTAAAAAGGTTGTGGCCTACAAACCAGCCGAGGATAATCGGTTTGCCCAGGACGAGATCGTAAGCCGAATTGGTTACCGACTCCCTGCTCATTCCATTCCCCGGCAATTAACCCCGGAATCTGTAGAAATGATCTTGAACCAAACCATAGATGCTGATGTTGTTGCATTTGATGAAGTACAATTTTTCAGCAGTGCCATTATGGAACTTGTCTCGGAGTTAGCGTATTGTGGCAAACATGTCATTGTGGACGGACTTAATATGGATTACCGTGGTAAGGAATTCGGATATGTCGGTGGTTTGCTTGCCATGGCAGATGACATTGAGAAACTCTCGGCTTTCTGTGCGGTATGTGGCAGCCCGGATGCAGCCTTTACGCAACGTATCGTCAATGGGGAGCCTGTTACCTTGGGTCCGGTTGTCATGATTGGCGATTCAGAAGCTTACGAGCCACGCTGTCGTTGCTGCTTCATTCCTCCTCACAAAGTTGAATGCTCATCATAATTTCTAAAAGATCGATCTTAGATATTTTCCAAAAAGGCCCCATGGGGCTTTTTTTGTTATAGAGCAAACATTCGTACAAAAAAGCACCGCTTCGCAGCGATGCTTCCAGAGTCACTTCCCGCTAGTCCCGGGAAACAAAATATTTGTTGGTCATGTAGTAAGCGTCACCACGCGACGTTTCCACCATTCCTTTTTTGGCATCCAAAAATACAATTTCTTTACACTTTGTACAGTACCATTTTGTGCGCTTGTATGGGGATTCCGTCACATAAGCCGTGCCACATTTACAATCAATCTTCATTAATAACTCGGTTGATTTATAAGCACTGGACAAGCGTTCCAGGTTATCCTGCTGCTGTGTAGGCATAATGGTCTGCTGATAATCCGATAAATGATTTTGAACCTTGAAGTCTGCTACCAATCCTGCATTCAATCCAAAAAACTCCTTGCCGATTTCGGTCACGAAGCGCTTCTCATTTCTGTAGCAATCCAGCCACTCAATAATCTGCTTATTAGACAGTGGAACCGTACCCTTGATACCGCTGTTTAAGGTGTAGGTCATGATGTATAAAGTATCGTCTTGTCTACCTGAGTACATTAGAATCCTCCTTCGAATACATTTGCTAATGTACTACAAAAACGCGCATAAATCAAAAAATTCTTATTTCCTGAGCGCATCTCTTCTTATTAAATGGGAAACATTCCACGTTCATCCGCTAAAGACTTACAAGAACTGCATACACCTGAAACATTTCCCTGTGGCGCGGCATAATGCACGACCGATTTAACGTTTTTCTTGCATATGGAACAGTAGTGCCTCCTTTCCTTTTTTGGGATATAATCCGATAGCTTAACCACGTTTTTGTTCGGTCGGAATCGTTGTATGAAACCCGGCCATTTCATCTCGCTTCACTCTTTCTTGTTCGTCTACTTCGTAGTCATTTTTTTACTCTGGGCTAATAATCATCTCGTCTTTTTTTATGTATACGATTCCAAGTTGTGCGTGCCTATCTCATAATCTATTCGACGTTTTGAGCGTTTTTCCTGTTTTTAATCTCTACACATATAAAAAAAACCGACAGAACCTGCTCTCCTTTTTTTCGGAAGAACAGTATTTTAGTCGGTTCCAGCCTTATTTATAAAAAGTTCCCAGAACGTCCAGCTCTGATGAACGCTCAATTCGAAATGGATAGATATACCCCTGATTCATTCGGGTAAATTTGCGGCTCCACAGATCCAGTCCCGATGTGAACTGATAGGCCTGATATATAAACTTGGAGCAGTAATTGCGCTCAATACTGCGCAGATTGGTCTGTAAACGGTAGAATTTTACCTTCTTGTAATGGTCTTGTACCCACCCGGCTGCTTTCATTCCAGCCTCATTCAATCTGGAACGGAATACAATGAAGCGATCTCCTTCATAAAATCGCGTCAGATACCACTCTAATGAATCAGCAAATACAGGCCCATAAGGGTGCACATGATACACCTTGCCGTCGAGACCGATAATGCCCATATGCCCGGCGTAATACGTCGATTCCGAGCTTGGCGTGTACACAATATCCCCTGGCTCTAGCTTCATCTCGCCCAACACGTTAATAGGCAAGTCCTGATGAAGCCGTTTGGCTGCTGATCGTTCACGCCGCCCTTCAACCAACAAGCGATGAAGCACGCCAGCCAGTGCGAGATACATTTCAGACCATTTGATCTTTTTTTTATCAGATCGTTTGAACCACCGCTGGATGAAGGTGAAACCTCGTTGTGGCTGTGATCCCTTTTTCATACGCTGCACTCCACTCTGATCTAGTTATTGTATCTTGATGTTATTCTACTGTTTCTCAGGCTTATTATAGACATTTGGTAGTGTATATTCAATTCGGAAGCTGTTAGTTCTGGTGAAATTATGCCTTTATAATACCCATTTTATGCAAAAAAGATGACTTCGGGATTAAATTACCCCGAAGTCATCTTAACGTATCCAATTGCAGACTTTTATTCTTCTACAACACCTAGAGCTTTATTTTTCTCCTTAAAGCGACTGTTATGGGAAGAAACATAAGCCACTTTTTCCGCTTCAGGGTCCATGTAAAGCTTCGCACTGTTTACCGCTAGGGCTGCATCCGTGAAAGTACCTGCAATCAGATACAGTTTGCTACCATAATCTACAAAATCACCTGCGCCAAATACGCCGGGAACATTGGTTTGTAATCTCTCCGTTGTAGTGACATGCCATTCGCCAAGATCAAGTCCCCAATCCCGGATTGGACCAAAGTCACTCTTCATGCCGTGGTTTACAATGACAGCATCTACTTCAAGCAGTTCAGTTTCGCCTGTGTCCACGTGTGAGATAGTCACCTGTTCAATCACATCACCACTCATACTATGCAGTGTCTCTACCGCATATGGTGTACGGACATCTACAGAGGATTCTCTCATACGCAGTACATTACGCTCCAACCCGCCAAAGCGGTCACGACGATGCACAACCGTAACTTGCTCTGCCAGGGATTCCAGTTCATTCGCCCAGTCCACAGCAGAGTCGCCTCCACCCGAGATCAACACGCGTTTACCACGGAATGGCTCCAGTTCTTGCACGGTATAGTGCAGATTGCTAACCTCGTAACGGTCTGCACCTTCAAGCTCCAGCTTGGCCATTTTATATATACCATATCCGATTGCCATAATGACGGTACGTGTCCAGTGTTGCTCACCTGTTGCAGAAGTTAGCAGAATTGTACCATCAGGTTGACGCTCGAATCCTTCGATCTGTTGTTCAAATACGAGGGTTGGCTCAAAAGTTCTTGCCTGTTCTTCCAATTGTTTGATCAGATCTTCACACAGAATTGGCGTCACACCCCCGACATCCCAGATCATTTTCTCCGGATAAAAGAGCATCCGACCTCCCAATCTGTCACGTGCCTCAATCAACTTGGTCTTCATATCTCGCATGCCGCTATAAAAGGCAGAGTACATGCCCGCAGGGCCACCGCCGATAATGGTTACATCATAAAGTTCCAACTGCTGATTCATATTAAAAATACCTCCGTTAATTCGATCCAGAACATCGAGTATTTGATATCGATTCTCATTATCACTTAAATCCTAGTGTAATGGTAATCTTATCAAAATACAATGGCTAAAAAACAAACATTTCTTGTACAAAAATTTCACGAACACATCTGCTCTTTACTATTGCGCTCTTGGAGCCGCCAACAGCTTTTCAACGACAAAATCAAGTTGTTTATTAATTGAATAGATATCCGAATAATAGAAGAAATCGAAATCAATCTCAATCAGACGACCTTCCTTGATCGCTGGGATACTGCTCCATATTGGATTATCTGTCAAGTTATCTGCCCCTTCATACACCGAACGAAACACGTAGTCCCCGATATATTCAGGCAGTACTTCCATGGATAGATTAGAGCCTCCCGCTTCCGAAACTACATCAATTTTCTTTTGTACCACTTCAGGTGCTTTCATCCCCAAGTATTCATATAGTGCCTGAGATCCTCGGCCATATTGCTTGCTCTCTACAACGACCATACCTTTCAAACCGCCCTCCACAATGGAAACCGTTTTGTCCAATATGCCTGCATCTGCTAGTGTTTGCTTACTCTCTTCGACTTTGCTATTAAGATTATTGATTAATGTCTCAGCTTCCTGTTCTTTGCCAAAAATACTCGCTATACTCTGGAGTCTTTCTTCTGTTGTCATTTTCTCGTATGGAATATATACCGTTGGTGCGATATCCTTTAACAACGTATACGTCTCTTCTGAAGGAACAATGATCAGATCCGGATCAAGGTCAATGACAGCTTCAGGATTCGGTTCGAACCAGGTGCCTAGTGAATTTACACCTTCAAGCTCACTCTTGTAGGCAGCCCCGTTGAATACTTCAGATGTAGCAATTGGCTTAATTCCAAGCGCAACGACGTCTCCCTGGAGATATAGTACAACAACCCGTTTCGGATTCGCTGGAACAACTACGTCGCCCTTAACGGTTGAGACCGTGCGTGTTTCATTGTCTTTGTTTGTCTGGCTTCCTGTGTCTGATGATACTGCCGTACTGCTGTTATTGGAACTGGCACCCGTTCCTTCGCCAGCTGCTGGTGTTGTTGCTGTACCTGAAGAGCAGGCTGCGAGGAGCATCGTTATGCTCAATAATGCAACCATAATCATACTGGAACTTGTTTTTCTTCTTTTCATTGGTGTAGACCCTCCGTCTATATATTGATAATGATTCTCATAATCAATATATCCCGACTTCCATCTTCGGCCAATGGACGATTCAGAGATTACCAATGGACGATCCTCTGCTCTCGCTTCTTCTCTTATCTTTCGTTGATACTGAATCGGAGAGATTCCCACATGTTTTTTGAAGATACGACTAAAATAATACACATCCGAATAACCCACTTCTGCTGCGATTTCACTCAGCGTTGCATCAGATCGTACAAGCAGATTTCGAGCCTTGGCGATTCGAGTCTGAATTAAATAATCAATGGGACTGTAACCCGTCTGTCGTTTGAATTGCATGGATAAATGTCGGGAACTGTAGTTGAACTGTTCAGCCAGGAAATCAAGCGTGACCTGTTCCCTATAATGGTTCTGTATATAACGAAGTGTTTGTTTCACCGGGTCAGCAAGCTCTGTTTTGATCTCCTGCTCTGCCAATTGAACCATCATTTCATGAATGAACTGGTAAAATAAACTTTTGGTATGAAGCAGATCCAGACTGCCAGATTGACTCCATGCACCTTCAAGCTCATCAAGGTAACGTAATAACCCCAGCGGACTACTTGGCGCAAATCCATATTGCAAAGAGAACGGTGCAACTTGCGGCTGTGCCAATAACCACTTTTTACGATAACTAGGAAAGGCAAGGAATGCTCTGTAATAGAGCAGCATATATTCGAAATCTTCGTTGGTTTGGATATCCAGTGAAGATCCTTTGGCCCCATGAAGCATGTAGAACCGCTCTGCCTTGTATGTTTGTCCATCCAATTGAAGCACAGCCGATCCTCGAATCGTATATATAAAACCATTTGCCGGAAGTGTGTAGGAACTCAGTTGTGCCCCTGCCTCCATAACGATTCGGCGTATATCCAGAACCTTAACAGCGGCATGATTCCAGCATTTCATCTGTTCGTCTAATTGCATCGAATACTCTCCAATCCCAACCTCACCCGGAACAAAGGCCTTACAAGGTCATCATTCTGCCACACATCCGATAACATATGCGTAGCAAAGGTTCACTAATGTACCTTTATTATAGATGATAATAATTTTCATTATCAACTGAAATTTAGAGTGGAATTGGATTTCACCTCATCAATCACTTGTTAGACTTAATTTGGTTCAGAGATCTTCGTAAACCACGCGGCCAATTCCTCTGTTTGATCCAATGTTGCAATCGGGTCAAAGTACCATGAACGATCCGGGCTCCAGATAAACACACGATCATTTTTAACCGCATCGAGTGAACTCCAGACCGGTTTCGATTTCAACTCTTCCAGGGTCAGATTATCTGCTGTTAGAATGATATAGTCTCCGGCAAATTCAGGAATCGCTTCCGATGAAACTTCAACCAGTTGATCCTTCATTAAGATCTCTTTTTTATCTGCAGGAGGATTCAAACCAAGCGCGCTATAGACTGCCTGACCTCCCCGACCAAAATTATCACCAAAGGCCAACGGTGCTTTATCATAGAACTGCATGACCGACACTTCGGCCTGCGGATCAATCGCCTCACCAACACGTTTCTTGGCATCTGCAATTCTTGCGTCATAATCGGTTAACCATGCCTCAGATTCTTTTTCTTTATTTAACACTTCACCGAAATAGGCAATTTCTTCGTGGGTGTTTTTCAATTCGCCATAAGGTACAACCAAGGTAGGTGCAATCTTGCTAAAGGAATCAAATAAATCAGGATTACCTGTCACAATGAGATCCGGTTCAAGTTCCAACACCTTTTCGAGAGAAATGGTTTCATATTCACCTATATTCTGCACGCCCTCAAGTGATTTGATAAAATAAGGATTTTTCAGGTTCATCTCGGGTGTACCCACAGGTTTGATCCCCAGGGCGATCAGACTTCCCAGATACAAGTCAACCACAATCCGTTTAGGTTCAGCAGGGATTGTAATGTCTCCCTTAACCGTTGAGACTGTGCGGGGTTCCAATGATTTGCTTTGATTATCCGCTGTTACTGTGTTCGTGGAACTTGATGTACTTTTGCTTCCGGAAGCATCCCCGCTCGAATTACTGGCAACACCTGTTGAGCAGGCACTTAGCAGTAACGTAAGACTTAGTAAAATGCTAAGCAGCATTCCCGTTCTTGTCTGTCTGTTCATATTTATTGACCCTCCGTGTTTATATTGATAATGATTATCACCATCAGTATAAACATACCTTCCACTTCCACCTCTGAAAATGTCATTTCGCGCCACACCTGATGTCAGATCAGGCCAATTTAGAGGTGCTGAGGTCTTTTCTTTAAATTGCAGAGGAGAAAGACCTGTATGTTTCTTGAACATACGCCCCAAATAATATCCATCCGGATAACCGATTCCTACAGCGATCTCATCCAACGTGGCGTCCGTTTGCAGCAACATCTCTTTGGCTTTGAACAAACGAAACTGAATCAGATAATCGATGGGACTGGTTCCAGTCGACTGCTTGAACTTGCGTGACAAACTTCTTGGGCTGGTGCCAATCATTTCTGCCAAAACATGAAGTGTAAGTGGCTGGGTGTACGAAGACTCTACAATTTCAATGACTTTGCTGACCTGATCCAACATACTTGGATAGCGATTGGATACACGAGGAATCTGTGATGAGATCTGCTCCACAAATGCATAGAACAAACTCTTGGCCTGAAAGTGCTGAATAGGGTTCTTTTGATCCCACAAAAAGTGCATCTTTTTCCATTGCTCATATAGAATGGTTGGCATATCGGGGGTAAAGCCATAGTTCATTTGGAACGGATTGATACGCTCCATTAACCTTCCCAGATCATTTCTCCCTCCACTAGGCAGGTTTGCTTTGTACATCAAGTAATATAGGCGCAATCCGGATTCGCCTGCTTGAATCACCAACTTACTCCCTTTTCCCCCATGGAAAATATAAAAGCGACTCACTTCATATGTTTGATTGTCAATCGTCACTCCAGCATCACCCTGAATGGTGAGTACAAAGGTACTTGTCGGAAATTTGTATTTCATCTCTTCATATGCCTCTAATTCCATGTAACGGATATCTGTTATACTCACCGCAGCATAGTTCCAGAGGATATAATAATCATTCCACATTTTGCTAACCCATCTCCGTCTACATAGATTGTGTCTGAACTTCCACTCACTTATTGATAACCATTATCAATTATTATGATGAAGTACGCAATACAACCGATCTCAATGAATCCATTCAGAAGAAAAAAGAGCTATTCAAATCCTTCTCTTAACATCCGATATATGTAAATAGAACCATGATAAAGCGGAGAAGGAGAACAGAGGATATGAATTCAATCTCATCTGCAACCAAAAGCAGTTTCACTCCCGGGAATCAAGTCTCCAATCGGGATAAAGAAATTCAGGGACTCATGCAGCAGAAGATCCGGCTCAATGAAGAAATGCAAGGTGTAAAAACCAATGACGAGTTGGATACCAAAACCAAAGCTCAGCGAATTAAATCCTTAACAAGCTCCATTTCCCAGATCGACAGCCAGATTGCCCAAATTAAAGCTGAAGAATTGCAAGAAAAGAACAAATTAAGACAGCCCGAAAAGGCTCAACAGCAACAACCCAAACCAACCGACGAGGCACAAGCCCCTTCACTCGATCATCTGATCAAGCATAGTCAGACTTATGATCAATTGGGTAAGCTGGTCGGTTTGCGTGATCGCATGCAGGGCTCCATTCAGACCACCGAAGGAGAAACCCGCTTTGACCGACTTGTTCTCGAGATCAATCCTCCCGCAAATGATCTCGATCTAGGCAAATCAATGATGCTGGAAAATTCAGAACGCACCGTCTTTCAGGCAAAGCGAGAGACCGTCCAGGACATCAACTCCCAGTTAAACAAGGTTAATCAGAAGATTGGGGAACTGGTGGAAGAGATTCATCAGCCGGCACCTAAAAAAGGGGTACAACCACCTATCTCTGCAACATCTGGAGAAGAAGAGCAGGAAGTAAATGAAGGAAAGAAAACGGGAAGTAAGGAGCACCCATCAGATGGCGGAACCACAGATCAGGAATCAGGAAATGGTCCGCAAACTACGGCTTCTACATCTCATGCTGCTTCATATCCATCCGTCGATATTCGAGTCTGAATACGCATTGATCAAACATACTTATATGTATACATAATGAGCTTAAAGATTAAAGTGGCTCGTTTGCTACACAACCTTTAACTCGCATCCAATGATAGAACCGCTATTACAGGTGACTAACTCCTGATAAGTAGCGGTTTTTCTGTATTTTAACGTTTTGGGTATAGAGGCGAAGCCTCAGCTTCCGAAGAAGCTTTCTTACAGAAAGCTTTTAGACCCAGATCTTTAGGTTCTCTCTGTCCTCTACGTTCTCGTAATTTTATTTCTAGCACGGAGTACCGGCGGTATCATTTGCACAGATGATACTTCCAGCAATCGCTTTACAACCTTTTTTGATGCGTGTGGCCTCATCAATTATCTGATCTATGTTTTCATATTTTCGCTTGTTATTGGTTACAACGGCGATGGATACCGACACGAGAGGAATGGGCCGATTTAGCCCGGAACGTCCTTCCCCCAGAACATATTGATGATGCCAATCATGTTCGTTGTAGAATGTCCTTTTCATTTCCTCAAAACCTAAGATGACTTCCTCACTAATATATTTGTAATCATGGTGATTCAGGATCGTAATAAAATCATCACCACCGATATGTCCAAGAAAAGCTTCAGGGGGAACAAATAGCTTGCGAAGCAAGTTAGCTGTCGCCTGAATAAGCTGATCCCCCATTTTGAAGCCGTAGCTATCATTGTAGGATTTGAATTGATCGAGATCAACGTACAGTACGCTAAATTGGTCCATCTGAAGAGCCTGAGACAGCCTTTCATCTATAATATGATTACCAGGAAGACCAGTCAGCGGGTTCATAAAAATCGCCATTTCAGCCCGTACATCAGCAACAGCAAGTAGCAAACGCCGAATACTCACAGCTCCAAAGAAACTTTCTCCTGACGTGACCAACACAAGATCATATATTTCCCCTTCATCTCGGTCCATGGCTAGAACACTGACATCTGTAATCTGTTCTGAATAATCCACGACCAGTGCCTGTGTGTTCATCACCAGTTCTACAGGACGTCCCATATATAGATTATAGCCATACTGGGTGCCAATCTGCTGAAAGAATCGGGGCCGCATCATTAATGACACATCCTTCTCCCCCATAACAGCTATACCTTCCAGACTAGGATTGGACTTGAAAAGATGATAGACGATATCACATTTTGTATCAGATTGTACTACAGGAATTGGTTCAGCAATCTCGCCTATTTGCGTAAACATACTATTCTACTCCTCTGTTCGTAGCATCTTATCCGAACTTTTCAAATATATATGTAGGTCTTTGTCAATGGTCACATCGTACCACTTTCTACTTGAAAAAGCGTTAACTGAGAGTAAAAGTTTATGAATTATTTCCTTTTCTAAACTTTGCTATAGTGAGCTTATTTTAATGCTTGATCTCAAAATTTTGAAGCAATCATGCAACACTAAATTTCATCATCATGTTCTGTGTTATTTCGTTATGCAAAAATACCGTCATTTACTGGATATCTTTAATCCAATAAATGACGGTATTCGTTGGCATATATTACAGAAGTTTATCGGCATGAAATGAACGAATTCAGATATAGGCCGCCAAAAATCCATTTGGCTAGAATCAAATTTGAATCCAAACTATACTTGCCAGCTCACTACTCCTGACCCTTTCAGCTTACCTTATGCTCAATTCTCAGCTTGTCAGCAACCATCGCGATGAACTCGCTATTTGTTGGTTTCGACTTGCTGATATTGATCGTGTAGCCAAACAAGTGGCTGATGCTGTCGATGTTACCGCGAGTCCATGCCACTTCAATGGCATGACGGATGGCACGTTCGACGCGGGACGGCGTGGTTTTGAATTTTTCGGCAATCGCCGGATATAGTGTTTTGGTGATGGCTCCCAAAATTTCGATATTGTTATACACCATCGTAATCGCTTCGCGCAAATACTGATATCCTTTAATATGCGCAGGAACGCCGATTTCATGTATGATGGACGTAATATTTGCATCCAGATTTTTGTGTTTGCCCATTGGCACAACATTGGATGATTTCATGAACATGGATGATCCGCTGCTTGTGGACATCGCCGTCTGTGTTCCCACCAGTTGACGCACACGATTCGCAAGCACTTCCATGTCAAACGGCTTAAGAATATAATAAGAAGCTCCGAGTTGCACGGCACGCTGTGTGATATTCTCTTGTCCGAATGCCGTAAGCATAATGACTTTAGGCTGTGGAGACAGGTTCAGGTCGCGCAAGCGCTCAAGCACACCCAGTCCGTCCAGGTGAGGCATGATAATATCCAGAATCAATACATCCGGCACATCCCGAGTTTGCTCCAGCAATTGCAGTACTTCTTCTCCATTGTATGCAATACCGGTTACTTCCATATCTTCCTGCTCAGATATATATTCGGCAAGCAAATTCGTAAATTCACGATTATCATCGGCCAGCAATACCTCAATTTTTTGCAAAACGGTATCCTCCTTTAAATTAAACATCGTTTCGTACATTTCCTTACACGTTTAATTTTCGACACAGCCAGTTAAATTCCTCCTGTCGAAAATTATTTTTCTTTATTTTTTTTTCTTGATCCTATATAATAAATAATTTATTTCATTATCCGATATATTATGTTTGCTTTCGACAAAAAAGAACCTCAGGGCTGTTTAGCCAGCCTTGAGGTTCTTATCGTTTTCCTTTTTCATCATAACGCCAGCATCTTGTAACATCCATTCAATGAAGCA
The DNA here is from genome assembly GCF_037993015.1 of Paenibacillus sp. FSL E2-0151. Classification (NCBI taxonomy): domain Bacteria; kingdom Bacillati; phylum Bacillota; class Bacilli; order Caryophanales; family Paenibacillaceae; genus Paenibacillus; species Paenibacillus sp. FSL E2-0151. The sequence goes on from NZ_CP150308.1 coordinate 4,515,848, forward strand.
ACCGTAACCCGATTTTGGATCATTCACGAATACATGAGTAACTGCACCGATCAATTTACCATTTTGTACAATGGGGCTGCCACTCATCCCTTGAACGATACCTCCGGTCTTATCCAGCAGTTTCGGGTCCGTAATTCGAAGTACCAGACCTTTTGTTGCTGGTTCAGTTTGATCTGCCACATGAACAATGTCAATGGAGAAGCGCTCAACTTGTTGACCGTCAACCACGGTAAGTATTTCGGCCGGTCCTTCCTTTACTTCATGAGAAAAAGCGACGGGAATACCTTTCGAATACAGACTGTGCTCAGGATTTCCGGACATTTTACCAAAGATACCAAAAGCCGTATTACGTTCAATATTGCCCAAAATTTTGCTTTCCTTGAGGAAATGAGCACGTTTTTCACCCGGATCACCGGTCTCACTTTTAGAAATGGACGTTACATTGGATTGAACGATCTGACCACTACCCACAACAATAGATGTTTGTGTGTTCATATCTGTAATGACATGGCCCAGTGCGCCATATACGCCCTGATCGGGTGCATAGAAGGTAAGTGTGCCAACACCGGCTGCAGAATCACGAATGTACAATCCAAGCCTCCACGCTTGATCCTCGGAGTCATACGCCGGAGTTAATCGTGTCTTCACCGTTTCCTTGCCCCGTTTTAACACAACATCAATACCTTTTTTACTTTTCCCTGCAAGTTCAACGGCTTCAGAGACACCTGCTACGCCATCCAGACGTTTTCCATCCATATGCGTAATCAGATCTCCGAGCTTAATGCCCGCTGTTTCTCCGGGCGATACACGCTCATCCTGACCGGAACGGACCAGATGATGTCCAACCACCAGAATGCCTGCCGATTTAACCTTGACGCCAATCGTTTGTCCCCCGGGTACAACACGCAAATCCGGTATCACATTCACATGGACTGTTTTGACCGGAATTTTACCCCACAACTTCAACGTTAATTTGGCATGTCCCGTCTGTTGAGGGTGAAGATGCAAAGGTTGTTGCCTGGTAACATGCATCGCTGCCTGATCATCCAAACCAACGATATCAGGACGATCTACAACGGCGCTTGAAGCAGCAGGTACAGCGAGCCGGACATCCGCTTGCCTGCCAGCAAACACCTGCAATTCATCCGGCAGTGAAGCATAACTTTGCACAGGCTGAATGGCCTGGCTAATCACACAAAGAAAGAAGGCAAATAAAAGACCTAGCAATTTCTTCCTGAGGGGGGAATTCAATGGCTGTCACACTCCCTTTGCTTCTTTCGCTTGACGAAAGGTGGTCGCCAATTGCGTACCTATAAGATAACCTCGCCCCCAGGCTTTTATTACTGTCAATCATTACGCCAGCCGTCCGTTTCACCCTTTTTTGGCTTCCGCCAAATTCAGCATTTCCTGTGCGTGATGCAGCGTTTTTTCTGTAATTTCCACGCCGCCCAGCATACGTGCCAATTCCTTCACTCTGCCTTCGTCTGACAGCGATTCCACCTGCGTCATTGTCCGTCCATCGTAGACATGTTTCTCAATGAGATACTGATGATCTGCCATACAAGCCACTTGTGGTAAGTGAGTTATTGAGAAAACCTGACAAGTCGAAGACAAACGGAACAGTTTTTCCGCAATGGATTGAGCTGCTCTACCGCTAACTCCGGTATCAACTTCATCAAAAATCAACACAGGTATCCGGTCATGTCGCGCAAAGATACTCTTCATCGCCAGCATCATTCTCGACAACTCACCACCTGAAGCAATTTTGCCAAGTGGTCGTAATGGCTCGCCCGGGTTTGGTGAGATTAGGAATTCCGCATTGTCCGCACCATGACGATTCAGACGAATACGACGTCCATTCCATTCAATCCCCTTTGGATCTTCGAAAGGAGTAATTTGAACACGCAGTGTAGTCCGCTCCATTTGCAGATCCTTGAGTTCGCTTTCCACCTGTGCAGCAAGTTCCTCGGCGCATTGTTTGCGAACCTTGCTGAGCTCTTCAGCAGACTCCATCACAAGGTTAAGCATTTTGTCACGTTCAGCTCGCAATTTCTCCAGCCGTTCGTCCTTGTTCTCCAGTTGGTCGGTTTCATGGCTAATCTGATCATAATAACTCAGAATAAGTTCAACACTGTCCCCGTATTTCCGTCTGAGGCCAGAAATCAGATTCAGCCTTTGCTCCACTTCTTCCAGCCTTGCCGGATTAAATTCAATCTTCTCCCGGTAATCCCTTAACTGAAATGTCGCATCTTCCAATTGATAAAATGCAGATTGTAGCTGTTCTACGATTGGTTGCAGTCCTTTGTTATCATATCCAGAAATGTCTTCAATTCTTGAAAGAGCAATGCTCACAGCTTCAAGTCCGCGTTGACCGCTGAGCAGATCATATGCACCAGCAACACTGTCCATCATTTTCTCACTATGGGATAGTTTGACCCGTTCTTCCCCGAGTAATTCATCCTCGCCTTGTGTAAGGCTTGCTGCTGCGATCTCCTCAAGCTGAAAGCGATACATGTCCAAGAGTTGATATGCCCGCTGACTGGACTCCTGAAGGGCACGCAGTTCTTTTTCCGCCGTGATAAACTTGCTGTAGCGCTCCTGGTACTTCGCTTTGATCGGTCCGATGACTTCCGAGCCATAAGTATCGAGAAGCCCCAGATGGCTCTCAGCGCGTAGCAAACTCTGATGTTCATGTTGTCCATGAATATTGATCAGCTTCTCGCCTACTTCCCGTAGCATGGTCAGATTGACCAATTGCCCATTAATGCGGGACGTACTTTTCCCCTGCGTGTTCAGTTCACGTCGAATAACCAGATGCTCTTCAGGCTCACAATGGATACCCAGCTTCTCTAATGTCTGCCATACCGGATGACTCTGCTCCATCTCGAACAAGGCTTCCATCTCTGCCTTATCACAACCGTACCGGATCAAATCAGCTGAACTTCGTCCACCGGCAATTAAGCCAAGTGCATCTATAATAATCGACTTACCTGCACCCGTTTCCCCTGAAAGTACATGGAATCCCGGGTGGAATACAACATCCACTTCTTCCACCACAGCCAGATTACGAATCGATAACGTAACTAACATCTGCAAAAACACCTCCGGATGACTAACTCAGAAATTATGTTTTTGAACCATTTATTCAAGAAATGTAACCCATGATCCGCTCAATAACGGTCACACTGTTACCTTCAGTCCGGCAGATAATCAGAATGGTGTCATCTCCACAGATCGTGCCCATGACTTCATTCCACTCAATATTATCAAGCAAAGCTGCAATGGAGTTGGCTGTTCCGGGCAAACATTTCATCACAACCAGATTGTTTGTGTGATCAATGTGCAAGAAGTTGTCAACGAGTGCACGCTTCAACTTTTGAATCGGATTATATCGTTGATCTGTCGGTAAAGAGTACTTGTATCTTCCATCATCCATCGGAATCTTGATTAACAGAAGTTCCTTGATATCCCGGGATACCGTCGCCTGAGTCACCTGAAAACCTGATTTGCGTAGTGCTTCAACCAGATCATCCTGGGTCTCAATTTCATTTTGACTAATGATTTCACGAATCTTGATGTGCCTTTGTCCTTTCATATATGCCTCCAGTTAGATGTATTGCAATAAAGCAGCATTTGTAATTCGCCGCAGACTTTGCCCTGCAATGTTCATTCTTTTATATTAGTCCAGATCATCCCCATCATACACATCTTCCTGATAGTCCATGAGCCTGATTAACTTAATATCGGAATCCTCCACGTCAACATACAGCAATCCTTCACAGCCAGGATATAACAACAAATAATTGAGGAAGCGATCCCTTAGCGCAGGACCGGTCATTTCAATTGGCTGTCTGCGACGAGACGTTTTCACGAGGTATCTGAGATCCTCACGTTCTGCAACATAATCAATGAATAATCTGCTGTAATAAACGGATTCATTGGCCTCAAAAGCCAGAGGGACTTTCATTTTCCCACCGATGACTTCGTAGCCCTGTGCTTCAAGCAAATCCAAGGCCGGGGAATCTTGAATCTTCACGTTCAGTTTCATTCCAGACAAGCTTACCGGCGTCGGTCGGTTCACCCAATTACGCAAGCCAAAGAACAGCCACAAGATCAAACAGACAGCAAGTACACCTATAAAGATTGTGTCATATTGACCATCCATTATCGCTCACCTCGAAGACATATTCGAGGTTCAGTAATGATTTCCCTTTACGTCAATCACCTTTCCAGCGAAAAGAAACCCATCTTATGATGAGTTTCCCGTAAATGTATGAGCTGCTTCCTTTGCAACTTGCTCCGCAAGTGCGTCAAGTGAAGCTGGATCGATCTCTGGTTGTGTTGCCTCTGGTGCTTCCAGACGCCAATGTGCGAGAAATTCTATATTACCTTCTCCACCCGTTATCGGTGAAAAAGTTAAACTCTGCAGATGTAAACCAAGTTGATTGGAAAAATGAAGCATTGTCTGCAATACATCCTTGTGTACCTTCGTATCACGTACCACACCGGACTTGCCTACTTTTTCACGCCCTGCCTCAAATTGAGGTTTAATCAATGCAACGATATCTGCAGGTTGTTTCAAAAGAGCCAGAAGTGGCGGCAATATGATTCGCAGTGAAATGAACGACACATCAATGCTCGCAAAGTTCGGCACGGGTCCCGTCAGATCTTCAGGAGTCACATAGCGGAAATTAGTTCGTTCCATAACAGTAACCCGCTCATCATTACGCAAAGACCAATCGAGCTGATTATAGCCCACATCAATAGCGTAGACGTGAGATGCGCCATGCTGAAGTGCACAATCCGTAAATCCACCGGTGGATGAACCAATGTCGAGCATGACAAGTCCATTCATATCAAGGTCGAAATGACGGATCGCTTTTTCGAGCTTCAATCCGCCTCTGCCGACGTAGGGATGTACCGAACCTTTAACTTTCAGCTCGGCTTCCCTTGGAATTTTCATGCCCGCCTTTTCGATCGGCTCATTATTGGCATATACCAGTCCAGCCATGATTGCAGCTTTTGCCTTCTCACGACTTTCATAATAGCCCTGCTCAACCAGCAGAACATCAATTCGTTCTTTCGGGAGTGACATGTCTGTCTCCTATCATGTAAATTTACGAAGGAAAACGTGTTTTGGGTATGCCGTAAGATGATTGAACAGCCATCTTGCGCAGTTCAGCACATACATTTTCAACGGTAAGACCCACTTCCTCACGTTGTTCCTTAATACTGCCATGCTCGATGAAGCGATCCGGAATCCCCATCAATTGTACATGAACATCATGTAGTCCCTGTTCTGCATAAAACTCCAGAACTGCACTACCCATGCTGCCTGCCTGGGATGTTTCTTCAAGTACAATCAATTTGGTGCCTCGAACAGCTAAATCACGCAACATTTGCTCGTCAAGAGGTTTCAGGAAGCGAGCGTTGATTACGCCTGCTGTGATCCCTTCCCGCTTCACCATCTCTGCTGCTTCTTCTGCAAGCTGCACCATCGAACCTGAAGCGATGACTGCATATCCCTCGGATGGACGCAGTTGCTCCCATGATCCGATTGGAATCGGAACAAGTACATCATCCAAAGGTACACCGACCACATTGTTTCGTGGATAACGGTAAGCAATCGGACCTTCATTATAATCAAGCGCCGTTTTCATCATATGACGCAATTCATTTTCGTCTTTTGGCATCATCAGAACGATATTTGGAATATGGCGCATAAATGCCACATCGTATACCCCTTGATGTGTTTCCCCATCCGGACCAACAAACCCCGCACGGTCAATAGCAAACATCACGTTGGCGTTATGACGGCAAATATCATGTACAATCTGATCATAAGCACGTTGCATAAACGTAGAATACACGGCAAAGACCGGCTTCAAACCTTCCATAGCCAGTGCAGCACACATGGTCGCCGCGTGCTGTTCTGCAATACCTACGTCAATCATGCGATCGGGAAATTCCTTACTGAACGGAATAAGACCTGATCCTGTAGGCATTGCTGGCGTTACAGCTACGACCCGCTTATCCTGCTTCGCAAGATCAATTAACGTTTGACCAAACACTTCCGTGTACATCGGTTTTCCGACTGCCTTCAGCACTTGCCCAGATTCAATTTTGTACGGAGAAATCCCGTGCCACTTGTGCGAATCGGCTTCTGCTGGCTGATAACCTTTGCCTTTGGTCGTGAGCACGTGAACGAGCACAGGGCCATCAACGTTATCTGCCTGTTTGAAGGTTTCGATCAATTTGGGAATATCATGCCCATCAATCGGTCCCAAATACGTGAAGCCCAGTTCTTCAAAAAGAACACCTGGTACCATCATATATTTGACACTATCTTTGATCCAGCTTGCCGATTTGGCCAAACGGTCCCCAATAGCAGGAATTTTTTTAAGCATGCCCTCGACATCATCTTTTGCTTTCAGATAATGACGATCCGAACGAATCTTGCTCAAATATTTATGCATGGCCCCAACGTTTGGAGCAATGGACATTTCATTATCATTCAGAATAACCATCAGTTTTCTCTGCTCATGACCGATATGATTTAGGGCTTCAAAAGCCATACCACCCGTAAGCGCTCCATCACCAATCATCGCGATAACTTGGTTGTCCTCACCCTTCAGATCACGTGCAAGGGCCATCCCCATCGCAGCAGACAATGAAGTACTGCTGTGTCCAGCTTCCCATACGTCATGTTCACTTTCGTTGCGTTTGACAAACCCGCACAGACCGTTATGTTGACGCAATGTATCAAAGCGATCCATACGCCCTGTCAGGACTTTATGCACATAAGCCTGATGCCCTACATCAAAAATCATTTTGTCTGCTGGACTGTTATAACAGTAATGCAGGGCTACCGTGAGCTCAACCACGCCTAAGTTGGGTGCGAGATGCCCACCTGTAACAGACAGTTTCTCAATCAGAAACTGCCGGATCTCTGCCGACAAAAGGGCAAGATCATCCTGAGACATCGACTTTAGATCACTGGGTTGTTTAATTTGTGGAAGCAGCACGAGAATCTCCCCGCTTTCCTAGATTGTTTAGTTATTGTTGTAAATCGATATATACATTATGAATCAAATGACATTAAATCATTATAACATAAAAGAACAAGAATCATAATTTACTGCACTATACTCCCGATAACGAGCATTCTCGCCAGCAAGTTATTTAAAATTCTTCTCCATATGTATTCCCGCATCCACTCGGGACAGCTCTTTCCATCTACTCGGAAAAAGGACATTACATTCATTACACGGCTATACAGGTTTTGAAACAGACCGCTCCGTCAGAATCTAATGGTCTCGACTCATCAGATAATCTGCAATTTCCAGCAATCTGGATGCATCAAGTAACTCGGCTCTTTCAAGTGCGTCTTTGGCAGATTGGGTAAGGGATTTCACTTCATCTACAGAAGCCTCCATGCCAATAAAATAAGGATATGTTACCTTCTGCTGATTCACATCGCTCTGTGTTTTCTTGCCCATCTTCTGCTCGTCACCCGTCAGGTCGAGAATATCATCCTGAATCTGAAATGCCAGCCCCAGATCACGGCCAAACACACGTAAGGCTTCCAATTGTCCCTCCGTTGCTCCACCAATTCGTGCTCCAGCAATGAGTGAGAAAACAATCAGATCACCCGTTTTGTGCAAATGGATATATTGGAGCTGTGAAAGATCGGTCATGCCTTGCTCGCCTTCCATATCCGCGACTTGGCCGCCGACCATGCCTCTTGCTCCAGCAAGTTCGGACATGTCCTCTACGATGGACAGTAACGCATCTGCCGCCACACCGCTACGGCGTCCAGCTTGAACAATGCTATAAAAAGCATGAGTTAGCAACGCATCGCCCGCCAATATGGCTGTTGCTTCACCATATACCTTATGATTCGTTAATTTTCCCCTGCGGTAATCATCATTATCCATAGCAGGCAGGTCGTCGTGGATCAGTGAATACGTATGAACCATCTCCACGGCGCAGGCTACCGGCATTGCAGCTGTACGCTGTGCACCGAAGGCTTCCGCCGCAGCAACGACCAGAAGAGGACGAAGGCGTTTGCCTCCGGCCATAAGTGAGTACTGCATCGCATCCGTCAACGATTGGGGTACATCCCAGTGATCGGGAAGCGTATGTTTCAACGCTTCTGTCACCTCAGCTGTGACCTCTTCGAGGTATGCTTGAAACGAAGGACGATTACTCATGGACTTCACCGCTCTCATCGTCAGCAGTTCCGAAAGGCTTCTTGCGAAGCTCTCCATCTTCTTCTACGATCATCTCGATCTTGCGTTCCACTTGTTCCAGCTTCAAACCGCAAAGTTGCGAAAGTTTCATCCCGCGTTGAAACAGATCGATGGCCTGTTCCAACGGAACATCACCATGTTCCAGCTGACCTACGATGTCTTCCAATGCCGCCATTGCCTCTTCAAAATTCAATTCCGGTTCATTCGCCATGGGTATTGTCGTCCTCCTTCATTCCCCAAACCTGACAGTCCAGCTGTCCGTCTGTTAATTTAATCTTAATTGAATCTCCAGGCTGTACATCCTTCGTCGACTTGATCAATCGCTGTTCTTGCTCGTCATAGACAAGGCTGTATCCCCGTGACATGACTTTAAGCGGGCTAAGCGCATCCAGATGCCGCACAGATGATTTCCACTGTTGCTGCTTCGATCTGGCTATAGACCTGATCGCAAGTTCAAGTTGTCTGCGTGCTGCCGCATTCTCACGGCGTGCTGCATTGACCTGCTCACGAGGATTGAACCGTTGCAGTGCTGCCCGCAGACGCTCCTGCTTCTCTCCTGTCCATTTCATACGTGTATCGACTGTTCTCAAAAGCCGTTGGTGCATCATATCCAGTCGTTCCGTATGCTGCATCAAGGTACGTCTTGGATGCACCAGTACTGGCGAACGCTGTAATCTTGCGAGCCGTTCACGATTATGTACAGCACGCTGACGTAAGCTGTGCTGTAACTGGCGCTGACGTTGTCCGATCTGATCAAGCAACTCAGCTCGATTAGGCACAGCTAATTCAGCAGCTGCTGTAGGTGTAGCCGCACGCAAATCGGCTGCAAAATCAGCAATAGTGAAGTCCGTTTCGTGCCCAACCGCAGAAATGACAGGAATATCCGAAGCGACTATTGCTCTTGCCACAATCTCCTCATTAAAGGCCCACAACTCCTCCAGTGAACCGCCTCCGCGTCCAACGATAAGTACATCGGCTTCTCCCATCCGGTTCAGGTTGCCAATCGCTTTGACAATGGAAGGTGCTGCACCCTTGCCTTGAACCAGAACAGGATATAAAACAACTTTGGCAGAAGGATACCTGCGCTGGAGTGTGATCATGATGTCTCGCACCGCCGCTCCCGTCGGTGAAGTTACAACCCCGATGGTCTGTGGATAACGAGGGATCTGTCTTTTTCGAGAAGGTGAAAATAACCCTTCATCCTCAAGCTTTTTCTTCAGCTGTTCGTAAGCCAGATACAGACTTCCAATTCCATCCGGTTGCATATGGGTAGCATAAAATTGATACTGCCCATCCCGTTCATACACCGAGACATTACCACGGGCAATAACCCTTGCACCCTCCTTCGGTACAAAGGGTAATCGCTGGTTATGGGACGCAAACATAATTGACTTGATTCGGCTGTCCTTGTCCTTCAATGTAAAATACATATGGCCGCTGGAGTGATGTGTGAAATTCGAAATCTCCCCGCGCAGCCAGACGTCCGACAGGACCTGATCCGATTCCAGTTTCATCCGGATGTATCGGTTCAGGTCTTTGATGGAGTAGATCTTTTGATCTGCCACAGACAAAACCCTAGGCCAATCCGTGAGCGCGCTTGGCAGCGATCAATGTATTTTGCATCAGCATTGTGATTGTCATCGGACCAACACCACCTGGAACGGGTGTAATTGGACCAGAAACTTCTTTCACACTCTCGAAATCAACGTCTCCTGCCAGTTTGCCATTCTCCAAACGGTTCATGCCGACATCGATAACAACAGCACCTGGTTTCACAAAATCAGCATCCACAAAATTAGCACGGCCGATGGCTACAACTAGAATGTCCGCCTGGCGTGTAATTTCTTTCATGTTGGCTGTACGGGAATGACACATGGTTACCGTTGCATTCTCACGTTGCAGCAACAGCGATACCGGTTTGCCAACGATGTTGCTTCTTCCGATGACTACCGCATGTTTACCGGACATTTCCAATCCAGTACGTTTGATCAGTTCAATTACACCCGCTGGGGTACATGGAAGCAGACTATCGTCCCCAATAACAAGATTACCAACATTGACTGGATGGAATCCGTCTACGTCTTTATCCACGGCAATTGCATCAATAACCGCTTTCTCTTCGATATGTTTTGGCAGTGGGAGTTGAACCAAAATTCCGTTAATGGATTGTTGATTGTTCAACTTGTCCACCAGCGCAAGCAGATCTTCTTGGGACGTATCTGCATCCAAGCGATGTACTTCGGAGTAGAAACCGAGGTCGTGACATGCTTTTTCTTTATTACGCACATAGACTTGGGATGCCGGATCTTCCCCGACGAGCACAACAGCCAGACCAGGTACTACCCCCTGTTCGCTAAGCTGTTTTACTTCTGTTGTCATGCTTGCGCGGATCTCTTGGGATACTTCTTTACCGTTAATAATAGATGCTGTCATTGTACTCTCTCTCCCTTATGTGAATATAAATTTAGAGGTTGTTCAAAAAGCCCGCTTTTGATTACGAAGGTTACTGAAAACCGGTCTTTTTGAACACACACTATAATTAATCTTAACTTAAGATAATTTTGCTTTAATCGCGTCAACTTCCTGAATCATGCGTCCAAGTACACCATTGACGAATTTACCGGATTCTTCTGTACCAAAATATTTGGACAGTTCAATTGCTTCATTGACCGATACCTTTGCCGGGATGTCATCACGGAATACCATTTCATACGTGGACAGTCGTAGAATCTGGCGATCTACACGTGACAGACGGCTGATCTGCCAACCTTTCAAATAATCCACAAGCAAACCGTCAATGGCTTCCTTATTGTTCCAGGCTCCTTGTACAATCTCAGTAACATAAGTACGCATTACATCTTCATCGCGAATAACTACTTCGGTTTCATTATCTTCAGCAGCTTCATTGATCAACATGTTCACAGCTTCTGCTGCACCTACCTCATTCATTTCCATCTGATACAGACTTTGTACTGCAATTTCCCTTGCCAAACGTCTTTTCATGTCCTGCCTCCTGCAGCGCTCCGTCTGGAGCGTCATCATGCTTATTTTAAAATCATGCAAACATCACATCTTATCCAGTATCGGTTAGATCGATGGCTTACACGGTATTGTTATTGTTATCCCTTTTCACAAAAAAACCTGCAATACGTTTCCTCCAAAAAACGGGCAACCTAAACTACAGCTCTATTTTCGGAAGAAACATATTGCAGGGTTCAGGTAGGTCACTTAAACGGACGCCAGCGATCGCCCAGCCATTGTCCCCACTCCCTCCAGGGAATGGACGAACCCAGCTTCGAATCGCTTCGTCTGCCTAACGTATAACCGATGAACACCAAGAGTGCAAAGAACAACATATCCCAAAAACCGATCCATACATAAAGAAATCCAAAAAAGATGCCGCCGATAATTCCGGTAATTCGGCCTCTGTGACTATCCCAAATCTCTTTCCACAGCATCAGTGAAACTCACCTCATTCCACTCGACTCTTGTAGTTAGGCGACTGGGTTACATTAGCGATATACACCGTGACAAAAGAAACCGGGATGCCCGTAATCTCTTGCACATGATCATGTATCGCCTTTTGCAGATCAGAAGTCAGCGCAGGAATAGGTGTCTCACCATCCACTACTGCACGGATCATAATCTCCAGTCCTGACTCAACCACACGTATGCGTGCCTTGACATCACGTACTCCCCGGAAACGGGAAGTTGCCTTCAAACAGAGATTCTCAATCGTCTCCATCGAAATCTGTACATCACCAAACTCAGTCCGTTGATCTACAGACGGCAACGATGCACGCTCACGCCGAACCGAGATGTAGAAAAATCGCAAACTCAGGATAAACAAAATCGCTGCTGCAATAACCGACGCAACAATAACGTTTTGTTCCTGCTGGTAATTCAATTCGTAAGGCAGCACACCGCTAATCAGAAGAATGACGGCTGCCGATATTGCTCCAACGCTTATGCTGTATATAAACAACAGAAGCCGATCCAGTATTTTAGCCACGAACTGCACAGCCTCCCTTGCTCACTAACATTACTTAACCTGTTCACTAGCAAAAAATCAGATCCTCATCTAGCTTTCGCTATAATGAAGACCTGTCCAAGACGGGATAACCCCCGGCAGATGATGCCGGGGGAATCTGTCTTCTTTTATTTTACGCGCTGACTGTTCAGGTCGATCTCTTCCACTTTCTCGGTGCTCTTGAACTGAACGTCATGAATGTGCACATTCACTTCATTCACATTCAATCCTGTCATGTTCTCGATGGAACGTTTCACGTTCTGTTGAATCTCCGTAGCTACTTGTGGCAGACGGTATCCGTACTCGATAATTACGGAAACATCAACTGCAGCTTCACGTTGGCCCACTTCAACTTTAACGCCTTTGGAAAGGTTTTTGCGACCAAGCAATTCAGCAAATCCGCCAGCGAATCCGCCACTCATGCCTGCAACACCTTTCACTTCAAGGGTCGCCAATCCAGCAATCACTTCAATAACTTCAGGTGCGATCTGGATTTCACCGATATCCGTTCGTTCAAATTCAGTCGGTAGTGTACTCATAACTGTTCAACACACCTTTCGCGAGATAAGTTTGCGGCCATCCGTCAGGGCGCTGGACTCAGGTTAATCAACCTTCAGAACCCTTCCGGTCCGGCTTTACCGGAACTCCTGCAAACATCCGCGAGGTGCGGGCTTATCCTTTGCAGGAGACATGCGCTCTTATTATTCATACTATATCATTTGGGCTACATTATGACAAACAAGCCCAATATACCTTTTAAATCTCGTTTTCCTCAAGAAATTTGATATCAAAGTCACCACGAATGAACGTTGGGTGCTCCAGCAATTTCTGATGGAAAGGAATAGTTGTAGATATGCCTTCAATCGCAAATTCCCCAAGCGCACGTTTCATCTTGGCAATCGCCTCTTCACGATTCGCTCCCCACACGATCAATTTTGCGATCATGGAGTCATAGAAAGGTGAAATGGTATAACCCGGATAAGCAGCACTATCTACACGAACGCCAGGTCCTCCCGGTGCAAGGTAGAATCCGATTTTGCCTGGTGACGGCATAAAGTTACGGTCCGGATCTTCTGCATTGATACGACATTCAATGGACCAGCCATTGATAACCACGTCTTCCTGACGGAATGAGAGTGGGTTGCCTTCAGCTACCGAGATCATCTCACGGATCAGATCCACGCCAGTAACCATCTCAGTTACCGGGTGCTCTACCTGAATACGCGTATTCATCTCCATGAAATAGAACTCGCCATTCGGGCTGAGCAGGAACTCCAATGTACCCGCTCCCGAGTAATCCACAGCAAGGGCAGCCCGTACCGCAGCTTCACCCATCAGTGTGCGCACATCTTCGGAGAGAATCGGACACGGAGCTTCTTCTACCAATTTCTGGCGACGACGCTGAACCGAGCAATCACGCTCTCCCAAATGTGCTGCATTTCCGTGTTTATCAGCAATGATCTGAATTTCCACGTGTTTCATACCTGTCAGGAATTTCTCCAGATATACACCTGCATTGCCAAATGCCTTCTGTGCTTCCTGCTGAGCAGCGGTAATCTGCTTAATCAGCGTTTCTTCATCTTCGGCAATACGAATTCCCTTACCTCCGCCACCAGCAGTAGCTTTGATAATGATAGGATATCCGATATCTCTAGCAATCATGATGGCTTCATCCATATTTTCAACAAGGCCGTCTGATCCAGGAATAACAGGTACTCCTGCATCTTTCATCGTCTGTTTGGCAACAGCCTTGTCACCCATTTTGGTGATGGCTTCAGGAGAAGGTCCAATAAACGTAATATTGCAAGACTCACAAATTTCCGCAAAATCAGCATTCTCCGCCAGAAAACCATAACCAGGGTGGATTGCATCACATTCCGTCAGTGTGGCTACACTCATCAGGTTTGTGAAGTTGAGGTAACTGTCCTTAGACAGTGTCGGTCCGATACAATAAGCCTCATCTGCAAGACGAACATGCAGAGAATCCTTGTCCGCTTCCGAATAGACGGCTACCGTTGAGATGCCGATTTCACGGCAGGCACGAATAATACGTACCGCAATCTCTCCACGGTTCGCAATCAGTATTTTTTGAAATTTCATTTCGTTTTGTCCTCCTTCGAAGCTCATGCGGTTAGCTGTTTACCAGCTATAACGGTTATTCCGGTTTCACCAGGAAAAGGGGCTGCCCATACTCGACCAGCTGTCCGTTCTCAACCAGCACTTCAACGATTTCTCCCTTGATGTCCGCATCAAGCTCGTTCATCAGCTTCATAGCTTCGATGATACATACCGTTGTTTTCTCAACAACTTTATCACCAGCGCTCACAAAAGGACCCGCTTCCGGCGAGGAAGCTCTGTAAAAAGTACCTACCATCGGAGATACAATTTTATGTAAATGACTTGTAGTATCGACCTGCGGTGCAGCTTCACTTACCACTGCTGCCGGCTGTACTTGCGGAGCAGCAATCATTTGCGGTTGCACAGCAGCTGCTTGAACATACTCCGTTTTGCCCGGTTTGCGGATTGATAACCGTGATCCTTCATTTTCAATTTCCAACTCTTGAACGGAACTTTCATCTACCAGTTTAATCAGTTCTTTGATTTCACTCAATTTAAACATTTCCATTATTCACTCCTTCGGCATCATGCCAGTCTCACTAGGACGGTCATATGGCTTTATGTATTATATCATAATCATTAAAAATGGAAAGAGCCCGAGAGTACAACCAGCTCCCGGGACTGCATTTCCATGATTTGGATTACTGTTCTGTGACGTATTGCACGCTGATTTTGTTCTGTGAAACCGCCAATTCTTTCATGACCAGATCCACAATGGATACCGCCTGTTTTACATCCAGTTTGTCACTGAGGACCACAACTTTATACTTGTCGGAATCTTCTTCAACGATCGCATTAGCGAACTGTTGAGAGAGCGTCTCCTCAATGCCAGTGATTTTAGCTTCTTTTTCTTCCAGTGTACGGAGTTGCTCCGTTGCTTTGGCATTCTCCTCTGGCGTTTTGCTCAGATCTCCTGCCACGGTCATCAGTTCCTCATACTTACGATTGTTGCTTTCCTCACGTTGCCACTGGTAGTTCTGGAACTGGCTGCTCGCAGATGCTGTCGTATTCTGCTCTTCCATTTCCTTGAGGACTTCCTCATCTGTCTTGGTTGCAGTGCCGCCTGCCTGACCGTCTGTCTCCGGTGTAGTTGTTGCGCCTTTGTCGGTCTCTTTGTTTGTTTCTTTGCCTGCCTCACCCTTACTCTCGCCTGGTTCGACAGCAGGTGTTTTCTCTGTATTTCCAGCTTCTTTACCTTCCGTAGCCGCCGGTTCTTCCACAGCGCCAGCCGCACTTGGATCACTTTCAACTTCGCCGCTATTCACCACTTCATTCACAACCAAACCTTCTGTAGGATCAAGAATACCTGCCGTCTCCTTGGCTTCCCCTTGCTTGATTCCATCCACTTGTTGACTGTCAGCCACCGGCGCGTTGACTGGACCGGAATCCTCAGTGAACAGATAATACGCGGACAAAATGACCATCAGACTCAGCATGGAAACGAGCCATACCGTTTGACGTTTGTTATTCATTAGAACTTCCTCCTCAAATTGGCTTCAATCTTATGAGAATTGAATCTTGTGATTCAACACATCAGATTAGTCTTGTTTGCGCGGTACAACCGAGATCCGGTAGGCTGCCACATTCAGTCCTTTTTCCACAGCATCGGTTATCAGGTCCTTCACAACCTTGTTCTCTGCACCCCTCGCAACCACAAGCACCCCACGGATCTGCGGTTTGAGCTTTTTGGTCACTATAGGTGTCTGATCCCCTGCTATTTCGTAAGTAATAATCTCGCCATCACGGGTATATTGCGTCATATGCCGTTTGCCCCCGCTAGCATCGGTTTCTTCGGTAAGTTGCTGAGAATCCTTCACGTTCCGCTGAACGACCAATTCTTCTGTGGAATCCACGGTAACCATCACATCCACCGTTCCCACACCAACAATGTTTTCCAGCACAACTTTGATTTTGTCTTCAAATGCAATTTCGATCGCCTGAAAAGGATTCTGTTCCGACGGATCACTCTGTATGGATGCCATGGATGTTGCCGGGTCCGGTGGTTCCCGACCGATATTTTCGGAATCAATTTTTTTGACATTGACGAAGGAATTGAACAGCATGATTCCCACCCCGATCAAACCCAGGATAATCAGCCAGCGGAAGGTTTGACTTCGCCTTGCCCCACCCTCTCCGCCACCCATCCAGGTTTCCATCTTTTTGAACCATTGTTTCATCGGACACCCTCCTTCTCAGAGCACTTCAGCACTTTTTGGTTCTGTCACTTGAATGTTGTTTGCATCAACATCCCACTTTTCAGTCAACAATGTAATAATCTGCACCGCATGTTCGGACCTTGTGGATGTCTCACCTTGCTGCTTCGTCTCATCTGCTTGATCACGTATAACAGGCTCCGAAGACGCTTCATTTCCATCACGTTGCCCTCTACTCACATCAATCTGAACATCAGGCACTTCAATCTGACCGATCTGGATGGGCTGTTGTATTTGATGTGATTTATCCTTCTCGACTTCTGTGTCTGTTCCAAATATGGGTTGTGTGTTAGCAGCGACTTCTTGCTGCCCTGCCTTCACTTCTCCTTCTACACCCTCTCCGGCCATCTCGACCAACACACGCTGGATCACAGGCAGTTCGACTGATGAGGCAGCTTCCATCTCCGTTTCATATTTACTCATGGTCAGCTGTACTTCTACGGACCGCACCTTGGCTCCTGTTGTTTCTTCAATCTGACCTTTCATGACATTAGCCAGTTCTTTGGCTGTCCATTGTAAGGATTGTTCCTGTTCATTGGATTGTAGCCGTTTGCCCTGAGCTAATATCTGTTCGAGTGTCGCATTCCCATTCGATGGAGCATCCATTGCAGACATTGCCCGTTTCAGTTCGCCAACCGGATCACTTTTGAGCAGCTTGGTTATGGGTGATAAAAGGGTCAGCAGGATGAGAAGGCTCAGCACAAGCTTGACATAACGTTCCATGGATCGATTGGGCAACAACATATCCACAAAAGTCGCCAGCAGAACGATCATAATCAATTCCTGGAGCCAGTTGCTCAGCCACCCCATCCTTTCCACCCCCTTTCTTGCCAACATACATTCAGCGCATCATGACAGTCAGATTGCCCGCGGTCAGCAAGATGGTAATCGCCAGGAAAAACATCAGCCCGACGGCTGCGAGCGCCGCAAATACGTAGATCATGCTCTTACCGATGGCCTGGAGGCATCCTACAATCGGGGTGTCTCCTAGTGGTTGCATAATGGCACCAGTTACGTTGTATATCAAGGCAAGAGCCAGGATCTTGAGTGCCGGAAAGGCACATAGAAACAAAATGATGATCACTCCGGTGAGTCCAATTGCATTTTTGACAAGTAAAGAAGCTGTAATTACTGTATCCGTTGCATCCGCAAATGTTCTGCCCACGACAGGGACAAAGTTGCCTGCGATGTATTTGGCGGCCTTT
This sequence comes from Paenibacillus sp. FSL E2-0151, assembly GCF_037993015.1. Taxonomy (NCBI): domain Bacteria; kingdom Bacillati; phylum Bacillota; class Bacilli; order Caryophanales; family Paenibacillaceae; genus Paenibacillus; species Paenibacillus sp. FSL E2-0151. The sequence goes on from NZ_CP150308.1 coordinate 4,533,666, forward strand.
AGGCTGACTCCATCCGCTACCGATCCCGATGCTCCCTGAACTGAGATTACACCCAAAAACATCGTCAGCAGGATACCCAGCAGTGCCACACTAATATTGCGCAGAAGGTCTGCGAGCTGTGTCAGCTTGTACTTGTCAGACAATGAACTGACGAGATGCAGAACAGCTGAGAAGAAGAGTAACGGGAATACCAGCAAGTGAATCAACGTACTCACCAGATGAATCATGAAAATGATGAGTGGATGGGTCACGGAGACGGTGATGACGTTACCCATGGACGCGAGCAGTGTGAATAACAAGGGAACCATGGCCATCATGAAGTTGATCATGCCAGTTATGGCATCCTTGGCGTATCCAATCGCCACACTGAAGCTGTTGATTGCAATAATGATGATGACCATATAACAGATGGAATAGGCGATTTTGCTAATATTATTTTTCTCAAATGCGGTCTGAAGCGTCTCCAGAATCATGCTGAGTACGCTTAACATCACAATCGTGACCAGAAGTTTGCCATTATATAAAATTTCATGCAGCATGAAGGTTCCTATCGCTACAAACACCGATTTCAGGCTGAACCCTTCATTGCCGGGGATTAACATATCCATGAAGGAAGGGGTCTTCCCATCCGGGAAGAAACCACCGTATTGTTGCATCAGTTGATCCCAGTATTTCTCCACCTGATCCTTGGGAAGCTGATCGGCCTGCTGCTCCATCCACTCACCAGAAGGCGAGGTTGCAGTAACCTGTCCCAGGATACCAAACAGAAAACAGAACATCAGCACAACCGTAAGGCGCCACTGCGGCTTAAGATGCATTGATTTCATATGAAGTCCGCACGCCCTTTCTACACCGGCATCAGCTTCATGACGGTTTCGATAATAATGCTGATGATCGGTATAGCAAGTACAAGGATCAGTACCTTACCAGCCAATTCGATCTTGGACGCAATGCTCTCCTGACCTGCATCCCTGACAATCTGTGCGCCAAATTCAGCGATGTACGCTATGCCAATGATTTTCAGCACCGTTTTCAGATAAATACTTTCCATGCCTGAATTCTCGGCAAGTCGCTTCAACACTTCGATAACTGCACCGATCTTGCCAATCAACAACATGAAGATGACAATGCCCGTTGCAGCAGCAATCAGAAAGGCAAACATCGGTTTCTGTTCCTTAATGACCAGAATGAGCACTGTTGCGATGAGCGCCAAACCTACAACTTGGATAATTTCCACAGGTCACCACCATCCGGCTTCATGACCGTTTTTCATTGAAAAAGAAATATCGATTTGATCTCTTGTAGCAGGCTGTCCAGCATACGGACCACCATGAACAATACAACGACAAATCCGATTACGGTCACCCAGTGAGCCATATCTTCCTTTCCCATTTGTTTCAGTACCGTGTGAATCATGGCGATGATGATTCCGATACCCGCAATTTGAAAGATTGCGTTCACTTCTAGATTCATGACCTTGGCACCTCACTATCCCGGCTATTTCAGAAGATCAGAATGACGATTAACGCTCCGACAAGCATCCCGAGGCTTCGGCTCATTCGTTCATATTTCATTTGATCGGCCTGGGCGCGGGATTCCTCATGCATTAGTTGTTGAATGGCTAACGATATATGTTTGGTCTGATCCTGACGGTCACTTGTGCCAAGGCTGAAGCTTAATTGCAGCATCACTTCCTTCTCGTCAGCCTTCATGGCCGATCTTCCCCACGCCAGATCCACGCCTGACTGCAGACTTTCCCGGGCAGTGAGTCCATGAGGAGGTTCCATCTGTGTAGCTGCATGAAGAAACAGCGTTTTTACAGGTTCTTTGGTCTGTGCTCCCATCTTTCCCATGGCATCGGGAAGTGGAGTGAGCCCATAGTTAATCTCCGTCATTAGTCGCTGGAGGGCTGCAATGAGTTCTCGCAACTGTCTCGGTCTTAATGCATACTGTCTGGCCTTGTAAAATCCGGCGAGGGTGCTGGCTAACAGAATAATTACCGCACCAAACATGTTAACCAAAGGCTTCACCTCCTGCCCCGGTCTGCTGCAACCCACGCATTTTGCCATCAGCCAGCCGAAAGGTCATGCCCCGGCTCGTCCGTTGCAGCTGGACATAACGTTGAAACATCTGCTCCGTAATTAAGGTTCTGAGGGCGGGTCTGGCCGACAGCTCCGATAGGTCACGGCCATGCGCAGTCGCAATCACTGAGACTCCTGCATGCAGGGCTTCCATCACCGCCTCGGCATCCTCCGGACGACCGATCTCGTCCACAATCAGGACATCGGGCGACATGGAGCGAAGCATCATCATCATGCCCTCAGCCTTCGGACAACCGTCCATCACATCTGTTCGGGGACCTACGTCGAAGCCAGGTACTCCTTTGTAGCTACCAGCGATTTCGGACCTTTCATCCACAATGCCCACTTTCAGACGAGGACGTATTCCCTGAACCAGTTCAGTTCCCCCTGTAAGCTTTGTACCACTGCTAATTTGTCTCGCCAGATCTCGCAGCAACGTCGTTTTCCCTTGTTGTGGTGGTGATAGGATCAACGTGTGCAGGACCTGTCCGCTCTTCATATCGAGAAGATAAGGAAGGATACGATCAGCCACTCCATGTACCTCACGGGCTACGCGAACGTTAAACCCGTTGATGTCACGCAGGTATTCGACACGCCCACCGCTTAGTACCGTTCGTCCAGCAAGCCCAATTCGATGTCCCCCAGGTATGGTGATGAACCCTTTGCGCAGTTCCTCTTCCAATGTATAAAGTGAATGGTTACTGATCAGGTCCAGCAACCTGTGTGTCACTTCTTTCTGAGGAACATACGCTTCTTCAGGATTCCCGGTCGGACAACCTTGAGGTGTCAGGAAGTGGTATGTGTTGCCTGCATTAATCTCCAGGGGTCTGCCTTCTCGAATACGTATTTCCTCCACTTGTTCCAATAGAGCGGGTGGCATTCTTCCAAGAATGGTTCGGATCGGTTCCGGAAAAAGTTCCCTCCAGTTCACCTTCATGAGTAGGCTCCTCCAACCTTGAGATCATTTGGTTCACACTTCTGGCGCTTGTTCATATCTCAAGTTTATGCCTGTACATTTAATTTATGACGCTGAAATCTATCAATTCTTTAGAATACGGTTGAGAGTTGAAACCATAGATCCACCTCATGTTCTAGGCACCCGTCTAGATGTGCATGCATATAGTAAATGCAGATAGGTAAGTTCCATTCCGGTTCAAAACAGAACTACCGATCCCCAGATACAGAAAGGAGTTGTGGGGAGTGCGAGTTGATGTCGTTGGCAATGTGAATGAAGTACGTACCATTGATATTGCAGGGCGAAGTGCAGTTGTCATTGATGTATTGTGTACGACCAGTACGATTGTTACGGCTCTGGCGTATGACGCTTCGGCTGTGATTGCCGTAGAGACCGTTCCACAAGCCAAACAAATGGAAGTGAAAGATTGCATTCGAGGCGGGGAGCGTTTTGACAAAAAAATCACCGGATTCGAAGTGGGGAATTCCCCCTATGAATATATGACTGCAGGCATTGCAGATAAAACAATCATTCTAACCACAACCGATGGAACCCGAGCTTTGATCAAGGCTTCCAAGGGGAAACATGTATTTGCTGGTTCATTTCTCAATGTGCAGGCTGTTGCAGCAGCTCTATGTGAACTTCAACGAGATGTATTGCTGTTATGTGCGGGGAACCAGGATGAATTTGCTCTGGAGGACGGCTTGTGTGCTGGATGTATCATCGATGAACTGCACCGTCAATCCTGTTCTCCCCTCCAACTTAACGATCTCGGCATAGTGCTTCATCAGGCGGTATCCCAATGTAAGGAGAGCATCCCGGAGTTGGTGCAGGGGTCTGTTAGCGGGCGGAGGCTTGAAAAGTTAGGCAGAGTTCATGATATTTCGTATTGTTCTCAATTAAACCTGCTGGATTGTGTTCCCGAGATGGGGGAGGGGAACCGCATGCAGCCTTATAGAGGCATACGCGGGGGAAAGATGTTCAAGTTAATGTGAGAATTGCCATGAGAAAAACAAAAAAAGGTGTACTGCTGCCCGTTGGCAACAGTACACCTTTGCTAATTTACATACATAGAAGATACTTATCTGCGATCTTGAGGTCCACCGATAACGGCTTGCTCGGCAGTGTCGAGATCATATGCTGTATGCAATGCCTTAATGACGTCATGCAGCTTATCTCCGTCAATAACACAAGATACTTTGATCTCGGAAGTGCTCACCATCTTGATACTCACGCCTTCAGCGGAAATGACTTTGAACATCTTCGCAGCTACACCAGGATGACTGACCATGCCTGCGCCAACAATGGAGATTTTAACGAGGTTCTCCTCAGATGTAACTTCACGGTAAGGCAAGCGGCTGTGAAGGCCTTCAATGACACGTAATGCGTTCTCACGATCAGACAGCGCCACAGAGAACGAGAAGTCCGCTTTGCCATCCATCACACCGCTCTGAACGATAATGTCCACATCCAGCTGATTGGATGCAAGCGCACCAAATACTTCGGCCAGAACTCCTGGTACATCCGGCACACCCAGAATACTGATTCGAGCCACGTTTTTGTCATAGGCAATACCACTAACCACTACGCCTTGTTCCATTGCTGCTTCCTCCTTCACAACCGTTCCTTCATTATGGTTAAAGCTGGATCTTACGATTAAAGGTACACCGGAATGCTTCGCGTACTCTACTGCACGCGGATGCAACACCGCTGCTCCCAAATTAGCAAGTTCCAGCATTTCGTCATACGATATTTCCTTCAGCTTGCGCGCAACCTTAACGATCCGCGGGTCCGTAGAATATATTCCGTCTACATCCGTATAGATCTCACACGCATCAGCCTTAATCGCTGCCGCCAGCGCTACAGCTGTGGTATCCGAACCACCACGACCCAGCGTTGTGATCTCGCCGTCTTCCGTCATGCCCTGGAAGCCTGCAACAATAACAATGTTGCCCTCGGCAAGTGCTGCATTCACTCGGTCAGGTTGAATATCATGAATACGTGCTTTTCCGTGAACCGGCTCTGTGCGGAATCCCGCTTGCCAGCCCGTAAACGATACTGCCTTACGTCCAAGCGCTTGAATAGCCATCGATAACAAAGAGATCGAAATCTGTTCTCCTGTTGTTAAGAGCATATCCATCTCACGAGCAGGCAGATCACTATTCAGTTGTTTTGCCTGATCAATCAAATCATCTGTTGTATCCCCCATGGCCGAAACCACAACTACACACCGATGTCCTTCATCAGCTTTTTCTACAACACGTCCGGCTACACGCTTCATGCGTTCTGTATCTCCGACCGAGCTGCCCCCAAATTTCATGACGTACAATGACAACGCAAATCCACTCCCTACCTTGTGCAGTATGCATAATTAATGTCCATCGTCATTATTCTCTACGAGAAATGACTTTAACCCAGTATATTACGAAAGCGCCTGATAGGCTAATCTTTTTTCGAAAAAACCCTCTGCCAAAGGAATGGCAAAGGGTTGTTAATAACCTTTTTTAGCTTACAAGCTGTGAAAGTTACGCACGGGAAGAGTATTTACCTTCACGTGTGTCAATCAGGAGAACGTCACCTTCGTTAATGAACAAAGGAACCTGTACGTTCAAGCCTGTTTCCACTTTTGCATTTTTGGTAGCGCCTTGTGCAGTGTTACCTTTAACACTTGGCTCAGTCTCGATGACTTTCAACTCAACGCTTGTTGGCAAGTCAATTCCGAGGATTTCACCTTGGTAGCTAACAATCTTAACGACCATGTTTTCTTTCAGGAAGTTCAATTCCCATTCCAGTTGATCACTAGTCAATGTGAACTGATCATATGTTTCGTTATCCATGAACGTGTGTTCTGTACCGCTTGCATACAGATAAGATACGCCACGGTTTTCGATGATGGCACGACCAATCGTTTCGCCTGCACGGAATGTTTTTTCAACGGTGTTACCGTTACGCAGGTTTTTCAATTTGGAACGTACAAAGGCAGCGCCTTTACCTGGTTTAACGTGTTGGAAATCAAGCACGGTATAGATATCGTTATCTACTTGCACGGTCAAGCCTGTTTTAAAATCGTTTACTGAAATCACAAAAAATCCCTCCTGATATGGTTAAAAAGTAGGTGATATAAGACGATGGGTTAATGTAATGGTGGGTTTATTCTGAATTGATGACCATGTGCGATGTGACCGTTACGGGTTCGGATCGTTCCTCCGATCGCTGTTGTCTCCTCATTTTCCCGACTAGATTTTAATAAGGTTTAAAATGAGGAGACAAAGGCGAGCGCTTCGCTTCTTCAGAATCGATTCCGCTCCCTTCACTACTTTTGCAATGGTCCATAACAATCAGCAATAACCTGTACCTTTATATTAAAAATCGTCTTATATCCCTGTGGCTGTAATTTAGCCGATTACGGTGAACTTCTTGTCCGACTTCGTGAGAATATGAATACCCGTCTCGGTAATCACTACGTCATCCTCGATACGCACGCCGCCAAGCCCGTCAATATATATACCCGGTTCAACGGTAACAACCATACCCGGTTTCAATACATCGTCGCTAAGCTTGGACAAACGCGGAGCTTCGTGAACTTCCATACCCAGACCGTGGCCTGTGCTGTGTCCGAATTGATCTCCATATCCGTGACCTGCAATGATATCACGAGCCAATGCATCTGCTTCCCGTCCGGTCATGCCCGGTTTCAGGTTCTCCAGCGTATGTAACTGAGCTTCCAGTACAATGTCATAAATTTTGCGCAGTTCAGGTACAGGTGTACCTGTTGCAATGGTACGTGTCAGATCTGAACAGTATCCGTCCAAAAGTGCACCAAAGTCAAATGTAATTAACTCATTCTGTCCGATGACCTTGCTGCTCGCTACACCGTGAGGCATAGCAGAACGTTCACCCGATGCTACAATGGTGTCAAACGAAGAGGACGTTGCTCCATGTTTGCGCATGAAAAACTCCATCTCCAGATCCACTTCACGCTCCGTCATACCTGGTTTTGCAAACTGCAAAACGTGGCTAAACGTGGCATCCGCCAGATCTGCTGCTCTCTGCATGACCGCGATCTCGTCTTCATCCTTGAACATACGAAGTTGTTCCACGATCCCGGATACAGCTTTCAGTTCGATAGATTGAAGTGCTTCTGCATAAGCGGAATGCGTGCCAAATGTGACACTATCCTGCTCGAAGCCCACTTCTTTGATATTCGCGGATGTCAGCAGTTCGCGCACCGTATCCATCGGCTTAGCTCCATGCTCCACAACGGTAAATCCTTTGGCTTGCTGAGGCGCTTGTGACATATAACGGAAATCAGTCAGCAGATATGCATCCTGTTCCGTAATCAGCACATATCCCGCCGAGCCTGTAAAACCCGTCATATAACGACGGTTAATCGGGTTTGTAATCAGCATTGCAGTGAGTTCATGCTCACGCATGGCTTCACGCAACTTATTTACTCGTTTGTTTTCCATCGGTAACCCTTCTTTCTCTCACATTCCCGGGTTCCCGGCTCAGGTTTGTTTGTCCAGATGACGCACAAGAGCCAGCAATCCCAGTTCATAGCTTACTTCGCCAAATCCGGCAATCTGCCCGATTGTTTCCGCTGCAATCACTGAATGATGTCTGAACGCTTCGCGTGCATGAATGTTGGATAGATGTACTTCCACTGTAGGGACTTTTACAGCATTGATTGCATCACGTATAGCATAGCTATAATGGGTAAATGCTCCGGCATTCAATATTATTCCGTCTGCCTCACCCATCGCTGCATGAATGCGGTCAATGATGTCCCCTTCATGGTTCGATTGATAAAAAGCGATGGAGACGCCAATTTCATCAGCCTGTCTGCGAATTTTGTCCTCAATATCCTTCAGACTAAGCGTTCCATAGATGCCCGGTTCGCGTACACCAAGCATGTTCAGGTTCGGACCATTGATCACAATAATTCGTTTCATCGCTGCTCCACCCTCTCTGCAAATAACCATCTGCTATTTTAACACAGGCATTGCCGGATTGAGAAGCTTTTTTGCGCTATGCCCCCGCTTGCTCCGGCTCGCGTTTGCGTTCGTCCGTGTACTCCATGGCTACCGTGTAACCAATGAACAGCCCCCACAGCAAAAAGAAACAGAGTTCCGTGATGATTGAATCCCACGTTAAACCGTTCAAAGGTTTCATCATCCCCAGTTTGGGTCCTACCAGTATAAAGAGAATCAGCCACCAGACGATTCCATATACCATGCCGGGTAACGGCCCTTTCAGTTTTCTAATCGTGAACGTGTAGAGTAAGGATGCCAAGATGGAAAAGACGATAAAAAACAGCCAGCCTGTCAAATGTCCTGCTGCGGTATATATATATTCATGTTTGAAAAAAGGCTCGGCCAGAAATCCGACAGGTACAATTGTAAAATGCAACAGATAGAATAGCCAATGCAGCCCGCCCCAGATAAAACCAGCAAAGAAGCCAAGCTCTAACGCAAAGGAAAATGGCTTGGTGTAGTAGTGTGCTTGGCCTTGCCTCTGGGTAGGGCGCCTGCCCTTGTCTTTTTGCTGTCTCTCATTGGGACGTTGACCTTTATCTTGTGATGTATCTTCATGCTTACGTTCTGTCATCGATATTCTCCTTCATTCAGTTGATAATCTCGCATTACGCCTCGAATTACCGCTCCGATTCTACGAGGTAGTATGTTCAAAACAGGACAATCTTAACAACATCCTTCAAGGTTTGACTCACAAACTAGAAATTGGTCTCAAAATTCGATACAATAGGGTTATTAAACTGCCTTTGATCGCGAAGGCCAAGAACAGAATAGGAAGGTGAATAATTTGCCTCAACAATCCAAGCCTGTCAGCTATGGGGGGCAAGCTGTCATTGAAGGCGTAATGTTCGGTGGGAAACATGTCAACGTTACAGCTGTTCGTAGAAAAGACGGCGAAATTACGTATCTGGAAGTTCCCAAGCAAGACAAGTCCTGGGTCATGAAATTGCGGCGGATTCCTTTATTACGCGGAATTGTCAGCATTATAGATTCAAGTGTCAAAGGTAGCAGACATCTCAATTATTCTGCTGACGCCTATGCTGATGATGAACTGGAACCGGAAGAGAAAGCCAAGCAAAAAGAGAAAGAAGGTTCGGGCTGGAGCCTAAGCATGATCATTGGTGTGACCGCCGTCGCCATCCTTTCATTCCTTTTTGGTAAAGTTGTGCTCACATTGCTTCCTGTTGTTATCGAGAATTTTCTATTCAAAAATGCATTCGACAATCAGTTTTTGCATAATTTACTGGAAGGCGGCATTAAGCTGATCCTGTTACTCGCTTATCTGTGGTTAATCTCACAGACGCCGATGATTAAACGTCTCTTCCAGTATCATGGAGCGGAACACAAAGTAATCAGCGCACATGAAGCTGGTGAAGAACTGACACCGGAGAACGTGCAAAAGTACAGCCGACTGCACTACCGCTGCGGAAGCAGTTTCATTATGTTGACTGTCATCATTGGAGTGTTTCTATACTCCCTCTTCACGTACGATAACCTCTGGGAACGGATGGGTCAGCGTCTGTTGTTATTGCCAGTTGTGCTAGGCATTTCTTTTGAACTGTTAAAGCTCACGAATTCAGTACGTGATATTCCTGTACTGCGTTATCTCGGATACCCGGGATTGTGGCTACAATTGCTGACAACAAAAGAGCCGACCAACGAACAGGTAGAAGTATCCATTGCTTCGTTTAACCGCATGCGTGAGTTGGATGCCAAGCTTGCCAATGTCTCTGCTACGTCAGAAGTACCTGTTGCAACACTCGATCCTGTGAAAGGGTGAATGATATGAACAAGCAGGCAATCTTATTTTGGACGTTCATCGCACTAGCTGCTGTTGGAGTCTTGACTTGGCTGGGGAACGCTAGTCCATCCAGGATCATTATTCCTCTGGTCGTGTTCGGAGCCGTATTCCTGCTGTACAAATATCCGCCTCGTCGCTGGGCAAGCAAAACCAAATCACCAAAGATTAAGCCATCGGCACGAACCATGGCAAAAGTCAATGCACAGTCCAGTGCCAGAAAGAGCAGCGGCTCTTCAAAGAAACGTAAGGATTATCCTTTCCAAGTGATTCAGGGACAAAAAGGGAAAAGCGATGAAGATATACCGAAATTTCACTAAAAGGTACTGAACAACCAAAAAAGCAATTCTCCCAACATGCGGAGAATTGCTTTTTTCACGTTTATACAGGAATCAGAGGTGGAGCTTCTGCCTGTTTCTTGCGCAATTCTTTTCTTTGTTTGTCCAGCTGTTCATCATACATTTTCATATTCCATCCGTTGAAAAACTCGTTCCCTGCGGTTGCGCCTGATCGATATAAGGCTGTGCTATCCTGTAACGATAAATGAAATTGCGTCGGTTTAATGCCAAGCGTTGGTATCTTCACTGTACGAAACCGGTTAATCTGTTCGATGTAGCGTTCATCATGTGCTGTGAGCATCGTCTCTACAAGGGCCTGAAGCATGCTTAGCGGTCCTTTAATCCGGGCAGGTTCCACTTCCGTCTTCCCCACCATTTTGAATCCGACAACCGGAATGACGTCTCCTCCTCGTTCCGAACGATCACCATCGAAGAGCCACAACGGAAAGTTGCTAAGCAATCCACCATCCACGACATACACAAATTGATCTTGAAAAGGAAGGCCTTTGGAGAATACTGGTGATTTGCGTATGACTACCGGATCGAAAAAATACGGGATACTGCAACTCATACGTACCGCCTTTGCAACATCCAACTTCGCAGGGTCAATGCCGAACCGCCGAATATCGTCTGGCAGCACCAGAATGGTCCCATTGGATATATCGGATGCGGTAATAAGCAACTTACCTTGTGGCAAGTCAGCGAATGTGCGAATCCCTTTCTGCTCCAGCATCTTGCGAATCCATGATTCCAGCGCTTCTCCCGAATATAGTCCTTTCTTCAAGAACAGCCTTGCCGCGGGTCCGATCCATCGGGTATTAAATATGGGGGAACGACGCAGCAATGAAACAAAGGGGGTATTCTCAATAATGACTTTCATCTCCTCGGCCCTGTAACCGGCCGCTAGCAGAGCAGCTACAATGGAACCGGATGATGTGCCTGCCACTCGATTAAACTGGATGCCGCAGTCTTGAGCACCCTGCACAGCACCAGCAAGTGAGATCCCTTTGACGCCTCCACCTTCAAACACCGCGTTAATTAACATAACAAAAAACCCCCGTTCTCCAGGCAGCCACGTTTCTACTGCCACTCTATGAGAACAAGGGTTTGTCTTATCACTGTATTGTTAAAATGTTTTATAGACCATAGTAGGCTTTTAATTTGGCAATCAAGTCGAGAGGGTTCTTCGTCAAGTACTGTGAACTAAAGAAAATATCCCCTTTGACCGAAGAATACTTCTTGTTGTAGTTCAGCTGATCGATGATCTCCTGTGAAGTCTGCCAGCCAATTTCCGGCGTACCTAACTTATAAGGAGAGTGACCGATATACAATTTTACATTTGTGTTAGCCACTTCATTCGCCCACCAGTCCACGACTTTGTCATATCGGGCTACACTCAGTGTCATACTCCAATACACCTGCGGAGCGACATAGTCGATCCACTCTTGGTTAATCCATGTCCGCACATCTGCATTCATGCTGTCATACGCGGTTACTCCTGCTTTGGTATCAGAACCTGTCAGATCAACGGATTTATTACGCCACACACCAAATGGACTAATTCCATATTCAACGTTAGCTTTCACGCTGTGAATGCTCTGTCCCAGCTGCTTGACGAACTGATTGATATTATCCCGGCGCCATTCAGCACGGTCCTTGGTATTTAATGTGTTATAGGTTTTGAAGGCTGCATCATCATTAAAAGTCACATTAGACGGATAGAAATAATCATCCAGATGTACACCATCAATATCATACTGATTGACCACTTCCATGATCGTATCGATAATATGCTGTCTGGCTTCCGGGATACCCGGGTTAATATACATTTTGCCTGATGCATTCACAATCCAGTCGGGATGAAGCTTTGAGATATGGTTTGCAGCCAAGTTTGATGTACTTGCTGAGTTCGTTGCTCTAAACGGATTAAACCAGGCGTGGAACTCCAGGCCCCGTTTGTGTGCTTCCTCAACCATAAACGCGAGGGGATCATAACCTGGATCTTTACCTTGTGTTCCTGTCAATACGCTGTTCCAAGGTACCAGACCGGAAGGATAGATGGCATCCCCATTGGCTCTCACTTGGACAAATACGGCATTAATGCCCATACCTTGCAACGTATCTAGCTGTTTCGTATATTCCTGTTTTTGCTTCTCTACATTTCCCTTGGCACCGGATGTAGGCCAGTCTCCATTCACAGTGGAAATCCAGGCTCCCCGCATCTCTTCAGAAGCTGGTACAGTGCCCGTGCCTCCAGGCTCCGCTGGGGTTACCGGGGTTGGTTCAGGAGTTGGGACTGATTCGTCTCCTGTGTACAGATCAATGGTCTGGGCAGCCTGATTCCAGTTCACTCGAATGCCCAGATTCTCACTGACGAATCGAATGGGTACCATGACCCGACCTTGTTTCAATTCGACCGATGCATCCAGACCAACTACAGCGTTATCCACCGTCGCCTGCTGGCGTCCGCTCGTCATAGAGATGACCGAATCGGATTTCTGAATGGTCACGGTACGAGTAGCTTGAGACCATAGAACAGACGCACCCAGTCCTTCGCTAATAACACGCAGAGGCACCATCGTTACATTTACTTTGGGCAAGATGTAGGGTGATACATCCGATTCCAAACGGTTTCCGTCTAGAAAAATAGCGATTTCCTTCTGCCCGGCCGCTTGTGCCGTCATGCCTGCTGTCTGTAATCCAAGTACAAAAATGAGCAGCAGCATCAATCCTTTACGAACGTTCATTAGTGCAGTCCTCCAAAATCATTATAAATTTGCGGTAAATTCTACTAGTTTAATAGACGCTCCTTCCGTTCGTTTAGTTGCGGAAATCACCAAATTATGGTGTGATTGCACACAAAAAAATGCTTCCTGCCATTGAAACGGCAAGAAGCATCCTTTGATCACAGGATACAATTCATTGTAGATCACCATGTGTATTCCACTGCAAAAAACTTAAGACTCCGTATTACTCATGACGTCCTGAAGGTTTTTGAGGTCACGCAACCGGCTCTCATCCTGACGGAAGTATTCAACCAAGGACTCGATGCATGTAATGGAGTCCCAGCTCAGATGATGTTCAATGCCTTCAACATCATTGTAGATATTTTGTTCCTGAACACCAATCGTTGTCAAAAATTGTTCAAGCAGATGATGGCGCTCCATCAAACGTTTGCCCATCTTTTTGCCTTTTGGCGTAAGCACCAGTCCACGGTACTTTTCATAGATCAGGTACTCGTCTTTGTCCAGCTTTTGGATCATCTTCGTCACCGATGAAGGATGTACTTCCAGTCCTTCAGCTATATCAGACACACGAGCATAGCCCTTTTCATCAATTAATTTGTATATACGCTCCAAATAATCTTCCATACTGGGCGTTGGCATCTGCTTCCCTCTTTTCTCTCTGACCGGCCCCTATTCGTGCCTGGTCCCTATCTTATAATGATACATGTTATCAATACGCATTGGCAAGTCCTGTACAGTTCGGAGCGCACTGTTACACAAGTAATTGGCAGGCGTGACTTCTCCCCAAATGAGGCAAACTAAGCAAAGTTCCGCATCGAAAGGAGTGATTTCGTGAGTACAAGTGTAGCCTCACCGCCAGTTCGTAAAGCAAAAGGTACTAAACCCTTTATTCCCGATTTGGTGTATTTTGAACCCGGTGCGTTGGAATATGATAAGGGCAAACGGATTATGGAATGGGTGACATCCAAAAACATACCTTATCAGATGACCACATCCCATAACCGAATCACAAACTTGCCGGGTGAAACCGAACAAGAAAAATATCGGATGGCAAAGCGTACTCTGGTCGTCGGTGTGCGCAAAACACTCAAGTTTGACCAGTCGAAACCTTCAGCGGAATATGCCATTCCCATCTCTACAGGCTGTATGGGGCACTGCCATTATTGTTATCTTCAAACTACACTTGGTGCGAAACCTTATGTCCGTGTCTATGTCAATACCGAGGAGATCATTCAGGCTGCCAAAGGATACATTGAAGAACGCGCGCCTGAAATTACACGATTTGAAGCTGCCTGTACGTCTGATCCCGTAGGACTCGAGCATATCACGGAGAATTTAAGTGACCTGATTCGTTTTATGGCGGAAGAAGAATATGGGCGCTTGCGATTTGTAACCAAATATCATCACGTTGATCCGTTGCTGAACCTTAAACATAACGGCCACACCCGTATCCGGTTTAGTGTCAATTCGGATTATGTCATCAAAAACTTTGAACCGGCTACCTCCAGATTTGAGGAACGCATTGAAGCTGCTGGCAAAATTGCACACGCCGGTTATCCCCTGGGATTCATTATCGCTCCGATCATGTGGTATGAAGGCTGGGAAGAAGGATACTCGGATCTGTTGCAGAAGCTGGCAGATACGCTTCCAGAGGAAGCAACCAAGGATCTTACCTTTGAGATGATCCAGCACCGTTTTACCAAAACGGCCAAAGCAACCATTGAGAAACGTTATCCTAAAACCAAGCTGGAGATGGATATCGAGAAACGTAAGATGAAATGGGGCCGCTGGGGTCAGTACAAGTATGTGTATAAGGATGACCAGCAAGATGCGCTGCGCGAATTCATTACGGAACGGATCTTTGAACATTTCCCACTAGCCAGTATTGATTACTTCACCTAAACGAAAAACGCGACTGCCCGTAATGATATGCTCGTATAGGCATTCCTAACAAACGATTAAAAAGCAGGTTACATGACCCAGAATGTCTCTGGTAACATGTAGCCTGCTATGCCATACATAAGAATACTCGAATTCAGTTCATCCGTTTAAATAATCATCCAGTCTGGTGTAATCTGCTGCAACCAGATCGTAATCTTCGTCATCTGATCTGTAAAAAGCAATACACCAAGGAACAACATTAATGCTCCCCCAACTTTCATCATGACATTGGAATACCGTAAAATCCAGCGTGTCGAACCGATGAAAAAGGCCAAAATGAAAAACGGTATGGCAAACCCTGCCGTATAACCTGTAATCAACGCCAGCCAGGTTGTGGGCTCACTTGCAGCCATCGCAATGATTGTTGCCAGAATGGGGCCAATACAGGGCGACCATCCTGCCGAGAAACCAATACCAAATATAAAAGAGCCCAGATAGCCTGCTGGTTTCCATTTCATATCCAGCTTGCGTTCCTTCATCAGAAACTGTGGCTTGAACACACCAAGCAAAAATAACCCCATAAGCATAATCAAAATAGCAGACAATTGCCGAATCAGTTCTCGGTTATCATTGAAAAATTGGCCAAACAGTCCAGCACCCAGGCCAAGCGAATAAAATACAGCCGAGAAGCCTAAAATAAACGCCAGCGTATGCGTCATGGTCTTAAAGCGGACTTCGCGTTGATTGCGGTCATCCTTCAATTGTTGCACCGTCATACCTGTAATGTAGGAGAGGTATGATGGATACAGTGGAAGACAACATGGTGATATAAATGAGACCAAACCTGCTACAAAAGCCATCCATACATTAACATCAGGCATGAAGCGGATGTCTCCCTTCCCCGGGCTCACGTGCTTGCTCGTTCAGTCGTCAGGCTCGGAACCCTTTTTTTCCAATCATCGTCAGAATCAGCATCATGATCAGCAATAATACAATCGTTGCTCCAGGTGCGAGGTTCCAGATACCTGCTACGACCAGTCCAAGGACTACGGCAATTTCGCCAATCACCACGGACAAAATAATAGCGGATTTGAAACTTCGGGCCATCAACAGGCTGACTGCTACCGGAATCGTCAATAGCGCTGACACCAGAAGCGCACCGACAATCTTGATCGCCGTGCTTATGACAAGTGCTGTCATCACAGTGATCAACATGTTCAGAATTCTCACAGGCAACCCTGTAACCGCTGCCGCATCTTCCTCAAAGCTGAGCAGGAAAAATTCCTTATGTAACAATGCCACTACAATCACCACGATCAGCGTAACCACACCTACAAGCTTCAGATCCGTAGCGTCTAATGTATATATACTGCCGAACAAATAACTCATGACATCTGCATTATACCCTTTGCCCAGCGTGAAGAACAAGGAAGCAAGAGCCACGCCACCGGACATGATAATGGCAATCGATAATTCGGCGTAACTCTTGTACGCTTTGCGCAATTTCTCTATCGCAAATGAAGCAAGCACGGCAAATATCAAGCCTACCGCAATGGGATACACTTCAATCAGGAATCCAAGTGCAACACCGGCAATGGTCACATGAGACAAAGTGTCTCCGATCATGGATAACCGCCGTAAGACCAGGAACAGTCCGATTAACGGAGCGGTAATGCCAATTAACAATCCACCGGCCAGGGCACGCTGAAAAAAATCACTCATTAATATTTCCAAAACAAACACGACTCCTTCGGCCTTACTCTAATCTAATGGGCCATAAATACGGCTAGCGTACCTGTGCAGTGGTATGTTGCAGATTGGTCTCAGCACAATCCTGTACCTCATGCGAATGACGGACATGAAAATTAATTTTGCCATTCGTTACCACAGCTTCAGAACCCAGATAACTCTCCATCCGATCCATATCATGAGACACCATTAGAAAAGTCATTCGGTGATGTTCATGCATATGGGTAATCAGTTCAAAGAAACTGGCCTGTGATTCAGCATCAATACCTACGGTAGGTTCATCCAGAATCAACAGATCCGGGTGATTGATAAGCGCTCGTGCCAAAAATACACGCTGCTGCTGTCCGCCGGACAATTGACCAATTCGTTTGTTCGCCAGATCCTCAATCCGCATGACCTGCATCGCATCCGTGCACTGTTGCTGACATTTGCGAGACATACGACGGAACATGTTTTTGTTATTATACAAGCCTGACATGACCACTTCACGAACGGTCGCAGGGAACAACGGGTTAAATGCATTCTTTTGAGGCACATACCCGATTCGGTCCCAGTCCTTGAACCTGCGGATCGACTGTCCGAATAGTTTGATATCTCCCTGCGCAGGAGGAAGAAGTCCTACCAGCATGCGCAGCAATGTCGTTTTACCCGCCCCATTGGAACCGATAATCCCGACAAAATCCCGTTCCTGGGCCATAAAATCGAGATTCTCAATCACTCGCTGGTCCCCATAGGAAAATGATAGTTTCTCGATCTCTATAATTGGATCATGACATAGTGGCATGATTTGCTGCATGGCAAAGCCGCCCTTCATTATATATAAGAATCCCATAGCGTCCTAAGAGCCTTCACCGTGAACGGTAAAGACTCTTCGATCTGAATTCTTCATTATATCTTATTTTAATGCGATCAGCAGATTTTGCAAATTTTTCTCCATGAGGGTGAAATAATCATCCCCGTTTGTTGCCTGCTCCTTGGTCAATCCCTCAACCGGATTAAGGACCATGGTCTCCACTCCTGCTTCACTTGCCAATGTTTTCGCCAATTTGTCAGATACCAGCTCTTCGAAGAAAATGTATTTAATGCCTTCATCTTTAACGAGTTTCGCAAGCTTCACAATATCCTGTCCTGTCGGTTCAGCATCCGGGGAAAGTCCCATAATGGCATGCTGGGTTAATCCATAATCACGTGCAAGGTAGCCAAACGCTTGGTGCGAGACAACAATTTCGTTGTTTGGTACGTTAGCCAATTCATCTGTAAAACGCTGATCCAGCGTCTCAAGCTTCGTACGAAGCTCTTCATAACGTTGTTCGTAACCTGTTTTGTGATCAGGATCTGCCTCGACCAGACTATTTTTGATGTTTTCAGCCATGATCATGGCTGATTTCGGACTAACCCACGTATGTGGATCAATATGATGATCAGCGACATCTTCACTGGTAGCCTCATCTGTATGTTCATCCGCATGCTCGTCTTCGTGCTCTTCGCCGTGACCGTGCCCATCATCACCCTCAGCGGTTAACAGCTTAACACCTTCGCTGACGGCAACAGACTTCACCTGAGTATCACTATTCAGCGACTTCAGGAAATTTGGCACCCATCCTTCCAGTCCAGCTCCATTATAGAAAAACAGCTGTGCCTTGGACGTATTAACAATATCCTGACTCTTCGGAGTCCAGTCATGTGGCTCTACTCCCGTTGGCAGCAGGTTAATGACATTGGCATCCTCACCACCGATTGCAGTCGTAAAAGCATATACAGGATAAAATGTCGTCACAACGTTTACCTTGCCTTCCACAATCTTCGCACTATTGGAACTATCCTGCCCACACGCTGACAATACCAGCAAAGTGAGAATAAGCAAACCCGTCCACAGTAACTTCATGTTGCCTCTTTTGCTCGTCGTGCCTGTCCGGTTATCCTGAGCTTGATGTTGCACTTTATAAAATGTCATTATGATTCACTCCGCATCTCTTAATCGTAAACATTACTGAAAGAATTATAGGTAACCTGAACCTACTTGTCAAGCTATCCCGTCCTATTCATTCTTTCCTGAAGTACGGAGTTCATAACAGTATATGCTTGTTCTCTTCCCGTCAGATACGAATTATATCAACAAAAAAAGGGACCCGAATTATATCGGGCCACCTTGAGTCATTTTTATGACAGACTTTGAATCAATTTCATAACTCAATAAAAATAGATTTTCGATTCATTTATATTTTTATTTCACTTGTGCGCCATTAGGCATGTTGTCTGGTACTGTAGCAAGTGTAAGTTGGTCGCCATGGGATGCTGCAAGGATCATACCCTGAGACAACTCACCACGAAGTTTCACCGGTTTGAGGTTCGTGACACAGATGACTTTGCGTCCAACCATCTCTTCTGGCGAATAGAACTTCGCAATTCCAGATACGACCTGACGCTGCTCATAACCCAGATCGAGCTGCAATTTCAGCAACTTATCCGCTTTTTTGACCGGTTCGCAGGCAATGACTTGCGCGACACGCAGTTCAACTTTGGCAAAATCGTCAATCCCGATCTCTTCGGTACCTTCAGGTGCAGTTACAGGTTCAACAGCTGCTGAAGCTCCAGCATCTGCTTGACTTGTTTCAGGCTGTGCTGCTTTTTGGCCACCAGTCATTGCTTCGGAGATATAAGCAATTTCCTGTTCGGAATCCAAACGTGGGAAGATTGGATCACCTTTTTGCAATGCGTTTCCAGTTGGAACCAGACCCCATTGCTTGGCTGTATCCCAAGCCGTAAGTTCACCTTCCTGAATGCCGAGCTGTGCCCAGATTTTATGAGGAGCACGTGTCAGGAACGGTTGCAACAGAATAGAAGCAATTCGCAAGCTTTCGATCAGGTGAGCCATAACGGATGCCAATTCATCGCGTTTTGCTTCATCACGAGCCAGCGCCCATGGCTGCGTCTCATCAATATATTTGTTGGTGCGGCTGACAAACTGGCTGATCGCTGTCAGTGCTACGGAAAACTGCAGGTTTTCCATCGCCTGTTCCACTTTTTCCACTGTAACATGGCCTGCTTCTTCCAGCGAAGCATCAAATTCCGTTACATTCGAAGCAAACGCAGGCGCTTTGCCTTCAAAATATTTGTCTACCATGGCAACGGTACGGTTCAACAGGTTACCCAGATCGTTCGCGAGGTCGGAGTTAACGCGCTCTACGAAGCTCTCCGGTGTAAACGTACCATCGGAACCAAACGGTACTTCACGCAGCAGGTAATAACGCAGTGCATCGAGACCGTAACGGTCAATCAGAGTCACTGGATCAACGACATTACCTTTTGATTTGGACATCTTGCCATCCTTCATCAACAACCAGCCGTGTGCAAACACTTTCTTCGGCAAAGGCAAGTCCAGCGCCATCAACATAATTGGCCAGTAGATCGTATGGAAACGAACAATTTCTTTACCTACCAGATGAACATCCGCAGGCCAGAACTTGTTATACAGGGATGCATCGGATGAACCGTAGCCTAGTGCTGTAATATAGTTGGACAACGCATCAATCCACACGTAAACCACGTGTTTTGGATCGCCTTTAACTTTGACGCCCCATTCAAATGTAGTCCGCGATACGGCCAAATCTTCAAGACCTGGCTTGATGAAATTGTTGATCATCTCGTTCTTACGGGATTCCGGCTGAATAAAGCCCGGGTTCTCTTCATAATATTTCAACAAACGATCTGCATATTTGCTCATACGGAAGAAGTAAGATTCTTCTTTGACCAATTCAACTGGGTGTCCGCTATCCGGGCTCTTGGCCGAGATAATCTCACCATTCTCATTCTTCTCTACATCCACCAGTTGAGTCTCTGTGTAATACGTCTCATCCGGAATGCTGTACCAGCCTTCGTACTCCCCTTTGTAGATATCTCCCTGTTTCAGCAAACGGTCAAAGATATCCTGAACAATGGTTTTGTGACGTTCTTCGGTTGTACGGATAAAGTCGTCATTGGAAATGTCCAACTTGTTCCACAGTTCCTTGATCCCCACAACGATATCGTCGATAAAAGCTTGCGGTGTCTGTCCTTTCTCTTGTGCCTTGCGCTCAATCTTCTGGCCATGTTCATCGGTTCCTGTCAGATAATGAGCATCATAACCGCGTAGACGCTTGTAGCGAACCATCGCATCTCCCGCCACAGTTGTATACGCATGCCCAATATGCAATTTGTCACTCGGATAATAAATCGGGGTTGTCAGATAAAATGTTTTTTGGTCAGCCATGAATGACTTCTCCTCCTTCAAATGTTCCTGCTTCATGTGATCCCTTCGTCCAAAACAACTAAAAAAGAACACAAAAAACTCCCGCCCCTATGGGACGAGAGTTGCTCTCACGTGTTACCACCCAAATTCCCCATGTTTTTCGCAAAACACAGGCTCTGTCGGTCCTTCGACCGCCCATTAACGCTGGATCACGCCTCAGCCTTACGACAGCAGCTCTGAAATCACTGTCTGCACGCTCGAAAGAGGTTCCTCCGGGACCATATTCCATCCTCCTCCCAGACCGGTTCTCAGCTCATCCGGCTCTCTGCACTGGGGGTGTGTCTGTACTTATCCCTTCACTGGAAAATCATATAGGAAAAATATACTGAAATGCGGACCCCTTTGTCAAGTGGACAGCATACTCAAGTTCAATCCTGGCCTGCTTCCATACCACCCGAATACTTCAGGCAACATCGTTACTCTGATACCATCATAGACTTTTCCGCCTTTGGTGGCACCAGATCTACACCGCCTGGATGAAACGGGTGGCATTTGGCAATACGTTTCGCTGTTAACAACGAACCTTTGAGCGCACCGTGCACTTCAATCGCCTCCATGGCGTAAGCCGAACAGCTCGGATAGAACCGACATGTTGGCGGTGTTAATGGAGAGATATAGTTGCGGTACACCCGAATAGGTGCCTGAGCAATTCTGCGCGATAACTTCATGGTCAGTGCTTCCCATGAGCGTGTGTATGTCCCGATGCCGCTTTGGCCGGAGCATGCTCTGCACAGTCCTTACAATATCCAAATACCTCGAACTTGTGGTCTACAACCTGAAATTGCTCAGGCGCATCTGCAAGCTGCATCGGGCAAAAAATAATAGGATATGTCTTCTGACACTTCAGACAGATCATATGATGGTGATGATGATCTTCACTACAGTGCGCTTTGAATTTAACGCCATCTTCGAAGATGACCTGTTCCAGTACACCCAGTTCCTGCATCACCCGCAAATTACGATATACTGTGTCAAAACTCAGTCCGCTGTAAGTCTTACCCATATATTCATAGACGTCCTTGGGTGTAAGATACCCGGGAGACTCGGCAAATAACCGGGCCAGTGTTTTCCGCTGATCGGTAATGCGAAGCCCCTGTGAGGACATGGTCGAAATAATCTGTTCTGTCGACAGCATGATCTAAAGCACCTCCTGTCATACGAGCATTTTGCATCATTCATAGAGCGACAGTTTATTCGGCAAAAGCAAAAACTTTTGCTTTCTTGTATACCTCTAATAATGCATCAAATTACGATTAGAGTCAACGAAGACACCGGGTTAGGTCATTTTAACATCACATAAAAAGGACTCCATGCACATGCATTGCCATTAGTCTAGCTTGAGCTAATGACATTACATTTTGATGGAGTCCCTTCCTGACGGTTCAGATGATCAATCGTTCGGGCGACTTTTGGGGTGAACGGGTATATATGATATAAGCTTTCACTCCAAACCGTCCGTGCATGTTCATGTTATTACTTTTCAGCCGGAAGCGGCGTGAACAGCAGGTTAACAGGCAAGTTACTTCCTGGTGCCGCCGAGAAGAGAATGGTTACACTCTCGCCGTACGAACCTGTGCGATACATAACACTTTGCTCATTAGGTGCAGTTACAGATTTACCTGTGGAAATCTGAACGACCTGTCCATTCACGAGTGCCACACCTGAATATCTGCCTCCACGAGGGTTGAATGAAATCAAAGTGCGCGGAGCAACATTATTCAATGTAATTTTGTACAATACACCGAAGTTACCTGCGTTGGACGCTTCAGTGAAAGCCATAGGGTCCGTTCCCACAAGATTTGGATCACTTGCATTGTCTCCAAGTGGAAGACGTGCAGGTTTCGACCCTACTTCTTGGTCATACGTAATGATCCGTGTTGCATTTGGATAGGTACCACGGTTGTGAACTCCATCACGATCCAGAACCGGCAGGCTCGATAACACTTCCATCGGGTCCTTGTTTTCTTCGATCATGATAATGTTGTAATCCAGTTCATAGTCACTGAATACATCCGAATACAAGGAAATGACTTGTCCCTGTTTCATCGGAAGAACGCTCAGATCATTAAGAATCAGCTTGCTTTCTCCTGGCTGGATGTACACTTTCTTTTGTCCGGTACCATTCTGCATCGACTGGAACCAACGGTCAATGGACAGCTTTCCAGCTACCGTTGCAAAAGGAGACGGTCCTGCAAAACCCATGTTTTGCTGGTCAATGGATGCCGTGTATGCATTGTTGTTTGTCGCTACAACATACATTTTTACGCTTTTGCCCGTGTTGTTCACATGGTGAATCATGAAGCGTGTCTGTCCAAAGGAAGATTCCTTGTACACAATGCCTTCCGTATTCACGGTTTCAGGGCTGTTACTGCGGATCAGCAGACTTGGTTCATCATAATAAGTGAAAGGTACTTTCTCCAATGCCGGTACTCCACCACCGTCAAAAGTGAACTTCTCACCGACTGGTGTGAACAATTGATTAAAGTCAGTCACACTATAAAGTGTTTCTCCCGTAATATTGATCATCTTGGTATAGCTATCGCTAGCACCATGTTTATCGGTAACTGTAATCGTTACGGTCTTCGGTCCTGGAACAAAGAATGCAAGTGCATTGTTATCCCATTCGGTTTTTACAATTGCATTCTCATCATCTGTGCTTTGATCAATATAAGTGATTTTCTCACCCATTTTGTATTCTTCTTTATCTGTCGTAAACATCGCGACAGGTGGCAGATTCGGTCTTTCAACCTTAATCGTAACCGAATACGGATCGCTCCATTGACCACTTGAATCCTGAACCGCATAGGTTACTGTGTATACACCTGGTTGGTCGAATGAATCCTGACGGCCTGTCCAACGCTCATCTACAATGCTGAGTCCCTTGGGAGAGCTGGATCTGGTTGTGTAGGTTACCTGGTCTCCGGCAAAAACCTCTTTTTGTACCGTGAAGCTTGCCACCGGTTTGGTACTCAGATTCAATACAACCGTTTTGGCAGATTGATTTACTTTATACGTAATGTCCAGAGCCTGTGTAATTGAAGTCAACGGCACCATGAACGTATTTTTTTGTTGATAAGCCGCGCCCTTCATCGTTCTCGACACACCATTAACGGTATAGATCTTGCTGTTTGTTTTGAAACGCAGCTCATCTTCACCACTAATAATGATCGTTTCTTTAGTTGTGTTATCATATTTGACATCATAGCCAACCCGATCAACGAGCGCACGGATCGCTACATAGGATACACCATTTTTTACAGCCATCGGCTGTCCAGCAAGATATGTTTTGCCATCTTGCATCATTTTATTACTGTTCATATAAAGAGTGAGGTCTCCACCCCGGCCTCCAGCAACAGATGAACCGCCTGTAGATGGTTGCTCCACTTCTACTGGTGCAGGTGCTGGTGTTTCCTCAGCTGTACCTTCTTCGTCCATAGGTTCAATTACCGGCTCAACAGGAGTCGCGTCTGTTCCTGTAGGAACATCTGTCTCAGGAGGGTTCACTTCTTCAGTTGTTTCATTATTTGATGTTGGAGTGTTTGTTCCGGATTTCACTTCGGATTCCGCGATGGTCTGTTCTTTCTTCACAACCTCCACGGATTTAACTTTGGCTGTATTCACTGATGTAGTATCGCTCTGATCTGCTGATTGTGCATTGGCAGGAATCACTGCAAACGCCTGAAACACAGCAAAAGCGGTAAGTATGGACAATTTCTTCTTCAAATTCATTCTTTGTCTTTGGCTCCTTCTGCTCCCATTTTATAAATATCCCCCTCAAAAAGTCATATTATTAGACGCTTGGAACCGGGAAAAGTTGCTAAAAAGTTAAGAGGAGAATTGTAAACTTTTAATAGAAGGAAAATACTATGAAAATAGTTATCTATCAATTATCTTTTTGGCATTCATATCCCAAAATTAACCAATAGAAAATTCCAACAAAAAAATCTCTCCAGGAGATGGTTAATTAGCACCATATCGCAGAGAGATGTAAGGATTAAATAGGTCTAGCGCAAACGGACAGGTAGACTTCCTGTTGGCTGCAGTCCACCTGTTAACACATGGGACAGTACCCGAACAACTGCAGGTGTATTCTCATATGTACATACATAACTACCCGGCCTCGAGATCTCCAGCAGATCATATGGA
The DNA here is from genome assembly GCF_037993015.1 of Paenibacillus sp. FSL E2-0151. Taxonomy (NCBI): domain Bacteria; kingdom Bacillati; phylum Bacillota; class Bacilli; order Caryophanales; family Paenibacillaceae; genus Paenibacillus; species Paenibacillus sp. FSL E2-0151. Next base: position 4,558,682 of record NZ_CP150308.1, read on the forward strand.
TTGCGTAGAGCAATTACAATCAGCGAATGATTTTCACTAAGCTTTTCAACCAAAAACTGTTGCCCTTTCGGAAGATGACCTGCCGATGTGTACGTACATACGATAACTTGTTCACTATCTGACACATCAGCCAATATCCGATCTGTTTCATCATAAGTGGGCTGCGTTGTAATTTTGTGCTCACGAACTCTGCCTCGCAGCTGCGATAACGCCATACCCAACGATTCTGTATGGGACCATGGTTCATCCACCTCTGTCCGTTGCACAACCTCAGGCCAGATGACATATACGCCCTTCTCTGGGTCCAACGGCAACAGCCCATCATTATGAACGATGGTAATACTGCTTGAAGCAATCTTGAACAACGTCAATTCGTTGGGCTCAGTGGGTTTAGTGCAATCAACAGGTTCAACATCGGTTGCTTCGACCGTTTCACTCGCTTTCGGCGAAACCAGATGATCATTCTGCTGGCCACAGCGCTTTTTTTTCCATGTCATAATGCGTTCAACCGCCTGATGAATAACCTCTTCCGAGATCCGGCCCGTTTGAACTGCTTCCACAATGGCTTCCAGCGTAGCAACCTGATCTTGCAAGGTATGACTCACCAGAATCAGATCTGCTCCTGCTTCCACAGCACGAACGGCAGCTTCAGCTACCCCATATGGCTTGGATATCGCATGCATTTCAAGACAGTCTGTAATAATAATGCCTTCAAAACCCATTTCCTCACGTAGCAGACCCGTTAACACCTTATGTGACAACGTTGCCGGAATGGGCTCGGGCTCAATCGAAGGGAACATCACATGAGCTGTCATAATAGCATCAACTCCGGCCTCAATCGCCTTGCGGAACGGCAACAACTCCATCTGTTCCAGCCTGTTTCGATCATGAGGTACCGTAACCATACCAAGATGAGAATCTACGGCGGTATCTCCGTGCCCCGGAAAATGTTTGGCAGTAGCAGCTATGCCCTGTGATTGATATCCGGTGATGGCTGCTATGCCATGAGCGGCCACACTTTCAGCATGTTCACCATACGAACGCACACCGATAACCGGGTTAAGCGGGTTGTTATTCACGTCGACCACTGGCGCAAGGTTCATATCAATACCGATGCTTTTTAACTCACAACCCAGAATTCGAGCACACTCCAGTGTATATTCCGGATTGCCTGTCGCACCAAGTGCCATATTACCCGGCACTTGGGTCATTCCCTCTTGGTCAATCCGTGCAACCATGCCACCTTCCTGGTCCACCGAAATCATGAGTGGTAGGGCCCCCGCTTCAGCAGCCATATCTTGCAGTTCGGCGGACAGCCGTGTCAATTGATCTACACTTTCGACATTACGCCGGAAATAAATGACGCCGCCGACGTGATAGTCACGGATTAAGCGAGTAACCTGTTCATCTGCGTGCTGACTGTGAAATCCACACATCAACAATTGTCCTACCTTTTGCCCCAATGTCAGATCATTCAAGGGTTTCATTCGACCTCTCCTCCCGTTTCCCTTGCTACTACAAACCCAATTGTTTACTCTGCCTGTACTCGGAGGGTTTCATGTGGAAGTGTTTATGAAACACCTTGGAGAAGTACCGGCGCTCCTTGAAACCTGTGGCTTCCCCAATCGCTGTAATGCTCCATTCGGTTGTACTCAACAATAAAGCGGCACTTTCCATCCGTTTCTGCGTCATATATTCCACAAAAGTAACACCCATTTGGGTTTTAAATAGCTGGCAAAAGTATCCCGGGCTGATTCCAAGCCAATCTGAGACTTCATCTATTCCCAAGTCCTGTTGCAGCCGTGCGTCCATATACTCACATGCAGAGAGGATCAGTTCCGATACAGAAGGACGTGGTTGCGTTTGTTTGCCCTGACAGGCATGGGCAACAACCTCTGCAAGTTCAAGAAGTTCCCTCATGGATACGGCCCCTTGCAGTGCATTCCAATAATTCACTTCGTGTTCTTCAGCGAGGACCTGTACTTCACGCAATTCCCGAAGCATGTGTACAAGCATAAACCGAAAATTGGTTTCATCTATCTTGCTGAAGGATTGTCCTGAATTCCCTATTTGCTGTTTAAGCCGATCCAATACATCACGTAACCCCTGCTTGTTCCCTTGACGAATCCACCGAGTAACCAACTCCAGATCTTCTCTTGTAATCCATGAGTTAGCCCCTTTGGAGGCCGTATGATCATACGATAAGGTGGTTTCGGGACAACCTGCCTTCAGCACCTTGTCTTCACTCTCCGAATGGGACATCAGTATTTTTTGATAATGCCGGTATCGCTCCAGAATTTGACTTTCCAGGTTCACGGGCACAGCATCCTGAACAATCCTAACCTTCACATTTGAATCCAGAGACAATATCACATTTAATTCGAGACACAGTTGATGGGCCAGTTCCTCTGAGCGACGTTTCCACTCACCTGATGCCTCCAGCAGGATGCACCACTCCCCTTTGCGGGTCGAAAGAATCTGACAGTCCTCCGTAATTCGATCTGCCACTTCCCTAAGTCTGGAACTTATGGTCTCATGCCATCGTTGATGCTGAAGCTCGGACCAGCCGATAGAATGGCGAAAATAACCGACCGCATCCACCAGCAGCAACGTATACGGTGTAGCAGTTGTTATGAATTCAGGAACAGAGGCAGGATAGACAACCTTCAACGGTGCTTCTCCTCGCAACAGGTCAATCAATTGTTTGTGTCTGATCCAGCTTTCCATCTCTTGGCTGCGATAACGTTGCGATTCGTTTTCCTGACGTCTCTTCTGGATCTGCCCGGCAAGTTCACGCAGTTTATGTTCCAGATTCAAATAATCAATTGGCTTACATATGTATTCATGTACGTTATACTTGATAGCGGTTCGAGCATATTCAAACTGCTGATACCCGGTCAGTAAAATAATCTCACACGTTTCACCCTGCTCTCGCAGCAAACGAATAAGTTCCAATCCATCCATAGACGGCATTCGAATATCACACAAGAGAATGTCTGGATGACTTTCTGTTACTTTCCCCAGCGCTTCTACACCACTTCTCGCTGTACCTGTGATTTCAATCCCCATCTCTTCCCAGGGTAAAATGTAGTTCAGATTCTCCAGAATCGGCAGCTCATCGTCAACCAGCATTGCAGTCAGATTCATCCGGCTTCCTCCTGCTCATATAATGGAATGATGCATCGAATAACTGTGCCATACCCCGGTGCTGAACATATAAATATGCCATACCCGGCCCCATATTGAATACGAATTCGATCTGCCACACTTCGTAATCCCAATCCCCTGCGTTCCGTTATGGACGATAATGATTCCGCCCCTTCCGCGAGCATATCTTCCGGCGGATCTTCTGCCATATACTCAAATCGTGCGAGCATTTCCTGGGGAATACCGATCCCATTATCCTCAACACATAACACCAGATGACCCCGTTCCGCATATGCGCTTATCCGCAGTACACCTGGGTAGGTGATCCCCTCAAACCCGTGTTGAATGCTATTTTCCACCAGAGGCTGAAGGGTAAGCTTAAGCAGAATTGAGCTGTATAGATGGGGTGGAATGTCAATCTCATAGGTGAACAAATCACTGAACCTGTACTGTTGAATCTCCAGATAACTCTGCAAATGTCTTATTTCCTCACCCAGCGGAATCTCCTCCTGATCCTGAATGCTGATACGAAGCATATTGCCAAGTCTGGTCACCATCTCGCTTACTTTGCGGCCCTCCCCACGCAGCGCTAATCCATTAATGGATTCCAATGTGTTAAACAGAAAATGAGGTTTGATCTGGGCCTGTAGTACACGCAGTTCCGCTTGGGCCTTCTGCTCTTGCTCTGCCCGAACACGACGGAATAATCCCCCGATCCGATCCAATAGTTCATTGAACCCTTGCGCAAGCAGCTGCATTTCATCGAACCCTTTTCCTTCCACCCTTGCATTAAAATCACCATCATCCACACGACGCATAAACCTTACAAGTACAGCAATGTTCCCCGTAATGCGATTCATGAAAAAAAGATTAAAGATCATCGCTGCGAGCAGACATAACAGAATAATGATGATAGACCAACCTGCAAAGGCATTGGTTTCCGCAGATAAGGCTTCCCATGAAGTCACACTGACGAGACTCCAGTTATAGTTCTTCAGATGATATTGCGAAATGATGCTCTCTTTGCCGTCAAAGACCGTTCTGACACTGCTAAAACCGGGACCGTAACGGCTGGATTCAGCACCAAGGTTTTGCATGTTCTCACCGTTATATATACCTGCAGGATCATAGACGATCAGCCCTTCTTCATTAATTAACAGGAATGATGTATCCTGTGCCGAATCGCTGATTTGTAGGTGACGGAAGATCCGGTCGATCTCTCCTTTTTTGATCTGAACAACAAGCACGCCGATATTTTGAAAATAACTGAGTTCTTTGACCAGTCTGATCTGGGTGAAGACAGGCTCTACCCCGGTTAATTCGGGATATTCCAGAGGTGCGAGCCATTTAGGCACGCCATTAAGTTGCTGAATTTCGTTGAATAAGGGATGCACTTTGAATTGCTGAAAAGGAAGGGCTTGAAAATTTTCTTTGGTGAAAATGGAGACAATCTGGTTGTTCTCGGAAGAACGCAAATCATATAAAAAGGCATAACTGATGAACGGATAATTATATAGAAGGGAACGGAAATTGCGCTGGCTGGCATTCAGGGATAACTGATTACCGGTTCCCAGATCCTGCTTGGTCGGATCTTTGGCATTCAACGCCATTTGAAAAACCGATGTCGCTATCCCGTTGTCGGTCACATTATTAATCTGCTGAAATACATTCTCGATATTGTAACTAATGGCCTGAAGCGCATATTCGGCCTGTTGATTGTATTTTTTCTCAATCGTATGTGATGTGACCAGAAACATGCCAATGCCCAGTGCACACATCGGAACAATAATCAGCAGCAGAAATGCCAAGGCCAGCTTCATTCGCAAGTTCATATCCCGTTCTCCCTATTAACTGGTTCATGGTATTTAACCTTTGACACCACCTGCAGTTACTCCTTCTATAATTTTCTCCTGGAGTATAGCGTAGATCACAAGTACAGGTACAACGCTGTATACAATACCTGCCGACATCTGAGCATAGTTCATCTGATATTGATCCCGAAACTGGACCATGCCCACTGGCAGCGTACGCAATTTATCGGTGGATAAAAAATAGTTGGCGAGTAAAAATTCGTTCCAGTTGCCGAGGAAATTAACGATAAAAACGGTAACAATAGCCGGAACGGTAAGAGGTATGACTATTTTAGCAAAGATACCCGGGGCCCTCAAGCCGTCCATGACCGCCGCTTCCTCAATCTCCCCAGGCAGAGAACGCATAAAAGCTGCCAGGATAATAATTGTAAAGGGGATCGCATTGGCCACATAGGGCACGATCAATGCCAGATGTGTATCCAATATGCCCATTTTGCGTACAAGCAGATAAATCGGTAGCATAAGTGCATTGTTAGGAATAAGCATACCCGCCAGAATCAGGCTGTACAGAAACAGGCTCCATCTCCGGTGTCTCATCCGGGTTACGGCAAAAGCAAACATGGCACCGAGCGCAATCGTACACGCCGATGATAAAATCGAAATGTACAGGCTGTTCCAGAAATACGTGCCAATCTTGGCATTCACCCAGGCCTCCACGTAATTGTTAAACTCCCATGTTGTAGGCAAACCGAATGGATTCAGGGCGATTTCATTGTTATCCTGCTTGAAGGAAGAGAAAATTACAAATAAAAAGGGAAACAAAATCGCGATCAAATACAACATTAACAACACATGAGGTATACTGCTTTTTATGCTTTTCGCCATCAATATTCCACCTTCTCGCCCCGCCTCGCCACCAGCAGTTGATATACCACAGTGAGCACAAGCGTCAGAGCAAAGATCAGCACTGCAATGGTATTGCCATAACCATATTTGAAGTTGGTAATTGCATATTTGATCATATATGTCGCCAGAACCTCAGTGGACCCAGCGGGCCCACCTTTAGTCATGACAATCACGATGTCGGCTGCTTTCATGGCACCTGCGATGGACAACATGATCACAACTGAAATGATCGGCCGGATCAGCGGCAACGTAATTCGCATTGCACGTTGTACCGCCGTTGCCCCATCAATTGCAGCCGCTTCATCCAGATCACGGGGAATCGCCAGTATGGCCGCCAGCACCATGACAATGTAAAATCCCGTCCACTGCCAGGCATTGGTCACCAAGATGGACAACATGGCAAATCGGTTATCCGATAACCAGTAGATTGGATTGATTCCCAGCACATGAAGCATTTTGTTTAATAGCCCGATATTCGGTTCATAGATGAATCCCCATAAAATACCGATAACGGCTGTCGACATGATGGATGGTAAAAAAACAGCGGTTTTATACAGACCTTTCAGCCTTTTCACATTGGCAATCAGAAGCGAAAACAGGACGATCAGGGGTACCTGAATCAGTACCGAAAATCCGATGAAAAAGCCGTTATTCCGTGTGGAAATCCAAAAACGTTCATCGGTCAGTGCCTTCACATAGTTGGATAAACCCACAAAACGTGGCACAGCCGATACCCCATTCCAACTCGTCAGACTGTAATACAGGGAGCTACCAATAGGGTATAAAAAGAACATTACAAACAGAATTAGGGCTGGCATTACAAACAACGTATAGATTAACGGGCTGCGGAGTGAAGTATTCATGGTCAGCCTCCTTCAGTCACTTCAACGATCGCAGTTTCGACTTGAATTGGTTTATTCCACTGAGGCGTTTGCTTCCTCTTGCACCTTTTGCAACTCTTCTGCCATTTTCTCTGGCGTGGTCTGCCCACCAATCAACTTCTGGATTTGCAGATTACTGATCTCTGTTGTCACATCAGCCTGAACGAGTGCATCAAATGCCGGGAACGACGTCTTGGACGCATTAAGCACAGCCACAATTTCTTTCATCAGATCATCGGTAATGCTATCGGTCAGCACTTTCTCGTCCAGCTTCATGGCAGGCAACACACCGTCTTCCACAAGGCCGCGGATCTGCATATCTTCATTGTAGAAATTTTTGATAAAAGCTTTCACTGCGTCCAGCTTCTGCGGGTCATCCGCCACTGCTGCCGAGAATCCGTATCCATTGTTCACATCCCGCATCAAAGACGTCTGATCACCTGCTCCGTTCTCTACCGGAGGCATATTGAAGAATCCAACCTTGCCAATGAGCGATTCACCGCTCTGACCTTCCTTAAATACAGATGATTTCCATGTTCCGTCATACATTAATACCACTTCTCCACTTGTAAATTGCGTGGTATATTCGGCATACTCAAAGCCCAGCTCACCTTTTTTGAAATAACCCTTATCCACCCATTCCTTATGTTTGGCAAAACCTTGCACAACACCCGGATCGGTCCACTTCGCTTCACCTGTTGCAAACTTTGCGGTAATCTCCGGCCCGGCATACCGGGACCACAGATGGTTGGTTAACATAAGCGGCACCCAGCCCGCCTTAGATGCAGAAGCAAGCGGCACTTTGCCATCAGCCTTGATCTCAGCCAGTATATTGTCCAGTTCAGCCATGGTCGTTGGGGCTTTCCATCCTTTTTGTTCAAAGTACTCTTTATTATAGAAAAAACCTTCGCCCGAACCGCCAATCGGCAGTCCATATACTTTGCCTTCATACGTAAACGGTTCAAGGGATGTAAACTGGTCCTGAATGCCCAGCTCTTGCAGGATTGGGGTCAGATCAAGCAGCATACCTTCCTTGGCATAAACTTTGGAATCCGGGCTACCGAACAGTTCAAATATATCCGGCGGGTTACCTGCCGCCATCTCTCCGCGAAGCTTTTCCTTACGATTCACATCGGATTCGACACCATCCAGCGTAAAGGTCAGATTGGGTATCTCTCCCTCAACTTTGTCTACAACATCCTGCAGAATGGCCAGTCTTTTCTGTTTGTCGGCTCCCACCTGCGTGTGGCGGAGAAGCATTTCAACCGGTTCCTTACTTGTTTCCTCCACAGGTGTATTACCTGCGCCTTGCTGTGGCTCGTTACTTGAGCTTGCACATCCCGCCAAAGTCCATGAAGTGATAAGCAATAATGAAAGCAGTAATGTCATTCTTTTTTTCATCTGGTTGACCCTCCTCAAGATATTGAGCGTTTGGCTTTACACTCTGATTATAAAAAGCCGGAGCTTACATCGTAAGGATGACAATTCATCAATGGAGGGATAAAATCCTTCACTGGACCCATAATCTTGCATTTCCAATGGATAACAGCAAAAAAACAGCCCCTGCGAAACATGTTCGCAAGGACTGCTTGGTTGATTGTTTTTACTATATAAAGGTCAGATTACTTACCTGAACAAGCCATGCCAGCTGTTTCCTGGCGACCTTGTTCGATCAGGCGATACGCCCGCTCCACTTCTTCTTCACTTGGTGAAGGAACTCCATCCAGTGGATATACTTTACCGAGCGCCTCCCATTTGTAGATCCCCATCTGATGGTATGGAAGAATTTCGAACTTCTCGACGCCATTTAATGTTCCGATAAACCGTCCGAGGTTAAGCAAATCCTCTTCCTCGTTATGAATGCCAGGCACATACACGTGGCGTATCCACATTTTCCGACCTTGCTCCGATAACCACTTGGCCGTTTTCAACGTTCTCTCGTTGGATTTGCCTGTCAGCTTGATATGTTTCTCATCGTCAATATGTTTGAGGTCCAGCAGAACCAGGTCTGTGTGATCCAACAGATCGTGAATCCGTTCCGGTTCGTTAAAACCGTTGCTGTCCAGTGTCGTATGCAATCCCCAGCGCCGCTTCACTTCCTTGAAGATCTCGGCTACAAAGTGGGCCTGTAACGTTGGTTCTCCGCCAGATATCGTGAGCCCGCCTCCAGAGCTGCGGTAGTAGGATAGATACGGCTCAATTTCAGCCAATACCTCCTCTAGCGTCATTTCTTTTCCGCCATCCAACGCCCAAGTATCAGGGTTGTGGCAATACTGACATTTGAGTAGACATCCTTGCATAAAAAGCACAAAGCGGATGCCTGGGCCGTCAACCGTCCCGAAAGTTTCGAGTGAATGAATATGTCCGTTAACCATGCTGCCTCTTCCTTTCTGTATCCGCATCCGCTGTGCGTTTAATATGATTTGGAATATCTTGCTCTAGCGGTCTTCTACTAGCAAATTACTTACATCGAGCCATGGAACGTACGGTTGATGACATCCAACTGTTGTTCACGAGTCAATTTAATGAAGTTAACGGCATATCCGGATACCCGTATAGTCAGTTGTGGATAGCTTTCCGGGTGATCCATCGCATCAATCAATTGCTGACGATCAAATACGTTAACGTTCAGGTGATGAGCGTTTTGACCGAAGTAACCATCCATCATCGCAGTCAGATTGGATTTACGTGTAGTCTCCTCTTTACCCAATGCTTTTGGCACGATGGAGAAGGTATTGGAAATCCCGTCAAGACTGTGTTCATAAGGCAATTTGGCTACCGAGCCAAGGGATGCCAGTGCACCTTTTTTGTCACGACCATGCATTGGGTTTGCACCTGGAGCAAATGGTTCACCTGCTTTACGACCATCCGGTGTAGTCCCTGTTTTCTTACCATATACCACGTTGGAAGTGATCGTCAGAACGGATTGTGTTGGAACTGCGTTACGGTAAGCTTTGTGCTTGCGAATCATGCCCATGAAGTTCTCGACCAGTTCAACAGCAATGCTGTCTACGCTGTCTTCATTGTTACCGTAACAAGGGAAGTCTCCTTCGATTTCGAAATCAACAGCGATGCCTTGTTCGTTACGAATTGGTTTTACTTTGGCATATTTGATTGCACTCAGTGAATCTGCTGTAACCGAGAGACCAGCGATACCACAAGCCATCGTACGTACAATGTCACGGTCATGTAATGCCATTTCGATACGCTCATAGCTGTATTTATCGTGCATGTAGTGAATGACGTTGAGGGTGTTCATATACAGCTTAGCCAGCCACTCCATCATTGGTTTGAAGCGTTTCATAACCTCATTGTAATCCAGCACTTCGCTAGTAATGGCAGGATACTCAGGTCCAACTTGTGCTCCGGATTTCTCGTCACGACCACCGTTGATCGCATACAGGAGAGCTTTTGCCAGGTTGGCACGAGCGCCGAAGAATTGCATTTGTTTCCCGATCTTCATAGCCGACACACAGCAAGCAATACCGTAATCGTCACCGTAGATCGGACGCATCAGATCATCATTCTCATACTGAATTGAACTTGTTTCAATGGATACTTTGCTGCAATAATCTTTGAAAGCTTCTGGAAGTTTCGTTGACCAGAGAACAGTCAAGTTTGGTTCTGGTGCAGGACCCAAGTTGTGCAGTGTATGCAGGAAACGGAAACTGTTTTTGGTTACACGTGTTTCGCCATTCACGGACATACCACCGATGGACTCAGTCACCCATGTTGGATCTCCACTGAACAGTTCGTTGTAATCCGGTGTACGCAGGAATTTGACGATCCGCAGTTTCATTACGAAATGGTCAACCAATTCCTGAGCCTGTTCTTCGGACAAAATCCCTTCTTGCAGGTCACGTTCAATGTAGATATCCAGGAAAGAAGATACACGTCCGAGTGACATCGCAGCACCGTTCTGTTCTTTGATCGCAGCCAGATAACCGAAGTACAACCATTGGAATGCTTCTTTTGCTGTTGTCGCTGGCAAGGAAATATCGAACCCGTGCATATCGCCCAATTGTTTCAATTCTTGCAATGCACGAATCTGTTCAGACAATTCTTCCCGCAGACGAATGACATCTTCATCAATAACATCAACTTCGAGTGCATTCAGTTCGCCTTTTTTGTTACGAATCAGGAAGTCTACCCCGTACAAAGCTACACGACGATAGTCACCGATGATCCGGCCACGGCCGTAAGCATCTGGCAGACCTGTAATAATTCCTGCTTTACGCGCTGCACGCATGTCGGAAGTATAAGCATCGAATACACCTTGGTTATGTGTTTTGCGAATGTTTGTAAATATATCAATGACGCCCTGTGGCATTTCAAAGCCATATGCCTCACATGCGTCAATCATCATGCGAATTCCGCCTGTTGGTTGAATGGAACGTTTGAACGGAGCATCGGTCTGAACGCCGACAATCTGCTCTTTGGATTGATCCAGATAACCGGGTTGGTGAGAAATAATAGTACCTGGTGTGTTCACGTCAACGTCAAGGACACCGCCGTTATCCCGTTCTTTTTTGGTCAGATCAGATACGATCTCCCACAATTCTTTGGTATTCTGGGTTGCACCTGCGAGAAATGCTTCGTCACCGTAATACGGAGACAAGTTGTGTGCCAGAAAATCATTCACATCTACGGATTTGGTCCATGTTCCTTTGGTAAAGTTTCTCCAGCCTGTTTGTTGTTTGACATCTTTTTCAATCACCGACATCGTAATCCCTCCACTAATTTGGATTTCTGGACACATAACATCTTGCTTCATTCGTAGCATTGTGTGCCCAGAGCCGCGATTAATGTGAATTGTTTCACATAAACCGGAACATGTTCTCTCTACTTGGGAACCGGAACCGCGGGATGAATGTTTTTCTTACATTTTCAGTATACGACTTGGGGCTTTCATCATCTGTGATTTTTGTCACAAAGCCAGTGAACTAACTCACTCCACCTGCGCTGTGTCCCATTGACCCCTGTAAATTCACACTTAGCCACTGCGCGGGCAGAACAACTTCCGCTCGCTGTTATCCCCGGATTTTTTCAATTTTATATTTCAAAGGGGAAAATCCGGGGATAAAGGCGAACGCTCCGCTTCTTCAGTTTTTTCTGCCCACTCCGTTATTGTGTGAACATCTGGCTCAAACAGCCACATCACGGATTCCGTGTAACCTCTATAGAACCCTTTTGCTCCTCTACGCTCGGAGCAAATCAAATCTTAGAAAAAATCCTGAAAAACAGATGCTCGCTCTTCTGTTTTTCTGCCCACTCCGTTAATGTGTGAACATCTGGCTCAAACAGCCACGTCACGGATTCCGTGTAACCTCTCTAGAACCCTTTTGCTCCTCTATGCTCGGAGCAAACCAAATCTTAGAATACTCCTGAAAAACAGATGCTCGCTCTTCTGTTTTTCTGCCCACTCCGTTATTGTGTGAACATCTGGCTCAAACAGCCACGTCACGGATTCCGTGTAACCTCTCTAGAACCCTTTTGCTCCTCTATGCTCGGAGCAAACCAAATCTTAAAATACTCCTGAAAAACAGAGGCTTCACTCTTCTGTTTTTCTGCCCACTCGTTATTGTGTGAAAGACGGCAATCGGGGCTCCCCTCTCGGGGAACCCTGATCTTCTTGCCGTAAGGCACGCTTCGTTCTAGATTTATTATTCAAACTTTCCGTAGAAAGCGTTGCGGTATACATCAGCCAGTTCAGTTACCAGCGGCAACTTCGGATTGGCAGTTGTACATTGGTCTTCGAAGGCACGGTCAGCCAGATAATCGACATGTGCTTCAAAGTCTTTGGCATCAAATCCGATTTCCTGGAACGATTCTTCAATACCCAATGTTTTGTTCAGTTTGCGAATGGCATTGATGAGACTGGTTACCCCTTCTTCTGTCGTACGAGCAGGCAATCCCAAGATGCGGGCAATTTCGGCATACCGCTCATCCGCTACAAAGTGCGAATATTTCGGGAACGATGCAAATTTGGTCGGTTTTTTTGCGTTGTAACGAATGACGTGCGGCATCAGAATGGCATTGGTGCGTCCGTGTGCGGTGTGATACTGACCGCCCCATTTGTGCGCCAAACTGTGGTTAATGCCCAGGAATGCGTTGGCAAATGCCATACCAGCAATCGTTGAAGCATTATGCATTTTCTCACGTGCCAGTTTATCTCCTTGCAGTGCCGATTGCTCCAGGTATTGGAATACCAGTTGGATTGCTTTGATCGCAAGTCCATCCGTGTAATCATTTGCCATTACAGACACATAAGCTTCAATCGCATGCGTCAGTACGTCCATCCCTGTATCCGCTACAGCCGTTTTAGGCAGGGAGTATACGAACTCCGGATCGACAATCGCTACGTCTGGTGTCAGCTCATAGTCGGCCAATGGATATTTGGTGTTACCTTGATTTTTATCTGTGATAACCGCGAACGATGTCACTTCAGAACCTGTACCCGATGTGGTTGGGATCGCTACAAATTTGGCTTTTACGCCGAGACGTGGATATTTGTAGATCCGTTTGCGGATATCCATGAATTTTTGTTTCAGGTCGTTGAAGTCCGTGTCTGGGTATTCATAGAACAACCACATGGCTTTGGCAGCATCCATCGGTGATCCACCGCCAAGTGCGATAATGCAGTCTGGTTGGAAGCGGCGCATCATTTCGGTTCCGCGATCTACCGTTGTTGTGGATGGATCTGGCTCAACATCGGAGAACACTTCGATCGCTACTGGCATTTGGCGTTGACGCAGATAGTGTTCTACCTTTTCAACATATCCAAGCTTCACCATCATAGCATCCGTAATAATGGCCACACGTGTGATGTCAGGCATTTTGGCAAGATACTGCGTTGCCCCTTTTTCGAAGTAGACTTTGTTCGGCACTTTGAACCATTGCATATTCACGGTACGGCGAGCCACCCTTTTCACATTGATTAAGTTCACAGCGGTTACGTTGGAAGAAGTCGAGTTACGTCCGTATGATCCGCATCCCAGTGTCAATGAAGGCATGTTTGTGTTGTAGATATCCCCAATGGCACCGTGTGTGGATGGTGAGTTCACAATAATCCGTCCGGTTTGCAGACGATCTGCGAATTTGCCAATCACTTCTTCATTTGTGGAGTGGATAACCGAGGAGTGACCCATGCCGCCAAATGCAACCACTTCTGCTGCACGTTCAATTCCCTCTGCTGCCGTTTTAACTTTGTAACAAGCCAGTACCGGGCTTAATTTCTCAGCCGACAATGGGAATTTAGTACCTACCCCTTCAATCTCGGCCACAAGAATTTTGGTGCCTGCTGGAACTTCAATACCGCACAATTTCGCAATGCTCACCGCAGATTGACCAACAATCGCCGGATTCACCGCACATTTCTCGGCATTAATCGCACCTGCTGTCAATTTTACTGCTTCATCTTTGTTAACAAAGTAACAGCCATTTGCGATCATTTTTTTCTTCACTTGATCAAAGATCGGTTCTTCAATGATGACCGCTTGTTCAGAAGCACAGATCATGCCGTTATCGAAAGACTTGGACAGGATCAAATCCGTTACTGCCTGATTGATATCCGCGCTTTTCTCGATAAAGCAAGGTACGTTACCCGGTCCTACGCCCAGTGCAGGTTTACCACAGCTGTACGCTGCACGTACCATGCCTGATCCGCCTGTTGCCAGAATGAGAGCCACATCATTGTGATTCATCAGTTCGTTTGTACGATCCATGGAAGGATCATCAATCCACTGGATACAATCTGCTGGTGCACCATGTTTCACAGCCGCTTCCAGCAGGATTTTGGCAGCTTCCCGGCTACAATTCTGTGCAGATGGGTGGAAGCCAAAGATGATTGGGTTACGCGTCTTGATGGAAATCAATGCTTTAAACATCGTCGTTGATGTTGGGTTGGTAACTGGTGTAATACCCATGATGATGCCGACCGGCTCCGCAATTTTCTGGAAGCTTTCATACTCGTTATCTTCAATCACACCTACGGTTTTATCGTACTTGATACTGTGGTACACATATTCTGTTGCAAATATATTTTTGGTGATTTTATCCTCATATACTCCGCGGCCTGTTTCTTCTACGGCCATCTTGGCGAGCATCATGTGTTTATCCAGACCCGCAAGCGCCATTGCTTGCACAATCCGGTCAATCTGCTTCTGGTCCATTTTCATGAATGCGGCGTGTGCTTTATTCGCTTTGTCGATTAACGTTTGAATATACTGACCTGCTGTCGGTTCTTTTGCTGGGGCGACTTCGTTCTTTACAGCCATCTCCCTCATCCTCCTAAAGGTTCGTATTAGTTTGTCTCTCTCGTTTACATTCACATCGTAACATGACAATAAACTTAATTATGTGATTTTTTTCACAAAGTATAACAAATTTAATTTAAGTTTTGTAGTGTCCTTCATACGACCATTTTCACTTCCTATTTAAAATATAGGGCTGTAAAATTCATCCTCTCCATCAAAAGTGAATTTTATCACAATGTTTGAAATTTCGTCATTTTTGCCCCCTTTCCTTCCCCCTCAAACGGTAAGATTAGGTATATACTGAACTTAAAAATTGAACCACCGCAATTTGTACCGTCCTTCCTCCCGGCCGAGATGACCCTGATCAGGACGGCAACGGTTTGCGGCGAACCTCGGAGGCTACTGCTTACTACAGAAGGTCGTCCGATGGACATAAAGGGGAGATAGACTTATGAGAGAACTAACAACTGTACTGGAAACGCGCGGTAATACTAACTGTTTCTCGGAAGCAAATTTCAACCATCTGCTGGTTACCATGAAAGATAGAACCTATCCGGAAGGTACACATCTGTACTGGGAAGGCGACATCTCTGACAAACTTTATTATATGAAACGGGGCCGTGCCCAGATCACCAAATCCACGGATGAAGGCAAGGAACTGATCATGTACATGTATCAATCCGGTGATATGATTGGGCAGGCTGATCCCTTCTTTGGCTCTAAACACAGCTTCTCAGCGGAAGTATTGGAGGACAGTGAGATCGGTGTACTGGAACATAAAGACCTGGAAATGTTAATCTGCCAGCATTGTGACTTCGCGATCGATTTTATGAAATGGATGGGCATCCACCACCGGTTGACACAGACCAAATTCCGGGATCTCATGTTATATGGCAAACCGGGTGCACTTTGCTCCACCCTCATTCGGTTGTCGAATTCGTATGGTGAGCCTCATGGAGAGCATGTCATTATTCACAAAAAAATTACCCACACGGACCTGTCCAATATGATTGGAGCCACTCGTGAAAGTGTAAACCGCATGTTAAGCGACCTGCGTAAGAAAGATGGGATTGAATATGACAATGGAATGATTGTCATCAAAGATCTGAAGATGCTGCAAGGAATCTGTCACTGTGAGCTTTGCCCGAACGAGATCTGTCGTATTTAATATTTGACTATGCTGATCGGATCTTGTTTATATATTTAATGAAAAAAAGCCCAGTTCTCTAAAAAGAGATTGGGCTTCTTGGTATACTTAGGATGCATTGGTTAATTCGAGCTTTACCGCATCACGTGGATTCAATTTCATGTCCAGACCATTTTCCATTAATTCTTTGTCATTCACCATAATGACCCACCGCTCATTCATACGAGGCGTGACATTCTCGACCGAGACGACAAATTTGTTGTTCTCCGACATTCTTACAATGCCGCTGGACTTCAACACATCGCGAACTGTGCACTCTTGAACGTAGACGCCGGCATATTGA
Source organism: Paenibacillus sp. FSL E2-0151 (assembly GCF_037993015.1). Lineage (NCBI taxonomy): Bacteria > Bacillati > Bacillota > Bacilli > Caryophanales > Paenibacillaceae > Paenibacillus > Paenibacillus sp. FSL E2-0151. The sequence continues at coordinate 4,575,172 of NZ_CP150308.1, forward strand.
CGATTAAGGGTTGGCATAATGTTTCCACCGCTAACCTTGAGTAACGTTGTCTGATATGCAACGCCATCCCCCCCACTGTCAGCGGCTTTCACGTAAATGATCACTTCATCTTTGGCATGAAGCTCCATGTCCCAATCTTCCTGTTCAATATCCTTGCCGTTTAATTTGACAGCCCAGCTCAGCGAAGAATCCAGAGAAACTTCACCCACGGATTGAATCCGCTTGCCATCTGCCGTAAAATCAACCAGTCCGCTATTGAGTAATGCTTTTTTGAGTGTCAAACCCTCACTAAAATCTCGCTTAATGGACTTTGTTGCATCAGGCAAAAACGTACTGCCATCTACAGCCACTGTGATTGTATTCGCTGTTTCTGTCTCTTTGACAATTGGCTGCTCAGAAGGCTGTGTCTCACTACAACCAGCCAAGATCGCCAGTAGGAGCAAACATACACCTATGTAACCGGGGATTTTCTTCATCATGTAGGTAACACCACCCTGCGTAAAATCATTCACCCTGTTGTCCATAACCTCTATTATGGCACAACCTTCGGCAAAAAAAAGTGTCAAAGCCGTTACTTTTATAGGCTACCGCCTGCAAATAAGGCTTGTACAAGAAAGAGAGCCTGCACACAGGCTCTCCAATCTATATCATTTTTATGTTCTCATTGGTTACGTTATCATTGGACACTAGCCTGCATGTATGTCCGTCCTCCATCGCCATCTTTCAGATATGGATTAAGCCCGAAGAACTGCTCCTCAGATACGTATACACCTGTCAGCAATCGCCCTTCAAGCAATCCACCGTCAACCTGCACGCAACATGAAGGTGCGTCTACATACTCCTGATACAACGGAATCTGCCCATATTGTTGATGGACCTTAAATACCTTGCCTTGCTCATGCAAAGGCCGTTCCGAGAAATAGGTAGGCACAATATAACGGGCAATGACATCCAGCTCCTGCACGCTATAAAAGGGTTCATCACCAAGCCATGGTGCAAACATTCGAATCTTCTCATATTGAGACCAGACAACCGCCTGAATCAGCATTTCTGCCTGAACCAACCGACCTTCTCCCACATCTAAAGCCAATTGCTTACCATGCATAGTTTCTTCCATCTGAGACATCGTTGAATCAGGTTGTCCCAGCTCACATCCGATACACTTCCAGCCCCTGGACGTTTGAATCCATTTTTGCAGCACCGCCGGAGCTAATCTCGGACCATCGCTGTTCACAGAATGCGTATTCACTTCGGCAAGATCATCCTTAACCGAACGGGAATAGGCTGTGCGCTTAAACAACTCTGCAGCTTTTTTGTAAATTAGATGGACCTGAATGGATGCGCTCTCAAGTTCTGCAATATCTTTTTTGCCGTAGCGTACTTCACGGGATAAGCTTTCTTCTCTCATGACAAGTGGGCCTCCTTCGCTCCGGCCGTCTGTGGCCATTTTCTATAGATTATACTACAACTCATGACAACATGTGCATAGCCCAAGAGAAAAACGCCGATCAACATAGTACTTAAGACAAAAACCCCTGATTTCCACAGAAATCAGGAGTCTATGTCATTCATGCAACAAAAGTGGGTGATATTGCTTATGCGTTAGTCAACCCACTGCTCAGCCCAGTCTTGAATTTGATTCATGACAGGCTGGAGCGCTCTACCTTTATCCGTCAGTTCATATTCAATACGAACTGGCGTCTCGGGATAGACGTGACGAACCAGAATACCTTCACTCTCCAGATCTTTCATCCGTTCGGATAACATCTTATCACTCATGGATGGAATCAGATTGGAGATATCCTTGAATCGCTTCGAACCACTCATCAATGTTTGAATAATTAAACCATTCCAGCGCTTGCCCAAAAAAGAAAACGCCGTCTCAAAACGCGGACACATCCGCAAGTCTTGACCTTCCACATTAATCACCTCTTTAGAGATCACTCAAATCAACTTACATTTTGTTAGTATATTTCATAATAACATATTTAAGCTTCAAAGAAAACGCCTGCAACTAAAAAGTTTAAATTTTAGAAGCATATCATCCAAAATGGATCATACATCCCAGTATACATTACACGCTACGTCGTCACCATGGGAAATATCGTATAACTTCCCCATAGTACTATCTTACCCAAAAAGAACCCAGCTGCCACAGTCATCAATGACTCGGAGAAGGGTTCTTTTTGAATAAAACTTATAATTTCCATTACACGATTGAGTTAGTGAATTAGACCAGCACGCCACCAAATGGTCTTACAGGTTCGCTCTTGCCAAATTCCGGCTTAAAGCTGCGGGCAGGATATGCCCATTTCACAGCATTGCTGATCACTCTTAATATTTCCGGTTTGTAATAGGTCGGATACGTCTCATGACCTGGTCGGAAATAAAAGATTTTACCTTCACCACGCCGGAACGTACATCCGCTCCGGAATACTTCCCCACCCTGGAAGTTGCTCACAAACACCAGTTCATCCGGTACTGGAATATCGAAGAATTCACCGTACATCTCTTCTTTTTCCAATACAATCTTGCCTTCGATGCCATCCGCAATCGGATGAGATGGGTTAACACACCATACAATTTCCTGCTCGTCAGCTACACGCCACTTCAGATCGCAGCTTGTTCCCATCAGCGCTTTGAATGGTTTGGAGAAATGACCTGAATGGAGCACAATCATTCCCATCCCGTTCAGCACTCGCTGCGCAACCTTCTGTGAGATCTCATCGCTTACGCGATCATGTGCCATATGTCCCCACCATATGAGCACATCTGTGGAATTCAGCACTTCATCACTTAATCCGTGTTCAGGCTGATCCAGTGTAGCTGTACGAATAGCAAAGCCTTCGCCGCCAAGTCCGTCAGCCAGTGCTCGATGCAGACCATCCGGGTAGACTTCCCTTACTTCATCGTGAATTTTCTCATGGACAAATTCATTCCAAATGGTGACGTTGATCATATTCAATTTCCCCCTAGTGTAGCTCTAAACCCACCACATATCGCCCAGCGGTTCTTCGATTAATACTTGCTGGAGATTTTGCACGGCTTTAGAGAATCCTTCTTCAACCGACATCAGACCGTCTTCGTGCTCAATACTTACTACATAATCATATCCGACCAGACGCAAGGCACTCATAATGTCTGCCCATGTCTTGTTATCATGTCCATAACCAACCGAGCGGAACTGCCAAGCCCGATCCAGCATATTGGTATAGTCCTGCATATCCGTTACACCGTGTTTGTTCACGTTGACCGGATCAATCGTTGTATCTTTTGCATGGAAGTGATGGATGGCTCCTTCACGTCCTAAGATGTGAATTGCCTGAACCGGATCAATACCTTGCCACCACATGTGACTTGGGTCCAGATTGGCTCCGATCACTTCACCTGCTGCTTCACGCAGTCTCAGCAAGGTTGCTGGTGTATGAACGGAGAATCCACCGTGTAGTTCCAATCCAACTTTTACGTTACGATCTGCTGCAAACTTACCCCACTCTGTCCAGTAAGGGATCACTTTGTTCTCCCATTGCCACTTCAGGATCTCCTGGAAGTCATTTGGCCATGGTGCAACAGGCCAGTTCGGATATTTGGCATCCTCATGGTCTCCCGGACAACCGGAGAATGTATTCACTACAGGTACTTCCAGCTTCTCAGCCAGTTCTACCGATTTAACAAAATCATCGTGAAATCCTTTGGCAATATCCTTTTGCGGATGTAGCGGGTTACCGTGACAGCTGAGTGCACTGATCGTCAAACCACGTGATTCCACTGCATTTTTGAAGTTTTTCAATGCTGTAGGATTGCTTAATAACTCATCTGGCTTACAATGTGCATTGCCTGGATGTCCACCTGTTCCGATCTCTACTGCTTTTAATCCCTTGGATGCTACATAATCAAGAGCATCCTCCAATTTACGTCCTCCGAATAGTACCAAAAATACGCCGAGTTTCAAGTGCGATTCCTCCCTGGATTAGATATCGTATGATTGCTGAATTCATGAATATTGAACTGTATACAATTACCGTTCAGATCACATGCCTGTTTGATTAGTGTGGAAAATCGAGAGTGTTTCTATCCTGAAATTGAACGTAAGAATACTGGTTATTCTTCACCACTTGTAAGAGCATCAAGCTGCGAACACTTTTTTCTCGGACTAGTGTGATTCCACGGTTTCAACCTCAGTTTGAACTGTGCGAGTTACTGCAAAAGAATCATAGTTGCTCTCCAGATGTATGTGCTTGCCTTCAAGTGAAGAACGCTGGAATGAGTGCATGGCTTCCAGTACGTGATAAGCAAGCTTGCCACTGGCTTTGTGTTCCCGTCCGGCACGAATGGATTCAACCATTTCGGTTACGCCGATGCCTCGTTCGTTTTGTCCACTTTCGAAGACTGGTTTGACCGTCTCCCAAGTGTCTTGACCGTATCTGCGAACCTTCACTTCCCCGTTAAAATAATTGGGGTCCGGTACACTAAGCGTACCTTCTGTACCATAGATTTCAATACGTGGCAGATCCGAAGCTCCGCGAATATCGAAACTGGTAATCATGGTTGCAATGGCTCCTTCTGCGAAATCAATGGTTCCTGCCAAGTGAGTAGGCGTCTCTACTTGTAGCGCTGTACCTTCCTTCGGTCCGGAGCCAATCTTGCGATCTGCAATCTGTATGCCTGCCGAGGCGCTGATTCTGCGTATCGGTCCAAGCAGCGTAATCAGAGCGGTCAGGTAGTAAGGTCCCATATCAAACATCGGTCCGCCACCTGCAACATAAAAGAACTCCGGATTAGGATGCCAAGCTTCTGGTCCTCCACCCATGAAGAATGAAGTCGCTGCAACCGGCTTGCCAATCAGCCCATCCTCAATGGCTTTACGAGCTGTCTGTATGCCTGAACCAAGGAAGGTATCCGGTGCAGAGCCAACATACAATCCCTTTTCCTCAGCCAACTCAACAACCTTGCGACCATCCTCAAGAGAAATTGCCAGCGGCTTCTCGGCATACACATGTTTGCCTGCTTCGAGTGCAGCCAGATCGGTCATGGCGTGACTGCCAGGAACCGTAAGGTTCAACACAAGTTCAATTTCGTTATTTTGCAGCAACTCATCTACATTGTAAACGTTTGCGATATTAAATTCATCTGCCCGTTCCTGAGCGCGTTCACGAATCAAATCCGCAACAGCCACGACTTCAATGACCGGGTTGTTTTTGAGATTTTCCAAGTAGATGGCGCTGATGTTACCACACCCGATGATGCCTGCTTTCATTTTCTCCACTGTGACGTTCATCTCCTTACGCATGGTGAAAATCTGCGTTTGAATGGTTGAGATACATATGTTTTGTTGGATGTTTCCTGTTCCTTAAATCTAATACTATGGTATTCCGTTTCAGCTTCAATTAAAATGAATAATATGATTGAAACATGAACTATCTGGTCATAATTTTCAAATTGCAAGGAGTATGCCCATGCCGACAGATCAAACCTGCCAAGTTCTTACAGCAGGCTTTTCATTTCATCGTAAACCCTACGCTATGGTGCAGCCTGAAGGGGTGAAGAACTACCTGTTAAGACTGCAAACAGACGGACGTTGCCGTGCACGCATAGACGGGGACATGTCCCTGGTGGATGCGGGCGATCTGCTTCTTTTTGATCCTGACGAACCCTATGAGCTGAGAATAGACAATGAAACCAATCCGATGGGAGAACGACTAGTGGAGAGTGGTGACTATCACATCTTCTTTAATGGTTCCTGGGTGGATGAGTGGTGGAAACGTCACAAACGGCCGACCCGAATCAAAGTCGAACTGACGGAAAGTCTCTTGGTCCTGTTTCGACAGCTCGTACTGGAGCAGCGCCGCATCTCCAATCCTTATCCGGAAATTTCAAGTTATTATATGCGAATTTTATGTCTCGAAGTGGATCGTCTGCTCGCGGAGCATCCAACGATAACCAACACCAATTATGTGGCTTATGAGATCAAAAACTACATTGAAGAAAACGCTTCCTCTTTATTCAAGCTCGATGATGTGGCAACACATATTGGCATCAGTGTTTCACGGGGCGTTCATCTCTTCAAAGAAGCGTTTGGCAAAAGCATCATGCAATACACGCTTGACGTACGGCTGAATATGGCCAGGGAACGAATTATTTTCAGTCCAATGACCCTGGAGCAAGTGTCTGAGTCTTCCGGCTTTAACAACTATACCTATTTTCATCGGGTATTCCGTTCCCGGTTCGGCATGTCCCCGAAGGAATTCCGCGTCATTCACCGGGAACAGATGTAATCATACCAGTATACGTAAGTTGAACTTATTTGCGCGCGGCTATGGCCTCGGATACAACCATCGCCAGATCTTCATTGCCAAACATGGACAACACGCCAAGTACCGTATCATCCGGGATTTCACCGGCTTCCTCCTTGGATACAATCAGCTTCTGCACCTGCTGCAAACGCTCGTTGCTCTGCTGATCCGGGTAGGCTTGCCGGTACATCTCTTCCGGGTCCAAACCATTATTGACACACCACTGGGCAAATACGAGGATCATCATCTCTTCTTCCTGTTTATAGGTTTCTACAACAGCTTCCTCGATCTGTTTATTACGTTCCTTTTCATATTCATCCATGACTTGTATTCCTCCGTATGTGTATTCTGCAATTATTTGCGAATCAATTGTTCCGCCAGTTCATGACTGTCCATGACGTGACTTGCACTGATCAGGCAATCATCAGGTGAGTCCAGACAAGCCAGGAAATTATCAACTGCTCCGCTAAAACCTCTGCGTGTTAACACGGTTTCCCAGCTCCCGAACGTTTCTTTGGTTTCCAGACTCCCCTGTTCCATGCAGCTGATCGTGTCCATGTTCACCACTTCAACAGATCGTCCACCACCATGCAATTCGATCTTCTCCAGATCTGCCCCAGCTTCACGCACCATATCGAATCGACCGTAGGCTGTTCTGCCCAGCTTGGCCGTTCCGGTTGCGTGCAGCAGTCTGTCCAGATCATTCTTCCGAATCCATTGATGAAGCAACTCCACATTATGATCCGAGTACCACAACATCAGATCCAGCATATGGATGAGATCATCATAGATGGTTTCAGCCGCAGGACGATCCTGAATGCCTGTACGATGTTTGGTCACTGTCAAGGATTCAAAACCTTTTCCACCCTGCATCCATTCTTTCGCTTTTTGGTACATCGGTGCGAATCTACGGTTAAAGCCTACTGCGAGTAGCAGCCCTTGTGCCTCGGCAAAAGCAGTCATCTCTTCCGACTCCCGAATCGTATAGGATAACGGTTTGTCTACGTACACGGCTAATCCCTGTTCCAGACATTGCATGACAATGTCAAAGTGCGCTTCCGTTGCTGTATGTACAAACACCGCATCCAAGTCCCAGGACAACAGTTCTTTCAGATCCGTTGTTCCCCGTTCTAATCGATACGCCTCCTGAACGGCTTTGACCGGCTCCGGAGATCGGTTCATAATGCCTACAATCTCCACGTTCGGATGAGCTGTTAACAGCGGCAAATATACTTTACGTGCAATATCGCCGAGGCCGATAATTGCAACTCGTTTACGTTGGGTTGTTTCCATGATGATCATTCCACCTTCAGTTCGGTTCTATATTTCCACGTCCTATAGTGTAACCCTTCGGACAGCAACTTGCCAGTGATTGCAGCACACTTCGCACGAATTGTTCAGACAATGGGCGAACGTGGTAAACTTAGGAGGAACAGCAGTACAGATCGGGACACGACCAGACCTGCCTGATCTGAAAGGAGCGTTTGGGATTTTGCGAAAATGGTTATGGCTTCTGTTATATGTTTTACTTGCAGGAGTCACGTTTATTTACAGATATGAACTGCTGGCCTGGACAGATCTTCATCAGTCCATTCCGCTGTTACTCGCCATGGCAACATTGTTTGCTCTTGTGCCTGTAATTCCTTATAAGTTTGTTATTATCGCCTTTGGTTACAGTTACGGTACCACCACGGCAGCCTGGATATGCTGGCTTGGCACCACACTTGCAGCCATGCTCGTGTATGGCGGAGCAAGAACCATCTTCAGACATCAGGCGAGATCGTACCTCGAACGTATTCGGGGTCTGAACCGTTTTACCACATGGATGGAAGCACATCCGTTCATGGGTGTCATGTCGATGCGACTGTTGCCGATCGTGCCTCAGATGGCCGTTAATATCTACGCAGGTATAACGTACACGCCATTCTGGGTCTTCATGCTTGCCACGGCCATTGGGAAAATGCCAGCGATTTTTGTATTTGCCTATGCAGGTGCACAAGCTGAAACCTCAATCTGGCTGAGCCTGGCCATCCTTGCCGGATATCTGGTGCTCATGGCCATTGTATTGCTCTTATTTCGCTTTCGGTCACGCAACAAAGCCTGAATTCAGAATTCGCAAACCGTTCAGATTCAGCTTGTTTTCATTCCGGCTTGGTTGGCTTGCCAATTCAGGATATAATAGAAGAGCAAGCCTAATGCTTGTGTAACAAGTTTTAATAAAACGGTAGATTGCTGGAGCTCGAACACGAGCGCTAAATCTTCATCAGAAATGGAGTGACTATAGCATGGAACAACATTCAAGTGAGTTAGCAACTTTTGCAGGCGGATGCTTCTGGTGTATGGTATCCCCCTTTGAAGAACTGCCCGGTATTCATAAGATCGTATCGGGTTATACAGGAGGACATACCGAGAATCCAACATATGAAGAGGTCTGCTCGGAGACAACAGGACATGTAGAGGCTGTGCAAATTACGTTTGACCCTGCCATCTTCCCTTATAAGAAACTGGTTGAACTGTTCTGGCAGCAGATTGATCCTACGGATACAGGCGGGCAATTCCATGACCGTGGATCTTCCTATCAGACGGCCATCTTCTATCACAGCGAAGAACAGCGCCAGATTGCGGAAACTTCCAAAGCGGAGCTGGGACAAAGTGGACGTTTTGACAAACCAATCTTCACTCCGATTTTGCCAGCCAAACCGTTCTATGAAGCGGAAGAACATCACCAAAATTATCACCGGAAGAACCCTGCCCATTACAAACGCTACAGCAAAGGTTCTGGACGTGTAGATTTCATCGAACGCAACTGGACCGGTAACGTGGATAAAGACGGTCTGAAAGAGCGTTTGACGCCGATTCAATATGAAGTTACGCAGAACAGCGCGACCGAGCCTGCATTCCATAACGAATTCTGGGATCACCACGGTGATGGTATCTATGTGGACATCGTATCTGGCGAGCCATTGTTCAGTTCTACCGACAAATACGACTCCGGCTGCGGCTGGCCGAGCTTCACACGTCCATTGCGTGACCACAACGTGAAGGAAAAAACCGATCTCAGCCACTTCATGATTCGTACCGAAGTGAGAAGTCGTGAGGGCGATTCCCATCTGGGTCACCTGTTCAACGATGGTCCTGCCGAAGCAGGTGGAATGCGTTATTGCATCAACTCTGCGGCACTTCGTTTTGTACCCAAAGAAGACTTGCAAAAAGAAGGATACGGTGAGTACGCCGTCCTTTTCCAATAAGTTATAATGCAAATACAAAAAGAGCAGTGGGATGATCCCGCTGCTTTTTTGTTGTACATTCTTTTTTTCATAGACAAACTATTGTTGCATGAGAATGCATTGATTAGGTTTGGCTCGAAGAGATTTCCGAATTTAATTGGCTGGCAGAAGCCGTCTGATCATTACGAAATTGAATTCGCATCGCTGGAACAATACCCATGATCATCACGGTAACCGAAATTGCGTAGACGATAAAAATGGATGTGCTGTTCATCAGTACACCTGCCATGGAAGATCCAAGAAGCATACTTCCTATGAATAAAGGGGTGATGGTGCCATTCACTCTCCCGATCAAGTGCTCATCTATCCGAGTGACCAAGTACGTGGAGATGATGACGTTGATAAATGCCATACTGATTGAGCTCAAGAAGCTGATCAAAAGGGTCAGCCAGAACCAACTGGATAACACTTCCCCCATCGTGGCTACAGCCAGACACAGCACACCTACAAGCAGAGTTAAGGTCTGGTTCAGCTTGGCACTTACAGCAGCCGCAATACCTCCTCCAATCAATAAACCTATTCCGGACGCTCCAGAGAGAAACTGTAACGACGTTGCTTCAAGTCCCAGACGTTCAGTGATCAGAAATATTCCAAGTGGACTGATGAGACCTGCAGAAAGCCCTATACAGATGAATACCAGACTAAGCATTTTTAACGAGCGAGATCGAGCAACATATTGCCAGCCCTCTTTGATATCCGCTAATAATGAGGTACTTGTTACCCGCTGAGTGGCGTCTTTAGGCAGTAATGTGAGTAGAAGCGCAGAGATCAGGAATAGAATGAGTAATGCGTACATGGATGCCTGAATTCCCATTGCAGTGTATATAAACGTTCCGACGATTGGACCGAGAATTAAAAACAACGATTGACCACTCTGGGTAATAGCAATTGCAGACTGCAAATGTTCTCCCTTTACATTTCGCCTCACAATCTTTAGAGAGGATGGTTGAGAAAACTGGCTAACGATAGAGGATACAAACGTGGCTACGTATAGAATCTGCCAATACCCGGAAGATAAAACACCGATAATCATGACAATAGACAACGCACTCAGAATATCCCCCAGTATCATCGTACGTTTGGGATTCCAGCGATCAGCAAGTGCACCACCAATGATGGAGAAAACAAAAATCGGGGCATATTCAAGTACGGTAATCAGCGAGACAGCTATTGGACTTCCTTGAGTTCGATCCATTACATAATAGAGGATTGCCATATTCCGGATCCATATCGCCAGATTTTGTAGCAGATCAGACCCTGTCACGATTAAAAAAGCTTTGTTTCTGAACAATGTGTTCATTCGCCATCTCCTCTTTTAAACCGACTGTCCGGTTTATTAATATTTAAAAAGAAAAACTGACAGTTACATCAGCTTTTCATAATTAATGTTGTTGAATACCTGCCAGCAGACTGGCTATGCCTTTGTGGTAAATACGACGAATATCCGTCAGGTCCTTCTCATAATAGAGTGTAGTCAATCCGCTAAACAGACCGTAGATGATGTGCATTACATCCTGTGGGTCATCCGGTTTTAACTCTCCATCTTCCATCCCTTTAGTAATAATGGACTCGTATGTCGCATACGGAATTCGGATCAGGGAAAGCATCTCATCAAGCATCTCCTGACTGACGACCTGACCCGAGACAAACTCGTTAATGGCGTGATTCAGCGGGTTAGCCAAATCATCTACATAATGGTCAGCAAGTCCGTACAGTTTGTCTATGGCAGTCTTATACCCGGATTCTTTGTCCAGCCAAGCATCCATCCAATCTTCATTGTTAAGCTTGATTAGATACATAAATAACTCTTCTTTGCTTTTGAAATGATAATAGATGCTGCCTTTACTCCGATTGTTAATCGTACATATGTCTTCCATGGAAGTTGCACTATATCCCTTTTGGGCAAACAGTTCCTTGGTATTACGTGCAATGTCTTTCTTTATCTGGGTAACATCTTTTCTTCGTTTAACTTCGATTGGAAAAACCTCCATAAATTAAACCGACTATTCGGTCTAATAGTATCACAGCACAAATACCCCGTCAATTCAATTTGCTCAGGCACCCTCTCATTTGCTGTTTCAAAAGGATGTACAAGAGAGTGCCTGGCTACAATTCAGGAAAGAAGTCGTCACATCATACTTACAATCCAACCGATCCAATACGCAAATGGAATTAATAACAACTGTGCCAACAGAGTACCGAATAAACGGGATACGAGCATGCATCCATAGATCTGATTCATGCGATCCAAACGGATCTCGCCACGTAATGATTTGTCACTGAGCAGGGAAATCCGCGGATCAATCAGGATGGTTAACAAAATAGTCGCTATTCCGTTAATTAACCCGGTTGATTGGGATGCAGCTACAGCCTGCCCTGGGTAAAGGTACGCTGCGTATAAGCTGGACAGGACACCTGTGGTATAGATTGCGGTTACCGCTACATTAAGCAGCATTAACCGTCTTGGCATCCCATGTTGTACCAATCGTTTGGCCATCTTCCAGGATGGCGGGGTGATGTAATACGTTGCATTTCTAATCTTGCTTCGCTTCAGCATACCGCGAACCATCGCAGGGATGGAACCGGCTGCTTCAAAATGTACAACCATTCTTGATGAGAGCTTCACCATGGTTGGAAAACACAATATGGCTAATGCCGTTCCAATTGTTGCCGCACCCATTAACCAGTGCAGCTGCGCCGCAAAGTGTGGATTGGTTCCACGTGTTGCAGTATCCACTAGATTACCTACCATCGGACCCTGGGCCATATTCGAGGTTCGAGAAACCAACAACAAGATACCTGCCAATGAAATGGCCAACGCGATTCTGCGGGTGCGTAATCCACCGAGGCGGAGCGCGTATGACAAGCTGTCTGCGGCATGAATCAGCATGGTGAACAGCATAGGGATTGCCAGACTAAGACTAAACATATGTACGTACTCCTTTATATTCCTGTTATTGAACTTATTTCTTTCATGGACAGCATTATACTCCTCTGACTTGCAAAAGTATAGGAACGAGATCCCTTTATATAAGTTGAAATAAAGAATGTTTACACTGGACACTCCGATGACAGAACAACCTTCCGATCGCTGTTATCCCCAGATTTTTTTGATTCCTTTTATAAAGGGGTAAATCCGGGGATAAAGGCGAACACTTCGTTTCTTCAGGTTTTTTCTGTCCTCTCCGTTTCGTGTAAATGTTTATTTCAATTTATATAGATCATCGGTAAATGCACTTACGACCTCGGATGTTCATCGTTTATCCCTCACCTCAGAGGGTAATATACAACTAATCCATTATTGTACAGGAGGGGTTTATATGCCTTGGAACAAACATGATTATCCGGTATCCATGAAGAACCTGGAACCACGTGTCAGACATAAAGCAATTGAGATTGCCAATGCTCTGCTCGATGACGGGTATGAGGAAGGACGCTCGATTGCCATAGCGACAGCTAAGGCGGAAGAATGGGATGAAAATCATCCCGCACCGGAAAGTTCGAAATCGGACTCCACATCTTCTTCCGATAATTCCAACCCTAAAAAGTCGTCTTCCACAGATCGCCGTCATTCCGAGCCCGTCTCTTCGTCCAAAAGTCATGACAACATCCATGTCGTGCCTACCGACTCCGGTTGGGCGATCAAGGAAGAAGGAAAGTCTACCTATCTGTCCACATTTGATACTAAGGCAGAAGCTGTAGATAAGGCCAAAGAACTGAGTAGCAAACAAAATATTCGAGCGATTATCCATAATCAGGATGGTCAGATTGCTTCTTCGATCAAGTCTTGAATGAATCGGAAAACAACAAAATCCCTTTTGCTGCTGAAGAGCAGTCAAAAGGGATTTTGTATGAACTTTAACTATCAAGACCTGAATATGATGCATACAGGTTATGGTTGTTCTGAAACGTATGGTTAATTGGATACCCCTCTAGCCACCGTAGTCCGTTGTGAAATAGCAGCAGCGTTAACTGCCTTGGCTGCAGCCGATGGCATCGGCAATTTCACCGCCGAAGTTGTAACCACGGTTCCGCGAGCCGGAACACTAACGACGTACGTGATGACTTTGCTGGCAATCCATACGGCCAGAATCGTATATAAAGTTTCTTTTACCGGAAGAAAGAAAAGCGACAATCCCAATACAAAAGCATCGCTGACAAAGAAAACTGTTCCCAGCTTCCATCCCTTCCAGCGGCTAACCAGCACGGCGAGAATATCGTCTCCACCTGTCGCTCCACCGAATCGAAGCACGATCCCAGCGCCTACCCCTGTCAATATACCGGATAGAACTGCCGGAATCCACAGATTTCCGTTAAACGACAATACCAGTGTGGAGTATCGTTCAAAGCCGTCATAGAATAGGGAAAATGCACCGACGCCAAGCAATGCCTGAATCATGAATTTCCAGCCTTTAAGGAACCAAGCCAGGATCATGACCGGAATGTCCAGTAACAACATACCGATAGCAGGTGATAAGCCTGTTGCGTATTTTCCGAGCAGGGCCAGACCAACAAATCCGCCCTCCGATAAATGATTCTGAAAGTTAATGTGATAATAAGCAAAAGCTAAAATAAATGTACCGAGTAGCATAATGGCGAATTTGATCGCCTCTGTTTTAACGTGTTGTAAGGTTAACGATGTTCTCTTCATTCAGGTTCCCTCGCAGTTTGTAGGTTGGTTTTTTAGACCGACCGTACCCTGCAAAAGGTAAGCCTGGAAGAAATCATCGTGTACGTCCTTCGAATATTCATTCCAATCCCCTCTTTCGCAGAGTCAGCCGTTTTTTTGAAACCGGTTGGTGTACTCTACAAGGGGCGCTATGTGTATGAGAGATCGTAACGTTTCCAGATCGTCCTTGGGGAGATTGTCCTTCGGGAACTCATGGTATCCTGATCCTTTCTGTTCTGTTGTGGTTAGCTGTGCTCAGTTAAACTGAAAAATAACTACAATGCGTAAGCTTGAACATTTAATTGTACACTTACACTTGGATTACAGTACCCTCTTTTGATCGCGGTTATCCCCGGATTTTTGGAATTCCATTTTCCCTCTGGGGAAAATCCGGTGATAGCTTATGCTTCCGAATCTGCTTTCATTCAAAAAGCTTTCAGACGAACGCTTCGCTTCTACAGATGGGTTCTGCACTCTTCGTTCCTGTGTAAATTGTAAATCCAACTTACAGCAGTTGCAAGTTCATTCAGTTTAAACACCAAAGCTAACTTGCTTGTTCTTCTATTATATAACACCAACGTGACCGGGTCTAAACAGTAGACCCCTCAAAAACAGGCATAAAGCAGCCTTTGGACTGCTCCAGCAGTCATACGGCAACACCAGGATAAGCAATGCTTGCTAATGGTGCAACCTGCTCCTTTATTCTATGACCAAAGCTTCCAAAAATAACTGTCAGTCACCCAACTGTGACAAATTGGGGCCTTTTTTTATTTTCTTGCGCTTTTTAAAGGAATCATTTTCCTTTCACACATACACTATAGCAAACGTAATCGGCTTATTCTTTGTCCAGTTCAGACGTTTCCAGACTTACTCTGCTGTTTATGGTATAATATAACAATTGAATCCCACTACCGTTTAAGCGAGGCGGATTGATGAAAACGTTAAAGCCAAGAGTCTTTATTGGCTGCTCGCTGGAAGCGAAGCCGATTGCAGCCGCAGTACACGAAAACTTACGTTTTTCAGCCGAAGTTACCCCTTGGTATTCTGGGGTTTTTAATCCAAGCAGCTATACCATGGACGATCTGGAAGTAGAGGTCCGTACGACTGACTTTGCCATTTTTATTTTTCATCCGGATGATATATCCAAAATCCGCGGGAAGTACTACGCGTCGGTCCGGGATAATACAATGCTGGAAATGGGTCTGTTTATGGGTCGTCTGGGACGAAAACGTATTTTTTTCATTCTTCCTGAAGATATTACAGACATCAAGGACACAACTAAGGTTGAAGGATTGCGTATGCCCACAGATCTGCTGGGGTTAAATCCACTCGTATATGAAATCCGTTCTGACGGAAAGTGGGCACCAGCCGTGTCCGTGGCATGTTCCAAAATCGCAGACAGTATTGAGGAACAAGGACGCTGGAGTGATCCAGAATTGGAGAACATCATTGAGAAGCATAAACGCACTGAGGGAGAAGCAAGGTTACAACTGCTTAAGTTGCTGCGGTTCTTTAGGGAATTGCTGCGTACCCGCAAAGCAGATGCCAAGATGCTGGAGCGAATGAGCGATGCCTTACGTACTGCCTTTGTCTCTCATCCTCCATTCGCTGTACGTGGCACAGCCATATACCGTACAGATGACAGTGGTTACATCGAGCAATTATGTGGTAATGTTGGAGAACCGGGGAGAAAGTATGACTTGTCCGCTAACGACGACAAACAACCGGATGATCCCAAGCGCATTCTGGTGATTGATTCTTACCGGGAGAATAAAATCAAGATCAACCTGTATGATGATTACCTTGAGAAAGAGTATCTGCTATGCTATCCTGTAGCCAAGAGGTATGTAATCACCGTTCACATTATTGGACATATTGAAGCGGATGAGGCGGTATTTCAGCAGATTGACCTACAGAATCGTCAACTGTTCAACGCCATCAACGATTTGTTAGGAGGCGAACCGGAATGAAACCGGAAACGAAAAAAATAAGCAAGCGCTGGGGCAGCGAAAAAAAGGTACGCCTCAGTTCTGCGCCCGAATCATCACGACCGGTTCCGGAACCCAAGGAAGAAGATCGTTTCCACAAGCCGGCCGTACCGCTAACTACCATTGGGCCCTCCCTGAAGGGCAAGGAAAGACCTTATAAGGTCATCCTTGAAAAAGAGGCGTTCTACGAAAAGCCTCAATATCTTGCTTAATTTCTGAACACATCATCAAACCTGCCGCTGAATCGGCAGTATTCCATAGGCCCCGCCGCCCAAGGCAGGGGCTTTTTTGTTGCTCATTTTCTCTAAAATAAAACTGCTTCTACTCGTTGACCTGGTGCCATCGTGTTGCGGCAAGGCATCCTTGAATCATGATCATAATCGTAATAGCAATTCATTGCAGTAATTCATTGCTTGTAATTACTTCTGTAGCAGACTGCATTGCATAAGGTTTATTTGGTTTATGGCCTTAGGTTTCCTGCAAAACCCATAAATTATACCTTATTTTGGAGCAGGCTTGTCCCTAAATCCCTAGCCTCACTCACTATCTGTACCTTTAGGAAAATGCGATAATGTTTGCTTCCAATATTTCTCGGTTGTATTGTGTATCTCCATTACATATATTGATTATAATATAGGAACACATGTTCTGTAAATATAAAATTCCAATTAAAGGTTAAGGAAGTGAACATATGACATCCTCAACTTCCGCCCCATCCCCTGCGGATGAAGACCATCGTCTGATTAAAGGTCTGGTTGTGCGCACGCTATTGCTGGATGTACTTGAACGAGATATTCACACACTGGATACGTTGCTACTGAAGATGCCCGAAGTCTACATTCTGTCGCTGACCCGCATTCAAAACAATGTGCTCAAGGAGATGTTGGCCCTTCGTAAACAGATGAGAACCCGCGGTGTCAAAGTACTGGAAGAGAAACGGGAAACCGAGGGCATCGAAACTCTGTATATGTGCAGAGGGTATTGGCAACGGTTCTATATGCTGTGGACATTCGCACGTAATGAAGTCAAAAAAGAACTCAGTCGGCATCTGCAGATGGACTTGGCGCAGACTTGATACAACTCTGACAATATAGAACCCATTCCCCAGCAAAACAAGTTGACCACGGAAGGTTACGTTCATTAAGATGGAATAGAGATATCCAACCATTCCAATAAGGCATGATATAGTTTCAACCGGATATACTCTCAACGTCTTATCAATCAAGGAGTTGTACTTCATGGATTTGAATACACATTCGATTAAACAAACACCCGCACATACAGGCATTGCCGCAGATGTAACCGAACTGATCGGCCAGACACCTGCCGTTAAACTGAACAGACTCACAGGCAGCAACTCTGCTGATGTATACGTGAAACTGGAATACTTCAACCCAAGTGGCAGCGTCAAAGACCGTGCCGCCTACAACCTGATCGTTCAGGCTGAACTTGCGGGACACTTGGTCCCTGGTGCTACCATTATTGAACCGACGAGCGGCAATACCGGGATTGGTCTTGCGATGAATGCCGCCGCCAAAGGATATAAAGCCATTCTGATCATGCCGGACAATATGTCCAAGGAGCGCATCAACATTCTGAAAGCCTATGGCGCAGATGTAGTGCTCACCCCTGCTGCGGAGCGGATGCCTGGTGCGATTCGCAAAGCGAAAGAACTTCAGGCAGACATTCCGGGAAGTTTCATTCCGCAGCAATTCGAGAACCAGGCGAACCCGGACATTCACCGGATCACGACGGCTCCCGAGATTATGCAGCAGATGGATGGCAGGCTGGACGCCTTCATCGCTACGGCCGGGACTGGCGGAACCATTACCGGAACGGGAGAAGAACTGCGCAAGCAGTTACCTGATATCCGCATCTATGCGGTGGAGCCCAAAGGTTCTCCGGTGTTGTCCGGTGGCGAGCCCGGACCACACAAGCTCGTCGGTACAAGTCCGGGGTTCATTCCGGACATCCTGAATACCGACGTGTGGGATGCCATCATCCAGGTGTCCGATGAGGACGCACTGGATACGATGCGGCAGCTTGCTGCCCGGGAAGGGCTGTTGCTCGGCCCTTCCTCTGGCGCTTCGGTGTGGGCCTCCCTTCGCATCGCGAAGGAACTGGGGCCGGGGCACCGGGTGCTCTGCATTGCGCCGGATACCGGGGAACGGTATCTGAGCATGGGTATTTTTTAACACAGCAAACATCTATACACATCACAAAGGGGCTTCCATCTCCCATAAGTCATGAGCATGACAGAGGCCCTCCCTTATTAGCGCTCATTGGTCATTGGTTCTAATGAACCTGACACACGCTATTCGCTCCTATTTGCGCAGGTCTGACGTGTAACGAATCACAGCGACGTTATTTCTCCAAATTCGGTCGATTTACAGGCTTAAGAGCTATTTTCGGCGGGATAACGTTACTGAGATTCGTTAGAATTTACATCTCTTCATTATCACCCTAATATGGTGCGGTAGGTTCGTTAGAATGTTGGAGCGATTGGGAGCGAGGAGCGAGGGAAAATTCCTTGAAAAAAAGGGAAGAGAAGTACATTAGAGGAACCATCAAAATAAACAAAAAAGCTCTTGCTCCCATACGGATGATGAATCCGCAGAGAACAAGAACTTATTTTGGTAAGAAACTTTGTATGAAACAAAGCAAGAATATTTAACGTAAGCTAATTAATGTGTCAGGGTTGTCCATTCCACACCTTCAGGAAGCAGGGCCGCAATGCGGTCTTTGGCTTCCTTTTTGGTATACAGCGATTCATCGAGAATGACCGCGGAACCGGAATCTGTGCTTGTCCGAATCAGACGTCCGAGACCTTGCTTCACACGCAAGAGCATATACGGAAGATCGATCTCTTCGTATGGTGCTGCCGACGCACTGCGTTTCGCATTGAAGACAGGGTCCTGTGGTGGATACGGAAGCGACCAGATCATGACATTGGATAATGACGGGCCTGGAACGTCCAGTCCTTCCCACAGATTAACGGAGCACAGCACACTCTCCTCATCCTGCTGGAACGCCGCGATCAGATCACTGATCTCCCGATCGCCCTCATACATAAAGCGCAAACCTTCTGCTTCAGGTACATGAACGATGTCCTGCTTGAACGCACGTAGCTCTTCCATCGTACGGAACAGAACCAGCGCACGTCCTCCACTCTCCTGAAGTAACGACACCGCATCACGCATGCGATTTTCGTTCTCCGGGTGACCCGGTATAGCTTCATCGGTAATTTTCATCTTCATTTTGTCCGCATAATCATACGGGGAAGCCACCGAGAATGATACAAAATCATCAATGCCCAAGCTGTCCGCTACATAACGGAACGAACTATCCACAGATAATGTTGCAGAGGAGAACACGATTGGAATACCTGTGTTGAACACACGCTCGTTCAGCATTTCCTTCACGGTGCGCGGCATGATCGATAAGGTCGTCTCATCCTCGCTCTCTTCCGCCCAACAGATGTAACCATCTTCCTTACGGAACAAAGCAAGTGCAGACTGAATCATGTCCAGATGTTCTTCCACGACACGCATCTGATAACCATCCAGCGAGAACAATCCGCTCTCAAATACCAGTTCCTCACCGATCGCATCCAGCACACTCGTCAGGCGTTCAATCTCACGCAGCAGTGGCGGCTCTACCCGAACTTCTTTCCGTTCCGATCCCGGAATCGCCACCGTATACGTATCCAGCAATGCAAACAGTCGCTCACTGCTCTCAATCGCTTCATCCACACGCTCCGCGAGGGATTCACGAATCTCTCCTTCTAACAAGCGAGTGACGAGTTCCTCGAAGATACGGTGCTTCAGTTTGTAGCTTAATGCGTTCAGGGCTGCTTCTTCCAGCAAATGTCCTTCATCAAATACAACCGAGCTGTGATCAGGCAGCAGTGGTAATTGTCCCTCACGCTTGCGCGCATCATAGGTCCACACATGCTCCATGTAATAATCATGGGAACAGATGATGATGTCTTTGGAACGACGGTAATGGTCACGCGACAGCGTCAGGCCGCAGCGTTGTCTTTTTGGACAAACAAAACAATCCTGGAACGGGTCCCAGTTGATTTTGTTCCACTGACGATCATTCAGATGTGGATACTGTTTACGGTCACCATACGGATGGAAAGCCTGAAGTGTACCCGGCGTATTTACAAAATCCGGAAGGCTCTCATGCACTTCTTCAATAACAGGCGCATCCTCATCCGCAAATCGCATTGCACTTAATTTGTTCAAGCAAACGTATTGGTCCGGTGATTTGCCCAGACGTGCGTCCACTTCCAAGTCCAGATGTGCAGCCAGCTTCGCAATATCTCCGCCGGGCTTCACAAGCTGTTCAATCAAGGACTCATCGGCACAGGCAATCACCGCCGGTTTGCCCGTATAACGTGCATAACAGACCGCGTAGAGCAGATAGACTAACGTCTTGCCTGTTCCGACACCGGCCTCCGCCATAATGGTCTTTTTATCTCCATAGGCCCGTTCGAGCTGGTACGCCATAAAAATCTGTTCATCCCGTACCTCGAAGCCGGACTCTGGCAAAATATCGTAAAAAACATCGGCAACCCATTCCCCGAGACGGGATACAAAAGGTTCAGCCGGATCATATGCAAAAGGATAACGTTGTGTAGACAATCCTAGGTCAGCCTCCATTCTTAGACGCGGTCCTCTTTCATTTTTCCGTTCAAAAAAGGCCGCAGGGCAAAAGTTAATTATCTCACGCGATGAAGCGGGTGACAAGCTTTTTTTACGAGATTATTTGCGAGGTTTAATGTATAGAACCAATTTTCAGGGAAAATATATACAGGAATCCACTTTAAGGAAAGGCGGTGCTCCACTCCATGAATCATCAGTCTTCACAACCAGAGCATTCCTCAGACAAATCAGCTGAGACATTAACGGATCGACAAGGTCATCCGATTACGGACAATCAGAATGTTCGAACCGTTGGCAGTCGGGGACCGACTACGCTGGAGAACTATCATTTTCTCGAAAAGATTACTCACTTCGACCGCGAACGTATTCCGGAACGTGTGGTCCATGCCCGCGGCGCTGGCGCTCATGGCATATTTGAAGCGTATGGAACAGCCGGGAGTGAACCGGTATCGAAGTACACACGTGCACGTCTGTTTCAGGAAAAAGGCAAACAAACGCCCGTTTTCGTTCGCTTCTCTACCGTTATACATGGCGGACATTCACCGGAGACACTGCGGGACCCGCGCGGATTTGCTGTAAAATTCTATACTGAAGATGGCAACTGGGATCTGGTGGGTAACAATCTGAAAATCTTTTTCATTCGCGACCCGCTTAAATTCCCGGATATGGTACACGCCTTCAAGCCAGACCCGTTGACCAATGCACAGGATATGGAGCGGTTTTTCGACTTTGTCTCGCTGAGTCCTGAAGCTACCCATATGGTGACATTCCTCTCCTCTCCATGGGGCATTCCAGCGAATTATCGGCAGATGCAAGGGTCGGGTGTTAATACATACAAGTGGGTCAATCAGGAAGGCACAGGCGTACTCATTAAATACCACTGGGAACCGCTCAATCAAGGGATACGCAACCTGCTGCAAAAAGACGCGAGCGAGATTCAGGGACTGAACTTCAACCATGCGACGTTGGATCTGTATCACGCCATTGAACAAGGGGACTATCCCGAATGGGAGCTGTGCGTTCAAGTGATGGAAGACGGCGAGCATCCGGAGTTGGATTTCGACCCGCTGGACCCAACCAAGCTATGGCCGCAAGATCAGTTCCCTTTTCTACCTGTGGGCAAAATGACGTTGAATCGTAATCCCGAAGATTATTTCAATGAAGTGGAGCAAGCAGCGTTCGGGACAGGTGTCTTGGTGGACGGGCTGGATTTCTCAGATGACAAACTGCTGCAAGGACGGACCTTCTCCTATTCGGATACCCAGCGTCACCGGGTTGGTGCGAACTATCTGCAACTGCCTGTGAATGCACCGAAAAATCGGGTAGCCACGAATCAGAGCGGCGGACAGATGCAGTATCAAGTGGATCGTGCGCCGGGTCAGAATCCACATGTAAATTACGAACCTTCGTCGCTTGGTGGCTTAAAGGAAGCAGCCCCACGTGGCAAGGAACATGAACCACTGGTGGAAGGCAAACTTGTTCGTGAGAAGATTGAGCGTACCAATGACTTTGGACAAGCGGGTGATACGTACCGGGCGTTCGAAGATTGGGAGCGAGATGAGTTGGTCAGCAACATGGTCGGGGCTTTGGCGCAATGCAAACCGGATATCCGGGAGCGCATGATCTCTCATTTTACCCAAGCCGATGCCGATTATGGTCGTCGTGTGGCTGAAGGGCTGGCCTCTGTTCCAACCGATGATAGTGCCACAGTCCAACCGAAACCTGAACCAAGTGTCGAGCAAGCAGAGAAACGCAGTCGTGAGACGGACGGATATTAAAGCAGCTGGACAGCGTTTGGACTGATAAATCTGACATTGTTAGTACATTTGAGTATTTTGAGTAAGCAGATTACGTTCTGAATTAAACATAGCCCTGATCGTCAAGTTGCCAGTTGCAGCTGCTATCAGGGCTTTTTCATGACTAGCTGGAGTGTAATCTCCACTTCAGGATGCATACTGCTATTTATTTTAGATTGAATGAAGTTCATATGAGTGGATCATAAGTAAAACTGGTACTCTGAGGATTGAAAAGCGTACTTCTCTACGTTCATTTCAGATGATTCTTCGTTAAATGAGAGCTATCACCCAATGGAAAGATTACATAACCCTTGTGATATTACAGTCATTGGAAGCTTCCAGGCCTGAACCGCCTGCATGTAACTCCATCTGATCAGATGATTATTGATGATAACGCTTACAACAATTACCATAAAGCTGTGTCCTAGAGATTACATCTAACCAGCCGGCATGATCTATCTCATAGGTAACGGTCTGGTACACGGCTACCACATGCTCTTCATTCTATTCCCAATTAACCAAGGAGGTTTGCGTAATGAAATTATTCCCATCTACATCCACTCATGCACCTGTACGATCCGAACGTTCACTGAAATCGAAAATGGCCCAGATCTGTCTGAGCGCCGCGTTCCCTCTATTATTGATTGGTGGTGGATCGGCCGGTGCTGAGGAACTGATCGAGAGCAGCTTGCAAAATCCCTCTGAATCGGTGGCGACTTCGAATATCGCACTTGCTGCGGGTGATCTGTATGTGTCTCCTGGCGGCTCAGCCAGCAATCCGGGAACACTGAACAGCCCTACGTCACTCGCTAACGCATTAACCCAGATCGCCCCAGGCAAGACCATCTATCTGCGCGGCGGCAACTACAGCTTTTCTCAGACTATTACCATTGAACGTGGCAACAGCGGCACATCGAGCCAACGTAAAAACCTGGTGGCGTATGGATCGGAAAAACCGGTCTTTGATTTCTCAGCCCAAACCTTCGCTTCCACCAATCGTGGACTGCAAATGTTCGGAGACTACTGGTTCGTCAAAGGGCTTGAGGTGAAGGGTGCGGGCGACAACGGCATCTTCATCGGAGGCAGTTACAACCGTCTGGAGCAGATCGAAGCTCATCACAACCGGGATACGGGTATTCAAATGGGACGTTATGCTTCCACAGCCGCCAAGAGTGAATGGCCTGCATATAATGAAGTGATTCGTTCCTACTCCCACAACAACTATGACCCAGATGACGGCGAGGATGCAGACGGTTTTGCGGCAAAACTAACTGTAGGCCCGGGCAATGTCTTCGACGGTTGTATTGCCGCCTATAACGTGGACGATGGCTGGGATCTCTATAGCAAAACGGACACAGGCGCCATCGGCGCGGTTACGATCCGTAACAGCATCGCCTACGCCAATGGAGCAACGGCAGACGGTACTTCCACCTCTAACAGCGATGGCAACGGCTTCAAGCTGGGTGGTGAGAAGATTGCAGTGAATCACATCGTTGAGAACAATATTGCTTTTAATAATAAAAAGCACGGCTTCACCTATAACAGTAATCCCGGTTCGATCCAGATGAAAAACAACACCTCCTGGAACAATGGACAAAGCAACTTTGCCTTTGATGTAGGCACCCACATCTTCACCAACAACCTGTCCTTCCAAGGCGGCGCCAGTGACAAAACCAGCGGAACCGACGTCAGCAGCACCAACGTTTGGTGGAAAAACAAGAAAAGCGTTAACGACAAAGGCCTGCTTGCCAGCGCAGCCGACTTTGTCTCCCTCGTGCCTTCGGTAACGCGCAGCGCGGACGGAACGCCTGTCTTGGGTAATTTCCTGAAGCTTGCGAACGGCAGTGATCTGATTGGATCGGGTACGCCATCGGGTACGAATATTGGTGCGCGGTAAGTGGTAGTTATTGAGATAAAGGAATAATTTTAAAGCAGAATCCCCTCCCCCATGCCAGCCTGATCGGTGGTAATGGAGAAGGGGATTTTTGAATTGCTTTGTATTGTTTGCTGGCTTCTAGGTTGAAAGATACTCACACTCACGTTTTGCCTAAAATCTCAATGATGAGTCTACCGCCTGTGCGAAAACCTTGTTCGAATGCCGCTTCCACATACATCGACGTGGATTGTCCGATTAAGTCTATCAGTTGCTCCAAAGCATCGTATTCATTCTCGGTAAGATGTGTTTTGAAGGCCTGCATGAGGTCTGATATTTGACGATTGATCTCCTGATATTCGGAGTGCTCAGGATGAATCGACTCGTCCAGCCGCAAGTTTCCGTGAAACAAATCTTCGATCAGGTTTGACATGTCATCCTTCATGGTAAGGTCACCTCAGGAAGATTGTACATCAAGTAAAGAGACGAATTAGGATTTTAGCGGGAAATCCGCTAAGAGTGTTTGGTATTGGCGAGCAACTCTATTCTTCTTTCCCACACTTTTCTTGACAACACGCACAAAAATGTCGATGGATTATTGTGAGAGTTCTTTCCCAAAGATAAGGATATATAATCAACCATCGTTTGAGAAAATATCTGGGGATAGAAACAGCTCACTAATCTTTCACAGAGGAATTTCCATATAATTCGCCTTTAATTTATTACAGAAGTTCACCCAATCTGTTACATCGCTAAACTTTCTCTTTTCATAATAGAGCTTCAAAGGCAAAATGCCACCGCCAGTTAGCCACGATGTATGCATACTAAGTATTTCAGAAAAAATATCAACCACTTCCCACTCTGTTAGTATTTGAGAGTAACAATATGAAAAGTTTTCTAAGTCACTATTAATAGAATATAATTTTAATTCCTCACCAAATGTTCCTCTATCAATATGACCACTAACTAAATTAGTGTATATATTCTGAATCATTTCATTATTTAAGAGTGGGAAAATTTCCTTAAATGCTCTATCTGCTCCATCATATTCCCAATTGTAACTGTCTTCTCTTTCCATTAATAGTTCATACATATCAACAGTGTATCTTTGTATCTCTGCTGAGTGTGACACTTTCAATTTGCGGATGAAACTAACAACATAATCCCATCTAAAACTATCGTCATTCAATGCAAACCGTTCTTTTAGATAAACACATATTTCATCATCAGATAGTTCTTTGGTTTTATCTAAAAAATTTTGCGTTCTTTCAAAGGGAAATCCATCTTTATCAAACCATCGAGTAGGAATAATAAAACTATGCTTATCCTTGCTTATCCTTTCTAATCCAAATTGAAACTTCGATATTTTCTTCATTTCTTCCATTATATTTTCATAGCCGAGCCGACTACTCGCCAGAAGAAGAGCTTCTTTTATGTCATTTATATACACTATTCTTAATTTATTTTCACCATCATACTCTCTAGGATTCTCTAACACATAAAAAATTTCTGTAGCAACTTCCCATATGGACAATAATTCCTGTTTTGAAAAATCATTAAACTCAAGCGCACCAATGACGCCATCGAAAATAGTCTGTATCCATTGTCGGTCCCAGTTGTGTGAGACGTTTGCAAATTCCCATAATGATTTGACTCCATTTTCCCCTGCCGATATCGCTATTGCGGAATCTATAGCAACGCCAGCTCTGTTATCACCAGTGTCAGACGCATTTTGGGATACATTGAGTAATTGGATGCCGAGTGTATCCCAGTAACTATTTTCAAAACTGTTTAATAATTGGTACCATTTAAGCGGAGTGTACAGGGAATAATCCTTTCTACCAACATAACCAATCAATTTTCTTTTTAAAATTCCCTGAGCTTTTTTTGCCGACTCACTCCATCCTAATTCTATCGCCTTTTCTATAAACTCCTCTGCTATCTCATTTAATTCTGATAACTCTTGCTTCCAGACCAATCCATCTTCACACATCCAATGATCAAACAAATCTATCAATACTTGAAGTTCATTTCTTTTCACCAAATAACTCCAATAAATATCTAGGTGGCGAATGTTATCAAATCTTTGTGCCCTGTTCACAAATTGTTTTTGGAGTATTTTAGCATAACTCTCGTCCAATTTGTTCGTAGCGAAAATCAATTTATTCAATAAAGATGCTTCAATCTCATGACCGCCAACATCATATCTTCCGTAAATATTTCGCTCATCTAATAGAACCTCAATTAGATTTTCAAAATCTTCAGGTAATATTTCACATAACTTAGCATCATTCAAGCATTTAAACATATACCCCAAGTAAGAGCCTGCTTTGAGTAAAGATCGGGCAGCCCAATAATCACGATCTTTTTTAGTCAATTTCCCATGCCTATATATGCTTAAACTAAGATTAGTAATTTCATCACTGTCTACATCGTTATATGAAAGAATAAACGCAATTAATATATGATGTGGAAATGAATCCCTTTCAAATTTAAAGTTAGCCTCTTTAATATAATTAAAATGCTCAGTCACAACTTCCGCCATTAAATTGGTATAAGGTTCTGTCAAATTATTGAGTATCGTGCATACAATCAATTTAATTTTAAAAATCTTGGAGAAATCATCGATTGTAAAGTCATTTGTTATCTTCAATACCATCTCGGTATTGTTTATATCAATTAATGTAGATAGAAATAACTCTAAGTCCTCTTGGAAGTAATAACTCAGATTCTCTAAAGTATTCATTACAATATCATTGTCAATATATTCTCTTCCTTCATTCAACCAACCTTTTGCAAAATTAGCCCGCGATTGCTTTATTTCTTCAGAATCATCTTTATTATTGTGATTTTTCTCAAAACCAACGATCATTGTTTGTTGACATATCGCCCCCCACCACTCAAGAGCAGAGTTAATATCTCTGATAATTTCTTCTTCAAGTATCTCACTAGTCATATTATGATTATTAATTAAAAGTTCATAAACATCTTCTGGAGCTAAATCAGCTAACCATCTTTTTAATACATTCTTTGCTCGATCTAGTTCGTCATGATTAATCAGCAATTGCACATCAGCAAACATCCCCTTGAGTTTATCTACTGTCAGAAGCGGTTTTTGTACTACTTTTTTTTCACTAAATAACGCGGTTGGCAAATCTACTTTCGCATGATATTGTTTATTACTCCATTGTAACGACTGTTGGAATTGGTGTAATGTTGCGACAGCGCAACTTAAACTAACTACTTTATTCATATTGTTGATAATACCATTAGACTTAAGAGTTAGTTTAAGTTGTTCAATTATTTCATCCATAGGCCTTGCTATACTTAAAGCTTCTATCACATATTCTTTAGTAAAAACATTTATGTAATCATATTCTCTATTAGAATATTTCAGCAATTGAAAAATTAACTCATGCCTGCTGATTGCATCATCACTCTTCAGAATTAAGTAGTCCGCAATTCTGCTTGCAACATCAATGAAAGTAGAGACATCCTTACGTATATATCTCTCCAAATATATTCTTACATCGTTATGGAACACTCCGAAGTATCCTTCATTGTTTACAACAACAGGATATAACTTTTGCATAACTCTCTTCCACGCCATTTCAGTTATACCTATATCTCCACAAATATCCACCATAATTTTAGGATCTACTTTTTTATTTAATAAAGAAAATATGCCGGCTAAAACAGTATCTACATAAAAGAACTCTCCCGGTATATTTTCTATTGCAGATTTCCAAATGTATTCATAATAAGCGGTAATGCCACTCGACAATTTTTTATTTCTTAAATGTTCATCTAGTTCTTCCACAGTAGAACAAAGTTTAGCTTCATAAATTGCAAATAAAGCTGAAAGCGTATTGCCTGCCACTGCGTCATGAATTAATTTAATAGCTATATCTGAATACTCTTTAGAAATATTTACGCCTGCATCGTAGTAAAGTTGTTTAATATCTTGCTCATTAACCCTAGGAACAGATACCTCTAAAACTTTGTCCTTATCCGCTAACCAATCAGGATATTGATTATATTCATGTATAGGTTGACCTGCAATCAAAAAACACACTTTTTCAGGGACTCCTTCTGGAGGAACAAGAGTACTTAAAAAAGTTACTTTATCACCTGCTCGAGCAGCATGGTCAATTCCATCAATAGCAATTACCGTCGTAACTCCGCTTTCGATTGCTAATGCTTTTGAAAGTCTTAAAACTTCACTTCTAAGCTCTTCGACCGTAGGTAATAATTCATTAGAAATTGGTACACAATATTTCGAGAGTTTCCCTCTTAACAATTCTCGAAGTTCAATTAACAAATCGCCCCATAAAGCTTTAGGATCGCTGACCCCCTTATCAGCAGGTAAATATAATTCCTCAGCTGATAGTGGTTTGAATGTATGAAATCTAATAGTAATTACAGAATCCACTTTATTTGCAAGATGGCTGACAATATTAGTTTTCCCTGCACCAGGCTCCCCAGTTAGAAATACAACAGGAATTTGTCGACTTCGAAGAACTTCTTCCAATTCATCGGCAAAAGTATATCTTGAAGAAAAGAAAGGTTCTTTTGTTGGAATATCATGAACCCCTTGCAAATTATCTGAGCTCAAAGACAACGCTTCAAGTAAATCTTCCTTCGTTACTTCTTCTCTCTGCCTTAAACTCGTAGCCCATGTCATCAGGGCATAGCACAAACTTTTATGAAGCTGAACAGCAACTCTGGAAGATACTTTAAAATATTTTGAAATTTTCAATGCAACATTATCAATTATTTGGTTTAAATCTTCTTGATTAGCCTTTATTTCAAAATTCTTTAGAAAAGATAACTTTTCCTGATCATTGAGCACATCCATCTCGCTTAGCCATAGTTCCCAGGAAGTTTCCCATTCTTCCCCCATTTTTATATCACTTATATATACAGCACTTTGTAGCTCGTTCCTTATATGTGACCAAAACTTTTCTAAAGGTGGTCGTTCATATTGTCCACCATCCGAATCATTCACAGTATACTTTCTTGATCCAATGTTTCTATTCGTGAACAACACTGCCTTACACGATTTAACCCCTAATTTCTGAGCTCTTTTCCAGTCAGAGCAAAAGTGACGAACATATGAATCTGACTCATCACTTCTCTGGATCATATCAGAGAAAGTTAATGATGCATTTTCTCTTGTATGTTTAATTTGAATACAATCTGTTTCATCGTTATTATAATGTATGACAACGTCATCTAAGCCTTGAAGTTTTCTTGTTTGAAATACAACATGTTTTATATTGTTATCTTGAATAAGCATGTCAAGAGCATATAGTAACCCTACACTCCACTCGTACCAATAAGGATCTGCCATTCCTGCAGTTGTATTGGTTATATCATTCATTTGATAACCTCCGCAATCTTGATTAGGATAGAATCATTTTCATACGTAACTAGTGTACAGTCTGCACAATGCTGATATTTATACATAACTAATATTTTTTTATATTTCTCTAATGATTTCTTCAGTTCTTGTTCTAAAGAGCAAACTTTTATTAGTTGGCGTACTTGACCAGACTGAACTTATATTGTTTTTTCTACAGTGGTTCTCAATATCTCTACCAAATACTCTTTTGGTTTTTTCTAAATTATGCGCTTCAACGCGCCCCCTATAGGTATTTCTAGACCACGTTTTAAAGAAAGGGCGTTCTCCGTCCTTATCATAGTTCCTATCTTTGGTACGGGTTCTTCTTATGGATTCAATTAGCTCCTGTTCCGCAGGAATTATTACCTCATCCAATTGAACACTTCTCATTCTTGCACTAATAGTCTGAAATAAACCTGATGTTGAATGCCTATGATATCCACCCTTATCGGTTTTTACATATTCAACAACATCAAGCATATTTTTTATTTCTCTAAATACATCTAAGGGAAGTGACTCAGACAAATAGTTGTTTGTAACCGAGGCTAACCAACCAACATTATAGTCTTTGATCCCGATCATGAATGTTATGCTATTTAAAAAAAATACTACACTTCCTTTAATTCCATTGTGTTCAAAATTAAAAAGAATACTATCAGTACTCTTCTCTTCACATATCGCAATTAAATTCTTGATTTCAGCTGTGATATTAATTGTCATCTATACTCAACTCCTGTTGCACCATTTGTTGTGATCCTTTCACTTAGTTCGACCACATTCTACAATTTTCCTGCTTTTGGATAGTTTATTGGGCACTAAAAGAACCAGATAGCCTCTCTGTATGGGAGACATACTGATTCTGACTAAATGTTTAGCTCTGGGCACCCAAAATACTCTGGTATCCGAACCCAAACACTGAAAACTTTAAAAAAAAGAAGTGTTCAGTATAAACTGTACCCTATAGGGTACTTTGTAAAGGTCTCTCTATGGGGTATTATTTTGTCGATAAAGAGTCTTATGAATCAATTGATGTAGGGCAAAAAGTAAAAATCACTGTTGATTTTAACCAACAAGAATCCTTGCCACCTATTAGGACGGTTGTGAGTATTGAAAAAATCAATGAATAAGTTACTCAATAGAGAAATTCCCCGCAATAACTTCAAAAATCTAAAAAAGAACCATGATAATTTAAAACCGACAATCCAAGACTGAGGGGGATTATCATGGTTCTTTTTACTCAATAACACACTTTTTCACCGAGCCGCTGTTCGTTTTCATGATTCGAACATATTCTGAACATTCGTTGTTCTTCGCAAATGATTTATGATTCACATCCAGTGAGTTACGAATTCAGATCCAATCTTTTTTTGACGATATCTAATAATTTATAAATTCCCTCTTTTTCCTCCGGATGCTCCTCCACGTATTTCCCACTGTAAATTTCTATAGTTATAAAATTAATCATATTTCATGACTGCCATTACATCTTCATCATATGCTGGAGGCTCTCCAATAAAACACACTTTCTGATCACCAATGTACTCTTCCTCTTCTGGCATGTGATAGGATGAAAGTTGTACTTCCAGTGGACCTAAACCATAACCCTGTCTGTCATGATCTCCAAAGTATTTTAATGCTCTGGGTACATCGATAATCCAGAAATAAGAGTCGACTAATTGATCTATTTCAGCTTTTGTTGTCATTATTTTGTACATCAATTATCTCTTCCTTAATATTAATCTGAAATGCAGGATCAACATTCTTTATGTTCCCTTTCTCATCATTTAGAAGTTAGTCTTTGGGATTTTTTATAACACCAGTCTGGATCATCCGGTAAAGATTTCAGTTTATGTATGTCCTCCCAGTTGTATACCCAATCATTGTCTGCAATCCAGAAATAATCATCAGGATTCAGCTTTAGATATTCATAAATAAAATGAAGTATTAACTCTTGATTACCATAGATATCCTCAATGTGCCCGACTTGGCATAGTGATACATTAGGATCTAAACCTAAATCTTCGTGATAATAAAATTCAGTACTTGGGCTACTAATGCTGTGAATATGGAAAATTAATGAGGATTCATTGTCCCCTGTAAATGACTTATGATTAATAATCAGCGTTGTATACAGGAACTCTCCATCATTTGTATATGTTTTATTGTTATAGAAATAGAGAGCAGAGTCCGAATGAAAAGCCGCAACAATAGTGTCAGCCAAGAGCTTCTCTGGTGAATATATCTTTTTTTGTTAAAATAACAGATGAAGTTCCCATTTTTTACTTCAATACCCCCTTGAGTTCCTCTAAAGAGTTCACAACAGTAACACCTTTAGACTTAATTAAGTCTAATTTTAGAGAATCTTTAGGGTGTGGATTAGTCAATGGCTTGTCAATATATAAAATAACCTTCTTTTGTTCATAGTTAAAGTAATCTTGGTGTTTTACATTAACGTATTTATCAAACTGTTCCACATCAGTGAAGGCTTTCAATGATTTTTTAACTTCAATAATCTCATGTTTAGTTACTACATTAAAATTCCCTGCAGGATTGCCATCAGCCCTTTGAATTTTTTGGCTGAAGGCTGTAACTTCCTTACTTTCTCTTACAGCGTAAGCTGCTTTGGCTTCAGTTGCTCTTCCTGAGTCCTTACTGTTTAACAATTGATATTTTTGGGATGCTGATCATCCCAATGGAGAACATTACCAGCTGGATTAGTATATTTCGTTTTGTTTCCTTCTTTAACTAAAGTACCAACATTAGAAGACTGTCCGGTAACGCCAGCACCTTCCTTCTTACCATTTCCTCTTCTTGCTTCAGCCGCTTCCAAATTCTTTTTAATCTTCGCCACAGCCGGATCAGAAACAGGCAACCGAAAAGGCCCTCTGCCACCCGGCATACTCCCGCGAACCATCTGAAATGCCATACATAGCTGACTGAACTTTAGAGAAGTCAACATCATCTGAGCATACTTATCGGATACAGGCTCGCCTGTGTACGGATGGATTTTCTTTTCAAAGGCTTTGATCTGCATCGCATAAATATCTTCCCCTGGCGGTTCTACATTCACAGCTTGCATCCGATTAAAATCCAAATGCCCTTAGTCGCTCTGATACGCCTGAAGCGCAGCCTGGTCCGAGACACCATTTTCATTGACAGGGATCCACATTAACTTTCCAAACATATTAACTTGTGCCATCCGGTATCCCTTATCAATTGAACTTGAATTACTTCCCGAGGTCTTCATCATCGTTGCCGCACCTATAGCCCCAATAGCACTGCCCAGACTCACCTTCTCAGCATCTGCATTCTCAAACCGCATGGCAATATCCTTCAGTTCCTTCGAGGTGTTCACCATACTCTCCAGCGCTTTATCCAGAAGGGGGCGTGAACGCTCAATCTCATGGTAAAACCTCTCCTGCGTCGCCCCCATCCACATAGCTTGAAGGAACATACTCTGCCTGGAGAGATTATCTTGGATATGCTCCAATTGTTTCCTCGCCTGATCCACCTGACTTGATACGTGATGTAAGTGCTCAGGTGTTACTTTGATTGTACTCATCCGTTTTCACCGCTTATTTTATGTAGGATATATCTATGTTAGCAGAAACTACGGAGTTGAAGTACCCTTGCTTCTTTATGACCAATGAAAGACTCCAGAACGCATTTATAGGGCATAGACCATCGTCTACCGAGGATTTTGTTAAGAGATTGAAATAGCCCTAAGAATGGCTCTCTAGGGCTTTTTGATATGGATAAAATATGAGTTTTATTTATTCATTATTACTACAATTGCATTCATTAATTATCTTCGATATTCTATTATAGTTCGTCAAATCGATATTCGGAATACTTAATATTTTTTCTTTGTTGTTACAAATAATACGCTTACATTTTCTTCGATATAATTGTCCATTAGAAGATGAAGCGAGGTTGCTTCTATATGCCATACTAAATTCTAAACTATCAAGTGCGGAATTTAAGGTTTCAATGCAATCTATATCCCAATCTAAATAATTAAAACAACATTCAATGTAATTAGATTCATCTGAAACTAATTTATGATAATTGTTAAATTGTGAATTTGAATCTGTCTTAAAAAACCAAGATGATTGTTCAAAAATATATTTTTTGAAGATATTATTCTGGTTAAGTATCCGCAGTTTTCTATCGTCTGGTTCAAAGGAAGCGATTAAAGCGATGGTACGAACTAAAATTTTATCGATATTAATACCTTTGTACCTGTCTAATGTTTCAACTAATAATTCCCAGAACCTCTTCTGATTATTATCTAAAAAAAAGAAAGGTTCACCTAACCATTCTGATAATCTCTCCAATATAAATTTTGAATCGACCGAAATAGCCAATTCCAGTACTTGTGGGAAATGTTCATAAAAGTTAAAGAAATTAAATGGAGTTGCTGAAATTTCTTCAATAATTCCTTCTATAATACCTTCATGTTTAGATTCAAGTATATCCTTCCAATAATTAATGTTAGATTCCTTTATTAATAGCTTACTGGGGTCATTTTTTTTCAAGTTAGTAAATAATTCATGGAAGAAGTCTTTGGATTTATTCTTAATAGTTACGTTTAAGTCGTTTATTATTGCGGTTACTCTTTCTGGATTCACTATATCAGGATAGCTATAGTATTTATATATATTTTCCAATTCTTTTAATGTGTACTGCTCACCACCAAGGACATAAAATTTATTCAAGTTATCAATCAAGTAATTCCAAAAAGATTCTACGGTTGAACTATCAATGGTTACCTGTTTTTTTGCATGCACGCAATCATTTCTAATGTCTCTCCAATAATTATAAGCTGATTTTGTCTGTTCCCCATTAGTAAAATGTAGAATACCAATAGGCTTTCTATTCTTTTCATCCGCACAAGATGCTTCAACAATACTATTTAAGAAGCTTTCCCAACTATCATCATTCTCTAATTTCTTAATAAGTTCGTTTTCCCAGAACAAAGGATTTGGATTGGAACTGACAGCTTCTTTACCATAGGGGCACTCTAATATTCTATTTCTAACAATAGTTTTAAATGCAAGATAAGACATAACAAATGCAGACTTATAAGCCCCAATTTTATAGCAACGAACAGATTCTTCAAAAAAATCATGTGCAGAGTCTGATTCCTTAAATGGTTTAGTTTCGTCTACCCATTTTTCAATTTGTAATTTCAAACGATATTACCTCCATAATATAGTTGTGTACTCAAAGTAAACCTACACTATTTATTATTATTAGTATTATTATTTTTTCGAAGTAGTTCCATAGATATCTTAAATGGGATTACTTATTTGAAAAACGGTTTACTGCCCGTTTATACTCTAGAGTAATAATAATCCAAGGAGGGTGTCCATGGGTTATTATTACTCTAAGCTTCAAGACAACAGAATGCGTATGGAAGTACAATATTGTCTAATATGCCTCGTTCTGTTCGGAATTAGAAAGAGTGTCTGTACTATCTTGGTTGTTAGAAATTGATTCACTTACATTTATTTGATTTTAATCCTCAACCTCGCACCATATCCCTTATGGGCTAAAACTCTATACCCAAAGCCATGAGTGTTTATTAGAGGAACTAATTTCTGTTTAATATCTTTAGTAGCGTTATTCTCCCTACCACTCTTATTGTTCTTAGCTTCATGTAAATCTAATGTAGTGGAATCCTCAGATATAGTAAGAATAGCTGAATCAATATCGGTTTGAAGCCGTTTCTCGGGGGATTTTGACATATCTAAAATCTTTGTTCTACTAATTAGAAATAACTTGAAGCCATCAAATTTTCTATTTACAGAATTATTGAGTTGTTCTAATTCGTGAACCCGATCCTGATTATCGTTGATTGCATTCTCTGCTTTCATTGCAAGTTGAATCACCCCATAATTTTTTTGTTCGAAATCTGGAGCTAAAAAACCAAAATGATGATAATGATTTTTTTCAATATGTAAAACTAAATTTTCATTCTTGAGAAAATATTTTAGGACATCTAAAAAAAACATCTCAAATACACTGTTAAGTTTCGGATAGTACCATTGGCTAAAGTTTGAATAAGTTTCTTCCAGAATCTTCTCTTTAATCACTTCTAACTCGACTGTTAAAGAAGAATTAGCTTCTGAGATTTTATCAAGTTCAAAAGCTATACCTAATATATCTGAGTCATGATAATATATAATTTCGTTAAATAATGTATCCAAGTATGAAACAATAGCAAATATCAATTTGTTCAGATTAGATGATGAAATAGATTTCGATATAAAAAAATTGATATAAGCTTCATTACTTATCGGATTAATATCTACATCAAAGATAACTTCATTAAATTTGTTCAACATAGAACTTAGCTTGTTTTTTAGGCGAATATGGTCTCCTTTAAACATATCATATTCTAGAGTAACTTTAGAAAATGGAATAAATTTAGGATTTTCGATTCTAATCAATTCAGTTGTGAAAAGTGATTCTTTGAATATTTCATCAAAAGTAAATTTATTTTGTTCAAAGTTTTTTTTCATCTCTAGTGAATATTCTGCTTGTTTACAGATAACATTTGACTCTAAATATAACTCTGTATATAGAGAGTTATGTAAGGAACCCATCAAACTTTTTTCATTAGAAACAAAGGATTTTAAATTTAGAATTGCTGACATTAAATCAATTTTAATAGGTAAATGAGAGTAATGACTGTCAATTGAGATAATAGATAATTGTCTAATCATATAAAAAGTATTTTTAAGTCTATCAAGTTTATGGGAGTCTACTTTATAGTGTTTAGAGAAATCATCTAATAATAAAGATTTAAGTAAAACTATAAAAATAGTATTAGATTTTCTAGAATTGCATAGCATGTATACTCTAAGAATACTAAGGACATAATGTAATTTGGAATAATTGTTTCCCAAAATTATTTTCGATGCATAATCTTTCAAATCTTTATCCTTTATCTTATTGAGTACATATCTTCTCATTTTGGTGTGATTTAATAAGTAGTTTGTTAGAAACTTTTCATCACCTAAAGTATTTTTTGCGTGACCTAAATTTGAGAGAAGGAACCAACTTTTCAGAATAGCTTCTCCATTGTATGTAATGCCATTGATCTTCAAACTTCCTAAAGCTAAATCAGCATCTCCCGAATGCATTTTTCGGGTGATCTCAGTTATACCGCATTGTAACATAAGGTAATCCCATCGACTATGTGAGACATTATCAAAAACAGAAGAAATTAACCCAAGATGTTTAATATTTTTTTGGCGCTCAATTTCATTGATTTTTTTATAGAAATCAAGAGTAACGTAAGCGCAGTCAAAAAAATTAATATTCATGACTCCAAGTAATGGGACAGCTACTTTTTGAGATATGGTATCCAAAATTTTCAACCCTCCGTAAACTTCACTATATATAAACAATAACCGTAGAAGCTTTAGCACTCTATTCTATTTTTATAGCACTTTACGTAACACCATAAACGGTTCCAATCCTGATTCTTCAGCTATCATTCCTTCAATTTCAAAGCCACATTTTTCAATATACAAATGTTTGACATTCTGATAGCTTAATAGTGTTTTCAAAAGGATTTCTGGCATATCTTCAAATCGAGCAACTAAAATCAATAAAGCTACTAAAAATGTACCTATGTTGTTGTTTTGCACATCTTCACGCACATATAATGTATGCAATACCAGAGTACTAAATCCCATTCTATAAGCAACAGCTACTCCACAATATTTCCCATAAATATCTGTTAAGGCTATAGTGAAGATTTCATCGCTTTTTAATGTTACTAACTCCTCCTTTAAATCAGTTGGTGGAGTAACGGGCGTTATTACATCATTTGAAATTTTTTTGATACACTCCTCGAAATATTCACGCCTATTATCAATTCTGCCTTTCATATGCAAATTTATTATTGACATTCGAATATTTTGGCATATTCTACTTCCATGTTCTTAATTGCGTCCAGAATTTCATCTACGGTCATACTCAGATCAACACTCCTTTAGTCATTCTTATACTTTATCTTTATTTTATCATAAATTAAATAAAGTCACTTCCATAAATTAAGTTGGTTGTCATGTTAAGACCCTTTTCCAGTGAGTCTAACTTGCGTTATGCAAACTTAGTTTTCTAAACTCTTTCAGAACACTTCTGAATAATAACAATAACGTTCCTGCTTCTATTCGATCAGGTAACATCTTGATATACGTAATGTCCATTCTTTCACTCCCTATCATTCATTAGATATATTAAAGAGCTAATCTCGACATATACTCTGTAATCTTCAGGATTCATTGCAAACATTTCAGTCGTTTCGTTAAATACAAGCACTTCATCTTCGTTTTTCGGATAATAAAATGATCCGTCAACTCTAGTATCTCCCTATGGAAGAATGATTGAGAAACTTAATAATATCACTCATACTGTATTCGTTTCTAAATCACGGTACGATCTGAAAAACCAAAGTCTAGCCGAGCATCTCCGAAGCTTTTGATCCCCCTCGATCTTTAGAGCAAAATCGAAAGCATATTGAGAAACTACTTTCCTGTAAAGTTAGGTTAAAACATTGGCCTCTTCCTGCCAATCGGGGCCATACTGTAAAAGGTACTTCTTTTCCCGAGATTTTTCGTGCAAAATACAAGCCTTCGTCACAGGGAATACATGCGATTCAAGGGGCTATGTTGAATAACGAAATAGGAATGTTATACTTGCTTTACAAAAACTTAATTGCCAAATTCAACATTTTTCAACATATTAAAAAAGAGGAATTAGAACAAACTGAAATCGTGGTGCAGATTATAATTTACAGAAGTAGATTCGTAGTATCTTGCATTAAAGTTGATTGGAGGAAAGGGTTCATGAATATAATAATCGAGAAGTTAAAAGATACAGATATTGAAGACTTGTATGAATTCGAAACTGAAAACAGAATTTTTTTCGAGGAAATGGTACCGTCTCGAGAAGATGATTATTACATACCTGAGGTTTTTAAAGTAAGGAATGAATCTCTGCTTGATGAACAAGTCAAAGGCCTCTCCTTTTTTTATTTAATAAAAGACGAAAATAACTCTATTCTTGGAAGAATAAATTTAGTTGATATTGATTCCGATAAAATAGGATTTCTCGGCTATAGAGTGGGACAAATCCACACTGGAAAAGGTGTTGCTAAAAAAGCATTAAAATTATTACTCGATACGATAGTTGATTTAGATATAAAAGAAGTTAAGGCAAAAACAACCACCAATAATTTAGCATCTCAAAAA
Organism: Paenibacillus sp. FSL E2-0151; assembly: GCF_037993015.1. Lineage (NCBI taxonomy): Bacteria > Bacillati > Bacillota > Bacilli > Caryophanales > Paenibacillaceae > Paenibacillus > Paenibacillus sp. FSL E2-0151. The sequence continues at coordinate 4,614,421 of NZ_CP150308.1, forward strand.
GTTTTAGAGCAAAACGGATTCGAGCATACAGAAACTAGCGATAAACAATTTAAAATGAATGGGCAAATGTTAAAATTCATTACTTATAAATGGATAAATAAATCATTATTCTAATCACTAATCGGACACTGCTGTTTAAGCTGAAGATCATAAGCCAAATTCCTCGTTCATGATACTGAGGGGTTAGGCTTTTTTCGTCTTTTTAGATACATTTTTAACAATTAATAGAATTAAAGAATGAACTTGACTTGTGCCAACGAATAGGTGTACTATATGTTTGTATAAATGGAATATATTACAATTTAAATATTTATTTTGGAATCTTATATTATCAAGATGGGTATCAGAGCCTATCATAGCTAAGATATCAATGCGTATAAATGAGTTTTACATTTTGTCTGCAACACATAATCATTGGCAGGCATTCATTTTACATATACATTCCTACTTCATAGAGTTTTCTAGCCTGTAGAGTTCTACCTCCTTAAATTCTTTTTCAGTAAAGAAAAAAGGGGAAGAACCATCTTTAAAAGAGAGGAGGGCAAGAGGCTTTAATCTGCAAGCAGGTCTATTTGTCGTAACCACATGTTTTTGTAAAAGAATACCCATAACAAGAAAGGTGGAATTTATTGCTATGAGAAAATTGTTTAGTTTAGCTCTTATTCTTGTTCTAGTGCTTTCATTTAATGTAGCTGCCTATGCAGATGGTGACGTGACTCAAGCCAAACCTATGACAAAGGAAGAAATTATTAATTCCAAAGAATTCCGTGAAGCTGTGAAAGCGGCTAAGGCTGAATTCGAATCGCAGAAGGCTGATAATGCGGGTGGTCCAGTTCTGTTTGCGCCTGCTCCGAAAGTATCTCACATTAATGTATATGGTGTCGTATCTCCTAATGGTGGTCAAGAAATTTACGGCTTCAACAACAACCCGCTCTCCACGACCAATGATCATGGCGGGGCTTGGATTCAGTGTATTACTTTCCAGATCGGTTATGACAGCAGTCACTACGGCACACTCGCCGGCAATACAATGACTAACAACTGGTCTGAAGCTATTGATCTGGACGGTGATCGTGTCGTTGATGCTTTTGCCCATTCTTGGGTTTATGAAGCGCCTAGTACAGGTGGACAATTTGTAGGTACGGTCTATTCCATTAATATTCCAACACAGTGGACCGCTTGGATTAATGTTCGTTAACCGGAAGGATGTAATATGAATATTGGAGGAATTGGCTATGACAGCCCACTCTTCTGCTAACAATTATATTAGTATATTTTCTCAGGCGGCCTTGAAGAATGCATCTCAAGAAGGTCCAGGATGCGTGGAACAAAGCAGATGAAAAAAAGTAGCTTCAATCCCTTAACCGATGCTGATGGTAAACTTACAGGTTCCTCCTTGATGGCGCGACATATGGAGATGGAATACAACTTGATGCTTCGTTATGGTAATAAGGAAGCCCGTGTACGCATGGACAATGTGTTTGTAGACAAAGATTCCGCAAAGGCTCTTATCCGTGCGGCTTTGGAACGAGCTAATCATCCGTTAGCAAGCACTAAAGGCTCTGCCCAGCTTGAGTTAGAAAAGCATTTATTAGAGTCCTTTCTACCCTATATGGATTGATGGACACCGATTTGATTTCTTGATCAGGCGCAGGGATATACATCCCCTGCGTCTTTTTTTGTTGTGACATTACCCTAAGAGCAGTAGCAGAGCCACTTTTCAAGGAAATTGACGAGTGTCTAGTTCAATAGGGTCAAACCTTCCAGTTCCACTTGTTTTAATATGCTCTTATTAAACGTATGGTCTCAATACGTTTAATCCGACTTTCAGGATTGGCTACGTGAATTCAATGTCACATTACAATTCATATCATTCAATTGATTTTGGAATAATATCAAGCGTTAGTTGCACCCATTGCTCTTCTCTGTAGTTGTACACATATTCTTGTGAGTTGTCCTTAAATTTAACCACAATAGGACACTGAGGAATTTACTACGACGAGCTTTAATGCTAACAATATTATTTTTTTCTATCCCTTTTTAACGGTTCAATACGTTCTTAAACCATCTTCAAGATCCTTCATATCCTTTTTATATGAGGCATACGAAGGAGGGGATATTAAATAAAGACCTTGAGGATTAGAGTCCTCAAGGTCTTATCAGTTCCTAGTTCTTAATACTATAATGTTTCATTAACTTATTAGTCACATCTTCGGGTATACCTTTGGTAAAGTTTAAGGCCACCAAATCAGTAATAGCCCTGTCTATTGAAAAACATGAGTCACTACTGTACTTGCTCATTTCATCGTTAAAACCTAAAATACAAATGCCGTAACTTCTTTCTCCCCATATTGCCCAATTCAGCGACGGCGATAACCATATAACTATTTCAGAGTTAGATAGAATAGCATCAGCAGGGCTTTCTTCTGGTCCCTGATTAAGGATATTCCAATACTCATCAGCGGTGGTACCCTTTTGTAAAACGCACCAGTTATATTGGGAAAACTCACTGTAGTAATAATTTACAGGGTCTGGATCTAAAACAGCCATAATTACAGAGTAGTCACCAAAAGTATCCATGATTTTCTCTAATTCATCCCAAAATTGATAGCTCATTACATAATCAAAATCAAAAACAACTTTATTTGGAAAGGAAACTTTAAATACTGGATTTGGTAACCTCTCGTCAACACAAATTACTTTTGAAACCAAACGTGATGCTTTCTCAAACTCTTCTGAGCTTTTAATCATTTTTCTCAATTTGTCAGTCCCCAATAGAATCTTAGTTGTGACCCCTGTCGCACCCTTAGCCCAAAATTCAGCGTTGAGTTATTTAGATTCAATTGTATACCTATATTCAATCATGTTAGTATCTCCAATCTCCTTAATACAACGGATATGCCGATGGTTGCAACTCATACTCTCATTAATATTAGAGAAGATGCCCCGATGTATAACGAGGTCATCTTCTTTAAGAACGATACGGCAATTTTTATTATCCATATTAAAATGCAATATAAGAATGAACTCATTTCTCTCATTTTTCAAACAATCTTTTACTGTATTTTTGTTATGTTAATAGGGGTGTCCCAATTATCAAGATAAAAAATAACATTGGATTTAATATTTACTTTGTTCCAAACTTTCTTGTCTATAGGAAATGTTTCATCTCCAAAACTGTTTGATTTAACTTTAATATAGAAGGTTCCTTCATTTTCTAACTTTTTAGTTACCACTCCTGACAAAGGATCTTTCGTTGGTTCTTTATTAATTGAAACGATGTATAGATACTTCCCTTCATTCAGATACCGATAGGTTATTGAATCACCTTCTTTTAATTTGTTACATGATGGACTTTCAAATCGTTCTGTTTGAGTACTCCTGTTTATAGGCTTTGGTGGATCATTAACAGTTACCTTGCATGAATTACCTTTAAGGTCGACTGATATTATATGCCTGCTAGTTTGTACTGGAGTTGAATCTTTAATGAAAATAAAAAAAATGAATATGGTAATCATTAATAAAACACCTATTATTAATACCTTTCTCAAAATAACACCTCTTCCCTACAAAATACTTAATAGTATGGATTCCAACCAGTCCATCCAGTAGGTTTACCATCACTAGTAACAATTACAGTTTGCATAGTATACCCTTTGGGGTTGGCCACATAAATCATAGTAGTTACCGTACCCTTTTTAGTTACTTCAACATTGCCAAAAACTGATGCTACTAAATAGTTTACATTCCCGAATTTTTCACTGGTAACTAGACTTGTAAGTCGTGAGGAAACATCCCCCATAATTGCATCTGCTTTTCCCTTCGTGTAAGTTGTCTCATCGTAAATGCAACCAGTGCAATTATATTTTGACGCGTCCGCATAATAAACTATATTACTTTTAGGATCTACCATTACTTTCATATTTCTTGAAGTATCATTTTGTAAAACAAATGCATTAAAGACGGGATCACTTTGCTTTAAAAGTCCTTGCATTCCTTTATTGCTGTTTCTTATCGCTTTTGCTTGATTTGCAGCTTGGTTTCTTTTTTTGTGTGCGTGAACCCACATTGATGAATTGTCTTTGGATCCTTTAAAAACCCCATCCCAGTAAACCCAATCTGCTTTTAAGGAATTTAATTTCCAGTTAATGTTAAAAACATCTACATCTACGGCCACATGGCCACTCGGATCTACATATTTTAGAGGATTATTACTTACATAAGAGTATAAATTCAAACTTAATGGATCATTCAATTCTCCCTCATACGTGTCCTCACCGATGAAACGTGCCATGCCTGGATCATACCAGCGCGCTCGCAGATATTGCAGCCCTACCGTATCATCCCAATATTCTCCGGCATAGCGAAGCATATTCGGTACGGTTTCCTCTGTTGTTAACGGTCCGCCCCAGATATCATAGGTATAGCTGTTCAACACTTTTCCTGCATCGTCTACAAGGCCAACGACATCGCCATGACCATTCAACTGGTAGTATTCCAGTTTACCTGTTTGCTTGTCCTGGCGAGCCCATAATTGCCCATACAGATCATAGATATAGGCATATGTCAGCTCTGCTTTTCCAGACGTCACAGTGGCCTCAGCCATGAGTTTGGCTTCTTCATCGTAATAATAACGAATCGTTTGGTCGCCTTCCGTACGTTCATACAACAATCCATCTCCATTATAGCTGTAGGTTACCGTTTTGCCTTCACCCGTTGCTTTAATCAGACGATTCTGGCTGTCATACGTATACTGTGCATCCTTTAGACCGTATACCTTACCACTTCCGGTACTGTACCGGTTACCATTCGGGTCATAAGTATACGTTTCTTTTTGCGTACCCGTTTCGGTCTGAATCCGGCTCAATTCATCGTATGTGTATTGATCAGTTTCCCCATTCTGTGTACGGGACGTGATGTTTTTATTACCATCATATTCATAGGCGAACTGTTGCACCGCAGATGTCCCTTGAGAGATCGTGATTCCCGACAGGTCATAGCCGCTGAACTGGTAGCTTGTGCTCAGGCCCTTGCCAAACGACAATTTCTCCAGCAAGCTATTGGACGCATAACTGAATGTCATACGATCCACAGGCGTCGTTCCCGATGCTGCGAGTGCAGAGGCCCCTCCTGAACCCGTGGTAATATCCATGGAGGTTACCCGATTCATGGCATCTACTTCGCCGTGAATGCGCAAGGATTGTCCTTTGGCATCCGTTAAGGTATACCCTAGACGTTGCTGGGTATTGTTTTCGTAATCAAGTCGTGTCCCATCCGGGAACGTCAGTCCGTTCAACATCCCATCTGCCACTCTATAACTGTACGTGGTCTTTCCATGATCATCGGTCATCGATGTTCTACGGCCAATCTCGTCGTACGTATAGGATACATTCGTATCCGGTGCTTTCATACCTGTGAGCATGTTGTCACTGTTATACGTATACTCTGTTACTTTCCCAAGTCGATCCTGTTTTTTAATCAGATTACTTTTCTTATCGTAATATAACGTTGTCGCATACCCGGCTGGACTCGGATGCGTCTGTTTAATGAGTCTTCCCAATTCATCATACTGTTTTGTGACTGTTTGCGTATTCGGTGATACGATCTGTGTCACTTGGCCCTGATAGCTATAGAAGTAGCGGCTTGTCTCTTGCTTCGGTGTTGTCACTGTTGTGATCTGTCCAAGCGCATCATACGTATAGGTCGTTCGTTGACCGTTACCATCGATAGATGCAATTACGTTACCATCGATATCATACTCGGTTTGTTGTAACGGAACATATGCACCATTCCGATATTCTTCCACCGCCGTCACTCGACCAAGTAAATCCTTCTTCTCCCGTGTTTGATTGTCAGCGGCGTCCTTATAGGTCACCGTTTGGGCCACAGCATCAATGTTGGTTGTTTCGATGGTCCCGTCTGGATACTTTGTCTCTATCGCTTGTCCAAACGCGTCGACTACAGCTCTCGTAACATTGCCTTCAGCATCCTCAACAGCCGTAACATTACCTTCGCGGTCATAGGCGTATTTGTACGTAGCCTGAGCCGTCTGCTCTTCTACCAAAAGACCTAACGGATTATACCGCTCGGTCGTGACAATGCCATCTGGCGATGTATTTGTAATGATGTTCTTAACATCATCATACGCCGTAGTTGATTTCGTACCATCAGCATGTACGATTTGTAGAAGTCGCCCTCTCTTATCATACTGATAGGATTCCTGTTCCCCGGATGCATCGGTTGTCTTTTCCAGTTCACCAGCATTCGTATATTGATACGATTCCACGAGGGCTTCTGCTTTACCAGCAGCATCATTCACGGTTATGGACTTGGATTTCACCAAATGCCCTGCATCAGCCTGATAACTCAACATCGCTACGCTGTCTTTAGCTAAATAGCCGCCTTTATCCGTGGTGCTGGTGACTCTTCCTTTATCATCCAGCTTCACTTCCGATTCAGTGAGCAACTGCCCGCCGTATCCATTTTTAGTTGTGCTCCGCAGAACGGAACCTTGGCTGTTATAGGTTGTTTCGGTGTATCTCTCCAAGGTACTATTAATCTTGCTGGTCGAACGAATAGGTTTGATCCAGTGATATGGAGCCTTACCCGTTTCATACGCATAGGTAGATTCTTGTCCTGTACTTTGTTTTTCGGACGTCACCATTCCATTGGCATCGTAGGTCATGGTCGTGGTTAGCTTCTCGCCTGTACGTCCACCCTTACTAACCCACTCCGTCATTTGAGTCGGAAGGTTTCGCTTCGTTTGACTGTCGTACTGGAACTCCGTGGAAAAAGTTACGTCATCTCCAGTTAACGTGTGCTTATCTGCGCGAACCAAATCTGGATGAGCTGCAGCGCTAAACGTTTTGGAGAACGTCCAAGTATCTACAGTGTTCTCTGCTTTTACTTTCGTTGTCCATGTGGCTGATTGTCCATAGGAGTCCAGATCTTCTCCAGAGTACTCAAAGTTAACCTTGTCCAGAACGCCTTCGCCATCCGTTGTACTAAACTGGCTCTTGCGCTCTCTTACTTTGAATACAAAATGGGAGGAAGCTTCGCCAATCTGCTTCAGCGCTGGAATATATGCATAATCCGTTATAGCCGATGAAGGGCTTGTAATACGCGATAACAGCGCTGTATGCATCACACCTTGAGCATTTTGGTTGCTTTGCAACTCAGGTAAAAAGTTGAATTTGGATTCCGGATAATAGTACGTATACGTCGTTGTGCGATCGAGAGCATCCGTGTATTCTCGCAAAATGCGAATGCCTTCGTCCTCGCGTTGCGTGTATGTTGCTTTCCGATCCGTTCCTGCAAGCTGTACAGTAACCTTCAGGTTGTCATAAGCAAATGTCAGCGCCTGACCTTCGCTGTTTTCAATTCGTGCAATAACTTGGTTTCCGTTCAATGTCGTATAGTGAAAATTCACGGTATTACGGTAGCCATCTGTAATTTGCAACAGCTCTCCGGCTTCATTAAATAGATAATCGTAGCCGTTACGGATGGATAGACGATAACTGCTTGATACGCCATTCACAGTCACGGTGGCATCTCGCTTAACGGTTAAGTCATTCCATACGTAACCTTCCAGTTCCAGATTCGCGTTTAAGCGGTAATAGCCCACGCCCGGAATCAGAATATACTGATGATCGCCACGTTTTTCCATGAAAGGAATATCCCAACGCCAGCCTTGCCCCAATCCAGCAGAGAGTTCTTCCTTGCGTGGCGTAACTATATTGGAATACGTCTGTGTCGTTTCGTCATATTCAACGCCCAGCTGTCCACTCGCTCTAGCGCTGTCATAGACGCGTGTCAGATCAAACGGAATGAGACCAGGTAGAGAAAGGTCAGTACTCTGAATCATCATTTCCCCTGTAGCAGTTGAGATGGATTCCGCTCCATAAGACGTCATATAAAGCGATGCGTCATCTCGGATATCGACATGGTTAAGTCCAGTTTCGTCCACGGTTGTTCCCGTACCTGGAGTATCCTCATTAAGAGCATTAATCGAGAAGTTGTTTTGCTGTGATGAACCGGAAGGGCGTAGCCCCTCCATTTGAATTGGTTCGCTTATTTCTTGTGCTTCTAGCCATTTTTCAGCAGCCTCGCCGCCTGTGCGATCTGTCTGTAAAGCTTTATACAATTGGTACAGCGAGTAACCTTGATCTAGTTTTTTCTCAATCCAATCTTCTTTGATACCAAATTGCTCTTTTAAACTATGGACAGTAATGTAAGTAGCGGAAGGGAGGGAATCCCTACCTTCTGCCGCCGCTGCTGTTTGTCCTCCATATCCAAAAGAACTGAACCCACTAAGAACCAATATGACGCACAACCAAATAATCGTTATTTTCTTAAACACTCCATCACCTCAACCTAGATTTAGACAATCATTAATTAAATGGGAAAATCTTTTTTGTTCGTTTCGTTAAATTACCGTTGCGATCATACTCAAACACAATTTGATCTCCTGTAAATAGAACGACTTTAAGCAATTGATTGCCATAGCCGTACTCATAGCTATTGTCATTACGAATGTTCATCCATGCTGCTTTTATGGCTCCCTGAATCGGTTTTCCTTCTTTTTCACTTAGCTTGAGATAATAATTCTGTCCACCTTCAAGCTCCCATTCAAGAACGGTATATTGCTCACCATATACCTGTTCTTGCTCTATTGAAGCAGCTACCGGAATGCTCAATTCCTTATCTGAATACAATTCGATCCGAGGTTCAATGGAAAAATCACCTGATTCCTTTATGGCAATCCGATACTTGTCAGAGCTATACGGACTAAAACGGTAGTACACATTCCCTTGCTGAACTGTCGGAAGCGCCGTCTCTGTGTTTTCATACAAAGTCAGAAACTCCACCTCCACTTCCTTGACCGTAAAGTGCCGATAAGCACCTACAAATTTCAGTGTTTGGGCTGACACGTTATGCACCTGAATGTCAGACTTTCCAGGTACAAATTGTCCTCCTGTAGCGTTCTTTCCTTCCTTAACAACAACTTGATTCTGATTTCGAATAACGTAATCATAGGTTCCTCCTTCAGAAGGAGAACCAACGAGTATAGCCTCATAAGGTGAGGTATTCGAGAACAAGAGCGTGTTATTCGGCGTCAAATTCCGCTTGATAAGTGCAGGCTCCTGACTTAAGCTGGCTGTCACGGGAGATTGATATTGAATCGTTACAGGTTCCGTAGATACTACGGTAACAACAAGCGTTGCACCTGCTGGAATATCCCATGTTGCATGACTCATACCTTCCACGAAATACAATGCTTTATTAGATTTATCGTAAACTGTATAATCCACAACGGATGCTACTCCTGCGATTCGTTCAATTTGAGCAGGTTTTGAATCCGGATTCGTAAATACTGCACTTTGCCCTTGATTGACAGTGATATCTGTTTCTGGTGAAGGGACTTGATCATCTTGACCACGGAAAACGCGGTAAATCCCACCATACGTTATGGGTTGATCCGAGATGTTGGTAACAACAACTTTTTTACCACCCAAGACATACGCCTCAATCGCTGTTGCTGTTCTACTGCTTGACACTGTTCCATCTACGTTGTAAATCGTGTAATCATACACCCGCCCCTCACTGCTGGAAGCATCATTTCGGACCCTTTTCGCATCTGAGCTTATGTTGGTAAAGGCATAACTCTCGCCTTTGTTCAACGTAACGCGCAGATAAGCTGGTTCCTGGCTGTCCACGACAGAGAAATCATCCGTGTATTCAAATATTACAGGTGTACTTCCCCCTACGGTAACGACGGCTTCACCACCAGAAGGAATGGTAGCGAGACTTACATTGCTATTGAATTTGTCACTATGTGCTCTACCGTCTGCCTTATACACCACAATATCAAACAGTGCACCTAATTTTTTGGCGTTACTCCGTATTGGGTTGCTGAGTGAGCCTCCATTATGGAATTTTACCGATTGACCCGGTGATACCGTAATCTTAGTTAGTGCTTCATTTGGTCGATCCTCTACATCAAAAATGGTGTAAATCGCCCCTATGGTTACAGGCTCCGCAGATACACCTGTGATTACTGCTTTATTTCCATAGTAAACAACTGGTTCAACCGTTGTTGCTTTTCTTGTACTGCGTTCTGTACCATCTGGATAATAGGTGACGTAATCAAAAACCAGCTAATGTTTGTCAAGCATTTCTGGTTGGATGAGTTCTCTTTTCGTGGTATACTTTTTCCGACCAACACGAATAACCTCCACGGGTATGGAGGTTTTGGTTAAATATGGATTACACTTGGTAGGGCTGGCCTTTCTGCAAGATGGCGAAAATGTGATGTAACAGCTTGTTTGCGCAGGCGATCACGGCCACCTTGTAGGGCTTGCCCTCGTTTCTTTTTTTCTCGTAGTACGAACGGATTCTTGCATTCGCATTCTTTCGCATTCCACATTGCACCGCTAAATATAGTGAACGTCTGAGCCTTTTAGAGCCTCGTTTCGTAATTCGTGTACTTGTCGCTGTGAACTTTCCTGAACTGAAAATCCCTGGGTCAAGGCCCGCAAACGCTACAAGTTGCTTCGCATCACTAAACTGTTTCACATCACCTAGTTCAGCTACAATGGCTGCGGCCAGTTTCGTTCCAATTCCCGGGATACTTCTCACCAGTCCGACTTCAGGCAGATTTTCTGCAAGTTCCTCCATTTGTTTTTCGAGTTCCTCCAGTTGCCGAATCATCGTCAACAATAAAGAGACCATTCCGAGCAGTGCCTTGCTTTGAGCGGGGCTACGCCGAATTTCTCTCCATTCATCCAGTACTTCCTCCAGTTTTCTCGCTTTTTCATTGGTCCATCGCTTGGAATGGGATCGTCCCGAATTACCCTGAATGACTTCATTCCAATTCGTCACACTTCCCTCCAAACAATGAGACAGCACCGTCAATGATGTTGTTGAAAACACATTGTAAAATATCTGCTCATACGTCGGAAAAACTTGCTCCAGCAAGGCTCTGCTGTTCAGCTTCGCCTGCACAAAGATTCCCGTGACAAACTCATGCTGCCGAGTCAAATGCTGTAGCTCTGTAAACGTCTCATCCCAATTTCGATGCGGCTTCACGTCGCCGCGATAGTACATCTCTGCCAGATGCCAAGCATCTGCAGCATCTGTTTTAACTTTGCGTAACTGCGTTCCCTTCGCTCGCTTGGATTGCAAGGGATTCACAATGTAGTAGGTGTAGCCACTCCGATTCAGACAGGACACCAAGGCACGATGGTAATGCCCAGTCGCCTCCAAAACAACCACTGGAGCAACACCCGTTTCGGCTTGAAGGGCCCCTAACATCTCCGTGAATTGTTCGAATCCACTCGCAACATGCTCAATGACGATAGCTTTACCAACGGGCTCATTTCGTTTTTGAAACGCCTGTATCACACTTGAACCTTTAGCGACATCTACACCAACAACAGGTTCCATGCCCTCACTCCTTATCTTTCGTTTCGCCGGTCCTTTCCACGATGGTTCCAAACCCATAGCTTCGCTTGTTATACGGGGTCAACTGCCCCTACCAGCCCAAACATGGTCTTTTGGAGGTCGTGGGAGAACTGTTTTTGTTACGAGGTCCTAGCCCCTAAAACCGCCACGTTCTCCCGGCTTCCCCCATCGTAAAACGACCACAAAAAAAGGCCAACCAGTAATTACTGGCTAACCTGACAATACGAAAAATCCGCCCTTGGGTGGTGGACGCATCACTGTCGAGATATTCCCGATCAGTAGTGTTATTCCAAAATGTCACGCTTTCTCCCTGTTTGAGTGTTACGCGATGGTACGCAGGTTCCATGCTTTCTTCAACCGAGAAATCATCCGTATAACTAAACTCAATTGGGACTTGCCCAACTACAGTCACGACTGCGTAACCTTGTGAACGAATGATCGGATTTGTATTTTTGTTGAATCCATCCGAATGAACGACGTTTTCTGCTGTATAAAGAACATAGTCAAAAAGGGCTCCATTGGTACTGCTGGCATTGTTTTTTATCGGATTGGCCAACGAACCATTATTACTGAAAATCATAGATTCTCCAGGATATACAGTGATTCGAGTAATTGCATCGCCACCGGCTTTTTGGACATCAAATGTCCGATAGGGCACACCATATGTTACAGGCGTTGCTGTAACCAAAGTTACAACGGCGGTTCTTCCTGCTGCTACAGTAGGTTTAGTGGTCGTATTCGTCCCTGTAGAACTTTCCGTTCCATCCGGAAGATAAACAACGTAATCATGCTTATCTTTGGTCGTTCCATCCGTTTGGAGTGCATCGGATTTGGAACTGATATTAGTGAACTGGTAGCTATCTCCCTGATATAGCGTTGTACGCGTATAGGCTGGCTCATCGCTCCATTCACCGGTATAGACTTCATAGGGAAAACCAACACTAACAGGCTGTGAGCCCGCACCAGTAATAATGATTTCGTTCCCTCCCGCAAGTGAAGGTTTCCCAGTCGTTTCGAAATTGGAAGCTACAAGACTACCATCTTCTTTGTATGAAGCGTAATCTATCTTCCTGTCCTGAGCTGTGGAAGTATCGGCACTTAAAACTCTTGACTGTGTCCCTTCATTAAAGTATCGATAGCTCTCTCCTTTGGATAACGTAACCCTAAGCATGGCAGGGTTAGCTGATACACTGTAGGAAAATTCTGAACGAATTGTCACTGTAAACGGATTCTGACCCGTCGAGGTGATCACTGCTGTATAACCTGAACCTACTGATAAACCACTAGTAGAGTCCATGTTCTCGCCCATGATGCTGCCATCTGGTCTATAAATAACGTAATCGTATGCACTGCTTCTTGAAGTCGCGGCATTGGTACTTAACGATCTTGCGGCACTTCCGTTATTCGTGAACGTATAGGAATCTCCGGGACTCATGGTCAAAGTTCCGTCTGCCATGGCCATAGCTTGAGGAGAGAAAGAGTTTTCCCCGTATGTATCATCAGTAACCGTCGCTTCATCTTCTGCTTCTTCGATAACTTCATCTACACCTTCTGGTTCTTCGTAGACATCCGGATCAATAACATCTAGATTCTCGCCGTCTGTTAAAGCTGATTCCTCCATAGAAACATCAACATTCTCCGCGCTACTTTCACTTGTTATTATGGCATCCGATTGGTCCGAAAGCGCATAACCGCTAGTCGGATACATGGTTCCAATCAACAACAAAGCCATCAGAAAAACAATAAAACCTTTTCTTAAACTCATGGAATTCATATTCCTCCTTTATGTTTTTTATCCATTTACTCCCTCAACAGATGTATAAATGGAGCCTAATAAATCATTATCGTCATTTTCCTTATTTTAGGACATAGTAAATTAGTCCCTAAATTCAGGGACTTTTTTCCTTTTATATCTCAGATAACAATTTAAAATATAACCTGTCATTATCCTGATACAAAATATATTCCTATTTTGATTAGGACTTAGATTTAATATCTGAAAAATAAAAAAGCCGCCAGTTGGCGACTTTTAATTGAATCAAATAGTTATCATTCTGGTACATGATCAGCGCACAGCAGCTACTGTACCTCTGCTTGTATAAAAACAAACGTACTCTCGTCGGATCGTTCTTCTGAAAAAGCGAAATTCAACCGATCAAAGTTTCTTACATCCCTCACATCTGTAATCTTATGCTCTGCCATATAACGTACCATTTCACCTCTGGCCATCTTGGCCCAGGTTGCCTTTTCAACAAGCTTCCCATTGACCATTTGTCCGAATACACAAGTAATGAACCGGGTTTCCTCACTCAGAAAAGGTAAAATATTTTTGCTATACTCTTTGGAAGCCAAATTAAGAATACAGTTGCTGTCCGCTTGAAGTTGATCTGCCAACTTGCTGCCCCAGAATTGATAGAGCGATTTGAAGCCCGGACCTTGTAACTTGCCCTGCATCTCCAACCGATAAGGGGTAACCCCATCCAAAGGCCGCAACATGCCATAAAAACCGGATAAAATACGTAAATGCTGCTGAAGATACTCTAATTCCTCATTTTGAAAAACACCCGGAGCCATATATTGATACTGAATGCCCTCATAGGCATAGATGGCTATGTAAGATTTTCCTTTATATTCATATTCTGAATCCGTTCCACGTTCTGTTCGGCGATTGCATCGTTACACTTCCACATCGCTTTGAGTTCGTCATAGGATAACTCTTGAAGCAGACTCATTAGCTGTTCTGACTCGTTTATAAACTGCGGCATCTGCGCGATAGCCATAAGATCGGTATCAATCTTCATCTTTTTAGCTGGTGATATGATAATTCTCATCGTGCTAATCCATCCTTAATCTACCGTTGTTTTTGTCGTTATCCATTGTACAGGATTGGGCAGGCGAATCCAATGTCTAGCGCGTTCATTACAACTCGAAAAGTTCAATTGGTTTTTGAATATGGATTAGGCATAAGTTGTACTCATTGCTCTCCTCTATAAGTGAAGGGGGTTATCCTTCATTTTGACGACTACAGGATACTGTGTCGTTTTACTGCGACGAGCAGTAATACTAATAATACCATGTTTATCCATACCCCTTTCAACATTTGACCACATCAAAAATCATCTCCAAGTTTTGTCATATCATTCTTATAAAACCCATATAATAACGTCATTTAATAGAATGCTTCTTTAATATAGTCAAAAAACCGCCGTCTATCGACTCGCTACAATAAATTTAGCGTGTACGCTCAAAGATATTCGACTCTGACCTGTATTAAGTATCATATTTCCACCTTTGTTAAATGTTATATAATGTAGTATTTTGTCACTTAATCAGGTATTTCTTCCTATTCAAAATATAAACAAAAAAATCCATAATAGATCTAAATTAATATAAGGAGGTTATATAAAATTGAAGAAACGATCTATGCTTCTTAGTTTTGGTCTTTTACTTTCCCTCTTTGCAGGCAGCACTTCCTCAGAAGTTTATGGTGCAGATGACACAAAACAGTCCCCCCTTTCGGAGTCTATAGTTAGCGATATAAAGGATATATCTCCAATTGTTACATTTCCAGAAGATGAGATGGCTCGCGAACTTGAATTTAATGAGGAAATAGTTCAAAAACATCAGCGATACCGAAAGTCAAATAACCTCGATTATTCCAATCAGGCTATCATGAACGCATTAAATTCTTCTAATGCAAGAGATACTATTCCAAAATATAGTATAGCGCTCACTGAAGAAGAGGAAAGATACATTCAAGAAAGAGATGAGCTTATGAATAAGTATGGACCCCAAATATCAAACTTACTCACTAAAAATGGTGTAGTATCTGCAAAAGGTCCAAATAATGACATAATAGAAAAATATAGTGATATTGGAACATTTCATCAGGAAAAAGAAAACGGATTAAAATTTGTTATTGGTTTCTCGGTAGAAAATGAAGAAGTCAAAGAAATTAAAAAAGCAATTGAAGCGCTTGTCCCAGCAGAATATTTAGAAATCAAGAAAGTAAATTTCTCAGAGGCCGAACTTGTAAGCGCCTATGAATCTGTGATAAATGAAAGTAAGCAGCTTGGGATTCCTTTCGAAACTGTTGCTGTAAGAGTAAAAGAAAATGTGGTTGAGATTCAACTTGCCGACAGTACGAATGCAACGAAGTTAATGGCATCTAGCCCAATTAAGGCGCTAACTGTAGAAAATGATAATATTTATAAAATAGTGACTGGCAAGTCGAATGAAAAACTGGATGCAAGAAACACTAAGCTTGACACTATGGTTGGTGGATTACTTATCGCTGATACTGCAACAAACTCTACAAATTCTATAAACTATTGTACAATAGGAACCTTGGCCACAAAGAGTAGTGATCGCTTTATTATCACAGCTGCACATTGTCTCGAATCATGGAATACCAATAATGCATACCAAGGCGGTTCATTAGTTGGAACAGAGCATTTTTCTTATAACGGAAACTATGCCGACGTAGGTGTTATCAAAGTACCGTCTACTAAAAAAATTTCTAACTACGTCTATAAATATTCTTGGACGGATAGCAAAATCACTTCTTATCAAACAAGTACAAATTCCCTCAATGTAGGTGACAATGTTTGTTTATCTGGGGCAACTAGCGGTTTTAGCTGCGGATCAGTTACAGCAAAAAACATCACCTCAATAGGAAACAGTGGGTATATGGAGGCTGATGTTGTTTCTCTTGGAGGCGATAGCGGAGGAACTTGGTGGTATAACGGAGTTTTGATTGGCATACACAGATCTGGTGACGGCGCTTCGTTTGCAAGATTCTCGCATATTTCTAATGCAAAAGCCTATGGTGGGGATTGGACTCCATATACATCAGATACAGCTAAATAATTGTAAGAACTAATTCAAAAAAGCGATCTAGCTAGATCGCTTTTTTTCAATTTTATTCTGCTATATTTATTTCTTTGGCAATAGATGTTGGAGGAACAGTATCAAGATGTTCTTTTTCAGCAACATAATTGATTTTCACCCCAATCTCCAGAGCATTAAAATCTTTTTTTTCTAGTGAGATGTCTTTTAGGTCTAGCCATTCTAAGTTATATTTATTTTTTTTTAAAATCTCCTGAACGGTTTGACCCGTAATTTCTTTTAGGTTTGACTGTAACTCGGGATTTTTTGTGTCTAATGCAAGCAGAATTTTCTTCTGTCCCTTTGACTCCTGCTTTGCAAGGACAATAGCCTCAGACGTCTTTAGAGCGTCTTGCTGTTCTGTTGAATTGTTAGAATGGTCACCTTTACCGCTACAACCTGTAACCATAAGAATCAAAATGAAAACAGACAATATAGATTTCAATGTCTTCCTCTCCTTTCCAAAAGTACTTATTAGACGGTTAAAGTAATGCGAAGGTTGCAAGCCAACGGAAAGTAACTATTGCGAAACCAAACGTGTCTTACGTTTTTCTGTGTTTGGCCAATTTGCTTTTATATTCATATTCCGAATCCGCTCCACATTCTGTTCGGCAATTGCATCGTTACACTTCCACAACGTTTTGAGTTCATCATAGGATAACTCTTGAAGCAGACTCAATAGCTGTTCTGACTCGTTTATAAAATGCGTCATCTGCGCGATAGCCATAAGATCGGTATCGATCTTCATCTTTTTAGCTGGTGATATAATAATTCTCATCGTGCTGATCCATCCTTAATCTACCGTTGTTTTTGTCGTTATCCATTGTACAGGATTGGACCGGCTTGTTCATTAGAATTCAACACATTAATTTGTTAAGAAAGTAAGACGTGCACTTCAAACCACTAATTAGGGAGATACGCTTCCCGCGCCACTATTTTGCTCTACTTTAGTACCCGGTAATTGAATCATTGGCGTGTTTGACCCACTTACATATGGAAGGGCTCCATCCCATTTCTTGATGGTTTCATATTCAACGAGTTGACTCGATAATGATTGTTGAAGCTCTTTATTTGCTTTAGCTTGACCTTCTGCTTCGATCAATAGTTTGTCTGCATTACCTTGCGCTTCCACGCGCTTACGATCTGCTTCTTTTTTGGCGATCTCAAGTTCAGTCGTTTTACGTTCCAGTTCTTGAGAAGCTTCAACACGCTTATCGATTGCTTCCTGAGTCTTAGCGTCAGGTTGAGGAACACCTACAGTAACGTTTGATACAATAAAGCCTAAATCTTTAACGTCATCAGAAAAACGTTGTTGCACGTCTACTCCTGCTTCGGATGACTTTTCACCATACACATCAATGACTGTAAACTTGGAGATACCTTTACGAGCTGCGTCACGGAAACGTGTTTTGAGATATGTATCCTCAATTTCTTGAATGCTAATTGGCCCAAATGTATTAAAGATAGAAGATACTTTACTTGGTTCTACTTGGT
Organism: Paenibacillus sp. FSL E2-0151; assembly: GCF_037993015.1. Lineage (NCBI taxonomy): Bacteria > Bacillati > Bacillota > Bacilli > Caryophanales > Paenibacillaceae > Paenibacillus > Paenibacillus sp. FSL E2-0151. The sequence goes on from NZ_CP150308.1 coordinate 4,632,265, forward strand.
AGTTGTAAGCAAAATCGATTGTGATGTTTTTCCCGTCAGAAGTAGCAATCTGAATATCTCTGTATTCCACCGTTTGAATTCGGATCGGATATTTCGTCACTTTATCAAACGCTCCAACGAGTTTCCACCCTTGACTCAGTGTGCTATCTTTTACGCCTCCATTGGGTGAATAAACGACCCCAACATATCCATTAGGAATTCGTGTTAAAAAGAAGGTCACCAGTAATACTCCTACAATAATAACGAATGCAACTGTAATTGCCCCTACTCTAAACGTCTTTGAATTTTTCATCACCATTCTCCTCTTGTTTGAATTTATTGTATTTCTTCAGAATTCTACTACCTATTTTATTGAATAGCGGGATCATTAATGCCCATAGAATAAATGCTAGGATCAAGATTAAAATGATTCCCCCAATAAATGGCATATTCGTCCTCCCCTCTTTGGATGTAACCGAGTACAAATTTATAAATAACAACTAATTATATCCTTCTTTATATATACTTTGTAAATTCATATTAGGTTTCAAGGATATTCGGCGTCACTTCCTGTAGACCTCTGTAGATACAAACATATTCCGAACAAGACTGCCTTAGTCTTACAAAAAAAAAGCCATCAAATTATTTGATGGCATTTTACGAATGCGTAACCTATACAAACCAAAATTTATAAACCATTGTGCAACAGGCTACTGTCCCTCTGAATATATAAATACATAAGTACACTCATCCGACTTCTCTTCTGAAAAAACAAAACCTAACCGATCAAAGTCTCTTATATCCTCCACATCTGTAATCTTCCGCTCAGCCATATATCGTACCATCTCACCTCTAGCCATCTTGGCCCGGGTTGCCTTTTCAACAAGTTTCCCATCGACCATTTGTCCGAATACACAAGTGATCAACCGGGTTTCCTCCTTCAGGAAAGGCGTGATGTTCTTGCTATACTCTTTGGAAGCCAAATTTAGAATACAATTGCTTTCAGATTGAAGTTGATCCGCCAATTTGCTGCCCCAGAATTGATAGAGCGATTTGAAACCTGGACCTTGCAGCTTACCCTGCATCTCCAACCGATACGGCGTAACGCCATCCAAGGGCCGTAAAATGCCATAAAAACCGGATAATATGCGTAAATGCTGCTGAAGATACGCCAGTTCCTCATTTTGAAAAACGCCCGGTGCCATATATTGATACTGAATGCCCTCGTAGGCATAAATGGCTGGCGTAAGATTTGCTCTTATATTCATATTCCGAATCCGCTCCACGTTCTGTTCAGCGATTGCATCGTTACACTTCCACATCACTTTCAGTTCGTCATAGGATAACTTTTGAAGCAGACTCAATAGCTGTTCTGACTCATGTATAAATTGCGGCATCTGCGCGATAGCCATCAAATCGGTGTCGATCTTCATCTTTTTAGCTGGTGATATTATAATTCTCATCGTGCTAATCCATCCTTAATCTACCTTTGTTTTTGTCGTTATTCATTGTACAGGATTGGATGGGTAAATCCAATGGTGTTGCATATTATCCTCTATTATCTTAGTACGTATGATTGAATTATTCATGCGGATCAGGCGTCAGCTGAATCCATTCATCTGCTCTATAGTAGATATATTCCTGCGGATTGTCCTTGAATTTGACGACAACAGGATACATCGGCATTTTGCTTCGACGAGCAGTGATGCTTATAATCTTATTTCCATCTATTCCTTTTTCGGCGGTTAAATATGTTCTCAAGTCATCCTCCAGCTGCTTCATATCACTCTTATAAGAGCCATACCATGTAAAAGAAGCGATGACCACTAGTGGAACTATAACTAATGAGGTCTTTAGCAACTTCATTTTTACTCACCCTGACTTTAATTTATATACTAATAATCCGAATTTCTCCAATCTGATTGAACCACCTTATCTAGAATAGGCCCTTGCTACTAGATCAGATCAAAACTTGTCAATATGCTATTACCTGAAGTTGGGTCGAAATTCTCATGGGTGACTATGATCTGGTTTGTTATGATTATAAATAAAACGTATTTAAATTAGTAGGGTCTATGAGAAAGGGTGCCGCTTCTTATGTTTATTGTTCATCTATTGCTCGCTCTCGCACTGTTGGGCGGTTCAGACAGCTCCAATGATGCCACATCTACACAACTTCAAGTCAATCCGTTACAACCTCATCCTGCTTATTCTGAACTAGTCTTGGAATCCGGTTTAAAGCCTTTCCGTTCTGAACGAACATACAAAGGATATGATCCAGACTATAATCAATTTGAGCAGGCTGCTAAAATTCTACAAGACAAGCTTCTTGAAAGCGCACTACCACCACTTCTATCCAAATCCGGAGATACAGGTACATTTGATTATGGAGGACATTTAAAATTGTTAAAAACTGTCCCTCTGAAGCAAAGTATTGAATTCGGCCCATTAACTATTCACATGATGGATGTACAATTATTAGAAGCTAGTGATATACCAAATGATACTAGTAAAAACATTTCTATTCTGAACCAAGAAGATATTGGTCCTGATATGACGTATATCAAAATCATCTACAGTGTAGAAAATACAACGGATCAAAATATCGGATTTTACGGTTTGAATTCCATTCATCCGAACACCGGTAAACCAATTTCAGCAGACCGTAATTTCATGAGGAAACCCTATGTTTATCATCAATATGACGGTGTAGTCATGGATAACATGGGCTATGGTTTAGTCTATACAGATGACCCCGACAAGCTGGAATCCATTGAATTGGTTTTCAATAGAATCTATGACTACGACACTGGAGAAACCATTGTAGAGCCTACTTCGTTAAATATTCCTTTCACGTTCCAGAAGTAATATTAAACCCCGGTCACGTACCTGCAGATGAGCAGCATACAGCCGGGGTCACTTGTTGTTTTAAAAGGATGCCTTTGATTTATTTAATATCTCAAACTATCTCATCTCGTAAAATCATGCTGACCAATCGTCAGCAACGTTGGCCTGCTCTTACTCCATACCGAAGTCGCAATCTTCGGATTGTAATAATACAGCGCTCCATTCGTCGGATCAACACCATTTAATGCTTTGCGTGCTGCCTTATAAGAGGTCGCCGTCGGCTTGGTATTAAACTGGCCATCGTCCACCGCCGTGAACTGACCTTTCTGGAAAATGACCTTCGAGATCGATGACGGGAATTCACTCGAATGTACCCGATTCAACACAACCGCTCCTACAGCGACTTGCCCTTCAAAAGATTCTCCGCGCGCTTCACCGTGGATCAGCTTCGCCAACTGGCGTAACGTCTCGCCTTCGGCTTTGGCCTTTTTGTTCAGTCTGTTCAGTGTTGCTGGACCTGCAACGCCGTCTGCACTCAGTCCCTGCGCCTGCTGGAACTTGCGGACAGCGCTTTTGGTAATCGAACCGTAATAACCGGTCATTCCCGCATCAAAATACCCCAGGTCACTTAATTGCTCCTGCAATTGCAGCACATGTTCACTGCGAACGCCTTGTTCCAGCTTCTGTGCCCCCGCAGAAGGTGCTGCTACGGTCAACCCGACAGCCATCGCACAAGTACCGAGAAGCATACCCACTCGTCCTGCTCTTTTGCCTGCCTTTCTCCCTCTCCGATGGGTTACTTTTCGACTAACGGTGATAGGCTCTATGAAGTCAGCACCCAACTGCATATCAGACCCCTCATTTGTGCTACCGACTCTAATCCGTACATCCTCACTGCCCGTGTACTCCATATTTTTCGTAATCGTCATGTTATTCATAATATTGGTGACCTCCATCTCTTTCGTAGGTTTACTTTCATCCACAACATACACATCATACATTCCGTTTATCTCACTACGTCCATTAATGTTATTATCGCTGTACATTACATGTATGTTGTTATTCCCATGTACTCGCACCATGTCAATCACGTTGTTGTGGCTTCCATTTATGCTATTCGCTCGAGTCGCTTCACCCATCGTATTGTTTTCATTGAATTCACGCATTTGATCCATTTCACGCTTGATCTTCATCTTTTCGTTACCCTCCACTTTTCTGAATCCAGATCCCACTTCTTTCCCCTGAATCCTCACAGTTGGACATCCCGAGTGTCATTATAGGATATAGAAAAAACGAAGTCTATCGGACCGATGACGCAGTGAAAAAACGAAGCTGAACATAACAAAAAGAGGCATGAGCCCATGGTCACACCATGGTCATGCCCCTTCTTGTATCAACCATATACCGCTTGTCTAACCCGTTTTTCCGTAGGCAGGCAGACCTGTACAAAAGTTGCGTTGTATTTATTGACAATTACTCAGCAAGTTCCTGACCCTTCGTTTCCCGGCCCCAGAACAGTACAGCCGCTGCGCCAATGAGGATTGTCACGAAGAAAATCGTGAAAATCAGGCTGATTGCCACTTCGCGTTGAACCAGCATACCGACCATTAATGGAGCCAGTACGCCACCGATTCGGCCAACCGATGTGGCAAGGCCAACACCTGTCGAACGAACGGAAGTCGGATACAATTCCGGGCTGTAGGCGTACAGACCACCCCAGGCTCCCAGATTGAAGAAGGAAAGACAGATTCCTGCGGTCAGGATCGTGGCTTCCGTTGTAGCCAATCCAAACGCAATCGCACTGAATGCAGTCAAGGTAAGGTACACAACCAGTACGAACTTGCGCCCGTAACGTTCAATGAAGTACGCTGCGGTGAAGTAACCTGGCAACTGTGCAATCGTCATGATCAGCACGTATTGGAAGCTTTTAACCAACGTGAATCCTTTTGCCATAACAACCGAAGGTAGCCACAGGAACATTCCATAATAAGAGAAAATGACGGTAAACCACAAAATCCAGAGCATCAACGTTGTACGGCGATGTGGTGCTGACCAGACGGTAGCCACTTTTTCGCGGAACGTGATTTTATGAAGCTTGGTATGATTCTTGTACCGCGGCGGGTCCTGAATGGCACGACGCAGATACAGTGCATAGAACGCCGGAAGCGCACCAATGGCAAAAGCAATTCTCCATCCGTACTCCGGGATGACAAAGTTGGCAATGAGCGCGGATACAATCCAGCCCCCTGCCCAGAAACTTTCCAATAATACAACGGCACGTCCCCGTTCCGCTGTAGGCATCGACTCCGATACCAGTGTGGATGCCACGGGCAGCTCTCCGCCAAGTCCAATACCCGCAACCAGACGCAGTGCACACAATACGGCGAATCCAGTCGCCAATGCAGACAGACCGCTTGCAATCGTAAAGATTAACAAGGTCCACATCAGTATGGCCTTCCGTCCAAAACGGTCCGCAAGTGCACCTGCAAGCAAAGCACCGAGCGCCATACCGATCGAGTTAATACTCGTAAGCACGCCGACTTGTCCGGGACTGAGACTCCATTCCTTGGCGAGTGCAGCCACGATAAAGGAGATCATACCAACTTCCATCGCATCAAACAGCCAGCTCATGCCGGCACTGAACAGCAGCTTGCGCTGCTTGGGATTCCGCAATACTTCCAGTTTGCTCATCACTTATAGCTCCCTTGATCTCTATGTAGTCATTCTGACACTAAATCATTATTATGCAGAATGCTCCAGAAATCAATGCAAAATAAGCTTTTCCTTCCGATTTCTGCGATACCTCACCCCTTGAGTGAACCCGCTGTCAGACCTGCTACAAAGTAACGCTGGAGTAGAAGGAACAACGCAATCATCGGAATGGCCGTTACCAGCACACCCGTAAGCATCATCGGATAGTTCGTCACGTATTCCCCGCGGAACTGCATAAGTGCGAGCGGTAAAGTGAGCTTGGACTTACTGCTGAGCATCAGCATCGGAATAAGCAAGTCATTCCAGACCATGACGAGCAGGAACGTAGCCGTTGCAGCCAGCGAAGGTGCAGCCAGTGGCAGTGCAATCCGCGTATAGAGTCTCCACTCGCTTGCTCCATCCATACTGCCCGCTTCCAGAATCTCCGAATTGAGCATGCGCATGAAACCTGTCAGCATAAATACTGAGACAGGCATCAGCATAGCCGCGGATACGACAATCAATCCCGTGAGACTGTCCGACCACCCGAGTGTACGCGTGAGGGAATAGATTGGCAGCATACTCACTTGGGATGGAACGATCAACCCTGCTACGTACAGAGCAAACACGATTTTTCCTACACTGCCGCCCCAGCGGACAATGGCATAAGCAATCATGCTACTCAGCAATAACTCAATGGCAACCGTACCAAGCGTCACGACCAGACTGTTTCCGAAATATTGCCACATCGGCTGATTGCGGAACATGCCAGTGATGTTATCCCACGTAAACGGGTCCGGCCAGCTGAACGGACTGGTGAAGAAGTTGCTGCTTGTTTTGAACGAGGATACAAATACAAAGTACAGCGGCACCAGAATCAGCAGCGCGTACACCAATAAGATCAGGCGATTGAACCATTTTAAAAACATGTGAACTCCCTTCTGCCTCGATTGCAGGATGAATGCTCCAACATCAACCTCAATAACTTACCCGGTCGGCACGCAGTGCCTTGAACTGCAACAGCGTCAAGAGCGCGAGCAACACCAGGAAGATCATGGAACCGGCAGAAGCCAGACCAAATGAATAGCTGCCAAAGGCGGTATGATAGATATATGTTGTCAAAATTTCAGTTGCGTAGTTCGGGCCTCCGTCCGTCATGGTAAAAATGAGGTCAAATGCCTTGAACGACTGAATGGTCGTATAGGCCACAACAATCGTTGCCGAAGGTGCCAGCAGTGGCCAGGTCACGGTACGAAATACCTGCCATTTGCTGCCGCCATCCATGCGAGCCGCTTCATACAGTTCTGCCGGGATGCCTTGCAGACCTGCGATGAATACAATCATCATCTGTCCGGCATGGGCCCAGACTTGTACCGCAGCGATGGAATAGATGGCGATCTTGGGATCACCAATCCAGTTACGAGCGATGCTGCTCATGCCCGCTTCATTCAGTCCATAGTTGATTAGTCCGATAGATGGATCATACATAAATGCCCAGATCAGTCCAACCGATACGGAGGACAGAATCGCAGGCAGGAAATACAATGCCCGAAGCACAATGCGTGTCTTGGTATTACGTACCAAGAGCAGGGCCAGGACAAGTGAAATAAAGGTTTGTGCAATAACAACCGTTAACATGAACTCCACGTTGTTGCCAAAGGCTTTGCGGAATACGATGCTGCTGAGACTGTCCTTGTAATTATCCAGCCCTACAAATGCATACGACGGGGATACCCCATCCCAGTCCGTAAAGGAATAGAACAGCCCCGTCAATGTAGGAAATACGAACAATCCAACGTACAGCAGCAACCCGGGGATCAGAAACAGGGATAGCTGAAGACGGTTTTTCATCGTTTATTTCCCGATATGCTGATCAATGATCGCTTGTGCCTGCTGTGCTGCTTCTTCCGGAGAAGTGCCGCTCAGTACAGCCTGAATGGAGTTGGTTACTGCTTTTTGATTATCTCCGTTCAGGATGGTGAACCGTGGCTGGAACACGGTCTTTTTGGTTGCCCATTCTCCGGCTACCTGAAGCTCAGGCGTATCGTACTTCACACCATTCACCGTTACATTTTGTCCCGTTTGGTTGGCATAGTCACTCGCTACATCGGGATTGCTAAGGAATTCGAGGAACTTCTTCGCTTCTTCCGGATGTTTTGACTTGCTGTTCACCGCGAGCATGAACGTAGTAGTATGCACTCCTTCATACTTCGCTTGATCTGCACTTACTGTAATCGGTGCAAGCAGTTTTTGCTCCAGATTAGGATTCTGCTGCTTGTTCTGAGCCAATTGATACGATCCACTTGCCAGCATCGCTGCTTTCTCTTGGATAAACAGTGCGCCCGCCGCAGGGTCTTTCGTACCCAGTGCATCCTGTTGGAAGTAACCTTTATCGTTCAGTTCCTTGATTTGAGTCAACGTTTTCACCCAGAACTCATCCGTCAGTTTGGCTTCGCCCGCTTCTACTTTGGTAAAAATGTCGTCACTCGGTGCATTGTTCATCACCATCGTATTCATGAATTGTCCTGGGCCAATGTCCGCTCCGGCAAAGGCAATCGGAATGATGCCATTGTCTTTCAGCTTCTGGCAAAGTGCCAGGAAGCCTTCCCAATCGGTCGGCGGCGTCAAGCCGTATTGTTCAAACAGCTTTACATTATAAATTGGATCGTTATATACGAGTTGATACGGGATCGCATATTGCTTGCCATCGTGCTGTCCTGATTCAATCAGCTTGGAATTGTAGGCCGACAGAAACGATGATCCGGTCAGGTCCGTGAACAAGCCGGCTTTGGTGAAAGCTTCGAACTGTGCACCCGGGAAGGAGGCAAATACATCTCCTACCGAACCGTCACTGATTTTGGATTGTACGGTGGACTGATATTGATCGGAAGGCAGCGTCTGCATCTCCACTTTAATGTTCGGATTTGCTGTCTCAAAAGCGTCAATGGTTTTGTTCAGTGCTTCCACATCTTCTCCACGCCAGTGCATGAAGCTGATTGTAACTTTACCTGAACCCGAGGAGCCGTTCTCTCCAGATGACGTGTTATCCCCACCGCCGCAAGCTGACAGCAGGATGGACATCACCAGCATACTGACAAGCGGCAGGATTAATTTTTTATTTTTTTTCATGAAAGACGACCTCCTGAGGATGCTTGATATTTTAACTAAAGAATGTTTATACTGACCACTCCGATGACAGAATAACCTTCCGATCGCTGTTATCCCCGGATTTTTTGAATCATTTTTCTCAATGGTTAAAATCCGGGGATAAAGGCGAGATGATGCTTACGAAGTAGCTTTCTTTCAGAAAGCTTTTAGCTTCGCTTCTTCAGATCGGTTCTGCCCTCTCCGTTAAAGTGTAAAAAAAGGGGCTCTTACTTTAGTTAGTAGTAACTTGATGCTGCTTCTGTCTTGTTTTCCATTTCTCGCGAATGATCGACATCACGGTCCGTCCGAAGATTTCGGCCTCTTCCAGATGCGGGTAACCGGACAGAATGAAGGTTGTCACGCCAAGATCTCCATATTCCATCAAACGTTCTGCGACTTGTTCGGCTGTACCCACAATGAGGATCGCACCGCCGGAACGCACAACGGACAAGCCTGTCCACAGGTTGGGACCTACGACAAACTGCTGCTTCTCGGACAGTTCCCGTAGCTCGTTCTGTCTGCGTTGGTTGGTTGCATCCGTCTCGGCAAAAGCGGCTTTGGCTTTCTCAATCGCTTCTGGTGGTACTTTGCTAATAATCTCCCAAGCTGCTGCCCATGCTTCTTCTTCGGTATCCCGAATGAGTACCTGAGCACGCATGCCGTAACGGAGCTGACGATCTTGTCCCGTTTCCTCTTTCACCTGCTGACGAATGACCTCAATCTCTTCGATCTGCTCCTGAATCCAGTCATGAGGCTCGCCCCACATGAGGAACGTATCCGCATGTTCAACAGCGACCTTTTTCGCAATCGGAGAACTTCCTCCCAGATAGAATGGTGGATGCGGATTTTGCACCGTCTCCGGCATGCCTACCGGTCCTTTGAAGTTGTAATACTGGCCGTTGAATTCAGGATTGGGATCACTGGATGCATCTGCACCAGATTTTGAACCATTTCCGGCAAACTCCGTCAGATTCAGTCCCGTCGATTGGGTCCATGAACGCTTCATGACTTCCATATACTCGCTCGCCCGCACATACCGCTCATCATGCGCATGTGCCAGTGGATCGCCAAGTTCCTCCAGATCTCGAACAGAACTGCCTGTCACCACATTGATCATGGCTCGACCACCCGATAGCTGATCCAGTGCCGCTCCCATTCGTGCAGCGAGCACGGGGGTAACTAATCCCGGGCGAATGGCGACAAGGGGACGCAATGTCTTCGTGTGACTCATCACAGCTGAGCCGACCACCCATGCGTCCAGACAGGCTCCCCCTGTCGGAATCAATACAAATTCGAATCCTGCCTTCTCCGCCGTCTGTGCCACATCGATCAGATAATCCAAACTTGGCTCCCGCTCCGGGGCAACCCCTACATACTTACCATCCCCTGCTGTAGGCAAAAACCATCCAAACTTCATTTCTTCCTGTTCGCTCACAAAAGTCAATCCCTTCTATGATAAATTGCTCTAAAAATGTTTCACTCAAGCACTTCGGTTACAGAAAACCTTCCGAGCACTCTTGTCCCCAGATTTCTTCTCATTCCCCTTTCATGGGGAAATCTGGTGACAAAGGCGCACGCTTCGCTTCTTCAGGTCCTTTCTGTCCCCTCCGTTGTCGTGTCATTCTTTAAATTGATTTATTAGGCATATCCAATCTCAAATGCCGATTAATTAACTTGGTTTAATAGGTATGGACATCATAACAATTGATTTGTCTGTGAGCAATGTCATTTCGCGGCAATTTTATTTTGTCATTTTGTGGTCTTTTCTCAGATTTAGGTCTTCCTGATCTTGAATATATATAAAACCCACCTGTATAATAGGTTTAAATGCATGTTCAAAAAGTCTGATTTTCAGTACCGAGAAGATGGAATGAAGATAGAAATGGAGTAGCGGAGCGTAGGAAAACTACGTGAGCAACCACAATGTTTCCAAAGGAAACATACTTCGTAAGCCTCCCGCTTATTTCGGCTGAATTTCAGCTTCGATGTTGATGATGCCACTAGGCATGATTCGTAATCAAAAGTGGACTTTTTGAACTACATCTGTAAGCGAAACTTTTAGAATGTACAAACGATACTTATACAATAAAGAGGTGTTCCTGATGACCGAGAGCATGAAGGAGGACCACCATGAGTTTTTGGATATTATTTTCTTCACTCCATCTGAATTCGAGAAAGCTGGTGGCGCCTGGCCGATTCGCATCGGACGAAATATAGCCAAAACCAACTATCATATTGGCCCGCGCACTACGCCTTATTATTATTTGCTGTTTGTACTGGAGGGGGAAGGTACATTCATACAGAACGGACAGCGTCATGCCCTTCGTGCCAGGGATGCGTTCTGTCTATTTCCACATGTTACCCATGAGTACTGGACGGACCCGGAAGACACGTTGCAGAAAATATTTATTGCATTTGACGGTGCACATGCAGCCGAGCTACTGTCTCGAATTGGACTTACACCCGACTCACCGTACCGTTCAGGTGTACTGACCCCGGAGACTGCAAGTGCCATGCGCTCGTTCATGGAGGATGTTCGTAAACCGCAGGACGGAGCGAGTGATCTGGGACGACTCACCCGATTTCTAAACCTCTTCGACCGAATTGCCCGGTCACCCGCAACCAAAGGATTGCAACCGGATTCAGCCACGCCTTGGCTCCAGAAAGGCAAGGAATACATGGACATTCATTTTGCAGGCGGCATCTCCGTGGAAGGTGTGTCCGCTCATGCGGGTGTGGATCGAACCCATTTTGCCAAACAGTTCCGCAAAGCCTATGGTCTGTCCCCTGTGCAATATATCCAGCAATTGAAAATGACCCAAGCCAAACGTCTACTCGTGCAGACGCCGCTAAGCTTAACTGAAGTGGCTCATTCCGTAGGTTACCCGGACTTGTTCTCCTTCTCTAAAGCGTTCAAAAAGCAAGTCGGTCTGCCGCCCAATCGCTATCGGACAGCGGAAAATGACTCAAATAAGATTAAATAAAAAATACACCCTAGAATTCATAAATAAACTTGAAGTTTATTTATGAATTCTACAGGTGCAATTTCATTAGTTTTGAGCACAACGTTATTGCATTATAGTATAGCTTTTTAAGCTAAAAATTATCTGTAGTTCTTGGCCATCTAGTATTTTAAGATGAGCAAGATCATTTCTTGAAGCATATATTAACTGAAAAATATCACTATCCTTTTTACTTAGTCCTTCTTTAGTTTTTAAATAATAAAAACGAATATGTCTTAATTCCATATCCTCAGGACGCTTAATTTTTTTCCCAAATTCATCTGTAACAGGTAGTATTGTAACTAATTCATTATAATAAAATTCTATTATTCTTCGCCTTTCCTGCTCAATTATAGGAAATACAGTCTGAATCTGAGCTTCCCATAGGATATATTCAACATTCTTTATGCTATTTAACATTGTTCTAATCTCAGGATCATATTTCGCAATATTATTTAATAATCCTATGGCATCTTCTCCAATCTGTCCTACAGCTAATTTTTTACATATTATAGGGTTATCCACAGATAAGCGTGATACAATCTGCGTAATGTAATTCTTCATCATAACAGACAAATCTGTTTGTTCAGCTAGACAGTAAGAAGCAAATAGTTGCATATCGTAAATGGTAATATAATCCTTAAAATCAAATACAGAGATTTGTTTATTACTTTTCATTAAGCTCTTTTTGTCACCATAAGTCAGCAGAATAGCTCCACTATTAAAAGAGCAATATTTAGCAAATTCTGTCCCAATTTCAATCCATCGCTGGTCTTCTTCAATATTCCTTATAATTATAATTTTCTCATTCAACAAGTTTTTACTAGCCATGGCTTTTGTTAAAGAACCATACATTGGATGATGATCATAATCTGCTGCGTATTTCTCTATTAAAGTATCCTCGAGATTTTCAGACATTTTGTAATCTACCGCATCATAAATATCTATTTGTAAACTACTATTCTTGTGCAGTAGCTTGTCTTTCAATTGAATAAAAAACTGCTCCATATAAGCTGTCTCTTTTAAGATTGTAACTCCACCATCTGAAACAGCTTCAATTGTATCGTGAAGATAACGAGATGGCCCAGAAACTTGATTCCACCAGAGCATTTCACTACTTAACATAACTATGCTCCTTGCTCACTATATTTCAGTAATTGGTCAAATACATTTTCTGAACTACCTAGCATTTGGAAGAAGCTATACCTATTAAAAATATATTTCCCATGTAAACCTTGTTCTTGTCTAAGAATATTCAGCTCATCCATTTCTTCCAAAAGAGCCTTCAAATTATCCTCAGACATTTTGCAAATCTTCTTTATTTCGAAATATTTACATATTTCCATTATTTCTTTTACTGTTGCTCCCTTGTTCACACCCCTTGAATAATAATGATAGGCCATTGCATTAGCCAATATGTCATAGAGATCATCTTTATCTAACTGTAAAGTAATTCGGAATCTATCTTCAATCATTTCTAGAAATTCAGATTGTGATAAAAGAGTTCTTAAATGCTTCTCATCCAACAAATATGGAGGAGAACTATTTATTGAGTAGCTTCCATTTTTATAACTATCTATAGTCGCCTCAATAAGCTTTTGACAATAGAAATGAATAAGGCCTGGGTAATAGTTAGTCTTGGCCAGAATCAAACTTAACATGTGATCATCTCGTTCATCTATACGAAAACCTAAATAATGTAGTGGTTTTTGTAAAAGATCACAAGCATCAGCATAAGCTAAAGGACGGATTGTAATATGTCCCATATGAGCCAATACACTATTTCCACTCAATCGCCGTTTGTTAAATCGAACAACATCTCTTAGACCAGCTAAAATAAATTTGAATTGGTCGTTAAAAGAATCTTTAATTTCCTTAAGTATTTCAAGAGGCCGATTTTCATCTTGCTCACAGCTCGAAAGAAAACGATCTGCTTCATCTAAAAGCAACAACAATTTATTGACAGGCCTTTCTTTATTATTCAATCTTTTCTTCAGTGCTACTTTCAATTCTCCCCAAGTAGAACACTCACGATCTAAAACTCGAGCATAGACAAGTTCTTCACTTATCTTTTTAGGGGCAGTATGACAATTATCTTGCTTCAAGTCTATAAAAACAGCATAACTTCCTTTTTCTGGGTGGTGGTCTAGATTCTTAGCTTGACGAAGTAAAGCCGTTTTTCCAAGTTGTCTCCCCCCATACACAAGCACAGGTCCATTTAAATTCCTTATCCTATTGAGCTCATCTGTTCTTCCAATAAACATTTCTGGTGGAATTATTCCATTTGGAATGTATGGTTGTATGTTACTAAAAGGAAGTGAGACCTGCAACATAACATTTCCTCGCTCCACTTGGTTATATCCAGCAAGAAAGAGCGCCATAACACGATCTATAACAATAATAATTTCAGGAATCCCTCTAAGTTTTACTGATTTGGCAAGAACTCGTCTCTCCACTAAAGGCAAAGCATAGTCTAAGAAAACTATTGTTGAAGCTGCACCGCTTGCACCATATTGAATCAACTCATCTAGTATATTATCAGCAGATCTTGTACCTGCCATATGAATAACACGAATACCTTTCTGAGACGTTTGGGTTCCAAAAGCAGTAAAGGGGTGACTATATTGACCCAATGTTCCATCAATAGTTTTAGGATAGATGAAAAATTCATTTTCTTTACCATTTTCCAATTTATCTATCTCATGGAATGAGAGATGCTTCATAATAGATTCTAAACTTCCAGCACTAGCAATTTTAGACCAAAGTCGAATAAACTCATCCGCATTGGTTGTATTACGATTACGCTGGTTCGCGAAAATACTGGATTTTACTTCTCTCTCGTAAATTCGATTTAAATCACTGCTCTTATTAGAATTACACGCAGTAAATAATGCTTGGTAACGCTGAAAGAACAATCCGAAAGGATCAAAATCATTTTGTTGAATAGAAGGAATATCTTGTTGTCCATTTCCATTGTTGGCTAGTTGAATATAATCCTCTGCCACAGTCATGTTACGTTTTTCTAACATAAGATCTATTTTTTCTAAAATAGGCCACTGTTCAAGCACCTTTTCATTATCTAAATCCTCATCTTGTTCTCTTAGCGCTACATTAAGAATATTGTTTTTAAGTTCTTTTAATCTAACCTGCGTTGCTTCTAAACGTTCTTTGGAATCTTGAAGTATTTGCTTTCTACACGCTTCAAGTAATCTGTTGTAAAAACCAGAATTATTCAACTTTATTGCATGTTGTTCAGCAACAACAGCAAGCCTAAAATAGTTATCCATAATTCCCTTACTTGAAATTTGTCCATAATTTTGTGCTATTTCAACGCTAGTCATAAACTCTTCTTTATAACGTGTAATTTGAGTTGAGAATTTTTTTCTAATATCTACAATTACTAACTCATCTATTGATATTTCTTTATGGAATCTATTAAAAATCAAACCATATCTTCCTAAATCATAATCAAAAAGAGCCTCCATAGCAGCCTTTTGCCAATTTCGCTCTTGATATTCACAATGTTTAATGGCCCTCTCCCATAAACGGAATTCTTTCACATTAGGCAATTCGTGCATCCAATTATCCAATACAGGAATATACTGGTCATCAAGTTCAATTTCACCAGTCAGAAGTAAATTTTCATAAAAGTAATTTTCTTCTGGAGTATCTTCGTTTAATTCTTTATGAATTTGTTTAATTACCGTTGTCAAACAAGTGTGTCCTGGTTTTTCCTGAGTATCAATAATATTTTGTGAAAGTTCATTTAGAATATCCATCATAATCTCATTTGCTCTTTTACGATATTTATTAAGAGCTTCTGGACTAACTACATCCATGTTACTTCTTTTCTCTGCTTCAAGTCGGTAGATATAACACTTCAGTACTGGTGTTACCGCGTCTCTTAGCCAACTACGCTGATGCTCTCGTTCTCTTCCAAGCAGACTAACATTTTTATCGAAATTAGCTTTAAAGTTCATACCATTCCAATAGTTATCAATGAAAACTTCTAGCTTTTTGTCTTCCGGCGTAAAACCACTTGTATGGTGATTAACGGAAAGCATATCTGCCGATATGAACTGTTCACAAAATTCTTTTAATTCATTCATATTAATTGTATAAGCTGTTCTTACTACATTGGTTAAAACACCATTATTTCCATATAACTCCAATACCATCTGATGTGCTTTTTTATGCCCTATTTTAGCTTTAATATTTCTCGTGTTAAATACATTGATTGCTTCTGTAAGCTGAATGTTAATTTGTTCAAGTGTTTTAGTTATGTTCATCTGATCACGTACAGTACCAGATGTACAAAATATAAACCCTACGTTGTGACGTTCAAGGAATAACCAGAAGTGACTAATTAGTTTTTTTAGAGAAGGACAGTTCTGTAAGACTAGGCTAGAGTTGTCACTGTTAATTTGACCCCAACGTGATTTTAAACGATGATCATTGGGATTTTCAGGATTAAAGAAAATACGCAACCACATCGCAACATTTAAATAGTCATTTAGGACCTCTTGGTTCTTCTTAACGGACAGATTAAGTGGTGTATCTACTAGTGCAAACAAGTCATCATACTTACATATAGGGTCCTCTAAAACAAATGAAAGCTTGTCTCTTAATACTTTGTCTTCAACTGAAAATTCAGCAATAGAATGAAGCAATATCATAGCTTCAGCCAACTTATTGTCTGAAAGCATCATTAATGATTTTTCAACAACTGAATACAGATCATCTTTTTCAACATATGGAGTAAACTCAGGTAATGAATCTTCGCCTTCACGTTGAACATAACCTTCAGTTCCGAGACTACTTTCTTCTCCTGACATATGTTGCACTACTTCAATTGTCTTTTCTTGTAACTTTTCGTAGGACATAGATAAATCATCATGTTCGGTAGGACTAAATTTGGGAACATTAACTACTTCTAAATTATGTGAGTTAGTTTCTTCATTAAGCTTTCCATCCTCAACCAAGTTCTTATCTTGCTCAAAGACCACATGGAATTTGTCGTCACCTTTGTAATCACCTAATAATATTTTGTCATTTTCATCAGTCAAGAAATAAACAATGTGATCGTCTACTGACAATTCTTCGCTAAGGTAAAGGCCTTCATGTGTTGATGTTGTCCAAATAATTGGAACACAATCTTTCTTCATCTCTATAATCTGCTTAATTAATTTCAGATCATAAGTATCATCTTTCATAATTGGAGCTATTATAACCAAACGAATCCCTAATTTACGGTATTCAAGATCTCTATGAGGTAATGGAACAAGAGTCTTCCAATTTTCTAAAATAAATCTCGACTTTAATGATTTCTCTAGTAAAAATTGTGCTCGATTAATCAAACTCAACTGACAAGCCACCATATAAATTTCTTCATACTGTTCCAAATCTAAGTAGTCATCTCCTGGATTTCTATAAGAAGGTTTAAGTTTGGAATTTTGTAATAATTGCTTACGACTAGTCTCCTTTTGAAAAGCTTCTGCTCCGACAGAACTCAGGGTGTAGAAAACAGTAACTTGTTCATCATTACTAATCTCCCACGATGTAAGATATCCTTTCTGACATAAACCACTTAGTGCTCTACGATAGTAATCTAATTTGTTATCATTATCTGAACCCGAAGTATCCGAGTTAAATAAGAATAATTCATTTTCGCTGAGTATACCGTGATTATAGATGTAAGTTAACATTAGCTCCGTCGGCCCACGACTTGAAGAAATTCTTTTCAGATCTTGTTCAAATTTACTTACTGAGAATTTCTGTAGTTTCTTTCATCCAACTTTGTAACTAATCTTAGGATTTACAAGCTGATCCGATGTTATATCATTTTTTTGTGGAATTAGTTCAGAAAATTCAGTCATAGAAGGATTTATAGTCTGCATTTCCATTGTTTCAATATCGTAAATCTTAAATAAACCCTTTTTTAGAGCATAACTTGTAGCGAATCCTATTTCTTTGGTTATACGACTATAATCATTAGCTTCGGGGGTAATTGTACGAAGAGCTATCTTCATTGCTAAATCATACTTTTCACCCAATTCAGTTAATTTTTCACTTGAAGAATAGTTATCGAGTAGCTCTTTCGCTGCAGCTTGTTGTTGTTTAATTTCTTCAATAATATCTTGGTCTATACACTCTAACTTAATGAATTGAAGGATGCTAATTTTAATTTGTTCAATTGCTCCTTTGATTCTTTCATTTTGTTCAATTTCTTCTATTAACACTCTAACATCATTAACATTAACAAATTGTTGTTCATGGTTCATTGATAGATACTCTAGTAGTTCTTTCTGCTCAACAGATAAAACTGATAATACTTCAATCGCATCCCTCATAACTGACTCTGGTGGGAATTGATCGTTTGTGATTTCTTTAATTAATGGCTCAATATAGTCGATTGCTTGCCGACGTAAATGGACTAAAGAATCAACTTTTGCTTTTAAATAGGTATTTCTATTTTGTATAATCAAAATAATTTACTCCGATCTTTTAATTAGATAATAGCTCTATAAATTATAAGGGTGTATTCAATCCTCCTCCTTCTTTTTATAATTCATTAGTACTGATTCTTTAGGATTACTTTTATTAGTATAATACTACTATCATGTCGTTTACTGTCAGATTACGCCGTCGAAAAACAAAAAAAACAGGTTAGTCTGATGAAGGCTCTTTACCCACTTCAGACTAACCTGTTAACGCTGACCTAAAACTATTCCTTCTCCTCATTCTTGCGCGCAAGCGGAATACCGTTCTCCTTGGCATACCATGCTTCATAATGATGCACAGCCACACCTGCAAATGAAGAATGAGAGGTACCCAGATCAAACACCTTTGCCATCTCTTCATTCATATTGCTAACCGGTTTACGGAAAAAGGTCAGGTGATCCCCCTCGTGTGTATCCGCGAGTTCCGCTCCGATCCAGACTTTCTTGCCGAGATCATCCGCTTCGTCCAGTTCTTCCTTGGACAGATCATACATCTGCTGCCCACTATCCCGGTAAGCCATAATAGCCACCGCATCAAAGTGGGAGATCACCCAGCGACTGAATGTACCTCCTTCAGCCGACTGACGGGCATCAAGCCAGAACGGAATGGCAGCGCTCATGTACAGTCCGGCATCCTCGCCGGCTTTTGTCCAGGCCTTCATGTTGTTCTGCCACTCTGCAATGACGCTGCTCTCCTCGTTCTCCCAGCGCTTCAACTGATACGGCTCCACATCCAGTTGAATGCCTTCGAAGCGTTCATTCTTGGCCGAAGCTGCATTGTATGCTCTTACTCGCTCAATAAAAGCAAGCCCTTCATCCCGCTTCTCCTCATAGGCCCAGTCTGCATGACCGTTAAGTCCATGCACTTCAATCTCAGCCTGTCGGGCAGCCGCAATGAATTTGCGGTATGTTGCGTCAGGCAACTCATCCTGGATTTGCAGGAAGATGGTATCGACGCCCTGTTCTTTGGAGAAAGCAATAATCTCAGGTGTCTGCTCTGCAATAATGGACGCGTCCCACAGCCAGGTCGCTTTGTGTTCCTCTGCCGAGAACCATTTGAACATCCAGGACAGAAGCAGCAGGCACAACACCACAGCCAGAATGGCCCATTTCGCCATACCCACCAGTTTGCCCCGTTGCCTCATATATTTCCTCAGACGAGCAACGCTTCACTTGGTTCAAGCACAGGATGCTGTACCGAGTGACCAATCTTGTAGATATGCGGATGTGTGTATGAACGGAACGCATTACGTGTATCCAGAATCGGTACACCCATCTCGGCAATATCAAAGTAAGGCAAATCGCTGTGGTTGGTGATCAGCACGATGCAATCGTACTTCTTGAACTGTTCCAGATTGAACGCTTCGCTGTGTACGGTCTCGCCATGTTTGTCCTGGAAGGAATCCGCATGTGGATCGTAGTAGCTAACGTTAGCTCCACTTTCCTTGAACAGTTCATATACTTCCAGTCCTGGTGATTCACGCAGGTCGGCAATATTCGGCTTGTAAGACATGCCAAGGAGCAGAATATTTGATTTACGTACGGATTTAGCGTATTCGTTCAGAATCGTTGACGTTTTGTTCAATACATAATATGGCATGTTGTCATTGGTGGATTGCGCCAGCTCAATGAATTTGCTATAGAAACGGAAGCCTTTGGCCTTCCATGACAGGTACATCGGATCAAGCGGGATGCAGTGTCCACCGATGCCTGGCCCTGGATAGAATGGCATGAAACCAAATGGTTTCGTCGCCGCTGCGTCAATAACTTCCCAGATATCGATGCCCATACGGTCACACATCATCGCCATCTCATTCACAAAGGCAATGTTCACACTGCGGAATGTGTTCTCCAGCAGTTTGGACATCTCAGCCACTTTTGGCGAAGATACCGGTACTACGGTTTCTACATACTTGCTATATAGCGCTGTTCCGAGCTTCAAGCAAGCTTCAGTTGTGCCCCCGATTACTTTCGGCGTATTAAATGTTGTGAAACGTCCGTTCGACGGGTCCACACGCTCAGGCGAGAAGCAGAGGAAATAGTCTTTACCTGCTTCTTGTCCGATCTTGTCCAGCTGCTGCTGGATCAGTTCTTCGGTTGTACCTGGATAAGTGGTGCTCTCCAGCGTAATCAGCATGCCTGGTTTCATGTGCAGTTTGATCTGATCTACAACCGTCTCGATGTAAGACGTATCCGGGTCCTGATTCTCACTAAGCGGTGTTGGTACGCAGATACTGAGGGCGTCGATCACACGCAGCATGCTGTAATCTGTCGTTGGCTGGAAACGACCGCTTTGCATTACTTTTTTCAACTCATCAGAGGAAATATCGTGAATATAGGAATCTCCTTGATAGATACTCTCTACTTTGGACGCATCCAGATCAATTCCGATTACCGTGAAACCTTGATTGACCATCTCCACGGCAAGTGGAAGTCCTACGTAACCGAGCCCGACGACGCCGAGTACAGCTTCTTTATTTTCAATCGCATTCAGTAATGTGTGGAATTGTTGATTCTCCATGATATTCCCTCCGGGCAGTGTATTTGGTGGTGCTTAAAATCCATATAAATAGATGAGTGTCTGTGCTCTAAATGTTGCTCTAATCTATCTGATTCATAGTGTAAAAAAAGCTCTTACTTTGCACTTCACACAATCAGCTTATTCAAGCCGTCTTCTAATGCAGGCAGCGTCTGATTCGGGCATCCAGCTCTACAGGCGAGAACGGTTTAGTCATGTAATCATCGACTCCGCTGCGGAAACATTGACTAATCGTCTGCTCGACACGCTGTTCGGTCAACACGACAATTTTGGGTGGCTGCTCCATCTCCAGGTTCTGAATATGATGGATGAACGGCAGACCATCGATGCCATACAAATTCAGTTCGGTGAGCACCAGATCTGGTGTGACTTTCTCGATCAACTCCAGTGCAGCCAGTCCATCAACGGCTTCATAGGTTTCGTATCCCTGCATCTTCAACCGCAATTGCAGGAATTCGCGTACCGTCGGATCGTTGTCCACAATCAAAATTCGTTCCGGCTCGTCCGCCGTATTGTCCAGCGTGTAGATATGAATTTCCGACGAATCTACGAGCTTCGAGGACTCAGCCATATGCTGAATAGTTGCCTTCGAAGGGCGCTCCCCTTCCGGGAAACTGGCCAGTGTAATCTGTGGATCGGCACCGGGTACAGTCTCTTGCAACTCATGTTTGATCCGAAGTCCTTCATAATGAACTTCATCCAGTGACAAACCTGGCAACAGGACGGCAATCGCTTGGGTAGCCCCATCCTTCCACACCTGGAAGGCAGACTCACTCGTTTGTTCCAGATGTGTCCTGACCTGCTGCTCAGGTTGAGAGTTTCCTGCACAATGGATGAACATTAAGCCGCATGTTTCGGCACCCGTTTCCTTCAATCCCTGTTCTACACTTCGGTACACATTAACGGCAGCCTCACGCTGCAATGTCGCCGTATTTGGCATGTTCTTTTCCACCCTTCTCCTCGATTATCTATATAAGTCCAAAATATATTATTTACACTGACACTCCGTTGACAGAACAGCCTTTCGATCGCTGTTATCCCCAGATTTTTTGATTCCTTTATACAAGGGGAAATCCGGGGATAAGCGTATGCTTTCGATGCAGCTTTCTTTCAGAAAGCTTTTAGGTGCACGCTTCGCTTCTTCAGGCTTTTTCTGCCCTCTCCGTTATCGTGTAAATGTCTAGTTGGACATATAATTGCTTTGATTATTCTTTAATCAAGCGGCTTCGCTTGTTTTCTTCTCATCCTCGGACCAGCTTTGACGTGTCATGGTACCCCATGAGTTGTTGTTTTGCATGAACTGCACATGTCCCTGCAATCTCCACAGTACGCCGAGCTGGTGGTAACCCACGAATTTCAGCGCGGAGTAGACGAGCATTTTGACCAGATCGGAGAGTTTGTTGTAACGTTTGAAAGCAATCTCCTCCAGGACAAGTGCGCCTACACTCAGCAGATAACCACTCACAAAGTTCAGCAGTCCGAACAGAACCAGAATCGGCCATTGCGTCATATCCAGAAGGACATATCCAGCGAGAGCCAGAAGTCCGGTAATCCGGAAATACGGGTTGAGCGCTTCAAAAAGGACGTTATATGGCATGGTCACCATACCCATAACCTTATATTTTGGATTGAACAACATGCCACGATTCTCGATCATGTTCTTCAGATTCCCGCGGCCCCAGCGCTTACGCTGACTGGACAAGATCCGGTAGGAATCCGGTGCCTGCGTCCAACATACGGCCTCAGGACAGAAGGCAATGCGGTACTTCAATTTGTTTTCCAGCATGTAACGGTGAAGTTTGATGATGATGTTCATGTCTTCCCCAGGATAACCATCCCGGTATCCACCCACGGCGATTACAGCGTCCTTACGGAACATGCCGAAGGCACCGGAGACAATGATCAGACCGTTCATGTGACTCCAGCCAATCCGTCCACCCAGAAAGGCTTTGAGATATTCAATCGACTGGAACATGGGCCAGATCTTGCGTGGCAGCGATACATCTTGCACTGCCCCGTTTTCAATTTTGCAGCCATTGGCGATCCGTACATCTCCACCGATGGCTACCGTCTCTTCCGGATTCTCCATATACATCCGTGCCATGCGGATCAGGGCATCCTTCTCCAGCAACGAATCAGCATCGATGGAAGAGATCAACGGATAATGGGACAGGTTGATCCCGGCATTGAGGGAATCGGCCTTACCGCCGTTTTCTTTGTCAATGACATACAGATCCGGGAACTCCGGGTTATGGTAGATCCCACGAATTTTCTGACAGGCGATCTTGCCCCGAATCTTCGTATTGGGTACTGGCTTCAGACGATATTCTTCCAACAGGATATTCAGTGTCGCATCACTGGAGCCATCATTCACCACAATGACTTCATACGTTGGATAATTCAGCGTCATCAGACAGTTCACATTTTCAATAATCGTCAGTTCCTCGTTGTATGCCGGTACCAGCAGAGAAACGGAAGGCACCAGTTCCGAGCCTGACAATGTATTGTATTTGGAATAATGCGACCGCCGGAAGATCGTCCAGATGTTACGGAACGATAAGGCCAGAATGGAAAAATAGAGCGTATTTACAAAAACAACATAGTAGATTGCGACCATGCCGTAGATTAATAGTAGATCCCTAAGCAGTGTAATCCCCTCCTACCGTAGCGACACCTGGACGTTTCTTGCTGGTTCTGTTCTCTCGTACAGGGCCAAAATAGCGATCGTACAGCAGTCTTTTTTTGTTATGTGCAATCATCTGCTCTACAGCTCTGTCATCGGTTCTCGTATGCTGCATGGTACTCTCAATCTGCTGCATCGCAATCTCGCGCTCAGCAACTGTACCTTGCACCGCAGCCTGACACAGCGCTTCGAATCCCGGTTCACCGAGCTTGCTCAGACTCTCCGCACTGTTATAGCGAACTCTCCAGTCTTCATCCCGTAGCGCTTTGCGCAGTAATGGAATACTACCAGATGCATGCTTCGAACCAAGCGCTTGTACCACTTCGGCGCGAACTTCCGG
This sequence comes from Paenibacillus sp. FSL E2-0151, assembly GCF_037993015.1. Classification (NCBI taxonomy): domain Bacteria; kingdom Bacillati; phylum Bacillota; class Bacilli; order Caryophanales; family Paenibacillaceae; genus Paenibacillus; species Paenibacillus sp. FSL E2-0151. The sequence goes on from NZ_CP150308.1 coordinate 4,655,993, forward strand.
ATCGGGGTCCTGGATCAGCTTCAGAATGGTCTCATCCCGGAGTGCCGGACTTGCGCTAAGATACAGCTTCACCGCCTCGGCACGTACATCCTGATGTTCTGCGCCTACCAGTCTGTCGAGTGCAGGCATCACTTCAGGCACAGCCTGTCCCCACATGGCAACCAGTCCAACTTTTACGAAATCAGGATTCCGATCCTCCAGCAATTCAATTAGAATTCTGCTCGTATCCAGACTCGTTTCGAGCAGAATATCTGCTGCCAGATGGTGAATGGACTTACCTTTGGTTAACAGCAACGCCAGCATGTCTTTCAGTTCACCTTGCCGAGTCGTACATCTGGAGATGGACCGACCAATCATAATGGCCATCGGGCCCGGTTTCTCATCCTTCAGCAATTCCATCAAACCCGGAACGGCTTCGGGACAACGCATGCCACCCAAGCGATAAGCCGCATCAATCTGGCGACCGTAACGCAGACGGCCCAGTTCCTTCAGATCATGCTCTACGAATCCTGCTTCACGGCACAGTGCGATTAATTTGTCGCGATACTCACCCTTGAACTGGTCGATCCATTCAATCAGCCTGTCCTGAATGACTCTGCGTTCCAGCGGAGCCAGTTTGCCTGGTGGCAATTTGAGTGGACTATTCTCAGTCAAGGCTGTTTGCAGATAGGTGAAATAGTCACGCTGCTTCAATTCATAAAACGCCGTCTTGCGTCGTTTGCCATTGTGGGACATTTTCATGGCAAACAATACGATGACGCCTACAACAACAAGTGCGATACAGATGTACAAAAACAGATAGGCCAAAGCCAAACTTGGAAACATGTGAAAAGGTCCTCCTTTATACTCATTTATTCGATCTGAAAACTAGGAATTTTTTCATAACTCTTCTTCATTTTTTCGTAGCTTAGCTTCAGGCGTTCACTATACTGCACCTGCTCCCAAGGCTGCCAGCTATATACCGGCAATGTATTCAGATCCAGGGTCGTCTGTTCACCCCCGGGCCAAGATACGTTCTTCGTGGCGCGGTCCGTTAACCACGGAATGAGGGTAACGCCTTCCACAGCAACTGTGGAGAACTCACGTCCATTCTTGAGCGGTCCATAGTCGATCGCTTGCAGCGAACTCGGATCACCGAACCCAAGCAGCATCCAGGGAATTCGCATCTCCACCTGATTGCCGTTATACTGCCATGACGTTAATGAATCCGTATCAGGCTGGCCGGGAGCCGTCGTTCCTCGCTTCAATGTTCCGACCTTTTCATTCATGAACGGTTGAGCAGATCGGGTATCCGGCGGTGTCATCCTCAGGCTAACTGCCAGATTCCATGGGTGGAACGGATCTGCGGAGTCTGACTGCTGATCTGGCAGCATGTCGTATCCTTCTTTGCCGTACAGACGCTGATTAAAGTCATAATCCTTGGCAATCTCCACCTCTGATTCTTCATCCTGCCCCAGTGTAATCACTGTCTCAAGACCATCACTGAGTGTCCGGCCCGGGAGTAACTTGTCAGGCTGACTGCCTCCAGCAAGTGTATCTGTGCCAATTCGCAGCACTGTCTTCTCCGAGTCAAACGGTTGATCCAAGGTCAGCCCAATATACAGATAGGCTTCATCATGAGTCATCTTCATTTCCTGAATGCCGTCCACTTGGCCCTGCCAGGTCGTGACCTCTTCAACCTTCAGATCATCCCAGTCATCCAGTGATCCGTCGATGGTCAACTGTTCCTGTTTACCCGGGTCCATGGCAAGCAGACCAAACATCTTCTCGTTTGTCAGCACGTTCAACCAATATGCACGGCGATCAGCCGGGATTTCCAGTGGCATCGTGTTCCATGTTTTTTTGAACCATTCATCCTGCCACATGAACACAATTGCTCCCGAGTATCCTTCATCATAGATATCCTGCGTCAGTGACGCGTCGATATCTCCCTGCTCTACTTCGTTATGTCCACCCTGATTCCGTCCTCCCATACCCAGATGGGAAATACCAAGAGAAGAGGGTACGCCATACTCTGTAATCATTACAGGCATATCGGAAAACTCGGCTTTAAGCTTGCGCAGATAACTTTTGTACGTGTTGTACTCACCGTTCTCATCCTTGATGGTTTGGAGTGTTTTATCGATATGGAACAGATCCGGGTAATACGGGTACACATGGTAGGCTGCAAAATAACCTCCCTGCCATGCCTCCGGCTGAATATGTCGGGCATCCACACTGACGAGATCCTCTTCATACAGCGGCTCGCCGGGATGATCCAGCACATCGGTCGTTACCCAGTTGGTGAAGGTCATCGGATGTTCCCACCCATACTTCTTCTCCAGGACCGCCGTATGATCCAGCAGCTCTGCGAGCCAGTTCTCGAACGGTGACGCTTCTGGACTCGCCGAGAAATGAACTCCCTTGTACTGCGGCACGTCCGCATGTTTTGCGTTTGTGTTGTCTACCATTGCCGGGTCCCATTCCGTACCCACATGCCAGGCCATCAGATATTTTCCAGCATTCGTCTTGTATTTGCCGCTGGACTCTCCCTGCTTGGCAGGAATGTCCGCATCGCCATAGACAGCAGATACGGCCTTTTCAATCTCCTGCTTGAACGTCTGCTCAATATGCGCCGCATAGGCATCCTGCTTCTCAATCAACTCTTCTTCAGGTGACCATATGCCCTGTATAAAATATAACGGTTGCTCCCGGCCGCGGTTATATTCGACTAATGCGGAGTAGAAAATCGGTTCGTGAACCGTGTATACCCGGATTACATTGGCTCCCAGATCCTCGATCTGCTGGAACCACCGCAAGTAATCCTCTTTGGTCAGCGGGAATTCTCCCGGGTAATGTCCCGGTGAAGTTGCGCCCAGGTTGACACCTTTGACGAACATCTCCCTCCACGTTCCATCTGGCCCGTATTCCATGAACCGGTCTCCATCGGTCTTGAATTTCATCTCCGTGCCGTTCTTCGCTGTGTACGTAACGAGCTTGGGTTGCATATAGTGCCATCCGGCAAATATCCCACCGGTCACCACCACTGCTCCCGTCAACACCGTTAATAACCAGCGTCTTCGTCTTTGTCTGCTCATGTCTTTAGATTGCTCACCTCTCTATTATGCATCCTGCTTCAACACCGAATGGTCCAATATGAAGCATAGGAATCATTCCGCTTCGGATGTCCGCTTGGTAGAGATGTCAGCGGTGTAGTTCTCACTATAGCGCTAAGACTCTGTATTTGTAACTAGGCTGATGGAAGCAAACATGAAATGGAACATTCTGCCCATGATTCGTAAAAAGGTCCATCAACTACCACTCGGAAGCCTCTGGGATACCTCTGATTCCCAAACACTAATAATTGCTCGAATTGCATGGATTAGATGCCTGCTGATCTTGCACTTCTGGAACCTTTATTGTTATGTGCAACGCGGGTACAGGCATCGTTTTACGTTTGAACACATACCCCATTAAACGCGAGTCATATGTTAAAGTTGCGGACCTTTTTACAGTATTAACCATAAAGATTACAAAATTGATACTATAGTCCGATAACGCATCAGCGATATTCCGCGTCACATCAAGGTTTTCTGAAAAATGCAGAAAACCAAAAAAGGACGTCAGTCCCCCTCTATAGGACTGTACCCATTTATAAACCTTTTACAAAAACCTAAATGAACGCCCGGTCATCACCCAGAGGTCACAGATCTCTCACATTAAATGTAAAAAAGCACATCTTATTTCCTAATTTCTGCCTCTAATATAGCGAACCAATAATTGTGTCCAATTTGCAAAATAATTCCGGTTGCTGCATTTCGAATTGTCGGATATGCTTATAAAACAAGAACACTTGTTCCATACTGTAAATAAACTGTTAATTATCGATGTTCAAATGAAAATAATTGCTTCTTAACATAAGAGCTTAGAATCACGAATAAGGAGAGAAGTCTTATGCACCGCCAAGACAGACGTGTCATCATGCTGGCAGACTGCCAGTCATTCTATGCCAGTGTGGAGAAGTCTGCACATCCCGAATACAAGGACCGCCCCCTCGTAGTTGCGGGAGATCCGGCGCGCCGTTCGGGTATTATTCTTGCGGCCTGTCCACTCGCCAAGTCCTATGGAATTACGACAGCAGAACGACTGGGCGAAGCGCTCGCCAAATGTCCGGATGTTGTTGTTGTTCGTCCCCGGATGGCCGAGTACATTCGGGTGTCCCTTCATATTACGCGTATCCTTCAGTCTTACACCGATCTGGTGGAACCCTATAGTATTGATGAGCAGTTCCTCGATGTCACCGGAAGCCTGGATCTGTTTGGCAGTCCCGAGACGATTGCACGCAGCATTCAATCCAGAGTGATGGATGAGACGGGTGTATACATTCGGATCGGCATCAGTGATACCAAAGTTGTTAGCAAGATGGCCTGCGATCTGTATGCCAAAAAAATCCCCGGAGGCATCTGCACGCTGCCCCGCAAAGATCTGCCGTCCACCATCTGGAAAAAGCCTGTGCGAGACATGTTCATGGTTGGTTCCCGCATGGCGCAGCATCTCTACAAGATGGGCATTCATACCATTGGTGATCTGGCCCAGACCCCACTGTCCCGACTAAGAGAACGTTGGGGGGTGAATGGCGAGGTACTGTGGCGTATCGCTCGCGGTATTGACGATTCCCCGGTCAAACCCGGGACATATGCTCAGCAGCAGCAGGGGATCGGACATCAGATGACGCTGCCCCGGGACTATGACTCCTGGGAAGATATCAAAGTGGTACTGCTTGAACTGGCGGAACTCGTCAGTCGACGTTCCCGGGACAAATCACTCATGGGCCATGTGGTCTCGGTTGGATGTCGCGGACAGGATTATGATCGACCAACCGGTTTCTCCCGCCAGATGAAGGTGAATGAACCCACCAACATTACGGATGAAGTATACGATGCGGCAGCAGCTCTGTTCCTGCGCCATTGGGACGGATTACCCATCCGCCGCATCAGCGTGTCATTGACCGGACTTGTACCCGATTCCGAAGTGCAGCTGTCCTGGTTTGATGACCGCGAACGCAAAAGAGAACTGGAACGTGCCACGGATGATATCAAGCGCAGGTACGGAGATACTGCCATTATGCGGGCATCTTCCCTCTGCTCGTCCGCGCAAGCCCATGAACGTTCTCATAAAATTGGAGGTCATTATAAATGAGTAAAAAATTACAGCAAAACGGTATCTTCGAGTCCTCACGCATGATGCTCCCCGAACACCGGGAAGCCTACATTCTTCATCAGGAACAACTTGCTCCTCGTACCCGCCCATCTCTGGATGCCCAGGCCGCGGAAGAAATGTCCCGTTTGCTCAGCAACTCGATGATGCTTGGAGATAGGGTCACTATTACCGTGTTTCACGAACATGATGATATTCGTTACACGGGGCAAGTGCTTCGACTGGACCGTCCGGCTCGTACCCTCAGACTGCTGATGGAAGATGGGTCCAGGGATATTCAGATGAACCTCATTACAGATGTGGCCCTAGCCGATGACTGAAGGGAGATATACCCACCCCGATGTTGCGGATGTTCCATGATAGGTGCAGCATTGCCGTTGCCATGCAGGACTGTCTTCCTACACTTCCAGGTGAATACCAAAAGCAGCCGACGAGACATATCCAGACCATTCACTTCGTTCTAAAGAAGCAAAATATCAGATATGTGATTCATCGGCTACATATAAGGGTAAAACTTCTTTTTTCTGAAAAACTCCTTAGAAAAAGCTCCAGTCGAATTCCTTGGACAGACGCTCGAGCAGATGCACGCCGGCAATACTGTTGCCTTTGCGATTCAGAGCCGGGCCAACAAGACCTATGCCGAATTGTCCCGGTACAAGGGTCAATATCCCCCCGGATACACCACTCTTGGCGGGCAATCCAACCTCGATGGCAAATTCGCCTGATGCATTATACATACCACAGGTGGTCATGAAGGTTTTGGCAATCTGAACATAGCGACGAGGGATGAGTTCTTCTCCCGTAATTGGATCTGTTCCATTATAGGCCAGAACGAGTGACATTCGAGACAGATCTGCACACGTCACTTCAATGGAGCAATGACGGAAATACACGGCAAGCACGTCTTCAACGTCATCCTTAATGACTCCGTTGTGCTTCAAAAAGTAGCCAAGTGAACGATTCATATGACCGCTCTCCGATTCGGACTGGAATACCTCTTCGTTATAGCCCAGCTGATCATTATTCGCCAGTTTGCGGAAAAACTCCAGAATGCGGCGTGATTTCTCTTCCTTACAGTCTCCTCCAACAAGCGAGGACACCGTAATCGCACCCGCATTGATTAATGGATTAAACGGAATACCGGGTTCAACCAATTCAAGCTTGATCATCGAATCGTAATCGTCGCCTGTCGGTTCTTTTCCTACATTAAAGAAAACCGCTTCTTCCCCATGATCCATCAGGGCCAGAATAAGGGTAAATACTTTGGAGATACTTTGCATCGTAAATGGGACACCGCAATCCCCTGCCGACACATAGTTCCCTTCGGCGTCCATGATATGTATACCGAGCTCATCCTGAGAGGCTTTGACAAGCTCCGGGATATAAGAAGCCACCTTACCTTGCCCGGTGTGCAAACGACTGGTCTCCAGCCACTCCGGCAACAATGCATTCAGACGTTCCATGGTTGAATTGCTCATATCTCATCTCCTCCACATCTCTATATAAGCAAGCATCTTGCATGAAATGTACATGGGTGAACCCATGTACCATAATGATAATGAGCTCCATCTGTATCCATGCAAGATGCCCTATATTATCTGATTACCCTCAGAACAGTTCCTTTACCGCTTCATTTGAAGATTTAACTCCAAAATCTCGCCGGGAAGACCATCGTAATCGCCTGTCCAGGTGGATACAAAGTTCTGTCTGGTCAAGATCCGGCGGGAAGCAGCGTTACCCGGATCGATAACTGCATAGAGTGATCCAATCCCTGCGGCTTGTGCCTGAATAATCAACCGTGACGCTATGGATGTGCCTTGGCCTTTGCCCCAATGTTCAGGCAGGATCATATAACCTATCTCAGCCTTGGTCGAGTCCTCCTGATCCGGAATCAATTTGGCATACGCCACACCGGCACCATCTTCACTAAATACCCGGTAATGTCCGCAAGTGGAACGCTCATTAAAATCCAGCATGGACTCGAATTGCGTTCTCGCCTCTTGCTCAGGTAGTGCACGTTCTGTAATCTGTTTCATTACTTCCATATTGGAAACCAATGCATAATAATCATCAAAATCAGGTTGTGTGTATTTAATGAACTTCATGATATGCCTCCTCTGGGGTACATAACTTATCTTGGTCTTGTTGATTTCACCTAGAGTATAACAGATGCGAATGATGGAATGCACACAAGGCACCACGCTTACAGGCAGCCAGATGATCCAATAGGCCAACAGGCTGGCCGGCAATCTGGCCATTGTAGATACCAAAAAGCGGCCTCTACTGGAGACCGCTTTGTTTACTTTGTTTTTTAATTTGCTTTTTAAGATGAAGAAATATCCTCAGTTCCGTACTTCCAGTGCATGTTATTAGCTTGCCCGGGATGAAGGGTTAAGGTTCATCTGTTTTTCACGTTGACGAGCACGACGACCTTCACCTGGAGGGGTGATGATCAGTGCGAGCAACAGCGAGACAGCGCAGAGTACAGCAATCACGATGAAGGTTAGATGGAATCCGCCCAGCAGGGCGCTGATGAATGATCCGGCCAAGGCACCAAATCCAAATCCCTGATAGATCACGCCATAGTTTTTGCTCTGATTTTTCAATCCGAAGTAATCGGCCACAATCGCCGGGAATACCGTAATGTTACCGCCAAAGCAGAATGCAACGGCCGCCACACAGGCGAAGAAAATCCCGAAGGTCAGTGGGACCAGACTAAGTGTCATGACAGCTACGGCTGTAACCAGCAGCGCGCCAGCGATGACTTTCATTCGTCCTACTTTATCCGACAACGCACCAAGAATAATACGTCCTGCCGTGTTAAAGATTGCAACCATGGCCACTGCGTTCGCAGCGGTAGCTACATCAAGACCTGCAAGCTGTACACCGATATCTTTGACAATACCGATCAGGTACAGACCGCTCATACACGCCGTGAAGAAAATAACAAACAGCATATACGCTTCTTTTGTACGCAGCATCTCTTTCACCGTATAGTCATGACGTGCCACGACTTGTTTGGATCCTTCCTTGCTTGCCGGTGCCTGTTCACGAACAACCGCCTCATGGATCAGGAATGATCCCGCAACGACCAGAACCAGAACAATAATGCCCCAGTACATAAATGCTTGAGCAGGACCAACGGCACCAATCAATGCCGTGTTCACATATTTGAACAATAAACTACCAGTACCAAAGGCGCCGACCGAGATCCCCGAGATTAGGCCTTTACGCTCCGGGAACCATTTGATCAGATTAGACAGCGACGTGATGTACGCCGTACCATCTGCAAAACCAACAACAAATCCAGCCAAAATGTACAGCAGTGTTAACGAGGTGACTTGGGAACTCAGAATAAGACCCAGCCCAAGCACAACCCCGGCTACACGGATCAAGCGCTGAAGACCCCAACGTTCCTGCAACCGGCCTGCAAACAATGTGGCAAAAGCCAAAGCAAAACTGGTAATTGAAAAAGTTATCGCGACCGAGCTGACGTCCCATCCGAAACGATCAGACAACGGTTGATTAAATAAACTCCAAGTATAGATGGTTCCAAGACCCATTTGTACAATGATGGTCCCCAAAACAATAAGCCAGCGATTCATTTTTGTAGGTGCAGATGTTGATTCAGGTGTTGATGAAACGGATGAAATTGTTGCTTTCATCGTGATCTCCCCTTTGCCGATGTCATATACATGAATGCGTTCACAAGCTAATCATACATGAAAGGGGATTCATCACACCGTTTTGAGCATGAGTTGCATCAGATGCGGAATGAAATGCTTCTAGATGCGCATGAGTTGCCTGAATTCTTTGACCTTCCCGCGACTCACAGGCACTTCAGCTTCCAAATCGCGCAGACGGAGCAGATACGTATTGTTGAACCAAGGTACTATTTCACGGATTTGCGACAGATTTACGACGTACGAACGGTGGCAGCGAAAGAACGTATCCTGTGGCAGACGGCTGTGAAAATCCGATATGCTCACTGGCATGGTGAACTCCCCATTTTTGGTATATACCTTCGTCACTTTCTCTTGTGCTTCCGCATAGTAGATATCTGCCGTATCCGTAACAATAATATTGTCATTCCGCAGCAAATTAATTCTTCTGTCTGTATGGGAATTCATATCTCGTTCTCGTACCAGTTCACCATGCGCAGCAGATCCGTCCGCCGTAGGGGCTGGTCCGTCCTCAACATGTTGCTCCACCGGCGCATGATCACGTTTGAATGCGAGCTCCAGCTTATGGAGCATTGCAGCAATTCGTTTCTCGTCATACGGCTTCAGAATATAATCAAACGCCTCCAACTCAAAGGCTTCCGCTGCATGTTCCTTATATGCCGTAGTAAATACAATGTAGGGTTTCGTTGCAAACTTTCCAATATGATGGGCCAGCATCATACCGTCCAGCGAGGGAATATTGATATCGAGAAAAATAACATCAACTTCTTGTTCTTGCAAAAACTTCAGTACATCCAGCCCATCTTCAAGGCGATCCACCACTTCAATCTGACTATGTTCCTGGATTAAATAATTCAATTCTTCACTTGCCAGAATCTCATCTTCCACAATAAGAGCTCTCATTGATCCATCATCACCTTGTTACGACATCTCCTTTGGGCACATCAAATAAAATATCGGTTCCTTGTTCCAGCCTAGTAATGGTTACACCTTGTCCGTAAATAAGCTTAACCCGGCGATGCACATTATATAGCCCGATCTGGTTACCAGGCATACGGTCATGGTAAACACGTTCAATTATATCTGCACTGATTCCTGCCCCTGTATCACTGACACTGATTCGTACAAACTCCGGATAATCCTGTACACGAATTCGAACAGTCCCGGGTCCTTTGACCTTGAGAATGCCATGAATAATTGCATTTTCGACGAGCGGCTGGATAACAAGACTCGGAATATGCACCGCGACCTCATCAATGTCATAGATCACGTTAAGTCGGCTACCAAAGCGAGCTTTCTCAATCTCTACATAATTACGGACCTGCTCCAGTTCCTTATGAATATCGATTAACTCATCCGACAGCTCCAGATTGTAACGCATGTACCCCGATAGATTCACAATCAGCTCCCGCGCTCGATCCGGTTTGGTTCGGATGGACGATGCAATCGCATTTAATGCATTAAACAGAAAATGAGGATGAATGGTTGTCTGTAACGCACGTAGCTCCGCTTTGTTGGCAGCAGCCTTGATCTCTTCTACCCGCGATACTTCCATCTGGGTTGAGATGATCTGCGATAGACCTACAGCCATCGTTTGTAATGGATACGTAATTTTGTACGCTTTGCGATAATAAATTTTCAGCGCACCTGTAATGTCTCCTCGTTCTTTGAGCGGAATGATTAACAGTGAGTGGATATCGGGTGTTTTTTCATCAATCACATCATTACTGATCGTAATCTCCCCGCTGGATATTGTCTTCTTGGTCATCTCACTTATAATTTCATTACCGATATGATATCGTTCTTCACCAAATCCTACATACGCCAGTACATTCCGGGTATCCGTAATTGCAACCGCATCGGCCTGAATATCCTCCTGAATAATCCGGCAAATTTTGCGCAGAGAATCCTCATCAATCGAACGGAAATAAGGCAAGGTTTTGTTTGCAATCTCCAGTGCCAGCTTCGCCTGACGAGCTGCAATCATCTCTTTTTCCCCTTCGACACTCTGTACCAAGAGCACAATCAGCCCAATGTTGACTTCACCCAGAATCATAGGCAGCGCAATCTGCGAGACAATATCGGCACCCAGTGGATCGGGATAGGAAAATAGCAGGATTAATAACATCGTGAGCGCTTCACAGATCATTCCAGCACCAATACCGATGATCCACCGCTTGGGCTTGGGCGTGTACTTATGTATATATCCGGAGACCAGACCCGCCAGGATACTTGTGATCAGACACGGTATAGCTGTGACTCCATCCATATCAATCAAATACCGATGTACCCCGGAGACAATCCCCGTAATAATACCCACAGGCGCTCCGAACAAAATACCACCCGATAACACGGCGATGATCCGTACATTCACCAGTGAACCTTCAACATTAATGCCCGTATATGTCCCGAAAATGGCAAAAGCACAGAATAACAAGGTAACTGCAATAGACTCCTGCCACCTTAATTTCCCCTTTTGCAGAATCTGCCTAAACCTTGGCACCCTCGACAAAAAGAATAAAAATATAATCAACAGCGCCGCCCGTTCAAATAAACCCAGCAGCATTGTAAACATTTCCAATCGCACTTCCTCCACATCTGTCTGAAATAAAATGCATATCGGCACGCTACACTCTTGACGAAACATCCATGACATCGATCCCTACTGCTCGTATGCTCGTATGCTCGTATGCTCGTATGCTCGTATGCTCGTATGCTCGTATGCTCGTATGCTCGTATGCAACAGTTTACCGCTCCCCCCGGAGGAAAGCAAAGTCCATCCTGTGAAAATACATCAACTATATTGCACCAAGCACACCATAGTTCACCTTAACTTCTATGAAAATATCCGACTTCAGAAAAACCTATGTTATAATTAGTTGTCATGTTATTCCAATTATTCCCGATCGCTCATCGGCGATTGTCCTGCGAATAATCTTAAGCATCTCAACTCTGACACTCATCGTTCAAGTCTACAACCTTAAAGGAAACCCATATAACTTTATTTTAATATTCGTATTTATCGCTTCATTAATAGCCACTCGTTCTTTTAACGGTACGAACAAAAACAGATAAATAAAAACAATAGGCATGGCTGGCTCTATAGTTCAATCCTGAAACTAATCCAAAAAGGCCAACCAGACGTACCTGATTGACCTCAAGTCCAAAATTCATGAAAAATTTCGCCTGATAAAATAACTTGGTGTGCAGCTCCAAGCATGGCAATAACTGTTGACCAAATTGCTGCCATAAGGAGAATACGTTTTGTCGTCCGGGTCGTAGAGCTCCCAGAAAGTGTCCGCCCCATCTTTTAGCATGCCGCCCCAATACCTTCGGATCTGCTCCAGTGCCTTCTCCTCTTCCCCGCACATTATTAATGCATCAACATAATGATGAACCATGTACGGCGTGGTCATGCCAATAGCTTCTTCGTTACTCATTAACCGATCAAGTAATTGCCGGGAAGCTGGAGCATCCATGATCTCAGCCAGTACCATCCATACTTGCGATGCCCAGGATACCTGTCTTTTTTCACCACTGACGAAAAAGCCCTGCTCACCATCCCACAGATATGTGAGGGCTGCTTGCTCAGCGTCTTTGATGTGTGCGTTAATCCATTGCTCATACTCCGGCAACTCTAGTTCTTTGGCAATCGACCTTCCCCTTTTCATACTATAGATGAGAACTGCCTGAGCACCGGCCTGTTTATTTAGTTCTTCATGCCAGTCCAGAAAACAATACCATGTATCGTCATCCCTTACGATGCCCCGCTCATCAAGTCGTTTAAGCCCAATCTCAATCTGTTCTCGAGCCACCGGCCAAAGTTCTTCCAACGTTTCCCTGTCCTTCGTAGCTTCAAAATAGTCCCATAATGTCGCAATAAAGAACAACGCATAGTCATATAGGTAAATGTCGTCCACGTACGGTTCCGGTTGTTCGTACAAACAGGCTCCTACTTGGCCTCCCTCCAATCTTGTTCCGGCAAAGAGATAGAGACAGCGCTTGACGAGATCATTACAGCCGAATGTTTCATAATTGACGAGGGCCTGAAGGCGAAGATCTCCGATCCATAAACGTCGATCGCGCTTCGGTCCATCTTCGAATACCATCTGCATGCAATCCCGGAGTGTCTTCACGGACACGCGATCTATTTCCAGCAGCTCCGTGTCGATACTTTCAGGCAATTGAGGTACTGCCCCTATGTCTGCTGAGGTCACCGTCAAGCAATATATATCGTTAATTCGAATATCGTAACGGATCGACGTTTCTACCACCTCGATTTTAAGATACCGAAAGGCATATCGACGGTTCAGTGTTAGCGTGCCAGGTAACACGTCCACATTCACGATCTCATCTTGAAGCCATGAACGGCTAAGCCAACCCGAATATTCTGCAAAATCATCACCGACCTCACAGGGCATTTCTCCAAATGTGAGCTTCAACCTGAGAGGTGCATCTGCATTACTGCGCTCGTTAAGAAGCGACAAGGTCAGATAACCGACGAGATGCTCCCCGAAATCCAGCGTAACACTGTCTCCCTTGCACAACACTTGATCAGATAGTTGTTCTGCTAAGCCGAGTGGTTCGATACGCCATCCCTGAAAAGCCGACGCATCCGGAACTGCGCTCACGATATGTTCCGGATAGACCTTTTGCTGGTGAAGCTCCGGCATTAGACGCTGTGCTTTTTCCAGCCAGGCGTTGTTTATCACTTTTTCATTCATTGCAGTGTCCTCCTTAACCTTTGACCGCCCCAACGGTCATGCCACCGATAAAATATTTTTGCAGGAACAAGAACGCCAGCAGCAACGGTAGTGCGCACAGAAAGCACGCTGCAAACAGGACATTCCACTGCGTGGGATTTTGCTGATCGCCCAAAAATCCGAGCATGGCCAGTGGTAACGGTGAATCTCCTGCGCTGGAAATAAAGATCATATTGAAGAAATAATCGTTCCAAATCCAGACACCTTGCGTAATAATGACCGAAACCGTTACCGGAATGAGTAAGGGGAACACGACGGTCCAGAACCGTTGGAATAATCCCGCCCCATCGATGTGCGCCGCTTCTTCTACCTCCTCAGGCACACCACTTCGAATGAAGCCCGTGTACAGGAAAGTTGAAAACGGCAGACTGCACGTAATGAACATGAAAATAGGCGTATATTGATTCGTTGGAATATGCAGTGCATTGATCATTTGCACGATCGGTATCAATACCATTTGCGCAGGTACCACGAGTCCGGACAAAAAAAACAAATACATGAACTTACTTAGCTTTGTCTTCAAACGGGCCATCGGGTAGGCCGCCATCGCCGCAAACAGGACAACAAACACGACCGATACGCCGGTTAACACCACGCTGTTCCATAGCGCTTCCGGAAAGTGCATGCGATCGAAGGCAGCCTTGTAACTTGCAAAAGACATCTCCCGGAACAGGACCAGCGGATTTGTGTTGTTGCTTGGATCGCGGAGTGATGTCGAAAAGGCAATAATTAACGGAATCAGGTTTAACGCCATCACCAACAACACAACGACCTGAACGGACCCTTTCCCCAAAACTTTACGAAGCATCATGCCGACACCTCCCGTTTGTTCATTTTCAGGACAAAAACAGCGGTAATGACGATAATCACGGCAAAGGAAATGACACCAAGAGCCGAAGCTTTACCAAAGAGTTGTTCGGTAAATGCCATCTTGTAGATGGTATAAATCAGCGTGTTGGTAGCCGTGCCGGGACCGCCATTTGTCATGATAAACGGGAAGTCGAACGATTTGAGTCCATTGATCAAACTTAACGTCACGTTGATTGTAATTGCTGTTGCCAGTAATGGAATCTTCACATGTCGCAGCAATCTCCATGAGCCGCAGCCATCAATCCGTCCGGCTTCCAACAGGTCGCTTGGAACAGTCTGTAGTCCTGCAAGGAAGATAATCATTGTCGTTCCGATCGTCTTCCAGATTTCCACGAAGATAATAGAATACAGTGCGGTCGAGTAATCACCCAGGAAATTCAGTTCATTTGCGATACCCAGTTTATCGAGAAAGGAAGAAATCAGCCCGTAATCCGGCATATAGACGTAGCTCCACAAAAAGCCGACGACAATCGCACTGAACAATGTGGGAATATACGCCAGGGAACGGTAAATCCCGGTTCCTCTTATTTTCATGTTTAACAGTAATGCCATTGCTAAACCGATGATATTGCCAGCTATGACGGTGACAAACGTATAGATCAGTGTATTTTTTAAAGAAATACCTAGGATGTCGCTCCGGAACAATTCCTTATAGTTGTCGAAACCGATATAGTTATAGGCTTGGGCGTACCCGTTATAGTCCGTTATACTGTACTGGAACAACCGCAGGATCGGGAAGATCCAGAAGGTCAGGTAGAAGATCAATGCCGGCAAAGCAAACCAGTACATGGACTTTTTCATTACAGTAGAGCTCATCCTGCTCCATCCTTTCCAAGGGGCCTGCGGCAAGGGAAGAAGGACAATCATTCTCCCCTTTACAGCAGACAGCATCGTTTTGTTCTAGTTTTTCCACAGCTCTCTAAACTTGGTTTCCATGGCGTTTGCCACATCTTCTGGTGTTGTTTTCTGTCCAGCAATAATCTCGGCAAACTTTGCCTGCATGACGTCCGATACTCCGGCTGGCCACATCTGGTTGCTGAAGTAGACGGAATTACCAGTTTGTTGATAGTTGTCATTCACTTCCTTAAACAATTCGTTTTCAAGTTCTACGTCCTTATAGACGCTGATGGAACTGTTGGCTTCCGCAAATGCTTTGAACAGATCGGATTCACCATCAAACAGGTAGTTCAGTACTTCCTTGGCTGCATCCAGGTTTGCCGATTTGGCGTTCAAAGCGTATCCGGCAGATGTTGCAGCAGATACAAACACCGGCTGTTCCGGCTCGTTACCTGGCAATGAAGCGAATCCGCGAGTAAATTCGGCAGCGCCTTTGGACGTCATGGAGGCATAATCCCATGTTCCCGTAAAGGTCATGGCTGCTTTCCCGTCGATAAACAACTGTGCAGATTGGGCACTGCCAATACCAAGCGAGTTTTTAACAACGTAGTTGTTATCATAGAGCTCTTTGTATTTCGATATCGTTTGAACCCACTTTGGATCAGTCAGCGATTTTTCGCCGTTCTGCAGTTTGACATCAAAATCCATCTCATTTGGATAGACAACATTGGCCGCAATCGGGTACATACCGAATTGGATCATCCAAGGGTCCTTATCCCCCATCGCAATTGGCGTTACGCCCGCAGCCTGCAACTTTTGGCACAACTCCAGAAACGAAGGCCAATCCTTCGGAAACTCGGAATATCCGGCCTGCTGTAACAACTCCTTGTTGTAATAAACGCCGAGGAAGTCTAGTCCTTTGGCCACTCCATAAGGTTTTCCCTCATAGGACATATCTGCCTTCGCACCTTGGCTGATGTTGTCCCAGAACTTCAGATCGGATAGATCAGCAGCAAATCCTGCCTTTGCGAAATCATTGACGCCGCCAGCTGCATTCTTTGGAAAAATCAAGAACATATCCGGCCCCTGTCCAGCCGCAAGCTTGGTACGTACGGATGTATTGTACTGATCATCAGGCAATTTCTGCACTTCAAGGGTAATGTTCGGAAACTTCTCTTTTACCAGACGCGGCAAGATTTCCAACTCGAAATCCTCTCCATCAGACGCCTTGTTTCCCGATAGCATCATCGTCAACGTAATCGGCTTTCCTGATTCATCTGAACTCCCGTTGCTAGTATCCGTACCGCTCCCCTCCTGACTACCGGAGCTGCATGCGCTCAGAAACATCATGAGGAGTACCAAAGTTAAAGGCAACAATCGTTTTCTATTTTTCATCTTGTCATTCCCCCGATTCATGTTTATTCTTGCTTTGTGCACATTCTCATCATACGGTGGGCAAAAGTGCATTTGCTTTGGCTCGTATGGTGCACTATTTTTAGAATTGACAAATGGCGGGAGGAGCACGTATGATTCTGTTCAACATCAAAACTAAACTTTTTCTGGTCCTCGTCCTCGTATCAATCGTGCCAATTATCGTTGTTTCTGTCAGTTCCTATCGCAGTTACACGAAGCTGGTGAATGAGCAGACCTCTCTCGTGACGTCGACAACTATAGGCAATTCGGTCAAGAGCATGGAGGAAATTTTGCAGAACATCGACCGGATCTCCGTCACACTCCTTCAGCAGTCTTCCAATGCAACCGCTTACAGCACTGTGAGTGATGAACTAATCAAGTTGAATGGTACCAACGATCAATATGAAATCTTCATGATCCGCAGCAAATTGAAACTGATCTTTGAAAACATTCTGCTTGGTTACAATTACATCAATGGTTTGTACCTTTTCACACCTGATGGCAAATGGATAAGTTATGGCAGTAGCGGCACTGACCTACGCCTCGATTATGTCGCACTTCGCGATGAGTGGTATCTGGATACGATCCAGCGTAAAGGCGATTTGTATATTGGTGAAGTTGGCGTCAAACCTTACATCATTAACGCCAAGGAATCCATTGGCTTCTCCAGAGCTCTTTACGATCCCAACAACAACGAGTTCCTAGGCGTGTTTATGCTGGATTGCAGTATGAACATTTTTGACGGTCTAAAACGTAATCCGGCACCAAGCTTGTCCAATCTATATCTCGCGAACGACGCTGGCGAGATCCTGTACTCCAGCGACGGAAGTAGAGTTCGCACGCCTCTCTCCGATACTCTGGCTGCGGCAACGCATCAAGTCGGCAACAGTTCACAGTACAAATTCATCCAAGATAACATGATGACGGTAATTCAAAAGGTTCCCGGCCGCAATTGGAACGTGATTGCCAACATCTCTATGGATCGGCTGTATGAGGAGTACAACATCTCGCAAAAGTTGCTGTTATACGTGGCCGTAAGTTGTGCCGTCATTTTCCTTCTACTTTCCTTTTTCTTGTCCAATCTGATCACCAAACCCATCATCGAATTGACCAAACTGATGCGTAAAACCAAATCTCATCGTTTTGTGACCATCAAGCCTCAAGTAACGAGGCAAGTCGACGAGATTGGAATCCTTTACCATGAGTTCAACAAAATGATGAAAGACATCGATACGCATATCCGAGAGAGTTACCAGAATAAAATCCTCATGCTGGACTCCCAGATGAAGGCATTGGAAGCACAGATCAACTCCCATTTCCTCTACAATACGCTGGAGTCGATTAATAGCATTGCCGAGATCGAAGAAGTTGAGAGTATTGTGGTGATGACCAAGTCACTCGGGGACATGTTCCGCTACAGCATCAAAACGGACAGCGAGCTGGTCGCGGTCAGCGAAGAACTTCAACATGTAGAAAACTACATGGCCATCCAGCAGATTCGGTATGGTGACAAGTTCGCGTTCAACCTGAATGTGGACCCGGAAATTCGGAGTCGTCGCATGCTGAAACTTCTGTTGCAACCACTCGTGGAAAATGCCATCTATCACGGGTTGGAGAACAAACGTGGGAAGGGTTCCGTTACCATTACCGGTTTGTTGCAGGGGGACAGCATCGTGTTCGAGATCTGGGACGATGGCGTGGGCATGTCCTCAACACAAGCGGAAGAACTTCGACAATTGCTCCAGCAGCCACCTGAATTCGTCGCCGTTGGTCAAAGACATAAACAAAGCATCGGCATCAAAAACGTGCATTCACGAATTGCTTTGTATTACGGAGAGGGTTACGGCCTTTCGTTTCATACCGATTTGAATACAGGAACTCGAATTACACTCGAAATTCCGGCCAATTGGGAAAAGAGGTGACCAAAGAGATGTATACGTATATCGTTGTGGACGATGAACCCTTGATCCGCAAAGGTTTGTTGAAAAAAATCGGGACTTTTGAGCACTCGCTTGAACTCCTAGGCGAAGCAGATAACGGCGCAGATGCCTTGGCTTTGATTGAATCCTTCAAGCCGGACATTATCTTTACGGACATGCGCATGCCCGAGGTAGACGGCAAGTTGCTGATCAGGACAGTATGCCAGCAATATCCGCGCATCAAGTTAATTGTCATTAGCGGGCATACCGATTTTGATTATATGCAGGAGGCCATCTCTGCGAAAGTTGTAAATTACCTGCTGAAGCCTTTTAGCCGGGACGAGATCCACGGTACGCTTCACCAAGCCATCCATGCCATCGAACAGGAGCGCTCTCTTCAGCGGGAAGTCGTTCTAAGAGAAGTAGAAACGGAGCAGATGAAAAGGGATGCAGACATGCAAGCCTTCCTGAATTATGTGCTGGCTCCCCATTCATCCATCAAAACACCTGTGTTCCGCTCTGCGGAATTTGCCGCCATCATGGCATCTGACCAGTTCATTTTATTGACGATTTATGGTCCTCAACCGCTTACAGTACAGCAACTACCTACCTTTTCGAATGGCCTGTACATTCCTCATCCACAAACGGATCAGGTACTGTTTTTCCTGATGCATGATCTGGATTGCTCAGGCCAGCTTGATTTGCAGAAAATGGCGGAACAAACTGCGAGTATCATTTTGACCAAATCCGAAACTACGGATTGTTGTGTGGGGATCAGCTTGCCTCATACAGGCATTGGTGGGGTCCGAGAAGCTCACCATCAAACGATCCTTGCATTGGACGAACGAGCCATTACCGATTTTGGCAAATGTTACGTATTTTCACGGGAGCAAATTCCTTTACATCAACTGAAGTGGGCTCGAACGTATGAACTGTTATTTTTTATAGAGAGCGGGAATGTAGCGAAGGTGGAAGAGCTCATCACCGATTTCTTTGCTTTCTACATACGCCAGCCTGACGCTTTGCTTGCCCACCTGAAAGAGCAGTGCAGAGACATTATCACGGAAACCAAACGGCTGCTAAGTAACTATATCCAGAACGGAGGTAATAGTAATGCCTCTTCCAGCTTGGAGGCCGTCCTGAACGTCTCGTTCGATATGGAGTGCATTAGGCATTACATGGTAAAGGTGCTGACGGGAACAGCTCTTCTGCTTAAGGAAGACAACCCCTACGCATCAGATCAAGTGATCGACAACGTCAGGACTTATATCGATAATCACTATACCAAGGATTTAACGCTGGAATGGGTATCGTCCCTGTTCTACCTGAACCCGAGTTACCTCAGTCATTTATTTAAAGAAAAGACATCCGAGAACTTCACTGATTACGTAAACAGACTACGGATCAGGCAAGCCAAGCAGCTCTTAACGAGCACAGACGATAAAATCTACCGGGTTGCCAAACAGTTGGGTTACGACAATCCAAAATATTTTTTTCGGGTGTTTAAAAAATTGACCGGTTGGACTCCAGAGGAATACCGAAAGCAACACAAATCCTTCACCGCAAACAACAAGGAACCAGGCCATGTATGATGGCCCAGTTCCTTGTTTTCGTTGTTCTGGTTCTTAGTGATCCAGCCGTTCTATTATCCGGTCATGCACACGGACAATAACAGTTGCAAGTTGTGCCCGTGTAAGGGTGCTCTGTGGTTGTAACAGTTTATCCGGCGTACCTTGGAATATACCAAGCTGAATGGCCGTTGCCATGACTGCCCGGTTATTTGGTGTCAGCTGGACCTGATCCTTAAAATCTTCCAGCCATGATTCAACCTCTGCTTCTGGCAGTTTCGTATCCACTCCAGACAAGTTCAACGCACGAACGAGCACCATTGCCATGTCCTCACGTGACATTGGGGCATTTGGCAGGTACTGCCCTTCTTCCATCAGGCCATATTCCTTGGAGGCTCGCAAAATCGGATCAAACCATTTCTCGTTTGCTGCCGCTCCCATCGGTTCAATTCCTAACGCATTCAATGCAGCCATCAACGTTTGGGCTGATGTTGTCGTTCCTTGGGGTTGCATGCTGCGTTCCGATACGCCATTGATCAACAGCAAGCTGTTGGCTTTAGCTATATCTTTGGCATACCAGGCTGAAGGCTTAACATCAACAAATTCGCGGAGCGAGTGAATTGCAACGTACGTTCCCCCTTGGTTTAGCAGTACTTTCCATACCTTGTTTCCGTTTGTGTCTTTGGTCAACACGCCAGGCACCGGCGTAAGTTGGCCTCCTGCTCCAACATATGCGATTGCTGTGGAGTTTGCAGCTACGACATCGTTAACAGGCAGCGCTGCAATGACATACGTGTTCTGCTTATCTTTGATGGATACGTTCCATGGATCACCGATGACCCGGATGCCAGATGAGCGGATACTTGCTGCCTTAGCTTGATCAGCAACATCCCCCGTTTGCACGGTCACGACAGTAGAAACATTGCCCTCCGAATCCGTTTCGCCTTCAGTCTCGGACCCGGATGCTGGTGGCTTAACAGGAGTTCCAACACTACCTGATCCAGGCGTGCTTGGCGAATCAGGATTCGTTCCTGGATTTGTTCCCGGCTCTTTCAACGTAAATGACAAACTGTCAATCCGAAGATCCGGTTCATGAAACACCAGATACAGATCATGTACGCCGCTCACGGCAGCAGAAATATCCGCATCTACGTCAATGTACCCTAATTCCTTGACCGTTACGTTAGCATTACTAATCTTGTAGGAGACAGGTTCTGTCATCGGTACGTTCCACACAGCAAGCGGGGCGGTATCGAGCGCATCCGCATGCAACGAGATCGTGCCACCTTGCACATTAGATGCGACAGTTGCCTTCACCTTCTGTGCACCTGTGAGGTCAGCCTTAGGCAACGCGATCCACGATCCATTTTGTTTGGACCGAACTGCGTAATAACCTCCAACAATCGCTTTGGCTTTTAATTGGGCTGCCGTGCGTTCCTTGGATACTTCGTGGTAAATGACTTCGTTCGAAGCAAACGCATGATCAAATACATTTATGGGTTGGGTAAGGGGTAAGGTTGCAATCGACTTCCCACCAATGCTTAATGCCTTCGATACTTGCACGTCTGCATCCGCTGCCGAGGTCCCAATCATGAATTCATAACTGCCCTGTTCAACGATCCATTCACTCCGATTCACATCCCATAATGCCAACGTTTGTGGATCGACCTGCAACAGGACTTCTTTTGTTTCACCCGGAGTGAGATGAATCTTCTCAAATGAAACCAGCTTCTTTTTAGGCGCATGTGCGCCGTATGCAGAGTTGCTGTTACGGGTGTACAGCTGCACAACCTCGGAAGTGGCTACGTCTCCTGTATTGGTTACGTGGACCGACACCGTGAATGGTTCATCTCCCGTTACAGAAGACGGTACGGTCAGGGAATCGTACGTAAAATCAGCATATGATAACCCGTAACCAAACGGATAGGTCACTGTGGCATCTGTATACATATAAGTCAACTCAGATTCAATGGGGTCTGCATTCGTCATATCAACCGTAAATCGGGGGTCGATGTCGTCAAGACCAGTAGAATTCCCTTCTGGTACGACATAAGAACTAATAGATGGAAAAGCATCCATGCCTGCATACCATGTGGACGTCAGGCGGCCTGTCGGCGCGTAATCTCCGTACAACACCTGAGCCAGAGCATACGAATCGTATTGACCCCCATATGGCTGGTAAACGATCGCCGAGACGTTAGGGTTGTTCTGAATGCGCTCCATGTTTACAGGGAAGCTCGATTTAACCACGACAATGGTTTTCTTACCCTGGGTTGCAAAGGCAGCAGATACTTTGTCGACCAGTTCATAATCTGCCTCGCCCATATCGAGGGTAGACCGGTCGTTACCTTCTCCTGCGCTATGTCGTGGAATTGCGCCGACAAAGACGATGGCATAATCGTCTTCCGTGGCTCTTGCTGCTGCCTCTTCGCCCACGTTCTTCACCACGGCCTTCTCAAACTTCACCTCGTCCGGGCGATTCGCAGCGTTATCCTTGCTTCCCAGTGGAGATGATGTTGTCACGAGCTTACCAGCATCATCTACCTTGATAAAGCGTCCGTTAGCATAATACCAATTTGTAAAGTCACCAGAGAATCCTGTACGGTACCCATTGGTAACAATAGACATTGAGCCATCCTCGTTCGTTTCCATTCGTAATGTTGGGGGTATGGCACTCGTATCACCCATCATCTCAGGAAGGTTCCAATCATTGTTCGTCAGATTGAGGCTGGTACGATCCGTATTGCCAACTGCTGCATGATTTGTCGCAGGGGAAGTCACCCAACGCTGGTTATACAGCGACAATAAACTTGAACCCGCCTGACCCCAATCGTACACTCGGAACAAGTGGGAGAAACTGGTCTCATCTGGGGCATCCGACGTTGTGATGAGCTGAGCTCCCTCCGTGCCTGCATTTGGACTATACACGTCCGCTGTGACCGTTTGTTGATTCGCTTTAGAGGTTAGTGCAATGACTTCATTTCCTGGGGCATAGTTTACGTTATTGCTGCCATTCATTTTAATGATTGAGAGCAGTGGAGATTCACCGGAGTTTTCCAGCGCAGGTGTCGCGCCAACTGAATACGTCGTCTTGAAGCGTGCGTCGGCATACACCCCAGAAACAGCAGCGTCATTTCCTTTTTCCAGCGGAAGTGTGCCGTCATTTTTCAACAAAACAACGCTCTCCTGTGCCGCTTGAAGTGCTATTTCCTGATGGTTCACTTGGTTATAATCGGAAGGCGGAGACGTCCTGACATCCCTTGCTTCCTGGGCAAAAGGATAGTTTTTCGGTATGCCCTGCTCATCAGTTTCATTAAAAATCCCCAAACGTACCAGCTGGTTTACATGTGGTCTGGCTGCTTCTATAAGTTCTTCCTCGGTAATTCCATATTCCCCCTGCTCCACGAGCGCCACCAGATCGGTCACATCCGCAGGTGTTGTCCCTGACGGCCGACCCGCATTCGCCTGAGCAAGCGCCATGAGAACGGTTGCATGACCGCGGTCCACGGCATAGCGGTCGTCATATCCATTTCCGAGTTGGTTCGCGTTGGATACAATTGCATCTCCATTGAAATCTGGCGAGCTGTATACGCCATATTTGGAGTCCAAATTGGCTAATAATTGTAGCGGGGAAAGGATGTTTGGAATGCCGTTAGTCCGGCCATAAGATGTCATTGTGCCCGCCAGCGCACTTGATTCAAATCCAGGGAGCACGGCTCTGGTTTGGTACTCAAACAATGAACGCGCGCTTGCACTGTTATTCGCTGTCTGCCTGAACCACTGCGCGTTATATACGGAGTAATGCTTTGTCCCCACCGCAGCCCTCATCCAGAATCCATCTTCGCTGGTGGACTGATCAATTCCGCTAAGACCCGAAGCCATCTTGTCGATCAAGACTCCGGCCATATTGGGATCTTCAGAGAACCCTTCATCGAAGCGACCGCTAAGCGGATTGATACGCATATCACTGACCACACTGAACGCCACGCTGAGGGAAGGATCATTGCCCCCATGAATGTTGGATTCGCCCTGCTTGACCTTTAATTTGCTGATTTTCTCGTTCCCCATCACTTCACCGATATCGGACAAAAGTTCTTTGTTCCAGCTCTGTCCCATGCCAATCAGAGCAGGAAAATCGGTCGAGACACCCTGAACATTATCTGCAGCAGATAACGCACCGGGAATGACCTTGCCCGCATGTTTCCCCTGCTTCAATGTGTAATGGTTTCGCGAACCCGTCACATAAACGGCTGGACCTTCGAGGCCAGTGTATTCGAAATAGGTGTCTACGTATGCATCCAGATGCGCTGGCACGCCATCAAATAATGGCATCCCGTCAAAGACACCTCCCTGCTGAGTTTGGAACTTTAAAGTACTTGTCGTAGATGCTGATAGTGGCGTCGCTCCCCAGGACCCCCATGTCAGACTGACCACGGTGATGATGGCAATCACTTTACCGCCAATCTTCTGCTTGAAACCTCTAGTCAAAGTCAATGTTAACCATCCCCTATTTGTAATCGCTTACAATTTGGTACTCACTCATTATAGTTGGAGGAATGGTACATTTTGTTTATGGGTTGAGGTACAGTATTTTTAGATATTACGGTTATGTATCGTTAAAGGATAAATTTGGATTCATATTAAATATAAGCCTCATACTCCACCCATCACTGTACTAAGATGCTCGATTTAACCAACATAACTACTCATTGAAAACTTTGTTTCCGTGGTAACACAAGCCAGGTCATGGGTCAACTCGATAACTACAACGAATATCAACCAAGTAATACCACAAGGCTTGTCCCAAGTTATAACAATCAAAAAGGCGTTCCATAAGTCATCTTCCTGACTTATGGAACGCCCCACCCACTAAAATTACTTCATAAACATTCGATGTAATTTGGTTTTGTAAAATAAATCAATTTACACAACAACGGAGAGGACAGAAATAACCTAAAGAAGCGAAGCGTGCGCCTTTATCACCGGATTTTACCCTTGGAAAGGGTCAATCAGAAAATCCGGGGATAACAGCGCTCGGAAGGTTATTCTGTCATCGTAGTGCCCTCGTGTAAAGGAATGTTTTATCCCACCCAACATTACATCGAATCCCTACCTAAACATCCCCCACAGCTTAATCAAATGAAACGTATTGTTTGGATCAATCTTCTGCGCGAGCACAAACGCAACAAACTGCTCCTCCTGCGCCGGAGAGAAATTCTCATTCATAATGACAGCGGAAGACTTGACCAACCTTCTGACCTTGGCCTTATCTTGCAGATCAGACTTGGTCACGCCATCAATCAACTTTTTGATACGCTCTTTGACAGCGGGATTTTTCATCTTTAATTTGATCCGCTCCACCAGCTGCGGACTAATTCCATATTGTTGATAACCCAAAACGTATAGCACCTCCCAAAAGAATGAACTCACTTCTTATTCATATGTCGGGAGGGCTTGTACACTTGTCTTTTTTTACAAAGGTAATACGAAAAACCAGCTATCAAGGCAAGCTTTAGTCAATCAGATCACCCTTGAATACTTGCTGTTGCTGTAGGAAATCACGCAGAGGTGCATAGTCCATGGAGGTCCAGAAAGTCGCATCCTCAATTAGTTGGGTCACGTCATCTCTGGCCTGTTCCAGCACAGCAAAATCGGCAACCATATCGGCAAGACGGAACTCGGGTAGTCCGCTCTGTTTGGTACCAAAGAAATCACCCGGACCCCGGAGATCCAGGTCACGCCGAGATACCTCGAATCCATCCTCGGTTTCCGTCATGACCTTCATGCGTTCCTGTCCAACCTCCGTCTTGGGATCAGCAATGAGTACACAATAGGAAGCATGCGCACCACGACCGACCCGACCACGAAGCTGATGCAGCTGGGAGAGACCGAAGCGGTCCGCGTCCATAATGACCATCAACGTGGCATTTGGCACATCGACCCCAACCTCGACAACGGTGGTGGAGACAAGCAACTGAATATCATTGCTATAGAAGTCCCGCATCATCTCTTCTTTCTCCGCAGCCGTCATCCGTCCATGCAACAGACCTACACGATATTTCGGAAAGTTCTGCTGCATCTGCACATGCAGATCAATCGCGTTCTGGACATCCAGCTTCTCCGACTCTTCAATAAGTGGACAGATCAGATAGGCCTGACGGCCCTGATCCACTTCTCTGGAGATAAACCCGAGCACCCGCTCCATCATATCGTGTTTAACCCAATACGTAGAGATGGGAATCCGTCCTTTCGGACGCTCCGAGATCGTGGATACTTCAATATCCCCAAAAGCAGTAATCGCAAGTGTCCGTGGAATTGGCGTTGCCGTCATCGTTAAAACATCCGGGTTATATCCTTTGCGTCGTAAAACGCTGCGCTGATTCACCCCGAAGCGATGCTGCTCGTCCGTCACCACAAGACCCAGATCACGGAAGAAAACATCTTCCTGAATCAGGGCGTGTGTACCCACCACGATATCAATCATGCCCATTTGCAATGAGGCGATCAGATCTTTACGTTTGCGTCCATTTACACTGCCCGTTAACAGCCCTACGGTTACCCCAAACGGTTCAAACAGCTTTTGCAGTGACCGCATATGCTGCTCCGCCAGAATCTCCGTAGGCACCATCAGAGCCCCTTGGAATCCAGATCGAACAGTCGTGTATAGCGCAATTGCCGCAATAACCGTTTTACCTGATCCCACATCACCCTGCAATAACCGATTCATTGCATAGGGCGAACGCATATCATGCAGAATTTCAAGCTCCACCTTTTTCTGAGCATCTGTTAATTCAAAAGGTAAACTGCGTACAAACTCACGAATCGTCGTATTGTCCGTGGTATGCACTACACCATCCATGCGATTTCGGTTGAGTGCGCGATACGCCTGCATTTTCAACTGGAACAGAAACAGCTCTTCATACACCATCCGCTGTCTGGCCTGTTGACCTTCTCGGTTGTCCTGTGGACGATGAATTCCAGCAATCGCTTGTTTACGAGGCATCAAGCTGTATTTCTTCATCAATGACTGAGGCAGAATCTCAGGAATCATATCTCCGAATTGAATTAATCCCTGATTGATCGTCTTCCGCATCCATTGTTGTGTCAGTTTGCCGGTTACCGAATATACAGGTTGCAATGTGCCTGAACGCCCATCGCCTTTATCAGGGAACTCCGAGTCAGTCACGGTCATCTGCATGCGTTTTTGTTCCCATTTTCCCGTAATCACAATCTCCCGATTGGGGGTAAGTTGTTCTTTGAGGAAATGGCGATTGAACCAGGTGGCTGTAATCATCCACTCTTCCGTCATGATCTTACAGGTAAGACGGGACTTTTTACCGTATCGTTGTAATACAGGAATACCCATTACCTGTCCCTGGACCGTAATCTTGTCCCCATCCTTCACTTCACTAAGTGAACGCAGACGATAATCCTCGTAACGGAACGGATAATATTCAAGCAGGTCTTTAACAGTAGAGATGCCAAAGGCGTGAAGCTCTCCCTCTTTGAGAGCACTCACGCCGTTAATTTGCTTAACTGATATTTCTTCCAATTTCATGTCTAATCCCTCATTCCGGAACAGGCCACATAAAGATCGCAATGACACCAGGCCCAACATGACTGCCTATTACGGCTCCAATATTGGTATAGATCACTTCATTCAGTGTAAAATGACCCCGTAGCTGCTCTGCACAAGCGATCGCTGATCCCGGGTCAGCGGTATGACCTACCGCCAGGTTCACCCGTTTGCCTGCAAGATCCTTCTGAAACAGCTCAATAATGCGTGCCATTGCTTTTTTATGACCTCTGACTTTCTCAACTGCGTAGATAACGCCTTCTTCATCAATAGACAGGATCGGCTTAATGTTAAGCAACGTTCCCAAGATGGCTGAAGCTTTGCCAATCCGACCGCCCTTTTGCAGATACTCCAAAGTATCTACAAGAAAGAACAACTTGCGAGATTGTTGCATCCCTTCAATAGCCGCAGCGATTTCGACTGCTGACTTGCCCTGTTCGGCAAGTTCAGCAGCCTGTACCACCATTAGACCGTATCCATAAGATGCTGACTTCGAATCCAGCACGGTGATGTCACCCTCAGTCTCAAGCAAAGACTTGCCAAGCATGGCCGATTGATAGGTACCACTCATGCCGGATGACAGGTGGATCGATACAATCGGGCGTTCCGGGTTCTCATCAAGAAGTGATTGGTACACATCCATGAAATCGGTTGGAGATGGCTGTGAAGTTGTAGGCAACACAGATACCTTCTTCAACTTTTCGTAGAACTGTTCCGAAGTCAGATCAACGCCATCTGCATAGGTCTCTTCACCGAACAGAACACGTAGCGGAACAATATGAATCCCGTATTTGCGAATGAGTTCTTCGGGAATATCTGCCGTACTGTCTGTTACTATCGTAACCTTGTGGCTCATGACTCTCCTCCTCTTCGCTAGAGTGCTATAAGTACATGTTCAAAAAGTCAACTAGAGACTTTTTGAACAACCTTTATTAGGACTCTACGGAGAACAAATAATAATACACAGGCTGTCCTCCAAGATGTACCTCTACCTCAGCATCAGGATACTGTACTTCAA
This sequence comes from Paenibacillus sp. FSL E2-0151, assembly GCF_037993015.1. Taxonomy (NCBI): domain Bacteria; kingdom Bacillati; phylum Bacillota; class Bacilli; order Caryophanales; family Paenibacillaceae; genus Paenibacillus; species Paenibacillus sp. FSL E2-0151. The sequence continues at coordinate 4,684,836 of NZ_CP150308.1, forward strand.
GCCATGCAGCGAGGGCAGCAGTAACCTCAGGGTCAGCTTCTTCCCCTTCAAGGATCGTCACCACTTCATCTCCACTCTCCATCATCTGTTTGAGCAGACCTTCACATGCTTGAAGCATGGTTTCATCCGTCGCTACAATTTTGGAGTTATGAATACCGATATAGTGCCCCGCCTTAATATCTAATTCATCATATTGCGTATCACGAACCGCATGAGTCACTTGACCGGACTGTACCCGGCTGATGGCCTCCAACATTTGGTCACGGTTTGTTTCCGCAGACTCATCTTCCTGGAAAGCAAAAGCAGCAGCCATTCCCTGTGGAATGGTCTTGCTTGGAATAACCGTAATCCGGCGCTCATCTTCAAGCAATTCACGAGCCTGCTCCGCAGCCAGTACAATATTCGAGTTATTCGGGAGTATAAATACCTGCTCCGCAGCAATGGAACGAACGGCTTTTACAAAATCCTCAGTACTCGGATTCATCGTCTGTCCACCGGACAGAACAACATCAACGCCAAGACTTTGGAAAATCTCTGCAATACCGTCACCGGAGGATACCGCAATAAAACCATACGGTGCCATCTCATCTGCAGGAAGCACAGCCTCTTCCATACTGCGCGCAGCCTCAGGTGGAATCTCTGCAAACAATTCAGGTGATGGAGCAATATCCATGCCTGCTGTCAGGAGATCCCGATGCTGTTCACGCATATTGAGAATATGAATCTGTGTAATCTCACCATAATGCAGCGCCAGGTTTAATACATCGCCTGGTGTCTTGGAATGGACATGAACTTTGATGACTTCATCGTCGGCAATGATGATGATCGAATCCCCATTAACTGACAACGCTTTCCGGAATGCTTCATCATCAAATGCCACTCCTGCGTTCTCTCCAAGCTCACGATTAATGAAGAATTCCATATCATACAGGAATTCAATATCTTCCGTTTCCAGTCTCGCCTGAGCAGACAATGGCATCTCCGGTGCAATCACCTGCTGCTGTGCAGGCTTCTTGATATCCACTTCTGTCGGTGCAGCCGGTTTCAAAGCAGATGCTGCCACGGATGGGGTTACTTCTTTGTTCAGCGAAGTACGACTCCCTCCGTCACTTTGCAGCAATACTTCCATAAAGCCCTCGTAGATATATACAAGCCCCTGACCACCTGAGTCCACAACACCGACCTGTTTCAGTACAGGCAGTAATTCTGGAGTCATTGCCAGTGCTTCTTTTGCTTTTAACAAAACTTCATTCATTAATTCAGTAATATCATTCGTCCGTCTTGCATAGTAGTTGGCATGTTTCGCCGCTTCCTTGGCTACGGTAAGAATGGTCCCTTCAACGGGCTTTACGACTGCTTTGTAAGCTGCGTCAACACCGTTCTGCAGGGCTGCTGCAAATTGGAGCGTATTCAGTTCCTCATAGGGAGCAGCTGAACGACTAAAACCACGGAACAATTGCGACAGAATAACTCCTGAATTCCCCCGTGCGCCCATAAGCAGGCCTTTCGATAGAATACCGGCAGCTTCGCCGATGGAGGCAGAACTTTTTCTTTTAATCTCTGCAACTCCTGCACTCATTGTCAAATTCATGTTCGTTCCCGTGTCACCATCCGGCACAGGGAAAACATTCAGGGAATTGACGTGCTCTGCATGCTGTCCAAGTTGTTCCGCTCCGGCAAGTACCATTGCGGTGAAATCTGTTCCATTTAAAGAACGTATACTCAAGTGAGAATTCCCCTTCCTAGCTTGATACACGAACACCTTGCACCAAGATGTGTCTGGTCTGTTCATGCGCTAACGCGGACTGCGTTATTCTTCGTCCATACCTTGTCCGGCACAGGCATACAATACAACATGTCAGCCGGATTAACGGTCTGGGCGGCCGGGCTACCAATATCCTGCACTCTCTGCACCCCTAACTTCGGGGCATACGGATATGCACCGGTATCAAGAGCCGACATGAATGCCGCATGGAGACTGGTGCCAATGATGGAATGCCGCAGCTCACAGCGTTGCCAAAAAGCAGACCACCGACCTCTAAGTACGGTTTATTCTCCGACTTCCTCGCGGCAACAGCCTGTTCACCACTGTATTATGGACTACTCAACATTGTACTATATTAGACAGGAGAAATAAATAAAGTTTTTGGATCAGTTGACGAAGCTTTTTTAATTATGATATTATATTCAAGTATTGTTTTATGCAGGTTAAGTAATGGAAATGATCCGGTTCATGCCGGCTTAAACAACGCCATTAGCTACTGAAACCTGATCTTTATGATCAGGAAGAACAATTTAGTCCTTATGGAATGACTTTTCGTTTCTGAAGGCAACTGGTTATTTTAGGATAGGAGGTGTAATCTATGTCTCGCAAATGTTATGTGACAGGTAAGAAACCGGGCACCGGTAACCACGTATCCCACGCTAACAACCGTAACCGTCGTACTTGGGGCGTAAACGTTCAGAAGGTCCGCATTCTCGTTGACGGCAAACCAAAACGTGTATACGTAAGCACCCGTGCACTGAAAGCCGGTAAAGTGACTCGCGTATAATCACGCAAAGCTACTATAAATCGGGTAAGCAAAAAGCACCTTGTTCCTTGCAGGTGCTTTTTTGGTATTCAAAAAAGGGATTCTTGAATACGCTCATTAACATGTGAATGACCGCCGCATGGCGCTTCGCAGGTACGAATTTCAGATAGGACTGAGCCAAAGCGGCGGTATTCCCTGTTACCTTATCAATCGGATCAGTTCTTTTGAAACGTATTAAGAATCGCCTTTACAAACCCTCCCAAAAACTTCGGCAGTTTGAATGTGTAAAATTTCATAATTCACCCTCCCCATCATGCTCATGCGTCCGCCGTATCCTATGCTTCAGGCCTTCTTTACCTCAAACACGACAAAAAAGGCTACATGAGAAACCTGCTCATGTAACCATATTTATGCGGAACCTTCGATCCCTATTCCACAATGACAAGCCCGAAGATCAGGTCATTTACGTTTGGGCAGGAATATATTGATAGACAGCGATCATGAAAACACTCAGTACATAATACAGTATGCTGAATATGACAAAAGTAACCCGATGTCCGGTACGATCAAATTTGCGGAAATACATAATAACAACGCCCACCCCGATTAATGACGTGATGGCATTAAACGGGGATTGAATAACCGCAAACAAAGCAAGCACAAGTCCCGTCACGAGACTCGCAGCCATCGTCCACAGTGTCTCCTTGAGGGTCATAGATCAGCCTCCGAAGCTACGGCGAATTTCAGTAATCGCGGCAGCACGATCCTCACGGCCAAATACGGCACTCCCAGCAACGAGCACATCTGCTCCAGCTTCCACTACAAGTGGAGCTGTATCGGCTGCAATCCCGCCATCTACTTCGATATGTACATCATGGCGTCCCTTTTCGTTCAACCAGGTACGAATCTGCTTGATTTTGTTCATGGTACCCGAGATAAATGCCTGTCCGCCAAATCCAGGATTGACCGTCATAACAAGAACCATGTCCACATCATCCAGAACTTCGAGAATGGCAGACGCTGGCGTTCCCGGATTAAGGGCAACTCCTGCCTTCACTCCCTGCTCCTTGATCAGATGAATAACCCGGTGTAAATGCACACAAGCCTCCGCATGAACGGTAATTACCGCTGCACCCGCTTTGGCAAATTCCTCAACATAACGCTCCGGATTCTCAATCATCAAATGCACATCGAGCGGCAAGCTTGTATGTGGAGCGATCGCCTTCACAATCGCAGGTCCAAGCGTAATATTAGGGACGAAATGACCGTCCATAACGTCAACATGAATCCAGTCTCCTCCTGCAGCTTGAGCTTCTGCAACTTCCGCACCAAGGCGGGCAAAATCAGCTGATAATATCGATGGGGCAATTTTAATCATGTTAATACCTCCGCTTCTTATCTTTCATTTCGGTCAGGAACAGCACATAGTGCTGATATCGGCTTTCGGAGATCAGACCTTCCTCCTTGGCCGCAAGCACACGACAGCCTGGTTCATGTGTATGGGTACAACCTCTGAATTTGCACTGATCTGCAAACTGGGCGAATTCCCGGAAACAAGTAGAGAGTTCCTCCACACCGATCTCCAGAAAGTCCAGTTGGCTGAATCCTGGCGTATCCGCAACAAATCCACCATTATCCAACGGAATAAGCTCCACGTGCCTGGTGGTGTGTTTCCCTCGTCCTAGACGCATGCTGATTGCATTTGTCTCCAGCGTCAGGCCCGGCATCAATGCATTTAACATCGAAGACTTGCCTACACCGGATTGTCCGGAGAATACGCTGATCTTACCAGCCAGACGGTCTCTGAGCAATTCACTGCCTTCACCGGTACGTGAACTTGTGGAGATTACTTCATAACCAACCTGTTCATACAATGCTTTCACTTCAGCCACAGTGTCTTTGGCTGAATCAGCCAAGTCCAGTTTGGTCAACACAATGAGTGCATCCAGCCCCGCCTGCTCGATGTGAACAAGGAACTTGTCCAACAGGTTCAGGTTCATATCCGGTTCCTTCACAGAGAACACGAGAACAGCCAAACTTACATTGGCTACAGGAGGACGGATAAGTTCCGTCTCACGCTTCCGGATTTCATCTACCGTTCCTTCTCCGTTCTCTGTCAACATGTAACTGACGCGGTCACCTACAAGCGGTGACGTTCCCCGTTTTCTGAAGATACCTCTGGCTCGACATTGAACGGCGGAACCTTCAACCGAAGGAACCCCGTTGTCTTCCACTGGCATGACATAATAGTAACCGCTTAGCGCTTTAACGATGATACCTTCTGGCATAGCTCCGTCGCCCTCCTTTAGTTGGTGGTACATTTACTCCAGACGCCAGCATAAGCCGCCCTTATGGACGGCTTGATGCGTTAATGACTTCCTTTTTCTTCTCTTTTTCCTTGCCGTGCCCCTTACCATTATTCATGGCAGAAGTGTCCTCATCTACGCTCTCACCCTCACCGTCTGCCGGTGTGGACTCAGGTTCACCTTCCTGATTGGAATCAACACTTCCCTCATCTACGCTACCTTCACCTGGATCAGGCTCATTTTCTGGCGGCGTCTCAGTGCTTTGTTCCGGGTCAATGGAAGGTACGTTTACTGTTCCGTTTTTGGCTTCACTGTAGGAGACAAGATACGTATCCAGGAACTGTCCATCACGATATACGGACACAGCCCCATTTTCATTTGGAGCGAGCACAAGTAGAATGGTCAAGGTCTGGGTTGAGTTCACGGTGCGTGTTCCCCATTCCTGATTCTTGCCGCGTGCGTCTTCATATGTGATACGGATTTTACTGTTTTTGCCCTCTTCTTTGGGTGATACATTGATATTAAAAGGATATTTCAGCGCTTCGGGCGGATAACCTGTACTGATAAAGATCGTAATCTTATCGCCAGGACTCACATCTGTGCCGGCTTCCACAGGCCACTGCTGCGTCACTTTCCCCTGGTCCACCGTATAACTTGATTCTTCCTGCACCTGAGCAAGCACAAGTCCAAAAGATTTCAGTTTTTCTTCGGCTTCACTGCGGGTAAGGTCTTTCAGGTCAGGCATTTTGACCGTTTCAGTACCTTTGCTTACGGTCAACTCAATCTGAACTATAGCAGGATCAAATTCCTCATTCACACCCGGTGTCTGGGAAATAACAGAACCTGAAGCCACATCATTGGAGAAGTCATCTTTCCGCTGAATCTGATCTTCCTTAATACCAAGCGCAGTCAGCTTCTTGACAGCCTCATCATAAGTTACTTGTTTGACATCAATCATCTTCAAAAGTTCTTTTTCTGCACCAACACTGATCTGCACCTCGGATCCTTCTTTGACAACATCGCCTTCTTTTCTGCTCTGGTCAAAGACTATGCCGGGCTCGACATCTTCCTTATACAGACGAATGACCTCATCACTGACGACGAGTCCTTTCTCCTCAAGCATTTCCCGCGCCTTTTCTTCCGTCTGGGTGATCACGTTAGGCACGGTTACTTCAGGTACAACCAGCATCCCCTTGACATACCATACAACGCCCACCATGGCGATTAGAATAAGAACGGTTAATGAAATGAGTAGAGCTGGCTTCTTCCAGCTCTTGGATTTTGCCTTACCCTTGCCAGTTTCTTCGTCAGACTCCATCACAGGCACTGCACCCGTCGATGTAACTCCACGCGGTTCAGGCTTGATCGCTGGCATTACGCGAGTCTGGTCTATATCATCCTCATCCGGAAAATCAATCTTCGTTTCATTACGTCTCTCCGGCATCAGGCAAGTTTCCAGATCGGTCTGCATTTCTTTGGCCGACTGATAACGTTCCTGCGGATTTTTACGCATGGATTTTAAGATGACATTTTCCACACTTTGCGGAATCAATGGATTGAATTTGCGTGGTTCATCGAACTCTTCCTGCAAATGCTTCAATGCCACACTGATAGGACTTTCACCCAGAAACGGAAGTTGCCCGGTAAGCATTTGGTAAAGTACGATCCCAAGAGAATATAAGTCCGATTTTTCACCAGTAACGATGCCTTTGGCATGCTCCGGTGAGAAGTAATGTACAGAACCAACTACAGAACCCGTCTGCGTAATCGTTGTAGATGTAACGGCACGAGCGATTCCGAAATCCGTTACCTTCACGCGGCCATTCCGGCCAATTAATATATTGTGAGGTTTGATATCCCGATGAATGATTTGATTATGATGTGCATGATCAAGAGCATCTGCAATCTGGGAAGCGATTCGCACCGATTCGTCCACCTGCAGAGGGGCACGTTCTTTAATAATTTCATTCAGGTTTTTGCCTTCCACATACTCCATGACAATATAATGAACGTCATCTTCCTGCCCCACGTCATAAATACTGACTACATTCGGATGAGACAGCGATGCTGCCGATTGTGCTTCCCTGCGGAAACGGCGAATAAACTCTTCGTCATGCACAAACTGTTGTCTAAGGACTTTAATTGCTACATTCCGGTTTAACAGAAGATCCTGGGCTTTGTACACAAGAGCCATGCCGCCACCGCCGACACGCTCAATCACTTCATAGCGTCCGCCTAGCTGGTGCCCAATCATGACTCACACCCCGTTTCCGTATCCACGGAACCTTCCCTCTGCAACTCGAACAAAGCAACCGTGATATTGTCGTCTCCCCCAGCAAGTAAAGCCAACTGGAGCAGTCGGTCTGCACGATCTTCCAATGCCAGTTCCAGATTGCCGGCAACCTGAATAATCTGCTCATTGCTGACCAGGTTACTGAGACCATCACTGCACAGGAGAAGAACTTCGCCTTCCTCCAGCTTGACGGTATCCAGATCTACCTTCACCTCGGCATCTGTTCCAAGCGCACGAGTTAGTACGTTGCGACGTGGATGATGGGACACATCCTCTTTGCTAATCTGACCATTTTTGAACAATTCATTCACCAGTGTATGGTCTTCGGTTAGCTGGATCACAGCTTTGTTCGCAATTTTGTAGGCTCTGCTATCACCGATGTGTCCAATAACACCTTCCGTATCGTTCAATAAAGCCGCAACCACCGTTGTTCCCATGTTGTGATACTTGTCATCTGTTGATGCCGTGCGGAAGATAACTTCGTTGGCATGCAAAATAGCATCGCTGAGAGCCGCAGACAGAGACGCATGTGACAGACCTGGTTCCAGTGTTCCCAGATCTTTCACCAACGTCTCTACTGCCAAGCGGCTTGCCGTATCCCCTGCAAGATGTCCACCCATGCCATCGGCAACAATACCCAGAATATATCCTGTATCGAGATTACGAATCCAGGCTGAATCTTCATTCACCGAACGCACTCGTCCGATATGGCTCACATGAACTGTTTTGATCAAAACGTTCTCACCTCAACTCCATATGCTTTGCACGAAGCTGACCGCAAGCGGCAGCAATATCATGTCCCTGTTCACGACGAATGGTTACATTAACACCCTGTTCCGAGAGAATCTTCTGAAAATTGAAAATGTCGCTTCTCGATGTTCTTACGTATTTGCGTTCAGGTACATGGTTAACCGGAATCAGATTCACGTGGCACAACATGTTCTTAAGCACACTTGCCAGTTCTGCTGCATGCTCTGGCTGGTCGTTTACCCCACCAATAAGTGCATACTCGAACGTAATTCTCCGACCTGTTTTGGCCAGATAATAACGAAGGGACTCCATCACGTCTTCAAAAGGAAAACGACGGTTAACCGGCATCAATTTCGAACGCAGTGCATCATTTGGTGCATGGATCGAAATGGCGAGGTTAATCTGTGTATCTTCATCTGCAAACTTGTAGATGTTCGGAACGATTCCGCTCGTGGATACCGTGATGTGACGCTGACCGATGTTCAGCCCTTTTTCATGAATCATAATGCGCAGGAAAGTCATCGTAGCTTCATAGTTTTCGAAAGGTTCACCCGAACCCATGATTACAATGCTGCTGACACGCTCGTTGCGTTCATCCAGAATTTTCTGAGCCTGCACAACCTGGGCAACAATCTCCCCAGCCGTAAGGTTACGCTTGAGACCACCCAATGTGGATGCACAGAACGTACAACCAATACGACAACCAACCTGTGTGGTTACACAGATGCTGTTCCCGTAGTTATGCTTCATGATTACTGTCTCAATGGCATGATCATCATGAAGACCAAAGAGGAATTTAACCGTTCCATCCTTGGATTCAAACTTGGTAATTTCCTTAAGCGTTACGAATTCAAATTGCTCTGTCAGTTTTTCACGCAACGGCTTGGACAGATTGGTCATTTCACTGAAATCATTCACGCGTTTTACATAAATCCAGTCAAAGATTTGGCCACCGCGAAACGCCGGCTCCCCATTCTCCACAGCCCATTGCTGCAGTTGTTCCAGAGAATAATCATATATAAAAGGTTTCATTTTGTTGTCAACACCTATTCCTTCTTTTCTTTTCGTTGGCTTCCTTCTTTTCGTTCCATTCGTCCTATTCTATCACAAAGACCACGTTACATCCATGTATACCCTTGATATCTGTACTTCATGCATTATAACATCTCAATGCCGCCATCGCACCCTGTCATCACATTCTCTGACAATTATATCGTAGTCCCATCACAAAGAAATCCGCCGAAGTTCCCCTCGGCGGTCATACTTCCGTGCTCTATTAAACTGTTATTTCGCTGTTTTTGTCAACCGTGCGATGAAAAATCCGTCGCTGTGAGCGTATTGTGGCAAAATCTGAATACCACCATTCACAACCTTCAAGTTCGCTGTCTCCGATTCAGACCAGACGGATGTTTCTGCTGGACTATATTCCGGATGTCGATTCAAGAAGTCTGCAACCATATCCTCATTCTCAGCAGGCTCAATCGTACACGTACTATACACCAGAATACCACCTGGTTTTAACAACGGCGCAACCTGATCAAGCAATTCACGTTGCAAGCCTGCGATATCTTCGATATCTTTTACGGTTTTGGTCCATTTCACATCAGGCTTGCGACGAATAACACCCAGACCTGAACATGGTGCATCCAGCAAAATGCGGTCAAACGACGCTTCCGGGTACCGTTCATTCAGGTCTAGCGCATCTCCAGTTACAGCATCGATACAGCTCAGACCGAGACGCTCCGCCTGATCCAGGATCAGCTGGCGCTTGTGAGCATGTACATCATTGGCGACAATACGACCGCGATCCTGCATTTTCTCAGCCATATGAGCTGTTTTACCACCTGGAGCTGCGCAGCAATCCAATACAAGTTGGTCTACTTCTGGCGCAACTGCTTCAGCGACAAGCATGGAACTTTCGTCCTGTACAGAGAACAACCCGTCCCGATACCAGGACGTTAGAGCCATGTTTCCGCCACTACGTACAAGAATTCCATCGGAACTCAGCTGAGAAGCTTCAACGACTGCACCTGTACTGGTCATCTCATGCATCAGTTTCTCCCGTGTGGTCATTGTTGTGTTGACCCGGACACTCACCGCTGGCGGCTCATTATTCGCACGACAGATCGCTTCCGCTGTCTCTTCGCCGTACTGGGCAATCCAGCGTTCAACCATCCATAACGGGTGGGAATGCTCCAGTGAAATACGTTCTGCAGCGGGCAGATGTTCTGGAATACGAAGTTCATCCCGATTGCGGATCATATTGCGGAGCACTCCATTCACCATACCCGAGATTCCCTGATGGCCCAGTTTCTTCGCCAGATTAACCGCTTCGCTCACCACGGCATGCTCCGGAATACGATCCAGGTATATCATCTGATAGACGCTGATTCGCAGCAGGCTACGAACCCATGGTTGCAGTTTGGATACTCCTTTGGCGACGTAACGTTCCAGAAAATAATCAAGTGTATTCAATCTGGCGATTGTTCCATACACCAATTCGGTAGCTAGTCCAGCATCTGCGGGGCTTAAATCCGCCTCTTTCAGACGGCGGTTCAACTCCAGATTACTGTATGCTCCATCTTGCTCAACAGCACTCAGAACCTTGACTGCCAATGTACGAGCAGATGTTTTGGGTTGCTGGGAGCGCGATGCACCACCCGATTTACCCGAATTCGGACGACGGTTTCCTTCACGTCCGGATGAATTCCCATTAGCTTTCTGGCCTTTTCCTGACGAACGACCTGGTATATTACCGCTCATTGCAGCACCGTTCCAGTTTTCAGTGTACCACCGCGAGCAAAGTCAGCGGCCTGCATCACCTTTTTACCTGCTGGCTGCACTTCAGTCAACCAGAGAGACCCATTGCCTGTGCGGACTTCAATCCCTGCCTTGTTCAATTGCAGCACCGTTCCAGGCTCTGCTTGTCCAGCATCCGAAGAAGTTGCCAGGTCCACCTGATCGGGATTAGCCGCAGCCCAGACTTTGAAGACCTGATCATCCCACATCGTAAATGCACCGGAGAACGGCACAAGACCACGAATCTGATTGAACAGTTCACGTGAAGTACGACTCCAGTCCATTTTCTCGTCATCCCGAGTCAGATTGCGAGCATATGAAGCCTCGGCATCATCCTGAGGGACCGCTGTTGTCTCGCCTGCAATCAATCGTGGCATTTCTGCCTGAAGCAGTTTGGAACCAGCCTCACTTAATTTATCAAACATCGATCCTGATGTATCTTCATCCGTAATTGGCAGTTCCACACGCGAGATCATATCTCCGGTGTCCAAGCCTTCAGCCATATACATCAATGTGACTCCTGTCACGGATTCCCCGTTAATAATGGAACGTTGAATCGGTGCTCCTCCCCGATATTTCGGTAAAAGAGAGCCATGCACGTTCACACAACCGCGAACAGGCATATCCAGCACGGCTTTGGGCAGAATCTGTCCAAAGGCCGCGGTTACGATCAGATCCGGCTTCCATTCAGCCAAGCGGGCTACCGCTTCCGGATCACGCAATTTAACAGGTTGAAACACCGGCAGACCGTGGCGTTCTGCCGCGGCCTTAACCGGTGTTGGCGTAAGTACTTTTTTGCGTCCCTGTGGTTTATCAGGCTGAGTCACCACACCCACCACATTGTATCCCTCTGCCATCAGCATATCGAGAGAAGGAACTGCAAATTCAGGTGTTCCCATAAAAACAATATTCAAATCGATCACTCCTTAATTACGACGCGGTCCCGTTTGATCGGCTGCAATTTCGTACACTTTCTCGGCGACATCCGTAAAGAGTACACCATCCAGATGATCAATCTCATGCTGGAATGCACGGGACAGCAAGCCACTACCCGTAATAATCAGCTCTTTACCTTCACGATCCAGACCTTTAACTGTAACGGTCTCGAAACGGCGAACATCACCATTAATTCCAGGGATACTCAGACAACCTTCAGGTCCAAATTGTTCTCCCTCACTTGCAATGATCTCCGGGTTAATCATCTTGATCAGCCCTTGCTCATCACCTGCGTCGATAACAATCAGACGTTTCAAAATACCGACCTGTGGCGCAGCAAGACCCACACCTTCCGCATCGTACATGGTATCAGCCATATCATCCAGCAATTTTTGTACATTTGGTGTAATTTTGGTTACTTCTTTGGCTCTCTTGTGGAGCACCTCATCTGGTTCTTGCACGATAATGCGAATCGACATGTTGTAAGCACCTTCCTAATCCTCATCATAATTTCAGGACGATATCTGTATTTTTGGGGTATTCATTTTAATCTATGTTTATACCGCTTGTTTACATCCGCATTGCTGCAAAATGCTTACATTAACATTTGCGGGTCTACATCCAGACTAATAAGCAATTTTTGCGCCTGAACATCATCGTCCATGCGCCGGGCCGTAGCCAGAGCGAGTCCTATGGCGTCTACATCCCCCCGCCATTTTATCATACATTGGAATCTGTATCTATTCTTGATCCGAGGAATCGGAGACGCTACCGGCCCCAGTACATCAAAGGCATCATTGCTGAAACGATCCAGACTGCCGAGCCATCCGGCCGCATTAGCCTTCTCTTTCAGTATTCGCGTATAGTTCTCAGCAAGACGAATCAATACCGGAAGTTGCTCATGCGAAAAGGTCACCAGAATCAGGCGACAGTAGGGCGGATATTGCAAATTGCGACGGTGCAGCAATTCCTCACGTACAAACGACACATAGTCATGCTGACTCGCATGGCCAATGGAGTAGTGCTCCGGCGTATAGGACTGAACAAACACCTCACCAGGCAATTGGTGCCGACCCGCTCGGCCAGCAACCTGTGTTAATAACTGAAACGTTTTTTCCGCAGCACGGAAATCAGGTAAATTCAACGCCGAATCCGCTGTTATTACGCCAACCAGGGTTACATCCGGGAAATCAAGTCCCTTCGCAACCATCTGGGTGCCCAGCAATACATCCGCCTTTTTCTCACGAAACTGTTTCAGCAGCTTCTCGTGAGCCCCTTTTTCCGTTGTTGTATCCACATCCATCCGAATGACCCGAATACCCGGAAAGAGCTTGGCAAGCTCTTCCTCGACCCGCTGTGTACCTGTACCAAAATATCGAATATGCTCGCTTCCACAATCCGGACACACTTCCGGAGCCGCTTCCGCATACCCGCAGTAATGACAACGGAGATTATTCGAGCGCTGATGATACGTTAATGAAATATCACATTCAGGACAACCTGCCACATATCCACAACTTCGGCACATGACAAAGGTCGAATATCCACGGCGATTCAGCAGAAGCACCGTCTGTTCACCACGTTCCAAGCGCTCCTCCAGCCCTTTGTGCAAAGCCCTGCTGAACATGGAACGGTTGCCATCTTTCAACTCTTCACGCATGTCAACGATCCGCACTTCAGGCAACTTGTTACCCAGTGCCCGCGTTGGCATCTCCAGTAAGAGTGGTGCAAAATCATCATTACTCTGCGATCGTGCAGCGTAATAACTTTCCAGCGAAGGTGTGGCTGAACCCAAAACAACCACCGCCTGATGCTGCTGTGCTCTTTTTACCGCTACATCACGAGCATGATATTTCGGAGTTTCCTCCTGTTTGTAGGAAGTCTCGTGTTCTTCATCCATAATAATCAACCCAAGCCGACTGAATGGAGCAAATACAGCTGAACGCGCCCCAATTGCAACCTTCACCTGACCCTCACGAATCTTGCGCCATTCATCATAACGTTCACCGCCAGACAGACGACTGTGCATAACAGCAACTTGGTCTCCAAATCGCCCTTTAAAACGTTCTACCATCTGTGGTGTGAGCGCAATCTCGGGCACCAGTACGATAGCCTGCCTATCCTGTTCGATGCATTGTTGAATGGTTTGAAGATAGACTTCCGTCTTGCCACTTCCCGTAACACCATGTAACAAAAACACCCCATGGCGTTGTTCCTGCAATCGGCCATTGATATTGTCGTAGACAAGTTTTTGCTCATCGGTCAGAACCAGCGGTTCAGTCGCTTTGAACGTCCTGCCCTGATAAGGGTCACGGAAGACCTCAACGTCCTCGGTGACAATCAATCCCTTTTCCTCAAGCCCTTTAATCGTTGCGGCCGATACCTGTAGTGTTGATAACACTTCTTTCATCGGCATGGGCAGCAGTTCTTTCATTTCCAGCAAAAAAGCCAGAATCTCCTTCTGCCGCTGTGCTTTCGCCGGGAATGAAGCAAGTGCTTCCTGAGCAGCAGCAATATCTACAGCCAGATCAACGGACTTCATCGTTTTTTTATTTAACTTGTCCTTGATGGCTTGACTTTCCAGAAGTACACCACCAAGCAATAATTTCTTAATTAGTGCAGCATGATTGGGATATTTTCGACTCAGTTGTTGCAGCGGTACCTGACCCCGACTTTTGACAAAACGGATGATATCCTGCTGTACTTTCTCGGTCGTAGACTCTTCTCCCCAAACAAATAACACCTCATCATCCGGTTGTGCTCCCGCCATCTGTCCATCAAGTGCATCTCCCAGCGAGATGTATCGCTCTGCTTTCCCTTTCAATGCCGTCGGCACCATGACCTGCAATGACAAAATCCGGTTACTGGCATAACGTCCACTCATCCATTCAGCCAACTCAACCAAATCCTTTGACAACGGGGGAACAATGTCCAGTAACTCCTGAATCTGCTTAAGCTTGAATGTTTCCTCTCCGGTACGCGGCACAAGATCAATCACGAATCCCTGCACCGTCCGATGACCAAAAGGTACACCCACCCGGCTGCCAATCTCGATCCATTCCCTCATCGATTCAGGTACCAGGTAATCAAACGGCCGGTCTGTTTCCTTCACGGGAACATCGACTATGACCTTGGCAATCTCCATATCCTAATTCCTCCCGGCAATGCGCTCCGCCGCAATCCGGAGCAACCGATGAGCCACATCGTCCTTGGCTATCACTGGAAGCTCCTCCACCAAACCTTCCCGGTCATAGATATGTACCGCGTTGGTGTCTGTTCCAAATCCTGCACCCGTGCGGGTTACATCATTGGCTACGATCAGATCACAGTTTTTCCGTTCCAATTTCTCACGTGCATACATCTCAACTGACTGAGTCTCCGCAGCAAAACCAATCAAAAACTGATGGGTTTTCTGTTTGCCCAGCGTTTCAAGAATATCTATATTTTTAATAAGTTCGAGCGACAGCGTGTCGCCTTTCTTCTTGATCTTCTCGGTATAAACTTCCTTTGGACGATAATCGGCAACCGCCGCCGCCTTAACCACGATATCAGCATCGTCCCATTCGCGTGTTACCGCTTCATACATATCCTGTGCAGACTGTACAGGGATCAACTCAACGTTCTCCGGTGGCTTGGCTTGGGTACTGCCCATAACCAATTTCACATCTGCCCCCAGATCACGCGCAGCTGCGGCTATGGCAAATCCCATTTTGCCAGATGAATCGTTCGTAATGTATCGTACTGGATCAATGCGCTCAATCGTACCTCCAGCCGTAACGACAACCTTCTTGCCTTGTAACAATGAAGCTTGTCCCTGCCGACTAATGTCTGCTGATTCTTTCTGTTCAAAGAAACGTTCTACCACATCCACAATGCTCTCCGGTTCTTCCAGACGTCCCTTGCCCACATATCCACACGCAAGCAGACCTTCACCCGGTTCGATCATCATGGCGCCCCGTTCAACAAGCTGGTTCATATTATGCTTTACAGCTGGATGATCATACATATGTACATTCATCGCTGGAGCAATCATGACAGGGGCTGTCGTCGCAAGAAGAGTTGTTGAGAGCATATCATCTGCCATGCCATGCGCCATCTTGGCAATCACATTGGCTGTTGCCGGAGCAACCAGAACAAGATCAGCCAGATCGGCCAGATGAATATGAGATACGACTGCCGGTTCACGCTCATCAAATGTATCCGTATATACGGTGTTTCGGGTCAACGTTTGCAGCGTCAATTCGGTAATAAACTGTGTAGCGGAAGCTGTCATGATCACATGAACATCCGCTCCCTTTTGCACCAGTCTGCTGCATAATGTTGCCGCTTTGTAAGCGGCTATGCCGCCAGTCACACCAAGCACGATTTTTTTACCGTTCAACATGTTTATTTCCCCCGATATTTATACGACGTCTAAGTAAGATTCCGTTAAAATATGCTTATTCGTAAAAAAATAACAACCTCGCGGTTGTCAATTAATCCGGCTTGCGCCGTATGCAGTTGAAGAGCAGCCGCAGGCGGCTTACTCTTCTTCTTCGTCCTGTCCTTTGATGACAACGAGCAGGTCTCCATAGATTTCTTCCAGTGCAACGCCAACTTGTTTATGGGATCTCGCACCTCTTAAATCCGTTTTTTCACCTTCACGTAGCTGTCTAGCCCGGCGGGAAGCAGCAACAACAAGGGAATACTTGCTGTCGACTTTGTTCATCATTTCATCAATAGAAGGATACAGCATATTAACAAACACCTCTTCGCATTAGTATAATCACAAGTTGCCGCCTGACAGAACTGATGTGGCATGTCTTCACACCCGGGCATTCCGAGAAGGAGTGCTTCAGTATATGATATGACAACTGCCCCACTTATATCGCATTCTGCAGCGGCAAAAGGGATTATTTATTGATCTTACAATGTTCGGCGATTATGATGCTTTCTATTCTCTTGCACGCCAAATCAATTTCATCATTAACAACAGCGTAATCATACTGCTCCAGCAGACTGATCTCATCAACCGCCACAGACATCCGGTGATCAATGGTCGCTTGGCTTTCGGTACCACGGCCCTGAATGCGATCTTTCAGCTCGTCCAATGAAGGAGGAAGCAGGAAAACAAAGATCCCTTCCGGGAATTTCTCTTTCACTTTTAACGCGCCTTGAACCTCAATCTCCAGAATGATGTCGCGGCCTTCGTTAATCGTTTTCTCTACAAAATCACGCGGTGTTCCGTAATAATTACCAACATACTCCGCATGTTCCAACAATTGATCTTCAGCAATCATGTTCTGGAACTCTTCATGACTTCTGAAGAAATAGTTCACACCATGTTCTTCACCAAGACGAGGCTGACGGGTTGTTGCCGATACGGAATAGATCAATTCCGGCACCCGTTTGCGCAAAGCGCTGCATACAGTACCCTTCCCGACCCCAGATGGGCCGGACAACACTACCAGTAATCCCTTAGACATATTACACTCCATTTTATTCGTCGTTATCATCATCTTTCGAAGAAAGACGATGGGCGA
This sequence comes from Paenibacillus sp. FSL E2-0151, assembly GCF_037993015.1. NCBI lineage: Bacteria > Bacillati > Bacillota > Bacilli > Caryophanales > Paenibacillaceae > Paenibacillus > Paenibacillus sp. FSL E2-0151. Next base: position 4,701,973 of record NZ_CP150308.1, read on the forward strand.
CCGTCTCAGGCTGAACTGCAGACAAAATGACATGATCGCTATCCGTAATAATTACGGCACGAGTACGTCTTCCGTACGTTGCATCAATCAGCATGTGACGATCTCTTGCCTCTTGTATAATTCTCTTGATCGGCGCCGATTCCGGACTCACGATGGATATAATCCGGTTCGCCGATACGATGTTACCGAATCCAATGTTAATGAGTTTGATTGCCATAATCAGGTTCTTCCCCCTATACATGCGACTCTTTTGCCGAAATGTGGCCGTTCATTCGATATTCGCAGCTTGCTCACGAATCTTCTCCAGCTCCGCCTTCATCTCGACAACACGATTCACCAGAGCCAAATGGTTGGCTTTTGATCCAATCGTATTGACTTCCCGATTCATCTCTTGAATTAGAAAGTCCAACTTACGACCTACGGGCTCATCACTCTTCAGCAGTTCCCTGCTCTGTCCAAAGTGACTCTGTAGACGCGTAAGCTCTTCTTCTATGTTAGAACGATCGGCAAACATTGCAATTTCCATACCCAATTTATGCTCATCAAAAGGGAAAGAGCCTTCTTCCTGCATTTCCGTAAGCCTTTGTCTTAGCTTGTTGCGATAATCACTTACCACAGTCGGTGCAAGATCAAGCATTTCGGTATGCAGTGACTCCAGACGGGTAATCCGCCGTTCCAGATCACTGGCCAGATGAAGACCCTCGCGAGCGCGCATCTGTTCAAGGCTGGACAGAGCCTCTTTCAATCCTTCCTGCAGAACTCGCTCCCATTCGTCCTTCTGCTCTTCCGGAATGGAACTTGTCCCATCCGAATGAACCATGACGTCCGGTAGCCCAAGCATATCCACAATACTTGGTTTGCCCTGCAATCCATATTGGGTCTCCAGTTGCTCTGCAGCCTGCAGATAGGCCCTGACCGTCTGTTCATTCAGAACAGCGGGAAGAGCCTGGTCTTCCTCTTTTTCTTTCATTACATAAACATCAATCCGCCCACGTTTCAAACGACTCTGTACGATCTTCCTCAAACCGTCTTCATAATACGTCCACTCTCTTGGCAGACGCATCATCACTTCGCAATAACGATGATTAACAGATTTGATCTCTAATTGTACCTTATAGCCGCCAAAATGAAAGGCGGATTGACCGTATCCGGTCATACTGAATGACATCGGCATCACATCCGTTTTACTATTGTAATTGATTATTAGGGTTGAAACAAGTAGGACATTGATGCTCCGACTTCTCCCATACGTATTGAGTCAGTTCGGCCGTCATGCCGTAGAACATAAACGGTGTCATGAGATAGATGCCTTTGAAATGCGCTGTTGCTACGTCCAGCAGTTCTTTGGCAATTTTTACTCCCATCGCACGGCCTTCTTCGCCTTCCAGACCTGCCATACGGGAACGCACTTCATCCGAAAGCTGGATTCCGGGAACCTCGTTGTGCAGATACTCTGCATTCCGTCCACTCGCTAGCGGCATTACACCTACAAAAATGGGCACATCCAGATGTTTGGTCGCTTCGTGCATTGCTACAATCAACTCAGGATCATAGATCGGTTGTGTCATGATGTAATCAGCGCCAGAGGCAATTTTCTTCTCCAGACGTTGTACAGCTTTCTCCAAATATTTCACATTGGGATTAAATGCTGCTCCGATTACAAAACCAGCTTTTTGCTTCAGTGGTTTACCTGAGAAAGCTACTCCATCGTTCAACTGTTTGATCATGCGTATGATTTCAAAAGAAGTCAGATCGTATACCGAGCTCGAACCAGGCAGATCGCCAAATCTTGCAGGATCTCCTGTTACAGCCAGTACATGATTAATACTCAAAGCATCAAACCCCATCATGTGGGACTGCGTTCCAATCAGATTCCGGTCACGGCAGGCAATATGCACCAGTGGACGAAGGCCCGTGCGATCCTGAACGAGGTGACCCAGCGCCATGTTGCTCATGCGTGTAACCGCGAGTGAATTATCGGCCAGTGTCAGGGCATCGGCTCCGGCTGCTTTCAGTGTCTCGGCACCTTTCATGAACTTGGCAATGTCCAAGTCACGTGGCGGGTCAAGTTCAACGATAACGGTGTGACGATGCTTGACCAGATCAACGATCGTAGGCTGTCCGCCACGTCCGGAACGCTCATCCACATTTTCATGCAACACAATACGCGGTTTGGATTCTGACGGATCAGGCTCCAGAATAGGCGAAGGCACATAGTCAGCAAGCGCCTCTTTCATAGCGGTAATATGATCAGGTGTCGTACCACAGCAACCACCGATAATACGAGCGCCCAGTTCAGCAAATTGTACTGCCGTCTGACCAAAGTACTCCGGAGTCGCACCATAACGGAACTCACCATCTACATAATCTGCTGCACCCGCATTCGGGTAGACGGACATTGGAATACCAATTCGTCCCGAGACGGTTTCCATGGCACGCATAATCCCGTTTGGACCTGAGCGACAGTTAAAACCAATGACATCCGCGCCCTGCTCCCGCATAATCCGGAAGGCTTCAGGCATTGTATATCCGTCCAGTGTGTGTCCTACATCCTCTACCGCGAACTGTCCAATTACGGGCAGATCACTTAGCTTGCGCGCTTGCAAAAGGGCAATATCCATTTCCTCGATATCATAGAAGGTCTCAAGCAAAATGCCATCCACGCCTTCATCTAGCAGTGCAGAGATCTGTTGTTGATAAAAGCGTTTCAGTTCACTCGTTGACACGTTTGTCCGCTTGCCACCTCGAATGGAACCAACTGCACCAAGCACATAACCGGTATCTCCAGCTACCTCTTTGGCGATGCGTACGCCGGCACGGTTCACGTCCTCCACCTTGGACTCCAGACCGAACTTGGACAACTTGTCGTAATTGGCAGAATACGTATTTGTTTCAAATATTTCTGTACCTGCATCCCGATAACGGCGATGTACATCCGCCACTACTTCAGGTGAAATCAAGTTTAATTCTTCATATGAAATCCCCACCGGGAACCCCATTTGGTACAGAAATGTTCCCATGGCCCCATCTCCAACGAGAACCCGTTCCTGCATAACTTTGCGCAAATCCGCCTTCATCCCATTTCCCCCCGCCTAGCTGTGATCATTTACATACTAATGTAACACAAAAAACGCTAAAAAACGAAGAAAAACACAGGTTTTTGATGAGTATCCAGCTCATATGGACTTTCTTGCCATACAGCCACCAATATGTCTCTGTACAGGAGACACGACTTATCCTTTTTGACAAAAAAAGAGGCCCGCAGGCCCCTTTGGTTAAACCTTTCACTTTTTATGAAGTGATTCCTTTAAAAACAACTTCAGCAGGTCCAGTCATGTACACATGATTGTCAGCTTCATTCCACTCAATGTGGAGATCCCCACCCTTGAGGCTGATGACTGCTGTACGATCTGTATGTCCATTCAGGACAGAGGATACCAGTGTCGCACAAGCTCCGGTTCCACAAGCTAGTGTTGGACCCGCTCCGCGTTCCCATACACGCATGTCCACATATCCACGGTCACGAACTGTGGCGAATTCCACATTGATTTTTTTTGGAAACATCGGATGCACTTCAAGAAGTGGTCCCCAAGTCGTGAGGTCAAAATTCACAGCGTCATCTACATAGATAACCGCATGCGGGTTACCCATGGATACGGCGGTGAATTTGAACGCATGTCCATTCGCTTCAATGTAGTGATCAACCACTGGGTTGGCATCCACCGTTGTAGGCACTTGAAGACCGTTCAGGATCGGCTCGCCCATATCGACACGAACCGTTTCCACTTTACCATCACGAATGTTGAGACTCACAGGTTGTACCCCTGCACCAATCGTTTCAATGGTGATCTGCTCCTGGCTCACGTGACCATGATCGTATACGTATTTGGATACACAGCGAATGGCATTACCGCACTGTTCTGCTTCCGAACCGTCCGAATTCATGATACGCATCTGAAAGTCCGCCTTCTCCGAAGGCAGTATATAAACCAGGCCGTCCGCACCGATGCCAAAGAAACGGTTGCACCATTTCACAGCCAACTCTGCCGCATCTGCCGGAAGCTCCTTTTCACCAAATACAACGATAAAATCGTTACCAAGTCCATGCATTTTCGTAAATTCCATAATCTTGCCCACTCCTTTTGGCAGTCTGCTGCCAAAGCTATATTCTTGCTCTTCTACAGGATTACCATAGAAATTCATATTCAGCATTTACACAAAAAAGCTATCCTGCAAAATGCCAAAGCTTCCGCTTTGAATCATTTTGAGGATAGCATACCGAAATAGGTAAGGAAAAGGTATTGATTTTATGCCGAAAACTTTGTACTTTTCGGTACGAAGCGGCCAGTACCACCCATACGGCGGCGATTACGACGACCACCCCAGACGCTGCCTGCGCCCATAAGGAACGTGGGAATGCCCGCAGCAACGATACAGATCGCCCATTCACGCAATCCCAAAGGTACGGTTTTGAAGATCGGCTGTAACGGTTCAACGTACATGACAACCAGCATCAGTACAACCGATGAAATCACCGCAAGAACCAGATATTTGTTCTGTAAAGGATTCCGGTGGAAGATGGACCGCGAACTACGGCAATCAAAGACATGAATAAGCTGCGCCAAAACAAGTGTAGCAAAAGCCACAGACTGTGCCTTGATCAGTTGACCCGGATTATCCGGCGCAGCCTGAAGGGTAAGCCAGAACGCTCCGAGTGTGCATAACCCAATCAACACACCCCGGCTGACGATTTTCCACCCCAGTCTGCGGGCAAAAATGTTTTCCTTGGCGCCACGGGGTTTGTGTTCCATCAGATCTTTCTCAGGCTGATCTACCCCCAGCGCCATTGCAGGCAAACCATCCGTTACGAGGTTAACCCACAGAATCTGAATAGGTACGAGTGGTAGCGGCAGGCCCATCATCATTGCAAAGAACATTGTCAATATTTCGCCCACGTTTGATGCCAGCAAATAACGGATAAACTTGCGAATGTTCTCATAAATATTACGGCCTTCTTCAATGGCAGCCACAATGGTTGAGAAGTTATCATCACTCAGAATGAGCGCCGAAGCTTCCTTCGTGACATCCGTTCCTGTAATGCCCATCGCTATGCCGATATCTGCAGCTTTGATCGCCGGAGCATCATTGACTCCATCACCCGTCATCGCGACGACATGCCCTTTGCGCTGTAACGATTTCACGATGCGAAGCTTGTGTTCCGGAGATACCCTTGAGAACACGTAGATGCCCTCTACCTGTTTATCCAGTTGCTCGTCTGTCATGCCTGCCAGTTGCTGACCACTTAACGAAGCCCCTCCGCGGGGAAGAATCCCCAACTGATGAGCAATGGCTTCTGCCGTTGTTCCATGATCACCTGTGATCATGACAGTTCGTATCCCCGCCTTGCGGCATGTTGCAATCGCATCTCGCACTTCACGACGTGGTGGATCTATCATACCTGCAAGTCCTACGAAGACAAGCTGACTCTCGGCGGCATGTTCGTTAGCCACTTTTTCTTCCGGCCGCACTTCACGGTAGGCCATTCCGAGGACACGTAGTGCTGCTCCGGCCATGCTCTCATTTGCTGCCATTACTTTCTGTCGCAGTGTTCCAGTGAAAGGTACAACCTTGCCTTCCCACAAAATATAACTACAGTGTCCGATCAACACATCCGGTGCACCTTTGGTATAGATCATTCGGCCCCCCTGATGATGAACCAGGACCGACATGCGTTTTCGCTCCGAATCAAACGGGAATTCCTGCTGGCGGGCATACAACTCTTTAAGTCCGGCAGGAGTAAGCCCCATTTTGGAGGCCAGTGTGACGAGTGCCCCTTCCGTCGGATCGCCTTTCAGCTCCCAGGATACATTATCTCGTTGAACGGTTTCTTCTTGGAGGTCACCTTTTTTCGTGTTTTTCTTGCCGTCCTTTTTGGTATCCTTGCCCTTTTTCTTGCTCCCCACCTCGCTTGCAGCACTTTCCACAATACTCGCATTGTTGCAAAGCGCGCTGATCTGAAGCATTCTGCGCAAGGACTGGTCACTCTTCAGTTCCACCGTACGACCGTTCTCCAGCATCTGCCCTTCAGGTGCATAACCATCCCCGGTAACCTTGATGTTACGTCCCTCCAGCCACACATCCGTTACCGTCATCTTGTTCTGGGTGAGCGTGCCAGTCTTATCCGAACAGATTACGGATGCACAGCCCAGAGTTTCGACAGAAGGCAGTTTGCGTACAATGGCTTTACGTTTGATCATACGCTGCACGCCTAGTGCGAGTGCAATGGTTACAATGGCCGGCAGGCCCTCCGGTATGGCAGCCACCGCGAGGCTGACCCCTGCCAGAAACATGCCAACGGCTGGTTGTCCGTGCAATATACCTGCGACGACAACCATAATGGTTAATCCCAATGCGACAAAAATCAGAATTTTGCCCAATTGCTCCAGCCTGTGCTGTAACGGTGTTTCTTGCTCCTCCGTATTTTGGATCAGATCGGCGATTTTGCCCATCTCCGTCTCCATCCCCGTACGAATGACTACACCTTTAGCTGTGCCACGAGTGACCATGGTACCCATAAAACCAATATTCTTCTGATCACCCAGCGGAACGTCCTCGTCCGCAATCGGAAGGCAATGTTTGCTTACAGGAACCGATTCCCCGGTAAGTGCCGATTCCTCGACATCCAGACTGTTCGTTTGCAGCCAGCGCACATCAGCGGGTATGCGGTCCCCACTCTCCACCATGATAATATCCCCGGGGACAAGTTGTTTGGCGGCAAGGTGTACTTCCTGGCCTGAACGAAGCACTTTGGCAAGAGGTGCAGACAACTGTTTCAATGCACGAAGAGATCGTTCAGCCCGGAATTCCTGTACAAACCCCAGAATCGCATTCAGTACGATAATAGCCACAATCGTTACCGCATCCAGATACTCACCCAGTAATCCGGATACCAACGTTGCTCCCATCAACACCAGCACCATAAAATCCTTGAACTGATTCAAGAGCAATGTAATTGGAGAAATGCGTTTCCCCTCGCTCAGCTCATTCGAACCGACCACTTTCCTCTTCTCTGCTACAGCTTCATCCGTCAATCCTTCCTGCGGGCTGACGCCAAGAGTGTTACGAAGCTCTTCATCACTAAGTTGATGCCACTTGGTATGTTCCATGCTTCAAGTTTCCCTCCCAGTCTGTATTTCATCTGCAAAATAAGCTCACATGACTCACCGGCGCGCTGGTCGACAGGCTGTACACTATGCCGGACAAACTACCTGCTCTATATGTATTCGGACAGGTCTGTGATTAGCACCCGGAAGGTGAATCCTTTCCCTGATGGACAGAATAGGCTAAAATAAAAGTCTGCGATGTTCTGCGCAGTACCAATTCCAGCGTTCAACAGGCAAGCAACGAAGAATCTGTAGCCAGTCCTTGTTTTTTTACATACCTGGTTGCACGTTTCAGTTATATAGATGAAGCATTTGGCATGATAAATGCAGATGCTCGATAGAGAGAGGAAGTGGAAAAAATGGCATTGGACGGCATTGTGACACGGGCCATTGTTCATGAACTGCAAGGCTGCATTGGTGGACGTATCAGCAAGATCCATCAGCCGAATGGCCATGACGTAGTTCTCACCCTGCGTGCTCAGCGCGGAAATAGTAAATTGCTTGTTTCGGCAAGCCCAACCTATCCCCGTGTGCATTATACGGAAAAGACATTCCTTAACCCTACGGAAGCACCCATGTTCTGCATGTTGCTCCGTAAGCACTGTGAAGGTGCAATCATTGAGGAGATCCGTCAGATTGGTATGGAGCGTATTATCCACATCAATGTGCGCCAGCGCGACGAACTGGGGGATGTTTCGGTTAAACGGATCATCATTGAATTGATGGGGCGTCACAGTAATATTATTTTGCTTGATCCTGTAACTGGAACGATTCTGGATGGCATTCATCATGTGACTCCTTCAATCAGTAGCTACCGGGTAATCATGCCTGGATTCGCGTATACTGCCCCACCCGAGCAACATAAAAGTAATCCGCTCGAAGTGAGTCGTACAGCTTTCGAGGACAGCTATCATGCCGCTGAAGAAGATGCATCACGCTGGCTTGTGAACTCCTTTAGCGGTCTTAGCCCGTTAATTGCGGGAGAGATTGCTGCTCGTGGAATTGCTGCTGAAGGCACCGTGAGCACTCCAGCTGTGGTTGAGGGTGAAAGCCGAGTTGAGGCTGGTGCACTCTGGAACGCTTTTGAAGCCGTGATGGGACCTGTCAGAGATCATATCTACACACCTGTAACCGGAATGAACGCCAAAGGCAAAATGATTTTCTCAGCCGTTCATCTTCAGAGCATTCAGGATTTGGAGAAAACCTATGACACGATGAGCAAGTGCATGGAAGATTATTACGGAGATAAGGCTGAACGAGACACGGTTAAACAGAGAGTAAGTGATCTGCTCCGTTTTCTGCAGAATGAGCGAAGCAAAAACATCAAAAAGCTGGACAACCTGAACAAGGATCTACTGGAAGCGGACGATGCGGACAAGTTCAGACTATGGGGTGAGTTGCTGTTTGCCTCCCTGCATCAGGTCCACAAAGGGGACAAGAGCGTGGAGCTTGTGAACTTCTACGATGAAGACCAAGCCAACATTACCATTCAGCTTGATCCGTTGCTCACACCGTCTGACAACGCACAACGTTATTTCAAGCGTTATAACAAATATAAGAACAGTCTGGCTGTTATTCATGAGCAGCTTGGAAAAACCAAAGACGAGATTGACTACCTCGATAACCTGTTACAGCAGCTCTCCATTGCATCGATGAACGATATTGAGGAAATACGGGACGAGCTTGTACAGCAAGGATACCTTCGTGACCGTAATAAAAAGGGTAAAAAGAAGAAGAAAAGTGACCGTCCAACCGTACACCAGTTCACCTCCTCGGAGGGAATTGATATTCTTGTGGGCAAAAACAACCTGCAGAATGAGTACGTGACCAACCGTCTCGCTTCTTCCAACGACACCTGGTTGCATACCAAAGACATTCCAGGTTCACATGTCGTTATTCGCAGTACGGACTTTGGTGAAGCTACATTGGAAGAAGCAGCACAGCTTGCTGCCTATTTCAGCCAGGCCAAGGAGTCCAGCAGTGTGCCTGTGGACTACACGTTTATCCGTCATGTGCGCAAACCAAGTGGTGCGAAGCCTGGTTTTGTGATCTATGATCATCAGAAGACCTTGTTTGTCACGCCAAATGATGAATTGATCAAAAGTCTGCCATCCACCATTAAAAATGGATAGTATGCTTAGCTCATAAGGTGCGATGTAACAGTAACAATAGAAAAATCCCCTGACCATTAACGGTTCAGGGGATTTTTGTTATTGCATTACTTGTTTGAATGATATGTGAAGCTCAGCTTATTTAGCTTTCTCATTGAATTTTTATTCATTTATATGTATAATAATTCGATTGTGATGAATAAATTTATAGTTAAAGGAAGTGTATCATGACCATACATATTCGAGAAACGCAACCTGATGATCTGAAACCCCTGATGGCATTAATGCATGACTATGTGGTGGGATTCTACAACAACCCCTGGCCTGGTGATCAATCCATCCAGCTTTTGATCAACAACCTGCTTAATCAGAAGATCGGTGCTCAATTCGTGGCAGAAGAGGACGGGAAGCTTATCGGATTTTCTACCCTGTTCTTTACATACAGCACGATGAAAGCAGAGCGTGTCGCCATCATGAATGACCTATTTGTTACGGAAACATTCAGAGAAGGCGAAGCAGAAGCCAAATTATTTGCACACTGTCAGCAATATACGCGTGACCATGGATGTGCATATATGTCTTGGATCACAGCAGTGACCAATGAGCGGGCACAGCAATTATTCGAACGTCTCGGGGCTACACGTGGCGCTTGGGTAAACTATTCAATAACATAGACTCTTTTGAGAACAAAAAAAGGGACATGCAAACATGAAGGTTCAGCCCTATCATGCTTGCATGTCCTTTACTCCTTCGATCTTAAATGTATCCAGTAATACAGAATTTATTATAGTCAGATAGAGCGTTCCAACGTCTCGCTTACTCTCCCTTTTGCTGTGAAGCAGCTGCCTTCAGCCTTTCCAACACATCAACCGTTACGGTCTTGCTACCAAGATCCCCGTGGAAAACAACACCTTGCCGTTTACCATGATAATCAGATCCACCTGTTTCAATGAGGTCGTATTCCTTGGCCAGCTCACCATACCTTCGTTCCTCTTCCGGGCCATGGTCCGAATGAAACACCTCAATGCCATCTGGATGAGAGTCTTCGATGATACGTCGCACCAACTCATCATCGTTATAGAGACCCGGATGGGCAATCACAGCGGCTCCACCTGCGGCTCTGATCCACTCGCAAGCATCCTCTGGTGCAACGCGGGGTACAGATACAAAGCCTGGCTTGCCTTCAGCAAGATACTGATCAAATGCATCCCGCATGTCAACAGCGTAGCCTTTTTTCACCAGCACATCGGCCATATGAGGTCTGCCAATACTCTCATCCGGCTCTAACGGTCGTCCCAGCTCATCCAGTACCTCCTGCCAGCTTATATCAAGCCCGAGTTCTTGCAGCTTGGCGATAATCAGATGATTCCGCTCATCTCGCGCTTCTCGTAATCCGGCCAACCGTTGCAGGAATATCTCATCCTCCGTATTAACGTAATAGCCCAGTACATGAATATCTTTGCCGCCAGCCCGGGTGCTGATCTCCACTCCGGCAACAACATCAATATCGTACTCTTTTCCCGCTTGCTGTGCTTCCGCTACACCAGCTACTGTATCATGGTCCGTTAGGGCAACCGCAGATAGCCCTTTTTGTTTGGCAAGCTTCACATTATCAGCAGGTGGCTGCATTCCATCGGAAGCCTGACTATGCGTATGAAGATCACAGCGTCCTTGGCGCTGATCCATGATCAACAGCTCCTTTGTTTAAAATTGATTATGATTCAATCTTATCTACCATTGATGTTGCCAACGATTATGCCTTCCCCGTCTTATGTACCGACTTAGGCTGCTCCTGCTGACGCAGATAATTCAGGAAAGCGACTGCTGACAGGGGCAACAAGGACGATTTTAGATGGATGGCATAGAACTGCCTTTTGAATTCGAGTCCGCGGATATCCACAATATGAACAAGTCCCAGAGCCAGTTCATGCTGCACCGAAGAAGGAGATAACATCGTAATACCTACCCCTGCCTCCACGGCCGATTTTACCGCTCCTGTACTGCCAAGTTCCATCACTACATTCATATCTTGTGGATCAATCTTTTTCTTTTGCAATTGGTCTTCCATCACCTGACGAGTACCCGAGCCCTTCTCACGCAGCACAAAAGGATAATTCATTACATCCTCAATATTCACTTTGCTACGCTTAGCCAAATCATGTCCGGCAGGTACAATCAGTTTCAGCTCGTCCTGCATGACAGGCTCCACAATCATGTCCGGGTGGTGCACTGGCGCTTCAATCAGACCAAAATTAAGCTGGTGCTTCAATATATCATCCATAATTTGCGTTGTATTCATCACTTTCATGACAATTGAAATATCCGGATATTGAAGTGCAAATGGTCCGAGCATGCGTGGAAGCACATATTCCCCGATCGTTAAGCTGGCTCCCAGCTGGAGTCTGCCCTGTAACATCTGAGTAAACGCCGACATCGCTTCGTCCGTCTGTCTGACCAACTCTACACTCCGTTTCGCATGAGGTAATAAAGTTCGGCCAGCCTCAGATAATTCTATTTTTTTGGTGGAACGATGCAATAACTTGGTGCCAAAATAGTCCTCCAATGATTGAATCTGCATCGTTACTGCCGGTTGAGTCATATGTAATGCTTGTGCAGCCGCCGAGAAACTCCCCTTCTCTGCTACCGTATAAAAAATATGCAATTGGTGAAAATTCATATCTTCGCCCCTCTTCGATTACACTCTCTACATTGTAGCCGATTTCCCGCTTAGCAACAAAAAAAGCATGCAGCTTGTCTGCATGCGATAATCCTTGAATCTATGATTTCAACATATTGAATCTACTCAGGCTTACTTATGCTTGCGGCTATTTTTGACCAACGTCATTCTTCTTGAATGTCTTAACCATGAATAATATGATTTCAGGTCCCTCAACTCAATGGTCTCCGACATACGTCCCAGAAACGTAACTACAATCATTTTGTGCAGCGGGTTGCCCGCAATATCATATTCTCCTTCAAGTTCGGAAAATTCGGCGACCACCACCAGATCCTCATCAATCAGGTAGACGTCCTGTTCATTACGGTAGTATGGTGTTATACGGTCCTGCTTCAGACACTCCCATAACCACGCCGCAATATGGTCATCATCACTACGTGCAGGCTCAATACGGTCTGCATACCGCATCTTGGCATGATGGGTAATGACGATGTCGGCCACTTTCTTGTCTCCAAGAGCCACGAAAAACGGCTCGTAGGTGCTCCAACGTTGCATCACCTTATCACGCATGGGAATCACTCTCCACCAGATAGGACTTTCTATCTATTTATTACCAAATATATTACAACATTAGTCCCGCAACCTCAAGGCGTAAGTTTAACTTTTTTTCACAATAGCCAATTTGTGTATAATTCAAGAAAAGAGCGACCCCAAAGGGTCCCTCCAGTTTCTCGTCTATATTCCGTAAAAGCTCGTTTTGTCCATCGTTTTGCTCGCATACTCGGTTTTGATCTCATTACGATACGAGCGTTCGATCTTGCGCACATAGGAAAGTCGCTTCACATTTTTCATCGTATCATCTGCCCGTTCTGCATTAACATACATGACTACATAATGCATACGGCGGGAGATATAATGCACGGTGCCATATTTTTCGAGATTACGGGCAGCCTTCAAATCACTGACCCAAATAATGAATCCTGTCCTTTCCGCAAACATCATCGTTCCCCGCCCTTCTATAATGATTACTTAACTGCAACCACACTTGCCGCCACTACCGCAGCCGCCCTTCGGATTCGGGTCATTGCTCGGTACTTTAATGGTCGTTGACACTGCAAATGCAATGGTCTCTGACATCTGGAATAACATATCATCCAGGGACTTCTCTGCCTGTTTGAAGCGGATTACCGCCTCGAAATTTTCCAACTCCTGTTCCAGAGCCTTCACCTGGTCTTTTGCTGCATGATAATCCGGGTGAAAATGACCGAAACGCTGTGTTTCTTCAAACAATTCCTTCTTGGCATTCAGCTTCCGAATCCCCATCTGAATCTCAGGGGTAGTCTCGACTTGCTGCTTCCAATATAAATAATCCGATACTTCGGCAGATTGGTTAATCATGTCGCCCAGTTCATATGCGCCCGTTAACACTTGGGCCATATCGACCGTGTTCATTTCCGCTACGCTCATGAAATATTCATCCTATCTATATATAAAGTTCTACTTAACGTAGACTACCTCATCATAGCATATCCATGAATAGTTAAGAAGAGTTTTTCCTGCAATTAGAAATAGGGGGAACTCGAAAATTCGCCTTTCAACCTGATATTCACGTGAAATAGTCAGGTTATGACATCATCTGGCAGGATAAGACGCATTGTATCCCACTCTGACGGGGAGAATGTACGCCATTCCGTCTCTGATGTATTTTCACTTGAATCCAACATGCACCAACCGCTTAAAGTCCATTGTTCATGACCCTCTACCTGATGTGGAATGAGGTATTGCGTTTGATTTTCCTGTTGTATCCCCAGCTTGGTCTGCCACTCAATGGCTTTGGCAGCAATCTGTCGGGCGGTTGAACTATGATATCGACGCCACTCCTTGTACCATGTCTCCGGTATCTCCTCAAATCCCAACAGAGAGAACTTCTTCTCAATGACAGAATGATCACGCTCCAACCCATGCAGAGAAGCAGGGACTTCAACCAGACCTAGATTATCGGGAGTGTAGAAAGAAGAATATACACCGCTCAACACATCATTTTCTAATAACTTCGGATCATCTGCGGAGCCTGTACTTGCCTCCATTACCTTCATACTCCGATTTACAGTCAACGGTGCAGCATCCGTCTCCTTGCCCCAATCTGCTAACGCAATACGTACATTCTCTGGTATGCCTGTCAGCGCATATTGATCCAGACACTCTATCACTTCATGTAATTCATACCCTCTGGCTAAGGCCGAAATGAATCGCTCTCTTGTCATACGGTAGATGGACATTCGATCACGCATCACCCGTTCTGCGCATTGCTCCAGCATCCAGATCACATCAGGCCCTGCTTCGGGCGGCACCAACATTTCGAAATCAGGCTGCATGTAAAATCCACACGGCTCCGCCTCACTTACCATCTCTTGTTCTCGATATAACAGGCTATGCGGTTCGATCAGCCAACGGAATGCCAGCGCTCCCGACTGATCTTCTCCTACTTCACCATAACCCCAGCCAGCCAGTGCGTATAGCCAGCCCCTGATCCGTGGTTTCAATTCCAAATTCTCTATATGGCACCATATGTTTTTTTCTGGAGCCAACACTGCCAATTGATAACGGAAATGCTGCAACGCGGGTTCAGCTTCTCCGTATCTTTCCATACACGCTTGATATATTTCCCGATGCATCTGTCTCCACGAGAGCTGCAACCATTTGTGTAATCGATGATCTACAATCTGAATTTGGCCATCTGACTTCTGAACGAGATTCAGACTGAGCAGTAGATCGAGAAGGATAGCTACGTGGGTCGGATACAAATCCGAATGATCATATCGGATGCCCAGACCTTCAAAGTCTGTCGAAGATAACACCGTGATCACACTTAATTTTTGAACACTTTTCTTATGTATAGTGCCCTTCCCTGTCAAAGGAAGTCCTTCTCTTTCAATCCACGCGATCAGATGAAGAAGTTCCGCAGCAATATCCGGCTTTCCTTCCTGTAATACATGAGCATGCTGTGCCATCTGTTTAACGGTTATGCCCACTTTTTGTGCGTAAGCAATCGTCAATGTTTCCATCAACGAAGCAGGAATATAAAATAATTGCTCTCCCCAACTCTTATATACAGATTCAATCCATTTTTGCTGTCTAAGGCTGGCGAATGAAGATTTGGCTTCTGCGACACTTAGTCCTTCGATGGCCCACTGTTCTCGTGGCAGGAGGGAGGAAAAAGGCTGACCGGCATGTTTGTGAAAAATTGCACCAAGCACTTTTTGTTCCACCAAAGCAAGCTTTGACCATGAATCAAGGTTCAGTACCACAGGCTCATCTATTGCTTCAAATGAAGACATATCCCAATCCCTCCTCTTTTCGCGAGTATAAATGGACTATTCGTTCTCATGAACGATGGCATATTCATATCCCTGCTCGACCAAGAACATCTGACGGTTTAATGCAAACTCCTGTTCCTTACTATCCTCTGATACCAACGCATAGAAATATGCTTTGTTTTCTCCAGCTTTTGGTCTCAGAATTCTTCCCAAACGCTGTGCCTCTTCCTGCCTTGACCCGAAACTTCCGGATATCTCAAGCGCAACAGCAGCATCAGGCAAATCCACAGCAAAATTGGCAACCTTGGATACCACAATTGTTTTAATCTCTCCACGTCGAAAAGCGGCAAACCACTTGATTCGCTCTTGCTGTGACATGGTACCCGAGATCAAAGGTGCTTCAATTTCCCGGGCAATCAACTCAAGTTGATCCAGATATTGTCCAATCACTAGCGCAGGCATATCCCGATGACGTTCCAGCAAACGCTTAACTACATGTACCTTCGCCGGATTCTCGGCAGCCAATCGAAATTGATGTTTAACCTCGGCTTGCAGATAATTTGATCTTAGTTCCGGGGAAAACGGAATACGTATCTCTTGACATTGTACATCAGCAATCCACCCTTGCTGCTCCAGTTGTTTCCACGGCATATCATAGAGCTTTGGACCAATCAACGAAAACACATCCTGTTCACAGCCATCCTCTCGAACCAATGTGGCCGTTAATCCCAGCCTTCGCGTAGCTTGAATATCCGCAGTTGCACGAAACACTGGTGCTGGCAGCAAATGTACTTCATCATATATGATCAGCCCCCATTGCCGCTCACTGAGCAGTTTGATGTGGGTAAAATCAGCATCCTTTGATTTCCGGTGTGTAAGAATCTGATATGTAGCTACAGTCACAGGTTTCACCTGTTTTTTCTGACCTGAATACTCACCAATCTGTTCGCTGGTAATCGTGGTTTTGTCTTGAATTTCCTGAATCCACTGTCGCACAGACGTTGTATTGGACGTCAAAATAAGGCATTCACATTGAAGCCGCTCCAGCACGGCCATGCCAATGACCGTTTTTCCTGCCCCGCAAGGAAGTACGAGTAAACCGCTTCCTCCCATGCCCTCACTGCCTTCGAATGCATCCACAGCCTCTCTCTGGTAAGAACGCAACGCAAACCGCTCAGAGTGGTCCCCCGGATCATTAGACCGCCAATCAAATGAAAGCTTGGTTCCCTCCCGATATCCTACGTAATCAAGTACGGGGTAACCCAATCGTGTTAATTCCCTTTTTAATAACCCTCGCTGTTCTCCTGGGAGCAGAAGTTCATGAGCGTCCTTACGTTCCATGCGAAAGGCAGCTATCGATTTCAATCCACTTAATTCATCCAGCAACCGCTCATCCTCACTGTAAAGACGCATTCTAGTGTGATCTGCTTCGGAATGCAGTTTTAATTTGCCATACTGATCCATGATTCTCCGAACATCCTGTATAAGTGCAGCAGGCACGTTCCAGCGGGATACCAGCTCCAAACTTGCGATGACCTGATCTGCATTCCATCCCAGCGCAGCCGCATTCCAGAGCGATAACGGAGTGATTCGGTAAGTATGGAACGCTGCCGGTGTCTTAACTAGTTCTGAATACATCCCAAGCTGCTCTCTTGCTCTTTCGAATCCGGGGTGGCCAACTTCCAGCAAAACTGTAAAATCTCGCTGAACGATACAAGCATCTGTGCTTACCATATGTTCTGTTCCTTCCATTTGGAGCCTTCCTCCTATCACAAAAAAGTCCAGTTCCGGCAGCTTCCGAAAATGAACCACTTTAAGTGCACGTTCAAAAAGTCTAGTTTTCAGTACCGAAAAGTGGACTTTTGGACAACATCTATAAAATCCACAAAAAAACATCCTGCCCATACCTCGGTATGAACAGGATGCCCAACTGCATCTAAAGTCATTCTGCTGTGTAACCCTTAGCCATAGCTATGAACAATCTAACGGCCGTCTGCATTGCGTCTTCATCAAAATCAAACATCGGATGATGATGCGGATAGATCGCATTTTTATCTGGGTTGCCTGCTCCAACAAACATAAAGCACCCTGGAACCTTCTGCAGATAATACGCAAAATCTTCCGCTGGCATCAGCATCGGGGAAGCTTGCACTCGTTCTGCCCCAAATAATTCTGTAGCTTCTCTGAAGAAACGTTCTGTCTCCTGTTCATCGTTCACCACAGGCGGATATCCCATAATATATTTCACTTGCGTCTCTGCGCCATAAGCTGCCCCTGTCTGGGCTACCATGGTAAGCACACGCTCTTTCATCCCGTTTCGGGTCTCTTCATCAAACGTTCTTACCGTACCGCTCATTTTGCATTGCTCTGCAATTACATTCTGAGCCGAGCCCGCCTGCATTGTACCAATGGTCAGCACCGCGGGTTGCAATGGATCCACCGAACGACTGACAACGGTCTGAAGCTGCATCACAAGCGCAGAACCCGCGATAAGACTATCTATCGTGGATTGTGGCATCCCGCCATGTCCACCTTTGCCTTTGATCTCAATGTAAAAATCGTCCGCCGCCGCCATCATCGGTCCTGCTTTACTGGCAACAACACCTATAGGCAGCGGGGTCCACAGATGAATGCCATATATGACATCCACGCCTTCAAGCGCACCATCCGCAATGACCTGAACTGCACCACCCGGAAGCAGTTCTTCTGCTGGCTGGAACAAAAAGCGAATCTCTCCTTGGATCTCCTGCTTGTGACGACTGAAATACAATGCCGTACCGAGCAAGATGGAGATATGACCATCGTGGCCGCATGCATGCATCGCTCCTGCTTGTTGTGATGCATACTCGATATTCTTTTCATCCTGAATTGGAAGTGCGTCCATATCAGCTCGCAGCATGACGACAGGACCCGGCTTGTCCCCACGAATGGTACCGATGACCCCGTGACCACCAACATGACGCCTCACTTCAACGCCAAAGCTCTCCAACATATCCGCTACAAAAGAGGATGTCTTCTCCTCATGAAAGGAAACCTCGGGATTGCGATGAAGATGACGCCGCCATTCCACCATGTGGATCTGCAGATCTTCCCACCATATATTATTAGTCATGTCTCTCCACCCTTTCAATCTTGAACGGGACTTGGATCAAGCCCGAACCTTCCTCTTCAAACCTATTGCTGTATATTGTAGCAGAATTGGAAGAAAACCGATACGAAACGCCTTTGGAAAGCTTGCACGGGAAGGGGAAACATACTATCATGAACTAGAGAAATACTCGAGAAATTATACTCGGAAGCTTATGAGGAGGATCAAACGCTTATGATTTTTGAGAATACAGGCTTGGATGGCTTGAAGAGCGACTTGGCATACCTGGATGAGAGCGCCGAGAAAGTCGGATTTGTCCGGTGGCAATGGGAATATTACCGTGCTACATATGACTACAAAATTGAAGATGAACTAACCAACTCAGAATACTTTGTACGCATTAATACCCGCGCTGTGGAAGGCAAATTGGAAAAACCGGATACCGTTCTTGCTGTGGAAGCAGTATACCTCGGCAAAGCCACTTTCCCTCACGGCCTGGATTATGACTCTTCCGTTCCGCAACCAGTCGTGAAGCTGGCAGCCGAAAAATTACAGCAGCTTAAAGAACTGCTGGAAGCATAGGCTGGGCCAAACGATGAAACAACAAACGGCCCAAACGAAAACGAAGAGAGGCACGCCGGATTTTCAACTGCTAATCCTCACTTTATTGTTGGTGGGCTTTGGACTGGTGATGGTATTCAGCTCCAGTTCCAGCATTGCAATCGCAAGCGATAAATTTAACAATGATGCCCTTTACTTCACGAAAAAACAACTTATGTGGGCGATTATCGGTCTATTTGGCATGTTTTTTGCCATGAATATCCGCTTCAACAAGTACAAAAAGCTCTATGCACCCTTTTTCCTGCTCACTACGGTCATGCTGGTGATTGTTTTGATCTCAGGTGCAGTATTGAACGGTGCACGAAGCTGGATTCACATTTTTGGTTTCAGTCTTCAGCCTGCAGAGTTCGCAAAAATTGCTATCATTCTCTATCTCTCTGCTCTTATTACCAAAAAAGGCGAGAAATTCAGGGTTTTCAAGACAGGGTACGTTCCCGTCTTGTTCATCGTTGGATTCATCGCAGGGCTGATTATGCTGCAACCAGACTTCGGTACCACCTTCATTCTGGTGTCCACCTGTGGTCTCTTGATCTATGCCGGTGGAGCCAGTATGAAACATATCCTGGGTTCGATTCTCCTGGTTGTACTCGGTGGGGCACTGGCGTTCGGAGCGAATTCCCTGTTTTCTTCCATGTCTCCTTCCGACACAACGACTGCTACAACAGCAGTCACTGCGGAGCAGAACTACAAGATCGGACGTATTCAGGCTTTCCTTGATCCAATGTCCGATATTAATGGCGGAAGTCTTAACCTCTACCGTTCTCTTGTTGCCATTGGTGATGGCGGCATGACAGGTTCAGGGATTGGACAAGGTACGATGAAGCTGCACTATTTGCCAAACGCGTATAATGACTTTATTTTCTCCGTAATCGGGGAAGAACTCGGATTCATCGGAAGTGCCTTATTCCTGCTTGTTTACCTGTACTTCATCTGGCGCGGAATTATTGTCTCTCTCCGCTGTCCCGATCCATTCGGAACATTGGTCGGCATAGGTATCATGGGACTAATCGCGATTCAGGCATTTATCAACATCGGTGGTGTAACTCAAACCATTCCGGTGACGGGGGTTACGCTTCCGTTTATCAGTTATGGGGGTACCTCACTCTTTGTAATGATGGTTGCCATGGGCATTCTGCTCAGTATCTCACGCACCAACAATCTGGACGTGATCAAGGAAGAGAAAACGAAGTCCGTAACTGTACAGACACAGACTCGTACCTCTCCTGCTCTTCGTTCACGGGAGTCCATCCGTCGGATTCGATAAAAAACAACACAAAAAAGGCTGTGCACCTAATGGATGCGCAGCCTTTTTATGTGTACTCGGTACAATTCTGTCTATCAAGATGAAGAACAGGTCAATATCGCTCTGTCCTCCATTGCGGATTGCGATTTCTACAGATCGTCGCCTTTGAAAGATACGCCTTCTACCTTTACATTGACTTCAACCACGCGTAATCCGGTCATGGTCTCTACCGCTTCTCTTACATTCTGCTGAAGCATACGGGAAACTTCATGAATCGGGGTTTCGTATAGGACGATGATGCGCAGGTCAATGGCTGCTTCCAGCTGGCCGACCTCAACGCTCACGCCTTTCTGTACGTTTTTACCGCTGAGTCGCTTCGCCCAGCCCTCTGACAATCCTCCAGACATTGCGGCAATTCCGGGTGTTTCCATTGCAGCCATTCCGGCAATTTTTGCAACCACGTCATCGGCAATCCGGATGTTTCCGCTCTCCAGTTGAAGTTGTTCTGCCATGCCACATCCTCCTTCACTTCGTTACTCGTATTTTAAATCCTTTCCACCCCAAAAAGCAAATTAAACTCAAAAAGATGCGTTTACAACCTACCACCATTTGGTTATATTGAAATATGAAAATAATCTCATAAGCGATTTACAATGCAATTCAAAACAAAATAATTTATAACCGAGGTGTTTGTTGTGAGAAACCGGATTTCATCCATTTTGCTGATTGCGTTCTTTGCACTCAGTGCCATCGCCCACTACTTGAAATGGGATTCGATTCTACAGTTCGTGATATCAGCCATTTCGGTTATTTTTGTGGCCGGTTTTTTAGGCAAAGCCACCGAAAATGTAGCCCACTACGCCGGACAGCGGCTGGGTGGATTCTTGAATGCCACCTTCGGCAATGCTGCCGAATTGATCATCGCCATTTTCCTCGTCAAAGAGGGACTCTTCGACATGGTCAAAGCTAGTCTGACAGGTTCTATCATCGGAAATCTGCTATTAGTGCTCGGGTTAAGTATTTTTGCCGGAGGACTCAAGTTCAAAATTCAGAATTATAATGTTTCACTTGCAGGTCTGAATGGTTCCCTGATGATTGTTGCCATTATTGCCCTGTTTATTCCGGCAGTCTTTCTCAATACACATTCCATTACACAGAAAGACACCAATACACTTAGTCTCATCGTGGCCGGATTGCTCATCCTCGCGTATATTGCGTGGTTGCTATTCTCCATGATGACACATAAGAACTACCTCGCAGACGTCACTGAGGATCGCGATGAAGAGTTACCTCATGAGCATGCTCCGGCATGGTCCAAGAAAAAATCAATTCTCTATCTGGTGCTCGCAACAGTCATGGTTGCCTTCGTCAGTGAATGGCTGGTGGGCACGCTTGAAGTCTTCACTTCGGAATTTGGACTTAGCGAACTGTTTGTCGGTGCATTCCTTGTAGCCATCATCGGTAATGCGGCCGAACACAGTGCAGCCATCATGCTTGCCATGAAAAATAAAATTGGAGCCGCCGTTGAAATTGCGGTTGGCAGCAGTTTGCAGATCGCACTCTTCGTTGCTCCTGTACTGATTTTTGTCAGCTACTTCACAGGCAGAACCATGGATATCGTATTCACAACGATTGAGTTGGTCGCCATCGGCGTATCCGTATTTATTGCGAAGTCCATCACCCAAGATGGTTCAACGAATTGGTACGAAGGTTTACTCCTGCTCGTGGTATATATCATACTCGGTGTATCCTTCTTCCTGGTGTAACCAGGCCCTCACGTATCGATTAAAATAAACAAGCCACAAGAGGCAGTCCGAATTTACATTCGGTGCTGTCTCTTTATTTGTATACGCCTTCCGGCTGGCTTGCATCCCCACCCCGTTCAGACGCACAAAAAAAGCATGCATAAACGCCTGCATGCCTTCTATTCTGACCCGCGCATTTGCAGGCTATTGCTCATTCTTCTTGTTCAAGGCTTCATATAAAATTGCCAAATTCCGCTCAAGCGCGCTAACCAGCTGCTTACCTGCACCTTCTGGAAGGAGCCCTGCACGAACAGCAAAATCAACTTCTTTGGAGAACCCATACATCTGTGTATCCAATACTTCCTCATAGAGAGGGCAGTAGCGGGTAGCCAGATTCTCCATCTGTACTTCAATAAGCTTCTGTATTTTATCTGCATCTTCTTGAAGAAGACTGATCGCTTTCAAACTCAGCTGGTCCTGCAGATCAGATGAAGTCATGCATTTTTCCCCCCTATGTCCCAAAAATCGCGTAAAGACGTTCTACCTCTAATATTAGACGAAATGAAGAGCTAATACAAGAACCTGACCAAAATAAGCCCGCAAAGTTAAGCCTTTTGTTGAAGCTTAATCCACCTGTTCCAGTCACGTCCAGACGAGTATTCAGATCATTCCATGCCAAAAAACACCCCTGCCAAAAAAGGCAAAGGTGCTTCTTGAGAGCTATTACTCAGATGCGATGCTTACATTCAGTCCATGCTTGGCAAATACTTCTGACATGGCTGCTTTCGCTTCAACTGCATCTGGACCATGAACATGCAGTTCATAGCTGTGCGTGCTGATCAGCGTTGTAAACAATCCGAGAATACTTTTTACATCGATATACTTGTTCTCCGAATGAAGCACGATTGAAGAAGTAAACTTGCCTGCTGTTTGAGCAATTTCTACTACAGCCGCGTTATTACTCGACATAGGAATCCCTCCGTCTTTTTACTATTGGTATCATCTATTAATTACCACTACATGATACCGTGAATCCGCTTTCCTAGCAACAGCAAAATCCTGTTCCTACTTCAAACGGTCCGGATTCAAGCATTCCAGCTCAGGAATGACAAAGATACCGTCTTTACGAATCAGCACATCGTCAAAATAAATCTCCCCGCCGCCATAATCCGGACGCTGGATCAATACGAGATCCCAGTGGATGGACGAGCGGTTGCCATTGTCGGTTTCTTCATACGCCTGACCTGGCGTAAAGTGTAAGCTGCCTGCGATTTTTTCATCAAACAGGATATCTTTCATCGGATGAAGAATATGCGGGTTAAATCCAATCGCGAATTCACCGATATGACGAGCACCCTCATCCGAATTCAAGATTTCATTCAAACGCTCTGTATCGTTACTTGTCGCTTCAACAATTTTGCCATCCTTGAACGTGAACTTGATATTTTCAAAAGTCACTCCATTGTACAGGGTTGGCGAGTTATAACTAATCGTTCCGTTCACGGAATTGCGCACAGGGGCACTGTACACTTCGCCATCCGGGATATTTTTTTGGCCAGAACATTTCTCTGCACCGATATCTTTAATGGAGAAGCTCAGCTCTGTTCCTGGTCCGGTGATACGAACTTTATCCGTCCGCTTCATCAGGTTAGCAAGCGAGTCCTGCGCTTTGTCCATTTTGGCGTAATCCAGGTTACATACGTCGAAGTAGAAATCTTCGAACGCTTCTGTACTTGTATTGGCGAGTTGCGCCATACTTGCGTTAGGGTAACGCAGTACAACCCATTTCGTATGTTTGACACGTTGTTCACTATGTACCGGGTGGGAGTACAATGCATTGTACATTTTCATTTTTTCTTCCGGCACATCGGACAGATCATTCACATTTTCTCCCGCACGAATACCGATATAACAATCCATCTGTTTCATACGGTTCAGATCAATCTCTGCCCATGTTTTCATCATTTCTTCTGTGGCATTTTTCAGCATCGCACGCTGTACGGTTTTATCGGTCAACTGTACAAAGACGTTACCACCTTTTTTTCCTACCTCTTCAATAATGGCGTTAATCAGATCACGTTCCGATCCAATCATCTCAACCAATACATTTTCACCAGGCTGTACATCTACTGAATAGCCCACCAGGTTTGCTGCAAGCTTTTGAATTCTTGGGTCTTTCATCTTGGTAAAATCCTCCTGTCATCTGCCATACTTGAATTGAACAACGGTAAATTACGATACTATTGTAGCACGCGAACAGTCATCCCGTCAGTAGGCAGTCCCTCACTTCGTTTATTGATATGACTTGAAGTTCACATCGGTGACAAGGGCTTCTTTGTTACTTTTACGGTTGTTGTCCGTGTAACTCATCTGACTTTCAGAGGATAAGCGAAGAGGCAGACTGCTCTTCCGATCTACCGTGAGATGATATACCGTCTGCACGCTCGCTTGTTTCATCATCTGTTGCATCGTTGTTTCGCCCTGTTTCCAAACTTTCTCCAGATCCTTCTCAAGCTTCTCCTTACGCGCCCCTTTCACCGTAGCTGCCTTATGCATATATTCTGCCCGAATGGCGTTCATCTCGTCGTTTAGCTGGGTTACAGCCCATGATTTGGCGTCTTCCGGTGCAAGTTCAATCCGTAATGTTCTGGTTCGACGACCGGCCCCATACTCGGATTGAATCGTTTTGTGCATCCCATCAATCTTCTCCAATTGGGCGATTGGGTTAAATCGAGAAAGAGACCCACGCAGCGGCTCATGCTGCGCTGACAATGCCATCCATTGCCCTTGTTTCCGCTCAAAAGAGGCGCTAAACCCACTGGGCTGTCCATTATTTTTTACGGCAGTTGTTTGAATGCCTGTCCCCACAGCAGTTACTTCTCCAGGTAATCGGGTCTGAAGGGTCAGACGATCATGATTCTCCAGCTTGCCTTCAAATTTGAACTGATTCTCAAACAGCCCACTGTTCTCCCGTCGAAGTCCTGCCTCTCCTTCAAAACTCAACGTTTCTTTTCCCGCTATCCCCGATAAAGCCAAGGAAAAGACCTCTTCAGGCGTTTGATCTCGCTGGATTAATCCACAACCCGGAACACCAATAATCACGATGCTCACAAATAACCATAATGTACGTACCGAATGGCGGTTAAACATGTCTATCTTCACCCTTCCATGAACTTTCTCCATAGATTGCCCCGCCCGTATACGCTTATACTTCCTTCTATACACATCTTGATTCTCCCATGCACAAAAAAAAGAGAACGACTCCGCAATTGGAATTGTTCTCTCTTAACGTGTTACATCCTGTTCCTCTACAACGATTCTGTTCCGACCACCATTCTTGGCGCTATACAAAGCCATATCAGCCCGATAAAACAAGGACTCTACACTGACCTTTTCATCCATCCAACTCCACTCTGCGATGCCACTGGATACCGTAACGGGCGGTCTGGTCTCTTCTGCGACTCTCTTTCGAATCACTTCCGCATAATCTAACGCCTGCCTTACACTCACCTGTGGCATATAGATCGCCAGTTCTTCTCCACCCCATCTGGCGCAGACATCCTCCGAGCGAACAGAGCTGGTGACGATCTCACTCACTTGCTTCAATACTTGATCCCCCGTCTGGTGTCCGAATGTGTCATTCACCTG
This sequence comes from Paenibacillus sp. FSL E2-0151, assembly GCF_037993015.1. Lineage (NCBI taxonomy): Bacteria > Bacillati > Bacillota > Bacilli > Caryophanales > Paenibacillaceae > Paenibacillus > Paenibacillus sp. FSL E2-0151. The sequence continues at coordinate 4,727,586 of NZ_CP150308.1, forward strand.
TTTGAACTGATCAATATCCACCACAATGAGGGAGCCACAGAATTCATGAGCCTGTCGCTCGTGAATCACACTGTCCAGATAATGCCTCACGTACAGGCCTGTCAACATATCCAGATTAGCCAAGCGCCGAACCTCGGCATGTAACGTGGCATTTGACAGGGCAAGCCCAATATGAATAGATAACATCTGCAAGAGCCTATAGTTATCATATGAAAAGTAGTGCTCTCTACTGTGTCCCAGCAAAATGGCACCCTTCACTTCACCATTGACTCGGATCGGTGATGCAATCAGTGACATGGATCCAGTATCTTCCATGAAAAAGGAGGACACTTTATCAAATTGCGCATAATTGGCTATAATAAGCGGTTCCTCTGTTCGATAGACCAAACCTGCGATACCGTAGTCTACAGAAAAGGATTGGTGAAAAACATCTTTCACGTTAGATGACATGACTTCGAAGTCATTTGTACTGTCATTGAGTTGAAGAATGCAACACGTTTCAGCCTGGAATATTTCCTTTAACTCTTGTTCGGATAGTTGATAAATCTCCGAAAGATGCAGACTCTTGTTCAACCGCTGTGTAAGATCATTAATTAAACGAAGTTCCTGAATTAACATATTGGATTGTTCATGCAACTTGGCGTTCTCAAAGGCCGTTCCTGCAGTGTCTACCATCATCGTAATCAATTGCAAGTCCGATTCTTCCATAATCTCTTCATTCATTTCGATATGGAACACACCGTATATGCCTTGTTTGCCTTTCAGCGGAATCCCTACATCTACAATGCGGTTCTCTGCATCATGTGAGCGAGCAACGATCAGCTTACCTTCCATAAATGAACGCACACAAATATCTTCTCCTCGCTCGTGGACAAGCAACGGTTTAATCCGTGGATCAGAGTTGCTCTGATCCTGAGACATATACAATTTGATATAAGTAGCCGGGTACAAGTAATCCATACTGTCAAATACCTCATCCAATATGGCCTCGACATCCATTTTGTCATGCATTCGCTGAACAATCTGAAAGAGGATGGACCTCCGGTGTTCCTCACGGGCTGTTTGTTCATGAGCATGTAACAGGTCCGTCATAAATATGTATTCGAATCTTCGGTAAAAGCAGGTGTGATAATGCAATGCCTCAGATTGAACCACAGCTTCAGACGTTTCATATCCATTGGATTCATAGATCACAGCAGTGAATACGGCAAACATATCCTTGTTAGTTCTGGAGAATAAGGGATGTGTTATTATAAGATATTCTCCGTGTTCGCTTGTCCCTTTAAGGGACAGGGCCTGTCTCTTATCCAAACATTCCAATACCAGCCTGCGTGCATTTACGCCCGGATCAGCTTCATGATCGCTATCGTATCCTATGCAATCACCTTCCGTGTTCCACACACTGTAAAAGGTTGATGGTCTGGCCAGCCTTGAACCCACTCTGGAGTTCCAGTCACTGTATGCCTGCTCTAGCAAGCTGCCCAAATATGAAAAATCAAAAGGTGTGATATCCATTTTTTGCATCCACAACACATGCTCTTCATGAGAACGAGGAGCGGCAAAAGATGCGGAATCGCCCGAACTTCGTGAATTCAAGCTGGCAGGTAAACTTCTTAGATGTTCTAACATGTCAGGCGCTCCTTTGCACCGTTTTTGCATCCACCAGGATGCATTAATCTGCAGACGTTATCGCAAACCTGCAAATTCGTTGCGATAACCTTGTTACATAAAGATGATTTAAAGTTAAGATACAATCTATTTTACTCTGTTTAAACCATTTTTGCATCCATATTTCAGAAAAATGTCCCATTATTTTAGGCCCAATGACCTATCGACAAATTTAGACGTTTTTTTGCTTTTATTCTGCGCTTGACTTTGTTTCTCTTAAACTGTAATATAAATTGTTGATGAAGACTACTAATGGGTCTTTAAATTTGGGCATTACCGGTTGTGTCACCCTCATTCTTTTTGTTGCTTTCAGGACAGCGGCTGAACTTTCCTGATCGTTCTATGCGTGGCCAAGCCCGCATCAACAAATTGGAGCGCAAACAGAGCCCTAATATGAACTTTAACTAAAAAGGAGCTACTTTAAACATGGCACGTTACACTGGTCCTAAATTTAAATTGAGCCGTCGCCTCGGCATTTCCCTTAGCGGAACAGGCAAAGAATTGAAACGTCCTTTCCCTCCAGGTCAGCACGGAGCTAACCAACGCAGAAAAATCAGCAACTACGGTATGCAATTGCAAGAAAAACAAAAATTGCGCCACATGTACGGTTTGGGCGAGAAGCAATTCCGCACACTGTTCTCTAAAGCTCAAAAAATGCAAGGTATTGCCGGTGAGAACTTCATGTTCTTGCTTGAGTGCCGCCTTGACAACCTCGTTTACCGCCTTGGGTTTGCTAACTCCCGCGCTGGAGCGCGTCAGTTGGTAGCACACGGTCACGTAACTGTAAACGGCAAAAAAGTCGATATCGCTTCTTACCAAGTAAGCACTGGCGATGTAATCGGCTTGCGTGAGAAGAGCCGCGCTCTTTCTTCCATTAAAGAAGCTTTGGAAGGCCGTTCGCATCTTCCAGCATACGTTGAATACAACGAAGCAGCTGTAGAAGGTAAATTCATCCGCTTGCCTGAGCGTGCTGAATTGTCCCAAGACATCGATGAAAAACAAATCGTCGAGTTCTACAACCGTTAATCGTTGCAATCACATTAAAGTTTCAACCCAAACAGCTGTCGAGATTTTCTCGACAGCTGTTTTTCTATGCTTTTTTTTAATTATCTTCATTATAGGAACGTAAATAACGATATAAAATATAGACTCCCTTCAGGAGAAGCACACATCCATATATACATCACAAGAATGACATCGAGGGGGATTAAAACATGCATTTTTTTCGCAATCGCAAGCTCGCTGTTAAGCTTGGACTTTTACTCGGGATCGTATTACTCTGTTGTATTGGAGCCCTGATTGCATTTAATACCAAATCCATTTACGACAAAAGCCTCCAGTACGGCGAAACCGTTGCTGGACAGGCAGCAAACCGGGCTACAAATGAGTTTATGACTGACATTAATCAGGTGAAAAACACGTTGGACACCATGAGTACCACGTTATTGGATGCCGCTCAGAACGGATCACTCAACCGTGAAGAAGTCGTCAGACTCCTTGAACAATATCTGAAGAAGGACGAGAAAGTTTTTGGCTTTTATACGGGCTGGGAACCAAATGCCTTTGATGGAAACGATGCGGAGCACATCAACAAAAAAGAATATGATGATGCTACGGGTCGATTCGTTCCATACGTTATAAGTGATGGCAACTCCCTGCATTTTGAGCCTATGCCTACTTATGAGGGAAGCGGTGAAACTAGTACTTACTATCAGCAGCCAAAGAAAACCAAATCCATCTATTGGTCCGAACCTGTTACCTACACGGTTGGCGGAAAAGAAACACTGCTCGTTTCGATTGTCCTCCCTCTATTAGATGAAAACAAAAATTTTCTAGGCATTGTTGGGGCCGACTTTACCATTGATCGTTTTCAACAAAATATAGCATCACTTAATCCGGATCAGGGTTATGCCATGCTTATTACTAGTGAAGGACAGATTGCTGCACACGGCTCCAAACCGGAACTGGCTAATGAAGGAGCCGTAATTCCATCTGAGATGAAGACAGTCATTCAGCGTATACAGTCTGGCGAGTCTCAGTTTTACGCTACGGACCCTGAAGTAGGTGAAGAACTGTTTATTGCCGAGCCCGCCAGGTTACAAGGAACGGATTCAAACTGGTACCTGGTATCGGCACTGCCAAAGAGCCACATCCTTCAACCTTTCTATGACAGCTTGAACTGGTCCATACTTATTGCCGCACTGGCTGTACTTCTGCTTGCAAGCGTGGTTACCTACACTATCGTCTCCATTGTAAGGCAGTTGAATCAAGTTAATATCGTCGCTGGACAGCTGGCTGGCGGAGATTTGACACAAAAGTTACCTGTACGATCTAAAGATGAATTTGGCGTCATGGCGGGTCATATGAATCAGATGATGGATACATTGCGACATACCATATCGGTTATATCCGAACATGCTTTATCTGTCGGCTCCACCTCTCAACAGTTGACCGCAGGTGCCGAAGAAACAGGTAAAGCCGCCGAACTGATTGCATTAACAGGAGTCGAAGTTGCAGATAAAGCAGGTAAACAGGTGCAGGAACTGCAAGAGTCCTCCCGTTCCATGAATGAAATATCTGTAGGAATCGGAAGAATTGCAAAGGCAGCCTCCGATGTCTCAGATTCATCGCGCGCTGTGGCTGAGCGAACAACCATCGGAACTGATAAGATTCAGTCCGCTATGCGTATGGTCGATAGCGCCACCTCTTCTGTGCAGACGTCCATGACCGCACTGGAGAATTTCCGTCAACGTTCGGAAGAGATTGGAAATATTACAGGCATGATCACGGAAGTTAGCCGTCAAACCAATCTACTTGCCCTTAACGCTTCCATTGAAGCATCACGAGCAGGTGAACACGGGCGCGGGTTCGGTGTTGTTGCTTCCGAGATTCGTAATCTGGCTGAACAATCCAGAATATCAGCAGCGCAGATTGCAGCGTTGATTCATAACGTTCAGCAAGAGGTCCTTTCTCTCGTTGAAAATATGGAACAGGGGAATGCCGAGGTGAGCCATATAGCGGAAGTGATCCATGAAAGTGGTGAACTATTCCTCTCCATTTCATCACAGATTACAGATGTTAATGAGCAGATTGAACATGTCTCAGCCATTGCCCAGCAGATGTCGGCTGGATCACAGCAGGTTGATGCCACGTTAGTGCAACTCAAAACCATTGGTCATGAGACAGCAGATCATGCAACTCGTGTTGCCTCTGCCTCTGAAGAACAACTCGCATCCATGGAAGAGATTACGGCGGCATCTGCCTCACTGGCTAATCTTACCCAGGAATTATTAGAGCTGATTCAACGCTTTAAAACCTAATGTAGAAGACCTCCAATACGACTAATCATTCAGGTCACCCTATGCACCTCAGCATGGAGGTGGCCTGCTTATTTTGGCTTACAACTCATGAAATGTTCTTCAATATCGCATGATATATAGCATAATGCATGGCAGAATGGCAAATTTCGACCATTACTTGTATTTCTCAGGCATGCAAACCCGCCTTTTTATGCTATAATAAGTGCTGTTAAAAGGAGGAAGACACTGAATGGTTGATGTTAATAAGAAAAAGCCCGAAGAACAGCCTGTACGCAAGCGTAGCTTTGCCCGCAGACTGGGAAGTTTCGTCAAATGGATGGTTGTCCTTGGCTTTATGGGGGCACTATTTGTAGGCGGTGCTTTGATGGGATACGTCAGTTCCATTGTGAAAGACGAGCCTGTCCGTTCAAGGGCCCTGATTGAACAAAAAGTCAGCGAAAACTCCATCACAGGCTTTGCTTACTTTGCCGACGGCAGTCCGATCGGTCAATTACGTACGGAAGAAGACAGGCGTCCGGTCACTACGGACCAGATCCCACAAAAGGTTATTGATGCTGTCGTTTCAATTGAAGACAATCATTTTTACGAACATAAAGGTGTAGACATGAGCGGAACCCTACGTGCCGTGAAACAGAAAGTGCTGAAAGAATCAGTACAAACCGGCGGTAGTACACTGACTCAGCAATTGGCACGTCGTGTGTTTTTGAATCTGGATCGCACGGAAGATCGGAAAGTGAAAGAAATTTTGCTCTCACTCCGACTCGAACGTTTCCTGACCAAAGACGAGATCATGACTGCCTATCTGAACAAAGTTCCTTTTGGTAATGGTTCCAGCGGATACAACGTATACGGAATCAAAGCGGCCGCCAAAGGATTGTTCAATATTAACGATCTGGAAAAAATCAACATCGCTCAAGCTGCTTATCTTGCTGGATTGCCACAACTCCCCTCCTCTTACTCCGCTTTTAACGGTAAAGGTGATTTTGTAGAGGAGAATTTTGACCGCGCAATCAACCGTCAGCATCTGGTACTACGCCGTATGCTTGAACTGGGCAAAATCAATCAGTCCGAGCATGACGAAGCTCTAGCTTTTGATATCAAAAGCTCACTCGCTCCGAAGACCATCAAGGCTTACAACACTTATCCATATCTTATGATGGAAACGGAACGACAAGCTGCACAGATTTTGATGAAACAGTTGAATTCCGACACAGCTGAATCTGCAGACAAAGCTACGGATGCAGCCACACCTCAGAAGGAAAGCAGTGCATTATTAGAGGAAGCTCAGACGCAACTGCGGACAGGTGGATATCGTATATACACGACCATCAACAAAAGCATCTACAAAACGATGCGTACCATTGCGGAAGATGACAGCAATTTCTCAGCAGATGATCCTGTCAAAGGAAAAGAACAAACTGCTGCTATGCTGATTAATCACAAAACCGGTGCAATTCTGGGGATGATTGAGGGTCGGGATTTCCAGGATGAACAGATGAACTACGCAACGCAGATGATACGCCAGCCAGGTTCAACGATGAAACCTATAGCCGCTTATCTTCCTGCGCTAGATGAAGGTCTTGTTCAGCCAGCTTCAATTATTGATGACTCACCGATCATTCTCAAAAATGGTCCGAGCGGATACCACATTGCCAAGAATGCCAACAACCGGTATCAGGGACTCGTCACTGCCCGCAGAGCACTGAATTATTCTCTCAATATACCGGCTCTGAAGTTGTTTAATGAAGAAGTAGGGATCGAGAAGGCTTGGACCTTCGCCAAGAAACTGGGGATTACCACCATTCAGAAGGAAGACTATCAGGCTCAGACTGGTGTTCTCGGAGGTCTCCAATACGGTGTAACCGTTGAAGAATTAACCAGTGCCTATGGTGCTATCGCCAATAAGGGTGTATATAACGATTCTTACATGATTAGCAAAATTGTAGATTCCAAAGGAAACATCGTTTATAAACACGATACTGAACCTGTCCAAGCTTTCTCGGAGCAGACAGCATACCTGATGACCGATATGCTGCGGACCGTTATTACAGAAGGAACGGCAGATAAAGTACGTGAAAATTACAAATATTCCAAGAGTGTGCCAATCGTAGGTAAAACGGGTTCCACTCAAAACTACGCAGATGTCTGGTTTGAAGGTTATACACCAGATGTCACACTTGGCGTGTGGGTTGGATACAAACAGCCCGTGAATACGCTGGAAAGTAAATCACAGAGAAAACGTGCGCAGCAACTGTGGTCGAAAATCCTGAACGAAGTGATCGATACGCAAAAAGATCTGTTCGTTACGGATTCGTTCAAAAAACCATCTGGCATCGAAACGCGCACGGTGTCTGCATACAGTGGCAAGTTGCCAACATCCATGACTGACAAATTTGTTACGGATATTTTCAACAGCAAGTTTGTTCCGAAGGATAGCGATGATGGTGTAGCCAAAGCCAAGTACATTACTTACAATGGTGTAAACTATATTCCGCGTGACGGAACACCTTCGGACATGTTGAAGGAAAAAACAGTAATCAAGCGTAAAAAACCAATCTCGGATCTCATCAAAGAATTGCAAAATGCATTCTCACGTATGAGTCGACATGAGTCACTTGCTTATTATCTTCCTGAAGATGCTGGTGCAGACATGCCAACACAGATTGATCCAAGGACAGATAACGGCAAAGCTCCTGATGCACCAGGCAACGTACGCATCTCAACCTCGGGTGACAGAGCAGTCATTACATTTAATGCCACACCTGAAAATGATGTCGTGGGTTATCGTCTGTACCGTTCTGTAAACGGTGGAGGATTCCAGAACCAGGGCCAGGTTGTCTTGGCCGGTGAATCCAGATCATTTTCTGCATATGCAGCGCAAGGCGGTAACTTCGCCTTCTATGTAACGGCAGTGGATGTTGCCGGCAGAGAATCTGCTCCTAGCGCTACAGTAAATAGTGCTGGTGTAGCTCCCCCTGTGGAAGAAGAGATTGATCAACCGATTGAAGTTCCTGGTACAGTCGTTACGCCGGGAGAAACGCAGACCGATAATACAACAACGACAGCCCCAGGCACACCTGGTCAAGTCAGCGTATCTGCCCTCACTCAAGGACTGCGTATTCAATGGGCGGCCAGTCCAAACGCAGATAGTTATACTGTATATTACAGTGAAACAGGCTCAGCTCCTTACACCAAAATTGGAACAACAGCGGGAAATACCATGGATTATGGAGTACCCGCATCGACCAGTGGATGGTTCAAGGTATCTGCCAGCAACAGTGCGGGTGAATCCGAACCTTCTGCAGCCCTACATTTTCAACCCTGATTCAGGCATAGCGTTCCAAAACAAGCCGCATCCTCAGACTGTATCTGAGTGTGCGGCTTTTTATTTGCATGTGCAGCAGGCAGCAGCTAAAAAAGCCTGCTTCATGCCATTGGCATAAAGCAGGCTTTTACAACCGATTTTAATGGGTAGAGTCACTATATTTGGCTTCGTAGAGTATTAACTTCTCCCCACTACTCAATGTATCACCATCGATACCAACACATTGATGATCCTTGCATTGTCGCGTTAGTCTTCAATGGTGGATAGATCTCCTGTTGGCAGATCAAGCTCCCAGGCTTTCAGGACACGGCGCATGATCTTGCCGGAACGTGTCTTGGGCAGTTTATCCTTAAACTCAATCTCACGCGGAGCAGCGTGGGCAGACAAGCCCTCTTTGACAAAACGATAGATCTCTTCTTTCAGCTCCGGTGTCGCCTCATATCCTTCACGAAGCGCCACAAAGGCCTTGATGATCTCCCCACGTGTCACATCCGGCTTACCGATTACACCCGCCTCAGCTACCGCAGGATGCTCCACGAGCTTGCTCTCCACCTCAAAGGGGCCGATACGCTCGCCTGACGAATTAATCACATCATCAATACGTCCCTGGAACCAGAAATATCCTTCTTCATCCATATAAGCGGAGTCACCGGATACATACCAGCCCGTAAGCCTGAAATACTCCTCGTATTTCACAGGGTTATTCCAGATCTTCGCCATCATGGATGGCCAAGGTGCCCGTATGGCCAGATTACCCATACTGTACGGCGGTAATTCCTGCCCGCGATCATCAATAATCGCTGCTTCGATTCCAGGCAACGGACGTCCCATGGAGCCAGGCTTAATCGGCATTCCGGGATAGTTACAGATTAGCTGTGCACCTGTTTCCGTCATCCACCATGTATCATGAATCCGCTGACCATAGGCTTTCCATCCCCAACGAACAACCTCCGGATTGAGCGGTTCACCAACAGACATGACATGACGCAGACTGCTCAGATCATGCTGGGCAATGGTCTCTTCTCCCGCTCCCATCAGCATACGAAAGGCCGTTGGTGCACTGTACCAGATCGTGACTTTGTTCTTCTGGATGGTGCTGTACCAATCTTGAGGGCTGAAACGCCCACCCCGTATCACATTGGTCACTCCGTTGAGCCATGGAGCAAAGATACCGTAAGAAGTCCCTGTCACCCAACCTGGGTCAGCAGTGCACCAGTACACATCATCCTCACGTAAATCCAGAACAACCTTACCTGTATAATAGTGCTGAATCATGGCATTTTGAACATGGTACACCCCTTTGGGTTTACCCGTAGAGCCTGAGGTATAATGAATAAGCAAACCATCCTCACGATTCAGCCACTCTACTTCCATCTCATCCGAAGCGGCAGACATCTCTGCATCAAAATCGATGAGTCCTTCTTCAGTCTGCGCGCCCCCACCCACAATAAATATATGTTTGAGTTCGGGCAATTCGGAACGTTTGATGCGCTTCAGTAATTCCGGAGTGGTAACCAGTGCTACTGCTCCGCTATCCTCCAGCCGATCCTTCACAGCCGTTTCCATAAAAGCTTCGAACAACGGACCCGCGATGGCTCCAGCTTTCAATATACCCAGGAGACTAAAATACAGTTCAGGACTTCGAGGCATAAAAATAAACACCCGTTCCCCTTTGGCTATGCCATATTTGCGGAGAACGCTCCCGAACCGACTCGACTGTTCACTCAGATCAGCAAAAGTATAGGACTCTTCACGTGAAGCATCGCTATACAATAAAGCGGTTTTTCCGCCCCTTCCTTCCAGTACATGACGATCAATCGCTTCATGCGCCATGTTTACTTTTCCGCTGGCGTGCCACGTAAAGTGCCTTTCCACCGATTCCCAATCGAACCGGCTTCTCGCCTCCGTGTAATCGCCCAGATTAGATTCAGACACAACCGTTTGCAGCATCTCACCATGTGCTTGACTCATGCTTGCCAGCCTCCTTCAACTCGACATTTCGATTCCCGTTAGGGGTCACTTCTCATTGCCTTTGTGTTGACTGAACTTCCAGTTAGCGCTTACATTAGTAGAGAGAACTTCTCATCATGTACTTGCTCGGCCAAACAGATGTTAACTATACTGTATTGAATTGTGAACATTTTTTGTCTACGCAATTATAGCAAATCTTTTCAATTGTCGTCTATGGCTTTTCAATTTTTTGGATTTTTGCTATAGCGTTCTTTTTGAATAACCTCTATAAGTAGGAAAGAGAGGAGCATGAACCATGGAACATATCAAAGAACATCATATGCGTTCCATCTTCAAGTCCGGCCACCGAATTACTGTTGAAGGCCCCGTGCAGGCCGAGGAGATAACCCGTCTTGCCTTCCATCCGGATCTGGATGCCTTTCGGCGCCCAACGGAGCAGCAAGAAGCTCTGGCCGAGATCGCAGCATTGCCTGAAGGGCGAATTATCATTGCACACGAAAATGAAACCATTATCGGCTATGTAACCTTTCACTATGCGGATGATTGTGAACGCTGGTCCGAGGGTAATATGACTGATCTGATAGAGCTTGGGGCAATCGAGGTTGCGGACGACTATCGCTCGCTTGGCATTGGACGTGAGATGTTACTTACCGCTTTGGAAGATAAATACATGGAGAACTACATTATTTTCACCACAGAATATTATTGGCATTGGGATCTGAAGGGCAGCGGACTAAACGTATGGGATTATCGCAAAATGATGGAGAGGTTGATGGAAACGATCGACATGACCTGGTATGCAACAGACGACCCCGAAATCTGTTCACATCCTGCGAACTGTTTGATGGTACGTATCGGAAGTCAGGTGCCCATCACATCGGAAGAACAGTTTGATCGGGTACGCTTCCGCCATCGGTTCATGTACTAATTCGATGATCTGTTCGAAAAACGATATACATAACAAAAACCGCCTCTCGCAGCGTTGCTCCATACCTCATGGAACAGCTAATCGAAGGCGGTTTTTCATGGATTTCGGATGGGTATTGCAATATAAGCTTATGTCATTACATATTTTCTAACATATGCTCCACAATACGATGTGAACGCTGCGAAGATTCCACGGTAAATTCAGCAAAGTTAACATGCGCCGAACCATCCGCTTTATCTGACATCCCACGCAGGACAACAAACGGTACTCGATTCATGTAACAGACCTGAGCAACTGCAGCCCCTTCCATCTCCGCACATGCACCGTCCATCTCAGTATATAACATGTTAACTGTATCTTTATTCGCGATAAATTGGTCTCCAGATAACACTTTACCGATTAGGTAATTGGCTCCCTGTGCTTTACACGCTTCTTCAGCCAGTGTAATAAGCGAAGCCTCGGCAGGGAATGCAGATGTCTCCTGGTAAGGAATAACCCCGCGTGCGAACCCCAGTGGCGTTACATCCATGTCGTGCTGAACACATACAGACGATATAACCATATCTCCAATGTTCAGCTCCGGGTTAACTGCACCCGCAACACCTGTGAAGATAATCCGATTAACCTGAAAACGATCAATTAAGATCTGCGTTGTAACCGCTGCATTTACTTTGCCTACGCCGGATTTGCACACGACAATTTGCTTGCCCAGCCACTCGCCCGCAGCGTATGTAATGCCGGTTTGTTTGACCGTCTCAAGCTGCTTCATACCTGCCAGCAAAAGCTCGACTTCCTCATCCATCGCTCCGATAATACCAATCTTTTCACGCATCTTCTGATACCCCCTGTTTTCATTTTTAAACTAATTCAGCACAAAAGCTCCGTCTCCGGAGCTTTCGCATATCCACTATGTAGAGAGAATGACTTCTCCCTTACTGTATATAATCCCGATTAAACTACATCTGCGTGACTTACAGACAGACGAAGAATCGTTTCATGCGGCAAAATAACCCGTGGGTTCTCCACATTTTCTTTCTTCATCAACTTGGTCAGCAAACGCATCGCTACTGCGCCAAGGTCGTACATTGGCTGAGCCACTGTTGTCAACTGAGGACGCACCATGGAAGCCATACGGATGTTATCCACACTAATAATGGAGAAGTCATCCGGTACTTTCAGACCGTCATCCTGAATGCTGTGAATGGCACCAATGGCCATTTCATCTGTAGCAGCAAAGATAGCTGATGGTTTTTTCTTGAGCCCAAGGAAATATTTCATTGCTTCCACACCGGATTCATATCGATAGTTACCGATTCGAACAAGATCCTCCTGGTATTCAATCCCCGCTGCTTCCAGTGCTTTTTTGTATCCTTGGAAACGGGCATATCCATTCGCCGGATCTTGCAGTGTACCACTGATCATCGCAATTTCCTTGTGTCCATGACGAATCAGAGTGTTTACCGCATCAAACGCAGCCGCCTCATGGTCAATATCCACCGAAGGGAATGTGCCCTTCTCATCACTCGTTGCACAAAGTACGATCGGCACAGCCGCAGACTGGAACGCCTGAATGTGTTCGTCCGTTACTGTTCCGCCCATGAAGAGCAGTCCGTCTACTTGTTTTTCGAGCAACGTGTTAATAACACGAATTTCTTTTTCTTTCTTCTTGTCTGCATTACACAAAATAATATTGTAGTGATACATATTCGCAATATCTTCAATTCCGCGGGCAATCTCCGCGAAGGTTGAGTTCGAAATATCTGGAATAACGACCCCGACCGTGGTTGTCTTCTTGCTTGCCAGACCTCTGGCTACCGCATTCGGACGATATCCCAACCGTTCGATGGCTTCATATACTTTTTTCCGCGTTTGCGGTTTGACATTAGGGTTATTATTAACTACCCGTGATACCGTTGCCATAGACACTCCAGCTTCACGTGCCACATCATAAATGGTTACCGTCACAGTACTTCTCTCCATTACCAGTAAATTTTCATACCATTTTCATTAAGATTTATATTACGACAAATTTTTGCATTAATCAATTAAAATAGGCTTTAGGACTCACTCAAAACATTCGTAAGTGTGGTTCTAGTAATATCTGAATGGGAAGTATGCCATACAGGAATTCCCTTTTTAATCAGGATCGCCTGTGGAGATTCGTGCTTAACACCCAGCTTGTCTGCTGCTTCATTGGATACCGGGCGATCTTCCACAACATAGATGATGCCATATTTCACTTGTTCATTGGCATTGTTAAGCAAATAATCGTTCATCTCCTGATAAGCGTTCGAGCTGATCGGACAGCGCGTGCTATGCTTAAACAGAAGCAAGGGTTGATCCTTGGTAGCCTCCACTGCGGAGTTTAGCTGTTCAATACTTGTCATTTTAGTCATGTCAGCCATTAGATATACATCCCCCTTTACCAGGAATACCGCTATGTTGAGCGTTTTCACTCTTCGATATCTTAACAAAAAGTGAGCGAAAAAGCCAATTTTCATGAAAACAAGCATTTTACACGTCAAAATTAGACAACATTTGAGAAGTACTCCTGCCACACAAATCCGGATAATTGACTTAATCTACGCTCCGTGGTCTCCATCCACGCTGCATCACCAGACTTCGTTGCGTAACCCATAATGTCAAGCAGCAGATTGATACGCTCCTCCACTGCTTGCTGCATTCGATATTCCATCTCCCGATCGGTCGCATCCGGCCAGGCCAGCAGTAGCTCATGAAACAGGTCTGCCAATTCATTACGTTCACCAAAAGATACGTCTTGCTTCACGGGCTGTTCACCCAATGTGTTTATGCATTCTGTTAAGTCCGGCTTGACCGGCGGAAGCACTTCGTATGATACACAGTCTGTACACGCAAATACGGGTACGTTTCGAATCTCCACTTTTTTGGCGTACACCACTGTTCTTAATTCCAACTCCATTACATGTCCACATCTGCACGACTTGCGCACCACCATCACCTCATTCGTTCTGTACTCTATATAAGTACCATTCGACCTATTTCGGCTCAAATCCTGCTATAAATGAAAGGTTGCACAAATTACCACTCCCTCCAGATGAAGGTTGTCGAATGCAGGCAGTTACTGACTTGTAATCGCTTCCTCCAAACTGAATATGCACTTCCATGAAGTCCCTTGGAGAATCTGTTACAATTAAAGACGCAACAGACCTAATCACCGCAAAAAGGAGAGATGGACATGAGATTAACCGGTAAAAAAGTCATCGCTCTGGTCGATGAAGAATTCGAGGATTTAGAATTGTGGTACCCTGTACATCGGGTTCGTGAAGAAGGTGCAGAAGTGCATCTTGCCGGAGAGAAAAAAGGAAAAACCTATATTGGCAAATATGGTGTGCCTGCTGAAGCCGAATACAGTTTCGATGAACTCGACAGTTCAGATTACGATGGCATTCTCGTGCCAGGCGGCTGGGCGCCGGACAAGCTGCGTCGTTATCCCAAAGTACTGGAGCTTGTAAAGGAAATGAATGCAGACCGGAAACCGATTGGACAGATCTGTCATGCGGGCTGGGTGCTAATTTCTGCCAAAATTCTGGACGGGGTTACAGTAACCTCTACACCAGGTATTCGGGATGACATGGAAAATGCAGGTGCTATCTGGAAAGATGAAGCGGTTGTTGTTGATGGACATATCATCTCAGCACGTCGTCCGCCCGACCTTCCACCTTATGGCAAGGCATTCTGTGATGCACTCGCTAACAAGTAAAAATAACCCCATTGTGCTCTCATGCACAGTGGGGTTATTTATATAACAAGTTTTCCAACAAATAATTATCACAAATGTAAATATATTAACTTAAAGGTATTTATATCCAGTTTCCCTAATTACGATGCGTTCGAACCACTTTGTTCATCCGGACTTCCCGTGGAATCATTAAAGACTTGCAGTCGCTCCTCAATATCTCCGCTGGTCCGTAAGGCGAAGCACTTTCGCGCTTCTTCTTTGGCGGCCGATGCTGTTGTGTTCAGCACTCTGTGCTTCACACGTAACAAGGATTGTGGAGACATACTCAAGTGGCGAATGCCAAGCTCCAACCAAAGCGGAATGGCACGTTCATCCCCTGCCATCTCTCCGCACACACTGACATCAATTCCAGCCGTATGAGCCGCATCTGCTGTCGCACGAAGCATCCGCAGAACAGCCGGATGATAGGGGTGATACATATGAGCAATCTGCTCATTCATTCGATCTACTGCCAGTACATATTGAACCAGGTCGTTCGTACCAATACTGAAGAAATCAGCTTCCTCTGCGAGCAGATCAGCAATCATCACCGCTGCAGGAACTTCGATCATAATTCCCACCTGAATGTGAGGGTCGTATGATAATCCCCGCTCGTCCAGATCGGACATCGCCTCACGAAGAATCTCATTGGCCTGCTGAAGTTCTTCCACCGAAGAGATCATAGGGTACATAATTTTGACATTTCCGGCCGCGCTGGCACGCAGAATGGCTGTAAGCTGTGTTTTGAACAGATCTTTGCGGTCGAGACTAATCCGAATGGCACGGTAACCCAGAAACGGATTGTCTTCCTCCGGCAATTCAAAGTAATCGAGTTGCTTGTCACCACCGATATCCAGTGTACGAATAACAACCGATTGTCCTGCTGTTTTCTCTGCCACAAGACGGTACACCTCATACTGTTCTTGCTCACCAGGGAAAGTTGCACGGTCCATATACAAAAACTCTGTTCGGAACAAGCCCACACCTTTGGCTCCTTGTTTCAAAGCAAGGTCCAATTCCTTCACCGAACTGATATTGGAAGCCAAGTGCAAAACGGCCCCATCTTTGGTTACGGCATCCACGGTAGCAAGGACTTGAAGTTGTTCCTTTTTCTTCAGTTGTTTGCTGCGAAGCATGGTATACCGTTCAATTGTCTTGCGATCCGGGTCCGTAAATACCAAGCCATTGTCACCATCCACCACAAGCATATCCCCTGTCTCTACCGGCATGCCAAGACTCGCTTCCAGACCGGAAACGAGAGGAATGCCAAGGGCACGAGCCATAATCGCAGAATGTGATGTTTTCCCGCCAATCAAGGTCACAATGCCTAGTACATGGGTGGGATTCAGATGCGCCAGTTGAGATGGCGACAGTTCTTTGGCAACGAGTACATACGGCTGGGTATCCGAAGGAAGTGTAATCTCCGGTGCACCGAGCAAATGCTTGAGCAGACGGTTACCCACATCCTTGATGTCAATGGCCCGCTCCTTCATATACTCGTCTTCCAGCAAGTCAAACATCGTGACAAAATGGTCTATGGCTTCTTTGACCGCCACTTCTGCTGCCTTATATTGACGCTCAATAATACCGCGAATTTCGTTCATGAATACCGGATCTTCGAGGATTGCCAGATGTGCATCAAAGATACTGGACTCCTCTGGACCAACAACTTCCTTGAACTCATTTTTGATATATTCGATCTCATCCTTTGATGTCCGTATGCCCTCATACAGCCGTTCGAACTCTTGGGCGAGATCCACCGAATCCATCTTCTGATCCGGCAGATCCCATTCCCAACTGGGCAGGACAAATGCTTTGCCGATGGCTATGCCTGCAGCTCCGTTGATGCCTTGTATCTTCATTCTACCCCTCCAACGTTCCTGTCATAGAGCACCACGGACATAACGGATGCCTGACCTTTCTTAACTTGCTTAAATGGAGCAAAACTCCATGATTTTACACGATCTGGATTCGTAATTACCATTGGTGTTGTTAGTGACGCCGCTTGCTCGCGGAGTACTGCCAGATCAAACTTGATCAACAACTGCCCTGGCTCCACCGTATCGCCCTCCTGAACAAAAGCTTCAAAATGGCCTTTCAACTGAGAGGTATCGATGCCGATATGCAGTAACACTTCAAGCCCCTCACGGGTAGATATACCCAAGGCATGCATGGTCGGGTACAAGTGCATAATCGTTCCGTACACGGGTGAGACCAGCTCTCCCTTTTCCGGGACAAAGGCTACACCATCACCGACAAGCTTGGCTGCAAAGATCTGATCCGGCACCTCTTCAATCGGGAGCATTTTGCCCTGAACGGGGGCACAGAACAGAACCTGTTGCAGATCTCTTTCCAGCAGCTTCGCGATTTCTTCCCGAATCAATTCCGAGTAGGTCCCGAATACCACCTGTACGTTACCGCCACCCAACTTGATTAGTCCAGCGGACCCCATACTCTTCATGGCACCCGTGTCGATCAGGCGGTCATCATGCACAGTCAGACGAAGACGTGTAATACATGCTTCAACCTGTACAATGTTACTCTTCCCACCCAATGCTTCGAGGATTAAAGGTGCCTGATAAGGAATGTTACCTACCCAATCTTCCAGCATGGAGCCCTCTTCACGTCCTGGTGTTGGAATCTTGAACGTACGAATCGCCCATCGGAACAGGAAGTAGTAAACCAGCCCATATAGTATGCCAATCGGAATGAGCTTCCAAGCATTCTCCGATAGATGGAAATTGAGTATGTAATCAATAATACCTGCGGAGTAAGAAAATCCATGCCGGATATCAAGCCAGTAACTAATCCACATGGCAACGCCGGACATCACTGCATGCACGATGAACAGATATGGTGCCGCGAACAAAAAAGCAAACTCAATCTGTTCCGATACCCCGGTTAGAAAACAAACGAGTGCCGATGTCAGAAAAGTTTTCTTGATTTTTGGTTTCAGATCTTCCCTGGCTTCCTGAATAATAGCAAAGGCTATTGCCGGAATGGCAAACATCATGATGGGAAACAGACCCGCCATAAAGAATCCTGCTGTTGGATCACCTGCAAAAAATCGGGGCAAATCCCCTTGCACAATGTTACCATCAGGCGTTTCAAACGTCCCTAACTGGAACCAAAATACATTGTTAAGCAGGTGATGAAGCCCAAAAGCAACCAGCACCCTGTATAACACTCCGTAGATGAACAGTCCAAAACCCCCGAGACTGTATTCCCAGGTAGCAATGCCGTTCAATCCATGCTGTAGGATCGGAGCGAGCCATAACATAAAACAGGAGAACAATGCCGAACAAAGTCCGACAATGAGCAAAACAAACCTTGAACCTCCAAAAAATTGTAAAATTTCAGGCAGTTTAATGCTTTTAAACCGATTATGCATCCCACCGGCAAGCGCGCCGAGTATGATTCCGATTAAGGAAGCGGGCTGAACGGTGCCATCCCCGAAGTTCCGAGTTACCTGATCATATATCACGATACCAGCCAGAGCAGCAAGTCCCGCTTGTCCGGCCTGGTTGGAGAGTCCCAGTGCTACACCGACAGCGAACAGATACGGTAAGAAATAAAAAATACCGTGTCCGGCCACGGTAGACACTTCACCGACAATATCCAATCCCCAGGCGTCCCAAGGCAGACTGCCAACACTGAGCAAAATTGCGGCGGCGGGCAGGACCATTGTAGGCAGCATTACCGCTCGTCCGAGCTGCTGCAAGGATCCGAGCCAATTCATGGCGACCTCTCCTTTCTATCCTAGATGGTAAGCTTTACGCAACGTTTTGTCAAAGCAAAACAGTAACCAATTGGTAATTAATACGGCAAAAATAGAACAGAAAAAATCCCGTCAACTTCAAGTTAACGGGATTCATCCTATAATCATTCAATTGGTTCAGATCAGGAGATCATTCGATCACAGGTGAACGAGCCTCTCAGCCGCGTCCAGCGCCGCGCAGAACGATGGAATCCTCTACCTTGATACAACGATTCGTTACCGCTGTCATGCCGTTCTCTGCAGCAATCTGGACCGCTTCATCACTATGGATGCCAAGCTGCAGCCACAGCACATTTGCTTTGATGGCAGCGGCGTCACGAGCGACATCCGCGCAAAACTCTTCGCGACGAAACACATTGACAATGTCTACCGGCTCTGGAATATCCGCGAGTGTGGCATATACCGTCTCGCCAAGGATTTCACCTTGCACCTGTGGATTAACCGGGATGATGCGATAACCTCTGCTCTGCATGGCTTCTGCCACCATATAGGAAGTGCGATCTGATTTGTCTGATAAGCCGACGACTGCGATGTTGCCTGCCTTGCGCAAAAGTTGTCCAATTTCTTCACGAGTAGGGTTGTTAAATTCCATGTTCAAGCACCATCCTTTTCTGATTAAAGTGCGTGTTCAAAAAAAACAGGTTTTCAGTTATTTACTCTTTTACCCATTGAACCGAGGCGCCAAGCGCCTGCAAATGATCGAAATATTGCGGATAAGACTTGGCTACATGGTGTGCATCCCGAATACGAAGCGGCTCCTTGGAACGCAGACCAACAACAGTGAGCGCCATAATTACGCGATGATCGTAATGAGCGTTAATCTCAACGCCGCCTTCAACGCCTTCTGGACGTCCATGTACGATAATCTCAGCTTGACGCTCTTCAACGTTTGCTCCTGCCTTCCGCAGTTCGTTCAAATAATCGGTGATTCGGTCACATTCCTTGTAACGCAGGTTCTCTACATTATAGAACCGTGAGGTGCCTTCCGCAAACACAGCTGCGGCTACCATAGCCAAAACGGCGTCCGTCGCGGCATCCCCGTCGAATTCGATTGCTTTCAGTCTGCCATTACCTTGAACGTGTACGACATCGTTCTCATGTGTCAATGGCACTTCCATCATGCGCAGCACGTCAACGATGGCACGTTCACCCTGTTTGCTCTGCTCCATCAGGCGCAGAATTTTCACATCAGACTGTGTAACCGCTGCTGCGGCAAGAACCGCTGCTGAACCCGGGTAGTCCCCTTGAACCGTGTAGGTCGTCGGCTGGTAAGCCTGTCCACCTGGTACACGGAAGGACATATAATCATCACTTGCATGGATAACGATACCTGCCTGCTCCAGCACTTCCAGGGTCTGTCCGATAACGACCTTGGACTTCAGGTCATTCAGTACTTCAATGGTGCTGTCTTCTGCAAGCAATGGAGTTACAAACAACAACGCACTCAGATATTGGGAGCTGACGGAGCCGGATACACGAATGTGTCCACCCTTGGCATTGCCACCCTTGATTGTAATCGGCAGGCGTCCTTGTTCATGCTGTACATCTACACCCAATTGACCAAGCGCATCGATCAGGTCATCATGTGGACGTTTGCCCAGCGAATCCGGGTACGTATTCACAAAAGTAACTTCAGGGCAGAGCGCTGTAACGCCCATCAGGAAACGAAGTACAGCACCCGCATTCCCTACATTCAATTCACGCACATCACGGGGATGACTGCCAAAGCCCTGTATCACAATCTTGCTGTCGTCTTCTTCAAGCACTGCCCCCAGATCGCGAATACATCTGCGCATGGCGTCACTGTCTTCACTGTGTGCCGGGAAATGGATGGTACTTGTGCCTTCTGCCAGCGCAGCAGCAAGCAAATAGCGGGTCGTGTAATTTTTGGAGGACAGAGCCCCGATTTCCCCGTTCAGAGTGGGGGTTGGTTTAACAATAACGTCCATGGATGAAATTCTCCTTCGTTGATAATATTGTGGCCAAATTGACATTCCGTGCATCGCTTGGGTATCATTATAGCGTTAAGTCCATACAGAAAAGAGGACCTGAATATGACACAAATAGCTGAAATTGAAACGTCTGAGCTGCGCCGCCGTTTACAGGCGGGAGAGAAGCTGCAGATGATAGACGTCCGCGAGGACGATGAAGTCGCGCAAGGCATGATCGAAGGAGCCAAGCATATTCCGCTTGGACAGATTCCGGACCGACTGTCTGAGATTGAGAAATCAGGCGAGATCGTGATCATCTGTCGTAGCGGTTACCGCAGTGAGCGTGCTTGTGAATATCTGCAGCAACTGGGATATGAAGGCTGTACAAACATGGTCGGCGGTATGCTTCAGTGGCAACAGGAAGACTAGAGAACCCCGGAGCGGAGCAGAGTCATCTGTAACCTTATGACTCTGCTCTGCTCCACTCCTAGAAACGGGCCAATATGGCCCGTTTTGTTATATCTGCCACCACCTATCAACCATCAAACTTCGATGATAACAAGCTTAGACGCGGTAATGCGCTAAAATTAAACGAGTCACTTCAGCAGCGGATAACTCGGTTGTATCCACCGTATAATGTGCGAACCGATATGCGTCTTTCCGTTCTTCCATAATTGCCTGAATGCGTTCCTCTGCATTACCTGCGAGGAGTGGACGATTGTCACAGCCACTAACACGCTCTACAATCACTGCCGGATCAGCAGTCAAGGCAACAACCCAACCATTTTTCAACATCACGTCACAATTATCCGAACGTAGCACCACGCCACCTCCGGTCGCTATGACCTGTGACTTCTTCTCCAGCACCGAGCATAACATGCGGCTCTCGGCATCACGGAAATACGTCTCTCCCTTGCCAGTGAACAATTCCGGAATCGTACAGCCTTCCTCTTTTTCCACCGCGGCATCTACATCAATCAATCGATAACCAAGCTCGCGTGCAAGCATGTCAGCGACGGTTGATTTGCCGGTTCCCATCATACCAATGAGAATAATATTGTTAGACTTGCTCAAGGTGTACACTCCTTTAATTCAAGCAATTCGTGAGCACTTTTGTCCTATCATAACACAGCCCTGCGGACTGGGAAAGACCATCTCCTTACCGACTTCCTTTCGACCATCCGCAAGTACTTCCAAGACAGATCAAGTAACTCCCGGCATCTAAGCCTACGTCAGATTACCCTCAAGCAGTTATGAGCCCCCCAAACGTCTCAATCAGTAACCATCCCAGCAAACTAACGAACTCCAATGAACTTATTTACGTAAAATAGGCGTAGTTAAACTTCTTACGAATCTCAGTAAGCTTATTTAAAAAAATCACCGTCAAAACACCGAAATCTCGCTGCAAATTATTGAAATAGGGCCTTCTGAGTTCGTTAAAAAATAAGAGCGGCTCATTTTTCCAAAATAGAGTGTCTCATGTTCATTAGGTCTAGAACCAGCAACATATCTTCTCCATCAACACTATTACTGTATAACACAGTAAAAAAGAGGCTCAGCGTAAACCGGCAATCACCGGAACGCCAAACCTCTTTTGAGCCCCTTAGCAGGCCAAAGCTCCTGATTAAGGGCTCTTTGGCCAAATCTAATAGCCTTGTATATGTGGTACTACTCCATCCAGTTGTGGTGGAAGCTGCCTTCTTTGTCCACACGTTTGAACGTGTGAGCACCGAAGTAGTCACGTTGGGCTTGCAGCAAGTTTGCTGGCAAACGCTCTGTGCGGTAGCTGTCGTAGTAAGAAAGAGCGCTGGAGAAGCCAGGTACTGGAACACCTTGTTTTACAGCAGCCGCTACAACTTCACGCCATGCGCCTTGATAAGACTCAACGATGTTTTGGAAGTAAGGATCCAAGAGCAGGTTTTTCAGCGCTGCGTCTTTATCATAAGCTTCCTTGATGTTTTGCAGGAACTGCGAACGGATGATACAGCCACCACGGAAGATCATGGCAATGTTACCGTATTTCAGATCCCAGCCATACTCGTCGGAAGCTGCACGCATTTGTGCAAATCCTTGTGCGTAGGATACGATTTTACTTGCAAAGAGGGCTTTACGCACGCTCTCGATAAATGCTTTTTTGTCACCGGAGAACGCTTCAGTCGCTGGTCCATTCAGGATTTTGCTAGCTGCTACACGCTCGTCCTTCATCGCAGACAGGAAACGGGAGAATACGGATTCTGTAATCATGGACAATGGAACGCCGAGATCCAGCGCGCTTTGGCTTGTCCATTTACCTGTTCCTTTTTGTCCAGCAGCATCCAGAATGACGTCAACCATTGGTTTGCCCGTTTCTGGATCGTATTTAGAGAAGATATCTGCCGTGATTTCGATCAGGTAGCTATCCAGCTCTCCTTGATTCCATTCCGTAAAGATCGCATGCAGCTCTTCAACGGAAACGTTCAATACGGATTTGAGCAAGTGGTACGCTTCACCAATCAACTGCATATCTCCGTACTCGATACCGTTATGCACCATTTTCACATAGTGTCCGGCACCATCAGGTCCAATATATGTACAACATGGATCGTCACCGACTTTGGCCGAGATCGCCGTCAGGATCGGTTCAACCAGTTTATAAGCACTTTCCTGTCCACCTGGCATGATGGAAGGGCCTTTCAGTGCGCCTTCTTCACCACCGGATACACCTGTACCGATGAAACGAATGCCTTTGTCTTCCAACTCTTTGCTGCGACGTTGCGTGTCAGGGAAGTATGCATTCCCTCCGTCAATGATGATGTCGCCCTCATCCAGGTGAGGAAGCAGTTGTTCAATGGTAGCGTCGGTCGCTTTGCCGGCTTGTACCATGATCAAAATTTTGCGCGGGGATTCCAGGGATGCTACGAACTCTTCAATGGAGAATGAGCCTGTCAGGTTTTTACCCTCAGCTTCTTTCAGAAGATCATTGGTTTTCTCCGGGGAACGGTTAAATACCGATACTGAGAAACCTTTGCTTTCAATGTTAAGGGCCAAATTTTTGCCCATGACAGCCAGGCCAATTACGCCAATTTGTTGTTTTGTCATCTGGTCCTCCATCCTTTGCTCCAATTAATTTTATTGAAATAAATTCTCAACAATACTCCCATTTTAACGGTTTTATGTATAGAAGTGAACCCCGTGGCACAGCTACGCAACGAGAAAACACCCCAATCTGCTGAGGTGTTCATCGTATTTTCATAAATACGGCCTTATCTTGTCATCCTTCCAACATTAACAGATGTCCAGACAACTGTTTTAAGACTTGACGGCAAGCATTTGCTTTTTCGATATTATCCATCTGCATGGCCGTGTAGAGGCGCTCCAGTTCATCGTCTACTTCCATGCGCAACAACATGAGCCTTTCCTCGCCTTCACGCGAGAGGAACATTTCTTCCATCTCTTCCGCCGTCGGCGCAGGTTCCTTTTGAAAAATAACACGCTGTTTGAATCCGGAAACTTCCACGAGCCGAATGACTTCACCGAATAAAATGTTCTCCACGGTCATCTGTTGATCCTTAAATCGCTTCACAACCGCATGCCCGCGTGTATCTCCAATCAGCTTCTCCAGCCACTCTGCAAGTTTTGCATCCTTAATGATATAATCTCCAGTCATCTTGTAGTTCCCCGTGCGTGTCTGTTGAAAGCGGAGCTTTACCAGCTTGCGGCCGGTTCGGACTGACAGGATAAAAAAGGATTCGTCCTCGCTCCAATATAGTGAATATCCCTCACGAATAAGGTCTCTGATCAAATTTTGGATATGCCGACGGTTGAACCGCAGCTCCAGATTGCAATATTCAACTTCATAACTCTTATTCACGGCACTCCCTCCATCTGTACCGGATCAACTCCGGCCCTCGTCTTCAATCGCTTCTACTCAATCGGCTTACCCTATTTTATACTTCATTTTATGTAAGGGTACTTGGTTATTTGACTATTTTTCACCGAAAGGACCGCCGGATTGCAGCTTTCCGCACACGCACAGGGGCAAGCCCCCGATTATCATGATATATTGGACGCGAAAAAGGGAGCTCCACAACCAAGACGGTTGGTGGAACTCCCTTTTCTTTTGCTTATTTGGCCGGAGCGGTGCGAAACGGATTGCGGGATAACACAAAGTGCACAACGGCAAGTCCTGCCATGACGATGGCACTGCCGATGAATGGAGCCGGATGGCTCACGTGGTCCCACAGCAGTCCAGAAACAATAGGTCCTACAACCATGCCTGATCCCTGCAATGTAAGGAAGAATCCCCAGATCGCACCCCGCTCTCCTTTGGGAATCAGTGTGGCTACAAAAGCATTCCAGGCGGGCAAAATCATGGCATAACTGATGCCCACCAGCATGACAACACCAAACACCACCGGAATGGATGTTATGGAGGAGAATGCGAACAGACTCGCCGCCGCCATCAAAAAACCAATGTTCAGGAACGGCTTGGTGCCAAACCTGTCTACCATTTTACCAACAGGCAGCAAGGCAATGACGGTTATTCCACCACCTGCAATCAGCAACAAACTGTATAGATTCGGTGAGATGTGCAGGTCTGTGCGTGTATATAGCGTGATTACTGGACTGAGCAGCCCGATGACAAACGACTGCATAAACAGGGCAGGATACACCAGTGGATTAACATTAAGTGTGCTGCGTACCCGTTGCAGTGTGTCCTTCACACTCTTTTGCAGCCGGATGAACGGCGTGAGCAGATTCGGTTTGGCTGGATATTTCACATCACTATTCTTCGCTGCTTGCTCGGCATGCTCTCCTTCAACAATGACACGTCCAGGAAGAATCATGGCCACCAGAATAACGAGAATGGCACAACCCATCAGCACGAGGAATATGGTGCGATAATCATGATGCGTGCGCTCCAGTAGCCAGTTCATGCCTATAGGTCCAAGCCCAGTTCCGCCGAGAGCAGCCATCTCCAGCGCCCCCATTGCTGTACCATTCTTGTTCTGTGGGCCTGACATCGCCGTCACGCCTGTCATGGCGCAAGGCCAGAGTGGTGACGTACCAATGCCAAGAATCAGACAGGCCATGGCCAGTCCAACGGCACTTTTGAGAAAAAGGATCATAATAACAGCGATTAAGGTACAGATTAATGCTGTAACCATCGTTGCGCGGAACCCGATCCGTTCTGCTGCCCAGCCGGAAGGCGCCCGGAACAGATTATCTCCCAAATATTGAAGCGCAAATGCCACACCAATGACGCCTGCAGACAGACCCAGTATATTGTCCATATACACCGGCAGAACTGCTACCAACAGGGCCCCTTTGATAATTTCAACTAGAAAAAGTGTCAGCCACATCGCGATAAAAAATGGTGATCGCAAAATTTTGGCTGGTTTTGTATCGGTTTGCATTCTTTTTCCCCTTTCGCCGTTCAATTGCCTATTCCCTATCCTTAGTGTAACCGTGGGGAATGTGTCCAAATCTCGGCAATTCAAAAAATTGTCGATTATACTGTTGCATTCGGTTCTTAATTTGCTATACTCATCTTTGTTTACCAATTTTATTAGGAAGGGTTGTGACAGCACTGATGAATCACCACCGTACGCCGCTGTTTACCGCTTTAAAAAATCATGCGGCACTCAATCCGGTACAGTTTCATATTCCGGGCCATAAAAAAGGATTGGGAGCGGATACCGAATTCCGTGAATTTATTGGCGATAATGCCTTCTCCATAGATTTGATTAACATCGCACCGTTGGATGACCTGCATCAGCCAACCGGTGTCATTCAGGAAGCACAGATTTTGGCAGCAGATGCCTTCGGAGCCGATTATACCTATTTTAGTGTACAAGGCACAAGCAGTGCCATTATGACCATGATTCTGTCTGTATGCTCACCGGGTGACAAAATTATTGTGCCCCGTAATGTGCATAAATCGGTTCTGTCCGCGATTATTTTCTCAGGCGCCAAACCCGTATTTGTTTCTCCTTCACAAGATGCCAATCTGGGCATTGACCATGGAGTGACTACACAGTCTATCCGTCGCGCACTTGAGCGTCATCCAGATGCCAAGGCATTGCTTGTAATTAACCCGACCTATTACGGCGTGGTTACCGATCTTAAAGAGATTGTTGAGCTGGCACACAGCTACCAAGTCCCTGTACTTGTTGATGAAGCACATGGCGTACTCATTCATTTCCATGAGGATCTGCCGTTGTCTGCGATGGCAGCAGGTGCCGATATGGCTGCAACCAGTGTTCACAAGCTTGGTGGTTCCATGACACAGAGTTCCGTACTCAACCTGAACACGAAGAATGGGTTCGTGAATCCACAGCGTGTACAGACGATCCTGAGTCTGCTCACCTCAACATCAACTTCATACATTTTGCTTGCTTCACTCGATACATCAAGACGTAACCTGGCACTCCACGGTCGTGAGATTGCACAGAAGGCGATTGAACTAGCTGAGTTTGCCAGACGTTCGATTAACGATATGGATGGCCTGTATTGCTTCGGCAGAGAGCTGCTGGGTACAGAAGCGACTTTCAACTATGATCCAACCAAAGTAACGATCCATGTTCGCCATCTGGGTATTACAGGGTATGAGACAGAGAACTGGCTGCGTGAACATTACAACATCGAGGTTGAACTTAGTGATATGTACAATATTCTGTGTCTCATTACGCCAGGAGATACGGATAATAGTGTGGATATCTTGCTGAACGCTTTGCAGGATCTCTCCCGTACCTATTATCAAGTGAACCCGGCCCATGAACTGGTCGTAAAAGTTCCGGATATTCCACAGTTGATGCTGACTCCACGGGACGCATTCTACGGTGACACCGAAGTGATTCCGTTCAAGGAATCCGCTGGACGTATTATCTCGGAATTCATCTATGTCTATCCGCCAGGAATTCCGATCCTGTTACCGGGTGAGGTTATCACCCAGGAAAATATCGACTACATCATCGATCATGTCGAAGTTGGATTACCCGTCAAAGGACCCGAAGACCGCAGCGTAACCAACGTTAAAGTGATCGTGGAAGCCGATGCCATTTTCTAAAACAACCCCCTTGCGCTGTGCATGGGATAAACTTAAAGGACCAAGCCCTAGCTTGGTCCGTTTTTATTTTATGGGACAAGCGAGTTTGCATTTTCCCGTCTATTTCGTAGTTCAAACCGGTGGTGTAAATGCTCGTATACCTCTTAAAAAAAAAACAAAAGGCCCCCTGAAATCAAGGAGCCTTCATGTTATGTTCCAAAAGAATGACTATTCTTGTGATGCAACGAGTTCGTTGTAAGCCGCTTCAACGCGGTTCCACTCTTCTTCGTCTTCAATATTGTAGAGCACCATTTCCTCGTCTTCTTCTTCCATACGCAGGATGATGCCGTCAGCTTCAGGATTGTTACGTTCCAGCAGGAGCGCATAAACATGCTTCTCCACGTCAAACGTCTCCACCAAAACCATCTCCACGTCTTGGCCATTCTCGTCTGTTAATGTGAGAAGGACTTCTTCATGCTCGTGGTCGTGGTCGTGGTCTTGCCCGCATCCGCAGCCATCGCCGTGTTCATGTGTGTGATCGCTCATTGAAATACCTCGCTTTATAAATAGAAATTGTGTAACCTTGCATATCGTAACATGTTCAATGACACAGGTCAATTTAACTCACAGGGTTATTTTCGCTTCAATCGTTCAGCGCTGTAATGATTTTCTCCGCTACCAGGACGTAGCTGCTGTTTGCATTTTCTTTAATATGAAAGCCGACCTGATATTTGCCGGCACGACTGAAATCATACGTAAAATCATATGTGCGGAACCAGAAGTTATCCTTCTGGGTCGTAAGCTCCTGGGACTGGATATCCTTCACCTGACCGCTTGGATTGGTAATCGTTACTTTCACCGCAGCTACATCTGCTGTCAGACTGTCCACTTGTGAAAATACATTGAATTTCAGCTTACCTACGTTAACGTTGCCAAATACAGTGTCTCCCTTGAAGAGAAAAATATGTACATTCGGTTTGATCACCGTTACTCTCTTGTTACTGCTGTCCCATTTGACGACGCCTCCGGCTTCTCTTACAGGTACATAGGTCGTTCCATCAATGAGATAACCTCCATCAGCTGCTTCCTTGCCGTTAATGAGAACACGAATCTTCTCGTTCACCGAATCTGCAAACAATAAAGACCCGCCGAGCAAGGAGAATACCGTGACACAAAGCAATATTCGTTTCCATTTCATCCCGTCAATATTCCCTCCCCTGCTGCTAGCTGTTGTACATTTATACTGCAGATTCATCCACAAAGTTGCGCTGTTTTTCATCATTTTTCATTTTTTATCCAGAATTTTTTCCACCCCTTGGAATGCACAAAAAGAGGCGATCCTCATTAAAGGATGCCCCTGATCTATAATTGTTATATATACGGGATTATACGAAGAGTTTATGAAGAAGTATGGCGGGTCAATATACAGGGAACGCCCTTGCCTAAAGCCCCTTCAATTCTCATACGTGCAGCGTAATCCATACCTCGTGTACATGGTGTCTTACATCTCTCGCATACATCCGATGTGACCAACTTCATGGATACACGTATTTTATCACTCTTTAATGCGGGAGCTTTCTTACCTTTTGCCTTTGCCATCCCGGATTCCCCATTTCCCCAAGTGCTTACTGATGTAATGCATCATATGGGGATTCGCCCGGTTGTGTGTCTATTTAGAAAACGTATTTAAATAATAAAAATATGACAAGGAGGATACCTCCGAGAATGAGCCAGTTGCTGATTTCATACCAAATACCCTTGCCTCCGGACAGGTATTTCTGTTCATTCTCCTGATGACGCTGACGGTGGGTATCGGTCTCAGAGCCATGGGGTGGTTTGCTAAAATCCATCATAAGTACATTCCCCTTTCAGCAGTTTTGTGTAAACTTACTACCATTATAACCCACAATTGAGTGTGAAATTGATTTTTATGCATAAAACACCAAAAAACCTCCGATTTCTCGGAGGCTTCTTATCAACAAATAGTATCAGTGATTACGCGAGTTCCACGTTAACATTCACGTTCCCTTTGATTCCTTTGGAATATGGGCAGTAGTCATGGGCAAGTTTCACAAACTTCTGTGCTGTTTCTTCATCCAGACCAAGGATTTTAACTTCCAAATCGACTTGAAGCTTCACGCCGTTATCCTCAGAGTCCGTCACCAACATTACGGTTGCAGCTACGGTACTTCTTTCAATCTCAACTTTGTGTTTCTTCAATTGAAACTCCAGTGCGGAGTTAAAACAAGCACTATACCCTGCTGCAAACAACTGCTCCGGATTGGTAGCTGTCGTCACTTGTCCTCCGAGTTCTGGTGGTGCAGCAACATCCAACATAAACACGTTATCTGGGGATTGTACGATGCCTTGACGTCCGCCTGTATTGATTACTGTTGTTTCATATAATGTTTTCATTTGTGAAAACTCCTTTAGTTGATTAGATTTATTTTGACTAAATTTTGATCTCATTTGTATCACCAACAATTACATTGTACACAATTAAATTGTGTATGTAAATAGTTATTATAAAAAAATATAGTTTAAAACACGTTTGGAGAATAATTCATTTCTAACCCCGGACAAGCCCAAACCTAAAGTCAGAGCACTTTCTGAATTGTTAGCTGTATCCACCAAACTTGGCCTGACTTCATTCTCTAAATAAAAATGGTACCCAAACACTGCACTTCATTTTCAAAGCGTCCGTGTTTAGGTACCAAATTACTGCACGTATATCTTTTTACCGATCCATACAGATAATCTATTTATCCTCGTCCTCATTCCAATTCAAATCATGCACCTTGTTCATCTTCATACGTCTTCCCTGTTTGATTAATTACTCCAGATATCCACTTTCATCTGTGCACATTTGAAATACTTGGCCTCGGCCTTACTTGTAGTCAGTTTTAAAAGACATTGCAGTTCTCCATGTTGGAACAACCCACCGCTAAGGTCAGCAGCAACACCGCCATATTGATCATCCGCACCAAGCCATACGGACGGTCTCTCGAACCCAGCTGAGAACTGTAATCCGGTACAGAGCAACACAGTGAGATTCTTACGGTTCTGTGCTTCATCTCCTGCTACGCCATGTGTGGTGAAGAACACCATGTTTTGATTAAAATCCGTATACGTTCCATCTGTTTTATAGGCACGGACCATACCATACTTCTGATTTACGTTTTGAAAAAAAGTGATTCCGGCCTTGCTATCCTTCGATTTAATGCCAACCTGAACTGAGATTCCAATGTTCCCGTTTAATTGTAGCGCTTCCAAAGTGATTGCAATTGCGGTTACTTTCGAGCTGTCAATCAGATGCCTCATTTTCAACTCTGCCGTGGCTCCTGCCGTTGTCGGTGTTGTAACGGTTATGGTCCCTCTGTCGGGCAAAGGCTCAAACGTAGGGGTGCCCACCACCTCCACCCAATCCGGTAACGTTCCGTAAAGAAAATCGGCCACAAGCTGTTTGTGAACCTTTCCAAAGGGCACAATCTGACCCGCTGCATCACGTATAACCATCTCTACACCCCCACCGAATAGGCTACACCGATATTATGATCGGTATTGTAATACACGTACACTACACCGTCCATAACGGACACCATCAAGGACTGCATGTTGGTCGTCTCCCAAGTCAATGCCGGAAAATATATATCTGTAGGTTTGTCCAGCAGTTGACGAAAGTCTGCGCTGATTTTGGCAATGGCAGGCCGAGCTACAGTCGTAACCCCACCGGAAGCATAAGCCGATAACATGCCCAGCCACCACATGCTCCCTTTGTACATAAATACACCAGCATTGGATCTCGAAATGTTTTCTCCCGCAGTTAAAGTGGCATCATTCCCACCCATTAATGGTCTTGCATCAGCTAACCAGCTACGTCCGTCATGTGAATGCCAGATACATTTACGGCCAAAGTCACCACCGCCCATCACCGAGAAACCGATCCATTTGCCGCCATTTCTGAAACACGAGAAGTAACCGGTATGACCATCACCTGGGAACCCGGGAGGTTTGTCCAAAATCAAACCCACTCTTGTCCAGTTAATCATGTCTACAGAGGTCGCAAGTGCCGTCGATTGATTGATCCCCAGTCCGTTTTGTTGATAATACATAAAGAACAATTGTTCTTCATCGTTCCAGATCACAAATGGAGTTTCCGTCGAATTCCCAACCACAGTATCGAGATACACCTGTCCGTGTTTGTTCCATGGTCCTGTCGGGCTGTTCGAGTAGGCTAGTCCAATTCCTCCGATGTGATTATGATTGGTAGAATACGTAGCATAATAATCTGCTTTTGCATCAGGGATAAGCCCCTTCACTTTGATCGCCCGAAACCAATAGATCGATTGAAGGCCCGCCATTGCAGCGGTGTACATAGGATTGTCCATTTTTTTATCAAATTGAGGCGTGTACATCCGTCTGGTTTCTGCATCGCAATAATCATAAGGCGCAACGGCCCTATTTGCCTTCATCGCTGCGTCGAGTGCTGTCTGAGCAATATTATCAGTCATAGACATGGAAACTCAACTCCTTCGTGAGCAGGGTATTACCATTTACCGGTCGCGAATATAAAACATCCGAAGTGTCCTTTAATAGGATTGAAAAATCAACAACATTACCCTCATTCGCAACCGGCTCCTGAGTAACACAAAGGATAGGACAAATTCTAGCATTATATGAATACGCTTTCATTTTGTTCATTCCTTTATTTCCTTTACAGTTGTAATCAGCAACTGTCCCTTTCATTGGTACGCCCGGATAATGTTGATCCTTCATATTAATCCCTCCTATTGTTTTCTCCCGATAAGTATATTCATGAAGTTGCCTTTGTGTTAAAGCATTATGCCCATCTTACAGCCTATTATTCTAAGTCTGGTTTTCATATAAAACATAAACAGGCTAACCAATACAAATTGGCTAACCTGTTTGAACGAAGAAACTGCAAAACCAATTCCTTATTACTCCGCAAAAAGTGAAGATATGGGATTCGCAATTTTTTTATTGGATTTCTCCTTGCCTTGGTTATCCAATACATAGTACTGGTAAAAGTCGTTAGTGAAGCCGATAGACTCCTGTATTTTCAGCTTAAAAGCTTCAAATGCCTCATCACTCAGATGATCCTCATTCCAGAAATAATGAAGCATCAATCGATTCTGGTTATAGGGATGTTTGATAACATATGCACCAGCCGTGAGAGGTTGATTCATGGTATTCTTCCAAGGAAAACCCGTCTGTTTCGTCCGGTCGATAATGTTAAGTTTTAAAGCCTGCACCAATCCGTTTGACTTGGCATTGCCAATGACAATAAGGTTGCTGTTGCCGATCTCTTTTTTCATCTTTTGCTTCAGTTCCTTGCGATCCCTTATAATGTCGTATCTCATACCAGTCATATCAAGGAATCCGGTCAACTGATTAACCATATCTTCCTGCTGTTTAGTTGTAAGTTTACTCACCTGATCGCTGAGCACAATGGTTAATTCCTCGCCTTGAAGGGCTTTGTCCATCAATCGATTCATCACTTCATAAGGCAGATTAGGAACCATACCCATGACAGCCTGATATTGCACTTGTAAGACATTATGCACATAGGCGGCGGTCTCTTCTTGTGATAGTTGGTATTCCGGCTTTAAGACAAAATCAGGCTGATATAGGGCCATCTGCATTTCTGAACGTATTTCTTTACCAAGCACATCTTCAATGGTTTGAAGCAGCCCCTCTATCGTTGCATTTTGGTACACGTAGCGTTTGAAATATGTCCTCATCAACTCGTCAAATTTCTCTTCACCGACGGAACGGTAAAGCTGATAGATCGCTTGTCGCCCCTTCTGATAATATACCAAACTTGCCAAATCCCCAGCTTCATCGTTTGTTGACGCAATCGCCATATCTACGGGCGCAGTATCAAACTGTATGGATCTGAATCCATTTAGCTTATCTCCCTGTTTCTCGGCAAAATACACCATCGAGAAATCAGCAAAGCCTTCATCCAGGAAGGATTCTGTCTCCGAATTATTACCGATCAATGCATGGAACCACTGATGCGCTATTTCATGAACAAATGTTGTATCTTCTTCTGGAACAGCACCATTTTGAATCTGTCCCATCTGGATGAGCCTCGCATACTCCACGGCAACGCCTTGTACATACGTCTCGACAATTCGGAACTCTGGATAGGGATACTTGCCATATTTCTCACTATAGAAATCGATGACCTTGAATGCCTGATTAATGTAGCGGTCAACTATCTTTTTCTTGGATGGATCATCGTTGTAATAATAGTATTCCACCGTCAGACCGTTACGAGTAACACTCTCCACTTGAAGATTTGGGCTAGCAAAGAACACAAACTCCCTTGTGTTCTGGGCCACAGCAGAAACAACTTTACGACCATGTTCTGTACTGTTTTGAGTGGTGATCGTACCCGGCATGGCTACCTGATACTCATCAGGAACATTGAATTGAACTTCAAAGTCCGATGAGGTGTAATAATCACTCTCAAATGTTTGACTATACCGTGCCTTGTTCCATTGATGCTCAACCTCGTCGTATACAGACATCACCGGGAACCAGTGTGCACCATTGATCATGTCTTTGTAGTAGGAAACTCGCTGTGAGCCATAGGGTATATTCAACTGAAACTCCAGTTGGAAAGATACCGATTCGCCTGGTTGAACGGGCTCTTTCAACTGCACGGTCAACGCTTGGTTTTCCTTATGGAAGTCCAGCGATTGGCTATCTGCTGTTACAGCCTGAATATCGATGCCACCCAGAAAGTCCTCCGCTGTCTTCTCAGGGTGATCTTCACTAATCTTCTCATTATGCTGTTGGTACATGCTCGCCTGTGTAGATTTGGAGAGGTTTGCATCAGCATATGTATGAAGAACCAGCTGCTGGAGTGCATCCTTGCTTGTGTTGCGGTACGTTACCTTCTCGCTCCCCTGGATCGTCATGTCCTTCTCATTTAATCGAGCCTGGATCTGGTATTGAATCGGGGTCTGCTCTAGAGAGTCTTTCTGTGTGTTATGTATCTTCGTAGATACAGGTGCTGGGTCTGCTTCCGCGGCAACAACCCCCATGTTGGCAAGTGGGCTTGTTGCCAGTATTAAAGCCAGTGTACCCGCGATCCCTACTCTGGCTAACTTTGATGTAAATGGACTTGAATAATTCATAAGTTCTCTCCTTCTCCTGTTCTATGTTGACCTCAGAACCAAGTATAGAAGACGAACCTTACGCTGAATTTATGTTTTATTTAAGTTTTGTTTAAAAAGAGGAAGAGAAACTGAAACTATCGCAAATCGCATTCATGTTTGTATGTAAAAAAGAAAAGAAGCCTTACAATGTAAGGCTTCTCGTGTATGATCTGTAGTGGGCTCGAACCACTGACCCCTACCCTGTCAAGATAGTGCTCTCCCAGCTGAGCTAACAGATCATGATATATAACTGTTTCCCAATCAAGTAACAGTATCATATCAAGTAACCGTGTTCATTGTCAATGATTTATTTGGTTATAAATCACCCGAAATGGTGCACAATAAAGGAAAGATTACCATTTCTACAACGAGGTGAATTCCCTATGAGAAACATAACAAAACGGTCAAAATCCAATAAATGTACATTCACCAAATGCTTCTTTCTCTTTGCTGGGCTTATGATTCTCATTACAACCGTTACTGGTTGCAGCTTGGAGAAGGATGAACATACGGTACAATTCCAACAATTACAACAGCCCAATGAAAATGGTGAGTCTCTGCCGGTCTGGCTGGACGTATACTCCAAATCTGTAATTCAAGATGTATATTCTCCACGAGGAAGCAGTGAAGTCTTGCCGTGAAGGTTAACAGGTGAATTACTCGTCTTCATCCCACTTGCGTGAGTATGCTTTCTTCGTAACGTAATACAACAGAGTAATCATTCCCGCCGACATTAGCAATGTAATTACCATGATGCCTGTCATGCCCATCACTACCCCCTCCTCTCCCAATATGTTCCAGACTTCACTATACAGGAAAAACATTTTTTTGTATAATTCAGTCTGATATGTCGCGCAAGAGCAGAAAGAAGGAATGGAATTGGCAGCTGAGATTAGTTATGTATCGACAGAAGAACAACTGGAGCAAGCCTTGGGAATTCGCCATCACGTTTTTGTGATCGAGCAACAGGTGCCTGCCGAGATTGAGATTGATCAATATGATGTCATCAGCCCGGATGTGCATCATGTATTGTTAAGTACGGATGGCCAAGCTGTAGCCACAGGACGTCTGATCTATTACAGCAAGGATACGGCCAAAATGCAGCGGATCGCAGTGCTTGAATCTCATCGTTCATTTGGTTATGGACGTGTGCTTCTGCTCGCGATGGAGGAGCTGGCACGTGAACTCGGCTTATCCTATTCTGTACTGGATGCACAGTGTCAGGCACAGAAATTCTATGAAAAACTGGGTTATGAAGTGATTTCGGAAGAACCTTTTTATGATGCAGATATTCTGCATGTTCGTATGAGAAAGAGCTTGTAAAACCTCGACGTTGGCAGGTCTTATCAGCATATGGTGCATACTTCCGATGAATTCGGATAGGCTAATCAGGTAAGCAGATTCCTATCTCGTCATATAAGGAGAGTGTGACATCATGGTTCAAACAACACGCGAGAGTTTCACAGCCGTACAGAAAAATGGTGACGGTGACCTGACAGCTTTTCAGACTTCAGCAGGACGTGTACTGGATTATCAGCAGGCACTTGCAGAAGTAAAAGCTGGTGCTATTGCCGGTGTGAATGTATTTAAAGGCAAGGATGGCGAAATGTACATTCGCGGAGATGCCGACGGTGACCCAACCAACAACCTGGACCAACTTCCCCATTTCTAAAATAGATGCACATGTCGTACATGTGACACAATAAGCGCCGATCCGGTTACCCGGGTTGGCGTTTTCTTGTTCACTGGAGGGTGTCTTCAAACCTACTGAAAGCCGAACTCAGGCCCACGAGCGGTAACGAATCTGAGGCGTCTTATTCAAGGATTTGAAGCCCCCTTAGAAATCTAAGGAATCTGAGACACTTTATATCAGAATTTTTGGCCTTTTATAGCGTTTTTGTCAGGGAATATCGGGAAACAAGGTGTCTGATGTTTCTTACAATTTGAAAAGAGGAGCGGAAGGCCAAATAAGACGTCCTGTGTTCCTCAGAAAATTATCTACTCATTCGCCAGGATCAGCCAACTTGGACTTCAAGACTGTTTAGATACTGACATCCAACTATCTTATAGCTTGCTTAAGTTTGAGAACACCCTAGTAGTCCGTAAAATATTTTACGGAATCACCGGAAGGTTGGCTTTTGCGAATCGGCTGTTGTACCTGTTCCCATGCCTGCAAAATCTGTATCCCTTCCAGAGTAGACCGGTTCTCCCAGGCGATGTGCCCGGTTCGTTCAAGCTCTAGCAAAGACTCATGAATGTAAGCTCTGCTTCGTCCCGTCTTGTTCTTCAGTTCATCCATACGCGGCAGCCTGCGCCGTTGTCCTGCATAGTTCACCATAATACGCAAAATCTTGCGTTCAAAGTCGTTCAGCATACTTTACCTCCCCATTCAGATCGGTAACAGGACGCCATGCCAGAATACCTTGCTCCAGAAATGTTCGGGGCGAGCCTTCTTTTCCCGCTGATGCTCTAATCATCCCGCCACGTACACTGTTAATTCGAATCTGTCGCTGCGTAATCTGCCCTGCACGATCCATGTAGACAAGCTCCACCATCTGGCCAATATATTTCCCTAGCATAATCATCCCTCCGATAAGAACGTTTGTTTGTATTTCATATTATATGCGAACATAAGTTCTTTATTCAATAGTAAAAAAAGGATTTTGTAAAATAAAAAAAACCAGACTTTCACCTTAATGAATAAGGCAGTCTGGTTCAGTAACGGATCAGTGCCGATCCGATTCCGAAAATTGTACTTTCTTTAACTGTTGTGTAGATGGGTTAAAATCAACATTCACATAGACTGCGAATTGTTTGCCGTCTTTCGCACGAACCCACAGCTTGAACTGTTCCCGTGATTGATCTGCTGTTAGAGAGGTGCGACCGATATGCTTATAGTCCAAAATATCCACATTATACTTGGTCTGTGTTTCTTTGACCGCAATAATTCCCCACTTCGCATAATCAGGGATGGCGGCGCCTGTGCCTGATGTAATTCCGGCTAAACTCAGGACTACCGACATGACGGTAACGATGAGCATTCTCATTTCACTCACTCCTTGGGACAATATGTTTCTGTTATATTGCCCGTCCGGGTTTCATTTTACACGAATAAACGAAAGATCCAGGCCAGTGGCCGTAGGGAAAAAGGAACCACATGAACAAGCCGGTCAAACGAATCAGTAGGCTCCGTCCGGAAACTCATTCCCCAGTCACCCGAGAAAACGTGTTGTTGTGTCTTCGGCTCCTCAGGACGATCCAACCCGTATTTCTTTTCAAGTAACTCCCGCGTTTCTTCATCCACCTGAACCTCGTTCGTAACGACATATGCTGTGGCAGGCTTGCTGCTTATGTACATCAGAATCATTAGAAACATCACAATCCCAACTATTTGTATCCAACGCTTGTTCATCTCTTACTCCTTTATGGATTCATGACTCACTTCTCTTGTAACGTGAAGACTCGTTCGAATGTTTGATTATACATAAAATTCACCGTATTGGAAATAACAAAAGGGAGAAGAGATGAGGCATGCGTTATGCGATGCTTAAGTCCCATTTGGTTGATTTTTTGTTTAAAAAACCCAATAGACGTGTAATAGGGCATGACAGAGTGACTTCACGATCTGAAATTCTACACGATCTGCAATACCAATCTGAGGAGGTTACACCCGAATGTTCAAACGCTTGGATGAAATCCTGATTGAGATTCCCAATGTCGAGAAGCCAGATCCGAATGCTGCGGCAGCTATACAAGAATTACTCGGCGGCAAATTCGGAGAAATGTCAACGTTGAACAACTACCTCTATCAATCGTTTAATTTTCGTTCCAAAGAAAAGCTGAAGCCCTTCTACGACCTCGTCATGAGTATTACCGCCGAAGAATTGGGTCATGTTGAGCTCGTGTCTCATGGCATTAACAAGTGCCTCAGAGGTTCAACCGAGTACAAAGAACCTGACGATACGCCGCTAGGTTCCGTGAAGGATGCTCGTCTGTCATATCACTATCTGGCAGGTGCACAAGGCGCAATGCCTTTTGACTCTATGGGTAATCCATGGACGGGAGCAAACGTCTTCAACAGTGGTAACCTGGTCGAGGATCTGTTGCATAACTTCTTCCTAGAATGTGGCGCTCGTACCCATAAAATGAAAGTATATGAAATGACGGATCATCCGGCCGCCCGGGAAGTGGTTGGTTACCTGCTTGTTCGCGGTGGTGTGCATGTGGTTGCTTATGCAAAGGCGCTTGAGATTGCAACTGGCGTAAATGTGACCAAGCTGGTTCCTATTCCTTCACTGAACAACAAAGCCTTCAACGAGGCTCGTAAATATGAAGAAAAAGGGGTACACACCAAGCTGTATACCTATAGTGATAAAGATTTCAACACGATTGGACAGATCTGGAAAGGAACTCACCCCGAAGATGGACAACCTCTTGAAGTCATCCAAGGGATTCCTGAAGGATTCCCGATTCCAGAAGCTCCTGCGGTCGAGGAAGAATTTGCACCAGGTATATCGCAAGAAGACTTTAAGGAAATTGCGCGTCGCCTAAAAATGGCGGGGAATATTGCGGATTAAGGAACAATTTTGTTTAACAGATTCTTTCCATATATATATTGTTAACTCTATGTTTAAGTAAAGCCCTCGAACCCTGCTGCTGAATGCAGAGAGGATTTGAGGGCTTTGTTATAATCAATTTTTGATACCATTTTATGATGCAAAATAAGTATGTTGTATGCCGTCATTTTCTGAGAATTTAGCCGTAAAAGTAAACCGGATCTCTGCTCACATCGTTAAACTTAGTTAAACTCCAACACCGATTCCTCCCGCTGACTCATGACTTCAATCAGCATGTTGGCACCCAGACGAAAACCTTGTGCAAACGCTGCTTCCGTATGCATGCCCTCACATCTGCCACACAAGTCAAATAACTGTTCAAGCTCATGGAATTCTTCATCGCTCAATCGATTCTTCCATTGCTCTGTCAGAGATGCAATCTGCCGCCCTAACGCTTGGTATTCAGGATGTGTCGGCATCATCATCTCATCCGGTCGAAGTCGTCCATTATATAATGCTTCTACTATCGAATTCATGTGCATCCTCCTGTATATTAACTCGCACCTCACTTGAATGTACGTTCTGCACATGGTAGGATATTTATGCAGTCGCTCATTCAACAAGTGATTGCGGGATAAGAAGCAGCGTTGTTCTTCGTGGGACGAGCGCTGCTTCTTTTTTTATTTTTGGAGCTCGTCGTAAATCTTCTCAATCCCTTTGCGAACGATGTCTGATCGATTCGTATTCAGCTTTTCAGCCGAAATATCGAGCTTGTTCATAATTTCCTCGTCGACACGTATATCAATCGTTCTGCTTTTGGGTTTGTCAGATTTAGGCCGCCCCATCTTTTTGGCGGACATTTGCTTCACCTCTTTTTTTGTCCTGACAATAATATATTATTGCCAGGACAAAAAGTCAATGTATTTGTAAAACATACGTTCGTTTTTGTGTGGTTTGCAGATTAAATATAAGCAAATCAACAATTACTCCGTAAAAATCATCACTCAAGTTATATGTGGCAGAAGGCTTAAGTACAGTCTACTGTATGGATTTGATTTTAAAAAAAACCTGAATGGCATTACGCCGTTCAAGGTTTTTAAGACTACTCCTCAGTAAGAATTTTACTTGAATCACTGGACTGAAAAATGTTTTTTAAAACTCATCTTTCGTAAAATCTTCTGATTTTATCTCTAGATCATCCTTCACATAATCAGATAATTCGAAGGTAATCTATCCAATATTACCTTCTCACAGCCAAAACGGCTTACTATAAAATGAAAAACTGGCGCCGATTAATTTTCGGACGCCAATCTTTTACATTTACACTTCTTCTAAGTCTCAAAATTGAGTAAGGTCACTACTTGCATTGGTTTTAAAAAAAGGTCATATTTCATCTGTTTCAGCCCATTTGAGTCTTTGTTCATCGACTATTTCGATGTCTGCTGATAGATCTTTAATCTTCAAGAGAATCTCATGAATTGAATTACCACTCTGAGATTGATGGTAATCATAAATTCCTAGTACATAAGAATCTATATCCTCAAAAACATGAAGCACGTATGAGTAGTTATGAAAATGACTATCTTTAGGGTGAACAAGAGCAGTAAATAGACTATTAAGTGAGATGCTATACTTAACTTCATTCATATTCCTAGCCTCAAACCAAATTATTGTAAATTCTTCCTCCGGCTTAGGGAACAATGACATCGGATAAACCCATGCCTCATTTATAAATTTTTTTCTATCCTTAACAAACTGTTTGACAAAATCCTCTTCATTTTGAAAATAAATCTCATGATAACTAAATAAAAGCTCATCTTCTTGTCCCAAAAACAAAGAAAGAATTTCTAAAATCTTTTCATCAGACAATTCATGAAAACCTCTAATAAAATACATTCAACAATCTCCTTACTCATAGTAATGTTTTCCGGGGTCTGTTTTGGTACTATTCCCCATATAGAATTGAAAATGTCTTGGAAAAACATTTCCTCTTCCAGCAGGTTGATTTACATGAATCTCTCCTACATATTTTTTATTACTATTCCTAACAAGAAGTTTTTGCATGCCCGGTTCCGCTCGACCATAACCATAAATATGGAGACCATTCGCTTGAAGAAAGGCGTTAACAGAATCCACTTTTTCCCATTTAGTATTCCCATTAACATTAACTATACCTGCTAAAAGAATAAGCTCTGCATTTATGGTATTTCCTTGGCTATCTTTAAAAACATCAATCAGACTCAATTTTCCTTTACTGTTGAAATATTTGATTGTTAAGCCCGCAGTATTCTTAGATGCAATGGTAGCACTGCCACCTTGACAGCCATTTATTATATAACTACAACCATCGTTTCTTACAGAAATTGCTTGCAGTGCAGCTACAGCTTTAAAATCACTATTACCTATTAAATATATCTTTTTCAAACCTGAAAGGTTTTCACCTTGCTCAGGATTCAATAATTTATCATAACCACTATGTTGAGTAATAAGTGACTTTCTTAATAAAGATTGGAGCATACCAATATATTGTTTGTTTTTTGCCAACTCTTTCAGTCTATCTCCGCTAGGCATTTTATAATCATGACCTGAAGGATCTTTATACTTCAAGGGATTATTCGCCACATACGTATAAAAATTCAAACTTAGAGGGTCATCCAACTCACCCTCATATGAATCCTCATTTATAAACCTTCCCAAGTTTGGATCGTACCACCTTGCCCGTAAATACTGCAACTGTGTCGTATCATCCCACAGCTCACCCGAATACAGGAACGGATTGTGAACTTTCTCATCTTTCGCTTCCAGATTGCCCCAGACATCATACTGATACTTGTTGAGCAATGCACCATTTACGTCCCTCAACTCGGTAATATCCCCGTGTCCGTTCGTTTGAACATAGGCATTGCTACCATCTGCATACGCAATAGCCTCCAGTTTTACTCCGCGGATATAATTTGCTTTTAGTTCAGGGTTACCATTGCGTACTTCGGCTTCAGCAATGATCTCTGCATTGTCATCATAATAATAGCGGGTCGTCACACCATTCTCTGTACGCTCTACCAACAGATTGTCTCCATTGTACACATATCCTACTTGTGTCGAATCTCTTGTTACTTGTGTCAAACGGTTGCGGGTATCATATTGATACTCGCTACTGACGGCATTGATTTCCTTGTCTGACTGCATCGTCAAGCGATTGCCTTGTTTATCATAGGTGTACTGCTCACTATTGCCACTAGCGGTCACTATTCGATCCAGCTTATCATACGTAAAATTGTCCTTAATGCCTTTCTGCTCACGCTGAATGATATTTTTATTATTATCATAGCTGTAGGTATACACGCCTATGGACGCCTGATCTCGCATTTGCTCCAGACCAACAAGATCCAGACCATTGTAAGTTAAGCGATCATTCACCCCATTGGAGGATTGCGCGGACTTGAACAATCCGTTCTGATAGTACGTGTATTGAGCAACGGGTTCATCCTTCGCGGTACCAACGGACGTCATTCGGTTCATGGAATCATACGAATAATACACATTATTTCCAAAAGGACCTTTAATCCCTATTCGATTCCCATTCAAATCATAGGAGAACTCCGAAGTAAGTCCATCCGGATAGGTCATGCTCGTCAACTGATCTGTCGCTGGATCATACTGATAAGCCGTGGTGCCAGTGCGATCCTTCATGCTCATTCGTTTGCCAACAGCATCTACGGTAAAGCTGATCGCTTCATCTGGACTGGTTTGGCGGATCAAGTTGCCACGCAGATCATAATCATACGAGAAGGCATTACCATTCCGATCCACATGTTTGGTCAGATTACCATTCGGACCGTAATAACTCTTTGTTATATTGCCTGACTTGTCCTTGGTTTGAATACGGCGGTTTAATTGATCATAGCGGTTTTCCTTAATGTTACCGTCTGGATCAATCATCTTGAGCAGATTGCCTAACAGGTTATAAGCATATTGCGTCACTTCTCCATTGGCACTGGTCACTTGGCGAAGTTGACCCATAACATCATAGCTGAACGTTGTAACGTTGCCATTGCCATCCGTTTGCTCTAAGGTGTTGCCGCTGATGTTATCATATTTATTCTTCTCAAGTGTTCGCAATGCCTGATCCAGTTGTGTCTTCTCTTCTGTCTTGAGTCCTTTCCCCCACTTATCATAGGTGAGCATCTGAATATATCCTTCTGCATCTGTACTTGTCGCTGTACGGGCTACATCATCGTATTTCACCGTTTTGGACGAACCATCTGCTTCCGTGGTCATCATCACACGGCTCCAACTGTCGTACGTATTACGGGTGCGATTGCCCAGTGCATCCTCTGTCCAGGAAGCTCGACCATATGGATCATAACCCATTCGCTGAACAGCAACATAGTTGCCGCCTGAGAAATAACCTTTTTCAATCTCCTGACCAAGTGAATTCCATTTGGTTATTCGTTGCTGACCTAGCTCATCGGTAACCTTAATTTTATTGTTGATGTCATCATAGTATGCGCTGAGCGTTGCCCCGTCAGGCTGGATCACCTCAATAGTTCGACCTAGTGCATCCAAATGGTATTTGGTTGTACGCTGCTCAGCGTCTGTGGATGAGATTAATTCACCAGTAGACAGGTCATATTCCGACATTGTGCTTATCGGTGTTGTTTTGCCATCCACATCTGTGACCATCATGCTAAGGCGAGTTGGAAATGCGTTTTGATAACGACTGTCATACTCCAGTGTCGCATTTCTTTCCTGTGTGCCGTCCGAAATACGTTGAGTTAACAGATTTCCATAGGTATCATAGGTATAGTCCGCCTGTTGCAGTAGTTCACCTGAGCTACTATCTTTACGATTGATGATTTGCGTAATATTTCCGACATTACTGCGCGTGATTACGGTGTATTTCTTGTTGGCAGAGTCCACCATGTCCGTAACACTTGTTAGCCAGTGTCTTGTACCATCATACGTACTTGT
Source organism: Paenibacillus sp. FSL E2-0151 (assembly GCF_037993015.1). Taxonomy (NCBI): domain Bacteria; kingdom Bacillati; phylum Bacillota; class Bacilli; order Caryophanales; family Paenibacillaceae; genus Paenibacillus; species Paenibacillus sp. FSL E2-0151. The sequence continues at coordinate 4,772,011 of NZ_CP150308.1, forward strand.
CGTTGTTCGTCCAGTTTCGTCTGTAATCGACGTGATATTACCATAGTCGTCCAATTGCAGGGTTGTTGTTAACACATCCTTCGCCTGGTTATCCGTTACAGAGGTCACTGTCGGTGTCGGTGCCGCATAACCTCGTCCTTTGACCGTTTTACCATAGGTGTAGGATGTCGTTTGTGTCTTCCCTTCAGCACTTACAATCGTACGATCCAGATAAAACTGTGTGGGTGTGTCAAGATTAATATAATCCTTGCGATAGTTGTATTGGGTATTCGTTAATCCATTATTGATGGACGTTACAAAGGTGACATCCTGTCCAAACGTCGCCCCCATATCTGAGGTGTAACTCAATGTCTGACGATTATAATCCTCTGTCGAGCCATTTTCATAGGTTAACTGGTCTCTACGAGACAATACACGATAAGCTTCGTTAAAAGAATCCTCACCAATATATCGTTTAACGGGGCCATTTTCATACTCGTAGAACGTTTTGGCACCTGTATTATGCTGCACGGATGTGAGCAACGCATACGGATTCAATACCGCGCGTTCAGGACTAAACCCAAGCAAGTTAAACTTGGCATCAGCCAGCTTGTATGAGTAAGTGGTTTTTCTACCCAATGGGTCGATGACAGAGTCGAGCAGCTCCATGCCGTTTTTCGTTTGTTTGTTGTAGGTAACCGTGCGGTTCCCCTGAACAATTGTTACGGCTGAGGCCGTATAACTGATGCGAATCGTATTGCCTATAGCATCCTTAACTTGAGTCAACAACTTGCTGTTATATATTGTGTTGTTCTCATAATAGAATTGAACATCATTTTTCTGCCCATCTGAAATCTGAAGCAGACGTCCATCCGTAGAGAAATATTGCTTTGTTAATCCATCTGCAGATATCATGACCAGTGCAGAAGTTTCACCATTTACAGTAGCAGACGTATCTGCATTCACCGTAATACCTTCCCAATCGTACCCCTTTAGTGTATTGCCGACGATCTCGTATCGACCACCATCAGCAAATACTACTTCTTTTCTATTGTTCTTCGTCTCGATGGATGGCAGTTTCCAAGACCATCCTTTACCGAGTGGATAGGTTTTATCCAGAGGATTTGGAATGGTTTTATTATAATAGGTCACATCTGTACCATTGCCCACCTGATATGCGCGAATTTCTGCATTTGGCTTGGAAGCCATATAGTAGTTATAGCCATCATCAATGCCGTTTTGAAACTGAGCGTTTGGATAGTTATTAATTTCGTTTTTGAGATCGTTCGCTTCGGACCAATAGTCTGTGCCATCCGTCGCCTGAGTTGTTGATTCTGCCGCTCCCTCGGTAATCTCAGTTTCTACCCACGGGAGCTCATTCACGTTATATGCTTTACGTTGCTTGCCTCCGCCTCCAAGAGACACCCAGTTATCATATCGTCTGGACGAGTAAGCGCCTGGCTTAGTGACGGTGCCGGAATAGGTCTGTGAATAACTACGTGTATCCGATGCCGGAATGGTTACAGAACCATCATATTTGGCTTCCCATGTCTTGGTACACACGTAGTTTGCCACCGATTTATTTGGTGATGGACAAGCCTTCGTATTCGTTACTGACGAACGAGTCAATGTAATGGTCTGGCCTTGTACTGTAGCCGTTTTGGTTTGCGGGCAAGGGCTCTCGGAACCCGTTTGTACCCAGACCCCTTTGGCATCGTATTTACCAGGAATGGAATTAATACAGGACTGGGTAGGCGCTGAAATGGTACGGGCTGGTTTATATTCACCGGAAACTACCGTTGGTCCGCCCTGCTTGTTCAATGTACCACTGAAACCTCCACTGTTGTAATCCACACTTGACGGAAGGTTATTCGTGCTCGCAGCATACTTTATGGTTTGCTCTGTGCGCGATTCAGGAGCTGTGTAGTAGACTATACGCTGACTTGCGACTTGCTTGGCCTCTGCTTCTGTCGTATACGTGCCCTTCGGCATAATTTTGGTTTCCTGAATCGAGGTTTCGGTATCTACTGTACCATCCCCGTTATTGTCTAACTGGTACCACATGCTTTCACGATATTTTACATGGTATTTAGGGATTTTCTTTTTTCTAACCGCACTATACGTGACAAAATATTTGTAAATTGGATAATCATATGTGTTATAGCCCACATCCATATCGTAAAACTGTGCGGATGCCGAGTTATACTGTCTTTCCAAGGAAAACCCCATGCCATTGCGGCCCGGAAGCGTAGCATCTACATGTTCCAGCATCAACCCACCACTCATGTTAGAAATGGCTTCACCGTTTTCTCCCACCGTATAGGGTGCTTCATTAAACGAATTTTTGTTAAACACCGGTGCTTTCTCGGTAATATGCTTCCCAGGATCGGGCACGCTGGTTGACGCTGCTAAGGGTTGGATGACGTCAGCAGTAGCTGTGCTATCTTGCGTTTCACCATCCGGTACATCACTTTGACCTTGATCTGTGCTTTCAGATTCTGGGATGTTCGTTGATCCCGTTTGCTCGTTATTATCCTGAGCTGGCTCCTCGACAGCCGGCTGCTCTGTCTCAGATGTCCCACTCTCAGTATCTGTTACAGGCTGTTCGATTTCTTCAGAATTTTCTTCTTCCTCTTCTTCATTCTTTGACTCGCCGAGATCAGACTCCCCATAGACCTCCTCGGTCACGGCAAACGTGTCATATCGTTGCATGATACTGGATTGATCCGCACCAACACTGACAATCGATGTATCGTTGTTAAGCAAACCTTCTACATATACGTCACTTGTAACGCTTTGAGATTCATTGATTTCATTCGGATAAAGTACACTTAGTGCTTCGTCAAACCCAATCTGACTCTCTCTCATTTTAAAGAAGGCTGACAGGATCTGATTCAGATTGTATCCTTGATCCAAATAGCCCTGAATAAAGCCTTCCGTCGTACCAAATTCGTCAATCAGAATCTGAATCAATTCATTGGAATTGCCCTGTTCTTCCTCCGCATATGTAATCGCCGGAATCCAGTTTGCGAAAAGGCCTGAAACTACTGAAAATATAAGGATAATAGAAATAAGTTTGTTCATTATAGAGTGTTTCAACTTGTTCTCCCCGTTCGTGTTCTATGTGTGATTAATAATAAATTTCTTCTTACGGATTAAGAACCGTTGATTTTATCAAATTCCTATTAGTTTCTGGCGGTTCGGTTCTGCTATATGATTGTACTCCTGTTCCAATGACGCTAGGGATGCGTAACTTTGGTATGCTTCAGGTTGCCGTTGCGATCATAGGTATACTGGTACGTAGATGAGGCTGTCCCGTCATGGCGGGATGTCGTTTTGCGTAGCAATCTTCCATTTGCATCATAGACATAAGAAGTGGTATACACGGGCTTTGAAACCTTAATGCTGTCTTGCCAATCTACTTGGACAGGAGAAGTTCGATTTACTGTATCCCCCACACCCAATCCTCCATTAAAATTTGTACCCCAAGTAAACAATTTCTTATCCGTAGATAAAGCAATGTTATGTGTACCACCAGCATCTATACTCTGGATTTTAATTGATTGTCCGGGTTCATCCTTGAATTGAACCTGAACTGGGATATTACTCCTCGTAAGCGAACCAATACCCAGTTGCCCGTTGGTATTTTCTCCCCAACTCCAGACTGTTCCGTCTGCACGTAAGGCAAGCGTATGACTAATCCCGCTTTTAATGGCTACAATTTGATCCAGAAACCCCTGCCCTCCAGGACCCTTAACCTGTACAGGACCAATACGCTTTAGCTTTGTTCCATCGCCAAGCTGCCCTATGATATTCTGCCCCCAACTCCATACCGTGCCGTCAGACTTCAAGGCTACCGTGAAATCTCTACCTGCACTGACAGCCTTGACCTCGTTAAAGGAAGTACCCATATGTACAGGATAATAACTCCCTATATTGCTCGGCGTATTCACACCTAACTGTCCGTATCCATTATTTCCCCATGCCCAAAGCGTACCATTCGAAGCAATAGCAACCGTATGATTCAAACCGGCTGATACGGAAGTAATATTTGTCAAATAACCAACGCCACCAGGTCCTTTTACTTGAGTCGCATATTGTTCATTTGTTGAAGTTTTACCGTTGCCCACTTGTCCATGATAGTTCCCCCCCCAACTCCATATCGTTCCATCTCTCCGTAGTGCAGTTCCATGACCTTCTCCACCATCTACGGAAACAATATCTGATAGTTTCTGATTTCTACTCATAAGTACAGGTGAAGGGATTCCTCCATCAAGACCTCCGTTTCCTAGCAAACCATTTTGATTAGAGCCCCATGCTATTATTTCGCCCTCAGGAATCAAAGCATACGTTGCAGTATGAGAAGCACTGATTTGAACAGGTTTTACTGTCACCAAGCTTGCTAACTTCGGCAATGGATTTGCCTCTAATTCCGTCGGCCCTCTCCCTAATTGCATTCCTCTATTATTTTGTTGAAAAGTAACTGACCCGTTATATCCCCAGCTCCAAACTGACCCATCTGAACTCACAACGCCCGAAAATTGCCCCCCTGCATAAACAATTGGCTGCTTGTCTATGCCCTGTTCCGCGTAGATTCTGGCGGAAGGTTCCATTCCGACGTTTCTCACAACCAATATAACCAGCAGTATATTAATTACTCTACTCCACTTCATCGCTGTATTTTCTCTCCTTATCCAATTTAATTTTGACTCTGTCACGAAAATACGTTCTCCCTGTTTATCAAGTAATAACAACACTTCCTAACTTAAATGATATTGATTAATAAAATACTGATATAACTGTTTCCCCTCGATCCACTATCCTTTCATCTCCATTCTGCCTCTAATCATCTGATTATGGCGGAGTTCCTATCACTTCGTAAATAGGTGTATTTTGTGTTTTTATGTCTTATTATGACGAATAAAATCCAGTTTTCATAACAAAATAATTGAATTTAACATTTTAACTACTATAATCTATATCTAATCCACCCTAATCTATCTGATTAATGCATCGATTGTTTTCAGTTTCATATTCAATAAGTAACGATTGGCAAAGTCGTCGAATTCTTTAGGGTACTCTAAATATTCATTCTATCCCGTCTCTACTAGAACAAAAGAAGGTAAGGTGCTCATAGAACTACTTAGGCTTATTTATAATCCATTAAAAGGGGATAATAAATGGGCCTCCCTTTAGTAGAATCGATATTTACCATACACACGATTCAAGAAAGAAGACCTCACATGAAAGGAACACCCAATTTACAGATATTTAAAACTTTAATTAGCAAAAAAAAGAAAAAATTTGTTTTTCAATTCTTCGGATAACATGACACAGGAAAGAATTTTACGGCAGTACACATCGTTTAATTTCATCTCATACCTCGGCCTTTTAAGCTCGAGTGAAGACAAATCAACCATTTACAATCCTTCCTTCTTAAATTAAAATCTACTAAATGTTATTTGTTCTCCAATTACTTAATGAATGCTGGTCTGTACGTCACGCTATCCTGCCTGTTAGCTTAATGAATTAGCCCCCTAAAATTGATTTTCGGGGGCTAATTCACACAATCTATATAGCACTTATTTAAACCCATTCGATCAATCCAAATACTTCACTTCTTCATATTCCGCTTGTAAACGTACCTTCCCCAGATTACCAACGTGGCGCACAGCAAGAGAGCACAATAGGCCCATACAAACAGCATGGCAAGCCCTAATCCGATGTTGGCATCCAAGCGTTCATCAAAGATCTCCGTATACAACGCAAAACCAAGTGGCACGGCGCCAACAACGAAAAGTCCAATGGACCATCCACCCCAGCGTTGGAAACCGGACCCCGCACGACTTCTGGAAATTTTGCGAATCCCTTGAGTCAGTAGCCACCAAATCAGAATAAATAATAGACAGGTTATAAGAATTTTCAGCATATCGTTCAACTGCATATCGTGTACCTCCTATATCTTGCAAGATGATGAACATATCTTACACGTTAAGTGTTCTCTTTACTATATTACCCGTTTCCACATCCATGATCACAGGCAGATATGAGCACAGTACCCCTGACCCACAATTGATTATGAAAAAGAAAAAAACGCCAACGTCCTGACTCCTTCCAAGTCAAGAACGATGGCGTTACTTCTCGTATTTACATTGTTACATCCACATCGAATAGGTTACGCGCCAAACTGCGCATAGTGAAGGCGGCTGTACACCCCACCTGCTGCGAGTAATTCTTCATGACGCCCCTGCTCCGTAATGCCTTGTTCAGCAACGACAATAATGCGGTCTGCATTTTTGATCGTAGCCAATCGGTGAGCAATAACCAGTGTGGTCCGGCCCTCGGACAGCTCAGCAAGGGATTGCTGAATCGCCGCTTCCGTTTCTGTATCCAGAGCAGATGTTGCTTCGTCCAGGATCAGAATTGGCGGGTTTTTCAGGAACATACGGGCAATAGACAAACGCTGTTTCTGTCCACCGGACAGCTTCACGCCGCGTTCACCAATTAACGTATCCAATCCTTCCGGCATCGATTGAATCAAAGGTTCCATCTGGGCACGTCTAGCGGCCATCCAGATTTCTTCTTCGGATGCATCCAGCTTGCCGTAGGCAATGTTCTCCCGAATGCTTCCATCGAAGAGGAACACGTCCTGTTGTACAATTCCGATATGACTACGCAAGGAGTCCAGTGTCATATCCTGTATCTCCTGCCCATCGATCGTGATGCGACCTTCCAGCACATCATAGAACCGCGGCAGCAGACTGCATAGCGTTGTTTTACCTGCCCCCGATGGACCGACAAGCGCTACAGTTTCACCTGCACGTACGTTTAGATCAATACCTTTGAGCACAGGCTCCTGATCCGAATAACCAAAGGTCACTTGCTCATAACGAATATCTCCACGCAGATGGGATACCGTGACGGCTCCTGGACGATCTTCCACATCCGGTTCCATATCAAGCAACTCCGTATAACGTTTGAAGCCTGCAATCCCTTTTGGATACGTCTCGATAACCGAGTTGATCTTCTGAATCGGTGTCAAGAACACATTGGACAACATAATAAATGCAATGAACTGACCGTAGGTCATACTGCCTTGAATCACAAACCATGTTCCGCATACCAGGACAAAGAGGGATACCAGCTTCATCAGCATATAACTGACAGAGGAGTTCCAGGCCATGATTTTGTATGCGATTAGTTTGGTCTGACGGAAACGACCGTTGTTCACAGCGAATTGTGCTTTTTCATGCTCTTCATTAGCAAAAGCCTGAACAACACGGATACCTGTAATATTGTTCTCTACGCGAGCATTGAAGTCCGCAATATCACCGAACATTCGGCTGAATGCCTTGGACATTTTGCTACCAAAGTAGAGTGACAGATAGATAATCAGCGGAACGATGATAAAGGTTAACACTGCCAGATTCCCGTTAATGCTCATCATGATGCTGAATGCACCAATTAGCGTCATGACCGCAATAAATACATCCTCTGGACCATGGTGGGCAATCTCACCGATATCCATCAGATCGTTAGTCATACGGGACACGAGGTGTCCTGTTTTTGTATTATCGAAGAAACGGAACGATAACTTCTGCACATGATTAAACAGACTTTTACGCATATCCGTCTCAATGTTAATACCCAGCTTGTGTCCCCAATAGGTAACCACGAAGTTCAAAAATGAATTCAATAAGTAGATGCCCAGCAATGCCAGACACGCCCATAGAATCCAGTCCCAGCGGCCGCCTGGCAGCAGATCATCGACGACCCGGTTGACCGCCAGTGGAAATGCCAGCTCCAGCAGGGCGACTAAAATCGCACAACTGAAGTCAAGAATAAAGAGCTTTTTGTAAGGCCTATAATAGGCAAAGAAACGGCGAAGCATGGACTGAAGTCCTCCTTATGCAATCACACAATGATGATTACGTTCTATTTCGTCTTGCTTAAGAGGTACAGGAAGTATGGCGCACCAATAATGGCAACCAGGATCCCCGCAGGAATCTCCGAAGGCTGCAGGATGACACGACCCAGCGTATCTGCAACCAGTACAAGCAATGAACCGATCAGTGCCGATGCGGGTAACAGGAATTGATGTTTTGGACCCACCAGACGACGTGCCAAATGCGGTCCGATCAGACCTACAAAACCGATCCCCCCACTCACAGATACACATGAGCCGGCAAGTCCTACAGCAGCCGCAAGCAAAATCAGTCGCTCACGCTCAACCGGAGTCCCGAGTCCGCTTGCCGTCTGGTCCCCCAGATTCAGTACGTTCAATACACGTGCCTTATACAGAACAAGTGGGACAAGAATAATAAGAAACGGTAGCAATGCCGTTACAAATTTCCAGTTCGAACCCCAGATGCTGCCTGCCATCCAGGTAGCTACAAATTGATACTTTTCCGGACTAAGCCTTAACGTAAGCACGATCATGGCAGAACTGATTCCCGCTGCTACCCCGATCCCTGTAAGCAACATACGCGTAGGCAGGATGCCCTCTCCTTTTTTGTAAGAGAGAATGTAGATCAGAAATGCAGCAAAACCGGAACCGATCAGGGCCAGAATTGGCAAAAGAAATACGGGCGCTGCTGTCGTTGTCGGGAAAAAGGAAACAAATAACATGACGACCAGACCAGCACCTGCATTAATCCCGAGGATCCCCGGATCTGCCAGCGCATTCCGAGATACCCCCTGCAAAATACAACCAGATAACGCAAGTCCGGCCCCTACCAGCACCGAAATCACAATACGTGGCAGACGGAATTCAAACAGGATCAATTCCTGTTTCGCCGTGCCTCCACCAAACAGGGTTCGCAACACCTCAAGCGGCGAAAGCTTGGTAAAACCTGTGTTCATGCTCACCACAAAAGCCGTAATAATTAATAGGGCAAGCACAATGAGGACAATCGTACTCTTGGTTCTCTTCTTGCGCTCTGCTCCAACTATTGTTGAGGATTCCATCGTTACAGAGTCCTCCTTTCTTTACGCGCCAGATACAGGAAGAATGGTACCCCGATAAGGGCAACCAATGCGCCAATTGGCGTCTCGTACGGCGGGTTAATCATACGTGCAGCCAGATCCGCAAATACAAGCAACAGACTGCCCATCACAGCGGAACATGGAATAATCCAGCGATAATCGACCCCAACCAGCTTCCGCGTGAGATGGGGAATAATGAGTCCGACAAAACCGACCGCACCCACCACGGACACAGCTGTACCCGCGAGAATCAGTACAACAATCAGGCCTATGAGCTTGATCAGCCCAGTACGTTGCCCCAGGCCCACCGCAATATCTTCTCCGAGACTAAGCAGAGTAATGGAACGGGAGATGAGAAGACCTGCAATCAGTGCCGCGAGTACCCATGGGAACATGACTTCAAGTTGAGACCACTTCGTTCCGGCTACACCACCAGCTGTCCAGAAAGCCAGATCTTGTCCAATTCTGAAATACAATGCAATCCCTTCACTGAGTGCCGACAACATCGCTGATACAGCCGCACCTGCAAGCACAAGGCGTAGTGGTGTAAGACCCGATTTAGAAGCTGCACCAAAACCATACACCAACAGGACACCAAGCCCTGCTCCAAGGAAGGAATACATGATGATATACATAAATGGCAAGCCAGGGAAGAAGGCAAAACAAACTGCAAGTGCAAATCCAGCTCCCGCATTTAACCCAAGCAGACCTGAATCGGCCAGCGGGTTACGAGTCATGCCCTGCATGATCGCCCCAGCTACAGCGAAACATGCACCTACCATTGCTCCTCCAAGAATACGTGGCAACCGAATCTCCCATATGATCTGATGTGGAGTCAGCTCAGGATTGAAGTCAAAGATGGCCTTCCAGACTACACTAAGCTTAATATCAGCAGCGCCAAATGAAATGGACAATGCCATACCCAGAGCGAGTAGCAAAACTCCCCCTGTAAGAATAAGTGTGGCTGCCCACGGACGAGTGTGTATCTTCGCTGTGGGTGAATCCGGATTATGTTTTTCTGGTGAAGCTTGTGAACTCATACGCGCCCACCCTCGTTATGAGTGGAGCTGCTCAAACCTATGTACATAACAATCACCTCTCTATAAATACCGAACTTTAATGATATTGATTCTCATTCCCATAGACCATTGTAAGTGAATCCACGGGCTCTGGCAATGGACAAATAGGACATGTTTATTGCATATATGAAGATTTGCACACAATTTTACACGCAAAAAGGCTGCACAGGAGCCAAAAAGCTCGAACACAGCCTTATCATTGCATATGTAGAACATGTAAAATACAGACTCGTTTAACGGGCATGTACCGTAATTAAGGATGCCAGGACATCCGGAACATCGGTAATGATCCCTTGCACACCCATGTCAATCATGGCCTGCATCTCGGCAGGATCATTCACCGTAAATGGATAGGTAACAATGCCATGTGCCAATGCAGCAGCAACATCTTCTTGTGTGACTGCCAGCTTGTAGGGATGAAGGCTGGAAGCTTCGAGTTTGGCGGCATAATCATAAGGTCGATATAACTTTTCCATATATAGAAGTGCTGTACGAATCTCCGGGGCAAGACGTTTACACCTCACGAGCGAAGCATGATTGAAGCTCGACAGCACGACCTGTTGCTCCAGATTCCAGTCCCGGATCGCTTGTATAACCTTCTCTTCCATCCCGTTATAACTCACAATACCATTTTTCAATTCCAGATTAAGCAGGGTTCCTTTCCCCTGTACCAGCTTGAATAACTCCTCCAGAGAAGGAATACGTTCCCCGGTAAAATCAGCATGGAACCAGGACCCCGCATCCCGTGTGCGCAATTGATCGTAAGTCGTATCTTTAACCCAGCCTTCTGCGCCGCCAGTTCGGCTTAACGTCTCATCATGAATCAGTACCAGTCTGCCATCACTCGTCATCTGCACATCGGTTTCAATGCCTGTCGCTCCAAGCTCCAGACTCCGTTCAAATGCGCTCATCGTATTCTCCGGGCATACGGCAGATGCACCGCGGTGGGCAATAATCTCCAAGTTCCTCATTCCAGCGCCTCCTGTGTTCAAGCTTCACTCTATGATCCTTACTATAAACACCGTTTGTTAGACCTGTATTAACAGAGCGTATAATGGGTTACCTGCTTCGCTGATACTAGCGAACGGGTTCAACATCTAACGGGCTGGGGATTCACTCATTTTTGCGAACTCAATCTGAAAATCGACATAACATAGTATGAACGATGGAAGCACTGAACTCCGTTATAAGGAGGTTGACTATTGAATCCCTCAAAGAAAAAATCGATACCTACGCGTCCTCACACATCCCAGTTACAGTCGGCTTCCAGGCTTTCCAGAACATCTGTCCATATCAAAAACAAATCCGGTAAGACGGCTAATCAGCGTTCTCTTAACTCCAGTTCACCCAACACACTGGATCAGCTGGCTATTGTTGCAGCAATACTCTCCTTAATTGCAGCCGCCATCGGGCTATATATCGCCTGGAAATCGTTAAGTAATCCGGATCAAACTGCTGTTGTGGTGTAAGCTGCTTGTTGTGCAGCTAATGGCTCAGGAGGCTCTCTCCTGCTTCTGACCTTATTCAGGGGCAGGTTTTTGCTTTTTCAATTACTCAACGTATGCTGGAAACGTCAAAAAACCGTTCCCCTGAAACGCCGGCATATACCGGCGTCTCTTTGGAAAGGTCATTTTTTATTCGGGCGCTGCCTCTGCAGCATGATCCCCGTCCCGGGATTTGACCGAATTACAGAATGAATGTGCGAGAGATAATAACCAACAGAATGAACAATACCAGAATTGCACCTGTTGATGTCCATGCTCCACCACCGAAGCCTCCGCAATATCCGTAACCTGTACCTTTGAGTTCGCTCATCAGTGACACTCCCCTCTTCATCGAAGTACACTATAGACTATGTCCGATAGCGCAACTTGCTTGGGCAGATCAAAAATTCTCCCGAGGAACGAGTAGGTTCAGGCCCGTCTTCTTATGCACTCATTTCCCGTTGAGTTGTGACCACTTCTGAGTCAGCTCTGCAGGAATATAGGATGACATTTGTTTGATCAGCTCAGCCGGATCAGCTTCCAGACTCCATAGACTGAGATGCGAAGTGTTGGAGAATCCTTCCTGTACGCTATGTTCTACCATCTTCATTAACGGTCCATAATATCCGTTGACATTTAATAAGCCAACAGGCTTACGATGAATACCGATCTGTGCCCAGCATAGTACCTCGAATAGTTCTTCAAATGTACCCATACCTCCGGGAAGTGCAATGAATCCATCGGATAATTCAGCCATCGTAGCCTTCCGTTCATGCATGGTTCCCACTTCAATCAGTTGTGTGAGTCCTCCATGAACAACCTCGCCTCGGAACAATCCGGTAGGCATAACCCCGATTACCTCTCCCCCTTGCTCAAGAGCAGCATCGGCTACTGCACCCATCAAGCCCATACAAGAACCACCATAGACCAGTGCATAACCACTATCAGCAATCTGTTTGCCCAGTTGAACAGCCTTCTCTGTATAATCGGGGTGATTTCCCGGATTGGAGCCTGCAAAAACAGCTATACGTTTCATTGGGTTTCACTCCTTCTCATAATCTTTTTAGATTGAACTAAAGAATATTTACACTTGCCACTTCGATGACAGAACAACCTTCCGATCGCTGTTATCCCCAGATTTTTTAATTCAATTTTACAAAGGTGAAAATCTGTTGATAGCGCATGCTTCCGATGTAGCTTTCTTTCAGAAAGCTTTTAGGCGAACGCTCCGCTTCTTCAGGTTATTTCTGCCCTCTACGTTCTCGTGTAAATGTTTAGTTCAATTTTCTATTTTAATAGTATACAACATGAATGTAATGGGTATGTACAACATGTTAACAGAACCCATGTACAAAAAAAATACCCGACCGTTTGCAGCCGGCCGGGCTCCCATTTCAATACACATCAATTTAGAAGGGGTTGTTACTACCTAATATACAGACCAAACATTAAATCCGTATGATCTTTGCATGAAATGAATATTAAATCTTCGTATAACTAACGTATCCCACGGCGTGAACGTACGACAAACATATGCTTGTCTTTACGAAGAACCCGACCATCTGCAAGTTCAACCTGATCCTCGTCATGACGCAGAATCGTCGTGGATAACGCTACAATTTTGGCCCGGCGCCAGATCATCACCTGCGACTTGAAATAGATCGCATTTTCGAACTGAATCGCCTTTTTCATCACATATCCAACCTTGTGCACTTCAGAACGTGCTTTCTTTAAGGGAAGACTCTCTTCGGGAAGAGGTCTGATCATTGCGATATTGTCAAACGATACCTTAATCCGTTTCGGTCCGATCCGTACACATTCCGCTTCTTCATCCCACTCGACCAGCGTTCCCTTTAATGGCTCCCGTATGCCTGTTGCACGATATACCGCTACTTTTCGTCCTATCCAATGTCGCAATGTTCTCACCTCCATCTGTCTAGTTTTCAGGTATCTTCCAATCGATCGGTTCAATACCTTTGGAGGTCAAGAAATCATTGGCTTTGGAAAAGGGACGACTGCCGAGGAATCCACGATGCGCAGCCAGCGGACTGGGATGTGTAGACTCCAGTACCAGGTGCTTGTCCCTGTTAATAAAAGCACCTTTCTTTTGGGCATGACTGCCCCATAGCATATATACCATTGGCTCTGAACGTTCATTCAGCGCGCGAATGACAGCATCCGTAAACGTCTGCCAGCCCAATGCCTGATGGGAGTTCGGCTGACCTTCACGGACCGTCAGAACAGCATTTAATAGCAGGACTCCCTGCTGCGCCCAATGAACCAGAGATCCATGATTCGGAATTGGCAGGTCCAGATCGGCATGAAGTTCCTTATATATATTTTTCAGTGAAGGCGGTACACGTACCCCCGGTCTAACCGAAAAACTTAACCCATGAGCCTGACCCGCTCCGTGATAAGGGTCCTGACCAATAATAACGGCCTTAACCTGATGGTATGGCGTCAGCTTCAGTGCGGAGAACAGGTCTTCTTTGGGCGGAAAGACCGTCTGCGTTTTGTACTCGGCGGCGAGAGTGTAACGAATCTTGTTAAAATATTCGGCTTCCGTCTCTTCCTGAAGCACCTTGTCCCAATCGTTTCCAAACATATGTATAGGCTCCTTTCCCCTGATGAGTGCAGTTTCGTTCAGCCCAACTACTGGGCTCTTCCTTCTGAGAGCCGCATGTCATGCAACTCATAGACTATCCACCATTTTAACATAACCGGGGACAGCAGACCAGAATTGCGCATCAGGGTATACGTTCACCTCGGAATAAACCGTGTTCTTGCTACATTCCGTATACTCATACAAAAAAGTCACCTCGCTATTGCGTGGTGACTTGATGACTTTATACTTGAACGGGCACCTCTTCGACTTCTTTCACAAGCACACTACTGATTCTTCGTAACCCTTCCTGAAGGACAGAACGGGGGCAAGCCAGATTCAACCGAATGCAACCCTCACCATTGGCTACAAACATATGACCATCTTCGAGCAATACACCCGCTTGCTCAGCGAAGAATAAAGGTAAACTTACATTTTGGGGAGCATATGCCGAAATATCAATCCAGGCCAGATATGTTGCTTCCGGAATGTGAAAAACAGCTAGTGGTAGATGCTGCTTCACATACTGTTCTACGCAGGCGAAATTGGCGTCGAGATAACCTTTTAATTGTTTCAGCCATTCATCACCCGTTTCGTAAGCCGCTTGAGTGGCAGCGATGCTCAGTGGGTTTTTGAAACCATAATGGCGTGCCTGCCAGATGTCTCGAAGTTCCTTATTCGGAATGATGACATTAGAGAACATCAGACCAGCCATGTTAAATGTTTTGCTCGGGGACATACATGTAATGATTCGATCCGTATTCGGGAACAGCTTTGCAAGTGGCGTATGTCTTTTGCCAGTTCGCAGCAGATCACAGTGAATTTCATCCGAAATGACCCATACGTTGTTCCGCAGGCAGATCTCACCCACACGTTGTAACTCTTCCGTTGTCCAGACACGTCCAGATGGATTATGCGGGTTGCAGAAAATACATACCCTTACCTTCTCATCCTTCGCCTTGGCTTCAAAATCCTCAAAATCAATCGAGTAACGCCCCTTCTCGTTGATCATATCCGAACATACCAGTTCAAGATTGTTATGCTCCGCAGCTGACTTGAAGAAACCATAAGATGGGGTAACAATCAGTACTTTCTCATCCGACTGACAGATATATTCCACCAGTTCATACAAAGCGGGAATGATCCCGTTCGAGGTCTCCAAATGTTCCTTTGGGAAGGACCAGTCATAGTATCTCTTCATCCAATTCGAAACAGCTTCATAGTATGCCGGATCGAACACCTGGGAGTAACCCATAATTCTACGGTCTAGACGCTCCTTAACTGCATCCAGAATCTCGGGAGGTGTGGCAAATTCCATATCTGCAATCCACATGCGAATAAATTCTTCATCTTTAAATGGAAAAGTCATGTCTTCACTGGCGTTAAAAATATATTGACGGAAACCATCCGTATTCATGGCATTTGTTCCTGTGCGATCAATAATCTCATCAAAGTTATATTTCATAGCTTCTGCTCCTCTATCTGCTTTACTTTTTCAATTGTCGTTTCATGTCGTATTACACCTATTATTTCATGACGCAGGAATTGCATCAAATGTAATACAATCTATTCTGACGAAACAAATGAAGTTTATTGTTTCTCCAAAATAGGTATTTCCGTGAAAAAGTGATATATTTCTCATATAACATCATTTTTATGAATGACTTTCATCATTTTCACGTACTCTCAAGAAACATTGCATAAGGAGAACCGGTTATGAACAATATCAATCAGGAAGTTGGCAAGAAAATACGAAACTTTCGGAAGTGGCGGGGACTGACCATTCAACAGCTTGCGGATCAGATCTTCAAAAGCAAAGGAACCCTGTCCAAATATGAGAGCGGAGATATTACACTTGATCTGGTCACGTTACATCATATTGCTAATGCACTCAACATCCAGGTGGAGCAACTCTTGTACCAAGAACCAAGGCATGCATCTCCCCTGATGAATGCGGTCCCGTCCAGCTTTTTCAAGAACTCCACACGTTTCTATTCCTACTTCTATGACGGGCGTAACAACAGTCTCATTCGTTGTGTCATTGACATGATGGCTCAATCGGATGCCAACCGTTATCGCACCGTGATGTATATGAATGTGAAGGATTTTGAGAACTACCAGGAGTGCGAGAATATGTATTGGGGCCACACCGAGCATTATGATACACTCACCACGCTGATTTTGAAAAATCAGGCCACGCCGCTGGAGAATCTATATATTAATATTCTGGCGTCTTTTCAGGAATCAGAGAAAAAGTGGGGACTGATGGCTGGTGTCTCCTTCAGACCTTTCATGCCTATCGCGCTCAAAATGTTATTCTCCAGAACCCCGCTGCCCGAGAATCAGGAGTTATATAATGAATTAAAAATCTCAAAGGAAGATCTGCGGACCCTGAAAATATACAACATGCTCGCCGTCACCTGAACAACGCAGAGCGTCACACATTCTCATATCATATGGGATGGAGACAGTCCCTCCCCATTAGAAAAGGCACTTCTATAAGCTGTTGGAACCAGCTCATAAAAGTGCCTTTCGCTTTGACGCTATTCGATCAGGGAATAAGCGAGACTACGCTTAGTTTTTAATTAAATCAAGCGTTTCGTCAAACATTTGTTTCTGTTCCTCAATCTTGTTCTCATTACCGATCACGCAGCGCTGTTGCTGTTCAAGTATGGCCGATAAAAGCTCAGCAAAACCGATAATGTCGCTTTCCTTCGTGCTTAACACTTCGTCACGTTCCTGTTGCAGATCCGCTTCAGTCACATTCGACAGATAACACTCCAGAGAGAAAGCTCCTTCGCCATAAGGCGTTCTCGGCGTATCGAGATCCTGAATGGCACCAATGATATAACGCGTCATTTCCCGCTCGTCTGCCCGGAACTCGTTCAAATATTGCGGTATTTCTTCATATACTTTGTACGTTTTATCGAGGTTCGGATCACGATACGATGCAACGTAGCTGTCTCCGTTTCGTCTGAAGCCTGACATACAGCCATAGGCTCCGCCTTTGGCGCGGATATTGGTCCACAAGTAATCCAGAGACAGAATTCCCTGCAAGACCCGTAGTGAACCGGTGTATTGATATCCTTTGTCAATATAATTGCCCGTTTGCACCACGTACTGCACCTCCGAAGGAGAACGGAATCCTTCCTTATGAATAGCCGGTGTGAATGTAAATTCTTCCTTGGCAACTTCATGTGTGAACAGCTTCGCTTTCAGGTCGGATACCTGTTGTTCCAGTCCTTCATATCCCTGCTCATCGGCAGTGTAACTAACAAGCAAATTCTCCGGTCTGAAAATATACCCCGTCAACTCTTGCAGACTGGAAGATAACTCTTCTTTTCTCGCCTCAAAGTTCGCCTGAAGATCCTCAAGCCACTGGTAAAAGGCAATGCCACTTACAGCTTCTCTGAAATCCGCGACCGCTGAATGTTTGGACGAAGACCGACCAATTCCTGCAGAGTGTCCGCTATTGATCAGATTACGTTGCAGGTTGCCTTTCATCTGGGAGGTGATTTCATATAACCGCTTCGAATTATCGAATTGGGAAGTGAACACGATTTCTTTGATCATATCAAAGGCAAATCCAAGCTTGTCATACAACACTTTTGCGTTAAACTCATAGGTAGCCTTGAATTCATTGTGCTTATGCGCGTTGGCATAAGATCCAATCCCGCTATGAATACCGCCTGAATGGATATGGATTTCATTGGACAGTTCATTGAACGAGTAGTTTTGAGTATCCACGTAACCCAGTACATTCTTGAGCAATCCTGCATACGGCAGAAGATGACGTGGCACTTCTTTGATATCAAACAACAGTCTCAGATAACCAATTCCGTTGGTGTAAAGGTTATGATGGAGAATGGTTGTGCCATCGACCTGGTTCACCGTTTGATGCAACGTAGAGGCCTTCGGTTCAATATCTTCAATCGATAACGTCGGAATGACCTGCTGCTGCTCTTTGGTTGAAGGTGTATTCTGATACTCGGCGAGTGCCTCCGTTTTCTGAATCAACGTCTGAACTTCTTCCTCACTAAGACCAGCCTGAATAGTTTTCAGACGTTCTTTCAACGCTTCCTCCTTGCGTGAGTTCAGCCCCTTATCCGGGGTAAGCGCCACAAAAGAAGTATGTGTGTTTTGCAAAATATATTTCTCAATCAGTTGCTCGAAGTAACCTTCGTTCATTTTTGTCCGCAGTTCAGCAAATACGTCATTGGCTTCCAAATGAGTGAAAGGTGCTTCTTCATCGTACAACCAGCTTTGCAGGGAGGAGAATCCGTAGATCAGGCCTTTCGGCATTCTGCCATAGTCCGCTTCCCTGTGATTGAACTCATACGAGTTAATTCCAGCAAGCAGCGCTTTTGGATCAAAGCCTTCTTTTACCACACGCTCAAGC
Organism: Paenibacillus sp. FSL E2-0151; assembly: GCF_037993015.1. Taxonomy (NCBI): domain Bacteria; kingdom Bacillati; phylum Bacillota; class Bacilli; order Caryophanales; family Paenibacillaceae; genus Paenibacillus; species Paenibacillus sp. FSL E2-0151. Next base: position 4,790,539 of record NZ_CP150308.1, read on the forward strand.
ACTTCTTTGATCGTTCCCAGGAAATCCTCTTTGCTCTCCAGGTTGCTCTTCTTCAGTCCAACGGTGAATACAGGCTGATACAGACTGTCATCATAGGAACCGTAGACGTCCTTCGCAATGCCCTTATCCAGCAACGCCTGTTTCAATACCGCTCCCGGAGCGTTCAACAGTGCGTATAACAAAATTTGGAAGGAAATGTTCAGTTCCTTGTCCAGACTTGTGCCGATCACTGCATTGTAGGTCAAAAAGCTGTTATCCACTTCCGATTCCGTACTTCCAGCAGAGTAAGTCTTAACTGTGTCTACCCGTTCTGCAAAGGCAGGTTGAAGTTGAATGGCCGAATCAATCTCGATTCGATCATATGCACTCAGGTAGTTTTCATCCAGCCATTGCAGCTTCTCTTCCATATCCATATCCCCGTAGAGATAGATGTAACTGTTGGAAGGATGATAGTATCTCGTGTGGAAATCCAGCAACCCCTGATACGTTAGATCCAGGATAGCTTCCGGGAACCCGCCAGACTCGGAGGAGTATGTGGTATCCGGGAAAAGGGAGTTCAGCACTTCTCTGCGCACCATTCGTTCCGGTGAAGAAAAGGCCCCCTTCATCTCATTATATACAACTCCGTTGTAGGTTAACTCATCGTCAGCAGAGGTCAGGTTGTAGTTCCAGCCCTCTTGTAGAAATATCTTTTCATTCTCATAAATATTTGTATTCAATACTGCATCCAGGTAAATATCCATCAGGTTATGGAAGTCATGATCATTACGACTCGCGATCGGATAGATCGTCTTATCGGGATACGTCATGGCGTTAAGGAATGTATTTAATGAACCTTTCAGCAACTCAACAAAAGAATCCTTGGCCGGAAATTTCTTGGACCCACAGAGCACGGAGTGTTCGAGAATATGGGCTACCCCTGTATCATCTTCCGGAGGTGTGCGGAAACCGATACTGAATACTTTGTTGTCGTCCTGATTGGATAAAAGTACAATTTTGGCTCCGGATTTCTGATGTTCCAACAGATACGCATCCGATTTCAGTTCTTCGATTCTGCGCTCCTGTAACACCTTGTATGGCTTAAGCTGTTTCAACATAAACTTGAGTCCTCCGTCCATAAGATTGTTTTATTGGTTTTGTGACTCTACATAAGTTCAAATATGTTTATTTACACGGGCACTCCGATGACAGAACAACATCTGTCCTCTCCGTTATCGTGTACATGTGTAGTTGAACCTATATCGTTCAGCAAGGTAAAGGTAATATATGCCTACGGATAGTATACACCATTGTTCTCTCTCTTCATAAAAGTCAGGTAAATGTCCCTTCTGATATGTATTATGCAGGGTTTATGTTTATGAGCTGCATGGTGATGTGGTCTGCAATGAAGTGACGATCATATTAAAGAACACAAAAAAAGATCGCATGCAGCTTGGTTAACAAGCGTCATACGATCTTCTTTTTAAGATGCCGAGGACCGGGATCGAACCGGTACGGTAGTCACCTACCGCAGGATTTTAAGTCCTGTGCGTCTGCCAATTCCGCCACCCCGGCAGGATTATGTATTTCTTGGCGACAAGAAATATCTTACCATGAACTAATTAACTTTGCAACACTTTTTTATAAAATAATCTAACTATATAAGTTTAACTAATGATTTACACGATAACGGAGAGGACAGAAAAAACTGAAAAAGCGAAGCGTTCGCCTTTATCACCGGATTTCCCCTTGAGAAGAGGGAATCGAAAAAATCTGGGGATAACAGCGATTAGAAGGTTATTCTGTCATCGGAGTGTCAGTGTAAATAATCTTTAGTTCAACTTAAAAAAATGAAACAGGCACTGCAAGCGTCAGCTCACAGTGCCTAGGAAGTCCGAGTTGCGGTCCCGGACTTCCGGTAAACCAATCTATATTAAGGGAGGTGTGAGATAAGAATACCTCCCCAACATTAAAGAAACCTAAAATCAGCCTTAAATTAAACTAAAAAGTAAAATAGGTCGAACACGAGCCGCTTCTTCCTCACTGCACTCCACGATAACCAAGATATGGTCCTTTAACAGCCAATCTTCGTAATACCGCGCATCCTCCTCCGAGATTCCCGCTTCAGTCAGTGTAAGCACCAAATCATCGGTCTCACTTCCAATCTCATTACCAGCGAGTCTACGCACTGCATTTCCGATCGACATCGTCTGATCCATTCGCTTCCCCAGACCAGCCAATATGCCTTTCAGAGCGCCAAAGGCACCATCTGTTCCGGCACCCTTCAAAGGTTTGGGTAGCCCCGTCTTTTCGCTCACCAGCTCCAGATTAAGCTGCTCCTTGGCCACCGCTCCTAAATTTTTCTCCTTGACGCCTTCCTCTTTCACCTTATTCAGCATAATTATAGCCTCGTTCTCGGTACGGGCCAGCCCAATAATCAATTGTGTCATTCCGTTCCCCTCCTTTTACCCTAATATAACCCCTTAATCCCCATTCAAAAACGGTTCGTCCACAGCTAAGACAAATCACCTAGAAGAATGTTGATTTCTCTTCTGGAAATCTATACCTAGTTCTGATAGACTAGATAAAGAAGACAAATTAACCATTGAAAACATTGACATATGGATTTAACATCTCATAATCAGGAGCAATGACTTATGAAAAAAGAGGTAGAAATTGCCATCCGGCGCAAGCAACAGATCATGGTTCGTAATACAAGCGGTCAGACGGTAACCGGATTTCCCGAGCGTACCGCTGATACATCCATTCTTTCCTTACGTACGGTCCACGGCAGTCTGTGGATACCGTTTGATGAGGTGGAACATGTTACGCGTCTGTTAAGCATCCGGTCTCATCATTTAAGCGGAATGCAACTCGTTTAGTCGGCTCTGTAATCCTAGAAACTCCAGTTCCCGTATAGATACGTTAACTAGATCTATTTATGCCAGCACTTTACACCAAAAAACCAGACGCATGCACGTCTGGTTTTTCTCTTCTACTTATCCTGTACCACGCTGCCACTGACCTCACAACAAAGGCCTTACAATCCTTATTTCTGCCCAACCATATCCTGTTGTTACTTCACTACAAACTTCACTCGTGTTCCATCCGGATATGTACTTAACTGATTCCCTACCCATGAACCTGCACCACGATTATCCTTCGGGGTAATGTACTGGATATCTGCACCTGTTCCTCCCTCAGCACACATCGCCATGGGCCACTCGTCACGATCCTTACCTTTTTTGACCGGAACACCCTTAAGTGATAGATCCCGATTGCCTTCCGCTCCATTACGATTAATGGTGCATACATCCGAATGCCCTGCCTTGATAGCAGCTTTAATATGGTTGGCTGTTTCGGGGTAACGCTCTGAAGGGAACGTAATGGTATGGTCTACACTCTTATTAGTCCCACCGAATGGATTAGGTATCTCCTCGGGCCATTCTCCCCCAGCCCAGGCGTAGAGGGCTACCAGCAGCATCGCTACCAGCGTCAGAACCTGCTTTTTGAAACCTTGTTTACCTTTACGCTTTCTTCTTGTGCGTCTCTTACTCATGCTGTGTCTCCCCCATTCAACACTTGCATTATAACAGAACGCCCGTTCGCAAAACAATCCAATATAATAAAAAAACAGCCGAGACCGCCCGGCTGTCCTGCTTGATTGATTATCCTACATTGGGAATGGCCTGTTGGCGCAGCAAGGGCAGTGTCACCTCAAACTGTGTACCTTTCCCCTCTGTACTCTCCACCGAAATCTGACCATTCATCAGTTCCAGCAGTTCTTTGCAGATGGTCAGACCAAGACCGCTTCCGCCAAATCGGCGCGCATGGGAGATGTCGGTCTGGGTAAATGCATCAAACAATGGTTCGATCTGATGCTGAGGAATGCCAATTCCCGTATCACGCACAGAAAATACCAATACAACGGTATCCATCAGTTGTTGTCTCACATCCACCTGTAACTGCACTTCACCTTGTTCCGTGAACTTAATTGCATTACTCAGCAAATTATCCAGTACCTGCCGAAGTCTTAGCGGATCACCGATAAGCACATCAGGAACATTCAGATCAGCATGACAGAGCAAACGAATTTGTTTATTCCGTGCCGCAGGTTCATGTGTCTTCACAATCTGTTGGATCAGCTTCAACGGCTGAAACTCAATGTTTTCAACATCCATTTTGCCTCTGCCCAGTTTCGCCATATCCAGGCTATTGTTAATGATGTTCAGCAGCGCCTCACCTGATTGACGTGCAAGCTCCAGATATTCTGTCTGCTCATCCGTAGTTTCACCCATACTGGCAAGTTCGATCATGCCCATAATGCCGTTAAGCGGGGTACGAAGCTCGTGATTCAGCTTGCCGATGAATTCCAATTGCCCTCTGCTGTTCATCTCAGCCATGGAAGTTGCAAACTTCAACTGCTGTTCGGCATACTTCCGTTCTGAAATATCGTATTGAATGCCTACAAAATATAAACACTCTCCGGATTCATTAAAGATCGGATCGATATTCAATTCGTTCCAGAACTTCTGACCACTTTTTGTATAATTTAAAATATCAATCTTAATGGATTGTTGTTTCTTTATTGCATCACGAATCTGCATTATCGTTTCCGGGTCTGTATCCTGCCCTTGCAAAAATCGGCAATTGTGTCCGACAGACTCTTCATACGTATATCCTGTCAGTTGGGTAAAGTGTTCGTTTACATACATGAGCGGAAGCTCAGGCAAGGTAGCATCGACCACCGTCACGGAGGATTTCACTTTCGAGATGATAAATTCCCATTGTAATGAGAGTTGATTATGTTGGCTCATGCCTTCCTCCTTCATCTCACACACATTAATGTTTATATATTCTGCAATCGTACATTATAAGGAGAGAAAACTAACCAGTCGGAATGTGTTGATATTAAATCAATATATTTTAATTGTAACATAGTTATTCAAGTCATGTGGTTTATGGGTAATAGTTGATAACTAACATTCCACAATAACCTAACTACTCACCAGGAGGAACATACATGAAATTTCTGTTAATTATCATCATTATTATTTTGATTGTAGTCTTTTTTACCAGACGCAAACGTTAAAATAAGATCCGTTATGTAAGTGAGAAAGGAAGATGGGTATGAGAACCCTCTTTTTTATATTCATGGTACTCTGTATCATCAATCTCTGTTTCCCAAAATTCGGCTGGTATCTGCGCTATGGCTGGATTTCCCGGGGCGAAGCCGAACCCAGCAGGCCTTATATGACTATGGTCAGAACGACCAGCCTGCTGATGTTGCTTATCGCCTTCACACTTGCTATGGCATGAACTATAGGCATTAGAAGATGACTGCCCTGTTGGGCAGTTTTTTTGTGATGAAATGACGGGAAAATGATAACTTTGTTTGTGGTGCAATGATGACAATGCCCGTAATATAGATATATCGTTTCGGAAAGGACATCATTGGCATGAACATCGCATTTTATCCGTACTGGGCCGCCAAGACGCTGCTCTCGCTTATTAATGTCATATATATCATGGTCATTACTACATTCATATACGGTCTCACTGGATCGGTACTCTCTGCTGCAATGTTTCCACTTATTCAGATCATTGCACGCATAATAGCCGGTCTCACTTTGCCATTACTTGTGAACCGTTTCCCATTCTCCAGACTATTGATCAGCATTTCCATAGCCAAAACATTAATCATGACCTGTATAGCCATTTCGTTGAATCACTTGATTTCACAACTGCCGCTTATATTGCTCGGAGTGATTGCATTATCCTTCTTGGACGGATGGGAAACTCCGTTACTGAAGACTTTAACGCCACGATTGGTTCAAGGTGAAGACCTTATAAAAGCAAATAGCCTACTATCTTTCTCCAATCAGACTGTAACCATTGTCGGTTACGCCATGACGGGATTCGCCGTGATGAACTGGGGGGCGTCACAGACCTTCTGGGCAGCTACAAGCCTGTCCTGGGCCGTTCTGATCTTCATGATTGCCATGGGCTCGCTCACACGGAATGTAGAACAACCTCAGAAATCTGCTGTATCGCGGAATGTATTGAGGGAAGGTTGGAGTATACTTTGGAAGAATCCATCATTACGGCTGATTACGCTTATGGGCATTGCCCAAGCACTTGCGGGTTCCATCTGGATCGGAGCTGTTACGCTGGCCTTTGCAAAAGAAGCTCTGGGACGAGGAGAAGGTTGGTGGGGACTCATGAACTCGAGTTACGCTGCTGGAACCATGCTTGGAGGTATTCTGGCTCTTGCACTAGCCAAACGTATTCAGAAGCATCTAATCGCTAGTATGACCATGGGTTCTCTTCTCTTCAGCCTGCTGACCGTCGTTTATGGTCTAAACAACCTGCCATGGCTCGCTCTGGTGTTATGCATACTGATGGGTCCAGTTCATCAGATTCGTGATGTGGCTCAGCAGACAGCGCTTCAGAACAGTGTACCTGTCGAATCCCTAACCAAGGTATACGCCACCCATGGCGTCCTGATATCCACGGTTATGAGTGTATCCATAGTTATCTTTGGTCTAGTCGCCGATCAACTGGGCGTTCGGTGGGTATACCTTATCGGTGGAGCCTTGTTTATTGTATCTGCGATATGCTCATTATCGTTGAGCAGAATTCACAGAAACCATCCCATTGCTAAACATACGAAAAATATGTAAATCAAAAGAGACGAGCAACATTCTGCTCGTCCCTCACAATCTCAATCCAATCGATAATCTGTAAGCGGCTTGCCTTTTTTATAATACAAAGTAGGTGACAATATATTGAAGAAAATGTGCACATCCGGCATATATGCTTCTTCCAAAATAGCTTGCACCGACGATGCAATCCGATTATGAATCTCCTGGTCACGTTGAAACATCAGAATCTCTATAGAAGCCGGAGAAGGTGTTAGCGCTTGTACATCATGACGCTCTGCCTTCATTCTCTCCCTTGGAATATGAGTAATTAGGGCCATCTGCTCTGTAATTTGGGGTACAACTTCCTCTAGCTGAGGACCTGTGAATCCTTTAAAGCGAATAAACGGCATTGCTATCCCTTCAATCTCTGTTAATAGTCTCTTATGTGATTTTAAGCACATTGTTTTCAGTTGTCAAATGTCATGGATGGCATATGTTGTTTCTTATAAACAGGAAAAGCCCCGCTGAAGTCTCAGCGGAGCCACTGTTTGCACGTTTCTACACGTGACTTACAGCCAGAAAGATTTTGTGATGATCACGAGCAGGATGAACAGCACGAGAATTGCACTTGTAGAAGTCCATCCGCCACCAGTATTACAACAACCGTATCCAACTTGACTCATTTGATTGGCCTCCTTTGAATTTCAAGGTATGCCATAACATATGCGTATTCCGTGCAAGTGACCGGGCGAATCGGCAAGTTCAACAGCCCATTCATCCGGGATTCATACCCGTTGATTTAACCGGATAGGGCTATGGAAATTTTCAGTTGTTTTTCTTGTGACTCCTGAGGTAAAGGGTCTGTATTTCCTCTGTCCAGAAGGATTGTACGAGTACGTGTATCACTTCGGGATGCCAGAACAACCTCTCCATCAGGTGTTATGCAATAGGCGATTGGAATGGAGATCTCGCTATCACGGTACGAACCATCCGCATGGCTTGTCCCCATGACAATACATTGATGCTTCAAGGCGATCTGTCGAGCCTCTTCTACCCACTCACTGTACTGCTCTTCACTGAACATGCCCACACCAATGGAATGCATCACAATGTCCACATTCCCTATATTCTCATTGCGAAATCCTTGCAAGACCAGCTCATCACACAACAAAGTGCTTATTACCCAACCCTGTTCCTCAACCCTCTCAGCAGGTGTATATTTAGCTTTCTCCAATACAACCTCTCCAGCCTTACTGATGATAATTGATCGGTCCTTTGGACGTTCGTCCAGTCTGCGATGACCTGAGACAATCATGGTCCCATATTCAGCCGCCAACCTGCAAGCTTCCTCAACATTTTGGTTCAGATAACCTTCAGGAAAAAACAACATATCCGCATCAGGGTGTTGCTTGAGTTCGGCTTCAAGCTGCAGCAAATGCTGTTCGAGCCTCGGTTGTCCAATGATAATTTTCATCTGGTATCCCCCATTCAATAATCAGGACCACCCGTCCAACGGGTGGTTTGCTCTTGGGGTATAACCCCCTGTTGCCAAACTGCGCCTAAAGACGCTAGCCTGACAGCAGGGCTGTTCAGGCTCAGTGTTATTTGTCACTTTCACTCACCAGTTAAACTGGTTTTACTTCTTTTTGCTCCGATGACTGCTGAATGGATCTTCGTATTCTTTTACGCTCAGCTTATCTAACGCTTGATCATGTGCTTCTTGTTCACGAATATACTTTCTTACCGTTGCTTCATTTAGACCCACTGTACTCACATAGTACCCTTCTGCCCAAAACTTTCGATTGCCGTATTTATACTTGAGCTGAGCATGCTTCTCGAATATCATTAGCGAACTTTTTCCCTTTAGATATCCCATGAACGTTGAGACAGCTATTTTCGGTGGAATCGCTACCAACATGTGAACATGATCGGGCATCATATGACCTTCTATAATTTCTACTCCCTTGTACTTACATAGACGTCTAAAAATTTCGATTAAGTCTTTTCTTACTTGATTATAGATTTCTTTCCGTCTATACTTCGGGGTGAATACAATGTGGTATTTGCACATCCACTTTGTGTGAGCTAGGCTATAGCTCTTGTTTGCCATCTAAGACCATTCCTTTCTTTGAGCCTGAACATCTCAATTTTATCGGAATGGTCTTGGTGGTCAAACCCTCGATCCCTCCACCCGCATAGCGGGTGGTTTTTTGTTTCGCGCGTTTCACGCACTCAACTGGCTAAAGCCATAATAAAAGCCGGTTCATACCTGAATAAGGCACGAAACCGGCTTAAAGGTTATACGGACAGAACTCCTGCTCATCGTACATCACTTCATGAGTAATTGTTTCTCATGTTATTGCTCGGTGAAACAGTTGAATGATATGTAGTTAGACATTTCTACGTTCAATACTATCATAGATGGCCTGCCCATCATAGCTTCGATCTGTAGCGATATCCTTCACCAATAGGACACTGTTTTCATTTCCAGATAAGATACTCAGTGCCCCCAGCACCCAAGCAAGTGGATATAATGCAACGGATAACATTTTCTTCATAGCGCTGTCTCCTTTATGTACTATAGAAATAATTGGTTGAATATCCCATTAATACGATTACAACCCAATTAGGTTTCAATTTTATATACAACCATCACTATTTCTAGACATATAGGAGACAAACTAAAATTGTTCCGTTCAGATCAACTCGAAACTCTGGAGCAACGCTGCTGCTTCTTCATGATCAGGTTCCAGAGCCAATACTTTATGCGTATATGACAGGGTTTCTTCTTCCAGTTCAAGTTCGTAACAGCACACAGCCAAATCGTACAAGACAGCTG